>NZ_JACHMP010000001.1:0-4800000 GCF_014204985.1 Streptosporangium becharense | reverse complement strand
CGGTCCACATCGTGTCAAGGAAACGCCGTAGCGGCGCGAGGCCCTCATGCCTGGCACGCTACAGCCGTTCCCCGCCTCGCGCGGGTCGATCAAGCGGACCAGCCGGGAGAGCCGACCACCTGCGCGGACCGGATGAGCCAGCCCCCTGGGCCGGCCGGAGGCCGTGCCGGACTCACCGGCCGGGCACGGCCACGGGCGAGAAGCGCCCGCGGGTCGGAAGGGTCGCGGGCCGTGAGAGTCGCGAGCCGTGAGGAACCGCCGGCCGGGCGAAGGCTCAGGGCCCGGGGGTGAGGCCGAGCGCGGCCACGCGCCTGCCGTGCGCCTCGGTGAGCCGCGCGAACATCCGGGTGATCTCCTCCCCCGACGCCTCCACCAGCAATGCGGCGAGTTCCGGCCTGGCCGCCGCCACGTGCTGGCCCTGGCTCAGCGCCTCGCCGACCAGCCGCCTGGCCCACAGCGCCAGCCGTCCGCTCTGCCGGGGATCCTGTCGCAGCGCCACGCTGACCCGGTCGACCGCG
The DNA here is from genome assembly GCF_014204985.1 of Streptosporangium becharense. NCBI lineage: Bacteria > Bacillati > Actinomycetota > Actinomycetes > Streptosporangiales > Streptosporangiaceae > Streptosporangium > Streptosporangium becharense. Next base: position 4,799,482 of record NZ_JACHMP010000001.1, on the reverse strand, counting down.
AACTGCGAGCGGCCCTCGTCCGCCAGCACCTCCTCGACGAGTTCGCGTGTCTCGTCGTCCACGTGGGTGGCCGCCTCGCGGTAGAAGTCGAGCGCGATGCCCGTGCCGACGTACGCCTTCACCAGAGCCTCCAGCCAGTCTCCCGGCGCGGTCTGGGCATGCCAGGCGTCCAGCGGCCCGACGAACGGCGCCATCGCCTCCTCCGGGTCCACGCCGAGGGAGGCCAGCCGGTCGCGGAGGAGCTCGAAGTGCGCGTACTCGGCCGCCGCGAGACCACCGAGCGCGGCCCGGTCGGTCAGCGAGGGGGCGTGCCGGGTGGCGTCTTCGGCGAGCCTGAGGAACGCGGTCAGCTCGGCGTAGGCGAGGACGCCGAGCAGGTCGGCGACGCCGGGAGGGGAATCACTCATGGCGGCAGCCTACGAGCTGACGGGCTCGGCGATTCACTGGGAATACGAAGAAATCGGTTCTCCGTTGTGGTATCGAGTACACTGCTCTGTGAAAGTGCGACCGCACCGTGTTAATCCGGGATATCCACTCCCGAACGCCCCCAGAAGTCGGCGTGACGCCGCAGCGGTCGCTGATGACATGAGAGGGCTGGACCTTCCGCGAGGACCTGGCACGGAGAACGCACTTCCTGCCGTGGTCCCGGCAGGCCTGCCTTCAACGGAGATTTAGGCAGGTCAAGCTGACGACGTTCCGAGACCTCGGAGTCACACCGGAGATCGCCGATGCCCTCGAGACCGAGGGCATCACCACGCCGTTCCCGATTCAGGAGATGGCACTTCCCCTGGCCCTCAGCGGCCAGGACATCATCGGCCAGGCTCGCACCGGCACCGGCAAGACCTACGCCTTCGGCGTGGCGATGCTGCAACGTGTCGGCAAGCCCAGGAAGAACCGGAAGAAGCCCCGCGGGCTGGTCGTGGTGCCGACCCGCGAGCTGGCCGTCCAGGTCACCGAAGACCTGGTGACGGCCGCCGGCAAGCTCGGCTCGCGCATCCTCACCGTGTACGGCGGGCGGGCCTACGAGCCCCAGATCGAAGCGCTCAAGCAGGGCGTCGACGTCATCGTCGGCACCCCGGGCCGCCTGCTCGACCTGGTCAAGCAGAAGCATCTGGATCTCGGGCAGATCCAGGCGCTCGTCCTCGACGAGGCCGACCGGATGCTCGACCTGGGCTTCCTGCCCGACATCGAGCGCATCATCAAGCTCATCCCCGCGGAGCGGCAGACGATGCTGTTCTCCGCGACCCTGCCCGGCGAGATCGTCGGCCTGTCCAGGCGTTACCTCAACCGCCCCACGCACGTGCGGGCCGAGAACAACGACGCCGAGGCCGAGGCGACGCCGCAGACCACCCAGTTCGTCTGGCGCGTGCACCGGATGGACAAGATCGAGATCCTGGGCCGCCTGCTGCAGTGCGAGGGGCGCGGGCTCACGATGACCTTCTGTGAGACCAAGCGCGCCTGCGACATGGTGGTCGAGCAGCTCAAGGAGCGCGGCTTCGCCGCCGCCGCCGTCCACGGCGACCTGGGGCAGGGCCAGCGCGAACAGGCCCTGCGGGCCTTCCGCAACGGCAAGATCGACGTGCTGGTCGCGACCGACGTCGCGGCGCGCGGCATCGACGTCGACGACGTCACCCACGTCGTCAACTACGACTGCCCGCAGGATGAGAAGTCCTACGTGCACCGGATCGGCCGCACCGGCCGGGCCGGCAGGACGGGCGTGGCGGTGACCTTCGTCGAGTGGGAGGACCTCACCCGCTGGAAGGTCATCAACAACGCGCTCTCGCTCGACTTCCCCGAGCCGGTCGAGACCTACTCGACCTCGCCGCACATCTTCAGCGACCTGGGCATCCCCGAGGGGACCAAGGGCGTGCTGCCGCGCGCCAACCGTTCCCGGGCGGGCCTGGCGGCCGAGGAGGTGGAGGATCTCGGTGAGACCGGACGCGTCCGCTCCCGCTCCTCCCGCAAGGGACGCGACGACGGCGACGAGCGCCGTGAACGCCCCGCCCGCACTCCCCGCGAACGCCGCCGCACCCGCGGTGGCCGTGTCAACGAGACCCCGGCGCCGGTCGAGGCCGAGGGGATCCAGCGTCCTGTCGTCGAGCTCGCCGAGGTGGAAGCGGACGTGGCATCCCGTAAGGACATCCGTGACGACCAGGTGGCCGAGGCGGCGCCCCGTCGGAGCCGCACCCGCAGGGCCGGCCTCAACCCCGAGGTGAGCCTGACCGCGGCCGAGACCACGGCTTCGGGCGAGACCACGGCTTCGGGCGAGTTCGCGGCCGAGGAACCCACCCGCGGCTCACGCCGCACCCGGCGCGAGCGGGTGGCCGAGACCCCGGTCGAAGCCCCGGTCGAAGCCCCGGTCGAGGTGCGGTGGGACGGCGGGCAGGCCGGGCGCCATGAGGACGACACCGTGAACGACACCGTGAACGAGCGCTGGGACGACGAGCCCGCCGCGACGGCCCCGGTGCACCGCCCGGAGCCGGAGAAGATCATTCCGCCCAGCCCGTTCGCGGTGATCTTCCGTTCGCCCGACCTCGCGACGGACGACGACGAGATCGCCCCCTCGGCGGCCTCCGAACGCGTACAGAACCGCCGCCGCGTGCCGGGGCGGGGACAGCAGCGGGGCGGACGCCGCCCGAGCTAGCCGTACCACCACCACGAAGGGGCGCGACCGGGCCGGTGGCGCCCCTTCTCGCGTTCCGAGACGCACAGAGCCATGCCACCAAGAGAGGTATCGTGGGGCCACGTGAGTACGCCGCGTTTTCTGACCCTGCCTCCTGGCGTCCGTTCCCGCCAGATCGAGACGGCGTTGGGCACCTTCGCCGCGCTGGAGGCGCTGCCCGTCAGCGGCATCCCCGAGCGCTGGCCCGCCCTGCTGGTCCCCGGTCTCACCGGCAGCAAGGAAGACTTCATCGCGGTGCTGCAGACGCTGGCCCAGGCGGGCCGGCAGGTCGTGGCGGTCGACATGCGGGGGCAGTTCGAGACCACCGGTCCTGACGACTCCGCCGCCTACACCTGCGCCGCGCTCGGCAACGACATCGACGTCCTGGCCCAGGTGATCGGCCAGGACGGGCCGATCCACCTGGTCGGCCACTCCTTCGGCGGTCTGGTGACCCGTGAGGCGGTCATCGACGGCCGGACCCGGTTCGCGTCGTACACACTCATGAGCTCCGGCCCCGCCGCGATCATCGGCCCCCGGGAGCGCGCGGGCCGCGCCATGCTGTCCGAGTTGCCCGAGACCGGCCTGGAACACATGTGGCACAACCGGCTGGAACCCGAAGCCCTGTCCGCCGGGGTGCCCGACGAGATCGTCGCCTTCCTGCGCAAGAGGTTCTTCGCCAACTCCGTCACCGGCATGTACCGGATGACCGAAGAGGTGCTCTCCGCCCCCGACCGGTGCGACGAGCTGACCCAGATCGACGTCCCGACCCTGGTGCTGTACGGCGAGCACGACGACGGCTGGCCGCCGCGCCTCCAGTCGGAGATGGCCCGCCGCCTGAACGCCGACTGCGTCGTCGTGCCGGGGGCCGCCCACTCCCCCGCCGTGGAGGCCCCCGAGACGACGGCCGCCGCCCTCACCCGTTTCTGGAACGCCGCCGAGTCCCGGCGTTCCGCCTGACCACACGGTGTCCGGCGTCGCGGTGTCCGGCGTCGCGGTGTCCGGCCACCGGACCGCTCCTCGCCGCCGACCGGGCAGAAGGCCGGCGCCGCCTGAGGTACGCGGCGCCTTCGGCAGGCACTCGACGCCTTCGGCGGGTACGCGGCGCCTTCAACCGGCCGGTGACCTGCGGGACCTTCAGTCGGCCAGGCCGTCCCAGGGCCGGCGCTCCTCCGAGGCGGCCCGGCCCTCGGGGCAGTGGCGACGGAAGTCGCACCAGGAGCAGAGCGGGCCGGTGCGGGGCGGGAAGAGCGCGTCGATCTCCTCGGGGACCCGCGGCGGGCTGCGGTCGGCGCCTTTGGGCCGGGTGGCCGTGGCCGACCATTCCTTGTAGCGTTCGTCGGCCTCCGCGGCCTCGGTCGCGATCTCCTCGGCGTGGGAGAGGTGACGGGCCAGGGACTCGTCGGTGTGCTCCCACTCCACGACCGAGCCGGTCGGCAGGTGGTGCAGCTCGACCCGGTGGCAGGGGCGGTGCATGACCCGGGAGGAGGCGATGGCGTACACGGCCAGCGCGAGCGAAGAGCGGGCGTCGTCGGTGTCCAGCGGGCGGCGGCCGGTCTTGTAGTCGACCACGACCAGTTCGCCGCCGCGCTGGTCGAGCCGGTCGATCCGGCCGGAGAGGGCCACCACCGAGGTGCGGGTGGCCACCGTGCGCTCCACCCCGACCGGCTCCACGGCGGGGTCGAGGGCCGCGGTGTATCCGGTGACCATGTCGCGGGCCCGATCACGCCAGGAGGCCGACTGCTCCGCGTCGCGGAACCCCTCGTTGATCCATCCTCTGGTGAGAAGCGTCCCGGCGACGGCCGGCGTGCGCCGCTCGTACGGCTCGCGCCACCACGCGGCCAGCGCGTTGTGCACGCTGATGCCCACACTGGTGTGTGCCCAGGGCGGCCCCTTGGACGGCGTGGGCCGGTCCAGGTAGGTGAACCGGTAGCGCCTCGGGCAGTCGAGCCAGGTGTTCAGCCGCGACGGCGTACACGCGTACAGCCGCCGCGGCATGCCCTCCAGAGGAAGCTGGTCCATGGAAGGCTATTCGTCGCGGGCGTTCAGCCGGATCCCGGCGGCGCGGGTGCCGTCGGTCAGCGGGGACTCACTCGCGGCCTCCTGCTCGCCCGGACCGCGGGTCAGCGAGCCGGAGAGCCAGGCGTCGAAGTGGGGTTCCAGAGCGCCGATGGTCGTCTCCTCACCGTGCGCGGGCAGCACCCGGGTGCTGTGCCGCAGGGTGAACAGGCGCCCGCCGATGGCGGTCAGCTGGTCGGCCAGGGCGGGATACTCTTCCCCGATCTTCCCCGGGCCGTCGGCCTGCAGGGTCTTGCCGGTGAAGACCGCGTCCAGGGACTCGCAGTACAGCGAGACGCCGCCGTGCGTGACGCCGGGGGTGGACATGACCTCCAGTTCGACGTCGGCGACGGCGAAGACGCCCTCGTCCTCCATGTCGATGTCGGGCCAGGTCTCGGGCCAGGTCTGCCGCCACAGCGGCCGGTCCTTCGGGTGCAGGGCGACCACGGCCTCGTCCCTCAGGGCGATCTCGATGGCCGCGCCCACGTGGTCGGGCAGACCGTGGGTGCAGATAACCGCCAGCACCTCGCGCTTGCCGACCTTCTCCATGATCCTTTCCGCGTCGCGCGCGGGATCGATGACGATGACCTCCTCATCGTCACCGAGGATCCAGGTGTTGTTCTCGACCTCGTGCTCGACGCCGTCGATATCGACGACGCCCTCGGTCACCACTCGCTCGATACGCGCTGTCACGTTTCCGAACTTTACTGCCTCACCCCGCCGGCCGGTCCGAACGCCGGGACGCGGAACCGCGTCCCGGCCCTGGCCGGTCATGCTTCCGGGACGCCCAGGCGTGGGCAGAACGCCCCGAAGGGGAGATCGAGCGCCTGGTCGCGGTCGCGCAGGTCACGCAGGGACAGCTCGGACAGAGTGATCATGTAGCCCGCCTCGGCGGGCCAGACGATCACCCACAGCCAGTTTCCGAGCGCCTCCCCCGCGTAGACGGCCCGGTCCGGCGCAGCGGTCTTGGCGCACCACAACGCGGCCGGATGACCTCTGACATCGATCTTGGCGTGCGGCGGGCCGTCATCGAACCCGGTACCCGGGTCGGTGCCCTCCAGGCCGGCGAACGCCGCCCCCAGGCCCACCCCCGGCTCCTCCGCGATGATCAGCAGATCGGCGGGGCCGTGGGTCAGCGACGGGCCGGAGAGCGCCACCACGGCGGCCCGCACGCCGCTGCGCTCGTCACCGGCCTGGGAGAACCCGGTGACCAGCCAGCCGGCGGGCAACGGCCACGGAAGCCAGACCGGGACGCGCGCGGCCGCGGTGATCATCTCCACGGCCGCGACGGAGGGCTGCCTGGGGGGTTGCAGGGGGAGCACGTCACCGTGCGGACCACATCGCCAGGCGCTTGACCAAACGCTGGGCGGACGCAACGGGCCAAAGCACCGGGGACAAGTAGGCGCGGCTTTCACGACTACTCACGCTGCTTCGTTCATGGCCGGTCCGTCAAGGCTCTTTCTCGTTATCGCGCCGTAATCTTGTTCACGTGCGCGTAAATTGTGTCGGCGCCGTCATCCTCGACGGCTCCGGGCGGATACTCCTGATCCGCCGCGGCAGGCCCCCCGGCGAGGGGTTGTGGTCCGTGCCGGGCGGCCGGGTCGAGCCCGGGGAGTCCGACGCCGAGGCGGTCGTCCGCGAGGTCCTGGAGGAGACCGGCCTGACGGTCGTCCCCGGCCGCCTGGCCGGCACCGTCGACCGTCCGGGCCCCGGCGGGGTCGTCTACGAGATACGCGACTACCTGGCCGAGGTCTCCGGCGGAGCGCTCCGCGCCGGAGACGACGCCGCCGACGCCCGCTGGTTCGCCCCCGCCGAGCTCACCCGGCTCCCGCTCACTGCCGGACTGCTGGACGCGCTCACCGGCTGGGCGGTCATCGCGACGAGGTGAGGGCGGAGCGCCACAGCGTGAGGTGGTCGGCGCTGTAGGTGGTGGAACGGCCCAGGGCCACGACCCGAGTGCCGGAGACCGCCACCGCGCCGAGCCACTGCGCACCCTCGCCCTGCAGGATGTCCTGGTCGGAGTCGTTCCGCTGCCAGTCCAGGCCGTCCGCGGACGTCCACGCCACGCCGTCGCCCTCACCGGGGACCCCGTGCCAACCGACCGCCACGACGCCTTCCGGCGCCGCGGCCAGGTCCTGGACGGCGGCGGCCTCGTCGGCGGGAAGCCAGGAGAACTCCCAGGTCGTCCCGTTGTCCGCGGAGACCGCGCCGAAGGCCCGCCGGCCGTCCTCGGTCACCGCGGTGCCCGCCGCCACGATGTGCCCGCCGTGCAGGACGACGTGCCGCAGTCCGGCTGACGTCGCCCCCGGGGGCAGGACGGGTTTCCTGCCGGTCCAGTTGACGCCGTCGGCCGACACCCACACCACACCGGTCTCCCGCGCGGCCGGGACGGTCCCGCCGACGGCCACGTACCCGGACGAGGTCGCCGAGACGTCGTGCAACCGCACCCCCGTACCGCCCGCGGGAAGCTTGGCGGCCCGGGAGAAACGCCTGAGGTCGGCGGAGAACCACAGCGCGGGCACGGTCTCGGCCGGTCCCCGGTCCTCACCCGCCATGACGTAGCCGGACGGCCCGGCCGCCACCGCGTGAGGCGCGAGGAAGTCGTGGTCACCGGCCGGGGCGAGGGGGCCCGTGCCGGGGACCCCGCTCCAGTTCGCGCCGTCCGCCGAGGTGACGACCAGCGGCACGGTGGAGGAGGCGTGGGTCATCGCGCTGCCGACGGCCAGCCAGCCGTGCTTGCCGTACGCGACGTCGGAGAGGGTCTGGCGCCTCGGGCCGCCGAGGATCTGCGTCGAGCCCGCGGCGGCCCAGTCCTCGCCGTCCGCGCTGGTCCAGATGCCGGCGTCACCGGACACGGCACCCACGGCGACGAACCTGCCCTCTCCCGCGGCCACCCTGGTGGTCTCCCGCGCGGTCCGGGCGAGCCCTTCGATCCCGGTGAGGGGCACGGACCTCGCCTGGCCCCCCTTGGGGGCGGTGATGAGGACCACCCGGTTGTCCACGTCAGCGGCGCGCTCGTCACCGCCGACGACGAGCGTGCCGTCGTCGGAGACGGCCAACGCCCGCAACGAGCCCGCCACCTGGCCCAGGTCGGTGCTCCTCTTCCAGTTGCGGCCGTCACCGCTGGTGTAGACGGTGTATCGCTCGAAGCCGGATTCGACGACCGCGGCGACACCGGTCGCCGAGGAGGCCAGGCGCCTGACGCCCGAGCCCTCGGGGGCCAGGCCGGTGATGGCGCCGCACTCCTCCCAGTCGGCGCCGTCGCGCGAGCAGCGGACCCGGACCTCGCCCTTGTCGCTGCGCTGCTGGGTCGGCACCAGCACGAACCCGCCGGGAGCCACGGCCAGCGCGCCGGGTTCCGGGGCGACGCCCGCGATCGAGGTCCCGGCCCGCTCCCAGTTCCGGCCGCCGTCCTTGGAGCGCAGGACGACCGAGGTCTGCCGCCCCTCGGCCGGGTCGGCCAGCGCGACCACCGCGTCGCCCTTGGCGACGACGGCCTTGATGCCGCGGACCTTGTCCGGCGTGCCGATCTCCCGGGTCTGCACCCGTTTCCAGTCGAGACCGTTGTGCGAGACCCAGGCGACGGCACCGGTGGTGCCGTCCTGCAGCACGGTCGCCCCGACCACGACGAAACCCGAGGAGGTACGGGCCAGATCCATGATCGTGTCACCGGCGGTGAAGGCGTCCAGCCCGGCCGGGTCGACCGCGGTCCAGCTGTGACCGTCGGAGCTGGTCCACAACCCGTGCCCGGCGCCGAGGGGATCGTTGCCCGCGGCCAGCCAGCGGTCGCCACCGCCCGCCACCCGGCCCACCGTGGTCGGTCCCGTCTCGGACCCCGCCGGGCCGTCCACCTTGCCCAGCTCCCAGGTGGCGCCTTCGTCGGAGGAGACGAGGAACAGCGGCCTGGGCACGGGGCTGGTGGTGTCGCTGCCGACCGCGACCATGGTGGAGCCCACCGAGGCCACGGCGTTGAGCACCTGGTTGGACCCGTTGCCGCTGGTGGTGCCCTGCGACACGAAGCTCTCGTCCCCGGAGCGCACCTCGTCGCCGACCAGGCGCAGGCCGGTGGCGAAGGGGCTGCTCACCCAGTCCCACAGCACCAGGCCGCCGCCGACGGAGGCGGCGAGGACCATGACCGCCAGGAACGGGACCAGCAGTCCCCGCCCGCGCCTGCGCCTGGTCGGGCTGGAGCGGCGCATGGCGGAGGGAGCCGGGGCCGCGCGATGGTGCCGCCCGCCGTTCGGGCCACGCCTGCCGGGGGCACCCTGCGCGACCAGCAGGTCGGGCCTGGTGGGCCTGCCTCCCGGCGGCCGTCCCACCCGGCGGACCGGCTCGAAACCGTCGCCGGGGGTGGCGGGCGGCCCGACGTCGTCATCGGACGCGGCGGCGGCCGGCTCGGGCACCGGCTCGCGCATCGGCGCCGGCGCCCGTGCCGGATCGGGTGCCGGATCCGGCCCGCGCGCCGGTTCTCGCGGCGGGTTCGGCACCGGCCCGTACGCCGGTCCGGGAGGCGACACAGAAGCAGGCCCGGGAGGCGGCCCGTACGCCGGTCCGGGAGGCGACACGGGAGCAGGCCCGTGCACCGGGCCGGGGGCCGGCTCGGTCCGGGGGGTGCGGGGGGTGCGGGGCGGGCCAGAGGCCACCAGGCGGTCCGGCCGGTTCGCCAGCCTGGGTCGCGCCTCCCGGCCGGACGCCCCGGCACCGGTCGAGCCGGTGGCCCCCTCGGGTCCGCCGGGACCCGAGGGGTCGCCGGGACCTGCGGGCCCGGTGGGACTCCCAGGCCCGGTGGGACTCCCAGACCCGGTGGAACTCCCGGCACCGGTGGGACTCCCGGGCCCGGTGGAACCCACGGCCCCGATGGAACCCACGGGTCCGGTGGAACCCCCGGCACCGGCGGGATCTGTCGCCGGGGCGTACGGCCGCGCGTAGGAGCGGCGGCGCTCGCCGCCGAGTCCCTCGGGGCGGGCACGAGGCGGCTCGTCGTCCGGGGTGGGAGCGGCGAACGGGGGGAGCGTCCAAGGCGAGGCCAGGGGGATCTCCCGGGCCGCGTCTTCGGCGGGGCCCGGCGGGAAGTGCTGGATCGTCGGTGGGGACGAGGGGGACTCCGGTGACCCGCCTTCGTGGGACAGGTCGTCGTACCGTCCGCCGTCGTCCGGCGGCCGGTCTTGCGAGCGCGGGTCGTGGGGGCCCGAGGCCACGCTCAGCACCTCCTCATGGGAAGCCCGTCCGAGTCCGGGACCACCGCCCCGGATCGTTCCAGTTGTCTCCGTACTGTTGCGCCGCAACCCCTACGGATGCGGCAGATCGCACGCGACCCTACTCCTACCCCGTTCACCGGAAACGATCACCTCTCGAAGGCCCGGCGCCCGGAGATCGGCCGCACACAGTCCAGAGCAACACGTCCGGGCCGCGATGACGAGAGCTCTCTAGTCAGATTTATCGGCGGAACACCGGAATCATCGTGGTTTCCCGATACGAACACCCAGCCCGGCTCCGTCTCCCGGGAAATCCAGCCCGCGTCCCCCAGTGCGGATTTGTTCACAGACTCCCTGATCAAGGCCGGGTAGACCTGAGCGCAGGAAACCACCACCCAGGGAGCAGACCATGAAACGGCTGGGGCCCGGCTCCACGCTGGCGATCGGGGCGGCGATGGTCGCCGTGCTCGGCACGCTCAGCGTCACCACATCACCGATCATCCAGAACGTGAACGCCGAGGAGGACCGGAAGGACCGCGAGCCCGCACGGAGCCCGGCCGCGCGAGCCACGTCGCAGGCCACGCCGGCCCCGAAGGCGTCCGAACCCGCCGGGCCCACCCCGGCCAGGGCCGACTACGCCGGGCGGGTCAAGGGCGACAGCGGCCTGATCGCCGTCTCCGTCCGCAACGGCAAGGCGGTCGGCTACTTCTGCGACGGCAGGATCGAGGCGTGGCTCAAGGGGAAGGCGGCCGGCGGCGAGGTCACGCTGTCCGGCCGGGGGAACGCCTCGCTCGTCGCCCGGCTCACCGAGGGCACCGGAGGTGCCGGAGGCAGGGCCACAGGGAGTCTGAGGCTCGGCGAGAAGGAGTGGGACTTCACGGCATCCACCGTCAAGAAGCCCTCCGGCCTCTACCGGGCGACCGCCGTCGTGCGCGGCGCGCAGGTCCGCGCCGGCTGGATCTACCTCGACGACGGCACCCGGGTCGGCCTGACCCTCGTGGACGGTGGGGTCGCCGACGTGGCGATCCCCGAGCCGGGTGAGAACGCCGTCGTCGACGGCGTGCGGATCGACCCCAAGGACGTCGACGAGTTCATCGGAGGGTTGTGATGGGTGACACGCAGGCCGCGCCGGTCCCGCGGCAGAACCTCGCTCCCCTGCTCGTCCCGCTCGTCGTCGGCGGACTGGTCGCGGTCGGGCTGGGCGTCTACGGACGCGTCCACACCCCCACCGGGTACGCGGTCGGACCGGCCGGGTTCTCCGGGCCGCTGGCCATGAAGACCTGGCTCACCACCGGTGCGTTCCTGCTGGCGTTGGTGCAGGTGTTCTCGGCCCTCGTCATGTGGGGCCAGATCACATGGGACGTCCCGTGGATCGCCACCGCGCACCGCTGGTCGGGACGTGCGGCCTTCCTGCTGACGGTCCCCGTCGCGTTCCACTGCCTGTACGCGCTGGGCACCCAGTTCGACGTGCCGCGGGTGATGGCCCACTCGCTGCTGGGCTGTTTCTTCTACGGCGTGTTCGTCGCCAAGATGCTGGCCCTGCCCAGGCGGGGGCTGCCCGGCTGGACCCTCCCGCTCCTCGGCGGGCTGGCCTTCACCGCCCTGGCCGGTCTCTGGCTGACCTCCTCGCTCTGGTTCTTCACCACGATCGGGGTCACGCTGTAGGCGGGGTGAAGGCCGTGGTCCGCGTCAGGCCCGCAGCCCTGCCCTTGGTGGCCACCACCAGCGCCATCTTCCGGGACGCCTCATCGATCATCTCGTCGCCGAGCATGACCGCGCCGCGCCTCTCGACCGTCGTGTAGTACTCGTACGCGTCGAGGATCAGCTCGGCGCGGTCGTAGTCGTCCTGTGACGGGGAGAAGACCTCGTTGGCGGCCTCGATCTGGGTGGGGTGGAGTACCCACTTGCCGTCGAACCCGAGTGCCGCGGCCCGGTTCGCGACCCGGCGGTAGCCGTCGAGGTCCTTGATCGCCAGATACGGGCCGTCGATGGCCTGCAGGCCGTGCGCGCGGGCGGCCATCAGGATGCGCATCAGGATGTAGTGGTAGGCGTCGCCCTCGGTGTAGCCGGGCGGCTGCTCGCCGACCACCAGGGTCCGCATGTTGATCGACGCCATGAAGTCGGCAGGACCGAAGACCAGCGTCTCCAGCCGCGGGGACGCCCCGCCGATGGCGTCGATGTTCACCAGCCCCCCGGCACTCTCGATCTGGGCCTCGATGCCGATCCCACCGACCGGCAGGCCGTTGGCCCGCTCGATCTGGGTCAGCAGCGTGTCGAGCCACATCACCTGGGTGGCGTCCTCGACCTTGGGCAGCATCAGGCAGTCGACGAACTCACCGGCGCCCTCCACGACCTCGATGACGTCGCGGTAGGTCCACCGGGTGCCGAGGTCGTTGACCCGCACCACTCTCGTCTTCCCCGACCAGTCGCCCTCGCGCAGGGCGGCCACGATGTTCTTGCGCGCGTCCCCCTTGGCGAGGGGGGCGACGGAGTCCTCCAGGTCGAGGAAGACCTCGTCGGCGGGAAGCCCCTGCGCCTTCTCCAGGAAACGGGGGTTGCTGCCGGGCACCGCGAGACACGAACGTCGGGAGCGCATGGGCACACGTTAGCGGCAGGCGCCCGGCGGGGACAGGACCGGCCTCCGCGACAGGCACCCGACAGGACAGGCCCGCTCCCGCAGGACAGGCCCGGCCCCGCAGGACAGGCCCGCTCTCGCGGCAGGCGCCCTGCGGGGGCGGGCCCGCTCTCGCGGCAGGCGCCCGGATCCCGCGACGGCGACCGTCGCGGCCGTCGGCACGGCGTTCCGTGCCCACCCCGCACTATGGCGCCCGTACAAAGACCGCGTCCCGTTCTTGGCGGTGAACTCGTCGCCCGCGACCCGAGAGATCGGAACAATTGCCGCTAATAACCCCAAAGGAGACATACACCATGGCAAACGCGTCCTCGGTGGCCCGGCCCGCCGTACTGTCCGACCTCATCCCGGCCTCCCGGGTCCGCGACGTCGCCCTCGTGCTCGGCGGCGCCGCTCTGACGGGCCTGGCCGCGCAGCTCAGCTTCCCGCTGCCCGGCTCCCCGGTGCCGGTCAGCGGCCAGACGTTCGCGGTCGTCCTGGTCGGCGCGGCACTGGGCATGAACCGGGCGGTGCTGAGCATGGCGATCTACCTCCTGGCCGGTGTGGCGGGCATGCCGTGGTTCGCCGAGGGCGCCTCGGGCTTCGGCGGTGCCTCGTTCGGCTACGTGATCGGTTTCGTCGCCGCGGCGGCCGTCGTCGGCAAGCTCGCCGAGCACGGCGGTGACCGCACCGCCCTGCGCACGGTCGGCACGATGGTGGCGGGCAACATGGTCATCTACGCCTTCGGCCTGCCCGTGCTGATCGCGGTCGCCCAGGTCGGCCCGGCCGAGGGACTGGCGCTGGGCGTGCTGCCCTTCCTGCTCGGCGACGCCCTGAAGATCGCCGTCGCGGCCGGGCTGCTCCCCGCCGCCTGGAAGCTCGCCGGACGCTGAGCCGAGGCCGAGGCCGGGACCGATGCCATGGCGGACGCGGCCGGTACCCGGCGATCGCCACGGCCGGTACCCGGCGACGGGCACGGCCGGTATCCGGCGGCACGCTCAGGCCGTACATTCGTGTCGTGAGCGTGATCGAGGAGGGTGCGAAGAAGTCGGGTGTCCTGTGGCTGTCGCTCGACCGGCCACGGCTGGCCTGGCACACCTGGCACGACGGCGCGATCTACGTGGTCACCGGGGGCGGCGAGCAGTCGCTCCCGGGGCTGACGGAGGCCGACCGGGTCGAGGTGACCCTGCGGAGCAAGGACAACGGCGGGCGGCTGGTCTCCTTCGTCGCCTCCGTCGAGGTGGTGGATCAGGCCGAGGCCGCCGAGGCGGTCGCCGCGCTGGCCAAGGAGCGGCTCAACGCCGTCGACGGAGCGGGGCTGACCGAGCGGTGGGCGGCCCGCTCCCACGTGGTGCGGCTCACCCCACCCGGGCCGGTTCCCTGACCTGCGGTGGCGCCGCGGGCAGTTCGGCCGTGGCGCGCTGGGCGAGGTAGGCGCCGGTCAGCACGATGACGCCGCCCGCGATCTGGAACGGGCCGAGGGCCTCGCCCAGCAGGATCCAGGCGATCACAGCCCCGGCGATGACCTCCAGCGAGGCGACCGTGGAGCCGACGGCGGCCGACAGGCGGCGCACCGCGGTGACACCGAGGATGTAGGCGACGACCGTGGCGACCACGACCATCCACGCCAGGGCACCCGCCACCGGCAGGGGGTATCCGCCCTGCGGGGTCACGGTCCCGCTGAGCGCTCCCCAGGGGATGTTCCACGGACGGGAGATCGGGGCGAGCACCACGGCGGCGCCCAGCAGGCCCCAGGCGATGAGGCCGAGCGGGTCGACGTCGTCGCCGAAGCCGTCGCTGAGCAGGAAGTATCCGGCGCAGCAGGCCGCCGCGCCGAAGGCGAGCAGGAGCCCGACGGGGTCGAGGGCGAGCCCGGACCAGACCTCCACCACGATGCCGAGCCCGGCCACGGCGACGACGGCACCGACGAAGGCCGCCCGGGGCAACCGTACCCGGCGGACGAACCGGACCCAGAGCACCACCAGCACCGGTGAGGTGAACTCGATCAACAGAGTCACGCCGACCGGCAGCCGGGTGATCGCCGCGAAGTACAGCGCCTGCACACCGGCGACCGCGACCACGGCGTAGGCCAAGAAGAACAGCAGCCGGGAACGCGGGATGCGCAGCGCCGCGGGCCTGACGACGGCGAGGACGGCGAGGAGCAGCATCCCGGCGCCCGCCATCCTCGCCCAGACCGACTCCAGCGGGGCCAGCCCCGCCGCACCCAGGTATTTGGCCATGGGCCCCGAGAAGGCGAAACACCAGGACGACGCGAATGCGATCAGCAGGCCCGCTCGTCTCATCAGTCACCGTCCATGTAATTACCGTTTATCATCTTTGATGCTGTCATGCCCCCTCCGGGAGAGGCAAGGGGCGTCCGAAATGTGAACCATGGCGCGTGGCTTGAGGCGGTGAAGCCGAGATGCGCCCTACGCTGCAAATGTGAGGGTCTTCATCGCCCGTCTCGCCGGGGTCCCGGTCTTCGACCCGGCCGGTGACCAGATCGGCCGGATACGCGACGTGGTGGTGGCCATCGCCGGCACCGCGCCGCCTCGTGTGCACGGGCTGGTCGTCGAGGTGCAGCCCCGGCGGCGGGTCTTCCTGCCCATCACCCGGGTACGGGCCATCGAACCCGGGGCCGTCGTCTTCAGCGGCCAGATCAACATGCGCCGCTTCGAGCAGCGGGCGACCGAGAACCTGGTCATCGCCGAGATGCTCGACCTGCGCGTGGAGGTGGGGGGTGAACGGGTGACGGTCCTCGACCTGGCCATGGAGGAGAGCAAGGGCTCGGAGTGGCTGGTCACCAAGGTGGCGGTGATCGGGAACCCACCCGGCGTCGGCCTGCGCCGGCGCGGCACGACCAGGATCGTCGACTGGGCGGACGTCCGCGGCTTCGGCGCCGTCCAGAAGGACCAGGGGGCGGCCAACCTGCTGGTCGCCTTCGAGTCGATGCGCGCCGCCGACCTGGCCGGTGCCCTGCACGAGCTGCCCGACAAGCGCCGGGTCGAGGTGGCGGCGGCCCTCGACGACGAACGACTCGCCGACGTGCTGGAGGAACTGCCCGAACGCGACCAGATCGGCATCCTCAGCCGACTGGCCCCCGAACGGGCCGCGGACGTGCTGGAGGAGATGAACCCCGACGACGCCGCCGACCTGCTCCAGGACCTCCCCGCCGAGCAGGCCGAGGCGCTGATGGCGCTGATGGAGCCCGAGGAGGCCGCGCCGATCAGGCGACTGCTGATCTACCCGGAGAACACCGCGGGCGGCATGATGACGAGCGAGCCCGTGGTGCTCCCGCCCAACTCCACGGTCGCCGAGGCGCTGGCCCACATCCGCCAGGGCGACCTCACCCCCGCGGTGGCCGCGCAGGTCTACGTGGCCCGGCCGCCGGTCGAGACGCCCACCGGCCGTTTCCTCGGCCTGGCCCACTTCCAGCGGCTGCTGCGCGAGCCTCCGTCGACCCTGCTCGGCAGCGTCCTGGACACCTCGCTCGACCCGATCAGACCGGATTTCACCCTCGGCCAGGTGACCTCCTACCTGGCCACGTACAACCTGGTGGCGGCGCCGGTGGTGGACGAGGCGGGCCGCCTGGTCGGCGCCGTCACCGTGGACGACGTGCTCGACCACCTGCTCCCCGAAGACTGGCGTGAGCCGGACTCCGTACCGGGAGCCGGGCGTGGCTGACCGCCTGGACCAGCCCAGGCAGCCGGGCCCCCGGCTGCGTCCGCACTACGACCCCGAGGCGTTCGGGCGGCTCTCGGAACGGATCGCCCGCTTCCTCGGCACCGCCAGGTTCCTGGTTTACATGACGGGTTTCGTCGCCGTCTGGGTGCTGTGGAATGTCTTCACCCCGGAGTCCTGGCGCTTCGACCCCTATCCCTTCATCTTCCTCACCCTGATGCTCTCGCTCCAGGCCTCGTACGCCGCACCGTTGATCCTGCTCGCCCAGAACCGGCAGGCCGACCGGGACCGGGTGCAGAGCGAGCTCGACCGCGCGGCGGCCGACCGTGCCCAGGCCGACCTCGAGTACCTGACCAGGGAGATCGCCGCGTTACGCATGGCGCTCGGCGAGGTCGCGACCCGGGACTACATCCACTCGGAGCTGCAACGGCTCCAGGAGGACCTGCAGGAACCGTCCACCCCCGCGGACCCGGCGGGGGCGGACCGCTGAACGGGTCAGGCGGGGGTGAGCCGCCGAACGGGCCACTTCGCGACGGACCGCTGAGCGGGCCGGACGCGCCGGAGCGGAACGGCGGCCTCAGCGGGAGTCGGCGAAGGGGACGGGGAGCAGCTTGTCGAGCATCGCCGCGCACTGACGCAGTTCGTCGGCGTCCAGCACGTCCAGGAACTGGGCACGGATGCCGCGCAGGTAGGTGGGGGTGGCCTCGGCCAGCCGCCCGGCGCCGGCGTCCGACAAGACCGCGAACAGCCCGCGCGCGTCGCTGACGCAGGCCTCCCGCCCGACCAGGCCGTCGCGCTGGAGCCGGTCGACCAACCGGGTCAGGCCGCTGCGTGACAGCAGCACCCGGTCGGCCAGGTCGTTCATCCGCAACCGCCGGCCGGGCGCCTCGGACAGCTGCGACAGCACGTCGTAGGAGGCGAGGGTCAGGTCGTGCCGGAGGAGGAGCTCGGTCTCCAGCACCCGGGTGATGCGGACCTGGGCACGCTGGAGCATGCGCCAGACAGCCAGCCGCTCCGCGTCGACGCTCTCTCCTGGCTCGCCCGCCGTGAGGGTCACGGAGTAACCTTAGAACGTTGCACGCGCATCTACGCAGCGAATTGTCCGAATCCAGCGATCACCTGCGGATCCGGAATTCCTGCCCGATTTCCCAGGTTCATATCATGGACCCATGACGTCGTCCGTTCCCTCACGGGATCGGCTCCCGGCCAAGCCACACAGGCGTCGCGCCGGCACTCCCGCCGGCGGAAAGCCTGCTCGATAACAGACAAGGAGGGACGGCATCCTCCGTCGCCTCAAGGTGGCGGTCCATTGCCGACACTTCGATGGCACCTACCCCGGAACTGGTGATGGCCGCCCTCGCGACCGTCAACGATCCTGAGATCCGTCGGCCGATCACCGACCTCGGCATGGTCAAGAGCGTCGACATCTCCCCCGAGGGGGCGGTGCGCGTCGCCGTCTACCTCACGGTGTCGGGCTGCCCCATGAAAGACACCATCACCCGCGACGTCACCGCCGCCGTCTCCAAGGTCGAGGGCGTGACCGGGGTCTCGGTCGCGATGGACGTCATGAGCGCCGAGCAGCGTAAGGAGCTCCAGACCAAGCTGCGCGGCAACAGGGGACCGGAGAAGGAGATCCCCTTCGCGCAGCCCGGCTCGCTGACCCGCGTCTTCGCGGTCGCCTCGGGCAAGGGAGGCGTCGGCAAGTCCTCCGTCACGGTCAACCTGGCCGCCGCGATGGCCTCCAGCGGGCTCAAGGTCGGCGTGGTCGACGCCGACATCTACGGCCACAGCGTCCCCCGCATGCTCGGCGTCTCCGAGCGCCCCACCAAGGTCGAAGACATGATCATGCCGCCGGTGGCGCATGACATCAAGGTCATCTCAGTCGGCATGTTCAAGCCCGAGGGCAACACCCCGGTCGTGTGGCGCGGTCCGATGCTCGACCGGGCCCTGCACCAGTTCCTGGCCGACGTCTACTGGGGCGATCTCGACGTGCTGTTGATGGACCTGCCCCCGGGCACCGGCGACATCGCGATCTCGGTGGCGCAGCGGATGCCCTCCGCGGAGATCCTGGTGGTGACCACCCCGCAGCAGGCCGCCGCCGAGGTCGCCGAGCGCGCCGGGTCGATCGCCGTCCAGACCCACCAGCAGATCGCCGGCGTCATCGAGAACATGTCGTGGCTGCCCTGCCCGCACTGCGACGAGCGGATCTCCGTGTTCGGTGAGGGCGGCGGCCAGGCCGTGGCCGACGCGCTCACCCGCACCCTCGGTGCCCGGGTCCCGCTCCTGGGCCAGGTGCCGATCGACATGCGTCTGCGCGAGGGCGGCGACGAGGGCAAGCCCCTGGTCCTCACCGACCCCGACGCGCCGGCGGCGGCCGAGCTGCACCGCATCGCCGCCACCCTGAGCAAGCGGTCGAGCAGCCTCAAGGGCATGCAACTGGGCATCTCCCCCACCCGCCGCGGCTAGCGGCCCTGCGGAGGCCGCGGGCTAGCGGCCCTGCGGAGAACAGGCGGAGAACGGCCCGGCCGGCGGACCCCGGCTGGGCCTGCCGCCCTCGCCGACCGGCGGCCATCGGCCCGCGGGGACCGGCGCGGCCGTCAGGTCGCTTCGGAGTCGTACGGAGGGATCTCCCCGTAGCCCAGCTCGTCGGCCGCCGCGACCGTGGTGGAGGAGGGAAGCGGGGTGGCGGTGGCCGGGGTGCCGTTCCAGTCGTCCTCGAGCTCGGCGGTCAGGTGCTTGCGGACGAAGTTCTTCGGGTTGAGGTCGGCCGGATCGAAGTCGGCGAACTCGGGGCCCAGACCGGCCCGCAGGTCGTCTCTGGCGTTGTTGGCCATCCGGCGCAGGTTGCGCAGTGTCCTGCCCGCCTGGGATGCGGCCTGGGGCAGTTTCTCCGGGCCGAAGACGAGAAGGGCGATGACCACCAGCGCCACGATCTCAGGCCAGCCGAGTCCGAACACGGTGATCTATCTCCTACGGGACGACGCCTGAGGCCCCTCTCCGGACACACACCGGAGAGGTTCCAGACTAATGCCCCCAAGAGTAAGCATGGGCCTTCCCGGCGTCACCACCGGGCGGCCCCGCCGACGGCCACCGCCCGGAGAACGTCGCCGTCGGCGGTCGCCTCCCGCAGGGCGTCCCCCACAGGGAACCTCGCGGGGAACGCGGGACCGCCGACGGCCACCGGCCGGGAGACGTCCTGCGGGAGTCGCCTCCCGGAGAGCGCCGCCGCCGGGGGCGACCGGCCTGGGAATCGTCATCGCCCGCCTCAGGACGGTTTCGGCGAGGGCTGTTCGGGCGCCGCTCCGACGGTCACGGTGGTGGTCCGTTCCTGACCGCCCCGCTGGTACTTGACCTGGATCTTCTCCCCGGGAGCCTTGTTGCGGATCAGCGCGATCAGCTCGTTGCCGTCCTGGAGCACCACGCCGTTGACCTCCAGGATGATGTCACCGGGCTTCAGACCCGCCTGCGCGGCGGGACCGTTCGGCTCGACCGGCTCGACGCCCTGGCTGGCCTCCGACCCGATGCGGACACCGGCACCCTGGTGGTTCGGATCGATGGTGATGCCGATGCGCGACTTCTTCGCCTTGCCCGTGCTGACCAGTTCCTCCGCGACGCGGCGGGCGTGGTTCACCGGGATGGCGAAACCCACGCCGATGTTGCCGCTCTGGCCGCTGAGCGACCGGCCGAGCGTGGCGATCGCCGAGTTGACCCCGATGACCTCACCGTTGGTGTTGACCAGCGGGCCGCCGGAGTTGCCGGGGTTGATGGCCGCGTCGGTCTGGATGGCGCTGAGCCACGTCGTGTCCGAGCCGTTGATGGTCTCCTCACCGGCCTGCACGGGCCGGTTGAGCGAGCTGACGATGCCGTAGGTGACGGTGCCGGTCAGGCCGAGCGGGGAGCCGATGGCGATGACCGGGTCGCCCACGACGACGTTGTCGGAGTTGCCGAGGGCGATCTCGGGAGCGCCGAAGGTCTCCTCGGGCTTCACCACGGCGAGGTCCGACTCGGGGTCGCGGCCGACGATCCTGGCCGAGGTGGACTTGCGGTTGTTGAACTGGACCTGGATCTGGCCGTTCGGGTCGGCCGCGGCGACCACGTGGTTGTTCGTCACCACGTAGCCCCCCTTGATCAGGAATCCGGAGCCGCTGCCGGAGGTCGTGCCGCCCTCGACGGCCAGGGAGACCACACTGGGCAGGACCTTCGCGGCCACCCCGGCCACCGAGTCCGGCGGTCGGGCGTTGGAGCCCTTCGGCGCCGAACCCAGCTGGAACGAGGGGTCGGTGCCGGAGCTCGCCGGACGGGTCAGCAGGTAGGTGCCGACGCTGCCCATCGTCGAGGCCAGGATCGCGATCACCACGGCGAGGACGACGAACGTGGTGGTACGCGGACCGCTGCGGGCGGGAGGCGCGACGGGACCGCCGAAACCGCCCGGCCCACCGAAACCGCCCGGCGCGGCGAACTCCGCCGGTCTGGGACCGCCGGGTGCGACAGGCGGCGGCGCCCAGCCCGGGCCCATGCCGACCGCCTGGGCCGGCGGTGGAGGCTGGGGACCGAACGGAGAGGCGAAGGTCGCGGTGTCACGGTGGGGTCTGCCGGAGGGGTCGCCCCAGCCGGGGTCGGTGGAGCCCGTCTCCCAGACCTCGCGGTTGCCGGGATCGCCGTGGTGGAACGGCTCGCCGTGGCCCTGCTGCGCGGGACGGCTCCACGGACTGTGGTCCTGCGGACCGGCCGACCGGTTCCAGGCGTCGTCGCGTTGCCTGTCTCCGCCGAGGGGCACCGCCTCGTCGGCGGGCAGGAACTCCGGACGCGAGAACTCGGGCGTGGCGCGCCCGTCGTCGGCGAAGTCCGACGGCGTACGCCCCTCGGCGTCGCGCGCCTCGCGGGTACGGGCCTCGTCGGTCATCGATTCGTCACTACTCCTTGCCTCGCAGGAGGCCGCTCACCGGGTCAACCCGGCAATCTTCCCCCGAGCGGCATACGAGATGTGTAAAACGCCTGTCATCGGAAGGGACTGACCCGGGAGAGCAGTCGGTGCGCGCCACCGCCGGGGCTTCTCCGTAGGCCCGGCACGGGCTCGCGGGACGCCGGCACGACGACCGCATCGGCCTGCGTGCCCGCGAAGACGGTGTAGACATGGCCCCCACGCGCCCAGATCGCCTCCTGCCCAACCGGGTCCCGAGTCCAGATCGTATGCCCGTTGCGCCGCTCCGCATGCCAACCGTGGCGACGCCTTTCACCAAGCATCCCAGATCGGATTAAAACCGACACTACCTACAACGCATCCGGTAGCCCGGCGGCGGATGCCGGGGAGGGGTCGGAACCAGGGGCGGCGTGGCACTCCGACCACCGTCTCGGTGACGGTGCGGTCAGGGGGTGCCGCGACGCTGCGGCGTCTCCGGCCCGCCGTCGTCCCGGCGGCGTGACGACCGCGGGGACGAGGACGGGGACGGCGGACGGCCCGGCTACGGGGTCGGCGAGAGGGTCGGCGTGGCCGGCCCGTTGTAGGGTGCGACGCTGCGGTGCTGGTTGGCGAACATGTCGACCGGCGGCACGCGCGGACCGGGATCGGCGCCGCCGCCTACCACGAACAGTGTGCCGATCGCCACGGCCGCCGACGCGACGCCCACCGCGACGTATCCCGCGCGCCGGGCACGGCGGGGGCCTCCGGCACGGCCTCGGGGCCGGTTGTCCGGAGGCGCGACACTGTGCATGCTCGGTATTGGCGCACCGCCGAAGGTACGCGGGGCCGGAAAGGGGCGCTCACGCGGAGGCAACGGGCCGCCCGGCTCCGCCATCCGCAGCAGCGACATGGTCAGGTCGGCGGGCATGGCGGGCCCGTCGAGCGACCTCAGGCGGCTCTTCAACGCGCGCACGGCGTCGACCTCGGCCCGGCAGTCGGCGCAGAACGCCAGATGCGACAGGGCCCGGTCACGCTCGTGATGGTTCAGCTCACCGTCTACCAGAGCGGAAACGCGCTCTCCGAGATGACTCATGCGCACTCCTTGCCGAGAGGCTCGTCGTGACATTCGTCATGACTGTGGTTTCTCATGCGAACTCCTCCCCGTGGGTGACGCTCGGGGGGAATTGATCACCGCGCGGCGCGCGGTGATCCAGCGCGTCCCGCAGCTGTGCCCGCCCGCGATGGATCCTGCTGCGGACCGTGCCGAGCTTCACACCCAGCGTCGCCGCGATCTCCTCGTAGGAGAGCCCCTCGATGTCACAGAGAACGACGGCCGCGCGGAACTCGGGCGCGAGCGCGTCGAGCGCCGCCTGGATGTCGGGCTCCAGGTGGGTGTCGTCGTACACCTGCGCGGGTGAGGGCTCTCGCCCGCGCAGCCGTTCGGCCGCGTCGTCGGCGAGCCCCTCGAACCTGATGCGCTGCTTGCGGCGCGCCATGTCGAGGAACAGGTTCGTGGTGATCCGGTGCAGCCAGCCCTCGAAAGTGCCCGGCGTGTAGTTGGACAACGACCGGAACACACGGACGAAGACCTCCTGGGTGAGATCCTCCGCGTCGTGGACGTTACCGGTCAGCCGGTAGGCCAGCCGATAGACCCGCGCCGAGTGCGTCCGCACTACCTCCTCCCACGTGGGAGGTGTCCAGTCGGACACTGGAGCATCGGTCTGGTGGTCGTATTCGTCCACCAGCACTCCTCTCTCCGGGACCACCGCTATCGCCATAGTGCCTGGTTTCGTCCCTTCGTGCGTACTCACTACCCTGAGGCCCGGCAAAGGCCGCTTAAACCGTGCAACGCACCGGGCCGCACATGAGTTCCCGATCGGGCCTGCCTCCCTTAGGCTGCGACCCAGCGTCTATATGACTGTGTACGGAGAAAGCGGGAGGAGAGGCCGATGGCAGAGACGCCGACAAGTCCGTTGGAGGCCGCTCTGGCCTATGCCGAGGAGTTCCACGCGGAGGACGACATCCTGCGTGCGGCGCGGCTGCGCGCCGCGGAGGTGGGCGCGCCTCCGGTCCTCCCCGGTGGCGGCGCCGCCCTCTGCTTCCTGGCCACCGCCGTCAACGCCCGCGCCGTCGTGGAGATCGGCACGGGCTGCGGGGTGTCCGGCCTCTGGCTGCTGCGGGGCATGCGCCAGGACGGCACGCTCACCAGCGTGGACGTGGAGCCGGAGCACCAGCGCCTGGCCCGGCAGAGCTTCGCCCAGGCGGGCTTCTCCGGCGGCCGGGTCCGTCTGATCACCGGCCGCGCACTGGACGTGCTGCCGCGTCTCTCCGACGGCGGCTACGACCTCGTCTTCTGCGACGGCTCCGTGCACGAGTACCCCGACTACCTGGCCGAGTCCGTCCGCCTGCTGCGCGTGGGCGGCGTGGTGGTCTTCACCAACGCGCTGTGGGGCAACCGGGTGACCGACCCCACCCGGCGCGACCCGGAGACCGTCACCGTGCGGGAACTGGGCAAGCTGGTCCGCTCCGACGAGCGGCTCCGCCCGCTGATGATGCCCCTCGGCGACGGCATCCTGGCCGCGGTGAAGCTCTCCGACTGACAGTGGGGGGCGGCGCCCCGTTCAACGGCGCGACAGCCACTCCAGAAGCAGCCGGACGCCGTACCCGGTGGCCCCCTTGCTGAAGACGCCCTCGTCGGCGCCGCTGCGGCCGACTCCCGCGATGTCGAGGTGTGCCCAGGGCCGCTTTCCGGTGAACTCGCGCAGGAACAGCGCCGCGGTGATGGAACCCGCGCCGTAGGTGGACCCGGCCTCGATGTTGGACAGATCCGCCACGGGCGACTCCAGCGCGGGCACGTAGTCGTCGATCAGCGGCATCCGCCAGAGCTGCTCGCCGCTGCTCTCCCCCGCCTCGATCAGTTCACCGGCCAGCGCGTCGTCCGAGGCGAAGACCGCACCCAGGCCCTTGCCCAGGGCGATGCTGATGGCCCCGGTGAGGGTGGCGACATCGACCATCACGTCCGGGTCGAGCTCGGCGTCGGCGTAGGCCAGCGCGTCGGCCATCACCAGGCGGCCCTCGGCGTCGGTGTTCAGCACCTCCACGGTGCGACCGCCGTACTGCGTGATGACGTCGGAGGGACGCTGGGCCGTACCGGAGAAGGAGTTCTCCGCGATGGCGACCAGACCGGTGACCCGCAGGCGCACCCCGAGCGAGGCCAACGCGCCGAGCACCGCGATGACGACCGCGCCACCGGCCATGTCGGTCTTCATGAACTTCATGTTGTCCGTCGGCTTGAGTGACAGACCGCCGGTGTCGTACGTGATGCCCTTGCCGACCAGCACCACGTGACCGGTGGCGTCCTCGGGCTCGTAGGAGAGCCGAACGAGCCGGGGCGGGGTGACCGACCCCTGCCCGACGGCGAGGATGCCGCCGAAACGGCCGGACCTCAGCGCCGCCTCGTCCCACACCTGGGCACTGACGCGCCAGCCGTCGCCCTCACCGACGGCGTGCTCGACGGCGCGCTCGGCGAGCCAGGCGGGCGACTTGACCGAGGAGGGGGTGTTGGCCAGGTCACGCGCGAACGCGACGGCGTCGGCGATCACCCGGCCCCGGGCGACCTCCGCCTGCGCCTCCTCGCCGACGAACTCCAGCAGCACCGGGGCGGACGTCGCCTCGCCCACCCGGAAGGTGTACGTGGCCAGCAGAGCGCCCTCCACGAACGCGGCCACCGGCCCCTCGGGCAGCACGATCCTGATGGACTCCCTGCCCTTGCCCCGCCTGGCCACCGCGGCCCCGGCCTTGCGCAGGGCCGGGGCCGAGCCGTCGCCGACCCCGTACAGCAGCACCCTGCCCACCACGTCGCCGTTGGCGACGGGCACCTCGACGATCTCACCGGCCTCGCCCTTGGCCTGGTAGTGGGCGAGCAGCGCGGCGACGGGCAGCGGCAGCTCGATCTCGGGCTCGCGGTCTCCGGCGAAGGGGACGGCGAGCAGCTCCGCGTCACCGGGCGTGCCGGGTTCCGCGTCCCCCGGTGGAGCGGGGACGGAATCGCCGGGCGACCCGGCGGACAGCCCCTGTCCGTAGGGAACGCGGGGCAGGAGCACATGGGAAGAGATGGGCATGCGGGTCAACTCCAGTCGTAGGCCCGGAAGGCGCCGGGAGACACCGCGGCCCTGGCGCGAGCCGCCGCGGGGCGGTCCGAAGGCCAGGGCCGTGTTCGCTGTCGGTCGCGGTCGTGCGGGCCGTCGCAGGTGTCATGCTCCCCGAGCAAGCGTGAATATGGCCCCGCTCCACCGCCGTCGTGTCAGATCGAGGTCAGCCGACGATCTTCTTCAGTTCTTCGGCGAGGGCGCTCGACTCGTCAGCGGAGAGCTCGACGACAAGACGGCCGCCACCCTCCAGAGGAACCCGCATGACGATCCCCCTACCTTCCTTGACGACCTCCAGCGGACCATCACCGGTCCTCGGCTTCATAGCCGCCATGCGTGTATCCCTTCCTGCTTCGGGGCTCCGGATCTCCGATTGACCCGAGGGTGGCCGACGCATTCACGTCTTCTGTGATGTCCTATTATCCCGCCTCCGCACCGAGAATGGGAACGATCAATCTCAGCGTCGGCTCATCCGGCGATCAAGACCGTTGTCCGAGGCCCCGCGGACGGCCAAACTTGTCCTCGGGAACACCCGCGCCGTCCTGTGCGACCGGTGCGGGCGGCGCCCCCGGCGGCGGAGCGGACACGCGGGTCCAGCAGCCGGCCAGGTGGTCGTTGACCAGGCCGATGGCCTGCATCAGCGCGTAGGCGGTGGTCGGTCCGACGAAGCGGAAACCCCGTGACTTGAGCTCCTTGGCGAGCGCCTTGGACGCCGGGGTCTGGGCGGGCACGTCAGCCGGGGTCTCCGGAACAGGGGCGCCGGGATCGGCGTACCGCCAGACCAGGTCGGAGAGCTCCACGTCGAGCGCGGCGCGCGCGTTGGCGATCGCAGCCTCGATCTTGGACCGGTTCCGGACGATGCCGGCGTCGGCCAGCAGGCGCTCGACGTCGTCCTGCCCGAAGGCCGCCACGGCCGGTATGGAGAACCCGGCGAAGGCCACCCGGAAGTTCTCCCGCTTACGCAGGATGGTGATCCACGACAGGCCCGACTGGAACGCCTCCAGGGTGAGGCGCTCGAACACCCGGTCGTCACCCGTGACCGGACGCCCCCACTCCTCGTCGTGGTAGGCGATGTAGTCGGCGGCCGAGGTGACCCACCCGCAGCGGACGAGCTCGGCCGGCGGCTCGCTCACCGTCGTCGTGGTTCCCTCCTCCGCGGTCACGGCTTGCGCACCTTCGAACGCGCCGCGGCGGCCGGCGACTCCTCGTCGCCCCCGGGGTCTCCCGCGGACGAAGCTCCGGCGGAAGCGGGCTCGGCATCCCTCTCCGCGTCGGCGGGCGTCTCCGACTCGGCATCGGACGTTCCCGGCTCGGTGTCGGAGGGCGTCTCCGGCTCGGCGCCGGGCGTCTCCGGCTCGGCGCCGACGGTCTCGGATGCGCCGGAGGGTGTCTCCGGCTCGGCGCCGGAGGTCTCGGGCCCGGCGTCGGTCTCGGGCCCGGCCTCGGACCGCTCCTGCGCCTCGGCCGTCCCGTCCGGAGACCCGGCCTCGGCATCGGCATCGGTCTTCCGCGGGCCGTCGGAGTGCCCGGCCTCCACGGCGGGCTCCCCGTGCCCCGGCTCGGCCCGTACGGCGGCCGGCGGGCCACCGTACGGATCCTGGCGGGCATGCAGCCTGCTCGCGAGCAGCTCGGACACCCGCTGCTCCAGCACCGCGATCCTGGTGTCGCGCTCGCTCAGCGCGTTCGCCACGCGGTTCAGCGTCTCGTCCACGCTCTGGGTGTGGTAGCCGACCAGGCTCACCGGGAGCTGGAGCGTCATGAAGTCGACCGCGCCGAGGCTGCCCGCCTGCGGCAGGTTGAGCGGGGGCACGTCCGGGGCGAACTCCGCCAGCTCACCTCCCCGCCCCATGGCGACCGCTGTGACACCGACCATGACGGCTATGGCAGCGAGAGCGAGAACGACCAACACATACGAATCGTGCCACAACTCCCCTGATCTAGGATCGGGTCATGACGGCTCTCATCGTGCTCGAACCCGGCGACCAGGGCGAACCCGGCTGGGTGGAGGCGCACTCCCTCGCGGAGGTCGAGGAGCTGGTCCGCGCCGGGCACACCGTGGTCGTCACGCCCGCCACACTGGCCGCGGCCGCCCTGTCGGCGGCGGGAGCTCACGGAACCACCCCGGCGGGAGCCCGCAAGACCGACCCGGCGGGAGCCGGCGGGGCCGGTTCCGCCGGGGCCGGCGAGATCGATCCGGCCGGGGTGGACGAGGCCGCGGAACTCACCGCCGCCTCGGTCTGCGCCTGGGCGGGCGCCCGGGTCTTCCGGACCGCCCGCCCCGACCAGGTGCGGCTCGCGGTCGAGATGGCCGACTCCCTGGCCGGCCGCCGGCCGCCCGCGCTAACCCGCCGTGGCCTCGCCTAGCTCCTCGGCACTGGGCACGAGGTGCCTGGTCGACTTCTCCAGCAGTTCGAACGCCTCCCCGACCGTGGTGGTCCAGGAGATGGCGTCGAAGACGTTGGGCCGGGTGAAGCCCGCCTCGTGCATCCCCTCGACCAGCTGCCGCAACGGGGCGTAGAGGCCCCACGGGTCGAGGATCACCAGCGGCTTGTCGTGCAGGCCCAGCGTCCGCGACGTCCAGATCTCGAACAGCTCCTCCAGGGTCCCGATGCCGCCGGGCAGCACCAGGAACGCGTCGGAGCGGGCGTCCATGACGCCCTTGCGCTCTCGCATGTCGGCGGTGACCACCAGCTCGTCGGACTCCTCGTCCGCGAGCTCCACGTCCACCAGCGCCTGCGGGATCACCCCGACGGTGCGGCCGCCGGCCGCGCGGGCGGCGCGGGCCACCGCGCCCATGCACGAGACCCGCGCGCCACCGCTCACCAGGGTGTGCCCCCGCGCCGCGAGCTCGGCCCCGACCTCCTCGGCCAGCGCGATGTACTTCTGATCGATCTTCTGGCTGGACGCCAGGAACACGCATATGAACACGTGCCGACCTTATTCGGCGTCGCCGACCGCGTTCGCGGTGGCCCTGCGCTCCTCGTCACGCTGCCTGCCGTGACGCCGGTCGGCGTCCACGATGATCTTCACGGCCTCGTCCACGTCGTCGGTGAGATGGATGAGGTCCACGTCCCGCGGGGAGATCTTCCCGGTCTCCACGAGGGTCGTCTTGATCCAGTCGAGCAGTCCGCCCCAGAACCCGGTGCCCATCAGCACCACGGGGAAGGAGGTGACCTTGCCGGTCTGCACCAGGGTCAGCGCCTCGAAGAGCTCGTCCAGCGTGCCGAATCCGCCGGGCAACGTGACGAAGCCGCAGGAGTACTTCACGAACATGGTCTTGCGGACGAAGAAGTAGCGGAACTCGATGCCGAGGTCGACGTACTCGTTCATGCTCTGCTCGAAGGGCAGCTCGATGCCCAGGCCCACGGAGACGCCGCCCGCCTCAGCGGTCCCCCTGTTGGCCGCCTCCATGCAGCCGGGCCCCCCGCCGGTGATCACGGCGTAACCGGCCCCGGCCAGCTTGCGGCCGAGCTCGACGCCCATCTCGTACTCGGGCGTGTCCGCAGGAGTCCGCGCGGAGCCGAAGACCGTCACCGCCTGGGGGAGTTCCGCGAGCTGGCCGAAGCCCTCCACGAACTCGGCCTGGATGCGCAGCACCCGCCACGGATCCATGTGCAGCCAGTCGGCCGGGCCCCTCCTGTCGAGAAGCCGCTGGTCGTGGGTGGACTCGGGGACGAGATCGCCACGGACGACCGCGGCCCCCTGACGACGTTCCGGACGCGTTTTCTTCATGGGGGTCACCGTAGCGCCGTCTACAAAAAATCTTGAAAAATCTCCGTGAAAAGACGGAACCGGATTTCGCGCGGCCCACGTCTAACTGCCGAGGGTGCTGCTCGGGACTGAAAGTGGCTTTCCCCGCCAAATGGCCGGCGAGGAAAGCCACTTTCATTTTGCTGCCGATCTTCATCCCCCGGCGGGATCTCCGGCGGAAGCGTCAGGACAACCAGTCGAGCATTCTGCGCTCGCACTCGGCGATCTTCTCCAGGGTGACGAACTCCCCCTGCTGGTGCGCCAGATTCGGGTCACCCGGGCCGTAGTTGACCGCGGGCACTCCGAGCCCGGAGAAGAGGGAGACGTCGGTCCAGCCGAGTTTGGCCCGGGGCGTGCCGCCGACGGCGGCCACGAAGGCGGCGGCCACCGGGTGGGTCAGGCCGGGCCGCGCGGCGGCGGCACCGTCGGTGAAGACGACTTCGAACCCGTCGAACACCTCCCGGACGTGCGCCTGTGCGTCGTCCAGCGACAGGTCGGGTGCGAAGCGGTAGTTCACCGTCACCACGCACTCGTCGGGGACGACGTTGCCCGCGACGCCGCCGGAGACGCCCACCGCGTTCAGTCCTTCGTGGTACTCCAGCCCGTCGACGATCGGGCGCCTCGCCTCGTACGCGTTCAGGACGGCGAGGACCGGCTCGGCGGCGTGGATCGCGTTGACTCCCAGCCAGGACCGGGCGCTGTGCGCGCGCCTGCCGCGGGTGATGATCTCCGCCCGGAGCGTGCCCTGGCAGCCGCCCTCGATGACGCCGTCGGTGGGCTCCATGAGCACCGCGAAGTCGCCGGCGAGCCAGTCGGGACGGTCGCGGCTGAGCCGGAGCAGGCCGTTGCGCTCGGCTTCGATCTCCTCGCAGTCGTAGAAGACGTAGGTGACGTCACGGCGGGGCTCACGCAACGCGGCGGCCAGCTTCAGCGCGACCGCGACGCCCGCCTTCATGTCGGAGGTGCCGCAGCCGTACAGCAGGCCGTCCTCGACCCGGCTGGGCAGGTTGCCGGCGACCGGGACGGTGTCGATGTGCCCGGCGATCACCACCCGCTCGTCACGGCCCAGCGTGGTGCGGGCCACGATCGCCTCGCCGTCGCGGTGGACGGTCAGGTGCGGGAGGGGCCGCAGGGTTTCCTCGACGGCGTCCGCCAGCGCCTTCTCCCGGCCGCTGACCGACTCGATGTCCACGATCCGCGCGGTCAGCTCTCCGACGTCCCGTGTGAGGTCCAGACGCGTATTCATGCCCGCGACCCTATCTCCGCCCCCCGTGGAGGATCCCGCCGAGTTCCGCGCGGCCGGGGCGGCGGCCCGGTTCCAGGCGGTCCAGAACCACCACGCAGGGCAGGTCGAAGGCACCGCCGGGAAGGTCGCGGTGCCGGCTGCCGCCGGTCGCCACGCACCAGTCGGGGATCCGGCCCGGGGCGAGTTCCTCCCCCGTACGCGCGTCGACGACCGGCGTCACGCCCGACAGGATCGTCCCGGCGGCGACCACGGCGCCCCGGCCGACGCGGGCCCCGGCCGCGACCACCGCCCGGTCGCCGATCAGCGCGTCATCCTCCACCACCGCCGGCACCGTGTCCGCCGGTCCCATGTCCGCCGGTCCCATGTCCGGCGACCCCGCGTCCGGCGACCCCGGCGACCCCGGCGACGCTGACGGTCCCGGTCGCGCCGGGTCGTCGACGCCGCCCAGGCCGTCCAGGTCGTCCGGGGCATCCGGGTCGTCCAGATGGTCCACCCCGCCGACGGTGACGCCGGCGGCCAGCCGGACGTTCCCCCCAATCTGGGCACACGAGCCGACCGAGACCCAGGTGCCCACCATGCTGCCGGTGCCGACGTGGGCGCCGATGTCGACGAACGAGGGCATCAGCACGACCCCGGGCGCCAGGTGGGCACCCCAGCGGGCGATCGCACCCGGTACGACGCGGACCCCGTCGACGGAGGTCTTCAACGGCACGCGGTCGTGGTGGTGGAAGTCCCCCACCTGGGACCTGGCCATGCCGAGCACCCGGAAGGCGAGCAGGACGGCCCGCCTGGCCCGCGCGTTCACGACCACCTCACCGGCGGCGGAGATCTCCGCCACCCGGACCCTGCCGCTGTCGAGCATGTCGATCGCGTTCACCACGACGCCGCGGGCCGCCGTGTCGGCGGGGCTCAGCTCTCTCCGCCGGTGCCAGAGATCGTCGAGCGCCGCGGGCAGCGACCCGGCATCGGTTCCGGTCATGGGCGGGAGCCTAGTGTTCACAGGGGTTTCCCGGGCTTCCCAATCGCCGTGGAACGGTAGGTTCTTGACCGTGCGACGGCGCTTCTCAAAAGAAGTCATCGCGATCATCGCGATCGTGACAGTGCTCGCGGTGGGTATCACCGCGGGCGTTCTCATACTCATCAACAGGGTGACGCCGTTCAAGGAACTCGGCGAGGGGTGCAAGGTCACCACTCCCGAGGGCACATTGGATCTGGAGATCGAGCAGGCCCAGGTGGCCTCGGTCATCGCGGCCGTGGCGGCCCGCAGGAAGCTGCCGGAGCGGGCGGTCGTGATCGCCTACGCCACCGCCATCCAGGAGTCCAAGCTGAAGAACCTGACCCACGGCGACCGCGACTCGGTCGGAGCGTTCCAGCAGCGTCCCTCCCAGGGCTGGGGCACGCCCAAGCAGCTCGTCGACCCGGTCTACGCGTCGGGGAAGTTCTTCGCCGCCCTGGCGAAGGTGAAGAACTACCAGAAGCTGCCGCTGCACGAGGCGGCCCAGCTCGTGCAGCGCTCCGCCGACGGGTCGGCCTACGCCCAGCACGAGGAGGACGGCAAGCTCCTGGCCGCGGCCTTCACCGGACGCGTCCCCAAGGCCGTGCACTGCTGGTTCCCGGCGCCGACCGGCAAGACCCCGCAGCCCGCCACCGGCAAGGCCGAACGCGAACTGGCGCGGGCGCTGGGTGCGGACGCCACCCTGGCGACCCCCTCCCGGAGGCGGGGCTGGCTGGTCGCGAGCTGGTCGGCCGCTCACGCCAAGGAGTTCGGGCTGAGCCGGATCCGCTACGACGGCCAGACATGGGCGGTCGCGACGGGCGACGAGGGGTGGAAGGCCGACACCCGGGCCTCGGCGAAGCGGGTCGACCTCTCCTGATGGAAGCTACCGGGTCAGTTGTTCGGGCAGGCTCGGTGCCTGGTAGCCGCTGGTGAGTGAGCACTCTCCTCTCCAGGACTTCGAGTCCTAGGGTCAGATCGTGCCCTCACCGGTGGTCAGGGGTCAGCACGAACGACCGCGCCTCCTCCTCGAAGCCGTAGCCCGTCGCCGACCGGAAGGAGACTCCCCTCGCCGCGCGAAGGGGACCCCGGTCAGACCTTCCGCTCGAAGGCGATGGCGCCCGGGGGGACGGGCTGGGCGTAGGAGGAGCTCCACTGGCCGCCCTGGATGCGCTCGAAGCTGAGCAGGCGGCCGTCCGCGGCCCGGTAGTCGGCGAAGTCGAGCAGGCCC
Source organism: Streptosporangium becharense (assembly GCF_014204985.1). NCBI lineage: Bacteria > Bacillati > Actinomycetota > Actinomycetes > Streptosporangiales > Streptosporangiaceae > Streptosporangium > Streptosporangium becharense. The sequence goes on along the minus strand of NZ_JACHMP010000001.1, from coordinate 4,767,009 downwards.
CGCTCCGGCATGGAGGTGACCCCCTCACCGCGGAAGGCGGCGGTGCCCCGGTCCACGGGGAAGAAGTCGATCCCCTCCACGCTCAGGGTGGTCCTGGCGGGGATCATGCCCTGAGTGGGCACCGACGTCCACAGCAGCACCTCCAGGTGGGGCGGGTCTCCGGCGCCGCTCCCCGGGCGCTCCTCGACCGAGAGCCACTGGTAGCGGCGCGTGCCGTCGTCGAGGAGGTATTCGGTCCACTCGGTGCCCTGCCACGACAGGTGCATGGCCCCCAGGACACCGCTGCGCACCCCCTGGCAGGTGATCGTGTCGCCCACCCTGATCATCCGCGGGTCGGGGTAGTCGATGCCGACCCGGCCCGTGTTCGGCTGGGGCGGCTGCGCGGCCTCGGCCGGAGCCGAAAGCAGAGGAGGAGGCGGAGGCGGCTCCCCGGAGGGCTCGGGCTCACCGCCCTTCCTGCCTTGACCCGTGGTCGCGAAGAACGCGCCGAGCAGCAGGACGATCGTGACAACGCTCAGGCCGAGTATCACGGCGACCGCAGGGGTCATGCCGCGCGATCCTACTGGAGGCGGCGCACCGCCGCATCGATACGTTCGTCGACGGCCGTCACGGCGACGCGGACATGCCCGCTGCCGGCCTGGCCGTAGAAGTCGCCCGGCGCGACCAGGATGCCCTTCTCGGCGAGGGCACGGACCTGGTCCCAGCAGCCGGACCCGTCGGACGCCCAGAGATACAGGCCCGCGGCGGAGTGTTCGATCTTCCAGCCCGCACCCTCCAAGGCAGGCCGGAGCGCGGCGCGGCGGGCGGCGTAGCGGGCTCGCTGCTCTTCGGCGTGCTCGTCGTCGTCGAGGGCCACGGCCATCGCCGCCTGAACCGGGCCGGGCACCATCATCCCGGCGTGTTTGCGGACCTCCAGCAGGCGCCGGACGAGGACGGGGTCGCCCGCGACGAACCCCGCGCGGTACCCGGCCAGATTGGAACGCTTGGAGAGGGAGTGCACCGCGAGCAGGCCCTCGTGGGAGCCGCCGCAGACGTCCGGGTGCAGGATCGAGACCGGCTGCTCCTCCCAGCCCAGCTCGATGTAGCACTCGTCGGACGCCACGACCGCGCCGCGCTCGCGTGCCCAGGAGACGACCTTGCGCAGGTGGTCGGCCGGCAGCACCTTGCCGGTCGGGTTGGACGGGGAGTTGACCCAGACCAGCGGCACCTGCTCGGGGCCGAGCGCGAGCAGCCCGTCGGTGGCGTACGACTCGGCGCCGGCGAGGCGGGCGCCCACGTCGTAGGTGGGGTAGGCCAGCTCGGGGAAGACGACGCGCTGCCCGGAACCGATTCCGAGGAGCGTCGGCAGCCAGGCCACGAACTCCTTGGAGCCGATCAGCGGCAGCACACCCGCCGGGTCGAGGTCGACGCCGTGCCTGCGGCGCAGCCATCCGGCCGCGGCCGAGCGCAGGCGTTCGGTGCCGTAGGTCAGCGGGTAGCCCGGACTGTCGGCGGCGTCGGCGAGCGCCTGGCGCACGACGGCGGGGACGGGGTCGACGGGTGTGCCCACCGACAGGTCGACGATCCCGTCGGGATGCGACGCCGCCAGTTGCTTCAGCGGCGTGAGCCGATCCCACGGAAAGTCCGGCAGGCCGATCACAGTTCTCCCCGAATGGCGACTCCCGGCCCGGTGGACCGGGAGGACGGTGTTCTCGTCGGAGCCCGGCCCCGGGGAACCCTGGGAACCCTGGGAACAAGGCTCCACCCGCGTCCCCGGACGGCCGTCACGGGCCGCCCGGTCCGTCCGGGGACGCGGGTGATGTTCAGTGCCCCTCGGCCTGCGGCGGCAGCGCCGCGACGACCGGGTGGTCCTTGGCGATCTTGCCGACCTTGGAGGCGCCGCCGGGCGACCCGAGGTCCTCGAAGAAGTCCACGTTCGCCTTGTAGAAGTCCTTCCACTGCTCGGGAAGGTCGTCCTCGTAGAAGATCGCCTCTACGGGGCAGACGGGCTCGCACGCACCGCAGTCCACGCACTCGTCGGGGTGGATGTAGAGCATGCGCTCGCCCTCGTAGATGCAATCGACGGGGCACTCCTCGATGCACGCCTTGTCCAGGACGTCCACGCAAGGCTGCGCGATGACGTAGGTCACCTCGGGCTCCTTCTTCCTTTACGCACCTAGGCACGACTTCGACCGCGGGTTGCTACGCCCTAGTATTGCCGTGCCCGCCAGGTGTCTGAAACGGGAGGGGGCAAAAGACGGTGAACCACGGTTTCGGAGCTCGCCTCACTGTCAGCCTAACCCCTTCCGACGTGGGTAGGAGAGTCACCACCCGCAGGCGTTGCCCGGACGGCTTCCGTGACGCCGTGGGGGTGCTGGAGTTCTGGCGCGACGGCGTGCTGGGAGTGCGCAAGCGCGACGGGACCCTGGTCGAGATCGAGGCGGAGACACTCGTGGCCGCCAGGATCGTGGCGTCGCCGCCTCCTCGCGGGTGACCGCCGGGCCTCACGGGTGACCCCCGGGCCCGGACGCGCGTAAGCCGTTCCCCAAGAAAAGCCGCGCCTGCTCGACGGGCGATCCCGTCACGGGGAGTATACGCCTCGTGACCGTACGCACCAGCGCCGCAGCCGCCGTGATCCTCACGGCCACGATCGCCGGATGTGGCGCCCCGGCTACCGAGACCCCGCACCTGCCGCCGGTGAACGCCCGCGCGGCCTCCCTGCAGGAGGGCTTCTCCACGATGGACCGCCTCGTCGAGGCGGCCAGGAAGGAGGGCTCGCTCACCGTGATCGCGCTGCCGCGCGACTGGGTGAACTACGGCGAGATCATCGACGCGTTCGCGGACGAGTACGGCATCAAGGTCAACCAGGTTGAGCCGGACGCGAGCAGCGCCAGGGCGATCGAGGTCGCCGGTTCTCTCAAGCCGGACGTGTTCGACCTGAGCATGGACGTCGCCGTGGCCAACGCCGGCGCGTTCGCGCCGTACAAGGTCCAGGGGTGGCAGGACATCCCCGACCACCTCAAGGACCAGCGGGGCAACTGGTACGCCGGGTACGGCGGCTACATGTCCATCGGTTACCGGCCGGACAGCGCCCCGGCCCCGTCGTCCTTCTCCGACCTGCTCAAACCGGGCTACAAGGTCTCGCTGGCCGGCGACCCCCGGCAGGTCTCGGCGGCCTTCAACGGGGTGATGGCCGCCTCGATCAAGGGGGGCGAGGCCAGGGCCGAACGGGGCGTGGAGTTCTTCGGCCGGTTGAAGAGCGCGGGCAACCTCGCGGCCAGCGCGCAGGCCGCCTCGGTCATCGTCGACTGGGACTACCACAACGCGGCGCGGGCGGCCGGGAACAAGGCGTGGAAGGTCGCGATCCCCCGCGACGCCGTGCTCGGCTCGTACTACGTCCAGGCCATCAGCAAGAAGGCTCCACATCCGGCGGCGGCCCGCCTCTGGCAGGAGTTCCTCTTCTCGGACCGGGGCCAGAACCTCTTCTTGAAGGGCTACGCCCGTCCGGCCAGGATGGAGGCCCTGCGGATGCGCGGCACGCTCGACACGGAGCTCGCGGCGAAGCTGCCCACCGCGAACGCCGAGCCCGTGGTCCTCACCGTCGCCGAGATCGACACGGCCAGGGGGTATCTCAAGCGCGCGTGGGCGGAGAAAATCGGGTAGGTCCGGTGCCGCTGAGACTGATATGTCGCGACTTCCCCGAGGCTCTAAAGTGTCTGCAGAGCATCGACAAGAGGCCGCGGCGTCTCGGAATGTGAGCTGATCGTCTTGCGCTACGACACCCCGAGCATGATGAGGTGGAACGCTCGCGCCTATGACAGCAGCTTCGGATACGTCTCGGCCCACGGCGCCCCCCTGGTCGAGCTTCTCGACCCGCAGCCCGGGGAGCGCGTCGTCGACCTCGGCTGCGGCACGGGGGTGCTGACCGCCGAGATCGCCTCCCGGGGCGTCCACGTCCTGGGGATCGACAGGTCTCCCGCCATGATCGACAAGGCGCTGACGCTCCACCCCGGGCTTGAGTTCACCGTGGGAGACGGCCGCGACTTCACGGTGGCCCAGCCCTGCGACGCGGTGTTCTCCAACGCGGCGCTGCACTGGATGGGCCGCGAACCGGACGCGGTGATCGCCAACGTCCGGGAGGCCCTGGTCCCGGGCGGGCGGTTCGTCGCCGAGATGGGCGGCGCGGGCAACTGCGCCGCGCTGACGGCGGCGCTGTCCACCGCCTGGCGGGAGTTCGGGCTGCCCGAACCCGACCTGCCGTGGTATTTCCCCAGCCCCGCCGAGTACGCCACACGACTGGAGAAGGGCGGCTTCACCGTCCGCCTGCTGGAGTACTTCGACCGGCCGACCCCCCTTGACCAGTGCCCGGACGGAGCCGCCGACTGGGTGCGGATGTTCGCCGGTTCGCTGCTCCGCCAGGTGCCCGGGGATATGGTCGACTCGTTGCTGGCCCGGGTGAACGAACTGGCGGCCCCCGCCCTGCGGCGGGAGACCGGCTGGATGGCCGACTACGTCCGGCTCAGGTTCGCGGCCGTACGTCGCTGAACCGACCCAACACGCCGGGGCGATTTGCCAGAATATGGTCTGTTCCATGAGTCTCGTTCTCCGGCCACATGGAGTGACTCGGGCGGCTTGAGGGGCTGGTGAAGGGAACGAATGAACTTCAGTCTGAGTGACCTCGTGCCGCCGCTACGTTGGAGCGACGCGGCCACGATCCCACTTCTGCGTGAACAACCCGGTCTTCCGGGCGCCTGGTGGCGGAGTCTGCCGATGACCAGGGTGCTCGCCGTGCTGGGCCCGGAGAGGCTGGCGGAGATCCTCACCGAGGTCACCCTGCTCCACTGGCCCGCCGCGGCCGTGGGCGACGTCCTGCCCGCCCTGCACGTTCTGGACCCCGACGAGGCCGACGAGCCCTGCACCGCGATCGCCCTGGACCGTACGGGCTCCTGGACGGGACTGCTCGCGCTCACCGGCCATGATCTGCGCGACCAGCCGTTCATTCAGCCGGTGCCTCTGCTGCACACCCTCTTCGCGGCGGTCTTCTCCCAGCTGGCCCACCCGGCCCCCGCCGCCCCGGCCCCGGCTCCCCTGCCCGCCCCGGCCGTCGCCGTGCCGGAAGCCGTCATGCGAGAGGTCGCACCGCCCACGCCCGAAGAAGCACCCGAAGAAGCACTGCACACGGTCGGGGGCGTGCCGCCCGCAGCACGGCTCGGGGCCGAGGCGGACGGGAACGCCGAAGCGGACGCGGACGCACAGGCGGACGGGAACGCCGAAGCGGACGCGGACGCGGGGCAGCAGGCACCTGCGGAAGCCGGCTCCGTAAGCGGGATGGAGGCGGTCGAGAAGCCGGCCGAGGCGGAGAAGCAGGCGCTCGCGGAGGTCGACGCTCCGGCAGAGGCACGGGCCGACGACGCCGCCGACGGCGCCGAGGTGGACAACGCCAACGCGGTGGACGGTGCCGACGCGCCGTCCCACACCAGGGAGACGGTGGACGACGGCGCCCGCGACACGGAAGCCCGGGATGCCGAGGCCCGGGGAGACACCGAGGCCCGGGAGGAGGCCGAGGTTCGAGAGGAGGCCGAGGTTCAGGGAGTCGCCGAGGCCGGTGAAGAGGCCGAACCTCGGGACCGCATCGAGGATCAGGCGCTCGCCGAAGACCAGCCCGCCCCCGAAACCCAGCCTGACCCCGGCACCCGAAACAACACCGAGGAAGCTGCGGACACCGAAGAAGCCGAGGACGCCGAGGACGCCGCGGCCTCGGCGGACGCTCCCGTACACCAGGACGCGCAGGCTCCGATGGGCGTGGGCGCCGGAGCCGTACCGGGACCGCGGGAGGAGGCGGAGCCGCTCGCGGCCGGGGCCGGGGCTCCCGTGGCGCCGGCGGACCTGCACGCGCTGCTGGACGGTGTCTTCGCCGGTACCGAGGACAAGCGCTGGGCCGTGGCGCAGAACATCGTGTTCAGCGACACCCCGGCGGCGGTGGATCAGCTGGCCAAGCTGTTCGCCGTACCGCCGCAGGTCATCGTCGACATCGAGGCGGACCTGCGCCGGGAGCTCGCGGAATGGATCGCCTCCGACGAGGCGGCGCCGTACCGGGAGCACCTGGAGGAGGTCGAACGGCTCCTCGGCAAGGCGGCGCCCCGGGAGCGGTTGATCGGGGCCGCCGACTGGCACACCCGCGAGCTCCGTTCCCTGGACGTTCCGGCCTGGCAGTTCGTGCTGGCCAGCATGCCGGGCTACCACCTGGTCGACGAGTGGCTGGTCGAGGGTGACATCACGGAACTGCGTCACCGCACGCGCGACATGATCAGCGGGGCCAAGCCGCCGCTGACCATCAGCAAGGCCCTCGACATGGTCTCCTCCCTGGGCATCCACCCTGAGGTGTCCAAGGCGTGGCTGGAGAACGTGCCCCAGCTCCGTATCCTCGGCGCAGGCGAGCGCGTCCCCCAGCGGGCGGGCGGGGCTCCGGCCCTCACCACGGAGAAGCCCCCCACGAGTGCCCTCCCCACGGAGGACCCCTCCCTGGGGGAGGCCGCCGTGAAGAAGCCCTCCGCGGGTGGTCTCCCCACGGAGAAGCCCATGGGTACTACTCTCCCCCCGGAGAAGCCCACGGGTGCTCTCCCCGCCGAGAAGCCCTCCACGGACGCCCTCCCCGCGGAGGAGCCCTCCACGAGTGGCCTCCCGGCGGAGGAGCCCTCCCCGGGGGAGGCCGCCGTGGAGAATCCCCCCGCGGAGATGCCTCACGCCGCCGGGCTGCCCCCCGCGCGGCAGGGCGGCGAACCCGACGGGGAGCAGGGCAGGGCGGCGTTCCGTCCGTTGAAGGACGTCTCACTGACCCGGCGCTGCTTCCGGCAGCCGGACGGCCGGTGGTGGCTCCGGATCGACGTCACCGCCGAGCACCTCCAGGGTGGCGAATGCCCGCTGCCCAGCGGGTTCGCGGCGTACCTGGGGATGACGCCGGGCAGCCGCCGCACGGTCACGAGCGCGGTCGGGGACATGGTCCTCGACTGGCGGGAACGGCCCGCCCTGGAGTCGCTCGCGGTTCTCCTGGCGGACGTGGGGGCCAGGGAGGGCAGTCACCTGTTCCTCACCCTGTCGGATGAGGGGGTGCTGCGGGCCAGGCACCTGCCGGCCGCGACGGCCGAGGTGGAGAACACGGCGCGGGCGTTGCGCCTGGTCGGTTACACCGCCTCGGGAGGCACCCCCGAACAGGCCGGACGGGTCATCGCCACCCGGGTCGGCATGCCGAGCCCGGTGGCGATGCCCGACCTCCTCGTCCGTCTGCGAGAACGCGGTGACCGCGATCTCCTGTCACTGTTGGCCTAGCCCATGCCCCGCCTCGCCGTCTCCCCGGAGTTCCCCGTCGAACTCAGCACCCTGCCCGAGCCGGTGCGCCGCGACGTCGTGCTCTCGGCGCGCAGGTTCCTGCAGGACGCGGAGGGAGCGCCGCACCCCGAACGGGTCACGGGGGCCAGGGATCCCCGGGTCGCCTCGCTCAGGCTGGCCGACGGGTACCGGGGCGTCGTGGTCAGGCAACGGGACGTCTACTGGCTGCTGACGGTCCTGCCGGACGCGGAGGCGTGGGCGTACGCGCAGCGCTACCGGTTCGGCGTCAACACGGCGCTGGGCGTGGTCGAGATGTGGGACGCGGTGGCGCTCGACCGGGTGCGTCCCGCGATGCGCAGGGCCGCCGAGGCGACCCCCACCCGGCTGTTCGCCGACGTCCGCGACGGTGACCTGGCCGAACTGGGCATCGACGGCCGGTTCCTGCCGCTGGTCAGGCAGATCACCGACGAGCTGACCCTGGAGGCGCTCGAATCGCTGCTGCCGCCGACCCAGTACGAACCGCTGGCCGCGCTGGCCAGGGGGGAGTCGATGACCGGGGCCCGGCGCGAACTGGAGAACTGCCGGGCCCTCCCCCCCGACTCCGAGCCGGTCAACCCGGAGGACTTCGGCGCCGCGCTGCTGCGCAGTCCCGACCGGGCGGTCTTCACCGCTCACCCCGGCGAGCTCGACCGGGTGCTGGAGGCACCCGGCTGGTGCGTCTTCCTGCACCCGCCGCAGCACCGGCTGGCGCACTGGGAGTCCTACCCGCAGCCGACGCTGGTCACCGGCGGCGCGGGCACCGGCAAGACACTCGTCGCACTGCACCGGGCGGCCCACCTGGCCAGGCGCGGCAGCGGGCAGATCCTGCTCGTCACCTTCTCCCAGGGGCTGAGCGCCGACCTCGCGGCCAAGCTCGACGTCCTGGTCGAGGACGAGACGGTCCGCAAGCGGATCGAGGTCGGCAACGTGGACCGGCTGGCGCACCGCATCGTCGCCGAGGCGGAGGGACGCCCGCCGTCGCTGGTGGGGGCCACGGAGCTGACCGCGCTGTGGGAGGAGTCCGACACCGGGCACAGCCCGGCGTTCCTGCTGCGCGAATGGGAGCAGGTGGTGCTCGCGCAGAACCTGCGGACCCTGGAGGAGTACCTCGTCGCCCCCCGTCCCGGCCGCAGCGTCGAGCTGTCCGACGAGGAGCGGAAGACCGTCTGGCGGGCCGTCGAGCACGTCACCGAGCAGCTGCGGGAACGCGGCCGGCGTACCCTGCTCCAGCTGGCCGCCGAGGCGTCGGTGCTGCTCGGCCGGACGACCGGTGACCTGCTGGAGGAGGCGGAACCCGCCCGGGAGCCGTACCGGCACATCGTGGTGGACGAGGCGCAGGACCTGCATCCCGCGCAGTGGCGGCTGCTGCGCGTGGCGGTGCCGCACGCCTGCGACGACATGTTCATCGTCGGCGACCCGCATCAGCGGATCTTCGACACGCGGGTGGCGCTGGCCTCGGTCGGGATCGACGCCGTCCGGTGGCAGCTCCAGGTGTCGTACCGGCTGCCCCAGGAGATCCTCTCCTGGGGGGTGCGGCTGCGCGGCGGCGGCCCGGCCGACGGGCTGGTCAATGGGGTGCAGGAGCTGTACGGTTTCCGCGCCACCCGGCACGGTCCGCGGCCGGTGGTCCGCGCCTACGATTCTCCGCGGGATGAGCTGACGGGGCTGGTGGCGCAGGTGAGAGAGTGGATACGGGACGGTGTGCCACCCGGGGAGATCGCGGTGGCCGCCAGGACCACCGGGCTCGTGCGCGACGCGCGGGCCGCCCTGCGCGATCTGGGGGTGCGCGTGACGACACTGCACGGCATGAAGGGGCTGGAGTTCCGGCGGGTCGCCGTGATCGGCGTGGCCGACGGGATCGTGCCCGACCCCGACTCACTGACCCCGGCCGGGGAGGACCCGGCCGCCAGAGCGCACGACCTCCAGCGGGAGCGCGGCCTGCTCTACGTCGCGTGCACCCGGGCGCTGGAATCTCTCTACGTATCCCACTCCGGACGGGCCAGTCCCTTCCTTCCCACCTGATCACATAGTCTGAACTGCGGATATATTCCCCTTTGCCGGTTGGACCTCAATGAACCTCAGCCTGAGCGACATCGCGCCACCCCTGCGCTGGACCTCTCCCGGCCAGGTAGCGCCGATCGCAACCGACCCCCGCCTCCCTGAGGCGTGGTGGCAGGCGCTGCCGCTCGACAGGGCCTGCTCGACCATCGGGACGTCCGAGGTCGCCGGACGCCTGACCGACCTGGCGCTGACGTGCTGGGGACACCTGATGCTCGGTGACGTCCTGCCCCTGCTCAGGTTCTCCGACCCGGCGTCGAGCGTGCACACGCCCGAGGGGCTGGGCCGCGAGACGGTGCACAAGCTCTTCACCTCCGTGTTCGAGCGGCTGCTCGAACCGGTCACCGAGGAGAGCGTCTCCCGGATGCGTCCGTCCCGCCCGGACCGGCCGCTGCCCGAGGTGATCGACGAGGTCTTCGCCGCCCTGGACGACCGGCAGCGGGCCATCGCCAGAGACCGGCTGTACGCCTCCCAGCGGGCCACGCTCGACGACCTGGCCCAGCGGTTCTCGGTGACCAGGGAACGCATCCGGCAGATAGAGCGGGACCTGCGCGACCACGTGGAGGCGTGGCTGGCCACCGAGGACGCGGCGCCGCTGGTCGCCCACGTGTCCTGGTTGCGTGGCCGGCTCGGTTCCGCCGTGCCGGCCGACGACCTCGCCGCGGCGGTGCCGTGGCACCGCACCGAGCTGTCCACGCTGGGCATCCCCGCCTGGCGGTTCGTCCGGACCATGCTGAGCGGTTACGAGCAGGTCGACGGCTGGCTGGTCGCCGGCGGGGCCGACGAGCTCAGGGAGAAGACCCGGCAGCTGTTCGGCGACGGGCCCCGCCCCCTGGAGGAGGCCATCACCCTGGCCAGCCAGCTCGGCATCCGCGAGGACGTGGCCGAGCGCTGGCTCATCGCCGTGCCCCAGCTCCGGGTGCTGGAGAACCACGTGGTGCAGTGGCCGCGCAGCGTCAACGACAAGGCCGAGGCCGTGCTCGCGGTGGCGGGCGGCCCGCTGACGCCCGAGGAGATCCAGGAGCGCATCGGCGAGGACTACAGCCTCGTCGGCATCCGCAACCAGCTCACCGCCGACGACCGGTTCCTGCGGGTCGACCGGAACAAGTACGGGCTGGCGCGCTGGGGCGGCGAACAGTACCTGGGCATCCGGGAGATGATCGCCCGGGAGATCGAGCGGGCCAACGGCGAGGCGTCGGTCAACACCATCGTCACGAACCTCACCAGCCGCTACGACGTGAGCGAGAGCTCGGTCCGCGCCTACGCGGGCGGCCCCGGCTTCGAGCGCACCCAGCGCGGGTGGATCCGGGTGGCCGGCACCGAGCAGTCCGGTTACCAGCCGCGCCGTGACGTCTCGGAGACCCGCCGTTGCTTCCGCAGCCGCGACGGGCGCTGGTGGCACCGGGTGGACGTCAACGCCGAGCACCTGCGCGGCTCGGGGTCGCCGCTGCCGACCGGTTTCGCCGCGCACCTCGGCATGGCGCCCGGCGGTCAGCTCACCGCGTCCACCCCCGCCGGCGACGTGGTGATCAGCTGGCACAACCAGCCGACCATGGGTTCCATCCGCCCGGTGCTGATCGCCGCGAACGCCTCCGAGGGTGACCACGTCTTCCTGACGGTCTCCGACGGCGGCGAACTGCTGACCCGCTACCTGCCCGCCGCGTCGCCGGCCGTCCCGCCGCTGAACCGGGCGCTGCACCTGATCGGCTACACCGCTCCGGTGGCGTCGGAGGCCGAGGGTCTGCGTCTGATCGGCGCCCGGATCGGCCTGCACGACGGGTGCACGCGGGAGGAGGTCCTCGCCCGCCTGCGTGACCGGGGCGACCGCGACATCCTCTCCTTCCTCGAGGGCGGGGCCTGAGCGCGTAGGCTCGGAGGCGTGCTGCGGCTGTATGACACCCGGACCGGTCAGGTGGAGCGGATCGTCCCCGAGGGGGCCCGCGCGTTGCGGATGCGCACCTGCGGTCCGGCGGTCCACCGGTTCGCCCACCTGGGCGACCTCCGCTCGCACCTGCTGTCGGACCTGATCAGACGGGTCGGTGAGCGGCGGCGGCTGCGGGTCGTCGTCTGCCGCGACATCATCGACGTGGGGCGTCCGGCCGATGACGCCGGCACCGGCCCGGCGGGTGCGGCCCCGGCGGGCGAGGTCCTCTCCCAGGCGCGTGCCGAGGGGCGTGACGCGCCGGAGACGGCGCGGCTCCACGAGGCGGCACGGCTCCACGAGGACGCGTTCACGGCGGACGCGACCGCGCTGAACATCAGGCCGCCCGAGCACTCCCCGCGGGCGACCGAGACGATCGAACCGATGATCGAGCTGGTCGCCGAGCTGATCGGGAAGGGACACGCCTACCCGGCCCCCGACGGGTCGGTCTTCTTCGACGCGGCCTCCTTCCCCTCGTACGGGGAGGTCTCCTCGTACGAGGAGGTCTCCGGCGACCGGCTCGACGGTGCCGGGCCGGGTCGCCGGCCCGGCGACGCCAGGGCCGGGGCCGGCGGACGGTCCCCCGCCGACTGGGTGCTGTGGCGGGCCGCCGACCGGGGGCCGGCCTGGGAGGCACCCTGGGGCCGGGGTCTTCCCGGCCGGCACCTCGGGTGCTCGGTCATGTCGCTGCGGTTCCTCGGCGAGCGCGTCGACGTGCACACCGGCGGGGTCGATCTCCGTTTCCCGCACCACGAGTACGGACGCGCGCAGTGCGACGCCGCCGCCGGGCACGAGGTGGTGCGCCACTGGGTCCACAGTGAGAACGTGCTCTTCGACGGGCACGGGATACCGGAGTCCGGTGGCGACGCGGTGCTGCTCAAGGACGTGACGGGCGCGGGTCTCGACCCGCTGGCCGTGCGGCTGGCGTTCCTGGAGCACCACCACCGGCGGCCGGTGAACCTCACCTGGGAGACCCTGCGGGCCGCCGACCTGACTCTGCGCCGCTGGCGGGCCCGTGTCGCCGAGTGGTCGGAGTCGCCGAGCGTCCCGATGCCCGCCGAGTGGGTCGCCCGGGTCGAGGCCGCCTTCGACGACGACCTCGACACCCCGCTGGCGCTGCGGCTGCTGCGTGAGCTGGAACGCGACGGCTCCGTCGCGCCGGGGGCCCGCTTCGAGACGTTCCTCCATCTCGACCAGGTTCTCGGGCTCGACCTCTCCTGTGACATCGGCAGGGCCGGGAGCCTGCCCGGGTAGCCGCCGGAGCGGCGCCCGAGACGGCGATACGCGGCCCGGCGGGCGCGATGTCCTTGATGCCGGGCACTGCCGAACTCAGCCTCACTCGGCCACACTTGCGGGAGCATGTCGCCTAGGAGGTCTTCGTGAGGTTACGGCCGTACGCCTGGATGCCCCGTCCACTCGCCTGGCTCGCTCAGGCGATCACCCTTCTCGCGGTGTTCGGGCTGTCCCTCGCGGGAGGCGGCGTGTGGGGCGTGCGCGCCTCCTTCCCCCAGCTCGCCGGTGAGCTCACCGTGAAGGGACTGAAGGGAAAAGTCACCGTATATCGCGATAAAAACGGCATCCCGCATATCTACGCCGACTCCCCGGAGGACCTGTTCCTGGCCCAGGGGTACGTGCACGCGCAGGACCGCTTCTTCGAGATGGACTTCCGCCGCCACGTGACCGCCGGACGGCTGTCGGAGATGTTCGGTGCGGCGACCCTCACCGAGGACAAGGTGATCCGCACCATGGGCTGGCGCAGGGTGGCCGAGAAGGAACTGCCCCTGCTCGCCGAGCGAACCCGGCGCTACCTGGACGCCTACGCCGGCGGGGTGAACGCCTGGATGACGGAGAACGACGGTTTCGCCGGCCGGAGTCTCGAATACGTCCTGCTGAAGGCGACCGCCCCCGGATACGAACCCGAGCCGTGGAACCCGGTCGACTCGCTGGCCTGGCTCAAGGCGATGGCCTGGGACCTGCGCTCCAACATGTCCGACGAGATCGGCCGGGCGCTCGTGGCGAGCAGGCTGCCGCGCGACCGGGTGGAACAGCTCTGGCCCGGCTACCCCTATGCGACCCACCAGCCGATCGTCACCCGCGGCTCGGTCACCGGACGCGGGTTCGACCAGGACGAGGAGCCGGACAGCGGCCCCCGCGAGGTGGACACCCGGGCGCTCACCGGAGCGGCCGAGGCCATCCGCGCGGTGCCCGGCCTCATGGGCGACCCGGCGGGCGGCGGCGGCATCGGCTCGAACTCGTGGGTCGTCTCCGGCCGGCACACCACCACCGGCAAGCCGCTGCTCGCCAACGACCCCCACCTGTCGCCGAGCCTTCCCGGCGTCTGGTACCAGGCCGGGCTGCACTGCCTTACCAGGAGTGCCGAGTGCCCGTTCGACGTCACCGGCTTCACCTTCTCCGGCCTGCCGGGAGTGATCATCGGGCACAACGACAGGATCGCCTGGGGGTTCACCAACCTCGGCCCGGACGTCGCCGACCTCTACCTGGAACGGCTCAGGGACGACTCCTACCTGTTCACCGGCGAGTGGAGACCGCTCACCACCAGGACCGAGACGATCAAGGTGGCCGGCGGCGACCCCGTCCCGCTACGGGTCCGCGAGACCATGCACGGACCGGTCATCTCCGACGTCCTGCGGGACGCGCGGAACACGTTGCCCGGCTCGGCCGCGGTCTTCGGCGAACAGGCCGACGCGGTCGCGCTCAAGTGGACCGCCCTGGAACCGGGCCGGACCGCCGACGCGATCTTCGCCATGAACGCCGCGCAGGACTGGTCGCAGTTCCGGGCGGCGGCGAGCGGGTTCGAGGTGCCCGCGCAGAACCTCGTCTACGCCGACACCGAGGGCAACATCGGCTACCAGGCCCCCGGCCGGATCCCGGTCCGCACCCGGGGTGACGGAACCTGGCCGGTGCCCGGCTGGACCGGCGAGTACGCCTGGCGGTCGACGATCCCCTTCGACGAGCTGCCCAGCCTCTACAACCCGCCGGAGGGCTACATCGTGACCGCCAACAACGCGGTCGTCGACCCCGCGCGCTACCCGCACATGCTCACCAAGGACTGGGCGTACGGCTACCGCTCCCAGCGCATCGGCGACCGGCTCCGCGAGGCGCTGAAGAACGGCGGGAAGGTGGACGCGGCGGCGATGGGCACGCTGCAACTGGACACCGGCAACGGCCTCGCGCCGTTCCTGGTGCCCGCGCTGACGGCCCTCGACGTGACCGGCCCGGCCCGAGACGCCCTGGAACTGCTGCGCGGCTGGGACCGGTCCCAGGGGGCCGACTCGGCCCCGGCGGCGTACTTCAACGCCGTCTGGCGGCACCTGCTGGTCGAGACCTTCGACGACGATCTGCCGGAGGAGGCGCAGCCCACCGGCGGCGACCGCTGGTTCGAGGTCGTGCGCGTGATGCTCGGCAAGGCCGACGACCCGTTCTGGGACGACAGGAGCACCCCCGGGAAGGAGACCCGCGACGACATGCTGCGGCGGGCCCTGGCCATCGCGTACGACGAGCTGAGCGCCCGTCTCGGCCCGGACGTCGGGGGCTGGCGCTGGGGTGACCTCCACTCGCTGCGGCTGACCCACCAGAGCCTGGGCACCTCGGGCATCGCCCCGGTCGAGTGGCTGTTCAACCGGGGCCCGTTCCCCGTGGCGGGCAACGACGACGCGGTCAACGCCGCGGGATGGAACGTCCAGGAGGACTACGCGGTGAGCTGGCTGCCGTCCATGCGCATGGTGGTGGACCTCGCGGACCTGGACCGGTCGCGGTGGATCAACCTGACCGGCGCCTCCGGGCACGCCTTCCACGACAACTACTGGGACCAGGCGCCGCTGTGGGCGAGCGGCGGAACCCTCCCCATGCTCTCCCGCGAGGAGTCCGTCAGGAAGGCGGCCGTCCACACCCTGACGCTGAGCCCGTGAGACCGGCGCCGGAAGCGGGCCCCTTGGACCCCGGTGACCACCGTGAGAGGCCGAGGCACCCCGGACCCCGGTGACCACCGCGGGAAACCCGGCCGGCCCGGACCCCGGTGACCACCGCGGGAAACCCGGCCGGCCCGGACCCCGGTGACCACCGCGGGAAACCCGGCCGGCCCGGACCCGGGCGACCGCCGTGAGGGACCCGGGCACCTCGGACTCCGGCGACCGGCTCTCAGGTGCTCAGGACGCGGGACTCGCCGACGGCGAGGTCCCACAGGTCGGCGCGGTCCCGGCCGGCCGCCTCCCAGGCCGCGCGCGCCTGCTCCACCGGGGCCAGCAACGGCTCGCCGGACAGCACGAACGTGCCCCAGTGCATGGTCGCCATCCGCCGCGCACCCACGTCCCGGCACGCCTGCACGGCCTCCTCCGGGTCGACGTGCGAGGCCTTGGTGTACCAGCGGGGTTCGAAGGCGCCCACCGGCATCAGCGCCAGGTCGATGCCCTCCGGGTAGCGCGCCCCGATCTGGGCGAAGCGCTCGCCGTACCCGGTGTCACCGGCGAAGTAGATCGTCTGGTCGGCCGAGGCGACCACCCAGCCGCCCCACAAGGTCTTGCAGGTGTCCCACGGTGCCCGGCGGCTCCAGTGGTGGGCGGGCACGAAGTCGAAGCGCACGTCGCCGACGTACGCGCTCTCCCACCAGTCGAGTTCGACGACGTCGTGGAAGCCGCGCCGGGTGAACCACGACCGCAGTCCGGCCGGGACGAGGATCGGGGTGCTCCTCGGCAGCCGCCGGACGGTCGGCGCGTCCAGGTGGTCGTAGTGGTTGTGGCTGATCACCACGGCGTCGACCGGGGGCAGGTCGGCCCACTCGACGCCGGGCGGGGTGAGCCTCGGGCGGATCCCCGGGATCCTCCTGGACCAGACCGGGTCGGTGAGGACGGTCAGCCCCCCGATCTGGAGCACGTACGTGGCGTGACCCACCCAGGTGACGACCGCGTCGGTGCCCACCACCGGCGGGAGCGCGCCGCGTCGGACCGGGATCCGGCCGGCGTCCTCGATCCTCGGCCGCCGCAGCCCACCGTGCCAGAGCGTGGTCACCAGCTCCTGGAACGCCGGGAGCGGCGTGGTCAGCCGGTCCCGGAAACCTCCCGGCCAGGACCTCTCACCCGGCTCATCCGGTGGCGCGGGCCTTCTCGCGGGGCGGATCCGGCCCTGGGGCGGGAGGCCGGGTCCTGCGGGCGGGAGACCGGATCCGGAAGGAGAGGGGAGGGAGCCCGCCGGGACGCTGATCCGCTCGGGAGTGGGGACGCGTTCGAGGACGGAGACCCGCTCGGGAGTGGGGACGCGTTCGGGGGCGGGGATCCGCTCGGAGACGTCCGGGGTGCCGGGAACACTGATCGAGGTCTCTGGGTGGGATGTCTGCGACATCGGCGGCTCCCTTCGGTCAGCATTGACTCGCCCCTCTTTGATCCCCTTTCAGAGGAATTCATTCCTGTCGCTGGGGTTTTGCCTGCGAGCAGCGCGTGTCCACCGGGGAGAGCGGCGGGCGTAGTTGCCGTCCTCCAGGACGGCCAGCCGCTCGAAGACGTTCCACGCCGCCTGGTCGCCGCAGATCAGGATGGAGACGAGGACCGCGACGAGGTAGAGCGGGAGCATCGGCAGCCCCGCGCAGGCCGCGTACTGCCAGGCGTGCCGGTCTTCGTGCCGGAGCAGGGCACCGGTCAGGTAGCCCTCGTCGTGCCTGGTCAGCACCACGTTGCCGACGGTGAACGCGCCGGCGACGGGGAACGGGATGCGGTAGCCGTGCCCCAGGAGCAGCCCGCCGGGCCCGGCGCTCACCCGGGCCCGGCCGAGGCGTGCCAGCAGCAGCCCCAGCGGTGTGGAGAGGTTGACGTAGTTGAGAACCCGCCGTATCCGGTGCGATCGCCGCATATTCGGATTGTGCGTGATCGAATCGGATGCCGGCGGCGGCCCCGATCAGACGGCGCTACCGCGCGGACGACGAGGCGGCTACCGGGCGGCCGGCGACCAGCCGGTCACGCCACGAACGACGAGACGGTCACGGCACGAACGACGGCGGGCGGTCACGCCGCGGGCGGCCCGTCGGCGCGGGAGCCGAAGGTGTGCGGGGTGAGCAGCCACGACCGGTCCGACTGGGGCGAGAGCATGACCCCCGTCACGAGCGCCACGAGACCGCCGTAGAGGTAGACGTAGCCGGACAGGTCGTTGGCGATGACCAGGTCGCCCTCGGGCCGCCCGGCGATCCAGACCATGGTGACCAACGCCCAGCCCACGGTGAACGCCAGGGCGGTTCCCCTGCCTCGCATCGCCCGGCCCGCTCCGTAGCTGACCCCGAACAGCAGGGCCACGCAGACCAGAGCGGAGACCGGGACGGGCCGGATGTACCACGAGTGCTGGAAGGCGCCCAGAACGCCCGTCAGAAGGCCCAGAAGGGCCAGCACGGCGTACACCGCCGCGGTGACCACCGTGTTCGAGGGCGTTCGGAACGCAGGCACCTTCTCCGTCACGACCATCGAGGTTAGTTGATGCCGGCGAACAGGTCGTCCTCGCGGTCGTACGGCTCGCCGATGCCCCCCACCTCGACCGGCACCCCCGGACCCGCCGGGCCCGGCACCCCGGCGCGCAGGATGTAGTGCTCGACGCCCAGGATCTGCTGGCCGATGTTGTTGGACAGGGCGAACCAGGGGGCGTCCACACTGATCTGGGTGGCGTGTGCCCGCATCGCCTCGACCTTGCGCTCCACGTGGGCACGCGCGTCGATCTCGGTGGTGACGTCCCCGTCCGCGCAGCCGAACGACAGGTCGTCGGCCGACTCGGGGGCGAAGCGGGTGCGGCTCTCACGCATCGCCTCCTCGGCCCTGCGCATCACGGACTTCGGCATGGCGGTGTGGTACAGCTTGGCGATCCGCCACGGCTCGCCCTCGCCGAACCGGGGGTCGGCGGCCAGCTCGAAGGCACGCCAGGAGACGCGGTGGGCCTGGATGTGGTCGGGGTGGCCGTAGAAGCCGTTCTCGTCGTAGGTGACGAGGACCTGGGGACGCACCTCACGGATGATCTTCACCAGTTCTCCCGCCGCCTCGTCCGGGTCGGCCCGCCAGAAGGCGTTCGCCCGGTCGTTGGAGGCGACGCCCATCATGCCGGAGTCGCGCCAGCGGCCGGGGCCGCCCAGGAACCGGTGGTCGGTGACTCCGAGCGCCTTGCAGGCCGCGGCGAGCTCGCCGATGCGGTGCTCGCCCAGGGTGTCGTCCCGGTCGGCGGCCAGGTGGGCGAGCTCCGGCGGGATGACCTCGCCCTCCTCGCCGAGGGTGCAGGTCACCAGCGTGACGTGGGCTCCTTCGGCGGCGTATCTGGCCATGGTGGCCCCGCTGCCGATCGTCTCGTCGTCGGGGTGGGCGTGCACGAGCATGAGGCGCCGATCAGTCATGCGTCAGAGGGTATCCGCGCTCCGCACACCCGGCCCCGCCAGCCCGTGCCTCCGGGCGGAGCACGGGCGAGCGGCCCCGCCGACCGGTGTGCACCCCCGCCGCCCCGTCCCTCCGGGCGAAGCGCGGGCACGGGCGTGGGACACGGGGCGTGAGACTGGCAAGATGACTCGTATGAGTGAGAGTTTCCCTCGCCTGCACGCCAGGACCCGCCGGTTCAGCCTCGGGGTGCCCCGCGGCTTCACCATCGCCCCGGGCGGCGACCGCGTCGTCTTCCTGCGGACGAAGGGCGGCTCCGATCCGGTCACCTGCCTGTGGGAGTACGACGTCCTGAGCGGCACGGAACGGCTGATCGCCGACCCGCGCGTCCTGGCGGCGGACGAGGAGAACCTGCCGCCCGAGGAGCGCGCGCGTCGTGAGCGGAGCCGGGAGCAGGCCGGCGGCATCGTCGGCTACAGCACCGACGCGGCGGTGACGACCGCGGCGTTCGCGCTGGCCGGCGGCCTCTACGTGGTCGAGCTGGCCACCAGGCACGTGCGGCGGCTGAAGACCGCGGGGCCGGTGATCGACCCGCGGATGTCGCCCACCGGCGTGCACGTCGGCTACGTGTCCGGCGGCGCCTTCCACATCCAGGACCTGGAGGACGAGGTCGACCACACGCTGGCCCGTCCCGAGGGGCCGGGGGTCGCCTACGGCCTGGCGGAGTTCGTCGCCGCCGAGGAACTGGACCGGATGCGGGGCTACTGGTGGTCCCCGGCCGGTGACGCGCTCCTGGTCGAGCGGTACGACGAGTCGGGGGTCTGCACCTGGCACGTCGCCGACCCGGCCAATCCGGCCCGCCCGCCCGCCGAGCAGCGCTATCCCGCCGCCGGAACGCCGAACGCCGAGGTCGAGCTCTTCGTGCTGACCCTCGACGGCGGTCGCGTGCCCGTGCCCTTCGACGACGAATACCTCGTCAACGCCGTCTGGGACGCCCACGGACTGTCGATCGTCACCCTGACCCGCGACCAGCGGACCATGCGCCTGTTCGACGTCGCCCCGGCCACCGGCGCCTCCACGCTCGTGCGTGAGGACACCGACCCCGCCTGGGTCGACGTCGTCACCGGAATCCCCGGGCACCTGTCCGACGGCAGCCTGGTCTGGGTCGCCACCGCCGAGGGCGGCCGCCGCCTGTTCGTCGGAGACCGGCCCGTCACCCCGCCCGGCCTCCAGGTCCGCGAGGTCCTCGACGTCGACGGCGAGACCGTGCTGTTCCGGGCCGGCGGCGAGCCCACCGAGATCGCGCTGTGGGCCTACCGCAAGGGTCAGATCGCGCTGGTCAGCCCCACCGAGAGCGGCGTCTACAACGGTCACACGGCGGGCGGCACCCTCGTGGTCACCGGCCAGACTCTCGACAGCGAGGGCTCGGTCGCGCGCGTCCTGCACAACGGCAAGCCCTGCGGCCACATCGCCTCCCACGCCGAGCGGCCCGGCCTGGACCTGCGGGTCTCCCTGATTCGGGCGGGCGAGCGCGACCTGTCCACCGCGGTGATCCTCCCCTCCGGACACGTGCCGGGCTCGGCGAGGCTGCCGGTCCTGATGGACCCGTACGGCGGGCCGCACGCCCAGCGCGTCCTGGCGGCCTCCGGCGCCTACCTGACCAGCCAGTGGTTCGCCGACCAGGGCTTCGCGGTGGTCGTGGCCGACGGCCGCGGCACCCCGGGCCGCGGCCCCGAGTTCGAGCGGGCCATCCTGCACGACCTGGCCACCCCGGTCCTGGAGGACCAGATCGACGCCCTGCACGGCGCCGCCGCGCAGTTCCCCGACGACCTGGACCTGTCGCGGGTCGGCATCCGGGGCTGGTCCTTCGGCGGTTACCTGGCCGCACTGGCCGTGCTGCGCCGCCCGGACGTCTTCCACGCCGCCGTCGCGGGGGCACCGGTGACCGACTGGCGCCTGTACGACACCTGCTACACCGAGCGCTACCTGGGCCACCCCGACGAGGGCCACTACGAGGCGTCCTCGCTGTTCGCCGACGCCGACAAGCTGGAGCGCCCGCTGCTGCTGATCCACGGCCTGGCCGACGACAACGTGGTGGCCGCGCACACCCTCCGCCTGTCGTCCGCGTTGCTGGCCGCGGGCCGCCCGCACAGCGTGCTGCCACTGTCGGGCGTCACCCACATGACGCCGCAGGAGGTCGTCGCGGAGAACCTGCTGCTGCTCCAGGTCGAGTTCCTGAAGAAGGCCCTGTCCTGAGGCCGCCGTCCTGAGACAGTCGTCGTGAGGCGCCCCTCGCAAGGGGCGCCTCCCCGGGCCGCCGTCCTGAGGCCCTCCTCCGGGGCGGTCTGAGGCTTTCCTCCGGGGCGGCGCCTCGGTGCGGATCATCCCGTGCCGCGGTGTCAGGGCGGCGATCTCGCCGGCCCTCGACGGGCTCCCGCGTCACCTTCCGGTCACCAGGCTCCGGTCTCTTCGGTCTACTTCGACGTGCCGTGCCAGCTTCTCCACAGCGCGGCGTAGGAACCGTCGGCGGCGACGAGCTCGTCGTGGGAGCCCAGCTCGCTGATCCGGCCGTCCTCGACCACGGCGACACGGTCGGCGTCGTGCGCGGTGTACAGGCGGTGGGCGATCGCGATCACCGTGCGGTCTCGCAGGACGGCGGCCAGGGAGCGCTCCAGGTTCCGGGCGGCCCGGGGGTCGATCAGCGAGGTGGCCTCGTCCAGCACCAGGGTGTGCGGGTCGGCCAGGACCAGCCGGGCCAGCGCGAGCTGCTGCGCCTCGGCGGCGGAGACGCTCCGGCCGCCCGAGCCGACGGCGGTGTCGAGCCCTTCGGGCAGCGCCTCGACCCACTCCCAGGCGTGCACGGCCTCAAGCGCCTCGCGGACCCGGGCGTCGTCGGCGTCCGGCCGCGCGATCAGCACGTTGTCGCGCAGCGTGCCGCGGAAGACGTGGTGTTCCTGGGTCACCAGGGCGACGTGGCCGCGCAGGTCGTCCAGGGGCAGCTCGACCAGCGAGGCGCCGCCGACGGTGACGGTGCCCTCGCGGGGGCCGTGGACGCCGGCCAGCAGGCGCCCCAGCGTGGACTTGCCCGCGCCGGACGGGCCGACCATGGCCAGCCGTTCCCCCGGCCGGACCACCAGGTCGACGCCGTGCAGCACGTCGTGGCCGTCGCGGTAGGCGTAGTGGACGCCTGCGGCTTCCAGCTCCTCGCCGTCGGGCGTGCCGGAGCCGTTCCCCCGGTCGTCGGGCACTTCGGCGACGCCCAGCAGGCGGGCCATCGAGGCGCCGCCCACCTGGAGTTCGTCGATCCACATCAGCAGCCGGTCGAGCGGGTCGATGAGCTGCTGGACGTACAGGGTGGCCGTGGTGACCTGCTCCAGCGAGACCCAGCCCCGGATGTAGAAGACGCCGCCGATGACCAGTGTCGCCACGATGGGGATCACGTAGCCGAACTCGACCGCCGGGAACCAGACCGTGCGCAGCCCCAGCGTGTAGCGTTCGGCCGCCCACGAGCGGGCGATGTCGCCGTCGGTGCGGCGGTGGCGGCGCTCCTGCAGGCCCAGGGCCTCGACGGCGCGGGCCCCGTCGACGGTCTCGGCGAGGCCGTCGGTCATGTCCGCGTAGGCGGCGCTCTCGCGCAGGTAACCGTCCCTGGCCCGCTTGAGGTACCACCGGGTGGTGAACCACAGCAGCGGCGCGGCCAGCAGCGACGGCAGCATGAGCAGCGGGCCCACCACCAGCAGCGCGCCGACGCTGATCAGGCAGGTGACCAGGGCGATCAGGGTCTCGGGCACGGCGTGCCGCACGGTGCGCGACAGCGCGTCGACGTCGCGCGAGGTGCGGGTGATCAAGTCGCCGGACCCGGCGCGTTCGACCGTGGACAGGGGCAGCCCGAGCACCCGCTCCACGAACTCCTCGCGCAGCTCGGCGAGGACCTTCTCGCCGAGCCGGGAGGAGGCGTACACGGCGAACCTGACCAGCACCGCCTGGGCCGCGAGGAACCCGCCGATGGCCAGCGCCGCCGCGGTGACGTCGACGCCGCCTCCCTCGTCGACCCCCTGGACGAGCCGGCCCAGCAGCCACGGCGCCGCCAGGCCCGCGACGGCGGCCAGGCCGTGCAGGCCCAGCGCGAGGGCCAGCTCACGGGGATACTTCAGGGTGAGCCGGCGGGCGTACGCGCGGACCTGTGCCCGGTCGGCGACCGGCAGGATCTGCCTGCTCACGGGCTCTGCTCCCCCGGCTCGCGGTTCGCGCCCGCGAACCCCCCACGCCCGTCGGGCCGTTCGCTCACGTGTCTTCTCCCCGGGTGACGACGGCGGAGTACGCGGGGTGGGAGGCCAGCAGCTCCCGGTGGGCCCCCTGAGCGCGCACCACGCCTCCTTCGACGTAGATCACATGGTCGGTGCGGTCGAGGACCAGCGGGCTGGACGTGCAGACGAGCGTGGTCCTGCCCGCGCGGGCCTTGGCGAGGCGGTCGGCGATGCGCGCCTCGCTGTGGGCGTCGACGGCGCTGGTCGGCTCGACGAGGATGAGCACCTCGGGATCGAGGACCAGCGCTCTGGCCAGCCGGAGCCGCTGCCGCTGGCCGCCGGAGAACTCCCGGCCCGCCTCGGCGACCCGGCCGTCGAGGCCGTCGGGCAGTGCCTCGACGATGTCCTCGGCGCACGCGGCGTGCAGCGCGGCGGCGATCTCCTCGTCGCCGGCGCGGCCGGTGACGTCGAGCTCGTCGCGGAGCACCCCGGTGAACAGCTTGGCGTCGTTGTCGGCGACGAGGATACGGCGGCGGACCTCGGGGATCGGCAGGGCGTCGAGCGGCACGTCGCCGAAGTCGACGTCGCCGTCGGCGTAGCGGCCGAGCCGACCGGCGATCGCGGCGGCCTCCTCGGGCGTGGCGGTGACGAGGGCGGTGAACACGCCGGGCCGGACCGCCACCCCGGAGGCGACGTCGCGCAGCAGGCCGCCCGGCGAGGCGCCGGTGCCGCCCTCGACGTCGGGCCGCAGCGACAGGATCCGCACCACCCGGCCGGCGGCGACGTGCCCCTTGGTCAGCTTGTCGGCGGCCTCGGTGAGCGCCCGCATCGGGGCGATCAGGAAGGTGGCGTAGCCGTAGAAGGCGACGAGCTGCCCGGGGGTGATCTGCCCGCGCATCGCGAAGGTCGCGCCGAGCCAGGTCACCCCGGCGGTGAGCAGGCCCGGCAGGAGGATCTGCGCACCCTCCAGGGTCGACTCGACGGCGGCGACGCGCACGCCCGCGTGCCGCACACGCTGGGACTCCTCCCGGTAGCGGTCGGCGAAGACCTCCTCGCCGCCGACACCGCGCAGCACCCGCAGCCCGGCGACGATGTCGGCGGCGCGGGTGGACAGGTCGCCCTGCAGGTCACGGTGGGCGTGCTGGCGCCGGTGCAGCGGCCGGAGCAGGGGGGCGACGGCGAACGCCATGGCGGGCACGCCGACCAGCACCGCGAGGCCGAGCGGCAGCGAGGTGCCGATCAGGATGACGGTCACCGTGACGATGGCGACGACCGCGCCGGTACCGCGGAGCAGGATGTCCATCGCGTTGCCGATGTGGGCGATGTCGGAGTTGCCGACGCTGACGACCTCGCCGGTGGACACGCGCCGGGGCAGGGTCGCGCCGAGCCTGGTCGCCTGCCTGACGGTGACCTGGACGGTCCGGTAGGCGGCGGCCAGCCAGGTGTAGACCGCGATCCGGTGACGCAGGATGCCCGCGACGGCCTGCACGACGCCCAGGGCGAACACCACGCCGCCCCAGGTGAGCAGGCCAGGCATGTCCTTGGCCCTGACCGCGTCGATCCCCTTGCCGAGAGCGGCCGGGACGAGCGCCATGGCCAGCCACCAGACGACGGCGTAGGTGATGCCGAGGAGCAGTGTGCCCGCCTGTTTACGGGCCACCCAGCGCAGGTAGGCCGCCGCGCTGCGGGCGTCGGGAACGCCGGGATCGGCGACGGGTAAGGAGCGCATGACTCTGCAAGGTTCACAAACTCTGACCCGGCCCGGCAAACCATTTTCCACTCGGCGTGGCGCGGTCGCACCGGGCTCCGGTCCGCGGTTCCGCCCTTCCCCCACGGAGTTTCGTCAACAGAAGTTGACACAAGGATGCCGTCAACCTACATTGACATCCATGAGCGATACGGCACAGCTGGCCTCCGACGCCGGCAGCCGCGACCCCGCCGTCGGCCTGCGGGCCGTGCGGGCGCTGCGGATGCTGGTCGACCGCCTGGAGGCCCTTCAGGTGGAGAACGCACGCGAACAGGGCTGGTCCTGGCAGGAGATCGCCTACTGCCTGGAGGTCTCCCGGCAGGCGGTGCACAAGAAGTACGCAGGGGGCCGAGGGCTCCTGAGAAGGGAGAGGTAGGCATGTTCGAACGCTTCACCCGCGACGCCCGCCAGAGCGTCAAGCTCGCGCAGGAGAACGCCCGGCGGCTCAACCACCACTTCATCGGGAGCGAGCACGTGCTGCTGGGCCTGCTCGACCAGCCCGAGACCCCCTCCGCGCGGCTGCTGGCCCGGCACGGCCTCGACCACGGGCGGGCCTACCGGACCGTCTTCGACATGATCCCGCCCCGCCAGGGCGACCGGCTCGACGCCGACGCGCTGGAGTCGATCGGCATCGACCTGTCGGCCATCCGGGAACGGGTCGAGGCCGCCTTCGGCCCGGGTGCCCTCGACCGGCCGACGCAGCACACCCGGGGCCGCGTGGTCAGCGGCCGGCACATCCCCTTCACCCCGCCGGCGAAGAAGGCCCTGGAGCTGTCGCTGCGCGAGGCCATCGCGCTGAAGCACAAGCACATCGCCGGCGGCCACATCCTGCTGGGCATCCTGCGCGCGGGCCCCGGGCCCGCCCGGCGGGTCCTGTCACAGGTGGACGTCGACCTGGAGACCCTGCGTCGGGAGATCGTCGCCGAGCTCGGCTGAGACCTCCCCCTCCGCGGCCCGGAACCCGTCCGCCCCGGAACCCGTCCGGCCCGCGACCGGCACGGCTTCGGCCGGGAGCCGCGCGGGAAAACCCGGAAACGAGAAAACCTGGAAAAGGGGCTTGAAGCTCCAGCGACTGGAGGATCGAGACTCATCTCGTGAACGACCGCACCGAGCTGTTCACCATCGGACAGCTCTCCCGCCGCACCGGCCTGCCGGTGCGCACCATCCGCTTCTGGTCCGACATCGGCGTCCTGGAGCCGGCCTGCCGCTCGACCGGCGGCCACCGGCTCTACGACACCGAGGCGGTGGTCCGCCTCGACCTGGTCCGCACCCTGCGCGAGCTGGGGCTGGGCCTGGAAACGGTGCAGCGGGTGCTGCACCGGCAGGTCACGGTGGCCGACGTCGCCAGGACACACGCCGAAGCCCTGGACGCGGAGATCCGCATCCTGCGGCTGCGCCGCGCGGTGCTGCGGTCGGTCGCCCGCAGAGGAAGCACGACCGAGGAGATGAGACTCATGAACGAACTGGCCCGGCTCTCCGCGCAGGAGCGGCAGCGCCTCATCGACGACTTCGTCGAGCGCACCTTCGACGGCATCGACCCCGACGCCCCCGGAGCGCACATCGCGCAGGCGATGCGCACGATGCCCGCCGAGCTACCCGACGATCCGTCCTCCGAGCAGGTGGACGCCTGGATCGAGCTCGCCGGGCTCGTCGCGGACGAGGACTTCCAGCGGCGGGTGCGCCAGATGGCGCTGACGGGTGCGCAACCCGGCCCGCCGTCGCGGGAGTACGACCACCAGAAGGTCCTGGAGCACGCCGGCGGCGCGGTGGCGGCGGGTGTCGCCCCCGACTCCCCGGAGGGCAGGGCCGTGCTGGACCGGATTCTCGACCCGGCGACCCCCGCCGAAGAGCGCGCCAGGCTCGCCGACGACGTGGAGACGTTCACCGACCGGCGGGTGGAGCGTTACTGGCAGCTGATGGGCGTGCTCAGCGGCCGGCCGCCGTTCCCGTCCGCCACCCCCGCCTTCGAGTGGTTCATCGCGGCCCTGCGCGCGCACCGCTGACGGCAGCGGGCCGCACCCTCGTTCCGAAGGTGCGGCCCGCGTCGGCTCACGCCGGAGGCCGGGTCACTCACCGGCCGGGCAACGGGAAGCGGGAAGGAGGCATACGGAAGAAGTCACGCCCCCGAAGCCAACTCCTGCGAGTGGCACCGGGGACATGACAGCATGGAGTCGGGAGGAGCCATGAGCATTGACTTCACAACCATCCGCCCGCAACTGGTCAGGTTGTGCGAGAAGTACGGCATCGTCGAGCTGTCCGTCTTCGGCTCGGTCGCCCGTGACGAAGACCGGGATGGCAGCGACATCGACCTGCTCTACGTTCTGAAACCCGGCACCGACATCGGACTTGAGTTCTTCGCTTTCCAGGAGGAACTGGAAGAGCTGCTCGACCGGAAGGTCGACGTGGTCTCCAAGGAAGGTCTCCACTGGATCATCCGTGATCAGGTGCTCGGCGACGCCCGGGTGCTCTATGCAGCGTGACGGTCTCTACCTGGTGGACATCGTGGAAGCCGCCAAGAAGATCAGCTCCTATCTGGAAGGCGTCTCACCCGAGATGTGGGCCGTCGACTCGATGCGCCGTGACGCGGTCATATGGCAGCTCTCCATCATCGGCGAGGCCGTGGCGGGGATCTCGGAGGAGACCCGGGCGTCCGCTCCCGAGATTCCATGGAAGCTGATCAGGGGGCTTCGCAACAACGTCGTGCACCGCTACTTCAGTGTGGACTGGACGATCGTGCACAATGCCGCGACAACCAACGTTCCCGAACTGGCGCGGCAGGTGCGCGACCTGCTCCGGCGCTCCTACCCGGACATCTTTCAACGTCTCCGGGAAGAGGAGTCCCGCATTCCCGGCATCTCTCCGGGCGACCCGCGCACGGATGCTCCACGTGCCACGGATTCATAGCGGCCCTCACCGACCGTGTGGCCGTTCTCGACGGCCGCGGGCCGCACCCTCGTTCCGAGGGTGCGGCCCGCGTCGGCTCACGCCGGAGGCCGGGTCACTCACCGGCCGGGAGGAGGCGTACGCCCCGGGGTGTTACTTGGCCGCCTTGAGGTAGTCGCGGTTCATCTGGGCGATGGTGTCCAGCGGGATGCCCTTGGGGCAGACCGCGGTGCACTCGCCGGTGTTGGTGCAACCGCCGAAGCCCTCGGCGTCCATCTGCTCGACCATGGCCCTGGCACGCGAGGCGCGCTCGGGCTGACCCTGCGGCAGCAGGCTCAGGTGAGTGATCTTCGCCGCGGTGAACAGGGATGCCGAGCCGTTCGGGCAGGCGGCGACGCAGGCGCCGCAGCCGATGCAGGTGGCCGCGTCGAAGGCCGCGTCGGCGTCGACCTTCTTCACCGGGACGCTGTGCGCGTCGGGCGCCGATCCGGCGGGGACGGAGATGAACCCGCCCGCCTGGATGATCCGGTCGAACGCCGAGCGGTCCACGACCAGGTCCTTGACCACCGGGAACGGCGCGGCACGCCACGGCTCGATGGTGATGACCGCGTTGTCCTCGAAGTGCCGCATGTGCAGCTGGCAGGTGGTGGTGGCCACCTGCTCGCCGTGCGCGACACCGTTGATGACCATGCCGCACATGCCGCAGATGCCCTCGCGGCAGTCGTGGTCGAAGGCGATCGGGTCGTCGCCCTCCAGGATGAGCCGCTCGTTGAGCACGTCGAGCATCTCCAGGAAGGACATGTCGGGAGACACGTCCTCGACCCGGTAGGTGACCATCTTGCCCTTGTCTTCGGGGCCGTTCTGCCGCCAGACCTTGAGGGTGAGGTTCAGGCCCATGGTTCGCTTACCACTTCCTCGTTCGCCGTCCGCGAGCCCACCGGGCACGCCCGCCGCACGGCGTGCCGTGCCGCGTCGCCCGCCACGCGGGGTGCGCTCACTTGTAGCTCCGCTGGCTCATCTTGACGTATTCGTAGTTCAGGTCTTCCTTGTGCAGGATCGGGCCCTGCTCGCCGTACTCCCAGGCCGCGACGTAGGCGAAGTTCTCGTCGTCGCGCAGGGCCTCGCCGTCGGCGTCCTGCGACTCGGCGCGGAAGTGCCCGCCGCACGACTCGGTACGGTGCAGCGCGTCGATGCACATCAGCTCGGCCAGGTCGAAGAAGTCGGCCACCCGGCCGGCCCGCTCCAGCGCCTGGTTGAGCTCCTCGGCCTTGCCGGACACCTTGACGCGCTTCCAGAACTCCTCGCGGAGCTCGGGGATCCGCTCCAGGGCCTTGCGCAGCGACTCCTCGGTGCGCTCCATGCCGCAGTAGTCCCACATGATCTTGCCGAGCTCGCGGTGGAAGGAGTCGGCGGTGCGGTCGCCGTCGTTGGCCAGCAACTTTTCGATCTTGGAGCGGACCGCGGTCTCGGCCTCGGCGACGGCGTCCTCGTCGACCTCCCCGTAGGGGCCGTTCGCGAGGTAGTCGCCGATCGTCGTCGGCAGCACGAAGTAGCCGTCGGCCAGGCCCTGCATCAGCGCGGACGCGCCGAGGCGGTTGGCGCCGTGGTCGGAGAAGTTGGCCTCGCCGATCACGAACAGGCCCGGGATGGTCGACTGGAGGTCGTAGTCGACCCACAGGCCGCCCATCGTGTAGTGCACGGCGGGGTAGATGCGCATCGGCTGGGTGTAGGGGTCCTCACCGGTGATGCGCTCGTACATCTCGAACAGGTTGCCGTACTTCTTCTCCACGGCCTCGCGGCCCAGGCGCCGGATGGCGTCGGCGAAGTCGAGGTAGACGCCCAGCCCGCCGGGGCCGACGCCGCGGCCCTCGTCGCAGACGTTCTTGGCGGCGCGGGAGGCGATGTCACGCGGCACCAGGTTGCCGAACGCCGGGTAGATGCGCTCCAGGTAGTAGTCGCGCTCCGCTTCCGGGATCTCCGAGGCGGGGCGGGTGTCGCCGGCCTTGACCGGGACCCACACGCGGCCGTCGTTGCGCAGCGACTCCGACATCAGGGTCAGCTTCGACTGGTAGTCGCCGCTGACGGGGATGCAGGTGGGGTGGATCTGGGTGTAGCAGGGGTTGGCGAACATCGCGCCGCGCCGGTGTGCCCGCCAGATCGCCGTGGTGTTGCAGCCCTTGGCGTTGGTCGACAGGAAGAACACGTTGCCGTACCCGCCGCTGGCCAGCACGACCGCGTCCGCCGTGTGCCGCTCGATCTCACCGGTGACCATGTCGCGGACGATGACGCCGCGGGCCCGGCCGTCGGAGACGATCAGGTCGAGCATCTCGTGGCGGGTGTTCATCTTCACGGTGCCCGCCGCGATCTGCCGCTCCAGCGCCTGGTAGGCGCCGAGCAGGAGCTGCTGCCCCGTCTGGCCGCGGGCGTAGAAGGTACGGGAGACCTGCGCGCCGCCGAAGGAGCGGGTGTCGAGCAGACCGCCGTACTCGCGGGCGAACGGCACGCCCTGGGCCACGGCCTGGTCGATGATGTTCACGCTGACCTGGGCGAGCCGGTAGACGTTCGACTCGCGGGCGCGGAAGTCGCCGCCCTTGACCGTGTCGTAGAACAGCCGGTAGATCGAGTCGCCGTCGCCGCGGTAGTTCTTGGCCGCGTTGATGCCGCCCTGCGCCGCGATGGAGTGTGCCCGGCGGGGCGAGTCCTGGTAGCAGAACGACGTGACGTTGTAGCCCAGCTCGCCGAGGGTCGCGGCGGCGGAGCCGCCGGCCAGGCCGGTGCCCACCACGATGACGTGAAGCTTGCGCTTGTTGGCCGGGTTGACCAGCTTGGCGCTGAACTTCCGCTTCTCCCAGCGCTCCTCGATCGGGCCGTCGGGCGCCTTGGTGTCGCGGATCGGCTCACCCTCGGTGTACATCGTGGTCATCGCTCGCTCACCGTTCCTCGTTCACCGTGCGGAACCGCCGTGCGGAACCCCTGTCTCGCGGCGCCGGCCGCCGCGCTCACCGCGCCGGACCCGCTCACTTGATCACTCCGGCCATGACCGCGACCGGGACCACGAGGAACCCGATGACCAGCAGCGCCGACAGACCGGCGGCCACGATCTTCAGCGGGCGGTAGCTGCGTCCGCCGGCCAGGCCCAGCGTCTGGAACGCGCTCCACAGACCGTGGCGCAGGTGCAGGCCGACCATGACGACCGCGAGGACGTAGAAGACGGTGACCCACCAGCGGGACGGGGCGAAGCCCTCGACCAGGCGGTCGTACGGCGTGCTGCCGAAGCCCGCCGGGTTGACCACGCCGACCGTCAGGTCGAGCAGGTGGTAGACCACGAACAGCAGGATGATGACGCCGCCGTAGCGCATGGTGTGAACGGCGTACCCGGACGCCTGCGACTTGCGCTTGGCCGCGTACTTGACCGGCCGGGCCTTGCCCGCGCGGCGGGCCAGGGAGATCGCCGCCCACATGTGGAGCCCGACCGCCGCCACCAGGCCGACCTCGACGAGCGTCAGCGCGACCCGGTAGGTGAGGAGCGGCTCGCCCATCGTCCGCAGGAAGCTCGCGTACTCGTTGAAGGAGTCGGCGCCGAGGAACGCCTTCAGGTTCCCGACCATGTGGCCGATCAGGAAGAGCACCATGGCGGCGCCGGTGACGGCCATGACGGCCTTCTTACCGTTGGAGGAGCCCAGGAACCCGCCGGACCTCCTGGGCGCAGGCTTCGCGGGGGTGTCCGCGGAGGTCTTAATCGGCGCGGTGGCGGAACCGCGCTCAATCGTGGCAGTCACACCCGTGACGCTAGGTAGGGAGATTTGACCCCGTCCAAGTCATCGTGGATGTGGTTTCCATAGCCTGCGGCTATCATCTCTGCGTCCACGCCGCTTGCGGCGCGGCGGCCGGGTGGGCAGTGCGAGCAATCTCACATCGTCACCCGCCGCGGGGGCCGTCCTGACTCCGGCACCGAGGGGTCCGTACGCTAAGGAAGCGTGCAGCTTCAGCAACTGGCCTATTTCGTGGCGGTCGCCGAGGCTCGGCATTTCACCCAGGCCGCCGAGCGGATGCGCGTCGCACAGCCGTCGCTGAGCAAACAGATCAAAGCCCTGGAAGCCGAGCTGGGCGCTCCGCTGCTCAGCCGTGCCCGGGGGAACGTCACGCTGACCCCCGCGGGCGAGGCGCTGCTGCCGCTGGCCCGCCGGATGCTCGCCGACGCCGAGACCGCGCGCAGCGAGGTCGGTGAGCTGGCCGGGCTGCGCCGGGGCCGGGTCCGGCTGGGCGCCACGCCCTCGCTGTGCGCCGGGCTGCTGGCCGACGCGCTGGCCAGGTTCCACGACGCCTATCCGGGCATCGAGCTGCTCGTCGAGGAGGGCGGCTCGCGCGACCTGGTCCGTACCCTGGCGCGCGGCCAGCTCGACCTGGCCTTGATCATCATGCCGCTGCACAGCGACGACCCCTCCCTGGTCACCGAGGACATCCTGCGCGAGAACCTGGTCGTCGCCTCGCCGTCCACCGCCTATGTCCGCAAGCCGTACGTGCGGATCGAGGAGCTCCGCGGGCAGCCGATGGTGATGTTCCGGCGCGGGTACGACCTGCGGGAGGCCACGATCAGCGCGTGCCGGCAGGCGGGGTTCGAGCCCAGGTTCGCGGTGGAGGGCGGGGAGATGGACGCCGTGCTGCGTTTCGTGGAGGCGGGGCTGGGGATCGCGCTGGTCCCTTCCATGGTGCTGGACGGGCGGCCGGGGCTGACGGGGACCCCGCTGGCGCCGCCGGGGCTGCGCCGTACCGTCGCCATCGCGCACCGCAAGGACGTCGAACCCACCCGCGCGGCTCAGGCGTTCCGGGCGACGCTGCTGTTCTTCCTCGCCGAGGCCGCCCACGACGGCAGCCTCCCCCAGGGACTGGAGCTGATCGGCCCGGAGACGTGACCCACCCGCCACACAGGGCGGGGACGGGCACGAGGGTGCGGGACGGGGCGGAGTGGGGGCGGGAGCGACCCGCACGGCAGGCGCCACGCGGCGGGCCGCGGGGATCGATCACGCCTGTAGGTCCTGGTGTCACACTATTCTGCATACCGATAAAGCAGGTGCCCCCGATCTCACGAAGAGGCGTCAGTGACCGCCCCTCCCAATGAAACGCTCACGCTCCTCCTGATCGAGGACGACGCGGGCGACGCCTTCCTCGTGGAGGAGCTGCTCGGCGAGACGGAGAACCCGCCGAAGATCATCTGGGTGCGGAGCCTCGCCGAGAGCCTGGAGCGGCTGACCGAGGACGTCCACTGCGTGCTCGTCGACCTCTCCCTGCCCGACGCGACCGGTCTGGAGGCGCTGGAGCAGGTGCTGTCCGCGGCACCGCACGCCGCCGTGCTCGTGCTGACCGGCCTGAACGACACCCACGTCGGGGTGGAGGCCGTCGCCGCGGGTGCCCAGGACTTCCTCGTCAAACAGGACGTGGAGGCCCGGCTGCTGGCGCGGGCGATCCGCTACGCGATCGAGCGCAAGCGCGCCGACCTGGCCCAGCGCAAACTGGTCGAGGTCGAGCTGCTCACCAAGGAGAACTCCCGGCTGGAGCGCGGGCTGCTGCCGGTCCCGCTGCTGACGACGGACTCCCTGGAACACCACGCCCGCTACCTGCCCGGCCGCAGGCGTGCCCTGCTCGCCGGCGACTTCTGGGACACCGTGCAGAGCCCCGACGGCGCCGTGCACGTCGTGGTCGGCGACGTGTGCGGACACGGCCCCGACGAGGCGGCGCTGGGGGTCTCCCTCAGGATCGCCTGGCGGACCCTGGTGCTGGCCGGGCACAGCGGCAACGACCTGCTCGGCACCCTCGACGCGGTGCTCCGCCTGGAACGCAAGTCCGCGGAGATCTTCACCACCCTGTGCATCGCCACGATCGACCCGGCGCTCGACGTCGCGCGGATGCACGTGGTCGGCCATCCGCCGCCGCTGCTGATCCGCGACGGCGAGCTCGGAGTGGTGCCGGGCACGCCCTCCGGCCCCCCGCTCGGGATCTTCAAGGGTGTGGAGTGGTCGGAGATCGAGGTACCGCTCGGCGACGACTGGTCGCTGCTGCTCTACACCGACGGCCTCATCGAGGCCACCGTCGGCGGCGGGCCCGACCTGCTCGGCACCGAAGGACTGCTGCGGATCATCCAGGAGCAGGGCGGGATCAACCTCGACCGCCTCATCGAGCGGGTCACCGAGCTGAACCGCGACGCGCTCAGCGACGACCTGGCCACCGTCCTCATCTCCCGGCGCGAACGGTGATGACCGGCGACCCCGGCACCGCTCCGACCTCCGGCGACGCTCCGGCTCCCGGCAGCGGCCCGGCCACCGGCGGCGGCCCGACCTCCAGTACCGCCCCGGCCTCCGGTGACGCCCCGGCTCCCGGCCCCGCTCCGGCCACCGGCAGTGCCCCGACCTCCGGCCTGCCGCCGCTGCCCAAGCCCGCACCCGCGACGGGATTCGGCAGGCTCCCGGTGGGACGCTGGTTCACGATCGCGGGAGCGGGCATCGCGCTCGCCTTCGTGATCGCGGCGGCCGTCACGATCTCCGTGATCGAGCAGACGCGCGAGACCCGGGAGACGGTGATCGACGTCATCGACCCCGCCGCGCTCCGCATCCTGGAGATCTCCAACGCGCTGACCTCGCAGGAGAGCTCGGTGCGGGCGTACGGCAGGACCAACGACGACGCCTCCCTGCGGGGCTACCGCGACGCGGTCGCCGCCGAGGCGGCCTCGCTGCGGGCACTCACCGGCCTGCTCCCCCGGATGCCGGAGCGGGAGACGGTCACCGCCGAGGTCGCACGGTTGCACCAGGCCGGGGAGTCGTGGCGGCGCGACTACGCCGAGAAGCTCATCGCCTCCGTCCCGACCATGAAGACCGACGCCACCAACAAGCAGAACGCCCCCGTCAACGCCGCCCGGTTCAACGAGATCCGGCAGTCGCTGGCCGCCCTCCAGGGTCACCTCAACGAGTTGCACGCGATGGGCGGCGCGCGGCTCGAACACGACTGGCGCGTCCTCTACCTCGCGCTCGCCGGAGTGGCCGGGGTGCTGCTCCTGGCCGGGGCCGTCGCGGTGGTCGTCGTCCGCTACGCGGTGCTCAACCCGCTGGCCCAGCTGAGCGGCCAGGTCCGCGCGGTCGCGCAGGGAGACTTCGACCACGTGCTCAAGGTCGAACGCCCCGCCGAGCTGGCCGAGCTCTCCGGCCACGTCGACGCCATGCGCCACCGCATGATCGCCGAATGGCACCGGGTCGCCGACACGCAGCGCAAGCTGGAGGAGCAGGCGGCCGAGCTGCGGCGTTCCAACGGAGAGCTGGAGCAGTTCGCCTACGTCGCCAGCCACGACCTGCAGGAGCCGCTGCGCAAGGTGGCCAGCTTCACCCAGATGCTGGAGCAGCGCTACGGCGAGCAGCTCGACGACCGGGCCCGGCAGTACATCGCCTTCGCCGTCGACGGCGCCAAGCGCATGCAGCTACTGATCAACGACCTGCTCGACTTCTCCCGGGTCGGCAGGATCGGCGGCGAGCGCAGTCCCATCGACGCCACCGTCCCCCTCAAGGCCGCGCTGAACAACCTCCAGGCACGGATCGAGGAGGCCGGGGCGGAGGTGACCTTCGACGAGCTGCCCGAGGTGCACGGCAACCGGTCGCAGCTCACCCAGCTGTTCCAGAACCTCATCAGCAACGCGATCAAGTTCCACTCCGGGGAGCCGCCCAGGGTTCACATCGGGGTGCGGCGCACCGGGGAGATGTGGGAGTTCTCCTGCACCGACAACGGCATCGGCATCGAGAGCAAGTACACTGACCGAATCTTCCTGATCTTCCAGCGCCTGCACGGACGGGACGCGTACGCCGGCACCGGCATCGGGCTGGCACTCTGCAAGAAGATCGTCGAATATCACGGTGGCCGGATCTGGGTCGACACCGAGGCTGCCGACGGACCCGGCACGACCTTCCGCTGGACCCTTCCTCCAGGAGAGACCAATGAATGACCTGCGCTGGATCGACGTCCTTCTGGTCGAGGACGACCCGGGCGACGTGCTGCTGACCCGTGAGGCGTTCGAGCTCAACAAGGTCCGCAACAAGTTGCACGTGGTCAACGACGGCGAACAGGCCATGGCCTTCCTCCGCAGGGAGGGCGAGTACGCCGACGCCCCCCGGCCCGACCTGATCCTCCTCGACCTCAACCTGCCCCGCAAGGACGGGCGGGAAGTGCTCCAGGACATCAAGGCCGACGAGAACCTCCGCAGGATCCCGGTGGTGGTGCTGACCACGTCGGAGTCCGAGGAGGACATCCTGCGCAGTTACAACCTGCACGCCAACGCCTACGTCTCCAAGCCGGTCGACTTCGACCAGTTCATCAACGTGGTCCGGCGGATCGACGACTTCTTCGTCACCGTGGTCAAGCTGCCCACCTCCGACCACGGCTACTGACGCCCCCGGGCCGCGGGCACCCTCTCCGTCGCCCCGGCCGGCCTGCCCACCTCCTCCGCCCTCGGCCACCGACGCCTCCGGGCCGCGGCACCTTCACCGTCACCGCGGCCGGACCGCCCGCCTCGGCCACCGGCGCCTTCGGCTCACGACACCCTCCTCGTCACCGCGGCCGGACCGCCCGCCCCGGCCGGCGCCTCCGGCCCGGGCCCGCGGCGCTTCTCACCTGGTGAGACGTCGCGGGCCCGTGACCTCCCCCTGACCAACGTGACAGGAATCACACTTGGCCAGCGAAAATGTGAGTGACCCTTCTCACACAACCCCGGGGGTCAGGCGTAACGTAGCCCCACCAACATGCGCGCGCACGTGTGAGCCGGCGCGACCATGGCCCCGCGTGCCGCCCAACTGAAGCGACCCGGACCCCCTGGCGAGCAGGGTCCGCGGGAGGTGGAGAGGTCTCGATGACCCAGACAGCGGCCGAGAGCCCGGCCAGAAGGCAGCGTGCGCAGATCAAAGAGCGCACTTTGCGTACCGACCAGTGGTGGCGCTATCCACTGGTGACGTTCATCATCTTCACAGCGTTCCTCGTCTACGCCACGTGGGCGATCTTCGATACCAGCTACTTCGTGTCCCCCTACCACGCGCCGTTCGCGTCGCCCTGCCTCGCGACGAGCTGCCCGGAGGAGGCGCGGCTGTTCGGGTTCGCCCCGTTCGGCGACTGGTACACCCTGCCGCCTGGCCTGCTGATCCTCGGCCTGCCCGCGGGGTTCCGCTTCACCTGCTACTACTACCGCAAGGCCTACTACCGCGGGTTCTGGCTGTCGCCGCCCGCGTGCGCGGTGGGCGAGCCGCACAAGAAGTACACCGGTGAGTCGCGCTTCCCGCTCATCCTGCAGAACATCCACCGCTACTTCTTCTACGCGGCGATCGTCATCGGCCTCGTCCTCGCCTACGACGCGGTCAAAGCCCTCATCGCGAAGCCGGCGGGCCTCGGCACCTGGATCCTGATCGTCAACGCGATCCTCATCAACCTGTACACGCTGTCGTGCCACTCCTGCCGCCACATCACCGCCGGGCGCCTGAACCACTTCTCCAAGCACCCGGTCCGGTACCGCGCATGGGGCTTCGTCTCCAAGCTCAACGCCAAGCACCAGGAACTCGCCCTGGTCTCGATGTTCACCGTCATGGGCGCCGACCTCTACGTCCGCCTGGTCGCCAAGGGCATCGTCGCCTTCCCGTTCGCGTAAGGATCACCCGTGGAAATCGAGCGTCACGAATACGACGTCGTCGTCATCGGTGCCGGCGGCGCAGGGCTACGGGCCGCCATCGAGGCCCGCCAGCAGGGCAAACGGACCGCGATCGTCTGCAAGTCGTTGTTCGGCAAGGCGCACACGGTCATGGCCGAGGGCGGTGCCGCCGCGGCCATGGGCAACGTCAACCCCGACGACAACTGGATGGTGCACTTCCGCGACACGATGCGCGGCGGCAAGTTCCTCAACAACTGGCGGATGGCCGAGCTGCACGCCAAGGAGGCCCCCGACCGGGTCTGGGAGCTGGAGGCGTGGGGTGCCCTGTTCGACCGCACCAAGGACGGCAAGATCAGCCAGCGTAACTTCGGCGGGCACGAGTACCCGCGGCTGGCCCACGTCGGCGACCGCACCGGCCTGGAGATGATCCGTACCCTGCAGCAGCGCGTGGTCGCGCTCCAGCAGGAGGACGAGAAGCAGCACGGCGACGCCGAGGCGTTCATCAAGGTCTTCCAGGAGTGCACGATCACCCGCCTGCTGAAGGACGACGGCGTCATCGCCGGGGCCTTCGGCTACTGGCGGGAGAACGGCCGGCTCATCGTGTTCGACGCCCCGGCGGTCGTGCTGGCCACCGGCGGCATCGGCAAGTCGTACGTGGTCACGTCCAACTCCTGGGAGTACACCGGAGACGGGCACGCCCTCGCCCTACTGGCCGGGGCGAAGCTCATCAACATGGAGTTCATCCAGTTCCACCCCACCGGGATGGTCTGGCCCCCGTCCGTCCGCGGCATCCTCGTCACCGAGTCCGTCCGCGGCGACGGCGGGGTGCTGAAGAACTCCGAGGGCCGGCGTTTCATGTTCGACTACATCCCCGAGGTGTTCAAGGACAAGTACGCCACCACCGAGGAGGAGGCCGACCGGTGGTACACCGACCAGGCCAACAACCGGCGACCGCCGGAGCTGTTGCCCCGTGACGAGGTCGCGCGGGCCATCAACTCCGAGGTGAAGGCCGGTCGCGGGTCGCCGCAGGGCGGCGTCTACCTGGACGTCTCCACCCGGCTCCCGGCCGCCGAGATCACCCGGCGGCTGCCGTCGATGTACCACCAGTTCAAGGAGCTGGCCGACGTCGACATCACCAAGGAGGCCATGCAGGTCGGGCCGACCTGCCACTACATCATGGGCGGCGTCGAGGTCGACGCCGACACCGGCGAGGCGGACGTGCCCGGCCTGTTCGCGGCCGGCGAGGTCTCCGGCGGCATGCACGGCTCCAACCGGCTGGGTGGCAACTCGCTGTCCGACCTGCTGGTGTTCGGCCGCCGCGCGGGCGCCGGGGCGGCGGCGTACGTGGACGGGCTGGCCGCCCGTCCCAAGGTCGCCGAGCAGTCGGTGGCCGAGGCGCGGGCCGAGGCGCTGGCCCCGCTGGAGCGTTCGGGCGAGAACCCCTACGAGGTCCACCAAGAGTTGCAGCGGACCATGAACGAGCTGGTCGGCATCATCCGTAAGGCGGAGGAGGTCACCGAGGCGCTGGAGGCGGTGGAGAAGCTCAAGGAACGTGCCCGGGGCGTCGGCGCCGCCGGCACCCGCATCTACAACCCCGGCTGGCACCTCGCGCTCGACCTGCGCAACATGCTCCTGGTCTCCGAGTGCGTGGCCAGGGCCGCGCTGCTCCGCGAGGAGAGCCGTGGCGGTCACACCCGCGACGACTTCCCCTCCATGTCGGCCGAGTGGCGGACCAGGCTCCTGGTCTGCGCGCTCGCACCGGACGGTTCCGGAGTTACCGTCGAAGAGAAGGTCCAGCAGCCGATGCGCGACGACCTGATCAGGCTGTTCGAGCGCGACGAGCTGAAGAAGTACATCACCGACGAAGAGCTGGCCGCCTTCGACGCGCTGGCCGGGGAGTAGCCATGGGTTACAAGGCGAAGTTCCGCGTGTGGCGGGGCGAGGGCGGCGAGGGCAAGCTGGAGGACTTCACCGTGGAGGTGAACGAGGGCGAGGTCGTCCTCGACATCATTCACCGGCTCCAGGCCACCCAGGCCCCCGACCTCGCCGTCCGCTGGAACTGCAAGGCGGGCAAGTGCGGCTCCTGCTCCATGGAGATCAACGGCAAGCCGCGGCTCGGGTGCATGACCCGCATGTCCACCTTCACCGAGGACGAGACGATCACCGTGACGCCCATGCGGGCGTTCCCAGTGATCAAGGACCTGGTCACGGACGTCTCGTTCAACTACCAGAAGGCGAGAGAGATCCCGTCCTTCACCCCTCCGGCCGACGTCAAGCCGGGCGAGTTCCGCATGCAGCAGATCGACGTCGAGCGGTCCCAGGAGTTCCGCAAGTGCATCGAGTGTTTCATGTGCAACAACGTCTGCCACGTGATCCGCGACCACGAGGAGAACAAGACGAACTTCGCCGGCCCGCGTTTCCTCATGCGGATCGCCGAGCTGGACATGCACCCGTACGACGTCGCCGACCGCAAGGACGCGGCGCAGGAGGAGCACGGCCTGGGCTACTGCAACATCACCAAGTGCTGCACCGAGGTCTGCCCCGAACACATCAAGATCACTGACAACGCGCTGATCCCGTTGAAGGAGCGCGTCGTCGACCGCAGGTACGACCCGCTGGTCTGGCTGGGCAACAAGATCTTCAAGCGCTCCCGTACGAAGAGCTGACGCCCCGCACCCGTGCCCCGGCGCCGCCCCGCACCCGCGGGGCGGCGCCGGGGCGTCTCACCGGCCGGTGCACGTGTGCCACAGCGGGTGACCCCGCGGGTCACCCTCCCGGAGAACGGCGCGGCGCCACCGCCCCTTCGCCCCGCCTCACCCGGTCACGTGGAACGGCGGAATCGGTCACTTGGAGCGGCGGAAGAGGCCGCGCTTCTTCTTGTCGATGTCCTGGCCGGGGAGCGGGTAGGTGGCCGTCTGACCCGGCTCCTCGGGAAGACCGGGGCCGCCGGGAGGCTGCGGACCGCCGGGCGGGTAGGGGCCCGGACCGCCGAACGGCTGGGCACCCGGGGCACCGGGTGGGTATGGGCCCGGAGCACCGGGCGGCTGGGGACCCGGGGCACCGGGTGCCCACGGGCCGCCCTGCCCCGGCTCCTGCGGGAACGGTGCACCGGCGAACTCGGTCGTCCCCCGCGCGGGGTGCCCCTCACCCGGCTCCGGGCCGAAGGGACGGAACTCCACACCCGGGCCCGGTGGCGGCGGCACACCCGGACCGCCCTGTTCGGGACCGGGCTGCCCGGAGCCGCCCTGTTCAGGGCCGGCCTGGGGACCATACTGTCCGGGGCCGTGCTGGCCGGGGCCGTGCTGCGGATCCGGCCCGGACGGCTGCGGTCCTTCGGCCGGACGCCCCTGCCACGGCTCCTGAGGCCGGCCGCCCTCGTGCGGCACCGGGCCGGACGGCGAGACGCCGGAATCGTGGAAGGCCGCCGAGGGGCCGCCCTGTCCCGGCTGCCCGGGATGGACCTCATGCCCGGCCTGCTCACCCGGGCCGTACGGGACCTGCCCTGGCTGACCCATGGGGCCATGAGGGGCCTGGCCGGGCTGATCCACGGGAGCGTACGGCACCTGGCCGGGCTGACCCGCCTGACCGTACGGCGCCTGACCGGGATGTCCCATCGGGCCATGCGGAGCCTGACCGTACGCGCCAGGCTGCTGTTCCTGACCGGGCTGAGGCACGAACCCCGTCGTCTGCTGCTCGTATGCGTACTGTGCCGTCTGCTGCCCGTACGGATACTGGGCGGTCGCCTGATCGTACGGGTACTGGAACTGCTCCGGCGGATAGCTCTCCGGATAGACCGGGGAGTACATCTGCATGGGCACCAGGCTGATGATCGGCGCGTAGGCCGTACCGGTCTGGTAGGGCATGCTCGGCCCGTAGGCGGGAGCGGCCGGATACCCGGCGGGAGGCATCGGGTCCGCGTGGTAACCCGTAGGCCGGGGACCGGCGCGCCGGACGGCCGCGGCGTGGGCCAGACGACGAAGCCTGCCCTCGAAGATCAGCACGGCGAACAGCACCAGCAACACCAGGATCAGCGCCGGGAGGGCGAGCTGGCGGCTGAGCGTGGCGCCGTCGAACTCGGACCCCGCGTTGCGCATCTCCAGCGTCGCGCTGGAGGCACCCTCCGGGGACACCGGGCCGAGACTCGGTGTGGTCTCGGCGCTGGGGATGCCCTGGTCCGGTGTGGAGTTGGGGAACTGAGGGTCGCTCTCCGGCGGCGGGGTCACCGGCGGGGTCGCGGTCGGGATGACCGGAGCCTGCGTCGGCTGCACCACCGGGGGCGGAGGCGCGACCGTCTCCTGCGGCGGCGGAGTCTGCGGCGGCGGAGCCTGGGTCGTGGGTGTCTTCGTCTTCGGCGGGACGATGACCGTGGTCGTCACGGTCTGCTGCGGCGCGGGGGTCTCCGTACCGCCTTCCGGGGGCACGGTCGTCGTGACGGTGACGACCGGCGTGGGCTCTTCCGTGTCACAGGGCCCCGCCGGATCGACGTCACACCCGGGAATCTCGGTGAGCTGCGCGACCGCGACCCTCGCGACCG
This sequence comes from Streptosporangium becharense, assembly GCF_014204985.1. NCBI lineage: Bacteria > Bacillati > Actinomycetota > Actinomycetes > Streptosporangiales > Streptosporangiaceae > Streptosporangium > Streptosporangium becharense. The sequence goes on along the minus strand of NZ_JACHMP010000001.1, from coordinate 4,725,259 downwards.
AGTCGGCCTGGGAGAGACCGGCGAACGGCGCCACGGCCAGCAGCACGGCACCGCTGAGACCCAGGGACATGGCAACTGCGGAGACAGCTGCCGCACGTCGTGCACGCGCCACCGATGCCCTCCGCTGTATCCCGCATGAAACACGTCGAGGAAATTCTAGTTGGGCAAAAGTAACAGTAAATCACGTTTTACAAAACGGATCGCGAACGGCTTCGCCGACGGTGCCTGTCCTGTAGCCAGAGGAGGACCAACAGGGCTCCCACCGCACCCGCGACGGCCGGAAGGCCCTGCGCTCCTGTCAGCACCGGACTTGACTGGGCGACCGGTGCGGCGTCCCTCCTCGGTCCGTCGACGTCCCGGGGAAGCGGCGCGCCGGGTGCTCCGGAATCCCGCGCCGGGGCATACGGCTGTGCCGCGGCGTACGGCTGCGCCGTGACGGGGGCGGGCGCCGCCTGAGGCAGCCGCACTCCCGAGCCGCCCCACCTGCCCGGCCCGGTCCCGGACGCCGTGGCGGGCACCTGGTCCGGCATCACCACCTCGGCCCGCACCTCGCCCTGCCCCCCGGCCCACGCCTGCCCCTCCACCTGCGCCGGCGAAGCCATCGCCCCCGCCTGCGCCGGCGGAGCCATCACGCCCGCCTGCGCCGGCGGCTGCGGCACCGCCGCGGTCGCCTGCGCCGGAAGCGACCGCCCGACGGCTTCGTGCCGAGGCCCCCACCGGTCGCCGGCCTGCCCGCCGGAGACCCGGTCGCCGGCCTGCCCGATCAGGGCCCGGTGGGCGGCCGGTCGGTGGGCGGCCCGAGGTGCGGCCACCTGCGGACCCCTGTGGCGCGGCTGGGAAGCGGGCCCGACCCGGGGCCTGGAAGCCGACATCGCGGATGGCCCGGATATGCCGAACGTCCCAGACATCGTGGGCGGCTCGGACACCGCGCTCGGCTGCCCGGCACCGGGAACGGCCGACGGCCCCGATACGGAACCCGGCCCCCGGGAGCCGGGCACGACATCCGGGTGCCCGGAATCGGGAACGGTGGAGGCCGCCCGCGACCCGGTGCCGGGTGCCTCCGACGCCCCGGACGCGGTGGCGGGGGGAGGACCGGCGGGACGGCTGCCCGGAACCTCCGTGTCGCCGCCCGGAACCGCCGCCACCTCCCGCGGGTCCGCGTGCGACCGGACGCCCGGCACACCGGTACCCACAGCGCCTACCCCCGGAACACCGGCACCCGGAACACCGACACCTGCGCCGGAAGCCGCCGGCTCCCCGGGCGGTCGCGCCACCGACGGCGTGAAGGAACGTTCGAGGACCTCCAGCAGGAAGTCGTGGACGGCCTCGCCGGCCCTCCCCCCGGCGGCCGGCCGGACGGGTTCCGCGGCGGCCCCGGCCCGCGCACCGCGGATCGCGCCGCGGGCCTGTTGGGTCACCGTCCGGCCGCCGGGCCCGCGCATCGTGGCCACCGTGGTCACCGTGATGTCGCGTGACCCGTCCGGGACGGTGAGGAGCACGTCGACCGCCCCGCCCTGTGCGGGGAGGTCGCCGACCTCGCACACCGCGGTCCCCTTCGGCGGCAGGACGGCGGGCTCGGTCCTCACCGGGCATTCGACGCCCCGCAGTGCCCCGGCGGGCGTCGTCATGAGCGCCAGACGCACTCCCGTGCCCGGCCCGTCCAGCCGCACCCGGAAGCGGATCGCCTCACCGGGACGGCTCCACGTCGACCACACGCCGTCCCTGACGGCGGCGACCAGATCCAGGGGTGACGGGACGGGCTCGTCGGCCCCGACGGCGTACACCGCCGAGCCCCCGCCGAGGATCAACACCCCCGCCCCGCACACCGACACGATCCGGGCACCACGCCACCACACGGCCACCGCATCTCTCCGTTCCCCGATACGGACACGCGACATCGCTACGCAGAGTAGCAGTTATGTCACGTCGCGGAGTCGATCGCCCCGCGTCGCGACGGCCTCACCCCTCGTTGAGGGCCTTCTGCACGGCCCGCACGATCGGCAGGTCCGCGGGCAGCCACGGTACGTCGTACAGCTCGCCGTCGCTCAGCCAGCGCAGTTCCAGGTGCTCGCGGGCCTCCAGGCTGCCCCCGACGATCTCCGCCAGCCAGACCCGGAGCACGTACCCGCCGTTCAGCGGCCAGTCACCGCCGACCCGGTCACCGACTTTGATCACGACGCCGAGCTCCTCCTGGCATTCGCGGAGCAGCGCTGTGTACTCGTCCTCCCCCGGATCGACCTTCCCGCCGGGCAGTTCCCAGCCGCCGGCCAGCTCGGGCGGCTCGGCGCGCTGGGCGGCGAGCAGCCTCCCGTCACCGTCGACGATGGCGGCACCCACAACGATCGTGTCCACGGGATTCATGGCATGCGATTCTGTCAGCCCTGCTCCTTCAGTTTCAGTTGTTCCAGCACCTGCGGGTTCTGCAGGGGCCGGGTGAACCCCACGATGCCGGTGCGGTCGCGGTAGGTGGTGACCTTGATCGGCCCGCACAGGCGGCACCGGGCCTCGACCATCTTGCCCGGTGAGACCACCATGCCCACGTGCCCGGGATTGTTGAGGCTGGTTCCGGGGCCGGAGTTGAAGAACACGAGGTCTCCCGCCTGCTCCTGACCCGCCTCGATCCGCTCGCCGAACGGCCACTGGCCGAACGTGGTGCGCGGGATGGACAGGCCGGCGTTCCGGTAGGCCATGTAGACGATCCCGGAGCAGTCGTACCCGGCCGGTCCGGTGCCGCCCCAGATGTAGGGCTTGCCGCGCTGGGCGAGGGCGTACTCCAGGATCTCGGCGACCGTGTCGCTGGGCGCCTCCGCCACCAGCGGCTCGTCGCACGTCTCCTCCGACTCCGGCGGGGTGTCGACGTCTCCGTCCTCGGCGTACTTGCCGGCGATCTCCATGACCTGGTCCACGTACCACCAGGCCCGGTTGTAGACGAACAGCGAGCGGCGCACGTTCTCCGGCGCGCCGTTGCGCTTGAGCATCTTCGCCGCGCCGAGGATGGCGTCCGCCGGGTTGTACACGTCGGCCCAGCCGTCCCCGTCGCCGTCGGAGGCGTAGCCGTTGAACGTGGACGGAATCTTGATCTTGGGCTTGCCGCCCCAGGTGCTGATCAGGAACTGCATGGGCCCGGCGGCGCCCGCGTAGTTGGTGCCGCTGCGCACGCCGGGGAGCGTGGAGCGCCCGTGGTCGGTCTCCCGCTTGCCCACCCCGGCGAGCACGTTCCACTGCACGCCGATCTTCTTGCCGTGCTCGCGGTAGAGCTTCAGGTACTCCTCGGGGATGTCCGAGGTCGCGGTCTCCGACTGGTCGTCCGCCGCCTGCGCGAGCCGCTCGCAGTCGGGCAGCCCCGCTCCGGTGATGGACGGGAAGGACGGGAAGCTCCCGACCATCAGCATCGGCGCCATGATCAAGGTGATCAGGCAGGCCGCGGCGACCCCGAGGATCAACGCGAGACGCAGATGCCTGCCGTTCCTCATCCGGTCACGCCGTTCATCCGGTGACACCCTCCTGCGGCTGGTCGTCGCCCTCCTGGCCGGAGTCCGCCGGTTGGAGGTCGTGGACCCGCCACTCGGTTCCGGCCTGGATGAGCGTGACGGCGTACTCGGCGGTCCGCCGGGCCGTCCCGCTCCGGGCCGTGACGTCCTGTGTGCCGACGACCACGAACACCACGGAGGCGCTGTCGATCTGCCGGATCTCGCTGACCTTCGCCGACCCGACCGAGACGATCTCGTCCGCCTTGTTGGCCTCGATCGTCCCGGCCGAGGTGACGGTGCGCAGCAGCACCGCGGCGAACTCCTCGGTGGTGTAGCCCTTCAGGCGGTCGCCGTAGACCGCCGGGTCCTCGTCGTGGCGGAAGGTGCCGTACTCGGCGGTGAAGCGCTGCGCGTAGTCTGCGGCGGCGGCCAGTTCCTGCTTGGTCATCGGCAGGTAGGAGTAGACGTCGAAGGGGGCGTTGCTCGCCGTCGCCGCGGGACGCGCGGGTTCGGCGGGCGGAGCCTGCGCGGACCCGGCCACGGTGCGGTCGGCGCCGGTCGGCCCGGCCCCGGTCCGCGGGTCGTCGCCGGGTCCGGACCACACGGTCAGGTAGATCCCGACCGCGGCGAGCATCGCGACCAGCACCGCGAAGACGGCGCCCCGCCGGGTGCCTCCTTCGGTCATCGTCAGTCCTTGTCCGAGCTCGACGGGCGCAGCCAGAACGGGGCGGCCGTGTCACCGGCCTCCCGGCCCCGGTCGGAGCGCCTGGTGATCCAGAGCGGGGGTGCCTCGGACGACCGGCCGGAGTGCCCGGTGTCGCGGCCCCTCGACCCGCCGGTTCCCCTGGAGGAGCCGCCGGAGGAGCCTCCCGAGCCGCCGAAGACGCCGCCGCCGGAACCGGACGAACTCCGGGAGCCGCCGCGCGAACCGCCGCCCGCCCCCGGGGAGCCGCGCCATGATCCCGAGGAGCCCGAGGAGCCCGAGGTCGAGGACGGCCGGGAGCCGCCGCCGAAGAGGCCGCCACCGCCACCGCCCGAACGGCCACCGCCGCCGCCACCGCCCGACGGGGCCGGTGCGCGGCCGGAGGACGACCGGCCGCCCGCGGAGGACCCGCCGCCCTGCGGGGCCCAGCCGCCACCGGAACGACCGCCGAACCAGCCGCCCGAGCCGCCCGCCGCGGAACCCCCGGACCTGGCCGGGGCCGATCCCGTGCCGCCTGTGCTCCCCGAGCCTCCGGTGCCCGCTGTGCCGCCGGCGCCCCCCGTGCCCGTACGGGAGAGGTTGAGCGGCGGCGCGGCACCGGGACGGGTCGCGACCACCGGGCGGCCCGCCCCCCGCCGCCGCCCGTTGGCCTGCGCGTCGGTGTCGAGCGGCGCGGGCTGCGCGCCGGCCGGGACGCGGGCACCCGAGGGCGTGGCCGCCGCGGCACCCTCCTCCCCGCGGAGCTTGCCCTGGGCGACCGCCGCGGCGGTCGTCGCGGCGGAGACGCCGCCGGCCATCGCGGCCGCCTGCAGCACCGGCTCGGCCTTGCGCATGCCCCAGCGGCCCACCCTGGCCGCCGCGACCGGCGGCAGCACGGACGCGGCCCGTTGCAGGGTCGGCGCGGTGGCCGCCTCGCCGAGCATCCTCGTGGCGATCGTGTGCCCGTCCATGGACGCGAACAGGTGCTGGAACGGCCGCCGGTAGAAGAACACCGCGATCGTCAGCAGTGCCATGAACATGACCTGCATCCCCCACGGCATCGCCGTCGAGATGATCAACGCGTAGCCGTACACGAGCACGCCGAGGACCAACGCCAGCACCGCCTGCCTGAGCAGCGTGCCGATCAGCATCTCCACCCAGCGCATGGCGATGATCCGCCCCGACCCGGGATGGACGCCGATCAGCAGGAAGACCGGCGCCATGATCAGCAACAGCAGGAACCCGACCTTGAGCACCAGCAGCGAGACCGCCACCAGGAAGATCAACAACCCGGCGACCATCGCCGCCATGAAGGCGCCGATCGCGACTCCCAGGCGGTTGGTCCAGTCCTTGCCCTGGAAGAGAAAGAAAAACGGCGTGTTCTGCAGCTTGTCGGCGACCTCTTTCTCGTATCGTTCCTGGTGCGCGCTCGTACTGGCCGTCTGATCCGCCCTCAGCTCGGCTGCGTCGATCGTCTGGATCTCCAGCAGTTTCCGGCCGAAGTCCCTGACCACCGGGGTGTTGGAGTCGGCCAGGCCGAACTGACCCATCAGCCACGGCTTGCAGACCAGCGTCGACCACAGTGCCTCGGAGTTCTGCTCGACGCCGGGCACGCCGTACTGGCCGTACCCGCCGCCCTTGACCTGAGGGTTGGGGTCGTCCTTGCTCGGCAGGCAGGAGGTGCCGCCCGCGCCGGGCAGGCCGGCGAAGGCGGAGTTGACCACCTCGCCGGTCTTGTCGGTGACGACCTTGCCCAGGCTGGTGAAGTCACCCGGCCGGCTGAAGAACCAGACCGCCACCGTGACCGCGAGGACCATCCAGATGACACCCTCGGCGGTGGTGGTGGCACGCTTGCGGATCAGCCCGTACCAGGCCAGCCAGACGGCACCGAGGATGACGATCGGACGCAGGTAGGGCCAGTACATCGCGTTGGCGAGGCTGGTCACGATGTCGTCGACGACGTTCTTGATCGCGTCCAGCGGGCCCTCGGTGGCCGCGGCCTGGTAGGTCGTGATGGTCAGCCGGTCCAGCGCCTTGGCCCAGGTGAAGATCGTGTTTGCCATGGCGTTGCCCATCACGGCCACCACGTCATCACAGCCGAGCTGGTGGGTGTGCCAGAACTGGCCGCTCATGCCGTAGGTGGCGTAACTGCCCTTCGGCGCGGTCGCCGGCCCCGCCTCCGTGACGGCCGCCTGTAGCGCGGTGGGCGTCGCCGGCCTGATCAGGCCGTCCAGGCCGCCGTCCACGACCTCCGGCGACAGGTCCGGGGACAGGTCGCAGGGAGCCGCGGCGACGGCGGTGGACGTCTCCGCCGGGAACACCAGCGGCAGTGCGAGGAAGGCGGCCAGTGCCACCAACGAGATGGCGATCCGCCTGCGTAGTCGTCCCCTGCGGGGAGTCCTCGCGTTGCGGGAACCCTTCAGCCCCTTGCGGGAGCCCTTCATGACCGCACCTCCAGCGCCGCAGTCCCCGGCCTACTTCCTCTGTCTCCCCCGGAAAGATCACGCACGTTCTCGTCGGGCTTGTCGTGCGTCGGATTCGTGTCGAGCCACCGCAGGAGCTCGTCCGAGATCAGGTCCACCCCGATACGGCCCGCCCGGCCGTCCAGATCCCGGAAGACGCACTCGCCGTTGCCCAGCGAGCGCAGCACCGCCTTGTGCTCCTCGGAGGGCTCCACCCCGAGCAGCGCCATCACGTGCTCCACCTCGACCCGTTCGGTGGAGCGGAACGCGAACACCGACGACAGGCAGTTCGTCACCTGCTCGTTCAGCAGGTCGCCCGCGTTCTGCGAGACCAGCACCAGCGCCGTGTTCCTGGAGCGGCCCATCCGGCTGACCTCGGGCACCAGCTTGGCGCCCTCCGGCGTGGAAGTGATCGCCCACGCCTCGTCCAGGAAGATCGCCTTGGGCGCCCTCCGGTCGAGGCCGTTCATCAGCCCCCGCGCGAACTGGGCGACCAGGTAGAGCAGCGCCACCGACAGCCGCTGCTCGTAGGAGTAGTCGTCGCGGCCGGTGGAGGCGTCCGGCAGGGTCAGACCGCCCAGGGTGAAGACCGTGGTCCACCCCTCAGTGTCGATCTTGTCACCGCCCGACGGGTCGAAGCAGAGCCGGGCCAGATGCATGTCCGACATCGAGCGGAGCACCGCACCCAGGTTCTTGGACGCGGCGTCGTCGGCCTGCTCCAGGAACTCCACGACCTTGCCCAGCGACGGGTCCTCGCCGTTGGCGACCGCCGCGACCGCCTGGATCATCGCCGACTCCCGCTCCTCCGACATGCGCGGGAGCAGCAGGCGCAGGGTCTCGGTGGCCATGGTCTTCCTGGCCGCGATGTCGTCGCCGAACGAGAACGGGTCGAGCAGGCCCGGCGCCGCCGAGCCCAGCGGGATGATCCGCGCCTTCCTGCCCCGCTTCCGCAGGAGCTGGACCAGCGAGTCGGCGTCCCCCTTCGGGTCGATCACCGCGACCGTCACGCCGCGCAACGCCATCTGGTAGATCATCAGCAGCGCCAGCGTGGTCTTGCCGCCACCCGGCTCACCGGTGATCGCGATGGCCGTCGGCCGGTTGCGCATCGCCGCCACCAGCGGGTCGAAGTGCACGATGCTGCGGGCACGGCCCAGGGTCTCCCCGATGTACGGGCCCATCCAGCCGGAACCGCCCTCGGCCATGCGGTCGCCCAGGTCGACGGTGGCCGTGGCCATGCCCCCCGCGATGGTGCGCAGCGGCTGCCGCTGCGCGTAGGCGTTGACCCGGACCCGCTCGCCCGGCAGCGTCTCGCAGAACAGCGAGAACTGGTCCCCGGTGGAGTTGACGACGTCGATGCCCATGTCACGGTAGTGCTCGACGACCGCCTCGACCCGCTGCACGCAGATCTCCTCGGTCGGGGCGGACACCATCAGCCGGTGCCAGCCGTAGACGAACGGCAGCCGTTCCTTGGTGATGCCGTGTTCGAGCATCCGGGCCGCGTCGATCTGCTCGGCCAGCGCCAGCGGCGCCTCCGCGCCGGCCTCGCGGATGTGGATGTCCATGTCGCGTGCGTGGGCGAGCTTGCGCGCCACGTCCTTGCTGGCCTTGACCGGGGGGATCAGCCGCATCCTGGAACTGATCTCCACGGGGAAGGGGAGCTGGTCGGCGAAGTGCATCCAGGGCTCGCCGTCCGGGAAGGGCATCAGGTCGGGGAAGCGGGCGAAGGACAGGTACGCCACGTAGGAGTCGCCCTGCGGCTGCTCGATCCGCAGCAGCGACCTGCCGTTGTGGATCTGTCCCTCGACCAGTGACTCGATCTCTCCCCTGCCCCACCGTCGCTTGGGACTGGCCGAGGGCGGCGGGTCGCCGAGCGAGCCGGTCGCCGCGTGCTGGAACAGCCAGGCGATCTCGGTGGAGGTGGCGTGCCTGGCGTACAGGGCACTGGCGGCCAGTGCCCTGCCCAGCCGCTCCGCCTGCTCGGACCACTTGGCGATCTCGGCTTTGGGGACGTGGTCGTCCTCGACGCCCAGGGCCTTCTCACTGCGCTGGTAGATCCCGAAGAGCTGGGAGAGGACCCCGGTGCCCAGCTGACGCCCCCGCGCGCCGAGCCGTACGCCGAGGTAGACCTCCTTGGTCCAGAAGTCCTTGGCCCAGACGTGCCGGTACATCTCCTCCAGGTAGTCGCGCCAGCCGGGCCCCTCGTCGGAGGTGGCGTTCAGCGCCATCGCCCACTCGGCGGCCGGGTAGGTGCGGTGCGCCACCCGCAGGTGCACCTCGGCGTCGGGCATCCGGATCGCGGCCAGCGCGATCGTGATGTTGGTGGCCAGCGCCTCCCGCTCCTCGGGGGTGATGAACTCGTAGCTCACGGTGGGGAGCCGGAAGTAGGCCCAGACCGACGAGTCGGTCAGCAGGATCCGGTCGTCGAAGTATCGGACGGCGAGGCGGCTGCGCGCCCGCGACGAGCGGCTCACCGGCCCTCCCCGACCGGTCGCACGGCCCGGCCGCTCACCCGCACCTCGTCACGCCCGTTCACCACGTCTTCTCGCGCCCGGGGGATCACTGGGCCAGTTCCTCCTCGCTGGGTAGACCCGACTGCACCGTTCCGAAACCCGCCACCACGACTCCGGCCAGCGCCAGGTAGGCCCGGCGACCGGGTGCCCTCAGATGTGACGGCTCCACCCGGCCGGCCCTGCCGGGGGCCAGCTCGTCCTCCCAGGGGATCCGCACGATCGCCCGGCACCTGCCCCGCGCGACCGCCTCGGCCTGCTCGACGTCGGCCATGCTGCGGCGGCTGACCCCGTTGACGACCATGATCGCCCGCTGTCGGAGGTCGGCACAGCCGTGCCCGTCGAGCCACTCGTAGGTCATGGCCACCGCGTCCGGTCCGTCCTCGCTGGCCGGGACGACCAGGACCAGCTGGTCGGCGTAGGGAAGGACCCGCGCGGCCAGTTCCGCCGCCGGGTCCATGACGACCAGCTTGTAGTACCGGTCGAGCACGTCCATCGCCTGGGTGAGCCGCCGGTCGGAGAAGAGCGTGCGGTCGGACAGGCGCTGCTCGGCTCCGGCGTCGCTGTCTCCGGCGAGGACCTCCAGACCGGAGGCGCAGCGGCTGGTGTAGGAACGCATGCCCAGGTAACCGGTGACCCCGTCGAGACCGGCGAGCAGGGAGCTCAGCGTCTCGGGCGACTCGCCCTTGACCCGTCGCGACAGCGCGTGGGCGCCGGTGCTGGCGTCCACCGCGAGCACCCGGTCCTCCCGGTAACGGGCCAGGGTGTGGCCGAGCATGAGCGCCGTCGTGGTCTGCCCGGCGCCTCCGGTGCAGCCGAGCACCACCACCCGGCGGCTGCCACTGAAGACCGCCCTGGTCCTCGTCTCGTCGATCTCCGAGCCGCTCGTCCGGCTTCCGCCGCCCGGTCCGATGACCACCTGGGCCAGCCGCCGCCAGCCGCCGGAGGAATCACGCCCGACGACCGACTCCACCCGGCGGACCCTGGCCTCGTCGGGGGAAGGGGTCTGGGACGGTCTGGGCACCGGCACCGCGGGCACCACGGGATCGGCCTTGGCCGCCCCCGAGGGGACCGCGCGGATGGACATGCCGGTCGGCAGTCCTCCGTTGCCGGAGCCGGCGGTGCCACGCGGGGCCCCCGCCGGCCGCTCGGGCGGCCGCGTCGTCTTCGGCGTGTCGGCCGGCCGCCCGACCGGCGCGGGACGCCCCTTGCGATGCCTGCTCCGTGTGCTCTCGTCCGCCTCCGCCGGCGACTCGGCCGGCAGCTCCGCCGCCTCCGTGCCCCGCCGACCGGCGGGAGCCGGTCCGACGAACCTGGGCACGAAGGAGGGCACGGCCGGGGTCGAGGGCCTCGCCACCGGATCGGGTACGACCTCCGGCCTGCTCGCGGGGGCGATCCGGATCGGCGCGACCGGCTCCCGCTCCGGGGACGCGACCGGCTCCCGGGATGCGACCGCTTCTCGGGGCGGGACCGGCTCCCGAGGCGGGACCGCCTCCCGGGGAGCGACCGCCTCCCGGGGAGCGACCGGCTCCCGGGGAGCGACCGGCTCCGCTTTCCGGAGCGGGATCGGCTCCGGCTCCCGGGGAGCGACCGGCTCCCGAGGCTCGGGGGACGGCACGGCAGGCGCAGCGGGCCCGGGCACGGCGGAGGCCGCGGCACGCTGGGCCTCGGCGGAGGCGGCGAGCCTGCGCAGACGTCGCAGCGCCTCGGTGTCGATGGGGGTGTCCGGCGCGCCGGTCGTCGGCGCCTGCTCCCGCGCGGCGGTGGACCCGGCCCCGTTGCCGGCCGCCGCGGCCTGCTTCCGGCCGGGCGGAACGTCTCCCCGCGCCGGAGCGGACGCGGAACCGCCGGGCGCCGAGACGGTCGACGCGGGATCAGACGTGGGATCACCGTGGGCGGAGGCCGTCGGCGCGGGACCACCGGACACGGAGGCCGCGGCGGCATCGCGGTGCGTGGAGGTCCTCGACGCGGAACCGGCGGCATCACCGTTGCGCGCGGAGGCCGCGGACGCGGCACTTCCGGCGGCGGGGACGGCGGCCGGGGGCCAGATCTGGACATCGGTGGGAACCGCCGGGGCGACGGCCGCCGGAGGCGCCGCGGGGACCGCCTTCGGAGGCATGGCGGGAACGGCGGTGACGGGAACGGCGGTGACGGGCGGCACGGGAGCCGTGACCCGGGGGTCGGCCGCGGGGATGGTGTGGGCGAGGGCCGGAGCAGTGCCCTGCCGGGAGGCCCGGACCCGGTTCCAGGTGGCACGCCCGCGGGCGACCGGGGCGGCGGCGACGGCCGCCGCCGCGGCGGCCACCGCCGGACGGACCTGACGGGTGGGCGAGGAGCCGCGCCGAGGCTGGGCGTGACGGGCCTTGCGGGACGACTTGACCCGTACCCCCGAGGTCTCGGGCTGCGGCGCCGCCCGCCAGACCCGGGCGGTCAGCGTGATCTCGGAAGGCTCGGAGACGGGGGCCATCCGGCACCAGGTGCGCGGCTCGCCCACATAACGCCCCTGCGACTGCAGCAGCTCGGTCAGCCGTTTGCTCTCGATCACCGGCCGGGTGGAGAGCCAGGTGACGACGCCCGGCGGCACGAGGTAGATCACGTGCCAGGGAGCCTCGAACGGCAGGCCGAGCAGGTAGAGCAAGAGCGACCACGGGGCCAGCACTCCCACGAACCCGCCGATCCAGACGATCGGGAGCGGCATCGGCAGCCGTAGGTCGTACAGCTTGTAGAGCCGCTTCTCGATCCTCCAGATATTGGTATACGTGGGCAGATCCACGTGATCCTCCTCTCAGCCTCTCTTAGCTTGACCGTCCGGACGCGGTCTCAACCTCCTGAGATTCCCAGTGCCCCGGCGATCGCCTTGGCGGTCACCTCGATGATGTTCGGCACGTAGAAGATCACTCCGATGGCGATCGCGAGGATGATGAACTGGACGAACCGGGTGATCTCACGGGTGAAGAGGAAGAAGAGCGCCACCACCGAGACGATGACGAGGAAGAGCGGGGCGAAGAAGCTGCGGAGGAAGTCGGCCAGACCTTCGGTGTTGACACCTGACGGAGGGACTGTGGGCTGAGCGAGCTCGACCGCGCTCAGCAGTATGGTCTTGAGAATCACTTCTTGTCCTCCGTACTCACGATCGTGCTCGCCCGACGGCGACGGGCCCGCGGCGCGCACGTGGACGGCCGCGCGTCGACGGCTCGTCGATCAAGGGGGGTCTGCCCACTGTGGACCGGCACCATTCGATCATGTGTTACCCCGCAGACCGGTGTGCGCCGCGAATGTCCTTGACGAACCACTTGTCGCCTTGTTTGACCATGGTGAGCAGGTATGCCTGCTCCAGCTTGCCCCCGACCTGACCGGGGTCCGCCGGAGTGGCGTCGGGTGCCGGCGTCGCCCCCGAGGGAACTCCCCACACGACGGTCGCGGTCACCTCACGGGTGGCTCCCGCGGGGAGCGGCACGAGGAGGTCCTTGAGCTCCACGAAGGTGAAGGCGCCGTCGAAGCCTTCGAGGGTGACCCCCGCGTCGGCGTACCGCTGCAGGGAGGCGGTGTCACCGGCGGCGTAGGCCTTGAAGAAGTCTTCCAGGGGGGTGCGGAGCTCCCGCTCGGCGGCGCCGTCGCGGTCGGGGGCGGCCTTGGCCGGCAGGTTGGCCGGCGCCGGCGCCGGCAGGATGCCCGGACGGCCGGCGACCACGAACTTCTCTGCGGCCCTGTCGTAGTAGACGGGCACCGAGAGCAGCTGCCTGCGGTCCGAGGACTGGTAGGTGAGGGTGATGACGGCGTTGTCCGCGTCGACCACCTCGACCCCGTACGGTTGCACCGCTCCGGCGCTCATCCGGCCGAGGCCGTCCCAGCCGAACTGCGACTCGGCGCCCTCCGGGAGGTAGGGGGCGAGCCTGCCGGCCCTCTCCTGGGGGCGGGCGCCGTCGAAGTTGAGGTAGACGGCGGCGAACTGGATGGCGAAGGACGTGCCCTGCGTGGTGGGGAATCCATCGGCGGAGACCGGAGCGGCGCCCGCGGGGGTGTTCTGCCGGGTGAAGCGTTCGAAGGGGGCACGGACCCCGTTCACCACGATGACGATGATCAGCGCCCAGAGGACGGCCCGGCCGACCCACACCAGCCAGCGACCGCCGCCGCCGGACCACCGGCCGCGCGACGCGCTCCGCTCGCGGGAGGTCTCCTGGCCGGAATCGGGTTCGTCGGGGAAGTCGGAGTACGCCGACAGCTCGGGGTCTCCAGCGATCCGAGGATCATGCTGGACCGTCGACCTTCGAGCCATCACGCCTCCGCTCGCGCCAATCCCCCGACTGGCGCGGTGTCGTATTGCTGCCGATCCCGTTAGCCATGGTGAAGACTTACTCTAGCCGCCCCACCGATTCTTCCAGGAAAGCCACGCCTATGCTGCAAGCATCGTGGTGACTGAGCAAACCGAGTCTGGATCCCCGGCGGGGCCGCCGGTGCCGTCGCCGAGCGGCGAAAAACGCGTTATCCCTGGCCAGCGCGTGGGCTCGTTACTGAAACGCCACCCATTGCTAACTAAAGGGCCCCCACACTGTCGCGACCTGCGCATTTATCTGAAATGCACACATAGCATCACAAGGCGTTAAGACGGACCGGCCCGCCACCCGGTGCCGGCCCCACACCGGCCCCGCACCTGCCCCGTGTCACGCTCGCGGCAGCCCCGTGTCATCCCCGTGTCATCCCCGCGGCGACACCGGCCGACCCCGTCCCGGCGGCTCGCGCCGGTCCACGGGAGGGGGTGTGGGAAGGACGGTCGGGCGGCGGGGACCACGGAGACGCGGCGGGTGCGGCGGGTGCGGCCACAGGACGGCGGCGGTGACGACCGCGGAGAACGTCAGCAGGATGCCCAGCAGGATTTCGAGGAGCATGGCGGTCGACATGTGACCCTCCCTCGGCCTCGGCGCGGACGTGTGGCCACGAGGACGAAGGTCTTCCCGCACCCCCACCGGGCGGACCGGGCGAAGGGCCACCCCGCCGGGCCCTTCGCGCCTGAGGACCGTGATGACGACCGGGTGTCGGACGGCGGGTACTCCCCTCCGTACTCCCTCCACTATCCGCCTCGGTGAAAGCCCTGGTCAACCGCCTACGGTGAGCCGCTCCCGCCGCCGTGCCGCCCGCAGCGACCCGCCTGCCGCCCCCTCCTCCGACCGGGGTGGAGTGGCATCGAACGGGTGGTTTACCCTGGGACGGCGAGGGGAGTACTTCCCAAGTGCCGTTCCCGGTCAGTACGGACGTCCCAGAACGTCCCCGGGCGGTCGCCTGCCTGGCGGCGGGTGAAGGAGACCTCGAACGACTGAGCGCGTTCGAGGAGGTTTCATGTCCGCCGGGACAACTCTGCTCGCCGCAGAGTTCGAGACAATCGGTTCACCCCAGATGTGGACGATCGCCACCGCCGCACTGATCGTTCTGCTGGGGCTGGACCTCATGCTGACCAGGCGCCCGCACGAGGTGCGGATGGGCGAGGCGGTCGGCTGGTCGGTCTTCTATCTGGTGCTGCCCGTCCTCTTCGGCGTCTACCTGTGGGGGGCCTACGACTCCACCGTGGCCGTGGAGTTCTTCACCGGCTACGTGGTGGAGAAGTCGCTGTCGGTGGACAACCTCTTCGTGTTCATGCTGCTGCTGGCCGCCTTCGCGGTCCCGGCCGCGCTGGCCAAGCAGGTCCTGCTGTACGGCATCGTCGGGGCGCTGGTGCTCCGTGTTATCTTCATCGCGCTCGGGGCCGCCGCGCTGCAGAGCGGCACGTGGGCCTTCCTGCTGTTCGGCGTGATCCTGATCGTCACCGCCGGAAAGATCCTCAAGGACGCGCTGGGCGGCCATGAGCAGGAGGTCGACATCTCCTCCATGCGCACGGTCCGGCTGCTGCGGCGCTTCGTACCGGTCACCGACGACTACCGCGGGTCTCGCATGGTCGTCCGCGAGGGGGGCCGTCTCGCGCTGACCCCCCTGGCGCTGGCCGCCGTGGCCATCTTCGCCACCGACATCGTCTTCGCCGTCGACTCGGTGCCCGCGGTGTACGGGGTGACCGACGACCCGTTCCTCGTCTTCGCCACCAACGCCTTCGCGCTGATGGGCCTGCGGGCGCTCTACTTCGTGCTCCAGAACGTCCTGACGAAGCTGAGGCACCTCAACCACGGGCTCAGCGTCATCCTGGCCTTCATCGGGATCAAGCTCATCCTGCACTGGGCACACGGTGTCTGGACGTGGGTTCCGCAGATCCCCACGCTCGCCTCGCTGGGGGTCATCGTCACCGTCCTGACCACCGTCACGATCACGAGCCTGCACGCCAACCGCCGCGACCGGCGGCAGGCCGCCGAACCGGCCGGGCCCTCCGCCGAACCGGCCGCGGAGGAACCGGCCGGGCTGCCCGCCGAACGCTGACCCCGGCCGGACGCCCGCGCGTCCGTCACGGGCGCCGGGCCGAGCCCGGCGAGACCTGTGCGAGCCGGTCGGCGGCGTCATCCGCCCCCGCCGGCTCCGGGCCTCGTCGTGAGCCGCCCGGCACGTGGGCTGTCGAACCACCAAGAAGCCACCAAGTAGGTCATAAGAGGAGAGCCGCATCGTGGTCGGGTAAGCCAACGCCCCGACCGAGGAGAGAACCGGGATGGCCACCCCCGAAACGCTGGGATTCCAGATCGCCCACCGGAGCATGCGCGGCGAGGTCCGCCGCCTGGCCGACCTGACCGCCCAGCTGGCCGACGGCCGCCAGTCGGCCGATCCCGCCCGCGCGCGGGCCATCGTCGAGTACATCGCGGCGATGTGCACCACCATCCACCACCATCACAAGACAGAGGACGAGGTCCTGTGGCCCGTCATCGAACGGTCCGCCGGAGCCGAGGTGGACCTGCGTGACCTGAGCGACGACCACGCCGAGCTGGACCCGCTGCTGGACACGATCAGAAGCGGGTCGGAGGAGTTCCTGCGCACCTCGGACGCCCGCCGGCTCGCCGTCTGCCTCACCCGGCTCGCCGACATGCTCGACGAGCACATCGAGGAGGAGGAGCGGCTGCTCTTCCCGATCATCAGGAAGTACGTGTCCGTGGCCGACTGGAAGCGGGTCGAGGACGTGGCCCGCAAGGGCTCGAACGTCATGGTCGAGCTGCCCAGGATCGAGCAGTACGCCAGACCCGACGAGCTGGCCACGCTGCGCAGGCTCGCCGGTCCCGTGCTCACGGTGATGTTCACCGTGCTCCGCGGCGGCCACCGGCGCCGTCAGCGCCTCATCTTCGGCCCGCTCGCCGACGTCTGACACCGGCCTGCGCCTCGGCCGCCCGGCGGGCCCAGTGCGGGGAGCCGACCTGTTCGGCGACCCGTACCGCCTTGGCGTAGTGGGCCGCCCCGTCGCGTCCCAGGAACTCGGCGAGGTCGCCGAGGACGTGCGCCACCGGTCCGAGGGTGACCGAGCCTGAAGACAGCCCGGCCAGCTCGCCGTCCCAGGGCAGCAGGCCCCGGTAGCACCGCTCGCCGACCTCCCGGTCGCCCAGGGCGATGGCGTTCTCCGCCCGCAGCGCGAGCCTGATCAGCCAGTAGTAGTCCTGGCGGGCCTCCCAGCCGGGCTCCCAGAACGTCCTGGCCTCCTCGTGCCGCCCCTCGGCGACCAGGGCCCGGACCAGCAGCTCGGAGAGGTCCTTGGGGATGGACTCGTACGCCGCCGTCATCTCCGGGATGTCCTGCGGCAGCCCGCCCGCCAACCGGGCCACGAAGCGCCCGACCATCCCGATGCTGAACGCGTTGGCTCCGCCCGCCGCGGCGATCTGCTCCGCCGCCGCCGAGTAGCGCTGTGCCGCCCGCTCGAACTCGCCCCCGATCAGCATGATCAGCGTGTCGAGCATCGACAGCACGCCGAGCGCCAGGCCGAGCTGGCCGGTGGTGGAGTGCTCCAGGGCCCGGTCGGCGTGGTACCGGGCGGCGGCGAGGTCGTTGCGGCCGAGGCTGACCATGAAGAGGGCATGGTGGCCCTGCATCTGGTAGCCGGGCAGCCCGGCGGCGGCGCCCAGCTCCACCAGTTCCCGCCCCACCGCCTCCAGTTCGTCGCGCCGGTACGGGGTCAGCAGGACGAAGTAGCGTGCGTTGAGGGCCAGGCAGACGAGCTCGGGCCTGCCCAGCCTCCGGGCCAGCCGCAGCGCCTCGGCGCTGATCGCCACGCATTCCTCGTCGTCGTGCCCCTCCAGCTCGAAGGTGAGCGTGGCCAGCAGCCTGCATCGGACCTCGTCCCGCGCGTCCGCATCCGCGGCGCCCCCGCCGGTGGCGCCCCCGCCCGGGGTGGTCCCGGGCGACGCCGCCCCGCCGGCCGCCCCGCCACCGGGGGTCCCGCCCGGTCCCGTGCCGGCCAGCGCCTCGCGGAGCGCGGCGACGAACGGCTCGTCGATCCGGCGGTCCGGCTGGATCGACCAGGTCACCGGGGCGTCGTACGCGGTCAGTGCCCTGGTGACCCCTGTCCCGAGCCGCCGGGCCACCGCGAGCGCCCGCTCCCGGTTCCGCCGCGCGGCCACCACATTGCCCTCGTGCGCCTGTACGCGCACCAGGCGGCAGAGCAGGTCGAGCCGCTGCCGGTCGTCCTCCACGAGGTCGAGGGCCCCGGCGTAGAAGGTCGCCGCCTCGCGGTACGCGTGCAGGCCGGCCGCCCTCTCCCCCGCCGCCACCGCGTACGGCACCGCCCGGCCGGCCGTGTTCGCGGTGACCGCGGCGAGGGCGTGGTAGCCCAACGCCGAGACGTCCGCGGACCGGACGCGCTCCAGCGCGCCGAAGACCCGGCCGTGCAGCCGGGTACGGCGGATGCGGGGGGTGTCCTCGTAGAGGGTCTCGCGGACGAGTACGTGGGCGAAGCGCACCCGGCCCGGAGCGGGCTCGGTCAGCAGGCCGGTCAGCACGCCGGCCTCCAGCCCGTCCAGCACCGTGTCCTCGTCCGCGCCGTCCAGCGCGAGCAGTACGTCCACGTCGACGTCACGGCCGACGATCGCCGCGTCCCGCAGCGTCGTCCGCGCCGCGGCGGGCAGCCGGGCGATCCGGCGGCGGATCAGGTCGCGGACGCCGGGCGGCAACGCCCTGGCCGCGGACGTGCCCTCCGTGGCGATCAGCCGCGCGGTCTCGGACACGAAGAGCGGGTTGCCCCCGGTCCGCTCCGCCACCGTGCGGGCGGTCACCGGGTCGACGTCACGGCCGGAGCGTTCCCGCAACAGCCGGGCCACGTCGTCGTCGTCGAGTCCGCGCAGGTCGACCCGGTGGGTGTCGTGCCCGGCCAGCGCGGCCCACGTCGCGCCGAGGTGGTCGGCGGCCTCGACGGGACGGTAGGTGGCGACGATCATGATCCTGGACGTCGTGAGCCGCGTCGCCAGGTGGCGCAGCAGTTGCAGGGTCTCGCCGTCGGCGCGGTGCACGTCCTCCAGAACGATCAGCAGGGGGGTGCTCCCCCGCACGATCCGCGACAGGTAGTCCTCCGTCGCCCTGGCCAGCAGGAACGACGCGACGGCCGGAACGTCGTCGGCGAGCAGCGGCGCGAGCCGCGCGGCGACGGCGTCCTCCGGCGGCCGTTCGGCGGCCAGGTGGCGCACCACCTCGCTCCACGCCCAGGCGGGAGGCGCTCCGCCGTCGGTCTCCGGGCACTGGCCGGTCGCGGTCAGCCACCCGCGGTCCGCGAGCCGCCGCGCGAAGGCCGCGACCAGCGTGCTCTTGCCTGCCCCGGCGTCCCCGCCCACCCAGACGGTGCGCACCCCCGGAGCGCCGGCGAGGGCATGGAGCGTCTCCAGCTCCGCCGTACGTCCCACCAGCTCACCGGCCCGCTCCGACGCCTCCCGCGGCGAGACCGGTTCCGTCCCGGAAACGACCGCCCGCTCGGCCTCCGCCCCGGAAACCACCATCCGCCCGGCCTCCGCCCCGGAAACGACCGCCCGCTCGGCCCGGTAGGCCGGCATCCGCCCCGGCCCGGCGGTCGAGGCCGGGACGCCGGAGATCGGAGGCTCCTCCCGCCCGAGGGACCCGGCGTGCGCCAGGATGTCTGCCTCCAGGGCACGCAGCGCAGGCCCCGGGTCCACTCCCAGCTCGTCGGCGAGGGTCTCACGGGCCTTCCTGATCGTGGCGAGCGCGTCGGCCTGCCGCCCGGCCCGGTAGTACGCCAGGGCGAGCAGCCGCACGGCGTTCTCCCTGAGCGGGTGAGCGCGTACGTGCTGCTCAAGCTCGATCTCGGCGTTGCCGCCCAGCGCCAGCAGCGCCTCCGCCCGGTACTCCACGGCGACCAGTCGCAGCTCCTCCAGCCGTGTGGCCTCGGACTCGGCCCACCCGTCGTCGGCGAACTCCGCGTAGGCGGGCCCCTGCCACAGCGCGAGCGCCTGATCGACCGTCTCCAGCGCCCGTACCCCGTCACCGGCGGCGAGCGCCGCCCCGGCGGCGTCGACCAGGCGGGGGAACAGCCACGCGTCCACCCGTTCGGGCTCCAGCCGCAGGCGGTAGCCGGGGGCGGCGCTGACCAGCACGGTGGCCGGGGCCCGGGGTGGTCTCCCGGGTTCGAGCACCCGCCGCAGGTTGGACACGTACACCTGGAGGGCGGCCAGCGCCTTGGGCGGTGGCTGCCCGTGCCACAGATCGTCGATGAAACGATCGGTGGAGACCACGTGCCCGCCCGCGACCACGAGCCTGGCCACCACCGCTCGCTGCCGGTGGGTGCCCAGGTCCACCGTACGGCCCTTGATTTCCGCCTGGAGCGGACCGAGAACGCGCAACATAACAAAAGGCAGAGTATGCGCATCCGATCGCCTTTCACCGAAGCCGACCGGCGAGGGCGTTGCGAAGATCCCTGACGGCATGGGTGTTCGCGGCCGCGGCGTCGGGCATGCACGACGCGGCCGTCCTGCCGGTCGGGAGGCCGAGGGCCGCGGACCCGGGCCACCTGCGGAGCGAGGAGGCGGCAGGCGCCTCCTCGGCTACGCTCACACAACCCGCTCAGACGTTGAAGCGGAACTCCACCACGTCGCCGTCGCGCATCACGTAGTCCTTGCCCTCGATGCGGGCCTTGCCCGCCTGACGGGCGGCGGCGATGGAACCGGCCTCCACCAGGTCGTCGAAGGAGACGATCTCGGCCTTGATGAAGCCGCGCTGGAAGTCGGTGTGGATGACGCCGGCCGCCTCCGGAGCGGTGGCACCCTTGCGGATCGTCCAGGCCCGGGTCTCCTTGGGACCGGCGGTGAGATAGGTCTGCAGGCCGAGGGTCTCGAACCCGACCCGGGCGAGCTGCGACAGCCCGGACTCCTCCTGGCCGACGGACTGCAGGAGCTCCAGCGCCTCCTCGTCGGACAGCTCGACCAGCTCAGACTCGATCTTGGCGTCCAGGAAGACGGCCTCGGCGGGGGCGACGAGGGCGGACAGCCTGGCCCGCAGCTCCTCGTCGACCAGCTCGTCGGCGTCGAGGTTGAAGACGTACAGGAACGGCTTCGCCGTCAGCAGGTGCAGGTCACGCAGGTCCTCGGGGTCGATCCCCGCCCCCTTGGCCCCGGCGTACAGGGTGGTGCCCCCGTCGAGGAGCTTGACGGCGGCCTCCGCCGCGTCGAGCACCGCCTTGCGGTCCTTGTTAGTCCTGGCCTCCTTCTGGAGACGCGGAATCGCCTTCTCCAGCGTCTGCAGGTCGGCCAGGATCAGTTCCGTGTTGATCGTCTCGATGTCACGCTCGGGGGAGACGCCGCCGTCGACGTGGGTCACGTCGGGGTCGGTGAAGACCCGGATGACCTGGCAGACGGCGTCGGTCTCGCGGATGTTGGCGAGGAACTGGTTGCCCCGCCCCTGTCCTTCCGAGGCGCCGCGGACCAGCCCGGCGATGTCGACGAACTCGACCTTCGCCGGCAGGATCTTCGCCGATCCGAAGATCTCGGCCAGTTTCTCAAGACGCGGGTCGGGAACGCCGACGATGCCCACGTTGGGCTCGATGGTGGCGAACGGGTAGTTCGCCGCCAGGGCGTTGGCGGTCTTCGTCAGCGCGTTGAAAAGCGTTGACTTGCCGACGTTGGGCAGTCCGACGATGCCGATGCTCAAGCTCACGTGAGCCGAGTTTACGCGGAATGACCCACTGCTACCCGCCGCAGGCAGATCATCGGGCGGCGCATCCGTGTCCGGCCGGGCCGCCCGGAGTTCCGCCCCGAGGTCTCGTGCCCACACGCCAGGCCGGACCGCCCGAAGTCCCACGTCCACACGCCAGGCCGGACCACCCGAGGTCTCGTGCCCACGTGCCAGGCCGGACCACCCGGAGTCCCGCGTCCGCGCGGCCGGCCGGGGCCGGTGAGGGAAGGCGTGTCGGCGCGCCAAGAGCGGCCGGGCCTGGAATCATGCCGGGGTGGATGTCATGGCACTCGCCTTCCAGCTCGCCGTGGGGCTCGCCGCCGGGCTCGTGATCGGGTTCCTGCTCGGCCGGGTGCGTGCCTCCTCCGGGGCCGCGGACGTCACCGCGCGTCTGGCCGACGCCGAGGCCCGCGCGAAGATCGCCGAGGAGAAGGCCGCCTACATCGAGGGGCAGCTCTCCGAGCGGTTCCAGGCCCTGTCGACCAAGGCGCTCGACGTCAACAACCTGCGTTTCCTGGAACTGGCCGAGACGAGGCTGGCCGCGGGCCGGGCCGAGGCCGCCGGTGAGCTGGAGCAGCGCAAGCAGGCCGTCGAACACCTGCTGGAGCCGCTGAAGGACACGCTGGCCCGCGTCGAGACGCAGCTGCGCGACACGCAACTCGGGCAGCGGGCCGCCCACGCCGAGCTGGCCAAGCACATCGACATCGTCCGTGAGAGCAACGAGCAGCTCCGCACGCAGACCGACGCGCTGGTACGGGCCCTGCAACGGCCGGAGGCCCGTGGCAGGTGGGGGGAGCTCCAGCTGCGCAGGGTCGCCGAGATCGCCGGCATGCAGCGGTTCTGCGACTTCGACGAGCAGGCGAGCGCCGCCACCGTCGATGGTGCCCTGCGGCCCGACATGGTCGTGCGGCTCGCCGGCGGCAAGAACATCGTGGTCGACTCCAAGGTCTCCCTGGCCGCGTACCTGGAGGCCGCCGAGTCCGGTGATCCCGGCCACCGGTCGGCCCGGCTCGACTCCCACTCCCGGCACGTGCGCGAGCATGTGGACCGGCTGGCCGCCAAGTCCTACTGGCAGGCGTTCAGCCCGTCGCCGGAGTTCGTGGTGCTGTTCATCCCCGGCGAGGCGTTCCTCGCCCCGGCGCTGGAGCGTGACCCCGGCCTGCTGGAGTACGCCATGCGGCGGCGGGTCCACATCGCCACGCCCACCACGTTGATCACCATGCTCCGCACCGCGCAGTACGCCTGGCAGCAGGCCGCGCTCAGCGAGAACGCGCGGGCGGTCTTCGAGGTGGGCAAGGAACTCTACGAGCGGCTGGGCAGCATGGGCCGGAACATGGAGGCGATGGGCCGCTCACTCGGCCGGGCGGTGGAGGCCTACAACAGGACCGTCGGCTCGTTGGAGACACGGGTCCTGGTGAGCGCCCGCAAGCTGAACGACCTGGGACTCGTCGACGCCGACCTCGACAGGCCGCAGACCGTCGAGGACCTGCCCCGGGCCCTCACCTCGCCCGAACTGCTGGCGGAAGAGGGGACAAGCTCGCCTCTCGTGCCACGGCAGAACGGTAAGTTGGCCAACGACCTGCCCTAGATACTGTTCCCTGCGGACGCCGCCGGCCGGACACTGGAGGCGGAGGGCGTTGGCGACGAGCGTGCCGGGGGGCGACTGGTGGACGAGCGGACCGGCGGGAAGCCGGTTGGCGAGGTGATCGCGTGAATGGGCAGGATCGGGGCGCCGGCGTCCGGCTGACCGTCCGAGGCGCGCTGGCTCTCGTACTGGCTGCCACGCTGCTGGGTTACGTCCTGCAGGCGGTGTTCGGGCCCGCGACGCTGGTCGGGCTGGCGTTCGCGGCCGGCTGCGTGGCCGCGACGGTGCTCGTGAACCGCCGCGACCTGCTCTCGCTGGTGGTCTCCCCGCCGCTGACCTTCTTCGTGATCACCGTGGTCGTCCAGGCGGTCCGTTCCCTGTTCTCGCCCACTCCGATCCAGGCTTTCGGCCTGGGCATGTTCACCATGCTGTCCGGTCAGGCCCCGTGGCTGTTCGGCGGCTCGCTGCTGGTGCTGGTCATCGCATGGCGCCGGGGGCTGACCCGGTGTGTGCGCGAGCTGCGCGACGAGCTGCGGGTGGGCAAAACCCGGATCCCCCGCCCCAGGAGCGGTGACAGCGCCGCGTTCGCCCCCGAGCCGGAGGGTTACTTCGAGCCCAAGGTGTACGGCACGCCGCGCGAAGGCCAGTAGGCTCCGGCGCCCGTCCCCCACGGACCGGGCCCGTCCGCCCGGCCGCCGTCGTCCGGGCCCGGACGACGGCGGCCGGGCGGTGCCGGTCAGACCGCAGCCGCCGTGCGGTCCCGGTCAGACGGCGGGCCAGGCCGTGCCATCCGGACGGCGCCGGTCGGACAGCGGCGGACGGACGGTACCGGTCAGGCGGTGGCGGCGCGCAGGTCCTTGCGCAGCTCGTGCGGGAGGGCGAAGCGGACGCTCTCCTGGACGGACTCGACCTCCTCGACGTCCTCGAAGCCGTGCCGGGCCAACCGGGCGAGGACTCCGGCGACGAGTTCCTCGGGCACCGAGGCGCCGCTGGTCACGCCGACCGTGGTGACACCGTCGAGCCACTCGTCCTTGATGAGTGAGGCGTCGTCGACCAGGTAGGAGGCGTCGGCCCCGTGGTCGAGGGCGACCTCGACCAACCGCTTGGAGTTGGAGGAGTTCTCCGAGCCGACGACGATGACGAGCTGCGCCTGGGCGGCGATCTCCTTGACGGCGACCTGGCGGTTCTGGGTGGCGTAGCAGATGTCGTCGCTCGGCGGGTCGATCAGGTTGGGGAAGCGCGCCTTGAGCCGGGAGACCGTCTCGGTGGTCTCGTCCACCGAGAGCGTGGTCTGCGACAACCACACCAGCCGCTCGGGATCCCTGACCTGGACGGTGTCGACCGACTCCAGGCCGTCGACGAGCTGGACGTGGTCGGGCGCCTCACCCGCGGTGCCCTCGACCTCCTCATGGCCTTCGTGGCCGATGAGCAGGATGTCGTAATCCTGTGAGGCGAAGCGCCTGGCCTCGTTGTGCACCTTGGTGACGAGGGGGCAGGTGGCGTCGATCGTCCGCAGGCCGCGGCCGGCGGCCTCCTGGTGGACCGCCGGGGAGACCCCGTGGGCGGAGAAGACCACGATGGCGCCCTCCGGCACCTGCTCGGTCTCCTCTACGAAGATCGCCCCGCGCTCTTCCAGCGTCTTGACCACGTGGGTGTTGTGAACGATCTGCTTGCGGACGTAGATCGGGGCACCGTACTGCTCCAGGGCCTTCTCCACCGCCTGAACCGCACGGTCGACCCCCGCGCAGTAGCCACGGGGCTTCGCCACAAGTACTCGCCGGGTCGCGGGGGTCTTCGAAGTCATGCTCTTATGCTACGTGGAACGCTTACCGGGCCCACCCACATGCCCTGTGAGCTGATACGGCTCAGCCCTGTCACACCAGCCTTCCCATACAGACCTCCCAGGGAGACGACATGTCAGTCCCCGACATGATCCGCAACGTCACACAAAAGGCGAAGGACCTACCGCTTCACATGCTGCAGACCGCGTTGAGCGGGGTCGGCCAGGCCCTGGCGTTCGGCGGCCTGGTACGGAACAAGATCAAGGACCTCGCCGGCCAGGAGGAGGACCTGGAGGAGTCCCGTGAGAAGGCGGCCGGCGGGCCGGCGGAGGCGGCGGAGAAGGTCGGGGAAGAGCGCGAGGAGAAGCCCGCCCGGCGCGAGCCGATCATTTTCGCGCCGCGTCCGGAGAAGGCCGCGGGCATGACGTCCACCACCGAGGGCAACGGCACCAAGACCACTCCCGAGCCGGTCATCTTCCGCCCCGCCAAGCCCAGGCCGGCCGCGTCCGAGACCGAGGCCCGGCCCGAGACCGAGAGCAAGACCGTCGCGACCCCGGCCGCCGAACCCGCGGCCAAGACCGAGCCGGAGGCCCAGTCCGAGGCCAAGCCCGAACCCGAAGCCGTCGCGACCCCGGCCGCCGTGCGGCCTGAGCCCAAGGCCGAGCCTGAGCCTGAGCCCAAGACCGCGACCGAGGCCGGGGCCGGGGCCGAGCCTGAGCCTGAGCCCAAGACCGAACCCGAAGCTGAAGCCGTCGCGACCCCGGTCGCCGCCGAGCCTGCGGCCGAGACCGTCGCGTCCCCGGCCGCGGAACTCAAGGCCGAGCCCGAGACCGCCCCAGGCACCCCGGAGATCGAGGTGCCCGCGGGAGTCAGGGTGGAGGTCGCGGAGGTCGAGGTGGCGAAGCCGGAGACGGCGGACGCCGCGGCGGTCGAGGTGACCGCGACCAGGGCGGCCGGGCCCGAAGAGGTACGGCCCGCCGACGTCCCCGCCGAGCCGATGCCCGGTTACGCGGGGCTGACGGTGGCCTCTCTGCGCGCCCGGATGCGCGGCAGGTCGGCCGAGCAGATCCGGGAGCTTCTGGCCTACGAGCGGGCCACCCTCGCCCGGGACACCGTCGTGCGGATGTACGAGAACCGTCTGGCCAAGCTGGAGGCCGCCGAGTAGAGAGCAGGACAGGCCCGGAGCAGGGACGAGGAGGCCCGGAACAGGTTCGGAACAGGCACGGGACAAGCGCGGGACGGGCACCGGACAGACGCGGCATGGGCACGGCATGAGCACGGCATGGGCACGGCACAGTCACGGCATGACGCGGGACGACCGTGTCCGGCGCGTAGGCTCCGGCCATGACCTCGAAGACCACCCCTGAGCAGCCCCTCCCCGTCCGCACGGTGTTGCAGATGGTCGGCGGCTGGATCGGCAAACTCGGCACCGTCTGGGTGGAAGGACAGATCACCGAACTGACCGCCCGCGGCGGCACGGTGTTCCTGACGTTGCGCGACCCGGTGGCCAACGTGTCGGCCAGGGTCACATGCCCGCGCGGCGTCTACGAGGCGACCGTCCCACGCCCCGTGGACGGGGCTCGCGTCGTGATGCACCTGAAGCCGGACTTCTGGGTCAACAAGGGTTCGTTCGCCTTCACCGCACTGGAGATGCGGCCCGTCGGAGTCGGTGAGCTGCTGGCGCGGCTGGAACGGCTGCGCCGGCTTCTCGCGTCCGAGGGCCTGTTCGGCGTCGACCGGAAGCGGCGGCTGCCGTTCCTGCCGAGCACGGTCGGGCTGATCTGCGGACGCGACTCGGCAGCCGAACGCGACGTGCTGGAGAACTCGCGGCGCCGCTGGCCCGCGGTGCGTTTCAAGGTCGAGCAGGTGGCCGTGCAGGGCCCGTACGCGGTCGGCGAGGTCGTCGAGGCGTTGCGGAAGTTCGACGCGGACGGCGAGGTCGACGTGATCGTGATCGCCCGGGGCGGCGGCTCGATGGAGGACCTGCTGCCCTTCTCCGACGAGGCGCTGGTTCGGGCGGTGGCGGCGTGCCGCACGCCCGTGGTCAGCGCGATCGGCCACGAGCAGGACAACCCGCTGCTGGACCTGGTCGCCGACGTACGGGCGTCGACGCCCACGGACGCGGCCAAGAAGGTGGTGCCGGATGTCGGCGAGCAGCTGACGCTGGTCCGGCAGCTCCGTGACCGGGGCCGCAGGGTCGTCGGCGGCTGGCTGGACCGCGAGACGGCCTGGCTGGCCGCGGCCCGATCCCGGCCCGCCCTCGCCGACCCGGTCCGTGAGGTCGAACGCCGGGCGGAGCAGGCCGAGCAGCTCAGGGACCGGGCCAGGCGCGCTCTCACCGGTTCCCTCGACCGGGCTCAGGATTCGCTGGGTCACCTGCGTGCCCGCCTGGTGTCGCTGTCGCCCGCCGCGACCCTGGAACGTGGGTACGCGATCGTGCAGCGTCCGTCGGGCGAGGTCGTACGGCTGGCGGGCGAGGTCGCCCCGGGCGACGAGCTGACGGTGCGCTTCGCCGACGACCGGATCACCGTCAGGCGCGATCCCGCCACGTGAGCTCAGGGTAGCCGGGGTCGCCGAAGCCGAGCGTCCGGTAGAGCGGTTCCCCGTCGGAGGTCGTGTGCAGGTGCCTTGCGGACCTCCTTGTCCCGGTACCACTCCAGCAGGGCCAGCAGGATGGCCCTGCTGTGCCCCCGGCGCCGGTACCGGGGGCGGTGGTCATGCCCTGCACATAGCCGAAGCGGCCGTCGGGCAGGCGTGGGCCGGGTCACCGCCGGGCGGGCGGCCCTAGGGTGGTGACGTGGCCGATGAGAAGACACCTTCATACGAGCAGGCGCGTGAGGAACTGGCCGAGGTGGTCCGCCGGTTGGAGACGGGCGGGCTGACCCTGGAGCAGTCGATCGAGCTGTGGGAACGCGGTGAGAAGCTGGCGGCGCTGTGCGAGGAATGGCTCCAGGGTGCCCGGGTGAAGCTCGCTGCCGCGATGGCCCAGCGCAGGCAGCCCGACGTGCCGGGTGACAGCCCGTTCTGAGCCGGGCGTTCCAGGGGCGAGCCGAGTAATCCGGGGTGAGCCGGGCGGTCCGTACTGAGCCGAGGACAGCCTCGCTGCGACCCGGGCACCGGGACGGCCGGGCGGCGGCGTTCCGAACCGCTCCCGGAGCGGGACCGGGCGGAGTGCGGTGAGGGCCTAGGAAGTGATCTTTTCCTGCTGTTTGAGGGAACCGGCCAGGGTGGACAGCTCCTCCCAGGAGGCGGTGCCGGTGACGACGATCGTCACATCGGGCAGGACGCGGACGAGGGAGCGCTGGTCCTTGTCCTCGCGGACGCGCTGCTCCCAGCTCACCCCGCCGACCTGTACGGTGCCGGTGACCTGGGAGGTGTTGGCCAGGCGGCTGGCGAACCCGGCGGCCGGCTGCTCGTTGCTCTGGGCGAGCATGGCGTGCGAGCGGTCGGCGTCGGGACGCTTGGCCGTGGCGAAGCCGAGCCGCCAGGTGGCCGTGCCCTTCTCCTTGGTCGCCTTGGAACTGGTGGGCACCCACCCCTCGGGGACCCGTTCGGGCGCCCACACCTGGTAAGGCGCGGTGCGGCGGAGGTCGGCGAGGGCGAAGGAGTAGTCGACCGCGGGGATGCGTTCCGTCCTGCTCTGCGGCGTGATCAGCAGGAAGACGCCGACGCCGGCCAGGCAGACGGCCATGGCGAACGCGTAGGCGTAGAACCCCTCGGTGAACTTCCTCACGACTGTCGAGACTATCCGTTCGGGGAGGCGGTCCGGTCCGGGGGCCGGTACGGGGGTATGGAACGTCGAGGCCGGCGCGCAGCGACCGGGCGACGCCGAGGACGGCGCACGGCGACCGGACGGGCCGGCGCTCCGGTCCAGGGCCCGGCGCCAGAGCTGCGCTGCCGGGGCTACGAGCCGGGCTACGGTGCCGGGGCGCCTTCAGGGGCGGTGGATCTGTCCGATGATGGCCAGCACGTCCTCGACGAGCGCACGGGAAGCGGTCTCGTCCTCCGACAGGGCGACCTCGGAGACGGCGGCGGCCAGCGCACCGGTGAGAACCACGACCAGGGCGCCCTCGTCGTCCGCGAAGAGGGCCGCGTTGCGCTTGGCCCACTGGCGCAGCCGCTCACGCATGACGACCTCGAAGCCGGGGGGCCCGTCACCCCGCAGGAACAGGGCCGAGATCTCCCGTTCGGTCAGACACCCCTCCAGGTAGGCGCGGGCTCCGGCGACGAACAGCCGCATCGGGTCGTTCTCGCCCTGGCCCCGGGCCTCCTGGACGGCCTGTTTGGTCCGCTGGGCCTGCCGGGCCTGGAACTCCTCGAAGAGCGTGAGGTAGAGGTCGGCCTTGCCGGAGAAGTGGTGGTAGAGGCTGCCGACGCTCGCCCCGGCCCGGGCGACCACGTCGGTGACGCCCGCCTCGGCGAAGCCGCTCGTGACGAAGACCTCCCTCGCCGCCGCCAGGAGCGCGACCCTGGTGGCGGCGCCTCGCTCGGAGGTTCGTGCGGTCACGCCTCTCACCAGCCGTTCCGTGTCGCTGCCCATGGTGGGGACATTATCCTCCGCCGACCGGTCATCAGGGGGACAACTACGATCGTTGCATTAATCCACGAGAGGGGTTTCCCGACATGTCCGATCAGACGTCCGTTCCCGCCGCCCTCGCCACGGGCGAGCACGCACCTGATCGCAACCTCGCCCTCGAACTGGTCCGGGTCACCGAGGCGGCCGCGATGGCCGCGGCCCGCTGGGTCGGACGCGGCGACAAGAACGGCGCGGACGGCGCCGCGGTGCACGCGATGCGCCAGTTGATCAACACGGTGTCGATGAACGGCGTGGTGGTCATCGGTGAGGGTGAGAAGGACAACGCGCCGATGCTGTACAACGGCGAGCACGTCGGCGACGGCAGCGGCGCCGAGTGCGACGTGGCCGTGGACCCGATCGACGGCACCCGGCTCACCGCGCTGGGCATGCCGAACGGCATCTCGGTCATCGCGGTCAGCGAGCGCGGCTCGATGTACGACCCGTCCGCCGTCTTCTACATGGACAAGCTGGTCACCGGCCCCGAGGCGGCGTCCGCCGTCGACATCAACGCGCCGGTGGCCGACAACATCGCCGCGGTGGCACGCGCCAAGGGCTGCTCGTCCTCGGACGTGACCGTGGTCATCCTCGACCGGCCCCGCCACGAGAAGATCATCCGGGAGGTTCGGGAGGCCGGGGCACGGATCAAGCTCATCACCGACGGCGACGTGGCCGGCGCCATCATGGCGGCCCGCGCGGGCACCGGCATCGACCTGATGCTCGGCATCGGCGGCACCCCGGAGGGCATCATCGCGGCCTGCGCGCTCAAGTGCCTGGGCGGTGTCATCCAGGGCAGGCTCTGGCCGCGGGACGACGCCGAGCGGCGCCGGGCGCTGGACGCGGGCCTCGATCTCGACGCGACGCTCAGCACCGACGACCTGGTCAGGTCGGACGACGTGTTCTTCGCGGCCAGCGGGATCACCGACGGCGAGCTCATGCAGGGCGTCCGCTACCGGGGCGGCCGGGCCGTCACGAACTCCCTGGTCATGCGCGGCCGTTCCGGGACGATCCGGAAGATCGAGAGCGAGCACCAGCTCTGGAAGCTGCGCGCCTACAGCGCGATCAACTTCGACAGCGCCGGCTGAGCCGGCAGCGCCGGCCGGGCCGGCTGGATGGCCGCTGGCCCGCCCCGAGGGCCGGGCCGGCGGTCGTCAGCGGCGGAACCAGGAACGGCGGGGACGCTTGGGCACCTTGGCGACGATGCTGCCCAACGTGACCAGACCGGTGATCTCGATCACCGGCCCGTCCGGCGAGGCCGGCACCTGGTTCTTCTTACCGCTCATGACGGCCGAGACGGGCATCTCGATACGGACGCCCTCCGGGACGACGAGCGTGAGCGTTCCGGCCAGCACGGTGACCTGGAGGGTCACGTGGCGCGACTGCAGAAGCGCCTCGCGCAAGTCGAGCGTGACGTTGGCGCAGACGGCGGTGGCGGTGAACCGGGTGGGCACCACCCAGCGGCCCGAACGCTCCTCGGAGCCGAAGAACGCCGCGACCGGCCGCACATCGGTGCGCAACGGCCTGGCCTCCGGCGGCAGCAGGTCGACGATGAGCGCTTCGAGCTCGCCGAACGTGCGGGCCCGGTAGAGGGCGTCGGTGCGTTCCCCGTGCTCGGCGTGGTCCAGCCGCCCGTCGGCGAGCGCGTCGCCCAGCACGGCGGCCACCTGCTCACGGTCGGAGTCTCCGGCCCGTAGGTCGGCCGGACGGGGCTCGGCGGAGTTGCGGCGGACGGCGGGGGGACGAGGACTCTCCACGCTTCGACAATAATCGCCGTCGGCGTGCCGGTGGCGCGACGAGACTGTCACACGTCCGTGGAGACCGCGGTCGCACCGGCCGGTTCGAGACCGGGTGGAGGGGATGTTCGGGACCGGACGGCGAACCTGTTCGAGACCGGGTGGAGGGGGCGTTCGGGACCGGACGGCGAACCTGTTCGAAGCCGGACACGGGACCCCGTTCGAAACCGGCTGGAAAGCCCATTCGGGACCGGACGGTGAACCTGTCGAAGCCGGACGTGGAACCTGGCGGAACGATGAGTGATCACCCATTGACCCCCGGGAACACCACCCGTACCCTGACGGAAACTTGAACCTCCCTCATGTTCCGGAGGTCGTCGTGCCGACTCCGCGTGACCGGCGGGCGCGGGTGGCCACCTGGGCGGCGTTCTTCGTCCAGGGCCTCTGCTTCGCCACCCTGCTCACCCATGTGATCGACCTCCAGCACAAGTTCGGACTGAGCGACGGCGACCTCACCCTGGTCCTGCTCCTGGTACCGGTGATCGCCGGTATCGGGAGCGGTGTCGCGGGCCCGCTCGCGGCCAGGTACGGCAGCGCCGCAGTCCTGCGGGTCTCCCAACCGGGCGTCTGCGCCGTCGTCATCCTGATCGGCTGGAACGACCTGCTCACCGGTCTCTACGCGCTCAGCGCCGCGTTCGGGCTGCTGGTGGGGGCGGTCGACGCCGCGATGAACATGCAGGCGGTCGCGGTCGAACGCCGGTACGGCATGAGCGTCCTGACCGGTTTCCACGCCGTGTGGAGCGTCGGCTCGATGCTGGGGGCCGGGGTCAACTCGGCTTTCAGCGCGCTCGGTGCGGGACAGGGCTGGTCCTTCACCGTCCCGGTGGCGATCGGCGCGGCCGTCTCGGTGGCCATGCTCCCCCGCCTGTACGAACGGACCGAGGAGGCCACCGGGCAGGCCGGGGAGACCACCGGAGGGGCCGGAGAAGCCGCCGGGCAGGCCGGGGGAACCGCCGGAGGGGACGCCGCAGCGGCCCGGGTGCCGTGGCGGCCGATCGTCCCGCTCTGCCTGGCGATGGCCTTCCTGTACGTCGGCGACGCGGCGATCTCCAACTACGGCACGGTCTACATGGAGAAGGCACTGCACGCCGGCGGCTGGCTGGTGCCGTTCGCCTACCTCATCTACCAGGCGGCCATGCTGCTGGCCCGGGTCCCCGGTGACCTGGCCGTGCGCAGGTACGGCCCGGTACCCGTGGTCCGCGCCGGCGCGGTGATCGCGGCGGTGGGCATGGCGGGCATCGTCGTCGCCCCGGGCGTCCCGGTGGCCGTGGCGGCGTTCGGGATCGCCGGCATCGGGCTGTCGATCATCGCCCCGCAGTCGTTCTCGGCCGCGGGCCGCCTCGGAGCCGGGGCGGAGACCGCGATAGCGCGGGTCAACATGTTCAACTACGTGGGCTTCCTCGTCGGCGCCGCCGTGGTGGGCGTCCTCAACGACACCGTGAACGCGCGTGTGGCGTTCGTCCCCGCCGCGGTCATGGTCGGCCTGATCCTCTTCCTCGCCAGAGGCTTCCGGCCCACCGGAGAGCCCGCCGGCCGCGAGGTCGCCCACCGGGTCTGAGCCGGGGGACCGCGGCCTCTCCCCCGGAGCACGCCCGCCGGTTCTCCACGGGGAGGCGGCGGGCACCCGTTCCGCGGCGACCCCGTTCACGGCGCCTTCGTCATCGGCACCCTGGGGTCGATCGGCTGCTCGGCCCAGGAGGAGCGGACCCACGCGTGCCGGGGGTCGTCGCAGGAGGCCATGGACCGCTGTCCGGCGGGCCCGGCCAGCACGTTCAGGTAGTACAGGTCGTAGCCGGGGGCGGCCATCGACGGGCCGTGGTAGCCGTGCGGGACGAGGACGACGTCGCCGCCGCTCACCTCGGCGAGGACGTCGTGGGTGCCGTAGACCCGCTGGTAGCCGGGGCCGCCCTCGAAGTAGTAGATCTCCTCCAGCACGGCCTCGTGCCCAGAGGCGGTGTCGTGCTTGTGCGGCGGGTAGGACGACCAGTTGCCGCCCGGGGTGAGCACCTCCACCGCGACGAGCTTGTCGCAGTCGAAGGTGTCCGGCGCGCAGAAGTTGTTGACCTGCCGGGTGGCCCGGCCCGCGCCGCGCACCTCGACGGGCACGTCCCTGGCCGGGCCGTACCGGGCGGGCAGGCGCCGGGTCGCGCGCGCCGCGGGGAGCGCGAAGCGGCCCTCGCCGGTCATCCGGACGGTCGCGCCGACCGGCAGGTACGCGAAGTCGGTCACCGCGTGGAAGACCGAGGTCCTGCCGTCCAGCACGAACCGCACGCCGTCGCACTCGATCACGCACGTACCGGAGAGCGGCAGGACGAGCATCTCCTCGTCCCCGGTGGCGAACTCGACGCTCTCGCCCGACAGGCAGAGCAGACGGAGCCCGGTATAGGTCCATCCGGCGGTCTCAGGAGTGATCGACAGCGCCCACGGCGCCCGAGCGGTACTCCCTGCCGGGATGAAGGTCATGACTGCTCCTCGCATGGCGGCTCACCATGACATGACCCGCCGGCGCCGTACCGGCCTGCTCGCTCGGTCATGTCACCTTCAGCACGGCCGCGGCGGTGTCGACGGCCGTGGCCACGTCGTCATCGGAGGCGTACAACAACGCGCGGCCGATCACAAGGCCCCGGACGCGGGAAGTCCCGGATCCCCCCGCCGGACGGTGCGTGCCTTCTCCGGCGTGTCGCCGGAGAAGGCACGCCGGGAGCGGCGCGCAGCGGGGCGGCGGGAGGCGCGGCGGCCGAACGGCGGGAGGAACGGAAGGCACAGCGGCGGGACGGCAGCAGGACGGCGGGAGGAACGGGAGTGGAACGGTGCCGGGCCTGACAGGTGCATCCGCGCCGGGACGCGGCGGCGGGAGGCCGTACCCTCTAGGAGGACTGGAGAAGCCCCCGCACGGAGGATCGACGACGATGCCCGAGTTCGACTACACCGACCTGCTTCCCATGGGACCGGACGAGACGGAGTACCGCCTGGTCACCGCCGAGGGGGTGCGCGTCGTCGAGGCGGCGGGGCGCCGGTTCCTGGAGGTCGAGCCCGAGGCCCTGCGGTTGCTGACCGAGACGGCGATCCACGACATCTCCCACTATCTCCGGTCGTCCCACCTCGCCCAGCTGCGAAAGATCATCGACGACCCCGAGGCCAGCGGGAACGACCGCTTCGTCGCCCTCGACCTGCTGAAGAACGCCTCGATCTCGGCCGGCGGCGTGCTGCCGATGTGCCAGGACACGGGTACGGCCATCGTCATGGGCAAGCGCGGCCGGCACGTGCTCACCGACGGCGCCGACGCCGAGCACATCTCCCGCGGCGTCTACGACGCCTACACCAGGCTGAACCTGCGCTACTCCCAGATGGCCCCCATCACCATGTGGGAGGAGAAGAACACCGGCTCCAACCTCCCCGCGCAGATCGAGCTCTACGCCGAGGACCCGGGCGGCCACCCCGACGAGTACAAGCTGCTGTTCATGGCCAAGGGCGGTGGCAGCGCCAACAAGTCGTTCCTGTACCAGGAGACCAAGGCGGTGCTGAACGAGAAGCGGATGCTCCAGTTCCTGGAGGAGAAGATCCGCTCTCTCGGCACCGCGGCCTGCCCGCCGTACCACCTGGCGATCGTCGTCGGCGGCACGTCCGCCGAGTTCGCCCTGAAGACGGCGAAGTACGCCAGCGCCCGTTACCTGGACGGCATCCCGACCGAGGGCTCCCCGTCGGGCCACGGTTTCCGTGACGTCGAGATGGAGGCCAAGGTCTTCGAGCTCACCCAGAAGCTCGGCATCGGGGCCCAGTTCGGCGGCAAGTACTTCTGCCACGACGTCCGCGTCATCCGCCTCCCCCGGCACGGCGCCTCCTGCCCCGTCGCCATCGCGGTCTCCTGCAGCGCCGACCGGCAGGCGCTGGCCAAGATCACCCCTGAGGGCGTCTTCCTGGAGCGGCTGGAGACCGACCCGGCGAGGTTCCTTCCGGAGACCACCGACGAGCATCTGTCGGACGACGTGATCAAGATCGACCTCAACCGCCCGATGCGGGAGATCCTCGCCGAGCTGACCAAGTACCCCGTCAAGACCCGCCTGTCGCTGACCGGTCCGCTCGTGGTCGCCCGCGACATCGCCCACGCCAAGATCGGCGAGCTTCTCGACGCCGGCGGCGAGATGCCGCAGTACCTCAAGGATCACGCGGTCTACTACGCGGGCCCGGCCAAGACTCCCGAGGGCTACGCCTCCGGATCCTTCGGCCCGACGACCGCCGGCCGCATGGACTCCTACGTCGAGCGCTTCCAGGCCGCCGGCGGCTCCATGATCATGCTCGCCAAGGGCAACCGCTCCAAGCAGGTCACGGACGCCTGCAAGACGTACGGCGGCTTCTACCTCGGCTCCATCGGCGGCCCCGCCGCTCGGCTCGCGCAGGACTGCATCAGGAAGGTGGAGGTCCTGGAGTATCCGGAACTGGGCATGGAGGCGGTCTGGAAGATCGAGGTCGAGGACTTCCCGGCCTTCATCGTTGTGGACGACAAGGGCGAGGACTTCTTCGACCAGCGGCAGCAGGACGGCGGAGCCACCTTCGTCGGCATCCCGGCACGGGGCCGCGGTTAGCCGGCACCGAACGGGGAGCCCCGCCTGCCAGGAGAGACTCCGGGCGGGGCTCCGGTGTCGCGACTCCCGCCGCACCCGGCGTAGGGGAGGTCCCGCCCGCTCGGGCGGGACCTCCCCGTGCGGGCACGGGTCCCCCGGTGCGGGGGACGTGTTCAGGGGACGTGGATCTCCTGGACCTTGACGATGACCCCCCGGTAGATGGTGATCAGCGCGGGCCTGCGGTCGCCCTTCGAGCGGATCTTCTTCGCGCGGTCCAGCAGCACCTTGTCGGAGCAGCGCTTGACCCCCAGGCTGGTCCTCCTGTTCACGGTCACCTCCTTGCCGACCGGGCCGCAGCCGGAGACGCTGAGGTAGACGATGTCCTCCTCGATCGCCGAGGCGTGCAGGGAGACGCTGCCCGGCAGGGGCCCTACGAAGCGGCCTCCGCCGGCGCCGTTCCTCTTCCACCTGATCGGCTCGTACTCCAGCCGGTAGGCGTCCGCCCGGGTGATCCAGCCACGCAGGATGCCGTCCGAGTGGGGGCTGTACACCGCGGTGGCGCCGCTGGAGTCCTTCTGGAACGAGGTGCCGAAGACCTCGGGCACCGGGAAGTCGGGGACGGCCGCCGCCTCGGCGGTGGCCGTACCGGCCGTCGCGAGGGTGAACACGATGGCTGCCGCGGCCAGGGAACGCTTCATGCCTGTTGTGACACCACCGGCACGGACGCGGTTCCGCGAAGCCGGAGTGATCCGTGTCACGGACGACCGCGGGCGACGGTTCTCCCCAGCCGGGCGTGAAGAGTCCCGGCAGACATGTGAAGAGCCCCGGCGGGTGCGTGAAGAATCCTCTCGCGCGACCGTGACGAGCCGCCCGCGGGCCGCGGAGACCCCTCGGGGAGCCACATGCCTCTCAGGGAGCCACGCAGGCCCCTGGGGAAGCCGGAGAGAGGTAGACGCGGAAGATCCGCAGTCTCTCCCGGGGGACTTCAAACTCGCACGCCTGCGACCAGCCCAGGCGCTCGTAGAGCCGGACCGCGGCATCCGCCTCGGGCGAGGTGACCAGCCAGGAGGGGCCGGCGGCGGTGAAGCGCTCCACCAGGGCGGCGCCGACGCCCCGGCGGGTGAAACGGGGGTCGACCGCGAGTTCGTGCAGCTCGGAACGGCCGGTCAGGATCGGCAGCCTCTCTCCGAGCGCGTCGGCGATGTGCCCGTAGAGGCGGTCGGCGGGCCAGGGATCGGGGCAGGCGAATCCGCAGGTGAACCCGGCGGGTTCACCGTCGACACGCGCGATCACACAGCGGAAGCCGGGCTTGCCCGCCAACTGGGGCAGGCGCCGTACGAAGCCCTCGATCTGGTCGGGCGTCTCGTGCCACGGCGGCGGCGTGAAGGCCGCCGCATAGATCGACCTCAACGCTGCGGCGGTCGGCTCGACGTCGTCGAACGTCAGTGACACGAGACCCCCTGGACCGAACTGACACTCGCCATCCTGATGCAGTTGCGAGTAATTTGCAATAGCGCGGGACCTAGGTCGCAAGACCGATGTGGACGCGAGGTCCGCGCGAGTAGCTTTCGAACCCGTTGATCTACGAGGAGGCACACCCGTGAGCGAGTACACCCTGCCCGACATGCCGTACGACTACGCGGCCCTGGAGCCCGCCATCACCGGCGAGATCCTGGAGCTGCACCACGCCAAGCACCACGCCGCCTACGTCAAGGGGGCCAACGACACCCTGGAGCGGCTGGCCGAGGCCCGCGACAAGGGTGAGTTCGGCGGGCTGGTCGGACTGGAGAAGACCTTCGCCTTCAACCTCTCCGGCCACGTGCTGCACTCGATCTTCTGGCAGAACCTCTCCCCGGACGGCGGCGACCGCCCCGACGGCGAACTCGGCGACGCCATCACCGAGCACTTCGGGTCCTTCGAGGCGTTCAGGAAGCAGCTCACCACCGCCACCGCGACCGTGCAGGGCTCCGGGTGGGGCGTGCTGGCCTGGGAACCGCTCGGCCGTCGCCTGGTGGTCGAGCAGGTCTACGACCACCACGGCAACGTGGGGGCGAACACCACCCCGCTGCTGGTCTTCGACGCCTGGGAGCACGCCTACTACCTGCAGTACCGCAACGTGCGACCCGACTACGTCGAGAAGCTGTGGGATCTGGTCAACTGGAACGACGTGACGGAGCGTTTCTCAACTGTCACAGGCACAGAAATCTGACAGAAGATCGCAAGAAGATTCGGCCCGGTCTCTACTGGTCTCATTACGCAAATCGGTAAGCTGCACCACATGCGTGCTCCGCCCGGATACCTCCTTGCAGCGCGCTACCGGCTGGCGGAGCAGGTTGGGCGCGGCGGCATGGGCACCGTATGGCGAGCGCACGACGAGTTGCTCGACCGTGAGGTGGCGGTCAAGGAGGTACGCCTTCCCCTGGTCCTCGACGAGGACCTCCGTGCCGAACTCTGTGCCCGGACCGAACGCGAGGGCCGGGCCACCGCCATGGTGGCCCACCCCTCGGTCATCACCGTCTTCGACGTCGTCACCGAGGACGAGCGCCCCTGGATCGTGATGGAGCTGCTCCGCGCCAGGTCCGTGGAGCAGCTCCTGCGGGACCGCGGCCCGCTCCCGCCGCGCGAGGTGGCGGAGATCGGGCGGCAGGTCCTCGACGCGCTGCGCGCCGTGCACGCGAAGGGGATCCTCCACCGCGACGTGAAGCCCAGCAACGTGCTCGTGACCGACGACCGCGTGGTGCTCACCGACTTCGGCCTGGCCGCCCTGGAGGGCGACGTGTCGATCACGCAGGCGGGCATCGTGCTCGGTTCGGCCGGATACATCGCCCCGGAACGGGTGATGGGTGCCAAGGCCAACCCGTCCGCCGACCTGTGGTCACTCGGTGCGACCCTCTACACCGCCGTCGAGGGCCGCGGCCTGCACGGACGTCGTACGGCCGCCGCCGCGCTGGCCGCGCTGGCCAGCGGCGAGCCGATCCTGATGGAACGTGCCGGACCGCTGACCCCGGTGCTCCGCGGGCTGCTCACGATCGACCCGGCCAAGCGGCTGGACACGCCTCGGGCCGCGCTGATGCTCGCCCGGGTGGCGGCGGGCGGCACGGTCGACGACATGCTCGCCGCGCCGGAGACCCGCCCCAGGGACGGCGGAGGGCAGGCACGCCCCGGCGAGCCCCAGGACGGGCCCGGCAGGTCCCGGGACGACTCCGGCCCCGGACGGCCACGCAAGGGTGAGGGCGGATTCGGCAGGAACCTGCTGCGCCGTGCCCAGGGTGTGTCCGGCGTCCCCCGGAGCGGGCTCGATACCGACCGGTCGCGTGACGGTGGAAGCGGGCCGGTGCCCGAGTCGTCGCGCGGGCCCCGGTCCGGCTCCGGCGTGCCCTCCGGTGGGTCCGGCGCGGGCTCGTCCCGCCCCGCCGGCAGCCGGTCGCACGAGAACCCGGAACACCGGCCCCAGGGGACGTCCGTCGAGCCCCGGCAGAACAGCTCACAGGAGGGAGGCCGGCGGCAGCGACCCCAGGCCGGCGGCCGGCAGAACAGGTCCCAGGACGAGGGCCGGCAGAACACCTCACAGGGCAGCGGCCGGCAGAACACCTCACAGGACGAAACCTGGCAGCACACGTCCCAGAGCGGCGGCCGGCAGAACAGGTTCCAGGATGGCCCGGCCGGGGCCTGGCAGCACGGCTCTCAGGGCTCCTTCGACACGACCTCCCCCCGTCGAGCCCAGGACCCCTCGGCGGGAGCCTGGCAGAACAGGTCCCAGGACGGCGGCTGGCAGGCCACCTCCCAGGGCAGCGGCTGGCAGAACGAGTCGCAGGACGGCGGCTGGCAGAACAGGTCGCAGGACGGGGGTTGGCAGAACACGTCCCAGAGCGGCGACTGGCAGAACCAATCCCAGGGCAGCGGCCGACAGCCGCGGTCACAGGACGGAACCTGGCAGAACACGTCCCAGGGCAGCGGCCGGCAGAACGGTTCCCAGGACGGCGGCTGGCAGAACAGGTCGCAGGACGAGAGCCCTTCGGGCAGGTCCGGCGTCGATCAGCCGCGCAGACCCGAGGGCAGGACCGGCAGGGGCTCCCGGAACACCGGGAACATCACCGTGCCCTCCTTCGGCCGCCGCCCGCAGCACCGCGGAGTGCACCGGATCGGCTCCGTCCCGTCACCGGGAACGGCGCCGCGTCCCTCGGCTCCCAGTACGCCCACTCCCCCGCCGCGACCGACCCAGGCACACGCCCAGACGCACTCCCACGCCCATGTCCACCCCCACCCCCACCCCCAGGGTCAGGGCCACGCCCAGGCACCGGTGACCACGCCCGAACCCCGGACGCAGCGACGTCCGGGGGAGGGCGTGCACCGGAAACCGACACGTGTTCCACCGCCCTATCGCCCATTTGTCCGTTTTATGGCACCCTTCATCAGGATGCTGCTTCCCCGCCGCCTGTGGCCGAGGGAGCTTCGCAAGCGCGGGTAAAGCGCTTCACAAGGTGGAATGGCTATCTTCTTCTCATGCCGGAACAGCAGATGCGCGTGCTCGCGGACCGTTACGAGCTGATCGCGCCTCTCGGCCGGGGCACGATGGGCACGGTCTGGCGTGCCCATGATCGTTCCCTCGGCCGTGAGGTCGCGATCAAAGAGATCCGCCAGGAGCCCGGGCTCACCGAGAGCCAACGCGCCGAACTTCGGGAGCGCATGATCCGTGAGGGTCGTACGGCCGCCCGTATCAGCCACCCGTCGGTCGCCACCGTCCACGACGCGATCGTCGAGGACGACAGCCCGTGGATCATCATGGAGCTCGTACAGGCCCGATCCCTGGAGCAGGTGATCGAGGAGGAGGGGCCGCTCCCGCCCCGCCTGGTCGCCGAGATCGGGGTCGACCTGCTGGGGGCGCTCCGCGCGGCCCACGCCCAGGGGGTGCTCCACCGCGACGTCAAACCCGGCAACGTGCTGATCACCGAGAGCGGCCGGGTGGTCCTCACCGACTTCGGCATCGCCAAGGCCGAGGGCGACACGAGCCTCACCAAGACCGGCATGGTGATCGGCTCCCCCGGTTACACCGCGCCCGAGCGGGCGCGGGGCGAGCACTACGGGCCCGAGTCCGACCTCTGGTCGCTCGGCGCGACGTTGTACTTCGCGGTGGAGGGCCGCCCCGCCTACGAACGGGCGTCGGTGGCGGCGACGCTGGCCGCCCTGATGAGCGAGCAGGTCGACCCGCCGACCCAGGCCGGGCCGCTCCGCCCGGTGCTCGAACAACTCCTGGAGAAGGACTACCGGCAGCGGCTGACCGCCGCCCAGGCGAACGTGATGC
Source organism: Streptosporangium becharense (assembly GCF_014204985.1). Lineage (NCBI taxonomy): Bacteria > Bacillati > Actinomycetota > Actinomycetes > Streptosporangiales > Streptosporangiaceae > Streptosporangium > Streptosporangium becharense. The sequence goes on along the minus strand of NZ_JACHMP010000001.1, from coordinate 4,684,485 downwards.
TCCGCGCCGTCGCCGAGACCCCCTCGCACCTGGCCGACTCGTTGCCGGCCGAGCCTCCGCCCGCGTCCGACCCGCCCGCCGAGGCCGCGTCGCCCGCCGCCACCGCCCCGGCGGCACCGGTGCGGTCGGCGGACCCGCTGACCACGAATCCGGTCGCCGTGAAGACCGACCCGGCGGAGGACGGCGCGGGCGACGACGAGGAGTTCGACGCCAACCGCACCGTGGTCGTCATCCGCCCGAAGGGCGGCCTGCGCATCCCCGCCGGGCCCGCATCCACCGCCGGTTCCTCCCCGGAGGTCTCCGCCGCGCCGGACGCCCCTCCCGCCGCGGAGGCCGAGGCCCCGGCCGCCGCGGAGCCCGGCTCGCCGGTCGTGAGACGGCAGGGCCCGCCCGGCCTCGGCACCCCGGTCGCGCGACGGCCGGATTCACCCGGCACCCCCTGGACGGACACCCCGGCGGGCGAGTCGTCGGCCGCGCCGTCCCCCGGTTTCCCGGCGGACGGTCGCCCCAGCCCGTCGGACACGCCGCCGCACGGATTCGGCGCGGCGCCGCACGGATTCGGCGCGCCGGCCGCCGGAGGCGGTGACCAGGCGGGCCCGGACACCTCCGCCGGTCCGTACGGGGCCTCCCCCGCGGGCGCCTTCGCGGCGACCGGCCTCGGCCCGGCGGGCGGTCCCGGCGGTCCGGGGTCGCCGGAACCCTGGCGGCAGCCGGGCCCGGAGTACGGCGACGGGAGCTTCGGCCGGCCCCCGGGCCTGGGCACCGACCTGTTCGCCATCGCGGGCCAGGGCGGTTCGGCGGCCCAGGCGGCTCCCGGGCAGAAGTCCTCCTCCAAGAGCAGGATCGGCATCCTGGTCCTCATGGGCATCGCCGCCGTCGCCCTCGTGGTGATCATCATTCTGGCGGTGGCGGTCTTCGCCTGACGCGACCGGACCGCGGCCGTGACCGCCCGGACGGCCACGGGGCCGGGCGGCCACGGCCGGGGCGGAAGTGCCTCCGGCCCGTTCCGCCCCGCAGGACGCAGACTGGAACCATGAGCGAGTATCGGATCGAGCATGACTCGATGGGCGAGGTACGGGTTCCGGCGGACGCGAAGTGGCGGGCGCAGACCCAGCGGGCGGTGGAGAACTTCCCGGTGTCCGGACGCGGCCTGGAGAGCGCGCACATCGCCGCGATCGGCCTGATCAAGGCGCTCGCCGCCGAGGTCAACGCCGAGCTGGGGGTGCTCGACAAGGAGCTGGCGCAGGCGATCGCCGAGGCCGCGACCGACGTCGCGGAGAACGAGTGGGACGCGGAGTTCCCCGTCGACGTCTTCCAGACCGGCTCCGGCACCTCGTCCAACATGAACGCCAACGAGGTGATCGCCACGCTGGCCGAGGAGCGGCTGGGACGCCCCGTCCACCCCAACGACCACGTCAACGCCTCACAGTCGTCCAACGACGTCTTCCCCACCTCCATCCACGTGGCGGCCATGACCGAGGTGACCTACCACCTGATCCCCTCCCTGCGGCACCTGGCCACCGCGCTGCGGGCCAAGTCCGCGGAGTTCGAGGAGGTGGTCAAGGCGGGCCGTACGCACCTGATGGACGCCACCCCGGTCACGCTGGGCCAGGAGTTCGGCGGGTACGCCACGCAGGTCGACAACGCCATCGCCCGGGTGCGCTCCGCGCTCCCCCACCTGGCGCAGCTGCCGCTGGGCGGCACCGCGGTCGGCACCGGCGTCAACACCCCGCCGGGTTTCGCCCCCAAGGTCATCGAGAAGCTGCGCGAGGCCACCGGGCTGCCGTTCTCGGAGGCCCCCGACCACTTCGAGGCGCAGGGCGCCCGGGACGCGGTCGTGGAGCTGTCCGGCCAGCTCCGCACGATCGCGGTCTCACTCAACAAGATCGCCAACGACCTGCGCTGGATGGGGTCGGGCCCGCGCGCAGGGCTGGGCGAGATCAACCTGCCCGACCTGCAGCCCGGCTCGTCGATCATGCCGGGCAAGGTCAACCCCGTCGTCCCGGAGGCGGTGACCATGGTGGCCGCCCAGGTCATCGGGAACGACGCGGCGATCGCCTTCGCCGGCGCCTCCGGCAGCTTCGAGCTGAACGTCATGCTTCCGGTCATCGCGCGCAACATCCTGGAGTCCGTGCGGCTGCTCGCCAACGCCTCCCGGCTGCTGGCCGACCGCTGCGTGCACGGCGTCACCGCCAACACCGGCCGTCTGCGCGAGTACGCCGAATCGTCGCCGTCGATCGTGACGCCGCTCAACAGATACGTCGGGTACGAGGAGGCGGCCAGGATCGCCAAGCAGGCCCTGGCGGAGCGCAAGACGATCAGGGAGGTCGTGATCGAACGCGGCCACGTCGCCAACGGCACGCTCACCGAGGAGCGTCTCGACGCGCTGCTCGACGTGCTGTCGATGACCCGGCCGCCGGCGTAGCCCGTCCGCCCGCGCCTGTCCGCCCGGCGGCCCTTCCGGTGCCCTCCGCAAGGGCCGCCGGAGGGCACCGGAAGGAGACCTGGAAGACTCTGCGGCATGCCTCAGATCAAGTTCTACGGCCGCCGCGACGTCTGGTCGGACCGGCGGCAGGAGCTCTCCGACACCGTCCACGGCTGCCTGGTCGACGTATGGCGGCTCCCCCAGGACAAGCGGTTCCACCGGTTCCTGCTGCTGGACCCGGAGGACATGATCTGCTCACAGCGCGGTGAGCGGTACGTCATCGTGGAGATCCTCGGTTTCACCGGCCGGTCGGACGAGGCCAAGCGGGAGCTGATCCGCGCTCTGTTCGCCCGCGCGGAGAAGGACCTGGGCCTGTCGGTCGACGACCTGGAGGTGGTGATCCTGGAGTCTCCCAAGGTCAACTGGGGCATCCGCGGCGTGCCGGGCGACGAGCTGGAGCTGGCCTACCCGGTCACCGTCTGAGCGCGCCGCGGCGCCACCGCACGCCGGCATGCGGTCTCGCCGCGCACGCCGGTGTGCGCGGTGTCGCGCGCGGCACCGCGCACACAGGAAGTGCCGGGAGTATGTGGCCGGGCGACATGTGCCGGTGCCGGAGCCATTGCCTAGATTCGGCGGCATGATTGATCTGGCGGGCCGGCGGGCCGTGGTGACCGGGGCGGGCAGCGGGATCGGACGCGCCTGCGCGCTCCGGCTGGCCGCCGCCGGAGCGCATGTGGTGGTGGTCGACGTCGACGGGGAGTCCGCGGCGAAGGTGGCGGCCGAGGTCTCGGGCACGCCCCTCGTCGCGGACCTGTCCGCACCCGGCTTCGTCCGGGACATCCCGTCCGGGATCGACATCGTGGTGAACAACGCCGGGTTCCAGCACGTCGCCCCGGTCGAGGAGTTCCCGCCCGAAGTGTTCTCGAAGATCCTCAAAGTCATGGTGGAGGCCCCGTTCCTGCTGATCCGGGCGGCGCTGCCCGGCATGTACGAGCGCGGTTGGGGGCGGGTCGTCAACATCTCCTCCATCCACGGGCTCCGCGCCTCGCCGTACAAGTCGGCGTACGTGACGGCCAAGCACGCCCTCGAAGGGCTGTCGAAGGTCGTCGCCCTGGAAGGCGCGGCGCATGGGGTGACCTCCAACTGCGTCTGCCCCGCCTACGTCCGCACGCCCCTGGTGGAGAAGCAGATCGACGCGCAGGCCGAGACGCACGGCATCGGCCGGGACGAGGTGGTCGAGCAGGTCATGCTGGCCCCCGCCGCGATCAAACGGTTGATCGAACCGGAGGAGGTCGCCGAGTTGGTCGCCTACCTGTGCGGGCCGCACGGCTCCTTCATCACCGGCGCCTCGCTGCCCGTGGACGGCGGCTGGACGGCCCGCTGAGCGGAGCTGAGCAGAATGGACGCCATGAGCGGCGCACAGGTCTTCCTCGAACTGCTGGCCAGAGAGGCGTCGGCGGTGGAGTTCGAGGGGCCCGTGCTGGCTGCACGGACCGCCGGGGCCGACCCGGCGACCCTGGCGGAACTGGAGGAGGCCAAACTCGCCGCGCTGAAGGTGCGGGCACTGCTGCGGCGCAGGGCCAGGCGTGAGGCGGAGCTGTCGGCGCTGTTCGACACGGCGCGCGACCTGGCCGGGCTGCGCGACCTGGACGCCGTCCTGGAGGCCATCGTGCACCGGGCCAGGCAGTTGCTCGGCACCGACGCGGCCTACATGACCCTGCACGATCCCGAGCGCGGTGACACCTGGATGCGGGTGACCGACGGCTCGGTGTCGGCCAAGTTCCGCGCGCTGCGGCTGGGCATGGGCTCCGGTCTCGGCGGGCTGGTGGCGCAGACCGCCACCCCGTACGCGACCGCCGACTACTTCGCCGACGAGCGCTTCCGTCACAAGAGCGACATCGACGACGCCGTGCTGGAGGAGGGGCTGGTCGCCATCCTCGGCGTGCCGCTGAAGCTGGGGGCCAGGGTGATCGGGGTGCTGTTCGCGGCCAACCGGAGCGTGCGGCCCTTCACCCAGGACGAGGTGGTGCTGCTCGGTTCGCTGGCGGCGCACGCGGCGGTCGCGATCGACAACGCCCGGCTGCTCCAGGAGACCAGGAACGCGCTGGAGGAGCTGAGCGAGGCCAACCGGCAGGTGAACGCGCACAGCGAGGCCGTGGAGCGCGCCGCGCTCGCGCACGACCGGATGGCCGGGCTGGTGCTGCGCGGCGGCGGGGTCGAGGACGTGGCCGCGGTGGTGACGGAGGTGCTGGGCGGCTCGCTCGCCGTCCTCGACGACGCCGGGCGGCCGATCGCCGGTGACGCGGGCGTGCTGGACGAGGAGATGATCGCGGAGGCCGCGCGGTCGTCCAGGGCCCTGGGACGCACGGTGCGCCGGGGAAACCTGCTGGTCGCGTCGGTGGACGTGGGAGCCGAGCCGCTGTGCACGCTGGTGCTGCGCAACGGCGGCCAGGTGTCGGACACCGACCAGCGCATCCTGGAGCGCGCCTCGCTGGTCACCGCGCTGCTGCTGCTCTTCCGGCGCACGGTGGCCGAGGCGGAGGGCCGGGTCAGGGGCGAACTGCTCGACGACCTGATCTCCCGTCCCGGCCTGGACGGCCTGGCCGAGCGGGCCCGGCGGGTCGGGGTGGACCTGGACGCCGACCACGTAGTGGTCGTGGTCCGCCACGGCGGCGGACGCGAGCGCGCCGCGTTCTGGGCGTCCTCCCATGCCGCGCTGCACCACGGTCTCGCCGCCCAGCGCGGCGACGAGGTGGTGCTGCTGCTCCCCGGCGACCGGCCGGGGCCGGTCGCCAAGCGGCTGGCGGCCGAGCTGAGCGTCTCCCTGGGCCACCCGGCCACCGCGGGGGGTGGCGGTCCCGTGCGCGGTTCCTCACAGGTGGGTGCGGCCCACCGGGAGGCCCAGCGCTGCGCCGACGCGCTGGTGGCCCTGGGACGGACCGGAGAAGGCGCGAGCGCCGCCGAGCTGGGCTTCGTCGGGCTGCTGGTGGGCGAGGGACGCGACATCGGGGCGTTCGTCGCCTCGGCGATCGGCCCGGTGGTCGACTACGACGCCCGCCGGGGCACCACCCTTGTGCGGACGCTCACCGTCTACTTCGGCACGGGCGGCTCGCTGGCCCGGACGAGCGAGGCGCTGCACATCCACGTCAACACCGTCACCCAGCGCCTGGACCGGATCGGCCGGCTCCTCGGCGACGACTGGCAGGCACCCGAGCGTGCCCTGGAGATCCAGCTCGCCCTGCGCCTGCACCGTCTGCGCGGCTGACCCGCCAGGTCCCCGCCAGGCCGGCCACCGCCGGGCCCACCATGCTCTCGGGGCTCTCGGGGCTCTCGGGGCTCTCGGGCATCGTCATGCGTGCTCCTGGAGCTCCCCCTCTCCCCGGGAGGAAGACCGTTCACCGGTCCGCACAGTGTCAACCTGGCCGACGGTCACCGGGTATCCCCGCCACACATGGTGACCGGCAGGTGTGGGGGTCCGGCCCATAGGAGTGACGTCCGTCACTCCGTACGGTTGCCGAAATCCCCCCAACAGCGACCCTGTGTGGTGAGTGAGATGGCAGAGACAACCCGCACCCCCATCGGAAAGATCGTCGGCGCCAGCCTGATCGGCACGACGATCGAGTGGTACGACTTCTTCCTGTACGGTTCCGCCGCCGCGCTGATCTTCCCCAAGTTGTTCTTCCCCGAGTCGGAACCCCTCACCGGCACCTTGCTGGCGTTCCTGACCTACGCGGTGGGCTTCGTCGCCCGCCCGCTGGGTGCTCTGGTCTTCGGGCACTACGGTGACCGGCTGGGCCGCAAGAAACTGCTGGTCGTCAGCCTGCTGATGATGGGCGGGGCGACTTTCCTGATCGGCTGCCTGCCCACCCACGCGGCGATCGGCGCGGCGGCCCCGCTGCTGCTGACCGTGCTCCGGCTCGTCCAGGGCTTCGCCCTCGGCGGCGAGTGGGGCGGCGCGGTGCTCATCGTCTCCGAGCACGGCGATGCCCGGCGACGCGGCTACTGGGCCTCCTGGCCACAGGCGGGTGCCCCGGGCGGCAACCTGCTGGCCACCGCGGTCCTGGCGGTGCTGGCCGCGGTCCAGACGGACGAGGCGTTCCAGAGCTGGGGCTGGCGCGTCCCGTTCCTGCTCTCCGGCGTTCTGGTCCTGGTCGGCATGTGGATCCGGCTCTCCATCAGCGAGTCGCCGATCTTCCAGCAGGCGGTCGCCGGCCGCGAGCCCGCCCCCTCCCTGCCGATCGTGGACGTGATCAAGTACCACTGGCGGGACGTGCTCATCGCGATCGGCGCCCGCTTCGCGGAGAACGTCTCCTACTACGTGATCACCGCGTTCGTGCTGGTCTACGCGACGACCTCGGCCGGGCTGAGCAAGCCCGTCGTCCTCAACGCCGTGCTGATCGGGTCGGCCGTGCACTTCGTGTCGATCCCGCTGTGGGGAGCGCTGTCCGACCGGCTCGGCCGCCGGCCCGTCTACCTGCTCGGCGCGGCCGGGGTGGGTCTGTGGGCCTTCGCGTTCTTCCCGCTGATCGACACCGGCAACTTCGCCGCGATCACCCTGGCGGTGACGGTCGGGCTGGTGCTGCACGGCGCGATGTACGGTCCGCAGGCGGCGTTCTTCTCGGAGCTGTTCGCCACCCGGATGCGCTACTCGGGCGTGTCGATCGGCTCCCAGCTCGCTTCCATCGTCGCCGGCGGCCTGGCCCCGCTGATCGCGGTGGCCCTGCTGGACGCCTACGGGTCGGCGCTGCCGGTCATGCTCTACGTGCTCGGCGCCGCCGTGCTCACCCTGATAACCATGTACGTCGCACGTGAGACCCGGGGGCGTGACCTGGTCACCCTCGGCGGCGTCGACGAGGCCACGACCCCCCGTTGAACCCTACGGAGAACATCTGATGCACATCGAGAGCCGGCGGACGCCCACCGCCCGCGTCACCCAGAACGTCCTGTCGGTCGCCGGCGGCGGGGACGCGGGCGGGGAGACGGTGGTGCTGGTGCACGGCAACGTGTCGAGCGCCGTCTTCTGGCGGGGCACGATGCTCGCCCTGGCCGAGGCCGGTCACCGGCCGCTCGCCGTCGACCTGCGGGGCTTCGGCGACACCGACCCCGCCCCGGTCGACGCCACCCGCGGTCTGCGAGACTACTCCGACGACCTGCTCGCCCTCCTCGACTCCCTCGGACTCGACGGGGTGCACCTGGTCGGCTGGAGCATGGGCGGCGGCGTGGTGCTCCAGGCGCTGCGCGACCGGCCGGCCGCGGTGCGGAGCGTGACGCTGGTCAACCCCATCTCGCCGTACGGTTTCGGCGGCACGCACGGTGCCGACGGGGCGTTGAACCACCCCGACGGCACCGGCGGCGGCGCGGGCGGCGCCAACCCGGAGTTCGTCAAGCGCTTGGCGGCCGGTGACACCTCGGCCGACTCGCCGGTCTCGCCGCGGAGCGTCCTGCGCTCCTCGTACGTCAAGCCCGGCACGAAAATCGAGGATGAGGACGAGGACGCGTTCGTCGCGTCGATGCTCTCCACCAGGACCGGTGACGACCACTACCCGGGCGACACCGTCGCCTCCGGCGAGTGGCCCGGGGTGGCTCCCGGCACGCGGGGGGTGCTGAACGCGTTCGCGCCGACGCACTTCCGCCTGGACGACCTGCACACGATCGACCCGAAGCCGCCGATCCTGTGGATCAGGGGTGAGGACGACGTGATCGTCTCCGACACCTCGCTGTTCGACCTGGCCCATCTGGGAGCCCTGGGGGTCGTCCCCGGTTCGCCGGGCACCCCGGCGCAGCCGATGATCACCCAGACCAGGGCCGCCCTGGAGCGGTACGGCTCCTACACCGAGGTCGTCCTCGACTGCGGTCACAGCCCGCACATCGAGCGGCCGGCGGAGTTCCGTGCCGCCCTCACCGGCCACCTGAAGCGGAGCTGACCCCCGCATGCCCGGACGGGTCCCGGAGGGGGCCCGTCCGGGTCGTGGACACCGGAGCCGCCCCGGTCGTGGACACCGGGCCCGTCCGGATCGTGGAAACCGGCCCGTCCGGGCCCGCGCGGCGAGGACCGGCCGGGCCGTCAGCCGGTCAGGTAGCGGCGGCGCACCGCGCGGGTGGCCCGGACGGCGCCGCGGGCACCGGGGACGCGCAGGGCGATCCGCTTGAGCAGCGGGTACCAGGGCTCGGGCGGCCGGGCGGCGGCGGCCCCGCGGACCTCCACCCGCCCGCCGCGGCTCATCTCGATCCGGAAGCGGAGTCCCACGTCCACGCCGTCCACCCTCAGGTACGGCGCCCAGGAGCCGGGTGACAGGTAGCCGTCGCGGTGCAGCAGCCGGGTCGGGATCTTGGCGATCAACCGCCCGGCCAGTTCCCCGGGCACCCCCGGTTCGACCAGCGCGGGCGCGGAGACCTCACGCTCCCCGCCCGAGGTCTGGCACAGCACCAGCTCCGCGGGCGGTCCTCCGCTCGGCGGCACGTACGGCACCGGTACGACGACGAAGACGTGCTTGCGCTGCCGGGTGACCGTCGTCCCCGGTGAGACGAGGACGATCGACTCGGGGAAGGAACGCGGCTCCACGCAGACCCCGAGCTCCCCCCGGTCCGACCACCAGGGGACGATCAGCCGCCGGGAGTGGCCGGCGAGCGTTCCGGTGCAGTTCAGCGGCATCCCCGTCACCCGGGTACGTGCCTGGTGGGGGCCGCTGAGCATGCGCACGTGGATCTCCCACAGGCCCGCGGGCAGCGGCCCGCCCAGGGCCGCCGAGTCGGCGTCCAGCCGGGCCGTCCCGGTGACCTGGAGCCGGACCCCGTTGCGGTGCCTGCACCGGACCACCGAGCACCGCACCGGCAGGAAGTGGATGAGCCCGCTCTCCTCGTGCCTGACGTAGACCTCGAAGCGTGCGCGCGCGGCGACCTGGCTGATGTCCGCGAGCTCCGGCGGCAGGCGGAGTCCGTCCAGGGGGACCGGCGGCTCCCACAGCAGGCCGTCCTGACCGTACGGGACAAAACGGATCGGGCTGCCGTCGGCGCGCATGATCTCCACGGTGAGCCCCATGGTGAACGCGCCGTCCTCCCAGACGACCTCCCTGAGGTCGGCCTGCAGGTGGACGCCGCGCATGGCGGCGGCGAGCACGATGAGCTGGTCGAGCCTTCCCGCGCGCAGCAGCGCCGCGCGGGCCCGCAGGTGGACCGGCAGGTGGACGTCGAGGCGCGGGGGGAAGCGCCGGACGACCAGTTCGCGCAGGGTCGTGAAGGTCGCCGCCCGGTCCGCGGACGAGGTGGCGAACCCGGTTCCGCCGAGCCTGCGCAGCACCGCGGTGCGGAACCAGTGGGCGTACATCCGGTCCCGCTGGCGTCCCTCGGGAACCTCGTCGTCGATGATGTCGAGCAGCTCGCGCAGCTCCGCGACCCAGTCGTACGGGTCGCACGGCGGCTCGGGCACCTCCTCGACGTGGCAACAGATCTGGCCGGCCAGGATAGAGATGATCTTCGCCCGGAGGTAGGCGCGGACGACGAACGCCTGCTCGGCCAGGAGGCCGCCGGGGTCGGTGAAGTTGAGCGCCTCGGCGTCCAGGAACGCCCGGCGGTAGAGCTTGTGCGGGGTGAGCAGCCCGAGCAGGCGGTCCTTGACGACGTCGGCGCGCTCGCGGTCGGCCTCGAAGGCCGGCGCGGGCGGCCGGCGGTCCCCGGCCAGGCGCCCGACGAGGATGTCGGCCTCGGTCTCCACCGCCCGCCGGTACATGGCCGCGAGCGCCGTCCGCTCCAGGCGGTCCGTCTGGTTCATCAGGTAGACGTACTCGCCCCTGGCGACCATCAGCCCGACGTTGCGGCCCCGCATCGGCGAGCCGGTCGGTGTCAGATGGAGGACCTTGACGTTGGACCGTACCGCGGCGATGGCGTCGAGCCGTTGCTGGATGCCGTCATCGGAGCCGTCGTCGGCGAAGATGACCTCGTACTCCTCCGGGGCCATGGACTGATCCAGCACCGACCGGATACAGGCGTCGGCGCCCTCGCCGGGATTGCGCACCGGCACCACCACGCTGACCTTCACGTCCATGCGGCCAAGGGTGCGGCGCCCGAGGCCGGCAGGAGGCCAGACTTGCCGACTCCTGGTCTCTCAGTACCAGCCCTTGGCCTGGGAATGGGCCCAGGCGCCGCAGGGGGTGCCGTAGCGGCCCTTGATGTAGGTGAGCCCCCACTCGATCTGGGTGGCCGGGTTGGTCTGCCAGTCGCCGCCGGCGCTGGCCATCTTGTGGCCGGGCAGGGACTGCGGGATGCCGTAGGCGCCGCTGGAGGTGTTCATCGCGCGCTCGTTCCAGCCGCTCTCCTTGGTCCAGAGCTTCTCCAGGCAGCCCCACTGGTCACCCCAGCCGCGGGCCTCCAGCATCTGCTTGCCGATGGCCTTGTTGCCGGTCGGGTTGGCGGTGCCCGGCGGGAGGCTCTTGGGGTCGAAGCCGCCGCCGCCCGGGGCCTCCTCAACGATCTTGATCTGGCTGAGCGGCCGGCGGTTCTCACGTTCGGCGGCGAGCTCGTCGGCCCGCAGCGCCTGCGCCGCCTGGGCCTTGAGGATGTCGGACTGCAGGTCGGCGCCGAACGGGTCGTCGCTGAGGACCTGGGCCATCTCGTCGAGGGTGAGCGGGCTGGCGGTGGCCGCGGCGTTCTTCATCGCGGTCTGCACGGTGAAGGCGCCCCCGCCGACCACGACCAGGAAGGCGGTTCCAAGGATCATGACGCGCTTGGGGGTCAGCCACCCCTGCCCGGCGGACTTCGTCCTGGCCTTGGCCGACTGGCGGCCCGCGCGGCGACCGCGGGGGGCCTGGGGCTCCGAGTGCGGTGATCCTGAACTCACGACCTATGAGCTTGCCGTGCACAGGGGGGTGGTCCGCAACCGAAACGAAGGAGTTGGTTGACGTTCCGGCTACCTCCCCGAGCCCTTTCGCCCAGCTCACTGCCGGATTAGTGGCTGTTTCCTTACACATATTATACTAATGTGATTTTGGTCACATTGTCGGGATAAGGCGGGCGGGGTGCGGACTCCGGCGACGAAGACAGGGCCACTTGTCATGCCCCCAGCGCGTCTTTCAGCTAATGTTCGCCTTATGTCACGGTTTCGTGACGCAGTAGGCACTATCCCCCTTGGAAGAATGATCACCTGGTGGCTGGCATCCTCCTCGTAGAAGACGACCCCTCGGTCCGCACCGGGCTCGAACTCGCGCTGTCCCGGCAGGGCCATTCCGTGACCGCGTACGCCACCGGTGAGGAGGCCCTCGAACACATCAGGACCCGGCGGCCCGAGATCGCCGTCCTGGACGTGATGCTGCCCGGAATCGACGGGGTCGAAGTGTGCCGCCGCATCCGCCGGATGGACCAGCTGCCGGTGATCCTGCTGACCGCCCGCGGCGACGACCTCGACGTGGTCGTGGGCCTGGAGGCGGGAGCCGACGACTACGTGGTCAAGCCGGTCGAGCCCCGCGTGCTGGACGCCCGCATCCGCGCCGTCCTGCGCCGGGTGGAGTCGGTCGCCTCCGATCGCATCACCTTCGGCGACCTGGTCATCGACCGCGGCGCGCTGAAGGTGTCGCTGGGCGGACGCGAGGTCCACCTGACCCCCACGGAGCTGCGGCTGTTGCTGGAGCTCGTCCGTCACCCCGGCCAGGTCCTCAACCGCAGATACCTGCTGCGGGCCGTCTGGGACCACACCCACGTCGCCGACTCCCGGCTGGTGGACGCGTGCGTGCAGCGGGTGCGCGCCAAGATCGAGCGGGTGCCCGCCGAGCCCGAGTTCATCCACACGGTCCGCGGATTCGGCTACCGCTTCAGCCCGCCGTGAGGCTCCGGTTCACCCCGAGGCTCCGGTTCCCCATGAGACTCCGGTCCGCCACGAGACTCCGGCCCGTCGCGCGGATCCGGCCCGTCGTGAAGCGCGCCTACACCGGCCTGCGAGGACGCCTGGTGATCACGTTCACGGTGATCGCCTTCGCGGCCTCCTCGCTGGTCGCGGGGATCGGCTACGAGCTCGTCAAGCGGAACGTGATCAACCGCGCCGAGCAGGTCGCGGTGAACGACGTGCGTGACACCCTCGAAGGCACCAGGGCTCCTCTCGGCGCGCTCTGGCCCGGTGACAGCCCGCCCACCAACGAGGAGATCGGCGCGTTGCAGCGCGGCCTGCGTCCGCAGGGCGGCAGGGTGGTGGTCCGCTACGAGGAGTACCTCTACCCGGACGGCGACTTCAGCGTGCGGGACGTCCCCGCCGACCTCGGCGCCCGCGCCACCCAGCGGATGGTCGCCAAGCGGCAGGTCATGCACGGGAGCATGTGGTTGATCATCGGCACCCCGGTCTGGCGGATCGAGCCCATCCACACCGCCCAGCCCACCGGGATGAGCGTCTTCGTCTTCGTCCCCCTCGCCGACGAGGAACGGCTGCTGACGGGGCTGCGGCGACCGCTGGCCGGTGTGGGGGCCTTCATGCTCGTCGTCGCGCTCGCCCTGGGACTGGTGTCGGCCCGGCGGGTCCTGCTGCCCGTCCGGCAGCTCGGCTCCGCCGCGCGCGCGCTCGGCGCCGGCCATCTGGACACCCGGTTGCCGGTCCGCGGCCAGGACGAGCTGGCCGAGCTGACCGCCACCTTCAACGACACCGCCGCCGCCCTGGAGAAGAGCGTCTCGGAGCTGCGTGCCCTGGAAGCCATGTCGCGCCGTTTCGTGGCCGACGTCTCCCACGAACTGCGGACCCCGCTGACCGCGATGACCGCGGTCACCGACATGCTCTCCGAGGAGGCCGAGCGGCTGCCGCACGAGCCCGCGGCGGCCGTGCGGCTGGTGCTGCGGGAGATCGAGCGGCTGCGTACCCTGGTGGAGCAGCTCATCGAGGCGAGCCGGTTCGACTCGGGGACGGCCCGGCTGAACCTCGACACCGTGCACGTCGTCGACACGGTCTGGGACTGCCTGGAGGTGCGCGGCTGGTCGGACAAGGTCCGGGTGAACGTGCCGCAGGGGCTGACCTTCTCCCTCGACCCCAGACGCTTCGACGTCATCGTGGCCAACCTGGTGGGCAACGCCCTGCGCCACGGTGAGCCCCCGGTCATCGTGACCGCCCGCAGCACCACGGACGGCCTGGAGGTGAAGGTGCGGGACCACGGCAAGGGCATTCCGGAAAAGGATCTACCGTACGTGTTCAACCGCTTCTACAAGGCCAGCGCCAGCAGCGACGGCAGCGGACTGGGCCTGTCCATCGCACGGGCCAACGCCCAGCTGCACGGGGGGACGATCTCGGTCAGCGCCGAGCGGCCGGGCACCCTCTTCACCGTCCGGCTCCCGAACCCATGAGGCGGCTCACCCGGGTGCTCGCCGCCGTCCTGCTGATCGGCGGATGTGGCATCTCCCCCACGGAGGTGCAGGACCACGGCCGCCCACCGGTGATCAGCTACAGCCCGACGTGGGTGACGGTCTACCTGATCCGGGACGGCCGGCTGGAACCGGTCAAGATCCCGGTGATCTCCGACTCGGCCAAGCACGTCGTCGACACCCTGTTCCGGGCCGGCAAGCAGCCGCCGGAGCCGGGACTGACGAGCATGCTCAACGACTTCACCCACTACGACACCAAGACGACCCGCTACTCCGACGCCACCCTGCAGCGCAACGACCCGGACGACAGCCTGGGCTACCGGCTGAACGTGATCATCACCGGCGAGGGCAAGATCCCCCGGGCGGGCCTGGCGCAGATCACCTGCACCATCAGGCAGAACAAGCAGGAGAGCATCTGGAGTGTCGAGATCACCCGGCTGTTCCCGGGCACCCCGGAGTCGATGGGCGAGCACACCTGCTTCGAGTTCCGCGACCTCGCCGCCAAGGGGGTACGCCTGCCTCCGTGAGACCTCGGACCCGCACGGGTCGGCGATCGCGGAGAACGGGCCGGCGGGCACGGGAAATGAAGGCGGGCACGGGCAACGGACCGGCGGGCACGGATAACAGGCCGGCGGTCACGGGGAAATGAAGGCGGGCACGGCCGCGGCGACCGTACCCGCCTCCGTCTCGTCCCGGGCGGCGCCCGGGGTCAGAACGTGACGTCCTCCAGCATCTCGGTGACCAGGGCCGCGATCGGCGAGCGCTCCGAACGGGTCAGCGTGACGTGCGCGAACAGCGGATGCCCCTTGAGCTTCTCCACCACCGCGACCACGCCGTCATGCCGGCCGACCCGCAGGTTGTCGCGCTGGGCGATGTCGTGGGTGAGCACGACCCGGGAGTTGGCGCCGATCCGGCTGAGCACCGTGAGAAGCACCCCGCGCTCCAGCGACTGCGCCTCGTCCACGATCACGAAGGCGTCGTGCAGGGAACGGCCGCGGATGTGGGTGAGCGGAAGCACCTCCAGCATGCCCCGGTCGATGACCTCCTCGATCACCTCCGGCGTGGTGACCGCGCCGAGGGTGTCGTAGACGGCCTGCCCCCAGGGGCCCATCTTCTCGTTCTCGGTGCCGGGCAGGTAGCCCAGCTCCTGGCCGCCGACGGCGTACAGCGGGCGGAAGACGATGACCTTGCGGTGCTGGCGGCGCTCCAGGACCGCCTCCAGGCCCGCGCAGAGGGCCAGCGCGGACTTTCCGGTGCCCGCCCGGCCGCCCATCGAGACGATGCCGACCTCCGCGTCCATCAGCAGGTCGAGCGCGATGCGCTGCTCGGCGGAGCGGCCGTGCAGGCCGAACACCTCGCGGTCGCCGCGCACCAGGCGCACCGACTTGTCGGGCAGCACCCGGCCGAGCGCGGACCCCCTGCTGGACAGCAGCCGCAGACCCGTGTGGGTGGGCAGGTCACGCGCCTCGACCAGGTCGGCGGTGCCGTGCTCGAAGAGCGTCTCGACGTCCTCCGTGGTGACCTGGAGCTCCGCCATGCCGGTCCAGCCCGACTCCGTCACGAGCTCGGCGCGGTATTCGTCCGCGGTGAGACCGATGGAGGCGGCCTTCACCCGCAGCGGCAGGTCCTTGGAGACCAGCACCACGTTCTTCCCCTCGGCGGCCAGGGTCCGGGCCACCGTCAGGATGCGGGTGTCGTTGTCGCCGAGCCGGAAACCGACGGGCAGGATCGACGGGTCGCTGTGGTTGAGCTCGACCCGGATGGTGCCCTCGCCGATCGGCATGGGCTCGTCCAGCCGTCCGTGCGTCACCCGGAGGTCGTCGAGGTACCTCAGCGCCTTGCGCGCGAAGTAACCGAGCTCTGGATGATGGCGCTTGCCCTCCAACTCGGTGATGACGACGATCGGGAGGACGACCTCATGCTCGGCGAAGCGGCTCATCGCCGCCGGATCCGCCAGGAGCACCGAGGTGTCCAGGACGTACGTGCGCCGGTTAGCGGCCGGCGACGTGGGTGAGGACGAAGGGTTTGCCACGCGTTCTCCCCCGGGCGCCTTGAACGGCACCCTGCCATGAGCTGGGATGCGGACCGGACCCGGGCCCACTGACGCGACCGTCGGCGGAGCACCGGTGACCGGCCCCCCTCAGCTGGTCGTGACGCAAAGGCGGGCCCTCTCCGGAGTAGGCGAGCTGTGCTCTCCTACTTCTTACGGTACGTCCTGAATACCCGCCTTCCAATGGCACAAGCCTGACCGAAAGGGGGTGTTCATGTGGAGTTTCAGGAGCCGTACCGGCGGTGCCGCGCGGCATACGAGCGGAGTGCCCGCAAGAAGTCGACCCTGCGGAAGTCAGGCCAGTAGGCCTCGCAGAAGTAGAACTCGGAGTGGGCGCTCTGCCAGAGCAGGAAGCCGGAGAGCCGCTGCTCTCCCGAGGTCCGGATGACCAGGTCCGGGTCGGGCTGGCCGCGCGTGTAGAGATGCTCCGCGATGTGCTCCACATCGAGGACCTCGACGAGTTCCTCGATCGTCGCGCCCTTGCTGGCGTGCTCCTGGAGAAGGGAGCGCACCGCATCAGCGATCTCACGCCTTCCTCCATACCCAACGGCAACGTTCACAATCAATCCCGGACGATGCGATGTCGCTTCTTTTGCATCTTTCAGGACACGAGCCGTGTGATCCGGCAAAAGATCAAGCGCACCCATGGGCTTGATGTGCCAGCCGTCCTCGACGAGCTCCTGGACCACGTCCTCGATGATCTTCATCAACGGCTCCAGCTCGTCCTTGGACCGGTTGATGTTGTCGCTGGACAGCAGCCACACGGTGACGACCTCGACGCCCGCCTCGCGGCACCAGCCGAGCAGCTCGGAGATCTTGTCGGCACCCTTGCGGTGACCGCGGCTCACGTCGGAGATGCCCATCGAACGTGCCCAGCGCCGGTTGCCGTCGACGATGACGCCGACGTGCCGGGGAGCCATCTCCTTCTGACGGGACAGCTTCGCCTCCAGCCGGCGTTCGTACAGCCGATAGACGAGATCGCGCAGGCCCATAGGAGTCCCTCCCCTCAGCGCCCGCCCCTATTTGAGGCGCTGACAGGCAATTATCGCCGCCTCACGGACCTGTCCGCCCCGTCTTCGGGGCTCGCAGGGTGTGCCTCTCCCCCGCCGCCCGGGGCGTCCGCCGGCCTCCGGGAGGCGAGCACGGTGAGGACACCCAGCTCAGCCCCATGCGTGCCCGCGCCACCCGGGCGGCTGGTGCCACTCGGTCCAGCCGTGTCCCGAACGCCCGTCCTCGGTCTCGAAGCGGCACAACGCCCGCGGGAAGCGGGCGGTCCGCCCGTCCGGCGACGTCATGGCGACCGGGGCGAAGGCCACCGGGACGGCGGACATCGCGAGCCCCGGCACCAGCAGGCGCGACCCGGCGGGCAGCCCGTCCGCGCCGAACACGCTCGACGCGGTGAACCCCGCGCGGTGGCCGACCTCCCCGCCCGGGGGCACCGTGAAGCACGGCCAGGGCAGCTCGACCCCGGCGTTGGCCCGCATACCGTGGAAGAACGTCCCGTCGTCGAGCCGCCCCGAGCTCCACAACCACGAGGTCTGCCACCAGTCGCGTTCACCCCAGCTGTGGTCACGCTCACCGTGCCCGGAGAAGGCGATCTCCTCGCCGCCCGCCCTGATCGTCCCGGCGACCTCGCAGGGGATCTCGTAGCGCGGCAGGAAACCGTACGGATACACCCCGCCCACGGTCGTCCACTCCAGGTCGAACCCCAGCAAGGTCGTCTCCGCCCCGCCCGGGTCGTCGTACGCCCGCGCCGGGTCGTCCACGACGGGCACCGCCGCGGCGTCCAGGGTGAGCCGGAACGACCGCATGGGCACGGTGACCTCGTGGGTGGCCCGGTAGGCGGCCCGGTGACCCTCGCCCCGCACGGTGAGATCCGGTCCGGGCAGCGGGGCGTGGTCGTCGGCCAGCAGCACCGTGGGCCGGTCCCGGCCGACCAGGCACGCCCAGTACCAGGCGCGGTTCCAGTTGGGATACAGGCCCAGGCGAACGTAGCCGGCGACCGAGCCGTCGTCGGCCGTGAAGTCGAGGTAGACGGACTCGTTCCACAGCGGTTCGGCGCCCGCGGGGTGGCACCCCTCGTCCTCCTCGCGCGGAATCCACGTTCCATGATCGACGATCTTCACCATGGCCGCTCCGATGCAGGACTTGATCAGATACCCGCCCAACCTAACCCGGCGGCCTCCCGCCGGACAGGGCCGGGGAACACGGTCTCCGCCGTCGATCGGTGGCCCGGGAAGCCGGGTTTCCCCCGCCGGACAGAGGTCCGGAGAACTCAGCTTCCGCCGCCGCAACCACCACCGCAGCCGCCCGGCCCGCCGTCGCTCCCCGAGGAGCCGCACCCCGAGGAGGAGCCGGAGGCCGCCGAGGAGGACCTGGAGCGGCGGGAGCCACGCCGGCGGAGCCGCGCGGCCGGCCGGGCCCCGGCCGGCCGTGGCTCCTCCGCGCACAGCACCGCCCGCAGTTCCTCGTCTCCCAGCTGGTGCAGCCCGTACAGAGCGATCCCGAAGAGGTTCAGCGCGTCGACGGCGACGTGGTCGCGGGGGCGGGCCGGCAACGACTTCTCCTCCCGGTGGCGCAGACGGTAGTGCGCCAGCGCGGCCTGCCCGGTCCGGTTGGGGTGGGTGGGGTCGGCCCGGCCCGAGCCCGGAGGGTCGATCAACCCCAGGTCCCGCAACCGCGCGGCCAGCGCGGCCATCGCGGGCGTGCCGGCGGCCTCCCTCCGCAGTTCCCAGACCGGCATGCCGCCGGACCGTGCCCCGATCAGGGCCAGCGTCTCCTGCGCCACCGGGTGGAGCGACCCGGTGGGTTCGGAGCGCACCCGGGTCAGCCACCCGTCGCGCCGTGCCCTGGCCGCCTTTCCCTCGGTCAGCGCGGCCATCGCGGTGTCGGCCACCCGGGGCGGCCCGCCCGCGAGCATGGCGAGGTCGTACGGCGTCAACTCGGGCCCGTCGTAGGCGCGGGTGGAGTGCCGAGCCAGGCGAAGGGCGAACAGGACGGTCACCGCCACGAGCGCGACGATCGGGATGAGGATCTGGACGATGTCCACAGCGGCCTCCGGGAGAGAACCCCGCGCGGGGTCCACTACCCCCTGAACGGACGGGAAAGGTCGAAGGTTTCAGCGGCGCCGGAGGAACCGCCTCCACCAGGGGGACCCGGGACCGGGCTCGGGACCGGCCGGTGGCTCCTCCGGCAGGCGGCCCGCGGCACGGAGCCAGTCGGCGAAGTCCCGGACGTCGGCGTGGGTGCCGCCGGGCGGCCTGGGCCGGCCCCGCGCGTAGCCGGCGAACTCCCGGGCGAAGTCACCGCCGAGCACCACCACCAGGTCGGGCCGGTGCCTGGCCACCGACCGGCGGCGCTTGGCGATCAGGCTGCGCTCCTGGACCCGCAGCCGGTCCCGGTCGAAGCCGGCCGGCGCCTCCCGGCCCGCCACCAGGGAGGCCAGCAGTGCGGCCTGGGCGTCGGCCAGGGCCGCACGGGCGGCGTCCCCGGAGAGGGGGCCGGAAACGGGCCGTTCCTCAGACACGGGCCATCGCGCCGCGGATCCGGCCGAGCTCGGCGGCGAGGGCGTCGTCGCTGGGGTAGTCGTCGTCCCATTCGAGGAGGACGCCGGGCGGGTCGACCCTGGCGCACAGCTCCGACAGGACATCCAGGATGTCGTCGGGAACGTGAGCGGTGTGGGTGTCGTGCCACAGGCCGTCACGTGAGTGACCGCCGGCGACGTGGACGTAGGCCAGCGCGGACAACGGCAGGTCGTCGAGCGCCTCGGTGGCCGACAGGCCCAGGTTGACCTGGTTGGTGTAGAGGTTGGCCACATCCACCAGGAGCCCCACGCCGGTCGCCTCGACCAGTTCGCCGAGGAACTGCGCCTCGGTCATCTCGTCCTCCGGCCAGCCGAACAGGGCCGCCACGTTCTCCAGCGCCAGCGGGACGGGCAGCGCGTCCTGTGCCCGCCGGACGTTCTCGACGACGACGGAGAGCGCGGCCCCGGTGCGGGGGATCGGCAGCAGATGACCCGCCTCCAGGCCGCCCGCCCGGACGAAGGCGAGGTGTTCGCTGACCAGGGGGGCGTCCAGGGCCCGCGCGCAGGCCGCCAGGTGCGCCAGCCGCCCGGGGTCGGGGGGTTCGGCGCCTCCGATGCCCAGTCCCACGCCGTGCGGGATCACCGGCACCCCGCGTCCGCGCAGCACGCGCAGCGACTCGGGAAGCCGGTCGGGTCGCACGTTCTCCGCGATGACCTCCACGAAGTCGACTCCGGGCAGCCGTTCCACGCTCAGGTCGATCTCCGGTCGCCAGCCGATGCCCACACCCAGTGCCCGGGGCTCAGCCACCGCCGCACCCGCCACCGCACCCGCCGCCGCAGCTCGAACCACCGCCGGAGTCACCCGAGCCGCCGCCCGAGTCTCCCGAGCCGCCGCCGGAGTCGCCCCACCCGCCGGACCCGAAGTCTCCGCCCCCGCCGAAGGAGGAGTCGCTCCCGCCCCCGCAGGCGCCCGCGGCGCATCCGGCCGAGCCGCCCCCACTGTCACGTTCCAACTCCTCCTGCAGATAGGGGTCGCCGAGCTCTCCCAGCCCGTACAGGGCGACGGGGATGCCCACGGCGAGGACCGGGTCAGGGGTGAGGGAGCGGGCGCCCCGCAGGTGGGTCCGGCGGGCGGAGCCGAGCACCTCGTTCCCGGTCTTGCTCAGCACGCCGCGCAGGAGCCGCCGGTGGCGGAAGTAGGTGGAGAGCCCGGAGAGCCCCGTCATCAGGATCACCAGCAGCGCGAAGCCCCCGAAGAAACCGAAGGGGACACCGGAGACGACGATGACCGGCGGCACGGCCAGCACGATGATCGAGACGGCCAGGAGCCGGTTCAGCAGCGTCCTCGCCCGCCCCGTCGCCCCGTCGGGAATGATCAACCCCAGGCCCAGCAGGTGGTATCGCAGGCCCTCCATCGCCTGCCCCTCGGCCACCGCGCGGCGCAGCTCCCCCAGGTCCGTGGAGCCGCCGCGGAGGTGGAGGGCCTCCATGACCGCGTACTCGATCGGGTCGGGGGAAGGCGGCGCCCCGGCGACCAGGCTGACGTGACCGCCCCGCGACACCCGGACGGCCCCGCCCCTCGACAGCAGGCCGATCGCGGTGTTGACCACGCGGCGCGGGCCGCCGGACAGGTAGGCCAGCTCGTACGGGGTCAGCGGCCCGCCTCGGTAACCGGTCACAGTCGAGCGGATCCGGTCGTGCTCTCGGGTCAGGGCTCCGCTCGCGAGGCCGACGACCACGCCGAGGACCACCGCGAGGGCGAACAGGGCGAATTGCATATCCGCCTCCTGGGAAAGGGGGGAGCGAACCGCGGGGGCACGGCTCGGGTAATGGGTAGACGCGCGGAGCCGGGGAGAAGTTTCCACCTTCCCGGTCCGGCCCGCCGGGTCAGGCCCGGTGGGTCGTGTGTCGGGCCCGACCCGCCGTGGGTGTCAGGCCCGGCCCGCCGGATCCGTCCCGGGCCGCCCACCCTAACCTGCGCCGGTCACGCGGGAAGCGGCCACCCTGACCCGCGCCGGACACCCGGGAAGCGACCCCCCGGTCATCCGGATTGCGGTCCGCGCGGATACGGGCACCTCGACGTCCAGGCCCGCCCGGGGTCCGCCCGCGCGGAGCGGAGAACATGATCCGCGGCGCCGGTCCGGGTACCGGCGCCGCGGTGGAAGGGGCTCCCTTCGGGGAGGCGGCTCAGCCGAGACGGGCGACGAGCGCCTCGTACTCGTCCCAGAGTTCCTTGGGCAGGTGGTCGCCGAAGGTCCGGAAGAAGTCGGGGATCAGCGCCGCCTCCTGCTTCCAGATCTCCGGGTCGACGCTGAGCAGGGTCCGCAGGTCCTCCTCGGAGATGTCGAGGCCCTCGGTGTCGAGCTCGGCGGGGAGCAGGCCGATCGGGGTGCGCACCGCGTCCGCCTCGCCGTTGAGGCGGTCGACGATCCACTTCAGGACCCGGCTGTTCTCCCCGAAGCCGGGCCAGATGAACTCGCCCTTCTCGTTCTTGCGGAACCAGTTCACGTAGTAGACGCGCGGCAGCCGGGCACCCTCACGCTGCCCGATCCTGATCCAGTGGGCGAAGTAGTCGCCCATGTTGTAGCCGCAGAAGGGCAGCATCGCGAACGGGTCGCGGCGCAGCTCTCCGACCTTGCCCTCGGCGGCGGCGGTCTTCTCCGAGGCGATGTTGGCCCCGATGAAGACACCGTGCTGCCAGCTCAGCGACTCGGTCACCAGCGGCACCGCGCTGGCGCGGCGCCCGCCGAACAGGATCGCGGAGATCGGCACCCCCTTGGGGTCCTGCCACTCGCGGGCGATCGTCGGGCACTGCGCGGCCGGGACGGTGAAGCGGGCGTTGGGATGGGCGGCGGGCTCCGGGCTGTCCGGGGTCCAGTCGCGGCCCTTCCAGTCGGTCAGGTGCGCCGGGGGCTCGTCGGTGAGGCCCTCCCACCACACGTCGCCGTCGTCGGTGAGCGCGACGTTGGTGAAGATGCTGTTGCCCCAGAGCGTCCTGATCGCGTTGGCGTTGGTGGACTCGCCGGTGCCCGGGGCGACGCCGAAGAAGCCCGCCTCGGGGTTGATGGCGTACAGGCGGCCGTCGTCACCGAAGCGCATCCAGGCGATGTCGTCACCGACCGTCTCGACCTTCCAGCCCGGAATGGTCGGCTGGAGCATGGCCAGGTTCGTCTTGCCGCAGGCGCTCGGGAAGGCCGCGGCGACGTAACGGGTCTCCCCGGAAGGCGGGGTGAGTTTGAGGATGAGCATGTGCTCGGCCAGCCAGCCCTCGTCGCGGGCCATCGTGCTGGCGATGCGCAGCGCGTAGCACTTCTTGCCGAGCAGCGCGTTGCCGCCGTACCCGGAGCCGTACGACCAGATCTCCCGGGTCTCGGGGAAGTGGCTGATGTACTTGGTGGTGCTGCACGGCCAGGGCACGTCGGCCTGACCGGGCTCCAGCGGAGCGCCGACCGAGTGCACGGCCTTGACGTAGTCGCCGCGCCGCTCGATGAGCCGCAGGGCGTCCTCGCCCATGCGGGTCATGATCCGCATGGACACGACGACGTACGGCGAGTCGGTGATCTCGACGCCGAGCTGGGAGATCTCCCCGCCCAGCGGGCCCATGCAGAACGGCACGACGTACATGGTCCGGCCGCGCATGCAGCCCCGGAAGATCTCGCCGAAGGTCCGGCGCATCTCGGCGGGGGCGATCCAGTTGTTGTTCGGGCCGGCGTCCTCCTCGCGTTCGGAGCAGATGTAGGTCCTGTCCTCGACGCGGGCGACGTCGCTGGGGTCGGAGGCGGCGTAGAAGCTGTTCTGCCGCTTCGCCAGGCGCTTGAAGGTGCCCTTGTCGACCAGCAGGTTCGTCAGGCGGGTCCACTCGGCTTCGGAACCGTCGCACCATTCGACCCGGTCCGGCTGCGTCAGCTCGGCGATCTCCTTGACCCATTCGACCAGTTCGGCATGGGTGGTGGGACTGGAGGCGGTTACGTCCACGGTAACGGACACTGATTGGGCTCCTTTACACTTCTCCGGGCCAAAGCATCATCAACGACGAAAGTGCACCGAATCCAATTGGCGTAGACCAGTGAATTAGTGCGACCTGGTGTCGCCGCGTCCCCTGACTCAACCGAATCCGGCGATATATGACCTGGCAGGAGTCGCGTCGTCTCGGTTGCCCTACCCAAAAGAAGTGAGATTAAAGAAGCTCTTTCCGGCAGTGGTATAGGCCATTGGCAGAGGTCTACACCAATTCGCCGACAGGTTCAGACCAATTCCTCGACGGTTTTCCCTGCCAGGCTCAGGAATTGACGTCGGGGCCCGTGGCCCTGACCCGGTCGACGTGCTGGAGCGCGTCTCTCAGATCGGCCAGCCAGGTGTCGGTGTGCCTGCCCACCAGACGCACGCACCAGGCGAGCGCGTCGCTCCGGCTGCGGGCCACCCCCGCGGCGACAAGAGTGTCGAGCACCTGGCGCTCTCCCTGGCGGAGCCTGGTCATCACGGGCACCGAAAGTGTGGTGAACATCACCGTCTCGTCGCCCACGGCGACCCCCCACGAGACCTTCCTCCGGAAGCGGTGCTCGGCCTCCAGTGCGATCTCGACCCGTAGTTCGCGGGTCTCCTCGCGGAAGCGCTGGACACCGCCCTCGACGGCGGCGACCCGCTCGACCGCGGAGACGTCGTCGCCGAACACGGGGACCGGCAGCCTGCCGATCACCGTGATCTCCTCGCGGTCCAGCACGATCTCCGGCTGACCCTCGAACCACTCCGCGGGAAGCCGGCCGGAGAACCATCCGCGCAGCTTTTCCGCCGCTTCCTTGTTATCCATGTAATCGAGATTACAACTCGTTCTCGGCGCGGGCCAGAGGCGGACGCCGAGGTCGCGGACGCCTTCGCCGGCCGGGCCGGACGGGGACGGGGACGGACGGTGTCCGTCCTGTCCGGGTGGAGCCGAGTCCCGCCCGAACCTGACGGAGCCGAGTCCCGCTCCGGGCTCAGGGGACGCGGGCGGCGACCGCCGGGCTGACCCGGACTGCCCCGGCGAAGTTGCGGGTGCTGACGGGGACCAGTTTGACCACGTCCCCGGTGCGGGGGGCGTGCAGCATCTTGCCGTCGCCCCAGTAGATCGCCACGTGTGAGACGTAGCCGGGGTTGGTCGGGTCGTGCCGCCAGAACAGCAGGTCACCGGGCTGGGCCTCGGCGAGCGGGATCTGCGGCCCCGAGACGAACTGCTGGTGCGTCACCCGGGGGACCTTGACCCCCGCCTGGGCGTAGGCCCACTGGACCAGGCCGGAGCAGTCGAAGGTGTCGGGCCCCTCGGCACCCCAGACGTACGGGCGGCCGAGCTTGCCGATCGCGGCGGTGAGGGCGGTGCGGATCTGGTCGGCGGTCATGAAGGAGGAACCGGACCACGTGGTGCGGCGCGGGGTGACCAGCACCGGGTTGATCACCACGACCTGGCCGTCGTCGGGCAGCAGGCGGAGCAGGGTACGGCGCAGCTTGACCGAGTCGACCTCGGGAGCGCTCACCACGAGCGCGTTGTCCTGCGGGATGCCCAGCGCGCGGGCGGTGTCACGGGAGACCACGGCGTCGACGGTGCCCATGCCCATCGTCGCGTAGGCGCCCACCCGCAGGCTCCGTCCACCGGAGACGACGGTCTTGCCCAGCGACATGCCGCCGTCGTTACCGAGGACGAAGGAGACGGCCACCTCTCCGCCCGCGATGTTGCGCCACAGGCGGTCGGAGCGCGCGGTGCGCTCGGGCGTGTAGGCGCGGAAGGTCGAGGGGTCCACCCCCAGCGTCTGCACCCGCTTGCCGTCCAGGACCACCTCGGCGGCGTCGGCACGCTCCACCGCCCGCACCCCGGAGACACGGGAGATCCGCGCCACGACCTCCTGGCTGAGCGGTCTCTGCGCGACCACGAACAGGTGCGGCTGCCGTATCGAGGTCAGCGGTGCCACCTGGGGGGACGCGGCGGGCGGGGCGTCACCCTGGACCTGCCCACCCTGGACCTGCCCGCTCTGCCCCGCACCGCCCTGAACCTGCCCGCCCTGGACCTGCCCGCTCTGCCCCGCACCGCCCTGAACCTGCCCGCCCTGGACCTGCCCGCTCTGGGCCCGGTCGGCGGGCGCCGGCTCCAAGACCGGGCCCGTGGCGACGGACGTGCGGAGGGAGACCTCCTCCGGCTCCTGCTCCGTCATCCGCACCAGGAGCGCCAGGTCGGTGGTGAGCACGATGACGAGGAGGAAGGCGATGACCGGGACGGAACGCCTCATCATCTGGACGGTGCGACGGCTGTACCGGATCCGGGGGCGGTAGGCGAGGTCCATACGGGCCTCACGGATCACGTCGGAGAAGCGCGTCCGCCGCTCGAACACGACATCTCCCCTTCCCCACCGGAGCCAGCCCTACGAGAGTGCCGCACGCGGCACCATGATGCACGCGAACGCCATAAAACACGACTGATCACGCCATCACGACCGCCGTCAGGAGGATCTCCGGCCCCGAAGGTCCTCCCTGACGCAGCGATCCGCCGGGACGGGCGTCCCGGCGGATCGGCGAAGTCGGGTGAGGTCAGTTGCCGATGTACGGCACGGCCTCGATGATCTCGACCGTGTTGGAGCGGCCGTTCGGCATGGTGTAGGTGGCCTTCTCACCGATCTTCTTGCCGTTGATGGCCGCACCCAGGGGCGACTTTGGGGAGTACACGTCGATCGGGGCGCCGCTCTCCTCGCGGGAGGCCAGCAGGAAGGCGACCTCCTCGTCCTCGCCCTCGAACCGGACGGTGACCGTCATACCGGGACCGACCACCCCCTCGGTGCGGGGGGCCTCGCCGACCTTGGCCGTGTCGAGAATCTGGCGGAGGTGGAAGATGCGGGCCTCCATCTTGCCCTGCTCGTCCTTGGCGGCGTGGTAGCCACCGTTCTCCTTCAGGTCACCCTCTTCACGGGCGGCCTCGATCTTCTTGGCGATGTCGACGCGCCCGGGCCCCGAGAGGTACTCAAACTCCGCCTTCAGGCGGTCGTACGCCTCCTGAGTGAGCCAGGTGACGCTCTCGTTGTGGGAGTCGGCCACGGGTTCTCCTTGCTTCCTCTTGGGGCTTCCTACGTGGGGAGCGCACAGTCGAATCTCGAAAGGCTAACAAGTCAGCCCCTCGAACGCTTCCCCAAATGTCTCACTATACGAGATAGCAGTATTGGACGTGAGCCGAAGTGGCCTGAGCACTGGTCTCTAGCCGTTCGGTAAGGCGAACATACCGCTCGCCAGCTGGGATGTTGACCTCCTTGCTGCCGACCTCGGCGTGGTCGACGTCCAGCGCCCGCAACCGGCAGAGCGCCGCCCGATCGGAGGGCTTGTTCACCTCGAATGTGATCTGCGCAGAATCGCCGTTCTTGACGTCGAAAGCGATGACCTGGTCGATGACCTCGGTGTCCCCCTTCGCCGCCCACATCACGTAGCCCCATCCTCCGGCGCAGACGGCGCAGAGGATCGCGATCACCACGTGGACGACGAGCCGCCCCCTGCGCTCCGGGCGGTCGGGGAAATCACCCGGGGTGCCGAGGACCGGACCGTCCATGCGGCCCTTCCCGGCCTCGCTGGTGGCCATGACGGAATCTCCCTGCACTACCTCGGCGTTGTCCGAGACAATTGTCCCCTGCGGGGGCCTTGCCCTCGTGACCGCCCAGGAGAAACTAACCTCTCCCTAGAGTGACTCAGACCAAGGGAGCGCGCGGCACCCCGGCGGGCCCGGCAGGCGGCACGATGAGGCAGGCCGTCCGCCGGACCGGCGACGACGGACCGCAGCGCGACCGACATAGAGGAGAAACCGAGCCCGTGAGTGCACCGCTCAGGCTGATGGCCGTTCACGCGCACCCAGACGACGAGTCGAGCAAGGGCGCCGCCACGATGGCGCGCTACGTCGCAGAGGGTGTGGACGTGCTGGTCTGTACCCTCACCGGGGGAGAACGCGGGTCGATCCTGAACCCGAAGATGGACCGTCCCGACATCCTGGAGAACATCGGCGAGGTCCGACGGCTGGAGATGGAGCGCGCACGCGAGATCCTCGGCGTGCGGCAGCGCTTCATGGGATTCGTCGACTCGGGCCTGCCGGAGGACGAGAGCGAGCCGCTGCCCGAGGGCTGCTTCGCCCTGCAGCCGCTCGAGGTCGCCTCGGCACCGCTGGTCGCCGCGGTCCGGGAGTTCAGGCCGCACGTGATCCTGACCTACGACGACGACGGCGGCTACCCGCACCCCGACCACATCATGACCAACCGCGTCTCGGTCGAGGCGTTCGAGGCGGCCGGCGACCCCGACCGTTACCCGGGCACCGGCGAGCCCTGGCAGCCCCTCAAGCTCTACTACCACATGGGTTTCACCAAGGACCGGTTCGAGGCGTTGCACGAGGCGATGACCGCCCGCGGCATCGGTTCCCCGTACGCCGACTGGATCGCCCGCTGGGAGGACCGCCCGCAGAAGTGGCCGGTGACGACCCGCGTGCCGTGCGGCGACCACTTCGAGACCCGCGACAGGGCGCTGCTCGCGCACGCCACCCAGGTCGACCCGGACGGCTTCTGGTTCGTCTGCCCGCGTGAGCTCCAGCGTGAGATCTGGCCGACCGAGGACTACCACCTGGCCCGCTCACTCGTCGACGTCGAGCTTCCCGAGGACGACCTGTTCACCGGCATCCACGCGGACGAGGTCTCACCCGCCTGCCACTGACACGACCGCGGGGTGGCGGTGGCAGACTTGACACGTGACCGCACTCGACACCGCCACCCAGCTCGAAGTCAGCCCGGGTCTCGTGGGCTTCCTCGTCGTCGCCGGGCTCGGGCTCGCCCTCTATCTCCTCGTCAAGTCGATGAGGAAGCAACTCTCCAGGATCGAGGTCCCGTCCGAGGCCGAGGTCCGTGACGAGCTGAAGAAGCAGAACGGCAGCACCGCCGCCGCCTCGTAGGCTCCCCGGGGCACCTCCCCGATCTCCCCGCCGCCGCGGTCGTCGCAGCCGCCTCCCGCCGCGTCACCCCTCCCACCTTCGAGGACGTCAATGGCCGACAACGACATCAAGGTCTCCGACGACCCCGGGGCCTCCCGTTTCGAGATCCTGGTGGACGGCGGGCTCGCCGGGTTCGCCGAGTACCGCCTCCGGGCCGGGAAGATCATTTTCACCCACACCGAGATCGACCCCGCGTTCGAGGGCAGAGGGCTGGGCAGCCGCCTGGCCTCCGGTGCCCTGGACGCGAGCCGCTCGGCGGGCCGGTCGGTCGTGCCGCTCTGCCCGTTCATCGCCGGATACATCCGGCGTCATCCCGAGTACCGCGACCTGGTGCCCGACAACTACGCCGACCTCCTTCAGGAGGAGGCCTCCTGAAAGGGCCTTCCAGGTCCTTGAGCTCCTGAAGGTCCTTCCCGCTTCCGCACGCGTCACTCCTGCCCGCACGCGGCCCCTCCGGCGCCCGCGCGCTCCCCTGGGCCCGGAGCTCAGTCGTCGGACGGGTGGGACCAGGCCCGCTCCAGCGCCTTGGGCAGCCCCCAGCGGCCCAGCGGGGTGAGCACCTCGGTCCGGTCGACGATCCCCAGACACGCCCACAGCGGCGTCACCGAGCTGAAGAGCGTCTCGGCGGTCTCCAGGTCCTCCGGTTCGTCCAGGTCGACGTCGATGTCCTCCGACTCGGCGATGAGCCGGGCGATCCGCTCGGGCGAGGCCAGCACCCCCGGTCCGCGCCTGGCCAGCGCGGCGACCACCGCCAGCCAGTCGGCGTGGTGGATGGCGCACAGCGCGGCCAGCACCGCGTCCTCGTGGCTGAGCTCATGGTCCAGGTCGGCGAAGACCTCCACCCGGTCGTCCTCCTCGGACAGGTCGGAGATCGGCCCCGCGATGCCCGCCGTGACGCTCAGCCAGAGCTCCTCGTCGTCGACCGGCAGCGGCTCGTCGTCGTACCCGGCGCAGGCCCGCAGGACGTTGCCCGGGTAACCGGGCCGGGCGAGCACCTCGCGCAGCCGGGTCGCCGCGGCCCGCAGCTCCCTGACCGGCCGTTCCGGCACGGGCAGCTCGGCCAGGATGCGGCGCAGCTCGCCGAGCGCGAACGCCTCCTCCTCGTCCCAGGCGGAGAAGAGCTCCTCGTCCTGTTCCTCGTTGACCACGTCCATGGGCACCCGGCCGTCGGGCAGCGGGTCGTTCAGCCAGCGTTCCTGAAGGTCGACGTACCGTTCCCTGGCCGCCTCGTCACCCCGGGCGAGCGCGTCGGGGTCGATCTCCCCGGCGGCGACCCGCTCCTCCAGGTAGGCGACCAGCCGGGCGTACATCTCCCGGCCGACCGGACCGCGCTCGTCCTCCTCGGGCCAGACGAAGAAGCTGCGGGTGAGCAGGATCGGCTCGGTGCCCGTGGACTCCGTCCAGCGCTGCACGTCCCCCACCGTCGCGACACCGGACTCGATCGCGCCGAGCGTCGCCTTGGCCGACTCCCAGAAGGACGGCGAGAGCGGGTTGCCCGCCGCCGTCAGCGCCCGGCGCAGGTCGGGGAGGGCCACCAGCGCCACCCCGGACGGCACGGCGAGCAGTGCGCGGGCCACGTCACGCCGGGTCAGCTCGGAGGCCGGCCTGTCGGCGTGCGCGCATACGTAGTCGAGATCCACGTGCAGTGAGCCTACGCCCGAAGCCTCATGAGCACATCTCCCCTCTCCCCGGGGGCCCGCCGGATCTCCCCCGGAGGCCCGCCGGCCGCGGGGCGCCCGCCCGGTCCACGAGCACGGTGGCGACGGAGCGGGGGCACGGTGGCGGTGGGTGCCGCCCCGCGGTTTAGGGGGCGGGAGAGTGCGCAGGTAGAGCGTGATGCGCGTCCCGCGCGCGCCGTGCGCGGGACAATGGGCGGACCGCGGACGCAGGGGAGATCACGATGAACCGTTTGAAGGACGCCACGAGTCCCTACCTGCTCCAGCACGCCGACAACCCCGTCGAGTGGTTCGAGTGGGGTGAGGAGGCGTTCGCCGAGGCCCGGCGGCGGGACGTACCGCTGCTGATCTCCGTCGGCTACTCGGCCTGTCACTGGTGTCACGTGATGGCCCACGAGTCGTTCGAGGACGAGGGCACGGCCGCGCTGATGAATGCGCACTTCGTCAACGTGAAGGTCGACCGCGAGGAGCGTCCCGACGTCGACGCGGTCTACATGGCCGCGACCCAGGCCATGACCGGCCACGGCGGGTGGCCGATGACGGTCTTCGCCACCCCCGGGGGACACCCGTTCTACACCGGTACGT
Organism: Streptosporangium becharense; assembly: GCF_014204985.1. NCBI lineage: Bacteria > Bacillati > Actinomycetota > Actinomycetes > Streptosporangiales > Streptosporangiaceae > Streptosporangium > Streptosporangium becharense. Next base: position 4,653,930 of record NZ_JACHMP010000001.1, on the reverse strand, counting down.
ACTTCCCCCGGCCACAGTTCCAGCGGCTGCTGGCCGGCGTGTCCAACGCCTGGAACGGTGACCGGCAGGCGGTCCTGGAGCAGGGCTCCAAGATCGTGGAGGCGTTGACGGAGCGCGCGGCGCTGCCGTCCGGGCCGGTGCCCACGCCGGACACGCTCGCGCGGGCGGTACGGGGCCTGTCGGAGTCCTTCGATCCGGTGCGCGGCGGTTTCGGCGGAGCACCCAAGTTCCCGCCGTCGATGGCGCTGGAGTTCCTGCTGAGGCACGCCGCCGCCGGGGCTGGTGCCCGCGACGGCGACGGCCGGGAAGGGCGGACGACCGTGGCCACGGCGACGACGATGGCGGAGCGGACGCTGGAGGCCATGGCCAGGGGCGGCCTGTACGACCAGCTCGGCGGCGGTTTCGCCCGCTACAGCGTGGACGCGGACTGGGTGGTGCCGCACTTCGAGAAGATGCTCTACGACAACGCGCTGCTGCTGCGGGTCTACGCGCACTGGTGGCGGGCCACCGGCTCCGTCCTGGCCCGCCGGATCGCGCTGGAGACGGCCGACTGGCTGCTGGCCGAGATGCGCACCCCCGAGGGGGGCTTCGCCTCGGCTCTGGACGCCGACAGCGAGGGCGTGGAGGGCAAGTTCTACGTCTGGACCCCCGAGGAGGTCCGCGAGGTCCTCGGCGAGGAGGACGGCGCCTGGGCGGTCTCCCTGTTCGAGGTGACCGGGACGTTCGAGCACGGCACGTCGGTGCTCCAGCTCCTGGACGACCCGGACGAGGCCGAGCGGTTCGCCCGGGTGCGCTCGGCGCTGCTGGCGGCGCGTGCCCGGCGGGTGCGTCCCGGCCGTGACGACAAGGTGGTGGCCGCCTGGAACGGCCTGGCCGTCGCCGCCCTCGCCGAGACGGGTGCCCTGTTCGACCGGCCCGACCTGGTGGCGGCCGCGCGGGCGGCGGCGGTGCTGCTGGAGGAGGTCCACCTGGACGGTGACCGGCTGCTGCGCACGTCCCGCGACGGCCGGGCCGGCTCCAACGCGGGCGTCCTGGAAGACTACGCCGACCTGGCGGAGGGCCTGCTCGCCCTCTACGGGGTGACGGGCGAGGTTCGCTGGTTCCACCGGGCCGGGGCACTGCTGGAGACCGTGCTGACCCGCTTCGCCGACGGCTCGGGCGGGTTCTTCGACACCGCGGACGACGCCGAGCGGCTCTTCCAGCGCCCGCAGGACCCCACCGACAACGCCACCCCCTCGGGCCAGTTCGCCGCCGCGGGGGCACTGCTGTCGTACGCGGCGCTGACCGGCTCGGCCCGGCACCGGGAGGCGGCCGAGGCCGCCCTCGGCACGGTGACGGTCCTGGCCGACAAGCACGCGCGGTTCGCCGGATGGGGCCTGGCCGTCGCCCAGGCCGCCGTCTCCGGCCCGGTCGAGGTCGCGGTGGTGGGCCCGGCGGGCGATCCCGCGACGGCGGCCCTGCACCGGGCCGCACTGCTCTCTCCGGTCCCCGGCCTGGTCGTGGCGCTCGGCGAGCCCGGCGCGGAGGAGGTGCCGCTGCTGGCCGGACGCGGCCTGGTGGGCGGCGAGCCGGCCGCGTACGTCTGCCGCGGTTTCACCTGCAGGATGCCCGTCACCACCCCCGCCGCGTTGAAGGCCGAACTGGCCGGTTCCGGGACGTCCGGAGAGGGTTCCGGGACGTCCGGAGAGAGCGCCTGACGCGCGAATCCTTCCGACACCACCCCGGTGCCCGGGACTTCTCGGCCCGGGGCCGGGTGCCCGGGTGGTGTGGGGAACGCTCGCGAAGCGGTGCACGCCGGTTCGATTCCGGTCACGGCCTCTCGCCGTGTCGTTCCCCGGGGTTCAGCCGTTCGGTGTCGTTTTCCGGGGGCTCAGCCGTTCGGTGTCGTTCCCGGGGGCTCAGCCGTTCGGCGAGAGCAGACCGGGGCCGCCGAGGCGACGGCCCGGCCCGGTGTCGTCGCCCGGGTCGTCCGGCGGGCCGTCGCCGCCGTCGCCCTCTCCGCCGCCCCCCTCCGTACCCGCACCGTCACCGTCGTCCGGGGCCGCGGTCGGATCGGGGCCGGGGGTCCGCCCGTCGGGGCCGGTGCTCGTGCCGGGGTCCGGGGCCCCCGTGCCGGCGGGGATCGGCGGCTGCGTGCCGGTGTCCTGGTCGCCGTCCTCGTCGCCCGGGTGGCCGAGGTCGTCACCCGGGTAGCCGTAGTCGCGGTAGCCGTAGCTGGACGGCTCCCCGAACTCCTTGACCGGCTTGCCGTCCATCGCCTCGGTCATGAAGGCACGCCAGATCTGGGCCGGGTAGGTGCCGCCGTACAGGGCACTGCCGTTCACGGTGACCGGCTTGTTGTCGTCGCGGAACATGTTGACCGCCACGGACAGCTGCGGGGTGAACCCGGCGAACCACACCGCCGCCGACTCGTCGGTGGTGCCGGTCTTGCCCGCCACCGGGCGGTCGTAGAGGCGGGCCGCCGAACCGGTGCCGGCCTGGACGACCTGGGTCAGCGCGTACGTGGCGTCGACCGCGGTCTGCTCGCTGAAGGCGCGTTCCCCCCTGGTGGAGCTCCTGGTGGTCCGGCCCTCGGCGTCGGTGATCGAGCGGATCACGTGTGCCTCGCGGTGGACGCCCTCGGCGGCGAAGGTGGCGAAGCCCGAGGCGTTCTGCACGGCGCTCACCGAGGCGACGCCGAGCGGGAGGGTGGCGGCGCCCCGGTGCGGGGCCAACTGCTCAGCCGGGATGCCGGAGTCTTCGGCGACCTCGACCACCCTGTCGAGGCCGACCCGCTGCCCGAGATCGACGAAGGCGGTGTTGACCGAGCTCTGGGTCGCCTTGACCAGGTCGATCTGACCGTAGGACTGGCCGCCGGAGTTGGGGATGTCGGCCGAGGCGATGTGCAGCGGCGAGTTGCCGTCGACCCGGGTGTCGAGACCGAGGCCGCTCTCCAGGGCCGCGGCCAGCGCGTACGCCTTGAAGGTGGACCCGGCCTGCACCTTCGCCGAGAAGGAGTTGTCGAACTTGTTGGCCGCGTAGCTGCGTCCGCCGTAGAAGGCCAGGACCTCGCCGGTCGCGGGGTCGACGGCGGCCAGGCCGGTGCGCACCTGCTTCGGGGTGCCCTCCGGCAGGGTCGAGGTGACCGCGCGCTCGGCGGCGGCCATCAGGTTCTCGTCGAAGGTCGAGACGATCTTCAGACCACCCTGGTTGATGATCTCGTCGGTGTAGCCGCGGCGCTTGAGCTCGGTGGTGACCTGGTCGAGCATGTAGCCCTCCTGGCCCCGGGGAGTGAAGATCGCCTTGGGCTTCCTGAGGGTGGGGAAGGTCACCTGGGCGGCCTCCTCGGGAGTGATCGCCCCGGTCTCCACCATCCCGTCGACGACCGACCGCCAGCGTGCCCTGGCCGCGTCGAGGTCGGCGCCCCGCGGGTCGGCAAACCGCGACGGCTGCTGGATCACGGCCGCCAGGTACGCGCTCTCGGCGAGGGTCAGCCTGTCGACGTCCTTGCGGAAGTAGGCTTCCGCCGCCGCCTGGACGCCGTTGGCGCCCCGGCCGAAGTAGATCGTGTTGAGGTAGCGCTCCAGGACCCAGTCCTTGGACTGCGACTGGTCCACCTTCAAGGAGATCATGACTTCCTTGAGCTTGCGGACGATGGAACGTTCCTGGCTGAGGCCGCTGTAGTAGTTGCGGACCAACTGCTGGGTGATCGTCGAGCCGCCCTGCACCTGGTTGCCGGTGAGCGTGGACCACATGGCCCGGAAGGTGCCGCGCAGGGAGACACCCCGGTCCTCGTAGAAGGAGCGGTTCTCCGCGGCGATGACGGCGTTCTCGAGGCTCTCCGGCACCTTGTCCAGCGTCACGCTCTTGCGGTTGACGCCCTGCCTGGCGAGCACGCTCCTGCCGTCGCGGTAGTAGATGACCGAACCCTGCGCGGTGGCCTTGGGCTGCGTGCTGTCGGGGATGGGGGTCAGCGCCCACACCACCCCGAACAGGACGACCGCCGACACGACGGCGACGCCGAAGACGATGAGCGTGATCCGCAGGAACTTCCTCCTGGGACTTCCCGTCCCGCCCATGAGCACGCGTGACCCCCGATCGCAACCGCCGCAGACCCCTGTGGGCTGCGGGAATCGTTAAGGGTAAACGATGGATAACGGTGCGTGGTTCTTACTTGAAGGGTACGACTACCCCTTCGTCTTGCGCGGGACATCGGCCACCAAAGGCAGAACCCGGTATGGCACGGGAGTGTCCAGGGCGATCACCGAGGAGGTTCTGACCACCCCTCGGACGTCAACGATCAGGTCAATTACCCGCTGGAGATCCGCATTGCTGCGCGCCACGACCCGGCAGTGCATGTCGTCGCCGCCGGTGATCGTGTGCACCTCCAGCACCTCGGGGATCGCGGCCAGTTGGTCGGCCACCGGGTCGTGCCCGCTGACCTGGCGGATCTGCAGGGTCACGAACGCGGTCACGTCGTAGCCCAGCGCGGCCGGGGCGACGTCGGGGCCGAACCCGGTGATCACCCCCCGGGCGAGCAGCCGGTCGAGCCTCGCCTGCACGGTCCCTCTGGCCACACCCAGCCGCCGTGAGCACTCCAGCACCCCCAGCCGGGGCTCGGCCGCCAGCAGCGCGATCAGCCGGGCGTCGAGTTGATCAATCGTCATGATGTACAGAAACTCCGCTCCAGCCGGTGGATGGATGGGCATATTGTCCACTACATCAAGTGACTGTTGCACAACCAGCTCACCAAAACGGACAGTTATCGCATGAGCGACAACTTCCCTGTGAACGGCATGGACGCCGTGGTCTTCGCCGTGGGCAACGCCAAGCAGGCCGCCCACTACTACTCCAGCGCGTTCGGCATGCGTCTTGTGGCCTACCGGGGCCCGGAGAACGGCAGCCGTGACGAGGTGGCGTATGTCCTCACCTCCGGAAGCGCCAGGTTCGAGTTCCGCGCCTCGGTGCGGCCGGGCACCGACATCGCCCGGCACGTGGCCGAGCACGGCGACGGTGTGATCGACCTCGCCCTCGACGTCCCCGACGTGGAGGCGGCCTACACCCACGCGCTCGCCCAGGGTGCGCGCGGCCTGGCGGAGCCGCACGTGATCGAGGACGACCACGGCAAGGTGGTCGTCGCGGCGATCGCGACCTACGGCGAGACCCGGCACACCCTTGTCGACCGCTCCAACTACGCGGGCCCGTACCTGCCCGGCTATGTGGCGGCGGAGCCCATCGTGGCACCCCCGGACGTGCGCAACGGCCGCCTGTTCCAGGCGATCGACCACTGCGTCGGCAACGTCGAGCTCGGCAAGATGGACGAGTGGGTGGAGTTCTACCGGCGGGTCATGGGCTTCACCAACATGGCGGAGTTCATCGGCGACGACATCGCCACCGAGTACTCGGCGCTGATGTCCAAGGTGGTCGCGGACGGCACCCGCAAGGTGAAGTTCCCGCTCAACGAGCCGGCGATCTCGAAGAAGAAGTCACAGATCGACGAGTATCTCGAGTTCTACGGCGGCCCCGGTGTGCAGCACGTCGCGCTGGCCACCAACGACATCCTCAGCACGGTGGACTACATGCGCGCGGCCGGCGTGCAGTTCCTCGACACCCCGGACTCCTACTACGACGACCCCGAGCTGCGTGCCCGGATCGGCGAGGTCCGCGCGCCGATCGAGGAGCTGAAGAAGCGCAAGATCCTGGTCGACCGGGACGAGGACGGCTACCTGCTGCAGATCTTCACCAAGCCGGTGCAGGACCGTCCCACGGTCTTCTTCGAGTTCATCGAGCGTCACGGCTCGCTCGGTTTCGGCAAGGGCAACTTCAAGGCGCTGTTCGAGGCGATCGAGCGCGAGCAGGAGCGCCGGGGCAACCTCTGAGCCTCGTCCCGGGCCCGGCCGGGGACTCCCCGGCCGGGCCCGGGGACAACCGGTAACGGTCTTTGGTTTGTCATGGCCCTCCTGGGGCGACCAAGGTCTCATGGGTTCAACACCGACACCGCCGCCGGACGAACCGGGCCGGGAACCGGACTCCTCGTCCGGTCCCGGACAGGGCCACGGACCGGGGCAAGGCTACGGACAGGGTTACGGCCCCGGGCAGGGTTACGGCCCCGGACAGGGTTACGGCCCCGGACAGGGTTACGGCCCCGGACAGGGTTACGGACAGGGTTACGGCCCCAGGCAGGGCTACGGTCCCGGAGCGGAGTCCGGTTTCGACTACGGTCAGGCCCCCTTCGGCGTGCCACCCGGCGGGTATCCCGGACCGGGCCCCATGCGGCTGGGCGGGCGCTGGCGCCGCCTGTTCGCGGGGTTGCTGGACCTCCTCGTCATCGGCCTCGTCTCCTCGCCGTTCACCTACCGGACCGTCACCACCGTCACGGACTCCGGCCTGTCGATCGAGGTGCCGTACACCCAGACCCTGTTGGTCGGGTTCATCGGTTTCCTGTACTACTGGTTGCTGACCGCCTTCTGGAACGGGCAGACGCTCGGTAAGAAGATCTTCCACCTGCGGGTGGCCGACCTCGGCGGGCAGAGGGTCGGCGTCGGCCAGGCCGCGCTCCGTCAGGTCGTGGCCTGGGTCATGTATGTCACATGCTGCCTGGGATGGGTGGATCTGGCCTTCATCCTCTTCCAGTCGCGCAAGCAGGCCGTGCACGACATCGCGGCCAAGACGCTCGTCGTGGATTCCTGACGCCCCAGGTCACGAGCGGTAGTGTGCCCTGTACGGGGGCCCGGCCTTCAAGCCGGGTCAAAACAGAGGGGCTTTGAGGCATGGTTTCCAGCCGGCTGGTCGTTGCGGCGACGGCCACCGTTCTCAGCACGCTCGGCATGACCTCCTGCGTGCCCTCGAACGGCGACAGCGCGACCGCCCCGCCCACGAAGTCCGAGCCGGCTTCCATCCCGTCCGCCGAGAGCGTCGGCGCGCCGGGGATCGGCGACCCCGACTTCCCGCTGGACGGCAACGGCGGCTACGACGTCGGCCGCTACCGGCTCAAGCTCGGCTACGACCCCGGGACCAAACACCTCACCGGAGTGGCGACGATCGAGGCCAAGGCCACCCAGCAGCTGGCCAGGTTCAACCTCGACCTGTCCGGGTTCACGATCAACAGGATCACCGTCGACGGCCGCCCCGCCCGGTACGAACGGTCCGGGGGCGAGCTCACCGTCATCCCGGCCACGCCCGTGGCGGACCGGGCGTCCTTCGCCGTGGAGGTCGCCTACGCCGGGGAGCCCAAGCCGGTCAGAGACTCCTCCAACCTGGGCACGTACGGCTTCATCCCGACCCCGGACGGCGCGTTCGTCACCTGCCAGCCCAACGGCGCCCGGACCTGGTTCCCGGGCAACGACCATCCGCTCGACAAGGCGCGCTACGACTTCGAGATCACCGTGCCCAAGGGCGTGACCGCGCTGGCCAACGGCGAGCTCGTCGGCGAGCCGAAGACCACCGGAGGCAGGACGACCTTCGTCTGGCGTGAGGACGACCCGATGGCCAGCTACCTGGCCACCATGACCCTGGGCAAGTTCGAGATGCGTCAGGGCAAGACCAGGACGGGCATCAGGAACCTGGCGGCCGTCGACCCGAAGTTCCGCGGCTCGCTGGACAACCTGTACAAGCTGTCGGCGGAGATGACCGACTACTGGAGCACCGTCTTCGGCCCCTACCCGTTCGACTCCACCGGGGGCATCGTCGACGACTTCCCCGCGGGGTACGCGCTGGAGAACCAGACCAAGCCCGTCTACGGGGGGTTCGACCCGGACGAGGACATCATCAGCCACGAGCTGGCCCACCAGTGGTTCGGCAACAGCCTGACCATCAAGCGGTGGCGGGAGCTCTGGCTCAACGAGGGCTTTGCGACCTACGCCGAGTGGCTCTGGTCGGAGCACCGGGGGCTCGCGACCGCCGAGCAGCTCTTCCGCAGAAACTACTCCGCCCCCGCCGACGCCCCCATCTGGAGCTACCCGGCGGGCGAGGCCAGGCCGGACGACCTGTTCAACAGCTCGGTCTACGTCCGCGGCGGCATGACGCTCCACGCGCTCAGGCAGCGCATCGGGGAAGAGGCGTTCTTCAGGCTGCTGAAAGACTGGAACACCCAGCACCGGTACGGCCACGTCACGACCGCGGAGTTCATCGCGCTGGCGGAGAAGATCTCCGGCAAGGATCTCGACGCGCTCTTCGACGCCTGGCTGTTCACCCCGGAGAAGCCGACCACCTGGTGAGATCCGCCGCCGCACCGCGGCGGCGGACCGCCCCGTAACGGTCACCGCGGGCCGCCCCGTCACGGCGGGCCCACCGGACCACGGCGGGTGCCGCCGGGGCCGCCACCGCCCCGTCACGGCCCGGCGTGCCCCGTGCCGGCGGTCACGGTCGCGGCGGCGGCCCCGCGGTCCTGCGGCTCAGCTGATGACGATCTTGTACCCGTCCGCCCGGAGGGCGTCCAGCACCTCCTCCGCGTGGGCGGGGCCCCGGGTCTCCGACTGGAGCTGGACCTCGACGTCCCCCGGGTGCATGCCCAGCCGCTCGTGCACGATGTCGACCACGTTCGCGCCGAGCTCCCCCATCCTGGCCAGCATCGCCGCCAGCACGCCCGGCCGGTCGGGGAGCCGCACCCGGAGGGTGAGGTAGCGTCCGGCGGCGGCCAGGCCGTGCCGCAGGACCTTCGCCAGCAGCAGCGGGTCGATGTTGCCCCCGGAGAGCACGGCGACCACCGGCGGCTCGAAGATCTGCGGCCGGGCCAGGATCGCCGCCACCCCCGCCACCCCGGCGGGCTCGACGACCTGCTTCGCACGCTCCAGGCAGAGCACCAGCGCCCGGGAGATCTCGCTCTCGCTGACCGTGACGACGTGGTCGACCAGGTAGTGGATCAGCTCGAAGGGCAGCTCCCCCGGACGGCCCACCGCGATGCCGTCGGCCATCGTGGAGGCGGGCTCCACGCCGACGGGTTGTCCCGCGGCCAGCGAGGCCGGGTAGGCGGCGGCCCGTTCGGCCTGCACACCGACGATCCGCACACCCGGCCGGAGCGACTTGGCCGCGAGCGCGACCCCCGCGGCCAGCCCGCCGCCGCCCAGCGACATCACGATCGTCCCGACCTCGGGGAGCTGCTCCACGATCTCCAGCCCGATCGTGCCCTGCCCGGCGATCACGTCCGGGTGGTCGAAGGGATGGATGAACACCGCCCCGGTCCGCTCGGCGTGCTCCCGCGCGGCGGCCAGCGCGACGTCCACGGTATGACCGGCGAAGACGACCTCGGCCCCGTAGGAGCGTGTCGCGGCGACCTTGGGCAGCGGCGCCCCCTGCGGCATGTAGACCGTCGCGGCGGCTCCGACCAGCCCCGACCCGAGCGCCACGCCCTGCGCGTGGTTGCCCGCGCTGGCCGCGACCACTCCCCGCCGCCGCTCCTCCTCGCTCAGGTGGGCGATCCTGACATAGGCCCCGCGCACCTTGAACGACCCCGACCGTTGCAGGTTCTCGCACTTGAGGTGGACGGGCCCGCCGACGACGCCGGAGAGCACGTGTGAGTGGATCACCGGGGTGCGCAGGGCGACATCGGCCAGCGTCTCACGCGCGGCGACCACGTCCTCGAAGGTCACCTGAGAGTCGGGCATGCGGGCCATCGTACGGGGAGGAACGGGGGTCCCGGCCGGACGGGACGCGCCGGTGGTGGCGGCCGACCGGACGGGCCGGGGGTTCTAAGCTGTCCGGTCATGCGTTTCCTCCCGTTCGGCGGCGGTCTCCGGGGACCCGCCCGGCGGCGCCCGGCCGCCCTCGTCCCGTGGGCCCTCCTGGGGGCCGCCTGCCTCGCCGTCCTACCGCCCGGGGCCGCGCAGGCGGCCTCCCCCGGCTCGCCCGGCTCTCCCCGGGCCGCGCAGGCCGGCTTCCCCGGCTCTCCCGGGAGCCCGTTGCTCAGGAGCGGCAGACTGGCGGCCACGTCCTGCCCGGAGCCGCCGATCGTCGATCGCGGCATCCCCCGGACGGGTGAGTATCTGACGGCGGCCATGAGGTGTCTCAACAGGTCATGGTCCGATCACTTCGCCCGGGCCGGGCTGAGGTTCCGCAAGCCCACGGTCCGTCTCTACGAGCAGCCCGAGAAGCGGGTGTGCGGGGTCCGCTGGCCCGCCGGCGCGGCGGCCTTCTACTGCACGGAGCGGGCCACGCTGGTGTTCCCGCTCACCGGTGGCTGGATCGAGGACCGGACCGACCTCTACCCGCTCAAGGTGGCGGCCCACGAGTACGGCCACCATCTGCAGAGCCTCACCGGCGTCAGGGACCACTACGAGGCCCGCGCCCGGTCCGACCGCGCGCGCCGGGCCGAGCTCGGCCGCCGCTACGAGCTGCAGGCCGACTGCCTGTCAGGGGTGTTCCTGGGCAGCGTACGGCACTCCCTGGCGCGTACCGGGCAGGACTGGGAGGCGTTGTCCGAGGCGATCCGCGCCAGCGGCGACGACGGCGACCACCGCACCCACGGCTCCGGCCCCAACCGGGTCCGCTGGTTCGAGCGCGGCTACGACGCGGTCTCCCCCTCCGCCTGCGACACCTGGACCGCCGCGCCGTCCCGGGTGTCCTGAACCGCGTGCCCCGCGGACGGGCCGCCCGGCCGGGGACCGGTGAGCGCGTCAGGGCCGGTCGGCCGGAGACCGGTGAGCACGTCAGGGCCGGTCGGCGGGCGGGTGAGCGGAGAAGACCAGCACCGAGGCGGTGAACCCGTGCACGTGGTTGCGTCCGCCGACCGGGCCGATCTCGCCGGCGGCGAAGAAGCCGGCCACGCCGATGGGCCCCAGGATGTCACGGACGGCGACGGCGTCGTGGTCGGAGGTGCCGAACATGGCGGAGCCGCGGCCGTTGCAGGAGAACAGCAGGGCGCCGTCGACCCGGCCGAACTGCTCGCGGTGGGAGTCGAGCACCTCGTACAGGTCCTCGTCGGCGGTGGCGGCGTCGCGGACCTGGAAGCGGACGGTGCGGCCGATCTCGACGACGTCGCCGATGGCGACGGCCTCCCGCTCGGGGTCGATGCCGAGCACGCCCCGGATCAGGAAGTCGCCCTGCTCGTGCCGTTCGGCGTACTCGTCCATGGCGACACCGATCTGCAGGCCCGAGGCGACCAGATCGCGGTCGTCCTCGTCCAGAGCGCTGACGATCTCCTCCAGCCGGGCCAGGGCGGGCTGGCCGGCGAGTTCGAGGAGGATGTTGTCCTCGGCCTCGGTGACGGCCATCGTGGGGCCGATCGGGCGGCACCCCTGGCTGACCACGGTGCTGACGTTGACCGGGCCGCTGAGCAGCACCCCGACGGCACCCTCCGTGTGGACCTCCCCGTCGGCGAAGAGCCGCACCGCACCGCGGCCCTGGACGGCGTTGGCCAGGCCGCCGGCCAGCGGAAGGTCACCGAGGACCTCCGCGGAGCGCTCGACGAAGCCGTCGGTGGGGAAGGTGTAGGGGTCGGCGAACATGATGGCGGCCCGGTCGTCGGACCCGCGTTCCGGCAGGCCGACCACGACGAAGCGGTCGTCGGTCCGGAAGGTGTCGAGCGCGAAGGTCGTCAGCCGGGCCCCCTCCAGGCTGGCGGCCCAGGCGCTCACCGACGGGGTGGCCTCCACCCCCTGTCCGTCGCCGATGACCCCGGTGGCGCTGCACCCGAGAACGGCGGCGCCGGGGGCGATGCTCATCGCGCGCAGCCCGGCCCGGGAGACGTCGTCGGGGTCGTCCCCGCAGATGAAGAAACAGATCAGGTCCGCCGGGCCGGACAGCCCGGACAGGGCCTGGCGCACGGCGGTCTCGGCTGCGGCGACCAGGTCGGGTCCCACCGCGAGGCCATCGGCGAAACGGCTCGTCATCAGCGCCACTCGTCTCGCCTCTCCCTCATGTATGACGGCTCGCCGCCGGGGGCGTCCCTGACCCCGCCCGGGGTGTCGGCCGTGGGTTCGTTGTGAAACCGGCTGTGAAATTCCGTTAACGGGCCTTCCTGGAACCCTCCGTGACGTCATGCCCCGGCAACTTTCCGAAGCCCTGTCTTGGAGCGATTCTCCCCACTGCGCGGACAAGCACTCGCACGGATCGGCACACAATGGTCAAGATCCGAAGGACGGAGGAGAGTGTCGGATCGGACCTCGGGGACGTAGTCTCGGTCCTGTGCCTCACATCCCAGAGCCACGCACTCTGCGCGAGCTTCGCGCGAGCGGCCATATCCACCGTACGGTAAAGGCCGAGATCCGTGAGAATCTCCTGGCCAGGCTCAGGGCGGGGGAGCCGCGGTTCCCCGGCATCGTGGGCTTCGACGACACCGTCCTCCCGCACCTGGAACGCGCGCTGCTCGCCGGGCACGACCTGGTCCTGCTGGGTGAGCGCGGCCAGGGCAAGACCCGGCTCATCCGCACCGTGACGGGTCTTCTCGACGAGTGGACGCCCGTCGTCGAGGGCTGTGAGATCAACGACCACCCCTACGTGCCCTCGTGCGTGCGCTGCCGCCGTCTGGCCGCGGACGCGGGCGAGGAGCTGCCGATCTCCTGGAAGCACCGGGACGACCGGTACGGCGAGAAGCTCGCCACCCCCGACACGTCCGTCGGCGACCTGATCGGCGACGTCGATCCGATCAAGATCGCGGAGGGGCGGACGCTCGGCGACCCGGAGACCGTCCACTACGGCCTGGTGCCTCGGAGCAACCGGGGCGTCTTCTCCGTCAACGAGCTGCCCGACCTGGCCGAGCGGATCCAGGTGTCGCTGCTGAACGTGCTGGAGGAGCGCGACATCCAGGTCAGGGGCTACAACCTGCGGCTGCCCCTGGACGTCCTGCTGATCGCCAGCGCCAACCCCGAGGACTACACCAACCGCGGCCGGATCATCACCCCGCTGAAGGACCGCTTCGGCGCCGAGATCCGCACCCACTACCCGCTGTCGATCGACACCGAGCTGGTCCTCATCCGGCAGGAGGCCGCGCTCGGCCAGGTGGGTGCCGACCTGCCCGAGCACCTCGTCGAGACGATCGCCCGCTTCACCCGGCTGGTCCGCGAGTCGACGGCCGTGGACGCGCGTTCCGGGGTGTCGGCCCGTTTCTCCATCGCCGCCGCCGAGACCGCCGCCGCCTCCGCCGTCCGGCGTGCCGCGCTGACCGGCGAGGAGCGGGCGGTGGCCCGGGTCGCCGACCTGCCGGGGATCGTGCACACGCTCCGCGGCAAGGTGGAGTTCGAGGTCAGCGAGGAGGGCCGGGAGATCGAGATCCTCGGTCACCTGCTCCGCAGAGCCGTGGCCGAGACGTTCCGGCGCACGCTCGGCGGCACGGATCTCAACCCGCTGCTGGAGCGGTTCTCCGACGGCGTCCAGGTCGAGTCGGGGTCGCTCGTCCCCGCCGCCGAGTTGCTGCGCGGGGTCGGTCCCGTCCCCGGGCTGGCCAAGATCATGTCTCAGCTCGGCATCGGCGACGAGTCCCCGGGGCACGCCGCCGCCGCACTGGAGTTCGCCCTGGAGGGGCTCTATCTCCTCCGCCGGCTGTCCAAGGACGAGGTGGACGGCACGACGGTATACCGCACCTGAAGGGGGTGGCATGAGCTACCGCTACGGCGAGTACCGGGACGGGCCCGACCCCCTCGCTCCCCCGTACGATGTCCGTTCGGCGCTCGACCGGATGGGCGACGCCATCCTGTCCGGCGCCAACCCCGGCCACGCGCTGCGTGACCTGCTGCGGGAGGGCCTGCCGGGTGCGCCGGACCGGCGCGGGCTCGACGAGCTGCTGCGCGAGGTGCGCCGCCGCCGCCGCGAACTGCGCGAGCGCGGCCGCCTGGACGGCACGCTGGAGCGGGCCAGGGCACTGCTGGACAAGGCGATCGGCCAGGAGCGGGCCGAACTGTTCCCCGACCCCTCCGACGCGGCCCGGATGCGCGAGGCGGAACTGGACGCCCTGCCCGACGACACCGCGAGCGCCATCCGGGAGCTGGGCGACTACCAGTGGTACTCGGCCGCCGCCCGGCAGACCTTCGAGGAGCTGCGCGACCTGCTGCGCGGCGAGGTGCTCGACAGCCAGTTCCGGGGCATGCGGCAGGCGTTGGCCGACCCCGACCCGGCCGCCATGGAGCAGGTCAGGCGGATGATGTCCGACCTGAACGACATGCTCGACCGGGATGCCCGCGGTGAGCACACCCAGGAGGACTTCGAGGAGTTCATGGCGAAATACGGGGAGATGTTCCCCGAGTCGCCGCGGAACCTGGAAGAGCTGGTCGACACCCTCGCCCGCCGGGCGGCGGCCACCCAGCGCCTGCTGGCCTCGCTGACCCCCGCCCAGCGCGAGGAGCTCAGCCGGCTCATCGACCAGACCCTGGAACAGGCCGGGCTGGCGGAGCAGATGCGCCGGCTGGGCGAGTCCCTGTACTCCCGCCGGCCCGATCTGGCCTGGAACACCCCCGAGCGGATGGGCGGGGACGAGCCCATGGGGATGTCCGACGCGGTGAGCGCGCTGGACGAGCTGGCCGACCTCACCCAGCTGGAGGCCGCGCTCCGCCAGGACTACCCCGGGGCCGGCATGGACGACGTCGACGAGGCCGCGATCCGGCGTGCCCTGGGCCGTGCGGCGGTCGACGACCTGGAGGCGCTGAAACAGGTGGAGCGCGAGCTGGAGCGGCAGGGCTACCTGAGCCGCCGGCGCGGGAAGCTGGAGCTCACCCCCAAGGCCGTCCGCCGCCTGGGCGAGACCGCGCTGCGCCGCGTCTTCTCCTCCCTGGAGGCCGGCCGCCGCGGCGACCACGACCAGCCGGACGCGGGCTCCGCCGGTGAGCTCACCGGCTCCTCACGTCCCTGGCGGTTCGGCGACGAGCAGCCGATCGACGTGGTCCGCACGGTGGTCAACGGCGTGCGGCGCGGCGGGGGCGGGAGAACCGGAGGAGACGGGAAGGCCGGGAAGGTGCGCCTGTCGGTCGACGACTTCGAGGTGGCCGAGACCGAACGCCGCACGGCCGCCGCGGTCTGCCTGCTGGTCGACCTGTCCTACTCGATGGCGCTGCGCGGCACGTGGGCCGCCGCCAAGCAGACGGCGCTGGCCCTTCAGGCCCTCGTCTCCTCGAAGTTCCCGCAGGACGCGGTGCAGATCATCGGCTTTTCCAACTACGCCCGAGTGCTCCGGCCCGACGAGCTGGCCGGTCTGGAGTGGGACATGGTCCAGGGGACGAACCTGCACCACGCCCTGCTGATCGCCGGACGCCACCTCGACCGGCACCCCGACTTCGAGCCGGTCGTGCTCGTGGTCACCGACGGCGAGCCCACCGCCCACCTGCGACGCAACGGCTCGGCGGCCTTCGAGTGGCCGCCCACCCAGGAGACTCTGGAGCTGACGCTCGCCGAGGTCGACAAGATGACCCGGCGGCGGGCGACACTCAACGTGTTCATGCTCGCCGACGACGAGCGGCTGAAGGAGTTCGTCGACGAAGTCGCCCGGCGCAACGGCGGCCGTGTCTTCTCACCCGGCGCCGACCGCCTGGGCGAGTACGTGGTCAGCGACTTCCTGCGTGCCCGGCGCACCCGCTGACCCGGGCGGGGCTCCGTACGACCCGGGCGGCCCCGGCCGGAGTTCCCGCATGACGCGAGGCCCCGGGCGGAGCTCCGTACGACCCGGGCGCCTCCGGGCGAGAGCCCCGTACGGCGCGCGGGGGCCTCGGGCGGCGGTGGAGCGTGCCGCGTGGCGGGACGGCCCGGATCACACGTCGGCGTAGGCGGCGTAGGCGTTGAGCGCGATGTCGAAGCCGTCGCTGTAGTGGCGGTAGGAGCGATAGCAGGGTCGCCAGGCCGTGCTGTTGCCGACCCCCGCGCGGGCGTCGGCGACCGCGGCGGGAAGCCGCTCGGGGGCGAGCAGGAGGCCACCGCCGAGGTAGCGGGCGTCGGCCAGCACCGTGGGGGTGTCGCGGTCGCCGCCGCGGAAGCGGCCCCGGCGCCAGCCGCTCTCCTCGTCCCAGACCAGCGCGTCGTCGCCGGTCAGGCGGACGGTGACGGTGCGCGGGTCGCAGGGGCCCTGCCACCAGTCTTCGACCTCATCCCCCAGCGCCTCCACGACGCGGCGGGCGTAGAGGGCGGGCTGGTGCCGCCATTCATCGGTGTACGGCTCGACATGTTTGACACCCACGACGGGCACTCCCTCGTGCCATTGTGCTTCTCCTGGTGGAACGCCCGCCCGGCACGATCACGGCATCACCGCCGCCGACCTCTCACCCGGGAACGGGCTCGTCAGCGATCCTACTCATCCCTCCACTGTGCTCAGGGCGAAATGCGAAGATCGGCGGCCCGCAGCGACCGATATCCTTCCTTGACGCAACCGTGACCTCTCCGCAACAACCTCTTCCTCCGAAGCGCCGTCTCTCTTGTAAACAAAGCACGACGTACTAAAAGGGGGAAAAAGTGAGTCCGATGGTCGCGGGAGTTCTCGTGGCGCTGATGCTCATCTGCTGCGTCGGTTACGAACTGTGCCTGGTGCCGGGCCGCGACCGGCACGACATCATCGAAGGCGACTGAGCTCCACCCCCTCTGACCTGTGACGACGCCACCCGGGAGACCGACGCGCACCCGGCCCCGGTGACCGTCCGCCCGCTCCGCGGGAATATCGACCAAAAGATCATTCAGGAAGACGCAGCGGGCCGAAAAGGCTCACGCGCGCCGTATCCGGAGGAGATCGCCGGAGACTAATGTCTGGCGCATGACAAACCTGCTGCTCTGGCTGCACATCGGTTTTTCGATCTTCGCTCTCGGCCCGGTGACCGCCGCCACGATGTCCACCCCCAGGTTCATCCGCGCCAAGGACGTCAACGTCCTCCGCTACCTGCACAAGACCACGCGCGTCTACGGCATCGCGTCCGTCGGGGTCTTCCTGTTCGGCCTGATCCTGGGCCGCGAGTTCCTGGCCAGGCCGTACCTGTCGGTCTCCATGACGCTCTTCGTGGTCGCGGCGCTGCTGCTGGTCATGGTGGCCCGCGACCAGGGCAGCGCCATCCGGGTCCTCTCCAGCGAGAGCCCGGATGACGACGCGAAGGTGCAGACCGGCCGGATCGCCGCCTTCTCCGGCGTGATCGCCCTGATCTGGATCGTCATCCTGATCCTGATGATCTGGGGCGACCCGAGCTGACCGCCCGGGACGCCGCCGGACGGCCACGCAGGGGCCGCGCGGAGGCACACCGGCCCCGGACCACCACACGGGGGCCGCGCGGAGGCAGGCCGGCCCGGAATCGGCCCGGGGTCAGCTCTGTGCCGGCCCGGCGCCGATCCGGCGGCGGCCCGGCGTCAGCCCAGTGCCCGGCTGAGGTCGGCGAGCAGGTCGTCGACCGACTCGATGCCCACCGACAGGCGGACCAGGTCGGCGGGGACCTCCAGCGGCGAACCCGCCGCCGAGGCGTGGGTCATCCGGCCCGGGTGCTCGATCAGCGACTCCACCCCGCCGAGCGACTCGCCGAGGGTGAACAGGCTGGTCCGGTTGCACACCTCGACCGCCTCGGCCTCTCCCCCGGCGACCCGGAAGGAGACCATGCCGCCGAAGCGCCTCATCTGCTTGGCGGCCACCTCGTGGCCGGGGTGCTCGGGCAGGCCCGGATAGAGGACCGAGACCACGCGCGGATGGGCCAGCAGCAGGTCCACCACCCGCTCGGCGTTGTCGCAGTGCCGTTCCATCCGGACCCCGAGCGTCTTGAGCCCGCGCAGCGTCAGCCAGGCGTCGAACGGCCCGGCCACCGCACCCATCGCGTTCTGGTGGTAGGCGAGCTCCTCGCCCAGGCCCTCGTCGCGCACCACGAGCGCGCCGCCGACCACGTCCGAGTGGCCCCCGACGTACTTGGTGGTGGAGTGCACCACCACATCGGCGCCCAGAGCCAACGGCTGCTGGAGGTACGGGGAGGCGAAGGTGTTGTCCACCACGAGCAGCGCGCCGTTGTCGTGGGCGAGCTCGGCCAGGGCGGCGATGTCGGCGACGCCGAGCAGCGGGTTGGTGGGGGTCTCCACCCAGATGATCCTCGTCTTCTGGGTGATGGCCGCCGCCACCGCCGCCATGTCGCCCAGCGGGGCCGGGTCGTAGTGCAGCCCCCAGCGCTCGTGGACCTTCGCGAACAGCCGGTAGGTGCCGCCGTACGCGTCGTTCGGGATGATGACGTGGTCGCCGGGCTTGCAGACCGTACGCAGCAGCGTGTCCTCGGCCGCCAGGCCCGACGCGAACGCCAGACCCCGGGTGCCGCTCTCGACCGCGGCCATCGCCTGCTCCAGAGCAGTCCTGGTCGGGTTGGCCGACCGGCTGTACTCATATCCGGCGCGCAGGCCGCCCACGCCGTCCTGCTTGTAGGTGGACACCGCGTAGATGGGCGGAACGACGGCCCCGGTGTGAGGGTCGGGCTCCTGACCTGCGTGGATGGCGAGCGTTTCGAATCCTTGGTTCATACGGGCAACGCTACTCGCAAAAATCGCGTCCACCGCGACGCATCCGGCCGGTGTTCCGGGCGGCGGTCCCGCAACCGCCGTGCGTCCCGGAACCTGCCCGGTGGGTCCTTTCCCCGGTAGGTCCTTACGCGGCCTGCGGCGTCCGGTCCGCGGAACGGCGCGCCTGCGGCGGCACGACCGCGCCGCCCGCGGTCCGGCTCGGCGCCGTGCCCACCGCGGCACCCGCCACGCCGCCTGCCACGTGACCCGGCGCACCGCCCGGCACCGCGGCGCTCACGGCGCCGGGCCGGGCCGGAAGCGGCGGGGCCTGGATGTGCCGGCCGCTGCCGCCTTCGGCGTCCTCGCCGTTGATCCGCGACAGCAGGACCGGGTCGGCGAGTGTCAGCGCGACGGCGACCACGAGCCCCAGGGCCAGCACTGTGATTCCGATGACGGTCATTTCCCTCTCCCCTTCGACACGTCAAGCATCGGTCACGGCCCGCCCCCTCCACCTCCGCTGAAGGGTCGGTTCGGCGCGGAGGTCTCGACCGAACGGCTGATATGACATGTCCACCGTCCGGCCTAGGCTCGGTGCCCGTGGTGGAAATGAACCGGATCGTCTACTGGATCAAGAGGCTGAGCGAGATCGCTCTGGTCGGCTGGCTCATGCTCCTGCTGCTGATCGACCTGGCGGTGGCGCTGTCCTCCGGCGGGCCGGCGGTCAGCTGGCTGGTCCCCGGCTGCGGTGTGGTGGGAGTGCTGGCCGTGCTGTGGCGCCACAGCAGGCGGACCGGCGGGTTCGTCTCCCTGCTGACGGTGTCGTTCGCGTCCACCATGGTCATCGGATTCGCGGGCGGCGACTGCATGCCGGGCCTGGCCGAGACCGGAGCCCTGCTGATCCTCACGATCGGCGTGCTGCGCACGATCGAGCCGGTCCGGCGGGCCGCGGTGTTCTCGCTCCTGGCGATGGGCGTGCTGGAGGCGTCGGCCGCGCGCGTGATCGAACCGGATCCGTCGCTGGCCGCCGGCTTCCTGCTCTTCGTCGGCTGGTCGTTCGCCGCCGGAGTCGGCGCCTACCTCCGTTTCCAACTGGAGCGCCGCAAGGAGGCCGTCAGCGCGGTGCGGCGCTCCGAGCGACTGGAGCTGGCCAGGGAACTGCACGACCTGGTCGCCCACCACATCACCGGAATCGTCGTGCAGGCCCAGGCCGCCAAGGTCGTCGCCGAGCACAAGCCGGAGGCGGTGCTGCCCGCCCTGGACGCGATCGCCGGGGCCGGGGCGGACGCGCTCACCTCGATGCGCCGCCTGGTCAGCGTGCTGCGCGCGGAGGACGAGGCCGCCCGCTCCCCCGGCAGCACGCTCATGGACATGCGCACCATGGTCGAACGCTTCTCGGCGGGCGGCCCCCAGGTCGCCTTCGACATCGGGCAGGGGATCACCGAGGAGACCCTGGCCCCGGAGGCGATGACCACCCTTCACCGGGTGCTGCAGGAGTCGCTGACGAACGTGCGCCGGCACGCCCCGGACGCCGGCTGGGTCGAGGCGGACCTCAGGCTGACCGACGGCTCCGACCTGCGCCTGTGGGCCGAGGCCGGACGCGCGCAGGCCGGGAGGCAGCCGCAGAACGGACGTGACGGGTCGGACGCCCGGCAGACCGTGCGGCTGCGCGTGCGCAACTACGGCGCCAGGACGGAAACCAAGATCTCCCGCCTCGGGGGCGGCTTCGGCCTGGTCGGCATGGCCGAGCGCGTCGAGGCGCTCGGCGGCCGTCTCGTGGCCGGCCCCACCCCCTCGGGTGCCTGGGAGGTCATGGCCGAGGTGCCCGTGTGAGCCCCGGAGCGGACCGTCAGCGGTTGGCCAGGAAGGCCAGCAGGTCCTGACGGGTGAGCAGGCCGACCGGCTTGCCGTCGTCGAGGACGACGGCGGCGTCGGCCTTCTCCAGCGCCTCGACCGCGATGGAGACCGGCTCCCCCGCGCCGAGCATCGGCAGCGGCTGCGACATGTGCTCGGCCAGCGGGTCGGTGGGCCGGACCCGGCCCCGGTAGAGGGCGTCGAGCAGGTCGCGCTCCAGGATCGAGCCGACCACCTCGGCGGCCATGACCGGCGGCTCCTCCTTCATCACCGGCAGCTGCGAGACCCCGTACTCACGCATGATCGAGATGGCCGTCTCGACCGACTCGTGCGGGTGGGTGTGCACGAACTCCGGAAGACCGGATCCCTTGCCGCGGAGCACGTCCTTGACCAGGCCCTCGTCCGTGGAGGTGGTCAGGAAGCCGTAGTCGGCCATCCACTCGTCGTTGAAGATCTTCGACAGGTAGCCCCGGCCGCCGTCCGGCAGCAGCACCACGACCACGTCGTCCGGACCGGCCTGGCCGGCCACCCGGAGCGCCGCGACCGTGGCCATCCCGCAGGAGCCGCCCACCAGCAGCCCCTCCTCGCGGGCCAGGCGCCGGGTCATGCCGAAGGAGTCCTTGTCGGAGACCGCGATGATCTGGTCGCAGATCGTCGTGTCGTAGGTGGCCGGCCAGATGTCCTCGCCCACGCCCTCCACCAGGTACGGCCTGCCGGTGCCGCCGGAGTAGACCGAGCCCTCGGGGTCGGCGCCGATGACCTTGACCCGGCCGCCGGACACCTCCTTGAGGTAGCGCCCGGCGCCGCTGATCGTGCCGCCGGTGCCGACCCCCGCCACGAAGTGGGTGATCCGCCCCTCGGTCTGCTCCCAGAGCTCCGGGCCCGTCGAGTGGTAGTGGCTGTCGGGGTTGTTGGGGTTGGAGTACTGGTCGGGCTTCCAGGCGTTCGGGGTCTCCCTGGCCAGCCGGTCGGAGACCGAGTAGTAGGAGTCGGGGTGGTCGGGCGAGACGGCCGTGGGGCAGACCACGACCTCGGCCCCGTAGGCCCGCAACACCGCGATCTTGTCCTGGGCCACCTTGTCGGGCACCACGAACAGGCACCGGTAACCGCGCTGCTGGGCCACGATCGCCAGGCCGACACCCGTGTTGCCCGAGGTGGGCTCCACGATCGTCCCCCCGGGACGCAGCTCCCCGGACCGCTCGGCGGCCTCGATCATCCGCACCGCGATGCGGTCCTTGACCGAGCCACCGGGGTTGAAGTATTCCACCTTTGCGAGCACCTGGGCCGGCAGGCCCTCCGTCACGGTCTTCAACCGGACGAGAGGGGTGTTGCCCATCAGCTCGACGAGCGAGTCGTATACGCGCACCGGGATGATCACCTCGAAATACCGAAGCTTTGTCAGCTTGTTGTGTTGATCGCCGTGATCCCATGGGGGTGGCGGGGACTCGGCTGGCTTTCAAGGCAACGCTACCGCCCCTTACGGAGGGAGCAACGCCACGTGAGCGGGACACCCGGGGCGGCCCGCACCGCCCGGCGCATCGCGGCCGCCGCGGCGATGGGCGGAGGAGGGCTCACCGCCCTTGGCGCTGCGGCCTACGGCCTGCTGCTGGCCGAGGCGTTGGTGGCCCGCCGCATCGTGGGCCGGCCGCACGGCACCGACGGACCGCCCTCGGACGGGGTCTACGGCGCCTTCGGAGGTGAGCCGATCCGGATGGTCATGCTCGGCGACTCGACGTCCGTCGGCCTGGGCACCACCGATCCGGGTGAGACGCCCGGCGTGCTGATCGCCTGCGGCCTCGCGGTGATCGCCGAGCGGCCGGTGCGGCTGACCGTGGCCGGGAGGTCCGGGGCGACCTCCGCCGACCTGGGCGACCAGGTGGACGAGGCGCTCAGGGCACGGCCGGAGGTCGCGGTCGTCTTCGTCGGCGCCAACGACATCACCTCCCAGACGCCGCCCGCGCAGGCCGTACGGCACTTACAGAAGGCCGTGCGCAGGCTGCGGGAGGCGGGGGCGGAGGTGATCGTCGGCACCTGCCCGGACCTGGGCACGGTCCGGCCGATCGCACAGCCGCTGCGCTGGGTGACGCGGCGCTGGAGCCGGCAGCTCGCCGCCGCCCAGACGGTCGCCGTGGTCGAGGCCGGCGGGCGGACGGTGGCCTTCGCGGACCTGCTGGGCCCGGAGTTCGACACGAACCCGGCCGAGATGTTCAGTCTTGATCGTTACCACCCATCTGCTCAAGGTTATCTACAGGTTGCTTACGCGGTGCTACCTTCTGTGTGCAACGCGTTGGGACTGTGGCCCGAGCCGCGGGTCCGGCGCAGCGAGTCGATCTACCTCGCGGCGGTCAAGGCCGCGGAGGAGCCCGGCGCCGAGGTCTCCGCGACCCGCGTCGCCGGCCGAGCGACCGGCACCTACGGACGATGGGTGACCCTGCTCCGCCGACGGCCCGGGGCGCGGCCCGACGACGCCTGAACGCGGTCACCCTCCGCGGCGAAGCCGTCACGCCTCGCCCCCATTGGAGTGAATGCCCGTGATCCGGCCCATCGCGAACCCGGCCCTGGTGCTCGCCGGAGCTGTGGCCCTGGCCGGCTGCTCCGGCAGCGAAGCGGCCGCCCCGGACCATCCCACCTGGCACAACGCCGGGGTGAACGCGGTCAGCCGCACCGACGCCGCCGGCGGCGTCGCCACCGCCACCTCCCTGAGACCGGACGGCACGCTGGAGACGGTCGCCCTCGACCTCGCCACCGGCCGGCGGCTGTGGGCTCATCCGGCGACCATGGCGGGCCGCCTGCCGGGAATGGGCGTGCCCGCCCCGGCGATCGTCGAGACCGCCCCGGGACGGTCCGTCGCCGTGGCGGTCGACCCCGTCCGGCAGGGTCGCTGGAAGGCCGCGCTCGTCGGCCGCGACGCCAGGACCGGCGAGCGCCGGTGGAGCCGCCCGGTTCACTCCACCTTCGGCCCGCAACGGTGCGGAAGGCTCGTGTGCGTCTCCGAGCACACCGCCCTCGCCGGCGCCCGCCTCGTCGTGCTCGACCCGGCCACCGGCCGGACCAGGTGGAAGCTCCCCGGCATCGCCGAGGTCGAGTGGTCCGACGACTCCCGCGCGGTGTTCCTCCGGCTGGCCCGCCATCCCGTCCTGGAGGCACGCGACCTGAGGACCGGCAAGGTCGCCTGGCAGCTCCCCGTCGAGCAGGCGCTCGGCTCCGGGGTCGACCTGTCGGGCGGCTGGTCGTTCGGCGCGGCGGCGGGCGACCTGGTCGGCTACGTCGCCCCCTACACCGATCCGAAGAGCGGCAAGGTCTCCGCCTTCGGGTTGTTCTCCGTGAAGCTCGCCGACGGCACGGTCAACTGGATGCGTCCGTCGGTGGTGCGCGTCTACCCAAGCGGCAGCCCGGGGTTCGCACCGGTGGTCCGCCCGGTCGACCAGCAGGGCCAGTACGGCGGGTTCGCCCGGCTGGACGCCGCAAGCGGCCGGGTCCTCGGGCAGATCCCGGCCACGCAGGTCCCGGAGCCGGGCTGGTGGCTGGCCTTCCCGCCGCGGATGGAGAAGATCGGCTTCCTCCGGCACGGCAAACCGGGCCACGCCTTCGACCTGGCCACCGGCCGCGGTGCCGAGGTGAAGACCGAACGCGGCTGGTCCTTCTGCGTCACCGACCCCAAGCCGCTCCCCCTCAAGGGGCAGAGCCCGGGTTTCTACTCGGTGGCCGCGTTGTGCGAGTTCCGGCTGTCCGACGGCGGCCGGGTGGCGGGCTCGCCCGCGCCGCCCGCCTGGTTCACCGGCAGCCACGACGGTTGGCGGATGTGGCGTGACGAGAAGGGCGGCCTGCACGGCGTCAAGGACGGCGCCGGCACCCTGCCGGGCATGTACGGCTGAGTTCGGCGCACCCCCTTGTGCGTCCCGTACAAAGTTCTGTTTCACCGGCCCCCGGTCGTGGATTCCGGCATACCGCGCGGTACGCTCCGCAGGAGGACTGAAAACGAACCCAGGAGAGCCACATGCCCGAGGCAGTCATCGTCGCGACCGCGCGCTCGCCCATCGGACGCGCCTTCAAGGGGTCCCTCAAGGACATCCGTCCCGACGACCTGACCGTACAGATCATCCAGGCCGCGTTGGCCAAGGTCCCCCAGCTCGACCCGGCCACCATCGACGACCTGATGCTGGGCTGCGGCCTGCCGGGCGGCGAACAGGGCTTCAACATCGGCCGGGTGGTGACCACCCTGCTCGGCCTGGACGGCGTGCCGGGCACCACCGTGACCCGTTACTGCGCCTCCTCCCTCCAGACCACCCGGATGGCGCTGCACGCGATCAAGGCGGGCGAGGGCGACGTGTTCGTGTCGGCGGGTGTGGAGTGCGTCTCCCGCTTCGTCAAGGGCAACTCCGACTCGCTGCCCGAGACGCAGAACCCGCTCTTCGCCGACGCGTGCACCCGCTCGGCCAAGGCGGCCGAGGGCGGCGGCGGGGTCTGGCGCGACCCCCGCGAGGACAACCGGCTGCCCGACGTCTACATCGCCATGGGCCAGACGGCGGAGAACGTGGCCGGGCTGAAGGGCGTCTCCCGTCAGGAGCAGGACGAGTTCGGCGTCCGCTCGCAGAACCTGGCGGAGAAGGCCATCGCCAACGGCTTCTGGGAGAAGGACATCACCCCGGTGACCCTGCCGGACGGCACCGTCGTCACCAAGGACGACGGCCCGCGCGCCGGCACCACCTACGAGGCGGTCTCCCAGCTCAAGCCGGCCTTCCGCCCTGACGGGACCGTCACCGCGGGCAACTGCTGCCCGCTGAACGACGGCGCCGCGGCGGTGGTCGTGATGAGCGACACCAGGGCCGCCGAGCTCGGCATCACCCCGCTGGCCCGGATCGTCTCCACCGGCGTGACCGGCCTGTCCCCCGAGATCATGGGCCTGGGCCCCGTCGAGGCGTCCAGGCAGGCACTGGCCAGGGCGGGCATGTCCATCGGCGACGTCGACCTCGTCGAGATCAACGAGGCGTTCGCCGCCCAGGTCATCCCGTCCTACCGGGAGCTCGGCATCGACCTCGACCGGCTCAACGTCAACGGCGGCGCCATCGCGCTGGGCCACCCCTTCGGCATGACCGGCGCCCGCATCACCTCCACGCTGATCAACAGCCTGGCCTTCCACGACAAGTCGATCGGTCTGGAGACCATGTGCGTCGGCGGCGGGCAGGGCATGGCCATGGTCCTGGAGCGCCTCAGCTGAGCTTCCCCCGGCCGGCGGTCAGCCGTGGACGTCGGGACCGGCACGGGTGATCTCGATCCTCACGATCACCCGCCGGTCCCGTTCCATGGCGGCCCGGTAGTCGTCCCAGTCGGGATGCTCGCCGGAGATGTCGCGGTAGTAGTCGACCAGGGGCTCCATCGCCTCGGGCAGCGAGACGACCTCCGCGACGCCCTCGATCTGGACCCACGGCCCGAAGAAGGCGTCGGTCGTCACGCAGAGCGTCACCTTCGGGTCCCGGCGCAGGTTGCGAACCTTCACCGCGGTCTCCCGGGTGCTGACGACCGCCTTCCCCGAGGCGTCCACCCCCACGGTGACGGGTGAGAGCTGCGGACGCCCGTCGGCGTGCCGGGTCAGCATGACCGCCCGATGGTTGTCACGGAGGAAAGCCCTCGCCTGGTCAAGATCCATGCTTCCATCATGCCCACGCACGACGAAGCCCGCACCACCGGAGCGGCGCGGGCTTGTGACTGGACGGCTTACAGGTGACGGGTACGACGGTGCCGCTCGTGCTCGTGCACGATCGCGGCGGCGTAGCCGTGGGACAGCCCGTGCTCGTCGGCGAGCCAGTTGGCGCGCTCTTCACAACGAAGGAAAGCCGGGCCGTTGTCGATGGCTTGGAACCACTCTGGGAGTGCGCGTCCCGTGATGTCCGGGACTCTGGCGATCAGCTTGTTCTGCGTCTCCAGCGAGTGGTTCAACGACATGAGCACCTCCACGGATAGGCTCCTTTGCTCGACAGTGCATCACGAATGCGCAGATAGCAAGCCCTCGGGAGCTCTCTTCCGGCGCGGTTCGCCGACAGCCTGTCGCCTTGTGTTCACCGGCGTGCCCGCTCTCGGACATGAGAAACCCCGCCCGGACAGGCTCCGGGCGGGGTTCGTCGTATGTCCTAGTCGTTGCTTGTGAAGTAGCTCAGGAAGCGCAGGATCTCCAGGTAGATCCAGACCAGGGTGACGGTCAGGCCGAAGGCCATCAGCCACGAGTACTTCTCCGGAGCACCGGCCCGGACCCCGCGCTCGACCTCGTCGAAGTCGAGGAGCAGGAAGAAGCACCCGACCAGGATGGCGGCGACGCTGAAGACGTAGGCCAGCGGGCCACCCGAGCGGATGCCGATGCCGTCCTCGATGAAGAAGCCGGCGAGCAGGTTGACCAGCGCCAGGCCCATCAGGGCCAGGGCCGCGGCCACGACGAACTTGGTGAACTTCGGCGTGACCCGGACGATGCGCAGGGCGTACACCGTCAGCATCGCGCCGAAGGCCAGCGCGGTGCCGACCACCGCCTGGAAGACGATGCCGTTGTACAGATCGTTGTACACGTGGCTGATCACACCGACGGCCACACCGTAGGCGACCGAGTAGCCGAGGATCAGCACCGGGTTGGTGCTCTGCTTGAACGAGACGATCAGGCCCAGCACCAGGCCGACGAGCACACCGGCGATCATCGCGGCCATGCCCAGGTTGAGCACCCAGGCCACCGCTGCGGACACGACCAGCGTGCCCAGGGTGATGAAGCCGCGCACGACCACGTCGTCGATCGTCATCGTCCGCTGCGCGGGCGGCGCGTAGGACGGCGCGTCGTACATGCCCTGAAGATCACTGGGCGTCGGAGCCGGCCCCCAGGCCTGGTGGCCCTTGGCTTGCCGGCTGAATACGGGGTTCTTACTCTCCATCGCTGCCTCCACGCTGCGACCTATGCGATCAGCGTATTCGATAGGTTGTCACACGGCCGTATCGTGCTGATATCTAAGTTGTCCAAGCGGTCGCACGGCTACCGCCGCTGTCGTCAACGAACGGCCCGCACATCTGGTTCCCGGTTTCCGTGCCCTGTGCGCCGACCTCCCGGCGGAGCGGCACCGGGACGTCCGGCCCTCGCCTGAGCGGCACCGGGACCGGTCATGGACACCGTCACGGCGACATCGGCGACCACGGTGGCGGACACCGTCACGGCGACGCCGGCGATCACAGTGACGGTGATCACAGCGACGGCGGCGGATGGGGCAGGCCGGTCAAGGAGAGCATCCGCCGCCCGCCGGAAAACGCCGCCAAGGCGGGGGACCTGTCCGTATTCGTCCCACTCCTCATGGTTACTGTTTTATACCAGGCACTCCCACAATCGACACCGTGCCGAAACCCGGCTGTTCCCATATTTCCACTGGTCACAGGCCGGGCCGTTAAATAGGCAATCCTGTGCCCCCGGAGGGACTCGAACCCTCACTCGAACCCTTTTAAGGGGTTTGCCTCTGCCATTGGGCTACGGGGGCGCCGCAATCATACGTAACGAATCACTCATACGTAACTGTTCAAGCCCTCCATCCCATGACTCTCTTCGCCAATCCGCGGACCGTCCGCACTCCGGCGACCCGGTCAAGGAATAGCACACCACCGAGATGGTCAAGTTGACGCCGGAGACGGCGGGCCCCCGAAAGCGTGGGCTCGGGTGGTGAGAGGATCACCGGTGCCGGAGCGTTCACCGTGGACGGCACCGGGAACGCCGTCCCGGAAACCATCCGGAACGCGACATGTGAGCCGACGGCGCATCATCTGCGGCGTCCGGCGATCACCCCGGCCCCCGCGACGTCGGCGGCGCCCGCGAGCGGATTCCGGCGGAAGACGGGGACGGGGCGGAAAGCGACCGTGACGCCCCCTCCGGCGTGCGGACGGACCGGGGCGGGAAAAGGTACCGGCGAAGAACCGCCGCCGGTCCACGCCGCCTACGGGGCCGCCGAACGCGCGCCACGGCGGCGGGCGAACCGGTCACGGAGGCGGGCGAACCGGTCACGGAGGCGGCCACGCGCGGCCCCGGGTTCGCGCGCACGTCCCGGGGAGGCCGGGTGCGCCTCGGCGACCGCGCCGGCCGGCTCGCCACCGGCACCGTCAGCGCGGGTGGAAACCGCCACGGCCCCGCCCCCGGTGGACCGGGAACGGGGCCGTGGACACGGGGATCGGCGGCGGGGCCGGACGAGACTCCGGCCACCGCTCACCCCGAGACCGGGGACTCAGGTCGTCGCCGCGGC
Source organism: Streptosporangium becharense (assembly GCF_014204985.1). NCBI lineage: Bacteria > Bacillati > Actinomycetota > Actinomycetes > Streptosporangiales > Streptosporangiaceae > Streptosporangium > Streptosporangium becharense. The sequence continues at coordinate 4,625,491 of NZ_JACHMP010000001.1, read as the reverse complement.
CTTGAACTCCGCCCGCGGCGCTTCGATCTCCCCGAGCGAGACGGTCTCCCGCTTGAAGAAAAGCGCCAGCGTCCAGTCCGCCATCACGCGAACCTTGCGATTCAACGTAGGCACCCGCGACAAATGGTAGGTGCGGTGCATGAACCACGCGGGAATTCCCCGCAGCTTGATCCCGTAGACGTTGGCCACCCCCTTGTGGAGGCCCAGTCCCGCCACCGACCCGACATACTTGTGGCGGTAGTCGACCAGCTCCTTACCGTGAAGCCGGCGGGTGATGTTGTCGGCGAGCACCTTCGCCTGCCGGACGGCGTGCTGGGCGTTGGGTGCGCAGTACTGGCCCGGGTTGGTCACGTCGGGCACCCCGGCCACGTCGCCGGCCGAGAAGGCGTCCTCGACCCCGGCCACGGTGAGACGGGTCGTCGTCTTGATCCGGCCGCGCTCGTCCAAGGGCAGGTCACCCGCGTTGACGACCTGGCTGGCCTTGACGCCGGCGGTCCACACGATGGTGGCCGACTCGAACTCCTCACCGTCGGAGAGCTTGACCAGGCCGCCCTCGCAGGACTCCAGCCGGGTGTTCATCTTGACCTCGATGCCGCGCTCGCGCAGCTGCTCGGCGGTCCACTTGCCCATCTCGGGGCCGACCTCGGGGAGGATGCGGTCGGTGGCTTCGACGAGGACCCAGCGCAAGTCCTCACGCTTGACGTTGTGGTAGTAGCGGACGGCGTCGGTCGCCATGTCCTCCAGCTCGGCCAGCGCCTCGATGCCCGCGAAGCCACCACCGACCACCACGAAGGTCAGGGCTCGCCTGCGCAGGGCCTCGTCCTCGTCGCTCTCGGCGCGGTCGAGCAGTCCCAGCACCCGGTTGCGCAGCGCGATCGCCTCACCGACCGTCTTGAAGCCGATGGCGGCGTCGGCCAGCCCGGGGATGGGGAGGGTACGCGAGACCGAACCCGCGGCCATGACCACGATGTCGTACTCGATCTCGTGCGGGGTGCCCACGTTGGGTGCGAAGTCGAGGGTCTTGGCGGCGTGGTTCACCTTGGTGACCTTGCCGTTGAGGATGGTCGCCTTCTTCAGGACCCGGCGGAGCGGGACCACCACGTGCCGGGGCGACAGGTTGCCCGCCGCGGCCTCGGGGAGGAAGGGCTGGTAGGTCATGTGGGATTCGGGGGTCAGGACGGTGATTCGCACGGTTCCGTCACGCAGCTCCTTACGGAGCGTGTGCTGGAGGCGCAGCACGGTGTAGAGGCCGACGTAGCCTCCGCCGACGACCACGATGTGCTTGGAGTTGCGATCCACGACGACGTCATCCTTCGGTAGGTTCGAGGCTTGTGAAACCTTTCACAAGCATACGTCCGAGCCTCCGCTCACACCAGGGGGCGAACCAGCAAATCGCTCGGAACTTCCGCTACCAGCTAGAAACACCTTCGTTTACTGCGAGAATTCCTGCCGATCTTCTCTTTGTGATCGAGTTCACAAGCTCCGAAGCGCGTTTGCCCTGCTGAAGAGGGTGTCGAGCATCTCGGCCGTCACCCGACCGGTGAAGGTGTTCTGCTGGCTGGGGTGGTAACAACCGAGCAGATGCACTCTCCGCCCGTCCTGCCAGGTCAGCGGCACTTCGACGCCGTGTCCGAAGGCCGGGCGGGGCCGCGGCGGCGCACACCCGGCCTCCTGCAACGCCGGCCAGAGCGCCTGCCAGGCGAAGCCGCCCAGCGCGACCACCACGCGCAGGCTCCCCGCGACGAGCGCGATCTCCCGGGACAGCCACGGGGAGCAGGCGGCCCGCTCCGCGGGGTCGGGCTTGTTGGCGGGCGGGGCACACCTGACGGCGGCCACCATCCGCGCGCCGATGAGACGCTGGCCGTCGTCGGCCCGGACGCTGGTCTCCCGCGCGGCCAGGCCCGTGCGGTACAGGGAGGCGAACAGCCAGTCGCCGCTCCTGTCCCCGGTGAAGATGCGACCGGTCCGGTTGCCGCCGTGCGCCGCCGGAGCCAGGCCCACGATGAGGACCTCCGGCTCCTCCTCGCCCCATCCGGGGATGGGCCGCCCCCAGTAGGTCTCCGTGGCGAACGCCCGCCGCTTGACCGTCGCGACCTCCTCCCGCCACTCCACCAGCCGTGGACAGGCCCGGCAGACCGACTGCGCGGCGGTGAGCTCGGCGAGCGAGCGGCTCGCCTCCGCCAGCTCCCGCACCCCGGCGGGATCACGGGCGACGGGCGTGCCGGATGAGGCCGGGTCCCCGGGCCATCCGGATCCGGGTGGGACGCAGGTCATCGACTACCTCCAGCGTGGGGGCCCGGGTCCGGGCCGGGGAGGGAAAGCGGCACGATACCGTACGGCGACGCGGCGGGGTCCCGACGCCGGAGGGGCAGGGCGGGCGTCCGGCTCCGGGCGGCGGCGGGGACGTCCGCGAGTTGACCGTGCTGTCCGGCGCGTCCGGCTCCGGGCGGCACATCCGGCGCGTCCGGCTCCGGGCGGCACATCCGGCGCGTCCGGCTCCGGGCGGCACGTCCGGCACGTCCGGCATGTCGGACTCCGGACCGCGGCGGGGACGTCCGGCCCGGCTCCGGGCGGCGGCGGGGCCCGGTCGCCGCCGGAAAAGCCGCAGGCGGCGCCCGCCGGATGCGGACGCCGCCTGTCCTTCAGCTGTGACGACCCCGGGCGCCGGACGCCCGGGGCGGGATCCCGGTTCCTAGGCCGCCGTCTCGGTGTCGGCCGGGGCCGGCGCCGGAGCGGGCGCCGGGGTCTTGCAGGTCACCTCGGCCTTGACGGCTCCGGTGGTGGAGCCGTCGTACAGCTCGATCGCCCGCGAGGCGTTCCCGGACGCCGAGGCGGTCCAGGAGTCGCTCACGATCTGGCGCTGCGGGCCGTGGCCGGTGAAGTAGACGCTCTCCCAGCTGCCCGGGACACCGTCACGGATCCAGCGGTACTTCACCCGGGTGTCGCCGTGCGAGACGCCGATCGTGCCGGTGAAGGTCCGCGTGACCGGGCAGGTGCCCTCGTAGGCGGAGGGGGCGTCGACCGAGGCCGAGACCTTCGGCGTGGTGTCCTTGCACCAGATCTTGAAGTAGGCCCGGTTGGAGGAGTTCTCGACGGGGTCGACGATCTGCAGGGCGGCCCAGCCCCGGAAGTCGTCGCGGGGCTTGAACACGTGGACGACCTTGCGCGAGCCGTTGACGCGGACGGCGTCGCTGTCGACGACGTGGCCGTTGACGACCCACTGGTAGCGCACCCAGCGGGAGCTGGAGGCGGTGATGCGGCCGATCAGCGCAGCCTCGCAGTTGCCCTCGTCGACCCAGACCGTGGCGCCGATGCCGGGCTGGACGACCTCGTGCCCGCCGTCGTTCCCGCCGTCGTGCCCGCCGCCGTCGCAGGAGACCGCGAAGCGGCCCTTGCCGGAGGTGGCGCCGCGCGGGGCCAGGACCTGGACGGCCTGCCAACCCTTGACGTCACCCTTGAAGGTGCCCTTGTCCTTGACGGTGAAGCTCTTGACACCCTTGCCGCGGAAGGTGAAGGTCTTGACCTTGCCCTTCGACCCGTCCCCGTACAGCCAGCGGTAGGCGACCGTGGTCTTGCCCGCGACGGCCTTCACCTTGATCTTCGAGGAGAAGGTCACATTGACGGGGCAGTCACCCTTGTACTTCGAGGGGGACGCCTTGGGGGTGCCGACCGACACCGCGGGCTTCGGCTTGGCGGCGGAGGCCGCCGACCCGGTCGCCGCGGCCGCGGGCGTGGCCAGTAGCCCCGTCGCCATCGTGGCCAGCATGGCCGCGCCGGCTCCCGCCGCGGCTAGCTTTCTCGCTAGTCCGGATTTCATGAGGGGTTGCTCCGTTCGAGTGGGAGACATAAGAGCGCCCCAGGAGACGGTTGCCGCCCCGACCTCAGCCGTGCCGGGCTACGGCAAAGCCTCACTAAAGCGCCTTTACCTAACCATAGAACGCAAGCGCCGCTCAATACCGCTTAATCGGGCGATTGTCCAGATTCAGTTAACGCTTCGCGACGGACCAGGCGATACCGTCGAGAATGTCACGCTCGCTGGCGACCACCTCTCCAAATCCGTAACGCGTCATGACACGGTCCAGAATGAGAGCCCCCGCCCCGATGACGTCGGCCCTGCCGGGATGCATGACGGGAATCGCGGTTCGCTGCCCGACGGTCATTCCCAGCAGACGCTCGGTGACATCGTGCACGTCATGCGCCGCGATTCGCGCGTGGTGGATTTTCTTCGGGTCGTATTCCGGCAGGTTGAGCGCCATTCCCACCACGGTCGTGACGGAGCCGGCGAGTCCGACCAGGGTCAACGCCCGCTCCACCGGAACTTCGGCGGCGACGCGGTCCAGCGCGTCGTCGATGTCGGCGATCACCGCCTCGACCGCCTCGGCCGCCGGCGGGTCACCCGCGTCACGCAGGTGCCGCTCGGTCAGCCGGACGCACCCGATGTCGACCGACAGCGCGGCCTCGACATGCGTCGAGCCGAGCACGAACTCGGTCGAGCCGCCACCGATGTCGACCACCAGGTACGGCGGGCGGGTGCCGTCGGGGGTGGGGAGGCCGGTCTCGAACGAGAACCGGACCAGATCGTGGGTGGCGCCGACGAACGACAGCTCGGCCTCCTCGGCACCCGTGATCACCTCGGGCTCCACCCCGAAGATCTCGCGGACGCCGTCCGTGAACTCCTGCCGGTTGGCGGCGTCGCGTGTCGCGCTGGTGGCCACCACACGGACCGCGCCGGCGCCGTGGCGGTCGATGAGCTCGGCGTAGCCGCGCATCGCGGCGAACGTCCGCTCCAGCGCCTCGGGAGCCAGCCTGCCGGTCTTGTCGACCCCCTGCCCCAGGCGGACGATCTCCATCCGCCGCTCGACGTCGGTCAGCCTGTCGTGGCCGATGTCGGCGATGAGCAGGCGGACGGAATTGGTGCCACAGTCGATCGCGGCGACACGGGTCACGTGGTCTCCTTCGAGGGTTCGGCGCTCGTGGTCTGGGTGGGGTCGTCCGGCTCCCCGGCCCGGCAGCAGGGGCCCGTGGCCCACCACTCGCCGATCGCGTCGAGCGCCTCGCGGCCGAAGGGGTTGACGCCGGGCACCGCGAGCTCGTGACCGACCAGGGCGTGCAGGCACTTGACCCGGGTGGGCATGCCGCCCGCGCTCTGCATGTCACGCGGCAGCGGCTCCAGGCCCTCCTCCGCGGCGGCCTTGTCGCGGCGCGCGACGTAGTCGTCGTGGGCGGCCCGGTACGCCTCGGCCAGCTCCGGATCGTCGGCGAGCCTGGCCTGCATGTCGCGCATCATCCCCGACGTCTCCAGCCTGCCGATGGCCGATGCGGCCTTCGGGCAGGTCAGGTAGAAGGTCGTGGGGAAGGGTGACCCGTCGGACAGCCGCGGAGAGGTCTCCACGACGTCAGGCAGCCCGCACGGGCAGCGGTGCGCCACCGCGCGCAGTCCTCGCGGCGTCCGGCCGAGCTGCCGCCCCACCGCCGCCACGTCGCGATCATCCACCATTCGTGACACCCCCTGAAAGACGACATCCAGGGTATCGGCGTCACCCGGCGGCCTTGGCCGCCTTCTGCCCCGTACCGCTGTCGGCGGCCCTGACCGAGTCCCACAGCGTCGCGTACCACGGCGGTCTGACCGCGGCCTTCTTCGGGGCACCCGCGGTGCCCTTGCCCGGCGCGGGCGGCCTGCCCATGACGACGTAGCACTTCTGGCCGGGATCGCAGTAGAACAACCGCTCCCGGGCCTGGCGCTTGATGTAGCCGGGATCCTGGAGCTGCTTGTGGCGGTCGTCCAGGACCTTGATCGCCGCCTGTTCCCTGGCCTTCTCCTGCTCCAGCTGCGCGATCTGGCGGCGCTGGGCGATGTACTCCCGGATCGGATAGGCCAGGCTCATCGCGATCGCGCACACCACGACCGCGAGGACCGCGGCCCGTCCCGTCAGCTGCGGCCGTTTCGCCACGCACCCTCCCCGTCCACGTTCCGGCGGTGCCGTCTCCCGTGCCCGCTACGGCGGCCCCGACACCGGAGGACGGCGGATCGTCCGCGGACTCCGGCGGCACCCGACCGCGTTCGCCCGCGACGCGGCTTACGCCCGGAATCGGACGCAAGCCGCGAGACGAAACTACCGCCGCGAGCGTGGGAAGAGCGCGCGACCCGCGTGACGGGCCGGACGACGACCCGTGTGACGGGCCGTGTGGCGGTCCGTGTGGCGGTCCGTGTGACGGGTCACGTGACGACCCGGCCGACGGGCCACGTGACGACCCGGGTGACCCTCTAGCGCCGGAAGCGCGGGAAGGCGGCGCGTCCCGCGTAACGGGCCGCGTCGTCGAGCTCCTCCTCGATGCGGAGCAGTTGGTTGTACTTGGCCACGCGGTCGGAGCGGGCCGGAGCACCGGTCTTGATCTGGCCGCAGTTGGTGGCCACCGCGAGGTCGGCGATCGTGGTGTCCTCGGTCTCGCCGGAACGGTGGCTCATCATGCAGCGGTAGCCGCTGCGGTGCGCCAGGTCGACGGCGTCGAGGGTCTCGGTGAGGGTGCCGATCTGGTTGACCTTGACCAGCAACGCGTTGGCGGTGCCCTCGGCGATGCCGCGGCCCAGCCGCGCGGGGTTGGTCACGAACAGGTCGTCGCCGACGAGCTGGACCTTGTCGCCGAGGGCCGTGGTGATGGCCTTCCAGCCCTCCCAGTCCTCCTCGTTCAGCGGGTCCTCGATGGAGACGAGCGGGTAGTTCGCGACCAGGTCCTCGTAGAAGGCGATCAGCTCGGTGGCGGACAGGCCCTTGCCGTCGATGGTGTAGACGCCGTCGGAGTGGAACTCCGAGGCGGCCACGTCGAGCGCCAGGGCGACGTCGTCGCCGGGCACGTAACCGGCCTTCTCGATCGCGACCAGGATGAGGTCCAGCGCGTCGCGGTTGGACGGCAGGTTCGGCGCGAAGCCGCCCTCGTCGCCGAGACCCGTGGCGTAGCCCTTCTCCTTCAGCACCGACTTCAGGGCGTGGTAGACCTCGGTGCCCATCCGCACGGCCTCGCGGAACGACTCCGCCCCGATCGGGGCGATCATGAACTCCTGGATGTCGACGTTGGTGTCGGCGTGCGCGCCACCGTTCAGGATGTTCATCATCGGCACCGGGAGCACGTGCGCGTTGGGCCCGCCGACGTAGCGGAACAGCGGCAGCTCCGCGCTCTGCGCGGCGGCCCTGGCCACGGCCAGCGAGACGCCCAGGATGGCGTTGGCGCCCAGGCGCTCCTTGTTGGGCGTGCCGTCCAGGTCGATCATGACCTGGTCGATGCTGCGCTGCTCGGCGGCGTCGAACCCGATGATCTCCTCGGCGATCTCGTCGGTGACCCCGAGGACGGCCTTCTCCACGCCCTTGCCGCCGTAACGTCCGTCACCGTCGCGCAGCTCGACGGCCTCGAACTGGCCGGTGGACGCGCCGCTGGGAACCGCGGCGCGGCCCTGGCTGCCGTCGTCCAGGAGGATCTCGACCTCGACGGTCGGGTTGCCCCGGGAGTCAAGGATCTCGCGGGCGGTGACACCCTCGATGGAAGCCACGAAGCGCTCCTAAGGTCGCAGGACGGTATGCCTCAGCAGCCTATCGAGACCTACTTACCGGTACTGCGAGGGGCACCTCCCGCGGCGGCCGGCCGGGCCGGTGACCGGGCCACCGGCCCGCCGGGCGGCGTCGGCCCGCCAAACGGCCGTCAGCTCACCGGACGGCTGTCAGGCCCACCGGGCGGCCATCGTCGGCCCACGACCGTCAGGCCGTCAGGCCCGCCGGGCGGCCGTCGTCGGGCCGTCGGAAGACCGTCAGGCATCCCGGACGCGGTCGCGGTAGGCGCGGGCGACGGCGCGCAGCTCGGCCTCCGGGTCGAGGCCGGCTTCGTGCGCCTGGCGGACGAGCTCGAAGAGCCGGGCGCCGAGACCGTCGGCGGGGATGCCCTCGGGCAGGCCGGTGGACGCCCCGGCACGCTCGGCGCGGCGCAGGAGCTGGGCGGCGAGGGACAGCGCGGGCTGCCCCATCGGGACGCCGTCGACGGCGGAACCCGGGTCGCCGCCGTTCTTGGCGGCGCGCTCGGCCGCCTTGATGGTCTCCCAGTTGGCGCTGACCTCGCCCGCGTCCTCGACCTCGGTGTCGGCGAAGACGTGCGGGTGGCGGCGGACGAGCTTGGCGACGATCCCGTCCGCCACGTCGTCGACGTCGAACCCGTCGGGCCGGTCGCGGGCGACCCGCGCGTGGAAGGCGACCTGCAGCAACAGGTCGCCCAGTTCCTCGCGGAGCGCCGCGTGGTCGCCCTCCTCGATGGTCTCCAGCACCTCGTACGCCTCTTCGATGAGGTACGGGGCCAGCGACTCGTGGGTCTGCCGGGCGTCCCACGGGCAGTTGACCCGCAGCCGGTCCATCACCGCCACCAGGTCGAGCAGCCGTGCCCCGGGTAGGTCGTAGGAGCCCGGCACGACCTCGATCACCGGCGGGTCGTCGAGCGCCACCGCGGCGTGGCCGATGGAACGCATCAGCGCCTCGTCGGCCTCCAGCCACACGACGGTCGCCTCGCGGGCCTCACGGGCCAGCGCGGCGGGGTCGGGGGTGACCACCTCGACCTCGACGCCGGCCTCGGCGAGGTAGGGCAGCAGCGGATGGCCTGCGGAGCCGGTGCGGACCGGCCCCTCCTCCAGGACCTGCCAGGCGCGGCGGCTGAGCAGCCCCGGGGCGACCCGGGGCGAGGTGGTGACGACGATCAGCGGCATGGCGCCGAGGCTACTGCGGCTGCGCAGCGGCCCCGGCGGCGGGGAGCTTGCCGAACCGGTCGTTGTCCAGGAAGAGCTGCGGCTGCTGCTCGCTCCGCTGCTCGTTGAACGTGCCGTAGCGGGGGTTCCAGACGACCTTCACCGCCTGCAGGTCCTGGGCCGCCTGCACCTGGCCGCGCTGGACCGCGGCGTCGTCGGCACCGCCGCCGTACTTGGCGATGAGCTTGTTGAACATCAGGTTGGACCTGACGACCTCGCGGATCCGCGAGGGTGCGATGGCCTGCTGGACCATCCGCTGCTCGAACGCCGCCTGCCCCCCGGCGGCGGCGATCACCTGATCGACCTCCCCCTCGGTGGCCGTCATGCCCTTGCTCTCCGCGGCCTTGGCGGTCCGCTTCATGGTGACGAGCTGGAAGAGCACCGCCTGCGGGACGCTGCCGGGGAAGTTCAGCTGCGAGGCGGAGATGTTGGCCTTGGCCAGCGCCGCCTCGTACTCCTGCACGTTCCGGTCCAGCTCGCTGGAGGTGATCCGCTCCCCGGCCACGATGGCCGCGGAACCCGCCTGGTTCGGAGAGCAGGCGGTCAGCGCGACTCCCGCGGCGGCGACCGCCAGGATGACGCGCACTCGAGTCGACTTCACATGCGTTCCCTTCACGACAAACGCCGCTTACTTTACCTGCACGCCTTCGAGGAACATGGCCTCGACGAGGTCGCCGCACCACTTGAGCAGATCCAGGTCCCGCAGCGGCTGGCCGCCGAGGGGCCGGGTCTTGGGCACCGGCACCAGCAACGTACCGGCCGCCTGCTTCAGCAGCGCCTTCGGGTACAGCCGCTGGAGCCTGACCTGCTGGGAGTCCTTCAGCTCCACCGGCGCGAACCGGATGTTCTGCCCCTGGAGCGTGACGTCGCTCAGCCCTGCCTTCCGAGCCCGGATGCGGAAGCGGGCCACCTCCAGGAGGTTCTCGACCTCCTGCGGCGGACGGCCGTAGCGGTCGGCGAGCTCGTCGCGCACCGCGCCGATGTCGGAGTCGGAGCCGATCGCGGCGATCCGCTTGTACGCCTCCAGGCGCAACCGCTCGGAGGTGACGTAGTCGTGCGGGATGTGCGCGTTGATCGGCAGCTCGACTCTGACCTCGGGCCGCTCCTCCTCCTGCTGGTCGCCCGAGAGCCTGGCCTTCTGCTCCTGCACGGCCTCGGCCATCATGCGCACGTACAGGTCGAAGCCGACACCCGCGATGAAGCCCGACTGCTCGGCGCCGAGGATGTTGCCCGCGCCGCGGATCTCCAGGTCCTTCATCGCCACGTACATGCCCGCACCCATCTCGGTGTGCTGGGAGATGGTGGCCAGACGCTCGTGGGCGGTCTCGGTGAGCGGCTTCTCCGGCGGGTAGAGGAAGTAGGCGTAGCCGCGCTCCCGGCCCCGGCCGACCCGCCCGCGCAGCTGGTGCAGCTGGGACAGGCCGTAGTTGTCGGCCCGGTCGACGATCAGGGTGTTGGCGTTGGGGACGTCCAGGCCCGACTCGACGATCGTGGTGGAGACGAGCACGTCGTACTCACGTTCCCAGAAGCCCACCATGATCTTCTCCAGCTGGTGCTCCTGCATCTGGCCGTGCGCGACGGCAACCCTGGCCTCGGGGACGAGCCCGCGGAGCGTCGCGGCGACCTTGTTGATGCTGGCGACCCGGTTGTGGACGAAGAAGACCTGCCCGTCACGCATCAGCTCGCGGCGGATCGCGGCGCCGATCTGCTTCTCGTCGTACGGGCCGACGAAGGTGAGGATCGGGTGCCGCTCCTCCGGCGGGGTCAGGATCGTCGACATCTCTCGGATGCCGGTGAGGCCCATCTCCAGGGTGCGCGGGATGGGGGTGGCGGACATGGCCAGCACGTCGACCTGCGTCCGCAGGTGCTTCATGGCCTCCTTGTGCTCGACGCCGAACCGCTGCTCCTCGTCGATGATGATCAGGCCCAGGTCCTTGAACCTGATCTCGGGCGAGAACAGCCGGTGCGTGCCGATCACCACGTCGACCGAGCCCTCGCGCAGCCCCTCCACGGTCGCCTTGACCTCGGCGTCGGTCTGGAAGCGCGACAACGGCCTGACGTTCAGCGGGAACCCGGAGAAACGCTCGGCGAAGGTCGACAGGTGCTGCTGGACCAGCAAGGTGGTCGGCACCAGGACGGCGACCTGCTTGCCGTCCTGCACGGCTTTGAAGGCCGCCCGCACCGCGATCTCGGTCTTGCCGTAGCCGACGTCGCCGCAGATCAGCCGGTCCATCGGGACCGGGCGCTCCATGTCGCGCTTGACCTCGTCGATGGCCTCCAGCTGGTCGGCCGTCTCGGCGTACGGGAAGGCGTCCTCCATCTCCCGCTGCCAGGGGGAGTCGGGCGCGAACGCGTGCCCGGGGGAGGCCATGCGCGCGGAGTAGAGGCGGATGAGCTCGCCGGCGATCTCCTTGACGGCCTTGCGCGCCTTGCTCTTGGCCTTGGCCCAGTCGGCGCCGCCCATCCGGTTCAGCGTGGGCGCCTCGCCGCCGACGTAACGGGTGACCTCGTCGAGCTGGTCGGTGGGCACGTAGAGCCGGTCGCCCTTGGCGTACTCGATGACCAGGTACTCGCGGGTGGCGCCTTGGACGGTCCGCTGGACCATCTCGACGTAGCGGCCCACGCCGTGCTGCTCGTGCACCACGTGGTCGCCGACCTTGAGCTGGAGCGGGTCGACCATGTTGCGGCGCCGGGACGGCAGGCGCCGCATGTCCTTGGTGGACGCCTTCTGGCCGACCAGGTCGAGGTGGGTCAGGACGGCCAGGGTGGGGGTGACGAAGCCGTGCTCGATCAGGCCGGTGGTGACGTGGACGACCTTCGGGTCGGGCACGCGGTCCAGGCCCGGCTCCAGCCGCGCCGGCAGGTCGACGCCCCTGAGCAGCTCGACCATGCGCTCGGCGGGCCCGTGGCCCTCGCTGAGCAGGACGACGACCTTGTCCTCGTCGAGCCAGCCCTTGATGTCGGACAGTGCCCGCTGGGTGTCACCGCGGTACGCCTCCGCCTCACGTGCCCCCAGGACGATCGGGCCGCCGGGTCCGCCGTCCGCGTCTCCGCCGTCACCCGCGGCGCCCGGAAGGCCCACGCCCGCGACCCCGCCGGGGCCGTCGCCCGCGGCATCCGGAAGGCCCGCGTCCGGATCCGCGCCGGAGGCGCCCGCGGCGAACGGCGCGATCGACCACCAGGGCCGGCCGAGCTCGCGCGCGTGGTCGCGGACCTCCTCCAGGGTCCGGAACGCCGCCGCCCCCAGGTCGATCGGCGCCTCCCCGCCGGACGCCGCGTTGATCCAGGACGCCTCGAGGAACTCCTGGCTGGTCCGCACCAGCTCGTCGGCTCGCCCGCGGATGCGCTCCGGGTCGCACACGAAGACCGCCGAGCGCTCCGGCAGGTGGTCGATCAGCAGGTCCATCTCCCCGGCGAGCACCGGGGCGAACGCCTCCATGCCCTCCACCGGGATGCCGTCGGCCAGCTGCTGGAGGATCTCCGCCAGCGACGGATGGCGCTCGGCCAGCTCACTCGCCCTGCGCCTGACGTCGTCGGTCAGCAGCAGTTCCCGGCAGGGGGCGGCGAACAGGCCGCCCTCGGCCACCTCCAGCGAGCGCTGGTCGGCGACCTTGAACCAGCGGATCTCCTCCACGGTGTCGCCCCAGAACTCCAGCCGCAGCGGGTGCTCCTCGGTGGGCGGGAAGACGTCGAGCAGGCCGCCCCTGACCGCGACCTCGCCGCGCTTCTCCACCATGTCGACCCGGTGGTAGCCGTTCTCCACAAGGCTGTGGACGACCCCGTCGAGGTCGGCGTCGTCCCCGGCGCGCAGCCGCACCGGCCGCAGGTCGCCCAGACCCCGCACGATCGGCTGGAGCAACGCCCTGATCGGCGCGACGATCACATTCAGCGGGCCCGCGGCGGCGTCTCCCGGCACCGGGTGGGACAGCCTGCGCAGCACGGCCAGCCGCTGGCCGACGGTGTCGCTGCGCGGCGACAGGCGCTCGTGCGGCAGCGTCTCCCAGGCGGGGAAGACGGCCACCGTGCTGTCGTCCAGCAGGCTCGTGAGCGCCGCGGCCAGGTCTTCCGCCTCACGCCCGGTGGCGGTCACCGCGAGCACCGTCCCGCCCGTCCCTCGGGCGCCCCGCCCGGCCAGTGCGGCCACCGCGAAGGGCCGCAACGCGGGCGGCGCCACCAACGCCACGTCGGACAGGTCGCCTCCGCGTGCGTCCCGCAGCACGGAAGCCAGCCTCGGCTCGGCAACGACAAGGTCAAGAAGACCGGAAAGGCTCATCAGAATCGCCCACAGCCCCACGACGGCAACACGACAGGCCCCCGGCCGCGACGACACGGGGGGTATTCCCCCAAGGCTACTTGGCCGCGACCTCTCCCTTGTCAGGAGTGACGAATCGTGCATAGTTTACTACCCTCTGTGACATGACAGAGGTGAGGTCGGTCGTCGACCGAGACGACCTGTTAAGTCGGCGGATCCGGGAGCACTGGACCGGCCTGCTCGGCCGGCGGCTCGACGTCCTGATCGCGGGGTGCGGCCGTCCCGATCCGCTGGACCTGTCGCAGACACAGGCCCGGGTCGTCGGGATCGACGAGGACCACCCGGCGCTACGGGCGTGCACGTCCGCCCGCGCCGACCTGAGCTCGTGGGCACTGGGCGACCTGCGCTCCGTGCCCGTGCCGCCGCGCGCGTTCGACGTCGTCTACGTGCCGTTCCTGCTGGAGCGGATCGAGCACCCCGAGCTGGTGCTCGACCGGTTGCTCACCGGCCTGCGTCCCGGCGGGCTGCTGCTGGTGCGGATGCGCGACCGCGCCTCGGCGTACGCGACATGCGAGCGGCTGATGCCCGCGAAGCTGCGGCGGGCACTGTGGCACCGGTTCGCCCCGCCCGGCGCCGTGGGGCCGCTGCCCGCGGTGTACGAGCAGGTCGCCTCGCGCGAGGGCATGCACTCCTTCTGCCTGACCCGTGGGCTGATGGTGACCGAGGACGTCCTGGCCGTCAGCGGGCCCGCGCTCCGGGGACCTCTCGGTAAGCTTGCCCGCGCCGCCTGCTCGGTGGTGGAGACCCTGTCCAGGGGACGACGGCCCGCCTCTCACGACGAGATAACCATGGTGATCCGCAAGCCCCAGAGCCATTTCGCCCGGTTGATCTGAGAGTCTCCCGGGCGAGGGGCGTCCACCGGGAGCGGGCGCGGCCAGGAAGTCCGACAATCAGGATTGTGGAGCAGATGACGGCGCCTTTGGAGTGGACCCCCGACGCCCGCGAGCTGGCCGACCTGGAGCTTCTGCTGTCCGGTGCCTTCCGGCCGCTGACGGGCTTCATGAGTTCGGCCGACGCGCACTCCGTCGACCGGAGCGGTGTGCTCGCCGACGGCACGCGCTGGCCCGCGCCGGTCACCCTCACCCTGCCGGACGACCACCCGGCCGCCCCCGGCGACCGGGTCACCCTGCGCGACCCGGAGGGCGCCGCGCTGGCCGTGCTGACCGTCACCGGGCGATCGGACGGCTTCGTCTCCGGTCCGGTCGAGGGTCTCGACGCCCCCGAGCACGGACCGTTCGCGCGGCTGCGCCGCACTCCGGCGGAGGTGCGCAAGGAACTGGGCGACGGGCGGGAGGTCCTGGCGGTCACCATGCGCGGGCCGCTGGACGACCTCGACGAGATCACGGCGACCGCCGAGGAGCTGGGGGCGACGATCCTGCTGCTCCCCCTCGCGTTCGGCGAGGGCGGCCCCGCGGTGGTCCGCGCCGCGCTCAAGGCCCGCGACCGGCTGCCGCAGGGCACGCTCCTGACGGTGGTACCGCTCGCACCCAGGGAACAGGCCGTCGACCTGGAGCTGCGCGAGCGCGTGGCCGAGGCGTACGGCGCGACCGAGCACCTGGCCGGGCCCGAACCCGTCTCCCTGCCCGGCCCCCCGCACCGGCGGGGGCTGGTGGTCTTCCTCACCGGCCTGTCCGGGTCCGGCAAGTCCACGATCGCCCGCGGACTGCGTGACGCGCTGCTGGAGCGCGGCAGCCGTACGGTGACCTACCTCGACGGCGACGTGGTCCGGCGACTGCTGTCGGCCGGGCTGACCTTCTCCAAGGAGGACCGCGACCTCAACGTCCGCCGGATCGGGTTCGTCGCCGCCGAGGCGGCCAGGCACGGCGGGCTGGCGATCTGCGCACCCATCGCGCCGTACGCCGCCACCCGCGAGGAGGTCCGCGCGATGGTCGAGGCCGTCGGCGCCGACTTCCTGCTGGTGCACGTCTCGACCCCGCTTCAGGAGTGCGAGCGCCGCGACCGCAAGGGGCTGTACGCCAAGGCCCGGGCCGGGCTGATCCCCGCCTTCACCGGCGTCTCCGACCCGTACGAGGAGCCGGAGGACGCCGACCTGGAGATCGACACCACCGGCGTCAGCGTGGAGCGCGCGGTGCGCCGGATCCTCGACCCGCTGATCCAGGGCGGCTGGGTCCGCTGACGGCACGGCGCCGCCGGGTTCCTCCACCGGCGGCGCGGCGGCCGGGCCACCCGGGCCGAGGAGGCCCGGACCCGATGCCGGGACGAGGCCCGAACCGCCGATTCTCACTTTGTCGAGAAATGCATCTATAGAGGCATTTGCCGGGTGCAACGGTTCCCCCTCCGTGCCGTACGCGGCCATTCCGCCGCGCCAGCGCGAGGCACCCCCCATCTCCCCGACGTGCCATGTCACGGAATCGGCGGTTCCGCGACGGGCAGCGGAGTCGGGTGACATGAAATATCGGATAACGCCATAGTTATCATTTCGTGATAGACGCAATCGACATGGAGAGAATCTTTCGTACCGGCTTGGGGAACCGGAAATCCGACCTATAGTTCCAGGGACCCGCGGCCGGTTCCCCGAGCCCCGCAGCGCCCGCCTCCGCCGGAGAGAGACCGCCGAAGCATGAGCACGCCACCGGGCGACCGCCCCGTCCACCGCGCGGACGGCGACCTGGCGGACTACGTGTCGCTGCTGCGCCGCCGGTGGCGGGCCGTCCTGTCGCTCCTCGTCGCCGGGGTCGCCTGCGCGACGGCCCTGCTGCTGGTCACCCCTCGCTCCTACACCGCCTCCGCCCAGGTCCTGGTGACTGCGACGGGCCTCGGAGAGCAGGGCAACCCGGTCACTCCCCGGCAACGTGAGGCCCTCAACCTCGACACCGAGGCGCAGGTCGCCCGGTCCGCCGTGGTCGCCGCCAGAGCCGGACGGACGCTCGGAGGCGTCCCCGGCGCCGTCGAGGTCTCCGTGCCGCCCAACAGCTCGGTCCTGGAGATCTCCTACGCCGCCGCCGACCCCAAGGCGGCCGCCGCCGGGGCGAGCGCCTACGCGCACGCTTACCTGGCCCACCGCGGCGAGACCGCCACCGCCGTGTTGCAGGCGCAACTCAAAGCGGTGCTCGGCAAGCTCAGGCAGGTCAACGCCGGGCTGGCCAAGACCGCGGCCACCCTGCCGGATCTGCGGCGGGGCACGCCGGAACGCTCCCTCGCCCTCCAGCGTCAGGGCGTGCTCGGGCGCCAGGCCTCCGCCCTCACGCTCAAGTACGACGCGCTCAAGACCGTGGCGGTCACCCCGGGGTCCGTGATCGGCGAGGCGGTGCCACCCGCCGGGCCCGACGCCCCCAGCCCACCGCTCTACCTCGGCAGCGGGCTCATGGCCGGGTTGCTCTCCGGCGTGGGGGCCGCCTGGCTGCGCGACCGCCTCGACACGAACCTGCGCACCGGTGCCGACGTCAGACGGCTGACCGGTCTCGACACCGTCAGCGGCGAGGAGATGCGCGGCCTGGCCGGAGCCGTTCTCGTGGTCGCCGTGCCCGGCACCTCCTCGCGCGAGGTGACGCGCACCGCCGACCGGCTCGCCGCGCGCGGGGTGCCGATCATCGGTGCCCTCCTCGCCGACCCCGGCGAACCGGTGCCACCCGCACCCCGCGGCGGCCTCCCGCGGGTGCGGCGCGCCGAGACCGGACGAGGGACGCACCGGGCGTGAAGGGTCTGCATCCGGCGGCCTGGCCGATAGCCGCGCTCCTGGTGGGGTACCCGCTGTGGTGGGCACTGGGCTTCGGCGGCCTCGCGGTGATCGCGGTGGCCCCGGCGATGGCGCTGGTGCTGTGGCGCAGACGCCCGGTCAGGACGCCGCGCGGGTTCGGGCTCTGGCTGCTGCTGCTGGCCGGCTACCTGGTCAGCGGGCTCATGCTGGGCGAGATGCCACCGGGCACCTACGGTGAGCTCACCTCCGGGCGGCTGATCGGCTACGCCCTGCGCCTGTCCCTGTACATCTCCATGACGATCATGATGCTGTACCTGGGCAACCTGACGGACAAGGAGCTGCCGCAGCTCACGCTGGTGCGGATGCTCGGTGCGCTGTTCCTGACGACCGTCGCGGGCGGCCTGCTGGGGGTGCTCGTCCCCCACGCGCAGTTCACCTCCCCGGTCGAGCTGATCCTCCCGGGGTGGATCAGCGGCAACCCCTTCGTCCACAACCTGATCCACCCGACGGCGGCCCAGGTGCAGTGGGTCCTCGGCCACCCCTCGCCCCGCCCGGAGGCCCCGTTCGAGTGGGCCAACGCGTGGGGCGGCAACATCTCGGTGCTGCTGGTCTGGTTCGTCGTCGGATGGTGGACGCACGGCGGGCCCGGCAGGCGCCTGGTCGTGGTCCCGCTGCTGGCCCTGGCCGCCGTCCCGATCGTCTACTCGCTCAACCGCGGCCTGTGGATCTGCCTGGTCATCGCCGTGGCGTACCTCCTGCTGCGCCTGAGCGGAAGGGCTCGTGCCGTGGTGTGCGCGGCGGTCGTCGCGGGAGTCCTGGCGCTCTCCCTGAGCCCCCTGCGGGTGATGGTCGCCCAGCGGCTGGAGAACCCGCACAGCAACGGCATCCGGGCCTTCACCGTGTCGGCGACCGTCGCCGCGGCGGGCACCTCCCCGTTCATCGGCTACGGCAACACGCGCAGCGCCAGGGGCAACCACCGGACGATCACCACCGGGAAGACCGACTGGTGTCCCACCTGCGGGCACCCCCCGCTCGGCGGCGACGGCCACCTCTGGCACCTCCTGATCACCCAGGGATTCACCGGGGCCGCGCTCTACACGGCCTTCTTCGCCGGAGCGGTCCGCCGCCACTGGCGCGACCGGAGCCCGATCGGCATGGCGGGAGTCCTGGTGATGATCCTCACCCTGTGCTACATGTTCGTCTACGACGGGTTCGTCACGCCGCTCAGCCTGTACCTCGTCTCGTTCGCGCTCCTGTGGCGCAACTCGACGACGGGCACCCCCGCATGAACGACGCCCGCGCCAGACTGCGCTACCTCGACCGGACGATCGGCCTGCTGTTCCCCGGCCCCGGCGAACCACTGCCCTACACTCTGCTCCCCCACCGGCTGGTGCCGCGGAGGCTGGTGCCGCGCGCGTGGTGGCATCCGGGCGGGAAGGTCGTCGTTCCCTCGGGCCGCGACACCATCCAGACCCACCTGAGCGAGGTGCTCGGCACCCCCGTCCGCGTCACACTGCATGTCCGCCCGGCCCGGCGGGCCAACCGCAAACCGATCCTCCGGGCACACGGGCCCGAGGGGACCGTCGCCTTCGTGAAGATCGGCGACACCGACCGTACCCGCGAGCTCGTCGCACACGAGGCACGCACGCTCGGCCTGCTCGCGGGAGTGCCGTTGAAGCACGTCACGGCACCGGTGGCGCTGCACCACGGATCCTGGCGCGGCCTGTCGGTGCTCGCGCTGACGCCGCTGCCCGTCCGGCGCGGCCGGATCTCCCACGACCTGCTCCGCGACGCGATCGGGGAGATCGCCCGTATCCCGGACCTCGTGCCCGGTGCCGGGAGGGGCGGGGCCGGGGATGTCCCCCGGGTCGGCACGATCGGGGCCGGGACGGGCGGGACCGGGACGGGCGGGACCGGGACGGGCGGGACCGGAAGAGGCGGGGATGTCCCCTGGGCCGGGACGGGCGGGGCCGGGAGGGGCGAGGATGTCCCCTGGGCCGAGAGGCGACCCGCCGGAGGATCGCGTCCCCGGGAGCACCCGTGCTCCAGGGAGCGGTTCGCCTGGCACGGCGACCTCGCACCGTGGAACATCTCCCGCGGCCCCGACGACCGGCTGCTCGTCTGGGACTGGGAACGGTTCGGCACCGGGGTCCCCCTGGGCTTCGACGCCGTCCACCATTTCTTCCACCGCACCCTGCGCCGGAACGGCCCGCTCACCACCGCCGAGGCGTGCCTGGCGCAGGCCCTGCCAGTTCTCGGCCCGTTCGGGTTGTCGGCCGCCGAGGCCCGGCTGACCGCGCTGCGCTACCTGATCACGCTGGCCGACCGGTACGCGGCCGACGGCCACAGCCCTCTCGGCTCCCCGGACCTCTGGCTGAGCCCCGTCGTCGACCGTCAGGAGGTCCTGCTTTGACCCCCTCCCTCCCCCGGGGAGACCTGGGAGACTCGGGCCCCGTCCGGCGCGGGACCGTCGCGGGCCTCCCGTCCCGTCCGGGCGGGCGGAACGGCCGGGCGGCAGGTGCCCGATGACGCCCGCGCTGAAGCGATCCGCGCACGCCGTGTCACGAGCCGCGGGGCGCCTCACGTCCGGGATCCGGATGCTGCCCACGTTCCTGATCATCGGGGCACAGCGTTGCGGGACGACCTCCCTGTACCGGGTGCTGGCCCGACATCCGCTGGTTCTCAAACCCGTCCTACGCAAGGGCGTGCACTACTTCGACATGGCGTACGACCGGGGCATGCCGTGGTATCGAGCACATTTCCCGGTGCGGGCACGCGCCTCCCGGCTGGAACACGAGTACGGCTGTCGCGTCCAGGCGTTCGAGTCGTCGCCCTACTACCTCTTCCACCCGCTTGCCGGCCCCCGCATCGCCCGTGACCTGCCTGGCGTGAAACTCGTCGTGCTGGTCCGTGACCCGGTCGAACGGGCCTTCTCCGCCCACGCGCACGAGCTGGCCAGGGGTTTCGAGACCGAGTCCTGCTTCGTCCGGGCCGTGGGGCTGGAGGAGGAGCGCCTGGCCGGCGCCGCGGAGTCCCTGTCCGCCTCGCCGTACTCGGCGAGCACCGCCCACCGCCACCATGCCTACCTGGCCAGGGGTCGTTACGCCGAGCAGCTCGCCCGGCTGGAACCGCTGTTCGGCCGGGAACGGATCCTCGTCGTCGACAGCGGGCGGTTCTTCACCGAGCCGGAGACCGTCTACGACCGGGTCCTGGCCTTCCTCGGCCTGCCGCACTTCGGCACCCCGGTCTTCGAACGGCACAACGCCCGGCCCAGGCCCGCCCCGATGCCCGGCGCGTTCCGTGGCGAGCTGGCACGCCGTTTCGAGCCGCACGACGCCCTGCTCGTTCCGTGGCTCGGCGCGGAGCCGTCGTGGCGGCGCTGACCCGGCTGGCGGACCTGGCGCGAAGGAGCGGCCCGGCCGGGCGGGACGGAGCGGCCGGGCTGGTAGGGACCGGGGTGGGGGCCGTGGCACAGTTCCTGCTGGTCGTGGTCGTCACCAGGGGCACCCCACCGGAGTCCGCCGGAGCCTTCTTCGCTGCGACCTCGCTCGGCCTGACGGTGGCCGCCATCCTGCGGCTGGACACCGGAAACGGCCTGGTCCACTTCATCGCCCGTTCCCGGCCTCCCCGCGCATTCGGCGCACCCGGCGCGGCCGGTGTGACCGATGTGGCCGATGTGGCCGATATGGCCGCCACGTCCAGCTGTTCCGATGTGGTCGGCGTACCCGAAACGGCCGACACGCCCGGCCGTCCTGGCGTATCCGGTGTGCCCGATGTATCCGGTGTGCACGGTGTGACCGACACGCCCGGCCCGTATCGGGGCGGCCACCGCTGCCCGGCCGGGTACGTCCGCGCGACGCTGCCGCCGGTCATGGTGCTCTCCCTGGTCGCCGCCGCGACGGCGTTGTTCACCGTCTCCGATCCCGCACTGCGGGTACTGGCGGCAGCCCTGCCCGTCCTGGTGTGCTCGGACGTCGTCGTGAGCGCGACCCGCGGGTTCGGCACGATGCTCCCCACAGTGCTGCTGGACGGTGTCCTCCAGCCGACGGCCCGGCTCGTCCTGGTCGGCGGCGCGGTGCTGACGGGCGTGACCTCGGTGCCCGTGCTCGCCGCCGCCTGGGTGCTTCCGTCCCTGCCGGTGCTGTCGCTGGCCTGGCTCTGGCTGCGTCGCAGACTGACCCGCTGCCCGCCGGGCGTCTCATGCACGCCGGACGTCTCATGCACGCCGGGCGCCGCACGCGAACTGTGGCACCACACCTGGCCCCGGTCGCTGGCGGCCGGAATCCAGGCGGTGTTCCAGCGGATGGACGTGGTGCTCGTGGCGGCACTCGCCGGACCCGCCGAAGCCGCCGTGTACACCGCCGCCACCCGGTTCAGGGTCGTGGGGCAACTGGTCGGCCAGGGTCTGGCGCGGGCCGCACAGCCCCAGCTGGTACGGGCCATGGCCGAGGGCGACCTGCCGCGCGTCCACGCGCTGTACCGGTCCTCCACCCGCTGGCTCGTACTGCTGACCTGGCCGGTCTGGCTGGGCTACGCCGCCCTGGCACCGTGGCTGCTCGAAGCCGTCTTCGGCGGCGGTTACACCTCCGGGGCACCGGTGGCGCTCGTGCTGGCCACCACGATGATGCTCGCCACCGGCTGTGGGATGGCCGACGTGGTGCTGACCTCCGCCGGGCACACCCGCTCCAGCCTGGCCGGCCTGTCCTCCGCCGTGACGACCTCGGTGGCGCTGGACATGCTGCTGGTCCCCGAGCTTGGCGCGCTCGGTGCCGCCCTCGGCTGGGCAGGGGGTACGGCGGTCAAGAACCTGCTGCCGCTGTGGCGCATCCATCGTCGCTACGGGCTGAGCCCCTTCGGCTCCGTGAGACGGACCGTCCCGGCCTCCCGCGGAACACCGTGACGCCCGTCCTGGTGACCGGGCTGCCGCGCAGCGGGACGAGCTGGGCGGGCAGGATGTTCACCGCGAGCGGTGAGCTGGTCTACGTCAACGAGCCGCTCAACCCCGAACGTCCGCCGGGCCGCTCCCCCGGTGTCCTCGACGCCTCGGTCACCCACCGCTTCCAGTACATCTGCCGGGAGAACGAGGAAGACTGGCTGCCCGCCTTCCGGCGTACCGTCGCGCTGCGCTACGGGTTCCTGGCCGAGCTGCGGCGGAACCGCTCGCCGTACGACCTGGCGCGAATGGTCCGCTACGGCACCGCGTTCACACTGGGCCGGCTGGGCGGGCGGCGGGCGCTGCTGGACGACCCGTTCGCCCTGTTCTCCGCCGGGTGGTTCACTGAACGGCTGGGCTGCCGAGTGGTGATCATGCTGCGTGATCCGGTGTCGTTCGTGGGCAGCTGGCGACGGCTCGGCTGGACGGTCCGCTGCCGGGAGCTGCTCGGGCAGCCGTTGCTGGTCCGCGACCACCCCCACCTGGAGGAGTTACGACCGCTGCTGGACTCACGAGACCACATCGCCACAACCGCGGTCCTGTGGCGAGTGGCGCGGACGACGGCCGCCGAACTGGCCGCCCGGCATCCAGGGATCCTGCTGGTCCGCTACGAGGACCTGGCCACCGATCCCGTGGCGAGCTTCCGGCGTCTGTACGGGTGGGCCGGCCTGAGATGGTCTCCCCGTGCCGAGAGTCGCGTCGTGCGAGCGTGCTCCACGACACGGGGATCCGGCCGGGAGGGGAACGGCTTCGCCTGGAGCGGTCTGTCGCGTACCGCGTACCGGCCGATGGACTCACGCCGTGCCCTCGCCTCGGCCGCGACCCGGCTGAGCCCTGACGCCGCCCGCCGCGTCAGGGAACTGACCGCCACGCCTCCCCCCGGTCACGCGGGCCCGGCCGGTCCTGCGAACCCCGCCGGGGCCGCGGAAACCGGGGAGCTCTGACGAGAGCCGGGGAGCTCTGACGGGCGGCGGGCCCTCGGGAACCCCACCGCCCGTCAGAAGAGCCGCCCGTCAGGAGAACAGCCCGCGCACCAGAAGAGCCACCCGTCAGAAGAGCCGCCCGTCAGGAGAACAGCCCGCGCACCAACGAGACGGTCAGCAGCCGGACGGCGTACGGCAGATCGTCGACCAGGTAGCGGCGGGCGAGCCTGCCGGGCTCCCCGAACAGCCGGAAGAGCCACTCCAGTCCGGCGCGGCGCATCCACACCGGCGCACGGTGCACGGCACCGGCGGCGAAGGCGATCGCCGAGCCGCAGCCGACGAACCAGGTGCCGGGCAGGGCCTCGCGAAGTGAGGCGATGAGCAGTTCCTGCTTGGGGAAACCGAGCCCGACGAAGACCACCCGGGGGGCCGCCGCGATCACCGCGTCACGGACCCGGGCATAGCTCTCGGGGACGTCCTCGAACCCGTGAGGTGGGGAGTCGACCCCGGCGATCACGAGGTTCGGATGGCGCAGGACCAGCTCGCAGGCGGCCTGTGCGGCCACGCCCGGCGGCCCGCCCAGCAGATAGACGGGGTAACGGTAGAAGGCCGCGGCCTCCGACAGGGACCAGATCAGGTCAGCCCCGGTGACCCTGCCGGGCAACGGCGTGCCCAGCAACCGCGCCGCCCACACCAGCGGCATGCCGTCGGCCACCACGAGGTCGGCACCCTCGACGAGCCCACGGGCCCGCGGGTCGCGGGCGGCGGTCCGGCAGATGTCGACGTTCGGGGTGACGAGATGCCCGCCCTCGCCGCGTTTCAACGCGGCAACCACATGATCGACGGCTTCGCTCTCGGTCATCGGGTCGATCGCGACGCCCGCGACCTGCACGCGCCTGCGCAACCGCCTGCGAGTGGCCTTGTCGGGCCGGCCGCGCCGGGCGGGCCGGACCCGCTGCCGGGGAACTGCGGGCGGGGACGCCGTTCCGTGACGGGCGTCCGCGGACCCGTGCACGGTGCCGGGCTTTCGGTCGGCCACGGCCGCGCGGCCCGTGCCGGGCCGCAGGTCCGCCGCGGACCTCCAGTTCGCCGCGGATTTCCAGTCGGCTGTGGGCACACGAGCTGTGGACACATGAGCTGTGGACACACGACCGGTCACGGGCCGATGCTCGGCGCCGGACCGATGCTCGGCTCCGGGCCGATATTCGATCACAAGCCGGTGCTCGTTCACGAACCGGTACTCGACGGCGGGCCTGCGATCGATGACGGATCGGTACTCGACGGCGGGCCTGCGATCGGTGGCGGATCGGTACTCGACGGCGGGCCGGCGGCCGGTGGCGGATCGGTACTCGGCGGCGGGCCGGCGATCGGTGGTGGGAGACATCAGATACCGTGCCCCCGGTGCTGGAGTACGCCGAGCAGGGTCTCCGGGCTGATCAGGCCCGCCGCCACCGCGAGGGCGAGCGGCGCCCTGGGCTCGCATCGCCGGGTGGAGAACGCCCGCCAGGCCCAGCGGCCCGCCTCCCGCCGCCGGCCGAGGGCGGCGTGATGGAAGGCGAGCTGGCCGTAGACCCGCGCCGCGCCGCGCGGATCCACGGCCAGATCAGGGTGCCGGGCGAGCATCCACTCCAGCCCGGCGATGCGATCGGCCCAGCGGGTCGCGTACGACGAGCCGCCCCAACGCACACGTACCAGCGGACGGTCGACGTGCACGATCGGACGATGAGCGGCGGCGCGCAGGGCCAGATCCCAGTCTTCGTTCTGGCCGTGCGGGGCACTCTCGTCCACCCAGAGGCCGCCGCGGCGGAACAGGAACGTCGAGGAGTGCACCATGACCATGCGTGAACGCACCAGATGCTCTCGGGTGACGTGGCAGGTGCCGGCCAGACGAGGAGTGCGGCGCGAGCCGTGCTGGACCTCGATGGAACAGCTGGAGAACCGCGCGTCCGGCTCGGCCGCCAGTGCGGCCACCTGAGCACGGACCTTGCCGGGCAGCCACTGGTCGTCGTCGTCGCAGAAGGCGACCAGATCGGTGCCGAGCGCGGCGATGCCGGTGTTGCGGGCCCCGGGCAGCCCGGGGGTGAGCCGGTTGGTCGTGACCCGTACACCGCGCGGGAGGACCGGGCCGGTCCCCGGGACGGGGTACGGGGAGGCGATCAGGTCGGCGAGCAGGCCGGCGACCGGCACCGGGTCACCGCCGTCGACGACCACGACCACCTCGATCAGGCCCGGGTGGTCCTGACCGAGCACGGCGAGCGTGGCGGCGCGCAACCGGTCGGGACGCTGCCCCCGGGTGGGCACGACCACGCCCACGGACGCGTCGGCGCTCAGGGGCACCGTCACTTTCACCGACGGCACCGGCTTCATCGACGACCGCGCACCTGCCGGTTCCGTGGACGGCTGCGCGGCCGGGGACGTCGTCATGCTCACGGATGCGCTCACGCGAGCCTCCTTCGGTAACCATATTTGATCATGAGCGGCCAGGTCAGTGCGGTGACCAGTCGCCGCCTGCGGGGCGAGAGAGCGGTGCGCCAGCCGTCGTCCCCGGCCAGCTCGGTGGGGCCGAGCGCGAAACGCAGGGGATTGCCCGACGCGGTGTGCGCCGTCGAGAGCCGTGCGACGCGTCCGGACAGGAAGTCGAGGCGGGGGCGGAGGCCGATTCCCGCGACGAGACGCCTGAGGGTGTCGGCGGGGGTGTCGAGCAGGTCCTCGTAACGGACCCGGGTGACCGGGACTCCCCTGCGGGCCAGGAGTTCCAGGCCGAGGTTCTCCACCACCCAGTGGAGCGAGGTGCGGGCCGGTGACCAGCGGGTCATCGCACGCCCGTCCTCGGGGCGGGGGACGTGCCGGTGCCAGGAGTGGGCGACGGCGCGGGAGTCGCGGACCACATGGATCACGTGGACGTCGGCACCGGCCGCCGCGAGGCAGAAGGCCAGCGAGGCGTGTTTGCTGGAGTCGACCACCACCGAGCAGTCGGCGACCTCGCCGGCCGCGTCGTACAGGCGGCGGTACACCCCGACGTACTCACTCAGCTCGGCGGTGCCGGGGGCGGGCCAGCGGCCGGTGCCCGCCTGCTCCTCCGCCAGGAGCCGCGCCAGCACCGGGATGTGCCGGGTGCGGTCGACGCGGGATCGGAGGGCGAGCATCCGATGAGCGATCTCGCCGGACCAGCCTCCGAAGGCCCGGGCGCCGACCTTGTCCCAGAAGGGGCACGTTCCGAAGCGCTCGCCGCACCCGCAGGATTCGTTCGCCAGCACACTCCTGGACCAGAGGTGGACGACCTCACCGAGCGGCGCGACACCGGGGACCTCGCCGAGCAGACGCTCCAGCAGCGTGGTCCCGCTGCGGCCCAGACCGCCCAGGAAGACCACGCGGGCAGGGGACGGACTATCGGTCACCGGACATCCGGGGCCGACGCCCCGTCCTTCGGCCGGGGGAGGACGCCTTCCGTGTCACGCCGGTCCGGCCCGGAGAGGGCGGGGTGTTCCGCGACAGCCAAGCGGAGCATGCTGGATCTGCTTTCTGTGTGTGACGCGGCAGAGCGTGCCGCGTCCGCGGGGAGGCTTCGGGGGTCACCCGGCCGGTGAACCGTGAACCGGTGGGTTCGGCCGGGATACGGGACTCGGAATCCCGGTTTCGGGCCGGGGGAGGATGCCGAAGGCGCGGCCCCTTGCCCGTCGGACACGAGATGTACCGAGATTATCGCGGAGAGTAATCAAGCGGTCAGTGAACGGACAAAGGATCTACCGAGCGACGCGACGAAACGGGCTACCGGCCCCCGGCGGAACGAGCACGGCGAAAACGGACACGCGGGACCGGACACGGCCGACCGGGCACGGCGAAAACGGACACGCGGGACCGGGCACAGCCGACCGGGCACGACAGACCGGGCAACCGGACCCCGGAAGAACAGGAACGACAGAAACGGAAGCGGCAGGAACGGAAGCGGCGGAGCGGACGGGCGGTCAGGTGTGACACGCGAACGGCCACCCGCCGCGCCCGCGGAGAGCGGGGACGCGGTGGGTGGCCGAAGGACGGGAGACCCGAGGCCCGGGGCCCCGGTGGAGGGCGGACTACCTGGCCTCGACGACCATGCCGGCGCCGACGGTGTTGTTGGTGGCCTCGTCGACGAGGATGAAGCCGCCGGTGAGGCGGTTGCGGGCGTAGTCGTCGACGAACAGCGGCTGGGTGACGCGGAGCGAGACGCGTCCGATCTCGTTGAGGCCGAGCGACTGGGCCGTCTCGTCCCGGTGGAGGGTGTTGATATCCAGCCGGTAGTGCAGATCCCTGACCAGAGCGCGGGCGGTGCGGGTGGTGTGCTTGATGGCCAGCTTGGTCCGCGGGGCGAGCTTGCTCGCGTCGGTCATCCAGCAGACCATCGCGTCCAGCTCCTGGGCGACGTGCGGCTGGTTGTTGGGACGGCAGATCATGTCGCCGCGCGAGATGTCGATGTCGTCCTCCAGCCGGAGGGTCACCGACATGGGCGGGAACGCCTCGGCGACCGGCCCGTCGAAGGTGTCGATCGAGGCGATGCGCGTGGCCAGGCCCGAGGGCAGGTGCACGACCTCGTCACCCGGCTTCAGCACGCCGCCGGCGACCTGACCGGCGTAACCGCGGTAGTCGTGGAAGGCCGGATCCGTGGCCCGCTGCGGACGGATGACGTACTGCACGGGGAAGCGCACGTCGACCAGGTTGCGGTCGGAGGCGATGTGCACGTTCTCCAGGTGGTGCAGGAGGGAGGAGCCGTTGTACCAGGGCATGTTCTCCGAGCGCGACACCACGTTGTCGCCGTGCAGCGCCGAGATCGGGATGAACGTCAGGTCGGGTGCGTTCAGCTTGGAGGCGAAGGCGGTGAACTCCTCGCGGATCTCCTCGAACCGCTCCTGGGAGTAGTCGACCAGGTCCATCTTGTTGACGGCCAGCACCAGGTGCGGCACCCGCAGCAGCGTGGTCAGGAACGCGTGCCGCCGCGACTGCTCCAGCACGCCCTTGCGGGCGTCGATCAGCACGATCGCCAGGTCGGCGGTGGAGGCGCCGGTGACCATGTTGCGGGTGTACTGGATGTGCCCGGGAGTGTCGGCGATGATGAACTTCCGCCTGGGCGTGGCGAAGTAGCGGTAGGCCACGTCGATCGTGATGCCCTGCTCCCGCTCGGCCCGCAGGCCGTCGGTGAGCAGCGACAGGTCGGTGTACTCGGTGCCGCGGTCGCGGGAGGTGCGCTCGACGGCCTCCAGCTGGTCTTCGAAGATCGCCTTGGAGTCGAAGAGCAGCCGCCCGATGAGGGTCGACTTCCCGTCGTCGACGCTTCCCGCCGTGGCGAAACGAAGGATGTCCATCAGAGCTGCTCTCCAGAGATCGTACGGCTCTCGCTGCGGGGCCGCGCCGGGCGGGGTCGGGAAACGCCCGGCGCCGGGTGGCGCCGGGAACCGGTCGGGGAGGCGGGCATCAGAAGTAGCCCTCCCGCTTGCGGTCTTCCATGGCCGCCTCGGAGGCCCGGTCGTCGGCGCGGGTGGCGCCGCGCTCGGTGACGCGGGTCGCGGCGATCTCCTCGATGATCTCCTCGATCGTCGCGGCGGTCGACTGGACGGCGCCGGTGCAGGTCACGTCGCCGACCGTGCGATAGCGCACCGTCAGCTCCGTGAGCGGCTCGTCCTCGTCGCGGGCGACGAACTCGCTGTCGGCCAGCAGCATGCCGTCACGCTCGAACACCTTGCGGGTGTGCGCGTAGTAGATCGAGGGGATCTCGATGCCCTCGCGGCGGATGTAGTCCCAGATGTCGAGCTCGGTCCAGTTGGACAGCGGGAAGACCCTGATGTGCTCGCCCTTGCGGATCTTGGCGTTGTACAGGTTCCACAGCTCGGGACGCTGGTTCTTCGGGTCCCACTGGCCGAAGTCGTCGCGGAAGGAGAAGACGCGCTCCTTGGCACGGGCCTTCTCCTCGTCGCGGCGGGCGCCGCCGAACACGGCGTCGTACTCGTTCTCCTCGATCGCGTCGAGGAGCGTGGTGGTCTGCAGGCGGTTGCGCGAGGCCCGGCGGCCGGTCTCCTCGACGACGCGGCCGGCGTCGATGGAGTCCTGGACACTGGCGACGACGAGGCGGGCGCCCAGTTCGGCGGCGCGGCGGTCGCGGAACTCGATGACCTCGGGGAAGTTGTGGCCGGTGTCGACGTGCATCAGAGGGAAGGGGATCGGCGCGGGCCAGAACGCCTTCTCCGCGATGCGGAGCATGACGATGGAATCTTTGCCACCGGAGAAGAGCAGACAGGGGCGCTCGAACTCCGCCGCGACCTCGCGCATGATGTGAACGGCCTCTGCCTCGAGGACGTCGAGCTGCGACGTTGTGTAGTCGCGCTGAAGCATCGGACTCTCCTAGCGGGGATTAGCGGTGCAGATCCCGGATTCCAGCGAGCAACGTTGGTGCCAGTCCAGGTAGGGAAACCAGGATATCCGGCAGTGAGGGGTCACCTTGGTTATAGATCAGTGACGCGCCGTCGATACGGCTGGCGTGGGCTCCGGCGGCGAGAGCCACCGCGACGGGCGCGGCGGAGTCCCATTCGTACTGGCCACCGGCGTGGACGTACGCCTCCACCTCACCGGTGAGCACCGCGGAGATCTTGGCACCCGCGGAGCCGATCGGCACCAGGTCGGCGCCGACCAGAGCCGCCAGATCGCGGACGAACTCCGGCGGGCGGGTACGGCTGACCGCTATCCGCGGCCGGGCACCGGACCTCGGGGCGGGCGGGGCCGGGGGCTCGGCGGTGGAGAGAGTGCGGCCCTGGGCGGGCAGCGCCACGGCTCCGGCCACCAGTGCGCCACGCTCCCAGAGCGCCACGTGGACCGCCCAGTCGGCGCGGCCCTCCTCCGCGAACTCCCGGGTGCCGTCCAGCGGGTCGACGATCCAGACCCGCTCGGCCCGCAACCGGCGGGAGTCGAGACGCTCCTGGCTGGTCGCCTCCTCCGACAGCACGCTGTCGTCCGGACGCAGCCGCGCCAGCGCCTCCATCAGGAACAGGTGGGAGGTGAGATCGCCCTCCTTGCGCAACGCGGACGGTTCGGCGAAACCCCGCTCCGCGCGCAGGGCCGCCAGTTTCTCACCGGCTGTCGTCGCCAACTCCGCGGCGAGTGCGTGATCGTCGCGAACGGTCATCAATATGCTCCTGCTCCTCGCGCGACGGCCGACCAGGTTTTCCATAGAATTTGCAGGTCCAGGGTGAGAGACCAGCTCTCCACGTAACGCAGGTCCAACCGTACCGATTCCTCCCATGACAGATCCGACCGGCCGCTCACCTGCCACAGGCCGGTCATCCCGGGCCTGACCAGCAGCCGGCGGCGGACGTCGTCGCCGTAGCGGGCGACCTCCTCGGGCAGCGGCGGGCGGGGACCCACCAGTGACATGTGCCCGAGCAGCACATTGATGAGCTGGGGCAGCTCGTCCAGGGAGTGGCGGCGCAACCGGGCGCCGATCGGGGTCACCCTGGGGTCGTTGCGGATCTTGAACAGCACGCCCTCGCCGTCACCGGTCAGGCCGATCCGCCACCGCTCGGCGTCGGCGCGCATCGTCCGGAACTTGTAGATCGTGAACTCGGCGCCGTCGCGGCCCACCCGGGTCTGCCGGAAGAACACGGGCCCCGGGCCGGAGAAGCGCACGGCCACGGCCACCCCGGCCAGCAGCGGCGACAAGACCACCAGCAGTATCCCGGCCCCGAACCGGTCGAACAGGTTCTTGATCGCCTGGCGCAGACCGGAGATCTCCGGATGGTCGACGTGGAGCAGCGGCAGCCCCGCCGCCGGGCGGATGGTGATGCGCGGCCCCGCCACCTCCATCAGCGCGGGAGCCACGATCAGGTCGGTGTCGGTCTTCTCCAGTCGCCAGGCCAGCCGCCGCAGTGCCACACCGTCCAGCTCCGGACAGGCCAGGACGGCCACGGTGTCCGCGGCGGCCTGCCCGACCACGAGCGGGACGTCGGAGAAGTCACCCAGCACCGGGACCCCCTCCACCTCGCCCGTACCGCCGTGCGGCGCGCAGACGCCCACGACTTCCATGCCGTGGTAGCGCTCGCGGCGGAAGCGGCGGACCAGTTCGGCGACGGCCGCCCGATGCCCCACCGCCACCACCCGCCGCATGCATCCGCCCTGTGCCCGCCTGCGGTGCAGGGAACGGCGCAGGAGGCAACGCGCCAGGATGGTGAGCGACGTCGTCAGCGGGATCGCCAGCACCACGTAGCCGCGGGCCACCTCCGTCCTGGTGAGGTAGGCGCCGACCGCGAGCGCCGCGGTGAGCATGAAGCCGCAGTGCAGGACCCGCTGAAACTCCTCCGAGCCCAGGCCGATGAGGCGCGGCTCGTAGGCGCGGTTCAGCGCCACCGTGCAGACCCAGACGACGGGCAGAAACGCGCTTGCCACGACGTACGGGGTGACATAGGGAGTAACCTCACCGAATCGAACGATCAACGCCG
Source organism: Streptosporangium becharense (assembly GCF_014204985.1). Lineage (NCBI taxonomy): Bacteria > Bacillati > Actinomycetota > Actinomycetes > Streptosporangiales > Streptosporangiaceae > Streptosporangium > Streptosporangium becharense. The sequence continues at coordinate 4,594,433 of NZ_JACHMP010000001.1, read as the reverse complement.
TCGCCCCCGCCAGGGCGGCGCAGCCCGCGTCGGCGGCGACGGCCAGCACCCTGTGCTCCCGAACCCAGCCGGGCATGCGTCGGCGGCCGGCCGGGGTGGCTCCCGGAACCGCGTGGACGGCGGCCACGTCACGCACACACTCCCCCCTGAGTGACTACTTGACTACGAGCAGTCACCGAATGGTAGCGACACATGGAAGGGCAGGAAAGTTGAAGGCCGAAACGTACATCTCTGTAGATATTGAGGCCGATGGCCCCATTCCCGGGCCGTATTCGATGGTGAGCTTCGGAATGGCCGTCGCGGGACGCATGACCGGGAAGGTGTTCGAGCCGGTCGACCCGGAGTCCCAGACCTTCTACGCCGAACTACGGCCGATCAGCGACGACCACGTGCCCGAGGCGCTGGCCGTCAGCGGGCTGGACCGGGAGACGCTGATCCGCGAGGGACGCGACCCGGCCGACGCGATGCGCGAGGCCGCGGCGTGGATCCGGGGGGTACGCGGTGGCGGCATGGCGGTGCTGGCGGCCTACCCGCTCTCGTACGACTGGATGTGGATCTACTGGTACTTCATGCGCTTCACGGGCGCCTCACCGTTCGGGCACTCGCGGTGCATCGATCTCAAGACGCTGTACGCCGCGAAGGCGGGCGTGCCGATCGGGTGGGCCACCAAGCGGCAGATGCCACGGCACCTGCTCTCCGACAGGCCGCACACCCACAACGCGCTCGACGACGCGATCGAGCAGGCGGAACTGCTGCAGAACCTGATGGCCTTCGACGGCTGACCGGCCGCCTACCGGGGAGGCCCGGAGATCTTCAGGTCGCCGGCGTGGAAGGTGTTCTGGGTCTGCTCCAGACCCACCTTGATCAAGGACTCCACCACGTCGGCGGCGCGGTCGACCAGGAAGGCGAGATCCTTGCGCTCGGCGGTGGCGAAGTCGCGCAGCACGTAGGCCGCGGCGTCCATCCGGCCGGGCGGGCGGCCGATGCCGAACCGCACCCGCAGGTAGTCCTTGGTCGCCAGCGACCTGGTGATCGACTTCAGCCCGTTGTGGCCGTTGTCGCCGCCGCCCAGCTTGGCGCGGAGCGCGCCGTAGGGGATGTCGAGCTCGTCGTGGACCACGACCACCCGGGCCGGGTCGACCTTGTAGAAGTCGGCCAGCGCCTTGACCGGACCACCCGAGAGGTTCATGAACGACAGCGGCTTGGCCAGCACCGCGGGGACGCCCGCCAGACGGCCCTCCAGCACCTCGGCCCGCGACCGGTGCGCCTTGAACCGTCCGCCGGCCCTGGCGGCGAGCTCGTCGAGGACCATGAAGCCGGCGTTGTGACGGTTCCCGGCGTACTCCGGCCCGGGGTTTCCCAGGCCCACGACCAACCAGCGGTCCACGGGCGGCATCCCTTCGTGTGCGTCAGGGTCACATGCGCGTCAGGGCGGCCCGGTGATGGACCGCCCTGACGAACCTCGCGGAGAACTACTCGGCGGCCTCGGCGGCCTCGGCCGACTCGGCGGCGGCCTCACCCTCGGCGGCCTCGCCCTCGGCGGCCTCGGCGGCGGCCGGAGCCGAGACGATCAGCACCATCGTCTCCGGGTCGGCGACCAGGGTGGTGCCCTGGGGCAGCTTCAGGTCGCCGGCGGTGACGTGGGCGCCGACCTCCAGGCCCTCGACGTTCACCTCGACGCCCTCGGGGATGTGGGTGGCCTCGGCCTCGACCGAGACCGAGACGAGCTGCTGGTCGAGGATGCCGTCGGCGATCTCGCCCGTCACGGTGACGGGGATGTCGACGGTGACCTTCTCGCCACGCTTGACCAGCAGCAGGTCGACGTGCTCGAGGAAGCCCTTGATCGGGTCACGCTGGACGCCCTTGGGCAGCGCCAGCTCGGTGACCGCACCCTGGAGACGGATCAGCACGTTCGGCGTACGCAGGGCGAGCAGGAGCTCGTGGCCCGGCAGCGTCAGGTGCTGGGGGTCCGTGCCGTGCCCGTAGAGGACGGCGGGCACCTTGTGCTCGCGACGGATCTTGCGGGCGGCGCCCTTGCCGAACACGTCCCGCTGCTCGGCGTTGATTACCACTTCGGACACGACGGATCTCCTAGGGATCTTTGAGAATCGGAAGGGTGCGCTCCCCCTCACCCGCCCTAGCGGAAGGCGTTACGAGCGCACGCAACCTCACCACTCTACCGTGCTTATGGCGACGCTGGCGCGTCGCGGCTCTGTGCTTATGGCGACGCTGGCGCGTCGCGGCTCAGGTGCTCTTACCCGGCTCCTTCCCTCGTCGCTCATCCGCTCCGCTCCTTCGCTCCTCAGTCCAGTCGCCGGCGCACCTTCGCAAGAGCATGGCGACGCTGGCGCGTCGCGGCTCAGGTGCTCTTACCCGGCTCCTTCGCAGGAGCATGGCGACGCAGGCGCGTCGCGGTTGGGAAGAGGGGCGCTCCCCGGCCGGGGCCGGGGAGCGCGGGGTCGGGAGTCGCCTTCGCAGAGGGTCAGGAGTCGCCTTCGAAGAGGCTGGTCACCGAGCCGTCGTTGAAGACCTCCGTGATCGCGCGGGCGATCAGCGGGGCGATCGACAGCACGGTCAGCTTGTCGAACCTCTTGTCCTCGGCGAGCGGCAGCGTGTTGGTGACGATGACCTCGGAGATCCCGGAGTTCTTCAGCCGGTCGACCGCGGGGTCGGAGAACACGGCGTGCGTGGCGGCCACGATCACGTCGGTGGCGCCCTGCTCGTACAGCGCGTCGGCCGCCTTGCAGATCGTGCCCGCGGTGTCGATCATGTCGTCGATCAGCACGCAGGTGCGGCCGCGCACCTTGCCGACGACCTCGTTGACCTTCACCTGGTTGGCCACGTCGAGGTCACGGCGCTTGTGGATGAAGGCCAGCGGAGTGCCCAGGGTCTCCGACCAGCGCTCGGAGAGCCTGACCCGCCCGGTGTCCGGGGAGACCACGGTGGTCGTCCTCAGGTCGAGCTTGTCCTTGAGGTAGTTGACCAGGACGGGCATGGCGAACAGGTGGTCCACCGGGCCGTCGAAGAAGCCCTGGATCTGCGAGGTGTGCAGGTCGATCGACATGAGCCGGTCGGCGCCCGCGGTCTTGAACAGGTCCGCCATCAGGCGGGCGGTGATGGGCTCGCGACCGCGGCTCTTCTTGTCCTGGCGGGCGTAACCGAAGAACGGCATGATCACGGTGATCCGCTTGGCGGAGGCGCGCTTGAGCGCGTCCACCATGATCAGCTGCTCCATGATCCATTTGTTGATCGGCCAGGTGTGGCTCTGCATGATGAACGCGTCGCATCCCCGGACGGACTCCAGGTAACGGGCGTAGATCTCTCCGTTGGCGAAGTCACGCAACGTGGTCGGGGTCGCCTCCACGCCGAGATGACTGGCCACCTCGTCCGCGAGCTCGGGATAGGCCCGGCCGGAGAAGAACATCAGGTTCTTCTCACCGGTCTGCCTGATGCTGCTCATGCCGTCCCCCTCATCAGACGGCCCACCGGCGCCTTCGCGACGTCGATGCGCCCGCTGGCCCGTGCGTGCCCGATGGCTCGTCGGCTTCGCTGACTCACGTCCTGCTCCCCTGTTGTTTCCCGGCCTCGGCGGCCCGCAGCGCCGCCTCCGCCGATCTGGTGCCCGCGCGCCTGCGCACGACCCACCCTTCAATGTTGCGCTGCCGCCCGCGGGCCACTCCGATGGCCCCTGCCGGGACGTCACCGTCGATGACCGAGCCCGCGGCGGTGTATGCGCCGTCGCCGATGTTCACCGGCGCGACGAGCATGGTGTCGCACCCGACGAAGGCGTGCTCGCCCACCGTCGTGTGGTTCTTGTTGACGCCGTCGTAGTTCACGAAGACCGTCGAGGCGCCGATGTTGGCTCCGGCGCCGATGGTGGCGTCGCCGACGTAGGAGAGGTGGGGCACCTTCGCTCCCTCGCCCACCTTGGCGTTCTTCATCTCGACGTACGTCCCCGCCTTGGCCTTGCGGGCGAGCACGGTGCCCGGCCGCAGGTAGGCGTACGGGCCGACGAGAGCGCCGGGGCCGATCTCGGCCTCGACGCAGACCGCGTTGCGCACCACGGCCTCCGCGCCGACGACCGTGTCGGTGAGCGTGGTGGCCGGGCCGATCTCGGCGCCCTCCGCGACGGTCGTGCGGCCGTGCAGCTGGGTGCCGGGGTGGACGACCACGTCGGGTTCCATGGTCACGTCCGCGTCGACCCAGGTGCTGGCCGGGTCGATCACCGTGACGCCCGCCCGCATGTGCGCCTCCAGGATGCGGGAGTTGAGCACCCTGCGGGCGGAGGCGAGCTGGACGCGGTCGTTGACCCCCTCCACCTCCACGTGGTCGGCCGCGACGTGCGCGCCGACCCGGTGGCCTTCCTTGCGGAGGATGGCCAGGACGTCGGTGAGGTACTCCTCGCCCTGGGCGTTGGCGGTGGAGACCCGCTTGACGGCGTCGGCCAGCAGGAGCCCGTCGAAGGCGTAGACGCCGGAGTTCATCTCCCTGATGGCCCGCTGCTCGGGCGTGGCGTCCTTCTCCTCGACGATCTTCAGGACCGCCCCCGTGTCGTCGCGGACGATCCGGCCGTAACCGTAGGGGTCGGGCACCTCCGCGGTCAGGACGGTGACGGCGTTGCCGTCGTCGTCGTGCCGGCGGAGCAGCCCGGCGAGGGTCTCGGTGCGCAGCAGCGGCGTGTCGCCGTAGGTCACCAGGACGGTGCCACCGATGGCGCCGAACACGTCCAGGACGGTGCGGACGGCGTGGCCGGTGCCCCTGCGCTCGGTCTGGATGACGGTCTGCGCGTCGGGGCTGGTCACGGCCAGATGGGCGCCGACCCGCTCCCTCTCGTGACCGATGACGACGACGAGCCGCTCGGGTTCGAGCCCGCGGGCGGCGGTGAGCATGTGGTCGACCAGGGCACGGCCGCACAACTCATGCAGGATCTTCGGTGTTCTCGACTTCATCCGGGTGCCCTCGCCTGCGGCGAGGACGATGACGGCGGCCGGGCGCGGCACACTCACGGACGAGGCTCCCTCGGCGTCGCGGCTGAGACATGGCGAACAGCGACGACGAACGGCTACCGCTGGGGCACCGCACCGTCATCGCCTCGACAACGTGAGGATACCTTCCCGTCCGGGAACCCACCCAGCCGACTAGCCGAGCCAAGAAAGATGCATATAAGGGATAGCTCCGGCACCAGGACTCGAACCTGGACAACAAGAACCAAAATCTTGCGGGCTGCCAATTACCCAATGCCGGACCGACCGCGCGATCACATCAGTTCCACACGCCCGGGATCCCTACGATACCGAGCCCCCGATGCCGAACGCGCCTCGATTCAGGGTGCCACCCACCTCCCCGGGCGATCAAGTGTGCCCGCGGCCCGGCGCAGGAAGGCTCGTCCTCTCGTTTAGCGCACGAGCAGGGGGCAGAGCAAGGAGGAGGACGTGAAGCCACCCGGGAACCCGTGGCCGGGAGTCATCTTCTGCCTGTTCGGAGTGCGGGGATTCCTTACTTACGATGGCGTAGGTTACGGTGGCGTAGCCGCACAGAGTGTCCGTCTCCCTTTCTACGCTCGCGAGGTAGCGCATGACCGTTATCGCAGAACGATCCGGCCCGGGTCCCAAACCCGATGTGGATCCGGAGCCGAAGACCCGCCCCGAGATCATCACGTTCATGGTGGTCGTGGCCCTGCCGCTGATCGCACTGGCCGCGGCCGTCCCGTTCGCGTGGGGATGGGGGCTGAGCTGGTCCGACATCGCGATCACGGTCGTCCTCTATGTGATCACCGGGCTGGGTGTCACCGTCGGCCTGCACCGCCACTTCACGCACGGCTCGTTCAAGGCCAAGCGCCCGTTGAAGATCGCCCTCGGCATCGCCGGCAGCCTGTCGCTGGAGATGTCGGTGCTCGACTGGGTGGCCACCCACCGCAAGCACCACAAGTTCTCCGACAAGGAGGGCGACCCGCACTCGCCGTGGCGTTTCGGCACCGGCTTCGTGGCGGTGAGCAAGGGCCTGCTCTGGGCACACATGGGCTGGCTGTTCGAGGCCGACCGGGCCAACCGTGAGAAGTACGCCCCCGACCTGGTCAAGGATCCGGACATCATCAAGCTGCACAAGTTCTTCCCGGTGCTGGCGATCACCTCGCTGATCCTGCCGGCGGTCCTGGGCGGCCTGCTGACCTGGTCGTGGTGGGGTGCGGCGACCGGCTTCTTCTGGGGCACCCTGGTCCGGATCGGCCTGCTGCACCACGTGACGTGGTCGATCAACTCCATCTGCCACGTCTTCGGCGAGGAGGTCTTCGAGTCGCGGGACAAGTCGCGCAACGTGTGGTGGCTGGCCATCCCGTCCTTCGGCGAGTCCTGGCACAACCTGCACCACTCCGACCCCACCTGTGCCCGCCACGGCGCGCTGAAGGGGCAGATCGACCTCAGCGCCGGCGTGATCCGCATGTTCGAGAAGGCTGGCTGGGCCTACGACGTCCGCTGGCCCACTCCCGAACGGCTGGCCGCCAAGCGCATCTCCGCCTGACCGGCACCGGCTCGGGACGGGCCGCCCGAGGGCGGCCCGCGACCCCCGCGGCCCCGTGCCGCCGCGCCGCGACGGCGTGGCACGCTCCGACATCCCCCACAGAAACCGGCGGTACGACGATGCCCACCGAGCACGCGACGACGGCCGGAACGGCTGTGACGATTCGGCCGACCACGGGTGCGGGTCCTTCCCCCCGATCCGGGGGCGCCATCATTAAGACTGTGAGCGAACCCCGGCGACGAATGTCAGGCAAGGAACGCCGCGAGCAGCTGATCCAGATCAGCCGGACCCTGTTCGCGGAGAAAGGGTTCGACGGCACGTCGGTCGAAGAGATAGCGGCGACCGCCAACGTCTCGAAACCCGTGGTCTACGAGCACTTCGGTGGCAAGGAGGGCGTCTACGCGGTCGTCGTCGACCGTGAGATGCAGAAGCTCCTGAGCATGGTCACCGAGGCGCTGTCGGCGTCACACGCGTTGATCAAGCTGGAACGCGCCGCCCTGGCCCTGCTGGCGTACGTGGAGGAGAACAGCGAGGGTTTCCGGATCCTCGTCCGCGACTCGCACGCCGCCTCGGGCACCGGCACGTTCGCCAGCCTGATCAACGACATAGCGAGCCAGGTCGAGGACGTCATGGTCGCCGAGTTCGCCGAGCGCGACTACGACCCGAAACTGGCTCCGATGTACGCGCAGATGCTGGTCGGCATGGTCGCCCTGACCGGCCAGTGGTGGCTGGACGTGCGCAGACCCCCGCGCGAGGAGGTTGCCGCGCACCTGGTCAACCTCGCCTGGAACGGCCTGACGGGTCTCGATCCCCGGCCCCGGCTGTCGTCCTCCCTGCGCGGCCTGGAGCACCGCCGGTCCGCCGTGTCCGCGCGTCCGGCCGAGCTGCGGCCCGCGCCTCCCCGGCCGACCGACAAGGAGCTCCGGGAGCTGGAGAAGACGCGTGAGCGCGAGCTCAAGGAGCAGGAGAAGGCCCGTGAGCGCGAGCAGCGCGAGGCCGACAAACTCGCCCGAGAGCTGGAGAAACAGCGGCAGCGCGAGCTCAAGGAGTTAGAGAAGGCTCGCGAACGCGAGCTCAAGGAGCAGCAGAGGGCCCGTGAGCGCGAGCAGCGCGAGGCCGACAAACTCGCCCGAGAGCTGGAGAAGCAACGGCAGCGCGAGCTCAAGGAGCAGGAGAGGATCCGGCTCCGGGAGGCCAGGGCCGCCGAGCGCGAGGCGGCCAGACAGGCCAAGCTCACCGCCTCAGGCAGGCAAAATCTTGAAGCGACGCAGTAAGCAACAGCGCCCGTTGAGCCGAAGTTAACGTTCCGTTCAATCAAAGCGGGCATTCTGGTCATATGTCCGCTGAAGTCGCCGGTTTCGCTCCCGATGGTCTCCCCCTCCCCCAAGAACGCTTCCTCAACCGCGAGGAGAGCTGGCTCCAGTTCAACCAACGGGTGCTGGAGCTGGCGGAGGACCCCGCCCTCCCCCTGCTGGAACGGGTGCGATTCCTGGCGATCTTCGCCAGCAACCTGGACGAGTTCTTCCGGGTGCGGGTGGCCGGTCTGAAGCGGCGGATGGCCACCGGCCTGCTGCTGCGCACCAAGAGCGGGCTCAAGCCCCGCGAGGAGCTGGCCAGGATCGCCTCCATCGCCAACGAGCTGGCCCAGCGGCACTCGGCCTGCTTCCAGGGGCGGATCTGCCCGCAGCTGGCCGCGGAGGGCATCGAGATCGTCCGCTGGGACGACCTCGGCCGCGACGAGCGCACCGAGATGCGCAAGCTGTTCCGCGAACGGGTCCGGCCGGTGCTGACGCCGCTGGCCGTCGATCCCGCCCACCCCTTCCCCTACATCTCCGGCCTCTCCCTCAACCTCGCCGTCACCGTGCGGAACCCGTCGACGGGCAACACGGTCTTCGCCCGGGTGAAGGTGCCCAGCCAGCTCCCCCGCTTCGTCGCCGCCTCGGCCAACCGGTTCGTCCCCCTGGAGGACGTGATCGCCGCCCACCTCGGGCAGCTGTTCAAGGGCATGGAGATCGTCGAGCACCACGTCTTCCGGGTGACCCGCAACGAGGACCTGGAGGTCGACGAGGACGTCACCGAGAACCTCATGCAGGCCCTGGAACGCGAGCTGCTCAAGCGCCGCTTCGGGCCGCCGGTCCGGCTGGAGGTCGAGGACACCATCACGCCCGAGGTGCTCGACCTGCTCGTCGACGAGCTGGGCGTGGCCGACCACGAGATCTACCGGCTCCCCGGCCCGCTGGACCTGACCGGCCTGCACGCCATCGCCGACCTCGACCGGGGCGAGCTGAGCTTCCGCCCGTTCGTGCCCGCCGAGGTCGTCCACGTGGAGGACGACATCTTCGCGGTGCTGCGCGAGCGGGACGTGCTGCTGCACCACCCGTACGACTCCTTCGCCACCAGCGTGCAGCGGTTCATCGAGCAGGCCGCCGCCGACCCGCACGTGCTGGCCATCAAGCAGACCCTCTACCGGACCAGCGGCGACTCGCCGATCGTGGACGCGCTGATCGACGCCGCCGAGGCGGGCAAGCAGGTCGTCGTGGTGGTGGAGATCAAGGCCAGGTTCGACGAGCACGCCAACATCAGCTGGGCCCGCAAACTGGAACGGGCCGGCTGCCACGTGGTCTACGGCGTGGTCGGGCTGAAGACCCACTGCAAGCTGGCACTGGTCGTACGCCAGGAGCCCTCGGGCGAGCTGCGCAGCTACTGCCACATCGGCACGGGCAACTACAACCCCAAGACCGCCAGGCTGTACGAGGACCTGGGTCTGCTCACCGCCGACCGGCTGGTCGGCGAGGACGTCACCGACCTGTTCATTCACCTGACCGGCTACTCCAACCACTCCGCCTACCGCCGGCTGCTGGTCGCCCCGCACTCTCTGCGCGGCGGGCTGCTGGCCAGGATCGAGCGGGAGATCGCCCATCAGGAGGCGGGCCGCCCGGCCAGGATCAGGATGAAGACGAACTCCCTGGTCGACGAGCCGATCATCGACGCCCTCTATCGGGCCTCGCGGGCGGGCGTCCAGGTGGACCTGTGGGTACGTGGCGTCTGCACGCTGCGTCCCGGCATCCCCGGGCTCTCGGAGAACATCCGGGTCAGGAGCGTGCTGGGCCGGTTCCTGGAGCACTCCCGGATCTACGAGTTCGGGTACGGCCGCCGCCCGGAGGTCTGGTTCGGCAGCGGCGACCTGATGCGCCGTAACCTGGATCGCAGGGTGGAGGCGCTGGTCAAGGTCTCCAGCCAGCAGCACCGCGTCTACCTGAGCGACCTGCTCGACCGGGCGATGTCCGACGACACCACCACCTGGTGGCTCAACTCGGACGGGACCTGGACCCGGCACACCGGTGACGACCTGCAGACCCACCTGATCGGCACGCGGCGGTGGAGGACCATCGATGACTGAGCCGGACGCCTTCCCCGCCGGCCTGATCCGGGCGGCAGGGGCCGTGGTGTGGCGCGGTCCGGAGACCGCGCCGGAGGTCGTCCTCGTCCACCGGCCCAAGTACGACGACTGGTCGTTCCCGAAGGGGAAGCTGAAGCCCGGCGAGCACGTCGTCGCCGCCGCGCTGCGCGAGGTGGCCGAGGAGACGGGGGTGACCGTGGAACTCGGCCGCCCCCTGCCGACGAGCCGCTACACGAAGGGCGGGCGGCCCAAGCGCGTCGACTACTGGCTGGCCCGGATGGTCGCGGACGAACACCTGGCCGACGGGAACGAGGTCGACCGGGTCGCCTGGCTGCCGGTGGCGGAGGCGAGGCGGCGGCTGACGTACGAGGCGGACCGCGGGCTGCTCAGCGCGTTCGACGAGGCGCCGCCGGCCACCACCCCGCTCGTCCTCGTCCGGCACGGACTGGCCGGCGACCGGCACGAGTGGGACGGCCCCGACGACGAGCGGCCGCTCGACGAGACCGGCCGCCGGCAGGCCGGCGTCCTGGCGGACGTGCTGGACGCCTTCCGCCCCGCCGAGCTGGTCAGCTCCCCCAGCAGGCGGTGCGTGCAGACGCTGGAGCCGTACGCCGGGCGGGCCGGGCTCGGCGTCCGCCTGGAACCCCCGCTGTCGGAGACGCGCTACGACCCGCGGGCCTGCCTGCGCCTGGTCTCCGAGGCGCTGGCCTCGGACCGTTCCACGGTGCTCTGCAGCCACGGCAAGGTGCTGCCCGACCTGATCTCCAGGATCGACGACCGGCCGGGCGACACGCACCTGGGCAAGGGCGCCTTCATGGTGATGCACCACCGCGACGGTCGCGTCGTCGGCGTGGAGCGCCACCTCACCTGACGCACCTCACCTGACGGAGGACCGGCCCGCCGCCGGAGGGGACGGCGGGCCGCGAGATCAGAGCAGGTCGGCGACCGCGGCGACGGTCTCGTCCCAGATCCGGGGGAACTCGTCGTGGGCGTGCTGGGCGGCGGCCCGTTCCAGGCCGGTCAGCACGCCGCAGGTGAAGGTGTCCTCCCCCGCCAGCCGGGCGGCGGCGGCCTCGGCGGCCAACCGCTCCTGGGCGACCACGCCGTCCTGGTGGGTGCCGAGCACCTCCTGCACGTCCTCGGCCCGCTTGGCCAGCTTCTTGTTACCGAGAGCCTCGGCGGTGTAACGGGCCCGCTTGGCCGCCTTGCGCACCTCGTGCATGGCGATCTCGCGCTCGGCGAGGTCGTCGATGGCCTGGGCCGCCTCGTACGCCCTGGTGACCCGCCGCCAGGTCTTGGCCGCGACGGAGTCCAGGGTGCCGGCGGGCTTCCCGGCCGCCTTGGTGAGCACGGGGGTGGCGACCAGGTCGTCCAAGGCGTCGAGCAGGGCGAAGTAGCGCTCACCGCCGAGCGCCTCCCTGATCCGGTCGTAGGCCTCGTGCTCGCGGTCCAGCAGGTCGGAGCTGAGGCGGCTCCTGACCGGGCCCACGACGAGCGGGTCGTCCAGGGTGTCGAGCCGGTGGGCGAACCGCTCCCTGATGACCTCCAGGTCGCGGGCCTCGCCCAGGACCTCACCGAGCCACTTGAGCTCCTCCTGGAGGCTCCCGGTGCTCTCGACGACCGTCTTGAACGACTTCAGCGCGCTGCGCAGCCGCCGGGCGGCGACCCGCATCTGGTGCACGGCCTCCTCCTCCGACCGCCGGACCCGGGGATCCTGGGAGAGCAGCGCCTGGACCTGGGAGGTGAGGTAGCCGACGACGACCTCGCCGGCCGACCCCGGCCCGGTCTCCGCCCGCCGCGGCGCGGAGACCGATCCGGCTGCCTCCAGCAGGCGCGCGAGCTTGCTGGCCGAGGCGGCGGGAGCGGCCCCGGCCTTGCCGAGCCGCTTGCCGACCTTGCCCAGCAGCTTCTCGTCCCCGTTCAGCAGCTCCGCCTCCACCTCGCGCCAGCGCTCGACGTGCGAAGCGTCGCCGAACACCGTGCCCTTGACCCGGTCGTCGGCGACCTCGACCAGCCGCACGCCCGCGCCGTTGACCAGCGTGGTGACCGAGCGGCGGGTGTCCAGCTCGGCGACGGGCACCAGCGGGGCGCCCCTGGTGTAGGCGAGGACGAGATCCGCCAGCTCGACTGGGACGATCTTGGTACTCCGGGTCAGCGGATGGGTGATCTCCTGGCGGACGCCCCTGGCCTTGGGGAGTTTGAGGTGCCAGCCCGGGTCGGTGCCGCCCCTACGCCGCCGCAGGGTGATCCCGCGCGCGGCGAGCCGCAGATCCGGGGTGTCGAAGTAGAGAGCGACCAACTGGTGGCTCTTCGGCCCGACGGCCTCCGTGACCCCCGGCAGACCGGTCAGCTTGGGCAGCTCGTAGTCCGCCGGTACGTCGAACTTGTCTTCTATCTCCATCGCCACAGGTCATCCCCTGGTTTGCCTGAGTATCCACCGCTTCCTCGCAGTCTTCATCACTGCTCTGCCAGCCGTCCAGGAAACCTGGCGCGGTGCGTGGAACCGGCGGCACCCACGGTCAGCGGCGGGCGACGACGAAGATCCGGCGGAAGGGGAAGACCGTGCCGTACGGCCTACGGGGATACGCCTCCCGCAGCAGAGCGGCGCAGTCGGCGAGGAACTCGGCCGCCTCGCCGGGGTCCAGCCGGTCGAGCATGGGACGCAGGGTGGTGCCGCTGATCCACGACAGCACCGCGTCATCACCGGTGAGCACGTGCAGATAGGTGGTCTCCCAGGCGTCGACGCGGCAGCCGAGCCCGGTGAGCAGGTCGAGGTAGCCGCCCGGGTCGTCGACCGGGGCGGGCCGCACCAGGTCGCCCAGCCGGTCACGCCACGGGCCCAGGCACAGCTCGCGGACCAGGGCGTGGCTGGGGGCGTCGAAGTTGCCCGGGACCTGGAAGGCGAGCCAGCCGCCGGGGGCGAGCGCCTCCGTCCAGCGCGCCAGCACCTCCCGGTGTCCGGGCACCCAGTGCAGGACGGCGTTGCAGACGATCACGTCCACCGGCCGGTCGGGCCGCCACCGAGTGACGTCGTCGACGGAGAAGGTCAGCCGGTCGCCGGCCGGGGCCTCGGCGATCATCGCGGGCGAGGAGTCGAAGCCGTGGACGTGGGCCCCGGGCCAGCGCCGGGCGAGCCACCCGGTGAGCTCGCCGGTGCCGCATCCGGCGTCGACCACGTAGCCGGGCCGCTCCGCGGCTATCCTGGCGACGAGGTCGAAGAACGGCCGCGAGCGCTCGTCGGCGTGGCGTCTGTAACTCTGCGGATCCCACATATCTCTTGACATCAAGACATGTGATACCCGGCAAGATATCTCGATGTCAAGACAGATACACTCGCGTCATGACCCCGCACCACCCGGACCACGACTCCGGGCGTCCCCCCGGCTCGCAGGACGAGGTCGACCGCCTGGTCGCCGCCTGGCGCCAGGAACGGCCCGACCTCGACGTGGAGCCGCTCCAGGTGCTCAGCCGGGTCTCCCGGCTCGCGCGTCACCTCGACCGCGCCCGCCGCGCCGCCTTCGCCGAGCACGACCTGGAGACCTGGGAGTTCGACGTGCTCACCGCTCTGCGCCGGGCCGGCGAGCCGTACGAGATGAGCCCGGGTGCGCTGCTGCGCGCGACGCTCGTGACGTCCGGGACGATGACCAACCGGATCGACCGCCTCGCCGCGGCCGGTCTGGTCAGGCGCCGTCCCGACCCGGAGGACCGGCGCGGGGTCCTGGTCTCGCTGACCGACGCGGGACGGACCCGCGTGGACGGCGCCTTCGCCGACCTGCTGCGCCGCGAGCGCGACCTGCTGGCCGGCCTCGGAAAACGCGAACAGCAGGTCCTTTCGGACCTGCTGCGCACGCTACTCGTCCCTTTCGACGCCACGGACCCCGGAGCGCACTGACCTCTCTGCCCCGCGGGCACGGACCAAACCACCCGCGGGCCATGATCTTCCGGTGAGCCCGGCGACCGGCTCAGCCGCCGAGGCGGTCGGCCAGCTCCAGCCACTCGGACTCGATCGTGTCCTTCTCCGCGAGGATCTCCTTCAGCTCCGCGTCGAGGGAGGCCAGACGGCCGTAGTCGGAGGCGGCGTCGGCCATGGCGGCGTGCAGCTTGGCCTCACGGCCGCTCAGCCGGTCGAGCTGGCGCTCCAGCCGGGAGAGCTCCTTGCGGAGCTCCCGCTCCTCCTTCGTCGACAGACCGGACGCGACGGCGCCGTCTCCGGCGGCCGGGGCCGCGCTCTCGTCAGGCACCGGCGCCGAGCCGGACGCCGCCCTCGCCGACAGCGCTCTGCCGGAGGAACGGCGGGCGAGATACTCGTCCACCCCGCCGGGGAGCATCGACAGCCTGCCGTCGCCCAGCAGGGCCACGACCCGGTCGGCGACCCGCTCCAGGAAGTAGCGGTCGTGGCTGACCAGGATGAGCGTGCCGGGCCAGCCGTCGAGCAGGTCCTCCAGCTCGTTGAGCGTCTCGATGTCGAGATCGTTGGTCGGCTCGTCGAGCAGCAGCACGTTGGGGTCGTCCATGAGGAGACGCAGGAGCTGCAGACGGCGCCGCTCGCCGCCGGACAGGTCGCCGACGACCTTCCACTGGGCCTCACCCTTGAAGCCGAGGCGCTCCAGCAGCTGGGAGGCGGTCCACTCCTTCTTCCCGACCTGGACGTACTTGCGCACCTCCTCGACGCTCTCCAGCACCCGGCGTGCGGGGTCGAGCTCGCCGAGCTCCTGCGACAGGTGCGCCAGACGGACCGTCCGGCCGCGCACGACCCTGCCCGAGTCGGGCTGGACAGTGCCCGCGAGCAGGCGGAGCAGCGAGGACTTGCCCGACCCGTTCACCCCGATCAGGCCGATCCGGTCGCCGGGACCGAACTGCCAGGTGGCCCGGTCGAGGACCTGCGGGCCTCGGCCCGGCCCTCCGGCGTGCAGGGTGACGTCCTCGAGGTCGTAGACCGTCCGGCCCAGCCGGGCGGCGGCGAACTTGACCAGCTCGACGCTCTCCCGGGCGGGGGGCTCGTCGGCGATCAGCTCCTGCGCCGCCTCGATGCGGAACTTGGGCTTGGAGGTGCGCGCGGGCGGGCCGCGGCGCAGCCAGGCGATCTCCTTGCGCATCAGGTTCTGCCGGCGGGCCTCGGCGGCCGCGGCCACCCGGGCACGCTCGGCCTTGGCCAGCACGTACGCGGCGTAGCCGCCCTCATAGCGCTCGACGGAGCCGTCGACGACCTCCCAGGTCCTGGTGGAGACCGCGTCGAGGAACCACCGGTCGTGCGTGACGACCAGCAGCGCGCTACGGCGTCCCGACAGGTGACCGGCCAGCCAGTCGATGGCCTCGATGTCGAGGTGGTTGGTGGGCTCGTCCAGGATGATCAGGTCGTGCTCGCCGATGAGCAGCCTGGCCAGGGCCGTACGGCGTCGCTCACCACCCGACAGGCTTCCGGCGGGGGCGTTCAGGTCGACGTCGCCGAGCAGGTTGGCGAGGATCTCACGGATGCCCGCGTCGCCCGCCCACTCGTGCTCCTGCCTGCCCCCCAGGACGAGGTCGCGCACCGCGCTCTCCGGGTCGAGGTCGTCGCCCTGCGAGAGCGTGGCGACCTGGAGCCCCCGGTTGTGCGTGACCCGGCCGCTGTCGGGCTTGAGGTCGCCGGCTATCACCGAGATGAGGGTGGTCTTGCCGCCGCCGTTGCGGCCGACCACGCCGATGCGGTCGCCCGCCTCGATGCCGAGGGAGACGTCGCTGAGCAGAGGCTTGGGACCGTAGGAGTGGGAGACCGACTCAAGATTGACCAGATTCATCGCTTCACAAGGGTATCCGCTCCCGGCTCGTCCGGCCTCCGGCCGGGGACCGCCGGCCGGGCCCGGGGTGGGGTCTGCCCGGCCGGCCGGGCTCAGGGCCAGGCTCAGGGGGCGAACCCGGGACCAGGCTCAGGGGGCGGGCCCGATCGGCGGCCGGGCCCGGGTCGGGCCCGGCCGACGGGTGAGGGCCCGGGGTCAGGTCCGGTCGGCGCGCTGGACGACCGTCGGGCCGGGGACGGGACCATGGGCGGTGATGACCTCGCGCGCGACCCCGGCGCCGCGCAGGGCGGCGGCCAGCTCGCCCGCGTGCGACTCGGACTCGGCGAGGAACGCGCAGGTGGGCCCGGAACCGGAGACGAGCGAACCGAGTGCGCCGTGCTCACGCCCGGCGTCCAGGGTCCGGGCCAGCGAGCGGCGGAGCATCACGGCGGCGGGCTGCAGGTCGTTGGCCAGCTCGGCACCGAGGGCCTTGGCGTCGCCGGCGCGGAGCGCGGCCAGCAGGGCCTCGCTGGCCCTGGGCCACGCGGCCCGTTCACCGGTCGCCTCGCGCAGGCGGTCGCACTCGGCGTAGACCGAGGCCGTGGACAACCCGCCGTCGGCGAGCGCGAACACCCAGTGGAACGTGCCCGAGACCTCCAGCGAGGTCAGCCGCTCGCCCCTGCCGGTGCCGACGGCCGTGCCACCGAGCAGCGCGAAGGGGACGTCGCTGCCGATGTCGGCGGCGATCTCCAGCAGATCCTCCTGCGGCAGGCCGAGCCCCCACAGCTCGTTACAGGCCACCAGCGCGGCGGCCGCGTCGGCGCTGCCGCCGGCCATGCCGCCCGCCACCGGGATCGCCTTGTGGATGACCAGGCTCACCCCGTAGGAACGCCCCGCGTGGCGGGCCAGGGCGAGCGCGGCCCGGATGGCGAGGTTGTCACCGTCCTCCGGCACCTGGTCCGCAGAGTCGCCCTCCACCCTGACGCTCATCCCCGTCTCGGCGGTGGCGGTCACCTCGTCGAAGATCGAGACGGCGTGGAAGACGTTCACCAGGTCGTGGTAGCCGTCATCACGCAGCGGCCCCACAGCAAGCTGCAGGTTGACCTTCGCGGGCACACGGACGGTCACACGGTTCATTTGTCCCTCTTGGGCTTGGGCGCTCGCTCATCGGTCACGACGTCAGATCGTAACGGGCACCCCTTCCCGCCCATGTAAACGCACTGACAAATCCCACTATGCAGGGCTTTCAGCGACCCGATGCTCCACCTATGCAGGGTTTTCAGCGGCTCGATGCTCCGCGATCCGGGTGAAGTCCTCCACGGTGAGCTGCTCACCGCGTGCCGACGGGTCGACCCCCGCGGCGCGCAGCACCCGCTCGGCCTCGGCGGCCGAACCGGCCCAGGAGGCCAGGGCGGCGCGCAGGGTCTTGCGGCGCTGGGCGAAGGCGGCGTCCACCACGGCGAAGACCTCCTCCCGGGTCGCCCGGGTGGCCGGAGGATCCCGGCGAACCATCGAGACCAGCCCGGAGTCGACGTTGGGGACCGGCCAGAAGACCGAGCGGCCGACCGAACCCGCCCGGCGGACGTCCGCGTACCAGGCGGCCTTCACCGAGGGCACCCCGTAGACCTTGGAGCCGGGAACGGCCGCCAGCCGGTCGGCGACCTCCGCCTGGACCATGACCAGCACGTTGCGCAGCGACGGCAGCGCCTGGAGCAGGTGCAGCACCACCGGGACGGACACGTTGTACGGCAGGTTGGCCACCAGCGCGGTCGGTTTCTCCTCCGGCAGGTCCTCGGGAAGGAGCCGCAGGGCGTCGGCGTGCACCACGGTCAGCCGGCCGGCGGCCTCCGGGGCGTGCTCGGCGACGGTGCGCGGCAACTGCTCCGCCAGGACGGGATCGATCTCCACCGCGACCACCCCGCGGACCTCGGGGAGCAGCGCGAGGGTGAGCGACCCAAGCCCGGGGCCCACCTCGATCACCACGTCGTCGGGGCTCAGACCGGCCACGCGCACGATCCTGCGGACCGTGCCCCCGTCGATCACGAAGTTCTGGCCCAGCTTCTTCGTGGGCCGGATATTGAGCTTGTCCGCCAGAATACGTATTTCAGCGGGGCCGAGAAGGCTCATGCTTGATTCCTCGCGCGACGGCTCGACCCGGCCCACGCCGGTCGACCGTGTCCGGTGCTGACTCGTCTACCACTTTCACCCAATGGTGCGCTCCGATGCCATCCGACAAGTCTCCCGCATCGGGGGCCGTGCGCGGGCACGCGGAGAAGACGGAGGGTTCCGTTGTGGATAACGTTGCCGTACGGGGGATCGCCAGTGAGAGAGGGGACCTTCCCGGTGAAGAGGTCGTGAACCAGCCCGGCGCCGAGCGGCTCCGGCCCACCGACCCCGAGCAGGTGGGCGACTACCGCCTGCTCGGACGCCTCGGCGAGGGCGGGATGGGAACCGTCTACCTCGCGCTGGCGCCGACCGGCCGGCCGGTGGCCCTCAAGGTGGTCAAGGCCGAGTTCGCGATCGAGGAGGGGTTCGCCGCGCGGTTCCACGCGGAGGTGGCGAACGCCCGGCGGGTGGCCTCGTTCTGCACCGCCCAGGTGCTCGACAACGGCGACGACGACGGCCGGCCGTACATGGTCACCGAGTACATCCCCGGCACGCCGCTGTCACGGCAGATCGCCGAGCACGGTGCCCTGGAGCCCGGCACCCTGCACGGGGTGGCCCTCGGGGTGGCCGCGGCGCTGGCCGCGATCCACGTGGCGGGGCTGGTCCACCGCGATCTCAAGCCCGCCAACGTGATCCTGTCCATGTCCGGGCCCCGCGTGATCGACTTCGGCATCGCCCGCGCTCTCGACGCCACGCACAGCTTCACCCGCTCCGGCGAGGTGATGGGCACCCCCGGCTGGTGGGCCCCCGAGCAGGTCCGCGGGCTGGGCGTCACCCCGGCGGCGGACATCTTCGCCTGGGGCTGCCTGGTCGCGTACGCCGGCAACGGCCGCCACCCCTACGGACGCGGCGACATGATGACCATGGCCACCCGGGTGCTCACCAGGCCGCCCGACCTGGGGGCGCTGCCCGCCCCGCTCAACGACCTGGTCCGCCGCGCCACCGCGATGGACCCGCTCCAGCGGCCCAGCGCGCAGGACCTGCTGATCGCCCTGGTCGGCGGCGGGATCACCACCGCGGCCCCGGTGCGGGCGGAGCCGCCCGCACTGGCCGCCACCGGGCTGCTGAACGAGTCGTGGCAGCCGCCGGCCAACGTGGAGCCCGACTCCACCCAGACCCTCAGCGTGCTGAACGCGCAGGTGGGACGGCTCACCGGCGCACCTCCGGAACCCGTTCGGGCCCCGCTCCACGAGCCCGCCTCGGAGGCCGCGACGTCGCCGTCCCGCCCGTTCGCCGTCCCGGCACCCCCCGGACCGCACCACCCGCCGGACCGGACGCCGACCCTGCCTCCGTCCGGCTCCCCGGCCCCGGCCGAGCCCGGCCCGGCGGAGGGTGCGATGGACGGGCCGGTGGACGGCCCGGCGGAGGGTGCGGTTGACGGCGCGCGGACGGCGACGCGCAGGCGCCCGCTGCTCGCCGCGTTGGCCGTGCTCGCCGCGCTCGCCGTCACGGCCGTCGTGCTGGTCTCCACCGGCGGCGGGCAGGAGACGCGGACCGGCGGTACCGGCGTCGGCGACGTGGGCCGCAGGATCATGGTCGGCCCCTTCGCCGCGGGCCCCCAGATGATCATTCCGAGTGCTCCGGTCTGCGGGCTGGCCGACTACCGGGGGGCCGCCCCGGAACGGGGCCGCTTCTGCGTGATCCCCTGGACCCTGGTCAACACCGGTGGTGAGCAGGTGCCGCTCAGCCGCACCCCGCTCAGCCTGGTGGACGACCGCGGCGGCACGCACGCCCCGGCACGGGTCTCCACGGGCCCGCCGGTCGCCCTGCCCCCAGGGGCCAAGGTCGACGGCGTCCTGGTCTACGACATACCCCCGGGCCGCGGGCCCGCCGCGCTGACCGGCACCGTGGTCGAGGGCGGGCAGCGGATCGAGGTGAAGTTGTCATGAGGTTCCTGCTCCCGCTGCTGGTCGCGGTCGCGATAGGGCTTCCGGCGGGCACGGCGCCCGGCGGAACCGGCACGGGCACGACGCCCGGCGGAGCGGAAACCGGGATCACGGCACCCGGCAGAGCGGAAACCGGGATCACGGCGCGGACGGCGCCCGGCGGCGAGGTCCGGACCGCGATCAGCGCGGCGGCGTGGACGGAAGCCGGTGCCGGGCATGCCGCCGACTGCGCCGGCGCGGGCACCGCCGACTTCGACGGCGACGGCGCGGACGACTTCGCGGCCGGTGACCCGTTCGCCTCCTCCGGAGGTCTGGCCGGCGCGGGCGCCGCGTACGTGCTGCTCGGCCGGGGGGACAGCGGCAGGGCCGTGACCGCCGACGGGGTGCGGGCGGGCGACGGGTTCGGCTGGTCGGTGCGCATGGCGAAGGTCGACGCCGACGGTTGTGCCGACCTGCTCGTCGGCGCCCCGTACACCGATGTGGCGGGCCGCGAGGACGCGGGGGCGGTCTACGTGGTGTACGGGGGACCGCGGCCCAGAACGGTCCGGCTGGTGGCCCCCCAGCCCGAGGCCGGCGCCCACTTCGGATGGTCCCTGGCCTCCGGCGGAGCCCTGGTGGCGGTCGGCGCGCCGCACGAGGACGCCGACGGCACGGGTGACTCCGGCGCCGTCTACCTGTTCGACACCGGCTCGCCCGGCCCCGGCCGGCGTGTCACCCAGGAGACGGAGGGAGTCCCCGGCAACGGCGAGGCCGGTGACATGTTCGGCTGGTCGCTGGCGGTCGGCCGGATGGGCGGCGTCGCGGGCGAGCCGGACCTGGCGGTCGGGGCGCCGTACGAGAACGACGACGGGGCGGGACGCCAGGACGGCGGCGGCAACGCCGACTCGGGGTCGATCGCGGTGATCTTCGATGTGCGCGCACCCCGCGACGCGTACACGAGCAGGAAGTGGGACCTCCGCCGGGTCGTCGCGGCCCAGGCCGGCGACCGGTTCGGTTACGCGATGGCCTACGCCGAGGACGGCGGCATCGGCTACCTCGCGGTGAGCGCGCCTCTCGGCGACGGCGGCGGGGTGAAGGACTCCGGCCTCGTCCGGCTCTTCCGGGCGACCGGAACCGAGGAGCTCACCGCCACGGCCACGTTCCACCAGGGCGGCGGAGGCGCGACCGGCGAGGGGTACGGCCTCTCGCTGGCGCTCACCGCCGAGGGCGGCGCCAGGCTCGCCGTCGGCGTTCCCCTGGACGGCCCGGACCGGCGGGGCGGCGTGCACCTGGTGCCCCTGGCCGACCCCGGCCGGGCCCGGCTGATCGCTCCGGGCCGGGCTGGCGACCTGTTCGGCTGGTCGGTGGGGTTCGGCGGCAACCGCCTGCTCGTCGGGGCACCCGACCGCGACGGCTCGGGCGCGGTGACCGTGCTGGGCCGCAACGACACCGAGGGCACCACGCTCTCCCCGGGCGCCGGCGGGGTGCCCACGCCCACTGGCGGCACCGTGACCGACTTCGGCGCCTCGGTCGGCTGAGAGCCTCGATCGGCTGAGACCGGGGGCGTCCCGGCCGAATGGAGACCGGGGCGTCCCGGGATGGGCGTGCGGGCGTGGTGCGCCTCGCGCGACCCGGTCACCGGGTCGCGCGAGGCGCCGCGGAGCGTCACCAGGCGCCGAAGACGGTCTCCCCGTTGGCGCTGACGGCCGCGGCGAGGCCGGCCAGGTCCGTCTCCTTGACGTCGGCGAGGCAATGCAGCGTCAGCGGGATGAGGTAAGGCGCGTTGGGCTTGCCCCGGTGCGGCGCCGGAGGCAGGTAGGGTGCGTCGGTCTCGACGAGGATCAGCTCCACTGGCGCGATCCGCGCGGCCTCGCGGAGGTATCCGGCGTTCTTGTAGGTGACCGGGCCGGAAAAAGACATGAAATATCCGGCTTCGGCGCACTTTTTGGCCAGTTCGGCGTCACCGGAGAAGCTGTGGAAGACGACGACGTCCGGGGCGCCCTCCCCGGCCAGCACGCGCAACACGTCGTCGTGGGCGTCGCGGTCGTGGATGACCAGGGCCTTGCCGGTCCGCTTGGCGATCTCGATGTGCGCCCGGAAGCTCGCGTGCTGGTCGTCCTTGGACGCCCAGTCGCGGTAGTAGTCGAGGCCGGTCTCCCCCACCGCCCTGACGTGCGGCAGGCGGGCGAGCGCCTCGATCTCGGCGAGCGTCTCCGGCGTCGAGGCGTGCGCCTCGTTGGGGTGGATGGCCACCCCCGCGTAGACGTCGGCGTGGAGCGCGGCCGTCTCGGCGTTCCACCGCGAGGACGGCAGGTCGTAGCCGATCGTGACGAGCCGGGTCACGCCGACGGCCCGGGCGTCGTCGAGGATCCCCTCGACGCTCGCCCGGGCCGCCTGGGCGGCCTGTGCGACCGGATCACCCGAGGACGCCTGGCGGTTGCCCACCATGATGTCCAGGTGACAGTGGCTGTCGAACACCTCTGCGGGGAGGGGCTCGGGGGCGGCGGGAGTCGTCGTGCTCACGTCCTCCAACCTACCGAGGTCCCGCCCCCGGGCTCGTCCCCTCCAGACGGCTCACCTCTCCGGCGGCTCACCCCGCCGGGCTGCTCACCCCTCCTGCCGGCTCCCCCTCCAGGCCGTTCACCACCCGGTGGCTCACCCGCCGGGCCGTTCACCACCCGGTGGCTCACCCCTCCAGACGGGCGAGCTCCTCGTCGACGACCTTCGGGTCGAGCTTGGCGAACAACCGGGCCGGCGGAGCCAGCGGGAGACCCGCCTTGAGCGGCGAGTGCTCCCAGCGGGCGGCGCCCTCGTAGGAGCCGGTGATGATCGGGTAGGTCCGGTTCTCCTCGTCGACCTCCCGGACCTCGGGCATCCCCGACCAGACGCCGGTGCCGCCGAGCATCGCGTAGATCTTGTTGGAGGAGGTCGGCAGGAACGGCGTGAGTAGCGTCTTGACGTCGTCGACGACCTGCAGGGCGACGTGCAGGATGGACTTGACCCGCTCGGGGTCGTCCTTGATCTTCCACGGCTCCTGCTCGGCCAGGTACCGGTTGGCCTCACGGACGACGTCGAACGCCTCGGTGGCGGCGTTCTTGAACCGGGAGCGCGCGAGCTCGGCACCGACCTTGGGGAAGGCGGCCCTGCTCCGCGCCAGCAGTGCGCGGTCGGCGTCGGTGAGGTCGCCCGCCTCGGGGATGACCCCGAAGTTCTTGGCCGCCATCGAGATCGACCGGTTGACCAGGTTGCCCCAGGCCGCCACCAGCTCACCGTTGTTGCGGTTGACGAACTCCGACCAGGTGAAGTCGGTGTCCTGGTTCTCCGGACCGGCCACCGCGATGTAGTAGCGCAGCGCGTCGGCGTCGTAGCGCGCCAGGAAGTCGCGCACGTAGATGACGACCTGACGGGAGGAGGAGAACTTGCGTCCCTCCATGGTCAGGAACTCGCTGGAGACGACCTCGGAGGGCAGGTTGAGCGCGCCGAGCGAGCCCGGTGAGCCGCCCCGGGAGCCCTGACCGTTGTAGCCGAGCAGCATCGCCGGCCAGATCTCCGCGTGGAAGACGATGTTGTCCTTGCCCATGAAGTAGTAACCGCGCGCCTCGGGGTTCTGCCACCACTGGCGCCAGGCGTCGGGGTCGCCGGAGCGGCGGGCCCACTCGATGGAGGCGCTCAGGTAGCCGATGACGGCGTCGAACCAGACGTAGAGCCGCTTGTTGGCCTGGTCGTTCCAGCCTTCCAGCGGAATCGGCACGCCCCAGTCGAGGTCACGGCTGATCGCGCGGGGCTGCAGGTCTCCCAGGAGGTTGAGGGAGAACTTCAGCACGTTGGGCCGCCAGTCGCCCTGCTTGGACTGGAGCCAGGAGCCCAGCACCTCGGCGAAGGCGGGCAGGTCGAGCATGAAGTGCTCGGTCTCCACGAAGATCGGGGTCTCACCGTTGATCCTGCTGACCGGGT
Organism: Streptosporangium becharense; assembly: GCF_014204985.1. Lineage (NCBI taxonomy): Bacteria > Bacillati > Actinomycetota > Actinomycetes > Streptosporangiales > Streptosporangiaceae > Streptosporangium > Streptosporangium becharense. The sequence goes on along the minus strand of NZ_JACHMP010000001.1, from coordinate 4,570,776 downwards.
TGATCAGCTGGATCGGGTCGAGCTGGTTGCCGCAGTTGTCGCACTGGTCGCCCCGTGCGCCGTCGTAGCCGCAGATCGGGCAGGTGCCCTCGATGTAGCGGTCCGGCAGGGTGCGGCCGGTGGAGGGCGAGATGGCGCCCATCGTGGTCTTGGGGAAGATGTAGCCGTTGGCGTGGAGCCCCTTGAAGATCTCCTGCGCCACCGCGTAGTGGTTGGCCGTCGTGGTGCGGGTGAACAGGTCGTAGGAGAGCCCCAGCGCCTGGAGGTCTTCGACGATCACCCTGTTGTAGCGGTCGGCGAGCTCGCGGGCGGTCACGCCCTCCTTGTCGGCCTGCACCTGGATGGGGGTGCCGTGCTCGTCGGTCCCGCTCACCATCAGGACCTTGTTGCCCGCCATCCGCTGGTAACGGCTGAAGACGTCGGACGGCACGCCGAACCCGGAGACGTGCCCGATGTGGCGGGGGCCGTTGGCGTAGGGCCAGGCGACCGCGGTCAAGATGTGCTGGGACATGGCCCCCAGCCTAAAGGACGCGGGCTCGGCCCTTGGTGCGCTCCCGGCTCCCGCTACGCCTTGGTGCCCTCGAGGTTCCCGGTGCCGCTGTCGGTCACACCGCCGGTCATGGTGTCGGTCATGGTGCCGGCCGCGCTGTCACGGCTGACCGCCTCGGCGGCCTCCTCCGCGGCGGAGGCGGCCACGTCGATGGGCGTCTCCTTGCTGCGACGGATGCCGAGGATACTGATGAACAGCGCCGCGAAGATCGTCTGGAAGCTCATGATCAGCGCGGTGGCCGAGGGCACCACGATGCGCAGCGACTCCGACGGGATCAGCGGGCCGAAGCTGCGCGTCTGCCAGTGGACCAGCGAGGCGACCAGGCCGGCCAGACCCGCCAGGGCCAGCACGCCGCCGGCGACGAGCCCCTTCTCCAGGGTCACGATGTCGACGAGCTTGCGCACCCGCCGGTCTTCGGGCAGGAAGCCCTCCTCGGCGGCGTACACCTTGGTGAACAGGGCGAACAGCGACGCCTGGAAGCCGATCACCATCGCGGCCGAGGCGCCGACGAGGGTGTCGACGTCGAAGGCGAGGTTGCCGATGTAGACCGGGCCGAAGGTCAGCGCCGTGCCGGCGATCAGGCCGACGGTCATCAGGATCAGGCCGGGGATGAAGAACAGCCAGCGGGGGCTGTAGAGCAGCAGGAAGCGCAGGTGGCGCCAGCCGTCGCGCCAGGAGCGCAGGTGCGGCGGGCGGGAGCGGCCGTCGGGCGACAGGGTGGTGGGCACCTCCCGGACGTCCAGCCCGGACAGGGTGGAGCGGACGACCATCTCACTGGCGAACTCCATGCCGCCGGTCTGCAGGCCGAGCTTGAGGATCGAGTCGCGCCGGAAGCCGCGCAGGCCGCAGTGGAAGTCGCCGATCGCGCTGGGGAAGAACAGGCGGCCGATGAAGGAGAGCACCGGGTTGCCCAGGTAACGGTGGAGCGGGGGCATGGCACCGGGTGCGATCCCGCCCTTGAACCGGTTGCCCATCACCAGGTCGGCGCCGTCGCGCAACTGCTCCACGAAGGGCAGCAACGCCGTGAAGTCGTAGGAGTCGTCGGCGTCGCCCATGATCACGTATCGGCCGCGGGCCGCGCGGATGCCGCCCATCAGCGCGTTGCCGTATCCCTTGGCGTCGACGTGCACCACCCGGGCTCCGGCCTCGCGTGCGAGCTGCTGCGAGCCGTCCGTGCTGCCGTTGTCGGCGATCAGGACCTCTCCGTCGATGCCGTGCTCCCGCATGCAGGCCAGCGCCTTGCGCACGCAGGTCTCCACGGTTTCAGCCTCGTTCAAACAAGGCATGACCACGGTCAGTTCCACGTCTCAACCCTTCAGTCACGGCGGGGGCCAATCCAACCATCATGCCCTCCCCGCCCTCCTGTCCGGGTCAACTCGGCCAAACGGCTGGCATCCTGTAATGCATGGTGACCGTCGCCGAACGCCCTCGCCTGGACGCTCCGACAGCCGACTGGGCCTCACGCCTGCGGGCGTTCCTGCACAGGCATCGCCTGTTCGCGGCCGCCCTCGCGCTGGGGTTCCTGCTGCGCGTGATCACCATGCTCGGGTACGGCCCGGCCCTGTGGTTCAACGACTCCTACGAGTACGTCTCCGGCGCGGTCAACCCGGAACGGCCGAGCGCACTGCGTCCGAACGGTTACTCCTTCCTGTTGCTGCTGCTGCGGCCGCTGCACAGCTTCGCCGCGGTGACCTTCGTCCAGCACCTGATGGGCCTGGGCATCGCCGTGCTGGTCTACGCCCTGCTGCGGCGCAGGTTCGGGCTGCCCGGCTGGGGGGCGACGCTGGCCGCCGCGCCGGTGCTGTTCGACGCCTACCAGATCCAGCTCGAACACCTGATCATGTCCGACACGATGTTCATCCTGCTGGTGGTGGGCGTGGTCACGCTGGTGCTGTGGCACCGGCGGGTGTCCTGGCGGCTCGGCGCGGTGATCGGCCTGCTGCTCGCGCTGACCGCGCTCACCCGGTCGATCGGGCTGCCGATCCTGGCGCTGGTGGTGGTCTACCTGCTGGTCAAGCGGACCGGCTGGAAACCGATCACGGCGATGGTGACCGCGTGCGCCGTCCCGGTGGTCGGCTACATGGCCTGGTTCTCCTCCGCGCACGGCAACTTCGCGATGACCAACAGCGACGGCGCGATCCTCTACATGCGCACCTCGCTGTTCGCCGACTGCAAGAAGATGGGGATCGACCCCCGTAAGGAGCTGGAGCTGGCGCTGCTGTGCATCAGCGCTCCGCCGAGCGAGCGCCACTTCTCCGGCCAGAAGTATCTGTGGTGGGCACAGAACGGCCAGCGCTTCCACGCCTTCGGCGTGGGCAGCACGTTCACCCCGGCGATGAACAAGACCGCCGGCCAGTTCGCCCAGCGGGCGATCGTCTCGCAGCCGCTCGACTACCTGGCCATCGTGGCCGGCGACTTCTTCCGCGCCTTCCACTGGGGCCGACCGCGTTTCCCCGACGCCAACACCTACCGGCAGTACGAGTTCCTGCCGGAGGACAAGATCCTGCCGGGCTGGGCCTCCTACCGGGGCAACGCCGACACCGACGCGCAGAAGTACGACCCGGGTCTGCGGACCGCGCAGATCCGCGGCAAGCTGAGCGTGGTCGGCACCGAGGTCCACGATCCGTGGGCCGGGTTCATGCAGGGTTACCAGCGCGTCGTCCGGCTGCCCGGCATCGTGCTGGGCGTCCTGCTGCTGGTCGGCCTGGCCGGGGTGGTGGCGCGCTGGCGTCTGCTCGGCGGCCCGGTGCTGCTGCCGTGGCTGGCGGCCTTCGGCCTCATCCTGGCCCCGGCCGCGACGGCCGAGTTCGACTACCGGTACCTGCTCCCGGCGGTGCCGCTGGCCTGCATGGCCGCGGCGATCTCGCTGCGGCGCGGGCTCCCCGGCCGGGGGGTCGTCACCCGCCTGTTCTCCCGCCGGGCCGTCAGACCCAGTTCCGCAGGAGCATCCGCGCCCACCACTGCGCGTGCGGAATGAGCTCGCCCGACAGTACCGGGTGCAGCCACCAGAAGTTGACCAGCGCCAGCAGGGTGAAGGCGCCCACGACGGCCGCTCCGACCGCCCTGCGGTTGGGCGGGGCATTCGCCGGTCCGATGACGAGTCCGGCGGTGAGGGTGATGGCCAGGATCATGAACGGGACCATGGGGATGGCGTAGAACAGGAACATCGTCCGGTTGTCGGTGATCGCGTAGTAGAACCAGGGCAGCCAGCCCGCGGCGTAGGCGAGCAGGACGGCTCCGGCCCGCCAGTCGCGGGTGGCGACGTACCAGGCGATCATGGCGATGAGCGCGGCCAGGGCCCCGTACCAGATGACCGGGGTGCCGACGCCGAGCACCGCCTGCGAGCACGTCCCGGCCCCGCACCCCTTGCCCTCCCCCTCGTAGAAGAACGCCACCGGTCGCAGCAGCAGTGGCCACGTCCACGGTTCCGACTGGTAGTCGTGTCTCTCGCTCAGCCCGGTGTGGAAGCTGAGGACCTGGAAGTGGTAGCTCAGCCAGGAGCGGATGGAGTCGAAGACGAAGTAGTAGGGGCCCTGGGAGGTGGCCTGTGCCCAGTTGCGGCCCCAGCCCAGGGGGGAGGCGAACCAGCCGGCCCAGGAGGCGGTGTAGACGGTCGCGGGCAGCAGGCTCAGGGTGGCCAGGGCGGCGGGCAGGTCGTGGTTGGCGGTGCCCAGGTAGGGGCGGCGCAGGCCGAGTGCGCGGCGGGCGCCGGCGTCCCAGGCCAGGGAGAGCACGGCGAAGGCGAGCAGGTAGAAGATCCCGGACCATTTGACCGCGCAGGCGGCGCCGAGGCACAGGCCGGCGGCGATCCGCCAGGGGCGGGCGCCCAGGGTGGGGCCCAGGTCGGTCAGGGGGGAGGTTGCGTAGTGGTGGGCCAGGCGGGCGCGGGTGTGGTCGCGGTCGGCGACCAGGCAGGCGAAGGCGGCCAGGACCCAGAACATCAGGAAGATGTCGAGCAGTGCGGTGCGGGAGAGGACGTAGTGCAGGCCGTCCAGGGACAGCAGCAGGCCGGCCAGGCAGCCGAGCAGGGTGGAGCGGGTCATCCGGCGGGCGACTCGGGCCAGGATGAGGATGGACAGGGTGCCGGCCAGGGCGGCGGTGAACCGCCACCCGAAGGGGGTCATCTGGAACAGGTGCTCCCCGGCGGCGATCATCCACTTGCCCAACGGCGGATGGGCGACGTAGAGCGGGCAGGGGTCGGCCTCGGCGGGGGTGCACGTGACGAAGATGTCGGTGTTCCCGGCGACGAGCATCCGGTCGGCGATCGGGTCCTTCACGTCCCCCAGCGCGTCCCGCTCCACGCCGAAGGTGAGCAGCGAGAAGGCGTCCTTGGCGTAGTAGGTCTCATCGAAGACGACCGCGTGCGGCCGGCCGAGGTTGACAAAGCGCAGGACGCCCCCGAAGACCGCGACCAGCAGCGGGCCCAGCCACCCCCACAGGACGCTGCCCGGCATCGGCGGCACGAGGCGATCCCGAGTTGATCCCATTCAGGAAAGTATGCTGATAAATCAGCTCCGATGGACCGCGTCGTAGAGATCCCGTTTGGGAATTCCCGCCGACTTCGCGACGTCCACGATGGCCTGCTTGCGGGGGACTCCGGTCTCCTCGCGCCGCGCGACCTCGGCCACCAGATCCTCGATCGCCGGGGGCCGGTCCTCGTGGGCACGCCCGGCGACCACGACGGTGATCTCTCCCTTGACCCCTCCGGCCGCCCACTCGGCCAGCTCCCCGAGGCCGCCCCGGCGCACCTCCTCGTAGGTCTTGGTGAGCTCCCGGCAGACCGCGGCCCTGCGGTCGGCGCCGAACGCCTCGGCCATCGCCGCCAGCGCGGCCTGGAGCCGGTGCGGCGCCTCGAAGAAGACCATCGTCCGCTCCTCCGCGGCGAGGGCGGCCAGCCTGCGGCCGCGCTCGCCGGGCTTGCGCGGCGGGAAGCCCTCGAAGCAGAAGCGGTCACTGGGCAGGCCGGACACCGCCAGCGCGGTGGTCACCGCGGACGGCCCCGGCAGCGAGGTGACCGTGATCCCCGCCTCGACCGCCAGGCTGGTCAGCCGGTAGCCGGGGTCGGAGACGCCGGGCATCCCGGCGTCGGTGACGACGAGGACGGTGCCGCCCTCCCGGAGCACCTGGAGGAGTTCCGCCGCCCTGCCCGCCTCGTTGCCGTCGTAGTAGGAGACGACCCGTCCGCCGATCTCCGCACCCAGCTCACCGGCCAGGCGGCGCAGCCTCCGGGTGTCCTCCGCCGCGATCACGTCGGCGCTCTCCAGGGCTTGGCGCAGCCGGGGGGAGGCGTCGTCCACCCGCCCGATCGGAGCCCCCGCCAGCACAAGCCTGCCGTTGTCCGTCACCGTTCCATCCTCCCGCATCCGGAACGGAGCCCCACCGACGGAGCCCCATCATGGGAGGAAGTTCGCAATCAGTCATGTAGGAGATGTTTCCTAGGGTCCCCGGCATGAGGGGCCCGTACGATGTCCGGGTGGCCGTGACCGATTACACCAACGAGGCGTTCAAGCAGCCGGGGCCCGAGCCGGGCGGCGGACCGGGTGACACCGTCCGCGACCGGCTGGTGCCGCCGATGCCGGGCAGCGTCCTGTGGGGGTGGCTGGGCCCGCTGCTGGTCGCGGTCTTCGGGGGCGTCCTGCGCTTTGTCAACCTCGGCCGGCCGCACGCGGTCATGTTCGACGAGACCTACTACGCCAAGGACGCCTTCTCACTGCTCACCTTCGGCACCGAGCGCACCGTCGTCAAGGACGCCGACAAGCTTCTGATGCGGGGCAGCACCGACATCTGGCAGCAGTGCGCTCCCACCGACCCCGGGGGTTGCGCGTCGTACGTGGTCCATCCGCCGTTGGGCAAGTGGATGATCGCCGCCGGGGAGCACCTGTTCCAGATGACCCCCTTCGGGTGGCGGTTCACCGCCGCCCTGGCCGGCACCCTGTCCATCCTCATCCTGGCCCGAGTCGCCCGCCGGATGACCCGCTCCACCCTGCTCGGCTGCCTGGCCGGCCTGCTGCTGTCCCTGGACGGCCTGCACTACGTCCTCTCCCGCACCGCACTGCTCGACATCTTCCTGATGTTCTGGGTCCTGGCCGCCTTCGCCTGCCTGGTCGCCGACCGCGACCACACCCGCGCCCGCCTGGCCCACCACTACGCAACCTCCCCCCTGACCGACCTGGGCCCCACCCTGGGCGCCCGCCCCTGGCGGATCGCCGCCGGCCTGTGCCTCGGCGCCGCCTGCGCGGTCAAATGGTCCGGGATCTTCTACCTGCTCGCCTTCGCCGTGCTCTCCCTGGCCTGGGACGCCGGCGCCCGCCGCGCACTCGGCCTGCGCCGCCCCTACCTGGGCACCGCCAACCACGACCTGCCCGCCGCCCTGGCCACCCTGAGCCTGCTGCCCGCGACCGTCTACACCGCCTCCTGGGCCGGCTGGTTCGCCTCCCCCCTGGGCTGGGGCCGCAACTGGGCACAGGCCACCTCCCAGGGCCCCTACTACTTCGTCTTCGACTCCATCCGCTCCTGGCTGAGCTACCACTTCCAGGTCCTCAGCTTCCACACCGACCTGTCCACCCCGCACAGCTACCAATCCGACCCCTGGACGTGGCCGCTGCTGCTACGCCCCGTCGCCTTCTTCTACGAAAGCCCCACCGGCTGCGGCGCCGCGACCTGCTCGCAGGCGGTGCTCGGCGTCGGCACCCCGGTCATCTGGTACGGGGCCCTGGCCGCGCTCATCGCCATGATCGCCTGGTACGTCGCCACCCGCGACTGGCGGGCCGGAGCCGTCCTGCTCGCCTACGCCGCGGGCTGGCTGCCCTGGTTCTACTACGCGATCACCGACAACCGGACGATGTTCCTGTTCTACGCCATCCCCATGGTCCCGTTCATGATCCTGGCCATCACCCTCACCGCCGGACTCATCATCGGATCGGCGAATGCCCCGCAGACCCGGCGGATGATCGGTGCCGGGGTCGTGGGCGCCTTCACGCTGCTGGCGCTGGTCAACTTCTGGTGGCTGCACCCGGTGCTGACCGGAGAGGTCCTCACCTACGCCGAATGGAACGCCAGGATGCTCTTCAAAAAGGGCTGGATCTAACGGCCGACCATATGGGCCACTTACAGGACATTTTCTAGGGTAGGCACCGTGCGCGATCCACTACGTCACGTTCATCGTCAGGGCAGGCCCGCATACGGCAGACTGCGAAGCATGCCTGCACCGGACGTGGCCGCACTCCTCTCCGAGTTGGAGCGCTCCGAGCCCGTCGCCGCCGAGCACGCGCGAACCGCGGTCGACTGGCTGACCGGAGGCGAGCCACTGGAGACGATCACCGAGCTGACCGTGTGCGAGTTCCTCTGGTACACCCTGCCCACCAAGATCTCCGGTGACCGCCCCGCGATCGCCCGGGCCCTGGGCCGCCTGCTCATGCTGGGCGGTCTGCACCGTTACGCCGCCCGATGCTCCTCGTCCACGACCTCGCACATCCTGCGCGCCTACGCCCGCCACGGCGAGGACGCCGGGATGGCCGCCTACCAGAGCGCTCTGGACACCACCGGGGTGCTCCCGCCCGACGTCCCCGAACTGCGGTGGAGCTCGATCATGGGCCCCGAGGAGCTGGGTGCGCACGGCGCCTGCTCCGCGGCGTTGGAGCTGGCCATCGTCTCCGGGGAGCTGACCCCCCGCTCACCCGCGAGGCAGGACCTCACCCGCCGGTGGCTGACCGAGCCCCGCGCCGAGCTCGGCGGTGACAACTGGTTGCAGCGGGTCCAGGGCGAGCGGCTCAACCGCTGGGTGCTCGGCCGGGGCACTCCCTGGCGTGAGCTGGCCCAGCCCTTCGAGGTACGCCTGCACGCCCCCGTCCCCGCCCCCGGGGGGACGCACCTGGAGGTGCTGCGCTGGCTGCTGGAGGCCGGCTGCCGGACCGGCGGCGTCCCGCTCACCCAGCGGCACAACTTCGCCCGTTCCGTGCTCGCCGAGAGCCCCTGGAGCGCTGAGGAGCTCACCGCCGTCCGCGAGGTGGCCGAGGGGCAGATGGACGCGCTGCGCCGGGCCGGACGCCGCCTGGTGACCACCCCGGCCGGGCAGCGCCTGCTGGGCGATCCCGACCTGCTCTGGGAGGCCATGTCCACCGCACTGCTCGCCCCCGCGCCGGGCGAGAGCGGCTTGCGGGCCTCCGCCAGGGAGGTGGCGCTCATGCTGCTGGCCGACGGCGCCGCCGCCGACCGCGACCGCATCACCGCGGTGATCGACTGTGCCGAGTGGCAGACCTTCGAGATCGACGCCTCCCTCGCCGAACTCGGCCGGCGCCTGGACGCCTTCGGCCTCCGCGCCGGCGGACGGCTCACCCCCGCCGGCCGCTCCGCCGTGCTGGCCGCCCTGCGCAGCCACGCCCTGCGTCCCCGCCAGTACGTCAACCCGACCTGACCTCATGGGCCCCGCGGGCCGGCCGCGGCAAGTGACCTGGCTCACCTGCCGCTCTCCCGTGCTCGGCCGACTACTTCCCTCCGTACCGGGCAGTGAGCGGAGGTGTCCGAGCACCCTTCCACCGACCACGCGCCGGCGACGCCCCCGCCCGCCGGCGGCGGGCCGGCGACGGCCGGAAGCAGCACCGGGGAACCGGTCCCGGCCGCCGGCGGCCTGGTGAAACCGGCCCCGGCCGGAAGCGGGCCGATGAAACCGCCCCCGCCGGGGAGCGGCGCCGCAGAACCGCCCCGGCCCGCCGGTGACACCCCGCGACCAGCCACGAGCGGGAGCGGTGCCGTGGAGCCGGCCCCGGCCGGGAGCAGTCCGGCGCGACCGGCCGCGATCAACGCCGAGGCGGCGTTCGGACGCCCCGGACGCTCGATGAGCAACAACCCGTTCGTGTTCGGCTTCACCGCCGCACTGGGAGTGCTCACCGCCTGGCTCCTGGTGCAGGCCGTGGCGAGCGCGGGCTCGATGCTGATCCTCATCGTCGTCTCGCTGTTCCTGGCGATCGGCCTGAACCCGGCCGTCGAAGCGCTGCAACGGCGTAACGTCCCCCGCACGGTGGCGATCGTCATCGTCTTCCTGGGCGTCATCTCGGTCTTCGTCGCCTTCGGCCTGGCCGTGGTGCCCCCGCTGACCGCCCAGTTCACCCAGTTCGTCGACCAGCTCCCGCAGTACGTGGCGGAGTTGCAGCACAACCCGCTGGTCCGCGACCTGGACCAGCGTTTCCAGATCCTGGACAAGCTCCAGCAGTACGTGACGAGCGGCACCTTCGGCACCCAGATGTTCGGCGGCGTGCTCGGCCTCGGCACGGTCCTCATCGGGGCCGTCTTCAACGCGCTGACCGTGCTGGTCCTGACGCTCTACTTCCTGGGCTCGCTCAGCTCGCTCAAGAAGATGGCCTACCTCCTCTTCCCCCGGTCGCGCAGGAAGCGCGCCGGCCTGCTCGGCGACAAGATCATCGAAAGCATCGGCGGGTACGTCGCCGGCAACCTGATCATCTCTCTGATCGCCGGAGTGACGACCTTCTTCTTCCTGAGCATCATGGAGGTCCCCTACGCCCTCGCCCTCTCGCTGATCGTGGCGCTGACCGACCTCATCCCGCTGGTCGGCGCCTTCATCGGCGCGGCCGTCGCCTCCCTGGTCGGCTTCTTCGTCTCTCCCACCGTGGGCATCGTCTGCGTCGTCTTCTTCACGGTCTACCAGCAGATCGAGAACTACTGGATCGCCCCGGCCGTGATGAAGAGCTCCGTCGACGTCCCTCCGCTCGCCACCATCCTGGGTGCCCTGCTCGGCGGGGCACTGCTCGGCGTGGTGGGTGCGCTGCTGGGCATCCCGCTGGTCGCGGCGATCCTGCTGATCGTGCGCGAGGTCGTCCTGCCCCGCCAGGAACGGGCCTGACCCTCCGGCGCTCCGTGCCTCCCTGAGCGCCGGGAGCGGTTCGCACGGGTTCTCACAGCAGGGCCCGGACCAGGCAGGCGAACGCGGCGGCCGAGGTCACCGCGCGGACGAGGTTCCACCGCACCCACCCGGCCTCGAAATCCCGCCGCACAGCCGGGAGGTCCGCGATGCGGCCGGGCTCCCCCGCCGCGTCGAGCACGTTGTTCATCGGCACGCTGACCGCGGCGGTGACGGCGATCGTCGCGGCGTACAGCACGAACGCGGCGGCGATCCAGGGCAGCGCCGCCCGCCCCTCCCGGTGGAGGTGGAGCCCCGCCGCCACGCCCGTCGTCACCGGCGCACCCAGGAAGCAGACGGCGAACCAGCCGTTGAGGATGGCCACGTTGATCGACTGCATCGTCCCGACGAAGGTGCGGTCGTCGGTGCGGCTCAGACCGGGCATGACGGAACACGCGTACGCGTAGAAGAGACCCGCCACGAGCCCCGTGGTGATCGTGGCGGCGAACAGGGCGGCGACCCGGAGCAGTTCCACCATCGTTTCCTTTCTCCCACCGACCAGTGAATCGGCCCCCAGTGAGACTCTCCATAGCCCAGAGGCGCTTTTCCATGTTTCAGCGTCTACGTTGAGGCGCATGGACGTACTCGCAAGCCTTCTCGATGGACCGAGAGCCCGGGGAGCCTTCCTGCTCCGCTCGGTCATGGACCCGCCCTGGTCTCTGCGGATCCAGGACCGGGCGCCGCTCACCCTGGTGGCCATGCTTCGGGGCGGAGCGTGGATCGTCCCTGATGACGGCGACACCGTGCGGCTCGCCCCGGGGGATGTCGCGATCATCCGGGGCCCCGGCGCCTACACGGTCGCCGACGATCCGGCCACCCCGCCGCAGGTGGTGATCCACCCTGGCCAGCGCTGCACGACCCCGGACGGCGAACCGCTGGCCCAGGCCATGGACCTGGGCGTTCGCACCTGGGGCAACAGCCCGGACGGCGCCACGACGCTGTTGACCGGCACCTACCAGATGCGCGGAGAGATCAGCGAGCGGCTGCTGCGCGCGCTCCCCACCCTGCTGACGCTCCCGGCCGGGAGCTGGGACAGCCCGCTCATCCCGCTGCTCGCCGGCGAGATCGGCAGGGACGAGCCGGGACAGGAGGCGGTTCTCGACCGGATGCTCGACCTGCTGCTCATCGCCGCCCTGCGCGCCTGGTTCTCCCGGCCGGAGGCGCGGCCGCCGGCGTGGTACCGGGCACACGGCGACCCCGTGGTGGGCCGAGCCCTGCGCATGCTCCACAACAACCCGGCGCACCCCTGGACGGTCGCCACGCTGGCCGCCGAGACCGGCGTCTCCCGGGCGGCGCTGGCCCGCCGCTTCACCGAGCTGGTGGGCGAGCCGCCCATGACCTACCTGACCGGCTGGCGGCTGGCGCTGGCCGCCGACCTGCTGCGCGAGACCGACGCCACCGTCGGCGCGGTGGCACGCCAGACCGGTTACGGCAGCTCCTTCGCCCTGAGCACCGCCTTCAAGCGCGTCCGCGGTGTCAGCCCGCACGAGCACCGCGGTGCCCGCTCCCGGAGGACGATCGCCGACTGACAGGCATCACATTCCCTAAAATTCCCTATCGCTCCTCAATTGAGGGAGCGATAGGGTATATTCGGCAAGCAAGCGGAATCCGTTCGGGGAAGGATCGCGGTGTCCCAACAGCCGTACACGGTCGAGCAGGTGGCGAACCTGCTGAACCTTCACGTCAAGACGGTGCGCAACTACGTGCGCGACGGGCGGCTGAGGGCGGTCCGCATCGGCAAGCAGTACCGGATCACCCGCGAGGACCTGGAGGCGTTCACCGGCCACCCGGTGGCACCGCCCGCCACCGAGACGGCCAGGCGCCGGCGTCACATCGAGGCGTCCAGCGTCGTGCAGATCGACGCGATCAGCCCCGGGGCGATGAGCAGCCTGAGCAACACGCTCATGGCCGCCGTCTCCGGCCGCACCCCCGGCGGCGAGCGCCTGCGCGTCGAGACGATCTACGACGAGGAACGAGCCAGCCTGAAGATCATCATCATCGGGGGCCTGGATGACGGCGCGGAACTTTTCAAGATCATTAATACGCTGGTGAAGGAGAACCCGTGAACGGCATCTACGTCTCCCCCGAGGGTGCCCGCACCGTCGAGCAGCGCTACCGCGAGTATCTGGAGCGCTGGCCGGTGCCCAGCGAGCACCTGCGCGTCCCGACCCGTCAGGGCGAGACCTTCGTCGTGGCCTGCGGCCCGAAGGACGCGCCGCCCCTGATGCTCCTGCACGGTTCGATGGCCAACACGTCGATGTGGATGGCCGACGTGGCCGCCTGGTCACGCGACTTCCGGGTGTACGCCGTCGACATGATCGGCGAGCCGGGCCTGAGTGCGCCGTCCCGGCCACCGCTGGCGTCCGACGCCTACGCGCTCTGGCTGGACGACGTACTGCAGGGGCTGGGCGTCCGGCGCGTCTCGATCGTGGGCGTCTCGCTCGGCGGCTGGCTGGCGACGGACTACGCGACCCGGAATCCCGAGCGGGTCGACCGCCTCGCGCTGTTGTGCCCCGGCGGCATCGGCAGGCAGAAGACGGGCTGGCTGCTCCTGGCGCTGCTGCTGCTGTCGTTCGGGAAATGGGGCAGGCGGAAGGCACTGGGGGTGATACTGGGCCCCACCGCCCCCGCGACGACGCCGGAGGCTCAGGCCTTCGGCGAGTACATGATGCTCATCAACAAGCACTTCCGCCCCCGCCGGGAGAAGATCCCGGTGTTCGACGACGACGCCCTGCGGCGGCTGACCATGCCCATGCTGGTGATCGTCGGCGGCCTCGACACCGTCCTCGACTCCCACGACACCCGCAGGCGACTGGAGCAGGCCGTGCCGCACGCGACGGTCAACCTCCTGCCCGACGCCGGCCACCTCCTGGAAGGGCAGACCATGCCGATCCTCGACTTCCTCCGCGCTCCGGAAGGAGCACGCCCCCATGTCTGACACCCTCCGGCACATGTACGGCACGACGGTCTTCGTGTGCGCTTCGGAAGGCGCGACACTACGCGGCGAGCGCGACGCCCTGGACATCATCGGTGAGGCCTCGTACCTCGGCGCCGACTGGGTCGTCGTCCCGGCCGGCCGGTTCGACGACGACTTCTTCCGGCTGCGCACCCGCGTCGCCGGCGAGATCGTCCAGAAGTTCGTCAACTACCGGATGGGCATCGCCGTCCTCGGTGACATATCCCGGCACACCGCCGCCAGCTCCGCCCTGCGGGACTTCGTCCGCGAGGCCAACCGGGGTACGCAGGTCTGGTTCACCCCCGACATCGACGACTTCCAGCACCGGCTGGAGGAGGCCGCCGTTGCCCGCCGGTGACCCGGGCGACCGGCACGTCCGAGTGGCCGGTGATCCCGGATAGCCGGTGCTCCCGGGTGGCCGATGATCCCGGGTGGCCGATGATCCCGAGGGCCGGTATCCCTGAGGGCCGGTACCCCTGGTTGGCCGATGATCCTGGGGGCCGCCACGCTCAGACGACCGGCACTCCCGGGTGGCCGGCGCGTTCAGACTCAGGCGGCCGGCGCGGAAACGGTGAACGGGTGAGGCCGCCGTCTCCCCCACCGGGCGGCGAACCTCCGGCCGGTTCCGGTCGTCAACACTGTGACCCGCCTTCCGGACGGAGGCCGCGTTCAAGGAGACGACATGATCGGTTTTGACCGTCGGGAAGTGCTCACACTCGGCGTACTCGCCCTTCTCACCGCGTGCACACCTGCGGAGTCGTCCTCGTCGCGCCAGAAGAAGGCTCCGGAGGAAGCCCCGGTCCGCACGGACACCGCCCCGCTGGAACGCCGCTTCCCGGTTCTCGGCACGCTCTCCGACGCGCACTGGTCGGCGGTGCGGCTGGGGTCCGACTCGCGCCTGTCACCTCCCGGCCCTTCGGACATCCGGGTGGTGGGGCTCGCCCGGCTCGAAGAGGGCCGGAGCGCCGCCCTCGTGAAGGAGCGGAAGACGGGGTTCCGCCCCCAGGCTCCGGACCAGGTTCCGGACTCGCTGGCCGGCTTCCTGCCGGACGGCGCCAAGTGGGTGTCGAGTGAGGCTTTCGACCGTGAGATCACGGGTGACGTGTATCCCGGCGGGTTCTTCCTCGACCCGGTGTCGGACAGCGTCTACTTCGACACGCTGAACCCGTTCCCCGCGGCTGGGAGCACCGATTAGGCGTGTCCCCCACCTGTTCCCGGCAGCGGGACGAGGCCGTCCCCCGCTGAGGTGCGGCAGTGGCCGCCCCGGCCCCGGTCCTGGCACCGACACCGGTGCGGCGCTTGAAGTGCCCGGATGATCGGCTTACCGCAGACGTTCGCGCGGAGCACCGTCGAGCGTGAAGGAGAGCCGGGAGCGGCCTCGGTCTCGCGGGGTCGCCGGAAACGGCCCCGGTCTTTCTGAGGTCGCCCGAAAGCGGCCACGCGAGGTCGTGATCCTGTCTCCCTCGGAGACCGTCACCCCGGCAGATCCTCCCGCCGAGGTGACGATCCCGAGCGCTTCGCGAGAGCACGGCTCACGACCGCGACGCCGAACGCGACGACGATCAGCATCGCCGCGACGGCGAACGTGATCCGCATGCCGACGGCGACGGCCTCCGGACGCGCCGTCGTGACATCGGCCGTCGCCGATGCGAGCGCGAACACGGCACCCATGACGGACGCACCGGTGACGAGCCCGAGATTGCGCGACAGGTTGAGCATGCCGGACGTGACACCCCGGCGGTCCGGTCGGACATCCGCCATGACGGCGGTGTTGTTGGCCGTCTGAAACAGTGCGTAACCGGTGGTGACGACCACGATGGGGGCGATGTAGCCGGAGATGCCGAACGTCACCGGCGTCATGGACAGGATGAGAGAACCGGCCGCCACTCCGGTGAGCCCGACAAGGGTCACACGGTGTGCGCCGAAACGGTCCGCGATGCGACCGGCCGGCACGCCGGCCAGCGCGGCGACAAGCGGGCCGACCGACAGGACGAGGCCGACGAGAGCCTCATCGAGCCCGAGCGCACGAGAGAGATAGAACGGCCCGACCACCAGCGTCGCCATCATCACCGTCGAGACGAGCGCGCTCATGGCGAGGCCCGCGCTCAGCACCGGATCGCGGAACATCGCCGGCCGGATCAACGGTGATGCCGTTCTCACCTCGACGCGCGCGAAGAGGCCGGCTCCGAAGACGGCAGCCGACAGCAGAGCCACGTTGAGCGGACCGAAAGCGCCACGCCCGACCGTCATGGCGAGCGTGTAAGCCGCGAGCGTCAGAGCAAGCAGCAGCGTGCCCACATGGTCGAACCGGGCCCGGTCTGCCTTCGGCTCCCGCCGGTCGACGGGCAGGAAGCGATGCGCGAGAAGAAAAGTCAGGACACCCAGCGGTACGTTGACGAGGAAGATCGTCCGCCAACCGAGCCCGGAGATCAGAACACCGCCCAACGACGGACCGAGAGCGGTGCCGATCGCGGACATCGTCCCGAGCAGCCCCATCGCCCTGCCGGTCTTCGCCTTCGAAACCGTCTCACCGACGAACGCCATGGTGAGGGCCATCATGACGGCCGCTCCGAGCCCTTGCGCCGTCCGGGCGGCGATCAGCGTCCAGAGGGTCGGCGCGACGCCGCACAGGGCCGAGGCCACTGTGAACAGGAGGATTCCGGCCAGTAGCAACCGCCGGCGGCCGATGATGTCACCGAGCCGTCCGACGCTGACGATCAGAGTG
The DNA here is from genome assembly GCF_014204985.1 of Streptosporangium becharense. NCBI lineage: Bacteria > Bacillati > Actinomycetota > Actinomycetes > Streptosporangiales > Streptosporangiaceae > Streptosporangium > Streptosporangium becharense. The sequence continues at coordinate 4,554,632 of NZ_JACHMP010000001.1, read as the reverse complement.
GTGATGGCGAGGAGATAGGCGAGGACGATCCACTGGACTTCCTGGAAAGAGGCGGTGAACGTCTGTGCCAACGTCGGCAGGCCGACATTGGCGATGCTGGTGCCGAGCGAGGACAGCAACATGGACAGCGAAAGGCCGGCGAGCGCCCACCGAACCGACGGCGTCCGCCTCGTGTTTCCGGCTGCCGCCTCGTCCCGCTCTGCGCTGACCGGCTTCTCCCGCTCTGCGCTGACCGGCTTCTCCCGCTCTGCGCTGACTGGCTTCACCATGAATTCCGTTCTCTGGTGGCTCCCGAAGGCGCTCCGGTTCCTCCCGGAGCCCTGTCGGCGGGTGACGGCGGGCAGGGGCGTCGGGTGACGGCGGGCAGGCCGGTTCCGGCCCGCACGCCGTCGGCCCTCATGGACGGCATGGTCACCGAGCCCGGCGCACGCCCGTGAAGACCGTGGTGGCGGAGAGGAGGAAGGCGTCGGGCCGCCGCAGGATGCCCTCCGGCGCCCCGGGATCGAGCAGCACATCGAGCGTTTCGAGGTCCTCCGCGTCCAGGAGCTCGCTCGCCGCCCCCCGCAGCCGGGTCAGATGGGCGTGCAGGAAGGCGCGGGCCGTCTCGCCCAGGGGTGCGGGCAGGTCGAGGAGGGGGGTGAAGCTGCCGACGCCGGTGAGCCCGGCACGACCGAGCATCGCGGGCCAGTCCTCGACCACGGTGACGCTGCCGGGCAGTTCGGCTCGCATGATCTCGAACCAGTGCTCCTGGGCTGCGTCGAGCCGTGCCTGCAGGCCCGGTCTGCCGACGCCGATGTCACGCGGGAGGAAGCGCATCGGCAGGCCGCCCTCCGCCACGGCGAGCAGCCCCCCGGGCCTCAGCAAGCCGGCGAGATCGTTCAGCGCCTCCTGCTGATCGCCGAGGTGGTGCACGGTCTTGCTGCTCCAGATCAGGTCCGCCGGGCCGAGTCCGCCTTCCCCGTGCCAGTCACCACCGTCCAGGTCCTCTGGCAGATTCGCGTGCCGGACGGCCACCCTGCCACCGAGGCCGAGCCGCTCGGCGCGGGCCAGGGTGCGGTCCAGCAGGCCCGGTGTGCCGTCCACGGCGACCACCTCGGCATCCACGAAGGTCTCGGCGAGCACACAGGTCATCACGCCCGGCCCGCTGCCGATGTCGAGGATGCGCCGAACCTCCTTCCCCGGCTTCTCCGGGCCGAGCAGTTCCCTCAGGCGGGCCGCCGTCCGGCGGAGGACCGGAAGCTGCAGTTCGCCGCTGTCCTCCAGCTGGGCGGCCATGGCCTCCCAGTCGACGTCGGTGCTGTCGTGCCCATGCCCATGCCCATGCCCATGTCCGTGACCGTGACCGTGTCCGGATGCGTTTCCGTGGCCGGTTCCGTGACCGTGGCCGGTTTCGTTTCCGTGTCCGGTTTCGTTTCCGTGTCCGGTTCCGTGTCCGTGTCCGCGTGCGGAGTCGTGGTGTGAGTTCATGCCGAAGAGCGTGCACTCGCCGGGCAGAGACGGCAATTTCTGTTGCCGATTCCGGGAAATCGGGGTGGAATGCCCGCGTGGACAGAACTCCGCCCTACCAAGCGGTCCTCGACGAGGTCGCCCCCCGGCTCAGACGGCTACGAGCCAGACGCGGCCTCACCCTGGCCGCGCTCTCCGAGATGACCGGCATCTCCAAGAGCACCCTTTCCCGGCTGGAATCCGGACAGCGCCGCCCCAGCCTGGAACTGCTGCTACCGCTCGCCGGTGCGTACCGCGTGCCCCTGGACGACCTGGTCGGCGCCCCCGAGGTCGGGGATCCTCGGATCCGGCTGAAGCCCCGCCCCATGGCGAGCGGCGGTACGTTCGTCCCCCTGACCCGGGCCCCGGGCCCTCTGCAGGCGTACAAGATGATCATCTCCGACCGGGGTGCCGAGCCGGACCACCGCACGCACGAGGGCTACGAGTGGCTGTACGTGCTGGACGGCCGGCTACGGCTCGTCCTCGCCGAGCACGATCTGGTCCTCGGCCCCGGCGAGGCCGCCGAGTTCGACACCCGTCTGCCCCACTGGTTCAGCAGCGCGGATGGGCGGCCCGTCGAGATCCTCAGTCTCTTCGGGAGACAGGGGGAACGTATGCACGTCCGCGCGAAGCCCCGCGCATGACGGCCTGACACCTCGCAGGAGGCGACGAGCGGAAGCCTCGTCCGGCCAGGCCCGTACGACCGTCGGCCCAGGCCCGCACGACCGTCCGGCCGGGCCTGCACGACCGTCCGGCCAGGCCCGCACGACCGTCGGGCCGGGCCTGCACGACCGTCGGGCCGGGAACCGGGCGTCTCGGCTGTCTGCTTCGTCTACTTCATCCGCTCAAGCGGGCCGGCTTGAGCGGCCTGCCGCCCGGCGGCGTGCCCGGGAAGCGGTTGACGTCCCGCGGGGTGCCGACGAGGTTCCTGGCCGCCCGCCCCCGCGGGGTGCCGACGAGGTTCCCTGCCGCCCGCCCCGGGTCCCGCGGGGTGCCGACGAGGTTTCCTGCCACCCCCGGGAGGGATCCGCCTGCGTTGCCTGAGGTCGTGCTCATGGCGCTCGCGGGCCGAGCCCGATCGCGGGCAGGATCGCCTGATCGACGATCGCCGCGAGTTCCTCGTCGGTGGGCGGTACTCCGGTATCGATCAGACGCTTGGTGACGAGGGCCTCGCCGATGTCGGCCACGACCGGGGTGAGCAGTTCGGCCGGGAAGCGGCCCCGGTCGGCGTAGTGCCGCAGCACGGTGCGGGTGAACGTGCCGCCCCGGTCGGCGAAGACCCGCTCGAACAGCGCCTCGGACATCAGGGCGGCACTCTTCGGGTCGGTGAGGATGGCCGCGACAGCGCGGCCCGCCGGGCTGAAGGCCCACTCGGCCATGAGGCGGAGCGCGCGGATGAGGTCGCCGCGCAGGTCGTCGGCCCCCGGGGTCGGCTCCTCGACCGGGTGCTGGTGGTAGAGCGCGTCGAGGAGCACCTCGATCGGGTCCGACCAGCGGCGGTACAGGGTGGTGCGGGGTGTCGCCGCGCGCCGGCCGATGCCGTCCATGGTCAGCCGCCCCACGCCGACCTCCACCACCTCTTCCAGTACGGCGTCGTGGATCGCCCTGATCAGCTCTTCACCGCGCCGGCGTGTCCGGGCGTTGTGGTCGCCCATCACCACCCCCTTGCTCAGCTACACGGGTGTAGCTTACCTTGAGGATTAGCTACATTCCTGTATCTAAAACTGAGGGGACAGTCATGCCCATCGCCCCACCGGCTCCCGTTCACGGGGCCACTCCCATCGCCCGGCGCGCGCTCGCACCCGATCTCGCGCGCGGGCTGATGCTGCTGCTCATCGCCCTGGCGCACGCGCACATGTATCTGTCGGGCCACGAGGCGGGCTTCCGCGGCTACGCTCGCGACGGCGGCGTCCTGGACCGGCTGGTCGCCGGTGTGCAGATCCTGCTGGTGGACGGACGGGCGCTGCCCATGTTCGCCGCCCTGTTCGGCTACGGCCTGGTGCAGCTCGCCAACCGGCAGCTCGCCACGGGCGGGAGCTGGCCGCAGGTGCGCAAGGTGCTGCGCCGCCGGAGCCTGTGGTTGCTCGCGTTCGGGTTCTGCCACGCGCTGCTGCTGTTCTTCGGTGACATCCTCGGAGCGTACGGGCTGGTCGGGCTCGTGCTCGTCGGGTTCATCCGGCGCGAGGACAGGGCCGTGTTGCGGGCCGCCGTCGTCGGGCTGGTGCTGCACGTCGTGGTGCTGGCCGGCTTCGGGCTGCTCACCCTCTCCGCGCCGAAGGGCGACACACCCGCCGCCATGGCGGACCCGGTCGAGGCCACCGTGATGCGGCTCATCGGATGGTCCGGGATGACGCCCACCTACTTCGCCGCCGGCGTGGTGCCGGCTTTCCTGTTCGGGATCTGGGCGGCCCGGCGTCACGTGCTGGAGGACCCGGTGTCACACCGGGACCTGCTTTTCCGGGTCGCCGTCATGGGCACCGGGCTGGCCGTCGCCGGCGGGACGCCGTTGACGCTGATCGACACCCGGATCTGGATGCCGTCGGACATCGTCGCCGTGTCGGCGTACGCGCTGCACAGCGTGACCGGCATCGCCGGTGGGCTCTCGTACGCGGCGATCATCGGGCTCGTCGCCGGCCGGATACCGCGCGGTTGTCCCGGCCCTATCGTCAGGGCCCTCACCGCGTGCGGTCAGTGGTCGCTGACCTGCTATCTCCTCCAGTCGGTGATCTTCGTGGCGGTGTTCGCGCCGTACACCGGAGGGCTCGGCACGCGTGTCGGCGACGCCGCGGCGTCCGGCATCGCCGTGCTGACCTGGCTGGCCACCGTGATACTCGCCGCGCTGTCGGCGCCCGGCGGGCGAAGGGGACCGGCTGAGGCCGCGCTACGGCGCCTCACCTACCGGCGCCGAGGACTCACCCATACGTCGAGCCCCGCGACCTGACCGGCCGCGGCCGGCCGGGGTGACACCCCGGCGATGTGAAAGGCCGCTTCCGGTGTGCGGAGTCCAGTGTGCTGAGTCCCCGCCGGTAGTCCACGTCCTTCGCCGAACCGCTCGCCGGGTGGAGCGGGTGTGTTCCCGCGCGGCGGTCAGCCGAGCCAGCGGCCGTCGCGCATGAGGTCGCGTCCCCGCAGCTCGTTCGCCTCACGCCAGGCCTGGATGCGCCGGGGCCGGACCAGGAAGTACTGGTAGGGCTCGTCGAGCTCGCGCGGGTCGAAACCGGTCTTGGCCGCGAACGCGTCGCCCGTCCCAGGGGCGAGGCCGGCGAGGTCCACCGGCTCGGCGGTGCCGTCGACGATGACGACGTCGCGGGTCGGCCCGAGGCTGAGCCGCACCCGGCCGTCCGCCAGCAGGTTGCGGCCGGTGACCGAGGCGCGCGGCGTCGAGATGAGGAACGCGGTCCCGTCCCAGAGGTACGAGAGCGGGATGAGGTGGACACCGCCCGGGGAGCCCGACGTGGCGACCCAGAGATCGACGTCGCTCTCCAGTCTCGCGCGAGTGTCCCGCAGCCTCTCCTCACGTCCACGCGGCGGCGCGTCCGTCATGCTTCCTCCAGTCATTTCGTGGGAAGCCCTTCCTTCCGGGGACGGGCTCCGTCGATCATCGGCCGGTCCACCGGGGCGGGGGCTTCACCGGTGCACTCGGTCCGGGTACGGATGCCATGGCCATCACACCAGGTGCGGCTCGGCGACCGGCGCCTTTCGATTCCTGATCGGTCTGGTCACCTGTTTCGCCACGCACGACGGCATCCCCGCCGCCGCGCGCGCCGCCCGGCGCCGGTAGGCGCTGGGCGACATGCCGACCAGCTCGGTGAAGCGGGTGCTGAAGGTGCCCAGCGACGAGCAGCCGACCGCGAAGCAGACCTCGGTGACGCTGAGGTCGCCGCGGCGCAGCAGCGCCATCGCGCGCTCGATGCGCCGCGTCATCAGATAGGCGTACGGCGACTCGCCGTAGGCCAGCCGGAACCGGCGGCTGAGGTGCCCGGCCGACATGTGCGCGCCGCGGGCGAGCGCCTCGACGTCCAGCGGCTGCGCGTACTCCCGGTCGATCCGGTCACGGACACGGCGCAGCCGCGCGAGGTCATTCAAGCGCTGCGCCGCGATGCGTGCGCGTGCCCACGAGGGGTGACACATGAGGGGACTCCTTTTCATCGATGTCCGCGAGCACCCGGGTCGCCTGCCGAGGGACGAGCACCCGGGTCGCCTGCCGAGGGAGGCGGCGAGGTGCCCGCCGGCGACGACCGGCTTGCCGGAGCCGACGAGCCGGTCGAGCAGCCGCCTGACCGGTTCGGAAGCGCCGGCCGCCGTGTTCTTCGCCGGGGATCGCGACACCGGCCATCAAGTCCGGATCGACGACCCGACGGCTCAGCGAAGTTCCTGGATGCGGATCAGGTTGCCCGCGGGATCGCGGAAGGCGCAGTCACGGACGCCGTACGGCTGCTCGATCGGCTCCTGGACGACCTCGGCGTCACCGGCCTGCAGCTTCTCGAAGGTGCCGTCGAGGTCGGGGGTGGCCAGCACGATCCAGCCGTAGGTGCCCTTGGCCATCATCTCGGCGATGGTGCGGCGCTCGTCGTCGGTGAGGCCGGGGTCGGCGGCCGGTGGCGCCAGGAGGATGGAGGTGCCGGGCTGGCCGGCGGGGCCGACCGTGATCCAGCGCATCTTGCCGGTTCCGACGTCGTTGCGGATCTCGAAGCCGAGGACGTCGCGGTAGAAGGCCAGGGAGGCGTCCGGGTCGTCGTGCGGGAGGAAGGTCGTGTGAATGGTGAGGTCCATGGCCATCAGGCTAGGTGTGACTCCGTGACCGGCGCTTCTCGATTCCTGACCGGTCTGGTCACCTGCTTCGCCACCCGCGGCCGCATCCCCGCCGCGCGCACCGCCCGGCGAGCGATGTCACGTGCGATGCCGTGATCCCGGGCCCGGCCACCCCGAAGTTGAACCCCTGCCCGGCGAGAGTGTCCATCCCGCCGGACGACTCCTTTCAAGGCACGGGAAACGCGCTGCCGGCGGAGGTCGTACGGCCTGAACGTCCTCCTATGACGCCCGCTGCCCAGAGCGCCACGCCGATGTAGAGGACCTGCTCGGGGATGCGCTGCCACAGCGGCGTCGCCGCCTCTCCCCCGAGGGTCACTCCGGCCAGCGCGGCGTGGATGTTGGCCGGAAGCATGAGCACGAACAGCAGCGCCAGACAGATCCCGGCTGCCCGCCGAGTGTCCGGGAGCACGAGGCCCACCGCCCCGGCCAGTTCCAGGACGCCGGTCAGGTAGACCACGAGGGCAGGGAACGGGACGAACGGCGGGACCATGGCCACCATGTCGGCGTGGTTCGGCATGAACGTCACATCTGGTGGGACGAAGTGGGCACTGGCCGTCATCACGAGCATGACGGCCAAGCCGTACGCGGTGCTCACCCGCCAGGTGGCGAAGCGGGCCGGACCGAGCACCGCACCCGACAGGCGGAAGCACAGCGTGGCCACCACGAGGACGATCACAGTCACGGAGCTCACCTTCCTTTAGATAGTCTCACTACCCAATATAGGATAGTAGAGCTATCCAATGAAAGCCGCATGTCCGGGATGAGATCTTCAGCGGCGGGCGGCGAGCCGGGAGATTCCCGCTCGCGGCACAGCGCACACTGGCCGGCCCCGCCGGGCGTGCCGTGCTCGCAGGCGGCACGGACGGCGGCCCACCAGTCCGTGATGTGCGGCGCCCCGGACGTTGTGGCGCGCCGACCGCGGGAACCTTGGCCGGCCCGAGTTCGCCCAGTGCCGCACACTGCGCCTGCTCGCTCTGCCGTACGCCGACCACCTCGACCACCGGCAGGAGTGCATGAGCAACCGAATAACGGCTGACGAGCGGGCGTGGGCCCGTCTCGACCTGAACGCGGCGCCGGCCCTGAGCACTACGCCGCCACCCTCGATGGTGGCGTCGTCATCGAGCTCTACCCCGCGACCAGCCACCGCCCTGCCACCGGGAGTCTGCGGCTCGGTCTCACCGCTCCTGTCAACGCTGTCACGCCGCCGCTGGCGCCTGGCCGGCATATCCTCGTCGACCCTGACGGCCGTAACGTAGACCTGTGCGTCACCCAGGAGGTCGCAGACCAGAGGTGAAGCCATCGCGGAACTGACCACGCTCACCGTGGTCGACGAGGAACACGCCGACACCTGCTGACCGGCATGCGTGTCCCGAAGGGCCCACAATCCTGCCCCTGGCCGTCGAGCCGGGCCGGGGCAGGCCATCCCCTCGCCAGGCAAAACGGGAGATATGCGTCCGGATGAGGACATCTCGCCAACCCGTCCCCATCGGCAGCCGTCCCATCAGCGTCCTACACCTACGCCCTTTGGGAGGGCTCGTGTTCAGACGCTTCCTCGTGTCCGCCGCTCTGCTCGGTTGCGCGCTCATCGCCCCGGCCGCCGTCGCCCTGCCCGCTTCGGCGGCCACCGGGTCGTGGACCGTGAGCAAGACGCACTACACGATCTACTTCGACGGCGGCTACGCCACCATGCTCTTCAACAAGCCGGTGACCTCGCTGCCGAACAACGGGCAGATCACGAGCACGACCGTACAGGTCGCCCCCTACACCAACGGCAGGACGACCGAGACGATCACGATCTGCTACCAGAAGCTGTACACCGCCACCGACTACCTGTGCACGACTCCGGTCTCCATCACCGGTAACACGACGTTTTCGGTGTCGGCTTTCAACGGCTTGGACCCGAAAGGCACCGTCACCGTCAGGCACACGCTGTCCGGAGGCACCTATCCGGCAACCGGCGTCGGAGTCCAGGACACCGTCACGGTGAACTACCAGTACTGATCCCAGACACGACGGACGATGCCCCGCCTGCCCTCCACCGGGGAGGACGAGCGGGGCGTCAGCGTCTCACGCGATGGCGCCGCGACCGTGCACGTCGACCGGCGGCGGCAACACCCTCACTCGCTCCCGAAGATCCCGCACCGCCACGGCGTCCACGTCCCCCAGCGCCGTCACCAAGCCCCGCAACCGGTCCCGTGACGTTGAGCGCAACCGTTCCGCGGGGATCCGCTCCAGCACATCCAGTGCCCGCGCCGCGGCATCCCCCGGCTGGCCCAGCGTCTCAGCCTGGGCAAGGGCAAGCGTTGCCGCTGCCCACCCCGGGGTGTGCGGCACGCAGGCCGCAACGGACGCCTCGGCGCGTGTGACAGCCCGGTCCGTGCGACCGAGCGCCAGCCACGCCTCCGCCGCGTGCAGGCCCAACTCCGAGACGTCGAAGCCGAACCGGCCCGGCTCCTCCTCGGTCACGGCAAGAGTCTCCATCGAAACCGGAGCGGTTTAGATGTCGGCCATGTCCCTTCCGACCACACTGGCGTTGGCAATCGCAAATATGCGAGCACCACTCATAAAGATGACCCGTGCCTCAACGGGGTTCCGGGTGATCGCCAGGTCTTTGCACAACAAGATGTCACCGCGGATGGTCGCCTCCTCGATCCACTGGACGTCTTCGATCCGCTGGGAGTCGTCCTTGCCGTAACGCTCGTCCATCGTTTCCAGAAGCCAACCAGCCTCGCGCAGAGCATTGGGAACGATCTTCGAGCCCAGTCCTCGGTCAAGGAAGAAAGTAAGTCCGGACTCCCGCGCCTCGCCCGCCACCGGCCCTCTTCCCTACGCCGCCTGCGAGAGGAGCGCCTCAACTTCGTTCAGTTGGAGGTCGTAGTCGTCAGCGATATCACGCCAGTCCTCACCGGCTCTCGCCCGGCTGAGCACGTCGGCCACACGTATCCCGCGACGAGCAACGGTCGGCTGACCACCGTTGATCCACGGATCGACGGTCACCTCCACACGCTCATATCCCGGCAGATGGATCATCCTCATCCATCCATCCTGATAAGTGACTCGCTGGAGGTAGTCCCGGACGACCGGACGAAAGACCTGTTGACCACTACGCACGACGACCAGTCCATCGATCGCCTCCCGCTCAGCGGGATCGTCCGTGTACTCCTTGAAGTCCCACAGCACCTCAGCACCATCGGTCATCAGCCGCTCACTGGCCAGCGCCTGGCCGAGCCCGATGTGCTCCTCCAGCCAGCGGACGGCAGGCCGGATCCGCTGCATGGGAACCTTCGCACTGCGGAACGCGGCAAGCATGTAAGCCTCAGCGAAGCCGACGAAGGGAACGGTCGGACCGTGCGAACCCGCCGTGGTCACCAAGGGCTCAGCCGCGACGATCACCCCGTCCATCCGCTTGTACGCATACCCCACGGCCCAGTTACGGAAGGACTGACGAGGTACACCGATCAGATCGGCGGCCTGACCCTTGGTATACAGGGGGGTGACATAGCGGAAGTCGCCGATCAAGCCTTCTGCGCTGCCTGTATGTGTCCCCATCGTTGTCACCTCCCTCCGGGACAGCCTAGAGAAAACGGCCTTCAGCCGCACATGATCTCTACCTCTCGCCCCATTCGATCATGTACCTAGAGGAGTTCCTCCGCCAGTGCCACACACCGGTCATCGAAAAAGGCCACCTCTGCGAACCAGAGACAGCCTTCCACCTGAGTGGAGATGAGGGGATTCGAACCCTGGTCCCTTCGATGCGAACCCCGGTGGGGCGTGCCGGGCCTGATCACCGAATGTCATCCGGTGCGGTCGGGTGCCGTGACGGTGATGCCTGATGATCTCGAATTCGCTCCCGTGCCGACGGGTTCGCTGACTCCGCTCAGCCGCCCGACGTCCGGTATGACCATGACAGCCGGAGAACGCCGTCCCCTCGTGGACCGACTGGGGCCACGGCCCGAATCTGTCGGCCTCGTACGCCATGATCGGCGCACGTGTATCCCGTACATCCCCCGAGGAGTGTCATGGCCGTCGACAACGGAGCCGGATGGTCCGTCGGCTGGAACGACTGGACAAACCTCGGCCTGATCCGCGCCCGGCTCGACGCGAGGGCGGATCCCGACTCGGGCGGATACTTCTACGGACCGCCATTGCACACCTCGGCCGAGTGCGGCTCGCCCGAGGTGGTCGCGGAGCTGGCCCGGCGCGTCGCCGACGTCGACGCGGAACACGAGGGCCGTGCCGCCCTCTGGCAAGCAATCTTCGCCAACCGCCCCGGCAACGCCCGCGCCCTCGTCGCCGCCGGAGCGGACCCGTGGCGGCCGATGATGAACGGCTGGTCCCCCGGACGGCTCAGCCTGGCCACCCCCGCCCCCGACTTGTTCTCCCTCCCGGACGGCAAGACCGGCCTGTCCGCCACCGAGACCGCCGCCGTGGCGGAGGCCAGGCGCCTGATCACCGCACTGGGGCGCCTCGACTGCGACGGCTTCAGCCTCGCCTGCGTGGCCGGCATCACCGCGGCCGAGGCGGTACGGCGCCTGGAGGCCGTACCGGCCGATGACGCCGACGTCGAAGAGCTCATGGAGGATCCCTGGGAAGATGAGGACGACAGCCTGGCCGTCATCGGCGTCACGGACATGCCCGGCGGATGCGTCGTCTTCCAGCCGTGGGCATACAACGCATCCACCCCCGGCGTCATGAAGCGCCTGTCGACCGGCACCGTCTGCCACGGGATGTATGCCAACCCCAAGAGCGGCAATCAGGGAGCCGTCGCCCGCAACGGCGTCATCGAGGAATGGGACACGCACCCCGGCGGCGGCAGCGTCTCCGCCGGCGAGCCCGCCGAGGAGATCCTCGCCACTTACCTCTACCACTACCAAGCCGTGGCCTACTGCTTCGCCGGTGCGACCCTGCGGCCGACCGACGCCCGATCGATCACCGACCGGCCTGACATGTGGCTCAGGTTGCCCGAGCGGGACTGGTGGACCTGACCGGTGACATAGCAAAAAGGCCCGGCTCCATGTTCTGGAACCGGGCCTTTCGAGCTGGTGGAGATGAGGGGATTCGAACCCCTGACCCCTTCGATGCGAACGAAGTGCGCTACCGGACTGCGCTACATCCCCAAGACGTGGACTACATTAGCAAACTTCCGGGAGCACTCGCGCCACTCGGCGCACCGTCAGTCGCCGACGGCGCGGGGCGGGCTTTCGGCGTACTGGTCGAAGAGTTCGTCGCGGTGGGCGGCCAGGTCGATGACCTCCGCCTCCTGGCGTCGCGCCTCCAGCAGGGCGGCGCGGCGGCGTGCGCGCCTGGCGCGTTCCGCGCGGGCCTTGGCGGCGGCCCTGCGCTGCTCGGCGTCCACCCGTACCGTGACCCGCAGGATGCACAGATACACCCCCAGGAGAACCACGGAGGGCGTCACGCCCCACCAGGGGATCACCTGGACGGCGGCCGTCACCACGGAGGCGAGCAGCAGCAACACGCACCAGAACGTCAGGCGCCTGCGCTTGGCCACCTGCCTCGCCCGGCGACGGCGGCGTTCGATCCGGCGGCGTTGAGCCGCCGACCTCGCCGCCTCGGCGCGCGCGGACGGGGACGGCGCCTCCGTGCCGTCCCCGGCCCCCGGTGCCGAGGTGCCCGCCGGGCCCGAACCCGGAGACGGCGAGGCGTCGGCGGGGGATCCGGCACCGCTCAGCGGGTCGGGCAGGATCTGGGTCGACTCGTCGTCGGGCGACTGCTCGTCGTTGGCATACGGTTCGGTGTTCTCGTGGACCTCGACGAAGACGTTCCGGTCGCGGCGCAGCCACATGGGTACGAGAACGCACAACCACATGACCACGATGGCCAGGTAGAGGAGAACGCTGCCGCTGCTCACAACGGCCTCCGGGCAGCATGAAGACGCACGTGGTCTCCCGGCGTCCTCGATCTGCTCACGTCACGCACCGTAAGACCGCGTGTCACTATTTGACGAGTATTCGATGCGGTGTGTCGCCAGATCTTCAAACCTCTTCGTGGGGAGTTCCGCCATGGGCGGCCGCCTCACGAGCACGTCGCCACCGCGCGAGCAGGCCCCGGGGGGCGTCCTCGACCGTGAGCGCGTAACAGATGTGGTCACGCCAGGCTCCGTCGATGTGCAGATGCCTGCGCCTGATCCCTTCCTCCCTGAAGCCGAGCTTCTCGACCACCCGCCGGCTCGCGTGGTTCTCCGGCCGGATGTTCGCCTCGACCCGGTGCAGCCCGGTGGTGAAGAAGCAGTGGTCGACCGCCATCGCCACCGCGGTGGGGATGATGCCCCGGCCGGCCAGGGCGCCGTCCACCCAGTAACCGATCTGGGCGGACCTGGCGGAGCCCCAGACGATGGCTCCCACGGTGAGCTGCCCGGCGAAGGCCCCCTCGTAGGTGACGACCCACGGCAGTGCGAGGCCCTGCCTGGCCTCCCTGCGGAGCGTGCCGGCCATCGAGATGTAGGGACCGAGGCCGGTCTTGAACAGCGGGGTCTCCGGGTTGCTGGGCTCCCAGGGGCGGAGCCAGTTGGCGTTGCGCAGCCGCGAGTCTCGCCAGACGCGCACGTCGCGCAGCCGCAGCGGCCGAAGTCCTACCGGGCCTTCCGCGAGGGTCACCGGCCAGCCACGAAGTCGATCCACGACCCCATCATCTCCCGAAGAAGGCTCGGTGTGCCACGGAAGCCGTCGCCCCAGGTCAGCGGGGGTGGTCTCCGCCCCGGATCTGGTCGACGGCGTGCCCGAGGACCGGCGCCAGGACCGCCATGCCGTCACGGACCCCGCCGGAGGACCCGGGCAGGTTGACGATCAGCGTACCGCCCGCCTGACCGGCGATCCCCCGCGACAGGATCGAGGTGGGCACCTTGTCGCGGTTCACGTGACGGATGGCCTCGGCGATGCCGGGAACCTCCCTGTCGATCACCCGCCGGGTCATCTCGGGGGTGAGGTCGGCCGGGGTGAGCCCTGTGCCGCCGGTGGTGACGATCACGTCGTACCCCTCGGTCACCCCGGACCGCAACGCCGCCTCGACCGGCTCCCCGTCGGGGACCACCCGCGGGCCGTCCACGTCACACCCGGCCGCCGCGAGGAGCTCCGCCAGAAGCCTGCCCGACCTGTCGTCGTATATCCCCGCCGCGGCCCGGGTGGACGCGGTGATCACCAGAGCTCTCATGCGGCCATCCTGCCAGCTCCAACCACCGGCCCCGCCGAGCCACCCGGCCGACCACACGCCGATTCACCCGGCGGTCGGCCGCACGCCGATCCCCCCCGCCCGCCCGACCACACGTCGAGCCACCCGGCGGGCCGCACCGAGCCACCCGCCCGGTTCCGCCGATCCCCCGGCGGCCGGCCGTACGCCGATCAGCTCCGGGACGTCCGGTCCCGGGAGCCGCTACGGGCGGGTCCAGATCCCCGTCTTGCCGCCGGTCTTCTCCTCCACCCGGACGTCGGTGATCACAGCTGCCGGGTCGACCGCCTTGACCATGTCGATCAACGCGAGCGCGGCGACCGAGACCGAGGTCAGCGCCTCCATCTCGACCCCGGTCCGGTCGGCGGTCTTGACGCGGGCGGTGATCTCCACGCCGTCGTCGAACACGTCCAGCTCCACCTTGACCCCGTGCAGCGCGATCGGGTGGCAGAGGGGGATCAGGTCAGGGGTCCGTTTGGCACCCATGATCCCGGCGATCCGCGCGGTGCCGATCGCGTCGCCCTTGGGGACCTCCCCCGACCGCAGCAGCGCCACGGCCTCCCTGGACAGCAGCACCTTGCCGGTGGCGGTCGCCGTACGGAGCGAGACACCCTTCTCCGAGACGTCGACCATGCGGGCCGCGCCCGTCTCGTCGATATGGGTGAACCCCGGCGCACCGACGGGCGAGGTGCCGTGCGTGCCACCGGACGAGGTGTCGTACGCGCCGCCGGACACGACATCGTGCGGACCACCAGGCGAGGTGCCGGATGCGGCGGCCCCCGGCGTGGTGCCGTGCGTGCCACCGGACGCGGTGCCGTGCGGGGTCGTGCCCGCGCCGGTCTCGGGTGTCTTGCTCACAGCGGGATGACCTCCACGTTCGCACCCTCGGGAAGTTCGGTGACGTCCTCCGGGACCACGATCAGAGCGTTGGCCGAGGCGAGGGCGGCCAGCTGGTGGGAGCCCTGCCTGCGGACCGGCTCGACGGTGCCGTCGGGGGCCAGCACGCCGCGCAGGAAGGAGCGCTTGCCCTGGGGGGAGCGCAGCGGGGCCGCGGTGACGGCGCGCACCGTCGGCGTGGGCCCCGCGGGCAGCCCGCGCATCTTCCGCAGCGCCGGCCGGACGAAGAGCATGAACGACACGAACGACGACACCGGGTTGCCCGGCAGCGCGAAGAGCGGAATGTGGTCCTCGCCCACCACGCCGAAGCCCTGCGGCATGCCCGGCTGCATCGCGACGCGGTCGAAACGAACCGTGCCGAGCGGGCCGAGCGCCTCCTTGACCGGCTCGTAGGCGCCCATCGAGACACCGCCGCTGGTGATCACGAGGTCCGCCCGGACGAGCTGCGCGTCGAGCTGGTCGAGGAAGCCTGCCGCGTCGTCGGACACGATCCCCGCCCGGTAGCCCTCTCCCCCGGCCTCGCGGACGGCGGCGAGCAGCGCGTAGCTGTTGGACTCCCAGATCTGGCCGGGCCCCAGGGGCATGCCCGGCTCCACCAGCTCGGCACCGGTGGATATGATCACGACCCGCGGCCGGGGACGTACGAGCACGCGGCGGCGGCCGACCCCGGCGAGCACCCCGAGCTGCGCGGGCCCGATCGGGGTTCCCGCGGGCAGCACGACGTCACCGGCGCGCACGTCCTCCCCGGCCCTGCGGATGGCGTGGCCCGGCGCCGCCGAGCGTCCGACGACGACCTGCGCGGTGCCCGCGTCGGTCCACTCGACCGGGATGACCGCGTCGGCCCCGGCGGGCAGCGGGGCCCCGGTCATGATCCGCATGACCATGCCGGGCCCGATGGCCTGGAGCCGGTCGTCTCCGGCCGGGACGTCGTCGATCACCGGCAGGGTCACCGGGACGGCGGCGACGTCCTCGGCCCGTACGGCGTAGCCGTCCATGGCGGAGTTGTCGAACGGCGGCAGGGCGACCGGGGAGGTGACCTCCTCGGCCAGTGTCGTGCCCAGCGCCTGCTCCAGCTCGACCTCCAGCGGGGCGAGCGTCCGGACGGTGTTCAGAATGCCGGCGAGGTGGTCGTCCACCGATCTCAGGGAGTTCATCGCGCGGCCAGGAACTCCTTGAGCCACGGCAGGAACTCCGGTGCCAGGTCGGGGCGGTCGGCGGCGAACTGCACCACCGTGCGCAGGTAGTCGAGCTTGTTGCCGGTGTCGTACCGGCGTCCACGGAACAGCACGCCGTGCACCGGGCCGCCCTGGTCGTTGCCGCGTCCGGCGAGGGTGCGCAGGGCGTCGGTGAGCTGGATCTCGTTGCCCCGGCCCGGCGGGGTGTTCTCCAGGACCTCGAACACGGCCGGGTCGATCACGTAACGACCGATGATCGCCCAGTTGGACGGCGCCTCGTCCGCCGGGGGCTTCTCCACCAGGTCGGTCACCCGGACCACGTCGTCCTCGGAGGTGGGCTCGATGGCGGCGCACCCGTACAGGGACGCCTGTTCCTTGGGGACCTCCATCAGCGCGATGACGCTGCCGCCGTACGTGCCGCGCACCTCGATCATGCGCTTGAGCAGCTCGTCTCGGTAGTCGATGAGGTCGTCGCCGAGCAGGCAGGCGAACGGGTGATCCCCCACGTGCTGCTTGGCGCAGAGCACGGCGTGGCCCAGCCCGCGCGGCTCACCCTGGCGTACGTAGTGCAGGGTCGCCAGGTCGGCCGGCTCGCGCACCTGGGAGAGGCGCTCGT
Source organism: Streptosporangium becharense (assembly GCF_014204985.1). NCBI lineage: Bacteria > Bacillati > Actinomycetota > Actinomycetes > Streptosporangiales > Streptosporangiaceae > Streptosporangium > Streptosporangium becharense. The sequence continues at coordinate 4,538,465 of NZ_JACHMP010000001.1, read as the reverse complement.
CGTCACCCTTGGCCTCAAGTGCGTCCTCAAGCTCGATCGCCCGGTCGAAGTGGTCCTCGATGGAGCGCTTGTTCTTTCCGGTGACCATGAGAACGTCGAGCAGTCCGGCGGAGACCGCCTCTTCGACGACATACTGGATCGCGGGCTTGTCGACGATGGGCAGCATCTCTTTCGGCGTCGCCTTGGTCGCCGGAAGAAAACGGGTGCCCAAACCCGCGGCGGGAACAACAGCTTTCGTCACAGCTTCGAAGTCGGCCATGACCGAAACCATAGTGGAGGGATCCGTGGACAAGCTGAAGCTGCGTGCCTCGATACAGGCGGCACGTGCCGCGATCCCCGACGGAGCAAGGCACGCCGCCTCCACGCAGATCAGGGAATCCCTGCTCGACCAGCCATGGGTGCAGATGGCGGGCCTGGTCGCGTGCTACTGGTCGACCGGCGCCGAACCGGCGACCCACGGTCTCGTCCTCGCCCTGTGGAAGCACGGCGCCACCGTGATCCTCCCGGTGCTCCGCGACGACAACGATCTCGACTGGGCGGTGTACGACGGGCCGGACACCCTCGCCCCCGGCCGCTTCGGGATCATGGAGCCGATCGACACCCGGCGCGGCGTCGACGCCGTCCGGACCGCGGCGCTGGTGATCGTGCCCGCCCTCGCGGTCGACCGGTCCACCGGCGTACGGCTCGGACGCGGCGGCGGCTCCTACGACCGGGCACTGGCGCGGGTCGGCCCGAACGTGCCGACGGTGGCGCTGCTCCACGAGGGCGAACTGCTGGACGGCGTCCCCGCCGAGCCGCACGACCTGCCGGTCCGCTACGCGGCGACGCCCGAGGGCATCTTCAGGACGGGTACCGCCGGACCGGCCTGACAGCCGCCGGTCCGGCAACCGCCGCGGTACCTGATCGGCCCGACAGCCGCCGGGCGGGCCTGACGGTCGTCGTCGTACCTGACCGGCCTGGCAATCGCCACCCCGGCGACCGGCGCCCCGGCAACCGTCGTCCCGGCCGGCGGCGTACGGCGCCGCCGCCCGGATATACGGCGCCGCCGCCCGGTGGGGGACACGCCTTGCCCGGCGGGCGCCGCCGGATGCGACGGCTCACACGTCCGGCCGTGCATGACGACCTTTCCGAATGCGACACAATGGTCCCCGGAGTGGGAGAGGGGGCCAGATGGGATTGAACGTCTGGCTGCTTCTCGGTGCCGGAATCGTCATCGCCGCCGTCGTCGCGGTGCGCGTCGCCCACTGGAGCGGGCTGCCCAGCCTGTTGATCTTCCTGGGTTTCGGGCTGCTCCTGGGGGAGTCCGGGTTCGGGCTGCAGTTCGAGGACCCCGAGATCGCCCAGCGGATGGGCCTGATCGCGTTGGCGATCATCCTCGCCGAAGGCGGTCTGACCACGGCCTGGGGAAACGTCAGGAAGGCGATCCCCACCGCGCTGGTGCTCGCCACCATCGGTGTCGGGGTGAGCATCGTGGCCGTCGCGGTCCCGGTGCACATGCTGCTCGGCATGGACTGGCGGAGCGCGCTGCTGCTGGGAGCGATCCTCGCCTCCACCGACGCCGCCGCCGTCTTCTCCGTCCTGAGACGGCTGCCCCTGCCCTCGCGCCTGGCGGGGGTCCTGGAGGCCGAGTCCGGTTTCAACGACGCACCCACGGTCATCGCCGTGGCGCTGCTGAGCTCCAGCGCCTCGCCCGACCTGGGCGACGCACTGTTCCGGGTGGTCTTCGAACTGGTGGTCGGCGCGGGCGTGGGCCTGGCGGTCGGCCCGCTCGGCGTCTACGCGCTGCGCCGCATCGCGCTGCCCGTCTCCGGCCTGTACCCGATCGCGGTGCTCGCGCTCGCGTTCGTCGCGTACGCGGGGGCGATGCTGCTGCACGCCAGCGGATTCCTGGCGGTCTACCTGGCGGCCCTGGTCATGGGCAACTCGCGCATGCCGCACCGCGCGGCCTCCCGCGGGTTCGCCGAGGGCGTCGCCTGGCTGGCCCAGATCGGGCTGTTCGTCATGCTCGGCCTGCTCGCCAGCCCGTCGGAGATCCCGGCGGCGACGATCCCCGGGCTGCTCGCCGGGCTGATCCTGGTCGTCGTGGCCCGCCCGCTGTCGATCGTGGTCTCCTCACTGCTGGTGCGGCTGACCGGGATCGACCGGCTCGGCTGGCGGGAGCAGGCGTTCCTGTCGTGGGCCGGCCTGCGCGGCGCGGTGCCCATCGTGCTCGCCACCATCCCCTGGGCCGCCACCTCGGTCGACGACGCCACGGCCAAGTTCATGTTCAACGAGGTCTTCGTCATCGTCGTCGTCTACACCTTGGTGCAGGGGCCGACACTGCCGTTCGTGGCCAGGGTCCTGGGGCTCACCACCCCCGGGGAGGCCCGCGACCTGGAGGTGGAGTCGGCCCCGTTGGAGGAGCTCAACGCCGACCTGCTCCAGGTGAAGGTGCCCCCGACGTCGAAGCTGCACGGTGTGGAGATCTTCGAGCTGCGGCTGCCGGCGGACGCCCAGGTGACGCTGATCGTCCGGGAGGGACGCTCGTTCGTGCCGTCGGACTCGACGAGGATCAGGGTCGACGACCAGCTCCTCGTCGTCACCACCGCCGCCTGCCGGGAGACGGTCGAGCGGCGGATGCGCGCGATCAGCCGCAGGGGCAAACTCGCCGGCTGGTTCGGCGAGCGCGGTTCCTGAGCTCCTGACCCGGGATCCCCGGCCTCGGGTCTCCGGCTTCGCGTTCCCGGCCTCGGGCCCCGGCTTCGCGTTCCCGGCCTCGGACCCGGTGGACCGGGCCGTAGCGGACCGGAAGGCTCGGACAGCACGGGAAGCCCGACCGGACAGCCCGACCGGAGGGCCCGGAGCAGCACGGGGAATCCGCCCACAGGATGCCCGGACGACACGGAAACGCCTGCTCGGAGGGTATCGGGACGGATCAGGCGGGTCCGCGTTCCGGAATGCGAGCACTCCGACTCGCGTTTAAGCTTGTCGGCTGCGTACCATTAGCAGTCGCGCCATTAGAGTGCCAATCGGCGCGGACCATACGAGGAGGAGCGCGTGCCCACCTACCAGTACGCCTGCAACGCCTGTGGCAACCAGTTCGAAATCGTCCAGAAGTTCTCCGACGACGCGCTCACCGAGTGCCCGAGCTGCGCGGGTGCCCTGCGCAAGGTGTTCTCCGCGGTCGGCATCGTCTTCAAGGGCTCCGGTTTCTACCGGACCGACAGCCGGTCGTCGTCGTCCAGCACGGTGAGCTCCACCACGAGCAACGGATCGTCGAGCTCCTCCAACGGCTCGTCCGACTCCTCCGGCTCGTCGAGCTCCACGTCGTCCGACTCCACACCGGCGAAGGCCGCGAGCACCGCCGCCGCGGCCTCCTGAGCCGCCACGCCCCCCGAGCCGCCCGGCGGGTCAGCCGCCCGGCGGGCGGTCGGCCGCCGGGCCGAGCATCTGGCGGGGCAGCCTGTCCAGCAGCTCATGGAGCTCTGGACGCCGGTCGGGGCCCAGTCGTCGACCAGCAGCGCGAGCCCGTCGCGCGCCTCGGCGACCAGCCGGTCCGCCGCCTGCTCCCCCTCCGGGGTGAGGCACAGGGTCCCCCTCCGGGGTGAGGCACAGGGTTCGGCCGTCCTCCGAGCGTCGCGGCAGCCCGCGTTCGGCGAGCGCGTCCGCGTACGGCCGGCCCTCGGCGACCGTCACGCCCGCCCGCTCGGCGAGCGCGGCCCCGGTCCGCAGCCCGCGTGCGCCGAGCCGGGCGACGAGCCAGACGGAGCCCGGCGGCAGGCCGACCGTCCGCGCCACCCGTTCCAGGTCGCCGATGAGGCGTGAGGTGAAGGTCGACCCGGCCACGGTGACCCGGAACGAGCCCCCGACGGACCGGAAGAAGGTCACCCCTGAGGTGGCCACGCCCAGGTCGGCGAAGTCCACGGCGTTCTGCGCCGCAATCACCAGCACCTGCGTCACCGGCCCGATGCCGACGCCCAGCATGATCAGGTAGACGCCCAGCTCCACCGTGGAGACGTCCGGGCGGACGCACGACAGCAGGTACAACCCGAGCGTGGCGACCGCGCCGCTCACGACGGGGAACGCCTCGCACCTCCCGGTGCGCGCGATGACCAGTGCGCTCGCGATCGAGGTCGTCAGCATGCCCGCCATCATCGGCAGCAGGTGGAACCCCGACGGGGTGGGTGACACCCCTGGACGACCGACCTACAGGAAGATGACGATCGCGACCTGCAAGAGCCCTTTCCGGCCGTACCGGTCGCCCGGTTCGCCCCACAGTGGGGTCAGGGTCGTCGAGGCCGGCATGTAGGCGGTCACCCCCAGGAGAGCCGCTCCAGCCCGCCCAGGTCACCGGCGATCGTCGGCGGTGCCGTGGAGACGATCGTCTGGTCCAGTGCGCCGAGCGGCATGGAGAGCATGAGCGCGCCGATGACGAGGTGCAGACTTCCCGCCCGCCGCCGAACCCTCGGGACTGCCCGACAGCCATCGCGACCCCGATCTCCACACCCCCATACCTTACTTAAAGTGGTCGAACCATCACTTTAGGGATGCGGTTATCCACAGGCCACGCCTCGGTCTCCTCCGGGGCCGTCCGTGGCGCTAGTGTCGGCGCCATGGTCACTCGCGCGGACATCGGAGTCATCGGCGGATCGGGGCTCTACTCCCTGCTCGACGACGCCACGGAGGTCGAGGTCACCACGCCCTACGGCCCGCCCAGCGACGTCATCACCGTCGGCCGCATCGGGTCGCGTCCGGTCGCCTTCGTGCCCAGGCACGGTCGCGACCATCGCTTCCCGCCCCACCGCATCCCCTACCGGGCCAACCTGTGGGCGCTGCGCTCCCTCGGGGTCCGCCAGGTCCTGGCGCCGAGCGCGGTCGGGTCCCTGCGTCCGGAGATCGGCCCCGGCGCCCTGGTCGTCCCCGACCAGATCATCGACCGCACCTCCGGCCGCACCCAGACCTTCTACGACTCCGACGGCGTCGTGCACGTCTCCTTCGCCGACCCCTACTGCCCCATCGGACGCGCAACCGCCGTCGCAACCGCCCGCTCCGGCGGCTGGCCCCTGGTCGACGGCGGCACCCTGGTGGTGATCGAAGGCCCGCGCTTCTCCAGCCGCGCCGAGTCCCGCTGGTTCAGCGCCAACGGGTGGACGATCGTCGGCATGACCGGCTTCCCGGAATCCGTCCTCGCCCGGGAGTTGGCCATGTGCTACACCTCGCTCTCCCTGGTCACCGACCACGACGCGGGGGTCGAGGCCGGCGAGGGCGTCACCCACGAGGAGGTCCTCGCCTTCTTCGCGACCAACGTCACCCGCATGCGCTCACTCGTCGCCGACGTCGTCACCGCCCTCCCCGACGAACGCACCTGCCCCTGCCCGGGAACTCTGGACGGTCTCAAGATCCCCTTCGATCTGCCCGAGTAGGCGACCGGCTGCCTGAGTAGGGGGCCGACTGCCCGGGTAGGCGTCCGGCCGGAGAACCCGTCCGGGCCGGGCCCGGCCTTCGTGGCCTCCAGATCGGCCCCCGCCCTCCCGGACCGGTTCCCTCAGGTTCGATCCCGGCCCCTGCTCTCCGGCCCTTCCCCGGAGCTGGGGCCGCCTTCACGGTTCTCGCCCCAGGGCCGCCCCCGTGCCCCGGGGCTCGGTCCTCAGGCCGGGGCCGCCCCGTGTGCCTCGATCTGTGACGCAGTCCTCGGGCCGGGACCGACCTCGTGGGCCTCGATCCGGGACGCGGTCCTCAGGCCGGAGCCGACCTCGTGGGCCTCGACCAGTGACGCCGCCCTCGCCCTGGGACGCGGTCTCGACCCGGGACGCGACCCCGTGGTCTTCGGCTTGAGGCCGTCCTGCGGTTCCCGGGCCGACGGCCCCTTCTCCGCCCCGCCGTCCGGCGAGGTTCCGTCACGGGCACTGCGCCGCCCGGCCTCCACCTTCTGGAGTCAGCCATGCGTGCCCTACGCCGCCTTCTCAGCCGCCGTCACCGCCTCATCGCCGCCGCCTTCGCCGCCCTGGCGGCCGGGTGTGCCCTGCTGGCGCTGAGCCCCGACACCGCATCGGTGACCGTCCTGGCCGCCGCACGAGACCTCCCCGGCGGTGTGCTCGACGCCGCCGACCTGGCACCCGTCGACCTGCGGCCCGGCACGGTCCCCGACGGTGCCCTGAAGCCCGGAGCGCAGGTTACCGGGAGGATCCTCGTCGGCCCGATGCGTCGCGGCGAACCCCTGACGGACGTCCGCCTACTGGGCCCGAGCCTGCTGGCCGCCCACAACCCGGGAACGGTGGCCGCACCGGTGCGCGTCGCCGACCCCGAGACCGCACGCCTGATCTCACCGGGCGACATCGTGGACGTACTCGCCGCCCCGACCACGTGGGACGGTTCCGTCCCTGCCCGGATCGTGGCCCAGGACGTCACCGTCCTGGCGACGCCGGAGGGCGAATCCGAACGGGGTGCGCTCGTCGTACTGGCCATGACCTCGGCTCAGGCGACGGAGCTGGCATCGGCCCAGGCCGGCGGACGGCTCTCCATCACGATCGGACCCCGGAGACGATAGCCGATCAGATCAACCGACACCCAGGCAGCGAGACGTTCAGGCATCCAGACGTTCAGGCGTCCAGGCATCCAGACGTCCAGGCGTCCGGATGCGGGTGCCCGAGTGCGGTGCCCGGGTGCCCGCCGGTCACCGCGTCCGGTCCCCCGGTGCGTCCCGGCGGCAGCGTCCCGGTGTTCGGTACATCCTGGTGGGGCGGCATATCCCGGTGGGGCGGCTCGATGTCCCGGTGTCCCTCGGCGCCGGCGTCTCGTCGTCCTGCTATCAGGTGTGCCTTGGTATCGGCGCCTCGGTCTCTCGACACCCCGGTGCGACCTCGCCCCGCCGTCCCAGGGTGCCCCGGCATCTCTACAGCAGTGACCCGAGCTTGGGGTCGTACTCCCAGTGCCACGGCTCGAAGGGGCTGACATATGCCCACTTGGGGTGGAACCAGCCGTACTTCTTGCTGTTGGCCTCCAGCCAGTTGAACTCCGGCGACCGGAAGCGCTCCACGCCTCCACAGAGGTCGACCGCGAGGCCCCAGCCGTGGTTGCTGCGGCCCGGGACGGCGGCGAAGCCGGGACGGCGGTAGTAGACCGACTGCTGCTCGGCCAGGTTCCGGTAGCTGTCGGTCACGCACATAGCCTTGCCGAAGCGCCGCTTGTACGCCTCGTTGAGGCTGATGAACGCGAGCGCGGCGTCGCCCCTGAGCTCGTTGCCCGGCTGCTGGAGCGGGCAGAGGTACGCCTGGGGGATGAGCCCGTTGGGGAACTCGTTCGACGACGACGCCCTGGTCGGGTCACAGCCGCCCGCCGGGTTCCCCTTCTTGTCGATTTTGACGCCCAGCTTCACCAGCGCCTGCGTCAGCGACTTGACGATCTTCTGCGAACGTTCCCGGAGCGTGTCGATCTCGGCCGACATCTGTGCCTCGGCCAGGAGGTTGGCCGCCCGCAGCTCCTGCGCCTCACCTGCCAGTCGCTCACGCTCCCGCTGCAGGCGCGTGGCCTCGTCGAGAACCTGCTGCCGCTCGGAGACGAGCTGGGTGATACCGGACATGGCTCGCAGGGTGTCCTCGCTGGAGTCACCGGAGAGGAAGGCGGCCACATCGGTACCCAGGGGCTGCTGGTAGAGCTGCCCGACCAGGTCGGCCAGCGGCTGCCGTAGCTGGGCGAAGGCCCGTTCCGCCGTCTGCAACTCGCGGAGCTTGGCGGACAGTTCCCGCTCCGAGGTCCTGATCTGGGCTCTGCGCTGCTCCAGCGCCTTCGTCGCCTCCTCCAGTTCTTTGGCCGCCTTCTCCGCCTCACGCCGCAGCTCGGTGAGATTCACCGGATCGGCGGCGACGACGCTCCGTTCCTTTACCGCAACCCGCTGTGCCGCAGCGGGGACCGGCAACAGGGAAGTCATCGTCACGACGACGGCGATCAGACCCGCTGATCGACGAGGTGGCACTTCGACCCTCCGTTTGCGAACTCGTGACCTGGGTCAGGGACGCACGCTACTACAGCCAGCTGAGTGTCCGGGCCAGAGTCCCCATAGCCGTTATGTACCGAACACCCCTTTTGGGGCTGGACAACTCAGGCTTCTTGCCGCGCGTGCTCCGTGCAGACCTCCCAGAGCCACGTCTCCCGCCACTCCCCCGGACACCCCCGCCTGGGCAGCTGCGGCACAGGCCGGGGCACCCGCCACGGCCCGGGCACCGGAGCGGTCACCGACGGCCGCGGCACCGTCTCGCGCACCCGGGAAGAGCCGCCCCGACTACGCTCCCCGTCCGTCGCCGTTCGATCCCCGGTTCCCTCCCGGCGCCCCGCACCTGCCTCCCGCGACCCCGTGTCCGCCTCCCGGGGCGTCGCACCCACTTCCCGGGGTTCCGCACCCGCCTCCCCGTCCGGCGCCCGCCCCGAAGTCGCACCGTCCGCCGAACGCCCCGCGTCCGACTCCCTCACCGCGGGCATCCACCCCTCGTAGACCCGGTCGGGCCGAAATGGCGGCGGCACCCGCCTCGGTTCGAAAGACCTCACCCAGGCGGGCCCGACCACCACCGGTACCACCGCCACGGGCATCCCCGCCCCCGGCGCTCCGCCCGACCCGGGAGTGAATCCGTTCGCCTCCGAACCGGAACCGCCCACCCCTGCCGTGAATCCGCCCGACCCCGAACCGGAGCCGCGACCGGAGGCGGACCCGGAGCCGGACCTGGAACCGGAGTTGGAGGCGGAACCGGAGCCGAAACCGGACCCGGAGCTGGACCCGGAGCTGGACCCGGAACCGGAAGTGGAACCGGAACCGGAACCGCCCGAGCCTTTCCCGAAGCCGCCCGCCCCTGCTGCGAACCCACCGACCGGTGCGGACTGAGAGCGTGCTCCCGGCCCGCCGCCCGGCCATGCCCCCGGACGCACCCCTGTCCCACTGACGGACTCCGTCCCGAGCCGTGTCGCCCACGCTCCGAAGTTCGCCCCCGCTGCTCCAGGGGGTGTTCCCGGCGCACCGGCCGGCCCCGCGCCAGGACGCGTCCCCGGCTCGCCCGGATAGCCCGCATCACCCCACATCTGAAAGGAGCCTCGCCCCTCCGGCAGGACCGGATCTCCCGTCCCGCTCTCGCCCCGGTTCCCGGCACCGAGGCTCCCGTCGGCACCGAAGCCGCCCTCGCCCTGGGCCTCGAAGGCGCCTTCGGCAGCGGAGCCCTCCTCGGTCCGGGAACCACCTCCGGCGCCACCCATCCCGCCGTCCCCTGAGCCGGCTCCCGAGCCCCGCCACGCCACCGGCCCGTTTCCGGAACCCACACCACCTGGGCCCTCAGCGCCCCCGTGAGCCGCGGTCCCCTCGGAAACCCGGCCGCTTCCGCGGGTCCTCGCCTCCTCCGCGGCCCGGCGGGCAGCCGCCGTACGGACGTCAGCTCCATAACCCGTGAGCTCGGCCACCAGAAGCCCTCCGGCGAGAAGCGCAGGCGCCAGCATCGCCCCACACAGCACCACCGGCCGCAGGGCGCGCCGCCCCCGAACGCGCTTCCGTCGCCTTTTGATCACGAAACGTGACCGTAGCCGCGTCCCCCCTGAGCCCATCGGCCCACTTGCCGCCCTTTTACCGCAGGTCAGCGAACCGATAACCCGGCACCCACCCCAGTCCTCCGCCCGAGCGCGCATTCGCTCCACACTTTCGCTACCCTTACTAGGAGTCCCTGCCTCCGTAGCTCAGGGGATAGAGCACCGCTCTCCTAAAGCGGGTGTCGCATGTTCGAATCATGCCGGGGGCACTCTCTTGACCAGCGATCACGCCCTTGACCTGGGCATGTCTTTCCGATCGCCATCCAGCTCTGTGCAGTCGTGTGCCAGCGTAGGCAGCCGTATGTCAGCGGCTGTGGGATATGCGTGGGATGGATCTAGGGGCGTTTCCGCAGGTCACCTCTCCTCTGAGTGGGCCGCAGTCACCGATCCCACAGCACCGGCCGGCGGCCGGAGCACGAGCCTGCAGGGCGAAGTCGGCCCCGCCTAAGATCGGGCACCGTGCAGCGATTGGCGCTCTTCGACCTGGACAACACACTCATCGACCTGGACGCCGCCTTCCTACTGTGGGCTCATGAGTTCGCCGAAGAGCATCGACTCAGCCGGAAGGCCGTCGACTACCTGGTCAAGCTAGACTGCAACGGCCTGCCCCACCGTGAGCTGTTCTTCACCAAGGTGCGCGAGCGGTTCAAGCTGTCCGCTCCGGCAACGGAGCTGTGGATCGCCTATCGCCGACGGATGCCCCATCTCGTCGAGTGCCGTCCCGAGGTCATGGCCGCGCTGACCGAGCTACGCGCGTCCGGATGGCGGGTGGGGATCGTCACCAACGGTACGGCGGATAACCAGCTCGGCAAGCTCCAGCGGACAGGCCTGGCTGATGTCGTCAACGGCTACGCGCTCTCAGGCGTCGAGGGCATTCGCAAGCCCGACGTCGGCCTGTTCGAGATCGCCGCCAGGCGATGCGGGATGAGCCTTACTGATGGGGGTTGGATGGTGGGAGACCACCCCGTCGCAGATATCGACGGAGGACGGGCAGCCGGCCTGCGTACGGTCTGGCTCGACCGCGGGACGCGCGTCGGCCATGAATGCTCCCCGGACCATGTGGTCAGCGATGTCATCCAAGCGGCGGACATCTTGCGCGACATCAACGGACGACTTCCCAAGAAGCATCGGTAGCCGCGGACACACCAGTAGAGTCCTGACCATGGGCCGCCGGATCGACTTCTACGATGACCCCGCCGCGCTCAGACCCAACAGCCTGGTTCCCTCGGTGAACGTTGTGGTCACCAACGAGGCAGGCGACATCCTGATGATCCGCCGCAGTGACAATGACAACTGGGCCGTTCCCGGCGGTGCGATCGACCTCGGCGAGTCCCTGCCCGACGCGGCGGTCCGCGAGATGTTGGAGGAGACCGGGATCAAGTGTGAGGTCACCGGCCTCGTCGGGACGTATACCGACCCCAAGCACGTGATCCTCTACACCAGCGACGGCGAGGCCCGGCAGGAGTTCTCCATCGTGCTCACTGGCCGAGCCGTCGACGGTGAGCCGACGCCGAGCGACGAGTCCCGCGAGGTGCGTTGGATACCGCGGGACGAGGTGTTTTCCCTGTCGATGGACCGGTCAATGCGCCTGCGGATCGGTCACTTCCTCGAAGGCGCAAGTAATCCATATATAGGCTGAGGCCACCGGTTTGCGCCAGACCCAAGGGAACACCTTGGCAATCAGGTGGACGAACATCAAGTGTTGAAAAACCCTCAACAAATCCACTATTTGGCCATGACTTTATAGGCGGACCTAACTCGTTTAACAACCATCAAAAGCGTCAAAATTAGATGAGTGAATAGCGTAGAAAATAATCCTGCCATCCCTGAACTTAACCCATCCTCTAAGTCTTCAGGCTTCATGAAAGCCACTGGAAAAATAAGAAGGACTGTAATAAGAAGTCCCACTCCACATGAATACGACACATTTGCGCGGAGCTCATCAATCAGGATTGGCAACCTGTCTCCTGATCCATAGCGAGGGTCGTCAGCCACCTTTACCCCGACACTAAATACATGCACCAGTAACCCGAATAGAAACCCCGTAAGAACGGCGATGCCACTCAGGAGCACATCACTTACATACAGCTGCGCATCTTTAATCCAGAAGAATATCCCAACACCTACCGGCAAGACATAAAACAAGGCGATGTCTGGCCAGCTGGCATGAATCTTATTGTTGGGACCAAACTCATATAGGGTATTGAGGTGATCTCTAATAAGATCACGGATGCCGAGCCGCCCGAAGTAACGATGCATGCGGGAACTCACTGGGCAGACACCTCCAGCCGGCCGCTCATCGAGCAGCCAAGGCGGCTTCCTGATCTTGTCTACCCAAGAGTACTCCCTAGGTCCGACAAAATCTTATCGGCGTGATCCTGGAAATGCTCCCACAAGGCGTCATCGGCCAGATCCTTCTCAAGCTCGTATATGAACTGAGGCAACCGTTCTCTCTCTATGACAATTGTCCGCTTAGCACCATCGTTGCCTACCTGCATCTCGATCCGCTCATGGTCAAAGTGTTCCTCGTCGCGGGGCCTCAGCTCTGCAGGGCGAGGAAACTCCTGAATCACTACGCCGCTATGATCATCCTCCACCTCTTCATGCTTCTCCGCCATCTGCGACAGAATCGAGCGGAAGCTCTTCCCCACTCGTCGGGCGACACCGCCACTGACCGTCATGCGAAGATCTCCTGCACTGCGCCTTTCAGGTGCTAGATCCTCTAGTCTAGTAGAGCGATATACGTAAGAGATCTCATACGTCTGGGCAGAGTCAAGGAACTTCTTCCACGCCTTCGGATCGACAAATGGAAGGACATCGAAGCGAACGCTATGTCGATTGCCGATTACTTTCAGAACATGTCTCTCGATTATGTTCTTGAGGTGACGCGCACCCCTACGCTCACAGAAGAGCAATCCCATTCGCTCCCCCGCGGGGATGATCAGCATTGCTCTAAGATCAACCATTGTTGCATCGCGGTTGCCATAACGACGCCTATTGCCTGAATCGACATTGGTCAGATTCCCAGTGGCACCATACGGACCTGCCGATCCCCAGATCTTAAGCGTCCTTCCGGAACGATGAAAATCCTGGATATCGAACGCCTGCTCATAGCGATCATCGGCTTGAGGACTCGACTCGTCGGCGAGGGTTTTCAAGATCATACCTACACCATGGAGGGTGTCGACACCATTGCCGTTCAGGTCGTCTAGCGGACGAGGCTCATCCTTCCGCCTTAGAACGCGGGCCGTGACCTCATAGACGACATAACCTGCCTTAGCCATGCATCTCCTCCTGGACCGCTACTAACACACTCATCGCTTAGAGGTCTATATCATGCTTCCTGCATGTACGCACCTTGAATCCGTTGTGAGTGGTAGGAAATCTGTTCATAAGATGAGTATGAGAAAATTGTCCGGAATTATCGCTTTCTTACCCTAAGGCGCGGTTGGGGATGGTCGTGAGGTTGGCTTCTGACCCGCAGAACCAACAGATGCGAGATCGCTTCCATCCCCTAGATCCGACCGACACACAGTGGGGGTCGATCAATCTGCCTGCTGCCCGCCATACGCGGAAACAGGTTCCGAGAAAAACACCCCTGTCGTGATCTTGTTGTCGAGCCGACCCCTCATCGGATGGAAAGGTTTAATCATCCAGAGCGCTACTGATCTTCCCATTCATCCGTTCCTGCTGGCCCTCCATGCACTTGGCGTAGACCCGGTGGAGGACCTCCACGCTGTGCCCGGCGCGCTTGGCCACCTCGGTCGCCGGCACTCCTGCGTTAAGCCAGAGGGACAGGGCTGCATGTCGCAGGTCATAGGGGCGGGCGGCGAGCGGCGACCTCACCTGCTCCTCGGTGAGGACGAGCGATCGAGCTTTCTGCCAGACGTAGGAGTATGCCGAGCTGGAGTAGGAGCCACCGTTGGCTGTCCGGAACAGCCGGCCGTCGCTTTCGATGCCATAGGCGTCGATGTGCTCTCCAAGGATGACGACTAAAGCCGGCGGGATGGGGATCTCCCTGGTCTCCTTCTTCGCTCGGTGCTTGAGGCTGCGCGACTCGTGGGTCTCCCCCGAGTTGGTCCATCGCTTGTTCGCCTGCGGTCGCGCCCTCTCCAGGATGATCTGGCCCCATCCTGATTCGGGCAGAGTGCAGTTCTTCAGGCGAAGGTCCGCCGCCTCCTCCGGCCGCAGACCCGCGTAGTAGATGCAGGCGAACAGGGCCTTGAGCCGGACGCCCCGAGTACGGCCGACCTTGGGCACGGCGGCCAGGAGCTGCTTCGCCTGAGTCGGATTGATCACCGTACGGAGGTCGACGACGGTGACGGCCTTGGGCGGCTTCCACTTGATCTCGTGCAATGGGTTGGTCGCGAACACCTTCTGTTCCACCGCCAGCTCCAGGAGGTGATGAAGGATCGCCCGCTTCCGCCGTACGGTGTTGGCTGCGGCCTCCTTGCCATCGAAGGTGACCGAGATGGCGTCGAGTGCGATCCGGGCGACGCGTGCCTCCTGGAGATCCGCCAGCGGAAGGGACGCCTTCTCCAGCCAACGCAGCGCCACGGTCTGCGTGCGGGTCAGCGTCCCCCGCCGGTCCTCCGGGAGCAGCACGTGGTTGCGTAGCACCTGCCGCAGCTCGTCGTCCTCCGGTCGGTCCGGAATGTCGGCAACTGAACCGCCCCGACTTCGATGGAGACCTCAGGGGTTGATTCCAATGGTCTCGCTGGGCTGGTGCTGAGCGTAGTAGAGGGCTTCGTATTCCTCCGGTGGGACGTTGCCGATGGCCGAGTGCAGGCGGGTGGTGTTGAACCACTCGACCCATTCGGCGGTGGCCAGTTCCACCTCCGCCAGGGTGCGCCAGGGGCCGCGGGGTTTGATCAGCTCGGTCTTGTACAAGCCGATCTGCGACTCCATCAGCGCGTTGTCCAGCGCGTCCCCGACCGTCCCGATGGACGCGTCGATACCTGCGCCCATCAGATGGGCGGTGAAGCGGAAACCGGTGTACTGACTTCCCGCGTCCGAATGATGGATCAGGCGCGGCCCGACGGGACGCCCGGTACGGCCGCGCCGCCACAACGCCATGTCCAGGGCGTCCAGCACCAGCCCGGCACGCTTGGAGGTGGCTGCCGACCAGCCGACGATCGCGCGGGAGTAGACGTCGATGACGAAGGCGACGTAGACGATCCCGCACCAGGCATGAACGTAGGTGAAGTCGGCGACCCAGACCATGTTCGGGCGGGGCGCGGAAAAGTCCCGCTTGAGCAGGTCTGATGCCCGTTGGTGGCCGGGATCGGCTGTGGTGGTGCGGATCTTCTTTCCGCGGCGGGCCCCTGCCAGGCCCAGGGCACGCATCCGCCGCTCCACCGTGCACCGGGCCACCTGGTGGCCCTCACGCAGCAGGTGCCGCCACACCTTCCGGGCACCGTAGACGCCGTAGTTGGCGGCGTGAACCCGCCTGATGTGCCCGTCCAGCTCGGCATCGCGAACGGTGCGGGCCGAGGGCCGCCGGCTCTTGGCGGCGTAGTAGGTGCTGGGAGAGATCAACAGGCCATGCTCGGTCAGGACGCGGCAGATCGGCTCGACACCGAACACCTTGCGGTGTTCGTCGATGAAGGTCACGAGTGCGTGTGTGGCCGGTCGAGCTCGGCCGCGAAGAAAGCCGAAGCGGCTTTGAGGATCTCGTTGGCCCGGCGCAGCTCGGCGTTCTCCCGCCGCAGCCGCTTGAGCTCGGCCGATTCATCGCTGGTGGTACCCGGTCGCTGTCCTTCGTCGATCTGGGCCTGACGGATCCACTTGCGCAGCGTTTCGGCGGTGCCGATGCCGAGTTTGGCTGCGACTGCGTTGATCGCGGCCCACTCGGTCGGGTAGTCCGGGCGGACCTGCGCGACCATCCGCACCGCGCGCTTACGCAGCTCCGCCGGATAGGGGGACTTGGCTGCCATGACTCGATCCTCTCAAGAGAACAAGTCTCCATCGAAGCCGGAGCGGTTCATAGTGATCCCTCCGAAGGCTGCCGCGCCGCTTCCGTTCCTCGGGCCTTAGCGGCCCTGCGGTACGGGTCGGCTTGCCACCGAATGTCCTCTTGATCCCGCCGTAAGTTCCCCTCGAGGCCCGAGTTCCTACAACAGGAGAGCTGTCTAGGAGGTAGTAGGTGGATCACAACACTGCAAACACCCCCAATGGGCGAAGATTTCCTATAGGGTTCCCAGTCGGATCGGCGATTCATTCAAAGATCCAGTAGAGCAAAATAGCAATTAAGGTGAATTACCAAAATGCCTGAGCCTTCATGGAGAACAGAGCGTCTTGGCATAATTGCCGCAGAGCAATCCATCATTAAAGCAGGATGCATGTGGCGAGAGACATTAATGCACGACGTGGGCATCGATGGGCAAATAGAACACTGTACACCAGAAGGACTCCCGACGGGAAGAGTCGTTGCCGTTCAGGCCAAGAGTGGCTCTTCGTATTTCAAGCAATCAGATGAAAGGGGCGTTATATTTCACCCCAAGGAACGTCATCGCAAATACTGGGAATCATTTCCGCTTCCGGTAATTCTATTTCTATATGACCCTGGAGAAGATAGGGGGATATGGACTGACGCCCGTCAGCAACTACGCTCCAATCCAGGATCTCCAATAATCGTCCCATTTTCATCGAGCTTCGATCCCGCAGCGGTGCTGCGTGCACTCGAATCAGAAGGCCCCCTTCCGATAGGCGAGTTCAACCCCGATCAGATAGTTGGGCAGCTCATAGGCTTTTCAACTAAGTCAAAGTTGTTCGACATAACATACTTCGACCTCTTGGTGCATGGGCTCACCGACATTGGGAGGTCAATCCACTTCTCCGCGGACCTTGCATACGCAATCGCCGCACATAATGACTTGATCAGAGATGAACCAATAGGAACAATCACATACACGCCCCATGAACGGGAATTCATCGACGGGTATGCAACCTTCTTGATAGCAAATGATATCGCTCGATTGGATTACGATGCGTGGCGCAGATTAAAAAGTGACGGAATTTTCGGAACCTTCATTAGTCCACTGACATCAAGAGGGTGCAAGGTGATAGAACGCATACATTTCCTAGACAAGCAGCTGGCCGCCGGGCCACCCTCTGGATATCATCAGGTTGCGATGGATCGTACTAGGCTATTTGACTACAGAGGAGCGCTTGAGCGGGCAGAGCGTGTAACAATGTTTAAAGATGAGTATTCTCATTTGCAGCACAAATAGATGTATCCCTGAGAGCAAATAAATAGATCCATCGATAGCTCAAGCGAGAACAGTTCTCACTGTCAGTGGATGGTTCTGGACGGACGTGATCCAGCTCGCAATGAAGTGCTCAGTAGCGGCCAGACCATCGCCGACTTCCGATGAAATTGCTTGCGAGGCCTGCAGAAGGTTCAACGAGCTACGCGTGGCAGCTTCACCAGCGATAACAGCAGCCGGTTCGCCTCACACGCCATGTGCGGTTTGGTCGACAGGCCGCCGCGGGAGCGTCCCAGTGCGTGACCGGCGGGCTCATGGCGGGCACCGCCGAGTCGTCCGGCTTGCTGATCACCGTGGTGGCAGGCTCCGGCTGCGTGCTGGTGGGCGCGACAGATGATGGAATCGCCCCCGACGTCCCAGCCGATCCGGCCGCTCGCATCAGCCAAGGCGTGCAAAGCGGGCAGGATCTGCTGCCAGATATCTGCGCGTTGCCAGCGCCGAAACAGGGCGTAGGCGGTTTGCCAGGAGCCGTAGCACTCGGGCACGTCCCGCCAGGGCGCCCCGACCCGGAACCGCCGGCGGATCCCGTCGATCAGTTGACGCCTGCTCCCTCGAGGCGGGCGACCTGGCCGTACGGCAGCCGGGAGCAGCGGCGCCAATCGCGCCCACTGCTCATCACTCAGGTCAAAGCGCCGCGTCACCGCGAAGGTCGCCACGAGGTGTCCGGTTTTGGTTCTTCATCGTTGAACCCAATACCGGAGACCTCAGTTGCGACCAGCGACACGCTGATAACCGACCTCGAGACAGGTCCTAGGCCATTGACTGAGGCTGTAAGGGACGCCGAGATTGCGGCAGGCAACGCGTTCATCCCTGTTCCCGTCCTCCAAGACCTGGGCAGGAGGGGGCTGCCGCTGGGAGCCAAGGAGCACTGCGATGATGAGCTCCTGTCGTTATCCCCCACCCGTCGACGAGGCGGGGTGATCTACGCTAAGTTCAGAGTATGGGCGACATGGCAAGGCGCATCTCAGCGATAGATCTCTTCTGCGGAGTGGGCGGGCTGTCGCATGGACTGATGCAGGCTGGGCTGAACGTAGTCGCCGGTTTTGATATAGATCCTCGATGCAAATACCCATTCGAGAAAAATATTGAAGCTCCGTTCATTGAGCAAGATGTCCGGACGGTCTCTAAAGAGCAGCTTGAGCTTCTATGGGAGCCAGACTCAATACGCCTCTTGGCGGGATGCGCGCCGTGCCAGCCCTTCTCGCCCTACAGGCGAGGCGTAGATACGTCTTCAGAGCCGCAGTGGTCGCTCCTTGGTGAATTTTCACGACTCGTCAAAGATTCTCGCCCTGAGCTTGTGACCATGGAAAATGTCCCTCGAATCGTGGGCTCCAAGATCTTCAGGGAGTTTTCCAGCTCTCTCGAAGAAATTGGTTACGAAGTTTCTTTTAAAAGCTGCTACGGCCCGGAATATGGCCTTCCGCAAGAGCGTCGTCGACTTGTTCTCATTGCGTCGCGAATCGGACACATCGAGGTCCCTGGAGGTAAACGCAAGCCCGAAGAGTTCACGACGGTGAGAGATGCGATTTCCGGCCTCCCGGCAGTTCATCAAGGGAGAACGCATGACCTTGATAGCATGCATAAGGCAAGATCTTTAAGCCCTCTGAACCTGAAGCGAATCAAAGCGTCCAGGCCAGGGGGGACATGGCATGATTGGCCAACAGAGCTGCTATCTCCTTGCCACACTAGGCCTTCTGGCGCCACGTTCAAGAACGTCTATGCCCGCATGGAATGGGACAAGCCGTCTCCAACTATCACGACTATGTCGTACAATTTCGGTACCGGAAGGTTCGGCCATCCGGAGCAAGATCGTGCGATTACCCTGCGGGAAGCGGCGATACTCCAAGGATTTCCAGAGAATTACCAGTTTGTCAGGCCAGGAGAACCTGTGGAGTTCAACTCTATAGGTCGAATGATCGGAAATGCTGTTCCTCCTGCGATCGCACAAGCGGTGGGGAGCGCCCTCCTCGCGGCAGTCAATCAGCAGGCCTGCTAGGGGATTGGCGGATACCGGTCGCGAGCGGTGGCTCTTCCAGGTTTGAGTGATCGTCGACGTGGCGGTCATCGAGCCGCTTGAAATCAACCTCTACAGCAATTCTGCTGCCGACCTGTCTAGGCTGATGAAAATTGCCTGGGATGCTGACACAAACAAGTTCTCGATCGAACGGCTGCAGCTCACCAGCAGCATTATTGCTGACGGCTCATAGTCGGAGCAGCCCGTTGTTAGCCCAGCACGCGAGGCCGATAGAGCTGCCTCTAAGGTAACTGCGAGACCAACATCGAGCGAGACGTCATGCTTCTGGGCCGCCCTGGGCGATGCCGAGGGTGAGCCATCGCAGCCAGCGCAAGATCGACGACTCGCGGGGGAACGGAGCCCTCCTTAAACTTCGGCCTCTGCTTGGCTCGCAAGGGGCACCGCTCATCCATGTGTGGTCCCCTATCGGTCCTTGCCTCTTAGAACTGGCGGAACGAGCGGTCACCGCACTCGATCAAGGATGAGTGTGTACGTAGACCGGTATCTGAATGTAACCTGACGTGCTGATCGCGGCGGTTCCACGCCTCACCTGCTGGCATCACGGGCATCCTGAATAAGCTCATCAACGACCATCGAATGCGCGCTGTTGCTACCCAGAGGTCGTCAAAGCTCAGGTCGCACACGTCTTAAGCGCGATCGCAGTCAACATTGAGTGTCTCATCACCAATCATGATCAATGATTCTCGCGGCCTCTAACACAGTCACACAGCGTGAACCAGGCGAATTCAGCGCTCGGCCAGGGAATTTGACCTACCGACAGCGGCCCCGACAGCTAGAATTTCACAACGCTCTCGGCTCGGTCGACAAAGGACAGCAGCATGCCGCTAGAGGTCAACAAACACGTTCAACGGATACGTCGTTACCAGCCGTTCGACGCCGACACCTCCGAGATGATCTACGAGCTGCAGGAAGACTGGACGCAGTCGCTGTTCCCTGTCGTGACGCTGGACTACCTGCTGAGCGCCATTGAGCGACCGACCATGAAAACCATCGTCCTGACCGGGGACGCCGGGCATGGCAAGACAAGCTTGTGCGCCAGCCTTCTGGCCGAGCTGCAGGCCGACACCGAGACGGTCACACCAGAGATCCGGAAGACGGTTTTCCGCGAGTTGTCCAAGGCCGGCGATGCCAGCCGCCCTATTGGTCGGACCCGTAGCGGACGCCCGCTGTACATCCTTAAGGATCTCAGCGAGCTCAGCGTGCAGGCGGGCGCTCACAAGCTCGTGGAGTTGCTCGACCCTGCGGATGGGGGTGTCGCGATCATCTGTGCAAACGAGGGCCAGCTACGCAAGTGCGCCGCCGAAGACGATAGTCTCCGCAAAGGCGGCACGGGGCGCGCCAAGATCCTGGTGACGACCCTCACGGAAGGCATCCTCCGCGGGCAGGTCAGCGACCCCGATGGCACAGTCACCGTCATCAACCTCAACTACCAGTCCGTAGCGGCCGACAGCCCCAACGGCGGGCTCATCCAGTGGGTCCTGAAGCAGTGGACGACGACGCAATGGTCGCGATGGAAGCCCTGCGAGACCTGCGATGCACGGAAAGTCTGCCCAATCCTGGCCAACCGCAACGAGCTCAGCGATCCGACCCACGGGCCCCAGCGCCGGGCCGCGATCCGGGACGTGTTCGCCGCGGCCGAGCGCACCGGGGCCGTACTCACGACCCGTCAGGCCCTGGCCGTGACCAGCTACATGCTAACCGGTGGCCTTTCCTGCGAGAACGTCCACGCCAAGTACCAGCGGTCGCACTCGAATAGGTTATGGCAGGCCCCCCACTTGTACCACCAGGCCCTCTTCGGTGACCGGCTGACCCAGCAACAGCGTCATCTGGTACCTGCCTTCTTCGCACTACGAAAACTGGACCCGGGCAAGGTCTCCCGCCGCCAGGTCGACGACCGGCTGGACCCGGAAACGGCCAGCGACTTCCCTCCCGCGGATGCCAGTAGCTACCTGCAGAAGGTCCGTACGAGTCGGGACGTCCAAAAGCAGGCCGAACAGTTGCGAAGCGTGTACACGTTCCTGCGACGAGCCGACTTCTTCAACAGCGACGACAACAAGGACCGGTTCGCCCGCATGGGGCTGCAGGCCGGCGACGACTTCGTCAGTGTCCAGGACAAGAACCGGGACCCGGCAGACACCAGGGTACGAGACCGCTTTCTCAAGGGCCTGGAGGCCGTCCAGGGCATCCACCGGGCAGGGAGCAACCCCGACTTCCTGATACTCGACCCGGCCTTTTTCACCCACCGCGGCCGCGCGGCCGTGATCTCTCGGCGAGTGCCCAGCAAGGGTGTCGAGGTTGTCGACCAGATCACCCAGTGGCAAGAGAGAGGCCGGACGGGCGTCGCCCCTGAGATGCAGAACGCCGTCGAGTGGCTCAACCGGGCCATCTACATCCGCATCCCGGCCGTCACCCCTGACCAAGACGCGGTCTCGGTGGAAGCGGACTTGTTGCGCTTTGAGTTGCTGACACGGTGGGCCGCGGGCCTGCGCAGCGAGGTCCAGCATGAGGCAGAGATCCGCGGTCTGAGTGGATCCCTGGCAGAGCTGGCCGACTCGTCGAACAAGGACGACGAGATTCAGGTATTGGCGGGCAACGCCATGAGAAAACTTATGATCGACGTCGGCGATAAGATCAGGTCGGTGCGCGCCTGATGGCCGATCGTTCCAAGGCTGAGGTTGTCCTTCGTCTCTTCGGGGTGAATCTCGAACGGCAGGGCCGCGGCTTCTACGTCCCGCTCGAGATGCTCGCGATCGCCCGTGGCGTCTACCTGGCGCATCAGGAAGACCCGGAGAAGTTCGCAGGGCTCCTGGACGGCGGAGCCGATACAGCTTATAGAAGGACCTCGCACGACCTGGTCCGGCGGATCGCGACCAGGTCCCCCATCGTCGAGGGCAACGAGGAACTAAGCAAGGCCGTCGAGCTGGACTCCCCTGAGACGATGGCAACGCTCCACGCCCTGTTCTCCTCCCTGTTGGTCGAAATCCCCGGGCGTCGTAGCCAACCCGGTTGGTTCGGCGTGCACATTTATCCGTTCGTTGGTGAGCTCATCCACTACGACGCAGTCGAACGACGAATCAAGCAAACCGATGCCTCCTCCAAGAGCAGCGACAAGAAGCGCAAGCAGGCCGGCAAGGTCGCTGCTGGCATCAATGCTCCGAGTATCGAGCGTTACCTCTTCCGCGATGGCGGGGGATGGGCCTACAAAGTCTTACGCAGCGACCCTGATGCCGACCGCAAGGAAGCGACTCGAAAGGGCCTGACCGACCTCGTACAGGACAGCGGCACTCCGCTGGGCAACCTTGCCAAGGCCCTCAGCGCGCACGACTTCGACTACGACGAAGCGCCCGTGGCGGGCCCAGACGCAGGAATCGAGCTGCGCGAGGATCTCAGCCCGTGGCCTGATCTGCTGAGGGAAGGGACCCGCAACATTGTCACTCGGATTGCGACGGTCCCCAGAGCAAAGCGCACCGAGAGCCTCATGCACTGGGTCCCCTACTGCCTGGCACGCCACCAGCTGCACCTCGCACGGACGAAGCTCGGTGTTACCGATCACGAGTCGATCCTGCTGGACTTCGGCAACGAGGCAACCCCGCTGCGCAGAGAGTCGCAGAAGAACCTCACCGGCTTCCGCAATGACATCGTGAACGCGATCAATGTCCAGGCTCAGGAAATGATCGACGAAATCGAAGCCGAAGGTGACGAGGACAGGAAGCGCCGCTACGAAAGGTTCACCAAAGAGGCCGGCAGCGCGGTCGCCTCTCCCCGAGCGTTCTTCAGTGAGACCCTCGCTGCTGTGGGAGCCCTGAATGCGACGGTCGGGCGCCGACACTTCACCATGAAGCCCCCGATGCTTGAGGGTCTGGTATCTGCCACCGTCCCGCAGGGCACGGAGATGGAGTTTGACCAGTTCTGTGCATTGCTGTACGAGAAGTACGGGCTCGTGGTGGAGAACAAGGTCGCGGCTGCGAGCCCGTTGGCTTACGAGGTCGACCCGTCGATCCTTGACCACAACGGCAAGGCGTTCCGGGAAAAGCTGGCCGCTATCGGTCTGCTCACTCAATATTCAGATGCAACCAGCATGGTTCGAGGGGAACCCCGGTGACCGACAGCAGTATCCGAGCGCTCGGTCGGTTCGTCGCCGACGAAGCGCTGCGCAAGGTCACTGATATCAGCGGAGCCCGTGCCGTCCTGCGAGTCAGTGGATTCGATCGGCCGACCGTGGCCGAGGCTCTCCGTCGCACGGCCCAGAGGCTGTTGGAATCGCCGGACCGTCAGGTTGTCGTCAAGGTCGGCACCTCGGAGCCGATCGAAGGCGTACCGGTTGATTACCTGCTGGATCCGCAGGACCAGCTGACCAAGTGGCGAAATTCGGGACAGGGTACGGCGGTGTTGCTCTTCGAATGGGGGGAGTCGCCGGACGCACAGGGGCTGGCGGCCATGAACGCCCTTGACGACGCCAC
This sequence comes from Streptosporangium becharense, assembly GCF_014204985.1. Lineage (NCBI taxonomy): Bacteria > Bacillati > Actinomycetota > Actinomycetes > Streptosporangiales > Streptosporangiaceae > Streptosporangium > Streptosporangium becharense. The sequence goes on along the minus strand of NZ_JACHMP010000001.1, from coordinate 4,515,162 downwards.
GATCCTGGGGGATCACCACGACACCTCCGGCGAGCGCGGGTTCGAAAGGTTCATGGCAGAAGCGTGGCGGGAGGCCGGTGGCATCGGCACCGTTCCGGCCCTCATGGCCACCCGTTTGCCGGAGATCTGGCGTGCCGTCACCGATGAGGCGCCCCGGTCCTTGCGCCGCTGGGCGACCTTCCTGGTCGAAACCGCGCAGAAAGTCGCAGCAACTCAGGTCCATACCCCTGACGTGGTCTACTCCGAGATCTCTGCAGCCCTGCCCGCTCTTGATCTCTTTCCGGACCGAGGGCTCTTCATCAAGCCCGCTGCGCTGCCCGCCCGAATCAAGAAGAACGTCTGGGTCAGTGCCTTCAAACAGCCCACCGGCAAGGAGATCACCGAGGACGACCTGATAGATCGCATCGCCACGACTGAGTTCAGCGAGGAGTCCTTGGAGCACATCGGCATGGACGCCGATACTGCCAGAACGCGCATGCGCAGCCTGGTACTCAAGCTCAATGGTTCTACCCCGCAGGATGCTCGTCAGCTTCGCCGTGAGCAGGACCTGACCCTATGGCTTGAAGTGTTCGAGCAGAAGTCCAAGAAGATCGGCCTGGGCCAGCAGATCCGTCAGGAGATCGAGCGGAGCGCCGCAGAGCGGGTCGACGAGTACGACGCCATGATGATCGAAGACGCGCTCGACCGCGGAGACCAGGAATCCGCACAGCGCTTCCTTGACGAGGCTCCCGTCGGAGGAACCGAACCGCTAGCCGACCTGCTGTCCAAGCGATGTCGCCGCAAAGTCGAAAAACTCGCCTTCCCGGACTCTCAATTCGTCCATGACCCACTGCGTGCCCTGCTGCGCGAGCTGACCTACTTTTCCGACGAAGAGGAAGGCTCCGTCGTCGTCGGGCTTGAAGGCAACCAGGAAGCCGGACAGTGGAGCCGCTGGCTGTTCGCCTTCCTGTACGCACGCACCCTGCGAGATGTCCAGGACTCCACCGGACTTCGCCTGACTCTCGAGGTCAAGGAGTGCCTGCTGGACCTGACCAAGCCGCGCCTGCCGCAGGAAGACGAGCCGTTTGACCCGAACATCGAGTGGGCCCCGCTGCGCATCCTGGTCGAGATGGACGGTGCCGCCCAGCGACGCTTCCGCTGGGACCCCCTGGGCATCCCTGGCCAGATCGCTCTGGCGGCCCTCATCCACGGCTGGAGACCTCCCTCCGGCCATGTCAGCAATCTGACCTTTGACACCTTCCTTCAGAAGTTCAACGAGCCCAGGCACTGGCAGGTCGACGAGCCCGTGCCCGAACCCACATCACATTTCGCCAGCCAGATGGAGCGCCTCAAACAGAAGCACTTCAAGCGGATCTCCGACGGGCTCGAGGCCGAGAACATCAACGAATACGTACGCGAATGGGAAGGCATACTCCGCGCAGCTCGCACCGCCCTGGTTCCCAACAACGCCCCGAACGTAGACCTTGAGGCCGTCGTCCTGACCGATGTCGTCGGGCTGGCCGACCACCGCATGATGATGCTGGCCACCCACCCGCTGAAGCTGCGCTGGCTGGCAAAGAACTACGCGGAGGCCGCCGGCAGCATCAAGACGGCCCTGAACAAGGAGGGAGGGCTGAGTCTCAACCAGGAGAACGAGGACCTCTTCTTCGACGCCATCGATCGTATCTCCCCCCATGGGACACCTGCGATCCTCGTCGGGCCCGGCGGCACGATTGCCATTCCGATGCGGGAATCGGCCGGACATGAGGAGTACGCGCCTGTCCGCCATGGCGGCAACGAGTCCAAGGACTGGCTCTCCAGTGTCGATGAGACCGCGATCGATGAGATGGTCCGCGTCATCACCGACTACCTGACGACCTACCCTCACAAGCTCGACGGCCTACGCGTACTACTTCTGGACCGCAACGGCGACCCTGTCCTGCCCATGCGCGTGGCAAAGCAGATGCGGGCCAAGAGCCCTCGTCTGAAGGTCGATCTGGTCGTGCTGGCTCCCCAAGCAACCCATCACGAGATCATTCAGGGTTTTGACCTGCAGTTTTCCGGCGCAGAGATGTCCGAGGACAGTTTCCTGCCCGACGTCCAACTCATCCTGCAAGCATGGGAGCCCGACCAGGAAGCAGACCTGTCAGGGCTGGAAGACACCATCGACCTCGCCCTGGCTCCCGCGCTGTTCGGCACCCAGACTAGTATCAAGGAGAGCACCAAGAAGGAATCCTTGTCGGGTTCCTTCAACTCCTGGAAGCACCCGGCCTCGCACAACCTGGCTCAAACCAGCGAGAACGTCGTAAGAGCGCTGTTGCCCGAGACCGCCGACGAGACTCTTGAGTCCTGGTCGACCTTGTGCGTGCGCTACGACCGCCGTTCCCCGGTCTCTCGGGAGAGCGTCGACGGCATCGACTACTTCGAGATGCAGGTGCGGTTCGACCAGCACCAGGACTTGTTCACCACCCTGCACCGCGTGGCCCACTGGGTCGTCACTCTCGACAGCTTCATTGGACGTGAGCAGATCGATGCCCTGCGTAACCGCCCTGACGTCATCCTGGTCAAGCCCAGAGTCGGCAAGAACGAGTCCTACACCCTTATTGTCAGCTCACAGACCGGCCAGCAGTTCGTCGTCCGGCGACTGCGGCGCCGGTTGGAGCAGATCGGGGTCGTTACTCCGCAGGACTCCGAAGGCACCGCTAAGCGGATCTACGAGGTAGGCCGTAATGTGGCCCCTGGTGCCGTGCTGCGCTCCCTCGGTATCGGCACCACGGTCAACGAAGTCGTCGGCCTGGTCGCCACCCGGTTCGTCATTGACCAGCAGTTCCCCGTCCCTCGGCAGGGCACGAGCCTGGTCACCTGGATCAGCTTCGACGAGCACCACCGCTGGTTCGGCCGGGGACACAAGACTCGTGCTGATCTGGGCCGCTTCGTGCTGACCGTCCAGGATGACGGCATGGTTCGCCTGGATATCCTGGTCGCCGAGTCCAAGTTCCGCCAGACCTTTGACGTCGGCTCGGCCGAGGAACAACTCAACCGCACCACCGACCTGTGCGAGGATGCCTTTCGCTCGGACGGCGAGGTTCGCCACGACCGTCCCTTCTGGCTGGACGAGCTTGCCGCCGCGATCGCTCAGAGCAGTGGAAACGTTTTAAAGGCTGCAGACCTTCCAGCTCGCACCGTGATCGGCGACGACGGCCACCGTCAGGTCGAGGCGAAGGTCCTTGACGCCCTGCGCTCCGAGGATGTCCAGCTCGGTCAAGTTACTGGCGTTGCTGTGGCTATCTCAGCCGAGGACGATCAGCCGGCTCCCGTGGTCGGAAGCCTCGGCAAGCACACCTTGGTGAGGTTGAACAAGCACGAGCTGCTGAACCTCATCGGCGCTCTGCGCGCAAATCAGGACCCCGCCGATGCAGACCCCCTTGTTGCCTCTAGGGACCTCGGCGGGACCGTGAAGGTCTCTGGCAGCGCCGTTCAGACCACCTTGACAGACATTTCCGCCAAACTGCCTACTCCGGAAGAACCGACGGCACCTGCCGAGGTGGTCGGAACGACTGCTCCAACAAACGTGCCGAGAGTGGTAATTGCGCGCCACTCTGCCGCAGAGGCGGATCCTGTCCCTCCGAAGGCTCACCGCGGTGGGCTCCCCGAGGAGGAGCTGCGGCTTCGATACAACAAGGTCGTTGACGTCTTCGTCCGCCACAAGGTCGCGGTCAGCTCCCCGGAGTTCGGCAAGTGGCAGGAGGGGCCCGGCTTCTACATCTTCCGATTCATCCCCAATCCTGGGGTCACCGTGGACAAACTGACCAACCGGCGTGACGAGATCTTCCTGGCTCTGGCGCTGCCCTCCGGGTTCAGCATTCGCACCCGCAGCGACCGCGGCTCCGTACTCTTCGAAATCCCCAAGATCGACGACGAAAAGTACGGGGTCGACGCCAAGGCACTGTGGCAGCAGTGCCCGGTCGATCCCGAGAGCCTCATCGCCCCGCTGGGCGCCGACATCGAAGGTAACCCGGTCACCATCGACCTCTCCTCCGCGGACTCACCGCACTTGCTGGTGGCTGGCACTACTGGATCAGGAAAGTCCGTTGCCCTGGACACGATCCTCAAGGGCTTGATCCGGTATGACAAGAGTGCCCTGCGACTCCGCCTCGTTGATCCCAAGGGCACCGAGCTTGTCGACTTCGAGGACGACCCTCACCTTGATGGCATGATCGGTATGGACGCCGCCGACGCGATCGAGATTCTTGAGGAAACCGTCAAAGAGATGGACGAGCGCTACAAGGACATGAAGGCGATCCGCGCACGCAAGCTCGTCGAGTACAACGCTAAGGTCGACAAAGCAGACCGAAAGCCATGGATCGTCGTCGTCCTGGACGAGTACGCCGACCTCACCAGCGACCCTGAAGAGAAGAAGCAAATCGAAGCACTGCTCAAGCGCCTAACGCAGAAGGCCCGCGCTGCGGGCATCCACGTTATCGCAGCCACGCAGCGCCCGAGCGCGGACGTTATCTCGACGACCATCCGCTCCAACTTCCCCGCCCAACTCGCTCTGCGGGTCAAGACCGCGACCGACAGTCGCATCATTCTGGACGAGACCGGAGCTGAAGCTCTGGCCGGACATGGTGACGCCTTTCTGCACACGGCGAAGGGCACCATACGACTGCAGGTGGCCTACGACGGGAGCTAAACAGGTGATGTACCCCGGTTTTCGTGGAGTCGCTTTGATTGACTACATGCCTCCGCCCCCTTCGAGAGGTCGACATGTCGAAGAGTGCAGGCAACCGCGTCTGGAACGCGGGGCATCAGTGGCGCCTAGGACCGTGGATGAGCTATACCGTTATGGCGTGGCTACCATGCCTCTTCCCAGCTCGGCCGACGTGTCGGCACGGATGAGCAGGCAACGTCGGAGGGACACTGCCCCTGAGCTCGCCGTGCGGAAGCTGCTGCACGCCCACGGGCTGCGGTATCGAGTGGCCTGGCCAATACCTGGCATGAAACGGCGGACCATCGACATCGCCTTCACACGGACGAAGGTCGCGGTGTTCATAGACGGGTGTTTCTGGCACTCCTGTCCTGAGCACGCCACCCGTCCTGCCTCGAACGACACGTGGTGGTCAGAGAAGCTGGCCAAGAACGTCGCTCGCGACATAGCCACCAACGAGCACCTGCATCAAGCAGGGTGGCGTGTCATTCGTGTATGGGAGCACGAAGATCCATCGGAAGCGGCCACTCGCATCGTCGATGAAGTCATGCGGCACGGACAATCAGGCCGAACATGACCACGCGCATGAACCACACGTCGCTTCGCGGTGCTACAGCAGCGAGTATGACCATCCGAATGCTTATTACACAGTCGCATCGCGCAGGGACATGCGCGGGATGATCTTGTCCGCCCGACGAGCCGGACAGCTTATTCCTGCAGGTCGAACGAGGCAGACCAGCCTTACAATCCACGCTCTCCTACAGCGGGCATCGCAACTGAGGGCCGTGACGATCACGGACTTCGCATCCATCGTGTGGCGCGATCGATGAAAGCCAGGACTGTAAGAACAATGGCTCTAGACAGGCCCGTCACCTGCAGGCGTCGGGAAAGGGGAGGCTGGTGACGCCAGCATCCATCTCAGCTGAAAAACCCGAGTTTGGGTTCCGTCAGCGAGCCGACGACGAGTCCACGGTCAAGGAATCTGTTGAACTCCTCGCAAGCAGTCTCTGGCAGGAGAGCGCACGCGTGGCATGCAGCGAGGTTGCAGGAATCCGGCCCCTGACCGCCTTCGCCGGCTTCCATGCAGATTGGATCGGTCGAGCACCATTCGGCGTTCGCCAGAGCCGCCGCCCACGCGCGCTCCAAATACCCCGGCTTGCCCATCCGGACCAATCCGCCCATGGTGCCTTCGGCGTCTCCGGCAGCCGTATAGACCAGCATTCCCGCCATCGGCGCGTCGCGCTCGTCGGAGACATATAGCCGTTCCCGGAGTGAGGCGGTGCTGTAACCACACTCGAAGATCAGTTGGTTGATGAGCAGATGGGCGATGGTGTGGATCAGGAGGAAGCGCGGGGTAATCTCCTTAGGAGTGAGCAGACGATCGGCGGGAAGGCCGCGGTATCGCTCCGCGATGCGGTTTGCCCTGTCCTGGACCTCATCACGCCTCTCCCATGCACGCAGGCGCTCTTCGTCGAGTTCAAGGTAGATGCCCTCCCCGGAGACGGTGTAGGCCGGGAGCCAGTCTCGTTCGGGGGAGGGCTGGTTCTTCCAGAGCCTGCTCTTGCCTTCCTTGAGTTTGAGACCGGAAGAGACCAATCGGGTGAAGCCCCATAGGGCGCGAGTCTCGCGCAGCGATTCCACCAGCCGTACACGGGAAAAGTTATTTCTTATGGCATGCTCGTAGGGCACGGCCGCGGAGTTCACTACAAGGTTTGGATGGTCGATCTCGTTGCGGAGCATGGCGTACTCGGGACGCCGCCATTGTGTTGGGGTGAGCTCATCGAGGTCGTAAACCTCCTCCGCCATTTCGCCGCCGTATGCCTCATCAAGGGCTTGCTGGATCTGGGCGTCTGTATACGGCTTGAGTACATTGTATTCGTCGATCATGCGAACGGTCGCCACGGTCACGTCCCCGGTCTTCCGCGCGAGATTCATCGCAGTCACGAAGTTCGGGCGATTGAGGATCTCCAAGAGCGTAGGCGGTACAGTGCTCGAACTCTGCGGAAGGTAGATAGAGCTCTCTACCAGGGGAAAGTAGACATTAGATGCGCCCCGCAGGCTGCCCCGCAAGGGATGACCGCATGGCTGGGACGCTCCGCCAAGCCACGGCCGCCATCCGTCGCAGGCGTAGTCGGCGCCCTTTTCCAGTTGGCTGCTAAGGATGGTCGACGCCTCACCATCCACCTTGGTAGCCGTAGTGACTCCTTCCAGCGTGCGAACCTTGCCGCACCCTTCGCACACGACGAGTTGTCCGGATAGGGAACCGGTGCCCACGGCCTTTAGGCGGAGAACTCCACGGCAGGACGGCTGGATGCTGCGATGAACCCACTCCCGCCAGGGAAAGTTGCCGACATGTCCCTTCTCGCAGATCACCACGAAGGGAACCTGAGACATCGCGGGCCCCTTGGTAGCGGGCTTGCCGCCCGCCTGGTGCTGCTTATCCGGGCAGCGGGCTTTTCCGTGGTAAGCGAGTGGCTGCTCCTCCAATCGCTTGCAGTACGGGCAGAAGCTCCAGCTCGGGAACCGGAGGAAGGGAATCGTGAGCAGGAGGTTGGGACTATTGGGCATTCCCGGGACCCGGGGCCGGTAGTCCGGTGGCAGCCGGAAGTGGCTGACGCGCAGCCGCTTCTGCAGTCGCCATTCGTCGATCCTGAACTCGCTTACGTCAACGTCCTCGCCTTCGAACCAGTGGTCGAGCCCAGTGGTGATGACGGAAGTGCCGTCCACCATCACAGTCATCGCGCCCACTCCGAACGGGGAGATGAGCTGAGCTCGGCGAATGTTGCCGCTGGTCATGAGACCTCCCCAGAGGTGTTGAAGGCATCGGTGATCGCGGCACGGCATTCTGCGTCCACGTTGCGCATCGACGTGGGCACCGGCCAGGAAGGCTTGCCGCTGCTCTCGGCCGTGCCGGCGTACCGCATCAAACCGTTGAGGGGGTCACCCGTTACCGGGTTCGCCTCCCATTTCGCGCGGTCCCAGTCGTCCCACTCCTGGAGCGCTTGAGTGACCTCGCGTTCGACGGCGTCGAGCTCCTCGGGATCAACCAGCTCGGCCCTGGCGAGTAGGACGCCAGCTGCAACATCAGCCTCGTCATGAGGAAGAGGCCACGATGGCAGATCCACGGATCCGGTCGTCCGGACGTGCGCGACCAGTGCTCCACGGAGTGCTCGCCTCAGGACCGGACGGGCGAAGGGCGTGACGCTGGTTGGCTCCACTTGGGCGTAGAGGCGTTCATGGTAGCTGCGGAAACGTTCGTAGTGGGAGCGGTCACGCGGCTTGGCGGCACCATACAGCGTGACCACCAGACCAGGACGTTCCTGCCATCGGCGGCCGACGCGGCCGGTGACCTGGATGTACTGAGAGGTGGTCTTGGGCTGGCCGACGACGGCCATGAGAGAGAGCCGGTCGATGTCGACGCCGACTTCGATGATGTTGGATGCTAAGCAGATGTCGATGGCTTTACCGGTGGCGAAGTCGGTGGCCAGTTCGTCGATCGCACGCGGGATTTCGTCGTTCCGGCGGCGGCTCGTGAGCTCCATGGTGGTCCGGGGGAAGCGTGCCTGTTCGATTCCTTCGCGTCGCCGGATGCCGACAAGATAATCCGGGATGTCCGCTTGGATCAGAGACAAGGTGTTGCCCAGTTCCCGGAGGCTGTTGAAGAACCATAGGGAAGTCCACCAAGGATCCTTCTGCTCGTCGGGCAGGTATCCTCCGGACTGGAGGAGTGCCGCGGCTGTCCGGACCTGAACACTCTGGATCGAGCCCAGGCCTGGTGCGTGAACTCCAACATAGAGCCGACCTGGGAGCAGTTGCTTGGTCCGCTCGTCCCGCGCCCATACGGCGAAAAAGGAGTCCTCGGCGGTCAGTCCGGATGGCGGGAAGAGAGCGACCCGATCCCGGCCGTACACTGCCTTCGCCTGCTGCGCATATCGCCGAATGGTGGCGGTGGAAGCGATGATCTTTGGCTTGACTGGAACTGCCTTGCGGCGATCGGTGCAGAGGTCTTCGACTACCGCCTCGTACATACCCACCATAGAGCCGAGTGGGCCAGAAATCAGGTGAAACTCATCCTGGATGATCAGGCCAGGAGGAGAGGCGACCTGCCGCCCCGACCCGTCTCGCCCGAAGAGCGCCCGGGCCAGGGGCCGCCACGGAATCATGGCGAACTTGTCCACTGTGCCGATCACCATCGAGGGCGGCTTCTCGTAGATGTCCTCATCTACGACCAGTAGGGGCAGTCCTCGGTGGAAGGGGCATCGATTATCGGGGCATTCCAGGGCAATTCGATCAGGATTCCGGTGATAACGGTATCCGGGAATAACTGAATGCCGAATCCGTCTGCCGCGGGCCTTCATCTGCTCGGCGGTCGGCCCAAGCTTTGCCGCGCACCATGGGCAGCGCAGCAGTAAAAATTTGTTGGCTGCCTGGGCAGGCTCCTTGGCCATGTCCTTCCACGCCTCCACCGCCTTGTCGCGCCTGTTTGGTGTCGTTGCGCCACCCAACCAGATGCCGATGGTGTACGGCTCGCTGCCCAGGTCGCTACGGCCAGCGCGGAGTTGTTCCATGGCGCAGATCAAAGCTGCTGCACGGAGGAACTGCTGCGCGGTCAGAAGCCGGAGTGTGTACCTCATGATGACCTCAGTCCCGACGTCACCGGGATCTCGCAGTCTCCGCAGGAACATCGCGAAGGCAGCCACGGCCAGATAAGCCTCGGTCTTGCCTCCCCCTGTGGGGAAGAAGATCAGCTCAACGTTGTCCCGGTCATCGCTCTGGGGGAAAGCGATTGACTCGACAACGGCCAGGAAGAAGGCGATCTGGAAGGGACGCCAGTCTCCGCGTCCGGGAGGCAGTTCACCCGTAGGGGGGTCTCCCTCAACGCTGATAAACCCTTGCCCATCGAGCAAGGTCTCCCTGGGGGAGACGCTTGACCTTGCCTGCTGGTCAACCATGGCTTGGTTGGCGAGACGAAAGGCGGTGGCGATCTGCCCATCCGTGCAGATGAGCTCCCAGCCGCGGCGCATGCGAGCGAGAGCCGCCTCGCATTGGCGAAGGTGAGCCTCTGCAGCGGGCCGGTGCTGGTCAGGAACCTCCCCCCAGCGGTCTGTGATCCACTGCTCATAGCGCCGGATGATCTCTTCTACTTGGGATGCTGCCTCGTCTCGCCGCTCTGGGGCGGCGAGTACCTTCATGCCGACAGCGAGCTCAGTGCCGTTCTCGCGGCGGATCACCGGCGTGATACTCGGCGTTTCGAAAGTCGGCAGGCAAACCGCATCGACCCGAGTCGTCGATTCGCCCGGCTCGCGAGCCCAGTTCGCCGCGCAGCCATGGCCGAGCGCGAAGGTCTGGTGATGCCGGTAGAGCAGCGCGATCGATTGCTCTTCGGCGTCCAGGTCGCGGCGGCCACGCTCCTCCGGGTAGGGAAGGAACACGCCTCCGCCTTCCACTAGGGCGGAGAACTCTGCCTGAAAGAGCGATGTTTGATCGCCCCGGCCGGAAGAGCGGTTGGTGACCGTGAGCGTGATCAGGTGATTGCCGTCGATACGTCGGCTGTAGGCGCGCACTGCGATTTCCAGGCCATCGGCACCCTCCACGGCTACCTCGTCGGGATACACCATGCGGCGAACTCCCGTGGGCGCCAGGCTCTTCGCGCTGAAAACCGCCCTCACCGAGACCGGGCTTCGAACCCACCAGGGGTCCACGGCCTTACCCGCGATGTCCACTTGGAAGGGCTTGTATCGGCCGAATGATGCGGTCACGACAATTTTCGCGGCGTCGGGGAGCTGGCAGTGGACCGAGATGCCCATCGTGCTCTGCTTCCGGGTATTCGCCAGGGAGAGATCCAGATCATCGTCCAGCTCCTGCTTGATCTTGGAGATGTCCGACTGGCGCTTCTCGACGAGCTGGTCGCTGATCAGCGGTTCGAGGACCTCGTCAGAAACAGTGCCAAATTCTGGCAGTGAATCCTCCAGAGTCTCTTCCTCACCTGCCGGAGCGAGTACGGCTGTGCCGTACCGGCGAAGTGGCCTGAAATCGTGAAGGATTTCCTCGCCTGTGGCGGCATCCCGCCAGGGACCGCGAGCCTCTTCTTTCGATGCAAATGTGATGGTCTTCGAGAGATTCAGTGCCTTCCCGAGCGGCTTGGGGCCGACCAGCTCAGCCTTCAGGTCGTTGAGGACCTGCGCTCGCGAGCCGAGGAAATCCGCCATCACGCGTACCCCCTGCCGAGATTGCGCGCCATCTGGCGCATCGCCTGATCCTTGGCGAGCACGATGAGCCGATCGGAACCCCTGCTTAAGGCCACATACAGCAGAGCCTCTGCTCCGGGCCCCTCAGCCGACTCCACGTCAGTCACAATGACGGCCGGCGCGTCGAGCCCCTTGAACGCATGAATGGTCGAGTATCCGGTCTGGCCAGCTTTGGCCGAGGAGTAAGGGCTCAGCCGCTGGCGTAGAGCGGGTGAGGTGCTGATATGGGCGGCGCCTTGAGTGCGGGCGGAGAGCACGACAATCTGCTCGGGTGGGTAATGGTCCTTGTACAGGGCATCAAGTGCCCGGGCGAGCTTAGTCTCCTGCTCGGACGGCGAGCCGTACTTGTAGTACTCGACATCAATGCCGTCATCGGGACGCCGGAACTTCCGGTAGACGTTCCCCAGGCCGGTGAGCTGCGCCGCCGCCTGGCCAATGCGCGGGGTGTTGCGGCAATTGTGGTGCAGGACCGGCTGAAAGAACGATGGGCCGCGCGCAGTCAGCTCTATACGGCCGTCACCTTGGCCATAGATCGCCTGCCGCTGGAAGTCACCGAACATGAGCCATCTCCCCGCGGCCAGACCGCCCTTGACCATGAGGTCGAGCACATCCAAGTACCCTGGGACGCAGAGGTCCTGAGCCTCGTCGACGATCAGGACATCGACGGGATCGGTTCGCTCGAACAACACCTCAAGCGCAAGATCGGGCAGTTCCTCCTGCCACCAGTCAGCACCCGGATTATCTCCGGGTACCTTCACCTGGGCCAGGTCGAGCATTGCACGGTGGAGGGTCCCGGCACGCACGCCCGGGAAATTCCCAAGCTGGTCGGCCAGCCATCTGCCCAGCAGCTGGTTGAAACAGAGCACTCGCGCCGACTGCCCCTGGAGGCTGGCTCGCCGGGCAGCTTCGAGCGCCAGGAAGGTCTTACCTGTGCCGGCTGCGCCGGCGAACAGCACCCGGGGCTCGGACTCGATGAGGTCAAGGGCATCGTACTGTTCTTGCAAAAACGTCAGGCGATCGTCATCTCGCAGGCGCCGTACGTCGGCCGGTGATATTGCCAGTTCGAAGCGCGGGCGGAGTTTCGTGGCCAGTTCCTCGCACTGAGCTTCCGTAGGCTCGTTTCGCGCGGCGTCAAAGCTGGGCCGGGTGGCCGACAGATGACGACGTGCCTGGACCAGGACGGAAGTCAGCGACCTGGAGACGGGATGGCGGATCAAATCACCGCGATCAAGGAGTTGCCAATGGTGCCATTCGGGCGAGGACGGTACGGCTGTCGCATTCGCGTCTGTGAACCAGACCGCTGACCAGAACGGAATGTGCGTGAGATCGCGCCTGCTCCTCCCGAGGAAGGCCCTCAGGCTATGCATGGCCTCGGCAGCTTGCGTGAAAGGGCTACGACTAGTCGGTTGCTGAGCTCCTAGATGCCACGTGCCCGAGCTGTCGCGGCTGACGGTGCGATGAGACTTGACCTCCATGCACAGAACTCCCAGGCGGGGAACGATGATGACGAAATCCGCCTCGCCTTCCACCTGTCTGCGGTGCTGGGCGATGTGCAGCGAATGCAGCACGATCCAGCCGTCTGTCCCAGGATCGCTCCGGAGCCGCTCGAAAAGGCGCCGCTCACCGGGCGGCGCGCCTCGATCAATCACCGGGGGGATCATTCGAGCCATTCCACTCCTCGTATCGCGAAAGGTCTGCGGCAATCGCGGAGGGCGACCGCAGTCGGTTCCTCTCGAAGTGCCAGGACCTGGTAAGCGGTCATTGGGGCGGCACCGGGAACGTCATCCAAATGGAGTTCGATCACGCCACCAGCTTCTAGCTGATGCAGATCGCAGCTGTTGGCCTTGCTTTCCAATGCTTCCATGAGGCGGTGTCCGGCCGTGACAACGGCTCGGCGCAGCACCTGACCTGCCTCGATGTAGGTGGTTACATCCCCGATCCCGAGCATGCGCAACAGGACCTTGAAGTCCTCGACCTTTCGCGGTTGGATGAGCTCCTCATGGGCCCAGTGCGAGATGTTGTGAACCTCGACACCGAGTGCGGCGAGCCGCCGAGTGATCGCCGTCGGCCCTTGATCGTCAAGTAGCCGCCGAAGCCGGCACTTCCAATCCTCTTGCAGGTGCCTGACCTCAGCGCCCTTGGTATTTCCGAGCAGCCCATAGGCCACTTCCCGAGTAGTCGCGGCTTCACTGACCCCCGCACGGAGGATGAGAATCGTGCCTTGAGTTACAGAGGACATGGGCAGGGAAGTCACGCGCTCACCCGGGGGCGCGGCGGGGTCCAGGCCACGGATGCGTTCCCCCTCAACTGGGAGCCAGATCGCATGCTTCCCGCCGAGTACGGCAAGGCGGGCAAGCACCTTCTCGGTATCCTTGGCCAGAGTCCGGGGGGCGGAAGCCAGAACGCTTTCCCAGTCGGGAGCGATCTGGAGCTCGGCGGCTGGAGTGCCGCTCCACGGTTGCCAGCTCACCGCTGGGCGCATGGGCTCCTGGATCCGTGTTGTTAGCGTTATCGTGGCGAATTGGCCGAAAAGCCCTGGGATCTTCTCCTCGTCGCGAACCCAGTGATGGTGTACAAGCTGGACCGCCATGGCTCGGGGTGTCGTGAGTAGCTGAAGAGGGAAGACGAAACTCGGCCCACAGACGACGGCGAGATGGAGTGGTTCGTGGCGGGCATATTCGGCAGGCACGAAGACGGAAGGTGCTTGACCGTGCCGAGATCGCAGCCAGTCCGCGAGCGCGAGGGCAGTGCGACGATTCCTTGCAATCAAACAGGCGCTGGTAGGATCCACCTCCTCCAACGTGCTCATCACTGCGGATCCGAATGGTTCATTGCCTCCGGACTCGTACGCTTCCGCTGTCATCCGCAAGGAGTCGAGTAATGGCAGAAGGTGGACGGGAGCACCAATGCGAAGGGCTTCAGCTGAGCATACGAGTTCTCTGAGCAGCGGAGCGGTGGTGGACGCCGCGCTGGAGAAGGGCACAGGGTCGTAGAGCCCTCGCCATCGAGCGGCGTTGGCGAGACGTGATAAGGATTCCCAGGCTGGCGAGTCGGGTTCGTCCTGGAGTGCCTTGAGCAGGGATCGGACTTCCCGGGAAAACCGGTGCGCCGCAGCGTCATCCACATGAACGCGCTGCGGGGCTGCCTCGGCGCTGCGGTAATAGCTGTCGGCGAGGGCGATGCCATTCACAGTGCCCTCCTGAATGCCAGAACCTCGCAGCCCGCTGGTGCGTTCCAACCAAGTTCATGGTCGCGGACAGGTGTTGCGTAGGCACGCTCCTGCATCAAGGTGGCCACCGCCGCGTCCACGCCCGGCTCGGTTCGCTCCAGGATGGCGATGACTACAGGGGCCGGGCATTCGGGGAGCCACCGGCTCGTGGCATAGGCCCCGTCGAGGATCACTAAGTGCGGTGAAGTGGGGAACGCCTCCCAGGCGGGTGTCTCCGCCCGGGAGGACATGACCGAACTGCGCCAACCCACAGGGGCCGTGAGTTCGATCGGCCGGACGATCGAACTCATAGGGCCGAACCGAAGACCGTTCGGCGTCGAAATTTGCTCGGCCAGGTCGCCGTAGATGCGCTCAGGCGACCCCACAAGCAAGAGACCCCAATCCCACGACGAGAGGAACTCCTCTGGGTCTGCGCTGGGCAGCAGAGACTTCACGAAGGTGGTCTCCGTGTCGGAATAGGTTGTTGCGCCGACTGTTAACACCCCAGGTGGAGGCGTCCTAACCTCCTTCACCAACCGGGTCTGGAACGCTCCCGTCTTGGGGGTATTCAAATAGAGGCGGTCCGGTAGGCCGGTGAGGTAGTCCCCAACGATGACTCGTTTCGGAGTCCTCACCCAGATCCGCGTTCCAGGCGTGACATCACTGAGGGAGATTGACCAGTCGGCTGTCAGAGGCTTGCGGTTACGCTGGGTGTAGCGCTGGCAGACGTACCCGAGGGCGATGGCTGCTGCGCTCTGGAGCCGCGTTGTGACTGAGACGGCTACAACAGTTTGCCGCTGAGCAGATTCGAGCGACCCCTTGGCTGTCGTGATCCCCAGGCGGAGCCACGCCGTGAACCAATCGGGGATTGCGCGGGATTGGCCGGCGACCGAGTGCATGAACACTGACCGCTTGCTCTCCTGAGGGGTTGTTTGAGTCGCCACCACATCCCCCTTCGCACCGTGACAGAGGGTTGTGCATCCAGCAACTTCTTTACCTTGCCTGAGCATACTTAACAGCAGGGATGGCCACCGATGCCAGAGGAGAGCATATTGTTATGAAACCGTTTTCGACTATCTGTACGTTCCATTCGGGCAACTGAGACAAAAGTAGTCCCAATCTAGGGATGCTTAGGAGGGCCGACCCGATCGGTCTAGCGTGGCTTGCTTGCTGATATGGACAGCAGAGTGATTGCTGAGCGCGCAGCAGAGCGGAGTCGGTGCCGGTTGAGCTTGCTAACATAGTGCTAACACAACACCCGACAACCACGGACGGCTGTGGAACCCCGACGTCGGACATCGCTTCTGAACAGGCGTTCGTGTCACCCTTGGACAGCGCCGACCGTGCTACGGATCAGGGGTTGGGGCATCGACATCAAGCTCGGGCAGTGCAGTAGCTACTGCGGAATCAGCTTGACCGTGCCGCCTGCCGCCTGCGCGGTGAACCACCAGCGGGCTCCGTTGGCGACAAGTAGCAGCTGGATCGGGTGGTGGGTGGTCAGCCGGACCAGTTCGCGCTACTTGGGGGTACGGCCCTTATGTGAGGGCAGGTGGGTTGGGTCGACGGCGAGCAATTGCAGCGAACGCAGCAGGGCGGTTAGCCCGTCACTGGGCCCTGCCCCCGAGGTGTGGACACCTTGAATACCGGATGATGGAAATCCGGAGACAAGGAGTTCCACGTGGCGATGAAGTCGTACCCGCCGGAGTTCAAGGCGGACGCCGTCGCGTTGTACCTGTCTGATCCGGCGCGGACGTACGCGTCGGTGGCCCGGGACTTGGGGATCAACCGCGAGACGCTGCGCCTGTGGGTCAAGGAGGCCCGCGCGAACGGCACGGCCGGGGCGAAGAAGGCGGGCCCGGTCAAGCGGCTAGCGCGGGGCCCGCTATCGTCCGACGACGTGCTGGAAGAGGAGAACAAGCAGCTCAAGGCCCGGATCCGGGAGCTGGAGCTGGAGCTGGAGCGCGACATCCTGCGCCGGGCGGCGAAATATTTCGCCGGAGAGACGAACTGGTGAGCCGCTTCGAGTTCGTTGACGACCATCGGGACGCCTTCGGCGTGAAGCGGCTGTGCCGGATCTTGAAGGTGTCCCGCTCGGGGTTCTACCGGTGGCGCAAGGCCGCTCCAGCCCGGGCGGAGCGGGCCGCGGCCGATGCCGCGCTGGCGGAGGAGATCAAGCAGATCCACGATGCGTTCGACGGCACCTACGGCAGTCCACGCGTCACCGCTGAGCTGCGGGCCCGGGGGCGCAGGGTCAACCACAAGCGGGTCGCACGAGTGATGCGCCGTTCCGGCATCGTCGGGCTGCACCTGCGCAAGAAGGTGCGCACCACGGTGCCCGAGCCATCGCATCACAAGGTGCCCGACTTGATCCAGCGGGACTTCACCGCACCGGCCCCGAACCGGCGCTACGTCGGCGACATCACGTACCTGCCCGTCGGCGATGGCCGGTTCCTCTATCTGGCGACCGTGCTGGATCTGGGCTCACGCCGATTGGCGGGCTGGTCGATCGCCGACCACATGCGCACCAAGCTGGTGACCGACGCGCTGCGGGCCGCCGCCGCGATCCGGGGCAGCCTGGACGGCGCGATCTTCCACTCCGATCATGGAGCCCAGTACACCTCGGCCGAGTTCGCCAAGGTCTGTGCCGAACTCGGCGTACACCAATCCATGGGAGCCGTCGGCACCAGCGCCGACAACGCCGCCGCGGAGGCGTTCAACGCCAGCCTCAAACGCGAGACGCTGCAGGGCGCCAAGCGCTGGCCCTCGGCACGTGAGGCCCGCCTGGCCGTCTTCAAGTGGATCACCCGCTACAACACCCGAAGAAGACATTCCGCCCTCGGCTACCTCAGCCCGAATGACTACGAGCAGCAGACCGTCGATAGGGTGCTGCTCGCCGCATAACGATCGGTGTCCACACTTCGGGGTGAGCCCCCAAGGCCGGGTAGTTAGAGCCTGGAGCTGCGGCGCAAGAGCGTCTCACAGAGTGAACGGGGCGTGAACGAAGGAGCGGAGCTCCGGTAGAAGGGCTTTCGGCCAAGATCGCTCTTCGTGAGGAGACTCCGCTGTCCGCACAGTCTGCCATCACCCGTCGTGTCACGGTAGCCGAGGGCGTGTTCGCGCCCGGGCACCTCGGGGAGCTGACCGCGCTGATGCCGTTCGAGCTGGTCGACGCGGTGTTGGACGAGACCCGAACCGTGCAGCGCCGCCTGCGGGACCTGCCCTCACGGGTCGGCGTCTACTTCCTGCTGGCGATGTGCCTGTTCCCGGAGATCGGCTACCGGCTGGTCTGGCAGAAGCTGACGACGGGCCTGGCCGGGCTGGTGGTGGTGACACCGACCGCCAAAGCTCTGCGTGACCTGCGTCGGCGGGTCGGCAGCGTGTCGATGCGCCGATTGTTCGAGGTCGTGTCCGGGCCGTTGGCCGGGCGTCGAACACCAGGTGCGAGGTTCGGCGCCTATCGCCCGGTCTCCTTCGATGGCTGCAGCTCGCTGAAGGCCCCCGACACCGCCCGTAACCAGGCATGGCTAGGCTCGGTCGGGCACGGCGGTTACCCCCTGCTGGAGCTGATGACGCTGGTGGAGACCGGCACCCGCGCCGTGATCGGCGCGGTCTTCGGCCCGACCAGCGAGGGCGAGACGAGCTATGCCCGGCGGCTGTTGCACCTACTGACCCCGGACATGCTGGTGTTGTGGGACAAGGGCTTCGACAGCAACGACTTCCTGGCCGAGGTGAGGGCCACCGGCGCGCAGGTCCTGGGCCGGCTGCGCGGTAACCGGCGCACTCCCATCCTGCGCCGGCTTGGCGACGGCTCCTATCTGTCGGTGATCGGCGCTGTCCAGATGCGCATCATCGAGGCGCGCATCACCGTGACCTGCGCGGACGGAACCGTCTTTGTCGGCTCCTACCGGCTGGCCAGCAGCCTGGTCGACGCCGACCGCTACCCGGCCGCGGCCCTGGTCGACCTCTACCACCAGCGGTGGGAACACGAATCGGCCTACTACGCTCTCCGTCACACGATCATGAACGGCCGCGTCCTGCGCTCCGGCGACCGCCCTGGCCTGGAACAGGAGATGTGGGCCCTGCTCACGCTCTACCAACTGCTGCGCACGGTGATGGTGGACGCGGCCGAGTCCCGCCCCGGCACCGACCCCGACCGCTGCTCCTTCACCATCGCCTTCCAGACCGCCCGCGACCAAGTCCTCCAGGCCACCGGTGTGATCACCGACGGGACGGACCTGGTCGGCGCCATCGGCCACGCCACCTTGACCGCCCTGCTCCCACCGCGCCGCCCGCGCGTGAGCACCCGCAAGGTCAAGTCACCCATGTCCCGCTACAAAGAACGCCGCCCCGACGGCAGACCCGATCGCAGCCGCGCCGTCACCAGCCTCGATATCACCCTCCTCGATCCCCCGCCCACACTCCCCACCGCCTCCCGCGACGACCGGCACACCACCCCGAACAAGCGCCGCCACCACCGCGTCCTGACACTGATCCACGAACATCCCGACCGGCTCTGGCACCCCCGCGACATCGCCCTCCACCTCGGCGACATCACCCTGAACACGATGTACCGGCAGCTGTCTCGCTGGGCCGAACGCGGCCTCATCCGCAAGATCGGCCACGGCATCTACACCGCGACCACGGCTTCCCCCGGCCCCTTGCCAGCAGGCCAGAAACCCTAACTACCCGGCCTTGGGTGAGCCCCCAACACCCTTCGAGCCAGGTGTTGCGACGAGATCTAGAACCTAAGCCGCGGGTGGGGCCAGCTCAGACCGTCCTAACCAGCGCCACCGGCGCTCAGGTGCTCGGCCGGCTGCGCAACAACCGGCGCACCCCCATACTGGCCATGCTCACCGACGGCTCCTACCTGTCGGTGATCGGCGCCTTGCAGATCCGCGTCATCGAGGCCCAGGTGACCGTGATCTGCGTCGACGGCACCACCTTCACCGGTACCTACCGCCTGGCCACCACCTTGACCGACGCCCGCCGCTACCCGGCCGCCGCCCTGGTCAGGCTCTACCACCAGCGATGGGAACACGAGTCGGCCTACTACGCACTGCGCCACACGATCATGCAAGGACGGATCCTGCGCTCAGGCGACCCCGCCGGCCTGGAGCAGGAGATGTCGTCGGTGCTCACGCTCTATCAACTGCTGCGCACCGTGATGGTCGATGCCGCCGAGTCCCGGCCCGGCACCGACCCCGACCGCTGCAGCTTCTCCCTCGCCCTGCACGCCGCCCGCGACCTGGTGATTCAGCCGAGGGATGCCCCCGGCACCATCACCGGCCTGGTCGCAACCATCG
Source organism: Streptosporangium becharense (assembly GCF_014204985.1). Lineage (NCBI taxonomy): Bacteria > Bacillati > Actinomycetota > Actinomycetes > Streptosporangiales > Streptosporangiaceae > Streptosporangium > Streptosporangium becharense. The sequence continues at coordinate 4,495,716 of NZ_JACHMP010000001.1, read as the reverse complement.
GACACCGCATCCTGGCCGCGCTGCTACCACCCCGCCGTCCACGGGTCAGCACCCGCAAGGTCAAATCACCCATCTCGCGTTACAACGAACGACTGGACGACGGCAGACCCGACCGCAGCCGCATCATCACCGACCTCGACATCACCCTCCTGCCGCCACCACCCACACTGCCTGCCGCGTCCCGAGACGAGCGACCCATGACCGCGGCCGACCGCCGCAGACAACATCAAGTCCTGGCCCTCCTCCACCAAAACCCCCACCGCCCGTGGAAGGCCCGCGACATCGCCCACCACCTCGGTGATGTCACCCTGAACACGATGTATCGGCAGCTATCGCGCTGGGCCGTCAGCCAACTCATCCGCAAGATCAGACCAGGTGTCTACACCGCCGAGCCGATCTCCGCGGCGCTCTTGCCATCAGCTCAAAGAGCTTAACTACCTGGCCTTGGGGCAACTCCAGTCGCAGGGGCCTTTCGTGACACAGTGTCACAAACATGCGAAGGCCGCGTCAAGCTGATCGCGACACTCTGTCATTTAACCGCTTCGCCGCTGCCCCCGCCAGGGCGAGCAGCCCTCCGAACACCGGCAGCCAGCCCAGGCGCTCCGGCAGCCAGGAGAGGTGGGCAGGCGGGGTGAGCAGTCCCGGGACGGCGCCGAAGCGGAGTGCGGCCAGGGCGGTCACGGCAACCACTGTCAGGTGCCAGAGGAAGATCGTCATAGTGAACAGGTTGAGCAGCGCCACCGCGGCCCAGAGCCGGGGCCGACGCATCAGCCGCCCCAGCGGCCCGTGCGCCAGCAGCGCCAGCCCCACCTGGGCGAGCCCGAAGGCGACGGCGGCGAGCGTAGGCGGGCTGAGGTTCGAGACCCCCGCCCCCGGCACGCCCACCATGCTCGCGGGATAGCCGAACCCGGCCACCAGGACCGCCGCCCCGGCCGCCCCTCCGGCCAGCAGCGCCACCGCCGTCCGCCGGGAGGCGAGCCCGCCGACCGCCCAGCCCACCCCCAGCATGTACGGCACCAGCCACCCGGCCGCGAGGTTCACCCACCCCAGCCAGGCCGGCCCGCCCAGGCCGAACCTGACCGCGTCCACCGCGAGCACCACCGCGGCCGCCGAGGCGGCGGTGACGCCCGGCCGCAGTTTCAGCAGCAGGGGAGTGGCGGCGGTGAGCGCCGCGAAGACCGCCAGGAACCAGATCGGCCCGAGCGCCGGGAGCGCCAGCGCCCTGACCGTCGCGTACGGCGCGCCGTGCAGCGCCAGCCCCGCCGCGATCCCCGCCCAGACCAGCAGGAGCGGGCCCACCGGCCGCAGTAGCCGCCCCATCCTGGCCCGCACCCACGCCGGACCCGCCGCCGCCCGCGCCGGACCGTCCGTTCTCGCCCGCGCCGGACCCGCCGTCTCCGCCCGCGCCCGATCATCCGCAGTCCGCAGGCTCCGTGCCGCGGCGTACCCGCCCACGAAGAAGAACACCGCCAGCGTCTGCAGCACCCACGACAGCGGCGCGAGCTCCGGCATGAACGCGAGCGGGCTGGAGACGGCGACCGTCCCCCGGGGCCCGAGCACCCACGCCGTGACGAGCCAGTGCCCCAGCACCACCCCGGCGATCGCCAGCGCCCGCAGCGCGTCCACCCCCCGGTCCCGCCCCGGCGGCGTCATCGCCTCGACTCGCGCCGCCGTACGGCGCTCGGTCGGGTCACGCATGGGACACCTCGGCGGTCCGCCCGAGGGCGATCAGGGTGAGGTTGCGCAGGGACTCGCCGCCGGGGGCGAGGTAGTCGCTGTGCCCGGCGGCGCCGGCCGCGAACACCCGGGAACCGTAGCCGGGCTCGGCGGGATCGCGGCCGAAGCCCAGCGGGCCGATCTTGATCTTGGGGATGCCGCGAGCCCAGTCCTCCGTGCCGCTGCCCGCCCAGAGCGGGACCCCGCCCAGCTCGGCCGCCGAGGAGACGCCGAGCCCGGGGCTGCCGAACACGGCTAGGTTGTCCGCCCGGATCCCCGGCGCGGCCTTGGCGCACACCACCGACCCGTAGCTGTGGCACAGCAGGCTGACCCGCTTGCCGCGGAGCGTCTCGTTCACGTAGCGCCGCAGCGCCGGGGCGCCCTTCTCCGCAGCCCAGCCGGTGGCGGACCCCAGGCTGACGGTCGCCGGGCTGTCGTACCCGAGCCATGCGACCACGGCCAGCCGGGCTGCCGGATCCAGTTCCCGCGCCTGGGCGAGCACCGCCCGTGCCCCGCCTCCGGGGGTGCTGTACGGCTTGGCCCGCCCGCCGTCGAAGGTGGCGGACGTGGTGTCGGCGCCGGGGACGATGACGGCCACGTGCTCCGTCGTACTGAGATCGCCGTAGACCCGGATGATCCGGTCACCCTGCGGTGAGGGGACGACCAGGTAGGTGAGCGCCGCGGCGGTGGCGACGGCGAGCAAGGAGCGGAGCACGGGGGCCTCCTGTCCGGTTCGGGGGAACGAGACAGGACGCTACGAATCAAGATCGGTAACTCGCGTCACACCGCGGTGCTCACCTTCACGTCACCCCCCGGAGGGAGGGAGGCGGCGCCATCCCGGGGAGCGGGGCGTGGGACGGTCCCCTGGGGACCTCACTCGCCGGGGCGGACCAGCCCGGACTCGTAGGCGTACACGATCGCCTGGGCCCGGTCGCGCAGGTTCAGCTTGGCCAGGATCCGGCCGATGTGGGTCTTGACCGTCTGCTCCGAGAGTACGAGCTCCTCGGCGATCTCCTGGTTGGAGCGGCCCTTGGCGATGAGGACGAGCACCTCGGTCTCGCGTTCGGTGATGCCGTCCAGGCGAACGCGCGGGCGCTGCGGCCCGACGCGGGCGAACTCCGCGATGAGCCGCCTGGTCACCGAGGGCGCCAGCAGCGCCTCCCCGGCGGCGACCACCCGTACGGCCTCGGCCAGCTGCTGCGCGGAGGCGTCCTTGAGCAGGAACCCGCTGGCCCCGGCCCGCAGCGCCTCGTAGACGTAGTCGTCGAGATCGAACGTGGTCAGGATCAGGATCTTCGGCGGGCGCCCGTCGTCCTCGCCGGAACCGGTCCGCTCCCCGCGTTCTCCGGACTCCTCGCGCGGGCCGGGGGAGAGGATCTCCCGGGTCGCGGCCAGCCCGTCCATGACCGGCATGCGCACGTCCATCAGGACCACGTCCGGCCGCAGCTCGGCGATGCGCTCGATCGCCTCCCGCCCGTTCACCGCCTCACCCACGACCTCGATGTCGGGCTGGGCGTCCAGGAACACGGTGAAGCCGGTTCTGACCATGCCCTGGTCGTCGGCGATGAGCACCCTGATCGTCATGCGTCCTCCGTGATCGCCTGGATCGTCATGCTTCCTCAGCGATCGGAAGTATCGCGGTGACCGCGAAGCCCTTTCCCGCCGGCCCCGCCCACACGCTCCCGCCGAGCATGGCGGCCCGTTCCCGCATCCCGATCAGGCCGTGTCCCGTGTGCTTCTCGCGCCCCGCCTTCGCCGCCTCCGCGGCGGCGCGGTCCCCGCCGTCGTCCGCCACGTGGATGTTCAGCTCGTCGCCGGATCGGGAGATCTTCACCGTGACGGCCGAGCCGGGCGCGTGTCGCATGGCGTTGCTGAGCGACTCCTGCACGATCCGGTAGGCGGACAGACTCACCGCGGTGGGCAGTTCGAGCAGGTCGCCGCCCAGCTTGAGCTCCACGGCGAGCCCGGCGGAGCGCGCGGTGGCGGCGAGTTCGTCCAGGCGGCCCAGGCTCGGCTGCGGCGCGGTGTCCGTACGCCCGTCCCCGTCGCGCAGCACGCCCAGCACGCGGCGCATCTCGGTCATGGCGGCCAGCGAGAGCGCGCGGATCTCGCCGAGCCCCTCTTCCAGCAGCCGCGCGTCCCCCCGCGCCTTCAGCGGTACGGCCTCCGCCTGGATGGCGATCACCGACATGTGGTGCGCCACCACGTCGTGCAGCTCCCGGGCGATCCTGGCCCGCTCCTCCAGCACGGCCTGCCCGGCCAGCGCCTGCTCGCTGCGCCGTTCCTCCTCGGCCAGCCGCCCGGCGGCCGTCCTCCTGGCCTGGACGTTGTAGCCGAACAGGACGGTGACGGTCACCATGGCGATGCCGATGAACGTCACGCCGGGCAGGTTGGGGCCGGATTGGATGCCGAGGATCCACAGAGCGGCAGCCGAGATCATCCACACGCCGATGATGACGTGCCGCTCGCAGCGGACCGCGACCGCGTAGACCACCAGCAGGTACATGATCACGGCGTCGGCGGAGAAGGCCGCCTCCAGGTCCTGGCCGCGGGTGACGATCCCCCAGGGAATCAGCACCACCGCGAGCCGCCAGGCCGTCAGCGGCCAGCGGTCGCGCAGCGCCAGCGGCAGCGAGGAGGTCACGGCGATGAACGCGATCTCTCCCTCGTCCAGAGGCGTCGCCATATACAGCGACTCGTCCCTCATGAGCGCCTGCACGACACGGAACAGGATGAAAGCCAGCACGAGATCGGCGACGACGACCAGGTCGATCGTGCGGAACGGCAGCAGACTCAGAAACCCCGGCACGCGGGGGGCCAGCCGCCGGGGGCGGGGGTGCGGCGGACCGGCCCTGCCGGTCCACACGGCCGCGGTGAGCGCGCGGCCCAGCCGGGCGACGGGCCGCTGAGCGGGGGGAGAAGCCATCCGGCCAGCCTAGGGAGACCGCCGATCATCCGGATCACACCGTGGAGGGATCTCCCGCCTCACCCCGGTGAGCCGGATCACGCTAGTTGGAACCGGCGGACCTTCCGCACCCGTTCGGAGGCCGAGCGGGCGGTGTTCGCCTCCATCGAGGGGTTCTACAACCCCCGGCGCCGGCATTCGGCCAACGGTCAACTCAGCCCAGCCGAATACGAGCGCCGACAGGCCCTCAAGAACGTCCATCAAGACAGCTATGCTGCTGCGTAGTCGCAAGCCCTGATGTGTCTACCGAACCGGGGCAACTCCAACTCCCACCAGAGAGAACATTGGGGTTAGCATCCACCATGTCAGCTGATCTTCGATCTGTACTTGCTGAACAGGTCATGCCGCTGATGATCCTCCTGTCCGAGGAACGCCTTGAATTCGCCGAGCTGGTACGCAACGTCACCATTGGACCGCTGAACCGATATCAGCTCGAAGTCATGGCGGAGGTGGTTCAGGTGCCGCTCCACCTCTGGCTGCTCCAGTGGCTCGTTCGTAGCAGCTAGGCGTTCGACGATCTGCTCAACCGTCAGCGGCCGACTACTGCCAAGCAGAACCCTGTAGACGGGGTCCAGCACAACGTCGGTCTCCTCTACCAGAACCCGCCGCTCGCCTTCCTTCCGCAGAGCTCTTCTAATCGCTACCCCGAGCTCCTTCGCAACCGGCGGTGGGAAGGCATTGCCGATTTGCCGGTACTGAGAGGTCTTCTTGCCGAGGAACTCCCACTTAGCGAAGTCCTCGCCGTACCAGCCCTGGATGCGCGCGACCATGTCCACGGTGAGCATCGGATGCGGGGCTCCCTTCACCCGCGGGTTCTTCAGTCCAGGCGGTTCGTCTGCTACCCCCTTGGCGTCAACCCCCATCGCCTCCCAGGCGGCCTTGGCCCGCGAAGGGCCGAGGTCAGCGCCGCCGTGCTTCTTGGAGCCACCAACAATGGTCGGGGCTATCTTGTTCGCCTGCTGAACCCACTCCTCCAGCTTGTCTTCAGACCAATCACCCTTGGCCATTAGGTCCCTGAGCAGTTCCCCAACCGGGAGCGGCCGTTCCGGGTGCTTCTTAGGCCACTCGAAGTATTCCGCGTACTCAGGCATAAGCGCGACCAGCACAAACCGGGGCCGGAGCTGAGAAACCCCGTAGTCATCCGCGTGCAGCAGCCTCCACTCGGCTATGTAGCCGTACTCGCTCAGCCGGTCAAGTACGCGCTGCCGATACGCCGTGAACCGGCTGCCGCTCAGGCCCTTGACGTTCTCAAGCAGGAGCGCCTTCGGCTTGATCCGGCCACACAGCTCCACGGCCCAGGCGAACAAGTCCCTCTCGTCGGTGGCCCCCAGTTGCTTGCCCGCGATGCTGAAAGGGGGACAGGGCACGCCTCCAGCAAGCAGATCGACGCCGCGGTATTCGTCTGGATCCCAAACCTTAGAGTCAGCAACGTCACCGATCTTGACGGTGTCGGCGGCCTCCTTCTCGTCGTATCCGAGCACTTCGACGAGGTTGTGGCGGAGCGTCTCGGCAGCTTGCCTGTCGAGCTCGACGGCAAGCACATGCCGGAAGCCTGCGCGTTCCAACCCGAGTGACTGGCCTCCAGCCCCGGCACAGATCTCGACGACCTCAAGCACATCCTCGCGCTCTGCAGCCAACGTTTCTGATCCAGCGGACCTAGCGGCGAGCTCGTGCTCCGTTCCTGCTTCCTCCGGTTCGAGGGGCTGCTCGCCGACCTCAGCCTGGATCTCAATGACGTGAAGCTGGTTTTCAGTCACTAGGACCCCTTTCGTAGTCCGGATGAGGCCATGGGCCAGTAGGCAGCTGTATCTTCGCGGAGACGACTGTCAGCTGTACGCCCAATAGGACGAGTGTGGGAGAGAGTAAGAGAGTCCAAGCCAGGAAGCAGGCCCACGAGCGGGGGATTTATCCGGCGCCGCTCAACGAGGGCCGATCGCGCAACATGCAGGCCAACAGGCGCTCTGGCACCAAGCCCGAGGTGGTCCTGCGTAGTGCGCTGCACCGCATGGGCTTCCGCTACCGGAAGGATCTTCGGCTGGACCTGGGCGAGGTGAAGGTCCGTCCGGACATCGTCTTCACCGCCAAAAAGGTCGCTGTCTTCGTCGACGGCTGCTTCTGGCACGTCTGTCCCGAGCACGGTCGGCAACCCACCACGAACGAGTGGTACTGGACGCCGAAGCTCCGCCGGAACATGGAACGCGATCAGCGCGTCAACAGTGCTCTTGAAGCTGCTGGCTGGCAGGTGATCCGGCTCTGGGAGCATGAAGCGCTGGCCACGGCCATTGAGGCAGTAGTTGCGGCAGTGCGCCCAAGTCCCGAACATGCGAGCGAGACTAGCGTGACTGGCTGACACTTCTGCAACCGAGAGAGCGTTCAGCGGCGGGCCATAGGTAAAGAAATACTAGATCACTGCGCTCGCCGCCGTTTCTGGCCGCGAGCACATCCGATGGTCAGGCATGCCTACACAGGCTCAGCTGGGGCGTGCCGGTGAGACCGTAGCTCGCGACGGCTGCTATGCGCTCTTGCCTCCCAAACTGGGAGTTACCCCAGGCTGGGGACGCCAGCCGGACGACCTAACGTCCCTGTTGGGGGTGTCGGGGGACCGGTCTACTCATCTTCCAGAGCAGACTTCTTTGTCTCTGGGAGAGTAGGCGCAGCCTCTATTGGATCATCGGAGTCCGCGACTACCCATTCCTTCCCATCGAGGGAGATATAAGGGCGAGCGCCGTGGTGAGGGCCGCGCTGCGCTAGCCGTACGCTGATCGACTCTCCAGCACCAGGAACGGGTACGGCGAGCTGGCGGGCTAGGACTCGATGACTGTCGTACTGACCGAAGATCACAATGCCTTCGGGCCGAAGACTGGAGCGAGCACCACCGTTGCCACGTACTCGCTTCATGTAATCCTCTTGCTGGGCGACGGTGGCGACGGCTGTTCGGCTTATCAGCCGGCCCTGCGCTCTCCGGAAGAGCTCGTCCACCCGCTTGCTCCCATGCCGAGTGCACTTGTGGCCGGGAAGACCGCAGTCGAAGATTGCGGCGACATCTTCTGGCGGCAGCCGGAGCAGGACATTCTCGGGCAGCGGAAAGTCTCGAAAGAGCCACCGAACGGTGCGCTTGCCTTCCTTGCTCAGACGTCGCTTGAGATCGCGGTTTCCCTTAGGGGATGTCAGCAAGTCTGGGACGGCCCGGACCAGACCAGCAGACCATAAGCCCTTTTTGTCGTTCGCCCACAGGCCCAAGAGCACGTGTCTCACCGCTTCTGGGGGGATCATCCAGTCTCCAAGATCCTGTGAGTACTTGCAGTCCACCTCGATGCCCTCAATTGAGTAATCGAGCACTGCGCCGTCTGAGAAGCCGAACTCACGCTGGAGGTTGATCTCGACCAGAGTCCCGCAATGGGTCTTCTCGGTCTTGAGGAGCTGTTCCCATCGGAAACGGCCAGTGTGCTGGCCATCGAGGAGCATGTCGAACGTTCGCCGGATAGCCTTTGCTGTCCGGGAGCCCGTAGGGTCGAGCCCCATTAGATTAGCGAAGACTCTTTCCATCTCGGAGTCGTGTGCAGCGATTTCGATAAGCATGGGCTGAACATAGCCATCGGGACCGACAATCACTTCGGGCTCTCTCCATCCGGTTCCAATGCAAGCCCCAATCGCTGGCGGAGCTCGGCTCGGTGTACTGCGGGCAGTTGCCGATAGCGAGCCCAGACCTGCTCGGTCTCGGAGGGGGACCTGCGTTCAGCCGCCATCCAGTTCAGAAGCTTCTGCTTCTCCTTCTTCGGCAGTTCCTTAATCCGGTCCCAGACCTGCTCTGGTGAAAGCTGGACTCCCGTAAGGTGCTGTGCAGTTTCGTTACATCGAGCACACTCGGTCACCAGGTCCTCCAAAGTGGCCGTAGAACCATGCTTATGCGGGTTCACGTGGCCCATGGTGAGCCGCGCCGTACTGGTGGGGTCGTCTGGGTATGGCTCGCCCGCGCTGATACCGCATCGAAGACAGCAGTGAAGGTCGCGCTCCATGACTTGACGCCGGACCTTCCCGCTAATGGAGCGCAGGCCGACCGAACGCTGACCAGGTTCCCAGATGGGAGTGCCGATCTTCTCTAGGTACAGCTCATCTGGGCTCAAGCTCGCCATGTCTCTGTATGTCTTGATCACCCATCCAGCCGGGCGCAGGTCTCTCATCCGGCGGTCGACTTGCTCAACGTCGGGGATCGCCTTGCGGAGCTGCTGCTTGTTGAAGCGCTGACCTTCACCGATCTCCCCATGCAGCCACAGCGCGACACGAATCCGCGCGCCGAGCTTGGGGTTGCGCCAATCCGCCCACATCGTGTCCATCGAGACCTCCCCAGGGTTCCGCCAAGAGGAGGTTAGAGGTCGCGGCAGGATTCGGCAACTATCGGCAGATTCCGGCAAAGATCACACTAATCTAGAAATGTCGGTAGCACCCCGTATCTTCCCGAGCAGAACGGTCCGGTTACCGCAAGCTTGCGCACAGTTCGGATGGCTAGGATGACTCTCCGTACGACTGCTCACGACGTCCTCGACCTGTTCAACGTAACTCCGCAGACCAGACAGGCTCTTGCTGATTGGCGGGCGACTCCAGCAAAGATGTACACGGTCGTGCCCTTCGTCGAGGCGCACGAGACTTCGTTTGTCTACCAGCTCGGGCCTGGGGACGTGGAGCATGTGTGCCGCACAACGGATCACGCGCTTGGTGAGGTGAAGCGCGCGAACGCCGAGAGAGTTCGAGCCATCGTCGACTGGCATCCAGACTTTGCGTTCATGCACGTCCTCCACTACACCGTGGAAGCGACGCGCGAGCTGCCGACCTGGCAGCGCTTCAACGAGTTCGCCCACGATGACCCACAGGCCAACAGCATGCTGTGGAGGCCTGCCCAAGAAGAGGTGCAGCGGGTCACCTCTTCGTTCGGCATCAGTAGGACCATCGTCAGGGACGCGATGCGATGGCGCGTTGGTAACGCCTACTACTCCTTCCTCCGCGAGGTATACGTGGTAACGCATCTCCGGGCGGCTGGGCTGGACGTCCGCGTGCACCCCCTCGCTGATGCGCTATTCCGCGTGGACTTCTGGTGTGGGCGTACGGCGTGCAGCCTCCTTGTCCAGAACAGCAAGTTCCATAAGGACGACCAAGGGAGAAAGCGCCAGACCTCCGAACTGCTCTCAGGTGCTACGCCACCGTTTCAGTTTCACAAGATCCAGCTGGAGAAGGCATCGAAGTTCGGCGTAGTCCATCTGCCGAGCGCGGAGCAGGTCAAAATCGCCGCGCAGCAGCTCCGTGCTACGGCCTTATAGCGGACAGAGGAGCTGGCGGCACAGGTACCGCGGAGACAGCGGTGGCCGTTCCCACACCAGGTCAACTCCAACCACGATCCCCGACCAGGACGCTGCGCCGGTTGCGGACCTGCTCGAGCGCGACTTCACACCCGGTGAGATCGACCAGCAGTGGTGTGGGGATATCACTTATCTGCCGGTCAATGACTCGTGGCTGTATCTCGCGACCGTGATCCATACCGGGTCACGGCGCCTGATCAGCTGGTCGATCGCCGATCACCTGCGGACCGAGCTGGTCAGCGACGCGCTGACGGCCGCGATCAGGAGCCGGCGGCCGGAGTAATCGTCAAGACCTGTGGATCAAGATTTTCTAGGCTGCTGTAGATGAGAGCTGCTCGTCAGGCCGTTCGGTACCTGTCAAACCTGTTGAGACATCAAGCCACGTTCGGTGTCTGTGCTGAGGCCTCGGCTTCGTCGTCTTCGAGGTCTGTCGACGGCTTGTTGATCCATACCCGGGCGGGCAGCGGCGGCGGGCTCGGCCGCCGACCGCGGAACCGCTCGGGATAGGCCAGGAACGCCGCGTTCAGCGTGGCGGCCCGCCGGGCCTGGATCTCGACCGCCGAGCCGTCACGCACCGAGGCGGGGGTGTGCATCCCGATCCCGGAATGGCGGTGCTCAGTGTTGTAGTACCGGAAGAACTGGCCGCAGAAGACGTTCGCGTCCTCGATGGACCCGAACTCGCCCGGAAACGCCGGACAGTACTTGAGCGTCTTGAACTGCGCTTCGGAATACGGGTTGTCGTTGGACACGCGCGGCCGGGAATGGGACTGGTCGATCCCCAGCAGCGCCGGCAGCCCGGAGACGGTGGTCGACGTCATCACCGTGCCGCGGTCGGCGTGGATCGCCTCCGGCGCGATCCCGTCGTTGGCGGCGATGGCGTGCTCGATGAACTCCTTGGCCAAGATCCCGGTCTCGGTCGGCCGGATCTCCCACCGGACGACTTTCCGGGAGAAGATGTCCAGGATGACGTACAGCAGATAGTGCACCCCGCGCGGGGCCTTTCAGTTTCGTGATGTCCCATGACCACACCTGGTGGGGGCCGTCGGCGGTCAGCTCGGGTTTCTTACGCGCGGGGTGGACGGCCTGGGCGCGGCGCTCGCCGGCCGTGCCACGCTCCCGCGGCAGCCGGTACATGGTGGCCTGCGAGCACAGGTAGACGCCCTCGTCCAGCAGCGTCGCCCACACCTGGCCCGGCGACTTGTCGGCGAAGCGGGGCGAGTCCAGCGCCGCCAGCACCTGGGCCCGCTCGTGCTCGGTCAGCTCGGTCGGGTGATGGAACGGGCGGCGCGGCCCCAGCCAGGGCGGGGCGGGGTTGCGGTGCCGGTGCAGCGTGGCCCGGGATTTCCCGAGAATCGCACACGCGCGCACTGTGCCGACGGCTTCTTCCATCTCGGGGAAGTGCTCGTCGAGGAGCCGGGTCACTTCTTCTCGGAGTCCGCGCTGCTTGAGATGTCCTGCAGCAGCGCGAACGCTTTTCCCGCGATGTCCAGGGCGGTCCGGGTCTTGCCGAGCTCGCCGACGAGTTTGTCGTTGGCGGCCTTGAGTTTCTTGTTCTCGGCGCGCAGCCGGGCCAGTTCCTCGGCCTCGGCGCTTTTCACCGGCTTTCCCGTCGAGGCGGCCAGGGTGCCGGTCTCGGCCTGCTTGCGCCAGTGCTCGATGTGGGAGTGGTACAGCCGTTCCCTGCGCAGCAGGGCGCCGCGCTCGGCGCTGCCTTCGGGCAGGGCGTCGAAGGCCGCCGGGATCCGCGCCTTGCAGGCCTTGGTGAAGGTGCGCCGCTTGGGCTGCTCCGGCTGCTGGGAGGTCACACGACCATCCTGCCCGGTCATCGCGGTCTGGTCGGCGAGGGTCATCGTCACTGTCTTGATCGTCCTGTCTCGCCCTGCTTCACATCAGAAGGACTCCTGCGTCCCATGTCTCACGGCAGTCTGACAGAGAGGGGTCTGACCCCGCTGCGAACAGCAGCGGGGTCAGACTGTTGTTATGCAAGGCAAGTGGCTGGAGAGCCGGTCGGATCGAGTGCGCAGGCCACCTGCCGACAGCCGTCCCCTCCCCGGAGGTGGCACGTCCGTATGCCCGGTCGAGCAGTGCCAGACGCTTATCCCGGTCGCGACATCCGCCACCGTGGCGTCTTCGTCTGACGGGCTGCCTGGCACGCCGCCGCAGATTCCAGCCGCGGCGGTGCTGCCGTAACCCCTGTATGAGGCCCCCGATGTCGAGGCCGTCCAGCGCTGTGACGTGATCTGCGGCGGAAGGCCGCCTGCGGGCCGGACTCATCACAACGCGTTCGATCCGTCACTGCTGACCTATTCCAGCGCTTTCCAGCGCCGCCCGCCTGCCCGATGCGACCGAGGGGATTTTCGAGGCGGTACGCGAGGGCGGTGCACGAGGGCATCGCCGCCACCGGGTGGCGGTCGGCCGCCGGCCCAGCCGGGGTCTGCCCCACCTGCCGTCGTACGTTACCCGGACACGTTCAAGGCACCGAGGGGGCCGACGTGCAGGAAGCCGACGACTCGGTCGAGGACGAGGCGCTCGTCGGCCTCGGTCAACGGGTCGTGGCCCGCCCCGGGGACCTCCAGATAGATCAGGTCGGTGCCGTCGCGGTGGCCGCTCTCGCGGAGCCGGTCGCGTAGCCGCCGGGAGTGGGTGACCGGGATGGTCGGGTCCTGGTCGCCGTGGATGATGAGGATCGGCAGCCGCATTCGGCCGGCCAGCCGCAGCAGGTCGCGGGGGCCGAGCTCGTCGTGGATCTCCTCGTGCCCGCCGAGCCGGTCGAGCAGGTTGCGTACCGTGGGCGGCCCGTCCTCGTACAGGAGCCGCCCGGACAGGAATGGTGCGACGACCGCGGCGCGGGACCACAGGCCGGTCTGTGCGGCGGCGGCCAGCAGCGCCAGGTGAGCGCCGTAGCTGGGGCCGTACAGCACCGGGCGTTCGCGGCCGGGCCCGCGTGCGGTGAGCAGGGCACGTCCCAGATGGAGGACGTCGGCCAGGTCGGGGCCACCCCAGGCGCCGCGGATGGCGTCGCGGTGCGCGGCGCCGTAGCCGATGCTGCCGCGCTGGTTGGGTGCGACCACGGCGGTTCCGGCTGCGGCCAGCCGCCGGAACAGCGGATTGAAGCCGAGCTGCCAAGCGGCCTCGGGGCCGCCGTGCAGCGCGAGCACGACCCGGTCACTGGTGGCGGGGTCGCCGTACACGATCGCCTCGACGGCTCCCGCCGGCCCGTCGTAGTTCTGAACGCGGACCGGCTCCCGACGGCGCCCGCGAGGTGGCGGGGACGGCAGGAGGGGCGGTGAGGACAGCGGGGACGGCGAGGCATGTGGCGCGAGCGATGGGACGTGCGGCGGGGACGGCGAGGCATGCGACGCGGACGATGAGACGTGCGGCGGGGACAGGGAGGCATGCGACGCGGACGGCGGGGGCACGGTGATCAGGGTGGGCGGCCGGTCGGGTGTGCTGTGGATCAGGTGCAGGCCGGTGGCACTCCAGTAGGCCCGCTGGTACAGGATCCCGGGCGGCAGGTCGATCTCCTGGCCGGTGTCCTCCACCAGGTCGTGCAGGAGCAGGTGGGAGCGGGCACCGCGGGTGACCGCCAGCGCCAGGTGCCGTCCGGTGGGGTCCAGGGCCAGCGGGGTGACGTTGCCCTCGATCGCGTTCAGCCGGTTGGGGAAGACGGTAGGTCGCTCGTCGTCGCGGTGGCGTACGCCGAGCCGGTGGACGCCGTCGCGGTTCGCGGCGGTGAGCAGCACCCCGGTGCGGGGCGCCGCCAGCAGCAGACGTTCGTCGCCGGCCAGCCCGCCGAGGGGGGTCAGGGTGCCGCGTGAGAGGTCCAGGACCACGGTGCCCGTCTCGGCTCGGCCGCCGCCCCGGGTGGAAGCCTGATCGGCGGTCCGGGCAAAGGGCCGGTTGGAGGAGGGATTAGACCGGTCATAGGGGTTAAACCGGTTGGAGCGGTTGAAGCGGTGGAACTTCAGAGCGAGGTGGTCGCCGGTGGCGTCCAGCCAGATCCCGCCGCTGAACTGGCCGAACAGCTCAGTGACCGGTTCGAGGGGTTCGTCGCGTCCGGACAGCCGCCAGACCGTGGTGATCCGGCTGGGCCCGGTTTCGAAAGCCAGGGCGGCTGTTCCGGCTGTCGGAGCGGCGATGAGCCTGAAGCCCGAGCTGCGGATGACGGCCAGCGGGTATTCCTCGGCCACATCGCCGCGGTCCGGAGAAGAACCATCGCCGCCCGGGGGGACACCATCGCCCTGCGAGAAAACACCGCCCGGGGAGAAACCGACACCCGGCGAGAAAGCGCCGCCTGGGGAGAAAACGCCGCCTGGGGAGAAAACGGCGTCCCCGTACGGGGAGAAACCGTCGCCGTCGTTGCGGGAAGCGCCGTCGTTGCGGGAAGCGCCGTCGTTGCGGGAAGCGCCGTCGTTTCGAGAGACGCCGTCGTTTCGAGAGACGCCGTCGTTTCGAGAGACGCCGTCGTTTCGAGAGACGCCGTCGTTGCGGGAAGCGCCGTCGTTTTGAGAGGGGACGACCAGGATGAGGTGGAGTGCACCGTCGCCGGTCGGGCGGCACAGCAGTATGTGGCCGTCGTCGGTGGCGACCGGCACGGTCTCCGGAGTCACACCCTCGTAGCCGTGCAGCGTCCGGGGCAGCGGGGTCTCGCCGGTGAGGTCCCACACCTCCGGGACCAGTCGGCGGTTCCCGTGGTCCGCCAGGCAGGCGGCATACCGCCCGCGGCCGGAGAAGCAGAAGTTGACCCGCCGGACGTCCGTGAAGGGCTCCCTCCCGGAGGCATTGATGATCGAGCCGGTGACGCCCTCCGGCAGATGACGATCCCTGTCCGGACGTCCGTCCTCGTTCGTGTCCCACACGGCCAAGCCCTTCAAACCCCCACCGCCTTCGCCTGACATCCCGCAGCTGACTGAGATGAACGCAGGTCAGCCGCCTTCGGCGCTTCTCCCTCTTCACGGAGACCGTCGACGTCGGAATCGGCTGCCGGCCACTCGACCGGAAGCCGTGAGCGCACCGGAACGAGGCCGGCTGCCACGTCGTCCCCGGATCGACCTGGTCCGATCACTCGGGCCGGTCGCCGGCTCCGTATGCCGTGAATGACTCTTCCCGGTTCCGGGTGACATCCCAGAGAGCGTTTTCCATAGGAAAGAAAGCAGGGAGAAAGTGTTCCCAGCCTCCGTTGCCCCACATTTCCGATGGGATCGCCTTCCGGACCGATCGATACCTCTTCACAGGAAGAACCCGCCCGGACTCTCGATTCACCGAGAGACATCTGAACGGCTTCGACCTGTGTACAGGGTCACCGATACTGCTTGGGAGTGGCTAGGACCCGCCTCTTGGGAATGGCTTGGAGATGAGTATGGATCCTTGGAGGCGAGGCCGGGTTTCAGCGGCATTCCATAGGTCGATTCACAGTGAGAACATAGTTGCGGGATAGTCGTGGAACCGTTCCACGGCTGGGAGGCGTCGTCCCATGGCCGGGGCGAAATCCTCCCACGATCGAGGTGAAGTCGTCCCACGGCCAGGGCGAAGTCCTTCTACGACCGGGGTGAAGTCGTTCCACGACCGGGATGGAGTCGTTCTACGGCCGGGTGTGGGCATGCGGGTTCGCCGGGGGCTCCACCACCCGGAGTCGCCTGCCGTTCGAGATCGTCTGCGGTCCGAGGTCACCCGCTGTTCGAGATGCCCGCTGCCCACCGCCCCGACCGGTCCTTCGGTAAGCCACCGGCCGCTCGGGAAGCGATCAACCCGCCGGGAAGCGATCAACCCTCCGAGAAACGATCAGCCCTCAAGAAACGGCCTACGTTCAAGAAACGGCCGACGCCCAGGAAACCGGCCGACGCTCAGGAAACGATCGGCCCCCGGGAAACGGCCGGCACCTCGGTGAGAACCAGCCCCTCGGGAAACGATCCTCCCTCGGAAGACCGCCCCTCGAAACACGCCCCCCTCAGAACACGACCCCCGGGAAGACGCCCTCTCAGAACACTCCCCCTCAGAAGACACCCCTCACAACACGACCCCGTCCCCGCCCCTCAGGAGAAAGACAGCCGCCCGCTCAGGGGAGCGCCGGGGCGGCGACCGAGGAGCGGACGATGAGGCGTGAGTGCAGCGTGTGCATCTCGCGGCGGGGTTCGGCGCCGTCCAGGATGTCGAGCAGCACCTCAGCGGCCTTCGCGCCGAGCTGGTGCACGGGTTGTTCGATCATGGTCAGCGGCGGTTCCATGACCGCGGCCCAGGCGCTGTCGTCGAAGCCGATCAGTGCGACGTCGCGCGGGTAGGAGAGCCCGGCGGCGCGCAGGGCCCGCAGGGCGCCCGTCACCGCCTCGGTCTCGGTGCAGAACACCGCGGTGATCCGGTCGGGGAGGGCGAGCATGCGGGCGACCTCCTGGGTCGCCCGTCCCTCGGTCTTGCGTCCGACCATCACCAGCTGGGGGTCGAAGGGGATGCGCGCGTCGTCGAGCGCGTCGAGGTAGCCGCGCAGTCGTTCCCCGTCGGTCCACAGGTTGCGGGACGCCTCGGCGAGGAGTTCGCGCCGGGTCGCGGGTGCCTCGGCTGCGGGCGGCCCCCATATGAATCCGATGCGGCGGTGACCGGCGGAGATGAGCATCTCGACGGCTGCCCGCGCCGCGTCGCGGTTGTCGATGACGACCGAGTCGAGGTCGAGCGAGGCGACCGCGCGGTCGACGAGGACGACGGGGATGCCGCGGTCCATCGCGGCCCTGATGTGCGCGACCTCGCTGCGGCGGACCGCGGCGGAGGCGATGATGACGCCGTCGACGCGCTTGTCGATGAGCACGTTCGTCGCGGCGATCTCCTGGCTGAGGTCCTCGTACGTGCTCAGCACGATCGTGTCGAAGCCCCGTGCCCGGGAGGTGTCGGAGATCCCGCGCATCACCCCGGCGAAGAAGGGGTTGCCGATGTCGGCGACGATCACGCCGAGGGTGTGGCTCACGCCCGTGGACATGCTGCGCGCGAGCGCGTTGGCGCGGTAGCCGAGTTTCTCGGCCGCCGCGAGCACCCGTTCCCGGAGCTCGGGGCTGACGTACCCATACCCGCCGAGCGTGCGGGCCGCGGTCGCGCGGCCGACGCCGGCCTCGGCGGCCACCTCGGAGATCGTCGGCGGTCCCGTCGCCTGACCCCGGTCAGCAGCTGGCATGGGACGTGTTCCTCATTTCTGGCTTTCGGCGGCTGGCGACATGCTAGCCATCACCGCTTGCCCGGTGGGCTTGCCGTAGCCGAATGCGCCTTCGACGAAGCACTGCTCGTAGGCGGCGTCCGCGCCGTCGCGCAGCGCACGTTCGATCATGTCATGCCCCGGTGCGGCGGTGGTCGACCAGCCGGCGCGCAGCAGGGAGACCTCGAATCCGGCAAGGAAGGCGTCGCCGCAGCCCATCGTGTCGACGATCTGTCCCGGGTCGGCCACGCGGCGCGCCGGCGCGCTGACGGTGACGCGGCCGTCGTGGGCGATGGCCCCGTCCATGCCGCGGGTGCCGAGTGCGAGGCGGGCGCCGCGTCGTACGACGTCGGCCAGGAGATCGCGGGTGCCGGCCTCGTCGAGGTGGGAGCAGGACAGCAGCACCAGGTCGACGTGCGGGCAGACGCGGTCGAGGTAGTCGGGGGTGCGGTAGTCGTCCTCGCTCGACAGGTCGAAGCTGACCAGCGTGCCGCGTCCGGCGAGCTTCGGCAGTTCGCTCTCGCTGCCGGAGTACACGCTTGAGTGCACGAGGTCGAAGGAGGTCACGTAGTCGAGCAGGTCGTCGTCGAGCACCAGCGGTTCCCGCACCGTGACGCCGCCGCCGTTCCAGCCGAGGAAGATCCGGTCGCCGTCGTCGACGCGCAGGGTGGAGATTCCGCTCTCGCCGGCCCGTACGACACAGCGGTCGACGGCGAGCCCCTGGGCCGCGATCGCCTCGGCCAGGAAGCGTCCGAGGTCGTCGTCGCCGAAGACTCCCAGGTAGCCGGCTTCGAGGCCGAGCCGGTGGGCGTACACGGCGACGTTCACGCTGTTGCCGCCCGGGTAGTCGACGCCGCGGTCGACGAACCGGTCGACGATGTTGTCGCCGAAGCCGAGGACTCTCATAAGGGTTCTCCTGTGCGCGGGCCGCGGTGTGCGGCCCGGGAGGGAACGCGTACGCCGGCGGCGACCGGGGTACGCGGGCGGTGGGTTGTGGCGGGTGCGAGGGGGTGCCGGGGAGGGCCGCCGGGGGCCGCACGCGGGGTGCCCCCGCCCGGGTGGTCGTCCGGGCGGGGGCGGGTGCTCAGTAGTCCATGACGCGGTAGTAGCGGCGCAGGTCGAGTGAGTGGTCGCGGACCCGCTCCAGGTGCTTGCTGACGCGGCCCATGACGGTGTCGAGGACGAGCGGCGCGAGCAGGCCGCGGAACTCCGGGCTGATCCCGTCGAGCGGGTAGTCGCGGGTGTCGAAGACGGTGACGTCCTTGGAGATGCGCTTGGCGAAGGACTCGACGCGGTCGGTGAGAGCGCGGGTCTCGTCCTCACCCTGGAAGATGATGACGCTCGTGTTCTCCTCGAGCAGTTCCAGGGAGCCGTGGAAGAACTCGGCGCTGTGCACCCGGGTGGTGCGCAGCCACTGCATCTCCTCGAGGATGCACATGGAGTACAGGTAGGTGAAGCCCCACAGGTTCCCGCCGCCGACGAGGAAGTGGTAGTCGGTGTCCTTGTGCGCCTCGGCGAAGTCGGAGGCGGCGGAGTCGGCCTGCTTGGCCACCTCCAGGAGGACCTGCGGGATGTTCGCGAGCTCGTCGGCGAGCTTCTCGTAGCCGTCGAACTCGCCGCGGCGCGAGAGCAGCCGGCCGATGAAGAGCAGCATCTGCTGGTCGAAGGGCCAGGCCTTCGGCTCGGAGATGAGGGCGATGTCGACGTTCTGCGCGATGGGCGACTCGGGGTAGCCGGTGAAGCCGA
The DNA here is from genome assembly GCF_014204985.1 of Streptosporangium becharense. Taxonomy (NCBI): domain Bacteria; kingdom Bacillati; phylum Actinomycetota; class Actinomycetes; order Streptosporangiales; family Streptosporangiaceae; genus Streptosporangium; species Streptosporangium becharense. The sequence continues at coordinate 4,476,764 of NZ_JACHMP010000001.1, read as the reverse complement.
TCGTGTAGACGCCCTTGGCCTTGCAGTACTCGATGGCGCGGAGGCTGTCGTCGGTGGTGCCCGAGACCGAGGTGAAGATCGCGACCGAGCGCTCACCGAGGGAGGCGTCACCCGAGACGATGAGTTCGGCGGCGATGACGGAGCGTACGCTGAGGGTGGAGCTACGCCGGGCGAGGTGCTCGTACGGCCACATCTGGGCGTAGGTTCCGCCGGCGCCGACAAGGAAGAGGTTGTCGAACCCCTCGTCCACCAGACGGTCGACCAGTTCCTCGATCTGGGGGCGAAGCGCCACCGTGCTCGCGAGCTGCGAGAGGAATTCGGGCTCGTTGAAGCCGAGCATCATCGTGTCCTTTCGGGAGTGCGTGGGGTCGGCGTCGCTCCGTGGCTTATGGCGACTGATACCGGTATCACGCTGGAGTCACGCTGGCACAGTAGGCGGTCAGCGTCAACCGCGCAAGCACCCTCGATGATGAACTACTGTCTGACCAGGCATTACATGTCACGTAACAGCATCAAACATCATCGCAAAAAAAGATCTTGTTTCTAGACCTGGTACCGGTATCAGAACGTCTGTACAGTCAGCCCACACCAAACGGTTCGTGACGGAGACACCACACGGCGGATCCGAGGTGCCACGGCACCGGCGGTCCCCTCTCCCCCCGAGAGAAAGGAAGGCCATGCGCCCTCGCGCACTGACGACGTTCGCGGCACTCGTCGGGACCTCTGTCCTCACCCTCAGCGCCTGCGGTGGAGGGGGAGGCGGAGGCGGGACGGCCGGCGCCCCCGCGGCCGACGTCGCCGCCGCCCCGGAGTTCTCCGGCACCCTGAGCATCCTCACCAAGTTCGCCGGTGACCCCCTGGAGCCCTACTTCAAGGACCTCGCCGCGGCGTACCAGAAGCAGCATCCCGAGGTGAAGATCGAGCTCATCCAGGAGACCGACCAGAGCATCAAGGACAAGACCAAGACGCTCACCGCCTCGGACGCCCTGCCCGACATCTTCTTCACCTGGACCGGCAACTGGGCCGAGAACTTCGTGCGCGGTGGCCGTGCGGCCGACCTCAGCAAGGTGATCGGCCCCGACACCGAGTGGGGCAAGACCTTCAGCAAGGCGTCGCTGTCCGCCTTCGCCTTCGGCGGCAAGTACTACGGCATCCCGCTGTACAACAACGGCAAGTTCATGGGCTACAACACGACCGCCTTCGAGAAGGCCGGTGTCAAGGTGCCCACCAGCTTCGAGGAGCTCATCAGCAGTTGCACGCCGCTGCGCAAGGCCGGCTACGAGCCCATCGCCTTCGGCAACAAGGACGGCTGGCCCGCCCTGCACTACATGCAGCAGCTCTTCGCCTACTCCGTGCCGAGCGACGTCTTCCGCGCCGACTTCAACCCCGAGACGGCCAAGCTCGACCACCCCGGCTACGTCAACGCGCTCAAGCAGTTCAAGACCCTCGTCACCGAGTGCACCGACACCCGCGACGGCACCAACGGCGTGCTCTACACCTCGGCGCAGGAGGCGTTCTCCAACGGCAAGGCCGCGATGTACTACCAGGAGGTCCTGGAGTTCGACTCGGTGACCGGTGAGAAGAAGCTCCCGGTCGAGGAGTTCGGCATCTTCCCGCTGCCGGTGCCCCAGGGCGCCGCGGGCAACCCGAAGACGATCGAGGGCGCCCCCGAGGGCTACTTCGTCAACGCCAAGTCGCCGCGCGCGGCGCTCGCCGTCGACTTCATGAAGTTCGTCACGAACGCCGAGAACGCCAAGACGCTCTCCTCTCCCCCGTACGGCCAGCCCAGCACGGTCATCGGCGCCGTCACGGAGGAGACGTCCAGCAAGCCCGTGTTCAAGGGCATCGAGGCCGTCAACCAGGCTCCTGAGCTGGTCAGCTGGCTCGACATGGTGACGGTGCCCGAGGTGTCCGACGCCTGGCTCGCCGGCGGTGAGGGGCTCATCAGCGGTGGCATGACTCCGGAGAAGGTCCTCGAAAGCGTGCGCGAGGCATCGAACTCCGCCAAGTAGCCCCCATCCGAAAGGAGAGCGTGCCGGTGCGCGCCGTCTTTCAAAGGGCACTCGGGCTCGCGTGGGTCATCCCCGCCCTCGCGCTGGTCGGGGTGTTCGTCTACCTGCCGCTCGTGCAGAACTTCGGGTTCAGCGCGCTCGAGTGGGACATCTACAGCGGCGAGCAGGAGTTCGTCGGACTGAAGAACTACACCAAGCTGCTCGACGACCCGATCTTCTGGACGTCGTTCGGCAACAACCTGCTGTACGCGGTCATCTCGATCGTGTTCCAGGTGTTCGGCGCGCTCCTGCTCGCCGCGCTCATCGAGAGCATCAGCAGCGATCGGTGGCGGCGCAACCTCCGGGCGATCTACTTCCTCCCCTCGGCGATCTCGCTGACCGTCGCGGGCCTGCTCTTCTACTTCATCTACGAACCCAACCTGGGCCCGCTGAACCACGCGCTCAAGGCGGTGGGGCTCGGGGAGTTCACCCAGGCGTGGCTGGGCCAGGAGAGCACCGCGATGTCGGCGATCATCGCGATGAGCCAGTGGCAGGGCTTCGGGTACTCCACCCTGCTGTTCGCCGTCGCGATCCAGCGCATCCCGTCGGAGATCTACGGTGCCGCCGCCCTCGACGGCACCGGGCCGATCCGCCGCTTCTTCCACGTGACGCTCCCGCTGGTGCGTGAGATGACCGGGTTGATGATGATGGTCACCATCTCCGGCGCGTTCCAGGTGTTCAACGAGGTCATGGTGATGACCAGCGGCGGCCCCAACAACTCGACCCAGGTGCTGGGGACGTGGCTGTACCGCAGCGGTTTCGTGCGCAACAACTTCGGTTACGCCGCCGCGATCGCCACCGTGCTCTTCGTGATCACGCTCGGCATCGCGCTGGCGCAGATGTGGGTCACCCGCAGGAGAAGGGTGGAATGGTGAAACGCCTGAACTTCATGGGCGTGATCGCACGCGTGTTCATGTGGTCCTTCCTCCTCGGCCTCGCGGTGATCGTGCTCTACCCGCTGCTGTGGATGGCGCTCAACGGTTTCAAGACCAACGCCGAGCTCTTCGGCAACCCCTTCGCCCTCCCCGTCGACTGGAGCTTCGAGAACTACCAGAAGGCGTGGAACCGCGGGGTGAGCGACTACCTCACCACCAGCGTGCTCGTCACGGTGACCTCGACGATCGCCACCGTGTTCATCAGCGCTTGGGCCGCGTACGGCCTCACCCGAGTGGAGATCCCGTTCGGCAAGACGGTCACCGCGCTGATCCTCGGCGGGCTCATGCTCACCCCGACCGTGGCGCTCGTCCCCCTGGTGAAGATGTTCCAGGCGATGGGCCTGTACAACACCTTCTGGGCGTTGCTCATCCTCTACACCGCGTTCCGGGTGCCCTTCACCACCTTCCTCATCCGCGCCTACATGGTCGACCTCCCGCACGAGGTCGACGAGGCCGCCAAGATGGACGGCGCCAGCCGCTGGACGACCTTCTGGCGGATCATCCTGCCCATGTGCAAGCCGATCATCACCTCGACGGTCATGCTGCAGATCCTCTTCGCCTGGAACGAGTACCTCTTCGCGATGGTCTTCACCAGCGGCAGCGGAGTGCAGACCCTCCCGGTGGGCCTGACGAGCCTGATGAGCAAGCACGGCACCGACTACCCCGTCGTCTTCGCCGGCATGGTCATCGCCGCCATCCCGGTGGTACTGCTGTTCATCTTCGGCCAGCGCTACATCGTCAAGGGGCTCGCCGACGGGGTGGGCAAGTGACCGTGGCGCACCGCCTACGACAGGAGGCCCGATGACGACAGGAGGCCTGATGCCCCTCTCCGACCGGCAGATCACCGGCGCGAACTTCGCCTACCAGCATCTGCCGTTCGAGCGGTTCCTCGACGACGCCGCCGACCTCGGCCGCGAGCGGGTGGAGCTGTGGGGCATCGCGCCGCAGTTCCACCTCCCGCAGCTGAGCGACGCCGAGGCCCGCGCGGTCCGCCGCCGTGTCGAGTCACGCGGCCTCACGGTGCACTGCCTCACCCCCGAGCAGGTGATGTACCCGGTCAACGTGGCCTCCCCCGACACCCGGCTGCGCGCGGCGAGCATCGCCCTCTTCCGCCGCGCGGCCGAACTGTGCGCGGAGCTCGGGGCGGAGCTGCTGCTGCTCACTCCGGGCCGCGGCTTCGAGGACGAGCCGGTGGAGGCCGGGTGGCGCCGCTCGGCCGACGCGCTCGGCGAGATCGCCGCCTACGCAGGCGCTCTCGGGGTGACGTGCGTGGTCGAGCCGTTGCAGCGACTGGAGTCGAACCTCGTCAACGACTCCCGCACGCTCGCCAGGATGCTCGACGAGATCGGCGCGCCGAACCTGGGTGCCGTGCTCGACACCGTGGGCATGGCCGTGGCCGGGGAGAGCGTCGACGACTACTTCGACGCGCTCGGCGACCGCGTCCGCCACGTGCACCTGATCGACGGCCGGCCCGCCGGACACCTGGCCTGGGGTGACGGCGAGTTGCCGCTGGCGGACTACCTGGCCGCCCTGGACCGCCGCGGCTACCAGGGGTGCATGACCTTCGAGCTCTTCGGTGACGGGAGCTACGCCCTCGACCCCCGGCCGGTGGTGGAGCGCTGCCTGGCCGCCGTCCGGGACGCGCTCCCGACCACCGGACGGTCCTGAGCCGGACGGTCCCGAGCCGGACGCTCCGGCCGCCGGACGGTCCTGAGCCGGATGCCCCGGCCCGAAGTCCCCTCGAACTCGAAGAGGACCCGGGCCGGAGGGTCACAGCCCGGCCCGGCGGGCCTCCTGCTCGTCGAACTTCCGGGTGTCGCGGGGCTCGACGTAGGGTTCCACGTCCTCGGGATGCCCCTTCTCGATGGCGCGTTCGCGGGCCAGCTCGGCGTCGAACTCCACCCCGAGCAGCACGGCGACGTTGGAGATCCACAGCCAGACGAGGAAGACGATGACGCCGGCGAGGGCCGCGTAGGTCTTGCTGTAGGAACTGAAGTTGGCGACGTAGAACCCGAACGCGGCCGAGGCCAGGATCCAGAGCACCACGGCGAGAGCGCTGCCCGGGGTGAGCCAGCGGAACCCGGGATGCTCGACGTTGGGCGAAGCCCAGTAGAGCAGGGCGAGCACGAGCATCACGGCGACCACCAGGACCGGCCACTTGACGATGCCCCAGACGGTCACCGCGGTCTGGCCGACGCCGAGGAGCCGCCCGGCCTGCTCGGCGAGGCCGCCGGTGAAGACGACCGCGACCGCTCCGGCCGCGGTCAGGATCACCAGGACGGTCGTGATGGCCAGACGCAGCGGCAGGGTCTTCCAGATGGGCCTGCCCTCGGGCATCTCGTACATGACGTTGGCGGCCCGGATGAAGGCCCCCACGTATCCCGAGGCCGACCAGAGCGCGACGGCGATGCTCATGACGGCGGCCAGGCCGGCCGCGCGCTGGCTGCTCTGCAACGTCTGGAGCACGGTCTCGACGGTCTGCCTGGCGGGCCCGGGGGCCAGTGCTCCCAGGTTGTCGACGAGCGGCTGGGTGGCCGATCTGCCGAACAGCCCGAGCAGCGAGACCACGGCCAGCAGCGCCGGAAAGATCGACAGCACCGCGTAGTAGGTGAGAGCTGCGGCCCAGTCGGTGAGGTTGTCCTGCTGGAACTCCTTGACGGTGCGTTTGAGCACACCCCACCACGACCGCTTGGGCAGTTCGGCCGGGCTCTCCGGTTCGGTCCCGTCCGCCGGTCCGCCCCGGGAACGGTCCACTCGCGGCGGGCGGCCGGGGTCGGCGGCGTGGTCTGCGGGACGTTCGACGTCGTGACGTGACATGGGAACACCGTCTTCGTTCTGGGGGCCGCCGCCCCGCCGGACGGGGCGGGGCGGCGGGGCACGGCCTGCTGTGAGAGGTCACACGCGCCGGGCACGTACGGGTCGAGCCCGGCCGGGGGGCGAAAGGACCGCGTGCGGATCGGGCCCGACCGGAGTGCGAAAGGACCGTATGCGGACCGGGCCCGACCGGAGCACGAAAGGACCATATGCGGACCGGGCCCGACCGGAGCACGAAAGGACCGCGTGCGGACCGGACCGGCCGGACCGTGCGAGAAAGCGCTCCCGCCGGGCCCGGCCGGTCCGGGCCCGGCGGGAGCGACCGGCACGGCCCTCCCTGGCCCGCGGTCGCCTCCGCGCTAGCGGCCGGGGTTGGTGGAACGGGTCTGGTCGGCCACGCGCTGGGCCTGGTCGCGGGCCTCGTTCCCGGTGACCTGTGCGGCCTCGGTCGCGGTCTCCTTGACCTGCTGGGCGGCCTGCTGGGTCGCCTCCTTGGCCTCCTGCCCCAGCTCCTGGGCCGTCTCCCGCACCGCTTCCTTGACCGGCTGGATCACGCCCTCGGCCTGCTCCATGAGCTGGCCGGCGGCGCGCTCCTCCGCCTCGGTCCTCGGGATGAGGGTCGCGGCCAGGAGCCCGGCGCCGAACGCGATCACGCCGGCCGCCAGCGGGTTGCCCTGTGTGCTCCGCATCGCCTGCTCCGGTGCCCGCTGGACGGCCTCGGCGGCCTGCTGGGCGCCGTGCTTGACGGTGCCCGCGGTGTCGACCGCGACGTCGCGGACCGTACCCGCGGTGTCCGCGGCGACGTCACGGACGGTGCCCGCGGTGTCGGCGGCGACGTGGCGGACGGTACCCGCGGCGTACGACGCCTGCTGGCCCACTCGGTGTGCGGCGTACGACGGGGTTCCCATCACCCGTTCGCGAACCGAGCGCACCGCGTTGCGCATCCTGTTGGTCCGGCGCTGCACGATCCTCCTCGGGCTCGTCCGGTCGGCGAGTCGTTCCACGTCCGCGGCCAGCTCGGCCCGGGTGGCGTTGATCTCAGCCCTTATTTCGTCAGGTCCCGCGCCCATCGCGCATCCTCCTTCAGGGTTTCGACGGTCCGTTCCGGCTTGGGCGTCACCTCGCGCCACTTGGCGCGTCCGGAGCTGTAGAGCACCGCTCCGACCACCGCCCAGACGGCGGCGACGATGAGCGCCGCCCAGGCCAGGTCCATGACGTTGCCCAGGCCGAACATGACGGCCAGCGTCACCAGCAGGGCGACCATGTACCCGGCGAATCCCGCTCCGCCGAACAGCCCGGCCGCCTTGCCGGCCTTCCCGGCCTCCTCGCGCATCTCCGCCTTCGCCAGTTCGAGTTCCTGGCGCATCAGCCTGGAGAGGTCCTCCCCGATCTCGCCGACGAGCTGTCCCAGTGACGGCTCCTGGTGATCGGCGCTCGGGTAGCTCATCGGAAGTCACCGCCCGGGTCCCGCGGCGTCGCGGGCCTGGTCGGGTCGGCGTACGGCGACTGGGGCGGGTACGTCTCCTGTGCCGGGTACGTCCCGGACGGCGTGCGGTACGGGTCGGTCGGGGTGCCGTAGGGCTCGGCGGGCGGCGTGCCGTACGGGTCCGTCCCGTAGGCGCCGGTTCCGTACTGGCCGGTCGCGTACGGGTCCGCCGTGGGCGTCCCGTACGGGGCGGCCTGCGGCGGAACGCCGGGGACGGCCCCGTACCGCTCCGTGCCCGTGGTGCCGGAACCGCCGGACGCGGCACCCCCGGAGGCCTTGGCGAGCCTGCCGACGAGGAAGCCCGCCGCGACGGCACCGGCCAGGAACGCTCCAGGGCGGCGGCGCGCGAAGTTCTGGACCTCCTCCACCACGCCGGCGAGGCCGTGGTGCTCCAGGTAGTCGGCGGCGCGGCGTCCGCTGTCGGCGACCTGCTGCACCACCCCGGACACCGGGGAGTCGGGCTTGGCGCCTTCGCCCATCGAGGCCAGTTCGTCGGCCCACTGACGGATGCCCTGGGCGGCGCGGCGGCTCTGCTGCTGCGTCTGCTCGGTGACGCGGTCGCGAAGCTGGCCGACCACCTGACGGGCCTGCTCCTTGGCCTCACCGGCCACGGCCTGCGTCTGCCCCTTGGCGGTCTGCGCCACCTCTCCGGCGGCGGATTTTGCCTGCTGGGCGGCGCTCTGAGGCTGCCCGCCCTGCCCGGGGCGCTCCCCCACCCCGTTCGAAAACTCAGTCATCGATGCCTCCAGAGGTCGTGCATCTTCGGTTGGGGCGCCGCTACCCCGGGTGTACGGCTCCACTCCCCAAAGTGTCGAAAAGCCGACAAAAAGATCTACCTTCCGCGACCTTTTTGCCGCTCTGAGCTGGGGCTCGGCGCCACCGGTAAATTTTCAATGTCCGGGCACCCGGACGAGACGACGGCCTCCGATCACGGAAGACCAGGTCAGGCGGCATCACCCCAGGTGAACCGCCATTTCCCGCCGCCGGTTCGCGGTCACCGCGGGAAGGCCCGGGAATACGGGATTTCCATGGTGTGCCGCCCCGTCGACGTTCCTGCCGAAAACGCTTCCCGACCTGGGGGGCGGCCCTTTACCGCGCTGTTCTCCGGCGCCTTCCCGCGTTTTCGCTCCGGGTTTCGATCGACAGGCGCGGGTAGCAACGCCCAGGACGGAGAAGAGTCGGAGGAGGACCCATGAGCGACCGCCAGACCGTGCCCGAGCTGATGGACGACACCGACGTCGTCGATCTGCTGCTGCGGCAGCACGCGCTGATCAGGGATCTGTTCGACGAGGTCGAGGAGGCGCCTGCGGCGGATCGCGGGGAGGCGTTCCAGCGGCTGGTGCGGATGCTGGCCGTCCACGAGACGGCGGAGGAGGAGATCGTGCACCCCTACGCCCGCCGCAAGCTGGACGGCGGCGACTCGGTGGTGGACGACCGCCTGGCCGAGGAGAACGAGGCCAAGCAGCTCCTGATGCAGATGGACAAGGCCGGCCCCGGCGCCCCTCAGTTCATGACGAACCTGGCGATGCTGCGGGCGGCCGTGCTCGCGCACGCGAGGTCGGAGGAGCGCTACGAGTTCACCCAGCTGCGTGCCCAGACCAGCGAGGCCGAACGGCGTGCCATGGCGGCCGGGGTGAAGGCGGCCGAGGCCATGGCGCCCACCCACCCGCATCCGGGGACGGAGTCGGCGACGAAGAACCTGCTACTGGGCACCCCGATCGCCATCATGGACCGAGCCCGCGACGTGATCCGGCAGGCCATGGGCAAGGAACACGGCTGAGGGAACACCGGGCGGCGCGGGGCCGCGCTCCGGCGGAGTGCGGCCCCGCGCCGCCCGGTGTTCATGCCGGTCCGGTGTTCGTGCCGGTCCAGTGTTCGCGGCGGCCCGGCGTTCGGCGGTCCGGCGTTCGCGGCGGCCCGGCGTTCATGCCGGTCCGGTGCTCATGCCGACCCCGCGTTCATGCCGGCCCGGCTCCTCCGTCCGTACGAGGCCCCACCGGGACCTCGAAGATCAGCTCCAGGCCGTCTTCCTCGTCCCACTGCTCACCGACTTCGACGAAGCCGAAACCGGCGATCGTGGCCAGGGACGCCGCGTTGCCGGGACTGATCGACGCCCGCACGGTCCTCACCGCGGGCTCGGCCCCGGCCCGGCGCAGCATCTCGGCCAGGATGGCCCGGCCGTACCCCCTGCGACGGAACTCGGGGGCGACCCAGTAGCCGACCTCCACCATGCCCGCCCCGTCGGGCGGCCCGTGGAATCCGGCGTAACCGATGACGACGCCTTCGCACCCGGTGACCGCCTGCGGCGCGATCCACCGTTCGTGACCGGGGTCGTCGGCCATCTGGCCGGACCGGAGCCGCCAGAGCCACTGTGACTCGTCGTCCAGGAAGTACTCGGGCAGGGCGACCCCGGCCACCTCGCCGGCCGTGCGCAGGTCATCGTCGAGCAGGGCGGCCAGGGCGGTGCCGGGCAGCGCGGCGAAGCTCACGCGCTTCGGGCCGTCGGCAGGCCGCGTCCCACGGCCGGTTTCGTCGGTCATCCTGCGGATGGTCGCAGAGTGCCCGGTGGGCGTCCAACGGATTTCCCGCCGCGCTTCCCTCGTCCCGTCGTCGCCAGCCTCCGCCGGTCGGGAGTGCGGGAAGGGCGGGGAAACGCGGGAAGCGCGGGAAACAGTGCCGGGTTTCCGGAAACGGTGGGGCCGCTCCGCACTTCCCAAGCGGGTGACCTCCCGGTGCCCCGGGTGGCGTTTCCCCTCCACCACCCAGGGCACTTGTCAGAAATGTCAGACAAAGAGGGTATTTCGGTCACGGTGACGACCTGTGAGGACGGGCCGCTCCTGCTGCGGGGGCCCTTCACCCTGCTCGCCCAGGACGGTCAGGCCATCGACCCCGGCCGGGCGACCGTGGCGCTGTGCCGCTGCGGCCGGTCCTCCACCAAGCCGTTCTGCGACGGGTCTCACAAGGCCACGGGCTTCCGGGCACCGGGTGGGCCCGAGCGCTCCGCCTGACGGCTCCCCGCCCCGGCCCGGACGGAGGCCGCGCACCGGGTGTGCCGCCGTCCGCAGCCGCCGTCCCGCGTACGGGACCCCGCCGCGGACGAACCGGGCGGCCAGGGCGAGCCAGCTGCAGACGGCCCGCTCCAGGATCCACACCGGAGCGAACAGCGAGACCGTCCAGGGGAACACCCGGCGTCCCCCCGCCCGGCGACGGCCGACCTCGGCCAGGCCGACCGCGAGCCCCGCGCCGGCCAGCACGACCCGGTGGCGCCGACGCAGGAGCGCGGCGGCCAGGGAGGGCAGCACCGCGAGGAAGGCGGCCATCCGCACGGGTTGCGCCAGGTCGTCGTACGCCTGGCGGACCCGCTGGGACCAGAACCTGCCGGGTTCGGGCGGCAGGCGGCGGACGTACAGGTCGAGCGGGCGGCGTTCGCGTCCGCCGTGGGCACGCACCGTGCGGATGAGCTCCAGGTTCTCGAACAGCACGTCGCCGTCGTAACCGCCCATCTCCCGAAAGGTCGAGTTCCGCACTCCGAACGTGCCCGGGTAGTCGGCCCCCAGGCTCCGGTTGAGGAGGGTCCGGGCGGAGTCCCAGCGGGCGTGCCAGGGCAGCGGATCGAAGTAGTTCTGTGGCCGGACGAGATCGGCCCCGTCCAGCAGCGCCGCGACCGCGGCCAGCTCCGCCTCACCGTAGCGGACGTCGTCGTCGGCGATGATCACTCGTTCGGCGCGGGCCAGGCGCATACCGGTGATCACTCCGGACACCTTGCCGTTGGCGAAAGGCAGGCCCGGGTCGGGACGCACATGGTGGAGGAACCCACCCCACGTCCGCGCATGCCGGTCGAAGATCTCCGGTGGCGAGCCGTCGACCACGATGATCCGCGCATTCCGGGAGAGCCGGAGGAGGTAGGCGGTCAGCTCCTCCAGGCCGGTGTCGTCGTCCCAGCGCAACGGCAGCACGTAATCGAGGTCCATCATGGTCTCACCGCCCGTCGAGGGGTCCGTCGTCGCTTCCTCACCGGCCGGGCCGCCGCGGCGTCGCCCCGGCCGGGGTTCGCCGTCATCGGCCGGGGCCCGACGTCACTTCACCGCCGCCGTGCTCCCGCAGCGACGTGGCACCCCGCCGCCAGCACGCCAGGACGTGCGTGGCGAAGAGCCGGTCGAGCGCCAGCGCGCAGGCCGCCCCGTACAGGACGTCGCCCGCCAGCTCCGGGTGCGCCGCCGCGAACCCGCCGCACATGTCGTGGGCGGCGATCTGCTCGTGGACGGCATCGGCCTGCACGTGCTCGTCGTAGAAGCTGCACGCCGCCTCGTCCCCGCCCAGCCGTCGCAGGCCCCGGCCGTAACGGCGGTTGGGCAGCGAGGAGGTCATCTCGAACGCCGCGAGGTGGCCCAGCAGCGCTCCCCGGTGGCGCCGGTGGAGCCCGAACAGCGACATGGTGTTCGAGATGGCCAGGGTGACCGCGGGAACCCGGTCGAGGTAGGCGCCGTAGGAGTCGTCCAGACCCAGCCGGCGCATGGTGACCCGGAAGAGCTCCGCGTGCATCCGCTCGGCGCGTCCGCCGCCGTACTCGTCCGTCTGGATCTCCACCAGGGCCGCCTTGGCCTGACCGCGCAGCCGGGGGATCGCCCAGGTGTGCGGGTCGGCCTCCTTGAGGTGGTAGATCGACCGGTGCACGACGAACTCGCGGAACTGCTCCAGATCCGCCTCCCGTTGCAGGTAGGCCGAGAGGGCGGGCCCGTCGTCCGCGGCCACCAGCTCGGTCAGCGCGCGGCGCATCCACGCGGCCGGCCCGGCGGACGGAACCGGGACGGCGGACGACTTCGGCGCGGTGGACGGCTTCGGCCCGGCGGACGGGACCGGCGCGACGGGCGGCTTCGGCGCGGTGGACCGCGGTACGGCGGACAGCTCCGGCCCGGCGGACGGACGCGGTACGGCCCGCGCGAGCCCCTCCTCGAACCGCGCCTCCAGGATGCCGCGCGTCTCCAGCAGGGACGGGTTCCACTCCCACCGCTCGTCGACCCCGTCGAACCCCTGATAGTGCAGCTCGTAGCAGGCGAACAGCGCGAGCTGGAGATCCTCGTCGAGGAGGGGGGCGGGATCTGCGGCGGGTGGGACGTCCACCGCGGCGGCACCGTTCACCGGACGGGCGGGGCCGGGGAGCGGGGGCGGGTCGAACCGGTGCGGCGGACGCGCCAGCCGGTCGAAGAGCCAGGCGGTGATCGGTCCCCTGGCCCGCGGCAGCGGCCTCCCGGCCCCGGCGAGCGCAGACCCGGTGGACGGCGGCGTGACGGCTGCGGGCCCGGCGGACGGGGACGCGGTGGATGCAGACCCGGCGGACGGCGGTGTGACGATTGCGGGCTCGGTGGGCGAAAGGCCGGTGGACGACGGTCCGACATGGCCGCCGGCCGTGCCGCCGCGGACACCCGCGCCGCCTCTCGTCGCGGAACGGGTGCTCCGGATGCCCGTGTGACCGTCGGTCACGCCGCCCCGGGTATCGGCACCGCCCCGTCCTTGAGTGAAAGCCTGTGACGTGCGCGCCATGCCCACCCCCCGTTCCGTGACCGGCAGAGGTGCGATGCCCGTGACATTCCTCTCGAAACACCACCAAAGTCACTTAAAGCGTCCGGGGGGACCGGTGAGGCTCCGCACGGAGACCGTCACCGGCCGGAGGACGGGGCCCGACGGCTGCCGGACGGGTCCTGGTTACGGCCGGACGGGGCCGGGTCCCGCCCGTACCGGTGCAGGGCGAAAGCCAGGGCCGCCATCGTGAGGCCGAACCCGATCCCGCCCGTGTAGCTGCCGTGCGAGTGCAGTGGCACCCGCCACGACAGGACCACTCCGATGAGGGCGGCCAGCACCTGCGACAGCGCGATCAGCACGCCGGTCCAGGCGGGCAGCACGCCGGCGTGGACCGTGACGGCGCCGAACACCACCAGGCCCAGGAGGAACAGCCCCGGGCCGCCGGGGAAGGCGACCGCCTCCATCGAAGCGTTCCCGAGGACCGCACCCAGGGTGCCGACGACGCTGACCACCATGCCGACCATTATGGTGACCAGCCCGACGACGGCGACCCTTCCGGTCCGGTGCCGTTGCAGGCGGTGGATGCCGACCAGGAGGACGGCGTACATCGTCCAGGGCACCAGGATGAGGGCGTCCCGGTAGTTCTGCGGCGGCGGGCCGGCGAACGACTCGGCGGCGAGCGCGGCCCAGCCCACGGCTCCGATGACCGCGGTGACGACGAGGGAGGTGACCGCCTGCCCCGCCGGGGCCCCGCCGCCCGACGCACCGCCGTCCAGCCCTCCGCCGTCCAGCGCACCACCGCCCGACCCACCACCGCCCGACCCACCACCGTCCAGCGCACCACCGCCCAGCCCCCCGCCACCCGGCGCACCATCGGGCCGAGTCCGGCGGGTCCGCTGCCCGCCCGAGGTCCGGTGCGTGCGAGCCGGGGTCCCGCCCGCCCCCTCCGGGGCTTCACCATCCCCGGACGGGATTCTCTCCGTCATGTCCGGTCTCCTCTCATGCCGGTGTCCGTCGTCCCAGGGTCGGGCCGGGGATGGGCGGGCCGCATGAGGCACCCGTCCCCTCACGATCGGGACTTTCCGTCCCATGACGCCGGGACCGGGAGGTGGCACCATTCGATCCATGCACCCGGATAGACCGGATGGAACCGCCTGGCCGGCATGGTCGGGGCCCGTGGTGGCGACCGCGCTGCTCGTGCTCGTCGCCGGTTCGCTCGCCGTCGAACCGCGTCTCCAGGAACTGGGGGTCGCCGGCTTCGTGGAGCGTTTCGACGCGTTCCGCGCCGTGGGAACCCTCGCCTTCGGTCTGCCGGGCACGCTGGTCGTGACGGAACGGCCCGGGACACGGGTCGGCTGGATGATGTTGGGCATCGGCACCGTCCAGGGTGTCTCGCTGGCGTTCGGCGCGTACGGGTTGCTCGGCGTCAACGACCCCGCCCTCGGCCTTCCGCTGGCCGACGAGCTGATGTGGCTGTCGAACTGGATGTGGGCACCCGCCTACATGACGGTGCCGACGCTGTTGCTGCTGTTGTTCCCCGACGGCACCCTGCCCTCGCGACGGTGGCGGCCGGCGGCGGCGCTGGCGGCGGCGGCGATCGGTTCCGCCACCGTGGGGTGGGCGTCGCTGCCGGTGGCGCAGGTGGACGTGGCGGGGTTGTTCCCGCCCGGGTACGTCGGCGTGGTGCCGGTGCTGTCGTGGCTGGCGGCACCCGCGATGGCGGCGGGACTGGTCTGCGGGTTCGGGGCCGCCGTCGCCGCGGTCGCCTCCCTGGTCCACCGCCAACGCGGGGCCTCCGGCGTGGTGCGCAGGCAGTCGCAGTGGGTGCTGGCGGCCGGGCTGGTCACCGTGGTCATGCTGGGTGTGGCGATCGCGGACCTCCCCGGGGGCCGGATCCTGATCACGCTGGCTCCGGTGCCGCTGCCGGCGGCGGTCACCGTGGCCGTGGTCTTCCACCGCCTCTGGGACATCGACGCCCTGCTGGCCCGCACCCTCACCCTGACCGCGCTGACGGCGACCCTGTTCGCCGCCTACGCGGGCGGCGTGCTGGCGCTCGGGCGGCTGTTCGACGCGCCGGGCGGTGCGCCGCCGGCCGGGGTGGCGCTGGCGGCGGTGCTCGTGCAGCCGGCGTACGCGCGCATCCAGGCGCGGGTCAACCAGCTGGTGTTCGGCGACCGTGACGACCCGGTGGCCGCGCTCCGCCGCCTGGGCGACCGCCTCTCCGGGGCGGACGTGCCCGGGGAATCGCTCGGGCACGTCGCCGAGTCGGTGGGCCGCGCGCTCCGGGTGCGGCACGTGGCGGTCGAGGAGGGCGGCGGCGTGGTCGCGGAGTGGGGCCGGCCCGGGGGTCCCGCCGAGCGCGTCCCGCTCCACCACCGGGGCAGGTTGGTCGGCGCCCTGGTCGTGAGCGAGCCGCTGCGCCGCCGCGACCGGGCGGTCCTCGCCGAGCTGGCCCCCCACATCGCGGTGACCGTGCACGCGCACCGCCTCGCCGCCGACCTGGAGCAGTCGCACCAGCGTCTGCTCGCCGCCCGCGAGGAGGAGCGGAACCGGTTGCTGCACGAGCTGCACGACGGTGTGGGCCCGACGCTGGCGGCGCTGGCCTTCCAGGCCGACCGTGCCCGCCGCATGGTCACCGGGCACTCCCCGCAGGCGGAGGATCTGCTGGGAGAGCTGGCGGCCCGGATCAGGAAGACGGTCGTCGACGTGCGGGCCATCGTGTACGACCTGCGTCCGCCGCCGCTGGACGACCTGGGGCTGGCCGGTGCGCTGGCGGAGCTGGGACGCGGGTTCGCCGGTGACCTCGTCGTGGAGGTGGACGCGGCGGCCGACCTACCGCGGATGCCCGCCGTGGTGGAGCTGGCCGCGTACCGGATCGCGTCGGAGGCCCTGGCCAACGCGGCGCGGCACTCGGAGGCGTCGTACTGCGCGATCCGGCTGCGCGCAGACGGCGATCTGGAGCTGCGGGTGGACGACGACGGGGTGGGCGTGCCCGGCGGGACCTCCGGGCACGGCGGGCACGCCCGGGGTGTGGGGCTGCGTTCCATGCACCGCAGGGCCGTCGAGCTGGGTGGAACGTTCGACCTGGTCAGCGGGGAGGGTGGCGGAACGAGCGTGCTCGTGCGGCTGCCGTTGCGCGAGGCGGCCCGGTGACCCGGGTCGTGGTGGTGGAGGACCACCCGATGTTCGCCGAAGGTCTCATCGGCCTGCTCCAGGACCTGGACGGGGTCGAGGTCGTGGGGCACGCGACGACCGGGGAGGAGGCGATCGAACTGGTGGAGTCGGCGGCCCCCGACGTGGTCCTGATGGACCTGCACCTGCCGGGTCTCTCCGGCATCGAGGCGACCAGGGTCATCGGGGAACGCCGGCCCGGTGTGGCCGTGCTGGCGCTGACGATGCTGTCCGACGACGCGACGATCTTCGAGGTGATCCGGGCCGGAGCGCGCGGCTACCTGCTCAAGGAGGCCACCTCCGAGGAGATCTCCCGGTCTCTGGCCGCGGTCGCCGCGGGGCAGGTCGTCTTCGGCGGTGCCGCGGGCGGGCGGGTCCTGGCCGCGCTGTCGAACACCGCCGTCGAACCCCGGCCGCTTCCCGAGCTCACCGACCGGGAGACGGAGGTCCTCTCCCTGATCGCGGCCGGGCTGACCAACCACGCCGTCGCCGAGCGGCTTTTCCTGAGCGAGAAGACGGTGCGCAACCACGTGTCGAACATCTTCGCCAAGCTCGGCGTCGGCGACCGCGCCGCCGCCGTCGCCCGTGCCCGTGACGCCGGCCTCGGCGTCCGCCGCGGCCGATAGCGGGACGGCCGGGAACGGCAACGACCGGCAGCGAGACGGCGGACAACGCCACGACCGGCAGCGAGCCGGCCGCGAATACCGGCGAAGGGACGGCGGGGGACGTCGGCGGAGGGCCGACAGGCAGCGTCGGGAACGCCGTAGCCGGTGACGGGATGGCCGAGTCGTCCCCACAGGAGGTTCAAGCCCGTCCCAGCGGACCGGTCGCCACACCAAGTCCTCATCAAGATCATCATCATCGGGCATCGCGTTGTCCAGCGTTGGGTACGGCTGCCGCTAACGGGGGCGGACGACCGATTGCTGAGGTCACGTACCGGCCCCGGGGGATCTCGGGGGGGCACAGTGCATACACCGGTGGTTCGCTGGATGGCGGGTGCCGCCGCGGTCGGGATGGCGCTCGGGGCGGCGGCGTGCGGAACCGCCGAACAGGCGGGCGGGCCCGCGTCACCCGCCGCCACGGGCGGCGCGACCGGGAACGTCGCCGAGGGATTCAAGATCGGCCTACTGCTGCCCGAGGCGAAGACGGCCCGTTACGAGAAGTTCGACCGCCCCTACATCGAGCAGAACGTCTCCAAGTTCTGCCCCAACTGCGAGGTCGTCTACAACAACGCCAACCAGGATCCCAACCAGCAGCAACAGCAGGTCGACTCGATGCTCACCAACAACGTCAAGGTGATCATCCTGGACGCGGTGGACGCCAAGGCGATCGCCTCGTCGGTCTCCAAGGCCAAGCAGCAGGGGGTGAAGGTCATCGCCTACGACCGTCTGGCCGGTGGCCCGATCGACGCCTACACCTCCTTCGACAACATCCAGGTCGGCAAAATGCAGGGCGAGGCGCTGCTGAACGCGATCAGGGCGGGAGGCGACCCCAAGCGCGGGCCGATCGTGATGATCAACGGTTCGCCGACCGACCCGAACGCGGGCGACTTCAAGAAGGGCGCCCACTCGGTCCTCGACGGTCAGGTGACCATCGGCAAGGAGTACGACACCCCCGACTGGAGCCCGGACCAGGCCAACACCGAGGCGACCGGCGCGTTCACCGCGCTCGGCGCGGACAAGGTCATCGGGGTCTACGCGGCCAACGACGGCATGGCGGGCGGCATCGCCCGCGCCATGCAGAACGCGGGCGTCAAGAAGGGCACGCCGCTGACCGGCCAGGACGCCGAACTGGCGGCCATCCAGCGCATCCTGCTCGGCACCCAGACGATGACCATCTACAAGCCGATCAAGCCGGAGGCGGAGAACGCCGCCAGGATGGCCGTCGACATCGGCCTGGGCAAGCAGATCAGCGGCACCGGCACGGTGGACAACGGGTCGTCGTCCTCGATCCCCGCGCAGATCATCCAGCCGATCGTCGTCACCAAGGACAACATCAAGGACACCGTGGTCAAGGACGGCTTCTGGACGGTCGAGGAGATCTGCACGCCGGAGGTCCGCTCTGCCTGCCAGAGCGCCGGGATCTCCTAGCGGGACACGGGCGGGACACGAACGGGGACACAGGCGGCGACACGGTCTGGGAGGCGATTGCCGTGGCCGGAGCGATACTCGAACTGGAGGGCATTTCCAAGCGTTTCGGGGCCGTGCAGGCACTGACGGACGTCGACCTGGAGGTCCGCGAGTGCGAGGTGGTCGCCCTGGTGGGCGACAACGGCGCCGGGAAGTCGACGCTCATCAAAGTGATCGCGGGCGTGGGCCCGGCCGACTCCGGCCAGATCCGCTGGGCGGGCAGACCGGTCTCGATCCCGAGCCCCGGCGCCGCGCAGGCGCTCGGCATCGCGACCGTCTACCAGGACCTGGCGCTCTGCGACAACCTGGACGTGGTGGGCAACCTGTTCCTCGGCCGGGAGATGCGGCACTTCGGCGTCCTGGACGAGGTCGGGATGGAGAAACGCTCCCGCGACCTGCTCCACACGCTGTCGATCAAGATTCCCAGCGTCCGCATCCCGGTGGCGTCGCTCTCCGGAGGCCAGCGCCAGACCGTGGCGATCTCCCGGTCGCTGCTCGGCGAACCGCAGGTCGTGATCCTCGACGAGCCGACCGCCGCGCTGGGCGTCGAACAGACCGCGCAGGTCCTCGACCTGGTGGAGCGGCTCCGCTCCCAGGGACACGCGGTGATCCTCATCACCCACAACATGGTCGACGTGAAGGCGGTCGCCGACCGCGTCGCCGTACTGCGCCTGGGCCGCAACAACGGGGTCTTCGACGCCAGGAAGACGTCCCAGGAAGAGATCATCGCCGCGATCACCGGGGCGACCGACAACGCGGTGACCCGGCGGCACGCCCGCGGTGAGCAGGTACCGGAGGCCGTCGATGAGTGAGAACCACCGCATTCCACCGCGCCGCTCCCAGGGGGCACACCGGGCCCCCCGGGGCTCGGGAGGCCCCGCCGGATCGACGGGGACGGTGAGTCCGCTGGAGCCGTCGGCCCCGGCGGGACCGGCCGCGCAGGCGCAGGTCGACCCCCGGCTCCTCGTCCGGGAACAGGGGTTCGCCGGTTACCTCGGTGAGTTCAAGCGCCGGGTCAGGGGCGGCGAGCTCGGCTCACTGCCCGTGGTCGTCGGCCTGGTCATCATCTGGATCATCTTCCAGAGCCTGAACAGCCAGTTCCTGTCGCCGCAGAACCTGTCCAACCTGAGCATCGACATCGTGGCGACCGGCCTGATCTCGGTCGGCATCGTCTTCGTGCTGCTGCTCGGTGAGATCGACCTGGCCGCGGGAGCGGTCAGCGGGGCCTGCGCCGCGCTGCTGGCCGTGCTGTACGTCAACAACGGCTGGAACCCGATCATGGCCATCGCGGCGGCCGTGGTCGCCGGTGCCGTGCTGGGCCTGCTCCACGGCTCGTTCTTCGCGCTGATCGGCGTGCCGTCGTTCGTGGTCACCCTGGCCGGCCTGCTGGCCTGGACCGGCCTGCAACTGCTGGTCCTGGGCCCGAACGGCACGATCAACCTGCCGGACGCCGGCCTGGTCTCCCGGCTCACCAGCACCTACTTCAGCCAGGTCATCGCCGCCTACGGGCTCGCCGCCCTCGCGACGGCGGGTTTCTTCATCGTCTCGTACGTGGGCAACAGCCGCCGCCGGGCGGCGGGCATCCCGACCCGGACGATGGGGGACCTGCTGTTCCGCACGGCGGTGCTGGCGATCGTCGCCTTCGGGGCGGCGTTCATCCTCAACAAGTACAAGGGACTTCCGCTGGCGCTGCTGATCTTCCTCGTGGTGGTCGTCGCCGCCGACTTCGTGCAGCGCCGCACCCGTTACGGACGCAGCATCTTCGCCGTCGGCGGCAACATCGAGGCGGCCCGCCGGGCGGGCGTCAACGTCGCCCTGATCCGGATCACGGTGTTCATGATCTCCGGCGCGATGGCGGCCGTGGGCGGGGTCTTCGCCGCCTCCCGCATCGCGTCGGCCAGCCAGGCGACCGGGCAGAGCAACGTGCTGCTGATGGCGATCGCCGCGGCCGTCATCGGCGGCACGAGTCTGTTCGGCGGCCGTGGCACCGCCTTCTCGGCGCTGCTGGGCATGCTGGTCATCCAGTCCATCGCCTCCGGGATGGCGCTGGAGGGCGTGAGCAACTCGGTGCAGTTCATGGTCACGGGCGCGGTGCTGCTGGCCGCGGTGGTCATCGACTCGGTCTCCCGGCGCAGCCAGAAGGCATCCGGACGAGCCTGACCCTCCGGGGCCGCCCCCGCCGCCGGGTTCGACATCCCGCCGCCGGGTTCGGCATCCGATGTCCCGTCGCCAGGTCCGGTGCCCCCGCCACCGGATCAGGCACCCCCGCGTGCCGGTCCGGTGCCCGTCGCCGGTCCGGTGCCCGTCGCCGGGTCCGGTGCGCGGATGACAGACGCCGTAAGAACTCCTAAGCTCGACAACGCAGTTGTCGGGATAGCGGACCGGAAGGGTGCCCATGACCACCGCTCCCCCGGGCTTCGAGTTGCCGCTCCGGCTCTTCCTCGGCTTCCGGGTGATCGTCGACGGGTTGCACGCGGAGCTCGCCCGCCAGGGCCATCCGGACCTGCGGCCGATGCACGGCTTCGTGCTCCAGGCGATCGGCCCCGAGGGCACGACCGCGGTGGAGCTGGGCAGGCGCCTGGGGGTCTCCAAGCAGGCGGCGGGCAAGACCGTCGACACCCTGGAACAGCTCGGCTACGTCGAGCGCGGCTCCGACCCCCGCGACGCGCGCCGCAAGATCGTGCGCCTCACCGAGCGGGGCGCCGACAGCCTGGCACGGTCGGCGCGCATCTTCGACGAGCTGCGGGCGGGCTGGGCGGAGACCCTCGGTGAGGAGCGCCTGCGAGCCCTGGAAGCCGACCTGCGCGCGGTGACCCCGGTCGACCTCTTCCGCCTCGACGTCCCCGGCTGGTTCGGCGGCTACTGACCGCCTCCCCACGGGTCGGACGGGACGACCTGCGTGACGAGGACGCAACTGTCGTCGGTCTCGCTGCCGGGCAGCATCGCGTCCATCACCGCCCGCAGCCGGTCTTCGGGGGCCGCCGAGCTCAGCACCCGGGCCAGGGTCCCGCTCAGCAGGTCCAGGCCCTCGTACAGGTCGCGGCCGCGTTTCTCGATCAGGCCGTCGGTGAACATCACCAGCACGTCGTCGGGCCGCAACCGCAGAGTTGCGTAGGTGTAGGAGGCGTCGGGGAAGACACCGAGCAGGACCCCCGGATGCAGCAGGCGCTCCACGTGCGCGCCTCTGGCCAGCAGCATCGGGGGATGGCCCGCGTGGGTCCAGCGGAGCAGCCGCTCGGCGGGGCTGTAACGGGCCACCAGCGCGGTCGCCAGCACGTCGGGCCGCAGCTTGCAGAGCAGGCGGTTCAACGCGGTGAGGATCCGCCCCGGGTCGTGCCGGGCGAAGGCCAGGCCGGTGATGGCGTGCCGCAGCTTCGCCATGGCGGAGGCCGCGGCCAGCCCGTGTCCGGCCACGTCACCTACGGCGAGCAGCACGTCGCCGTCGTCCAGTTCGATCGCCTGGTACCAGTCGCCGCCCAGGAACGCCTCCGTCTCGGCGGGCGCGTACCGGGTGGCCACCCGCAGCCCGGGCAGGTCCCGGGGCCCGTCCTCGACCGGCATGATGATGTTCTGCAGGCGTACCGAGAGCCGGTTCTCCTCCTGGAGTCTGCGGTTGACACCGGCGAGCTCGTCGGCGGCCCGGCGCCAGAGCGTGACGTCGTGCATGATCCCGTGGATCTCCAGGAGCCTGCCGGTCGCATCGCGGACGGCCTGCGCCGACACGCGGATGTGCCGGGTGCCGTCGCCGATCCGGACCCGGGCCTCGAACTCCTGCGGCTCGCCGCTCCCGGCCAGCCCGGCCATCGCCCGCTCGACCGCCGGGAGGTCCTCGGGATCGACGAGCGCGTAGTACTCCTCCAGGGTGAGCGGCCCGTCGGCCGGGTCTCGCTCGTGGATGGCGTACAGCTGCGGCGACCAGACGATCTCACCGGTCGCCAGGTTCCAGTGCCCCCAGCCCAGGTTGCCGAGCCGCTCGGTGCGTTCCAGCCGGGTGAACAGCCGGAGCTCCTCGTCGTGGCGGGTCCAGGTGTTGACCAGACCACCGGCGAGGCGGGTGATCCGCACGGTGTACGTCGAGCGGTGCGGCACCCCGTCGGCGGTCTCGACGTACTCGAACCGCTCGACGTGCTCGGGCTCACCCGTCTCCATGACCCGCAGCCACGCCTCCGACAGCGCGGTGCCGCGCAGCGACGGGTAGTGCCCCAGGCTCTGCACGCCCATGAGCTCTCCGCCCCTGCGTCCGTGTACGTCGACGGCCTCCGCGTTCACGGCGCGGACGGCGAAGTCGATGATGCTGCCTGTCTCGTCCCGGATCGGCACCGTCCAGCACGCCGGGCCCGGTATCGCGTCGAGCAACTCCCGCACGTCGGGTGCCGCGTCACCCGCCGCAGACCCCGCGACGGTCCTCTCGCGGCCCGTTCGGTGCTCATCGGGGAGCGGCGTGACCAAGGCGGCTGCCTCCAAGGGGTCCGGCCGGCCGGAGGGGGCGGGCCATGTCGTCGCGCGGCGCCGCGGTCGTGCCCCGCCCGCGCCACGGCCCTCGCGGACGAGGGCCCTGACCAGGGCCGGCGCACGGGCGTGGTGCCCGCGATGGGGGAACGGGAGCGGACATCCTATGAGATGTCGAAGTACACGCGGACGGTGGTTCCGTTCGTACCCGTGTGGATCCGGACGAGATCGGCCAGCAGGTTGGTCACCAGCAGCCCCCGTGAGCCCCCTTGCCGGGGGCCGACCGGTCTGCGGCCCGCGAGGGGGTCGGTGATGTGACCGGCGTCGCTGACGTCGAGGGCCACCCGCCGGCCGTCCGCCCAGATCCGCAGGACTCCGGAGCCCCCGCCGTAGTCGAGGCTGTTGGCGGCCAACTCGCTGGCGATCAGCCGCAGGTCCTCCAGGCGGTTCCCGCCGAGGCCCGCCTCGGCCGCGTGCCGCGCGACGAAGTCGCGCACCCGGTGCAGGTCGCCGCCGCCGAAGGCGAGCGTGACGGCGTCCGGGGGGTCGGGCAGCGGGCGGTTGCACTCCCGGATGACGCGTTCAGGCGCGTAGGCGGCGCTGGCGTGCGTCCCCGAGGCGTCCACCAGGACGGGATGGGTCGTCTTCGCCTGCTCGACGACCTCGGCGGACAGCGCGTCGACGTCGTACGGGCACAGGATGGTGGCGTCGCGTCCGGCGAAGGCGAGGTTGATCAGCGCCTCGTGGTGCAGGCACGCCGTGTACTCGCTCTCGGACCGCTCCGCCCAGACCGGCTCGCCGACGATGCGGACCCGCCGGCCGGGGTGGAGGTCGGCGAACGCGCACAGGACGGCCGGCAGGATGCGTCCCGGGTTGCGGCCGGCCTCCTCCATGTCGATGAACCGCACCTCGCCGCCCAGGTCACCCAGTTCGTCCTGGATCGGCGTCAGGTTCCGGCCGGGCACGGCCACCGCGACCGGCTCGCCCGCCGCCAGGCCCTCGCGAATGAAAGGTACGACACCGTCGAGATACTGTCGGATCCCCCGGTAGAACAGTGCCGGGTGAACGAACGGCTCCGTGGCGGCGGTCATGCTGTCTCCACTTCGATCGGAGAGGGATCCGAACCGATCAGAGTGAGCACGGATCTCAGGCAGTAGGGCGAGCGGTGCAGGAACACCCGGTCGCCCGGCGGCAGGTTCTGGGCGGCCCGTGTCAGCAGCCATGTTCCCCGTACGTCGATGAACGTCAGCTCCGACAGGTCGAGGTGCAGGTCACCGCCTCCGGTGACCAGCCCGTCCAGCGCGCGCTCCCACATACCCCTGGTGGTGCGGTCGATCTCACCGCTCACCTTGAGGCCGGCGGGCGTCACGAGCGGAACGATCCACAGGCCGCCCGCGCCGCACCCCGGCGGAGGCGCACCGGTGACGGAGGAGTCGGAGGAGGATTCGCAGGACCCCGTCTCCGGCGTGTTCGACACTGTGACCGCCCCGAGGTCGACGATGGACCTCTTCAACGTACCCGTTGTCATCTTCTGATCACACCAGGGGTGTCGCGCGGGACGACCTCAAGCCGCCCCGCGACGACCGGAACCGAACACCCGCAGCAGCACCCGGACGACCGGAGCCGAACCCCTGCTCTCCTCTCCGGGTGCCCCGTCAGGCCCCCAGGTCCAGGGCGGCGTTCTCCAGCCGGTCGGCCAGCGTGTCCAGTTGTTCCTCGGTCACCGACTCACCGGTGAAACGGGTCAGGTCACGGCGGTGCGCGATGATCAGCCGCCGGTGCTGCTCGTCGAGTTGCCCCGCCGGCAGCACCACGCAGTCACCGCGGACGAAGACCAGGACGGCGTCGGAGTCCGGTGACTGCAGAAGCCTCCGGACGCATTCACGGTCGATGAGCGCCATCGCATCCCCCTTCACCCGGTGCTCGCCCCCGGCGGAGCCCTCGGTGCCCGGCCCCCCGGCCGGACCCCCGTGCCCGCCCCGGGCGGAGCTTCCCGTATCCGTGTGGCGGCCGCGAGCCTGCGCGGACACCCGTGCCCGCCCCGGGCGGAACACCGTGTGCCCGGCTCCCGGCCGGCCCGGGACCCGGCCACGACGGGTCACCGCGGCCATACCCGGCAGTCCGCCCCGCTAACAACGTCCGGCGACGTCCCGGACGTCCTCAGGAGGGGTTGTCGGCGGTGAAGCGCACCCCGGAGAACCGCCGGCGCCACGCGGTGACCTCGGGTGCGACGGTTTCCGGGTCGACGTCCTCGTCCAGAGCGCGGGCGACGAACGCGGCCAGGGCAGGCATGTCCGCCTCGGTCATGCCGAGCCTGACGATCTCCGGTGTGCCGACGCGCAGGCCGTTCACGTCGCCGTCGACCGGTTCCACCGGCAGGCCGATGCCGCAGGCGAGCAGGTTCGCCGCACGCAGCCGCCGCGCGGCCCGCTGGCCGCCGCCGTAGCGGTGGGCGAGGACCGCGAACTGGTGGGACTCGGTGCACCCGCGCTCGGCGGCGAAGACCGGGACGCCGAGGTCGACCAGTTCGGCGGCGAGCCGCCGCGCGGTGGCGACCATCGTCCGCGCGTAGTCCCGTCCGGCGACCTGCCAGTCGAGCAGGGTCATGGCGAGCGCCGCGATCCGGCCGGCGTCGGAGTTGGCGGTCAGCCCCGGGTAGGCGATCGCGTCCAGGCGCTCGGCCAGTCCGGCGTCCCCGGTGACGACGAGCCCGCCCGCGGGGCCGCCCAGGCTCTTGTAGGTGCTCATGGTGACCAGGTGCGCACCGTCGTCCAGGGGCCGCGGCCAGGCCCGCCCGGCGATCATGCCGCACAGGTGGGCGGCGTCGAAGAGCACCCGGGCGCCGACCGAATCGGCGATCTCCCGGATCGGCGCGACGGGGTGCGGGAACAGGTTGAGGCTGCCGCCCACGGTGATCAGCTTCGGCCGTACCTCGGCGGCCAGTTCCCGCAGGGCGTCGACGTCGACGGTGTAGCCGTCCGCCCGGACCGGCGCGGGGACGACCTTCAGCCCGTACAGCCCGGCCGCTCCCGGCGCGTGGTGGGTGACGTGCCCGCCTATGCTCGCCGGCGGGGCGATGATCGTGTCACCGGGCTCGCAGACCGCCATGAACGCATACAGGTTGGCCAGTGCCCCGGACCCGACGCGCACCTCGGCGTAGGCCGCCCCGAAGACCTCCGCGGCCAGCTCGGCGGCGACGATCTCGATCTGCTCGATCGCCTCCAGCCCCGTCTCGTACTTCTCACCCGCGTACCCGAGCGAGGGACGCGACCCCAGTCCGGCCGAGAGCAGCGCCTCCGCACGGGGGTTCATGATGTTCGTCGCCGGGTTGAGGTTGATCGACTCGACGTCGTGGATGCGACGGTTGTCGGCGGCCAGTCGTTCGAGCTCGTCCTGCATCGAGGCCGCGGACCGGCCGGCCATGACCTTCAGGACGGACTGGACGCGTTCTTCTGTGACGGCGGGCACCCAGGGCCGGGGTGCGAGGGCACGGGACATCAGCTGATCTCCTGGTCGACAGGCAGACCTCTGTCGGAATTGTCAGACTGTCTGCCAGATGAAGGTAAATCGGGGCTGGTCATTCGCGCATCGGGTGAACGACGGGGCTTCGGAATCGCTTTTCCTACGTCTGTAGGAACCCGGATGTCCGGTGGTGACGGGTGCGTGCATAAGCGAGTGAAAGTCACCCGTTCCCCTCTCTAGAGTGACCCGCATGATTGCGACCTCCCCCGCGGAGTTGCCGTGCTGAGCCGGTTGCTCCGCACCCACTTGCGTCCCTACACACCGGCGCTGGCCGCCGTCGTGGTGTTGCAGCTGGTGGGCACCCTGGCCCTGCTGTACCTGCCCAGCCTGAACGCCGACATCATCGACCGGGGCGTCGCCACCGGCGACACCGGCTACATCCTGACCGCCGGAGGCTGGATGCTGGCCGTCTCCCTGGTCCAGATCGCCTCCGCCATCGCGGCGGTCCGCTACGGGGCCCGCGCGGCGGCCGGGTTCGGACGCGACGTGCGGGCCGCCGTCTTCCACCGGGTGGGCGGGTTCTCCACCCGCGAGGTCTCCCGGTTCGGGGCACCGTCGTTGATCACCCGCAGCACCAACGACGTGCAGCAGGTCCAGATGCTCGTGGTCACGGCCTGCACGATGCTGGTCTCCGCGCCGATCACGGCCGTCGGCGGCGTCGTCATGGCACTGCGGCAGGACGTCGGCCTGTCCTGGCTCATGCTGGTCTGCGTCCCGGCCCTGCTGGTGTCGATCGGCCTGATCACCTCCCGCATGGTCCCTCTGTTCCGCGAGATGCAGACCCGCATCGACGCGGTCAACCAGGTGCTGCGCGAGCAGCTCACCGGCATCCGCGTGGTCCGCGCCTTCGTCCGGGAACGCGAGGAGACCCGCCGGTTCGCCGCGGCCAACGACTCCCTCACCGTGACCACGCTGCGCGTCGGACGGCTGTCCGCGCTCATCTTCCCCGCGGTGATGTTGATCCTCAACGTCTCCAGCGTCGCCGTGCTCTGGTTCGGCGCCGGACGGGTGGACGGCGGCGAGATGCAGATCGGTGCCCTCACCGCGTTCCTCATGTATCTGATGCAGATCCTGACCTCGATGATGATGGCCACCTTCATCGCGATGATGATCCCGCGGGCCGCGGTCTGCGCCGAGCGCATCGGTGAGGTGCTGGAGACCGAGTCGTCGGTGACCCCGCCCCGCGACCCCGTACGGGAGGTGAGCACCCGCGCCGAGCTGGAACTGCGCGACGTCGGGTTCCGCTACCCGGGTGCGGCGGAACCGGTGCTGTCCGGTGTCTCCTTCCGCGTCACCGCGGGCCGGACCCTCGCCGTCGTCGGCAGCACCGGGTCGGGCAAGACGACGCTGCTCTCCCTGGTGCCCCGGCTGTTCGACGCCACCTCCGGCACGGTCTCGGTCGACGGCGTCGACGTCCGCGACCTCGACCCCGAGCTGCTGTGGAGCCGCATCGGCCTGGTGCCGCAGAAGCCGTACCTGTTCAGCGGCACCGTCGCGAGCAACCTGCGGTACGGCAACCCCGAGGCGGGCGACGAGGAGCTGTGGGAGGCCCTGGAGATCGCCCAGGCCCGTGACTTCGTCGAGGCGATGCCCGGCGGCCTCGACGCCCCCGTCGCCCAGGGCGGCACGAACGTCTCCGGCGGGCAGCGGCAGCGGCTCTGCATCGCCCGGGCACTGGTCGCCAGGCCCGAGATCTACCTGTTCGACGACGCGTTCTCGGCCCTCGACACGGCCACCGACGCCCGGCTGCGCGCCGCGTTGCGTCCGTACACCGCCGACGCCGCCGTGGTCATCGTCGGCCAGCGGGTCTCCACGATCGCCGACGCCGACCAGATCGTCGTCCTCGACGACGGGGTGGTCGTCGGCAGCGGAACCCACGACGAGCTGCTGGGTTCCTGCCCGACGTACGTGGAGATCGTCGAGTCCCAGCGATCCGTGGAGAGTGCGGCATGACCGACCGGCCCGTGGGACGCGAGGCGACCCGTGGAGAGCACGACATGACCGACCGGCCCGTGGGGAGTGCCGTATGAGCGACCGGCCCGCGACCACCACGCAACCGCGTCCGCCCGCGGGAGGCGGCGGCTTCGGGCGGGGCCCCTTCCCCGCGGCCGGGATGCCCGTGGAGAAGTCGATGACGTTCGGGCCGTCCGCGCGGCGGCTGGTGCGGCGGCTGAGACCGGAACGGCCGAGGATCGTCGCCGTGGTCGGGCTCGCGGTGACCAGCGTGGTCTTCTCCGTGGTCGGGCCGAAGGTCCTCGGCCACGCGACCGACCTGATCTTCGCCGGGGTGATCGGCCGACGGCTGCCCGCCGGGACGACCCAGGAGCAGGCGATCCAGGCCGCCCGTGCGGCGGGCGACGGCGACTTCGCCGCCATGCTCGCGCGGATGGACGTAGTCCCCGGCCGGGGCGTCGACCTGGCGGCGCTGGCCACGGTCCTGGCCTGGGCCCTGGGACTCTACCTCGCCGCCTCGCTGTTCGCCTGGTTGCAGGGACACCTGCTCAACGACGTGGTGCAACGCACCGTGTTCCGGCTGCGGTCGGATGTCGAGGACAAGCTGCACCGGCTCCCGCTGCGGTTCTTCGACGGCCAGCCGCGCGGCGAGTTGCTCAGCCGGGTCACCAACGACATCGACAACGTGTCCCAGACCCTGCAACAGACGATGAGCCAGCTGCTCACCTCGTTGCTGACCGTGATCGGCGTGCTCGGCATGATGTTCGCGATCTCGCCGCTGCTCGCGCTGATCGCCCTGGTGACGATCCCGCTGTCGATGGTCGTCACCGGGCAGGTCGCGAAACGCTCGCAGAAGCTGTTCGTCGCCCAGTGGGCCCACACCGGCAGCCTCAACGCCCACATCGAGGAGGCGTTCACCGGGCACGAGCTGGTGAAGGTGTTCGGCCGCCGGCCGGAGGTCGAGGAGGTGTTCCGGGCCAGGAACGAGGACCTGTTCACGGCGGGCTTCGGCGCCCAGTTCGTCTCCGGGCTCATCATGCCGCTGATGATGTTCATCGGGAACCTCAACTACGTCGCCATCGCCGTCGTCGGCGGCCTGCGCGTCGCCGGCGGCTCGATGAGCCTGGGCGACGTGCAGGCGTTCATCCAGTACTCGCGGCAGTTCACCCAGCCCCTCACCCAGGTCGCCTCGATGGCCAACCTGCTCCAGTCGGGAGTGGCCTCGGCCGAGCGGGTCTTCGAGCTGCTGGACGCCGAGGAGCAGCGGCCGGACCCCGCCGACCCGGCGCCGCCCGCCACCCGGCGCGGCCGGGTCGAGTTCGAGCGGGTCTCCTTCCGCTACGCCCCGGAGCAGCCCCTCATCGAGGACCTGTCGCTGGTGGCCGACCCCGGGCACACGATCGCGATCGTCGGCCCGACCGGCGCGGGCAAGACCACCCTGGTCAACCTGATCATGCGTTTCTACGAGCTGGACGCCGGCCGGATCACCCTCGACGGCGTCGACATCACCACGATGCGCCGCGACGACCTGCGCTCACGCATCGGCATGGTGCTCCAGGACACCTGGCTGTTCGGCGGCACCATCCGGGAGAACATCGCCTACGGCAACCCGGAGGCCACCGAGGAGGAGATCCAGGCCGCCGCGCGGGCCGCGTTCGCCGACCGGTTCATCCGCACCCTGCCCGACGGCTACGACACCGTGATGGACGACGAGGGGAGCAACGTCAGCGCCGGCGAGAAGCAGCTGCTGACCATCGCCCGCGCGTTCATCGCCGACCCGTCCCTGCTGATCCTCGACGAGGCCACCAGCTCCGTCGACACCCGCACCGAGGTCCTGGTGCAGCACGCGATGGCCGCACTCCGCTCCGACCGCACCAGCTTCGTCATCGCCCACCGGCTGTCCACCATCCGCGACGCGGATCTCATCCTGGTCATGGAGGCGGGACGCATCGTCGAACAGGGCACCCACGAGCAGCTGCTCGCCGCCGGAGGCGCCTACCACGCGCTGTACTCGGCCCAGTTCCGCGGCGCGGTCACGGAGGAGGAGGAACCGGTCGCGTAGGAGGCAGGAGACGGCGGGTCGCCGGCCGGCAGGACCGGCGGCCCGACCGGTGGGGACGGCCGGAGACGGTCGGCGGGGACGAGCCGGAGACGGTCGGCGGGGACGAGCCGGAGACGGTCGGCGGGGACGGCCGGCCACAGCAGACCACAGCAGGCCGGCACTGTGAGACCAGAAGAGACCGTGCACCCACTCGGGCGGCGATCCAGCAATACTTAGGACTTGACCTAAGTATCGGCCGCTGCCATAGTCAGGTGTGTGCCTAACGAACAGGTGCGGCTCGACCAGATCTTCCAGGCGCTGGCCGACCCGACGCGACGCAAGGTGATCGAGCGGCTCGTGTCGGGGTCGGCCAGCACCTCGGAGCTGGCCAAGCCGTTCGACATGGCGCTCCCGTCGTTCACCCAGCACCTGGCGGTGCTGGAGCGCGCCGGGCTGGTGACCTCCACCAAGAAAGGACGGGTGCGGACCTACCGGCTCGCCCCCCTCGGCCTCCAGGCCGCCGACGGCTGGCTGGCCGAGCAACGCCGCCTCTGGGAGAGGCGCCTCGACCAACTCGACCACTTCCTGACCACCCTGAAGGAGTCCGAATGAGCTTCACCCCGCACACCCTCGACCCGAACCTGGACCTTGAGCTCACCCGGGAAGTCGACGTGGCGCCCGAGCTGGTCTGGAAGGCGTGGACCACGCCGGACCTCCTCACGCAGTGGTTCGCGCCCAAGCCCTACGAGACGCCGCACTGCGAGATCGACCTGCGTCCCGGCGGCATCTTCCGCACCGTGATGCGCTCTCCCGAGGGCCAGGAGTTCGACGGGGCCGGCTGCTACCTCGAGGTGATCCCGAACGAGCGGCTGGTGTGGACCAGCGCTCTGGCGCCCGGTTACCGCCCGCAGGCCGGCGAAATGGCCTTCACCGCGATCATCGAGCTCCAGCCGACCGGCTCCGGCGGCACCCGCTACCGGGCCATCGCCATGCACCGGACACCGGAGGACAACAAGCAGCACGCGGACATGGGCTTCGTCGAGGGCTGGGGGGCGGCGCTCGACCAGCTCGTCACCCTCGTCAAGGCACTCTGACGACTCCGGGTGGGTGACTCTCCATCACCGCCCTCTACGTGGAGAGCCCCACGGGCGACCTCACCACTCTCACCACGGTCGCCCCGGGGCCTGTCCAGGGTTCACATCATGAGGTTGCGGACACCCCGGCGCGGCGGGGCCTGGCCCTGGTAGGAGACTGGGCACGGCGCCCGGTGACTCGCCGGTGACGACCGGGCCCTGACCGGCCCCCGTCCACCGCCGAACGAGCAGGATCGCAGACGGGCGGCGGAAGGAGCCCGGCGGAGACGCGGGCGGACCGGCGTACGGCGTGAGGCAGCATGGAGAGGTGAACGAGGGTACGAGCACGCTGGCGAAGCTGCTGTCCGAAGGCGACGTCGTGATACTGAGCGGGGCCGGGATATCGACGGAGTCGGGCATCCCCGACTACCGGGGGCCGAGCGGCAGCCGCAAGCGGCACGCCCCGATGACCTACCAGACGTTCGTCGGCGACCCGGCGGCCCGACGACGCTACTGGGCCCGCAGTTACGTCGGATGGCGGGCGATGGCGCGGGCGACGCCGAACAGCGGCCACCACGCGGTCGCGCGGCTCCAGCGGCACGGCCTGGTGACCGGCATCGTGACACAGAACGTCGACGGCCTGCACCAGGCGGGCGGTGCCGACCGGGTCATCGAACTGCACGGCAGCCTGTACGACGTGGTCTGCCTCGGCTGCGGTGACATCACCTCGCGGGAGGAGCTGGACCACCGCCTCACCCTGGCGAACCCCGGGTTCGTCGCCCGCGCCACCGCGATCAACCCGGACGGTGACGTCGACCTCCGTGACGAGGAGGTCGACCGGTTCCAGATGGTCGGCTGCCGGGCGTGCGAGACGGGGACGCTCAAGCCCGACGTCGTCTTCTTCGGCGAGACCGTCCCGGCGGAGCGGGTGAGCCGGTGCTTCTCCCTCGTGGAGAGCGCGCGCCTGCTGCTGGTCCTCGGCTCGTCCCTGACGGTCATGTCCGGCCGCCGGTTCGTGCTGCGCGCCGCCAAGCTCGGCATCCCCGTGGTGATCGTCAACCAGGGCCCCACCCGCGGCGACGGCTACGCCATGCTCACCCTCGACGCCCCGCTGGGCACGGTCCTCCCGGAACTCGCCCGCCTCACCGGTGCGGAGACCGTCACCGGCGGCTGACCTGCCGCAGCGCGTGCGGCCATCACCGACGATCATGCCGGCCGTCGCGCCGGTACGCCCGGCCCGGACCTCGTCGCGTCAGACCGCCCCGGAGCATCTCCGGGGGGGGCGGCCGACTCGACGAAGGGCGGTCATCCTCACCCGGCCACCGGACTACCCTCCGCCGCTGCCGTAGGGGCGAGTGATGATCTCCAGGAGGTGGCCGTCGGGGTCGTGGAAGTAGGTGCCGCGACCGCCGTCGTTATGGTTGATCTGCCCCGGATGGCGGAGGTCCGGGCCGGAGTAGTAGGTGATCCCGGCCTGCCGGATCCGGTGGAAGATCGCGTCGAAGTCCTCCTCGGAGACCAGGAACGCGTAGTGCTGCGAGGTGATCTCGTCCTGGTCGCTGGTCATGAAGTCGAGGGTGACGCCGTTGGCGGTCGTGACGGGCAGGAACGGCCCGAAGGGCGCTCCGACTTCCAGCCCCAGAATGCCGGCGGTGAACTCGGCGGAGGCCCGCCTGTCGCGGGCCATGACGATGGTGTGGTTCAACTCGACTGACACGGTGGAACGCCTCCACGGATGTCGCATGGGGACCTTGTGCGCCGCGCTCGGGCGGCTGCAGCATTCGGTGTCAGTCAATGATCATATGCCGCGTCCGCCATGGCTGTCACGGCGGCCCGCGCGGCAGACGAGGATCGGGGACTCTTTCCGATCATGCCGCCGGCCGTGCTTCGCCCGGGCCCGGCGGCGGGCCCGGGCGACCCGGAGTGGAAGTGCGCCGGACGACCCGGGGCGGGAGTGCGCCGGACGACCCGAGTGGGAGTACCCCGGACGACCCGGGGCGGGAGTACCGTGCGTGCCTCCCCTTCCGGCCGGCGCGGCTGAGGAGAACGTGATACAGCTTTGCGCCAGGTCCGGCGATCACCCGGCCTCTCCCCCCTTCTTCCGCATGCGGTGGACGCGTGGGACCGCGATGGACATGATGTCCACATGGTGGACATCCACCGTTCCCGGTCTCCGGCGCGCGCCTGGAAAACCTGGCGCGGTGTGGTCGCGAAGCACACTTCGACCTCGACAGCCAGCGGGGATTTAGGAGATCTTTCCGGTTTTATCCGGTTCCTAAGTGACCGGATGGCCGCCCGAGCCTCCAGAGCCGGGCCTACGATCCGGTAAGGATTCTTTCCAGATCAATATTCCATTCCCTCGGGGACCCTGACAGCACCCTTGAACGACGGTCAGCGGTGTCGCATACCCCTCCTGGGAAATCTTTTCACGCCTTCCAGGAAACGGCCCTATTGGTGTAACTCGTTCTATACACCTCACCCCTCCCTTACGGTCACCCCCTTCGCCCCAGAGTGACCACCACACACCCACTCCTTCCATGTCAGACATGGTTTGGCCTCATACCTACAACGACCAGAAGAACGCGCGGATCAATACTCTATGTCCGATTAATGGTCATATATCGGGTGTCAAGTGGAGCACAAGATCGAATACAGGCGTCCCGACGATGGTATGTGAGAATGTTTTACGAATCACAGGTGTATGCGTTGCCAAAGTCATCCGTGGGACCTAATGTGAGCCCTCACAGTTCGCCTTCTAGTGCGAAAGGGGTAATTAAGACAAGTGAAAAATCAAACAACACTGGCCGAGGACGAGCCTCCCCCGGCTCCGGCGGAGGCGCCGGCCGGGCGACCCCGGGTGCCGACGAAGAGACAGGGCAGGCTGGGCACGGCCCTCGCGGCCTTCACCGCCGGCGCGAGCCTGGTGGGTGCGGTCCACGGCGCGTATGTGGCCATCAGGGACGACCTCGCCCGATCTCGGATCACCATGAAGAACCCCGACCCCGACGGCCCGCGCGTCTGGGGCCCCTGCCAGGTTGTGGAAGGCACGGGCAGCGTGGGCGAGGGTCGCTCGCTCCTGGTGGGCGTCCTCCCGCTGAGTGTCTTCAGAGCCCAGTGGCGCTTCACCATCGTGCCGGTCGTCGGAGGACGGTGGGACCTCGTCGTCCCTCTGGACCCCGGCAACACCAAGGCCAAGGACCAGCGCTTCCGGGTGGTCATCCTGGACACCGAAGCGGAGACGGCCCGGTATGCCGCCACGTCGGGGGCTGGGGATGAAAACAGCTGGACCAACCCCCAGCTCCCGCCGCGTAACTCGGTGTTCAGCCAGTTCGAGGTGTGGCGAGGGTCCGGTACGGACTCCTGCTGAGCCTCCGGTCCCGGGCGGGCAAGGTTGGCGCCCCCCGTCCGGGACTGCGGAACGTCTGCGAGCATAAGCCCAAAGGAAAATGATTAAAAGGCGTCATTGCCATCGGAGCATGAATGTGACGCACAAGAGTCTCTTGGCGCGGCTTCCTTGCGAGACGGGTGGCGAGGCCGGGCCGCAGCCGAGGACGGGACTTCAGGTCGACATGAAGTCGTCGACACGACGTCAAGGCGACGACGGTCGATGACGGCCACGGACTCGAAGCCGCCTGCGGTTCCGGAACGCAGAACCCGGCGACGAACCCCGAAGGCCGACATTTTGCCCGAATCAGCCGCGAACATGGGACCGGTATGGCGTCCGGTCAGGGAACCGCCGCGAAGAACAGGGTGCCGAGCGACGTCCGGCATGATCGGCTTTCCGGGCGCCTCGGCGCGAAGCCGGGCTTCCCGGGTCCGAGACCCCCCGGGAAGCCTGCCAACGGACGTGGCGGCGTGAGCTGGGACGGCGGCGGCGCCACGTTCCATCAACACGGTCGCGACCGGCCACCCTCCGACGGAACCTGCGGAACCCGCGGAACCTCCGGCAGACGGCTCATGCCGGTGGCGACCACCGCCAAGCCCCCCGAATCTCCCCGGAAACCTCACCCTTGGGTAAACCCATCCCGGCTTCACGTGAAACCCTGTCCCGGTCTCCTCCCCCCGACACAGGACAGAACAAGCAATGAGTGATCAAGATGCGCCAGGCGGGAGCGGGGTCCTCGACCTGCTGGAGCGGATCGGTTCCGTGGTGCTCCCGGTGGGCATCGCCCTGTACGCCCTGCTCTACCTCGGCATCCAGCAGGTCTACGGGGTCTTCAACGTCAGCCCCGAGCAGGCGGGCATCGACCAGGCAACCATGTTCGGCCGGCTCGTCGGCTGCCTGGTCCTGCTCGTCCTGGGCGGCGCGCTGGTCATCGGCGCGCTGGTGGCGGCCGGCTGGCTGGCCGACAAGGTCACCGGCGGGCGGCTGGCCAGACTAACGCGGGCCGTCCGGGAACGGGCGTGGGCCGCGGCCGTCCTCGGTGCGGTGTGGTGCGGCGCGACGTACTGGGGTTTCCTCGGTTACCTGGGCCTGGCCGAGGGCGTGGAACTCCTGTCGATCGTGCTGGTGGCGACCGGGATCGGCGTCGTCGCCTTCCTGGTGCCGTTCCGGCTGCTCCGCCGCCGATCCGGGGGCCGGGCCGGGATGAAGATCATGATTGCCGCGTTCACCGGTATCGGGCTGGGCTTCGCGCTCATCGGGCAGATGGAGTCGGACGCCGTCCGCCTGGCCACCACCGGACGGGGCAGCATCGTGCTGAGCCTGGTCGGTTTCCAGGAGCAGTGGGTGGTCGCCGCCACTCCCGGCAAGGGGGTTCCCCTGCGCGGGGGCGTGTCCCTACTGTTGCTGGGCGAGCATGACGGCACGTACTCCTTCTACGACTGCGCCAGGCAGGAGACCTTCCGCCGCCCGACGGGTGCGACGGCGCTTCACCAGGTCGTGCTGGAGCCCGACCGTGAGGAGGGCTTCACCTGCGACGACCTCGTCCCCGAGCCCGCCGCCTCCCCCGCTCAGTGACCGCGCGTCTCCCCACCCCGTGCCCTCTGCCGGTGTCCGCCACGAAGGCCGCAGGCCCCGGGCCGCGAGCCGTTCTCCCCGGGAACCGGGAGAAGCTCGTCAGCCGTTCCCCGCGGACGTCAGGAGGAACTCGTTGTGGTCCCGAGCGACGCCACCCCCCTCCTCCGCGATCAGCAGGGCCGCCCGCTCCCCGAGGAGCAGGGAGTCAGGGGTGTACGTGCTCTCCTCGTCGAAGCAGACGGTGTAGGTGACGTTCCGGCCTCCGGACGGCGGCCAGCGGCCGACGTTCACCCAGATCAGGCTCGCCTCGCTCTTGAACACGCCGCTCTCGTCCTCCTCGTCCCTCTCGTGGAGCCGCAGACCGGGAACCGTGTCGGCCAGAAGCTCGACGAGGCGCTCCGGGGGTATCGCGCATGAGCCGGTCACCTCGGCGAGGATTTCGTCAGGGCCGAACCTGGGTTCCGTCGCCCATCCGCCCAGGTGCCGAGCCAGCCCCCTGACCACGTTCAGGGTCGTGAGGGGCGACCCGCCGCTGTCGCGCCAAGGTCGCTCCGCGACGTAGGCGGTCCGCCAGCCTTCCGGCAGGCCCGCCCGCGCCAGCAGTTCGGGGGTGACGTCGAACGGGCCGCGCAACCGGGACTTTCCGGCGAATCGGATCTCCTTGCCGTCCGCCTGCGCCTCGGGGCTGTGCAGCCGCAGGGTCCGCAGCAGCAGGGCGGGGTCGGGTTCGTACCCCAGCAACAGCACCGGCTTCTGGGTCAGACGCCACATCATCCGGAGATCGAAGACACCCATGCATGAACCTTCTGTGATCCCGACGTGGACCGTCAGGATCACAGAGCGTTCTTGTCACCCACTTGGATCTCACCGGGACGCCCGGGGCGAGGGCTTCCCGGCCGCGCTCCGATCAGGCAGTGATCATGAAGGCCAGCGCCAGCAGTACGACGACGGGGATCAGCCACACCACGGCCTCGATCGCGAACTCCTTGTACACGGCGCGTCTCTCCTCTTGAGTGCTGTCTGATGGGTCAGGACGACGATGCGCAGCATATGCGCACCTGTGCGTCTGTGGGAACGGGGGGCACGGATCACCGCGTGGGCCGGTCCGACGGCCCTCCCCCGGCCCGTCCCGCTCACCGCGCTCCCGGTCTTCCCCGGTCCGTCCCGGCCCGTCCCGCTCACCGCGCTCCCGGTCTTCCCCGGTCCGTCCCGGCCCGTACGGGTCAGCTGCTCTTGGCCGAGGTCTCCTCCGGGGCCGCCTCGGGCACGGAGGCCCGGAACCAGCGGGTGCCGTACGGTTCGAGGGAGAACCGCACCCTGCCGTCGTCGGGCAGGTCGAGGGTGCCGTCCACCAGCAGGTCGACCAGCAGGTCGCAGTGGCCCAGGCCGTCCAACGTCAGCTCCACGTCGACCTGGCGGTCGGCGAAGTTGTGGACGGTGACCACGGTGCCGCCCTCGGCGTCGGCGCGCAGGGCCAGCACCGCGTCGTCCCCGGCGTCCAGGACGTCGTAGTCGCCCCAGGCCAGCTCGGGCGACTCCCGGTAACGCTCGATCAGCAGGGTGACCCACTTCAGCAGCGAGTCGGGGTCACGACGCTGGTCCTCGACGTTGACCTCGCGGGGGCCGAACCTCCCGGACGGCGGCAGGACCCGGGTCTTCGGGTCGGGTGAGAAGCCGCCGCCGGACGACCACTGCATCGGGATGCGCACCGCCATCCGGCCCTCGGCCTCCAGGTTCTCGCCGAGGCCGATCTCCTCTCCGTAGAAGAGCACCGGTGTGCCCGGCAGGGAGAACAGCACACTGTAGGCGAGCTTGAGCCGGCGCTGATCGCCGTCGAGCATCGGCGGCAGGCGGCGGCGGAGGCCCCGGTCGTACAGCTGCATCTCCTTGTCCGGGCCGAAGGCGTCGAAGACCTCCTGACGCTCGGCGTCGGTGAGCTTGTCCAGGGTCAGCTCGTCGTGGTTGCGCATGAACATCGCCCACTGGGCGTCGTCCGGCGGTTCGGGCCGCTCGCGTAGGGTGTCGGCGAGGGAGCGGGCGTTCTGCCGGGCCATCGACAGGTGGAAGCGCTGCATGGCGACGAAGTCGAAGCACAGGGTGACCTCGTCGCCGTTGCCGTCGCCGAAGTACCTCATCAGTTCCGGGTAGGGCAGGTTGACCTCGCCCAGCAGGATCGAGGTGCCGTCGCGGCGGTTCATGAAGGCGCGCAGGTCGGCGAGGAACTCGTGCGGGTCGCCGCCGATCCCCTCGATGAGGAACGGCACCGCGTCCACCCGGAATCCGGACAGTCCGAGCTCCATCCAGAAGCCCAGGATGCGCGCGATCTCGTCGCGGACCTCGGGGTTGGCCGTGTTCAGGTCGGGCTGGAAGCGGTAGAAGCTGTGGTAGTAGTACTGGCCGGTCTTCTCGTCCAGTTCCCAGAGGCTGTCCTCCTTGTCGGGGAAGACGATCGCCTTGGGGTCGTCGGGCTCCGGTTCGTCCTTCCAGACGTACCAGTCGCGCTTGGGCGAGTCGCGGCTGGAGCGCGACTCCTTGAACCAGGGGTGCTCGTCGGAGGTGTGGTTGACCACGAGGTCCGCGATCACCCGCATGCCCCGGTCCCTGGCGGTGCGCATGAACTCCACGAAATCCCCGAGGGTGCCCAGGCGCGGGTCCACGGAGTAGAAGTCGCTGATGTCGTAGCCGTCGTCGCGGCTCGGGCTGGGGAAGAACGGCATCAGCCAGATGCAGGTCACCCCGAGCCGGTCCAGATGGTCGATCTGCTGGGTGAGGCCACGGAAATCACCGATGCCGTCGCCGTTGCCGTCCTTGTAGGTCTCGACGTCCAGGCAGTAGACGACCGCGTTCTTCCACCACAGGTCCGCCGTGTAGGTCAGTCGCATGCGTCCGCTCTACCCTCGCTTGGCACCTTTAAGGGTACGCAACCGGCATGGACGCGCTTCGATACCGGGACCACGGGAAGCCGCGAAGAGCACGGCGCATGCGTGCTCCGGCGGCTCCCGGGGGTTACGGTGGGCGGGACGGGAAGGGGGGATCATGCGACGGCTGAGGCGCGGTGCCCCCTTCGGCTGGCTGCTCGCCCTGCTGCTCCCGCTTCTCGTCTCCGGCGGCCTGGGCGGGACCGCCGCCGGGGCCCTGCTGAACCACCCCGCCGTCGCCAAAGCGGGCGGCGAGCACCAGCCGTCGTCCCGCCAGGTCGCGGCCGGCGGGCAGCGGTACGTCTTCACCGCGGGCGTCACCGGTGTCGGCACCGGCGCCGGTGGTGGTGGTCATCCGTACGCGGCTCCGCCGCCGACCGCCTGGCGACCGTCGCCCGCGCCGGGTCCCGGC
Organism: Streptosporangium becharense; assembly: GCF_014204985.1. Classification (NCBI taxonomy): domain Bacteria; kingdom Bacillati; phylum Actinomycetota; class Actinomycetes; order Streptosporangiales; family Streptosporangiaceae; genus Streptosporangium; species Streptosporangium becharense. Next base: position 4,437,330 of record NZ_JACHMP010000001.1, on the reverse strand, counting down.
TCGCGCCTCACCGGTGACGACGACTCCCGCTCTCTCGCGGCCCTGCTCGTCAGGCCCGGCCGCGCCCCACCCTCCACAGGCGGCTGAGACACCCCCGGACCGGTTCCGGGGTGCTTCGCCGTACCCGGATTCCGTATCCGTCGCGCTCGGGGACACACCGTCCCGGAGCGCACGCCCCCTTTTTCCGTATCTGATCTTCCAAGCCTGTGGAGGCTTCCATGTCGCGTGCCCCGGTGGTACGCGCGCTGGCGGCGCTGGCCGTCATCGCCACCTCACTGTTCATCGCCCTGACAATGTCGCCGCGCCTCGGTCTCGACCTGCGCGGCGGCACCCAGCTCGTCCTGGAGACCAAGGACTCCCCGACCGTCAAGGCCGACGCCGCGGCCACCGACCGTGCCCTGGAGGTGCTCCGCCGCCGGGCCGACGGCCTGGGGGTGGCGGACGCACCGCTGGCCCGCTCCGGCGAGCGGCGCATCATCGTGGAACTGCCCGGTGTGCAGGACCCGACCAAGGCCGCCGAGGTCATCGGCAAGACCGCGCAGCTCACCTTCCACCCCGTCATCGGCATCCCCCAGCCGGGGGCGAAGCCCGCTGAGGGCGAGCGGATCGTCAAGGACGAGGACGGCGCCCCATTGCAGGTGGGACCGGCCGCGCTGACCGGCGACGCGGTCAGCGACGCCGACCCCGGCATCGACACCCAGCAGGGCAGCGGCTGGTTCGTCACCGTCGACTTCCGCTCCCAGGGCAGCGAGGCCTGGACGAAACTGACCGGTGAGGCCGCCTGCAACCAGCCGGGCGACCCCAGGCGGCGGGTCGCGATCCTCCTCGACCAGGAGGTCATCGTCTCACCCCAGGTGAACGTGGACGTGGTCTGCCAGGTGGGCCTGCCCGGCAACTCCACCCAGATCACCGGCACCTTCACCGCGGAGGAGGCCCGGGACCTGGCGCTGCTGATCAAGGGCGGTTCGCTGCCGGTTCCCGTCGAGATCGTCGAGCAGCGGACCGTCGGCCCGACGCTCGGCGCCGCCGCGATCGAGGCCAGTGCGAAGGCCGCGGTCATCGGCATCGTGCTCACCGCGCTGTTCATCATCGTGGCCTACCGGCTGGTGGGCTTCGTCGCCGCCGTCGCCCTGGCCTGCTACGCGCTCATCTCCTACGCGGCGCTGGTGGGGCTCGGTGCGACGCTCACCCTGCCGGGCCTGGCGGGCTTCGTCCTGGCGATCGGCATGGCGGTCGACGCCAACGTGCTGGTCTTCGAGCGGGCACGTGAGGAGTACGCGGCGGAGCCGAACCTGCGGAGCTCGCTGGAGAAGGGCTTCCGCAACGCGTGGAGCGCGGTGGCCGACTCCAACATCACCACGCTGCTCGCCGCCGGGCTGCTGTTCTTCCTGGCCTCGGGGCCGGTACGCGGTTTCGGCGTCACCCTGACCATCGGCGTGCTCGCCTCGCTGATCACCGCGATGGTCATCACCCGGGTGCTGGCCCAGTGGGCGGTGGGCCGCCGGGCCGTGGCGTCCCGCCCCTCGGTGACCGGCCTGTCCGGCATCGGGCGTGTCAGGGCGTGGCTCAACGCCCACGGGCCCGACCTGATGCGGCACCGCGGGCTCTATCTCGTGGTCGCCTGCCTGCTGGTCGCCGTGTCCGTGGGCGGGATACTGGTGCGCGGCATCAACTTCGGGGTGGAGTTCACCGGGGGCAGACTGGTGGAGTACTCCACGACCACCCCGATGACCGCGGACGCCGCCCGCGACCTGGTCGGCCGGGCCGGGTTCCCGAACGCCGTGGTGCAGTCGTCAGGGCAGGACATCTCCATACGTACCGGTCAGATCAGCCCGGCTGAGGTGCTCCGGATCGAGACGGCGCTGGAGAGCCGGGGCGGTCAGGTCACCAAGGAGCGCGACGAGCTGATCGGGCCGAGCCTCGGGGACGAGCTGCGCCGCAACGCGCTGATCGCGCTGGGTGTCGCGCTCGCCGCCCAGCTCGCCTACCTCGCCCTCCGGTTCCGCTGGACGTTCGGCATGGCGGCCGTGCTGGCCCTGGCCGTCGACGCGGCGATCGTGGTCGGCGCGTTCGCGTGGTTCGGCAAGCCGGTGGACGGGGTGTTCCTGGCGGCGATGCTCACCGTGATCGGTTACTCCGTCAACGACAAGGTCGTGGTCTTCGACCGGGTCCGCGAACTGTGGGGAGCCCAGCGCACGGCGTCGTTCGCCGAGGTCGTCAACACCGCGATCCTGCAGACCGTGCCCCGCACGGTGAACACCGGCCTGGGAGCGCTGTTCATCCTGGCCGCGCTGGCGGTGCTCGGCGGCGACTCGCTGACCGACTTCGCGGTGGCGCTGCTGATCGGCGTCATCGTGGGTACGCTCTCGTCGGCCCTGGTCGCCGGCCCGCTGGCGATCGTGTTCGAGAAGCGGAACTCCGCGCCGCCGCCGCAGCCCAAGGGGAAGCGTCCGGTGCGGGTCCGCGAAGGATCGGGCGCCGTCGTCTGAGCCGCTGTCCGGTGAGCCGCTGTCCGGACGGAGGAACTCCGGGCCCCCGTGGGATCGCGCACCGGGCCCCGCTAATGTGCTCGGTGTCTGATTCCCCTGCTGTCAGAAGGCGGATGCAATCGTGACGGACGACTACGCGACGACGTTCAGAATCGTTGATGTCGACGGCGACGGCCTGATCTCGGTCGTCGAGCTCAGCCGGCTCATGGAGGTCCTCGGCCAGCCGCTCAGCCCCGAGGCGGCCGCGGCGGCCGTCGCGAGCATCGACCGGGACGGCGACGGTCTCATCTCCCAGGAGGAGTTCGCCGGTTACCTCGCCCGCGGGCGGACCATCGGGTGACCGGCTCCGGGAACGCCGGTGCGGAAGCTCCGGCGTTCCCGGAACGGGACCCTCCACAGACCCTCCCGTCCCGGAACGGGACCCCGCACAGACGTTCCCGGAACGGGACCCCGCACGAGTCCTCCCGCCGGGCGCCTCACGCGTCGCGGCCGGGGAGGGGACGAGTGTTCCCGATCGTCCCGACCGGCGGCCGACGAAGACCATGAGGCGCGCTCCGGTGGAAGGGACCGCGGTCGGCCGGGGCCGCGCGGCGGGTCGCTAGGCGGGTACGGACGCCGGGGACCAGAGGCCGTCGATCTCGCGTTCCGCCGCCGCGAGACTCTCGGCGGCCAGCGGGATCAGCGCGGACATCGCCGGTTCCACCTCGGCGAGTGTCAGATCGGCCGTGATGAAGCGCGGCTTCAGACCCGTCATCGCCAGACCGTGCGGAAGCCACGGTCCGGCGTGATCCCACCCCTCCCTGGGCGTGCCCGCGCCGTAGCCGCCGCCCCGGCTGGCGAGCACGACGAACTCACGACCGCCGAGGAAGCCTTCCCGCGTTCCGGGGTCGTACGAGAGGCCGGGCGCGATGAGGTGGTCGACCCAGGACTTGACACTGCTGGGCGCGCCGAAGTTGTAGAGCGGGAAGCCCAGCAGGATCGTGTCGGCCCGCTTGACCTCGTCGACCACCTGTTCGGTCAGCGCCCACGACGCGGCCTGGGCGGGGGTGTGCCGCTGGGGCGGCACACCCCGCGCCAGGACGCCGAGGTGGTCGAGGTGCGGCAGGGGATCGCCGCCCAGGTCGCGGTAGGTGACGGTGCCGCCGGGGTGCGCGGCACGCCAGGCGGCTGCGGCGCGGGCGGTGAGCCTGCGGCTGATGGAGCGGTCGCCCTGAATGCTCGAATCGATGTGCAGCAGATGGGCCATGTCGTTAGCTCTCCCCATATCGTTTGTGTAGCACAAATAATTAGCACCACATCGATAGATGTATCAACTCGGTAGACTGCGGACATGGCCACTCCGCCCGTCGCCGACCGACCGGCGCACCGCTCGGGTGCGCTGCTCGACCACCTCGCGCGCCGCATGCGCCTGCGCGCCGAGTCGGTGCTGGCACCACTGGGCCTGCGGCCACGCCACCTCGTCACCCTCACGGTGCTGCGGGATCACGGCGGCTGCACCCAGCAGGCGCTCGCCACCACACTGACCATGGACGGGACGAACATCGTCGGACTGCTCAACGAACTTGAAGCCGAGCGGCTGATCGAGCGGCGGCGCTCACCGGAGGATCGCCGCCGACACGTCGTCGAGCTCACCGACGCCGGCGCCGACCGGCTCGCGCAGGCCGAGCTCGCCCTCACGGCAGTGGAGGACGAGGTGCTCGGTGCCCTCGACGACGACCAGCGCGAGACGCTCTACGCCCTGCTCCAGCTGGCGAGCGGCGGCAACGCGGTGAGCTGCACCGAGACCACCGGCACCACCTGCTGACACCGACCGCCCCCCGCCGACGATCCGGACGAGCCGGACAGGGCCTCCGGCCGCCCACCGGACGGCCTCCCACACCCACCCCGGCGGGGTGTTGACTCACACTTGACCGGCCAATAACTTACAGTAGCCATTCGCATTCCCACCGTAGTGAAAGGTCGAGGTGAGGCATGAACCCCGAAGCTCTGGAGCGGGTCAGGCTCCGGTTCGCCATGCTCGACGAGAACTCCAACGGCTACCTGGAGGCCGACGACTTCGAGCGGCTGGCTCACCGGATGGTGCGGGCGGTGGCCGAGCCCCCCGACTCGGAGAAGGCGCTGGCGGTCGTCGAGGGGCACCGGCGTTACTGGCAGGGCCTCGTCGGTGAGTTCGACGCCGACGGCGACCGGCGGATCAGCCTGGAGGAGTATCTCGCCCGCGTCAGCGGCCCCGACCACTACGAGGGCGTCATCCGCGAGTACGCCGAGTCCCTCGCCGACCTGGCCGACGTCGACGACGACGGATTCATCGAGCGGTCCGACTTCGTCTCCTGCATGAGGGCCGCCGGGTTCGAGGCCGACGGTGTCGACGCCGCCTTCGACGCGCTCGACCCCACCGGCGCCGGGAGGATCACCACGGACGCGTGGGTGAACGCCATCAGGGATTACTACGCCAGCGACAGAACCGACATCCCCGCACAGCATCTGCTCGACGCCGCCGACATCGGCTAGCGAAGCCGGTTCCTTCCCAAGGACCGGTCCCCTCAAGGGCCAGGTTCTCCAAGGGCCGGCGTCTCCAGAGGCCGGCGTCTCCAAGGGCCGGCGTCTCCAGAGACCGGGCTCGCCCTTTCCCGGGGAACCGTGCTTCCCCACTTCCCGGGGAACCGTGCTTCCCCCGACCGGAAAGTCATCCCCACGGCGCCCGGACGCACCTGCACCGGGGCACCTCATCGGCCGGGAACGGTCTTCCCCGGCCGTTTACCGGCCGTTTTCTTCGGGCCGTTCGCTCCGGAAGGTGAAGGATGCCCCGTGGCCCGGCACACGACGTCGCCTCAATCTCCGTGCCCGTGTCCCCTCCCGGGGTGCCTTCATGGGAGGGGATGCTGGGCGACGGCCCCGACAACCTGCAAGAACGCACACGGGGAGAGACAGCATGAGTGCTGAGACGACCGGGGCATCCTCCGTGACGACCGTCGTACACGACGGCCCGCGCGCCGTCGCCTCCGTCAAGACAGGCAGTGTCAAGACAGGCACCGTCGAAACAGGCACCGTCAAGACAGGCACCGTCAAGACAGGCACCGTCGAAACAGACGTCACCGGCCCGGCCCGGCCGACGCTCCCACGACCGGCGGAAACCCGCCGGCGGGCGCCCGGTCGGCCGGATCCGGTCCGCGAGCGCGTCACGCCCCGTCCCCTCGGGTGGTCGTGACCATGAGGGGGACCTCCATGGGCCACGCCGGAGAACGGCCACGCGGCTCCCGGGGCGCCCGGCACCCGGTGACCGTCATGACAGAGGTGATCACCGATGTCCTCGCCGGCCTGGGCTACCGCGCCGTAGCGGGGCCCGAGGTCGAAACCGAGTGGTTCAGCTTCGACGCCCTCAACATGGACGAGCGTCACGCCGCCCGGGCGCCCGACCGCACCTTCCACGTCGCGGACCCCGCCGCCCCCGGCCGGCGGTCGGGGCTGGTGCTGCGTGCGTGCACCGCACCGGCGCAGGTCAGGGCGATGCTCGGCGGGGCTCCTCCGCTCCGCGTGGTCTGCACCGGCCGTGTCTTCCGCCCCGGCCCGGCCGACGCCACCCACAGCCCGGTGTTCAACCAGGTCGGGGGGCTCGCCGTGGACGAGGGTCTCACCATGGCCGACCTGACGAGAACCCTCGACCTCTTCGCCGCCGCCGTGTTCGGCGAGGGTACGCCGACCAGGCTCCGCCCGCACCGGTCCGCCCGCACCGACCCGTCGGCCGGGGTTGACGTCGCCTGCGTGGTCTGCGGCGTTTCCGGCCGCACCGCGGGAGACGCGACCGGGAACGGCACGCCGGATGACGCACGGGGAACCCTGCCCGCAAACCCCAGGGAAAGCGCACCGGGAAGCCGCCGGAAAGGCATACCGGGGAGCCTGCCCGCAAACCCCACGGAAGGCGCACCCGGGGGTGCCCCGGTCACCCCGTGCGGCACCTGCGGCGGCGGAGGATGGATCGGATGGGGCGGTTGCGGCATGGTCCATCCCCAGGTGCTGGCCGCCTGCGGCATCGATCCGCACCGCTATGGCGCGTTCACCTTCGGCATGGGCGTCGAACGCACTCTGATGCTCCGGCACGGCCTGAAGGACATGCGCGACGTCGTCGGCGGCGACATCCGCTTCGCCCTCGCGCTGGACGAGTTCCCGCCCCGCTCCGTCCGGTCGCCCGCCCGTGCCGCCGTCACCGCCGTGGGCGGCCGCGACGACGTGAGTGCCCTGTTGCGGCAGGCGGTGCCGAACGCGCGGGCGGTGCCCGAGGCGGAGACGATCCCGGGGCCGCGCACCTTTCCCGAAGCCGACCGGCCGCGGAGCCTGCGGACGCGGGTCGGGCACGCGCTGGCCGAGGCCGGGTACGTCGAGACGCCGGGGCCCCCCTTCGTCGGCGACGCCGCGTGGGACGCCCTCGGGCTGCCCCCCGGAGACCCGCGCCGCACCGCGTTGCGGCTCGTCAACCCGCTCGACCCGCGTCAGCCGGCGTTGCGCACCACGTTGCTGCCCGCGTTGCTGTCCGCTCTGGCGCTCAACCTCCGGCGTGGCAGCCGCGACCCGGCCCTTTTCGAGCAGGGGACGGTCTTCCTCCCCCTGCCGGGAGCCGGGGCGCCGCCGTCACCGCCCGCCGGGCGGCGCCCCACCGACGACCAGCTCGACGCGCTGGAGGCGGCTCTCCCGGCTCAGCCGCACCACCTCGCCGTCGTCCTGACCGGGGAGTCGGCGTGGGCGGACGCGGCCGACGCCGCCCGTACGGCCGCGCACGTCATGGGGGCCCACCTGACCGCACGCCCCGCCGAGTACGTCCCGTGGCTGCCGGGACGCTGTGTCGAACTCCTCATCGGGGAGACCGTGCTGGGCCACGCGGGCGAGCTGCACCCGAACGCGGCCCGGACGCTGGGCCTGCCCGCGGAGACCGGCACCATGGAGATCGACCTCACCGTGATGGAACGCCTCACCGGCCGGGAGCCCCTGTGACGTCCGGAGATCCCGCGCCGTCCGCCTCGGCGGACCGGAGCGCGGCGACCCGGGAGCCGCCCTGGTCCCGTACGTGCGGGGCCCGCGAGCATGGGGACGACGTCGGGCCGCACGCCGTGCCGGGTCCCGCACCACGCGCGGGGCCCGGGAAGAGCAGGAGATCCGGTCAGGTGACGGTGAGGTAGATCTGCCCGAACGCCTCGGAGAGCTTCTTGAGGTCGGTGGCCAGGTCCGCCTCGGGGCTGGCCGGGTCGTAGACGGCGGCCAGGCGACGCTGGATCGGGTTCAGCTTCTTCACCTCGTCCCACGCGGTCAACCGGTTCACCGCACCCTGGGTGCCCTGGACCCGGGTCCAGACGTTCACCTGCTGAGCGGCTCCGTCCTTGACGGGCACCGAGAGGCGAATCGCGACCTGGTCGGCGGAGACCTGCCCGACGAGGCCGGTCTCCTCGGCGGCCACCTGGGTCAGGACGTCCCACGACCGGGCACGCACCTGAATCCACTGGTTGCGGTGGGCCTGCTCGGCGTTGATCTTCCAGGTGTCGTAGCCGCCGTACAGCAGGCCGGTGTCCAGGGAGAGCTGGTCGACGCGGCCCGCGATCAGCGGGGACTCGACCTGCTCGGGGTTGAGAAGCGGATGGCGCTTACGCATCTCGGCCTTGCAGGCGTCGTCCGCGCCGCAGGCCAGCTCGGGCACGACCGTGTGGACGCCGAGGCGCTTGCCGGGGGCGGCCTGACGGAGCGCGTCGGAGGCGGCGGCGACGAACGCCTTGATCTCGTCGTTCGTGGCGAACGTCTTGTTGTAACCCAGCTGGGAGGTGAACCGGATGCCCGCCACCTCGGGACGCGAGGCCAGGGCACCGATGCGCTTGACGGCGGCGGCGAACGCCTCGGGGCCCGCCTTCCAGTCGTCGGCCAGCTCGGTGTCGATCCAGATCCGGAACTGGGCGGCCTTCGCCGCGGTGATCGCCTGGCCCGCGGGGGTCTGGGCTGCCGCCGCCGCGGCGGCGTCCTGCGTGGGGGTGGGGGTGGTGGCGGGAGGGAGACCGGAGCTGTTCTCGGCGACTCTTTCGCTGCTGCCGCCCGCGTCGTGCCCGTCCACCGAGCACTGCTGGCCCGCCTCGCACTGAGGCGCTCCGTCGTCACCGGCGCCTTCGGGCAGCGGGGAGTTCTCGTCGCCCTCGACGCTGTCCTCGGGTTTCGGGCAGGAGGCTCCCGCGGCCGAACAGTCGATGAACTTGCCGTCAACCGGGCCGGCACCCTTGAGGTTGGCCCCGTCGTCGGCGCCCCAGAAGAGGGCGACACCGAGCGCCTCATCCGGCTTGGCCAGCCAGTGGCACACGACGTAGGCCGGGGTGTCGGGCCCCAGGAGCTCGTTGCAGCTTTCGGGGTCGGCCTGCGAGTACGCGGCTCCGGGCGTCGCGACGCCGATGAGCGCGAGCGCGGCACCGACGGCGAGAACCCGGCGCAGAGTCGATCGCATGTCCTGAACTCCCCGGTACAACCGTTTGAAAATGATCTAACCGCACTTTACCCAGATCAGTGGCACCTCGACAGTCCTTGTCAGGGAATCATCAACTTCCCGAGATGTTCCATTCACCTCCCGCGGCATCTGGCGCATCTCGAAAAGGCCATGACGTCACCGGCTTCACCGCATCTCAAAGCGTGTCGCGCCTCGTCCCAGGCCCGTGACGGGTGCCCTGTCGCACTGCCCTGTCTCGTCGCCCGTTCTCGTCGCCCCGTCGCACTGCCCCGTCTCGTCGCCCGCTCTCGTCGCCCTGGTTCACCGGGTCGCGTCCGGTGGCGGGGCACCGGCGATAATCGGGGAATGGTGCCATCCTCGCGGGCGTCCTGATGGCGGCCGAGTCCTCGCAGACCCTGGAGCGCGGCCTGCGGCTGTTGCGCCTGCTCACAGAAGGCCATCGGGGCCGTACCCCCACCGAGCTGGCAGCGGAGCTGGGGCTGAGTCGTCCGGCGGTCTACCGGCTGCTCAACACGTTGCAGAGCGAGGGGTTCGTCCGCCGCGACGGCGACGGCCGGGTCCACCTGGGCTTCGGTGTCCTCGTGCTGGCCCGTGCGGTGCAGCCGCTGCTCCGCGCGGGTGCGCTGCCCACCCTGCGCAGGCTCGCCGAGGAGGTGGGGGCGACGGCGCATCTCACCGTGGCCGAGGGCGACGACGGCCTGGCGGTGGCGGTGGTCGAGCCGTCGTGGACGAACATGCACGTCGCCTACCGCGAAGGGTCCCGGCATCCGTTGACCAGGGGGGCGGCGGGGCTGGCCATCCTCGCCCTCCGAGAGGGCCGCACCGGTTACCTGGTCAGCGAGGGCCAGCTTCAGGAGGGTGCCCGGGGCGTCGCGGCGCCGGTGCCGGGCCTGCCGTGGCTGGAGGCATCAGTGGGCGTGGTCGCCTTCGGCCAGCTGGACCCCGGCACCGTCGGGCCTCGGGTCGCGGACGCCGCGGCGGAGCTGGCCGGCTCCCTGACCTGAACCAACAGCCCTCCGCCCCCAGCCCTCGACTCCCCAGCCTGAGCCATCGGTTCCCCGCCCCCAGCCCTCGACTCCTCGCCTGAGCCACCGGTTCCCCCCAAACCATTCCTCTTGGGTGGAAAAAACCCGAAATAGTGGTGAAAGATGCCCGAAAGCTCGGGGGAACCCGGCAAGATGGCATCACAAAGATCTTCACGCTTCCGGCGCCAGAGAAAGAGCACCCCGTGCCCGACGAGACCACCCCACACGCCTCCGGCCGGCAGCCGACCGCACTCGACAGCAGCGTGGCGCACTCGGCCCGGATCTGGAACTACTGGCTGGGCGGCAAGGACAACTACGCCGTGGACCGTACGGTCGGTGACCAGTTCCGCGAGATCTTCCCCGACATCGTCGACGTCGCGCGTTCCTCCCGCGCGTTCCTCTCCCGCGCCGTCCGCTACATGGCCGGCGAGGCGGGCATCCGCCAGTTCCTCGACATCGGCACCGGCCTGCCCACCGTCGACAACACCCACCAGGTCGCGCAGCGCGTCGCCCCGGACGCCCGCATCGTCTACGTCGACAACGACCCCATGGTGCTGGCGCACGCCCGAGCCCTGCTGACCGGCACCGCCGAAGGCGCCACCGAGTACATCGACTCCGACCTGCGCGACCCCGAGAAGATCATCGAGGCCGCCCGGGGCACGTTGGACTTCGACCGGCCGGTCGGGCTCATGCTGATGAACATCCTGGGTCACATCGCCGACATCGAGGAGGGGCGGTCGATCGTGCGCAGGCTGCTGGCGGCGCTGCCCTCCGGCAGCTACCTGGCGGTCGCCGACGGCACCAACGTCATTCGCGCCGAGGCGTTCGAGAAGGCGATCGCCATCTGGAACCAGGCCGGTTCGGTCTCGTACACTCTCCGCCACCCCGAGCAGATCGCAAGTTACTTCGAGGGCCTGGAGCTGGTGGAACCTGGCGTGGTCTCGTGCCCGCTCTGGCGTCCGGACGCCTCGCAGATCGGCAACAGCCGTGAGGTGGACGAGTTCTGCGCCGTCGGCCGCAAGCCCTGACATGCGGATCCGGCCCGGCGAGCCGGAAGTGACCGGGAACGGGCCGGAAGCGGCCGGAACGAGCCGGGGGCGACCCGAGACCCGGGAACGAGCCGGGGGCGACTGCGGAGCACCGCATGCGGGAGCCCTCGGCGGCTTCCCACTCGCCGCACCGCCCCGCCAATTGTCGGCCGACGTTTTCCAGGGATTGTTTCGGTAAAGCAGTGAAGCGCCTGCACCACATCCCTCTCGGACCGGAAACCGTTTGACGGCAATTCATTTCCAACTCGGCAGTAAAGAATTAAAACGGCAAGAAATAGTATCGACGATGAGTTTCCCCCTGTTCGGCGTCTTACGCTGGCAGCACGCGGCGACCTGACCCGCGGAAGGGACGGGGTCCATGAGGCTCATCGTCGATCTCAACCGGTGCCAGGGCTACGCCCAGTGCGCGTACCTGGCACCGGACGTGTTCACCATGCACGAAGAGGAAGCCCTGCTGTACGCCTCGCAGGTGGGCCAGGAGCAACACGAGCCCGTCATGCGGGCCGCGGCGGCCTGCCCGGTCCAGGCCATCCTCCTCGACCGGCTCGACGAGCGGATCCCGGAGAAGGCGGGCCCGCGTGGCGGTTGACGGATCCTCGGCGGAGTTCCGGCGCCACGGCCGCGCCGTCGTCGTCGGCGCGTCCCTGGCAGGGTTGCGGGCGGCCGAGACACTGCGCGAGCGGGGCTTCGCGGGCTCGCTGACCGTGATCGGCGACGAGCCGTACGAGCCCTACGACCGGCCACCGCTGTCGAAGCAGGTCCTGCTCGGCCGGGTGCCCGCGGACGGCACCGCCCTGCCCCGGCGTCGCGCGCTCGACGCCCACTGGCGACTCGGCGTCGCCGCCACCGGCCTGGATCTGGCCGGTAAGCGGGTGCGCCTGGCCGACGGCGAGGAGGTCGGGTTCGACCGCCTGCTGATCGCGACCGGCACCCGGGCCCGGCCGTGGATCAGGGAGGAAGAGGCTGGGCTGGACGGGGTCTTCGTCCTGCGGACCGTCGACGATGCCGCCCGTCTCGCCCGGCGGCTGGACGCCGGCCCCCGCCGGGTGCTCGTCGTCGGAGCCGGGTTCACCGGATCCGAGGTGGCGTCGGCCTGCCGCGAACGCGGGTTGGAGGTCACGGTCGCCGAACGCGGCCCGGCCCCGCTGGTGGGGGCACTCGGCGGCGTCGTCGGCGAGGTGGCGGCGGAACTGCACCGCCGGCACGGCGTCGACCTGCGCTGCTGCATCACGGTGACCGCGCTGGGGGGTGACGCGGCGGGACGCCTGCGCCGTGCCCATCTGTCCGACGGCACCGCGCTGGACGTGGACGTGGCCGTGATCGCACTCGGCGCGCTGCGCAACACCGAGTGGCTCGCCGGCTCCGGCCTCGCGGCGGGTCCCCGGGGGATCGCCTGCGACGCCGGGTGCCGGGCCTTCGACATCCACGGCATCGTCACCGACGACATCTTCGTCGCCGGTGACGTCGCCCGCTCCCCGCACCCGCTCTTCGGCTACCAGTTCCTCTCTCTGGAGCACTGGGGCAACGCGGTGGCCCAGGCCGAGGTCGCGGCGCACAACATGACCAGCGCCGGACCCGACCGCCGCCCGCATCTGTGGGTGCCGACCTTCTGGTCCGCCCAGTTCGGCGTCAACATCAAGTCGGTCGGCGTCCCGACCATGGGCACCGAACTGGCCGTCACCCAGGGGTCGCTCACCGAGCGCCGCTTCGTCGCGGCCTACGGATGCCAGGGACGCGTCATCGCCGCGGTCGCCTTCGACCAGGCCAGGTGGCTCGACTTCTACCAGCGGCTCATCGAGTCGGCGGCGCCCTTCCCGCCGGACTTCCCCACCGTCGACCGCCGGCCCGGAGGGCTTCGGACGGTCCCGGCCGACTTCCCGGACCCCGCGCTGCCCAGCCACGGTCCCACGGTCACCCTGAGCGGCTACTCGCCCAGCGAACAGCGGATCACGTTCACCCCCGCCCGCGCCTGACGGCGGCCCCGCCGCCCTGACCGGCCACGTTCGACGACACCGCCCTCCCGGGCCCGGAACCCGGGGTCCTCACGCGGAGGTATCCGATGACTTCGGGCACGCTGCTCCAGCAGATCCTCGACCACGCCAACCGCCCCGATCCCTATCCCCTCTACGCCGCGCTGCGTGAGACCCCGGTGTCACGGCAGGACGGCGTCTACGTGGTCAGCACCTACTGGGAGATCCTCGGCCTGCTCCACGACCCGCGACTCAGCTCCGACACGCGCAACCGCACCCCGGGGGCGGGTGGGCCGCTCACCGCCGACGAGGAGGAGGACCCGAACCTGCCGGTCAGCTTCCTGCGGCTCGACCCACCCGAGCACGACCGGCTGCGCCGGTTGACGACCCGGGCGTTCGGGCCGCCGGTCTGCCCGCGGCGGGTGCACGACATGCGCGGAGAACTCTCCCGGATGGTCGCCGGCCTGATCGACGGCTTCGAGGGCCGCGACGAGGTCGACATCGTCGAGGACCTCGCCTACCCCTTCCCGGTGATGGTGATCTGCAAGCTCCTCGGCGTGCCGCACCAGGACGAACCCCGCTTCCACGCCTGGTCCGAGGCGATCGTCTCCGGCCTCGACCCCTCGGGAGGGCCGGGCACCTCCGAGGATTCCGGCCGTCCGGCCGGTCCCGCCACCTCCGATGGCCCCGCCACCTCCCGTGGTCCCGTCACCGTCGACGGCCCCGCCGCCTCCGATGGCCCCGCCGAGCGGCGGCGCGGTGCCCAGCAGGCGCGCAGGGAGCTGGGCATGTACCTCGCCGAACTGATCGAGGAGCACCGCCGCACACCCGGTGACGACGTGCTCTCCGCGCTGGTCACCGACCGCGGGCCCGAGGGGCGGCTGTCACCGGTGGATCTGGTCGTCACCGCCGTCCTGCTGCTCATCGCCGGACACGAGACCACGGTCAACCTCATCGCCAACGGGACGCTCACCCTGCTGCGCAACCCCGGCACGCTCAGGAGGCTCCGCGACGACCCCCGCCTGGCCATCCCGCTCGTGGAGGAACTGCTGCGCTTCGAGCCGCCAGTGCAACTGCTGCCGCAACGCACCGCGCTCGCCGACCTCGACGTCGCCGGGACCACGATCCCCAAGGGGGCACCCGTCTGGCTCATGCTGGCGTCCGGCAACCGTGACCCCCGTCGTTTCACCGACCCCGACCGGTTCGACCCCGACCGCCGGGACAACCGGCACCTCGGTTTCGGCAGCGGCGTCCACTACTGTTTCGGAGCCCCGCTGGCCCGGCTGGAGGCGCAGCTCGCGCTGGCCGGCATCGCCCGCCGGCTCACCGGCCCCCGCCTGGTCACGGACCCGCCCCCGTACCGGCGCAACCCGGTGCTGCGCGGCCCCCGTCACCTCCGGGTCGCCTTCGACGGGCTCGCCCCGTGACGACGGCACGGTCCCATACCGGCGGACCCTGCACCCGTCAGGGAATCGGTTCGAGGAACTCCAGGCGGTTGCCGTGCGGATCCTCGCTGTGGAAACGGCGCATGCCCGGGAAGTCGTCGTCGAAGACCACCGGGTAGCCCGCCTCACCCAGACGCCGCATACCGGCGGCCGGCACCCCGCGAGATGTTTGACATCCCCTGTTCTCATGACGGAAGGTTGTACGTATAAAGGACATCCTCGTCCGATAATCGGACACACTGGGAGGGCGGATGCCGTACTACCGCGTCGTAGGTGAGATCCCGCGCAAGCGGCACGTGCAGTTCCGGCGGCCCGACGGCGGCCTGTACGCCGAAGAGCTGATGGGCGAGGAGGGTTTCTCCAGCGACTCGTCGCTGCTCTACCACCATCACCTTCCCACCGCGATCATCAAGGCCGAGGCCGTCGAGCCCACCGAGGCCGGGCGGCTGGTCCCCAACCTGCCGCTCTCCCCCCGCCACCTGCGCACCCAGGACCTGCCCGACGGCGGTGACCTGGTCACCGGCCGAGGGTTGCTCGCGGGCAACGGCGACGTCCGCATGTCGTACGCCGCGACCGACGCGCCAAGCGGGCTGTACCGCAACTCCATGGGCGACGAGTGCGTCTACATCGCCACCGGCCGGGTCCGGTTCGAGTCGACGTACGGAGTGATCGAAGCCGGGGCGGGTGACTACGTCGTGGTCCCCACCGGGACCATCCACCGGTGGGTGCCGCTGGAGCGCGTCACCGCCTTCGTCATCGAGGCGGCCGGTCACATCCGGCCGCCCAAGCGCTACCTGTCGAAGTACGGCCAGTTCCTGGAGCACGCGCCTTACTGCGAGCGGGACCTGCGCACCCCGCAGGAGCCGCTGCTCGTCGAGGGCGAGGAGGTCCCGGTACTGGTCCGCACCCGCGGCGGGCTGACCCGGCTGGTCTACCGCAACCACCCCTTCGACGTGGTCGGCTGGGACGGCTGCCTGTACCCGTACGCGTTCAACATCAACGACTTCGAGCCGATCGTGAAGGGCATCCACGCCCCGCCGCCGGTCCACCAGACCTTCGAGGGCCCGAACTTCGTCATCTGCTCCTTCTGTCCCCGGCCGCTCGACTTCCATCCGGAGGCCGTGCCGATCCCGTACAACCACCACAACGTCGACTCCGACGAGCTGATGTTCTACGCGGGCGGCGACTACACCGCGCGGCGGGGTTCGGGCATCGACGTCGGCTCGATCTCGCTGCACCCCGCCGGGTTCACCCACGGCCCCCAGCCGGGTGCGGTGGAGGCCGTCCTGGACGCGGTCCGGCAGGGGCACACGCGGACGAGCGAGCTGGCGGTCATGGTCGACACCTTCCGCCCGCTCGACCTCGGCCCCGCCGGGCTGTCGGTGGAGGACCCCGCCTACGCCTGGACGTGGGCCCGATGACGGACCCGCACCGGGACACCGGCGGGGACACGGGCGGGGACACGGACAGGAACGTGGACACGAGCGCAGGACGGGCATGAGCACGGGCATGAACATGGACGCGGACGGGGACACGGGTGTGAGCACCGGAACGGACATGGCCGGGGAAGCGGGCACGGGTCCGGTCGCGGAGGCGCTCTTCCGGGGACTGGTGGACGACGCGGGACTGTTCCCGCCGACCGCGCTGCCCATGGCGGAGGCACTGGCGCGGCACCGCGGCGACCTGGCCGCCGGGGAACCGGTGCTCACCCATCGGTTCCTCTGCCCGGCCGGGCGCCTGGCGGAGCTCCACGAGCGGCTGACGTTCCCGATCCGGCTCGGCCTGATCCTCGACACCCCGCAGGTCCCACCGCTGGACGGTCTCGCGGTCGAACTGGTGGAGACACGGCGGGCTCCCGGTGAGACGCCCGCCGAGGTGTCCGCCCGGCTGGCCGACGGGCTGCCCGACGGGGCACGGCTGTTCGTGGAGGTGCCGCCGGGGGAGGTGGCGTCCCTGTCCCCCGGCGCCGCGGGGTCCGGCCTGAAGTTCCGCTGCGGCGGGCTGACCGCGGACGCCTTCCCCTCCGCGGAGGACCTGGGCTCCGCCATCTCGTACTGCGCCGGGCACGGTGTCCCGTTCAAGGCGACCGCGGGGCTGCACAACGCGGTCCGCCACTTCGACCCGTCGCTGGGCGTCGACCGCCACGGCTTCCTCAACCTGGTCCTCGCGGTCTGCGCGGCCGTCGAGGGGCGTGACCCCGTCCCGGTCCTCAAGCTGACCGACGTCGGCGAACTGGTCCGGCTGGCGCACGCCGTGCCGGACGACACCGCCGGACGCGCCAGGGAACTGCTGGTCTCGTATGGTTCGTGCAGCACGAGCACCCCGGTCGAGGACCTGCTGGCCCTCGGCCTGATCGGACAATCGACCGGAACGGAGAACGTGTGATGGCCTGGGGCCTGGACAACCTGCCCTACGGGGTCTTCTCCCGGCGCGAGGGCGAGACGCCCCGCGTCGGCGTGCGGTACGGCGACCACGTGGTCGACCTCACCGGGGCCCTGCACGACGAGGTGTTCGCCACCGGGTCGCTCAACGCCTTCCTGTCCAGGGGGCCGGCCGCGTGGCGGGACACCCGGGCCCTGCTGCGCAACAAGCTGAGCACCGACCCGGCGGCGGTCGAGCCGCATCTCATCCCGCTCGACCAGGTCAGACTGCACCTGCCGATCGAGGTGGGTGACTACGTCGACTTCTACTGCTCGCTGGAGCACGCCTCCAACCTGGGACGCATGTTCCGGCCCGACGAGGAGCCGCTCAAGCCCAACTGGCGGCACCTGCCGGTCGGCTACCACGGCCGGGCCGGGACCGTCGTCGTGTCCGGCACCCCGGTCACCCGGCCGTCCGGCCAGCGCGGCGCCGGGGTGTTCGGCCCCTCGGCCAAGCTGGACATCGAGGCGGAACTGGGCTTCGTCGTCGGCACGCCGACCGCGCTGGGCGAGCGGGCCGGCCGGTTCGAGGACCACGTGTTCGGCGTGACCCTGGTCAACGACTGGAGCGCCCGCGACATCCAGGCCTGGGAGTACGTCCCGCTGGGCCCGTTCCTCGGCAAGTCGTTCGCGACCTCGGTGTCACCGTGGATCACCCCGCTCGACGCCCTGTCGGCGGCGCGTGTCGAAGGCCGCCGACAGGATCCGGAACCGCTCGGCTACCTGCGCCGGGAGGAGCCGTGGGGGCTCGACATCCGTATGGAGGTCGCGGTGAACGGTGAGGTCGTCTCGCGGCCCCCGTACCGGGACATGTACTGGACGCCCGACCAGATGCTCGCCCACATGACCGTCAACGGCGCCCGGCTCCGCACCGGCGACCTCTACGCCAGCGGCACCGTCTCCGGCGCGGAGCCGGGCGAGCGGGGATCGCTGATCGAACTGACCTGGAACGGTGGTGAGCCGCTCAAGCTGTCCGACGGCTCGACCCGGGCCTTCCTGGAGGACGGTGACGTCGTCACGATCACCGCGACCGCTCCCGGTCCGGACGGAGGTGTGATCAGTCTGGGCGAGGTGACGGGGCGGATCGAACCCGCGAGGTGAGGCGCGGCGGCGGACGCGCGCCGCCGCCTTCCGGCTCTCTTTCGGTCCGCGCGAAGGAAATCCGGTAAAGGGAGAACCTTTTCCGTGTAGAAAATGACCTACTAAAGTGGAGAATCGCGGGCTTGCGGCAAACGACATACTAAAAGGGGAACCTCCCGAACGCTCGATCCGTTCTCTACTGAGGAGGGCTGGAGCATGGACGACTGGGTCATCTGGTTGATCGTGGCGGTGACCCTGGGGGTCGCCGAAATCTTCACCCTGACCACGGTGCTCGGCCTGTTCGGAGGGGCCGCCCTCTTCGCCGCCCTGGCCGCGGTCATCGGCCTTCCGGTCCCGCTCCAGATGATCGTCTTCACCGGCGCGCTGGTCGCGGGACTGCTCGTGGTCCGGCCCGTCGCCAAGCGCCATCTGCGGCAACCGCCCCCGGACCGGCGTTTCGGAATCCAGGCTCTCGTCGGCAAGTCCGCCTACGTCCTCCGTGAGGTGACCGGCCGGGACGGCCGGGTGCGAATCGGCGGGGAGGAATGGTCCGCCAGGGCGTACGACGAGACATTGGTGATACCCGCCGGGGCGGTCGTCGACGTCATCGAGATCGAGGGTGCGACCGCCCTCGTGTACCCCCGGGAGTGACCGCCATGGATCCTCTGCTCGTCGTGGGATTCCTCATCGCCCTGTTCGCCGTGTTCACCGTGCTGCGTTCGGTGCGCATCGTCCCCCAGGCGCGGGCCCGCAACGTGGAACGGCTCGGCCGCTACCACACCACGCTGAAGCCCGGCCTGAACTTCGTGATCCCGTACATCGACCGGGTCTACCCGATGATCGACCTGCGCGAGCAGGTGGTCTCCTTCCGCCCCCAGCCGGTGATCACCGAGGACAACCTGGTCGTCGAGATCGACACCGTGCTGTACTTCCAGGTCACCGACCCCCGCGCGGCGGCGTACGAGATCGCCAACTACATCCAGGCGGTGGAGCAGCTCACCGTCACCACGCTGCGCAACGTCGTCGGCTCGCTGGACCTGGAGATGACGCTGACCTCGCGTGACACCATCAACAGCCAGCTGCGCGGGGTGCTGGACGAGGCGACCGGCAAGTGGGGCATCCGGGTCAACCGGGTGGAGATCAAGGCGATCGACCCGCCCAAGACCATCAAGGAGGCGATGGAGAAGCAGATGCGCGCCGAGCGGGACAAGCGCGCCGCGATCCTCAACGCCGAAGGTCAGCGGCAGTCGCAGATCCTCACCGCCGAGGGTGACAAGCAGAGCGCGATCCTGCGCGCCGAGGGTGAGCGGAGCGCCGCGATCCTCAAGGCGGAGGGTCAGTCGCGGGCCATCGACGAGGTCTTCCAGGCGGTCCACCGCAACGACCCCGACCCCAAGTTGCTGGCCTACCAGTATCTGCAGGTCCTGCCCGAGCTGGCCAAGGGCGACGGCAACACGTTCTGGGTGATCCCCAGCGAGGTCACCTCCGCCCTCCAGGGTGTCTCCAAGGCGTTCACCGAGTCCCTGCCCAGGTCGTCGGCCGCGCGCGAGGACTCCCGGTCCGGTGAGGCCGCGGCCGGGGAGGCGGCCGACCGCAGGGCCGCCGAGCGGGCCGCCGCCGCGGCGGTCGCCGAGGCCGCGGAGACCGACACCGGCCCCCGCCAGATCGCCGCCCCGGCACCCGTCCTCGCCCCCGCGGACGGCCTGGCCGACCTGCGGGAGGAGCAGCGGCCGAAGCAGGAACACCGCGACGTCACCTTCTGAACCTTCCGAACCTTCCGAACCTTCCGAACCTTCCGAACGCGACCGGGCCCGGTCAGGCGTCCCCCGGACCGGGGAACGCCTTCCGGCGTGCGGCGGCCCGCGGGCCCGGAGCGTGAAGCAAGTCTGTGGGCGGGTTTAAGAAAACCGCGATGGACACCCCCGAGCTTCGCCGGGCACAGTGCGTAGGGTCGGAGCTGAGGGGGGATCTGCGATGAAAGCGCTGGTCAAGGAGAAGGCCGAGCCGGGCCTGTGGTTGGCGGACGTGCCGGAGCCGGTCCTCGGCCCCGGCGAGGTGCTGATCAGGGTGCTCCGCACCGGGATCTGCGGAACCGACCTGCACATCCGTAACTTCGACGCCTGGGCACGGCAGACCCTGCGGGTCCCGCTCGTCATCGGGCACGAGTTCTGCGGCGAGGTCGTCGAGGTGGCGCCGGGGGTGGAGGACATCACGCCCGGCGACCTGGTCAGCGGGGAGGGGCACCTGGTCTGTGGCAAGTGCCGCAACTGCATGGCCGGCCGCCGGCACCTGTGCCGCGACACGGTCGGGCTGGGGGTCAACCGCGACGGCGCCTTCGCCGAGTACCTGACACTCCCGGCCTCCAACGTCTGGGTCCACCGGGTGCCGGTGGAGCTCGACGTCGCGGCGATCTTCGACCCGTTCGGCAACGCCGTGCACACCGCGCTGACCTTCCCGATGGTCGGCGAGGACGTGCTGATCACCGGCGCCGGGCCGATCGGGCTGATGGCCGCCGCCATGGCCACGCACGTGGGCGCCCGCAACGTGGTCGTCACCGACGTCAGCCCCGAGCGGCTGGAGCTGGCCCGCAAGCTCGGTGTCGCCCTGGCGCTGAACGTCGCCGAGACGCCCGTCTCCGAGGGCATGCGGCTGCTGGGCATGCGCGAGGGCTTCGACGTGGGCCTGGAGATGTCGGGGAACCCTCGGGCGCTCCGCGAGATGATCGCCAACATGGCGCACGGGGGGAAGATCGCCATGCTGGGGTTGCCCGCCGAGGAGTTCGCCGTCGACTTCGCGACGATCGTGACTTCCATGATCACCGTCAAGGGCATCTACGGCCGGGAGATGTACGAGACGTGGTACGCCATGTCCGTACTGCTGGAGAAGGGCCTCGACCTCTCCCCTGTGATCACCGACCGCTTCTCCTACCGCGACTTCGACGCGGCCTTCGACACCGCCGCGAGCGGCAAGACCGGCAAGATCATCCTGGATTGGACCGCCTGATGTTCGACAACGTCCGCGACGACCTGCGCGCCACCCTCGACGAGATCGCCGCCGCCGGGCTGCTCAAGCCCGAGCGGGTCCTCACCACCCCGCAACGGGCCGGTGTCCGCGTCGCCGACGGCGGTGAGGTGCTCAACTTCTGCGCCAACAACTACCTGGGCCTCGCCGACCACCCCGAGGTGGTCGCCGCCGCCAAGGAGGCGCTGGACCGCTGGGGGTTCGGCATGGCGTCCGTCCGCTTCATCTGCGGCACCCAGCAGGTGCACAAGGAGCTGGAGGCGCGGCTGTCGGACTTCCTCGGCCAGGAGGACACCGTCCTGTACAGCTCCTGCTTCGACGCCAACGGCGGCGTGTTCGAGACGCTGCTCGACGAGCGCGACGCGGTCATCTCCGACGCGCTCAACCATGCCAGTGTCATCGACGGCATCCGCCTGTCCAAGGCGCGCCGCCTGCGCTACGCCAACCGTGACCTGGCCGAACTGGAGGCGCGGCTGAAGGAGGCCGCCGACGCCCGGCGCAAGCTGATCGTCACCGACGGCGTCTTCTCCATGGACGGCTACGTGGCGCCGCTGAGCGAGATCTGCGACCTCGCCGAGCGGTACGGGGCCATGGTCATGGTGGACGACTCACATGCCGTCGGATTCGTCGGCGAGCACGGCGGAGGCACCCCCGAGCTGCACGGCGTGCGCGACCGCGTCGACATCCTCACCGGCACCCTCGGAAAGGCGCTCGGCGGCGCCAGCGGCGGCTACGTCGCGGCGCGCAAGGAGATCTGCGAACTGCTGCGCCAGCGCTCCCGGCCCTACCTGTTCTCCAACTCGCTCGCGCCGGTGATCGCCGCCGCGTCGCTGCGGGTCCTCGACCTGATCAGCGGCTCCGGTGAGGCCCGTGAGCGGCTGCGCGCCAACACCGAGCGGTTCCGGACCAGGATGACCGAGGCCGGGTTCGACCTCCTGCCCGGTGACCACCCCATCGTCCCGGTGATGATCGGCGACGCCGCCGAGGCAGCGGCGATGGCCGAACGCCTGCTGGAGCAGGGGATCTACGTGATCGGCTTCTCCTACCCGGTCGTCCCGCACGGTCAGGCCCGCATCCGCGTCCAGCTGTCGGCGGCCCACTCGACCGAGGACGTCGACCGGGCGGTGGACGCCTTCGCCGCCGCGCGGGGGTGACGCCGCGGGGCTCCCGGCCGGGGATGGTCTTGAGACGCCCGGCCGGAGGCGGCCCACCGCCGGAGCACCGGGCCGCCTCCGCGACAATGGCATGGTGATCGACACCCGGCGGCTGCGGACCCTGCGGGCGGTGGCCGACCACGGGACGGTCACCGCCGCCGCCGCGGCGCTGCACCTGACCCCCTCCGCGGTCTCCCAGCAGCTCATCGCCCTGGAGCACGAGGTGGGCCACCGGCTGCTGGAGCGTGACGGCCGGGGCGTGCGGCTGACCGCGGTCGGCCGCATCCTGCTCGGCCACGCCAACGAGGTGCTCGCCCAGCTGGAACGGGCCGGGGCCGACATCGCCGCCTACACGGCGGGCACCGCGGGCGAGGTGAAGGCGGCCTCCTTCGCCACCGCCATCGGCCTGGTCGTGGCGCCCGCGATGGCGACGCTCGCCGGGAAGGAACCGGGGATCCGGGTCCGGGTCCGGGACGCCGAGGGCGACCAGAGTCTCACCATGGTCCTCGACGGCGTGGTGGACGTGGCCGTCGCCGTGGAGTACCGCGGGGCCCCCGCCGAGGACGACCGGCGTCTGACCCGCTTCCCGCTCTACGCCGAGCCGTTCGACGTGGTGCTCCCCCTCGACCATCCGCTCTCCGGGGACGAGGTGGCGGTCGCGGACCTGTGCGGGGAGAGGTGGATCGGCCCCTACCCGGGCAATCCCTGCCACGACGTCATCACCCTGGCCTGTGAGCACGCGGGATTCGCCCCGGATTTCGCGCATTCCTCCGACGACTTCAGCGCGGTGGTCGCGCTGGCCGCGGCGGGAGCGGGGGTGGCCATGGTTCCCCGCCTGGCGTTGCGGGGCACCGACCTGTCCGGTGTGGTGGTCCGCCCGGTTCCCGGTCCCGAACGCCGCGTCTTCGCCGCGGTACGGCGCGGCGCGGAACGGCACCCCCTCCTCGTCCCGCTGCTGGACACGCTCCAGGACACCGCCGCCGCGCTGCGCCGGGTGACCGGCGCGACCTTCCACGGCCCATGGCCGGAGCGCTGAGCGGAGCACCGGAGCGCCGCGCGGAGAAGCCGCGGAGGTTCACCGGATTCGTCCGAGGCCGGACGCCGACCTGGGAGAAGCCGGACGCCGACCCGGGAGTGTCCGGCCACGGGGATATGGGAAAGGCCGGCTACCGGGACGGTGCCCGGCGGTCGCTCCCGTGCCGTGCGGCAGCCTCGACCGGTGATGCCGGTGCCCCCTCCTCGCCGAAGGTGATCACGATGTACCTGCCGTTGGCGTAGCTGACCACGGGCCGCCGGAGCGTCTCGCCCACCCGGCGGGCGACCGCCTGGAACAGCTCCACCATCTCCGGCGTGTCGGCGTTCACCCTGAACCGTCCGCTGTCGAGGAGGTGCTGGGCGACGAGAGCGGAGAAGTTCGCCTCGGCCCGTCCCCTCTCATCCGCGTCGAGAGGAGTGCGCCGGAACGCGGGCTGCTCGCCGAGGGGGTGGGGCATCACAGATCTCCTTGTGATCGACGGCCTCCCAGCATGCCACCTACCCCCGCCTTCCGCGCCGGAACCACGACCGGGCGGCCGGTGACCACGCGGGAGTCGCCGGCCACGACCGACGGGAGACCACGGCCGGTGGTCCCGGCGGACCGACATGACCCGGCGAAGGCCGGGAACGGCACTAGCCGAGCGGCCCGGCCGGGGAGAGCAGCCGGACGCCCAGCTGGGTGTAGGACTCCAGCTGGTCGTAGTAGACGGCGTGGCTGGAGATGAGGTCACCCTCCAGGGTGAGGATCAGACAGCACCGCACGTTGACGCGACGGCCGGTGCCCTCCAACGTCTCACCCCCCGAGATCAGGTAGGGCCCGGTGTGGGTGCCGGTGACCACGCCCTGGAGCACCACGACGTCGCCCGCCTCGACCTTCTCCAGGATGTCCAGGCGCAGGTCGGGGAAGCCCTGCCAGGCGTGCTCGTAGTACGAGGCGATCTGCTCCGGGTCCTCCACCTGGAGCTCCGGACCGACCCCGACCGCCCGGGGCGTGTAGCATCGCACGACCGCGTCCAGGTCATGGGCGTTGATCGCGTCCACCAGACGGTCCGCGACGTCAGACCCCACGAGACCCCCCTCCCGCGCTTGACGTCAGGTTACCCAGAATCCCGCAATATACGGATCAACG
This sequence comes from Streptosporangium becharense, assembly GCF_014204985.1. Taxonomy (NCBI): domain Bacteria; kingdom Bacillati; phylum Actinomycetota; class Actinomycetes; order Streptosporangiales; family Streptosporangiaceae; genus Streptosporangium; species Streptosporangium becharense. Next base: position 4,413,044 of record NZ_JACHMP010000001.1, on the reverse strand, counting down.
GCTGCTAATCGTAGGACCGTCCACATATGACGTCCCGCCCCCGCGGGCCGCGCCGCCCGGAGCGCGGGATCTTCCGGCCCGCACTACCACCCTCTGGGCGGCTGGCAGTATTCCCGCAGGCGGATCGGGTTCCTAGGGTGATCAGCATGAACGATTCCCACCGCCGCGACCCCTATCGTCCCGATCCCGGCCGGCGGCTCGCCTCGCCTGTCTCGTCCACCTCGTCTGTCTCGGTTGTCCCGCCTGTCTCGGCGAGGCGTGGCGGTGACATTGCGCCTCGTGCCCTGCTGTGGTTCACCCTCATCATGAGTGCCACGATCAACGTCATCGGCAACAACACCGACGGCGGGAACAGACTGCTGGGCACGGGCGCCGGAATCGTCGCCGTCGCCTGCGTCGCCGTGCTCACCGCCCACCATTTCCTGAGGCGGCGGCAGTGAGCGTCGTCCCCCTCCGCGGCCGGGAACGGGGTGTCCACGCCCCCGACGTGGACACCCCGCCTCTTTCCCCGGTGCGTCTTGAGGCGTCCCGCCGTCACGAGGGTCACCGGTGGATCACCTCGTGATCCGCCGGAGCCCGAAGGACAGCGGGCTCAGTTGCCGGGACCGGTCTTGCCGGGGGACCCGGTGACGTTGGTGACCAGGAGGGTCACCCCCGCCTCGCCGCCGCAGTCGACGAAGACGGGGCCGACGCCGTTGCCGATCTTCTCGGAGAGGGTCGCCTTCGCCACGAAGCCCTTCGGGTCGTCCTTGACGATCTTGACGTTCTCCAGGAGCGTCACGTTGCCGAATCCGCCGACCACGTTCTTGAGCCCCTTGCCGCCGCCGCAGTGCCCGGTGATCGTCACCTCCTCGCCCCGCTTGGCGGTGGGGTTGGGGCTGACGCGGACGACCGCCCGGGCACCCTTCGGCGGCTTCGGCGCGGCCACCCCGGCGGTCTCACCCGCCGGGGCGGCCGTCTCGGCGGCGGACGCGCCGGTGGCGCCCAGGCCGAGCAGACCGGCCGTCAGGCCCACGCCGAGGGCCGTCGCGGCCATCTTCCTGTTCATGGTGTTCCCCTTACGAGATCGTGTGGTCGGGCAGCTGTGCCGATCCCTTGCTTTCGGGATCACCCGGTGAGTAGCCGCCGGGACCGCCGCGGGTTCTCATCCGTTCGGACTGTGACATGGATCACATTCAGCCGTGATCCGACGGTGTCCACGATGTCCACGGCGGCCACCACCACATCTCGCCTACCGGGAGGGAACGGTCCGCCCGTCCCGTGTCAGCCGGTGAAGAACTCGCGCAGCACGGGGGCGAGGGCTTCGGGGTCGGCGTTGTGCGTCTGCCCCTCCAGGGAACGGTGCCGTCCGCCAGGCATGGCCTCCGCGACCTGGCGGGCCATGTCGCCCAGCCACTCGGGGCTCTGCCCGCCGGACAGGACGAGCGTGGGCGTCGCCACGGCGGCCACCCGCTCGCGGGAGAACACGCCGTCCCTGCCGTCGCGGCCCATGACGGCGGAGTCGTAGGCCAGCGTGTGCGCCAGGGCCTCCATCCCCTGCCACATCGGCGCGTTCCGCATCTTGCCGATCTCCTCCTCCGCAGTGCCCGCCTCCCCGAGGAGCAGCGCGACCGCGTCGCCGCGCCGGCCCGCCGACAGCAGCTCGCCGAGCTCCGTCACGTACTCCCGGGCCGCCTTGCGTGCGCTCTCCTCGTCGGCGTAGAAGGGCGGTTCGTAGAGCGCCAGCCTGGTGATCGCGAGACCTTCGGCGGCCGCCTCCAGGGCGAGGACCGCACCGGAGGACAGGCCGACCACGCACGCCTCCCCACCGGCCGCGGCGATGACGGCCTGGAGGTCCTCGATCTCCCGCTCGACGGCGTACGGCGCCGTGTCGTCGCTCTCGCCCCGGCCGCGGCGGTCGTAGTTGAGCACCGAGAAGTGCCGCGCCAGGTGGGCGGCTAACGGGGTGCTCGCCGAGCGGTCACTCAACGCCCCGCCCACCAGGACGACCGGGCGTCCTTCTCCCGACCGCTCGACCGCGATGGCCGTGCCGTCGCCCGAGAGCACGTTCTCCGTGAAAGTCTCCGTGGACATCGTTCACCTTTCGTCGTGGGAACACGCGTGCGGGTTGGGAACACGCGTGCGGTCTCGGGAAAACCCCTGGGAAATCCTCAGGGGAACACCGTTGGGGACAACCGATGACGGTAGGGCAGGGCCGCTTCCCCGGCACCGTGGCACGCCGATCCGGGGCGGCGACCTCACCGGCCACTACGGCCGGCCCTCGTCCCGGGCGACCGTGACCGCCTCGGTGAAGCCGCGGTACCGGGACAACTCCGCGGCGACCGGGTCCAGCACGAACTCCCGGGTGACCCGATCGACGCCCGTCCGGAGCGCTCTGGCCGCCCTGCGGGCACGGCGCCGCGCGCCGAGCAGGGCGGTGACGCGCGAGAGCAACGCGATCACCAGGCCGAGCAGGACGCCGCCGGCCAGCAGCACCGTCGGCCAGGGTGCCTCGCCCACGGTCGGCAGGTACGGCTGCGGGAGCCGCAGGTAGTCGACGACGAGCAGGCCGAGCAGCCAGAACGCCCCGGCGAGCGTCACCGCGAACGCCAGCCACTGCGCCGCCCCGGCCAGCCGCCACCACCGGGGCCGCCCGGACTCCCCGAGCGACGTGGTCGCCACGGCCCGGTCCAGGCCGTCCTCCAGTTCGTCCCCGCGCGACCGGGCCGCCCGCCGCACGGCCGCCGCCCACGGCGCGGGCAGCTCCGCCGAGGCCGCCTCGGCGGCCTCCCGGATCGCGGTGTCCATCTGGGAACGCTGGACGACGGTCGCGACGGGAAGCGACGTCCGCCCGGTGATCTCTCCGGCGGAGGAGTCCGCCGAGAGCCCGAGACGCAGGCGGCGCAACGGGTCGGGCCGGAGCCTGCGGACCCACCGGGTGGGCGGCCAGCCGGTCGCGGCGATCGAGCGGTGCACGTGTGCCCTGGCCACGGCCCGCACCACCGCCGGAACCCCCGCGGCCTCGGCGAGGGCGTCCCCCAGCGGACGCACCAGCCCGTCCACCGGTGCGGGAAGCGGACGATCACCGGCGGGCCCGGACGCGTCCACCGCCGTGGACCGGGCCACGCCGGTGCCGGGGACGGTGGTGGCGGACGCGTCGAGGAGGGTCTCCGCGGCGGTGCCGACGTCGGCGGCGAGTCGTGCCGCCCAGGAGCGCCGGTCGGCGACCCGGGAAGTCAGCAGGGAGCGCAGCTCGGGAACGCCCTGCCCGGTACGGGCCGAGACCGCCACCACGGGCACCCCGGCCAGGCCGTCCTCGTCGAGCAGCCGCCGCAGGTCCGCCTGGCACCGCTCCGCGGCGGCCGGGGAGAGCCGGTCGACCTGGTTGAGGACGACGACCATGACGTCCCGGTGCCGGGCCAGCGGACGCAGGTAGCGGTCGTGGACGGCCGCGTCGGCGTACTTCTGCGGATCGAGCACCCACACCAGCAGGTCCACCAGCTCGACGAGCCGGTCCACCTCCAGCCGGTGTGACGGCTCGATCGAGTCGTGGTCGGGCAGGTCGAGCAGGATCAGCCCGGCCGCCTCACCGTCCGGCGCCCGCGTCTCCACGGGTCCGGGAGAACCGGGCCAGGTGGGAGAACCGGGGCGGCCGGGAGAACCGGGGTGGTCAGGAGAACTCGGCCGATCGGCGGAACCAAGGGGGGCGGCGGAACCGGGGCGGTCGGCCGAACCGAGCACCTCGTGGCGGCGGGGGATCTGCAACCAGTCGAGCAGCGGGCCCGCCCCGGTGCCCTCCCAGAGGGCGGCCTGGGCCGTGGAGGTGGTCGGGCGAGTGACGCCGACCGCGGCGAGCGAGGTGCCGGACAGCAGGTTGAACAGCGAGGACTTGCCGCTGCCGGTGGCCCCGGCCAGCGCGACCGCGGTGTGGTCGACCGAGAGGCTGCGGCGTGTCCCCGCACGCCCGACCACCGACCGCGCCGCGGCGACCGCGCCGGCGTCCAGCCGCCCGTCGGCCAGGTCGGCGGCCCGCGCCAGCGCCGCCAGCCGGTCGTCCAGCGGGACCGTCTTCTCCCGCCGCAGCAGCTTCACGCCCCACCCGCCTCTCCGCCGTCCGGACGCCCGGTGCCGGACGGTCGCCGGACGTCCCGGTCACGCGTGACAGGCGTCCCCTCGTCCTCACCCCGTACGCCCGCCGCGTCTCCGGTGCCGGAGACAAGCCCCCGGGAACCGGGTGCCGGGCCGGGGGGAAGCCCGAACCGGGGGACGCCGCCGGGCGCCTCACGCAGGTGGTCGCGCACGGCGCGGGCGGTGGCGCGCAACTCGGAGGCGACGCCCTCGGGAGGCTGGACGGCGTCGATCAGGCCGGTGAAGCGGGCGGCCTCCTGGCCGAGGAGGATCACGACCCTGGCGCGCAGGTCGGAGCGGGCCTTGATGGTGAGGGTGCGCACGGCCTGGTCGCCGAAGACGGCCTCCAGGAGCTTCTGGCTCAGCACGCTGGTGCCTCCGGCGATGCCCACCTCGATCCCGGTCAGGCCGCCGGTCGAGGCGAACACCGCGAGCATCAGCAGCAGCCCCGCCCCGTTGACCCCGAACGAGGTGAGCCGGGCCGTGGTGCGCTTGTCGGCGCCTTCCTTGCGGACCAGGTCGAGCACGTACCCCTGCCACTCGCGGACCGCCGTCTCCGCCCGTGCGGGCAGGTCGGCCGAGGCCCGGCCGAGACGCCCCGCCGCGGCGACGCCCTGCCCTTCGAGCAGCGCACGTCCGGCCGGGTGCGACGACCACGACTCCAGCAGGCGCTCGGCCGCGCCGTCGGCCGAGGCTCTGATCAGGGCCTCCACTCCGCTCTCCAGCGCCACCCGCAGCTCGTTCTCGGGTGCGGGACGGCCGGTGAAGAGCGCGACGAGCCGGTCCCGCAGCCGGCCGACCCGGGTCTCCAGAGAACGCATCAGATCACCGGTGCCGATGAAGTCCTGCCAGCGGGCCAGCACCTCCCCGCGCAGCAGCGACCCGTCCAGCATGCCGTCGTCGAAGGAGGTCAGCCCGGCGGCGTAGGCGGAGCGCGCCATCGCGCGCAGTTCCTCCGCCACGGTGTACTGGCGGTCGACGGCGGCGGCGAGCGCGGGAACGCGGGTGGCCAGGCTGTCCAGCGCGCCGGAGAGGGTCTGGCGTACCACCTCGGCGCGGGAGCGCGCGTCGGCGGCGATGGCGGTGAGCCAGCCGACGATCGGCTGGACCGCCTGACGCGGCAACCGGGCGTTCTCCTGCGGCAGCACCAGCTCGGGCACCTCGAACAGGCGCGTCCCGCCGAGCCCGTTGTCCGTGAGCAGCCGGGTCAGGTCCTTGTCCACCACCCCCAGGGCCTCCGGCGGGACGCGGGAGAGGATGACGGCCAGAGCCGTGCTGCGTTCCCTGGCCGAGCGCAGGAAGCTCCAGGGGACCTCGTCGGCGTAGCGGGCGGCGGTGGTGGTGAACAGCCACAAGTCGGCGGCGGCGAGCAGTTGCGCGGCCAGTTCGCGGTTGGCGGCGACGACCGAGTCGATGTCGGGGGCGTCGAGCAGGGCCAGGCCGGGCGGCAGGCCCGGGACGGTGACGATCCGGAGCGTGCCCGGCTCGCCCCTGCCGCTTCCGGTGACGCGGGGCAGGCCCGGCAGGACGTGCCGGGTGAGGAACCACTCGCGGTCGGCGGGGCTGGTGACCAGGGTGGGGGCCAGTGTGGTGGGACGCAGCACACCTGGCTCACAGACGTCCGCACCGACCAGGGAGTTGACCAGGGTGGACTTCCCGGCGCCGGTGGAACCGCCGACGACGGCCAGCAGCGGGGCGTCGATCGCCCCCAGGCGCGGGATGAGGTAGTCGTCGAGCTGGCCGGTCAGCTCGCGCAGCGCTCCGCGGTCGGCCGCGGTGTCGCCGACGACGAGGGGGAACAGGTCACGGTCGAGGAGACGCCGCAACTCCCGCAGCGTCCCGAGCAGACCGTTGTCACCCATACGGGGGTCCTGCCCGGCGAAAGGCCCCCTAGACGCGATTGGCCCCACCGCTCGACCGGGTTACGGGGGCGAACTCGGTAAAGCGATGGGGCCGGGCCCCGGGTCTCACGGATCGGGCCTGTGCCGGGCTCGTCTCCCCCGCAGCTGGAGGCGAGCCCGAACCCGCCGGTCGATTCCGGGGTGATCGGGGGTCACGCACTGCTCATTGGAGCAGACGAAACTCAGGATCAGATCTGGCGAACCTGAATATAAGCTGAACGTTCAATCACTCTGCGGAGGTCGCAGGACGTACCCCACCCCGCGCAGCGTATGGATGAGCCGCGGCTCGGCCGTGTCGACCTTCCGGCGCAGGTACGAGACGTAGGACTCGACCACTCCGGCGTCGCCGCCGAAGTCGTAGTTCCAGACGTGGTCGAGGATCTGCGCCTTGGAGAGCACCCTGCCGCTGTTGACCATGAAGTAGTGCAGCAGCTTGAACTCGGTCGGCGACAGCCGTACCGCGACGCCCGCCTTCCACACCTGGTGGGCCTCCTCGTCCAGCTCCAGGTCGCCGACCTGCAACCGGGCCGGGAGGTCGAGGTCTCCCCTGGTGCGGCGCAGCACGGCCCGGATCCGGGCGAGGACCTCCTCCAGGCTGAACGGTTTGGTCACGTAGTCGTCGGCCACGCGCAGCCCGGCGACCTTGTCGTCGGTGGCGTCGCGGGCGGTCAGGAAGAGCACGGGCATCTGCCCGCTCATCTCCCGCAGCCGTCCCGCCACGGTGAAACCGTCCATGTCGGGCAGCATCACATCCAGGACGACGAGGTCGGGACGGGCCCGCTCGGCGAAGTGCACGGCCTCCCGCCCGTCCGCCGCGGTCATCACCTCGAACCCGGACATCCGGAGACTGGCCGAGAGCAGCTCCCTGATGTTCGGTTCGTCGTCCACGACCAGCAGCCGGGCTTCCGCTCTGTCCAACACACCCCGAGGCTCGCTCACCTCTCTGGAACGGGGCTCAGTCGGGGCTGAACGTTTCCTGAGAACCGGGCGTTCCCCCAGAAACGTGTCATCTGCGTCCGCCCCCCTCGCTGATCGAGGTCGCGGTGACCGAGCCGTCCCCGGCCCTGCCTCCCTGGACGACCACCGTGCCGCCCGGCTTGAGGTCGGCGACCTCGGCCTCCTTCGTGACCCGTACGGCCGTGTCACCGGTGGTCTTCACCGTCACCACGGATCCGTCCGCGATCTTGACGTAGAGCGTGGTGCCGTCGACGCGCTGCACCGTTCCGATGGTCACGCCGCCCCGGCCGCCCGGCTGACCGAGCTGTCCGAGCCGGTCACCCTGCTGCGCACCCTGCCCGTTCTGCCCGCCCTGGGTGCCCGGCTGGCCGAGCTGGCCGCCCTGTCCGTTCTGCCCGTTCTGGGCGCCCGGCGGGACGGGCTGGCCACCCTGCCGCCCGCCGGCGGTCCCCGGCGCGGTGGGAAGCTGACGCACCCCGGCCGCCGGACCTCCGGCCACCACGGCCGGGGCACCCATCGCCTTCTGGGCCTGGATACCGATGATCACACCGGCGACGAGGAACACCCCAGCCCCCAGTGCGAGGGTGACCTTGGAAAGGCCCCGCCCCTGCCGGGGAGCCAGCTCGCTGTCCAGGTCACCCGGGAACGGGGAGGTCTCCAGCGTCCTCTCGGCCGAGACGGTCCCGTCCGCGTTGCCGCCCATGTCTGTCTCTCCTTGGGTATGCCGTGCAGGTCACTCGTGGCGCAGAGCCTGGATGGGCCGGAGCTTGGCCGCCCGGTTGGCCGGGTAGCCGCCGAAGAACAGCCCGATGCCCACGGAGACGCCCAGGGCCAGCATGATCGAGGACGGCACGAGTACCGGGTCGATCCCGGCGATGGTGAACCGGGTGCCGGCGAACGCGACCAGGACGCCGGACAGTCCGCCCACCAGGCTCAGCACCGTCGCCTCCAGCAGGAACTGGCCGAGGATCGCGCTCCGGGGAGCGCCGATGGCCTTCCTGATGCCGATCTCCCTGGTCCGCTCGGTGACGGTGACGAGCATGATGTTGGTGATGCCGATGCCGCCGACCAGCAGGGAGATGGCGGCGACCGCGCCGAGCAGGGTCGTGAAGATGCCGATGGTCGAGCTGACGGTCTCCTGCAGGGTCGCCTGGTTCAGGATCCGGTAGTCCGCGACACCCGTCGGGGTGATGCCGTGGCGCTGGTTCAGGATGGCCGTCACCTCGGCCTGCGCCGTGTCGGTGGTGTCCGCGCCGGTCGCCTGCACGATGATCGAACCCAGCGGGCCGAACCCGGTCAGGCTCTGCTGCACGGCGGGCAGCGGCACGATGGCCACGTCGTCGGCGTCCTGCTGGCCCGCGGAACCCGACTCCTTGAGCACCCCGATCACCGTGAAGGGCACCCCGGAGACGCTGACCTGCCGGCCGACGGGGTTGGCCGAGCCGAACAACTGCTCGGCCACGGTCCGGCCGACCACCATGACCTTCCTGGCGGCGAGCACGTCGTCGTTGACGAAGTAGGAGCCGGTCTCGATGGGCTTGTTCGTCGCCTCGAAGTAGCTGGGGTAGGTGCCGACGAGCTGTCCGATCGAGTGGCCGGCCCCCTCGTGGACGGCCGGGGCCCCGCTGGTGGACACCACCGGGGAGACGCTCCGCACGGACGGGGCCTGTTCCTTGTCGGCCAGTGCCCTGGCGTCGTCCAGGGTGAGTTGCTTGGCCTGCGTGCGCGGGCCGCTCTGTACCCTGCCGCCGCTCTGCGGACCGCCGAGGCCGCCGCCGATGCCGCCGCCGGAGAAGGAGGAGGAGATGGTCAGGGTGTTGGCGCCGAGCCGCTGGATGCTCTTCTGGATGCTCTGCGAGGCACCCTCGCCGAAGGCGACCAGCAGGATCACCGCCGCGACCCCGATGAGGATGCCCAGCGTGGTCAGGAAACTGCGCAGCTTGTTGGCCGCCAGTCCGCGGAACGCGAACCGCAGCACCTCCAGCCAGCTCACGGGGCGACCTCCGCCATGCTGGGCGGGGGCCCGTCGACCGGGGCCTGACGGCGGTCGTCGACGATCCGGCCGTCCACCAGCCGGATCACCCGCTTGGCGCGGGCGGCCACGTCGTCCTCGTGGGTGATGAGCACGATGGTCCGTCCCCCGGCGCTCAGCCGGTCGAAGATCCGCAGCACGTCCTCGGTCGAGGTGGTGTCGAGGTTCCCGGTCGGCTCGTCGGCGAGCAGGAGCGCGGGCGCCGTGACGAGGGCCCTGGCCACGGCGACCCGTTGCTGCTGGCCGCCGGACAACTCGTTGGGCTCGTGCCGGACCCGGTCGGACAATCCGACCTGCTCCAGGGCGGCCAGGGCACGGGTCCGCCGCTCGGCCGCGCCGACCCCGCCGTACGCCATGGGCAGTTCGACGTTGGCGAGCGCGCTCATCCGGGGGATGAGGTTGAACGACTGGAAGACGAATCCGATCTTCCGGTTGCGCAGGACCGCGAGCCGGCGCTCGTCCAGCGACCCGATGTCGGTGCCGTCGATCAGGTAGCGGCCCGAGGACGGCACGTCCAGGCAGCCGAGGATGTTCATGAGCGTGGACTTGCCGGAGCCCGACGCGCCCATGATGGCCACGTAGTCGCCCCGCTCGACGGTGAGCGACACCCCGCGCAGCGCCCGGACCTCGGCGTCTCCCCGACCGTAGACCTTGGTGATGTCGCTCAGGGACAGGACGGGGACGGTCATCGGCCGATGCCTCCCATGCCGCCGCGGGCGCCGCCACCGCCGCCGAGACCGGGGAACCCGCCGCCCTGCTGGGTGGCCGCCGGGCGGACGACCTGGTCGCCCTCGGTGAGTCCAGAGGTGATCTCGGTGAGCGCGTCGCCCTTGACCCCCACCTCGACCGGGGTGGGCGTCTGGCGGCCGTCCCGCAGGACGGTCACGACACTCCGGCCGCCCGCGGTGGAGATCACCGTGGACGGGACGGCGAGCACGTTCTCCGCCCGGCCGGCGATGACCTGCACCGTCGCCGTCTGGCCCAGCCGGACCTCCTCGGGCACCTCCGTGAAGGAGATCGTCACCGGGTACTGCACCACGTTGTTGCTGGTGGACGCGGTCGGCTGGATCTGTGTGATCTTGCCCGTGGCGGTGACGCCGGGCAGCGCGTCGAACCGGATCGCAGCCGCCTGGCCGACCTTGAGCCTGGTGACGTCGGACTCGGTGAAGGTGCCGACGAGCTGGAGCCTGCGGGTGTCCGCGATGTCGATGAACCCGCCCGAGCCGCCTGAGGCGGACGCACTCGCCGAGCCGCCCGAGGTGCCCGTCCTCGGCGAGGCCCCTGAGCCGGAGGAACCGGACGCCGAGGACGCGGCCCCCGAGGAACCGGAGGAGCCGGACGCGCCGGAGGACCCGCCGACCGTGCCGTTGACGGCGGTGACCGTACCGGCGAACGGGGCCTTGATGACAGTGCCCTGCACCGCGCGGCGGGCGGCCCGGTAGGCGTTCCTGGCCGTGACGTACTCGGCGTAGGCCGCGGCGGTGGAGGTGTCGTCGTCCGCGGAGTCGAGGGCGGCGGCGGCGGCGTCGAGGCTCTCCTGCGCGGCGGAGTCGTCCAGCCGGGCCAGGATCTGCCCCTTGGTGACCTTGTCGCCGACCTTGACGTAGATCTTCTCGACGGTGCCGCTCGACGCGAAGCCGAGGGAGCGTTTCCGGGCGCTGTCCACGGTGCCTGAGGCGGAGACCGAGGCGACGACCGTGGCCCGGGTCACCGGCACGGTCCGCACCGCCGCGTCCGCGGAGGAGGCGGAGGAGACACCGCCGCCCAGTGAGGAGTAGGCGATCCCCGCGCCGCCCAGCAACAGGACCGCCAGGACCCCGTTAACGATCAGCGCTCCGCGCTTGGTCGACAGCTTCACAGCGTCCGACCTTGGCCTACCAAACTGGGTGCCACCCCAATGGATCCTGAACGTTTGCTGGAGGCGCGCGTTTCCCCTGGAAGACATACAGCAAACCTTCAGGTTCCTGTGAGCATGCTGTGAATCAGAGGGACCAGGATGGTCGTTCATGAGACCGACCCAGCTCCCGAAGAACGTGCGTGTGGGCGGACTCGCCCTGGTCGCCCTCCTCCTGGTGGGCGGCGGCGTGATCGTCGCGCTCGACGACGACGCGGCGGGAGAGCCCCGGGTGGAGCTGGCCGCGGCCAGGCGGGGAACGGTGGTCGCCGCGGTGTCGGCCGCCGGTTCCACCGTGGACGGCGGCGCCAGGCAGCTGGGCTTCGGTGGCTCGGGCACCGTCACGAAGGTCTACGTCAAGGCCGGTGACAAGGTCGACAAGGGTGACGTGCTCGCCAGGATCGGCTCCGCACCCGCCCGCGAGCGCTACTCCGCGGCCAAGGCCCAGCTCGCCGCGGCGGAGGAGGCCCTGGACACGGCGAACAGCGCGGCGAGCGGTACGGCGAACAGCACGGCGACGGCTCAGCCGGGCGGCCAGGGCCGCATCGGCACAGGACCCGACCAGACCGGTACGAACGGCTCCGGTCAGGAGCGCCTGCCGGGCTGCGTGCCCACGACGACCCGGACGCCGCAGCCGGGGCCCACCCCCACCGCCACGCCGGGGCCGACCCGCACCGCCGCCCCCTCCGCCACGGGCACGCCGGAGACCGGTCCCGTCCCGGTGGGATCGGTGACGGACACGCCGGGCCCCGGGGACGGTGCCCCGGACCCCGGGAAGGACACCCGGCAACCGCATTCCTCCGCCACGGACGCACCCGAACCGGTGACGTCGTCCGCGCCGGACGGAGCGCACCCGCCGGTGACGGCCGCCCCCGCGGGCGGGATCGCCCCTGCCGCGTACGCCCCTGCGGCGGCGCCGACGCCCGGAGAGCAGAGCCCCCGGCCCGACCGGCGCAAGGCCCGCGGCGGAGAGCGGACCTCCCGGCCCGAGCCGGCGGCCACCGTCACCGTGACGGCGGCCCCCACGGTGACGGTCACGGCCACCGTCACCGTCACCGCGCCTGCGCCGGAGAACCCGCCGGCTGCGGAACCCACCCCCGGTGACCCGTCGTACGGCCCGACGGCCGGTCCCGGCACCGGTGACGGGACCGGCCCGTCGCACGGCCCGACGGCCCACAACCCGACGGCCGGACCCGACACGACCGGCCGGCCCACCCCCACCGCCCGGCCCACCACGACCGCCCGGCCCACCGCGACCGCCCGGCCCACCGCCGGCGGCGACGCCACCCCCAGGCCCGGCGTCTGCCCCACCCCGGGCGACGGTGCGGACTCCGGCACCGGTCGGATCACGACCCGGCCCCCGGTACAGAACGACGCCGGGACCCGCACCGGGAGCGACGCGGGGAGCGGTTCCCCCCGCACCGGCGGCCAGGGAGTGCTCGGCGTGGAGCAGGCCGAGGCCCGCGTGAAGCAGGCGCGGGCCGAGCTCACCGACGCCAGGGAGGAACTGGCGGGCGTGCGCATCGTCGCCCCCGCCGACGGCACCGTCATGTCGGTGGCCGGCGGTGTCGGCGACAAGGCGGGCACCGGCGCGTTCGTCACCCTGGGCGATCTCGACGAACTCCAGGTGGAGGCGCTGTTCACCGAGTCCGACATCGGCAGCCTCAAGCTGGGGCAGCGGGCGACGGTCACCCTGGCCACCAGGCCCGGGGAGAAGTACGCCGGCACGGTGACCGGCATCGCACCCACCGCCACCACCACCGACCGGCTGGTGCGGTACGGCGTCAAGGTCTCCCTCGACGAGTCTCCGGCCGGTCTCCTGGTGGGTCAGAGCGCCACGGTCACCGTGACCGTCGCCGAGTCGGTGGAAGCGCTCTACGTCCCGGCCCAGGCCGTGCGGACCGAGGGCGGGGTCTCCCGGGTCACCGTGCAGGACGGCGGTGAGCGCGTCGTGAAGACGGGGGTGCGCAGCGACCAGTACGTCGAGATCGTCTCCGGGCTCGCCGAGAACGACCGCGTGATCCTGCCCGGCGCGGCCACCGGCGAGTTCCCCGACAGCAGCTGGCCGGAGGCCGACGCCGGAACCCCCTGACGCCGGGCCCCCCGACGCCGGGACCCCCTGACGCCGGGACGCCCGCACCCGGCGGCCCCGCCCCGGCCGAAGACGCCGATCGGCCGGGGCGGGCGGTTCCGGCCGGGGGCACCGGGCCGGTCAGCCGACGGGCCGGTCAGCCGACGGCTCGAACCCCGAGCGGACCGAACCCCGAACGGACCGAACCCCGAGCGGATCGAACCTCGAGCGGATCGAACCCCGCCGGGAGGCGCTCCCCCGTCTCCTCGCCGTCAGTCGAAGTCGGGGGCGAGCGGGAGGAACACCCGGAAGGTCGCCCCCTTCCCGGGTTCGGACTCCACGGTGACGGTGCCGCCGTGGGCCTGGACCATCGCGGCGACGATGGCCAGGCCGAGCCCGCTGCCGCCGTCCTCGGGAGCGCGGCGGCCACGGGCGGAGTCGACCCGGTAGAACCGTTCGAAGACGCGCTCGCACTGTTCGGCGGTGAGCCCCGGCCCCTCGTCCGCCACCTCGACGACGGCCGAGCCGTCCTGGGCGGAGAGCGCGACGCGCACCGGCGAGCGGTCCGGGGTGTGGGTGAGCGCGTTCGTCATGAGGTTGCCGACGACCTGGCGGAGCCGCACCTCGTCGCCGGAGACGATGAGCGCCGAACCGTCCACCGAGAGCGTGATCTCCCGGTCGGGGGCGAGGATGCGCGCGTCGTGGACGGCGTCGGCGGCGATGGCGAGCAGGTCGACCGGGCGGGTGGCCATCGGCCGCTGCTGGTCCATCCGGGCGAGCATCAGCAGGTCGTCGACCAGCAGTCCCATCCGGACCGCCTCCGACTCGACCCGGCGCATCAGCGGCCCCGCGTCGATGCCGGGGGCCTGCCGGTAGAACTCGGCGAAGCCGCGGATCGAGGTCAGCGGTGTGCGCAGCTCGTGCGAGGCGTCCGCGACGAACCTGCGCATGCGCTCCTCGGAGCTGCGGGCGGCGGACTCCGACTCCGACCTGGCCCGGAAGGCGGCCTCGATCTGGGCGAGCATCCCGTTGAGCGACCGGCCGAGCCGGCCCACCTCGGTGCGCGGGTCCGTGTCGGGGACCCGGCGGCTCAGGTCTCCGGCGGCGATGGCCTGGGCGGTGCGTTCGATCTCCTGGAGCGGGCGGAGGCTCCGGCGGATGATCAGCACTCCGGCTCCGGCGAGCATCAGCATCAGTCCGCCGCCGCCGAGCAGCTCCACCAGGGCGAGCCGGCCGACGATCTGCCGTACCTCGCCCATGTCCACCGCGACGAGGAGCTTCCCGCCGTCGTCCAGCGGGATCGCCCGGACCCGCCAGTCACCGCTCTCGAACGGCTCGTCGCCGTGGTCGGCGGGCACCTGGGGCCCCGGCTTGCCCTCCACCTCGGTCCCGCTGAGCAGGAGGGTGATCCTGCCGCCGCGGTCGCGGAGCTCCAGCCTGACATCCGGCGCCAGGGGCTTGCCGGCCAGTGTGGCCGCGTCACGGCGCAGCCGGCGCAACGCGCTGTCGGCGTTCAGGCCGATCTGGGTGTCGACGCGGTCGATCAGGTAACCGCGCATGATGGAGACGCTGCCGACGCCGATGAGCGCGAGCGCGATCATCAGGAGAACCAGGATGACCGCTATCAGCTTGACCTGCAGCGGAGTCCGGTTGAACATCACTGTGCCGGCGGCAGGCGCAGCACGTACCCCACGCCGCGCAGGGTGTGGATGAGCCGGGGATCGACGTTGTCGATCTTTCGCCGGAGCACCGAGACGTAGGACTCCACGATCCCGACGTCGCCGCGGAAGTCGTAGTCCCACACGTGGTCGAGGATCTGCGCCTTGGACAGCACCCGTCCCGCGTTGGCCATGAAGTAACGCAGCAGCTTGAACTCCGTCGGCGACAGCGACACCGCCCTGCCGCCGCGCCACACCTCGTGGCTCTCCTCGTCGAGCTCGATGTCGGCGAAGGTGAGCCGCGACAGGCGAGGAACCATGTCGGCGGCACCGGTACGGCGCAGCACGGCCCGGATCCGGGCCACGACCTCCTCCAGGCTGAACGGCTTGGTCACGTAGTCGTCCCCGCCCACGGTCAGCCCCCGGATCTTGTCCTCGGTGGCGTCGCGCGCGGTGAGGAAGACCACCGGCGTGTCGCTGCCGCCGCCGCGCAGGCGCCGTACGACGTCGAAGCCGTCCATGTCCGGGAGCATGACGTCGAGCACGATGAGGTCGGGACGGTGGCGCTGGACCGCGGCGACGGCGTCGGTGCCGGTGCCGGCCGTGTTCACCCCGAATCCGGCGAATCGCAGGCTCGCGGCCAGCAGTTCCAGGATGTTGGGCTCGTCCTCGACGATCAGCAGACGGGCTTCGGGTGAGTCGGTCACTTGTCTATTTTCACCGGCCCACATGAGAAAGCAGTTAACTCATCAGCACTGAGGCTAAACCCACAATATGCCGCGCAATGGCCAAACTGGACGTCGCCGCGGGTGAAGGGGCGTTCCGCACCAGTGTGACGCGGCCGTGCACGTCGATCGAGAAGTCGTCCAGCATGTCGCCGTTCCTGCCGACGGCCTGCGCGCGGACGCCCCCGGCGGCCCGGACCAGGTCGGCGCCGGTCAGTTCGGGGACATAGCGGCGCGCGGCCCTCAGGAACGACCGCTTGGCCAGCGAGCCGAGCACCTCCCGTACCCCGGTCCGCCAGTGCGCGGCGGCCAGTCGGCGGGTGCCCGGCCAGGCCGCGATCCGGCCCAGGTCGGCCAGGTCGACGTCGCGCCAGGAGTAGCCCTCCAGCGCGAGCGCCATGACCGCGTTGGGGCCGACCAGCACCTCACCGTCGATCCTTCGGGTCAGATGCACGCCGAGGAACGGGTAGCGGGGGTCGGGCACCGGGTAGATGAGCCCGCGGACCAGGCCCCTCGCCTGACCGGCCAGCGCGTAGTACTCCCCCCGGAAGGGGACTATCCGTACGTCGCCGGGGGCCCCGGCGAGCCGTGCGACCGCGTCGGTGCCGAGGCCCGCGCAGACGATCAGCCGGTCGAAGCGGAGCGTCCGCCGCCCGGCCAGGACGTCCACCCCGCCCGCCCGTTCCCGGATCGCCCGTACCGGGTGCGACAGCAGCACCGAGCCGCCGCCGTCCACCACGTCGGCGGCCAGGCGTCGGGCGACCGCGGGGAAGTCGGCGATCGCGGTGCGCGGGGAGTGCACGGCCGCCGCGCCGACGGCGTGCGGTTCCACCTCGCGCAGGGCCAGCGCGTCCAGCTCGGCGATGCCGGGAACCCCGTTGGCGCGGGCACGCTCGGCGATCACCCGCAGCCTCGGCCGTTCGGCGGCGGTGGAGGCGACGATGAGCTTGCCGACCTCGTCGTAGGGGATGCGGTGCTCGACGCAGTACTCCCTGAGCATGGCCATGCCCTCGCGGCAGAGCCGGGCCTTGAGCGAGTCCGGCCGGTAGTAGACGCCGGCGTGCACGACACCGCTGTTGTGCCCGGTCTGGTGGGCCCCGACGTGGTCCTCCTTGTCGAGGACGGTCACCTCGGCACCGCGGGTCCGCGCCGCCTCCCTGGCCACCGCCAGGCCGACGATGCCCGCGCCGACGACTCCGACCCTCATCGCCGACCCCTCCCTGTGGGACGTCTCCCGCCGACTCCGCCGCCACCCACTCCGCCGCCGACGGCGGCACCATCACGGCGGCACCGTCACGACGGCACCGTCACGGCGCGACACTACCCGGCGGCCCGCGATACGCCCAGGGGGAGAAGGCCCCTCCCACGCCGGGCGTCCCTTCTCTCCGCGCCACGCGGCACGACCCGGCACAGCTCCGGAACCCCCGCCGACAGAAGTAAGACGTACGGCCGTTACGTATATGTCTCCCGGCCGTCGCCCATCCCACGGCCGGCGAGGGTATATCTCGATGAGGCCGGAGAAGCATCGGCCGGAACGGGCCGTCCCACCGGTGCGGAAGATCCGAGGCGATGAGCAGAGAGCTCTTCATCGACGTCGACCATCACGAGCGCGTGGGCTGCACCGTGCTCACCGTCATGGGTGACATCGACCGCAATTCCAGCCCGCTGCTCGAAGACGCCATCCGGCGGATGGTCTCCACCCGCCGGACGCGGCTCGTCATCGACGCCGAGGAGATCACCTTCTGCGACTCCAGCGGGTTGCGGGTGCTCCTCGGCGGGATACGCGTGACCTCCGAGGTGGGCGGATGGCTGCGCCTGGCGGCGGTGGGAGGGAACCTGGAGCGGCTGCTGCGGATGACCGACCTCTACGGCCGCTTCCCGGTCGACGCCGACGTGGCCGTCTCCCTCGGCCACGCTCACGGCCCGTGACCCGGCGGACGCGCACCCGCCCCGCCGTACGCCTCGTTCGCACGACCGCGCGCGACCACCCACACTGGTGACCCCGGCCCGCTCAGCGGGTGTTGCGGGCGATCAGTGTGATGGTCCCGGTGGCGCCCGCGGCGACCGCCAGCCACAGGAGCACCGCGGACGTCGGCACTCCCGCGTCGCCGTCCTCGTCCGCGGCGGCCTTGTCCGTGGCGTCCTCGTCCGCGGCGGCACCGGCACGCGGAGTCCCGCTACCGCCCGCGGCGGCACCGGTCGGCGTGGGAGTGGCGGAGCCCGCCACCCGCCGCGGTGCGGGCGTCGCGGCCTGCAGGACGGCGTCGGGCAGCGGCACCCGGTAGACGGGGCTGCGGGCTCCCTCGGTGCCGGTCAGCAGGTGGCGGCCGTCGCGCGTGTAGGCGATCGACTCGGCCTGGTCCAGCTCCGGCATCGTCATCTTGGTGATCTGCTCACCGAAGGCGCGGTAGACCGTGGCGGAGAAGTAGGTGCGGACCACGAAGCTCGACCCGTCGGGGGCATAGGCCGCGTCGGTGGCCATGATGGGTGCGGGGCCGACCTTGCGCAGCACGTTGGTCCGGTCGGTGCGCAACCGCCTCGGGGCCGCGTAGATCGCTCCGGAGAACTGCTTGGTGACGATGTAGAGGCGGCCGGTGCGGGGGTGCACCATGACGCCCTCGGCGTTGTGCCCGCCGTCCTCGTACCGGAAGCGGTAGCGCACGGCGGGGATGGTCGCGTCCCGCAGCGTGGTGGGCTCCTGCACCCTGTAGACGGAGATGTCGGGCCAGGCCCCCTCGAAGTTGTCGCCGATGTCGGCGAACCAGAGCACACCCCGTCCGGTCTGCGGGTCGGTGGAGGCCGCCATGCCCTCCCAGTCGCGGGCGACCGCTCCCCGCAGGGTGAAGGTCGCGCGGGTCCGCCCGTCGGCGCCGACCGCGAAGAACACCGGCCCGTCCGAGCTGTCGTTGTGGGTGTAGTGGATGTCCTCAAGCGTCGGCGAGACCGCCAGCCCACTCGACTCGGTGATCCGGCTGTCCTTGAAGCGGAAGAGGACCTGCTCCTCCTCGGCCGCCCGTCCCCCCGCCCCGCTGCTGCCCGCCCACGCCCCGGACCCGGCGAAGACGGTCGTCGCGATCACCCCGGCGGCGACGAGCACGCGTGTCAGGGCACTCCCCGATCTACTCCCCATTCAGCCATCATGCCCTGAGAGCAACTCGCGCAGACGCCGTATGAGGCGCTCGTCCGCGTCGAAGATCGCTACGCCTCCGCCGAACCCGCCACCCGAACCCACCACTCGAACCCACCGCACAGGCCGGATCGCACGGGCCGGGCCGGACCGCACGAGCCGGACGCACGAGCCAGACCGCACGAGCAGAGCCGGGCCGCACGAGCCAGGACGCACAAGCCGGACCGCACGAGCAGAGCCGGGCCGCACCGTCCCGGCGAACGGGCTCGCCTGGAGTGCACTCCAGGTGCCTAGTGTGGGCCACATGGAGTACACACAGCTTGGCCGTACCGGCCTGAAGGTCAGCCGCCTCTGCCTGGGAACCATGAACTTCGGCCCCGCGACCTCGGAGGAGGACTCCTTCCAGATCATGGATCGTGCCCATGAGCTGGGGATCAACTTCTTCGACACCGCCAACGTCTACGGGTGGCAGAAGGGCGAGGGCATCACCGAACAGATCATCGGCCGGTGGTTCGCCCAGGGGGGCGGACGCCGGGAGAAGACGGTCATCGCCACGAAGCTCTACGGGGACATGGGCGACTGGCCGAACGAGGGACGCCTGTCCGCGCTGAACATCCGGCGCGCCGCCGACGCGTCCCTGAAGCGCCTGCAGACCGACCACATCGACCTCTACCAGGCGCACCACATCGACCGGGACACCCCGTTCGACGAGTTCTGGGAGGCCATGGACATCCTCAAGCAGCAGGGCAAGATCCTGTACGTGGGGTCGTCCAACTTCGCGGGCTGGCACATCGCCAAGGCCCAGGAGAGCGCGCGGCGCCGCAACAGCGTCGGGCTGGTCTCCGAGCAGTCGCACTACAACCTGATCGTCCGGGCGCCCGAGCTTGAGGTCATCCCGGCGGCCCAGGACTACGGTCTGGGCCTGATCCCGTGGAGTCCCCTGGCGGGCGGCCTGCTCGGCGGCATCCTCCGGAAGATCGACAAGGGTCGTTCGGCCTCGGAGATGATCACCAAGCAGCTGGAGAAGCACCGCGACAAGGTCGAGCGGTACGAGTCCTACGCCGACGAGCTCGGCGTGGAGCCGGCCAACCTGGCGCTGGCCTGGCTCCTGCACCAGAAGGCCGTCACCGCGCCGATCGTCGGGCCGCGCACGCTCGACCAGCTCGACGGCACCGTGAAGGCCCTGGAGATCACCCTGGACGAGAAGGCCCTCACCCGCCTGGACGAGATCTTCCCGGGGTTCAGGACGGCCCCCGAGGAGTACGCCTGGTGACGGACCGCCGGACGCACCGGACGGCGCCGGGGCCGCCGCGCGGCGACCGCCGGGAGCCGCCGGAACCGGCGGGTGGTGATCACCGGAGGCCGCCGGTCGGCGACCGCTAGGAGACGAGGGCGCCGATCACCACAAGCAGCACGAGCAGCGCGAGCACCGTGGGCAGCAGCCAGCGACGGGGACGATCCACGACCTGGAGCCTAGCTCTGCCCACGGGGTGCCCGCGCCGTCAGGGGCCACTCCGCGACCGTCTCGTAGCGGACCGTGGCCCCGAGGTGACTTCGCACCAGGTGCACCGCGTCCACCTGCCAGGGGGTGCCGGCGAACGTCTCGAACGCCTCGACCAGCGGACGGAGATCCGTGTCGGCCCGGGACCTGGCCAGGCTCAGGTGGGGTGCGAACCGCCGCGACTCGGCCCGCTCGATCCCGGCCCGCCGCCCGCCCGCCGCCACCGAGTCGGCGAGACGGGTGAGCGGGAGACGGTCGCCGGTCAGGCCGGTCCAGAAGACCCGTGCCCGGCGCGGCGAGGGAAAGGCGCCGCCACCGGCGAACGACACCGTCAGCGGCGCGTGGCGGGCCGCCGCACGCCCGAGCCGCACCCGCAGCTCGGGCAGCACCGGATCCGGCACCTCACCGAAGAACGACAGCGTCACGTGCCAGTTCACCGGGCTCAGCCAGCGCAGCCCCGGCCAGCCGTCCCGGTGGGGTTCGAGGGCGTGGGCGAGCTCATCGCGCACCGGCGGCGGCGGCAGCAACCCCGCGAACAGCCGCATGCGACCTCCTGCCGATCACCCTGGTGAGCATTATCGCCGCGCCGACACCGATCACGGTGAGCGCCCCGCCGATCACGACCCCCGCGCGCGGACCGCCCAGCTCGGAGATCCAGCCGAGCAGCGGCGCGCCGATCGGGGCCCCGCCGGTGAACACCAGCATGTAGATGCCCATCACCCGGCCCCGCATCTCCGGCGAGGCGGCGAGCTGGACTCCGGCGTTCGCACTGGTGTTGACCGAGATCAACGCGACGCCGGTGGGCACGAGCAGGAGCAGGTAGAACGGGTACCACGGGGCCATGCCGGTGGCGATCTGGAACAGACCGAAGGAGACCGCGCCGCCGACCAGCAGCCGGCGGCTGGGCCGCGTCCGGCGGGCCGCCATGAGCGCCCCCGCCAGCGCCCCGACCGCGAACATGCTGGAGGCCAGGCCGAAGGAGGAGGCTCCCGCGCCGAAGACCTGCCGCGCCATGAGCGCGATCGACATGGTGAACGACTGCGAGAACATCGAGACGAACGCGACCAGCAGAATCGGCATGAGCAGCTCGGGCCGCTCCAGCACGTAACGCAGCCCCTCGCGGAGCTGGCCCTTGGCCCTCGGCACCGGTTCGGGGGTGGTCAGCTGGGAGGAGCGCATGAGCGCCAGGCCCCCGATCACTCCGGCGAACGACAACGCGTTGACCAGGAAGATCGGTCCGGTACCGCCCAGGGCGTGGATCAGGACGCCCGCGAGGGCGGGCCCGGCCACCCGGGCGAGGTTGAAGCTGGAGGCGTTGAGCGCGATCGCGTTCGGCAGGTCCTTCCGGCCGACCATCTCCACCACGAACGACTGCCGGGTGGGCACCTCGACACAGGAGATGAGCCCGAGCGCGAGCGCCATCGCCCAGACGTGCCAGACCTGCGCGGCACCGGTCACGGTGAGCACGCCCATGGTGAGGGCCAGCACCCCCATGAGCGTCTGGGCGGCGATCAGCAGCGGCCGCTTGGGGTAGCGGTCGGCGAGCATGCCGCCCCAGAGCCCGAACAGCAGCGACGGCAGGAACTGCAGCGCGGTGGTCACGCCCAGCGCGGTGGCGCTGCCGCCCGTCAGGTCGAGCACCAGCCAGTCCTGCGCGGTGCGCTGCATCCACGAACCGACGTTGGAGACCACGCCGCCGACCGCGAACAGCCGGTAGTTGTGGTTGCGCAGCGACCGGAACATCCCGCCGCGCGTCTCGGACGCCGCCTGAGCCGACGTCGCCTCGGACGCGGCCTGGACCTGTGCGACCTCGGGCACGGCGTGCGCGGTGTCCGTCTCCGACGCGGCCCGCACCGCTTCCGCCTCGGCGTTCCGGGGGATCGCCGAGGCGCCGGGTTCCTCGGGTTCGGCTAGATCCGGCTGAGCTTCTCCAGAATCGGAGCCGCCTGCCGGAGTATCGCCCTTTCCTCGGGTGTCAGCTCCTTCAACTGCTGCGTCAGCCACGCCTCCTTGCGGCGCCGCTCCTCCTTCAACAGCGCGGAGCCCTGCTCGGTCACGTTCACGGTCACCTGACGCCGGTCGGTCGGGTGCGGTGTACGCGACACCAGCCCCCGCTCGGCCAACGCGGCGACCACCCGCGTCATCGAGGGCGGTTGCACCTTCTCCAAATCGGCCAGTTCGCCGGGGGTTATCCCGGGGTGCCACTCCACGGCGACGAGCGTCGCGAGCTGGGTGGGGGTCAAGGAGTGAACCGCAGCCTGCCTGCGCAGGCGCCTGTTCAGTCGTGCCAGGGACACGCGCAGGGCCGAAGCCAGACCGGCGTCGCTGCGCAGGCTTGCGACGGGGTCCTTCCGTGGGTTTTTCATTGCTCTGTCTCATTACTCTTGCTAACTATATGGCACCGCGTCCGATTCCCTCCACGCGGTTTCTCAGCGGGGACCGTACAGCGTCCCGCGTCCGGTGCCGACCCGGGTCCCGCCCGCCGGCCCGCCCTCCCGGCGCGAGGGCCCGCGACCGGCTCCTCCACGGAAAGGTCGTACGTCCCGGAGACGAAACCAGCGACGAAAGATGTACGTCTCCGGTCGGCTGTTCGGCCGAAGCGCTCGCCACCGAATGTGACAAAGATCCTTCGCGTACCGATGTCCACCCCTACCGGGGAGCAACGCATGACCACCCGCCCGCACACCGGCCCCACCCACCGGGAAACGGCTCCCGTACGGCAGATCGTCCTCCGCACCGCCGCCCTGACGCTCATTCCCGTGGTGCTCGCGGCGACCGGCCTGCTGCACCCGCACCACCTGACGCCGGAAACCGCCGAACGGTGGGTCACCCTGCACCTGCTGCTCCTGCCGGTGTTCCCCCTGCTGGCGGGCTCCCTGCTGCTGCTCCTGCGTGGGGTCCGCGGCCCCTGGGCGGTGGTCGCGCGGGTCGGCTCCTACGTTTACGCGATCTTCTACACGAGCCTCGACGCGATCGCCGGCATCGCGTACGGCACGCTGGTCGCCAACACCGACGATCCCACGACCCTGACCCGGGCCGGGGCGGCCATCGACGTGGTCGGCGGAGCGCTCGGGCTGATCGGTGCGGTGGGCTTCCTGCTGGCCTCGATCGCGACGACCGCCGCGCTGGCCGCGCGGCACGGCGGACGTCGAGTGGCGGCCGGTGGCACGATCCTGATCGCCGCCTCCGTCGTGTGGCTGGGCAGCCACATCTACTGGCCCGAAGGCGTGATCACCGCGCTCGCCCTGGGGCTGGGGATCGGGCTGCTCAACGTCGCGACCTCCACCGGCACCGCACCGGCTCCGGGCGACCCCGGGCCGAGGCCGTCGGCCCTCCCCGCGTAGGACGTCCCCCGGCCGACGCCGCCCGCCCTGCCCGCACAGGACGTCCCGCGGCCGACGCCGTCCGTCCTCCTCGCACAGGACGTCCCGCGGCAGGCCCCTCCCCCGACGGAAACGTCCAGCGGCCGACGCCGTCCGCCCTCCCTGGGGAGGACGTCCCCCGGCCGCCCGCCTCCTTCCATCGTCGTAGCCCGTCGGCGGAAGTCGTATCCGCCGGTCGGCTGTTCGGCCGAAGCACCCGCGACCGGACATCGGAAAGATCTTTCGTATGCCGACACCCGTGCTCCGCGGCGCTCTGGCCGCCGCCGTCGCCCTGCTCTCCCTCACCGCGTCCGTCGTGCCCGCCGCACCCGCCCTGGCCGGTGCCTCCGCCGTGGACGCGGCCCACGTGGTGACCGGCGCCTCCCCCGTGCCCGGGTCCCCCGACACACGGGGCAGGACTCCCGCCCTGCCCGAGCCGACCGGGCCGCACCCGGTGGGCACGACCACACTGCACCTGGTGGACGACTCCCGGCCCGACCCCTGGGTGGCCGAGGCGGCGTCACGCGAGCTCATGGTCACGCTGTGGTACCCCGCACGCGCGTCGCGGGGACGCCGGGCCCCGTACATGACCGCGCAGGAGTCGGCGCTGCTGTTGAAGGACCAGAACCTCGACCGCGTCCCCCCGGACACGCTGAGCAGGACGCGGACCAACGCGTTCGTCGACGCCCCGCCGCGCGGACGCGGGCGCGCTCTCCCCCTCGTCGTGCTGTCGCCGGGCTTCAGCGTGTCCCGCAGTTCGCTGACGGCCCTGGCCGAGGAACTGGCGAGCAGAGGGTACGTCGTGGCGGGCATCGACCATACCTACGAGGCGTCCGGCACGACCTTCCCCGACGGACGCACCGCCACCTGCGTTGCCTGCGAGTCGGAGGAGTCCCCCGAGTTCGGGGAGAAGACGACGAAGGGCCGGGCGGCGGACGTCTCGTTCGTGCTCGACCGGCTGATCGGGGCCGACCCGGCGTGGCCGGCCGCCGGGCTGATCGACCCGTCCCGCATCGGGATGGCGGGCCACTCCATCGGCGGCAACAGCGCCACCTGGACCATGCTCACCGACCGCCGGGTGCGTGCCGGGGTCAACATGGACGGCACCTTCTACATGCCGATCCCCGGGAAGGGACTCACCCGGCCGTTCCTCATGCTGGGGGCCGGGCGGATCCACAAGCCGGGCGGCCTGGACGACACGTGGGACCGCGACTGGCGGCGGATGACCGGCTGGAAGCGCTGGCTCACGGTCGAAGGCGCCGACCACGGGTCCTTCAGCGACTACCCGATGCTCACCGAGCAGCTCGGCGTGGACGTCAACGGCCGCTTCTCCGGGGCCCGCGGGGTGGAGATCACCAACCGGTACGTGAACGCCTTCTTCGACCTGCACCTTCGCAAGCGCTCCCGGCCGCTGCTGGACGGGCCGTCCCGGCGCTACCCGGAGGTCAGGTCGTGGCTGGGAAGGCCGTCGTGGTGACCTCCCGCCGCCGGACGCCATGGCGGTCCAGCCCCTCACCGGCCTGACCGGCATGAAGGGGACGGCCCCGGCGGGCCCGGCGGCGGTCCCGGCGGTCGACGACGCCTACGGCACTGTCACGACCTCGATCTCCCCACCGTCGAGGCCCGTCACATAGCCGGTGGGCTTCCCCGTCTCGGAGAACGCGACCGTCGGCTCCGCCCCCGCCCCGACGGCCCGGAGGAACACCGCCGTCCGGGCGGAGGCGATGGGCCGCCAACGACCGTAGGTGCGGAAGTTGTCCACCTTCGAGTCCTCGATGAACCCGACCAGCCGCTGCCGGTAGTACACGGGAACGTCCATACCGCCCTTCCGGGGCCGACGCCGATGCTTGCCGTCCTGATTGTTCCTGGATTGTTCCCGGGGCGATACGGGCCCGTGCGCGGGAGGGCCGCTGCGGGAAAGGCCGTCGCGGTGACCGCCCACGGGCACCGCGACGGCCTCGGACCGCTTCTCAGCCGACGCCGAGCAGGGCCCTGATCGGGCCGAGGGCGAAGTAGAGCACGAACAGCACCGCGACGGTCCACATCAGCGGGTGGACCGCGCGGGCCTTGCCCTTCACCAGCTTGATCAGCACGAAGGTGACGAATCCGGCGCCGATCCCGGTGGCGATCGAGTAGCTGAACGGCATGAGCACGATCGTCAGGAACGCCGGGATGGCGACCTCGTAGTCGGTGAAGTCGATCTCCCGAACGCTGGTCATCATCAGGAAGCCGACGACGACGAGCGCGGGGGCGGCGGCCTCGTACGGGACGACGGCGACGAGCGGTGAGACGAAGACGGCGAGCAGGAACAGCACGCCGGTGACGACGCTGGCGAGGCCGGTGCGCGCGCCTTCGCCGACGCCCGCGGCCGACTCGATGTAGGTCGTGTTGGAGGAGACGGAGGCGGCGCCGCCGGCCGCCGCGCCGATCGAGTCGACGAGCAGGATCTGGCGGGTCCGGGGCAGCGTGCCGTCCTCCCGGATCAGCCCGGCCTGGCCGCCGACGCCCACGATCGTGCCCATGGTGTCGAAGAAGTCGGTGATCAGCAGGGAGAAGACGAGCAGCAGGGCCAGCAGGGCCGAGATGGAGCCGAAGGCGCCGAACGGGTCGAACTCCCGGAAGAGCACGAGCGGGTTGGTGAAACCGAAGATCCGGTCGGGGATGCCGGGGACGACGAGCTGCCAGCCCGCCGGGTTCGCGGGCCGGCCCGGCACCGTCGCCGCGCCGATCTTCCCGACGGCCTCGACGACGATCGCCAGGACGGTGGTGGCGACGATGCCGATCAGGATCGCACCTTTCACCCTGCGTGCGACCAGCACCGTGATCAGCAACAGGCCGGCCACGAAGACGAAGATCGGCCAGCTCGTCAGCGCACCCCGGATGCCGAGCTCCAGGGGCGGGCCGGCCGCCACCCGGCGGACGAACCCGGCGTCCACGAAGCCGATCAGCGCGATGAACAGGCCGATGCCGACACTGATCGCGGTCTTCAGCTCGGACGGGATGGCGTTGAACACGGCGGTGCGGAACCCGGTCAGCACCAGGAGTGCGATGACCACCCCTTCCAGGAAGACGAGCCCCATCGCCGACTCCCACGACATCTTGGGGGCGATGTTGTAGGTGACGAAGGCGTTCAGGCCGAGTCCCGCGGCCATCGCGAAGGGGACCTTGCCGACGACGCCCATCAGGATGCTCAGCAGGCCCGCGACGAGGGCGGTACCGGCGGCGACCAGCGGTATGTTCGCCCCGGATCCGTCCCCGATGAACTGCCCCTCCGCATCCGGGGCGGTGGCGATGATCAGTGGGTTGAGCACGACGATGTAGGCCATCGTGAAGAAGGTGGCGACGCCGCCGCGTACCTCCCGGCCGACGGAGGAACCGCGCTCGGTGATGTGGAAGAAACGGTCAAGTGTGCTTATTTGGGGAGTTCTATCGTCACTCACGCACGCAGGGTGGCAGCGTACCCGGCCTCCTGGAAGTCCCGGGCCGGGATGGTGACGCTTTCGAGATCGATTCGCGTCCTCACCGACCGGCGGCGGCAGGTCGTCGCCTAGGCTGGATCGCGTGGACCAGCCTCGCCTCCCGGATCTCCAGCCGTTGAAGACCAACGACACGCTCACCGTCCTCGTGGGCACGGCCCTGTGGGCGGTCGCCCTGGTCGTGCTCCTGATCGTGGGGCCGGGCGCCGAGCGGCACTGGTGGATCTGGACGTGCGTGTCGGGCATCTGCGGCGGCCTGTTCGGCCTGTTCTACATCCACCGCCGCGACCGCCGCCGCCCGCCGCCCACCGAGGAACCGGTCGAGCCCAGCACCGCGATCCTCTGACCGCCGCTCCCCCGCCCCGGAGACCGGAGACGGGGGAGACGACAGGAGGCAGGGGTCAGGTCGAGGCGGTCCAGCTGTCGAGGTCGGCCTCGGCCAGCAGCAGCGGCACCGCCGCCGGGTCGCGCAGCAGGGCCGCGACGGCGAGCCGGTCCCCCCACTGGCCCGCCGCCCACGCCAGCCCGCGCGCCAGCCCCTCGGTGTCGGCGGCGTGCACCGTGCCTTCGAAGAACCGCCAGGCCGCGGGCACTCCGTCCACGAGCAGGTTCTCGTGCGCCACGTAGGTCGCGGGCGCGGTGGGCAGCAGCGACCGCACGGCGGGCGGCACCTGGCGCACCTCGCCCGAGGACGTGACCTCCCCGGCCGCCTCCTCCCCCGCCAGTGGCAGGTCGAGCAGCTCCGACAGCGCCTCCGCCAGGTCGAACGGGGCCAGGACCAGCGGCCGGTCCGCGACCAGCGGGAGCAGGTCGGGTGCCTCGACGACGACCGGTTCGCCCGCCCCGCCCCGTGAACCGGCGTCGGAGCCGGACGCGGAGCCGGGGGCGGGCAGCGGGCTGCCGTCGGCGGCGTCGACCACGACGATCTCGTCACCGAGGACCGCGCGAACCGCGCGTGGAGGCGCGACACGGGCGGGGTCGACCCCCGCGAGGGCCACCCACAGAGCACGGAGCTGGGCCCGGTCGACCTCGACCGCCGGGTCGCCGAGCAGGTCCAGCAGCTCGTCGGGCCCGCCGTGCGAGGCCAGCAGGTCCGCCAGCGTGGTCCGGACGCCGATCATCGCCAGCGCGGCCTCGTCGACGTCGGCCGGGGCGTCGCCGTACAGGCCGAACAGCAGCGGGTCGGCGGTCGGGAGACGCAACTGGGTGGGACGCCTGCCGCCGAGCACCGGGTGGGTGGACAGCCACCACGCGGTGTAGGAGGGAACCTCCACGACCTCCCCGGCCACCAGGACCCGCAGCGGATGCAGGACCGAGCGGAGCGGCGGACGCGACAGCAGGGCGAGGGCCGCGGGCCAGTCGGCGACGTACTCCAGGTCGCGCACGGCGGAGAACTCCGGGGCGACCGGCGGCACTCCCGCGTCGGGCAGCAGGTCGAGGACGGCCTCCAGCCACTCCTCCTCGCGATCGAGGTCGTGGTCGCAGTCGTCCGGGTCGATCATGACATCGGTGTCGTTGACCACGGCGAACCCGTCGAGCACGCCGACCGCGGCGAGCACCCGCGGACCGTGGCGCTCCACCAGCTCCGGCGTGGCCGTGCCGAAGTGCGTCTCGGGGTCGAGCAGCCCGGCGAGCGCCCCGTCGGCCAGGAGCAGCTCACCCGCCGGGTACAGCTCGCCGTCGGCGCCGCGCAGCGCCAGCTCCGACAGCCACGGGGCCTCACCCGCGGTCAGCCCCGCCGCGTCGACCAGGGCGAGCACCGCCTGGGCGATCGCCTCCGCGTCGGGGTTGTCCAGCGACTGGGCGACGGCCGAGCGGGTCAGCGGGTCTTCCAAGACCGTACGGGGCGTGGCCTCGCCCGCCCCCAGCCGCAGCAGCAGCGGATGCGCCGCCTCCGGATGCACCACGCGCAGCCCCAGCGGGCCGAGCACCGCCGGATCGAGCGCGGAGCCATCGGTCAGCAGCAGCGTGCCGCGCGGCCCGCGCACGAGGCGGCCGTCGGCCAGCGGCACCGGCAGCGCGCCGAGCGCCTCCGGGTCGTCGCCGGGCAGCACCTCGTACAGCGAGCGCCACCAGGCCGGGTCGCGGTCCTCGACGGCGTCGCCGGAGAGCATGTCCACGACGTCGGCGAGCGGCACCCGCCGGACCCCGAGCGCGTTGAGCGCCGGGTGCCGGGACGGCCAGCCCGCGGGCAGCAGGCCGGGGACCATGGGGGCGATCCGCTCCAGCAGTTCACCCGGGGCCGCGACGACCGAGGCCCTGCGACCGGCGACCAGGAAGCCCTCCCCACCGGTGAGCGGCGCGGCGGCCGGGTCCGGGCCCGCTGAGGCGGCGATGTCCGCCGGGTCGGCGAGCACCGGGGAGGCCCCGGCGTCACCCCGCGGGGACGGCACGGCGGCGGGCGGGGAGAGCGCCGGGAGCAGCGGGGCATCGGGAAGCCTGCGCAGGATCGCCCGCCGGATCGCCGCGTCGAGCTCACCCTTGCCCATCAGACCGGGGACGAGGTCGAGCAGCGCGGGCGTGCGGGGCAGCCCGGAGAGGAGCTCCAGGTAAAGGTCGGCGGCGCGCTCGACCACGAAGTCGGCCAGCGGGCCCGGCGCCACGTGCCGCCGGTCGGTGGCCATCGGGAACGTGGCGATGAGCAGCGCGGGCAGGTCGAGCGGCTCGTCGCTCGGCGTGGGGGCGTGGACCACGGGCGGCACCAGCGACGGCAGCGGCCTGGGCTCCCCCCCTTCGGGGGCGTCTCCCGCAGCCTCCCCCCGCCGGTCTCCGCCGGGGCCGGACGTGACGGGCACGGCCCAGCGGACCAGCCAGTACGGCCGGGCACGCTCCTCGGTGGGCCGGTCGGCGAACAGCTCGGCCACCTGCTCGGGGGCGAACCGGCCGGAGGCCGAGACCACCTTCCAGCCCTCGGCGGTGACGGTCCTGGTCTCACCGTCGACGTCGATCTCGATCGACTCCAGCGCGGGCAGGCCGAGCAGCAGCGCGGGGCTGGTCTCGCGCAGCATCGTCCGCACGGCCTCGACCGCCGCCGCGTCACGCAGCGGAAGCCGGACGAGGGTGTCGAACCCGGCCGGGATCTCGACCGCACCCGCGGGGAACGGCAGACGCAGCAGCGGGACGTGCCCGCCGCGTTCGGCGAGTTCCTTGGCCAGCTCGGGCTCGGCGGCGACCAGGGCGACCGTCTGGTCACGGGACCAGCGCACCACGCCGGAGCCGAGGGAGCCGATCACCGGCTCGTCGCAGACCGAGACCACGGCCGCGAAACCGACGCCGAAACGGCCGGCCGCGCCGACGTCGTCACGTTTGGCGGAGACACGCAGCGTGGACACCCCCTCGACGCCGGCCGCGTCGAGCGGCGCGCCGGTGTTGGCGGCCGACAGCACCCCCTCGCGCAGCGACAGCCGGAGCCGTCCGGGCACCCCCGCGCGCAGGGCGGCGTCGGCCGCGTTCTGGGCGAGCTCGACGATCAGGCGGTCACGGTAGCCGCCGAGCGCGAAGTCCTCCTCGGCGTTGGCGTCCTCGCGGAAACGCGCGGGCGACGCCTTCCAGGCGGCCAGCACGGCGGAACGCAGTCGTTCGGTGGCGAAGATGTCAGTCAAGGCGATGAGTCCAAAGGTCGGGGTCCCACAGGTCGTCTCGCGTGGCGGTCGTCACCGCCCGGAGGCGGGCGTCCCGGCCGCGGGGCGGGCGTCACGACCGGAAGACGGGCGTCACGACCGCGGAACGGAGCGTCATGGCCGGAGGGCGACCCGGACACCGCGGATGGCGGCACCGGGGCGCTTTACGGGCTGGCCGGCCCGCGGGAGCGGCGGGCCGGACAACCTCCGGATTCAGGAGTGCCCGAGAGGCTCGGGGGTGGCGTCGTCGACGGAACCGGTCAGGTCGGGCTCGGCCTCGGCGGTGTCGTAGACGAGGTCGTCGAGGATCGGCGACGTCGGCTCGACCTGGTGCGGCAGCACGGCGGCCTCGGAGTGCGCGCCGCAACCGTGGTCGGCCGCGACGACCCGCCCGTCGTCGGGGGCGTACTCGTTGGCGCAGACACCGAAGCCGATGCGCAGCGCACCCGCGAGCGGCCAGTAGAAACCGCAGGTGGAGCACTGGGCGGGGGCGGCGTGCGCGAGCGGGGTGTGCGGGCCCGACTCGCCGGCGTGCCAGCGCCGCACGGCGCGGTCGCGGCCGATCCGGGAGAGCACCCGGGCCCGGCCGAGACCGTACTCGAAGATCATCTGCCGGTCGGTCTCGTCGTCGGTCTCGGTGAAGCCCGGGGCGAGCCGGTCGTCGTCGTCCGGGGTGGGCAGCAGGTCGCCCACGCCGAGGTCTCCGGGACGCAGGCGCTCGCTCCACGGCACCCACTCCGGCGGCAGCAGCGCGCCCGCGCCGGGCAGGAGCACGACCTCGCTGACCGTCACGTTGCGCGCCCGCGCGGCGCGGGCGACGGTGACGGCCCAGCGCCAGCCGCGGTAGGCGCGGTCGAGGCAGGCGAAGTAATGGGTGACGACGCGGTCGCCCTCGGCCTCGGCCGCGAGGTGCTCACCCACGTGCTCGGGCCTGACGTTCTCCTCCACCGCGGCGCGGGCGAGGTCGACGGCGGCGGCGCACGCCGGATCGGGGACCGCGGCGCGTGATCGAGTTCGGCTCACGAGTGGTCTCCCGTCAGCCTCGCAGCACGACGGCTGCTGTCTTTCCTGGCTCGCTCGCTGCGCTCACTCACAGTTCATTTTCACCCATGCCCGGAGCGGACGGCACCGCCGCCTGCCGATCGTCCCACCGATCGTCGCGCGGGCGGTCGCGGAACGGTCCCGTGCGTCCCGGCCTGGGGACGGCCGGTCGCGCTCCGGCGGGCGACGGCCCCGCGCGTCCCGGCGCGGGGGCGGCTCCGCCCGGGAGCGACCCGCCGCCCCCCGGCCTGGGGGCGGCCCCGCCGCGGAGAACAACTCATCCGCCATTCGGGTATGACTGGATACGTGGCAGCTGGGTGGGAACGGGCGCGGAAGACGGTGGGCGACGCCTCCCGTCAGGTCAGCCGCTCGGTCGCCTCCGCGGGCCGCTTCCTCGCACGAGCGGGACGCGGCACCGGACGGGCGACCGCGCGCGCGGGGCATGACGTGGTGGACGGCACCCGGCGGGTCGGCAAGGCCGCCCGCCGGCTGACGCACGCCCAGGGGGCGGGCCGTACCGGGCTGGGCCAGCTGATCGAGCTGACCGCCGCGCACAGCGCGGGCGACGCGCTGGTCACCGTCGCCCTGGCCGGGACGCTCTTCAAGCTCCCGGTGAACGAGGCCCGCGGTCAGGTCGCCCTCTACCTGCTGATCACGATGGTCCCCTTCGTGGTGGTCGCGCCGTTCGTGGGGCCGGTCCTCGACCGGTTCCGCTCAGGGCGGCGCTTCGTGATGGCGGGCACCCTGTTCGGCCGCGGGCTGCTCTGCTTCGCCATGGCGGCGGCGGTCGTCTCCGGTGACGCGTTCACCATCTTCCCCGCCGCGCTGGCCGTCCTGGTGCTGTCGAAGGCGTACAACGTCTCCCGCGCGGCGATCATGCCGAACGTGCTGCCCGCCGACATCGCACTGGTCACCGCCAACGCGAGGGTCGCCCTGTTCGCGCTGGTCGCGGCAGGGGTGGCGGTGCCCGTCGGCGCCGGGGTCAGCGCCTGGCTGGGGGCCGAGTGGGTGCTGCGCGGCACGACGGTGCTCTTCCTCCTCCAAGGGGTGCTGGCCATACGGCTCCCCCGCCACGTGGACTCCCCCGACCTGGAGACGGACGACGAGGACGGCGGGGAACGGACACATCGCTGGCGTACGTTGCTGAACGTCGGCCCGGTGGTCGCCGAGGCGATGAAGGCCAACGTGGCGATCCGCGTCTACTCCGGTTTCCTGCTCTTCTACCTGCTCTTCCTCGTCCAGGACAAGAAGCTTCCCGGCCTGCCGGAGGCCGTCACCATCGGCGTGCTGGCCGTGGCGGCCGGCGCGGGCGGGCTGGCCGGGGCGGCCGTGGCCGCCTGGGTGCGCAGCCACTCCCCGCAGGTCATCGTGCTGGCGACGCTCGCGCTGGCGACCGCGACGACGGTGGTGGCGGCGATCGTCTTCCGGCTGTGGACCGCGGTGGCGGTCGCGCTGGTGGCCGCGTTCGCCCAGGGGCTCGGGAAGCTCGCCCTGGACGCGATCGTGCAACGGGAGATCGGCGAGGAGGTGCGCTCCTCGACGTTCGGCGTCGTGGAGGCGTTCCTGCAGATCGCGTGGGTGGCCGGTGGCCTGGTCGGGCTGTTGATGTCGCTGTTCACCGACGGTCAGGCCGGCCTGGCGGTGATGACCGCGGGGCTCGCGGGCTCACTGGTCTGGCTGACGTTGCGGCGGCGCGCGCGGCTTCGGGAGCGGGACGCCCGGGTGGAGGCCGCCAGGGCCGCCCACGTCCCCGAGTCGAGCCCTCTCGCGCCGGTGGACGGGCTCCAGCACGAGCGCACGGTCGTGGAGCGGTCCGCCCGCGAGGAGTGGGCTCCGCCGAAGAACAGGCGGAGCAGGTCGCGTCCTGCGGGGACGACCACCGCGGTGATCCGGCACGAGAACGCGCCGACGGAGAAGCGGACCCGGCCGCTGACCGGCCCCCACGGCGGCTGACCCACGGGGCCGGAACTCCGCTGGGAGCCGTCGCGGAACCGGTGACAAGGAGCCCGTCACGGAACCGGTGACAAGGAGCCCGCCGCGAA
Source organism: Streptosporangium becharense (assembly GCF_014204985.1). Lineage (NCBI taxonomy): Bacteria > Bacillati > Actinomycetota > Actinomycetes > Streptosporangiales > Streptosporangiaceae > Streptosporangium > Streptosporangium becharense. Next base: position 4,379,530 of record NZ_JACHMP010000001.1, on the reverse strand, counting down.
CCCACACGAGCCCGCCGCGGCCTTCGGCGGAGGCCGCGGCGGGCTCGGCGATGTCGGGAAGGGTCAGTCGTCCAGGTCGTCGGCCACGGCCCGGAGCACGGCCGCGACCTTCTTGGCATGCGCGGGTTCGGGGTGCTTGCCCTTCTGGTACGACGTGGAGACCACGTCCAGAAGCTTGATCAGATCCTCCACGATGACGACCATCTCGTCGGGCTTCTTGCGCTTGCCCTTGGTTTTGGCGGACCTGGCGAGCACCGGAGGCTGGTCGATCACACGAACCGAGAGCGCCTGCTGGCCGCGGCGCCCTTCGGCCACGCCGAATTCGACCTTCTGGCCCGGTTTGAGGGAATCCACGCCGGAGGGCAGCGCGGAAGAATGCACGAAGACCTCACCGCCGTCGTCGCGGGTGAGGAAGCCGAATCCCTTGTCGGCGTCGTACCACTTGACCTTGCCACTCGGCACAGGGGTGACCTCGTTCAGACTGTCGTGAAAAGGAATGGATGTAGGTTATGCCCAGCGAGCGCCGAGAGCGACCGTGTATTGGGGCCCTAATTAAGCGAGTTACACAACCGCGGCGGGAGTACGCCAGCCGTCGAACCATTCGGCGAACTCCGTGAGATCGCCCAGGATCACGTCCGCCCCGTAATCGCGGAGATCTCCCGCCGGATAACCACCCGTCGCCACCGCCACGCTGACGACGCCCCCCGCCCGCGCCGCCTCGATGTCCGCGACGTGATCTCCGACGTACGCGGCGGCGCCGAAGGCCGCGAGGGCCGGGCCCTTCTCCGCCCCGAAGACCGATCCGGCGACCTCGTCGACCTCCAGGCCGAGGAACTCGACCGTGGTCACCGCGTCGTTGGTGTTCTTCCCGGTCACCACGGTGACCCTGCCGCCGGCCCGGCGCACGGCCTCGACGGCCTCACGGGCACCGGGCATGAGGGTGGTGAGCGGCACGGCGATCGAGGGGTAGAGCGCACGGTAGGTGTCGGCCGCCGCGGGGATCTCCGCGGCGGGCAGCCAGTTGGCCAGCTCCCACTCCAGCGGCGGGCCCAGCCGGGCCACCACGGCGGCGCTGTCGATGTGCACGCCGAGACGCACTGACAGTTCGTCGTAGACGGCTGCGATGCCCGCGCGCGTGTCCGCAAGCGTCAGATCGAGGTCGAACCCCACCGAATCCATCGGATTACTCACCGCTCCTTGTCCGCTACGCGGAGACAATTCTCCGAGAGGCCCTCAAAGAATGCCAAATCCGCATGAACATCGGTAATCGCCATCGTTGTCCGTCAGATCACCCACTGTGTCGCCCTCCGCGGAAGGGTCCACCCGCCGCGAGGGCGACCGGCCGCCTCGGCATGGCTTCCAGACCGTCTCCCCGCCCGTGGGCGGCCGACGGCCCGCGGGCGACCGGGCGGCCTGCGGGCGACCCGGCACGCCGTGACCTGGCGGGTTCGGCACTGGATAGGGTCATGGTGGAGGTATCGGTAGAGAAATGACCAGATCGACGCGTGACCGGATCATCGACGAGGCCCTGCGCCTGTTCGCCGAACGGGGCTACTCGGCAACCTCGGTGGCCGAGATCGAGGCCGCCTCCGGGCTGTCGCCGGGAGCCGGCGGACTCTACCGGCACTTCAAGTCCAAATACGAGGTCCTGGCTGCGGCGATCAACGAGCATGCCGCCAGGACCCGGTCGCAGATCGCCGAGACCCTGGCGGAGAACACCACCGTCGACACCTCGACCGGCATCGAGGAGCGGCTGGTCCGCCTCTGCAGGGCCGGGCTGGCCAAGGTCCGCGAGGAGAACGAGCTGACCCGTGTCTTCTTCCGCGACCTGAGCCAGTTCCCCGAACTGGTGGCGATCGTCCGGGAAGGGCTGCTGCAGCCCATGTTCGACGCGATCGCCCTGTGGTTCCGGGCTCAGCCGGAATACGCCGGGGCCGACGCCGACTGGCCGGCGATCAGCGCCGTGCTCGGCGGGGCGGTGGTGCACTACCGGCTGTCCGAGGAGACCGTGGGCGAGGCCCCCGCCGGCGCGGAGCGCGATCGCTTCGTCGCCGCCTGGGTGAGCCTCGCACTCGGCCTGCTCCCCAGGCCGGTCGCCCAGACGATCCCCTGAGCGGCAGAGAGGCGGGATCAACGCAGACGCCGGTCCGTCCGAGCGGGCGGGTTGAGCAGGCGGTACGCCAGCCAGAAGACGCCCCATGCCGCCCCCAGCGCGAACATCAGCCCGCTGATCGCGAAGAACTCGTCGATGACCCGGCTGAAGTCGTCGCGGGAGCGGATGACGGCGACCACGGCACCGCCGAGGGTGTAGCCGACGATAGGGGTGGCCACCGCGAACACCTTGTCGGAGGTATGCCAGGTCTCGCAGAACGTCACCACGAGCGCCGCGACCGCCCAGACCAGCACCGGGATCTGGAAGATCGCGATCGGCGCGAAGGGGAAGGGGATGAGCAGTCCGGCCAGGGCGAGCAGGGCCATCGCCACCGTCTCACGCGGATGGCCGCGCAGGACCGACCGGGCGTCGCTCTCGCCGGGGACGACGTCCGGCCGGGGCCTCGGCGTCCGGAGGCCCGGCCGGTCGGCCCGCCCCCGCGCCTGCCGTCTGGCCCGCTTCCTGGCCAGTAACGCCTCCGCCTCCCGCATTCCCTGAGCCACGCCGGGCGGCATCGCTCGCTGGGACGCGCCGCTCCCCCGCTTCTCCGGAGACGCCCCGGCCACGACCTCGGGCCCGTCCGCCTCGGCACCCTCGGCCCCACCGTCAGGCCCGGCTGCCCCGGCACCCCCGGATCCGCCGTCGGGCCCGTCCGTCCCGGCGCTTCCAACCGCGATCTCGGGCCCGCCTGCCTCGGCACTTCCAGGCCCGTCCGCTCCGGCACTTCCAGGACCGTCCGCCCGCTCCGCCCCGGCTGCCCCGGCACCCCCGGACCCGATCTCAGATCCATCCGTCCCGGCACTTCCGGCCCCGTCCGTCCCCGTGCTCCCCTTCCCGGAATCGACGGGGCCGCTCGGTGCCGCTTCCGGCCTGGGAGCGGGCACCTGCGCCTCCGTTTCCCGGTCACCCGGGGAGGCGTAGGGGTGGCCTCGCATGGACCGGTGCGGCGCCGACGTGCCCGGGTCGTCCGCGGAGGGGTCGTGGGGTGGCGGGGGGCCGGCGCCGTCGGGAACCGGGGCCGCGAGGGGACCACCCGGCCGGGGGACCGTCACACCGGTGAGACCCCGCAGCTCACGCCGCACCAGCGCGGCCGGGTCACCCAACCTCGTCAGCAGCTCCGCCACCGCGGCCGGGTCGTCCAACCCGGCGCGTTCGGTGTCGATGCGTTCACGCAGCCTGGCCACGAAGTCGATGCGCTGCCTCGGGTGCAGCACACCGTGGGCGGCGTCGGCCGCCTTGTTGACGTAGTCCAGGACGAGCTGGTCGGCACGCTCGGTCACGCTTGCCATCCTCTCTCGGCATCGCCTTGCCTGTGACCCATTCCCGCATTCACGGCCGATCACATGATCGCGGGATTCCCCCTCGCCACACGATGTCGGTCAAGCCTCCTACCATTGACGAAATGAGCACGGAGTTCACCGAGTGGCTGCGCGGCCGGAGCGACGACCAGCTGCGAGCCCTCGTCACCGCACGACCCGAGCTCATCACCCCGGTCCCGGCGCATGTCGAGGGGCTGGCCGGGCGGGCGAGCAGCCCGTCGGCGATCGGCCGGGTGCTCGATCGGCTCGATCGGTTCACGCTCGCGGTCCTGGAGACGCTGGCCGTGCTCCCGGGCCCGGTTCCCCACCGGTCGCTCCGCACCCAGCTGGCCCGCGCGCTGCCCGGGGCGGCGGACGCGGCGTTCCGGGCCCGGCTGAAGGAGACGGTCGAGCGGCTGCGCACCCTCGCGCTGGTCTACGGGCCCGACGGCGCTCTGGTGCCGGCGCCGGGTGTGCGTGAGGTCCTCGACTGCCCGGCGGGGCTCGGCCCACCCGCCGTGGAGGCGTTCCGGCACCACCCTCCGGAGCGGCTGGCCGAGCTCGTCCACGACGTGGGCGGCGGCGACGCCGACGACAGCAACGGCAACGGCAACGGCAACGGCAACGGCAAGGAGACTCTCGCACGGTTGCTCGGCGACCCGGAAGTCGCCGGACGGCTGGTCGAGGAGGTCTCGCCGCAGGCACGGGCGGCGCTCAACGAGCTGGCCTGGGGGCCGGCCAGCGGGCGGGTGCCCAACGCGCGCCGCGAGGTGCGGGCCGCCACCGCGCAGTCGCCGATCGAGCAGTTGCTCGCCCGTGCCCTGCTCGCCGCCACCGGCGAGGAGACCGTGGTGCTGCCCCGCGAGGTCGGCCTGTTCCTGCGTGGCGGGCGGATCCACCGCGACCTCTCCGCGGTCCCTCCGGCGATGGAGGGCACCGCCCGCGACCAGGGGCTCGCCGATCGCACGGCCGCCGGGCAGGCGTTCGCGTTCGTGCGCGCCGTGGAGGAGCTGTGCGAGCGCTGGAGCGTCGACCCTCCGGGTGTGCTGCGCAGCGGCGGCCTGGCCGTGCGCGACCTGAAGCGGGTCTCGGCGCTGCTCGACCTGCCCGAGTGGGTGGCGGGGCTGATCGTCGAAGTGGCGCACGCGACGGGGCTGCTGGCGGCGAGCGGCGCGGTCGACGGCGACTGGCTGCCCACGCCCGTCTACGACGGCTGGCGGGTCAAGGCCACCGAGGACCGCTGGGTGATCCTGGCCTCCACCTGGCTCACGATGGATCGGGTGCCGGGCGTCATCGGCGAGCGCGACGACCGTGACCGGCTGCTCAACGCCCTCCACGCCGACCTGCGGCGCCCGGCCGCCCCGGAGGTGCGCGGCGCCACGCTCGGCGTGCTCGCCGCGGATCCCGGATTCGCCCCGGCCCTCACCTCGGTGCTCGACCGCCTGGCCTGGGAACAGCCGCGCCGCCGGGGCGGCCACCGCGACCAACTGGTGGAGTTCACCCTGCGGGAGGCCGAGCAGATCGGGGTCACCGGCCTCGGCGCGCTCTCCGCCCACGGCCGCGCTCTGCTCACCGGCAGGGGCGGCGGCACGGCCGCGGAGATTCTCGCCCCGCTGCTGCCCGAGCCGCTCGACCACGTCCTGCTCCAGGCCGACCTGACCGCCGTCGCCCCGGGGCCGCTGACGAGCGAGCTGAGGCGGTGGCTGGCGCTGGCCGCCGACGTGGAGTCGACCGGCGGCGCGACGGTCTACCGCTTCGGTGAGCGGTCGATCCGGCGGGCCCTGGACGCCGGGCAGGGGGCCGACGAGATGCTGGCCGTGCTGGAGCGCCACTCGACGACACCCGTCCCGCAACCGCTCAGCTACCTGGTCACCGACGTGGCCCGCCGCCACGGCCGGATACGCGTCGGCTCGGCGAGCGCGTACGTACGGTGCGACGACCCCTCGATGCTGGACGAGGTGCTGGCCGACAGACGGGCGGTCCCGTTGCGGTTGCGGCGGCTCGCCCCGACGGTGATCGCCTCCCAGACCTCCCGGCAGGCCCTGGTCGACGCGCTGCGCGCGATGGGCCACGCCCCGATGGCGGAGTCGCCGGACGGCGATCTGGTCCTGGCCCGGCTCGACGTCCGGCGGACCGAGGGGCCGCCGCAGCTCCGTGTCCCGGCCGCGCCAGGCGGCCCGGAGACCGACGTGGCGGCGGCCGCGATCCGCGCCGTCCGCGCGGGCGACGCCGCGCACCGGACCCGCCGCCCGCCCGTGGCCGCCCCCAGCGGGCAGGTGCCGCGCTCCCCGGCGACCGAGACGATCGTCGCGCTGCGGGAGGCCATCCGGCAGGGGTCGCAGGTGTGGATCGGCTACCTCGACTCGCAGGGCAACGCCACCAGCAGGATCCTCGAACCCGCCCGGATGGAAGGCGGCTACCTGACCGCCTACGACGAGACCCGGGCGGCGGTGCACCGCTTCGCCCTGCACCGCATCACCGGCATCACCGACGTCACCGACACCGTCTGAGGGCTCGCCGGGCCACGCGGAGGGCCGGACGGACGCGCTCGGGCGGGAGTCACGGGGTAACCTCGAAGCCGGGATCACTCCGTCATGAGCATGGCCGGCACACCGGTGGGCTCGGCGTCCGTCGAGGTGTGAGGGTCCCTCCGGCCTCGCGTGGCCCGCCGGGTACGCGGCCCGGTCTGTTCGCCCACGGTACGGACTCAACGCCCCATATCGTGATATGTGTTGATGTTGCGAGCCCCGGAAGTGAGACGATCCACAGTGAGCAGCGGTTACCCCGAAGGTCCCAGCACGAACCCGGACGACTGGAAGAGCCCCTACGGCACGGGTCCGGGCCAGTCCCCGGGGTACGGCCGGCCCGCCGGAGACACGCAGCCCGCCGGATACGGCCAGCCCTCCGGGCATGACCCTTACGCCCGGCCCTCCGGGTACGACCCGTCCTCCGGGTACGGCCAGCCTTCCGGGCATGCCCCTTACGGTCAGTCTCCCGGCCATGACCCGTCTTCCGGGCACGGCCAGCGGCCCTACGGTTACGAGCAGCCGCAGCAGGGCTACCCGGCGCCGCACAACCAGACCGGCGGCTACCCGGCCGACTACGGCCGGGGATACGGCGAGCCCGGAGTGTACGACCAGCCGTACCACGGGCAGGGGTACGCACCGGGCCACCCGCCCCAGCACGGCGACGAGGGCACCAGAACCCACGCGATCGTCGCCCTGGTCATCAGCATCATCATGGCGCTGAGCTGCTTCGTGAGCTTCGGCGGCACCGTCGGCGTCATCCTGTCCGCCATCGCGCTGGGCAAGGTCGACACCGACGTCAGGACTGCCAGGTCCCTGCTGAAGTGGACCTGGATCAGCATCGCCGCCAACGTCGCACTGCTCGTCCTGGGCATCCTGGGCATCGTCTTCCTGGGCATCAGCAGCGCCTCCGTCTGACCCCGGCCGCCCGCCGGGATTTCCCGGGCTCCCACCGGCGTTGCATCCAGGGCCGGGCGGACGACGGATGCCCGGCGGATGACGGACGCCCCTGAGGGGCCCGCACCGGTGCGAGCATGGGCTCACCGGCCGTAACCGAGGGAGAAGTCTTTGACTGACGGACCACTGATCGTCCAATCGGACAAGACCCTGCTGCTCGAAGTGGATCACGAGCTGGCCGGTGAGTGCCGCAAGGCGATCGCGCCGTTCGCCGAGTTGGAGCGGGCACCCGAGCACGTGCACACGTACCGGATCACCCCGCTGGCGCTGTGGAACGCGCGGGCCGCCGGGCACGACGCCGAGCAGGCGGTCGACGCGTTGATCGGCTACAGCCGCTACCCCGTGCCGCAGGCGCTGCTGGTCGACGTCGCCGAGACCATGGCCCGCTACGGCAGGCTCAGGCTGGAGAAACACCCCGTCCACGGGCTCGTGCTGACCAGCACCGACCGGGCCGTGCTCGAGGAGGTCCTGCGCTCGAAGAAGATCCAGCCGCTGCTCGGCGAGCGCCTGGGCGACGACGGCGTGGTGGTGCACCCGAGCGAGCGGGGGAACATCAAGCAGCACCTGCTCAAGCTGGGCTGGCCCGCCGAGGACCTGGCCGGCTACGTCGACGGCGAGCGCCACCCGATCACCCTCACCGAGGAGGGCTGGAAACTCCGCCCCTACCAGCGGGAGGCGGCCGAGGCGTTCTGGGACGGCGGCTCAGGCGTGGTCGTGCTGCCCTGCGGCGCGGGCAAGACGATCGTGGGTGCGGCGGCGATGGCGAAGGCGAGTGCGACGACGCTGATCCTGGTGACCAACACGGTCTCGGCCCACCAGTGGAAGCAGGAGCTGCTGCGGCGCACCTCGCTGACCGAGAACGAGATCGGCGAGTACACGGGCACCAAGAAGGAGATCCGGCCCGTCACCATCGCCACCTACCAGGTGATGACGACCCGGAGGCAGGGCACCTACCGGCATCTGGAGCTGTTCGACGCCCGCGACTGGGGTCTGGTCGTCTACGACGAGGTGCATCTGCTGCCGGCGCCGATCTTCCGCATGACCGCCGACCTACAGGCCCGGCGACGGGTGGGGCTGACCGCGACGCTCGTGCGCGAGGACGGCCGGGAGGGCGACGTGTTCTCGCTGATCGGTCCCAAGCGCTACGACGCCCCCTGGAAGGAGATGGAGAACCAGGGCTGGATCGCCCCCGCCGACTGCGTGGAGGTGCGGGTGACCCTGACCGACGAGGAGCGCCTGGCCTACGCGATGGCCGAGTCCGAGGAGCGCTACCGCTTCTGCGCGACCACACCGGCGAAGACCCGGGTGGCCGAGGCGCTGATCCGTCGTCACCTGGACGAGCAGGTGCTGGTCATCGGGCAGTACATCGACCAGCTCGACGAGCTGGGAGCCCACCTGGACGCGCCGGTGATCAAGGGCGAGACCAAGGTCAAGGAGCGGGAGCGGCTCTTCCAGGCGTTCCGCGACCGGGAGATCCAGGTGCTGGTCGTCTCGAAGGTCGCCAACTTCTCCATCGACCTGCCGGAGGCCGCGGTGGCGATCCAGGTGTCGGGCACCTTCGGGTCACGTCAGGAGGAGGCGCAGCGGCTCGGCCGGGTGCTGCGGCCCAAGGCGGACGGTGGCGGGGCCCGCTTCTACTCGGTGGTCAGCCGTGACACGGTCGATCAGGACTTCGCCGCCCACCGTCAGCGGTTCCTGGCCGAGCAGGGGTACGCGTACCAGATCATCGACGCGGACGACGTGCTCGCCGGGGAATAGGCCTCACGTGGCGAACACGTCGTCGAATTGTGTCAGGTCCACGAAATACCGCAGGCTTTCGACAAAGAAACCACCCCCTAGCTAGCCCCTAGGCCACTGGCGACATACCCCTATGATCTGGGGGAGTCACCAGATTTGCCCTGCTTTTTTGCCGTTTCGCAACAGAATGACGTAGGGTATCGGGACGATCACTCAACGGTCAGCGTGAATGCCCGCGACAGGTGTCATCGCCCGCGACCGGACACGCGGCGAGCACGACACCCCTCCGTGGGGAGACGCACCGCCACCGGGCGGCGCGGCGCCTCCGCGTCCCCGCGAATTCCGGGGAAACCCGGAAGGCGACCGGTCACCCCGTACGCCGTGCCGGTGGCCACCGGCACGGCCGGAGAGGCCCGTACGGGCGTGGTGACCCCGGCGCCGCGAGACGCGGCCGGAGGGCCAATCCTTTTGAGGCATGCGCGGCACGCCGCTAAGCTGGTCGATTCGCTGCCGGATGACCATCACCTCCGTTTATTGAATGGGAGGCGCTTCAACGTGCCCGCACATCAATTGTCCCCCGACATAACCGACGACCCCGCGGAGACCCTCGCCGCCGAACGCGCGCACCTGGCCGCCTCCCGGGCCGCGCTGCGCGCCATGCGGGAGCACGCCGGCTCGTTGTCGTCCGACGCCGCCGGAGACTGGGTCTCCCAGCAGATCCTCCAGGCTCTGCTGGACCAGCGGGTGGCGGCGCTGGCCGACCACTCCGGCACCCCGCTGTTCTTCGGCCGCCTCGACCGGGCGAGCGACGACGACCTCCCGGCCACCGTCCACGTCGGGCGCCGGCATGTCCACGACGACCGCGGCCGGCCCCTGGTGATCGACTGGCGGGCCCCGATCTCCCGGGCCTTCTACCAGGCCAGCCCGGCCGACCCGATGGGCGTCTCGCTGCGCCGCAGGTTCGGTTACCACGGCGGCGACCTGACCGCCTACGAGGACGAGCGTCTCGACGACGGCGGTTCCGCCGCCGGGCGGCAGAGCCGGATCCTCACCGAGGAGATCGAGCGACCGCGTACCGGCCCGATGCGCGACATCGTGGCCACCATCCAGCCGGACCAGGACGAGATCGTCCGCTCCGAACTGACCCGGACCGTGTGCGTCCAGGGGGCGCCCGGCACCGGGAAGACCGCCGTCGGCCTGCACCGGGCGGCCTACCTGCTGTTCACCCACCGCGAGCGGCTCGCCAGGTCGGGCGTCATGATCGTCGGACCGAACCGGGCGTTCCTGTCCTACATCTCGTCCGTGCTCCCCGCGCTGGGCGAGGTCAAGGTGGACCAGACGACCGTCGCCGGGCTCCTGGGCGAGTACTCCGCGCCGGAGGACCCCGCGGTCAGCGCCGTCAAGGGCGACGCGAAGCTCGTTGCGGTGCTGCGGCGCGCGCTGTGGATGCACATCGTCAAGCCCACCGAGGGGTTGTTGTTCACCAAGGGGATCAACCGCTACCGGGTCGCCGACCATGAGGTCCGGGAGATCGTCGCCTCGCTGCGCGGCACCACCCGCTACGGCCCCGGACGCGCGGCGCTCGCCCAGCGCCTGGCGCACATGGTGCTCGTCCGCATGGAGCAGCGGGGCGAATCGCCCGACGACCGGGTGCAGGACGCGGTGGCCAGGTCCAAGCCGGTTCGGCAGCTCGTCGACCAGGTCTGGCCCAAGCTGACCCCCCAGCAGGTGCTCCACCGGCTGTTCAGCGACCCGGAGTTCCTCGCCGCCGCCGCGAAGGACGACCTCACCGCCGAGGAACAGTCTCTGCTGCTGTGGGCCAAGCCGCCCAAGTCCTTCCGCTCGGCGAAGTGGTCGGCGGCCGACGGTGCCCTGATGGACGAGCTCGGTGACCTGATCGAGCGGACCGCCGTGCTCGGCCACCTGGTCGTGGACGAGGCGCAGGACCTGTCCGCGATGCAACTGCGGGCCCTCGGGCGGCGCTGCCGCACCGGATCGGCCACCGTCCTGGGCGACCTGGCCCAGGGCACCACGCCCTGGTCGGCCCGGTCGTGGACGGAGGTCCTGTCCCACCTGGGCTTCGAGGACGGCGCCGTCACCGAGCTCACCCTGGGTTTCCGCGTGCCCCGGGAGGTCCTCGACTACGCGGCGAGGCTGCTGCCCTCCGTCGCCCCCGGCCTGGCCGCACCCCGGTCGCTGCGTCCCGGCGCGGGCTCCCTCTCGGTCCACAGGACACCCGACCTCGCCGACTCCCTGGCACGGGCGGCGCAGGACGCGCTCTCCCGCGAGGGCTCGATCGGCGTGATCGTCCCCGACGCCTGGGTGAACGCCGCCTCTGCGGCCCTGACCGGCCTGGACCACCGGGTGCTGAGCGCCGACGCGGTCGAGGACCACCGCCTCCTGGTGGTCCCGGCCACCCTCGCCAAGGGTCTGGAGTACGACCACGTGATCGTGGTCGAACCGGCCGACATCGTCGAGGCGGAACCGCGCGGCCTGGCACGCCTGTACGTGGTCCTGACCCGCGCGGTCACCTCACTGACCGTCGTGCACTCCAGGGATCTCCCCGAACAGCTCCGCTAGCCCTCTCGGGGACGGGACCGCGCCACCGGCGAGGACACCGCGCGGTCCCGCACCCCCGTCCCCTGAGCGGGGCCGCACCACCGGCGGGCACGCCCCGCGACCCACGTCCCTCCCCGCCTCACGGGGCCTGTCCCCCACCCCTTGTACGGGTGTGCGGCCCGGACACCCGGGTCATCCCTCGCCGGTCGGTCCGGAGTAAACGAGCTGGAACAGGTCCGCAGGCAGGAGAATGTCAGCCACCTCAACGACTCGCTCTCCGGCCGGATAACGGCGGTCGATCGTCAACATCACCGAACCGGACGGCTGCTGGAGCCGGGTGCACTCCTCCGCAGTACCAAGGCGGGCACCGACGGTCTCGATGAACCCGTCAACGGTGACACCGATCGCCAGCATCCGCTCGACCACGCCGCGACCACCGTGAGGGCCTTCCTCGGGCATGACGACAGGTGTCCCACGCGTGAGCGACAGCGGCTCCCAACTCGTAGAGAGCATGACCGGCTGCCCGTCGGCCTTGAACGTGTAGTCGGTTCTCATGACGTCGGGCCGATCACCGTCGGGCTCCCCCAGACCGAGACGTTCTCGGACATCCGGCGGAGCCGGGACCGTGCGGGAATCGTAGTCCCAGGAACCTCGTCGGCCCTGACGTTCCATGTCAGCCGTGAACGGGCTTCCCGCCTTCAGGTTGCGATACCAGGCCCTGACCAGACGTTGCAGCTGCGGCCGGGTGCGCACGTATGTGCCCGATCCGGGCTTGGCCACTGCGAGCCCTTCAGAGACGAGGGCACGCAACGCGTCACGGGCGGTGCCGTCTGCTACCTGGTATCTCCGGACGATGTCAGGGATGGACGGCAGGCGATCCCCGTCGGCCAGCTGTCCCGAGGTGATGAGGGCACGTAGTTCATCTGCTATGCGCAAGTACCGGGGACGCTCTTCGGAATCCATCACAGGGACTAGCTTGACGGGCTTGATACCTAGGTAGCAAGCTATGCATCAAGCATCCAATCTAGCTACCAAGCTTTGGTGGTCCCTATGTCGTATGAGCATTCCCTTCCTGGAGTCCTCGCCTCCATCCGGAAGGCGCAAGAGTGGATCCAGTTCGTCGCCTCCCCCACTCACCCGGACCTGGCCAGAGACGCCGGCGAAGTGATCGGCGAGTTGATGGCCATCGCGATCCGCCGCACTCCTGAAAACGTCATGGTCCGCCTGAAGGCCACCCCCTCCCTCGAAGGACTCACGGTCGAAATTCGCGACCCCGGCCTCCTCTACATGCCAGATGGCCCCGAATGGGCGAAGCTATCAACCCGTGTCTGGACCGCACGGTGTAGCCGAGACGAAACCGGTCACCTCATAGAGGTCGAAATTCGGTCACGGCAGGCGGTTCCGCCATGACGTCCTCCCCGGCCCCAGGTGATCCGCCAGTACCACGTCCCAGCCCCTGAGCTCGGCCCCTCCCCGCTCACCCCGCACCGGCACGCTGAGGTCGTCCGGCACCACGTCGGCGAACCGTGACAGACGGCCCGGCCGCCACCATCCGGATGCCGCGATCCCGGCGCGCGGCCCCCCTGCACACCGCCCCGGCACACCACCCAGGCTCCCCCGAGGTACCGCATGTGGGGCCTCGCCTCGGGGGCCGGGTGGCCCGCCCGTCTGGAGGGGCGGCGGGCCACCCCCTGATCGTCCGGCGGGCGTCCCACACCCATCCCACGCCCGCCGGACCCCGCACGACCGGCCACAAGCCGACCACCGGCGACCGGCCACAAGCAGGCCGCCGACCACCGGACCCCGCACAACCGGTCACCGCACAACCACCGCCGAACCACCACGAAGGAGGCATCCATGAGCGATCTGAGCCCCGGCGACCTGGTCACCGACACCCGCGGCGTCGTCTGGTTCGTCCACGGCAACCCGCAACTCGGCCTGTTCGCCACCAGCCCGCCCGGCACGTGCGTCCCCGTCCCCGGCGTCCTGCGCCTGTACGGGCCGCTGACCATGACCTACCGGCCCGGCTCCGGCCGCCCCGCGACCGCCGACGCCGGGCACGGCCCGGGATTCCACCCCCGCTCCCCGGGATGAGCACGGGAGAAGCACCGGTGAACACGAAAAGAGACGGCCCCGGCACTTCGGGGTCGCCTCTTCTCGTGGAAAGCGTCAGGACTTAGAAGTCCATGTCGCCGCCGCCCGGCATGCCACCGGCCGGAGCAGCGTTCTTCTCGGGCTTCTCGGCGATGACGGCCTCGGTGGTGAGGAACAGCGCCGCGATGGACGCCGCGTTCTGCAGCGCGGAACGCGTCACCTTGGCCGGGTCGATGATGCCCGTCTCGAACAGGTTGACGTACTCGCCGGTGGCGGCGTTGAGGCCCTCGCCCGGAGTGAGGTTGCGGACCTTCTCCACCACGACGCCGCCCTCAAGGCCGGCGTTGACGGCGATCTGCTTCAGCGGCTCCTCAAGAGCCTTCTTGACGATCGCGGCACCGGTGGCCTCGTCGCCGACGAGCTCCAGCTTGTCGAACGCCTTGGCGCCGGCCTGCAGCAGGGCCACGCCACCGCCGGGGACGATGCCCTCCTCGACGGCCGCCTTCGCGTTGCGGACGGCGTCCTCGATGCGGTGCTTGCGCTCCTTGAGCTCGACCTCGGTCGCCGCGCCGGCCTTGATGACGGCCACGCCGCCGGCCAGCTTGGCGAGACGCTCCTGGAGCTTCTCGCGGTCGTAGTCGGAGTCGGTGTTCTCGATCTCGGCGCGGATCTGGTTGACCCGGCCGGCGATCTGCTCGGCGTCGCCGGCACCGTCGACGATGGTGGTCTCGTCCTTGGTGACGATGACCTGGCGGGCGCGGCCGAGCTGGTCGAGCGCGGTCGACTCCAGCTTGAGGCCGAGGTCCTCGCTGATGACCTGGGCACCGGTGAGGATGCCGATGTCGCCCAGCATGGCCTTGCGGCGGTCACCGAAGCCCGGGGCCTTGACCGCGACCGAGCGGAACAGGCCACGGATCTTGTTGACGACCAGGGTGGCCAGGGCCTCGCCCTCGATGTCCTCGGCGATGATCAGCAGCGGCTTGCCGGCCTGCACGACCTTGTCGAGAACCGGGAGCAGGTCCTTGTTGGCGGAGACCTTGGAGTTGACGACGAGGATGTACGGGTCCTCGAGGACGGCCTCCATGCGCTCCGGGTCGGTCACGAAGTAGGGCGAGATGTAGCCCTTGTCGAAGCGCATACCCTCGGTGAGCTCAAGCTCCAGCCCGAAGGTGTTGCTCTCCTCGACGGTGATGACGCCTTCCTTGCCCACCTTGTCCATCGCCTCGGCGATCATCTCGCCGATCTGCGGGTCGCCGGCGGAGATCGAGGCCGTGGAGGCGATCTGCGCCTTCGTCTCCACGTCCTTGGCCAGCTTGGAGAGCTCCTCGGAGACACGCTCGACAGCGGCCTCGATGCCCTTCTTCAGGGCCATGGGGTTGGCGCCGGCGGCAACGTTGCGCAGACCCTCGCGGACGAGAGCCTGGGCGAGGACGGTGGCGGTGGTGGTGCCGTCACCTGCGACGTCGTCGGTCTTCTTGGCGACTTCCTTGACAAGCTCGGCCCCGATCTTCTCCCACGGGTCTTCGAGCTCGATCTCCTTGGCGATGGAGACACCGTCGTTGGTGATGGTGGGGGCGCCCCACTTCTTCTCCAGAACGACGTTACGGCCCTTGGGGCCGAGGGTCACCTTGACCGCGTCCGCGAGCTGGTTCATACCGCGCTCGAGACCGCGACGGGCGTCCTCGTTAAACGAGATCATCTTGGCTGCCATACGGCTAGACCTCCCAAAGACAGGGTGGCTTGCACCGGACCGAGTCGACGCCCGCGACGGCATGTGGGCCCACGACTCCGTTCGGCAGGCCCCATCGCCTCGATCCAGGGTTGGCACTCTCAAACCGTGAGTGCCAACCATCTGTTTAGCACTCTACCCTGCCGAGTGCAAGCCGCACCCCCATGACCTGCGACCGCCCCGGGAAGCCGGATCCCATGCCCTGCGACCACCCGGGAGGCCGGATCCCGGCCGGAAAGCGGAGGCCCGGCCCACCCGCCAAGGGGATGGGCCGGGCCTCCGCGACGGTTCCGGCGGACTGCGCTGCCACCGGACCCAGCCGAAACTTTCCGCAGAATTCACGGAACGGCTACGTCAGACCGCCCGGACGGACTCCGCCTGCGGGCCTTTCTGACCTTGGGTGATCTCGAACTCGACCCGCTGGCCCTGTTCGAGTGAGCGGTAACCGTCCATCATGATTGCGGAGTAATGGACGAACACATCCTTACCACCGTCTACCGCGATGAAGCCGTAGCCCTTGTCCGCGTTGAACCATTTGACGGTGCCCTGCGCCACTTGCGACTCCTCTTACTGGGCTTGAGGACGACGCCCATTCCTCTCGCGAAGTCCTCAATCTCCGAGGCGGAGACATCGCCTACGTCGATCGCCCTCGACCATACCTGTGAGACGCGGTTGGGCAACAGAGTCAACCAACAAACTCCCTCTTTACCGACGCATTTAGTACGCGAGGATGTTTGGTTATCACGATTAGTTAGTTAAAGATTACATTATTTTACGGAGCCAACGAATGCGACCTCGCGCCACAAAGCATGACACCCGCCCGGCGGAAGCCGGGCGGGTGTCATATGAGGTGGTACAGAGTGTGCCCCAGGCGGTCCCACGGGAGCGGGATCCGGTGCGGGACCGCCGAATCGGTGCGGGAGCGGGATCCGAAGCGGAGCCGCCGGGTCTGCGCGGGAGGGGGATCCGGTGCGGGACCGCCGAATCCGGGGTCAGCCCCCGGCGACCGCCGGGATGATGGAGATCTGGGCACCCGCGGGCGTGGCGGTGTCGAGATTGTCGGCGAAACGGACGTCCTCATCACCGACGTAGACGTTCACGAAACGCCGGATCTTCCCGGTCTCGTCGAGAATCCGGGCTCCGATGCCGGGGAAGTCCGCGTCCAGCTTCTGCAGAACGTCACGAAGGGTGGCACCCTCGGCGTTCACCTCGGCGGCTCCGCCGGTGTAAGTCCGGAGGATCGTCGGAATCCGTACAGAAACGCTCATAATTCAATACCTTTCGCGATTTTTAGGCGATAGCCGTACGGAATGCGTCAAGAGACGGCCGGATGACCGCGGTGGGACGTGCCTGGCCGGCCACCGCGTCGAGGGTCTTCAGCCCGTCGCCGGTGTTGAGCACCACGGTCTCCGCCTCGGGATCGAGCACCCCGGAGGCGACCAGCTTGCGGAGGACTCCCACGGTGACGCCTCCGGCGGTCTCGGCGAAGATGCCCTCGGTTCGCGCCAGCAGGCGGATCGCCTCGACGATCTCGGCGTCGGTGACGTCCTCGACCGCCCCGCCGGTGCGGCGGGCGATGTCCAGCACGTAGGGGCCGTCGGCCGGGTTGCCGATCGCCAGCGACTTGGCGATGGTGTCGGGCTTGACCGGGCGGATCACGTCGTGACCCGCCTTGTACGCGGCCGAGACCGGCGAGCATCCCTCGGCCTGGGCCGCGAAGATCTTGTACGGCCTGTCCTCGACGAGGCCGAGGGCGATCAACTCCTTGAAGCCCTTGTCGATCTTCGTGAGCTGGGAGCCGGAGGCGACCGGGACGATGACCTGGTCCGGGATCCGCCAGCCGAGCTGCTCGGCGATCTCGTAGGCCAGGGTCTTGGAACCCTCGGCGTAGTAGGGCCGCAGGTTGACGTTGACGAAGCCCCAGCGGTCGCCCAGCTCGTCACCGATCAGCTCCGAGCAGAAGCGGTTGACGTCGTCGTAGGTCCCCTCGATGCCGACGAGCTTGCCGCCGTACACCGAGGCCATGACGATCTTGGCTTCCTCCAGGTTCGCCGGGATGAACACGCACGCGTCCAGCCCGGCGCGGGCCGCGGCGGCGGTGACCGCGCCCGCGAGATTGCCGGTGGAGGAGCAGGAGAGCGTGTGGAAGCCGAAGTTGCGGGCCGCCTCGACGGCGATGGCCACCACGCGGTCCTTGAAGGAGTGCGTGGGGTTGCCGGAGTCGTCCTTGATGTGCAGCGAGCGGATGCCCAGCTCACGGGCGAGGTTGTCGGCCTTGACCAGCTTGGTCCAGCCGGGGGCCATGTTGGGCTTGGTGGTCACGTCCGCCGGGACGGGCAGCAGCGCGCGGTAGCGCCAGATGTTGGTCGGCCCCTCGGCGATCTGAGCCCTGGTCACGCGACCGAACTCGTAGGCGATCTCCAGAGGCCCGAAACACTCGATACAGGCGAAGCTGGGACCGAGGTCGTAACGGGCACCGCACTCGCGGCAGGACAGCGCGACGGCGGGTCCGAAGTCTCCGGCGCGGGCGGGGGAAGCGGTGGTGTTCTCAGTGGTCGCAAGCACCATGAAGCGAGGCCTTTCCCTCATCTTCGTCTGCGACCACCTTGGCCGCAGACCGGAATTGGCACCTGTCCCGGCCGACCTCGTCAGATCACGAGTCTTGAACCGGGAGGGTTGCCGGGGCTTCGCAGGGCCGGTCCCTCCACCCCTCTGGATGAGCAAATGTTCAGTTGTGGACCTGACGGGCAGGTCTTCTGCACTCTACCCCGGCACACCGGGCCCCTGACCACCCGTCTCATATTTCAAGACGCAGCGTGTTACCTGACGGACAGATTGCCCTGCCGCGCGGGTCGGAACGGGGAGACCCTCCCTCGGGCCTCACCCGCCCGGGGGCGGGCGAGACCCGATCAGGGATCACTCGTCGTCGGCGAGGCCGCCGTGCGCCATGACGGCGCCTCTCCTGTCAGCCGGTCAGTTCGCGGACCGGGTCCGGACCCACCGCTCGATCGCGCCGTGCTCCGGATCCTCGATCCGGGCCTCGACGCTGAATCCGGCGTTGCGGAGCACCCCGCCGCAAGCGGCGTCACCCGCCGGCGTGTGCGCGGTCACGCGGGTGACCTCTCCGTGCCCGAGAACGCGGTCGACGAGTGCGATCGCGGCGGCGCCGGCGAGGCCGCGGCGGCGGAACCCCGGCGCGATCTCGTAACCGATCTCCACGGTCCCGTCGACGGGGACACCCTTGTAGCCCCCGGAGTGGTACCCGATCGGTACCGCGACCGAGAATAGTGGGCGGACAGATCCGCCCACACCGGGAATATGGAAGCTACGCCGACTCTGCGCTGCCGACCGGCCCGGCACGTCGGCACACCCTCGCACCACGACCGGCAACCCCCGGCTCGGCCGGAAACCCCGCGGACGGGATCAGAACAGGCCGTAGGCGTCGCCCAGGGCCCCCTGCACGTACTTACGCGCCTGGTGGATGCGGGACTTGGCGGTGCCGAGCGGGATGCCCAGCTGCTCGGCCACCTCGTTGTAGTCGAGCTGGCAGATGTCGCGCAGCACCAGCGCCTGGGCCAGCTCGGGCTTGTCGGTCTCCAGTGCCTCCATCGCGTCGAGGAGGTCCAGCCGGGAACCGGCGATCACGCTCACCCGGGCGACGTCGGGCTTCTGCAACAGCGGCAGCTCGTCCGAACTCTGCTCGGCGGCGCGGCGCTTCAGCGAACGGTAGGTGGTCCTGGCGCAGTTGGCCGTCACGATGTGCAGCCAGGTGCTGAACCGGGCACGCCCCTCGAAACGGCTGATGTTGCGCGCCACCGCCAGGAGGGTGTCCTGGCACGCCTCCTCGGCGTCCTGCCGGTAGGGGAGGATCCGGTGGCAGTGGCGGAAGACGTCGGGCTCGATCCGCTTCAGCAGTTCGCCGAGCGCACGGTGGTCGCCCCGGGCGGCCTCACGGGCCAGTTCCTCGGTCGTCTCATCCAGCGCCATCACGAGCCCCAATCAGCGGTCACAGTCGCAGACATCCTACGGTCGGGGGACACCTTTGCCGACCCGTCATACGGCTTCCGAAAGAACGCGAACCCACAGGCACCCATCGAGCTGCCGACAAGAGCTGACACAATCTGATGAACGGCGTTCCTCCTTGTTTCGAAGAGCAGGGCATCCCGGAGAGGTCCCGGCTAGCCTTCAGAACAGGCGTGTCCCTTAGGTCGAGGGGGTTGAATGAACGCGATCCTGGTCGCCTCGAACCGCGGCCCCGTCTCCTTCACTCTCTCCGACGACGGTTCCCTGTCCATTCGCCGGGGCGGAGGCGGCCTGGTCTCGGGCCTGTCCGAGGCCGCCAAGGATCTCGGCACGCTCTGGGTCTGCGCGGCGCTGTCCGACGGTGACCGCGGCGCCGCACGGCTGGCGCCCGGCGGCCGGATCGACCACGCCGGCTATGACACCGGAGCGCTGCGGATGCTCGACATCCCTCAGGCGACCTTCCACCGCGCCTACAACGCGGTGGCCAACTCCACCCTGTGGTTCGTCAACCATCTGCTGTACGACACCCCCAACCGGCCGCACTTCGACGCCAGGTTCCGCCGCGAGTGGGAGTCGTACCAGGCCTACAACGAGGCGTTCGCGATGGCGCTGGCCGAGGAGGCCGCGCACGGGGCACGGGTGATGGTGCAGGACTACCATCTGAGCCTCGCCCCGGCCATGCTCAGAGGCGAGCGACCGGACGTGCGGATCGCCCATTTCTCCCACACGCCGTGGGCTCCGCCCGAGTACTTCAGCCTGCTCCCCGACGACGTGGGGGTCGAGCTGCTGGAGGGGATCCTCGGCGCCGACCACGCGGGTTTCCTGACCGCCCGGTGGGGCGAGGCGTTCATGGACTGCTGCGAGGCGCTCCTCGGCGCCCGGGTCGACCGCGCCGGACGCACGGTGGCGTACGCCGGCCGGACCACCCGGATCGGCGTGCACAGCCTGGGCGTGGACGGCGCGGCGCTGTGGGCACGGGCCTCGGAGCCCGACGTCGAGTCGCACATGGCCGCGCTCCGCGACCAGGTGGGCGACCGCAGGCTGATCGTCCGGATCGACCGGACCGAGCTGTCCAAGAACATCGTCCGGGGGTTGACCGCCTACCGGGAGTTCCTCGCCGCCCATCCGGAGTGGCACGGCCGGGTGACGCATCTGGCCTTCGCCTACCCCTCCCGGCACGACCTGCCCGAATACCGCGAGTACACCGCGGCGGTACAACGCTGTGCCCAGGAGATCGAGGACGAATACGCCACCGAGGACTGGGACCCCCTGATCCTCAACGTCAACGACGACTACCCGCGCTCGCTCGCCGCCTACCGGCTGGCCGACGTGCTGCTGGTCAACCCGATCCGCGACGGGATGAACCTGGTGGCCAAGGAGGGGCCCGTCCTGTCGCCGAACAGCGTGCTGGTGCTCTCGCGCGAGGCGGGCGCCGCCGCCGAGCTCGGTGAGCACGCGCTGACGGTCAACCCCTACGACGTCTCCGCCACGGCCGCCGCCCTGCACGAGGGCCTGACGATGCCCGAGGACGAGCGCGCCAGGAGAGGCGCCCTGCTGGTCGCGGCGGCCACCGCGCTGCCCCCGAGCCGCTGGTTCGCCGACCAGCTCGACGCCCTCAAGTGAACCACCCCGCGTTGATCGTCACCTTCCATCCCATGCGATAGTTTTCGGGGCTGTTTGACGTTCTGGGGTATCGGGGGCACCGGTTGACTGCGATCGCGTCCGTTCGGCTGAACCGCGACCGCGCGACCTGGCTGATCTACCTGCAACTCGGCGTCTTCGCCACCTACCTGTACGGCCTCAGCGCCGTGCTGCCGCTGCTCCGCATCGACCAGGGGGTCTCACAGACGACGGCCGGCCTGCACGGCACCGCGATGGCGGCCGGCGGGATCGCCACCGGGCTCGCACTGCCCTGGCTGACCGGCAGGATCGGCCGTCGGGCCGTCGTCTGGACCGGGCTGGCCGGGATGAACGCCGGCATGCTCCTGGTCGCCGCCTCCACCGCCCTACCGGCCACGCTCCTGGGGTACGGCATGGCCAGCGGGATGGCCTCGATCACCCTGTACGCGGGCATGGCCGCGCTCGCCGACCACCACGGCCCGGCGGGTCCTGCCGCGATCAGCGAGGCCAACGCCGTCTGCGTGATCGTCGGCATCGGTGTCCCGTTCGTGGTCAGCGCCGCCGCGCAGAGCGCGTTCGGCTGGCGGGCGGCGCTGCTGGTGCCGCTCCTGCTGACCGTATTGCTCGCACTGACCATGGGACGCGTCTGGATGCCGGAACGCGACGGCGGCGCGGGCGGTCCGGCCGACGACGCGGATGCCCCCGGTGCGGGCGTCGGTGCGGGTGACGCCGGTGCGGGTGACGCCGGTGCAGACGGCGGTGCAGACGGCGGTGTGAACGGCACAGGCGGCGGCTCAGGTGCAGGGGGCACGAGTGGCGCGGGTGCGGGCGGTACCGGCGGCGCGGGTGCCGGGCCCCGTTTCGGCTGGCGGTTCTACCTGGCCGGGATGGTGCTGTTCTGCTGCGTGGCGATGGAGTTCTGCTTCAACCTGTGGGCGGCCAGGCTGTTCTCCGACCAGACCGGTCTGTCCGCCGCGGTGGCGGCGACGGCGCTGACCGCCTTCACCGCAGGCATGGCGGCGGGGCGGCTGGCCGGTGGACGGCTGGCACTGCGGGTGCCACCGGCCGCGCTGCTCGTCGGGGCGCTGCTGCTCACCGCCGCGGGATGGGCGGTCTTCTGGCCGAGCACACACCCGGCGCTCTCCTACGCGGGGCTGGCCCTGTGCGGGCTGGGAGTCTCGCTGCACTTCCCGCTGGCGCTCTCCCGGGTGCTGGCCGTCTCCGCGGGGCAGCCCGACCACGCCTCGGCCGTGGCCTCGATCTACGCGAGCCTGGCCGTGGGGGCGGGTCCGTTCCTGCTGGGTGCGCTGGCCGACGGGTTCGGCACCCAGCAGGCGTTCCTCATGGTCCCGGCCCTGGTCGGACTGGCCGTCGGCGGAGTGCTGGTCAATTCCAGTCGGCGTACTTGATCGTGTCCGCCAGGAGCGGGGTGTTCCACTGGTCCACGATCAGGATCTTGGACTGGGGCAGGTACCACTCGCGCTGGTTGAAGGTCGCGATCTGCCGGCCGTTGCCCTCGACGATGCAGCGGCCCGCCCAGGAGCGGTAGTGGGCCTTGTGCCCGGAGCCCGCCTGCCGCACACCGGCCGAGGTCGCCTTGCCGAGGACCTGGTGGTACTTGCCGTTGAGCGGGCACGCCTGCACGTCGCTCGCGGGGTAGTAGGGCCGCGAGGGGGTGTAGCGGTTGAAACCCTCGTGCCCCCTCTTGATCCGCTCGGGGCCGAAGATCCAGAAGGCGCGGCACCCCGGCGTGAAGTAGTCCCCGGCGCGGTCGGCACATGATCCGGTGACGACCTTGATCCGGTCGGCTTCCTGGTAGGACACCCACTTGAGGGGGAATGTCAGGGTCATCCCGCGGAAGGTCACCTGATAGGTGCCCGAGGCGGAGGACGTGGACGCGGGGGTGGCGGATGCGGAGGACGCGGACGCCGGGGTCGCCAGCGCGGCGGTGAGCAGGGCGGTACCGGTGAGGGCGGCGAGGAGGGAGGGGATCTTTCTCATGCCGGTGAAGATATCGGGCACGACTTGCCGATGACTTGCTGCCCAGTAGACACCGATCCGCGCACCGCCCCAAGAATCCGTCGTTCATTCCATTCCAGACGACGGATATCGCGATCAGCCGGGCTCCTCACCTTCGATGGCGTCGGCGATCGCGTTCAGCAGGCCGATCACTCCCCCCGGCCCGTCCACCACGAGGTCGGCCTCCACCTCCAGCTCCGACGACCCGCTGAACACCGTCACTCCCGGCAGCCCGCAGGCGCGCACGGCGGCGAAGGCGGCGAGGTCTCCCAGGTCGTCCCCGGCGAACAGCACCGACCGGGCCGCCCGTTCCCGGAGGAAGGCGTCCAGCGCCTTGCCCTTGTCCGTCCCGGGCGGACGCAGCTCCAGCACGAGCTTGCCCGGTTCCACCGCCAGCCCGGCTTCGGCCGCCAGCGCGATGACCGGCTCGCGCAGCGCGTCGAGCGTCGCCTGCGGGTCGGGCGCCTGCCGGGTGTGCACGGCCACCGCCCGCTCCTTGTCCTCAATCCTGACGCCGTCGAGCCCTGCGGTCAGCGCGGAGAGCCCGGCCCGGGCCCGTGCCAGGCCCGGGTGGACAGGCGGCGTGGTGAGGGTGCCCCCCTCCCAGCGCTCCAGGCCGTAGTGGCCGAGCACCACCAGGCCGGGCACACCGGCCAGGGAACCGTACTCGACCGCCGTGGCGGCCGGGCGTCCGGTAACGATCACCACGGCGCCGACCAGCCCGCCGAGCCGGGCGAGCGCCGCGGGGCCGTCCGGATGGATCCTGGCCGCCGCCGGATCGGGCACGATCGGGGAGAGCGTGCCGTCGAAGTCGAGCCCGATCACCGCCCCCGCCGGGTCGGCGACGATCGCCTTCAACCCGTCGGGCATGTCCGCCGTCATGCTCCCTCGCCCCTCTCCGCGTCCGCCGTCCCGCCCGGTCGCCCCTCCGGATCGAGCGCCGCGCAGCCGCCTCCGCCCGGTCGGACCGGGTGACCGGACGCCAGGCCCGGCCCGCTCGGGCAGACGGATCCCGCACCCGGTCCGCTTGGGCGACCGGATGCCGTGCCTGGTCGGTCGTACCCCGACACGGCCGGTCATACCCCTAGATCACTGGCGAAAGCCCGTTCTCCGGGCAGCGCGGGCACGACGCCGCATCTCACGGAGCCTGCGCAGCCGCTTGACCAGCATCGGATCGTGGGCGAGCGCTCCGGGCAGGTCGATCACCTCGCCGAGCAGCTGGTAGTAGCGGGTCGCGGAGATGCCGAAGGTCTCGCGGATGGCCTGCTCCTTGGCTCCCGGGTAGCGCCACCACCGGCGCTCGAAGGCCAGCAGCTCCCGCTCGGCGTCGGTCAGCTCCCGCGACACCGGGTCGCGACCGTCACCGGCGCCCCTGCCGGCCCCCTCACCGGAACCGGCGTCGTCATCGGGAGTCGGTGCGGCGTCCATCGCTCTCCATCGCCTCCTCCTCGGCCGGGCACACGGCGGACCTGCCGTTCACCTGCGACCCGAAGTCAGAATAGTCCGGAATTTCGCGCTGTTCATCACGGATTCGGAGACGTACAGTCACCAAGTGTGACCTCTGTCATCAGCCTTCTCACCGACTACGGACTGGAAGACGGCTACGTCGCCGCCTGCCACGGTGTCATCCTCGGCATCTCTCCGCAGTCGCGGATCATCGACGTGTGCCATCTGGTCCCTTCGGGAGACGTGCGGCGCGGGGCGGCGATCCTCGCACAGACGATCACCTACCTGCCCGCCGGTGTGCACGTCGCCATGGTGGATCCGGGGGCCGGCTCGCACCGGGCCGTGGTGGTCGAGGCCGGCGACAACCTGCTCCTGGGCCCGGACAACGGGCTGCTCTCCTGGGCGATCCACGCCGCGGGAGGCGCGCGGGCGGCCTACGAGGTCTCCAACCAGGAGTTCTTCCTTCAGCCGGTCCTGCCGACCTTCCACGGCCGTGACCTGTTCGCACCCGTCGCGGCCCATCTGGCCACCGGGCGTGCTCCAGCCGATCTCGGGCCCGAGATCCGGGTGGAACGGCTGGTCTCGTTCCCCGAGCCGACCACGCTGGTCCACGGCGGCGGAGTCGAGGGCGAGGTGCTGTCGGTCGACCGCCACGGCAACGCCCAGCTGTCGATCAGCTCGGCCGACCTGGTGATGCTGGGCATCACCTCCGGAGACACGCTGGTGCTCTCGCTGGGGCGGCGCCGGGTCTCGGTGCCGTTCAGGGAGACCTTCACGGCGGTGCAGCCGGGAGAGATCGTGGCGTTCGTCGACTCGGCCGGGCTCATCGCGCTGGCGGTCCACACGGGCGACGCCTCCCAACTGCTGGGCCTGCCCCCCGGAGCCCACGTACGGCTCTCACTCGTGCCGTGACCTCCCGCCAGTCCTGGCGGGCGGCGGTTCCCGCGCCGCCGTCGCCCCCGTCCCCGGATCCGCCGGGCCGGGTTTGCCGTCACCCGGGGAACGGCCGCCCGAGGTTCCGTCATCATCACCATGACTTGACGGACCCCAGACCCGTGAGAGCCTCCCGGCGCCCGTCTTCCCTCCATACTTGTTGCGACTCTGCGTAGTCTTTCGATCACGGAAGGCACAGTCGATGCGCCTATCCACGTCCTTCGGGGGAGACAGAAACATGATCCGTCGCATTCTCGCCGTCTCAGCCATCGCCGGCCTCGCCGTCGTGGGCTCGGTCACCACCGCGTCCGCCGACAGCGACCCCATCTCCAACCTGCTGAGCAACGCGATCGAGGGCCACAACCCGGGGACTGGCCTGCTGGACGACCTGGTCGGCGGCGCCGAGGCCGGCCGCGGCCTGCTGGGCGGCCTGCTGGGCGGCGCCCGCAACGTCAAGGGCTCCTACCACGTCGGGGGCTCCTACCACTCCAGTGGCTCCTACCACTCCAGCCACGGCGGCTCGTACGGCGTCTGCGGCGGCGGCTCCTACGGCGTCTGCGGCGGCGGCTCCTACCGCGCCTCCTACGGTGCCTGCGGCGTGGGCGTCTCGCACGGCGTCTGCGGCGGCGGTGGCGTCGTGACCTGCGGCGCGGGTGTCTCGTACGACGTCTGCGGCGGGGGTGCCGTGGTCGTGCGTCCCGTCCGCCCGGTGGTCGTGCGTCCGGTCCGCCCGGTGGTCGTCGCCCCGGTGGTCTCGCGTCCCGCGGTCCGCACCACCGTCGTCTCGTACCCGTCCGTCCGCACCGTCCGCACCACGGTCAGCAGCAATGTCGTCCACTACCCGCCGGTCTCCTCGACCGTCGTGTCGGGCGGCTGCGTCGAGGCCGTCGTCAGCGACTGTGAGTGACGAGAACAGCTGATCCGTGGCGAACGTGAAAGGCCCCCCACGCGCGTGGGGGGCCTTTCACGTTCCGGAGCGCGCCGGCTCCGGCCACGGGCGGCGCTCCGCCCGCAGCCCCGGCCGGAGCCGGTCAGCCGACCTTCTCGACCTTCTTCTCCCACCCGACCCGGTCGAGCAGGTTGATCATGACACCTTTGACGCCCGTGACGCCCGTGACGTTCGGGGAGGACGCGGCGTCGGTCCGGTGGAAGTACACCGGGATGTACGGCGGTTCCCTGATCAGGATGTCATCGGCCGGGGCCCGGATACCGGAGAAGACGGTCTCGGCGACCGTCTCGCGATCAATGGCCATGGAGACGGCCTCGCGGACCCTCACGTCCGCGTACGTCTCGTCGTACCGCATCGGGAAGCCGATGCAGGCGACGCCGGCGTCCGCCTCGCCCCCTTGGCGCAGACGAAGCGGCCCTCGCCCGGGTCGAGGTCGGCCCAGCCGCCGACCGGCTGAAGAAGCCGTTGGGCCCCCTGCGCGTTCCCCCGGTCGGCGGCGTGGTCCCACGCGTCGACATAGTTCCGCGCGGCCGGCCTTTATCACCGTTGCGCCAGTCGCGGTTCGGTCACGCACGGCCCCTCCCGGCGCCATGCGTCCGCCAGCCCGGCTGAACTGGAGCTTCACCTGCTCATAAGTGCGACATCGAGCCACACATAATGCACAAACGGTCACACCAAAACACCCTCGAACGGACAGTGCCCTCATCCGTTGCCCACAGACGACCTGGACCTGGGCTACCGTTGACCGGGTCGCAAGGGAGCCGGTGGCTCGCAGGCGAACCGCACAATTGCCCTGGAACCTCTTCACTGGAGATCCCGTCCAATGTGTGCGGCGGGTCACCGCCGTAAGCACTCCATCCACTCGCATCCAATAGAGTCCTTGCCATGAGCCAGCCGGAATCCGCGACCGCGGACGCCCAGGCGGGCGGCCCGAAGAACGGCACCCCCACACCGGGGCAGGAGCCGCTGGCCAAGCTCGCCGAGCGTTACGGACTTCGGCGTGCCATCGCACGCCCCAGTCTGCCCGTCTACCTGCGCCAACTGTGGGAACGACGGCACTTCATCACGACGTACGCCACATCGCGAAACGTCTCGAAGTACAGCAACTCAGCCCTGGGCCAGCTCTGGCAGGTCCTGACGCCGCTGATGAACGCCGCGATCTACTGGCTGATGTTCGGCCTGATCCTTGGCGCGGACAAGGGGATCACGAACTACCCCGCGTTTCTCATCACCGGGATGTTCGTCTTCACCTACACCCAGCGCTCGGTGAGCAGCGGCGCCAAGTCGATCTCCGGCAACCTGTCGCTGATCCGCGCTCTGCACTTCCCCCGCGCGGCGCTCCCGCTCGCGTACACGATCCAGGAGCTCCAGCAGCTCCTGATCTCCATGGGCGTGCTGATCGGGCTGGTGCTCGTCACCGGCGAGACGCCCACGCTGCTCTGGCTGCTGATCCCGGTCGCCCTGCTGCTGCAGACGATGTTCAACATCGGCGCCAGCCTGGTCCTGGCCCGGGTGGGCGCCTCCGCCCGCGACCTGAACCAGCTGCTGCCCTTCATCATGCGCACCTGGCTTTACGCCTCCGGCGTCTTCTTCTCCATCGGCGACAAGGTGTCGGGCACCAGCGGCGCCGGGCTGCCCCAGTGGGTCGCCGACATCATGTACTTCAACCCGGCCGCCGCGTACATCGAGCTCATGCGCGATCTGCTCATGCAAACCCACAGGCCCCAGCCGTACATCTGGGCGGTCTGCGTATTCTGGGCAGTGTTCGCTCTGCTCGGCGGCTTCTGGTACTTCTGGCGAGCCGAGGAGAAGTACGGCCGTGGCTGAGTTGACCGAGGAGCAGTCCCGAGTGAAGGCTGAGGAGCCCACCGCCTCCGGTGCGGACGTGAAGGTTCACCCCGCCCCGGAACCCGCCCGGCCCCACGACAGCCGTGAGGGCACTCCCACGGTCATCGTCGACGACCTGCACATCATCTACCGGGTCTACGGCGCGGCCACCGAGGCGGAGAAGGGCAACGCCGCCAACGCCCTCATGCGCCTCCTCAAGCGCCAGGGACGCCCGCAGATGAAGGAGATCCACGCCGTTCGCGGGGTGTCCTTCGTGGCCCGCCACGGCGACGCCATCGGCCTCGTCGGCCGCAACGGCTCCGGCAAGTCCACCCTGCTGCGGGCCATCGCCGGTCTGCTGCCCCCGCACTCCGGCGCGGTCTACACCGACGGCCAGCCCTCTCTGCTCGGCGTGAACGCCGCGCTGATGCGCGAGCTCACCGGCGAGCGCAACATCGTGCTCGGCTGCTACGCGATGGGCATGAACCCCAGCCAGGTCAAGCAGAAGTATGACGACATTGTCGACTTCTCCGGCATCGGGGAGTTCGTGCAGTTCCCCATGTCGACCTACTCCTCGGGCATGGGCGCCCGGCTCCGCTTCGCCATCGCCTCCGCCAAGTCCCACGACGTGCTGCTCATCGACGAGGCCCTGGCCACCGGCGACCGCGAGTTCCGGCGCAAGAGCCAGGATCGCATCAAGAAGATGCGCGAGGAGGCGGGCACGGTCTTCCTCGTCGCGCACAACCTCGACGTGATCGAGGAGACCTGCAACCGGGTCATCTGGCTGCACAAGGGCAAGATCAAAATGGACGGCGACCCGAAGACCGTGCTCGCCGCCTACAACAAGGGCTGATCGCAGGGCAAGATGAGGGGCGACCGACAAGACGCTCCTCATCGGAGGTGAATCGTGTCCTCACAGCCACCGATCCCATATGACTTCCTGCCCCAGGTCCCGGCGCTGACCGTCGAAAGCGACGACGTCCGCGACGGCGAGCGCCTGTCCGAGCGACACGTGTTCGACGGCTGGGGTGCGAGCGGCCAGAACGTCTCACCCCACCTGCGCTGGTCCGGCGCCCCCGACGGGACCCTCAGCTACGCCGTCACGTGCTTCGACCCCGACGCCCCCACCGGCAGCGGGTTCTGGCACTGGCTGCTGTTCGACATTCCCGCGGACGTGACCGAGCTGCCCGCCGGCGCCGGTGCGGCCGGTGCCGGCCCGGGGGTGCACGGCCGCAACGACTACGGCACCAACGCCTACGGCGGCGCCGCCCCGCCCCCCGGCCACCCGCACCGCTACATCTTCGCGGTGCACGCCCTCGACGTGGAGAAACTCGGCGTCGATGCCGACGGCTCACCCGCCGTGGTGGGCTTCAACATCACCGCTCACACCCTGGCCCGCGGCTACATCGTGCCCGAGTACGAAAGCTGAGCCGTGTCGATGGCGGCGCCGTGTTGATGGCGGCGCTGTGCTCGATGGCGACGCTGTGCTCGACGGCGACGCCGGCGCGTCGCGGTTCAGACGCTCCGACCCGGCTCCTTCCCTCGTCGCGCTGTGCTCGACGGCGACGCTGCGCGTCGCGGTTCGGACGCTCCGACCCGGCTCCTTCCCTCGTCGCTCATCCGCTGCGCTCCTTCGCTCCTCAGTCCAGTCGCCGGCGCGTCCTCACGGGCGCTTCACGCCTTCACGGGCCCTTCTGGCGGGAGTGGGACGCGCGGGGTGAGTGACTGACAGGGAGTTCGGTGTTCCGATATGATTCGAACGTTGTTTCGATCTGAGGAAGCCGTCATGGAGTGGGGGCGCGCGATGCGAGAGCTGTCAGCCGCGATCGACCACCTGGCCGTTGAGGACCCATCGGAGGTTCCTCGTCTCCAGCTCACCGAGCAGCTCATCGAGTTGCACTGGCAGATGGCGAGGCTTCAGGCAGAGATCGCCCGTCGCACCTCCGTGCGGGGCCCGAGTCGCTGAAGTGGAGAAACCGGCCGGTGAGCACCGGCCGGTTTCTCTGTGCCGTGACCGGGCGGCCCCCACCCGCCGCGGCGGCCGCCCGGTCCCTCCCGCCACCGGAGTCACCCGGCGGCGATCTCGGTCACCGGTCCTCGTCATCGGCCACGGAGGCGACGGCGCCGGTGACAGTCGGGGTGCTCCCCGCGGTGGCCACGCTCACCGGTGGGGAGATGTCGTCATGGACCCGCACGTTTTCGCCGAACGCGTGGAGACCGCGAGCCCGTCACCCGGATCACCGGCGGGGCGAGGTGCGGGTTTTCAAAAAGCCCCGCCGGAAGTCACTCCGGCATTTGTACCACCACCGCCACCGGCTCCCAACCCGAACCGTGAAGTCCGGTCGCCTCCGGCAGCCCGGCCTGTAGCCCCGGCACGGACGTGCCGACCAGGCACAACGGCCCATCCACCTCGGCCAGGAAAACCGAAATAAGGTAACAAATACCCGCGAAATTTTCCGCTTTATATGACGAATGCCTCAACCGCCGGGAGCCGTGTCCGTTCGGCGCAGGACACCCTGCGGAGAAGGGAGAGAAAAGAAAACCCGATGGTCCAGGCACCGGATTTTCCATCCGCCGGATGCTCGCTTGACCCGGCGGGTCAGCCGAGTCGCAGGGTGGCCGTCTTCGAACCGTCTTCGAACCGCCTTCCCGGTCCGCCGGCCGTCCGAAGGCGTGAACGCCCGCCGTGGCTCTCTCCAGGAGCCGGTGCCCACGGGCCGGATCGCGGCACCGGCCCCGGACACGACCCGCCCGGCGGGGACAGGCGGCATCGCAGTCCGTTCACTGTGGAACAACATGTCGGAGGTATCGAGATATATCTTGAATAGTCGTACACTCGCCCTATGAGCCCTCAGGACTCCTCGCCACCGGCCTCTCGGCACGCCGCCTCGCGGGTGCCCGCCCTTGCACCCGGCTCCGCCCTGCGGGCGTCCGACGCCGACCGTGACCGGGTGGCCGCCGTACTGGGCGAGGCACTCGCCACCGGCCGCCTGACCAGCCTTGAGCACGCCGACCGCCTCGACGCGACCTACGCCGCGGTCACCGTGAGCGATCTCGTCCCGATCACCGGCGACCTTCCCGACGTGACCGCCACCTCTGCGGCCTCCCCCACCGACCGGCAGGAGGTCGGCGCCCTGTTCAGCAAGGTCGTCCGAGGCGGACGCTGGCTCGCCGGACGACACACCCGGCTCAGCGCGACCTTCGGCGCGCTCATCGTCGACCTGTCCGAGGCGGTGCTCCCCGGTCGCGAGATCACTCTTGAGGTCGGCGCTCACTTCGGCAAGCTGATCATCCGGGTGCCCGAAGGCGCCCATGTGATCGACGAGGTCAGCGGAATGTTCGCCAAGCGCCACATCTCCGGCGGCCAGGGGGGCGAGGGCACCCCCGTCATCAGGGTCGTGGGCCGCGCCGCCTTCGGGAAGATCGTCGTCTCCCGGGAGAGAACCGACTGGAATCTCCCAAGCAACCCCTGATCGCCCCGGCGGCACGATCACTCCGCAGCCCGCCTACGATGCGGACAAAACATCCCGCATGAGGTGACCGCTTGCCCGAGACAGACGCCCCCGGCGTCCTGCCGATCGCACTGGACGCGATGGGCGGTGACCACGCTCCCGACGAGATCGTGGCGGGAGCCGTACAGGCGGTGCGCGAGCACGGGATCCCCGTGGTGCTCGTCGGTGCCCCCCGCCCCCTCGCCGAGGCGCTCGCGCAGCACGACGCGACCACCGAGATCCCCATCGTCCGCGCCGAGGAGGCCCTGGCCATGGACGCGGGCGCCCTCGCCAGCCTGCGACGCCCCCGCTCCAGCATCGCCGTGGCATGCCACCTCGTCCGCCGGGGCGAGGCCGGCGCCGTCGTCTCCGCCGGATCCACCGCCGGGATCGTCGCCACCGGCAAACTCAGGCTGCGCAGCCAGCACGGCGTGCTGCGACCGGCCATCGCCGTGGCCCTGCCGACCCGGCCGCACCCCACCGTCCTCCTCGACGCGGGAGCGAACGCCGAGGTCAAACCGGAGATGCTGGTGCAGTTCGCCCACCTCGGCGCCGCCTACGCGGAGACCGCCCTCGATGTCGAGGCCCCCCGGATCGGCCTGCTCACCATCGGCAGCGAACCAGAGAAGGGCAACAAGATCGTCAAGCGTGCTCACGAGCTGCTCTCGGCCGCTCCCGGCCTCGACTTCGCCGGCAACGTGGAGGGGCACGACCTGCTCAGCGGGGCCGTCGACGTCATCGTCGCCGATGGTTTCACCGGCAATGTGGCACTCAAGACCATGGAGGGCAGCGTCCGCTTCGCCTTCGCCGAACTGCACGAGACGATCATGGAGAGCCGTACGGCCAGGGTGGGTGGCCTGCTGCAGAGACGGCGTATCAGGGAGCTCCATCGGCGGCTCGACCCCGAGGCTCACGGCGGAGCCGTGCTACTCGGCCTGAACGGCACCGTGGTCATCGCGCACGGCGCCGCCCGTGCCAAGGGTGTCAGCGCCGCCTGCCTGCTCGCAGCCAGGCTGTCCGCCCACGGGGTGGTCACCCGCATCGGCGAACGTCTCGCCCCGGCGCGCCGCCCGCACCTCCCGTGGTGAGCCGCCCGCACCTCCCCGCTGAGACGCCGGTACCTCCCCGGCAAGGCGCCGGAGCCTCCCATGGTGAGCCGCCCGCATCTCCCCGCTGAGACGTCCTCACGCCTTCACCCGCGTCTTCCCCTGGCGACCCTCTTCACAATCGCACGCCCCCGGATAAGCCGCCGGTTCAGGAATGTCCAGCCGATACCCTTAGACCATGACCGACCCGCAGTTCGTACTCACCGAGCGCGTCCAGCAGGCGCTGGCCGCGGCCTTCGGCCCGGAGTACTCCGACGCAGACCCGCTGATCCGTCCGTCCCAGTTCGCCGACTACCAGGCGAACGTGGCGATGAGCCTGAGCAAGCGACTGCGACGGGCGCCGCGGGAGGTCGCCCAGGAGATCGCCGACCGGCTCACCGGCCCGGCCGACGGCGCTGAGCCGTTCCCCGGCACGGTCGAGGTCAGCGGTCCCGGCTTCCTCAATCTGACGCTCTCCGACGACTGGATCGCCGCCCGGGCCGCCGAGACGCTGACCGACCCGCGCACCGGCGTCGGCCTGTCCGCCCCGCCGCAGACCATTGTGATCGACTACTCCGCACCCAACGCGGCCAAGGAGATGCACGTCGGCCACCTGCGCACGACCATCGTCGGCGACGCCCTCGCCCGGATCCACGAGCACCTGGGCAACAAGGTCATCCGGCAGAACCACCTGGGCGACTGGGGCACGCCGTTCGGCATGCTCATCGAGCACCTGCTCGACATCGGCGAGGAGGCGGCCGTCGCCCAACTGGAGGCCGGCGAGGGCAACGCCTACTACCAGGCCGCTCGCTCGAAGTTCGACACGGACCCGGAGTTCAACAAGCGCGCCCGGGCTCGGGTGGTCACCCTCCAGGCCGAAGAGCCCGAGACCATGCGCCTGTGGCACATCTTCATGAACGCCACGGTCCGCTACTTCAACAAGGTCTACACCCAGCTCGAAGTGACGCTGACCGACGACGACATCGCCGGCGAGAGCATGTACAACGCCATGCTCGCCCAGGTCTGCGACGAGCTCCAGGAGCGCGGCATCGCCGTCCTCAGCGACGGCGCGCTGTGCGTCTTCCCGCCCGGCTACACCGGGCGTGAAGGCCAGCCGCTCCCCTTCATGATCCGCAAGAGCGACGGCGGGTACGGCTACGCCACCACCGACATGGCCACGATCCGCTACCGGGTCGACGACCTCAAGGCCGACCGGATCATCTACGTGATCGGCGTCACCCAGTCGCTGCACATGTCGATGCTGTTCGACTCGGCCCGGCTGGCAGGCTGGCTGCCCGACCACGTCAGGGCCGAGCACGTCCAGATCGGCAGCGTGCTGGGCGCTGACGGCAAGATGTTCAAGACCCGGAGCGGCGAGTCCGTCAAGCTCCTCGATCTCCTCACCGAGGCCGAGACCAGAGCCGCGGCGGTGATCGAAGATCGCGACTACGCGGAAGAAGAGCGCGCCGGCATCGCCCACGCCGTCGGCATGGGTGCGGTCAAGTACGCCGACCTGTCCGTCAGCCACGACAGCGAGTACGTCTTCGACTTCGACCGCATGCTCGCCCTGACCGGCAACACCGGCCCCTACCTGCAGTACGCCCAGGCCCGCATCCGTTCCATCTTCCGCAGGGGCGGCCTCTCCCCGGCGGAGGCGGCCGGTCCGGTCGTCCTCGGCCATCCGGCGGAGCGCGCTCTGGCCCTGCGACTGCTCGGGTTCGGCGCCACCGTGAACGAGGTGGCGGAGAACTCCACGCCGCACAAGCTCGCCTCCTACCTCTTCGAGACGGCGAGCGCCTTCACCACGTTCTTCGAGAACTGCCCGGTGCTCAAGGACGACGTCGCCCCGGCTGTCCGGGCCTCACGGCTGGCTCTGTGCGCGCTCACCCTGAAGGTGCTGGAGACCGGTTTGGGGCTTCTCGGCGTCCAAGCGCCTGAACGCATGTAACCTACCGCCCGGATGATCGCCTTGTTTCCGTAAACCAAGGCGATCATCCGGCAAAGTCGTATTCGGCGCGCCTCCCAGCGGGGATGTCCGAAGCGCACTACGCTGGCGCGGTCATCGGTCACAACTTCGGGGAGTTCTCTGCCTTGAGCATGGACCTGACCGCGAATCCGCACGTTGAGATGGAGTTGCACCGTTACGCGGAGGCTCTCCTGGCCGAGTTGGCCGCCGGCTCCGTCCTCTCCGTGCCACCCGCGGCTCTCACCGATGTCCCCGGCCACTGGCTGGCTCCCGCCGTCGAGGCTCTGACGCTGCTCACCCGCGGCGAGGACGCCCTCGACGCTCTCGGCCGTGCCGCCCAGTGTGACGAACGGCGCACCGCGCTCTTCCTCTGCCTCGCCCTCGCGGTCTCCGGCCAGGGCGACCGGATCCACGCCTCGTGGCTGGGCACCGCCTTCGGCGACCTCTCCCTCGACCGTCCGGTGACCCACGGCCAGCGTGCGCTCTGGCTCGCCGCAGCCAGGGGTGCGTACGGCCCCGTCGGCAAGATCTTCGTGCTCCGCAAGCTCGACGCGGTGTCGGCATCGCCCGCCTCCGAGCCGGACCGCTGGTTGAACGCGCTGACCCCCGCCGAACCGTCGGTGGCCGTGTCACCGTCCCTGGCCGGCTTCCCCGACCTCGCCGGGCTTCCCGAGCTGGCCGACCCCGTACGCGCCGCAGCCCGGCTGGCCCAGCTGCGCGACCGTTGCGCCGAGATCACCTCGGCCGGTGAGAACAGGCGTGGTGACCGCGCCGGTGGCGCGGCGGACAGGCGAGACCACCTGAGGAGAGCGTCCACCGGCTCCGACGCACCGGACGGACTGCTCGACGCACCGGACGAACTGCCCGGTGGGCTCGCGGGCCTCGCCGCCGCGCAGGCCGACCATTCGGGTGAGGCGACCGTCGTGTGGAGCGAGGACGAACCGCTGGCCGTGCTCCGCCGACTGATCAGTACGGCCGATGCCTCGGAGGCGCCCGCGAAGCCGCTCACCGGGTATCTCCTCAGCGACCTGAGACCCGGCTCGCATCCTCACCTGGCGGCGATCGCGTTGCACGTGGCCGCGCCGATCGTGCGGGAAGCGGCCGAGAACCTGGAGCGGGCCACCCACGTCGAACCACCCGAGGCGGTCGCCGTGCCGATCCTCGGTCACCGCGTGACGCTCCACCCCGAAGGCCCCGACCCCGAGTCGCTGGCCGACGCCGAAGCGCACGTCACCTCCGAGGGAATGCCGGTCCGCGGACGGCCCTGGGACGTCTACGCGCTGTTCGTTCTCACCGCGGTGGCTCTCGTGGCCGCCCTCGTCGTACCAACGCCTCCGTCCGCCGCCCTGGCCGCCCTCGCTCTGCTTCCGGCCGCCGGCGGCGGCTACCGGCTGTGGCAGCGACGCAGACGCGAGCGGGCGGATGCCGAATACGTGGCCGCCCAGCTCTCCGAGCTCCGCGAGACGGCCCAGAGCGCCGTCTGGGCCCTGCACGAGTATGCCCGTGAGTCCGAGGAACGCGCTCAGCGCGCCAAGACGGACCTGGCCGAACTCATCCGTCTACTCCGTAGAGGTCCTCGCGCCGGATAGCGCCGGATGGCGCCGCCGCGTGATCCGGAAACGGTGGTGCTCCCGGCCCCGGCGATGCCCCCAGCCCTGGCGAGGCGACCCCGGCCCCAGTCCGAGTGAGACGATCCCGGCCCCGGCGAGAGACTCCCGGTCCCGGTGAGAAGACCGGGGCGAAGAACTCTGCCGCAGGGCGTGGGACGGTGCGCAACGTGGCACGGTATGCGGCGCGGCACGGTATGCGGCGCGGCATGACGCCATGTCCCCGATCTCAGGACCCGTGAAGCGCCGGCTGTGCGACACGCGGGTCAGCCGTTGGTGATCTCCACCTCGGCGGGGGCCAGCAGGAAGACCTTCTCGGCGATCCGCTCGATACGCCCCTCGCAGCCGTACGCCAAGCCCGCGACGAAGTCGACCATCCGCGTGGCCTCAGCGGTGCTCATCCCGCTGACATCCATGATGACGGTCTGTCCTTCTCGGAAGTGTTGCCCGATAACCGGTGCGTCGTTGTACTTCAGCGGCGCCAGCATCACGATCCTCGACGGTTCGCTCACCGCACCCCAGCGCTTGGCCGCACGCTCGGAGGCAGACTCCCAGTCGTCGTCCTCGACCTCGACCTCATCCTCGTAGTCGTAAGGCTCGTCATACTGCTCTGCCTCGCCCAGGCCAAGGTAGCTGGCTACCTTACGCACTGCCCCCATCGGCTCGTCCTTTCCTCAGGACCACGCCGCACCGGCCTGTCCCTACACCTTGGACGGTAACCGACGATCCGGAGTTCGCCATGCGACACGCCCAGCGCTTATTTCCACTTTGTACGACTACCGCACTGGTTTGCTTGATCCACGACTTTGCCCGATCCCTCGGCCCGTCTTCAACCGATATCTCCGCTGCGACTACCATCGCCTCATGCGGATCTACACGGTCGATTCGTTTACCGACGAATTTTTCAAGGGTAACCCTGCTGGCGTCTGCATACTCGACGAACCGGCTCCCGATGCCTGGATGCAGTCCCTTGCGGCGGAGATGCGGCACTCCGAGACAGCCTTCCTGCTCAAGGGAGGAGTCGGCGAGCCGCACTCGCTCCGGTGGTTCACGCCGACGACCGAGGTCATCCTGTGCGGACATGCGACCCTGGCTACGGCGCATGTGCTGTATTCCACAGGAACGGCATCAGAAACCCTCGAATTCTCCACGAAGAGTGGAATCTTGTCTGTAGCCAAGGACAAATACGGGTTAATCACCATGGATTTCCCGGCAAAAGCACTCCAAGAGACCGCTCCTCCGGAGGGGTTGATCGAAGCACTGGCCGTCCGACCTGTTTGGGTGGGAAAAAACGTTCGCGACTACCTGGTCGAAGTCGAGTCCGAGGACGAGGTGCTCGCCGTGTCCCCCGACTTCCGGGCCCTGGAGGCCGCCGACGCGCGGGCGACCATCGTGACGGCTCGCGCGTCGCAGTCCGACGCCGACTACGTGTCCCGGTTCTTCGCACCTCAAGGTGGGGTTCCAGAGGACCCGGTGACCGGCTCCGCGCACTGCGCTCTGGCACCGTACTGGTCGGCCAAGCTCGGCTCCGACACGCTGGTCGGAACCCAGCTCTCCCGACGCGGAGGGTCGATTCGCACGACGGTTCGAGGCGACCGGGTGGAGCTCGCGGGCCGCGCTGTCACAGTGTTCTCGGGCACGCTACACGTCTAACCGGACACCACATGCCTAAACATCCGTAAATGGAGGAAAGAGCCCAACAAGCTCGAAGAAAATCGCTGTGAATACAAGAAGAGCCCCGTCAGCTCCATGGCCCTGAACCGGTCCAGTTCCTTGAAGGCTGAACCGGCCCAGTGACTTCGGAGTGACAAACCGAATCGATCCCTGTGAGCTTCCTCCACAGGCCGGGAACCCCATCCCGTCAAAGGCCGCCGTGAGCGGACACCGGGAAACCCTGGCCGGCGGCCATACGTATACCGGTACACGAGCATGAGGCCCCCAGACGGACAATTCCCTCCTCGACCTGGAGGCAGAGGAGGGGGAAGGACACTGAGCGCCTGACCACGGGTGGTCGGCCGCATCGTATGGCGAAAGTCTCGGTCCCGCCCCGGCGCGATCAGCCGGGCGGTCCCCAGAGCGGCCGTCGGGGAGATCTGAAGAGGACTGTCTCGTCGGCGGCCTTTCGTCGATCTCTGCCCGCGATGGATCAGGGCTACGCAACCACCTGGGCTCGCCGGTGCCGCACACCTCACCACCGAAGTCGCCGGCCTGCCGACAGCCCAGCACTTCAGGAACGGCCCCCTGACAGTACGGTCCACGCAGCACTCCTCGGCATAGGTCATGTAGCACTCATCCCAGCAGAAGCCACCGACATCAAAGGTCCACCCGGGAAGACCCGGGCTGCGGC
The DNA here is from genome assembly GCF_014204985.1 of Streptosporangium becharense. NCBI lineage: Bacteria > Bacillati > Actinomycetota > Actinomycetes > Streptosporangiales > Streptosporangiaceae > Streptosporangium > Streptosporangium becharense. The sequence goes on along the minus strand of NZ_JACHMP010000001.1, from coordinate 4,341,166 downwards.
CGTTGGTGATCACCAGTGGACGTTCAGCACCGCCCAGGGCACCCAGGGCCCGGTGGGCACAGCCCGAGGCGTCTTCCGCTGCCCCCATGGCGCTGGGCCAGTGAGCGGCGGGTCAGTGAGCGGCGGGAGCGCGAAGAACGGCAGAGCACAGCAGGAAGGAGCCGAACCTGCGCACCTCTCCTCCACACATCCTCCACACACCAAGGAGGGGCCCGACCTCCTCCGCGCGCCAAGAAGATGCCCGGCGGAATCCCTCGCATACGCGCAAAGGACCCTGCGCACTCTTCCCTCGCCCACACGAAAAAGAGAGCCCTGCACCGCCCCTCCCGCACCCGCACCCGCACAAAAAAAGGGGGGCCCGCCCCCGGACCCCCCTGACACACAAAAAAAGGGGGGCCCGCAAACCCCCGGAACCCCATACAACCAAAAAAGAAGAGCCCCCCACCATCCCGGCCGGCCCCCCGCACACGCACACGCACACGCACACGCGCACGAAAAAAAATGAGGGGGAGGAGCCCGTCCCCTCACGGGACGGACCCCTCCCCCTCACATAACGATTGTCCGGCGGCGACCTACTCTCCCACACCGTCCCCGGTGCAGTACCATCGGCGCTGAAGAGCTTAACTTCCGGGTTCGGAATGTAACCGGGTGTTTCCCCTTCGCCATAACCGCCGTAACCCTATGAAACACACAACCCACCGGTTGCTGCCTCAGAATTGCCTAGTGGACGCGAGCACAACAAGACTGCTTCATGGTCAAGTCCTCGGCCTATTAGTACCGGTCAGCTCCACACATTACTGCGCTTCCACCTCCGGCCTATCAACCCGGTCATCTCCCGGGAGCCTTACCCCCTCACAGGGTGGGAGACCTCATCTCAAGGCGAGCTTCCCGCTTAGATGCTTTCAGCGGTTATCCCTTCCGAACGTAGCCAACCAGCCGTGCTCCTGGCGGAACAACTGGCACACCAGAGGTTCGTCCGTCCCGGTCCTCTCGTACTAGGGACAGCTCCTTTCAAGTCTCCTGCGCGCGCAGCGGATAGGGACCGAACTGTCTCGCGACGTTCTAAACCCAGCTCGCGTACCGCTTTAATGGGCGAACAGCCCAACCCTTGGGACCTACTCCAGCCCCAGGATGCGACGAGCCGACATCGAGGTGCCAAACCATCCCGTCGATATGGACTCTTGGGGAAGATCAGCCTGTTATCCCCGGGGTACCTTTTAGCCGTTGAGCGACGGCGCTTCCACATGCCACCGCCGGATCACTAGTCCCAGCTTTCGCTCCTGCTCGACCCGTCGGTCTCACAGTCAAGCTCCCTTGTGCACTTACACTCGACACCTGATTGCCAACCAGGCTGAGGGAACCTTTGGGCGCCTCCGTTACCCTTTAGGAGGCAACCGCCCCAGTTAAACTACCCACCAGACACTGTCCCTGATCCGGATCACGGACCGAGGTTAGACGTTCAAAACGACCAGAGTGGTATTTCACCAATGACTCCACCCGAACTAGCGTCCGAGCTTCACCGTCTCCCACCTATCCTACACAAGACGCTCCAAACGCCAATGTCAAGCTGTAGTGAAGGTCCCGGGGTCTTTCCGTCCTGCTGCGCGTAACGAGCATCTTTACTCGTAGTGCAATTTCACCGGGTCTGCGGTTGAGACAGCGGGGAAGTCGTTACGCCATTCGTGCAGGTCGGAACTTACCCGACAAGGAATTTCGCTACCTTAGGATGGTTATAGTTACCACCGCCGTTTACTGGCGCTTAAGTTCTCACCGTCGCCAGGCAAGCCTGGCTAAGCGGTCCCCTTAACGTTCCAGCACCGGGCAGGCGTCAGTCCGTATACATCGTCTTACGACTTCGCACGGACCTGTGTTTTTAGTAAACAGTCGCTTCCCCCTGGCCTCTGCGACCCCCACCAGCTCCGGACGCACGGTCCATCACCAGCGAAGGCCCCCCTTCTCCCGAAGTTACGGGGGCAATTTGCCGAGTTCCTTAACCACAGTTCACCCGATCGCCTTAGTATTCTCTACCTGACCACCTGAGTCGGTTTCGGGTACGGGCCGCCGCGACACTCACTAGAGGCTTTTCTCGGCAGCATAGGATCACCCACTTCGCCACAATCGGCTCGGCATCACATCTCAGGATACGCGGACCGCGGATTTGCCTACGGTCCTCCCTACATGCTTACCCCAGGAACAACCATCGCCTGGGCTGGGCTACCTTCCTGCGTCACCCCATCGTTTACCTACTACCAGATCAGGCCAGGCGTTCACCCTGACGCCCGCTCCGAAGAGCAGACCGGGTTAAGGACCCTTAGTATCACTGGATTCAGTATGGGCGCATCACAGCGGGTACGGGAATATCAACCCGTTGTCCATCGACTACGCCTGTCGGCCTCGCCTTAGGTCCCGACTTACCCTGGGCGGATTAGCCTGCCCCAGGAACCCTTGGTCATCCGGCGCAGAAGTTTCTCACTTCTGATTCGCTACTCATGCCTGCATTCTCACTCGCACGGCCTCCACAACTGGGTCACCCCGCTGCTTCGCCGGCCGCACGACGCTCCCCTACCCATCAGCGTCTCTCAACCACAAAGGCTCGAGTTCATACGCTAATGCCACGACTTCGGCGGTGTACTTGAGCCCCGCTACATTGTCGGCGCAGAATCACTTGACCAGTGAGCTATTACGCACTCTTTCAAGGGTGGCTGCTTCTAAGCCAACCTCCTGGTTGTCACTGCGACTCCACATCCTTTCCCACTTAGCACACGCTTAGGGGCCTTAGTCGGTGATCTGGGCTGTTTCCCTCTCGACTACGGAGCTTATCCCCCGCAGTCTCACTGCCACGCTCTCACTTACCGGCATTCGGAGTTTGGCTGACGTCAGTAACCTTGTCGGGCCCATCGGCCATCCAGTGCTCTACCTCCGGCAAGAAACACGCGACGCTGCACCTAAATGCATTTCGGGGAGAACCAGCTATCACGGAGTTTGATTGGCCTTTCACCCCTAAACACAGGTCATCCCCCAGGTTTTCAACCCTGGTGGGTTCGGTCCTCCACGCGGTCTTACCCGCGCTTCAACCTGCCCATGCCTAGATCACTCCGCTTCGGGTCTACAGCATGCGACTCAAACGCCCTCTTCAGACTCGCTTTCGCTACGGCTCCCCCACACGGGTTAACCTCGCCACACACCATAACTCGCAGGCTCATTCTTCAAAAGGCACGCAGTCACATCACAGCCCTCCGAAGAGGACTACGCTCCTACGGCTTGTAGGCACACGGTTTCAGGTACTATTTCACGACCCCTCACCGGGGCACTTTTCACCTTTCCCTCACGGTACTCGTGCACTATCGGTCATCAGGGAGTATTTAGGCTTACCAGGTGGTCCTGGCAGATTCACACAGGATTTCTCGGGCCCCGTGCTACTTGGGATCCCCTCCAGAAGCCCCCACGATTTCGCCTACCCGGCTCTCACGGTCTACGGCAGCCCTTCCCAGAGCTTTCGACTATCACAGAGGTTTATCACTTCTCACAGTCCCGGCAGAGACCGTCGGAGAGTCCCACAACCCCGCACACGCAACGCCCGCCGGCTCTCACACGTGCACGGTTTAGCCTCTTCCGCTTTCGCTCACCACTACTCACGGAATCACTATTTGTTTTCTCTTCCTACGGGTACTGAGATGTTTCACTTCCCCGCGTTACCACCAACCGCCCTATACATTCAGGCGGAGGCAACACCACATGACTGGTGCTGGGTTTCCCCATTCGGACATCCCCGGATCACCGTCTGGTTGGCGACTCCCCGGGGCTTAACGCAGCCTCCCACGTCCTTCATCGGCTCCTGATGCCAAGGCATCCACCGTGTGCCCTAAAAAACTTGGCCACAAAGATGCTCGCGTCCACTATGCAAATCTCAAACAACAAACAGCCACCGCACCCACCCACCCCACCACGGGAGCGGACGACACAGCCCTGTACACGAGGCCAAACGAACCAGGACCCACCCACCGCATCGCCATCACGACGACCGGCCGGCACGCCCCTGAGAGTGTCCGTTCCCTCAGGACCCAACAGTGTGTCCAACCAGCCCGGCCCTCCGGCAGACCAGCGTTCCCTCTCCCCCGGAGACGAACCCCGGAAGCGGTACTAACGGCCCGGTGACCCCGGCCTGGTTGAGTAGCCAGTGCTCCACTAATGAGCGCGCCGTGTGCAGGACACGCGCCTGCAGACACGACATGAACCCGCGCCCCCACCCCGAAGAGGTGGAACCACGCGAGCCGACTGCTCCTTAGAAAGGAGGTGATCCAGCCGCACCTTCCGGTACGGCTACCTTGTTACGACTTCGTCCCAATCGCCAGCCCCACCTTCGACCGCTCCCCCCAGCAAGCTGGTTGGGCCACGGGCTTCGGGTGTTGCCGACTTTCGTGACGTGACGGGCGGTGTGTACAAGGCCCGGGAACGTATTCACCGCAGCGTTGCTGATCTGCGATTACTAGCGACTCCGACTTCATGGGGTCGAGTTGCAGACCCCAATCCGAACTGAGACCGGCTTTTAGGGATTCGCTCCGCCTCACGGCATCGCAACCCTCTGTACCGGCCATTGTAGCATGTTTGCAGCCCAAGACATAAGGGGCATGATGACTTGACGTCATCCCCACCTTCCTCCGAGTTGACCCCGGCAGTCTCCCATGAGTCCCCACCACCCCCGAAGGAGCGTGCTGGCAACATGGAACAAGGGTTGCGCTCGTTGCGGGACTTAACCCAACATCTCACGACACGAGCTGACGACAGCCATGCACCACCTGTCACCCGGTCCGAAGAGGGCTCTGTCTCCAGAGCTTTCCGGGCGATGTCAAGCCTTGGTAAGGTTCTTCGCGTTGCGTCGAATTAAGCAACATGCTCCGCCGCTTGTGCGGGCCCCCGTCAATTCCTTTGAGTTTTAGCCTTGCGGCCGTACTCCCCAGGCGGGGCGCTTAATGCGTTAGCTACGGCGCGGAAACCGTGGAAGGCCCCCACACCTAGCGCCCAACGTTTACGGCGTGGACTACCAGGGTATCTAATCCTGTTCGCTCCCCACGCTTTCGCTCCTCAGCGTCAGGTAAGGCCCAGAGAACCGCCTTCGCCACCGGTGTTCCTCCTGATATCTGCGCATTTCACCGCTACACCAGGAATTCCGTTCTCCCCTGCCTACCTCTAGCCAGCCCGTATCGAATGCAGACCTGGAGTTAAGCCCCAAGCTTTCACACCCGACGCGACAAGCCACCTACGAGCTCTTTACGCCCAATAATTCCGGACAACGCTTGCGCCCTACGTATTACCGCGGCTGCTGGCACGTAGTTAGCCGGCGCTTCTTCTGCAGGTACACGTCACCTTCGTCCCTGCTGAAAGAGGTTTACAACCCGAAGGCCGTCATCCCCCACGCGGCGTCGCTGCGTCAGGCTTCCGCCCATTGCGCAATATTCCCCACTGCTGCCTCCCGTAGGAGTCTGGGCCGTGTCTCAGTCCCAGTGTGGCCGGTCGCCCTCTCAGGCCGGCTACCCGTCGTCGCCTTGGTAGGCCGTTACCCCACCAACAAGCTGATAGGCCGCGAGTCCATCCCCAACCGAAACAACTTTCCACACGCATCCCATGCAGGAACGTGTCATATCCGGTATTAGACCCAGTTTCCCGGGCTTATCCCAGAGTCAGGGGCAGGTTACTCACGTGTTACTCACCCGTTCGCCGCTCGAGTACCCCGAAGGGCCTTTCCGCTCGACTTGCATGTGTTAAGCACGCCGCCAGCGTTCGTCCTGAGCCAGGATCAAACTCTCCAAACAATGTCTTCGAGTTCTCCCGGCTGAAAGCCCCCCGTCACCCCCCGGGACCGAAACGGCCCGGCGGACACGAGGGAACATCAACCAAAGGAATCCCATCCCCCCACCGGCCACAGACCGGCGAGTCGGACGGGGTTGTGCTTCATGCACTGGCTTTTAACACACTGTTGAGTTCTCAAGAAACGGACGCGTTCACCGGATGACCGACCCCTTTTTCGGGGGGCCGAACGCCCGGGGCGTTCGTTTTTGTTTTGTTCTTTCGTTGTGCCTTTATTCTTTCAGGCCCGCTTTTTCGTGTCAAACCGACTCGATTTCGCCTGCCTGCCGAATTCCGGCGCTTCCCCTTTCGGGGCAACCCCTCAAACTTACCAGCCCTTGAGCGGTTCTGCGAACCGATCTCCGGGCCGTTGGCTTCAGAGGAAGATCGGCGGACACGACACAAGCCATACTGAAGTCACCGGGGTGATTGGAGTGGTTTGCGCCGGACCTCGCCGACGGCAAAAGATTAGCAGCCCCTCACGACCTCTCGGGCCACAACGACGAACCCCGCGCACCGCCGAACCCGGCACACACCCCGTCAACGTGTGAAACCCACCAGGTCGGCACGGCACGACCCGTCCTGGCGGGGAAACATAGACTCGGCGGGGTGAGCAGTCAGAGGCCGCCGAAGGCGAAGAAGGTTCCCAGCGAGCGCACGCACCACGGCGACACCGTGGTCGACGAGTACGCGTGGCTGACGGTCAAGGAAGACCCCGACACGATCGCCTATCTGGAGGCGGAGAACGCCTACACCGAGGAGGCGACCGCCCACCTCAAGCCGCTGCAGGAGACGCTCTTCCAGGAGATCAAGAACCGCACCCTGGAGACGGACCTGTCGGTTCCCACCCGCAAGGGCGCCTGGTGGTACTACTCGCGCACCGAGGAGGGCAAGCAGTACGGCATCCAGTGCCGGGTGGCGGCGCAGGGTGAGACGCCGCCGGAGCTGAAGGCGGACGAGGCGCTCCCGGGCGAGGAAGTACTGCTCGACGGCAACGAGCTGGCCGCCGGCGGCGACTTCTTCGCGATCGGCACCAGCTCGGTGAGCCCGGACGGCACGAGGCTCGCCTACTCCGTCAACTTCACCGGCGACGAGCGCTTCACCCTCAGGATCAAGGACCTCACCACCGGCGAGGTCCTCCCCGACGAGATCCCGGGCATCTTCTACGGCGGGGCCTGGTCCGCCGACGGGAGCGTGTTCTTCTACACCACGGTCGACGAGGCCTGGCGGCCCAACCAGGTGCACCGGCACACCGTCGGCACCCCTGCCGAGGACGACGTGCTCGTTCATCAGGAGGACGACGAGCGGTTCTGGATCGGCATCGGTCTCACCCGCAGTGAGCGGTTCCTGGTCCTCTCCTCCGGAAGCAAGATCACCAGCGAGGTCCGCGTCCTGGAGGCGGACGACCCGACGGGCGAGTTCCGGCTCATCCGCCCCCGCGAGACCGGCGTCGAATACGGCGTCGACCACGCGGGCGACCACTTCCTCGTCCTGCACAACCGGAACGGCGAGAACTTCGAGCTGGCGACCGCGCCGCTCGACTCCCCCGGCGACTGGACGCCGCTGGTCGAGCACCGCGAGGACACCCGGCTGCTGGACGTCGACGCCTTCGCCGGTTACACCGTCGTGCACTTCCGCAGGGACGGCCTGACCGGCATCCGTGTCCTGCCCCGTGACGGCGAGCCGTACGAGATCCCCTTCCCCGAGCCGATCTACGACGTCGGTCCGGCGGGCAACCCGGAGTTCGTCACCGAGCGGCTCCGTCTCGGTTACACCAGCATGGTGACGCCGCCGTCGATGTACGACTACGACCTGCGGGCCCGCGAGCTGATCCTGCTGAAGCAGAAGGCCGTGCTCGGCGGTTACGACCCCGCCGACTACGAGCAGTTCCGCGAGTGGGCGACCGCCTCCGACGGCACCCGCATCCCGATCTCGATCGTCGTCAGGAAGGACACGGAGCGGCCGGCGCCCACGGTCCTGTACGGCTACGGCAGCTACGAGACCTCGATGGACCCCTCGTTCTCCATCGCGCGGCTCAGCCTGCTCGACCGGGGGTTCGTCTTCGCGGTCGCGCACGTCAGGGGCGGCGGCGAGATGGGACGCCGGTGGTACGAGGACGGCAAGTTCCAGAAGAAGAAGAACACCTTCACCGACTTCGTCGCCGCCGCCGAGCACCTGAAGGCGGAGGACTGGTCGAGTTCGGTCATCGCCAGGGGCGGGTCGGCCGGCGGGCTGCTCATGGGGGCGGTCGCCAACATCGCGCCGGAGACGTTCGCGGGTGTGGTCGCCGAGGTGCCGTTCGTGGACGCGCTGAACTCGATGCTCGATCCGTCGCTGCCGCTGACCGTGATCGAGTGGGACGAGTGGGGCGACCCGTTGCACGACCCCGAGGTGTACGCGTACATGAAGTCGTACACGCCGTACGAGAACGTGGACGGCCGGGTCTACCCGCCGATCCTGGCGATCACCAGCCTCAACGACACCCGGGTCCTCTACCACGAGCCCGCCAAGTGGGTGGCGAGGCTCCGCGATGTCGCCGCCGGCGGGCCGTTCCTGCTGAAGACGGAGATGGGTGCCGGGCACGGCGGTCGCAGCGGCAGGTACGACGCCTGGCGCGAGGAGGCGTTCACCCTCTCCTGGATCCTCGACACAGCGAAGGTGAGCCGATGAGTTACATCGCGGACGGAAACCGCTACGACGGGCGCCAGCCGTACAACCGGGTGGGCAAGAGCGGGCTCAAGCTGCCCGCGGTCTCCCTGGGGCTCTGGCACAACTTCGGCGACGACAAGCCCTTCGAGATCCAGCGGGACATCCTCCGCAGGGCCTTCGACCTGGGGGTGACCCACTTCGACCTGGCCAACAACTACGGTCCGCCGTACGGGTCGGCGGAGACCAACTTCGGGCGGCACCTGCGCGAGGACTTCGCGCCGTACCGGGACGAGCTGGTCATCTCCACCAAGGCCGGGTACGACATGTGGCCCGGACCGTACGGCGAGTGGGGGTCACGCAAGTATCTGCTGTCGAGCCTGGACCGGTCGCTGGAGCGGATGGGGCTCGACTACGTCGACATCTTCTACAGCCACCGGTTCGACCCGGAGACACCGCTGGAGGAGACGATGGGCGCGCTGGACCAGGCGGTCCGCTCCGGCAAGGCGCTGTACGCGGGCATCTCGTCCTACTCGCCGGAGCACACCGCGCAGGCGGCCCGGATCCTGCGGGACATGGGCACCCCGTTGCTGATCCACCAGCCGTCGTACTCGATGCTGAACCGGTGGATCGAGGGCGGCCTGCTCGACGTGCTGGAGGAGGAGGGCGTGGGCTGCATCGCGTTCTCCCCGCTGGCGCAGGGCATGCTGACCGACCGCTACCTCGGCGGCGTCCCCGAGGGGTCGCGGGCCTCGCAGGGACGCTTCCTCACCACGGAGATGCTGACCGAGGAGACGATGCGGCACGTCCGCACCCTCAACGCGATCGCCGGGCGGCGCGGTCAGTCCCTGGCGCAGATGGCGCTGGCGTGGGCGTTGCGCGACCGGCGCATCACCTCGGTGCTGGTCGGCGCGAGCAGCGTCCGGCAGCTGGAAGACAACCTCGCGGCGGTGGAGAACCTGGCGTTCACCGCGGAGGAGCTGGCGGAGATCGACAAGGACGCGGTCGAGGCGGGGGTCAACATCTGGAGCCGGTCCAGCCAGGCGTGACCCGCCCGGGGTGAGGGCGGTCGCCGGTCCCGGACGACCGGCGACCGCCTGCCGCGGAGGCACGCGGGCTACAGGGCCTGCTGCCGTTGCAGGTAGGTGAAGGAGGCCCAGCCGGGCAGGACCGGCAACCAGAAGGTCAGCAGCCGGAACAGCAGCACGGCCGAGGCCGCGACCTCCGGGGTCAGTCCGGAGAGGGTCAGGCCGGCCGAGAGGGAGAACTCGACGGCGCCGAGGCCGCCGGGGGTGGGGGCGGCCGAGCCGACGGCGTTGCCGGCGAGGAAGACCACGGCGACCGCGGCGAAGCTCAGCGAGCCGCCGAAGGCGCGGATCGAGGCGTCGAGGCAGAGCACGAAGAACATGGTCAGCAGCAGGGTGCCGCTGAACCCCTCAATGATCTTCCGGGGCGACTGGAGCACGTCGAGCAGGCGTGGGATGACACCGGAGAACATCGAACGGATGCGCGCGGTGACCATGCGCCGCAGACGCGGCACGCCCACGATGACGAGGACCAGTGCCGCCACGGCGAGCACCGTGATGATGAGCGTGCGCGACGGGTTGAACGAGGGTGCCGTGTCGGAGCCGGTGATGTAGGCGAACAGCAGCAGCAGCCCGATGTGGAAGGCCAGGCCGATGAGCTGTGACGCGCCTACGCTGGCCACCGCCTGCCCCGGCGGGATCCCGCGTTTCTGCAGGTAGCGGGTGTTGATGGCGACGCCGCTCACTGCGGCGGGGGCGACGAGCTTGACGAACGACCCGGCGAATTGCACGAGCACGGTTCGGCCCAGTGGCAGCGGTTCCGGGACGAACCCCATCAGCATGAGGGCGGCGGCGACGTAGCTCAGCATCGCGGCGATCAGCGCCACACCGGTCCAGCCCCACTTGGCCGACGTGATCATGTTGAGGTTGATCTGCGTCAGGTAGTAGACCAGGAAGTACGCGGCGAACGCGGTGGCGATGATCGTGATCAGGGTCCGGGGGCGGAAGCGTTCGAGGCGTACCTCCTCGACCTCGGTCCTGGGCCTGAGCTCGACGATCCGCTCGCGGATCTCGGTGAGCAGCTCCTTGTTCTTGTTGAGCGCGGCTCTCGTCTCGCGGGTCATCGCGATCCGCTGGAGCAGCGGGAGCGCGTCGGCCAGCATGTTGGCCCCGGCCACGGCCGCGGCGGCGTCGACCGAGCGCCGGGCCCCGACGCGCAGGCTCAGGTAGGTGAGCAGTTGGGCGACGTCGATGCGGAGCAGCAGGTCGCCGGCGGCGATCTCACCGCTGCGGGCGTCGGTCAGGACGACCCTGCCCTCGCCGTCGACGTGGATGCTGTCGCCGGTCAGCCGCCGGTGGGCGAGCCGCTGGACCTGCAGCAGCAGGACCTGCTCCCAGATCTGGGAGAGCAGGTTGTCGTCGATCTCCTCGTCGGGGATGTCGTCCAGGGTGCGGGTGGGGGCGTGCTCGTACACCAGCAGCGCGGCCTCGCTGCCGATCTCGCTGGTGGCCAGCAGCCGCGGGGTGCTCGCCCCGGCGGCGTGCGCGGCGTACGCCATCAGGGCCTCGCGTTCCAGCTCGGCGCGGAGCGAGCGAATGGCCTTGCGGCGGGTCTCGGAGTTGAGCCGGATACGGCGCCAGAGGCGGTAGAGCAGCCCGGCGACCTGACGGTCGCGGTCGAGGACGGTGACGTCCAGGCGGCTGCCGTCCTTGAGGTCGACGGCGTAGCGGCGGCTGCTCTGGTGGTCGTCGTCGAGCCTGCGGGCCTTGACGGGGGCGAAACCCAGCTTGCGCAGGGCCGCGACGATCGCGCTGCCCGGCGGGCGGGTGTTGGGGCTGCCGACGCCGTACAGGGTGGCGTAGCCCACGGCCAGGCCGACCAGGATCGAGACGACGATGCCGAGGATCGTGGCGGCCGTCGCCGCGAACAGCGCGACCGCGTTGAGCGCGACCGCGGTCCACAGGGCCGCGCGCCAGGTGGGGCGGCGGGATATCCGCACGGCGGTGACGTAGGCGATGACCGGGGTGAGCAGCGTGTTGACCGGTTCGACGCCGGATCGGCCGCCGGTGAGCAGCAGTCGCAGTTCCTCCGGGCCCGCGTGGACGATCCACTCGCCCAGCACGAAGGACAGGACCATCCCGGCGATGGCCGCCGACAGGCCCTCTGCCACCCGGACGCCGTCGCGGTGGAGCACCCGCTCGATGGCGAAGGCCGCGGGGACGCCCAGCATGGCCGCCGCGCTCGTCACCCCGACGAGGCCGCTGAGCAGGAACGGCACTCGGCTCGTGCCGTCGGCCACGTCGCCTTCGAGCCCGTTGAGGGTCTTCTGCGCGACGAGGGCGAGCAGGATGACGACGCTCAGGCAGAGCAGGGTCGCCAGGAAGCGCAGCAGGTCGGACGGCCGCCGGATCCGCTGCGGGAGCAGCGGTTCGACGACGGGCACGATGGAGCCGTCGTCCGTCGAGGGCCGCGCGCCGTCGGCGGACGCGAGTTTGTCGCGATCGCTGATTTCCGTCACCGCCAGCGATTCTGCATGTTCCGCATCACAGGTGCGTCACCGGTCTTCTCTTCCAACCTTCACTATCGGAGCCACACACGGGTTCGCTGCCCGTGACGGCCTCGACGATTCCCCGTAGGCCGCCGTTCTCCTCGTCCGTTCCGCACAATCGGAGTATGCGTATCTCAGTCGCCTCCGACAGTCTCGACGGTGTGGCTCCCATCCTGGTGTCCGAAATCGAAAAACGCGGTCACACGGTGATACCGCACGGCGCGGTGGGTGACGAACGCGCCGACTGGGCGTGGTGCTGCTCCCTGGCCGCCGCCGACGTGGCCTCGGGGGCCGCGGACCAGGCGGTGGTGTGCTGCTGGACCGGCACCGGCGCCTCGATCGCGGCGAACAAGGTGGCCGGGGTGCGGGCGGCGCTGTGCGTGGACGCGGCCACCGCCGACGGCGCCCGGAGGTGGAACGACGCCAACGTGCTGGCGATCAGCCTCCGGCTGACCTCGGCGCCGCTGCTCGGGGAGATCCTCGACGCCTGGTTCGCCGGCGCACCGAGCCTCGCCGAGGAGGACCAGGCGAACATAGCGTACCTGTCGCAGATAGAGAATTGACCCTTCCAGCTGCGGGAATGCTGGATCGCGGGGGTCGCGGCCTGGGAGTCTGAGCGTCACGTTCCGCTCGTCGCTCGCCGATCCCGGCGCACGGGCCGGGAGCCCTTCCACCCGGCCGTGTCCGGCCGTGATCGCGGGAGCGCCGTCCAACCCGTGACTGAGGAGTCCCGCATGCGTGCACGTGCCTCCAGAGGGCTGCTGACCGCGATCACCGCGGTCTCGGCGGTGGCCCCCGCCCTCTGCGCCGGCCCCGCCGACGCGGCTCCGGCCCCCGAGCCGGCCGCCCTGCCCGTCGTCCCGCCGGCGGTCATGCCCGCCGCGGTCTCGCCCCCCGGTCCCGGCGGGCAGCCCGGGGCGGGCCCGGCGCGGCGGCCGAACCCCGGGACGTTCCAGGGGTCGGCCAGAACTCCGGCCGTCAAACGGCACCTGACGCACCTGCAGCGCATCGCCGACGAGAACGGCGGCACCCGCGCCTCGGGCACCCCCGGTTTCGACGCCTCGGCCGCGTACGTCGCCGACCGGCTCCGCGCCGCCGGGTACCGGGTCACCATGCAGGAGTTCGAGTTCCCGTTCTTCCGGGACGTCGAGCCGCCCGTGCTGAAGCGGACCGCGCCGGCCGCCAAGACGTACGAGCTCGGTGAGGACTTCCGGACCATGACGTACTCCGGTTCGGGGAACGTCACGGCCCCGGTGCAGGGGGTGGACCTGGTCCTGCCGCCGAGCCCGGCGCCGAGCTCCACCTCCGGGTGTGAGGCGAGCGACTTCGCCGGGTTCACCCGGGGCAACATCGCGCTCCTCCAGCGCGGCACCTGCACCTTCCAGGTCAAGGTCGAGCTGGCCCAGGCCGCGGGCGCCGCCGGAGTGATCATCTTCAACGAGGGGCAGCGGGGCACCGACGACCGGACGGGCCTGCTGGGCGGCACACTCGGCGCTCCCACCGTGAACATCCCGGTCGTCGGCACCACGTTCGCTGCGGGCGAGGAGCTGGCCGCCGCGGGGACGACGGTGACGCTCACCGCGAAGACCGAGGGCGACCCGCGTCGCAAGACGCACAACGTGATCGCCGAGAGCAGGTGGGGCGACCCGGACCGGGTCGTCATGCTCGGCGCCCACCTCGACAGCGTCGCGGAGGGCCCCGGCATCAACGACAACGGGTCCGGCACCGCGGCCGTGCTGGAGACGGCGCTGGCGGCGAACGTCCTGCCGACACGCAACAGGCTGCGCTTCGCCTTCTGGGGGGCCGAGGAGCTGGGCCTGCTCGGGTCGCGGCACTACGTGTCCGCGCTTTCCGCGGCGGAGAAGGAGAAGATCAAGCTGTACCTGAACTTCGACATGGTCGCGTCGCCGAACCACATCTTCGGGATCTACGACGGCGACGACTCCGACGCGGTGGGCGCCCCGGCGGGCCCTCCCGGCTCTGACAAGATCGAGGAGCTCTTCGAGTCGTACTTCCGCACGATGGGCCTGTCGTACCAGGGCACCGACTTCACCGGCCGCTCCGACTACGGGCCCTTCATCGAGGCGGGCATCCCCTCGGGCGGGCTGTTCACCGGCGCTGAGGGCATCAAGAGCGCCGAGGAGGCGGCGAAGTTCGGCGGCAAGGCGGGAGAGGCCTACGACAAGTGCTACCACCGGCGGTGTGACACCATCGCCAACATCGGCGACAAGCCCCTCGGGGTGAACACCGGGGCGATCATGATGGCGGCGTTCGTCTACGCCTACGCCTCCGACCTGCCGGGCGCCGGTGCCCCCGGCCGGACCGCCGTCCAGCCGACGAAGGGCGGCGGCGGCCTGGAGCACCAGCACGGCGACACCCCCGCCTCCCGGTGAACCGGTCTCCCCGCGGGCCCGCACCGGCGGAGGGGGACCGGGCCCCGGCGGGTTCACGCCGGTGACGGCGACGCCGGGAGGGGGAGCGCGTTTTTCTGTCCTCCCGGCGCGCCGATACAGTCGTGAGCATGTCATCAGGCGAGTTGCGCGTGCTGGGGGCCTGCCCTCTGGACTGCCCTGACACGTGTTCGTGGGTGGTGACCGTACGCGACGGCGAGGCCGTCTCGATGCGGGGCAACCCGGACCACCCGTACACCCGCGGCGCGCTCTGCGTGAAGGTCAACCGCTACCTGGAGCACACCAGGGCCCCCGGCCGCATCCTGCACCCCCTGCGGCGGGTCGGTCCCAAGGGTGCCGGCCGGTTCGAGCGCATCAGCTGGGACGAGGCGCTGGACGAGATCTCCACGCGGCTGCGCGGCATCGTCGAGGAGCACGGCGGCGAGGCCATCTGGCCGTACCTGGGCACGGGGACGCTCGGCTACCTCCAGGGGGCCGAGGGGGTGGCCGGGCGCCGCTTCTGGAACGTCCTCGGCGCCTCACGGCACCATCTGAACATCTGCTCGGCGGCGGGCACCACCGGGCTGCAGCAGATCTACGGCACGGCCGGCGGAATGGACCCCGAGACGTTCGCCCTGTCACGGCTGATCCTGCTCTGGGGCACGAACACGCTGACCAGCGGCCACCACCTGTGGAAGTTCATCCAGGAGGCCCGCGCGTCCGGAGCGCACGTGGTGGCGATCGACCCGATCCGCACCCGCACCGCCGAGCAGGCCGACGAGCACCTGCCGATCCGGCCGGGCACCGACGCGGCGCTCGCCCTGGGGCTGATGAACGTCGTTCTGGCCGAGGGCGCCGAAGACCGCGACTACCTGGAGAGCCGCACCAGCGGCTGGGAGGGCTTCCGCGAGGAGATCCTCCGCTACCCGCCGGAGCGGGTGGCGGAGATCACCGGGCTGCCCGAGGCGGACATCCGGGCCCTGGGCGTGCGGCTGGCGCACACCCGGCCCACCGGAATCCGGGCCACGATGGGCCTGCAGCGGCACGCGGGCGGCGGCACCGCGCTGCGCACGATCGCCGCCATCCCCGGGGTCACCGGCGACTGGCGTCACCCCGGGGGCGGCGTCGCCTACTCCACCAGCGGTCACATCCACCTGAACATCGACACCCGCGACGACCTGCTCGCCCGGCCGGTCCGCACGCTCGCCATGACCCGGCTCGGCGACGAGCTGGACGAGTCGGTGAAGTGCCTGTGGGTGTACGGGGCCAACCCGATGGCCTCCACCCCCGACCAGAACCGCGTCCGGGAGCGGCTGACGCGGGAGGACCTGTTCACGGTGGTGATGGAGCAGTTCCCGACCGACACCGTCGACTACGCCGACATCGTGCTTCCGGCGACCATGCAGATCGAGCACGCCGACCTGCACGCGGGCTACGGGCACATGTATCTGCTGTGGAACGAACCCGCGGTCGAGCCACCGGGCGAGTGCCTGCCGACCACCGAGACGTTCCGCCGCCTGGCCGCGCGCATGGGGCTCACCGAGCCGTCCCTGTACGACTCCGACCTCGATCTGGCCGAGCAACTGCTCTCCTCGGGTCACCCGTCGCTGGAGGGTGTGACTCTCGACCGGCTGCGTAAGGAGGGCTGGGTCCGGCTCAGCGTGCCGCAGCCGTTCGTGCCGTTCGCCGACGGCTTCCCGACCGCTTCGGGGCGGATGGAGTTCGGTCCGGGGCCGGCCTACGTGCCCCCGCGCACCGCCTCGGCCGCGTCCGGGCCGTACCCGCTGGCGCTGATCACTCCGGCGCCGCACATGTTCCTCAACAGCACCTTCGCCAACAATCCCGAGCTGCTGCGCCGCTCGAAGGGGCCCCGGGTCCTGGTGAACCCCGAGGACGCCGCCCGCCGCGGGCTGGCCGACGGGCAGCGGGCCCGGGTGTTCAACGGCAACGGGGAGTTCGAGGCGGTCGTCGAGGTCAGCGGGAAGGTACGGCCCGGTGTGGTGGCGTCTGCGAAGGGGCACTGGCGCAAGCTCAGCCCCGGTGGCGCGACGGCGAACGCCGTGGTCGACGGGTGTGAGGCGGACATGGGGCGGGGCGCCGTCTATCACGACAACCTGGTCGAGGTGGCCCCGCTCTCCCCGCCCGCTCCGGAGGCGCCGCCGCCCGGCGGGCCGGTGCGGGCCGGGCGGAACCGGTAGGCCGAACCGGTGGGCCGGTGGCCCCCGGCGGCCCTGCTGCCGGAGGGGACGCCGGGGGTGCTGCCCTGGCCTGGCTGCTGGCCCTGCCCCCGCGGGTTCCAGTAGCCGGGCCGGAATCGGGTAGGCGCGACGATATGACGCGTCTTCGATTTCCCGTCGATTATGTCAGAGTCGATCTGGACGGCCGTCCCGCGTTTCCGGGTGACGGGCGGCGGCGGACGCGAACCGTTGCCGTCCGCATGGACCGTCAGACCCTGCTCTACTCTCCGGAGCACCGCTTCGAGTTCTTGATCACCGAGGCCGCTATAACTGATCTTGGAGCCCACCGTGACGCCAGCGGAAATGGTTCGCGAGTTCCATGAAAGGTTCGGATTCCCTGTAGCCGACGCCCTGACCACGCCAGACGAGACACTGGTTCGCCTGCGCCAACGCCTCCTCGACGAGGAGGTGAAGGAGGTTACCCAGGCCGTTGAGGCCGGCGACCTGAAGAACCTCGCGCAGGAGCTGGCCGACGTGGTGTACGTCGTGTACGGCACGGCTCTCACCTACGGCATCGACCTTGACGCCGTGCTGGCCGAGGTCCATCGCTCGAACATGACCAAGGAGGGCAGCCAGAACGGCAAGGCCGGAAAGGGGCCGAACTACGAGCCCCCGGACCTGGCCCGCGTCTTGGGCCTGGACGGGTAGTCGTGCGGGTTCCTGGTCGCAGTGTCCAGCAGGTCGGTACCCTCACCGTCGTCACCATCTCGCGCAAGGAGTGGCAAGCCTTCCTCGCCGAGTACGACAGAGGAGAGCCGGCCACCCGATACACCACGCCGACGATCTTCTACGGCGAGACGAACCGATACGCCAGGTCAACCACGCCCGCCGAGGTCGAGCCCAAGACCCGATACGAGGAGATCCGCAACGTGGTCCTGCACATGGGCGATCGCAGGAAACTGATCATGGAACGCCCTGAACGCTCGTACGCGATGGACACCGGGTACCACCCCCGGCTCGTAGTGCGGGTGGAGTAGCCCCGGAGCGGGTCGCGGAGGCCCTGGGAAGGTCTCCCCAGCACAGACGAGCCCCGCCTGGGCGGAAACCGGGCGGGGCTCGTAGCTGTCTCCGTGAGGCTCAGTCCTGCGGGATCGGGAAGCCATGCCTCCTGGAGATGTCGCCGAGTGCGCGTCTGCACGCCGAGTGAACACGCTCATCGTTCCCGTACCGGAACATCACGCTCGCGAACGGTTCCTCAGGGCAAGGCGTCCCTTCGTTCGTCCCATGCCACCCGCACCTGCCCGCGTGCCCCTCGGTCCCCGGATCATGGTGCTCGGCACTCCAGGGCTTGACCTGGACAACCACCTTGTCCATGAGGGGCAACGTACCCCCGCACTGAGACGGCAGGACACTGGCCGGAACGGAAGGGTCAGGGTGCCCGCTGATCTGCGGGAGGCAGAAGGCTCGGCGGTGTGGGCTTCCGCCAACGGGTGGGCAGAGATCTTGACGAGTTCCCCGGAGAACGGCGGCCGCTCCGGCTCCGTGCGCCGGTAAGTTCACCGGCGAAAGCGTCAAGCGTCCTTACAGGGGGTTGGCCGCCTTGACACGGTGGAGGTGAACCACGATGTCGTACGCCTGGCCCAGGGCCAGCGGCGCCTTGAGCATGTCGGGGAGGTAGGTGGCAGGCACGGTGAACGTCGGGCGGGCGGTGTCGAGCCACTTCCGCGTGGCCGGGTCACGCTCCGCCTCGCGCAGGCTCACGTAGTAGTCGCGGTGGCGCACCTTGTCGAGGATGTGCTCGTTGCTGTCCGGCCCCGCGGCCCCCGTGTCGAAGTTCTCCGTCTTGCCGTTGTCGGGATTGATGGCCCGGAATCCGCCGCTGTGGATGGAGGTGCCGATGGCGACGTAGGAACGCCCGGCCATGGCACGTAGCTGGGCCCCCTGGGTGACGGGGTAGTGCTGCGGGTAGGGGGAGAGGTAGGTCACGTGCCCGTTGTGCGCGGCGGCCACGATCTTCAGGCCGGTGTTCCGCTTCCACCACATGGTGTTCTCCGCCATGAACCGGTCGCGGTTACGGTGCAGTTCGGACCCCTCCGAGGCGTACACCGTGGTCATCTGGTAGATGACGCGGGCCTCCTGGAGCACGTAGGGGCTGACCTTGCCGGCCTTCTCGACCAGGTGGTAGGCGGCTTCGGCGTCCTCGGCCAGGGCCTTGAGCTGCTCCGGGGGAAGAGCCGTCAGCGCGTCGACCCGTTCCTTCGCACCACCGGGAAGGGCGAGCAGCTTCGCGTAGCGGCGGCGCAGTTCGGGCAGGATCGAAGGCTCGTGCTCCTCGGCCCAGTCGAGGATCCGCCGGTACTGCTGCGGGTGGACGTCACTGAGGTCGAAGCCCATCACCCGCAGCTTGGTGCGGGCGGTGCGGTTGTAGTCGCGCATCCAGGAGTACAGGTCCAGCCACTCCTTGGTACTCCACACGCCGCCGGTGGTCTCGCCCTCCTCCTCGATGATCGTGCGCAGGTCGCCCTTGCCGGTGCGTACGTACTCGTCCAGGCGGACGCCGGCCGACCACGGCGCCTCCAGCGCGAGGGTGGTGAAGCCCTGTGTGGTCGCCAGGTGCCGGAACAGCCGGTGCCGCAGGGTGAACAACTCCTTGGAACTGTGGGTGGCCTCACCGATTCCCACGATCTCCGCGTCGCGGACCAGCGCCGACAGCGCCTTCAGGTCATGTCCCGGCGTGTCCGGTCGTGTGCTGCGCAGTGGGTGGGCGTGACGCTCAAGGCCCGCGACGACGCGCTCCTCCGATGTCTCCGACGCCAGCGCGGGAGCGGCCTGGGCGGGAGTGGCCAGCGCGGGAGCGGCCAGGGCGCCCAAGGCGACCGCCACCAGCAGGCCGCGACGCAGGGGAGTCTTCCTCATGGGTGTTCCTTCGGTTGGTGTTACCGGACGCTCATCAAGCTAGGGATCGGCGCCGGACGTTTCGATCCGGCAGGCCGGTCCATCGTGGTAGTGCTGGCCCCCTCCCCTCGGGGGACACCGTGCCGAGCGAGGCTCCCCGCGCCTTGGCCGCCCCGGTGCCCGGGTCACGCCACCAACGCGAACGGGACCCTCGATGCAACAGGTCGGGGATGGATCAGGGTTGCTCCCCGATGCGGGCAGGGGAGAGTCGAGGGCAGCCTGATGGACATGAACGAACTGACTCGACGTGACGAGATGTCCCTCGCCGGCGCGGCGCTGCGCGGGGCGCCCTGGAAGACCGCCGCGATCACTGGCACCGCCGCGTCGGCCGCCAGCTTCGTGATGGCCGTCATCGGGGGGGAGGAGAGTCTGACCTGGTCGGCGTCGCTCGGCATCGGCCTGTTCGCTCTCATCGCGGCGATCGGCGCGGTCGGCAAGCCCGAGGTCGGGGACCGGGTGACCCGGCAGGCCCGGCTGTGGGCGTTGCGCCGCCCCTGGCGGTTCGCGCTCTACCCGGCCCTCGGCGCCGCCACCCTCATGTATCCGGTGCAGCTCATCCTCGACGGCGAGGGGGTGTTCGGCGCGGCGCTGGACGCGCTCCAGGGCGGTGTCGTGGTCTACCTGGTCACCGCGCTGGCAGCACTGGTCATGCGGGGACGGGGCCAGCGGTCGCTGCCCGAGGGCCGCTGAGACCCGGGACGGCCGGACGAGGGGACCCCTGAGAGGCGGGAACGACGCGACCCGCGAGGAGCGGGAACGGCGGGAACCGTGAAAGGCGGGAAACGGCAGGGAACGACGGGGAACCCCGAGGGGGACGCGCGGGTGAGGGCCCGCGCGGACGGGAACCCGGACGCGTCAGGCGCCCGCGAAGGCCGCGGGCGCCTGAAGGTTCCCCGCCCGACGACGGGGCTCCGGCTCCCCGTCCGAGTGCCTCCGCCCGGGGACGGGGAACCGGGAGCCGTCAGTTCCGCTCGTAGTCGGCGCGGCAGACGCAGAACTCGTTGCCCTCGGGGTCGAGCATGGTGACCCAGCCGCTGCCGTCGGGGTTGCGGTGGTCCGCGGAGATCGTGGCGCCCAGGGTGAGGAGCCGCTCGACCTCCTGCTCGCGGGTGGTGCCGTCGGTGCCGGTGACATCGACGTGGACCCGGTTCTTGACCGTCTTCCCCTCGGGGACCTTGATGAACAGCAGGTTCACCGAACCCTGGACGAGGACCTCGTCGTCGTCCTTGGCCGTCTCCGGGTGGAGTTCCCAGCCGGTGGCCTCGCTCCAGAAAGTCGCCAGCTCGTACGGCCGGGCACAGTCGAACGTCACGTAGTGCACATCAATCATGCGCTCAGCCAACCGTGACACCACCTAAAGCGTCAAGCCGGTTTCAGGGAAGGTCGCGCACCGGAGACCGCGGTCGGTGCCCTCAGCGTCCACTCAGCGTCCGCTCGGTGCCCGCCCAGTGCCCGCCCAGTGACCCGCCCAGTGACCCGCAGCGCCCGCTCGGTGCCCTCAGTGCCCTCACTGCCCGCCGGCGAGGTTGAGGCCGACGACGCCGGCCACGATGAGCAGGATCGATGCGATCTTGAGGAACGACGCGTCCTCACCGAGGGCGAGGATGCCCAGCGTGGCGGTGCCGACAGCGCCGATGCCCGTCCAGACCGCGTAGGCGGTGCCGACCTCCAGGCTTCGGAGGCCGAGTGCGAGCAGGCCGAAACTGAGCACCGCGAAGACCGCGAACCCGACGCTCGGCAGCGGCGCGGAGAACCCGTCGCTCATCTTCAGCGAGTAGGCCATCGCGACCTCGAAGAGACCGGCGACGACGATGAGAACCCAGGCCATGACAGCCCCCCAACCTCAGGAGCGTCGTCTTGGCAGACCGGGTACGGCGCGTCTCGTCCGGGAACCTCCCTGTTGGGCGTTCTACCGGGAGAGGGTAGCAAAGCTCATGGTGAATCCCACCAGAGCGTGAACCACCGGTCACGCGGCACTGGCCACATGTCCAGCTCGACCACGGCCGCGATGACGTCGTCGGCCCGCTCGGGCCCCAGGCAGAGCCGGCGGCAGGCGCTCTCGGCGAGGTCCTCCAGCTCGGTGAAGCGGGTCAGCGGGGCCTGGCGCGACTCGTGACGGACGTCGTAGCCGAGCCGCTCCGCGATGTCGATCACGTCCCGGGCGGTGGGACGGCTCGGGCGGGTGACGCCGTGGAAGTGCTGCCACAGCGGGTTGAGCCAGCTCAACGGGTGGCGGCCGGTGAGCTCCAGAACGACCCTGCGGCGGGCGTGCCGCGTCAGTTCGGTGAGGAACCCGGCCAGGTCGGGCACGTTGTAGACGACATGGGCACAGACCGCGACGTCCGCCGCCGGGGTCTCGGCCGCGACGGCGGGCCAGCGACCCCGGACGACACGGGCCGGCACGCCGAGCCGCTCCGCGCGTGAGGTCAGCTCGGCCAGCATGGCGTCGGAGACGTCCACCGCGACCAGTTCACCGAGGGCGGCGGCGAGCGGCAGGGAGGCGGCGCCGGTGCCGGCACCCACGTCCAGCACGCTCCCGCCGGGCGGGAGCGCCTCGGCCACCCGCGCCAGGGTCGGCCCCTCGGGTTCGGCGAGGGCCCGGTCGGTCCGCTCGGCGAAGCGTGTCGGGGAGTGCCCCCACGGGTCGGCGGGGGCCCGCGCCGCGATCTCCTCGGGGATCCTCCACAGCTCCAGGCCGGCCCGCCACCGCTCGTCCACGGCGCCCGCCCGCTCGCCCCCGGCCGGACCGTCCGCACCCCGCCCGTCCACGGGCCGTCCGCCTTCGACCGGCCCGTCCGCACCCCGTCCGTCCACGGCAGGAGCCTAGAGGAGCTTCCCGAGCTGGTCGATGAGCGTCAGCACCGAGAAGTAGCCGAAGAACGCGAACGTCAGCAGCACGACCGCCAGCCGGTACCCGCGGATGCGGATGGGCTCGGGCAGCAGCCGGCGGTTGAGCACGGCGAGCAGCGCCGAGTAGAGGAACATCATGATCCCGCCGACACTCGCGGAGATGACCAGGAGCGTGATCGGCTGGTCGAACCCGACGGTGAGCATCGTGATGCCGAACAACACGATGAACCAGACGACGAGGCTGTAGACGCGACTCTCGGTCCACCGTTCGCTGGCGGGCAGGTAGACGGTCTTGACGATGTCGGCGACCATCCTGGCGACGTAGTCGCAGATGCCCATGCTGGCGGCGAAGAGGGACAGCGCGCCGACGGCCCAGAAGAAGGTGCCGAACCACGACAGCCGCTGGTTGAGCACCTCGCCCTCGGTCCGCAGGAAGCTGACGTTGTTCGCGGTCTCGGCGCCGAAGACCGTGGAGTAGGCCAGCATCGACATCAGGAAGATCGTGATGATGGTGATGGCCACGAACGAGACGAGCTGTTCGATGTTGGCCACCCGCCACCAGCCGCGCCAGCGCGAGAGGTTGGCCTCGTCGGGGGTGAAGGTGAAGCCGGTCGCCGGAGCCGCCTGGTCCTCACCGGTGATCGGGGAGACCAGGCGCGGGATCCGCTCGCCCATGCCCATGTTCTTGTCCCTGATCCAGTTGCTCTGCACCAGGTTCTGACCGCCGCCGGCCCCGGCGAAGGCCATCGCGCCGAGCACCAGCGCGGCGCCGAGCTGGGCGGGGACCTGCCCGATGTGGGTGACCGCCTCTCCCAGGCCGCGGTAGGCGTCGCCGGTGATGGCCAGGAACAGCGCGATCACCAGGAAGACGAGCACGGCGCCGACCTTGATGAACTGGGTGGCCTCCAGCGTCCGGTAGACGACCGGGGAGAGGGTGAGCGCGACCGCGATCAGGAGCAGCTCGACGACCGCGATCACCGTGATGTCGCCGCCCACCGCGTAGGTGAGGACGGTGGCCGAGCTGGTGGCCCAGCCGGGCCAGATGTTGGCGAGCACCGCCATGGCGGCGAAGACCAGGCCCCAGTGCCGGCCCAGGCGGCTGAACCCGGTCAGCGCGGTCTCGCCGGTGGCGAGGGTGTAGCGCTCGATCTCCATGTTGAGGAAGTACTGGGCGACCACACCCACCACGGCGGCCCACAGGAAGACGAGGCCGACGTTGGCGGAGATGTAGGGCCAGATGACGAACTCCCCGGACGCCAGGCCCACCCCCGCCGCGATGACCCCGGGACCTATCACCTTGCGCAACGGCTTCGGGTCCGGCAGCTCCGCCGGACGGAAGTCGGGAATCGTCTTGACGGCCATGCTTCCCGTCTGCCCGAAACGAGTGTGACAAACGTCTCACCGCCATGGTTTTTGCGGGTTACCGACGGGTAGCATTAGCGGTAACGTTACTGGCCAGTACGGACGACCGCGGTCCCCGGTTTCAAGGAGAAGAACCCCCATGGGCCACTACAAGAGCAACCTCCGCGACCTGGAGTTCAACCTCTTCGAGGTCTTCGGGCGCCGGGACGTCCTCGGCACGGGCCTGTTCGCCGACATCGACAAGGACGTCGTGCGGAGCGTCCTGGAGGAGGTCAACCGCCTGGCCACGGGCGTCCTGGCCGACTCCTTCGCCGAAGGCGACCGCACGCCGCCGGTGTTCGACCCCGCCACCGGCACGGTGACGATGCCCGAGGGGTTCAAGAGGTCCTTCGCCGCCTACCGCGACGCCGGCTGGACGAACCTCGGCCTGCCCGCCGAGCTGGGCGGCCCCGGCCTGCCCAGCAGCGTGAGCTGGGCGGTGGCCGAGCTGATCCTCGGCTCCAACCCCGCCATCTGGATGTACTCCAGCGGCCCCGCCTTCGCCCACGTGCTGCACGTGATCGGCACCGAGGAGCAGAAGCGCTTCGCCGACCTGGCCATCGAGCGCCAGTGGGGTGCCACCATGGTGCTCACCGAGCCGGACGCCGGCTCCGACGTGGGCGCCGGCCGCGCCAAGGCCGTGCGTCAGCCCGACGGCACCTGGCACATCGAGGGCGTCAAGCGCTTCATCACCAGCGCCGAGCACGACATGTCCGACAACATCTTCCACCTCGTGCTCGCCCGCCCCGAGGGCCACGGCCCCGGCACCAAGGGCCTGTCGATGTTCCTGGTCCCCAAGTACCACGTGGACCTTTCGACCGGCGAGCTCGGCGAGCGCAACGGCGTCTACGTGACGAACGTCGAGAAGAAGATGGGCCTGAAGGTCTCCACGACCTGCGAGCTCACCTTCGGCGAGAAGCACCCCGCGGTGGGCACGCTCGTCGGTGACGTGCACGAGGGCATCCGGCAGATGTTCATGATCATTGAGCACGCCCGGATGATGGTCGGCACCAAGGCGATCGCCACGCTGTCCACCGGCTACCTCAACGCCCTGGAGTACGCCAGGACCCGGGTACAGGGTGCCGACCTGACCCAGATGGCCGACAAGACCGCCCCGCGCGTGACCATCACCCGCCACCCGGACGTACGCCGCGAGCTGATGCTGCAGAAGGCGTACGCCGAGGGGATGCGGGCACTGGTCCTGTTGACGGCGACCTACCAGGACACCGTGCAGATCGCCGAGCACGAGGGACGGCGCGACGAGCACGCCGAGGCGATGAACGACCTGCTGCTCCCGCTGGTCAAGGGTGTCGGCTCCGAACGCTCCTACGAGCTGCTGGCGCGCTCGCTGCAGACCCTCGGCGGATCCGGCTACCTGCAGGACTACCCGATCGAGCAGTACATCAGAGACGCCAAGATCGACTCCCTCTACGAGGGCACCACCGCGATCCAGGGCCAGGACCTGTTCTTCCGCAAGGTCCTGCGCAACCAGGGTGCCGCCCTCGGTTCGCTGTACGGCGACATCACGTCCTTCGCCGCCTCCGAGGCGGGCAACGGCCGGCTGAAGGAGGAGCGCAAGCTCCTCGCCGAAGCCGCCGACGAGGTCAAGGCCATGGCCGACACCATGGCGGGCTGGGCCCTCGCCTCCATGGAGACGCCGCGGGAGGTCTACCGGGTCGGCCTGAACACCACCCGGTTCCTGCTCGCGCTGGGCGACGTGGTGATCGGCTGGCTGCTGCTGCGCCAGGCCGAGGTCGCCCTGGCCGCCCTGGGCTCCGCGCCGGGCTCGGCCGACACGGCCTTCTACACCGGCAAGGTCGCCGCCGCCTTGTTCTTCGCCCAGACGGTCCTGCCCCGCATCGCCGCCGAGCGCCGCACGCTCGACGCGACCGGCCTGGACCTGATGGACCTGCCCGAGGACGCCTTCTGACCCTCCGGACCGACCCCGCCGGCTGACCTTCCGGTCGATCCCGCCGGCCACCCGCTCCCGCGGCGAGCGAAGAGGGGCGGCCCCGCACCCCGGGGCCGCCCCTTTCGTCGTCACCGCCTGCCCCGCCGAGCGCCGGACCGTTCGCCGACCCTCCGTAAGCGGGCCGTTGCCCGAAGTCCCGAACGCCGCCCCGAGCCGCCAGAAGCTACGAGGCGCGTCTGTGCTGGTACTCCGTGACGGCAGCCATGATCACACTTATGGGGATCACGGCGTCCTGCCCGGCGAGCGCCGCCTCCACCCATTCCCGGATGAGCGCGGTGGGTTTGACCCCCCGTTCCCTGGCCCGCTCACGAACCTGATCCATCACGGGCTTCGGCAGCCGCAGCGAGGTGACGATCATCACCTCGTCGGCGATCACCGGCTCCTGCGGGACCGCGCGCTCCAGGTCCGCGGTCGTGTCATGCTCGTCATAGTAGGCAGCCAGATCATCGATCTTGTCCTGCGCCACCGCGATCACCTCGTCTTCCGGGCGAACAGTCGCTTCTCACCGATGGTCAGGTCTCGCGCGGTGGCCACATACCAGGCGTCCGGCTCCACGGCGCTGTCCACCACGACGACGAGCAAATGTCGCCCGGCATCCGTCACACCGTAGACGAGAGTGCTGCCTTGCCGGCCTGCCGCCTCCTAACGGGGACGAGTGAACATCACCTGCTCCCCCTCTGTCGGCGTGACACCATGCCGCGCGATGTGTTCCTCGGAACGCTCAGTCCAATGGACGGTTCGATACCCCACACAGCTTAACGTAATACGTTCGAAATACAAGCAGGGAAGGAATGACGCATCACGGGGATGTGTGAAGTTTGACTGGATTGCGAATACTTGCGTAGCTCGAGATCACAACAGGGAAGACGAAGGCACCTCGCCGCACTTGACACCGCCGCGAGTCATTCTCATACTGAGAACATCTCAACCTGAGAAGGACGCATGATGAACGAAGCCGAGTTCCTGACGGGTTACGACCCACGGGCCTATCCGGCGGTCGCGGTGACCGTCGACGTGGTGGCGCTCACCATCCGTGAAGGTGCGTTGCACGTCCTGCTCGTCCGGCGGGGCGAACAGCCCCACGCGGGGCGGTGGGCACTGCCCGGCGGGTTCATCCGGCCCGAGGAGGACCTGCCGCAGGCGGCGGCGCGCGAGCTGGCCGAGGAGACCGGGCTGCCCGGCCGGATCCACATCGAACAGCTCGCCAGCTACGGCACGCCCGGCCGCGATCCGCGTATGCGGGTCGTTTCGGTCTCCTACCTGGCCTTCGCCCCCGGCCTGCCCGACCCCCGGGCGGGCACGGACGCGGCGGACGCCGCCTGGCACCGGGTCGAGCGGCTCCCCGACCTCGCCTTCGACCACGCGCGCATCCTCGGCGAGGGCCTGGAGCGGGCACGGAGCAAGCTGGAGTACACCCCGCTGGCGACCGCGTTCACCGGCGAGACGTTCACCGTCTCCGAGTTGCGCTCGGTCTACGAGGCGGTCTGGGGCGTGCCGCTGCACGCGGGCAACTTCCACCGCAAGGTCCTGTCGGTCCCCGGGTTCGTGGAGAGCACCGGCGAGACCACCGAGACCGGCGGGGCCCGGGGCGGCCCCCGGGCCAAGCTCTACCGTGCCGGAGACGCCCGGCTGCTCCACCCCGCACTGCTACGACCCGCGCGGGAGGAGGAGGTCCGGTGACCAGCACGGCCGAGGCGATCGCCCTGGTGACCGCCGCCCGCACGCCCGCCGACCTGTTCGGGGACGACTCCCCGCGCCGGGCGTACCGGAGGCTGGCGCGGCTGCTCCACCCCGATCTCGCGCCGGGCCCGGAGGCCGCGGCGGCGTTCACCCGGCTGGCGGCGCTCTGGGCGGCCCACGGCGGCGCCGAAGAGAGGCGGTCCCCCGAGACGGTGATCACCACCCGGCGGGGCACCTACCGGATCGGCCGTGCCCTGCGGCGCGGCGCCACGGCCGTGCTCTACGAGAGCGGCGCCGACACGCTGCTGAAGATCCCGCGCAGCCACACGGACAACGACCTCATGCGCCGCGAGGCCGACGCGCTCACCGCGATCGCACGCGACGGCGACCCCCGGCTGCTGCCGTACGTGCCCCGGCTGGTGGAGTCGTTCCGGCACCGGTCGGCCGGGGTCGAACGGCGGGCCAACGTGATCAGCCGGGTGCCGGACGGGTTCCTGAGCCTGGCGGAGATCTCCCGGCGCCGGCCGGTGCTCGACCCGAGGGACGTCGCGTGGATCTGGCGTCGGCTGCTCGTGGCGATCGGCGCGGCGCACCGGGCGGGGATCGTGCACGGGGCGGTCTTCGGACACCACGTGCTCGTCCACCCGATCGACCACGGTCTGGTGCTCGTCGACTGGAGCCAGTCGGTGCCGGTCGGCACCCCGATCACCGCCCTGGTGGCCAGGCACCAGGGCGACTACCCGCCGGAGGTCCTCGCCAGGAGAGCGGCGACCCCGGCCACCGACATCCGTCTCGCCACCCGGTGCGTGGCCGCCCTGATGGGCGGGCACCCGCCCGGCCCGATCCGCCGTTTCGTCCGCGGCAGCCTGCTGGCCCCGCCGGGCGACGCCTGGTCTCTCCTCGCCGAGCTGGACGAGCTGCTCGACGACGAATACGGGCCGCGGAAATACCGGCCCCTGCATCTCTGACCCCGAGAACGTCCCACCCCTAATCCGAGGAGATCCCCGTGGGAAGCGGAATCTGGTCCACCGACGTCTACGCCGCCGCCGCGAGCTACCGCAAGGCCAGCGGCGCCAGCGCCTTCTCCTACAGCGACAGCGGCGCACGCACCGTGCACGACGACCTCGACCCGCGCGGCGTGGCGGCCCGCGAGAGCCGCGACTCCGACGAGCACCCCGACTCCCTCGCCGTCGCCGTGCTGTTCGACGTGACCGGCTCGATGGGAGGGGTGCCCCGGACCCTCCAGACCAAGCTGCCCGACCTGCTCGGGCTGCTGCTGCGCAAGGGCTACGCCACCGACCCGCAGATCCTCTTCGGCGCGATCGGCGACGCCACCTGCGACCGGGCCCCGTTGCAGATCGGCCAGTACGAGTCGGACAACCGGATGGACGAGCACCTGGGCAAGATCCTGTTGGAGGGCGGGGGCGGCGGCCAGAAGACCGAGTCGTACGAGCTGGCGATGTACTTCATGGCCCGGCACACCTCGATCGACTGCTTCGAGAAGCGGGGTCGCCGAGGCTACCTGTTCATCATCGGCGACGAGCTGCCCTACCCGCGGGTCAAGCGCCGCGAGGTGCGCGAGGTGATCGGCGACCGGCTCGATCAGGACATCCCCACCGAGGAGATCGTCGCCGAGCTGACCCGGATGTACGACGTCTACTACATCCTTCCCGCCGGGGCGAGCCACGCCGGGGACGGCCAGGTACTGGCGGCCTGGCGGAGGCTGCTCGGTCAGAACGTGCTGGAGCTCGACGACCTGAACGCGGTCTGCGAGACCATCGCGCTCACCGTCGGACTCGGCGAGGACGCCATCGACCTGCGCGAGGGGCTGGACGACCTCGACGAACTCGGCTCCGACGCCGGGGCCGCCGTGGGCAAGGCCCTGGCCAGGCTCGACCGGGGTGCGCTCGTGGTGGCCGACGGCCTCGACCTCGGCGGCGACAGCGGAGTGATCCGGCTCTGAGGAGCCCGCCCGCCCGGAGACGAACGGCGGGCGGGCCTCCGGAGACGGCGGGGCTCGGAGACGGCGGGCCTCCGGAGACGGCGGGCGAGGCTCGGAGACGGCATGGCTCCCGGAGACGGACGGCAGGAGACGACAGTGGTGGACAGGTGGTCGTATGCGTGAGCACGTGATCGTGGCCGACCTCGGGTACGGCGACGCGGGGAAGGGAACCGTCGTCGACTGGCTCTGCTCCCGGGGCTCCCGGGAACCGGTCCGGGCCGTCGTCCGGTTCAACGGGGGCGGGCAGGCCGCGCACAACGTCGTCCTGCCCGACGGGCGGCACCACACGTTCGCCCAGTTCGGGGCGGGCACGTTCCACGGCGTGCCCACCCACCTGTCCAGGTTCATGATCGTGGACCCGCTCTCCCTGGCCGGGGAGGCCGCCCACCTGGCCGGGCTGGGCGTCCCCGACCCCTTCGAGCTGCTCACCGTCGACCGGGACGCGCTGCTCGCCACGCCGTACCACGTGGCGGCCGGGCGGGCCAGGGAGGTCGCGCGCGGCGAGGACAGGCACGGGTCGTGCGGGATGGGCATCGGCGAGACCATGGCCTACGCCCTGGAGCATCCGGGCCTGGCCCCGGTCGCCGGCGACTGCGCGACCCCGGCCGTGCTCACCCGTAAGCTGCGCGCGCTCCGCGAGGCACTGGGAGCGGCGGCCGGGCCGCCCGTCGAAGACTGCGTGGCGGCCTACCGGGCGTTCGCGGAGCGGGTGAGACTGGTCGGCTCCTCGTTCACCGCCGCGCTGCTGCGCCGTGGACCGGTCGTCTTCGAGGGGGCACAGGGCGTGCTGCTCGACGAGTGGCACGGCTTCCACCCCCACACCACCTGGAGCACCACGACCTTCGCCAACGCGCTGGAGCTGCTGGACGGGGCGGCGGCCGTGCGGCTGGGGGTGCTGCGGACCTACACCCCGCGGCACGGCCCCGGGCCGCTGGTCACCGAGGACGCCGGGCTCGCGCTGCCCGAGCCGCACAACGGAACCGGCCCCTGGCAGGGCCCCTTCCGCACCGGCCACTTCGACGCGGTGGCCCACCGCTACGCGCTGGCCGCGGCCGGCGGGGCCGACGGGCTGGCGCTGACCCACCTGGACGCGCCGGTGTCGCGGATGTGCGTCTCGTACGACATCGGCGAGCTTCCGGTCGGCCCGGCCGGAGACCTGGACCGCCAGACCCGGCTGACCGCCCGGCTGTCGGACGCGTGTCCCCGTTACACCGACGGGATCACCGACTGGCCGCAGGCGGTGGCCGAGGCCCTCGGCGTCAGGGTGTGGCTGGGGTCGTCCGGGCCCACCGCGGCGGACAAGACGGTTCTCGACGGTGAGATCGCGTCCGAACGGGTATGACCGTTCGCGGACGTTCTCTTTGCCTCGCCGTCAGCTCTGCCCGGAGGGACCGATGGGTGTCGGGGTCAGCATCTTCTTTCTCACGATCGGCGCCATCCTTCGCTTCGCCATCGAACCCGACGTCCTCGGGCCGGACGTCCACATCGACGTGATCGGCCTGATCCTGATGATCGTCGGGGGCGTGGGGGTCGTGCTGAGCGTCGTGCTGGCCCCCCGGCGCGGCAGCACCTCTGAGGGTCGCCTGATGCACCGGGAGAACCGCCCTCCGGACGCGTAGGCGTCCGCCGCCTGCCCTAGACCTCGAACTGGGCCGCCGCCCGGGAGGCGAGGACCGGCTTGATGTGCTCGGCGATCACCGCCTGGTGGGCCGGGTGGTCGCGGTAGACGAGGTAGTCGTCGACATCGTCGAAGTCGGCGACCACGGCGAACTGGTGGTTGCCGGGGTTGACGCCCGCGTCGGCGCCGACGGTGTAGGCGCGGATCTCCGAGATGACGCCGGGCAGCCTGCGGAGCTCCTCGGCGATCTTCGCCTTCTGCTCCTCGGTGGCCTCCTGAGCCCAGGTGAACAGCACGACATGCCGGAACATGGTCTTCCCTTCGTTGGAGTGCCCGGCCAGCGTACGACCGGGCCCGGCGCGGCCCGGCACCGGGCGCCTCACGCCGGGCGTGTCACATCGAAGGCGTCACACCGGTCACACCGGGAGCGTCACACCGGGAGCGTCACACCGGACGCGTCACGGCGTCGCGGCGCCCGGCGGACCGGATTCTCACCCGGCTGGTCCGGCGCCGGACGGGTTCGAGGACGATCTGGCGTGCCGTCTCGGGGATGAAGCGCAGGTCATGGGTTATCAGGATCGTCGTGCGGCCGGCCATCAGCCGGTTGAGCGGCTCCATGATCCGGGCCGCGGTGAGCGCGTCGAGGCCGGTCATCGGCTCGTCGAGGACGAGCACGGGCGCGTCACGCAGGATCGCGCGGGCGATGGCGAGCCGTTGTCGCTGCCCGCCGGACATCAAGCGGCCGCGTTGCCCGACGGGGGTGTCGTACCCGTGCGGCAGCGTGCCGATGAAGTCGTGCACGTCCGCCAGGACGGCCGCCCGGACGATGTCGTCCATGCTCGCGTCGGGACGGCCGTAGGCGATGTTGTCGCGGACGGTGCCGGAGAACAGCAGGTTCTCCTGCTGAAGGATGGTGACGTCGTCCCGCAGCGACTCCCTCGGCAGTTCCCGGATGTCGACGCCGTCCAGGAGGATGCGGCCGACGGAGGGGTCGTAGAAGCGGAGCAGGAGCTTGGCGATGGTCGACTTGCCCGCGCCGCTGGGGCCGGTGCACACGACCAGCTCCCCCGGTTCGGCGACGAACGACAGGTTCCTGAGCGTGGGCCGGTGCCTGCGGGGATAGGTGAAGTCCACCGCCTGGAACTCGATCCGGCCGCGGCTTCGTGCCGCCGGCCGAGCGGGCGCCTCGCGGTCGGTCACCGCGGGCCTGGTCCGGAGCACCTCGATGACGCGGTCAGAGCCCGCCGCCGCCTCGGAGACGGTGAGCGCGATCTGCCCGAGGCTCTGCACGGCGGGGTAGAGGTAGGCGAGGTAGGCGGCGAAGGCGAGCAGCCCGCCGATGGTGAGGCGGCCGGAGACGATCTCCCACGCGCCGACTCCGAGGATGACGAGCAGGCAGACGGTCTCGATGACCTGGACGACCGGCCCGTACAGCGACGCCAGCCACGCCTGGGCGAGGTTGGCCCGCAGCCAGGTGCGTCCCTCGGCGTGCAGCCGCTCGGCCTCGGTCCGCTGCCGGTTGTACGCCTGGACGAGGGACTGGTTGGACAGGCTCTCCTCGATGACGCTGTTCATGGAGCCGTTGCTGGACCGCTCCCGGGCGGCGGCGGTCCGGAACCGTGCCGCGAAGACCTTGGACACCAGCAGGAAGGCGGGGATCAGGGTGAACGTGACCAGCGCGAGGTCCCACCGGATGTAGAAGGCGGCCCCGGCGAAGAAGACGACGCTGGCGACCGTGGTGAAGAGCTTGACCAGACCGGAACCGACCAGTTCCTCGATGGCCTCGATGTCGTCGGTGAGCCGGGCCATCAGGTCGCCCAGCCGGCGGTTGTCGAAGAAGTCGGGGGTGAGGGTCTGCAGGTGTTCGAAGACCCTGCCCCGCAACCGCAGCAGGAAGCGCTCCCCGCCCACCGCCGTGGCGTAGGAGCCGGCGAAGGAGACCGCGCCCGCCACGACGGTGAGGCCCAGCCAGAGCACCGCGGGCGTCCAGAACGCCCCCAGGTCCTGGTTGCTGAGCACCTCGTCGGTGATGTATCCGAACAGCGCGATCGAGAGGACCTCGCAGACGGCCGCCACGATCGCCAGCACGGCACCGATCACGAGGAACCGGCGGACACCGCGGGTGTCGGGCCAGAACTCCCGGAAGGTCCTGCGGACGGAGACCCGCGGCGCCGCGGGAGGCGTACGCGTCGTACCCCTCGCGCCGTCCGGCGGGAGGGGCGAAGAGAAGGAGAGCCGACGGTTGACCCGTCGGCTCTCATCGGGCGGTGCTACCACCACCACCTCCGGCCCCAACCGCCGCCGCATCCGCATCCACGACGCCACCGGCGTCGCCAGCCGCAGCCGCCGCCCCAGCCCCAGCCCCAGTCACGGCCGGTCGGGAAGAGCTTGGTGAAAGTCATGGTTCCCCCCTCGCTGAGCTCCGCTTGTGAGCTCTCGTGCACTTACCAATCCCGACAGTAGCACTCAGAAGGGGGCAAATCACCCAATACGGCACTCCTTATACAGGCTTTAACTCATTGTTCCAAAAAGCCGCTGAACGTGACATTGGTAAAGCCGGGCACAACACCGCCACTACCCCCGCTCATGCCCTCCCACCTGAGGCGATGTTTCCTAAAGGCCGTTCCACAGAAATCCAAAGCAGGGCATTCACGATTAACCCCCAAGTGGGGTCGCATACCTTCCGAAGAGCCCCCGGCACCCCGCCCGACTCCTTTGTGAAGTTTCTCGTCACCTTAATTGACAAGCCCAGTCAATAAATGCGGGCGAATGCGCTGACGCATATCGCCGTACTCGGCATATCGAAGCGTGGATCAGGCCCGTCACGCGGCTCCCGTGGCAGCACGAGAGGGGCCCGGAGCGCAACGGCGAGCCCGGAGCGCAACAGCCACGAGCCCAGAGCGCAACGGCGACGAGCCCGCCCCCGGTGGGGACGGGCTCGCAGGTCACGGGCGGGCCGGCTCCGGCCGGACGGGAGGGGCCGGAGGCCGGTCCTCCCGCTCAGCTCCAGGCGAGCACGCGGAGCCGGTCCTTTCGCTCAGCTCCAGGCGAGCATGCGGAGCGGGTCCTCCAGCATGGCGCCGATGTCGCGCAGGAAGAGGGAGCCGAGCTCGCCGTCCACGATCCGGTGGTCGAACGACAGGGCGAGGGTGCACACCTTGCGCGGCACGATCTGCCCGTCCACCACCCAGGGCATGTCCCTGATCTGGCCGAAGGCCAGGATCGCCGACTCCCCGGGGTTGAGGATCGGGGTGCCCGCGTCCACCCCGAAGACCCCCACGTTGGTGATCGTGATCGTGCCCTGGGCCATGTCGGCGGGCTGGGTGCGTCCCGCCCTGGCGGCCTCGGTGAGCGCCTTGAGCTCCCTGGCCAGGTCGGGCAGGGACAGCGCGTGGGCGTCCTTGACGTTGGGGACGAGCAGGCCGCGCGGGGTGGCGGCGGCGATGCCGAGGTTGACCCGGTGCTTGACCACGATCTCCTGGCGGGCCTCGTCCCATGTCGAGTTGACCATCGGGTACCTGCGGGCGGCGACCAGCACCGCCTTGGCGACCAGGAGCAGGGGCGACACCTTGACCTCGGCGAAGTCGGGCATCTCCCGCAGCCGCCGGACCGCCTCCATCGTGCCGGTGACGTCCACCTGGAGGAACTCGGTGACGTGCGGCGCGGTGAACGCAGAGGCCACCATCGCCTGCGCGGTCGCCTTGCGCACCCCCTTGACCGGGATCCGCTCCTCGTCCTGCGGCGCGCTCGGCGCCGGTGCCCCGGTCCGCCCGGCGGTGACCGCCGCGTGGACGTCGTCCCTGGTGATGGAGCCGTGCGGGCCGGTTCCGGTGAGGGTGGAGAGGTCCACCCCCAGGTCCTTGGCCAGCTTGCGTACCGGGGGTTTGGCGGCCACCAGCACCCGTCCCGCCGCCCCGGCGACCGGCCGCGGCACGGGCGCCGGAGCGCCCGCGAGCGCCACCGCGCCGGGCACCCCGGAGGGCACCGAGGGCGTTGAGGACACGGAAGGCACTGAAGACACGGAAGGCCCGGCGGTGCCGGACTGGCCGGGAGGGACGGCGGTGCCCGACGACGCGGGCGCCGCCCCCGGGGACGCGGCGGCCTTGCGGGGACGACGCTTGGCCGCGCCGGGCTTGACGCCGTACCCCACCAGGACCGGCTCCCGCTTCTCCTGCGGAGGGGCGGGCACCATGTCGTCGGCCGGGCTCCCGGCCGTCGCGGGGATCCCGGCGGGGACCGGAGCCGACGTGGCCTCCGCACCGGACGGGCCGGAGCCGGGGCCCGTGCCGTCGTCCACGGAGATGATCGGCGTGCCGACGTCGACGGTCTCGCCCTCCCCGGCCATCAGGGCGGCGACCACGCCCTCGAACGGGCAGGGCAGCTCGACCACGGCCTTGGCGGTCTCGATCTCCACGATGATCTGGTTGACCGCCACCGGGTCACCCGGCTTGACGTGCCAGCGGACGATCTCGGCCTCGGTCAGGCCCTCTCCCACGTCGGGGAGCTTGAATTCCTTCATCTCGGCTCCCTCCTTTAGAACGCGAACGCGCGGTCGACGGCGTGCAGGACCCGGTCCAGGTCGGGCAGGTAGTGGTCTTCCAGCCGCGAGGGAGGGTAGGGCGTGGACGGCCCGCCGACCCGCAGGACCGGGGACTCCAGGTGGTAGAAGCACTCCTCGGTCACCCGGGCGGCGATCTCGGCGCCGAAGCCGGTGAAGACGGGCGCCTCATGCACCACGACGCAGCGGCCGGTCCTGCGTACCGACTCGACGATCCGGGGGACGTCGAGCGGGTTGAGCGAGCGCAGATCGACGACCTCCAGGGAGCGCCCGTCCTCCTCGGCCGCCTTGGCGGCCTCCAGGCAGGTCTTCACCATCGGCCCGTAGGCGAGCAGGGTGACGTCGGTGCCCGGCCGCACCACCCTGGCCTGATCGAAGGGCGGCCAGTCGGCGGACTCGACGTCCACCTCGGCCTTGTCCCAGTAACGGCGCTTGGGCTCGAAGAAGATGACCGGGTCGTCGCAGCGGATCGCCTGCCGGAGCATCGTGTAGGCGTCGGCCGGGTTGGAGCAGGTCATGACCCGCAGGCCCGCGGTGTGCGTGAAGTACGTCTCGGGCGACTCACTGTGGTGCTCGACCGCGCCGATGCCACCGCCGCACGGGATGCGCACCACGACCGGCAGCTTCAACTTCCCCAGCGAGCGCAGCGGCATCTTGGCGAGCTGGGTGATGATCTGGTCGGCCGCCGGGAAGACGAACCCGTCGAACTGGATCTCGCACACCGGGCGGTAGCCGCGCAGCGCGAGGCCGATGGCCGTGCCGATGATGCCCGACTCGGCCAGCGGGGTGTCGATGACCCGCTGCTCGCCGAAGTCCTTCTGCAGCCCGTCGGTGACCCGGAAGACTCCGCCGAGCTTGCCCACGTCCTCGCCCATGATGAGGACTTTGGGGTCCTCCTCCATGGCCTTGCGCATGCCCTCGTTGAGGGCCTTGGCCATCGTGAGAGTGGTCATCCCTCGAACCCCTCCAGGTAGGCGGCGAACTCGGCGCGCTCGGCGTCGATCAGCGGGTGGCGCTCGGCGTAGACGTGCTCGAAGATCGCCATCGGTTCGGGGTCGGGCAGTGCGAGGCAGCGTTTGCGGACGTCGCGTCCCAGCTCGTCCGCCTCGGCGTCGATCGCGTCGAAGAACTCCTGGTCGGCGAGCTGGTTCTTGAACAGGTATGCCCGCACCCGCTCGATCGGGTCCTTGAGTTTCCACGCCTCCAACTCGGCCGCCACCCGGTAACGGGTGGGGTCGTCGGAGGTGGTGTGGGCACCCATCCGGTAGGTGAACGCCTCGATCAGCACCGGCCCGCCACCCGACCTGGCGTCGGCCAGGGCCTTGCGGGTGACGGCGAGGCAGGCGAAGACGTCGTTGCCGTCGACCCGGACGCCCGGGAAGCCGAACCCGCTCGCCCTG
Source organism: Streptosporangium becharense (assembly GCF_014204985.1). Classification (NCBI taxonomy): domain Bacteria; kingdom Bacillati; phylum Actinomycetota; class Actinomycetes; order Streptosporangiales; family Streptosporangiaceae; genus Streptosporangium; species Streptosporangium becharense. Next base: position 4,304,099 of record NZ_JACHMP010000001.1, on the reverse strand, counting down.
CGGTACAGCGGGATGCGGGTCTGCTTCTCCAGCGGCTCGGAGATGGCCCACTGGTTGTTCTGGCAGAAGAACACCACCGGGGCGTTGAACACCGAGGCCCAGATGAACGACTCGTTCACGTCCCCCTGGGAGGTGGCGCCGTCGCCGAAGTAGACGAGTGTGGCCGCTTCGGCGCCGTCACGCTGGATGCCCATGGCGTAGCCGACCGCGTGCAGGGTCTGGCTGCCGATCACGATGGTGTACAGGTGGAAGTTGTGCTCGGCGGGGTCCCAGCCGCCGTGGTTGACCCCGCGGAACAGGCCGAGCAGGTTGACCGGGTCGACACCACGGCACCAGGCGACGCCGTGCTCGCGGTAGGTGGGGAAGGCCATGTCCGTGTCCGCCATGGCTCGTCCGGAGCCGATCTGCGCGGCTTCCTGCCCCAGCAGAGAGGCCCACAGCCCCAGCTCGCCCTGGCGCTGCAGGGCGACGGCCTCCATGTCGACGCGGCGGACCAGGACGAGGTCCCGGTAGAGCGCGCGGACCTCTTCGGGGCTGAGGTCGAGGGGGTAGTCGGGATGCTCGATCCGCTCACCTTCGGGGGTGAGCAACTGGACGAGTTCGGGGGGTGCTTCCGTACCACGGGAGCCATCGGCTGTCACGTGCCGCTCCTGAGCGCTCGGGGCCGTCTGGATGGGTTCGCCACCGTCGTCCGGCCGATCAGCAACGCGTCTGATCCTTCTGGTAGTGGTTCATCCGCGTTTGTGGCCATCGTGGCAGAGGTCACACGTATGTGCGCAAGACCTGCCGGGGCGTTCATGTGATCCACATTCCCCGCGCCTCCCCTTTCACCCCCCGCGTGACACCGGTCTTCGGGCGGGCGGCGCGGATGCGGCCCGGCCGGTCCCGGTGGGAGGACACGGCAGGGGACACGACCGGCGCCCGCGGCGGAAGCGATGGTTCACGGCCCCGGCGGCGGAGTACCGCGCGGGGCGGCTACTCTTGAGGCGCCGGACAGTCCCCGCCCAACCAGGAGGAACACCGTGGCGCGCGTCATCGTCGACGTCATGCTGAAGCCCGAGATTCTCGACGCGCAGGGGCAGGCCATCGCCCGCGCGCTCCCGCGGCTCGGCTTCTCCGGAGTCTCGGCGGTACGCCAGGGCAAGCGGTTCGAGGTGGAGCTGGAGGGCCCCGCCGACGACGCCGCGATCGCGGAGGTCCGGAAGATGGCCGAGACCCTCCTCGCCAACACGGTGATCGAGGACTTCACCGTCACCGTGGAGTCGTAGCACGGCGGGCTCGTAGCACGGCGGCCCTGCGGATCTCCTTCTTCCAGGTCGGACTAAATCCGACTTTGGGCGGTGAGCAATCCCATGGGTTGACCACCGGCAAATAACATTACGGTTATTTTGCGGTTAGCCCGGATTCCGTAGGGAAGCCTTCACCGGGTGACGTCTCACTCCGGGAGGAAAGCGGTGGGCATGGAGTTCTCCCTCGCTCTGCCCAGGCAGGCCGTCGGGATTCCGATGGTCCGCAGGGCTCTGGGCGACTCCCTGCGTTCGCTCGGCGTCACCGAGGAATGCGTCTCCGACATCCTTCTCGCCGTCACCGAGGCGTGCGCCAACGCCGTGCGACACGGCGGCCCCGCCAACCGCTACCGCGTCGAGACCAGCGTCGGCGGCGGCCGTTGCGACGTCCGCATCATCGACCGCGGGCAGGGCCTCGTCCGGGTGCCGGAGCAGTACCCGCCGACCGACGTGGAGAACGGCCGGGGCATCCTCATCATGAGGGCCGTGGTCGACGAGATCTCCTTCGACATCACCCCCGGCCGGGGCACCGTCGTGCACCTGTGCAAGCACCTCGACTGGGACGACGACGCCGCCTACGCCCGCGAGCGGGTGCTCGCCGCCGTCTGACCCCGCTCCGCCCGGCCGGCAGACCGGTCCGTGAGCGTGAGACCGGCCCGTCAACGATGAAACCGGCCCGTGAGCGTGAGACCGATCCGTCAACGGTGAGACCGGCCCGTGAACCGCGTGTCGGACCGTGAACCGCGAGGTCACCCCGTGAACCGTGAGGTCGGGCGGCTCCACGTGTGACCTCTCCCCAAAGGAGCGGATAGCCTGGACACACCGCCGCAGACCGATGTCCGATGTGTGAGATGTCGGCGCGGCGCTCGTTTGTGGAGGGGAACGCTGTCATGAGTGCTGCCCGCGTGGGCGTCGTCACTTTTCCCGGAACTCTTGACGATCAGGACGCGGCGCGTGCCGTGCGCCACGTGGGCGGCGAGGCCGTCCCGCTGTGGCACGCGGACCCCGACCTCAAGGGGGTGGACGCGGTCTTCCTGCCGGGTGGGTTCTCCTACGGAGACTACCTGCGCTGCGGGGCCATCTCCCGGTTCGCGCCGCTGATGGAGGAACTGATCCCGGCCGCCAGGGCGGGCCTGCCGGTGCTGGGCACCTGCAACGGCTTCCAGATCCTCTGCGAGGCACACCTGCTGCCCGGCGCGCTGATGCGCAACGCCGGGCTGCACTACATCTGCCGCGACCAGGGGATCCGGGTGGAGAACACCACCACCCCCTGGACGTCCGACTTCACCGAGGGCCAGGAGATCGTGCTGCCCGTCAAGCACGGCGAGGGCCGCTACGTCGCCGACCAGGCCACGCTGGAGGCGCTGGAGGCGGGCGGCCAGGTCGTCTTCCGCTACGTCGGAGGCAACCCCAACGGCTCCCTGAACGACATCGCGGGCATCCGCAACGAGGCCGGCAACATCGTCGGCCTCATGCCGCACCCCGAGCACGCCGTCGAAGACCTCACCGGGGCCCCGAGCACCGACGGCCGCGGGTTCTTCACCTCCATCCTCAAGAAGCTGGTGAACGCATGACCCTCGACACCGTCAAGCGCGCCGAGGAGACCCCCGAGGAACGCCAGCCCTACGCCGAGCTGGGCATGAAGACCGACGAGTACGACCGGGTCCGCGAGATCCTCGGCCGCCGGCCCACCAGCTCCGAACTGGCCATCTACAGCGTCATGTGGAGCGAGCACTGCTCGTACAAGTCCTCCAAGGTGCACCTGCGCCAGTTCGGCACCAAGGCCCCCGCCTCGGAGGCGCTGCTCGTCGGCATGGGTGAGAACGCCGGCGTGGTCGACATCGGCGACGGCTGGGCCGCCACCTTCAAGATCGAGTCGCACAACCACCCGTCGTACGTGGAGCCGCACCAGGGTGCGGCGACCGGCGTCGGCGGCATCGTCCGCGACATCATGTCGATGGGCGCCCGGCCGATCGCGGTGATGGACGCGCTGCGCTTCGGCGCGGCCGACGCCCCCGACACCCGGCGGGTGCTGCCCGGCGTGGTCGAGGGCATCAGCCACTACGGCAACTGCCTGGGCCTGCCCAACATCGGGGGCGAGGTCGTCTTCGACCCCTGCTACATCGGCAACCCGCTGGTCAACGCGCTCTGCGTGGGCCTGCTGCGCAAGGACCAGATCAAGCTGGCCACCGCCCCCGGCCCCGGCAACAAGGTCGTCCTGTTCGGCGCGCTGACCGGCCCCGACGGCATCGGCGGCGCGTCGGTGCTGGCGAGCGCGACCTTCGAGGACGAGTCGCAGGCCAAGCGACCCAGCGTCCAGGTCGGCGACCCCTTCATGGAGAAGCTGCTGATCGAGTGCTGCCTGGAGCTGTACCAGGCGGACGTGGTCGTCGGCATCCAGGACCTCGGCGCGGCCGGCGTCTCCTGCGCGACGACCGAGCTCGCGGCCAAGGGCACCGGCGGTATGGACGTCCGGCTCGACCTCGTCCCGCTGCGCGACCCGTCGCTGCGGCCCGAGGAGATCCTGATGAGCGAGTCGCAGGAACGCATGATGGCGGTCGTCACCCCCGACGACATCGATGCCTTCATGGCGATCTGCGCGAAGTGGGACATCCCCGCGACCGTCATCGGCGAGGTCACCGACTCCGGCCGCCTGGTGATGACCTGGCACGGCGAGACGATCGTCGACATCCCGCCGGGCACCGCGGCCGACGAGGGCCCGGTCTACGAGCGCCCGTTCCACGAGCCCGCCGGCCAGGCCGAGCTGAACGCCGACGACCCGGCCCGCCTCGACCGGGCCGCCGACCTGCGGGCGACGCTGCTGCGGCTTCTCGGCTCGCCCAACCTGGCGTCCAAGGAGTGGGTCACCTCCCAGTACGACCGGTACGTCCGGGGCAACACGGTGCTGGCCCAGCCCGCCGACGCCGGGGTGCTCCGCATCAGCGAGGCCATGCCGGGTGCCGAGGAGACCGTCCGGGGCATCGCGCTGGCCACCGACGGCAACGGCCGCTACGCCCGTCTCGACCCGTACGCCGGGGCCCAGCTCGCGCTGGCCGAGGCGTACCGGAACGTGGCCGTGACCGGTGCGAAGCCGCTCGCCGTCACCAACTGCCTCAACTTCGGCTCCCCGGAGGACCCGGAGGTCATGTGGCAGTTCGCCGAGGCCGTACGCGGCCTGGCCGACGCCTGCAAGACCCTGGGCGTGCCGGTGACCGGTGGCAACGTGTCCTTCTACAACCAGACGGGCAGCACCGCGATCCACCCCACCCCGGTCGTGGGCGTGCTCGGCGTCATCGACGACGTGGCCACGCGGGTGCGGTCCGGTTTCACCGGCGAGGGCGACCGGGTCGTCCTGCTCGGCGAGACCGAGGAGGAGTTCGGCGGCTCGGAGTGGGCCCACATCGTCCACGGCCACCTCGGCGGGCTGCCGCCCGCGGCGCGCCTGGAGTCGGAGCGCGCTCTGGCGCGCGTCCTGGCCGAGGCCGCCGCGCAGGGGCTGCTGACCGGCTCGCACGACCTGTCCGACGGCGGGCTGGCCGTCGCCCTGGCCGAGGCGTGCCTGGCCCGGGGTGTCGGCTGCGCCGTCTCCCTGCCGGGTGACGACGCGTTCGTCGACCTGTTCAGCGAGTCGTCGGCCCGCGCGCTGGTGACCGTCCGGCCCGAGTCGTTCGACGCCTTCGCGGAGCTGTGCGCGGCCCACGAGGTGCCCTGCCACGGCCTGGGAACCACCGGCGGCACGTCGCTGACGGTGGAGGGCGTCCTGGAGATCCCGGTGGCCGAGCTGCGGGAGACCCACGAGGCCACCCTGCCGGGCATCTTCGGCTGACGGACCTGCCGTCCGGCCGTGAGGCCGGGCGGTCGTCCGGGAAACCAAAAGGGGTACGGCTTGCGGGCGCCGTACCCCTTCTTCATGCGACCTGCCGGCTCAGTGAGTGGCGGGGTGTCACTTCCCGGCGCAGATCACGTAGACGGTGCCGCTGGCGGAGGAGCCGAAGCCCTGCGCCGAGACGCCCTTCTCCTCGGACTTGCCGGTGGGCGAAGGAGCGGCGGAGGAGTTGGCGTTGCCGTTCGCGTTCGCGTTGCCGTTGCTGTTCGCGTTGAAGTCGAAGATGCCGTAGTCGTTGTCCACGGTCACCGTCCAGGTCCCGCTGGCGGACGGGTAGCTCGCGGTGACGACGGAGCGCTTGAGGTTGGCCTGGTAGCCGCCGCCCGTGGCAATGTCGCCGGTGTTGCACTTGGCCGAGGCCGTTCCATCGCCGTCGCCGAAGTGGAAGCCGTCCTTGTTGATGTAGGTGCTCAGCTTGGCTCCGGTGCCCGGCTCGCCCTTCGGGCCCTGGGGACCCGCGGGGCCCGTCGTACCCCGAGGGCCCGTCTCGCCCTTGTCACCCTTGTCGCCCTTCGGACCCTGGGGACCCGCGGGGCCCTGCTTGCCCTGAGGGCCCGTCTCGCCCTGGGGGCCCTGAGCGCCGGTCTCGCCCTTCGGGCCCTGGGGACCCGCGGGGCCCTGCTTGCCCTGGGGACCCGTCTCGCCCTGCGGCCCCCGAAGGCCCGTCTCGCCCTTGTCACCCTTCGGACCCTGCGGGCCCGGCCTGCCCTGCTCGCCCTGAGGGCCGGCGGTGGCGACGCCCTGGGAGCCGCCGCTCTGGCTCCAGGTGACCCGGATCTCGGTCGGCTTGCACCTGGCGGACGCGTTCACGATCCGCGCGTAGCGCGTCTTCTTGTGGACGCAGGCGTAGATGTCCCCGTCCGCCGACGAGGCGACGGCGGCGGCGCTGCCGCCCACGGTGAGGATCGATCCGGCCAGCACTCCAACGGACAGGACCGCGAGCGTCCGTCCACCCCGCAATTTGGCAGCCACGTGGCTTCCCTTCTGTGACACCAGAGTTCAATGTGGCCCTGAGGGACACGCGTAGTTGACGTTTCGCACGTTCCACCAGTTGTCCGTCAAACATCACATTTGAGACTCGAAGCCCCGCCTCCGGAAATGGCCCCTGAGACCGGCTCACGACGGGGATCCGGCGGCCCGGAGTCCGGCTCCGGCGGCCGAGGGCTCAAGATTCGGTGGCCGACGGCCCGGAGGCCTGCGACCCGGCGGCCGGGGGTCCGAACGCCTCCCCCCGAAGTCGCCTGTCCAGGCCGGTCGATTACGCGATAATCAGTCCGTTCGGGGGAACCCCGCCCCCTCGGGGCGTGGGCGGACGAGACGGGGAGCCCTCCGCTTCCCCAGACACGGAGACCACTGTGCCGACGATCGACCCGACGAGCACGACCGTCGAAGACCCCTCCGGGCAGGAGCCGTATCTGCCGCCGGCGACCCAGCCGGTCCGCACCCTCGTCTGGGTGCTCCACCTGGCGTTGCCGATGCTCGGGCTCTGGCTGCTGCTGGCCCGGCCCCACCTCAACATCGTGTGGCAGGACAATCCCGGCCACTTCTGGCTGATCATCGTCGTGGCCGGGATCAACCTGGCCCTGGGCCTCCTGGTCGGGGAGGCCGCGAGGCGCCGGGCGGACGCCCGGCTGCTGCTGGTCTCCCTGGTCTTCCTGAGCGGCGCCGGATTCTTCCTGGTGCACGGCCTGACCACACCGAAGGTGATCCTCGGCGGGCCGAGCCGCGGCTTCGACCTCTCGCACCCGGTCGGCCTCGTCGTCGCCTCGGTGCTCGCCTTCGTCTCGGCGCTGCCGCTGGGCGACCGAGCCGCCGCGACCGTCCTGCGGAACCAGGTGTGGCTGCGCGGCGGTGTCGCCGCGCTCATCGCCCTGTGGGGGGTCGCCTGCCTGGTGCCGGGCCTCACCCCGCTGAGTCGCCCGGCGCCCGGCGCCGACCTCGGCGGCGTCGAGCTGGCCGGGGCGGCCCTGTTCGTCGCGGCGGCGGCGATGCTGTTCCGGCTCCACCGCAGGCGTCCGGCGGCGGTGCTCGTCAGCCTGGTCACCGCCTACGCACTGCTCGCCGAGACGCTGGTCGCCGGGATGTCCCACCACAACTGGCACCTGTCGTGGTGGCTGTGGCACGTGCTGCTGACCACAGCGTTCCTCTTCGTCGCCTACAGCGCCTACCTGCAGTTCCGGCGCGAGGGCGGCAGCGCGGGGCTGTTCGACGCGGTGGCTCTGGCGGCGACGGTCCGCAGGATACGGGCCGACTACGAGGCCGCCCTGGAGGAGCTCGTCGGCCACCTGAGGCGCCGGGAGGAGAGCCGGGTCCCGATCGCGGACAGGCTGGCCGGCAAGTTCGGGCTCACCGAGGCGCAGGCGGCGGTGCTCGACCGGGCCGGTGAGGCGCTCGCCAACGAGCGCGAGCTCAGCGAACGGCTCACCGCGCTGGTCGAGGCGGGACGGCTGGCCCAGGTGGGCGTGCCCTAGGAGGAGCTTCTCACCCGGGGGCTCACCCGGATCCGGCAGGCGTACGGCGACGTCCGCGTCGAACTGGTGGACGACGGGCGGGTCGGTGTGGGCTCCGCGCGGTACGGTCTGGACGACTTCCCCGATGCCGGGCCGATCCGCCTGGCCAACAGGGTGATCCACCCGCTGACGGTGAAGGGACGCCTGGCCGGTGCGCTGGAGGTGCCGGTCGGCCGTACCCCGCACGACGAGGCGCTCGCCGCCACCCTGGCGGGCCAGCTGTCCATCTCTCTGGAGAACGCCCGGCTCTACCGCGAGCTGGAGACGCTCTTTCGGCAGTACATGTCGCCGGACGTGGCCCAGTCGCTGCTGGCCGATCCCCGCACCGCGGCACTCGGCGGCGAGCTGGTCGAGCTGACCGCGCTCTTCGCCGATCTGAAGGGCTTCACCAGTTTCTCCGAGCGGGTGGCGCCTGGTGAGATCGTCGAGATGCTGAACCGCTACCACTCCGCCGCGGTGCCCATCATCCTCGGCAACGGCGGCACGATCGTGCAGTTCGTGGGGGACGCGCTGCTGGCGCTGTTCAACGCGCCGGCCCGGCAGGAGGACCACGCGACCGCGGCGGCCAGGGCGGCACTGGCCATGCAGGAGGCAGCCGAGGAGATCGTGGCCGCCATGCCCGGTTATCCCCGCTTCAGGATCGGGATCAACACGGGTCAGGCGCTGGTGGGCAACATCGGCAGCCCGGAGCTGCGCGGCTTCAACGCGATGGGCGACTGCGTCAACGTGGCCGCCCGCCTGGAGGGCGTCGCCGAGCCCGGCACCGTCGTGATCGGCCAGGCCACCCTCGACCTGATCGGCCCCGGGGCCAGGGTCCGCCCGCTGGGCGGGCTCAGCCTCAAGGGCAAACAACACCCCGTCCACGCCTACGTGCTGTCGGGCCTGTCCTAGCCGTACGCTCGGCCGGGGATCCGTCCACGTCACCAGCGAGATCACCAGGAGGTGATCATGAATTTCACCCCGGAACCGGGTGAGTTCATCACGATGCTCACGAGTGAGGAGATCACGGCCCTGTACGCCGCCGGGCGTCCCCGGCGCTGGGACCGGGGCGCCACGATGTTCACCGAGGGCGACGTGTCCGACTGGGTGCTCCTGCTGACCTCCGGCCGGGTCAAGGCGTCCTCGCACACCGCGGTCGGCAGCGAGGTGGTGCTCGCGGTGCGCGGGCCGGGCGCGCTGCTCGGCGAGTTCGCGGCGATCGACCGCCTGCCCAGGTCGGCCACGGTCACCGCGCTGGAGCCGGTCGAGGGGATCGTCGTCCGTGACTTCCCCGCCTACCTCCAGGAGAACGGGCGGGTGGCGGTGCTGCTCATGCGGCTGATCACCGCCAAGATGCGCGACTCCGACCGCAAGCGGATCGAGTACGGCGCGTTCGACACCGCGGGCCGGGTGGCCACCCGCCTGGTCGAGCTGGCCGAGCGGTACGGCGAGGCGGTCGACGGCGGCGTCCGGGTGTCGCTCCCGCTCTCCCAGGATGAGCTGGCCGGCTGGACCGGCGCCTCCCGGGAGGCGGTCAGCAAGGCTCTGCGTTCACTCCGCGACCGGGGCCTGATCGAGACCGGCCGCCGCCGTGTGATCGTCCATGACATGGACGGCCTGCGCAGGAGAGCCCACTGACGCCCCGCGCCGCGACTGACGTACAACGTACGTCAGACTGGGAATCATGGTCGCAGTTCCCCAAGATCTGCCCGGTTCCCCGGAATACCTGTCAAAGCTCCGTTACGCCTGGCGGGTCTGCTCGGTCACCAGCCTCGGCATGGTCCTGATCGGCGTCTCCGGCAGCACGTTGAACGTGGCACTCCCCGCCGTGGTCCGGCACTTCCGGGCGGACGCGTTCGCCTCGGGCTGGGTCCTGCTGTCCTTCCTCCTCGTCAACACCGCGAGCCTGGTCTTCTTCGGCCGGGTGGCCGACCTGCTGGGCCGGCGGGAGATCTACCTGGCGGGGTTCGCCCTGTTCACCGCCGGGTCGTTGCTCGCCGGACTCTCGCCGGGCGTCTGGTTCCTGATCGCGATGCGGGTGGTGCAGGCGGTCGGGGCGGCGATGATCCTGGCGAACGGAACCGTGATCATCACCGACGCCTTCCCTCCGGACCGGCTCAGCCAGGGCATGGGCGTCTACATCGGCACGCTCTCGGTGGCCCAGCTCGCCGGGCCGACCCTGGGCGGTCTCGTCGCCGACATCGCCGGTTGGCAGTGGATCTTCTGGGTGAACGTGCCCGCCGGGCTGGTCGCCCTCACCTGGGGGGCGTTCACCCTGCGCCGGGCTCCCCGCGGGCCGCGCCGGCCGGTGGACGCGCCGGGCAACCTGATCGTGTTCGCCGTGCTCTCGGCGGCCCTGATCGCGCTGTCCGAGGCGGGGTCACGGGGTCTGAACAGCCCGGTGGTGCTGGCCGGGGCGGCGGTCGCGGTGGCGCTGGTCCCGGTCCTGGTGTTCGTGGAGCGTCGTTCCCCCAACCCGGTGCTCGACATGCGGCTGTTCGGCGACCGCATGCTGGCCTTCGCCAACGCGGCCTCGTTCTGCAACGCGCTGGCACGCGCGGCGCTGGTCCTCCTGGTCGCCCTCTACTTCCAGGCGGCCAGGGGCGTCGACGCCGTCACCGCCGCGCTGGGCGTGCTGCCGGTGCCGATCGGCATGGCCCTGGCCTCACCGGTGGCGGGTGCCGCCGGCCGCCGGGTGCCGCCCTACGCGCTGTCCGTGGGCGGAGCCCTGATGAGCACGGCGGGACTGGGTGCGCTGTTCCTGACCGTGGACCCGGCCACGCCGTACTGGATCGTCGGGGCGGGCCTGTTCCTGTGCGGCTGCGGCAGCGGCACCTTCCTCACCGGCAACACCACGCAGGTCATGTCCGCGCTGCCCGCCGGAAGCATGGGCGTGGTGAACGGCTTCCGGCTCATGATCATGAATGTCGGGATCGTGCTCAGCGTCGCCCTCACCCTGAGTGTCCTGACCGGCTCGGTCAGCGCCGGGCTGCGTGCCCAGGTGTACGCGGGCACGCTCTCACGCGTCTCGCCGGTGGCCGTCGAGCAGCTGATGGACGGGTTCCGCAACGCCTACGCCATGTTGTTCGCCGTCGCTCTGGCGGGCACCCTGACGGCCGCCCTGGCGCGCACCCGCCGGGACCCCGGCGCACCGTAGCGGGACGGCACGGGACCGGCCGGCTCCGAAGCGGGAGCGGCCCGCCGGGCCGGTGGGTGTCACCCCACCGGTCCGGCGGTGGTTCGGCTCACGCCCGTCCCCGGACACCGTCCGGGGACGGCTCGCGCCTGCTCCCGGGACGGTCGCGAGCCGGGACCGGGCTCAGGAACCGATCTTCTTGCCTCCGGTGTGCCAGACGACCGCGACGGACGGGCGGGGCTGGGCGGTGCCGCCGTCGGGCCAGTGGCTGCTGGGAGTCTCCGGGCTGGCGTCGTCGGTCTCACCGGGGTGCTGCACGGCCACGAAGACGCTGCGCTGGTCCTTGCTGATCAGCGGACCGCACGTCTCCGCGCCGACCGGAACGCTGAGGAACTGGCGCAGGTGGCCGCGCTCGGAACCGCGTACCGGCATGACGAACAGGCCGTCGTTGGCACCGAGCTGGTTGCCGTCGGTGGAGATCCAGAGGTTGCCGTCGGCGTCGAAGGCGACGTTGTCCGGGCAGGAGATCGGCGAGACCTTGGTCTTGTCGAATCCGGCGAAGTAGGTGGCGGGGTCCTTCGGGTCGCCGCAGACCAGCGGCAGCGACCAGGCGAAGGTCGTGGCACCGGCGTCGTTGCGGCGTTCGGCGATCTCCAGGACGTGACCGTGCTTGTTGGACGCGCGAGGGTTCGCCTCGTCCGCCTGGGCCGGGGTCCGGTTGGAGTTGTTGGTCAGGGCCACGTAGACGCCGCCGGTGACCGGGTTGCGCTCCACGTCCTCGGGACGGTCCATCTTGGTCGCGCCGACCTTGTCGGCCGCCACCCGGGTGTAGACGAGCACCTCGGCGGCGGTCATCCCGGGCACGTGCGAGACGTTCCCGGTGACCAGCGGGATCCACTCGCCGGAGCCGTCGAACCCGCCGTCGGCGGGGAGCTTGCCGGAGCCGTCGATCTCGGCGGCCGGGCTGTCACCGGTGAACTTGGCCACGTACAGCGTGCCGTCGTCCAGCAGGGTCCGGTTGTGCCGGTCGAACCCGGGGATGTAGCGCTTCCTGGAGACGAACTTGTAGACGTACTCGAACCGGGAGTCGTCCCCCATGTAGGCCACGACCCGGCCGTCCGCGGCCAGGGAGGTGGTGGCGCCTTCGTGCGCGAACCGGCCCAGGGCGGTGCGCTTGATCGGCGTGGAGTCGGGGTCGAACGGGTCGATCTCCACGATCCAGCCGGTCCGGTTGATCTCGTTGGGGTGCTTGGCCAGGTCGAACCGCTCCTCGACCCGGTCGAAGCGGCGGCTGCCGCTCGGGATGCCCGTCGTGGGGCTCACGCCGTACCGCGAGAGGTAGGGCTTCTGCGCCTCGGGCACGCCGTTGCCGTTGACGAAGTACTGGTTGAAGTTCTCCTCGGCGGTGAGCACGGTGCCCCACGGGGTGGTGCCGCCGGCGCAGTTGTTCAGCATGCCGACCGGCTTGGTGCCGGACGGGTCGGCGGCGGTCTTGAGCAGGTCGCTGCCCGCCGCCGGGCCGGTGAACCTCATGGGGGTGTGTACGGTGATGCGGCGGTTGTAGCGGCGACGCCCCCGGGTGACCAGCCGCCACTCGCCGGTGTCGCCCACGCGCTGGATCTCGACGACCGAGCCGCCGTGCGCGGCCATGCCGATCTTGATCTGCTCCTCGGTGGCGGACGTGCCGTCCTTGTAGCCGCGGAACATCAGCGTCTCGTCGGAGTACTCGTGGTTCACCCAGAGCAGGCCGCGGTTGTGGCCCATCGGGAAGAACGTCACGAAGTCGCAGTTGTAGCCGAACTGCGCGGCCTGAGCGTCGGCCGTCTGGTTCTCGAAGTCGAACTCGGGGGCGCCGGGCAGCACCGGGTCGCCCCAGCGCACCACGGCCACCGAGGCGTACCCCGCGGGGACCGTCAGCTTGTCGTCGGTGTTCGGTGCGACAGGGGTGAAACGCAGGCTGCCCCTCCCGCCGTGCCCGTTCCCGTGCCCGTTGCCGTGCCGGAAACCCTCCGCCTCGGGCTCCGGGTCGGCGACGGCCGGGAGGGCGGTGCCGACCCCCGTCCCGACGACCAGGGCGCCGAGGGCTCCGGCGCGGAGCATGTTGCGGCGGGAGACCGCCTGGGCCACCACGTCACCGAAGTACGGGTTGCCGCTGGTGTTGGTCACTTCGTGGGCGCACTGGTCGCCGCAGCGGAAACGGCAGGTGAGCGCGCTGCGGCCGCCCTTGTGGGGGCTGGTGAGCAGCGGGAGCAGTCGGCGCGGCGACATGTTCGCCACAGGTCCTCCAAAAGGAAGCGAGGTCGTTGCGCCGGGACGTTACGGGTGCCATCCGAACCGGGGGTGAACGATGTTTGCCCGGGTGATGAACCGTTCGTCCGAATGATCCTTTGCGGTGGGCGGGCATCTTCACGGTGGGCGGGCATCATGGAAGGCGTGCCACCACACAAGCCCGATCCCGCCAAGGTCCGTGCCGCCCTCGACGGCCAGCTGATCGCCCTCGACGAGCCGCCCTACGACGGGCCCGAGAAGCTCACCGCGCTGCTGGGAGCCTGCGTCGGCGCGACCCTGCGCGCCTTCGAACGGGGGATCGTACCCGAGCGCGACGCGGCCCGGTTCGCTGTGCGCCACCTGCTGGACGAGCTGGCGACGACCGCCCCCGGCCGGACCGTCGAGGTGCGGGTGCCGCCGTACGCGGCCGTGCAGTGCGTCGAGGGGCCCTGCCACACTCGGGGCACCCCGCCGAACGTGGTCGAGACCGACGCGCGCACCTGGCTGGAGCTCGCCACCGGCCGGATGACCTGGGCCGAGGCGACGGAGGCCGGGAAGGTCACCGCGAGCGGGGCCAGGGCCGACCTCTCCGGCCACCTGCCACTGCGCTGACGATCTCTCCGGCCCACCGCGCCGGCGGTTCCTCCGGCCGTCCGTCACCACACGGCGATCTCTCCGGCCGCCCGCCGTGCCGGACGGCCGCTCCGGGCACCCGCCGCCGCGCCGAACCGCCGGAGGCCGGCCGCGTCGCCCACCTGGGGAGACGCGACCGGCACCGGGTCAGGACCCGGTCTCGATCTGGACCCCGAACCGATCCTCGATGCAGCGCTGCTGCAGTTGCGGGGGCAGGTTGAGGCAGTCGCCCGCCCGGTTGTAGACCCAGGCGACGAACACCGCGGCGAGAACCAGGGTGAGGACGCTCAGGACGATGCCCACCCAGGCCCGGCCCTTGTTGGAGCCCTTGGCGACCGCGACGATGCCGATGATCAGGCCGACGAGCGCCGGCAGCACGCCGATCCCGCAGACGACGAGCAGCAGGATGCCGGCGATGCCCAGGACGAGCGCGGCCGTGCCCAGGCCGCCGCCCTGCTTCGCGGGACCGCCCGGGTAGGCCGGGTACGGCGTGCCGCCCGGGTAGACGGGCGTGCCGGGCATCGGCTGCCCCGCGTACGGCCCGCCGGCCGGAGGCCGGTCCGCGTACGACTCGCCACCGGTCCGTGGCTGCGCGGAGTACGGTTCACCGGCGTGCGGCTCACCGGGCCGGGACTGCTCCGGATGCGCTTCACCGGCTCGGGGCGGGGTGCCCTCGTGGGACGGGTACGACCTACCGGCCGGTGGCGGCCCCTGCTGCCAGGTCCCGCCCTGGCCTGGAAGGTGCCCCGGCTGGGTGGTGTCGTGCTCGTCCTGGTCCGCGTCCCGGTCGCCGTGGTCCGGGACGCCCTCCGGGACCGTCGGCGGGTCGTAGCGCGAGGGGCGGGCGGAGGCCGGGATCCCGGACGGTCCCGGCCCACCGGCGGGCTCCGCGGCGCTCTCCCAGCCGGGGTAGGCGGGGGGCGTGGCACCCGGCACCGGGTGAGCGGGCCGCTCCTCCTCCCGGTCCTCCGCTGCCGCGTCCGCCCGGTCCTCCGCTGCCGCGGCGTCCGGCCGCGGGTAACCCGGCGAGCCGTATGTCATCGTGGCGTTCGGATCGACCTGCTGCGGGCCGGGCACCTCCGGCGCGCGCGGCTGGTCCGGGTGCCGCGGGAGCGACGGCTCCTCGGGCACCGGCGACGACGGCCGTTCCGGGAGGTCCGGCTCGTCGGGCTCGGGGGACCACGGGGTGGGCTCCCCCGGCTCGCCCGGTCCCGCCGGTGTCGTCGCGGACGGCCGGTCGGCGGGCTCCTGCGGCCACACGCGCTCGTCGGCGGACGACTCCCAGCCCGGCGTGGGGCCCCGCCCGGACGGCTCCCAGGCCGGTGTCCCCGTCCGCTCGACGGGTTCCCACGCGGGCGTCACAGTCGGCTCGGACGGCTCCCAGGCGGGCGTCCCGCCCGCTCCCGGCGGTTCCCACCGGGACGCCCCGGGCGGTCCGGAGGGTTCCTCCGCGGGGCCGGAACGTTCCATCCACTCCTGCGCCGACGCGCCGGACGACTGCGGCCCGGTGTCGGGCCCGGGCGGAGGGGAGACGGCGTGGGCGGAGGGTTCACCCGAGCGAGGAGGGGCGGCCCCGGGTCGGGAGGCGGCCTGCTCGTCCTGAGCCGTCGGCTCCTCGGAGGCGCTCGGCGGCTCCTCCGAGCCGGACCCTTCCCGCTCGGGCCGCCCGCCCTGCGGCTCACGCCGCCGGCCGGGCTGGTTCGGGTCCATGGGTGTTATCACGTCTGCTCTCCCGACGCTTGGACATGCCGGATACCTCACACTCCCCTGCGACCCGCCGATCAAACAGGACGACACGGCAAAACACTGACGATCATTTGGTCACGGTGAGCCATGTCACGAAAAGGACCCTGGGCGCGAGCAACGAACAGGCCAACCTAGAATGAACCACGTGCTGAAGGGCGACGGCCATCTGAGCCATGACCTTGACCCCCACGACCGGCCCCCGAAAGACGCATGTGGCGTCTTCGGCGTCTGGGCTCCTGGGGAAGAAGTCTCCAAACTCACCTACTACGGGCTGTACGCGTTGCAGCACCGCGGCCAGGAGTCCGCGGGCATCGCGGTCAGCGAGGGCAGCCGCATCCTGGTCTACAAGGACATGGGCCTGGTCGCCCAGGTGTTCGACGAGTCGGTGCTCGGCACCCTCCGCGGCCACCTGTCGATCGGCCACTGCCGCTACTCGACCACCGGGTCGAGCGTCTGGGAGAACGCCCAGCCGACTCTGAGCTCGACCGAGGAGGGCGGGCTCGCGCTCGCCCACAACGGCAACCTCATCAACACCCCGGAGCTGGCACGCCGTCTGGCGCCGGGGTCGACCAGGGCGACCACCGACACCGAGGTGTTGACGTCGCTGCTCGCGCAGGACCGCACCCAGTCCATCGAGGACGCCGCCGCCGAACTCCTCCCGCAGGTCAAGGGCGCCTACTCGCTCGTCTTCATGAGCGAGAAGACGCTGTACGCGGCCCGTGACCCGCAGGGCGTCCGCCCGCTGGTGCTGGGGCGCCTGGAGCGCGGCTGGGTCGTCGCCTCCGAGACCGCCGCGCTGGACATCGTGGGCGCCACGTTCGTCCGCGAGATCGAGCCCGGTGAGCTGATCACCATCGACGAGCGCGGGGTGCGCTCGCGCAGGTTCGCGCTGGCCGATCCCAAGGGCTGCCTGTTCGAGTACGTCTACCTGGCCCGGCCCGACACGACGATCGCCGGCCGCGGTGTGCAGACCACCCGGGTCGAGGTCGGCCGCGTGCTGGCCCGGGAGCACCCGGTCGAAGCGGACCTGGTCATCCCGACCCCCGAGTCGGGCACGCCCGCCGCCGTCGGCTACGCCGAGGAGAGCGGGATCCCGTACGGCCAGGGTCTGGTGAAGAACTCCTACGTCGGCCGCACCTTCATCCAGCCGTCGCAGACGATCCGCCAGCTGGGCATCCGCCTGAAGCTCAACCCGCTGAAGGAGGTCGTCGCCGGCAAGCGCCTGGTCGTCGTGGACGACTCGATCGTCCGGGGCAACACGCAGCGGGCGATCGTCAAGATGCTGCGCGAGGCGGGTGCCCGCGAGGTGCACGTCCGCATCTCCTCGCCGCCGGTGGCCTGGCCGTGTTTCTACGGCATCGACTTCGCCACCCGGGCCGAGCTGATCGCCGGCTCGCTGAGCGTGGAGGAGATCCGCGCGTCGCTGGGTGCCGACACGCTGGGCTACATCTCGCTGGAGGGCCTGACCGAGGCCACCACGATCCCGGCGAAGCGGCTCTGCCGCGCCTGCTTCGACGGCGAGTACCCGATCCCGATCGACCAGGACAACGTGGGCAAGTACGTGCTGGAGGCCAAGCTGTGAGCAGGCCAGTCAGCCGACCGGCCCGGACGACGAGGAGTGCCGTCGCATGACCAGCTACGCCGCCGCCGGGGTGGACATCGACGCGGGTGAGCGTGCCGTCGAGCTGATGAAGGCGAAGGTCGCGCGGTCGCGGCGGCCCGAGGTGGTCGACGACGCCAGCGGCTTCGCCGGTCTCTTCGACGCCTCGGCGCTGCTGGGCTACCGGCGTCCGCTGCTGACCACGTCGACCGACGGTGTCGGCACCAAGGTCATGCTGGCGCAGCGGCTGGACAAGCACGACACGATCGGCATCGACCTGGTCGGCATGGTCGTGGACGACCTGGTGGTCTGCGGTGCCGAGCCGTTGTTCATGACCGACTACATCGCCTGCGGCAAGGTCGTCCCGGAGCGGATCGCCGAGATCGTGGGCGGGGTGGCCGAGGGCTGCCGGATGGCGGGCTGCGCGCTCATCGGCGGGGAGACGGCCGAGCACCCCGGGGCCATGGGCGCCCAGGAGTACGACCTCGCCGGTGCCGCCACCGGAGTGGTGGAGGCCGACCGGATGCTCGGCCGCGACCGGGTCCGCGAGGGCGACGTGGTCCTCGCGCTGGCGTCCTCCGGCATCCACTCCAACGGCTACTCGCTGGTCCGGCACATCATCAAGCTGGCGGGGCTGTCGCTGGGGGCGGAGGTGCCCGAGCTGGGACGAACGCTCGGCGAGGAGCTGCTGGAGCCGACCAGGATCTATTCGCTCGACTGCCTGGAGCTGGCCCGTTCGGTCGACGTGCACGCATACGCGCACATCACGGGTGGCGGTCTGGCGGGCAACCTGTCCCGTTCCCTGCCGCCGACGCTGGACGCGCTGCTCGACCGCTCGTCGTGGACTCCGCCCGCCGTCTTCGAGGTGCTCGCCGGGCACGGCAAGGTGGCGCAGGCCGACATGGACCGCACCTTCAACCTGGGTGTGGGCATGGCCGCGATCGTCGGCCCCGACGCCGTGGACCCGGCCCTGGCCCTGCTCGCGGAGCGCGGCCTGCCGGCGTGGGTGCTCGGTGAGATCGTCGCCGGCGACGGTCAGGCGCGCTTCCGCTGACCGGTCGGCCGCCGGCCCGGTACCGCACGCCGGGCCGGCGGCCGACCGGCCCGCCCAGGGGGAATCGCCGAGCGGGCCGACCGGCCCCGGGAAACACCGGGCGAGCGGCCGGTCGGCCCGGGGCGCCACCGGGCCGCGGGCACCGGTCTCCGGCACTCACCCGCGGTGGAACCAGCGGGGGTGGACACACCAAAAGCGCCCCGGGCATCCCGGAGCGCCGTCGTGTCACCGACTCACACGGAGAAGGGCACCCGGTGGTCTCGCCGACCATCGGGTGCCCTGCTCACCGTCAACGTGGAGCTCACCTAGCGGCGACCGGAAGGCCCGTCTTCGCGGTCGTCCCCGGAGCCGAATTCATCGGCGTAGTCGGCGTACCGCTCCGCCAGCTCGTCGTAGGCGTCGTTGGAGTCGTCGTTGTGGTCGGAGTCGTCTCTGACTCCGAGCTCGTCGCGAAGACGGTCAAGATCAGTGCCACCGCTGTTGTACTTCAGCTGGCGAGCAACCTTGACCTGCTTGGCCTTTGCTCGGCCGCGCCCCATTGGCTCGACCCCCTCGTGTGGGGTCGTGCCCGACCCCTCGTCGCTAACGCACCACGCACTGACGCCACCTGAGTTGAGGCGTCAGCTCTCGTTCGCCTACAACCGTACCTGTTTTGCGCCCGGCTCGGTACGCCGTATGGACGCGAGGGGCTAGCGGCCCAGCCAAATGCCCCTAATCCGCCCGACTTCCGACATTCTGCGCTCGGCTAGCCTATCGGCTGCGACCGCAGGAGGGACGCCGTCCTCCGCCGCGCTGGCGAAGATCTTTAGAGTCGTTTCGTAGATCTGGGTGGCCTTTGCCTTGGCGCGATCCATGTTGAAGCCCTGGATCTCGTCCGCCACCTGGATGACCCCGCCCGAGTTGACGACGTAGTCGGGTGCGTAGAGGATGCCGCGGTCGGCGAGCTGCTTCTCGACCCCGGGGTGGGCCAGCTGGTTGTTGGCCCCGCCGCACACGATCGTGGCGCGCAGCCGGGCGACCACGTCGTCGTCCAGCGCACCGCCGAGAGCGCACGGCGCGTAGACGTCGATCTCGGCACCGGTCAGCTCCGCCCGCCCGGCGACCACCTCCACCTGCGGGTGACGCCGCCGCACCAGCTCCACGGCCCGCTCGCTGACGTCGCAGACGACGACCTCGGCGCCGTCTTCGACCAGGTGGTCCACCAGGCGGTGGCCGACCTTGCCGACCCCCTCGACGCCGACACGCCTGCCGCGCAGCGTGGGCGTGCCGTAGGTGTGCTCGGCCGCGGCGCGCATGCCCTGGAAGACGCCGTACGCGGTCAGGATGGAGGAGTCTCCGGCGCCGCCGTTGGCGAACGTGCGGCCGGTCACGTAGGAGCTCTCGCGGGCCACCACGTCCATGTCCTCGCTGTAGGTGCCCACGTCGCACGCGGTGAAGTAACGCCCGCCCAGCGACTGGACGAACCGGCCGTAGGCGCGCAGCAGCGCCTCGCTCTTGCCGGTCGCCGGGTCGCCGATGATGACGGCCTTGCCGCCACCGAGGTCGAGTCCGGCCAGGGCGTTCTTGTAGGCCATCGCCCGCGAGAGGTTGAGCACGTCGGCCAGCGCGGCCTGCTCGCTCTCGTACGGGTAGAACCTGGTGCCGCCGAGGGCGGGACCGAGGGCGGTGTTGTAGATCGCGATGATCGCGTGGAGGCCACTTCGCTCGTCGGAACAGAAAACGACCTGCTCGTGCCTCGCCTGGCTGCTTACCGGGCCCGCGTCCTTGTGGGACAACCCGAAGACGTCGGTCACTGTGGTGACTCCCAGTCATCCGTTCCCGCCGCACCGTCGCGGCGGAGATCACCCTCAGCGTAACCACAAGCGGGCGAAGGCACGACGTGCGCGTACGGCGTATCTCAGTGGCCGAGACAGGGAGATCTTGTCGCATCGAGAAGCGGCCAGATACGGACAACAACCGCCTCTTCATGACACGATGCGGTCGTGCTGCCCTATGCCGCGTACCTCCGAGTCTACGAACCGCTGGTCGCGTTCAGCCCGGCGGAGCGTGCCTCGTGGGCCGCGTACGCCGAGGCGACCGACCGGCCCCGCCGCGCGAGCGCGCTCCACGCCGAACACGGGGAGGCCGTGCGCCGCCTCCTGGGGGTGTCTCCGGCCCCCGCACCCGCGCAGGAGAGTCCCAACGCCTATCTCAGGCGTGTGGACGACGTCCTGTACGTCTGTCCCTGGCAGAGCAGGCTCAGATCATGGCTGGCCTTCTCGCGACTGCGGGGGACGACCCCGCCCAAGCTGATGGAGCGGTTCGTGCCGGCGGCGGTGGCCGAGCAGACGGCCGACGACTTCGACCGCTTCAAGCGTCGCGGCGGCTCGGCCGCGCTGCGCACCCACATCCGCAGTTCCACCTGGCACGTTCCCACATCCTGGTTCATCCCCTTCGACGGCAACGAGCGGTGGCTGGTCATCGACGGCGAGAACCCGCCCGGGGGCACGACCACCACCCGCAACCTGATCTACGTGACGTCCATGGCGCACGCCAGGCGCCGCAGCGCCCGGGCCCTGCAGATCATCCGCAGGCAGGTGGGCGAGGTCGCGGTCGCCGCCGACGTCGAGGACGTGGCCCGCTGGCTGGAGGAGTTCCATCCGCATTCACTGGTGGAACTCGACTACGGCGGCATCGTCAATCTCATGGACGACGACGAACTCCAGGGCGACGAGTCGGTGGCCGAGCTCGCGGCGGCGCTGACGGGTCTGGAGAAAGGCGAGGAAGACCTGGCATTCGCCATGTACCAGCGGGTGATCCTACGCTGGAGATCAATACAACTTCTCGAATCAGCAAACTGAGTCGCAAATCATCCCTTCGACCTGCGTAAGTAGGTCCGTCGATGACCGGGGATGCACCTACGAACTGAGTAGTTTGCCGTTTTCACTGCGATACCACGAAACGTGTCGCTAGAATCACCGAGCGTGACCACAACATGTACACAAGAGAGATGAGTCACTCAAAGACTCGCCAATCGCTCTACGTGGCTGTATGGTCACATCGGGTGATGCCGCATATGGTCCGAACAGCCGCACGCAAGGGGCCATACGAGGACATCCGTGACAAGCGTCAAGTCGCAGGATCGCTGTCGCCGGTCCACATGGAGGAGAGGCCGCACAAATGTCAGCTCGTACACCCGAGGCAGAGCCGCTGCTCACGCCCGCGGAGGTCGCAACCATGTTCCGCGTCGATCCCAAGACCGTGACCCGGTGGGCGAAGGCGGGCAAGTTGACGTCCATCCGCACCTTGGGCGGACACCGCCGGTACCGGGAGACCGAGGTTCGCGCACTGCTCGCGGGGATTCCGCAGCAGCGCTCGGAGTAAGACGGGGTCGTCACCGATCTAGGGGGGACATCGCGCGCTCACCCTCCGTGAGCGCGTAGGTCGAACGGGTTCTGTGGGGAGCGGCGTCGCCCGCCCGGCGCCGCCCCGGCACCCCTCCCCACGGAGACTCCGCACCCCTCCCCCGGCCCGGCCCGGGGCGCTACGCCGCCCCGTCTCCGGTCAGAGCCTCCAGAAGCTCCCCGACCTGCGGGTCGTGATCCGCCGCCACCCCGAACAACGCCACCATGTGGTCGACCAGCATGCGCTCCAGGACCGGGCGCTCGATGTCGCGGTGCTCCAGCCAGTCGAGGCCGGCCGTCTCGACGGAGGCGATCCAGGAACGCAGGGCGACGCGGAGAGCGGGCCCCGGTTCCTCGACACGCATCTGCTTCATGATCAGGCGCATCATCCGGCGCCTGACCGATTCGACGATCTCTCCGATCTCACCGCTGCGATTGGCCGGGCCGCCCCGCAGCAGCGCGGCGAAGCCCGCCGCGTGCTCCTCGACGAAGTCGAAGTAACGCCTGAGTCCTCCGGCCAGCTCCTCCAGCGGGCGCCCGCCGCCCTGGGGCCGCAGCCGCTCCTCCAACTGGGCCGCCGCGCTCCTCAGCGCGGCGACGTAGAGCTCCTGCTTGCCGCCGAAGTAGTGGTAGACCAGGGCACGCGACGCGCCGGCGGCGGAGGCGACGTCGTCGATCGACACGTTCCCGGTGTCCCGCTCACTGAACAGCTCCAGCGCCGCGGCCATGAGCTCCTCACGGCGCCGATCCACGCTGAGCCTGCGGCGCGCCGGCCGTGCGACCGCCGAGGCGGATTCGTGCTGCTCGGCGGCTCCGGATGTCGAACCCACGCCGTGCAGACTATCGGAGCCCCGCCCCGCACCGCCGAGGTCAAGATCGGACTTCCCTCCTCCCAACCCGTACCCCATTCGGAACTCGATCGTTTTCAGTGACAGGTGCCCATCCACCATCACGGGGGAGAGCCATGTCAGGACCGCCGGTCAACACCACCGCCACCCGAACTCAGGGGTTCGCCGACCCCGTCTTACCCGACGGGGCCGGGCCGCGCCCGCGGCCCACGATCCGCAACGTGGCCGAGCGCGCCGGTGTCTCCAAATCACTGGTGTCGCTTGTGCTACGCGGATCACCACACGTGAGCGAGCACCGCAGACAGGCGGTGCTGCAGGCCGCCAGAGACCTCGGCTACCGGCCCAACGCGGTCGCGCGCAGCCTGGTCGAGGGCCGCACCCACCTGGTCGGCGCGCTCGTCGCCGACCTGCACAACCCCTTCTACGCCGAGTTCCTGGACGGCCTCCAGGAGAGCCTGCACGGCGACGGGCTGCGGTTGCTCATCGGCAACAGCCAGTGGGACCCGGCCTTCGAGGACGAGGCGGTCGAGGCGTTCCTGGAACTGCGCGTCGACGGGCTCGTCCTGCTGGGCATCGCACCCACCAGTGGGACGCTCGTCGAGGCCACCGGCTACACGCCGACGGTCGTGGTGGGCGAGCGCGACATCGACCTCGGCGGCGTGGACATCGTCGTCGACGACGACCAGTTGGGTGCCCGCCTGGCCGTCGACCACCTCGTGGAGCTCGGCCACCGCCGGATCGCCCACATCGAGGGCACGGGCTCCTCCTCCGGCAGGTTCCGGTGCGAGGGCTACCTGGTGGCGATGCGCCGGCACTCGCTGGCGCCGTACATCATGGTCGAGGAGGGCGACTCCTCCGAGGATGGCGGCGCGCGCGCCGCGCACAACCTGCTGACCCGCTCCCCCGCACCGACGGCGATCTTCGCCGCCGACGACCGGGTGGCCCTGGGCGTGCTCGCCGCAGCCGCCGAGCTGGGTC
Organism: Streptosporangium becharense; assembly: GCF_014204985.1. Lineage (NCBI taxonomy): Bacteria > Bacillati > Actinomycetota > Actinomycetes > Streptosporangiales > Streptosporangiaceae > Streptosporangium > Streptosporangium becharense. The sequence goes on along the minus strand of NZ_JACHMP010000001.1, from coordinate 4,280,792 downwards.
TGCGGGTGCCCGAGGACCTGTCCGTCGTCGGGTACGACACCATGCGCCAGGCCGGACCCCAGCCGATCCCGCTGACCACCGTCGACCAGCCCCGCCGGGCCATGGGCCGCTCCGCGGCGACACTGCTGAACGACCGGATCGGCGACCCCCGCCAGGCCTCGCGGCTGCGTCAGATCGCCCCTCAGCTGGTCGTACGGCAGAGCACGGGACCCGTGGCGCGGTAAAGAGCCTGCCTGGAGCGTTACACGACGCCCAGGCAGGCTTCAGGAGCTCCCCAAGAGCGGGTCAACCTCATCGGCGGCGGTGTGTCGGCGGTGTTGACTCTGGCCGTGACGAGGGGGGTTGAAATGCGTGATCCTGAGCTGGTCGCATGCGCTCAGCGGGCCGCCGCCGAGTTGGAGCGGGCATGGACGCAGTGGCGGGCCGCCCGGGGCCGCGGCGACGCCGGAGCGGAGTCCGTGGCGAGCTACGTGGCCCATTCGATCGACCATCCGTGGGGGCGTCCGCGCGTCGTCCTCGGGCTGGACGCCGAGGACGCCAGGGAACTCGCCTCGCTCCTGCAGAAGCAGGAGGTCGGCGAGCACGTCTGGTAGCCGGGGGGGCATATCGGGGGGAACGGCCGATTCATGCCGTCGGGCCACGTAGGTTGGGTGGTTGACGATTCCTGCGAAAGGGATGGAAGCGTGACCGGCAAAGCACTCGCGGCGACCCTCGTCCTCTGCGGCCTGGGTGCCGCCGCATGCGGCGGCACCCAGGGCTCCGCCGCAGACCCGGCGCGGGGCGCCGCCGCCCCGTCCGCGGCGAACCCGGCGACGGCGGGCACGGCGCAGAGCACGGCCGCCCGGCCCGCCCGTGAGGCGGCGGAGCCCGCGACCGGCCCCGAGACGGCCGCGGCGGGCTCCAGCATCGAGGCCAAGCCGCTGAGCGGCAAGGTCGTCGTCATCGACCCCGGCCACAACGGGCAGAACTTCCGCCACCCGTCGGTGATCAACAAGAAGGTCAACGTCCTGACCCAGTGGAAGGCGTGCGACACCACCGGCACCGCCACCGCGAACGGTTACAGCGAGGCGGCCTTCACCTGGGACGTCTCCCAGCGTCTGGCAAAGATCCTCAAGAGCCGCGGCGCGACGGTGAAGCTGACCCGCGACGGCAACGACGGCGTCGGGCCGTGCATCACCGAACGGGCGGCGATCGGCAACAAGGCCAGGGCCGACGCGGCGATCTCGGTTCACGCCGACGGGTCGAGCCCCGGCAACCGCGGCTTCCACGTGATCATGCCGCGGAAGATCAAGGGGCCGGTCGACCCGGTGGTCGGAGCCTCCGAGAAGCTCGGCGTCGCCGTGCGCGACGCCTTCCGCAGCGGTACCGGCCTGCCGTACTCCACCTACATCGGCAAGGCGGCGCTCGACTTCCGCAACGACCTCGGCGGGCTCAACCTCTCCACGGTGCCCAAGATCTTCGTCGAGTGCGGCAACATGCGGAACGCGGGGGAGGCGGCCAAGTTCCAGCAGCCCGCCTTCCGGCAGAAGATCGCCCTCTCCCTGGCGAACGGCGTGCAGGACTACCTGCAATAGCCCTGCAATAGCGTGGCCGGGTGCGACTTGGCATGATCGGCGGCATGACGCACCTCCTGCCGCTTCCCGCCGCGGTCGTTCCCACCGGCGGTTCCGCCGAGCTCCCACCCGGGACCACCGTGGCCGGTCCCGCCGAACTGGTCGACGCGGTACGGCTCGCCCTGCCCGTGCTCGATCCGCGTCCCGCCGCCACGGGGACGATCATGGTGGAGTCCGCCGCGTCGCTCGGCGCCGAGGCGTACACCCTGGAGGTGACCGCGCAGGGCGTCCGGATCACCGCCGGAGGCCGGGCGGGGGCCTTCTACGCGGGGCAGACCCTCCGGCAGTTCCTCCCCGACGCGGCCTTCCGCACGGTGCCCCGGGCCGGGTGGACCGTGCCCTGCGGGCGGGTGGAGGACGCCCCCCGCTTCTCCTGGCGGGGGGTGCACCTCGATGTGGCGCGGCACTTCCTGCCCAGACGCGAGGTGCTGCGGATGATCGACCTCATGGCGGTGCACAAGCTGAACCGGCTCCACCTGCACCTGGTGGACGACCAGGGATGGCGCGTCGAGAGCCGTGCCCACCCGCGGCTGCACGAGGTGGGCTCGCACCGTCGGCGCACCCTCGTCAGCTACTACCGGGAGGAACCCGTCTTCGACGACGTGCCGCACGGCGGGTACTACACGCTGGACGACCTCGCCGAGATCGGCGCGTACGCGCGGGCGCGCGCGGTGACGGTCGTCCCCGAGATCGACGTGCCGGGGCACGCCTCGGCGATCCTCGCCGCCTACCCCGAGCTCGACGCCCGCGCCACCGGCGGGCGGCGTCCCGAGCCCTTCCACGTGCTGGAGCGGTGGGGCATCTCCCCCGCGATCCTGTCGCCGCTGCCCGGGACGATCGACTTCCTGACCGCGGTGTTCGAGGAGATCCTGCAGGCGCTGGGCGAGACCCCGTACGTCCACATCGGCGGGGACGAGTGCGTGCTCGACGACTGGGCCGCCTCCCCCGAGATCGTCGCCTTCCAGGCGGAACTGGGACTGGCGGGTCCCGCCGACCTGCACGCCTGGTTCCTGCGGCGGCTGGCCGACGTGCTGGCCGAGCGGGGCAGCCGGGCGGTGGTGTGGGACGAGGCGTTCGTCAGCGGCATGCTCAGGCCCGACACGGTCGTGATGCCCTGGCGCGGCCCGGGGGTGGCCCGCCGCGCCGCCGCGGCCGGGCACGACGTGGTGCAGACGCCCGTCTTCCCGCTGTACTTCGACTACGCCGAGGCCGCCTCCGAGCGGGAACCGCTGGCGATCGGCGACACGATCACCGTGTCCGACGTCGCCGCCTTCGACCCGGCGCCGGGGTCGTGGACGGATTCGGAGCGCGAGCGCGTGCTCGGAGCGCAGTTCCAGCTGTGGAGTGAACGGCTCCCCGACGCGCGGGCGGTCGACTACCGGGCCTGGCCGCGCGGGTGCGCGCTGGCCGAAGTCGCCTGGTCGGGTTCGGCCGGGCCCGGCTTCGACGCCCGGCTCGAAGGCCACCTGGGCCGCCTCGACGCGCTGGGCGTGGAGTACCGGCCGCCGGCCGGGCCGCGTCCCTGGCAGGAGGGCGGCACCGGCCGCCGTCGTCACCGCCCGGGGATCGTCAGGGTGGACGAGGCCATGCGGCATCTGGAGGAGATGACGCACGCCGCCGACTCCACCCGCCCCAGCATGTGATCATCCTGCGCCGCCGCCCCGGGACCTCTCGGGGCGGCGGACCGTCGAAGACCGCGCGGGGTCGGCCGAAGACCGCGCGGGGTCAGCCGGCCACCTCGTAGCCGGCCTCCTTGATGGCGGCGCGGACGGCCGCGTCGTCGAGGGACTCCCCGGAGACCTCGACCCGGCCGGTCGGCAGGTCGACCTCGACGCCGGTGACGCCCGGCACCTCGCCGACCTCCTCCTTGACGGAACTCACGCAGTGGCCGCAGGTCATGCCCGTGACGGTGTATGTGGTCACGCTCATCGTGCCTCCCATGTCGGTTCTTACCCACCCAGGGTATACGCCCGGACGGATGGAACCCGCCGGGGGTATGCCTCAGCCGGCGGTCCGCCCGATGATCTGCCGGAGGTCGACGACCTTGTGGCGGCGGAGGCGACGGGACAGCTCACGGTTGATCCGGTGGGCCCAGAGCGGCCCCTCGTAGATCAGTCCCGTGTAGCCCTGGACCAGCGTGGCCCCGGCGAGCAGGCGCTCCCAGACGTCGTCCACGTCCTCGACGCCGCCGACCGAGACGAGCACCAGCCGGTCGCCCACCCGGGCACGCAGCCGGCGCAGGACCTCCAGGGAGCGGGCCTTCAGCGGCCTGCCGGACAGGCCGCCCCGCTCGTCGCGGACCGCCCGGTCGCGGGGCCGCTCGGCCTCGGTCAGCGGCTCCCTGCCGATCGTGGTGTTGGTGGCGATGATGCCGTCCAGCCCGAGCTCCAGCGCCAGGTCCGCGACCGCGTCCACGTCCTCGTCCGCCAGATCGGGGGCGATCTTGACCAGCAGCGGGGTGCGCTTGGGGGTGCCGTCGGCGACCTCCTTGACCGCGCGCAGCAGCGGGCCGAGCAGCTCGACGGCCTGCAGGTCGCGCAGCCCGGGGGTGTTGGGCGAGCTGACGTTGACGACGAGGTAGTCGGCCAGCGGGGCGAGCTCCTTGGCGCTGGTCACGTAGTCGTCGACGGCGCCCGAGTCGGGCACGACCTTGGTCTTGCCGATGTTGACGCCGACGATCGCCGGGACCCCCCGGGTCCTGCCCAGCAGGCGGGCCGCGGCGCCCGCTCCGGCGTTGTTGAAGCCCATCCGGTTGATCACCGCGCGGTTCGCCGGCAGGCGGAACAGCCTGGGGCGGGCGTTGCCGGGCTGGGCGTGCGCCGTGATCGTACCGACCTCGACATGGCCGAAACCGAGCGCGGACAGGGCCTCCACGCAACCGGCCTCCTTGTCGAAGCCGGCCGCCAGGCCGAACGGCCCGGGGAAGTGGACGCCGAAGGCCTGCACGCGCAGTGCGGGATCACGCGGCGCGAGGCGGCGGTGGACCAGGCGCCTGAGCACCGGCGTCACCGAGAGAAGGCGAAGCGCGCGGACCGTCAGCCGGTGGGCGTCCTCCGGATCGAGGCGGCTGAGGACCTGCGTGAACACGAATCGATACATCACCGATCAGGTTAGTCCCCCGGCGGTGCGGTCGGCGTCGGCCGTACCACCGCAGTGGCGGATCAGCAGGTGACGATCGAACTCCAGAAGCCGCAGCAGTCGCGTCACTAGGCCGGACGGCCGCACGAGGGTCACCGTGCCGCCGAGGCGGCGGGCGTGTTCGTCGGCCCAGAGCAGCGTCCTCGCGCCCGCGCAGTCGAGGAAGGTCACATGGGCCAGGTCCAGCTCGATCGTCGCCGTGCCGAGCGCGCCGACGACGCGCCGCAGTTCGACACCCGTGACGACATCGAGGTCGCCGTAGACGACGATCTCCGCCCGGGCGGCCCCCTCCGGCGACGCGAGCAGGATCACCGCAGCTCGCCCGCCCCCTCGCCCAGCACCTCGGCGGCCAGGTCGGCGACGCGGCGACGGCTGTCGCGGGCCTGCTTGCGCAGGCCGGTGAACGCCTCGGTGGCGGTCATGTCGTGTTTGCCCATCAGATATCCGATCGCCCGCTCGATGACCACGCGGTAGTCGAGGGCATACTGCAACTGGTCGGCCAAGGCGCTCTTCTCCTCGGCGGCCATCGCCGCCATGAGCAACTGCTCGATCACGTCCGCGTAGCCGTAGAGCGCCTGGACGTCCGACTCATCCCATTCATACGCCGTGGACTGGTAGACGTTCAACGTGCCGACCGGCTCCCCGCCCAGCCGCACCGGCACCCCGGCGACCGCCCGCACATCGGGGTGGAGCCGGTCGGCGAGTTTCGGCCAGCGCGGGTCGGTGTGCACATCCGTGGAGGTGACCGCCGAATTCTGCTCGTACGCCGAAACGCACGGCCCCTGCCCGAGATAAAGCTGGGCACCCTCAAGACTGCGTCCGCGCTCGTCGGTGGCGACCAAATAACGCAGATCTCTGCCCTCCTCCGCAAACATCAAACCCGCACCCGAGTAGCCGAACATCGTGTTCACCACATCGACCGCACGTTCCAATTGATGGACTATGCCGGTCGCAGGGGAGGTCGTCTGAAGCCTTCTCAGGCTCGCCACCAGCGCTTCCGGATCAATGTGAGTCATATGTGTGGCGCCTTTCAGCGTCGGCCTGGTTACTTGACTTACGCACTACGACTTCCCAGGAATGGGAGAAATATGAGCGGGGGACCGGAGGGCCATGACCGTGGTCTCTCCCGGGTGTTCGCACGGCCGGGCTTTCACGGAATGCCGTTCACGGCTGATCCGGCCGTGGGAGCCGCGTGCCGGTTCGGCTGTTCCCCCACCAGGTGACGGCACCGGGAACACGGCCCGGATTCCGGGGAACCCTCGGCGGCACCGGGGCGGCCGGTGAGAGCGCCCGTCGTGCGGCTGACAGGCCGGGACATTCCGACGACCCGGGTCATGGGCGGGCTCCTCCACGTTGAGGTAGCTCCGCGGACACAGGGCGGAATGATCTACGGACAGCAAGCCTAGTGCCGCCCGATGACTCCGGCCAAGCGGTTCCCCCTTCCCCGGCCTGGGGGTGAGTCCGCATATAACCGTCAATACATCGTTAAACGTTCAGCAAACGAAGATCGTCAGGCTGGGTGCATGAGCAGCACGTCACGTTCGGCCGCCGTGCGACGGCGGCGCTCCCTGGCGCACGTCGTGCTCCGCGACCTCGCGGAGACCGGTGACGTCACCGTCCCCGCGTGGTGGGAGGACGACATCCGGCGCGAGTTCGGCGGCCTGGACGGGTTCCTGTCCGAGCTGAGCCGCCAGTGGTGGACGGCCTACGCCGCGTACCTGGACGCGCTGATCGAGCTGGGCCACGACGATCCGTCCCGCGCCTGGGACGATGTGGCCGAGCAGCTGCCGCACCTGCGCGCCGTACTCGACGCGTACGCCGGTGAGGTCGTGCTGGCCGAGGCCGAACGGCGCCACTGCGACGTCCTGCGCTGGACCGCCCGGCGGGAGCCCCGCCGCGCCGCCTGAACCCGGCCTCCTCCGGCCGGAGGAGGCATATCCGGCGGACATCGGGTAGCCATGGACGATGGTCAGGATTATCGATGGTCAGTCCTCGCACCGCCGGCCAGCAGACGATCATGCATCTGACCGGCGGCTGGGCATACGGCTGACCCTGGCGGTGATGGCCGCCTGGGTCTTCTCGGTGCCCTTCGCGCTCCTGCTCGTGTTCGTCAAGACCTCCTTCGTCCCGCTCGACTCCTTCGACAGGGGCGTCACCCTCGACATGCACGAGGACGCGCTGGAGAACCCCGGCTACACGGCCTTCCTCAGGGTGGCCACCGAGGTGTTCGGGCCGTGGACCTGGCGTGTGATGGTGGTGCTGGTGGCACTGTGGCTCTGGCGACGGGGGTCGCGGCGACTCGCCGTCTGGGCGGTCGCCACGATCACCTTCGGCGGCCTGCTGAACCTGGCGCTCAAGGAGATCGTCGACCGCGCCCGCCCCGACCTGCCGGACCCGGTGGCGTCCGCACCGGGTGCGTCGTTCCCCTCCGGCCACGCGATGGGTGCCGCGCTGGGTGCGTGCATCCTGATGCTGATCCTGCTCCCCTCACTGCGGAGCCGGGCCGCCCGGATCGTCGCCTGGGCCGCCGCGGCGGCCGTCGTGGCCTTCGTCGCCTACAGCAGGGTGGCGCTCGGCGTGCACTGGACCAGCGACGTCGTCGCGGGGGTCACGCTCGGTGTGGCGTTCGTCACGGGCACCGCGGCGGGCTACGAGACCTGGCGGCGGGGTGAGGGCCGCAGACCGGTCGTGGCGCCCGAGGAGGGCATCGAGCCCGAGGCGTTCCAAGGAACGGATCAGGGGTAGCTGGCGCGCCATGTCGAAAATGTCGGTGGATTTCCGGGGCGTGGCGCGCCTCATCCTCCTGCCACTGGCCGTCATGGCGGCTCTGACGCTCGGCGTCGGGCTCCTCATCACCAAGGTCCTGCAGACGACGACCCTCATCGCGAACGACCAGGGTGTCAACGCCGAGATGGCGAAGGACCGCACGCCCTACCTCAGCTCGATCACCGATGTGGTGTCGAGTCTCTCGGACACTCCGGTGATCATCATCGGCACCGTCCTGCTGGGCGTCGTCTTCCGCCTGGTCTTCAAGCGCTGGAACGAGTCGATCTTCCTGGCCCTGGCCGTCTTCTCCCAGTCGGCGATCTTCCTGCTGGCGACCGTCTTCGCCGAGCGCAAGCGGCCCGCGGTGGAGCACCTCGACCCCGCGCCGCCCACCTCCAGCTTCCCCTCCGGGCACACCAGCGCCGCGGTGGCCTTCTACTGCGGCGTCGCGCTGGTGCTGACCCTGCACACCCACCGGTACAGGATCCTCAACCTGCTGTGGTGGCTGGTCGGCCTGGGCATCCCCCTCGGGATCGCCTACTCGCGGATGTATCGCGGGATGCACCACCTGAGCGATGTGAGCTGGGGCTTCCTGCTCGGCCTGGTCTGCGTCGCGGTGGCGGCCAACGCGCTGCTCCTGCGGCCGGTGCTGACGGAGCGGGGCCGCGGGAAGGCGGTGGTGTAGTGGCCGGGCGGTCACGAGCGGCCCGGTGTGCGGCCCGGTCCGTCCGGAGCGGGAAGGACCGGTGTGACGCTCGGCACGGGAGATGGACAATCGCTACCGCTCGGCCCCGTGACATGAGACTGTGTGAAGCGGCGCGACCAAGCCTTACATCTGTCACTTCGTGTGCATCAATCATCACCATAAGTAACGAAGTAAGCTAGAAGTCCTCGGCAGGGAGATTGGTATCTCCCTCTCGGGGCACGAGCAGCCAGCCGGCCGGACCGACGAGCGTTCGACGGCTACCCTTACGGAAGGAAGCCGTCCCATGGATCGCCAGTCCGTCGTCTGCCATAAATGCACAGGCGTTCTCCTCGCCACCGACTCACGCACCTACACGGCGCAGCGCGGGCGGTTGATCCTGACCAACGGATACTGCACCTGCCCGGCCGCCGCGCAGGCGCCGGCGGACTCCGCCGACCTCCAGTCCCACCCCCAGGCCGAGCCCCAGCCCGCTCAGGCGCAGGGCCTGCAGCCCACCGTCCAGCCGCAGGCCCAGTCCGCCCAGGGACACCACCAGATCCAGACCACCGGCCAGAACGCGATGGTGGTCGCCTGACGGGCGCCCGAAACGCCACCGCGGTCTCGGGCGGCGGCCGACCGGCGCGGCTTCGGACAGCGGCCTGTCGGCGCCGAGTGCCCGGGGCGGTGTCTCCACTCCGTCCGGCCCCGGCCCGTCCGGCGGCCGGGTCGCCTCAGCCGGACAGGCCCCAGGCGACGACGACGGACAGGCCGCTCGTCGCGAGCAGGCCGATGAGCACCACGACGGCGATCACACGACGGTTCATGTCCCAGAGCCTAGTCATGCCCAGCGTCGCCGGCGCGCGTCCGGGCGGGGTCAGGACGGCTCCCGGCCCGATGTGGGCCAGACCGGCCCGGCGCCCCGGCTGCTCTCGGCGCGGATGATGTGGATGACCGCGTTGATGAGCGCGAGGTGGGTGAACGCCTGCGGGAAGTTGCCCAGGTGGCGGCCCGTCACCGGGTCGATCTCCTCCGCGTACAGGCCCAGGGGGCTGGCGAAGGAGAGGACCTTCTCACAGAGCCTGCGGGCGCGGGCGTACTCGCCGATCTCCGTCAGCGCCGAGACGAGCCAGAACGAGCAGATGGTGAAGGTGCCCTCCTCACTCGACAGGCCGTCGTCGGTCTGCTTCGGGTGGTAGCGCAGGACCAGGTCGTCGACCGTGAGGTCGTCGGCGATCGCCAGGACGGTGGCGCGGATCCTGGGATCGGTGGGCGGCAGGAAGCGCACCAGCGGGATGAGCAGGAGTGACGCGTCGAGGGCGTCGGTCCGGTAGTCCTGCCGGAAGACCCCCGCCTCGCTGACGCCGTTGGCGCACACGTCGGCGTGGATCTCGTCGGCGATCCGCTGCCAGCACTCGGCCAGCCGGAGGTCCTCGCGGATCCGGGCGAGCCTCGCCCCCCGGTCGACCGCCACCCAGCACATGACCTTGGACGAGGTGAAGTGCCGGGGTTCTCCGCGTACCTCCCAGATGCCACGGTCGGGCTGGCGCCAGTATTTGACGGCCGACTCGACCTGCCGTTTCAGGATGGGCCAGATCCGCTCGTCCAGGCGGTCACGGGAGCGGGTGTGGAGGTAGAAGGAGTCGAGGACGGCACCCCAGACGTCGTTCTGGCGGTGGCGGTAGGCCGCGTTGCCCACCCGGACGGGCCTGGCCCCGTCGTAGCCGTCGAGGTGGTCGAGGATCCGCTCCTCCAGCTCGCGTTCACCGTCGACGCCGTACATGACCTGGAGTTCCTCGTCCCGCTCCGCGACATCGGCGATGAACCAGTAGAAGTCGTCGGCCTCCCAGTCGAACCCGAGGGTGTACAGGGCCCAGAGGGCGAAGGTCGAGTCGCGGATCCAGGTGTAGCGGTAGTCCCAGTTGCGGTCGCCGCCCGGGGTCTCTGGCAGGGACGTGGTCGCCGCAGCGATGAGCGCGCCGGTCGGGGCGAAGGTCAGCCCCTTGAGGGTGAGGGCACTGCGTTCCAGGAAGCTCCGCCAGGGGTGGTCGGGGAAGTTTCCCCTGGCCAGCCAGTGCTGCCAGTGGTGGGCGGTCCACACCAGCCTCCGGTACGCCTCCTGGAAGGTGTACGGCGGCTCGTGCTCGGTCCACGACAGCGCGCAGAAACGGGTGTCGCCCTCTTTCAGGAGGGTACGCGCCGTCGCGCGGCAGCCCTCGAAGCCCAGCCGCATGTCGGTGGTGAGCGCCAGCCGCAGGTTCTCCCCGTCCGCGGTCGCCACCCCCTGGTGGTAGCCCCGGTCGGTGTACGACCAGCGGGCGGGCTTGAGGCCGTAGCCGAAGACCGGTTCGCAGTCGAGGGTGGTCTGCACCTCGCCGCTGACGCAGCGCACCGTCCGCAGCAGCACGTGCGCGGCGTCGTAGTCGGTCGGCGCCCGCCGGTGCGTGTGGGAGAGCTCCTGTTCGTGGTGCCAGGGACCGATGAGGAGGAGGTCACGCACGATGACCCAGCCGGTGGGCGTGCCCCAGCTCGTCTCCAGCACCATGGTGCCCGGCAGGTATCGGCGGGCGGCGGGCACCCGCAGGTCGGCGGGGCCGAGCCGGAACCCTCCGGCGTCGCGGTCGAGGATGGCGGCGAAGACACCGGGCGAGTCCATCCGGGGCAGGCAGAGCCACTCGACGTTCCCGCTGGGGGCGACCAGGGCGGTGGTCTCGCAGTCGGACAGGAAGGCGTAGTCCCCGATGGGCGGGAAGGGAGAGGAGCCGGGGAACGCGCCCGCCGACGGATGCGATGTCATGCCAAGCTACTACCCTTATATGCCCTTTAAGCACATATGTCGGAATTTATCGGGAGCCACTTCTCGGGAAGGCGGACCGCGCGCCGGACGCCTCCGCCGGCTTTCTCGACGACACGCCCGCAAGTGCCGACGACGGGGAACCCGGCCGTCCGCGTTCACCGGATTCCCCGCCTGCTCGACACCGGGGCGGAGCCTCGGCGCCAGTCCCGGTCGATCCGGGTCCAGGTTCCGGTCCTGGTCCAGGTCCGGTCCCGGTTCCGGTCCGGTCCCGGTTCCGGCCCTGGCCCTGATCCCGGTGCAGGCCCTGATCCCGGCCCTGGTCCTGGTCCTGGTCCTGGTTCCGGCCCTGGCCCTGATCCCGGTGCAGGCCCTGATCCCGGCCCTGGTCCTGGTCCTGGTCCTGGTTCCGGCCCTGGCCCTGATCCCGGTGCAGGCCCTGATCCCGGTCCTGGGGAGTTCATCTCTTACCGGGAGGTTCGTACCCCTCCTTTGAGATTTCGGTCCTCTCCGCGGGTCATACTTCTTCCAGAGGTTCCGGTCATCCCGGAGGTCGCGGTCTTTCTTGCCGCCACCGGGCGCCGCTCACACCACCGCGAGAAGGGGAATGCGCGCTCGGGACGACGGCTTACCGCCGGCAACGGTTGTCACCACGCCCGTACCCCACGCCGCGTCCCGCACCGTCCCGCGCCGCCGGGCCCCTCGCACACCTCGGCCGTCGTCGGCCGGATCAACCGAGAGACTCGGCATTGCCTTTCGGCCTTCCTATAAGCTGCTCAGTCACGTTAATGCCTGATGCGAGTGAAGTTTTCGGACATATCACTGCGAAATCTGCTAGGAAGATGCCCGACCAAGATTCACATCAGAAAGGTTCATCGTGGGGCGCGACGGTATCCGGCGAGCATCCGACGGGGGGCCCGGTGAGTGGACCGGGCCGCCGGTACCCGTTCCGCACCCGGGAGCCGATCCGGAGGGCGATGTCCTGTCAGACGGCTGGGACCACGGATCCAAGGACTGGAGCCCGGCCCCCGAAGCCCGACACGCGGCACCGGAGGGACTGAGGCCCGAAGCCCGGCACGCGGCACCGGAGGGACTGAGGCCCGAAGCCCGGGACCGGAGCCATACCCCCGGGGATCAGGCCATGGACGACACGTGGAGTCAGACCTCCCTCGGCAGCGGCGGGACCAAAGTGATCGTCCACGTCGACGGGTCCCGGGAGATCGTTCATCCGGACGGGTCCCGGCAGATCGTCCACCTGGACGACCGGCGGGAGACCGGCGGACGTGACATCGCGGACGGGCGTTCCGCCGAGAACGGTGAGCGGACGCGCGACCTCCCCGGACCCGCCCGGCGAAACACCCCGGGATCCCGTAGGAGAAGCCGCCACGGCAGGGACGGCAACCGGGGCAGGACACTGCTGGCGATGGCCGGCGGCATCGTGGCGGCGGGGGTGCTGGGCGGCTGGGTGCTCTCCTCCTCCATGGATTCGGCGTCCGACGACACGTGCCCGCAGGGCGTGCGGTGTTCGACGTCCGACCTGTCGGACGCTTCTCCGGAGACACCCGCGGACGGTCCTGCCCGGCAGTCGGCGAGGACGCCGACCGTCACCCCGTCCCCCACCGCCGCCCCGGAGAACGTCCCCGTTCGGGCGCCCCGTGCCCGGACGTCGTCGCCATCGCGGCCGACCGCGACCCGGCAGACTCCGCGAAGGCCCCGCCCCAGCGAGGAACAGCGGCATGTGGGCGACTCCCGGAAGAGCCCGGACCCCGAGCCGTGGACCTCCGACGAGCCCGCGTCCACGTCTTCGCCGACGGACGAGGCGCCCACCCAGACCACGGCGCCCGCGACCCAGGCACCCCCGCCGGCACCGTCGGACCCCCCGGCACCGACGCAGGACACGGGTGGGGGCGGGAACTCCGGGGGCGGGAACTCCGGGGGCGGCGGCCTGCTCGGCTGGCTGTTCTGACAGCGGCCCACCGTCATCCCGCGGCCCGCCGGAAACCCGCGGATTGCCGGAAACCGGCGGGCCGCCAAAGGACGCGCCGCGATCACCCGGAAGATGCGCGGACGTCGGGGTGGACGGTCCCCGGGAGCCGGTCGGGCGGTTACACGCCCTCTCCGGCCGGATCCACCGGGCCGCGGGAGGCACCCGGGGCCGGGAGAGTGAGACGCGCGAGCGCTCCCGTCTCCAGCGCGGCCCAGACGGCGCCGTCCGGGGCCACCGTGACGCCGTGGGGCTCCGACGACGAGGTGGGGAGCGCGTACCGTTCGACGCCACCCTCCGGGGTGACCCGGCCGATATGTCCGGTGGCCCACTCGGTGAACCAGCAACCGCCCCGGGGATCGGCGGCGACGGCGTGCGGGCGGGCCGCGCGGTCGGGGAGGGGGAACTCCTCGATCTTCCCGTCCGGCCGGACGCGTCCGATCTGACCGGCGCCGATCTCGGCGAACCATACCGAGCCGTCGGAACCGGCGGCGATGCCCACCGGGGCCGCACCCCCGGTCGGCAGCGGGTGGACCACGATGTCACCGTCCGTCCCGATCCTGCCGATCGCGTCGGCCGCGTTCATGGTGAACCACAGGCCGCCGTCCGCACCACAAGTGATCATGGATGGGAAAGACCTCCGGTCCGGGAGCGTGAACTCGACGACCGTTCCCTCGGACGTGACGCGGCCGATCTGGCCCACGGCGGACTCGGTGAACCACAGCGCGCCGTCCGGCCCCACGGTGATCCCGTACGGACCGGCCTCCGGCGTCGGCGGGGTGAACGAGCCGACGTCGCCGCCCACCGTGACGCGGCCGATCCGGTGGCCGCGGAACTCGGTGAACCACAACGCCCCGTCGGGACCGGTGGTGATGAGGGAAGGACCGGAGGAGTCCCCGTCCAACCGGTACGAGGTGAGGTCGCCACCGGGCGTCATCCGGCCGATCAGACCGTGATGGACCATGGTGAACCACAACGCGTCGTCCGGCCCCACGGTGATCCCGTACGGACCGGCGTCGGGGCCCGAGACGGGAAACTCCTGGATCGAGACCATCAGGTCGTCCGACATCGCGGTGTCCTTCCTGGAAAGGGGGAAAGCGGGGAAGCCGGAGGCGCGCGGACGGGCGCTCCGGCGGCTCAGAGCAGGCGGCCGTCGCGCATCTCGACCTGGGCGCCGGCGAAGCGGGACCTCGTCGCCCGGTCGTGTGAGACGACGACGAGGGCACCCCGGTAGGCGCCGAGGGCCTCCTCCAGCTCCTCGACGAGCTTGAGCGAGAGGTGATTGGTCGGCTCGTCCAGCAGCAGCAGGTCGGCCTCGGCGGTCAGCAGCCTGGCCAGGGCGAGCCGGCGGCACTGACCGACCGAGAGCGTGCCGACCCGGGCATGGAGGGTGTCCGCGCGGAAGAGCCCCAGCGAGGTCAGGCTCGCCCGGTGTTCCTCAGCATCACCGGGGCGGCCCTCGGCGAACGTGTCGAGGACGGTCCGCTCGGGCCGGGTGAAGGTGATCTCCTGCGGCAGGTGGCCGATCCGTCCGCGACGCCGTACGCTCCCCCGGTCCGGCTCCAGTTCGCCGGCGAGGACCCGCAGGAAGGTCGACTTTCCCGCTCCGTTGGGACCGTGAACCAGCAGCCGCCGCCCCTGCCCGATGCCGAAGGAGTCGACGGCGAGGCGGTCCGCCACCCGCACGCCGTGCAGCTCCGCCACCGGTCCGTCGGCCGTGCCGCGCTCGAACAGTCCCCGGAAGCGCAGCGGCTCGGGCGGTTCGGGGACGGGATCCTCCTCCAGACGCCGTAGCCGCTCCTGTGCCTGGCGGAGGCGGCCGGCGATCGAGCTCTGCACCCGTCCCGCGTCGCGGTCGTAGGCCATCTTGTTGCCGTCCTTCATGGGACGGCCGTGGGCGACGCGGTGCGCGGTGGTCGCTGCGAACGCCCGTACCCGCCGGATTTCCTCCACCCAGTCGGCGTAGGCCTGCTCCCAACGCTGCCGGGCGGCCGCCTGCTCGGCCAGGAAGCCGGTGTAGCCGCCGCCGAACCGGGTGACCGCGCCGTTGTCGACCTCCAGGATCGCGGTGGCGACCCGGTCCAGGAAGACACGGTCGTGCGAGACCGCGACCACGGTGCCCCGGTGTGCGCGCAGCCGCTCCTCCAGCCAGGTCGTCGCCGCCTCGTCGAGGTGGTTGGTCGGCTCGTCCAGCAGCATGACCTCCGGTGCGGCGGCCAGCAGGCAGGCCAGCCCCAGCCGAGCCTGTTCGCCGCCGGAGAGGCTCCCCAGGCGACGATCCCGGCCGATGTGCGCGAGACCGAGGCCGTGCATCGCCTTGTCGATCCGGGCGTCGGCCTCGTACCCACCGCGAGCCTCGTACACGCTGAGCAGGTCACCGTACTCGGTGAGCAGCCGGTCATGTCCGGCGAGCCGTGCCCCGCACCGGTCTTCACACCGGTCTTCACACCGGGCCTCGCAGCCGTCGGGCCCGTCGGTGGCGAGATCGGCCTCCAGTTCACGCATCCGGCGTTCCATGGCACGCAACTCGGCGAGCGCGGCGTCGACGGCCTGCTGGACGGTGTGGTGGCCGGGCAGGTCGAGGATCTGGCCGAGGTGACCGACACCGTCACCTGAGACGGTGACGACCTCGCCCTCGTCCGGTTGCTCGACACCGGCGATCAAACGCAGCAGTGTCGACTTGCCTGAGCCGTTCTCCCCGACGACGCCGAGGCGTTCCCCCGGTCTGACACTGAAGGAGACGCGGTCAAGAACCGCTCGGTCACCGTAGGACTTCGAGACTTCTCTGAGGGTGAGCTGGGTGGACAGGGTGTGCCTCCGGAACGTCGACTGAAGGGGTCGTCGCGGTCTCCGGTGACTGGCCCACGGCTGCTGCCCTCTTCCATCGGCGGCTATAAATGCAACTTAGTTGCTTTAGGGTGAGTATGCCAGACAGGGAGAAACCCATGCAACGAGAGGTGACCGTGGCGTCTTCCGCCTCTTCCACGTCCTCTGTGTCCGCCGGCACCCTGCGTCCCGGCGGACGTACGGCGCGGGTGCGCGAGGCGGTGCGCGAGGCGACCCTCGCCGAGCTGGGGGAGAAAGGTTTCGAGGGGCTGACGGTGGAGAGTGTCGCCCGGCGCTCGGGCGTGCACAAGACCACGGTCTACCGGCGCTGGGGCAGCGTGGAAGGACTGGCCGCCGATGCGCTCGACCTGGCGGGCGGCGAGCCGTGGCCGGTCCCCGACACCGGCACGGTCGAAGGGGACCTGCGGGAGCTCACACGGCTGGTGCTGACCGGCTTCACCGATCCCGCCACAGGCTCCATTCCGACCGCCTTCATCTCGGCCGCCATGCGCGATCCGGTCGTCGCGAAGGCGCTGCGCGACTTCTTCGCCGCCCGCCACCGCCAGTCGGCCCCCATCGTCGAGCGGGCCGTCGCGCGCGGCGAACTGCCCGAGGGCACCGACGCCGCGGACGTCGTCCGGACCGCCGTGGCGCCGCTGTACTACCGCCTGTTCATCAGCGGCGAACCGGTGGACGAGACGGTCGCCGACCGCGCCGCCGCCACCGCCCTGGCCGCCGCCCGCGCCGGCGCCTTCGTCACCCCGGCCTGAGACCGGTGGACGGCCGCCGGTCCCCCGGGTCCCCGGGACGTGCGGGTCAGAGCGGGTCAGAACCGTCCGCCCCGGACGGCGTTCAGGAACCACCGGCGGACCACGGCGCCCGCCAGCGGCAGCGGTACCGTCCCCGCGCCGAGCCCCACCTCGACGAGCAGGTCGAAGACGTCCTTGCGCCGGGCGGCGGTGGCGATCGCGGCGTCGATGAAGCGGGGCGACTGGGCGGCGCGGGCGAGCACGTCGGTGGTGCGGAGGTGGCGGCCGAGCGCCTTCGTCAGAGCGCGCCGGTAGGCGGACAGCGGGTCGCCGGGCGCCCCCACGGCGGCCTCACCGGCGAGCCGGCCGGAGACCAGGGCGTAGTAGATGCCCTCACCGGTGAGCGGGTTGACGAGGCCGGCCGCGTCACCGGCGAGCATCACCCGGCCGGCACCGGGTCTCGGCCGGCCAGGTGACAGGGGCAGGTGGTGAGCACGCAGGTCACGGGCGGGCAGGTGGGGCAGGAGTTCGGCCAGCCGGCCGTGGAGCACCTCGCGACCGGGGAGTCCCACGGCGCGCAACCGGGGAAGGAGCATGCCGAACCCGACGTTGGCGGTCCCGTCGCCGACCGGGAACGACCAGGCGTACGCGGGCCACCCGTCCCTCTGCATGGCGATGAGCTGGACGTCGTCGCCGGCGGGCACGTCGGCGTAACCGCGGACCGCGATCGCGGTGTGCCTGTCCGGGGAAGGGGGGAGGCCGATGAGGCGCCGTACGGTCGAGTTGGCCCCGTCCGCGGCGACGACGGCGCGAGCGGTGACGGTGCCATCGACGACGACGTGACCGTCGCGGGCGGCGAGCTCGCGGACGCGGTGACACCGGACCTCGACGCCACGCTCGCGGGCGGCGCGGACGAGACGGGCGTCGAAGACCTTGCGGGGGACGACGTGGTTGGGCCGGGCGACGGCGGCGGAGACGCGCGCACCACCGGGAGAGACCACCGACAGACGGTGCGTCGGCCGGTAGTCGGCGACCAGGTCGGGGACGCCGAGCAGGGCGAGCTCGTCACGGCCGTGGGCGGCGATGCCGTCACCGCACGCCTTGTCCCGGGGGAACTCGGCCCGGTCGAGCAGCAGCACCCGCGCGTCCGGCCGGAGCCGCTTGGCGCCCAGGGCCGCCGCGGAACCCGCGGGGCCACCGCCGATGATCACCAGATCCCACCCGTCGTCCACGCCGGTGAACGTGCCACCGTACGGGCCGGCGAAACCCACCGGGATGCCCGGCCGCCCGGAAGGCCCGGGCGGCGTGGTCAGGGATGGGGCGGCAGGCGTGGTCAGGATCGGGCGATGCGGTGGCGGATGAGCCGGGCCGCCCGTCAGCGGACGCCGTGCCGCCGGGCACGGACCGCGCCGCCACTCACGGGCCGCGCCACCGGGCACGGGCCGCGCCACCAGGCACGGGCCGCGCCACCAGGCACGGTCCCGCCACCGCTCACGGGCCCGCCATCGAGCACGAACCCACCACCGAGCACGGGCCCGCCACCGGGCACGGGTCACCGGTGGTCCTCAGCTCGGGCGGGACGTGATCCGGTCGAGTTCGGCGAGCGCCTCCGCGTCGGGCCGCCAGGTGCCCGCGACGACGTTGGCCTTGATCTGCTCCGGTTTCGTCGCACCGGCGATCACTGAGCTCACCTCCGGTCGCGCGAGGAGCCCGCCGATCGCGACGTCGAGCAGGCCGACGCCCTGCCGCCCGGCGAACTCCGCGAGCCGCTCCACGATGTCGAAGCGGGCGTCGGTGAGGTATTCGGGGCGCCCCGCCAGGCGGCTGCCCTCCGGTGCCGTGGCGTCGCGCCGGTACTTGCCGGTCAACAGCCCGTTGGCCAGCGGGAAGTACGGCAGCAGGCCGACGCCGTAGTGGGTCAGGGCGGGCATCAGCTCCCGCTCCACCTGCCGGTTCAGCAGGCTGTACTCGTTCTGCGCGCTGACGAAGCGCTCGTAGCCCCTGGTCCGGGCGATCCAGTCGGCGTCGGCGACCTGCCAGCCGGCGAAGTTGGACGAGCCGATGTACCGGACCTTGCCCTCACGCACCAGGTCCGACAGGGTCGCCAGGGTCTCCTCGACCGGCGTGGCCGGGTCCGGGAAATGGACCTGGTAGAGATCGATCCAGTCCGTGCGCAGACGCCGCAGCGACCGCTCGACCGCCTTGCGGACATACCGGCGGGAGGTACGGACGTCCCAGTCGGGGCCGTTGGCCCCGCCGGTGTTCCCACCGAACTTGGTGGCCAGGACGATCTCGTCCCGCCGTCCTCGCAGCACCTCCCCCAGGAACTCCTCCGACTCGCCGTAGATGTCGGCGGTGTCGATCAGGGTGATTCCGGCGTCGAAGGCGGCGTCCACCACCGCCCGCGTCGCGTCGAGGTCGATCCGGCGGCCGAAGTTGTTGGCACCCAGGCCGACGGCCGAGACGACCAGCCCGGACCGGCCGAGCCGGCGATATGACATGTCGGGCATGAGCTGCACTCCAGTTCTCCGTCGCGAGTATCCGGCCTCCGAGCATTCAAGCACCCGGGTTCGGACGCCCCGTCCAGGGGTGGGGAGGCGTCTCGCGCTGCGGACCCGCTCGCCGGGATCCGCTCACCGGGCCCGCTCACCGAGGCTCGGGCACCGGGGTTCACTCGCCAGGGCCCGCTCACCGAGGCTCGGGCACCGCAGGAGAGCCCGTGCCCGAGCCGTTCGGCGAGCACGGCCGTCAGCGGCCGGCGGGCAGACCGGACTCGACGGGGAGCCCCGCCTCGACCCAGTCCTGGATGCCCTCGCGGTACTTGCGGACGTTGGTGTAGCCGAGCCGGTAGAGCCGCTGGGCCACCGCCTCGCTGTTCCCGCAGGCCGGGTTGGAGCAGTAGGTGACGATCGCCGCGTCCCGGTCGCCGGGGAGCACCTCCGCGGCCCGTTCGGCCACCTCGTCGGCCACCAGGGCGACCGCTCCCGGCAGGTGCTGCTGCTTGTAGTACTCGCCGCCCAGGGCGTCCACCACGACGACGGTTCCCGCGTCGATGGCGGCCCTGAGCTCGTCGCGGCTGATGAGTGCGGTCATTGCACCCTCCCAACTAAATGGACTACAGTCCGTTTCGTGAACGATTCAGAACTTAATGGACCGCAGTCCGCTTCGTCAAGCGAGGTGCTGCAGATCCTGCGCGGGCAACCGCCCCGGGAGCGGGCCGACGCGGCGCGGAACCGGGAGAAGGTGCTGGCCGCGGCGGCCCGGCTGTTCCGGGAGAAGGGGGTCGACAACGTCTCGATGGACGCCGTCGCCGCCGAGGCCGGGGTCGGCAAGGGCACCCTCTTCCGGCGCTTCGGTGACCGGTCCGGGCTCGCAGCGGCACTGCTCGACGAGCGCGAAAGGGAGCTGCAGGGACGCATCCTGTCCGGTCCGCCCCCGCTCGGTCCCGGGGCACCCCCGGCGGAACGGCTGGCGGCCTTCGTGGACGCGTACCTGGACTACCTGCTCGGCCATCTCGACCTCGTACGCGTCTCCGAGACCGCGGCCCCCGGCGCGCGCTACCGGATCGGCGCCTACCGGTTCTGGCACCGGCACGTCGCCGTCCTGCTGGCCCTGGCGCGTCCCGCCTCCGATGCCGACTGCCTCGCCCACGCCCTGCTCGCCCCGCTCGGCGCCGAATCCGTCGCCGCGCTCCGCGGCGAACTGGGCGACGAGCGGATCCGGAAAGGCGTACGTGACCTGGCGCTGGCCGTGGTGGGACACGGCTCAGAAGGCAGCCGGGAAAGCACGGCGTGACCGGGCACACTTCGGCCTCCGGCAGAGGCCGACCGGGCGACACGTCCCTGGCGACGGTGCTTCGCCCGGCATGTCCCGGCCGACTCATGACCGGCGCCGCCGTGGGCTTCCGGAGCCGGCCCGTGGTTCCCCGAGCCTGACGAGCCGGACCTCCCGCGCCGTGGGCTTCCGGGACCGGCCCGTGAAGTGCCGGAGGTCCGAATGCGGGCCCCCGCCGTCATGGATCTATCCGCGGAAGCCCGAGTGCGGAAGCATCAGCCAGCCGAAAAGACTCTCCAGCACGGCGGTCCCGGCGTTCACGACACCCAGGGCGGCGACACCGCCGATGACGACGCCCACCGCGATCATTACGAGAACAGCGACAACCGCCCGTTTCATTCAACGAATGCTATTGTCCGGAAACCTCGCGAGGAACGGCGGTCTGCGAAAATCCTCGTTCCCAAAAGACCGAGCAATTCACCATGACCAAGCGTGAACGCCCGCGGCCCGCCGCCCGTCCAGGCTCCTTGCGACGGCGACCCCGCCGGACTGACGCGACACCGAATCGCGGGAAGAGGGGAACACGTGTGGCTCACCGGCGGCACGCATTCGTCGAACACCTCGACCTCCGTGAACCCGTCACCTGCCAGGTCGGCACCGACGGCGTTTTCGACGATGCCGGCCGCGTCCCGATCGACCGCGACACGGTCGATCGTGCCGGACAGGTTCGAGAAGTACGACCGCCATGCCGCGCACGGTGTTCAACGGGTCCGAACGGAGTGGCCCGCGAGCGGTCATCACGCACCCCTGAACGCCCGGACGAGCATCAGGCCGGTGATGTCCGGCACATCCCTTGAGCCAGAAAGTCACCGGCAGGCGGTAACCGCTCATATGGAGCCTCCGCATCAAGAGAATACGGTCGGCGGATTCCTGGACCGGATGCACGGCGAAGAAAATCCAGAGGGCCCACTGGAAAAACCCGACGCCGCATGTGATGATGCTGCCTGTATTTCTCAGCCGGGAACGCGCCGGTCGGCGGATTGACGGCCCACCGGCCGATGCCCGCACGCGATCTTTTGAGATTCTCCCCAGTGGCGCCGCACTCTACCGCGGGCGTCCTCAGAGCTTCGCCCCTGTTCTGCTTCTCACCCCCGACGGAGCGAGCGATGCCCCCACGAGACTGGGATATCAACAGATTCAGGGAGCCGGCGGATCCCCATATCCGCATTCCCAAGCCTAATCCGGTGGTCGAACACGGCGGAATCGCCGAGGCGATGGAAAAGATCACGGCCGAGCGCGCGATCAAAGCCGTCTGGAATGCGGAAGGCGGGCCGAGAAGCTCACTCGGCCTGCCCAGGGCTCCCAAACTGGTCGTGCGCAAGAACGGCGACCACTGGGAAGCCGACTTCCGGTCGGGAAAGATAACAGTGAAGCATCACGGCCGGTGTCACGTTCTGACCAACAAGGTGATGAAGGTCAACTTCGTGGGACTGGAATGCGTGTCACGCCAGGAAGGCGAAGACGAGGTATACGGGGTCGTCGGACTCATCGGACCCGGCAACAGTGCGCTGAAGACCCACTCCTTCCCGGGCGGCGACGGGACCCTGAGCATGGGCAAGCGCGGTTCGCGGATCTGGACGACCGACCAGTTGCTGTACGAGGGCCCGATCCAGGACGTGGTCGTCATCGGGGCACTCATCGAGCACGACGACTTCGCCGATGTGGACGCCGTCGCGCGGAATCTCGCCGATCAGATAGCGCAGAAAGGCGGGCAGCTTCTCGGCGCACTCACCGGGCTTCCCGCCGAGTCGGTCACAGAGGAGACGTGGTTCCGGGACACCCTGGCCTTCGCCTTCGGGTTCGTCATGGGCGACGTCTTCGGGATGGGTGACGATCCCTATCCTGGCCAGAGCCTGCGGATCCCCTGGGATCAGGTGGGTGATTCAGGGCCGCCGAGGCAGCCGGCCAGGACCAGGCCCGACGATCCGAAACAGATTCCGCGCTGGACGCACAAGCTCACTCTCAGCGCGCGCGACGACGCCGGGGATTTCGGCCACTACGATCTTTTCTTCGACGTATGGGTCGACACTGTGTCGATAACACGTGAGTGCCCGGTGCCAGCTGAATAGTGGGGTCCGTCTATGAGGGCAGCGGTTCATTTCAGGTACGGCCCGCCGGATGTGGTTCGGGTCGCCGAGGTGGATGAGCCCCCGGTCGGGAACAAGGACGTTCTGGTCAGGGTGCACGCGACGACGGTGAACCGAACGGACTGTGCCTACCGGGCGGCGAGGCCCTTCTTCGTGCGGATGGCCACCGGCCTCACCCGGCCGCGGCGCAGGGTCCTCGGAACCGAGTTCGCGGGAGTGGTGGAGGCGGTCGGCGGCGGCGTCACGTCATTCGCCGTGGGCGAGCGGGTGTTCGGGTACAACGAGGGTGCGTTCGGAGCGCACGCCGAGTATCTGTCGGTTCCCGAAGACGGCATGATCGCGACCATGCCGGCGGGCACGACCTTCGCCGAGGCCGCTCCCGGCACCGAAGGCTCGCATTACGCGCTCTCGTTCATCAGGACGGCCGGGATCCGGGCTGGGCAGGACGTCCTCGTCCATGGGGCGACCGGTGCCATCGGCTCGGCGGCGGTGCAACTGCTGAAGAGCCTTGGTGTCACGGTGACCGCGGTATGTGACACGGCGAACGTGGAGCTGGTGCGGAGCCTGGGCGCCGACCGGGTCGTCGACTACACGGCTCAGGATTTCACCAGGGACACACAGACCTACGACGCGGTGTTCGACGCGGTCGGCAAGAGCACATTCGGCCGCTGTAAGCGGCTGCTGAAACCCGGTGGGGCGTACCTGTCCTCCGACTTGGGGCCCTGGTGGCAGAACCTGGTCCTGCCGCTGGTCACGCCGTTGCTCGGCGGCAAAAAGGTGAAGTTCCCCATCCCGCGGAACGACCGGGAGATGGTAGGACACCTTCGGGAGCTGATCGAGAACGGGCAGTTCAGGCCGGTCATCGACCGACAGTACCCGTTGGACCGGATCGTCGACGCCTATCGTTATGTCGAAACCGGGCAGAAGATCGGCAACGTCATCATCGAGGTCGTACCGCCGAGCTGACCGACCTCATGGCGGCCAAGGCACTCCAACGCAACAATTCGCGTTGGAGCACCGGAGAGGCTTGAGGGCCGGGGTCACGGGGGTTGGAAGTCCAGGTCAGTCTTGGCGGTGAAGCCGGTGATGACCGATCGGCCGGCATCCGCGACACCCGAAACTCCCGCGCGACCCGGGCATCGCTTACGCCTTCGGCGAAGCGGCCGGCTGCTCGCATCCTCACCTGCTCGCGGCGTGATCGCTGCTCGGTGGTCAGAGCACCGCCATCGGGACACCTCACGCACCCCAGGTGGCACCGCGACGACCCGCTGCCGGCTCACGGCGAGGTCAGGCCATGCAACCCTCACCCTTGAACGTCTCTGAGCGCAAACCGAAATCCCGGCACAGGTCTGTCCCGCCACATCGATTCACCTATCAAAAAAGGCCATCAAACCATTGATAACACAATGAATACATGAAATATCAAATGCATCCCCGCATATAGGATACAGAGGAGCATCAGGTGAAAATCCCCCCAATCACCTCAAGAGCCCCACGATCCACCGGTCGTCTGACAGTGGCGCTGGGAGTCGCCCTCGCCATGGTCTCGGTGGTCTCGGTGGGCGCCGCCCAGGCCGTCGCGGCCCCCGCTCCCTCCCCCGTCAAGGACGCCGTCACCCGGGCTGTCGAGCCGGCCGACGAGGTCCCAGGCGGTTTCTCCTCCTGGAAGGACCTGCTGGCCACCCAGGAGAAGCTGGTCAAGGCCGCCGACCGCGTCACCGCAGCCGTCAAGACACAGGACGCCGCCGGGTTCGCCGGCATCATCGCGGCACCGGAGAACCGCGAACTGCGTGTCTACTGGAAAGGAGACACCCCCGAGCGCATCAGCGACCTGGTCGGCCGACTGCGCCGGGACGTCCCGGTCAGCATCCTGCCCGCGGCCTACTCGGCCCGCGAGTTGGAGAGCGAGATGAACCGCCTCGTCCGCGCCTCCGGCGACGCGATCACCTCGATCGCGCCGAACGCCGACGGCTCGGGCCTGACGATCTCAAGCGCCGGCCACGGACCGAACCGTTCGAAGGTCGCCGACTCGGCGGTGCCGGTCACCGTGGAGGCCGGCGTCACACCGGCACCGGCCAGCCGCTGGGACGACACCGCCCCCTGGCTGGGCGGCGCGGCCTGGCGCAACGCCGGCACCGGCCGCGCCTGCTCGACGGGCTTCGCCGTCACCGCCGGCGGGGCGAGCTGGATGCTGTCCGCGGCCCACTGCGGCACCATCGGGCAGACGGCCGTCGACCCGACCGGCCAGGTGATCGGTCCGATCGCCCACGCCAACACCAGCCGCGACGTGATGCTGATCCGCGCCGGCACCGCCGGCCGCGTCTACAACAACAACCCCGGCACCATATCGCCGGAGTTCAGCAACCCGGTCGCCGGCACCTCCGCCTCCTACGTGGGCATGTGGCTCTGCACCTCCGGCGCCTCCTCGGGAACCATCTGCCTGTGCCAGGTGAAGATGATCAACGTCACGGTCTACCTCGCCGACAGCGTGCTCCACAACCTGGTCCTCCTGGAGAACTCGACGCGCAGGAACGCAGCCGGCCAAGGCGACAGCGGCGGCCCGGTGGAGACTCCCGAACCGTCCAGCACCACCCGGCAGTACGCGGTGGGGGTCATCTCCCTCATCGACACCAGCGCTCAGGTGCCCTGCACCGGCTACGTCATCAACGGCCGCATCTGCTCCTGGCGGCTGTACTACTCGCCGTGGAGCAACGCAACCACCGCCTTCCCGGGAATCGCCATCACGACCGGCTGACGGGTCGATGGAGCCGACCATCGAGGCATCGTCGCCACCGAGGATCAAAGGCCCCGGACGATGATCGTTCGGGGCGTCTTCCCTGGTCAGACATCATGGACGGAGGCCGGGTCGAGTACCGTCGACCGCGCGGGGAACAGGGCGGTCTCGTAGGGCGGTCCGCCGGCGACAGCTTGCCGCCCCGCTCCGGGCGGCCACCTACGAGGCACCCAGATCACCTGTAAGGACATCCGGGCACCCGCAAGGAACCTGTAAGGACGTCCGGGCACCGAAGCGGACCCGCCTCCGTCGCCACGACCGGCCCCCGAAGCGGAACTACGCCCTCCGGAGCGGAACCATACCCCCGGGAGGAAATCCACCCTCCGGAGCGGAACCACACCCCCAGGGGAATCCACCCTCCGGAGCGGAACCCCGCCATCATCCCCACAACCGTGCGATCCCGCACTGTCGTTCATTTACCGGCCCTTGGCTTCTGAGGACGCACGGCAGGGGTATGTCGTCCCCCATAGGGCGATCTTGGACCTCGGGGGGTCAGCTGTGTACGCAACGGTACGGCGCTACGAGGGGGTAACCGATCCCGTCGAGGCGGGACGCCGGGTGAGTGAGGGGTTCGTGCCGCTCATCCGCCAGGTCCCCGGATTCGTGGCTTATTACTGGGTCGACGCCGGGGATGGATCAATGGTCTCCACCAGCGTCTTCGAAGACCAAGCCGGAGCCGAGGAATCCACCGAAAGGGCTGCGGACTTCGTGCGGGAGAATCTTGCCGCCCTGCTCCCGAATCCTCCCCAGGTCACGGCCGGCGAGGTGGTGGCGTCCGGATAGTGGGTCACCTCCACTGAGGTGGTGTACGAACTGCCACCGTGATGCGTTCTCGCCACTGTTCCCTCGGGGAAGGCCGATCTTCAGGCGGGGCAGTCGCCCCGGTCATCTGCTGCGAGCTGGAAGCGGACAGATGCGGACGACGCCCCGGGTGTGTCCGCGGTGGCGGACGTCGCCGCCACCGTTGTCGTCGGCGCTCACCGGGGAACGACCTGTGCCCGCACGCCGGGGAGGTCGTCGAACGCGGCGGACGAGTCCATCGTGATCACGATTCTCGCGGTGGCCGCGGCCGTCGCGGCGATCAGCAGGTCGTATGCCCCGCGCGCCTTCCCATCCCGTCGTACGTGTGCCATCAGCCGAGCATGGACCCTGGCGACGTCCGTGGTGTACTCCTCGACCGGGATCAGCGCAAGGATCTCGTCCACGAAGGCCTGCCGAGCAGGACGGCGTGCCGCGTCCGCCGTCTCCACGCCGACGAGCAACTCGGCCACGGTGATCGCGACGATCGCCACATCGTCGGCATCCCCGATCACCGTGTCCACGGAAGCCTTGCCTCGCTCGGCGGCGATGAGCACACCGGTGCCCAAGATCAGGCGTCGGGCCACGTGCTCCTCATCTCGTCGTCGACCACCTCCCGGGCCGCCGCGACATCGGCCTCGAAATCGGCGTCCAACGTCCCCACGCTCTTCGACAGAAAGGCCTTGACCATACGCCCGGGTGCCGTCGGCGCGGGACCGATCACCGCGATTCGCTTGCCTCCACGGGTGACCACGATCGTCTCCCCTCGCTCCGCCTCGTCCAGAACGGTCGCGAAGCTCCAAGACGCCTCAGTGGCGGTCGTCACCTTCATGGAATCCGATTATCTGATAGCTACCTTGCTCTGTAAGAAACCAGACGCCGATGTTCGGTAACCAATCGGATCATCAGCTGAAGCCTCTGAGGAGCAGCGGCCAGGAGTTCTGCACCGTCCGCCAACGGGTCGCCCTCACCCCCTGTGATCAGCACCAACGGTGATCCCAGCCCGGCCCTTGCCACCGCCAGCGCTCGACCGCGGCGCGGTGTCACCGGAACCGGTCGCCCCGCCTGCCGGGAGGCCACAGCCGGACGACAAGGCGGCCAACCTCGGGGACATGCGCCTCCACGACCTCCGGCACGCCTGCGTGAGCCTCCTGCTCGACCTGAGGGCGTGCCCCGCACATCGTCCGCGAGATCGTCGGGCCCCTCATCCAATTCCGGACCGGTTTCCCGGGTCACCGTAGAACGGTGTTCACGCCTTTTGATTGAAGAACGTCCACAATGGACTTGAAATAGGTCGGCTGTTCATCTTCCCAGCCCATCAGCCTGGTCAAGTGCTCGCGGGCGACGTCCGAGTCATGCCAGATCAGTGTGAACGGCACCGTCGCCCCGAAGCCGCCGCACAGGCAGTCGCTCAGGGCATCGAGGGACGCGCCGAAGTAGCCGCCCGGTCCGTTGACGGCCTCGCCGATCGCGCAGTAGAAGCTCGCCTCATCGACGATGTGGTTGCCGTGGAGCTCGTACGTCTCGCCCGGCGGATCGTCCGGAGTCTGGCCGTAGTGCTCACCGTTGTAGAGCCTCACGACCGTCAGCCACTCTTTCCTACCCTCCGGCCCGTATTCGGCCCAGAGGTTGCACGCCTCCGGCCTGCCTGAGCGCCAGTGCTTCCGGACCAACGTCTCCTCCGCCTGATCAAAGCACGTTGCTGTCACCGGAGATCAAAAAAGCCCCGAACGGTGATCGTTCGGGGCGTCTTCCCTGCTCAGTTGATGTGGTCAGGGGCGGGGTCGAACCGCCGACCTTCCGCTTTTCAGGCGGAGCAATCGTCCTCGTCGGGCGGCGGACACCGTGGTCAGAAGGTGGTGGAGGGTTGTCGAAGTGAGTCCCCGTATGGGGACGTTGCTGTCAGAGTTGCTGTCAGCAGCAGCCGAGACCGTCGCGCCGCAGAACACGAAGCTGGTCAACGAGGTCATTGCCCCGTTCCGAGTGAAGGCTCGGGAGGTGTCTCTGGCAATGTGGGTTCCGGGGGCTTCTCACTTTCAACAGGAGCGGACACCACCGGTGTGGGCATGGGCGTCGATTCTTCAGGTGGGTTACTCCCGCTGAGCGCCTTCAACGCGATCAATGCCCCGATCGCGAGAACCATGATCCCACCAAGTCCAGCCGCTTGCCCCACAGAGATATGACGAACATGAGGCTTGACCCACGTGCGTCCTCCTCCCGGACGCTTCCGGTAGTGCCCTTTCACGTAAGACTTCCGTCTGGCATTCACTCGCAGAACTTATAAAGTCGATGGACCCCTAGCCAGAGAACGCAAAGTGACGCCTATCCGCCTTACGGTGACAGAAGAGAGGCCCATCTCAGGATTGTCTAGGCTCATCGCCCCTCAATCGATCCTTGAATGAGGTCCATCGCTTGGAGCACATCCGGGACGGCATGATCCGCCTTGTGTTCCCGTCCGGGCCACGGCCCTCGGTCGATCCAGATCGTATGAAGGCCGGCGGCCTGTCCACCGGCGATGTCGGCGACCAGGTGGTCACCGACCATCCAGCCCCCGTCAGCTAGAGTCATGCCACACCGCCGGGCGGCGATCTCGAACAGGCCGACATCGGGCTTGCGGATGCCTTCAAGTCCGGAGAGCGCGTAGGCGTCGACGGCCTCTGCCAGTCCCGTCCGCTGGATCTTGCCGAGTTGGTTGTCCGCCGTCCCATTGGTGACGATGGCCACCTTCCACCCGGACGCACGCAACCGCGCCAGTCCATCCATGACCTCGGGCCGGCAGCGCACCAGACACGGCATGTGCCTGCGATAGCGGCCCCACAACTCCTCGACCGACTCGGAGAGGGCGAAGTGCTCGCGGACCTTGCCGAAGAAGACCTCACGATGCGGATAACCCGCCTGGTCGAGAGCGATCAGCCAGTCAACCGCCTCGCGTCCGAGGCCGTACCCGTCGGCGAACTCCGCGGCCCACACCCGAAACGCCTCGTCCAGGTTTACGAGCGTGTTGTCCAAGTCGAAGAGCGCGAGCCGTTGCACGGTGACACCCTATGTGGGCCCCTGCCGATGGATCGCCTGTGTCACGAACTGAGGACTACCAGCACTTCTCGGTGAACGGCCGCTGAGACCAGCACCGATGTCGCAAGTGGGCCGCTGACCTGCACTTTAGCCCCTCATCCTTTCGCAGCATTTCCGGGCGTCTCGCACCGTCGTGTGCCCGCGCTGTGCCCCGCCGCCTAGGTCTCGGCCCGACCATCGATCACAAGTTCGATAACGGTTTGATCACGAGCCTCTTGCGCCGGTCAAAGAGTTCCAAAATCTCGACCTCATATGAGGTAGAGTTCTTGGAACCGAGATGACCTTGGAGGTGGTCGATGGACGAGTTGCCGTATGCCGATTGGCGATCGGTCAAGAAAGCCGAAGATCTGGGCCTGACGTCGGAGATCATTCTGGCCGCGCTGGAGATGGCGGCTGCCGACGCGCGGACCTGCACTGGAATGGACGCCCCGAGCGCCGGCGGGATCATGTTCTGGAGCCGGGGAAACCGGTACCTCCGCGAGCAGCTGCGGGACCGCCTTCTGCCCGAGGTCTGGGGGTACAGCAACCGGGACTCGATCCTGCGGACCATCCACCCTTCGGGGGCGTTCGCCGTCACTGTGATCAGCGGTGCGGGCGGCGTTGGCGATCTCAAGAAGAAGGTTCGGGCGAAGAACCCCAAGGGAAGCGCCGTCGCGAGCCTCGTGAAGCGCAACGAGCAGACGACTCTGTTCGACCTCGATGAGGACCTGGCGGTCGAGATCGAGGATGTTGAGGACGTTGACGTCGACGACATCCCGACCTGGTTCATTCTCTACCGCATGGACAAGAATGGTGAAATCCACGTCGAACTTTCTTTGCCGGTGGAGATGCACGGCAAGTTTGTGGACACGTGGCTCGTGCGCATTCCCATCGGAAGGATCGCTCCGCCCAGCGACGGCGGCGGGGAGATCGACCTTAACCCCACCAACAGCGATGAAGGGCCGGACTTCGACGTCACTTACAAGGGCCTCTGATTGCACTGGTAAGATGACGCCCTACGGCCACATTTGGTCATATGGGGATGAAATAAATGTTCACAGCGTCTCGTCTCATACACGCCCGCAAACGGCGTCGTATGACTCTAGCGAAGCTTTCTCAAGCTTCTGATATTTCCGTTCGCAGCTTGACTGCGTTCGAGAACGGTCACAAGTCCCCTAGCGGCGACACCCTGTTGTCGCTCGCTAGGGCACTTGAACTGCCACCTTCATTCTTTTCCGCTGGCGACTTGTCTGAAATTCCGGTAAACGAGGCCAGCTTTCGTGCGCTCACGAAAACGAGCGCCCTGGATAGGGATGCAGCGCTAAGCGCCGGCAGTTTCGCCGTCTCAATTAATGACTGGATTGAAGCAAGGTTCGATCTACCTCGGGCAGACGTACCAACTTTCCCTCACCTCGAACCGGAGCAGGCAGCGGAGCTTTTGAGGGCACGATGGGGGCTTGGAGAGTCTCCGATCGGCAACATGATCCGTTTGCTAGAAGCGCACGGAATACGCGTGTTTTCGCTTGCCGTGGACTGCTCCTCGGTGGATGCTTTTTCTATCCGCCACAACGGCAATCAGCCGTTCATATTCCTCAATACGCAGAAAAGCGGGGAAAGGGGTAGGTTTGATGCGGCCCATGAATTGGGCCACCTAGTCCTTCACTCCGAGCATCGAATTCCTCACGGGCCGGAAGCGGAGCGGGAAGCGCAGCAGTTTGCATCTGCATTTCTTATGCCGAAGTCCGGGCTACTTGCACAAGACCTCCACAACGCATCTCTTGATCGGATCATGAAGGCCAAGAGAAAGTGGAATGTGGCGGCCATGGCTCTGACGTACAGGCTGCACGAACTGGGTCTCACATCCGACTGGATATATCGAGTAACGGCGAAACAGTTGTCACAGATGGGATATCGTCGATCGGAGCCGGACGGGATTCCGCGAGAAACCTCTCATCTCCTGACAAAGGTATTCGCCACCCTTCGCGAAAAGGGAATTAGCGCTTCACAGGTGGCCGAAGCGGTACATCTGAATCTCGATGAATTGAATAAGCATATCTTTGGCCTCGCGCCTATCGCGCTTGAGGGAGGAAGGGAAACAACCTCCCCGGTCCGCCCAAAGTTGCAGCTTATCGAAAGTGGTGCCGCCAGCAGCAAAAGGTGAGCCGATAAGAGTGCTTGTCGGCAATATTCATGCGGGGATAGAGGAAGCTCAGGATCCGGGGGCACCTGCCCGCAGGTGTTCCCGTCCTGATCTCCCGTCTGCCGTCGACCCATCGCGAAGTGACAGCGGGCCGGGGATGGAGGGCCAAGCCCTGCCTCGCGTGTACCTGCTCCCGGTGACCTTCCTCGCGCGCTGGTTGTCCTGCCCGCACGGCTGGGCTTGACCTGGAGGAGCCGGGCTGCTGGGCTCTGCCTGGGTCGATGGCGGGCGAGTGATCAGGCTTCCGGCCCAGCCAGCTACGGCGCCAGCTCGCGGCCTCCCTCTCGGAGTCGGAGGCCCCGGGGTTTGGGGCAGCGCCCCAAGGTCCTTCCTGCACCTTCCGCCCCGTCTCCGTCTCTACCTCTCTCCCTCTCCCTCGTCTGCCAGCGTCGCCCTCGTGGTTTCCGGGTTTTTCGGCGTCGTGGTGCCGCTCGTGGCCGACGACCCGTTCACCCTCTTGGGGAGAGGGATCACTTTTCGCACATTGCCGCTTTGCCGCCATCGGTTGAACACCGCTCCCCGGCGGCAAGTATGGTCCGCTTTTCTGCTACATCCTTGGCGTACTTCACGATCCTTCCATTGATGAGAACTATAGGCACTGGGAGGCAGTGAACTCGCTGCTGTAGCGATGATTGAGCTGGATCCGCGGCCCACCGCGTGAGGCGAGAACCCCGTCATCCGGTGGCAAGCCGATCCGTACCGCAGGGCCGCCAAGGCCCGAGGAACGGAAGCGGTGCGGCAGCCTTACGGAGGGATCGCCTCGACCGCCGGAAGACTTTCCTGGCTGAGGTGGTCTGCCTGGTGGACATCAGCGCGTGGGCGGCGCGGCCGCGACCGGCCGAAGAGCCGCAGCGCGGCCAGCGTCCGCCCGACGCGCGGCGAGACGCCGTAGGCGGCTCGCCTTTAAAGACGTAGAGAAAGTTCTCATCCGGAGTAAGCAGACTCCAGCGATCTTGAAAGCTGTAGAGGCTACCCGGCTGCCTCGTTGGACTCCGCGGCTCGCTCCTCTTCGGTGGTGACGAAGCTGCCCATGCCGCGTTCGGTGCGGATCCACCGGTCCTTGCGCAGGGCGTTCATGACCTTCTGTGCGGTCTGGGTGGCGATGCCGAACTCTTGGGTGAGGTCGACGACCGAGGGGATCCGTTGTCCGGGCCGGTACTGGCCGGCTTCGATGCGCTGGACGATGATGTCGCGCACCTGTCGCCACCTGGGCAGATCGTCACGCAGCTCGGTCATGAGCACACGGTAGGAGCCTGTGGTGGAGGCCACTCCAGCGGAACATACTGCTGTGTTCTATGGTGTACTACGGTATTGCTTGCTTATGATGCGGGCATGGCATCGGTGAGCGGCTGTCTACGGGCAAGTCCGGGACCGCTTCCCACACCCGCCCCGTCTCGCGGCGCCGGAGGGGGCATCGCGAGACACGGTCCCGGTCTCCGCTCACCGATGCCACCTACCGAGGGCCTTTCGCGACCGGGGCGGAGAAGGGAGCGCACCGTGAGCAGCCTGGGTCACCTGGCCGCGTCCTACCACGGTATTCACGTCGCTCCCCTGCGCAAAGGCGCCGAGGTGCTGCGCTGGCGAGACCGGATCCCCCGGGCCGACCGGGTCCGGGTGCGCGAGCACACCTGTGAGTGCGACCGGCTCGTCTACGAGCTGTGCGCGGCTGGCGGGGTGGTGTTCGTCCGGCGGCGCTACCGCGAGGACAAGAAGATCACCGTGTGGGAGAGCGAATGGCTGCGCACGGCCGAAGGAATGGGCCTGTGGATGGCCATCCTCACCGGGTCGGCCCGCTGACGTGCCAGATGTGGAAGATAGGGAAGGGGACGCGATGCCCGGATGGCTGCTCGCGGCGGCGTGGAAGGCAGACCCGGCGGCGTGGAAGGCAGACCCGGCGGCGGACGCGCCATTGTTCGACGGCTGGGAGACCGAGACCAGCGCGTCGGGGGTCTTCTACGCGCGCCGAACGCTCGAACGGCCGCTGACGCGGCATGAGGTGCTGGCCGGGCTCACCCGCTACCTCGTGGCCCACAGCCGCCACGAGTTGCTCCGCCTCCTCGACGCACAACGCCGCATCGCGGAACACCTGCGGGCGGGATCACCGCCTCCGGTGTGCCCGCACTGCGGGCACGGCCCGGGTGAGGCGCCGCTCATCGTGACCGCGGATGAGTCGTCGGTCACCGCGGAGCGCTGCGCGCGCAGCTACGGGGATGACGGCGAGTGCGGGCACGAACGGGTCGAGTGGACCTATGAGCATCCGCTGCCCGACGGGGCACGCTGCCGTGACTGCGGCACCTGGTGGCGGCTCGACCTGATCCCCGAGGAAGTGGCGGCCCGGCTCACCGGCGGCTCTGTCGCACCTGCGGGCAGCCCGCGTCACGCAGACGGTCATACGCCCGCATGATCTCGCGTGCCGCCGCATCCGCCCCGATCCGATCGGTGTGGAGACGCAGATGAAAGAACCCGGCGTCAGCCCCGGTCTCCAGGTCGGTGAGCGTCTCGTCCCATGCGGCCAGTCGCCTGCCGGTGTCGACGTCGCCGCGCGCCTTCGAACGCTGTTCGGTGACCTCGCGCGGCACCCACAGCAGCACGCGCAGCCAGGAGTCCGGCGTCGTGCCGATGAGGCGGCGCAGGTCGGCGAGGTTGCCCATGTGGGTCACCGGGACGTGCCCGGCGGCACGCCGCTCGTCGATCATCAAGCGGTCGACGGCGTAGACGTTGCCGTAGCGGTGGGTCTCGGCCACCAGGCGGCCCGCGTCCCGCAGCATGGCCAGGCGTTCGGCGCTGACGAACTCATACCCCTCGCCTCGGCCGGTGCCGACCTTGAGCTTGGGCAGCAGACTGAACCGGGCGTCCAACCGAGCCAGCGCCGCTGTGACGGTGTCCTTACCGCTGGCCGGCGGACCGTACAGCACAATCCCCAGCGGGCCGTTCACGCGAGGATCCGCTTGAGCGCTTCACGGGTCTGGTCGGCGAGACTGATCGCCGCACCGAGCCGGTTGTCGACCGTGACGTGGGCGGTGGGCGGGCTGGTCTCGACCTCCAGGCCGGCGGCGTACTGCTGCCAGTTGTCCAGCTTCCAGGCGTCCCGGGCGGCGCCGCGGAACTCGATGTACTCACGCATCGACTCGGGATCGCACCGCACCCAGATGGCGGCCACGTCGATGCCCTTGGCCGCGCACCGGTTCTCCAGGCGGGCGAACCACGCCGCGTCCTTCAGCTCCGCGATGAACGGGGCCGACAGGATGGTGGAGGTGCCGACGTTGAGGTTGTCCCACGCGGCTTCCATCAGGCACCGGTACTCCAGAGGGCGGACCTCCTTGAGGTACAGGTCGGTGTGCCGGTCGTTGGGGTCACCGCCCAAGGAGACGAGCAGCCGCTCCACGATGCACCGGGTCAGGGAGTCCTTGTCCAGGAAGGCCCAGCCGGTGATGTCGGACAGGAAGCGGGAGAACTCGGTCTTGCCCGATCCGGCGTACCCGCCGACCAGGACCAGGATGGGCTTGGGGCTGCCGCCGCCGTGGCGTCGACGCCAGGCGTCGACCACCCGGTTGCGTAACAGCGCCTGCGGGGAGTCGCCCGTCTCGATGCCGCCGACGGAGACCTTGGTGAACGCCTCCTCGATGACCTGGGCGGCGGCGTTGTCGGCGGCGGGGTCGGCGGGCTCGGGTAAATCGGAAATCATGACTTCCGCTTTCAGTGATTCACCGGGCAAAGGGGGACGAAACCCAAGTTCAGGCTCGGTGGCCTGGTAAAGCAGGCAGTAAGCGCGTCGGTAATGCGGACCGGGGAAGACGGTCCCCTGCTCGTGTCCCCAGAGAGTCTGGAAGTTCGCCGCCGGCACCGCCAAGCCGTGACGCATGGCCGCCTGACGTAGCCGTTCACCGGCGGCCTCCAGGGTCAGGCCGTGGGCTTCACGGTGTTCCCGCAGGCGGGAAGGGGTCCAGCCGGGCCGCTGGGTCGTCTTCATTGCATACCTTCGCCTTCACGCTTCGGTGGGTGGTGCGCGGTGTGCGTCGTGCATGTGAAAACGCTTATGTAAATGGTCGTTGAACCGGACTGAAGAAGCTTAACTACGTCCGCGTGATACAGGAACTCCGCAGCTCACGGTGAACTTAGGCCATCCCGGAAGGCGAACGACGCCGGAGGATGACCAGGAGAAACGAGCATGAATGCGGACATGCGGAGAATCGCCCGGGAACTAGCCGAAATGCGGGCTCAGGTGGACGAGTTGGCCTGCCGGGTCGAGCAACTCACTTCGGCTCTTGGAATACCGCCGACTCCAGAGCGGCAAGCCGATCCCCCAGCTCCTTGAGCGACTGGCGCATCTGGGTGAGCTGGTCCAGGATCTCGGCGGTCGCCTCGGACGCCTCCGGCTCAGGGGTCTCGGCCGGCGTCTCGCGGACGAACACGCCCTTGCCCTGCTGGCCGATCACGACCCCTTCGGTGCGCAGAACGCTGATGGCGGCCTTGACCACGCTGGCGGAGACGTCGAACCGCTCGCAGAGCTGGGCGATGGAAGGCAGAGCGGTGCCGGGCGGCAGCGAGCCGGCGCGGATCTGACCGCGCAGCTCGTCGACGATCTGCAGGTAGGCCGGTCGCCCGCTCTTCTCCACCATCATCCGCTCTCTCCTCGGCTCGCCTCCAGTTGAGCACACCCCGGTAAAGAAACCAACCAAGTCTGCGAGGAACTCATTGACAACTTAGAATTCCAAGAGTTCCATGTATTCCAAGAACTCCAGCTAGCAAAGGAACCGATCATGCGCACCATCCCGATCCCCGTCGACGTCACCAAGCTCCACATCACCTGCGCCAAGGCCGCCAAGCCCCGCCTCGTCAACAAGGACACCGGCGAGATCAAGCGCGACAAGGACGGCAACACCATGTACGAGGTCACCCTCCTGATCGAGGACGACTTCAACCGCATGGAGCTCGTCAAGGTCAGCATCACCCCGGAACCGCCCATCTCGGCCGGCGACGAGGTGATCCCGGTCGGCCTGGTCGGCTACGTCTGGCAGCAGGGCGACCGGTGGGGCATCTCCTACCGGGCTCAGTCCTTCGTCCCCGCAGGCGCGACCAGAACGGGGGCGGACCTGTGATCGACCCCGGACATCCCCTCGTCAAGGTCCTCGCCGTCCTATTCGTGCTCCTCGCCTGGCGGCGCTGGGCCCCGTCCTCCTACTGGTACGTGCTCGTCTTCCCGCGCAAGGCCCTGTGGTTGCGCTGGTCCTGGCGGCACGTGGCCTCCGGGTGCGGGCTGACCAAGAAGCGTCAGCGCTGGTGGTTCACCACCGTGCCCGGCCTGATCGCCTCGACCGGCGTCGTCCGGGTCAAACGGCGCTTCCAGCGGGTCGAGGTCGACACCAAGCCGTGGATGGGCCTGCCCCGGCCGGTGCGGGGCGGCTTCCGCATCACCTTCCACCTGCTCGACGGCCAGGTGCCTGACGACTACGCCAAGGTCTGCGAGCGCCTCGCGCACGCCTGGCGGATCGAAGCGGTCCGGGTCGTCGACTCCCGGCCCGGCCGCGTCACCCTCCAGGGCATCACCCGCGACCCTTTAGCCCACGTCGCGCCCGCCGCACCTCCGGCTGAGCCTCCCGGCGGCTGGCGGGCCGACGACCTGCTCCGCCCGATCGTCGGAGTACTGGAGACCGGCGCGGCCTGGCGGATGGACTTCCGGCTCATCCCGCACTGGATGAACGCCGGGGCCACCCAGTCCGGCAAATCCAACTTGATCAACGCGCTCATCGTCGCCCTGGCCCCGCAACCGATCGCCCTGGTCGGCTTCGACCTCAAGGGCGGAGTGGAGCTGTCGGCCTACGCCGACCGGCTCACCGCGCTGGCCACCACCCGCGCCGAATGCCTCGACCTGCTCAGCGACCTCATCGCCGTCATGGGCGCCCGGATGCTCGCCTGCCGCCGCTACGGGGTGCGCGACATCTGGCAACTCCCGGACGCCTCCCGCCCGATCCCGGTCGTGGTCCTGGTCGACGAACTGGCCGAACTGTTCCTCACCGCCGACAAGGCCGAGAAAGACCAGGTCACCCGGACGGCCACCGCGCTGCTGCGCATCGCCCAGCTCGGACGCGCGTTCGGGATCCACCTGGTGCTGTCCGGCCAGCGCATCGGCTCCGACCTGGGCCCCGGCGTGACCGCGCTGCGCGCTCAGATCGGCGGACGGATCTGCCACCGGGTCAACGACCCGGAAACCGCGGTGATGACCCTGGGCGACCTCGACCCCGAAGCCCTGGTGGCCGCCCGGTCCATCGCCCCGGAGACACCCGGCGTGGCCGTGATCACCGGCTCCGACGGCCGGTGGTACCGCGCCCGGTCCGGCTACGTCTCCACCGCCACCGCCGAACAGGCCGCCGGCACCTATGCCGGGATGACCCCCTCGTGGGCTCAGGTCGCCGCCAGCGGCCTCGGCCACGAGCTGCCCTTCGACACCAACCCCGAACTCGCCGCCTGAGACCGCCTGACTCCTCAGAAGGGAGGACCCTGCCGTGACCACGACCGCGCCCCGCCTGGCCGTACGGCTGGCCGACTCCGGACCGGTACTGATCCTCGCGGCGATCGCCGGGGCGGGTTCCTTCACCCACATCCGCGAGACCGCCACCGAGCACGGGCAACCCGGCTGGATGGCCTGGGCCGTGGCGGTCTGCGTCGACCTGACCTGTGTCATGGCCGCGCGGGAACGACAGCGCGACCGCAAGAACGGCCGGCGGCCGGACGGCTGGATCTCCTGGCCCACGCTCGTCCTCGTCGGCGGGATCGTCCTGTCCCTGGCCGCCAACCTCGCCCAGGCCGAACCGTCCCCGTGGGGGTGGATCACCGCGGCGACCCCGGCCGGAGCGTTCCTCATCGCGGTCTCCATGCTGGAACGCCGCGCCTCCGAACCCCGTACGGAACCGTCCCCGGTGCCCGTCCCCGTTCCGGACGCCGTACCGGAGACCGTTCCGGCGGTGACCGTCGCCCCCGAAGGCCCCGCCGCGCTCGTCCCACCACCCGGCCCTGCCGTACCCGACCGGGACAGCGCCGAGAACGGCCAGAACGACAGCGGTCCCGTCCCCGGCGCGCTGCTCGACTACGCCCGCCGGGTGGCCGACGAACACCACGCCCGGCACGGCCGCCCCATCACCCGCGACACCCTGCGCTCCCGGCTCGGGGTGTCCAGCCAGCTCGCCTCCGACCTGCTGCATGCCCTGCGCGACAGCCCCGAACCCGCCTGAACCCGAAGGAGAACACCCATGACCGGCACCGACCACCGCACCGCCCTGATCAACGGGCTCGTCGACCTGGCCGCCTTCCTGGAGGCCAACCCCGGCGTCCCCGTCCCGGACTTCCCGAGGATCTACCACTTCGCCGACGGAACCGACGACGAGATCCGCGCCGAGATCGACGTCATCGCCGGTCTCCTCGGCGCCGAGATCAGCCCCGGTGACCGGGGCTACGGCCACTACAAGACCACCCGCTTCTTCGGACCGGTCGAGTACGCGGCCGTGGGCATCCTCGCCCACGCTCGGGCCCGTCGCGACGCCGACACCTCCTACGCGGGCTGCGTCGTCCCCGACCCCGTCACCCCCGACATCGACACCGACACCCCGGCCCACGCGGCCTGACCCGAAGGACACCCCTCATGCGCATCCGCATCGACGGCACCCACGCCGAACTCGTCCACACCGTCAACAAGCTCCGCACGATCCTGCCGGTCGGATCGGTCTCCCCGATCCGGCGGCGCAGGCGCCCGTACACCTGGCGCGTGTTCATCGACACCGCCCCCAACCGCGACACCGGCCGGTGGATCGCATGACCGACGACCCCGACGACACCGCCCCGATCGTCCTGCCCGCCCCCAAACGCTGGCTGTGCTGCCACTGCGGAGCGACCGGCGTCGACGGCCACGGCCAGACCTGCAAGCACTGCGAGGGCCTCGGCTTCGTCTGAGACTCCTCGGCGCCCCCGGCGTGACCACACATCCGCCAAGACGTCCGTCACGTCGGGGGCCATCCCGCACCGAACCTCACCAGCCCGGAAGGGACACACCCCATCATGCCAAGCACCCACGCGGTAGCCGGGATGATCGCCCGGCTCCACGATCCCCAATACGCCCGCTGGGCCGCGCAGATCCGCCGGACCGGCGGCTGCCGACAGCCCGTCCACCTGCGCGGCCACGTCTTCCACGTCGACCCGCTCACCGGCGAGCGGCTGCACTCCTACACCACCGCCACCGAACCGGACGGCGTACTGCGGGTGCCGTGCAAGACCCGCCGCGCCTCCCGCTGCCCCACCTGTGCAGAGACCTACCGGGCCGACACCTACCAGCTCGTCCGCGCCGGCCTGGTCGGCGGCAAGGGCGTCCCAGACACCGTCAGCGCGCACCCGTGCCTGTTCGTCACCCTGACCGCCCCGTCCTTCGGCACCGTGCACACCCGGCGAGAGAAGGACGGCACGGTCCTGCCGTGCCACGCCCGCCGCGACGCCGGGAAATGCCCGCACGGACGGGTGATGTCCTGCACCGCCCGACACAGCGCCGACGAATCCTGTCTCGGCGAACCGCTGTGCCCCGACTGCTACGACTACGCGGGCAGCGTGCTGTTCAACGCCCTGGCCCCGGAGCTGTGGCGACGCTTCACCGAAGCCCTGCGCCGGCGGGTCGCCAAGAACGCCGGGCTGCCCCTGCGGGAGCTGCGTGAACAGGTCGTCATCTCCTTCGCCAAGGTCGCCGAGTACCAACGACGCGGCGTCGTCCACTTCCACGCGGTCATCCGCGTCGACGGCCCCAAGGGACCCAGCACGGCTCCTCCGGCCTGGGCGACGGCCGACCTGCTGACCGACGCCGTCCAACACGCCGCCTCCGCGGTGACGGTGACCGCCCCCGAGGTGCCCGGCGAACCCACACGGGCCTTCCAGTGGGGCACGCAGCTCGACGTCCGGCCGATCACCCTGCACGGCGACCTCACCGATCAGGCCGTGGCCGCCTACGTCGCCAAGTACGCCACCAAGGCCGCCGAATGCGTCGGCACCCTCGACCGGCGCATCAACCCCCTTGACGACCTGGAGGCGCTTCCGATCCGGGAGCATGCCCGGCGGCTCATCGCCGAGTGCCTGCGCCTGGGCGTCCTCGACGAGCTGGCCGAGTTCCGGCTCGTCAAGTGGGCCCACATGCTCGGTTTCCGCGGCCACTTCTCCACCAAGAGCCGCCGCTACTCCACCACCCTCGGCAAGCTCCGCGCCGCACGTACCGAGCACATGCGCGGAGAAGCCGTCACCACCGGACGGCTGCCCCTGTTCG
Organism: Streptosporangium becharense; assembly: GCF_014204985.1. Classification (NCBI taxonomy): domain Bacteria; kingdom Bacillati; phylum Actinomycetota; class Actinomycetes; order Streptosporangiales; family Streptosporangiaceae; genus Streptosporangium; species Streptosporangium becharense. Next base: position 4,240,184 of record NZ_JACHMP010000001.1, on the reverse strand, counting down.
ACGAGGACACCGTCCTCGTCATCTCCCACTGGGAGTACGCCGGACAGGGCCTGTCGATCGAAGACGCCCTCCTCGCCGCTGCCTTAACCGGCAACAGCGTTCCGCCTTTGTCCGGAGAGGCCCATGGATGACGAACAGCTCCTGACCGTCGACGAGGCCGCCGCGCGCCTCCGGGTGAGCCGGTGGACCCTGTACTGCCTGATCCGCTCCAAGGAACTCCGAAGCGTGAAGATCCGGCGTCGTCGCCTGATCCCGGTTGGCGCGGTGGCCGAGTGCATCCACAACCTGATGGAGGTGGCGTGATGGCCAAGACAGCGCTCGGCACGCCCGAGGAGGAACCGAAGCGGCAGAGCCGGCGCCGCATCCGTAAGCGCTCCAACGGTGAGGGAAGCATCTGGCCCCGGAAGGACGGCCGGTACGGCTACGCCGCCTTCGTTCCTACGACGGGCGGAGCCATCAAGCGAGTGCAGGGCTCGGCCCGATCCCAGGATGAGGCCAGAAGGAAGCTGACCGAGCTTCTGAAGAACTCCGACGAGGGTATCCCCGTCTCCTCGGAGAACTGGACCGTCGGCGACTACCTGAACTACTGGCTGGTACACATCGTCCGTGAGGAACGGCGTCCCAAGACCTACCAGGGTTATGAGAGCGTCGTCCGGCTCCACCTGATCCCCGGCCTGGGCAAGCGGCGGCTGAACAAGCTCAACGCCCAGGACGTCCGGCTGTTCATCACCCGCACCCGTACCGAGTGCCAGTGCTGCAAGCACGGTTGGGACGCCTCCCGGGAGAAGCCTCTCTGCTGCGCGCTCAAGAGCGGCCGATGCTGCGAGTCCCGGCTGTCGACCCGCATGGTTCAGTCCGTACACGCCGTCCTCCGCAACGCCCTGGAGTCCGCGGTACGCGAGGAGATCATCCCCCGCAACGCGGCCAAGCTCGTCAAGGTCCCGGTGCCCAAGTACAAGGTCAACCGCGGCCTGACCATGCCGCAGGCCCGCGCACTCCTCAAGGCCGCCCGAGAGCACCGGCTGTCCGCGCTCTACGTCCTGGCCCTATGCCTCGGCCTACGACGCGGGGAACTACTCGGACTCCGCTGGGTGGACGTCGACCTCGACGGAGGGAAACTGGAGGTGATCCAGACCCTCCAGCGGGTCGGCGGCCGTCTCCAGTTCGTCCGCCCCAAGTCCGACGACTCCGAGCGAACCGTCCCGCTCCCCTCGATCTGTGTCGAGGCGCTCCGGGAGCATCGCAGGCGGCAGTTCGCCGAACGCTCCGACCGCTGGCCGAACTGGGAGGAACACGGCCTCGTCTTCCCCTCCCGGCGCGGAACCCCGATGGAGCCGGACAACCTCCGGCGGAGCTGGGGAACGATCCGCAAGGCGGCCGGCCTCGGCGACATGCGGTTTCACGACCTCCGGCATACCTGTGTGACGCTGCTGCTCAACCTCGGCGTGCCACCCCAGGTCGTCCGCGACATCGTCGGCCACAGTGACATCGAAGTCACAATGACGATCTACGCCCACGTATCCCTCGACGACAAGCGCAACGCCCTCGGCAAGCTCGGTGATGCCCTCGACTGAAAGCCGATTCTCGGATCGCCCTGGTCACTGACGGCCGGGGCGATCTGCATTGGTTAGCCACGATCTTCGGGAAGTTCGGCATATACCGAGATGCAGTGCGGTCCCCTGTTCTAGCCTGGGACGGCTACACCAGTGGGACAGCAGCCACATCACTTCCTCGTCGCCCCGTAGTCAGATGCCAATGCTTGGCTCCGACAAGGAGAGGAGGTGATGTATATGGCTGGAAGGCACCGACGTCCACAACCGTGGGCCTGGGTGTGGCCCGTCCTGGAAGCCGCGATAAGGTTCGCCCCCTTGGTGACGGCTTTGCTAGCTCTGAGGAGCTAGCAGACGGACCATCCCACAGCCGGCCCGGCTCGACTGCTAGTCGAGTCGGGCCACTCTCTTCTCTGCTGTCGCTAGCGACACCGCTTACGAGTTGCAGGCATTTAGCGTAGCCCGAGCATGGGTCATCATGGAGCACGATGGAGCAACATGGTGCATGACGCAGCTGGATTTCACCCGTCAAGCCCCGTGTACGGCAGTGGAGCAGCCTCGGCCAGCGGTCGACGTTGCTGTCAGCGTTGCTGTCACCGAAGATCAAAAAAGCCCCGAACGATGATCGTTCGGGGCGTCTTCCCTGCTCAGTTGATGTGGTCAGGGGCGGGGTCGAACCGCCGACCTTCCGCTTTTCAGGCGGACGCTCGTACCGACTGAGCTACCTGACCTAGTTGGTGGATCGAACACCTACCAGAGCGGTCCTGACGGGACTTGAACCCGCGACCTCCACCTTGACAGGGTGGCGAGCACTCCAAACTGCTCTACAGGACCTTGTTTTCTTGACCGGGGTTTGTGGCCCCTGTCGTTCTTGCCTTGCTTAGCTTACCAGCTCTTCGGAGGTCTTCGACCTGCCGTTTCCCCGGTGAGCTTTCGCTCGGCCGTGCCCCCAACGGGATTCGAACCCGTGTCGCCGCCTTGAAAGGGCGGTGTCCTAGGCCACTAGACGATGGGGGCTCAGGACTTGCGTCCTGTTCCGTGCCGTCTTCCGTTGGAGACCTCTGAAGCATAGGGGACTTTTGCCCCGTTGCCAAAGCGGCTTTCCGGCTTACGGCGTCGGCGTGGCGCTGGCCGACCCCGCTGGAGACGGGGTGACCGTCGGCACAGGAGAAATTGTACGGCCAGGGTCGGCCTCAACGTGACGCTGGATCTGAACGGACTGCTCACCGAGCCCTCCCAGGGTGATGTCGTCCCAGGCCCGCAGGCGGTGCGTGGCGCGGTCGAAGTACAGGACGGAGGCCGCGACGGGGGTGGGTTCGTCGTGTTCGAGGGCCCGCAGCCCGGCGCCGCCGGTGGAGCCCTGGACCAGGACGCGGGTGCCGGAGGGGAGCAGTTCGGTGGAGCGCTCGTGGGAGTGTCCGGTCAGGACCATGGGGACGGCGCCGGAGAAGCCCTTGGCGATCGTCGGATCGTGCACGGCGACCAGATCGACAGGCTCGGTCTCCTGCGCCAGCCCGGCGGCGTGGGAACGGCCCAGCGCCTCCAGGGAGGCGAGGTCGGAGTCGACGGGGACGGACTTGTCAGGGGTGAACCTGGGGTCGCCGAGGCCGTAGATGCGCAGCCCGGCCACGGTCTGGGCGGCCCCGTCGAGCACGACGGCCCCCTTCTGCTTCGCCACGGCCCGCTGGGTGGCCTTGGAGTCGTGGTTGCCCCGCACGAAGACGTACGGCACGCCGAAGGTGCCGATCTCCTCGACGAACCTGTCCTCGGGACCGGTGCCGTGGTCGGTCAGATCACCGGTGTCGATGATCAGGTCGATCTCGAACTGGGCGGTCACGGAGCGGATGAGGTTCCATCCGATGGGGTTGAGATGGATGTCGGAGACGTGCAGCACCCGGATGGAGGTGGGGTCCGCGTCGTAGACCGGCAGCGAGGAGACCGTGTCGTACAGCTGGGAGACGTTGTTCACGATCTTGGCAAGCTGGACCCGGTATGACTCGAACCTGGTCACGATCGACTCGGCGTCGCCGACCAGGGACGGCGCGCCCGCCAGCAGGCCGGTGTACTTCGGCTCCACCACGGAGTCGGGCCGGAAGGTGAGGGCCGTGGCCGCGCCTGTGCCGGCCATGGCCACGGCGACGCTCAGCATGCCCGCCAGGGCGGGTCCCGGGCGCCGGAAGACCACGAGGGCGACGACCAGGGCGCCCGCCAGGCCGCAGAAGCCGGCGCGCAGCGCCATCGTCCTGACGCCCTCGCCCAGTTCCTCCTCCAGGAGCCGGGGCAGCCGGTCGGCGGAGAACTGCGGATCGTCGAGGAATCCGCGAGCCCGGTCGGGGTTGATGTTCTCCAGGGTCACCCGCAGGCCGACGGGGGCGTCATGGGTGTCGAACAGAAGCGTGCCGAAAGGGTGAGCGTCGACGACGGTCTCACCCGTCCAGGAGGGCTCGGCCGCCATGCCCAGCTCGACCGGGCCGACCGTGCTGCGGATGGAGCCGCCCAGCACGATGCCGAGCCAGGCCCCGGCGATGGCGACGGCGACGACCGCCACGCCGCGCGCGATCCGCCCCGTGGCGAAGCGCCGGGCCCCCTTGGTCCACCTGCCGATGTTCATGCGCCTCCACTCCTACCCGGAACACGGGGCAGAATGACGGGTGTGATCGAGGTCTCGCGGGAGAAGTTCGAAGAGCTCGTGGCCGAAGCGCTGGACACGATCCCTCCCGAGCTGACGAAAGTCATGGACAACGTGGTCGTGGTGGTCGTCGACGACCCACCCGAGCCAGATCTCCTCGGTCTTTACACGGGCATTCCGCTCACCGAACGGGGTGAGTGGTACGCAGGAGTGTTACCCGACCGGATCGAGATCTACCGCAACCCCATCTGCTCGATCTGCGAGACCGAGGAGGACGTCGTCGAGGAGGTGCAGATAACCGTCGTGCACGAAATCGCCCACCATTTCGGCATAGACGACGATCGTCTGCACGAGCTTGGCTGGTGACCGGCCGCTCCGGCTCCGGCTTGCTCCCGAGCTTGGCTGGTGACCGGTCGCTCGGCTCGGGCTTGCTGCGCCATGACTTTTCCTGGCCGAAATATCGCCACATACCGCTACAGCTTGCAGCCGTTTGATTGCTTCGGGTTGCACGCGGGGCTCCCAGCGGGCACCGTAGGTTACACATCGAACACCTACAGTCAATGTGCCTGCGAACTCAGCGGAGTCCTATGGCGGCCACCAAGTCCGGCCGGCTACCCGGGCGGCACCGCCGCCCTGCCGAACGCCAAGCAACCTACGGCGAGGTCATCGCCCTCGGGGAGTTTCGCGCGCTCTGGCTCGGCCAAGGGCTTTCCCTCCTCGGCGACCAACTCTCCCGGGTGGCGTTGTCCGTCCTGGTATTCGAACGGACGGACTCCCCCCTGGCCACGGCGTCGGTCTACGCGCTGACCTACCTGCCACCGATCATCGGCGGACCGCTGCTGGCCGGTCTCGCCGACCGCTACGCGCGGCGGCGGATCATGATCGCCTGTGATCTGCTCCGCGCTCTCCTGGTCGCGCTCATGGCGATCCCCGGCACGTCGTTCCCCGTGCTGTGCGCGCTGGTCTTCTGCGTGGTGCTGCTCAGCGCGCCGTTCTCGGCGGCCCGGGCCGCCCTGCTTCCGGAGCTCCTGGAAGGAGACCGCTACGTCGCGGGATCCGCCCTGCAGAACATGACCAACCAGGGCGCCCAGATGCTGGGCTTCGCCGCCGGTGGAGCACTGATCATGGCGATGGGCCCGTACCGCGCGTTGGCCCTGGACGCGGTGACCTTCCTGCTCTCGGCCCTCATCATCGTCTTCGGGGTGCGCCGGCGTCCCGCGCCGGCTCAGGCCGACGGCGGACGGCCGTCGATGTGGATGATGACCCGCGCCGGCGCCCGGCTGGTCTTCGGCGACCGGCGGCTGCGGACCCTGGTGCTCATCGCCTGGCTGTGCGGCTTCTACGTGCTTCCCGAGGGGATCGCCACCCCCTACGCCGCCGCGCTGACCGGTGGTGACGACGCGCAGCGGATCTCGCTCGTCACCGGTCTGCTGATGGGGGCGATGCCGACCGGAACCGTTGTCGGCGCCTTCCTGTTCAGCCGTTACGTCAGCCCGTCGGGCCGGCTGCGGATGATGGGCTGGATGGCGATGCTGACCTGTGCGCCGCTGGTGCTGTGCGCGCTGCGGCCACCGCTCACCGTGGTGCTGGTGCTGTGGTTCCTCTCCGGCGTCGGAGGGGCCTACCAGCTCGCGGCCAACGCCGCGTTCGTGCAGTGCGTCCCCGCCGAGCAACGGGGACAGGCCTTCGGTCTCGTGCAGTCGGGCCTGCTCGCCTCCCAGGGGCTCGGGATCCTCGTCGGAGGGGCCGCGGCCGACCACCTCGGCCCCGAGCTCGTGGTGGCGCTGGCCGGCGCGGCCGGGCTCACCGTGGCGGCCGCGCTGGCCGCGCTCTGGAGACGGTGCCGCCGGGAGGTCATCGAGAGGGTCCGCGCGGAGGCGCCCCTCTGACTCACGCCCGGGAGCGGTGGTCGTCGTCGCCCACGGCCGTGTCGTACGGCGCCGCGGGAGCGGGGTGCTGCGAACCCGGAGCGGAGTAGTACGAGCCGGTGGCGGGGTTCTGCGGGAACGGCTCCTGGTGGGTCGGGTAGTTCGGGGCCTGGTTGGCCGGGTGGTTCGGGGCCTGCGGGTGCGAGGCGCGGTACTGGCTGGTGGCCTTGGCCCAGCCCTGCTCCGCCTTGGCCTTGGCGTCCAGCCAGACCGGGTTGTCCTTGTTCTTGTCGATCAGGTCCTGGAGCAGTGACCGGTTCTTGTCCTCCTCGGGCAGGACCAGCCAGCCGATGGCGTAGATCGCCACGCCGAGCCCCCCGAAGAAGGTGGCGATGGCGAGGACCGCCCGGATGACGTTGGGGTCGACGCCGACGTAGCGGCCGAGGCCCGCGGCGACACCCGCGATGACCCGTCCGTCCCTGGTCCTGCGGAGCTGCTTGATGCCGGAGAAGTCGTTTTCGTTCATGTCTTCAGCCTGCCCGAACGGCGCTTTCCATCACATCGGGATTCCCCCTGGCACGACCCTGACATGCACCCCGTGCAGCCCGGCAATACCCTGACAGGGCCGACGAGAGAGGAACACCCATGGACGACCTCCTGCGCATCGACGACACGCTCTCCGAGGAGCAGCGCCTCATCCGTGACACCGTCCGGGGCTTCGTCTCCGACCGGGTCCTCCCCCACGTCGGCGACTGGTTCGAGGAGGCGGTCTTCCCCGCCCGCGAGCTCGGCCCGGCGCTCGGCTCGCTCGGCGTGCTGGGCATGCACCTGGACGGGTACGACTGCGCGGGCCTGGACGCCGTCTCGTACGGCGTCGCCTGCCGGGAACTGGAGGCGGGAGACTCCGGGCTGCGGTCGTTCGTGTCCGTGCAGGGGTCGCTGGCGATGTTCCCCATCTGGAAGTACGGCTCCACCGAGCAGAAGCAGGAGTGGCTGCCCCGGATGGCCGCGGGCGAGGCGATCGGCTGCTTCGGCCTGACCGAACCCGACCACGGCTCCGACCCGGCGGGCATGCGCACCCACGCCAAGCAGGACCCGTCGGGCGACTGGATCCTCAACGGCGCCAAAATGTGGATCACCAACGGCTCGATCGCCGACGTCGCCGTGGTCTGGGCACAGACCGAGGAGGGCATCCGCGGCTTCGTGGTCCCCACCGACACCCCGGGTTTCTCCGCCCCGGAGATCCACAAGAAGATGTCCCTGCGCGCCTCGGTGACCTCCTCCCTGTACTTCGATGACGTCCGCCTGCCCGCCTCGGCCGTGCTGCCCGGGGTGCGTGGCCTGAAGGGCCCCCTGTCGTGCCTCACGGAGGCCCGCTTCGGCATCCTGTGGGGCGTCGTGGGCGCCGCCCGCGCCTGCCTGGAGTCGGCCGTCGACTACGCCAAGACCCGCGTCCAGTTCGGCAGGCCCATCGGCGCGTTCCAGCTGACCCAGGAGAAGCTCGCCTGGATGTACGTCGCCCTGGGGCAGTCCCAGCTCACCGCGCTCCACCTGGGCCGGTTGAAGGACGCCGGCACCCTCACCCCGCGCCAGGTCAGCTTCGGCAAGCTCGCCAACGTCCGCGCTGCCCTCGACATCGCCCGCCAGGCGCGGTCCGTCCTGGGCGGCAACGGCATCACGCTGGAGTACCCGGTGATCCGGCACATGAACAACCTGGAGAGCGTCCTGACGTACGAGGGGACGCAGGAGATCCACACGCTGGTGCTGGGCGAGGCCCTGACCGGCATCGCCGCCTACCGCTGACGACGGGACCGCGGCGGCCCGCTGATTTCTCCCGTGTCGCCGTGGCCCGGCGGTTTCCCCGGCGCTCCCGCGGCCCGGCGGGCTCCCGACCTTCCCCCGGCCCGGCAGGCCTCCCAACGCTCCGGCGGCCCAGCGGGCTCCTCTACCGCCGTCGGTGGGCGGGCCGCTGCGGCAGCCCCGAGGGACGCCACTCGGGGGCCTGGGCCGCCCTGCGGAGCTCGTCGTCCCAACAGGCACCCGCCCTCAGGTAGAAACGGAACAGCTCGGCGGTGGCCCGGGCGTCCTCCAGCGCGGCGTGGGCATCGACGAGCGGGATGCCCGCCCGCTCGCAGCAGGCGGCCAGGGTCACCTTCTCGCCGGGGACGAAGTCCGAGGCGAGCCGCCGGGTGCACAAGGTCTCGGTCACCCAGTGGCTGCCCGGGAGATCACGCAGGAACCGCAGGTCGAAGGGGGCGTTGTGCGCCACCAGGACCCGTCCGGCGACCCGCTGCCACACCTCGTCCAGCACCTCCTCGATCACCGGGGCGTCCCGGACCATCGCGTCGGTGATGCCGTGGACCTCCACCGCTCCGGTACCGCGCCGGGGGTTGACCAACGAGTGCCACTCGTCGACGGTCTCACCGCGGGCGTCCAGCGAGACGAGAGCGATCTCACAGATCCGGTGCCCCCTCGACGGGGAGAAGCCCGTGGTCTCCACGTCGACCACGACGTATCCTCCTCCGGCGGACTCCCCCGGCTCCCGCGCGGGCGGCTGAGAACCGTGGACGGACACCTGGAGAGCATGTGCGGACTCAAGCCCCGAGCTCGTCATGCCTGCCACTCTATGAGCCGTCCGCCCCCTCCATTCGCCGTTCCGCGAACAGATGACCATCGATGGATATGGCGGCGGACGCCGGTGGACACTATCCTCGGTACGCTGTCACCTGCGGGGCGTTAGCTCAATGGTTAGAGCTGCGGACTTTTAATCCGTAGGTTCTGGGTTCGAGTCCCAGGCGCCCTACCACTCATACCCCGTCTGACCTGCGCTTTCTCGGGCCAGGCGGGGTCTTCACGTTGAGCAGGCCGCCGATGTTTGCTCGCGAGCACGGGCCGGGCACACGGAAGATCGTTCAGGGTCGCTTCTTCAGGTCAGGCCCGGAGACGATCACCGGAAGGCCAAGACCGAAGACCTGTACTGCTTCAACACTCATCGCATAGCTCTTGAACTGGGAGTTCTCTGGAGCCGCTATGCGGCTCGGTGGTATTCGTTGATCAGCCCGCTGAGCACCTTCCAGCGTTCGATCCGGCCTTCCAGCGGTATGGCGGCCTGCTCATCGTGATCGGGTGGCCGCTGCGCGCGGGACTGGTGCGGCCGGTGGCCGTTGTAGTGATCGGCGTACTCGGCCAGCACCGAACGCAGGTGCCGTTCGCCGTGGATCAGCATGCGGTCGGTAGGACCGGTGCGGCCGATGACCGGTGCAGCGGTCGGCATACCCGACCAGGCCGAGGGCAGATCTGGCCCGCTCATGACCGAGCACACACGCCGAGCATGGAGCCGGGATGACCTCCTGACATTGGGGAGTCGTCGACGGTCAGACCGTCGCGCTGGCGGGCAGGCCGTCCGGCGGCCACGGACAGGGCCTCGCCTCCATGAAAGTTCCCGCAACAGCACTGAAACTATATAAGGATCCGTTATATTGGCTGTATGGCCTGGGAGATCACACTGCACACCGAAGTGAACGCCTGATTCCTCGACGTCTGCAAGAACGACCCGGCCACCGCGGAGAAGATCGAGGAAGCGCTGGACGAGCTCGCCCTGCAGGGTCCGAAGCTCGGCCGTCCGCTGGTCGACCGGATCCACCACTCCCGCGTCCTGCACAACCTCAAGGAACTGCGGCCCCGGGTGCCGGGCGGCGCGGAGATCCGCCTACTGTTCGTCTTCGATCCCACCCGGGAGGCCATCGTGCTGGTCGCCGGCGACAAAGCAGGGGAATGGAACCGGTGGTACCGCACGGCGATCCCCTTGGCGGAGGAACGCTACGCCGCATACCGCGTCGAGCAGGAGAAGGAGGAGCGCTGATGAGCGAGTTCGTGAAGTGGTCCGACACCAAGTCCAAGATCCGTGAGATCGACCCCGAGTGGGACTCCCCCGAGCGCGTCGCCGCCCGAGAGGCCAGCCGTGAGCAGCTCCGGGCGGAACTGCGCGGCACCCAGCTCGCCGAGATGCGCAAACGCCTGGGCATCTCCCAGAAGCTCCTGGCCGAACGCATGGGCGTCTCCCAGGCGCGCGTGTCCCAGATCGAGCACGGCCAGATCGGCGGCCTGGACGCCCTGCGTTCCTACGTCACCGCTCTGGGCGGCACGCTGGACGTGGTGGCCGACTTCGGCGACCACACCGTCAAGGTCGCCTGAACCATCCCTGCAGGTAGGCGATGGTCAAGGGCCCATGTTTGCTCGGTGGTCGCTCGTCTGTCGCGGTACGGCCCGGCACGCGGTGGCATCATCCGACAGACCGGCGGGGACGCTGGCGGACAGAATGGTACGAGATGACAGGTCACGGCATCGGACGGCAGTGAACCCGTCGGCTTTTAATCCGTAGGTTCTGGGTTCGATTCCCAGGCGCCCTACTAGCGGCCTCCTTGACCAGGGGGTTCTTGCTTTTCCGGGGCTTCTTGGAATCCATAGGGGTCATGTTGATCTTCGGGAAGATCGAAGGGAGACCGCCGGTTCCGGGTTCCTCCCAAGCCGCGGTGCCAGGCCGGCAGGGTGCCAGGCGTCACCAGCCGGTGAGCCCGCAGCCTGGGCGACAGGAACCGTGCCAGGGCGGCCAGGATCGCTCGGCCGGCGGCGAAAACCAGCGTCCCGGCGGCTCGGGCCGGCCCGAGCCCGGTTCAGGTGGAGGCCTGGACGTAGGAACCGGAGGTCAGCTCGTCGAGCAGGTTCGGCGACGTGGGGTTCCAGCCGAACAGCCGCCGTGCCTTGGCGGAGTCCAGCGGCGACGAACGGGTGAGCAGGGCGGCGACCGGTCCCATCGTCTCGGCCGCCTGCTCGGGGGTGACGGACACGGCACGAGCTCCGGCCGCCGCGGCGACGGCCTCGACGATCCCGCGCATGGGGGTCCGCTCGGCCCCGGCGGCGTTCACGACCGTCCTAGGCGAACGACGCGCCAGCACGGCCGTGTACAGCGCGGCGAGGTCGTCGACGTGGACCGACGACCACTCGTTGGTTCCCTCGCCGATGTAGGCGACCATGCCCTGCTGCCGGGCGGAGGCCAGCAGGCCCTGCAACAGCCCCGACCCGGCCCGGCCGTAGACGAGCCCCGCCCGGATCACCGTGCCCGCGACGTGACCGGCGCCCAAGACCTGCCGTTCACCGAGGATCTTGAAGGGCTGCGGACCGTGCGGGTCGACCGGGTGCTCCTCGTCCACCGTGACGCCCTGGGTGTCCGGGTAGACCAGAGCGGTGCTGGTGTAGAGGAACGCAGCCCCCTCCTTCAGCCCGTCCAGCATCGAGTGCAGAGCGTCACGCTCGATGTCCCCCATGCCGGCGTCGAAGTAGTCCACCGCGGTGTGCACGACGGCGTCGACGTCGGCGGCTCCCGCGCGCAGGACGTCCAGGTCCCGCAACCCGCCGGGCACCGCCTTGGCGCCCAGCGCCTCGACCCGTTCGCGGGCCCGGTCCGACCGGGCCAGGGCGACCACCTCGTGGCCGGCCCGGACCAGGTGCTCGGTGACGACGCCACCGACATAGCCGCTCGCTCCGGTGATGAAGATACGCATGCTTCACGCTGCCTTTCCGCAGTGAGTTGTCCGACGGACGGGCGGACGTCTCCGGGACCGGCCCGGGTGCCCACCGTCCGGCGACCTCACTGTCGCCCGGACCGGTCCCGCGCAGCCAGGGACCGGGAGTCCATGGCTGAGGTCCCGCGCGGGACATAGCGTGGGGCATATGGACAGACGAGCCTTGGCGGATTTCCTGCGCAACAAGCGGGCACAGGTCAGTCCGGCGGACGTGGGCCTGCCCCAGGGGCACCGCCGGCGCACCCCGGGCCTGCGGCGCGAGGAGGTCGCCCAGCTCGCCTACATCTCGGTCGACCACTACACGCGACTGGAGCAGGCACGCGGCCGGCACCCGTCACGGCGCGTCCTCGGCGGCATCACCCGCGCGCTGCGCCTCACCGACCAGGAGCGTGCCCGCCTGTTCCAGCTCGCCGGAGAGAGGGAGGAGAACGAGGCGGCCGGACCGGTACGCGAGGTGCAGCCGAGCACGCTGAACCTGATCGACCGGCTGACCGACACCGCCGCGATCGTCGTCGATCCCACCTGCCGCGTCCTGGCCTGGAATCCGCTGGCCGCGGCCCTGCTGGAGGACTTCTCCGCCCTGGCTCCCGGCCAGGAGCGCAACCTCATCCGGCGCTACTTCCTGCACCCGGACCCGGAGTTGCGGCACTACGGCATGGGCGCCTCCGATCGATTCGCCGTCACGGCGGTCAGCTACCTGCGCATGGCGGCCACCCGTTACCCCGACAGCTCGGAACTGAAGAACCTGGTGGCGGAACTGGTGGCCGGCAGCGAGGACTTCGCCCGCCTGTGGGAATCCCACCAGTTCCGCATCGACCGTCACCTGCGGCAGACCGTGCGGCATTCACAGGTCGGAGTGATCGAGCTGGACTTCGACGTCCTCACCGTGCCCGACCAGGAGCAGCAGGTGGTCATCTTCACCGCCGACCCCGAATCCCCCGCCTACCGGTCCCTGCAGTTGCTGAAGGTCATCGGCACCCAGCGCATGACCGTCGAGAGCTGACCGCCCAGCGGGTGCCCGACCGGCGCCTTCGCCCCTTGCCCCTTGCCCCTGCACGGCCGCGTACGTGGTGCACCGCTGTACCGTGTCAAAACCCAGCGTATGGATGCCGATCTTCCGCAGGGTCCGGTACGCCGGCGGCGCCGGGAGCTCCGGCGCGACGTACGATCTGGCATGTGACCAGCAGACCCGCCTCGGCGCAGCACCTGAGCGACCTCGCGCGGCTGCGCCGTGTCCGTGACCGGATCGACCGGGAGTACGCGCAGCCGCTGGACGTCGAGGCGCTCGCCCGCGGCGCGCACATGTCGGCCGGGCACCTCAGCCGCCGGTTCCGGCTGGCCTACGGCGAGTCGCCGTACGCCTATCTGATGACGCGGCGCATCGAGCGCGCGATGGCGCTGCTGCGCCGCGGCGACCTCAGCGTCACCGAGGTCTGCTTCGCGGTCGGCTGCTCGTCGCTGGGCACCTTCAGCACCCGCTTCACCGAGCTGGTCGGCATGTCGCCCAGCGCCTACCGGCGTCAGGCGGCGCGTGCGACGGAGGGGATGCCGTCGTGCGTGGCGAAGCAGGTGACCAGACCGATCAGGAATCGAGAAGCGCCGGTCGCCGAGCCGCACCTAGCCTGATGGCTATGGACCTCGCCATCCCCACACGATCTTCCTCCCGCACGACGACCCGGACGCCTTCCTGGCCTTCCGTGATCCCGCGGGCGACCTGATCCGGATCCAGGAGCTTCGCTGAACCGTCCGGTGACGCGGCCACGAGCCGCACCGGCGGCACCGTGACCGCCGCCATCAACTGCACCGGCGGCACCGTGACCGCAACCACGACCTGCCCGAACGGCACCGTGATCGCCGCCATCAGCCGCACCGGCGGCACCGTGAAGGAACCCGCGTACGACGGACAGCCCGCGCCGGGGTGACACCGGCGGAGACCGCGAAGGCTGCCCCGCCCCACAGATGGAGACCCGATGAGCAAGGCCACGAGGACGGACACGCAGTCCCCCGTGCCGTACGCCGCCGAAAGCCACGACCTGATCCGCGTGCACGGTGCGCGTGTGAACAACCTCAGGGACGTCAGCGTCGAGATCCCGAAACGCCGGCTGACGGTGTTCACCGGCGTCTCCGGCTCGGGCAAGAGCTCGCTGGTGTTCGGCACGATCGCCGCGGAGTCGCAGCGGCTGATCAATGAGACCTACAGCGCCTTCGTGCAGGGCTTCATGCCGACGCCGGCGCGGCCGGAGGTCGACGTCCTCGAAGGGCTGACGACCGCGATCATCGTCGACCAGCAGCGGATGGGTGCCGACCCCCGCTCCACGGTCGGCACCGCCACCGACGCCAACGCGATGCTGCGCATCCTCTTCAGCCGGCTCGGGCAGCCGCACATCGGTTCGCCCCAGGCGTTCTCCTTCAACGTCCCCACGGTCCGGGCGAGCGGTGCGATCACGGTCGAACGCGGTGCCCGCAAGACCGAGAGGGCGACCTTCACCCGCGTCGGCGGCATGTGCACGCGCTGCGAGGGCCGGGGCACGGTCTCCGACATCGACCTCTCCCAGCTCTACGACGACTCCAAGTCGCTCGCCGAGGGTGCGTTCACCATCCCCGGCTGGAAGTCGGACAGCTTCTGGACGGTGCGGGTCTACGCCGAGTCGGGCTTCGTCGACCCGGACAAGCCCATCCGCGACTACACCGAGAAGGAGCTCCGCGACTTCCTCTACGGGGAGCCGGTCAAGGTGAAGGTCGACGGCGTCAACCTCACCTACGAGGGGCTCATCCCGAAGATCCAGAAGTCGTTCCTCTCCAAGGACCGGGAGGCGATGCAGCCGCACATCCGGGCCTTCGTGGACCGGGCGGTCACCTTCACCACCTGCCCCGGATGCGACGGCACCCGGCTCAGTGAGGAGGCCCGTTCCTCACGGATCAAGGGCGTCAACATCGCCGACGCCTGCGCGATGCAGATCAGCGAACTGGCCGGATGGGTCCGCGGTCTCGACGAGCCGTCGGTGGCGCCGCTGCTCGCCACGCTGCTGCGCACCCTCGACTCGTTCGTGGAGATCGGGCTGGGCTACCTCTCACTCGACCGGCCGGCGGGCACGCTGTCGGGCGGCGAGGCGCAGCGCACCAAGATGATCCGTCACCTCGGCTCCCCGCTCACCGACACCACCTACGTCTTCGACGAGCCCACCGTCGGCCTGCACCCCCATGACATCCAGCGGATGAACGAGCTGCTGCTGCGGCTGCGGGACAAGGGGAACACGGTGCTCGTCGTCGAGCACAAGCCGGAGATGATCGCGATCGCCGACCACGTCGTCGACCTCGGTCCCGGCGCCGGTACGGCGGGCGGCACCGTCTGCTACGAGGGGACCGTCGAGGGCCTGCGGGCCTCCGGCACCGTCACCGGCCGCCACCTCGACGACCGGGCCACCCTCAAGGAAACGGTCCGCGTCCCCAAGGGCACTCTGGAGATCCGCGGCGCCACCCGCCACAACCTCCGGAACGTCGACGTCGACATCCCGCTCGGCGTGCTCTGTGTCGTCACGGGCGTCGCCGGCTCCGGGAAGAGCTCTCTCGTGCACGGCTCCATCCCCGCCTCCGCGGGGGTCGTGTCGGTCGACCAGGCGCCCATCCGCGGCTCGCGACGGAGCAACCCGGCGACCTACACCGGGTTGCTCGACCCGATCCGCAAGGCGTTCGCGAAGGCCAACGGCGTGAAGCCGGGGCTGTTCAGCTCCAACTCCGAGGGGGCCTGCCCCGACTGCAACGGCGCCGGCGTCGTCTACACCGACCTGGCGATGATGGCCGGTGTCGCCACCACCTGCGAGGAGTGCGAGGGGAAGCGGTTCCAGGCGTCGGTGCTGGACCATCGCCTCGGCGGTCGTGACATCAGCGAGGTGCTCGCGATGTCGGTGACCGAGGCCGGGGAGTTCTTCGGCGCCGGTGAGGCGCGGATCCCCGCCGCGCACGCGATCCTGACCCGGCTCGCCGACGTCGGGCTCGGCTACCTCAGCCTCGGCCAGCCGCTCACCACGCTGTCCGGCGGCGAGCGGCAGCGGCTCAAGCTGGCCGTCCACATGGCCGGGAAGGGCGGCGTCTACGTCCTCGACGAGCCGACCGCCGGCCTGCACCTCGCCGACGTCGAACAGTTGCTCGGCCTGCTCGACCGGCTCGTCGACTCCGGTACGTCGGTCATCGTCGTCGAGCACCACCAGGCGGTCATGGCGCACGCCGACTGGATCATCGACCTCGGCCCCGGTGCCGGCCACGACGGCGGCCGGATCGTCTTCGAGGGCACGCCCGCCGATCTCGTCGCCGCCCGCTCCACCCTCACCGGTGAGCACTTGGCGGCCTACGTCGGCGCCTGATCGAGGCCCTCGTGGCCCCCTCCGCCACGGGGACCGGGTCGGGCCATACGGCATGGACTCGCGAGGGTGACCCGCTTGGTACTCGACGCTCCACACGTCCACCGAAACGCGCACGTCGCTCTCACTGCGCGTGTCGACGACGGCGAGTCGCAGGACGCGATCCGCCCGGGAGAAGATCATGGACGCGGTGACCGTGGCGGCGCCACCACGCGGTGGCCCACATCATTTCGACCGCGGCCACGAGACCGAGCCGACCGATGATTCACCCGTTCCCGTCCCGGCGAGTTCCGAAAGCGTGGAACCCGACTGCGCTCAAGGCACGAGCCGGGGAGGGGGCAGCGGCGTGACGACGCGATCGAAGTACTCCACGAGATCTTCAGCCCGCTCGTACAGCGACGCGAATACGGGAAGGCAGGGCTCGATCACGTCCGGCTCGGTGATGCGACGCCCGCCGGTATGGACGCCCTCGCGATCGTAGAGCACCTCATACATGAGCGACGGGCCGAACGCCACGAGTTCCGGCACGGGATGACCGGTCTCGAAGTCGGTCACGGCCGACGCCGGAACGACCCTGCCGCGCTCACCCTCCTGCGCGCGGACCCTGAGAACGGCGAGCTCCCAGTGAACATAGGGCGATATCGGTTCCTCGACCACGCGTATCCGGCGGAATTCGATGCGTTCCGGGTGGTCGGCGGCGAATTCCTGACGCATGTCCTCCATCAGGGCGAGGGAACGATCCCAGTCGCCACGGGCGAACGCCTCCCAGCTCGGCAGACCCCTCTCGTCGAAGTGCTGCGCGCGCTCCAGCTTCCAGACGACTCCAGTCTTCGCCTCGAATTCGGTGACGAAATCAGCACGATATTCCTTGGCGGACATGACCACACCCGGAGCTTTCCTGACGCGATCGAACACATTTTTCATCAAAAATCCCTCATACCATGCGAGGATGTCCGGACAGGATGACCGACGTTCCTGGACAGGATTTCAAAGGCTGATTCTTTTCCGCCGCCTCCACTGTGACGTCACGGGCACTTCCCCCTGTCTTGACACGGGGATTCTCCAGGCGACAGGGAGCGTACTCCGGATTTCTCCGGTGGCGTGGAGAGGGGAACGGCGTGGCCTCGGCGGGTCGCGGATGATGATCGTGTGTGACCGTGATGCTCGCCACGCCGGCCCTGACCGGCCCCATCAGGTTCTGCCCGGATCACCCGCCACCCGCGTCACGGGGGCATCTCCCGGTGGTCAGAACCGCCAGCCGATGAGGTTCCACTGCCACAGGAACCAGGTCAGCGCCATCAGGCCGGCGAACACGACCACCTGGTGGACACGCGCGGCCCGGCCGGCGCCCGGGTCCCGCCAGCCCCTGACGGTGCACACCGCCGCCGCGGCCGTCGTCGCGAGCATCACGAGGGGCCCGGCGAGCAGGACCCGCATGCCCGATGGCACACCGTAGAGGAAGTCCCCGGTGTCGCCGAGGAGCAGGGCCGCCAGCAGTACCAGGAAGCCGAGTCCCACCGCGGTGGCCCCGCAGGCCAACGCGCGTGCCGCCCGCCAGGTGGCCGCGGCGGCGGCGGGCCGGCGGAGCACGCGGCGCCGCGCCGCCGCCAGGGGTACGGCGAGCGTGCTGAGCGCGACGACGGCGAAGGCGGCCAGGACCGACAGGTTGAGCAGGGGGCCTTCCGTGACGGTCATCAACCGGTAGGCGGGGCCGTCGGTCGCCGCGTAGTGCTGCCCGTCCCCGCCTTCGAGGAACACCAGGCGGTCCGTGTCACCCGCCCGGGCGTACAGGCCGTCGCCCCGGGGTGCCCAGTCCTCGCCCTTGAACCTGACGGTGCCGTCGCCGCCCACCGTCAGCCGGGCCGGTTCGAGCAGGACCAGGATCTTCTCGATCGTCGACTCGTTGTGCCGTGCCGGGGTGTAGAAGCCCGCCCGGGGGGTGGTCCCGGCCGCCGCGGACGCCGGCGCCGGTACGGGGCCGGGTGCCGCCCGGGGTGGGGCGAACCGGTCGAGGAACGCGCGCGTCAGTTCGCTCGCCGCCCGGATGCCGCCGGTGCCGTTGAGCGACAGGAACATCCCGAGGTCGCACTCGGGCACCATGAGCAGGACGCTCCGGAAGCCCTCCCAGCTGCCGTCGTGCATCAGGACGCGGCGGCCGCCCACGGTGCGGTCCATGAACCCGTGCGCGTACCCGCCCAGGCGGGGGTCGGCGGCGAAGGAGCGGCGGTGCATCCGTGTCACGGTCGCCGGGCTGAGGATGGCGTCGTCGCCGGACCGCCCGCCGTTCAGGTGAGTGATCATGAAGCGGGCCATGTCGCCGGCCGTGGCGCTGATCGACCCGTCGGGGGGCATCGTGTCGAAGGTGAAGGGGACGGCCTGCGGAGGGGCGGTGTCGGAGTCGTAGCTGCGGGCGAGGTCGGCCGCGAGCGGCGCGGGCACCGGCTCGGTGGCGGTGCTGCGTGTCATGCCGAGCGGTGCGAGCAGGTGACGCCGGACGTAGACGTCGTAGGGTTCGCCGGTGACCTGGCTGACGATGTGGCCGGCGAGTGCGGCACCGTGGTTGGAGTAGGCGGAGACCTCCCCCGGTGGTCGTATCCGGGCCGGCATGTGGCGCGCGAGGTGGTCGCCGAGCGGCGGCACGTCCGCGGCGGTACGCGCTCCGATGCCGATCACCCGATCCTCGAAACCTGCGGTGTGGTTCATCAGGTGCCGCAGGGTCACCGGCTCCGGATAGGCGGGCGGGACCTTGAACGTCTTCAGGTAGCGGTTCACGTCGGCGTCCAGGTCCAGGCGGCCGGCTTCGACCTGCTGCATCACGGCCGTCCAGGTGAACAGTTTGGTGATCGAGCCGATCCGGACCAGCGATCGGGCGGGGTCGAACGCGACGCCCCGCCGGGTGTCGGCCAGGCCGTAGCCGCCGGTGAACGCCGTTCTGCCGTCCGCGACCACCGACACCACCGCGCCGGGCACCCGGTCACGGGTGAGCCGGTCCGGCACCGCGCCGTCGAAGAAGCCTGCCAGCGCCTCCGTGGTGGGGGCGGGACAGGCAACGGGGGCGGACCAGGCCGGGTTCGCCGCCGGGTCGATGACGGGCAGGGCGACGCAGGCCGCGAGGACACCCACGACGGCTCCACGGGTCATACGGGTCATACGGGTCACATGGATGGCACCGCTGATGCGGGACAGAGGGCTGGGCACGGACGGCTCCTGTCGGTGCTGCTCGGGCGGGGACACGGTCAGGCCCCCGGTATGGGGACACGGTCAGGCACCGCGGTGCGGAGGCGCGGCCGGGCACCGCGGTGCGGGGACGCCGTCAAGCGTCGCGGTGCGGGGACACGGCCCGCATCGCCCCACGGGCGAGATCGGGCTCGACGAAAGTCGGAGCCGGACGGCCTGTCTCGGCGACGAAAGGCGGATGGGCGCGGCGCCGTCCCGCTTCTAGGCTGCGGGCATGAAGGTGATGAGTCGCCTGCGGGCTCGCCTCGCCGACCAGCGGGTCGCGGACGCGGCCCTGGTGCTGGGGTGCCTGGTCCTCACCGCTCTCGCAGCGAAGGCACACTGGTCGGTGCTGCCCCGGCCGGTGATCGTCATGGCGGGCACGGCGGGCAGCCTGACGCAGATGTGGCGCAGGCGGCTGCCGCAACCGGCGGCCGTGGCCGGAGCGGCGGCGTACGCCTTGTCGGGCAACCCGGGCCCGCTGCTCGTCGGTCTGTACTCGGGCGCCTCGTATGCCCCGCGCCGGCAGGTGTGGGCGCTCGCGGTCGCCGGATGGGCGGGCTTCGCCGGATGGTCGTGGATCGACGTGGGCCGGTTGACGGCGGACGACGCGGTCTCGGCGGCCGTCGCGGCGGCGGCGGTCACGGTCCTGGGGCTGCACACGGCCACCCGGCGGGCGCTGGCCGCGTCCCTGCGCGAGCGGGCCGAGAGCGCCGAGGCCGGGCAACGGCTCCGCGACGAGCGGGCCCGCTCCGCCGAACGCACCCGGATCGCGCGGGAGATGCATGACGTACTGGCCCACAAGGTGTCGCTCATCACCCTGCACGCCGGCGCGTTGGAACTCGCCGCGAGCGGCGGCTCCGCCCGTGTCGAGCAGGGGGCGGCGTTGATCCGCGTCACCGCCCGTGAGGCGCTGCAGGAGCTGCGCTACGTGCTCGGCGTGCTGCGGGCCGAGCCGGGCGTGCCGGACCTCGGCGCGTCTCCGGACGGGGGCGAGCCGTTCACCGATCCGGCGTCGCTGGTCCGGGCCGCGGGCCGAGCCGGGCAGCGCGTCGAGCTGCGCGACCACGCCGGCTCGTTGCCACCGGCCATGGCCCGCGTCGTCTACCGCGTCATCCAGGAAGGGCTGACCAACGCCCGCAAGCACGCGCCGGACGCGCCGGTCACCGTCGCGGTCGACCGCGATGCCGGCGACGCCGTGACCGTCACCGTGGACAACGCGCCGGGGAGCGGCGCACCGGCGGATCTGCCCGGGTCGGGCTCCGGGCTGGTCGGACTGGCCGAACGGGTCCGGCTGGTCGGCGGGGCCCTGAGCAGCGGTCCGCTCTCTCCCTCGGAGGGCGGCGGCTGGCGGTTGCGCGCCGTCGTCCCCTGGCTCGGCCACGGTGCCGGTGAACGGGCCACGGCCGGCGGGACACCGGCGGAGCACACGTCGTGATCTCGGTTCTGCTCGTGGACGACGAGGCCCTCGTGCGCGTCGGATTGCGCATGATCCTCGAAACGGCCGACGACCTGGCCGTCGTCGGCGACGCCGCCGACGGGAGGGCCGCGATCGACGCGGTCGCCCGCGACCGGCCGGACGTGGTGCTCATGGACATCCGCATGCCCGGCCTCGACGGGCTGGCCGCCACCGCGGCGATCCGTGCGCGCCCGCGTCCGCCGGCGGTGATCGTCCTGACCACGTTCGACGCCGACGACGTCGTCTTCCGGGCGTTGGAAGCCGGTGCGACGGGGTTCCTGCTCAAGGACACTCCGCCGCGGGACCTGCTGCATGCCGTACGACTCGCCGCGGCGGGCGACTCGATGCTTTCGCCCGGCGCCACCCGGCAGCTCATCGACCGTCTCACCGCCGAAGACCGCACACGCCGCCGTCACGCCCTCGACCGGCTCCGGGTCCTGACCGAGCGGGAACGCCAGGTGCTGGTCGAGATCGGCCTCGGTCATGCCAACGCCGACATCGCCGCCCGTCTGCACATGAGCGAGGCGACCGTGAAAAGCCACGTCACACGCCTGTTCGACAAGCTGTCCGTCACCAACCGCGTGCAGCTGGCCATCGCCGCGTTCCGGGCGGGCATCGTCGAGTAGTCCGGTCCGTGTCTCTCCGGCCCGCGCGTCCCGAGACATGGTGGCCATGCGGCTCCATGCCGGGCGGCGGCCTCCTACCGGACACCGACCGTCTCCCTCTTGGCAAAACTGCTTACTTAAAGTAAACATACGAATGCTTTAGGTGACGGCGAAGGAGTGTGACGTTCTGAACGAGAGACAGTCGATGCCGGCGACACTCGGTTCGGCCATGCCCGAGGAGCTGGCGGCCACGGGAGCACCCCGGCCGAGCCACGACCTCAGGGTGCCCGCGGACCTGGTCGCGACGGCCGAGCGCGGACTGGGCCACGGCGGCCGGCCGCGCAAGCGCGTGCTGATCATCGGAGGCGGGATGGCCGGCCTGGTCGCCGCCTACGAGCTGATGCGTCAGGGGCACGAGCCCGTCGTCCTGGAGGCCCAGCAGCGGGTCGGCGGACGCGTGCTGACCCTGCGCGACTTCGCGCCGGGCCTGTACGCCGAAGCGGGCGCGATGCGGATTCCGCGCGTGCACGACCTCACGCTGGCCTACTGCGAGCGGTTCGGGCTGACCCTACGCCCGTTCGTCATGGGCAACCCCGACACCCTGGCGTACATCCAGGGCGTCAGGACCACGATGGGCGAGCTGAACGGTGACCCCGGGATCGTCGACTTCGACCTGGCCCGGCACGAGCGCGGCCGCACCTACGAGGACCTGTGGCGCACCGCCACGCAGGAGATCCACGACCTGTACGAGCAGGAGGGCGAGAACGCGCTCGACCGCATCTGCGCCGAGTACGACCGCTACTCCATCCGCAGTTTCCTGCGCGAGCGCGGCTTCTCCGAGGGTGCCATCGAGCTCTACGGTGTCATGAGCTTCCGGGAGGCCAACCTCAACGCGGCGGTCATCGAGCAGTTCCGCGAGATCGTCGGGCGGGCGTTCGAGGACATGCAGGAGATCGAGGGCGGCACCGACCGGTTGCCGACCGCCTTCTACCGGGAGCTCAAGAACCACATCTGGTTCGGCCACGAGGTCACCGCCATCGAGCAGGACGACCACTCGGTCACCCTGCACCTCCGGACGGGCTCGGGCAGGACGACGATCACCGGTGACTACGCCATCTGCACGATCCCGTTCTCGGTGCTGCGCGACATCGAGACCAGGCCCGCCTTCTCCCGGCGCAAGCAGCGCGCCATCCGCGAGCTGAACTACAACGCCTCCACCAAGATCCTCTTCCAGGTGCGACGGGCGTTCTGGGAGCAGACCGACGGCATCGTCGGCGGCACCACGGTCACCGACCTGCCGATCCGGCGCATCTGCTACCCCTCGCACCCCGCCCCCGACGAGGAGCGTTCGATCCTGCTGGCCAGCTACACCTGGGGTCAGGACGCGCTGCGGTGGGGTGCGATGTCCCCGCAGAAGCGGGTCGACCAGGCGCTCGAGGACGTGGCCAAGATCCACCCGCAGATCCACGACCACTTCGAGTTCGGCGTCACGCACGCCTGGTACAACGACCCCTACGCGGCCGGTGCCTTCGCCCTGTTCGAGCCGCACCAGCAGAGCAACCTGCATGACGCGATCGTCGCGCCGGAGGGCCGCGTGCACTTCGCCGGCGAGCACTGCTCACTGTGGCACGCGTGGATCGAGGGTGCGCTGGAGTCGGGGCTCGGCGCGGCGCGTGCCGTGCACGAGGCTGCCTGAGCGGCTCAGGCGTCTCAGGTCCCCGGAGCTTCCCGCGTACGTTTCCTCTTGCAGGTGCATGAGACTCGCAGGTGCACGAGGTGGATTGGGTGTCTCAGGGGTGCGTCCGCCCGGCGTGGTGACTCAGCCGCCTCGGGCGTACGCACCCTCGGGGACGTTCCCTTCCGGTGTGACGGCTCAGGTGTCTCAGGCGTACACACCCCCCGGAGGGCGTACCCGTCCGGTGTGACGGCTCAGATGTCTCGGCGGCACGTGCGTCCGGCGTAGTGGCTCAGGTGCGCGGCGGCCGCGTCGAGATCGGCGGCGGCCGTCACGCAGGCGGTGAGGTGGGTGTTCACCGACTCGCGCAGCCACTGCGGCGCGACGCCGGCGGCCTCCAGGCCGGCCCCGATCTCACGCAGGCGTTCGGCGCATTCGGCGAGCACGCGGGCGTCGGACCGCAGGACCGCGGCGTGGGCGGCGATCGCCGGGAGCTCTGGCGACATCAATCCTCCAGTCAGGGGGGTGGGAGCTCTGGCGGCATCGATCCTCCGGTCAGGTG
Organism: Streptosporangium becharense; assembly: GCF_014204985.1. Taxonomy (NCBI): domain Bacteria; kingdom Bacillati; phylum Actinomycetota; class Actinomycetes; order Streptosporangiales; family Streptosporangiaceae; genus Streptosporangium; species Streptosporangium becharense. Next base: position 4,216,680 of record NZ_JACHMP010000001.1, on the reverse strand, counting down.
GGCGGCACCGCGACGGCGGCGCCCTGGAGTGCTCGGCGGGTGACGGCCGACAGGCACAGCAGCGGGCGGGCGCCGTCGAGACCTAGCTCGCGGAGCAGGCGGGCCAGCGGGTGGGCCGACCGCGGCTCGACGGCCAGCCGTACCCGTGGTGCGGGATGCAACCGGCCCAGACCGCGGGTCCGTACGCACGAGCGCAGCATGGTGCCCGCCGGTCCCCGCGCGTAGCCGACCAGGTCGCGGTCGCTCACCGGCAGCCCGGGGCCGAGGAACCCGCGTAGCACGAGGAGCCGGTCGTCCGGAGGGCCGACGGCGACGCGCGCGGCCCCGGCGGTGAGCCCGAACTCCATGGGCGCCGGATACGCCTCACGGCCCCACAGCAGCGGCGCCAGGGCCGAGACGGCGGCGGTGTCGACGACGGACCCGGCCAGGAGAGTGCCCGAGCGCCGCCGGTCGGCGCCGCGCGGCAGGTCGGCCCAGACGCGCGGGGACCGCGGCCGCCACGGGTCGGGCACGACGACGCCGACGTGTATCTCGCGGTAGCCGCCCACACTGGTACGCCGGTTCCAGGAAGCGTGCACGGCGACGAGGGCACGCCCCGCGATCCGCACGGCGGGGCCGGACCCGGTCTCCTCCAGCAGGCCGGCCGCCGCGACCGGATCCGCGGCGAAGTAGGCCGTGATGGCGCTGCCGTCCTGGCACCTGACCGGCAGTTCGATCGTTCCCCCCGGGCCGTCCACCGGGTAGGTGGGCACCGTGAGGAAGGGGAAGCCCTCCGGGCCGGGTGCGCGGTCGAACAGCAGGTACGCCTGCGAGCGCACGACCGGGCCCCGGTACGGTGTGAGCCGCTCGTCGATCCGTTCGCGGGCCTCGACCAGGTCGTCGGCGAGGTTGGCGATGTAGTGCTCGACGCCGTGGCAGAGCGGGAACAGGTGGGTGGGGTCGTGGTAGTCGACCACGTACCAGCCGGGGTGCAGGTCGAAGCAGTTCCCGGCGCCCTGCCCGTCGAGCGTGGGGATGATGTCGTGCTGGTTGGTGACGCCGGCGACCCAGGTGCGTGGGTCGGCGGGTCTCTTGAAGTCGACGGGCGAGCCGACGGCGACGACGTGGGTGACGGTGTGGCGGTCGCAGAACCGCGGGTCCTGCGCCAGGTTCATCACGGCCGCGCCGCCCGCGCTGTGCCCGACGAGAGCCAGCTCGGCGCCCGGCGGCAGGCCGTAGTCGTCGATCGCCCTGGCCAGCGCGCGGCTGTAGGGGCTGCTCGCCAGCACGGCGCTGCTGAAGGCGCCGAGCAGGTCCTGGGGTGAGTCGCCGTCGGGCCGTCCCGCCCGCATGCCGGGCGCCTGGACGACGTGGCGCACCACCCCGTCGGGGCCCTCGACGCTCTGGATGAGGATCCGCCCCGTCGTGCCGACCACGCTGATGTTGCGCAGGAAGCCGAGCAGCGACCCCCGCAGGCTCAGCCGAGCGGACTCGGCGGCGACCAGGTCGACCCGGTGCGCGGCTCCCTCCCCCGTGTCGAGGGCGGCGACGGCCCGGTTGCTGATGCCGGTGACCGGGTCGGCGGTGGCGTAGCCCTTCCCCGTCGCGATCAGCCAGGCCGCGGCGTCGTTGAGCGGGTTCTCGTCCAGCAGGGCCCGCAGGGCGAGGACCTCACCGAAGATCGGGGCGAGCTGGCTGAGCGCGCGCACCGCGCCACGGTCCTTGAGCAGGGCTCGCAGCGCGCGGACGGCCTCCAGGTCACGGTCGGCGGCGGCCGCCGCGATGAGCCGGCCGAGCATGGGGTCGCCGGTCAGCTCGGGGTGGTCGACGGCCACGGCGGCGATCCGCAGCCGCAGCGAGACGGCCAGCACGCGTACGGCCAGACTCTCCGCGCCCGCCATGGCGCCGAGCTTGGCCGCCAGGGTGCCCAACCTGCCGCCGACGAGCGCGTATCCGAGGCCCTCCCGGTTCGTGACCGCGCGGAGGAGCGCGCGGTAGGCCGGGTGACCAGCCACGGGGGCGTGCGGCAGGGCACGGAGCAGGGCGCCGTCGGTGAGCGCGGCCGTGGCGTGGGCCGCCGCCTCCTGGATGGCGACCCCGATGTCGGCCAGCTCACGGGCCGCGGCGCGCAGCGGCCCGGCGGCGGATCCGGCCGTCCCGCTCACGGCTCCGCCCGCCGGGTCGTTCTGCCCGCTCACAGTTCCACCCGCCGGGTCGTTCTGTCCGCTCACGGCTCCGCCCGCCGGGTCGTTCTGCCCGCTCACGGCTCCGCCCGCCGGGTCATGCTGACGAAACGGTGACGCGGATCCTCCGGGGTGTTGCGGTGCAGCACGTCCGAGAGCGTCCGCGTGGTCGCGATGATCCGCATGCCGTGCGGAGAGAAGGTCGCGGCGTTGAACACCCGCGGGGCCAGCAGCGGGTTGGTCAGCGCCTGGGAGAAGGCGTCGATGGCGATGATCTTCGTCAGGAGCGGCGGCAGTATCGCGCCGGGGGCTCCGGGTTCCTCGGCGAACAGGCCGACGTACAGGTCGAGGTCGTCGACGCCGCGGTAGAGCTCGCGCAGCGCGCCGCTGACCCGCTCGTCGCCGGTGACCTGCTCGAAGGCGCGCACCCGGGGAAAACGGCAGTGCTCGCGGTAGTCGTTGTAGGAGGCCAGGCCGAGGGTGCGCGAGTCGGTGATGCCGGCCACGTCGACCTCCCGCAGGAGGGGGTCGGTGTTGAACAGGCCGATGCGGCCGGCGCGCTGGCGGGAGGCGTCCTCGAAGAGCCGGCCGAGGCCGGGGCCGGGGATCAGCACACCGCCGATCAGGGTCTGCGCCATCGGCAGGTCCCGCCCGCCCACCGACAGACGGGAGGGGATCAGGCTGTGCCAGCGGTAGACGAGGTTGAACTCCACCGACGCCCAGTTCTCCCGGTGCCACGGCGCGCGGGCCAGCATCGCCGGCAGCCGCGGGTCGAGGGTGAAGCGGAAGTGGTAGGGGGTGATGTGGTTGATGTACTCCTCGACCACCAGCTTGATCAGCAGCACGATGAGGATGTTGCGCGTCGTCTGGAACAGCCGCTCGTCGTCCCAGCGCGGGTGGTGCCGGGCGAGCAGGCGGGCCACCCTGTTGTGCTCGCGCAGGAACAGCACCGTGAGCATGGTGAAGCCGATCTGGATGTTGCCCCGGTCGCTGCCAGTCGCGAACAGGGTGTCGCGTTGCGCGTCGGTGAGCTCGGCGAAACGGACGACGCTCAGCGGGGCGAACTCCGGTTTGATCTTTCCGTTTTCGCACAGATGGGGTGGGAACTCCCCGCCGTCGATGGACTGGCTCTTGAGCAGCCCACCGTCGAACGCGCGCAGCGCGGCTGTCGCCTCCTCACGGAGGCCGTAGACCTGGTTCAGGTCGATGTGGTGGTTGGAGCTGTTCTTGCGGGGGTCTCGTGGGACACCGGTGTCGCCGCGCAGGAAACCGTCGGTGAACCACTGGGCGAAGTAGGCGAACAGCACCGTGGAACGGGGACAGGGGATCATGCTCTCGCCGCGGGTGAACAGGTCGGCGGCGCGCTCGGGGGTGGGCCGGCTCCCCTCGGCGTACGTGGCCGGGGCGACCGGGGGCATGTGCCTGCCGCTGTAGGTGCGGTCGGTCAGCGAGGCCCATGAGGTGTAGTCGGCCATCGTGCTCAGCGGCTCCGGCCGCGGAGGCATCTCGCGGATCGCGTGGTCGATCAGCGAGGCGTTGAGGCGGCGCCGCACCGGCCGGATGGCCTGCGCGAGGTCCCAGAACGGCCGGCCGCCGGTCAGAGCCAGGAATCTGAGCCGGTTGACGGCACCGTCGGTGGCGATGCTCCGCGCCTTCACTCTGCCCGTCGCCATCGTCATCCTTCCCGGCCCTCGGAGCCGGACCCGGGAACTTCCCGGCCCTCGGAGCCGGCCCCGAGGACTTCCCGGCCCTCGGAGTCGAGCCCGAGGACGAACCGGTCGGGGAAGATCCCGCCGGCGCGGACGACCTGTCCTTCCGGTCGCGGGAGCAGGCGCACGCCGGGACGCAGCAGCAGGCGGCGTACTGCTTCGCAGACGACGACCCTGGCGATGTGCACGCCGAGGCAGGCGTGATGGCCGTGACCGAAGAACAGCCGGTGGTGGTCCGGCCGGTCGAGGCGGAACTCGTCGGGCTCCGCCACCACGTCCGCGTCGAACATGGCCGAGGCGGGTGCGGCGAGCACGAGCGTGCCCGCGGGGATCACCGTGCCGCGCGGGGTTCCCGCGGCGAGGACGTGGTCGCGCTCGCACATCCGGGGAAGCAGCTTGAAGAACGGGTTGAACCGCAGCGCCTCCCAGACGTAACGGTCGAAGCGCTCGGGGTCGGCGGCCGCCTCGACTGCCTGGGCCAGCACCCGGGGACGCAGCAGGAGCTGCTCGACCGCCTCGACCATGGCCCCGGGTGCGCTCTCCACGAACCCCAGGGGCAGACCGGCCATGTTGACCAGGATGCGCTCGTCGTCCACGCCGATCCCGGCGGGCAGGACGGTGCCGGCGAGGCGGCCGAAGACGTCGTCGGGCAGGTCCCGCCCCGCCCGCAGCGCGGTCCGGTACTCGGCGAGCCGGCCGCGGAGGTATCCCATCATCTCCGAACCCGCGCGGACCGACGCGGCCCGAACCTCCGGATCACCCTGGAAGTTGGCGAACCCGTCGGTGACGACGGCCCGCGTCCAGCGCGACAGGGTCTGCGGGTCGGGGCCGGGGAAGCCGAAGTACTCCGCGCACACGCCCAGGGCGACAGGGCGGAACAGCGCGTGGACCGCTTCGACGCGGCCGTGCGGCCGTGCGGCGTCGAGCATCTCGTCGGCGATGCGTCCCGCCGTCTCCCGCACGCCGGCCGCGTCGCGCGGGTCCAGCATGACCTGCATCAGCCCCCTGTCGCGCCAGTTCATCGGGGTGGCGTCCCGGCCCAGCATGAACGGCGCACCCAGTGCGGCGTCGAGGCGCGGACCGAAGGCACGGACCGAGAAGACCTCCTCGCGGGAGAGCACCTCGACGACGTCGGCGAAGCGGGTCACGACCGTGAAGGCGGGCGTGACGAAGACGGGACGCCGCTCGCGGAGCTCGGCGAACAGAGCGCGCCAGTCGGTGCGCATCCACTCCCGGACGAGGCCGAACGCGGACATCGGGTCGCGGGCCAGGGCCTCGTCGTATCTCTCCAGATAACCGCCCGTGGTCGCCTGATCGACAGCACCCATGCCGTGGCCCCTTCCGTCGGGAAGCGTGGTGAACGAAGCGTGGTGAACGGGGATCGCCGCGTGGCACGGCGACGGCCCGGGTGCCGGGCACATTACCTCTTCATGGCTACCGTATGGAGTCTATTGACTGCTTTGAGTGATGGATTCGTCACTTCGACGCCACCGCCGGGGATCGGGGCACGGCCCTTGGATGAGGGGCCGTATGCCCTCGTGGACGAGGAGCCGCATGCCCTCACCGATCGCAGCGGGACCGCTCGCCGAACGTGTGGTGGGTGGCGATGCCGACGCTCGGTGAGGGCCGGCACAACCGGCACCACAGCTGTCCGGTGCCCGCCCAAGTTCGGATCAACCGACCACAAGTGATCTTCAAGTAAGGGCCGGTAGCTTCCGGGACGTGCGAAAACGATCTTTTCTGCCGGCCGTGTTGTCCGCCGCCGTCCTGACCGCTCCCGCCACCGCCTCGGCCGCCGCGGGGGTGCCGGTGGCCGGGATCTCGTCGGACTCGGAGGCCGCGTCCACGACGGGCACCAGGATCCTCTCCTTTCGAGGGATGAACCTGCGGATCCCGCCCACGTGGAAAGCGCACCATTTCGGGGACACGATCCAGGTGGTGACCGGCAGCCCGTGCACCGACCCCTCGTCCGTCGTCGAACCCTGCAGAGGGTTCTGGTTGATCGGTCCCAAGAACATCGCCCAGTGGGATTACGACGGAGAGTTTCCCTACATTCCCGGATACGCCCAGCCGGGATGCCCCTTCAGGAACAGCACTTCCACGAATTTCAGCAGGAAGGCCTCCTTCAGAGGACTGCGGCAGGTCGGGCCCGGCCACAAGGCGCACCACATCACCTGGCCCGCCTTCTGCGAGGCCCAGGGCAGCTTGAAGAAGATCAACTTCACCTGGCGGGAATGGTTCCTGCCCGCCTCGAAGATCCTGGTGGTTGACATGTGGAACACCAAGGCACTGCCCAGCGTGCTCAGTCGCGCCACCTGGAGCTGACCGCGGAAGGCGTGCCGGACCACGCACCCGGCACGCCTGACCCGACCGGTGCTTTCCGTCGTCCCGGCGGCGCCCGCACGGCATGACCACCTGCGGAGCGGTGCGCGCCGGCCGGCCGGAGACCCGCGACCCGGCGGCCGGCACACCCGGTCAGGGGTGGGCGATGAACCGGCCGAAGCGACCCTGGTGGTACAGGAGAGGACGGCCGGCGCTGTGCACGTCCGTCTCGGCGACCAGGCCCACCACGAGGATATGGTCACCCACGTCCACCGTCTGGTGCGGCAGGCAGATCAGATGCGCCGAGACGTCCTGCAGCAGCGGCGCCCCGAGCGGTCCGGGACGCCACCGGGTGGGTTCGGCGAACCGGTCGACGTCCTTGCGGGCGAACCGCGACGCCAGCTCCGCCTGGTCACTGGCCAGGATGTTGACCGCGAAGTGGTCGGCCGAGCGCAGCCGGGGCCAGGTGGTGGAGGAGCGGTCCACGTAGAAGGAGACCAGGGGCGGGTCCAGGCTGACCGAGGAGAACGAGGTGGCGGTCAGCCCGACGGGGACCCCCTCGAGCTGCGCGGTGATCACGACGACGCCCGCGGCGTGCACGGCGAGGGCCCGCCGGAACGCCTCACGGTCCACGGACCGGCCCAGCCGGGCCCCGGGCCGTGTTCCCGACGGAGCTCCGGACGAAGTTCCGGGTCGTGTTCCCGACGGAGCTCCGGACGAAGTTCCGGACAGGATCTCGGCCGTGTTCCCGGCCGGGATCTGCGCCGTGTTCTTCGCCGTACCCTCGGTCAGGGTCTCCGCGCCTTTCGTCAGGGTCTCCGTCATGTCCGTGCTCCTTGTCTGAGTGCCGCGACCACCTGAGGCGCGACCTTGCCGGCCCAGCGTGCGAGGGGCGGATCGAGATCGGCGATCTCGGCTTCCAGCAGCGCCAGGCCGGGTGTGGGCACGAGAGCGCCCAGTTCGACCAGTACGGGCCGCAGGTGGATCTCGACGGCCAGGGCGTGCCGGGGGTCGCCCATGACCAGCAGCGGCAGCGCCACGGTTCCGGCCAGCGCACCGCCGGGGAGCCGGTCGAGGAACGCCTTGAGCAGTCCGGTGTAGGTGGCCTTGTAGGTGGGGCTGGCCACCACGAGCACACTCGCTCCGGCGACCAGTTCCAGCGCCACCTCCACGCTGGAGGAGGGCCGCGACGTGAGCAGATGCGGTCCGAGCGCCGCCAGGTCCACGATCTCGGGCGGCTCGTCGTGACCGATCCGCCGCCCGAGCGCTTCGGCCGCCGCCACGGCAGCGGTCCGCGTCCTGGAGCCCTCGCGCGGGTTGCCGACCAGTGCCACGACGGCGCTCATGACGCCACCGCCGCTTCGAACCGCTCGCCGGCCGCGCACCGCGCGTAACGGGAGGCGGGACGCGCCGGCCCGTGGTAGCCGACCACGTCCTTGATCGGGGCACCGGCCGCGACGAGCTTGGTGATCGCGCCATTGAAAGCGCCGCCGAAGTCGGTCTGGCCGGTCGCGGCCGATTGGATGTCCTGCGGGCCGGAGATGGTGTTGCCGACCCACTTGAGCTTGAGCGGTGCGAGGTAGCCGAGATGCTCGGCCGGTTCGGGGAAGGTGACGGCGCCGGCGCTTCCCTGGTGGCGCAGCTCGGTCACCTCCGCCCCACCTGGCCCGGCCGCGGAACCGCAGCCGACGGGGGACGTCAACAGCGCGGTGGAGATGAGGGCATGTCTGGTTCTGATCACGGAAGTGGTCCTCAGAGAGGAAGGGCATGCTCGCGCGACGCCTTACCGCGGATGAGGCATGCCGGTGGGAACGGTTCACGGGAGGGGGCGTGGACGCCATCGGCCACGCGACGAATGTGAGGGTTCGGAGGCGGCGAGACTCCAGCCGCCCGCCCTCACCGGGTGGGCAGGTGCCCGCGATCCGCGATCAACGACACTGCGCGCTGGCGACGTGACCGAAGTCCACGTGCGGGCGTCGCCTCAGATAAAGCCCTTGGCTCATGCCTCGAACCTACGATCCCCGACGAGAGAAGTCAACATTTCCTACTTGATTTACATGAAATTAGATGCGGCTGCCCCGGTTCCCGAAGCCGGTGCTCACACACTCCGGATGCGTCCTGACGTACGGGATCGCCCAGGAGATCCACACGCCTGGCCCGGAACCGGACCCTCACGCGGAGAGGGGCCCCGAGGATCGCTCGGGGTCCCTCGATGTGCCACCGTCTCCCGGGCGACTCCCCCGGGCACGAGGAGCACGTCAGTCGGCGGGCCTCACACCGGCGGCTGATGCGTTCCCGGCACCGCCGGCGGGCACGGCGGGTGCGTTCCCGGCACCGGCGAGCCTGCGCAGGGCCAGGAGACCGCCCGCACCGGGGACGAGGGCGAGTGCCTTCGCCACGCCGTCCGCCCCCGGCTGACGGAGGACGGCGGCGACGACGAAGATGTAGGCGCAGCCGTGCAGGGGTCCCATCAGGGACGTGATCTGCTGGATGTGGACGGTGGCCACGTTCAGCAGCAGGACGACGAGGGTGACGGCTTCGACGCGCGCGGCGATCCGGAGCGGATGTGGGGGCACGAGGTCAGACTCCCGTGGTGGATCCGGGCCGGACGATCATCAGGACGGTGACGACCGCCCAGAGGAGGTTGAAGACGCCGGTGTACATGGCCAGCCGGGCTCCGGCCCGCTCTCCGGTCTGCTCTCCGGTCTGTTCTCCGGCGGAGAGCGCGGCCGAGGTCCCACCGGCCGGGCCCGCGGCGGTGAGCATGTCCGGGGCGCCGCCGGTCGGATTCGCGGCGGCGGGCGTCTCCGCGTTTCCACCGGCTGAGGTCCCGTCGGCCGCGGTCCCACCGGCCGGGCCCGCGGCGGTGTGTGGGGCCGTGGTGTCGTCCGCCGGGCTCGCGGCGGCGAGCAGCCGTTCCTGGCGCGGCAGGACCGCGAAGGCCAGGACGGCGGCGGCCGCGGCGGTCAGCATGATCGATGTGATCAGCCAGGCGTCGCCCAGCACTCCGAGACTGCTCGCGGTGGCGAGGCCGAAGACCGGGACGGCGATGCCGACCCCGGCGTAGACGCGGCAGACCCGGTGCAGGGTCCGCAGGGAGGCGAGAGCGGCCGGGTCCCCGGGAGCGGCGTGCACGCGGCGCAGGGCGGGCGGGAACATGCTGGCGGCCACCGCGACCGGTCCCACGGCCAGGATGGCCACCAGCACGTGCAGCGAAAGAAGGATCTTCGTCATGGTGTCGCCACGACCTCCGCGCGCACCGTGGGACGTCGCCGCGCATGCCCGGACGAACGCTCTCCGGCGGACCCGGAACGTGGCCGGGTACGGAACTCGGACGGGGTGCGGCCGTTCGGCGGTGGGGACATGGGTGCTTTCCGTTCACGTAGGTCGAGGAATCCGCGGCGCGTTCATGTAGATCGAGGAGTCCATGGCGCGTTCACGGAAGCCGAGGAGTCCATGGCGCGTTCGCGGAGGCCGAGGAGCCCGCGGTGCGCGGTCGTACACGACGACGCTAATGATCAGGGGTCCGTATCGACCAGTGGCGTTAACGCCTGAGTTCCACGGAATATCGCCATCCGCCGGTGAAGCGATGAAGTGCTCCGAGCGGGATGCGGACGGGGCGAGCAGGGCCAGGTCACACTGTTGGCGGCAACCGGCCGATCACATAGGTTGCCGCCATGCACACCGTGGCCGTCCTCGCCCTGGACAACGTCATCCCCTTCGACCTGGCCACCCCGCTGGAGGTCTTCGGTCGCACCCGGTTGCCCGGCGAGCGTCCCGGCTACCGGGTGCGCGTCTGCGCTCCCACGCCGCAGGTCGAGGCCGGGCTCTTCACCGTGCAGGCTCGCCTGGGTTTGGAGGCCCTAGCCGACGCCGACACCGTCATCGTGGCCGGCACCACCACCCCCCTGGAGCCCGTGCCCGATCCGGTGCTGGACGCACTGCGCGTCGCGGGTGCCGCGGGCACGCGGGTGGCCTCCATCTGCACGGGCGCCTTCGTCCTGGCCCAGGCCGGGCTGCTCGACGGGCTCCGCGCCACCACCCACTGGTTCGCCGCCCCCGATCTCGCCCGGATGTACCCCCGCGTCGAGGTCGACGCCGACGTCCTCTACGTCGACAACGGCCGGATCCTCACCTCCGCCGGCGCAGCCGCCGGACTCGACCTGTGCCTGCACATGATCCGCCGTGACTACGGGTCGGTGGTCGCCGCCGACGCCGCGCGCCTGGCCGTCGTGCCTCTGGAGCGGGAAGGCGGGCAGGCCCAGTTCATCGTTCACCGGCAGCCGCCCGTGCCCCGGGGATCCACCCTGGAACCCCTGCTGCACTGGCTGGAGGACAACGCCGACCGCGACCTCACCCTCGACGAGATCGCCCGGCACGCCCGTATGAGCCCCCGGACCCTGCTGCGCCGCTTCCGCGAGCAGACGGGCACCACCCCCCTGCAGTGGCTGCACCGTGTCAGGATCCGTCAGGCCCAGCATCTGCTGGAGACCACCGGGCACTCCGTCGAACGCATCGCCGCCCAGGTCGGGTTCGGCTCCCCCACCGCCTTCCGCGATCGCTTCAAACGGATCACCGGCGTCACCCCCCGGTCCTACCGCCACGCCTTCCAGTAGAGGGTGGCCGGTCGTTCACCGCCCGCAGGAGGGTGAGAGCCGTTCCCGTCACACCTCGCCGGCGGCCGGCGACGGGGCGGCCATGCCGCGAGGCATCAGCAGGAACACCTTGGGCGACAGCCGGTTCATGTCCCCTCCCCTGCCGAACACCAGGCCGGCGGCGAAGTCGACGAACTGCCTGGCCTCGCCGTCGGGCAGCCCGGTGAGGTCCATCACCACCGGCGTGCCGGTACGGAAGAAATGCCCCACGTGGAGTGCCTCGTTGTAATCCCGGGGGCACAGTGTTTTGATCACCGCATCAGTCTCCATCGCCCGTGATGGCCGTCAAGTCCTTTCCCCCGATGGTGCGGCGGCATGTCACCCCGGGCCCCGCGGCGGGTCTCCGGCACGGCGCGAACTGTCGCAACCGCCCGCTAGTGTCCTGCGATGAGGTGCCGCTCATGATGCCGGGGGGCGTACGGTGACCGTGCTCGCGCAGCCGGGTCCGGCGGAGGTGGAGGCCTCCGTCGAGCAGCTGGTGTACGTCCGTGAGGACGAGTACACCGTCGCGCGCATGAGCGCCGAAGGACTGCCCGGCTTCGTCGCCTCGGGCCGGGCGCTGGCCGGGGCACAGCCCGGCGAGACGTTGCGGCTCGTCGGAGAGTGGGACGACCACCCGCGTCACGGCAGCCGCCTGATGGTCGGGAAGTGCGAGCGGGTGGTTCCCTCCACCGTGCGCGCCATCGCGCTGTACCTCGGCTCGGGTCTGATCCGCGGCATCGGACCGCGGCTCGCCCATGCCATCGTCAGCCACTTCGGCGAGCGGACTCTCACGGTCATCGACACCGAACCCGAGCGCCTCACAGAGGTGATCAACATCGGTGCCGTACGGCAGGCGCAGATCGTCGAGGCGTGGGCGGAGCAGAAGGCGGTCGCCGAGCTGATGGTCACCCTGCAGGGCTTCGGGATCAGCCCGCTGCTCGCGTCCAAGATCTATCACGTGTTCGGGAACGACTCCCCCGGCGTCCTCGCCTCCGACCCGTACCGGTTGATCGGCCAGGTCAGGGGCATCGCCTTCCACACCGCCGACCGGATCGCGCTGCGCTCGGGGGTGCCGGAGCACAGCCCGCAGCGGATCAAGGCGGCGGTCCTCGACCGGCTGGAGGTGGCGTCCGCCCGTGACGGGCACTGTTTCCTTCCGCTGCCCGCCCTCGTCGCCGCGGCGGCGGCCCTGGTCGAGCAGGAGGACGACCTGGTCCGCCAGGCGGTCGACGCGCTGACCGCCGAGCGCCGGGTCGTCGTGGAGGCGGCGCCGGCCGATCCGGGCCGGACGGTGGTGTACGCCAAGGAGCAGCACAGCCGCGAGGCCGCGCTGACGGCGAACCTCGACCGGCTGTGGCGGGCCCGCTCGACGCTGCCGCTGCGCGCGTTCGCGGAGGACGAGAGCCTGCACGAAGACCAGCGGATAGCGGTGAACCTGGCGCTGACCAGCACCGTTTCCGTGCTGACCGGCGGCCCCGGCTGCGGCAAGAGCCACACGGTGAAGGTGATCGCGCAGACCGTGCGGGCGATGGGCGGCACGGTGACCCTGACCGCGCCGACGGGCAAGGCGGCCAAACGCCTGTCGGAGCTCACCGGCCTGCCCGCCATGACCGTGCACCGGATGCTCGCCCAGCAGCCCGACCAGGAGGAGGGCACGCTGTTCCAGCGGTCCCCCGCGGCGGCCGACCTGGTCGTGGTGGACGAGGCGTCGATGCTGGACCTGCAGCTGGCCACCCGGCTGACGGCCGCGATCCCGGCGGGCGGTCACCTGCTGCTGGTCGGCGACGGCGACCAGTTGCCCAGCATCGGACCCGGCAACGTGCTGGCCGACCTGTTGCGCGTACGGGAGATCCCGCGCGTCCGGCTGACCCACGTCTTCCGGCAGGCTCAGGACAGCGGGATCGTCCGGGCCGCCCACCGGATCCGGGCCGGCGAGCTGCCCGCGCTGCCCGGCCGGGGCGGCTTCTGGTTCGAGGAGCTCGACGACCCGGACCAGGTGGCCGAACGGGTGGTGCACCTGGCGACGGAGGCCATCCCCCGCAAGCAGAACATCGGCGCCGACCAGGTGCAGGTGCTGTGCCCGATGCGCAGGGGCGCCACGGGAACCGCGGAGCTCGGCCGCAGGTTGCAGGAGCGGCTGAACCCGGCGCGCGAGGGTGTGGCCGAGCACTGGTCGGGCCCGGCCGTCTTCAGGGTGGGCGACCGCGTCATGCCGATCCGCAACAACTACGACAAGGGTGTGTTCAACGGCGAGACCGCCACGGTCACCGCGGTGAGCCCGCCCGATCGGCTGGTCGAGATCCGCACCGACGACGGGGAGGTCGCGCAGTACACCTTCGACGAGCTGGACGAGCTGACCCACGCCTACGCGATCAGCGTGCACCGTTCCCAGGGCAGCGAGTACCCGTTCGTGGTGGCGCCGATCGTGGCCGAGGCCGGGGGCGTGATGCTGCGCCGCGGACTGCTGTACACGCTGGTCACCCGGGCCAGGTCGTGGGTCGTGCTCGTCGGCCGGCGCGAGGCGCTGGAGCTGGCGGTGCACCGCGTCGGCCACCGCAGGAACACCGGCCTGGCCCACCGGCTGGCAGTGAGCCTGGGAGGCTGACGGCGGCCTCGGCCGCCCACCGGCCGACCGCCCACCCCGCCGGCGGGGATCCCGGCGGCCCGGTCGTCCCTCGACCGCCGGGAGCCTGGCGGCGGCCCCGGCCGGAGCGGGGGACGGTCAGCGGCGGCCGACGACGCAGAGGATGGCGGGCTTGGTCAGGTCGACGACGACGTCCTCGTCATGCTCGGGCCGCCACGCCTCGACCGGGACGATCCCCGGCTCCAGGACCTCCATCCCCTCCACCAGCTCGGCGAGCCGTGCCGGGCCGCGCGAGGTGAGCGACCCCGCGGTGGTCGAGCGGTAGACCCGCTGCCCGGCCTCGTGCACCTCGGCGCTGACGTCGCCCTCGTAGGCGTGCGTGATGACCAGGTGGCTGCCCGGCGCGAGCCGTGCGCGGATGGCGGCCGTGATGCGGGAGACCAGGTCCTCGTCCGGGATGAAGTGCAGCATCGAGACCAGCAGCACGGCGACGGGCCGGGTGAAGTCGATGACGCCCTCGACCTCCGGGTGCGCCAGCAGTTCCTCGGGCTCCCGCATGTCGGCCTGGACGACCGAGGTGGCGGGGTTGTCCTCCAGGAGCGCGCGGCCGTGCACCAGGACGATGGGGTCGTTGTCGACGTAGACGACCCGGGTCTCAGGCGCGACGCGCTGGGCGACCTGGTGGACGTTGTCCTGGGTCGGCAGCCCCGACCCGATGTCGAGGAACTGCCGCACGCCCTGACGGGTGAGGAGCTCGACGACCTTGGCCAGGAACTCGCGGTTCGCCCGTGCCATCTCCCGGATGCCGGGAAGCACCTGGATGAACTGTTCCGCCGCGGCGCGGTCGGAGGCGAAGTTGTCCTTGCCGCCCAGGTAGTAGTCGTACATCCGGGCGACACTCGGAGTGTTCGGATCGATGCCTGGCGGAACAGCCTGGTGCTCGGTCATTCCCTCGCCTTCCTCGTCTTCGGGGAATGATACGAGGAACACTCGCAATTGTGGATCTTTATGGATAAATCATGATTATCGGGTGAAAGGCATGACTACGCATGGTCCGCTCAGTTCGGTGGGAGCGGTCACCGCCCACCGACCGACCACGCGACCCCACACGGCGACGAGAGCGGCCCGGGGGAGAATTCCCGCGGCACAGGGCTAACCCCCGCCCGGCCGGGAAGGTTCCGCGGATGCGCTTCCATGCCGATCTGCACATCCACTCCAAGTACGCCAGGGCCTGCAGCAAGGACAGCGACCTGGAACATCTGACCTGGTGGGCACGGCGCAAGGGCGTGACACTGATGGGCACCGGCGACTTCACCCATCCGGCGTGGTTCGCCCATCTGCGGGAGAACCTGGTGCCCGCGGAGCCCGGACTGTTCCGGTTGCGCGAGGAGAAGGACCGGGAGGTCTCCCGCACGCTGCCGCCCGGGATCGCCTCCGCCCCGGTGCGGTTCATGCTGTCCGCGGAGATCGCCACGATCTACCGGCACGACGGGCACACCCGAAAGATCCACCACCTGGTGTACATGCCGGACTTCGACACGGCGGCGGCGTTCAACCGCCGGCTCGGGCGGATCGGCGACCTGAGCACCGACGGCCGGCCCGCCCTCGGCATGGACTCCCGGGACCTGCTGGAGATCACCCTGGGCAGCGGTGACGGCGCCTACCTGGTGCCCGCACACGTCTGGACCCCGTGGTTCGGCGTGTTCGGTTCCAAAGCCGGGTTCGACACGGTCGAGGAGTGCTACGGCGATCTCTCCGGCCACATCTTCGCGCTGGAGACCGGGCTGTCCAGCGACCCCGCGATGAACTGGCGGGTCGCCGGCCTCGACCGTTACCGGATGGTCAGTTACTCCGACGCGCACTCACCGCCCAGGGTCGGCCGCGAGACCACGGTGTTCGACACCGGCCTGGACTACTTCGCGGTCCTGGACTCCCTGCGGACCGGCACGGGATACGAGGGGACGGTCGAGTTCTTCCCCGAGGAGGGCAGGTACCACCTGGACGGGCACCGCAAGTGCGGCGTCCGGATGAGCCCGGAGGAGACGCGCGCGCACGGCGGGATCTGCCCGGTCTGCGGCAGGCGGCTCACGGTCGGTGTGCTGAGCCGGGTGGAGGACCTGGCCGTCCGGCCGGAAGGCGCCCGGCCGGACGGCGCCGCCGGGTTCCTCAACCTGGTCCCGCTGCCGGAGGTCGTCGGCGAGATCCTCGGCGTGGGGCCGGACAGCAAGAAGGTCCGCGGGGAGGTCGACAGGCTCACCACCGCCCTGGGGCCCGAACTGGCGATCCTCACGGACGTGCCGGTCGGTGACATCGCCGCCCACTCACCACCGCTCGCGGAGGCCGTCGACCGGCTCCGCCGCGGCGCGGTGATCCGGGAGGCCGGCTACGACGGCACGTACGGGGTGATCCGTCTTTTCGCCCCCGGCGAAACGGAGAAGACGGATGCGACCGCCGAGCCGACGCCGCCGACGCTTTTCGACCTGGAGGACGAAGCCGCCGGTTGAGACCTCGGAGAGTTGAAGGATTATGCAATTTGTTACATCATATGAGTGATCCGGCCACGTCGCCGACCTCCGCCGGTCCGCCACGGGAGGGGAGAATGCCGGTTCCGCTGTATCAGGCCAAGGCCGAACTCTTCCGTACCCTCGGACATCCCGTGCGCATCCGCGTGCTCGAACTGCTGCAGGACGGACCGCTGCCGGTGCGCGACCTGCTGGCCACGATCGACATCGAGGCGTCCAGCCTGTCGCAGCAGCTGGCGGTGCTGCGCCGGACCGGGATCGTGACCGCCACCCGCGAGGGGTCGACCGTGGTCTACGCGCTGAGCAGCGCGGACGTGGCCGGTTTGTTGCGGGCGGCACGCCGGATACTGACCGACGTGCTCGCCGAGCAGGGAGAATTGCTGGCCGAGCTGCGCGGAGCGGAGGCGAAGTGATCGGCGCAGACGCCCCGGAACAGGCACCCGAATACGCGGCCGCGTTCATCCTCGCGCCTGGGCACGGAGCTCCGCCAGCAGCTCCCCCTGACCCGCCAGCAGCTCGGCCAGGATTCCGCGAGCGGTGGCCATCAGGTCGGCCACGTCGGCGGTGGACAGCGCGTAGACGACCGTGGGACCTTCCCGGGTGGCGGTCACGATCCCGGTCCGGCGCAGCACCGCCAGCTGCTGCGACAGGCTGGACGCCTCGATGTCGATCGTGGCCAGCAGGTCGCGCACCGGCAGCGGTCCGTCCTGCAGCAGTTCGAGCACGCGGATGCGCACGGGATGTCCGAGGGTACGGAAGAGTTCGGCCTTGGCCTGATACAGCGGCACAGACATGATCATGCCGTTCCGGCCGCCGGAGCCTCGACCGCACGCCCCAGGTCGATGCCGTGCCGCTCGGCGATGCGCAGCAGGTTCTCCAGCCGTCCGGACAGAACTTCGACCGCGTGGTCGTCCTCGGCCTGCCGCAGAAGCCGCAGCTGGGAGTCGACCTCGTCCACGCGCATCCGCAGTTCCGTCTCGAACTCGCTCATACCCCTGCTTTCGTGGTCGAATTCCGCCCCCCGCCGCCCTACCGGCGAGCACGCGGCCTTATGATGTGGCAAATTGCATAATTATTCAAATCGTAAGGGTTATCGGTAAGATGGCCGCAGCGGCCCGTCCCCGGGCGTCACCTCAGGCCGGCTCGTGTCCCCTGGATCGAGCCGGGACGGAGCGGGATGCCACCGGGTACGGCTGCCGGCGGGCGCGGAGGAGCAGGTCGCGCCGCGCCGGTCGGCGATGCGAGATCGATAATAGGCCGAACACGGCCTGTATGAGGGAGTACAGAGATGGGGCGGGGTCGGGCCAAGGCGAAGCAGACAAAGGTCGCTCGTCAGCTCAAGTACAGCATCCACGACATCGACCTTGAGCGGTTGCGCGCGGAGCTCCGCGCCACCGGCGAGCGCGTGCCGGAGAGCAGAGTGGAGGTTCCGGCCGACGAGCCGGCCGAGAAGTGACCTCGGCCGCCGGACGCGCTGCCAGGTGCCCACGGCGACCAGGCGCGTCCGGCGGACCGGGACCCTCCGGCGCGGACTCGGGTTGACCGGCGGCCCATGCCCTCGCGGTATGACCCCGGGATGACCGTCGGCCCGGAACTCCCCGGTACGAACCCCGTGTGTCCGACGGCCCGGAACCCTTCGGTACGAACCCCGGGCGACCGGCGGCCCGCTACTCAGATGATCGGGCGGCCCGTGCCCTCGCCGGGCAGGTAACCGCCGTCGTCCTCCTCCGTCCGGCCGGATCCGCCGTCGGGGTCGTCCTCGTCGGAGGAGACCCAGTCCAGGTCCGCGCTCACGTGTCCGCCCGTGGGCGGGGCCGTCCGGCCCGGCCGCGGCCCGTCGTCGTCGGAGCCGTCCTCCACGGGGCCTCTCGCCCGGGCGTCGGCGTCGGGGTTGTCACGGGGGCCCTCGATGTCCTCGGGCACCGCCCGGGGGCTGACTCCCGCCGTCTCGACGCGGTCGTCGACCTCGTCGGTCCGCGCTCCCACCGCCTTCTCGTCCGAGCCCGCCGTCGCCGGCCACTCGTCGTCGCGTCCGGCGACGTACCCCGTGGACGTCGACCAGCCGCTCCTGGGCTCGGCCTCGTCGTCCGGACGGGCTCCGGGACTGCGGTTGGAGCCCCGGATCGACGCCGGGCCGATGTCGCCGCCCATGTCGTGCAGCTCGGGGTCGAAGGTGGTCCCCTTGTACATCTCCCTGGCCTTCTCCCGCTCGGCCTCCCTGTCGCGCTCCTCCTGGTCCATCGCTTCCCCTCCCCCTGGCTTCGCCTGCTCGCTCATCGCTCTCCCCGTCCCACTCCCGGCCGGCGCGTCCCTGTGCCGCACCGGCCGGGGCTCCGCCCGTCCGTCGTCCTCACTCCGGCTCCACCCGCATGGCGGCCTCCTCCGCCGTGTAACCACCCGCGTCCGGCCCGACCTCCTCGGCGACCAGATCGGCCTCGGTGTCCGGACGCGCTCCCTCGTCGGGGTCGACCAGGCGGCCCGCCCGGCGGGGCTCGTCCCACACGGCGCCGGAGGGCTCCTCCGGCTGCGCGGACCAGTCCGCGTCCACGTCGTCGTCCGGCTGGTAGTCCGTGTCGAGGTCGGACCCCACTCCCAGGCCGCTCTCGGCGTCCACCCGCGGGTCGAGCCCGCCCGGGATCTCCGGGTCGAGGTCCCGCTCCTCACCCGCACCGGCGTCGGACCCGGTGGCGGGCCCGGCGGTGCCGTCGGCGTCGGCGCCGAACACCGGCTGTTCCTCGGGAATCTCACGGCTCAGGCGGCCCTCCAGGGACTCCCCCTGGATCTGCTCGTCGACCGTGGTGCCGAAGTCGTCCATCGCGACGGGACGGTCGGCGGGCAGCGGCGCCTCCTGCGGGTCGACCGCCCACTGCTGCTGCGGGGTGCCGTCCTGCAGGTCCGGGATCCCCTCGTCCTCGAACCGCGAGTGCGGGTCGTGCCTCGGCGTGTGCTCTCTCATCGTCGCCCCCTGCTGTCCGGCTCTTCTGCCTCCCGATGCCCGGTGGATTCCCGTTGTAACGGCCGGCCCCCTCCCGGCCGGGCCGCCCGGCGGCCGGTCACCCCTGCCGCCAGTCGCCGGCGGGAAGGGCACCGGCCGCCTGCGGCCCCATGAGCGTCAGGCCGCCGTCCACGAAGAGCGACGCCCCCGTGATGTACGACGCGGAGTGCCCGGCGAGGAAGGCGACGGCGCCGGCCACCTCCCGGGCGTCGCCGGGGCGGTCGATCGGGTATCCGGGCCGGCTGCCGGGCTGGGGACGCTCGTCCTCCTGGCCGGTCATCGGGGTGGCGATCTCCCCCGGCGCGACGGTGTTCACCGTGATCCCGTAGGGCGACAGTTCCAGGGCGAGCACCCGGCTCAGCATCCGCAGGCCGCCCTTGGCCGCGCAGTACGGCCCGGCTCCCACCCGCGGGTACTCCTCGTGGACGCTGGTGACGTTGACGATACGTCCGCCGCGGCCGGCGGCGATCATGTGGCGGGCGGCCCGCTGAGCGCACAGGAACGGGCCGTCGAGGTCGACCGCGAGGACCGACCGCCACCGGTCGAAGCCCATTTCCAGCAGCGGCTCGGAGCTGCCGGTGCCGGCGTTGTTGACCAGGACACCGAGCCCGCCGAGCTCTGCGGCCAGCTCGTCCACCACGGCGGCGGCCTTCTCCGGGTCGGTCAGATCGTGCCGGCGTACGGCCGCCGCACGGCCGTGGCCGCGGACCTCTCGCGCGGTCTCCTCCGCCCCCCGCTGGTCGGAGTGGAAGGTGATCCCCACATTGAAACCGTGCTCGGCCAGGGCCACGGCCGTCGCCCGGCCGATGCCGGAATCCGCTCCGGTGACGATCGCGATCCGGTCGTAGCCGGAGGACGACGGTGCGCTGCTCATGAGTGCTCCTTCCACATGCTCGTGTTCCGGGCCCGCGGACCGCGGACCCGTCTCCCGGGTGCCCGCGAGCCACGGCCCCCGTCTCCCGGACGCCTGCGGACCCGTCCCCCAGGTGCCCGCGGACCGCGGCCCCGCCTCCCCACGGACCGCGGGCCCCCTCCCCGGTGCCCGCGGCCCATCTTCCGGGTGCCCGCGGACGCCTTCGTGGTGCGCGTCAGTCCCTCGGCGGGCCGCCCGCCCCGGTGATCCGCTCCTCGTGCTCCTGTTGGCGGAACAGCATCCGCCGGGCCGCCCGTCCGGCCTCCCCCTCCTGGGCGAGCCCGGCGTAGAAGTTCCTGGCCTGTTCGATCGGCTGGTGCGGGGGCAGGAGCGGCACCGCGGGGTCGGTGCGGACCTGGAGCAGGGCCGGACGGCGGGCGGCCAGGACCTCGTCCCACGCCGCACCCAGCATGTCCGGCTTGTCCACCTCGACCCCGTGGAAGCCCAGCATCCTGGCGTACTCGGCGTACGGCACGTCGGGCAGGTCCTGCGAGGCGGGGAAGCGCGGATCGCCCTCCTTCTCCCGCTGCTCCCAGGTGACCTCGTTGAGGTCGTTGTTGTGCAGGACGAGGATGACGAACCTCGGGTCGGGCCAGTCCCGCCAGTACCTCGCCAAGGTGATCATCTCCGCCATGCCGAGCATCTGCATCGCGCCGTCCCCGGCCAGGGCGATCACGGGCCGGTCCGGGCGGGCGAGCTTCGCGGCGATGCCGTAGGGGACGGCGCAGCCCATGCACGCCAGGGTGCTGGACAACGACGCCTGCATGCCGGGACGCAGGAACAGGTCGCGGGCGTACCAGTAGGTGACCGAGCCGACGTCCACGGCCAGCATGACGTCGTCCGGAAGCCGCCGGTCGAGCTCGGTGAAGACCGCCTGCGGGTTGACCGGGTCGGCCGGTTCGGCGGCCCGGCTCCGCAGCAGTTCCCGCCACTCGGTCCCGTACCGGACCACCCGGTCCCGCCACGAGCGGTCGCGCCGCTCGGTCAGCAGCGGCAGCAGCGCGCGGAGCGTCTCCCCCGCGTCGCCGAGCAGGTTGACCTCCGTGGGGTAACGGGATCCGAGGTTGCGGCCGTCGATGTCGATCTGCACGGCGCGGGCCTGCCCCGGGGCGGGCAGGAACTCGGTCCACGGCTCACCGGTGCCGACCATGAGGAGCGTGTCGCAGCCCGTCATCAGCTCGTAGCTGGCCGTCGAGCCCAGGTGCCCGGTCGGCCCGGTGACGAACGGCAGCGTGTTGTCGATCACCGGCTTGCCGAGCAGCGCGTAGGCGACTCCGGCGCCCAGCAGCTCCGCGGCCCGCACCACCTCGGCCGCGGCGTCGCGCGCTCCCTGGCCGACGAGGATCGCCGGCCGGCTTCCCGCGTTGAGCACGTCGGCGGCGGCCTGGAGATCCTGCCGGGCGGGGGCGACGCGGTCGGCGTGGCGCACCGCGCTGGTGGCGATCACCCCGTGCTCGTGCGGGAGCTCCCCGGCCGCCGGGGCCTGCTGGACGTCGTGCGGGAAGATCAGGCAGGCCGGGCTCCGGGTGGCGAGCGCGTGCCGGACGGCGCGGTCCACCAGCATCGGGACCTGCTCCGGGGTCTCGATCGTCTGGCAGAACTCCGCGGCCACCCCCTGGAAGAGCACCTTCAGGTCGATCTCCTGCTGGTAGGCGCTGCCCAGTACGGACCGGGACTGCTGGCCGACGATGGCGAGCACGGGTGTGTGGTCCAGTTTGGCGTCGTAGAGGCCGTTGAGCAGGTTCACCGCTCCCGGCCCCTGGGTGGACGCGCACACGGCGAGCCCGCCGGTGTACTTGGCGTGGGCCGTCGCCATGAACGCCGCCGCCTGTTCGTGGCGGGCCTGGACGAACCGGGGCTCTCCCCCGGCCCGCCGCAGGGCCGCCAGAAGACCGTTGATCCCGTCTCCCGAGTAGCCGAACACGCGGCGGACATCCCATCGGCGCAGCCGTTCGACGACGACGTCGGCCACAGTCCTGTCCATGTCCCCTCCCTCCGGACTCCGGCGCGTCCGCCGGTGGATCGGGGACCCGCTCCGTCCTGTCACGTCTGGTCGGGTTCGCGTACCCGCCTTTCCCCGTCCTATCCACCCGCCGGACGCCCCGGGCCGGCAGCCGCCCGGGGATCTGCGGGGAGCATCCGGGAGGGTGTGCGGGCGGCCCGGGTTGTCGCGCGGACGGTCACACGGGGTGGGGGGCGGTCTGGAGGCTGAGCGCCAGGCCCACGTCCCGCAGGCTGTGGCGTCTGGCGTACGCCGCCCGCTGACGCGCCGCCCCCGATCCCACCCGGCGCAGCCAGGCGAGCCGGTCGAGGACGGTCTCCAGGTCTCCCGCCTCCGCCAGCGCGGGGCGGATGCGGTCGACGAGCCGGTCGACCAGGTCCCAGGCGGGGAGCAGGGCACCGGAGACGGGCTCCACGCCCTTGCCCTCCAGGCCGTCGCGGGCGGCCCGCCAGTAGGCGGCGTGCAGCAGCGTGTCGGCCGGGCGTGGCGCGGGCACACCGGCCCGGATGTCGCGCAGCGCCGTCATCACCAGCCCGCGGACGACGGCGGCGAGCAGGACGGCCTCGCCGACGGTGGCGCACACGTCCGCCGCGCGGATCTCGACCGTGGGCAGGTGGTGGGACGGACGCACCAGCCAGTAGATCATCCCTTGGTCGAGGATGACCCCGGAGTGGAGCAGGGAGTCGACGACGGCGGCGTAGTCGGCGGCCGACTCGAAGAAGGGCGGCATCCCGGCGCTGGGCCACCGCGAGAACGCCATCGCCCGCCAGCTCCCGTACCCGCTGTCGGTACCGCCGGTGAACGGGGAGTTGGCGGTGAGCGCCTGCAGCACCGGGAGCCAGGGCCGCAGGTGGTTGCAGACCTGGACGGCCTCCTCCCGGTCGGGCACCTCGACGTGGACGTGGCAGCCGCAGCAGTTCTCACCGCGTGCCACCGCCCCGTACTCGTGGGCTATCCGCCGGTAGCGCGGGTCGTCCGTCAGGACCCCCTCGCCCGCGGGCTGTTCCAGCAGGGCGGATCCGGAGGCGACGAGCTCGCAGCCCATGCTCCGCGCCACGTCGGACAGCCCGCCCCGCAGTTCCTCCAGCTCCCGGCACAGCGACCGCAGGTCGACGTGCGGAGACGAGGCGACCTCGACCTGCGAGGTCGAGAACTCCTTCTGGACGAGCCCCGCGAACCGGGACTCGACCTCGGTGAGGACCGCCGCGGCTCGCGGGGCCGCTCTCCCGGTCTCCAGGTCGATCAGGAAGAACTCCTCCTCCACGCCCACCTGCGGAGGCTCGGCGAGCTGGAAGGACCGTTCCACCGGTTTCGACGAGACGCCGGGGTCGTGGATGCCTGCGACCGCTCCGCAGGAGGGGTCGACGCGCGTGGGAACCATTTCACCCCTTCACATATCGGCAGGCGAGTCCGACCGGTCCGTCCGGAATCCGGTGGTTCGCCGGGACGCTCCGCTGCCCTGCCGCAGGTGGCTTACACCTTTGCCAGGAGCTCGCCAATCTCTCCGATATGTACCCCTTAACCCAGATTTTGCCCTTCTCGTCTCCGGGGAGGGACGCGGGCGTGGATCAATCGTTCGCAAAGCGTGCTGAGCAGATCTTCAACAAACCGGGCGGGACCCTCCGGAGTGGCACTCCGGCGACCGGGCAGGCCATCCCGGGGGAGCGACGCCGGAGCGTGACCGTCGCCTCCCGCAACCGGTCCGCCGATCGCCGAGCAGAGGAGAAGCCGATGGCTCCGCAGCCCAGCCAGCCCGTCACCGACGACAGCATCGTGGTGCGCCAGCTCAGCCACTACCAGTTCAGCTGGGTGGCCGGCGAGCCCGGCCGCCCGGGCACCTACACCCTGCAGCTCGTCCTGGACCAGGGCGCCTGGGAGGAGGTGCTGACGCTGGACCCCGACGACGCCGACAACCTTCAGGACCTGCTGTCCACCGCGGGCACCGTCTTCTACGACGTCCGCCGGCGGACTCTCATGTTCGGCACCACCCCCGTCGGCAGGAGCTGAGGGAACAGGCGGGATCCCGGCCGCGGGCCGTGGCCGGGGCGTCCCGGTGCCCGCCCCGGCACGCCCGTCACATACCCGCGCGGAAACGGCCGCCGATGGAGCGCATGACGGCGTCGGGGACGACGAGGTCGGCCCGCGACCGGGTGGTGGCGATGAGGTCGGCGTTGCGCTGGTCGGTGCCCAGCACCCAGGCCACGGCCGCGTCGCGGTCCTTGCCGAAACGCTCGTGGCGGGCGACGAGACGGCGTACCCGCTCGTCGGAGGCGAGTTCGCAGTACCAGACCTCGTGGAGCGCAGCCCGCACGCGGGTCCAGTCGCCCCGGTCGAGCAGCAGGTAGTTGCCCTCGGTGATGACGAGCCGGGCGGCGCGCGGGACCGGGATGCTGCCGGCGATCGGCTGTTCCAGGTCCCGCTCGAACGCGGGCGCGTAGACCACGTCGTCCTCGTCCTCGCGCAGGCGGCGGAGCAGAGCCGCGTAGCCGGCGGCGTCGAAGGTGTCCGGGGCTCCCTTGCGGTCGCGCCGGCCGAGCCGGTCGAGTTCGACGTCGGCGAGGTGGAACCCGTCCATCGGCACGTGCGTCACCCACTCCAGCGGCGGCAGGCCGAAGGGAGGGTCCTGCCCGAGCAGGCGCACCAGCGTCTGGGCGAGCGTGGTCTTGCCCGCACCCGGTCCCCCGGCGATGCCCAGCAGCGCGCGGCGTCCGTCGCGGACGAGATCGCGGGCCCGGCGCGCCAGGTCGTCGAGGGTCGTCATCGGGACCGGTTCGTGTGGAGCCGGTCGCCGATGAAGGCGCGGGCGTGGCGCGCCAGGTCCTCGCCGTCGGACCAGAGGTTGCGCCAGATGGCCAGGTCGTTGGAGAGGCCCTCCATCACGACCGCCGAGGAGAAGGACTCGAAGGTGATCGGTCCCCGATAGCCGATGTCTCCCAGCGCGTGGAAGAACGACGTGAAGTCCAGGTGCCCGGAGCCGAGGTAACCGCGGTGGTTCTCACCTATGTGAACGTAGCCCAGGCGGTCTCCGACCTCGTGGACGGGTCGTACGAGGTCGTCCTCCTCGATGTTCATGTGGTAGGTGTCGAGGTGGATGAGCACGTTGTCCTCGCCGATGTCGTCGGCCAGGACGAGCGCGTCGTGCGCGGTGTTGACGACGTTGGTCTCGTAGCGGTTGCAGATCTCCAGGCCGAGTGTCATGCCGTGCCGCGCGGCCTCCCGGGCGAGCCGGCGCAGCACCGCCACCACGTTGCGGCGCCCGGTCTCGGTGAGCGGGCGGCCGTACTTGCCCAGAGCACTGTAGAGCGCGCCGGTGAAGTGGGTGCCGCCCAGCGCTCGAGTGGCGGCGAGGGAGTCGTTCAGCAGCTTCTCCCCGCGCTCCACCACAGCCGGGTCGTCGCTGGAGACGTCGGCGTCGAAGGCGAGCCCGCGCGAGCAGGCCACGCCCAGCCCGGCCTCACGCAGGGCGTCGCGCGCGGCGGCGACGTCGAGGTTGGCGGAGTCGTGCAGGGAGATCTCAAGCAGGTCGAACCCGGTGGCCTTGGTCTTGGCGACCGCGTACTCGATCGAGGACGGCCTGGTGTCGCCGACCCAGACGAGGGCGTGCACGCCGATCGGGTTGCTCGTGGTGTCAGTGGTCATGAGACGGGTGCTTTCTCGTGGTTCACGGAACGTGCTGCCACCGGCCGGCTGGGCCGGTGCGGGACGGGTCGTCGGCCGGCGGGGCCGGTCGCACGGGTTCGTCGAGCCGGCGGGGCCGGTGCGGGACGGGTCGTCGGCCGGCGACCTCGACGGGCGGAGCCGCCGGCCCGCGCGCCGGTGGGGCGGGTCATCGGTCGGCGGCGCCGGTGACGAGGCTCACGATCTCCTCGCCGGTCGTCCCGGCGGTGCGCCGGCCGCCGACGCAGCGGCCGGCGCGCATCACCCACACCTGGTCGCTGAGCCGTATGACCTGCGCGAAGTTGTGACTGATGAGCAGGACGGAGTGCCCCTCGTCGCGCAGCCGCAGGATGAGCTCCTCCACCCGAGCCGTCTCCTGGACGCCGAGGGCCGCGGTGGGCTCGTCCATGATGACGAGCTTGGAGCTGAAACCCGCCGCGCGGCAGATGGCGACGGCCTGGCGCTGACCGCCGGAGAGCCGCCGGACCCGTGACCGCACCGCGGGCACGTTGACCGCGAGCGTGGAGACCATCTCCTTCGCGCGGGCCTGCATGGCGCGCCGGTCGAGCACGGCGACCGGGCCCATCCGGCGGACGATCTCGCGGTTGAGGAAGAGGTTCTGCCACACGGTGAGGTCCTCGACGAGCGCGAGGTTCTGGTGGACGGTCTCGATGCCGGCCTCGCGAGCGTCCTCGGGCGAGTGGAAGGCGATCTCGTCGCCGTCGAAGAAGATGCGTCCGCTCTGCGGCCGGTGGATCCCGGAGACGCAGCGTACGAGCGTGGACTTGCCGGCGCCGTTGTCGCCGACCAGGGCGGTGATCTCGCCGCGGCGCAGCGTGAGCGAGACGTCGACGAGGGCTCGCACATTGCCGAACGACAGCGACACGTTCTCGCACCTCAGCAGCGTGTCGTCCCCGGCGCCGCCGGGGACGCCGGGCGTGGGCCGGGTGGTGGTCATTTCTGGAACCTCGTCAGGAGCGCGGCCAGCACCACGACGATGCCGACGGCCAGGGGCTGGTAGAACTGCGAGACGCCGAGCAGGGTGAGCCCGTTGACCAGGGCGACCAGCAGCAGGGCACCGATGAACGGGCCGATGATCGTTCCGCGTCCGCCGAAGAGGCTGACCCCGCCCAGCACGACCGCCGCGACGGAGTTGAGCAGGAAGGAGGTGTTGGACGCGGGTTCGGCGGCGCCGATGCGGGCGATCAACAGGATCGCGCTCAGCCCGGCGAGCGTGCCGCTGATCGTGTAGACGGCGATCTTGACGCGCTGGGTGCTGATGCCCATGGCGGTCGCGGACTCCGGGGCCCCGCCGGTGGCCAGCACGTGAGTGCCGAACCGGGTGTGGAAGAGCACCACGTGTGCGATCACCGCGACGGCCACCGCGATGAGGAACGACCAGCCGAAGATTCCGATGCCGCCGGTGGACAGGCTCAGCAGGGCGGGGTCGATGATCGTCACGGGCTTGCCGTCGGCCAGGATCAGCGCCAGGCCGGAGGCGGCCGAGAGGGTGCCGAGTGTGACGATGAAGTCCGTGATCCGCCCCCGGGCGATGATCACCCCGTTGACCACGCCGACCAGCGCCGCGGCGACCACCCCGAGCAGGCAGGACACGAGCAGTCCCCACCCGGCCGCGTACGCCTGACCGAAGGCGGCGGCCCCCAGGGTCATGGTGGAGGCGACCGACAGGTCGATGCCCGCGGTGGCGATGACGAAGGTCTGACCCACCGACAGGATGATGAGGATGGCCGCGGCGACCAGCATCGACGCGATGTTCCCCGGGCTCAGGAACGTCGGGTTCAGCGCCTGGAAGACGACCACGAGGACGACCAGCCCGACCAGGGCCGCCCATTCGGCCCAGAAGCCGACGTCCTTCAGCTTCGTTGACCATGCCTCGCGTTCGGGCGACACGAGCGTTGCGTTTGCCATGAGTTTTCCCCTCGCCACGGTGGGTCCGCACCGCCCGGTGCGGCGTGCGCGCCGGGCGTGTCCCGCGGCTCACCGTGACGGTTCCGGCTGCTACTGGATGAGGGTCTTGAACGGGTCGTCGTAGGTGCCGAACGGCTTGGGCGTGGTGGCCAGCGCCTGGTCGGCGTTCTCCTTGGTGACCATCTCGACCGGGGCCTTGACGTTGGCCGGCAGGGACCTGCCGGCCGCGGCGGCCTGGCACGCCTCGATGCCCATCAGGCCGATCGCGTACGGGTACTGGGCGACGGTGCCGTCCAGGGTGCCGGCCTTGACCGCCTCCAGCGCGTCCTTGATGCCGTCGACGCTGATGACCTTGACCTGGCCCGCCTTGCCGGCGTTGGCGACGGCCCGCGCCACGCCCAGCCCCATGTCGTCGTTGGCCACGAAGAAGCCCGACAGGTTCGGGTTGGCCCGCATGACGTCGGTCGCGGCGGTGAGCGCGGTCTGGCGCTCCCAGTTGGCGGCGACGGTCTGCACGACCTTGAGCTTGGCACCGACGCCCTGCTGGAACCCCTCGACGCGGGCGCCGCTGGTCACGTCCCCGGCGATGCCGCCGACGACCGCGACGTCACCGCCGCCGGGCAGCAACTCGGCCATCCGTTGTCCGGCCATCCGGCCGGCCTCGACGTTGTCGGTGCCGATGTAGGTGGCCAGCTTGACGTTGGCGCTCCTGGCCGCCGCGACGTCGACCGGGCTGTCGATGTTGACGATGGTCTTGTTCATCGCCGAAAGCCTGGCGAGGCCCTGGATGAGGTTGGTGCCGGAGATCGGGTTGACGACGTAGCAGGAGAAGTCCTGCCCGGCCAGGCCGTTGAGCTTGTCCGCCTGGCCGGTGGTGTCGGTGATGGAGTTGGCGGCCTGGACGGTCACCGGAACCCCGGCGGCCTTGGCCTGGTCGTCCATGCCCTGCTTCATCGTCTGGAAGAACGGGTTGTCCAGTCCCTTGATCACGGCCGCGATGTTCGGCTGGACGGCGGCCGTGTCGCCCACGGGGATCGTGTCGGCCGTGGTCGCCGAACCGGTGGACCCGCCGGAGCCGCAGGCTCCCAGCACGAGTGCGCCCGCGGTCACGACCGCGCCGACTGCCGCCGCACGGCGGCCTCTGCTGTTGACGTGCATCGGTTGCCCCTTTCGGCGTTTATGGGACGACCGTAATCACCGCTTACGGAGTAAGAAAAGGCTGGTTTTGCCCTTTTACGACGAAACATTCTTGACTTATGACTAATCCCGCCCATCGATAAAGTGGTCGGACGCCGGCATCGAGTGCCGTAACCACACGAATGGAGTAAGCGAGACCGAGATCCTCGGCCTGTTCCGCCCCGGCCCACCCGCTCCGGACCCGCCTCACCTGACCGGTGCGGCGTCGACCTCCCCGACCGGCTCGCACGCCATCGACCTTCCGGCGAGCCGCGCGCCGGCGGACGATCCGGGAGATCAGGGCCGGGATCATGCGGGCCGCGGCGGCAGATCGCCTCCTCGGAGCACGCCTCGCGCGACGGACGCCATCGCTTCCGGCCCCCTGCTGTCCCGGCGCATGCAACGTTTTCACCCCCTTCGCCGTCTAGGTCGGGACAACCGAGAAGGGCGACAATTGGACGACGAACCGGGGTTCGACGACTTCGTGGCCGAGCAGGCGGACGCCCTGCTCCGCTACGGGTACGTCCTGAGCGGCAACCCCCACGACGCCGCCGACCTGACCCAGGAGGCGCTGGCGCGGCTGCGCGGCGCCTGGTCCCGGGTACGGCGCAAAGCCGACGCTCGCAGTTACGCGCGGACCACCATGGCCCGGCTGCACACCAGCATCTGGCGGCGGCGACGCCGCGAGCATCTCACCGGGGAGCCGCCGGAGCGGGCTTCGGATGCGTTCTTCCCCTCCGACGCCGAGGAAGGGCTCTGGCGGGCACTGGCCGCGCTGCCTCGCAAACAGCGCGCCGTGCTGGTGCTGCGTTACTACGAGCAGCTGAGCGACACCGAGATCGCCGAAGTGCTCGGTATCTCCACCGGGACCGTGCGCAGCCAGGCCTCCCGCGGGCTGGACAAGCTGCGGTCCTCCCTTTCACTGACGAAGGCCGACCACGGGAGCAGGCGATGAACGACATCGAAGACAGGCTGAGCCGCCTCCTGGACGGGGCCGCGGACCGGGCGCCGCAGGTGACGCCCGGGCTGCTCGCCGGGATCACCGAACGCCACCGCCGGCGGCGCGCGCGCAACGCGGCGGTGTCCGCGGCCGTGGCCGTGGTCATGGTGGCCGGCGGCGCGGGCACGGCGGTGCGAGCGCTCGGCGAGCAGGACGCGCGGAAGCCCGCGACGAATGTCACCGGCACGCCGAGCCCCGCAAAGGAACGGGAAGGGGAGGAGAGGCCGCAGCACATCGAGAAGGTGTGGCCGGAGGCCGTGCACAGGATCCCGGCGAAGCTGCCCGACGGCCGCGCACACTATCCGCAACTGCTCCTCGACGACCGCACCCTGCTGGTCATGACGGGGGTGAATGACGGCCCCAGGCAGTTCCTGTGGACCTACGACCTCAAGAGCGGCACTCCTCGGCGGATCGCGGAGATCCCCCCGATGAAGGGGGCGGTGGCCTTCGCCGACGACATCGCCGCAGGAGGCGGGAACATCGTCTGGTGGACGTCGTACAAGGAGCCCGGCAAGCAGCGGGTCGCCCGGATCTGGACGGTGCCCGCCGGCGGCGGCCGGCCACGCACGGTGGCCGACATCCCGCTGGAGAACGTCAAGAAGAAGGGCCACATCGGGGAGATGGCCGTGGCGGGCACGGATGTGGTCTTCTCCCACGAGAGCGGCGGCGTCTACCGGGTCCCGCTGCGCGGGGGCAGACCGGAGGCCGTGCCGGGCACCGAGGGATACCGCCTCCTGCAGTGGCCGTGGGCGAGCCGCCACAGCAGGCAGGCCGTCCACCACGAACTGCTCGACGTCCAGACGGGGCAGCGACGGGACGCCGTGGTCAAGCCTGGCGAGAGCCGGCTCGTGTGCGGCGTCCAGCGGTGCATCGGCGCGGTCATGCGGGCGGACGGGGCCGCGCGGAGCGGTTTCGTCCGCGACCGCGACGGCTCCCGGGAGAGTGAGCTGCCGAGTCGCGCCTACTTCCTGGCGGAGATGTTCCGCCTGGAGCGGTTCGTCATGAGGGTCCTCCCGGAGGGCGTCGTCCTGCATGACGTGAACACCGGCACCTCCGCCGATCTCGGCCTGCGGCCGCGCAAGGGCGGAGGGATGGCGATCCCCGACGGCGGCTTCGACCGGCTGATGACCTACGCGGTCGGGAAGACGATGTACGTCGTGGACCTGGCCGCGATCAAGTAGCGGACGCGGCGGGCGGGTTCCGATCCCCGCCCGTGTCTCCGCGGACCGGACGGTGGACGGCCGCGCGCGAGCGGGCCGTACGGGGGCCGGCCGGTCCGCGGAGAGACAGGCGGGGCCGACGGGCGACCGTGTGCGCGCGGACCGGCCGTGCACGAGCGGGCCCGCAGCACCGGGCCGGCGGGCGAGCCCGGCTCCGGCGCCACCCCGGCTCGGGTCATCCATCCCTTCCAGGTCTTCCGCCGACCCTAAATTGGTAAGGGATATTCATATTTGTTATGGTCTTCCTGTGCGCCTGACAAAGTTCACGGACCTGGCACTCCGGGTGACCATGCGGCTGGCGGTCGCGGAGCCCGGCGCGGTCCTGACGACCAGGGAGGTGGCCGAGGTCATGGCCATCCCCTACACGCACACGGCCAAGGTCATCTCCCGCCTGCAACACCTGGGCGTGGTCGAGGCCCGCCGGGGACGCGGCGGCGGGCTGGAGCTGACCGGCTTCGGCCGGGGCGCCTCGCTGGGATGGCTGGTCCGCGAGCTGGAAGGTGAGGAGGAGGTGGTCAACTGCGAGGGCGACTCCCCCTGTCCACTGCGGGCGGCCTGCCGGCTGCGCAGCGCGCTACGCCGGGCCCAGCAGGCGTTCTACGCGACGCTCGACCCGCTCACCGTCGACGACCTGGTCTCATCCCCGGCCGGGCCGGTGTTGATCAATCTTTCCTGAGTCCCACACCACCCCATACTTCACGCTCTTAAATACGAAGATCATCTACCAATTTGGAGAAGACATGCTCTCCCCCGAGTCCGCGAAGATCGTCCAGGCCACCCTGCCCGCCGTCGGCCAGGCGCTGGACGAGATCACGACGCGCTTCTACGGGACGATGTTCGCCGACAACCCCGACCTGCTGAGGAACCTCTTCAACCGCAGCAACCAGGCCAACGGAGAACAGCGGCAGGCGCTGGCCGGCTCGATCGCCGCCTTCGCCTCGATGCTCATCAACCGGCCGGACGAGCGCCCCGACGCCCTGCTCTCCCGGATCGCGCACAAGCACGCCTCGCTCGGGGTCACCCCGGACCAGTACACCATCGTGCACAAGTACCTCCTCGCCGCGGTCGCCGACGTGCTCGGCGACGCGGTCACCCCCGAGGTCGCGGCGGCCTGGGATGAGGTCTACTGGCTGATGGCCGGCGCGCTGATCGCCATGGAGGCGCGGCTGATGCCGGACGAGGACGACCCGTGGCTGCGGGCGACCGTGGTGGAGCGGCGGTCCGAGACGCCGGACACCATCTCCCTGATCCTCAAGCCGCCGGCCCCGCTGCCCTTCGCCCCCGGGCAGTACATCAGCGTCGGGGTCGAGTTGCCCGACGGAGCGCGGCAGATCCGGCAGTACAGCCTGTCGTCCGCCCCCGGACGCGGCGACTGGCGGATCACCGTCAAGCGGGTCCGTGGCGCGGGGCCCGACGGCGAGGTGTCCGGGTGGCTGCACGCCAACGTCAAGGCCGGGGACGAACTGACGGTGTCGAGGCCGTACGGCGACCTGGCCCTGGCCGAAGGCGACACCCCGCTGCTGCTCGCCTCCGCGGGGATCGGCGGCACCCCGATGCTGTCGATGCTCGACCACCTGGTGGCCACCGGCTCCACCCGCCAGGTGATCGTCGTCCACGCCGACCGGAGTCCCGCCGACCACGCGCACCGCAAGGAGCTCGTGAACCTGGTGGACGCCCTTCCCGGCGCGACCCTGTACCGCTGGTACGAGGAGGCGGGCGACTGCTCGTGCGACCCGGCTCCCCTGCTCGGTCACGCCGACCTGTCCGGGATCGAGCTGCCGCCGGGCCTGGTGGCCTACCTGTGCGGCCCGCTGCCGTTCATGCGGGGCGTGCGCACGGAACTGCTCCGCCGCGGCGTACCCGCCCGCGCCGTGCACTACGAGGTTTTCGGCCCCGACCTCTGGCTGGGCCAGGACTGACCGTTTTAATCAATGGCCTCTTACTCGGGTCCACGCATACCTTCCAGGTATGAAGTACGGAATCACTGAAGCGGATCGGATCGGGCAGACGGAGCTGCCCGACGGGCGAAGGCTCGGGTGGGCCGAGTGGGGTCCCGAGGACGGTGTCCCGGTGCTGTTCCTCTCCGGCGCGGCGATGGGCCGGTCCCTGGGGTTCGGCGGCGACGTGGTCGCCGGACGGGGGATCCGGCTGGTCTCCCTGGAGCGGCCGGGCCTCGGCGCCTCGGACCCCGACCCGGGACGCACCCTGGACGGATGGGCCGCCGACGTCGAGGCGTTCCTCTCGGCCCGGGGCCTGGGCCGGGTGCCGGTGGTGGGCTTCTCCCAGGGGGCTCCGTTCGCCCTGGCCTGCGCGGCGGCCGGAGTCGTCCGGTCGGTGGCGGTGGTCGCCGGGCAGGACGAACTGACCCACCCCGACCTCTCCGGCCTGCTCGACCCGCACCTGGCGGGCATGATGGCGGCGATCGGCGCCGACCCCGAGGGGTTCGCGGCCTCCTTCGCGGAGAAGGCCGACGCCGAGGGGATGTGGCAGCTCATCGTCTCGATGAGCTCCGACCTGGACCGGGCGGTCTACACCGACCCGGCGTTCGAGGGGCACTACCGGCGGGCACTGGCCGAGGGCTTCGCCCAGGGTGCCGCGGGCTACACCCGCGACCTGGTGCTCGCCATGTCCCGGTGGCCCTTCGACGTCGCGGGCATCACCGTCCCGGTCGACCTCTGGTACGGGGGGCACGACACCAGCACCGTCCACTCGCCCGACCACGGGGCCACCCTCGCCCGGCGCATCCCCGGCGCGCGGCGGCACCTGCTGCCTGAGGCGGGGGGATCGGTGCTGTGGACGCACGCCGAGGAGATCCTCACGGCCCTCGTCTGACGACGCGCGCCGGAGGAGATCCGCACGACCCGGACCCGGCGGGGGTGTCAGCGCACCGCCGGGAGGCCGGCCCGCAGGCCCGCGAGAACGAACTCGGTGGCCCGCCGGCCGGCCCGCAGTGTCTCCTCCGCGGAGGCGCCGGCGTTCATGCTGGTGAGGGCGGCGAGCTTGCCCCCGCCGACGACGGCGCCGACGGCCGCCGCCGCCTCGACGAGGTCCAGCTCACCGGGACACGCCCGGTGCAGGGCCTCGGCGAGCTCCCGCTGACTGTCGAACAGCATCAGCAGAGCGCGGGCCCGTAGCGAGGGGACGGTCATGACGAGGTGGTTGATCGGCGTCATCTCGCGCCTGAGGTCCTCGTCGACGGCCAGCAACGCGAAGCCCGCGTCGATGGCGCGCTCCAGCAGGTCGACCGCCCGGTCGCCGGGCCCGTGGCCGGCGATCACCGCCAGCGCGCGGTCGAGGCCGGCCCGCGAGTTGTGGAAGACCACGTCCTCCTTGCTGGCGAAGTAGCTGAAGAAGGTGCGCGTCGAGACGTCGGCCGCCGTGGCGATCTCCGAGATCGTCGTCTCCTCGTACCCCTTCTCGGTGAAGAGCCGCAGCGCCGCCGCGATGAGGGCGTGCCGGGTGCGGAGCTTCTTGCGCTCACGCAGCCCCAGGACCTCACTCATGCGCGTAGCTTAATGCATGACACCATACTTTGCACCTGTTGTAACTTTGCATTTAATGTAGTTTTCTGAGTGGAGACGAAGCGCCTCGATGCATAGGAGCATGAGATGGCAGAGTCCCACCCGGAGGCGATCACCTTCCCTTCCGGCCGTCCCGGGCCCTTCGACCCGCCCGCCTCCCTCGGCGCGCTGCGCGAGGAGTGTCCCGTCACGCCGATGGTCTACCCGGACGGCCGGACGGGCTGGCTGGTGACCGGCTACGCGGCCGTGCGGTCAGTGCTCGCCGACCCCCGCTTCAGCGCCCGGCGCGAGTTGCTGAGCGTCCCGGTCCCCTCCCCCCTGGCGCAGGAGATGCGCCGCCCGGCCGAGCCCGGCATGTTCATCCGGATGGACCCGCCCGACCACACCCGTTACCGCAGGCTGCTCACCGCCCAGTTCACGGTGCGGCGGATGAGGCAGCTCGAACCGAGGGTCCGGGAGATCACCGCAGAGTGCCTGGCCGCGATGGAGAAGGCCGGTCCGCCGCAGGACCTGGTGCGGGAGTTCGCCCTGCCCATCCCCTCCCTGGTGATCTGCGAACTGCTGGGCGTCCCCTACGCAGACCGGGAGGAGTTCCAGCGGGCCACGGCGGTGCTGGTCAACCTGGAGGCCACCGCCGACGACCTCCACGCGGCGATCGCCCGCGTCGGCGTCTTCTTCACCGAGCTCATCGCCCGCAAGCGGGCCGAGCCCGCCGACGACCTGCTCGGCGGGCTGGTCGAGAGCGGCGAGCTGACCGATGAGGAACTGGCGAACATCGGGTTCCTGCTGCTCGCCGCCGGGCACGAGACGACCGCGAACATGCTCGGGCTCGGCACGTTCGCCCTGCTCCAGAACCCCGAACAGCTCGCCGCGCTGCGCGCGGACCCCGCGCTGGCCGACAACGCGGTCGAGGAACTGCTGCGCTACCTGAGCATCATCCACATCGGCCCGGTGCGGGCGGCCCTTGCGGACGTCGAGCTGGAGGGACGGCTCATCAGGGCCGGTGACGTGGTGACGGTCTCCGTCCCGGCCGCCAACCGCGACCCCGCGCGCTTCACCGACCCCGAACGGCTGGACGTCACCAGGGATGCCACCGGGCACGTGACCTTCGGGCACGGGGTGCACCAGTGCCTCGGGCAGCAGCTCGCCCGCGTCGAGATGCGCATCGCCCTCCCGATGCTGTTCGACCGGTTCCCGGGGCTGCGGCTCGCCGTGCCCGCGGCGGAGGTGCCCATGCGTGACACCATGTCCATCTACGGCGTACGGGCGCTGCCGATCAGCTGGTAGGAGGAACGATGAAGGTCACCGTGGACGCCTCGGTGTGCATCGGAGCGGGCATGTGCGCGCTCACCGCACCCGCGGTGTTCGACCAGGACGAGGATGACGGCACCGTCGTCCTCCTCGACGGGACGCCGCCGCCCGGACTGCACGCCGCCGTCCGCCAGGCCGGGCGGCTGTGCCCCTCGGGCGCCATCACGGTGCTGGACACCGGCGACCCGGGCGACCGGTGAGGTAGGGCGGACGGTGGCCCGGCCCGCCGTCCGCCCCGGCCGAAGACCCCGCGGCCCGGCGGCCCGGCGGCGT
The DNA here is from genome assembly GCF_014204985.1 of Streptosporangium becharense. Classification (NCBI taxonomy): domain Bacteria; kingdom Bacillati; phylum Actinomycetota; class Actinomycetes; order Streptosporangiales; family Streptosporangiaceae; genus Streptosporangium; species Streptosporangium becharense. Next base: position 4,180,747 of record NZ_JACHMP010000001.1, on the reverse strand, counting down.
CCCTGCGGCGGGCCCGCCGCCTGACGTCCGCCCGCCGGGTCCGCCGTCCGACGTCTCGCGCCGTGACACCGCCCACCCGTCCGGGGCGTCCCACCCACCGGCCACCCGCCGGGACTTCTCCCCCGTCCGGGCGTCTGACCCGCGCGGGGCGTCTCACCCGCGCGGCCCCGGGGCCCGCCGGAAGGCGAAGGGCTCGATCTCACGGCCCGGGATCACGAACCAGCACTCGCCGGTGCCGTCGCTGTCGAGCAACCGGAAGAACGCGTCGACGACGGTCCGGACGTCGAGGATCGGGAAGCCGATCTGCTCCAGCAGCTCCTTGCCCTCCCCCAGGATCGCGGTGTCGGCGAACGATGGGCACAGCCCCTGCACCCTGATCCCCCGCGCCTGGAGGTCCTCACCGAGCGAGCGGACCAGCCCGACCACCGCGTGCTTGTTGGCGGCGTAGATGGGGTCGGACGGGATCCCGACGATGCCGGCCATGCTGGCGGTCGCCACGATCGTTCCGCCGCCGGTCGCCAGCAGCGCCGGGATCGCCGCGTGCACGCCGAAGACGACACCGTCGAGGTTGACGCCCATCGCCAGCCGGTAACGGCGCAGGTCGAAGTCCTCGCCCAGGCCGCAGCCGGAGGCGATGCCCGCGTTGAGGAAGGCCAGGTCGAGCCTGCCGTACCGCTCGACCGCGGTGGCCACGGCCGCCTCGTTGTCCTCCAGGCGGGAGACGTCGCAGTGGACGAACGTCGCGTCGAGCTCGTCGGCGAGCGCCTTGCCCGCGTCGTCGTCGATGTCGGCGAGGACGATCCCGGCACCGCGCTCGGCCAGCCGCCGGGCCACTCCGGCTCCGATGCCGTTGCTCCCGCCGGTGACCAGGGCGACCCTGCCCTCCAGCCGGTCGCCGCGGACCACGTTGAACGTCTCCGCCGGGCCCTGTGCCACCATCCCGCCGAGCAGTCCGCCGCCGCCGGCGAACCCCCCGGTCGCAGCGCCCGTCCCGCCCTGCCCCGGGGCACCCGCCTGCGCGCTCACAGCGGCAGCCCGCCCGTGGCCGCGGCGGTGGAGCCGGTGCTCCGGTACGCGGCGATCGTGCGCTCGGCGATGCGCATCTGGTGGATCTCGTCGGCGCCGTCGGCGAAGCGGGCCCAGCGGGCGTGCTGGAGCATCTTGGCCAGCGGGGTGTCGGTGGAGTAGCCGAGCGCCCCGTGCACCTGGACCGCCCGGTCGACGATCCGGTTGAGGCTGTTGGCCACGAAGTGCTTGGCCATCGAGACCTCGGTACGGAAGTCCTCCCCCTTGTCGATCTTCGATGCGGCGTGCAGGACCATGAGCTTGCACTGGTAGAGCTCCATGGCCGAGTCGGCGATCATCCACTGGATCCCCTGTTTCTCGGCCAGCAGGGATCCGTGGCTGTAGCGGTTGAGCGCCCGGTCGACCATCATGTCGAGCGCCGTCTCGGCCTGCGAGATCCAGCGCATGCAGTGCGCCAGCCGGGCCGGGCCCAGGCGGTACTGGCCGAGCCGGTGGCCGTTGCCCCGGCCGCCGAGAATCTGGTCGTCGTGCACCCGCAGGTCGGTGATGACGATCTCACTGTGACCGGTGGAGCCGTGCATCGTCTCGATCTCGCGGACGTCGCGCCACCCCTGCTGGGGAAGGTCGACGATGAACGCGGTGTTGGCCCCGCGCGACCCCTCGGGGACGTCGGGCTCGGTCCTGGCGATGAGGATGGCGAAGCTCGCGCGGCGGGCGTTGGAGATGAACCACTTGTGGCCGTTGACGACCCACTCGTCGCCGTCCCTGACGGCGTGCGTACGGATGAGGGTGGGGTCGGAACCGGCCACCTCCGGCTCCGTCATCGCGAAGCACGACATCATCCGGCCGTCGAGCAGCGGCCGCAGATACTTCTCCTTCTGCTCGGCGGTGCCCCAGTGGAGCAGCGTGTGCATGTTGCCCTCGTCCGGCGCCGCGCAGTTGAGGATCCACGGCCCGAGGCGGGTCTTGGCGGCCTCCGACTGGACCATGGCCAGCTCGACGTGGCCGAGGCCCATGCCGCCCCACTCCTTCGGCATGTGCGGCAGCCAGAGCCCCTCGGCTCGGGCCTTCTCGCGGAGGCCGAAGATGACGCGGAGATACTCGTCGCGGCTGGTGACCTTCTCCTCGTCGTCGAAGTCCTTGACGGCCGGGGTGACGGTCTCCTGGATGAAGGTCCGCACGCGCCGGCGGATCTCCTCGTGCTCGGGGGCGAGGGTGAAGTCGATGGCCATGGGTTCTTCCCTTACCGGTGGTCTGCGGGGGCGGTCTACCAGGTCGAGAGAGCCGTCGGGCGCGGGCGGCTTCTATCCTTTGCCGTGTCCCGCCACCCTTGATGCGAACGCTTGATGATTTCAAGCAACTGCATTATTACCCTAGCGAGTGGTACATCCACCAGCAAGAGCCAGGAGAACGCCCATGCCCCCCAGACCGGAGACCACGGGGAAGCTGCTGGTGGCCGCGGCCGAGCGGCTGTTCGCCGAGCGGGGCATCGACGGCGTGTCGCTGCGCGAGATCAACGCCGCCGCCGGTCAGCGCAACGCGACCGCGTTGCAGTACCACTTCGGTGACCGCGCGGGGCTGCTGTCCGCGGTGCTCGCCAAGCACCACCCCGAGATCGAGGCCCGCCGCCACCAACTGCTCGACGAGTACGAATCACGCGGCGGACTGCCCGAGGCCGAGGCCCGGCGCGCTCTCGCCGCCGCGCTGGTACGGCCGATGGCCGCGAAACTGGCCGATCCCGACGGGGGCCGCCCCTACCTGCGGATCATGGAGCAGCTCGTCCAGCGCGGCGACCCGGTCGCGCTGCGTTCCGGGCAGGACGACCCCGGCCAGAGCATCAACCGGTGGCGCGAACTCGTCGCCCCGCTGCTCCCCGAGGTCGCCGTGCGCCGGCTGCACCAGCGCTTCATGGCCATCCGGGTGACGTACGTGGAGCTCGCCCGGCGCGCCGCCGGGCCGGAGGGCAAGGACGACCGGCTCTTCACCAGCCACCTGATCGACGTCGTGTCCGCCGTCCTCGCCACCGAGGTGTCCGAGGAGACCGCGCGCCTGCTCGGCGAGCGCGACAGGAGGCCCGGCGGTGAGCACGGCGGTCCCGGTGACGACCGCGACCGGCGGTGACCGGACTCTCCCGGCGGTGGACGCGACCGTCTCGCCGGTGACCGCGACCGTCTCGCCGGTGACCGCGACCGGCCCGGCTGTGGTGACCGCGACCGGCCCGGCTGTGGTGACCGCGACCGGCCCGGCTGTGGTGACCGCGACCGGCCCGGCTGTGGTGACCGCGACCGGCCCGGCTGTGGTGACCGCGACCGGCCCGGCTGTGGTGACCGCGACCGGCCCGGCTGTGGTGACCGCAGCCGGCCCGCCGACGGCCCGGACCGCCCGGACGTGGGTGGCCGCGGCCGTCAGGCCCCCGCGTGGGCGTCCTGGAAAGCGTCACCCACCGCGTAGGTGACCAGCGTGGTCAACACCTCCTTGACCGACTCCCGCCTGCGCGCGTCACACAGGACGATCGGGGCGACGCCCTCCAGACCCAGCGCCTTGCGCACCTTCACCGGGTCGTGCCGCCGGGCGCCGTCGAAGCAGTTGACCGCCACCACGAAGGGCAGCTCGCGCTGCTCGAAGTAGTCCACCGCGGGGAAGCAATCCTGCAGGCGCCGGGTGTCGGCCAGCACGACCGCACCCAGCGCGCCGAGCGAGAGCTCGTCCCACATGAACCAGAACCGGTCCTGGCCCGGGGTGCCGAACAGGTAGAGCCAGAGCCCGTCCCGGATGGTGATCCGGCCGAAGTCCAGCGCCACGGTAGTGGTGATCTTGGATTCCACACCCGCCAGGTCGTCCACGCCGACGCTGCGCTCGCTGAGCAGCTCCTCGGTGTGCAGCGGCCTGATCTCGCTGATCGAACCCACCAGGGTGGTCTTGCCCACCCCGAAACCACCGGCGACGAGGATCTTGATGGCCATCGGCGGCGCGGTGACCGCGGTCCGGCCCGGCTCAGAGGCCGCGTATTCCATGCAGCACTTCCCTGTAGATGCGTTCGTCGATCGTCTGCGCCGCGGGCCGGGGCCGGTCGATGGTGACCAGCCCCTCACGCCGCAGGTCGCCAAGGAGCACCCGGGTGATGTTGAGCGGCAGCCTCAGGTGCGACGCCGCGTCCGCCACCGGGGTGGGGCGGCGGCACAGCGACAGCAGTTCGAGATGCTCGGGCATCAGCCCGAGCGGCTCGGACGGTATGTCGACGGTCGTCACGATGGCCACCAGGTCGAAGCTCTCCCCGGGTGGGCGTGCGCGGCCGCCGGTCAGCCCGAAGAGCCTGACCAGCGGCCCGGGATCGTCGCCGATCACGGCCGGGCACCGTTCCAGGCGGGTGCCGGGGCGGCACTCCTCGGCTGCGCGGACAGGTGTTCGCCGACGCGCTTGACCATCAACGCCATCTCGTAGGTGACCATGCCCAGTTCGGCGTCGGCGGCGGCCAGCACGGCCAGCCGGGCACCCTGCCCGGCCGCGGTGACGAACAGGAAGCCGCCCTCCATCTCGATGATGGTCTGCCGCACCCCGCCGAGGCCGAAGTGGCGTCCCGCCCCCAGCGCGAGGCTGTGGCTGCCGGCGGAGATGGCCGACAGGTGCTCGGCGTCCTCCCGGGTCAGCTCGCGGGAGCCGCCCATGGCCAGCCCGTCGGCCGACAGCACGATGGCGTGCCGGACTCCGGGGACGCGCTGCGTCAGGTCGTCGAGCAGCCAGCTCAGTTCAGATCTCGGGTCGGCCATCGGTGTGGCCCTCCTTTCCGTTCCGCACGTCCTGGTCCTGCCCGGCCTGGCCGCGTCCCCGCTGCCAGCCCTGCTGCATGGACGACATGAGGGTGAAGAGCTCCTCCGGGGATCGGACGGAGACGTCTCGCTGTTCCCGGGCGGGCGCCCGGCGTAGCTGGGGGGCGAGGCTGGCCTGGCGTACCCGCACCGGGAGCCCGTCGAGGTCGTCGTCGGCGACCTGTGCGGCGGGGCGGACGGGTCCGGGGGACGGAGGGTCCGCACGCCCGGGGCGGGTCTCGAACCGGCCGCCGTGTTCCGGGCCGGGGACCCGGCCCGGGGCGGCGCCGCGGTCCGGTGACGCGGCGCCGACCGGCGCGGGTCGCTCCCGGGCGGGAAGCTCCGGGATGGAGCGCTCCGAAGTCACGCGCTCCGAGGCGTCCGGGGCGGCGGCCACCAGGCGGTCCCGGGACTCCGGGCCGGACCGGCGCGGCGTCGGCGCCGCGCTCAACGCCCGGACCGGCCTGCGCGGGCGGGGAGTGGTGACCGGGACGTCCCGGGACGGTCCGGCCACCGTCACCGGTGACTCCGGAGCGGCGAGCAGGGCGGGCGGGAGCATGACGATCGCGGTGGTCCCGTCGTAGGGCGACGGCCGCAGCACGACCTTGATCCCGTGCCGGGCGGCGAGCCGGGCCACCACGAACAGACCGAGCCGGTCGCTGTCGGCCAGGTCGAACTCCGGCGGCTCGGCGAGCTTGGCGTTCAGCTCGTCGAGTGTGGCCTCGTTCAGTCCGAGGCCGCGGTCCTCGATCTCCAGCGCGAACCCGTTGGCCGCCGTCATGCCCCGGATGTGCACCCCGGTGTTCGGCGGTGAGAAGACGGTCGCGTTCTCCGCCAGTTCGGCGATCAGGTGGATCACGTCGGTGACCGCGGCACCCACCAGGAGAGGGGCCTGGGGCATGGGAAGCACCGTCAGGCGGGTGTAGTCCTCGACCTCCAGCACGGCGCTGCGCACCACGTCGAAGACGGGCACCGGGTCGCGCCACCGGCGGGCGGGGGCCGCGTCGGAGAGGATGATGAGGTTCTCGGCGTGCCGCCGCATGCGGGTGGTCAGGTGGTCGATCTTGAACAGGTCCTCGAGGATGTCCGGTTCCTCGACCCGGCGTTCCATCGCGTCCAGCAGCGTGAGCTGGCGGTGGAGCAGGGCCTGGTTACGCCGGGCCAGGTTGAGGAAGACCTGGCCGACGCCCCGGCGGAGCGTCGCCTGACCGACCGCGGCCTCCACCGCGGTACGCCGCACGGCGGAGAAGGCGTGCACGACCCGGTCGACCTCGGCGGTGTCGGCGGGGTCCAGCTCGGGGGCCTCGGCCGCGGGATCCACGTCGTCGCCCCTGCGCAGCCGCTGGACCAGCCGCGGCAACCGCTCCTCGGCCAGTTCGGCGGCCGAGGTCTGGAGCCGCCTCAGCTCATTGATCATGGACCGGCCGAACCGGTAGGAGACCGTGATGGAGACGATCACCGCGAGCAGGCCCAGCCCCACGACCAGCGCGACCCGCAGGAACGCGTCGGCCTTGATCTCGTCGCCCCTGGCCCCGGCGCGGAGCAGTTCCTGCCGCACCTGCCGGTCGACGGTGTCCAGGACGCGTTCGGCGTCGGCCTTCCACGCGGCGGCCTCCACCGGTGGCTTCCCGGTGAGGTCCCATGCGAAGATCTTGTCCTCGGCGGCCTGGAACCGCCGGTACGCCTCGTCGCCGAGCAACTCCCGGTAGTGCGCGCGCAGGTCGGGGCCCATGTCCCGCTCGGCGGCGGCCAGGTGGTTGCGCCGGCTGGTCATCGCCGCGACGAAGGCGGCGTGCTCGGCCGGCGTCATCTTGTCCTGCTCCAGCACGACGGTGAGCACGGCGTGCTCCCTGCCGATGTACTCGGCGGTGTTGCTGTAGGACCCCATGCCGCGGACGACCCGGAAGGAGGAGACGTCGACGAGCGCCTCCGAGTCGCCGAACTGCCGGTTGGCGACCGTGATGAACGCGTTGTAGGCGTCGATCACCTGGAGCGGGGTGATCACGCCGCTGTCGGCCGAGGCGCGCAGCCGGATGAGATCGTCCATCGCGGTCTCCAGGGCCCGCACGTCGGTCGGCGCGTTACCGGGCTCGTAGCCCTCGGCGGACGCGATCGCCTGACGCACCAGGTCCACCTTGCCGTTGGTGACCCGCCGCTGGTCGGAGAGCGCCTTGTTCTCGGCCGTACCGCCGGCCGCCTCGGCGGAGAGCTGGCGTTCCCGCTGGATCTCGTCGATCAGTTGCCGGATCGGCTCCCCGATCACCTGCCAGCGGCTCTGGGTCTGGGAGATGCCGGCGACCTGGGAGAGGGACGAGTAGGCGACGAAACCCCACAGGGCGATCAGCGACACCAGGGGGAGGGCGAGAATCCTGAGGATCTTGGAGCGGATCGGCGGGGGAGAACTCATGCATCCTGTCCAATCCGCGGGTTCCTGCTCGTCGCCGGCAGCCGCGGACACGGGTGAGTTCCACGATCCGCACCGCGACTGAGGCGAGGTGATTCGACACACTATGCCCATCGGGCAGATCGCGCTTCAAGCCACCGAAGCGAAAATTGGATATCAATGTTGCACAGATCGTCACATGACGCGAGGACGGGAGGCCGCCAGGTCGACGATGCCGTCCCCGGTGCCCGTGGCGGTGAGGGCGGCGCCGAAGAGGATCAGCTGGTTGAGGATCTTGAGGAAGAGGAGCATCCCGACCGCACCCGCGACCACCTGGTAGGCCGGATTGCCGGTGGTCATCTCCAGGTAGACCTGACCGACGCTCTTGAGGATCTCCAGGCCGACTGTGATGACCAGCGCGGGCCCCAGCACCCGGCGCGGCGGCAGACGCAGCCGCGGCGGCCCGCTCAGCAGCGCGACCGCCAGCAGGGTGTTGACCCCCAGCCCGAGCATGAACGCGGCGGCCGACAGCAGCCACCGCGACACCGCGTCGTCGACGCCCACGGTGTGCAGGAGCAGCCAGTTCAGCACCGTCTCGGCGGCGAAGGCCACCGCCAGCGAGGCGGACAGCAGCAACCCCAGCCCGGCCATCACCCCCAGGTCGATGAGCTGGCGCACCAGGAAACGGCCCGGATACTCCTCGATCCGCCAGATCGCCCTGATCGCCGAGCGCAGGGTGTCCATCCAGAACAGGCCGGTGATCGGCAGACCGACGAACGCGATCGCCCCCGCGGCCCCGCTGGCGTCCTGCAGCGCCTGCACGTCCAACCGGGGGAAGTTCTCGGTCAGGTACGCCTGCACCGTGATCAGCACCTCGGGGACGTGGAGGAACTGCCCGATGATGGCGAAACCCAGCAGACCCAGCGCGAAGACCGCGAAGAACGAGTAGTAGGTGAGCGCGGCCGACAGTCGTCCCGCGTCCACCTCGTCGTAACGTGTGACGGCACGCCCCAGGTGGTTCAGCCAGCCGTGGCGGTGGCACGCCCGCTCCCACGCCCCGGCGATCCGCCCGGTGAAGTCCGTGACCGTCATGCACCGGCCTCTACCCCGGGCACGCCGCCTGCCACCTCGCCCGGGGCACGGAACCGTACCGGTTTCCAGGCCTTTCAGCCCTCCGCCGGCCTGCGGGCGAGGATCGAGTGGATCGCGAAGGAAGGAGCGGTGAAACCGGGGTCCGTCATGACCTCGCGGACCTCGTGGAGCTGGCCGACGGTCATACCCGCCTCCAGCAGGCGGTCCTCCAGGTGGTGGCTGTTGCTGACCAGCAGGCCGATCCCGGCGGAGCCGTGTTCCCACGTCTCGGTCCAGCACACCGGGTCGACGTCGGTGAATCCGGCCTCGGCGATGTCCCCGGCGGCGGCGCCGCCCCAGGTCGGGTCGGCGCCCGCGGCACCCAGCACCCGGGCCATGGCCGCGGTGTAGACGCCGTACACGCTCGTGGAGGGTGAGCCGGGCGGAGCCATCCAGCGGGTGACGTCGATCTCGTCGATCTGGAGCCACCCGCCCGGCCGTAGCGCGGTGCGCAGGCGCTCCAGGACACGGCGCCGGCCGGGCAGGTGGCTCAGCACCAGCCGGGCGTGGACCAGGTCGAACTCCCCCGCCGGCAGCGGGTCGTGCACCACGTCGTGACGGGCCACGGTCAGGCCCGGACGGGACGGGATCAGCCCCGGTTTGATGTCGGTGGCCAGCACCCGCCCGGCCGGCGCCACCTGCCCTGCCAGCCACAGGGCTACGCTGCCGCCGCCCGCCCCGACCTCCAGGCAGCTCCAGCCCGCGGTGACGCCGGTCTGCGCGAGGCGCCCGAACGTCAACGGGTCGAGGAGCTCGGCCAGGTAACGGTGCTGGTCGGCCGAGTGGTCACCGTCGTTGTCGAACACGTAGCCGGACGCGTCCGCGCAGTTCTGCCTGGTCATCTGACGTTTCCCCCAAGAATCACCGATCTCGCTCGCATGCTAGGCGGTTCACCTCGAGGAACGGATGACCTTCGGCGGAGCCGGGGCCGCCACCGGGGGAGTATGTCCTCCGCTCTCTGGAGTGCCCGGGTAAATCACCCGGGCACTCCAGAGAGCGGAGGACGACCCGGGCTTCGGGGCCGGCCGGATGCGGCAAGCTTGTCCGGTGAGCAAACTCGAACGCCGGATCGCCGAGGCCGCCGAGGCCGCGCTCGCGCAGCGCAAGTACGTCACCGCCATCGACGTGCTGACCGGGCTCCGCTGGTTGCACGCGCAGCACGTCGACACCTGGCGGCAGGGCCGGGCGACGACGCTGGAGCAGCTCGCGGCCGTCGACGGGGCCAGGATGACGGAGGCGGTGGCCGCCCTGCGCCGCTGGGCACTGGCGCGGGGGCTCACGCCCAGCCCGACGCCGTACGTCTCCGGTGCCCGCGACCGCGGCGAGCTGCGCTTCGTGGCGGACGGCGACGACAGCGCCTTCCGGGTCCACTGGATCTCACCGGACATGAGCGAGGCCAGGCGGCGGCAGCTCGCCGAGCGGCAGAGCAAGGCCCCCGATCTGACGGTGGTGGAACCGGAGAAACCCTGGGAGTGCGCGGGCTGCGCCGGCACCGGGCCGTACCTGATCATGGAAAGCGCCGGGTCCTACTGCCTGACCTGTGCGGATCTGGACCACCTGGTCCTGCTGCCCGCGGGCGACGCCGCGCTCAGCAGGCGGGCCAAGAAGGAGAGCGGGCTGGCCGCCGTGGTGGTCCGGTTCAACCGCCGGCGTAAGCGCTATGAGCGGCTGGGCATCCTCGTGGAGGAGGCCGCGCTGGCACGGGCCGAGGAGCAGTGCCTGGCCGATGAGGAGGTCCGGCTGCGCCGCAGGGAGCGCGACCGGGTCCGGCGGGCCGGCGAGGACCTGGAGTTTCAGGCCGCCATGGCCGAGGAGATCGTCCGGCTGTTCCCCGGCTGCCCGCCCGAGCGGGCCGCGGAGATCTCCGCGCACGCCGCGCAGCGCGGCAGCGGCCGGGTCGGCCGGACCGCCGCCGCGAAGGTGTTCGACGAGAACGCGATCACGCTGGCCGTGATCGCCTCCGTGCGCCACCTCGACACCGACTACGACCGGCTGCTGATGTCGGGGGTGCCCCGCGCCGAGGCCCGGGACCGGATCCGCCCGGGTGTCGACCGGGTGCTGACCGGCTGGCGCGGCGCGGCCGTCTGATCAGTCGCCCGATCCGCCACCCGAGTCGCTCGACCCGCCGCCCGAGTCGCCCGAGTCGCCCGATCCACCGTCCGAGTCGCTCGACCAGCCGGAATCGTCCGAGTCATCGGAGTAGTCCGAGTCATCGGATCGGCCGGAGCCCCCCGGCCTCTTGGGACGCATTCTCCGGCGCCGCCGCTCGCCCATCACGCTGAGGACGACCGTCATCAGCGCGATCCAGCCCCCGCTGATCCAGGTGGCCGTCTCCATGACGCCCTGACTCGCGGGCGGGCGCGGTTCGACCACTCCGAGGGGGTCCACCAGCATCTCGACCGTCTCTCCGACCTCCAACGGGTCGCCGGAGGTCGTGTGGTCGTCCACCAGCGGCCGTCCGTCCGGGTCGTGCAGGACGTACCGGTAGTGGTCGTCCCTGCGCTTGCGGCCCTCCACCCACTCCCGATCCACCACGGTCGCCGTCACCTGCTCGCCGAACGTGCGCAGGTAGTGGTCACCCGGCAGGGCGATGGCCGTACCCCCCAACGCCACGAGGAACGGCAGCAGCGCCCAGAGTGCCCAGGGGACGTCCTCGGAGATCTTCATCATCGCGAAGACGGGACCGAACATCAGCGTGACGAAGAGGACCCCGCCCACCACGAACTCCACCCACGAGGGGATGTCGACGGCGACCACGACACCGAGGAGCAGCCAGAGGACGGCCACCGCCGCCAGGAACGACGTGCCCCTGACGACGACCAGCCCCCAGCCCGCCCGCAGTTCCGCCTCCTGCAGCGTCTTGTCCATGGCACCGAATTCTGACCAGCCGGACACGGCCTGGCGTCACTCCAGCGGATGACATCGGACGCCGCCGCGGATGACATCCGGCACGGCGGATCCGGGAGAACGGACGCGGGAAGCGGGCCCGGAGAACGCCCCGGAAAGCAGGCGCGGAAGGCTGGAGAAGAGACGCGGAAAGCGGGATCGGCCCCGGCGTCACGGCCTGCCGGAAGCGTGACCGGCGGGCCGACGACCAATCAGCATAGACACGCCTTCACCTGCGCTTTCCTTATTTAGTGGACTCCGTGTCGGCGTGGCGACACAGGTCGATCGGTAGCGACTGTGAGTATTTTCCCCATCACGCTGAGTCGCTCAACGTATATGCATGGGCCGTATCCAGGCCAGCGGATCGACCGCGGCCACAGGCCGCGCCTCGAAAGGAACGGTGTCTCTATGTCCACGTCCAATCCTCCGATGAACGCCGGAGCGGCACGCCACCGGCCCAAGGGACGCGGGCCGATGAAGGGGCTGGCGGCGTTGACCATGGCCGGCTCTCTCTCCCTGGCCCTCGCCACGTCTCCGTCCGCCGCCGTCTCCCTGAACAACACTCCGCCGCCGGACGACGACGGCTCGTCCACGTCGAGCACCTCCATCTCGTCCACGACGTCAAACCACGACGACCACGACGACCACCACGACCGGTCCCTGATCGCCGAGGAGGCCGACAGGAAGTGCCTGCCGAGGGAGTTCTTCCGGTTCCGTGACTTCCACCCGAGGAACTTCTACCTTCCGCGCACCCGCTTCATCGACGGCCCCGGCGGCACGATGACGGCGACGGTCAGGCGGCAGCACCGCGTCTACGCCGAGATCGAGATCGAGCGGATCAAGGGATCCTCGATCGAGCGGCCGAACATCGACCGGGCGACCCTGGTCCGCTCGCTGGCCAACAACGTGAACCCTCTGCTCGCCGAGGAGTTCGTCGTCGAGGCCGGGCACGACTACACCCGGGAGATCAGCAAGGGCATGTACGGCAACCTGTGGTACCGCGTCTTCGGGTACCGGGTGGGCTTCACCGCCTGGCGGCAGGTCCGCAACTGCACCGTACGCCCGGTCGCCACCGGAATCGCCAACATCCCCGCGCGAGTGGAGGGCTGGCGGTACTGGGAGACCAAGCACCCGATGTACAAGGGACGCCGGCTGAGCCCGCGCTGACGCCCTCGGGCAGGTGTCCCACCTGACGACACCCGCATCGGTGACCGCCATGTGATCCGGCGCGTGACGGTCTTTCGCCCGTGTGCTCCTTCGGCGGCGCCTTGCCGCCGAAGGAGCACGGCGCGCACCGGAGACGGAATCTCCGGTGCGTCCCCGGCCGGGCTGCCCGAACGCCCCGGGCCGCGGACGCACCGGTTCCGAGGCGGAACGCCGGGGTCAGGTGACGGCCAGGCGCCGCCGGTAACGCTCGTCGCGCCAGTGTTCCTCACGCAGCACCTCGGCGAGGGCCACGGCCGCGTCGTAGACGTCCACGTGGCGGATGTAGAGCGGCGCGAAACCGAACCTGAGCACGTCGGGTGCGCGGAAGTCACCGTGGACGCCGCGGTCGATCAGAGCACGCATGACGGGGTAACCGTCGGGATGGCGGAAGCTGACCTGGCTGCCCCGGCGCTCCGGGTCGCGGGGCGACAGGAGCGCGAGGTCGTACGGCGCGCAGAACTCCTCGACCAGCTCGATGAAGAGCGAGGTCAACGCCACGCTCTTGGCCCGCAGCTCGGCCAGGTCGACCCGCTCCCAGATGTCGAGCGAGGCGTTGAGCGGGGCGTAGGAGAGCACGTGCGGAGTGCTCACGGTGAAACGCCGGATCCCCTCGGCCGGGCGGAAACCCGGCTCGAACGCGAACGGCTCCGCGTGGCCGTGCCAGCCGGTCAGCATGTGCTCCGCCCCGGCCTGGTGACGCGGGTGCACGTAGATGTAGGCCGGAGACCCCGGCCCGGCGTTGAGGTACTTGTAGGTGCAGCCGATCGCGAAGTCGGCGACCGACATGTCGACCTGGAAGGCCCCGGCGCTGTGGCACAGGTCCCAGATCATCAACGCTCCCGCGGCCTGGACCGCCGCGGTCACCTCGGCCGTGTCGTGACGCGCGCCGGTGCGGTAGTCCACCTCCGACATCAGCACGCACGCGACGTCGTCCGCGAGCACGCCCGCGAGGTCGCCGAGCCCGGCGATATCACGAATCTCGTAGCCGTCCAGCGCCTTGACCAGCCCCTGGACCATGTAGTGGTCGGTCGGGAAGTTGGCCCGGTCGGAAACGATCACACGTCGTCCCGGACGCAGGCTCAGCGCGGCGGTGACGGCCTTGACGATCGCGATCGAGGTGCTCTCGCCCACCGCCACCTGGCCGGGACCCACGCCGATGAGCGGGGCGATCCGGTCGCCGGTGGTCAGGGGCAGGTCGTACCAGCCGGAGGCGTTCCACCCGCCGACCAGCCGGCCGCCCCACTCCTCCTCCACCGTCCGGGTGACCGCCGCCACGGCGGCTTTCGGCGGGGCGCCGAGGGAATTGCCGACCAGATAGATCGTCCCGTCGGGCAGGCTGAACTCGTCCCTGAGGTGTTTGAGGGGGTCACTGGCGTCGAGAGCGACGCACTCGGCACGGGTGATGGTCACGAATCATCTCCGAGTTGGTGGCTGGCAACCCTCCCAATCATGCGTCACCGGTGCGGGCGACCACACACCGGGGGAGAATCAGCCCGCGGTCCGAAGACGCGTCGCCTCACACCGGCCCGTCTCCCGGGGAGACGTCGCCTCACACCGGCCCGCGGTCCGGAGACGGGACACGCCGCCGCATCCACCCGCGATCGGCGGGTATGCGTTCCACCGATCGCCGCCCCGTCAGTTTCACCGGAGGAGCACGTGGAAGCCCGCACCGAGAAGATCACCGTCGCCGACGGCACGTTCGACCTGCATCTGTGGCTGCCGGAGAGCGGCCGGGGCCCGGCGGTGCTGCTGGTCCAGGAGATCTTCGGGGTCGGGCCGTACATCAGGAAGGTCGCCGAGGACCTGGCCGCGCTCGGGTACGTCGTCGGGGCACCGGACCTCTTCTGGCGGCTGCGGCCCAACTGGGTGGCGGACCACGACGAGGCCGGTGTGACGGCCTCGCTGGAGCTCTCCTCCAGGTTCGACGTCCCGCAGGGGGTGGCCGACGCCGCGGTCGCCCTGGCGTACCTCGGCGGGCTGCCCGAGGCCCACGGCGGGTCGGCGGCGGTCGGTTTCTGCCTGGGCGGCTCGATCGCCTATCTCCTGGCCGCCACGGTCGAGGTGGACGCGGTCGTCTCGTTCTATGGTTCCGCCGTCCCGGACGCCACGGGCATGCTGGAGAAGATCACCTGCCCGCTGCTGCTCGTCTTCGGCGGTTCGGACCCGTACATCCCGCGTGAGCGGGTCGCCGGGGTGGAGGCCGCCGCGGCGCGGTGGCCGAACGTCGAGACGCACGTCGCCGAGGAGGCCGGGCACGCCTTCCTCAACGAGGCCCCGCGATTCCACCACCCCGAGGCCGCGCGGGTCGCCTGGGAACGCGCGGTGGAGTTCCTCGGCCGTCATGTCCCGGCGGTCCCGCGAACCTGACGCCGTGGCCCGCGGCGTCCTCCGGCCCCGCGCCGCCCCCGACCCGACCCGGCAGCCCGCCGTGTCCTCCCACCACGCTCCTGGACCCGGCGCGGGGCATCCGGGCGACGCCCTTGCCCGAAAGGCACCTTCCCGTACCGCTGCGGTGGCCGTGAAGGCTCTTGCTCCCTGCATCATTGCCTGATGAGTCAGACGTGGCACTTATGGGGTGACATCGTGGTGGCGGCCTTCCTGGGAGTCCCGCCGGCGGCTCTCGCGGTATGGTTGCTGGCCGCCCGGCGCACCCGGGCGGGCCACCCCCTCCCCGTCCGGACGGCCCTGGCCGACGTGGTCGCCGTGGCCGGGACCGTCCCCTGGATCTGGATGATCCTCACCCCCGGGGTGGGCGTCTCAGGGGTGAGCCTCGTTCCCTTCACCGACCTGACGGCCGTTCTGGAGGCAGGCGTCCCGACGGCGTTCGTACAGGTGGGGGGTAATCTGCTGGTTTTCGCCGCGGCCGGCGCGGCCCTGCCGGTACGGTCGGCGCGGTTCGCCTCGCCCGCCGCCATGGCAGGCGCGGCGGCGACCGCCTCCTGCGCGGTGGAGCTCCTGCAGTACGTCCTGGATCTGGGCCGGGTGAGCTCCGTCGACGATGTGATCGTCAACACGGCCGGTGCCGTCCTGGCCTCGACCGTCACGCGCCGATGGTGGGCCTCCCGGATAGCGGGCGAAACCATTTCTCGGTAACGGACCGGAAAAACATCTTAAGATCGCCACACGGGCACGGTTCTCCCAAAAGAAGCACGATACCCACCCCTGTATCCGTGCGAGCGGGGACAAGGCGGGGCAAGTTCTCTGTAGACGCCAAACCCGGTTGGTGACAGAGGGTGATCGAACGTGCAGCAGTCCCCGGTACCTCCCGAATCCCCGATCTATCGGCGCATCGCCGACAGGCTTCGCGCAGCGATCCTGTCCGGTGATCTCCAAGACGGGGACCGGCTCCCGGGCGAGAACGCCCTGATGGCACAGCACGGCATAGCGCGTGCGACCGCCAGGCAGGCCTTGTCGGTGCTCATCAACGAAGGACTGGCCGTACCAAAGCGCGGGTCGGGGGTGTACGTCCGGCTGTTCCGGCCCATCAGGCGGCACGGTGCCGGCCGGCTCTCCCGGGAGCGGTGGGGAGGCGGCCAGGCGATCTGGGACTCCGACACCGGAGACCGCCGCTACACGGTCGACGAGATCGAGATCGATCGGGAGACCGCCGACGACGTCGTCGCCCGGGTGCTGGGCGGCTCCGACGTGTGGGTCCGCAGACGCCGCTACTCGGTGGACGGGCGATCGGTGCAGCTGTCCGTCTCCCACTTCCCGGCCCACCTGGTGGAGGACACCGCGGTCACGCGGCGGGACACCGGGCCCGGGGGCGTCTACGCGCGCCTGGCAGAGCTGGGCCACGCTCCGGCGCACTTCACGGAGGAGATCCGCGCTCGCATGCCCCATCCCCACGAGACCGTCCAGCTCGACCTGCCGGCGGGCACCCCGGTCATCGTGATCGCCAGGACCGCGTACACCTCCGCCGGTGTCCCCGTCGAGGTCAACGAGATGATCCTCGACGCCGCCTCCTACGTACTCCAGTACGACTTCGATGCATAGATCAAGGCACCCTGTCAACCGGTAGGTTGACCTGTCCCCCGCGATCATTGATTTCTCTAGAGAAGTGCTTCACCGTCAGAGGTGGAACGTCACGGCAGGCCTGGGCGCGGGGAAGGTGCACAGATGTCTCTCGACCGACATCTCGCAGAGATCGCCCGGGAGTTTCCCGCCTGGACGATCTGGCGGAGCGACGCGGGCAGGTGGTGGGCCACCCGCCACCACCCGCTGACCTCCGCCCAGCGGGACCTCGGCTGCGCGATGACCGTCGACGCGGACGATCCCGAAGGGCTGCGTGAGCAGCTACGTGACCAGCAGGACCGCTCCGCCGTCCCGCCTCCCGCGGGCACGGGCCGCACGGGCACCCCTCGGGGCGGCCCGTGCGGCGGCGGCGCGGCGACCTGACAGGACCGCCCGGTACCGGGGTCGGCAGATCGCATGCGGCCCCGGCGCCGGGCCCCCAATCGCGGAAGCCCCCGACCCTATCGGGGGGCGGGGGCTTCCGCCTCGCCCGCGCATCGGCCTGAGCTCCCCCACGCCTCCGATCGGAGGGAGCCTCGCCGCGTCCCCGGCATGCTCACCGTGCTGCCCGGTGTTCCGCCCTCACCTGCGGCGGGCGGTGTACTTCCCGTCCTCGCGCCTGGCCGCCGACGGACGGCCCCCGGCGTCGCGCGTCTCGCCACGCTCACCGGCCGCGGAGTCGGCGTCGTCGTCCACGATCACGCGGACGGAGTCGATGTCCGGCGAGGCGTCGTCGGAGTCGGCGTCCCGTCCTGCCTCGGCGGGCCGGTCGGGGTCCGGTTCGACGGTGACGAGCTCGACGGAACCGTCCACGTCCGGGGAGGCGTCCCGCACGGACGCGTGGGCCGGAACGGCGGGGGGCTCACCCGGACCCGGCGCGGGGGCGGCCAGGGCGGGCTGGACCCGGGCCGGAGGCAGCACCGCGGTCTCGTCGACCAGCGGCCCCGCGACGCTCTCGCGGTGCAGCAGGTCGCCGAGCACGGCACCCATCTCCTGCAGGCGGCGCATGACCTCGTGGTGGGTGTCGGTGAGGTACGCGACCCGGCGGCCCGTCGTCTCGTCCAGGACCGCGGCGCGCTGCTGGGCGGCGGACAGCGTGGCGCGCGCCTCGGCGTTGGCCGCGGTGACGGTGGCCTGCGCCTCGGTGTGGGCGCCGTTCAGCGTCGCGTCGGCCTCGGCGCGGGCGTCCGCGACCGTCCGCTCGGCTTCGCTCCTCGCGGAGGTGACCATGCGGTCGGCTTCGGTGCGGGCGCCGCGCAACGTCTCGTCGGCCTCGGCACGCGCCGCGTTGAGCGTCTCCTCGGCGTCGTTGCCGGCCTGGGAGAGCAGCTGCTCGGCGGCGGAGGTCGCCTCGGTGATCCGGCGCTCGGCCTCCTGCTGCGCGGCGTTCAGGATGCTCTCGGCACGCTCCCGCGCGGAGGTGACCAGGCGCTCGGCCTCCTGGGCGGCGTCGTCGCGGAGCTTGGTGGCCTCGGCCTCGGCGACCTGCCGCTTGGCGGCGGCCTCCTCCTCGCCCAGCTTCAGGATCTGGCTGAGCCGCTGGCCGAGCTCGTCGTAGTCTTGCGGGGCGTCGGAGAGCCTCCGGCGCGCCTCGGCCAACTCCATGCGGCTCTGCTCGATCTGGTCGATCGCGCGGGCGAGCCTCTCCTCCAGATCACGGATCTGGTGGCGGGTGCGGTCCATGTAGTCGTGAACCTGACGACGGCTGTAGCCACGCATGACGACCTCGAAGGAGTCGTCGTGCATCAGGTTGGGAAAGCTATCGTACTGGTTTGTCATTGCACTGCCTGTGGAGGTCGGGTGGCGGGAAAGGAGACGTCAGGAGACGACTTTCCTGCCTACTGCCCGACAGTGCAACCGGAACGCCCGACCTACTTGCCGAAATACCGGACAAGCTCACTCCCCGTAACATCGTTCCCATGAACGCCACGCCGTACGTCGCCTCCCTGGACGGTGACGCGATCCCTCGCATCCACCCGGACGCCTACGTCGCCCCCGGCGCGGTGGTCGTCGGCAGGGTACGACTGGGCCGTGCCGCGAGCGTCTGGTACGGCTCGGTGCTCCGCGGCGACGACGAGATCATCGAGGTCGGTGAGGAGTGCAACGTCCAGGACCTGTGCTGCCTGCACGCCGACCCCGGCCAGCCCGCGATCCTGGAGCCCAGGGCGAGTCTGGGGCACAAGGCCATGGTGCACGGGGCCCACGTGGAGACCGGCGCGCTCGTCGGCATCGGCGCGATCGTGCTCGGCGGGGCCCGGATCGGCGCCGGTTCCCTGGTCGCGGCGGGAGCCCTGGTACCGCCCGGCAAGAGGATCCCGGCCGGGGTGCTCGTCGCCGGGGTCCCCGGCAGGATCGTGCGCGAGCTCACGGACGACGACCGCGCCTCCTTCGCCCGGACCCCGGACAACTACGTCGCCAAGGCCGCCCGCCACCGCGCCGCCACCGCCGCCGCCTTCCCGGACTCCGGCTCCCCGGCCTGAACGGGTCTCCCCGGCTCGGCCGCCCCGCCCCCTGACCCCTGCCCCCTGACCGCCCCGCCTCCTGAGCGCCGCGTCCCGGCCCCGGCCGCCCGGCCTGGACCCGGCCTCCCCCCCGGAGGCGGTCTCCTCTCGAACGCGACCTCCCCCTCGGAGGCGGCGGGTGGAGCCTTACCATCGGTGCAAGGCCCGCCCGGGGGTCCCGGAACCGGGCACGAGCTGACCGAAGGGAGGCAGGGGCCCGCCGCCCCTGGCTGACGTCAGGGTCGCGCACCCCCGGAATGCCGATGACCGGCGTGTGGCAGTGGGACGGGTTCGACAGCATCGAGAACGACGTGCGCACCATGGTCACCGACCCCCGGTGGGCGACCACCCCGCCGCTCGCGCGGGCCCAGGCCATCGCGCTGCGCACCCTGGTCACCCCCGACGGCGGGCGCTGGCTGTTCGGCGCCCACGCCCGCTGGTACCGCCAGGATCCCGCGGACGGTCGCTGGTACCTGACCGCGCCGCCCGCCGACCGGAACTTCCGCGCGGCGGCGTACACCGTGCCGGCCACTTCGATGATCACGCCCCACATGGTCCCCACCGGACCCGACTTCGTCGCCGACCGCGGGTCGGTTCAGGGGTTCATCGGCCCCGACGTCCCGTACGAGATCGTCGAGCGGGTCCGCGAGCTGGTCGTCCGCCAGCGCGGTCGCCGCAGGGAGGACTTCCCGATCACCGGGCCGTTCGCGGAGCTCTTCGCCGAGGAGGTGGCCAGCCCGGTCGCCGCCATCTGGGGCACGCTCATGTGGTGCGCCTACGCACCCGCCTTCGACGGCAACGAGGTGCTGCTGTCGATGTTCGGGGAGTTCCTGGCCCGGCCGCTCCCCGGTGACGAGTGGGTCCGCTGGCTGCCGCCCACCTCGCTGGACGACCTGGTCTCGTTGTACGGCGAGCGGGTCAGGGCCGGTCACCCGGAGGCGGGCCTGCGGCTGGTGGCCCTGATGGCCGACACGGCGGTCATCGTGCGCGGCGACGCCAGGTTCCGGCCCCGGGCCGACGCGTTGCTGGCCATCCTCGACCCGCTGCTCCGCCGGACCTGCCACGACCCGTCCGTCGCCCATCACGGCGACGAGCCGCTGCGGGACGCCTGGCTCTCGCGGTGCCCGCCCCATGTGACGCTTCCCGACACCTCACCCGGGGACCACTTCCAGCACACGCTCTACGACCTGGTCCAGTCGCTGGGCTTCCTCGCCGCCAAGGGCGCCGATCCGCGGGCGGTGGCCGCCTCCCTGCTGGCCGCCGACCTGGCGGACTGCGCGCCGCGGGCCGCGGACGGCGTCTACCGGTGGCTGGACCCCGAGCTCCGTCACATCCTGCACGTCGTGCTCATCGACCCGGCCCACCCGCTGCGGGGGTGCTGGCCGCGCTCCGGCGAGCTGCCCTCGGCGCTGCACCCGGCGGACCGGGGCTCGGCCGCCGCGCTGCTGGGAGCGGCGTACGCCACCGGGCTCGCCTGGTGCCGCCTCACGGGAACGGCCGTCCCCGAGCGGGGGTTCGCGACGGCCTCGGCGCTGGTGCACCGGTTGACACACGAACGGGATGATCCACTTCCGGACGTACCAGGAGCATCAGGAACCTATCCCCGACACTTCTGACATAGATCAACACACTTAAACCACAGATTTAGTTATTTTTTCCTTACTCTCCCTATATCCTCCTATCTCCCGATGTATCAGACAATTGGCTGAATTGTGATCTCGGAAACCGGGAAATGACCCTCTTGGGGTCGCGGTGGCTGCGCCGGGAATGGTCACGATGGGCCATGGGCACCGCCTGACCGCCCGCCGTAACCTCGAAGTGGGTGTGGGCTGCGGAAGGAAGGACGACGCGGTGGGGCACGATGAGCTGGACTCCAGGGTCCACGACCGTGTCGCGTTGGACGAGATCGCGCTCTACGCCGAGGTGCTTACCGCCGTCGCTGTCAGCGAACGGCCGCTCACCTTGGTGGAGCTCGACAACGCGCTCGGATTGAGCGCTTCGGCGACCTGCTGAAGCCACTGAGAGAACCGTATCGACGACCCTGTCCCGGACTCCTCCTCGGGAGTCCGGGACGTGGTCAGCCGATAGCCCGGTGACTAGTCACGACCGGACAAGCCGGGCGATGGCCGCCGACGCCTCCTTGACCTTCTCCTGGGCCTGCGGCCCGCCGGTGCTGACGGCGTCGGCCACGCAGTGCCCGATGTGGTCCTCCAGCAGTCCGAGCGCCACGGCCTGGAGCGCCCGGGTGGCCGCCGAAACCTGGGTCAGCACGTCGATGCAGTAGGCATCCTCTTCGACCATCCGCTGCAGGCCCCGGATCTGCCCCTCGATACGCCGCAACCGGGTCAGATAAGCCTGCTTGTCACCGCTGTACCCATGCATGTCCCAACGGTACCCGGGTCAGGCCCCGCGGGACGTCCCGGTGATCAGTTCCTCCCACCGCGCGGCCACCGCGGGCGCCCCGTACACCGCCGCGGCCCCCAGGGCGCCCGCGGCGAGCTCCCGGCGGCGCCGCTCGTCGTCGATGAGCGCGAGCAGCGCGGAGGCGTACGCCTCGATCTCGCCCTCCCCCTCGGGGACCAGCACCCCGCTGCGTCCGTGGGTCACGAACTCGCCGGGCCCGCGCGGGCTGTCGAACGCGATCACCGGCACCCCGCTGGCCATCGCCTCGATCACGGTCATCCCGAGCTCCTCCGTCCTGGAGGCCGTCGCCACGATCGACGCCTTGGCGAACTCTCCGGCGAGGTCGGGGGTGGTGCCCATGAAGTAGACGTGGTTGTGCAGGCCGAGGGAGGCGACCAGGTCGCGCAGGCGCTTCTCCTCGGGGCCTCCGCCGTACAGGCGCAGCCGCCAGCCGGGACACTTGCCGGCGACGATGGCGAACGCCCGGATCAGCCGGTCGTGGGCCTTGGCCGCGACCAGGCGCCCGCCCGCGGCGACGATGCGGTTGTCCATCCGCGAGCGCGGCCACGGCCCGGCGGGAAGCGCGTCCGGGATCAGGCTGACCGGCGTCCTGCCGTCCAGGAGGCGGACCCACTCCTGTCGGCTCGCCTCGGTGGCGGTGACGACCCCGTCCAGCCGGGGATAGAACTTCCTGATCGGGCCCGGCACCGGAGGGCGGCCCCATTCGCGGGCGATCCGCAGCATCTCGCGCGGCGCGTGCCGGGCGGCCTGGACACCGAGGGCCGGCCGGGTGGTGATGAGGACGTCGGCCCTGAGCGTGCGCAGCCGCCGCCAGAGCGCGACCTCGGTGCTCATCTGGCCCCGGGGGAACAGGCGGCGCACTCCCGGACGCGCGTCGACCACCCAGGACAGGTTCACCGCGGGCTCGATGGGGAAGAACGGCTTCTCCCGGTGGCGGCGGACGCTGAGAATCTCGACGTCGTGGCGTTCTGCGAGCTCTCCCGCGAGGTTGACGACCGAGCGGACGTCACCCCGCATGCCGTAGGCGGAGGGAACGAGCAGGCAGATCCTCACCCGCCGACCTCGATCCGGAGTTCGTCGTCCGCGGTGTAGCAGGGCCGGATCGGCACCCCGTCGATCTGCGCGGCCGGGTAGTGCAGCCGGCGGCGCTTGCCGTCCACGTCGTCCAGCTTGGAACCCAGGCGCAGCGGCGTGGCCACCCCGTCCACCCGCAGCGACGGCTCCCAGGTACCGGACTCGCCGGCGGCGGCGACCACGTCGCACAGGGACAGCGCGGCGTGGAAGCGCACTCCCTGGACGGTGGCCGCCGCCGTCAGCTCCGCGTCGGGGCGACTGCGGCGCAGGGCCAGCCTCGCCTCGTGCCGGGACTCGTCGTCGTCCAGACCGGTGAAGGTCAGCAGCCCGGTGACCTCGAAGCGGCCCTCCCGGAACCAGACGGAGCGGACCTCGGCCGCCGGCCGGGCATTGTCGATCTTCAGGGCCAGGAAGCCGTTGCGGGTCCGGTAGGCGCGGTAGGCCAGCGTCCGGCGGCTCAGCGCGTAGGCGTCCAGGTGATCGAGCGAGAAGCCCGGGTCGACGCTGCGCAGCCGCGTGCGGCTCTCCTCATGCCTGAGGTAGGCGTCCCAGCGGCCGGGACCGAGCTCCAGCGGCGCGAGCGAGACCGCGAGGGTCGCCTCGCGCACCCGGGCCCCCGGCGTGCCGAGCCGCACCCGGCTCTCGGCGGCGGTGGCCCGGTTGCGCAGGACCAGCTCGGTGCCGTCGGCCAGCGGCTCGTCCATGGCCAGCCGGAGCGAGAGAACGTCGGCCAGGGTAACCTCGGCATCGCTGACGACGACACGCATCGTCGAGCCCCCTCCCCGTCGAATGAGCTACGCGACGTTGAGGCTACCGTGATTTTCCCGTTATGTGGAGAAAGGTTTTCAGGCCCGATTCCTCTTTCTCGGGAACTTGACTGCATGTCAGACGCGAGATGAGAGAACATCTCGCGTCTGACGCGGCCCCCCTCCGGGTCAGGGCGTCCCGACGGGCCGGCCCTTGATCGACTTGATCAGAAGCTGGGAGACGTCCACGACTTCGAGGGTCTCCTTGGCCTCGCCCGCATTCTTCTTCTCGTTGATCGAGTCGCCGAGCATGACCAGGCAGAACGGGCACGCGGTGGAGATGGTGTCCGGATCGGTGGTGAGGGCCTCGTCCACGCGCTCGGTGTTGATGCGCTTGCCGATGCGCTCCTCCATCCACATCCGGGCCCCGCCGGCGCCGCAGCAGAAGCCCCGGTCCTTGTGGCGGTGCATCTCCTGGGTCCGCACCCCGGGCACCTTGGCCATGATGTCGCGGGGCTGGGAGTACACCTTGTTGTGGCGGCCGAGGAAGCAGGGGTCGTGGTAGGTGATCTTCTCGTCGATCGGCGTGACCGGGATCAACTTGCCCTCGTCCACGAGCTTGGCCAGCAGCTGGGTGTGGTGCACCACCTCAAAGGTGCCTCCCAGCTGCGGATACTCGTTGGCCAGGGTGTTGAAGCAGTGCGGGCAGGTCGCGACGATCTTCTTGACCCCGGCCTCGTTGAGCGTCTCGATGTTCTGCTTGGCGAGCATGTCGAAGAGATACTCCATGCCCAGGCGGCGGGCCGGGTCACCGGAGCACGCCTCCATCGGGCCGAGCACCGCGAACTTGACCCCCGCGACGTGCAGCAGCTCCGCGACCGCCTTGGTGGTCTTCTTGGCCCGGTCCTCCAGGGCTCCGGCGCAGCCGACCCAGAAGAGGTACTCGGTGTCCTCGGGCATCTTCTCGTCGACGAGCTGGATCTCGATCGGGTCGTCCTCGCGCTCGGCGAGCTCCTCGATCCAGTCGGCCCGCTTCATCTCGGACATCCCCCACGGGTTGCCCTTGTTCTCCAGGTTCTTCACCATGACACCCGCCTCGGACGGGAAGTTCGACTCCACCATCGCCTGGTAGCGGCGCATGTCGAGGATGTGGTCGATGTGCTCGATGTCCACGGGGCACTGCTCGACGCACGCGCCGCAGTTGGTGCAGGACCAGAGCACGTCGGGGTGGATGACGCCCTCCTCGCCGACCAGCGGCTTGTCCAGCAGGGCGAGCACGTCCTCGGGGAAGCCGTCCCGCTGCTCCTGGGTCGCCGACAGATACGGAGCGATCTTGAAGGCGTGGTCGCGCTGGTCCAGGATCAGCATCTTCGGCGACAGCGGCTTGTCGGTGTTCCATGCCGGGCACTGCGACTGGCAGCGCCCGCACTCGGTGCAGGTGTAGAAGTCGAGGAAACCCTTCCAGGTGGTGTCCTGGACCTTGCCCCGGCCGAGCCGGTCGCCGTCCAGGTCCTCGTCCTCGAAGTCGACGACCTTGCCGTCGATCCGCAGCGGCTGGGCCGGCCCGTTGCCGTCGGGACGGCGGGAGAAGGCCACGTTGAGCGGGGCGGTGAAGATGTGCAGGTGCTTGGAGTTCACCACGATCACGAGGAACACCAGCATGACGCCGATGTGCAGCAGCAGCCCGACGTGCTCCAGGACCTCGTTGGCCCCCGGGCCGAGCGGCCTCAGCAGGGCCGCCGTGGCGTCGGAGGCGAACGCACCCGACGCGTAGGGCAGGTTGCCGGTGTTGGCCGCCGCGCCGCGGAAGAGGAACATCGTCCAGATCACGTTGAAGATCATGAAAAGGACGAGCCAGGCACCGCCGAGGTGCGACCCGGAGAAGCGGGACCTGCGGCCCATCTTCTTCGGCGAGTTCTTGACCCGGATGACCGCGAAGGCGATCAGGCCGAGCAGGGCGGCGACCGCGATGAAGTCCTGCAGAAAGCCCAGGACGGCCCATCGCCCGATGATCGGGATGTGGAAGTCGGGGGTGCCGGTGATCGCCCCCTGGATGAGCGCGCCGTACGCCTCGAGGTAGACCGTCGCCAGGATGAAGAAGGCCCACATGACGAAGAAGTGGGCCACCCCGGACGGTGTCCACTTCAGCAGCTTCCGCTGCCCGAAGACCTCGACCAGCTGAGCCTTGATCTCCTCGCCGAGATGGCTCCTGGCGTATTCGACGCGCTCGGGCGCGGGGGGCCCGACGGTGGCGAGCTTGTAGAGGAACAGCACACGGCGCGCGGCAAGCGCGACCGCGACGGCTGTCATGACCAGCCCGATGATCGCTACCCAGAGCACGGGTCCTCCCACAGACGGCGTTGGCTGCCAGCGTACGACCGCCGGTCATCCACGGTGACAACGGGTCCCCACAGATCCTACCCACGAGTAACTTTCGATCGGCGTACGACCCGTGATGATCCCGGCAACCCTATGGTCAACCCACTCCCCAGAACAATGCTCTACACACTTCACGCCGCGCGGGAGGCCGAGACCACGTAAACGATCGCACACGTTCACCGGGCCGACGGTGCGGCGGGTGCGGCGTCGTGCCGGGCCGACGGTGCGGTAGTGCGGCGTCGTGCCGGGCCGGCGCCACTGGCACCGGACCGGTCTCCCGGTCATGACGGGAGCGTCGCTGGCACCGGACCGGTCTCCTGGTCGCGACAGGAGCGCCGCGGGCACCGACACCGGCCCGGTCGCCGGGTCACGGCGGCGACGCTAGGCGGACCCGTCCACGTACCGCTGGATGGTGGGGCCGAGCAGCTCGACCAGTTCCTCCACCTCGGCCGAGGCCATCGGCTCCAGCTCGAAGACGTAACGCACCAGGACCACGCCGAACAGCTGGGCGAAGGCGGCCTCCATCCGGACCGGCGGAACCCCCAGGCTCTCCGCCACCCGGTGCAGGAGGGCGTGCGTCATGAACTCCCTGATCGTGACGACCATCCGGTCGTTGGTCATCGCGGTCCTGACCAGCGCCAGCAGCGGCTGGCGGGCGCCGGGGTCGGAGGTGATCGTCAGGATGAGCCGGGCGAGCCGTTCACCGGCCTCCGCGCGCGGGCCGGCCAGGATGACGGGGATGACCTTCTCCGGATTGACCGGCAGCTCCATCGCCGCGACGAACACGCCCTCCTTGCCGTCGAAGTAGTGGTGGACCAGCGCCGGGTCCACCCCCGCCTGCCGGGCGATGCCCCGGACGGTCGCCTTGTCGAACCCCTTCTCGGCGAAGATCTCACGCGCCGCCGCGAGGATCTGCCCTCGGGTGTCCGCCGAACCCGGCCTGCGGCCGGAACGCCGCCTGGCGGCCGTCCGCGGCACCGGCTCACCCGTGTTCACCGCGGTCACCGGCTCCGCCTCCGGCCCCGTCGCCGCCGCCGCCCCTGCCACCGCCTCCGGCCTCGTCGCCGCCGCTGCCACCGCCTCCGGCCCGGTCACGGACACCGCCTCCGGCCCGGCCACCTGCTCCGGCCCGGTCGTGGCGGCCCGGCCGGCGGAGGATCCGTTCGAGGACGGCGCGCTCATGCGGTGGCGGAGGCGGCCAGATGCGACCGGGCGAAGGCCAGCGCCTCGGTGAGGTCGTCGATCCGCTCGGTCCGGCTCGCGGCCTTGCGCGTGTTGATCTCAAGCACGACCAGCCCGGAGAAGCCGTTGCCCGCCATGCGCTCCAGGATCGGCCCGCACGGCTGGTTGCCCCTGCCCGGCACCAGGTGCTCGTCCTTGTTCGGCACCCCCACACCGTCGGCCAGATGCAGGTGGGCCAGCCGGTCACCGAGCTTGGTGAACATCTCCATGGCGTCGGTCCCGGAGACCGCCGTGTGGGACAGATCCAGGGTGACCTGGGGGAAGTCGTAGTCGAGCGGGTTCCAGTCGGGAGAGTACGGCACGACCTCGTTGTTCCTGGCCCGCAGCGGGAACATGTTCTCCACCGCGAAGACGACGTCGGTCTCCTCGCGCATCCTGGCCAGGCCGGTCTCGAAGTCGCGCGCGTAGTCGCGCTGCCACCGGAACGGCGGGTGCACCACGACCGTTCTCGCGCCGACCCGCTCGGCGGCCCGCTGGGCTCGCTGGAGCTTGGCCCACGGATCCTTGCCCCACACCCGCTGGGTCACCAGCAGGCAGGGGGCGTGAATGGCCAGGATCGGCAGCTGGTAGTGGTCGGACAGCCGCTCCAGGACGTCGACGTCCTGGCTCACGGGGTCGGCGCCCACCATGATCTCCACACCGTCGTATCCGAGACGCGCTGCCAGCTCGAAGGCGTCGGGGGTCCGCTCGGGATACACCGACGCGGTGGACAGCGCGATCTTCGCGCTGGGTACTCGGACGCTCATACCGCTTCCTTGTCTCCGGCTCGGAGCACACGCTCGCGAACACCGCTGTGCCTACCGGCCCGCTCGCTTATGTCGCCCACGATTGCCAGCCTAAGCGGGCGCGG
Source organism: Streptosporangium becharense (assembly GCF_014204985.1). Taxonomy (NCBI): domain Bacteria; kingdom Bacillati; phylum Actinomycetota; class Actinomycetes; order Streptosporangiales; family Streptosporangiaceae; genus Streptosporangium; species Streptosporangium becharense. The sequence goes on along the minus strand of NZ_JACHMP010000001.1, from coordinate 4,153,079 downwards.
AGAGAGGTGCTGTCCTGCACCGCCGATGCAGCCGATATCACACTGTTACACCGTTACGGTAAGAACATGCCGAGGGTCATGAAGGGCGCCGTCCCCAGCCCCAACATCTGGAACACGCCGCAGGTCTACGAGCTGGAGAACCGGGCGGTCGACCCGGACGGGCGGGCCGACGCCGCGATGTCCGCCGTCAGGCCCCGGACCGGGGCGACCGTCGTCGACATCGGTTGCGGGACGGGCTACCACCTGCCGTCCATGTCGGCCACGGCTGCCCGAGTGATCGGGGTCGAGCCGCACGACGACCTCGTCCAGCTGGCCAGGCGTCGCTGCCGTGCCCTGCCCAACGTCGAGGTCCGCGTGGGCACCGCCCAGTCGTTGCCGGTGCCCGACGCCTGCGTGGACGTGGCCGTCGCGCGCTGGGCCTACTTCTTCGGCCCTGGCTGCGAACCCGGGCTGGCCGAGCTCTCCCGGGTGATGCGGCGCGGTGGCGCGGCCTTCGTGATCGATCTCGATGCCACGCGCGGCGCCTTCGGTCGCTGGTTCAGCCGCTCCGTCCCGGCGTACTCGGCCCGGTCCGTCGAGGCGTTCTGGGAGCGCCAGGGCTGGCGAAGCGAGCCTCTCGACCTGCGCATGGTCTTCGAGCGCCGCGCGGACCTGGAGGCCGTGCTCCGCATCGAGTTCACCCCGGCGGTCGCCGAACAGGCCATCGCCGAGACCACCGGCCTGGAGATCGCCTACCCCAACGTGCTGCGCTGGAAGCGGTTCTGAGCCCGTCCCCCGTGCCCGCTCGGCGGGCCCTCCCGGCTCCGGGCCCTCCCGTCCCCGCCGCCCCGCGCGACGGGAGGGCCGGGAACAACGGAGCACGGGCTTGACCTTGACGTTGACGTCAACGTTTATCGTCGTGCCGTGGGAGGGCCGTAGTGGGAGGGCCGTATGCGGATCGGTGAGCTGGCGCGGCGGGCCGGGGTCAGCACCCGGGCGTTGCGCTACTACGAACAGCAGGGGCTGATCACGGCCCGGCGCTCGGCCAACGGTTACCGGGAGTACGGCGAGACGGACCTGCGGCTCGTCTCGGAGATCCGGTCGCTGCTCGCCGTCGGCTTCACTCTGGACGACGCCCGGCCGTTCGTGGCCTGCCTGCGGGCGGGGCACGAGTCCGGCGGCGCGTGCCCGGAATCCGTGGCCGTCTACCAGCGCAAGCTGGCGGAGATCGACGACGAGATCCGCGCGCTGCTCTCCCGCAGAGCGGAGGTGGCCGCCCAGCTGGCCACGACCTGCCCCGGCTGCACACTGAGGAGAGTGGGAGAACAATGATCACGCTGACCGCCGAGAACTTCGCCGAGCAGGTGCTCCAGAGCGACAAGCCCGTCCTGGTCGACTTCTGGGCCGAATGGTGCGGGCCGTGCAAGATGATCGCGCCGGTGCTGGAGCAGATCGAGGCGGAGCTCGGCGAGCGCCTCACGATCGCCAAGCTCAACGCCGACGACTACCCCGAGATCTCCAGCCGGTACGGCGTTCTCGGCCTGCCCACGCTCAACCTCTACAAGAACGGGGAGGTCGTGCAGCAGATCAGGGGTGCCAAGCCCAAGCGCCTGCTCCTGGCCGACCTCGAAGGTCACATCTGACGGCCCCGTCGCGCTCGCCCCGCCCCCGCCCCGCGTCCGCCGGCGGGGAGGGGCGCCTGGCCGCCGGCGGACGCGACACGGTGTGCCGTACCGGGTGAAAGTTGTCGGTGCGGGCCGGTAACGTGCGGCCATGGCGAAGAAGGCTGCTGGCTACCGCTGTGCCGAGTGCGGGTGGCAGACCGCGAAATGGGTCGGGCGCTGCGGCGAGTGCCAGTCCTGGGGCACGGTCGAGGAGGAGACCGCCCGCGCGGGCGTGAACGTGGCCTCGGCGGGCGCGGTGACGGCCCCGGCCGTCCCGATCGGTCAGGTCAAGGCCGAGGTGGCGCACGCGCGGCGCACCGGCGTCGGCGAGCTCGACCGGGTTCTCGGCGGCGGCCTGGTGCCCGGCGCCGTCGTGCTCCTGGCGGGTGAGCCCGGCATCGGCAAGTCCACCCTCCTGCTCGACGCCGCAGCCAAGATCGCTCGCCGGCAGACCGTGCTGTACGTCACGGGCGAGGAGTCGGCCTCCCAGGTGCGGGTCAGGGCCGACCGCATCGGCGCGATCCAGGAGCGCCTCTACCTCGCGGCCGAGACCGACCTGAGCGCGTTGGTCGCCCACGTCGAGAAGGTCCAGCCTGATCTGCTCATCGTCGACTCGGTGCAGACGATCGGCTCCGCCCAGGCGACCGGCGTGCCCGGCGGGGTGACCCAGGTCAGAGAGGTCGCCGGCAACATGGTGCGGCTGGCCAAGGAGCGTGGCATGTCCACCGTGCTGGTCGGCCACGTCACCAAGGAGGGTTCGATCGCCGGCCCGCGCACCCTGGAGCACCTGGTCGACGTCGTCCTCCACTTCGAGGGCGATCGGCACTCCCGGCTCCGCCTGGTCCGCGCGATCAAAAACCGGTACGGCCCGGTCGACGAGGTCGGCTGCTTCGACCTGCACGAGGGCGGCATCGAGGGCATCGCCGACGCCAGCGGCCTTTTCGTCTCCCACCGCACCGAACCCGTGCCCGGCACCTGCGTCACCGTCACCCTGGAGGGCACCCGGCCGCTGCCCGCCGAGGTCCAGGCCCTGGTCGCCCGCACCGAGGCCCAGCAGCCGCGCCGCTCCTCCTCCGGGCTCGACACCTACCGGGTCACCATGGTGCTGGCCGTGCTGGAGCGGCGGCTCAACGCCAAACTCGGCGGGTGCGACGTGTTCACCGCCACGGTCGGCGGCATCAAGCTCAACGACCCCGCGGTCGACCTCTCGGTGATGCTCGCGGTGGCCAGCGCCGCCGGCGACAAGGCGCTCCCGGCCGGGCTGGTCGTGCTGGGCGAGGTGGGCCTGGCCGGGGAGCTCCGCCCGGTGCGTGACGTACGCCGCCGGTTGTCGGAGGCCGCACGGCTGGGCTTCACCCGCGCGCTGGTCCCCGCCGGGTCCCTCGAGACGGGCAAGAAGCGCGACGGCCACCAGGCGCTGGTCCCCGTCGCCGGACACTCCTCCAGTTTCGGGCCCGGCTTCGACGTGGTCGAGGCGGCCAACGTCTGGGACGCGCTCACCCATGTCACCTGAGGTGTTCCGGCCTCCCGCGGATCGGAGCGCCGGGCCCTCGGCGGACGCTCGTGCGACGATTCCGGACCGCGCGGGCCCTTCCCCGGTAAGCTGGGCGTGATACGCAGACCACGGGGGTCATGTGGCAGCAACGTACAAAGGGCTCGACGAACGCCGCAGGGGTGTCCTCGCCGCGGTGGCGCCGGGAACCCCGTTACGCGACGGTTTGGAGCGCATTCTCCGCGGCCACACGGGCGGCCTGATCGTGCTGGGGTACGACCGGACGGTCGAGGAGATCTGCAGCGGCGGCTTCGAGCTGGACGTCGAGTTCTCCGCGACGCGCCTGCGCGAGCTGGCCAAGATGGACGGCGCCATCGTCCTGAACGCGGACGACCTCAGGATCGTCCGCGCGGCGGTGCACCTGATGCCCGACCCGTCCATTCCGACCGACGAGTCCGGCACCCGCCACCGCACCGCCCAGCGCGTGGCGCTGCAGACGTCGTTCCCCGTCATCTCCCTCAGCAAGTCCATGCGGATCATCGCCCTCTACCTCGACGGCATCCGCTACGTGCTGGAGGAGTCGGCGGTGATCCTGTCCAAGGCCAACCAGGCCCTGGCCACGCTGGAGCGCTACAAGCTCCGCCTGGACGAGGTCTCCGGCACCCTCTCGGCGCTGGAGATCGAGGATCTGGTGACGGTCCGCGACGTCGCGGTCGTCGTGCAGCGGCTGGAGATGGTCAGGCGCATCTCCGAGGAGATCGCCGGCTACGTGGTGGAGCTGGGCACCGACGGCCGGCTGCTCTCCCTGCAGCTGAACGAGCTCGTGGCCGGCACCGAGAGTGACCGCGAGCTGATCGTGCGCGACTACCTCCCCGCGGCGGGCCGACGCCCCCGCAAGTTCGCCGACGCGCTGCACGAGCTCGACCAGCTCACCTCCGACGAGCTGCTCGACATCTCCGCCGTCGCCCAGATCCTCGGCCACTCCGGCAACGACGCCCTGGAGACGGCGGTGAGTCCGCGGGGTTACCGGCTGCTGGCCAAGGTTCCCCGTCTGCCGAGCACGGTGGTCGACCGCCTGGTCGACCAGTTCGCCAGCCTGCAGAAGCTGCTGGCCGCCAGCACCGGCGACCTTCAGGAGGTGGGGGGCGTCGGTGAGGCCCGGGCCCGGCACATCCGCGAGGGCCTGTCCCGGCTGGCCGAGTCGTCCATCCTCGAACGCTACGTCTAGCGGCGGGCGGCGCGGCACCCGGCGCTCCCGCCTTCGCCCCGGCACATCCGGGGCGCCGGAGGGCTAGCGGAGGTGGAAGACGGTCTTGCTGCTGCTCACCCCCGGGAGGCGCACCACGGCGACGTACGTGCCGGGACGGGCGGGCACACCTTCGGTCCGGCAGTCCGCGCTGGAGCGGCGACGGTCCCACACCAGTTCCCGAACGTATGGAATGCCCCGGTCGAGTCGGCGGATGTCGTCGACCTCACCGCTGACGCAGTCGGCGGACGACCAGACCCGGTCGTCGCCGGAGGTGATGCGGACCTCCATCGTGCGCGGCCCGACATCGGCGGTGCACATCACCTTGCCGGTGTTGACCAGGGTGACGATGAACCGCGGCCGGGCCCCGGCCGGGTAGACGGTGCCCCGGCCCTCCATGTTGAGCACGAGCTGCGGCGCCTCACAGGCGTCTCCCGGCCGTTTGACCCGCGAGGCCGCCTTCACGGCGTGTGGAACGGGGGTCGGGGCCGGGCTCGGGCTCCCCGCCGGTCCGGAGGCAGCCGTCGGTGAGGGCAAAACGACCGGCGCGGAAGCCGACGCGGCCGGTCGGGTGGCGGAGGCGTCCTTCGGCGAGGTGTCATCCGGTCCGCTTGTGGCCGAGCAGGCCCATGCCACCAGGGCGACCACCACGAGCACGCCGACGAGAGCGGCCATCCGGCGCCGCCAGTAGACGTCGACCTCGATATCACTACGGAAGGTGTCCGGATCCATACGCACAGTATGGAGAGTCCTTGTGGGACACGAGGAACGACCCGCCGCTGCCCGTGCCCTTTCGCGCACCCGCGGGGATCAAGGCGACGCGCGCCTTCTCAAGGACATCCGATCCGGCACTATCGTCGAAAGGTGGCCGAGCCCAACCATCTCCTCGAACCTGTTCTCGACTGGTACGCCGAGAACGCCCGGGACCTCCCCTGGCGCGAGCCCGGCGCCTCACCATGGTCGATCCTGGTGAGCGAGATCATGCTGCAGCAGACACCGGTGGTCAGGGTGCTGCCCGTCTGGACCGAGTGGATGGAGCGCTGGCCGACGCCCGCCGCCCTCGCTCAGGAACCGCCCGGCGAGGCCGTACGTCACTGGGGACGTCTCGGTTATCCCCGGCGGGCCCTGAACCTGCACGCCTGTGCCCGCGCGGTCACCGACCGGCACGGCGGCGAGGTCCCCTCCGACCACGCCACGCTGCTGACGCTTCCCGGCGTCGGCGAGTACACCGCCGCGGCGGTCGCCAGCTTCGCCTTCAGGGGCCGCCACGCCGTCCTCGACACCAATGTGCGGCGGGTGCTGGCCCGCGCCGTACAGGGCGAGGAGTATCCCCCCAAGGCCACCACGCCCGCCGAGCGCAGGCTCGCCGCCCGGCTGCTGCCGGACGCCGAGCGGGCCCCTGTCTGGGCCGTCGCCGTCATGGAGCTGGGCGCCCTGGTGTGCACGGCCCGCGCGGCGCGCTGCGCCGACTGCCCGATCAGCGACCTGTGCGCCTGGCGGCTGGCCGGCAAACCCGCCTACGACGGCCCCGCCCGCAAGGGGCAGACCTACGCGGGCACGGACCGCCAGTGCCGGGGCAGGCTGCTCGCGGTGTTGCGCCAGGCCCACGGCCCGGTTCCCAAGGACACCCTGGACGTGGTCTGGGACGACGCCGCGCAGCGGGAACGTGCCCTCGACGGGCTGGTCGCCGACGGCCTGGCCGAGGTTCTGGACGACGGCACCTACCGCCTGCCGGGCTGAGAACCGGCCGGGCGTGAGCCGACCAGGTCAGGCCGATCGGCGGCCGGGCCGGTCGGCCTCACACCGGTCGGCGGCGAGCGCGGGCCGACCGGGTTCCAACCGGCCGACAGCCGGGCCGACCGGGTTCCAACCGGCCGGCGGCCGGTCAGGCGGCGTGGGCCGGTCAGGCGGCCAGGCGCAGTCCCAGGGCGGTGAGGTTGGTACGGGCCCAGTCGAGCTCTTCGGCGATCATGTTGACCAGCGCGCCGGGCCCCTTGGTCCGTAGGGGAACGGCCAGGTCGTGGGTCTCCACCTCGATGTGGGCGGTGCCGTTGACGGCGCCGGACAGCATCGCGGTGAGGGTGTCCTCCAGGATCGGACGGGTGCTGGGCAGTTCCTGGCAGGCGGCGGCCATGTGGTTGTGCACGTGACCGAGCTTGACCACGGGGGCCCCGGCCGCGGCCAGGCCGCGCAGGGCGGCCCCGGGCTCCTCGGCGCCTCCCGCGAGGTGGCAGGCGTCCAAGCACACCCCCAGGTGTTCGGAGTCGATGCCGCACACCCTGTCGAGGGCCTGCTCGGTCGTCTCCAGCACACAGCCGGGCCAGGGCTCGAAACCGACCCTGATCGTCTTGCCCGTGACGCTGTAGAGGCCGCGCAGCTCACGCGCGAGGCGCTCCAGCCGGCGCGAGGCGATCATGTGCAGGTCGGCGGGCCAGTCGCGGCGCCAGCCGATGGGGATGGTGGAGATGCTTCCGAACCGGACGTCCTGCGGGAGCAGGAAGGCCAGGATCCTGGCCAGCGCCATCGTGTAGCGGTAACGCTCGGGCTTGGCCCAGTCGGGACCGGGGGACTCCTGGTTCCTGCCGCCGGTGCCGTTGAGGCTGACCACCTCCAGACCGCGCTCCTCAAGGGAGCGGCGCAGCCGTACCAGCTCGATCCGGTCGGCGACGAGGTGGTCCGCCACACTCGGGGAAAGCCACAGGCCGATGCCCATCCGCTCCACCCCCAGGCGCTTGCGCACCGGCACCGCGTACCTGGTCAGGTGGGCGATGAGGTTCTCCAGGTCCTCGGCGGGGTGCACGCCCGCGTTGTAGGCCAGGTGAACGAGCGTCCCGTCCTCGTGCCGCAAGCGCATCCAGTGCCTCCAAGGCATACCGTGTGAGCGACCCCGGCGCCCTGCGCCGTCGAGGCCACGAGCCGGGAGCTCTCCCTGCCGGGGACTCGGCCCGGTCCGTTGAAGAATCCCTGACGCGCACCGGCCCCGCGCCATGCTCGGAGCTGATTCACCGGTACGTCGCCGGGCTGATCTCGATACCGGCCTCACCGCGGTCAGAGCGACGCAGGCGTCACCGAATGAGGCGCACCGAGTTCACTCTACAGAGTGTAGTACTACCTTTCGTGGTGAGATACCTCCTTAGATAACAAATGAGCAGACCCCGCCGTGAATCCCTTCACGACGGGGTCTGCTCTGTTCGCCCGGGGCGGCGCCGCTCGGGCACCGCCCCGGAATCCCGCCCACCGGGCGGGCAGGACCTACTGCTGGATCGGCGCGGCGATGGCGGCGGCCGAGTCGGGGACCCGGTCCGCCAGCTCACCGGCGAAGACGAACTTGGCGTTCTCTCCCTCGCCCTCGATCGAGACCTTCACCACCTGGCCGGGACGGAGCTCGCCGTACAGGATCTTCTCCGAGAGGATGTCCTCCAGCTCGCGCTGGATCGTCCGGCGGAGCGGACGGGCACCCATCACCGGGTCGTAACCACGGTCGGCCAGCAGCTGCTTGGCCTCCGGCGAGACCTCCAGACCCATGTCGCGGTCCTTCAGACGCAGGCTCACCTGGGCCAGCATCAGGTCGACGATCTGGATGATCTCCTTCGGCGTGAGCTGGTGGAAGACCACGATGTCGTCGACGCGGTTGAGGAACTCGGGCCGGAAGTGCTGCTTCAGCTCCTCCTGGACCTTCGCCTTCATCCGGTCGTAGTTCGACTCGGTGTCGTTGGACCTCGCGAAGCCGACACCCTGCCCCTTGGAGATGTCCCGGGTGCCGAGGTTCGTCGTCATGATGATGACGGTGTTCTTGAAGTCGACCACCCGGCCCTGGGCGTCGGTCAGACGACCGTCTTCCAGGATCTGCAGCAGCGAGTTGAAGATGTCGGGGTGAGCCTTCTCGATCTCGTCGAACAGGACGACCGAGAACGGCTTGCGCCGCACCTTCTCCGTCAGCTGACCACCCTCCTCGTATCCGACGTAGCCGGGAGGCGAGCCGAACAGCCGGGAGACGGTGTGCTTCTCCATGAACTCCGACATGTCCAGCATGATCAGCGTGTCCTCGTCCCCGAACAGGAACTCGGCGAGCGCCTTGGACAGCTCGGTCTTACCGACACCGGACGGACCGGCGAAGATGAAGGAGCCACCCGGACGGCGCGGGTCCTTCAGACCGGCGCGCGTGCGGCGGATCGAACGGGACAGACCCTTGATGGCGTCGTCCTGGCCGATGATCCGCTTGTGCAGCTCGTCCTCCATGCGGAGCAGCCGCTGGGACTCCTCCTCGGTGAGCTTGAAGACCGGGATGCCCGTCGCGGTCGCCAGGACCTCGGCGATGAGCTCCTCGGTGACCTCGGCGACGACATCCATGTCGCCGGCCTTCCACTCCTTCTCGCGGCGCTCGCGCTTGAGCTGGAGCTGCTTCTCCTGGTCGCGCAGCGCGGCGGCCTTCTCGAAGTCCTGCGCGTCGATCGCGGACTCCTTGTCGCGCCGGACGTTGGCGATCTTCTCGTCGTACTCGCGCAGGTCCGGCGGCGCGGTCATGCGGCGGATGCGCATGCGCGAGCCGGCCTCGTCGATGAGGTCGATCGCCTTGTCGGGCAGGAACCGGTCGCTGATGTAGCGGTCGGCCAGCTGCGCGGCGGCCACCAGGGCGCCGTCGGTGATGGAGACGCGGTGGTGCGCCTCGTAACGGTCGCGCAGCCCCTTGAGGATCTCGATCGTGTGGCTGAGGCTGGGCTCGGCCACCTGGATCGGCTGGAAGCGCCGCTCCAGCGCCGCGTCCTTCTCCAGGTGCTTGCGGTACTCGTCGAGGGTGGTGGCGCCGATGGTCTGCAGCTCACCGCGGGCCAGCATCGGCTTGAGGATGCTGGCGGCGTCGATCGCCCCCTCGGCGGCACCCGCGCCGACGAGCGTGTGCAGCTCGTCGATGAACAGGATGATGTCGCCGCGGGTGCGGATCTCCTTGAGGACCTTCTTCAGGCGCTCCTCGAAGTCGCCGCGGTAGCGCGAACCGGCCACCAGGGCACCCAGATCCAGGGTGTAGAGCTGCTTGTCCTTGAGCGTCTCGGGGACCTCGCCCTTGACGATCTTCTGCGACAGGCCCTCCACCACGGCGGTCTTGCCGACGCCGGGCTCGCCCACCAGGACCGGGTTGTTCTTGGTCCTGCGGGACAGGACCTGCATGACCCGCTCGATCTCCTTGTCGCGGCCGATGACCGGGTCGAGCTTGCCCTCGCGGGCGGCCTGGGTCAGGTTGCGGCCGAACTGGTCCAGCACAAGGGAGGTCGACGGCGCGGCCTCGGTCGGACCGCCCGCGGCGGCCGGCTCCTTGCCCTGGTAACCGTGGAGCAACTGGATGACCTGCTGCCGCACCCGGTTGAGGTCGGCACCCAGCTTCACCAGCACCTGGGCGGCCACACCCTCGCCCTCACGGATGAGGCCGAGCAGGATGTGCTCGGTGCCGATGTAGTTGTGACCCAGTTGCAAGGCCTCACGGAGCGACAGCTCAAGGACCTTCTTGGCGCGCGGGGTGAACGGAATGTGCCCCGACGGCGCAGACTGCCCTTGGCCGATGATCTCCTCGACCTGCTGACGCACACCTTCAAGACTGATGCCGAGGCTCTCCAGAGCCTTGGCGGCAACGCCTTCACCTTCATGGATCAAGCCAAGAAGAATGTGCTCCGTACCGATGTAGTTGTGGTTGAGCATCCGGGCCTCTTCTTGGGCCAGGACGACAACCCGCCGTGCGCGGTCGGTGAACCTCTCGAACATCTCGTCGCTCCTCACAGAGCGGTCAGGCAGGTCCGGGATATCCGGGCCCTGTCATCCCGCATGGTAGCCCCGACCCGGCGACCGCTCTACGCAGAAGACGTTCCCCGAGAGCAGGGCGTTCACCCTCCATCCAACTACCTACGGGGGGTGCGATGTTCCCGCTACGCCGCAAGCGAACGACGTTTATCCGTCCCTCAAACGCTTCATGCGGTCATGGCCGCCACCGGACCCCACCGTGACCGCCATAACCGCATGATTCACGCGATCTACGAACCGACTCTAGTGAGCGGCCTCGTACTGCTCGACGATCTTGGAGGCGATTCGGCCGCGCTCGCTGACATTAAGGCCGTGGGACTTGGCCCACGCCCGGATGTCGGCGCTCTTCTCTCGCGTGAGTGCCCGGCTTCCGCCCGCACGGCGGCGGCGGGGCGCCAGGGCGCCGGAACGACGGGCGCTCTGCACGAAAGGCGACAGGGAGTCGCGGAGCTTCTTCGCGTTAACGTCACTCAGGTCAATCTCATAGCTGGTGCCGTCAATCGCGAAGGCGACCGTCTCATTGGCCTCGCCCCCATCGAGGTCGTCGATGAGAATCTCCTGGATCTGCTTGGCCATCTACGCAATCCTTTCGCGGAGTATTGTTTGATTCACAGCTAAACATATACCCGCAATCGAGGGGCGGCAATTCCGCCGACCGGCGATTCCCGGGGAACCGTGCCCCGGAGGGATCAGCCCTTCTGCGGCCCGGCCGCGTCGGGCTGTTTTCCCGACCGCCGGGCGGCCGCTTCACCCCGAAGTAGCTTGACCACTCCGAAGATGAAGGCCCCTCCGACGACCGCGGGGGGTATCAACGCGGACAATACGTCGTACATTCGTCCTCGCTCCGCACCGTAGGTGGCTTTGTGGGGGACCATGGAAATGTGGTGGCGACTCCCGGGCCACACGGGTCGCGTGCCCGACGGGACCGGTCACGCCCACCACGACCATAGCGCCACCGGGTGGCGGCGCGCGGCACAGGGGCGACCATGTCTGCCACTGTCTAGCTTAATGCTTCTCTCCAGCCGCCTTACCGGTTGCAGTACGTAAAGCCGCGGGGAAAAAACCGACAGGGTGATCGAGTGATCATCATCGTCTCCCGAAAACCAATGACGCCTCAGGTCCGGGCCCGTGCCGTCACCGGCGCTCCGGCCGCGAAAGCCCTGGTGAAGGGGCTTGCGACCGGACTGCACGGTTCTCGGTCACGAGTCTGGAGATCTATGCTGACAGGTTCATCACGACAATGCCCACCGCCTGCTTTGAACGCCCGGGTAGAGACCGGCCCGCTTCATCGCGCCGACAGACGCGATGGGGCGGGTCCGTGGAACAAGACGGATCTTCAACGCTTTCTCGCCAAGAGTACGACCCTCTCCGGCGTCGAGTACATAGTCGTAGCCCTTATAACCACCAAAGGCGATGAGCACTTCCGGACAACCTCGGCAACACCACGGCCCTCGCACCGGATCGCTAAGAAGAACTTCACCACCCGTCCGGAAGGAGCCGGAGAAGCCGGGGAAGGCTTAGAAGAATCCTCCGGGAGAGGCGCGAAGATGACGCCGCGGACGATGCGGCCGGCCGGTGGCGAGCCCATTCGACGGCCGGCCCTTGAAGTCCCGGCGGTGGCCGATCCGGCATTGACATCTCATAGCGCGGGTCCGCCGCGTGTGAGACCGGCGATGATTCTCGGCCGGAGCCCCGCGGCCTTCCGGCGGGCCGGGAATGGGTTTGCACCCGTCCCGGGGCACGGGACCGGCGCCGTTACCCGGCCGCCTGCGGGCACCCAATTCCCCCCGACGCACGAAAACGGGGCCGGCGGTCGCACCGCCGGCCCCGTTATTCGCGGGACTACTTGACCTTGACGACCACCGTCTCGGCCACCTTGTCGTGCAACGCCTGCTGCAGGGGCTTGTCCCACAGCAGCCACAGAATGTTGACCAACATGAAGATGCTGGCGGCCCAGCCCAGGAACGGCACCCAGTTCACGGCCTGCGGGCCCCAGAGCACGCCGGCGCGCTTCAGCGCGACGTCGGAGGACAGACCGCCCGGCGGCAGGACACCGCCGACGGGCACGACCTTGATCCCCATGACCATCTTGCCGACCGTCTGGCCGCCCCGGGAGAGCATGAAGAACTCGTAGGCGAAGAAGATGGCCGCGATGATCAGTGTGCTGACGAGACTGGCGGCGAACGCCCCGCTCGCCTCGACGGAGTCGCCGGTCTTGTAGTTGTAGCTGGGCGCCGTGACGAGGATCAGGCCTATGACGATGGTGACGACCACCGCCGGGATCGCAAGGATGATGCCGTCGATGAACCGCGCCACCAGACGCTGCCACCACTCCGCGAGGGGGGCGGGGGCTCCGGGGGGACCGCTGTAGGCCTGCTGGCCGTAAGAGGGCGTCTGGGCGTAGGAGGGCTGCTGGCCGTACCCGGGTTGAGCCTGTTGGCCGTAGCCGGGCTGCTGGCCGTAGGAGGGCTGGGCCTGCTGACCGTAGTCAGACTGCTGACCGTAACCAGGCTGAGCCTGCTGACCGTAAGAGGGCTGCTGGCCGTAACCGGGCTGAGCCTGTTGGCCGTAGCCGGGCTGCTGGCCGTAGGAGGGCTGGGCCTGCTGACCATAGCCGGGCTGCTGACCGTAACCAGGCTGAGCCTGCTGACCGTAGGAGGGTTGGGCCTGCTGACCGTAGTCAGACTGCTGACCGTAACCCTGCTGCTGGCCGTAACCAGGCTGGGCCTGCTGACCATAGCCGGGCTGCTGGCCGTAACCAGGCTGAGCCTGCTGACCGTAGGAGGGTTGGGCCTGCTGACCGTAACCCTGTTGCCCGTACCCGGGCTGCTGGCCGTAGCCGGGCTGGGTCTGTCCTGGACCGGTGTTCGGCTGCGCGCCCTCCGACCGGTATCCCACAACTGTCACATCGGGGTCGTGCCCGCCGGGGGCTCGGCCCACATTGTGCTGCCCGTAATCCGGCTGTCCCGAGGGGTTGCGATCACGCTCGGGATCATCCTGTGGATACGGCGGCTGTCCGGTGCTCACCGCGTCACCTCACTTAGACTGCGCATGCGGCGTATGTAGACTCACATGCTTGCTGCTGCACAAGGTATCGATATAGGTATCAACAGTCACCTTTCCACTGAGTCAGCCCCGCCGTCATGAAAGTCCGGCTCGCGTGTCAGATGAAGCAGCATGCGGGTGTTGCCCAAGGTATTCGGCTTGACGTGCTCCAGGTCGAGGAACTCGGCGACGCCTTCGTCGTACGAGGCGAGGAGCTCGGCGTACACCTCCGGGGAGACGGGCGTGCCCTGGATCTCCCGGAACCCGTGGCGGGCGAAGAAATCGACCTCGAAGGTCAGGCAGAAGACCCGGCGCAGGCCGAGTTCCACGGCGGTGCGGATGAGCGCCGAGACGATCCGGTGGCCGATCCCCATCCCCCGGCAGTCGGGGTCGACCGCGACGGTGCGGATTTCGGCGAGGTCCTCCCAGAGCACGTGGAGCGCTCCGCAGCCGACGACCCGGCCCGCCCCGTCGGTGGCCACCCAGAACTCCTGGATGTCCTCGTAGAGGGTGACGGTGGCCTTCTCCAGCAGCCGCGGCCCGGCCCCGCCGTAGGTGTCGACGAGCCTGCGGATGGCGCGGACGTCGGGGGTGCGGGCACGGCGGACGACGACCTCGGTGGCACCGGGGCCGGCCGGGTCCCGCTCCGTCTTCTCGCCCCCCGATCGGGAGGGCCGTCCCCCGGCGACGGCGCCCGGGGCCGTGACGGGGGAATGCTCCGCAACCTGGTCCATGACTGATCAGCGTACGTCCTCGGCGGACCCTAATTACGGCTCATCCATAACACTCCCGCTCCGGCTCCGAGATGGCCGCCGACCGGCGAATTGCCGCGCCGCCTCCGGCGAGACCACGCAATGTGGCCGATCTCATCTTCGGTACGCCCGCGGACCTGGGGAGACCGGGGGCCACAGGCGTCACGGGAACGATAAAGGCAGCGTAATGGGCATGTGGATCTTGAAGCGATGTGATGCTCCCGTGACATTTCAGTTGCGCAAGCTCTACGAAGTTCACAGTTCTGGTTGAGCAGGAACCTCCGTTGCACTAATGTCCGTGCTCGATGTCAGAGACGTGAAAGCCTGACCCGCCGAATCCCCCACCCCCGGGGGAGCCGGGGACCCACACTTCTCCATGAAGTCCCCGGGGTGAATCCGAGTGCCACCGGCGCACCCGGTAGGGCTGCCTCCGGCCCGAACCCGTCAGCTAACCCGGTAGGCGGCCGAGGAGAAGAGGAGCCTTCTGGTGAAGCGCACGCGCGACCGCGGACGAGAGCACGCGGGCAGCGATGCCCGCGGTCGAGAACGCACATCGCGCAGGCTCCGCCGCCGTATCGCGATCATCGGGACGGCCTTCGCGCTCCTGACCCTCGGTACCCCGTTCATCGCGGCCACCGCCGACCCCCGGCCCAGCCTCCAGGAGCTGGCCGACCAGGCCGAGAAACTCCACGACGAGATCGGCACGCTCACCGAGCAGTACAACGGGGGGCGGGTCAAGCTCAAGCAGGCGCAGCGCGCCGCCGAAAGCGCCAAGAAGACCCTCGCCACCAGCGAGTCGGAGCTGAAGATCAAGCGCGACAAGGCCGCGCTCCTGGCGCAGAGCAGCTACATGGCGGGCGAGCTGACCTCCGGGCTCGCCTTCAGCCAGTCCGCCGATCCCGACTCCTTCCTCGACCAGGCCACCACCGCCTACGCCCTCCAGCAGCAGCAGAGCGAGGAGGTCGCCCAGCTGAGCCGGGCGATCGAGGACGCCAGGCAGGCGCAGGCCACCGCCAAGGCCAGGACCGAGGAGGTCCAGGAGCTCCTGTCCGACATCGGGAAGAAGCGCAGCAAGATCGAGCGGCTGGTCGCGCGGGTCGAGAGCGACCTGTTCAGCGAGGTGCGCACCCGGGCCGCCAGCAACCGGGGAGCCCGGGTGAAGGTCGAGGTGCCCATCCCCGGAAGCGGCAAGGCCGCCGAGGCCGCCCGCTGGGCACTCACCCAGCAGCTCAAGCCGTACATCTGGGGTGCGGAGGGGCCCAACGGCTTCGACTGCTCCGGGCTGGTCATGTGGGCCTACCAGAAGGTCGGCATCAGCCTGCCGCACTACACCGGCGACCAGTGGGCCGCCGGCACCCACATCTCCAAGGACCAGCTGCGTCCGGGTGACCTGGTGTTCTTCTACAGCGACCTGCACCACGTGGGGATCTACCTCGGCGGCGGCCTGATGGTCCACGCGCCGCGCACCGGGGACGTCATCCACATCGCCAGCATCGAGAACCGGCCCTTCGCCGGCGGCGTCCGCATCGCCGACTGATCCGGCCTGCCCGCCAGCGGGCAGGCCATCCGCCGGCGGGGTGTGCCTTCCGGCGCCCGGGTCCCGGGCCGGGACCGGGCCGCGGCCGGGGGCGAGTTCCCGGGAAAGCGGCATGACCGGGCGCGGCCGACCGCCGCCGCCGCTGCGGCAGGAGACCTCCGACGCCGTGGGTGCGGACGGCGCCGCGGCGCGGCGGGGAACGCCGGTCGGGTCGGGCCCGGGGACGCCCCGACCCCCCCTGTACGGCCCTGTGGTGGCGCGTACGACCACGGGCGCGATGCCCGGAGGAAAAGGGTGAGGGCCCTAGATGAGACGGCGGCGGGCCGCCCAGGCCACGGCCTCGATGGCCGTGGCGACGCCGATGCGGTCGCAGATGCCCCTGAGCCTGCGCCTGACGGTCCGGCCGCTGATGTCGAGGCGGCGGCCCACCCTGTCGACGGTGACACCCTTGGCGAGCTCCGCCAGAAGCACGAGATCGTCATCACTGAGATCGATGTCGCCCGGGCCCACGGGGCTGTCGCCATGGCGCGAATCCACTTCCGGATATGCCATCTGGAGTCACTCCCCCCGCTCAGGAATCCGGACGTGAAGACGCCGGGAATCAATACCGCCCGTCAGGAACGGTAAACGCCATGTTCAAAGGTCGTCAAGTTCCGCTCTTCACGACACGCGGCCACTATTGACATAGTACGTACAACATGGAGTACTGATGATATGTCGCCGCCTTTGGCACTAAGTCCCGACAAGGCCGAGGCACAGGCCCGGCCGTCGTCGGCGCGCGGCAGCAACGACCCTCACAGAACAATCTTTCGCCATGCCGCACGCGCGGAGATCCTCGCAGGTCCACGGCCTGGACCGGGTCCCGTTTTCCGGAAGAAACGATCCGTCGGCGGTAGTGCGCGGCCTGCGGTCACGGCCTTGACGCCCCCCGGGAAAACGCCCCGCAATGGGAAGACCGCACGCTGCCTTTGCGGCATTCGATGATTATCATTTGGCGCCGCCCGGATACCCCGCGGTATGCGGCACCGGCGGAATATGGTTCCCATGTCGTTCGGCGACCCGACGGTAATTAGGGGAACGACCACGCCCGCGACGGACACATCGGGCCGACCGGGACCCGGCCCGCCTGCCCCGGCCCGCGCCGACCCGGCGTACGCGCGCCGCCGAAGGTCACGAGGACGGGATCCGCTCTGTTTCGGACAGCCGGAAAGCACGGCCGGCCACCGGGCACGGTCTCGCACACCGAACGACCGAAATACCCGACCGACCCACCGGCCGCCTCCGCGCACCGCGGTCGCTGAGTCGTCGCCGGCGCCACTGAGGCGCCGCTGAGTCACTACTGGGCCGCCATCGCGCGCTCCGCGGGCGGCGCCGCTTCCATCCCGGACGCGGCGCCGGATCGGTCGTCGACCGATCCGGCGCCGCCGTGCGCACGGGAGCCTCACACACCGCGGCGCACCGGCCGGTGCGCGAGGTGCGGCGCCGCCGCGCGGGGGCCTCACCCCGCCGGGGCCGGCACTCCTGCCCGATCGTCCGCTCGGCTCAGCCCGCCGGCTTGACCAGCGGGAACAGGATGGTCTCGCGGATGTTCTTACCGGTGAAGGCCATGACGAGCCGGTCGATGCCCAGCCCCATACCGCCGGTGGGCGGCATGCCGTACTCCAGCGCGGTGAGGAAGTCCTCGTCGAGCTGCATGGCCTCCGGGTCACCGCCCGCAGCGAGCAGGGACTGCTCGGTGAGGCGGCGACGCTGCTCGATCGGGTCGACCAGCTCCGAGTAGGCGGTCGCGAGCTCGGTGCCGAACCCGATCAGGTCCCACTTCTCGGTGAGGAGCGGGTTGTCACGGTGCTGACGGGTCAGCGGGGAGGTCTCCAGCGGGTAGTCCATGACGAACGTGGGCTGGACGAGCGTGTGCTCGACGAGAGCCTCGAAGATCTCCTGGACGAGCTTGCCCTGGCCCCACTTCGGCTCCCAGTGGACCCCCCGCGTGTCCGCGAGCT
Source organism: Streptosporangium becharense (assembly GCF_014204985.1). NCBI lineage: Bacteria > Bacillati > Actinomycetota > Actinomycetes > Streptosporangiales > Streptosporangiaceae > Streptosporangium > Streptosporangium becharense. The sequence goes on along the minus strand of NZ_JACHMP010000001.1, from coordinate 4,135,574 downwards.
TGCGGACCTGCTCCAGGGGGGTCTCGGTCGTGATCTCCTCGCCCAGCGCCTCGGAGACCGACCCGTACAGGGTGATCCGCGGCCACTTCTCCAGGCCCAGGTCGATCTCCCGGCCGTCGTACTCGACCACCGAGTGCCCCAGGGCGGCCACGACCGCCTTCTGGATCATCCGCTGGGTCAGGTCGGCCATGTCGTTGTAGTCGAGATACGCCCCGTACGCCTCGAGCATGGTGAACTCGGGGTTGTGGGTGGCGTCCGCACCCTCGTTGCGGAAGTTGCGGTTGATCTCGAAGACCTTCTCGATGCCGCCGACCACGAGCCGCTTGAGGTAGAGCTCGATCGCGATGCGAAGGTAGAGCTCCATGTCGTAGGCGTTGATGTGGGTCTTGAACGGCCGCGCCGCGGCGCCGCCGTGGATGGGCTGGAGCATCGGGGTCTCGACCTCCAGGTAGCCCTCCTCCGCCCAGAAGTCGCGCACGGCCCGCACCACGGCGCTACGGGTGTAGGCCATCTTCCTGGCCTCTTCGTTGACGATGAGGTCGACGTAGCGCAGGCGGACGCGTGCCTCGGGGTCGGTGAGGCCCGCGTGCTTCTCCGGCAGGGGACGCAGGCACTTGGAGGTGATGGCCCAGCGGTCGGCGAGGATGGACAGCTCCCCGCGGCGCGAGGTGATGACCTCGCCCTCGATGCCCACGTGGTCGCCGAGGTCGACGTCGCGCTTCCACGCCGCCAGGGACTCCTCGCCCACCTTGTCCAGGGAGATCATGATCTGGAGGTCGGCGGAGCCGTCGCGGATGGTCGCGAAGCAGAGCTTGCCACCGGTCCTGGACAGCATCACGCGTCCGGTGACGCCCACTTTGTCGCCGGTCGCGGTGTCAGCGGAGAGATCGGCGTATTTCTCGCGGATCTCGGCGTTGGTCGCGGTGCGCGGGAAGTTCACCGGGTAGGGGTCGACGCCTTCCGAGCGAAGTCGGTCGAGCTTGTCCCGGCGGACGCGCATCTGCTCCGGCAGATCCTCGGCGGGGTTCGTCACTTCATCGGTCACAGTTCCAAAGGGTACCGATGTGGCGAACCCCGCGAGGTCGCCGCGTCCGCGATGCGGGAGGACTTCTCAGGCCGTGTTGCGGTGGTAGATCAGCCGCAGGCCGATCAGCGTGAGCCACGGCTCATGGATGTCGATCGAGCGTGCCTCGTCGACCACGAGCGACGCGGCGCTGCCGGTGGCGACCACGGTGACGTCATCGGGGTCGGTGGCCAGCTCGGCCGCCATCCGCTCGACGATCCCGTCGACCTGACCGGCGAACCCGTAGATGATGCCCGCCTGGAGCGCCTCGACCGTGTTCTTGGCGATCACGGAGCGGGGGCGGATCAGCTCCACCTTGTGGAGTTGCGCGCCCGCCGCAGCCAGCGCGTCCACGGAGATCTCGATCCCGGGGGCGGTCACCGCGCCGACGTACTCACCCTTGGCGGAGACCGCGTCGAAGGAGGTCGCGGTGCCGAAGTCGACGATGATGCACGGCCCCCCGTAGAGCTGGATGGCGGCCAGCGCGTTGACGATGCGGTCGCTGCCGACCTCCTTGGGGTTGTCCATCCGCACCGGCACACCGGTGCGGACGCCCGGCTCGACGATCACCGCGGTCACGTCGCCGTAGTAGCGGCGGCACATCTCGCGCATCTCGTTGAGCACCGAGGGAACGGTGGAGCAGATCGCGATGCCGTTGACGTCCGCCCCCTTGAGCAGGGGCGACTGCCCGAGCAGCCCCTGGAGCACGACGGCGATCTCGTCGGCCGTGCGCCGGGCGTCGGTGGCGATCCGCCAGTGCTCGATGACCTCGTCCCCTTCGAAGAGACCGAGGACGGTGTGGGTGTTGCCGACGTCGATGGCAAGCAGCATCAGTTCCCCCGAAGGTCCAAGGCGATGTCCAGCGCCGGTGCCGAATGCGTGAGCGCGCCCACGGCAAGGTAGTCAACGCCTGTTTCAGCTACATCACGGGCCACCTGGAGGGTCAAGCCCCCGCTGGCCTCCAACCGTGCCCGGCCGGCCACGAGCCGCACGGCCTCCGCCAGCTGGCCGACGGTGAAGTTGTCCAGCAGGATCTCCTCCGCCCCTTCGGCCAGCACCGCCTCGACCTGGTCGATCCGGTCGACCTCCACCTCGATCGGCAGGTCCGGGTAGGCGTCCCGGACCGCTCGGAACGCCTCGGCCACCCCGCCGGCGGCCACCACGTGATTGTCCTTGATCAGAGCGGCGTCGGAAAGCGACATGCGGTGGTTGACGCCGCCGCCGCACCGCACCGCGTACTTCTGCAGCGCGCGCAGCCCGGGGAGGGTCTTGCGGCTGTCGCGGACGGCGGCCCCGGTGCCCTCCACGGCGCTGACCCAGCGGGCGGTCAGGGTCGCGATGCCGGACAGGTGGGTGAGGAGGTTGAGCGCGGTCCGCTCGGCGGTCAGCAGGTCGCGGGTGGGGCCGGTGACGGTCATCAGCACATCGCCCCGCCGGACGTGCTCACCGTCCTTGACCTCACGCTCGACGGTCAGCCGCCCCCCGCTCAGGTGGGAGAACGCCCCCTCGGCGACGGCCAGCCCGGCGACCACGCCGTCGGCGCGGGCCACCACGTCGGCGGTGTCGACCTGGTCGGCCGGGATGGTGGCCAGGCTGGTGACGTCACCCGCCTCCTGGAGGTCCTCCGCGGCGGCGGCCTCCAGAACCGCCGTCACCGCGACCAGGTCTAGGCCCGCCTCGGCCAGGTCCGCCTCGACCTGCGGCGGCAGCGTGGTCGCGCGCTGCCCGTGCGGCACGTACGTCATGGTCGTTCCCTCCGCTGTCAGTGTCACGTCGAGGTGGCCCAGCCACCGGACATCGTCTCGCTCGGAGAAGTCCTCGCGCCAGTGCGACCCCCGGGTCTCCCGGCGGCTGCGCGCCGCCGCCACGAGCGCGGAGGCGACCGTGAGCAGGTTGGTGGTCTCCCACGACTCGGTGCACGGCTCGACCGCCACCGGGGTCCACCGGACGTTCACCAGGGCCCTGGCGACCTCGCTCAGCGACTCGTCGCTGCGCAGCACGCTCGCCCCGCGGCTCATGTGCCCCTGGATCCTGGCCCTGGCCCTGGGATCGACCAGCCCGGCCGGGCGGTCGTCGGCGACCGGCTCGCCGGGCCGCGCGCCGCCCACGCCGGGTGAGGACCGCCGGGTCCGGTGAATGTCGGCGGCGATCCGCCCGGCGAAGACCAGACCCTCCAGCAGGGAGTTGGAGGCCAGCCGGTTGGCGCCGTGCACACCGGTGCACGCCACCTCGCCGCACGCGTACAGGCCGGGCACGCTGGTGCGGCCGTGCAGGTCGGTACGGACCCCGCCGCTGGCGTAGTGGGCGGCGGGGGCGACCGGGATGAGGTCGGTGACCGGGTCGATGCCGTGTTCCAGGCAGACCGCGTGGATCGTGGGGAAGCGGGTGCGCCACTTCTCCGCGCCGAAGTGGCGGGCGTCGAGGTGGACGTGGTCGGTACCGGCCTCGCGCATCCGCCGCATGATCGCCTTGGCCACGACGTCGCGCGGCGCGAGGTCGGCGAGCTCGTGGACGTCCTTCATGAACCGGGTGCCGTCGGAGTCGACCAGCACCGCGCCTTCACCCCTGACCGCCTCCGAGATGAGCGGCTGCTGGCCGGTGGATTCCTCGCCGAGCCACAGGACGGTCGGGTGGAACTGGACGAACTCCAGGTCCCTGACCACGGCGCCCGCCCGCAGCGCGAGCGCCACGCCGTCGCCGGTGGAGACGACGGGGTTGGTGGTGGCGGCGTAGACCTGGCCCATACCGCCGGTGGCCAGCACCACGGCCCCGGCGGCGACCGCCCCCACGCCGTCGCGTTCGCCCTCGCCCATGACGTGCAGGGTGACACCGGCGGTACGGCCGTCCGCGTCCTTGAGCAGGTCGAGGACGAGAGCGTGCTCGATCACCTCGATCGCGGAGTCGCGGACGGCCTGGACGAGTGCCCGTTGCACCTCCGCGCCGGTGGCGTCGCCGCCCGCGTGCACGATGCGGTTGCGCCGGTGACCGCCCTCCCTGGTGAGCTGGAGCTCCCCGGAGTCGTCGGTGTCGAAGCGGGCTCCGGCCGCGATGAGGCCGCGCAACGCACCGGGCCCCTCGGTGACCAGGGTCCGGACCGCCTCCTCGTCGCACAGGCCCACACCCGCGATGAGCGTGTCGGACAGGTGCTCCGCGGGGGTGTCGCCCGGGTCGAGGACGGCGGCGATGCCGCCCTGGGCCCAGCGGGTGGACCCGGCCGACAGGACGTCCTTGGTGACGACCAGGACCTTCGCCTCAGGGTCGAGGCCGGCGTAGCGGAGCGCCAGGGTGAGCCCCGCGATGCCGGAGCCGACCACGACCACGTCCGCCCGGACCGTCCAGCCCGGGGCGGGCGCGGTCAACCTCTGGGGGATGGCCGGGATGCTCATGTGCCGCCTCCTCGCGGGGATCATAGAGGCCTTAATTTCGTCAACGTGACGATAACGCGGCTCCCGCGACGGCTGTTCCCCGGGGTGGCCTCCGGGCCCCGGCGACCGGTGGGACGGCCGGGCGGCCGCGGCCGCGCGAGGCGGAGGACGGGACCGACCCGCCCGCGTCCCTCCGACGTGGGGCGGCCGCGGCCGCGCGGGGCGGAGACCACGAGGTCATGGAGTCATGGGAACCGCGGTCGGCGGAACCGGGAGGACGGCGGGGCCCGGTGGGACCGGGGCCGCGCGGAGGCGGGGTCCCGGGGGAAGGAGGCTCGGGCGGCGGAGGCCCGGGGCGGAGGGGTCAGAAGGTGACCGTGACGTTGTCGATCAACCTGGTGGAGCCCACCTTCGCGGCCACCGCGAGGATCGCCTCACCCGAGTGGTCGTCGCGCACCTCCTCGAAGGTCGCCGGGTGGACCAGGACCAGGTAGTCGACGGCCACCGCCGGCTCGGCCTCCAGGACGGCCCCGGCGGCCCGGCGGGCCTCCTGCGGCGTCCGCCGCCCGGCCCCGGCGGCGAGAGCGCGCGACAGGGCGAGGGCGGCCACCCGGTCGTGCGGCGACAGGTAGCGGTTGCGGCTGGACATCGCCAGCCCGTCGGGCTCGCGGACCGTGGGCGCCCCGACGACGGAGACCGGCACGTCGAGGTCGGCGACCATCCGGCGGATCAGGGCCAGCTGCTGGGCGTCCTTCTGCCCGAACACCGCCACGTCCGGCCGGACCAGGTTGAACAACTTCAGCACCACGGTCAGCACACCGTCGAAGTGCCCGGGGCGGAAGCCTCCCTCGACGACCGAGCCCATCGCCCCCGCGGAGACGCCGACCTGGCGGTCAGGCAGATACATGTCCGCCGCGGACGGGGCGAACACCAGGCCCACCCCCTCCTCCGCGCACACCTCCAGATCGGCGTCCAGCGTGCGGGGGTAGCGGGAGTAGTCTTCAGCGGGGCCGAACTGGAGCGGGTTCACGAAGATGCTCACCGCCACGCGGTCGGCCCTCTCGTGGGCCAGCCGGATGAGCGAGCGGTGGCCCTCGTGCAACGCCCCCATGGTCGGCACCAGCGCCAGTGTGGCCCCGCCCGCGCCGATCCCGAGGGTCTTGCGCGCCTTGACCAGCCCGGCGCGGTCGCGCGTCACGATCACGTCCATATGTTGCCTCCCAGCGCGTCCAGGAGGCGCTCGGCGGCCTCGGGCTTGAGCAGCCCGGCCGCCAGCGCCCGGTCCGCCGTGAGCCTAGCGAGCGCCACGTAGGCGTCCGCGGCCTCGGGGGCGGCGAGGATGAGCGCGTCGACGTGCTTGCGGACGGTGCCGGCGTCGCCGCGCACCACCGGGCCGGTCAGCCCGGCGATGCCGAGCCTCAGCACATTGTCCAGGGCCGCGCCGAGCAGGGGGCCGAGCATCCGGCCCGGCTGCTCCACGCCGATCCTCCCCAGCAGCTCCGACGACTCCGCGACGAGCGTGACCATGTGGTTGGCCGCGCCCGCCAGCGCCGCGTGGTAGAGCGCCCGGTCGGCGTCGGCGATCCAGACCGGCTCGCCCTCCATCTCGATGACCAGCGCCTCCGCCACCGGGCGGAGCGGCTCGGGGGAGGTCACCCCGTAGGAGATGCCCGTCAGGCGGCGCAGGTCGTCGTCACGGCCGGTGAACGTCATCACCGGGTGGAGCGCGAGCGGCAACGCCCCGGCCGCGGTCGCCGGGTCGAGCACCGACAGGCCGTACGCCCCGCTGGTGTGCACCACCAGCTTGCCGCGCAGGTCGGCGCCGGCCCCCACCAGGCCGGAGACCAGGCCGGGCAGGACGTCGTCGGGAACCGTCAGCAGGACGAGGTCGGCGTGGGCCACCACGTCCTCGGGGCTGGTCGGGACGAGGCCGAGCCGCTCGACCGCCCGGTCTCTGGAGGCGTCGGAGACGCCGCTCGCCGCGACGACCCGGTGACCGGCCCTGGCGAGGGCGGCACCGAGCGCCGAACCGACCTTTCCCGCTCCGACGACCCCGACGGCCAGACGTGCCGGGCGATCCGCTGCGTCCATGACGTCCCGTCCTTCGACCATGTGGGGCTCCATGCCTGGTTGACCAGCGTAACGGGCGGGGTCGCCGCGGCCACGCCAGGGCACGCGCGCCACGGCCGGTTCGGGCCCTGGGACGGGAATGGCCCCACGAGGGGAGGACCGCGGCGGCCGGTGACAGGATTCGGTCATGAGCTCATCCGAGGCGTCGGCGCAAGCCGATCCCGTCCCGCTCCCGCGACGGGTAGCGTCTGTGGACGTGTGGCTCACCTGGCGTGCCGCGACGGAGCAGGCGCTCTACGGCGAGAGCGGTTTCTACCTCCGGGAACGTCCCTCCGGGCATTTCCGTACCTCGGTCGGCGCGTCTCCCGTCTTCGCCGAGGCCATGCTGCGCGAGCTGGCGGCGGTGGACGAGGCGCTCGGCCGCCCCGCCGCGCTCGATCTGGTCGACATGGGCGCCGGCGAGGGCGTGCTGGCCGCCGGTGTGCTGGCCGCCGCCCCACCCGGCCTGCGGTCGCGGCTCCGGGTGACCGCCGTCGATCTGTCTCCCCGGCCGGCGCGGCTGCCCGCGGAGGTCGTCTGGGCACGAGCCATGCCGGAGGGAGTCCGCGGGCTGGTGGTCGCCAACGAGTGGCTGGACAACATCCCCGTCGACCTCGCCGAGCAGACCGCCGACGGGCCCCGGCTGGTGCTGGTCGACCCCGCCGACGGCGGGGAACGGCTGGGCGACAGACCGGCCGAGGCGGATCTGGCCTGGCTGGACCGCTGGTGGCCGATACGGACCGCGGGCGAGCGGGCCGAGATCGGCAGACCGCGCGACGAGGCGTGGGCCGCGGTGATCGGCCGGCTCGCGCGCGGCTGGGCGATCGCGATCGACTACGCCCACTCCCGCGGCGATCGCCCGCCCTACGGCACGCTGACCGGATACCGCGACGGCGCGACGGTCACGCCCGTGCCCGACGGCTCGTGCGACATCACCGCCCATGTGGCTCTGGACGCCTGCGCGGACGCCGGGGAGCGGGTGGGAGCCGTCACCACGGCCCTGACCACCCAGCGCGAGGCGCTGCGCGCGCTGGGCGTCACCGGTGGCCGTCCGCCCGTCGAGCGCGCCCGTGACGACCCGCGCGGCTACCTGCAGGCCCTGGCCCGCGCCTCCGAGGAGGCGGAGCTGATCGCCGCCGAGGGGTTCGGCGGGTTCGGCTGGCTGGTCCAGACCCGTTCCTGATCCGGTGACGACCACCCGGCGGCGGTCACCCGGTGACGACCGCCCGGTGACACCCCGGCGGCGGTCACTCGCGAGACGTCAGACGTGTCAGACGGTCACGTCCAGGGAGCGCAGCCCGCGGATGACGTAGCCGGGACCCCAGGACGGTTCGGCGACGAGCTCCATCTTCGGTGCCCTGCGCAGCAGGGCACCGAACGACTCGGCCAGCTCGATCCTGGCCAGCGGGGCGCCCAGGCAGAAGTGGATGCCTGCGCCGAAGGAGATGTGCGGGTTGTCGGCCCGGCTCACGTCCAGGCGGTCGGGGTCGGCGAAGACCTCGGGGTCGCGGTTGGCGGAGCCGAACAGCAGCGCGACCTCGGTGCCGCGCGGGATGTCCACCCCGCCCACCGAGATGTCCTCGAGCACCCAGCGTTCGAACATCTGCAGCGGCGTGTCCCAGCGCATCAGCTCCTCGATCGCGGTGGGCAGCAGACCGTGGTCCGCGCGCAGCCGCTCCAGTTCGGCGGGGTTGCGGAACAGCGACCACCAGCCGTTGCCGGTGACGTTGACGGTGGCCTCGTGCCCGGCGTTGAGCAGCAGCACGCAGGTGCCGACCAGCTCTTCCTCGGTGAGCCTGTCCCCCTCGTCGGCGACCAGGGCGAGCGCGCTGATGAGGTCGTCGCCGGGGTCGGCGCGACGGGATCGGGCCAGCCCGACCAGGTAGTCCGAGAACTCCTGGGCGGCGCGGACCGCGGTGTGCTGGGCCTCGACGGAGGGGTTGAGCTCGTACATGCCGCAGATGTCGGCGGACCACGGCCGGAGCAGGTGGCGGTCGGCCTCGGGCACGCCGAGCATCTCGGCGATCACGGTCACCGGGAGCGGCTCGGCGACCTCGGCGATCAGGTCTCCGCCGCCGCGCTCGACGAACGCCTCCACCAGCTCGCCGGCGATCCGGGCGACCTTGGGACGGAGCGCCTCGACCATCCGCGGGGTGAACGCCTTGGAGACCAGCCGCCGCAGACGGGTGTGGACGGGCGGCTCGACGTCGAGCATGCCCGCCCTGACCACCCGCCAGAACGGATCCTGGAACTCGGGGTCGTCCGGCCTGCCGAACTCCTGGTGGGTGGCGACGTGCAGGTAGGACCGGCCGAGCCTGCGGTCGCGCAGCAGCGCGTTGACGTCGGCGTGCCGGGCGATCAGCCACTGGCCGGTCGGCTCGAAGAAGCTGACCGGCCGTTCCCGTCTCAGCTCGTCGTAGGCGTCGTACGGGTGGGCGATGAATTCCGGATTCCAAGGATCAAAACGCACTCATGCATCGTAATCGCCAGCTCAGCGACCTCCCAGCCGAGAGGTACGGCGGCCCGGCGGCCCCACGTGAGGGCCGCCGGGTGTGGCGACCGGCACGCGGGATCCGTCTGCGGCGACCGGCCCTCGCGAACCGGCCCGCGGCTGCCCGCACACGGGAGCTGGCGTACGGCGACCGGTCCGCGAGGGCCGGCGCTCAGGAGTCGGCGCGTCCGCCCGCCTGCTCCTCGGGCTCGTAGCGGCGGTGCAGTTCCACCGGTTCGTCCCTGCCCGCCTTGGAACGCAGCCGGATGTTGAACAGTTCCACCACCAGCGAGAACGCCATCGCGAAGTAGATGTACCCCTTGGAGATGTGCTGCTCGAAGCCCTCGGCGATCAGCACGACGCCGATCAGGATCAGGAAGGACAGCGCGAGCATCTTGATGCTCGGGTGCCGGTCCACGAAGTGACTGATCGGCCCGGAGGCGACCAGCATCACGGCGACGGCGACGATGACGGCAGCGATCATGACGCCGACCTCGTCGACCATGCCGACCGCGGTGATCACCGAGTCGAGCGAGAAGACGATGTCGAGGATCATGATCTGGACGATCACGGCACCGAAGGACGCGGCCACCTTGCTCCCGGCGTGGCCGGACTTGCCCTCCAGGCTGTCGTGCACCTCGAAGACGCTCTTGCCCAGCAGGAACAGCCCGCCGATTATCAGGATCAGGTCACGCCCCGATATCCCCTGCCCGAAGACCTCGAAGAGCGGGTTGGTGAGGCGTATCACCCACGACAGCGCCAGCAGCAGCGCCAGCCGGCTGACCAGGGCGACCATGAGGCCGATCTTGCGTGCCCGGTCGCGTTGCGCCTCGGGGAGCTTCCCGACCAGGATCGAAATGAAGATGATGTTGTCGATGCCCAGGACGATCTCCAGGGCGACAAGGGTGAAGAACCCTATCCATATCTCCGGGTTGGTCACCCAGTCCATCGCTTCCTCCTCTGTCGGTCCCTGTCGGGTTCCGTCGGCTGACTGCCAGGACGACCGACGGGCACCGGAAGTTCCTGCCCACGTATCGGCCTGATTACATTTCGGACTTGCGAGAGGCGGCCCGGGGTCGGTTATAGTTCCGGCGTAGGTCATGAGTGCCAGTGACAAGCCCCGGCTCGCTGGCCGGCAACCCTCGCGTCCGCGGCGGGGTGCCCCGGGTGAAGACCTGGTCCGGCGCGCAGCGTGCCGGGCAAGCGCGGGCTCCACGCACCAACGCCACGGCTTGGGGTCCGACGACCTCGAAGGAGCGCCGGCGTGTCCACTCTGACGATCTTCACCACTGCCGCCGCCGACACCGCGTCCCCGGACGCCGCCGCGGCTCCGCGAACCCTCGCGGCCCGCCCGTCCGGCGACCGGCCGATCCCCGCGGTGCTCGGCTCGGACCTGGAGGTCCCGGTCCGGGGCGGCCGGATCGTCCGCTACGCCAACCTCGACTACGCCGCCAGCGCCCCCTGTCTGGAGCCGGTGAGCGCCGCCGTCGCCGCCGCGCTCCCGGCCTACTCCAGCGTCCACCGCGGCGCCGGGTACGCGTCCCAGCTCACCACGGCCCGCTACGAGCAGGCCCGGCACACCGTCCGCGCCTTCGTCGGAGCCCGCCCCGACGACTCGGTGATCTTCACCCGCAACACCACCGACGCGACCAACCTGCTGGCCCGCAGCCTGCCGGCGGGGACCACCGCCGTGGTCTTCGACACCGAGCACCACGCCTCCCTGCTGCCCTGGGGCGACGCCGTGCGGCTGGCGCCGCCGGCCTTCCCCGGCGAGGCCGTCCGTGCCGCCGACGAGGCCCTGGCCGCGCTCGACGGCCCCAAGCTGCTGGTGGTGACCGCCGCCTCCAACGTCACCGGTGAGCTGTGGCCGATCGCCGCCCTGGCCCACATCGCCCACCGGCACGGCGCCCGCATCCTCGTCGACGCCGCCCAGCTCGTCCCGCACCGCCGCCTCAACCTGACCGCGCTCGACCTCGACTACGTGGTCTTCTCCGGCCACAAGCTGTACGCCCCGTTCGGCACCGGTGCGCTGATCGGCCGTTCCGACTGGCTGGCGCGGGCGGAACCGTACCTGCGGGGCGGCGGCGCGGTCAGGGCCGTGGGCGACGGCGAGGCCGACTGGCACGACGACCCGGAGAGCCGGCACGAGGCCGGCACCCCGAACGTCCTGGGCGCCGTCGCGCTGGCCGCCGCCTGCGACGCCCTGAGCGCCACCGGGTGGAGCGTGCTGGTCCGCGAGGAGGAACGCCTCCTGCACCGCCTGCGCGCGGGGCTGGCGACCGTCCCGGGTGTCAGGGAGCTGTCGCTGTGGGGCCCGGACCACCCCCGCGTCGGCATCGTCTCCTTCGTGGTCGAGGGCTTCACCGCCCGCGAGGTCGCCGAGGCGCTCTCCGCCGACTACGGGATCGGCGTCCGCGACGGCAAGTTCTGCGCTCACCCCTTCGTCCGCCACCTCCTGGGCACCGCGGACGGCGGCTGCGAGGACGGCACCGCCTCCGCCGTCCGCGCCTCCATCGGCATCGGCACCACCGCCGAACACGTCGACCGCCTCGTCACCGCCCTGCGGGATCTTGTCTCTCGCGGTTGACGTGACAGCATGGGGTTATGACTGAGCCTCGTGCCGAAGGCGCACCCCGGAGCCTGGACGTGGGGATCGGTGCGGGAGCCGGCGCCGTGCAGGAAGCGCACGGCAAGGAGCTCGCCACCGAGGACATGGTCCTCAACATCGGGCCGCAGCACCCGTCCACGCACGGCGTGCTGCGGCTGCGGCTCACCCTGGACGGCGAGCGGATCAGCGCGGCCGAGCCGATCGTCGGCTACATGCACCGCGGCGCGGAGAAGTTGTTCGAGGTCCGCGACTACCGGCAGATCATCGTGCTCGCCAACCGGCACGACTGGCTGTCGGCGTTCGCCAACGAGCTGGGCGTCGTGCTGGCGGTGGAACGCATGCTCGGCATGGAGACGCCGGTCAGGGCGGTGTGGACCCGCACCCTGATGGCCGAGCTCAACCGGGTGCTCAGCCATCTGATGTTCCTCGGCTCCTATCCCCTGGAACTCGGCGCGATCACCTCGATCTTCTACGCGTTCCGGGAGCGCGAGACCCTCCAGGCGGTGATGGAGGAGATCTCCGGCGGACGCATGCACTACATGTTCAACCGGGTCGGCGGCCTGAAGGAGGAGTTGCCCGAGGGGTGGCTGGGCCGGGTCTCCCGGGCGGTGGCCGACGTGCGGCGCCGACTGCCCGACATCGAGAACCTGATCTCCGGAAACGAGATCTTCCTGGCCCGCACGCGCGGCGTGGGCGTCCTGGACCGCGAGACGATCATGCAGTACGGCGTGAGCGGCCCGATCGCCCGCGCCTCCGGCGTCGACGTCGACCTGCGCAGGGACGAACCCTACCTGGCCTACGGCGAGCTGCCGGTGAAGGTCGTCACCCGGTCGGCCGGAGACTGCCTGGCCCGCTTCGAGGTGCTGCTGGAGCAGCTCAAGGTCTCCCTGGACCTGGCCGACGCCTGCGTGGAACGCATCCGCGAACTGCCGCCGGGGCCGATCAACCAGCGCCTGCCCAAGGTGCTGAAGGTGCCGGAGGGCCACACCTACGCCTGGACGGAGAACCCGCTGGGCCTCAACGGCTACTACCTGGTCTCGCGCGGGGAGAAGACACCGTGGCGGCTGAAGCTCCGCTCGGCCTCCTTCAACAACGTCCAGGTGCTGCGCGAGATGCTTCCCGGTCATCTCGTCTCCGACATGGTCGCCATCCTCGGCTCACTGTTCTTCGTCGTGGGCGACATCGACAAGTGACCGCGGACGGCACCGGCAGGCAGGGGTGCGAGCAGTGAGGCATGGTACGACCGCATGAGCGAACACGACGGCGTGGCGACTCCCCCGGCGGCCACCGGGCCGCGGCGCGACAAGTATGTCGACTGGCTGCGGGCGTTCAGCCTGCTCGTCGTGGTCCTGTGGCACTGGGCGTTCACGATGCTGGCCTGGGGACCGGACGGCCCGTCGCCGACCAGCCCGCTGGGCTTCACCTCGGGGTTGTGGATCCTGACGTGGCTGCTCCAGGTGATGCCGCTCTTCTTCTACGTGGGCGGCCACGTCCACCTGCTGTCGTGGCACCGGGCGTGCGAACGCGGCGTCGGCATCGGCACCTTCGTGTGGCGGCGCATCCGCAGCCTGGCGATCCCCGCGCTGGCGCTCGCGGGCACCTGGGTCGTGCTGGGCGTGATCGTGACGCAGGCGTTCGGGATCCGGTGGATGGACAAGGTCGTCCTGCTCGTCATCAGCCCGCTGTGGTTCATCGGCGTCTACCTGACGCTGGTCGCCCTGCTTCCCGTCTCGCTCTGGCTGCACCGGCACTTCGACGTGCTGGCCCTGATCTGGCTCGGTGGCGCGGCGCTCGTGGTCGACGTGCTGCGGCTGCGCTACGGGTACGAGGCGGTGGGCTGGCTGAACATGGTCATCGTCTGGGGGCTGGCGCACCAGGCGGGCTTCTTCTACGACAGGGTGGTGAGGCTGCCGCGCCGTTTCGACGCCGCGCTCCTGTGGACCGGGCTGTTCGCCCTGTTCGGCCTGGTCTACTCCGGCATCTACCCGGGCTCGATGGTGGGCGTGCCCGGCGACCGGCTCTCCAACATGGCACCGCCGACCTTCGTCATCGTGGCCCTGCTGACCTTCCAGGTCGGCCTGGTGGAGATGGTGCGGCCGTTCATGGAACGCCTGCTGGAACGCCCGGGATGGCAGCGCGTGAACGAGACGGTCAACAGGTTCGCGCTGCCGCTGTTCCTGTTCCACACGACCGGTATGGCGATCTGGGTGGCGCTGACCTGGGGGCTGCTCGGCGGCGCCCCCGCCGCGAGCGTCGCCCCGCCGGACGTGTTCTGGTGGCTGGAGCGGCCCCTGGCCGTCGGTGGAGCGCTGGTGTGCACGCTGCCGGTCATCATGCTGTTCGGCCGCAGGTGGACCGGTTCCTCACGACGGCGGGAGGCACCGAACCCGGAGGTCCCGAACCCGGAGGCCGCCGACCCCGCGTAGCGGGCGCCGGCGATGACCCCCGGCGGGACCGCTCAGCGTCCGGCCTCGCCGGAGTCCTTCGGCACCTTGCAGCAGTACTCCAGGTACAGCGCGGAGCAGACCAGGAGCACGCAGGCCAGGAACGAGCCACCGGCGATGTAGAAGTCGCGCCAGGGCACCCCCTGGTCGAACCGGCCGAGCAGGCCGGCGGTGTAGAGGGTGAACCCGGCGAAGAGGCCGGCGAAGGCCGCGCCGCCGTACGCGGACGCCTTGGCCAGGGCGGCCAGCCGGGCCACCGCCAGCGGCTCGACCGGCTTGGTGCCTGGCCTGCGGTGGATCCTGGCCCGGGTCATCCACCCGCTGTAGAACTCACCCAGCGCGAGCAGGAACACCGTCGGGATGGCGGTCCAGGGCAGGCCGGGCAGGGACGCGTAGAGCGGCTTCAGAGCCCCCCAGGCGAGGATCGCGAACACGACGGCGATCCCGGCGAGCACGCCGGGACGGGTAGGCCTCACGCCGGCCCCAGGAGGGCGAGATCGTCGCGGGGCCGCACATAGTCCCGGTCGAGCCCGGCCAGCAGGTCGGCCACCCTGCGGCCGGACAGGACGGCGTCGGGGTCGGCCGCGGCCCACGGCACCAGCACGAACGCGCGCTCGTGAGCCCGGGGGTGCGGGAGCGTCAGGTCGGGGTCGTCCATGACGACCCCTCCCACGGTGATCAGGTCGACGTCCAGGGTGCGCGGGCCCCAGCGCTCGACGCGGACCCGGCCGAAGGTGTTCTCCACACTCTGAGCACGATCGAGAAGCGCCCGGGGTTCCAGCCCGGTCTCGGCGATCACCACCGCGTTGAGGTACGGCCCCTGGTCGGGACCGCCCACCGGGTCGGTCTCGAAGACCGGCGACACCGCGACGAACGCGAGCCCCGGGATGCCGAAGAGCGCGTCGACCGCGCCTTGCAGGGTGGCCATCCGGTCGCCCAGGTTGCTCCCGAGCGCGATCACGGCCCTCATGAACGGCTCCGGGTGATCGTCACGACCACGTCGTCGAAGGGCAGCGGGATCGGCGCGGCGGGCTTGTGGACGCTGACCTCCACCGACCAGACCTGCTCGCGGGCCAGGCAGACGTCCGCCAGGCGCTGGGCCAGGGTTTCGATCAGGTCGACCGGCTCACCCGCCACGACCCGCGCCAGATCCTCGGCGAGCTCGCCGTAGTGGACGGTCAGGGTCAGGTCGTCGCCGGCCGCCGCGGGCGCCGTGTCGAGGAAGAGGACGACGTCGACGACGAACTCCTGGCCGAGCTCCCGCTCGGCGGGAAGCACACCGTGCCGGCCCCGTACCCGCAACCCCTTGAGGCTGATCCGGTCGGGCACCCGCCAGGGACCCGCCCCCCGCTGCCCCCGCTCGGACGGGCCCGGCAGCAGGGACCTCTCCCGGTCGCCGAACGGATCCTCCTCCCGGCCGATGACCGGGTCACCGGGCGGCTGCCGGAGCGGATCATGCACCGGGCCGCCGATCAGGTCACCGATCCCGTCGTGGATGGGAACGGCCGGCCGGCCGGGGGCCGGATTCCGGGCCGGATCGTGACCCATGTGGCCCACGCGGCCCGTGTGGTCCGGATCGCGGCCTGTGTGGTCCGGATCGTGCTCCGCGCGGTCCGCGCGGTCCTCCGTATCGCGGCCCACGCGGGCCGTGTGGTCCGGACCGCGGCCCACGTGATCCGAACCGTGCTCCGCGCGGGCCGTGTGGTCCTCCGCACGGGCCGTGTGGTCCGGACCGCGGCCCGCGCGGTCCGGATCCGGATGCGGACCGGGGCCCGCGGCGGGACGGGGGTCGCCCTCGCCGGGTCGCTCGCCGGTGCGGTCGGTCACGCGGCTTCCTCTTCCTCGTCGTCGTCCCCCTGCAACACGGGCGAACCGTGGTGCAGCCAGAGCCGCCACCCCGCCGACGTCCTGATGAAGGTGTTGCTCGCCACCACCTTGCCCGCCGCGAAGCTGGCCTCACCTTCGTCACCAGCGGTGAGGATGTTCTCCTCACAGGTGAGGACGGCGACGTCGCCCAGGACCATGACCCGCACGTCGGTGAGCACGAACTGGATGTAGGGCGTGTTGGCCATGATGAGCGCCCACGAACGCAGCACCTCCTGGCGCCCGCTCACGATCGGCCACCCGGGATGCACGCAGCTGACCTGCTCACCGTCGGCGTCGTCGGCCCAGATCTCGGTCATCCGGTCGAGATCGGCGTTCTCGATGGCGGTGTAGAACTCCTGGTTGACCGTTTCGACGGCGGTGGTGTCGACGCTCATGCTCTCGCTCCCTGGACTGCGGCGGCCACCCGGACGGCATCCGCGTTCGGGCGCACGTCGTGCACGCGCACACACCACGCGCCCGCGTACGCGGCGAGCGCGGTCACGGCGAGCGTGGCGTCGTCACTGCGGTTGAAAGGACGCGGGGTGCCGTCCGGACCGGCGAGCAGCCGGCCCAGGAAACGCTTCCGCGAGGCCCCGATGAGGAGCGGATGACCCAACTCGGCGAGCTGGTCGACACCCGCGAGCAGGGCCCAGTTGTGCTCGGGGTTCTTGGAGAAGCCCAGCCCGGGGTCGAGGACGATCTGCTCCTCGGCCACCCCCTCGGACAGCACGGAGGCGACCCGCTTGGCGAGCTCCTCACGCACCTCCGTCACCACGTCGCCGTACACGGCCCGGCGTTCCATGGTGTGGCTGTGGCCGCGCCAGTGCATCACCACGTACGGCACTCCGGAGGCGGCCACCACCCTGGGCATCTCCGGATCGGCCAGCCCGCCGCTGACGTCGTTGACCAGCCGGGCCCCGGCCGCCACGGCCGCCTCGGCCACCTCGGCCCGCATGGTGTCGACGCTCACCGTCACGCCTTCGCGGCTCAGCCGGCGGATGACCGGCTCGACCCTGGCCAGCTCCTCCTCGAGGGTGACCCGGGCCGCCCCGGGCCTGGTCGACTCGCCGCCCACGTCGACGATGTCGGCCCCCTGCTCGACCAGCTCCAGGCCGTGCCGCACGGCCGCGTCCGGGTCGAACCACCGGCCGCCGTCGGAGAAGGAGTCGGGAGTCACGTTGACCACGCCCATCACAAGGCACCGGCCCGGATCGGGCAGCCCCGGAACACGCCACGTAGTCATGCCGACAAGCCTAGGCGCTACCTGTCGTCCCCCCGTCTCGCGGGTCGGGCTTGCGGGATAACGAATCGGAACGCCCATCCTTCCGGCGGGGCGGGGCGGAACGCCCGTCACGGGGCGGGCGGGCGCCGGTCGGCACGGCGCTGGGAGGCGCTGGCTGCCATGTCTTCTCCTCCATCCGCCTCCGCCCGCCCGGCGGTGACGATCACGCCGTGCCGGTCGCGACCTCTCGGAACCTCCGGAGTGACCATTCACCCGGCGTACCGAACACACTACTGCGCGTCGATACATGCCGCAGCAAAACCATCCGGTTCGGGACACGCACCCCGGAGGTCAGCGAATGATCAGGGCCATGGCTTCGGCCCTGGTCTTGTCGCTGCTGCGGAAGTCTCCGCGCACCGCCGAGGTGATGGTCTTCGCGCCGGGTTTGCGAACCCCCCGCATGGTCATGCAGAGGTGCTCGCACTCGACCACGACGATGACCCCGCGCGGCTCCAGCACGCGCATGAGCGCGTCGGCGATCTGCGAGGTCATCCGTTCCTGCACCTGGGGACGCCGGGCGAACACGTCGACGAGGCGGGCGAGCTTGGACAGGCCGGTGACCTGCCCTTTCTCGTTCGGGATGTAACCGACGTGGGCGACCCCGTGGAACGGGACGAGGTGGTGCTCGCACGTCGAGTAGACCTCGATGTCGCGGACGAGCACCATCTCGTCGTGGTCGACGTCGAAGACCGTGGTCAGGACGTCCTCCGGGGTCTGCCCGAGACCCGCGAACTGCTCGGCGTAGGCACGGGCGACACGGGCCGGGGTCTCCTGGAGACCGTCGCGGTCCGGATCCTCACCGATGGCGATGAGGATCTCGCGGACCGCTTTCTCCAGCCGGGCCGTGTCGACCTGGAGCGGCTTGGCACTCACCGTCAGTTGCCGTCTTTGGGAGCGGAGTCGGGGTGGGCCGCGCCTCTCGGCAGCGCGCCGTTGCCGGCGCCCGAGGGGATCGAGCCGTTTCCGGACTGCTCCTTCGGCGTCAGGATCGGCGGCCGGTTGGAGGGCAGCCGCTTGCCGTAACCCGAGTAGGAGGGACGCTTCTCCCGGACGACCACCGGAGCGAAGATCTGGAGCACCTGGTCACGGGAGAGGGTCTCCTTCTCCATGAGCTCCAGCACCAGGTTGTCGAGCACGTCGCGGTACTCCACGAGGATCTCCCACGCCTGGTCGTGCGCGCTCTCGATGAGGCGGCGGACCTCCTCGTCGATCGTGGAGGCGATCTTCTCGGAGTAGTCGCGCTCGTGGCCCATCTCACGGCCGAGGAAGACCTCACCGTTGCCGGTGCCGAACTTGCGGGCGCCGAGCTGCTCGCTCATGCCGTACTCGGTGACCATGCGGCGGGCGATGGAGGTGGCCTTCTCGATGTCGTTGGAGGCGCCGGTGGTGGGCTCGTGGAAGACGAGCTCCTCCGCCGTGCGGCCGCCGAGCAGCATCGCGAGCTGGTCCGTCATCTCCGAGCGGGTCGCGAGGAACTTGTCCTCCATCGGCAGCGTCATCGTGTAGCCGAGAGCGCGGCCGCGGGACAGGATCGTGATCTTGTGGACCGGGTCGGAGTTGGGCAGCGCGTGCGCGACCAGGGCGTGACCGCCCTCGTGGTACGCGATGATCTTCTTCTCCTGGTCCGACATGACCCGGGTCTTGCGCTCGGGACCGGCCATCACCCGGTCGATGGACTCCTCCAGGGTCTCCATCGTGATCAGCTTCTGGTCGGCGCGGGCGGTGAGCAGCGCCGCCTCGTTGATGACGTTGGCCAGGTCGGCACCGGTGAAGCCGGGGGTGCGGCGGGCGATGACGTCGAGGTCGACGCTCTCGTCGAACGGCTTGCCGCGACCGTGCACCCGGAGGATGCCCTTGCGACCCTCCAGGTCGGGGCGGTCGACGGTGACCTGGCGGTCGAAGCGGCCGGGACGGAGCAACGCCGGGTCGAGGATGTCGGGCCGGTTGGTCGCGGCGATCAGGATCACGCCGCCCTTGACGTCGAAGCCGTCCATCTCGACCAGCAGCTGGTTCAGCGTCTGCTCGCGCTCGTCGTGACCGCCGCCGAGCCCGGCGCCGCGGTGGCGGCCCACCGCGTCTATCTCGTCGATGAAGATGATCGCCGGGGCGTTCGCCTTCGCCTGCTCGAACAGGTCGCGGACACGCGAGGCGCCGACACCCACGAACATCTCGACGAAGTCGGAACCGGAGATCGAGTAGAACGGCACCCCGGCCTCACCGGCGACGGCCCTGGCGAGCAGGGTCTTACCGGTTCCGGGCGGGCCGTACAGCAGGACGCCCTTGGGGATCTTGGCGCCGATCGCCTGGAACTTGGCCGGGGCCTGGAGGAACTCCTTGATCTCCTGGAGCTCCTCGATGGCCTCATCGGCACCCGCGACGTCGGCGAAGGTGGTCTTGGGGGTGTCCTTGGTGATGAGCTTGGCCTTCGACTTGCCGAAGTTCATCACCCGCGAGCCGCCGCCCTGCATCTGGTTCATGATGAACAGGAAGATCAGCACGATGATGACGATCGGCAGGAAGCTCACCAGGAGGCTGAGGAGGAAGTTCTCCTTCGGCACGTCGACGGTGTAGCCCTGCGCGAGCTTGCCACCCTTGGCTGCGGTCTCCAGGCGGTCGGTGAGCTGGACGCCCTGCCCCGACACCCATGAGGAGTAGTAGCGCTTCTTGTCGGTCAGGGTGACCTCGATGCGCTGATCCTTGTCGATGATCTTGGCGTTGGAGACCTTGCCCTCATCGATCCAAGTGATGATCTTTGAGGTGTCGGTCTTCTCGAAGTTGCCCTCGCTGCCCCACATCGTCGTGACGAGCAGGAGAAGCACGACGATGCCCAGGATCCACAGCAGTGGCCCACGTGTAAATCGCTTGAGATCCATCCGATGCGGAACCCCGGCGGGCCCGTCCCTTCCTGACCATGGCCTGCAACCCCGGGTCGCCCCGGGGCTCGCGGTATCCCTAACCGCTCCAACTGACTACCCAGAGACGGCGGGGGGCCACCTCTTCGGTCGTCCGAAGGTACACCGGCGTGGCGCGCAGGGTAACTGCTCCGACAGCACCGGCTCTGCCCTACCAACGTACGTCAAGTAGGTCCGTGTTCCCCGCCACTGCCGACAATGTCGCCTCCGGGAATGGCCCGCTTCGCCCAGGGCGTACTTTTCAGCCTGCTCCGTACACGTGCGGCGCGAGAGTTCCGATGAAGGGAAGATTGCGGTACTGCTCGGCGTAGTCGAGCCCGTAACCGATCACAAACTCGTTGGGAATGTCAAAACCGACGTACTTCACATCGATCGGGACTTTGATCGCGTCGGGCTTGCGCAGCGCGGTGCAGATCTCCACCGAGGCCGGGTTGCGCGACTTCAGGTTGTGCACCAGCCACGACAGGGTCAGGCCGGAGTCGATGATGTCCTCGACGACCAGCACGTGGCGGCCGGCGATGTCGGTGTCGAGATCCTTCAGCACCCGGACGACACCGGACGACCTGGTGCCGGCGCCGTAGGACGACACGGCCATCCAGTCCATCTGGACCGGCACGTGCAGTGCCCTCGCCAGGTCCGCCATGACCATGACCGCACCCTTCAGCACGCCCACGATCAGCAGTTCCTTGCCCGCGTAGTCTTCGTCTATCCGGCTCGCGAGCTCCTTGATCTTGGCCTGGAGCTCTTCCTCGGGGATGAGGACCTTCGCGAGATCCTTGCCCATGTCGGCTGCGTCCACCTGGGATTTCCTTACGAGACGGGGCTTGCTGGCTGTCTGGCGAATATCAGGGTGCCATATCGCCGGACCACGCCGACCCCCCCGGTCACCTCGATCCGCCGCTGCCCCCGCCACTCGGTGACCAGGCGGTCGACCTGGAGGACGTGCGCCGCCGACAGGGTGCCCGGTGGAGCCCCCGCCTCGACCGCGGCCCTGCGCAGCACCCGCCGCCGCACGGCGGCGGGTAGATCCACGAGCCCCTCCACGGCCACGCGCACCACCACGGCGTCGGGATCGATATCGCTAAGAGCGCAATCCGGCGCGTCCACCCCGGTCAGGACCGCGCGGGCGTAGGCCGCGCCGGCCCAGGAGTCGAGCGCGTCGGCGTCGTCCCGGCACAGGTCGGCGGTCCTGGCCAGAGCCTCGGCGACACCGGGGCCGAGCTCACGCTCCAGGGCCGGCAGCAGACGCTCCCGGACCCGGACCCGGGTGTAGCGGGGGTCGAGGTTGTGCGGATCGTCCCACGGCGTCAGCCCGAGCGCCGCGCAGGCCGCCACGGTCGTCGCCCGGCCGAGCCCCAGCAACGGCCGCCGGTAGACCCCGTTCCGGGCGGGCATCCCGGCCAGCGACCTGGTGCCGCTCCCCCTGGCCAGCCGGAGCAGCACGGTCTCCGCCTGGTCGTCCCTGGTGTGCCCGAGGAGCACCGCCGCCGCCCCGAGCCGTTCCGCCGCCCGCGACAGCGCCGCGTACCTGGCCCGCCGGGCCGCGTCCTCGGGCCCGCCGCCGGCGCCGACGGAGACGGTCAGCGCCTCGGCGAGGCCGAGCGCCAGCGCGGGCGCCAACCGCACGACCTCGGCGGCCCGGCCGGCGGAGCCCTCCTGGAGACCGTGGTCGACGGTCAGCAGGCCGGCGCGCAACCCCGCCCGGGACGCGTGGAAACCCAGCGCGGCGGCCAGGGCCAGGGAGTCGGCGCCGCCACTGCACGCGACCAGCACGAGATCACCCGGCCGCAGGTCGCCCAGCGCGTGCCGCACCGCGCGGCGGACGTCGGCGACGGCGGGATGCGGGCCCATGCCCGCCATTCTCCGGCCTCGGCCGGAGCGCCGGAACCGCGACCGGCCGGTGACGCCACCACTTCGCCGGCGGCGTCACCCTTCGGGCTGTGGCGCCACTCCGGTCAACCGGCGAAGCTCCCGCCGGCCGGTGGCGCCGCCCCGGCAGTCGGCGGCGTCACCGTCAGCCGGTGGCGCCGTTCGCTCCCGGGAGGGCCGGAGCGCCGTCGATCCTGGCGATCCAGCGTTCGGGCCGGCTGATCTCCTCCTGCGTGGGGAGGTTCTGCGGCGAGGCCCAAACCCTGTTGAAACCGTCGATGCCCGACCGTTCGACGACCGTGCGGACGAAGGCCGACCCCTCGGCGTACTGGCGCATCTTCAGGTCGAGGCCGAGCAGCCTGCGGATCGTGCGGTCGAGACGGGAGCCGCCCTCGCGGCGGTGGTGGAACTTGGCGCGGATGTCGGCCACCGAGGGGACCACCGACGGGCCGACGGCGTCCATCACGTAGTCGCCGTGGCCCTCGACCAGGGTCATCACCGCGGTGAGCCGGTCGAGGATCTCCTTCTGCTCAGGCGTCTGGATCGCGTCGATGAGGTTGCCCTCACCGCCCCTGACCACCTCGGCGACCGTGTCGGCGGCCGAGCGGAGACGGTTGAGCAGTGCGGGCAGGTCGATGTCGGAGGCGAGCAGGAACTCGGTCATCTGCGAGCGGATGTACTCGCGCAGCCAGGGCACCCCGGTGAACTGCACGCGGTGGGTCTCCTCGTGCAGGCAGACCCACAGGCGGAAGTCACGGGGGTGGACGTTGAGCTCCTGCTCCGCGTTGACGATGTTGGGCGCGACCAGCGTGAGGCGGCCCGCGGGCGCCTGACCCGTCGGGTCGGGCGGCAGGAACAGCTCGTACTGCCCGAGGACGCGAGAGGCGAGGAAGGCCAGCACCGCGCCGACCTCGACCCCGGTGACACGCGAGCCGACGGCGCTCACGATCGCCGGCGTCTGGTCGCGCCGGGCGGCCATCCGCTCGGTCAGCGGCTCCAGCACCACCCGGAAACCGTCGACGTTGGCCCTGATCCAGCCCGGCCTGTCGACGATCGTCGCCGGCTGCGGCGCGGTCTCGGTGTCGATCCGGGTGAACTCGCGGACGTGCCCCTCGGCCTCGCGCGAGAGCCGCCGCAGATCGGCGACGGCCTGCCGTGCCTCCTCTCGGCTCACTTGCGGCCCGGGGCGCACCAGGCGCGTTCCGGTCGCTACGGCAAGATCCCAGTCGATCACCTGCATACCGTCCACCGTACGTGCTCTCCCCCCGGGTCGCGCACCCCAACCGGATGATCAGCCGGCGGCCACCAGCGCGGCGAGCCGGTCGAGCGCCGCCTCGGCCTGCGGGCCGGACGGGACGTCGTCCGCCATGAAGGCGAAGGTCACCAGCCGGCCGCCCCTGGTGGTGGTCGTTCCGGCCAGCGCGCTGACCCCGTCCAGCGTGCCCGTCTTGGCGCGGACCAGTCCGTAGGCGGAGTGGCTTCTGCCGAAGCGGTGCCCCAGGGTGCCGGTGAAACCGGCGACGGGCATGCCGCTGATCGCCGGATGCAGCCGCGGGTTGGCCGGGGAGGCCGCCACCGCGACCAGATGGGCCAGGGCCTGGGGGGTGATGCGGTTCTTCGGCGACAGCCCGCTGCCGTCGTGGACCGTGATCCCGGAGGCGGCACCGAGCCGGGAGAGGACCTTGCCGACGGCCGCCGCACCGCCGTCGAAGGACGCGGGCTCGCCCTCCTTGAGCGCCACCTGCCTGGCCAGGGCCTCCGACAGGTCGTTGTCGCTGAGCGTCAGAGCCCGCTCGACCAGGGCGTAGACCGGCGCGGAGTCGACCCGGGCGATCTCCTGAGCACCGGCCGGGGCCTTGGCCCGCGCGGCGGACCCGGAGACCGAGATCCCGTACTTCCGCAGCAGTGACACGAACGCCACGTACGCCGTGCGGGAGGGGTCGGAGACCCGGCTGTGGCCGCCCGGGGAGACCTTGCCCGAGTTGATCATCAGCGCCGTGACGGGTGCCACGCTGCCCTCGGGCACGTAACCCGGCTTCCACGTGGAGGCGGTGCGCGGACCGGTGTAGAGGGTGTCGTCGTAGGCCGCGGTCACCTTGGTGAGCCCCGCCGCCTTCAGCGCCTTGGCCGTGCGGGAGGCCAGGACGGTCAGCGAGGCGGGCCTGGGGTAGACCTGGTCCGTCCGGGCCCCGGGGCCCGCCAGGGTGGGATCGCCGCCCCCGACCAGGATGATCGAGCCGGGCGACGCGCCACGCACCACGCGGGTGCTCAGCCTGGCGTCGGGGCCCAGCGAGGCCAGCGCGGCGACCGAGGTCACGACCTTGGTGGTGGAGGCGGGCGTGATGGCCGTCGCGGCGCCGCCGTCGAACAACGTGGCACCCGTCTCGGCGTCGAGAACCACGCCCCCGACGCTGTCGCCCAGCGCCGGGTCACCCAGCGCCGCGGTCAACCGCCCGGCCAAAGTACCCTTGGCAGGGAGAGGTCCGTTCCCCCCCGCGGCCAGCACCGGACCCGCGGTGACGACCGGGACGGGGGGCGGTCCGGCCGACGCGACCGGCTCAGGCTTCTTCTTCTCGTCCAGCAGGTTGCTGGTGAGCAGGTGGGCGCCGGCCGCGACGACGAACATCTGCAGCAAGACGAGAGTGACCAAGGCCACCCACCGCTCGTGCCGCATGACGTCGCCGACCTCTCATCATCGGTATCCAGAAGGCATCAACGCCTACGAGACATTAACGCCCAACCGGGGGTGCCCGGGGGCCTGAGCGGAGGAACCGCGGTGGAGTTCGACGTTCTCGTTGAGATTCCCAAGGGGCAACGGAACAAGTACGAGGTGGACCACGAGACGGGCCGCATCCGGCTCGACCGGATGCTCTTCACCTCCACGCAGTACCCCGCCGACTACGGCTTCATCGAAGACACCCTCGGCGAGGACGGCGACCCCCTCGACGCCCTGGTGCTGCTGCAGGAGCCGACCTTCCCCGGCTGCCTGATCAAGTGCCGCGCGGTCGGCATGTTCCGCATGACGGACGAGAAGGGCGGCGACGACAAGGTCCTGTGCGTCCCGGCCACCGACCCCCGGATGGAGCACATCCGCGACATCCACCACGTGCCGGAGTTCGACCGCCTGGAGATCCAGCACTTCTTCGAGGTCTACAAGGACCTTGAGCCCGGCAAGTCCGTCGAGGGCGCCAACTGGGTCGGCCGGGTCGAGGCCGAGGAGGAGATCGCGCGGTCCGTCAAGCGCGCCGAGGAGCAGGGGCACGGCAAGCACTGAGCCCCGGCCCGCCGGCCCGGTGCGGAAGTCCGGCCGGAACCCGGGAAGCCGGGTCCCGGCCGGGCGGCCGGTGCCGGGCATCAGGCGGGGCGGGTCGCGCCGACGAGGTCTCTGCGCCAGATCGGTGCGACCCGGACCACGTCCCCCGTCTGCGGGGCGTGCACCATCAGCCCCTCGCCGATGTAGATCCCCACGTGATGGATGTCACCGGGATTGCCGGTGATCTCGCCGAAGAACAGCAGGTCGCCCCGGCGCAGCTCGCTCAGCCGCACGTGCGGGCCCGCGGTCCACTGGGTGCCGGTCCAGTGGTCCAGGCCGACCCCGACCTGCTCCCAGGCCCGCATGGTCAGACCGGAGCAGTCGTAGGCGCCGGGCCCGGCCGCCGCCCACACGTACGGCTTGTCGAGCTGGGTGAGCGCCCAGTCCGCCGCGATGTCGCCCCGAGACGCGCGCGCCGTCGCGTTGAGCGCCCAGCGTGAGACGGACGCCCCCTGCGCCACGCGCATCCGCGCCGTGTCGCGCCGCAGCGCGACCGCCTGCAACCCGCGGTACCGGGTGCTCTCCTCGGCGGCCCTGGCCTTCTCCAGCGCCTCCTCCCGCTGCCTGGCGAGCCGCTCGGCGGTGTCGCGGGCCGCGTCGGCCAGCTTCTCCAGCCGCGCCTGCTCCTCCTGGACCCGCCGGGTCTCGGCGACCTGCGCGGCCACGGCCTCCTCGGCGGCCCTTTTGGCCTCGGCCGCGCGCTCCTGCGCCTCCCGCTGCTCGGCGTAGGCGTCCTCGGCCTGGCCGCTCAGGATGGTGAGCACCTCCTGGGAGTCGCGCAGCCGGTTGAGCGTCTCGGCCTGCCCGCCGCCCATGTGCGCCAGGACGCTGGCCCGGTGGAGGTAGCCCTGGGCACCGCCGCCGTCGGCCGCGATGGCCATCATCGGCTGGGTCATGTCTAGGCTGCCGTAGCTCTGCGTGGCGAGCGCGACCACCGACTGGCGGGCCAGGTCGACCTCGGCCCGCGCCGTCTCGGCCCTCAGGTTCGCCTGCTCGTACGCCTCCTTGGCACGGGCGGTCCTGACCACCTCCCCGTTGTACGCCTCGACGAGCTTCTCGGCCTCGGCGGCCAGTTCCGACAGCCTGGCCTGCGCCTCGGCGGCCATGACCGTGACCTCGCCGAGCCGTCTGTCACGCTCACGCGCCTCGGACCTGGCCTCGGCGACCTCGTCGGCGGACGGGCCTGGAGCCCCCGGTACGGCGCCGGCGGGTGCCCCCGCGCCGGCGACGAGACAACAGGCCAGGCCCGCCATCACCGCGGCGACGCCCCGGCGTCCCCTGACAAGCGAATGCATGCATTTCCCTCCGAGTGACCCCGTACTGCCGCATAGCGCTGCGCGTCACCGCGCATGGCAGCGTCCCGCTGCGCGGTCGCGGCTTCCCCCGGAATTCCCTCCCGTCACTCCCCGCACACACGAACCACAGGAAACATGACTATCCGCAGCCACAAGTCCGGTGGAGGGAATGCCAAGGCGAAAGAACAGCCGTCTACGAAGACCGGCCCGGGGCAGCCCCGTCGGCGTCAGAAGGCAGTCGGGGGCAGCGGAGGGCACCCGGGACGGCCAGAGGCAGCAGAAGGCACCTGGGGGCGGTCAGAAGGGAGCAGAGGACACCCGGGGATCCGGGAACCCGGACGCGTGGAGCGGTCCTCAGGGGTCAGGGGACGGACGGTCCTTCCGTGAGGCCGGAATCGGACTGGAGCGGCTCCGGCTCTCCGTACGACGCTCCCGGACTCGCGGACGGCCCTCCCGGACTCGCATATGACGCCCTTGGAACCGCGGATGACGCTCCCGGACTCACGGACGGCCCCCCCGGGACGCCTTCCCGGCCGCCCCGGGAGGACCGGTAGTGCTCACGCGTCCTCCAGCCCTCACGCGGCCCCGAAGCCGTGTACGGCGGCCTCCGGACGCCGTTCTGCCCACTCCAGGAAGGCGGGCGGTATCCGTACCGCGGCCCCGGACCGGTGTACCGGGGCCACGGAGTGCCGCCCCGGTCGTCCTCGGAGGGCCTGGAGTGCGTGTGCGGTGGACGAGGCAGGAGCGGCCGGGGAGCCGTCCGGCAGGGGCGGTCGGACGGACGCCGCCAGCGACGGTCGTGGTGCGGAGGATGGGGCCGGTCCGGCCTGCCGACCCGTGGGGGGCCCGGTGGCACCGGACGGGAGGGCGGGTCGGCGGGGGACGGCCGGGCGGGGGGTGCCGCCGGATCTTCCGGCCGGGGGGAGGGGCCCTCTCCCGGTTCGTCCGTGGCCCCGCCGCGCGAGCCGCCGTCCGAACCGCCCAGCCTGTCGTCGGCGGGCGGGCGGGACGGGCCGCCACCCGGGCGGTCGGCCGGCCCCGGGGGGATCGGACCGATCCGGAAGCCGGGCTCACCGGGCTCGGTGGCGCTGACCTGCTCCGTGGAGCCGAGGGAGCCCACCGGCCCAGCGGGCGGCTCGTCGATGGGCCCCCGTGTCATGGGCTTGTCGGCGGGGCCGGGCTCGGGCTCCTGCGGCAGCCAGGCACCCGGCGGCTCCACCTGCGCAGGGAGGCGCTCCACGGCGGCACCGGCCCGCCGGTCACCCGGCTCCGCCGCGACCTGCACGAAGATCAACACGAGGGCGGCGGACGCAGCGACCGCAACCGCCGCACCGGCCATCGCACGAGACCTGCCACGACTCCGGCGAACCCCCGGCACGGGAAACCCCGCGCCGTCCAGGAGACCGACCCTTCCGGCGACATGACGCCGGTAGGGGACGAGCTCGGGGTCGGTGAAGCAGCTCATCACCCGCACCCGCAACGTCGGCGGCACGTCGGTCAGGGGCAGCAGGTCGAAGACCTTCGCCGCCGAGATCTGCCTGACCCGGTGCGGAGCACAGATGTCGCAGCGGCCCACGTGACGGACGACCCGCTCGCGTGTCTCACGGGTGAACTCGCCGGAGAAGCCGGCCGCCAGCCGGGCCCGTCCCGCGCAGTCGTGCGGCCCCCTCCGGACGAGGACCTCCGCGGTCACCACGTCGCGCAGCCGCTCACGCGCCGATTCGTACAGCGCGCCGGCGGTCTTGACGCCGACGCCGAGCACCGCGGCGAGGTCGGCGGGGCCCAGCCCGTGCCGACAGCTCAGCTCCAGGATCTCGCGGTCGCCGGGCGACATGCTCCGGACCGCGTGCCAGGCCACCACCCGCAGGTCGGCGTCACCGTCCGGGGCCGCGACCGGCGCGGACTGCCACGGGTCGCAGACGGGCGGCGCCTCGGAAGCGGACGACCTCGGGTCGGCGTCCGCGGCGGGGCCGCGGCGTACGCACTCCCTCCGAGCGAGTGCGTACAGCCACGCCTCCAGCCGCCGAGAGTCGGCGAGCGCGTGAATGTGGGCTTCGGCGGCGATGAAGGTGTCACGCAGCGCCACCTGCGCGCAGTCGGGGGCACCGAGCATCGCGCAGCAGTATCGGTAGACGCTCTCGGCGTAGCAGTCGTAGAGGGCGGCCAGGGCCCTCGGATCGCGAGCACGCAAGGCTTCGACCAGGACACCATCATTCATGTAACTGAAGGTAATGGCTACATCACAGAACGTTCCAGCCGTTTCCACATCGTGACGGCGATTGTCCGCACCAGGTCAACGGCGAGGCGGGAAAGCGCCTCCCCGCCTCCTGTTCGCATCCCCCGCAGGTCCTCACAGGGCCGCCGCAGGGCCCCGCGAGGCCACCGGACCGGTACCGGTGGTGGTCGCCGGGCACGCGGACGTGACGCGGAGCCCGTGAGGAGCCCGGGAGAGGATCCGCTCGGGCGTCACTGCCGGTTCTCACCGGTGAGCGGCAGCGGCGCCCCGCGGTCCCTGGCGAACGGCGGCGTGGTCGGTTTGGCGGTGTTCATCGGCGCGAGGCCTCCGAACGCGAGTTGCTCGTACGGGCGGCTGCTGGAACCCCAGGTACGCGCGGTCACCTCGGCCGTGGCGATCTTCCTGGTGTCCTCGACGCTCTTGACCTGCAGGATGAACCGGCGCTTCTCCCCCGCCTCGACGTCGTCGACGAACGTGCTGCCGCCGCCGAGCAGCCTGCCCTCCTTGTCGCGGAGCAACGCGGTGACGGCCAGGCTGCGGACCGGCAGCGCGTACGGCGAGCCCACGTAGCCGGTGACGAGGTAGGAGCCGTCGTCCTTGCGGTCGGTCAGCACGCCGGAGACCGGGAAGGGCCTGAAGGCGGAGACGATCCGACCGGCCTGGTGCCAGCGGGCCGGACGATACTGGATGCTCACGGCAGAGGGTTCGTCCTCGACGGCGACCTGCCCGGTGAACGGGAGCGTCCCCGCAGGGGGTACGGCGTCCAGTGGCTGCTCCACCCGGATGACCTCGTTGCCCCGGGCGTCCTTGGCCACCACGGTGGCCACCACGTGCTCACCGAAGTGCCAGGGGTTCGCGTTGACGAGCACCCCCGCCCAGTTGACCACGTACCCGTCGTCGCCCTTGAGGACCGACGAGGTCTGCTCCTTGACCGTGAGGGGCCGGAGCTCGGCGACCTGCTGCCGCCGCTGCTCGGCACCGGAGCATCCGGCGGCGAGCAGAAGGGCCATGGCGCCGACGAGCAGGGTGCCGTGCGTCACGGTTCGGGTGCTGTACGTCACCTAGTGGTGATAACCCGGGACGGTGCCGCCGTCACCCCCGACACGCCAACGGCGGACCCGGGGCGGACCCATTCTTTGCCCGGCGCGGACCCGGCGCCTCATAGACCTGCGCGGACCCGGCGCCTGACCAGCCTGCGCGGACCGGACGCCTCACCTCTGGCGGACCACCCGGGTCTCGTCCCAGACCGGTTCCGGCGACTCGTAGACCCTGCCGTCGGAGCCGAAGACGAGATAGCGGTCGAAGTCGTCGGCGAACCAGCGGTCGTGGGTGACGGCCACCACGGTGCCGTCGAAGGCGTTCAGGCCCTCCTGGAGCGCCTCGGCACTGGCCAGGTCGAGGTTGTCGGTCGGCTCGTCCAGCAGTAGCAGCGTGGTGCCCGACAGCTCCAGCAGCAGGATCTGCAGGCGTGCCTGCTGGCCGCCCGAAAGCGTCTCGAAACGCTGTTCGGCGATCGTCCCGGCCAGCTCGTAGCGGGCCAGGATCTTCATCGCCTCGTTCTTCAGCCGGGCGTGCTCGGTCATGACGATCTCGCAGGGCGTGCGGCCGAGGAGCTCCGGGTGGGAGTGGGTCTGGGCGAAGTGCCCCGGCACCACCCGGGCACCGAGCCTGGCCACGCCGGTGTGGCGGACCTCCCCGCCGGCGAGCAGGCGCAGGAAATGTGACTTGCCGGAGCCGTTGGACCCCAGCACCGCGACCCGCTCGCCGTACCAGATCTCCAGGTCGAACGGCTTCATCAGGCCGGTGAGCTCCAGCCCCTCGCAGATCACCGCCCGTTTGGCGGTCCGGCCGCCCTTGAGCCGCATGTTGATGAACTGGTCCCTGGGGGCGGCCTCCGGCGGGCCCGCCTCCTCGAACTTGCGCAGGCGGGTCTGCGCCGCGTGGTAGGCGGCGGCCATGCCGTCGTTGTACTTGGCCTTGTTCTTCAGCATGTTGACCAGGCGCTTGAGCTTGACGTGCTCCTCGTCCCAGCGCCGCTTCAGCTCCTCCAGCCGCTCGTTGCGCTCCTTGCGCGCCTGAGCGTAGGTGCGGAAGCCGCCACCGTGGACCCAGACGTTGCCGGCCTCCACGGTGATGATCCGGTCGGCCGAGTTGGCCAGGAGCTGCCGGTCGTGGCTGACCAGCAGCACCGTCTTGGGCGTCTCGCGCAGCGCCTGCTCCAGCCAGAGCTTGCCCGGCACATCCAGGTAGTTGTCCGGCTCGTCCAGCAGCAGGGTCTGGTCCGGCCCGCGCAGCAGCGCCTCCAGCACCAGCCGTTTCTGCTCGCCACCCGACAGGGTGTTGACCTCGCGATACTTGCAGCCGTCGTACGGGATGCCGAGCGCGGCCATGGTGCACGTGTCCCAGAGCACCTCGATGTCGTAGCCGCCGGCGTCGGTGTAGTCCGTGATGGCCTGCGCGTAGCGCATCTGGACCTTCTCGTCGTCGGACTCCATCATCGCCAGCTCGGCGGCCTCCAGCTTCGCCGCCGCCGTGCGCACCCGCTCGGGGGCGACGCTGACCAGCAGGTCGTGCACGGACCGCCCGTCGCGGATGTTGCCGATGAACTGCCGCATGACCCCCAGGCCGCCGGAGCTGACGACGTTGCCCTCGATCGGTTGCAGGTCACCCGCGATCAGCCGCATCAGGGTCGTCTTGCCCGCCCCGTTGGGGCCGACGAGCGCCGCCTTGACGCCCTCGCCGACCCTGAAGGACACGTCGTCCAGCAACGGCCGGCCGTCCGGTAGGACGTACGTCAAATGACCGATCTCGACATGTCCCACTTCACGCCTCCCCTGATCGAAGGCAGGGTACTCAGAGACCACCGGTACGCGCATCCGAGTTTCCGCCGTGCCCGGCCGGGTGGCCGGGGACCGGCGAGACGCCCGCCATGTGCCGGTTCCTGTCGCCCGGCCCCCACGCCGCCTAGACTCCAGGTCATGCACCCAGCGGTCACCGTGCCCTTCCGGCGTGCCGTCGGACTGCTCGCGGGGATGCCGACGGGCCTGGCCGGGCTGGGGTGGAGCTGCGTCGCCTGGCCGGTCGCCCGGTCGGTCGGCGGCGGCCGCGCACGCAGGGTGACGGCCGCGCTGGTCGAGCTGGAGCGCACCCGGCTGGCCACCTGGTACGACCACCACTGCGCCGGTGACCGCGGCGGGAACGCCTACCTCGCCCTGCGCGGCGCGCTCGGGCTGCTGGGCGGTTACCTCGCCGCCGCCGGGCTGTTCGTGGCCGTCCTCCTGCTGCACGGTGGGGCCGGGAAACTCCTCTCCGGCGACCCCGGCCTGATCCCGCTGGAGTTCCCCGGGGTGCGGCTGACGGGCAGCAGCTGGGCGTACGGCCTCGCCCTCGGGCTGGCCGCGCTGGCGCTGTCCGTCGCGTGGGGCGCCGCGCTGGTCACCATGGACTGCCGGCTCGCCGACCGGTTCGCCGGGCCGCACCCGGACCGGGCCGCGGAGCGCCGGATCGCCGAGCTGACCGCCTCCCGCTCCGGCATCGTGCGGGCCGTCGACGACGAACGCCGTCGGATCGAGCGTGACCTGCACGACGGGGTGCAGCAGCGGGGCGTGGCGCTGGCGATGCTGCTGGGACGGGCCCGGCGGACGGCGGATCCCGCCCTGATCGACGAGGCGTACGCGGAGTCCCGGCTGCTCCTCGACGAGTTGCGCGACGTGGCGTGGCGGATCTACCCCACCGAGCTCGACGCGTCCGGGCTGGGGGCCGCGCTGGAGGAGGTGGCGGACCGCTCCGCCGTACCGGTGACCTTCCGCCACGCGCTGCCCGCGCGCCTCGCGCCGGAGATCGAGACCGCCGCCTACTTCATGGTCAGGGAGGCCATCACCAACGCCAACAAGCACGCCGGGGCCAGCGCGATCACGGTCGGGCTGCGCCGGGAGGGGGACGAGGCGGTGGTGACGGTCTCCGACGACGGCCGGGGCGGCGCCGACGGGAACGGCGGCGGGCTGTCCGGCCTCGCCCGGCGGGTGCGGGCACTCGACGGGACGTTCGCGGTGGACAGCCCGCCCGGTGGCCCGACGACGGTGACCGCGAGGCTGCCGTGCGCCTGATACTCGCCGACGATTCCGTCCTGCTCCGCGAAGGACTGGCCCGGCTGCTCCGGGACGCCGGTCACGAGGTGACGGCGGCGGTCGGCGACGCCGGCGCGCTCCTGGACGCCGTGGCCGGAGGGCCGCCGGACGTGGTGATCGTGGACGTGCGCATGCCGCCGTCGCACACCGACGAGGGGCTGCGGGCGGCGCTGAAGATCCGCGACCGGTGGCCGGGCGTCGGCGTGCTCGTCCTGTCGCAGTACGTCGAGCGGACCTCCGCCGCCAGGTTGCTCGCCGGACCCTCCGAGGGCCTCGGTTACCTGCTCAAGGACCGGGTGTCGGAGGTGACCGAGTTCCTCGGCTCCCTGGAGAGGGTCGGCGCCGGGGGCACGGTGTTCGACCCCGAGGTGGTCAGGCGGCTGCTCGCCCACGCCCCGCTGAGCACGCTGACCGCCCGGGAGCGGGACGTCCTGGAGCACCTGGCCCAGGGCATGGTCAACACCGCGATCGCCGAGCGGCTGCACGTGTCGCAGAGCACGGTGGAGAAGCACGTCAACGCCGTCTTCGACAAGCTGGGCCTCACTCACGTCCCGGGGTACAGCCGTCGGGTGCTGGCGATCCTCCGCTACCTCGGCGAGTGAGCCGGGCGACCACCAGCACCGTGCCCGCGGCTGCGGCCGTCACCAGCCAGATCATGAAGGTCGGGTACAGATAGACCACCTGGATCCACATGATGTCGCGTCCCCGGGCCAGAAACCGGAAGATCGGTGCGATCTCCACGCATAGTGCGAGCGGCAGCAGATACGGCAGCAGGCGGAGCAGCGACCACCGGCGCCGGCCCCTTCTGCGGGCGGCCCACCGGCCGGAGCGGGCCACCCCGCGCGCCGTGAGTCCGGCGGTCGTCAGGGTCGCCAGCGCGAACGCGACGTCGATGAGGAGGTGGGGCGAGGAGGGGACCTCCGGCCGCTCTCCCTCGATCATCGCGACCAGACCGTCCATGAGAGCGCCGCTGTCGGCGAAGGCCATGCCGGTGTTCGCCATGACCGCGACGCCGTAACCGGACCCGGGCATCAGCAGCTGTTCGGCGGTGGAGGTGAACAGGTCGCCGCCGTGCCGTACGACGGGGGTCCCGCGTTCGGTCTCGCCGAGCACCCACCCGAGGGCGTACCGCCTGTTCTGCGCGGAGGGGGTGCGCATCTCCGTGACGCTCCCGGCGGGGATGACACCGTCGCCGTCCCGCGTGACGTCGCTTCGCGTGGGATGGTTCCGCGCGGTGTCATCTCGGGCGGCGTCATTTCGCGTGGCATCGTTCTGCGTGGTGTCATTTCGCGTGGCATCGTTCTGCGTGGTGTCACCTCGTGCGCTGTCACCTCGTGCGCTGTCACCTCGTGCGGCGTCGTTCTGTGCGATCAACCAGCGTGCCATGTCGTTCGCGCTGCTGATCACTCCGCCGGAGCCGTTGCCGAATCCGGGAGGCTCGGGCACGGCGACCGCTCCGCCGAGGATGCGGAGATGGCCGCGAGCGCTGGCGGGCAGGTCCCGCTCGGTGTCGATCGTGCCGCTGTCACGCATGCCGAGGGGTGCGAAGACATGCGCGTCGAGGTAGTCCGCGAACGATTCGCCGCTCACCACCTCGACGAGTCGTGCGGCGACCTGGTAGTTCGTGTTGTGGTAGCTGAACACGGTTCCCGGGGCCGCGGCCAGCCTCGCGTTCTCCAGGCGCTTCACGGCGCCTTCGAGGGAGTCCGGTTGGGGCAGGCTCTTCTCCGGGAAGGCCGAGTCGGCCATGCCCGACGTCTGGTTCAGCAGCTGACGCACCGTGATCTCCGCCGCCCGGGGGTCCGCCATCCGGAACTCGGGCAGGTGGCCGCGTACCGGCCCGTCGAGCTCGATCCTGCCTTCGGCCACCAGTTGCATGACGGCGAGGGAGGTGAACGACTTGCTGACCGACGCGACGGCCATCCGGGTGTCCGCCGTCACGGGGTCGCCCGAGGCGGTCTCACCGTACCCCGCGACGTGGACGACCTCCGTCCCCCTGGTGATCGCCACCGCGGCCCCGGGCAGCCCCGTCGCCTCGCGGTACTCCGTGACGAACGCGTCGACGGCCGCGGGGGTGGGGCCGCCGGAGGGGACGCCACCGGGCTGAGGGAGCAGGGCGAGACAGAGCGCGGCGAAGGTGTTCACAAGCACCCATCGAAGCTAGTCACGCCGTCCGGACCGGGACCATTGCGAGATCCCTCCGTGTTCCCGGTGGAAAACCCCCAGTCGCCGGAGGAAACGTCGGCCCGTACGCGGGTACGCGGGTACGCGGGTACGCGGGTACGCAGGGAGGCAGGTACGCGGGTACGCAGGGAGGCGGGGGCAGGCGGGGAGGCATGCGTGCACGGGCGGGTGGCGGCCGGCGCGCAGACGCACAGTGCGGACTTTTCTGCGCGGACCGTTCGACATGGGCCGTTCTATATGAACCGTTCTACGCAGGTCGTTCTACGCGGGCCGTTCGACATGGAGACGCACCGTATGGGCAGGGAGGCCGGTGACGGTGTGCCTCGTACGGGGGAGGCGCGGTGCGGAGAGGAGAGCGGCGATGGCGGGACGCGGTGAGCCCTCGGTCGCGGCTTCGAGTGAACGACTGGACGAGGACGGGGTCCGGATGCCGGCGGGTGAGGTGCACGCCTGGTGGCCGGGAACGAACCAGACGCTCTGCGGCCTGGCACTGAGCCGGTCCCGGTTGCGCCGGTTCCACCACGTGTCGTGGCCGGACACGTTCCCGGAGTCGGGCGGGGCGGCCGAGGAAGTGCGGCGGGTGTGTCCCAGATGCCGGGCCGCGGCCGGCGGCGGAACAGGCCGAGGCTGGAGCAAAGGCTGGAGCAAGACCTCCCCTCGGCCCTGACAAGCCCCTCCCCTCGGCCCTGACAAGCCCCTCCCCAGGGAGATCGCCGTGGTCCGGCGGGTTTCCCACGTCCTCCGCGTCCCCTGTCCTCCTCTCCGGGCTCTCCGGGCTCTCGGGGACCCGGCGCCGGTCCGGTCGAGAGCGTCAGCGGCGGGTGAAGACCCCCAGGCCGGTCCGGTCGAGGGCTTCCAGTCTGACCCGGGTGGCGGTGCCCCCGGCGCCGACGGTGAACGTCACGCCGGACAGGCCGACGGCGTTCTCACCCGAGGTCCGGTAACCGAAGGTGTCACCGTCGTAGTGCCGCAGCGGGAACCGGTCGCCTCGCGGACCGAGCCGCATCACCAGGGTGCCGTTCGCGACGTCGACCGTGAGCGGCCCGTAGTAGTCGTTGGCGTACGTGCCGGTGTACGCGGTGCCGGACCTGGGCGGAGCCGCGTCCGCCGGTGGCCTGGTGTAGTCGGTCTTCGACCTGTCCGCCTTCTCCTCCTCGGCGAAGATCCCGCCGAACAGGCCGAGCCAGTCGACGGTGACCTCACCGTGCTCCGCGACGTCGAAGAAGGACGCGGCCACCGCCTCGGCGGCGCCTACCGGAGCGGCGTTGGTGAGGACGACGACGCCCAGGTCCTCGGTCGGCAGGAGCGTCACGGTGGTCGCGGCCCCGAGGTCGAAGGCACCCGAGTGATTGAGCCGGAGCCGGCCCCGGTCGTCGTAGTCGACGTTCCAGCCGAGTCCGTAGAAGCCCGGCACGCCGCCCGGCGCCCGGGGCGGGCTGGAGACGATGTGCGGTACGTGGGTCCGTTGCAGCGCCGCGGCGTCGACGACCTGCCTGCCGCCGAACCTGCCCTCGTCCATCTGCAGGCGCATCCACCGGGTCATGTCCCGGGCCGTGGAGCTCGCCCCGCCCGCCGGTGACTGCGCCTGCGGGTCGCGCACGTACCTGGGCTCCCATCGGCCGCCCACTCTGACATGGGTGAACGCCCGTTCTGCGGCCTCGGCGTAGTCGGCGAAGCGCGAACTGGTCGACGTCATGCCCAGCGGCCGGTACAGCGTCTCCGACGACAGGGCCGCCCAGGTCGTCCCCCTCGCCTTCGCCACCGCCACCGCCGCCTCGGTGAAGCCGAAATTGGTGTACGCGTAGTGAGCGCGGAAGGGTGCCAGGGGTTCCGCACGAAGATGGTCGAGGATGTACCGGCGGCCGTAACCAAGGTCCTCCAGCAGGTCCCCGGCGTGGTCGGGCAGGCCGCTACGGTGGGAGAACAGGTCGGCGATGGTGACGTGCCGGGTCACCCAGGGATTCTTGAGCGCGAATCCCGGGTCGTGCCCGGCCACCGGGTCGTCCCACGAGACCGCCTTCCGCCCGGCCTTCCCTCCGACGACTCCGGCGACCACGGTGGAGGCCAGTGGTTTGGAGAGGGAGGCGAGCTGGAAGACCGTGTCCGGGCCGACCGTGCCGGGCGTGCCCACGCGCCGGACGCCGAAGCCCTTGAGGTAGACGTTCCGGTCCCCGTGGACGACGGCGACCGCCATGCCGGGGATGCCCGTCCTCGCCATGGTGGCCCGTACGAGACCGTCGAGCCTGGCCACGGCGTTGTCGACGGCTGCCCGGGTGAGCGAGGGCGGCGCCTGCGCGGGCGGAGCCGGGGCGAGCGGGACCGGACCGGGTGACGACGGGGTCGGGACGGGTGACGGCCGGACCGGGACGAACGACGACCAGACCGGGACGGACGACGACTGGCCTGGTACGGACGACGACCAGACCCGGACGGATGGCGAGTGGATCGGCACGGACGACGACCGACCCGCACCTGACGTGCCGTCCCCGGGACCCACCGCGCCGGAGCCGGCAGCCCCACAGGAGCCCGTCACCGCACAAGAGCCCGTCACCCCGCAGGAGGCGACGGCCATGAGCCCTGTGACCAGCACCACCGGGGTCAGAACCGTCAGTGCACCGCGCGTTCCCCGCCCCTGCCGACGCCGTGCCCTCGTCACCCGCATCCGCACTCCCGCTCCGCCCACATGCCGGTGACGAAGAGAGGTCCCGGTGCCCGGACCGTCAAAGGTCCTCGTCCCGGACCACGTCGAGGTCCATGAACCGGAGCGGGCCGTCGCAGATCTCCCGCATGCGCCGGGCCAGCTTGTCGGTCTGCGGCAGCTTGCTGTTTCGCATGGCCTCCTCGTAGGAGGGGAAGCGGACGATCGCCACATAGTGCTCGGGACGTGCGCGGTCACGGGTGAGAGTGGTACGCGTGGCCGTGCGCTCGTCCGCGGTGGTATCGCGCCACTCGTCCATCAGTCGGCGGATGTCCTCTTCACGGGTGCTCTCGAACTCGATGACCTGTATGAAGCTCATGAGACCCTCCCGTTCCTCGCCTTCTGCCGACAACTCCACGCCCGTCGGCGAGCGGGGACAAGGAGACTTGGGTCAAAACGCCTCCGTCTTTCCGTAACCCCATCCGTCGCCTTTTCACCGTGTATATGGCCGGAAGCGGTCTCTCATCGGAATCTTGGCGATCTTCCGCCGGGATACTCCGAGCACGACAGGAGGAGATCATGGATCATGCGGAGCAGGTGGTGATGGTGCCGGCCGCCCGTCCTCGGATGACCGGTAGTCGCGACGGCGTCCGGCCGTGCGATCCGGCGGGCAGGCGGGCAGGCGGGCAGGCGGGCAGGCGAGAGAACGGCCCGACGGGCGGGCGGGAAAGAGACCGGAAGGGCGGGCGGAAAAGGGCCGGGACCCGTTTTCCGTCGCGGAGCAGGCACCGGATCGAAACTCATACCCGCCGTGGGGAAATCAGCGGTGATTCGCCAGCCACGCACTCCCCATAGGCCAACAAAAAGGCATATGACATCATCCGTAGATGATCTCGGTGAAGGCGAGCAGCCTTTCGACGGACAATCGCTTACCCCCTCGCCGCCCTGGTCACCGCCACGCACCTGTCCTGGCCGTGGCGCGTCATCCCCGTCGGCATGCTCTTGTTCCACCTTCTCGCCACCCTGCTCCCACGGTTCTCAGGGTGAGGCCACTCACAGGGTTCAGGGCGAGGCCACTCACAGGGGTCAGGGTGAGACCGCTCGCAGGATGAGGTCCGCGGACGGCCTCGCCGTCACGTATCGGCCCACCACGACGACTTCTATGATCATTGGCATGCCCGAAGTGATCACCCGGCCGTCCGCGCGGATTCTGCTGGTCGACGATCAGGACCGGCTCCTGCTCTACCGCGGGCTGGGGTTGATGAAGAACTCCGACCACGCCTGGTTCACTCCGGGGGGCGGCGTCAACGACGGCGAGCTCCTGAAACACGCCGCGGCTCGTGAGCTCCGCGAGGAGACCGGCCACTCGATTCCGCCCGAGGAGCTCGGACACGTCGTCGCCACCAGTTCGGGCCACTGGCGTCGGGCCGACGGCCAGTGGTTCCTCTCCGTCGACTCCTTCTTCTTTCTCCGCGGCGGGGAGCTGAAGGTCGACGTCTCCGGCATGGAGGATCTCGAACGGTCGCTGATCGACCGTTTCCACTGGTGGTCTCTGCCCGAACTCCGGAGCACCGATGAGCGGATCATCCCGCTCGGCCTGACCGGGCTGCTGGAGCGCCTGCTCGACGACGACATCCCCAGCGAACCCGTCATCTTCCCCTGGCACCACCCGGACCCCTTCAGCTAGGAACCCGCACGCGCGGTAGACCTGGGGACGGCGGGATTGGCATGCGCGCGTTCCAGCAGGGTCGTTCCGCGACGCAGCGGAAACTGACACAGCTCGGCGTCGGTGGGCTCGCCACCGAATGCGTACCGCGTCGCGTGGATCTCACCTGCCTCGATGATCCCAAGGACTCCACCCCAGAACGGAGCATCGAAGCAGGCCATCGACCTCACTGAGGTGGTCGCGAATCTCTCCAGGTCATGCCGACCACCGGCCTGACGAGGCCGGATTCCGGCACACCGGACATCCCTGGAGAGGGCGGATACAGGCTGCCACGTGGTGACAGCGTCCGGGCTATCAACCGGACCGCGATTCGTGCACCCGCGCATCTCCCCCTGACGCCCAAGGAGATGATCTTTTCCGGCCACCGGCGAGTCGCGAGACCTCCGGCGCTCGGCCGC
The DNA here is from genome assembly GCF_014204985.1 of Streptosporangium becharense. Classification (NCBI taxonomy): domain Bacteria; kingdom Bacillati; phylum Actinomycetota; class Actinomycetes; order Streptosporangiales; family Streptosporangiaceae; genus Streptosporangium; species Streptosporangium becharense. The sequence continues at coordinate 4,095,648 of NZ_JACHMP010000001.1, read as the reverse complement.
CCGGCGGGGAGTCCGGCTATCTGCCGTGCGGGTCGGACGCGTTGAGCGTCTCGACGACCTGGTCGTAGTCACCGCGAGCCTCGCCGTAGCGCAGGAACTTCACGCGCTCGACCTGGATCTCCCTGGCGTCGGGCTGCGCCTCGATCAGCGCGACGACCTCCGTCACGAACTCCTCCAGCGGCATCGCGAACTCGCTGTCCTCCTGGCCGGGCAACAGTGAGGTGCGAACGGACGGCGGCTCGAGTTCCACCACCTTCACGGTCGTGTCGGCCAGTTGCAGCCGGATCGACTCGCTGAGCATGTGGATCGCGGCCTTGGAGGCGTTGTAGCTCGGGGTGGCCTTGAGCGGTGCGAACGCCAGGCCCGAGGAGACGGTGACGATGGTGGCGTCCGGCTGCGCCTGCAGGTGCCGGACGAACGCGGCGATGAGGCGGATCGGGCCGAGCACGTTGGTCGTCACCACCGCCTCGGCCGAGGCGAGGAACGATTCGGGCTCGTGCCAGTCCTCGACGCGCATGATGCCGGCCATCGTGACCAGGACGTTGAGATCCGGGTGCTTGGCCAGCACCTCCTTCGCGGCGGAGTCGATGCTCGCGGGATCGGCCGTGTCGATCCGCACGGTGTCGATGCCGGGGTGCTCCGCGGCGATCCGTTCGAGCAGTTCGGCGCGCCGGCCGCCGACGATGACCGTGTTCCCCCTGGCTCGCAGTTCGATCGCGAGGGCCAGGCCGATGCCGCTCGTGGAGCCCGGGATGAAGACGGTGTTGCCTGAGATTCGCATGCTTCCAGCCTGACCGACGGAGCGCAGCGGGTGCAGAGAGCGCTCATCGGGGGATCGGCGATCCCTGGTTCGTGCCCGCCGGCCCTCGTGCACGGGGCGGATACTGAACCCATGGACCGCAGCACACTCGCCGACTTCCTGCGCCGCCGCCGCGAAGCACTGCGTCCGGAGGACGTCGGTCTCCCCTCCGGCGCGCGCCGCCGGGCCGCGGGCCTGCGACGCGAGGAGGTGGCGGCCCTCGCCGCGATGTCGACCGACTACTACACGCGGCTTGAGCAGCAGCGCGGCCCGCGGCCCAGCGAGCAGATGCTCACCTCGCTCGCCCGCGCGCTGCGGCTGACGGATGACGAGCGCGACTACCTGTTCCAGGTGGCGGGGCACAACCCACCGGCGCCGGCGACGGCCGCGACACACGTCGCCCCCGCGCTGCTACGGGTGCTCGACCGCCTCGACGACACCCCGGCGCTCATCCTGTCCAACCTGGGCGAGACGCTGGTGCAGAACCGGATGGCCGACGCCCTGTTCGGTGACAGGTCCGGCTACACGGGCCTCGCCCGCAGCGAGATCTACCGCTGGTTCACCGACCTCTCCGAGCGGCTGCGCTACCCCGAGGACGACCGCGACAGGCAGAGCCGCGCGCAGGTCGCGAACCTGCGCGCCGCCTACGGATCGATGGGCCCCCGGTCCCGGGCCGGCGAACTCGTCCGGGCACTGCAGAAGGCGAGCGCGGAGTTCGCCGAGCTGTGGGACCGGCACGAGGTCGCCAAGCGCTTCGAGGACCACAAGACGCTCATCCATCCCGAACTCGGCCCGATCGAACTGGACTGCCAGGTGCTGTTCACCGAGGACCAGTCCCAGGCCCTGCTCGTGCTCACCGCTCCCCCGCGCACCGAGGGCCACGAGAAGCTGCGACTGCTCGCCGTCCTGGGACAGGAGCACTTCGCTCCGTCCCGAGGAGACCGTTGACGCCCACGGACGCCGGGTGCCTCACCTGACACCGCAGGCCAGGTCGCTGTACTCGATCGCGAATGTCCCACCGGCAGCGATCCGCGATCACGACCGCCGCAGTCACCGCCGCCGGCTGCGGAGACGTGAGATCACTCCGGTCATCGCCCGCCGCGGCACCCCGCACGGCTCCGGGCTGGGCGTCATCCGATGATGTCGGGTCAGGTCCGAGGCTGAGCGTCCCGTACCCGGTCGCGTCCTGGAGAGGGCGAAGTGATCGTGCACTTTGCCGAAGAACACTTCCCGGTGTGGGCATCCGGCCTGGTCGAGAGCGAGCAACCGGTCAGCCGCCCTACGCCCGAGGCGGTGCTCTTCGGCGAACTCCACGGCCCGGACGCGAAACGCCTCGTCCAGGTTCACGAACGTGTTGTCCAGATCGAAGAGCGCGAGGCGTTGCCCGGCCACCATCCTGCGGACAGACTGTGACCACGGTGAAGATCGACATCAGGATGGCGTCATGATCGAGAACCCGCCCGGGTGGCGTTTCCTCACCGCGGTGACGATCGCGGCGTTCATCAGCCTGTGGTGGTCCAGCGTGCCCTTCCCGTACTTCGAGGGACTGATCTTCGGGTTCTTCGTCTGGGTGCCGCTGAGCTTCTACTGGATCATCCGACTGTGTGCGGCCTTCTGGAACGGCCGGCGGAGACTGTCGATGAAGCCGCTCCTGCGCTGGCTGCCTGCTCCCCTCATCGTGCTCGCCGTGTGGGGCGTCATCCACCTGGACGGCTCCTTCCGGGTGCGCTTCACGCTCTCGCAGTCCAGCATGGAGCAGTACGCCAGATCGATCATCGGCGGTGGCGGGCACGCCGATCCCGGCTGCCGATGGACGGGTGCGTATCACGTCTGCGGACGTTACGTGGGCGAGGACGAGGGTGTTCCTCCCACCGCGCAGCTCGATGTGAGCGACTGGCCCTTGGCTCCGTCACGATGCTTCGCCTGGACGCCCGACGGCCGGCTTCGTGCCGAGGATTACGAGTACGGGCTCAGGCATCTCACCGGCTCATGGTGGGGATGCAGGGAATGGGACGGATGGTGAGGATATAGGGGATACGGACTGGTGGATCGCCCGTGAAGGCGGTGGTGCTGTACGGCGCTCCGCGCAACACGCTGCGGCCCTGTTGTCATCCGGCTCGCCGGAAAGGTTCCGGGACCGGATCAAGCACCCCTGGCCACGGCCTGCCGTCGCCGTACGGGCTCATCACCTCAGTCCGGACTGCACGGCCGGCGCGAGCAGGCCGTGCTTCATCGAGGCGGCGAGGTGTTCCGTGGCCAGGCTCCATGTCGGCCGTTTCGGCCTGCTGATCGTCATGGTCTGTGCGGTCGGCGGGCGACGACTTGACGGGGCAGCCGCGAGCCCACGCCATCAGCCCCTGCTATTCGTCAGGCAACAGGTACCGCCAGGAGAGCACGAAAAGTGCCCCCGAACCGGTCTTGAAGAGTGACCGGCCGTACTGCTGTCCAGCAGGCACCGCCTTGGTGATCGCACTCACCGCCGCCCCCTCGACGTCCTTCTGCCAGATCGGCTCCACCGTGCCCGAAGGCTCCGGGACCCCTGCGGGCCACGGCGCCGGCTTGCCCTCCGCCGAGGTGACCCCTTCGGCGACCACGCGGACGCGGGTGGCGACGTAATCGGTGCCCGCGGTGGCGGCCCGGGTCGCCAAGCCGTCCATCAGCTTCTTCGCCTCCGAGAGCTCCTTCGGGTAGAAGTCCGCGACCTGGTCCAGAGCCGGGGCACGGACCTCCAGCATCTTTCCGTCCTTCCCCCGTACCCCGAGGACGGTGGTCGGCACGTCCGTCACGGCCGGCGCACCCGGCTTGGGCTCCGCGGTCGGCGGCTGCCCGGTCAGATACGTCTCCATCGACGCAACCGTCTCGCCCGTCTCGGCATCGGTGAGCTTCAGTTGCTTGCTCGCGTCAACGATCGCCAGGCCGTCGCTGTACAGCACCACCTTCGGCGGACGCAGCGCGTTCATGGTCACGGTCACGAACCCGCCTTCGGCACCCCACAACGCAACCCGCTTCGCCGGCCCGTCATCAACCGGGGTCGCCGATGTATCCGATTCCGCTCCTCCGCAGGCCGCCGTCAGGGACAACAGCGCCACGAGCATGGTCATTCTTAGTCTCATGCCCCACAAACGTACGTTTCCCTCAGGTGGTTCACCCGACTTCCTCAGGTGGTTCAACCGACGTCGTTCAAGGTCAGGCGGATCCACCGGCAAGGGCGACCACCGGCCCGGCGAGATCGTCGCGGTCGCCTCCCGCCCCAGCACCTTCCGGTCGAGCACCACCGGCGAGCAGCGAAACATCACGGACGAATGTACAGCTGTGTCTCTGGATCACATCCATGTCGTCGCAGGCAGACCCGTTGGCGACGACTGGGCCGCCGTCCCGGGTCGCCTGGATGGGACGGCCGCGTCAGACCGCCTCAGGTCATGAGGCGTCGATACGCTCAAGCCCGTACCAGTCACGTGCCCGACGTCTGGTCGCGCTCGCGCTCCGGGCGGCGAGCCCGAACGCCACGGGGATCGGCCAGTTCAGCAGATCCACACCGTGAGCATGCAGGAACTCCTCAACACCGAGGAACTCGTTGATGCCAGTGAGCAGCGGAATGATCAGCATGAACCGCAGGAACGGGGTGTGGAAGAAGTACAGCGTGCTGTGGAGGTCGTCGCGGACCCACATCCGGTACTGGTCGGGCACGAGCCTGCCGAACAGCCGGTAGCCGATCCACTGCCCCGCAGGGGGGCGGTCCCCGATCCGGGTGAGCAGCCCGCCCCGGACGATGTCGAGGCTGTCGCGCAGGGTGGGTCGCGTCTGCCCGGGTGCGGCGAGGTCCAGCAGGGTGCCCAGCAGCTCCTGGCCCCGGTGCTCGCGGAAGCGCGGCGAGTAGGCGCGCATCAGCAGGCGGCAGCGCCGCTCGTAGGCGTCCATCACCCTCCCGTCCCGGGCTGGAGGCGGAGTCGGCGCTGCGCGGTGGCGGCCAGGCGGGCGAGCCGGACGGTCTCCTCGGCCAGGACTTCCCGCCCGTGCCCGGTCAGGTCGTAGTAGCGGCGGTGGCGGCCGTCGACGACCTCTTCCCCGACCACGGCGACCAGGCCGTCCCCGGCCAGCCGGTCCAGGGCGCCGTACAGGGTGCCCGCCCCCAACCGGACGCGGCCCTCCGACAGCTCCTGGACGGCTTTGATCACCCCGTAGCCGTGGAGCGGGCCGTCGGAGAGCGCCAGGAGCACGAGGTAGCTCTGCTCACGTAGTGCCATAGCCGATATATATCGCCAGGCGAACTATTGAGCAAGGTCAGTTTCCGGTTCCGCGAGCCACAGAACACACCCCCGTGTCAGCTCAGTCCCATGTCGGGACCGCCCACTTCCCAGGCGGGGCGATCGACCCGGTCGGGTGTCGAACGCCATGGCCGGAGGGCGGTGGACGGTGGCCGGGATGAGTCCGTGTGCGGTGGTCGAAACGAGCCCGTGTGCGGGGACGTCGCTGTCAGCGCTCCGCCGCGGACTGCAGAGGCCGCTTCGGTCATAGGATCATGTGCTCATGTCAGTGACCGAGTTCACCGACGTGACCACGGACAAAGATCGTGGCGTCACTCCCAGGACAGGGCTGTACGAGTTCTGGACCGACGAGGGCGCCCACGTCTACCTCCACGACACCGACTTCAGTTACCTGACCTATCAGCCCGGCAGGCCGCCGATGCTGGAGCTGGAGTTCGTCCATGACCCATGGTGGGCTCCGCCCGAGCTGGCGACGATGCCTGTCGTGGTCTTCCGGTTCGAGGATGTCCGAATCATCGAGTGGTGCGAGAATCAGGAAGGCCATGACTGCGTGACCGCCCGGCCCGACGCCCCACCTGGTCAGGTCGACTGCTTCGACTGGGACGGCAACGACCTGCCCGTATTGGACATCTTCACGTTGCGCTTGACCTTTCGCGCGTCGCGAGTAGCAGTGGCAGTGCGCACGAAGCAGAACGAGGAACCCAGCTGACGACCGGGTTCTGTGCCTGTCGGTGGCGGCTGGCAGCATGACGAAATGATCATGCAGCCCCCCGGCGTCTCCTGGCTCCGCGGCGAATACGCCGAGGAGTGCTACAGCTTCATCTACATCCGTGCCACGCCCGAACAGGTGGTCGCCCGCCTCGGCGGTCGATGGGAGGACCTCACGCCGGGCCCCTTCCCCGACGACCCGGATCACTACCCATGCTCTGGGGAGCCTCTCGGCGTCACCTCCATCGGCGATTGGACGTTCGTTTTCGACCCTGACTGGCTCGGCACCTGTGAAGACGTGATCACTGAACTCTCCGAGGGCACCCGCCTCGTCTCCCAGGCCGCACTGGCCATCAAGGGCCTGGACTACTTCTACTGGTGCGAGGACGGCGAGATCCGATTCACCTGGGGAGTCGATGATGAACATCTGAGGGAGACCCCGGACGAACTCGTGGACACGATGGCGGAGATCGACAGGCTCTACCCGTGGTTTCACCAGCTTTACGAGGGGCCGGCTTTCCTGCTCGTCGAGCGCCTGACCGGGATCAAGGTGACGGAGCAACTGCTGAAGGGCTCAACGTTCATGTGGGGCGTCGTCCCAGGACCAACCAAGTCGTAACGCTGGCCGACAGTGAGCCTTTCTCATCTGGTGCCGCGGGTCATCGCCGGTCAGGGCAGGCAATCGAGCACCATCAGTACTCAACGAAGCCGTGAGCGGTCACGATGCGGCTGGAAGCGTTCGGCCGTACTCCAGTGATGCGCTCGGCCAGCTGCCGTGCCGCGGCGAGCCCGCCCTCTGAGTTGCCGTGGACCAGGCCGAGTTCGATCCGGTCGGACAGGTAGTCCGCCTGGGCGTCATCCGTGGGATGAGGGATCAGCGGGTCGAACGACAGGACCTTACGGCCGTCCGCGTAGTGAACGAAGTCCGCGACCCTGTTGACGTTGACGAAGACGCTCGCCGTGACCGTTCCGACCGACAGGGGCCGCAGGACCTCGTCCAGCGTGCCGGCGAAGCCGTTGAGCTCGCTCAGAACGGTGCCGCCTTCGGCTGGATGCGCACAGATGAGGCCCTCATCGATCTCGCCTTCCTCGTCGTCACCGTCGACCACCTCGATGCCGAGACGTGCCAACGCCTCGTGCGGGGTGAGGCCACGGACGTGCGTTGCGCAGAACGCATCGTCATCAAGCCAGCTGTAGACGCTCACGGGAATCCTGCTCTCTGTGGGGCCAGATCACGGGAATCCTGCCATGCGGACCCGACGAAAATCGTGTGCGGCCTCAGGAGACAACATCGGCACACTCCAGTGCCGGACCGTGGCTTGCCGCCGGGTGCGAGCAGAGTGTGCCGACCCGCGATGTCCGCAGTCCAGGGCAGCTATGAGCCGGAGTTGTACCGCACCTCTGACACCATGCGCCTGCTCCAGGTGAACCGCAGCGTCATCTACGAGCAGCTGCGCACGGGCCGCCTGCGCTCGGTCCGTCAGAGCCGTGCCCGGCGCATCCCGCGATCCACGGCTACGAGGACGGGCTTGCCTTCGCTCCAGCCGGCTACACCGTCGAGCACGCCGTGGGTGACTGGCTCACCTACGAGCCGGGCAGGCGAGACAGGTTTCCGATGGAAACCGGCACCATCCTGAGCCGAATCCACGTCATCCCGGCCCTGGGCACCCGTAAGCTCCGCGACGTCAGCACGAACGACGTGTTCGAGCCCGAACAGCGCGTAGGCGTCGACGACCTCGGCCGGTCCCGTCCGGTCGAGAGCGATGAGCCCGTCAACCGCTTCGCGCCCGAGACCGTACCCGTCGGCGAACTCCGCGGTCCGCACCTGGAAAGCCTCGTCCAGGCTCACGAGCGTGTTGTCCAAGTCGAAGAGCGCGAGCCGTTGCACGATCACCACCCTACGGGCAGACCGTCTTCTCAACCGGCGACGGATGGATACCGAGCCGCCGCGAGGTCGTCGGTGAGGTCCTTCATGGTGAGGTCGGCGTTCAGCGCGGTGACCACCCCCTGCGTCAGCGGGCGGAGGGCGTAGACGTGCCGCACCGCCTCCAGGTCCACCGGGACCTCGTAGTAGTCCTCGGCGAACCGCCGGAACGCCTCCGCGGACGGATCGACGAGCCGCGCGAACAGGTATGCCGCCCCATCAGGATCGCTCACGCCGTCCGGGTAGTCGATCTCCCCCACCCGCCAGCGGTCGTCACCGGTCTCCCGCCACAGGCAGGCGGTCACGGCCATGATGCCGTCCTCGTTGCAGAACGCGGGCTCGGCCACGCAGTGGCGGAAGACCTCGGGGACCGAATCGAGCATCCCCGGCCACGGCCTGCCGGTGCCGTACGGGCTCATCACCGACTCGTGGTCGAACCCGCGGATGTAGGCACCCACCGCCGAGAAGACGATGGAGTACTCATCTCCGGAGCCGTCGCGCATCGAGGCCATCTCCTCCCCGGGCCCCCATTCCGCGTCGAAGGAGTGGTAGCGGCTGGACCACTCCGGGCTGAGAATGGCTTCCAGCACCGCCATGGACCGGCACAGGTCACGGAGCACCGGAATATCCGGCAGCAGCCGGGCCACGTCATGAGCAGACACGCGCCTCATCCAACCGGATGCCGGTGACATCCTCCCGGCGCGTTCTCCTCTTGGGCATAGGGGACTACCGGCACTTCAGCAAGGGCGACGGCTGAAACCTGGGCCGACATCATGGGATACTGCCTGACCCGCGGTTCAGCTTCTCACCGGTTCTCGGTATTCCTGGCCGCCTCACACCCTCATGTGCCCTCGTTGTGCCCTGCCCTTGTGGGTATGGGTTTCCTGCGACACCACATCTGACGACCTGGGAAACACCGACTGTATAGCGATGATCGGGCGTTTTACCTTCTTCCGTCTCATCGACCGATCCTGCGAAGGGTGCTTCGCCGCCCTCCGCGGGAACGCACATGCTCGCCCACTCGTTATCGTCCCGCGACTGGAAGGGGTTAAATTTTCCCTCAACATCGGACAGGGAGGCATGAGTAACCTGATGGCGGACATCGGAATGAACGGCGACATTCATGGAGAGCCGGGCAGAGCCGGGCCGGATTCCGGTGTAGAGCGACGCGCCACCCGGCACCGGCCCGGTCGACACACTGCAGTCGTTCTCCTCATCTTCGGCTTATTGGGTTCGGGATTCCTCTATCTGAACCGTGACGACAGCCCTCAGGCGGCACCGGACTGGAAACCCGGACCGTTTGATCCGCCAGTGCAGTATGCATTCACTCGGGAGGACCCGAATTGCCACAGCCGGCCCAGAGAAGAAGAGGACGATGCCGCGCCGGAAGTGATTACATGCAGCGAATGGACACTGCGCGTAAATTACAAAAGAGGCAAAGGAAGGCAAGATCTGGATATCACCTACGGCGCAAGCTGCGGGGGATTCGAGGCTGGGTCCGGTGCCGACGATGATGAATGCTCAAGCGACATCCCCCTTCTTGACGCGGTAAGCCAAGCCCAGATAGAAGACTCTCACTTTGAAGGTGTACCGCTCCGCATCACAGCCGCCGGTCATCATCTTGCATACTTCAGCAAGCAGCGGATGCAGTTTGTCGGATGGAACCTGCCCACCGCGCGACTCAAACCCATCTCACCACGACTGGATGCAGAGGCGCTCGGTGACGTTCACAGCCTGGAGATATCGCCCGACGGCCGGTTCTTCGCCCTTGCATTCTCCGGCGATCAGCCTCGACTACTGATCACCGAATTCGCCACAGGACGGACTTCCACTTTTCCCGGTTTCTGCCATGTACTCGGCTTGAGCCATAACGCTGCTGTCATCGCAGCAAAACGAGCATGTCCGGGACTCGGGGAGGATGATCCCGAAAGCAGCACCGTAACCATACTCAACCACAGAGGGATGGTCACCAGCGAATGGAAGGGAGGGGATTTCATAAACAACCTCTCCCCGGACGGGCGCCTGATGGTGAAGGTGCTCCCCACCTTCGGCGAGGACGACGAGGAGAGCCTTGCCGTCTACAATGCAAAAACGGGGAAGATCGTAAAGAAGTTCAACCTCCGGCTTCTGTCCGAACCGAGCGATGCGATCGGATACGACTGGCTCGACACCAATGAATACATCATCGAGGCCGAGCCTCCCGAGCCTGGCGGATCTTTCGGCTATTACAAGGTCAATGTTCAGACCGGAAAGTCACAAAGGATCAGGGATATCGGGTTGGATCCGGGCGCCACAGTGTCCTTAGGTAAAGTGCATATCGGTAACTGAAGGGACACGTTTCCCGTATACTCCTTCGCCTTCTGATGATCCCGCTCGTCGTCCCCCCGACGGAGCAACGGGGCTGGGACGGAGAGTCAGACTCGACTTGGACGCACCTGTGCCCGGCGTCCCTCCTCCCGCGCCGGTTACCCCACTTCGCATGGTCGGGCTTGAACTGAAGAAACCAGTCTGCTGGAGCTACGCCTGGATGACGGCAGATGAGACGATCAGAACCTCGGCTCGCACTTGGCTGGTCTCTTCAGGGACGGCAGCCACCGACGCCGCTCCGAAAGAGGCCAAAGGCACTGCGTAACCAGAAGAGCCGATGGCGGGATGGCCGGCGACGGCGAGAGCACGAGATATCCGGTGGCAAACCGACCCGTACCGCAGGGCCGTCAAGGCCCGAGGGGCGGAAGCGGTGCGGCAGCCTTCAGCGGAATCATTACGACTACCGAGGGACTTTCCCGGCTCCCCTGATCGCTTGGTGGGCCTGGCGGGTGGGCGGCGCGGCCGTGGCCGGCCGAAGAGCCGCAGCGCGACCGGCCACGGCCGACGCGGGGTGGGGTGAGCTGCTGAACCCGCGGTGGCCTGACGTCGACCTCGACGGTCGGCAGATCACCATCAAGGGCTCGACGGGCGTGGTGACCATACTCCGGGAACAGCAGAAGGCCCAGGAAGCGGAGAAGGCTCGCGTGGGTGACTCCTGGAAGGGGGCGGACAGCGGTCACGTCTTCACGACCGCCTGGGGCGGCCCCATCTACCCGACCACCGTGACGGCGCTCCCGGGCAAGCTCATCAAGGCGTACAACGAACCGGAGGGCAAGGACCAAGCTCCCGCTGAACCGCTCCCTTACGCCCGCCTGCACGATCTCCGGCACATCCACGCCACCACGCTGCTTCTGGCCGGCGTCCCCGGCCACGTGGTCGCGGCCAGGCTCGGTCACGCCGATCCGGCCATCACCCTGCGCGTGTACGCTCACGTGATCCATTCGGCGGAGACCGCCGCCGCTGACGTCTTCGCCAAGGCTCTCGAATAAGAGACAGCGGTCACGTCCAGCGAAGTGGTGTATGAGCCGGCCTTCGCGTGATCCTGTTTCTGCAGGTTAAGCGGTAAGTGTCTGCGGCAGCGGATTCTGCCCCGGTGTGTCGCCGCAGATCAGCCGCAGCCGGATCTTGGCCAGCACGTCCAGTCCCATGTAGCGGCGGGCCTCGGTCTACTTGTCGGTCTGCTCGGCCAAAACCGCACCGACCAGACGGACGATCGCGGCCCGGTCGGGGAAGATGCCGACCACGTCCGTGCGGCGGCGGATCTCCTTGTTCAACCGTTCTTGTGGATTGTTCGACCAGACCTGCCGCCAAACCTCCCGAGGAAAGGCGGCGAAGGCCAGCAGCTCCTCCCGGGCGGCCCCCAGATGCGTCGCGGCAGCCGGATACTTCGCCTCCAGGGCGTCGACGACCCAGGTGTGCTGGGCCCGGACGGCCTCAGCGGCGGGCTGGTCGAAGATGGTCCGCACCAGGGTGGCCACCCACGGCTGCACCGACTTCGGCACGGTCGTCAGCAAATTGCGCAGGTAGTGAGTGCGGCACCGCTGCCAGCAGGCGCCCGCCAACGTCGCACCGATGGCCTCGACCAGCCCCCGGTGGGCGTCAGAGACGACCAACTGCACCCCCGACAGGCCCCGGGCCACCAGAGTGCGCAGGAAGCCCAGCCAGCCCGCGCCGTCCTCGGCCGAGGTCACCTCCGCCCGAGGATCTCCCGGCGGCCGTCGGCGTTGACCACGGTGGCGACCAGCACGTGCACGTTCACCGTCCGCCCGTCCTCGCGGACCTTCTGCGTCAGCGCGTCCAGCCACACGAACGCATACGGGCCGCCGTCCAACGGCCGGGTCCGAAACGCCTCCACCTGCCCGTCCAGCATCTTGGCCATCTCCGAGACCTGGCTTTTCAAGATGTGCTGCACCCCGAGCTGCTCGATCAGCTTGTCGACCCGCCGGGTGGAGACGCCCAGCAGGTAGCTGGTGGCCACCACGCTGATCAGGGCCTGTTCGGCCCGGCGGCGGCGCTGCAGCAGCCAATCCCGGAAGTAGGTGCCCGAGCGCAGCTTGGGGATGGCCAGCTCGACGGTGCCGGCGCGGGTGTCCCAGTCCCGGGATCGGTAGCCGTTGCGCCGGTTGGCCCGCTGGGTGCTGCGCTCACCGTACGCGGCGCCACAGAGGCTGTCGGCCTCGGCCGACATCAACGTCTCAGCCATGGTCTTCACCATGGAGCGCAACAGATTGGGGTCACTGGCCTGAATCTGCTCCGCCAGCCACGCCATCGGGTCCACACTGTTGGGCACGGCCATCGCTTTCTTCCTTCGATCTTGATGTCGCAATCACGAAGGAACACGCGATGGCCGTTCTCATGTCCGGCGCCACGCTTGCTAGCTGGGGAAACTCTTACACCACTTCCATGGACGCAACCGAGACAGCTTCCTCGGATTCTTGAAGTCCCTGATCCTGCCCGGTGCAGGTTCAGGGACTTTCACGTTGAAGTCTGCGGCCGTCGGGTGGGTAACGGACAGCGAGTGTACGTTCAGGTGTGCACATACGAACTGACCGTTCGCTCTCGCCTCGCCTCCGTGCCTTTCTTGACGCGAACGCACGTTGGCATGAGCCGACACCGGCCGACTGGATCAAACGGACCGCCCGTGCCGTTGATCATGCCGGGAACGAGATCGAGGCTCCCGCTGAAGCCGTTGAGGCGATGATCGCCTTCGAGCGGCGATACGGCGGGCTGTGGTGCCCGGCTTCAGGGCCCAACAGGGTGGAGTACGGGCTGGATGGCGATACGAGGGTCTACTGGACGGCCCAGGGATGGGCGTTTTACGGGATCGTGGACGACGACTGGACATGGGGCGTGGAGGTTCTACTGGACGGCCGTGCCGGGATGACCCTCGCCGACAAGCCGCTCAGGATTCTCAACCGGAGTGTCGACCAGCGGCTTGAGGCGCACGCGCTGTTCCTGACCGTCCGCCACTGGCCGCATCTGATGCTGGAGCTGGCCATCCCGTCGGGAATGATCCCGGTCCTGGCGGGCGCGGACCTTCCGCCACCGGTCGATGAGGCCTCAGGACCGGCGGACCTGTGGTGGTTCGACGGAACGTCCGCTGTGCACCTTCACCTCAACAACTGGTGGGCAAAGGATCATGAGATCTGGGTCGCCCGTTGCTTCAGCCAAGACGCCACGGCTCTGGACCGGATCAAGGCATCGTTGCTCAACGAGATGACCGAACTGCTGCAGCTGGGAGAGGTTTGGTGCTCACTGTGCGGACGGCATGCCACCTCGGGCAGGCCATGTTCCTGAACACCGTAGTCCTCGGGTGTTGAAGGCTGGCCTTCCCGAACACTCACCCTGCCGCAGGAGAAGCCACCGCGTCCATGCCGCTGTTAGCAAGGGTGTTAGCAAAAGGCCCCCACCGGTGTCCGGTGGGGGCCTCTGACCTGGAGCCGCCTAAGGGAATCGAACCCTTGACCCCTTCATTACGAGTGAAGTGCTCTGGCCGACTGAGCTAAGGCGGCGTGCCGCGTGTTTCACGCGACCTACCGAAGTGTACAGGCTTCCGTGGAGTTTCCGCGCCTCGGTTCAGCCGGTCTTCGGGCAGCGGGTTCCGTCCTTCGGGACGGTCAGGTTGATCAGGTAGTCGTCGACCAGGCGGTCCACGCAGGAAGTGCCACCCCGGTAGGCGGTGTGGCCGTCACCGTCGAAGCCCACGAGGACACCGGAGGAGAGCTGGGAGGCGAGGGCTTCAGCCCAGACGTAGGGCGTGGCGGGGTCGCGCTGGGTGCCGACGACCACGATGGGCGGAGCGCCGGGTGCGTCGATCTTCTCTTCGGGGCCCGCCTTGACCGGCCAGTACGCGCAGGGCAGCGAGCTCCACATGATGTACTCCCCGAACAGCGGAGACTCCTTCGCCGCCTTCGCCGCGGCCGTGGCGAAGGCGGCGGAGTCGGCGGGGTAGGCCGAGTCCACGCAGTTCACCGCCAGACCGGCCTCGGTCTGGTTGGCGTACTCACCGTTCTCCTTGCGGTCGATGAGCAGGTCGGCCAGCCCCAGGAGCGTGGTCCCGTCGCCCTTCAGCGCATCGGCGAGCGCCTGGCGCAGCGTCGGCCAGGACCGCTGGTCGTAGAGCGGGGTGATCAGGCCGAGGACCGTCCAGGCCTCGGTCACGGTGCGGCCGTCGCCCGTGGTGTTGCCGAGGGGGGTGGCGTCCGTGCGCTGGAGCAGCCGGGTGATCTCCTCACGGGCGGAGGCGACGGATCCCCGGAAGGGGCAGTCGGCGGCTTTGAGACAGTCTTCGAGGAAGGCGTCCAGGGCGATCTCGAAACCGCGCGCCTGGGTGGCGTTCAGTTCCACCGAGGTGAGTGTGGGGTCGACGGCCCCGTCCAGGACGAGGGCTCGGACCTTGCCGGGGAAGAGGTCGGCGTAGACGGCGCCGAGCTGCGTGCCGTAGGAGAAGCCGAGATAGGTGAGCTTGGAGTCGCCGACGGCGGCGCGCAGCAGGTCCATGTCCCGGGCGGCGTCGGCGGTGCCGACGTGCGGCAGGAGCTTGCCCGAGCGGGCCTGGCATCCGGCGCTCAACCGTCGAGCCCCCTCCTCCAGGGCGGTGATCTCCTCCGGGGAGTCGGGGGAGCCGTCGAGGCCGGTGAACTCGTCCAGTTCCTTCGACGACAGACACCGTACGGGTGCGGACTCGCCGACCCCGCGCGGGTCGAACCCCACGATGTCGAAGCGCTCGCGCAGGGCGGGGCTCATCACGTCACGGGCGTACCGGGCGTACTCGACCCCGGAGGATCCGGGCCCGCCGGGGTTGAACAGGAGTGAGCCGATCTTCTTCCCCGAGGCGGGCAGCCGGATGACGCTGATCGGGATCCGCTCGCCACCCGGTTCGTCGTGGTCCAGGGGGACCTGGAGTTTCGCGCACTCGAAGCCGTCGCCGCAGTCCGCCCAGGCGAGCGTCGCACCGGCCACGGCCGCGTCGGCACCGGCGGTGGGAACGGATGAGGAGGCCGCGTTGGAAGGAGAGGCGGCGCCGTTACCGGTGCAGGCGGCGGCGAGGAGGGCCACCGCCGCCAGCGCGGCGGCCGTACGGGATCTCACGCCTGATCCACTCCGTCGATCGGGTCGCCCGCCGGCGCAGGCGGGAGCCGTGGCTCGGAAGTGGACGACTGCTCACATACCAAGCGCATCCTATGTCGATACCGCTACAAACCAGCGGAATATCCCAAAGCCATCACGAAGAGTCCCCGCTCGTGCCGCCGTACACCGCGTCGTGCTGCTTGCGCGGGGAGCACACCGAGGCCGAAGGACACGCGCAGCGGCGGCCCCCCTCCTCCAGGCGGACCACCACGGAGTCGGACGGCACGTTGCGGCCCACGACGGTTCCCGGCCCCTCGGGGGTGTCGACTTTCAGCCCGACGCGGGGCATCCTGCTGTGGGCGTCGAGATAGAGCGGGTGTTCATACTTCAGGCAGCACATCAGCCGCCCGCACGCCCCCGCGATGCGCAGCGGGTTGACCGGCAGGTCCTGGTCCTTGGCCATGCGGACGGAGACCGGCTCGAAGTCCTTCAGGAAGGTGGCGCAGCACAGGTCGCGACCGCAGGGACCGATACCGCCCTGGAGGCGGGCCTCGTCGCGGGGGCCTATCTGGCGCAGCTCCACCCGGGCCCGCAGGTTGCGGGCCAGGTCGCGGACGAGAGCGCGGAAGTCGACCCGCTGGGGAGCCGAGAAGTAGACCGTGTAGACGTTGTCGGTGTCCAGGTAGTCGACGCCGACGACCTTCATGGGCAGGTCGTGCCGCTTGATCAGACGCTTGGAGACGCTGCGCGCCTCGGCCCGCCGCCGTTTGTTGGCCTCGTCCCGGGCCAGGTGTTCCTCGCCCGCGATGCCCGCGCAGACCGGCAGGCCGCCGATGTCCTCGCTCGTCCATTGCGGCGCCCAGACGCACTCGGCCACCTCGGGGCCGGCATCGGTGGGGACGAGGACCTTGTCTCCGACCTTGGGGCGGTGTTCGCCCGGATCGAGGTAGTACAGCCTGCCGTAGCGGGTGAAGCTCACCGCCATGATCATGCTCATGAGGCTCCAAAGCTGGGGGACGGCCTGGGTTCAGCCTATGCGTCCTCCCGGCGGGAGCGGGGCGCCCTACGTTTACGGGGCCCCGCTCCGGACCACCGGCCGATCCGGACCACCAACCGCTCCCGGCCGTCGACCACTCCGGACCGTCTGCCACTCCCAGCCACCGGCCACTCCTGGCCGTCGACCGCTTCGGGCCGTCAGCCGCCCCGGGGCGTCGACCGCTTCCGGCCGTCGGCCGCTCCGGTCAGCGCTGGAGTTCGGCGAACGACCTTTCCCAGCGGCCGACGATCGTGGAGATGTCGTAGTTTCCGGCGGTCCTGAGGGCGTTCTCCGCCATCCGGCGGCGGCCCTCCTCGTCGTCGATCATCTGGAGCAGCCCGGCCGCGAGGGCGTCCACGTCGTCGGGGGGGACGAGCAGCCCGTCGTGCCCCGGGGTGATGATCTCGCGGGGGCCGCGGGGGCAGTCGAAGCTGACCACGGGCACCCCGCAGGCGAAAGCCTCGATGATGGTCATCCCGAAGCCCTCGAAGCGGGAGCTGACCGCGTGGATCGAGGCCTTGGCGAGTTCGCCCTCGATGTCGCCGGTGGGGCCCATGAAGGTGACGTTGTTGTGCAGCCGCAACTTGACGGAGAGCTTGATCAGTTTGTCGCTGACCCGTCCCTCACCGTAGATCCGGAGTTTCCAGTCGGGGCGTTCCTTCGTCACCTGGGCGAACGCCCTGAGCAGCCGGTCGTACCCCTTGACCGGCACCAGTCTGCCCGCGGCGAGCACGATCCGGTTCTCCTGCCGCGACCGGGGACGTGGCCCCTTGGGCAGCCCGTTGCCGATGGTGAACACGCGGGTCGGCGCCTGGCCGAGCATCGTGCGGTAGTCGTGTTCGTCGGCCTCGGTGAGGGTGACGACCGCGTCCAGCTTCGGGTACCAGGTCCGGATCTCCTCGAAGATCCCGGGCTGGTGGGCCGCGAAGTGCAGGTGTTCCTGGCCTATCGTGAGGACCCGCTTACGTGCGAACCGCGCCGCCATGATGTTCAGTCCGGCGCGTGTGGTGATCAGCACGTCGGTGCGGAGCCGGCGCAGTTCCCGGACGAGCACCTCGTCGCTCCACGCGCTGAAGGAGGAGTACGCCCGCTCCTCGGGGTGGATCAGCGTGCTCGGCTGCGTGCTCAGCCGTTCGGCCTTCCTCCGGTACAGCCAGTGGACCCTGGCCCCCTCCCGGAGGTCCACCAGCGAGCGCAGCCGGACCTTGGAGCCCAGTGGCAGGAAGGGCCGGTCGGTGTGCTGGAAGACGCTGATGACCTCGACGTCGTGTCGTTCGGCCATCGTGGTGGCGAGGTCGAAGGTGGCGCGGATCGTGCCGCCCATGCCGTAGGCGTTGAGGATCAGAAAGGAGATCTTCACTGTCCGTCCCCCTCCTCGACGGTGAGCGCCACCGCGAGGCTGTCGGTCTCGGTGTAGTACGGGCGGACCCTCACCTGCCCCACCCGTTGCGCGGGAAAGCGCACCTTGGTCTTCTTGTCGGTGATGTCATCGAGGCGGGTGGCCAGCGGCAGTCGCGCTCCGGCGATCTCCGCGTAGAGGTCCCAGAAGACTCTGCGCCGCACCTGGGTCTCCGCCAGCGGCGCGATCTCGACGGCCCCCTCGAACCATCGCCCCTGGAAGTCCGCCGGGCCGCTGACGGGATCCGGTCCCCGCCTGGCCACGGCCACCAGCCGGGCCGCCCCCCGGATCGGCTCGCCGTAGGCGATCACCCCTTCGACCTGGACGACGCCGTCGTCGGAGGTCACCCGGACCACCTCGACGTACGGCTCGACCTCACGGACCCGGACGCCCAGGATGCCGGCGGGCGTGCGGAACGCCCTGACCTCCCGGCGACGGCGGGTCTCGGCGTAGGAGTGCAGGCCGTCGAGCGAGAACCCCGGATCGTCGGTGGCCAGGGGCTCGCCTCCGCAGTAGGCCGTCCAGACCCCCGCCGGCAGGGCCGAGAGGTCGGTTCCCACGTGTTCCTCGCCCGTCTCCACGTGCCTCAGGACGATCTTCGCGTCGTCCGGCGCCGGCCATTCGATCCGCAGCGTGTCGCCGTCGTCCACGCGGCTGGTCACGGCCCGTCTGCCCGCAGGTGGAACCGCCCCGTGACGGGCGTCGATGCTCACCAAGGTTCCCCCGGTCTTCTCTGCTCTCCCCGTGAGCAGGACAGTCAATTATTTTATAACAAATATTACTTTTTGTACTGCGAATCTTAACGATCCACACCTTCACTTTGAGGGGAGATAGCGGTAAATGGTTCCATCCAATTACAAATCTGGGGATAGCCACGTAGGGCCGGCTCTCTCACCAGCGGATATTCGTCAGCCCGGTCCCGGAAGGGCTTTATGACGTCCGGTACCGGCCACGCCGCACCGCGGGGGCCGCCGGACCCTGGGACACGGTGGCCGTCCGTCACCCCGGACGAGCGGGGAATCCGCGGACCGCGGAGGGAACACCGCAAGAGCCCGGGGCCGCGGAACACCGCAAGACCACGTGAACCGTGGAAAGAGCCCGAGAAGCGGGGAAAGAGCCTGGGAACCGCAGGCGAGGAATGCGAGGATCGGGCGGCGGAAACTCAGGGACGGAGACGAGGATCGGGCGGCGGAAACTCAGGGACGGGGCCGCCGCAGCGAGAGGGTCATCGCCTCGACCGCCATCTGCGGATTGACGTTGGCCGCCAGCCGCTCCCGGCAGAGCATGATCGCGTCGATCCTCAGCAGGGTCTCCTCCGGCGTAGAGGAACGGGCCAGGGCGTCCAGGTCCGCCCGGCGATCTTCACCGGCCAGCGCCACGGAGGCGCCGAACTGCACCGCCAGCACGTCACGGTAGAACGCCACCAGGTCGAGCAGAGCCGTGTCGATGACATCGCGCTTGGTCCTGGTCGCCCGCGACTTCTGACGGTCTTCCAGCTCCTTCAACGCCCCGGCCCCGCCCCGGATGAGGCCCTTGTTGAGCCCCTTGCCCGACGACCCCTCACCGTAGATCTTGCGCAGCTCGGCGGTCTCCGCCTCGTTCAGCGTCGCGGTGACCGCGGCGGCCTCCTCGTCCGCGGTCTTCACCAGCCGCTCGGCCGCCGTCACGCACTCCCCCACACCGGTCAGCGACCCCGGGATGGACAGCACCGCGTCGCGGCGCCTGCGCGCCTCCTCGTCCAGGGCGAGCCTGCGGGCCCGCTCGATGTGCCCCTGGGCGGCCCTGGCGGCGAACTCCGCCACCGCCGGCGGCACGTTCTCGCGGGTGACCAGCACGTGCGCGACCGCCGGGACGGGTGGGGTGACGAGCGTGACCAGCCGGCACCGGGACCGGATAGTGATCATCATGTCGTCCGGGGCGGGTGCGCAGAGCAACCAGACCGTCCGCGGCGGTGGCTCCTCGATCGCCTTCAGCAACGCGTTGGACGCCCCCTCCGTGGCCCGGTCGGCGTCCTCGAACAGCACGACGCGCCAGCGGCCCAGCGTCGGTGCCCCGGCCGCGCGGAGGATGAGACGGCGGGTCTCCTTGACCCCGTACGACAGCCCCTGCGGCCGGACGATCTCCAGGTCGGGGTGGGAACCGATCTCCACCTGGTGGCACATCTCACAGTGCCCGCACCCCTGGTCCGGACAGAACAGCGAGGCGGCGAACGCCCGCGCGGCCTCCTCACGGCCGGAACCGGGCGGCCCGGTGAACAGCCACGCGTGGGTCATCCCCGCGCCACGCCCGCCCGTGAGCAGGTCGGCCGCCGCCGCGGCGGCCCGGCGGAGCGTCACGACGGCGCGTTCCTGCCCCACAAGGTCATCGAAGACTGCCACGGTCCCCAACCTACCGCCGGTGTCAGTCGCGCACGGCGGGGATGGTCCCGGTGACGTCCTCCGCCTCCTGCGGCACCGGGTCGGGCAGCATCTCCCGCACCCGGTCCTGGATGAGCCGGGAGATCTCCTCCTCCGACAGCGTGCCGTCGATGACCGCGTACCGCGCGGGCTCGGCGGCGGCCAGCGAGCGGAACTCGCGGCGCACCCGCTCGTGGAACTCCAGCGGCTCCGCCTCGATCCGGTCGGCGGCGCCGCCCAGCCGGGTCAGCCCGACCGAGGGCGGGGTGTCGATGAGCACCGTCAGGTCGGGGACGAGCCCGCCGGTGGCCCAGCTGTTGATCCTCGTCACGTCCCCGGGGTCGAGGGCCCGGCCCGCACCCTGGTAGGCCAGCGAGGAGTCGACGTAGCGGTCGGAGATCACCATCGAGCCCCGGTGCAGAGCCGGGCGGATGACCTTCTCGACGTGCTCGGCCCGGTCGGCCGCGTACAGCAGCGCCTCCGACCGCGCCGACAGTCCCTGGTGCACCGCGTCCAGCAGGATCGCGCGCAACCGCATGCCCACCTTGGTCGAGCCCGGCTCGCGGGTCTGCACGACGTCGTACCCCTGGTCGCGCAGCCAGATCGCCAGCAGACGGGACTGGGTGGTCTTCCCCGAGCCCTCCCCGCCCTCGAACGCGATGAACATCCCGCGCGTCGCCTGCTCGGCGGCCTCAGGCGCGAACCGCTCCCCGCGCACGGCGGCGACCAGGTCGGCGACGATGGAGACGCCCTTGCGGTCGTCCATCTGCCGCAGCGCGACGATCCCGACGATCGCCGCGAGCAGCCCGCCGACCACCAGCACCAGGTTGGACCCGTCGAACCGGTAGACGGTCTCCTGCCCGAACTTGAGCTCACGCTCGCCGAACAGGCCCGCCACGGTCGGCGCGACCGCGACCACCAGCAGCAGCGTCACCCGGGCCAGTGACTGCAGGAAGGCGAACGTGCGACCCCGCAGGCCGTCGTCGACCTCCAGGCCGATCATGGTGTAGCCGATGATCCAGGCGATGCCCGCGCACGCACCCAGCAGCACGGTCAGCATGACGACGATCACCAGGTTGTGGATGAGCGCGATCGCGGTCAGGACCAGGCCCGCGACGATGATCGACAAGGCGAACAGCCGCCGCCGCGACAGCTCGCGCATCAACCTGGGACCGAAGAACATGCCGGAGGCCATGCCGAGGAAGACCGCCCCGAAGACCACACCGTACGCCGCGTCACCACCGCCCAGCGCGTTGACATAGATCTTGGCGACCCCGACCACCGCGCCGCCCGCGGCGAAGGCGCCCAGCATGCCGAGGATCAGACCGCGGATCAGCCGGTTGCCGCCCACGAACCGCCAGCCCTCGAAGATCTGCCGCAGCACCGACGGAGAGGAGGTCGCGACCGCCACACCGGCCTTCGGGATCTCCTTCAGCGAGAGGATGATGACCGCGGAGACGAGGTACGCCAGCGCGTTGATGAACAGTGCCAGGTACGTCTCGCGGATCGCCAGGAACGGCAGCAGGCGCCCCAGCATGTCGTTGGCCACCGACAGCACCGCGAACAGCAGCGCCGCGACCGGCGCGGTGCCGTAGGTGACCAGGAGGTTGAGCTGGTTGGCCTCCTCCAGCCGCTCCTTGGGCACCAGGTTCGGCACCGTGGCGTCCTTGGCCGGGACCCAGAAGAGGTTGACGCACTCGACCAGGAACGTGGCGACGAGCACCCACTGGTAGCTGCCCACCAGCGGGATCGACAGCACCAGCCCGAACCGCAGCAGGTCGCAGAAGAACATCGTCAGCCGCCGGTCGAACCGGTCGGCGAACGCTCCCGCGAGCGGGCCCAGCACGATGGCCGGGAGCATCTTCGCGACGAAGACACCGCCGATGGCCAGGCTCTGCACCTGGTAGCCCCTGTCCATGGTGAGGTTGCCCGCGAGCGCCGTCAGGGCCAGCAGGTTGAGCCAGTCTCCGAGACTGCACACCGACATGGCCGTCCACAGCTTGCGGAACGGGGCGTAGGCCAGCACGTTGGGAGCCTTGCGTCGTGCGGTGTTCCGGCCAGGCGTGGTCATGATGTCAGCGTATCCAGGTGCTCGCTGGGCTGGGGAGGACGCGGACGAGACGTGGACGCCCGGCTGCCCGCCGCACGAGGGTAGTACGTCCGTCCGGGCCCGCGCAGGTCACAGCGGCGAAAAGAGGCGACCGGCACCGTCGTCCCCGGAGTTTCTCATTTCGGGGTTCCGGAAGGGTGGTTTTGGGTGCAGCCCTTACCCTACCCCGCCCCCTCGGCCGGCGCCGGGCGGCCGAGGCCGGCCGAGGGGGCGGGGTACGGACGGACCGGGGCCGAGGCCGGGCGGCCGGGGTACGGGCTCCGTCCCCGCGGACGCGGATCGCGGAGCCCGTACGGTCAGGCCTTGGCCTTCGCCCGGGTGGTGCGGGGACGCTTGGGCGCCGGGCCGCGGGCACGACGGTCGGCGAGCAGTTCGGCGGCACGCTCGGTGGTGATGTGCTCGACCTCGTCACCCTTGCGCAGGGAGGCGTTCGTCTCACCGTCGGTCACGTACGGCCCGAACCGGCCCTCCTTGACCACGATCGGCTTCTTGGAGACGGGGTCGGCACCCAGCTCACGCAGCGGCGGCGCGGCGGCGGCGCGACGACCCCGCGTCTTGGGCTGGGCGAACAGCTCCTTGGCCTGCTCCAGCGTGACCGTGAACATCTCCTCTTCGGAGGCCAGCGAGCGCGAGTCGGTGCCCTTCTTGACGTAGGGACCGAACCTGCCGTTCTGGGCCGTGACCTCCTGGCCGTCGAGCTCCCCGAGCAGCCGGGGCAACGACAGCAACTTCAGCGCGTCGTCCAGGGTGACGGTGTCGAGGGACATCGACTTCAGCAGCGACGCGGTGCGCGGCTTGGGGGCGTCGGCCTTGCGGGTCTTCTTCTTCGCGCCGTCGGACGGCGGCGCCTCCTCCGGCAGGATCTCCGTCACGTACGGGCCGTAACGGCCGTCCCTCGCCACGATCACGTTACCGGTGACCGGGTCCTTGCCCAGCTCACGGTCACCCGTCGGGCGGGAGAACAGCTCCTCCGCCATCTCCGCGGTGAGCTCGTCGGGGGCCAGGTCGTCGGGGACGTTCACCCGGGCGCCGTCGCGGTCCAGATACGGGCCGTAACGCCCCACCCGGATCATGATGTCGGTACCCCGGATCGGGAAGGAACTGATCTCCTTCGCGTCGATCTCCCCGAGGTCGGTGACCATCTCCTTCAGGCCCTCGTCACCGTTGTCACCGAAGTAGAACCGGCGCAGCTCCGGCACCCGCTCCGCCCGGTCGTTCGCGATGTCGTCGAGGACCTTCTCCATCCCCGCGGTGAAGGCGTAGTCGACGAGGTGGCCGAAGTGCTGCTCCAGCAGGTTGACCACCGCGAACGCCAGGAAGGACGGCACCAGGGCCGTGCCCTTCTTGAAGACGTAACCCCGGTCGAGGATCGTCCCGATGATCGACGCGTACGTCGACGGACGGCCGATCTCCCGGTCTTCCAGCTCCTTGACCAGCGACGCCTCGGTGTAACGCGCAGGGGGCTTGGTCGCGTGAGCCAGCACGTTCAGGGCCGACGCGGTCAGCGGGTCGTTCTCGGCCAGGTCGGGCAGGCGCTTCTCGGAGTCGTCACGGTCGGTGGCCGGGTCGTCCGCACCCTCGACGTACGCCTTCAGGAACCCGTGGAAGGTGATGGTCCGCCCGGAGGCGCTGAACTCGACCCGCTCACCGGAGGCGGACGTCCCCGCCACCTTCACGATGACCGACTCGCCGACCGCGTCCTTCATCTGCGAGGCCACGGTGCGCTGCCAGATCAGCTCGTACAGCCGGAACATGTCACCGGTCAGGCCGGTCTCACCCGGGGTGCGGAACTCCTCGCCCGACGGGCGGATCGCCTCGTGCGCCTCCTGCGCGTTCTTCACCTTGCTGGTGTAGACACGCGGCTTGTCGGTCACGTACGCCGCGCCGTACAGCTTGATCGCCTGGCTGCGGGCGGCCGACACGGCGGTCTCCGACAGCGTGGTGCTGTCGGTTCGCATGTAGGTGATGAAGCCGTTCTCGTACAGGCGCTGGGCGACCTGCATGGTCGACTTCGCGGAGAAGCCCAGCTTGCGGCTGGCCTCCTGCTGCAGCGTCGTCGTCCGGAACGGCGCGTACGGCTTGCGGGTGTACGGCCTCCGCTCGACCGACGTGACCCGGTAACGGGCACCGTCGAGACGGGCGGCCAGAGCCTGGGCTGCCTGCTCGTCGAGGTGGAGCACGTCGGCACCCTTGAGCGTGCCGTTGCTGGCGAAGTCGCGGCCCTGGGCGACGCGCTTACCGTCGACGCCGGTCAGCATGGCGGTGAACTCGTGCGGGGTCTCGTCCCGGCCGGTGTCGAACAGCGCCTGCAGATCCCAGTAGCTCGCGCTGGTGAACGCCAGGCGCTCGCGCTCGCGCTCCACGACCAGCCGGGTCGCCACCGACTGCACCCGCCCGGCCGACAGGCGGGGCTTGACCTTCTTCCACAGGACCGGGCTGACCTCGTAGCCGTAGAGGCGGTCGAGGATGCGCCGGGTCTCCTGGGCGTCGACCAGCCGCAGGTTCAGCGTACGCGGGTTCGCCACCGCGTCCTGGATCGCACGCGGCGTGATCTCGTGGAACACCATGCGGTGGACCGGAACCTTGGGGTTGAGCACCTCGCGGAGGTGCCAGGCGATGGCCTCCCCCTCCCGGTCTTCGTCGGTGGCGAGGTAGAGCTCGTCGGCGTCCTTGAGCAGCTGCTTGAGCTTGCTCACCTGAGCCTTCTTGTCGTGGTTGACGACGTAGAGCGGCTCGAAGTCGTGATCGACGTTGACACCCAGGCGTGCCCAGGGTTCTCCCCGGTACTTGTCCGGGATGTCGTCGGCCTTCTCGGGGAGATCACGAATATGCCCGATGCTGGACTCCACGACATAGCCGCGGCCGAGGTACCCAGCGATGGTCTTCGCCTTGGAAGGCGACTCGACGATCACCAGGCGGGTTCCGCCGGCGTTGCCCTTCTTGGCTGGCACGCTGCTTCCTACCTCGCTGTTCGCATTCGATCCCCGTTCACTTCCACTCGGGTTACCCGATCTCAGTCGGGGGCACTCCCGAGGAAAGCCGCAAGGACGCAGAATAAAGCCCTATGAGTGTCGACGTCCCCCGGCCCACCCTCGGAGACTAATCGCTGTGCTCGACTACTCCTACTTGGTTCTCCACCTTCCACGCGGCACCACCCGGGACGTCGCCCGGCAGATACTGACCGAACACGCAGAATACGGCGGCTGGGAGCTCGATCGCCTGCGACTGTATCCCGACGGCCGCCGCGACGTCCGGTTGCGCCGGAAGATCATACGCGTGACCAGGACGATGTGATCCAGAACATGGCTTTGCCCGCCCCGGGCCGCGCCCCCGGAACGGGCAAAGCGTTCATGTCTCGCCGGGCGAGACGAAGGGCCGCACCCTGGCGGGGTGCGGCCGTCCTGACGTCACCGCCTGCGAGGCGCCTGAGGGCCTCCCCGGTCACCCCGGGGAAAGTTGCCCTTCAGGTGAGTTGTTCCTTACTTCTTCGCGAAGCGAATGCGGCGCCCGGCGGCGAAGAGGGTCGCCGCGGCGGCGGCCAGCCCACCGATCAGGAGCGCGGCGAGAGCGCCGACGTTCATGCCCGTCACCCCGGCGGGCTGGGCGGCGCTCATCAGGCCGATCTCACCGACCGGAGTCGAGGAGAGCGTGTCGGTGACGGGAGCCAGCGGCGAGCCGTTCCGGGACCCGCGGGACCGCTCGCTCGCCGAACCGCCGGGCAGCTCGGGAAGCTCGGGCAGGGTCGCGGCCTCGCCGACCTGGGCGGCGGCGGGCAGACCGGACCGGGCGCCGCGGACCTCGGCGGAGTGGGGCAGCGGGGGCAGCTCGGAGGTGGGCGCCTGCCGCCCGGCCGTCACCCCGCGGGCCTGCGGGACCTCGGGCAGCACCGGCAGCAGGCCGCTGGTCTTGCCCCTGCCGGGCTTGTCACCCCAGTGGCCGCCGCCGTGGCCACCCTGACCACCGTGACCGCCCTGACCACCGTGACCACTGGACGGCCCGCCGGCCCGGGAGCCGCCGAGGCAGCCCGCCGCCGCGTCGCCCAGGACGGCGACGGCGTTGCCGCAGACATTGATCGGCGCGGTGATCGGCGCCACGATCTGGTTGCCGCCGAGGACGCTGTGCGCGCCGTCGGTGCGGTTGCCCCCGGCGCCGCCGCCCCTCCCGTTCGGTGAGACCGCGGCGCCACCGCGGCACCCGGAGCCGGCCTTGCCGAGCACGGCGACGGAGTTGCCGCAGACGTTGACCGGCGCGGTGATCGGCGCCACCACCTGGTTACCGCCGAGCACCGAAGACCGGCCCGAAGTGGTGTTGCCCCCCGCACCGGCACCCCTGGCGCCGTTCTTGACGGACGCGCCACCCCGGCAGCCGGCGAAGGCGTCACCGAGGAGCGCCACGGAGTTGCCGCAGACATTGATCGGCGCGGTGATCGGCGCCACCACCTGGTTACCGCCGAGCACCGAAGACCGGCCCGAGGTGCGGTTGCCGCCCGCCCCGGCCCCGCCCCGGCCGTTCCCGGGGGACACGCCGCCCTCGCAGTCCGCCCGGCCGTCGCCGACCGCGTTGCCGCAGACGTTGACCGGCGCGGTGATCGGCGCCACGATCTGGTTGCCGCCACCGATGCCGAAGCGCCCGTCGGTGTCGTTCCCGGGACGGCCGAGGCCCGAACCGGGCCGCGACCCGTGCCCCTCGTGCCCGCCGTACCCCGGCTTGCCCTGGTGACCGGGGTGCCCCGGCCGGCCGGGGCGGTCGACGGTGGCCTCGGCACCACCGCGGCAGCCGGAGAACGCCCCACCGACGACGGCGACCGCGTTGCCGCAGACGTTGACCGGCGCGGTGATGGGGGCGTCGACCTGGTTGCCGCCCAGGACGCTGTGCGCGCCGCTGGTCCGGTTGCCTCCCGCACCGCCGCCCCTGCCGGGGTTGCGGACCGAGGCGCCGCCCTCGCAGCCCGCCTTCGCGCCGCCGAGCACCGCCACCCCGTTCCCGCAGGCGTTGACCGGCGCGGTGATGGGGGCGTCGACCTGGTTGCCGCCCAGGATGCTGCCCCGCCCGGACGTGCGGCCCGGGATCCCGCCGCTGCCGCCGTCGCCGTTCTCGACGGAGGCGCCTCCCCGGGAGGACGCGGCCGACTCGCCCAGCACCCCGACGGCGTTGCCGCTGATGTCGATCGGCAGGGAGACGGGCAGGTTGACCTGGTTGCCACCGCCGATCGAATGGTCACCGTCGGTGTCGGCGAAGGCCGTACCGCTGCCCAGGGCCATGACGCCCAGGGCGAGCAGTGCTGCGGGGGCCGAGCCCTTAACCCACGTACGCATGATTGACGCTCCTACACGGTTCTCGGGGGGGTACCTGACATCTCGTGACGGCGCGCGAGACCGCGCGAGGCCCGGTCGGGTCCGCACAGCGGAGGCCCCGGCGGCCGTCACGAAGGAGAGGAACTGCCTGCTGATCTACTCGTCGTCCTGTTTCGTCGCTCACCGTCGGAGCGGCTCCCGGTCGTGCGGGGATCACACGTGCGCACGGGATCCGGCCGCACTCCGTGACCGGCGTGCCCGGGAAGGGCCTGACCGGCGAAGAGCCCGGGGAGGACACGGCCGTGGTGAGCCCCGGGAAGGGCATGACCGGCCGGCGAGACGAGGTCAGTCAGGGGAGAAGGAAGGATCGTCCGCCGCTGTGCGGACGACTGGGGGGAGCACGAGCGCCGGCGGAAGACGCCGGGCCATGAGCCGCGGGTCGTAGACGAACCGCGGGATGTCTCCCAGACCCGGCCCGAAAAGGCCGGACCCACCACTGGTCTGGGGCACGAATCCATTGGCGCCAGAACCGTGGTCGTCGGTGGCGGGGGCCGGGAAGCCCGGCGTGAACTGGCTGGTCAGCCCGTCCACACCCCGCCCTGCCATGGCTGCGGCGTTGTCTGAGGCCGACAGCCCACCGCTGCCCGTGGGGAATCCATCGACCCGAACGGCCGATCCGGAAGCGGCTACGCCAAGAGGGCCGGAGCCGGCGGCTCCCGTCTCCGCGGTGGTTTCCGCGGCAGCGGGAGTGGCACTGAGGAGTCCGAAGACGACTGCGAGCAGCCACCCGGCGGCCAGGAGGCCGCCGATGCTGAAGGCCCGCCCGACGACCCGCCGAACGCCGGCCGCGAGCCGCGCCATCCGGTCATCCCGGGCGTGGACCGTGTCGTCGGTGAAAGCAGTCGTGGGCACGCACTGAACAGCGGGCGATGACGCCCCCCGCTGCTCTCGCGGCATGCGTGCCACACGACCTCCCCAAAGCTCCGGGCAGGCTCGCACGAATCACGAGCCACCCCCTCAACGGAGAGTCACGCTAGCACTACCTACAGTCAGAGGCATGGTTTTCCGGGGAACGCGTCAACACGCGTCCAAGAAGCGGTCAAGAACCCGAACCCCGAACCGCAGCGAATCCACCGGAACCCGTTCGTCGATCCCGTGGAACATGCCGGAGAAGTCCAGGTCGGCGGGGAGCTTCAGCGGCGCGAACCCGAACCCGCGGATGCCCAGCCTGCTGAACGCCTTCAGGTCCGTACCCCCCGAGAGCGTGTACGGCACGGCCAGCGCGCCCGGGTCCTCGGCGAGGAGCGAGTCGGTCATCGCCCGCACCAGCGACCCCTCGAACCCCGTCTCGACCGCGATGTCGTGGTAGACGAACTCCCTGGTCACGTTGGGGCCGAGCAACTCGTCGATCGTCGCGAAGAACTCCTCCTCGTACCCCGGTAGGAAACGCCCGTCCACGTGCGCGGTCGCGGTCTGCGGGATCACGTTGGCCTTGTAGCCGCTCTGCAGCATCGTGGGGTTGGCGGTGTTGCGCAGCGTGGCGCCGATCATCCGCGCCAGCGGGCCGAGCTTGGCCACGGTCTTCTCGGCGTCCTCCGGGTCGAACTCGATCTCCAGTGCCCTGGAGGTCTCCTCCAGGAACGTCCTGACCGTCCGCGTCAGCCGCACCGGCCACTCGTGACGCCCGATGCGGCCGACCGCCTCGGCCAGCTCCGTCACCGCGTTCTCACTGTTGAGCATCGAGCCGTGCCCTGCCCGGCCGGTCGCGGTCAGGCGCATCCAGGCGATGCCCTTCTCCGCCGCCTCGATCAGGTAGAGCCTGCGCGCCTCGTCGACGGAGACGCTGAACCCGCCGACCTCGCCGATGGCCTCGGTGCACCCCTCGAACAGGTCCCCGTGCTTGTCGGCCAGCCACTGCGCGCCGTACTCGCCCCCGGCCTCCTCGTCGGCGGTGAACGCCAGCACCAC
Organism: Streptosporangium becharense; assembly: GCF_014204985.1. NCBI lineage: Bacteria > Bacillati > Actinomycetota > Actinomycetes > Streptosporangiales > Streptosporangiaceae > Streptosporangium > Streptosporangium becharense. The sequence goes on along the minus strand of NZ_JACHMP010000001.1, from coordinate 4,066,312 downwards.
GTCCCGCGGTGGCCTGCGTCCCTGGCTGAGCCGCTGCCGCACGACCGCGAGGATCATCGCGTCCATGTCCTTCATGTCGACCGCACCGCGTCCCCAGACGCACCCGTCGGCGACCTCTCCGCTGAGCGGGTGCCGGGTCCAGTCGCCGGCGTCGAAGGGGACGACGTCCAGATGCCCGTGGAGCAGCAGCGCGCCGCGTGAGGGGTCCTCACCCTCGATCCGGGCGATCACGTTCGCCCTGCGGCTGTCCGACTCCAGGATCTTCGGCTCCAGCCCGACCTCGGCCAGCTTCCCGGCCACGTACTCTGCCGCGGCCCGCTCCCCGGGCCCCGAGTTGTCGCCGGCGTTGGTCGAGTCGATCCGGATCAGGTCACGGCACAGCCCGACGACCTCGTCCTCACCGTTGAGCACGGTCATGTGGGACTCCTTGGGTTCGGTACGACTTGCCCCTCCATCCTGCCGCCGCGCCCCTCCCACCGGCACCCCGGCCGTGCCCGCGTACTTACCGATATGACGCACGCTCAAGAGTTTGCTAACCTGGGTCCGCCGACGAGGGATGACGGTCCCCCGTGCAGGCACCAAGTCCGGGTGGCGGAATAGGCAGACGCGCTAGCTTGAGGTGCTAGTGCCCTTTGCGGGGCATGGGGGTTCAAGTCCCCCCTCGGACACACTCGATTCACCAGTGAGGTGCTGGTCAGCCAGAGAGCTGACCAGCACTTTTCTTTTACCCGGGCGATGGGTCGGCGTGAGGATCGGACGGGCGTGGATCCGCGCTGCGGCGATCGGCCGGCGGCATCAGGGTGGCCGGGTGCCGCCGCCCATGCGGCACCCGGCGGCCGGGCGTGCACACAGCGCCACCGGTTCCTCCCCACATGAGGGTGCGCCGCCGGCGGTCCGGGGGTCAGAGCCGGTAGACCGACACGTGTGTGCGGCTGTCGTCGGTGAACGGGGTGCCCGTCCAGTCGGACCAGCGGTGTTCACGCTCCAGACCGGCCAGGCGGGCCATCAGGTCGAGTTCGGCCGGCCAGGCGTAGCGGTGGTTGGCGGGCAGCAGGCGCAGTCCGCCGGCGGTCATTCTGATCTTGGTGGTGTACATCATCTGGTCGGCCGTGGACAGCCGGGCCGCCTCGGCGAGGACCGTGTCCTCGCTCAGCGACAGCAGGCGCAGCGCCGACCCGTTCCGGAACGCCGCCGGGTCGGGTACCCACGCCTCGACGACGAACCGGCCGCCGGGGCGGAGGTGGGCCGCCGCGTTGCGGAAGCAGTTCACCTGGGCGTCCTGTGAGGGGAGTGCGAAGATCGTGTTGAGCGCCAGGACGACCAGGGCGAACTCGCCTTCGACCCGGGTGGCGGCGAAGTCGCCCACGGTCACCGGTATCCGGTCGCCGCCCGGCTTGGAGCGCAGCACCTCGACCATCTCCGCCGAGCCGTCGACTCCGGCGACGGCCAGGCCCCGGGCCGCCAGGGGAAGGGCCAGCCGGCCGGTGCCGATGCCGAACTCCAGGACGGGCCCGCCGTCCGCCAGTTCGTGGAGCCGGTCCACGGCGGCGTCCGTGGGGAGTTGCTCCACCGTCGTGTCGTAGACGTCGGCGATCTTCCGTCCGTACGCGGAGGGGTCGAATTCCCGTCCGTGCGCCGAGGAGCCGGACTCGTGCGTCATGTGTCCCCCGTCCGGCAGCCTCGCCGGGCTGCCCCGCTCGTTCCCGGACCGCCGTGGACTCCGTCCCGGACCGCGGTGGAAACCGTGGACCCGGGCCGAGGGGAGGGACCGGGTCGCCTCCCAGGAGGGCCTACCCAGCGTCGAGCACGCCTACGTCCAGCCCTGCCCGGGTCACCGGGTCGTCTCCTAGGAGGGCCTACCCATCTCCGGCGTCCGGAAGATGTCCGCCCCGTGGCGTGTCGGCAGGTGGAGGCTTTCGCCTCGGGCGACGTACCGCACGCGGTCGGCCCAGCCGACGCGCTCGACGTGGCGCCGGAAGTCGTCGAGGGACGAGGTGAAGACGGTGTAGTCGTCGTAGTGCACCGGCATGACGGTCCGCGGGTTGATGAGGTTGACCCAGCGAGCACCCTGCTCGCCGTCCATGGTGACCAGCATGCCGAGGATCCTGGTGCCGCCCAGGTGCACGATGCCCAGGTCGATGTCGGGGAAGCGCCGGGGGATGCCCGACAGGCACCGGTGGTCCATCAGGGTGTCTCCGCTGAGGTGTATGCGCAGGTCCACTCGGCCGTCGGCGCCGCAGAACTCCAGCATGCTGCCCATGACCGGCGGTAGCAGCGCCTGCGCGCCACCGGGTGCGTGCCGGGCGGGCAATGATGTGATCTTGACCGTGCGGCCGTCCCGGTACAGCTCGTGGTCATGCCAGGTACGCAGGCCGACGGCCGCGCCGAACCCCTGGTGCCGGAGGCGGCGGGCCGCGTGGGGCGTGGTGATGATCGGCGTGTCCTTGTTCAGCCCCTTCCGCGCCACCCGGTCCCAGTGGTCTCCGTGCATGTGGGACAGCACCACGGCGTCCAGCGGTGGGAGTTCCTCCACCCCGATCGCCGGGTCGGTGCGCCGCCGGGAGTTCAGGCCGTAGCCGAGGTGGGCACGCTGGCCCCGGTGCAGGAAGTTCGGGTCGGTGAGGAGGGTGAAACCGTTGTAGCGGATCAGCGTGGTGGCGTTCCCCACGAAGAACACGCTCGCGTCTTCCGGAAGGGACATCGGGCGATCCTTTCGTCTCGGGACTTACGAATCCGCCGCCGACCGGGACACCGCGCCTGCGGGAACGCGCAGGCGGCGGCGTCCGTCCACGCCCGGGGATCGGTGACCCGACGACGGAGGCCCGATGTGGGCACGGCGGACGACGGCCGCGGACGACGGCCCGGTCCGTGCGGACGCCGCGGTGTGAGTTTGCGAGGTTTCTGCGGCAAACCCGGCCATCAGTACGCTTTTAGTTGATTAATCTCCCTACCCCGCTGAACAGGCTCGAATCCCGTTCGTCCTATTGCGGGCTTCGAATCCCCTCGCGGGCGAAGTGTCCGGAGACTGCCGCGGGAGACCGGAGCCGGGGACCGGAGGTCCGTTCCGCTCAGAGGTCCACGTCGCGGGAGGCGATCACCCTGACCCCGGCCGGGTCGTGGCCCGCCGGGGTGACCACGACGCGCCTGCCCGGTTCCTCGTAGCCGTGCTCGGTCAGCCACATCAGGGTGTACGGGTCGAGTTCGCTGAAGGAGATCGGGGAGGCGGGCGAGAAGAGGTCCGTGCCGGAAGCGGCACCGGACACGGCGCCGGAGGTGGTGCCGGAAGCGGTGTCGGAGGCGGCACCGGCGTCGCCTTCGACGATCGACAGGATGTAGGTGGTCATGACGGTCCCCCGTGCTGCGGTTGTCCCTGGTGAGGTCCATACCCCGATCGCGGGTCGCCGTCCGGCGGCCGACGGCTCCCGGTCCGCCTTCGGGTCCCGGTCCGCGCCGACCCGGGGTTCCAGCCCCGCTCCGACTCGGGGTCCGAGTCCGTCCCGCCTTGGGGGCTCGGCCAGCCCCGCCCCGAGATCCCGGCCCGTCCCGGCCCGGCGGTTCCAGCCCCGCCCCGGCACGGTGATGATAGGGGACAGGAAAAGGAGATCTCCAATTCACCCGGTCATGCCCGGCCTTGATTACCAATCAGGACGAAACACATCCATATCAACTTGATATGACGAGCCACACCAATCCCGGAGCCAAAAGAACTTTCCGATCTTCGCCCGCCGCCGGCCGTACGGGCGGACGACGGAAACTCCAACAGAGAGCAAACGACGGGCTCATCCGCGAAAAACGGCGGCCCCTCAAAAAACCTGACGGGACGCCCGAAACCCCGAGATGTCTTGACATCTCTAGAGAACGGGGAACACGACCCCTCGGAAGCATGCCAGCAGGTAGCACCACACGAGTTTCGGGCCAACACTATCAATGATTAGGTATTATTTTTAAATCCATAACCTATAAGTACCAATTACTCTGCCCTTTACCTTCACAATAGATCACCGTCAGTCTAATATTTGGACCTATGTCATGGCGTGCATCAGATTTCCCAGATGGGCAGGCTGGGTCCTCTGGCCGCGGCGGCGGTTCCGCCAGACATGATTCCGAGCACTCATCCGACTGGCATCCCGAACGCCTCCTGTCATTCGACTGGCGGAAGGTCATTCTGTTCGCGGTGGTTCTGGTGATCATCGCCGCTTCCGTGATCTGGCTCGTGACCCGGACACCCTCCGGGCCGTCCCTGGCGTCGAATCCCACCGCCAACCCCTCCGGTGACGACTGGGGGGAGGCCGGCTCGTCCCCGTCGGCGATGCCCGACGCCTCCGGAGGCGCACAACGACCCGGATCCACCCCGAAGCCGAGTGGAAAGAGCAGTGGGGAGCCTTCTCCCGGCACCGCCGACGCGACGGAGGCGACGAACGAAAGCACCAGGAAAGCGGCGGAGAACTCCACCGGCGACCCCGCGGGCCCCGGCGAGCGGCCCCGGGCGACGACCACCCCGCCGTCCGACGGCTCACCGCCCGCCGAATCACCGGCGCGGGCGAGCGCGCCGCAGCTCACCCAGAAGGAGGCGTACGGCATTCACGGCCGCTACCAACGAGCACTGTCGGCGGCCCAGGCGCACAAGGACCAGGACGCCGTGCGGAAACTGGAGCACGGGCTCGCCCTGGAGATGACACGGGCGGGCTTCAGGACCGCCGAGATGCAGGGCACGTCACTGGCGTCGGGGATCTGGCCCAACCCGCAGATCTGGATCCCGCGCCGCGTGGCGGGCGAGGCCGACTGGTTCGTGGCCGTCTCGTACGAACCCGGGGTGGCCCGGGTCGCCGACGTGATGAGCTCGGCGCCGGGCGGGTGGCGGCTGGTGGCGTCGGCCGCCGACACACGGGCCACCCCCGCGCGCTTCCCGAAGATCGCCACCGATGCCGAGGGCTACGCCACGAGCCTGCCGGAGAACGCTCCGGGGCTGATCGCCACCCCGCGCCAGATCGCCCGCGCCCACCTGGCGAGCCTGGAGCGGGCCGAGAACGACCCACGCTTCGAAGAGGGGCCGTGGACCAGCGACACCGTGCTCTTCTGGCAGCGGGAACGCACCCGGCTGGAGCAGGCCGACTGGGGGCTCACCCTGTCGTACCGGCTTGAGGGACCGGTACGCACGCTCAGGACCAGCGACGGGGGCGCCCTGATCTGGTACGGCGCCCGTTCCACCGAGGTTCGCACGGCGAAGCAGCCGGGCGCGACGGTCAGGCTGAAGGGTTCGGCAGCCGTGCGCACCCGGAACAAGTCCTTCGCCACGTCGGTGAGCGCCACCTACGGACGCATGTATGTGACCCACGTTCCCCCCGCCGGCTCGAACGAGCCCGCTCGCGTCCTGGGCGAGTGGAGCGACGTCCTGGAGAGCCACGGCGACTGACGTCTCCATCAGAAGAAAAGGAACATGCATGATGACACCCTCACGTAAGCCATCGCGCGCGACGGTGATCACTGCGAGTGTCGCGATCGGCGTGTTCGGTGCCGGTGCCGGACTGGGAACCGTCATCGCCACCCGCGCCACCCCCCTCGAAGAGCAGACGATGCGTCTGGCCGCGGGTACGTATCTTCTGGACGACCAGGCGGGGGCGTGGGCGTCACAGGGGCCCGGAGGCGACCAGCCCCTCCCCCTCTCCGGCTCGGACGCGGGCAGCACCGTCACCGACGGCGCGAAGGAACCGCGGGTCTGTCTGTCGGCCACCGTCGACGGGCGCGCGGTCGGCGCCGTCGCGGAGGGTTGCACCGGCCTGCCCGTGCTGGCCTCCGCCGGAGCCGCCCTGGCTCCGCTGCGGCCCGGGAACCCCAAGAGCACCCCGGACGCGCCGCCGCCCAGGAAGAGCGCCGAGCCCAGGCCGTCGAGCAGTGCCAAGCCACCGGCGAAGACCTCCGCCCCGCGTGACAACGGCCGCCCGCAGGGGTCGGCCCAGCCCGCCCCCGACCCCGGACGTCAGGGACCGGCGCAACCGCCCCCACCGGTGAACAATCCCCAACCCGCCCCGCCGCCCGCTCCGACACCGACGAAGAAGATCAGCGGCAACATCACCGAGAGCGAGAACGACAACGGCAGCGTCATCGAACGCCCGGTGGAGAAGAAGGTGGACGTGGTGTCACCGCCCACGTCGGGGCCCGGCACGGGCCGGACGAGGGCTCCGGGTGACACCGGACCCGGCAGGCCCCGGCAGACGGGTGACACCGGACCGGGAGGGCCGCGGCCGACGGACGGCGGCAGCCGCGGGACGCCTCAGCCTCCTGTCACCGTCCAGCCGCCGCAGCCCGGAGGCGGCACCCCGCGGGCGTCGCAGCCCGGAAACCCACCACGACCGCCGCAGCCCGCAGGCACCCCGCGGGCGACGGGCGGTATGCGGCCGTCGCAGCCTCCCGTCACCGCCCGGCCGCCGCAGCCCGGCGACGACGCCTCCCGGCCGACGCGGCCGGTGGGCACCCTGCGTCCGGCGGTCCCCAGGAGCGGCGCCGGGCCGATCGTGCCCTCGGCCGGGACCGGGCCGGCGGACGGGCCCGCCACCACCGTGACCGTGAAGCCGACGGCTCCGCGCAGGACGGCGGCCCCCACGCCCTCACCGCGGCCCGGGGACACGCGTCCGACCGGGCCGGACTCCGGCCCGCAGCCGGTTCCTCCGGCGGAGAACGGGCCCTCGCAGCCCGGCGGGCCGGACGGCGCGCAGTCTCCCGACGGGACCGTGCTACGCCCCGCCACGCCGCAGACCTCCGACGGCGCGCAGAACGCCGCGGACGTGCTGCCGGTCTTCAAGGACCCGGAGCTGATGCGCCGGGCCTACGAGGCCCTCGGTCTGGACAAGGACATGCGCTACACGGACGAGAACGGCGTGTGGGACCTCAACATCGCCCCACCCGGTACCCCGCCGTGCCGTGACTACACCGCCGAGGAGCTCCGGGCGCTGGACGCGTCGCAGGACGGGCGGGGCCAGAGCCAGGACCGGGCGATCCCGCGTGACTCGTGCCTGTGGCCGGCGTTCATCCGCTGGCTGTACGCGGAGCCGGCCCCCGGCGAGGTCAGCAACTGGACCAAGTTCACCGGTCTCCCCTACCGGAACCTGGAACTGGTGCTGATGGACCCCGCCCAGTCGCCGCCCGCTCAGCGGACCCCCGGTGACGGCGCCCCCGGTGACGGCGCCCCTGTACGGCCCGGCCAGAACCAGCCGGAGTCGCAGTGGGGACACGAGCCGGCCCGGCCCGGCCCCGGCGACGATCCGGCCCGGCCCGACCAGGGGCAGCCGGACCCGGCCCGGACTGACTCCGGCGGGAGCGCGCCGGACCGGACCGCCCCCGTCCAGCCCGGCCCCGGCCAGGTCGAGCCGGACCCGGACCCGCAGACCGGCCCATGAGCGAATCCACCGGCGCCGGGAGCGCGGTGCCCGGATCCGGCCGGGGAGCGGCCTGGGTGCGCGAACACGGCGCGCACCTGATGGACTACGCCGCCTCCCACCTCGACGCCGACCGGGCCCGTGCGGCGGTCGTCACCGCGCTGGCCACGGGCCGGTCCGTGCCCGATGCCGAGGGCACCACGGTCCGGGGACGGCTGCTGGCCGCGCTGCGCCGCGACTGCCGTGCCGCTCCCGGGTTCCGGGAACGGTACGTGCCGGGTTCGGGTCCCGGACTGCCCGATGTGCTGCTGCTCGAGCAGGCGTGGACGATCGTCGATCCCCTGGGCACGGAGACGCTCAGGCTGATGTACCGCCACGGCCTCGCCCTGGAGGACGTCTGTCATGTGCTCGCGATGCCCCAGGACGAGGTGAGCAGGCTCGCCATCCGCACCCAGGACCTGATCGAGACGCTGGTGAGCGCGCTGGACGCGCTCGCCTGCGGGCGACGGGTCTGCCCGGATCTGGCCCCGCTGGTGGCGGCGGCGTTCCCGGCGGAGCAGCGGGCACGTCCCCCGGCCGACCCACAGGACGCACGTTCGGACCTGCTCTCCCACATGATCAGGTGCCCGGTGTGCACGCGGCCGATCAACATCCGCTACACGGTGCCGCAGATGATCTCCCACCCGCCGGTCGCGCCACTCTCCGCGGAGGAGCGGCGGCGACTGGCCGATGCCCTGTCCCCGGAACCGGCGGCGGGCCGTGCAGGCGCGGACGCACCGGCCCGGACGCCGGGACATCCCGGGCATGGGCCCGTATCGGGACGTTCCGCATCACCACCGCCCGGCCCGTCTGTGCCGCCCACACCGGGTTCTCCGGGCCGGCCGGAATCCGGCGCGCCGGTGACGCGGGGCTCCGGCCTGCGGTCGCCGTCCGGTCCACCGGTCACGTCCGGTTCCCCGGTGCCCCCTCCGGCCGGTGCCTCCGGGCGGTCACCGTCCGGTCCACCTGTCCTGCCCGCGCCACCGGCCGTGGCACCCCCCGCCCCCAGGCTCGGCATGACTCCCTACCCGCCGGTGGGCCCCCGGCCGAGCAGATCACGACCGGCCGCCGCGACGTCGGGAGGCGTACGGGCCTCGAAGGGGTCGCACGATCCGGAAGGCGGAAGCGGCACGGCGGGCACGGAGAGGGCGACCGGCACGGCCGGCCCGACGGGCACAGGAAGCACGACCGGCACAGGAAGCACGACCGGCACGGCCGGCCCAGCGGGCACAGGAAGCAGAGTCGGCACGGGAAGCACGACCGGCACGGGAAGCACGGCGAGCGTGCGGACCGAGATCAGCCCGGGAGGCGGAGCGGGTGCGGAGGGCGGGACCGGCGCGGGCGGCTCCACCGCACCGTCCAGGCCATCCGGATCATCGGGGCCGTCCGGATCGTCCGGACCGTCCGCATCCTCCGGGCCGTCCGGATCGTCCGGACTCTCCGGACCGCCCGGATCGTCCGGTCCGCCCCCGTTGCCCTCGTTGCCGTCTCTCCCGTCCCGGCGCACCCGCGCGCGACCGCCTGCGGCACCGCCCGTGACGGGGCACGACACGCCGCTCTACGACGCCCTGCTCACCCAGGTGTGGGCACGCGAGGTCCTCGCCCAGAGTGAGGAGGTCACCGCCACCGTCCCGCGGCCGGCTTCCGTCCCCGTGCCGGAGCCTGCCACCGGGATCGAACCGGCCACCGGAACCCAACCCGGCACCGAGGCCGAGCCGGGCACCGGCACCAGTACCGGCACCGGGGTCGAGCCGTTCACCGGCGCCGGACCGGCCACCGGAACCGGCCCGGCCGGCAGAGCCGAACGGGTCACCAGGGTTCGGTCCGCCTCCGCCGGACTCCGTGACGACGCGCAGCTCCCACCGCTGAGCAGCATCTACGCCGAACCCGACGACCGCCCCGACGACATGGCCGACGGGGCGGGGGTCCGGGTACTGGAGGCGCTCAGCTGGGCGGGTGCCCGGATCAGGAACACGACGATCAAGGTCGCGATCATCGTCGTGGCGGGCGCGGCGGGCACTCTGACCGGGATGAACCTGCTCGGCCCGGCGATCGAGGCGGAGGAGCCGGACAGCTCCCTGCAGTCCGCCACCACCCAGGCCGGTCCACCCCGGGCCGGTGCCCCCGCCGAACCTCGGGACGACGGACCCACCGAACCGCGAGACGGCGGACTCGCCGCGCGACTACGGATCCCGCCCGTGGTGACGCTGGACGAGTTCGGCCAGGGAAGCATGATCATCACCGTCTCCGGGGAGCCGCTGAAGTGGCGGATATCGGCTCCCGGCCTGGCCGCGAGCCCTTCCGACGGCACGCTGCGGCAAGGACAGACGCAGGTGGTGTCCCTGCGCGCACACCGGGTCCGCAACTGGTGCGGCAACCCCGCCTCCGCGACCGCGCCGCTGACCGTCCACGGCCCCGACGACTCGATCACCACGACGGTGCGCTGGCGGACCTGCTGACAACCCCGTCCCTTCCCACGAGAGCCCTTTCGAAAGGACCTGGCAATGACGGACACCTCTCCCCGTATCCAGGCGTCACCGGCCAACCCCGCCGAGCAGTTCCACGAAACGGTGCCGCTCACCGCGGAGCACCTGCTCACCAACCGCCGTTCCGAACCCGCCGGGGGATGGCGCCGCCTCATCTGGCGGCTCTCCGGCGGGCGGATCGTCCCGGCGGAGTCCGCGTCCGAGGTGGAGCGCCGCACGCTGATCGCGCAGGCGCAGACCCCCGTCGCGAGCGGACACCACCGGATCGCGGTCATGAGCCTCAAGGGCGGGGTCGGCAAGACGACGACGACCGTCGCCCTCGGCAACACGCTGGCCTCCCTGCGGGGCGACCGGGTGATCGCGATCGACGCCAACCCCGACCGGGGAACCCTCGGGCTCAAGGTCAAGTCCGAGACGGCCGCGACCATCCGCACTCTGCTCGCCGAGGCACCGCACATCCTCCGGTACGCCGACGCCCGGGCCTTCACCTCCCAGTCGCCCGCCCGCCTGGAGGTCCTCGCCTCCGACACCGACCCGGCGGTGAGCGAGGCGTTCAACGCCGACGACTACCGCACGGTCGCCGGGCTCATCGAGCGTTACTACTCCATCTGCATCACCGACTGCGGAACCGGCCTGCTCCACGGGGCCATGGGTGCGACGCTGGAGATGGCCGACCAGATCGTCCTGGTCAGCCTGGTGGCGGTGGACGGGGCCAGCTCGGCCGCGGCGACCCTCGACTGGCTGACCGCCCACGGCCACGCCGACCTGGTCAGGAACGCCATCGTGGTGCTGAACGCCGTGGAACCCAAGTCCGACGTGGACCTGGACCTGCTGGAGCGCCACTTCAACTCGCGCTGCCGCGCCGTGATACGCGTCCCGTACGACCCGCACCTCAAGGAGGGCGCCGAGGTCGACCTGGTGCGTCTGCGGCCCACGACCCGGGGAGCGTACCTGCGCCTGGCGGCGGCGGCCGGGCAGGCCTTCGGTCAGCGTCCCGATCGGAGTCACTAGTGCGGCCGGTAGCCGAGGATCCCGGGCTGAACTGGGACCTGGGGCCGCCGCCGCGTGCCCGGCGACGGATGCTCATTGTGGTCGCCTCGATCGTGGGGGCGATCCTCGTGGTGGCCGGGGTGTGGCAGATCCTGCGCCCGAAAGCGTCCCCCGCGGCCGTGTCGGGTTCCACCACCGCCGGTGACACCGTTCTGCTCGCCCCGCCCTCCGGCTATGAGGGGGCGGCCGGCTACCCGGTGGGGTTCCCGCGTACGGAGCTGGGTGCGGCCTCGGCGGCGGCGGCGGCGCTGGAGGCGGCGTGGACCCTGGACGTCGAGCAGGCCGAGCAGGCCGCGGTGCTGTACGCGCCGCCGGACCAGCACGACGCGGCGCGCGCGGGTGCGCGTGAGGCCGTCACCGGGTGGCGGGAGATCCTCGGGCTGCCCCGCGAGGGAGCCCTTCCCGAGGGTGCCGCCATGCGGACGCGGACGATCGGCATCCAGTGGCGTCCCCGCGGCCAGGACCAGGTCCAGGTGTCGGTCCTGGTCCAGGTGACGGCCACCAAGGGCGCCCAGGACACCGGCCCCACCTACTCAAGCCCTTACGCCATGAGTCTGCTGATGGCGTGGCAGCCCGGCATGCGCGGGGCGAACCAGGGCGACTGGGTCAACATCCCCGATCCGCTCGCCACCTCCGTACCACGCGTCGCCCTGCCGGGCACCCCCGAGTTCACCGCCGCCGGCTGGAAGCCGATCTCCGGCCCGGCGCCCGCCCAATAGATCCAGGAAGAGCCCTCGAATGCCTCCACGCAGCTCGTCCCGGCGCATCACCCTGTTATCCGGTCTCCTGCTGGCCGCCGTCTCCGCCACGACCAGCGCGGTCATCGCCCAGCCGTGGTCCGCCCTGGCCGACCCCGGATCGTCCTCCGACTCGCCGATGTTGCCGGAAACGGCTCCCGCCCCTCCTGCGGCCGAGCCGCCGCCGCAGGACACCTCCTCCCGGGAGGCACCCCCGGCCGACACCCCCTCCTCCCAGCCGTCCGCTCCCTCCGGTTCGGACGGCGACCGGCCGGCCGGGACGCCGGACGGATCCGCACCCGCCGAAGCGGAACCCCGGGCACCCGCGGAGAACGACTCGCCCGACACCTCGAAGGCGGACGACACCTCACCCGATCCCGGCGCCGACGACTCCTCTGCGCGCAAGCCCTCCGACCGGGACGCACCGCAACGCCGGCCGGCGCCCCGGGACGGGGGCACCCGCGCGGAGCGGCGGCCCGAGGCGCCGCACCGGCGGGCACCCGCACCGAAATACACCACGGCACCACCTCGCACGGCCGAGCCCACACCGGCGCCGAAGAGCACCACGGCTCCCCCCGCGCCGAAGAGCACCACCGCTCCGTCCCGGACCGCCGAGCCCACACCGGCGCCGAAGAGCACCACCGCTCCTCCCCGCACGGCTGAGCCCACCGTGACCTCCAGCCGTGCCCCGGCTCCCCGCGACACCCTCGATCCGTCCCCGACCTCGTCCGGCGGAGGGGGCACCGAGCCCACGGCGTCCCCATCCGGAACGGCGACGGAGCCCGCGCCGAGCCCGACCGCCACAGCCACGGCGACCGGCAGGCCCACGGACAAGCCGACCGTCAGGCCCACGGGGAAGCCGACCGTCAGACCCACCATCAGGCCCACTTTCCTGCCCACTTTCCTGCCGACCTTCAGGCCCACTCTCCTGCCGACCATCAAGCCCACTCTCCGGCCCACCGTCAGGCCTACTCTCCGGCCCTCGGAGAAGCCCACCGTCAAACCCACGGACAAGCCCACTGACAGGCCCACCGACAGGCCCACGGACAAGCCGACCGATCCCAGGCCGAGCCCGCACCGGGGGACGCCGAGGCCGACCATGACGGTGCTGCCGACCGCTGTGCCCTCACCCACGGCCCGGCGGTCGGCACCGTCGTCTCCCAGTGGGCCGCCGACCTGGCTGGAGAGCACTCCGCAGCCCGGCCGGACCCCGATCGCCGCCGGTCCCGCCCGCCCCTCCGAGCAGCCGCAGACGGCGCCGACCGCGGTGGCCTTCCCTGCCCCCTCGGCACCGGCCAGGACGGTCGTCCCCCTACCGCCGCTGAGGCGTCCGGCTGCGGAATCCTGCACGCCCGGCGACCTGATCACGTGCTGGGGCCTGGCACCGTGGCGGAGCCGCACCGCGGAGTCGCCCGGAGTCCAGCTGATCGCCACTGATCGGTCGGCGGCACCTCAGGCACCGCGCTGGGTGTTCGCACCTCCCGCCGCTCCCGCCGAACCGGTACCGAGTCCCGTCGTCTCCTGGGCTCCCAGCCCGACGAGCACCGGCTGCTGGAGCTTCAGTCCCTCCACACGCTGCGCCAGATCCTGGGAGGACCGATGAAGATCGACAGATCTCACGTACGGGTGGCCGTCCTCACCATGGTGGCGGCGCTGGCGGTGAGCACCCTCAGCGCGGCCCAGGGTGAGGTGGTCTCCGGGGCTCCGTGTGCCCCGGGCACGGCGGGGGAGGTCAGCGCGGCCCAGCTCCACGACTGGGGTGCGCCGGCCTGGTGCGCGGAGTTCGACGAGGAGCAGCTCGACCAGGCCGACTGGATGTTCTACGACTCGCCGGGACACGCGGGCAACGGCCGCCGTTCCTCGCAACAGCTCTATCTCGGCAACGGCGCGCTCTACCTGTACGGCCGCGCCGACGGCACCACCGCGGGGCTCGCCGCCCGTCACAGCCAGGCCTACGGACGGTGGGAGACTCGCATCCGCCTGTATCCGGGGGCGGGTTCGTACCACCCCGTCGCCCTGCTCTGGCCCGAGGACGGCGGTGGCAGCGTACGCAGCTCCACCGGTGAGGAGGTCGACTTCCTGGAGGTCATCGACGACCCGGAGCGGCAGCGGCCGAACTTCTTCCTCCACACCCCGCAAGGGCAGGAGCAGGCCCACGCCGACATCGACATGACCACCTGGCACACCTACGCGGTGGAGATCGGTCCGGGCGGCGTCGTCGGCTACATCGACGGGCGGGAGTGGTTCCGCTCGGCCAACGCCACGCGGAGCCCGATGTCGGTCTGCCTGCAGCTCGACTGGTTCCCCGGTCAGGGCAGCGACGGGGAGGCGTGGATGGAGGTGGACTGGCTGCGCATCTATCCGCCGGCGGTGAAGACAGCGGGCTGAGCCGGACCGGTCACCGGGAGGGTGCGGGACCGACGTCCCGCACCCTCCTCACGTTCCGGGCCGTGCCCCGGCCATGCCCCACCAGCCTGCCCCGGGTGCGGTCCTCTGCCTCGCGTTCCGGGCCCATGCCCCCCGCCGTGTCCCTGCCGTACCCCCCCGCTGCGCTCCGGGCATGCCTCGGGTGCTGCCTCACCCGCCGGTCCGTGTTCCGGCTCGGCCCTGTGGGCTCGTCCCGTGTTCCGGCTCGGCCCTGTGGGCTCGTCCCGTGCTCCGGGCTCAGGCGAGCTGGGCGCTCTGCAGGCCCGCATAGACACCGCGCATCCGCATGAGCTCCTCGTGCGTGCCCACCTCCTCGATCCCGCCGTCGCGCATGACCACGATGCGGTCGGCACCGCGGATGGTCGACAGCCGGTGGGCCACGACGAAGACCGTACGCCCGGTCACCAGCCTGGCCAGCGCCTGCTGGATGAGCGCCTCCGACCGGGAGTCCAGGGCGGAGGTGGCCTCGTCCAGGATGAGCACGCGCGGGTCCCGGATCAGCGCTCGGGCGATGGCCAGGCGCTGGCGCTGGCCGCCCGACAGGCGGGCGCCCCGCTCCCCGACGACGGTGTCGAGCCCGGTGGGGAGGCGGTCGACGAACTCCAGCGCGTTGGCGTCCCGGAGGGCCTGCCGGACCCGTTCCTCGGAGACTCCGGCCATGCCGTAGGTGATGTTCTCCCTGATGCTGCCCTCGAACAGGATCGACTCCTGCGGCACGACGGACAGGAACCTGCGGTAGGTCCTCAGGTCCAGCGTCTCCATGTCGCGCCCGTCCAGCAGGATCCGGCCCGCGGTGGGCCGCAGGAAACCGATGACGAGGTTCAGCACGGTCGACTTCCCCGCGCCCGACGGCCCGACCAGGGCGATGGTCTCGCCGGGGGCCACCTTGAGGGTGAAACCGGTGATCGCGGGACCGTCTCCGTAGGAGAACCCGACGTCGCGGAACTCGACCTCACCGCGGACCTCGGTGACCTTCTCCTTGCCTCCGTTGTGCTCCAGGTCCGGCGCCTGGAGCACCTCGCCGATCGACCGCACCGACGCCAGCCCCTTGTTGATCACCGGGGTGAGGCTGAGCAGCGAGGTCACCGCGGAGGTGAGGGTCGCGAAGAAGGTGGTGAGCATGACGACGTCGCCCTCGGTGAGAGGGATGACCCGGTAGTGGGCGATGAGCGCCGAACCTGCCAGGAAGGCGACGCCGAGCGTGTTGAGCAGGATCCACGCCATCGCCCCGAAGCTGCCGTTGAGCAGGTCGAGCCGGAGCCCCTTGCGCAGCACCTTGGTCAGGGTGCCGTCGACGCGGTGCAGGGCGTCCTGTTCCAGGCCGTGCGCGCGGGTGATCGGGATGAGCGTGGTCATCTCACCGACCCGGGCGGACAGCCGTTCGACCTCGCGGCGGAAACTCTCGTTGTCCTCGCGCAACCGGGTGCGCATGTGCATCACGAGCAGTGCGGCGACCGGCACGACCACCAGGAAGACCGGTATCGCGGCGGGCACCCGCAGGGCGATCGCCGCCAGCCCGCCAACCAGTGTGGTGAGGGCGGACAGGCCCGTGTCCGCGGTCTGCTGGGTGGTCTGCTCCACGCTCTCGACGTCCCTGATGACCTTGGTCTGCAGTACGGCGGCGCTGACCCGCGAGTGGTATCCGATGGAGAGCTGCTGCATGCGGCGGCAGAGCGCGGAGCGCAGCCCGGTGCCCATCCGGCGGATGGCGCCGTGCAGGCAGCGCACGTAGACCAGGTGCAGGGGATAGTTGAGGAGCAGCAGGACGAGCAGCACACCCGTGTTGATCCACAGCTGCGAGACCGGACGGCGACCGGCCACGACGTCGACGATGTTGGCGGTCACCAGTGGCAGCAGCCAGACGGGGCTGTGCTTGAGCAGGAAGGCGACGACCGCCACGACCAGCTTGAGACGGTCTTCCCGGAAGAGGTAGGCGAGCGTACGGACGGGATGCTCACCGCGGTAGCGGTGATCGAGCGCGCTGACCACAAATCCCCCAGATATCGGAAATCTGCCTCCCATCCTCCCGGTTTGAAGATTTCGTACGTATGACGGCTCGGGAGAGAACTGCGGGGGCCACCGGGCGGCAGGTCAGACGCGGTAGGGCCGAGCCGCGCGGGCCTCGCGCAGGGTGGTGCCCCACCAGACGAGCTGGTCCAGCATGACCTTGACCGCGGCCGAGGGGCCGGAGGGATCCGTCAGGTCACCGTTCTCGTCGAACCGGCCCTGCGTCCCGTGGAAGCTCACGGTGTCGCGCAGGGTGACGGTGTGCAGTTCGGCGAAGACGAGCCGGAGCTGCTCCACGGCACGCAGGCCACCGGACATCCCGCCGTAGGAGATGAAACAGACCGGTTTGGCGGCCCACTCCCAGCGGACGGCGTCGATGGCCAGCTTCAGGGCGGCGGGGTAGCCGTGGTTGTACTCCGGAGTGATCACCACGAAACCGTCGGCGGCACCGATCCTGGCGGCGAGCGCGCGGGCCGCCCCGCCCGCGTCATCCGTGCCATTCGCCCCGCTGCTCTCGCCCGCGCCGTCCGCGCCGTCCGCCCCGTCCGCCCCGCCCGCGCCGCCGATCTCGTCCGTGCCGCCCGCGCCGCCGATCCCGCCGGTGTCACTGGTGCCGCCCGCGTGCGCGGGCTGGAGCGGGGGCAGCGGGGTACGGCTCAGGTCGATCACGTCCAGGCCCAGGTCACCGCGGCGACCCGCCTCGGCCAGGAACCACCGGCCCACCGCCGTCCCGAATCGTCCCTCGCGAGTGCTTGCGATGATCACTGCGATGTCGAGCACGGCGGTCTCCCCTGGTCGGTCTGCACCGACCAGAATGCAACCTCAAGCCTGGTTGAGGTCAACCGGCACCGAAGGAAGCCGCATCTGGAGGACCTGGCCGGGCCAGTCGCCGACGTGGAAGGTCTCGGCCCTGGTGAAGCCCTGGCTCTCGTAGTACCTGACCAGTCGCCCGTCGTCACCGGCGTAGCAGTCGACCCGGAGCAGCCCGACCCCTCGCTCCGCGGCCTCGGTCCGGGCCCGGGTCAGCAGGGCGGCGCCGACCCCTCGGCCCGGGAACCGCCGGTCGACGACGAGGCTCTGGACGTACAGTTCGGGCTCGGGCGCCGGGGCCACGTACACCACCGGCGGCCCAACGACCACGGACCCGGCGGGCCTGCCGTCGACTTCGGCGATGCGCATCCCCCCGGACGCCGCCCACAGGGTGACCCGCTCGACCCGGGCCGGGTCGGCGGAGAACGGCTCGCTGCCCCACTGGCCGGTGCGTCCCCGGGCGGTCAGCCACGCCACCGCGCTGTCGAACATCGCCAGAACGGCGGGGACGTCGCCGAGGTGCCCCTCTCGGATAACCATCGGCGGATGGTAACAGTCCGGCGAGGAGGCGGGGCCACCGGACGGCTCCGAACATCACCTTCTATAGAGCCGCAAACCATTGCCTTTCTCAACTAAAAAGCAGGAAGCGCCTTTACTCCGAGATTGGTATCGATCACCTATACATGTACGAATGGCGACCTTCCAGGACAAAGGCGCCTTTCAGGGGGAAACGTGATCAAGCTGCGACGTCCGCGCTCGATAAGAGGGCGGGTGACGCTCACCGCGCTCGTCGCCTTCGCACTGGTCCTGGGAACGGGCGCGTTGGTGACGTTGCAGGGGATACGGGCCAAGGCACTGGACGACCTCACCGACCAGGTGGCCACGGCAGCCAGGAAGGCGTCCGTCATCGCCGACGACGGGCCGAGGATCGACACCATCCCGCCGACGAACCGGATCATCCGGCTCCAGATCGTCGACCGCGCCGGGGCGGTGATCGCCGCCAGCCCGGCGATGCGGGGGCAGCCCCCGATGACCGCGGCGCGCCCGTCGGGCGGTGACAGCCGGGTGGACACGACCTCTTGCACCTCCACCTCCGAGGGGGCCCGGACGTGCTTCGCCATCGTGGGGGTCAGGAACAGGGTCTCCGCCTACGGGGACGTGATGGTCTACGCGGCGGGCATCTACCCCCCGCTGCTCAGCACCTCCGTCCTGGGGGTCAGTCTGACGTTCTTCTGCCTCGCGCTCCTCGGGCTGCTCGGCTGGGTGACCTGGCACATGATCGGCCGGACTCTGGAACCGGTCGCGCGGATCCGCGCCGAGCTGGCCGAGATCAACGCCTCCGACCTCAGTCGCCGGATGTCCGTCTCCGAGCCCCGCGACGAGGTGGCGGAGCTCACCGAGGCCGTGAACGCGACCCTCGGCAGGCTGGAGCGGGCCGTGGAGAACCAGCGTCGCTTCGCCTCCGACGCCTCCCACGAGCTGCGCACCCCGCTGACCGGGCTGCGCACCAAGCTGGAGCTGGCGCTCGCCGACCCCGAGGCCGAAGACCCCCGGGCGACGATACGGTCGGCCCTGGGTGACGCCGAGCGGCTGCAGGCCATCGTCGACGATCTGCTGCTGCTGGCCCGCCTCGACGCCGGGGTGCACGCGTCTCCGGAGGAGATCGACCTCGCCGCGCTCGTCACCATGGAGGTGGAGCAGCGGCCGTGCCGGCATCGGATGATCCTGGATCTCCAGCCCGACGTGACCGTGCGGGGCAATCGGCTCCAACTGGCCCGGCTGCTGACCAACCTGCTGGCCAACGCCGACCGGCACGCGATGAGCGAGGTGCAGGTCCACGTGTGCACGGCGGACGGCGAGGCGGTGCTGGAGGTCACCGACGACGGGCTCGGCATCCCGCCGGAGGAACGCGAGCGGGTCTTCCAGCGCTTCACCCGCCTGGACTCGGCGCGCAGCCGCGACGCCGGAGGGACCGGCCTGGGCCTGCCCATCGCCAGGGACATCGCGGCCGCCCACCGGGGCAGGCTGTACGCCGCCGACAGCGCCAACGGGCGGGGTGCCCGGTTGATCCTCCGGCTGCCGCTGACGACGAGCGTCACCGTCTGACACCGGGCCGACGCCGCCGGAGCCGAAACCGGAACCGGAACCGGGACCGGCGGGACCGAGGTCAGGGCCGGGACCGGGACCGGCGGGACCGGTGGAGCCGGTCACCGCCGGAATGTGATCCGCCGCCGGAATGTGATCCGCCGCCGGAGTGTGATCCGCCGCCGGACACGATCCGCAGCGGGAAGTCGCAGGGAAGCCTCCACCGCCGGTACGGAAGCCCGGTCACTTGCCGTCGTACCGGCCGCCGGCCCACTCCTTGTCCAGTTTGCTCGCCGCGTTCTTCGGGGTGATCCGGCCCCGGACGAGATCACCGATGACCTCGCCCTCCACCCGGCTGAGGAACGCCTCGGGCGAGTGGTACGCCGGGCCGCCGGTGCCGACGAGTTCACGGATCTTCGCGTAGCCCTCCTTGGCGGGCTCGCCGACGAGCACCGCGGAGTCCATCTCGAAGTCCTTGAGAGCGGGGATCAGCGTCATGTCCGCCGCCCATTCCGGGACACCGTCTCCCAGCGCCAGGAATTCCACCAGCCTGGCCGCCTCCTTCGTGTGCTTGGAGGACTTGGGCACCGCGAGCCCCGTCCCGGCCAGGCCACGGGCGACGGGCTTGCCGCCGGGCAGGACGACGGGGAAGGCTCCCGCGGCGACGTCACCGACGGCGATCCCCTCGGTCCTGCGGTACGAGGCGGACAGCAGGCGAGCCTGAGCGGAGTCGTCCACCAGGAAAAGGGCCTTGCCCTGGCCGAACAGCTCCGCCGGACGGTCGCCCTTGAGGTTCAGCGCGGACTTGTCGAGCACCCCCCGCTCGAAGAGCGAACCGTAGGCGGTCAGCGCCGCGACCAGGTCGGGGGCGTTCCACGGCCTGCGGCCGGCGAGTACGTCAGCGGCGAGCGACGGGTCGGACTGACCGGAGACGGTGAACAGGATCTCCTCCAGGCGGCGCGGTTCACCGGAGAAGACGACCGGCCGGACGTCGGGGAGCTCCTTCTTGACCCTCGTGACGATGGATTCCAGGTCCGCGGCCGTCTCCGGGAAGTCCTCACCGAGCTCGGACAGCAGGGACGCGTTGGCATACATGATCGCGCCGCCGGCGGACCCCATCGGGACGGAGTACAGCTTGCCGTCCCCGGCCGCCTTGCCCGCCTGTTCGATCACCCGCTCGTCCAGCCTGGACCGCCAACCGTCCGGCAGTGCACTCTCCCACTCGGAGACCGGACGGAGGCGGTCCTTGACCGTGTCGGTCATCTCCTGGATCGGCAGGCCGACGACGTCGATCTCCTCGCCGTCCTCCAGAGCCTCGGGCAGCCGCTTGCGGAGTTCGTCCCCGTCGAGCACATCCAGCTCGATCTCGATGCCGGGGTTCGTCCTCTCGAACTCGGCGAGCGTCTCCGTGAGGGTGGCCTCGGCCGGGAACGAGGTCCAGTACTTCAGGGTGACGGTCTTGCGGTCCTGCGGGGTGCGGGCCTGGTCGACCGGCGGCTCACCGGCCGATCCGCTGCCGCCCGAGCAGGCGGCGACCAGGCCGAGAGTGAGAGCGGCGGCTGCCGTCGCGAGCGCACGAGCCGTACCACGCATGCATAACCTCCATCGAAATGACCATCGGGTGACAACGCCCGGCTCGGCGACGGGCACGGATACTGCGGCACACGGTCGCCGAGCCGACGCGAGCCGCCCGGTGATCAGGTGATCAAGGAGAACCCCCCTGCCCGGCACCGCGGGCATGACACCACCTCCGGCGATCACCGCGTGTCCGGCCGAAGAACCGCCTGGGGACCGGCGACGCCTTCACGGGTCGCCGGCCGCTCGGCGGGCCGGTCCGGGCAGGAGGGTGCGAGCCGCCCGTACGGCACCGCCGAGCATGGTCAACGATCTTATGAGTCACGGGCCGGTGGCGGGAACACGCGGGGGCATGCGGGGGCATGCGGGGGCATGCGGGAACACGCGGGGACACGCGGGGATATCGGAAAGGCCGGGACGGCAGGGACGGCGGTGCCCCGCGGGCCCCGGGGGCACCGCTCCGCGGGTCACCCCTTGACGATCTCGTGGCGCAGATGCTCGCGGCTGAGGTCGAGAAGCATGCGGACGTGGGCGTCGGCGAGGCGGTAGTAGATCATCCGCCCGGCCCGACGGCTCGCCACGATGCCCGCCGTCCGCAACAACCGCAGCGCGTGCGACACCGCGGTGTCGCTGACCTCGACCGTCTCGGTGAGGTCGCAGACGCACAACTCTCCGGCCTCCAGCAGCGCGTACAGCAGGCGGGCCCGAGTCGGGTCGCCGAGCAGCCGGAACAGTTCGGCCAGCCGGGTGGCCTCCTCCGACGTGACGAGCCGGTCGCGGGTCGCCGCCACCCTGGCCTCGTCGGGCTCGACCGTCGTGCACGTGTCCAGGCGGGTGGCGGCTTTCATGGGCATACTCCTGAACAACTGCTCAATGATAATCACTATCGTACCAAGCCACCCGTCCCGCCCCCGGCTCCCGCACTCGCACCGCGGCACCGGAGGCGTCCCGGCCCGGGTGTGGGCCACGACGCCACCGGACCGGGACGTCTTGCGGAGGGCCGCACCCAGCGGAGGCGACACTCAGCGGGAGACGGCGCTCAGCGGTTCGGCGATGTCCTCCAGTCCCTTGCCCTCTGCCTTGACGCCCAGGAAGACCTCCACCAGCCCTGCCGCGATCATGAGGACCGCCCCGATGCAGAAGGCCAGCGCGGTGTCACCATGCCTGCCGCTCTCCACCAGACCGGCGAAGACCAGCGGACCGGCGACACCTCCGATGAAGGTGCCGACCGCGTAGAAGAACGCGATGGCCATCGCCCGCGTCTCCATCGGGAAGATCTCGCTGACGGTCAGGTAGGCGGCGCTCGCTCCGGCGGAGGCGAAGAAGAGCACCACGCACCAGCAGGCGGTCAGCGTGACGGCGGTCAGCACGCCCTGGTTGAACAGCCAGGCCGTACCGAGGAGCAGCACACCGGACCCGATGTAGGTGCCGGAGATCATGGGAACGCGGCCGACCGTGTCGAACAGCCGCCCGAGCAGCAGCGGGCCGAGGAAGTTGCCGATCGCGATGACCGCGAAGAAGTAGCCGGTGTCGGTGTCGATGCCGAAGAAGGTCGACAGGATCTGCGCGTACCCGAAGGTGATGGCGTTGTACAGGAACGCCTGGCCGATGAAGAGCGACAGTCCGAGGATCGTGCGCTTAGGGTAACGGGCGACCATCGTGTGCGCGATCTGGCCGAATCCGATGGCCTTGCGCTGGTGGATGGTCATCGACTGCTCGGGTTCCTCCAGCCGCACGCCCTTCTCGCACTCGACCCGCTCCTCGGCCTCCTCGACGAGTCGTTCGGCCTCCTCGCCCTTCCCGTGGATGAACAGCCAGCGCGGGCTCTCCGGCACGTGCCTGCGCACCAGCAGGATGGCCAGGCCGAGGAACACCCCCAGGCCGAACGCGACCCGCCAGCCGATGTTCAGCGGGAGGTCGTTGAGCAGCGGCACGGTCAACAGCGCGCCACCGGCGGCACCGAGCCAGTAGCTGCCGTTGATGACGACGTCGATCCGGCCCCGGTGGCGGCTCGGGATGAGCTCATCGATGGCCGAGTTGATGGCGGCGTACTCACCGCCGATGCCGAACCCGGTCAGGAAACGGAACAGGAAGAACCACCACGCGGAGAACGAGAACGCGGTCGCGGCGGTGGCGACCAGGTAGACCGCCATGGTGATGATGAACATCTTCTTGCGGCCGAACCGGTCGGTGAGCCACCCGAAGAACAACGCCCCGAGACACGCCCCGGCCACGTAGAGGGCGGCGGCCGTGCCCGCCACCTGGGCCTGGGTGATCGCCAGGCCGCTGCCCTCCTTGGCGAGCTGCGCGGAGAGGTTCCCGATGATGGTCACTTCGAGGCCGTCGAGGATCCAGACGGTACCGAGACCGATGATGATCATCCAGTGCCATCGTGACCATGGCAACCGGTCCAACCGCGCGGGGACCTTCGTGGTCACCGTCCCCAACCGAACGTCGCTCATGGCGGCACCGGCTACCCATGAAAGATCTACTCATTCCCGGCACAAACGGGAGCCTTCCCGGCACAAACGGGAGCCGCCGCCCTGTGGCGCATCCCCGCCCTCCCGGCCACCGCCCGCGGCCCTCTCCAGCCGCCCCCGCCCGGCCGTTCCCCAACCCCGCCTGACCGCTCCCCACCCTCGCCCGGCCGTTCCCGATCCCC
Organism: Streptosporangium becharense; assembly: GCF_014204985.1. Lineage (NCBI taxonomy): Bacteria > Bacillati > Actinomycetota > Actinomycetes > Streptosporangiales > Streptosporangiaceae > Streptosporangium > Streptosporangium becharense. The sequence goes on along the minus strand of NZ_JACHMP010000001.1, from coordinate 4,043,061 downwards.
GCCTGACCGCCTCCGGGTCAGCGGCTGTCACGCGCATGAGTCGGATCTCGCTCTCGTGACCAGGACAAATGCCAGCCTTTTCGATACATTGCGCGGGCATGTGAAGATTTGACGCTACCAAGGGAGATCGATGAAAGCCCGGATCACGGGCGTCGCGACCTGTCTGCCGGAACAGACCTTGTCCAGTGCGGACGTGGAACGGCGGATCGAGGGCTACGCCCCCCACGGAGGCGTCATCGAGCGGTTGACGGGGATCCGCACGCGCCATGTGGCCCGCGACGGCGAGCAGGCGTCGGACCTGGCCGTCGGTGCCGCGCGCGGGCTCGACCACGCGGACGTCGACCTGCTCATCTTCGCGTCGGCGTCGCAGGACATGGTCGAGCCGGCGACCGCGCACATCGTGGCGGCCAAGCTCGGGCTCTCGTGCCCGGTGTTCGACGTCAAGAACGCCTGCAACAGCATGCTCAACGGGATCCAGGTGGCCGAGGCCCTGATCCTGTCCGGCGCGCACCGCAAGGTGCTGGTCTGCTCGGGCGAGGTCCCGTCGCGGGCCGTCCGCTGGCAGGTCAGGGACCGCGCTCAGTTCGTCGACTCCTTCGCCGGTTACACGCTGTCGGACTCCGGGGCCGCGGTGCTGGTCGAGGCCGACCCGGCACGCGGCATCTTCTACCGCGACTTCGCGGCCGACTCCACGGCGTGGGCGGTCGGCACGCTGCCGGGTGGCGGTTCGGCGCACCCGCGTGACCCGGAGTACTCCTACTTCCGGGGCGACGGACGCAGGCTCAAGGAGGCGTTCGAGCTGGCCGGCCCGGACATCTTCCTCAACGCGCTCAAGCGCACCGGCCTGACCTGGGACGACTTCGCCATCGTGGCAGTGCACCAGGTGGCGTTGCCCTACCTGCGCTTCCTGGCCCGGGTGCTGGAGATCCCCGAGGACAAACTCGTGGTCAGCCTGCCCGAACACGGCAACTGCGCCTCGACCTCGCTGCCGCTCCAGCTCGCGCTCGGCGGCTGGCGGCCGGGCGACCGGGTGGCGCTCCTCGGTCTCGGCGGCGGAATCAGCACCGGCGTGATGCTGGCGGAGATGTGATGAACCTGTGGGTGATCGTCCCCGCCTACAACGAGGCGGCGGGGATCGAGGCGACGCTGAAGGCGCTGGCCGAGCAGGACGACCGCGACTTCACCCTGCTCGTGGTGGACAACGCGAGCACCGACGGCACCGCCGAGATCGCGCGGCGGCACGGCGTCGAGGTGATCGTCGAGACCAGGAAGGGCACGGGTGCGGCCTCCGACACCGGCATGCGCCACGCCATCGAGCACGGCGCGACCCACCTGGCCAGGACCGACGCCGACTGCCTGCCCCGGCCCGACTGGGTGCGCAACATCCGGCGGGCGTTCGGCGACGGGCTGGAGATGGTCGGCGGGCGACTGCGGCCCCGGACCGACGAGTTCCCGCTGAAGCTCTGGGAGCGCCGCCTCATCCCGTTCGTGATCGAGGTGGCCGCGACGTTCGGGCGTTTCCGGCCGGGCAACCGGGACCCGCGCTACCGGGGTCCGTACGTGATGATGCCCGGCTGCTCCCTCGCCATCACCGCGGACCTCTACCAGCGGGCGGGCGGCTTCCCCCGGACCGCCATCGAGGAGGTGCACGAGGACCGAGCCCTGGTCAACCGGGTCCGCCTGCTCACCTCCGCGTACGCCTCGCGCCGCGACGTGGTGGTCTTCGGCTCGGTGCGCAGGCTCCGCGCGTACGGGCTGGTGGGCACCCTCGCCTGGTACGCCGACCACCGCCACCGTCCCGCAGTGATCGACATCCGGTGAACCACGAGACACGGCTCCACCTGGCCGCCCACCCCGTGGCCTATCCGCTCATCCGGACGCTGGCCCGCCTGGGTCCCGTGGTCCGGGTGCCGGGGCTGGGGGTGGTGGTCAACGACGCCGCCACCGCGCGCGCGGTGCTGACGGACGAGCGTTTCCGCAAGGACGGCCCCGGATCGCCCGGTGACCTGTGGACGCCGGTGCTGGGCCCCTCCGTGCTGCTCAACATGGAGGGACCCGCGCACCTGGCGCTGCGCAGGAAGCTGATGCCGCTGTTCACCACCTCCTACGTCTCCGCGCAGGTGGACGACGTGCTGAACCGCCCGCTCGCGGACCTGTCGGCGCGGCTGGACCGGGGCGAGACCGTGGACCTGGTGGACGCCATGCGGGTGATGGCCGGTGCGGTGATCTGCCGGGTGATCGGGCTGGGCGAGGTGTCCGAGGCGCGGGCCCGCGAACTGTTCGCCGACGGTGAGCGCGTCGTCTCCATGGTCTCGCTGCGCTCGCGGCGGCTCTCGGAGCCGCAGGTGGCGATCGCCCGGCGGGTGCTGGACCGGATCGGCGACATCGCACAGGCCGCCTACGAGGCCGGAGACGAGTCGACGGTCATGGGCCGGATGCGGGCCCAGGGGTTGTCGGCCGCCGAGGCCAGGGGGGCGGCCGGGGCGTTCTTCCTGACGGGCACCGAGACGGTCGCCACCTTCGTCCCCCGGCTCATCGCCCTCCTGCACGACCACGGCGTCCCGGCGGACGCCGTGGACGACCTGGACCGGGTGATCGAGGAGGCCATGCGGGTCACCACGCCGACCCCGGTGATGCTGCGCTCGGTGAGCGCGGTCGCGCGCGTCGGCCGGGTGACCGTGCGACCGGGTGACCGGGTGCTGATCGTCACCCACAACTGCGCCAGGGCGTACGGGCCGTTCGATCCCTCCCGTGGGCACCCGCCCGAGCTGCGGCGGATCTGGTTCGGCGCCGGGCCGCACTTCTGCATCGGTTACCCCCTGGCCCTGGCGGAGATCCGCGCGGTGGCCTCGGTCCTGCTCACCCGCCGGGTGCGCGTCGTACGGCGACGCGCGGCCAGGCGGGTGCTCATCCCCACCTACGAGCACCTGTGGATCAGCGCCGCATGAACGACATCATCAGCGGGATCATGTCCGCCGCCGGGCACGAACCCGGCCGCACCGCCCTCGTCGACGGCCGGGGGCGTGAGATCACCTACGGCGAACTGGCCCGCCGGGTGACCTCGGTCCGCGAGGCGATGTCCGGCGGCCGTCCCGCCCGCTCCCGACGAACCGTTTCCCACCCAGGCTCCCACCCGGGCGGTGGGGCGTTGCAGCCGGGAGACGGCGTGCTGTTCGCGGTGCGGCCCGGGGTGGACGCGGTGGTGCTGGCACTGGGGTCGGTGGCCGCGGGCGGGACACTCGTGCTGGCCGACCCCGGCCTGGCCCCTGACGTGCTCGCCGCCCGGATGGCGGCCACCCGGCCGGCCTGGGTGGTCGCCGAGTCACTGCTGTACACGCTGAGCGGGCCGCTCAAGGGTCTGGCCCGCCGTCGGGGCCTGCTCCTGCCCAACCTGCGTGACCCGCTGCCGGGCACGCCCGTCCGGCACCTCCACACGGGCCCGTGGCTGCCGGGCGTGCCCCGCGGCGCGCTGCGGCTCTCCCGGATCCTGCGCGCCGGCCTCACCCCCCGGAACGGAGCGGACACGGCGGATCGGGCGGCGGGCCGTGCCATGACGGACCGTACCGTGACGGACCGTGCCGTGACGGAGCAGGCGGTGGATCGGCCGGCGGACGCGACAGCGGACCGGACCGCGACGGACCAGGCGGCGGGCCGGACCATGGCCGACCAGGCCGCGGCGGTGATCTTCACGTCGGGGACCACCGCGCGTCCCCGGGGCGTGGTGCACACCCGGGGATCACTGGCGGCCGGGCTGGAGCTGTTCCGCAGCGCCTTCCCCCTGGGTCCGGGCGACGTGGTGCACACCGACCAGCTGATGCTCGGCCTGCCGGCGTTGATGGCCGGGGCGACCTGGTCGCTGCCCGGCGGCGGCGACCTCGCCGTGGAGCTGGCCGAGCGGCGGGCCACCCACACCTTCGCCGTCCCCGTGCACCTGGACAGGCTCCTGCGCCGGACCCCGCGGCTGCCGCAGACGCTCCGCTACCTGCTGCTCGGCGCGGCCCCGGCCCCGCCGGGCGTCCTGCGCCGGGCCGTCGAGGCCGGGCCCGAGGTGCTGTCGGTCTACGCGATGACCGAGGCGCTGCCGATCGCCGTCGCCTCGGCGCGGGAGAAACTGGCCCACGCCGAGGGTGACCTGCTCGGGACGCCCCTGCCCGGGGTCGGCGTCCGGGTCGCCGACGACGGGGAGCTGTTCGTCTCCGGGCCGCATCTCGCCCGGCGCTACCTCGGTGAGGAGCCGCTCCGGGAGGTCGCCACCGGCGACCTGGTCCGCCTCGACGGGGACCGGCTGGTGCTGCTGGGCAGGAAGAAGGACATGATCCTCCGCGACGGGGTCAACATCTATCCCGGCCTGTACGAGTCCGGCATCGCCGCGCTGCCCGGGGTCGCGGAGGCCGCGATCGTGGGACTCGCCGACCCGGAGACCGGGGACGAGGAGGTCGTCCTGGCCGTCATCCCCACCGGTGACTACGACGAGGGCCTGCTGCGCGGGGCGTTGCCCCGGATCGTGGACGCCGCCGCGCTGCCCGACCGGATCGAGGCCCTCGACGCCTTCCCCCGCTCCGGCCGGGCCGACAAGCTCGACCGGGCCGCGCTGCGCGCCATGGTGGCCCGCCGTGACTGAACCGGGCCGGCCGGGGTTGCGGGTCGCGGTGACGGGCGCCTCCGGGTTCGTGGGCGGGGCGGTCTGCCGGGCGGCCGTCGCGGAGGGCTGGACCGTGTCGGCCTTCGGCAGGCGGACCTCGGTCGACCGCGCTCACGTCGGCGGGGCGCCGTACACGTCCTGGGACCTGCTCGGGGAACGGCCGGAGCCCGTCGAGGTGGACGCGGTGATCCACTGCGCCGGGAGCGTCACGGACTGGGGGCCGCCGCGCGCCATCTGGGCCGCCAACGTGGACGGCACGCGCAACGCCGCCGCGGCGTTCCCCGGCGCCAGGTTCGTGCACGTGAGCACGGCCAGCGTGTACGACCCGTTCCGTCCGACCGTGCTGGCCGCCGAGGACGAGGCCCCGGTCGGGCGGTACGCCAACGCCTACGGCGCCTCCAAGGCCGCCGCGGAGCGGTGCCTGGACCGGGCGGTCGTGCTGCGTCCGCACGCCGTCTACGGCAGGGGTGACACCACCCTGCTGCCCCGGGTGCTCGGCGCGGTCCGGGGCGGGCGGCTGCTCGCGGTGGGCGACGGGCGCCAGCGGATCAGCCTGACCTCGGTGGACAACCTCGCGCGTGCCTGCCTGCTCGCCGCCGCGGGCCCGGTCGAGCGCGGCGTCTTCAACGTGACCGACGCCGAGCCCGTCGTCCTGGACGACGCCCTGCGCGCGATCCTGCGGGAGCGCGGGATCGACGCCGAACCGGCCTACCTTCCGCGGTCCCTGGCCGACCCCGCCGCGCTGGTCGCGGAGACCGCGTTCCGGCTGCTGCGCCGGCCGCGTCCGCCCCGGCTGACCCGCTACGCCGTCGGGCACCTGGCCGTCGAGCGGACCCTCGACATCACGGCCGCCCGCGACCGGCTCGGCTATCGGCCCACGACGACGTCCTTCGCGGGTGCTGCGGACTGGTGAGTGAGGGCACCCGTGGCGGGTCGGGGAGCCGGCGGCCCGCCGCGCGGACCCTGGCGGCGAAGACCGCCCCCGCCGTGAGCAGTCCGGCGGTGAAGAACATGCGCAGCCCGGCCCGGAGGGGCCCGGTCACCGCGTCGAAGAGGGCGACCGCGGCGGCGGCGGGCAGCGCGTGACTGGGGGAGTCGGGCAGGTAGACGTTGCGAGCCAGGGACAGGGCGACGGCCAGCAGCATCATGCCTCCGGCCAGGCCGAGGCCCGCGCCGACGATCGCGGCCCCGCGGTCACGGGCCAGCAGCACCCCCGCCACGATCAGCCCCGACGACATGAGGGGCAGGGCCCACCTCAGCGAGTCCAGCCGGTGGTAGGCGGCGTCCAGCCTGATCAGGTCGGCGGAGGAGACCAGCCGGATCGTGGGGTGCATCTCGGGAAGTCGGGCGGCGGCACCGAGCCCGGCGTCCAGCAGTCTCCCCCTGACCAGCTCGCACACCGGGTTGAGGTCGAGGAAGACGGTGTCGCTGCGCAGGGAGGGGTCGCGGGTGCCCTCGCCGCGCAGGATCGTCAGGAACCGGCGATGCGCGCTGTCGTTCATCTCCTCCCACGCCGCGGGGAAGTACTTGCCGGAGACCTCGGTGCGCACCGAGACACGAACGAGGTCACCGGCGGCTGAGACGCCCAGCCCGCGCAGGCGCTGGGTCATCACACCGGTGACGCGGTCGGCGACGACGTCCTGGATGTCCGGGTCACCGGCCAGCGGCGCCACGCTTGCGAGGAAGTCCTCGGACGAGGTGAGGTCTTCCGCCACCCAGTGGCCGAGCAGGGAGATCGGGGCGAGCACGCAACCGAGCGCGATCAGAAGCGCACTGATCATTTTACGCACCGGTTGTCCCCCTTCACCGCCCTAACGGAAAATCCCCGACTTTGCGGAGCAAAACCAGTTAAGTGTTGGTTTTGACGGGAACTTGGATTTCTCATCGTCCGGCAGAATTCGATCACCGAACATTGACCGCCCCGCGCCAGCGCGTCGTACGGTCACATGGCCATTCATCCGAAAAGCGTTACTAACCTGTGATGCAGGGGGGCGACGGACGGGAGATGGTAGAAAGATGGCAGCTAGTGGGGGCCGTGCGAGTGTCGGGTCAAGCCTGGCGTTGACGATGGGATCGGCCTTCGTGTGGGGCCTCGCCCACATCTGGGTGGGTCGCCGTCTGTCGGGCCTCCTCCTGCTGGGGATCGAGCTGATCCTCGCCGCGGGCGTCGCGACCGCCGCGCTGACCGCCGGGCCGGCACTGCTCGCCCTCGCCGTGCAACCCGTCTGGCTGTGGGCCTTCGCGCTGGCGACACTGCTGCTGGCGACCGCCACGGTGGCCGTGGTCATCCGCTCCTACCTGCTCGTCCGGCCGGAGTCGCTCTCCGCCCCGGCCAGACTGCTGTCGGCCGTCGCGATCGGCGTGCTGTGCGTGCTGGTGGTCGCCCCCATGGCGTACGCGGCCCGGCTGGCCTACATCTCCCAGACCGTGGTGACCTCGGTGTTCGCCAGAAGTGTCACGCCCATCCCGGTGAGCGACCCGTGGAACGGCCGCGAGCGGATCAACATCCTGCTCATCGGCGCGGACGCGGCGGCCAACCGCATCGGCATCCGCACCGACAGCATGACCGTCGCCAGCGTGGACACCCGCACCGGCGACACCGTGTTGTTCGGTCTGCCGCGGAACCTGGAGGACGTCCCGATGCCCCCCGGCCCGGCCCGTGAGCGCTTTCCCGACGGCTTCCAGGGTGAGCCCCCGTACAGCCCCGGCCTGCTCAACGAGGTCTACCAGTACGCTGAGGACCACCCCGAGACGGTGCCCAGAGCCTCCAAGGGCCACCGCGGGCCGACGCTGCTGAAGAAGACCGTCAGCGGCATCCTCGGCATCGAGGTCACCAACTACGCGATGGTCGACATGTGGGGTTTCGTGGAGATCATCGATGCGATGGGCGGTGTGCGGGTCCACATCAGGGAGCCCATCGTGTACGGCAGGCAGAACGAGGGGCTGATCGAGGCGGGCAGGCGCAGACTGTCGGGCGAGGAGGCGCTGTGGTACGGGAGATCCCGCACCTTCAGCGACGACTACGTCCGGATGGGCCGTCAGAAGTGCCTGATGAACGCCGTGGCCAAGCAGGCCGATCCGGTGACGGTCCTGCGCAGCTTCGAGCGGCTGGCCGACGCGGCGGTCAACGCGGTCTCCACCGACATCCCCCGCGAGCTGCTGCCGGACCTGGTGGAGCTGGCGGGAAAGGTGAAGGACGCCGAGATCAGAAGCCTGCAGTTCGTCCCGCCGCTGATCAACACCGGCTATCCGGACTACGACCTGATCAGGCGTGAGGTCACCGCCGCCCTGACGAGGCCGCCCACGCGTCCCTCCCCCTCCGCACCGCTCGTCGCCCGCCCGTCCGGTCGCCCCGACAAGGAAACGAAGGTCACGGGAGGAGTCGCCGGGGCACGCGCCGGCGTGAGCGCCGTCACGCTCGACGCCGCCTGCGGCTGACGGAGCGCCTCCACACGCCTCGGCGGGCACCGAGCCGGACGGCCAGGCCGAGGACGAGGAGCAGCAGCCCCGCGCTGGCGGGACCGAGCGGCGGGCCGGTGAACGGCAGCCGCGACGCCGTCCCCTCGCCGGTCGGCCCGGCCGGCCCGACCGGCGAGGGGAACGGGAACGGCCGGTCCTGGATCATCCCCGCCGGAGGCACCCGGGGAGCCGGCTCGGACTCGGGAACGCACTCGAACTCGAGGGTACACACCGGCTCGGGGAGGTGCGCCTGGTCGTGGTCATGCGCCGAGCCGGTGACGTCCGCCTGCGCGGGCACCCGGCCGGGCGGCGGCACCGGAGCGGGGTGCCGCGCCGTCTCCCGGACGATCGTGTTCGGACCCCCGGCGCAGTCCGGGTCGGCGGAGCCCATCGGGCAGTCGGAGTCCGGCGCGACACCCACGTCCCGGCCCTCCGGCTTGCGGATCGTCACACCTTCCACGGCGATCCGCTGGGAACAGCCGGGGTCGGCGCCCGGGACCGGGCCCGCGATCCTGGCCGACCACGGCACCGGGTCCGGGCAGTTCGTCCCGCCACCGTGCGCCTGAACCCCGCTGTCCAGCAACCGGTCCCCGGTGTCCGGGTCGTCCGCGGTCACGCTGTAGGTGATCTCCACCGTCGCACCCACCGGGACGTCGCCCTCCCAGACCAGTCTCGTTCCCTCCAGCGAGACGTCACCGGAGGTGGCCCGGGCGTCACCGTTGTAGCGGGCGTCGTCGAGCGTCCGGGAGAGGTCACCGGTGAGCCGGGCTCCCGGGTAGGCGGCGGCACCGAGGTTGGTGGCCGTGATCGTGTACGAGACCGTCCCGCCGGGTCTGACCGTCTCCCGGTCCGCGGTCATCAGCACGTACAACAGCGGCAGCCCGGGGGCGTCGAGATTGCCGCACGCGGGGTCGGCCGATCCCGTTTCGCAGTTGGAGCCCTCGGGACCGACCAGCAGGCCGGCGAGCCTGCGGTTCCCGGCCGGCGGGTCACCGGCCGTGACGCTGTAGGTGATCGTCACCGTCTGACCCGCGGCCACGTCGCCGGTCCAGGCCACCCTCGGCGCGCTGAAGGACACCGATCCCGACGAGGCCGAGGCGTCGTCGTTGAACACCGCGTCGTCCAGCACCCCGGCCAGGTCGTCCACCACCGTGGCACCCGGGTGGACGGCGGTGCCGGGGTTAGTGACCGTGATCGTGTAGGTCACGGCCCTGCCGGGCCGGGGCACGGCGGGGCTGAACGACTTCTCGATCCGCAGCTCGGCGCCTCCGGTGTGCCGCGCGGAGGGGACGCCGTCGGGTCGCGGGGAGGGCCGCGCGGACGCCTTCGGAAGCGATCCGGCGGAGGATCGGCCGGACACCCTCGGGGACGAACCGGCAGGGAATCGGCCGGACACCCTCGGGGACGAACCGGCAGGGAATCGGCCGGACACCTCCGGAGACGAACCGGTGAGAGGCCGACCGGACGGACCGGTGGAAGGCCGAATGGGCAAGCCTGCGGAGGATCGATCGGGCAGCCCTGGGGAGGATCGATCGGACGCCTCCACGGTGTCGCGCGGTGCCCGGTCCGGTTCCCGACCGGGAACCGCCGCCACCGCGCCGACCACCGCCGCCTGTCCCACCGGTGGCGCAATGGAGGGAGCCGGCACCGTGGACAGCGCCATGACCACGGACAGGGTGATTCCGCCAAGCACCACCAGAGCCTCCTGACGACCCGCGTTCTCCCGGATGACCGGCCCCGTACCGAGCTTCAAGATCAGCCGACGCGGAGGGGGGATACCCGGGTCCCTCGGACCTCAGCGGCACCGTTGGTAAACATTCGTCATGGCAGTGGTAAAAACAACCGCCGAATCATTCCTGGAGATGACAAAAAGGTTAACGCGGACCTTTGTTCGCCTGTCCTGAATTGACGCTTGCTTTTCCCGTGCTCCGCGCCGGCCCGATGTTCATTCGTCATCAGCCGCCCTTCACCGGCTTCTCACCGCCGTGGCCCTCTGATCGCGGCCCTGGCCATGCCGAGCACCACGAGATGATGAAAAGGCCGGATCGCGGTGAAATACACCGAACCGGTCCAGCGGTGGTGCCTGGCGACCGTGACGACGTGGAAGTGACCCGGTTCGGTCATCACCGCCAGGGTGGCGGTGCGGTGTGACTCGGTGACGCTCGCGGCCGGGCAGCGATCCTCCTCTCCGTCGACGACGGTGAGGAGCGCCGACCTGTCGCCGGGCGTGAAGGAGATGTCCCCCGGCCCGATGCCCGCCCCCTCCCGCACCCCCGGTTCCGGAAGGGTCGGCCGTTTCTCCTGGTGATAGACGTCACACCCGCCCCGGAGCCGTGGCATGATGATCCCCCGAAGGGATTGCAATGGTTTTCATAACCAGATTGGAACGTCGTCGTGAGGGTGGCATTCGTCGGTAAGGGCGGCAGCGGCAAGACGACTCTGTCCGCGCTGTTCGCCAGATACACAGCGAGCCGGGGCGCCTCCGTCGTCGCCGTCGACGCCGACATCAACCAGCACCTGGGCATGGCCCTGGGGCTGGACGAAGGCGCGCTGCCGCGCCCGATGGGCTCGCACCTGACCGAGATCAAGGAATACCTGCGGGGCGACAACCCCCGCATCTCCTCGGCCTCCGCCATGGTCAAGACCACCCCGCCCGGACGGGGCTCACGACTGCTCCGCCTCGACGCGCAGGACGACCCGATCCACACCGGCTTCTCGGTCGCCACGCCCGAGGGGCCCCGGCTGATGGTGACCGGCCCCTTCAGCGAGGACGACCTGGGTGTGGCCTGTTACCACTCCAAGGTCGGCGCCGTGGAGCTGTATCTCAACCACCTGGTCGACGGAGCGGGCGAGTACGTCGTGGTCGACATGACCGCCGGAGCCGACTCCTTCGCCTCGGGGCTGTTCACCCGTTTCGACCTGACCTTCCTGGTCGCCGAACCGACCCGGCAGGGCGTGAGCGTCTACCGGCAGTACCGCGACTACGCCGCCGACTACGACGTGCCGATCGCGGTGGTCGGCAACAAGGTGCACGGTCCCGACGACGTGGCGTTCCTCCGCGACCAGGTCGGTGACGACCTGCTGGTCTGCCTGGAGCACTCCGCGGCGATCCGCGCGATGGAGCAGGGCCGCCCGTTCACCCTCGGCGACCTCGAACCCGCCAACGCCGCGGCGCTGGCGACGATCCTGGGGCGTCTCGACGCCCAGGAGAAAGACTGGGACCGCTTCGGCCGCCAGGCCGTGCTCTTCCACCTCCGCAACGCCGAGGCGTGGGCGAACAGGGCGACCGGGGAGGATCTCGCCGCGCAGGTCGACCCGGGTTTCGTGTTCGGGCCCACACGAGTGTCGCTCTCTCGTTAGGTGGTGGTGCCCACCACACCCACCTAGTGTCTGATTGATCCCCCTCTGAGAGGAGAAGGCAGTATGTCGCTGACCGTTTCGAACGATCTTCTTGACCAGGCCAAGGCCGGTGAGGTGGACGACGCGGCGTTCGTCGCCTGCGTCCGTGACTCGTTGCCCTACGCCTGGTCGCTGATCAGCGATCTGGTCAGGCAGCGCGAGCACACCGGTGCCGAGTTCGCCGACAACACCGTTCCCCCGCCGGACGAGGAAGCCCGCGGCCAGCTGCTGCGCGCTCTCGCCAGCGACGCCATGCGCGGCGCGCTGGAGCGTCACTTCGGAGTGAGACTCGCCTTCCAGAACTGCCACCGGGTCGCGGTCTTCGACCCGTCGGCCACCGCCGCACACGCGGAGTTCGTCACCGCCAGGTCGCAGATCCTCAACCAAAGCCCCGAGCTCGTCGACTGCTGACGGAGACGGGGCAGCCGAACGCCTCCCGGCGGGGTCTGCCCCACCTGCCGGCCGACCCCGCGGCCGCGCGGTCTACCCGCGGACCCGGGGCAGCACCTCGGCCCCGAGCCGCCTGATGTTGTCGAGGGTGCGGGTGTGCTCTCCCGCACCCTCGACCATGAGGATCAGGTGCCCCAGACCGGTGGCCTCCGCGGTCCGCAGGATCATCTCGACGCACCGGTCGGGTGAGCCGACCGGATGCGTCTCGCACAGGAAGTCCACGTATCCCGGGACATCGCGTGGCGGACGCACTCGCCCGTCCACCGGCACGTAACCCGCAAGCCCCGGTTCGAGCCAGCGCGGCATGGCCTCCCTGAGCTCCCGCACCGCCTGTTCCGTCGTGTCCGCGACATGGCCCACGGCGGCCGCGATGTGACCGGGCGGAGACGGCGGGCCCCCGGCCGACACCGCGTAGTCACGCAGTACGGCGGCCTTGTCCGCGTCGCCGATGTGCATGCCGAGCAGCATCGGCAGGCCGCGTGCGGCGGCGATCGCCACGGTCTCCGGCGAGGTGCACGCGACGATCGGCCGGAGCCGGGCGGCCGGGACGATGGGCACCGTCCTGAAGGAGAAGAACTCCCCGGCCGCGGAGACCGTGTCCCGCGTGAGCGCGTCGCACAGCAGGTCGAGCGATTCGCGGAAGCCGCGCTCGAACCTGTCCAGTCCCGTGCCGAACACCTCCAGGTCCACCCACGGCCCGCCCCTGCCCACGCCCAGCGTGAAGCGTCCCCCGGAGGCGTGGTCAAGGATCGCCGCCTGCTCGGCCAGGTCGACCGGGTGGCGGGTGGAGAGCACGCTCACCGCGGTGCCGACCCGGATCCTGGCCGTGCGGCCCAGCGCCACCCCGGCCAGTGTCACCGCCGACGGGCACACGCCGTACGACATGAAGTGGTGCTCGGCGATCCAGGCGTCGTCGAACCCCGCCTCCTCCGCGACGACGACCGCCTCCACGGTGTCGCGCAGCACCTGACCCGGTTCCCTACCGGGGAAACCCGCCGCCACCAGAAAGACCCCTATGCGCACTTTCCGATGATGCCGGACACGACCGTGATCGAACCCGTGCAAGCCGCACACCGTCCGGCGCGGGGCGGCCGGATCCGTGCGCACACCGTCCGGCGCGACCGGGACCGGCCCCTTACCGTCCGGCGCGACCGGGACCGGTCCTGTGCGAGCCGCGCACCGTCCGGCGGCGAGGCGGCCGGCGGGATGGGTACGGGCCCCCGGCGTCCTTCAGGCGAAGAGCCCGAGCTGGCCCTCACCGGCACGCGGGTCGCGGTGTCTCTTCAGGTGGCGCCAGCGGGGCAGGTCGTCCAGGTAGGACCAGGACAGGCGGTGGTGCTCCGTAGGGCCGAGCGCGGCCAGGGCCGCCTGGTGGACCGGGGAGGGATAGCCCGCGTTGTCCGCGAAGCCGTACTCCTCGCATCCCAGCGACGCCATGTGGGTGTCGCGGCGAACCTTGGCGACCACGGAGGCCGCCGCCACGGAGACGGACGACAGGTCGGCCTTGATCTCACACCGCACCGGCCACGGCGCTCCCAGATAGTCGTGCTTGCCGTCGAGGATCACCACGTCGGGCCGGACCGGCAGCGCGCCGAGCGCCCGGCGGGCGGCTCGGCGCAGGGCGCCGGTCATGCCGAGCTCGTCGATCTCCTCGTGTGAGGCCTCGCCGTACCCGATCCCGGCGGCCCAGGCGGTGATCTCGGGGATCAGGGCAGCGCGGCGGGCGGGGCTGAGCAGCTTGGAGTCGGTCAGCCCGGCGGGCGGTTCCGACAGGTCGGTGATGACCGCGCAGACCGCGACCGGCCCGGCCCAGGCACCCCGGCCGACCTCGTCGATCCCGGCGACCAGCTTCGACCCGCCGTCGTTCAGCAGGCGTTCGAGCGCGTAGGAGGGAGGCACGTGCCGACGTTACCCGGAGGCGGGCCGCACCGCCTCCCGGGCGTATCCGGTCGCCCCTTCCGGACTGTGGTCCCCGGTGTCTCCCCCGCCCCCCGGACGACGCTTCGGGCGGCACTCCGGGCGGCACTCCGGGCGGCGTGAGCGAGGCCGGTGTTCGCTCCGTGCGGCACCGCACCCATGTGGGGCGAAGACACCCCTCTGAGCTGCTCTTTCACCTCGAAGGATGCCAACGGTCCCACACTCCCCTCAATGCTCGGCAAGATGTCCCGTATCGTTTGGCACCAGACGTGGGATTGAGCCCCCATCATGTGCTCATGCCCGCTTTTGTCACCCTGTCCGGGCGCCTCGTGCGCCTGGAACCGCTCAGCTTCGCGGTCGTCGACGACCTCGTTGCCGCGGCGAGTGAGGACCGCTCCACCTACGCCTTCACTCGTGTCCCCAACGGCCGGGACGAGGTGGCCTCCTACGTGGAGGCCGCCCTGGCTGAGCAGGCGGAGGGCCGCACGTTGCCCTTCGCCATCCGGTGGCTCCACACCGACCGTGTGGTCGGTGCCACCCGTCTCATGAACCTGGAGTACTGGCAGGGCCCGTTGCCCTGGCCACCGGGCGCACGTGGGGCGGTGGGCGATGTCCCGTCCGTGGCGGACATCGGTTACACCTGGCTGGCCGCTTCGGCCCAGGGCACGGGTGTCAACCGGGAGAGCAAGTACCTCATGCTCTCGCTCGCCTTCGAGACCTGGCAGGTCCACCGCATCACCATCAAGGCCGACGTACGCAACACGCGATCCCGGACCGCCATCGAGGCCCTCGGCGCACACCTTGACGGTGTGCGGCGGGCGGAGAGCCGAGGCGCCGACGACACGGTCCGAGATACCGCGTACTACTCGATCCTGAGGGCGGAATGGCCGCTCGTCCGAGAACGACTCCATAACCGGATGGGCATGGTCGAAGCAGCTTAATTCCGAAAAACATCACTTAAATCACAAAAGGGAACAAAGGCCCGCCCGAGAATCGGACGGGCCTGATGTTCCCCTCATCTTTTCCCGGGCACAGCCGCCCCCGTACGGGGCCATGCCCGACATGTCCGATCATCAGGGTCATGACTCAATGCCCGATTAACGCCCGATCAACGCTCCAGCCGACGAGCAGCCCTCTACCCGCGCGGTAAGCGGCAAAGGATCTATCATTTTGGCCATAAAACTCAGCGGTAGGGCGGAGCATCGAGAAATGGCTGTTCAGGGCAGCGAAGACGGGTTGCGCTTCGCCGTACTCGGCCCTGTCCAAGCATGGCGCGACGGCATCGAGCTCGATCTCGGCACCCCGTTGCAACGCTCCATCCTCACGATGCTCCTGCTGCGGGAAGGCCGGGCGGTGACGCCCGCCGAGATGATCGACTCGATCTGGGGCGACGACGCCCCGCCCCGGGCGCTCGGCGCGCTGCGCACCTACGTCTCGCGGTTACGCGCGGTGCTGGAGCCCGACAGGTCACCGCGGGCACGCCCCCAGCTGCTGACCTCCGTGGGCCGGGGCTACGCGCTGCGGCTGGACGGCGATGCGCTCGACCTGGTCCGGTTCGAACGGGGCGTGCGGGAGAGCGAGGCCGCCCGGCGCGAGGGCGATCCGGCACGAGCCGCCGAGAGCCTGCGCGCGAGTCTCCGGCTGTGGAGGGGCGATCCCCTGGCCGGAGCCGTCGGCCCCTACACGGAGCACCAGCGCGGCCGGCTCGCCGAGCGCAGGATGAGCGTGGTGGAGGTCCTGATGGACCTGGACCTGGAGCTGGGCAGGCACGCCGACGTGCTGTCGGAGCTGATCGCGCTGAGCGCCGAGCACCCGCTTCGCGAGCGGTTGCGTGCCCAGCTGATGCTGGCCTACTACCGGTGCGGCCGCAAGGCGGAGGCGCTCGCCGCCTTCGCCGACACCCGCGCCACCCTGGTCGAGGAACTCGGCATCGAACCCGGGCCCGACCTGACGAGTCTGCACCGGCGCATCCTCACCGGTGACCCGTCCCTCACGCCCGCGGCGCTCCCGGCACGGTCCGTGCCCGCACGTGCCCCGGTGCCCGTCCGGGCCGCGACCGGCCGGGCCACCGGACCGGGCACGGCAGGGGGTGCCGGGGTACGCGCGACCGCGGAGGGCACCGGCACGTCCGCGGCCTCCGGGGGGACCACGCCGCCCGAACTGCCCCGCCCCGCCCAGCTCCCGGCCGCGGTGAACGACTTCACCGGCCGCCGCCGGATCGTCACGCGGTTGCGCACCCTGCTGTCCGGCGGCGACGGCACCGAGGGCGTGCCGGTGGCCGCCATATCCGGTATCGGCGGCGTGGGGAAGACCGCCCTGGCGGTCCACGTCGCGCACGCCATGCAGGACTCCTTCCCCGACGGTCAGCTCTACGCCGACCTGCGCGGCTACGGCGCGGAGCCGGCCGCCCCCGAGTCGGTGCTGGCCGCCTTCCTGCGGGGGCTGGGCCTGCCCGCCGACGCCGTCCCGGACGGCCTGGCCGAACGGTCGGCGCTGTTCCGCTCGCTGCTGGCCGACCGGCGCATGCTCGTACTGCTCGACAACGCCCGCGACGCCGCCCAGGTCGGCCATCTGCTGCCCGGCTCGACCGGGTGCGCGGCCGTCGTGACCAGCCGGGGCAAGCTGGCCGATCTGGCCGCGGCCCGGCTGTTCGACCTCGACGTCATGGAGCCGGACGAGGCTCTGGCCCTGTTCGGCACGGTGGCCGGGAACGAGCGGGTGTCCGCGGAGCGCCCCGCCGCCATGGACGCGGTCGCCGCCTGCGGCTTCCTGCCGCTCGCGGTGCGTATCGTGGCCGCGAGGCTGGCCGCGCGGCCGTCGTGGACGGTCGCCTCGCTGGTGCTCCGGCTGGCCGACGAGCGCCGCCGCCTGGACGAGCTGCGGGTGGGCGACCTCGCGGTGGAGGCGACCTTCGCCCTCGGGTACGGGCAGCTCGGCCCGGCACAGGCCCGTGCGTTCCGCCTGCTGTCGTTGCCGGACGGCCCGGACATCTCGGTCGAGGCCGCCGCCGCGTTGCTCGCGCTGGACCCGGTGGAGACCGAGGACGTCCTGGAGTCACTGGTGGACGCCAGCCTGCTGGAGGCCCCGGCTCCCGGCCGCTACCGCTTCCACGACCTGCTCAGGCTCTTCGCCCGCCGCACCGCGGAACGCGCCGAGAACACCGCCGCGGCCGGTGGTGAGGGGGCCGCGGCGTCGCGCCGGTTGCTCGACTTCTACCTGGCGTCCGCGCGTTCGGCGCACCGGCTGGCCTACGAGGGCAGCACGATCGCCGACCGGATCGAGACCACCGCCACCGGCCGCGCCTTCACCTCCGCCGACGAGGCCATGGCCTGGCTGTCGGTGGAGGCCGAGTCGCTGTTCGCCTCCGTCTTCCGGGCGACCTCGGCCGGTGATCCCGGCTGGCTGCTGCCCGGGGCCGATCTGCTGCTCGCCATGGAGCCGCTGCTGGAGTCGGGCAGCCACGTCCGCGAGTTCGAGAGCCGGACCCGCGAGATGCTGGCCGCGGCCCGGCGGCTCGGCTCCGTCTCCGGCGAACTGCGCTGCCGCTACGTGCTGGGCCGGGTGCTGTTCGGCGCCAACCGGCTGGCCGAGGCCGAGGACGAGTTCCGGACCGCGCTGGAGTTGTCCTCGCTCGGTGACCGCGTCGTCGCCGGCGAGTTGCTCAACGCGCTGGCCGTCGTGTCCGGCCGCAGACGCCGTCATGCAGAGGCCCTGGCCTGGTTCGAGGCGGCGCGCGAGGCGTTCCGGGAGACCGGGGCACAGGGCGGCGAGGCGCTGACGCTCAGTTACTCCGCTCGCGACCACCTCTTCCTCGGGCAGGCCGAGGAGGCCATCGCCGCCGCCGAGCAGGGACTGGCCCTGTTCATCGAGATGGGCTCCAGCGCGGGCACCGCCCGTGCCCGCTACCACCTGGGGATGATCCTGTCGCGGGTCGGCCGGCTCAACGAGGCCGTCCACCACCACGCCGAGTGCCTGGCCTTCTTCCGGGCCGGTAACCAGCGGGTGTGGGAGCAGCGGGTCTGCTCCCGGCTGGCCGAGACGTTCATCCACGCGGGCCGCTTCCCTGATGCCACCCGTCACGCGGAGGAGGCGCTGGCCGTGAGCCGTGAGATCGGTCACCCGTACGGCGAGGCGCAGGCGCTGGCGGTGCTAGGCAGGGCGCTCGCCGGTCTCGGCAGCGCCGGGCGTAGCCGGGTCTGCCTGGAACGGGCCCACGGCATCTTCCGCGCGCTCGGGGCCCCCGAGGCCGACGATCTGCGTGCCCTGCTCGACCGGGACCAGACCGGCGACTGATCCCAGCCCGTCGTACAGGTCCTCGTCGAGACGTGTCATCCAAACATGGTTGATCAACCGGATCCCCGTCTCCGCCGGTCCGCGACCCGGCCGGCCGGAAGCTGAAGGTGGACGTGGGCGCCCGGCCGGCCGCCTGACCCCGGGTGACGTGTAGGGGGCCCGGTCATCCGGTACGTCACCCGACGGTCGGCCGCCTCACAACGGCGGTCGGCCGGACTCGGCACGGTGCCCTTCACCCCCCGGGACCGTGCCCCACCCTCGAAGCTTCCCCCCGCTCGCTTGACATCGGATTGCCAAGCGATAGCGGCAGTATCCACAGCCTGTGGACAATCACCCTGTGGATATGTGGAAAAACCCTTCGGCGATCAGTGGACGAAGCGCCTGCGGTGCCCTTTCCCGCAGGTCAGAAGGGTCTTCCCCGGTGAGCTCCGCGATCGCGTCGAGGAGCGGGCCCAGTGGATAGTCGCCGTCGCAGACCCCCGCCAGGGCGGCCTCCACGGTCCCGACCCGCACGCTGCGGCGCAGACCCCTCGTCTGCCGCAGCACGATCCGCGCCGGATCCTCGGCGCCGGGCGGGCCGATCCGCTCCTCCAGCACTCCCGCCGCGAGCACCGGCCGGGACGCCAGCAGCGCCGCGTCGGACATCCGGTGCGCCACGGCGACCGCGCCGAGCACCTCGTCCACGTACTCGCCGACCGGGAGCTCCACCTGGCCGCCGTACTCCTCCACCCGCACGACGGGGTCGAGGCTCCCGGAGTCGTGCAGGGTGATCCAGCCGAAACCGACGCCGGTGACGCCCTCCGCCTCGAACCAGCCCAGCCATTCGTCGTAGAGCCCGCGGTAGCGCGGGGTGCCCTGCTCGGCGGCGTCCCGCAGCCAGAGCTCGACGTACTGGGCCGGGTCCTGGACGTCGCGCTGGACCACCCAGCCGTCGCACCCGGTGCCGGTCAGCCACCCGCCGACCCGGTCACGCCAGTCTTCTCCGCGGACGTGCAGCCAGTTGGCCAGCAGGTGGCAGGTGCCGCCGGAGGACAGGTGACGGGGTGCCAGGCGGACGAGGTCGCGGCAGAAGCCGTCCGCGGAGAAGCCGGACTCCCGGTAGGTGAAACGGCCCGCGGGGGAGATCACGAACGGTGGGTTGGAGACGATGAGGTCGAACCGCTCGCCCTCGACGGGTTCGAACAGCGAGCCCTCGCGCGCGTCGATCCCCTCGATCCCGGACAACGCCCAGCCGATGCGGGCCAGTTCCAGCGCGCGGGGGTTCACGTCGGTGGCCGTGATCTCCGCCGCCCGCCCGGCCAGGTGCAGAACCTGGACCCCGCACCCGGTGCCCAGGTCGAGGGCCCGTCCGACCGGACGGCGCGAGGCGAGCTGAGCCAGGTTCGCCGAGGCCCCGCCCGCGCCGACGACGTGGTCCGGACGCAGCGCCGGGTCGCCGGGCCTGACCTTGCGGTCGGACACCACGTAACCGCCGCTCTCCCAGGGTTGCAGGTGGACCGCGGCGGTGACCAGGTCGTCCTCGACGGCCACCAGGCCCGCCGCGGCCAGCTCCGCCACCGGCAGGCCGACGGGCGCCGCGCGCGCCGGCACGGGCGCGCCGAGCCACCACAGGCGGATCAGCAGGCCGAGCGGATCGTCCCCGGCGGTGGCGCGCAGGGCGGGCACCGTCTCCTCGCGGGAGAGCGCCGCGGCGGCGACGGCGCCGAGACGCTCACGTACGCCGTCGATGGTGTAACCGGTGTCGAGCAGGATTCCCCTGAGCCGGTCCAGCAGATCGTTCACCGGGCAATCCTCGCACCGGGACCCGCCCGCCCGGCCGCGCCTCACGCACCGGGACCCGCCCGCCCGGCCGCCGGGAGCGCCTCACGCCGGGAGACGCCCGCCGGGAGGGCGGGGTGCCCCCTTCCGGTCAGGGATTCTGCTGGCGCAGGCTGTGCCAGGCCGCCTCACAGAGGCCGGTGATCTCCTCGGTGGTGGGCTGGTGTGCCCCGGCGAACCACAGGCGGCACATCTCGTTGGCCGGGCCGAGCCAGAGCACGTAGCACATCGTGGGATGGACGGGCTGGAGCAGGCCGTTCTTCATGTGGGGCCGCCACCAGTCGGAGACCTGCCGGAAGAACGCCCTGCGAGATTCGGAGACCTCGGTGCCGCCCGGTTCGTCGCGCCGCGGCGGCCGCTCGCTGATGAGCAGGTGGGCCCGCTCCCGGTGCTCGCCGCACCAGGACATGTGCAGGGCGACGATGGCCTCGATGCCCTCTCTCGCCCCCTCGTGGCGCCGCAGCTCGGCGAGGAACGCCTCCTGGTACATGTGCAGGGTCTCGGCGTAGAGCACGCCGAAGACGTGTTCCTTGCTGGCGAAGTGGTGGTAGAAACTGCCGACGCTGACGCCGCTCTCCTGGCGGAGACTGGCCAGCGTGGTGGCCGACACACCGTCTTGACTGAATCGGCGCAGGGCACCCTCGACGATCCGGGTGCGGCCGTCGCGTCCGTTCTTGGCGGTCTTCACCCTCTCATGGTGAAGCACCAGAACCTTGTTCCGCAAACCGTGGCGCAAATGACTCGGGGCGCGTCAATCGTACCGTCTTGATCGTCACTCCGCATCCCGGCCCCCAC
Organism: Streptosporangium becharense; assembly: GCF_014204985.1. Lineage (NCBI taxonomy): Bacteria > Bacillati > Actinomycetota > Actinomycetes > Streptosporangiales > Streptosporangiaceae > Streptosporangium > Streptosporangium becharense. Next base: position 4,022,288 of record NZ_JACHMP010000001.1, on the reverse strand, counting down.
CCCCGTGCACCACCCCGATCGCGGCTCCGCGTCCCACCCCGCGCACCACCTCGATCGCGGCTCCGCGTCCCGCGTTCCCACGCCCCCGCACACCGCCGCCGGGAGCCGCGCACACCCCTCGGCCCTCCCGTGGCCCTCCCGCGGGGCGGGGGATCCCGGCGGGGCCCGGCCGCCGGAAGGGCCGGCGGGCACGGGGCGGCCCGCGGCGAACACGTCCGGGACCTCAGCGGATGATGGCCGCGGTCACCTCGACCGCACCCGACGAGGCCCGCATGACCGCGTCCGGCCACATCCGGCGCACTATCGCCAGCACCCTGCGGTTGTCCCCCAGCACGTCCATCTGCACGGTCGCGGCGCCTCGAGCCGCCGCCCGGCGCATCAGCGTGCGGACGAGCCGGGAGCCGATCCCCATGGCCTGCCATTCGTCGTCCACCACCACGGCGATCTCGATGGCGGCCCCCTGCCCCCGATGGCTCATCGCGTGCCCCACGACCAGTTCCCCGCGTACGGCGAGCAGCGCGTCACGGTGCTCGTCGACCGCGAGGAGGCTGCGGACCAGGCGCGTACCCGGGTCGCCGACCTCGGTGAAGAAGCGCTGCGCCCGGGTGCGCGGGGACAGGCCGCCGAGGAAGCACCGGACCCGCTCTCCGTCGTCCGCCCGCGCCGGGCGGACCCGCACCGTGTCCGCCGGAACCCCGAGGACGCCCGCAGGCACCCCGGGGACGTCCGCCGCAACCCGCGGAAGGCTCACCGGCGGCCGGGGGGCGTCCGCCGTCTCGGGCACAGCCGCCGGGACCGGACGGCGGTACGACCGCGCCGTCTGAGTTCGCATCATGGACTCAGAGTCTCGCGGGAGGTCTGAGTATGTCAATTAGACTCAGATGACGTTGGAGGTGATGTCATGGCCACCTACGATGCGCATATGAGTGAGGCGCCCCGCGGCAACCTGCCCTTCCGGGTGGACAACTGCTCCATCGAGCGTGCACTGGGCGTCGTCGGTGAGAAATGGACGTTCCTGGTCCTGCGCGAGGCGTTCGCCGGGGTGCGCCGCTTCGCCGACATGCAGGCGGCCACCGGGGCGCCCCGCCAGGTGCTCAGCGCCCGCCTGACCCGGCTGGTGGACGAGGGCCTGCTGCGCAAGGTCCCCTACCGTGAGCCCGGCCAGCGGCAGCGCGACGAGTATCGCCTGACCCAGATGGGCGTCGACCTCTATCCGGCCCTGGTCGCCCTGATGCACTGGGGCGACCGGTATCTCAGCGACCGCGAGGGCCCGCCGGTGCACCTCACCCACCGGGGTTGCGGCGCCCTGATCGAGCAGCGTTTCCGCTGCGCCGCCGGACACGAGGTCGCCGGGCCCCGCGAGGTCACCCCGGTCGCCGGGCCCGGAGCACCCGCCGCCCGCGGCGCCGCGGGCACCGGCCGCCCGGCCGTTCCGGCGGCCGTCAGCCCGCCGCCGGAACGCGCAGCCGGCGCAGGCACCGCCGGAAGCTGAGCACCGAGACCAGCGCGGCCCCGCCGAGCAGCACCGCGACGGCCGAGGTCCGCACGAGAAGGAAGGTCTCCAGGGTCTGGGTGAACAGCAGCCAGATGCTCAGCCCCGCGTTCAGCAACTGCGCGCACCCCCACAGCACCGACTGCCACCGGAAGAAGCGGCGCATCCGCGGGTGCTCCTGCACGTGGCCGGGGAGCGGCACGAGGTCGGTCGCCACCCGCTGCGCCAGCGGCCGCCGCAGCGGCGCGGTGAGCAGGAACCCCATGCTCGCGCAGAACACCCCGAGGCAGGGCTGGAGGAAGAAGAGGATCGGATTCCCCGTCACCACGACCAGCGCGACCCTGACGGTGGCCATCACCGCCGCCAGGATCATCGTGCCGGGCACCTCCCTGCGGCGGACCAGCCGCCAGGCGACACCGGCGTAGACCCACGCCAGCGTCACGAACACCGCGCCGACCTCGCCGGTGAAGAGAAGTGCGACGTAGAAGACGGCGACCGGCAGGAACATGCCCTCCAGCACCCGGGGGGCGGCATGGCGCAGCATCGCCTTGAGAGGAGGGAGTTCGACCGGAGCCGGAGAGGTGGACGTGAGGACAGTCATCAGGTGCGGGCTCCGGAGGCAGTGGAACATTCCGGGGGTGACCCCATCAGACCGTACGTGATGTCCGGAGTGTCCGGGAGACCTTTCACGACTTCGGCACCGGTGTTTGAGGAGTCCCAGGCACCTTACTACCCCCGAAGCGGTACTCGGCGGACAGGGCGGTGCCCGCGGTGCCTACCCTGGAGTACGTGTACCGGTTCCTGCTGACTCCCCGATGGCTGGCCCTCCACGTGGTGGTGCTGCTGGTCATCCCCGCTTTCGTGCTGCTCGGACAGTGGCAGTTCGGGCGGTACGAGGAGCGGTCCACCAGCAGTCACCAGATCACCGCCAACCTGGCCGCCGCCCCCGTCCCCGCACAGACCCTCACCTCGCCCGGCGGAACCATCCGCGACCAGGACAAATACCGCATCGTCACGGTGACCGGCACGTTCGACTCGGGTGCCCAACTCCTGGTCCGCCGCCGGACCCAGGACCGGGCGGTCGGCTTCTACGTGCTCACCCCGCTGAAGACGGCGGACGGCACCGGCGTGCTGGTCAACCGGGGGTGGGTCAGGGCGGGTGCGACGGCCGACGCCCTCCCCGAGGTCCCGCCGCCGACTTCGGGTGAGGTGAGTGTCACCGGAAGGCTACGTGCCAGCGAGACCGAGGAGACCTCGGGCATCCGTGACCGGGCGGGCCTGCCCGCGGGCCAGGTCCTGCTGATCAACACCGAGGCCATCGGGCGGACCCTGCCGTACAGGCTCCTCGGCGGTTACGTGGAACTGACCTCCCAGTCGCCCGAGGCCGCCGCCGTGCCCGCCCCCGTCCCCGCCCCGGACGTCGGCGGCGGCGGGGGACTCAACCTGGCGTACGGCGTGCAGTGGTGGCTGTTCATCGGGATCGCGATCGGCGGCTGGTTCCTGCTGATCCGCCGCGAGGCCGCCGACCGCAGGGCCGCGGCCGAGGCAGGGCCCGTCCGGCCGCCCGTCGCGAAGGACGCCGCGAAGGACGACGCGGGCACCCCGAAGGACGCCGCGGAGGACGACGCGGGCACCCCGGAGGACACCGCGAAGGACGCCCCCGGGGACGCCTCGGAAGACACCGCGGACGCCGTCCCGGCGCGAGAGGCCGGTGCTCCGGCGCGAGGATCCGAGGTCCCGGTACGGGCCGAGGTTCCGGCGCGCGACACCGAGCAGGCCGGAACCTGACCCCGGGACGCTCCGGAGTCAGGCGCTGACCATCGCCATGCCGAAGAGAACCGCCACCGCGATCGCGAACCCCCGGGTGCCGTCCAACCTGTCCGGGACGGGCAGAAGCGCCTCGTGCGGCCCGCGCCACAGCGGGCGGGGCTCCAGCAGCACGTACACCAGCGAGCCACCGGTGAGGAACATCCAGAACCACGCCCAGCGGGTGCCGTAGCGGGGGTCGGGCCGGGAGAGCATCAGCAGCCACGCCAGCACCTCGGCGGCCATCGCCACCGGGGCGAACGGCTCCCACCACCGCGCGTAGGCCGGCGAGCCCACCATCCCCCGGAACCCCTCGGAGCGCACGATCTCCACCGACGGGTCGGCGGCGGCCCGCACCTGGGACATGAACGCCTCCTGGCGGCGTTCCAGGGCCTCGGGGACCAGCCGGGTGGTCTCCGGGTCCCAGACGTCGTCGGGCTGGTCGAAGCGGGCCTGGCTCCACGAGAGCGGCCCGTGGGACCACGTCAGGGTGCCGTAGGCAGGCCAGTTACGGTCGTAGACGACCTCGGTCACGCCGCCCGCCCTCAGGTCCGACAGGAGGTCCTCGGCGGGACGCAGCTCCGGGTTCTGGTTGAAGTGGACGATCACGGTGGACAGCGCGAGCACGAACAGCAGCGTCAGGCGGACCCAGAACGGGACGTCCGCCTTCGCGGGAACCGCAACTCGCATCCGTAGCCCCCATCACGCGAGATCCGTCGCTGGATAGGTTAGAGGGCGTGATGCGGCATATCGAGTTCGCCCGGCTGCACAACTTCCGTGACGTGGGCGGGTACCGCACCGACGACGGCAGGCGGGTGCGGTGGCGGCGGCTCTACCGCTCCGACTCGTTGCACCGGCTCGCCGACGACGACCTCGACCGCTACCACGCGCTCGGCATCCGGACGGTCATCGACCTGCGCCACCCCGACGAGGTCGAGTTCAGGGGCCGGGCACCGCACGGGCCCGGCTACCACAACCTGCCGCTCGAGCACCGGCGCTGGAACGTCAGGGACGACTACCGACCCGACGCCGGGATCGCCCGGTTCTTCGCCGACCGCTACCGCGAGGTGTCCCAGGACGGCCGGGCCGAGATCAGGAGCGCGCTGGAGGTGATCGCCGACGCCGGGAACGCGCCCGTGGTGATCCACTGCGCGGCGGGCAAGGACCGCACGGGGGTGCTCACCGCGCTGGTCCTGCGGCTGCTCGGAGTGGCCGAGGAGGACGTGATCGCCGACTACGCCCTGACCGGTCGGGCGACACCGCGGTTTCTCGCCTACTGGGAGCAGGAGCACCCCGGCGAGCCGCCGCCGTGGCCGGGTTTCGGCCGGGCGCCCGCCGAGGCGATGCGGCTGTTCCTGGCTGAGCTCGGGCCGGTGCGCGACTACTGCCTGCGGACCATCGGGCTCGACCGGCTCGCCATAAGCGCCTTGCGGGAACACCTTTTGGAAAACCCCGATATTCACCAGATCTCCGGGTAAAGCGCGCTGTCAGGACCCGTTTTCCGGCGATGCCCTTCCCCGTGGGTCGTCCCGGGCCGCGTTTCCCCCTCGCGTGGCCCCGGGGCCCGGTTATGGGAAAGACCCGGGCAGGTACACATGGGACACAGATACCAAGCGGAGACCTTGCGGCTTGATGAGCGTTATTCCAGCGTCATACCGTTGACCGCGTGACTACGCCGCTGCTCCCCGACCCCGAGCCCAGGCGGCGGGACTATGTGATCATTTCGGTTGACGATCATCTCATCGAGCCGCCCGACATGTTCGAGGACCGGCTCCCCGAGAAGTACGCCGACCTCGCCCCCAAGGTCGTCGAAACCGACTCGGGTCACCAGGTGTGGCGCTACAACGGGGCCACCTACCCGTGTGCCGGGCTCGACGTGGGTGCCGGCCTGCCCCGCGAGCAGTGGACTCTCGACCCGGTGCGGTTCGAGCACATGCGTCCCGGATGCCACGACGTCGAAGCCCGCGTCGACGACATGGACCGCGCCGGGATCTGGGCGGCACTGTGCTTCCCCGGCATGCTGGCCGGCCAGTCGGGCATGGTCTTCGCCAAGACCCGGGACCAGGAACTCGGCCTGGCGGTGCTGCGCGCCTGGAACGACTGGCACGTCGACGTCTGGGCCGGCACCTACCCGGAGCGGATCATCGCCCTCCAGCTCCCCTGGCTGACGGACCCCGAGATCGCCGCAAAGGAGATCCGCGACAACGCGGCCCGCGGTTTCAAGGCGGTGCTCTTCCCGGAGTTCCCCACCCGGCTGCGCCTGCCGTCCGTCCACAGCGACCACTGGGACCCGTTCTTCCAGGCCTGCGAGGAGACCGGCACCGTCGTCTGCCTGCACACCGGCGCCGGATCCTGGACCCCGGTCCCGTCGCCGGACACGCCGATCGAGGCGATCACCACGTTGATGCCCGCGAGCGCCATGTTCGCGTGCGCCGACTGGCTCTGGTCCGGTGTCCCGCTGCGCTTCCCCGCGCTGCGGATCCTGATCGTGGAGGGGGGCGTCGGCTGGCTGCCGATGCTGGCCGAGCGGGCCGACTACGCGCTCGACCACCCGGTCGCCGGTGAGGCGTCCTGGGAAGGCGGTCTGAAGCCCAGCGAGGTGCTGCGCCGCAACTTCTTCTTCGGCACGCTCAACGACCACGCCCTGTCGGGGGTGCGCCTGGCCGTCGGGCTGGACCACGTGCTGCTGGAGAGCGGCTACCCGCACTCCGACTCCACGTGGCCCGACACCCAGCTCGCCGTCGCGACGAACCTGGGCAACCTGCCGCCCGCCGACATCGCGCGGGTGGCCTACGGCAACGCCGCCCGGCTGTTCGGCCACCCGCTGCCTTCACGTGCCTGGCTCAGGATGGAACAGCTCTGATCCGCTTGCGCTCCCACTCGACGTAACGACCGCTCTCGCCGAGCAGGGAACCGGTCAGCCAGAGGAAGACTCCGAAGTCGTCGGCCACCCCGATGAGCGCCAGGAAGTCGGGGACGACGTCCACCGGTGACAGGATGTAGAGCACTCCCAGGCCGAGCATGGCCAGCCGGCCTCTGCCCATTCCGGGATACTGGCCGCTCATCGCCCCGCCGACCATCCGGGGGAGCGCACGCACCCGGGCGCCGAGGCCGGGCGAGCCCGGCTTCGTCACGTCCCGGTACGTCCGCCACGCCTGAGCCGCACGCGCCGCCTTCGCCATGGGGGATCCTCCTTGGGAGCACGTTCGCCTGACGGCGTACTACCCCGCCGTCTCACGATATAACGCGTCATTTCTCCTTCCGGTTCCCCGCCCGGGGCCGGGTTCCCCGTCCGGTGCCGAACCGGTTCCCGTCCGCCGCCTGACCGGTTCCCGATCGGCGCGGGATGCTCCGATCGGCGCGGGGTGGCCCGGATCGGCGCAGGGTGGCCCGGATCGGCGTGGGGTGCTCCGGATCGGCCACAGGTGCGGCCCGACTCCTGGACTTCCCGATCCTCTCCCGGACATCCCGGCCGGCCCCTCGATGTTCCGGCCGCCCCCTGGAGATCCCACCCGGCCCCCGGCGTCTCGCTCAGCGCGTCGCCGGATGCGTGAACGGACGCTCGGCCTCGATCTGGGCGGCCACCCGGACGAGAAGATCCTCTCGCCCGGCGGCGGCCACCAGTTGCACCCCCACCGGCATGCCGCCCGCCGTCCGGTGCAACGGCAGGGAGATCGCGGGCTGGCCGGTGGCGTTGACGGGAGAGGTGAACGACACCGCCCGGTCGGTACGCCCCCGGGAGAGGCTGACGTCGTCGGGGGGCAGCCAGCCGAGACGGAACGGCGCGACGCCCAGGGACGGCGTCAGAAGCAGGTCGTGGGAGTCCCACCAGGCGGCCATCCGCCGCCGGAAACCGTCGATCCAGGTACGCGAGGCGAGGTAGCCGACCGCGTCCAGCCGGCGGCCCGCCGTCGCCAGGATGCGGTTGCGCGGCTCGACCTCCTCGGGCTCCACCGGCCTGCCACGCCAGCGGCCGATCTCATCGAGATCGGCGGCCACATGGGCCGCCACGACCGTGCCGAAGTGCCGGGCGAAGTCGTCCTCGGCGAGCGCGGCCGGACCACCCGGCTCGACGTCGTGCCCCAGTGCCTCCAGCAGCGTGGCGGCCACCGTGACGGCCGCCACCAGGTCCGGGTCCGCCGGGAACCTGCCGGTCGGGTGCCCGGTGAGGAACCCGATCCGCAGCCGTCCCGGGTCGGCGCCGACCTGCCGGGCCAGCGGGCGCTCCCACGCGGGTGCCCCGTACGGGTCGCCCGGCATCGTCCCGGCGACCGCGTCGAGGGTGGCGGCGGCGTCCCTGACCGTGCGGCAGAGCAGACCGGAGGCTGAGAACCCCGCCCAGGGCTCGCCCGAGGACGGCCCCGAGCTGACCCTTCCCCTGCTCGGTTTCAGCCCCACCAGCCCGCACATGCTCGCCGGGATGCGGATCGACCCGCCGCCGTCGCTGGCCGTCGCCACCGCGACCATCCCCGCCGCCACCGCCGCCGCGGACCCTCCGCTCGACCCGCCGCTGCTGAAATCGAGGTCGTGCGGGTTGCGGGTCGGGCCGGACGCCACCGGCTCGGTGGTGATCGCGGTGCCGAACTCCGAGGTGTTGGTCCGGCCCAAGATCGTGAACCCCGCCCGGCGCAGCTTGGTCACGGCGTAGCCGTCCCGCTCGGCGAACATCCCGTCGAGCGCGCGCGACCCCGCCCGGTACGGTTCCCCGGCCATGGCCCAGCCCAGGTCCTTCAACAGCGTCGGCACACCCGCGAAGGGCGCCTCCGGCGAAACGCCGTCGGGCTCCGCGAGCTCGGCCAGCGCCCGTTCGAACCTGCGGTGGACGACCGCGTTGATCTCCCCGTCGCACGCCTCGATCCGCGCGATCGCCGCCTCGGCGAGCTCCCTCGGGGAGACCTCGCCCTTCCGCACTGCCCGCGCCTGCCCGAGCGCGTCCAGCCTCAGCAGATCGTCCAACGGTGACTACTCCTCGACGGGGGCCAGATCCCGAACGGCCTGGGTGATCGTCGTCTCGCCCCCGGGGATGGGTGCGAGGACCGGGGTGTCCAGTCCGTTGCTCACATACTCCCGGATCCTGGCCCGGCAGGTCGCGGCGTCACCGTGCACGATCAGGTCGTCCACGACCTCGTCGGGGATGGCCTTGAGCGCCGCCCGCCGGTCACCGGCCGCCCACGCCTCGTGCATCGGGCGCAGCACCTCGCCGCGTCCCAGCCAGTCGTGGAAGGCCGCGTAGACGGGGACGGTCAGGTAGCCCGCGAGCATCCTTCTGCCGAGTTCCCGTACCCTCTCCGCGTCCTCGCTGACGCACACGAAGAGCCTGGCGATCAGCTCGGTCTCCGGGCCGATCTCCGCCCTGACCGCGCGGACGTCCTGGGGTGAGAGCCAGTTGGTGATCGCGCCGTCGGCCTCCTCTGCGGCCAGGCGCAGCATGCGGGGACGGAGGGCGGCGAGCACGATCTTCGGAGGGGTGCGCGGGGCCCGCTCCAGCTTGAAACCCCCCACCTCGAACGTCTCGTACTTCTCGGTGACCTTCTCCCCCGCGAGGGCCTTGCGCAGGAAACGCAGGGTGTCCCTGGTCCTGGCGAACGGCTTGACGAACTCACCGGCGTTCCAGCGCTCGACGATGGCCGGCGAGGAGGCACCGATGCCCAGGACGAAACGCCCGGGGGCGAGGTCGGCGAGCGTCGCGGCGGACATGGCCAGCAGGCCGGGGCCGCGGGTGGACACCGGGACGATCGCACTGCCGAGCCGGAGCCCGGACGCCCATCCGGCGGTCAGCGCCAGCGGCGTGAAACCGTCGACGCCGTTGACCTCGGCGGACCAGGCATCGGTGTAGCCGAGCGCGGGAAGCTCGGCGATCAGCTCCTGGGAATCGGCCAGTGAGCGGTCGTAGAAGGGGATCGTCATCCCCCAGCGTGGGGTCGTGGCCATCGTGTCGCCTCCGTGTCGGTGGTCGCCGCCCGGAATCTCTTACTAGAACGACGTTCTGATGAAGCTTGCCGCACCCCCTCCGGGAGCCGTCAAGAGATCAACCATACCAACCGGGCGGTATGTTTACAGACAAGGATCTACGACACTGTGCCGCTTACCATCCCATCACCATGCGTACAGTGTTAGAAACTTTACGTGACGATGAATCGGTGGAGGAACAGACGACGGGGCATGCTGGGCACCGCGGCCCTCGCGACGTGTCTGGCGACGTCCGTGCCGGTCGTGGCGCACGCCCTCATGGCCTCAGGGGCCGGGCCGACCACCATACGCACCGCGCAGCACGCCAGGAAGCCGGTCCCGTCCCCCGGGGCGGAGCACGGCAGGATCCCGGACACAGCCGACGACCTGGTGGACGGCCCGATCGACGGCCCTGTCCCGGGCGGGAGACCGGAGCACGAACCGACGCCGGACGGGAGCCGGGCACCAGGCACGGAACCGACGCCGGGCGGGGAACCGATTCCGGGGCGGAGACCGATGCCGAAGGGAGCAGACCTCACGTCGGTCCGGGACCCGGTTTCGACTCTCGAACCGACCCGTGTGCCGGACCAGAAGCCGACCTGGAAACCCGAACCGGACGCGACCCGGAACCCGCATCCCGACCCGACATGGAAATTCGAGCCGAGCCCGACCCGGCAACCACACCCTGACCCGACGCGGAACCCGCGTCCCGACCCAAGCTGGAAACCCGACCCAAGCTGGAAACCCGGACCGAGCCCGACCTGGAAACCCGACCCAAGCTGGAAACCCGGACCGAGCCCGACCTGGAAACCCGACCCAAGCTGGAAACCCGGACCGAGCCCGACCTGGAAACCCGAGCCGAGCCTGGAGCCGGAACGGCCGTCACCGTCTCCCACCTCGGCACGCCCGACCGCGGCACCCCCCGCGCCCAGGCCGAGACCCGTCCCCCCGCCTCCGTCGCCCACCCGGTTCGGTCGCACTCCCGAGACCGTCGTCCCACCGACGCCCATCCCCTCCCGCATCCGCACTCCGCATCCGAAACCGGTGCTCCCCTCCGCGTCGGTCTCACCGCTGCGCCGGAGTCTGGTGCTCGACCGCTACGCCGACCGACGTCGCGGGACCGATCGCAGACTGGTCCTGGTCGTGCTGTTCACCGGTGTCATCTCGGTGACCGCATTCTCCGCGCTGAGCGGCAGGACCCGCCGGTAACGGGCCGGAGCGCGGAGGGCACGCGGCAACCGGCGGCACGAACGGGCGCGAAAGGCCCGCCGGGGATCCGGCGGGCCGGGGACGGGGGCGGGGGCGGGTCGCCTGGGACGGGCTGGAGCGGCCGGTTACGGCTGCGCGGGGAACTGGCCGTCGATCTGGTCGTACTGCTGCTGCGCGGCCTTGAACGCATCCGGCTGGATCGCGCCGATCCCGTCGAAGGGGTGACTGATCAGCATGATGAAGCACACCCCGATCAGGACCACCCCCACCCTGACCATGTCGGCGATGATCGACGAACGGGTGGGCCTGACTCCGAGCGTCCAGGGAAGCATGATCACTACCAGACCGGATATGATCATCGAGATGATGAAGATGCTCTCCAGTCCGGCGCGCGCGTCATCGGCGCGGACGGCGCGCGCGTGAGAGATCTCGGCGACCCGGGCGAGAGCGTCCTGCTGGAGGCTCTTGCCCTGCTCGTCGGCCGGACGAAGCCGGATCACCGCGGCTCTCATGTCTTCCAGGGTGTGCGCGGGGACCTGTGACATGGCGCTTTCGGACATCAGCGGCCAGTCGAGGGAGACGCTCTGCGCGGTGTACTGCCGGATCTGCGCGCGGACCGGGGCCGCCTCCGGGATCGGCGCCACCGCCCAGTACATCTCGGTGAGACTCTCCGCCTCCGCCTGGACGTCCGTCTCCGCGACCGAGAGGCCGTCGCGGCACAGCACCGCGGCGTAGGCCAGGACGAGCAGGTAGACGGCGAGGGCGAGGTTGACCGAGAAGTCGACCGACGACGAACCATGCCCCTCGTCGTCACGCCCCCGCCTCCTGAGCACCCGGAACGCGATCAGAAGGATCGCGACGGACAGCATCACCAGTATGGTCACCCAGCCCATGAGACTCCCTTGAATCCGTCATCGAATCAACTACTCAGGGTAATCGTTCCGATACGTTGAATTCCGGAGTTCGTCATGGATTCACTCGCGAAGTTCGTGGATCCCCGCGATGAAGTCACGGGCGACGCCGCGCAGCCCGGGGAGGTGGGAGAGCCCGACCAGGCGGTCCACCAGCGGCACGGTCAGCTCGATGAGGCGGTAGGTCCGCTGACACCCCTCCGACGTGTCGTGCACCCAGAACAGGACCACGCCCATCGACATCAGCCACAGCAACTCGGGCAGCTCAGCCTTGAGCTCGGCGTCGATGTGGTCGGTGGATCCCTCCACCACCCGCCGGTAGAGCTCGATCGCCGCGTCCCGCGCGGGCGACGACTCGGCGCTGAACGGGCTGAGCGGGTTGCTCGGCTCGGCGGCGTGCTTGAAGAACTTGACCGCGAACCCGTGGTACGGCTCGGATACCCGCACCCATTCCCGCAGCACCCCGCCCAGCCGCACCGCGAACCGGCGCTCGGTGTCCAGCAGTTTCCCGCACGCGGCCTCGTGCTCCGCCTGGGCACGGTCGTAGTACGCCTGCACCAGGATCTCCTTGGAGGAGAAGTAGTAGTAGGCGTTGCCCACCGACACGCCGGCCTCGGCCGCGATGGCGCGCATCGTGGTCGCCTCGTACCCCCGCTCCCGGAACAACCGCAGGGCGGTCTCCACGATGACCTCACGGGTCTTGTCTGATCCACGGGTTCTCGGGGTCGGCTCGGCCACGTTGGTCACTGTACGGCGCCTGCCCCTGTTAGGTCATCGAGCCGCACGATGATCACCAGTACGGGGCAAAATCCACGCTTAAGTAGGGATCATCCGGGTTCCGGCGTGGGATTGATCCATCTGCGGAAGGGCTCCCGCGACAAGGGATACAAGATGGGGACACGTCCCTGTAGATGGCGGGCTGCCCGGTTCACCACCGGAGCGCTGCTCGTTCTGCAGATATCTTTCATCGCATCGACCACGCACGGCACCGCGGTCGCCGCGTCCGGCGGGAGCCGAAGCGCGGTGCGGACCGGCGAAACGGTGAACCGCCCGGCGGCGAGGCCGGCACCGGCCCGACGCCCGGCACTCATCCCGGCCTGGTCGCACGGCTCCATGCGCATCCGCGAGAACGGTGCGGGCCTCGGCTCCGTACGTGCTCGGGGCGCCGCGCTCGCCGGGCGGAACACGGACGGACGAGCCGTGGCGCGTCCGCACGACATCACGCCCGTCCGGCGGACTCCCCGGCGGTTCGCACCGGCCGAGGGGCCCGTGGCCGCCCCCCGGACCGCACAGACCGCCGGAACCGGCCAGGCCGCCCAGCCCCGGCAGGTCCCGTATGCCCAGAGCTCCGTACGGACCGGCGAAACGGCGCAGGCCGCCGGGCCCGACCACGCCGCCGGAACCGCACCGGCTTCCCAGGCCGCACCGCCCGCCGGAACCGCACCGGCCCCCGGGACGACACAGGTCACCGGAACCGTGCGGGTTCCCGAAACGGAGCGGGCACCCGCGACCGCGCAGGCCGCCGGGCCCGCGCGTGCCCTGTCACCACGGCGGAGCGCGCCAGGGCTCGACGCCGCGGCCGGAGCCCGGCAACTGCCGGGAACACCGGCCGAGGTGACACCCCAGAAGTCGCGGGAAACAGCGGTGACACAGGAAACGCAGAAAGTACAGAAAACGCAGAAAACCAGAAAGGCGCATACGACCGCGAGCGGCATGCCCGCCCGGCTTCAGCACACCGATGCGGCGCTACGACTGCGGAAGGCGGGCCTGCGCTGGACCTCGTCCGGCGGCTGTGCCGACCGCCACATACGGACCTGCACCTCGCTGGAGGCTGTGCGAAGCACCACCGTCGCCAGTGTCATCGCGTTGAGACGCCGGAGCGACTGCCCGATCGTCGTCACCGGCGGGACCGAGGTGGGCCACGCGCCGGGAACCTACAGCCACTACGCGGGCTACAAACTGGATATCAAGCCCAACCGATGCATCAATCGCTACATCCGGCGGAACAACTCGCTACAGGGCGTACGCGGTGACGGAGCCCGTCTGTACGGCTCCTCCGGAACCGTCTACGCCCGCGAACCGGACCACTGGGACATCCTCTTCCACTGAGGCCCCGTTCCCCGGCCCGCCCTCCGCTGGAGAGCGGGTCCGGCCCGCCCACCGGAAGGGCCCGTACGACGGCGTGGGAGGCCGCCGTACGGGCGAGGCCGGCACGGGTCCCGCGCGAGACGCGCGGCCCGTCGCCGTGCGGCTACACGAACTCGGCCGCGACCAGCTCGGCGATCTCCGCCGCGTTCAGGGCGGCACCCTTGCGCAGGTTGTCGCCGCAGACGAACAGGTCGAGGGTGTTCGGGAAGTCGAGCGCCTGGCGGATCCGGCCCACGTAGGTCGGGTCGGTGCCCACGACGTCGGCCGGGGTGGGGAAGACGCCGTTGGCCGGGTCGTCCATGACGACCACGGTCGGAGCGGCCTCCAGGATCCGGTGGGCGTCGGCGACGGTGATCTCCCGCTCGAAGGTCGCGTGCACGGCCAGCGAGTGAGTGGTGATCACCGGCACCCGCACGCAGGTCGCCGAGACCTTCAGGTCGTCGATCCCGAGGATCTTCCGCGACTCGTTGCGGAGCTTGATCTCCTCCGAGGCCCAGCCGCCGTCCTTGAGCGAACCCGCCCACGGCACGACGTTGAACGCCACCGGCGCCGGGAAGGGCGACTCCCCGTCTCCGAGCTTGTTCTGCAGGGCCTTGCGCACGTCACCGGCGGTCTGCCCGACCGTCCGGTCACCGGCCAGGGCCTCGACCTCGTCGTACAGGCGGGCCGAACCGGCCACACCCGCACCGGAGACCGCCTGGTAGGAGGCGACCACCAGTTCGCGCAGGCCGTACTCCTCGTGCAGGGCTCCCATCGCGGCCATCATCGACAGGGTGGTGCAGTTGGGGGTGGAGATGATGCCCAGCGGCCGGTCGCGCGCGGCCTCGGGGTTGACCTCCGGAACGACCAGCGGGACCTCGGGGTTCATCCGGAAGGTGCCCGACTTGTCGATGACGACCGCGCCGCGCTCGGCGGCGATCGGCACCCAGGTCGCGGAGACCTCGTCCGGCACGTCGAAGATCGCGATGTCGACGCCGTCGAAGACCTCGGGGGTCAACTCCTGGACGACCACGTCCTCGCCGCGGACCTGCAGGACCTTGCCCGCGGAACGGGCGGAGGCGACGAGCTTGATGTCGCCGTAGACGTTCTCCCGGGTGGAGATGATGTCGCGCATGACGGTGCCGACGGCACCGGTCGCGCCGATCAGAGCAAGGGTGGGTCGGCGGCTCATCGCCCGGTACCTCCGTAGATCACGGCTTCAACCTGGTCGGCGTCGAGGTCGAACGCGCGGTGGGCGGCGCTGACCGCCGTGTCCACCTCGTCCTGCCCGACGATCACCGAGATGCGGATCTCCGAGGTGGAGATCATCTCGATGTTCACCCCCGCGTCGGCGAGGGCGGCGAAGAACGTCGCGGTGACGCCGGGGTGCGAGCGCATGCCCGCACCGATCAGCGAGACCTTGCCGATCTGGTCGTCGAAGAGCAGCGACTCGAAGCCGATGCGCTCCTGGATCTTCTTCAGCGCGGTGAGTGCCGTGGAGCCGTCGCTCGTGGGCAGCGTGAAGGAGATGTCCGTCCGGCCGGTCGTCGCCGCCGACACGTTCTGCACGATCATGTCGATGTTGATTTCGGCGTCGGCCAGCGTTTTGAAGATCGTCGCAGCCTCGCCGACCTTGTCGGGGACCCCGACAACGGTGATCTTGGCCTCGCTCCGGTCGTGCGCGACGCCGGAGATGATCGGCTGCTCCATCTCTGTTCCTTCACTGTCGGGGTCGGAGACGACCCACGTGCCTTCCTTGGTACTGAACGAGCTTCTGACGTGGATCGGCAGGTTGAAGCGGCGAGCGTACTCGACGCACCGCAGGTGCAGGATCTTCGCACCGCACGCCGCCATCTCCATCATCTCGTCGTACGAGATCCTGGGGATCTTGCGGGCGGCCGGGACGATGCGGGGGTCGGCGGTGAAGACGCCGTCCACGTCGGTGTAGATCTCGCACACGTCGGCGTCCAGCGCGGCGGCGAGCGCCACGGCCGTCGTGTCGGAACCACCCCGGCCGAGCGTGGTGATGTCCTTGGTGTCCTGGGAGACGCCCTGGAAACCGGCCACGATCGCGATCTGGCCGCCGTCGAGGGCCTCGCGGATCCGGCCGGGCGTCACATCGATGATGCGGGCGCGGCCGTGCGTGGAGTCGGTGATCACGCCGGCCTGGGAACCGGTGAACGAACGCGCCTCCTGCCCCAGATTGGCGATCGCCATCGCCAGCAGCGCCATCGAGATGCGCTCACCCGAGGTGAGCAGCATGTCGAGCTCGCGGCCCGGCGGGAGCGGCGAGACCTGCTTGGCCAGGTCCAGCAGCTCGTCGGTGGTGTCGCCCATCGCCGAGACGATCACCACGACGTCGTTGCCGGCTTTTTTCGTCGCGACGATCCGCTGCGCGACCCGCTTGATGCAGGACGCGTCGGCGACGGACGAACCACCATACTTCTGAACAACGAGCGCCACGAGATGTCTCCGAAGCAATCTAGGGCTGTGGAGCTCTCAGTCTACTGGCGCCCTAGCTGGGCTCTTCTGCTTTCGCCCAGCATGTGGACAATCACACGGTTGTGCGCTCTTCAGCCACGTCAAGACGCGTATGGGCGACAAGCGCCTGAAGTGCCCTCAGCGCCGCCCCGGCGTGGTTGCCCCAGGTGTTGAAGTAGGAGTACTGCCACCACCACAGCGCCTCCAGCGGACGGCCCGCCTTGTAGTGCCGCAGGCCGTGCAACAGGTCGGCCGCCACCGCCGTCAGGTCGTCCGACAGCCGGTAGGGCGTCACGCCGGTGTCCTTGTACGGGTCGAACACCTCCGCGTAGTCGTCGACCGGCTTCAACCGCTCGGCGAGGGCCGTGCGGACGACGTCGACGTCGGGGTCCTCGCCCAGATGCGGCTCCCAGTTGCCCGACAGGATCACGTCCCGGCTGGCGCCCAGCTGCGCGCCGGCGGAGCTGACCTGCGCCACCTCCACCAGCAACAGCGGCAGGATGGCGTCACCGCCCTCGCCGCCCGCCAGACGGGTCAGGCCGTCGATGTAGTTCTCGGCGTGCTCCGCCACCCGCTGTGCTAGGGCGCCCCAGGCGTCGTCAGACATCGAGGAGCCTCCTTCCTTCGAACGCGCGGCCCAGGGTGACCTCGTCGGCGTATTCGAGGTCACCGCCTACCGGCAGACCGCTGGCCAGTCGTGTGACTTTCAGACCCATCGGCTTCACCAGACGGGCGAGATAGGTCGCCGTCGCCTCCCCCTCCAGGTTGGGGTCGGTCGCGAGGATCAGCTCGGTCACCCGGCCGTCCGCCAGGCGGGTCATGAGCTCGCGGATGCGCAGGTCGTCGGGGCCGACGCCGTCGATCGGACTGATCGCTCCGCCGAGCACGTGATACCGGCCGCGGAACTCCCGGGTCTTCTCGATGGCGACGACGTCCTTCGGCTCCTCGACCACACAGATCACGTGGGGATCGCGCCGGGTGTCACGGCAGATCCGGCACTCCTCCTCGGCGGCCACGTTGCCGCACACCCGGCAGAAGCGGACCCGCTCCTTGACCTCCAGAAGAGCGTGCGCCAGCCGTTTCACGTCACCCGGATCCGCGGCCAGCAGGTGGAACGCGATGCGCTGCGCGCTCTTGGGACCGACGCCCGGGAGCATGCCCAGCTCGTCGATCAGGTTCTGGACGACCCCTTCGTACATGGCCTAGAACCCGGGCAGCTGGCCGAGCCCGCCCCCGCCGCCCAGCCCCTGGGCGAGCGGCCCGAGTTTCTCCTGCTGGAGGTCCGAAGCCGCGCGCACGGCGTCACGGATGGCCGCGATGACCAGATCCGCGATGGTGTCGGCTGTTTCCTGGGGGTCACCGGGATCGATGGCCTCAGGACTGATCTTGAGTTCGAGCAGCTCGCCGCCGCCGTTGACCGTGGCCACCACGAGGCCGCCGCCCGCGGACCCCTGGACTTCCGCGTCGTTCAACTCTTGCTGGGCGCTGACAAGCTGCTGCTGCATGAGCTGTGCCTGCTCCAGCAGCTGCTGCAGGTTGACATCCCCTGGGTTCACCGTCGTGTGCTCCTCGTCCGTGACGTCAGTCGTCACGAGCCTACGGGGTCCGAGCCGGGTGTTGCACTGAGCGGACATGTGTTCCCCGGGGACGAGGATTAAACCTCGTCGGGTCCCGGCCCCCCTCCAGACGCCCGGGACCCGACAGGACACGCACCGGAGCGGCCGCACACGGTGCCGTGTGATCGAAAAGTAGCCCACCATACGTTGCACACACGTTGCGATGATTCACTCACCCTTCGCACACCCTCTTTGGGCGAACGGGTTGCGGGCACGGACCGTGACCCCGGATGCTTCGGCCATCGGCTCGTTTTCGGGGGGGTATGTGGGCAACGGTCACCTGAGCGGCCTCGCGCTCCCCGATCTGGAGGCCTACTCGGTGCGGCTACACCACCTGCACGAAGGCCACGAGAGCCACGAGAGCACGGTCACCGGGGAGTGTCGGGTGGGTGATGTCCCGCGGGGTCTCATCTCCGCCTCATGGCGGCGTTCGCTGGACGCCGGCATCGACCCCGAGACCGGCTCCGCCCCTCCCGCCCCCGGGGCCGAGGACATCCGTGAGATCCGCGCGGCCCATCCGATGGGCGCGTTGCTGCCCCTCATCACCGGGACACTCCTGGAGACCGTGAGCCGCAGCGACCAGATCCTCCTGGTCGCCGACGCCCGGGGCAGGGTGCTGTGGCGCGACGGCGCCCCCCGGACGATGGAACGGGCCGACCAGGTCGGGCTGGCCGACGGCTTCCTGTGGAGCGAGGAGGCCATCGGGACCAACGGCATGGGCACCGCGCTCGCGACCCGCCGCCCAGTGCACGTCTTCTCCGCCGAACACCTGGTCAAGGCGCTGCGCGTCTGGTCCTGCTCCGCGGCACCCGTCGTCGATCCCGACAGCGGTGACCTGCTGGGCTGCGTCGACATCAGCGGCACCTCCGACACCCTGCACCCGGCGACCGTCGCCCTCGTCGCGACCACCGCCCGCCTGGCCGAGAGCCACCTCACACTGCGTATGCTCGAACGCGACGAGCGGCTCAGGAGCCGCCACGAGAGCCGGCTGCGCGCGCTGCGCGGCGAGCCCGGGGTGCTGGTCACGCCCACCGGCCGGATCATCGCCGGCGACGTGCCCCGGCTGGGGCGCCGTGTCCGCCTGCCGGACAGCGGCGACCGGGTGACCCTGCCCGACGGGCGCACCGCCTTCCTGGACGCGCTGGGCGACGGCTTCCTGCTCCGGCTCCCCAGGCCGGCGTCCGGTCCGCCCTCTCCCGGGGAACGCACCCCCGTGCTCTCACTGTCCTTCCTCGGCGCCGAACACCCCTCCATCGACCTCGACGGGATGCGCCTGGCGCTCTCCCTCCGCCACGCCGAGATCCTCACGCTGCTGGCCCTCATCCCCCAGGGGATGACCGCCGACCAGCTCTCCTTCCACCTCTACGGGGACGCGGGCAACCCGGTGACCGTCCGCGCCGAGATCCACCGTCTTCGCACCCGGCTGGGCCGCACCGTCGCCGCCAAGCCGTATCGCCTGGCCTGCACGGTGAAAGCCGACTTCCTGGAGCTCAAGCGGTTACTCGCCGGCGACGAGGTCGCGCCGCTCGCCCGTGCCTACGGCGGCCCCCTGCTGCCCCGCTCCGAGGCTCCGACGTTGCGCCGCGAACGCGAGGAACTGGAGGGGCAGGTCCGGGCCCGGCTCCTGCTCCAGGGCGGACCGGACGACCTGTGGACCTACGCCGAGACCGAGCACGGCAGGGACGACATCCAGATCCTGGAGCGCCTGGTCGCCACCCTGCCCCGCCACGACCACCGTGCCGTGGCGGCCCGGGTCCGTCTCGCCGGAATCGGTCTTTCATAGACCGGGCCGCCCGCCACCGACCGGCCGTCAGGTGTGGTCGATCTCACCGATGATCTGACCGCCCAGCTCCCGCTGGATGAGGGCCATGCCGGTGAGCGCGTCGACGTCGGCGTCCGCGTCGTTCAGCGGGTCGACCTCGTCCGCGTCGGGTACGGCGCCGCGGCCGGGCACCGCGTCGGGCCAGGCTGCCTTGGCGCCGATCTTGACCGCGGCCCTGGGCCCCGTCTGGGCCGCCGCCCTGGCGGCCGAGCGGGCAGCGGCCAGGCCGGGGCTGGGTGAGGGAGGCACCCCCGGGTCGTCCGGCAGCGGGGCGTCCGGCCAGGATTCGTCCGTGGCGGGAGGAGCCGTGCGGGCAGGGGTGGGGGCGGACTCGGGCTGACGCTGCGGCGCGGCGACCGGACTCTGAGGTGCGGCGGCCTGGCCCTGAGGCGCGGCCTGGTGCTGAGGGGCCGGCGGTCGCGCGGGCACGGCCGGGGCACGGCCGCCGCCCGACGGGGCGGGGCCGTTGCCGACGACGGCCTCGACCTTCCAGGTGCCGCCCAGGACGTCCTGGAGCACCGCCGCCACCACCACCTCCTTGCCGCCGCCGGTGAAGTTCTTCATCGCGCCTGGCTGGGTGAAGCCGAGGGTGACGATGTTGCCCTCGACTCCGACGACCTGCGCGTTGGTGTTGACGGTGGCCCACACGAACATGCTGCGTTGCTTCAGCGTGGCGAGCACCTGCGGCCATGCCTGCCGTACGAGCGCGATCGCCGTCCCGGGGGGGCTCTCGCCGCCCGGCCCCGAGGCGGCCGGGGAGGAGTCCGCGGACGGAGTCTGCCCCGCGGGCGCCGGGGGCTGCGGTGGCGCGGTCCGCGCGCCGAGCCTGGCCGGGGTGGGCCAGTCGTCGTCTCCGGCGGGGGCCGCACCGGCCCCGGACGCCGCGGCGGGCCCGGCCGGGGGCTGCGGTGCCGCGTGAGCCGTCGGCACGACGGGCGGCGCGGGGACAGCCGGAGAGGCGGCGGCCGACGCGGCGGTGGGGGCCCCGTGGACGCCGGTGCCGTGCACCGGCGAGGAGACCGAAAGGACAGGCACGGGGTGGGTCGCCGGAGCGGGCACGAGGTGGGCCGTCGGAGCCGCCGCCATGGGGACCGTCGCGGGGCCGCTCCGCTCCAGCCGCTCCAAACGAGTCAGCAGGGCCGTCTCACCCTGGGCGGCGCCCGGCAGGAGGATCCTGGCGCACATCAGCTCCAGCAACAGCCGGGGCGAGGCCGCACCGCGCATCTCGGTGAGACCCGCGTTGAGGATCTCCGCGGTGCGGGTCAGCTCCGCCGGGCCCATCGAGGCGGCCTGGGCCTGCAGCCGCTCCAGCTCGTCACCCGGCCGGTCGAGCAGCCCACTGGTGGCCGCCTCCGGCACGTTGGCGAGGATCACCAGGTCACGGAAGCGCTCCAGCAGGTCCATCGCGAACCGGCGGGGGTCGTGGCCGCCCTCCACGACCCGGTTCACCGCCTCGAACACCCGCGCGCCGTCACGGCCCGCGAAAGCGGAGACCATCTCGTCGATCAGGTCGCCGTCGGTGTAACCGAGCAGGGAGACCGCGCGGGCGTATGTGATCCCCGCCTCGTCGGAACCGGCGAACAGCTGGTCGAGGATCGACAGGGAGTCGCGGGCCGAACCCGCGCCCGCCCGGACCACCAATGGGAGCGCGGCGGGCTCGAACGGGACGTTCTCGGAGGTGAGGATCTCCTCCATGAGGGTGCGCAGCGCGGCGGGCGGGATCAGCCTGAAGGGGTAGTGGTGGGTGCGGGACTTGATCGTCCCGATGACCTTCTCGGGCTCGGTGGTCGCGAAGACGAACTTCAGGTGCGGCGGCGGTTCTTCGACGAGCTTGAGCAGCGCATTGAAACCCTCGCGGGTCACCATGTGCGCCTCGTCGATGATGTAGATCTTGAAGCGTGACGACACAGGAGCGAAGAAGGCCCGCTCCCGCAGGTCGCGGGCGTCGTCCACGCCACCGTGCGAGGCCGCGTCGATCTCGATGACATCGAGGTGGCCGGGGCCGGTGGGGGCCAGCGCCACGCACGACTCGCACTCCCCGCACGGGTCGGGGGTCGGGCCCTTCTCACAGTTCAGCGAGCGGGCGAGGATCCGGGCGCTGGAGGTCTTGCCGCATCCCCGGGGGCCGCTGAAGAGGTAGGCGTGGTTGATGCGCCCGCTGCGGAGCGCCTGACGCAGCGGCTCGGTGACGTGCTCCTGCCCCTTGACCTCGGCGAAGGTCCCGGGCCGGTACTTGCGGTACAGCGCAAGACTCATGCGACGATCCCACCTGCGAGGGGTCCTGAAACGAGGAGACCCCTCGCACACCCGCCAGAGCCTGCTTATCCTTGCTGCCTTCCGGCCCTGGGGAGGTTCACAGGATGACGCCGCGCGAGGGGTCCGCCCACAGTCTAGCCCCACATCCGAGTGAGCGGGGCCGCGAATTGATGGTTCGTGCACCCCGGAAAGTTCGGTAAGCTTCTCCACGGAGGATTCGCCTAGTTGGCCTAGGGCGCACGCTTGGAAAGCGTGTTGGGGGCAACCCCTCAGGAGTTCGAATCTCCTATCCTCCGCGCCTGGTTGAGGCAGTAAACGAAAAGGGGCCGGTCCCATCCAAACCGGCCCCTTTTTCGTGTTCTCGTCGCCCCCTCGTCCGCTCCGGGCCGCAGGCACCCGGCGGAGTGACACGACGACCCGGAGGCCGGGAGCATCAGCCGCAGGGGCTCATGATGACGTCGAAGCCCCTGAGCAGGCCGACCACGCCGAGAACAAGTCCGAGGACCGCCACGGCCAGGGTGGCCCCCTTGTGCAACTGAGGCTTGTAGGCGATGAGACCGGTGGCGACGTCCCTGCCGGCTCCGAGGGCGAGCAGCACCGCGAGACCACCCAGCCCCATCCCCGCGAAGTCGACGTGGCTGCAGGAGGCGACCTCCCCGATCCACTCCGTCTTGATCACATTGACGCGTACGAAGAGGGAGAGCAGCCCGACGACGAGAGCGGCCCATGACTGGGACGACACCATTCGAAGATTCACAGCGCGAACCTATTCACCCCCCTTTGATCATGACTTGTCGTTGACTTGCAGACAGCTGGGCCGCGGCACCCGACCCGGTACCCCTCCGCCCCGGGCCGGCGGCTTCCCGCCCCGAGGGGGTGTCGCCCCGTACCCGCCGCACGAAGCGAGCGGTCCCGGCGGCTTCCCGCCTCGTGACGGCCGATGACCCGAATGTGGAAAGGCCCCGGGCATGCCGGGCCCTTCCCGGGGAAGGGGAAGCCCCCTGAACGGATCGAAGGGGCGTCGGCGATGGATTTCAAGGACGATGTCCAGCTGGACAGCTCGCAGGTCGAGAGCCGCGGCAGGGGGAGGATCCCGGGCGGCGGCCTCGCGGTCGGTGGCGGTGCCGCCGGGATCATCGCGCTCATCGTGGCGCTGATATTCGGGATCAACCCCGGAGAAGTCACCGGCGGCGGTGACCCGGCCCCGGTGGGCCCGAGCTCCGACCTGTCCGCACAGTGCAGGACCGGGCAGGACGCCGACCAGAACGAGGAGTGCCGCGTGGTCGGCGTGGTCAACAGCATCCAGGAGTACTGGCCGAAGGTCGTGCGGGGCTACGAACCGGCCCGGACGGTCCTGTTCCAGCAGCAGGTGAACACCGCGTGCGGTGCGGCCGACTCCTCCGTCGGCCCCTTCTACTGCCCGGCCGACAGCAAGGTCTACCTGGACCTGAGCTTCTTCAAGGAGCTGGAGAGCAGGTTCGGGGCCAAGGGCGGTCCGTTCGCCCAGGCGTACGTCATCGGGCACGAGTACGGCCACCACGTGCAGAACCTGCTCGGCACCAACGCCAGGGCCGAGGGTGACCGGCAGGGCCCGCAGAGCGGGTCGGTCCGGCTTGAGTTGCAGGCCGACTGCTACGCGGGTGCGTGGGCCAAGAACGCCTACGAGACCGGCCTGTTCGAGAAGCGGTTCACCACGGCGGAGATCGAGGAGGCGCTGAGCGCCGCCGCCGCGGTGGGCGACGACCGGATCCAGGAACGCACCCAAGGCCGGGTGAACCCCGAGGGCTTCACCCACGGCACGTCCGCGCAGCGGGTGAAGTGGTTCACCACCGGTTATGAGAGCGGCGACCCCAACCGGTGCGACACGTTCTCCGGAACTCTCTGAAAACCCCCACGACCTGGTGAAACGGAGGCCGACCAAGCAGGGGTTCGAGTTCTCTCCTAAACTACGTACTGTGATCTTCAAGTCGATCGGTGATGGGCGGCCCTACCCCGAGCACGGCCTCTCACATCGTGAGTGGGCACAGATACCGCCGAGGCAGGTCCGGCTCGACTCGCTGATCACCACGAAAGCGGTGCTCGACCTGCACTCCCTGCTCGCCAAGGACTCCACGTTCTACGGCGATCTCTTCCCCCACGTGGTCCAGTGGCGCGGCGACCTCTACCTGGAGGACGGCCTGCACCGGGCGCTGCGCTCGGCCCTGCACCAGCGATCCGTCCTGCATGCGCGGGTGCTGGACCTGCCGCCGGAGCGCTGACCGGCCACGCGCGGACCGGGAGCCGCGAGGAGTCGCCGCTGCCGCCGGCTGAACTCCGGACCGAGGAACACGCTCGACCGGGCGGACGGGCCCGGGAGGTTCCGAGGCGGCCTCGCGCACCTGCGGGGCCTGCCCGGCGGCTACCGGCTCTGGCACGCACGGGTGCGGCCGTCCCGCGGAGAAGCAGACCCCGATCGGCTCCGCGATGTGGGGGAGGTCCGACCGCCGCAGGACCGCGTTCCTCGACCATGCCGGGTGCCGTGGAAAGGACGGGCGACTCCCGCCCACGCCGTATCGCGTCGCGCGCTTCAACGCGACCGGGCGACGATTCAGCGCGCCTCACCGACTTGGAAGAATGAAGGGTTTGTACGTGGCCGTGCAGGCAAGGGAGAGGACGTACGCGGAAACCAACCGTTCGCCGTCAAGGTCGCCGACCGCAGGCGGACTCCCTGGCCACGGCCGGACCAAGGGTGGCCGGATTCATGAGCTGTCATACCGCCCGACTGCGCGGTGAGAACGGGACGACCGACTCCGATCGATGAACGAGGCCACTGCCCGCGAGAAGTTCGCGACCGCGCGGAGCGCGAAGCTCGCCACAGCCGACAGGGCCGGTGTCCCACACATAGTGCCGATCGTGTTCGCCCTGGACGGGAATGTGATCACCTTCGCCGTCGATCACAAACCGAAGAGCACCATGAACCTTCGACGGCTGCGTAACATCGGCGAGAACGATCGTGTCTGCCTGCTGGTGGATCTCTACGACGACGACTGGTCCCGGCTGTGGTGGGCACGTGCGGACGGCAAGGCGGAGATCACGACTGACCCCGCCACCCGTGCCCGCGCAATCACGCGGTTGAGCGCGCGCTACGACCAGTACCGGGATCACCCGCCCGAAGGCCCCGTTGTCACCGTGACAGTCGAGTCGTGGAGCGGCTGGTCCTACGGCTCGTCCTGAGACGAAACTCGCCCTGAGACGAAACTCGTCCTGAGACGAACGGAGTGTCGGGCGGAAAGCATCGGTCGGGCCCTGCGCTCAGAAACGCTCCACTCTCCTCGCCACTTTCAACGTACAGCGGGGAGGGGGACTTGCGGCAAGACCCCGGTGCTGATCCACAATCGGGGGCCGTGCGCCGAACCGGCCTGGGAAAACACCGGGCGGATGCGTACGCAGGCCCGCATTCACCATGCGGTCCCTCGGGCCGGGGCCAAGACCGTCACAGGGGGAATTCACATGCGTGTGCTGCTGTCCACCATCGGGTCGCGTGGCGACGTCCAGCCGTTGGTGGCGCTGGCCCTGGAATTGCGGAATCTCGGACAGGAAGTCCATCTGTGCGTACCCCCCGACTTCCGTGACTGGATCGACAGTCTCGCGATCCCCGTCACACCCATCGGACCCGAGCTGCGCCAGACCGCTGCCGCCGACCCGCCGGCGACGCCGGCTCCGCCGTCGCCCGAGCACCTGCGTCAGCTCGCGCAGGCTACGGTCACCGCCCAGTTCGAGGCGGTCGCGGCGGCGGCCGAAGGCTGCGACGTCATCGTGGCCGCGACCGCCCTGCAGGTAGCCGCCCACTCGGTGGCGGAGCTGATGGCGATTCCCTACGTCTTCGCCGCCTACTGCCCGGCGGTTCTGCCATCGCCGCGTCACGCGCCGCCTTCCTCGCCCATGACGGTGTCCGCGACGGCTGACAACCGTGAGCTGTGGGCTCGGGACAGGGCACGCTTCAACGACATGTTCGGCGCCGTGCTCAACTCCCATCGGACGTCAGTCGGCCTGGCCCCGGTCGGTGACGTACGCAGCCACATCCTCACCGACCGGCCCTGGCTGGCCGCCGACCCGACGTTGGCTCCCTGGCCCGAACCCGCGAACGGCGGCGTCGTGCAGACGGGCGCCTGGATCCTGCCGGATCGGCGTCCGTTACCGCCCGAGCTGGTGGCGTTCCTCCAGGCCGGCGAACCACCCGTCTACTTCGGCCTCGGCAGTATGCGTGCTCCGCGGGGACTCTCCCAGGCGATGATCGGATCGGCCCGCGCGCTCGGGCGCCGCGCGATCGTGTCCCGCGGGTGGGCCGGCCTGTCACCGGTGGACGACGCCCCCGACTGCCTGTCCATCGGTGAGGTCAACCACCAGGAGCTCTTCGAACAGGTCGCGGCCGTCGTCCACCACGGCGGGGCGGGCACCACGACCGCAGCCGCGCGAGCTGGAGCACCGCAGGTCGTCATTCCCCAGGTCTACGATCAGTACTACTGGGCACAACGCGTTGACCGGCTCGGGAACGGAACCGCACATCCGCCCGTCGAGCCGACCGCCGACTCGCTGGCCACGGCTCTCGGACGAGTCCTCCGGCCTGACGTGGCGGCCCGTGCCCAGGTCATCGCCGACGCGGTGCGTACCGACGGCGCCAG
The DNA here is from genome assembly GCF_014204985.1 of Streptosporangium becharense. Classification (NCBI taxonomy): domain Bacteria; kingdom Bacillati; phylum Actinomycetota; class Actinomycetes; order Streptosporangiales; family Streptosporangiaceae; genus Streptosporangium; species Streptosporangium becharense. The sequence goes on along the minus strand of NZ_JACHMP010000001.1, from coordinate 3,995,958 downwards.
GGTCACCGCACAGCGCCTGATGACCTCAGTTCTCCAGAAATCATTCCGAGACGGGTTGTCATGATCCGTGCTTCGGAGGTGAGAACGGCACCCCCCCGATAGGCGCGTTCAGCCGGAAGGAGCTTGCGCGGCAGATCACAAGCCCGTTCGATCCGGTGCGCTTCTCGGTCGGTGTCACGTCCGCCTTGCGTTTCCCGGAAGGTGAACACCGCCGTCACCGTGGGCCGCATTTCAGGATCACGGAGAGGACTGTTCCCCCACGATCTTGAAACGCGAAGAGCCTCTGACTGCTCAGGCAGGTCAGAGGCCCTTCCGGTGGCGGTGGAGGTGAGATTTGAACCCACCCGCTCACCAAGTCTGATCTGTTAGAACTCGAATTTTAGCCGGTCGGACCAGACCAGGACAGACCCTGCCGGATGACTCCGGACGCGATTGGACGCGAGAGTCCCCCAAATGGGGGAACCGACGATCTTTGTGGGTCATAAAACGAAACGGCACCTCCGAATTGGAGTGCCGTCTTCATGAAGACCTCTGCGGTCCGACGTATTCAGCTCGCCTCGAGTGCCGCCTCCGTTGGAGGACTCGGCTCCGTGAGCCCGAGCGCCTCCCGTATGGCCGGTAGTTCCTCCTTCGGCCGGTGCCGGCTCGCATGGCTCATGACGACCTTCCGGTCGTAGCCGGGAGACATCACGATGACCACCTGGTGGCCATGGCGACGGATGGAGTACTCGTAAAGCTCGGGGAGCGGGTGCCCGCAGACGGCGCACCCCATCGGAAGCGGTGGCCGTTCCACAGAGAAGCACGGACCATAGACAGGTTCGCCTTCGGGATCCGGAGGTCTAATGTGTGTCACGGGTCAGGACCTCGATTCCTGATCAAGGGCCCGGTATGGCGTTGCGAGCGCCTGCCGGGCTCGTCTTATGCCTGGTTGGCATCGACGCCGGACATCGTTCTCATTGAGCTCGATGATTCATGGTTCATCATTGACCATACTGCGATTCCCGAAAGGCGGTAAGGAGCCTAGATCCCTCAAAGGACATCCCGAGATCAATCAAGCACGCCCCCAGCCGGTACCGTGGCCGCTAAATGACCCTTCGCGACCAGGGAAGAGCGCGTGACCGACAAGCCCTGGACCAGCGTTTCCACGCCCTACATCAAGCCACGCCAGCCGGGAGAGCCGGATGCCTGGGCCGAGGAGGCAAGCCAGCGAGGCCACGCCGGAACTCATCAGCTTCGCGGCGTGGAGGAAGTCCGGCCCCCAGAGGAGATCGCCCAAGCCCTCGGCCTGGGCCCCGAAGACACCGTCATCGTCCGCCGCCGCCTGGTTCTTCTGGACGAACAACCCGTAGAGCTCGCAGACTCCTACTACCCGGCATCGATCATTCGTGGCAGTCTCCTGGCCGAGAATCGTAAGGTCCCCGGGGAAGCCGTCGCCATGCTCGCCCAGCTCGGACACAGGCCACGAAGCGCGGAGGCGCCCCTCAAGCCTTGGCCGACCTCGGGTTCCCTCAGCAATATTTCAAGGATCGGATTTCCGTGCGGCAGCCCACAACACATGAGGTGGAAGAACTGGACCTACCGATCGAGGTTCCGGTAATGCGACAGTTTCGCGTGATATACAGCAACAACCAACGGCCGGTAGAGGTATCTATTTTGATTAAGGGTGGCCATATTTACGAGTTGTCGTACCAGCAGGCAGCACAAGAACAATAAGGCACAGCCTACGACGTGATTGAAGTCTCGCCCCAGCGGACGAAGCAGAGAAGCTCGACCACCCAGAGGACGTGCTGATTCCAGCAGGGTCCCCGTAATACTCGCGGAAAACTGGGCAGATATAGCCCTGGCCTGGAGTTGGAGGCTGCAGCCTTGTGGACGTTTTCCGTGTCACAAGGACAGGTCTTCCTCACCATCAAGTAATATTACTCTCTGCACTCACATCACTACTCTCAGTGATGGCTCACGAGGTGTGGAGACACCATCGGTCACAACGACCACAAATCCACACTCGTGCGCTGCTTGCTCCGTATCCCCATCCGGAAAGTGAGGCAGCATGACCTTCCCCACCTCCAAGAAGACCGCGGCCCTGGCCGCCGCCGCCCTGGCCTTCACCGGCGCCGGCTTGGTCGGCGTGTTCGCCCTCCCCGCGCTGGCCGACCTCGGCGGCGCCTCCGCCCCCCACATCCGCGCCGCCGCCATCGTCAACAGCGACGGCTCGGTGGTGCGGTCCAAAGGCGTCACCGGCGTCCGCAAGATCGCCACCGGCCAGTACTGCGTCCGCCTCGACTCCGACATCAACGCCCGCGCCACCGTCCCGGTCGCCACCTCCCAGTGGACCAGCGCGCCCTGGGACTCCAGCATCTTCGTCCGCCACGATGACAACTGCAACGACCACCGCGACATCTTCGTCGGCACCGGCACCGCCGCAGGAGCACGCGACACCGGCTTTCACGTCATCGTCCCCTGACAACCCCGGCTGCCCTCGCACCTGTATGACACCGGTGCCCTGACCAGGAGCCTCGGCGGGTGCGCGCACGCAGCGGTGGCTGCGTGCGCGCACTCGCCTCCCATTCACGAAGATCGCGATACCCACCACGCGCTACATGGAACGAGAGCTGCGAGCACCGGAGAATGGCACTGAGACTCAGGCCGAGGCGCTTCGCCTACCGCTCATCACCTGGTCGACGACATCGGCGGCGCGCTGATCAGCTTCCGGCGACAAGTGGCTGTACAGGTCGCTGGTGACCACGATCGACTCGTGGCCGAGGCGCTTGGACACCGTGTCCAGCGACACGTTCGCGGCGAGCAGTTCGACGGCGTGCGCGTGGCGCATCTTGTGCACGGTCGCCCGGGTCGTGATGTCCCGTTCTGTGGCCTTGACGGTGACCTTGGACCAGTGGGTCTGGTGCCAGCCGGAGGAGTTGAGGATGCCGCCGCGGGCGCCCGAGAAGAGCAGAGTCTTCTTCGGCAGGCCCTTCATGCGCCGCTTGAGCATGAGCACGACGGATTCGGGGATGCGGATCGTCCGCATGGCCGCCTCGGACTTGCCGTACGGCGCGAGGTAGTTGCGCCGCTGGGGGTCCTCCTTGACGACCTGGGCAACGGTGAGGAGCCGCCGCTTCAGGTCGATGTCCCTCGGCCGCAGGGCGATGATCTCGCCCCACCGCAGCCCGGTGCCCATGGCCAGGGTGACGATGTCGCCGGCGAGCTGGCTTACCTCATACGCGATCGTGATCCAGTCGGCGATCTTCAGGCCGGTCGGCACCTGCTCCAGGGGCACCGGCCGTCCTGGCCGGTCCGGCAGGATGACGCCGACGCAGGGGTTGGTGTCGATCGGCACGCCCTTCTGTCGCGCCGCCCAGGACAGCGCCGGGCTGATGACACCGCCGTGCACGTTGGCGATCGTCTTCGGGCTGTAGGCGACCAGCTCGCCCTTGCGCTTGTACTTGCGGGTGCCCATCCAGGTGATCCACGCCTGCACGAGGTCGGTGCTGATCTCGGTCACCGGGAGCCCGCCGAGCGGGCCGATGCGCGTACCGTCCGCCAGGGCGAGGATCGCGCCGCGCACGTGCCGGTCGTAGAGCCGACGGTAGCCCTCGATCTGGCGCGGCTCGGCCTTGCCCGTGGTGGTGAGCCAGGCGAGGTAGGCATACACAACTGCGGTGAGGGCGGGCCCGGCCTCCTGTGGCTCCGTCTCCGGCTCTGCAGGGGCCAGAGAGAGGCCTCGGCAGCGCTTCGGGTAGCCCTTCGGGACGACGCTCACCGGCAGCCTCTACGAGGGCCTTGAAGCGCTTGGCGATGGTCCGAGTGTCGCAGGTTTCACTGTCGCGACCACCGCCACGGGCGCCGCCGATGACCCAGGAGACGCGATAGGTCGTGCGTCCGCCTGTGCCGGTTCTCTTTTCGGTCGATGCCATGTCTACCTTCCCGCTTCGGAAGGTGAGCACCACCGCCACCAGGGACCACGTTTCGAGATCGGGAACAGGGGCGTTCCCCCACTGTTCCCCCACGATCTTGAAACGCGAAGGGCCTCTGACCTGTTTGCACAGGTCAGAGGCCCTTTTCAGTGGCGGTGGAGGTGGGATTTGAACCCACGGATAGGTTGCCCCATCACACGCTTTCGAGGCGTGCGCCCTCGGCCACTAGGCGACTCCACCGCGGAGCAGCTTACCGGATAAGCGCTACTGCTCGCGCATCCGGCGAGCGGCGAAGAAATCGGTGAGAACCGCCGCGCACTCGTCGGCGAGCACTCCTGGGAGAACCTCGGGCCGGTGGTTGAGCCGGCGGTCCCGGACGACGTCCCAGAGGGAGCCCACGGCGCCGCCCTTGGCGTCGATCGCGCCGTAGACGACGCGCTCGACCCTGGCCAGGACCGCGGCTCCCGCACACATCGTGCAGGGTTCCAGCGTGACCACGAGCGTGCAGCCGGTCAGCCGCCACTCGCCGCGTGCCCGCGCCGCCTCCCGCAGGGCGAGCACCTCGGCGTGCGCGGTGGGGTCGACCGCGGCTTCCCTGTCGTTTCCGGCCCGTGCCAGGACCGCCCCGTCCGGGCCGAGCACGACCGCGCCCACCGGCACCTCACCACGCGCGGACGCGGACGCGGCCTCCCGCAGGGCGAGCCGCATCTCCCGGACGTAGTCCGTCACCGCAACCGGTCGAGCTCGTCCGCGAACGCCAGCCGCTCCGCGATCACCGAGAGCGTGTCTCCCGGGAGGGCGCCTTCCTCCATGCTGAGTTCGACGAGTTCCTCCGGGCTCAGGCCGAGGTCGCTCAGCAGCTCGAAGTCACCGGCCGGCCGTACACCGAGATCGGGGGTCTCCTTGTCGACCGCGACCCCGGCGAGTTCGGTGAAGAGCTCACCCAGCTCATCGGACACTCCCGCCTGGGCGTCGGACAGGAACGCGCGCGGCTCCAGATCACCCTGGTAGCGGACGATCGCGAACCATTCGTCCTCCACCTCCACGCACAGCAGGGCGAGCTCGTCGCCGCCGAGCCCGAGGTGCTCCTGGACGGCGTCGCCGAGGTCGTCGACGATCTCGGCCTCGCTGAGATCGACCTCCGCACCGTTCCAACCGTCCGCGGTACGGACGAAGGCGGCGGAGAACACGTTGCCTGATGGTCTGGAGGGCATGGCCGATCTCCCGAGGTCAGCCGAACACGGAGTCGATGGCGCGCTCGAACGGCTCGGAGAACCCCAGCCGCGCCGCGATACTGGACAGCACGTCCTCGGGCAGGAGGTCGATGTCGCCGGAGAGGATGCCGAGCTCCATCTCGTCGAGACCCAGGTCCGCGAAGATCGACAGGTTCCCCGCGGGGAGGGCCGTCTCCTCGTCCTGGAGGATCGCCTCGAGCTCGTCCTCGTCGGGAATCGGCACGTCCAGGTATTCCAGCGCCTGCTGGGCGAGCGGGAAGTCCCAGGACGCGGCGATGTCAGAGAGGAACACCTCGACCCTCTCGCCGAACACGCGTAGCGCCACGAAGAACTCATCCCCCACCGCGACCAGGCCAATCGTGCCGTTGATACTCGGCTGCTGGCGGAGGGCGTGGATGAGGCCCTCGAGATCGGATGTGAGTGCCACGGGGAGCATCTCCGCTTCCCAGCGGTCGTCCTCGCGGTAGATCACGATGGCAAAGTCCAGCGAGTCTTCGTCTGACATGGCCATCCCCACCGAATGCTTTCTCTACGGAGGTCAATGTTTTCAGAAGCGAGGGCCCGACGTGGGCCTCTCCGACCAAATTGTGATCAAATCCCAGTGAGCGGAGGGCACCGAACAGATGACGTCCGTTATCTCCCCGGTGACCGTACCGGATACCTTTGGGCGTCATGGAGACCCTGGTCGTCGACCACCCGCTGGTGGCGCACAAGCTGACCGTCCTGCGGGATGTGAACACGGACTCGCCCACCTTCAGGCGACTCGCCGACGAGTTGGTGACCCTGCTCGCCTACGAGGCCACCCGGCATGTCCGCGTCACCGAGCTGACGGTGGAGACCCCCGTCGCCCCGGCCAGAGGCGTGCGGCTGGCCCAGCCGTACCCGCTGGTGGTCCCGATCCTGCGGGCCGGGCTGGGCATGCTGGACGGCATGACCCGGCTGCTGCCCACGGCCGAGGTCGGCTTCCTGGGGATGGTCCGCAACGAGTCGACCCTGATGGCCGAGACGTACGCCACCCGGCTGCCGGAGGACCTGTCGGGCCGTCAGGTCTATGTGGTCGACCCGATGCTGGCCACCGGCGGCACGCTGGCCGCGGCGATCCAGTTCCTCTTCGACCGGGGAGCCGACGACGTGACCGCGCTGTGCCTGCTCGCCGCACCTGAGGGCATCGCGTACATGGACAAGGTCTTCAGCGGCAGTGACAAGCCGATCCGGCTGGTGACCGCGGCCCTCGACGAGCGCCTGAACGAGCACGGTTACATCGTGCCCGGCCTGGGTGACGCGGGAGACCGCCTCTACGGCGTCGTCTGACCTCTCCGTCCCGCGGCGGCAGGCCCTCTGCCGGCGCCGGTGGGCCCCTCCGCTCCCCGGCCGCGCGCGGACGGCCGATGTCGCGGTCGTTCCCCGGCCGCGGGCGCCCTGGTCGTTTCCCGGCTTCGGGCGCCGTGGCCGCGGTCGTTCCCCGGTCTCGGGCATCGGTACTGGTGCCGCCGGTCGCCGCGGAAGGGCCGACGGTGTCCTCACCGTTCCCATCGCGTTCCCATCGCGTTCTCACCAGGACGGCGCGCCGCCCCAGCGGGATGTCCCGGGACACCTTGGTACGTACCCCGGAGCGGCGCGTGCCTTCCTTTTTGCCGAAAAGGGGGTTCTCCCGCCGGTTCTCGGTTACATAATGTGCTTGCGTGGGTACGAAGAGTTGCGAAGGCATCTCTTCTGTGTTCCCGATCCGCCGTAACGGCGGGCGCACACCAGGGAGAACCATGAGCGAGCGAATCACTCCGGACACGGAGCCGGACCCTTACGCGGACTTCAGCGCCGTGCTCAGGGACGAATTCTCCGATGTCCATCCGGCGGCCACGGTGACCCGCTGCATCGAGGCGGCGCACTACGGCGCGCTGGAGGTCACCGGCCACGCCCACCCGGCGCTGGTCGAGCGGATCGCCCGCAAGCATCTGGAAGTCCTCGCGCTGGTCGCGAGCGAACGCGGGTGACGGGATCGACGGGTGACGAGAGGCGCGACGGCCGGGACACGCCCCCCGCGAGATCTTCGGAAAAGGTCTCGCGGGGGGCGTAAGACCAAGCGGGTCGATGCGCTTTACCTCGGCATGGGCCTGGGTAATGTATACGGCGGGTGCAGTGGGTGAGCGGTAGTAGGAGGCCAAAGTGCAGGTCAAGAAGGTTCTTACGTACAGCGGTATCGGTTTCGTTGCGTTCTTCCTGTTCACTCGACCAGGTGACGCCGCCAACGCCGTGAGGGGTGCTATGGATACGGTTTACACAGCGGCCGATTCTCTGGCCCAGTTCGTTTCACATCTGTCATGAGACTGGTGACCCACGGGGACTCCGCTCCCTCGTCGGTCAACCGCTACCTTCTCCCCCACGAACACCAGGTCATCATGGTGCGGCGTCACCCGGCCGTGCTTCTCCGTCCCGTCGCCGAAGTTCTCGGCGGCCTGATTCTCGCCGGACTTCTCAGCACGTGGTTCGGCAACCAGGGCGGGGGTGGCCTGCTCGTCGTCGTCTGGTGGGCATGGCTCCTGCTCCTGATCCGCTTCGTCTGGAAGGTCGCGGAGTGGTCGGTCGACTACTTCGTGGTGACTTCCAAGCGCATGCTGCTCACCACCGGGCTGATCACCCGCAAGGTCGACATGATGCCGCTCGGCAAGGTCACGGACATGCGCTTCGAGCGCTCGCTCCTGGGACGCATGCTTGGGTTCGGCGAGTTCGTCCTGGAGTCGGCAGGTCAGGACCAGGCCCTGTCGAGGGTCAACTACATCCCCTACCCGGAGACTCTCTATCTGGAAGTCTGTCAGATGCTCTTCCCCGGCGGGGACGACGATTAGTCCCCTATGTCCTTTTGGCATAGGGGACTTAACACTTCTCGGTGAGGATTCCTCACATGGGGTTACCGGATTCGACCGCTTCGTGCCATCATGGCGAGAACATTGACCATCCCCCGCCCTGAGAGATCAGATGCCGAGTCAGGGAACCATCGGTGACCGCGTCCGCGGACTGCGGTTGAGTAGGCGTATGTCTCAGGCCCAGTTGGCCGGGCCTGACCTCTCCGACAGTTATGTCTCGCTCATCGAGTCCGGCAAGCGCACGCCGACCCCCGTGGTCGCGCGTCTCCTTGCCGAGCGCCTGGGCTGTACCACCGAGTTCCTGCTGCGCGGGATCGAGCCTCGCCAGCGCATCGACACCGAGCTCGGTCTGCGCCACGCGGAGCTGGAGCTGCTCCACGGCAGCCCCTCGGCCGCCGCGGAGCGGTTCGGGGAGATCGTCAAGGCGGTCGGCGAGGAGAACGTCATGCTGGCCGCACATGCTCGGCTCGGCCGGGCCCGTGCGCTGGAGGCCGAGGGCAGGATCGGGCCGGCGGTGGAGGCGTTCGAGCGGCTCCGCCGCGAGGCGGCCGCCCACCCGGAGCGCCTGGCCGACCTGCCGCTGACAGTGGCCCTGAGCCGCTGCTATCAGGTGGCCGGAGACACCCGGCGCGCACGCGATCTGGCCGCCCAGGCATTCTCCCAGGTAGACCGGCTCGTCCTGACCCAGGGGGAGATCGCCGTCGACCTTGCCGCCGCTCTGCTGCAGACCGGCGCCGCCCAGGAGCCGGGTTCGCCGAACACGGCCTACATCCGCACCGTCCTGGCGGTCAACGGGGTCCCGGCCGTGGTCGACCGCACCGCAGAGATCCACGCGCTGTGGCAGGCCAGCCTCACCGCCGCCGGCGACGAGGACTCCGCGCTGGCCGTCCACCTCGCCGACGAGGCGATCGTCACCGGCCGTCCGGCCCGAATGGCGTGTCGGCTCGCCTTCATCGCGATGGAGTGGGCGTCCGTGGCCGTCTCACTGGGCCAGGAGTCACTCGACGAGGCCGTGGACCTGGCGACCTCCGCGAGCAGGGTCTTCGCCGCCTTCCCCGAGCACGCCCAGGAACATGCCAGGAGCCTCGTGGCACTCGCGCGTGTCCACCTCGGCGTCGGCGACCTGGACGGCGCGGCCGACCGGGCCCGGGCCGCGCTGGCCGCGTTGAGCGGACAGGGGTCCGTCATCGCGGCGACCGCCCAGCTGGTTCTCACCCAGGTGGAGTTCGCCCGCGGGCAGGAAGGCGTCCCGGAGCCGCTGACCGCCGCCGGGGAACTGCTGCTGAGCGCCGCGGGCAGTGCACCCTCCAGCCCTGATCGGGAGGTCGCACGGGTCTGGCGTGATCTCGGCGACCTTTACGGCAGGGTCGGCGCGGGCGAGGAACAGGCCGCCGCGTATCGTAGAGCACTCGAAGCTGCCGGAGTGCGCGATGCGATGGTGGGCGTGACGGTCGATTCCGCTCTCGTGCGTTAAAGACGGCCCACTGCTGGGGTTCCAGATTTGTTTTTGTGCCTCCGGAATAATTAGGGTCTACCAGTCATTGATTCATAGGATGATTGGTTTCTCTGGAGGAGGCGGACGGTGAGTCTGCGTACGGCGCAGCGAGCATCCCTCGTCGACCAAGTGATCGACCAGCTCAAGGAGCAGATCACTTCTCACTCCTGGCAGATGCACGCGAAGATTCCTACAGAGACCGTGCTCGCCGAGCAGCTCGGCGTCGGCCGCAACACCGTACGCGAGGCGGTGCGGGCGCTCACCCATGCGGGCCTGCTGGAGTGCCGCCAAGGCGACGGAACGTACGTCCGGGCCACGAGCGAGCTGTCCGGAGCCATGCTGCGACGGCTACGCACCGCCGAGCAGTTGGAGATCCTGGAGGTGCGCAGAGCGCTGGAGGTGGAGGCGGCCCGGCTGGCCGCCACCAGGCGCACCGACCGCGACATCGCCCTGATCGAGGCCGCCCTGGCAGAGCGCGAGCACGCGTGGGGACGTGGTGAGCCCGAGGCCTTCGTCGAAGCCGACCTCGCCTTCCACATGGCGGTCGTCCACGCCACGCACAACCAGGTGCTGATCGACCTCTACGAGGACTTCTCCACCGCGCTGCGCGCCAGCATCACCGCCGCCGGAACCTCACTGCACAGCACCCTGAACAGCACGTACATCCCGCACGAGGCCATCGCCCGTGCCATTGCGGCCGGTGACGCCGCCGCCGCCGAGCGCGCCGGTCACGCGTGCATGGAGCACATCCTGATCGCCCTGACGGAAGAGCAGGAACTCTCTGTCTGACTCTCGCCGTACCGCGCACAGGAGGCCCCGTTCCCGGGTGGGATCGGGGCCTCCTGTCGCCTTTCCAGGCGGGAGAACCCCCTGCCGTCTCCCGGAGCGTGGGTTATCGCTGTCTTCCTGAACCAGCAGGGCCCGTCGGTCCCCGGCGCGTTCGAGGGGCCCTGCCGTCGCGGCGTCGGCGGACGCGGTCAGCCGAGACGCAGGGACATCACCAAGTAGCGGAAAGCGGGATCGGCGTCACCGGGAACCTCCGTGATGAGGGCCGGTCGGCTCGGCGACTCCATGTTGAGCCGGACGAAATCGGTCTCGACACCGCTGAGGCCGTCGAGGAGGAACTGAGCCTGGAAGGCGATCTGGATGTCACCGCCGGACAACTCGGCGTCGACGACCTCGGCACCGCGGCCGATGTCACCGCCGCCAGCCTGGATGAGGACGTGCCCCTGACTGAAGGAGAGCCGGATCGCGGTGTTGCGCTCGGCGACCAGGGCGACGCGCTTGATCGCGTCGACGAAGGGGGTCACCCGCACGTCGGCCCGGATGGACCAGTCGCCGGCCAGCCGCGACCGGTAGTCGATGAACTGCTCATCGAGGAGCCGCACCGTGGTGCTGCGGCCGACGCTCTCGAAGCCGGCGATGCCGTCGCCCAGCGACACCGACACTTCACCGCCGCGCAGTGACTTGGCCACGTCGACGAGCACTCGCGCGGGCACCATGGCGGCGGCCGCGACGTCGGGCCGCTCGGGACGCCAGTCGAACTCCCTGGCCGCGATGCGGTAACGGTCGGTGGTGGCCATGGTGACGTTCTCGCCGGAGATGTCGACCCGGATGCCGGTCAGCATGGGGAGCGTCTCGTCGCGGCTGGCCGCCGGGGCGACCTGGCCGACGGCGGCCGCGAAGACCCCGCCGCCGATCGCGCCGACCTTCGGCGGCATCTCGGGCAGCGAAGGGAAGTCTTCCACCGGCATGGTGAGCAGGCCGAACTCCGCGCTACCGCAGGTGAGCACCGCTTCGGAACTCTCGGTGGCGAACTCGACGACCTCGCCGGGCAGGCTGCGGGTGATCTCAGCGAGGATCCGGCCCGGGATCAGCGCCCGGCCGGGCTCGGCCACATCCGCCTCGATCGAGACGCGGGCGGAGACGTCGTAGTCGAAGACCGACAGCACGAGGTCGTCACCGGCCTCCACGAGGAGGCCGGACAGGACGGGAACAGCCGGCCGGTTCGGCAGCGCCCGGGCCACCCAGGCCACGGCGTCGGCCAGGACATCACGGTTAACCCGGAACTTCACCTGAGCATCCCTTCGCCCGACGGCACCGCCCCGCCGCGGGAGCCGTACTTCCACAGCACGTTATCCGCTCACACCGACAGAACGTCAGGGCGTTGCGACGGGAGTAAGGGACACCGCACGGAACCGGGTGGGGCCCGGCGCATCGCACCAGGAGGGCCGTCGCTGCGTGCCTGGGAAGCCTGGCGCATCGCACCAGGGGGGCCGTCGTGTCATGCCCGGGAAAGCCGCTGCGTCACTCCCGGGAAAGCCCGTCGCGGCGCGCCGAAGGGCTCGATCACGTCATACCTGGGGAACCTGCCGCACCGATCCCGGAAGGATGCCGTACCAGGGAGAACGCCGCATCGTACCAGGGAGAACGCCGCATCGTGCCTGGGAGGCCCGTCGCGGCGCGTGCCCGGTGGGCTCACCCGCGGGCGGCGTCGAGGTACGCGAGAACCGCGAGCACGCGGCGATTGTCGTCGTCGGAAGGGGTGAGACCGAGCTTGGCGAAGATGTTGGCCGTGTGCTTGCCGACCGCGCTCTCGCTGAGGAACAGACGCTGGGAGATGGCCGAGTTGGACCGGCCCCCGGCCATCAGCTCCAGAACCTCGCGCTCGCGCGGGGTCAGCGTGGCGAGCGGCTGGTGACGGGCGGTGCTCGCCAGGAGCTTGGCGATCACCTCGGGGTCCATCGCGGTGCCGCCCGCCGCGACCCGGCGGACCGCGTCGACGAACTGATCGGCGTTGAAGACCCGGTCCTTGAGGAGGTACCCGACCGCTCCGGAGCCGTCGGCCAGGAGTTCACGCGCGTAGAGCTGCTCGACGTGCTGCGACAGGACGAGCACCGGCAGGCCGGGGACGGCCCGACGCGCCGCCAGCGCGGCCTGGAGCCCTTCGTCGGTGAACGTGGGCGGGAGCCGGACGTCGACCACCGCCACATCGGGCCGCAGCTCGATCAGCGCCGTCAGCAGCTCCGGCCCGGATTCGACGGCCGCCGCCACCTGCAGACCGTGGGCCTGCAGCAGATGCACCAGGCCGTCCCTGAGCAGGTACAGGTCCTCGGCGATGACGACGCGCAGGCTCACCGGCCCAACCATAGGCGGGTCGGGGCGGCCTCCGCCATCCACCGATGGCGGGAGTGGTGGATCGGAATGAATATGGCCGCGGTGTACAACGAGACACCCAGGACGATGTTGAAGACGATCAGCGGCCACTGCCACGGCTCGGGCAGATAGAGCGCGAGGAACCAGCTGAAGCGGTCGGTGCCGGCGAGCTTCAGGATCATCGCGATCAGGCCCTGCGGAAAGAGCGGGAGCCAGCCGAGCCCCCAACCGATCGCGACGACGGCCGTCTTCCAGCGGGGCATCACGGTACAGTCCGGAACCTTCCGGTCCAGCGCGCCGGGCAGGTCGATCGTGGCGGTGGTCGGGCCGCCCGGCGGGCTGCTGACCGCGAGCACCCCGTCGAAGGCCGCCAGCCTGCGCTCGATGCCGCGCAGTCCGCTGCCCCGAGAGGGGTCGGCACCGCCGGAACCGTCGTCGGTGACGGTCACACGCAGCGCGCCGTCGTGAGCGCTGATGTCGATCCACACACGCTCCGCCCCACCGTGGCGGGCCGCGTTGGTCAGCAGCTCACTGATCGAGAAGTACGCGGCGGACTCGACGGGCGGCTCGGGGCGCGTCCCGAGATCGACGGTGACCCTGGCCTTCAGCGGGCTGTCCAGCGCGAGAGCGCGCACGGCGTCGCCGAGCCCGCGCTCGGCCAGGACCGGCGGGTGAATCCCCCTGACCAGATCCCTCAGCTCGGTGAGCGCCGCGGAGGACGCCTCCCTGACCTTGCCCAGCAGGGCCTTGGCCGCCGCCGGATCCTTGTCCATCAGCTCCTCGACCGCGCCGAGGGTCATGCCCATCGCGACGAGCCTGGCCTGTGCTCCGTCGTGCAGGTCGCGCTCGATCCGCCGCAGCTCGGCCGCCTGGGAGTCGACCGTCTCCAGGCGCGCCTGGTCGAGCCGCTGGAGCTGTCCGGCCAGGATGGACGTGGCCGTGGGGGACAGCAGCAGCCGGTTCCACCACGCGTACCCGCGGAGCAGCCAGGGCAGTGCGGCGAGCAGCGCGACGGCGACACCGGCCGCGGGGAGCGTGGCCGGTGAGACCGGGTGCCAGGGGGTCGCCAGGAGGCGGGCGAGCACGGCGAACGGCAGCAGGAACACCCCGGCGACCAGCGGATTCAGGAGCATCCAGAGCCCGTCCCGCCAGGTGGCCGGGTCGCCGAACATCCACTTCCAGCGGTTGTTCCAGTCGGGCCAGCGCGGCGTCTTGTAGAGCTGACGCTGGTAGCGGTACCAGCCGTCGGGCTGGGGCCGGGTGGGCGGCGGCGGGGGGAGGTAGGGGGCCCGCACCCGTGTCTCCAGCCACGCACCGTTCAGTTTCCTCGCCAGGCGCGTACGCCACCTGACGACCCGGACGACCGGGGGGAACATGAAGATCATCCCAAGCCCGAACATCGGCACGGCCGCGACCAGGATCAGCACCGCCAGGACGAGGTCCGCCACGGCCAGCGCCCCGAAGGCCAGGGCCCGCCCGATAACCACCGCGTATGTCCTCACGAGCCAAGTCTCGGCCATCGACACCCGCGTGCCCAGTGGTGGCGAACGCCGCCGGAAGGTGAAGGTAGCCCCACCCCCGCCGGGGGCCCAGGGCCATCCGTACCAGGTGCCCAGGCGGCTTCTGCGGCGGCGGCGCGGTTCGTAGCGTCGATGGGCATGAAGGTCATCGAGGTCAGCAACCTCCGTAAGCAGTACCGTGACCGGCTCGCGGTGGACGACGTCTCGTTCTCCGTCGAGGAGGGCGAGATCTTCGGCGTTCTCGGTCCCAACGGTGCGGGCAAGACGACGACCGTCGAATGCGTCGCCGGCCTGCGTGCCCCCGACTCCGGCACCGTCAGCGTGCTCGGCGGTCTCACCGGCACCGCGTTGAAGGAGTGCCTCGGCGTCCAGCTGCAGAGTTCGGCGCTGCCGGAGAAGATCAAGGTCTGGGAGGCGCTCGACCTGTACGCCTCCTTCTACCGGGCGCCCGCGGACCGGACGGCGCTGCTGGAGCGCGTCGGTCTCGCCGACAAGCGCGACGCGCACTACGGCAGGCTCTCCGGCGGCCAACAGCAGCGGCTGTCCATCGCGCTGGCCCTGATCGGCGGCCCTCGGGTGGCGATCCTGGACGAGCTGACCACCGGCCTGGACCCTCAGGCTCGCCGGGACACCTGGGAGCTCATCGAGCGGGTCCGGGAGGACGGGGTGACGATCCTGCTGGTCACCCACTTCATGGAGGAGGCGGAACGGCTCTGTGACCGGCTCGCGCTGATCGACTCCGGCCGGGTGGTCGCCGTGGACAGCCCGGAGGGACTGATCGCCAGGATCGGCAGCCGGCAGACCGTCAGGTTCCGGCCGACCCGGCCGGTCGACGACGCGGTGTTCGGCGACCTCCCCGAGGTCACCGAGGTGCGGCGCAGTGGCGGGCAGCTGGCGGTCACCGGCACCGGTGACCTGCTCCTGGCGGTCACCGTCGCCCTCGCCACCGCCGGTGTCACCCCGGCCGACCTGCGCGTGGAGCGGCCCTCTCTCGACGACGCCTTCCTCGCCCTCACCGGAAAGAAGATCTCCTCTTGACTCCCTCACCCGCGCCGGAGACCGGCGTCCTTCGCCCTGGAGACGTTCGATGAAGAAGATGATCCTGACCGAGGCCAAGCTCTTCCTCCGCGATCCGGCGGGAACGATCTTCGCCGTGCTGCTTCCCCTGGCACTGCTGCTCGGGCTGGGCAGCATCCCCGGCTTCCAGAAGGCCGACCCCGCCCTGGGCGGGGAACGGATCGTCGACACCCAGCTCCCGGGGATGATGGTGATCCTGTCGGTGGTGACGATGGCGTTGACCGTGCTGCCCGGCACCCTGGTGGGCTATCGGGAGAAGGGCGTGCTGCGCCGGATGTCCACCACCCCGGTCAGCCCGGCCCGGCTGCTGGCCGCCCAGGTCGTCAACAACCTCGTGGTGGCGGTCGTGTCCACCGCCCTGCTCGTCGGCCTGGGATTCCTGGTGCTGGGCTCGGTCCCGCCGAGGAGCCCCCTGGCCTTCGCGGGGGTGTTCGTGCTGGGCACCGCCTCGATGTTCGGCCTGGGGCTGCTGGTCGCCGCCGTCACCTCCCGCGCGCAGACCGCGCAGGGCGTCGGCTCGCTGCTGATGTTCCCGCTGCTCTTCATGGCCGGGATGTGGATCCCCCGGGAGATCATGCCCGAGGTGGTGCGGCGGATCGGCGATTTCCTCCCCATGGCGCCCTTCGCCGACGCGCTCCGCGCCACCTGGGCGGGGAACGCGCCCCAGACGCTCCACCTGGTGGTCATGGCGGTGACCGTGCTGGTCACCGGGGTGCTGGCGGCACGGCTGTTCCGGTGGGAGTGACCCGGCCGCCCTCCGCCTCTGCCCGGCCGGTCGTTCCCGAGGCGCCGGAGGTTCCGTTCAGGTCGGTCACCAGTTCCTCCAGCGATCGGATCACCGTGATCCCCTTCGCTGGCGCGATCCCGGAGATCGCCCTGTCGAGCCAGTACGAGTGGAGGCCGGCCTCTCGGGCGCCCAGAGCGTCGATCTCGTACTTGTCGCCGACGTACGCGACCTGGTGCGCGGGCAGACCGAGCGTCGCGCATCCCGCCAGGAAGATGCTCGGATCCGGCTTGGGGGCACCATGCTCGGCGGAACAGACGATCGAGTCGCCGAAATGGTGCAGAAGGCCGATCGTGCGCAGTTTGTTCCGCTGGTGCGCCAGTGACGAGTTGGAGACGACGCCGAGTCGGAATCGCGGAGCGAGCGTCCTGAGCACGGCTCCTGCATCCGGGAAGGCGGACCACGCGGCGATCCGGAACTCGTTGTACCTGGTGAACCAGACAGATGCCTCATGGTCGGAGATGCCGTCGGCCGGAAGGCTCCCGGCCCGCGCCAGGAACCGTCTGGTCCGTACGAGCTGCTGACCGGTGAACGTCAACTCGCCGGCGAGAAACCGCGCGTACTCCTCCTCCATGACCTCCCGCCAGACCGCCACCGCGTCGGCGGGCGACGGGAACAGCTCCAGCAGCCCTTCGACGTCCAGATGTTTCAGCAGACCGATCTGTTCCGAAGTCGAGTAGTCGAAGAGCGTGTCGTCGATGTCGAACAACACCCCACGGATCGTCATACGCCCACCCTGCCAGGAAGAAAGTGAGGCCGCAGCAGCCTGGGACTCCGGTCCGCCTCCTGTCGAACTGTGGCCGCCTCTGCCCGCAGGGACACCCGCCCGCCAGGAGCGGCACAGCCGGAGTTCCCGTCCGGCTGGAATGCTCATCCGGGGGATGCCACCCGGCCGGAATCCTTGTCCGGCAGGAGTGCCCGCCCGGCAGGAGTGGCCACCCGGCAGCAGTGACCCGAACTCAGTGGGTGGCCATGTCGACGAAGCGGCTGTAGTGGCCCTGGAACGCCACGGTCACCGTGGCAGTGGGGCCGTTACGGTGTTTGGCGACGATCAGGTCGGCCTCGCCGGCCCTGGGCGACTCGCGCTCGTAGGCGTCTTCCCGGTGGAGCAGGATGACCATGTCCGCATCCTGCTCAATGCTGCCGGATTCGCGAAGGTCGCTGACCATGGGGCGTTTGTCGGTTCGCTGCTCGGGGCCACGGTTGAGCTGGGAGATCGCGATGACCGGGACCTCCAGCTCCTTGGCGAGGAGCTTGATCGAGCGGGAGATCTCGGAGACCTCGTTCTGACGGCTCTCGGTCTTCTTGGGCGAGGACATCAGCTGCAGGTAGTCGATGATGACGAACCGCAGATCGTTGCGCTGCTTGAGCCGGCGGCACTTGGCCCGGATCTCCATCATCGACATGTTGGGCGAGTCGTCGATGAACAACGGCGCCTCGGCCACTTCGCCCATCCGGCGGGCCAGCTTGGCCCAGTCGTCATCGGTCATCGTGCCCGAGCGCATGGCGTGGAGCGCCACCCTGGCCTCGGCCGAAAGCAGACGCATGGTGATCTCGTTGCGGGACATCTCCAGCGAGAACACCACAGTGGTCATGCCATGCTTTATGGCGGCGGACCTGGCGAAATCCAGCCCCAGAGTGGATTTGCCGATGGCCGGTCGGGCGGCCACGACGATCATCTGGCCGGGGTGCAGGCCGTTGGTGAGGGCGTCGAGATCCTGGAAGCCGGTGGGGACGCCGACCATCTGACCGCTCCGGCCGCCGATGGCCTCCAGCTCGTCGAGCGCGCCCGGCATGATCTCGGACAGCGGCACGTAGTCTTCGGAGGTGCGGCGTTCGGTGACCTTGTAGATCTCGGCCTGGGCACGGTCGACGAGGTCGTCGACCTCCTCGTCCTGCCCGCCGTAGCCGAAGGAGACGATGCGGGTACCGGCCTCGATGAGGCGCCGCAGGATGGCCTGCTCACGGACGATCCGCGCGTAGTAGCCGGCGTTGGCCGCGGTGGGCACGACGGCGGTCAGCGTGTGCAGGTAGGCCCCGCCGCCGACCCGGGCGACCTCGCCCCGTTTCTGGAGCTCGTCGAAGACGGTGACGGCGTCGGCGGGGTCACCACGCCCGTAGAGGTCGGTGATGATGTCGTAGATGATCTGGTGGGCCGGACGGTAGAAGTCGTCGGCACGGATGATCTCGACGACGTCGGCGATGGCGTCCTTGGACAGGAGCATGCCGCCCAGGACGGACTGCTCGGCCTCGATGTTGTTCGGTGGGGTGCGCTCGAAACCCGGCTCGAAGACCGGCGGCTCCGCGATGCTCACTCCCCACCTCCTCTTTCGAACACAGTTACGCTATCCCCATTTGTAGCCGACCGGGCTGACAAGTTTCCCGGCTTCACGGGGCGGGTGGCAACGCGACCTGTCGACAGGGCTGTGGATAAGTTGTGCAGTTCTTCCCCAGGCCTGTGGGAACCCTGGGGACAGTCCTGTGGATAACTCTCGTCCACAGTCGGGGAAAACGCTCTGACCAGCGGAAACTTCATCCACCGCCTGTGGAGAAAAGAAAGTTGGGATGACACGCCGACAAGTGCCCCGCATGGCATGGCCCGACCGGTTCATCCCACCGAAGATCTACCCAAGCGTAATGGGCACAATGGAGAGGTGCCTCTTACCTCTCGCTCAGGCCGTGGCTATGACGGGCAGATCCTGCGGCTGGCGGTCCCGGCCTTCGGCGCCCTGATCGCCGAGCCCCTCTTCCTGCTGACCGACACTGTGGTGGTCAGCCGCCTGCCCGCCCCCGCGCTCGGTGCCCTGGGGGTGGCGAGCACGGTGCTGAGCACCGCGGTGGGGTTGTGCGTGTTCCTGGCGTACGGGACGACGGCGGCGGTGGCCCGGCGGATCGGGGCGGGCGACACCGGGCAGGCGCTCCGGCAGGCGGTGGACGGTCTCTGGCTGGCCGCCGGGGTCGGGCTGGTGATCGTCGTGGTGCTCTGGCCGCTCGCCCCCTCCCTCGCCGGGCTGATCGGCGCCGAGGGGGAGCTCGCCCGGCAGGCGGTGACCTACCTGCGGATCAGTCTGCTCGGCGTCCCGGCCATGCTGCTGGTGCTCGCGGGCACCGGCGTGCTGCGCGGCATGCAGGACACCACGACCCCGCTGGTGGTGTCGGTGGGCGCCTTCACGCTCAACGCGGTGCTCAACGTGACGTTCGTCCTGGGCCTGGGCTGGGGGATCGCGGGCTCGGCCTGGGGGACGGTCCTGGCCCAGTCCGCCGCCGCCGCCGTCTACCTTCTACTGATCTTCATCCGGCACGGCGCGCCGTTCCGGCCCGATCTGGCGGGTGTCCGGGCCGCGGGATCGGCCGGGATCGCCCTGGTCGTCCGGACGGCCTGCCTGCAGTTGGTGCTGGGCGTCGCGACCGCCGTCGCCACCCGGATGGGGGAGAACCAGATCGAGGCGCACACCGTCGCCCTCAGGGTCTGGACCCTCCTGGCGTTCGCCCTGGACGCGATCGCCATCGCCGGGCAGGCCATCACCGGCCGTGCCCTGGGCGCCGGCGATGTGGCTGAGGTTCGCGGGGCCACCCGCCGGATGGTGGTGTGGGGCATCGGCTCGGGTGTGGTGCTCGGCCTTCTGGTGATCGTGGCCAGGCCGTTCACCCCCGCGCTGTTCGACGCGGGCCCGGCCGTGGCGGGGGAGCTGCTCGACGCGTTGTGGGTGGTGGCGGCACTGCAGCCGGTCGCCGGTGTGGTCTTCGTTCTGGACGGGGTGCTGATCGGCGCGGGTGACCAGCGCTACCTGGCCTGGGCGGGGGTGTGGACGACGCTCGCCTACCTGCCCGCCGCGCTCCTCGTGGTCACCGCCGGCGGCGGGTTGGTCGCGCTGTGGCTGGCGCTCGGGGTGTGGATGGCGGCGCGGCTGGTCACGCTGGCCGTACGGGCACGGGGCACGTCCTGGCTCGTTGTCGGCGTATGACCGGCGGTCCACCATGCGACCGGCGGCCCGCCGTGTGACCGGCGGTCCGTCATGACCGATCGCCGGTTTGTGAAGCGCGGCACGTCCCGGCTCGTTGCCGGTGTGCGGTGGGTGGTCCGTCACGGTCGACAGCCGGTGCGGCGGTCGGGACGTCACGGCCGATCGCCGGTGTGTGACGCGCGGCACGTCCCGGCTGGGCGTAGACGTGCGTCGGCGGCACATCGTTGCTGGTCGACGGCGTGTGACGAGCGTCACCCGGTGAGCGGGTGATCCTTGCGTGATCGGG
Organism: Streptosporangium becharense; assembly: GCF_014204985.1. NCBI lineage: Bacteria > Bacillati > Actinomycetota > Actinomycetes > Streptosporangiales > Streptosporangiaceae > Streptosporangium > Streptosporangium becharense. Next base: position 3,975,665 of record NZ_JACHMP010000001.1, on the reverse strand, counting down.
TGGTGTCCACCACGTGACCGGTTACCCCTTGTCGGGTGGAACCTGACTACGGCACTGTGAGGAGTCCGGCAATACGGGTCATTCCTCCACCATGATTGGTCACGTCGTGCCCGAAGGTCTCCCCTCGTCGATCATGCGCCGCATGCCCCCGAGCCAGGCCACCGGCCGGTGGACCGGAGCGCGTCATGGTCTGCCCACCGCCTACGGCCCCGCGGCCCTCATCGTGCTCGGCCTCGGCGTGATGATCGGCGCAGGCATCTTCAGCGTCGCCGGTCGCCAGGCCGCGACCATGGCCGGTCCGGGCGTGATCCTCTCCTTCATGATCGCCGGTATCACCAGTCTGCTCGTGGCCTTCTGCTTCGCAGAGCTGTCGTCCGCCATGCCGGCGTCCGGGAGCGCCTACACCTTCACCTACGTCATCTTCGGCGAAGTCTGGGCCTGGATCGTCGGCTGGGCGTTGGTGATGGAGCTCCTGCTGGCCACGGCGGTGGTGGCGCGCGTCTGGTCGCTGTACGCCGCCCAGATGCTCGGCGACCTCGGTGTGCGCCTCCCTGAGGCGATCGCGGGGGTCGTCGGCCAAGGCACCGGCTTCGATCTCTTCACGCTCCTCATCCTGCTGCTCCTGACCGGGGTGGTCGCGCTCGGCGCCAGGGTCGGCCTGCGTGCCCTGTGGATCATCGTGGTGGCCAAACTGGTGGCCGTCGGCGCGGTCATCGTGGTCGGGGCCCTCCACTTCGACCGGCGCAACCTCGCCGCCATCCCGGTGCCCGCCGCACCCGCCAAGGAGGCGGCGGACACCCTGCACTCCCCGCTGCTGGGCATCCTGTTCGGTCAGACCGGGGCCTTCGGCTGGTTCGGCATCTTCGCCGCCTCAGCGGCCATCACGTTCGCGTACATCGGCTTCGACGTCGTCGCCACCGCCGCCGAGGAGGCGGAGGACGCCCCGCGCTCGATCCCGAAGGGCATCATCCGCGGCCTGGTGATCACCACGGTCATCTACATCGCGGTCGGCGTGGTGATGGTCGGCATGACCCCGTACGACAGAATCGACACCGACGCACCGCTCGCCAACGCCTTCCGGGAAGCCGGAGAGGGTTTCATGGTGCACGTCATCAACATCGGGGCGGTGCTCGGCCTCACCACGGTCATCCTGGTGCTGCTGGTGGGCCTGACCCGGGTGATGTTCTCCATGGCCCGCGACGGGTTGATCCCGCGGCCGCTCGCCAAGATCAATCGCAGCTACCACAGCCCGACGAGGGTGACCCTGCTGATCGGTGTCCTGGCGATCGTGCTGGCCGAGTTCGTCCCGGTGCTGACGCTCGAACCGCTGGTGGTGATCGGCACCCTGTTCGTATTCGTCGCGGTGGCCTACGGGGTGATCAGGATGCGCCGGACGATGCCCGACCTGCCGAGAGGCTTCCGCGTCCCGCTCTCCCCGGGCGTGCCGATCGCCTCGATCGTCGCCTCCCTGTGGCTCATGGTGAACCTGCAGCTGGTGACGTGGCTGTACTTCATCGTCTGGATGGCCGTGGGCGTGCTGGTCTACCTGGTGTACGGCAGGCGCAACAGCGTGCTCGCCGGCATGCTCCAGTCGCTGCCCGAGCCCGTCCCGCCCTTCGTCCGGCGTCCCGGCGGGTCCGTGTCCGGCCTCACGCCGGGGTACGGTCCGGAACACGGTGCCGGTCCCGGGCCGGGTGCGGGTCCCCGGTACGGGTCCGGCCGCAGGCCCGTCGATCCCGGTGACACCGGGGGGCCGAGCCCGCGCGGCCGGCACCGCCGCTGAGGCCCGCCGCCTCCGGCGCCACCGCTGATGTCCCCCGCCCCGCGGTGCCGGGGAAGGGGGACTTGTCACAGGCGCCGGGCGTCGATCACACTCTGCAGGAACTCCCTGGTACGCGGCTCGCGGGGATCGGTGAAGATCTGCTCGGGGGTGCCGCGCTCCAGCAGCACACCGCCGTCGAGGAAGCAGACCGTGTCCGCGATCTCCCGGCAGAAGCCCATCTCGTGGGTGGTCAGGATCATGGTCATCCCGCCCTCCTTGAGCTCCCTGATGATCCCTAGCACCTCTTTGACCAGCGCCGGGTCGAGCGCCGAGGTGACCTCGTCCAGCAACATCAGCCGGGGCCGGGTGGCCAGCGCCCGGATGATGGCCGCGCGCTGCTGCTGGCCACCGGAGAGCTGGTCGGGATAGGCCGTCGCCTTGTCCGCCAGGCCGAACCTGGCCAGCAGGTCGCGTGCCTGCCGCTCGGCCTCCCCGCGACCGACCCCGTGCGCCTTGCGCGGGGCCAGCGTGATGTTGTCGAGCACGGTCATGTGCGGGAAGAGATTGAACGACTGGAACACGATGCCCATGCGCTTGCGGACGGTGTCGGGGTCCGTACGGACGTCGGTGATCTCCTCGCCGTCCAGGTGGATCGTGCCGTCGTCGACGGTCTCCAGCAGGTTCACACAGCGCAACAGCGTGGACTTGCCCGAACCCGACGCACCGATCAGGCAGACCACCTCGTGCGGTTCGACCACCAGGTCGATCCCGCGCAGCACGCTGTGACCGCGGTAGTTCTTCCACAGCCCGTCGATGGTGAGCAGGCTCACTGGCCTCGCCGCCTCTGCGATCGGGCCGCCAGGTAGTCGGTGAAGCGGGCCATGGGGATGGTGAGCAGGATGAACAGCAGCGCCGCCACCAGGTAGGGGGTGTAGTTGAAGGTGCTCGCGACATGGATCTGCGCCTGCCGCAGCGCCTCCAGCGGGCCGATCGTGGCGACGAGCGCGGTGTCCTTCTGCAGCGAGACGAAGTCGTTGAGCAGCGGCGGCACCACCCGGCGCACGGCCTGGGGCATCACCACGTAACGCATCGTCTGGCCGTGGCTCAGGCCGAGGGAGCGGGCCGCGGCCCGCTGGCTGGGGTGAACCGAGTCGATACCCGCCCGGAAGACCTCCGCCACGTACGCGCCGTAGGAGAGCGTGAGGGCGATGACGCCCAGCGTCGTCAGGTCCGTCGGGGTGCCCTGCAGGCCGAGCGCGGGCAGGCCGAAGCCGACCAGGTAGATGACCAGGATCGTCGGCACACCGCGGAAGACGTCGGTGTAGGCCACCGCCAGCGCGCGCAGCGGGAAGAACACCGGCGCGGTGAGGGTGCGGGTCAGTGCGACGAGCAGTCCGACGACCAGGATCAGCGGTTCGGCGATCAGGAAGATCTTGATGTTGAGCAGGAACCCGTCCAGCACGTCCGGCAGCGCACCGGTGAACTGTTCGAAGTCGAAGAACGTCTCCCGGACGCGGGGCCAGCCCGGCGAGTTGGTGAACACCCAGGCGAGCAGGACGATCACCAGGATCGTCGAGGCCGTCGCGATCGACCCCGAGCGGATCGCCGACCTTCTGCGGAGCCGCTCACGCTCGGTCTGACGTTCGCTCTTCACCCACTCCGAGGCGGCCTGCGGGCGATCGTCGCTCCCCGGTGGCCGCGACGGCGGCGAGATCACTTCAGCTCCGGCGCGCCCGCCGCCGAGCCCAGCCACTTGGACTCGATCTTCGCCAGCTCACCCGAGGCGGTCAGCTCGTCGAGTGCCTTGTTGACACAGCCCACCAGCGGGCTGCCCTTCTCGAAGACCGCGCCGAAGACCTCCGGCTCGCCGGAGGCGGTGCCGAACTGGCCGACGATCTTGGCGTTCTCGATCTGGGCGGCGGTCACGTAGAAGGCGGTGGGCAGGTCGACCACGATCGCGTCGACCTGCTTGTTCTTCAGCGCGTTGACCGCGTCGATCTGCTCGTTGTAGACGTTGGGTCCGGCGGGGGGCTTGATGACGTCCTTGACCGCCTGCAACGAGGTGGTGCCCACCTGCACACCGATCTTGGCGTCCTTCAGGCCCGCCAGGTCGGTCGCGGAGGCGATGTTGGACCCCTCCAGCGCCACCACGGCCTGCTTGACCGTGTAGTAGCCCTTGCTGAAGTCGACGACCTTGGCCCGATCCGGGGTGACCGAGACCTGGTTGAGGTCGAAGTCGAACTGCTTGGCGCCGGGGGCGAACGCGGAGTCGAACTTCACCGTGGCCCAGGTGACGTCGCCGGGGGCGAAGCCGAGCCGACCGGCGACGGCGTAGACCACCGCGCTCTCGAAGCCCTCACCGTTGGCCGGGTTGTCGTCCTTGAACCACGGTTCGTAGGCGGGCTTGTCGGTGCCGACGGTCAGCTTGCCCGGCGTCTTCAGCGTGAGGCTGTCCTTGGCGCAGGTGTCGGCGGAGCCCGAGGCTCCCGGGGCCGCGGGGCTCGCCTGGGTCGTCGTCTCCGAGGCGGGAGCGCAGGCCACCGCGGCGGCCGTGAGGGCACCGAGGGCGAGCAGCGTCGAAGAACGAACCATGAAGACCTCCAGGGCGAAACGGTGATCGCCGAATCTGAACAGGCGACGAGGCGAATTGTACGTATTGGAGGTCACTGAACGTCACGGCGACCACCATATGGATGATCTTCCGGGGAAAAGGCAAGGGCCCCGCTCCGGATGGAGAGGGACCCTTGTCGCATGGGCCTGGCTCAGGCCGCGACGACCTCGATGTCGAGGGACGCGGACACCTCCGGGTGCAGCTTGACGCTGACCCGGTGGGAGCCGACGCTCTTGATCGCGGAGGCGATCTCGATGCGGCGGCGGTCGAGAACCGGACCGCCGGCGGCCTGGACGGCCTCGGCGACGTCACCCGTGGTGATGGAACCGAAGAGGCGGCCGGACTCGCCGGCCTTGGTCTTCAGGACCACCTTCAGAACCCGCAGCTGAGCGGCGACTTCCTTGGCGGTGCCGAGGTCGCGGATCTCGCGGGCGTCGCGGGCCTTCTTGATCGAGGCGATCTGCTTCTCGCCGCCGCGCGTCCACAGGATCGCGAAGCCGCGGGGAAGCAGGTAGTTACGGCCGTAGCCGCTCTTGACCTCGACGATGTCGCCGGGGGCGCCGAGGCCGGTGACCTCACTGGTGAGAATGAGCTTCATTTGCCTGACCTCCTTAGCGCGCGGTGCTCATGTAGGGCAGGAGCGCCATCTCACGAGCGTTCTTGATAGCGGTCGCCACGTCACGCTGGTGCTGGGTGCAGTTGCCCGTCACCCGGCGGGCACGGATCTTGCCGCGGTCGGAGATGAACTTCCGAAGCAGCGCCGTGTCCTTGTAGTCGACGTAGGAGATCTTGTCATGGCAGAACAGGCAAACCTTCTTCTTCGGCTTGCGCAGTGCCGGCTTGGCCATCGTGGTGCTCCTTTCAGAGCCCCGCCGTCAGGCGGGAATGGTCGCTGCGGATATGGACTGGATGTGGAAGACGTGGTCGCGGCCGTCTTCGGCGAACCCCTTAGAAGGGGGGCTCGTCGCTGAAGTCGCCACCGCCGAAACCGCCGCCCTGGTTGCCGCCGCCGTAGCCGCCGCCACCCTGGTTACCGCCGTAACCGCCGCCCTGAGGCGGGGCGGGAGCGGCGGAGGCCCACGGGTCGTTGGCGGGGCCGCCGAAGCCGCCGCCGCCACCGCCCTGGCGGGAGGTCTTGTTGACCTTGGCGGTCGCGTTCCTCAGGGAGGGGCCGACCTCGTCGACCTCAACCTCGTAGACGGTGCGCTTCTCGCCTTCCTTGGTCTCGTAGGACCGCTGGCGAAGACGTCCCTGAACGATGACCCGCATGCCGCGCTGGAGGCTCTCGGCGACGTTCTCCGCCGCCTGCCGCCAGACGTTGCAGGTCAGGAACAGGCCTTCGCCGTCTTTCCACTCGTTGGTCGTCTTGTCGAGGAACCTCGGAGTGGACGCGATGCGGAACCGGGCCACCGCTTGCCCCGTCGGGGTGAAGCGCAGCTCGGGATCGTCGACGAGGTTGCCGACGATGGTGATCGTGGTGTCGCCTGCTGCCATGGCTAGCGTTGCCCTTCCTGCGGCCTTCGCTGGTTATCGGCTCAGAGTACGGCTGACGCCCGACAAATTCGGGGAGTTAGTGCACGTCCGGACGCAGGACCTTGGTGCGCAGGATGCCCTCGTTGAGGTTCATCTGCCGGTCGAGCTCCTTGACCGTGGCGGGCTCCGCACTCAGGTCGATGACCGCGTAGATGCCCTCGGGCTTCTTGGCGATGTCGTAGGCGAGCCGGCGACGACCCCACACGTCGACCTTCTCCACGGTGCCGCCGTCGTTGCGGACGACCGTGAGGAACTGGTCGAGGGAAGGAGCCACCGTACGCTCATCGAGCGAAGGGTCGAGAATGACCATCACTTCGTAACGGCGCATGCTGGTTTCCAACCTCCTCTGGACTGTTGCGGTCACGACACCGTGCCGTGACAGGAGGACGCTGACGTTCTTCACCATGGGCGCCCATTTCGGCGCTCGTGGTGGGGTGGGCGATGACACACCCATTCGACGCAGCCGTGACAGCTTACCAGTCCGCCGAGGGTTGAGCCGCCGGACCGGCGGGAACCCCACCACAAAGGACGTGGAAAGAGGGGGCGGTGAAGATGCCGCACGCGCTGGGACCCGCTCGACGCCGGCCGTTCCGGTTCACGCTGAACGACGACGGGCAGCCCCACCCCGTCGAGAACATCATGAGCGTCGCGACGCTCGCCTGCGGGCTGATCGCCTTCGTCACCGGTCTCATCCCGGACGCGCACGTGATCGCGTCGTGGGCGGGGGCGGTGGGCTTCGCCGGGGGGTTCCTGTCGCAGTACGTCTCCGCGACGACACCGGAACGCTCGCTGAACATCGTCGGCATGGTGGGCTCGTTCGTCGGTGTGGCCCTCGGCATCTACCACGGAGGCTTCCTCCCGTAGGCCGGGGCCGGGGGCCGGGGGCCCGAGCACCGGGGACCACACCGCGTGGGGAGGCGGGAAGGCGGGGAAAGGCCGCGAAGACGGTCAGCCGCCCAGGTGGAGATCCACGCCCAGCAGGACGAGGACCCACAGGACGACCGCCAGGAGCGCCTCGGCGACGTCCCTGAGCAGCCCGGGGGTGATGTAGTCGTAGACCCAGGCGACATACAGGCCGACCAGGAGGTAGACGAGGCCGAAGACGCCGATGCCTCTGCGGTGGTAAGCCACTTCGACTCCTTGGGGGGTTCGGCCCGCCGCGGGGCGGGCGTCGGGGAGCGCACCTCGCGACTGCCCCCGGGCCGGTCCTCGAAACGGCCCGGGGCCACTGCGGCCGGGCCGGTCCTCGAAACGGCCCGGACGGGGCCCGGAGGGCTACCCTCGGAGGCATGCCGCTTATCGGAGCCCATGTCGACCAGGACGACCCGCTGGCCCACGCCAGGGCGCTCGGCGCCGAGGTCGTGCAGTTCTTCCTCGGTGACCCGCAGGGCTGGAAGGGCCCGGTCATCGGGGAGAAGACCCGGGAGATCAAAGACTCGGGGGTGGAGGTGTACGTCCACGCCCCATACGTGATCAACGTGGCGACCGGCAACAACCGGATCCGCATCCCCAGTCGCAAACTGCTGAGCGCGCACCTGGCGGCGGCGGCCGAGCTGGGGGCCAGGGGGCTGATCGTGCACGGCGGGCACGTCGGCGCCGGAGACGACCCGCAGCTCGGCTTCGACAACTGGCGCAAGGTGTTCGAGCGCCTCGACCTCGGCGGGCACGGCGTCCCGGTGCTGATCGAGAACACCGCGGGCGGCGGCAACGCCATGGCCCGCAAGCTCGAGCGCATCGCCCGGCTCTGGGACGCGCTCGACGGCTTCGACGTGGGCTTCTGCCTCGACACGTGCCACGCCCACGCGGGCGGGGAGGACCTGGCCGACGTGGTCGAGCGGGTCATGGCCGTCACCGGCAGGATCGACCTGGTCCACTGCAACGATTCGCGGGACGCCTTCGACTCCGGCGCCGACCGGCACGCGAGCCTCGGCGCGGGCCGGATCGACCCCGAACTGATCGTCGGCGTGTGCCGGAGCGCGGGCGCGCCGATCGTGCTCGAGACGCCGCCCGCCGGCCAGGCCGACGACATCGCCTTCCTCCGCAAGGCTCTCTAGGGCCGGCAGGGGGCCAGGGGTCCACCTCGGCCCCCGTGTTCCACAGCCTGTGGATAACTTCCTGGGATTACTTTCCGCCAGGAGTGGGTAAGGGCCCCGGCTCATCCCACCCAGGCGCCGTCGACGAAGGTCAGCGTGTTGAGGGCCATCAACGGGGCGGCCAGCAGGGCGTAGACCACGATGACGTACCGACGTCCCGGTCGGGGCCCGGTCGACGCCTTGGCGATCAGCAGGAAGAGCGGCCACCACAGCAGCGCCGAACGCGGGACCGACAGATAGTAGGCCGAGCAGAGCAGCGCGCCGACCTGGAGACCCACGTAGAGGAACTCGCTCCACCTGCGCAGATAGAGCAGCACGAGCACGAGTACGACGCCGACGACCGCACCGGCGATCTCCATCCGGAACGCCCAGGCGTTCCGGTCGTCGCCCATGGCCGCGTTCCACGTCGTGATGAGCGACTCCCACGGCCACACCAGGTGCCGGCCCCACCCCGCCTCCTGGGCGTGCTTCCACGCCAGCCAGTCACCGGTGCGGGAGTATTGGTAGGCGGAGTAGAGCACCAGCGGCACGAACGGCGGCAGCAGCCACACCGCATGCCGGACGGGCGACCGCCGGGTGAAGAACTCCACGATCAGCGCCAGCGCCAGGAACAGGCCGGTGATCCTCACGCAGGAGGCGCCCGCCGCGAGGACCGCGGCGAGCGGCCAGCGTCCCTGACGCGCCGCGAGCCAGGCCGGGATGGCGAAGGCCAGGAACAGCGACTCGCTGTAGCCCGCGAACAGGAACACCGACATCGGCCAGAGCAGCAGCGCCAGCACCGCGCGCCATCCGGCCCCCGGCGGGCCCTCGAACTCCGCCAGCCTGGCCAGCGCCACCATGGCGACGGCCCCGGCCACCATGGAGATCAGCAACCCGGCGAGAGTCCAGTCGCCCAGCAGGAGGTGCACCGCGCGGAGCATCAGCGGCATCCCGGGGAAGAAGGCGGGCAGTCCCTTGTCGGGCTCGGCGCGGGCGGGGTCGCCGTCGTAGCCGTGCTCGGCGATGACGGCCAGGAGGTTGGCGTCCCAGTGTCTCCAGCGCTGCAGGAACGGCGGCGCAACGGCGTTTCCCTCCATCATGGCCTGGGCGCCGACGACGGCCAGGATGATGATCCCGAGCCGGGAGCTCATCCAGAGCAGCAGCGCGTCCAGGACCGTGTCGGCGACCGGCTCGGCCGGGGTGGGCTCGGATCCCTCCCGGCCCGCACCGGCCGGGCCGTCGTCTCCGGCGTCCGGCGCGTCCCGGTCGCCGGCAGGGTGAGGGGGCCCGCTGAACGAACGCACTCTGCCTCCGGTGCTAGGGCAGCGGGATCCGGAACCGGTCCGGCGCCCCGTCGAAGACGCCTCCCGCCTGGTCGTCGACGCCGCCCTGCCGGACCACGTCCTTGTCGGGCCGCAGGATGTCCCGGACGACGAACGCCATCATGATCAGGACGGTGATGGCCCGGGCCCAGACGGCGGTGAAGTACGTGTCGCCGCTGATGCCCAGTTCCGCCTTGCCCGGCTGCAGGCCGACCAGGTAGAGCCAGATCGCGAAGAAGTACCAGCACTCGGCGACCTGCCAGAGCGCGATCGGCTTCCAGTTCGGGCGGGCCAGCACCGCGAAGGGGATCAGCCAGAGCACGTACTGCGGCGACCACACCTTGTTGGTCAGCATGAACGCGGCCAGGGTGAGGAAGCACAGCTGCATCAGCCGGGGGCGGGTCTTCGCCGTCAGGGTCAGCGCCGCGATCGCCACGCAGAACACCAGGAGCGAGACGACGCCCAGGGTGTCGACGCGCTCGGCGTCGCCGAGGAAGGGCCACTGCTTCTGGTTGAAGAAGTACCAGATCGAACCCCAGTCGATCCCGCGTTCCCGGCTGAAGACGTAGAACTCCTTCCAGCCGTCGAAGGCGAAGTACATGACCGGCAGGTTGACGGCGAGCCAGGCGCCGGCCGCGCCGCCGATCATCTTCAGGAACTCCGGCCACCGGCCGGTGCGCAGCGTCAGCAGGAACAACGGGCCGAGGAACATCAGCGGGTAGAACTTGGTGGCGATGGCCAGCCCGAGCAGGACGCCCGCCGGCCACTGCCTCCGCTGGGCCCAGGCCAGCAGCCCGGCCAGGGAGAGGACACCCGCGGCCAGGTCCCAGTTGATGTAGGCGTTGAGGATCGTCGCGGGGGCCAGGGCGTACCAGAGCGCGTCCCAGCGGCGGGTGGGGCCGGCCAGCGCGGCCATCAGCACCACCCCGACGATCAGGCAGATCGCCATCAGCGCGACGGTGAGGTCGTAGAAGACGACCTGCGGGTCACCCGTCGGGGTGGCGATCCGGCGGAACACCTCCATGATCGCGCCGATGCCGACGGGATACTCGACCGGGTAGTCGAAGTAGGGGATCAGCCCGTCGCTGAGCCTCTCCTTGAACCACAGCGGGGGGATGTCGCTGTAGCAGAAGTTGGTGAACTGGAGCGTCCCGTCGTGCCACGCGCCGCCGACCCGGCACGGCCATCTCCAGAACCAGGCCAGCACCGCCCCCAGCCCCGCGAACAGGGCCAGGGGCGTGTACGGGACCACCCGGACGCCGATCTCGGGCAGCGAGCTCCGTAGCGACTGGAGGCTCTTCATCACCGGCGCCGGCCGGTCGGTGTGGGTGTCGGCTGGATCGCCGCGCCGAACGCGCCGTTCTCGGTGACGTCGCCGTTCGGCGGCTCGTCCTCGGAGCCGTCGCCGTCCGGGTTGCACGAGCCATCCCAGGGCAGGCACTCGCGGCCGTCGGGGTCGTCCGTCTCGCCGCCCTCGCCGTTGTTCTCGTCGTTGGGCCAGCCGCCGTCGTCCGGCCAGCCGCCCTCGTCGCCGCCGTCGTCGAAGGTGGGGGTCGGCGTCGCGGTGGGCGTCGGCTTGGGGGTGGCCAGGTTGTGGACGGTCCCGACGTTGGCCCGCGGCGGGAACTGCACGACCTCGTGCTTGGCCGTCGCCGCGGCCATGAACTCACGCCAGATCTGGGTCGGAGTGCCGCCGCCGCCGATGAAGTCGGGCATGGACTCCTCCTTCCACAGGATCTTGTTGTCCGGGATCTCCCGGTTCGGCAGGCCGTACTTGTCGACCTTGAGCTTGCGGGTCCCGGCCCGGTTGTACGGAACGTCCTTGGACATGCCGACCGCGGTGACGAGCTGCGGGGTGTAGCCGACGAACCAGGCGTCCTTGTAGCCGTTGTTCGTGCCGGTCTTGCCTGCCACCGGCCGCACGCCGAGGTTGGCGGCCGAGCCGGTGCCGCTCTTGACCACGGCCTGGAGCGCGACGGTCGCGTCGGCCGCCGACTCGGGGCTGATGACCTGCTGCTCGGCGGCCTGCTCCTTGAGCACCACGATGCCGTTGTAGTTGGTCACCTTGGTGACCGTGTGCCAGTCGATGTGCTTGCCCTCGTTGGCGAAGATCGAGTAGCCGGCGGCCTGCTCGACCGCGGTCACCGAGGCGCTGCCGATGGTCACCTGGTGCTTCTGCTGCTCGACCGCGTAGTCGACCGCGTTCTTCTTGTTGTAGAAGGCGCTGCCCTCGGTCCGCTTGCCGACCCCGGCCGCCTTGGCGATCCGCGCCACCTCCTCGAGCCCGACCTCCTCGCCCATCTGGACGAAGGCCGTGTTCACCGAGCTGGCCATGGCCTTGATCATGTTGATCGGGCCGTAGTTGACGAAGCCGGAGTTGCTGATCGGGGTGACGCCCGGCATCTTGATCGTGGCCCTGCCGTCGACGTAGCTGTCGAGCGACTTGCCGCTCTCCAGCCAGGCCGCGAGCACGTAGGGCTTGAAGGCCGAGGCCGCCTGCTTGATGGAGTCGAAGGCGCGGTTGTTGAAGTCCTCGGAGTACTCGTCGCCGCTGTAGAAGGCGAGCACCTGGCCGGTCTTCGGGTCGACCGTGGCCAGCCGGGCGTGGATGGTCGGGTCGAGGTTGCCGGTGTGCTTGCGCACCGCCTCCTGGGCCTGCTTCATCATCTTCTCGTCGAAGGTGGTGTAGACCTTGAGGCCGTCGGTCTTGATGTCCTCCTCGGTGATGCCCCGGCTCGCGAGCTCACGGAAGACGATGTTGAGCATGTAGCCGCGCAGGCCGTAGAAGGTGCGGTCGATCTTGGGCTGCTTGACGAACTTCTTCTTCAGGTCGTCGAAGGAGCTGTCGGCGTACTTGCCGTACGCGCCGGGGTTCATCTCCGCCATGTTCTTCAGCGCGGCGTGGAAGCGCTCCTTGGTGGCGGCGTAGTTGCCGGCCTTCTCCTTGATGTCGAAGGCGTCCGGGTTCTGGATGCGACCGGCCAGGTAGGCGCCCTGTTGCGGGGTCAGGTCCTCGACGTCCTCGTTGAAGAACGCCTTGCCGGCGGCCTGGATGCCGTACGCGCCGCGGCCGAAGTAGATGGTGTTGAGGTAGCGCTCGAGGATCTCGTCCTTCGACAGCGTCTCGTTGATCTTGACGGAGACGAAGATCTCCTTGATCTTGCGCTGGATCGACACCTCCTGGCTGAGGCCGTCGTAGTAGTTGCGGGCCATCTGCTGGGTGATGGTCGAGGCGCCCTGGAGCTGGGCACCGCTGACCGTGCTCCACACCGAACGGGCCATGCCGACCAGGTCGATGCCGGGGTCGGTGCGGAAGGTCTTGTTCTCCAGCGCGATCACCGCGTCCTCGACGTGGTCGGGGACCTGCGAGATCTTCACCGGGGTGCGCTTGATGCCGTAGCGGGCGATCGGGGTCTTGCCGTCGCGGTAGAAGATGACGCTGCCGCGGTCGTCGACGCTGGCCTGCGCGGTCGTGGGCACCGGCGTGTTGGCGTAGGCGACCGCGATCATGCCGAAGACGCCCGCGGTGAGCACCACGAGGCTGGCCATGACGATCTTCCAGCTGGGCAGGAAGCGCTTCCAGCCGGTGCGCCGCGGCTTGCCTCGGCCATCGCCATCGCCGTCGTCACCGGGGCCGCGACCGGAGGGGCCACGCGGACCCTCGGGCCCGCCGGGACCACCGGGAGCGGAGCCGCCGGGGCCGCGTCCGGCGCGACGCCTGGAGCGTCCGCCTCCCTCGCCCGGCGGCGGGGCCGGGTCCGGACGGCCGGGCCGCCCGTCGGCGGCCTGGGCGGCGAGCATGGCCTGGGTGTCCTCGAAGGCGGCCTCGGGACGACGGCCGCCGGGACCGGTGTCACGACCGCGGGCACCGGCACCCCGCGGGTCGGCGTCGTGGCGGGGTGCGCCGCCTCCCGCAGGCGCCTGGCCTGTCCGGGCGCCGTCGTATCGAGGCGCGGCGCCGCCGTAGGGCGGCACCCCGCCCCCCTGGGGGGCGGCACCCGGGTACTGCATCACGACGGTGTGGGAGTCTCCCGCCGGCGGCTGCGGCCGTCCCGGGGGCGAGCCCCAGTCGGCGCCGTCGGTTTGGCCACCCTGAGACGGGGGAACGGCACGGGGAGCGGCTCCTGGGCTTGAGCGACGGCGCCTCCCCTGGCGAGCCGACCCGTCGGCGCCCTGCTGGCGCCCGCTCGGCTCCGGGTCATTGCTGTGGCTGTAACTCACGCGTCCTCGTTCGGTCATCAGGGTCTACGACGGCGTGCAGGCGGGCGAGATTACCCCCTGATCGTAAGTGATCCCGTCGCCTTGGCTCACTGGTAGCCGTCCTATTCGGTTGGATCTCCGTTACCGAGGACGAACGAGATCGCCAGGTGGTTCTGCAAACAACCTTGACAGACCTCTCCCGGATGGACGCGGGATTCCCCGTAATGGAAATGCGGCCGAGCCGCGCGAGGGTCATGCCCCACCTCCGCGCACCGTGACCACATAGGCGTCACACTACGGCTTTTTGCCGTTTGCCCCCAACCTCTTGGGAAAGTCGTTGATTGCGGTCTTATGTTGGTCAGACGTATCCTGTGGATGTATCGGCTCGATACATCGACGCGAGAGGTGGTGGTTTCCAGTGGCCGGTGGACGTGGCGGGGTGCTGGAGCTCGCCGTGCTCGGGTCGCTGCACGAGACCCCGCTACACGGCTACGAGCTGCGTAAACGCCTCAATGCTCTACTCGGCATGTTCCGCGCGTTCTCCTACGGCTCGCTCTACCCGTGCCTGCGTCAGCTGCTGGCCGACGGCCTCATCGTCGAAGACGGCGGGGCGGAGACGACCGGTACCGCCGCGGAGAGCCCCCTCCCGATCCCCGGCCGCCGGTCGAAGATCGTCTACAAGCTGACGGCGGAGGGCAAGGAGCGCCTGCAGACGCTCCTCACCCAGGCCGGTCCGTCCGCGTGGGAGGACGAGAGCTTCGGGGTGCATTTCGCCTTCTTCCGGCACACCGAGGCCGAGGTGCGCCTGCGCATCCTCGAAGGACGCCGCAGCCGGCTGGAGGAGCGGCTCGACGCCGTGCGCACCGCGCTCGCCCGCACCAGGGAGCGGCTGGACAGCTACACCCTGGAGCTCCAGCGGCACGGCCTGGAGTCGGTCGAACGCGAGGTGCGCTGGCTGAACGAGCTGATCGCCACCGAACGGCGGGCGGCCCCGGCGGGCGAGGAGCAGGAGGCCGGGCAGGCAGGGCGAGAAGGAACGTCCCGGGCGCCCGCGCCCGGAGCGGATGACCCGGGGCGGCATACCGCCTCGGATGACAACTGACGACCAGTCACAACAAAGGGGAGCGAGTGCCATGGGTTCGGTGCGCGTAGCCATTGTCGGTGTCGGCAACTGCGCCGCGTCGCTCGTGCAGGGCGTGCACTACTACAGGGACGCCGACCCCGGCACCCGGGTGCCGGGCCTGATGCACGTCAAGTTCGGCGATTACCACGTGGGTGACGTCGAATTCGTCGCCGCGTTCGACGTTGACGCCAAAAAGGTGGGGCGTGACCTGTCCGAAGCGATCGTGGCCTCGGAGAACAACACCATTAAGATTTGCGACGTGCCGCCGCTGGGTGTCACCGTGCAGCGCGGTCACACCCTGGACGGGCTCGGCGAGTACTACCGGGAGATGGTCGAGGAGTCCGACGACGCCCCGGTCGACGTCGTCCAGGTCCTCAAGGACGCCGAGGTCGACGTGCTCGTCTCCTACCTCCCGGTGGGTTCGGAGGAGGCCGACCGCTTCTACGCCCAGTGCGCTCTCGACGCCAAGGTCGCCTTCGTCAACGCGCTGCCGGTGTTCATCGCCTCGGACCCGGAGTGGGCTCAGAAGTTCGTCGACGCCGGTGTGCCGATCGTCGGCGACGACATCAAGTCGCAGGTCGGGGCGACCATCACGCACCGCGTGATGGCCAAGCTGTTCGAGGACCGCGGGGTCGAACTGCTCCGCACCTACCAGCTGAACTTCGGCGGCAACATGGACTTCATGAACATGCTGGAGCGCAAGCGCCTGCAGTCCAAGAAGATCTCCAAGACGCAGTCGGTCACCTCCCAGATCCCGCACGAGATGCGCAAGGCCGACGTGCACATCGGCCCCTCCGACCACGTGCCGTGGCTGGACGACCGCAAGTGGGCCTACGTGCGCCTGGAGGGCAGGTCCTTCGGCGACACCCCGCTCAACCTGGAATACAAGCTGGAGGTGTGGGACTCCCCCAACTCCGCCGGTGTCATCATCGACGCGGTCCGTGCCGCGAAGATCGCCCTTGACCGGGGCATCGCGGGCCCGATCCTGTCGGCCTCCTCGTACTTCATGAAGTCTCCGCCGGAGCAGTACTCCGACGAGGAGGCCCACGAGTACGTGGAGAAGTTCATCCGCGGCGAGGTCGAGCGCTGAGCCTGCCGTGAGCGGGTCCTGAACCGGCACCGATCCTCCTGAACCGGCACCGATCCGGCAGCGGTTCTGTGCCGGATCGGGTACCGGTCCGGCGTCCGCTTCGGCGCCGGCGAGGACCACTGACCGACGAAAGGCTCTCCACCCGCGGGTGGAGAGCCTTTCGTCGGCTTGGGACGACCGGCGCGGGCCGGGCGGCGCCGGACCACCCCGTCAGCGCGCGGCGGGCGGCAGCTCGGCGGGGTCGGCGGGGCTCCAGGCGAGCGGGTCGGCGCCCAGCTCGGTGAGCTGCGGCACCTGCTCCCGGCACCAGGGGGAGATCGCCAGGCGGTCGTCGAGGACCTCCTCGGCGAACTCCTTCCACGGCATCCAGCGGACGTCGTCGACCTCGTCGGGGTTGGGCACCGCGTCGGCGTCGACGACCGCCCGGTAGACCGGGCACAGCTCCCGCTCGACGATGCCGTTGTCCATGACGGCACGGTAGGAGAAGCGCGGCAACACCAGGTCGACCCGGGCGGCCCGCAGGCCGAGCTCGTGGGCGAGCCGGCGGGTCACCGCGCCGGGCAGCGGCTCGCCGGGCAGCGGGTGGCCGCAGCAACTGTTGGTCCACACCCCCGGCCAGGTGACCTTGTGCGATGCCCGGCGGGACAGGAGCACCCGGCCCCGCTCGTCGAACACGTAGCTGGAGAAGGCCAGGTGGAGAGGCGTGTCGGTGCCGTGCACCGTGGCCTTGGCCGCCGTACCGATCGCGTTGCCGTCGGCGTCGACGAGCACGACGTGTTCTTCAGGTGTCACTCGATCGAGAGTACGTGACCGGCCCTGCCCCCCGCGCCGCATCGCCGATACCCATGGTAAAGACCGGCGGTCCGGGCCCGTATCGGGGATGTTCCCGATGCCGTGCCCCGGGATGTCACGCGTAGGCTGAGCGCGTGTCATTCGTATCCGATCTACGCGTGGTCCTGGAAGGTCGGGACTTCCGGCGGCTGTACGGGACCCGTCTGGTCTCGCAGTTCTCCGATGGGATCTTCCAGTTCGCGGTGGCCGGATTCGCGTTCTTCAGCCCGGAGAAAAGCACGAGCGCCGTGCAGATCGCCGCGGGTCTGGCCGTCCTGTTCCTGCCGTACTCGATCCTGGGCCCCTTCGTCGGGGTGTTCATCGACCGCTGGTCGCGCCGGCAGATCCTGGTCATCGCGCCGCTGGTCCGCGGGGCGCTGCTGCTGACGACGGCGGTGCTCGTCGCCGCGGAGGCGCCCGACGCGGTCTTCTACGCCGCGGCGCTCGGCGTGCTCGGGGTGAACCGGTTCTTCCTGGCCGCGCTGGGGGCGTCGCTCCCACACGTCGTCCCGGCGGAGCGGCTGATGGTGGCCAACGCGGTCACCCCCACCTCCGGCACCGTGCTGACCTTCGTCGGGATCGGCGTGGGCTACCTGCTCCGGATGATCTTCGGGACCGACCACCGCGGCACCGCGGTGCTGCTGGCCGTCTCCGGTCTCGTCTTCGGGCTGAGCGCCCTCATCGCCCGGACGATGGGCAGGCAGCTGCTCGGCCCCGCCTTCGACCCCGACCGGCCGCAGGCCCGTGAGGCGGTGCGCCACGTGCTGAGCGGCCTGCTCGACGGAGCGCGACACATCGTCCACCACCGGGCCGCCGCGGCGGCGATGGGGGCGATGGCCACCCACCGGTTCATGTACGGCATGTGCACCGCGATGCTGGTCATGCTGTCGCGTTACTACTTCGCGGAGAACGCCGAGGACGCGCTGAACGCGGCCACCCTGGTGGTCGCCACCTCGGGGGTCGGCTACTTCCTGGCCATCCTCGTCACGCCGTGGGCGACCGAGCGCTTCACGATCGAGCGGTGGGTGCCGGCCATGCTCGTGACGGCCGGGGTGCTGACCCTGGTGCTGGGCCTGCCCTTCCGCCAGTGGGGCTTCGCGGTCGCCGGCCTCGTGCTCGGCGTCGCCGGGCAGAGCATCAAGATCTGCGCCGACACCGCCGTCCAGCGCGACGTCGAGGACGCCTACCTCGGCAGGGCGTTCTCGATCTACGACATGCTCTTCAACGGCACCTACGTACTGGCCGCGGCCGTGGCCGCGATGCTGCTGCCGGCGGACGGCAAGTCGACGGTCGTGCTGGCCGTCATCACCGCCGGATACCTGGCGGGTGCCCTGGTCTACCGTGCCGTCACGCCCGCCCGGACGCGCGAGCCGCTGTCGTCGTGACCCCGCCCGGGGCGTCGCCCCGGACCGCCGTCGTCGTGCCCCTCTCCGGGGCGTCGCCCCGGGGGTCGCCGCCGTCGCGGCTCTTCCCGGGACGCTCTCCCCGGGAGAGCCGGGCAGCGCCGGGTGGACGGCCGCCCGGCCCCGGGTGTCAGGCGGGGCGCTCGGCCGCCACCCCGTTCTCCTCCGCCCAGTCGAGCAGGGCCCGGGTGGCGGCCTCCTTGCCGACGACGCCGCGGTCGAGGCGCATCTCCAGCAGGAACTTGTAGGCGCGTCCCACGATCGGGCCCGGCGGGATGCCGAGGAGCTCCTGGATCTCGTTGCCGTCGAGCTCGGGACGGATCTTGCCGAGCTCCTCCTCCTCCGCCAGCCGGGCGATGCGCTCCTCCAGCTGGTCGTAGGTCTGCGACAGCAGCTGGGCCTTGCGCCTGTTGCGGGTGGTGCAGTCGGCGCGGGTCAGTTTGTGCAGCTGCTCCAGCAGGTGCCCCGCGTCGCGGACGTAGCGGCGTACGGCCGAGTCGGTCCACTCGCCCGTGCCGTACCCGTGGAAGCGCAGGTGCAGCTCCACCAGGCGGGACACGTCGGCCACCACGTCCTTGGGGAACCTCAGCTCCGTCAGGCGCTTCCTGGTCAGCTGGGCGCCGACCACCTCGTGGTGGTGGAAGGAGACCCGGCCGCCGGGCTCGTGGCGGCGGGTCTTGGGCTTGCCCACGTCGTGCAGGAGGGCGGCCCAGCGCAGGATCCGGTCGGGACCGTTCTCCTCCAGGTCGATCGCCTGCTCCAGGACGATCAGCGTGTGCTCGTAGACGTCCTTGTGCCGGTGGTGCTCGTCGATCTCCAGCCGCAGCTTGGGCAGCTCGGGCAGGACGTGTCCGGCGAGCCCCGAGTCGACGAGCAGCCTCAGCCCCTGGCGGGGGTGGTCGCCGCCGATGAGCTTGTCCAGCTCGTCGCGGATCCGCTCGGCGGAGACGATGTCGATGCGGTCGGCCATCGCGGTCATCGCGGCGAGGGCCGCCGGGTCGACGGTGAAGCCGAGCTGGCTGGCGAACCGGGCGGCGCGGAGCATCCGCAGCGGGTCGTCGTCGAAGGACCGCTCCGGAGGGCCGGGGGTGCGCAGCACCTTGGCGTGCAGGTCGTCGAGGCCGCCGTGGGGGTCGACGAACTCGCGCGACGCCAGGCGCAGCGCCATGGCGTTGACGGCGAAGTCACGCCGGGCCAGGTCGCCCTCCAGGGTGTCGCCGTAGGCGACCTCGGGCTTGCGCGAGGCCGGGTCGTAGGACTCACTGCGGTAGGTGGTGATCTCCAGCATCCACCCGCCCTTGCGGGCCCCGACCGTGCCGAAGTCGATGCCGATCGTCCAGACGGAGTCGGCCCAGTCGCGGACGAGCTCCAGGACCGCCTCGGGACGCGCGTCGGTGGTCAGGTCGAGGTCGTTGCCGATCCTGCCCAGGAGAACGTCGCGGACGGAGCCGCCCACGAGGGCGATCTGGTAGCCCTTGGCGGCGAAGAGCTCGCCGAGTTCGTCGGCGACGGGTGCGATCTTCCGGAACAGCTCGGCCATGCCGTCGCGCTGGGTCTGGGTCAGATTTGAAAGGGACAAGCCGGGTAGGTCCTTCGGTTACGGAACATGTTCCCCTACGGGGATACACCTGAAGCGATCACCAGGTTACGGTCAGTCAGGGAACCTCGGGGGCCGTGCGTCGAGGCAAGGAGCAGATACATGAAGGACGCCCTCGCGATCCACCGCTGGCTCCTCGCACACCAGGTCCATCATGAGATCGTACGCCTTCCGCGCGCGATGACGTGTGTCGACGAGCTGCCGGAGGTGCTGTCGGTGAGCCCGGCGGTCTGTGTGGGCGTGACGGTCTACGAGGTCACGACCCGGATCGGTCAGGAGCCTGTGGCGGTCGTCACCTCGGTCGGCTCCCCTCCTCTCCTCGATGTGGTCGGCGGCGTCCTGGGTGCCCGCCGGATCCGGCACGCCCCCGACTACACCGTCAACGCCGCCACCGACTACGCCGCGGGACTGGTCTGCCCGCTGCTGCTGCCCGACGAGCTGACGGTGCTGGTGGACGAGCGGCTCACCGGCACCGCCGTGCCCGTTTACACCCCCATCGGGGAGCGTCGCACGGCGCTCCTGATCCGCGCCGACCACCTGCTCGCGCTGGTTCCGGGGAAGATCGTCGACCTGACCCGGCCCGGCCCCCGAAGGGAGCCGATGACCTTTCCTCTGGCCGGATAGGCCATAGCATTGCGGGCGTGCGCCGTACTCGACCCATGGCCGGCACGTGATCCCCATCCACAAGGCCGCGCTGCTCACCGTACTCACCACCACGCTGTTCATGCCGGCGGCGGTGGTCGTCCCGGATGCGGCGAGCGCCCGGACGACCACGGTCAGCCGTCTGAACGCCCAGCTCGTGCTGGAGGAGATCGGACCGGACGCCCCCCGTGAGCCGACCACCGAGATCAAGGTGGCCGGTTCCCTGGTCAACGCGGGCACCGAGACCCTGGCCGGTCTGCGCATCCAGATGCGTTACGCGCAGCAGCCCTTCACGCAGCGGGCCGAGCTGGACGCCTACCTGAGCGGGCAGGGCCTGCAGCCGGGCGCCTGGCGTGACCAGCGTTACATCCAGGCACCGCTCGCCCCCTCGGCCAAGACGCCGTGGGAGTTCACCTTCACCCCGCAACTGCTGAGCCTGACCCGCTTCGGCGTCTACCCGATCATGATCGAGGTGCTCGACTCCTACGGGCAGCAGATCGCCACCCAGCGCACCGTGGTGACCTACATGCCCCGGGGCACCAAGGTGGCGCGCACCAAGCTCGCCATGGTGCTGCCGATCATCGACCAGCCGCGCAGGAGCGACGACGCCACCTTCGTCGACGAGGGCCTGCCCGCCGCCATGGCGTCCGGCCAGCGGCTCGGCGACCTGCTCAAGATCGCCCAGGACACCGCCTCCGCCAAGGGCCTCACCTGGGTGGTCGACCCCGCGCTGCTCGACGACGCGAGGGCGATGGGCAGGTCGCACACGGTCAGGGTCAAGGACCGTGCCCAGCAGCGCCCCGCCAGCACCGAGGCCACCACCTGGCTCGACGACCTGCGCACGGCCCTGGCCGACCACCCCGTCGTGGCGACCCCGTACGCCGACCCCGATGTGACCGCGCTGGCCCACAACGGCGTCGACGACGTCACCGGGAGCGGTATCGAGGCGGCCAGGACCGTCGCGCAGGAGACCCTCGGGCGCGAGGTGATCACCAACGTGAACTGGCCGGTCAGCGGGATGGTCGACTACGACGCGCTGGACCTGCTGGCCACCAGCGGTGTCGACACCGTACTGCTGAACGTGCTCAACCTGCCGCCGTCGCCGCCTCCCGTCACCACCCCCGACGCCACCGCGGCGCTGGAGAGCGTCAACGGCACGGTCACCGCCCTGGTCGCCGACGCGGCGCTGAGCGAGACCGTCGGCGCCGACACCTCGGTGCCCGGGGCGGCGCTGGCGAACCGCCAGCGCTTCATCGCGGAGACCGCCATGATCAGCGCGGAGCCGGTCACCGGCCCGCGGACCGTGGTCGCCGCCCCGCACCGCCGCTGGGCCCCCGACCCGAAGTACGTCACCGACCTCGTCGAGACGGCCTCCTCCCTGCCGTGGCTGGCCCCCGCCACCATCGACACGGTCAAGCGCCGCAAGGGCGCCGTGACCCCGCGGGCGGGCCTCACCTACACCGACGACGACCGGCGCCGCGAGCTCGGCAAGCAGTACATGACGAGTGTCCGGAAGGTCGGCGCCCGCGCCGACCTGACCTCCGCGATCACCAGTGCCCCGGACGTGGACGTCTTCGACCTGGCCATGCTGCGGCTCGCCTCCTCGGCCTGGCGGGGCAAGACCGACGCCGCGGCGCCGTACGTCCAGCAGGTCGGCACGGCCGTCGACGGCCGGATCGGCAAGGTCTCCATCACCGGTACCGAGCAGTCGCGGCTGCGTACCCTGGCCGGCACCAACGGCGACGTGCCGATCAGCGTCCGCAACGACCTGGAGGGCCCGCGCAGCCAGGTCCTGGTCCGGCTGAGGGTGACCTCCGACAAGCCTGACCTGCTGCGGATCGAGCCGTACGAGGCCGACAGCGAACCGATCCTGATCGAGGGCGGCCAGAACCGGATCATCCCGGTGCAGATGACGGCGGCGGCCAGCGGGCAGACCACCGTGACGGTCCAGCTCACCACCGCCGACGGCCGCAAGTACGGCGCGCCGGTCGAGCTGACCGTGCGGACCACCGGCTACACCGGGATCGCCCTGGTGATCGTGGGAGCGGCCCTCGCGGTGATGCTGGCCGCCGTGGTCCTGCGCGTGCTGCGCCAGCGCCGGGGCCGGCGCGGTCCCGCGTCCCGGACGCAGGGCCGGCGGGCGCCCGAGCCGGCCACCACCGAGTCCTGAGCCCCGGCTTCGAGCATCCAGCGGAGGAATACGCATGAGCAAGGTCCTGCGTGCGAGCGCGATCATGGCGGCGGGGACGATGGTCTCCCGCGTCACCGGTTTCGTCCGCACCGCGGTGCTCGCGGCGGCCATCGGGACCTACGCGCTCGGCGACGCCTACAACGTCGCGTACACGATCCCGCTCATCCTGTTCGACCTGCTCATCGGCGGGGTCCTGAGCAGCGTCGTGGTGCCGATGATCATCCGGCGGCAGAAGGCCGACCCCGACGGGGGCCGCGCCTACGAGCAGCGGCTGATGACGCTCGGCACCGTCGCGCTGGTGGTGGTCGCGGCGGTCGCGGTGGCGCTGGCCGGGCCGCTGATCGGCCTCTACAGCACCGGCTGGGACGCCCGGCGGACCGAGGTCGCGGTCACCCTCGCGCGGTACATCCTGCCGATGATCGCCTTCTTCGGGATCGGCGCGATCGCCGGCGCGATCCTCAACACCCACGACAGGTACGCCGCCCCGATGTGGGCACCGGTGCTGAACAACATCGTGATGATCTGTGTCGCGGTCGTCTACTACGTGGTCGCCGGCGAGGCGGGGTCGGAGATCGCCACGGTGACGGACGCCGACCTGTTCCTGCTGGGCGTCGGCACCACCGCCGGGATCGTGGCCCAGTGCCTGGTGCTCGTCGCCGCCCTGCGCCGGGTGGGCTTCCGGTTCCGGCCCCGGTTCGGCCTGCGTGACGCCGGGCTCGGCGAGATGGGCCGGACCGCCGTGTGGACCTTCGCCTACGTCGGGATCAGCCAGCTCGGCTTCCTGATCACCACCAGGCTCGCCACCGGCGCGGGCGAACAGGTACCCGGCGCGGGCAACTCGGCCTACTCCTACGCCTACCAGTTCTTCCAGCTCCCGTACGGGATCATCGCGGTCTCGGTGATCACCGCGATGCTGCCCAGGATGACCCGGGCGGTCAACGACGGGCGGCTCGACACGGTCGGCGAGGAGTTCGCCTCGGGGGTGCGGCTGGTGTCGGTGCTGCTGGTGCCCGCCGGGCTGCTGCTGATGGTGCTGGGGCCCGCGGTGACCGTGCTGATCTTCTCGTGGGGCAACATGACCGTCGACTCGGCGGTCTACATCGGCAACGTGCTCCAAGTCTTCGGGCTGGCGCTGGTGCCGTTCTCGGTCTTCCAGCTGCTGCTGCGCGTCTTCTACGCCTTCGGCGACACCCGCACCCCGGTCCTCCTCGCCGCCGGCAACGTGGCGGTGAACGCGGCGCTCAGCACCGCGGCCTACTTCCTCCTCCCGGCCCGCTACATCGTGATGGGCCTGGCGCTGGCCTTCACCGTCGCGTACGTGACGGGCACCGCGGTCGCCTGGGTCATGGCCTCCCGCCGGGTGCACGGCCTGGGCGGACGCGCGGTCGCCGCCGGGCTGTCGCGCATGTATCTGGCGGCGCTGCCGGCCGCGGCGGTCGCGCTGGGCGTACTGTGGCTGACGCAGGAGCTGACCGCGCTGAACGCGCTGAGCGCGGCCGTCATGCTGGCGGCGGGCGGAGGAGTCGGTATGGTTCTTTACTTGGCGATCGCCCACCGGATGCGCATCCCCGAGGTGAGTTCGATCGTTGGAATGGTGGCAGGACGGGTAGGCCGGTAAGCCAAAGACTTGTCCCAAGCGTCTGACAAGGCGAACACGGGCGTAACCGGCGCGGGACTACCATGGTGCGACGCGTGTGGTGACATGCGGCTAATGGAAGCAGGAGGGCGTGGGCGGATCCACCCGGCATCATGTGATGTGTCGTGACATGCCGACCTGGCAGGGTGCTGTCGTGTTCACCGGCGCGGGGCGTCCATGAGCTCCCCCTCCGTCGAGCCCGGCACCAAGCTGGCCGAGCGTTTCAGGCTGGAAGACCGCGTCCACGAGTCGGGCGGGGCCACGCTGTGGAAGGCGATCGACGAGGTGCTCGCCCGTCCCGTCGCGGTCCACACCTTCGACGCCGGCTTCCCCCGCCTCGACGAGGTGGTGACGGCCGCCCGCACGGCCAGCAGGCTGACCGACCCCCGGCTCACCCAGGTCTTCGACGCCACCGAGGACGACGGCCGCGTCTACGTCGTCAGCGAGTGGGTGAGCGGCGAGAGCTTCGGCGACATGATCGCCGGTGGCCCGCTCGACCCGGAACGGGCCGCGGCGATGGTCGCCGAGGCCGCCGAGGCGATGGCCCACGCGCACGAGGCGGGCATCGCGCACCTGTGCCTGAGCCCCGACCACCTGGTGTGGACGGCGGGAAACACGGTCAAACTGCTCGGCCTGGGCGTCGACGCCGTCCTCGACGACGTCACCAGCGACGACCCGGCCCGTACCGACGCCGAGGGCCTCGGCCGTCTGTTGTACGCCGGGCTGACCGGTCACTGGCCCGGAGACGAGCGCTACAGCGGCGGGTTGCCCATCGCCCCCGTGGACGACGACCACTTCTGCACACCGCGACAGGTCACCGCGGGCGTCCCCGGCTACCTCGACACCATCACCTGCCGGACGATCCTGCCCGAGACCAAGCGCGCGCTGGAGCCGCTGGTCACGCCCGCCGAGGTCGCCGAGGCGCTGTCGTCGGTGGCGCGGCCCACCCCGCTGCCCATGCCGGCGCCGATGCCCATGACCTCGCTGCCGGTGGCGGCCTCCCCCTCGGAGGGCATCGGCACCGCGGCGCCCCAGCGGCCCGCCCCCGCCCAGCCGCCCTACCAGCCGCAGCAACAACCGCAGCGGCCCGCTCCCGCCCGCGGGGGAACGGCCAACAAGGTCGTCATGACGGTCGTCGTGCTGGTGATGATGGTGGTCGTGGGCCTGGGAGCCTGGGCTCTGGGCCGCAGCATCGGCAACGCCGGCACCCCGGACGCCGACCAGACCACCGCCGCCCCCAAGCCCACCGTGAGCGTCGCCACCCGCGAGGTGAAGCCCGACTCCGCCACCGGCTTCGACCCGCTGGGCGACGGGGAGGAGGGCAACAGGTGGGTCTCCGGCGCGATCGACGGCAAGAAGTCCACCGACTGGCACTCCGAGACGTACGACTCCGCCGACTTCGGAAATCTCAAGAAGGGCGTCGGCCTGCTGCTGGACATGGGCGAGAGCGTGCCGATCAAGGAGGTCTCGATCGACTTCGGCGGCACCTCGGGCGGCGCCGTGGAGCTCAGGCTGGGTGACAAGGCGGCGCTCGGCGACCTGGACGTGGCCCACAAGTTCGGCGGCGCGTCGGGCGAGAAGACCTACACGGCGGAGACCCCGAAGAAGAGCCGCTACGTCCTCGTCTGGTTCACCAAGATGCCCAACTACCAGGGCAGGTTCCGCGGCCAGGTGATGGAGGCGAAGATTCTCACGGTCAAGTGAGCCAGTATGGTTTGATCTGCTTTATGAGTCTTCTTGCCGATCATCGGAGAATTCATGGCACCATCTATCCCGTAGTGGTGTTCCCCCGGACCGGTATAGCAGGACTCTCCTTGTGAATTCCCCACCCGAGACCCCGCCGTCGGCGGCGCAGCAACAGGCGAAGGCCCCCGTGCCCGACGCCGAGTTGCTGACCCGCCACCTCGCCGGGGATCCGCACGCTTTCAGTGAGATAGTCAGGCGGCATCGAGACCGCATGTGGGCGGTCGCCCTGCGCACGCTGGGCGACCCCGACGAGGCGGCCGACGCCGTCCAGGACGCCTTCGTCTCGGCCTATCGCAAGGCCGCGAGCTTCCGCGGTGAGGCTGCCGTCACCACGTGGCTGCACCGCATCGTGGTCAACGCATGCCTCGACCGCATGCGCAGGAAATCCGTCCGCCCGGTGGCCGACGACGAGCTCGTCCAGGCCGCGGAGCGCGACACCCCCGTGCTCGACCAGACATCCGAGCGCGAGGTCTCCATGGAGGTGTCGGCGGCGCTGAAGCTGCTGCCGGCCGACCAGCGGGCCGCGCTCGTGCTCGTCGACATGATGGGGTACTCCATCGAGGACGCGGCACAGGTGCTCGAAGTGCCGAGCGGCACGGTGAAAAGCCGATGCGCGCGCGGCCGGGCGAAACTCGCCCCGATTCTTTCTCATCTACGGAACCGTTCCAACCTGTCTCGCGTCTCATCCGCGAAGGGAGCAGAACTTCGTGACGGGTGATACGCACTACGACCTGGAGATCCTGGCCGAACTGGCCGAGGGTCTCCTCGACACCGCCACGGCCATGCAGGTGCGCGAACATCTCGCGATCTGTGATCCCTGTGGCGAAAGCCTCGCCGACCTCGCGGCGGTCCGAGAGATGCTCGCGGCCACGCCCACCCCGGCGATGCCGATGGGGGTCGCGCTCAGGATCGACCGTGCGCTGGCGGCCGAGGCCGATAGCTTCCGTGGAGGTGGAGTTGGGCTGGTGGAAGCACCGGCCTGGGACGACATAATGCGCGACGCGCCATGGGAGACGGCGGCGCGCCAGGAGTCCGCGCCGTGGGAGAGCGTGCCTCTTCCCGAGCCGGAGCCCGAGCGTGAGCCCGAGCCGGTCGTGCGGCTGGGGGTCGTCGGCGACGACGGCACCATCGTGCCCGCCAAGCGGCGCAAGGCGACCCGGCGGCGCCGGTGGGCGATGCCCGCCGCCGCGGCGGGCATGGCCGCGGCGGTGATCGGGGCGACGGTCCTGGCGAACGGAACGCTCACCGCGTCCGGCCCGACCCGGGTGCCCTCGATCGCCGAGGCTGCGCCGGCGGAGACGATCCAGTACGCGCTGACCGACAGCAACTGGAACTACACCGACGCCGAGCTACGCGGGTCGCTGCTCGACTACATCGGGCCGGTGGCGATCAGCAGCTCCGCCGAGACGCCCGCCATCGACCAGTGCGTCCGCCAGGTCTCGGCGAAGGTCGGCAAGTCCCCGTTCGCCGTCGACCAGGGTTACTACAACGGGCAGGAGGCCAACATCCTGCTCTTCTGGCACAACCAGGCCAAGAACACGGTGCGGGTCCACGTCGTGGGACCGCAGTGCGACGACGTGCGCAAGCCCGGCTTCGCACACTGGAAGTGACCGGCACGCGACCACCCGCCAGGTGAGCTTCCGGGGCCTTCCGGCTCCGGTGGTCCCCACCCGGTGTGAAAGAGCCCGGCACGGAGAGATCCGTGCCGGGCCTTTCCGTTTCTCCCCGACGGGCCTTTCCGTTTCCCCCGATCCGACCGCTCCCGGCTGGGCATACACGGCCCTGCGGCGAGGCGGAACGCCGCCGGGCCCGGTGGGAATCAGGGACGCCTAGGATCTGTTGACGCGGTTGGCATCGACACCAGGGAAAGGCACAGCAGTGGCAGACGTCCGGAATGTAATCATCATCGGGTCGGGTCCCGCCGGTTACACAGCGGCGGTGTACTCTGCGCGCGCCGACCTCAAGCCGCTGGTCTTCGAGGGCTCGGTCACCGCGGGCGGCGCTCTCATGAACACCACCGAGGTGGAGAACTACCCGGGCTTCTCCGACGGCATCATGGGGCCCGACCTCATGGACGCGATGCGCAAGCAGGCGGAACGGTTCGGCGCCGACCTGGTCGCCGACGACGTGGTCGAGGTCGACCTGACCGTGACGCCCAAGGTCGTCAAGACCGCCACCGACACCTACCTCGCCAAGTCCGTCATCCTGGCCACCGGCTCCGGTTACCGCGAGCTGGGCGTGCCCAACGAGAAGCGCCTGTCGGGCCACGGCGTGTCGTGGTGTGCAACGTGTGACGGCTTCTTCTTCCGCGGCCAGGACATCGTGGTCGTCGGCGGCGGTGACACCGCCATGGAGGAGGCCATCTTCCTGACCCGGTTCGCCGGATCGGTGACCGTCGTGCACCGCCGCGACGAACTGCGCGCCAGCAAGATCATGCAGGACCGCGCGTTCGCCAACGAGAAGATCCGCTTCGTCTGGGACAGCGAGGTCGTCGACGTGCTGGGCGACGCCAAGGTGAGCGGCGTGCGCGTGCGCAACCTCAAGACCGGCGAGGAGAGCGAGATCGCGGCCACCGGCCTGTTCATCGCGATCGGGCACGACCCGCGCAACGAGCTGTTCAAGGGCCAGATCGAGCTCGACGACGAGGGTTACGTCAAGGTCGAGGCCCCCTCCACCCGGACGAACCTGGACGGCGTCTTCGCCGCGGGCGACGTCGTCGACCACACCTACCGCCAGGCGATCACCGCTGCGGGCACCGGCTGCGCCGCGTCCCTCGACGCCGAGCGCTGGCTGACCGAGTACCACGACAACTGACGCCGACCGACACAGGGAGAGCAGGAACCTTGGGCAGCATCAAGAACGTGACGGAGGCCAGCTTCGCCGCCGACGTCCTCAAGAGCGACAAGCCCGTGATCGTCGACTTCTGGGCCGAGTGGTGCGGCCCGTGCCGCCAGGTCGCGCCGATCCTGGAGGAGATCGCCGGCGAGCAGGCCGACAAGCTGACCATCGTCAAGCTGAACGTCGACGAGAATCCGGCCATCGCCACCGAATACGGCGTACTCCAGATTCCCACCCTGAACGTCTACAAGAACGGAGAGGTCGTGAAGCAGATCATCGGCGCCAAGCCGAAGGCCATGCTGCTTCGCGAGCTCGAGGGCATCATCTAGCCCCCTGCGGCTGTCGCACCCCACGGCGCCACGCCGTACCACCGCTTCCGAGCGGCAACCCACCCACGGGAAGAGCCCCCGCCGGACGGCGGGGGCTCTTCCACGCTCGGAACACCTTCGTCCGAGGGAGCGCCGGGGGAACCCCTCCACCGCGGGAAAGCGAAGTCGAGACGGAGATGGCGCCGGGACAGGGCCCGGACGGAGAACGAAGCCGAACCGGCGCCGAACTGGAGGACCGGGCCGGAGCCGAGTGGAAGACGGGCCGGGCGGGAGCCAGGCCGAGCGGGAGGCAGACCGACGCCGGGCCGGAGGCGGGCCGGTGAGGAGGGCGGGCCGAGGACGGGCCGAGGACGGGCGCCTTCCCGGGAGGGCCCAGGTCGTCTCAGACCGGCCGCAGGGCCCGTTCCGGGGTCATGGACCCGAGAAGCCTCTCCAGTGCCACCTCGACGTCCTCACGCCATGAGATGGCGTTCTTGAGCTCCAGCCGGAGCCGCGGGAATCGCAGATGGGGTCGTACCGTCTTGAATCCCACCGAGAGCAGGTAGTCGGCGGGCATGAGGCACGCACCCGGCTGCTCCCACTTCAGGTCGCCGAACGCCTCGATCGCCCGCACCCCGCGCCGCGTCAGATCCTTGGCCACGCCCTGGACGAGCATCCGGCCCAGGCCGCCGCCGGAGAACTCGGGGATGATGTGCGCGGTCATCAGCAGCACCGCGTCGGCGCTGACCGGGGAGGTCGGGAACGCCACCGAACGCGGAACATAGTGCGGCGGCGCGTAGAGCACGAACCCGGCCGCCACACCGTCGACATAGACGATCTTGCCGCAGCTGCCCCACTCCAGGAGGGTGGAGGAGATCCACGCCTCCTTCTCCAAGCCGGGATCACCCACCTCCATCGCCCGGTTCCCGTTGACGGGATCGAGCTCCCAGAAGACGCACCGCCGGCAGCGGTGCGGCAGGTCGTCGAGATTGTCGAGGGTGACGTTTGCCAGCCGACGCGACACCTGTTGGCCCCAATCCTGGCGAGACGAGTGCAAGCCATGGCGAAAAACGCGCGAAAACGGCGTCTCCAGCTGGCATCGTAGCTCAGAGGGGGGCGTGGTTTCAGGGTGTCCCGTCCCCACACGCAGGCGACCACCACCACTGACGTACCCTGGTTTCTCTGGTATGAGCATTCGTGCTCCACATGATCTAGGAGGTGGACCGTGCCCCAAGACTCAGATCACGGTCAGACCATCGCGGCTCACGGGTCGCGTATCGACCCCCACGTCGATCGGTACGCAGCACGAGCTGCCGGGATGGTCGCCTCCGAGGTTCGAGCTCTTTTCTCCGTCGCGTCGCGGCCCGAGGTGGTCTCGCTCGCCGGCGGCATGCCCTACGTCACCGCCCTCCCGCTCGACGTGGTGGGCGACCTGGTCTCCGACCTGGTGGCCCGGCGCGGGCCCGTCGCGTTGCAGTACGGCTCCGGCCAGGGCGATCCGCACCTTCGTGAGCAGATCTGCGACGTCATGCGCATGGAGGGGATCGAGGCCAACGCCGACGACGTCGTCGTGACCGTCGGCTCCCAGCAGGCGCTCGACCTCGTCACCCGGATCTTCATCGACCCGGGTGACGTGATCCTCGCCGAAGGCCCCTCCTACGTCGGAGCGCTGGGCACCTTCTCCGCGTACCAGGCCAAGGTCATCCACATCGCCATGGACGACGAGGGGATCGTTCCCGAGTCGCTGGCCCAGACCATCTACGCGCTGCGGAGCGCGGGCAACCGCATCAAGTTCCTCTACACGATCCCCACCTTCCAGAACCCCGCCGGGGTGACGCTCAACGCGGTGCGCAGGCAGCAGGTTCTGGAGATCTGCCAGCGGGCGGGCGTGCTGATCGTCGAGGACAACCCCTACGGCATGCTCGGCTTCGACGGCGAGCCCATGCGGGCACTGCGCGCCGACAGCGCCGACGGAGTCGTCTATCTCGGCTCGTTCTCCAAGACCCTGGCCCCGGGCTTCCGGGTCGGCTGGGCACTGGCGCCGCACGCCGTCCGCGACAAGCTGGTGCTGGCGATGGAATCGGCGGTGCTGTCGCACTCCACCTTCACCCAGCTCGCCGTCGGGCAGTATCTCGCCACCCAGCCGTGGCGTGAGCAGATCAAGAACTTCCGGGAGCTCTACCGCGAGCGCCGCGACACCATGCTGTCCTCCCTGGAAGCCCTGATGCCCGCCGGAGTCACCTGGACCCGCCCCGGTGGCGGCTTCTTCGTCTGGGCGACCCTTCCGGAAGGGCTCGACTCCAAGGCGCTGCTGCCGCGCGCGGTGGCCGAGCGGGTGGCCTTCGTGCCGGGCACCGGTTTCTTCGCCGACGGCGGCGGCGCGCGCCAGATACGCCTGTCGTACTGCTACCCGGAGCCCGAGCGCATCCGTGAAGGTGTCCGGCGCCTGGCCGGTGTGATCGAGCAGGAGCTTCGCCTGCGCGACACGTTCGGCACCGGATCGCCGCCGGAGCACATCGGGGTCGACACGCCGGGCCCCGATCTCGCCTGACCGTTCCCGGTTTCGGTGACTGTCCCGGCTTCCCGGCTCGGGTGACCGGCAGCGGTTTCGGGGACTGTCCCGGTTTCCGCTCTATCGGCAACGGCTTCGGGTGGCCGGCGACGGCCCGGAGGGCCGTGAGCCGCCGCTGCCGGAATCGCGATCTGAACCGGGGCCGCCGGAGCCGGGAGGTGACGTCATCGGGCTGAACGGCCTCCGCAGCCGGGGCGTCCGTCAACACGGGTGCCCTCGGCGTGGCCCTCATCCCTCCGGTGCCGTACGGTGACTTCCTGCGGTGGCGTACGGAGACTTCCCGTGCCGGTGCGCGGCGGGCGACTTGGTCCGCGGCCGGGGCCGGGCGGCGCGCCGCCCGGCAACCGGACAGGCTCGGAGCGGGCCATAGCGAGAGGTAACTTCGGATGAGTGATCTGGGCCACGTGCTCGTCCTGGCGGGCGGGCTCTCCTACGAGCGTGAGGTCTCCCTGCGCTCGGGGCGCCGGGTGAGCGAGGTGCTCCAGGCGGCGGGCATATCCGTGGAGACCCGTGACACCGACGCGTCGCTGGTCCCCTCGGTGCTCGCCGACCCGCCGGACGCGGTCTTCGTCACCCTGCACGGAGGCGCGGGCGAAGACGGGGCCATCCGCTCGGTCCTGGAGCTGCTGTCGGTCCCTTACGTCGGCGCCGATCCCGACGCTTGCCGGGTCGCCTACGACAAGCCCACCGCGAAGGCGGTCGTCCGCTCCGTGGGGCTGCGCACCCCCGAATCCGTGACCCTCCCCAAGGAGACCTTCCACGACCTCGGCGCCACCGCGGTGCTCGCCCGCATCGTGGAGCGCCTGGGCCTGCCGCTGTTCGTCAAGCCGGCTCGCGGCGGTTCGGCGCTGGGCGCCTCGGTCGTCCGCGAAGCCGCGGATCTCCCCGCGGCCATGGTCGGCTGCTTCGCCTATGGCGACACCGCGCTGATCGAACGCTGCGTCGAGGGCGTCGAGGTCGCCGTCTCCGTGGTCGACCTCGGTGACGGGCCGGTCGCCCTGCCCCCGGTGGAGATCGTGCCCGACGCGGGCGTCTACGACTACGCCGCCCGCTACACCGCCGGGCACACCGAGTTCTTCGCCCCCGCCCGCCTCTCGCCCGAGGTCATGGAGGCGTGTGCCCGGATGGCCGTGACCGCGCACACGGCTCTCGGCCTGCGCGACATCTCGCGTACCGACATCATCGTCGACGGCGCCGGGCTGCCCCACTTCCTCGAAGTGAACGTCGCCCCGGGCATGACCGAGACCTCCCTCCTCCCCATGGCCGCCGAGGCCGCGGGCGACGACCTCGGCACTCTCTGCCGCGTCCTCCTCGAACGGGCCGCGGCCCGCGGCGCCTGAGCGTCACACCGGTCCGGGGTCGGGCCCGGCGTTCGGCCCTGTATCCGGGGACGGCGCCGGGGGCCGGAGATCAGCCCCGCCGAGACGCCCTCGCCGGAGACAGCCCTGTCGAAACGCCTTCGCCGGAGCCGACCCCGCCGAGACGATCTCTCCCGGAGCCGGGCCTGGCGGGACCTCTCGTCGGAGGCGTCCCGCCGAGGCCGGCTCCGCCGTGGACAGGGCGGAGGGACAGCACGTGGGGACCGGCCGGGTGACGCCCCTCGCCGTCTCCCGGCCGTTCTTCGCACCTCCGGTGGACACTCCGGGGCGGAGAGGGAGGGCGGGGGCGTGACGGCTCCCTCCTTACGCTGATCCTGTTCCCCTTACGCTGATCCTGTGCCGACATCCACTCTCTTCCCCAAGAGCTTCGCCAGCGACAACCACACGGGTGTACACCCGGCGATCCTCGCCGCCATCCTCGACGCCAACACCGGTGACGCCCCCGCGTACGGGGATGACCCGTGGACGGAGGCGATGCGGAACGCCTTCCGCGAGGAGTTCGGTGCCCAGGCGACGGCCTACCCGATGTTCAACGGCACCGGCGCCAACGTCGTCGGGCTCGGGCTCGCCCTACGCCCCTATGACGCGGTGCTCTGCCCGGAGAGCGCGCACATCAATACCAGCGAGTGCGGTGCGGCCGAGCGCGTGCTCGGAACCAAGCTGATCCCCCTGCCCACAGCGGACGGGAAGATCGGCGTCGACGATGTCCGCGGGCGGCTCGGCGCGGTGGGCAACGTGCAGCACTCCCAGCCCCGGGTGATCTCCATCTCCCAGGTGACCGAGTGCGGTACCTGCTACACCGCCGAGGAAATCACCGAGCTCGCGGACTTCGCCCACGCGCACGGCCTCTTCCTCCACATGGACGGCTCCCGGCTGGCGAACGCCGCCGCCGAGCTGGGATGCTCGATGCGATCCCTCACCACCGACGCGGGGGTGGATCTGCTCAGCTTCGGCGGCACCAAGAACGGCGCCATGGGGGCCGAAGCACTCGTCGTGCTCCGCCCCGAACTGGACGGCCCGGCCCTGTTCCTCCGCAAGCAGGGCATGCAGCTCGCTTCCAAGATGCGTTACGTCTCCGCCCAGCTGACCGCCCTCCTTCGCGACGGTCTGTGGCGGGAGAACGCCGCCCACGCCAACGCCATGGCCCACCGTCTGGCCGACGGCGTCACCGGGCTTCCCGGCGTCTCGCTGCGTTACCCCGTCCAGTCGAACGCCGTCTTCCCCGTCCTGCCCGAGAAGGCCATCGCGGAGCTTCAGCGGCGTTACCTGTTCCACGTCTGGGACGCGGCCGAGAACGTGGTCCGTTGGGTCACCTCTTTCGACACCACTCCCGAACACGTCGACGCCTTCCTCGCCGACATCCGGCTCGTGGTCCACGAGGTGACCGGCGATTGATCGACCGTTGTTTCACGTGAAACGAACGCCTTCCAACGAGCACCGTTTCACGTGAAACACGGGTGCGTGATCCTCCGCGTCTCGACCTATCGGGCGTGCCGGCCTACTCGGCGGGCCGGCTCTCCCCGGAGCGACCGGCCGATCACCACGCAGGCACGCACAGCCGGTGACACGCGGACGGGCTTCGCTGTTTCACGTGAAACAGCGAAGCCCGTCCGCAGCGGAGAGGCCGTGAGCCGGCGGTCTACCCTTCCGGTTCCTGCATCGTCCCGGGGGCCATCGTGCTGAGGATCCGCTCCAGGTCGTCGATGGTCGCGAACTCCACCACGATGCGTCCCTTACGCCGGCCGAAGTCGACCTTCACCCGGGTCTCGAAACGGTCGGAGAGGCGGTCGGCCAGGTGCCGGAGAGCGGGCTCCTCGGCGGGTTTCTCCCGGGGAGCCCTCGGAGCGGGCGCCGCCGCGGCCTTGGCGTCGCCCAGCGCGACGATCTCCTCGACCTCGCGCACCGACAGGAGTTCGGCCGCGATCCGGTCGGCCAGATGTTCCTGGGCCGCGGGGTCGTCCAGACGGAGCAGTGCCCGCGCGTGACCCGCGCTGATCGTGCCCGCCGCGACGCGGCGCTGCACCCGCGCAGGCAGCTTCAGCAGCCGGAGCGTGTTGGTGACGTGAGACCTGGAGCGGCCGATGCGGGTGGCGAGCTGCTCGTGGGTCGCACCGAAGTCGTCAAGGAGCTGCTCGTAGGCCGCCGCCTCCTCCAGGGCGTTGAGCTGCTCGCGCTGGAGGTTCTCGATGAGCGCGTCCAGCAGGAGCTTGTCCTCCTGGGTGCTCCGTACGATCGCGGGAATGTCGGAGAGCCCGGCGAGCTGCGCGGCACGCCAACGGCGCTCCCCCATGATCAGCTCGTAGCGTCCCTCGTCCACCGGACGGACCACGACCGGCTGGAGCAGGCCGACCTCGCGGATCGAGGCGGCCAGTTCGTCCAGGGCCTCGTTGTCGAAGATCTCCCGGGGCTGACGCGGGTTGGGTGCGATGTCCTTGACCGGGATCTCCAGGAAGTAGGCACCCGCGACCGGCTTGAGGCCGGGCGGTTCCGCCGACTCCGTGACGACCATCGTCGCGGTCGCCGCCGGCGCCGCGCCGCGCACCACGGGCGGCCCCGTGGGGATGAGGGCCGCCAGGCCCTTGCCGCCCATCCCTCTCGGCTGCTTACTCACTGCCTCTCCTCCGGCTCAATGTTCTCCGCCATCAGTGGCTTCCCGGGCCGATGACGCCGCGAATCCCCCGGCGCTCACACGGCCGCGCCACGGTACGCCATCTCGCGTGCGGCGTCCATGTAGGCCATCGCACCACTGGATCCCGGGTCGTACGTCACGACCGACTGCCCGTAGCTGGGAGCCTCCGAGACGCGGACGCTCCGCGGGATCAGCGTACTCAGCACCGAGCCGCCGAAGTGGGAACGCACCTCCTCGGCGACCTGGGAGGCGAGCCGGGTGCGTCCGTCGTACATCGTCAGCAGGATGGTGGACAGATCCAGCGACGGGTTCAGATGGGCACGGACCAGATCGACGTTCCTCAGCAGCTGGCCGAGCCCTTCCAGGGCGTAGTACTCGCACTGGATGGGAACCAGCAGCTCGGTCGCGGCCATCAGCGCGTTGACGGTCAGCAGACCGAGCGAGGGCGGGCAGTCGATGAAGACGTAGTCGAGCTCGGTCTCCTTGTAGGCGGCCAGCGCGCGCTGCAGGCGGGCCTCGCGCGCCACCATGGAGACCAGTTCGATCTCGGCACCGGCCAGGTCGATCGTCGCGGGGGCACAGTAGAGGTTCGGCATGTCTGGAACCGGCTTGACGGCCTCCACCAGCGGCAGGTCCTCCACGAGCACCTTGTACATGTCCGGCACGTCACCGCGGTGTTCGATGGACAGCGCCGTCGAGGCGTTGCCCTGCGGGTCGAGGTCGACCACCAGGACCCGCTGGCCGTGCATGGAAAGGGCGGCGGCCAGGTTCACCGAGGTCGTGGTCTTCCCCACCCCGCCTTTCTGGTTGGCGACGGTGAAGATGCGGGTCTTCGGCGGACGGGGCCAGTCGTCGCCGCGGGCTCCGAGGGAGCCGCCGGGAGTGACCTGGTTCTGCTGGGCCGGTGTTTCACGTGAAACCACTGAGCTGAGTGCCTCTCGTACCAGCGGCGAGTCGCCGGGGTTAAGGGGGGTCGGGGTCACGGTCGTCGTCCTTTCAACCGGCGTGGTCGAGGCACCGGGGGGCGATGCCGGCCAGCCCAGACCGGAAGGGCGTTCACGGGGTGCGGCGACGGGAGGGGCGGGCCAGCCGAGGCCACCCGTCGTTCCGACGATCGCACCTACACGGTCATCCACTGGCCTCGTAC
The DNA here is from genome assembly GCF_014204985.1 of Streptosporangium becharense. NCBI lineage: Bacteria > Bacillati > Actinomycetota > Actinomycetes > Streptosporangiales > Streptosporangiaceae > Streptosporangium > Streptosporangium becharense. The sequence goes on along the minus strand of NZ_JACHMP010000001.1, from coordinate 3,939,033 downwards.
TCGCTTCGCTCGGTTCAACCTACTGGCCTCGCGTCTGCCTGCCTCGCGAGGGGCGATCCTTCCGGCGAGAGGTCTTCCGGGGTCCCTCGGGAACCCGACCGGCGACCACTCGGATGAGAGTTGCGGGCGGCTCGACCTTACCGTGCCCGACCGAGACAAGCTCGGCGGTTCGCACACCACTCGACCGCAATTGTCCCTCGGCGTCCGCCAGTTCCTCCGCCGCCCGTTCACCCTTCATCGCGAGCAGTTCGCCGCCTTCACGCAGGAGCGGCAGAGCCCATTTCAGCAGACGGTCGAGCGGCGCCACCGCACGGGCCGACGCGACGTCGAACTCTCTCCTGCCCGCGAACTCCTCGGCCCGGCCGCGCAGCACCTCGACGTTGCCGAGCTTCAGCGACTCCACGCACTCCTCCAGGAAGACCGTCCGGCGCAGGAGCGGTTCCAGGAGGGTGACGGTGATGTCGGGCCGGACGATCGCCAGAACCAGGCCCGGAAGGCCGGCACCCGAGCCGATGTCGACCAGTCGGACGTCCCGGGGGACCGCCTCGGCGACCACTGCGCAGTTGAGCAGATGGCGGTCCCAGACGCGCGGTACCTCACGCGGGCCGAGCAGCCCGCGCACCACTCCCGGACCGGCCAGCAGCTCCGCGAACGCCTCCGCTCGGGACCACGCCTCACCGGTGAACACCTCGCGCGCGACCTCGGGCGGATCGGGGATCTGGTCACTCACTCGACGCTCACTCTTCCTTGAAACTGTCGGGGTCGGGCGGTCTCAAGGCTAACGGCCCACCTCGGCAGCGACGTACAGCGGCAAGCGATGACTCCTCCGTTCTCGGAAAGGAGCGACTTCTTGTCAGACCGCTCACACGGCACGGAACCGAAAACCGACTCACACGGCACGGAACCGAAAGGAGCGGCTTCTCGCCAGGCCGCTCACGCGCCACGGAAAAGGCCGCCGCCCCGGAGACCCGGGAGCGGCGGCCTTTCCAGCCCGTCGCGGCGGGCGGAGTCGTTCTTCTCATGTCCGGGCGAGCACCCGCCCGGCGGCGTCAGGCGGGGAGGACGACCACGAAGCGGCGGGGTTCCTCACCCTCGGACTCGCTCCGCAGACCGGCCGCGGCGACCGCGTCGTGCACGATCTTGCGCTCGAACGGGGTCATCGGCTGCAGCGACTTGGGCTCCCCGTTCCGCTTGACGTCCGCGGCGACCTTGGCGCCGAGCTCGCTCAGCTCGGTGCGGCGGCGGTCGCGGTAGCCGCCGATGTCGAGCATGAGACGGGAGCGCTCACCGGTCTGGCGGTGGACCGCGAGGCGGGTCAGCTCCTGGATGGCCTCCAGCACCTCGCCGTTGGGCCCCACCAGGTCGACGCCCTTGACGTCGACGACCGACACCACGGCGCGATCGCCCTCGACGTCCATGTCGATGTCACCGTCGATGTCGGCGATGTCGAGCAGACCCTCGACGTAGTCCGCCGCGATCTCACCTTCCTGCTCCAGGGCGGCGAGATCGGGAACCGCCTTCGCGGGCTCCTTCTCGGTCTCGGTCACGTCCGGCCACTCCTTCGTGCTTCGTGATGGGTCGTCAGGGCTTCTTGCTGCCGGTCCGCTTGCTACGGGGCTGGCGGGTGGGCTGCCGGCGGGTCACCTTGGGCTCCGGAGCGGACGGCGCCTCGGGCTCGGGTGCGTTCTTCCTGACCTTACCGAGCAGCCCCGGCTTGGCCTCGGAGACCGCGGTGCCGCCCTTGGGACCGCCCTTGACGTCGGCCTTGGCGTCGGCCGTGTGCGGGTTGCGGCTGTAGAACCAGTGCTGCTGGCCCAGGGTCCACAGGTTGGTGGTCACCCAGTACAGGATCAGGCCCAGGGGGAAGTTCAGCGAGAAGACGGCGAACAGCGGCGAGATGTACATCAGGATCTTCTGCTGCTGCGCCATCGGGTTGTCCGGCATCTGCGCGATCGAGCGCGTCACGCTCTGCCGGACGGTGAGGAACGTCGTCAGCGAGCTGATCGCGACGAAGATGACGAGCACGATCTTGGTGACGACCGGGTCGGCGTCCAGCTTGATGATGTCGGCCGAGCTCGTGAAGAACGTCGCCGGGATGGGCGCGCCGAAGATGTGGGCGGCCCGGGCGCTGTCGACGAGCTCCTGCGTCATGCCGAACTTGGCCTGGCCCGCGGCCATGGCCTGCAGCACGGTGAACATCGAGATGAAGATCGGGAACTGCGCCAGGATCGGCAGGCAGCCACCCAACGGGTTGGCACCCTGCCCCTGGTACAGCGCCATGACCTCCTGGTTCATCCGCTGCTTGTCGTGCTGGTAGCGCTTGCGGATCTCCTGGACCTTGGGCGCCAGCTCCTGCATCTTCTTCGACGAGCGCATCTGCTTGAGGAAGAGCGGGAAGATCAGCAGCCGCATCAGCACGGTCAGCGTGACGATGGTCAGCGCCCAGTTGAGCCCGCTGTCCTTCGGCAGGAATGTGCTGTAGCCCTGGTGGATCCAGGTGATTACTTGGGCGACGGCCGTGTACAGCCAGTTCAGCCAGGACAGCTCCACCGAGCTAGCTCCCTTGCGTGTTGTCGGACCGGCCCGGGCGTGGGGGCACCGGGTCAAAGCCTCCGGGATGGAATGGGTGGCAACGCCCGATTCTCCGGATCGTCAACCATGTGCCGCGCAGCGCGCCGTGAACGGCCACGGCCTCCAGGCCGTAGGCACTGCACGAGGGGTGGAAACGGCAACGGGGGCCCAGCAGCGGGCTCACGAAGGCCCGGTAGAACCGGATCGGAGCCATCAGGATCCTGGCGGCCGGGGAGGCCCCGGTGATCTGCTGCGCCGTCATCATCGCCCATCCGTGCGAGCCTTCGAGGGCTCTCGCCGCCTGAGTAAACGATCCAGCGCGACGTCGAGTTCGGCGGCAAGGCGCTCGCTTCGCGCGGACGCGGCCGGTGGATTGGCGCGTACAACCAGCAGGCTACCTCGTGGGAGCCGGTCGAGGCGGTCTCGCATGAGGTGTCTCAGCCGGCGTTTGACCCGGTTCCGGACGACCGCGCCTCCTACGGCGCGGCTCACCACGAATCCCACCAGGGGCGGCTCGTCGTTCTTTTCGCGCATGCCGAAATGCGCGACCAGGGTGGGACGGCCTGCTCGGCTTCCCTTTCTGACCGCGCCGGCGAACTCCTCGCCCCGGCGCATGCGGGACCCGGACGGCAACACCAGAGACCTTGACGACCCAGGGCAGATACGGCTATCGCCCGCCGGGATCCGACCGGCGGGCGACCAGGCGCTACTGCCTCGGCCCGGCGGACCGGGCTCGGCGGACGCGTCAGACGGTGATCTCGGCGCGGCCCTTGCGGCGGCGGGCGGCCAGGATGGCGCGGCCGGCGCGGGTGCGCATGCGGAGCCGGAAGCCGTGGGTCTTCGCGCGGCGGCGGTTGTTCGGCTGGAAAGTACGCTTGCTCACGAGTGGGCTCCAGGCTAAAAGGCCATCCCCAGCACATGGGGACGAGCACATGGGGACGCTCGACAACGGCTGGCCTATCTGGTTGCGGGGCATGCGAAATAGCCGCCGCGTGATAAGCCGACCGTCGTACGTTACGGGTCAGGCGTGCCCCAGGTCAAACCGGAGAGCACGCGGCTATAGGTTATCCGCGTTTCCACAGGCACCTCGTCACCGGTGCCCCGCCGTCCACAGCAGGTGCACTCTGTCCCCTCCGCACTGCCACTAGGCTGTGGACAACGTCTTGTACACAGGCTGTGGACAGGGCTGCCGCCGGCCCTTCCAAACCCTCCCTCCACTGCGAGGACGCGTCGGGCCGCGGGTGGAAGGGCTGTGCACACCCTGTGGATTCGATGTGGATTTCACACGGCCCCGAAGGGGCCACGGGAACGCCGGCATGTGGACAACGGTGGGATCCGGGGCGCCCGGTGGCTGCCGGTGCGGACGAAACGGATCGCGGTGAGCTCAGACGGAGACCGCGGGGAGGAGGAGGGCCGGACCATGGACGGAACGGACCTCAGCGCGGTGTGGGCAAGGGCACTGGAGAACTCCCTGAACGCGAGCGTTCCGTCCCAGCAGCGCGTCTGGCTCGGCCTGACCAGGCCCTTCGGCTACATGAACGACACCGTGGTGCTCGCCGCGCCGAGTGACTTCGCCAGGGACGTGCTGGAGGACAAGCTCCTCCCGCTCATCAGCCACGCGCTCTCCCAGGAGTTCGGCCGGCCGATGCGCGTGGCGGTCATGGTCGACCCCAGCGCGGCGGGCCAGGAGCCGGGGCTCGCCTCCCGGAAGGACCCCTACCCCGCCTCTCCCCCGCCGGGATATCCCCAGGCGGGTGGTTCCTCCCAGGATTACGCGCAGCCCGCGGCGTCCCAGCACCCCGGCGGTGCGGGGTCCGCGGCCCCCTACTCCGGCTCGGGCCAGGCGGGGGCGTCGTCCGACGGCTACCCGCAGCGCGGGCCGCAGGAGCGGCAGTTCTCCTATCCCTTCCAGCAGGCCGACAAGCCCGCGCAGCCGTACCTGCCGGGGGAGCCGGCGGCCGGCTCCCCGCAGGGGGAGCCGGACCGGGGGTTCGGCCGCGGCGGCTACTCCCCACAGGCGTCCCCGCCTCGCCCGGAGGGCGACGACGGCTTCACCCGCGGCACACCACCCGCGGCACCGGGCCAGGGCGGCGCGCAGAACAGATGGGACGGCCGCGCCGGGCGTGCCCAGGGCGAACCGGCCAGGCTGAATCCGAAGTACACCTTCGAGACCTTCGTCATCGGTTCCAGCAACCGCTTCGCCCACGCGGCGGCGGTAGCGGTGGCCGAGGCGCCCGCCAAGGCGTACAACCCGCTGTTCATCTACGGCGACTCCGGCCTGGGCAAGACCCACCTGCTGCACGCGATCGGCCACTACGCGCAGAGTCTCTACGACGGCGCGCGGGTGCGGTACGTGAGCTCCGAGGAGTTCACCAACGACTTCATCAACTCCATCCGCGACCACAAGGCCGACAACTTCCGCAGCCGTTACCGGGCCGTGGACATCCTGCTCGTGGACGACATCCAGTTCCTGGAGGGCAAGGAGCAGACACAGGAGGAGTTCTTCCACACGTTCAACACCCTGCACAACTCCAACAAGCAGATCGTCATCTCCAGCGACCGGGCGCCCAAGCAGCTGGTCACCCTGGAGGACCGGTTGCGCAACCGGTTCGAGTGGGGGCTGATCACCGACGTCCAGCCGCCCGAGCTGGAGACCCGCATCGCGATCCTCCGCAAGAAGGCGATCCAGGAGGGGCTCGCCGCGCCGGGTGACGTGCTGGAGTACATCGCCAGCCGGATCTCCACCAACATCCGCGAACTGGAGGGCGCCCTCATCCGGGTGACCGCCTTCGCCAGCCTCAACCGGCAGTCGGTCGACCTGCAGCTCACCGAGGTCGTGCTCAAGGACCTGATCACCGAGGACGCGGGTTCGGAGATCACCGTCGCCACGATCATGGCGTCCACGGCCACTTATTTCGGCCTGTCGATCGACGACCTGTGCGGCGGCTCGCGCTCGCGGGTGCTGGTGACCGCGCGGCAGATCGCCATGTATCTGTGCCGGGAGCTCACCGACATGTCGCTGCCGAAGATCGGCCAGCAGTTCGGCGGTCGTGACCACACCACGGTGATGCACGCCGACCGCAAGATCCGCTCATTGATGGCCGAGCGCCGCTCGATCTACAACCAGGTCAACGAGCTCACCACGAGGATCAAGCAGCAGTCGCGAAACGGGTGAGTTGCTCATTTCGTGATACACAGGCTGTGGAAAACCTTGTGGATCAGCCCTCCCCGGCGGCCGGGGGCAGCCAACCATGATCATCTGAGAACGCACTGGTCCGAACCCTGTTCGGCACCTGGGGATAACCCTGGGGAGAACCTGGGGATAAGTTGGGGACAACCTGTGGATAGTCTGTGGACGCCCTGTGGGAAGAGTTTTCCACAGGGACAAAACGACTTCTTACCCCGTGGACAACCTGGGGAAACCTTGTGGATAACCAGTGGATAGACGACCCATGATCTGGGGACGGCCTGTGGGAAACCAGCGCTCCTCCACAGGCCGCCGAGTTGTCCACACCGTCCACCCACAGGGTCGGTGGACAAAAACAGGGCACCTGAGCTGCGGAAACAACGGTTTTCCACAGTATCCACCGCCCCTAATACGATGACCACTTCTCTCTCTAACAGGGAAACCGAAAACCCATAGAGGGGTCCCGGGGAGCGCATGTGCGGGACAGTGAACACTTCAACCCCAGGCACCGAGCGGACGGCGCTCGATACACAGGAGGCAGATCCACGTGATGTTCCGGGTCGAACGAGACGTGCTCGCCGAGGCGGTGGCATGGACGGCGCGCAGCCTGCCGGCGCGTCCCTCCGTGCCGGTGCTCGCCGGCATGCGCCTTGAGGTCACGGAGAGCGGCCAGCTCAAACTCTCGGGCTTCGACTACGAGGTCTCCGCGGAGGTGACCCTCGAGCTGCAGACGGGCGAGCCGGGTGTCGTGCTCGTCTCCGGCAAGCTCCTGGCGGAGATCACCCGGGCGCTCCCCGCGCAGCCGGTGGACTTCGTCGTGGAAGGCGCCAAGGCCGTCGTCACCTGTGGCAGCGCGCGCTTCACACTGCTGACCATGCCTGTGGAGGACTACCCCTCCCTGCCGGTCATGCCCCCGGCGGCCGGCCGGGTGGGCAGCGACGTGTTCGCCTCGGCCGTCGGCCAGGTCGCCGTCGCCGCGGGCAAGGACGACACCCTGCCGATGCTCACCGGCGTGCGCGTGGAGATCGAGGGCGACACCGTCACCCTCGCCGCGACCGACCGCTACCGGCTGGCCGTGCGCGAGCTGAAGTGGCAGCCGGGCCAGCCCGACTTCTCGGCGATCGCGATGATCCCCGGCAAGACCCTCGCCGACACGGCCAAGGCCCTGGGCGGTACCGGGGCCGAGGTCGAGATCGCGATGAGCTCCGTCGGCGGCACCGGTGAGGGGATGATCGGCTTCTCCAGCGCGGGCCGGCGCACCACCACCCGCCTGCTGGACCCGGAGTTCCCCAAGTACCGCTCCCTGCTGCCGACCGAGTTCTCCGCCCGCGCCGACCTGCCGACGGGTGCCTTCGTCGAGGCCGTCAAGCGCGTGGCCCTGGTCGCCGAGCGCAACACCCCGGTCCGGATGGCCTTCCGCGGCGACGAGGTCGTGCTGGAGGCCGGGACCGGCGACGAGGCGCAGGCGGTCGAGGTGCTGCCCGTGGACTTCGAGGGCGACGACATCAACATCGCTTTCAACCACCAGTTCCTGCTGGAGGGCCTGGGCGCCATCGACTCCGACGTGGCGCGCCTGCAGATGACCACGTCCACCAAGCCGGCCATCCTCACCGGTGGCAAGCCCGTGGAGGACGGCCACGTCCCCGACTACCGTTACCTGATCATGCCCATCCGCCTGTCCAGCTGATGCCGGCCGAGCGCACGCCCGCCCCGGGGCCGGGCGACCGGGCCCGTCCACAGGGTGTGGACGGGCCGCGGTCCGCGGCGGCCCCGGGGCCCGGCGGACGCCGGACATGGCTCAAGGCGGCGCTCAACGGCGCCAGGAGGCCCGGTGAGCACCCGGCCCTGCCCCTGAGCCCCCCACAGCTCGCCGAGGCGGCGCGTGAGGCCCGTGAGGCGGGTGCGGACGCCGTGCACCTGCACGCGCGTGACGAGGCCGGGAGCGAGTCGCTCAGCGCCGTCCACATCGGGGCGGCGGTACACGCCGTCCGGCGGGCGTGCCCGGGGCTCCCGGTGGGGGTGAGCACCGGGCTGTGGATGACCGGCGGGGACGTGACGGCGCGACGGGAGGCCGTCCTGGGGTGGGCGGCGCTGCCGCCCGCCGCGCTGCCGGACTTCGCCTCCGTCAACCTCTCCGAACCCGGCTTCACGGACATGTGGCATGATCTGCGACGGCTCGGAGTGGGTGTGGAGGCCGGGGTGTGGTCCGTGGACGACGCCGACGCACTCGCCGCGACCGGGCTGGAGTGCACGCGGGTTCTCGTCGAGATCATCGACGGCGCCGCCGACACCGCCGTCCCCCGGGCGCACGCGGTCCTCGACCGCCTCACCGAACGGGACGTCCGCGGTCCGCGGCTCCTCCACGGAGAGGAGGGGCCGGCATGGATTCTCCTGGACGAGGCGGGGAAGCTTGGACTGGCCACGCGCATCGGCCTGGAGGACGTCCTCCACAGCCCTGTGGGTGACCCGGTCGGGGGAAACGCCGACCTGGTACGGCTAGCGCGGGCACGCCTGGCATAGGTGGATGATGGAACCCTGAAGGGGGTGCTCGTATGCAGATCGGCATGGTCGGGCTGGGCAAGATGGGCGGCAACATGGCCGAGCGCCTGCGCCGCGGCGGCCACGAGGTCGTCGGTTACGACCGCGATCCGGGGGTCAGCGACGTCGCGAGCCTGAAGGACCTCGTCGAGCGGCTGGAGGCGCCGCGGGCCGTGTGGGTCATGGTCCCGGCCGGTGACCCGACCCACGCGACGATCCGGGAGCTCGGCAACCTGCTGTCGGCCGGCGACATCGTGATCGACGGCGGCAACTCGCATTACGTGGACGACCAGCGGCACGGCGCCGAGCTCGGCGGCCGGGGCATCGGGTTCGTCGACTGCGGGGTGAGCGGCGGCGTCTGGGGCCTGCAGAACGGCTACGCCCTGATGGTCGGCGGCGAGAAGGGCGACATCGAGCGGCTGATGCCGATCTTCGAGACGCTCAAGCCCGAGCAGGACGGCTTCGTGCACGCCGGCGCGGTCGGCGCGGGCCACTTCGCCAAGATGGTCCACAACGGCATCGAGTACGGCATGATGCAGGCATTCGCCGAGGGCTGGGAACTGCTGGAGGCGTCCGACGTCGTGACCGACGTCCCCGGTGCCTTCAAGAGCTGGCGCAACGGCACGGTCATCCGCTCCTGGCTGCTCGACCTGCTGGTCCGCGCACTGGACGAGGACCCGGCGCTGGCGGAGCTGCGGGGCTACGCGCAAGACTCCGGCGAGGGCCGCTGGACGGTCCAGGCGGCCGTCGACCACGCGGTCCCGCTGCCGGTGATCACCGCCGCCCTGTACGCCCGGTTCGCCTCCCGCCAGGACGACTCGCCGGCGATGAAGGTCGTCGCGGCCCTGCGCAACCAGTTCGGCGGCCACGCGGTCTCCGCGAAGGAGGGCCAGGTCGGCAAGGGGGCGGACGCCCCCGGCGCCGACGTCGAGCCGCCCGCCGAGGCGACCGGCTGACCGCGCCGTGTCCCGGGCGCGCGGTCCTCGTGCGCGCCCGCGACACGGCCGACTAGTCTTCCTGGGGTGCATGTCGCCCATCTCTCCCTGACCGACTTCCGGTCCTACGAAACCGTCGACCTGGCCATGGAGCCGGGGGTCACGGCGTTCGTGGGTCCCAACGGGGTGGGCAAGACCAACCTGGTCGAGGCCCTGGGCTACGTGGCCACGCAGTCGAGCCACCGGGTCGCCAACGACGGGCCGCTGGTCCGGCAGGGTGCGAGCCGGGCGATCGTCCGTTCGGTGGTGGTGCGCGACGACCGGCGGGCCCTGATCGAGCTGGAGATCAACCCCGGCCGGGCCAACCGGGCCAGGCTGAACCGCTCGCCGGTGCCCCGCCCGCGCGACGTGGCCGGGATGCTCCGCACGGTGCTGTTCGCCCCCGAGGACCTCGCCATGGTCAAGGGCGACCCCGCCGAGCGCCGCCGTTTCCTCGACGACCTCCTGGTGGTCAGGACGCCCCGGTTCGCCGGGGTCCGCGCCGACTACGAGCGGGTGCTCAAGCAGCGCGGGGCCCTGCTCCGCACCGCGGCGCAGGCCAGGCGGGGCGGCGGCCGGAGCCCGCGCCGCGCCGAGAGTGACTCCGCCTTCGCCGCGGCCGGCGCCGGAGACCCGCTGAGCACCCTGGAGGTGTGGGACGCCCACCTGGCCCGGCACGGCGCCGAACTGCTCGCCGCCAGGCTCGACCTGGTCGAGGCGCTGCGTCCGCTGGTCGCCGCCTCGTACGCCGCCCTGGCGCCCGGGTCCGACGCCGCCTGCCTGGAGTACCGGGGCACGCTGCCCGCGGGTGAGGGCACCGACCGGGCGGCGCTCGCCGAGGCGCTGCGCGCGGCTCTGCTGGAGGTGCGCGCCGCCGAGTTGGAGCGCGGCGTCACGCTGGTCGGCCCGCACCGCGACGACCTGTTCCTGGGCCTGGGAGACCTGCCCGCGCGCGGTTACGCCAGCCACGGCGAGTCGTGGTCGTTCGCGCTGGCGCTCAGGCTGGCCGCCTACGACCTGCTCCGCGCCGACGGCGGCGACCCGGTGCTGGTCCTGGACGACGTCTTCGCCGAACTCGACAGCAGGCGCCGGCGCAGCCTGGCCGAGATGGTCGCCCCGGCAGAGCAGGTGCTGATCACCGCCGCGGTTCCCGACGACGTCCCGGCCGAGCTGGTCGGGTCCCGGTTCGACGTGACGGAGGGAGGCGTGTCCCGTGTCCGATGAGATGACCGGAACGTCCGAGGCCGCCGCGGCGGCCCCGGACGGCGGGGTGGGGACACCGGCGAGCGTCGCGACCCGGGGGGCGGCCGCCGCCCGGGAGAAGCTGGCCCAGGCCAAGGCCGACGCCGCCAGACGGGGACAGCTGCCGCGCAGCGAGCCCCGGCGCAGGGCCCGCGGGCCACGACGCGACGCGGGCGACCCCCAGCTCCTCGGCCGGGCCATCACCGACCTGCTGGCCGCCCGCGGCTGGGAGCAGCCCGTCGCGGTGGGCGGGGTCTTCGGCCGCTGGCACCAGATCGTCGGTCCCGACATGGCGGCCCACACCAGGCCCGAGTCGTTCGCCGACGGCGAGGTCGTGGTGGTCGCCGACTCCACGGCCTGGGCGACGCAGGTGCGCCTGCTGGCGAAAACCCTCGTCAGGCGGCTGAACGAGGAGCTCGGAGACGGAACGGTACGGCTGGTCAAGGTGCGCGGGCCGCAGAACGGCCCCCGTCCAGGGGGCGGGCTGAGGGTGACCGGGAGTCGCGGCCCGGGTGACACGTACGGCTGATCCGTCACCGCGAGTAGGGGCGGCTCATCACTCAGAAACGGATCAGCGGCTCCTCTGGGGCCATGACCCTCCTCCCTGTGGGGGGATGCCCAAGAACATGATCGTCGCGCGACAGGCCGTTCCAGGGGCCGTCAATGCCACATGATGTGTTCTGACCCGCTAGAATGAAATCGAATTCCGGACACGTCCGTTTGCGTGTCACCCCGGCGTCCGTGCCGACTCCCCCGGGTGAACGCATCGGGGCATTCACGACGGTGACGGGCACGGCGGGGCAATGCGTTGTACTCGCCGCGTGTCCGCGGCAGGAGGATTTCGCACTTGTCCTACGACGCTAGCTCAATCACCGTCCTCGAAGGACTTGAGGCGGTCCGCAAGCGCCCTGGTATGTACATCGGCTCAACCGGTGAACGTGGTCTCCACCACCTCGTCTACGAGGTCGTGGACAACTCCGTCGACGAGGCCCTGGCCGGTCACGCCGACCGGATCGAGATCACCCTGCTCGCCGACAACGGCGTACGGGTCATCGACAACGGCCGCGGCATCCCCGTCGGCATCGTGGAGGCCGAAGGCCGCCCGGCCGTCGAGGTCGTCCTGACCGTGCTGCACGCCGGCGGCAAGTTCGACAGCAAGTCCTACGCGGTCTCCGGCGGCCTGCACGGCGTCGGCGTCTCCGTGGTGAACGCGCTGTCCACCAAGCTCGAGGTGGAGATCCGCCGCGACGGGCACCACTGGCGGCAGAGCTACTCCGAGTCCAAGCCGACCGGACCGTTGGTCAAGGGCGAGGAGACCGACGAGACCGGCACCTCGATCACCTTCTGGGCGGACGGCTCCATCTTCGAGACCACCACCTGGAACTTCGAGACCCTCTCGCGCCGCTTCCAGGAGATGGCCTTCCTGAACAAGGGCCTGACGATCTCCCTGCGGGACGAGCGGCCCGACCACATCAACGGCGAGCCCAAAGAGGTCACCTACCACTACGAGGGCGGCCTGTCCGACTTCGTCACGCACCTCAACTCCAAGAAGGAGCCGGCCCACCTGTCGGTCATCGACTTCGAGGAGCAGGGCGAGGGCATCGCGGTCGAGATCGCCATGCAGTGGAACAGCTCCTACACGGAGTCGGTCTACACCTTCGCCAACACGATCAACACGGCCGAGGGCGGCACCCACGAGGAGGGCTTCCGCGCGGCGCTGACGTCCATCGTCAACCGCTACGCGCGCGAGCAGAGGTTCCTCAAGGAGGGCAAGGACGACAACCTCGCCGGTGAGGACATCCGCGAGGGCCTGACCGCGATCATCTCGGTGAAGCTGGCCGACCCGCAGTTCGAGGGCCAGACCAAGACCAAGCTCGGCAACACCGAGGCCAAGTCGTTCGTCCAGAAGGCCTGCAACGACCACCTGCGTGACTGGTTCGAGCGCAACCCGGGCGAGGCCAAGGAGATCATCAGCAAGTCCCTGCAGGCCGCCCGTGCCCGGCTCGCGGCCCGCCAGGCCCGCGACCTGACCCGGCGCAAGTCGCTGCTGGAGTCGGGTTCCGGCCTGCCCGGCAAGCTGGCCGACTGCCAGTGGAGCGATCCGGAGAAGTGCGAGCTGTTCATCGTCGAGGGCGACTCGGCGGGCGGCTCGGCCAAGGGCGGTCGTGACTCGCGCTTCCAGGCCATCCTGCCGATCCGCGGCAAGATCCTGAACGTCGAGAAGGCCCGCATCGACAAGGTCCTCAAGAACAACGAGGTCCAGGCGCTGATCACGGCCATGGGCACCGGCGTCCACGACGAGTTCGACCTGGCCAAGCTGCGTTACCACAAGCTGATCCTGATGGCCGACGCCGACGTCGACGGCCAGCACATCACGACGCTGCTGCTGACGCTGCTGTTCCGCTTCATGCGTCCGCTGATCGAGGCCGGGCACGTCTACCTGTCCTGCCCGCCGCTCTACAAGATCAAGTGGGACCGCAAGGGCGACGACGCGTCCTACGCCTACTCCGACGCCGAGCGCGACGTGATCATCGCCGACGGCGTCGGCCGGGGCAAGCGCGACCCCCGCTCGCACGACGGCATCCAGCGGTTCAAGGGTCTGGGCGAGATGAACGCCGCCCAGCTGTGGGAGACCACGATGAACCCCGACACCAGGCTGCTGCGCCAGGTCACCCTGGATGACGCGGCCCAGGCCGACGACCTGTTCAGCGTGCTGATGGGCGAGGACGTCGAGGCGCGCCGGTCCTTCATCATCCGCAACGCGCGCGACGTGCGCTTCCTCGACGTGTAAGAGAAAAGGACCTTTCACCTGTGACGGAAGTGAACACTCCGCCCGTCGATCGCATCGAGCCGGTCGACATCCAGTCCGAGATGCAGCGCAGCTACATGGACTACGCGATGTCGGTCATCGTGTCCCGCGCGCTGCCGGACGTACGCGACGGCCTCAAGCCGGTGCACCGCCGCGTCCTCTACGCGATGTACGACGGCGGCTACCGTCCCGACCGCGGCTACTTCAAGTGCGCCCGCATCGTCGGCGACGTGATGGGCACCTACCACCCGCACGGCGACAGTTCGATCTACGACGCCGTCGTGCGCCTGGCACAGCCCTGGTCGCTGCGCTACCCGCTGGTCGACGGCCAGGGCAACTTCGGCTCGCCGGGCAACGACCCGGCGGCCGCCATGCGATACACCGAGTGCAAGCTCGCGCCCATCGCCATGGAGATGCTCCGCGACATCGACAAGGAAACCGTCGACTTCAGCCCCAACTACGACGGCAAGTCGCAGGAGCCGGACGTCCTGCCGTCCCGCTTCCCCAACCTGCTGGTCAACGGCTCGGCGGGCATCGCGGTCGGCATGGCCACCAACATCCCGCCGCACAACCTGCGCGAGGTCGGCGCCGGTGTGAAGTGGGCGTTGGAGAACCCCGACGCGACCGACGAGGAGCTCCTCGAAGCGCTGATCGCCCGGGTCAAGGGTCCCGACTTCCCGACCGGCGCGCTCATCGTGGGCCGTCGCGGCATCGACGACGCCTACCGCACCGGCCGCGGCTCGATCACCATGCGGGCCGTCGTCGAGGTCGAGGAGGACAACAAGGGCCGGCAGTGCCTGGTCGTCACCGAGCTGCCCTACCAGGTCAACCCGGACAATCTCGCGCTGACCATCGCCGAGCTGGTCAAGGACGGCCGGATCAGCGGCATCGCCGACGTCCGTGACGAGAGCTCCGCCCGCATCGGCCGCCGCCTGGTCATCGTGCTCAAGCGCGACGCCGTGGCCAAGGTCGTGCTGAACAACCTCTACAAGCACACCCAGCTGCAGACGACGTTCGGCGCCAACATGCTGGCCCTGGTCGACGGCGTGCCGCGGACGCTCCGGCTCGACCAGTTCGTCCGGCACTACATCCACCACCAGGTCGAGGTCATCGTCCGCCGGACCCGCTACCTGCTGCGCAAGGCCGAGGAGCGGGCGCACATCCTGCGCGCGCTGCTCAAGGCGCTCGACCGGCTCGACGACGTGATCGCCCTCATCCGGCGCTCGCCCTCGGCCGCCGAGGCCCAGGTCGGCCTCATGTCGCTGCTGGAGATCGACCAGATCCAGGCCCAGGCCATCCTGGACATGCAGCTGCGCAAGCTGGCCGCCCTGGAGCGGCAGCAGATCACCGACGAGCACGACGCGCTGACCGCCCAGATCGCCGACTACAACGACATCCTCGCGTCGCCGGAGCGGCAGCGCTCCATCATCGCCGACGAACTGGCCGAGATCACGACGCGGTACGGCGACGACCGCCGGACCGAGATCATCGCCTACGAGGGCGACATGTCCATCGAAGACCTCATCGCCGAGGAGGACATGGTCGTCACGATCACCCGGGGCGGTTACGCCAAGCGCACCAACATGGACCTCTACCGCTCCCAGAAGCGCGGCGGCAAGGGTGTCCGGGGAGCGCAGCTGCGCCAGGACGACATCGTCGACCACTTCTTCGTCACCACGACCCACCACTGGCTGCTGTTCTTCACGAACAAGGGCCGGGTCTACCGGGTCAAGGCCTACGAGCTGCCCGACTCCGGGCGTGACGCCCGCGGCCAGCACCTGGCGAACCTGCTGGCCATGCAGCCGGACGAGATCGTCATGGAGGTCCTCGACCTGCGCGACTACGAGGTCGCCCCGTACCTCGTGCTGGCCACCCGCAGCGGCCTGGTGAAGAAGACCCGTCTGTCCGAGTACGACTCGCCGCGCACGGGCGGCCTCATCGCGATCAACCTGCGTGAGGACGACGAAGTGATCGCGGCCAGGCTCGTGTCGGAGGACGACGACCTCCTCCTGGTCTCCCGCGGGGCCCAGGCCATCCGTTTCACCGCCTCCGACGAGGCACTGCGTCCGATGGGCCGCGCCACCAGCGGTGTGATCGGCATGCGTTTCCTGGACGGCGACGAGCTCCTGGCCATGAACCGGATCGCCGACGGCGACGACGTCCTGGTCGCCACCGAGGGCGGATACGCCAAACGGACCCCCGCTGATCAGTACCCTGTGCAAGGAAGAGGCGGGAAGGGCGTTTTGACCGCCAAGATTGTCAGTGCTCGTGGCAAGCTGGTGGGTGCCGTCATGGTCAGGCCGGAGGACGAGGTCTTCGCGATCACGTCCGCCGGGGGGGTTATCCGGACGAGTGCTGGGGAGATCAAGCAGTCCGGCCGCCAGACGATGGGGGTTCGACTGATGAATCTCGCGGATGGAGACAGTGTCGTGGCTCTCGCCCGGAACGCGGAGGCGTTGGAGAACGAGGGAAACGGGGAAGGGGAGTAGCCGGTGAATGCTCAGGGCAAACCCGGCTCCCAACCCGCCTCCTCGTCGACACGTGACAAGGTGACGGAGAAAATGGACAAGGCCCCTAAGAACAGGGATGTAAAGGTGGCCCCGTCACCGGTGAACGGTAGCGTGCCCGCGCCGGAAGCCGCTGGTTCGGTATCCGACGACTCCAAGGGCAGGAAGAACGTGACAGCGGACGACAAGCAAGCCGAAACCACGGTGCGGGTCCACCCGGGATCCTCACCCCAGCCGACCTCGCCTCCGTCGGCTTCGCCGCGTTCCGCGCAGGCGCCGGCCACGGAGCAGAACCGTGCTCCGTGGTCGCCCGGCAGCCTGTCGTCACCCCAGCCCTCGCCGGACGCCTCCGGTGACAAGAAGGGCTCCGGTCCCGCTCCCCGGTCGCCGCGCAAGGCGCACCTGGTGCTGCGCAGGATCGAGCCCTGGTCGGCCATGAAGTTCAGCTTCGTGGTGGCGCTGGTCTGCTTCGTGGTGCTGTTCGTCGCGGTCGCGGCGCTCTACATGGTGCTGTCCAGCCTCGGGGTGTTCGACAACATCATCCAGACGGTCAACCAGCTCACGATGGCCGACGGCAAGCCCACCAGCGACATCGACATCGCCTCCTGGTTCGAGCCGGTCCGCATCCTGGGCTACACCGCCCTGATCGGCGCGGTGAACGTCGTCCTGATCACCGCCCTCGCGACCCTCGGTGCGGTGATCTACAACATCTCCTCCGACCTGGTCGGCGGCATCGAGGTCACCTTCAGCGAGGCCGAGTAGCCGACGCCGCGCCATGTCCCAGTCTTCCGGGCGGGGACATGGCGCGAGCAGGTGCCGGAACAGGGTAAGCTTTTCCCAGTTCGAGCGAACGGGTTCGCCTCCGGAAGGCGGGGACGAAGCCGTTCGTGCGTGCTGAGGGGCTATAGCTCAGTCGGTTAGAGCGCTTCCCTGATAAGGAAGAGGTCAGAGGTTCAAGTCCTCTTAGCCCCACCCAGTTCAGAGGCCATTTCCTGTTAGAGGAAGTGGCCTTTTCGATCTTCTGGGTGACTGTGCTTCCGCGCTCTCGTTCGGGGAGATCGGATTCATTGTCCCGGCTCCTTCGGGCAGTACGGAGCGGAGCTGCTTCCGGTAGACCTGCTCGGTCACCACGGTCCCCTTGCGGCCGACCAGGCAGGAGATGTTCTCCGGCGCGACGCCGGAGTCCGACAGCAGTGAGACGAAGCTGTGCCGCATCTCACGGGGCGTCCACTCGTCAGGGTCCAGGTCGGTCCTCTTGAGGATCACCCGGAAGGCCCGGCGGACGTCGGCCGCGTCCAGCTCGGTTCCTTGCCTGCCGGCGAAGACGAGGTCGTTCTCCTGCCACAGGTCCCCCGCCTTCTTCCGGGTAAGCGCCTGCCGCTCCCGGTGCCCACGCAGGGCGTCCACACACAGCCTGGGGAGAGCGAGCGTCCGCCGGGACTTCTCCGTCTTGGTGTCTCCCCCGACCCGCACCGAACGCCACACCATGATCGACGGTGGGAGCGGGGGATCGGCGTCCGGCCGGCCAAGTCGACGTGTGACCACGTGAGCGCCCGTAACTCCTCGGTCCTGGCCCCGATGAGCAGCGACACCACGACGTAGGCGCACAGGTTCGCCCCCTCGGCCGCCTTGAGCACCGACGCCGCCTGGTCGAGCGTCAGCGACTTTCAAGGCGGCCTGCCGGTGGCGGGCCGCTGGCGTTCGCGGGCCGGGCTGCGGCTCTCCGGCCGGTCCCGGCCCGCGACGCCACGAACCGGGCGGGCGGTTGCCGAAAGAACAGAGCCGTTCATCGACGAGGACCAGGAGCAGGCCGACGCCGTTGCCAGTACTTCGCGGCGCCGAGCTGGTCGACGCGGTTGCCGAAAGAACCGCGGGCTCAGTCCTCCGCTGGACCGAGGCCGTTGTCCGCAGGTTCCTCAACCACGTCGCAGTGACATGCCCTGGTGCGCAGCTACGGCCCCGAATCCCTGGTTCGACCTGTTAACGCTCAGTCATACGCTTCCCAGTGGGTCGCAAGTCCAGGCCCGTAACGTGCCGCCATGAGTTCGAATTCACAGGTGGAGTCCGCCGGTGTCTTTTTCCTCCTGGGGGTTCTAGCCGTTGCAGTCGCTCTGGTGGGTGCCGCTTGGAACTACGTGTTCCTCGATCAGCCGGTCGTGCTGACCGGGGTGGCGGCACTCCTGATCGCCAGGGCCTGGCGGCTCCGTTTCGGCAGAGGGTGCGGGCTCACCGCCGTACTCGCGATGGTGTGGGTGGCTGTGTCAGCGGGTGCTCTCCTGTCTTCTCGCGGCACCGATGGGGTGATCCCCGGCCCGGCCGGCACAGGCCTGACCATGCGGGTCGAGTACGAGAACTGGGACTGGTTCTCAGAGTGGATCCTCGTGGTCCGCAAGGACGCCGGGTTGCTGACACGTGAGTGGGACGTGGGGTGCAGCGGGCGGCGTTGGGCCGACATCCCCGAAGTGACCTGGACCGATCCCGCGCGCCCGCGCCTGAATGACCGGGTGCTCGTCCTGGACCCCGAGACCGGCCGGCCGCGCGGGTCGGCCAGCTCTTTCGATTTCTGCTGATGTCGTACCGCGATCACTGCCGAATTGTTCTTATGGGTTATCAAGGCGGCAGCGCTCCGCGCCGCCGCACGGCGGGACATGCCCCGCCGTCCCGGCACGGCCAGCGGGCCGGGCATGCGGCCTGGGGGCTGGGCATGCGGCCTGGGGGCCGGTCCTGGCCCGCGCCAGCCGGGCGTAAGCCCGCCGCACCGAGCCCCCGCCGCACCGGACGAACCCACCGCCCCGGGGACGCGCTGCCGCCGCTCCGCCACCGGCCCCAACCGCTACGCGGTCCCTTCGGGATGCCCCGCATTGGCCCTGCGCTCCGTGGGTTCACCAGGCATGCCTGATCAGCGGGAAGGACAGGGCTGCCGCCCCGCTTCCGGTGCTCTGGTTATGACGGCTTGAGCTGGCCCCACCCGGCCTGGTTGTGGGGGTGTCCGCCGTGGTTGTCGACGACCGGGGCCGCATCCTGCTGCAACGGCGGGTCGACAACGGGCTGTGGGCGCTGTCCGGCGACAGGATGGACCTCACCGAGTCGGTGCCGCAGGCCGCCGTACGGGAGGTGAGGGAGGAGACCGGCTATGACGTCGCGGTGACCGGCCTGGTCGGTCTCTACACCGACGCCCGGCACATCATCGCCTACAGCGACGGAGAGGTCCGCCGCCAGTTCAACGTCTGCCTCACCGCCCGGCTCGTCGGCGGATCACTCGCGGTCAGCGACGAGTCGACCGACGTCCGCTGGGTCGACCGGAAGGAGATCAAGTCACTGCCGATGCACGACACGCAACGCCTTCGGATCGATCATTTTCTCCGAGGGGTGTCGGCACCTTACGTCGGGTGAGGCAAACAGCCTGAGAGCCGTTCCCGTAATCACGGTCGATCACTGTCGATCGCGGCACCCAGAAACGTCATGTCCAGCACGTTCCTGGAGAAGTTGACGCCGGTGATGATGCTCGCCAGAGCGAACGCGCCTGCGATGTGATCACCAGGTATGGGATCTTCGAACGTACGTCTGCCGAGCCCGACGTCACGCATCTGGTCGGCCCACCGATCGGGATCGGTACCTGAGCGGAGATGCGGCACCAAGGGATCGAAGCGCGTGATCACATCGCCGTCGATCGCATGAATGAAGCGGTCCGAGGCGTAGTCGTGCCGGTTGACCGAGACGACTTCGGTCCCTCGTGAGACACGCTCCAGCACACCGGGTTCGGCGGCTACTCTCCAGCCGGAAGGCTCGACGAGTATGGTCCAGCCGTCTACTTTTACGGCGCCGACGTGCTCCGCTTCGCCGCCGGGTACCGCCAGGCACTCGTCTACGTACTCGTCCAGCTCGTCGAAGGTCATCTCCTCAATCGTGTCCGGGTTCACGCCCAGACGGGTGAGCACTTCCCGGGGTGAGAGGTCCCGGATGAACGACACCCCGTAGATGTCGCCCAACCGGCCGTCACTCCTGGAGAGCCAGCCGAAGCTCTTGAGGATGTCTGGCACTGTGACTCCCTTGATCGGTTGGGGGGCATCATGGCAGTCCTCTCCGACAAATCGATCATGCTCGATGAGTGACGAACTGAGTGACAACCGCCCTGGACAAGGCCGGACGACGGTGGGCCACCGTGGAACGTATACGCAGGTGGGAGCGGTTATAACCCATGACCCCGCCCCCTCCCGCCTTCCTTGACAAGGAAGAGGTCTCAGGTTCAAGTCCTCTTAGCCCGCCCAGTTCACAGGCCATTTCCCGTAGTGGGAAGTGGCCTTTTTGATCCTCTGGGTGACTGTGCCCTCTTGGCCTCGCCGGGGAAGATCGGATCCATCGCTTCGGCCCCTTCCAGAAAGGGCGCGCTGGACCTCGTCACCACGGTCCCCTCGTGACCGACCAGGCGGGAGATGTTCTCCGGCGCGACACCGGAGTCCGACAGCAGTGAGACGAAGCTGTGCCGCATCCCAAGGGACGTCCACTCGGCAGGGTCCAGGTCGGTCCTCTTGAGGATCACCCGGATGGCCGCATCGCCGCAGCGGCTTCAGAAGCGACGCCGGACCACCCCGCGCGGGAATGCCGCGGGTCCATCACCACCAGGGTGTCACCGGACAGGGTGATCGACAGTGATTCGGCCGTCGTGAACACGCAGCAGGCGGCGATGGGAACATGCGTCCGCCCGGTAAGGGACGCGGGTCGGCGACGTGTGTCCCTTACCGGGCCTGTGACGTGGTGCGGCTGTCGTCGCCATTCCTCACCGTGCACCGGTGCCACCGCGGACGGGGTGCCCGCGTCGCGCCGGAACAGCAGGCCGTCGCCGATGCGCAGCTCTCCTGCGGGTCGCACGGACCACGTTGGCGTCCACGGGAGCGGGGCACGGGTTCGATCTGGTCGCAGGCGGCGTCGTGAGGTGGTGATGGCCGTCGCGCGATTCTTCGAGTGGTGAACAGCCGTATTCCGTGCGGGTTCTGGAGTTGCCCGTTTCCCACAGCCAGGACCGCGTCAGCGAGGACGTCAGCGGTGGAGCCTGCCTCGCTCCGACCGCGTGCCTGGCCTGGGTGCCCCTGCACCGCCCCTGCGTGGGCTCATACTCCGTCATCACGATGCCGATTCCTGCCGCGGTCTTCCCGCCCGAGGACCATCCGGCCCGAACGATCCGCTTGGAGTCGCCACCGAGGTCACGTGGTCAGCGGTGCCTGCTCGCGGAGAAGGGTGACGACCTTGCGCATCCACGCGGGGTGGGCGGGCCACGCCAGGCCGGAGACGAGGTTGTCGTCGATCACCACCTCGTCGTCGGAGTAGTGGGCGCCGGCCGCTTCCAGATCGGCGGCGATGGTGGGCCATCCGGCGGTGCGGCGGCCCTTGAGGGCTCCGGTGGCCGCGAGGATCAGCGGGCCGTGGCACTGGACCGCGATCAGCTTCCCCTCGGTGACGAAGTGGTCGACGATGCGCCGCACGTGCGTGTCGTAGCGGAGGTACTCCGGGGACCGCCCGCCGGGGATGACCAAGGCGACGTAGTCCTCGGGCCGCACGTCGGAGAAGGCGATGTCGGCATCCCACAGATATCCGGGCTTCTCGGTGTAGGTGTCGAAGCCCTCCACGAAGTCGTGCACGACCAACTGGATCTTCTTCTTGGAGGGGGCGGCGAGGTGGACCTCGTACCCCTCCTCCAGCAGCCGCTGGTGCGGGTAGACGGTTTCCAGCGCCTCGGAGGCGTCGCCGGCGATGATGAGTACGCGTGCCATGGGTTCTCTCCTGTGGGGTGTGGTGGGCTTGGGGAGGGGGACGGGGGTTCGACCGTGGATTCGCCGCCCGACGGCGGTCGGGAGGCCTACCGCCTGACGGCGGTCGCGGTGATCTCCACCAGTTGGCCGGGGTGCAGCAGTCGTTGCACCTGCACCCAGGTCGCCGTCGGGGCGGACGCGCCGAAGTAGGCGCGGAACAGGTCGGCATGTCCGGCGAGCCCGTCGATGTCGGTGGTGTGGACCGTCACCGCCACCACGTCGGTCAGCCGGGCACCGACCTCTTCGAGGGAGTGCTTGAGGACGTCCAGCTCGAACTCCGTCTGACCGCGCAGGTCACCGGGGCATACGAGTTCCAGCGCGTCGGCCTCGCCGCGTAGAGGGGTCATTCCGGACAGGTAGATCGTGTCGCCGGTGATCACGGTCTGGGTGAAGGCGAAGGTGTCGAACACCGATGTGCCGAGGTAGCCGGGAGCGGGCAGGTGACTGGTCATGTGTGTTCCTTGGCCGGTCTGTCGTGGTGTGGGCGGATGAACGCGTGGTCGTTCGCGGTCCGTGCGCGGGAAGGGGGTGATCGGGACGCGCGGGGAGCGGGCGGGACGCGCACGTGGAAATGGGTCAGGGTGCTGTGACGTGGTCGGGGGTTGCCGTTCGGAGAGGCGCCAAAGGGCTGGCCGGTCAGAGGTCGAGCACCAGTCGGGACGACGCGCAGCGGGAGACGCAGAGCATCATGCTGGTCCCGGAGGCGCGTTCGGCGGCCGAGAGCACGGAGTCGCGGTGGTCGGGCCGGCCCGCGAGCACCTTCGTCTCGCAGGAGCCGCATGTTCCCTGGTAGCAGCTGCCGACGTCCGCCAGTCCGGCGCGCTCGACGGCGTCGAGGATCGACGTCCCCGCCGGCACGTGCAGCGTCACCCCGGATCGGGCGAGCTCGACGTCGAACGCGGTGTCGGGGGCCGGGTCCGTCAGCGCCGCCGGGGTGAAGCGTTCCGCGTGGAACGTTCCCGTCGGCCAGGTCCGGCAGTGTTGTTCGACGGCGGCGATGAGCCCGGGAGGTCCGCAGCAGTACACGGCCGTTCCCCTCGCCGGGCCGTCCCGCCCGGTCACCGCGCCGCCCGGGCCGGTCGCCACGCGGTCCAGTTCGGCGGCCATGCCGTCCAGTTCGGCCGCCGGGTCGAGTCGGCCGTACTCGTCCTCCGGGCGGATCCTGACCCGGTCGCCGTACTCGCCGAGTTCGTCCAGGAAGGCCATGGACGACCTGCGGCGGCCGCCGTAGACGAGGGTCCACGGCACGCCGGACCGTTCGGCCTGGTCGATCATGGGACGCAACGGGGTGACGCCGATCCCTCCGCCGACGAACAGGTAGCGTGCCGCCGGGACGAGGGGGAAGGCGTTCCGCGGCGTCCCGGCGGCGACGAGGTCGCCGACCCGGAGCGTGTCGTGGACCCACTGCGATCCTCCTCGCCCGCCGGGTTCCCGGTACACCGCCACGCGCCACTCGTCGTGGCGGCGCGGGTCTCCGCAGAGCGAGTACTGGCGGACCCCGGCGGGCGTGCGCAGGTCCACGTGGGCGCCCGGCTCCCACGAGGGCAACTGTGTGCCGCAGGGGGCGGCCAGGGTGACGGAGACGACGTCGTCGGCTTCCCACCGCAGTTGCCGGACACGCAGTTCGATCATCGTGTTCCTCCGGGTCGAGGCCGGGGGCGAAGGCCGGTTGACGGGGTCAGTTGATGAAGTCGCTGGACGGGTGCGTCCGGGGGAAGTCGCGGACGTACTGCAGGAACCTGTTGAGCGCCTTGTCGCTGCGGGTCGTGGTGCCGGGCCGGAAGTGGATGGTGTTGAGCACTGGGCGGTCGTCGGCGACGATGCTCTCCTCCAGGGCCTGTACGGAGTCGAGGAACGCCTCCGTGTCGCCGTCCCGGGCGTCCTCCTCGCGGGCCGCCAGCACCATGTACGAGGAGATGGTGCCGGGCTTGGGGATGCCGAAGGGCATGATGAACCCGAACCACCGGCCGTTGACCGAGCCCGACTGGTAGAAGATGTTGGTGCCGGTGATGCCGATCTCGTAGGAGATGAGGTCACCGGAGGGCAGCCGCCCTTCGAAGCCGTACCGGAACGAGTGGTCGGTCCAGGTGAACTGGTCGGGGTCGGGGTCTCCGTGGTCGAAGGTGATGCCGTGCAGCGCCTTGATGTGCTGAACGTCCGGCGTGTTCGCGCAGAAGACCCACGGGTCGACGGGGAAGACCTCGTCCAGTTCCAGGGTCCTGAGGGCGAGGTCGCCGTCGGGGAACGGGAAGTCGGGGAGGTCGAAGGTGGGGGTGTCGCCGTTGAAGGCCCACACCAGTCCGTACCGTTCCTGAACGGGGAAGGCGAAGAGTTGTGCCCGCGGCGGGGCCGGGTCTCCGCAGCCGGTGCCCACGCAGGCGCCGGAGACGTCGAAGCGCCAGTGGTGGAACGCGCAGCGGAGCTGTCCCTCGTGGACGTCGCCCACGGAGAGATCGGCCCCGAGGTGGGGGCAGTAGGCGGTCAGCACCCTGGCCGACCCGTCGGGTCCCCGGTACACGACGACCCGGCCGTCGAGGAAGTCGCGGCCCACGACCTTCCCGTCGGGCACGTCGGAGGACAGGCAGATGGGGAACCACGACTGGGAGAATCCGCCTTCTCCCTCGGGCGGGATCGGCGGTGCCAGGACACGCCGGCGCGCCGGAGGTGCGGACTGCTCGAAAGAGGTTGCGGACATGAGAGCTCCCTACCCCGCGTGATCAGCGGTTGCGGATGCCCGGGAGAACGGCTCCCGGCAGGAGGGTTAGAGTTAATGCTCTAACTGCTTTCTAGAGTATTAACTCTAGGAATGGTGGTGTCAACGATGGTGAGCGCACTCCTCCCACGGCACGGGGCCGCAGGATGAGAGCCGGATGAGCGGAGGTCGGGGCGACATGGCGGGCACGAAGGACCGGATCCTCGACGGGAGCCTGGAGCTGTTCAACAGCAGGGGCGTCCAGGCGGTGACGACCAACCACATCGCGGACCACCTGAGCATGAGCCCGGGGAACCTCTACTACCACTTCCGAAGCAAGGAGCACATCATCCGCTCCCTGTTCGAGCGGATCGACGTCGCGGCCCGCGAGGTCATGGGCCCTCTGCCGACGCCGGTGAGCCCTCAGCAGTGGGCCGAGGTCTTCCTGCACGGCCTGGGCACGGTCTGGCGGTACCGCTTCTTCTTCGCCAACATCGTGGAGATCGCCGGACGGGACGAGCTGCTCGCCTCCCGGCTGCGGGCCCTGACCGAATGGATCATCGACTGGACCACCGCCGCGATCGACGCCCTGATCGAGCAGGGCTCGATGACGGACCTGCCCTCCGATGACCGGCGGCGCCTGGCGGAGAACATCTTCATCATCATCTGGAACTGGACGAGCTTCGCCGTCGCGTTCCGCGGAAACGCGCAGTTGCGCGAGATGGACGCGCGTGAGGGCGTGCTCCACTCGATGCTGTTGCTCACGCCGCACTTCGAGCCCGAGTTCGCCGCGCGGGTCCGGGCGGCGGTCGACCAGGTCACGACCGGGTGATCGGGTGGCCCGCCTGACGGCGTCAGGCGGGCGGGTCCGCGGTGTCCGGCCGTCGTGACCTCACGCGCAGTGGGCCAGGGCGAGCGCGGCCAGGGTCCGGGCGGCCGTCACGACCTCCGCGACGGGCACGAACTCGTCGGGGCCGTGTGCGCGGCCGATGTCGCCCGGTCCGTACTGCACGGTCGGGACGCCCCCGAGCCCGGACATCAGCCGCAGGTCGCTGCCGTACGGGGCACCCCAGGTGCCGGGCGGGGCACCGGTCACCAGGGTGTGGGCACCGGTCAGCCGTTCCAGCAGGCCGCCGTCGTCCGGGGGCAGGCGGCCCGCGGCGTACTGGCCGCCCCACCACTCGACCTCGGCGGGGTGGCCGATGAGCCAGTCGTCGCCGGCGCACGCCTGCCCGACCGCCTCCTCCAGGGCGGCGCGGGCATCCCGCGGCGACTCGTCGAGCGCGACCCCGAGCCGTCCCTCGGCCACCAGCTCGCCGGGGACCGAAGAGGACCAGTCTCCGGCGTGCACGGTGCCGATCTCGATCGCGTACGGGAGGTTCCAGCGCCGCATCAGCGGGTCCACGGTGGTGTTGCGTCGGGCTTCGAGCTCGCGGAGCGCCGCGAAGACCGGCCAGAACTTCTCCACCGCGCTGACCCCGGCGTCGCGGCGGGCGGCGTGCGCGGCACGCCCGGTGATCCTCAGCCGGAACGTCAGCGCGCCGGCGTTGGCCGGCACCACGTCCAGGCCGGTGGGTTCCGGGATCACGCAGGCGTCGGCCCGCCATCCGCGTCGCAGCAGGGCGTAGGAGCCCATCCCGCCGTCCTCCTCGCCGGGGACGCAGGCGACGAGCACGTCACCGCGGAGTCGTGCCCGGCGCATGGCGCGTACGGCGAACAGCGCCGCGACGAGGCCGCCCTTCATGTCGCAGGCGCCGCGGCCGTACAGCAGGCCGTCGGTGACCACGCCGCCGTACGGCTCGACGCTCCAGGCGGTGAGGTCGCCGGGCGGCACCACGTCGACGTGCCCGTTGAACATCAGCGAACGGCCGCCGCCGGTGCCGGGCAACCGTCCCACCAGCCCCCACGCTTGGGGCCGCGGCACCTCCATGCCCGGGAAGCCGGGCTCGGCGCTCAGCGCGTCCACCTGGACGGGCCAGAGGTCGACCTCCAGGCCCTCGGCGCGCATCCACTCCGCCAGCCGGTGCTGGATCTCGCCCTCGGCGGGGGATCCGCCGGTGCTCGGGACGCGGACCAGCTCGGCGAGCAGCCTCGTCATGGCGGCCGCCTCGTCCCCGAGCGCGGCGATCACCTCGGTGGCCCGCACGGTCAGGCCGTCCGGGTGAGGTACCCGCCCATGGTGCGGAAGAACTCAGTGGCGGGCAGGTCGGTGCCGTCCTCGGTGCGGACGCGCTCGACGACCAGCCCGTGGCTGCGTCCGCGCCGGGCGTCGGCGCCCGCGACGATGACCACGCCGTCGCCCTCGCGGATGAAGACGCGGCCGGGGGTGCCGCCGTAGACGCCCTTGGAGACCGACGCCTTCAGCACGCGGACGCGCTCGCCGCGGTAGTGGGTGAAGGCGTTCGGGTACGGATCCGACTGTGCCCGGACCAGGCGCTCGATGTCCTCGGCGGGCCAGGTCCAGTCGATGTTGCCGTCCTCGACGGACCGCTTGTGGAAGAAGCTCGCCTTCGACCGGTCCTGCGGGGTCCAGTCGGTCCGCCCGGAGGCGATGAGCGCGAGCGCCTCCCGGACGACGGGGCCGATGAGGTCGACGGTGCGGTGGAACAGGTCGGTGGCCGTGTCCGCGGGCCCGACGGGGACGGCGCGTTGCAGCACGATGTCACCGGCGTCCAGTTCCTCGTCCATCATGTGCGCGGTGACCCCGACCTCCTTCTCCCCGTTGATCAGCGCCCAGATCAGCGGGGAGAACCCCGCGTAGGCGGGCAGCAGCGAGTCGTGCACGTTGAGGGTGCCGCAGCGGGGGAGGGAGAAGACCTCCGGCGGGATCCAGGTCCGCCAGTTGTTGGCGACGATGAGGTCCGGAGCCGCCTCCTTGAGCCGGAGTGTCAGCTCGTCGTCGGGCCGGTTGCACAGCAGCACCGGGACGCCGTGCTCCTGCGCCAGTTCGGCCACCGAGTCGTCCCAGATCTTCTCGTAGGCGTGATCGCTCTTGGGGTGCGTCACCACGAGGACGACCTCGTGCTCGGAGTCCAGGAGCGCCTGAAGTGTGCGGTGCCCCCAGGTCTGGTAGCCGAACATCGCGATCCGCATGGGGTCTCCTTGTCAGAAGGATCAAGGCGGGTTAGGCTTTTTATTAGGTGAGGCTAACCTAATCCAAATATTGGATCATTGGAAGCCGTCGAACGCACGTTTCCGGTCATCCGGGACATGTCATACGGCTTCCGCCCACCCCCTGAGTCAGCTCCCGGAAAGGCGCCACATGTCTCCTTCGGAGAAGCACGTCCACGACCTTGTCGGCATCGGTTTCGGACCGTCCAACCTCGCGCTGGCGATCGCGCTGCGGGAGCACGGCACACAGACGGGCGACGCGATCGACGCGGTGTTCTTCGAGAAGCAGGCGGCCTTCGGATGGCACCGGGGAATGCTCCTGCAGGAGGCGACCATGCAGGTGTCGTTCCTGAAGGACCTGGTCACCATGCGCAACCCGACGAGCGAGTTCAGCTTCCTGAGCTACCTGCGCGACAGGGACCGGTTGATCGACTTCATCAACCACAAGACGATGTTCCCCTCGCGGATGGAGTTCCACGACTACCTGGAGTGGGCCGCCGCCCGCTTCTGTGACCAGGTGGAGTACGGGTCGGAGGTCGTCGCGGTCACCCCGGTCACCGTCGACGGGACGGTCGAGTACTTCGACGTGGTGGTCCGGCAGGGCGGCGACGGCGACGAGCTGACGACCCGGCGGACCCGCAACCTGGTGATCGCCACCGGCCTGGAGCCGGTCCTGCCCGAGGGGGTGGTGAGCGGCGAGCGCGTCTGGCACACCGAGGAACTGCTCACCCGGGTGCCCACGCTGCGCGACCCGCGACGGATGATCGTGGTCGGGGCCGGGCAGAGCGCGGCCGAGGCGACCGACTACCTGCACGGCTCCTTCCCCGAGGCGGAGGTGTGCGCCGTCTTCACCAAGTACGGCTACACCCCCGCCGACGACAGCTCCTTCGCCAACCGCATCTTCGACCCTGCGGCGGTCGACCACTTCTACGCCGCACCCGAGGACGTCAAGGAGACGCTGCGGCGCTACCACGCCTCGACCAACTACTCGGTGGTCGACCTCGACCTCATCGACGAGCTCTACCGGCGCCACTACCAGGAGAAGGTCCGCGGCGTCGAGCGGCTGCGCATCTTCAACGCCTCCCGGCTCGTGGACGTGACGGAGGGGGAGGCCGGTCTGCGGGCCACGGTGGAGTTCCTGCCGACCGGGGAGCGCACCGTGCTGGACGCCGACCTCCTCGTCTACGCCACCGGATACCGGTCCGGCGACCCCCTGACCCTGCTCGGCGAGGCGGGGGAGCACTGCCTGCGCCTGCCCGGGGGCGGGCTGCGCGTCGAGCGTGACTACCGGGTCGCCACCACGGACGAGGTGCGCTGCGGCATCTACGTGCAGGGTGCCACCGAGCACACCCACGGCATCACCTCGACCCTGCTGTCCAACACCGCCGTCCGGGTCGGGGAGATCGTCCGCTCGATCGCCGGGCGGCGGGAGAACGACCGCTCCCCCTACGCGCTCCAGCACTGATACCTCCCGGCTGGGACCTCCCGGCGCCCCGGACGCGCGAGCGCGCTCCGGGGCGTCCGGCCTCCGGACCTCACGGGTCCGGGACGGCACGCTCCGGGGCTCGCGGACCCCGGGCATCGCCCTGTGCTCGCCGGGCACCGGCGGCCGGGGTCCGTGATCCCCCGGAGCCGGCCTTCGGACCTCAGGCACCGGGCCGGCCGGTGCGGGCGAGCTGCCAGAGCAGGAAAGGCGCGCCGAGCACTCCGGTCACCACGCCGACCGGCAGGACCATGTCGGCCAGGAGCCGCTGGCCGATCAGGTCGCTCACCAGCACGATCACCGAACCGGTGAGGGCGGCGGAGACGACCGGCGGAGCCGGGGAGCGGGCCAGCCGCCGGGCGATCTGCGGCGCGGCCAGCGCGACGAACAGGACCGGCCCGGCCGCGGCGGTGGCGAACGCGGCGAGGGCGGCCCCGCACAACAGCAGGGCCATGCGGACACGCTGCACCGGGGTGCCCAGCCCTGTGGCCACCTCGTCACCCAGGTGCAGTGCTCGCTGCAACCGGCCGAGCAGCAGCACCGGCGGCACCAGCACCACCAGGGCCAGGGCCAGCGGCTGCGCGTGGGCCCAGCCCCGGTCGTTGAGGTTGCCCACGAGCCAGCCCAGCATCTTCTGCGCCTGGTACGGCTCGGCCCGGCTCAGCAGGTAGGTCGTGACGCTGACGCACATCCAGCTGATCCCGATGCCCACCAGGACGATCCGGTAGCCCGTGGTGCCCCGGTTCCAGGCCAGCAGGTAGATCAGCAGACCGGCGCCGACGGCGCCCGCCAGGCCCAGCGTCTGCGTGCCCAGGCCGGTTCCGGCGCCGAGGACGACCCCGGCGGCCACGGCGGCGCCGGCCCCCTGGGTGATGCCGAGCATGTCGGGGCTGGCGAGCGGGTTACGGGTGACGGCCTGGAAGATCGCACCGGACATGCCGAGCGCGGCACCGCCGAGCAGGGCCACCGCCGCCCGCGGCAGCCGCAGTTCCCGGACCACGAACACGTCGGCCGGGGCGCCCGTGCCGCGCAGCGCGGGCACGATCCCGCCGGGCG
The DNA here is from genome assembly GCF_014204985.1 of Streptosporangium becharense. Taxonomy (NCBI): domain Bacteria; kingdom Bacillati; phylum Actinomycetota; class Actinomycetes; order Streptosporangiales; family Streptosporangiaceae; genus Streptosporangium; species Streptosporangium becharense. The sequence goes on along the minus strand of NZ_JACHMP010000001.1, from coordinate 3,909,056 downwards.
GGACGGTGTAGTCGCCGCTGCCGGCGCCGACCGTCAGGCCGAAGACCCCGGCGGCGGCGACCGCCAGGACCAGCCAGGTCAGCAGGAGCCGTGGACGCAGGACCCCGGAGATGCGGGGCCGGGTCACGCGGAAGACGACGCGGCCGGGGGAACGGACCAGTTCGAGACCGGGCATTCCTACAGCTCCGCGAGCCGTCGGCGGCGGACCAGGGCGATGAAGAACGGCGCTCCGAGGAACGCGGCGACCAGGCTCACGTCGATCTCCTGAGGGCGTGCCACGACACGCCCGATGATGTCGGCCGCCAGCAGCAGGCACGGGGCGACGAGCATCGCACCCGGCAGCAGCCAGCGGTGGTCGGGGCCGGTGATCATCCGGACGAGGTGGGGCACCACCAGGCCGACGAACACGATCGGCCCGGTGACCGCCACCGTCGCGCCGGTCAGCAGCGTGACCGCCAGCGCGGTGCCCAGGCGGATCAGGCCCAGCCGGTGTCCCAGCGCGACGGCGACGTCGTCGCCGAGGGAGAGGCTGTTGAGCGCCGGCGCGGTGCTCAGTGCGACAAGCGCGCCGGCGGCGAGGAACGGCGCGACGCCCAGCAGCGTGTCGCCGTCGTGCCCGGTCAGCGAGCCCGACGACCAGTAGCGGTAGCGGTCCAGCGCCTCGGGGTCGGTCAGTGCGACACCGCTGGTCAGCGAGTCCAGCAGGTAGGTGACGGCGACTCCGGCGAGGGCCAGCTTGACCGGGGAGGCGCCGCCGGTGCCCCGGCTGCCCAGCAGGTAGACCGCACAGGAGGCGATCGCGGCACCCGCGAGGGCGAACCAGACGGAGGCCGTCAGCGTGGCGACACCGAGCACGCCGGTGGCCGTGACGGTGCCGAAGGCCGCCCCCGCGCTGACCCCCAGCAGGCCGGGGTCGGCCAGCGGGTTGCGGGTCAGTCCCTGCATGACGGCGCCGGCCAGACCCAGCGCCGCTCCAGCGAGCACGGCGACCAGGGTGCGGATCAGCCGGGTGCCCCTGACGATGGCCACGACCTCGGCGTCGAGCCCGGAGTGGTCCGGATCCAGGAGGGAGCGCGTCACCTGGTCGAGGGGGATGGCCCGGCTCCCCACCGCCAGTGAGAGCAGGCACAGCCCGGCCAGGACGCCGGTCGCCGTGATGATCAGCCGTACCCTCCGGGCCGGTCGCGTCACCGGCGTGCCGGCCGCCACCGCCTCGTGGGGGCCGTCCGTCGGTGACGCCCCGTGCGGAGGCGATGGTGCGTGGGGTGTCACGAAGATCCCCTCTGCGGTTTTAGGTAAGGCATACCTCAGTGGTGATCAGTATGCAAGTCATGATCAGGCATTGAATATAGGTAAGCCTAACCTTAGTATCACTTTGTTGATGTTGTTCGCCGGTGCGGCGCGCCTTCCGGCAGGTGGCCCCAGTGGGCCGTCAGAACCCCGCGAGAACGGTCCCGCACGCCGACCCCAGCTCGAAGAGGAAACGATGGCCCATCCCCCCACGTCCTTCATGGGTGCCCGCCTTGCCAGAAGCCTGATGACGGCTCTCACCGTGCTGGCTCTGACCGCGGTGGCCGCCGCCTGCGGCGGTGCGGGTGAGCCCGGCGAACGGGCCGCCGCGGCCTCGCCGAGTGCGGGCACGGGTACGGCGGCCCCCGGCTCCGGGGGTGCCTTCCCGGTCCGGGTCGAGCACCTGTACGGCACGACGGAGATCAAGAAGAAGCCGGAGCGGATCGTCACGATCGGCCTGAGCGACCACGAGCCGGTGCTGGCGCTCGGCCACAAGCCGGTCGGCGTGGTCGACTGGTTCCAGCGCAGCCCGTTCACCGACTGGCCGTGGGCGAAGCAGGCGTGGGGAGGCGCCGAGCCCACTGTTCTCGGCCTGCGCGAGGACGGCGTCAAGTTCGAGAAGCTGGTCACGCTCAAGCCCGACCTGATCTTCGCCATGTACTCGGGCATCCAGCAGGAGCACTACGACCAGCTCTCGAAGATCGCTCCGGTGGTCGCCCAGCCCAAGGGATACGACCCCTACGCCGCCCCGTGGCAGGACATCACCCGGCTGGCCGGTCGCGCGCTCGGCGAGGAGGCCAAGGCCGAGCAGCTCATCACCGGGATCGGCGAGAAGTTCGCCCAGGTCCGCAAGGAGAACCCGCAGTGGGCCGGCAAGACGGCGGTCGCCGCCGACAGCTTCAAGCCCGGCCAGTACTCGGCCTTCCAGAAGGGTGACCCCAAGTCGGCCTTCCTGGCCGAACTGGGCTTCACCATCCCCGAGGAGATCACCAAGCAGGCGGGCACGTCCAACGTCGCGGAATTCGGCTCCGAGGGCCTGAACATCCTGGAGGTCGACCGGCTGGTGTGGCTCACCACCGGCAAGGAGCCCTGGGAGCGCATCAAGAACGACAAGGTCTACAAGGAACTGAAGGTCGCCAAGGAGGGCCGGGACCTCTTCCTGACCTACCAGGACCCGCCCATCGGCGCGGCGCTGTCCTTCAACACGGTGCTCAGCATCCCCTACGCCGTCGACCAGGTCGTGCCGCTGCTCAAGAAGTGATCCCTCAGGTCGACGACATCCACCGCGGCAGGGTACGGAAGGCATGAAGACGATGTTCGGTGACGGGTTCGCGCTGCCTCTGACCGGAGCGCAGACCGGAATATGGCTGGCCCAGCAGATCGAGCCGGACAGCCCGGCCTACAACATCGGCTGCTACGTCGAGTTCCCCGGGCGGGTGGGAGACGCCTCCGCCTCCGGGGCGTCCGGAGTGCCCGAGGTTCCCGGAGTGCCTGAGGTTCCCGGAGCGTCGAGGGTTTCCGGAGTGCCCGAGGTTCCCGGAGCGTCGAGGGTTTCCGGGGTGCATGAGATGCCCGGAGAGCCCGGCGTGCTCGGGGTGCGTAAGGCACCCGGAACACCTGAGATACCTGGCATGCCTGATGTGTCACGGCTGGCCGCAGCGGTGGGCCGCGCCGTACGGGAGGCCGAGCCCTTGCACGCGGTCTTCGCCGAGGAGCGGGGGAAGCCCGTCCAGGTGCTCCGCTCCCCCGGCGACTGGTCGCCCGCGGTGCTGGATCTGACCGCGGAGCCCGACCCGGAGGCGGCGGCCCGCGCCTGGATGGACGCGGACATGGCCCGCGCCGCGGACCTCGCCCGCGGCCCCCTGTTCACGCACGCGCTGCTGGTGCTGGGTGAGCGCGGCCTGTGGTGGTACCAGCGCTACCACCACCTGCTCACCGACGGCTACGGGATCCTGCGGCTCATCCACCGGGCCGCCGAACTGTACAGCGCGGCGCCGGGGGACGGCACCGCACCCGGAACCGGCACCGAACCCGGAACCGGCACCGAGCCCGGAACCGGCACCGAGCCCGGAGCGGGCACCGCGTCCGCGCCCGAGTGGACCCTGAGCCGCCTGGTGGCCGCCGACGCGGACTACCGTGGATCGGCGCTGTACACGCAGGACCGCGACTTCTGGCACGACCGGCTCACCGGTCTGCCCGAGGAACCCGCCCGCCTGATCGAGTGCCCGCCCGCGCAGGCGACCCGGACCCTGCGGCGCACCGTGGAACTGCCCGCCGAGCGCGCGGAGCGGCTCCACGAGGCCGCCGCCTCCGCCGGGACCCGCCTGTCACGCCTGGCCGTCGCCGCCGTGGCGGCCTACTTGCACCGGGTCACCGGCGAGCAGGACGTGGTGCTCGGCCTGCCGGTGACCGCCCGGCCGGACGCCGAGCTGCGGAACACCACCGGCCTGATGTCCAACGTCCTGCCGCTGCGGCTCACGGTGCGGCCTGGCACGACCGCCGCCGGACTCGTCCGGGACGTCGCCGAGCGGATCCGCGAACTGACCGCGCACGCGCGCTACCGCGGCGAGGACCTGGCCAGGGAGCTGGGACGCGCCGAGGGTCTGCGCGCTCTCATCGGCCCCACCGTCAACGTCATGCCGTTCCACGAGGAGATGCGGTTCGGCGACCTGCCCGGCACCGTCCACTACCTGTCCCTCGGCCCGGTCGGTGACCTGTCCGTCGCCGTCTACGACCGGCCCGCGGGGCAGGGCCTGCGGATCGACCTCGACGCGGACGCGGACGTCTGCGACCCCGACGAGCTCGCCCGGCACGAACAGCGCCTCCTGGCGGTGCTGGAGGCGATGGCCGCCCACCCGGACCGGCCGCTGGGCTCCGTCGACCTGGCCACCGACGATGAACGCCGGCTGGTGCTCACCCGGTTCGCCGGCACCCTGCCCCCGGTCCAGGAACTGTCCTGGACCGAGGCGTTCGAGCGGCAGGTGGCCCGCACGCCGGACGCGACCGCCCTGGTCTGCGAGTCGCAGCGGTTGTCGTACGCGGAGCTCAACGGCCGCGCCAACCGCCTCGCGCGGTCGCTGCGCCGCCGCGGCGTGACCACCGAGGACGTCGTCGCGGTCGCCGTGCCGCGTTCGGCCGACATGGTCGTCGCACTGCTCGCCGTGATGAAGGCGGGCGCCGCCTACCTCCCCCTCGACCCGGACCACCCGCAGGACCGGGTGAGGTTCATGGTCGAGGACGCGCGGGCACGTGCCGTCGTCTCCGTGACCGCTCTCCTCGGTGACCTCCCCGACCTCTCCGGTCTTCCCGTGCCGCCCCTGCTCCTGGACGACCCCGCCGTCACCGCGGAACTCGCCGCGCTGGACGGCGCGGACCTCACCGAGGTCGCCGGGACGGGGCTGGACCGGGCGGCCTATGTCATCTACACCTCGGGATCGACCGGGCGTCCCAAGGGGGTCGTGGTATCCCACGACGGCATCGGCAGCCTCATCGCCACCGCCGTCGAACGGCTCGGGGTGGACGCCGGCAGCAGGGTCGTGCAGTTCGCCTCGGTCGGTTTCGACGTCGCCGTCTGGGACCTCGTCATGTCGCTGTGCGTGGGCGGCACCGCCGTCGTCGTACCGGCCGAGCGGCGCGTCGCCGGCCACGAGCTGACCGGCTACCTCACCGAGCACCGCGCCACCCACATGATCCTGCCGCCGTCGCTGGTGGCCGCGCTGCCCGCCGAGTGCGAGCTGCCCGCCGGAGGGGTGCTCGTGGTGGGCACCGAGGCCGTCCCGGCCGAGCTGATCGCCCGCTGGGGGCGGCGGATGCGGGTGGTGGTGGCGTACGGCCTGACCGAGGCGACCGTCAACTCCACGCTCTGGCTCGCCGACCCCGACCTGCCCGGCCCGGTCCCGATCGGCGTTCCGGACCCGGGTACCCGCTGCTACGTGCTCGACTCCGCGCTGCGGCCCGTGCCGCCCGGCGCCGTGGGCGAGTTGTACGTCTCCGGACGTGGCCTGGCCCGCGGCTACCTCGGCAGGCCGGGTCTGACCTCGGAACGCTTCGTCCCCGACCCGTTCGGAGCGCCGGGCACGCGCATGTACCGCACCGGCGACCGGGCCCGCTGGCGCGCCGACGGGAACATCGACTTCCTCGGCCGCCAGGACGGCCAGCTCAAGATCCGGGGCCACCGCATCGAGCCGGGCGAGGTCGAGAGCGCGCTGATGGCGCACCCGTCCGTCGCGCAGGCGGCGGTCGTCGCCCGGGAGGACCACCGCGGCGTCAGACGGCTCGTCGCCTACGTCACCGCGGGGACCTCCGGGACCGGGGCCCGCGGCGTCGACGTGGCGGGGCTGCGGAAACTGGCGGCGGACACGCTCCCGGACCACATGGTGCCCGGCACGATCGTGGTGCTGGACGGGGTGCTGCCGCTCACCCCCAACGGCAAGCTCGACAAGCGGGCCCTGCCGGAACCCGACTGGACCGCGCGGACCGGCGACGCCGTCCCCGCCACGCCCGCCGAGCGTCTCCTCGCCGGCCTGTTCGCCGAGGTGCTCGGGCTGCCCGCGGTGGGCGTGCACGACGGCTTCTTCGAGCTCGGCGGCGACAGCATCGTGGCGATCCAGTTGGTGAACCGGGCCCGGCGCGCCGGGCTGGACATCACCCCCCGTGACGTCTTCCGGCACCGGACCGTCGCCGCGCTCGCCCGCGAGCGGGGCGGTGAGGCTCCGGTGCCGGCGACGCACGACCCCGGTGTCGGCACCGTGCCGGCGACGCCGATCATCCACCGGCTGCGGGAGAGCGGCGGTCCCGTCGACGGCTTCCACCAGTCGGTGGAGCTGCGGGTCCCGGCGGACCTCACCCCCGACCTGCTCGCCGCCGCCCTGCAGGCGGTGCTCGACCACCACGGCATGCTGCGTGCCCGGCTGCTGCGCGACGGCGAGTGGACGCTTCAGGTGCCGCCGCCCGGCACGGTCCGGGCCGCCGACCTCATCACCCGGGTCGAGACCGGCACCCCCTCGCGCGAGACGGTCGCCGCGCAACGCGAGCGGGCCGTGGCACGCCTGGCCCCCGAATCCGGCCGGATGCTCCAGGCGGTCTGGCTCGACGCCGGCCGGGACACCCCCGGGCGGCTGCTCCTGGTCGCCCATCACTTGGTCGTCGACGGTGTGTCGTGGCGCATCCTGATCTCCGACCTCGCCCAGGCCGCCCGTGCTCTCGCCGAGGGCTCCCCCGCCGACCTGCCGCCGGTCGGCACCTCGTTCCCCGGATGGGCCCGGCTGCTGACCGAGGACGCCCGGACCGCCTCCCGCCGGGCCGAGCTGGACGCCTGGCGGGACATGCTGCGCGAACCCGCCCCGGCGCTCGGCCGGCGTCCCCTCGACCCGGCGACCGACACGGCGGAGCGCGAGCGCTCACTGACCGTGTCGCTGCCCGGCGAGACGACCGCCCCGCTGCTCACCGGCCTCCCGGCCGCCTACCACGCCACCGTCAACGACGTCCTGCTGACGGCCCTCGCCGTGGCCGTCGCCCGCTTCCGGCGGGAAAGGGGGCCGGCCGGCGCCGGGCGAGGGCTTCTGCTGGAGCTGGAAGGCCACGGGCGTGAGCCGGACGACCTCGGCGGCGAGGCCGCGCGGGCCGACCTGACCCGCGCCGTGGGCTGGTTCACCAGCGTCTTCCCGGTCCGGCTCGACCCGGGCGACCTCGACTGGGACGAGTTCCGGGCCGGCGGGCCCGCCGCCGGACGCGTGCTCAAGCGGATCAAGGAGCAGCTGCGTGCCGTGCCCGGATCCGGTCTCGGGTACGGCCTGCTGCGGCACCTGGACGCGGAGACGGCCGCCGCGCTGACCGGCGGCCCCGCGCCGCAGCTGCTCTTCAACTACCTGGGCCGCTTCCGGGCGGACGGGGACGGGGACTGGCAGTCCCCGGCCGACACGGAGCCGCTGACGGCCGGACGGCACCCGGGAACGCCGCTGGCCCACCCCCTGGAGGTCAACGCCGTCGTCCGCGACGGCGCCTCGGGGCCGGAGCTGAGCGCGACCTGGTCGTGGCCGGAGGAGGTCCTCGACCCCGCCGACGCGGACGCGCTGGCCGGGGCCTGGATCGAGGCGCTGCGGGGCCTGGCCGCGCACGCGGCCGAGCCTGGCGCCGGGGGACGCACCCCGTCGGACTTCCCGCTGGTGGAGGTGGACCAGGAGGAGATCGACGAGCTGGAAGCGGCCTGGGGCCCGGTGGACGTCCTGCCGGTCACACCGTTGCAGCAGGGCCTGTTCTTCCACGCGCTCTTCGACGCCGGCGCCCCGGACGTGTACACCGTCCAGCAGGTCGTCGAGCTGACCGGCGCCGTCGACGGTGCCGCCCTGCGCGAGGCGGTGCGGGGCCTGCTGGAACGGCACCCGCTGCTGCGCGCGGGGTTCCGGCAGCGTCCGGACGGCCGCGTCGTACAGTTCGTCCCCGGCGAGGTGACGGTGCCGTGGCAGGAGGTCGACGCGCCGGACGACGACGAGGCGGCGCGTACCGCCCGCGCCGTCGCCGAGCGGGAGCGCGCGCACCGCTTCGACCTCGCCGCCCCGCCGTTGCTGCGCGGCGCCCTGGTTCGCGGCACCGGCCGCCACTGGCTCGTCCTCACCCTGCACCACCTGGTCGCCGACGGCTGGTCGGTGCCGATCATGCTGCGTGACCTGCTGGCGGGCCGCCCGGCCGGGAACGGCGGGGACGGTGCCGGCGGGGACGGTGCCGCGCTCCGCCGCTGCCGGGAGTACTTCTCCTGGCTGCGCTCACGCGACCACCGGGCGGCGCGTGACGCCTGGCGGCGGGCACTGCACGGGCTGGAGGAGCCCACCCTCCTGGCGGGCATCGGCACCGGCACCGGCACCGGCACCGGCACCGGCACCAGCACGGCAGCCGGCACCGGCACCAGCACGGCAGCCGGCACCGTTCCGGGACCGGCCGGGCAGGTCCGCCGGGAGCTCACCGAGGAGACGACCGCCGCACTGACCGGGTGGGCACGGGTGCGCGGGCTGACGCTGGGCACCGTCGTCCAGGGTGCGTGGGGGCTGCTGGCCGGCCGCCTCACCGGCCGCCGCGACGTCGTGTTCGGCACCACCGTCTCCGGCCGCCAGGCCGACGTCGAAGGCGTCGAGTCGATGGCGGGCCTGCTGGTCAACACGGTGCCGGTGCGGGTGACGTGGCAGCCCGGCGAGCGGCCGGCGGACCTGCTGGCCCGGCTGCAGGACGCGCAGGCGGACCTGCTCGACCACCAGCACCTCGGCCTGGCGGAGATCCAGCGGCTCGCCGGCTTCACCGGCCCGGACACGCGGGGGCTGTTCGACACGCTCGTCGTGGTCGAGAACTATCCCGCCCCGGGTGACCTGCGTGCCCCGGACGGCACCGTCGAGATCACCGGGGTCGACGTCCGGGACGCCTCCCACTACCCGCTGTCCCTCACCGTCGTGCCCGGATCGCGGCTGGACCTGCGGCTGGACTACGACACCGGACGCTTCGACGCCGAGACTGCCCGGCAGCTGGCGGCGGGGCTGGCGCAGCTGATCGAGGCGATGGTCGCCGACCCCGACCGGCCGGTCGGGCGGCTGGACGTGCTGCCCGCGGCGGAGCGGGAGCGGGCGCCACTCGCCGGGAAGGTCGTGCCGGTCCCGGAGACGACGCTGGTGGAGACCTTCGCCGCGCGGGTCGCCGACTCGCCCGACGCCACGGCGGTGATCGCCGACGGGGAGGTCTCCTACGCCGAGCTGGACCGCCGGGCGGAGGACCTCGCCCGGCGGCTGGCCGCCCGCGGGACCGGTCCGGGTGACTTCGTGGCGGTGGCGGTCCCGCGCTCCGCCGACCTGGTCGTCGCGCTGCTCGGCGTGCTGAAGTCGGGGGCGGCGTACGTGCCGCTGGACGTCGAGTATCCCGCCGACCGGCTGGCGTTCATGCTCGCCGACTGCGGCGCCCGCGCGGTCGTCACCACCGCCGGGGCGGCCGCCGCCCTCCCCGGGACGGAGGGGGTGGAGCGCATCCTCATCGACGCCGCCGGAAGCGGGCACGCCACCGGGGGCGACGTCACCGGGGGCGACGCCGTCGAAAGCGATGCCGCCGGGAGTGAACGTGCCGTCGGAAGCGACGTGGCCGGAAGTGACACCGCCGGAAGCGGGCACGCCACCGGGGGCGACACCGCCGGGCCCGTCCCGGCGGGGGTCGTGCTCCCGCGTCCTGCGGGGCCCGATGATCCCGCCTACCTCATCTACACCTCAGGGTCGACCGGCCGGCCCAAGGGTGTCGTGGTCACGCACCGGGCGATCACCGCTCACCTCGCGTGGGCACAGGGCGAGTTCCGGATGGGGGCCGGAGACCGCATGCTCCAGCAGGCGTCGGCGAGTTTCGACGCCTCGGTCTGGCAGCTGTTCTGGCCGCTGTGCTCGGGCGGCGCCGTCGTGCTGGCCGAGCCCGGCGGGCACGTCGACCCGGTGTACCTGGCCGGTCTCATCGGGGATCGGCGCGTCACCGTCCTGGACATAGTCCCCTCGATGCTCCAGGCGTTCCTGGACACCGACGAGGTGACGGCGGACCCGTCCTGGGCGGGAAGCCTGCGCAAGGTCTTCGGCGGCGCCGAGGCGCTGGCCGCGGGCCCGGCCCGCCGGTGGCGGGAGCTGACCGGCGTGCCGGTCGACAACTGCTACGGGCCCACCGAGGCCACCGTCCAGGTCACCTGGTGGGACGGGGACGAGCCGTCCGGGGGCGACGGCGTCCCGATCGGCGGGCCGGTGTGGAACACCCGGCTGTACGTCCTGGACTGCTGCCTGCGGCACGTCCCGGTGGGCGTGCCGGGAGAGCTCTACATCGCCGGCGACCAGCTCGCCCTCGGCTACCACGGCCGCGCCGGGCTCACCGGCGAGCGTTTCGTCGCCGACCCGTACGGCCCGCCGGGCACGCGCATGTACCGCACCGGCGACCTGGTGCGGCGGCGCGCGGACGGCGCGCTGGAGTACGCGGGGCGGAGCGACCACCAGGTGAAGATCCGCGGCAACCGCGTCGAACTCGGCGAGGTCGAGGCGGCGCTCGCCGCCCAGCCCGGCGTGGCCCGCGCGGTGGTCGTCGCGCACGGGGCGGGGACCGCGGCGCGCCTGGCCGGCTACGCGGTGCCGGCCGCCGGAGCCCGGCTCGACGGCGCCGCGCTGCGGGCCGCGCTGACCGCGGCGCTGCCGGCGCCGATGGTCCCCGGCGCGGTCGTCGTGCTCGACGGCCTGCCGCTGACGCCCAACGGCAAGGTGGACCGCGCGGCCCTTCCCGTGCCGGACGCCGCGGCTGCGGAGATCCGGCCCGGCGGCCGGGCGCCGCGTCCCGGCCGGGAGGCGCTGCTGTGTGAGATCTTCACCGACGTCCTCGGCGTCGGCGCCGGGCCGGACGACGACTTCTTCGTGCTCGGCGGCGACAGCATCGCCTCCATCGCCGTCTCCGGCCGTGCCCGCAGGGCGGGGTTGCCGCTCAGCCCCCGCGACGTCTTCGCGCACCGCACCCCCGCCGCGCTGGCGGCGGCGCTGCCCGCGGCGGACCGCGCGGTGGGTCCCGGCGGCGTGGCCGGCACCGGCCGGCCGGAGGAGGCAGGGTTGCTCCGGCTCACCCCGCAGGAGGCCGAGCGGGTGCGGCGGACCAGTCCCGTCCCGGTCGAGGAGATCTGGCCGCTCTCCCCGCTCCAGGAGGGGATCTTCTTCCACTCCAGCTACGACACCGGCGCGGTCGACGTCTACACCTCCCAGGACGTCTTCGAGTTCGCCGGACGGATCGACGCCGACCGGCTCCGCGCCGCCTGCTCCGCCCTGCTGGCGCGCAACCCGAGCCTGCGCGCCGGTTTCACCGCCGAAGGGCTGCCCCGGACGGCGCAGTTCGTCGGCACCGTCCTGACGCCGCCGCTGCGTGAGATCGACCTGTCCCACCTGGGCACCGCCGAGCAGGACGAGCAGGTGGCCGAACTGCTGGCCGAGGACCGCACCCGCAGGTTCGACCTGTCGAGCCCGCCGCTGATGCGGCTGCTGCTGATCCGGCTCGGCGAGCGCGACCGGCTAGTCGTCAGCCACCACCTCATCCTGTGGGACGGCTGGTCGGCGTGGCTGTTCCTGGAGCAGCTGTTCACGCTCTACGACCGGTCCGGCGACGACCGGGGTCTGCCCGTCCCCGGCTCCTACCGCGACTACCTCGCCTGGCTCGCCGCGCAGCCCGCCGGAGAGGCGCTCGCGGCCTGGCGCGGTGCCCTCGCCGGGCTGGCCGAGCCGACGCTCGTGCGGCCCGCCGACGACGGCCTGCACCCGGTGATCCCGGTGAACCTCGACACCGTGCTGCCCGCGCGGCTCGGCGACCGGCTCCGCGCCACGGCCCGCGAGCACGGCCTGACCCTCAACACCGTGCTCAACGCCGCCTGGGGACTCGTGCTGGCCGCCACCGTCGGCCGCGACGACGTGGTCTTCGGCGCCGCGGTGGCGGGCAGGCCGGTGGCGGTCCCCGACGTGGAGAACATCATCGGGATGTTCCTCAACACGGTCCCGGTACGGGTCACCCTCGACCCGCGCGAGCCCGTGCTCGGCCTGCTCAGGCGGTTGCAGGACGAGCGCGTGGCGCTGATGCCGTACGAGTACGCCGGCCTGGGCGAGATCCAGCGCGAGAGCGGGCACCGCCGGCTCTTCGACACGCTCTTCGTGCTGCGCGACGCCGGCGGCGAGGAGCGGATGACCGCGTTCACCGGCCGCAACGGCATCGTGGACGTGGCCGGTGTGGACGCCACCCACTACCCGCTCACCCTCATCGTGACCCAGGGGAGCCGGTTGCGCGTGACGCTGTCCTACCGGCCCGACGCCTACCGGCCGGACGACGCCGCCGCGCTGCTGGAGCGCTTCACCGCGCTCCTCGGCCGGCTGCTGGACGGCCTGCCCGGCCCGGTCGGCGGGCTCGACCTGCTGCTGCCGGCCGAGCGGCGCGACCTGGACGCGGAGTGGCACGCGGCGAGGCGGCCGCTGCCCGCGCTGACCGTCGCCGAGCTCCTCACCGAGCAGGCGGCGCGCACCCCCGGCGAGGTGGCCCTGGTCTTCGGCGCCGAGCGGCTGACCTACGCCGACCTCGACGCCCGTGTCAACCGTCTGGCCCGCCTGCTGCTGGCCCGCGGCGCGGCACCGGAACGGGTGGTCGCGCTGGCCCTGCCCCGCTCGGCCGACATGGTGGCGGCGCTGTTCGCCGTCCTCCAGACGGGAGCGGCCTACCTGCCGCTGGACCTGGAGTACCCGGCGGAACGTCTGGGGTTCATGCTGGCCGACACCGCACCGGCGTGCGTGGTGACCACCGCGGAGGTCGCCGCGACGCTCCCCCGCTCCGGGGTGGAGCAGGTCCTGCTGGACGACCCGGACACGGTGGCGGCGCTGGCGGCGCTGCCCGGCGACGCCCTGGACGACGCCGAGCGGCCCGCCTTCGCCCGCGACCTGCCGCACCGGCTGGAACACCCCGCCTACGTGATCTACACCTCGGGGTCGACCGGCCGCCCCAAGGGGGTCGTCACCCCCTACCGCGGCCTGACGAACATGCAGTTCAACCACCGCGAGGCCATCTTCGAGCCGGCCATCGCGGCGGCCGGGGGGCGGCGGCTGCGCATCGCCCACACGGTCTCCTTCGCCTTCGACATGTCGTGGGAGGAACTGCTCTGGCTGGTCGAGGGGCACGAGGTCCACGTCTGCGACGAGAACCTGCGCCGTGACGCCGAGGCCCTGGTGGCCTACTGCGACCGGGAACGCGTCGACGTCGTCAACGTGACGCCGACCTACGCCCACCACCTCATCGACGAGGGCCTGCTCGACGGGCACCGGCCCCCGCTGGTGCTGCTCGGTGGTGAGGCGGTGTCCGACACCGTTTGGGCCACCCTGCGCGACACCCCGGGGACCTTCGGCTACAACCTGTACGGGCCGACCGAGTACACGATCAACACGCTCGGCGCGTCCACCGGCGACAGCCCCACACCCACCGTGGGGCGGCCGATCTGGAACACCCGCGCCTACGTGCTGGACTCGGGCCTGCGTCCCGTCCCGCCGGGAACGCCGGGTGAGCTGTACATCGGCGGTGTCGGCCTGGCCCGCGGCTACCATCGCCGGCCCGGCCTGACCGCCGCGAGTTTCGTCGCCGACCCGTTCAGCGGTGAGCCCGGCGCCCGTATGTACCGCACCGGCGACCTGGTACGCCGTCGCCCCGACGGCAACCTCGACTTCCTCGGCCGCACCGACGACCAGGTGAAGATCCGCGGTTACCGGGTGGAACCCGCCGAGATCGCCGCGGCCCTGGAGGAGCACCCGCTGGTCGCGCACGCGGCCGTCGTCGCCGACGGCTCCGGCCCGGGCGGCGCCAAGCGGCTGGTCGGCTACGTGGTGCCCGCGGACGGGCCCACGGGCGGGATCACCGGCGAGTCCACGGGCGGGCCCGCGGGCCGGTTCATGGACGGGCCCGCGGACGCCGGGGAGCTCGCCGCGCTGCTGCGGGAGGCCCTGAAGGCCAGGCTGCCCGGATACATGGTCCCGGCCGCGCTCATGGCGGTGGAGCGGCTGCCGCTCACCGTGAACGGCAAGCTGGACGTGCGGGCGTTGCCCCGGCCGGAGGTCACCGCCGGCACCCGCGGCCGCCCGCCCCGCTCGCGGCACGAGCGGGTCCTGTGCGGGCTGTTCGCCGAGCTGCTCGGCGTGGAGGGCGTCGGCGTCGACGACGACTTCTTCGACCTGGGCGGGCACTCCCTGCTGGCCACCCGGCTGGTCAGCAGTGCCCGCACCGCGCTCGGCGCCGAGCTGGCGATCCGCGACCTGTTCGAGGCGCCGACCGTCGCCGAGCTGGCTGCCCGGGTCGCCGGTTCGCAGGCGGCGGGTGCCGTGGGGCGCCCGGCGCTGGTCGCCGCCGGGAGCCGCCCGGACGAGCCGCCCCTGTCGTTCGCCCAGCAGCGCCTGTGGGTGATCGAGCAGTTGGAGGGCCCGTCGGCGCTCTACAACTTCCCCCTGGTGATGCGGCTCCGCGGCGAACTCGACGTCGAGGCGCTGCGCGCCGCGCTGGCCGACGTGACGGACCGGCACGAGACGCTGCGCACCCGCATCGCCGAGCGGGAGGGCCGCCCGTTCCAGGACGTCCTGCCGGCCGGGGAGGCCCACCCGGCCGTCGAGGTGGTCGACGCGGACGAGGACCGGCTGGGCGGCCTGCTGTCGGAGGTCGTCACCCGCCCGTTCGACCTCGCCGCCGAACCGCCGGTGCGCGCCACGGTCGTGCGGCTCGGTCCGCGGGAGCACGTGGTGGTGGTGCTGCTGCACCACATCACCACCGACGAGTGGTCGGACGGCCCGTTCCTGCGGGACCTGTCGGCCGCCTACGCCGCCCGCCGCAGCGGGCGGGCCCCCGGCTGGGAGCCTCTGCCGGTCCAGTACGTCGACTACACCCTGTGGCAGCGGCGGCTGCTCGGCGAGCGGTCCGACCCCGGCAGCCTGGCCGCGCGTCAGCTCGCCCACTGGGCCGAGATCTTGCGCGGCGCACCCGAGCGGCTGGAGCTGCCCACCGACCGGCCCCACCCGGCGCGGCCGAGCCCGGCCGGCGGGGAACTGGCGGTCGAGCTGGACCCGGCGGACTGCGAGCGCCTGCGGCGGATCGCCCAGCGGGCCGGGGCGAGCATGTTCATGACGTGCCACGCGGCGGTCGCCGCGCTGCTGCACCGCCTCGGCGCCGGTGACGACATCCCGCTCGGCGCGCCGATCTCCGGCCGCACCGACGGCGCGCTGGACGAACTGGTCGGCTTCTTCGTCAACACCCTGGTGCTGCGCACCGACCTGTCGGGCGACCCGACCTTCGCCGACGTGGTGGGACGGGTCCGGGAGAGCGCGCTGGCGGCCTTCTCCAACCAGGACGTGCCGTTCGAGGCCGTCGTGGAGGAGCTCAACCCGGTGCGCTCGCCCGACCGCAACCCGCTGTTCCAGGTGATGGTCGGCTACCGCAACCGCACCGGCGACGACTTCGCGCTGGACGGGCTGGAGGTGCTGCCGCAGCCGGTCGAGGTGCGCACGGCCAAGTTCGACCTGGTCTTCGCCTTCACCGAGGACTCCGGAACCGGCCGGATCACCTGCCTGATCGAGTACCGCTCCGACCTGTTCGACCCCGGGACGGTCGCGGTGCTCGGCGACCGGCTGGCCGCGCTCGTCACAGCGGTGGCCGCCGACCCCGGCCTTCCGGTCAGCCGGATCGACGTGCTCACCGATGACGAGCGCGAGCGGGTCGTGACCGGTTTCAACCGGACCGACCGGGTGGTGCCCGAGGAGACCTTCGTCGGGATGTTCCGGCGGTGCGTACGCGAGCGTCCGGCTGCCGCCGCGGTGGTGGACGGGCCGCGCACGGTCACCTACGCGGAGCTGGACGCCCTGTCGGACCGGATGGCCCGGCTGCTCACCCGGTACGGGGTGCGGGCCGAGAGCGTGGTCGGGGTGGCGGTGCCGCGTTCGGTGGAGATGGTCGCGGCGATGCTCGGCGCGAACAAGCTCGGCGCCGCCTTCCTGCCGCTGGACCTGGCCCACCCCGCCGACCGGCTGGCGTACATGCTCGGCGACGCGCGGGCGGAGGTGGTCGTCGCCACCCAGCAGGTCGCGGGCAAGATCCCCGAGGTGGACGGGGTGCGGGTGCTGCCGCTCGACGACCCCGAGGTGGCCGCCCGGCTCGCCGAACCGGGGGAGGACGGACCACCGGCGCCCGTCACCCTGCACCATGCCTCCTACGTCATCTACACCTCGGGATCGACCGGCCGCCCCAAGGGCGTCCTCGTCCCGCACGAGGGGATCGCCAGCCTGGTGGCGACGGCCGTCGACCGGATGGGCCTCACCCCGGACAGCAGGGTGCTGCAGTTCGCCTCCATCGGGTTCGACGTGACGATCTTCGAGCTGTCCATGGCACTGTGCCACGGCGGCTGCCTGGTGCTCGTCCCCGACGAGGCACGGGTGCCCGGCCGGGAGCTGACCGACTTCATGAACGGGCAGCGGATCACCCACGCGATCCTGCCGCCCTCTCTGGTCGCGGCCCTTCCGGCCGACTGCGACCTGCCGGAGGGGTCCACCGTGCTGGTGGGCACCGAGACCGTGCCACCGGCCGTGATCGCCCGGTGGGCCGGGCGGCTGCGGCTGCTGGCGGCGTACGGGCTGACCGAGGCGACGGTGAACTCGACGCTGTGGCCCGCCGAACCGGGCTGGACGGGGGCGGTGCCGATCGGCGTCCCCGACCCCAACACCCGCGCGTACGTGCTGGACGAGCGACTGCGGCCGGTGCCGCCCGGTGTCGCCGGGGAGCTGTACGTCTCCGGCCGCGGGCTCGCCCGCGGCTACCTGGGACGGCCCGACCTGACCTCGGAACGGTTCGTGGCCTGCCCGTTCGGCCCGCCCGGGACGCGGATGTACCGGACCGGCGACCGGGCGCGCTGGCGCCCCGACGGCAACCTCGACTTCCTCGGCCGGGCGGACGACCAGGTGAAGATCCGCGGTTTCCGGATCGAGCCCGGCGAGATCGCGGGAGCGATGACCCGGCACCCGGGGGTCGCCCAGGCGGCCGTCGTGGTCGACCGCGGCGCGACCGAGCCGCGGCTGGTCGGCTACGCCGTCCCCGCCCGGGACCAGGACGGTCCGCCGCCCGACCCGGCCGAGGTGCGCACCCACGTGGCGAGGCTGCTGCCCGACTACATGGTCCCGGCCGCGGTCGTGGTGCTCGACGGGCCGTTGCCGCTCACTCCCAACGGCAAGCTGGACCGCCGGGCGCTCCCGGCGCCCGACTGGTCGGCGCTGACCGGCGACGCCCGCCCGACGACCGGGCGGCAGCAGGCGCTGGCGCAGCTCTTCACCGAGGTGCTCGAACTGCCCGGGGTCGGCGTCCACGACAACTTCTTCACCCTGGGCGGCCACTCCATGTCCGCGATGCGGCTGCTCGGCCGTGTCCGCACGCTGCTGGACGCCGACCTCGCCCTGCGGGACGTCTTCGAGGCGCCCACGGTCGCGGC
The DNA here is from genome assembly GCF_014204985.1 of Streptosporangium becharense. Lineage (NCBI taxonomy): Bacteria > Bacillati > Actinomycetota > Actinomycetes > Streptosporangiales > Streptosporangiaceae > Streptosporangium > Streptosporangium becharense. Next base: position 3,891,754 of record NZ_JACHMP010000001.1, on the reverse strand, counting down.
GCTGGCCGAACGGCTGGACGGCGCGCGCGGCGGGCGGCCGCGGCTGGCGCCGTCGCGTGCGGCCGACGGGCCGCGGATCCCGGCGGTCGCCCCGCCCCAGGAGTGGCAGTGGACCCGGCACCGGGACGGGGGGCCGTACGACATGGCCTTCGCGCTGCGCTCACCCGGCGGCGGCCTGCACGCCGGAGCGCTGGCCGAGGCGCTCGCCGACGTCGCCGCCCGCCACGAACCGCTGCGCACGGCCTTCGCCGAACGCGACGGCCGGCCGGTCCAGGAGCCCGCCGGGTTGGGGCTGGAATCCGTCCGGGTCGACGACCTCGACGACCGGCTGCGTGCCTTGGCGGCCGAGCGGCCGGACCTGACCGGCCGCCCGCCGCTGCGTGCCCGGCTGCTCACCGACGGATCCGGTGCCCAGGCGCTCCTGCTGACGATGCACTACATCGGCGTCGACGAGTGGTCGGTCGTGCCGCTGGTGCGCGACGTCTCCGTCGCCTACGCGGCCCGCGTCCGGGGTGCAGCGCCGGTGTGGGACCCGCTGCCGGTGACGTACGCGGACTACACGTCCTGGGCTCACGGGACGCTCGCCGGCCTGGCCGACCGGCAGCTGGACTACTGGCGGCGGACCCTGCGCGGGCTGCCGCTCGACCCGGCCCTGCCGTACGACCGGCCGCGCGGACAGGCACCCGGCGGCGGGGACCACGTGCCCTTCGTCCTCGACCCGGACCTGCACCGCGACGTCGACGACCTGGCCGTCCGGACGGGCACGAGCATGTTCATGGTGCTCCAGGCGGCGCTGGCCGCCCTGCTGACCCGGCACGGCGCCGGAACGGACCTGCCGATCGCCTCGCTCGTCGCCGGCCGCACCGAGGAGGCGCTCACCGACCTGGTCGGGTGCTTCTTCAACACCGTCGTGCTGCGCACGGACACCGGTGGCGACCCCACCTTCCGCGAGCTGCTCGCGCGGGTTCGGGAGACCGACCTGGCGGCTCTCGACCGGCAGGACGTCCCGTTCGACCGGGTCGCCCGGGAGCTCGGCCTGCCGGCGCCGAGGGTGATGCTCGTCCACCACGAGCAGGCGCGGATGTCGCGGATCGAGGACCTCGACGCCGCGTTCGAACCGGTCCCGACAGGAGCGCTCAACGCCGACCTGGCGCTCAGCTTCTTCGAACCGCACGGTGACGGGCCGGTGGACTGCCTGCTGGAGTACGACACCGGCCTGTTCGACCGGAACACGGTCCGGCGGCTCGCGGACGACCTGGTCCGCATCCTGAAGACGGCGGTGGCCGATCCCGACCGGCCGCTCGCCCACGACGACCCGAGGAGGAACGACTCATGAGCACCAACCCGTTCGAGGACCCCGAGGGCCGCTACCTGGTGCTGGTCAACGACGAGGGCCAGCACTCGCTCTGGCCGGCCTTCGCCGGGATCCCGGCGGGCTGGGAGCGGGTCTTCGGCGAGGACTCCCGCGACGCCTGCCTGCGGTATGTGGAGGAGAACTGGACGGACCTGCGTCCCCGCAGCCTGGCGCGGGCCATGGGCGAGGCCACGCGGGACTGACCGCCGGTCACGCGGACGAGGGCTCCGCCCCGGGAGATCCGGGGCGGAGCCCTCACCCTTGCCGGGGCAGGCCCACCGGTCCTCCCGGTCGTGGTTCCCGGTCGTCCGACCACGCCTCCCACAGGGCCGCGTAGCCGCCGCCTGCGCGGATCAGCTCGGCGTGCGTGCCGATCTCGGCCACCCTCCCGCCGTCGAGCACCACGACGCGGTCGGCCGCCGCGGCCTGGGTGAGCCGGTGCGCCACGACGAGCGCGGTCCGGCCGGCGACCGCGGCGGCGGCCGACGCCTCAAGGAGTCGCGCACCGGCGCTGCCGGCCTCCGCGGTGGCCTCGTCGAGCACGGCCACCGGGGGGTCGGCCAGGACGAGCCGGGCGAGCGCCAGTTGCTGCGCCTGGGCGGGGGTGAGCCGGTGGCCGTTCTCCCCGACCACCGTGTCCAGTCCTTCGGGGAGCGCCCGAGCCCACTCCAGTGCCCCCACCAGTTCCAGGGCGGACCGCAGTTCGTCGTCGTCCGCCTCCGGCCGGGCCAGCCGGAGGTCGTCGGCGAGCGGGCCGGAGAAGACGTGGACCTCCTGGGTGACCAGGGCGACGGACCGTCCGGTCGTCGCCGGGTCCGGTCCGCACACCTCCACCCCGTCCACGGTGACCGAGCCGGCAGCGGGCCGGTGGACGCCCGCGACGATCCTGGCCAGTGTGGTCTTCCCCGCGCCGCTCGTGCCGACCAGGGCGACCCGTTCTCCGGGGGCGATGTCGAGGTCCACGCTGTGCAGCACCGGGTGACCGGGCCGGTAGGCGTACTCGACACCGCGGACACGGACCGCCGGCGCGGTGGGAAGGGCCGGGGCCGGGACCGGGGTGGAGGCCGGGGCTGGGGGAAGGGCCGCGGGCGGGGCCGGGAGCGGCGGGGCGGCGGCGCCGGCCACCCCGACCAGCCGCGCGAGGCCCGAGACGGCGGCCTGCGCGTCGTCGGCGAGGCCGAGCGCGATGTTGATCGGCGTGAACAGGCTGTGGAAGTACAGCGCGGCGGCTCCGGCCACCCCGACGCTGGCGTCGCCGCCGCGCACCAGCAGGAAACCGGTCACCAGCACCGCCGACAGGCCCGCGAACTCGGCGAGGTTGAGGCGGGAGTAGAACCGCGTCACCAGCCGGACCCCGCGCAGGGCCAGGTCCACCGCGGCCCGTGACCGGGTGCCGACGAGGTGGACGTGCTCGTCGGCGAGCCGGAACGCCCGGACGGTGGACGCCCCGCCGACCGTGTCCAGCAGTTGTTGCTGCTGGGCGCCGACGGCGACGCGCTGCGCGGTGTACAGGGGGACCGCCCGGCGGGCGTACCAGCGCACCGTGTGCGCCTGGATGGGGACGGCCACGAGCGCCACGAGCAGGAACCGCCAGTCCAGGATCGCCAGTCCCACCAGGGTCAGCGCGATCGTCAGCAGCGAACGGGCCAAGGCCGGCATCGCGTCACGGACCGCGTTCGTGATCACCGAGACGTCGTTGGTGACGCGTGAGGTCAGGTCTCCGGACCCGGCCCGCTCGACCCGTTCCAGGGGGAGCCGCAGCGCCCGCTCCACGAAACGCTCCCGCAGCGTGGCCAGCATGCCCTCGCCGAGCCGGGCGATGAGGGAGACGCCGACCGCCGCGGTAACCCCCTGCACGACCGCGATCGCCGCCAGCCAGGCGACCGGGACGGTGATCGCGTCGGCGGGCCGCCCTCCGGCGACCAGGTCGATGATGTGGCCGAGGATCGGGGCGGTGAGCAACCCCACCCCGGTCGAGACGGTGAGAACCGCGAAGCCGCCCAGGGCCGCCGGGCGGTGGGGGCGGGCCAGCTCGCGCACGGCCGCGCGGGTCTGCGCGGGGGTCGCGGTGGGCAGCAGCTCCCGCTCTCCGGCGTGCGGTGCCGTGGTCGTCGTCATCTGTGTGCTCTCCTCCACCGGATCCTGCACCGGACCCTCGCGCTGTCAGGCCAGGACCGTCGTCCGGTAGGCCTCGTCCCCGTGGACGAGCTCGGCGTGCGTGCCCTCCGCGGTCGAGGCCCCGCCGTCCACGAAGACCACTCGGTCGGCCGCCGCGAGCAGCGCCGGGCTGGTGACCACCATGATCGTTGTTCTCCCGGATCTGACCTTTCGGATCCCGTCCGCGATCCGGGCCTCGGTGACCGCGTCGACCGCGGTGGTCGGATCGTGCAGGACCAGGACGGGGGCGCCGGTGGCCAGGGCACGGGCGAGGGCCACCCGCTGACGCTGCCCGCCCGACAGCGACCGGCCCCGCTCGGTGAGCGCGGTGGCGGCGCCGTGCGGCAGGACCCGGGCGATCTCGTCGGCCGCCGCGGCCGCCATCGCCGCCTCGACCGTGTCCGGGGCCGCGTCCGGGGGCACGGCGGCGGTCACGTTGCCGAGCAGGGTTCCCTCGAACAGGTCGGCGTCGTGCTCGGCGACGACGACGGCGCGGCGTACCTCGGCGGGATCGAGACCGGACAGCGGTACGCCGTCCAGTTCCACCACGCCGGAGGAGGGGTCGGCGGTGCGGTTCAGCACCCGCAGCAGCGAGGCCGCGACCGCGGGGTCCGCCGTCACGACGCCCACCAGCTCACCCGGTGCCACGTCGAGGCTCAGCCCGCGCAGCGCGTCGTGCGTGACCTCGCGCAACCGGATCCGGCCCCGGACGTCCTGCGGCAGGGTGCCGTCACCTCCGGTCACCGCGGGCGGCGCGGCCAGCACGGAGGCGACCCGGGCGGCCGACGCGCGTCCCTGGGCGAGTTCACCGTTGGCCCAGGAGAGGATGGACAGCGGGGAGAGCAGGAACTGGGCGAGCCCGACCGCCGCCACCAGCTGGCCGACGCTGATCTCACCCTGCGCGGCGAGCCGGCCTCCGACCAGGGCCACGACGGCGATGAAGACACCGGTCAGGATGAGCATGCCGCCGTCATGCCATGCCTGGGCCCGCGCCGCCCGCAAGGTGGCGGCCAGCGAGTCGCGGCTGGTGCGCCGGTAACGGCCGACCGCCGCGGCCTCGGCGCCGATGCCCTTGAGCACCCGCAACCCGGCGATCAGGTCGGCGGCCACGCCCGAGGCGTGCGCGGCGCGCTCCTGCTCGTCACCGCTGCGCCGCTCCAGCGGCCTGCCCAGCAGGTGCGCCAGCAGCAACAGGGGAGGGGTTCCCAGCAGGACGAGCAGGCCCAGCGGTACGGAGACGCGCAGCAGCGCCACGCCCCCGGCGAGCAGCCCGGCCAGCGCCGATATCGCGGAGGCGACGGCCACGTTCACGGCGCCGACCCGTTTGGCGTCCTGCGTGGCGACCGCGACCAGCTCACCCGGCAGCCGCCCGGTCTCCGCGCCGCCCCTGGCCCGCAGGACCCGGCCCGCCAACTCGGTCCGCAGATCGTGCGCGGCCAGTTCGGACGCGCGCTCGGCCAGGCGGAAGCTGAAACGGTAGCTGAGGGACAGCACGGCGAAGACCACGGCCAGGGCCGCGATCCAGCGGGCGACCTCCCCGGCGTCACCGGTCGCGATGGCCCTGTCGATGACCAGCCCGACCATCACGGGCACCAGGGCCTCACACGCCTGGTGGCCGGCGGCCAGGACGGACCCGCCGGCCGTGTGCCGCCACTGCCCGGTGATCGCACGACGCAGGACGTCGCGGCCCTCGACCGGCACTCCCGCTCCTCCGGTCATCCGCGGCGAACCGCGCAGCAGGTGGAGCAGGCGTCGCGTCCGGGGAGCGTCACCCACAGGCAGCAGGTGCGCCGGCGCATCGAAGGCGTCTCCAGCAGTCCGGTCACCGGGCCTCCGGTCGAGCGCAGCAGGGTCGCCGCCGCGTCGGCGGGATCGTCGAGCAGGTCCCGGGCGTAGGAGACGAGGGGGTGGGCGAACGCCTCGGCCGTCGAACCCCACAGTCCGCGCCGCCCGGTCCGGGTGAGCGCGTGCAGCGCCTCGACGATCGGGGCGTGCAGGTCCTCCAGCAACGTCTCGCGGATGATCGCACCGAGCTCGGCGGCCCCGCCGGTGGCCGCGAGCGGTTCGCCGAGTCCGACCCGCAGGCGGGGCTCCCCGGGCGACGAGTGCAGAACGGTGTTCTCCGCGGTCATGAGGGGGACGTGCCGGTTGATCGCCCATCCCATGACGACCGGAAACGTGGTCCAGTAGGCGAAACCCTTCCACCACAGGGCGGCGGCCACGTGGAGCGGCGCCTCCTGCTCGCGCCGGATCTCCTCGACCAGTTCGCTCAGCCGGTGGTACGTCGGAGCCGCCAGCTCCGACGCCGCGTACCAGCCCGGCCCTTCGGCACGGAGCCCGGGGGCGAGGGCGGGGGAGAGCCCGGCCTCGGCGGCGGCGCGCAGGCGCGCGGCCAACGGCTCCAGCGGTCCCAATGGCCCCGCCGGCTCCAGCAGCTCTGGGGGCCTCGGCGATCCCGGCGGCGCTAGCGATTCTGGTGGCTCTGGTGTTCTCGGCGGCTCCAGTGGTCCCGGTGCCGTCTCGGTGAGCCGCTCGTCGGCCAGCAGCGCGGATCCGGTCGTGTCCACGGCCCCTCCGATCATGTAAATGAGGTAAGGCTAACCTAAAAACAGCGGACGGGGGAGCCCCGAGGACGACAGATCGTCCAGGACTCCCCCGTTCGGCTGGCAGGCCGTCATCCTCACCGGAGCGCGGTCATCGGTATCCCCGCCGGGGTGCGGTCACCCGCGTTCTCACCGGAGTGCGGTCGCCCCCGCTCCTGCCGGAGTGCGGTCGCCCCCGCTCCTGCCGGGGCATGGTCACCCGCGCTCTCACCGGGGCATGGTCACCCGCACGGAACCTCCGCCACGATGACCGTCGGCCCGCCGACGGGTGAATCGACCGTCAGCTCGCCGTCCACCGCCCTGAGGCGGTCGGCCAGACCGGACAGACCATGTCCCTTGGCGACATGGGCGCCGCCGACCCCATCATCCCCGACGGTGAGCATCAGCGTGTCACCGGTCCGGCTCAGCGTGACGGTGCAGACCGTGGCGCGGCTGTGCTTGGCGGCGTTGGCCAGCGACTCGGCGGTGACGAAGTAGACGGTGTTCTCGATCGCGGCGGTGAAGCGCCCGGTGACCTGCACGTCCAGCTCGACCGGGATGGGCGAGCGGCCGGCCAGGGCGGCCAGCGCCGGGGTCAGCCCGCGGTCGCTGAGGATGGGCGGGGCGATGCCGCGCGACAGGGCACGCAGCTCGTCGAGGGTCTCGCGGGTGGAGGTGATGGCCTGGTCGAGCATCTCCTGCACCGCCTGCGGGTCGCGCTTGAGCTGGCGCTGGGCCCGGGAGAGGTCCATGGCCAGGGAGACCAGGCGCTGCTGGGGGCCGTCGTGGATGTCGCGCTCCAGCCTGCGCAGCGCGTTGGCCTCGGCGGAGACCGCCGCGGCCCGGCCCTCGGCCAGGTCGTCGATGCGCTCGTGCAGCTCGGCGACGCCGGTGAGCATGGCCCGGCCGAGCCCGGCCTGGAGCAGCGCGGCGCTGCGCACGACCACCGGCAGGGTCAGGGCGAACAGCACCCCGATGACGGTGTTGATCACGACGTCGACCGCGGTGTTGTCACCGAACCCGAGCAGGTGGGCCAGCCCCTGGTTACCGGGGATCGAGGCGGTGAACCAGCCGTAGAGCGGGGAGGTGAGGCCGAGGATCGTCCCGGCCCACCAGGCCACCGTGAACGTGAAGGTCACGGCGGCGATCGGGAGGGCCACGATGCCGTGGAGCAGGTCCAGCCATGACTGGCCGTTGGTCAGCGGGTTGGCCATCCTGCGGAACCAGCCGGCCCCCTCGGGCGCCGGCCGGTAGCGCGGCCGGGCGACCGGGCGGTCCAGCACCTCGGTGAGCATCCTCCGCTCGACGTCGGCGAACCCCCTGGCCAGCATCAACGTCATCGCCAGGACCGGCACGCCCACCCACACGACCACCGTCCCGATTCCGGCGGCGAAACCGACCACCGTCAGGGCGAAGGCGATCACGGCCAGCGGGAAACCGAGGAGCAGGTAGCGCGTGTCGGCGCCGAGGCGATGCACGAGGGATCTCATGGGGTCAACGCTATGAGTCACCGGGCCGCCACTCGATCCTGCCCACAGGCATCCCGGGGTGGGGATTTCCCTACCCCTCCGGTCCGCGGCCGGTGGGGGATCGCGGGTCTCAGGTGGGGGCGGGTGCACCTCGGCCGGCCTTCACCGTTGTCCGCCGGACATGTTCAGGACGCTCTTTGTAACGCCATTGACATCTCCACAAACCCGACTCTACGGTTTGCGAAACGTTTCGACAACCGCCTCGGCAGCTTCCGGCGCCGGGCAGCCCAAGGTCGGAGTGGCATGACTTCGTTACGTGACGTGGCCAAGCGGGCACAGGTCGCGGTCAGCACCGTCTCCGCCGCGCTGAACGGCACCCGGCCGGTGGCGGCGGAGACCAAGACCCGGATCGAGCGGGCCGCGGCCGAGCTGGGTTACCGCCCCAACCTGCTGGCCCGGGGGCTGGTGAGCAAGCGGACCCGCATCCTGGCGTTGCTGTTCCCCGCGCCGCACAGCGGCTTCGGGCTCACCGAGATGCAGTTCGCCACCGGTGCCGCCGAGGCGGCCGGTGAGCTGGGTTACCACCTGATGCTCTCCCCGGAGAACACCGACCCGGTCAAGGAGCTGCGCTACCTCACCGGGCTGGGCCTGATCGACGGCGTGCTGCTGATGGAGGTGCGCCTCGACGACGAGCGGACGGCGTTCCTGACGGAGGCGGGGGTGCCGTTCAGCATGATAGGGCGTACCCGCGATCCCGGCTCGACCAGCTACGCCGACATCGACTTCGCGCGCACCGCCCAGGACGCCGTCGCACACGTGGCGGGGCTGGGGCACCGAACGCTGGCCTTCCTCAACCACTCCTCGAACGCGTACTCCCCGCAGTACGGCCCGACCATCCGCACCGGTGAGGAGTTCGCCGCGGCGGCGCGGCGGGCGGGGATCGACTACGTCGGCGGCCTCCACGCCGACTCGGCACAGGAGGGCCGACGGGCGTTCGACCGGCTGGTCGACGAGCGTCCCGACGTGACCGCGCTGGCCGTGATGAACGACCACGCCGCGGTCGGCGTGCTCGCCGCCGTCGCCGCACGGGGCTGGCGGATCCCGCAGGACCTGACCCTGATGCTGGTGCTGTCCTCCGCGAGGGTCGCGGAGATGTTCCATCCCCGGCTCACCACGCTGGAGCCGCCCAGCTCGGAGCTGGGCCGACTCGGGGTGCGGATGCTGATCGACCGGTTGCAGAGCGGCGACGACACCCCCCACCAGCGGCTGGTGCCCTGCCGGCTGGTGGTCGGGGACAGCTCCGGCCCGCCACCCGCGACGCCGGGCGAACGCGGCGGCCGGGCCGGTGGCCCCGCCGGAGCGACGGCCGGTGACCGGACCGGCGATCGCGACGAGCGGACCGGTGACCTCGCCCGTGACCGCACCGGCGACCGTGCCGGCCACCCCGCCCGTGACCGCACCGGCGACGAGACAGGAGCATGAGGATGGCGGGACGACCGACGACGGCTCCCGGGACGCCGCGACCGGGCATGCACACCCTCACCGCCGGACGCGGGCTGCTCTTCGGCGGCGACTACAACCCCGAGCAGTGGCCCGAGCACGTGTGGGACGAAGACGTCGAGCTGATGAAGGCCGCCGGGGTCAACCTGGTCACCGTCGGCGTGTTCAGCTGGGGGCGGATCGAGCCGGAGCCCGGCGCGCGGGACTTCACCTGGCTGGACCGGGTGCTCGACCTGCTCGGCTCGGCCGGGATCGCGGTCGACCTGGCCACCCCCACCGCCTCGCCGCCCCCGTGGATGGGGCACCGCTGGCCGCGGACCCTTCCCGTCGACGAGTCGGGGCACCGGCTCTGGTACGGCGCCCGCAACCAGTTCTGCCCGTCGTCCCCGGTCTACCGGGAGCGGGCACTGGCCATCGTGACCGACCTCGCCGACCGCTACGCCGGGCACCCGGCGCTGGCGCTGTGGCACGTGGGCAACGAGTACGGCCAGATCTGCCACTGCGACGACTCGGCGGCGGCGTTCCGGGCCTGGCTGCGTGAGCGCTACGGCGACCTGGACACGCTGAACGAGGCGTGGGGCACCACCTTCTGGAGCCAGCACTACAGCGACTGGGACGAGATCGTCACCCCGCGGCGCGCGCCTTACATCGTGAACCCCACCCAGCGGCTGGACTTCGCACGGTTCAGCTCGGACGCGCTGCTCGCGCACTACCGCGCCGAGCGCGACATCCTGCGGGAACGCACCCCGGACACGCCGGTCACCACGAACTTCATGGGCCTGTTCAAGCCGGTCGACTACTGGTCGTGGGCGCCGGAGGAGGACATCGTCTCCAACGACTGGTACCCCGACCCCGCCGACCCGCTCTCCCCCGCGCGCACGGCGCTCACCCACGACCTGATCCGCTCGCTGGGCGGGGGACGGCCCTGGCTGCTGATGGAGCAGTCCCCGTCGGCGGTCAACTGGCGTCCGCACAACCTGCCCAAGCCGGCCGGGCAGCTGCGGCTGGAGTCGCTGCAGGCGGTGGCCCGCGGCGCGGACGGGCTGTGCTACTTCCAGTGGCGGGCCTCCGCGTTCGGGTCGGAGCGGTTCCACGCGGCGATGCTGCCGCACGCCGGGCCGGACACCCGGATCCACGCCGAGGTCCGCGCGCACGGCGCCGAGCTGCGCCGGCTGGACCCCGTGGTCGGCACGCCGGTGCCGGCGAAGGTGGCGATGCTGCACGACTGGCCCAGCTGGTGGGCGTTGGAGGAGCGCGGCCGGCCTAGTGACCGGCTCGACCTGCCCGACCAGCTGCTGCGCTTCTACCGGCCGCTGTGGGAGCGCGGGGTGACCGTGGACCTGGCGCGGCCGTCGGCCGACCTGACCGGCTACGCGCTGGTCGTGGTGCCGAACCTCTACCTGATCGACGACCGGGACGCCGCGGCGCTGACCGAGTACGTCCGCGGCGGCGGCGTGCTCGTCGTCGGGCCCTTCTCCGGGGTGACGGATCCCCGGGGGCACGTCCGCACCGGCCGGTTCCCGGCGCCGCTGCGGGAGGTGCTGGGCGCCTCCGGCGAGGAGTGGATGCCGGCGCCGGAGGACCGGCCGGTGCGCTGCCGGTGGGCCGACGGCACCGGTTTCACCGCGCGGACCTGGACCGAGCTGGTGCGCGCCGAGGGGGCCGGGACGGTGGCGACCTTCACCGAGGGGGACCTCGCCGACCGGCCGGCGGTGCTGCGGCACGAGACCGGCGAGGGGGTCGCGTGGTACGTGGCGACGATTCCCGAGCCGGAGGGGCTGGGCGAGCTGACCGTGCGGGCGCTGGCCGACGCGGGCGTGACCGGTGTCCTGCCCGAGCTGCCGCCCGGCGTCGAGGCGGTCCGCCGCGGGCCCGTGCTGTTCCTGCTCAACCACGGTGCCGGCACGGTGGAGGTGCCGCTTCCCCAGCCTTCCGAGGATCTGCTGACCGGATCCCCCGTCCACGACCGGGTGACGCTGGCGCCGCGCGCCGTCGTCGCGCTGAGCCCCCTTCCCTGACCTCCGGCGGGCGGCGGCCCGGCCCCCGTCCCCGCCCCCGTCTCGTCCGGTCCCCGTTCCCGTCCTCCGGCCGGCGGCCCGCCAGGCCCTCATCCCACCTTCGGACACTTGCGCTACCAGGCCGTACCCGCTGGGCCCGGCCGCACCCCCAGCTAGGAGACACCATGCGCAGAAGAACGTTCCTCCTCTCGTCGGCGGCGACACTGCTCCTGTCCGCCTGCGGCGGCAACGCCTCCGACTCCGGTGAGGCCGACCCGGCCCAGGCCGCCCCCATCGAGGGTGACGAGAACGCCGCGGCCACGCTCACCTTCTGGGCGTGGGCGGAGAACATCCAGCGGGTGGTCGACCTGTGGAATGAGAAGAACCCCACCCAGAAGGTCACCCTCAGCGGCCAGGCGGCCGGCGACGAGCTGGTCGCCAAGTTCCTCACCGCGGTCAAGGCGGGCAACGCACCTGACATCCTGCAGGTGGAGTACCAGTCGCTGCCGACTCTCATCACCAACAACGCCCTGCAGGACCTGACCAGCGTGATCGGCCCGGTCAGGTCGGCCTTCCCGGAGGGCACCTGGAACCTGACCTCCTTCGGCGGCGCCACCTACGCGGTGCCGCAGGACGTCGGGCCGATGATGCTCTTCTACCGGGAGGACATCTTCGAGGAGATGGGCCTCGCGGTTCCCGCCACCTGGGAGGAGTTCGGCGCGCTCGCCGGGACTGTCCGCGAGAAGGACTCCAAACGCTACCTGACCACGTTCTCGCCGGGTGACGCCGGCTGGCTGGCCGGTTTCGCCCAGCAGGCGGGGGCGAACTGGTGGGCCGACGAGAACGGCGCCTGGAAGGTGACCGTCGACGACCCCGCGACCCGCAAGATGCTCTCCTTCTGGGGCGGGCTGGTCAACTCGGGTGCGATCCTGGGCGACCCGATGTACACACCGCAGTGGAACAGCCAGATGAGCGACGGCACCATCATCGCCTGGCCCAGCGCGGTCTGGGGTGCCGGTGTGCTCGCGGGCGTCGCCGCGTCCAGCAAGGGCAAGTGGCGGATGGCCCCGCTGCCGCAGTGGAACGCCGGGGAGCGGTTCACCGGGTTCTGGGGCGGCTCGTCCACCGCGGTCAGCGCCTCCTCCAAGCAGAAGGCCCAGGCCGCGAAGTTCGCCAAGTGGATGAACACCGATCCCGAGGCCCTGAAGCTGCTCGTCGAGATCGGCCTCTACCCGTCGGCCAGCGCCGGCCAGACCTCCGAGCAGCTGGGGGCGGCGCCGGAGTTCATGGTGAGCCAGAAGGACTACTACGACTCGGCCGCCGAGATCGCGAAGACCGCGCGGGGCTTCAGCAGCTGGGGGCCGAACACCAACGTCACCTACGGCGCGTTCGAGGACCTGATGCCGACGGCGGTGCGCGGCAAGTCGGACCTCGCGGCCGTCGCCGCCCAGGTGCAGCAGATGAGCGTCGCGGACCTCAAGAAGCAGGGTTACCAGGTCGTCGGCGGCTGACACGGCCTCCGCCGGCCGGCGGGGCCGCGAGAACGGATATGAACCCATGACCTCTGTCAGAGAGAACACGCCCGGACCCGGCCGGTCGGGCCGGCGCGGGCCGGCCGTCGCGCCTTACCTGATGACGGCCCCCGCCGTCGCGCTGTTCGTCGTCTTCATCCTGGTCCCGATCGGCTACGCGATCTGGTTGAGCCTGCACGCCATGCGGGTGCGGGGCACCGGGCTCGGCATCCGCAGCGAGGTCTTCATCGGCCTGGAGAACTACCTCGACGCGGTGCGGGACACCGCGTTCTACGAGGCGATGCAACGCATGCTCGGCTACGGCCTGATCATGGTGCCCGCCACCATGGGCCTGGCCCTGCTCTTCGCTCTGCTGCTCGACGCCCCCCGGGTCGGCGGCAAACGCTACTCGCGCATCACGATCTTCCTGCCCTACGCGGTGCCCGGGGTCATCGCCAGCCTGCTCTGGGGCTTCATCTACCTGCCGGCGGTCAGCCCGATCACCGCCGCGCTGGAGGCGCTCGGGCTGCCCGCCGCCGACTTCTTCGGCGACGTGTCGATCTTCTTCTCGGTCGCCAACATCGCGGTCTGGGGGTCCGTCGGGTTCAACATGGTGGTGCTCTACACCACCCTGCGGGCGATCCCCAAGGAGTTGTACGACGCCGCCCGCCTGGACGGCTGCGCCGAGTGGCAGATCGCCCTCAAGATCAAGATTCCGTTGCTGCGTCCGGCCCTCATCATGACCTCGGTCTTCACCCTCATCGGGATGCTCCAGGTCTTCAGTGAACCGGCCACGCTGCGGCCGATGACCAACACCGTCACCCAGGACTGGGTGCCGCTGATGCGGGTCTACCAGCAGGCGTTCGTGGAGAACGACATCCACCTGGGTGCGGCCACCTCGGTGATGCTGGCCGGTGCGACCGTGCTGCTGTCGCTCGCCGCGCTCGCCGTCCTCCGGGTCCGCAACGCGAGGAGCGACCGATGAGCGTCCAGCAGGTCCCGCCCGCCGCCGCGACCGCCCCGGCGGACGGCTCCCCGGCACCGTCCCGGGCGGCCGTCCGCCCGGCGCGGACGAAGATCGTGCCCACGGTCGTCCTGGCGCTCGGCGGCGTGTACGCCGTGCTGCCCCTGCTCTGGGTGGTGATCGCGGCCACCAAGACCCCCGAGGAACTGTTCAGCACCTTCTCCGGCTGGCCCAGCTTCAACGGCGGCTTCACCGGCAACATCGCCGCCCTCGACGACTACGGCGACGGCCGGTTCTGGCTGTGGATGCTCAACAGCCTCATCTACGCCGGCGGAGGCGCGTTCCTGACCGTCGTGGTGTCCGCGGCGGCCGGCTACGCCCTGGCCAAGTACCGCTTCGCCGGTCAGCGGCTGATCTTCGGGGCGTTGCTGGCCGGGGTGCTCGTACCGCAGATCACCCTCGCCGTCCCGCAGTACCTGCTGCTGTCGGAGATGGGCCTGGTCGGCACCTCCTGGTCGGTCATCCTGCCCAGCGTGATCAGCCCGTACAGCATCTACCTGTGCCGGATCTACGCCGCCGCCGCCGTCCCCGACGAGATCCTGGAGGCCGGCCGGGTCGACGGGTCCGGCGAGTTCCGGCTGCTGTGGTCGGTGGCGGTACCGATCATGACGCCGGGCCTGGTCACGGTCTTCCTGCTCCAGTTCATCTCAATCTGGAACAACTTCCTGCTGCCGTACATCATGCTGGCCGACGACGACCTGTTCCCGCTCACCGTCGGCCTCTATTCGCTGCTCAACCGGGGCGCCTCCCAGCCCGCCCTGTACAGCCTGGTGATCAGCGGATCACTGCTGTCGATCATCCCGATCGTCGCGCTGTTCCTCTTCCTGCAGCGCTTCTGGCGTCTCGACCTCGTGGCCGGCGGGCTCAAGGGGTGACCCCGCTTTCGGAGGCCCACCCGGCCCCGCGACCACTTCCACCACTCACGGAACGGAAAGCATGAAGTTCAAAGACGGTTACTGGCGGGTGCGTCCGGGTGTGCGGGGCGAGTACGCCACCGCCGCCTTCGACGTGACCGCGGACGCCCGCGCGGTACGGGTGCTCGCCCCCACCAGGCCGATCACCCGTCGCGGCAATACCATCGACGGCCCGGTGCTGCGGGTCGACGTGTCGTCCCCGATGCCGGACGTGATCCGCGTGCGGGCGGTGCACTTCGCCGGGTCGGTGCCGGACGCACCCGCGTTCACGGTGCACGAGGACCCGGACGTCCCGGTGGCGATCGACGTCGACGCCGGGGAGGTGAGCCTGACCAGCGGCGCGCTGCGGGTCGGGCTGCGCCGGGACGCACCCTGGGACATGGTCTTCAGCGCGGGCGGGCGGGAACTCACCCGCAGCGGCGCCAAGTGCCTGGGCATCGTGCACGACGCCGACGACCGGCATTTCATGGTCGAACAGCTGCACCTGAGCGCCGGGGAGCTCGTCTACGGCCTGGGCGAGCGGTTCGGCGCGCTGGTGCGCAACGGCCAGACCGTCGACATCTGGAACGAGGACGGCGGCACCAGCAGTGAGATGGCGTACAAGAACATCCCGTTCTACCTCACCAACCGCGGTTACGGGGTGTTCGTCAACCATCCGGGCCGGGTGTCGTTCGAGGTCGGCTCGGAGACGGTGTCGCGGGTCCAGTTCAGCGCCGAGGGACACGACCTGGAGTACCTCGTCATCCACGGCCCGACGCCGGCGGAGATCCTGCGCCGCTACACCGCGCTGACCGGCCGCCCGGCGCTCCCGCCGGCCTGGTCGTTCGGCCTGTGGCTGTCCACCTCCTTCACCACCGACTACGACGAGGCGACCGTGACGTCCTTCGTCGACGGCATGGCCGAGCGGGACCTGCCGTTGAGCGTGTTCCACTTCGACTGCTTCTGGATGCGGCAGTTCCGCTGGTGCGACTTCGAGTGGGACCCCGACGTGTTCCCCGACCCGGCCGGCATGCTCGGCCGGCTCAAGGAGCGCGGCCTGCGGATCTGCGTCTGGATCAACCCGTACATCGCGCAGGCGTCGGCGTTGTTCGAGGAGGGTGCGGCGGCGGGCTACCTGCTGCGCCGCCCGGACGGCCGCGTCTGGCAGGACGACCACTGGCAGGCCGGTCGGGCGTTGGTGGACTTCACCGCACCCAGGGCCCGCGAGTGGTACGCCGGCAAGCTGCGCGGGCTGCTCGACATGGGCGTGGACTCCTTCAAGACCGACTTCGGCGAGCGGATCCCCACCGACGTGGCGTGGGCCGACGGGTCCGACCCGGAGCGGATGCACAACTACTACAGCCTGCTCTACAACGAGACCGTCCACGAGGTGCTGGCCGGGCACCGGGGGGCGGGCGAGGCCGTGCTGTTCGCCCGCGCGGCCACCGTCGGCGGCCAGCGGCTCCCGGTGCACTGGGGCGGCGACTGCGAGTCGTCCTTCGAGGCGATGGCCGAGAGCCTGCGCGGCGGGCTCTCCCTGGGCATGGCCGGTTTCGGCTTCTGGAGCCACGACATCGGCGGGTTCGAGGGGCTCCCGGACCCGGCGGTCTTCAAACGCTGGATCGCCTTCGGGCTGCTGTCGTCGCACAGCCGGCTGCACGGCAGCCGCTCCTACCGGGTCCCGTGGCTCTTCGACGAGGAGTCCGTCGACGTGCTGCGCTCCTTCACCCGGCTCAAGGCCCGCCTGATGCCCTACCTGTACGCCGTCGCGGTCCAGGCCACCCGGGAGGGCATGCCGACGATGCGGGCGATGCAGCTGGAGTTCCCCGGCGACCGCGGCTGCGACTACCTCGACGCCCAGTACATGCTCGGCCCGGACCTGCTGGTGGCCCCGGTGCTGTCCGCCGACGGCGAGGTCTCCTACTACGTGCCGGCCGGCGCCTGGACCCGGCTGCTGGACGGCACCCCCGTGGAGGGGCCCGGCTGGCGCACCGAGCGGCACGGGTTCGACAGCCTGCCGTTGCTGGTGCGGCCCGGCGCGGTGCTGCCGACGGGCGCCCGCTCCGACCGGCCCGACTACGACTACGCCGACGGCGTCACCCTGAACGTCTACCGCTTCGCCGACGGCGCCCGCCGCACGGTGACCGTTCCCACGGCCGACGGTGGCGTCGGAGCCGTGTTCGAGGTGTCCCGCTCCGGCGACCGGCTCCGCGCCGACCTGGTGGAGGGCACCCCGGAGAGCTGGAACCTGCTGCTCGCCGGGGAGACCGGCGCCGGTCACGTCAGCGGCGGCCGGTCCGAGACCACCCCCGCCGGCGTGCGGGTCGCCGCGGATCCCGGCACCGGCCACATCGAGATCGTCCTCAGTCCCAAGGAGTGACCCCCATGTCATCATCGCCCTTCCCGGGCCGGACCTTCCCCGAGAACTTCGTCTGGGGCACCGCCACCGCCGCCTACCAGGTCGAGGGCGCCGCCGCCGAGGACGGCCGCGGGCCGTCGATCTGGGACACCTTCTCCCACACCCCCGGCCTGGTCGACAACGGCGACACCGGAGACATCGCCTGCGACCACTACCACCGGATGGGGGAGGACCTGGACATCCTGTCCGGGCTGGGCGTCGGCGCCTACCGGTTCTCCATCTCCTGGTCGCGGGTGCTGCCCGGCGGCGGCGACCGGCTCAACCAGCGCGGCCTCGACTTCTACTCGGCGCTGGTCGACGGGCTGCGGGCCAGGGGCATCGCGCCGGTGGCGACGCTCTACCACTGGGACCTGCCGCAGGAGCTGGAGGACGCCGGCGGCTGGCCGCACCGGGACACCGCACTGCGGTTCGCCGAGTACGCGCGGCGGATGGGCGAGGCCCTCGGCGACCGGGTCGACACCTGGATCACCCTCAACGAGCCGTGGTGCTCGGCCTACCTGGGGTACGCCTCCGGCGTGCACGCCCCGGGCCGGACCGACCCGGCCGCGGCGCTGGCGGCGCTGCACCACCTGAATCTCGGGCACGGGCTCGCCGCACGGGCGCTGCGTTCCGTGGTCGACCCGGCCGCCCGGATCGCGGTCACCCTCAACCTGCACCACGTGCGGGGGGTGTCCGACGCGGACGCCGACGCGGTACGGCGCGTCGACGCGCTCGCCAACCGGGCCTTCCTCGGCCCGATGCTCGACGGGGCCTATCCCCGCGACCTGATCGACGACACCGCCGCCGTCACCGACTGGTCCTTCGTCCACGACGGCGACGAGGCGACCGCGTGCGCACCCGTCGACCTGCTCGGCGTCAACTACTACAACCCGGTCCTGGTCCGCCGGTGGGACGGGTCGGGCCCGCGGGTGACGGCCGACGGGCACGCCGACGGCGCCGCCTCCCCCTGGATCGCGTGCGACGACGTCGAGTTCGTCCAGCAGCCCGGCCCCTACACGGAGATGGGCTGGAACATCGACGAGACCGGTCTGACGGAGCTGCTCGTGCGGCTGCGCGACGAGTACCCCGGCACGCCGATGATGATCACTGAGAACGGGGCCGCCTTCGCCGACGTCCCCGACGGCGACGGCCGTGTCCGCGACGAGCGGCGGATCGACTACCTGCACCGTCACCTGACCGCGGTGGCCGACGCGATCGACGCGGGCGTGGACGTGCGCGGCTACTTCGTCTGGTCGTTGATGGACAACTTCGAGTGGGCACGCGGCTACGCCAAGCGGTTCGGGATCGTGTACGTCGACCGGGACACGCTGCGGCGCACCTGGAAGGACAGCGCTCACTGGTACCGGGAGGTGGTCACCGCCGGCGCGCTGCCGGCCGGCCCGGGGGGCGAACGGGCGGGCACGCCCGCCTCCTAGGCGTACTCCGGATGGCGGCCTACGACTGCTGGGCCGCCATCCGGAGGCCGAAGCCGACCACGACGAGACCCGTGAGCCGGTCCAGGCCGCGCCGGACCGAGGGCCTGCGCAGCCAGCCGCGGACCAGGCCGGCGAACCCGATGAGCAAGGCGCTCCACAGCAGGCCCTCGCCGACGTGGACACCCGCCAGCAGCAGGCCCATCACGACGTGGGGCACGTCGTCCGGCATGAACTGGGGAAGCATCGCGATGTAGAAGACGCCGACCTTCGGGTTGAGCAGGTTGGTCAGCAGGCCGCGGCGGAACGCTGACCACCGGCTGTCGCCGCTCGGCTGGTCGGGCGTCGCGGCCTCGTCCGGCCCGCTCCTGCGGCTGTGCCAGAGCATCTGGACACCCATCCACACGAGGTAGACGGCGCCCGCCCAGCGCAGGATGTCGTAGGCGAGCTGCGAGGCCGCGAGGAGCGCGGAGAGGCCGGCCGCGGTCAGGGCGCCCCACGACAGTGTCCCGGCCTGGATGCCGAGCACCACGGCCCAGGCCGACGCCCTGCCGGAGAGCAGCGACGTGCGCAGGATGAGCGCGGTGTCCAGACCGGGGGTGAGGGTCAGCAGACCGACGACGGCGGCGAATGAGACAAGCGAGGTGTAGACGTCCACTGGCAGGACGATATCCGGCCCATACCGGTGTCACCGGTGCCGCCCCGGGTGCGTCGCCCTCCCGACCGGGTCAGTGGCCGGTGGCGCCGTCGATCCGCTCGCGGAGCAGGTCGGCGTGCCCGTTGTGCCGGGCGTACTCGGCGATCATCTTCACCATGATCACGCGCAGCGAGATCGGCTCACCGTCGGATGCCCGGGTACCGGTCAGGTCGAGGGAGGGCGCCGCGGCGACGATCTCGCGGGAACGCCGGCACTCCGCCCGCCACACGGCGAACGCCTCCAGGACGTCGCCGTCGAGGGTTTCGAAATCCTGGTCGGGATCGTCGTCCGAGTAGTAGAGGAGCGGCACCTCCTCGCCGGCGAACTGCCGGCGGAACCACCACCGCTCGACCGCGGCCAGGTGACGGACCAGGCCGTGCAGGCTCATCGTGGACGGCGGGACGCCCCGGTCGGAGAGCCGCTCCGCCGGGACACCGGAGCATTTGAGCTCGAAGGTGTGCCGGTGCCAGTCGAGGTAGGCGGTCAGGACCGCCCGTTCGTCGCCGATGAGGGGAAGGGGCCGGCGGGCGCCGGCGGCCCAGTCGGGCGAGTAGTGGTTGACGTCGCCTGTGGTGTTCTCGGTCACGCGGAGAGCCTGCCAGGCGCCTGCGACGGTTTCCGGCGGCGTCGCGACACCCCGTCACGGTGGTGAGCCACTTGGTCCACAGCCGCGAGTCCCCCACCTGGCCCGCCGTTGTGACCTCCCCTTGGTCCGGAGCCGTGAGCCTCCCCCTGGCCCGCCGCTGTGAGCCTCCCTCTGGTCCGCAACCGCGAGTCCCCCACCTGGGCCGGAGGCCGTGACGGAGGCGGCAGCCCCTGTCCTGCCGAAGATGCGGCTTTTGTCAAGGGTTGCGGCGGCATTGAAAACCATTATCATTTCTTGCATCCGACGTTCGGGCCGAGGAGGCGTCTTGGGGCACCTGTTGATGGTCGAGAGCTGGGTGGGGGCGATGAGCACCCTTCTCCCGCGGGCGATCCTGGAGGCGGGCCACCGGTTCACCTTCCTGACCCGCGACCTGCACCACTACCTGCGTGCCCCGGCCGGTGCCGTCCCGCATCCCCTGCTCGCCGCCGACAACGTGGTCACCGAGGAGACCAACGACGTCCCGGCCCTGCTCGACCGCGTCGAGCGGCTGCACGAGGTGTTCGGCTTCGACGGGGTGATCTCCTCCTGCGACTACTACCTCGGCACGGTCGCCCGGATCGGCGCCCATCTGGGGCTGCCCGGCGCCAAGCCCGAGGCGGTGGAGCGGGCCTACCGCAAAGACCTGACCCGCGAGGCGCTGCGTGGCGCAGGGCTGGCCGGGCCGGCGTTCGCCGTCACGAGCGGGTGGGCGGAGACCTCGGCACGCGCCGAGGAGATCGGCTACCCCCTGGTGATCAAGCCGGTCGACCTGTGCGCCGGGATGTACGTGCGCAAGGTCGGCGACCGGGAACAACTTCGCGACGCCTACCTGGCCCTGGAGGGCTTCCCCGTCAACGCGCGCCGGCAGACGCGGACCCCCCTCGTCCTGCTGGAGGAGCTCCTGACCGGCCCCGAGATCAGCGTGGAGACGGTCGCCTTCGAAGGCGAGACCACCGTCATCGGCGTGACCGACAAGAGCGTCACCGGCGAGCCGTGGTTCGTGGAGAGCGGCCACATGTTCCCCGCCGCGCTCGACCCCGACGTGACGCGGGCGGCCGGTGAGACGGCGCTCGCCGCACTGGCCGCGGTCGGCCTGGACCACGGGGTGGCGCACACCGAGCTCAAACTGACCCCGGACGGTCCGAAGGTGGTGGAGATCAACCCCCGCCCGGCCGGGAACCAGATCACCGAGCTGGTCCGCCGGGTCACCGGCGTCGACATCCCGATGGCCTACGCCCAGCTCGCCCTGGGGGAGCGTCCCCGGCTCACCCCGGCCGAGACCGGGGTGCGCAGCGCGGCCATCGCCTTCCTCATCCCTCCGCGGCCGGGGACGCTCTCGGCGGTCCACGGCACCGGGCGGCTCGCCGAGGCCGGCGACGTCGTCGAGTGGCGGGTGAAGGACCCGGGCTTCCGCGCCGGCGAGGGGACGAGCAACAACGACTACCTCGGCCACGTGATGGTCGCGGACACCTCGGGGCCGGGAGCCCGGTCCCGGGCCGAGGAGCTGGTGGCCGCCCTCACCGTGGAGTACGCATGAAGCCGGCGACCGCGGGCACCCTCGACGACCTGGTGACGGACGTCCTGGCCGGCCGGATGGGCGACGACCCCGCCCGGCACCGGATCAGCGTCGGATTCGTCACCAGGCAGGGAGCGCACCACGCCACACGCGGGCGCGGCTACCGCAACCACGTGATCAGCCTCAGACTCGGCGCCGCGGTGGGATCCTGCGCCGTCGAGCCGGACGAGATCCCCGACGACGCGGTGTACGAATGCGTGGGCCGCGACGTGGCGACGCTGCTGGCGCACCCGCTGCCCGCGGTGCGGGTGGCCGCCCTGGACGCGTACCTGATGCACGAGCACCCCCACGACCCCGCCGCCGCCGTGACCGTGCCCGCGGGATCGTCCCTGGACAAGTCGCTGGCCAGGGCCACGGCGGTGGTCGACCTCCTCCCGGCCGGGCCCGGCCGGCGGGTGCTGGTGATCGGCGTGGTCAACTCGCTCCTGCACCGCCTGCGGGAGCGCGGGGCCCGCTACGTGCCGTGCGACCTCAAGGGCGGCGAGACCGAGTGGGGCGAGCCCCACGTGACCGACGCCGTGGCCGCGCTGGACGACTGCGACGCCGTGCTGGCCTCGGGCATGACGCTCGGCAACGGGACGTTCGACCCCCTGCTGCGGCACGCGCGGGAGACCGGCAAACCTTTGGTGTTCTTCGCCCAGACCGGCAGCGCCGTGCTCCGCCGGTTCGTCGGCGCCGGGGTCACCGCCGTCTCGGCGGAACCGTACCCCTTCTTCTGGCTCGACGGCGGCCCGACCGTCATCTACCGCTACCGCGGGGAGAACACCCGATGACCTCCGCACCCGACCTGCTCGCCCTGGTGGGCAACACCCCCGTCACCCGGATCACGGCCCCGCTGCCCCACCCGCACCCCGGCTTCTGGGCGAAGCTCGAAGGTCTCGGCGCGGGCGGCATGAAGGCGAGGGCCGCGGTTTCCATGCTCCTCGGCGCCCGCGCCAGGAACGAGCTCCGGCCCGGGGCGCCCGTGGTGGAGTCCACCAGCGGCACCCTCGGCATCGGCCTGGCCTTCGCCGGTCAGGCGCTCGGACACCCCGTGGTCCTCGTCGTCGACGCCGAGCTGGAACCGAGCATGCGGGCCCTGCTGACCGCGTACGGCGTCCGCCTGGAGACGGTCGAGCGACCGCACCCGGTGGGCGGCTGGCAGCAGGCCCGGCTCGACCGGCTCCGGCAGCTCATGGACCGGCTCCCCGGCGCGTACTGGCCGGACCAGTACCGCAACCCCGACAACCGTGCCGGCTACGCCTCCCTGGCGCTTGAGCTGGTCGAACAGCTCGGCAGAGCCGACGTGCTGGTGTGCAGCGTCGGGACGGGCGGGCACAGCGCGGGCGTCATCACGGAGCTCCGCCGCCACTGGCCGGGGATACGGCTCGTCGGCGTCGACACCGTCGGCTCGACGATCTTCGGCCAGCCGGCGCGTCCGCGCCTCATGCGGGGGCTCGGCAGCAGCATCCACCCGCGCAACGTCGCCTACGACGAGTTCGACGAGGTGCACTGGGTCGGGCCCGCGGAGGCCGCAGACGCCTGCCGCCGCCTCGCCCGGCACGCCTTCGTCACCGGGGGCTGGAGCACCGGGGCGGTCGCGCTCGTCGCCGCCTGGGCCGCGCGGGTGGAGGCCGGGGCCCGGGTGGCGACCGTGTTCCCCGACGGCCCGCACCGCTACCTGGACTCGATCTTCAACGACGACTACCGCCGCAGCCGCGGGCTGACCGGGCATCCGGCGACCCGTCCCCTGGAGATCACCGATCCGGGCGCCGTCGAGGTGACCGGCTGGGCCCGCTGCCGCCGGGTCGTCGACCCGCTGCGCGCGGTGGGGGTCCCGGCGTGAAGCTCACCTGGTCGGTCGTCCCGCTCCCCCTGCGCGAACCCTTCCGGATCTCCCGCTCGGTGATGTCCACCCGCGATGCCGTCCAGCTCGTCCTCCACCACGACGGGGTGAGCGGGTACGGCGAGATCGTGACCAGCGCCTACTACGGGCTGGACGTCCCCGGTATCGTCGCGGCCCTGACCGGGCTGCCGGCGTGCCCCGACCCGGAGACGCTCCTGGCGGAGCTGCCGGACCTGCCGTACCCGCCCGGGGTGCTCGCCGGTCTCGACGCCGCCGCGTTCGACCTGATGGGGAAACGCGACGGGCTGCCGGTCCACCGGCTCGCCGGACACCCCGAGTGGCGCCCCGTGCCCACGGCGTACACGATCGGGATCTGTGACCCCTCGCGGGCGGGGGAGACCGCCCGTGACCTGGGCGAGCGCGGGTTCACCGTGCTGAAGGTCAAGCTGGGCTCGCCCGATGAGGACGACGACGTCGCCCGGGTCGCCGCGGTCCGGGCCGCCGTCCCCGGCGCGCGGCTACTGCTCGACCCGAACGGCGCGTGGACCGCCGAGCAGGCCGTCCGGATCCTGGAACGGATGCCCTACGCGGACGCCGTCGAACAGCCCGTCCCGCCGGGCCGCCCCGACCTGCTGGCCTGGGTGAGCGAGCGCTCCCCGACGCCGGTGATCGCCGACGAGGACGCCGTCGACGCGGCCGACGTGGAACGGCTGGCCGGTGCCGTGGCCGGCGTCAACGTCAAGGTGGCCAAGTGTGGCGGGGTGCGGGCCGCGCTCCGGGTCATCGACGCCGCGCGCGGGCACGGCATGAACGTCATGCTGGGCTGCCTGGTGGCCAGCTCGCTCGGCGTCGCCCCCGCCGCCCACCTGGCCGGCCACGCCCGGTGGACCGACCTCGACGGGCACCTGCTGCTGGCCCGCGACCCCTGGACCGGCATCGGCGGCGAGGACGGCGTGCTGCGGCTCTCCGGCCGCCCCGGGCTCGGCGTCCGGCGGGCGGAGGAGACCGGCGGCGAGGAGAACGAGACCGGTGGCGAGGAGGGGGCACCGTGGCACCCCGGTCCTCCCGGGCCCGGCGTCCGGCGGGCGGACGAGGCGGGATGAAGACGTTCCGGTCCTTCCCGCTGTCCATACGGCTTCTGCTGGTGAACCAGATGGGCGTCAACACCGGCTTCTACATGCTCATCCCCTACCTCGCCGGCTACCTCGGAGGCACCCTGGGGCTGTCGGCCGCGGTCGTCGGGGTGGTGCTCGGCGTCCGCAACCTCAGCCAGCAGGGCCTGTTCCTGATCGGGGGAACCGCCTCCGACCGGCTCGGCGCACGGACGGTCATCATCGCCGGGTGCGCGCTGCGCGCCGTCGGCTTCGGCCTCTTCGCGCTGGACGGCTCGCTGCCCGTGCTGATCGCGGCCTCGGTCCTGTCGGGGCTGGCCGGGGCGTTGTTCAACCCGGCGGTACGCGCCTACGTGGCGGCCGAGGCCGGTGACCGCCGCGCGGAGGCGTTCTCCCTGTTCAACGTGTTCGCCAACACCGGGGCGTTGCTCGGCCCGCTGCTGGGCAGCGCGCTGCTGCTGGCCGACTTCCGGGTGGCGGCGACGGTCGCCGCACTGATCTTCGCGGGGCTGACGGTGGCGCAGGCGCTGACGCTGCCGGCGCGGCCCGTCCCGCCCGGCGAGGGGTCGGTGCTCGCCGACTGGCGGGAGTGCCTGGCCAACCGCGGGTTCGTCGCCTTCACGCTGGCGCTGAGCGGGATGTTCGCGCTGCAGAACCAGCTCTACCTGATCCTGCCGATGCGGGCGGAACAGGCCACCGGATCGGCCTCCTCGGTGGCGGCGCTGTTTTTGGTGTCCACCATCGCCACGCTGCTGCTCCAGGTGCGGATCACCCGGTGGCTGAAGGACCGCCTCAGCCGGCGCGGCGCCATCGCGCTCGGCATGGCGGTGATGGGCGCCGCCTTCCTGACGCCGCTGCTGCCCGGTCTGGTCCCGGTGCTGGTGGCGGCCTTCGGCCTCGCCCTGGGCGTGATGATCGCGCAGCCGTTCGTCCTGGAGCTGATCCCCGCCTTCGGCAAGGAGAACGTCACCGGCACCTACTTCGGGATGTTCTACCTCGCCTCGGGCGTGGTCGCCGCGGCGGGCAACGTCGTCATCGGCTGGGCGGGTGACACGGCCGACCGGCTCGCCTGGATCCTCTGCGCGGCACTCGGACTGGCGTCCGCGGTCGCCGCGCTCCGCGTCCGCATCCCGGAAAGGACGGCACTGCCGTGAACCTCCTCACCGACAACCCGGAGCTGTACGAGCTCCAGTTCCCCGACCCCGACCACCGGGCCGGCCGCTTCGCCGACGACCTCGTACGCCGCTTCGGCGGCGGACCCCGGGCGGGCAACCGGGGCGACGGGGAAAAGGGCCGGGGCGACGAAAAGGGCCGGGGCGACGGCGAAGGGAAGCGGGGCGACAGGGAAGGGAACCGAGGCGACGGCGAGAGGGGCCGGCGGACGCGGCTCCTCGACGTCGGCTGCGGCACCGGCCGCGACGCCGGACACCTCGCCCGCGCCGGTTACACCGTCACCGGCCTGGACGTCTCGGAACCGATGCTGGCCCACGCGCGCCGCCACCACCCGGACGTCGAGTTCGTCGCCGCCGACATGCGCTCGTTCGACCTCGGCCGCCGGTTCGACGTGATCACCTGCCTGGACAGTGCCCTGCTCTACTGCCACGAGAACGCCGACCTGACCGCGTTCCTGGCCCGCTGCCGCGAACACCTGGAGCCCGGCGGGCTGCTCGTCGCCGAGATGCGCAACGGCGCCTTCTTCCTCGGCAACACCGAACTGCTCGACGGGACGAGCACCCGGTCCGTGGTCTGGGACGGCGTGCCCTACACCTCCCACACCCGGCTGTGGATCGACCACGCCGCGCAGCTGCTGCGCCGCCACCGGACCTGGGAGTGGCCGGGACGCGCCGAGCCGCTGCACCAGCGCTCGGCCTGGCGGCTGCTCTTCCCCCGGGAACTGGAGTACTTCCTCGACACCGCCGGGTTCGAGGTGCTCGCCCTGTTCGACGGGCCAGGCCCGCGCACCCGGCCCCCGTGGGCCCCTGACGCCCCGCTGTCGACCGGCCTGTCCGGCGACCGGCTCCACGTCGTGGCACGGCTACGGCACTCCACCCCGGAAAGGACCCTTCCCCCATGCACTCCCTGAACCGCCGCGCCTTCCTCGGCGCCACCGCCGGGCTGTCCGCCGCCCTGCTCACCGGGTGCGGCAGCGGCCCCGCGACCGGGACCGCCGCGACGGGCGGACCACGCAAGGGAGGCCGGCTGCGCGTCGCGTTCGCCGGGGGCGGGGCCCAGGAGACCCTGGACCCGCACCTGTCCAACCTGTTCGTCGAGGCGTCCCGGTCCAAGGCGATGTTCGACAAGCTCGCCGACTACGGCCCCGACCTGTCCGTCCGGCCCCGGCTCGCCGAACGGTGGGAGGCCGACGCCGGCCTCACCACGTGGCGGGTCACCCTCCGCCAGGCCGGCTTCCACAACGGAAAGCCCGTCCGGGCCGCCGACGTCCTGTCCAGCTATGCCCGGATCGCCGATCCCGCCCGCGCCTTCCGCGCCAAGACCACCCTGGCGGTGATCGACCTCAAGCGCAGCCGGGCGGTGGACGACCGCACCGTCGAGTTCGCGCTCAAGCAGCCGTTCGCCGAGTTCCCCAACGTGCTGGCCGCCTTCGGCGTGTTCATCGTCCCCGAGGGCACCGAGGACTTCACCCGGCCGGTCGGGTCCGGTCCGTTCAGCTTCGTGTCCTTCGAACCGGGCCGCTCCCTGCTGCTCAAGCGCAACGCCGACTACTGGGAAGGCGCTCCTCACGTCGACGAGCTGCAGTACCTGATCAGCAATGAGGAGTCGGCCCGCGTCAACGCGTTGCTCGGCGGCCAGGTCGACTATGCCCACGACATCACCGCCACCACGGCCCGCACCTACCAGGGCAACGACCGGCTGGCCGTCACCCGGCTCACCAACAGCGGCATGCAGGCCTTCGCCATGAAACTGGACCGCGCACCCTTCAACGACCCCGGCCTGCGGGAGGCCATGTTCCTGCTGGCCGACCGCGGGCAACTGGTCGACACCGTGCTGGCCGGAGCCGGGCAGGTCGGCAACGACCTGTTCGGCAGGGGCTACCAGTACTACGCCGAGGAGATTCCGCAGCGCACCCGGGACCTGGAGAAGGCGAAGTGGCTGGTGGAGAAGGCCGGGGCGAAGGGGATGAAGATCCAGCTCGACACCTCGGCCGCGGCGAGCGGCTTCGTGGAGTCCGCGAGCGTCTTCGCCGACCAGATGCGGCAGGCCGGGCTCGACGTCAACGTCGCCATGGGCAACAAGGACACCTACTGGAAGGACATCCTCGACAAGGGAAGCCTGTGCTGCTTCCGTTCCGGCGCGATGCCCATCGAGACGCACTTCGCACAGCGCCTGCTCTCCACGTCCACCGTCAACGTCACCAAGTGGAAGCGCCCGGAGTTCGACGCGCTCTACACCAAGGCCGTCTCCCTCGCCGACGAGAAGGCACGCCGCGACGTGTACGCCGAGATGCAGCGCATGCAGCACGCCGAAGGCGGCTACCTCGTCTGGGGCTTCGCCGACTGGCTCGTCGCGACCTCACCGCGGGTGGGCGGCATCGCCGACGCCCCGGCCAACACCCTCGACTGGGCCCGGTTCGACAAGGTCTGGCTTGCCTGACGTCCTCCCGCACCCCCAGGACCCACGCCCCGCGCACCCGGCCCCCGGACGGCCGGGTGCCCGATGAGCCTCCCTGGGTGCACGTGCCGCCTGGGAGCGTCGGGTCCGCACCGTGTACATGGAAGGGCGGGTGCCCGATGAGCCTCCCGGGGTACGCGTGCCGCCCGGCGGCATCGGGTCCGTGCCGCGCATACGGACGGGCGGGTGCCCGGTGAGCCTCCCCCGGTACGCCGCGCGGCGCCTGCTGCTCGGCTTGGCGCAGATCCTCGCGGTCACGGCGCTGGTGTTCGTCCTCACCGAGGCACTGCCCGGCGACGCCGCCGTGGTGCTGGCCGGTGACACGCCCGATCCGGAGCGGATCGAACGGATCCGCCGGGAACTGGGGCTCGACCGGCCCGCGCCGGTGCGCTACGCCGACTGGCTGCTCGGCCTTCTCCGGGGCGACCTCGGGTCGTCCCTGACGGCCGGGCGCCCCGTCACCGGTTTCCTCGCCGACGCCGGCGGGCCGACCGTCCAGCTCGCTGCGATCACCCTGCTGCTGTTGGTGCCGCTGGCCGTGGCCGTCGGAGTCGTCGCCGCGGTCCGCGAGGGCCGGCTGCTCGACCGGGCGCTCACCTCGGTCGGCATCGGCCTGTACTCGGTCCCGGAGTTCGCCCTCGCCGTCATGCTGGTCGCGCTGTTCGCGCTCCGGCTCGGCTGGTTCCCTCCCACCGCGGTCGGCGTCGGCCCGAACCTGCTCGCCCAACCGGCCGTGCTGGTGCTGCCGCTCCTCGTCCTGCTCGCCCGGCCGATCTGCTCCATCAGCAGGCTGGTCCGGGCCGGGATGATCGACGCCCTGCGTTCCGACTACGTACGCCACGCCCTGCGGCTCGGCCTGTCGGTCCGGAGGGTACGGCTGGCGCACGCGCTGCCCAACGCGGTGGCGCCGGCCGTGCAGCAGCTCGCCCGGACCACGGACTGGCTCCTCGGCGGGGTGATCGCCGTCGAGGCCGTTTTCGTCATCCCCGGCCTCGGCACCTCGTTGGTCAGCGCGGTCTCCGCCCGGGACATCCCGGTGATCCAGGGGTTGGCCCTGGTCTTCGCGGCCACCACGGTGACCGTGAACCTCGTCGCCGACGTCGTCGCGTTCCGGCTGGCTCCGCGCGCCGGAGGCGCGACATGAACCCGGAACGCGGCATGAACCCGGAGCAGGACATGAGCCCGGAGTCTGGCACGGTCCCCGGGCGGGACATGAGGGCGGCGTGGAAGGACGTGGAGCCGGAGCGGGACGTGAACCCGGAGCGGGGTGGCGGGAAGCCGGAGCGTCGTGTGCGACCGGTGCTCCGGTGGGTGTCGATCGGAGTGCTGCTGGGCGTGCCCACGGTGCTCGCCCTCGCCGGCCCGCTGCTGGCGGGGGAGCCGAGCCCCCGCGGCGTCCCGTTCGGCTCCGGCTCCCTCCTGGGAACGGACTTCGTCGGACGCGACGTGGGGGAGCAGGTGCTCGCCGGGGGCAGGACCGTCGTGACGGTCGCGCTGGCCGCCACCGCCCTGGCCTACCTCGTCGGCACGCCACTGGGGATGCTGGCCGCGATGACCCGGCGCCGCTGGCTCGACGAGTTGCTGATGCGGCCCCTGGACCTGCTGCTGGCGATCCCCTCGCTGCTGTTGCTCATCCTGCTGGCCGCGACCGCGCCACCCGGACCGCTCACCCTGATCGTCATCGTCGCCGTGATCAGCATGCCGGAGGTGGCCCGCGTGTCCCGCGCGGCGGCCCTGGAGGTCGCCACCAGGCCCGCCATGGAGGCGATGCTGCTCCAGGGTGAGACGTGGTGGCGGCGGGCCGTCGGTTATGTGGGCCGGTCGATGCTCCGTACGCTCCTGGCCGACCTGGGCGTCCGCGTCGTCGGCGCGCTCTATCTCGTCGCGACGGCGAGTTTCCTCGGCGTCGGCGTGCCCCCGGACGCCACCGACTGGGCGGTGATGGTCGACCGGAACCGCACCGGCATGTTCCTCCAGCCCTGGGCGGTGGTCGTACCGGCCCTGCTCCTCGTCATGTTGTCGGTCGGGCTGAACCTGTTGTTCGACGGGGTGCAGCGGCGCCGCGAGGAGGAGGTCACGTGATCCGCGTCGCGGAGCTCCGCGCCGAGGCGGGCGGCAGCACGCTGGTCGACGGCGTCTCCTTCGAACTCGGCCCCGGCCAGGTGCTCGCCCTGGTCGGCGCCTCGGGCAGCGGCAAGACCACGATCGGCAGGGCGTTGCTCGGCGAGCACGCCCCCGGAGTGGTCGTGTCCGGGACGGTCGAGGTGACCGGCACCGTGGGCTACCTGCCCCAGCATCCCGCATCGGTGCTCAACCCGGTCCGCCGCATCGGCGCGGTCCTGCGTGAGATCGCCAGGAGGCACGGGGAGGGCGAGACAGCGCGGCGGCACGAGGCGGAACGGATCTCGTCCGCCCTCCGCCGGGCGGAGCTGCCCGCGGGCGAGGACCTGCTCCGCCGCTACCCGCACCAGCTCTCCGGCGGACAGCAGCAGCGCCTGGTGCTCGCCCAGACCCTCCTGGTGGCACCATCGGCGATCGTGGCGGACGAGCCCACCACCGGTCAGGACGCCATCACCAAGCGGGAGGTCATCGACGAGCTGAAGGGTCT
Source organism: Streptosporangium becharense (assembly GCF_014204985.1). Lineage (NCBI taxonomy): Bacteria > Bacillati > Actinomycetota > Actinomycetes > Streptosporangiales > Streptosporangiaceae > Streptosporangium > Streptosporangium becharense. The sequence continues at coordinate 3,861,363 of NZ_JACHMP010000001.1, read as the reverse complement.
CGCCCGCGCGGGCCTCGCCGTGGTGCTGCTCAGCCACGACCTGGACGTGGTGGCCGCGCTCGCCGACCACGTCGTCGTTCTGTCCGGCGGCCGGGCGGTGGAGAGCGGCCCGGCCCGGGAGGTGCTCACCCGGCCCCGGCACGACTACACCCGGCGGCTGCTCGCCGCGCGGCTCCCGGTGAGCCCGCCTCCCGGCCCGGCGTCTCCTCCCGACGCGGGCCCCTCTCCCATCCCGAGCCCTTCTCCCACCCCGGACCCCTCTCCCGGTCCTGGATCTCCTCCCGGCCCCGGGTCTCCCCCCGGTCCTGGGCCTTCTCGCGGTCCGGCCCGGCTGGCGGTGGAGGGGCTGACCGCAGGACACCGCTCGGCCACCGTGCTGCACGAGGTGTCACTGCGGGTGGCCACCGGGCGGTGCCTGGCGCTGGTCGGGCGCTCGGGCAGCGGCAAGACCACCCTGGCGCGCTGCATCGCGGGGTTGCACGAACCTGCGGCGGGAGAAGTCCTGCTGGACGGGAGGCCACTCGGCCGGTCGCTGTCGCGCCGGCGTCGCGAGGACATCGCCCGCGTGCAGTACGTCTTCCAGGACGCGCACGCCTCCTTCGACCACAACCGGACGGTGGTCGGCCAGGTGAGCCGGACCGCGGTGCGGTTGCGCGGCCTGAGCCCGCAGGAGGCGCGGGACGCGGCACTGGAGATGCTCCGGCGGGTCGGGCTCGACGCGGAATCGGCGGCCCGCCGGCCCGGGCAGCTGTCCGGTGGGGAGCTCCAGCGCGCGGCGCTCGCCCGCGCGCTGCTCGCCTCCCCCGACGTCCTCGTCTGCGACGAGATCACCTCCGGCCTGGACATGGTCACCCAGGCCGGTGTCCTCGACCTGCTCGACGAGCTCCGCCGCGCGTTCGGTCTGACCCTCGTACTGATCAGCCATGACATGGGTGTCGTCGCCCGGCTCGCGGACCATGTCGTGATCCTCTCAGAGGGCCGGGTCGCGGAGGAGGGTGCCGCCGCGCACGTCCTCGACCGGCCCCGTCACCCGCTGACCCGCAACCTCCTTGATCCACACGTCTACCAGGAGAACAGAGCATGAGCCCCTACGACGTCCACCCGGCCGAGGCCGAGCACCTCGAAGGCGCGCGCAGCGTCATGCTGGACACCTTCTACCGGGAGTTCGGCCACGGCTACCACCCGGTGTGGCACCGGGACGTCATCGACCTCGACGGCACCTACCTGCGTCCGGCCAGGCACGCCCTCTTCGTGGCGACCAAGGGGGGCGAGGTCGTCGCAACCACCGCGGTCCGGGCAGGAGGTCCCTCGTGCCCGCCGCACCCCCGCTTCCTCGCCGACCGCTACCCGGCGGAGACCACCGCCCAGCTCTTCCGCGTCTACGTACGGCCCGAGCACCGCCGTCAGGGACTGGCCGGGGCCATGGTCCGGCTCGCCTGCCGCTTCGTGGCCGACACCGCCGGGTACGAGGCCCTCTACCTGCACACCGACACCCGGGTGGAGGGGGCGGAGGCGTTCTGGAGGTCGATGGCCACGGAGGTCCACGACGCCCGCGACGGCGACCACGAGCACTTCCAGACCATCCACTTCGAGATCCCGCTGGACGGGTTCCGGGACACCGCCGACACGTCCGGAGCACTCCAGGCGCGCTCGTAACCCCCGTCGGGCACCCGGCTGGTCGTTCATGTGCGCGTGTCGGGTGTCCGGCTGGTTGTTCATGTGCGCGTGTCGGGTGTCCGGCCGGATATTCATTCGACGCCATGACGGTGCGACGGCACCATGGGTCTTTCGGGAGAATCCAGTGAGGAGCCGGCAGGTGCACGACTATCGCCGCGATCTCGACATGTTCCGGGATCGCCGTTTCACCCTGCTGCTCGCCGCGCGGACCATCTCGATGCTGGGCAGTTCCTTCGCCCCGGTCGCGCTGGCTTTCGGCATCCTCGGCCTCCCTGGGGCGACGCCCACGACGCTGTCGATCGTGCTCACCGCCGAGGCGCTGCCGATGGTGGTGTTCATGCTCGTGGGCGGTGTGATCGCCGACAGGTTGCCTCGGCACCGGGTCATGATGGCCGGTGAGGTGCTCAACGCGGCGGCGTTCTCCTCCCTGGCCGCGATGATGCTCACCGGGTGGACCCCGCTGCCCGCGTTGGCGGTGGCGGCGGCGCTGACCGGCGTGGGCATGGCGGTCCTGTATCCCGCGCTGACCGGCATCATCCCCGACGTCGTCCCGGCCGAGCGGTTGCAGACCGCCAACGCGCTGCTCGGGCTGGGCGGCAACAGCGCGCGTGTCGCGGGGCTCGTGCTGAGCGGAGGCGCGGTGGTCGCGCTCGGCGGGGGCTGGTCGCTCGCCGTCAGCGGCGCCATGTTCGCGACGGCGGCCGTGCTCGTCGCCGGGATCCGCCTCACCCCGGCGGAACGCTCCGCCAGTGAAAGCCACTCGGTCCTGGCCGACCTGCGGGGCGGCTGGCGGGAGTTCGTCTCCAGGCAGTGGCTCTGGGTGGTCGTCGCGCAGTTCTCCGTGCTGGTGATGGCGGTGCAGGCCGCGCACGGCGTGCTCGGACCGCTGGTCGCCACCGAGAGCCTGGGCGGGGCGGGCGCCTGGGCGGCGGTCCTGGCGGGGGAGGCGGTCGGCATGATCGGCGGTGTCTTCGTCGCGCTGCGACTGCGTCCCCGCCGCCCCATCCTGTTCGCCACGATCCTCACCGTGCCCACGGCCCTTCCGTACGTGCTGCTCGGTTCAGGGGCCCCGCTGTGGGCGATCGTCCTCGGGGCGGTCGTGATGGGCGTCTGCTTCGACGTCTTCGGTGTGTTGTGGAGCACCACCATGCAGCGGGAGATCCCGCCGGAGTCCCTGTCGCGGGTCAGTTCCTACGACGCCCTGGGGTCGTTGATGCTCGGCCCGGTCGGTCTGATGGTGGCCGGGCCGCTGGCGATCGCGGTCGGACCGGAGCCCGCGCTCCTGGGGTGCGCCGCGCTCGTCGTCCTCTCCTCCCTGGCCGCGCTGCTCTCTCCGGGGGTCCGTAACCTGCGTGCCCCGGAAACGGTCCTCGACGGCACTGAGGACGCCCCTTCGGAACCCGTCCCGGCCGACGCCCCGAGCGTCGTTCCGGAGGCCGCCCCCAAGGCCGTGCCGTCCTGAGAGCCGCCGGCGCGGTCACCGTCCCGGCTCGGGGCCTCCGGTGCAGAGCCGTCCGCGTGCGGAGTGTTCTCCCAAGGGCCGGTCGTCATGTGCGGGGCACCGGCGCGGTCACCGTCCCGGCTCGGGGCCTCCGGTGTGGAGCCGTCCGCGTGCGGGGTGACTTCCCGGGGTGCCGGCGAGGACAGGAGCATGCGCAACCGAACGCGTGACCCCTTCTCCGCCTGCTGGATGGTGAACTCGTCGCACAACTGGCTCATCAGCCACAGTCCGAACCCCCGGACGGTGCCCGTCGGCCTCTCCCGCGGGATCCGCTCGGCGGCCAGACGGCCGACGGTGTCGGTGATATCGACGATCAGGGAGGTGGCGGTCCGCCGGATGCTCAGGGTTCCCTTGCCGCCACCGTGCTCCAGGACGTTGATGACCGCCTCGTTGGCGGCCAGGAGCAGGTCGTCCAGGCGCTCGCCCCGCATGCCGGCCTGAGCCGCGTAGCGCTGGAGACGTTCTCGCAGTGCGGTGAGATCATCGTCGATCGGCCACTGTCGGCCGTGGTCGGCGCTCACGACACCCTCCTTGGCACCCCTGCCCGGCCGTCGTCGGGAAGCGGGCCGACTGACTCCGGGACCAGGGCGTTGCTGATGAGTTACACGATGCAGGACACCTGCCCGCTCCTTGCTAACTTACGACTCTGCAGGCTCATGAGATGTTCGCTTGCCCGTTTTCGCGGTGTTATCAGGGCCCGTGAGCTGGGCGTGAGTTCCGCGAAACCCCGAAGCCGACATTTCATGATCATGTTGATTCGATGATCGAGGCGGAGAGGGGGTCGCCCGACTCAGGTGGCGTGCAGGGCCTCGGCAGCCTCGGCGAGAGTGGGACGCACCTCGAATGCCTGGATCAGCCCGGTCAGATGCAGGAGTCTGGCCACGCGGGAGTGCGGGTTGACCAGGATGAGCCGTCCGCCGCGGTCGTGCACGGCTCTGCGGACCTTCAGGAGGATCTGCATCCCGGTCGAGTCACAGAAGCTGAGGTCCGTAAGGTCGATCACCACGTCGCCGTGGTGCTCGGCGATCGCCTCGTGTGTGTCGTGGTCGAATCGTGTGGCGTTGTCATAGTCGAGCTCGCCGGCCAGAGCCAGGAGAACGGTGTTCTCCACAACAGGCTCGAGAACGCGGGTCACATGGACGGCAGTGCTCACGGGTGCACCTCTGCGGGGAGTCGGAGGACGGAAGGGCCGGGGACGGTGGGCGGCAAGCACGACCGGGGCCGTCGCCGGGGTCCGGCGAGAGGACCGGTGAGAAGCGACCCGATCACGTCCTTCCGTTCGGAAGCCCGCACACGGGTGCGGACCGCCGCCCTCGCCATCACTGTCAGCATTTGGTCGCCGAATTACTCCAGATACCTTCTCAAGGTACAACTTAGGAGTAATCACTCGCTCTTTCCGGTCGCACGTCTCCGCGCACCCTACGGGCCGCATGCGCCACAGTGGGAAGGACCGGGGACCGTCCGGCCGTCCGCGGACCGCGCCGGGCCCCGTTCCGGGACGTGAACCAGCCCCGGACCGGGAGGCGAACCGATCCCGTTCCGGGACGTGAACCAGCCCTGGAGCGGGAGGCGAACCGATCCCGTTCCGGGAGGCGAACCGACTCCGGAGCGGGAGGCGAACCAATCTCGGACCGGGAGGCGAACCGGCCCCGGACCGCAACGGCTGACCCGGATGCCGCCGTAGGGCGGCCCGGCAAAGGAGAAACCCATGCAGGTGGATGTCAAGCTCTCCCCCGATGGTGATCGTTATGTGGCGGAGGTGGACGGCAGGCAGATAGGGCTGCTGGAACTCGTCCGGCGGGACGGTGTCATCATCTATCCGCACACCGAGGTCCACCCGGAGTACGAGGGCAACGGAGTGGGTGCCGCGCTCGCCCGCGCGGCGCTCGACGCGGCCCGCGCGGAAGGCGTGAAGGTGGTACCGCGCTGCTGGTTCGTGAAGGGCTGGATCGCCCGCCACCCCGACTACTCGGACCTGGTCGCGGACGCCTGAAAACTCCGATTCGTCATCCATACCGATCGAGTCAGGTGATATCCGGCACCACCCCGCCCGAGCGGCAGGACGGATCCGCTGGTCAGAGCGGATCAGCCGAACCGGGTGGCCTCCGGTGCGGGCATCTGGCCGTCGTCTGACGCGTGAGTCGGTCATTACGCGAGCTATCGTGAGAACGGGACCGGTCCTGTGGCCGGTTCCACGGCGGATCGTGATCGTCGGACCACGAGCCGTACGGGATGATAATGAAGAATTACCTGGTAAGCGTAGATCGGCCGGTTCAGCCGTTCGAGCTGACCGGATCAGTGTCCGATCCCTTGCTAGGCTGCAAGGCACCATTGGAACCGGGCGTTGTCTCACCCCGGCAGGTGAGACTGTCGAGAAGTGGGGTCACACCGTGAAGAAGTTGCTCGTTCTGGCGCTCGTCGCCGTCGGGGGGCTGTTGGTCTGGCGCAAGGTGCAGGCCGACCGAGCCGAGCTCGACCTGTGGACTGAGGCCACCGGCAGCGAGAACTGATCGACGCGGCTACCGATTCGGGTGCTTTCATGGTCCTTGCCCAAGATGGAGTAACGCCCATCAGGCTTGCCTGTCTGGATCTGGCAGGCACCACGATCGGTGATATCGCCATGATCGAACGGGCGTTCGCCGAGGCGATCGCCACGCAGGGCATCGTGCCCGGGACCGGTGCGTACGCGCGTGCCATGGTGCACGTGCACCGGTCCCGGGGCTGCCCCAAGATCGATATATTCCGGGGCATCTTCCCGGACAACGAGGCTCAGGCGCAGGCGGCCAACCTGACCTTCGAGCGTTCCTTCGAAGGGGCCGTCGAGCGCTCGGGTCTGGTCCCGCTGCCCGGTACCGTCGAGGCGCTCGACAAGCTCCGCGGCGCGGGTGTCAAGATCTGCCTCATCACCGGGTTCAGCCGGGCCACACTCGGCCGCGTGCTGTCCGCTCTGAGCTGGTCCGACAAGGTCGATCTCGCCCTCTGCCCCGAAGACGCCGGGCGTGGGCGCCCCATGCCCGACATGGTCCTCAGTGCGGTCCTGCGTCTCGGCATCGCGGACGTCCGCCAGGTCGCGGTCGCCGGCGGCTCCGAGAGCGACATGCTCTGCGGGCGGCGGGCAGGCGCATCGGTGATCGCCGGTCTCCTCACCGGAGCACACAGCAGAGAGCGTCTCCTGAAGGGCGGCGCCACCCACATCCTCGACTCCGTCGCCGGCCTCCCCGAGCTCGTCCTCGGCGGCGTACCGGCCGGGACCCCCGTAGGCGCCTCCACCCACTGAGGCCCCGGCCTACCTCGGTCCGAGAGCTGCGAGAGATCTGCTTCACCCGCGTGCACAGCGGATCCCCTCACGCGGATCCCCTCACCCCGCCGGTGAACCCGCCCGATCCGATACGACCCGTCGCCCCGAGGTTTCCGAGTGGCGTCGAAGCGGGTCCTGTTGCTACGGTGTACGACTGAAGCAAGCCGTGCGGGGATATCCCTCACTCGCAGGCTTGGATTCGGGGGCCTTAGCTCAGTTGGCAGAGCGCCTGCTTTGCAAGCAGGATGTCAGGAGTTCGAATCTCCTAGGCTCCACCAGCCAAAACGCCCCACATCCGATTTCGATGTGAGGCGTCCGGGCCATCAGCGGGCCATTAGCCGACGATCCCACCAGCGCCGCCGTCCTGCTGCTTCCGTGTCTTCTTCGCCTTGCGCTGCTCCGCCTTGACGCGAGCGCTCAGCGCGTCGGCGATCCGCTGGTCCGCGTCGCGGGTGGCGTGCTGGTAGATCAGCGCCGCCCGGTCGCTGTCGTGTCCCATCCGCGCCTTGAGGTCGGCGAGGCTCGCCCCTGACTGCGCGGCGAGGGTGTTGCCCGTGTGCCGCAGGTCGTGGAAGTGCAGGCCGGTGACGCCCATCTCCTTGAGCGCGTCCGCCCACCTGGCCTCACGCCGGAAGTTGTTGCCCCGCAGGAACCCGCCGCGTTTGCCGAGGAACATGAAGGCGTCCGGCGCGTCGGCGACGAACTCCGCCAGGTGATCGGCGAGCGCCGGGACGATCACCGAGGGGATGCCGACGATCCGCCGGCCCGCCCGCGACTTGGGAGGGCTGAGCACCATCTCTCCCCCTTCCAGTTCGAGGAGCTGTTCCCGGACCCGAACCGTCCGAGCGGCGAGGTCGACGTCCGAGCGGCGCAGCGCGGTGACCTCACCCCAGCGCAGGCTGGCGAAGGTGGCCAGCAGGACCAGCGCCCGGAACCGCCGGTCGGCCATCCGGTCGGACAGCTCGAAGACCTGTGCCACGGTGAGGACCGGCCGCTCCGGCGTCTGCTCGTTGTCGGCGCCCTTGATCCGGCACGGGTTCCGCGCGAGCATCTTGTCCTCCTCCACCGCCGTCGTGAGGACCGCCCGAAGCAGCCGGTACACCTTGGCCGCGACGGAGACCGACACGCCGTCCGCCAGGAGGTCAGCCCGCCAGGCACGGACCATCTGCGGAGTGAGCTTGCCGACCGGAACCCCACCCAGGCCCGGCACGATGTGGCGCTTCCGCAGCCAGGTGTAGCCCTCAACCGTCTTGGGCCGCAGGTTCGGCCGCTCCCTGATCCACGCCTCCGAGTAGTCGGCGAGCAGGACCTTGCCGCGGTCGGGGTCCGTCCACTCTCCCGAGATGATCTGCGCCTCGATCAGTGTCAGAGCGCGGTCCGCTTCGGTCTTGGTCGCGTAGGTCGTGGCACCGGTCCTCATGCTCCCGTCCGGGCCGGGATAGCGGATCTGGAACCGTCCTGACTCCCTCTTGCGGATACTGCCGAAACGGCGACGACCTTCCTTGTTGGCCATCAGGCGACCCGTCCCTTTCTGAGCGTGGCGGAGGTGATCGGCTCGACGACCCCGGCGGCGATGAAGGCGTCCAGAGCTGCTTCCGGTATGCGGACGTTGCGTCCGACGTGGACGAAGGTGATGCGTCGCTCCGCGATCAGACGGCGTGGGAAGCGGACCGAGGTGTTCAGCCGTTCGGCCGCCTGCTCGACGGTGAGAAGCCGTCCTTGCGCCAGTTCGGGGAGGACCGGGGTCTGCGTGATCTTCCTGGTCATGCGGCCCTCCCCGTTGCCGAAAGATCGTGTCCGGTGGCTTTCTCCTGTAGGGCGAGGAGGGTCGCTCGCCAGCGTTGGCGGTCGGCGACCATGCGCAGCAGCCGCAGGGCCAGTGAGGGGACGTCGCCGTCGCCGGCCGGGACGGGTTTCCAGAGGTAGCGGTGCGGGTCGTTGGCGGTGGGGTCGTCGGTCAGGCCGAGGGCGTGCAGGACCCAGGCGCGCCGGTCGCGCTTGTGCTCGGCCAGGGTCTTGTTCGACCACTTACGCGAGACCAGCACCCGGCGGCCGGCGTAGCCGAGGTGGTCGGGCTTGTGGGCCTTGCCCTTGCACCGGCCCGGGACAATCCCGGGTTTGGCGCCCTTGGGCTGGATGCCGTAGCGCAGCCAGTTCGGGCAGGCCGGCGAGCAGGGTTCGTAGCGGAGGGCTTCGACGAGGCGGGCGGCGTGGTCGCGGCGGGCGGGGTCGTCGGTGTCGAGGCTCTCGCCGAGGGATTTGGTCAGGTACTTGGACAGGTAGCGGATGCACTGGTCGGCGTCCGGGGTGCCGGCGAGCACGCCTTGGACGTCGATCTGGTCGCCGAAGCGGAGCACGTGCAGCGGTTCGGCGTCGGCGTCGGCGTCGAGGTGGTCGAGGGCTTGGTCCCAGGTGGGCAGGATCTCGCCCGTGGCCGGGTCGAGGTAGTCGCCGTCTTGGCCGTCCGGATAGGCCGTGCCGTCGGGCAGGTCGGCCCGCGGTGCCCAGACCGGCAGGTGTTCGCCCTCGAACTTCACCTCGTCGACGGCGGGCCACCACACCTGGTGATAGGTGGCCGCGGCAATGGCCTTGATCTCGGCGCGCGGGAGGGTGCCGCGCACCGCCATGTGCAGGTGCGGGGCGAGGCGTTTCTGTGGTTCGACGGTGGCGAAGTACTGCACGTCGTAGCCCGCGACGCGGCGGAGGTTCTGCACGAACCGGTCGACCAGCTTGGCGAAGTGCAGCGCGTCGCGGGCGGCCCGCCGGTAGTCGTAGGTGGCCGGGTCGACCGGCACGCCTTGGCCGGCCCGGATGCGTCCGTAGGAGGGCAGGGTGAGGGTGAGGAACATCGACGGCCGGTAGACCTTCCCGTCGGTGCCGGGGAAGGCCCGCCCCAGGGTGGTGGGGCTCATGGCCCGCCTGGGCAGATCCGGAGCGTCCTGACGGCGCCGGGTCGAACGCGAGCGCCGGGACGCCGTGCGGCCGGACAGGGTGCCACGCATGCCGGCCGCGGTGATCTCGGCGTCGATCGCCGCGATGGCCGCGTCCCAGTCGGCGACCTCCTCGGGTGTGCCGTCGCGGTCGGCCGCATCCCGCTTGGCCTGCACGTCGGCGCGAAACTCGATCAGCCACCGCTGTTCATCGGTGGAGGGGTCCGGTTCGGTGACGGGCTCGTGGTCGAGGTGCCAGCCTTCGCGGCACTGAGCCATGCGCAGGTAGCGGTTGCGCTTGGCGCAGGAGGGGCATTTGGTCTCCCGGGTGGCGCCGCACGGGACGTTGACGTCCTCGCTGCGCCCGGTGCGGACGTCCAGGCGGCGCAGCACGATCGGGCGGACGCACACCCCGTTGTGCTTGGCGATCTCCACCGCGACGTCCAGGGCGACCGGCATCTTCTGCCGTTCGGCCCGCGGCCGGTGGCGGTCGGTCGTCGTGGTGTTCATTCGCCTCCCTCCTCGCGGTGCACTTCGGTCAGGTCGGCGGTCAGCCGGTAGAGGGTGCCGTAGGGGTCGGTGGTGATGGAGACGTCGGACAGTTCGAAGGCCACCACGCGTTGTGTGCGGCGCGGTCCGAGCAGGGCCAGGACGGGCCGCTCGCAGATGCGGGTGATCTCTTCGTCGGTGCCGTGGAAGCAGACCCTCACGCGGTCACCGCCTCGGCCATGGCGCGGATGTCGGCGTCGGACACGTAGGCCGCGCGCACCCGGATCGGATCCGGGGAGGTTTCCAGCCGCACATAGGCCACGCCGGCGCCTTGGGCGGGGATGGGGGAGATGTGGTCGGCCAGCGCGCCCCGGTCCCGGGCGCCGTCGCCGAGCACCATGTCCACCTGCTCGGACTCATCGAGGCGCAGGGCGATCTTGTCGGGGAACAGGTTGCGGATGCTGAGCACGTCCTTGCGCGGGTCCTGGAGGGCGGCCAGCACGCCGACGCCGACCGCGCGGCCCTGGGTGGTGAGGGTGGCCAGCGCGGCGGAGATGCGGAGCTTCAGACCTTTGTCGGACTGGTAGGCGGTCAGGAACGCGACCTCGTCGACGACGACCAGGACGAACGGGTCCTCGGTGGTGGGGGTGTGGGTGCGCTGGAGGCCGGCGAAGCGGTCGGCCCGCTCCTGCATGACCGCCACTGCGGCCTCCAGCAGGTCCGCGCAGGCGTCCGGGGTGGCCGCGTACCGGTCGCCGAACAGGGTCCGGCCGAAGGACAGTTCCATCCGTTTCGGGTCCAGGGCCCAGATCTGGACTAGGCCCGCGCGGACGGCAGGGAGGAGACCGCGGATGGTCGACCAGATGATGGAGCCCTTGCCCGCGCCGGTGGCGCCGGCCACCAGGACGTGGGTGCCGTGGACCTTGAGCTTCCATGGTGTGCCGTCCTCGCAGCGGCCGATCTCCACCGGCCCGACCGTCGCCTCGTCCGGGATCGGGACGGCCGGTAAGGGGGTGGCCAGCGGGTCATGGCGGGGGATGATGAGCAGCAGCCATCCGGCCCGCGCGATGGACACCCGGCAGGAGGTGGCGCCGAAGCCGTGCGCGAGGTGGTCGACGCGGTCGGCCCAGTCCTTGACGCACTGGCCGGTGAGCATCCGCACGGTGACCAGGTCGGCCCACGAGGTGCAGGTGACGTGGACCAGGCGGGGCAGGTAGTCGCGGCCGTGGATGCGCCGCCCGAGGCCGGAGACGATCATGACGGGTTGCCAGTGCCGCCGGTACACCCAGATCCGGCGCCAGAAGGCCAGCAGCCGCCAGCCCACCCAGCGCAGGAACGAGGCGCGCGCGAGAAAGAACCAGGCGGTGAGGCCGACGAGGACCAGGGCGACCAGGCCCAGGCCCCATGGCCAGCCGTACAGGGCCCAGGTCACCACGGGCACGGCGACGACGATCGCGGCGATGGGGTGGCGCCAGATGACCCGGATCAGCCCGGCCAGCAGTCGCCAGGTGAAGATGAGGACGGTGATGATGGCCGGGGTGTGCAGCACGGCCGGGCGGAACACCACGGCGGTGTCGGGGGTGGTGGTGACGAGGTGCTGCGCCTCGTCCCCGGGCAGCTTCTTGAACATTAGGCTGGTGCCTTCTTCCTTGGATTCGCGTGCGAGGGAGAGTGGAGGGGCCGCCGGAAGTTGCCGCTTCTGGCGGCCCCGCTTACGTGGTCAGGCCGCGGCCTCGCCGGGCCGGGCGACCGAGGTGACCGACTGGTCGGCGTGCAGGCGCTCGCACACCGCCAGATAGCGGGCGGCGGCGTCGGCGAGCTGCCGGGCGAGCGTGAGGTCCTGGTCGGTGACCGGGCCGCCGCCGGTGGTGGAGATCGACACCCGCGCCTGGAGGCCGGAGATGTCCAGGGTCGGCCGGTGCCGGTCGGCGCCCAGCACGCTGACCGCCAGGTCGGAGGTGCGAAAGGAGATGCCGAGCCGGGTGCCGGCCTCGTCGATCGACGCGGTGACGAACGTATAGGGGACGGGCTCGGTCACGCCGCGGCCTCCTTGACCGCGCCGTTCTGCTTGGCCGGTCCCGCCGTGCCGGTGGTGCGGGGAGCGCGCAGGGCGGTGGCGCGGATGGAGTAGGCCAGGCGGCCGGTGTTCTGCGCGACGTAGGGGGTGACGGTCATGCCGTCGAACTCGACCGGCACGAACGGCAGCCCCGGCAGCGCCGGCGGGACGACCGGCTGCACCGCCGACAGGAGCTTGACCGAGACGGTCTTCTGCCCGGCCTTGACACCGGGGTCGGCGTCCATCACGGCGACCTGCCAGATGAGTTCGCCGGTGGTCTTGTCCTTGGCGAACACGGTGCGCCCGCCGGAGGAGGCGTCGAAGTCCTTGACCTGCTCGACCTCGCCGACGATGTAGCAGCCGTGCGGGAAGACCTGCTCGAAGGTGACGGGGATGGGGCCGTGGATGGCCATGGCAGTAGTTCCTTTCACAAGGACGCCCGACATCCGGACGTCCACTTGTCCGATTGAGTTGAGAGTAGCTGAACCCCACTCGTCCGCACAAGTGAATGAGCGGGGCGAGTGGGAGGACAGCTCAGCTCACCGGATACACATCCTGAAGCTCATGCAGGTCACCGGGCAGCGCCGCCTCCACCACCAGCAGCACCGTGCCGGCTGCGTCATGCACCGTCGAGACCACCCCGAGCACCGGCTTGGCCGAGCCGAGCAGGTCGGTCTCCTCCTCAGAGGGGGCACGCGCGGTCAGCCGCTCGGTGACGTGATCGAAGCGCAGATGCTTGACCGCTTGGAGATGCTGGCGCACCCCGTACCGGAGCGGGTCGGGCCTGTCGAGGTCGGTGCCGAGGGCGACCTCCAACGGGAACCACAGGGTTTCCACCGCCGCCACCCGGTCCCCTTGGCGGGCCACCCGCTGGCGGGCGAGCACCGGAGTACGCTCTGCCACACCCAGCAACCGGGCGATGTGCCGCGGCGCCGCCAGGCGATGCACCTCAATCGCCTGCTCAGCGCTCTCGGCCTGTTCGGCCACGCCCAGCCCCGGCCGAACCCGATCCGGGGAACTCTCCGGCCGGCCTTTGACGAACGAGCCGCGCCCGTGCTCGCGCTCGATCCAGCCCTGCATGGCCAAGGTCTGCAACGCGCGCACCACCGTGGTGCGGCCCACCCCGAACTCCCGCACCAACTGGGTCTCGGACGGCAGCATGTCTCCCGGCGCGTACTCGCCGGCCTGGATCCGTTGCTGGATCGCCGTCATCACCTGGGCATACTTCGGCGGAGCGAAGTCCATGCTCATGTCAACCGCCCGATCACTCTTGCACTCGTCTGCACAAGCACAGTACTGGCTGAGAAGGCACCTGTCAGGGCTCTGCCCTCAGGCCCATAAGCCGGACTGCCTACTGGCGAACCGACTGGTTACCGGGCGGTCCCGGACAGCAGGGCGCCCCATACGGCCTCGGCCTCCCGGCACCGCCACGCCTCGCTCTGCGCCACCAGCGCCTTGCCCTTGCCGGTGCTGGTGCGCCGGATGAAGGCCAGCCCGCCGGCCTGGCACAGCTCATAGAACGTCACCCGGTGCTCATGGCAGGTCCAGGCCACCACCCGCACCCGCTCGAAGCGGCGCAGCGCCGACCACGTCAGCGGCACATGCGCCGGTTGCGGTGGCGCCAGGTGCGGAGCCGAGCACGACGCGCCCTGAATCCCGGCCTGCCTGCTCACGAGGCGACCCGTTCGAAGCGCACCGATCCGGCCGGATCCACCGTCGCCTTGAAGATCACCCGCCGGGACCAGTCGTCGGGGACGGTGCCGAAGTCGTAGAGCCGATGCGTGATCCGTCCCCACGCTCCCGTGTTCGCGGCCAGACGGCGCAGGGCCATCCTGAGGTCATCCATCGACGCGGCCTGACTCGAACTGGTCCCGCACGGCCCGAGCTGGTCGGTGCCGTTCGCGGAGAGGAAGACCTCCCACTCGAACATCTCGATAACCTGTTCCGCGCCATCGCAGTACAGGCAGTCCTCACGGGAGGACGTCTCCATGCGCAGGACCGTGGCCGCCACGCACCCCCGGCGAGTGACGATCTTCCAGCCGCGCCCGTCGCATTCCTCGCACTTAACCGGCGTTGTCATGCCGGAAAGAATGTCTGCGTGAACTCACCGCTCCTATACCACGCGGATATATCACCGGGGGATATAGGATCCCAACCCACAGCGACGCGTCATCTCGGGGGCTGATCACCGGAGGACGGGATGCCAAAAAGCGCTTTCGATCCGATCCGAATTCCGGAACAGGTTTGGGACCGTGAAGAAAACAGGGCAATTCTCAAGAGTCGCAACATATCCGAGCTTTTCAAGATCGCCGCCAAGTACGGCGCCAGCCAGACACGCCTCAGCACGGCGACCGGGATCACCCAGGGCCGCATCAGCCTGATCATCCGCGGGCAACGCCAGGTCACCGACCTGGAGGTATTCGAGCGTATCGCCGCTGGCCTCGGCCTTCCCGACCACGCCCGCATGCTGTTCGGCCTGGCCCCGCTCGACACCGCCTCCCCCACCGGAAATCGCGACGGCGTCCACCAGGAGCAAGCCGAGGAACTGGCAGCCCGGATCGAAGAGGCGACCGTCGTCGACTCCACCATGGTCATGATCCTCACCACCGACACCAATAATCTGCGCCTGATGGACCGCCGGGCGGGTGCTGCGGCAATCGCCGACAAAATGCGTGCCCAAATCACCCAGATCGAACGCTTCCACCGGCACGCCATACGCCCCGGAATCCGCGCTCAACTCGCACGCATCATGTCGGAAACGGCAGCTCTCGCCGGATGGCAGGCCATCGACACCTGCGCTCTGTCCGACGCGTGGGACCACCACGAGCGCGCCATATCAGCCGCCCGCGAAGCCGAAGACCCAGCCCTGATCGCCTACGCCCGTGGCCAGCAGGCATACGTCCTGGTCGACCTCGGGCGGCCGGCCGAGGCCACCGAACTACTCCAGCACATCCGAACCACCTACGACCGGCACGTCCCCGATCACCTCCGGACCTGGCTCGCCGCCGCTGAAGCCGAAGCCGCCGCCATCCTCGGCGACGAGACCACCTGCCGCACCGCTCTAGACCAAGCCGCCGCCCTCCTGCCCCAAGGAGGCGCCGACCCGACCCTGCCGTATGTCTTTCTCGACAAGCACCACCTGGCCCGCTGGCGCGGCAACTGCCTGGTCCGCTTCGGCGACCCCGACACCATCGAAGATCTCCAGTCCGCCCTGGCGGGCATGGACGGCACCTACAACCGCGCCGAAGCCGGTCTCCGATGCGATCTCGCCCACGCGTTCCTGGCCATGGGAGAGGCGGACGCCGCCCACCCGCATCTCCACCGAGCCCAGCAACTCGTCACACTGACCGGCTCCCGCCGGCACGGACGACGCGTCAAGGAACTCACCCGAGCGGCTACCCGCGCGCTGCGTTGAGCCGCTCTCGCGCGTACAGCAACCCGACCAGCACCCCGGAGTTCCACACATCCCCGCGGGCGATCATGTCGGGAATCTCGGCCATCGGGATCCACTCCAGCCGATCGGCCTCAACCTCCCCGACCGGTTCCCCCACCAGTTCGGCCCCTCTGCCGAGAAACACGAGGTGCTCGGAGTCAACCATGCCCACCATCGGCTGGAAGGTGATCAGGTGCTCCATCTCCCTGGGGCGGTACCCGGTCTCCTCCTCCACCTCACGAGCGGCGGTGTCCTTCGGATCCTCACCCACCTCGACCAGCCCACCGGGCAACTCCCAGCCCCACCGGTCGAACAGGAACCGGTGCCGCCACATCATCAGCACCCGGTTCTCATCATCGACCAGCACCGTCATGGCCGCCCGCCCCAGATGAACCGCGTGGTGCTCGAACCGCTCCCCGTCCGGGATCTCCACGTCCACGAGCCCGAGCCGGATCCACTCGTTGTCGTAGATCAGCCGCTCACCGTGCACGATCCAACGCGTCTGCTCCTCATTGGTAGCCACACAGCGAAGTTACAGGCCAACATCCCCGACGTACACGGGCATCCAGTAGAACTATCGCGGCCCAGGCGTAAGCGATCCACGTCGGTTGCGTACGCGCCGACCCTCACCGCATGTATGAGCAGGGCTGAAGGCTTAACAACGGCTGCTCCCAGAGATTCGGTGTACGGGTTTCACCTGGCCATAAGGCATGGCGCCGTGAAATGAAGATGGCTCCTGTGAGGTTAGGTTGGCCATTTTCGGTCAGAACAAACTGCTGGAAACGAATAAAGTTCTGTGTATGATCAGATCTTGGGAGAAGGTGCGCGATAATGCTAAATAGGTTGAAGGCGGTGAAACTTGTCCGAGATTGCGAACATCGGAGCAGGTCCACAAGCTCAGCTATTGGCCCACAACGCGAAAATTCTCGCCCTGCAAGAGGCAATACGGGTTCGAAAAATCCAGAAAAGATCCCTTTTCTTTTCGGCTGCAATAGTGTCGGTTGGAAGTGTGGCTATCTTTATTGCCACAGTATCAACCTGGGACATTTTCGATATGGGTCCAATCAATCGCGTAGCAATCCCCTTAACCGTTTTATCTGGCGCTCTATTTCTGAGGCTCGCTTACCTGGAGTCAGAGAGAACCGGAAACGAGAGTAAAACGGTACGCAGACTTCAGCTCGACCTTGAGTTAGCCGAAGAGGCGCGCCGGCTCTCGGCGTCGCACCTTGGATTGCCTGTTTATCAACGACAGTACGCGTATAAGGAAGATATACCGCGCGAGTTGACGCAACTGCGCGATGAGGCAAAGTATTATCGTCGCATTCATAACATCTTTCAGGCGATTATCATAGTTGGTTCGCTAGGAACCACAACGGCTGCAAGCCTTGCCGACACTCCCGCTCCCTATAAGTGGATAACGGTCGCACTCAGCTTTGCAGTGGGAGTCTCGGCCGGGTTTACGGGATATTTCAAATATCGAGAACGCAGCTTCTATCTGCAGCAGACGGCGGACGCCATCGAACAAAATATGGCTGCATTTGAGTTGGGGATTCCTCCCTATGAGGATCCCAATGAAAGCAAAAATCTTTACAAGCTTTCTAAGGAAATTGAGCTATTGCGGGTCGAGCAACGCAAGCGTCAGCAACAGCTCGACCAGCCTCACGAAGGTAAAGAAGGGACCGTGTAACTCCTGTATGAGGGTGCTCCAAACGACGCCTGTCTGACGAGGAGATGACCGCTCGGTCCAGGATGACGATCGCTCACTTTGGTGCTTGCCGTCTCTAGCTGGGGCGATCGACGTTGAGGACTCCTTCGGGCCCCAGCACTGGGTGACTATAACTGGGGTGACAACAATGTCCCTACACGCCGACGCCTCCATGCCACTGGCGGCACACGCTTGACCAAGGCATCGATCAGCCGAACAGGATGATTGCTCCGCCTGAAAAGGGGATAGTCGGCTTGTCATGTTGCCAAGCAGTTGCCGAATTAATCTCATGGGTATCAAGGGCGGCGCTGCGCGCCGCTCTGCGGCCCGCGCACGCCTGCACGCTGCGCGTGCGGCCTGGGGGCCGTTCTCGCGCGCGACGCGCACGGGCCGCAGAGCGCGTAGAGCACCCAGTTCATGCACAGACCATCAGACAACGCCTCAGGCGTTACGCTCGGACCACTCGGCCACGGTCTGCATCGACCCCAGCAGCCTTCGAGCGATCCGTGTCTTCGTCTCGCGGTCCAGGCTCTCAGCCAGCCGATCAAAAGCGGCCGGCAGGACATCCAGCATCGAGAAAACTTCCTGACCGTCCCGCAGAGTCAGCAGCAGCATGCAGCGCCAATGCGGCGAGTGCTCCGGCCGATGGTTCAGGCGATGAACCAACGCCGGCCACAAGTAGTGAGTCGCCTCTGGATCGGCATGCTCGGCCAGCCACCCGGCTCCATGCTGACGATTGAGCTCGCACGCCCTCGCCTCCTCATCGAGGTAAATGAGCTGGGCCGTACTGACGGCCTTGACGGTGCGCGGAATCTCCGAGGATGCCATGCCACAAGTATCCGTAGATCAGGTTCACAGGGAATGCCTCCGGCGGGGGCGCTCCGGCTCCGGGATGATCGCGGGCTTCTTCGCGCGGTCCGTAGGTGGCTGAGGTAGGGGCCTGATCATCCCGTCTGCCATCGACCCGGGACAAGCCGAGCAGACCGGGGTCGCGGGGCCAAGGTCGTTCGTCCGGTGGGGCGCTCCACCTTGGCCCCGCGACCCCGGCCCGCTTCCCCTTCGGGCGGGTCGACGGCAGACGGGATGATCAGGCGGGCGGGGTGTGCGCGCCGCGTGGGGAAGACCAGGTCATGGGGCTGATCGTCGGGCCATTAGCGGGCCATTAAGGGCGGTCAACAGGGGTCAGTCACGGTCCCTCGCGGGGAGCCCGCTGCCCAGCTCAGGCCCCGTACAGCCCAAGATCAGACCGATTTGCAAGCAGGATGTCAGGAGTTCGAATCTCCTAGGCTCCACCGCCCTCACGACATAGAAAAGCCCAGGTCAGGCATGGTCGCCTCACCTGGGCTTCGATCTTTATTCGGCCTCGTCCGGCTTCCGTGCCCGTTGCGTGCCCGATCGCCTCCCGAGTGCCCCACGGGCGAGGCCGTCGAGCTTCCTCGCCACCTCCCGCTGCCGCTCGTGGGTGGAGTGCTGATAGATCATCGCCGCCCGCGTACTGGAGTGGCCCATGCGCTCCATCAGTTCCCGGATCGACGCCCCGGCGTTCGCGGCGAGGGTGTTCCCGGTGTGCCGCAGGTCGTGAAAGTGGATCTTCGGGAGGTCGGCGTCCCTGAGTGCCTGAGCCCAGACGCGCCGGTTGAAGTTGGTGTTGCGCAGCGGTCCGTCATCCGGTCCCGCGAAGATCAGCCCCTTGTCCCCGTCCTGGGTGAAGTCCTTCACGTGCGCCCGCAGATCTTCGACGATCAGATCGGGGATCACCACCGTCCGCTTGCCCGCCGCGGACTTGGGTTCGGTGAAGACAAGCCCCTGACCGGTGATCTGCATCAACTGACGTTCCACCCGCACGGTCCCGGCGCCCAGGTCGACGTCCCGGCGCTGGAGGCCGGCCAGCTCACCCCAGCGCAGACCGCCGAACGTCGCCAGGAGCACCAGCGCCCGGTAGCGCGGCTCGATCGCGTCGGCGAGCCGGTAGACCTCGGCGACCGTGAGCACCGGCCGTTCCGGCGACCTCTCCTGACCGGCACCCTTGATCCGGCACGGGTTCCGCTTGATGAGCTGGTCATCCACGGCCGTGGTCAGGACCGCCTTCAACAACCGGTACGCCTTGGCCACGGTGACCTCACTGACCCCCGCGTCCAGAAGCTTCTTGCGCCACCGCCGGACCTGCGGATCCTTGATCTCGCTCAGCGCCTTCTCGCCGAAGGTGGAGACGAGGTGAGCGCGGAGCAGGTAGCCGTACAGTTCGACCGTGCGGGGCCGGAGGTTCGGCCGTTCCTCGATCCAGGCCCGCCCGTACTCACCAAGCGTGATCTTCCCGGCGTCCGGATCGATCCACTCGTCATCGAGGATCTCCGCCTCCTTCCTGGTCAGCCAGACCTCGGCGTCCGTCTTGGTGGCGAAGGTCTCCGGGGCCGGGCGGTCCACACCGTCCGGGCCGGTGTACCGGGCCTGCCACCGGCCGGAGGGCAGTTGCCGAACGCGACCGAAGCGCCTCTTGGCAGGCTTCCTCTTACGCGAGCGCCGAGGCCCTTCCTCGGACGCGGCAAGGGCGGCCTCGGCCATCACGCGGCCCTCCTACCTCGGTTGATGGTGATCGGTTCGACGAGTCCCGCTGCGATGAACGCCTCAAGTGCCGCTTCGGGGGTGCGGACGTTGCGCCCGATGCGAACGAAGGCGATCCGGCGTTCCTCGATCAGGCGGCGGGGGAAACGGGTCGTGGTGTTCAACCGCTCCGCGACTTCTTCGACGGTCAGCAGCCGACCGCGGGCAATCTCAGGAAGTAGCGGGGCGGGTTCTTTCCCGGTCATCTTGGTCATGCAGCCGCTCCCAGAGATGAAGTCGCCGAAGGATCCCGTCCGGTCGCTTTCTCCTGTAGGGCGAGGAGGGTCGCTCGCCAGCGTTGGCGGCCGCATGACCGGTGACCTCGATCCCTTGCTTCTCCGGCCCGAGAAGGCGGCCGAGTTGCTCGGCATTGGCCGAACAAAGGTCTATGCGCTCATGAGGTCGGGTGCTCTCCGTTCGGTTCGCGTCGGTGGTCTCCGCAGGATTCCCCGGACCGCGCTCGTCGAGTTCGTCACCCATTTGGAAGAGGAGAACGCGGCATGAGCACGAAAAGGCGCGGCCAGAACGAAGACTCCATCTACAAGGACGGCGACCGGTGGCGCGGGGCCATCTCCCTCGGGTACGGGCCCAACGGGGAACGCGTCCGCAAGAAGGTCTCCGGCAAGACGCGGGCCGAGGTCGTCGAGAAGATCCGGAAGCTCCGCGAGGGCATCACCAAAGGCTGCCGGTCCCCGACGACAAGATCACCGTGGGGGCGTTCCTCGACCGGTGGCTGTCCACGCTCCCCGGGCACGTCGCCGACTCGACCTTGGACGACTACGAAGACACGGTGCGGCTGCACCTCAAGCCGGGGCTCGGGCGGCACAAACTCACCGCGCTGACCGTGGCCCACGTCGACGCGCTCTGGCAGGCCAAGCGGGCGACGTACAAGCCCAACAGCGTCCGGATCATGCGGGCGGTGCTCCGCAAGGCGCTGGGGCAGGCCGAGCGTGAGGGCCTGGTGGCGCGCAACGTCGCGGCGCTGTCGATGCCTCCCCGGATCAACACCGACGAGGGCCGCACGCTCACCGTCGACCAGTCCCGGCAGCTCCTCGACGCGGTCGCCGAGCACCGGATGGGGGCGCTCGTCCTGCTCTCCCTGGTCTTCGGGCTTCGCCGCGGTGAGGCGCTCGGGCTGATGTGGAGCGCCTTCGATCCCGACGCCCGCACCCTGCGCGTGACGCATGCGGTGAAGCGGGTCAAGAACCGCGACGTCGACGCCGGCCGCAGGACCAAGCTCGTCATCTCCGAGCTGAAGACCCGCAAGTCACGCCGGACGCTGTGCCTGACGTCCGAGCTGGTCGACGCGCTTCGGCGGCACCGGGCCCTGCACAACGCCGAGCGTCTCCAGGCCGGACAGGAGTGGGCCGAGCACGGGCTGATCTTCCCCACGTCTTCCGGCAATCCGTCCGACCCCGACACCTTCTCGCACCTGTTCTCCAAGCTGGCGCAGAGGGCCGGCCTCGGCCACTGGCACCCGCACGAGCTCCGCCACTCCGGCGCCTCGCTCATGCTCGCCCAGGGCACGCCGCTGCACGTGGTCTCCGACGTCCTCGGGCACGCGAGCATCTCGATCACCAAGGACGTCTACGGGCACCTGATGGAGGGCGACAAGCGCGCCGCGACGGCGGCGATCTCGGGAGCTCTGCTGGGACGACAGAAGCCCGTGGCTCCCAGGATGGCTCCCAAAGGCGGGGAAGAGACCGGTTGAGTACCAAAAGCAAGAAGGCCCTGAACGGCGTATCGCCTGTTCAAGGGCCTTCTTACATCTGCGCGGCCGAGAGGACTCGAACCCCTAACCTTCTGATCCGTAGTCAGATGCTCTATCCATTGAGCTACGGCCGCTCGCTTGTCGCCCCTGGCCTGCTGGCTCGTGGCGACAGGTGAAACTCTACCAGTCGTACACGGGTGCTGAAGCCAATAACCGGCTCCCCTGGACGGCCCGTCGGGTAGCCGTGACCCATGACCTCGGAGAACCTGACCGGGGCCGAAACCAAGTGGTCCAGCTCACCCGGCACCCACCGTACCGGCCGGGCCCGTCCCGCCGCCACCGTCTCCGACGAGCACCCGCGACGCCCGCTGGAGGTGCTCACCGGCTCAGCCTTCACCGGCCCGGCGCCCGCCAACTCGCGTCCGGTGAACCGGTCCCTGCCGGTGAACCGCCCTGTGACGAACCGGTTCCGGTTCCGGCCGGAGGCGAACCGGCCTCCGCCGCAGACGGGCCTTCCGCCTGATTGGGATCCTTCTTCGGGAACAAGGTGTAGCTCAACGGCCAGAGCACCGCGATCATCGGGATCTTGAGCATGCCGTTCATGAACTCGACGAGCGCCGTCGTCCGCGAGGGGTCGTCGACCATGTGGATCAGGCCGAACAGCAGGGCACAGGTGATGCCGTACGCGACGACGATCCGGAGCCAGATGCCCCACTCGTACCGGGCCCTGGCCATGCCGCCGGCCGGGGGACGCCAGGGTTCGGGGCCCCCGGCGAAACGGTGGGCGAACCTGGCGTCGGCCCATTTCACCGTCCGATGGCCGAACATGATCGAGTAGCCGAGGTATGCGGCGGCCAGGCCGTGGTGCCAGTGGGCCTGCGCGCCACCGCGCATGTCGATGATCGAGGCGACGAGCAGGATGACGTCGAGCAGCGGGACCGCCAGGAGCAGGACACTGCTGAGCCGGCGCATGCCCCACAGGTAGCGTACGGCGAGCCCGAGCCCCAGCAGGATCCAGAAGCCGATCTCACAACCGATGATGACCGCCAGAATCATGGTTCCACGATCACCTGGTTCTGCGGCGCGGGCATCGTCGGTGCTGATGAACCGTCCTACATCCTTGTATGTACGGCGAACCCGTCCGGCGCCGGACCGGCGGCCCCTATCCGGGTGGTGAGATGAGAGGCATGAGACGGGACGACGCGTTGTGGGCCGCGGTGTCCCTGGCCGCGGGCCTCCTGCTGCTCGTGGTGGAGGCCTACCAACCCCGCGAACTGCCCGTCCAAGTGTCCGTCGGCCTGCTGTTCATCGGCCCGCTGGTGGTCGCGTGCGTGGGTGTCTCCGTGCGCCGGACCAGGCCGATGCTCTCGCTGTGGTGCGGGGTGGCGGCCTTCTGCGGTGACCTCGCCCTGGGTCCGTCGCTCGGCACCATGTTGATCGTCACGGACAACTTCTACGCGGCGGTCAGGTACGGTCCGCGCACACTGGGCAAGCGGATGCTGGGTGTCACCTCGGTCTTCGCGGTCGTCGTGGGGGTGGCCGCCGGGATTCTCCTCAGGCATGTGGGGCTCGCGGTGATCTTCCTGGTCCAGGCGGCCCTCATCGGGGTGACCCCGGTGTCCACCGGAATGATCATGAAGCAGTTGGAGGACCAGGCGGCGGCCGAACGTGCCAAGGCCGAGCAGGTGGCGCGGCTGGCGGAGCTGGACCGGGCGGCGGCGGTGCAGGCCGAGCGGAGCCGGATGGCCCGGGAACTGCACGACATGATCGCCAACCACTTCAGCGCGATCGCCATCCAGTCGACCGCCGTGCTCTCCCGCAAGGATCTGGACGCGCGATCCGTGCGGACGGTGCTGGAGTCCATCCGGGAGAACAGCGTCGCGGGCATGGGCGAGATGCGCGCCATGATCGGCCTGCTCCGGCAGGACGGCGAGGAGCCCGAGGCGATCCGGCGGCGGGTCGCCGAGGCCGGCGAGCTGGCCGAGCGGGCACGGGAGGCGGGTCTGGACGTACGGCTGCGCGTGGAGGGCGAGGCCCGGGAACTGCCCGCCCCGGTGGACCTCGCGGGTTACCGGATCGTCCAGGAGTCGCTGACCAACGCGCTCAAACACGGCGGCAAAGCCGCCGACATCGTGATCGGCTACCGTCCGGAGCTGGTCACATTGACCGTGGACAACCCGGTCGACGGTGCCCAGCGGGGGCTTCCCGGCGCGGGAACGGGGATCATCGGCATGCGGGAACGGGCCACGCTGGTCGGCGGTGTCCTGGACGCCGGACCCCACGACGACGGCTGGCGCGTCCGCGCCGAACTGCCCACCCGGGAGATCACATGACCATCCGAGTCCTCGTCGCCGACGACCACGCGGCGGTCCGCGCGGGGATCGTCCTCATCCTCGACGGTCACCACGACATCGAAGTGGTCGGCCAGGCCGCGGACGGGGACCAGGCCGTCGCGCTGGCCCTCGAGCTGCGACCCGACGTGGTGCTGATGGACATCAGGATGCCCAAGCTCGACGGGCTCTCCGCGACGCGCAGGCTGAGCGGGGTCGCGGACGTACTGATCCTGACCACGTTCGACATCGACGAGTACGTCTTCGGCGCACTGCGGGCCGGAGCCGCCGGTTTCCTGCTCAAGAACACCGAGGCCGACGCCCTGGCGGACGCGGTGCGCGTGGTGGCCCGGGGTGACGGCCTCATCGCGCCGGCGGTCACCCGGCGGCTGATCTCGGCTTTCGGCGCGGCGGTCCCGGAGCGCAGGCCCCGGGAGGTCGAGGGGCTGACCCAGCGCGAGCGTGAGGTGCTGGCCTGCATCGGGCGGGGGATGTCGAACGCGGAGATATCCGCCGAGCTGAACATGGCGGAGGCGACCACGAAGACCCATGTCAGCCGCCTGCTGAGCAAGCTGGGTCTCCGTAGCCGCGTCCAGGCCGCGATCCTGGCTCAGGAACTCTCGGGGGGATGCGACCGGCGAACCGGCGAATGACAGGGGACCCATCGGTGGCCGGTGAGCCCCTGAGGGAGGGCGAGCCCCGGCGGTGACCGGTGAGCCCCTGAGGGAGGGCGAGCCCTGGCGGTGGCCGGTGGACCGGCGAGTGGCGGGGGACCCACCAGTGACCGGCCGGGGTTACGGGTGCCCCGCCGGGATGTACAGGGAGAGGGTCTCCGCGACGCACGCGGGCTTGGTCTGGCCCTCGATCTCCACGGTCATGCGTATGTTCGCCAGGTAACCCGAGGAGGTCTCCTTGAGGTCGACGAGTTCGGCCCCGGCCCGGACCCGCGAGCCGACCAGGACGGGTGCGGGGAAGCGGACCTTGTCGAGCCCGTAGTTGATGCCCATGGCCAGCCCGCCGACCTTGAGGAGCTCCCCCATGAAGGAAGGGAGGAGTGACAGGCTCAAATAACCGTGGGCGACGGTTGTGCCGAACGGTCCTTGCTTCGCCTTCTCGACGTCCACGTGGATCCACTGGTGGTCACCGGTCGCGTGGGCGAACAAGTTGACCTGTTCCTGGGTGACCTCGCGCCAGTCGGTGGGGCCGAAACGCTCTCCGACGGCGGCCTTGAGCTCGGTGATATCAGCGAAAATCCTCATGATTGGAACTTTATTCGGCAGAGGGTGCGGCGAGAAGACATGTGATCAGGATTGTGCGCCTTCTCGCCTCCCGCACCTCCGGATCGAGCTCTCCGCGTCCGCGGCCGAGTTCCCCGCATGAACCCACTCCCATTCCGAACGACCTATTACCACTTTTCAGACAGCCTGTATCTTCTTTTCGCTGTACGGCCCGCAGCACAACACCGGACGTTCACACCGGTTACCTAGCCTGCCCGCCATGAGACGACGCACGACGATCACCATTGGCGCGGCCGTACTGGCGCTGGCGGTGTCCTCCGCACCGGCGATGGCCGACCCCGCCCCCGCCCCCGCCACCCTCGGCTCCGGATCCCCCGCCGCTTCCGGTTTCCACTCCGGTTCCGGGCGGGGCGACTTCGGACGTGCCGTGTTGACCGGGTTCGCCTCCCTGCCGGCGCTGACGTTCGTGCCGGGCAGCGAGCCGTCGGGCTCCCAGCTCGGCACGGCACCGGTCAACGGGGTGACGCCGCCGTTCACCGGGCAACCGGTGCAGGGCTTCAGCGGCATCGTGCGGCGGCATGACGGCACCTTCGACGTGCTGTCCGACAACGGTTACGGCGCCAAGAACAACAGCGCCGACTTCCTGCTGCGGGTGCACCGGATCAAGCCCGACTTCCGGCGCGGTGAGGTCGCGGTGCTGGACGGCTTCGACCTGAGCGACCCCGAAGGGCACGTGACCTGGCCGCTCACCCGCCCCGACCGGAAGCTGACCGGCGCCGACTTCGACGTGGAGTCGATCGTGCGGGCCTTCGACGGCACCTACTGGATCGGTGACGAGTTCGGCCCGTTCCTGCTGCACTTCTCCGCGTCGGGCGAGCTGCTGGAGGCGCCCGTCCCCCTGCCCGGGGTGAAGGCGCCGGAGAACCCGCTCCTCGACGGCGAGCAGCCGAACCTGGGCAGGAGCAAGGGGTTCGAGGGCATGGCGCGCTCGGTGGACGGCCGCACGCTGTACCCGCTGCTGGAGGGCACCGTGACGGGCGACCCCGCGGGGACGCTGCGGATCAACGAGTTCAACCTGCGCCGCGGGACCTACACCGGCAGGCGGTGGACGTACCGGCTGGAGAGCCCGGACAACGCGATCGGCGACATGATCGCTGTTGACCGGCACCGTTTCCTCGTCATCGAACGCGACAACCTCCAGGGTGACGCGGCGAAGACCAAGCATGTCTACCTGGTGGACATCCGCCACAAGGACCTGCGCAAGACCCTCGTCGCCGACCTGCTCGACCTGGCCAACCCCCGCCGCCTCGGCGGGTTCGGAGAGACCTTCCGCTTCCCGTTCCAGACGATCGAGGACATCGTGATCCTCGACGACCGGACGCTGGGCATCCTGGACGACAACAACTTCCCGTTCTCCTCGGGCCGTACTGCGGGCAAGCCCGACGACAACGAGTTCATCACGGTACGGCTGTCGCACCCGCTGCAGGCCGACCCCCGCGTCCACCGGTGACGTGGATCGCGACGGCATGACGCGCCCCGAGCCTCCTGCCGGCTGACCGGGGCCGCCCGCCCGGCCCGAGGGATCCCTCTGAGCTTGTCCCGGGGCCGGGCGGTTACCCGTACGGCGGGGACGGCGTCTGCCCGGTGAGCGCCAGAACACGACGTGTGGGCCCTCGACCACCGGCTGCCCGCGACCGCCGACTACCCACCCTCGGCCACCACCGGCTACCGGCTACCGGCTACCGGGGGAAATGACGACCAAAGACATCAAATTCTGCCTTTCTCTACAAAGTAAGCGATACCGAAAAATGCGGATATAACACTTAAAATATAAATACTCCCTAGGTGCTATTTGTTTGCCGTGCATCAACGGTTTCAATGCACTGCATCCGCGATAGGAGGGGTATCTCCCATCCGCTACCTCTTTTCAGGTAGTGAGAGATATCCGACACCTTCGAATCACAGTGAGATGGGGAGTAAAGTGCTTTCTCACAGAAGCAGCTGGGTACCGAGCCAAACCATCACAAGGCGTACGGGCGCCCTGGTCGTCGCAACCATGGTCAGCGTCCTCGCGATGTCGTCGAACCAGACACCGGCCGGTGCCGCCGTCCAGCGGAACAAAGCGCTCGGCTCGATCTCGCAGTCGCACGCCGTCGGCACGGTCACCGGCGAGTTGCTCTCCCGCGATCGCGACCGCGACAGGCCCGGTGCACGGCCTTCCCGCAGGTCCCAGCGGAACTTCTTCCGCTGGGGCAGTGCGCAGTGGGAGGCTCCCGCCCGACGTCACCACCGCGGAGACGGCCAGGAGCAGGAGCAGGAGCAGGAGCAGGGACGCGACCGCGGCTGGCGGTCCGACCACGTCGCGATGAACTCTCACGGCGCCTCCGGACGTCGCGGCCCCGGCAGACACCAGCGACTCGACAGATCCGCCAGGTCCGACAGGTCCGACAGATTCGACAGGTCCGGTAGACCAGACGGACCGCGCTGGGCCGGCGAACCCATCACGGTGGACAGGCCCGACGGATCTCAGCGCATCATCAGGGACCTCATCTTCTAGGCCGCCCGGCACCACGGCTTCCGGCGACCGGCCACACAGGGCACCCTGCGCGGGCGCCGCACCCGACGCGGATCGGGTGCGGCGCTCCCGCTCCGCACGCACGGTCCCGCCCTCCCTCGAAAACAGACCCCCGCGTCCCTCGCATACCCATGTGAAGGCGTGCGCCGAGACGGTCAAGGAACCCCTCCCGCCGTGTTGGAGCAATGTGGCGACACGGCAGACGAGGGACGACGCGCAGGAGGGGGTCAACGGGTACGTCGTGATCGGCGCTGCGAAGGGGTTGCCGCGCCGGAGCACAGTGGCTTCGCCAGAGGTGCCGCAGGCCTGTCAGAAGGTGTCGGCCGAGAACCGTAGACGCGCTGCCGGACGGCGGCGGCGTGCTCCATAACGTGGTCTACGGCTGCCGGCAGGAGGGACAGCCGGAGGCGCAGAAGTGCTCGGTCACAATCCGGCTCACGACCGTGGAAAAGTTCAGCGGCGGTCCACGGTGCCCAGCCCACCGTCGCGACGCTCCTCATCGAGGAGGGGGTAAGCACCCGGATCATCCAGTATGTGCTCGGCCACACGCGGGTCACCACGACCGAACGGCATGCCCGCGTGTCCATACCGCTTATGCGCGACGTCGGCGTCGATTCCGACTCGATCGTGGCTCTGGCTCACATTCCGTGATCGTCGAGAACGAGAGCTCCTGCCCGGACGAGCAGGGGAAGCACCTGGTTGCGAACCGCTGGGGCCAGGCGAGATTCATAGCTGTCACGCCCGTCGGTCCATCCGAGAGCGGCAAGCTCGGCGGCGGGCCGTGGGCGTCCGGCCAGTCTGACCGTGAAAACCGTCATGCGCATCGGCACCCCCTCAAGCACTGCCATGTCCTCGACCTGGCCGAGCAGGCCCATATCGCGCGGCGCGACGCCGAGCTCCTCGTTCAGCTCCCGGACCAGGGTCTCCTGCGGGTTCTCCCCTGTCTCCGGCTTGCCCCCGGGAAGGTAGAACACGTCCGGCGCCACCTTCTTGCTCACGACGAGCAGGCGTCCCTGATCGATAACAGCCGCCGCCACCACATTCAGCACACCGTCACTAAACACGCCTACCAGCATTCCAGATCAAACAAACCTGGTTACACCAGAGAGCACCCACGGGCCTTCAGCCCATCGACGGAGCCCTCAATCCCTTCGAGGCCAGTTCATGACGATCACGGAATATGAGCCAGAGCCAGTCTTCAGCCGGAACCGACAGTCGGCGAACGGTTCGTCTCGACGCTGCGGGGTGGTGCTCTTGAGAATCGTCCTTGCACCGGTGGAACGACCTTTCATGGTCGCCCCGCGGTGTGAGGATGGACGCACAGCCGTTCACGACCCCACGCTTGCAGAAGCCCGCGCCGACGGGTTCAGCCACAGGATCCCTCCAGAGGAGGTTGTACGAAATGGCCACCGAGACAGGCCGCTGTTACGGGTGCAGGCGCGTGTTCACCTTCGACCCGGCAGAGGTCACGACGTTCCTGGTCGACCCGGAAACCGGTCGCCCGCCGGGCATCACCGCCCTGGGGTCGCTGCGGCCCGCCACGCCGGATGCCGTGGCGAGATCGGTTGACGAGCCCGTGTGCCCGGACTGCGTGGAGAGGGCGGAGCGGTGGAGGGAGACCGGAAATCCGCTTCACCGTGGTTGGTGAACGGGTGAGGCTCCTCAACTGCCGATGACCGAGGCAGGTCCGGGTGCGACAGAGGTGAACCGGAAGTCCGGGCCGCGGACACCTCCCGAGCTCCTGCCGTGCCCTCGTTGTGTCAAAAGCCCTCAGAGATCAAAAAGGCCCTCTCCCCGTATCTCGGGAGAGGGCCTCT
Source organism: Streptosporangium becharense (assembly GCF_014204985.1). Lineage (NCBI taxonomy): Bacteria > Bacillati > Actinomycetota > Actinomycetes > Streptosporangiales > Streptosporangiaceae > Streptosporangium > Streptosporangium becharense. Next base: position 3,832,002 of record NZ_JACHMP010000001.1, on the reverse strand, counting down.
GACCTGCGGAGGCTCGGGGATTTGAACCCCGGATGGGCGGTAAACCCAAACCGCATTAGCAGTCTTCTAAAGCCATCCGTTGGCTGTTTACGGCTGTGTTGGCACCCGTTGGTTATGCAGCTCAACGGCCACATGAAGTGTTTGTAGCCGTTGACTGTCGTTGGCAGTCAACGGCGCCGTTGTGCTCACTTCGTGCTCACCGAATCAGCCCGACGCGCCACCTCCGAGAGGACTCTCATGCACCCCGGACCCCGCACCAAACGGGTCACCGAGCCTGCCGAACTGGCGGCCAACCTCGCCCGGTTCTTCCGCCGGATGGAGGACCACGCCGCCGACGACCCCGCGAACCTTGTCCTCATCGAGGAACTGGCCGAGGCGCTCCGTCAGACCAAGCTCCGCGCCATCGCCCGCGCGGCCTCGGCCGCCAGGGAGGGCGGCGACTACTCCATCAACCACATCGCCGGGATCCTCGGGATCAAGAAGCAGTCGCTCCACGAGCTGATGCGCAAGGGCGCCGCGCTCCTGGACGCCCAGCGCGCTCGGCTCGGCGTCGTCAACCTGCGCGAGCGGCGCCGGGCTCGCCTGGCTGAGGCCGGCGTTCCGGAGCGGCGTACGGCCGTCGGATGAACAGGTGAGCGCCCGCCTCACGAGGAGGCGGGCGCTCATATGTTCAGGTGCATATTCACAGAACGCCCTCTCCAAAATGGCCCCAGGGTGACAAAAATGTCCTATAGCGCAATACCAGTACAGGAGATATGTTCACCTTTCCCGGCATCGCGACCCGCGATCGCGGCGAGGGCACGGGCTGCCGCACGGCTGGACAGCTTCCCAGGCGGTTCCAGCCGTGCGGCGCCTACGACTCGTCGGCGGCAATGCGGCTCTGCCGTCAAGACGGACATACGGAACGCCTCTATAACCTCCCCAGCTCCAAGATCCTCAATGGTGACTGAGCACGACCACAAGACCCCGTCAGCGCTCCTATGGGTAGTTGCCGTACCCGCGCTACGAACGGCAGCGAACTGGCCTACCCTCCCATGTGTGGTTAAGACCGTGGTATTTGACATAGGCGAGACGCTGGTTCGTGATGACCGGTACTGGGGATCATGGGCGGATTGGCTTAACATTCCCCGCCACACCTTGTCTGCTCTGGTAGGGGCAGTGACAGCCCTAGGCATGGACAACGCAGAGGCGATACGCCTCCTCCGGCCGGACATCGACCCGCGTGCGCTGCGCCAAGCTCGCGAGGAGGCCGGCCAGGGCGAGTACCTCGATGAGACCGACCTGTACCCCGACGTCCGGACCGGGTTGCAAGCTCTTCGTGACACAGGTTTTCGCGTCTGCGTCGCCGGGAACCAGACCCGCAAAGCCGGTGATCTTCTGCGCGGACTGTCGATCCCTGCCGACGTGATCGTCACATCGGAGGAATGGGGCGTCGCGAAACCCGACCCAGAATTCTTCGGCAAAGTTCTACAGCTCGCGAAGACGCCTGCTCATGAAACAGTCTACGTAGGCGACCACCCCGCGAACGACATCCTGCCCGCAAAACTCTATGGTCTGCGCACCTGCATAATCCGGCGAGGCCCCTGGGGGCACCTATGGGGAAACGATGCAGCCACTCTCAGTTCAGTGGATTGGCGCATTGACAGCATCACGGAGCTACCTTCTCTCCTGTCAGAAAGTTAATTTGGAGGCGGCATGCCCCGTGAAGCTCTCAGGAACGGCCTCGGAGGTCGCATCGCCGCGATTCGCGGTACACGCCGCATGAAGCAGGACGACCTTGCCCAGGCGGCCAACGTCTCCCTCAGCATGCTCCGAAAGATCGAGCAGGGTACGCGTGTGCCCAGCGACCACGTCCTGGACGCCATTGCCGCTGCCCTGGGCGTCGACCCGTCCCGCCTCCTGGGGAACTCCGGCCGCCTCGACAGCCGCGTCCACGACGCGATCCCTGCACTGCGCGAGGTCATCGCCGCCTACGACGTCCCCGACGAGGGACCGGTGCGCCCTGTGCCCGCGCTTCGAGCATCCGTTGCCAGCGTGGTTCAAAAGCGCCTGAGCGCCCAGTACATACGGTTAGCGCAAACTCTGCCTGGCCTACTCGGCGAACTCATCCGCGGGGTTCACTCGACGGCCAACCCTGACGACATCGCGGCGTTACTCGTGGCCACCTACCGTGCAGCCGATGCGGTCGCCTACAAATATGGCTACCTGGATCTGTCAGCTCGATTGATCGAATTGATGCGCCAGACCTCGGCCACCACCGAGGATCCTCTTCTCAGCGCATCGACGGCGTATGTGCGAACCGAAGTATTCTTTGCCGCGCACGCATACCACGCAGGTCTACGCGCAATCGAAGCTGCGATCGACCGCCTACCGGAAAAAGCAGGGCGCTCGCGTCTGGGCGTCCTGGGGTCTCTGCATATGAGAGCAGCCGTCATCGCAGCACGAGCGGCCAACGCCGACGCCGCTATGTCCCATCTGAGCGAGGCTCGGCGACTCGGTGACTTAGTCCCTGAAGATATTTACTACGGGACCGCGTTCGGCCCATGCTCTGTCCGCGTCCATGAAGTATCCGTCGCCCTCGGTCTCGGAGACTGCCACCTCCAACTCGCCCTCGCCCTGGGTGAGAGCTGGTCACCGCCTCTTGAGATGCCAGCCGAACGCAGGTCTGGCTTCTTCATCGACCTAGCCAGGGCACAACTGTGGGCCGGTCTGAAAGACGCCGCTTTCGAGTCGCTGAAGACAGCTCGCCGAATCGCGCCACAGCACACACGAGAGCACCCGTGGGTCCGCGAAGACGCCGAGACCCTGCTGCGCTTGTACCGCGCCAACAGTGAAAGCCTGATCAGCTTCGCCGAATGGGCTGGCGTGGTCTGACGCCCCCTCTGGAGTGACACAGTCTGTGTCACTTCCCCGATGCTCCGCGAAGCACCATGGGACCGCCCGAACCATAGTAGCGTAGGCGAACGGTGACGATCCGCTTCGCTACGCAAAGGTCGGGATCCGCAGGCGCTGTCACGCCGTACGGATCCCTTGATCAGGAAGGTCCTCCTGACCCATGACGAACCTTAGCGCCCCGGTTCTCGACCGGACTATGGCGCTCGGAGACGGCTGCGGCTGCTTCGCCGACGCGTCACCGATGCCGATGGGCTGCGCCGTCTGCGGGCACGCCCCCTACGCGCACGGCTGCCCCGGCCAGCCCACCGATCACGACTACGTCCAGCCGGACGGCGCGCTGATGAACGCGCGCCTGGAGGCCCGGCACCGCGGCGGCCCACAGGTCCTCCCCCGCGTCGAGCCGCCCGCCGATGTCGCGCCGGTCGAGGTGATCCCGCTGGTGCCCGCGCAGCGCCGCCCCGAGCCGCCCGTCCAGCAGACCCCCGCGCCCGTTCCCGCCGCGGACCCGCCCGCCGTACCGCAGCAGGCCCCGCTTCCGGCCGCGCCCGCCGTACCGCCGCCGCTGCCCAGGCGGACGCCCCGGCCCTTCCTCCGGCCCGGGTCACGCCCCGCCGCCACCAGGCCGGCCCGGCGCGGCGACCGCCCGCGCCCCGCGCCCGGCCGCATTACGAGCGTCCGCAGCGCCGGGCAGGCGAAAGCCACTCCACCGACGCACCGCCCGCCCGTACCGGACGGCGCGCTCCAGGCACTTCTTCCCCACCACATAAGGCGGACCCGCCTGTCGCCGTACACGACAGAACGGGTCCTTGATCGGATGGAGGTCCGATCCATGGAAGATGCTAGGTCCACAACACCCGCCCCCGCGATCCCCACGATTCCCGGCTGGCGACTGATCATCAGCGACAAGGGCCGCTTCTGGGCCATCCGCCGCACGCGGTTCCCCCGGGGCGCGCTGCGCGCCGGAGCCGAGCCCACCGTGGACGCCGACACCTTCGACGAGGTACAGGCCGAGGTCACCCGGCAGGAAGAGATCGCCAAGCGGGTGGCCGAGACCACCCCGCAGGAAGAGACCGCTGAGCGGGTGGTCTCATGATCGGGCGCTCCCGCACACCCGGACGGCACCGCGCGGGCCTGGCCCCGGCCGCCGTGCACCGCCGTCTGTGGGACGGCCCGGCCCGCGCCGAGGCCGAGCGGCTGACCGCTGCATGGCCGGGCTGGGGCGTGCTCTACAGCCTGGGCAGCCGCCGCTTCTACGCCATCGCGGCCTGGCCGGTGCCCGAGCCGTTGATGGTCGAATCCGACACCCCCGAGGAGCTGGAGGAGCGGATGCGCGAGGCGGAGACCTCCTTCGCTTGGCCCGCGCTCCCCGTCCCTCCCCAGAGCAGGCACGGCGGCACCGCACTTTCCCAGGCGCACGCCGCCGTGCCGCAGGTAACGCACAACGCAGCGCGGCGCGGTGTCGGCGTTGTGCGGGACGCGGGCGGGCGGAGTCCTTACCCGGCCCGCCCGCGTCGTCCACGCCGGAGCGCACGATGACGACGCCCGACGTCCGTGCCGCGGGGGAGATCCACCTCGGCGCCGTCGTGACTGCCTCGCCGCGCAAGCCGTACGTCACCCCGTACGCCGAGGAGGTCGCCTCCCTGCCGCTCATCTTCGAGCGGCAGGGAGGCGTGCCCCGGCTGGCCTACACCGATGCCACCGTTCAGGACTGGATGTTCGGGATGTTGTGGGCCCGGTGCGGCATCGGGCGCGGCACGAAGGTGCTGTGGCCCATGATCCACACGCTGCGTCAGCGCAGGTGCATGCTCAAGCGGCTGTGCCGGGTCTGCGGCCGGAGCGCCAAAGACCCCGGCGAGCCCAATCGGACGTGGTGGATCATCCCTGCCGCCCCTGATGACTTGCCAGCCACCTGGCCCACGGCTGGCCCGCCCACGTGCAGGGCCCACATCGCCGAGGCGCTGGCCGCCTGCCCGCATCTGCGGAAGGGGTCGCCGGTCGTTTGCACGGTGGGCGACTACCGCCCGATCGGCGTGCTAGGCAACCTGTACGCCCAAGACGGCGACGGCCGGGTGGTCGAGACTCGGCACCAGATCAGTGTCGGCCTGGACGAGCCGCACCTGTTCGGCCGGACGCTGGCCACTCAGCTCATCGTCGAACTGCATGACCTACGGCCGGCCGACGTGCCGGTCCCATAAGCCGGCGCGGCGGCCCGGACGCCCCTATGCCGTGCCGCCGCGCCACCCCATCCCGTGAGCGGCTCTCATCCCCGGTGCCGCTCACGGGGCCAGACGCGACCGCACCCTTTCAGGCGGAGGGGCATGCGGTCGCCGCGGCGGTGCCCTCGTCAGGGGTGGCGAGGGCACCGCTCCTACCCCATTCGCTGAGCGGAGACACGGTGAACCTCAAACACGTTGGAAATGTGATCTTCATCGTCGGCACCCTGGCCCTCGCCGGCTGGGTGGTGACTTCACCGGACTCGGTGCCGACGCCTGTTCTCGCAGTGATGATCGCGCTGTGCGTGGCGGCCCTGGTCGCGACGTTCGTCCCCCTCCTGCGCAGGCGATCCCGGTAACCAGAGCACTTCTCCGAACTCGAACTCTGGCGGGCCTCACTCATCCCCGCCGGTCGGCCCACGCCCAACGTCACCGGCGAGGCCCGCCAGGCACGACCCCGTGGCCACGAGACGAACCGCCCTCCATCCCTGCGGAGAGCGACAACCCTCTCGTGGCCACGGGCACCACGACTCCTTCCCCCTACGAAAGGAACGCCCGAGATGGAAGGGCGATCAGAGTTCGATCGGTGGTTCGGCCGGGCCAGGACCCTGGTACTCCAGCCGACCACGCTGTGCAACCTCGACTGCCGCTACTGCTATCTGCCGCACCGGCGCCTCCGCAGCGAGATGTCCCCCGAGGTCGCCCAGGCCGTCGCCGACTCGGCGGCGGAGCTGGCCGATCCTGGTAACCCGCTGGACATCGTGTGGCACGGCGGGGAGCCTCTCGCCCTGGGCCGGAGCAAGTTCACCGCGCTGCTCGCGCCGTTCGAGGGCCTGCGTCAGGCGGGACGGATTCAGCACAGCGTGCAGACCAACGCCACCCTCATCGACGACGAGTGGTGCGATCTGCTCGCCCGCTACCAGGTCCGTGTCGGCGTCAGCATCGACGGCCCGGCGGCACTGAACGCCCGGCGGGTTGATCTGCGCGGCCAGCCCGCCTTCGCCCGGATCGTGCGCGGCATCCGCCGCCTGCGTGACCGCGGCATCCGCTTCAGCGTGATCGCCGTCGTGGGGACCGAGGGCATGGAGTGGCCCGAAGCCCTCCTGGACTTCCTCGCGGACCTGGGGCCGCACACCGTCGGCCTGAACGTGGAGGAGATGGAAGGCGTCAACGATCGACAGTGCGGGATCACCCGGGACCAGGCCGAGCGGTTCTGGCAACGGGTCCTGGACTGGCGCAGGACCCATAGCGGAGGGCCCGCACTGCGGGAGCTTGAACGGGTCACCGACTATCTGCACCTCGCCCGCAGCGGGCAGCGCGACGAGTGGTGCAGACACGGCCTCGACCCGATTCCGACAGTGTCGGTCGACGGGGACGTGGTGCTGATGTCACCCGAGCTGGCGGGCATCAGCGACGACGCCTACGGCGACTTCCTCGCCGGGAACGTCCGCCATCAGACCATCGCCAGCATGTTGGCTCAGGCGCATCGGCTGCGCTACGTCGCCGAGTTCATGACCGGCCTGTCTCGCTGCCAGGCCGAATGCGAGTTCTTCGCCTTCTGCCGCGGCGCCCAGGCGGGCAACCGCTACTTCGAGCACGGCACCTTCACGGCCACGGAGACCGACTACTGCCGGCTCACCCGTCAAGCCCTCATCACCGCTCTGTACACCACAACCAAAAAGGAGATCGCGGCATGACCATGCTGGAGTACCTGACCACCACGGATGCGAAGGTGGTCGACGAGCTGATCGGTACCAGCACCCTTGAGAACCCCACTCCGATGCGAGCCGCCAAGTTCGACAACAAGCCGAGCTGGGACAACATGAAGAAGGGGGATTCGACAACAGGCCGAGCTGGGACAACTGGGGCAAGAAGAAGTAGCAGATGATCGCCGTGGGCGCGGTCTCCTCGCGCCCACGGCGGACCACGTATCTCCTCTATGGAAAGCAGGACGATGGACACACGCACCGTACGCCGGACGAGCGTCACGCTGCCCGACCTGGACGACGCCTACCTGGACGAGGTCGATTCGCTGGAGGACGAGCACGGCAAGCTGCGCGAGTTCAGATACGCCGATGCCCGACTGCGCGAGCTTTCCCTGTCGGAGACCCAGCTCATGGACGGGCGCGTCACCGGCCTCACCACCCAGCGTGCCCACCTGGACGAGCTGCGCCTGCACTCGGTCGAGTTCTCCGGCTGCGACCTGTCCGGCCTCCGCTGGGCGGACAGCAAGCTCTCCCGCGTCGTCTTCACCGACTGCCGGATGCTCGGCGCGGTGTGGGAGGAGACCACGTTCGATGACGTGGTCTTCGAGCGGTGCAAGTTCGATCTCGCCGCCTTCACTCGCGTACGCGCCACCGGGCCGGTCATCTTCTCCTCCTGCTCCCTGCGTGAAGCGAGGTTCTCCGCGGCCGACCTGAGCGGCGTGGCGTTCGACGAGTGCGACCTGCACCTGACCGAGTTCGACGGCGGCACCTATCGTGGCTGCGACCTGCGCGGCAACGACCTGTCCGGCCTTCGCGGAGTGAGCGCGCTCAAGAAGGTCATCGTCGATCGGCCGCAGCTCCAGGGCCTCGCCGAGGCGTTCGCGGCCGAGCTGGAGATCACCTTCGAGTAGGACCCCAGCCAGCTGCACGGGAGGCGAAGACATGGGCGTACGGCTGCTGTTCGACCGGTTCGACGACATCCAGGGGCGTATCGACATCGGGGACGTCCGGCAGGCAGGCGACACGCCGGGCTACGACGACGGCGCCGCCGTCGTCCCCCAGGAGAACTGGACAGCCCTCGGCGAGGAAGAGGCCGAACGACTCCGGCCCGACGCCGAAACGCCGCCCGGCATGACACTCGAACTGGTCAGCCAGGATCTGCCGGTCTTCGCCTCCGACGATCTGCAAGGCCGTGTGGACGCCGCAGCCGCTCTCGACCCGCTGAACGGCCGCTGGCCACGCAGACGACACGTCTACACGCGCAGCCCGGCCGGGCTGCTCACCTCCACCGAGGACACGGCGGTCGGCAGAAGGATCGGACTGCACGTGGACAACTGGGACCGGCTGCCGTATCCGGCCCGGCAGCACAGCCGCCGACGGCTGTGCATCAACTTCGGCCCGGGGATCCGCTACCTCCTGGTCGGTGACCGGGACGTCATGGAAATCTGCCGCGTCCTGGGCCGTGACCGGGAGCAGCACTGCCCGCACACCGATGACGTGCGCCGATACGTCGCCGACGGGCACCCTTTACGGTGCCTGCGCATCCGCCTGGAGCCCGGCCAGGGATACATCGCGCCGACCGAACTCGCGCCGCACGACGGCTCCACAAGTGGGGCCCAGAAGTGGTCACTCGCTGCCTTCTGGCTGGGGTGAAAAGGAAACAGGCCCCGGTCCTCTCAAGAGGACCGGGGCCGCAGGCGCGAACTGTGCGGTGACTACCGGCGCGGGTCTGAGCGCTCGGCGTTCGGCACGACATAGGTGACGCCAAGGGCGCCAAGCACGAACAAGCCGACCGTGACCCACTCCCCGGTCACGATGACGTTGTCGTCCATGGCGGTCACCAGTGCCCCCAGGCCGGCCGAGCCGGCAGCCACGATGGCCTTGGCCATGCTTCCTATTTTGATCATGTAACCCTCCTCAGAGGCAGGCCGCCCTCAAGCCGGGCGGAAATCCGGTCAGGCGTAGCGGTGCAGGATGCCCTTGAAAGCGGAGGCGGTCTCCAGCGTGACCGTGCCCGCGCTGGCGTGCCGGATGGTCACCCGGCCGCGGGTGGTCGCCGACAGCTTGAAGTGGCCGTTGATACTCGCCTCCGCTCGGCCGTCGGCGTCGGCGTAGACGGCCATGAGTCGGCCGTTCGGCCAGGCGTAGTCCACCAGGGAGCCGTCGGCCGCGTGCCGGGTGAAGCCGACCTCGACCTTCTCCCCAGGTGCCAGGCCGCGCAGCGCGATGAACGCCACCAGGTCGGCCCACACGTCCGTATCCGGCGCGATCGACTGGCCGCCGGCCGGATGCCAGCCCGCGGTGTCCCGGTACTCCCCGGTCCACCAGGGCTGATGGGTGATGTTCGGCTTGACGGTGGCCTCGGCGCTCAGGCCGAGCGAGACGACTTCGGGCACTTCTTCCTCCTCTGTGGGTGGTTCGGCGGGCGGGGTGGTCGTGGACGGGCGAGGCGCTCCGGCGCGGACCCAGGCGTACAGCGCATCGCCGGGGCAGCTCGTCGCGTAGCCGTCGCAGTGACCCTTGATCTCGGCCCCCGCATCGCCTTCGTCACGCAGCCACTCGATGGCGTCGCGGATGCCGTGCAGCATCGCCTCCGGCGGGGCGACGACGCCGGAGGTGCCGACCAGGCCGAGCACGGCGTAATGGCCGCCGTTCAGGCCGGGGCCATTCGCGGCCGGGACGCGGTGCAGGCCGCGGCCGATGAAGACCTTCCGGTGCCCGCAGACGACGGCCGAGTAGCCGATGTCCATCCAGCCGTTGCCGTCCATGTGACCGTTCTGGATGCCGCGCACCGCAGCCACGCACCGGTTGTGGTCGGTCAGGGTCGCCGGGTCCACGTGGCCCCCGGTGTAGTGGACCTTCACACCTCGGGTCGCGGCGAGCGCGGTGTAGGAGCCGCTCGGCGCGCGAGCACCCCACGCGGCACGGCTGATGAGGTCGATAGGCATGAGAGCCTCCTCTCAGATGCGGTAGGCCAGCTTGAACTCAGCAAGGGTGAGCTTCACCGGCTTGAGAGAGTTGTGCCGGACCATCAGACCGAGCGGCACGCCCGGGTGGACGAACATCCCCCAGGACTTCGCGATGAACTGGCCGCCCGGCGTGACCGGCCGGTCCTCGGTGCAGGTGGAATCCGGGACGTCGGCGAGGCCGAGCGGGTCACGGACGAACCGATCCCGCAGCTCCGTGTAGTCCCCGTCCTCCCAGTACAGGAGCGCGTACAGATCCGCCCACGCATCGTGCTGCGGCCAGATCAGGCCCGAGCGCGGATCGGGGTAGGCGGAGGTGACGTCGTCCGGCTGCACGGTGGCGTGCATACCGTGCGCGTCGTAGGACTCGGTGCCGTACGGGAACCGCACCAGGTAGTAGTCCGGGCCCGGCGGCACCGCCTGGGCGACGTCGACCTTCAGCGAGCACACGACATCAGGCACGCGGTCCTCCCTCGGTCAGCCGCCTTGCAGGCGGACGATCTCCGCTTTGGCGACGGCCAGGTCCGCGCGTAGCGTGGACACCTGCTCGGCGAGCGCCTGGATCTGCCGCTGTTGGTCGGCGACAGCCGAGCGCAGTTCCTTGTTCTCGGCCTTGGTCGCGTCCAGCTCGGTGCGGAGCATGCCGACGACGCTGCTGGCCGCTTCGACCGCGACGCTGTCGGATTGGCGGTCGAGCTGCCGCAACTCAGCGCGTCGCCGGGTGAAGGCGATAACGGCCTGCACGATGCCGCCCCCTACGGCGACCTGCGCGATCGCCACCAGTACGGCGGTCCAGTTCACGAGCCATCCGGGCGCGGGCGCAGGCGGGCGGCCATCCGGGCGCTGCGCATGATGTTCCTCGCTTTGAGCAGGCAGCCGATCGTCAGCGCCGCGGAGATGGTGCCGGCGGCCAGGCCATGCACGCCTAGGCCGACGGTCACGGTGATCGAGTAGAAGGCGTAGCCGCCGGTGAGCATCCACAGCCCGGGGATCTCGACCTCCGACCGATGCCGGTACAGGCCGACCAGCTTCAAGACGCCGCCGGCGGCGAACGCGCCACCCCACAGGTGCGCGACGATGTCAGCGCTGCCGCGCAGGCTGTTGGTCATGCCCTGGGAGACGTCGGCACCGAGGACCAGGCCCAGACCGCCGAGGACGACTGCGGCGCCGGCGGCCGTCGTGCCGAATGGGTTGTGCCGCATCTGGTTGCGCCAGTCGAGAGTCATCACGCCCTCCAGTTGAAGGTCGACCCGCCATGGAATGCGGGCACCTTGGCTAACCCGCCGGATCAGCGCTACGGGACCAGCTTGGTGATGCGCAGTAGCGACCCGGCCCTCATCCGGGTCGCCGTGGCGTTGGCCGTGGCCTGTGCCCAGCGCACGCGCAGCACGCCGCCGGAGCCCGCGGTGGTCAGCACGCCGCGCAGCGGGATCGCGATGTTGCTGCCGACTCCGATCATGCCGATGCTGGGAAGGTTCGTCAGACCTTGGGCGGTACGGCTGACCGCGTCGACACCGGTCGTGGCCGCGACCGCCAACCCGTCGGAGACCCAGTCGAAGGCGCAGCCAGCCGGACCGGTCCAGCCGAGCTGGAGGTCACCTCCGGTGGCGCCGTCGGCGATCAGGAAGGCGTCCACCCAGTATCGGCTGTTGGCCTCGACGGTCAGCATCAGTTCGGAGTCGAGGACCGGGGTGGCGGAGTTAGTGACCGACTGGTCGGAGGTCTTGACCACCCAGTCCTGCTGCATCATGTACCGGTCGAGGTCGGCAGCGGTGAGCACCGCGCCGGGCACCCAGTCCTTGAAGGCCACGGTCATCCTTCCGGGTCAGTAGGCAAGAGCGTTGGCGTCGAGCTGGCCGAGAGATGGATGGTCGAGCGTCACGAAGCTGCTGACCTTGGTCGCGCTCTGGAGCGTCCACGTGGTCCGCCAGCGCGCCTGTTTGATCTCGTGGACGATGCCGCGGATGAAGCAGTCGCGTACCACCGGATCGCCGCCGCCGGGCGGGCGCCGGATCACCGTGATGCGGTCGCCGATCTCTCTGCCGAGTACCTGGGGGAACAGCTCGGTCGGATTTCGCATCGGGTTGATCGTGATCTGCGCGAACCGCAGCTCCGGCTCGCGGGAGATGTGCAGGATCCAGGCGGCGTAGTCGCGGGCCTCGGCGTCGGTCTCCAGCAGCAGGTCGTCTCGCTCGAACGTGCGGGTGAAGAACTCCTCGCGGCTGGAGGTGTCCTCGGTCACCTGGACCGTGCCGCCCGCCCGGCCGATCCTGACTAGGTTGTAGAGCTGGGTCTTGTCGTTGCCCGCCTGCGGATCCTGGTACGGCAGCTCCCCGGCGGCCCGGTCGTCACCGAACGTCGCCTGACTGGTGTTGCTCCGACTGTCGGTCAGTAGCGCCCGCCGGTTGCGGAAGACCACCCGGCCGGCACCGTCCACGTACAGCTCGCCCAGCTCGGAGTCGGCGACGCGCTGAAGTTCGGCCAGGGCCTCACCTTCCAGGGTGGTGGCCTGCACGGTGGAGTCGCCCATGCTGATGAGCCGGTGGATCGGCGACCAGCCCGCCGAGTCGAGGATGCGGTGAATGCGCTGGCCGGTCGTCTCCCCGGCGCCGACCGCGGCCACGGCCGCGCGGCTGTTGTTGGCCAGGGCCTCGAAGGCGTCGAAGCACGGCACCGTCGTGACGCTCATGGTCGGGTGGTCCCAGGAGGGTTGCCAGTCGTCGGCGTACCCCCGGTACAGGTCGTAGGTGACCCCGGCCCAGGTGGCGCGGATCCGGATCGGTCGCATCGGCATGAGCTGCGTGCGCCCGGCCGCGACGTACGGGCCGCCGAGGTGGGTGGGGTCGAAGCGGCGGTCACGGTTGTCCAGCTCGATCGTGGCGGTGCCAGCCTCGTACTTGATCAGCGGGGACTCGACCCGGTTGGAGCCGCGGGTGATGGTCACCTCGCGGGTCCACCCGGCGTCCGACAGGTCCTCCCAGTTCTCGTCACCGGCCAGGGTGCCGGTATCGAGCAGGCCGAGCACGGCGTCGTCCAGGTGCAGCAGCGTGCCCGGCGGGTCGGTGACAGTGAACCCGGCCTCGACGACGACCTTGGGGAAGGCGTAGGTCACGGCTTCCTCCACGAGGCACCGCTGCCGCGCTCGAACTCCTTGATGGCGGCGACGATCTCCCGGCCGATCTCGGCACGGTTGGCGGTCGCGGCCACCCGCACGTTGATCGTGTAATGGTTGCCGCCGATGGCACGCATCTGCCGCTGGGTGAAGACGTACTCCGGGCGCCGGGTGCCGTTGTAGACCGGTGTCATCCCGGGCGGCAGTACGCCGCCGTCGTCGAACTGCCACGGAGGCATGCCCCACCACGCCGACCGCATCCCGGTCTCACGCACCCGGGCGCCGGTGTACGGCGCCTCCACGATCGTGCCGCGTTCAGTGGCCATGAACACGTGCCCCGAGTGCGGGAACCCGAGCGCGCCCGGCACCGGCTTGGGCACGCGCTTCACCCACGGGATCTGCGCGTACGTCGTCCGCGGGATGACCCGGCCCGTCGCCTTGTGCCAGGCGTACTGCATCAGCGACGAGCAGTCGAAGCCGCGGATCCCGGCGCCCTGCGCGAACCCGTAGCCGGGTCCGCCTGGACCGCCGCCGCCCCACGAGTACGGCACGCCGATCTGCGAGCGCGCCGCCGCGACCGCGCGCCGGCCCGGCCCGCCGATCTGCCCTTGGACCGGCACAAACGCCTTCAGGGCGCCACCCACCAGCGACCGGACCACGCCGGTCATCAACTGCCCGATGCCGGTCCCGCCGACCGCACTGGCCGTACCGGTGATCAACGGGTTGAGGGCGGCGCGGGCGGCGTTCATGAATCCCTCGACGAACCAGTTCTTCGCCTTGGCGAAGAACCCGCCGATCGCACCGACGATGCCGCCCCGCTCGAACCCCGGGATGCCGAGCCCGCCCGGGTCACCGGCGATGCCGAGTTCCTTGGCCACCGCCTTCGGCCCGCCGCGCCGGGCGGCGGCGTTGCCCCGGTGGATGAAATCGGCCCCCAGCGCACGGACGAACTCCGGCACCAAGATGCCCTCACCGCTGCGGGCCATGATGAGCCGGTCGTCGCGGCTGGAGTAACCGGGCAGGATGCCGCCAGCCGCGAAGCCCTTGATCTCGTCGAGCTGACCGAGGCCGACCTTGGAGGCCACCCAGTTCCACACCCGGCGGATTCCCTGGTTGTACACGGTGTTGACCACGAACGCGACCGGCTTGCGCGCGACCTCTTGGATCTTGCCCCAGAACCTGCCGATCGCTGCGACCCCGGCCTTGAAGGCGTTCGGCACGGTCACGGTGATGACCCGCGCCAACGTCGAGAAGATCGGTTGCAGCACGGTGTTCCACATCCACCGCCCGGCTGCGGCGACCGCGCGCAGCGCACCATCGACGATCGCCCGGAACGTGCTGCTCTTCTTGTAGGCCAGCACCAGGGCCGCGCCGATGGCGGTCAGCAGCGTGATGACGATCCCGATCGGGTTGGCGCGCATCGCCGCGTTGACCAGCCGGGTCGCCATCGCCAGAGCGCGGGAGGCGACGGCCGCTGCCTTCTGCGCCACGGTCATGGCCACCGTGCGCGTGGTGGCGATGGCGGCCTGGGCGGCGACCTTGCCCTTCTCCCACGCCAGCGCCGACAGGTTGGTCACCATGCTCGCGCTGGTCATGACGCCCCGGGAGACGGCGCCGCCAAAGGAGCGCACCGCGGCGCCGGCGCGGGCGGCGGCCGAGGCGTTCTCCCCCAGCGCCGCCCCGCCCCGAATCAAGCCGGATCCGAACTTGACCATCGCGCCACCAGCCGCGATGGCACCCGTGGACACGGTCGTGATCGTCTTGAACAGGAAGCTGAGCTTGCCGCCCAAGGCCACGGCGACGACGGAGAAGGCGAGGAGCTGCACGGCCACGCCGCGCACCGGGCCCGGCAACGCGGTCATGATCTTCAGGACGGCACCCAGCGGCCCGAGGAAGATGGGCAGCACTCCGACCACCGCACGCAGGATCTCCAGCAGCAGCCGGAACGCCTCGGTCATCCGGGCCTGGCCGCCGACTGACTGGGAGAAGGCCGCCATACGGGCGGTGATCTGCTCGATGGTGGTCAGGACGCCGTCACCGGAGCCCTTGGCGCTCTTGAATATCCCGCCGAGGAACCCAGCGAGGTTCTTACCGATGCGGCCGAGCTGAGCGAGGGTGTTGCCAGCTTTCGTGGCCCAGCCCGCCATCTGGGCCGCGCCCTCCTTGGACTTCAGGAACGCCGCCCCGGCCTTGGCGCCGCTGACCGCCCACTCGGCCATCCGCTTGACCAGTGGCATTCCTGCGGTGGCGAGCTTCAACACGATCGTCAGCAGCGGGCCGACCGCGCCGGTCAGCGTCTTGACGATGCCGGTGGTGCCTGTGAAGACCTTGCCGAGGTCCTTCTTGAACATCGGTGACTTGGCTGTCTTCAGGGCTTCCTTGGCCATGCCGTTCAGGGCGCCGGATACGCCGAGCATGCCCTTGCGCACGGTCGGCAGCAGACCGCGGCCGACCTTGCCCATGGGTGCGGCCAGTCCCTCGAACAACCTGTTCTGTACGGCCTGCTGGACGGGGTCGAACGCCTTCTTCAGGCCACCCGTCTCCTTGACGAAGGCGCGGGCGTTCGGCGACAACTTCTTCATCGCCTCGGCCAGCTTCTTGGCATCCCCCTCGGCCACGGCGCTCATAGCGTCACCCATGCCGACCAAGCCGACCTTGGCCACCCCGGTGGCGACCTTGACAGCGGCCAGCGCTGCGGGCAGGGCCACCACGGCGGCCGTCGCCGGGGCCAGGGCGACGCCGAGGGAGGTCGCCGCGCCGGCCAGGGACGCCAGGCCGGCGCCCTTGGCCGCCAGGCCGCTCACCCCGACGAGCCGCTTCTCGAACCGTGCGACCGCCCGTTCGGCCTTCTTGATGCCGCGCTCGGAAAAGTCGACCCCGAGCCGGATGAGGAGGTTACGAATCGTCGCCATCGTCGCCTCCCCCTTGCTCCCACTCGATCCGCTGTGTGTCCCAGCGCGGCATGAAGTCGGCGGCCTCGGGCGGCTCGCCCTTGGTCTCGGTGAGGCAGTTGGTGATGCGCTCGGCGATCAGCGCGGCGGCGGCGTCGATCCGCTCGCGCAGGTCGATCGGGCCGGTCAGCCGCTCGAACACCTGCCAGGCCGCCAGCTCACGTGCGCTGATCCGCGCGAGCAGTTCGGCGACGGTGCAGCCGAGGGCGAGCGCTAGTCGGTGGTGGGCGAGGCGCTCGGGCCGTCGTCGAAATCCTCGGTCAGCTCCTTGAGGTCGTCGTCGGTCAGGCCGTTGAGACGCTGGGCGACGTTGGCCAGGCGCTGGAGGGCGACGGCGCTCTTGCTGCTGAGCTTGAGCAGGTCCTTCGGCTCGAACAGCGGGCTGCCGTCCTCGTTGACGGCGCACCGGGAGACGAGTTTGGCCGTGGCATTGCGAAGGTTCGTCTTCTGCTGACCGTTGGAGGTCTGCACCACCAGGGACGCCTGGTACTCGTCCAGCTCGGCACCAGTCAGGCCCCGCAGACGGACCTCCCCGCCCCACTCAGGGACGGGCACGTCCTCCACGGGCAAGTCGTCGGCGGCAAGAATCTGTTCACGGCCGAGCAGCATGTCGATGTAGTCCTCTCTCGCGGATTCCAGGTGAGCGGCTAGACGCCGCAGATCGGCCCAGACGAGCCGCAGCAGCTCGCGCACTTAAGCGGGGACAGTGACGTCTTCGGCGGGTTCGGATGTGATGGCGAACTGGAACTGGATCACCGGCACGGCGTCCATTTCGAAGGGCTTGCTGACCGCGCCGACCTCGACCGGGAAGACATCCATCTTCCGGCCCGGGATGTCACCACCGCCGAAGCGCACGATGTTGCCCGTGCTGCCGCGCGGCATGAGCGTGCGGGCGTCGCTGCCGGACGGATCGGCGTACATCGTCAGACTGGAGTCCTCGGCCTCGATGTCGGCCGCCACCTTGGAGACGAAGCGGCTGTTGACGTCGGGCGCGTTCTCGAAGTTGGAGCTGGTGGTCCAGCCGTCATAGCCGGCGACCTCACCGGACAGATCGACCCCGGCGTTCAACTCCGCCCGAGTGGGCGCGTTGATGTTGGCGATGGTGGGCACCCAGTACCACTTGAGCTTGCCCTTCGGCCAGTACCGGGTGACCTTCGCGATCGGCGTGGCGGCCATCTACTCGCCCTCCTTCGTGCTTGCGCGCCGACGCCGCGGCGACTCGGTGGTGGCGTGCGAAAGCCCCGGGGTCTCCGGGGCTTCGGTGTCCTGCTCGGGTGCGGCCTGGCCGTCGGGCGGCGGATCGGCCGAGGCCGCAGTCGGCGGCTCTTCAACGGACTCGACGGCCGACTCCCAGCCGGAACGCTGGTAGTGGCTCAGCGCCGAGGCAGGGACCTCGATCACCCGGCCGCCGCCGTCAATCCGCGGGTTGCGGATGCGGATCATCTCCAGCTCTGCCATGCCCGCCTCCTACGACGCCGCGCCGATGATGACCACGTCATAGGTGGCCGCCGTCGCGCCGCTGTTGACCATGTCGAGCAGGTCGCCCGTACCGGCCGTCACCGGCACGCCAGCCGCGCTCGGGTCGAACCACAGGAAGACGCCGCCGGGCTTGACCGGTAGATAGGCGGCGGCACTCAACAACGGCACGGCGTTGCTGGCGGGCCGGGTGACGCGCACCTCTGTGACGTTCGCCAGCGCGGCGGCCACCAGCACCGCCTTGATCCGGGCGAAGGTCAGGGCGGCCCCGAACGGGTCGGTCAGGCTGCCGGCCAAGTCGATGCTGTCGGTCGCCGACGGCCCGACGGTGCGGGTGTCGGACCAGAGCCGGTTCGCCTGGCCCGCCCCGGCGCCGTCGGTGAGGTTGAGCTGCCGGGCGAACGACAGTGGCGCCGACACCGTGGTTAGGTCCAGCGAGTTGGTCAGGTTGGCGGCGAGCTGGACCAGCAGCCGCGAGTCAAGGGGCATAGGGTCGTCCTCTCATCGGAAGCCGTGCCGCCGGGCGGCGGCATCCACGGCGGCGGCCACGTCGCGGTCGATCTGCTGCCACTCGGCCGCGGCGGCGGGGAAGAAGAAGGGGCGGGCACGCTGCGTCACCCAGCGCTTGCGGTCGCCGAACATCGGGTGACGGAAGCTGCCGGGCTTGCCGAGGTTCTCCAGCGGCCTTGCGTGCGGCGCCAGGTTCTTGTTGACCGACAGGGCCACGCCGGGCCGTCGCTTGGCGAATGAGACCTGGAGCCGGATCGCCCGCGGGATGCGCCGTGACCAGGAGGCGTTGCCCTGCGCCCGGGTACGCGCCCGGGTGCCGGCCCGGCGCAGCGCGGGCCGCAGTTCCTTGCGCACCGCGTCAGGCAGCTTGCCCAGATCACGGATCAGCCCGCGCAGATCGTCGGCGCCGGTCGGCTGCTGCTTCGCCATCAGTACGTCCAGGCGTCCACGCTGATCACGAACCGGACGATGGCCTGGGCGCCTTGCTTCGTCTGCTCTTGGGCCAGGTCCTCGGTGGTGAGCTGCGTTCGCCCGCACACCCCGCCGAGGGTCGGGTCGGTGGCCAGCTCGCTGGCCAGAGCGCTGACCATCTCGTAGACCCGCGCCCGTACGGCGGCGGCGTCGGTCTCGCCGCGCAGTACGGCGGCCAGGCAGGTGATCTCGTAGGACTCGCGGTCAGGGTCCAGCGTCACCTGTTCGCGGGTGCGGATGTTCTCCACGGACGTCTCGCCGGGCTCCCCGGTGAAGCCGACGCAGACGATCTCCTGCTCGGCCGCCAGCGGCTGGCCGTCGACCACCTGCACACCGGGCAGTACCCGGCGGGCCGCGGCCACCAAGGCGTCCAGGACGGCCGGGATGGTGCTCACGCTCTGCGGCATAGCGCGGATTCCCCCACTCGTTCCGGGGTCAGGTTGAACCTGACCTCTGGCCGGTCAGGTTCAGCCTGACCTCGAAATCCCTCACGGGCCTGGCCTCATGCGATGCCAGGCACCTGCTCGCCCAGCAGCTCCAGCGCCCGGCGTGGCACGGCGAACCCCGCCCGCGGATCCCATACCTCGTCATCACTGCCGAGCCGCGGGGCCACGGTTCCGCGCTGGGTCTCCCACAGGTGAGCGATGATGATGAGCGCGGCCAGGCGGACGTTCGCCGACACCGACGTACGGCCCGCGGTATAGGTCACCCGCACCGGCCCGGAGATCCACCTGCCGTCGAGGCGCCGGACCACGCCGGTCGCGCGGGCGTCGGCCAGCTCGTCCACCGCTTGGTCCAGCACGCCCGGTCGCGCCCCTGTGATCGCGGTGACGGCCAGCACCGGGGTGTGCTGGAGCACGAGACCGTAGCCGTCCGGGTGGTCCTCGGTGTAGGTCTGGCGGGTCACCGCCCCGGCGTGACGTTCGATGACGGGCGTCACCGCGCGAATCACCTCGGCCAGCTCTCCGTCGTCGGCCGAAGTGGTGATGTTCAGGTGCTTCTTCGCCTCGGCCAGGGAGACGATCCCGGCATCCCACATCGGCGCGACGTCGAACGGTTCCTCGGTCGCACCCGCCGGGCCGGTGGTGGTCCACCGGGCGATGTGCCGCCCGGCCTGAGATGAGACGTAGTCGTAGTGGTAGAGCCCCACACCGTCCGCGGGCGGGGTCAGCGGACCGGCGGTCGTGCCGTCCGGCAGCCGGATCGTCAGCTCGACCGAGGCCGGGGTGACGAGCTGGCCGCCGGAGCGGATCTCCGTGGTCAGCCGGACCGGCGCCCCGAAGGCGTACGTCATCGCCTACTCGCGGCGACCGCGCCGGGCGGCGCGCTGGAGCGGCCGGGACTCGGCTGCGTTCTCCGGCTCCGGAGCGCGCGGAGTCTCCCGCTGCTCCTGCCCCTCCTCGATGTCCGCGCCCAGGCGCCGCAGCTCGGCGGCCACCTGCTCGGCCCGGTCGCCCAGGCCGCGCGCCAGGTAGCCGGCGTGCTCCCGGCGCAGGGCCGCGACCTGGGCCTCCTCGGGCGTGGGCACCTCGATGTAGTCGGTGCCGCCGGTCCGCACCGAGCGGACCGGCACCTGCTCCGGCATGCCCTACTCCTTCTTGGCGTCCGCGGGCTTGGTGGCCCGGGTCCGGCGAGCTGCGGGCTTGGTCTGCTCACCGTCGCCCTCGGCCGCCTCGTCGGCCTTCTCCTCGGTCTTCTCTTCGATCCACTCGGTCAGGTGCTCCTCGGCCTGCTCGGTGGTCGTGCCGTCGTAGGTCTCCGCCCGCTCGACGGCCTTGTCCCGCTCGGCCTGCACGTCCGGCCCCGGGGTCGCCAGCGGAGCACCGTGGACGATGCTGCCCGCCGCCGCCCGGTCGGCCGCCGCCCTGCGGTTGTCTTCGAGCTGCTGCACGCTCTGCGGGGTGCCGTCGGGGTGGACGTAGCCCTCCTCGCCCGGCTTCGGCCACGAGCTGTCGGCCTGCTGCTCCTCGGCCTTCTCCGGGGTCGGCTGCACGCCGTCGATCTCAGCCATGAGTGATGCCTCCAAACAGATGGATGTGCGGGATCGGCCGAGCGGAGCACGCGGCCCCGCCCGGTCCGGTGGCCTACTAGAACGTCGGGGTAACCAAACCCGTACCGCTGATCACGCTGATCGACTTCGCGTAGCGTTCGCTGTGCAGCGCCACGTAGTTGTAGAAGCGCAGCAGCACGGACAGCTCGGCAGCCTTCGTCTCCCGGAAGGTCTCGCTGCGCGGGGTGCCCTCGAACAGGATCACGTCGGAACTGCGCGCGACGATGATCCGGTCCTCGTTGGTCGCGGCACCGAGGTTGATCGGGATGTTCGGGTCCACGAAGACGGGCAGACCCTGCATCGACCCGACGAACCCCTCCGAGTTGATCGTGCCGACGGCGGCGATCACGTTCTGCGGCGCATTGGCTGCCGGAGTCACCAGCGGCCGGCCCGCGGAGTCCAGCGCGCTCAGCAACATGGCCCAGCGGCGCGGGTGCATGAAGATCACATCCGGCGGCATGAACCGGCCGGTGTGGATCTGCTGGATCGCGTCGGCGACCTTGGCGTACAGCTCGCCCGCCGTGGGGCTCGCGTCCGTGTAGGTGACGGCGTTGGCGCCGGACACGTTGAGCAGGCCGCGCTTCCCGGCGGCGTTGTTCGTGAGAACGAAGACGTCGGCCTTGATGGCGTAGTCCGCGGCCAGGTCCGCCAGGAGGACATCGTCCATGTTGATCGGGCTCTGCTCGATGAGCTGGAGCGAGACGACCTGCTGACCGGCGATCGTGGCCACCGCGGCTGTCACGGCGTTGGTCGTGGCGTCGGTGTTCTGGATCGCGGTGTTCTGCGTCGCCTGCTCGGCGACCGCCGTACCGGTCGCCAGGCGCGGCAGGTTGATGGAGTCGGTACCCGCCGGCAGGGGCATCGACCGCAGCCGGTTGGCCACCACCCGCGAGGCGCGGGCCAGGCCCACCCACTCGTCCATCATCCATGCCGGTGGGACGAACTCGCCGCCAGCGCCATCGGTGGTGCTGAGCGCCCTCTTCTCCAGCTCGGCCTTCACCTCGCGGTCGTTGCGGGCCAGCCGCTCGATCGCGTCGCGGGAGCCGTGGAGCTGGGCGCGCACCAGGTCCCGGAAGTAGGAGGCCGTGCCGCCGCGGCGGTAGGTCTCCGGCTCGGCGGTGACCTGCACGCCGGAGGCGCGCTCCCGGGCTTCGCCGGTCTGGCCGTACTGGGCGGTCAGTTCGGCGGCGCGGGCCTCGCGACGCTCGTCCTCCTCCAGCTCGGCGATGCGCTCGCGGCGCTGCTCGATCTCGTCGTCCTTGGCCTTGATCGCGTCGCGCTTCTGCTCGAACGCGGCGGCCTCTTCGTCGTTGAGGTCGCGCTGCTCAGCCCGGGGAGCCGTCAGGACGGCGTCCAGCTCGGTCTTCAGCGCGGCCCTCTCCTCCAGCAGCTTCGCGAGCTGCTGGCGCAGGAACTCCAGCACGGAGCCCTCCTTCGGTGAGATGGGTCGTGCCGTCGTCCGTCCGGGTGGTGGCCAGGTGGTGGCGACCTGCGGGCATGCCGCAGGACGCTCCGGCGTGGCTCCGGCGCGTCAGGGGTCAGGCGGGATCAGCCGAGGACTGCGGCCTCGGCCTCGAACAGCGACAGCGGGTTGCGTCGCTGGGTCTCAGGTACGGGGGGAGCGACCGGGGCAGGCGGGGCGGGAGGCGCGAGCCGCTGGCCAAGCCGCTCATACAGGGCGCGGGCCTGCTCGTCGCCCATCCGGTCGAGGTCCAGGCCGCGCAGCGCCACCGACGTGGCCGGGTTGGCGCCGAAGTTGACCACCGAGACGTCGCCGCGGTGCAGGCTGTACTCGATGATGTCGCGCTGCATGTAGTCCGGGCTCCACTGCTGGCGGGTCACCCGGAACGCGAACGACATCTCATCGACGTTGCCGTCCTCGATGGCCAGCACCATGTCCCGGATGTCGCCGCGGGCGGTGTTGACGTCGGCCGCCAGGTGCAGGCCCTGCGGTTCCTCGGCCAGGCGCAGCGTCCCGGCGCGGGTGTAGGCCATGCTCAGTCCACCGTGGTTGAGCAGGAGCTGCGTCTGTGGGTTCTCGCTGAGGGTCTTGGTACCGGCGCCCTCGCGGACCACCTCGTCATAGGCGCCGAAGGGGTCCCACATCTCGTAGGTCTGCTCGTACACCGTGGCGTAGCCGGTGATCTCCACGAGCGCTCCGGCCTTGCCGCGGACTTCGAGCTGGACGGGGTAGGCGCGACGCTCGCGCCCGCCGGTCTTCGCGCGTTCAGCGAGGTTCATCTACTCCTCCTGGCTGGTGCTGTCCGACGCACCCGAGCCGCCGACCGGCGGGAGCGTGGTGAACTGGGTGATCTGCTCAGGGGTGAGGGGCGGCCGGTCCTCCAGCTCCCTCGCTTCGTCAGGCGTGCCGAACCGGTTGCGAATCGCGATCTGGTAGGCGCGGTAGCGGGTGAGCAGGTCCGTGCGCAGCAGGGCGTTTCTGTTGATCTTCACGTACTGGGGTCGCGGCAGCAGCTCAGTCAGCACCCGCTCCAGCCGGGTCAGCCACGGGTCGAGGGCGTAGATCAGCAGGTGCAGCGATCGGGATTCCACGTTGGAGTAGGTCATGCTCCCGCCGGACTCGTAACCCAGGACTTCGGCCAGGCCCGGCCCGAAGATCCGGGCGCACTCCGCTGAGGTGAACTGATTGGTCTCCAGGAACTGCGACTCACCGGGCGCGATCTGGATGGCCTTGTACTGCCATCCCGCCCCCAGTACGACGGGCTCGCGCTTGCCACGGATTGCCGCGATGAACCGCTGCTTGGCGGTCGTCGCCTGCTCCTGGTCCAGGTTCTTGTCACTCGACAAGATGGCGCTCGGGTGCGCGCCTTCCTCGAACCAGGAGGCTCCGAAGCGCAGCGCTGCGATGCCCACGCCGATGGTCAGCGCGTGATGCTCGATCGGGCTCAGGCCCTTCAGCCGACCGGGCACCGGGTAGACGCGCTTGTGCCACACCTGGTCCTTTGGGACCTCCTTGCCGTCGATCCGGTACCGGGGCTTGCCCTCCTGGTCCTTCCAGGCCGCGACCTCGTCCGGGTGCTGCAAGAGAATCTGCGTCGCGGTGCCCATCCGCGGGTCACGTTCACCGATCAGCCCGATGCCGTTGCCACGCAGCAGCCAGGAATACATGAGCTGCCAGATCCAGTCCTCCAGGCCAGTGCCGTCCCCGGCCGGGTCGTTCATCCACCGAGGCTTGGGCCGCTCGCGCTTGTCCGGTCCGGTGCCCGAGTAGACGTCGATCGGCAGCATGGACGCGGTGCCGGCCAGCAGGGTGACGGAACTCCAGACCGCGACCTTCTGAAGCGAGGCTTCAGTGCGGTGCAGGTCCACCCGTGCGTAGCTGGTGCTCAACGCACTGTTCGGCGGGATCGGCGGGTCGGACGACTCCCGGCGCTCGATCGGCGCCGCGCGCCGGGCCGTCCCGAACAGCAGACTCACGGCTCGCTCCGATCGGTGCGGATCTGCTCCCACGCCCGGTCGACCAGCAGCAGCCCGCCAGCCGTCATCCATCCGGCCGGCGGCCAGGCCAGCCACGCGCCGTAAGCCATCAGCGCCAGACCGGCCAGGCCAGGCAGCACCGTGGCCAGCCAGCGCAGCGCCGTACCGGCCGCGCCCGCCAGATCCGCCGTGAGTGAGGAGCGCGCCATCGTCCTCCTCACCAGATGTTGTTCATGGGGTCGGTGTCGTCGAGCAGGTGCGCCCGGGTCGCGTGTCCCCAGCGGGCCAGCGTCACCGCGACCAACGGGGAGATGTCCACGCTGGCGCCACGGCGGGTCCAGGCCCACAGGTCCGCCAGGTCCCGCTTCACCGCTCCGGCCAGCGCCGCGTTCAGTGGCGCCTGGTCGAGGTGGCGCAACGTCGATGTCCAGTCCTCCGCGGCGTTCGCGGGCGGCACCACCGCGTCATAGAAGGACCCGCACGCCTGGGCGTATTCGCGCGCCGAGGGCTTGACCACCTCCATCCCCGCGGCCTCCAACGGTGCGATCAGGCTTCCGGCCGGGCCGGCGCCGTCGACCACCACCGCGCACGGCCGCCAGCGCCGCACGAGCTCCAGCGTGCGGGCGACCATCCACCCCGTGCCGGGGTGGTGTTCGACGACCTCGACGTGGTCCAGGCCGTCGGCCCGCCGTCCGGCCACGCCGATCGCGCCCATGCTCCGGTCCGGGGTCGCGTCCAGGGCGAAGGCCACCGGGTCGGCCAGCTTCGAGGCCGGATCGGCGACCGCGCTCCAGGCGTCCTGGGGAATCACCGACCAGTCCGGGATCAGCGACTCGACCCGCTGACACAGCACCTCGGTTCGGAAGATCGCCTCCGGGTCCGTCGCCAGCGCGGACGCGATGGCCTCCTCGCTGATCGTGTAGCCCAACGACGGGTTGGCCTGCGCCCAGGCGGCACGATCCTGGAGACGGCACGCCGCGGTGTGCTTGCCGCTCGGCCGTCCGCAGGTGCATTTCACCTCGTCCGGGGCCGACCACTCGAACAGGCCCATCGTTGGGTCGAGGGCAGGGTCGTCGGCGATCAGACGGGCCGCGTCCAGCAGCTCGTTCAGGACAACGCTCTTGTCGTCACCCGCGTTGGTGTAGGCCCACACCTGTGGGTTCGGCCGGGCCATCGTGGTCTTGGTGACCGCGCCCCAGGAGTCCCACGTCTGGTGCTCGCGCAGCTCGTCGAGGTTGACGTCGTCGGCCGACAGGCTACGGCCGCCGCGGCGGGAGGCGGCGGCGACCTTCCATCGGGAGCCGTTGGCCAGCCGCAGAGCCTTCTTGCCATTCGTCTGATCGACGTGCTCGATCTCAGCGGCGAGTTCCGGTGTTCCCTTGACGATCTCGACCGCGTTGTTCCACGACTCCTCGGAGTACTCCAGCTTCTGCGCGGTACCGAGCACCAGCGGAACCTGGAGCACGAACATCTTCCACAGGTTCTTGACCTCGACGATCGTGGTCTTGCCGTTCTGCCGCGCGACCAGGACGAGCACCGTGCGGAACCGGAACCGGCCGTCGGGCCGCAGCTCCAGCGCGTGGATCAGCAGCCAGCGCTGCCACGGGATCGGCCGGACACCGATGACGTCCTGGCCGAAGTTCACCGCAGAGAATCCGCGCGAGGTCGCCGGTGTCAGGGCGCATCCGCATCCGCATGGCCCTGGCGGACCGGTCACCAGCGGCGGCGTCCAGATCCTAGGAGTCGTGCTCCCCAGCAGCGTCGGCGCGTAGCTGAGCAAGACGCCCCCCGATCGGCTTGTCACCCTTCATCGCCTTGCGGGCCGCCGGAGTTCCACCGAGGTCACGCAACACGCCTTGGAGCTGAGGACCGAGCCACCCGACGGTCTTCGTCACCTCG
The DNA here is from genome assembly GCF_014204985.1 of Streptosporangium becharense. Classification (NCBI taxonomy): domain Bacteria; kingdom Bacillati; phylum Actinomycetota; class Actinomycetes; order Streptosporangiales; family Streptosporangiaceae; genus Streptosporangium; species Streptosporangium becharense. The sequence goes on along the minus strand of NZ_JACHMP010000001.1, from coordinate 3,806,315 downwards.
CACATCGACTCCAGCGCCCGCAGCCGCCGCAGCGCGCCCTCGTCCCCGGCCAGGTCCCGGCGCAGCTCGGCCAGCTCCTCGGCGCGGTCGACCGCCTTCTCGATCTCCTCGGCCTGCCGCAGCGCGAGCGCCTTCATCGCCTGGTCGGAGTCGGCGAGCCAGTCCATCGCGTCCACTGCGGCGCGCACGGCATCGCGCAGGTCCGGCGCCCGCTCCCGCGTGGGCGGTTCAGGCGCCGCGGCGAGCTGACGACGGCGAGGGGGCATGGTCACCTCCGACCGGGCACCCCCGAGGCCGGGGGGAGAAAAAGGGAGACTGGGGCGCGGGTCGACCAATGATCACAGCCAAAAACGGACATACCAACGTTTTCGTAGGTCAGAGCCTTACCAGCGTCGCGAGGTAGTCGGCTTGGGTCCGCGCAGCCTGTTGCCGCGTCCGCTGTTGCATCCATAGTGAGCGGATCGCGCGTTGGTCGGGTCGAGTGGGTCACCACCCTTGGACAGTGGCACGAGGTGATCGAGAGACCAGCTCAGCGGGTGACGAGGCGGCAAGGCGAGGTCGATGGCGTGGCCGCAGATCCAGCAGACACGGGAGGCGGCACGGACCTGGTCACGGAGACGACGGTAGGGGCGGCCGGAGCGTCCCTTGCTGCGTGGCATCCCACCTCCCGCGTCGAGAACGCGGTGCCATGGCCGTGGCGTACCATGTTGATCACTGCTCGGAAGTTACTGAACGAGCAGTTGTGATGGAGCACGGTGAGGTCCGGTGCTGCAACACATTCGATCGCAGCCCTTTGTTCACATGCGGTCGAGTCGTGTTCGGGACACCTTGCCTGCTCGACTCGGCCATCCTCACCGGAAGCGAGTCGAGTGCATGACCCCCCTCAAGGCCCTGCTGGTCCTCGTGGCCATCCTCATCGGGATCATCGTTGCCCAGTTCGCCGGGTTCTCTGCGCGGCTAAGTGGAGCCGAGTCCCACACCGCGATCACCAGAGGCGGCGTAGCCTTCGCTGGCGCGGTGACGCTCATCCTGCTGATTGTTGGGAGTCTGGGCCTGCTCTGACCTCGTACATGCGAAAGCCCGGCTCACCGGCCGGGCTTTGGACATGCGGAACTTGCTCGAATTATGCGGCTTCAATTCGTCCAAGGTCAACTCGGGCGCGCATCACAGCAGCGTGGGCGTGTTGCAGGACGGTCGGGTCGTAGGTCGGGGCCGGACGTCCGCGGCGTCCGGTCCGGCGGGAGCCGCACGGCTGGAGGTGTAGGAGGTCGATCATCTCCCGCACCTCCGCCGCGGTGAGCGGCGGATGGAGCAGGGCGACGGCGTCCTCGATCGTCCACCGTTCGACAGACATCAGTACAGCCCGATATAGCGGTAAACACGCTCACCGTGGTCGTTAACGAAGTCGGTGTAGGCATACGTCGGATAGCGCTGCACCTCGGCCACCGGGGACGAGTCGAATGAGGTAAACCGGACAGGTGCCACCGCCCCGGGCATTCTCCAACGCGGCGGCCAGGTCCGGTCGCGAACGGTGCACCGTTCGCCGTCGTGATATCCGCCCACGAGCCGGATCACGAGCGGGACTGCGTCGTACAGGTCGGCGAGGTTCACGCCTCCATGATGCCCCAGAGGTCAGGAACGAGGCCGGGTCATGGCCTCGATCACCTTGGCGAAGCCCATATAGATGTGCGCGAAAACCAACATGACCTCCATGAAGGTAATGCGGTACAACCCTTCAAGGATCGGATCATCGGCGACCTCTGCGAGCTCGTCCCGCTTCTTACCCCAGTGGATGAGGTCGCCATACTGGTACAACGAGATGAGCTGTTCCGGCGGCAGCTCATAGCCAAACGGCCTGTATTGGCCCCCCATGACACCTTGAGCGATCATCTTCTTACGCACAAGTTGCAGGAGCGAGTGTCCCTGGAGCTTGTTGTGCGCCTCACGCCATTGCGCCACCATGCGCTGCCCTTCCTCACGCACACGAGGCGGCTGCCCGTCGAGGCGCTTGTAGAGCACGTTGTAGACCCTGGAGAAGCACGCAACTTCCTTAGTGGAGTGGAGTTGGCGGAAGGTCACCGTGACACCTCGGCTGACTTCTCGGCTCAGGAACTCCTTCTCAAGGATCTCCTTCACTCCCTCAGCCGTCACGTTGTACGCGAAGCTTTGGCCAACGTTGAGAAGCGAGCTCTCCAGGAGATCATCTACTGATCTCAGGTAGCGATCAATGAGACTTTGATCGTCTTTCGACAGCGGAAGGGTCAGGACCGGCGCACCAGCAGGATCAGAAAGATCGAAGACATAGGTGAGCCACTTCCACCACATCTCGAAGGACTCCGGCTGCGTGGATGTCTCGATGTACGGCGGCGCGAAAGGCAGCGTGATCTTGTCGAGGATGTATGCCTCGACAGTGACGCCCTGAAGGTGCAGTGTGTATGGCTGGAAGTCGCTGACCATGAAATTACCATCCCAGACGGGTCACGGCAGAGCGACCGCTTTATGGATAAAGCATGCGATTGAGGTTTACCACCCACTAATTCTCCCCATCGCAGGTGCAGCAGGGCGGCGTCCTCCACAGTCCAGGCATCCATGACCTCATCATGCCCGGATCTATCTGGCGCCGCCCTCGACCGGCCAGAGGAGCTGGGCGATACGAGAACAGTCTTCGCTGCTCAACGGGGGTGCACTGACCGCTAGGTCATGGATGTACTGCTCGATATCGGCTTCCCTTAGTTCCCGACGCTCCTCTTCGGCGCTTCTGGCCTGTGTCTCGCGGTTGGTCTCGCTGTTCACAATGTCTCCTCTGTTCTGTCCTTGCGGGGCCGGCCACCGCCAGCACCCTGCCCGGGACGTTCCCATCCGAGGATGGTCGCCGGCTTCCAGACCGGGGTCCGGCCAAGCACCTTGTCTTCCTGCGGCAGGCCGCCGGGCTCACCCTTCTGGCCGCGCAGCCGGTAGGTATGGACGCTACGCAGCTTCACGCCGAGGTATTCGGCGATGTCGGCCATGGTCCAGTAATCGGCATCCGGGTCAGGCGCCATCGTCATCTCCTTGTCGCAGCAGATACGACAAGGATTATGGCCGTACCGACCGAAGGTCAGCACGGCCACCCGGTTCACCGCTCTCCTTCCTCTCGGGCACGGCTCACCTCTGTCGCCTTGGCGAGTCCGCGGTTGCAGGCGTCGATCAGCTTGCCGATGCGCTTGCCGACGGCGGCCAGGTCGATGACCCGGCCGCGGCCGGTCGCCTCGCCGAGCTGGTAGTGCAGGGTGACGAGGCCGAGGCGCAGTTGCTCGTACGGCTCCATGACGTCGTTGAGCCGGTCGACGTGGGTCCGGAGTTCGAGGATCGTCCCGGCGTGGGTGTGGCAGTCGCGCCACCGGGTTGCCGCGTCGAGTTCGCGCCGCCGGGCGTCGGCGGTCTGGGCGTGCGCCCCGGCGACGCGCGCCTCAGCCTTGAGGGCGCGTTCACGCCAGTGGCGCATCCAGGTCTCCAGATAGCTGGGGTCCGGCGGTTCCTGGCCGGGCTTGAGGCGGGCGATCTCCTCGACGGGGTGGCAGTCGTGGTCACACGGGACGGGCTGGTTGTCCAGGTAGCCGATGCACATCCCGCAGCCGCCGGCCCGGCAGGCGTCCGACAGGTTCGGCGGGGTGTCGCAACCGCACGCCTCGGCGCGCGGGTCGAGGGCCGGGTCGACGGCGGCGATTAGGTCGGCGCCGAGCCGGCCGCCGGTCGCGTGGCCGAGGGCCAGGCGGCGGCCGTCGAGGGCGATGGTGATGACGAGGTGGCGGGTGGTGGTCACATCCCCTCCCCGAGGTGCGTGCCGCTGTCGGCCGACAGGACGGCGCGGCCGGTGGCCTCGACCTGCGTGCGGTTGGCCATGGCCTCGTGGAAGGGCTCCCCCAGGGTCGCGCGCAGCGGAGGCAGCAGGCAGGCGCAGACCTTCCAGGACTGGTAGACCAGGCCGCCGTCCGGGGTCTCCTCGGTGAGGCTCAGGGTGGCGATGTCGTGGCCGGTGTGGTCGGTGTTCGGGACGTTCATCGGGTTCCCTTCGAGTAGGGGCGGGCCGGAAGCGAGTCGGCGGGTTCGGCGCCCGGTCGCGTGTCCGGCCCGCGAGCGTCAGGGGTCACACGCGGAAGATCCGCGCGGTGTTGCGGCCGAGCGTCCACAGGTAGAAGTGGCTGTGACCGGTCGCCGCCTGGTGCTCGACGTCCCAGGCGTGGACGTCCTCGTGCTCGTCGGTGCGGACCCACGGGCCGTGTTCACCGCAGGCGCGGCAGGTCAGCATGGCGAACGTCACCACGGGCTCGTCGGGGCCGGTGTCCGGTAGTCCTGTGGGAAGGATCTCCATTGGCTACTCCGTCAGGGGTGTGCGTCATGGTCGTCTGCGCCGGTCAGCGCCGGGTTGTACACGTGCAGCCACTCGCCGTCGTACTCGGTGATCGGCTCGCCGCACCCGCACCAGTCCACACGGCCCTGACCGGCGACGATCTCGGCAAGGTCGGTCAGTTCTTCCGGGACGTCGTGCTCCTCGGAGGTCATCGGGTTCTCCCTTCGTTGCTGTGGGCGGGGCGGCCCGGCCCCCGATCGGGCCGCCCCGGGAAGGTGGTCACCGGTGGGTCAGCAGCATGAGCCGCTTGTGCGCCTTGGTCTTGAGGTCGTCGTCGGCGCCCTCCAGCAGGGCCGTGGCGCGGGCGATCTCCTCGGTCATGGACTTGCCGGGACGGCGCGGGGCGACGTGGTCGAGGTAGTCGGTGATCGACCTTTCCGCCGCGTACGCGGTCCGGCCGAGCCGCTCGCCCTCGCTGCGGAACATCGCGTCGAGGTGCTCGGTCCGGCGGGTGGCGATGGTGCGCGTGCGGTCGGCGGCGTCCTCCTCCAACGGCCACAGGTCCGCGATCACCTGGTGGAACGCGTCGATCTCCAGGGCGGTGCGGGCCAGTGCGGTCTCCTCGGCCGCCCACGCCTCGCCGTACTTGAGGGTCAGGCCGAGGCTGCGGCGGGCCTCCTCCAGCCGGTCGAGGGCGCCGGAGGTGTGCCGGATGCCCCACCGGGTCACGGCGTCGCGCACGGCGAACCGCTCGGTGTTCGCGCAGATGGGCCGCCACGGGGTGACCACGGTCTCGGCCTTGCTGCTGCCGTCGTGGCTGTTGATCGCGGCGATGAACAGGGTGACCTCGTCGGCGATGCCGCCCGCGTCGATCACGATGTTCTCCGGGACCTTCATGGACACGAAGACCCGGCGCCCGCCCCGCAGGCTTCCGGCGGACTCCCAGATCACGCCCTGCTCGACGAGGTCCTCCAGGAACTCGAAGATGCGGCGGTTCTGGATCACCTCGTAGCGGTTGCCCACGACGCCGAGGGCCTCGCCCGTGTCCTCTCGAACCGTGACGTGGTGGCCGGGCGCGGTGCGCAGCGTGGGCCGGTCCTCGTCGTCGAGCATGAACGAGTAGCGCACCTCTCGGCGGGCCACCTCCCAGTCGATTCCCCCGAGGCGGAGCACCTCGTCGATGTCGGAGATGCCGCCGGGGATGATCTGGCCGAGGCCGTGCCAGGCGGGGACGGCGGAGTACAGGGCCACGGTGCCGTCCTCGGCGACGTCGAGGCCGTGGTTGGCGACGACTTCGGCGATCTGGCCCAGCAGGTTGCGGCGGACGGTGAAGGTCTCGCCCGCGTCCCAGCCCTGGGTGACGCGGTAGCGGTCGGGGCCGATCTGGGTCATGCGCCCGGCGGCGACCTCGCTCGCGATCCACGCGGCCTTGTCGGTCTCGCGCTGGATCGCGGCGTCGCGGGCGGCCCGGCGCGCGTCGAGCTGGGCGGTCTTCTCGGCCGCGAACGCGGCGTTGACGTCGGTGATGGTCATCGTGGTGATCCCTTCGGGGGTCGAGCCGGGCGGCGGAGTGCCGCCCGGCGGGGAGCGGTCAGAGGGCGGGGACGGGGCAGTCGGGGGTCCAGCGCATGGAGTCGCGGCCGTAGCCGTACGGGTCGATGTCCTCGATCTCGGCGCGGATCCGGGCGAGGGCCGCAGCCTCGCGGTCGGCTTCCGGGCGCTCCAGGTGGAACGAGCCGGGCATGACGTCGAGGGCGATGATGCGGTCAACGCGGAAGGTACGGGGCGCACGCGCGTGGTGGTCCATCGCGCGGACGATCAGGTCTCCGGCGCGGGTCCGGGTCAGCTCGTACGGCTCGATGGTGCGGGTGGTCCAGTCGCCGTCCGCCGCGACGTAGGTGATCATCACCGGCTGCTCCGACGCGATGGCCCGTTCCAGGTCAGGGCCGCAGGCGGTGCCGTCTTCGGCGGGCGTGATGCTGGCGTGCCGGACGTGGTGGAGGCCGTGGACGCCGTCGAGGGTGTAGCGGGTGCCGCCGCAGCAGTGGCGGACGACCTCGAACACCTCACCGTGCAGGTGCTCGATGCTGCCGTGGTAGCGGACCTGCGTCCCGATCCCGTACATCCCGCCTCCTTGAAACCTTGTAGGTTTGACTACTACTAAGTATGCGCTCATCCCCTTTTGACGTCAAGGTGAGTACTACAAAGTTTTTAGGCGGATTGAGATGGATCGGTTCCTGTAGATCGGTTGCGGGACCGTGACGAGATCGCCACGGTGGGTCACATGACCAGACCTCTCCCTCTGCTGCTCGCACTCGCCTTTGCCGGGATCACCGCGACCGCGTGCGGCTCTTCGACGTCCGCCGCCCCCACCGAGCCGCCACCGGCCACCGAAACCACCGAGCCGACTCCGGAGCCGGCGCCCTCTGATCCAGATCGCACGGCCATCGATCCGGCGAGCGTCAAGATCACCGAGTGCGAGTTCCGCAAAGAGGACTACGGCGGGGGCACGATTACCTACGGCGTGGAATCCACCGCCTTCGCCACCAACACGACCAAACTCACGGGCACGCTCTCCCTGCACCTCCAGTACCAGGCAGCCGACGGCACGGCGATCGCTGAGAGCATCGCGGGCGCGAACAACATCAAGCCGGGCCAGCGCGCGAAGATCTCCGACAGTGCGGCGGTCGAGGCCGACGACCTTCCCGGTGGCAAGGTGAAGTGCGTCGTCATAAGCGCTGAGGTCTATCTCGTCAAGGAGTGATCGGCTCCAGTTCCTCGACGACGCGGCCGTCCCCGAGAGAGACGCGGACGTAGCCGGGGTTGATCCACATGACTGTCTTGAGTGGCAGCGCCCCCAGAGAGCCACGACTTTGTGATCCCGGCCGTCTCCAAGGCGTCGGCAAGGAGGAAGCTGGCCTGTAGTCGGTGGCTACGACGCGGAAGGCCGATCCCCATTGGGAGCGGCCGGACTCGACCGTCTCCCCTCACACATCGGGACCAACGACCATGGCGAGGATCTGCTTACTCGTCCTCTGCCACAGCAGGGGGTGGTGACGGTTCGGCGTCGTCTCGCTGGAGCAATCCGGAACCGTCCTTCTGCCGGACAACTATCCAACCAACTGGCCAGCGGTGTTCGTTATCCAGCCGTAACACCCGGACATCATCAAACAAGGCATCCCCTCCAAAGGTCGCCTCACCGAACCATGCGTCCTCCTCAAAGATCACCTTTTCAAAATGGACATTCTCATTGAAAGTCGCGTAGCCAAAATAGGCGTCCCCTTTAAAAGTTACATCGCCAAAATTTATATCCCTCGTGAAGGCCGCCCCGTCGAACCCGACTTCTCCCTTGAAGATCACATCGCCAAAATTCACCTCCCCCGTGAAGGCCGCCCCACCGAACGAGACTCCCTTTTCAAAGGTCGCCTCGCTGAAACCAGTTTCCCCCTCGAAGGTTGCCCTAGTAAACCAGGCATCTTCTACAAAGATCGCCTCCGCGAACCAGACGTCCCTCTCGAAGATCGTTCCACTGAACCTCGCATCTCCCTTAAAGGCCGTCCGCCTGAAGTCTGTTCTCCCCCTGAAAGTCGTCCCTTCGAACCAGGCGTCGACGGTAAGGCAGCCGGCGAAGTCAAGGTCAATAAGGAGAGCGCCGGTCAGGTCAACGCGCATGCCCTCCCAAAAACGGGAATTGGCAAGCGTCGTCGACTGTCCCAGCGTGCGGTCATCGCGTAGGTGCTCGGCCAGGATGCGCTGAGCGGTCAACCGGACCTGGCGCTCTTCATGGGGGTCATGTCCGGCAGCGAGAGCGGAGGCCCCGGCGACAGTAGCGCGCGGAACAGCATGTATCGGATCGTGCCGTGTGCTGTCGGAGGGCAAGGTATATGGCATGCGTAGATAGGCGCAGATCACATTGACGATGGTCTGCCGGTGGTCGGGATTATCCTGGGCGAGGCGTTCCAGGGCGTACAGCCCGCCTAAGCGGACAGCGGCCGTAGTGTGGCCGAGCTGCTCGACGGCCTTGGTGTATAGCTCGGTCACCCGGCGTTCGGTGGCGTCTTGGCGGTTGTGCTCAGCGACCTGCTCGGCCAGACGGGCGTTGCGTTCGGTGAGGTAGGCCGTCACATGTGTGGCATGCTCCTGGTGGCGCTGGCGGCGGAAAGCGAGCATCAAAGTGATCGCTGCACCGATTCCGGCGGCGAGGGCCAGGGCGGTTTGGATCGCGCCTTGGCGAGCCGTGGCCTCCTCTGCGGCTTTTGGTAAGGGCGGCAGGCTGCTCAGCAGCCACCACGCCATCACGGTGGCCGCGCCACCGACCAGCAGCGCCGCCGGAACGATCCACCACGCTGCGGCCCGTGGCGTACGCAACGGCGGCGGCACCATCGGTTCCGCGACAGCTAAGGGAGGATCATGAGCTGCGGGCTCAGCAGAGATGGCGAGGGTAGGGCGGAGCAGGCGGAGTAGTCGCGCGGGCAGGCGCATCCTTCCATCCCAGCCAATCCCGCCCCAACCCGCGCCCGTCCTTCATGTGATCGTTACGATTCTGCTCCGTAGTAGATCACCCGGCCGTCCGCCCAGACGAGCATGGCGTCCCCGTTCAATCGGTTCTTGTCGATCACGGCGGCCGGCGGGCGCCCGTCGCCATCCACGCACCTGCGGTTCGCGCACCTGACCCGCCCCTCCCGCCGGCCGACCCGCAGGCTGAAGGTGCGGCAGTACGGGCAGGCCGGCGGGAGTTGGCCGGCCGGTGCGCGCAGTGGTTCCCATCGCTCGGCCTCGCCGATGTCGCGGACTTCCTCGGCCCGGCGGATCCAGCCGGACAGGATGCGCGCCGTACGGCGGGCGCCGTCCTCGGGCACAGCGTGAACGAGCCGGGCGATCGAGGCCAGGGCCGCCACGGTGTTGGCGTCGGACCCGCCGCGGCGCTCGCCGAGCTGCCCGGCGACCTCGCGCCGCAGGGATGCCTCCAGGCGGCGGGCGCCCTCGTGGATGTCCATCAGGATCGGTCCTGCTTCGGCGTGCCAAGGTGCCGGGGAGCCGGTGACCTTGTGGTGCTGCATGCTGCCACGGGCAGCGTCGGCGACTTGCTCGGGCAGGAGCACGCGAAGTTGGTCAAGCAACGGTCCGAGTTCGGTGACGAGTGCAGAGATCTCCTCGGCAAGAGTCATACATCGAGGGTACGGCGGGCCTGTAAGGCCACTGATCTTTGGCATTTCTATCAGACGCTAAAGGGCGTACACACGACTACCGGCCGTACAGAAATACGGTTCGACAACGTCCGTGCGGTGGAACTCGAAGTCCGATGCGGAGCATCTTCCACCTACCCGAAAGTTGTGATGGGCGGGACGGCCCCGATGTGTATTTAGGTGCCGAAGTTTGCAAAACGGTCCTGACCGTTAATCACTTTTCGGTCTACCTTTTCGGACCACTCATGCCACCCATAAAGTCTGTCCGCATACTACACGCCGTAACGGTACGGCATATTCCCGCCACACTCCATGAAGTGCCACCGCTCGGCCACACCAGCCCCCCTCCACCAGAGCAAAGTACACACGATGATCATGATGCTGGTGAGAGGCATCTCCATTACATTCCGTAAGTGACCGACACTCGCCACGAATAACACTCGGTAATTTCCGTGCAACCAAAAGCGATAAAATTATCGGGTAGCCAGAAGTAATAATTACGGACAACATCATCAAGTGTGATCCACTTCACATTTACTCCTATTCTTGAAAATGATTTCATCTGAATGTCAAGAGAGGCAATCTGGTGAAGTAATACATAAATTCTCCGGACAAGCCAACGGCCGTTGCTGCTTCTCCTGGCGCTCCGCAAAACAGATCCAACGAGCAAAGAGAAAGGCTCACGTGAAAAACGTCACACGAAGCGTATCCGTGCTGCTGACAGCCCTGGTCGCGACCCTCGGCATGGGTGTTCTGTCGCCAGCCGCCAACGCGGCAGTCAACACCTGCGGCAGCTACGTATTTGGCGGAGACGCCTCCGGAGGCATCTCGAACGGTACGCTAAAGGCCGGTTTCTGCATCGGCAGCGGGTCGATTCGTCGTATCAATGTGCTCTACGAGAAGACTGGCGGATCCACGACGAACGTTCGACTGGGCTACCAGGAGACGGATTCTAGCGGCGTGGGAATTTCTCCTCCCGTCTACGCGGCAGCGCAGAACGTGAACTCGGGCCAGACCGCCGAAAGGGCCTTTAGTGTCACTGAACCGATCGGCTGCTACCACGGGGTAATGCTCAACACGCTCACCGGCTACCAGTACGTTACCCGCGTTTGGGGATCTTGCTAGCGGATCCTAGCGGTGCAGGTTGGCAGTGTGCGGCGCCTGGCGTTGCACACTGCCGTATAGTTTTATCTCCTTGATATACAGTGAAGGGGTTTTGCCGTGCATTTACCAGTACCCATAGAGGTGCTTCTTTCAAATCACGACCTCCTCATACCAATAGCATTCTTTCTGGGCATCCTGCTCATCATAACGATACCAGTATCCGGCTGGCTTGCCCGGCGCACGGGATCAGCGCGATGGCTGACCTTCATGTTCCTTCTCGGGGGGGCTGGCGTGCTTGCCATCACCCTCCCCCTTCACGTCAACTACTACGGATTCCTGTCTTGCGTCATCCAGAATCCCCTCCAGGCAGCAAATGTATGGGATTCTCAAAACTATCTAAACGCCGTACTTTACTTTCCAGTGGCACTCTTCGGGCATCTAGTATTCCGCCGAACCTTTGTAACGATAGCGATTCTCGCATCGGGATCCGCAGCCATCGAAACGATCCAGATGTTTTCCGACAGGGTTTGCAGCACGACCGACTTCATCTTCAATTTGATCGGCGGCCTAGCGGGAATCATCACTGCACGGATCCTCGTTATGGCGACACACAAAACCCATGAGCAGCGACTTGGTGATGAGCGGCACACCGATTCCGTCGCTCCTTAAGCCATATAGCCCCCTTTCTTGGTGGGCCCAACCGGCGGGGTCTCCTGCGGCTTCAGTCGCCCCCGCCGGTCCCGGCACATATGGGCAGCACCCCTGCCATAGCGGGAGTGCTGGGCGGCTCGTTCACCGGGACGCCAGATTCCGAGGAGATGCAAGAGGATGGCACCAGTACCGAGGCGCCCGTTCCGCCGATCGCAACGTGTGCCATGTCGAGCTGTCACCGACGCCGTCGACCACCAGGAGCACGGTGGCGACGATCCGCTTACTGTTCTTTCCCATCTGATTCTCTTTTCTCTTTCTTCTGGCCGATCCGTCCTTTCGGAACGTTATTGGAATCGGCCCGTGCCGTGCCGTGAGTTTTACATCATCCGCTGATCAGGTATGCGTCCCACGAGACGTAGTCCGCACCGCTTCCACCGGTCGAGTCCCAGAGCTTCGCCCAGTCGCCGGAGTTGTTCCAGACGTGGAAGGGCAGGTTCCAGAACAGTTTCGTGACGTTGCCGGCGGTCGCGTTCGTCCCGGCCCCGGTGTAGACCTCGACGGCCCCGCCAGCGGGAACGGCCTTCACCGCCGCGTCGGCGAAGGTGTAGGTGTGGCCCCACTTGTCGCGGAGCTTCCAGCCGTCGGTGAGATCCACCGGGTCGGTGGACTTGTTCTCGATCCTGACGACCTCGGCGTTGCGATTGGCCATCGTGTCCGTGCCGACGGCGTTGTAGTTGACCTTGGTGATCCGCATGTCCGGCGTCGTCTCGGCCGTCGCGGAGGCGGTCAGCCCGAGGGCCGCCGCCAGCACGAGGGCCAGGGCGAGCGCCAGCGTCCGGAGCTTGGTCATGAGATTCCTTCTGTCGATCCTTCGCTTCCGTGCCGTGCCATGCCGTGTCAGGTCTTCTCGATCGTCGCCGTGAACCGCCCGTAGCGCGGCCTCCAGTCGCCGAGGCCGACCAGGGCGCCCGCGGTCTGCGCGATGCGCTCCAGCTCGTCCAGGCCGAGGACCGCGGGGTCGAGGAAGCCCGCGGCTTCGGTGTGCCAGGCGCGGAAGATCGGGCGGCATCGGTGGGCGCCGGCCGGGCCGACCCGCACCGACAGCCGGAAGGCGGGATCGGCCCACAGGCCCGCAGCATCCCGCGGGCCGTCGTAGACCAGCGCGTTGACCTCGGTCGTGATGACCAGACCGCCGGTCAGCGCGTCTTCGGCGCCCAGGCGGCGGGCGCCGTCGCGCAGTGCCGCCCACAGGTTGACGGCCGGGAGGTACGGCCCCGCCGCCGGATCCAGGTAGAGCGCCGCGGCGTGCTCGGTGCGGGCGACCTCCTCGGCTCCGGCTGCGCGAGCCCGCTCCAGGGCGCCGGTGGCCGGGTCCAGCGGGTTGGCCTGGCGCCCGTTGTTCATGAGCAACGGCACCGTGCCGTGCAGGACGAGCCGCAACGTGATCATTGGTCGTCCACCTCGTCGAGGTCGTAGGTCGAGCAGCTCGCGGCGGCCAGCTCGTACGGCATGGCGTGCCGGTTGAGCGCGGCGATCACGCCCTCCAGCACGGCCGCCGACGGGGCGCTGGTGCGGAAGGTCAGGGCGATGGTGATGTGCGGGTCACTCACTGAGCAGCTCCTTGTGGGTCTCGACCTCCAGGCGGCGGATGGTGCTGCGCCAGGTGGCCGTCTGGCGGACGACCGCCTCGTCGGCGACGTCGGCCCGCATCGCGGCCTGCACGAACTCACGCAGTTCGCCGAAGGTCATGCCGCCCTTCGGGTCGGCGGCTGACTGGGTGACTCCGGTCCTGATCGTCATGACGGTCTCCGGGTGCCCGCGTCGAGCTGCTGAGCGTCCCACCGGCCGGGCAGGGTCTCCACCTGGTGGCGTCCGCAGCGGGCGCAGCGCTGGAGCACGAGCGTGGCCCCCGGGCCGGTGACGATGAGGGAGGTCGCCACGTGCTGGACCGCGGTGGGCGCGAAACGGCAGCGGTGAAAGATCACGGGAGTACTCCTTCGTCCACCAGCAGGCCACGGACGGCCCGCTGGAAGTCGCGCATGGCGGCCAGGAATGCCACCTGGTCGGCGGGCAGGCCCGCCTCCTCGGCCACCGCGTGCATCCGTTCCACGTCCACGGCCAGCACGACCTGGCGGGTGTAGGCGACCAGCACCGGCAGGGCCTGGCGGAGGTAGACCGCATCGCTGTCAGCCACGCTCGTCTCCTCCCATGTCCAGCCAGCGCAGGACGGTCAGAGCGCTCTCGACGTAGCAGCCCTCCCCGGACTCGATCCGGGAGATCGTCGCTACGGAGACGCCGAGCTGGCCGGCGGCCTTGCTCTGGTTCAGATGGCGGGCGCGGCGGGCCTCGCGCAGCAGCAGCGGCAGCGCGGTGAGCACCTCTGCCAGCTCGGTGTAGGAGGTCGGCTCATCGGTCATCGGTGTCGTCCTCCACCAGGCGCACCTCGGCGATCCGGTACGTCTCGCGATGACCGGTCGAGCGGGCGGTCATCTCCAGGTTGTGCCGCTCGTGGCGGGCGCCGCTGATCTCGCGGTGGATCTCGCCGTGCGGGTTGCAGTCGGGCCAGGCCGCGCCGGGCGGGTACTCCACGACGATGAAACCGAGCGGGTCAGGCACTGGAGGTCACCTCCTCGGTGTGGGCGCGCTCCAGCTCGGCGAGGCGGGCCTGTGCACTGTCGGCCAGCGCTCGCAGCTCGGCCAAGACGGCGCGGGCCAGCGCCAGCGCGTCACCGGCCGAAGCCGGCGACGCCGGATAGCCGACGACCTCCGCCGCCCCGTCGAACCGGAAGCCGATGCCGCGCACGGTCGTGATGTAGGTGGGCCAGGTGGCATCGTCGGAGAGCTTGCGGCGCAGCCACGAGATGTGCATGTCCAAGGTCTTGGAGGGCCGCCAGCCGGTCCCCCACACCTCATGCATGATCTGCTCGCGGGTGACCACGACTCCGGCGTGATCGACCAGCAAGGCGAGCAACCGAAACTCCAGCAGCGTGAGACTCAGTTCCTCTTGCCCCTGCCAGACTCGACAGGCGCGCAGGTCGACACGGAGCGGCGGCGGGTCATCCATCGATCTTCCATTCGTGGTCGGAGCAGGCCGGCCACCAGGCGCGGCAGTCGGTCGCGGCGCCGTGGCTGACCCGAGCCCCATCACCGAAGGCGCACTTCGGGTAGGACTGCGCCCCGCCGTGGACGAGCTTGCGGAATCGGCAGTTGCCGCACCGGCGGCCGGGCGCTCGGTGATCGCCGTACGGCGCCGCCTCGGTGTGCAGGCGCAGCTTCGAGCCGGACACCGTGCCGAGCACCGTGGACAGCGGGTGCAGGCCAGCGGCGAGCATGGCGGCCTGCCGCCGGGTCCGGCGCACCGTCGGTGACTCCTTCGGCGGCTTGGGCTCGGGGGCGTCGGGCACGCCGAACAGCATCAGGTCCTCAGCCATCGCGGCCGTCCACTTGGACGGGCTCGGGCTGAGCGGTCGTGTTGCGGACCAGGCGCAGGCCGGTCGCCAGCTCACCGCCGGAGTCGTACGGCACCCGGTCGACCACGATGACGGGCAGCCGCTGAAGCCACATGCTGCGCACCTCCGCCGCCGTCGGGCCAGCGCCGAGCGTCCGTCGTGCCCGGTCGGCCAGTGCCGCGGCGGCCTCCATCGCCTCGTCGTCACCTACCGGCTCTTCCTCGAGGGCCGTAGTGCCGAGGATCCAGCGCAGGACCTTGTTCCACTCGGTGGCCTCGGTGACGTTCACGGTTCATCTCGCAGATCGGTATGGATGTAGCCGGGGGTGGCGTCGGCTGCTTCCTGGAGCGCCCGGCGGGCGTCGGCCGTGGCCAGCACCTCGTCACTCGGCGGGCCGAAGTGTGCGGCGAGGCTCTCGGCGCAGTGCTCGCAGATCAGCCAGCGCCGGGAAACCACACTGCTGTCGGCCTGCTTGGTCACGATCGTCAGGGCCGCGACTCCGTGGTGGATGTGGCCGATCATGAAGTCCCCTCGGGGGTGTTGTGCAAGAGGGCGGCCAAGCCCTGGGCGACGGTGTCCAGCTCGTGGTGCATCTCGGAGATCGTCAGCGAGGCGTTGCTGTTGACCCGGGCGGCGTAGTCCACCCAGTGGCGCAGGCCGGCGCGCAGCCGGGCCACCTCAACCTCGTGCAGCAGGCCACCGATGTGCTTGAGGGTGCTCTGGGTGAGCTGGAGCTGGCCGTCGTCGTCGAGTGTGCCCGAGGCGGTGCGCTGAAGGTACAGCGCCCGCTGGGCCTCGCGGATGTATCCCTCCTGGTCACGGCCGGGGATCTCACAGTGGGAGATGCGGACCTTCACCGAGGGGTCCTTGTCGGCGTCGGGCGCGGGCTGGGTGCGCTCGATATGCCGGAACTCGATGATGGCCAGGCGCGAGCACCCGGGCTTGTCGTAGATCGGCCGGATGTGCTCCTCCAGCGCGGCCGAGGCGGCGGCGCCCAGCTTGGAATCGAACTTCAGGGTGGTCACGGGTTGCCTTTCTGGGCGATCTCGTGAAGGCAGGGCTTGCACCAGGCCGACAGGCCATCGGCTGCGTGCTGGTTGCGGTACCAGCGGGTCAGTGGCCGGTCGGTGTCACAGCGCGGGCAGTGCTTGACGGGCTCGGGCTCCGGCTCGGGCGCGGGCTCGGGCGCGGGCTCGGGCGCGGGCTCGGGCGCGGGCTCGGGCGCGGGCTCGGGCTCGGGCGCGGGCTCGGGCGCGGGCTCGGGCGCGGGCTCCGGCTCGGGCGCGGGGGCGTCGACCACCACCGAGGGTGCCCGTCGCTCAGGGCGTCGCGGGACCGGGCCCGGCGGGGACTTCGGGATGGAGGTCAAGACGGAGCGTGCCCCGATGCCATGGGTACGACGGTGGGCGTCACGCTGAGCGCGAGTCGTCCCGCCCCAGATGCCGTCCACGTCGTAGGCGATGCCGTACGCGCGGCACGGCTCGACGATCGGGCAGCGTCGGCAGATCTGGAGGGCCGGCCCCGCCGAACCGCCGACCGGGAACCACAGCTCTGGGTCGTACCCCCGGCAGGCCGGGACGGCGGTGCGCATCATGGGATGCGCGACCGTGTCAGCACGGGAGCGACGGACGACGGTGGTCATGTGCCCACCCCCCAGACGCGGATGACGGCGCCGGGCTCGCCCAGCGCGTGCTCGTGGACGTGCGGGAAGGATTTGATCAGGCGGCCGTCGATCACCTGGGAGTCGTCGGCGTAGACCACGCCGGTCAGGGCGTCGCCGATCGCTCGGGCATAGTGGTCCCAGTCCGAGGAGGACCGGGTGATCGGCCACTCGGCGGTCGCGGTTCGCGGCTTGGCCACGGTGGCGACGGTCTCCAGCCGGACCGGGCCGAGCAGCTCGGCGTGCCGCTTGCGGACGACGTCGCATTGCAGGCACGGCGTGGTGCGGCCGAGGCCGACCCATTCGTGGCGGCCGAGGGCGTCGAGGGCGGCCCCGCGGATGCGTTCCCGCCAGTTCCGCAGCTCGCCGCCGTTGGCGTGGTAGCTCTTGCCGTGGGCGCCGGTCTTCAGGTTGCCCTGTCCGGCGGGAGTGCCCTTCACGGTGATGATGAGCAGCGGGGCCGTCATCGAGCCGCCTCCGGCCCCATGTCAGCGGCGGCCAGGATCACGAACCGGCCCATGACATGCGTAGGAGTGCAGCACGGCGATCCGCTGTCGGCGTTCGGGCAGCCGTTGGCGCACCACGCACACCGGCTCGTGTCCGGACAACCACCGTCGAGGGCCGCGGCCGTGCAGGTGGGGCCGCAGGCGCAGCAGACCGGGCGCGTCGCCGAGGCGGGGCACCACGGGTGAGGGTCAGCGCACGCGTGCACTCCGAGGACGGTGACCCCGCCGGGCTGGTAAGCGCCGACAGCGATACCCATGGCGAGTGCCGAGAGCACGCCCGTCGCCGTCTTGCCCGTGCCGAACATCATCTGGTCGGCCTTACCGGCGATCAGGTCGGCGGCGCCCGCGACACGCTCACGTCGTTGCTCGAACGTCGTGCCACGCAGTGCGGCGATGTTCAGTGGCACCAGGGTGGCGAGCGCTTCCCGCAGACTGGCGGAGGTGTCAGCATCCAGGGGCGCTGTCATGCCGTCACCGCCATTGCCTTGCGCACGTTGCCCGCAGCCCGGCGTTCCTCGCGGCAGATCCGGCAGATGATCTGCTGCTTCGGTTTGCCGCCCCGCATCGTGTGCTTGACGTACGACGTCTCCGATGTCCGCTCGTGGCCGGCCGGGCAGTGCGTGGCCGGTTCCGCGCGGCGCCGGTCACGGCCCCACGGCCTGGACGGTGTCTCTCCCTCGTGCCACCACTGCTTGAAGCGGAGTCTTCCGGCGCGGGCGATCACGTGCACGGCGGTCGAGGTCTTGCCGAGCGCCTGTGCGGCGGCGGCCACGCTGCCGTGAACGGCGAGAGCGGCCAGCGCTTCCTGTTGGCCCGCGGTGAGCATGGGCCAGATCTGTTCGAGGGCCAGGCGCTCGACGATGCCGCCCTCCGGGCTGGAGGTGTGCAGTGAGGCGGCGTCCCCCCAGTACTTCCGGAAGGAGCTGCGGGTCGTCCCCTTGTACCGGATCCGGTCACGGCCGTGGTGGCGAGCCTGGTCGGCGTTGGTCTTGGCGATGGCGTTCCAGCCCGCCGAGATGAGGTCGCCGACGGTGGGCCGCTCGGCTGCGGCGTACAGCTCCAGGGCGATGGCCGACCAGGCGATCTCATACCGCTCGGCGGGCTCGAAGGTGTGGAGCCCGACCTGCCGTGACAGGGCCATGCGGGCGATGCGGTCGAGGTCAGCGACCACGTAGCCCCAGCGCAAGCCGTCGCGACAATCGATCACCGGGGTCTCCGGCTCCGGCGTCGGGTCGTCGCGCGGCGGGTAGTACGTGAGCTGGGTCATGCTCCGGCCTCCACTGCCTGCTCCGGGATGGGCTGCTGGTGGCGGTGCCACCTGCGGTGGTCGCCGGCGTCTTTCGCGGCCCGGGTCTTGGTGACGCGCGGTTCGCCCTTCCAGCGCCTGCCCTCCAGGGCGGTACAGCCCTCGGTGCGGCACACGGCCCGAGCACGGCCACCGCTGACCAGCTCGATCGCAACGATGATCCGGGGCGGCATCAGGCGCTCCTCTCAGGGGCCGGGGCAGGGGCGTAGCGGGTACAGCCGGTGGCCGCGCACCCGGTGCGGCGGGTGCCGTCGAGCTGGTGAGCGGTGACGGCCGCTCCGCACACGCAGGGCGGGCGGCTGTCGAGGGCGGCCCGGCGCGCGGCGTACTCGGCGCGGCCGTTACCGTCGCCCAGGGCCGGGGCTGGCGGCTTCAGGGCCTCGACCGGACGCCAGCCGTGACCACGGACGATCGCCACCAGGTCGGCGGCGAGGATGTCCGGGGCGGTGCCCGCGGTCTCGCGCAGCCGCCGGGCGAAGACGCCGACGAGGCGGCGGGCGTCGTGCTCGAGCGGATCGCTCATCACGCCCCCCTGGCCAGCTCGTCGGGGTCGGCGCCCAGGTGAGCCAAGGTGCGTTCCCAGGCGGCCTGGTCCTGCTCGGTCCACGGCCGGTCGTCGGTGGCCGACGCCGCCGGGCAGTCGTCGGGCTCCTGGCCGCAGCAGGGGCAGGCGTCGCCCAGGCGGACGTCCAGCTCCAGACGCCGGAGCGCGGCGCGCAGTTCTGGGATGTGCTGGTGGCCGAGGAAGCGTTCCTCCTCGATGACCATCCGGGCATAGCGGGTCAGCGCCCCGGAGCCGTACCCGGCGCCCAGGGCATCGCGGGCCAGGGCGGCGAGGTGCTTGCGGACCCAGCCGGGCGCGGCCCGGTAGCGCGGGATGGCGCGAATCACCCGGCGAGCGAGGAGGTCTTCCGGTTGCGCCGCAGGCGCCCTCTCGCGCGTGCGCGCGTTACGGCGCGTAAGACCGCCTACGGCGGTAACCGGAGAACCCTGCTTCCTGCCACCTGCTACATGCCCCCTGCTACCTGCCACATAAGAAAGCGCTGACTCGTCGGAGTCCCGCGCGGACTCGTCTGCGCGCGGCGCTGACTCGCCCGCATCCGGCTCGGACAGGTGCGCGCCACCGGGCGGAGGATCCTCGGGACCGGCTATCGCGGGCGGCGGTGCGGGCAGCCGGCTCGGGACCTTGGCCGCTTCGAGCCGCTGGTGGTTGGCCAGCTTCGGCAGGAACAGGTACGGGTCGTCATCGACGACATAGGGCCGGACGCGCCCGGACGCGGCCAGCTCGCCGAGAAGCCTCTCGATCGCCTTCTCGTCAATGTCGTCGTCATACGGCAGGCACGCGCCCTTGATCCACCGCGGATCGCCGAGCACACGGCCGTGCTCGTCGGCCTGGTTCCACAGCGCGATGTACAACAGACGGGCGTCACGGGAGTGCTGCCGAGCGAGCTTGCGGTCCGACCAGAACTCAGGCTTGACACTTCGGATACGCGGCATCAGGCGCTCTCCTCCAGCAGGTAGGTCTCCAGCTCCACGCCGCGCGCCTCCAGCGCCTCGGCGACCGTGGCCGCGCCGGTCTCGTCCAGGAGGGCCACGAGCCGACGGGCCGTCGCGATCGTGATGCGCTCGGAGCCGATCCGGACCTCGGAGCCGTTGATCACATCCAGCAGGTCCTCGCGCGTCATGTCGGGGTAGAACGTCCCCTGCCAGTAGGTCCGGCCGTTGTCGGGATCGCGTCGGCGCAGGGACATGACGGCCGAGCGCTTGACCACCCGTCCGCCGTGGCGGGTGCTCACCACCTGGCGGGCTCGGTCCCATCCTTTGAACCGCCTGTGATGACCCTCGCGGACGTCGGCGTCGAGGACGTAACCGGCCCAGGTCCGATGGGCCTGGACGGCGTCCTGGAGCAGCCTGTGCATCCGCTCCTTGATCTCGTGCGCCGGTCGCTGCTCGCCGTTGTCGTCGTATCCGGCCTCGTGGAGCAGCGCGTCGTACTCGGCGCGTTCTTCCGGCGAGAGCATCCGGTAGATGTCACTCACTTCTCCCCCTTGATCACGCGCAGGCCCGGCCCGCGTCGTTCGCCGACGTCCCGTGTCCACGCCGCCAGGCGGTCGTGCGCCGCGGTGATGGCCGTCCACATGTCCTCGTCGCACAGCTCGGCCACGCGGGCGGCGTCGAGCTTGGGCAGGCCGTCGTTGAGCTGGACGATCAGGCGGAACGTCTCCTTGCGCAGCCGCGCGGCCTGCACGTCGGCCGACCCCTGGACGTACTCGGCCAGGGCTTGGTCCACCTTCCGGGAGGCCGGTTCCACGGCGGCCCCGGTGACCTTCACCTCGCCGAGTGCCTGGCGGGCGACCTCGCGCACCGGCTCGGGAACGGGAACCTCGGTCCTGCCCTGACGGACGACGCCGCGCTCGGCGACATCACGGATCCGGTCCACCTTGTCGAGCGTCGAGCCCGAGTAGCCGGTGCCGATCGCAGCGACCTTGCTCGTCTCGCGTGCCTTTCGGGACGCTTCCCCCAACCTGGGGGAAGCGTTGGGCCTGCCTGGTGCCGTCTGTCCATGCGCCTTGCGCCCTTCCGCCTTCGGCGCCAGCACTCGCGCTCGCCGCTCACGTGCCCGGCTGGCCTCGTACGGCGTGAGCGGCTTGCGGCAGGTGTTCTCGTCGGCCTCCGCCTTCAGCACGTCGGCCGCCGTCGCGAGATCCACGATCGTCACGGGGACCTCGCCCCAGTCGAGTAGGCGCACCGCCGCCAGGCGCCGGCCGCCTGCGACCAGCTCCCGGGCCTCGGTGATGACAACCGGGTGAAGCAGGCCCACGGCGGCGATGGAGTCCGCGAGTTCGTCCAGGTCGCCGAGGTCCGTACGGTCCCGCTCGCCGAGCGTGATGGCGTCCACGGAGACCCTCATTCGCCTCTCCCGTCCGGCGGCGTCGAGTACAGCCGGTGCAATGCGGTGATCAGCCCAGTCAGCAGTTCACCCCTGGTGGGAGGCTTGCGATCCGGGCGCAGACGTTCGGTGGCCAGGTCCCGGCCGCGACGGTCGTACTCGTCCATCCCGCCTCGCTCTGCTGCACGGCCTTCGTGCTCGCGGCGGATCTGCCGGGGGGTCAGCCCTCCCCACATGCCGTACCGCTCGCCTCGTTCGATGGCGTAAGCGCGGCACTGCCTCCAGACCGGGCATCGGGCGCACACCTGCCGAGGCTTGGCGTAGGCGCGTCTTTCAGCTCCCGCGCCACCCCGCATGTCGTCGAAGGCGGGGAAGAAGATGTCGGGATCCTCGACGTACTTGCAGACGGCCCGCTCCCGCCAGGTCTCTCCCCGGGGACTGTCGAGACCCCATGCGCCGAAGCGGTCACGCTGTCTCATCTGGCCTCCCTGGTGTAGGGGGGTTCCGCCACGGCCCCCGAGCCGCGGCGGAACCCCGGCCCGGCCGGGTGGCGTCGCGCACGCCATCCGGCCGGGGGCGTGGGTCCAAGCCCGGGACCCCCCAGCACCCGGGCCTGGACGCATGGGTGCCCGCCTCGCCCCCACCCCCCAGAAAGGGCGAGGCGGGCACGGCCCGGCGGCGGTGGCGCGGTGCCGCCGCCGGGCTTCCCGCCCGGCCGCCCGAGGGTGAGCGGCGGGCGGGTCTCACCACGGCCGGAGCTGGGCTCATACGGCTGCGTGGCGAGTCTGGATCTGGTCATGACCGGGCCTTCTCCGCAGCATCGAGGGCTCGGAGAAGCTGGCCCCATGAAGAGCTGAGCACACTGAGGCGCCCGGTCTCACAGTTGCTCACGGCAGTGCCGCTGAGTCCTGCCAGCTCGCCCAGCTTCTCCTGGGTCAACCCGAGCGCCTGGCGCCGTCGGCGCAGCGCGGCCCCCTTCTTCGGCTGGTGGATCGCTTCGGCGTTGAGCTGCACGTCCACGGCACGGACCTGGATCGGCCGCAGTTCGGGGATGTCCACCCCAACCTGCCCGGCAGTCCAGCGCTCGACGAAGCCGAGCACTTTCTCCACCGACGGCCGGCCGGTGAACTCCCAGGTGACGGTCAGCCGCAGCCCTTCAGGCTCGCTCATGACGGCCGCCGGAAGATGCCGAGCAGGCCGCGCCTGATGGGTGTCTCCTCCTCGGGCTTGGCTTCCGCCGTCCCGGGGACCGGCGCGGGCTGCTCAACGACCGGGTCGGGAGCCGGTGTGGTCCTGGCCTGGTAGCGGTCCACCTCCAGGTCGGCGGCTAGGTGCAGCAACGCCGCTGTGATGTCGGTGGGCTTCTCCCTGGCGATCCGCCGTAGCTGGGCGGCGATGCCATACCGGTTCACGGCGCTCACCTCCCGCCGGTGGTGGGAGGATCCGCACGGTGCTGCGGCTCGGCCGTCTCGCCGGGCGGGGCGTCGGCCGACGTCTCGGTCTCCTCGCTCTCGCCGACGACCTCGCCCTCGAAGTCGAAGTCGGGCAGCTCGCTCTCGCCCGCCTCGTTCTCCCGGGACAGCAGCTCGACCAGCTCGGGCGACTGCGGCACCCAGTCGGCCAGTCTCCGAACTGCCGACTTGCGCCACATGGCGTCGAACTCGGTGTGCCAGGTGCTGGTGTACCAACCACCGTTCGGGTTCTCGGCGAAGCCTTCGGGGTCCTCGCGGCGGTGCTTCTCGGCCAGTGCGTACGCCTTGCTGTACTGGTCGCGGATCTCCTCGGCCTGCCGCCGGTTCAGCGTCACGATCTTCGACCGGCCACCGCCCCTGATCTCGGCGAAGGCGTAGACCAGCACGATCGAGCCGCGATCCTTGGCCGGGGCCAGCAGGTCGGGTTCATGCCAGAACCCGCCGCCGTCGCCGATCCGGTAGCTCCACTCGTCGTTCTCGTGGATGAACTCCGCCGTCACGTTCGTGACCTGGCTGGAGCGGTACATCAGCTCCACCAGGCCCTGCCACTGAGCGATGAACGTGGCCTGCTTGCCGTAGGGCACAACGGCGGCCTGCTTCGTGCCGGGCTCCAGTCCCAGACGCGCCGATTCCAGCAGCGCGGCCAGCAGGCTCTCCGGTGTGCAGTCCAGCAGCTTCGGCGTCTTCTGCACGGCCGTCAGCGCCATGCGCAGGAAGCGGTCCACGGTGACGTGCCGGGGCAGCGCCATCTCGAACTGGGGTCGCATCTGCTGGAAGAGCTGGCGGACGTCGCGGACCTTCGCCTTGACGGCCAGTTCCTTGTTCGCCTGCCGGTTGCCGGTCGCGCGCTGGGCGACCCGGCCTCTGAGGTTGGTGGTCATGATGATCCTCCGGGGGTACGGAGCACGCGGGCGCGGTGCCGCGTGTAGACGTCGGGCTTCTCAGCGGCCAGGCGCTCGCGGTCGATGGCCTTGACGAGGTGGACGTACTCGGCGGCCAGCTCCGGCTCGGCCTCGCGGAACCGGGCGGAGGCGAAGTTGCCGTTGCGGCGCCAGGAGTACAGCTCCCGGCCCGGTGCCAGCGCGACCTCGGCGACCTCGTTGGGGCCGAGCTTGGCCTTCAGCCGGTTCTCGATCCGGCCGAGGTCTCGCTTCAGCTCCTTGCGCTGCTCCTTGATCGCTTCACGCTCGGCAAGGAGGGCGTCGATCTCGGCGACCTCGGCCCCCGCGAAGAACTTCACCGCGTCGGGCTTCACGTCCCACAGATGGGACAGCAGCTCGTCCGTGGCCTCCAGATCGCCGGGGTCGGGCTCGACTCCGGCGAGCACGTGCCGCTCCCAGAACTCGCCGACCAGCGTGACAAGGTGGCCGATCAGCTCCTCGTCACGTGCGATGCGGAACCATGTCAGGTCGTCGTCGATCAGCCCGGCGACGTAGGCCGCCTCGTAACCGGTGACGGCCAGGTACCAGTGCGCTTGGAGGGCCGGGCCGTCCGGCGCCTCCTCGCCCTTCCAGTCCTCCCGGCGGGCGCTTCGCCATGTCCTGCTCTTGCACTCCAGGACGGCCGTGGCGTCGGGATAGCCGGGACCGAGCGGGATATCCGGGTGCGGCTCCGACCAGGCGGCCAGCGCGGACGACTCGACCACCAACCTGTCGCAGTTGGCGAGCATCCACGGCCGGTCGGTGTGCTGGAGCGTTCCCGGCGACTGGAGAACCTCGTGGCCGGACTCTTCGGCGAACAGCTCGGCCACGAGACTTTCTAGCTTGTGGCCGCGCCGGGCGGCCCGGTCCAGGCGCGGATCGCGGCGCTCGGCCAGTTCCCCGCGCTTGGACAGGTAGACGTGCAGCGGTCCCCGGTTGTGGTCCATGCCGAGGATCGCGGCCACATCGGAGCCACCGATGCCGGTCCGGCGAACCTCCAGCCAGTCCTCACGGGACAGGCCGGACGGGGCGAGCAGGCGCGCGGTGGGCGTGATCAGGCCGTTCATCGCGCCCCCACCAGGTGATCCCCGGCCATCAGGCCGATGGTGACGCAGGTAGCGGACTCCAGGTCCACGCCGTCCGGCGCGTCCGCGATCAGGCCGCCGAGGTGCGATGCAGTCCGCAGGGCGATCAGGCCGATCAGCGTGGCCTCGACGTCGGGGAACTCCATGCGCAACTCCTCGCCGATGTACGCGCCGAGGTCCTGCAAGGCGATACGTCTGGTCTCGGAGACTCCGGCGTTGTGCGCGGCCAGCGCCTCGCGGGTCTGGGTGACCCACTCCGGCCACAGCGGGGCGTAGCTCATCACCGACCGCCCTTCACCAGGGCACGGCGCAGGCGCAGCGCCCGGCGGCCGGCGCGCTTGACCAGGAGCAGGCCGCGTTGCGCGAGGGTCTGGCGGATGCGCCGCTCAGTGCGGGTGCCGCCGGTTCGCAACGGTGCCAGCCAGGCGTCGGGGTTCTGCTCTCGCCAGGTCGCGGCCCATTCGTCCAGGTGGCTGTCGTATCGGTGGCGGCCCATCAGCGGGCCCCCCTGCGGCTTCGGCGGTGCGTCTCCGGCGCTTCCATGAAGGCGGTCACCCGGGCGTCCAGTGCGGGGTCGTCCCCGCCCACCGGCTCGGCGGCGGGCGGCTCGGCGGTGGGTGAAGCCGGAATCGGCCCGGTGGTTTCCGGGGCCTGGGCGGTGGCGACCTGCTCGGCGGCCACCAGCTCGCGCTCCAGCTCGGCCAGATCCTTGTCCCAGAAGTCGGCCTGAGCGGCGATGGTCTCCGCCAGCAGCCGGGCCGCCCGGACGCGGGTGAGGTCGCCACGCGGGATCTGTACGCGCAGCGGCCCGATGTCCAGGCTGGACCAGCCGTCGTCCGACAGGGTCTTGCGAACCTGATCCGGTGTGATCTGCGTGTAGAGGTGGACGTTCAGAGGAAGACCCATCACAACTCCTTGGGGGTGTGGATCGGTTCACCGCGTTCGGCCAGGACCTGCTCGATCGCGTTCTTCAGCGACGGCCAGGGGTGGCCGAACTCGATGCCCCGGGCGTAGGTGTCTCGCAGGTAGCCGGTGCTGTGCCGCCGGGCCTCGTCGAGAAGGGCCTCGTCGAGGACATCGGGCTCCCCGGCCGACTGGACGGAGACGCGCTCGGCGGTGCTGCCGGTGAGGTGGTCGGCGATGCGCCGCAGGTCCTGGGCGATGGAGACCATGGCCAGCCGCTCGGCCTGCTCGGCACACGCGACGGCGCGGGCGGGCAGGTTGTAGATGACGGCTTCCATCGGGTCGCGGGTGGTGTGGTCGACCAGCCGTCCGACAGCGGCCACGAGGTTGTTCGCCATCTCCAGGGGGCCGGCCGGGACGTCGACCTTGGAATGGGGCGCGGCCATCACTCGCTCCGGCCGAGCGTCTTGCGGAGCGCGTCAGTCCGGGTGACCTTGTCGCGCGCCTTCTGCTCGTATTCGGCGGCGTACGGCTCGGGTTGGCCGGACCACAGGTTCACCCGCTCCTGCTCGTGCTCGCAGATCTTGTCCAGCTCGGCGAGGACGGTCTTCCGGGTGGCCCATGTCTCATCGAGGACGGGTGTGGTGCCCTCGTACACGCATGAGCTGACGTAGCCGTACACCGTGGTGATCGACAGGTGTGCCTTCCGGTCGTACCAGGCGGCCTTGTAGAAGACTCCGACCCGCCTGCGGCCCAGCTCGTCCACGATGTCGGTGTGCATGGAATGGCCGGTGCCCTGCCGCTTCCATCCCGGCGGGAGGGTCGCCTGCCGGAACAGCGGGTCGGACCGGTCGATCTCGCCGAGCGTGAAGCCGAGTGCGATCAAGTCCGCGTCGGTGCCGCCCAGGATCTCGACGGGGATGACCTCGCAGTCGCCCGCCGCCATCGCCGCCCCACCGGCGGCCTCCTGGGCTTCGATCGCGCCGGGGATGTGGACGCCGTGCACGGCCGGGATCGGGATGATCTCGTCTCGTGTGTTTCGGGGTCGGGTCATCGCGTGCCCTCCTCGCCGGTCGTGCGGTGGTCGGTGTGCGTGGGGGTTCCCATCACTGGGTCCTCCCTCGGGCGCGGATCTTGCGGAGCTGCGCGGGCCGCATCCAGCAGCCCGGCCGCTGGTCGTCCCACCGCACCCAGACCACGCCGGGGTCGGAGCTGTTGAGCAGCAGGTGCGGCGTGGGCCGGACACGGCGGTCGCGGGCGATCGGGTCGCGCAGCGGGCACGGGGTGATCACGCCGGTCGCGCCCGTCCCCCTGTGCTGGACGGCCGTCTGCTCGGGCCAGGTCTGGCGGATGTCGTCGAGGCGGCTCATCACTGGACGCGCTTCTGCTCGCCGAACGCCAGCAGCGACCGGACCTCGGCCTCGCGGTAGCGGCGGTGACCGCCCAGGGTGCGGACGGTGCTGAGCCTGCCCGCCTTCGCCCAGCGGGTCACGGTCTTGGGGTCGACGCGGAACATGGTCGCGACTTCGGCCGGAGTCAGCAGCGGCTCGATGGCGACAGGGTCGGGGGTGATGGTGATGGTGCCATCGGAGGCGATGGTCTTGATGCCCTTCATGGGGGCTCTCCTTCGGGGAGTGGTTCAGGAGTCGTCTCTGGCTGCTCCTATTCGCTGGCCGAGACTTTGTTGATCAGTTCGCGCACGTCACAGCCGAGGATCACGGCGAGGCGCCCCAGCAGTTCGGGGGAGGCGCTGCGCGTGCCGCCCTCCAGCTCGCTCATGTGCCCCTTGCTGATCTCCGCCGCGCGGGCGAGATCGACTGGTCGCATCCGGGCCGCGATCCGGGCGACCCGCAGGGCTTCCGGGTCCTGGTTGAGCGGTGCCCGGACGTGCTGCCGCCGGGGGCGCGAGCTGTGGTGCATGCTGTTGACATTAAGGCGAACTGTTCAAACTGTCTATAGCTTTCTTACAGTTTTTTCAGTGTCGCCAGCGAGCATCGAGAATCGCTGGCCAGGTCCCTCACCAGCCGTTACAGTTCGCCTTAGTTCGCACAGCGAAACACCGATCAGGCGAGGGACCGATGACCACACCGCAGATGCCCGAACCACCGCCGGAGGCGGTGCTTGTCCGGCGCGTCCGCAAGGCGAAACGGCTGTCCATTCCGCAGACCGCGCAAGCCGCCGGGATCAGCGCGGCCAGGCTGAGCCAGATCGAGAACGGCTACGAGACGAAGAAGGGGCAGTACGTGCCGGTGACCGCGCCGGCCGGAACGCTCGCGCACATCTGGGCCGCCCTGGAGATCGCGCCGGAGCGCCTGGCGGAGGTGGGACGTGACGATGCGCTGGGGATCCTTGCCGAGATCCACGCCGCCGACCACGTCGCGCAGGTGGCGCCGGCCCCGACGGTCGAGACGTGGAGGCAGCGCATTCTGGAGATCGAAGAGTTGTCCCAGAGCGAGCGCCAGGCCGTGATCACGCTGATCGAGGCGATGCGCTCAATCCAGCCGCAGGGCAACAACGGGAATGGAGAGACGCAGGCTCATTCCGCCTGATCATTTAATGATCATCATGCATAACGATCTGGTAGCGAACGCCTGAAAATGGCAATTGAACGTTAAATGGGGGGAACATCGGTTTCACGTGGGCGCCTGGGAAGCACACTGCACGTCCGTCGCACTATGCACAAAGGTGTGTACTCCATGCAACCCCCCAACGAAGAGATCCTGGATGTTATCCAAAGGCGTGTCCGCCGCATCACCGCCCTGTCCACCTGGCAGGAACGCGCCACCAGCTCCATCGTCACCATGGGAGCGGAACTCCAGCAGGCTCAAGAAGCCCTCGCCCGAGCCCAGGAGCTGATCGTCATTCAGCAACGGGCACTGGGCATCGACCCGTCCGATCCACCGCCTGAGCACCTCGTCGCCGCCTGGCGCACCGGGAGCCCCCGCTACGTCCCGGTGCGAGTGGAGGTCGACGGAGCGGACGTCACGCTCATCATGCGCGGTCCGGCCCGAGCCGCCGACCCGGTGCGGGAGTTCCACGACTGGCAAGAACTCAAACGTATCTGGAAGGAGGTTCACCACGAGATACGGAGCGGCACATGACGCACGTCATCCGCTACCGGGAGTTACCCAAGGACGTCGCCGTACAGATCGGCAAGCAGGAGCACGGCATCACGGTGATCGTCGTGAACTCCACCCTGCCGCACGATGAGCAGCGGGCCGCGGTCGCCGCGGCGCTTCGCCCCGACCGTCCTCTCGGCGCCCTGCCCTTACCTGTGCTGCTGCTGACGGCCGAGCGGCTGCGCGACCTGCTGTGGGCGCCGGTCGTCACCACCGCGACGTCCACGGCCGCCGCCGTAAGCATCTGCAGAGCGGTCATCCTGGGCGCACCCGAGCCGCGACCGGGCGACCGCCCCCCGCCCGTCGCTGTGGCCCCCGCCGAGGCGGCTCCCACCGCACAGTCCACCAGGCGCCCGTCACCGACGATCCGCTCACCCCGCCGGATCCCGGTGTCACCGGCACCGGATGCGGGCCGCTCCAGCCCTTCGTCTCCGGGCCGGTGGCCACAGCCGTCACCACCTCCGGATTCGCGGCCCACCACCTCCGCGCCGAGTCCGCACGCCGAGCCCACCACCTCGGCACCGACTCAGCGTGCCGAGCCGACCATGACGCCGAGCCCGCGCACCACGTCCACGGCCGAACTCCCGCCCGAGACCAGCGATCAACCGGCGCAGCAGCCGGCTGAACCTTCGGCACACCCGTCATCCGACACTCCGGAGGCCGACAAGCCCCTGGAGAACATCACCGCAGAGACCAGGGAAGCGGTGGGAGAGGTGGCGGGAAGCCTGAGGGACACCGTGCAGAGCACGGTGGAGGACGTAGAAGGCGTGCTCGGCGGCGTGACGGGAGTGCTCCTCCCGTCACGCTAGTTCTCCACAGGTTCGAGTCGGACACTGGCAGGGCCCAGCTCCGGGCCCTGCCACATGGCCGGGAACGCAGTCACCCGGACGCTCTCCGATCGGCCGCCCTCAGCCTGTCCAGCCATGTGTCGATCTCGCTCTGCCAGGCGACCAGACGGCGGCCCTGCTTCCACAGCGGCGGAGCGTCGGGGCCGCCCCGATGCCGCAGGTATCGGAGTGTGCTCTCCGGACGTCGGGTGTACTCGGCGATCTCGGGCATCAGCATGAGCCTGTCGTCGGCTGCCATGCCCCCTCCCTTCCTTCCCGGCCTGCCCGGCGTTCTCCGCTGGGCTGTCGCGCTGGCCAACGTCAACCGTGGTCTATCGGACACAGCCAACGCAGACCATCAAGACTAGAGGAAACTGAAAGAACTAGTGGACACTCATTCGCCATCCTGTTAAGTTCGCCCTAGTTCCTCTAGTCCCCCAGCAAGGAGAGGGAATGAAACGTGCAGGGGTGGTGAAGAAGCGGTGCGGCTGCCGCGACCCACAGACGAGAAAGCAGCTCGGCGACCGCTGCCCTCAACTGCGGGTGCACCTCAAGGACCGCAAGGGCGAACCCAAGCTCGGTAAGGACGGTCAGCCTCAGTGGCGCTGGAACTCCGGCCACGGCGCTTGGTGGGCTCGCTACAGCGCGCCGCCCGGCCCGGACGGCAAGCGCCGCCAGCCCTGGCTCGGCCCCTTCGACACCGAAGAGGAGGCGGCCAAGGCCCTGCGCAAGGCACTCACCGTTCTCGACGAGGGCGGCATCGCCCCCGACCGGAGCCTGACCTTCGGCGCCTACCTGGACCAGTGGGTGAAGGGCAAGAAGTCACTCAAGGACTCCACCCTGGAGTCCTACATCGAGACCGTCGAGCTGTACGGCAAACCGGGCCTCGGCCACCTCAAGCTTGGCGAAGTCAACGATCAGCACCTCAGCCAGCTCTACACGGCCATCGGGCAGATCAACAATCTTCCCGAGGGGGAGCGGCTGTCGGAGATGCTCCGCCGGCTACTGGCGGCCCGCGCGCTCGCGCCGAAGCTCCGCCTGGAGGACGGGGAGACACCGGGGCTCAAGCGCAAGAAGCCCTTGTCCGTCTCCCGCATCCACCGCATCCACCGGGTGCTGTCCTCCGCGCTCGGTACGGCGGCCAAGACCAAGAAGATCCCCCACAACCCGGCCCAGTACGTGGAGCTGCCACGTCTGCCCAAGCGCCGGCCGCTGGTGTGGACACCCGAGCGGGTCGCCCGGTGGGAGGAGACCGGGAAGGTCCCGGGCAAGGTCATGGTCTGGACGCCGGAGCTGTGCGGCCGGTTCCTCGACGTCGTCGAGGAGCGCGGGGAGCGCCTGTACTCGCTGTACCACCTCACGGCCACGCGCGGTCTGCGCCGCGGTGAGGTGTGCGGTGCCCGGTGGGAGGACACCGACCTGAGTGGCGCGAAGACCCTGAGCCTGCTGGAGTCCGACGACGAGGACGACGACGGCCTGAAGTCCGATCCGTCCTGGCGGACCATCGCTCTGGACGACTCCAACATCAAGCTGTTGAAGGCGTGGCGCGCGACCCAGCGGCGCGAGCGCCTGGCGGCCGGTGCCGACTGGATCGACAGCGGGCTGATCTACGCCGCCGAGGACGGGTCGGCGCTGCGCGAGGAGTACGTCTCCGAGCGGTTCACGGCCATCGTGAAGGCCGCGGGCCTGCCGCCGATCCGCTTCCACGATCTCCGGCACTGCGCGGCCACGCTGATGCTCGCCGCCGGGGTGGATATGAAGGTGGTCTCTGCCACACTGGGTCACGCCCGCTACAGCTTCACCGCCGACGTCTACACCTCGGTCGTGCCGGAGGTCTCCCGGGCGGCTGCCGAGGCGACGGCCGCGATCATCCCGAGAAAGAAGACGCAATGAGCCCGTGAAACCGCCTTGTGCTCACCTTGTGCTCACGTCAGTCCTGAACAGCAAAACAGGGGCTCCCTCCGGAAGATCCTTCCGGAAGAAACCCCTGGTCACAGCGGAGGCTCGGGGATTTGAACCCCGGATGGGCGGTAAACCCAAACCGCATTAGCAGTGCGGCGCCATAGACCTGACTAGGCGAAGCCTCCTGGTTGCCGTGTGGCTCAGCACAGAGTACCGGCCATCCGGCGAGGCGGCAAAGCGGTTGGCGATCGAGTCGCGGGTGGGGGTGATGGAAGGGTTGTCCACAGGCGGTGGATAACTCGATCCACATCTGTGGACAAACCTGCGACTTCCCAGCCGAGGAGGGTGGGGGGCCTGTGGATTCCCATTTCCCGAGACATGTCATCTCGACGGGTGATCGCCCGAAGGTCCCTCCACGCAGGGAAGGGGCATGGAGGGACCGAGCCGCCGTGACCCGCCGGGCCGAAGCTCCCTCAGTGAGGGGAAGGGACACGGCCGACAGTCGCCGCAACATCTCCGAGGGCCGAAGGGTCCTCCGCGGGGAAGGGACCCTCCGGCGATCGAACGATCAGGCGCGGTTGGCCTCGCCCTCGATCTCGATCTTGATCTTCTTGCCGACCAGGACGCCACCGGTCTCCAGAGCCTGGTTCCAGGTCAGGCCGAACTCCTCCCGGTCGATCTCGGCCGAGATCGAGAAGCCCCACAGCTCCTGACCCCACGGGTTGGTGCCGGCGCCGCCGTACTCGACGGTGATCTCGACCGGCTTGGTGATGTCACGGACCGTGAGGTCACCGAGCACGGTGAACGTGTCACCGGAGTGGCTGACGACGCGGGTGCTGCGGAAGGTCAGCTCGGGGTACTTCTCAGCGGAGAGGAAATCGTCGCTGCGGAGGTGGCCGTCGCGGTCGGCGACTCCGGTGTTGATGCTCTCGGTCTGGATCGTGAGCTCGGCGGAGGACTCCAGCGGGTTCTCGGCGATGGTGACGCTGCCGGAGAACTTCTCGAAGTGACCGCGGACCTTGCTCACCATCATGTGCTTGACGACGAAGCCGATCCGGGTGTGGGCGGCGTCGAGGGTGAAGGTGCCGGGGGTGGGGATCTGGAGGTTCTCCCAGGTCCGAGTGCTCATGATCTGCTCCCGAAGAGGTACTTGCCGTGCGGATGCTTGCGTCAACAGATTTCTACATGAGGAATATTCCTCACGTCAACTACCGTCGGATACAGTATGAGTGTGATCCCCTTTGACGATTCCCGGCTGACCGCAATGGGCCTCCTGGCGGAGGCGTACACCGGCATCGCGGTGAAGACGCACCGGTCGTTCGCGACGGCGGGGCTCTCAGAGATCGACTTTGAGACCCTGATCAGACTGGCGCGCTCACCGGGGGGACGCCTGCGCATGAGCGATCTCGCCGCCCAGACGAGCCTGTCGACGAGTGGGATGACCCGGGTCGTCGACCGCCTGGAACGCGAGGGCCTGGTGGCGAGGCAGTCATGCTCCACCGACCGGCGAGCCTCCTACGCGGCCATCACCCCGGCGGGCACCGACCGGCTCAGTGGTGTCATCCCGCAGCACCTGGCCGACATCGAGACCTGGTTCACCGGGCTCCTCACGCCCGAACAGCTCAGCGCCTTCCTGGACGCTCTCCGGACCATCAGGGACGCCGTCCGGCCGTGCGCCACCGCAGGTGCGGAGTCGGCCCTACCCGACACCGGCCGGCGGTGCGACGACACCGGCGCGGAGACCACCCGCTCCGGGTGAGCGATCCGCCGTACCGGGGCGACACCTGAAGCCTGCCGTACCGGAAGCGCCGCCCGATCCGCCGTACCCGCAGGGGACCCGGCTCGCCGTACCGGGGCGTCGGGGCTGCCACCCGGGCGTCAGGTCTGCGGTTCCAGGTGACGGGGGCGGGGCTCAGCCAGGACGAGGTCGCCGCGGAGTTTCGCCATCGCGCGCGAGACGGTGCTCTTGACCGTCCCGACACTGATGCCCAGGGTCGTGGCGATCTCCGATTCGCTCATGTCCTCGTAGTAACGCAGCACGATCGCGGTGCGCATCCGGGCCGGCAGCCGGTCGAGGGCCTGCTCGACCTGCTCGGGCAGGTGGGCCAGGCCGTCGGCGAGCACCGGCTCTGGAATCTCCTCCGACGGGTACTCCTCCAGCTTGCGCCGGCGCCACCAGGAGATGTTGATGTTGACCATCGCCCGGCGCACGTAGCAGTCCAGGGCCGAGCGGTCCTGGATGCGATCCCAGGCGAGGTAGGTCTTCACCAGGGCCGCCTGGAGCAGGTCCTCGGCATCGCTGGCATGCCCGGTGAGCCGGTAGGCGGCGCGCAGCAGAGCCGGGCCACGTGCAACGACGTACTCCCGGAATTCCTCGTGGGTTCCGCCGGTCACCGCCATCACCAGCCTGCGCTCCGAGTGCGTAACGTGGTCAGAATCGCAGCCTGAGCTCATAGTGTGGCTGAACCGGAATCTATGTTTCATCCCGTCAACGGCAAAGATCGGCTTCGATGGGCGGCAGGGCGTACAAGAACCATTAGGGGCTGTTTTGCTCGCAGATGGGGGCCGATGCCTTCTACGTGGGAGAGAAACTTTCATACCTGGTCGGAGACCTGGCGTCATTATTGGCCGAGCGACCAGCGACAGGCCACGAAGCATGTGACGCTGGCTGCGACAGCTCGCAGAACCTGGGGAGCGACGATGCCCTATCGCAGCGCCGATCGCCGCCGCACGCTGGCGGCGGCCGCGCTCGGCCGGACCGTGCAGGAACCCGGGCCGGTCTCCGAGGAGGGTGAGTCCTTCCGCGCGATCAGCGGCACGGTCGTCGACGTCAGCCCGCACCTGGTCGTCCTCGACACCCAGGACGGCCGTGAGGAGCGGCTGGTGATCGCGCCGTGGGCGACCGCCTGGCGCGGTGAGGTCGTCAACCCCGCGGACCTCCCCGCAGGCTCCAATGTGATCGTCAAGGCGTTGCGGTCGGGCCGGGTCGTGGATCGGATCTGGGCGGACATCACCCGGATCACCGGGGTCATCCAGTCCGTCGGCACCGAGGGCAAGGACCGCACCCTGGAGCTGTACTGCGGCCCGCACCGGGGGCGGCGCACGATCGTCGTCCCCTACCGCGCCTCGGGGCGGCTGCAGGTCCGGCATCCTAAGTTCGAGCCCGGCTACCTCTTCGACGCCATCGGGGTACGCGAGGACGGGGTCTCGTACGCGAGGTTGCCGGCCACCTCCCAGCCGCCCTACCGCTGGACCGCGGTGCCCCCGTCGCCGACCGGCTACGGCGGCGCGCAGTCGCGGATCTCGGGCACCGCGACCTGGGCCGACACCTTCGACGCGGAGGAGCAGGGGGTGGCCTACCCCATGCTGGAGCGCGCGGACGCGGCCTGCGACGACACGGGGATCTCCTGCACCGGGCTGCCCTACCTCGCGCTGGGCTCGATGGTCAACGTGCGCAACGTGTGCTCCGGACGCACGTCGGTGCTGCCGGTCGTGGCGTGCGGATGCATGGCCGGCCGGTTCTGCGACCGGTGCCTGGAATGCGGCACCTCCCCCCGCGGCCGGATCGTGGAGCTGTCGCCGAGGTCCTTTGTGGAGCTCGGCGGCGACCTGACCGCGGGATGCTTCAACGTCCGGGTCGGAATGGGGTGACACAGATGCTGACGACGATCTCCGCCGCGCAGCTGCCGATCTTGGTTCTGCTGCTGCTGGCCGGCACGGCCGCCAAAGTGTGGACGGCCACGCATGAAACCGAACCGGGCGCGTTGAGCAGGCTCGGACCGGCGGCGCTGGTGCCCGAGCGCTGGAGTTCGCCCACGATGCTGGCCTGCGCGCTCGGCGAGTTGTTCCTGGCGGGCGGCCTGCTCGTGACCGATCATCCGTTCTTCCGGTGGAGCACGACCGCGTTCTTCGCGGTGTCCACCTATGTCCTGTGGGAGTTGCGGCGGCGGCGCCCGGACGTGGGCTGCGGCTGCTTCGGCGAGGTCAGCGCCGTCCCCGTGGGGTGGCGGTCGCTGGGGCGGGCCGCGGTGTTGACCGGCATGTCGGCGGGACTGCTGGCCTGGACTCCGCAGGTGCCCGGCTGGGAGACGCTGACCGGCCTGGGGTGGGAGCACGGGCCGGCGGCGCTGGCCGGGCTGGTCGTGCTTGTCGTGCTCTCGCCCGAGGTGGACGAGAGCGTCGCCCGGCTCCGCCACCGCACCCCCTGCGAACAGCGGCGCCTGGACCCGGCCACCGCCCTCGGCCGCCTGCGGGCGAGCGCGGTCTGGCGCGCGCACACCGAGCTGCTGTCGGACACCGAGCCGGTCGACAGCTGGCGGGAGCTGTGCTGGCGGTTCTTCGTCTACCCGGGGCACAGCCCGGCGGGCGAGCCGGTGGACGTGGTCTTCGCGATCTATCTCAGTGGGCGGCACCCGGCGGTGCGGGTCGCGTTGGTCGGCTCCGACGGACAGCCGGTGACCACCGAGTCTCTGCCGGAATCTATGCCTATATCGGCTGGACGCTAGAGGAGCCTAGGTTTCCCCAGCACGACGATCGGGCTCTATACGGCTCTCTAGCTTCCCCACTAGAGAGCCGTATAGAAGACTACGGCCCGGGAGACAGTATATCGAACATGTGTTCAGATCGGCTGGGAACGCAGGAATCTTCCGAAGTGCGGCACGGTGAACGCGATCAACCCGCGTTCCGCGCTGTAGATCAGCCCTTTCTTGATGAGGCTGTCACGAGCCGGAGAAAGGCTGGACGGCTTGCGGCCGAGCCCCTCGGCGACCTCGGCCGTCGCCACGGGCTCGTCACCGATGGCGGCCATGGCATGCATGTAGTCGCGTTCGGCGGGGGTGGCCCGCTCGTAACGGCTGCCGAAGAAACCGACCGCGAGCTCCTCCTCCGCCTCGGGGGCGGAGACCCTGATGTCGTCGGCGGTGATCGGGCTGCGCAGCGCCAGGTCCCAGGCGACCTTGCCGTACGCCTGGACGAAGTAGGGATAGCCGTCGGCCGCCTCATAGAGCGCGTCGAGGGCTTCCTGAGTGAACTCCACCCCCTCGCTCTGCGCCGGGGCGATGAGTGCCAGATCGGCCGCCTCCCGATCGAGCCGGTCGATCCTGGCGTACCGGAA
Organism: Streptosporangium becharense; assembly: GCF_014204985.1. Taxonomy (NCBI): domain Bacteria; kingdom Bacillati; phylum Actinomycetota; class Actinomycetes; order Streptosporangiales; family Streptosporangiaceae; genus Streptosporangium; species Streptosporangium becharense. The sequence continues at coordinate 3,769,892 of NZ_JACHMP010000001.1, read as the reverse complement.
CAGCCGCTCGGAGTAGCTCTTGCTGGCCGACAGCACACTGGGCAGATGCGGCAACCCCGCGCCGACCACGATCAGCGGGCCGCCGCTCTGGGAGAGCTCGTGGCAGGCCGCGCAGAGAGCCGAGATGTCGGCGGCCGGCACGTCCTGCATCTCGTCGATGAACAGGGCGATCCCGACTCCCAGATCGGTGGCGACGGCGGCGGCGTCGACGAACAGCTCGGTGAGGTCGATCTCCAGATCCCCGGAGTCGGCGCGGCCCCGCCCCGCGGGCACGTCGATCGCGGGTGACCAGTGTGAGGTGCCCTTGGCCGCCGACGGGTCGCGCATCGCGAAGGCCTTGAGCACGCCGAGGAACTCCTCGATGCGCTCGGGTGCGCGGTGTCGTGGCGCCAGCTCACGGACGGCCATGTGAAGCGCGGCGGCCACCGGGCGCCGGATCGACTGGTCGGGCCGGGCCTCGATCTTCCCGGTACCCCACAGCCGTTGCATGGCCATCGACTTGAAGGTGTTGAGCAGGACGGTCTTGCCGACGCCGCGCAGCCCGGTCACCACCATGCTGCGCTCGGGGCGCCCGCGGGCCACCCGCTCCAGGACGATCTCGAACTGCTGTAGCTCCCGGTCGCGCCCGGCGAGCTCCGGAGGTCGCTGCCCGGCACCGGGGGCATAGGGATTCCGCACGGGGTCCACGCTCTCGGACTTTATGACGGGATATAGCGGCCGACGTAGATTTCCGTAGAGAGCGCTACGGCGTGTCGCACCGTCTTCGAACGACACCCGGGGCAGCGGGGCACCGGTCGCCGGCGGCGTCGCGACAGTCACCATGACACACCCCTTCGCCTGGGAGAACGCGCCGCCCGAACCCGTGTTCGATCCGACGCCCACGACTGTAGCGCGGTTTCGAACACAGGCACGATACTTTCGATGAAAAGCTCCACCAAAGAACGAGAACCCGTACGCCGAGCGGGCCTCCGATCAATACAATTGATACTTGTCGCTTTTGTCCGACTTGAGAGATCTTTCGGAAGACAGGCGGGGGGCATCAGGTGGGAAGCTCCGGATCGGTGACACACAGGCGTGCGGCACTCGTGATCGTCACCGGCTGCCTGTCGGCGACCGCCTGCGGCGCGACATCCTCACAGCCCGCCACGCCGCCCCCCGCGGCACCGGCCTCGGGGACAGCCTCGGCGACGGCGGCCGTGCCGTCCCCGGCGCCCACGGCCGGTACGGCCATCCCGGAAGGCACTCCGGGACCGGCCACCCCGGGACCGGCCACCCCGGAAGGCACTCCGGGAGCGGACACCGTGACGCCGACCCCCACCGGCCCCCCGAAGTTCTCCGCCACGATCTCCAAGGTCTCCCGCGACCGGCTGAAATACTCCTGGCGACCCGGTTGCCCGGTCCCGGTCGGGGATCTGCGGCTGATCACGATGACGTACTGGGGCTTCGACGACAGGCCGCACACCGGCGAGCTCGTCGTGCACAAGGCCGCGGCCCAGGACATCGTCTCGATCTTCGGGCGCCTGTACGACTGGCGCTGGCCGATCTACAAGATGGAGCTCGTCGACGTCTACAAGGGCAGCGACTTCGCCTCCATCGACGCCGACAACACCTCGGCCTTCAACTGCCGCCCGGCGACGGGGTCGAGCAGCTGGTCCCGGCACGCGTACGGCCGGGCCGTCGACATCAACCCCCGCGAGAACCCGTACGTGTCCGGTGACGGCTCGGTGGCGCACAAGAACGCCCGGAAGTTCGCCGAACGCCCGGTCAAAGGCCCCGGCGTGATCAACCCCGGCGACCGGGTGGTCAGGGCCTTCGAGCGAGCCGGCTGGGAGTGGGGCGGCTACTGGTCGGGGATCAAGGACTACCAGCACTTCTCACAGACCGGCGGCTGAGGCCGGGGAGAACCTTCCCCCCTGACCGACTGCTCCCACCCGGCCTCGCCCTCGCCGGGACCCTGCCCGGCCCCGGCCGGTGGATGGTCGGGTTCAGCCGGGTACCGCCGAGGCGTTGGACTGGAGCAGGTTCCAGCGGTTGCCGTACAGGTCCTGGAAGGCCGCGACCGTGCCGTAGAACTCCTGCCGTGGGAGCTCCTCGAAGGCGACGCCCGCCGCCTTCATCCGTCCGTAGTCGCGGACGAAGTCGTCGGTGTGCAGGAACAGGCCGACCCTGCCGCCTACCTGGTCGCCGACGCGGGCCTCCTGGACGGGGGTGACGGCGCGTGCGAGCAGGACCGCCGTCTCCCTCGCTCCCCGCGGACGCACGGTCACCCAGCGACTGCCGTCGTCCTGGAGTCTGTCCTCCAGGAGTTCGAGACCGAGGGAACCGACGTAGAAGGCGATGGCCTCGTCGTAGTCCCGTACGACGAGGGAGACCAGCCCAAGGTACGACACGGGATCGTCGGCTCCGGGCGGCGCGGGCTCTCCGAGGGGCGGTGCGGACCCGGATCGGGCCCTGGCCCGGGCGGCCTCCTGAAGTCCGGTGATCGTCATGACGACCCGCGCCGCGAGCAGGGCCGCGGCGAACGCCAGCACGATGTCGGCGACCAGGAGGGCGGTTTTCAGGGCCTTCGCGTCGGTGTCCGCCACAGCCGTGGACGTGATCTCCGCACCCCACCACGCAAGCCAGGTCAGCCACCACGCCCGGACCTGACCGGAGGGGCGGATCCTGAGGAGATCACTGCCCGGCGGCAGGCCACCGGGCCTCGAAGTGGCCCGGATGTCGTCGACGATCCCCTTGGGGACGAACAGGTTGACCAGGGGGATGGACCAGCCGAGCACCATGAACGCGGCGGGGTAGGTGTGCGACACCCCCGGGGAGATCGCATACGCGTTGGCGCGGGCACGGAACAGCCAGCACAGGAAGGCGACCCCCGCCAGGAAGAGGACCAGGGAGTAGAGGAGCGTGTACAGGATGGACCACCGGTGGACCGCCTGCCACGACCAGTCGCTCTCCCGCAGGAAGTCGATCACCGGCTCCTCCTCGAGAAGGAGAAGCAGCGCCGAGATGCTGGACGACCCTATGGAAACCAGAACGGCCAGAATGACGAAGACCATCGCGAACGGGCGAATCGGCCGTAGAGAGCGGACGGGGGTGCGGGAGGTGCTCGACGCCATGGAAACCCTTCGGCGGGGGCTATAAACCCAGCCAGTATGTCGTATTTACATATAAGGCGTGAGTATTTCCTCATATCATACAGGCGTTCTCGATCACCCCGACGCCGGTCCGAACCCCGCGCTCTCTGCCTTCCGGGCCGCCGCTCTCGCCGTCCTCTGTTTCCCGTGAAACCTTTGCCCGGAGGCCATGGGATAGGAATAATGCATCCGTTTTCCATGACGTTCCTCCGATTTTTACGAATAATCGGACTGTGAGTGGATCGGCACCGCGGCGAAACCGCATCCACCGGCCCGTGGACCGCGCGGCGCTCCCCGGGACCGGTCGGTCCGAATGGGCCGGTCGGGGCATCATTGGCTCATGGCGGCCATGGACGGTGACGGCTGGGTCCGGTGTGACCGCGGGCACCGGCATCGGGGTGTGCACGGGGCCTCGGGGGTGCTGGCCGTTCACCACGACGACACCGGCGAGGCGCACGTCCTGATGCGGGAGCACTCCCCGCGGAGCCGCCACGGCGGCGGCTGGGCTCCACCGGGCGGCTGCCGCGACGGTCACGAAGACGTCGTGGCGAGCGCCATGTGCGAGGTCCGCAGGGTCACGTTCGACGGGAGCGGCCTGCGGGTTCGGGACGGGCTCCGGGTTCGGGACGGGCTCCGGGTTCGGGACGGGCTGCGGACTGGGGACGGCCTACGGGTTCAGGGCAGCCTACGGGTTCAGGGCGTCCACCTCGACGACCACGGTGGCTGGTCGTTCGGAACCGCGATCGCCGAAACCATGATCGCCGAAACCGCGGTCACCGCAGGCGCGGAACCGCCGGAGGTGGTCCCGGCCGGCGGCGGGCTGCGCTGGCTGCCCGCCGAGGAGGTCACCGCCATGGGGCTCCATCCGGATTTCGCCGGGGCCTGGCCCGCGGTCCGTCTCGCCCTCCGCCCGTGCTCGGTCGTCCTCGACGCCGCCAACATCGTGGGGGCTCGTGCCGAGCGCGGCTGGTGGGCGGACCGCGCCGCCGCCGCGGCGAAGCTGGTCGCCCAGCTCGGCGCCCGTGCCACGCTGGGCTTCACCGCCCCGGCGGAGCACGTGCCGCCCCTGGTGCGCTGGTTCCCCCGGATCATCGCGGTCGTCGAAGGCGCCGCTCGCGGCACCGCCCCCGTCACCGGGGTCGCCGTCGTCTCCGCCCCCGGCAGCGGGGACGACGCGATCGTGCGGGTCGTGCGGGAGGCACGCCCCTGGGAGCGTGTCCTGGTCGTCACCGCGGACAGGGAACTGCGCGAACGGGTCACGGAGCTGGGTGCCGCGGTGGCCGGGCCGCGGTGGTTGCTCTCGCAGCTCTGACTGTTCCGCGGGAGTACCTCCGGAATCTGGCACGATGGAGCGCATGCCCGAGCTTCGGACTGATCGACAGAGTGCCTGGGCCGGCGAGGAGAGCCCCCTTCCCCCGGATTCCTGGGGGCGTGCCGACTCGCCGAGGCGTGTCGTCCCGTGGGGGTTCGCGCTCGTCGTCGTCCTGCTGGTGGTGGGCAGGTTCACGCTCACGCCGTATCTGACGGCCCCCGCGCTCCAGACCTGGGCCACCATCTTCGTGGCGATCTGCGTGCAGGCTCTCCCGTTCCTCGTCTTCGGCGTGGCCCTGTCCGCGGCGATCACCGCGTTCGTCCCGCCGTCGTTCTGGACCAAGGCGCTTCCCCGGAGCCCGGCCGCGGCCGTTCCGGTCGCCGGGGTGGCGGGTGCCGTGCTGCCCGGCTGCGAGTGCGCGTCCGTACCGGTCGCCTCGGGGCTGATGTCCAGGGGCGTGACCCCGGCGGCCGCGCTGGCGTTCCTCCTCGCGTCGCCCGCGATCAATCCGATCGTGCTGGTCGCGACCGCCGTCGCCTTCCCGGGGCAGCCGATGATGGTGCTGGCCAGGTTCGGCGCGTCGCTGGTGGTGGCGGTGCTGGTCGGCTGGCTCTGGCTGCGGTTCGGCCGGAGCGAGTGGCTGCGTGTCCCCGCCCGGCCGTCGGGCGACGGGCCGAAGTGGGCACGGTTCGGCGAGGCCATGCGACACGACCTGCTGCACGCGGGCGGGTTCCTCATCGTCGGGGGCCTGGCCGCCGCCACGCTCAACGTCACCGTGCCCCGCGAGTGGCTGACCGCGGTTGCCGAGGTGCCCTGGCTCGCCATCCTGGTCATGGCGTTGCTGGCGGTGCTGCTGTCGATCTGCTCGGAGGCCGACGCGTTCGTCGCGGCCTCGATGACCGCGTTCTCACCGACCGCGAAACTGGCCTTCCTGGTCGTCGGGCCCATGGTCGACCTGAAGCTGATCGCGTTGCAGATCGGCACGTTCGGCAGGGCCTTCGCGCTCCGGTTCGTCCCGTTGACCTTCGTGCTCGCCGTGCTGGTGAGCACCCTCGTCGGATGGCTGCTGCTGTGAACCGTGTGACCCAGAACCTGGTCCTGACCCTGCTGGGCTGCGCCGTGCTGCGGATCTCGGCGTTCTCCACGACCTACCTCAACTACGTCAAACCGGGGTTCCGGCCGTTCCTGATCGGTGCCGGGGCGGTTCTGGTGATCCTGGGCGTCGCCGGGCTGTTCCAGGCCACCCGCGTGCGGGAGGCCTCCGGCGGGGACGGGGAGCGGGCCCGTTCCGGCGCGTCCGGGGAGCGCACCGGAGACGAGGCGGCGACGGAGTCAGACGATCCGTCGGAGGGCCCGTCGGGGGATCCGGCAGGGGATCCGTCCGGTGGGCTGTCGGGGGATCCGTCCGGCGGGTCGCCGGGGCGGCACGGTCATGACGCGCCGGGAGACCGTGCCGCCCACGGCCCTCATGACTCCCCCATCTCCCACGAACCTCAGGACCACCACGGCCACCACGGCCACTCGCACGGTGGCCCGCGAGTGGCGTGGCTGATGTGCCTTCCGGTGTTCGCGATCTTCCTGATCGCGCCGCCCGCCCTGGGTTCGTTCGCCGCCGCGCGCGAGGACATCCCGCCGCCCCGCGAGCAGAGCCTCAGCGCGTTCACCCCGCTGGGTGGCAACGGCACACTGGACATGACGATCGGCGAGTTCATCGGCCGGGCCTGGGACGACGAGAAGAAGTCCCTCACCGGCCGCGAGGTGAGGCTGACCGGTTTCGTCGTCCCGGCCAAGAAGGGGCAGTGGTACGTCACCCGCATGCAGATCGCCTGCTGCGCCGCCGACGCGTTCCCGCTGAAGGTGGCGGTGAAGGACCTGCCTGCCCCGCCTGCCGACACCTGGGTCGAGGTGACGGGCACCTGGATCCCGCAGGACTTCGGCAAGATGCCCAACGGAGTCGTCTACCCGCAGCTGGCCGGCAAGAGCCTCATGAAGATCGAAGCCCCCGACGAGCCCTACGAGTAGACCGGCGGGCCCCTCCGGATGGATGGACGAGCCCTACGAGTAGACCGGCGGAACGGAACGGGTGCGGGCCGAGCGGGCGGTGGACGCGGGCTCTGGAGGTCAGGCACGGGACGGCACCGGCTCCAGGACCACCTTCCGCTTCAGATCGCGGGTGGCGCGGTGGAACAACCAGTAGCTGACCACCGCGACGACGAGGAAGAGCAACCGGGCGGCTCCGGGGATGTCGAGGACGAGCAGGCCGTCGTTGAGCGAGTGGAGTACGGCCGCCGTGACGACGGCGGCGACCACGGGGAGCGTCACGGTCACCCGTCCGCGGGCCTGCCAGGCGCCGAAGGCCACCGCGCAGACCAGGCCGGTCCAGATCAGGTGCCCGAAGGGGGTGGTGAGGCCGCGCAGGAAGAGGACCGTTCCCGCCTCGACGACACCGGCGTCCGCGTGGATGCTCTTCCAGGCGTACGACATCGACTCCATGATGGCGAAGCCCGTGGCGCAGGAGAGGCCGAGCGCGACCCCGGCGGCCTTGACGAGGTGGCGGCCGGTGAGCGCCACGGCGAGGGGCGGGACGAGCTTCGCCGGTTCCTCGATCCACCCCACTCGCAGGATCGAGGGGCTGTGCTTGTCGGGGATGAGGACGGAGTCGAGGTATCCGCCGATCAGGAGGGCGACGCCGCCACCGAACAGGAACATCCCGGCCAGGGTGATGGGCGGCACGCTGGCGCCGAGCGCGGTGCGGTCGTGGATGGCGAGCAGGAGGGCGACGGGCCCGGCGGCGGCCCCGTAGAAGAACGCCGCCGGCAGGACCGCCCGGTTGCCGACCGCCTCCATCATGGCGATGAGCGAGAAGGACAGTGCGATCATGGCGATCCACACTCTGAACCATCTGTGACGGTAAAACCGTAAATGCTCTCGCATGGGGAGTAGTTCCCCGGTGAGCATTACCCGAATTCGGAGGAAAAGTCCATTATTACCTAAAAGACCGATTCTGCCACGATGGCGCCACCGATCACCATGAACACCAGCGGAACCAGCCACCTGCCCGTCCGCTCGACCAGGGCGACGACCTTCCCGTGCGACCCCAGCCAGGAGGCCGCCGCGCACCAGACCGCGACGAGCACGGCGAACACGGTCACCGTGACGAGGCTGGGGGCCGGGCCGATCGTGCGGAACATCGGGGTGTAGACGGAGATGTTGTCGGCCCCGTTGGCGACGGTCACCCCGGCGACCGAGAACACGCCGGAGGCCACCGGCTCCGGCTCGTCACCACCGCTCCTCCCCGCCCTGACCAGCCCCCGCAGGCCCATGCCGAACGGCACCAGGCCGAGCAGCCCCACCCAGCGATCGGGGACCACGGCCAGCCCGAGGGCAGCCACCGCGGAGACGGCCACCAGGGCGGCGATGCCCGCGTACTGGCCCGCGACGATCTGCCGGGGACGGGGAAGGCCCCTCGCCCGCGACGTCAGGAACAACACCGTGAGGATGAGGATGTCGTCGATGTTGGTACCGGCGAAGACCGCGGCGGCGGTGGCGATCGTTCGTCCCACGGGCGCATTATGTCTTCTCCAGAATGCTCGTCCCGGGGCGGTTCGGGAAACGGCGACCGTGGTCAGCCTTGCGCAGCGAGAGTTATGATCACGTCCATCCGCTCTTGTCGGCCGTCCGGGGACCACACGTGGGCTATCCGCAGCAGCATGGCCCGCCGCCGCGGGGTGAGACGGGGCGAGGGCTGGCCGCCATAGTGATCATGGCTGTCGGCGTGGTCATCGGAGCCGTCGTCACCGTGCCCATGGTGCTCGACCCGCCCTCCTCACCGCCGAGCACCTCCTCCAGCACCGGCGTGGCGCACTCGGAGACCGAGGTGCGGCAGGCCGCGCAGCCGGCGCTCGACGCCTACGCCGAGGGGGCCTACGGCGACTTCTGGGACCTGTGGACCCCGGAGGCGCAGGAACTGATCTCCCGCGGGGAGTACATGAGGCTGTTCATCGTGTGCCCGCCGCCGGGAGCGGTCACCCCCTTCGCGATCACAGAGGTCACGGTGACCGGTGACGACGCGACGGTCCGGGCGACCAGGCTGGGCGACAGCACCGACTTCGCCTTCCGCTACGACGACGGCACGTGGCGGTACGTGCTCCCGGAGGACGAGGAGCTGGAGTACGAGACCAGGACGGTCGACGAGATAGCCGAACGGCGCCGGAGCGCCGGGTCCTGCGGCGTCGCCCCGCCCGCCTCCGGCGGCCCGGACCCGGCCCAGCCGGGTGCGGGAACCCAGGCGCCGGGAACCGGCACGCAGGCACCCGGCACGGCCACGCAGGCACCGGGGCCCGGCGTGGACACGGGAACCGGCATGCAGACACCGGGGACGGGAACACAGGGCCCGGGAACGGGCATGCAGACACCGGGAATGGGAACACAGGGCCCGGGGACCGGAACGCAGGGCCCGGGAACGGGCATCTTCGACGTGGGCCCCGATACGGGAGCCTTTACTGCGGACCTGAACACGGGAATCTCCGCGTCCTATAAAGATTCGCCCCAATGATCCGTTCTATTTCCGGAGATATGCCACTGTCGGACATTCAGAAGTGGTGCCAAAACCAGGAATTCGCGGCTACTGTCGGACGCATGGCCTCCTCCATGCCGGCCTGGCGAGACGGCACAGGGTCAGACAGACCATCGCCGGACGAACACGACACCGTCAGGCGGCAATCCGATTCGGTTCCACTCTGGCTGGCACACCTTCACCCCAGGGAAGGGCAGGAAGCGATCAACACGCCGGCCACTGAGACCTCTATCACCATAGAGCTGGACAAAGCGGATTATGAGGCGCTCGCCCGCAAGGCGCGGCTGACCGGGAACAAGATCTCCGATGTGATCCGCACGGCGGTCCAGCGGGAGATCGGCAACAAGCCTCATGTGATCACACTGATGCACCGATGGAACCTGCACCGGGAAGACCTCGACGTGGCGGCCGAATCCCTGGGGGTCGACCAGCTCTCCGAGGCGGAGTGGCGCCAGATCGGCATTCGCGGTTTCCGGAGGAGCTGATCATGATCCCCGGTCGGGTGCTCGACGTCAGCGCGCTGGTCGACATCGCGGTGGCCAAGACCGAATATTCCCGAAGCGTCGCCGCCATGTGCCTGTTCCGCGGCGGCGGGATATGCGTCCCCGCGACCAGCCTGGCCGCCGTGCTGTCCATCTCCCCGATGTCCACCCAGGTGGAGCTGTTCGAGCTCGTCACGACGCCCGGCGTGCGTATCGACGACTTCACCCACGGAAAGGTCGGGGACATCGCGGAGATCCTCGACGGTTCGCGCGACATCACCGCCGGGCACGTCGTCTGGTGTGCCCGCGCGACCAGGTGGCCCATCCTGACCGACCGTGGGGCGGAGCTGGCGCAGTACGACCAGCACATCGAGATCGACCCCCTGCCGTAGGGGCACATCTCCTCCCGCCCTCCCGCGCGGGAGGTGACCGCGAGCCACCGCAGGCCCTGCGGGAAATCCCACGGGGGATCCGCCGGGCCCACGGGGACCCGCCGGACCCACGGGGATCCGCCTCGGCCGCCACAGGCCCTGCGGGGAACCAGCCGCGACCACCCGCCCGTCCCGTAGGGGGCCCACCCGGACCGTCTCGGGGGCGTTCCACACCGTTTCGCCGTCTCGCGAGTGGATGTCGAACCGCTCCTCACGCCTGCCCCATCGCTTTTCCGGGCTCGGGGTTCCACACTGGAAAGGTGACGTTCGAAACGAGGCGCATCAAGCTCGACATCCCGGACGAACCAGAGTACGACCCGATACGTGAGATGCACGGTCACACGGTCACGGTGTTCGCGTCCACGGAGATCAACGGCGAGCGGTCACTGAAGATCGGCGGGCGTACGCTGTCGCTGCGGAAGACGGGCGTGGACGAGGACGTCGACGGCTCGATGGACGTCTACCGGGCCGAGTCGATCTCCGACCCCTCCTACTGACCACCGACCGGCCCCGGCACACCCTCACCCGACAGTCCTTCCCGGCTCCGCGGTGCCGGTCATGCCCGGTCATGCCCGGTCACCTTCGATCAAGGATGGCCACGTCCGGTCATGGTTGCTCACGGCTGGCGCGGCGCCGGATCCGGGTGACACCGTAAGCGAAAATCTACATTGGCTAATGTAGACATGCTGGAGTCTGGAAAATAGCATCTATGTCGTCGGACGAAGAGGAACTCTCGGACGACATACGACGAAGTGAGACGGCAAGACCGCCGGGCGCGGCAGGACCAGGCAGTGAGGGGTCCGGTGCCCGGCGGGCCGGGCGGCCCGCGTCGGGCCCCGGGCTGAGAGAACGAGAGAGAAAGGAGAGTTGGACGCCATTCGGCCCACTCGTGGCGGCCCTCAGTCGGCCGGGCGGGTGCCGAGTCCCACAGGATGGAAGGTGGTCCTCCGTCACTCACATACATCCTCGCACCGCCGCCGGTTCCCGGCCGTAGGTGCATGAAGACGAGCCGACCTGACAGTCGGCAGATGGTGTTGAACTCTTCGGGCCCCGGCGCACAGGCGCCGGGGCCCCTGGCATATACCGCTGCTACCGCGGAAGGCGCGATGGAACCAAGTGATTCGGCACTGTCCGAAAAACTCGACGACGATCACTACCCTGCCTACACGATGGGCCAGGCCACCGAGATGCTCGGTGTCACCGCCGCGTTCCTACGCGGCCTCGGCGCGGCCAACCTGATCGAGCCGCTCCGCTCGACCGGCGGTCACCGGCGCTACTCCCGGCACCAGCTGCGTCTGGCCGCCCGTGCCCGCCGTCTCGTCGACCAGGGCACCCCGATGGAGGCGGCCTGCCGGATCATCACCCTGGAGGACCAGCTGGACGAGGCTCTGCGTCTCAACGCCGAGTTTCGTCGCCGCGCCGAATCGTCCCGGGAAACACCGACGTCGTGACCCCCGCTCTCACTGACCCGTCCCGGGAAACACCGGCGCCGTAGCCCCGGCCTCACCGACCCGTCCCGGGAAACACCGACGTCGTGACCCCCGCTCTCACTGACCCGTCCCGGGAAACACCGGCGCCGTAGCCCCGGCCTCACGGGACCGGGCACAGGACGACCGGCAGCCGGCTGGTGCCCGGCCGGAGGCCGTGCACCTCCTGGTCCTTCAGGATGCGCATGTCGGGGAAGCGCCGGGTGAGCGTGCCGAAGACGATCCGGGCTTCCGCTCTGGCCAGCGCCGCCCCCAGGCAGTGCCTGTGGCCGAGCCCGAAAGCCATATGCGGGTTGTCGGGCCGTTCGGGGTCGAAGGTGTCAGGATCGGTGAAGTGGGCGGGATCCCGGTTGACCGCGCCGAGCGCGCAGTGCACCCCGGCGCCTTCCGGCAGCAGCACGCCACCGATCTCCACCTCCTCCTTGAGGTTCCGGGACGAGAGCGCGATGGGCGTGACGATCCTGAGCAGTTCCTCGACGGTGGCGTCGATCCGCGTCGGGTCGTCCACGAGCCGTTGCCAGTGGCTTCGATCGTGCAGCAACACCCCGAGACTCTTGGTCAGCAGGCGGGTGACGGGCCGGTTGCCGGCGACGAGAAGCAGCCTGACGGCCGACAGTACGTCCTCCTCCGACGTCTCCGGGCCCTCCGTCTGCGCCATCGCGCTGATGAGATCGTTCTTCGGCTCGGCCCGCCTCTGCGCGATCAGTGTCCTGAGGTAGTCGGCCAGGGCGAGTCCGGCGCTCTCCGTGACCGGTGTCGCCTCGCCGGCTTCGGCCACCCAGCCGTAGATGTAGTCGCGGATGTACCGACGTCCGTCCTGCGGGATCCCCAGCAACTCGCAGAGCACCGCCACCGGGAACGGGCGGGCGAAGGACGCGATGAAGTCCACGGCCTCGGAAGGCGGCATGGCGTCCAGCAACGCGTCCGCTTCCTTCTGGATCCGGTCGGTCAACGCCGCGACCCTCCGGGGGGTGAGCGGCCGTGAGATCATGCGGCGCAGCCTCGCGTGCTCCTCATTGGGCAGGAAGAACAGGTCCTCCTCGTCCGCGAGCTCCCCTGGTGCCCGCTTCCTGGAGTAGGGGGACTCGCCCCTCATCCGCGGATCTACCAGGGCCTTCCAGGACGTGTCATGGCTGGTCAGGAGCCAACCGGCCTCACGGCCTCCCAGGTTGACGCGATGCAGGTCACCCGCTTCGCGCATCCGCCGGAGCGTTTCGGGGTCTCTGAGCATCTCCACGTTGATCACCGGAAGGCCCTCCGGGCATGCTTCGGCTCCCAACAGGCCGACGAGGTCGGCACCGCCCGGCTGATCATTGATGGTCATATGGCTACGAGCCTTTCTCGTGTTCCCTCGGTCGAGCTTTCTGGGCGAACGGCTTTCCGGGTGGACGGCTTTCCGGGCGAACGGACGGACGCTTTCCGGGCGAACGGACGGGCGTGCCCGCCGCGTGCTCACCCCGGTGCCGGCCGGACGACCCTCCCGGAGTCGGCCGGGCGGCCTACCCGGCACCGGGTGGGCGGCCCTCCCGGTGCCGGGCCGGCCTCCCTCACCGGTGGTTGGCGGGGAGGAACTGGGTGGTGGCGAGCTCGGCGTAGAGCGGCTCCGCCTCTATCAGTTCGGCGTGGGTGCCGATGGCCAGGATGGTGCCGGCGTCCACGACGACGATCCGGTCGGCCTGCGTGACCGTGGACAACCGGTGCGCCACGACCAGCACCGTCGTCGTCCGGGCCACCTCGGTGACGGTCTTCCGCAACGCCGCCTCGTTGACCGCGTCGAGTTGCGAGGTGGCCTCGTCCAGCAGGAGGAGACGGGGGCGGCGCAGCAGCGCGCGGGCGATGGCCACCCGCTGGCGCTCGCCACCGGACAGCTTCGTGCCGCGGGAGCCGAGCAGGGAGTCAAGACCGTTGGGCAGCCGTTCCACGAGGTCGTCGAGGCGGGTGGTGCGCAGGACGCGCCGCATCTCGTCGTCGCTCGCGTCGGGAGCGCCGAGCAGAAGGTTCTCACGGAGGGAACCCGAAAGGACGGGGGCGTCCTGCTCGACGTACCCGATCATGGCGCGGAGCTCCGGGAGGTCCCAGGCACCGACGTCGCGGCCGTTGAGGAGGATGCTCCCCGAGGTCGGCTCGTAGAACCGCTCGATGAGCGAGAACAGGGTGGTCTTGCCCGCGCCGGAGGGCCCGACGAAGGCGGTCATGCCTCGCGCCGGGACGCTGAAGGTCACCCCGCGGTGGACGAGCGGCAGGTCGGGCGCGTAGCGGAAGTGCACATCCCGGAACTCCAGCGAAGCGGGTGCCGTCTCGGGGGCGGGGAGCGGGGCGGGCGGGTTCTCCGGCTCGGCCGGCAGGCGCTCCGCCTCCTGCAGCCGGGTGATCGCCGCGGCGCCGACCTGGTACTGGCCGAACGCCCGGATGAGCAGTTGGAGAGGCCCGATCAGGAAGTACACGTACATCAGGAACGCGATCAGCGTTCCCACGTCGATCGCCCCGGAGGTCACCCGGGCTCCGCCCACGGCGAGGACCGTGAAGAAGGCCAGCTGGATGGCCAGCTCCCCGGTGTTGCCGGCGAGCGCGAGCCACTTCGCGGCACGCACGCTCGACCGCCACGACTCCTCGGCGGCCCGGTGCACGGCCGCCCCCTCGCGTTGCTCGGCGCCGGACGCCTTCACGGTGCGCAGGGCGCCGAGCACACGCTCCAGGGCGGCGCCCATCAGCCCCACCGACTGCTGCACCTCCTGGCTGGCCCGCTGCACCTGCGGCATGATCAGACGCAGGACCGTGCCGGCGACGGCCAGCACGCCGAGCGTGACCACCAGCAGCACCGGGTCGAGCACGCCCATCATCGTCGCGGTCGCCACGAGCGCGACGCCCCCGGTGATCCCGCCGATCAGCGAGTCGGCGGCGACCTGGCGGATCAGGGTGGTGTCGGAGGTGACCCGGGACATCAGGTCGCCGGGTTCGGAGGAGTCGAAGGCCGATATCCGCAGCCGCATGAGATGTGAGATCAGGCGGCGGCGGGCGGTGAGCACGATCGACTCACCGGCGCGGCGCAGCACGTACTCCCCCAGTGGTCCGGCCGCCGCGGAGAGGACGACGAGCGCACCCATCAGCAGCAGCACGCCGGCCACCGGCCGGTCGGCACCGAGGTCATCGACCAGCCGCCTGACCACGAGCGGGAGCACCAGGCCGATCACACTGGCCAGCAGGCCCAGCACTCCGCCGAGGAGGAGCGGACGCCACGACTGGCGCATGTGACGCAGCAGCACTCGCCAGGCGGAGTCAGGAGGGGGAGGGGCCGGGGGCCGGTCACCGCCGGGAGCCACCTGCCCGGACTCGGGGACTCGAGGGCCGGCCGCCACGGCCGCCTCCGGGGCGTCACGCTGATCACGCTGCGTATCCACAGGGATTCCTCGCGGGATGTTCGGTAGGGACAGGTGTTTCCGGCAGCGGACCGCAGGTCGGACAATGGGTGAGAGGTGCCGGGGGCCGCTGTGACCGGCCCCCGGCACCGACTACTCAGCGGTCACTCAGCAGGTGCCCTTGTACGACGTGACGTGGCTGTAGCAGCCGGCCTGCTGCGCCTTGGGGGTGCTGAGGGCCTGGAGCTGGAGAACGTAAGCCATGGTGTTCACCTCCTTCCTTTCTCCTCGACCGCGGAAGACCGCAGATCGAGGACGGGGATGATCGACGCGTTCTGGTTGAACGCGACGCCCAGAGCGGCGAGGACTCCGGCCGAGCCCGTCGCCAGGTCCATGGAGAGCCGCAGGAGCTGGTTGCCGGGGAAGGCCAGATGGCCTTCGTGGGAGAGGGCGTGCCAGGCGAGCCGTCGTACGTGGTCGCGTACGACCGGCCGGTCCTCCGGCAGTCCCAGAAGATGAAGTGCGGCGATGGTGCCCGCGCGTCCCATGAACAGGAACGGGTGGCGGATGAACGGTGCCCGGCAGGCCAGGCGGGCACCGGCGACGAAGCCCTCGAAGTCCGGTTCCGCGCGCCGGGCGAGGTACTGGCTGAGGACCAGGGCCAGGCCGCTGCTGCCGGTGCCGAGGTAGGCGTGGTAGCGGTTGCCGTCCAGCAACTGGAACGTGCCGTCCGGCAGCATGTGCCCCCGGTCGATCTCACGGCGCAGCGCCTGCCCGGCCAGGTCGAGGTGGCGCGGGTCCCCCGTGAGGTCGTGCAGCCGGAGGAAGTAGTGCCCGACCCCGGTCAGCCCGCGCTGGAGACCGGTCCTCAACTGGGGGGTGAACATCGGCGACCCGTCGTCCCCGAGTTCCGCGGCCAGCCTCTCCCCGATGTCGAGTGCCTCGGTGCGCAGCTCCCCGTCCCCGGTGACTTCGGAGAAGTGCAGGAGACTGAGGCCCGCTCCGGCCAGCCCGCTGTGGATCCCGGGCGCCGTGAGGCCGTCGTGCAGCTTCCGGGCCCGGTCGAGCATGTCGAGGGCGTCGTCGCGGCGCCCGAGCGACTCCAGCACCGCCGCCACGCCGTGCAGCCCGTCCAGGAGGCCGGGTCGTGGGTCGGCGTCCCGGCGCGCGGCCGCGACGAGCCAGTCCACGTGGTCGGGCGACACTTCGGCGCCGGCCTGGTGCAGCGCCCAGAGCACGCCCGCGGCCCCGTAGGCGACGTTGAACCCGCCGGTCACGAACTGCTGCGGGTCACCGGGGAAGAGCCGGTCCTCGCGTTCGGGGGTCGCGCTCGCGGTGATGCCCGCCACGAGCGAGTCGCGGATGGCCGGCCAGTCCGGGTCGTCGACGTCGAACATCCGGGCCGGTCCGTCCTCACCGAGAGGGCCGTGGGCCGCCTCGAACCGCCGGACCATGCGTGCCCCGAACCCCGGCGGCACCGGGAAGTGCCCGGCGATGACGTCGGTGAGGCTGGAGAGCTTGACCGGGTCCCGGTCCTGCAGGGGACTGATCGGGAGGAACACCCACTGCCGCAGGCAGTTCATGGCGTAGTCGTCGGCGGCGCGGCCCGACAGTCCGGCCGGCGCGGCGAATCCCGGGGCGGCGAGACCCGGGGACCGAAGGTCGTCCAGGTCCGAGGCGACCTCGAAGTCGATCAGCGCGACACGCCCGTCCGGGCGGACGATGATGTTGCCGGGATGCAGGTCGGCGAGCCGCACGCCCTTCGCGTGCACGGACATCAGGGCGTGGTCCACCTTGGCCAGGACGTCGGTCGCCCACTCGACGTACGCGGCCGTCGACTCGGCGGACGAGCCGGGACCGACCAGCGGGTAGCGGGCGAACACCTCCTCCATCAGGGTCGCACCGTCGATGTACTCCTCGACCAGGAAGTGGTGCTCCCAGATCACCCGGTGGTCGAGCACCCGGGGGACGCAGTCGAGGCCGTCCAGCCGCTCCAGGACGTCGCGCTCGTGCGCCAGCCTGGCGACCGCGTCGACGCCGTCCCCGTCCAGTCCCGCGTGCGGGCGGGCCTCCAGCAGGACTACATACCCCCCGGCCGCGGCGTCCCGGGCGAGGTACACCCCGCCGCCGTTGGAGAAGTGCAACGGTCGCTCGATCTGGTACGGGAACTCCTCCCCGTCGCCGGAGTCGCGTTTCGCCAGCGACCCGCGCAGCACCTCCGGGACGCGGACCCACTCCGGCACGGTGAAGACCGGGGAGCGGTCGTCGGGCACCAGCCGCCCGTCGGGTGTCCGGACGGCGTAGACCGGGTCACCGTTGGGGTCCGCGTAGCGCATCGGGTGGAACGCGCCGTAGCGCACGTAGACCGGTGAGTCCTCATACCGCAGGTCGCTGAGGATGTACGGGCCGGTGAAGCCCCGCAGGGTCGCGGCGAGCGCCGGCAGCACCTCGCTCAGCTCGTCCTCGTCGGCCGGATACAGCGTGATCAGCTTGCCGCTGCTCCCCCGGTCGGCGTACTTGCTGTTGAGCAGCCGTGCCGCGGCCCTGCTCCGCAGGAACTTCATCGCGAGGTTCCGGCCGAGGCAGAAGTCCACCACGAGGTCGCAGACGGCTCCGGCGTCGGCGTCGGTCGCCGAGACATGGATCTTCCACCCCTGGTCGGGAAGGGTGACGCCGGGCGGCTGGAGCACGACCCACAGGCCCTCCTCGGCCGAGCGCCAGCCGTTCGGGAGGGGCCTGTCCGCGGCCGGGAAGCGGGTGTCGCGGTCCGCGATGTGCGAGACCGGTTCGAAGAACAACCGATCGGCCTGGCAGAAGACCAGTAGTTGCGGGACTGCGTCGTCCATGGGGGTGAGCTCCTGACGGGTGGGGGGCGGCGGTGGCTATTTCGGTTCGAGCACGACCGGCAGTTCGAGCAGGTAGCGCACGCGGCTCTGCCGGTAGTGCAGGCTCCGGGAGTCACCGGCGAAGTCCATGGCCGGGAAGCGCCGGACGAGCGTGCCGATGGCGATCTGCGCCTGGGCCCTCGCCAGCGCCGCCCCCAGGCAGTAGTGGTGGCCGTGCCCGAAGGCGAGGTGCGGGTTGGCCGCCCGCCCGACGTCGAGCACGTCGGGGTCGGTGAAGACAGCCGGATCCCGGTTGGCCGCCACGAGCGAGGCCGCGACGAGATCGCCCTCCGGAATCCGCGCGGCCCCGATCTCGATCGGGGCCGTCGCCTGACGGGCGAGACCCACCGGGAACGGGGTGACGAACCGGAGCAGTTCCTCGACCGCGCCGTCGAGCAGGCCGGGGTCGTCCACGAGACGCGTCCACTGGTCCCGGTCCCGCAGCAGGGCGGCGACGCCGCTCGCCAGCAGGGTCGTCGGCGCCCGGTGCCCACCCACCATCAGGAACCTGGCCGCCGCGACGAGGTCGTCCTCCGACAGCCGGTCGCCCTCCGCCTCGACGACCCAGCCGAGCAGGTCGTCCGAGGGGCGGCTCTTCCTCTCCTCGATCAACGCGCGCAGGTAGTCGTCGACGTCGTCGTGCGCGACGGGCGGCACCGCGCGCATCCTCTCCACGAGCCACTCGTGGATGTAGCCGCGGTCCCGCTCCGGCACACCGAACAGCTCGCACAGGACGACGGTCGGCAACGGGAGCGCGAACCTCCGCAGGAGGTCGACCGTCTCGCCGGGGGGAAGCCCGTCCAGCAGGTCGTCGACCACACGCTGCATGCGCGGACGCAGCGTCTCCACCCGCCTGGGGGTGAGGTACTGGCCGACGAGCCGGCGCAGCCGGGCGTGCTCCCGGCCCTCGATCGTGATCAGGTCCTGCTCGCCCCGGTGCGTGACGTCCGGAGACTGCAACCGGAACCCGGGGGTGATCGCCACGTCCGCGACCAGCCTGGAGTCGGCCAGCGTCGTGGTGGTCGCCCCGTGCCCGGTCAGAATCCAGGACGTCGCCACACCGGCCGCGTTGAGCCGGTGCGCCGGCCCCGCCTCACGCAGTTGCCCGATCACGTCGGGGTCGTTGAGGAGGACCGGGGTGAGTGCCGGCAGGCGTGCCGGGCACGTCCGCGGGGCGTCCACCGGCCGGTGCAACCCGTCCAGGAAGGACACGGCAGCCGACACCACGGCCCGTGGGTCGGCGGTGTTGAGGGCCAGCACCGGGCAGGACAGGTCCGACGCGCGGAGCCGGCCGACGCCCGGGGAATCCACGGCCGCCACCGGGGCCGGGGAACTCCCGTTCACCACCGCATCCCGGGAATCCACCGTCACCACCGCGGTCTCGTCCTGCGGCGAACCCGTGGTCGTCACCGCGGCCTCACCCCGCGGGGAAGTCACGGTCACCACCGCGACCACACGCTCCGGATGACGGTCCGCGATCTCCATCGCCGCCCGCCCCGCCTCGCCGTACCCGAGGAGCACGGCGCGAGCCGGGCTGTCCGGTGCGGCCAGCAGGTCCGTGACCCCCTCCACACACCCGGCGAGATCGCCGCCGGACAGGTCGGCCATGCGCACCTGCCAGCCCCGGTCCGTCAGTTCGCTCCTCAACAGGCCGCTCCCGGCCCCGGGGTTCAGGACCACAATGACTCGGCCCGCGGCGTCCCGCCCCGATCCGTCACCCCGCAGGGTGGTCACGTCCGTCGTTTCGGTCACATCGCTGACAGTCGCCATCATCTGGTTCCCTCCCGCGGTAGCGTGATCCGGAACGACTTCCTGGCCCTCGCACATTGGCGCTGAGCGCACTTGCATTTCTCTTGTGGATCACTTGTGAAGGCGACGACAGGGCCGGTGAGCTGCGATTTCTCGGGGCGTGAAACGCCGGGGAGCGCGGCCCCCTCCCACCGGCCCCCGCCCCGGTGAGGGCTCGCCCGGTCGCCGGGGACGGCGCGCACGGACTCGGATGACGGCCCGTGCGGCTCCAGATAACGGCCTAAAAGACTCCGGATAACGGGCCGCCCGGTTCCGGAGTCGCGCGGTCCGTACGACTCCGGGCGGCGGCGCATGAGAACTGTCGGACGGAAGGGTTACGTTCCGCCGCATGGGTCTTGCGATATCTGTGGGAATCGAGACGTTTGCGATCGACGAGGAGGGCTACGCGTACCGCCGCGCGGAGATGGACAGGCTGAGCGCGGTCCTGGCGAAGGAGGGTGTGACCTGGCGGCAGCCGGACGACCCGGTCTGGCGCGGGCCGGAGGGCACACCGCCGTTCATGCGCAGCCATGTGGGTTCGTTCCCGTACGGCTACCTGCGCTACCTGCACAGGGTCGTCGCCCTCGTGAGGAGCGGGGGGGCGGTGACGCCGGTCTCCAGCCAGGAAGAGCTCGCCCGGGACAACGACCTGGTCGTGGAGGAGGCCATCCTGCTCTCCTCCCACCTGCTCTGCCACTCCGACTACGACGGCTACTTCGTGCCGGTCGACTTCGACGACCCGATCTTCCTGTTCGACGAGGCGGGGGGCGGCGGGGCGAGGGGCGGTGGGGCCGAGGTCATCGGATCGAGCCATGGGCTTCTGGCGGAGCTGCGCAGGTGCGCTCCGGCGATCGGCATCCGGCTCGAGGAGGACGGGTCCCTGTCGGACGCCGAAGCCGCCCGGGTGTTCGAGCTGCCGCAGAGCGCGCCGTTCGAGATCGAGTCCGTGGTGTGGCTCACCCTGCACGAGGCGTGCCGGGCCAGCATCGCGACCGACTGCGCGATCATCTTCCACTAGGGACGGTTCCACGGCTACAGGCGGTTGACCCCCGGCCGCGACGCCGCGGCTCGCCGGCTCGCCTTCCGGAGCCGGCGAGCCGGATGGCGAATCCGTCATGGCCGTGCTCGTCGTGCTTTCAGGAGGGATGACCCTGCTCACGGCGCGGCGCCCCTGCCCGGCCGTGGCGTCCGGCGGGCCGGTCATACCGAAGGCAGGTGATTCACCTCCGTGGACGATCGCACGCGCCGTCGTCGTCCCGCCGGGGCCGGCCGACGGACGTCCATCCCCGCCGCCGGAACCGTTCGAATCCGTCCAGGAGAAGATCCGGCACGGTGATCAGACGACTGTGGCGCGGGTCACGTCGTACGGGTCCCAGTCGAGGTCCCGGAAGGCGTCGAGGCCGTTGTCCTGGATGAAGCGGCGTTCACTGGAGTGGATGGGGTAGCAGCCGATGATGGTGACGGGGAGGTCGTCGCCGACATCGATACCCAGGAAGTCCTCCTCGGCGAGTCCGGCAGGGGTGGAGAGCACGAAGGCGTCCATGTCGCTCTCCTTGGAGATGCGTTCCCCGAAGCCGATGGTGTCCCCGTAGGCGAAGTGGCAGTCGCCGCCGCGGAGTCGCTCGGCGAGGTAGGCGATCGCCCAGGCCCAGGCGTCATCGGTGGAGCGCACGCTGATGCACAGCTCCGGTGTGCTGCGGGTCCAGCAGGAATGGCCGGACAGCGACAGTCCGTAGGTCAGGCCGGTGACGAATCCGGGCTTCGGGAAATCGTGGTAGACGATCGCGGTGACATCGCGCATTCCCGGCTTGGTCGAACGGAAGGGGGTGAACTTCGGCTCCTGTCCGCCGGAGAGATCGTCCAGATGCGCCAGGTAGCGCTCAACGCGGGTCTGCATGTGCCGATTCTGCCGTGAGATCACCGTTCCGGACGATCATCCGTACTCTCCGAGGACACCTCCTGGCAGGGACCGGACGCGGGAGAACGCCCGATACGCAGGACCGGATGCGGGAGAACGCCCGGTACGAAGGATTGACGGGATCGGTTGCGGGAGCCGGGCCGGCCGGGGAAGCGCGTTCGGCTCACCTCCCGCAGAGCGCGCGGTCGACCAGCTCGCCGGCGGCCTTCTCCTGGGCCTGCGTGCGGGCGTCGCCGAACTGGGTGGACATCGCCAGCACGACGCTGCGCCGGCCGTCGGCGGTGACGCCGGTGCGGGTCCGGTACCCGAGGTCGTCACCGCCGTGACTCCAGTAGACGCCACCGCACGACAGCGGACGCGACATCACTCCCAGTCCGTAGCGCACGCCCGGCCAGGTCGCCTCGAACGCCGTGGCCGGGACGGTGGCGCGCATCTGCTTCAGCAGCGCGGGCGGCAGCAGCCTGCCGCCCGCCAGGGCACGCAGGAACCGGTTGACGTCGCCGGTGGTGGAGATGAGGCCGCCGGCCGCGTCGCCGTCGAAGTGCTTGGTGACGTCCACCGGTGTGTTCCGCACACCCACCAGGTAGCCCTTGGCGTGGGGTGAGGGGACGTCCACCGAGGCGCCCGACCAGCGGGTGTGCCGCAGCCCGAGAGGTCGGCTGATGCGGTCGCGGACCTCGACGTGCCAGGGGTTGCCGGTGGCCTTCTCGATGATCATGCTGATCAGCATGTAGCCGGTGTTGGAGTACATCCAGCCCTTGCCGGGAGCGAAGTCCGGCTTCTTCTTCATGGCCTCGGCCACGATCTGCTCGGGCGTGAAGGGGTCGTAGCGGTGCTTGAGGTATTGCTCCACCGAGGTGAAGGCCGGGTAGGCCTCCGGGACGCCGGCGGTGTGCTGGAGGAGCCGGCGGATCGTGATCACGCTGCCGTCGTTGCCGTTGCCCTCGACCACGCCGGGCAGCCAGCGTTCGACGGTGTCGTCCAGGGACAGCGTGCCCTCCTCGGCGAGTTGCAGGACCACGGTGGCCACGAAGAGTTTGGTCACGCTGGCGATCCGGGTGTGGCCGCCCGCGGGGACAGGCCGCTTGGTCCGCAGGTCGGCGACGCCGCCGGTGGCGACCAGGCGTCCGCCGTCGGCGGTGACCACCTGCGCGTCGACGCCGATGACCCCGATCTTACGGAGGGTGTCGACATCGCGCTGGAGCTGCACCCGGCCGTACCCGGCAGCGGTGGCGGCGCGCTCGGCCTCCGGACCGGAGGCGGACGCGGAGGCGGGTGATGACACGAGGGAGCCGGCCAGGACGACGGTCGCGGCGCAGGCTGCGGAGAACACCGCCAGGCGCCGCCCGCCCCCCTGCGGCGCCGACGCGCCGGAAGGCCGGGGAGCGGTGGGCCGAGGAGCGGTGGGCCGGGAAACGGGGTGGTTCATGGGATGGTCCTCCTCGTGGTCGGTGCCGGTGGTCTCGGCGGATGGTTCGACCCTAGGAAGGGAGATCGTCCGCCGGATCGGACATAAGCCCGGAGTCTCATCAGCTTGTGGGGGGAGTGAGCGGACATGGACGCAACTTTGGATGCGTTCCCCCGGCGAGACCGGTGTCCTACGCTTGGCCGTGTACAGGTGATCGTCGGCCTGGCCGGCGTCCGGACCCCTGAGGCGAATGAAGGCAATCCTCCCAGGCTCGATCCCCGCGATGCGGATCTTCGCCTCGGTCTCCGCGACGCGGCGGGGTCTCCAGGCCCGTCCACTGCTCGCGGACGGGCTGCTCGCGGCCGCGCTGGCCGCGCTGACGCTGCTGTTGCGGCTGGGCGAGGGGCTCCCCGTCGGCACGGCCGACGGGGCGAGGGTGACCGCGTTGCTGCTGATGCAGGCCGTGCCGCTGGTATGGCGCCGATCGCACCCGTGGCCGGTCATGGCAGCGGTCGCCGCCGCCTACGTTGCCTACGAGCTGGCCGACCCCATGGTCGACTTCAAGGACGGAGTGTGCATCCTCTTCGCCGGTTACGCCGTCGCCCGTCACGCGCGTTCACCGGGAAACACCGCCGTGGTCGGCGTGGTCGCGGCCGCGGTGCTGACACCGGAGTTCGCCGGGCCGTGGCTGAGCCTGCCGGTCCCGCGGGAGCCGGTGGCGGGCCCTGCCGCGGTGATGCTGGTCGTCGCGCTGTCAGTGGGAGTCTGGCGGCTTGGCGTCTCTCAACGTCACATCCACGCCGACGCGGCCCGTTTGCGGGAACTGGCGGAAAGGCTCCGTGCCGAGCGGGAGATCAGCACCCGGCGCGCGGTGGTGGCCGAGCGCGCACGCATCGCCCGGGACCTGCACGACCTGGTCGCCCACCACGTCAGCGCGATCGCGATGCAGGCGCGCGCCACGGCCGACGTGATGTCCGACGATCCCGGCCACCCGCTGGTCCACCGGGGCGTGACGGGGATCGGGACGGCCGCCGACGCCGCGCTGATCGAGATGCGGCGGTTGCTCGGGCTGCTCGTCGACGACCGCGACCCGTCCGGCTTGCGGCCGGAACCGTCCCTGCGCCACCTGGACCGGCTTGCCGCCGCAGCCACCGCCGCGGGGTGCCGGACGGAGATCGACGCCGACCCGGTGGACGGTCTCCCGCCCGCGGTGCAGGTCTCGGCCTACCGGGTCGTCCAGGAGGCGCTCACCAACGTCCTCAAACACGCGGGCCCGACCGATGTACGGATCGTCGTGCGCCGGAACGAGACACGGTTGACCGTCACGGTGGGCAACGGGCCGCCGGCACCGGCGCACGCACCGCTGGCCGGCTCCGGACTCGGCCTCATCGGCATGCGCGAACGTGTCGCGCTGTTCGGCGGCACCCTGCGCGCCGGCCCCTGTGAGGACGGCGGATGGCGGACAGAGGCCGACTTCCGCCTCGCGGGTACGGTGCCGGCCCCGTCGCCCGCCGAACCTTCCTCGGAAGGCGCAGCGTGATGTCCATCCGCGTGCTCGTCGCCGACGATCAGGAGCTGGTCAGGTCGGCGTTGCGCGTCATGATCGAGCGGCGTGCCGGGCTGAGCGTCGTGGGGGAGGCCGCCGACGGCCAGGAGGCCGTGGCCGCGGCCTTCGTCCTGAGGCCCGACGTGGTGCTGATGGACGTGCGCATGCCCGGCCTGACCGGCGTCGAGGCGACCGGCCGCATCCTGCGTGACTGGCCGCACGGGGATCCACGCCCGCGCGTGCTGATGCTGACCACGTTCGACGTGGACGAATACGTCCACGCCTCCTTGCGTGCCGGCGCCAGTGGGTTCCTGCTGAAGAACAGTTCCTCCGACCAGCTCGCCGACGCCATCCGCACGGTCGCCGCGGGGGAGGCCATGCTGGCCCCCACCGTCACCCGGCGGCTCATCGGTGCGTTCACCACCATCCCGGAGGTCCTGCTCGCCGAGCCGCGCTCCGGAACCGGCCCGCGTGCGCCGAGGCGGACCGGGCGCCTCGGCGCGCTCACCGCACGGGAGAGCGAGGTACTGATCCTGGTGGCCAGAGGGCTGTCCAACGTCCAGATCGCCAGGAGCCTGGGGTTGTCGGAGGCCGGGGTCAAAAGCCGGGTGAACCGCATCCTCACCAGGCTCGGACTGGAGAACCGCGTCCAGGCGGCGATCCTGGCCTACGAGGCCGGTCTGCTGGAGGGCCCAGCCCGGGACGCCTCTGGGTGAAGCCGCCACCGGAGTACGGCATGGACGGGCCGCTCCCACCTGAGATGCTCCACGTCTTCCGGACAACGGGAAATGCGACTGCTCGACAGCCCGATCACTTCTCCTCCCCGGAATCTGCAGCCGCGGAGTCGTTCTGAGGGATGACACTCCGGAAATCCTCGATCAGCGGCCACAGTGGACTGTCCTTCTGGTGGAAGGTGTCGACATCGATGCGCTGGTCCTTGCTGATGATCTTCGCGTTCGACGCGTCGTCCTCCTCGACCGGTGTGATGGCTGATTGACTCGTTTTCTCCGAGTCATCGCGACCGGCCAGATGGACTCCTACTACGACAATCAGAGCAACGCCCGAGGCCGCCATCAGCCAGTAGCGGCATGCCCGGCCAAACCTGGAGCACGTCGAATCTTCCACAATCACCCGTCTTATCCAATACCTACGGACAAGTCCGGTGTTTCACGAACGAGGCGTTAGAGCAGCAAGGGCCTGATGCCTTGCCCCCAGCTTGGAAGACTGCGGTACACACAATCCGGTGGTCTGCGGCGCTCCAGGTCAGGGTGGGATCGGCTCTCCCCGCGAGTCCCCGTGATTCCCCCTTGGTAACCCTTCTGATGGGCACGCAGCTTGGTCACCCTCCTGATGGGCACGCAGCGGGCACAACCACCTCAGACGGGTCAAGGTGGAGGGCCCAGGTGAGGGCCGGCTGACGGTTCCACTACTTCCCGGCTTGGACGTTCGGCACCTTCCGCGTGACATCGGTGTTCGCCCACCGGTCATGAAGCGTCCGGCCTTCAGGGTCGAGAAGCGCCCACACCCCGTCCACGATGAAAACGATCGGCCCGTAGAACGGCACGAAGACCAGAATCGGGAAGATCAGCGTGCGGAGGGCCGTCCTTCCCACCGTCGGCCGTACCGTCGTCCGCGTGGAGACGAGGCGGATGCGCAGCAGACGCTTGCCTGGTGTCTGTCCCCACAGACTGTGCTGCACCCAGAAATACAGAAACACAGCGAACAGGGCGGGTAACCGTTCGGGATCCGCGTTGTCCAGCGAGAGCTCCGCCTCGTTCAAGAGCCCGTAACGCAGGCGGATGGAGGGCGAGAACTCGTCGACGCCGGTCAGCAACAGAATGGGTTGGACGACGAAGGTGAGGACCACGACGACGATCGCGTAGTCGACCAGCAGCGCCACCGGCCGGCGCCAGGTCACACCGGTCGACGAGGCGACCTCCGGTCGTTTCGAGGTGGTATCGCTCATCATCCGGGTGACGAGCAGGACGAGCGCGGCGGCACCCAGGAGGCAGAGCTGGGTGCTTCCCCAGCTGCTCATCACCGTGGCGAACCATTCGGTACTGAGGATGGGGATACCGTCGCACACCTCCGCCGAGGCGTAGAGGGGGGTGACCGGTTTGATGACCGCGATCAGGACGAGAACACCTGCCGTTCGCCGGCCTGTGCTCCGTGGATTCCTGCGGCCCAGGCAGGCGAGAAATCCCCCCAGGACCAACAGTGCCGGGACAGCCCACGCCTCCACGTTCTGCATGATCCCATCGAGATCACCTCGCAGGGCGTCCAGCGGTGACGCCTCCGACCACCCGGAACCCACGCATGCGTACATCTTGACCGGACCGGGGTGAAGCCGAAAGCGCCACTCCTCCCACGTCGGGAAGGCGGCGACGGCCGCGGCCACCATCCAGGTCAGTAATGCCGGCCTCGACAACGGGGGGGAGCTCGACAAGGCGGTCCCTTCATAGGCTGGGACACACCTTATCGATCTTGAGGTGACACGCGCCGACAACTGGCCAAAATCAGCGGAAAGCTATTTCCGCTTACGCAAACCAGGAAATCAAACCTCCAGACACCCGTCCGGAAAGACGCATGTTGATCATGACCGTCCTACGGAGAAGCAGTTCGGCACAGTGATCATGTTCACCGTGACTCCCCGCCGTTCCCCTCGTTCCCCGCCACATTATTCACGCGACGGACACGGCCGGCAGACTCACCACGCGATCAAGGATGCACCCGTCTTCCTTCAGTCCCGATACGCCTCCTGCTGTCATGACGACCGGGAGCACAGTTACGGCGTGACAGTCGACACCTTGGACAATCCGGGATGGCGCCTGAAGGCCGACCTCGTCAACACATCTCTTGCCGGGGTCTTGCCGGACCGCCTAGTGGTGGAACGCGCCAAGGATGACTGGGGGCACGCCCGGAACGACGGAATCCACTTCGAAGGAGCATATGGGCCTCTGAACCTCGGTGAGGTGTCGGAAGCATTTCGAGACTCCGCCGGCAATGCTGTCTCACCCCTGACCGATGCTCTCCCCGGGCGGGCAAAAGACGACTGCCCGGGAAGCCCCTGCGACGGCATCCGACATAATCACCGAATGTTCAACTTCGGAATCCCCGGATACAGGCCGGAATGGTTGAGCGGACGCTCGTCGATCACTGCTGTTCATGGGGCGAGACTGGGCCGCCTCGTCGACCGACGACTGACCCGAGCGCTGCTGGTGTGGGATCTTGACGAGGACAAGTGGTTCGCCGACTGCCCGGTCCTCTTGGACTTCGAGGGCGAACAGGTCGAGATCAACCACTGGAAGTTCGACGAGCTCTCCATCACCTGGAACACCATCGATCCGGTGCGCTCGCCCGACTGGCCGGACTTTCACCTCGCGTGGCGAGACGACGTACCAGATGAACTCACCGCACTGGTCGGGCAGCCTTGTTCGGCAGTGGACCTGCTGATGTGGAGGGACAGGGATCTCGTGGAGGGGACGATCGTGTCTTTGGGTTTCGGCTTTCCGAACGGCCAAGTGACGATCTACAACGCGCTTGATGAGAACGGCATGGAGTTCACTCCACCCGACGACCACTACACGCGATACAGCCTGGCCTTCTGACACGTGCAGAACCGATCCCCGGCATCGACGCCCTTCCGTCCGCGATCAGGATGCTTCATGCTGCTGACCTCGCTGGTTGCACTGGTGAGCGACGGGGAGTGACGACGCGTGAAGAGGCGGAGCGTGACCCTAATGATGATCATGGTATTAGCCGCCGTGCCGACGCTCAACACCGCCGCCCCGCTGGATTGTCGAGTGCGACCACTCACAGACGCCGACCACCTCACGCTGGATGAGTCATTCCTTGAGTGGCAGAGGGAGGAGCTGCGAAAAGAGAGGGTTCTCTCGGCTGGCCCGTCCCCGTCTTGGATGACGGCCAGCGGTGCTGTACATGATGGAAGAGCGAGGGCTGTAGCGCCGCCCGTCGGCGTTGAGATCGTGGAGCCACCAGGCTGTCCCGAGATCAGCGATTCACACTGGGCTAGGAGCTGTTCGGGGTTCGGATCATGCGGTTGAGGTGAGGAGCTTCAGCCACATGATCGAGCCTCGAAGGTGGAGTCCGGCCTCGTAGCTTTCCGGGGCTTTGTCGTAACGGGTCGCCAGACCACGCCAGGCCTTGATCTTCTGGAAGCAGCGTTCAACGGTGTTGCGCTCCTTGTACAGGCCGATGTCGTGGCTGACGGGCCGGCCGCCCCGGCTGCCTTTCTTCTTGCGGTTGGCGGCCTGGTCCTTCTTCTCTGGGATGACCGCCTTGACATGGCGTTTGCGCAGGTAGGCGCGGTTGGCGCGGGACGAGTACGCCTTGTCCGCGGCGACCGCGTCCGGCCGGGTGCGGGGCCGGCCGACCGGACCGGGAACGCGGATCTTGTCCACGACGGTGATGAACTGCGGGCAGTCGGCGGCCTGCCCGGGTGTGAGCACGAAAGCCAGCGGCAGCCCGGCGGCGTCGACCGCGGCATGGACCTTGCTGCTCAGCCCGCCCCGGGATCGGCCGAGCCCGGCAGCCTTGGCCCGGGCCCTGCGGCGTCGCCGCAGCGCGGCACGATCTTGGTCCGACGACGCGTCCGCGCCGTCCGCGCCGAGGGCGACCTGCGGCGCATCACCCGCAGCACCGGCGGCTGCTCCGGCAGCGGAGCCCCCTTTTCCTCGGTCAGGGCCTGCTCCAGCGCATCCAGGGTCTCCCCGGCCACCGCCAGCCCGGCCGACTCCTGATGCGCCCGCACGATCGTGGAGTCCACGCTGACCAGCTCCAGCCCGACCTGCCCGCGCGATGCGGCCTCGGCGATCAACGCGTCCATCAGAGCCTGGAACACCCCGGCCCTGGCCCAGCCGTTGAACCGGGAGTAGAGCGTGGACCAGGGCCCGTAGCGTTCCGGGACATCACGCCAGCCCGACCCGGTGCGAAACCGCCACAGGATCCCGTTGAACTGATCACGCATCCGCCGCGGCAGCGGCCCGGTGGCCGCCACCGGCAGACACGGCTCGATCAACGCCCACTCGGCATCCGTCACATCAAAGCGCGCCACGTCCGAGTTCTACCAGCCGCGGCCGGCTCACCACCGGACCCCACCTAGATCCGAACCCCAAACAGCTCCTAGGAGCTGTTCGGGGTTCGGATCATGCGGTTGAGGTGAGGAGCTTCAGCCACATGATCGAGCCTCGAAGGTGGAGTCCGGCCTCGTAGCTTTCCGGGGCTTTGTCGTAACGGGTCGCCAGACCACGCCAGGCCTTGATCTTCTGGAAGCAGCGTTCAACGGTGTTGCGCTCCTTGTACAGGCCGATGTCGTGGCTGACGGGCCGGCCGCCCCGGCTGCCTTTCTTCTTGCGGTTGGCGGCCTGGTCCTTCTTCTCTGGGATGACCGCCTTGACATGGCGTTTGCGCAGGTAGGCGCGGTTGGCGCGGGACGAGTACGCCTTGTCCGCGGCGACCGCGTCCGGCCGGGTGCGGGGCCGGCCGACCGGACCGGGAACGCGGATCTTGTCCACGACGGTGATGAACTGCGGGCAGTCGGCGGCCTGCCCGGGTGTGAGCACGAAAGCCAGCGGCAGCCCGGCGGCGTCGACCGCGGCATGGACCTTGCTGCTCAGCCCGCCCCGGGATCGGCCGAGCCCGGCAGCCTTGGCCCGGGCCCTGCGGCGTCGCCGCAGCGCGGCACGATCTTGGTCCGACGACGCGTCCGCGCCGTCCGCGCCGAGGGCGACCTGCGGCGCATCACCCGCAGCACCGGCGGCTGCTCCGGCAGCGGAGCCCCCTTTTCCTCGGTCAGGGCCTGCTCCAGCGCATCCAGGGTCTCCCCGGCCACCGCCAGCCCGGCCGACTCCTGATGCGCCCGCACGATCGTGGAGTCCACGCTGACCAGCTCCAGCCCGACCTGCCCGCGCGATGCGGCCTCGGCGATCAACGCGTCCATCAGAGCCTGGAACACCCCGGCCCTGGCCCAGCCGTTGAACCGGGAGTAGAGCGTGGACCAGGGCCCGTAGCGTTCCGGGACATCACGCCAGCCCGACCCGGTGCGAAACCGCCACAGGATCCCGTTGAACTGATCACGCATCCGCCGCGGCAGCGGCCCGGTGGCCGCCACCGGCAGACACGGCTCGATCAACGCCCACTCGGCATCCGTCACATCAAAGCGCGCCACGTCCGAGTTCTACCAGCCGCGGCCGGCTCACCACCGGACCCCACCTAGATCCGAACCCCAAACAGCTCCTAGACGGGCTGATGTCTCTCGCGCTCCGAAATCGCCGCTCTGTGGGGGCAGACAATGAAAGCCGCTTCTCCTGCGTGGTCGGCGTCGAATACGACCCGGCCACCGGGGAACCCATCCGGACGGAACTCGCCAGTCCCCTCTACCGGTACGAGGAGCCCTGAAGCCGATGCGCGTCACCTTCGCCACCGAAGCGGCCCCCGGCCATCCCGATCGCCCCAATGAGGACTTCATCGCCGCCACCCCGGACGCGGTCGTCCTGCTGGACGGCGCCGGCACCCCGGCCGGTTCGGAGTCGGGCTGTACGCACGGGGTCGCCTGGTACGTACGCTGTCTCGGCTCCACCCTTCTCGCAGCCATGACGCAGAACGCCAAGCCCCTGACCGCGATCCTCGCCGAGGGCATCAAGGCCGTGGCGTCCCTGCACGACTTCACCTGCGACCTCGCGCACGCGGGCTCACCCTCGGCCACCGTGGTCATGCTCCGCCGTGCGGACGACGCCCTGGAGTGGCTGGTCCTGGCCGACTCCGTCCTCGTCCTGGACGTGGCCGGCACGGCGGAGCCGACAGTCATCTGCGATGCTCGGGAAGCCCAGGTCGGTGCGGCCTACCGAGCGGCCATGGACGCCCTCGCCTCGGGCAGCCCCGAGCACGTCGCCGCCCATCGGGCGTACGTGGAGACCCTGCGAGACCACCGTAACCGCGACGGCGGCTTCTGGGTCGCCTCCGTCGATCCCCTCGTAGCCGGCCAGGCCCTCACCGGCACGATCTCCGCTGACCGGGTACGCGCCATGGCGGTGCTGAGCGACGGCGCCTCCCGCCTCGTCGACCGCTTCCACCTGGCCACCTGGCGGGAGCTCCTCGGCCTTCTCGACCATGATGGTCCGGCCGAGCTGATCCGCCGGGTCCGTGAGGCCGAGCGCTCCGACCTCCACGGCACGCGCTGGCCCCGCGGCAAGACCTTCGACGACGCCACTGCGGCCTACTGCCGCATCTGACCTGCTCCACCCACCATCAGCCGTCTCCCAGGTCACGGACAGGACGGTCGATGTCGCCCGCGGCGTGAGCCCGCGAGCCGTGACGGGAGGGTCCCGACTACCCCGGGGCTTCTTTCTCCATGCTGAGCTGGGGAACGCCCGTTCCATCCCTCGGACGTCCCCCGACCAGCGACATGGGGCCGCTCACGGCGGCACACGGCTGCGTACCCCCGAAACGATCAACGGCGTCCCACCCGGGGAAACCCCCTGGTCAGACGCCGTTTCTCAAGGTCGGCGGAGAGCGTGGGATTCGAACCCACGAGGACTGTCACCAGCCCTAGCGGTTTTCAAGAGGGCTGCGTTCCGAGCAATGACAGTACCTCTGACCAGGGCGAAGACTTCTGCCTGACCTTCAGCCACCGAAGATCATCCCGCACATATCCCACACGTCGACACCCGGTGGGCCGGGCTGAAGGACGAACCCCGACCCACCGATCGCCTGGTCTACGGAGCAGAAGTTAGGACTGTGCCCGAGCCATGAAGTTAGCGATGGCCAGGGCGAGGGTCATGAAGCCTGCGAACCCCCCCGCACCAATAAGTACCGCAAGCGCGGCCGGAGTCCCTCCAATCCAGGCCAGAGTTCCCCCAATGATGCCGACAACGAAGCTTGCGGTGGCGATGACTGCCACCCAAAGGCCCTGGGTGTTGCCCATTCATTCTCCTCATGACGTGACAAGGCAAGGTCGTGATCCCGCCGAGCGGCGCCGGACCGCCGATTGCTCATGGGCACAAGCGCTGGTTAGTCTGCACGTGCAGGAACAGTTACCTAGCGCCTGGATCCAAGCTTGGAGTCCGGTGTTTTATACCGCTAGAGGGCTCGGAACCGCTGGTACCGGTTCCGAGCCCTCTAGCGGCTACCGCCCCCCTTCCACACTCGTACTCATGCTTGAACTCCTGTTCCTCTCGATGCCGAGAGGCCTTGACACGTCCATCGTGATACCCCGAGAAGGAGAGCGCTCCATCGAGCCATTGACCTGTTGCCCCGCATGCAGTTATGTAGTCACGCGCGCGCACGCGCGCACGCGACACTGGATGCGGGTCAACAGGTCAGAAGAAGGTGACCGTGAGTACCGAAAGTGCACAGCGGCTAGAGACTAGAGCGAAGAAGTTGAAGGCCAATGCAAAGATCTATGCCCATGCGCGCAACTCCTGCAAAAATCTCTACTATCGCTCGCGTAGACATATTTGGGAAGTCCACATCCGCCGCGCTTTCATTTTGGCGAGATATGAGCCATTTAGATTAAGCCTCGACAAGAGTGATTCCATCGAAGAATTCTCCCCGTCATGGGATCGCTCTCCACTCACCTCACTTATCTCGTCTCGCGGAATCGCAATTCAGCTATTTCTAATTTGCCTATTTGAAGCTCAATCCAGATGTCAACCGGGCGTCGAACCGAAGAATAACCGACCGCTTCAACCAAAAACGGACGAGGTGGCATGGCTAGATTTGCTCGCAACCCACGCGAGCGCGAAAGCGCCAGCAACCCCTAGAGATAATCGCCTTCGCCAGATAAAAAAAGCCCTTCTCCACTTGGAGCGAGAGCTTCTCGTAGAGATTCCGGGGGGCAAACACACTAATGACAGATTCCAAGGATTCAGGCTCTTAAACGAGAGCGGCATGCCTACTCAAAGCAATTCGCTTGTCAGGTATAGCGTTCCGCTTGACCAGGAGGACACACTAAAGCTACCCATAGACTTCTTCTTGATGGGATGGGTCCATGTACTTTCTCCTGCAGAAATCGCAACCTACCTTATGCTCCTCGACCTGAAAGAGCAACACAAAGAGGCCCACGATTCACATGGAATTTTTTCTCCATCTCACATTAGAGTCGAGAGGTACACACTGAGCCGAGATTCTTATGAGAGCCACCAGTCTCTGGCAAAATACGGACTGATCAAGAAAGTTCCAAATGCCAATCGTTACGATAATGGAAAAGTTTCAAGCTTTCGATCTCCACTCCAGTCGCATCATTTCAAGATTAGCAAAGGCGCACTGTCGCGCGACGCATTCAAGATCACTTCGGGGATATCACAACAAGCAATACCTGGCGAGGAATAGAAAGTTCACGGGCGAAAATCCCAGCATGGAGGACTCTCTCATCACTCATGCAAGGCACCATGGCCAGGTACACGACTGATTGGGAAAATGAGTACGTGACCTCGATACCTTTGCGTAGGACGGCTGCCCGGTATTCGGTGGGCTGGGGCTGAGGAACGAAGTCCCAGACCTGCGATCGCCCCCGGCCCTGAGCGGGGATCAGCCGTCTTCTGGCGATCGTCGGGTGCAACCGTCCGCGACCTGGGAAGAGCACCCTGGGCCGGCGTGTTGATCTGTGCTCGGGGTGGCGGTGCGGCCCTCGTGCGGCGGCCGGTGGTCGGGTACGGCGGGCGGTGGGTGCGGTGCGCGGCCCGGAGTCCCGCGCCGGCCGGGACCGGCCCCCAGGCCGCATGCCCGGACGGCTGGCGGGCGGCGGGCCGTGCGGCGGCGCGCCGCGCCGCCGCGCTTGATACCCATGAGAACAATTCGGCAGTGCTCGCGGTACGTGCCGGTGCGTCACTCGTGAAGCTGTGGCGTTCCGAGCAGGCGGGTACCGTCGTGGTGGCGGATGGCCGGCGGCTGGTCGTGGTGCATGGCGTCGAGGACGCGGATGGCGAAGGCTTCGGAGGCGAGTTCCCGGACCTCCTCGGCGGTGACCCAGCGGAAGGCGCGGGTCTCGTCGGTTTCGGTGAGGTGGCCGCCGATGACCTTGCAGCGGAAGACCAGGGCGACGATGCCGCGGGCCATGTTCTTGTAGACGCCGGTCAGGGTGACGGGTTCGACCTCCAGGCCGGTCTCTTCGCGGATCTCGCGGAGCAGGCCGGCGGTGATGTCCTCGTCGCGTTCCAGGACTCCGCCGGGTGCTTCCCAGTGGCCGTTGTCGCGGCGTTGGGTGAGGAGCGCGCGGCCCTGGTCGTCGATGATCACACCGGCCACGCTGACCGAGTGCGTGTTGTGGTGATCCATCGCATTACCTCCGGGGCCGCTGATCGCTATTCTCGAACGGCGGTACACGTATGTACGAGTTGAGGAGTGGTCGTGGCCGAGCTGCCGTTGCCGGATCTAGACCCGACCAGTGATCGGGCCGTCTTCCGGCAGATCGCCGACCACATCCGTACCGTGATCGAGCAGGGTGTCCTCGCCGAAGGCGACAAGGTGCCCTCGGAAGCTCGGCTCATGCAACATTACGGGGTCGCGCGGATGACCATCCGCAACGCGCTCCAGGTCCTCCAGGGTGAAGGACTGACCGTGGCCGAGCATGGGCGGGGTGTCTTCGTCCGTTCGCATCCTCCGGTGCGGCGGCTGGCCTCCGACCGGTTCGCGCGTCGCCATCGCGAGCAGGGCAAGGCGGCGTTCATCGCGGAGACGGAAGGGGCCGGCGGAAAGCCGTCCGTCGACTCCATCGCGATCACCGAGGAGCGGGCGTCGGCGGATGTGGCCGAGCGGCTTGGACTCTCCTCGGAGGATCAGGTGATCCGGCGGTCGCGCCGGTATCTGATCAACGGTCAGCCGGTGGAGACGGCGGTGTCGTACATCCCGGCGCAGATCGCCCGAGGTACGCGGATCGAGCAGCCGGACAGCGGTCCGGGTGGGATCTACGCCCGGCTGGAGGAGTTGGGTCACCGGTTGGACCACTTCGTGGAGGAGATCCGGTCCCGGATGCCGCTGCGCGACGAGGTGCGGGCGCTGAAGCTGGCTCCCGGTGTTCCGGTGTTTCACCTGGTCCGCACGGCGTATGACACCGACGGTCGTGCCGTGGAGGTGTGTGACACGGTGATGTCCAGTGACGCCTATGTGCTCTCGTACGAGCTGCCTGCGCGATAGGACTTGACGAACTCCTCTAGAGGAGTCATAAATGTCTTGCACCATTACTCCTATAGACGAGTAGGCGTCTGTAGTGGTTGATCTCCGGCGCGGTTCAGTGGACCCGAAGGGCGAGGCCTCATGACGAATCAGTGCGTGTCCTGTGAGGGGCGGGGGTGGAAGTACGTCAGTCCGCGGGGCGGTTTGCTCGCCGGGACGCGGGAGGCGGTGCCGTTCTTCCGGGTGCGTGATGACTGCTCGGCCTGCTGGGGGACGCACCCGGCGGAAGCGGTCGAGCCGGCGCGGCCGGACGTCGCTTCGGGGCGGGCGTCGTGAGCGGGCCGGTGGGCTTGGGGGCGGTCCTGCCGCGGGAGGCGGCCGAGTCCCTGCGGGCCGAACTGGGCCGCCTGCGGATCTCCGCCGACGTGCACGAGGGCCACCGGCTGGCGCTGGTGTCGGTCTGGGTGGGCCTGGTCGTCTGGTGCGACGGGCAGCGGTTTTGGTGGCGTACCAGCTGGAACGCGCGGCGTCGGCGCTTCGTCTATGCCTGGCATTCCTCGTCGGAGCCTGAGGGTGCGGCGCGCCGGGTGGCGCTGTGGTACGCGCAGTTGCGCCGTGAGGGGCCGGTGCTGCCCGAGGGGGTCGACCATGGGCCGCGTTGAGGGGGCTGAGGCGCCGGTGACGCTCGCGCAGTTGGTGGCGCGTTTCGGGCGGGCCTGGACGATCTGCGAGGCGGTCGGGGGCGGCTGGTACGCGGTGCGGCGGGCGGGCATCTCGGTCTATGGGCGCCATCACGGCCTGTCCGATGTCCGGTGCGGGGCCACCCTGGCGGAACTGGCGCGTCACCTGGAGGCGGAGAAGCGGCTGGAGGGCCAGACCTGGCAGCGTGCACCGACGCGCCCGGCGCCCTGACCCCATGGGCGAGTGCGGCGGTGCGGGCGACGACATCGGCGGAGGGCCTCCCGGCGTCCGCGCCGCCGCGCTCTTGTTTGTGCAGGTGACCAGCTAGGTGAGGTAGGCCGTCCGCGTCTATGCTGACGATAAGTCGAGCAGTTGGGTTATTGTCATGTCTGTTTCCGGGGAAGAGTACGCTCCTCCGAAGTATGCGCAGATCGTCACGGCGATTCGGAACAAGATCGCTGACGGTACGTATCCGCCGGGTTCTCAGCTGCCGTCGGAGACACAGCTGATCCGGGAGTTCGCGGTCAGCCGTCCCACCGTGGTGCGGGCGCTTCAGGTGTTGCAGCTGCGCGGTTTCATCGATCGCGAGCACGGCAAGGGCTCGTATGTGAAGGCGGCTCCGCCGGTGGCTGAGGATGACTTCTCCCGGCCGGCCCGCGCCGTGCTCGATCGCGCCGAAGCGGTGCAGGGCGGTTCGGTGGTCGAGGCGGGGGCGTGTCCGGCTCCGGCGCATGTGGCCGCGGCGCTGGCCCTGCCGGAGGGGACGCCGGTGGTGATGCGCCGGGTGCTGCTGAGCGACGGCACCGACCCGTGCGAGCTGATCACTTTCTGGTGTCCGATCGAGCTGGCCGAGGGGACCGATCTGGGCAAGGCGGTGCCGCTGTCGGCGGGCATTCGCCAGCACATGCAGGCGGTCAAGGGGCTGCGGCTGGATCACGTCACCGAGCGGCTGGCGGCGCGTCATCCGTCCCGGGAAGAGCGGGAGTTGCTGGGCCTGGAGACGACGGCGGCGGTGCTGGGCGTGGTGGCGCGGGTGTTCGCGGCGAACCGGCTGGTCATGCTCATCGAGGTGGCGCTTCCCGGGGTGCTCCATGAGCTGGAGGACACCTACGCCCTGTGATGTGACACAGATCACACGACACGACGGAAACTCGTATTGTCGAGTATCCGTTCCTCAGTTAGCTTGTAACTCGACAGTACGAGTTATCGACAGTTCGACAGGAGAGAACATCATGGCCATCCACGGCCCCATCCCCGTCACCTTCGAGCAGGTCTTCCCGCACGGCTGCTACATCGTCGGCGAGATCGAGCAGGTCAAGGACTTCGACGCCTCCTCCGGCGGACGCACCGTGTTCGCCAAGGACAAGACCACCGGCGAACTCATCTGGCAGGTCGCCGTCATGGACGCCGACCCGAACGTCAAGGCCGGGCAGAAGACCGTCTCGGTCAAGCTCCTGTCCCCGGTGCAGCCGGTCGTCCCGCCCGCGCTGCCGGGGCTGCCGTTCGTGCCGGTCGAGTTCGACGGCATGACCGTCACTCCCTACGTCGCGCAGAACACCGGCCGCCTGGCCTACTCCATCCGCGCCACCGCGCTGCGCGCTCCCCGCACCACCGGCACTCCGGTCAAGCAGAACGGCGCGGTCAAGGAGGCCGCGGCATGACCGAGCCCGCCCCCTATACCTTCGTCACCGCGTCGATCGACGAGGCCGGCACCCGGCTCGGCATCTCCTTCCGCACCGCCGACCTGG
The DNA here is from genome assembly GCF_014204985.1 of Streptosporangium becharense. Classification (NCBI taxonomy): domain Bacteria; kingdom Bacillati; phylum Actinomycetota; class Actinomycetes; order Streptosporangiales; family Streptosporangiaceae; genus Streptosporangium; species Streptosporangium becharense. The sequence goes on along the minus strand of NZ_JACHMP010000001.1, from coordinate 3,732,013 downwards.
CGGTCAGCGTGCTGGGCGCCGACCGACACCGGCCGGTCCTGGACATCTCCGGCCTCCAGGCACGGGTGTCGATCTCCACCACCGGCGGCGGCCCGGTCACCGCCCAGGACCTCACGCTCGCCCGGCAGCTCGCCGACGCCGCCACCCGCTACCTGACGGCGTGCGAACGCCTACACACCGACCAGGTGACCGATTCCACCGCCTCGGCCTCCGGCGAGGCCGCGGCCTGACACGCAAGCGGGGCCGCCGAAAGCGGCAACTTCCGGCGGCCCCTCGACTCTCCCTCGCACGCGAATCCAAGGAAGAAGGCACCAGCCTAATGTTCAAAAAGCTGCCCGGTGACGAGGCGCAACACCTCGTCACCACCACCCCCGACACCGCCGTGGTGTTCCGCCCGGCCGTACTGCACACCCCGGCCATCATCACCGTCCTCATCTTCGCCTGGCGCATGCTCGCCGGGCTGATCCGGGTCATCTGGCGCCACCCGATCGCCGCGGCCGTCGTCGCCGTGCCCGCCGCGCTCGGCTGGTTCTCCGGCTGGCCGTGGGCCCTAGGCCTGGTCGCCGTGGTCCTCGTCGGCCTCACCGCCTGGTTCCTTCTCGCGCGCGCCTCGTTCCTGCGCCTGGTCGGCTGGCGGCTGCTGGCCTTCTGGCGCCGGATCTGGGTGTACCGGCGGCACTGGCAACCCGTGATGATCGTCTCCGGGCTCGGGCGGCGCATCCACGGCCGCGACTACCTGCCCCGCCTGGCCCACGTCACCTGCACCTCCTGGGCCGACCTGGTCACCGTACGGATGCTCACCGGCCAGTCGGTCAAGGACTGGGCCGACCGCGTCGACCACCTCGCGCACGGCTTCGGCGCCACCACCTGCCGGGTGTCCATCGCCCGCTCCGGCCGGTTATCACTGGTCTTCCCCCGGCAAGACCCACTCGCCGTCCCGCTGCCCGCCCTGCCCATCCCGGACAAGGTCTCGGTCGGGCCGGTGGAGATCGGCCGGTGCGAGGACGGCACCCCTGGCGGCTGAAGGTCCACGGCACCCACGTCCTGGTCGCCGGCGCCACCGGCGCGGGCAAGGGCTCCATCCTCTGGTCCACCATCCGCGGCCTCCTCCCGGCCGTGCGCGCGGGCCTCGTCGAGGTCTGGGCGCTGGACCCCAAGCGGATGGAACTGTCCTTCGGCCGAGACCTGTTCGGCGACCGGTACGCCGCCACCCCGGGCGCCTGCGCCGACCTGCTGGAAGCCGCGGTGGCGGTGATGCAGGACCGCGCCGACCGGTTCGCCGGCCTCCAGCGCACCCACACCCCCACCACCGAGGACCCGTTCGTCCTGGTCGTGGTCGACGAGGTGGCATTCCTGACCGCCTACCAATCCGACAAGGGCCTCAAGCTGCGCATCTCCGCCGCGCTGGCCACCCTCACCACCCAGGGCCGCGCGGTCGGCGTCGGCGTCCTGGCCGCCCTCCAGGACCCGCGCAAGGACGTGCTCAGCATCCGCAACCTGTTCCCCGACAAGATCGCCCTGCGCCTCGACGAGTCCGAGCAGGTCGACATGGTGCTCGGTGACGGCGCCCGGGACCGGGGCGCGCTGGCCGACCACATCTCTCCCATCCCCGCCCAGGGCGCCGGCGTGGCGTATGTGCGGCTGGAGACCTCCCCCGACCCGATCCGGGTCCGCGCGGCCTACGTGTCCGACGCCGACATCCGCGACATGGTCGCCGTCTTCACCGGCGCCACGCCGTCCCTGCCGGGTGAGGGGGCCTGATGAGGATCGTCATCGAGGGCACCCGCGCACAGATCGACCGGCTTCGCCAGGACCCGGACCTGTTCCTGTGCGCTCCCGCTCACCCGCTCTTCCTCGTCCTGCGGGATGTCCGGATCCGCAAAGACCCCTACCGCGACGCCTACCGGCTCACCGCCGACGCATCCGACCGAGAGGAGGCCGCGTGATCGACGTTCTCACCCACCCGTCCACCCCCGAGACCCCCAACGGCGCCGACCGCACCCTGCCCCGTCTGGTCCGCGAGACCCTGCCCCTGGCCCTGGATGTGGCCATCGAGGTGGCCAAGCTCAACGGGGTGTGCATCCGCCCCGTCGAGATGCGCCGCCTCGACACCAACACCGGGCAGAGCGAGACGTTCAACATCCCGTGCGGCACCACCCAGGAGGCCAAGTGCCCGCCGTGCGCCAAGCGCAACCAGCAGCTGCGCCGCGCACAGTGCCGGGAAGGCTGGCATCTGGACCACGAGCCCGTCGCCGACCCCCACCCCTCCACCGAGGATCAGCGGTGGCTGATCGAGTTCCGCGCCGACGTGCAGGCCAAGCGCGATGCGGCCGAACAGGCCGGAGAACACGAACAGGTCGCTGACTGGGACGCGGCCATCGAGAGCATCGACGCGGAGATCAACGCCGCCGGCATGCGCGGCACCGTCACCGGTGGCCGGGCCACGCCCCGCCGTTCCCGCTCCACCCGGCGCCGTCAGGACGCCCCGGACCTGCCTCGGCGCGCCAAGCAGAACACCACCCTGGGCCGGACCTTCATCGCCCCGGACGGGCGGGTGTATCGGCCCTCGCTGTTCGTCACCCTCACCTTGCCCTCCTACGGCAAGATCCAGTCCGGGCGCGGGGTGCCGGTCGACCCGGCCACCTACGACTACGCCCGAGCCGCCCGCGACGCGCTGCACTTCGCCAAACTGGTCGACCGGTTCGTGCAGAACCTGCGGCGAGTGGCGGGCTATGACGTGCAGTACTTCGCCACCGTCGAACCCCAGAAACGCCTCGCCCCGCACCTGCACATGGCCATCCGCGGCACCCTGCCCCGCGCCGAGATCAAGGCCATCGCCGCGGCCACCTACCACCAGGTGTGGTGGCCGGCCGTCGACGAGGTCCGCTTCGACGGCGAGCACCTGCCAATCTGGACGGAACGGGCCGACCTGCCCGACGGCGCCGCCTACCCGGACGGACAGGCCGGCGACTACCTCGACCCGGCCACCGGGGAACTGCTGCCCACCTGGGACCAAGCCCTCGACCGGCTCGACGCCGACGAGGACGCCGAGCCCCTGCACGTGGTGCGCTTCGGCCCCCAGGTCGACGTTCAGGGCCTCGTCGCCGGATCACCGGACGCCCACACGCGCATCGGCTACCTGACCAAGTACCTCACCAAGAACCTCGGCGACCCCCTCGACCCCGACGACCCGTCCACCGACGATCCGGCCCGCCGCGACCACGCCGCCCGGATGGTCGAGGCGCTGCGCTACGAACCCTGCTCGCCGACGTGCGCGAACTGGCTGCGGTACGGCATCCAGCCCAAGGGCGCCAAGGCCGGGATGGTCCCGGGCCGGTGCAAGGGCAAGGCACACAAACCCGAACACCTCGGCTACGCCGGACGCCGGGTCCTGGTCTCCCGCAAGTGGTCCAACAAGACCCTCCGCGAACACAAGGCCGACCGCCGGGCCTGGGTGCTCGACATGCTCGGCCTGCCCGACGACACCCCCACCGACCCGCACCGCTACGTGTGGCGGCCGGTCTCGGCCAAGGACCCGACCCGCACCCCGCTGGCCAAACGCCTGCTGCGCGAGGTCGCCAACCGGCACCGCACCAAGGCACGTCTGGACGAACTCCGGGCCAGAGCAGAGGGACGAGATCTTTCGGCAGTCGAACTCCGGGAGGCGGCGTGAAGAAGGACGAACTGATGACCGTTCCCGAGATCCTCGACGAGCTCGGCGGGGTGTCCCGGCGTACCTTCTACCGCTGGCGGGAGATCGGCCACGCTCCGCAGGGGATCAAGCTCCCGAACGGCGAGATCCGCGTCTGGCGCAGCGAGTTCACCGCCTGGCTGGAGACCCTGCGGGAGGCGGCGTGAACGCCTCCTATGACGTGAAGTTCTGGGAGATCCGCCGGAACGCCTCCAGCAAGACCCCCTCCTACGTGGTCCGCTGGAAGGTGGGCGGCCAGGAGAGGTCCAAGACCCTGCGGACGAAGGCGCTCGCCGAGAGCTTCCTGTCGGACCTGCGCCAGGCGGCCAAGCGGGGTGAAGCCTTCGATGTGGAGACGGGTCTCCCGCTCTCCCTGCTGGCGGTCAAGAACGCGGTGACGTGGTTCAGTTTCGCCATGGCGTACGTGGACATGAAGTGGTCCCACGCGGCGGCCAAGACACGCGACAGCCTCACCGACGCCCTGGCGACCGTGACTCCGGCGCTCGTTGACGAGGACGCTCCGAGCCGGCCTGACGCGCGTCTGCTGCGGGAGGCTCTTCGGCAGTTTGCTCTTCCTCCCGCCGCTCGGAAGCTTCCCCGTCCGCAAGAGATTCGTACGGCGCTGGCCTGGCTCGAACGTCACTCGCTCCGCGTCTCGGATCTGGCCAAGATCCGGAACGTACGACTGGGCCTGGACGCGCTGACGCTCCGGCTCGACGGTGGGGCCGCCGCCGCTACCACGATCGCCCGTAAGCGATCGGTCTTCTACAACGCTCTCCAGTACGCCGTGGACCTGGAGGAGCTGCCCGCCAACCCGATCGACAAGGTGAAGGCATGGAAACCCCCGAAGGTCCGTGAGGTGGTGGATCGGCGCGTGGTGGTCAACCCGGCCCAGGCACGGAAGCTGCTCACCGCGGTGACCTATGTCGGACGGCTCGACCGGGGCCGGCACCTGCGCGGGTTCTTCGCCTGCCTGTACTTCGCCGGCCTGCGTCCGGCCGAGGCGCTCGGGCTCCGTAGGCAGGACTGCCACCTTCCTGAGAGAGGGTGGGGCCGGCTGATCCTCGCCAAGTCCAAGCCTCAGGCTAACAAGAAGTGGACCGACAGCGGCAAGGCTCACGACGAACGCGGACTCAAGCACCGGGCAAAGGGTGAGGGCCGTCCGGTGCCCATCCCGCCGGAACTGGTGGCCGTCCTGCGAGAGCACCTCGACGAGTTCGGCGCCCATGAGGACGGCCGGCTGTTCCGGACCTCGCGCGGCGGGGTGATCTCCATCGGGACCTACTGCGAGGCGTGGAAGGCGGCGCGGGCCTTCGCCCTGACTCCAGAACAGCAGGCGTCCCCGTTGGCGGCCCGCCCGTACGACCTGCGTCACGCGGCCGTGAGTCTGTGGCTCAACGCCGGGGTGGCGGCCCCCGACGTGGCCGAACGGGCGGGGCACGGGGTGGACGTGCTGCTCAAGGTCTACGCGAAATGCATCGATGGCGGCACAGAGCGGGCGAACCATCGCATTGATGGCGCGCTGACCCTGTGAGGGACGCGTGGTGGAGGAGCTCCGGGGACCGGGGCCCTTCTGCTTTTCCGGTCTACCTGGGAAAACACCGCCAAGATCATTCCGCGTATATTCCGCGAACACCGGCCGAGAGCCGCTCACAGTGGCCTACCGCTGCACACCCCGGAAACGATCAACGGCGCCCCACCCGGGGAAACCCCCTGGTCAGACGCCGTTTCTCAAGGTCGGCGGAGAGCGTGGGATTCGAACCCACGAGGACTGTCACCAGCCCTAGCGGTTTTCAAGACCGCCGCCATCGTCCACTAGGCGAGCTCTCCTGGGACGCGTTCTCCGAACGCGTCAGATTGCACCTTAGTCTCTCATTGCCCCGGGCGTGCCCGGGACTCGAAGGCGCCTCGTCTTCCGGAGAGACAGGCTTCCGGAGAAGACGGAGAAGACGAGGCGCCTGCGAGACCGCGGGTCAGGTCTGGGGGCCGCCGGCGAAGCCGTCGCCCACGGAAGCGGCCAGACGGAGATAGGAGTCACGGGTGGCGGCCTGGAGCCTTTCCAGGTCGATCTCCGCACCTTCTTCCAGGTGCGGGTCGTAGGGGACACGGACGACCGCACGGCAGCGGGCCGCGAAGTGGGCCTCCAGGCGGTCGAGGTCGACCGTCGACTTCGACCGGGGACGGACGCTGCACAGCACCACGGTGGCGGAACGGACGAGGTTCTCGTAGTGGTGGGCCTCCAGCCAGTCGAGGGTCGCCGAGGCCGCGCGGGCGCCGTCCACCGACGGGGAACTGACCAGGACGAGCTGGTCGGCCAGTCCCAGCACACCCGACATGGCCGAGTGGAGCAGGCCGGTGCCGCAGTCGGTGATGCAGATCGAGTAGAAGTTCTCCAGAACCTGGGCGACCGCCTGGTAGTCGGAGGCGCCGAACGCCTCGGAGACCGACGGGTCGCGGTCGGAGGCGAGGATCTCCAGGCGGGACGGCGCCTGCGAGGTGAAGGCCCGGATGTCGACGTAGCGCCTGATCTGCTGGCGCTCGTTGAGCAGGTCGCGGACGGTCGCGGAGGTTTCCAGCTCGACCTTGTCCGACAGGGTTCCCCGGTCGGGGTTGGCGTCGACTGCGATGACGCGGTCACCGCGGACCTGGGCCAGGGTGGCACCCAGCCCGACCGTGGTGGTGGTCTTGCCGACGCCTCCCTTCAGGCTGAGCACCGCCACGCGGTGGTGGCCGGTGGCCACCGGGGTGCGGGCGCGGGTGATCAACTCGCGGCGACGGCGGACCTCCGGCGACTCACCGGGCTTGATCAGACCCGCCGACGCCTTGTACACCAGCTTGCGCCAGCCCCCGGAAGGCGCGTTGCGACGGCCCCGCAGCAGCGAGTCGGGGTCCAGGCTGTCGGCCGACGGACGGGGGGCACCCGTCCCCTGCTGCCGGGACGGGGGGAAGGCGGGCGGCGGGGCCGACTGGCGACGCCGTGCCTGGTACGGCTCCCGGGCCGGCTCGGCGGTGTCCCGGATGGGAGCGAAGGCGTCCGCCCGTTCCCCGGACGGGGCAGGGGTCTCCTCGGCGGAGGCGGGTGCGTCCGGATCGAAGGCGGACGCGGCCCGGCGAGAAGCGGTATCCGGGTCGGAAGCGGGAGCCGCCCGGCGAGAAGCGGCGTCCGGATCGGGGGCGGAAGCGGCCCGGCCGGGCGGGAAGGCCGTTTCGCGGTCGCGTGTGAAGCTCGACGAGGCGGAAAACCCGGAGAAACCAGAGAAAGCCTCAGGTTCAGCCGGAGCTGAAGGTTCCGGAGAGTCGGAGATGTCGGGCGCGGGCGTACCGGCGGAACCGAAGGAGCCGGGGGCGGATCGCTCCACCGTGGGCGGCTTCGACCGGTCGGCGCCGGAGGCCGGGGTGGAGCGGAACGGTTCGAACGCCTCGGCGGGTGGGGCCCTGAACGGCTCGGGGGGCTCCGTCCGGAACGTCTCGTATTCCGGTGCCGCCTCCGGCGCGGAGGTGGGGGCGGCCGGTTCGAGGCGTCCCTCCTCCTGCCTGGAGGGTTCTCCTCCCGGGAAATCGTCCCGGGAGGGCTCTCGTGTCGTGAACGGCGTGGCGGGCTCGAAGGTCGACTCGAAGGTGATCCGGTCGCCCTCGCGGCCCGTACCGCCGAGCCCCGGGTCCGTGGCGCCGAAAACCGGTTTCGAATCCCGCAGCCCCGCGTCGGCACCGCGTGCTTCCGGGGCGGCGTCGCGGAGAGCCGGATCGCCGGCGTTGAAGCCGGTTTCGCCGGACGCGAATGAGACGGGCTCGGCACTCGGGAAACCCGAAGCCGGGGAGCCGCCAGCCGGAGCACCGGGCAGGCCGGAGGGAAGGTCCGCCTCATCGGCCGGGCGTCCGCGGCCCCGGCCGCCGGAGGAGAACCGCCCGGTGCCGGAATCACCGAGTTCGGAACCGCCGAGGTCAAGACCACCGAGGTCGGGACCGTCGAAGGAGAAGCGCTGGGTGTCGCCCCCACCGGCGCTGCCGAAGGAGAAGCGCTGGGTGTCACCGCCGCCGGCGTCGGGACCGCCGAAGGAGAACCGGCCGGTCTCCTGGGCCTCGGGCACGGCCGGTTCGGGCACGGAGCTGCGATCTCGATCGGAGCTCTGCCCGAAACCGGGGTCCTGATCGGCGCGGGAGGGCTCACCGGAACGCCTGGGCTGCTCGAACAGCCCTCGGGACGACGGCTCCTGACCGGGTTCGCTGAGCGGCGTGCGGATCCGGGGCTCGGTGAAATCACCCGGACCGTAGTCGCCGGAGTCACCCGGGCCGTAGCCGGCAGGCTCACCGGGATCGTTACGGGGCAGGGGCTTCAGCGGCGCGAGGAAGCCTTCGTTGTCGTCGGTTCCGGAGGTCGGCGCGGGCACGACGAAGGAACCGGCCGTGTCGGACGCCTCCAGCCACTCGGCCGCGTCGGCCTCCTCGGCCTGCCGGGCGGCCGAGGGTGCGTCCGGCCCTCCGGGCAGGTGGGCGGAGTCGGCGGCCGCACGGAAGAGCGGCGAGGACGTCGCGTCGGGCTCGGCCGGCACCAGGCTCCACGGATCCTTGGGGTACGGCGAGACGACCGTGTCTTCCACCACGGTGACCGGCACCACCAGCTCGGGCTCGTCCTCCTGCTCCTTGATGGCATCGAGCCAGGCCAGCTGTTCCTCGAGAGATTCCTCACGATCGTGTCTTGCCACCGTGTTCCCCCTCGGGATGGGCATAAAAGGGCAGCAAACACATAGCAGGTTAACGCCCTGTGTTCATGTCGACGCGTGCATCCACCAAGTTGGCGCCCAGCGGACACCTGCCGACGCCCGGCGGATACCTTTGATCACATGCACGCCATCGTGATCGATAAACCAGGCGGACCGGAAGTCCTCCAGTGGCGGGAGGTCCCAGATCTCCGGCCGGGGCCCGGGGAGGTCCTCATCGATGTGGCCGCCTCGGCGGTCAACAGAGCCGACGTGCTGCAGCGGCTGGGCTTCTACGACCCGCCCCCCGGTGCCTCACCGTATCCGGGTCTGGAGTGCTCCGGCGTCGTCAGCGAGGTCGGAGCGGACGTCGAGGGCTTCGCACCCGGTGACCGGGTGTGCGCGCTGCTCAGCGGCGGCGGATACGCGGAGAAGGTCGCCGTACCCTGGCAGCAGGTCATGCGGGTGCCGGAGGGGATGGACCTCGTCGAGGCGGCGGCGCTGCCCGAGGCGGTGTGCACGGTCTGGTCGAACGTCTTCATGACGGGGCGGCTGCGGAAGGGAGAGACCCTCCTGGTTCACGGCGGCGCCAGCGGGATCGGCACGATGGCCGTGCAGATGGCCAAGGCGTTCGGTTCGCGCGTGGTCGTCACCGCCGGATCACCGGAGAAGATCGCCCGCTGCCTGGAGCTGGGTGCCGACCAGGGGATCGACTACCGGCGGGAGGACTTCGCCGAGACGGTCGAAGCGGATGTGATCCTCGACATCATGGGCGCCAAATACCTCCAGGGGAACGTCAAGGCTCTCAAGACGGGCGGACGACTTGTCGTGATCGGCCTGCAGGGCGGCGCGGCGGGTGAGCTGGATCTGGGTTCCCTCCTGGTGAAGCGGGCCTCGGTGCACGGCACGACCCTGCGCGCGCGGCCCGTCGACGAGAAGGGGGCGATCGTGCGAAGCGCCGTGGACAACGTCTGGCCGCTGCTGGACGCGGGGGCGGTCCAGCCGGTGGTGTACGCCCGGGTGCCCATGGCGGACGCCGCCGAAGCTCACCGGATCCTGGAGTCCGGCGACCACGTTGGGAAAATCCTGCTAGTAGGTTGAGGCTATGAACGCTGAGGAGAGCACTCCGCACATTGTGGTCGTGGGTCCGCAGGGCTCTCAGTCCGACGAGAACGGTGAGAGCCGGTCGATCACCGAGCTGGTCGAGCAACCGGCCAAGGTGATGCGTATCGGGAGCATGATCCGCCAGCTCCTTGAGGAGGTCAGGGCGGCCCCCCTGGACGAGGCCAGCCGTAAGCGCCTCAAGGAGATCCACCAGAGCTCCATCAAGGAGCTTGAGGACGGCCTGGCGCCGGAGTTGGTGGAGGAGCTGGAGCGCCTGTCGTTGCCGTTCACCGACGACAACGGCACCCCTCCGAGCGAGGCGGAGTTGCGGGTCGCCCACGCCCAGCTGGTCGGCTGGCTTGAGGGGTTGTTCCACGGCATCCAGACCACGCTCTTCGCCCAGCAGATGGCGGCCCGTGCCCAGCTGGAGAACATGCGCCGGGCGCTGCCGGGCGGGATCTCCATCCAACAGCAGCCGTCGGAGGGCCAGCACCAGAGCGGCCCCTACCTGTAGGCGTCGCGGCCTGTCGTCCGCCCGTTCGCCGAACTGCCTCACCGGCCGGTCCCCGGGGAAGCCTCCGGGGGCCGGCCGTGCGGCTCACCGGAGATCGGTCGTCATGCGGAGAGCCTCCCGGGGTGGGCCGTCCCGGGGGAGGCCCACCCGGGACCGGCGTGCGGCCCGTCAGGGACCGGCCGGCCCATCCGGGATGTCCCGGATCTCCAGGGCCCCTCGGAGCCCGTAGAGCCTCTCGATGACCCTGGCGACCCCGTCGTCGTTGTTGGCCGCCGTCACGTGGTCGACCGCGGCCAGCACCTCGGTGTGGGCGTTGGCGACGGCGTACGAGGTGCCGGCCCAGCGCAGCATGGGCAGGTCGTTGGGCATGTCACCGAAGGCGACCACGTCCGCGGAGTCGATTCCCAGCGTCAGCGCCAGGTCGGCCAGGGCCGACGCCTTCGTCACACCGTGCGCGCTCATCTCGATCAGTGCCCGTCCGCTGGAGTGGGTGGGGGTGACCAGGTCGCCCACCAGGCCGAGGACCACCCTCTGGAGGAGGTCCGGGTCCATTCCGGGGTGAAGCGCGAGCAGTTTCGCGCAGGGCTGAGAGGTGAGTGTGGCCGTCCCCACCCGGAGTCCGGCGACCACCTCGCTGTCCCATCTACCGAGACGGAAGTCCGATTCATGGGCAAATCCGCCCTCGTACTCCACGGAGAAGGCAAGTTCCGGCATCTTTTCCCGCAGTCGTCGCACGACCTCTTCGAGCACATCTGGGGGGATGAGGTGGGATTTGACGATCCGCTCGGTGTGCAGGTCGTAGACGAGGGCACCGTTGGCGCATATGGCCAGCCCACGGTGGCGGACCGCTCCCGCCACCGCATGCATCCAGCGGGGCGGTCTGCCGGTCACGAAGACCAGCGTGGCGCCGGCGTTCTCCACAAGCGAAAAAGCTGCCGCGGTCCGGGGGGAGACGGTGCCGTCCGAGCGCAGAGCGGTGCCGTCGAGGTCGGTGGCGACCAGTCTGGGGCTTCGCATAACACGTCCCAGTCTGCACCGTGATGCCGGGAACGGCGGTGCCGGGGATCCTCTCCGAGGAATCTTCCTGATGGCGGGAACACCCGCCCGCCAGATAGTGTTAGATGTGATGGCGTTGTATTAGCTGAATCCCGTTGTGAAAACCCAGTTTGACTGAGCCACCCCGGGGCCCGCTGTACGACACATGGGGTTCATGAGGTGTGAATCCCGAAGTTTCAAATCCTGAGGAGAGCTTTAATGGCTCAGGGAACCGTCAAGTGGTTCAACGCTGAAAAGGGCTTCGGCTTCATCGCACCGGACGGCGGTGCACCGGACGTGTTCGTGCACTTCTCCGAGATCCAGGGCTCCGGCTACCGGAGCCTTGAGGACGGGCAGCGGGTCGAGTTCGAGATCACGCAGGGTCAGAAGGGCCCGCAGGCCTCACAGGTCCGCGCCGTCTGACGCATAGACCTCTGGTTGGTCGGGAAGGCGGGGTTCGCTTCACGCGAACCCCGCCTTTCCCGTTCCCGGCGCCGGCGCGCACGCGGCGACCCGCCCTCGGTCGCGCTTCAGCGCCTCTCAGCGCCTCCCGGCCGCATTCAGGCGCTCTCGGCCGCCTCCCGGCGTCGCTCAGTGCCGCTCAGTGCCGCTCCGTGCCGCTCAGCGCCTCTCGGTGCTCCTCACGCCTTCGGTCGCATTCCAACGCCTCCTGGACACCTCTTCAGCGTCCCCAGCGTGCTCGGACACCCTCGGCGCCTCTCAGCATTCCCGGCGACCTCTCAGAGCCTCCCTCCGGCCCCGCCATCTCCCGCATACCTCCGTGCCCCTCAGAACGATCGTGAGAGCCCGAGCCGGAGGGAGCGTCCGGGGATACCCGCCGGGACCCGCCACCGGCCCTCCTGCGGCGTCGTGGACACGGGACGCCGTCGGCCCGCGACGCGGGCCCGGCGCACACCCGGCGTGTACTCAGTGACCCAGGACACGCCCGGACACGCCCGGACGGTCCCGGATGTGAGAACGCCCCACCGGGCATCCGGCGAGGCGTCCGTGGCGGCCCTCTCCCGTCACGGGCGAGAGCCCCGTACCGGGGCAGAATGCCCGCGGCGGGCAGAGCACCCGTCACGGGCGGGAGCCGCCCGTGACGGGCGGAACGGCTACTTGACGGGCTCCAGCACGTCGAGGCCGACGTAGGGACGGAGTGCCTTCGGGACGACGACGGAGCCGTCGGCCTGCTGGTGGTTCTCCAGGATGGCGACGATCCAGCGGGTGGTGGCCAGCGTGCCGTTCAGCGTGGCCACGTGCTGCGGTTTGCCGTCCTTGTCGCGGTAACGCACGCCGAGGCGGCGCGCCTGGAAGTCGGTGCAGTTGGAGGTCGAGGTGAGCTCCCGGTAACGGCCCTGGCTGGGCACCCACGCCTCGCAGTCGTACTTGCGCGCGGCCGACGTGCCGAGGTCTCCGGCCGCGGTGTCGATCACCCGGTAGGGCAGCTCGACCTTGGCCAGCATCTCCTTCTCCCACTCCAGCAGCCGCAGGTGCTCGGCCCGCGCATCCTCGGGACGGATGTAGGAGAACATCTCCACCTTGTCGAACTGGTGGACCCGGATGACGCCTCGGGTGTCCTTGCCGTACGAGCCCGCCTCGCGGCGGAAGCACGAGGACCAGCCGGCGTAGCGGTAGGGCAGGGCGGCGCCGTCGAGGATCTCGTCCGCGTGGTAGGCCGCCATGGGCACCTCGCTCGTCCCGACGAGGAAGAGATCCTCCTCGGGCAGGTGGTAGACCTCGCTGGCGTGGGCGCCGAGGAAGCCGGTGCCCTTCATGGACTCGGGCTTGACCAGCACCGGAGGGATCATCGGGATGAACCCGGCCTCGATCGCCTGCTGCATGGCCATGTTGAGCAGGCCGAGCTGGAGCCTGGCGCCGACGCCCTTGAGGAAGAAGAAGCGCGAGCCGGAGACCTTCGCGCCGCGCTCCATGTCGATCGCGCCGAGCAGCTCGCCGAGCTCGAGGTGGTCCTTGGGTTCGAAGTCGAAGGACGGTTTCTCACCGACCTCCTCCAGCACGACGTAGTCGTCCTCACCGCCGGGCGGCGCACCCTCCTCGACCAGGTTGGGCACCGTGTAGATCAACTCGTCGAGCTCGGCGGCCAGCTTCTCCGCCTCCGCCTCGGCCGCCTTGACCTGCACCGAGAGGTCTTTCGCCCGCTCCAGCAGGGCGGCCTTCTCCTCTCCCGCGGCGCGGGAGACCGACTTGCCGACGGTCTTCTGCTCGGCGCGGAGTGATTCGAAGCGACTCAGCGCACCGCGCCGCCGCCCGTCGAGGTCGAGCAGCGTGTCGACGACGGAGTCGTCCTCGCCGCGGGCACGCTGCGATGCCCGCAGCCGGTCGGGATCCTCACGAAGGGTACGCAGGTCAATCACACCACAAGGCTACCGATGCCCGGCCCGCTCCCGCGCCCGGATCAGCACGAAGCCGGACACGCCCGCAAGCCGGACCCGGCGGGGAGATCTGCCCGCCGGCCCCTGACCCGGCGGGCGGATCCGGCGGCCGGCCCCGAAACCGAACTCGGCCCCAGGCCCTGCCCAGGCCACGCCGGGGTCAGACCCGGCCGGTGCGGATCCGGGTCAGCCAACCGGCGGCCTCGGCGAAGTCGACGTCGGTCGTGCCGCGCTTGGCCTGTGGGGCGAGACCGTCGGCACGCGGGTAGCTGCCGAGGAATCGCACGTCGGCACAGATGCGGTGGAGGCCGGAGATCGCCTCCCCGACCCGGGCGTCGGCGACGTGACCCTCCAGGTCGAAGTGGAAGAAGTAACGGCCGATGCCGTCGCCGGTGGGTCGCGACTCGATCCGGGTCAGGTTGACGCCCCGGACGGAGAACTCGGTGAGCATCTCCAGCAGCGCACCCGGGTGGTCGTCGGTGAGGAAGACGACGAGGGAGGTGCGGTCGGCACCGGTCGGCGCCGGGAGCGGGCCGGGCGGGGAGACCCGCACGAACCGGGTGACGGTGTCGGCGCGGTCGCCGATGCCGGTCGCGAGCTCGACCAGGCCGTAGTGCTCACCGGCGATGCGTGCGGCGATGGCCGCGTCGTACGGCGAGCCGGGGAGGGAGACCTCCTGGGCGGCGGCGGCGGTCGACGGCGCGGCCACCACGACGGCGTCGGGCAGCTCACGCGCGATGAAGTTCCGGCACTGGGTGATGGCCGCCGGGTGGGTGAAGACCCGCTTGATGTGACCGACCTCGGTGCCGGGGCGTGCCAGGAGGGAGAAGTCGACGGGCAGCAGCAGCTCGGCGGTGACGATCAGCGGCTCGCCCCAGGCGAGCTCGTCGAGGGTGGTGGTGATGGCGCCTTCGAGCGAGTTCTCCAGCGGCACGACGGCTCCGTCGGCGTCGCCGCGCCGGACGGCTTCGAGGGCCGCGGTGACGTTCGAGCTGGGCAGACGCTCGGCGTCCGGTGCGAGGACGCGCAGGGCCTCTTCGGTGAAGGTGCCCTCCGGTCCCAGGTAGGCGAGTTTGGGCATGACCACAGGCTATCCGCACCTCGACCGGAAATGCGGGAGGAATTCCGCATTTCCGCAGCTCATCCTTCCGCCTCCCGATGGCCGCCGGGTGGCGGAGACGTCCGGAAAACCTCCCTGCGCCTGGGCAGCCAGACTCCCAGCAGCCAGACCAGGACCAGCGCACCCAGTCCGAACCCGTTCTGCACGATCTTGCCGATCACCGGACTGAGCACCGGGATCTCGGCTGCCTTGATCGTCACCCCCCACCAGGGGATCGGCAGCACGTAGTAGAGCCAGACCCCGGCGGCCACCCTGAGCCTGACCGGGTCACGCCCGTCCCCGGCCAGCGCCCCGAGGACCACGACCACCCAGGCGAGGTGGTGGATCCAGGCCACCGGGGACAGCAGCACGGCCATCAGCCCGGCCAGGGCCGCGCCGGTGATCGGATGCCCGTCGAGCAGCGCGCGGCGTGCGTACCGGAAGCCGAACCAGGCGACCAGGGCGACCGCCGCCACCCACAGCAGGCTCGTCAGCACGTCGGGCCAGTAGAGCCGGATGAGCATGCCGCGCATCGACTGGTTCGTGGTCGCGGCGTTCGCCCCGACCCGTTCGGAGTCGAGCAGCGCGCGGAACCAGAAGTCGGCGGCGTCGGCGGGGATCACCAGGAACGGCAGCAGGGTGAGCAGCGCGGCGGTGAAGGACGCCATGAGGAACGCCCGGCGCTGCTCCCGCCCCCCTCCCGGGCCGAATCCGGCGATGAGCAGGTAGATCAGGAAGACACCGGGGGTGAGCTTGACCGCGGTGGCCAGGCCGATCAGCATGCCGCGCGGCCAGAGCGGGCGACGGGCCGCGCAGTCGGCCAGGCAGAGGGCGACCAGCAGGATGTCCACCTGGCCGAAGCGGACCTGGTCCCTGATCGGCATCAGGTAGGTGCACGCGATCATCAGGGCGGCGAACACCAGCGGGGGCCACAGCCCGCCCACCCGCTCCAGGGCCGGGCGGAAGGACAGGCGGACGGTCACCGCGAGGGTCGCGAAGATCAGGGCCGTCCACACCCACTGGGCAACCGGCCACGACATCACCGCCAGCGGGGTCGCCAGGAGCGCGGCGATCGGCGGGTAGGTGAACGGCAACAGCTGCGGCGCGGGCGTGACGAAGTCGTAGACCGGCCGGCCGCCGAGGACCGCCTGGCCGCCGGTACGGTACACGTCCAGGTCGACCAGGCGCTGGTCGTCGACGTTGCCGAGCCAGTGGAGCACGAGCGGAGCCACCGCCGCCGCGATGAGCAGCAGCGCGGGCAGCCACGTCCACGGGCGCCGGACGGTCGTCGTCACCTCGCCAGTCGTCACGAGCAGGCAGGTTACCGTGGGGCCGGAGGACACGGCCGCCGACGGGGTACGGGCATGGGGGACTGATGGCTTTGACGCACCGCGGTCACGGGTCCGCGCACCGGCCCGCCGGGCACCCGTCCGGTCAGGTGACACGGCCGGGCGGCCGGGCGGCGCGAGCGGAGGGTCTGATCGCAGCGCGGGGCGGGCCGGTGACGGAACGGAACGGCCGGGTGACGCGGCCGGGCGGCTCGATGACGCGGCCGGGCGGCCGGGCGGCGCGACCGGACGGCTCGGTGATCCGGAACGGCCGGGCGGCGCGTGCCCGGTGGGCCGCCCGGGCCTCTCTGGCGGCGCTGCTGGCGCTCCTGACCGCGTTCTGCGGGCTCACCGCGGTCCTGGGCACCGGTACGGCCTCGGCGGCCTCGGTCGCGCGGGCGCTTCCCAGTGGGGTGGTGGTCGTCGGGCTGCCGGGGCTGGAGTGGAGTGATCTCGACCCGGCCCGGACGCCGAACCTGTGGCGGCTCGTGGCGGAGGGCGGGGCCGCGTCCATGTCCACCCGGGCGGTGCCGCTGCCGGAGCGGGGCGTCACCTGCCCGGTGGCGGGCTGGCTGACGGTCTCGGCGGGTCAGCGCGCTGGCGCGCCCGGGGCGGGTTGCACGGCGCCGCGGGCGCCGGAGCCGGTGCCGGGCGGCGGGGTGAGGGTGCCGGACTGGGCGGAGCTAACGGCTTTCAACGCCGCCACCGACTACCGGCCGGTTCTCGGGCAGGTCGGTCAGCTCGCCGCCGACGCGGGGGTGGCGGTGGCCGCGATCGGGCCGGGCGCCGCACTCGGCGCCGCCGACAAGTCAGGAAATGTTGCTAAATACGCGGCCAGTGTCGAGGAGCTCGGCGATCCTGTCCCGTACCGGCTCATCATGCTGGAGGCCGGCGACCTCACCCGGGCGTGGCTGGGTGGGGACACCGCGGCGGGCCGCACCACGGGCCCCACAGCGGGCCCCGCGCCGGGTACCACACCGTCCCCCGCGACGGGCGCCACCACGGGCCCCACAGCGGGTGACGTTCCGCCCGCGATGACCGAGCGGACCAGGCGTGACGCGGTCGTGCGGGCGGACCGCACGGTGGGCACGCTCCTCGGCCGCCTGCCGTCACGGCCCGCGGGCACGACGGTCCTGGTCGCCGGGCTGGCCGACACGTCGACCACCCCGCACCTGCACGTGGCGATCGCCCACGGGCCCTCGGCCGGTGGTGAGCCGTACCCGCGCGGCCGTCTCACCGCCACCTCCACCCGCCAGGACGGCCTGGTCACCAACACCGACCTGACCGCCACGGTCGTCGGCCTGCTGGGCCTCGCGGTCCCCAAGGGCGTGGTGGGCCGTGCCTGGGAGGGGGGCGGGCCGGTCTCCGGTCCCGTCTCCGCGCGGGTCGCCGAGCTGGCCGACGACGACCTCGCCAACCAGGTGCTGCGCGAGGTGCGCGGCCCGTTCTTCGCGGTGTTCGTGGCGGTGCAGATCCTGTTCTACTTGCTGGCCGCCGTCGCGATCCGGCGTGGCTGGGGCGGCTCCCGGGCCCTGACCGCGGTCCAGGTGGTCGCGGTGGTCAGCGGCGCCGTCGCCGTCTCGACGTTCCTGGCGCAGCTCGTGCCGTGGTGGAGCCTGCCCGTCCCGATGGCCGGGGTGATCGTGACGATCCTCGGCATCGCCTGCGCGATCGCCGCCCTGGCCTTCGCCGGGCCCTGGCGGGCACATCCGCTGGGCCCGTTGACCGCGGTCGCCGCAATCACCTCGGTGGCACTGCTGGCCGACGTGATGACCGGCTCCGCACTCCAGGTGAACGCGGTCACCGGCTACGAGCCCATCATCGGCGGACGCTTCTACGGGTTCAGCAACATCGCCTTCGCCGTCTTCTCGGCCGGCACGATCCTGGCGCTGGCCGGTGTCGCCCAGTGGCTGCTCTCGCGGGGACGCCGGGCGCTCGCGCTCGCGGTGTGCGCCGTCTACGGTGGGTTCGCGGTGTTCGCGGACGGCTGGCCTGCCTGGGGTGCCGACTTCGGCGGGGTGCCGGCGTTCCTCGTCGGGGTGGCCGTGCTGCTGATCCTGCTGTCCGGCAGCCGGGTCTCGCCGGTCAAGCTCGGCCTGGTCGGCCTGGCCGGTGGCCTGCTGATCGGGGCCATCGCGGTGGCCGACTGGCTCAGGCCCGCCGACCGGCGTACCCATCTGGGGGTGTTCGTCCAGCAGGTGCTCGACGGGGAGGCCTGGACCGTGGTCGGCCGCAAGTTCCGGGCGATGATCGGGGTCACGGTGGGCAACTGGTCGCTGTCGCTGCTCTCACTGGTGGCGCTGGCGTTCCTGTTCCTGGTGCTGAACCGGCCGTCGCGATGGGGTGCCCCGGCGCTGGGGCGGGCCTACGCGCTGGCCCCCGCGTTGCGCGCCGGGCTGCTGGGAGCGCTGGCCTGCGCGCTGATCGGCTTCCTGATGAACGACTCGGGCATCGCGATCCCGGCGATGGCGCTCACGGTCGCGGTGCCGCTGACCCTGGCCGCCTGTGTGCGCGTGTTGCAGCTCTCACCGCCCACCACAGCAGAGCGGCCGTCAACGCCAGCAGCGTCCACGGCACCGCCGTCTCCCTGAGCAGGGTCTTGGTCCACTCCAGGTCCGCGGGGCGGAGGATCTCCCTGGCCGGCAGGTAGCCCAGCGACAGCACGGTCACCCGCGCCACCATGAAGCCCTCCAGGGCGGGCCAGGAGGCCATCGCCAGCAGCGCGAAGGCCAGGCCGTCGTACCAGGGCAGCGCGTACGGGGCGGCGAACAGCCAGGCGACCACCAGCACCGCGGCGACCGCCGGGGCGGTGCGGGCGGGCACGGCCCGCAACATCGCCCAGGCCAGGGCCGCCAGCAGGATCAGCGAACCCGCCTGGATCCACGCCGAGTAGGCGCCCGGCCCGAACACCCCCTGGAGGCCGCCCTTGACCAGCTGCCAGGGCGTGGCCAGGGAGACCTTCCTGCTCGCGGCGCTCACCTGGTCGAACGCGTGCGATCCGGCGAGCGCGTAGACGGCCGCCACGGTCGCCGTCGCGGTGCCGGCCACGACGGCGAGCCGGGCGGGCGAGCGGCGCAGCTCCCAGGCGGGGCCGAGCGCGACGAGCCCGGCGTTCAGTTTGACCCCGATGCCGAGCCCCAGCAGCAGCCCCGACCGGGCACCGCCGGCCATGAGCGCGGCGACCATGCAGGCGACGGCGAGGGTGTCGACGTGCATCCCGGCCGACAGGTGATAGATCATCAACGGGTTGGCCGCCCACAGCAGCACCGCCCGCAGCCGCAGTTCGGGGTCGCCTGCGGTGAGGCGGTGCAGCAGCAACGCGGTGCCGATGAACGCCGCCGCGTTGACCAGGGCCATCGCGAAGACCGTCAACCTGACCGAGTCTCCCCCGGCCAGGCTCGCGAGTGCCTGCACGGCGGTCGCCACCGGGCCGTAGACGCTCGTCACCCCGGTCCACTCCTGTACCGCGCCGGTCACCGGGTCGGCGGGCAGTTCGGCGGGCGTGACCGCGTACGGGTCGTGGCCGAGGGCGGCCAGACGGCCGTAGGCGGCGTAGTTGAGGTGGTCGGCCGAGCCGGAGGGCGGCAGGAGGGCGAGCAGCGCCGCGACGGCGCAGCCGGCCATGAGCGGCCAGCGCGGATCGGGTCGCCAGGGCGACCGCAGCGCCGCGGCCAGTCCCGCCCCGCCGAGCAGGATCGCCGCCGCACCCATGGCGATGACGAGATGGGGGCCGGGATCGGCCTGGAGCGAGTAGGGGGGGTGCCAGGACGGGCCCGGCAGGCGGGGCACCATGGCCGAGGGGCCCAGCAACCCGATCAGGACCGTCAGCACGGCAGAGAGCCCCATGGCCCCGTACGCGGCGACGGCGGACCACCGGGTCGGGCCGCCCGTGCGGCCCCGCCCGCGGTCGACGACCGACGCTTCCCGAGTCACCCGCAAATTCCAGCACATCCCGCCCGCTGCCCGGACGGGACCCGGTCACCTGCGGGTGAGGAGAGCGCAGGCCACGTCGCGGAACTGCCTGGCCCGGTGGAGCTGGGCCCTCCAGTCGGTGCCGGTGGCGCGGTGCGCCATCTCCACCGGCACCTCCCGCACCCGGAAGCCCTTGCGGAGCAGGTCGATGGTGAGACCGGTCTCCACTCCGAAGCCGCGGGCCAGCGGCAGGGCGGCCTGGAAGGCGGCCCTGGTCAGGCAACGCTGGCCGTTGAGCGGCTGGGAGGGGCTCCAGCCGGTGGCGCGTTCGACCCCTCCGCGGGCCAGGCGCACGACGAAGCCGTGGCCGCCGAGCTTCACGCGGGTGACGAACACGGCGATCGTCATGTCGGCCTCACCCGCGGTGACCGGCTCGATCAGCGGTGCGGCCGTGCGGGCGCTCTCGCCGAGGTCGGCGTCCAGGAACAGCAGATGGCGAGGGTCGTCGCCGTCGAGCACACGCACCGCCTCGGCGCCGCTCTCCATCGCGGCCGCCTTGCCGCGGTTGCGGCTGTGGCGTACGACGCGGGCGCCGGCGGCCTTGGCCGCCCGGCCCGTCCGGTCGGTCGAGCCGTCATCGACGACCACGACGAGATCGACCCCGGGCAGGGCCAGCGCCGCGGCCACGGTGGCCGCGATCCGTTCCTCCTCGTTCTTGGCGGGGATGATCGCCGCGGTGCCGGTCATCATCCCTGAGGTTCGGACGTCAACAGCTTCTCGGGCACCGCGTCGTGCACGACGAACACCGAGTCGAGGCCCGTGACCTGGAGGATCTTGCGCACGGCCGGCCGGGGCCCGGCGACCTCCAGCGTGCCGCCACGCTCGCGCAGCCGCTTGAGGGCGGAGAGCAGGACGTTCATGCCGGTGGAGTCACAGAACTCCACGGCGGACATGTCGAGGACCACGAGGGTGGTGCGGCCCTCGTCGAGCAGCCGGGCGAACTCGGCCTGCAGGCGGGGCGCGGTATAAAGATCGATCTCACCGACGACGGCCATCACGGCGTGTCCGGCATGAGATCGAGTTGCGACTTTTAGCTCCACAGCGGGCACACTAGCGGCGCCGGAGCCGCTGGTCACGTTCTCTCGGTCAACCCGAGTCGTCCGGCCCTTTGTCCCCGGTTTCGGTCTCATGGAAACCCTCGGTGCGCGAGACTTGACACAGCGCAACGCCTGCTTGGCCGGAAAATGGGAGGAGACCCGGGGCCTCCCGACCGCCGCTGCGCCACGCCAGCGGCGGCCGTTGAGTTACAGAAACGGGCTCGAACGCATCGATGAACACAGACCTGCCTGAGGATCTGCAGCGGCAACGGCTCCGGAACCACCTGGAGTCCATGATCGCCCGCACCGACAAGGCCACCTCGTGGCGCGACGCCGCCAGTTCCCTGCGGAGCCTGGTGAACCACGAGGGATACATCCCGGTGAGAACGCACCTGTCGGTCGAAGACCTCGACTTCCTGGAGGGGGCACGCGAGGAGCTGCTCGACTTCGCCACGCTCGGAGTGAGGTTGCTCGACCTCCATCAGCCGCGTGACGCGGGCGGCATCACCAGCGACGCCGCCAACCCCATCCTGCGCTGCCGGAGCTGCATGTGGCGCTGGCCGTGCCCGACGTTCCGCGCGATGGTCGAATGCCTGGGCACCAGCAGGAGGCTCACCTCCTGCCAGCGGGTCGAGCCCGACGACGGCCAGTGTGCCCGGATGACCCTCATGGTCCCGGTGAGGCCCGGCGAGCCCGGCGAGCCGGTCTCCTCTGCGACGACGCCCCCCGACCGGGACGTCTCCCAGGCACCGGCGTCCAACGGGGCCGCCACCCCGTGACGGGTTCCGCCGGCCGGGTCGCTCAAGCCGGCCTCAGGCCGACAGGGGCAGGCGGATCTCGAAGCGGCAGCCGGGACCGGTGTTGACGACGCCGATCGAGCCCTGGTGCGCCTCGACGATGCCCCGGGCGATCGCCAGCCCGAGGCCCGCCCCCGCCCCCGCGCCGTCCGCCCTGGGGGTGCGGGCGGCCTCGCCGCGGAAGGCGACGTCGAAGACGCGGGGCAGGTCGCCCGGCGGGATGCCGCCGCAGCAGTCGGTGACCGACAGGCAGGCGACCCCGTCCCGCACGTCGGCGCGCACCCAGACGGTGCCGTCGCCTGGGGTGTGCCTGATGG
Source organism: Streptosporangium becharense (assembly GCF_014204985.1). Lineage (NCBI taxonomy): Bacteria > Bacillati > Actinomycetota > Actinomycetes > Streptosporangiales > Streptosporangiaceae > Streptosporangium > Streptosporangium becharense. The sequence continues at coordinate 3,710,026 of NZ_JACHMP010000001.1, read as the reverse complement.
CGTTGACCACCAGGTTGCGCAGTGCCCGGGAGAGTTCACCGGCGTCGGCCTGCACCGGCACCACCGGCCCGACGTCGCCGGTGAGCCGCACCCCCTTGGCTCTGGCCAGTTGTTCCACCCCGGCCAGCGCGTCGGCGACGAGGTCGCCGAGACCGATGCGGTGGCGCGACAGGCGCAGGGCGCCCGCGTGGATCCGGGAGAGCTCGAACAGGTCGTCGACCATGTCCGACAGGCGGTCGACCTCCAGGCGGATCTGCCGGTGATATCGGGCGACGGTCTCCGGGTCGTCGACCACGCCGTCTTCCAGGGCCTCGGCCATGGCCCGCATCCCCGCCAGCGGGGTGCGCAGGTCGTGGCTGACCCAGGCGACGAGCTCGCGGCGGGCGCTCTCCAGTGCCCGCTCGCGTTCGTGGCTGAGGCGCAGCCGCCGGTATGCCTGGTCCAGGGTCCTCGCGATCGTGTCGAGTTCGGCGGGCAGGCCGGTGGGCGGGGTGAACTCCCCCGACGGCGGTACCGCCCGGACGGCGTCGACCAGCCTGCGGCTGGCGGCCACGACCCGGCGGGCGAGCACCGTCGCGACGCCCATGCCGACGAGGCCGCCGACGGCGACCACGCTGAGCACGATGTCACGGGGCGTGCCCTCGATGATCATTTTCAGGGTGATGGCGACCACACCGCCCACGGTGGCCACCACGGTCACCACGGCGACCACCGCGAGCATCGCGCCGATCGACCGGCCGCGCAGTAGCCACATCACCCCCAGGCCGGCCACCGCGACCAGCAGGCCGAGCCCGGCGGTGACGGCGACGATCACCAGCATCTCGGGGATCACGGTTCCGCCAGCGGTTCGTAGCGGTAGCCGACGCCCCAGACGGTGACGATCCTCCGGGGCGCCGTCGGGTCGGGTTCGATCTTCTCGCGCAGACGCCGGACGTGCACGGTCACCGTGGAGGAGTCACCGAAGGACCAGCCCCAGACCTGGTCGAGCAGGGTGGAGCGGCTGAACGCCTGGCGGGGGTTGCGCATCAGGTGGGCCAGGAGGTCGAACTCACGGGCGGTCAGCATGATCTCCGTGCCGCCGAGTCGCACCTCGTGAGCCCCGACGTCGACCGTCAGGTCGCCGTCCCTGAGCACGCCCGTGCCGGCCGGCACCGAGCCGCCGCGGGCCCGGCGCAGCACCGACTGGACCCGCAGCGCCAGTTCGCGGGGGCTGAACGGCTTGGTGACGTAGTCGTCGGCCCCGGTCTCCAGGCCGACCACCCTGTCCATCTCGTCGCCCAGCGCGGTCAGCATGATCACCGGGACCGGCCAGCGCTCCCTGAGCTTCCGGCAGACCTGGAGTCCGTCCATCTTGGGCAGCATCAGGTCGAGCACCATCAGGTCCGGCGGGTTGGACAGGGCACGTCTGAGCGCCTCGGCGCCGTCTCCGACGCACTCGACCGCGTGGCCGTCACGCTCCAGATAGCGGGCCACGACCTCGGCCACCATCGGATCGTCGTCGACCACCAGAATGCGCGCGCTCATGGTCACCACGGTAGGCCCCACCGGGGACCGTTCCCCAGCCTCGTCACCGCTCCGTAAGGATCCGTAAGGATCTGATCGTTATGTTCCCCGGTCACGTCCCCGGGCTTCCGGACGTACGGTAGATCTCATGAGTCGTGTCGTGCTTGCGGTCATCGGTCTCCTGCTTGCGCTCTACGTGGTGTTCGGGCTGGTGCTGCCCGCCTTGTTCGGGCTGCTGAAGTTCGTGCTCGTGCTCGCGGTGGTGGCCTTCGCAGTCGTCGCCGTGGTCACGATGGTGGGCAAGTCCGGCAGGTGAACCTGCTGGTCGCGCTCCAGACACTCGCCGCCTGGCTGGCCGGTGACGGCGGGCTGACCATCGCCGCCGTGGTCGGGTTCGGCGTGCTCCTGCTCGCCTGGGCGGCGCTGCGCCGGATGCCCGTCGCCTCCGAGGCGGAGCGGCGCGTGCCGCCGTCCCGGCGGGAGCGGGCCGGGCGGGGCCTGTTCGTCCGGCAGCGCGACCCCGACGCGGCCGGGAGGTCCCGGCCCCGAGCACCCTCGGCGGGCCCGGCGCCCGCGTGACTTTCGCGGACCCGCTCGGGTCCGCTTCCCGACGTCCCGTTCCGCGGGCGCCTTCTGCGCTGTCCACGCACCAGTCAGAAGGGCCCTTCGCATGTTCGACTCCGTCATCGGCTTCACCGCCGGTCTCATCACCGCCCTCGCCGAGCCGCTGGACTCCACCGCGCTGGCGATCGTCGTCTTCACCCTCGGCGTACGGCTCCTGCTGCTGCCGCTCGGCGTCATGCAGGCAAGGGGTGAGCGGGCCAGGGCACGGCTCGCACCCGAGGTCAGGAAGCTGAGGGAGCGGTACGCCCGGCAACCCGAGCGGCTCCACAGCGAGCTGAGTGCCCTGTACGCCCGGGAGAAGACCTCGCCGCTGGCCGGTTGCCTGCCAGGCATGGCGCAGTTGCCGTTCTTCACCGTGATGTACCAGGTCTTCGTCTCCTCGACGATCGCCGGACACGCCAACGCGCTGCTCACGCACGGGCTGTTCGGAGTGCAGCTGGGGCAGCAGTTCGCGGGCACGGTCGCCGGGTTCGGCCTGATCAGCGGGCCGGCGCTGGTGTTCGCCGGACTCTTCCTGTTGCTCGCCGCCGTCGCGACGATCACGTCGCGGCGGATGCGGCGCACGATGGGCGAGGAGGTCCAGCCGGCGCTGCGCCGGGTGCTGCCGCTGCTGCCGTACGGGACGGTGCTGGCCGCGGCGGTGCTGCCGCTCGCGGCGGGAATCTACCTGCTCGTCACGACGGCGTGGACGGCCGCCGAGCGGGCGGTGCTGCACCGCCCGGCACTCACCGCGCGGTGAGACCCGGCCCGGCACTCACCCGGACGGAGGGGCCCGCCGGGCGGCGAGACCCGCCCCGGTCCGTATCCCGCCCGGTCCCATGACAGGTGGGCATCGGACGGAACGCGGCGGGGCGGGAGGCTAACCGCACTCGCGAAGGGCCGGGGCCGGCTCGGGGGCTGAGAGATGGCCGTTACCCAGCGTCTCGGACGCGGTGACCACGGCCCACACCGTGGTGACGTCTCCTTCGTGCCGGACCCCCCACCGGGAGGCGATGTAGTCGACGATTCCGAGACCTCGTCCCCCCAGGGAGGAGAGCGTCGGACGTCCGGCGCGGGGCTCGGTGGCGGCCCCACCGTCACTCACCGCGACCTCGACGTGGTCTTCGATCCAGTGCCACGCGACCCTGATCTGCCCTGACGGTAACGGGTGCGCATGTCGAAGCGCGTTGCTCAGCAGTTCGCTGACCACGAGCACCGCGTCGTCGATCGCAGGCTCGGAAACACCCCGTTCTTGCAGGTCAGAGCAGAGGCGTTGACGTGCGACAGCGACGCTGGACGGTGCATACGGCAACAAGACGACGCTCGACGCACTCACCTCCCCGTTATGCCTGTTCCCCCTGAGGGACACACCCCACTACGACCGAAATGCCCCGTTAGATGGGCTGAGAAACCGAGTGCCAATTACGGGTTGTGCACATTCGACAATAGATCAGCTCATCCGTTACCGACTTGTTACCGCCTCGGCGTGTCGATCAGGTATGGGCCCCGGGCGTGTCGGCGATGGGCAGGGCAAGGCGCATCCGGGTGCCCCCGGTGGGCCGCGGATGGGCCGAGACGTCACCGCCCTGGGCCCTCGCCAGACTCCGGACGATGTACAGGCCGAGCCCCACCCCGCCGAACCTGCGACGGTCACCGCTGTCGCCCTGGACGAAGCGCTCGAAGACCCGCTCCCTGCTGGCAGGGGAGATGCCCACGCCCTCGTCGTCGACGACCAGCACCACCCGGTCGCCGTCCGCCCACGCCTCGACCCTGATCAGGCCGCCGTCCGGGGAGTACTTGAAGGCGTTCTCCAGCAGCTGGCCCAGCAGGATGTCGGTGGCGAGCACGTCTCCCGAGACCGGGGGCAGGTCGTCGGGGAGGCAAACCTCGATCCGGTGCAGGTCCGACAGCACCGGCAGCCCCATCGTCGCGGCCCGCACCAGCTCGGCCAGGTCGAAGTCCTCGATCCTCAAGGGGAGCTCCGGGGCCCCGGCGCGGGAGCCGAGCAGGAGGTGGTCCATGAGCTGGCCGAGCGAGCGGGCCCGTTCGGCGATGGTGTGCACGGCCGAGCGGCGTTCGGCGTCGGTCATGCTGTCCCAGCGTGTGTCGAGCGTGCTGGCGAAGCCGCGGACGACGGTGATCGGGGTGCGCAGCTCGTGGCTGGTGGTCGCCAGGAACAGGTCCTTGGCCTCCTCCAGCTCCTTGGCCCGGGTGACATCGCGGAAGTCGACCACCATCTCGCCCGTCTCCACGATCTCGGCGCAGAGCACGTCCAGCCAGGTGCCCGAGGGAAGCTGGATGGTGAGTTTGTCCCCCGGCCCGGGCAGCCGGAACGGCGGCGGCCCGCCGATCACCTCGGCGGCGTGGAAACCGGTCAGCTCGGTGGCCGCCGGGTTCCACTGGGTGACCCGGCCCGTCTCGTCGAGGACCGCGATGCCGTCGGCGCTGGCGTCGAAGACCGCGCGCTCGTGGGCACGCTGCCGCACCGCCTCCTGGTAGGCCGTGGCGTTGCCCACCGCGATGCCGGCGTGACCGGCCAGGAGCTCCAGCAGCTCCAGTTCCAGATGGCCGGCCTTGCGCTTGGCGAACAGCGCGTACAGCGCGCCGTACGGCCGTCCGCCCACCACCGCCAGGCCGAGCGCGATGGTGTGCAGGCCGGGCAGCTGCGACCAGATCAGCTCGTCCAGCCGTGCCCGGTCACCGGTCTCCAGCATCACGGTCCGGCCCTCGCGCAACAGCTTGCCGACCAGGCTGGTGCGCAGGTCGGCGGTGGAGTTGCGCAGTGTCTCGGGCAGCTTGTGCCGGGCGACGAGCCGGAGCCGGTCGCCCTCGATGAGCACGAAGCCGCCCGCGTCGGCCCCGGTCAGCTCGGCGAGACTGGCCGCGATCCGGTCGAGCACGTCCGGCAGTTCCCGCGCGGCGTTGATGTCGGCCACCACGTCGGTGAGCCTGCGGACGAGTTGCGTCCTGCGGGCGTGGCGGTCGTTGGCGGTCTCGTCGTCCTGGGCGAGGTGGTAGACGCTCACGTAGCCGAGGAGCTCCCCGGTGTCCGAGCACAGGACGCCGGTGTCGACCCGCACGTCGAACAGGCTGCCGTCGCGGCGGAACCGCTTGGTCCGCAGCGACACCTGGCCGCCGGTGCGGACCTTCTCCAGGACCGCGTTGTGCTCGGCCCTCAGCTCCTCGGGGACGACCGGCGCCCTACGGCCGATCATCTCGCACGCCGACCAGCCGAACAGGCGCTCGGCGGCGGGATTCCATGCGATGACCGACTCCTCCTCGTCGATCGCGACGATCGCGTTGGGCGCCGCGGCGACGACCGCACGGCCGATGCCTCCGTCACTCCCGGCCCTGTAGTCCAGCACACACCCATAGTGCCGTCTCGACCGGCCTGATCTTGGCACTTTCATCCCGCACGTGTTGCCACTCGCGGGGGCGATCCGTCCGATACGCTGCGGTCACCACACACCTGGCTACGAAAGGGTGGGGCCGTGTCATCCGGCGACATCGATGCACTGCTACGGGTGACGTCGCCCGACTACATCGGCACGAGCCACCCCGAGATAGCCTTCGGAACACTCGACGGCCCGGTGGGGCGCCTCACCCTGGCCGTCACGGCCCGGGGCGTGGTGGCGTGCAGCTACGAGGACGAGAACGTCGTCTTCGAGCGGATCAGCAAGGAGGTCGGCACGTTCATCGGGCCGGACGCCCGGCGGCTCGACCCGGTCCGGCGGGAGCTCGACGCCTATTTCTCCGCCCGGCTGCGCGCCTTCACCACCCCGGTCGACCTGCGGCTGACCACCCAGTTCGCCAGGACCGTGCTGCAGATGATGCTGTCGGTCCCGTACGGGACGGTGACCACGTACCGCGAGATCGCCGAGCGGATCGGCAGGCCGAGGGCGTTGCGCGCGGTCGGCAACGCGCTCGCGAGCAACCCGGTGTGCGTGATCGTGCCGTGTCACCGGGTGGTGGAGAGTGACGCGGTCCTCGGCGGCTACGCCGGAGGCGCGGCGGCCAAGGAACGCCTGTTGCGGATCGAGAGCACCGGCGCGCGCCGCCGCCCGTCCGCCGGCGCGTAGCACGCCCCGGCGGTTCTCCCGCCGTCCATGCCCGTCCATGCGTCCGTCCATGCCCGTCCATGTCCGCCCATGCCCGTCCATACTTCATCGCCCGCTGCCCATGCTCATCGTCCACGCACGCCGTCGTGCCCGCCGTCGGCGCGCGGGCCGGCGGACGACGGCACGCGGCCGGCGGACGGCCCCGGACCGCGGGGCCGGTCGCTCACCTGCGGCGGCGCAGGGCTCCCAGGGCCAGGGTCACCAGCCCGGCGACGAGGAAGGCTCCGACGGCGGAGCTCATCCACGGCTGCGGGACGAACCCGATCGCGTCGCGGGCGCCCGTCCAGAACGAGGTCCACCACCTCAGTTCCGGCGCGACCGGCAGGGCGGCGAGCATCCACCAGGCCACGAAGCCGAGTGCCCACGGCACCATCATGAGCGGCCGTGCGGGCGCGTCGTCGGAGGTGTCCCAGCGGCGGGAGCCGCCGAGCACGAAGTAGTCGACGGCGAGCACCGCGAACATCGGCACGAAGACCGCCCCGATCAGGCCCAGGAAAGCGGTGTAGGCGTCGGAGGTGGCGAAGATCGCGATCAGCGTGACCAGCGCGCCGACGGCCACGGAGATGACCCGGCGGTCCAGCCGGGGCAGCAGGTTCTGCAGGGACATGGCGGTGGAGTAGACGTTCACGAACGACTGGTCGGTCTCGCGCAGCACCAGGATACCGAAGAACAGCGGACCGAGCGCCGCGGCGACGAAGGGGTCCCAGACCTTTCCGGGGTCGTTGCCGACCAGCGCGAGCGCCGCGATTCCCAGGGTCAGGCAGGCGACCTGGGCGATCGTGTAGCCGCCGACGACGCCGGTGAAGGCGGCCCTGCCGGATCGGGAGAACCGCGCGAAGTCGGCCGCGACGGGCACCCACGAGACCGAGAGCGCGATCACGTAGTCGACCGAGGGGGCGAACGCCTCCCATGATCCACCGCTGACCGTCGGGACCTGCCGGAACAGCGCGACGAGGAACCAGGCCATCGAGATGATCACACCGACGGTGACGTACCTGCGCAGGATCCGGACGGCTCCCAGCGGTCGGATGGTCAACGCGGTGGTGATCACTCCCGCGACGACCACCCAGACCGCGTAGGGCACCCCGGTGGCCCCGAGGGAGCCGGCGATGGCCTGGGCACCCCGGGCGATGACCCAGAGCTCGAAGATGCCCCAGCCGATCATCTGGATGATGTTCAGCACGGTCGGCAGGTAGGACAGCCGCGCGCCGAACAGGCCGCGGAGCAGGACCATGGCCGGGGCGCCGGTCCGCTGCCCGGGGATCGCGGCCAGGCCGACCATCGCGGTGCCGATGAGGCTGCCCGCGACGGCGGCCAGGATCGCCGCCGCGAAGCTCAGCGGCCGGTCGCCGAGCGGGTTGATCAGGGTGATCGCGCCGGAGAACCCGAGCAGGCTGACACCGAGGTTGGCCCACAGCGCACCCTGGTCGAGCACGCCGAGGGCCTTGGGCGGGGCCTCGTCCAGGGTGAGGGGCGCCTCGGCCGCTTTCGGGTCGACGGTCTCGGAAGGGCCGCTCCGGGGGCCGACGGCGGCAGACTTCATCACACGCTCCCTACGCCGGCATTACCCGGACAGGTTCATGCGGTCGGCGGCACGGCGGGGGCCCGTGTGACCCCCTGCGTGGTTCCGCCCTCTCAGCCCGGTCTCGCCCGAGCTCCCGCGGTAAGCAATTCGTGCTGATTATGTCATCTATTTCCTTTCTGACAAGGGTTCGCCCCCGATGAGCGGTTCAGGCCACGAACGGGTCACCGCCGGTCTCCGCGACCATCGGGCGGCCGGCGTAGTGCCACGACTGCATGCCGCCCCCGACGTTGATCGCGTCCCAGCCGACGTGGTTGAGCCAGGCGGCGGCGTTGGCCGAACGGCCGCCGACCCGGCAGATTACGTAGACGGGGGCGTCCTTGGGCACCTCGCCGACCCGGGCCTGCAACTCGCCCAGCGGGATGTGGACGGCCCCGGGCGCGTGGCCGGCCCGCCACTCGTCGTTCTCTCGCACATCGAGCAGGAACACGCCCTCGGGCACCGCCTGCGCTTCGACCTCAGGAACACTCATGAGGCCATTGTCCCAAGTCCGAGCCCCGGTGGAGGGCGAAGCCGCCGGACACCCCCTCCCTCCGGCGTGCGAACGGTTGACGAGATGGTCAACGTGATTTACCTTTTCGGCATACAGTCAATCAGGTTGACCATATCTGGAGGCAGCATGACCACCGCGAAACTGGCCGACGCCCCCGTCTTCGACAACGGCGGCATCACCATGCGCTCGCTCGCCGTCCCCTCGCGGGGCTCGTCGGAACTGGCCGTCTGGTCACTCGAGATGGAGCCCGGCGCGGAGAGCAGGGAGCACAGCGTCGACCGCGAGGAGGTGTTCGTCGCCCAGTCGGGGCGGATCGTGGGCGTCATCGGGGGCGTCGAGCACGTGATCGAGGCGGGAGACGCGCTGATCCTGCCGCCCGGCGTCCCGTTCTCGATCAGGAACGGCTCGCCGACCGAACCGGCCGGCGCCATCGCGTGCACCTCCGCCGGGATCACGGCGACCCTGGACGGGCGGACCGTCCTGCCGCCGTGGGCCCGGTGACCTCTCCCTCACCGCCTCCGGGTCAGGGCACGTCCCAGAAGGCCAGCTCGTGCGCCATCCCCTGAGCGAAGAGAGCCTTGGCCCGTTCGGCGTCGACGACCGCCTCGTCGATCATCACGGCGATTCGCTCGGTCAGCGCGGCGAAGCCCGGATCCGCGTACGTGTCGACCCAGGCGCGGTAGCGCGGTTCGGCCGGAGGATTCTCCGCGAGGGCACGACCGAGCGCCGAGTAACCCCACATGCACGGGTAGAGCGCGGCCAGGCCGTCGGCGTAGGAGGCCGCGGAGTCGAGCAGGAAGGCGGTGTAGGCGGCGCAGGCCGGCCCCTTCCTCGCCCCGTCGAGGTCGGCGCCGAACTCCGCCGACAGCGACCGGTGCAGCTTCAGCTCGTCGTGGAGCGTGGCGTGGGCCAGGTCCACCAGGTCGCCCAGATGCCCGTCGGGGGCCTGCCACGCCAGCCGGGAGAAGACCCGCACATAGTCGAGGAGGAAGAGGTAGTCCTGCTCGAGCCAGGACCGGAAGACCGGCTCGGGAAGGTCCCCGCGGGCGATCCCGGCCACCGTCGGGTGCGCGAGCTGCTCGCCGAGAAGGGAACGGCCGACGACATGCAATTGCTGTGAAACGCTCATAAGCCGAGCATTGTCGCAGTCCGGCCGGCGGTGTCTCAGGCCGCGGTGTCTCAGGCCGCGGTGTCCGGGGTCAGCGCCGCGGCACCGAAGGAGACACTGAAGCGCTTGCACCAGATGGTGACCGTCTTCAGGCTGTCGAGATCGGCGTCCGCGGGGATGGCGTAGTTGGCGTTGCCCTTGTTGCCCTTGAGGTTGCCCAGCTCCAGGTGCTCGCCGTCGTCGAGGTTGAACCAACCGGCGGTGCCCTCCTTGACGGGCTGGTCGCTCAGCCACACCCGCAGGTCGGGACCGTCGGAGGTGTTCAGGTTCTCGATCCTGAGCACCCGGCTCCCGTCGGCCAGCTCCAGCACCTTCGCCCGGCCCCGGGTCTCGTGCTCGTGGGAGATGAACGTGCCGGCGGCCACGGTCTTCGGCTTGCGGGCCGGCGCGGACGGGGCGTCCGACGCGTCCTGCCCACCCTGCTGCCCCGTCGTGGACGGCGGGGCGTCGGCGACGACGGGCACGGCCTCGTTCACCTCGACGGTGGTGAACAGGCGCCAGGGCTGGAAAAGGTAGAGCGCGACGCCGAACGCGACGGCGGCGAAGGCCGCGACGACCCACGTGGCGGGATGCCTCAGCAGTTTTCTGATCTTCATGATGTCCCTCCGACCTCGGGCCGACGCTATCCCGGCCGGGGGCCCGCGGCGCTTACGGAGTGCTTACGGGGCCGGACACCACCGCGGCACCGGCGGAAACCAGGGCGTCGGAAGACACCGGAGTCGCCGGGAGACGACGGCCGGTCGCCGCCGGTACGGCCGCGGCCGGCCGCCTCCGACGTAGTCTCGAACGATGACGACGATCACCGAGGAAGTGCTCCTTCTCGCCTACGACGAGCAGGAGGGCAAGCAACTGATCGGCTCGACGGAGCTGGACGCGGCGCTCGGCGGGGCCCTGCTGGCCGAACTGGCCGTCGAGGGCCGGATCGACCTCGCGGACCGGAAGGTCACCGTACGGGACACGACGCCCCTCGGGGACGAGGAACTCGACGCGGCGCTGGAGCGGATCGCGGCCGAGTCGAAGCCGCGCAAACCCGAGTGGTGGGTGCAGCGGTTCAACTCGGGCAAGCTCCGCAAGCGCCTGCTGGCGCGCCTGGCGGAGCGGGGCGTGCTGCGCGAGGAGCAGCGCAGGATCCTGGGGATCTTCCCGAGCACCCGCTACCCGGAGAGCGACCCCGAGATCGAGCGGGGCATCCGGGAGCGGGTGCGGGGCGTCCTCGCCGGGGCCGACCCCGACGAGCGGACCGCCGTCCTGATAGCGGTCCTGCACGCGGCCAAGATCGACCGCAAGGCGTTCCCGGACGCGCGCAAGGAGCGGATCAAGGAGATCACCGAAGGCGACTGGGCGGGCGAGGCGGTCTCCAAGACCATCGCCGCGGTCAACGCGGCCGTCATGACCGCGGTGATCGCCGGGGCCGTCGCCGCGAGCACCTCGGGCGCCGCCTCCGGCTGAGCCCGCCGGCGGACGGGCTCCCGCACCGCACTCACTTGCCGAGGACGTCCTTGGGAACGGGCTTGTCCTCGGCGAGCGCGTTGAACAGGCGCAGCGCCTTCTCCCGGTCCCACTTGACGACGGCCTGGCCGTTGATGGTGGGCAGGGATCCGACGGGGACGGCCGTGGTGATCGGGTTGCCGCCCATGGCCAGCCCGAGGGAGAGCAGGTTGAAGGCGCCGGTCTCCTCGCCGACCGCCACCGAGTCGGTGGCGCTCAGCGCGAGCGGTACGGAGGTGAAGGGGTTGAGCAGGACGCCCGGGCTGGCGGCCTTCTTCACCACGGCGGAGAAGAACTGGCGCTGGCGCTGGGTCCGGTCGAGGTCGGGGATGGCGCCGGTGGCCCTGGTGCGGACGTAGCCCAGGGCCGTGGCGCCGTCCATCACCTGCCGGCCCTTCTTCAGGTCGATCCCCGCCTTGGGGTCCTTGATGTCCTGCTTGACGTCGATCTCGACGCCGCCGATGGCGTCGACGATGCCCACGAAGCCGCTGAAGCCGATCTCCATGTAGTGGTCGATCCGGACCCCGGTGACCTTCTCCACGGTCTTGGCCAGCAGCTTGGGGCCGCCGTCCTGGAAGGAGTAGGCGGCGTTGAGCTTGTCGCTGCCGTGGCCGTCGATCGGCACGTACGAGTCGCGGGGGAGGCTGACCAGGGTGGGCCGGCCGTCGCCCTCGGGGATGTGCAACAGCATCATCGTGTCGGTGCGGCGGCCGACGGCCTTGCCGGTGGCGAGTTTCCTCCGCTGGGCCGCGGTCAGGCCCGCGCGGCTGTCGGAGCCCACCAGCAGCCAGTTGGTGCCCGGACCGTCGGCGGGGCGCCCCTCGTAGTCGCCGAGCGCGTCGATCCGTTCCAGCCGGGAGTTGATCACGAAGTATCCGCCGACGGCCAGAACCAGCACGACCACGAGCAGGCCGATGAGGACGCGTGCGGCCAGTCTGCCCGGACGCTTGGGCCGCCAGCCCTTCAGGCCGAAGCCGCCTCCCGAACCCGGCGGGGGACCGGCCGGACCGCCGGGGACAGGACCGCCGGGGACAGGGCCGGGGGACGGGCCGATCGGCCTGACCGGGCCGGCCCCCGACCTCGCCTTGCCGTACACCCGCGCGCTCCCCTGTCGGGGCGACGCCTCCCCGGGGCCCGACGCAGCGCCGAAGGCCGCTTCACGGGAGGACGCTTCGCGAGGTGACGATCCGCGGGAGGAGGCGCCGCGGGATGAGGCCCCGCGTCCGCCAGGTGAGGGATAGGCGGGCTGCCCGGCCGCGCGTGGCTGCACGGGCAGGGGCTCGGTCGGTCCGAGCGCATTGATGCGGTCGTGGTCTTCCGGCCAGTCAGCCACGTCGTGTTCCGCCACTTCTCGTTCTCTGTTGAAAACGTCATTATCGACGCTACGTCGCGGCCCCCGCGCGTGTCGGGTGGTCGTCAAGGTTTCCCCATGCAAAAGTACGCAGAAGGGTGTGGAGGCACCAACAATGTGATCGTCAACCCATCCGGAAACATTGACCGCCATCCGCATCGTTACGGTAGAGGACTACCTCTGCTCGAAAGGATGATCGTGTCCGCTCCCGATCCGTGGAGTACCTGCCCGTGCGAAGGCACGGGAACCGCTGATCCGACCGGGAGAGCCACCCGGTGAACACGGCTCTGGGCCTGCTGGCCGTACTCCTCCTGACCCTCGCCACCGGCTACTTCGTCGCCCAGGAGTTCGCCTTCGTCGCGGCGGACCGGGGCGTGCTGCGCGAGCAGGCCGACGCCGGTGACACCTCCGCCGCCAGAGCGCTCCAGGTGACGGGGCGCCTGTCGTTCATGCTCTCGGGCGCGCAGCTGGGCATCACGGTCACCGCGCTGCTCGTCGGCTTCATCGCCGAACCGGCCATCGCCACGGTCATCCGTCCCGGCCTCTCCGCCGTGGGCGTGCCCGAGGCCGCCGTGCCGGGCATCGCGGTGGCGCTGGCCGTGGCCGTCGCCACCGTCATCCAGATGGTGTTCGGCGAACTGGCCCCCAAGAACCTGGGCATCGCCCGCCCGGAACCGATGGCCAAGTTCCTCGCCCGTTCGACGCTGATCTACATGAGGATCGCCGGCCCGGTCATCCGGCTGTTCGACTCCGCCGCCACCGGCCTGCTGCGCCGCGTCGGCGTGGAGCCCGTGGAGGAGATCGAGCACGGCGCCAGCCCCGAGGAGCTGTCCCGCATCATCTCCGAGTCCGCCACGGCCGGTGATCTGCCGCCGCGCCTGTCGGAGCTGCTGGAGCGGGCTCTGGAGTTCGGCGACCGCACCGCCGAGGAGATCATGGTCCCGCGTCCGCGCCTGGTGCTGCTCCGGGACGACCGGCCGATCTCCGACCTGGTCGCCGCCGTCGGCGAGCACGGCCACTCCCGTTACCCGGTGCTCTGTGACGTCAACGGTGACGACGTGGTGGGCGTGACCGGTGTGCGGGAGCTGCTCAGGTCCGGTCTGACCGAGGGACCGCTGAAGAAGATCACCCGCCCCGCCCTCCTGGTCCCCGACTCGCTGCCGCTGCCGGTGGTGCTGGAACGCATGCGGGCCGCCCGGGACGACATGGCGTGCGTCATCGACGAGTACGGCGGCCTGGCCGGCGTGGTCACCATCGAGGACCTCGCCGAGGAACTGGTCGGCGAGCTGATCGACGAGAACGACCCGGAACCGGCCGGGGTCGTCGCCAACGACGACGGCACGTGGGATCTGCCGGGCACCCTCCGGCTGGACGAGATCGAGCGCGCCACCGGCCTGCCGCTGCCCGAGAGCGACGACTACGACACCGTCGCGGGCCTCGTGCTCGCCACCCTCGGCCGGATGGCGGAGCCCGGCGACCGGGTGAAGGTGACCCTGACCATGGAGCACGACCTCCTGGAGGGCGACGGGGTCGAAGAGAAGGACGCGGTCCTCACCGTGCTGTCGGTGCAGCGCCGGGTGCCCGAGTGGGTGCGGCTGGCGCTCGCCCGGCCCGGCGAGGACGATCCCGGTGCCCCCGGTGACGCCGCCGGGTCGGGAAGCGCCGGACAGGACGCCGGAAGGTCGGAGAGCGGGCGCCCGGACGGTGCCCCGCGAAACCACCGGAACCACCGCGACCACCGCGACCACACGGCAGGCGACGACGTGCGGCGAGACGCCGGACAGAGCGACACCGGGCGGGAGGGCGTGCCGGGCGACGGCGTGCCCCGGGACGACACGGAGCGGGACGGCGCGAGGAGAGATGAACCCGTGACGACCGCGTCCCGGATGGCCGGACGCGGCTCCGGCGCGCCGGGATACGGCCGAGGCCCGGTGGGGGGACGATGAGCACCACCGGTGCCCTGCTGATCGGTGTGGCCCTGCTGATCGGCAACGCCTTCTTCGTCGCGGCCGAGTTCGCGGTGATCTCGGCCCGCAGGCACCGCCTGGAGGAGCTCGCCGGCAGGGGAGGACGGTTGGCCCGGATCGCCGCCCGCGCGGCCGTGCGCGGCGGCCGGGAGCTGTCGCTGATGCTGGCCGGGGCACAGCTGGGCATCACACTGTGCTCGCTGGGCCTGGGCATGGTGACCGAACCGGCCATCGAGCATCTGCTGGAGCCGGTCTTCGCCGCGATCGGCGTCCCCGAGTCGCTCCAGGTTCCGATCGCGCTGTTCATCGCGCTGGCGCTGGTCACCTTCCTGCACATGGTGGTCGGCGAGATGGCCCCCAAGTCGTGGGCGCTGACCCACCCCGAGGCCGCCGCGATGGGCCTGGCCCTGCCGTTCCGCGGCTTCACCTGGGTGGTCCGGCCGGTGCTCGCCGCGCTCAACGGCCTGACCAACGGGATACTCAGGCTGTTCGGAGTGCACCCGCGCGACGAGCTGGCCACCACCAGGACCCCCGTCCAGCTGGCCATGCTGGTCGGCGAGTCGGGCCGGATGGGCCTGCTCGACCGTGACGAGCACGACCTGCTGACCCGGGCGCTGCGGGTCCACCAGCAGCCGGTGGAGCGGCTGATGCTCCCCCTGGCGGAGACGGCGTCGGTGCCCGCGGACGCGCCGGGTGCGCGGGTGCGCGAGGTCGCGGCGGACAGCGGGCACCTGCGCCTGCTGGTCACCTCCGGCGAGCCGGGCGACGTCCTGGGCGTGGTGCACGTCAGGGACGCCCTGGTGCGGCCCGAGGCGAGCCCCGCGCAGCTGGCCCGCCCGGTGCCCCGGCTGGCGAAGACCACCACGATCCCCGAGGCGGTTCACGCCCTGCAGGACGCCCGGGCCCACCTGGGCCTGGTCACCGACGGGGACGAGGTCGTCGGCATGGTGAGCCTCACCGACCTGGTCGGGGAGCTCCTGGACGTCCGGGGGCTCGCCACCCCGGCGGGCCCGGCGCCCGCGCGGGCCTGACGCCCGCCGGACGCTCCGGAAACGCCGAAGGCGCACCGGGCACCGGGCATCGCAGAACGGGCCGGGAGGATTCTTCCGGCCCGTTTTCTCTGTCAGCGTAATCACGAGGTCGCCCGAAACCGGTGCAAGTCATCCGAAAGTGATCGGCAAGTGCGGGCCCATAGAACTGGGAGGCGCATGGTCGTACCGGTCCGGAGCCCCCAGATCCGTGCGTGACCAGCGAAGCCTCCGCCGACGGAACGAGCGACGACCATGACCGACCATCCAGCGCCTACGCGCGGAATCACGCAGAAGGCCCCTGCCGCGCGAACGGCCCCGGGGGGACACCGGACCCTCGGGAAGCAGAAAGGCCCCGGCCTCGCTTTTCGCGAGGCCGGGGCCTTGATCTGGTGGGCGAGGAGGGATTTGAACCCTCACGTCCTTTCGGACACACGGACCTGAACCGTGCGCGTCTGCCGTTCCGCCACCCGCCCTTGCTGGGTGCGGTCGAAACACTAGCACGAATCTGCCGGTACCCACGAACCCGGATACGATCCTCCTAGATGTGAAGCGGAACGACTGGGTGCGGAAGAGCAAGGAACGAACCGACGAGCCCCAAGCGGCCGCGACCATATAGACGGAGGAGGGGAGGTACCCGGTGGGAGTCCTGCAACGTTTCGAGCGGAGACTCGAAGGCTTGGTTGAGGGGGCCTTTGCGCGGGCGTTCAAATCTGACCTTCAGCCGGTCGAGGTCGCCAGCGCGGTCCAACGGGAGATGGACGAGCGGGCTGCGATCGTCGCGCAGGGGCGCACTCTCGTGCCCAACGACTTCGTGGTCGAGTTGTCCACGACCGACAGCGAACGTCTGGAGGTGTACGCCGACAGCATCGGCCAGGAGCTGGCGAACCTCGCCAGGGAGTACGCCAAGGAGCAGGGTTACTCCTTCGTGGGGCCGGTGCGGGTCCGCTTCGAGACGGCCGACGACCTCGCGGTCGGCCTGTTCCGGATCCGATCCGGCGTGATCCGCGGCGCCACGGTCGAGCAGGACGAGATCCGCCAGCCGGTGAGCGACG
Organism: Streptosporangium becharense; assembly: GCF_014204985.1. Taxonomy (NCBI): domain Bacteria; kingdom Bacillati; phylum Actinomycetota; class Actinomycetes; order Streptosporangiales; family Streptosporangiaceae; genus Streptosporangium; species Streptosporangium becharense. The sequence continues at coordinate 3,693,670 of NZ_JACHMP010000001.1, read as the reverse complement.
TGCCCCCGGCCCGGACCCACGCCTTCCCCGGCCGCCCCCGTCTGCTCGTCTCCACCCAGGACGACCCGCAAGGACAGCGCTCCTTCGACCTGACCACACCGGTCACCCTGCTCGGCAGGGGCACCGACTGCGATCTACGGCTGGTCGACCCGGGTGTGTCCCGGCACCACGCCGAGCTGCGGGTGGAGGGTCCCCTGGTCGCGCTCGTCGACCTCGGCTCCACCAACGGCACCTTCGTCAACGGCCAGCCGGTTCGCCGGGTCGAGCTCCAGAACGGCACTCGTGTGACGCTGGGGCGGACGACTCTGGTTTTCCGGCGCGATTAAAGGTAAACAGACGGTCCATGTCCGAGCTCACGCTGCTGCTGATCCGGCTCGCCTTCCTCGCGGTGCTGTGGTTCTTCGTGATTGCCGCGGTCGGTGTGATCCGGACAGACTTGTTCGGATCGCGCACGCCCGCCGCCGTTCCCGTCAAGGCTCCCAAGCCGGTGAAACCCGCGTCCAAACCGCGGAAGGGGGAGCCCCGGCAGATGGTCGTCGTCGGCGGCCCCCTGCAGGGCACGATCATCCCTCTCACGGAGGTGCCCATCACCATCGGCCGGGCGAGTGACGCGACGCTGGTGGTCAGCGACGATTACGCCTCCAGCCGGCACGCCCGGCTCTTTCCTCAGGACGGTCAGTGGATCGTGGAAGATCTCGGTTCGACCAACGGCACATACCTCGACCGCTCTAAAGTCACCCGTCCGACTCCGGTGCCGCTCGGCGTTCCGATCCGCATCGGTAAGACCGTCATCGAATTGCGCAAATGACCATCGCACTCCGTTACGCCGCCCGCTCGGACGTCGGCCTCCTCCGTGAAGGAAACGAGGACTCGGCGTACGCAAGCGGCCGCCTGCTCGCCGTCGCCGACGGCATGGGCGGCCACGCACACGGCGAGGTGGCCAGCTCGGTCGCCATCGCCGCGATGTCCTCCCTCGACATGGACGCGCAGGGGGGTGACCTGCTCAGCGCCATCGAGGCGGCGGTACGCGACGCCAACCGCAGGCTGCACGAGATGGTCGGCCGCGATCCCAGCCTCAAGGGCATGGGCACCACCCTGACCGCCATGCTGTGGTCCGGTACGAGAGTGGCCCTGGTCCACGTCGGCGACTCCAGGGCCTACCTGCTGCGCGCCGGGGAGCTGTACCAGATCACCCACGACCACACCCTGGTGCAGTCGCTGGTGGACGACGGCCGGATCACCCAGGAGGAGGCCGCGACCCACCCGCAGCGGTCCATCCTGCTGCGGGCGCTCGACGGCAGCGGCGAGGTCGACCCCGACCTGTCGTTGCGCGAGGCCCAGGTCGGCGACCGCTACCTGCTCTGCTCGGACGGCCTGTCGGGGGTGGTGAGCGCGGAGACCCTGCACCACACGCTCACCACGATCGACGACCCCGACACGGTGGTCCGCACGCTGATCGACCTGGCCAACCGCGGCGGCGGCCCCGACAACATCACCTGCGTGCTCGCCGACGTGCTGGAGGTGGACGAGGGCGTCCCGCCCGCCGGTGAGGCCGCCGTAGTGGGTGCCGCGGGGTCGACCATGTCGAGGTCACAGCCGCTCGGCCAGCCCTTCGGCCAGCCGCCCGGCGCGCCGCCGGACGAGGGCGGCGTGGTCACCGCTCCGCAGCCGGTGATCACCGACGACGATCCCGGCGGCGAACCGGTCGTCAGGGCCGTCGCCCGGCCCGCCAGGCGACGGCGGCGGTGGCCGTTTCTGGTCGCGGCGGGCGGCGTCGTCATCGCCGGGGGCGGCCTAGGCTGGTACTTCGGCAATCAGTGGTTGCAAGACCAGTATTTCGTCGGGGCCAGGGGTAACGAGATCGTGGTTTTTCAGGGTGTGAAGACCAACCTCGGCCCTTTCGAGCTCTTCGACGTCGCCCGGAGCACCACGGAGTCGGTCTCGGCTCTCGGCGCGTTCCAGCAGGGCCAGGTTCGCGACGGCATCCCCGTCCCCGACGTCGAGGCGGGCCTGAAGAAGATCGAGGAGCTCAAGTCGTCCACGGCCGAGTCCGACGGCGGGAAACCGACCCCCACTCCCAGCGCCTCCCCCTCCGCGACCGCCACCCCCTCAAAGCCCCCCCAACCCACAAGGACTCCCCAACCCACAAGGTCACGGTAGAGACATGAGCACCCCAAGCGCCGAGCCGGTCCTGATGCCCGCCAAACGGCGGCTGGCCCAGCTGGCGATGCTGGCCTTCGCGGTCGGCATCGTGATGCTCGCGTACGCCAACGTGGGGCTGGCCATCGACGGGCAGATCCCGTCCGGCATGCTCACCTACGGCCTCGGGCTGGGCGGCTTCATGCTGGCCGCCTACCTGGTGCTGGCCAAGTTCGCCCCGTGGGCGGATCCGCTGATCCTGCCGCTGGTGACGCTGATCAACGGCCTCGGGCTGGTGATGATCTACCGCCTGGAGCGGGTCAACACGTTCGGCGCCTCGGCCACCACCCAGCTCCTGTGGACGGCCGTCGGGGTCGTCATGTTCTCCGTGACGCTGATCGTGGTGCGCGACCACCGGTCACTGCAGCGGCTCACCTACACCATGGGAGCCCTCGGCCTGGTCCTGCTGGTCTCGCCGCTGCTGCCGTTCATCGGTCAGGAGACCAACGGCGCGCGCATCTGGATCGGCATCCCCGGCGTGGGCCAGCTCCAGCCCGCCGAGTTCGCCAAGATCGCCCTGATCGTCTTCTTCGCCGGTTACCTGGTGGCCAAGCGCGACGTGCTGGCGCTGGCCGGGCGGCGGCTGCTCTTCATCGACCTGCCCCGAGCCCGCGACCTCGGCCCGGTCCTCATCACCTGGGGCCTGAGCCTGGGCGTGCTGGTCCTGCAGAAGGACCTCGGCTCCTCACTGCTGATCTTCGGCACGTTCATCGCGATGCTCTACATCGCCACCCAGCGCACCTCGTGGGTGCTGATCGGCATCCTGCTCTTCGTCGGCGGCGCCGTCCTGGCCGGGACGATCTTCGACCACGTCGCGGCCCGCTTCGAGGTCTACCTCAACCCCGAGGACCCGAAGCTGTACGACCGTGAGCTGGGCGGCAGCTACCAGCTCATGCAGGGCCTGTTCGCCATGGGCCACGGCGGCGTGCTCGGCACCGGGCTGGGCGAGGGCCACCCCGACGAGATCCCACTGGCCATCTCCGACTTCATCTTCACCGCCGTCGGCGAGGAGCTCGGCCTGACCGGGCTGATGGCGCTGCTGATGCTGTACGCCCTGCTGGTGGAGCGCGGCCTGCGCACCTCGATCGTGGCCCGCGAGCCGTTCTCCAAGCTGCTGGCCGGCGGCCTGTCGTTCATCCTCGCCTGGCAGGTCTTCATCATCGTCGGCGGCGTGACCAACCTGATCCCCCTCACCGGTCTGGTCACCCCGTTCATGTCGCAGGGCGGCTCCGCGCTGCTGGCTAACTGGATCCTTATCGCCCTGCTGGTACGGATGTCAGACACGGCCAGAAAGCCGCCGCCCCAGGCCATCCAGGACGAAGGAATGACGCAGGTGTTCCAGCGATGAGCGCTCCCGCGATGAACAATCCCCTCAAGCGCGCGGCCCTCGCCTGTCTGATCATGTTCGGCCTGCTCATGCTGAACGTGAACTACCTGCAGGCCGTACGTGCGGACGACCTGAGCAAGGACTCACGCAACAAGCGCAACTTCTTCGCCCGCTACGAGGTCGAGCGCGGGCGGATCACCGCGGGCAACAAGGTCCTCGCCGAGTCGGTCGACACCGGCGACGCCGAGTTCCGCTTCCAGCGCCGCTACCCCGAGGGCAAGATCTACGCGCCGGTCACCGGCTTCTTCGCGCCGGAGAGCGCGCAGGACATCGAGGGGGCCGAGGACGACCTGCTCGACGGGTCGAGCGCCGACCTGCTGATCAGGCGCAGCATCGACCTGTTCAGCAACAAGACCACCAAGGGTGCCAGCGTCGACCTGACGATCAACCCGAAGGCGCAGGAGGCGGCCTACAAGGCGCTGAGCGCCAGCGGCAAGAAAGGCGCACTGGTGGCGATCGAGCCGAAGACCGGGGCGATCCTCGCCATGGTCTCGCTCCCCACCTACGACCCGAACCCGCTGGCCAAGCCGGACAAGGGCAAGGTCAACGAGGCTTACAACAAGCTGGCCGAGGACAAGGACCAGCCGCTGGTGAACCGGGCGATCAAGCGCACCTATCCGCCGGGCTCGACCTTCAAGGTCGTCACCGCCGCGGCGTACCTGGAGAGCGACGACACCCTCGGCCCGCAGACGCAGGTCGACGCGCCGACCCTGCTCGACCTGCCCAACACCACCCACGACCTGCCCAACTCCGGCGGCGCGGCGTGCGGCACCGGGCGGGTGACGCTGTCGTACGCGCTGGAGAAGTCCTGCAACACGCCGTTCGGCAAGATCGCGCTGGACCTCGGCTACGACGCGCTGAAGGACCAGGCGGCCAAGTTCGGCATCGGCGGTGAGCCGGTGGAGATCCCGATGAAGGTCGTGGACAGCAGCATCGGCCCCGAGGAGGACGCCGCGGCCCTCGCCCAGACGTCGATCGGCCAGCGCAGCAACCAGATGACCCCGATGCAGATGGCCATGATCGCCGCAGGCATCGCCAACGACGGCGTGGTCATGAAGCCGTACCTGGTCAAGAAGATCGCCGACGCCGAGGGCACCGAGATCGACGGCGCCGATCCCGAGGAGCTGACCACCGCGGTCAGCGAGGACAACGCGCGCAAGCTCAAGGAGATGATGGTCAACGTCGTCAGCCTGGGCACGGCGAGCGCCGCGCAGATCCCGGGTGTGACGGTCGGCGGCAAGACCGGCACCGCCGAGACCGCCCAGGGGCGGGCGCCGCACGCCTGGTTCATCTCCTTCGCCCCCGCCGAGGACCCCAAGGTCGCGGTCGCGCTGATCGTCGAGTCGGGGAGCGCCGGTGACGACGCCTCCGGCGGCCGCACCGCCGCTCCGATCGCCAAGAGCGTGATGGAAGCGGTGCTGGGTAGATGACCGCGTTGCTCGGGGGCCGATACCGCCCGCTGGGGCGGATCGCCTCGGGCGGCATGGGAGAGGTGTGGCGGGCCCAGGACGAACTGCTCGGCCGTGAGGTCGCCGTGAAGCTGCTGCGGCAGCACATGGCGGCCGATCCGGCGTTCCGCGAGCGTTTCCGCACCGAGGCCCGCATCGCCGCCGGGCTGGCCGACCCGGGCATCGCGCAGGTCTTCGACTACGGCGAGAGCGAAGGCGTCGCGTACCTGGTGATGGAGCTGGTCCGCGGCGAGTCGCTGGCCGCCATTCTGGCGCGTGACGGCAGCCTGAGCGCGGAGATGACCCTGGAGGTCGTCTACCAGACGGCCATGGCGCTGCACGCCGCGCACAGCGCGGGGATCATCCACCGCGACGTCAAACCCGGCAACCTTCTGGTCACCGGGAGCGGCGTGATAAAAATCACAGACTTCGGCATCGCCCGGGTGATGGAGGCCACCTCCGTCACCCAGACGGGCACCCTGATGGGCACCGCCCAGTACCTCAGCCCCGAGCAGGCGTCCGGCGTGCCGCTGACCCCCGCCACCGACGTCTACTCGCTCGGCGTGGTCGCCTACGAGTGCCTCGCGGGCCGGCCGCCCTTCCGGGCCGAGAACCACGTCGCGATCGCGCTCATGCATCTCAACGAGCCTCCGCCGCCGCTGCCCGAGAACGTGCCGCCGGCGGTGCGCGAGCTGGTGATGTTGTGCCTCGCCAAGGACCCCGCGCAGCGTCCGGCCAGTGCCCACGAGCTGTCGGGGCGGGCGTACGCGCTGCTGAGCGCACCTGCGGCGGGCGGGGAGGCCGACCTGTCCACGCTCACCGACCCCTCGGGCTGGCGTGCCGAACCGGTGTCCGAGTGGCCCCGGGAGGTCACGCCGCTGCTCGCAGACCCCGTGGAGCCGTGGCCGGGCCCGGATTCCGGTGCGGGTGCCGACGCCGGCCTGGGTGCGGGTTTCGGCCCAGGTGCGGGCCTCGGTGCCGGTGCGGGTGCCGGACTGGCAGCGGGTGCCGGTGCCGGACCGGCGGCAGGTGGTGCGGGTGCCGGTCAGCGGGCGGGCTTCGGCGCGGAGGCGGGTCCCGGCGCCGACGCCGGTGCGGGGACGGCTCCCGGGGGCGGTACACGCCCCTCACACAGGCGTGGGCGACGCAGGACCGCGGTGATCGCCGTCGCGGTGGCCGGGTGTGCCGCCGCCGTCGGACTGGGCGCCCTGGCGGTCATGGAGGCGCAGGAGCAGCCCGGCGAGCCCGGGCCCAGCGAACCCGCCGTCCGGACGAGCCCGACGGTGACCCCGTCGCCGACGGTCCGGCCCTCCCGGAGCAAGTCTCCGGTGAGCAGACCGCCGGTCGTGCCGACGCAGCCGATCCGTCCTACCGTCACGCCGTCGGCTACGGTAAGCACATCGGTCACGCCTTCGGCCCCGCCGAGCACGCCGTCGCCAAGCTCAAGTCCCACCCCCAGTCCGACGATTCCCACCCCCACCCCCACCCCCACCGCCCCGCCGGTGACACCGAGCCCCATACCGAGCGAGACCCCCGACTCGGGCGAATCAGACCCTCCAAATGGGGAGACGTGATGCGGCAACGGGTTGATGATGGACACCGGTGGCCCAAGAGTGCACCGGCACCCAAGATGAACGGTAAGGGACAGTGCAGGAAATGACTCAGCCTCGACGCCTCGGCGATCGCTACGAGCTCGACGGCGTCGTCGGGCGCGGTGGCATGGCCGAGGTCTATCGTGCCCGAGACATCCGGCTGGATCGGATCGTGGCCATCAAGACCCTCCGTGCCGACCTCGCCAGGGACCACATCTTCCAGGCGCGTTTCCGCAGGGAGGCGCAGTCCGCCGCGTCACTGAACCACCCGGCCATCGTCGCGGTCTACGACACCGGCGAGGATGTCTCCGAGGGTGCGCCGGTGCCCTACATCGTGATGGAGTACGTCGACGGCCGGACGCTGCGCGACCTGCTCCGGGCCGACCGGCGGCTGCTCCCCGAGCGGGCGGCCGAGCTGGTCGACGGCATCCTGCGGGCGCTCGACTACAGCCACCGCGGTGGCATCGTCCACCGTGACATCAAGCCGGCGAACGTCATGATCACCCGCAACGGCGACGTGAAGGTCATGGACTTCGGCATCGCCCGCGCGATGGCCGACTCGGCCGCGACGATGACGCAGACCGCCCAGGTGATCGGCACCGCCCAGTACCTCTCGCCGGAGCAGGCCCGGGGTGAGCGCGTCGACTCCCGCAGCGACATCTACTCCACCGGCTGCGTGCTGTACGAGCTGCTGACCGGCCAGCCGCCGTTCACCGGCGACTCCCCGGTGGCGATCGCCTACCAGCACGTGCGCGAAGACCCGATCCCGCCCTCGCAGATCGACCCCGACATCCCCAGGTGGGCTGACGCCATCGTGCTCAAGGCGATGGCCAAGGACCCGGCGCACCGCTACCAGAACGCCGGGGAGATGCGGGCCGACATCCAGCGGGCCCTGTCGGGCGTGCCGATGGACGCCCAGACGATGGCGCTGGCCAACAACTACGGCGGCGCCACCCAGACCATGCAGCCTCCGCCGTCGCAGGGCGGCCCGGTGCAGCACACCACCGTCGCCCCGGCGTACGAGTACGGTGCCGAGGAGACCCGGCACGGCGGCGAGCGCGGAGGGGGCGGCGGCGGTCGGCGCCGCCAGCAGAGCGGCGGCGGCACCGCGGTCAAGACCGCGGCCTGGATCCTCGTCCCCCTGCTGATCATCGGTGCCTTCATCGGCGTGGGCTACATGTTCCTCAGCTCGCCCGGCACGCCCAGCGGCGGGGGCAAGGTGAAGATCCCGCCGCTGGCCTCGCAGACCGTCGACGCGGCGACCAAGACGCTCGAAGAACTCGGCCTGAAGGTGAAGAAGGTCGAGGCGTTCGACGCGGAGATACCGAAGAACTCGGTGATCGACACCGAGCCGGCGGCCGACACCGAGGTCGAGAAGGGTTCCGAGGTCATCCTCAAGGTCTCTAAGGGCGTCGAGAAGATCGAGGTGCCCAACGTGGTCAACATGACCACGGAGGAGGCCACGAAGGCGCTTGAGGAGGCCGGCTTCAAGGTCAGCGTGCAGAGCAAGGTCTCGGCCGGCAAGCAGGGTGTCGTCATCGAGACCGTGCCCGCCGCGGGCCGTAAGGCCAACAAGGACAGCACCGTCCGCATCTACATCCCCAAGGAGGCGGCGGAGGTACCCCCCGTGGTCAACCTCACGGTCTCGGACGCGCGGAACATGCTGCGGAGCGCGGGCTTCAAGGCAAAGATCGTCGAGCAGCCGAGCGACCTGCCCAAGGACACCGTAATCAGCCAGTCTCCGGAGCCGGGCACCAAGCTCCAGCCGGGAACGACGATCACGCTGATCGTCTCCAGCGGTCAGGCGCCGGAGCCGACCGAGCAGCCCACCTACCCGACCGAGAACCCGGACGTCCCGACCGAGGACCCGAACATCCCCGAGGACGAGGGTCAGCAGGAGGAGCCTCCGCCGCTGGAGGAAGATGGCGGTCCCTTCGACGAGTCGCCCTTCGACGGCAACTGATCCCGGACGACGTGACGAAGACCCCCGCCGGCGCGGGGGTCTTCTCCGTGTCGCGGGTCCTTCCGGAACGCCGCACCCCGGAGCCTTCCGGAGGGGCCGGCCGTCCCTTCCGGAGTCCGGAGCCTTCCGGAGGGGGCGACCCCCTCAGGAGCCCGGAGCCTTCAGGAGGAGCCCGGCGTCTCTTCCGGAGCGCCGGAGCCTGCCGGAAACGGCTCCCGGAACGGGGAAGAGCCCTTCCGCCACTCGGGGGCGATGGCGGAAGGGCTCTCGATGGTCAATCGCTCAGGGCGAACGCGGCGTTACGCCGATCCTCCGAGTCCTTCGAGCCAGTTCCCGAGCAGCCGGTGGCCGTACTCGGAGATCACCGACTCGGGGTGGAACTGCACGCCCTCGACGGGGGCGGTGCGGTGGCGCAATCCCATGATCACGCCGTCGGCGGTCGTCGCGGTCACCCGCAGGATCTCCGGGACCGTCTCGGGCAGCACGGCCAGCGAGTGGTAGCGCGTCATCGCCACCGGGGACGGCAGTCCGGCGAAGACACCGCGCCCGTCGTGCGTGATCGCGCTGGTGCGGCCGTGCACCAGTTCGGGGGCCCGCGCCACGGTCGCGCCGTGGGCGACCGCGATGGCCTGGTGGCCCAGGCAGACACCGAGCAACGGAAGGTTCCGGGCCTCGCAGTAGCCGACGAGCGGGACGCTCACCCCGGCGTCCTCCGGAGCGCCGGGGCCGGGGCTGATCAGCACCCCGTCGAAGCCCGCGGCGTCATCGGCCGCGACCCGGTCGCGCGGGCGTACGTCACAGGTGGCGCCGAGCACGCGCAGGTACTGGACGATGGTGTGGACGAAGCTGTCGTGGTTGTCGACGACGAGAACGCGGGTCATCCGTCGACGGTCGCCGGGTCGAGCGGGATACGGGGTTCGAGCCAGGGGAACACGACATACCAGAGTACGGCCACGACCAGGCCGGTCAGCACCAGCGCGGCGAACGTCCTGACCGCGAGGTTGCCGGGCAGGCGGCGCCAGATCCATCCGTACATGACGGCTCCTTTCCGGTCACCCGGCTTCCGGGTCATCCTGCTTTCCTTTCCGGTCGCCCGGCGTCGGGTCGCCAGGCTCCGGGGCATCCGGCTTCCCGGCCACGCGGCGGCGGGTCATCCGGCTCCGGGTCATTCCGGTCGCACCCTGGTCACCCGACGCGGTCCTCTCGCGCGTCCAGCTTGCCGAAGACGATGAGCCGCTGGGCGGCGGAGTACTCCGGGTGACAGGTGGCCAGGGTGATCATGGCTTTGGACGGCGCGCGGCCCGGTCTGCCGGGGACCGGGGCGATGACGTCGAGCTCCGTGGGGGCGACGACGCGCTTGCCGGTGACGCGGTAGGTGTAGCGGGCCTCGCGGGCGTCGACCACGATGTCGTCACCCCGGCGCAGCTCGTCGATACGGTTGAACGGCGCGGCATAGGTCGTTCGATGCCCCGAAAGAACGAAATTTCCTACTTTCCCTGGCATGGCGGTGCCGGGGTAGTGACCGGGTCCCTTCCGCAGATGCTCCCAGTCAACGCCCTCCACCACGGCGTACCGGTAGTCGGCGCCGAGCCTGGGGATGGTGAGCATCGCCAGCGCTCCGCCCAGCCGGATCCGGCCGAGCTTGGCGGGCCCGCCTGTCCCCTTCTCCTGGAGGAACTCCCGCTGCAGCAGCGTCTGCTGCTCGGCGGTGTAGGATCCGGTGCCCCACATGAGATAGGCGCAGAACAGCAGGATGACCAAGCCCGCGGTGATGCTCAGCTCTCCCACGGCTCTCAGCGCGGCTCTCATGAGCCCAGGCTATTGACGGCCCGACCGCCGAGCCTGCGAGAAGCGCCCGATTGGGCCAAGATTTGCCCCGAGATGGGGCTGTACGGAATCGCCATGGCCCACGTACGCCGACTATTCTTACACCGGTCTTCGCCCACCGGCGACTACGCTCATCGACAGGGCCTGCGCACGAGCCGGATCGCGCAGGGTTGACGCAGGAGAACCCCAGTGCCAAAGTCCAAGACTCGCAAGAAGGCGGTCTACACCCCGCCGCAGACGGCCCAGCAGATCAAGGTCAGCCCGCGCTGGCTGGCGCCGGTCATGGTGAGCTGCTGGATCATCGGCATCCTGTGGATCGCCACCTACTACGTGGCACCCAACGCCCCCCTGCTCGGCACGCTCCAGAACTGGAACCTGCTGGTCGGGTTTACTTTCATCATCCTCGGTGTGGTCTTGGCCACCCGCTGGCGCTGACTTTTTCCACAGGCGTTGTCCACACCCTGGGGAAGAGGCAGGGTGTGGATCCGACGGGACGCGGGCTCAGCCGGCGATCCCGAACTGAGCGTTGGCGGCGAACGGCGGCAGCAGCAGCACGAGTGCGACCAGCACGACCAGCGCCGCCGCGCAGCCCGCCCACTGGACCGCGCTGCGGTTCTTCCTCGGCGCGAAGGCGAAGATCGCGGCGATCACCGATCCGACGACCAGACCGCCGAGGTGGCCCTGCCAGCTGATGTTGGGGACGACGAAGGTGATGACCACGTTGATGCCGAGCAGCCAGAGCACACCGCGGGCGTCGTAACCGAGTCGCCTGGCGAGCACGAACAACGCGCCGAACAGGCCGAAGATGGCACCCGAGGCACCCACCGCGGCGATGCCGAACAGGTAGATCGCCACGGACCCGCCCAGCGCCGCGAGCAGGTAGAGCGTGAGGAACCGGGCCGAGCCGAGGCGCCGCTCCAGGTCGGGACCGATGGCGTACAGCACCCACATGTTGAACAGGATGTGAGTGATCGCGAAGCCTCCGCCCAGCGGCTGGTGGAGGAAGGCTCCGGTGATCAGACGCCACCACTCGCCGCCGTAGGCGACGGCGAGCGAGTTCATCGCGAAGTTCCCGACCACCCGGTCGACGTCGAGGTTCTCCGCGACGTAGGCCAGGACGTTGACGGCCAGCAGCGTCCAGGTCACCCACGGCGTGACGACCGCCCGGCCGCCGAACACGGCCTGCGCCTGCCGCACGGTCTTGTTGCCCTCGGCCACACATTCCGGGCACTGAAAGCCCACCGCCGCGTCGCGCATGCAGTCAGGGCAGATCGGACGTTCGCAGCGCTGGCAGCGCACGTAGGTCTCGCGGTCGGGATGCCGGTAGCAGGTGGGGGCGGCGGTCTCAGGCTCGTTGGGTGGTCGGGTGGTCATGATGTGTGGCTGGCCCCTTCGAGCGTGCTGTTATCCACAGACTGCCAGCCTATTCATGATCCCGAGCATCCGGATACGCGCGGGCGGTCACAGTTGCGGTGACCCGGCCCTCGGGCGGCCGGCCCGTGGATGCGGGTGACCCGGCCCCGGGCGGCCAGCGTGTGCACACGGGCGATCGGAGCGCGGACGGCCTGCGCGGGAGCGCCCCGAAGAGACGGAAGAACAGTGGCGACCGGCACCCCGCAGCAACCGGCCCGTGCGTGCGACCGGCGGCCTCCCTTCGGGGAGACCGCCGGAGGGCGGTCAGCCCTGGACGCGCTCGATGGTCACCGACTCCAGGACCACCGGCTCGGTCGGCCGGTCGCGGTTGTCGGTGGCGGTCTTCGCGATGGCGTCGACGACCTCCCTGCCCTCGATCACCTCACCGAAGATGCTGTGCTTGCCGTTGAGGTGCGGGGTGGGGACCACGGTGATGAAGAACTGGGAGCCGTTGGTACCGCGGCCGAACTGGATGCCGGCGTTGGCCATGGCCATGAGGTACGGCCGGTTGAAGAAGAGGTCCGGGTGGATCTCGTCGTCGAACTTGTATCCGGGACCGCCGACGCCCTTCCCCAGCGGGTCGCCGCCCTGGATCATGAAGCCGTCGATGACCCGGTGGAAGACCGTGCCGTCGTAGAGCTTGGCGGTGGTCTTCTCCCCGGTCTCCGGGTGCACCCACTCGCGGGTGCCCTCGGCGAGCTCGACGAAATTACGCACGGTCTTGGGTGCGTGGTCCGGGAAGAGCTGGACCTTCACGCTGCCGCGGTTGGTGTTGAGGTTCGCGATCAACTTCTCAGCCATGATCGGTATGCCCCCTTCAGGTCATCAGGCAAAGCCTGGGATAAGCATTGCTTTCGTGCAGTTTTCACTATTACGGCCGTGGCCGATCCCTCAAGCATCCTCCCATGGGTCGTCATGATTGAGCCGCCTTCGTTCGGGAAGGGGTGGCGTCGGGGCCCAACAACATGGGGAGGATTTTCGTGCCTCTTACATTGTTCACAAAGCGCAACGTAAAGATCGTTGTTCCGGAGAGCCGACTGAGCCAGGTGAAGGTTCAGGCCGCCAGAGCCGCGGATCGGGTCGGTCCGATGGCCGCCAAGGCCGCGGATCGGGTCGGCCCGATGGCCGTCCAGGCCCGTGACGCGGCGAGTCATGCCCGTGACGCGGCAAGCCATGCCCGTGAGGCGGCGAACGAGAAGATCATCCTCGCACGGGGATGGGCCGCGCCCAGGCTTGACGCCGCCGCCCACTCGATCGAGGAGCAGATCGCGCCGAAGCTGAGCGCGATGATGTCGCAGGCCGCGGCCAAGATCGATCCCACTCCCGCCGCCAAGTCCCGCAAATGGCCGATGATGCTGCTGCTGACGGGTATCGCGATCGGCGCCGCCGGATTCGCGCTCTATCGCAGAAGCGCCGAGCAGTGGGCGGACACGCTGAAGGACAGCGCGTCCGACGCCTCCCAGTGGGTCGGCAGGAAGACGGAGTCGGCGGCGGGCCAGGTCTCCGGCACGGCGAACGACGCCGCGTCGAAGACCGAGTCGAAGGCCGACGCGGTCGGTGACCGCGCCGACGCCAGGGCGGACCAGGTCGCGAACTCGAAGAAGACGCCCTGACGCCGGACGGTACGCCCCCGGCGGAACGAGGGCGTACGCACTTACGGGGTACGGCCCGCACCACCTGGTGCGGGCCGTACCCCGTCGTGGAGGGATGAAGGCCGGGCGTGTCGGCGTCCCACCAGGCATTCGCCAGGACACGCTCCCGAGACCGAAGAGACCCGGGACGCTTGGGCATGTCCCCCCGTCACGTGCCCGTTTACCGGGTGCCCGCCCGCCACATGCTCGCCTACCGCGTCTGCTTACCGCGTGCCCGTTCGCCGCGTGTTCATTTCTCCGTGGCGCAGGTGACCGCAGGCGCGCCGACGGCCGGGGAGACCTCGACCCCCTTCTTCGGTGCCCCCTCCGCGGCGGGTCCGGCCGGGCCCGCGGTCGTCTTCTCCTGGTTGGAGAACAGCCCGGCGGGGAGGTCCTTCTCGTCGACCACCTTGCCCGTGGCCCGGCTGAAGACCTTGACGGCTCCGGCCGTACCGCTGGCGGCCTCGCCCGGAGCGCTCTTGAAGACCTTCACGGCCCCTTCCTCGCCCTCCGCACCCGGCGTTCCCTCCGTCGCCGGGGTCGCGGGAGTAGCGGGGACGGCGAGCACGTCACCGGCGCTCCCCGCTTCCGCCAGTTCCCTGCGCTGCGCGTCGGTGAGCGGACGCCGCGTCAACGCCACCCGGCCGCCGTCGCACTCGACGTACGTGACGTCCGCCGGCGGGACGGGGGTGGTGTCGGCGCGCGCGGCGGTCAGCGTGGACATGAGGATCCCCGCGGTCAGCACGGCGCCGGTGAGGAAACGGGAACGACGAGTGAACATGTGTTCTCCTTGTCCGTGGTGAATCTGGAGATCACAGGTTCGTCTCCTGCGGCTGAACCCAGGCTGAAGGCACCCGAAACCGTCTTCAGGTTGGCTTTAGGTGATCTACGGCAGTCTGGGCGGCATGCGCGTGCTGCTGGTTGAGGACGAGAGACGCCTGGCACAACTCCTGAAGGACGGGCTGGCAGGTGAGGGGTTCGCCGTGGACATCGCCCACGACGGACGCGACGGGCTGTGGATGGCGACCGAGAACGCCTACGACGTGATCGTGCTCGACGTCATGTTGCCCAGGATGAACGGTTACACCGTCTGCGCCAGGCTCAGGGACGCGGAGAACTGGACGCCCATCCTGGTGCTGACCGCCAAGGACGGCGTGCACGACGAGGCTGAGGCCCTGGACACCGGTGCCGACGACTTCCTGTCGAAGCCGTTCTCGTACGTGGTGCTGCTGGCCAGGTTGCGTGCGCTGGTCCGCCGGGGCGGCCGGGCCCGGCCGGTGTCGATCACGGTCGGCGACCTGGTCGTCGATCCGGCGGGGCTGCGCTGCCGCCGGGGCGAGGTGGAGGTCTCCCTCACCCCCAAGGAGTTCGCGGTCCTGCACGGCCTGGCCCGCAGACCGGGCGAGGTGGTCTCCAAGAGCGAACTGCTGGCCCAGGCGTGGGATTTCTCCTATGACGGCGACCCCAACATCGTCGAGGTCTACATCAGCGCACTCCGCAGGAAGATCGACTCACCGTTCGGACGCTCGTCGCTCGTGACCGTGCGCGGCGCCGGTTACCGGTTGGAGGCCTGAGGTGTCCCGCCTGTCCATGCGGCTCAGGGCCACTCTCGCGGCCACCGCCATCGTCGCCGTCGCGCTGGGTGTCGCCTCGGCGGTGCTCGCGGCCGTGCTCGCGGGCAACCTGGAGGAGAGCCTGTCCGACGAGGCCGCTCGCCGCGCCGGGGCCGCCGCGCGGATGCTCGCCGCCGAACCAGGTGCGATCGCCGTCACCCGGCTCTCGGTACCGGCGCTGGGCCCGGATATCAAGGTCTTCAGAAGGCCCGACACGATCATCATCGCGCAGTCCGCGACCCCCGCCACACCGGCCTCTCCTACGTCCGCCGTCCCGGCTTCTCCCGCCCCCACCGCACCGGCCTCTCCTACGTCCGCCGTCCCGGCTTCCCCGGCCTTCACTGCACCGGCTTCTCCTGCGTCCGCCGTCCCGGCTTCTCCCGCACCCACCACGCCGGCCTCTCCCAACCCTGCTTCTTCCGTCTCCGCCATCCCGGGTTCTCCCGCCTTCGCGGGCGATGACGGGTGGGCGCCGGACGACTCCTTCGCATTGGCGACCATGCCCGTGGACACCACCGAAGGTGCGTTGATGGTGCAGGCCAGGGCGTCGCTGCAACCGGCGGAGGAGGCGTTGCGGACGCTGCAGAACCTGCTGCTCCCCGGCGTGCCGGCGCTGCTCGTGCTGGTCGCGGTCCTGACCTGGCTCGCCGTGGGCCGGGCACTCGCGCCGGTCTCGGCCATCCGCGCCGAGATGGCGGACATCACCGCGAGCGACCTGCACCGCAGGGTCCCCGTCCCCCGTTCCCGGGACGAGATCGCCCGCCTCGCCGAGACGATGAACCGCACGCTCGACCGCCTGGAGGTGGCCGTCAGTCGGCACAAACGGTTCGTCGCCGACGCCGCCCACGAGCTGCGCAGCCCATTGGCCATCCTGCGGACCCGGCTGGAACTCGCCCCCCGCGATCCGCTGGCCGCGGAGGCGCTGACCGACGTGGACCGGATCCAGGCACTCACCTCCGACCTCCTCCTGCTCGCCCGCCTGGACGCCGGCGAGTCCGTCTGCCACGAGGAGGTGGACCTCGGCCAGGTGACCGCCGAGGAGGCGACCAGGTCCCGGCCCAGACCAGAGGTCCGGATCATGCTGGAGGTCGCCGCCGACACGGTGGTCAGCGGCTCGGCCGGGCAACTGCGCCGGTTGGTGGCGAACCTGGTGGACAACGCGGTACGGCACGCGAGCACCACGGTCACCGTACGGCTGGCCGTCGAGGAGGGTGAGGCCGTGCTCGACGTCCGTGACGACGGGCCGGGCATCCCGGTCGAGCACCGCGAGGCGGTGTTCGACCGGTTCACCCGGCTGGACGAGGCCCGGGACCGGGACGCGGGCGGAGCGGGCCTCGGCCTCGCCATCGCCAGGGACATCGCTGCCCGGCACCGAGGCAGCCTGGACGTCGTCGGCGAGGGCCCGGGGGCCTGGTTGCGGGCCCGGCTTCCCCTGACGTGAACCGGGGCCGTGCCCATCCAGAGCGGGGCGGCCGTGCCCATCCAGGGCGGGCCCCGGCCGCCCAGCCGCCCCGGACGGACCCGGGAGCGGGTGGGGCCCGGGAGGGCGAACCCCGGACCGGATCCCGGGCCACGTGTTGCCCTCCAGGTCGTAGAACTTCTTGGCCGGCGGGCCGGTGATCCGATTCACCCAGACCAGGGCACCGTCACCGCTCCACTCGAAGTCACCGCAGCCGAGCGTCGGCCGCTTCGGATCCAGGGGGACCGCACGGAACGCGACCCGCCCGTCGGCGAGGTCGACGACGGTGAGGGATCCGGGTCCGCGGCGGCCTCGGCGTGCGCGTCGTCCCCGGTCAGCAGGAAGGCCAGGCGCATCAGCGCGGGGGACCGCACCGGGACGAACTCGCGAAAACGTCGCTCCTCTGCGGCGTCCGCAATCACCTCCACTAGGTGATCACGGCCTACAGACGCGCTATGGAGGCGTCGCTGTGCTCCTGCGGCAAAAAGGTTTCACGTGAATCAATGCGCCTCAGAGGGCGGAGATCGGCCGACGGGCCGGGGCGAAAAAGCCGGTGCGGCGCTCCGGCCCCGCACGGCATGATTCCCGTATGCGGAGAGACGCGCGGTGAACGGCATCGGCATGCGTCCGTACGACGGTCCGGCCGACCTGCGCAGGATGCAGGAGCTTGCGCGGGCGACCTGGACCCCCTCCGCCCGCCACCACATAGGGGGCCTGGCCTGGAGCAGGTTCCAGCACGTAGGCCGGGAACCGCAGTGGCCGACGGCGCTGTGGGAGCGTGATGGCGAGACGCTCGCGTGGGGGTGGGTCACTTCCCCCGGCACGCTCGACCTCCTCGTCCACCCCGGACATCCCGAGCTCGCGGACGAGGTCCTCGGCTGGTTCCGGGAGGTGGCGACCGGTGACGAGCTGACCGTGACGATCCTGGAAGGTGAGGAACGGCTCGGCGAGGCGCTGGTCCGGCACGGGTACCGGCGGCGGACCGTGGACTCCCCCTTCCTCGTGCATATGTCACGCGATCTCGACGGTCTCCCGGAGGCGACGGTGCCGCCAGGTTTCGTCCTGCGGCATGTGCGCGGCGAGGAGGACGTGCCCGCCCGGGTGGCCGTGCACCGGTCGGCGTTCGCCCCCTCCTCGGTCGTCGAGGAGAGCTACCGGAACGTCATGGCGGCCTGGCCGTACCGGCCGGAGCTGGACCGCGTGGTCGAGGCTCCGGACGGCCGGTTGGCCGCGTACTGCCTGGTCTGGCTGGACGAGGTCAACGGCGTCGGGGAGCTGGAACCCGTGGGCACGCACCCGGATTTCCGCCGGATGGGCCTGGCCCGGGCGGCATGCCTGGACGCGCTGCACCGGCTCAGGGAGGCGGGGGCCGGCACCGCGGTCGTCTCCCCGCGGGGAGACGCGGGATACCCGGTACCGATGCGGCTGTACGGGACGCTCGGCTTCCGCGTCGGCGACCGGACGACCGACTACACACGCCCCCGTTGATCCGGCCCGCCGGACCGCCGATCCGTCCGCCGGTCTCGGTCACACCGGCTTGAAGGCACGGACCGAGTCATACCGGACTCCAGGCACGGGCCGGGTGGCGCTGCCCGGCTCGAACCGGCCCGGTTACGCGCGTCGGGCCACGTCGGACGTGCTCTCCGGCGCCCGACTCAGATGATCTCGAAGCGAAGCCGGTGGGTGATGACGTCATGTGCGACGTCCGCCAGGCGGAGGTCGTTGGCGTAGGCATGGGCACGGAGACGGGCGAACGCCTCGGCGAGACCGACCTCCAGCTGCGCGGAGAGCATGCCGACGGCCCGGCGCACCTCGGACCAGCGCCCGGCGAGCCCTTCCCCGTCTCCGGCGGGGGCGCCACCGGCCCCGATCAGGTCATGCTCCAGCGTGACCATCAGGGCGGCGTCGGCGAACAGGAACGCGTCGGCCAGCTCCTCCGGGAACAACCAGCCGGGCTCGGCGCGGCTGACCTCCAGCACGCCGACCGCGGTCGTCCCCAGCAGCAGGGGGAACGCGAACACGGCCCGCCTGCCCAGGCTCTGCGCCTGCGGGACGAACAACGGCCAACGGTGCCGGGCACCGGCCGCCGACAGATCGGGGACGAGCACCGGGCGGTCTTCGCGGAACGCCTCGACGGCGGGTCCCTCGCCCACGGTGATCTGCAGTTCCACGAGGCGGTCGCTGCAGGGGTCGGTGGCGTACACCGGTTCGCCCAGGCCGAGAGTGCTGGCCAGCAGCACACCGCCGCCGCCCACGTTCAGGCGGTCGGCGCAGGCCAGACAGACATGACGCAGCGAGACGGGCAGGTCTTCGACCAGGGCCCGCTCGTTGATCGCGGTGCGGACCCGCTCCACACGCTCTCCGTACACCGACGACACCGTCCTGTCCCGGTGGTGCAGATTGCCCTACGGGGGAACCATAGCCTGATCCTCACCGCCGGTCGCCGCACTTCCCAGCTTTCCTCCGGGACCGGTTCCGCACTCTCCGGAGCCGGACACGGCTCGGAGCCGCCCGCCACCCGGCGTTGCCCGGAGCCGCCGGGCGGCGGGCTCAGGCACGGTCGGCCACCAGGCCGAGCAGGTCCGCAAGGATCCTCGGACCGGCCGCGACGGTGGCCCCGGACCTCATCGTGTGCGGACTGCCGTCCAGGTCGACGACCGACGCTCCGGCCTCGCGGGCGATGACGACCCCGGCGGCGGTGTCCCACGGCTTGTTGCCGAACATGACACAGGCGTCGACCCTGCCCTGCGCCGTCCACGCGAGATCGATCGCCGCCGAGCCGAACATGCGTACCCGCTGGACGCGGGCGGCGAGCTCACAGGTCAGCGCCAGCCGTGGGAGGTTCTTCGCCTGCGCGTCGTCACCCACGGCGTAGTCGCCGACGGCGACCACCGCGGCGGACAGGTCACCGGCCTGGCTCGCCCGGATCTCCCGGCCGTCCGCCCTGGCGCCGTGCCCGTCGGCCGCGGTGTAACGGGAGCCGAGGAACGGCAGGTCTATCACCCCGAGAACGGCTCTGTCCCCCTCGACCAGGCCGAGGGAGACGCCGCAGAGCGGCATCCCGTGCAGGAAGTTGACGGTCCCGTCGACCGGGTCGAGCACCCACATCGGTCCATCGCCGGTCCCGGGCGCCGCCCCCTCCTCCTCTCCCAGGAACCCGATCTCCGGCGTCTCCCTGCCGAGGAGGTCACGCAGCGCGTGTTCGACCGTGTAGTCCACCTCCGTGGCCATGTCGCGGTCGCCCTTACCGGTGACGGCGCCGGGCAGCCTGGTTCTGACGATCTCGGCGGCGAGGGTGACGGCCCGCTCGGCGATCGTCAGCAGTGCGCGGTGGTCGAGGGTCATGGGTGGCTCCGATCTCATACCGGGACGGGCGGGGAAAGGACCGTCGCAAGGCTGCGGACGGGCCATGGTGGGGTCACAAGGCCCTGAGCGGACCATGGCGGGGTGGAGAGGCCGTCACAAGAGCCTCGGACGGGCCGTGGCCGGGAGGCACAGGGGCATCACGAACCGCAGCGGGCGGGAGGGCCGTCACGAGGCCGCGGGCGGGTCGGCGGGAAGACCGTGACGGCGCAAGTACGTGGAGAACTCCTCCGTCGAGCGGACCCCCGTGCTCCGGCACGGCCGTGTACACGTCGGTGCCGCCCATCTCGTCAGGGTAGTGGGGGCTGCGGTGCCAGGGATCCTTCAGCCGTAGGATCGCCATGCGCTGCTCGGGAGTGGTGTCGCGGGCCAGCCTCTCCGCCTCGGCGCGGGTCGGCCGGTCCACCGCGTGAAGCCAACGGTCCGACGCGGCAGATCCGGGTCCACTACTGAAACCAGCGAAAAGTAGGACTGGTCGGCCATTTTTGTGATCTCCACAGTACTGTTTCGCGGTATGACAGAGCCAGGCGAAGGGTTGGTGGACGGGCGTTACCGGCTCATCGAGTTGATCGGCACCGGTGGCCCGGGCCGGGTGTGGCGGGGCCGTGACGAGCTGATGGAACGTGACATCGCGGTCAGGCGACTCGACCTCCCGTCCCACCTGGACGCCGCGCAGCGGGAGGAGTTGACGGACCGCACGACCCGGGAGATCCGGGCGGCGGCCTGGCTGAACCATCCCGGGATCGCCGCCGCCTTCACGGTGATCACCGTCGACGGAGCTCCCGCCGTCGTGACGGAGTTCGTTGACGGCCCCTCCCTGGCTCAGGTGATCGAGCGGGAAGGGCGACTGGACGTGAACCGGACCGCGCGGATCGGCCTGGAGACGGCGGCGGCCCTGAAGCGGGCACACGAGGCCGGGATCACGCACGGCGATCTCAGACCGGCCAACGTGCTGCTGGCCGACACCCGAGTGGTGATCACCGATTTCGGACTCGCCGGCCTGGTCGGGGAGGTCACCACCGCTTCCTCCGAGACGGTGGACGGCATCCGGTCGTACGCGGCTCCCGAACGGGTTCACGGTAGGCCGATCACCGCGGCGGCCGACCTGTGGTCGCTGGGGGCGATCCTGTACGCCGCGGTCGAAGGACGCCCGCCGTATCCGGCGGCCGATCCCCCGATGCCGGCGACCACGCCCGGCCAGGCCCTTGAACCTCCAGTGCACGGCCAGGCCCTTGAACCTCCAGTGCACGCCGGCCCGCTGGCACCGGTGCTGACCGGGCTACTACAGGAGGATCCCGACCGGCGTCTCACCGCCGACGAGGTCGCACGGGCACTGCACGCCATCGTCGACCGCGCCATCGTCGACCGCGCCACCGTCGACCGCGTCGCCGTCGACCGCGTCACCGCTGACAGCGTCACCGGCTGGGAGGATCCTGCCCCCGCCGCCGGCTCGCCGTTCCCGGGCTCGCTGCGGTCGCTGCCCCGTCGTACGCTGCTCCTGGGCGGGCTCGGCGTCCTGGCCGCGGTCGGCGTGCCGACCGCGATCACGTTCATGCCCGACTCCGTCACCTTCGCCGGTCACACCTCGCTCGTGTTCGCGGTGGCATTCGGCTCGAGCGGACGAATCCTGGCCAGCGCCGGGGCGGACAAGACCATACGGTTGTGGGACGTGGCCGACGGATCGACCATCGAGATCCTCACCCACCTCAACGCTGAGATCTACGCACTGGCGTTCAGCCCGCACGGCGATCTCCTGGCCAGCGCCGGTGCGGACAAGGCCGTGCGACTGTGGGAGAGGAAGTACTGGCGGGACGCCGCCGCCCTCGTCGACCCCCTCATATCCTCACGCTCGGTGGTGTTCAGCCCGGACGGACGCACCCTGGCCAGCCTCAGTTTCAAGGCCAGGGATGAAACGGCGCCCAGCTACAGCGTGGAAGGAGAGCAGGCGATACGGCTGTGGGATGTGGCCAAGAGGACGACCGCCGCGGTCATGGCCGACCGCGGCAACGAAGGCGACGCCCTGCTGTCACTGGCGTTCAGCCCGGACGGCCTCACCCTCGCCAGCGGCGGCGACGACGGAACGATCCGCCTGTGGGACATGACCCGTCGCATCGCTATCGCCACGCTCACCGGTCACACCGGCTCCGTCTGGTCGGTGGCGTTCAGCCCGGACGGCCTCACCCTCGCCAGCGGCGGCGACGACGGAACGATCCGCCTGTGGGACATGACCCGTCGCATCGCTATCGCCACGCTCACCGGTCACACCGGCTCCGTCTGGTCGGTGGCGTTCAGCCCGGACGGCCTCACCCTCGCCAGCGGCGGCGACGACGGGACAGTGCGGCTGTGGGACGTGCCCGGCAGGACGACCGCCGTCACCCTCACCGACCACACCGGCTCCGTCCACGCGGTGGCGTTCAGTCCTGACGGACGTCGCCTGGCCAGTGGCGGTGCGGACGACACGGTGCGGCTGTGGTGGGTCGGTTGAGCACGGGCACACCCGGACCCCGCACGGGTGGAACGAGAGGACGCGGTTTGAAGATCATCGAAATGGGGTGCGAGTGTTACTGGACATCGTTGATGTCAAGGCGACCTGCCGGCCTGGTCGTGTCGCGCCGCCCGGCCTGGGGCCGGATGGCCGTGCTCCGTTCCGGGCGATTTCAGGAGTCTCGATATGCCGCCGGAAAACAGGGAGGATCACAGTAGATCGTTGATTGCCCGGCTTCTGCGTCACGCCGGGAAGGTCGGCCGGTAGAGTTTCAGGAAAACCCTCCACCATTGGCCGCAAAGGGCTTTCCCTATCACCAAAAAGAGTTAAATCGGGGGATTGACTTTCTCGACCATGTGCGTGTCCGACGCACCACCCCTTTTGACCGGGACGACGACTGGATGGCCCTCCCGCCCGGGGTCACCACGGCCGGCCAGGTGGAAGCCCACCGCGAGCGTCAGCACGACCCCCAGGAAGAGCATCGCCCAGCGGTACCGCCCCCATTTCGGGCTGGACCGAAGCAGATATTTCCTGGCCATCCATCACCTACGGTATGCGTAGCCCAATCTCCTCTTCCAAGGACAAGACTACGGGAGCACCCCGGATTACGGCGCATTACCGCCATAGAGCACCGCCCTGTCGGGTTTGCCACGCCCACCCAAAGGCTGAACGACCACCTCAATTGCTATTGGGGATTTATCCATTTAAGTGATAAAAATTACCTTAAGCCTTATTTGTTATCTTTAATGCTGGACGTCCGCTTTGGTGGCTTTTTGAGGAGGTGGCCGCAGACACTCCCACCCCCGACCGTTCGATGAAGCTGAGGCGACGCCCCGGCCGCGGGCCGTTCGGGCGGGCGAGGCACCCCGGCCGCACCCATCCAGGGCAGACGCGACGACGCCTCGGCCACAGCCCGCCCGGTACGGACGGGACGCCACCTCGCCCGTGCCCCGTCCAGGGCGGACGGAGCGAGAGCCCGACGGAGTCCAGGGAGCGACAGCGCCACCATCCGCCCGAGGCGAGCCGCGCCCCTGACCGGAGCGATCGCGATCATCTAACGCGGGGGTATGTGCTGTGTAATCCATCACATCACCCCCAGAAATCACCGATCGGCACCCATGGATCGGCCCTGATTCATGAGCGACCCCCCGAAGCCCCTCATATCGATTACACAGGGAATATGACAGAGAGTAGCAGAAAAATGATCTTGTAGCGCATCACTCCTGCTTCCTGCCGTTCGCGATCGAACGATGATCCACTCTCGACTACAGCCAGTAGTATCGAGGCGCATAACGCTCGCCGGGTACCTTCTCGGCAGATTCGGGAGGTAAGCAGTGAGTCTCAGCGAGTTGACCGTGCCCGGCGGAGTGGAGCAGGTCATCGGCGCCGATGAGCTCTTCTTCTCCACCACCGACCGGCGCGGGTTGATCCGTAGCGGCAACTCGGTCTTCGTCCGGACCTCCCGGTTCTCTCTCGACGAGCTCACCGGCGCTCCGCACAACATCGTGCGCCACCCCGACATGCCGGCCGGCGTCTTCCGGCTCATGTGGGACCGCCTGCTCACCGGGCGTCCGGCCGGGGCCTATGTGCAGAACCTGGCCAAGGACGGCAGCCGTTACTGGGTCTTCGCCACCATGACGCCCCTGGCGGAGGGTTTCCTGTCGGTCCGGATGGCTCCGCGGGCCGACCTGTTCGACGCGGTCAAGCAGACGTACCGGTACGTGACCGACGCCGAGCTCGACGCGGCCAGGCGCGGCGCGAACCGCGGGCAGGTGGCGCTGGCCGGTATGCAACGACTTGAGGAGCTGCTGGACGAGCTCGGGTTCGGCTCGCACGACGACTTCCTCACCGAGGCGCTGACCGCGGAGATCGCGGCGCGTGGGCGGCTCGCCTCCGCGACCTACGCCCGCCCCTCGGCGCGGGGGCCGATCGCCGGGGTGCTGGCCGGCGCCGGAGCACTGGAAACGCAGCTCGCCGACCTGGTGGAGCGGTTGGAGGGGTACCGGGTGTTCAGCGACCGGCTGGTGCGGTCGTCCGCACAGGTGCTCGCCGTCGCCCGCCGCCTCAACCACACGGTCGCCGCCGCACAGGCCGCCTCCGAGATGGTCGCCGACACCACGCCGGTGCTGCGCAACGTCGCCCGGGTGATGGCCACGCCGACCGACGCCGCGGTGACCGCGCTGGAACAGCTGGTGCCCAGACTCGCCACGTTGCGCGCGGACGTCACGGACCTGCGGTTCCGGATCGCGCTGGGGAACCTGCACAACAACATGGTCGCCGCGTTCGCCGCCGAGGTCGTGGACGGTGTCGCACCGCCGACCTCGCTCAACGAGGTGCCCCTGCTCTGCGACGCCGTGCACGAGAACGTGCTGGAGATGTCGGCCAGGGCACAGCAGGTGAACCAGGCGCTGCACGAGATCATCGCCGGAGTCGCCGAGGCGGGCGAGCGGCTGGCGGGGTTCAGCCGGTTCCTCGGACAGTGGCGGATCCTCGTACTGCGGCACCGGGCCGGGGGCACGCTCGGCAACCTGGTACAGCCGATCGACGAGGAGTTCGCCGCGAGCTGGGACGGCATGGAGATGCTGCGCGCGCTGGGCAAGGAGTTCGAGAGCTTCGCCGTCCCGTTCGACGTCAGGGCTCTGGAGGAGCAGGTCACC
Organism: Streptosporangium becharense; assembly: GCF_014204985.1. Taxonomy (NCBI): domain Bacteria; kingdom Bacillati; phylum Actinomycetota; class Actinomycetes; order Streptosporangiales; family Streptosporangiaceae; genus Streptosporangium; species Streptosporangium becharense. Next base: position 3,668,633 of record NZ_JACHMP010000001.1, on the reverse strand, counting down.
AGGATTCGGGCCGAGGCCGCCGAGTCACGCTACACGTTCTGAGCCTCCGGGCCCACGGACCGGGCTTCACGAGCCACCGGCCAGGGCACCACGCACCTGACCTCGCCAACCACCGGCCAGGGCCCGGGAGTTCCCGCGAGCCCCGAGCCGGTGAGTCGGGCGGCGCGGCACGAGGGATCTGGCACCGGACGGCCACCTGCTGCTCGACTTCCAGGTCGGCGACGAGCCGCCGCCCTGGCGGAGGCGTTCAGCCATCAGATCTCCCTCCCGCGACCGTGATCGATCCCGAAACGATCAGCGGCGCTCCCCGGACGGCCAGGATGCTCCGCGTGATCACACGTCGGAACCGTCTTCACCGTCCTCACCCTCAGAACAGGGTCAGCGGCTCGGCCGACTCGGCCGGCTCGATCGGCGCGGGCTCGGGCAGCGGCTCAAGCTCGGGCAGACCGCTTCGTACCTCCTCGTGAAAGCGACGGGCGAGCATCAACGCGTCGGCGTTGTCGGGAGTATGGATGAAAACGGTCGGCGAGCGGCCCTCACGCAACCATTCGGTGACCGTGACGATCCAGTGCCGCCAGCCCTCGATCGTGCGCGCCGTGTCGTCGCGGCCGAGGTAGCGAATGATCGGGCGATCGGTGAGAGCGGACGACCGCCGCGGCACACGCGGCTTCTTCATCCACGCTTCTCGTTCGGCGTCGCTGGTGGGAGGACTTTGGAAGAAAGTGGTGGTGTCGAAAGGGACCCACTCGGCGTCGACCCTCGCGAGAACGCTTTCGAGGAGCCGCTCGGAACGCGCGTCATCGAAGAACGCGCGGTGGCGGACTTCGACGGCGTATCTGTGTGAGCGGGGGAGCCGGCGCAGGAAACCCGCCAGGGTGCCGAGGTCGGTCGGCGCGAACGATCCCGGCAGTTGGATCCAGAGCGCGTGGGCTCGTGGTCCGAGTGGTTCGATCGCCTCCAGGAACGACCGGAGCTCCTCATCGACATCGGTGAGGCGACGCTCATGAGTGATCGACTTCGGCAGCTTGACCACGAAGCGGAAGTCGGGGGTGGTCTGCCCCGCCCACGACTCCACCGTGTTCCTCGTCGGTGTCGCGTAGAACGTCGTGTTGCCCTCCACCGCGTCGCACCAGGTCGCGTATGACCGCAGGCGCTCCCCCGGAGGGAGCGGATGCGGCAGGAAACGCCCCTGCCATGGCGTGTGCGTCCACATCGCGCATCCCACATGAAGCCGCATGACATCGACGCTATCCAAGGTCGGCTGTGGAGGTGACCGCGTGCCTCACGGGGCGGCGCCCGCACCCCTCACGGCGAGCAGGTCCGCGCAGGAGTGGGCGGTCTCCGCACGGGTCAAGAGGTGCGGGCGGGCGGCCCGCTCCTGCCGCTCTGTTCCATCGGTCTGGACCGGCCCAGGGAGACCTGGAAGGCCCATGGAGGCCGCGGGGAGGCCCGAAGAGGCCGTGAAGGCGCAAGAAACGATCGTGGAGAACGCCCCCGGTCAAACGCGCGGATGCCCCCTCCCTCGGCCAGTCCGTCGTACGGAAACATGGCAATCCTGTCGAGAAGATCCCGTACCTTAACAACCATGATCAAAGAGGCGATGGCAACAGCATTGGTGATCGGCTCGGTGCTGAGCGGAACCGGTGTGGCCCACGCGGGCGCCACCGAGATTCCCAAGGGGTTCCTGGTGACCGAGCCCGCAGCGACCGCAGGGCCGATCGTGGAGGGGGAGGAGTGGTGGAAGATCAGCAACAGTCTGTCCCGGCAACTCGAACTCAACCCCTGTCACAAGAAGGAGAAAACCCGCGACGGCCGGGTCGCGATGCGCACCATCACGTACTCGACCAGCGCTCCCTCCAACAGCAGCGAACAGTTGGTGCTGTACGGGAACGCCAAGTCCGCCCAGGCCGCCTTCCGTAAGTTCCGGGCGGACCTGACCAGGTGCCTGAAGCAGGCGGCGGCGAAGCACAACACCAGATCCACGCTCGGCTACGTCGGTAAGCCGTTGCGAGTCGGAGACGAGGCGCTGTCCGTCGCGGGCTACTTCTACAAGAAGGGGAAGCATGACCGTGAGCCCGGCCGGCTGGGGGTCATCGTCCGCCGGGGCGCCGCCTTGTTCCTCTACACCGACATGGGCAACGGTCGAGGAGCGGAGAAGAGGATCGTCGGCCAGGCGAAGAAGATGGCGAAGAAGGTGTGTGAGCTGCCCGGGGTGTGCAGGTAAACCGCTCGTTTCGGCAGGAGGCTCAGTGGCACCGGGGAGGCGCTGGGCGAGGTGAGCCTGGTCGGGGCCCCACCGTGCCCGGCCGGCACAGCAGCTCGTGAGCGGCGGCGTGGCGCTGGAGTCAGCGAGGTCACTCGGTACGGCGGATGCGGCGGTCGGCGTGGCAGCCCGGTGCTGCCACCGTTCCGGCTCCCGGCCCCCGGGCCGCACACCCGGACGGAGGGAGTGGCCGTCTCGGAGCCCCCGTCCGAGTGGGCATCGAGGAATCCTGGAATGACGATGTCGACATGGGCCGGGTCTTCGACCAGCCGCTCCCTGCGCAGGCCATCCACGAACTGACGGACCTGCCATCCAAGGTGCAGTGAACCGACCGGCGGATCTGAAGAGATCGAACCCGGCATGTCCGCCGAAAAGCTTCAGGTGCAACAACGAAGAGCCCCTCACTCAGCCGCGAGAACGGTTTTCGGCCACCTGTTTGATGTAATCATTCCGGGCCCGAATCAAATCAGACATGCAGCGGCGGAGGGAAAACATTTCAGCGATCCTCCCGAGGGGGCCAAGAGGTGCGGCAAGTTCAATGATGTCACCCACTGTCGTACCGCCACGGCCGTCCGATTCAAAGTAGTGAGCGTGGCGCCAGTACTTGAACGGGCCTGACACCTGCTCGTCAACGAAATATTCAGGTCGATCGTAAGCGCTGATCATAGACGTCATCCGCCAGCGGATGCCGAAGTGCCGCGCCCGCCATGTAACGGTATCGCCCATCTTCAAGGCGCCAGCGGTCACACCGCCGACTGGCTCCTCGGAAGAACCCGCCATTGACGCGGCGTGAACATCTACGTCCAATGAGATGTCGAAGACTCGTTCCGGCGGCGCCATGACATGCGTGACGGTCTCGGATCTCGGCATTCCTCAATCCTAGGGAAGGGTGCTCCGACGGAACATCAAGGGGTGCTTTCTGCCGTACTCGAATAGGTATCGGACGGGAAAACATAAACCGCATCAGCAACGCTGATCCTGCCCGTCCCGATCGGTTCGACCTGGACCGACGGACACGGTCGGTCCGCCTGGAACGGTATGGGACTGCGGTGAACTGCGGCCCGGGCCGAGATGAAGCAGGATCGAGGGCTGATGCTCTTCTCCCCGTAGAGCAGGATGCTGCCCTCATCGATCGTGAGGGATACGGACATCGCGGCGCGTGCCCCAGATCCTCGGATGGGCTGATTCAGATATGTGTGACCGAGTAGTAGAACCAGTAGGCGAGAAGCGCCATCAGGCCCACGCTGCCGATGAAGACTCCCAATGCGATTCCAAAGAATCTGCTGCCCGGTCCCTGAAATTTCAGGAAGGCTCCGATGAACGCCCCGAGCGCAGGAAGTCCGACCAGGATCAGCGCGGGAACGAGCAGTTGCCGTAGCCCGTGCTCGCTCACCTCGATCACGATGCGACGAACCGGCATGGCCATGAGGATCATGCTCAATAGAAGGAGGATGGAAGCGAAGGTTCTGTAGTCGCGCTTGTCCATGCCTGAAGTACCGGCGGTCATAGTGTCTGGATGCTGACATCACCATGGCGCGGCGTCAAGATCAACCACCAGTTGAGCATGGGTGACGCGGTAGGAGCAAAGGGCATATCAGCGTGGAAAGTGCATGGATCACGCCTCGTAGGGCGGCTGACCTGGGCGTTGGGTCGGCCGCGAGTGACCGTGGTCGCCCCCTCATCGCCCTGGCTGATGACACGACGATCAGAGTCGATCCCCAGGTCAGATGCGGCCGGTCCGGTAGTCAAAGTACACGGTGAGGCTTGGCAACCGGCATCCTCGGTGATCTCGTTATGCATGACCACGTCGTTGTACGGGCCGATCTGCGATTCCATCAGGGCGTTGTCGAGCGCGTCGCCGACGGTGCCGATGAAGGCGTCGATTCCGGCCGAGGCCTTCAGCGAGCACCTATGCCTGCTGACAGGCAGTGTTGCGACAACGCCTTGAATCCAAGAGAGTTTCCTTCAAGAAAACGCATGCCGGTATGAACCGAGGCCTGTCGACTGGATCGAACGGGCTGCGCGCCTTTGATCACGACGGGATCAAGACCGAGACTCCCGCCGCGCGCTCGCCCCACTCGATTCCCGACCGCAATGCTACGAATCGGGCCGGAAACCGGGTTCCCTCTGCTCAGAGCAGATCTGCCCCAAGCGGATCGTGTCGATGCCGGCCCGGATCGCCTCACATGATGGACGCATGAGCGGAGAATCGAATCTTCCACTGTTCAACGCGCGGATAAGGCGCGAGCTCTACGACCAGCGTGTTCTCGTTCTCGACGGCCCTCTCAATGATGACAACGGGACACTGCTGGCCACACAGCTGATAGCACTCGCCACGCAGGACGCGTCGACGGACATCGCATTGTGGATTCACTCGCCGGGCGGGTCGGTTCCCTCGATGCTTGCGATCCGCGACATCATTCGACTCGTTCCCTGTGACGTATCGACCCTCGTGCTGGGCATCGCTTACAGCGCCGGGCAATTCCTGCTGTCATCGGGGGCCCGAGGGAAGCGCCGGGCCCTGCCGCACGCACGTGTCCTGATGCACCAGGGCTCGGCGGGAATCGGTGGCACTGCGGTCGACATCGAACTGCAGGCCGGCGACCTTAGGCATACTCGCGACACGGTGCTCGGTCTTATCTCCGAGGACACGGGGCAGCCCGTCGAGCGCATATTCGAGGATTCTCTGCACGATCGTTGGTACACGGCACAAGAGGCACTGGACTACGGCTTCATAGATGCAATCGTGCAAAATTTCGACGAAATCGCGCCGCACAATCGCCCACGGCTCGGATTCGGCGTCACCGAAGGAGTCGGTCAGTGACCACATATACGATTCCGAACGTCATCACTCAGAACTCTCGCGGCGAGCGGATCATGGATGTCTACTCGCACCTGCTCACCGAGCGAATCATCTATCTGGGCACCGCAATCGACGCGGGCGTCGCGAACGCGCTCATCGCGCAGCTGATTTTTCTGGAGTCGGACAACCCCGACGCCGGAATACAGTTCTACATCAACTGCGAAGGTGGGGATCCGAGCGCGATGCTCGCGATATATGACACCATGCGCTATATCCGCCCGCGGGTTTCGACGACCTGCGTCGGACAGGCCGTCGCGGTGGGTGCCGTCCTTCTCGCCGCGGGTGCCGAAGGAAAACGTGCCGCTCTCCCGCACGCACGAGTGATCCTGCACCAACCAGCTGCTCAGGGGCGTGGAACGATCCCCGATCTCATCTTGCAAGCCGACGAGGTCGTCCGTGTCCGAGCAGACATCGAGCGCATACTGTCACGGCACACCGGCCAGACGATCGAGACCCTACGCGCCGACACCGATCACGATCGCGTGTTCACCGCGACCGCGGCCTTGGAGTACGGACTCCTCGATCAGATCATCGAGGAGCGTTCATAGGCAGTGAACAATCCCGACCAGCCGCGTTACGCGGCCAGGGCATACGCCGCCGAGCAGGTAGCACCTCTCGACGTGCTGCTCTGAGCAGACCGCAAGCTCTCGGCGACGGCAAGTGTCAGATCGACCAGGGTCACATCCAGCGCACCGGCGACCGCAGCGATCATTTCGCTCGACGGCTCTTTGAGGCCTCGTTCCATCTCGGAGAGATACTGCGGCGAGACTCCGGCGCGACGTGCCGTCTCGCTCAACTTCTCGCCCCGCTCGTGACGAAGGCCTCTGAGACACTCACCGAGCGCGTGCCGCCACAGCGGCTCGCGAGCCGGAGACGGCTTGGAGTCGGTCCGATCGATCGCTGGACGTAGCGGCGGGACAGAAGAGGCCATGCCTCACCTTAGGTAGATGGCGCGTTCGAGTTCGGCCGGATCCGCGCAGAGCGGAATCGTCCCCCGTCCACCCGCGCACGGCGATGCGCATCCTCCGGCACGGCCAGATCCCGGTCACGATGAACCTCTACAGCGCGGTCTCGTCCGAGGAGACGCGAAGGTGTTCAAGAAGCTCGGTGACCGGCTGGATTCGTAGCCGTTGCTGTATTTCCGTGCTGTACGGCTCTCAAATTCCTCCCAACGCAAGCAGGCCCAGGAAAGACGATCACGTCTGACCTGGGCTTCTTCGCAGTTGAGGGGGTTCACGAGTGGTCCTGACCTGCGAACGAGTCAGGAAATCGTTGATCGCTTCCCAGAATGAAGATGATCCTTTCCCAGTCAGCCCTGCATTCAAGGCATGGGTGGATGCCAGGTGGGGTCGCTGAGGCGCGAGTGCCGCGCCTGGAACCAGTCAGTGGCGATGTCGGTTTCGGTGATCCGTCCGATCAGCGCCAAGGCGGAGCTGACGCTCTCATCTGCCTCCACGGGGTCGACATCGTCATCGGTGATCTGGAAGCGCAGCCCCTCCATCAGGTGGTCGAGGGCGTGTGGATCGTCGCCGGACCTCCGATCAGGCTTGGACGCGAAGGAGACGATCATGCGCCCGTCGCGGGCGTACTTGAAGTACTCCCTGCCGTGGATGTCCATGCTGAAGCTGAGGGCCTGACGACCGCCCTGGGTGATGGACAGCAGGGACGCGTCATCGTCGAAGAGCGCTGGCACGATGGCGATCCAGTCGTTGACCTCGGCCACCCAGCGGGAGCCGTCGTCGAGGTGGTGGTCGAGGATCTCGCTCAGGTAGCAGGAGGTGCGGGTGGCGAGGTCAAGGTGGAAGGCCGGGGCGAGGGTGTCGAGGTCCGCGCCCTTGATCCACAGGGCGTTGAATCCCAGCGCCCACAGGTCCATCTCGGCATCGAGCCCTTCGGTGAAGATCGTCGAGACCAGAAGGTCGTACAGGTAGGTCCGTGACTGCATGGCCACCTCTCCGAGAGAGGGGCGTCCCGCAAGACGCCCCTTTCTGGGTCTTCTTAGACCTCATGAAGTCCGCCCGACCAGGACTGGGAGACAGCGGTGGACGGTTCTGGACGGTCGTGTCCTCACTTGCAAACAGAAGGTCAGGGGTTCGATTCCCCTCATCGGCTCGCATGAGAAAGGCCCCCGAACAGGCATCCTGCCGTCAGGAGCCTTCTGCTTGTCCAGACAATCCAGCCTTCCACGCGCTTGCCCTCGATCGCGATGGTCGTCCCCGTAATCCGGATCTGAGGCGCGTCCAGGTCGACGTCGGCCCACCGCAGGTAGAGCAGTTCCCCGCGACGGACGCCCGTACAGGCCGCCAGCCGGAGGAACGCCGACAATCCGGTGCTCGCTGACCACGTCGAAGAACTTCCGAAGGTGGGCGGAGTTCACACGAGGCCGAGTTCGTTCGTCTCGACGCGGGGCGGCTTCGTCCGCGCCACCGGATTGTCCGGAAGGCTCTCCCCGACGGTGACCGTGTCCCCGAGAGCCTTCCGGAGCACCGCGTGAACGTGCTTGACCGTGTTGGAGGAGAAGGCACCGCCGTTCCGTCTCCCGTCGGTCAGCGGCTCCCGATAGAACTCGGTGAGGTCGCCGACCGCAGGGCCTGAAACCGTGGCTTGTCGATCCGGGGCACAATACGGAGATCATCACCCGGTAGCCGTTGGGTGTACGCGGCTTAATCTCGACCGTGTGCCCCTCGACCCACTCGGCGAGGTATTCGGCGACCGTGATCACGTTCCGGTCGACGTACTCACCCCGTCAGGTGTTCACGCATCGAGCTAGCGGTATCGTTTGGTGCACTGGTAGACGATCCAGCGGCCGCCGCCGGCGTTGGCGATAGCGTTCCTTTTCGCTTTGGCGGGTGTACTCCCCCGGCCACCCCAATAGACGTTTTTCCTGGAGTTGTAGGCGACAGCACCACAACCGTTGACGAAGGTGGTGAGGACCTTGCAGCTGGAGTGGCCGCATTCCCTCAGTGCCCGCCGCTTGGCGGTCGCCTCTGTTCTGTAGTCCCAAGACCTGCCGATATCGCCGTCCCGCGACACGGCGATGGCGCCGTAATAGTAACGTGCTGCACTTTCCCCCGTCGTGGCGGCGGTAGCTACTGCGGGGGACACCGCGGCCAGCACCCCGGTCGCCATGAAGGCGCAAGCGGCGATGGCAGTGAGCTTCTTGCCTAGCTGCATGGTGTTTCCCCTTCGTGTCGTCCAAGCGGACGGCGGCGTCGTGCTGATGAGGAGAGTCTGCAGTGTGCCACTTGCAGACCACTTAAACCGATAAATGGTCAAAGGAGAGCTCGGCCGTGGCCCGTCAAGATGCCGACGGCCGCCACTCCGCTACTACGACCTGACCAGGCACGGAAGGCGAGTCCTGGCAGAGGAGACCGTACGGCTCGCCCGCCTGGCCGCCACCGCGCAGTGCCGGCTCCGCCTCCAGCCCGGAACGGGGATGTGATGGACGCCTACGAGCGGCACTGCCGCTGGGCGTGGAACTGCTGTCGAGGTGGATACTCCCTCTGGCTTACGGGCTCGGCACATGGAGCATCATGGCGACCAGGCGGCAGTCGTGCAACCGATATGATCTTGAGGATGCCGACGCGTCATGACCGGAGGCGGGCGTCGATGTCCCCGTTCCTGACGCCGTCCCACTACGTTTCTTCATCTCGAAGGTAGAACTGGAAGTAGCCGGCGTAGAGGAAGAAACGCCGGACCCCGACCGGGGACGAGTGCATGGTCCGCAACGGTACTGGGTCAACGAGATCTCGCTGACGCCGTTGCTGACAACGTCCCTGGACGCCGGTGGGCATCCCCAGGAAATGATCATGAGGCGACTGTCTCTGAGCAGGTGTTCCTGTCGGCGGTGGACGTCGGTGGACGATCTCGAACCGGCTACGGACCAGAAGGTCAGGGGTTCGAGTCGTCCCGGCCGCGTAGCAGGTCAAAGGCCCTCCGGGATGCTTAAGTTCTAGAGGTCGGCGCAACGCCTACTGGGGGGACCGGCCGCCCCCGTTGTCCTCGAACAGTTCCCGGGTGCGGCGCAGCAGAGCCTCCCGGGCATCGTCCGGGGAGAGTATTCGTAGTGGGGTACCCAGGCCGAGGAGGTACTGGGCGAGCTGGTCGGCGTCGTTGGCGCCGATTTCGACGATGGTGGCATCGGGCCCGTCCGGGTGATGGGTGCCGATCGTCGGTGGAACCAGCCGCAGGGCCTGGTCCATGGGGTGCGGGAGCCGGACTCTCCCATAGAGGGGGTACACGACGCTCGCGATGCCTTGGGAGACGAGGAGGGCCGGGTCGGGCGGGTCGACGAGTTCGACCGGCTGTCCGCTCGGCTGTACCTGCACCACACGGTCGGCCCGGAACGTCCGCCACTGGTCCCGGGCCACGTCCCGGGCGACGAAATACCAGCGGAGGCCCGTGTGTACCAGGCGGTAGGGGTCGACGTCCCGGACACTGGCCTTGCCCGCATGGTCGCGGTACGACAGACGGGTGCGCTCACCACGGCGACAGGCGGCGGCCAGTTCCAGCAGCATGCCGGAGGAGATCTGACGGCCCTCGGGTCTGGGAGTGTGCACGAAGCTGGCGTCCATCTCACCCAGCCGGTCCGCGATCCGAGGCGGTAGGACCTGCCGCAGTTTCAGCAGCGCCGACACTGCTGCCTGGTCGCTGCCGAGGACGCCGCTGAGCGCGGCCTCGCGTAGTGCGACGGCCACGGCGAGCGCCTCCTCGTCGTCGAGGATCAGCGGCGGCACCCGGGTACCGCCGCCGAGGCGGTAACCGCCCCAGGGCCCGGGGTCGGACTCGATGCAGTAGCCGAGTTCCCGCAGCCGGGCGACGTCCCGCCGCACCGTGCGTTCGGTGACCGCCATCCGCTCGGCCAGCTCGCGGCAGGTCCAGGTCGGCCGTGCGGACAGCAGCGAGACCAGTCGAAGCAGGCGGGCGGAAGTGCTGACCACATCTTGTAGTGTTCCTCATGACCAGGACCGGATCTGTCCTGGTCTCGTCCTAGTGTCCCTCCCATGAGTACCGGAACCACAACCGCACCGGCGATCCGTTTGCTGTCCGTCGACTTCGACTGCCCGGACCCCGCCGATCTGGCCCGTTTCTACGGCGAGGCTCTCGGCCTGCCCGTCGTCTATTCCAGCGACGACTTCGTCCTGCTCGGCCAGGAGGGTTCACCGGGACTGGGTTTCATCCGGGTTGCCGACTACCGGCGGCCGACCTGGCCGGACCCTTCCCAGGGGAAGCAGGCGCACATGGAACTGGGCGTCGACGACTTGGAGGCAGCTCAGGCACGGATGCTGGCTCTGGGCGCCGTGGAGCCTCCGACCCAACCACATCCCGAGCAGCGGAGGGTCTTGCTGGATCCCGCCGGCCACCCGTTCTGCATCTCCACGCAGGGTTGAGCGTCATCGGCCGACGATGACCACGGCCACGTTACGCCTGGATGGCGGGCCGTGTGATCGGACTGATGAGCTGGGCTTTTTCGTGTTCTGGTCCAGTCGTCGACGTCCGGTCGTCGTCGGTGGGAGCTCCCCCTGGACGCGGACACTGATTTCGGACGTCTCTCAGGTCGGGAAGTGCCGTACGGCGTGCTCGACGGCGTAGTCCACCCCGGGTTGCCATGTCCTGGTCACCCCTGGCGGTGACGACCCGGAGAGGCGGGTCCACACGGTCCCTGCGGTGGCGGTGGCGGTGGCGGGGACGGTGACGGCGACGGGGACAGGGACGGTCCGCTCGGCGGCCGGCAGCGGCGACGGCGGGTGGACGGTCATGCTCGGGGGCTCCTCGGCGTACGGCGAAGGCCCGGCCGGAAACCTCGTCTCCGGCCGGGCCTTCAGCTGATGAGCGGGGACGGGACCCGGCAGTCGCGCGAGTCCGGCACCCGTCCTCACAACAGGGAGCTGACTCCGACGATCAGGCAGACCACCAGGATGATCACCCCGATGGTCAGGAACAGCACGCCGTGGAGTACGCCCCTGCCGCCCACCCCGTCCAGACGGGCCCGCTGGGGTCGCTCGGGGTCGTAGACCACCATGACCTGCTGGCCCGGACGGGCCGGCGCCGGGTTGGAGCCCAGATCCGACTCGGTCTCCACAACGAAACCCTGCACCGTCTGGAACTGCATCGTGGGGTAGAACACGCCGTCGTTACCGCTGGACCTGCGCAGTCCCACGACGACGCCCGGCACACGCACCCCGTGCCGCCGCAGATACCGCGCCGCAGTGAGCATACGGACGCCGCTCACGGCGAACACCGCTCCGAACAGGATTCCAAACCATGGCACGGTGTTCACATCCACCGTCGCCTCCTTCTCGTCTCGTTCAAGGGTCGCCGTCGCGATCCCGTCCGAGGGCCCGCGCCGATCCGCTCCGGTTTCCGTGGCGGTTCCGATTCCTCGCCTCGGTGGTGCCGACGTGCCCGTGTCCGCATAGGGCCGTCCGGGATCCGCCCGCACGCCCCGGAGAACGCGGCACCGGTTTCCCCGCCGCGAAACCGCCGACTCCCGGTTCGACGCCCGATCTCGAACTTTGGTTCGGGAGCCGTTCCTCCATTCGCCCTTCCGTATCGGACGCGCTCCGGTTCCGGATCCGCGACCCCTTCAGCCTCCTGGTCCGCGCGGCCGCGCCCGCCGGTCGGCCCCCTGACCCGCAGCTGTTCACGGCGCCTCGATGAGAACCTTCCAGAGGACCGGTGTCGGGGGCTCCGGCCGCAGATGCGGCCTGGGGTCGGCCATGGCCGAGGCTGCACTCGGGCCGCCCACCGCGCCGCGCTCATGCCGCACCTACCGACGCACCGCGCCGGGGCCGCACCACCGCCCTGACAGTACGTGACTTCCTGAACGTTTCCGAGGGTGCGTCAGCAATTAAGATGATCTTTAGAGGGGACGATATCACCTGAAAGTGACCGGCTAATATGAATCGCTATACGCCTTAATCTAATCGTTGGTTTGTTTGTTGTTACCGGCACCTTGCTCATGTTCGCAGGCGTAGCCATGGCCATGGTTTACGGACCACCTCTCCTGTACTCCGATGAGGGGGCCTTCTATCCCATGCACTATGTGTTAGCCGATATGAGCAAACCTGCTCTCCTCGTCATCACAGGGGTCGGCATGATGTTGGGCGGGATCGCAGTCGCGATCACCGGCCGGAAGGATGCCGCCGGCGGGGGTGCTCGGCTCTGAGGTGATCACCCGGGCGAGCTTCAGAACTTCTGACAGAATGACGCGGCACAGCGTCACCGCGGTCCTTCCGGTGCCCTGGGCCATCCTCGATCATCGGTGCCTTGGGCCGGCCCTCAGCCCGGGGAGGGCGACCTGGACGCCGGCCTCAGCCCGGGGAGGATGACCCGGACGCCGGCCTCGGCAGCGGGATGCCGCTGCCGAGGCGGCGGGACGGTTACCGCCGGGCCGGCGGTGTCGCGTGGTATCGGGCCGTGTTCTGCCCGGGATCGGCGTCCGCCCGCCGGAAACCGGCCTTTTCCAGGACCCGGATCGAGGACGGGTTCGACGGTTCCACGTTGGCGTAGACCGTGTGGACGCCCGGTGCGGTGAAGGCGTACTCGGTCAGGGCACGTGTGGCCTCGGGGGCGTAGCCGCGTCCCCGCCGGGAGGGGACGATGCCGTACCCGATCTCCAGGGTGCCGTCGCCGGGCGGCCAGAACAGGCCGATCGATCCGACCACCAGACCGCTGTCGCGTTCGATGATCTGACGGTGGCCGTAACGGTCCAGCCATGCGGGGTGCTCGGCGAACAGGCCGGCGATGACGTGATCACCTTCGGCGGGGAAGTCCTCGGCCCAGTGCGCCGGCCGAGCGCCCTCCAGGACGGCGGCGACCTCGCCGGGGGTCCACGACCGCAGGACGAGACGGTCGGTGGTCAGATCGGCATCGGTCACCGGGAAGGAATCGGTGTCGGTCACCGAGAGAGAATCGGCATCGGTCACCGGAAAGGAAGAAGACATGGAGACTCCTGGTCGTTCGAACGACCCGGTCGGCGCTCTAGGCTCGCGCGGACCGGACAAGGGAATGCTGAAGACGGCTACCGGCAGCCATATTCATCAACCTCCCTCGTCATGAAGTGACCAGACGTCCCTCGCCGCCGTGAGGCTAGCGGCCCTGTCACCGTGCGGGCAAGCCGGTTTCGGTGCTCCTCGCTCAGCGGCCACAGGTGTCATCCGCCTGCCGGCACCTCACGTGTTTCCGGCGTCCTCCGGAATGGGCGTGTTGCGCGTGCGGATGTACTCCAGCAGATCGGCCTCGTCGATGACCTCGTCGGCGGGCGGGGCGGTGATGACGGGCTGGAATCCCCAGTCGGTGTAGCGCGTGTCGCTCCGCTTGACCAGCGGATCTTTGCCCGCTCCCGCGGTGTCAGTGGTGATCAGGCGCTTGGGCAGCCCGTCACGGTCGGTGCTGAGCTGCCAGGAGACCTTCCCCTTGCTCTTGTCACCGATGGGCCGGCCCGAGGTCCAGTTGATGAGGGCGTCTTTGGAAACCTTGTTCAGCTCCTGGTAGCTCATGGTGCCCCGGTAGAGGAAACCGCCGGAGACGGGCTTGCGTGTCGAGCGTTTCAGCACGCCCTTCAGCATGGACGGGTCGTACACGTCGATCGGCTGCAGGCTGGCGTCCCGGGCCATGTCCCGGCCCATGCGTCCCCTGTGCTTGTTCGGGAAGCGGATCCACTTCTTGCCGTCGGGAACCGGCCCGGGATAGTGGTCGCCGTCGTCGTACACGTCGTCACCGACGCGGATCACGCGGCGGGGGTCCGGCTTCCCGGCCGGGCCTGCTTCGGCTCTCGGCCGGGGAAGGTCCCACCAGGTGAAATCCGCGGCGACCGGGCCCGATGGGGCGAGCTGGAGGCTGCCGCTGATCCGGGTTCCGCTCCCGGAGACCGTCGACTTCTCACCGAAGAAGTAGCGGTTGGTCTCGGAGATCCGGACACCGTGCTCGTTTCGGAGCTGTCGCTTGAGCGCGCGTACCGGATCGGGGACGCCTGCCTGCGCGGCGGTGGCGGGGCTCGGAGCAACCGGTACGGACGCGATCAGTACGGCGATCGCCAGGGCAGCCCGTCGTCTCATGGGGCACGTGTCCTTTTAGTTGAGCTTTTGTGAGGCATTCCCGGGAAAGGTGAGGCTCAACGGAGATGGTAACGAGCGCGTTCTCTCAGAGGCCCCGCCCGGTCGAGGTGATCGGACGGGACCCCGTCGGCTTTCTCCGGCCGTCTCAGGAACGGCACGCGGTGATGACGGCGGGCCTCACTTCCAGAGCTTGACCTCGGGGAAGGCCGCGGAGGGCCCGTCCAGCAGCGGCTGTTCGCGCCCGCGCAGGTGCCGATCCATGAAGGCGGCCACGTAGGCCCGGGTGATCTCCAGATCCCTGGCCGACTGCTTGGTCAGCAGCGGATAGTCCGTGAAGGAGACGTGGTCGCCGCCCTTCACCGTGAACCAGCGCTTCCAGTCGGTCATGCGGGCCCAGTCGCGGCCCCAGGTGAAGTCCTGGCCGTCCGGCTCGTGCACCTCGCCCGCACCCATCAGCATGAACGGTCGTGCCAGCCCCTTGTCGGGGACGGGCACGAAGAAGGTGCCGTCCATGTTGATTCCGGCGCGTACGCGCGGGTCCTTCAGCATCGTCCACGGCGTGCTCGAACCGCCCAGCGAGTGCCCGGCCATACCGATGCGTGAGCGGTCGATGAGTCTGGCGCCCTTCCACACCGGGTGCCGTCCGAGGAGCCGGTCGAGCACGAACGACACGTCCGCCTGCCGTCCCCTGACCGCCTTGTCGCCGAACTCCCAGGCGTCGGCTTCCTGTTCCTTGCAGGCCGCGCAGCCGGCCAGCCGGCCGCCGGGCAGGCTTGTGCCGTACGACTCGTGAACGTGGTCGATGCCGACGACCACGTAACCCCGGCTGGCCAGTTCCTCCGCGAGGCTGGTCAGCGATGATCGCGACATCGTGAACCCGGGCGAGAGCACCACCAGCGGCAGCGTGCCCTTGCGTCCGGCCGGACGGGCCTCGACGACGGCGTGGGTCCTGGTGCCGCTGACCACCTCGCTCGGGACATCGGTGACCTTCTGGCCCTCCAGGAATGCCTTGGCCTCTTCGTCGGTCATGTACTGCGCGGGCCGGCCGGCACCCTTCGCGGCGGGGTACCACAGCGAGACCATGAGCTGTCTGGTCTTCTCCGTGGCCACCCAGGGGTCGGGGCGGCTGCGGTCGACCAGGTGCAGGCTGACCGTCCCCACCGGGTGGGATCCGGTCGGCGCGGGCAGCGTCAGGCTCTTGTCCGGGACGGTCCCGGTTCGCGGCGGGCTCGCGGCCTGGGCCGGCACGGTCGCGAGGAGAGCGAGCATGCTCGCGGTGACGGCGCCCGCGACGCCGACACCACGCATGATCTTGATTTTCATGCCGTCCATGCTCTCGATCCCGTCGGGGCCACGCTTCGGTCGAACGTCCAGCTTCAGGTGCGACTTCCGGAGAGCCGGGTCCGCCCTGGGAAGCAGTGGCGTGATCACGAAGACGGCCGGTACGGCCGCCATCGCGTGCCGATTCCCGGGGGAGTGTGCGGGAGACCCTCAGTCCGGGGCCGGGCGGCTCTCGTGCGTCCGGCCTCAACGCGGCACGCAGGCGGAGACTCGGTCGTGCCGTAGGGGGTGGAGTGTCCAGCCGACGGGGACGCCGGGAGCGGTGAGCGTCCAGTCGCCGGGGGCATCGGGAGCGGGGGCATCGGGAGCGATGAGCGGGCGGGCGGCCGACGCGTGGGCGGCCGGTTCGCGGTCCGCTTTCGCGTGGTCGACGGCCTGCCCGGCCTCCGTCCTGGTCTGCCGAGCGTCGATGAGGTGCCCGCTCTCCGTCCTGGTCTGCCGGGCTTCGACGAGATGCCCGGCCTCCGTCAGGGTTCGAACTCGCCGTGACGCCAGATCGGCACGGGTTTCGGGATCACCGCCGCAAGCGTCGTGGGCCGCGATGGCCCGGTCCCACCAGATGACGGCCTCGTCATGGGCCAGGCGCAGGCTCGCCTGTTCGGCTGCCGCCCGTGCCCAGCGAATGGCCTCGTGGCGGGCGCCCGGTCCGGCCTCGACGGCATGATGGGCGATGACCGCCACGTCGGTGTCTGGCCGGGAGGACAGGGCGATCATCGCGGCACGATGGATCTCGGCCTTGCGCGGTGGCGTGACGGCACCGATGATCGTCTCCCTGACCAGGCCGTGGGCGAAGGTCATGCGGCCGGCGTGGGAGACGAGCAGCCCGGCCTGGGCTGCTCGGTCCAGCGCGTCGTAGGCCGAATCGTCGTCGAGCTCGGCGACGAGCGCGGGGTCGAAGTCCGGACCTGTCAGTGCGGCGATCTCCAGCACCTCGCCGACCCGCGATCCCAGGGCAGTGAGTCGTTGACGGATGAGCTCCGCCACCGTGTCGGGCACCGCGGTGAACACCGTGTCGGGCACTGCGGTGGATGCCGTGTCGGGCACCGCGGTGGGCACTGCGGCGGAGGACGCGGGGGGTGCCGCGCCGATCACTGTGCCCGGCTTCCGACCTCGGGCGAGCAGGAACAGGCTTTCGCGGAGGAAGAAGGGGTTCCCCCCGGTGCGTCCGGTCAGCCGGCGCGCGGTCGGCTCGTCCACCGTGATCCCCAGATCGGCGGCGAGGGCCTGCACCGCCTCGGCCCCCAGACCACCGAGGTGAATCCGGACCAGGTCGTAGCGGGCCAGGCGGCTCAGGAGATCCTCCACCGGATGCGTGGTCGCGCATGGGGAGATGGAGTCGCGGAAAGCGGTGACGATGGTCACGCGGGGGCTGCCGGGCAGGGCACGGGCGAGTATGAAGACATCCCTCAGCAAGTCGACGGACGCCGGGTCGGCGCGGTGCAGGTCGTCCAGGATGACGACGACGGGTTGCTCACGCGCGGCCGTGACCAGCCACTGGGCCACCGCCCGGTTACGGCGCGGCGACACCGTTTCCACGGACTGCGAAGGCTCCATGGGGTGTGAAGGTTCCACGGGATGAGGCTCCATGGACTGTGAAGGTTTCACGAACTGTGAAGGTTCCATGGAGTGCGGCTGCGGCTGGTCGTCCAGGAGACCACGCAGCGCGGAGCGGTCCGGTGGCGGGCAGTGCCGCTGCAGCTCTTGCAGGACCTGCACCCACGGCCACAACGGCGGTGTCTCGCGGGTGTCATCGCACCCGCCCCACAGCACCAGATGGCCGAACCCGGCACAGTGATCGCGAAAAGCCGTCAGCAGGGACGTCTTGCCGATGCCCGGCTCCCCGCTCACTGCCGCGACGGCCAGACCGCTGTTCGTCGTCAGCATGTTCCTCAGCTCCGCCAGCTGCGTCTCCCGCCCCCGGAGCGGCTGCCGCCCCCGAACAGCCGTCGGGGCGTCCAGCACAGCGGTGGTGGTGACGGGCCCCAGCGAGTCGACCTGCCGGAGGATGGCGTCCTCCATCGTCCGCAGCTCCGAGCCGGGGTTCCCCCTCAGCCGACCGGCCAGGGCGTTTCCGGCGCCGCGTAGGACGGCCAGCGCCTCCGCCTGCCGGCCGGTGCGGTACAACGCGAGCGCCAGCAGGCACCACAGTCGTTCCCGGGAGGGGTTCGCCGCCGTCTCCCCTTCCAGATCGGGGATCACCGCCTGTGGCCGGCCCAGATCCAGCAACGCCTGCGCCCGCCGCTCCACCGCCACCGCCCGCTGCTCCCACAGCCGCCTCACCTCGGCGACGGCCCACGTCTCGTCACAGAACTCCCCGTACGGAGAACCCCGCCACAGCCTCAGGGCCTCCTCCAGGCAAGACAGCGCCTCCGCCGCCGGGCGGGACTCCGAGCGGTCCACCAGTTCGCCGAACCGCAGGGCGTCCACCTCCGTCGCCGCCAGTGCGTACCCGGGAAGCCGCCCCACCAGCAACCGCGACCGGGTACGCGGGCCACGATCCGGCTCGATCACCCGGCGCAGGTTCGACACGTACGACTGCAACGTCGCCGTCGCGGACGCCGGAGGCGCGCCGTCGTACACGTCATCGATCAACCGGTCCGCCGACACCACGGAACCGCCCTCCACCAGCAACCTGGCCAGCACCGCCCGCTGGCGAGGCCCGCCGAGGTTGACCGGTGTGCCCGCGTCGTCACGGACCTCCAGGGGACCGAGGACTCGGAACTCCATCTGAACCGCCTACCGTTCCGAGGCGGCGGAAACGATGGCGGCGTACCGGCCGATGCGCATGTGCGTCCTCCAGTGGGGGGTTCCTCCTCGACCCCCACCCAACAGGGAAGGACTTGCACACAGCTGGTATCACACTGGTCAGGATCCGCCTCGGAGACTCACCCGCCCTCCCGGGCCAGGGGCCGGTGGAACGGCGGGACCGGCCGCCTGGTACTGGTGGCGGACCAGGCCGGCGTAGTGGCGGCCGTAGGCGATCAGCTCGTGGTGGGTACCGGCTTCGACCATCTGACCGCGGTGGAGCACGACGATCAGGTCGGCGTCCTGGATGGTCGACAACCGGTGGGCGATGATGATCTGTGTCTGCCCGAGCCGGAGCAGGTTGCGCCGGATGCGTTCTTCGGTGACCGCGTCCAGGCTGGCGGTCGACTCGTCCAGCAGGAGGATCCGGGGGCGGCGGGCCAGCGCGCGGGCGATGGCCAGGCGCTGGCGCTGCCCGCCGGACAGGCGTGAGCCGCCCTCGCCGACGTCGGTGTCGTAGCCCTGGGGCAGGCGCACGATCTCGTCGTGGATCTCGGCCAGGCGGGCGGCGTGCTCGACGGCCTGCCGGCTCAGTGAGGAGAACCCGGAGATGTTGGCCATGACGGTGCCGGCGAACAGGTGCGGCTGCTGGGTGACGATGCCCACCTGCTGGCGCAGCCACCGCAGGTCGAGCTCCTCCAGCGGGACGCCGTCGAAATAGATCTGCCCGGCGGACGGCTCCACCAGCCCGACCAGCGCGCGCCCGAGGGTGGTCTTGCCGGAGCCGGACGCGCCGACGATCGCCACCCGGGCACCGGGCGGGATGCGCAGGGAGATGTTCCGCAGCACCGGGGTGCGGGCGTCGTAGCCGCTGCTGAGCCCGGTGACGGTGATGGCGCCGCGCAGCCCGCCCTCCAGCCGGATCCCGCCTGTCCGCTCCGGAGCCGTGCCCAGCAGGTCGGCGATCCGCCCGACGTGCGCGGCGGCGAGCTGGAGCTGGTAGACGATGCCGAGCAGCGATGCCAGCGGCGCGGTCGCGGCGATGGCGAGGGAGACCAGGGCGAGTTGGTCACCCAGCGTCGCACCGCCGCCGGCGGTGGCGAACACCGCGACGAGCAGGCCCAGGTGCAACGCGCTCTGCAGAGCGCCGCTGGCGGCCTGCACCCCGGCCACGTGCCGGTCGCGGGCCGCCCCGGTGCTCAGCTCCTCGTCGTGGTGCGTACGCCAGCGGGCGACGGCGGCGGCCTCGCCGCCGGAGGCTTTGATCGCCTCGATGCCGGAGAGGCTGTCGACCAGGGTGGACTGGGTGGTGGCGTTGGTGTGCAGTGCGGCGAAGGCCAGATGCGTTCCGCGGCCGGCGGTGACCAGCACCACGACCGCCTGGACGGCCGCGGCCGCGAGTGTCAGCAACGCCAGCTGAGGCGAGGCCACGAACAGCAACGTCAGGTACGACACGGCGGTGAACAGGTCGAACAGAAAGGCCAGCGACTGCTCGGTGAGCAGGTCACGCAGCATGGCCACCCCGCTGAGCCTGCTCAACAGGTCACCCCTTGACCGGCGCTGGAAGAACCGGTACGGCAGGGACAGCGTGTGGCCGACGAGTTTGCGCATCACCTCGGCCGCGACCGACGTCTGCAGCCGGATCATCGCCCAGGCGCGGGCCCATGTCATCAGCGCCTGGGTGACCACCACGCAGCAGACGGCCGTCACGAGAGTCGTCACGTCCAACTCCACCGGCCGGTCCACCACGAGCTTGGTGAACAGCGGGACGACCAGCCCGAGCAGTTGCACGCCCAGCGAGGCCAGCAGCACGGCGGCGATCAGTCCCCGGTTGGCCAGTGCGGGCGCGATCAGCGGGCGCAGGATCCGCCAGGGCCGGGGCCTGACGGCGGGGGTGAGGCCGGTGGGGGCGTCGGCGAGCAGTACCGTGCCGGAGTACCCGGTCCGGAACTGCCGCTGCGACAGCCGCCGCCGTCCCCGCGCCGGGTCCAGCACGATGACGACGCGGGGGGTGGCGCGTTCGACCACGACGAAGTGGTTGTTCTCCCACATCGCGACGAACGGAACGGGCAGGGTGGGCACGGTGTCCAGCGGGGCTCGGCAGGCGCGCAGCCGCAGTCCGAAGCGGGCCCCGGCCGCGATCATCTCGCGCAGGCTGACTCCGTCGACGCCCTCGGCGAGATGCTCGCGCACCTCGGCCAGGCTGGTGCGGCGCCCCAGGGCACCGAGCACCATGGACAGGCAGGCGGCGCCGCAGTCGCTGCGGGCCAGCTGCATGCGCAGCGGCACTCGCCTTCTTCTCACAGCCAGAACCACCTGATGTCCGCGGCGCGGCGCCGCTCGTCCAGCCACGCCTGGAACGCCGCGTCCCGCGCCGCGTTGAGCACTTCGGGCGCCTCGGGGTCCGGCGGGACGACCTCGTAGACGACCCCGGCCAGATGGCCGCCGTCGTGGGGGACCGGTCCGATCGCCGTCCCCGCGGACACGGTCTGCAGCGGCTCCGGCAGGTGGGGGGTGAGCGTCGCGGTGGCCTGCAGGCGCACTCCTCGTCCCTTGCCGCCGGGCACGGTCGGATGGTCGGCTCCGACCATGGGCAGCAACGCCGCGGTGACCCGGTTCGCGAACTCCGTCACCGGTCCGTCGAGCAGGGCGGCCAGCGTCTCCGGTCGGGCTCCGGTCACCCACACGGCCCGGCGCATGGTGAACTCCTCCGGGTGCTCGGCGAGGTAACGTCGGGCCGGGTCACCGGCGAAGCGCTCGCGGATCCGGGTGATGCGCGCCTGTATCTTGGCGTGGCCCCAGAGCGCCTCCTCGGACATGCCGGTCTTGGCAAGCCAGTCCAATGTCTGCGCGCGGGTGGTGAGCCCGCGCCGCCGCCGGAACTCGTCGGCGGCCTGTCGCGTCTCGGCGTCGGTCGGCGGGCGAGGGTCGTTCTCCATCTCGTTGAGGAGGATGCGGTGGTCCACCAGCTGCTCGTGGATTCGCGGGTCGCGGGTGCCGAGGGATCGGATGGCCGACAGCGCGGCCGCGATCGACAGTCCGACCCCGTCGACGCTCAGGATGTTCGCGGCGGCCCAATGGGTGGAGTGGTCGACCAGCCAGGGGATGCCGTCGTCCACCTCGGCCGAGAGTGCGACGGTTCCCCCCTCGGGGTGCTCCAGCAGCAGGTCGTAACCGACCCGGGTCGTCCCCGGCGGGTCGTCGACCGCGAGCTGGACGCGCAGCCACGGCCGCTGGGCGCCCCAGTCCCGCACGCTCCGGTGCGCGTCGTCCACCCTGTCCTGTGCGGTGGGTAGGCCGCGCAGGAGCGCGACCGCGTCGGCGAGATCCGCCGCGAACACGGCGGGAACGGCAGCGGGGCCGGTCGCGGAGGGAAGCGTGCTCTGGTCAGTGGACATCGATGGGCTCCTGGGGGTCGGGACGTAGGGTGGCGTCGGCGAGCCAGTCGGCGATCGCATCGCTGATCGGCATGCCGGTCAGCAACTCGACGAAGGCCCACTGCCCGTTGACGTTGAGCTCCAGGAAGACGTACCGGCCGTCCGGCGTCACGATGAAGTCCAGCGCGCCGAAGGTCAGGCCGAGCTCCGCGACCAGGCGGACGCAGCGCTCGGCGACGTCGGGAGGCAGGTCGTAGGCGGAGTAGCCGACCTTGGGATCGTCGTAGTGCCGCCAGTCGACGGAGGTCAGCCGGGAGACCTGCGAATCGATGCGGGCGGCGAACACCCGCTCGCCGACGACGGTCACCCGCAGCTCGTATGCCTTGGGCACGTTGGGCTGCAGCATCGCCGGGCCGTACCGCATCCGGTGCCGGCCGGTCAGCCGCCGCCGCGGCACCACCGTGGTGTAGAGGTGACGGACCTCACCGTCCAACGTGAACGTCGGGTGGTCCAGCGTCTTGGTGATCAGACGGCCGCCGGCCCGGTTCCAGGCCGGGACGAGCTCGTCCGGGTCGTTCGTCACGACCGTGTCGGTCACGGTGAACCCGAGTTCGGTGGCCCGGTACAGGTGCAGCAGCTTGTTGTCGATCGCCACGGCGTGCTGTGGCAGCGCCGGCATCCACCGCGCTCCCACCATCAGGTCGTACGCACCGGTGAGCGCATGCTTGGCCACATTCTCGGCGAACTCCCGCTGCGACGGCTCACCCACCTCGGGGGCGGACGGCGTGCCGGGGCGGCGGTGCCAGACCGCGGTGACCTTCGACAGGTCGTGTGTCTCGCCCCGGTAGGTCAGCGTCTGCCGCCAGCGGCCGTCGACGAGGCCGGTGGTGAGGGTGGAGGCCCCGGGGTAGTCGGCCTCGTCCCACCACAGCAGTGGCACGCCACGCTCCCGCAGCTTCGGCAGCACGGTGCGCACCGAGTCGTCGAGGGCGCTGCTGATGATCAGTAACACGGTCGGGTGCTCCTTCCTCGTGACGGGGTGGGGAGCCGGTGCCCGCGGACGCCGGCTCCCCGCTGTTCGTCCTGTGACGGTGGCCAGGCTCGGCCGTGTCTGGTCCGCCCGCCATTGTCAGGACCCGGTCGCGGTCATCGCGGCCGGGTCACCGCCGAGGTCAGCTGCCGAGACGGTCGCAGGTCTTGCCGTTGTTCAGGGAGCTGCAGAGCCAGGGCGTCCCGGGCTGCATGGAAGCCTGGATCTCGTCGCTGGCCTGGACGACGTCGAAACCGGCGACGGCCTCCAGCTCCTCGCCGGCGAGCTCGGAGACGCCCGCGGGAAGGTCCTCGATCTTGAGAATGTCACGCATGACATATCCCCCATCTGGTTGTCCAGGGCCGCGATCTACGGCCCTGGGCAGATCCTGGCAATCGCCACTTGAAACTCCCTTTGCCGCTCTTGGTCCGCCTGGTTCTTGGTTCGCCCGTCCGCCCCGGGCGGGGTAAGGGGTCGGTGTGACCTCGGTCGATCGGGTCGCTTCGGTCGCGACGGCGGAGGGGACGTGCCCGGGGCCGTGTTCGGCGGTGCCGCGGTAGGCGCGTGACATCCGGTGAGCCGACCTCGACGCCGGTCGTCAGGGGCTGTTGTCCGGAGCTTTCCCGTGACGCCTGCCGGCGGCGCTGATGATCTTCCCGCGCGGACGCGGGCTGGGTTCGGCGATGGGAAGCCGGGTCGCCGTTCCCGTCATAGAGACGTGGTCGCCGTTCCCGTCATAGAGACGTGTCGGTGTGCGGTGGTACGCCCGTCACGCAGACGTGTCGGCGTGCGGTGGTACGCCCGCCGTGGCCCGGTCCCGCCACCAGGTCAGCCCGTTGCGGTCGGCCAGCCGCTCCAGTACCGCGAGGTGGTGTCGTGCCGTGCCCGGATCGCCGGTGGCGGTGGCGAGCAGGGCCAGGTACCAGTCGACCGGTCCCACGCCCATCACTCCCGACCAGGCGGAGACACGGCCGCTGTAGGGCAGCAGCGTCGCGTAGCTCGACCGGCAGGCGGGCACCTGGCCGAGGGCCGCCTGGGCCGCGGCCTGCAGGCAGCTGGTGTTCAGCCACGACCAGTCCTTGGGCGGGGCCCGCCAGCCGTCGTGGGCCAGCTTGCGCGCGTCGGCCGCCCGGCCCTGAGCGCACAGCTGCAGGATCCGGGCGTCGCGGCCCATCGAGGGATGGAAAGCGGCGACGGCGTCGATGAACGGCCCGGCCTGCGCGATCGAGCCCCGGTGGTAGTGCAGCATGACCCGCCCCATGGCGATCAGGCCGTCGGCGTGCCACATGTCGATCCGGCCGGCCTGGCGTCTGGCCTCGTCGTACATGCGGTCGGCGTCGTCGAACCGGCCGCCCAGGCCCAGGCGGACCGCGCGCCACATGGTGTGCTGGAAACGGGGCCAGGGCAGCGGGAGCCGTTCCAGGATCGTGTCGCAGCGCGCGGCGGCCTGGTCGGCGCCTTCGACGTCGAAGGTCTCCAGCCTGGCGTTGGTGGCCAGCAGTTGCGCGAGCAGTTCGAATCCGGGCGTCTCGGCCCGCAGTGCCAGGGCGTGGAGCTCGTCGGTGATGGCTCGCATCTCCTCGATGTGCAGCGGCTGGGGCAGGGCCAGGTGGCGGGCGTTGAGCATTCCCATCAGCAGCAGCGGGTCGTCCAGGCGGCGGGCCATCTGCACGGCCTGGGCGGACAGGGAGTCGCACAGCGGGTTGCCGGTGCCGTCGTACAGTTCCTGGGCCAGGCCGCCGAGCAGCCGGGCGCGTTCGGGGCTGTCGGCGGTCGGCAGCGTCCGCAGGCAGGTCTCGAAGCGGTGCACCAGCCGCAGCTCCACCGCCTCGTAGGGGTCGCGGAGGGTCCATTTCGCGGGGGCGTCGAGCGCGGTCAGCGCGCGGGCGGTCAGTTCCGGGCCGGCTTCGGCCCGGTCGGCGGCGCGGACGGCCTCGGCGCGGGCCCGCCGGGCCCCGAACAGGTCCCCGGCGTCGAGCAGAGCGCGGACCTGGCGCAGCAGCAGCTCCACGTGGTCGAGCGGATCGCCGGAGCAGGCGCCGTGCGCGTCGATCGCCCGGCCCCACCACCGGGCCGCCTCGGCGAAGGCCATGCGCAGGCTCGCCTGCTCGGCCGCGGCCCGGGCCCAGCGCGCCGCCTCGCGGTAGGCCACCGGGCCGGCCTCGACCGCGTGATGCGCGATCGCCGCGACGTCGCTGCCGGGCCGGCAGGCCAGCGCGGTCATCACGTCGCGGTGGAACGCCGCCTTCCTGAGCGGCGGGATGTCCCCGAGCAGGGTCTCCCGGACCAGGTCGTGCGCGAAGGCCATCCGGTGGCCCCGCGCGACGACCAGCCCGGCCTGCGCCGCCTGGTCCAGCGGGTCGTCCACCTCGCCCCGGCTGACCTCCGCGACGACCGCGGGGTCGAAGGCCCGGCCGATCACGGCGGCGGCCTTCAGGACGTCACCGGTCTCCGGCGGGAGCACGCCGATCCGCCGGCGGATCAGATCCGCCACCGCTTCGGGGACCGCGTCCAGCGTCCGGCCCTGGGCGAGCAGTCGTACGCTCTCGCGGACGAAGAACGGGTTGCCGCCGGTGCGCGCGGTCAGCCGGTCGGCTGTCGGCTCGTCCAGGTCCGTGCCCATCTCCGCTGCGATGGCCCGTACGGTGTCGGCCCCCAGACCGGTGAGGCGGATCCGGAGCAGTTCATATCGCGTGACGCGGCCCAGCAGTTCTTCCACGGTGAGGCCGCCCGTACCGTCGCGGAGCATGTCACCGGAGGCCGCGGCGCCGGCGAACACCGCGTCCCGGAAGGCCGTGACCAGGGTGAGGGGGGTGGGCTCCGCCGCGCCTCCCGCGCGCATGACCACGTCCCTGAGCAGTTCGAGCGAGGCGGGGTCGGCCCAGTGCAGGTCATCCAGGATGATCAGCAGTGGCCGGGTGCGCGCGGCCGTGGCGAGCCACCGGGCGATGGCCTGGTTGCGGCGGAGTTTCGCCGCCTCCGTGGAACCGGTGGGTGTCTCCTCGTCGAGGAGACCGGCCAGCGCCGGCCGGTCGGGTGGCGGGCAGACGAGGGCGAGTGCGTGCAGCACCTGGAGCCATGGCCACAGCGGCGGGGCCCCCTGCGTCTCATGGCACCCCCCGGAGAGGACGAGGTAGCCCAGATCGTCACAGTGGCGGTGCAGGGCCTCAAGCAGGAACGTCTTGCCGATGCCCGGCTCGCCGCTCACCGCGGCGATGGCGACGCCGTGCCGGTCTGTCCGATCCAGCAGCGTCTTCAGTTCTGTGAACTCCCGCCGCCTGCCGCCGGTGACGGGGGTCACCGGCGGGCGTGCGGTGGCCTGCCGGAGGATGTCGTTCTCCAACGCCCGCAACTCGGGCCCGGGGTCCAGTCCGAGCTGCTCGACGAGGATGTCTTTGGCCTGGCGTATCACGGACAGGGCGTCGTCCCGGCGGCCGGTGCGGTACAGCGCCACGGCGAGCAGGCACCACAGACGCTCCCGCAGCGGGTGTTCCGCCGTCTCGGTCCTGAGATCGCCGATCACGGACTGCGGGCGGCCGAGGTCCAGCAGCGCCTGGGCACGCCGCTCGATCACCACCAGGCGAAGTTCGCGGAGCCGGTTCGCCTCGGTGATCGCCCAGGGCTCGTCGGCGAACTCCCCGTACGGCGAACCACGCCAGAGCCCGAGTGCCTCGTCCAGGGAGACCAGTGCGTTCCCCGGCGAAACCGACTTCGAGCCGTCCACCAGCCCGGTGAAGCGGATCGCGTCGACGTTCGTCGTGGCCAGCATGTATCCGGACGACTTGGAGAGGAGAAGGCGGGGAGGGGTGCGCGGTGCCCACTCCGGCTCGATGACGCGTCGCAGATTCGATATGTACGAGTGCAGCGTGGCCCGGGTCCCTCCGGGAGGCGTGTCGCCGTACAGGTCCGCGATGAGCGTATCCGTGGAGACGACGGCTCCCCGCGCCGCCAGAAGCCGGGCCAGGACGGCACGCGGGCGCTGCCCGCCCAGCTCGACGGGGAGTCCGTCATCGCCGCGTACCTCGACGGGGCCGAGAATCCGGAACTCCACCCTGCTACCACCTATGGACGTAGCCGCTGCCGTGAGACGGCTCATCAGTGTACGGTAAGCACCTTTCGTGCCCTGATCGAAAGATCTCACCGGTAGTCGCACCTCGAAGGTGGACGTGCCCGCTGCCCGTCCGAGTGGTCAGGACGCCGCGGGAGTCGGTGTGGCGGTGGAATCCTGCCCGGGAGTGGTCGCGCCGGGGGTCGCGGGCGCCGAGGGCGTGAGGGTGGGCTGCCCGGGGTGTCCGCCGACGCGGTGGCGGTCTCCGCCGCGGCCGTTGCCTCGGTAGTGGTGACCGTCTCGGTAACCGTGACCGCCGCGGCCGTCGCGGGCACTGCCCCGGTCGTCGTGGCCGCCGCGACCACCGTGGGCGCTGCGGGCCCGGTCGTCGCCATGGTGGTGACGGCCGCCGATGACGGCGGCGCCGACGGCGACCCCCCCGGCCCCCAGGATGATCCCCAGCAGGAGTGTCGCGGCGGTGGCCAGAAGTGGCACCCGCCGGTTCCACCAGCGCGTTCCCGCCGGGCGGAACCGCCCCAGAACGGGTCGGCCCGCCGTGTCGGCTGGGCCCTCCGCGGCCGAGGCCGTGCCGGGCGGGCCTTCGATGGTGGGGGTCGTGTCGGAGGGGGCGGCGCCGGTCGGGGTCGCGGTGGGTTCGGTGGGGGTGCCGTCGGTGGGGTTCGGCTTCGGTGCCTCGTCGTTCATCGCTGCTTCCCGTGTGGTGAATCGTGGCTGGGGAGGTCATGGGCTGTGGGAGGTGAGGAGGACGTGCCTCTGTTTCCGCCGCCACTGATCAGAATCGGTTGCGCGGTTAAGCAACGACGGTGTCTGTCGTTAAGAATTCGATGAGAGACGGCTCTGCGCACCTTGTCCCGGGTGCGCGGTCACCGCCGGGGACGGTCCCGGATCTCCCAGGCGGGGCAGGCGGATGGTGACTCGCGTGCCGTGAGGGTGGTGCGGTTCGGCGGTGACGTCGCCGCCGTGCTGGGCCGCGGTCTGCGCGACGATGGCCAGCCCGAGCCCGGAGCCCGGCATCGATCGGGCCGCCTGTGCGCGGTAGAACCGGTCGAAGACGTGGGGCAGGTCGGCCGGGTCGATGCCGGGCCCTTCGTCGGTGATGGTCAACCGGATGCCGGTGGCTTCGTCAGGGCCCAGGACGGTGCGCACGGTGGCGTCCGGCGGGCTCCACTTGGCGGCGTTGTCCAGCACGTTGAGCACCATGCGTTCCAGCTCGCCCGGGCGGCCCCGCACGCGGACCGGCTGCAGATCCGTCGTGAACCGCAGTCCTGGGGCACGCATCCGGACCCGGCTGATCGCCGCGTTCACCACGTCGGCCAGGTCCACCGGTTCCGGCGCCTCGCGGGTGGTCTCCTCCCGGGCCAGCTCGACCAGCTCAGTGGTCAGGGTGGCCAGCTCCCTGACCTGTGCCTCCAGGTCGCACAGCAGTTTGGCGCGTTCCTCCGGCGGCAGCCGGTGAGCCAGCTCGGGTTGCCGCTCGACGGCGAGAAGCAGTTCGACGTTGGTGCGGATGCTGGTCAACGGGGTGCGCAGCTCGTGGCCGGCGTCCTCGACGAGGGCACGTTGTGCCCGCCGGGCCTCGTCGATGGCCGCCAGCAGCGTGTTCACCGACCGGGCCAGCCGGGCCACCTCGTCGTCTCCGCTGACCGGGATCGCCTCGCCGAGGTTCATGGTGACGGTCAGGTGTTCGACCGTCTCGGTCAACTGCCCGACGGGTGCCAGACCCGCCCTGGCCACAGCCCGTCCCAGCAGCGCCGCGCCGGCGACGCCGACGGCGCAGGCGAGGACCAGCAGGAGGCTGAACCGGGTCATGGTGCGCGTCATGTCCTCGACGTCGAGGGCGATCTGCACGGCGCCGCCGCCCGCAGCCGGAACGCTCAGCATCTGGTAGTGGTCACGGCCGATGACGACCTGCTCCTGGTGACGCGCGGACTGACCGGTGGCGACCCGGCGGGCTCCGGCGGTGACCGGCAGCGGGCCGGCGGCGTCGCTGACAACGGTCGCGGTCCGGTCCAGGAGCTGCCAGCGCGGTCCCAGGCCCTCCGGCCGGCGGCGGCCACCGTCCGTCCGGGGCCGGTCGTCGCCGGGACGGGCGGCGTGCGGCGGCACCGGCGCCGTGCTCCACAGCTGCGGTTGCGCGGCGATCGTGCGCGCACCGGTCTCCAACTGAATCATGATCATGCGGTGCGTGTCGCGGCGGACGGTGACCCAGGCGAACACGCTGACGGCGACCATCCCGACGGCCACGGCGGCGGTGACCAGCAGTGTGAGCCGGGCGCGCAGGGTGTGCCGCCGCCACCACCGCACCACCGCGGGGCGCCTGTCCGTCGCAGGAGGGCTGTCCGCTGTGGAGTGCTCGTCCGCCGCGGGACGCGGGGTGCCGGGGACGCTCACAGGGGGTCCTCACGCAGTGCGAACCCCACACCGCGAACGGTGTGCAGCAGCCGCGGCTCGCCTTCGGCCTCCAGCTTGCGGCGTAGATAACCGAGGTAGACGTGCACGCTGTTGGAGGTCTCGCCGAAGTCGTATCCCCACACCTGCTCGAACAGCACCGCCCGCGTCAGCACCTGCCGCGGATGCCGCAGGAAGACCTCCAGGATGGCGAACTCCGTACGGGTCAGCCGCAGCGGCCGGTCGCCCCGCCACACCTCGCGGGTGCGCGTGTCGAGACGCAGGTCCGCGAAGGCGAGTAGTTTCTCCCCGGTGGCGGGCTCCGCGACGGGTGCCGAGCCGGGCAGCGGCGCCAGCAGGGAGCGGCGCAGCAGCGCCCGCAACCGGGCCAGCAGCTCCTGCAGCGCGAACGGTTTGACCAGGTAGTCGTCGGCGCCCGCGTCCAGCCCGGCCACCCGGTCGCCGACGCTGTCGCGTGCCGTGAGCATCAACACCGGTACGAACACTCCGTCGGCACGCAACTGCCGGCATGTCTGCAGACCGTCCAGCCGCGGCATGCTCACATCGAGGATCATCGCGTCGGGTTCCCGTGCCCGGACGGCGTCCAGCGCCGCCTGCCCGTCTCCGGCGATCTCCACCTCGTGCCCCTCGAACCGCAACGTGCGCGCCAGCGAATCCCGCACCGCCGCGTCGTCGTCCACCACCAGAATCCGCATCCACCCCTCCGGTTCCAGCTTGTCCGGACACATGCATGGCAGCCGCCTGATCCGAATAAGAAAACCAGAAGAAACACCCAGGCCAGTTGACCTTTCCCCGGGCCCGGTCCCACCCCGTTCCAAGCGGGCCGCCTAGCGTGCGGCCATGCGGACAGACTCGCGTGCGCGTACGACGGCGGCCGTTCTGGTCCTGCTGGCGCTCCTGGTGGTGGCGGTGGCCGTGTTCGGCGCCGCCGGGGACTACGTGGTGTTCGACCGGCCCATCCAGCTGGGAACCGTGGCCGTGGCCCTGGTCGTCGGTGCCGGATGGTGCGTCTTCACGACGCGTCTGCGCCGGGCCGCCGCAGCCGTCGTTCTCGTGCTGGGGTGGATGGCCGGGATCGTGTACATCCACTTCTCCTCCTTCGGCGAGTACGAACACCTGCCCAATCCGGCGAACACCGGGGTGGAGGCGGGGCTGCTGCTGCGCAACGACTTCGCCGGGCCGCACATCTGGATGATCGTCATGCGCGGGGACGAGGGCCTGCTGACCCGCGAGCGGACTCTGGCCTGCGTCAACACTGACTCGGGAGGGCCGCCAGAGATGACCTGGGCCGACTCCGCGCACCTGAGAGCGGGCGAACTGGTGATCGCTGTGGATCCGGCGACGGGACGGCCGACGGCGCCGATCGACAGCCCGTACCCGTGCGACAGTCCCGAGATATCGTTCTGAGCACCCCGTGCCCGTGCCCGTGACCCGGGGCCCGCGTTCCGGGTTTCCCGTACCCGTGTGACGGTGCCCGGTCCGGGGAGCTGGGCTTATCCCATAAAGTCGGGCGAATGTCCCCCACCTCTTCCCGCCTGGCCTGGTTGGACGCCCTGCGGGGACCCGCCGCGCTGGCCGTCGTACTGCACCACTCCGGCTGGACCTTCCTCCCGGGGGTCTGGGCGGAGGTGGACCGCAGGATCGACGTCGGTACCTGGGGCGTCTTCGTGTTCTTCCTGGTCAGCGGCTACATCATCCCCGCATCCCTGGAACGACGCGGTGATCTGCGGGCTTTCTGGGCCGGCCGGGCCTTCCGGCTGCTCCCCCTGTTGCTCACCGCGGTCGGCCTGGCGTTCCTCCTCGCTTACGGTGGCGTGTTCGACCTCCACCCGGGCCTGGGCCTGCGCCCGGCGCCGCTCGTCGCACTCGGCAACGTGACGATGCTGCAGGAACTGCTCGGGGTGCCCGCCGTCATCGACGTGATGTGGACGCTCTCCTACGAGATGGCGTTCTACCTGCTGGCGGTCGGGTTGTTCGCCGTGCGGCAGGCGCACCGGTCGGCGGGGGTCGCGGTGGTCCTGGCGTTGTCGTCCGTGCCTGCCGGGTTCCTGCTCCCGCGTGCGGTCATCGGGGGCCGCGCGGACCTGGTCGCCGCGGTCCTCGGTGTCGCGGCCGTCGTGGTCGTCGTGGTGTCGGCGCGGGCGGGTGGCCGGGTGCGCACGGTCGCCGCGGTGACCGGTGGTCTCCTCGGTCTGGCACTGGTCGTCCTGGGCAGCCGGATCGGCGCGTGGCAGGGGCTGATCATCCTGGCCACCATGTTCGCCGGTACGGCCGTGTACCGCGCCGAACAGGGGACGATCCGGTGGCGTACCGCCGTCGCCGCCGTGCTGACGGTCCTGGCCTGCGGGGTGTTCGCCAAGGACGACCCCGGCTGGGGACCAGCGGTCCTGCTGGCCGCGGGTTTCTTCGCGACCGCGTTCGCGCTGCGGCGCCGGTCGTTCCCCCGGTGGCTCGCCCACCTCGGGGTGATCAGCTTCTCCCTCTACCTGCTGCACCCCCTCCTGCTGCGGGTGAGCCCGAACCTGCCGCTGCTCCTCCTCGTCCTGGTGCCGCTCAGTCACCTGACCCACCGTCTGGTCGAGCTCCCCGCCCAGCGCCTCGGCCGCCGGCTGGTCAGGCGCTCCGCGGCGGAACCCACGCTGGGCGGGTCGCACGACCGGTCGGCGGTGGGTTAACCGTTACGCCCGCCTCCATGGGATGGTGCGGCTTATGGGTAGATCATTGAAGGCAGCGCACGTCCTCCTGGTGGCCGCGTTCGCCGCCGGCGTCTCCGGCTGCTCGGGAGAGGGCGGTTCGTCCGCCGCGACCCCGACCGCCGCCGCGTCCTCGGCGACCGTCACGGCCCCGCCGGCCCCGGCCGCTCCGACGGTTTCGGAGAGCGCGACCGAGACGGAGACCGCGGCCCCGGCCGTCACCCCCTCGACCGTGCCCGCGGACCCCACAGCGGGGGCGTCCGGAGAGGGGGACGGGGCCGGGGACACGGGGCCCGCCGTCCAGCTGGTCGGAACGCTCAGCGCGACGCTGACGGAGCCGGGCTGGATCACGGTCCAGCTCGACGGGGGCGACGCCCAGCCGGTCATGCTCAACCGGGACGCGCCGGTGCTGGACGTCCAGGGGACGATCTGCGACAAGGGCAAGGTTCCGCACAAGTGCACCGTGGCGCAGCTGGAGAAGGCGCTCAGAGCGGGTAAGGCGCCGTACGCCAAGGTGACGCTGAGAGGCGGGGTGGCCGTCCGGGTCGAGGAGCTCGTCAGGGAGTGACGCCGCCCCGGGGGGTGTGGGCGGGTCAGAAGGTGAAACCCTCGCCGGGAAGCTCGGCCCCCTGTGTCCTCTCCAGCTCGGCCCTCAGGTCCGGCATCAGGCGTTCGAGGGCCTCATGCCATTCACGGTGACGTCCGGGGTGCTCCACCATGGCTCCACATGTCCTGCACGTGGGCGGCTGGGTCTGCGTCATGCCGAGATCCCTTCGCAGTGGGTGATCAGCAGCAATACCTGCCCTGTGGTGCCGGTCTGGAACCGTGTTCCGGCACCCGGCTGTGACTGGATTCCGCCGCGCACCCAGAAAGCATGCTATAGAGCGCATATCGGTAACTAGTGTCATAACGGGACATACGGGTACGGCCTGGGGTACTCGGAGGTCCATATGAGCGAAGAACACGATGGCATGACGAACCGTCTCGCCCGCGCGCTGGGCTGGGCCAGCCTCGGCCTGGGTGCGGCGCAGGTCGCCGCGCCGGGGGCCGTCGGCCGGCTCGCCGGCATCGGCGACTCGGCCCCGGTCCGCGGCACGGTGGTGCTGGTGGGGGCACGTGAGCTCTTCCACGCGATGCTCCTGCTGGGCAGCCGCGTCCCCGCTCCGTGGGTGTGGACGCGCGTCGCGGGCGACATCCTGGATCTGACGATGCTCGGCCGGGCGGTCGCCACACGCGCCGGCCGGCGGCGCCTGCGCGTCGTCGCCGTCACGGGGGCGGTGGCCGGCATCGCGGCCGCCGACCTGTGGACGGCCCTTCGCGCGAGCCGGCGTGGCGTGGGCGGGCCGGACGAGCGCGCCGGGAACCTGTACGCGTCCATCACGGTCAACCGTCCCCGGCAGGAGGTCTACCGGTACTGGCGCGACATCGAGAACCTGCCCCGCTTCATGATCCACCTGGAGTCGGTGCGGGTGACCGGCGACGGGCACTCGCGCTGGAGGGTGAAGGCGCCGGCGAACCTGACCGTCGAGTGGGACGCGGAGATCGTCGAGGACCGGCCGGGCGAGATGCTCGCCTGGCGCTCCCTGCCGGGTTCCACCGTCGGCAGCGGCGGCCTCGTACGGTTCGCCGACGCTCCGGGCGGGCGTGGCACCGAGGTGCGGGTGGAACTCCGCTACGACGTCCCCGGCGGCAGGATCGGCCTCGCCGTCGCCAGGCTGCTGGGCGAGCACCCGGAGCAGCAGGTACGGGACGACCTGCGCCGGTTCAAGCAGATCGTGGAGACCGGTGAGGTGGTCCGCTCCGAGGGCAGTCCGGAGGGCACCCGCGCGTTCCGGCAGGTCACACAGCGTCCCGCCCAACCCGTGATGAGGGGGTTCCCGTGAAGGCCAACTGCTGGATGGGCCGGAACACGGTCGAGGTCCGGGAGGTCCCCGACCCCGCGATCCTGAACGCCCGCGACGCCGTCGTCCGCATCACCTCGACGGCCGTCTGCGGCTCCGACCTCCACCTGTACGACGGTTACGTCCCCACGATGAAGAAGGGCGACGTCATCGGCCACGAGTTCATGGGAGAGGTCGTGGAGGTGGGCCCCAAGGTGACGTCCCTGCGGGCCGGCGACCGGGTGGTCGTCCCCTTCCCGATCGCCTGCGGCGACTGCGGCGCCTGCGCGCACGGCATGTACTCGGTGTGCGAGAACTCCAACCCCAACGCGGGGCTGGCCGAGAAGTTCATGGGCCACTCGCCGGCCGGCATCTTCGGCTACTCGCACATGCTCGGCGGCTACCCGGGCGGTCAGGCGGAGTACGCGCGGGTGCCCTTCGCCGACGTGGGACCGATCAAGATCGAGGACGACCTGCCGGACGAGAAGGTGCTGTTCCTCTCCGACATCCTGCCCACCGGCTGGATGGGTGCGGAGATGTGCGACATCAAACCCGGCGACGTCGTCGCGGTCTGGGGGGCGGGGCCGGTCGGCCAGTTCGCCGTCGTCAGCGCACTCCTGCTGGGAGCGGAACGGGTCATCTGCATCGACCGCTTCCCGTACCGGCTGGGATACGCCGCGCGGGTGGGGGCGGAGACGCTGAACTACGAGGAGGCCGACGTCCTCGACGCGCTGCGGGACATGACCGCCGGTCGCGGTCCGGACGCGTGCATCGACGCCGTGGGCATGGAGGCGCACCACCCCACCACCGCCGTGCACGCCTACGACCGGGTCAAGCAGGCGACCCGGATGGAGACCGAGCGTCCGCACGCCCTGCGTGAGGCGATCATGGCCTGCCGCAACGGCGGGGTCGTCTCGGTGATCGGCGTCTACGGCGGCCTGCTCGACAAGTTCCCGATGGGTGCGCTGATGAACCGGTCGCTGACGCTGCGGGCCGGCCAGTGCCACGTCCAGCGGTACCTGAAGCCCCTGCTCGGCAGGATCCGCAACGGAGAGATCGACCCCAGCTTCGTGGTCAGCCACCGCATGACGCTGGACGACGCCCCGCGCGCCTACGAGATGTTCAAGAACAAGGAGGACGACTGCAACAAGGTCGTCCTGATCCCGTGATCGCGCGGTGGCACCTTGGACCACCGGACCGGCCGTCGCGGCTTCCCGGTTGTCCTGATTGCACTGATTGCCCCGGCTCCCCGGCCGCCGTGTCTCACCGGTCGCCGGTCATCAGCCGGTGAACGGCGACCGATGACCGGCGGCCGGTCGGAATCCGGTCGGAGCCCGGTCCCGGGGCGGTAAAGGCATCTCCAACCCGCCCGTGTCGGGATGACCGCCGGGCACGGGGGCGTGTCTCCTGTGCGGGAGTGTCATCCCTGCTTTCTGGAGGTCGGAGATGAGAAAGTCGCTCCACGTCGGTGTGCTCGCGCTCGGCCTGTTCGCGGCCGGTTGCGGGGGCGAACAGCAGCCGGGATCGACCGGGCCGGTCACCGCCGACCGGGTCGGCGCCTCACCCACCTCGTACGAGAGTCCCACCGCGTCGCCGACGGCGGCGGCCGAGGCCATGGTGGGCCTGGGGGAGACGAGCGTCGGAAAGGTCCTGGTGGGGGCGGACGGCCGCACGCTGTACCTCTTCGAGAAGGACAAGGGCGGGAAGTCCGCGTGTTCCGGTGACTGCGCGGCGGTGTGGCCGCCGTACGTCACGGACGGCAAGCCCGAGGCGGGTGAGGGCGTCAAGGAGGACCTGCTCGGCACCACCGAGCGGGAGGACGGCACGACGCAGGTGACCTACAACCGTCACCCGCTGTACTACTACGCCAAGGACACCAAGGCCGGTGACGTCACGGGCCACGACGTCGAGGGCTTCGGCGCCGAGTGGTACGCGGTGACCGCGGACGGCAAGAAGGCGCGGGGCTGAGCCCTCCGGCCCGGCGGCCGGACATCCCGCCGGACCCGCCGACCGGGCGCCTCCGCCGGTCGGTGGGATCACCATCTAGGCTCGTCCCCACGATGAAGATGATGACGTTCAACGTACTCAACGGTGGCGAGGACCGGTTCGATCGGATACGCGAGGTCGTCGCGGCGGAACGGCCCGACCTGCTCGTGCTCCAGGAGTGCGTCGGCTGGGAGGACGGGGAGAGGCTCCACGCCCTGGCCGAGGCGCTCGGGGTGCCCGCCGACGACGACCATCTGATCATGGGGCTCGCCAACCGGCGGGGGAGCGGCAAGCGGTACAACGTCTGCCTGGTGTCCCGGCCGCGGATCCTGAGCCGCCGGGTGCACACGCCGCCATGGATGGCCCACTGCCTCGTGGAGGCCGAGGTGGCGACCGCCGGAGACGGCCCGCCGCTGCTCGTCCTCGGCACGCATCTCGTCTGGAAGGACGAGGGGGCACGGCTGACCGAGGTGGACGAGATCCTCCGCGTCGTCCCCCCGGAGACGCTCGCCGAGCGCGACTGCGTGCTGCTCGGTGACCTCAACGCGCTCTCCCGGGACGACCCCTACCCCGCCGACCTGGGCGACCGGCTCATCGCGGCCGGCATCGGCAAGTTCGGCAGCCCGCCCCGGCTCGACGTGATGGACCGCCTGCACGAGGCCGGCTGGGCCGACGCCCTGCGGGCCGCGCCACGCTCACCGCACTGGGCCACCACGCCGCGCGAGCGGAACGGCGTGCGGGTCGACACGCGTACGGACTACGTGCTCCTCTCACCGCCGCTCGCCGCCAGACTCGCCTGGGCCGACGTGGTCGACGTCGGCACGGTCTCGGACCACCAGCCGGTCGTCGCCGTCGTGGAGTAGCGCCGGGCCCGGCGGCCGGTCGTGCGCCGTCACGAAGGACGAAGCCGAGGCGCCGCGGCAACGGCAAGGCGCATCGCTCCCGACCGCTGACCATGTCACCCGGGACGGGGAAGCCCGGCCGGCGGAACCGCTGCGCCGGGTGGCGAACGAGCGGCGGGCCCGGTTTCGGACGATGACCTGCCGCTGACTGATCACCGATCCGCTGCACACCTAAACTGCTTCGGCGTCGTGACCTGCAGCGATCGCATCAATGTGATGTGCAAGCTCGAAATCCTTGATCGTGAGACGGTTCCCGGCGTCATGAGTGGTGATCACGAAGCGGATCCGCTGCCAGGTGATGTGAACATCGGGATGGTGGCCGACCTCTCGAGCCTTGGCAGCGACGTACATCGCCATGTGCACGCACTCGTGGTAGGTCTGCTTGAACGTGCGGGCAAGGGTGTGGCCCTCGCGTTCCCATCCCGGTAGTCCGGCCAACTGAGTGGCGATCTCTTCTTCGGATAACGGCTGAGGGATCATCGGCATCTCCGGTGGCGGGTCAGGCGAACTGGGAGATGATCTCAGTTAACTCCCGACCGGACGCGGTACCCACCCAGGCCGTTGCTCGTCGCGGAATGGCCTTGAGCTCCTGACGCAGCCTCACCGATCCGGTGCCTTCGACGATCGAGGCGGTAGCTGACGCGATCTGGACGACCCGCTCAGGTTCGGGGAGAGCAGCCAGAGCACTTGCCTGGCGCGCCCAGAACACTCCATTGTCGCGTCGCGCCGATTCCGGCGCGGTGCCGAGAATCCGATCCCACAGTGCGATGGCCTCACGGTAGGCACCCAGCCGGAGGTACGCAGTCGCCCGCTGGACGTCGATGTATCCGAGAGTCCGGCGGCAGGCATTGCCCCACGGATGTTCGTCATCGACACGATCCACAAGATCGGCGGCCTGATCCAGAAGCCGGTCGACCAGATCCCTATTCTGCGCCGGCAGCATCGAATGGCCATGCGCTTGGTGGACCAGAGCGAGGATCCGCACCTTCGGACACAACTTGCTCTCGCCGGTCAGGGCCGCCTCGGCGTAATCGACAACCGTACGCCCGTCCTCCAAGTCGACCGCCAGCATCGCCTTGTTGGTGAGGGCGTAGCTGATGAGCTGCGGGTCCTGAGAGCGATGGGCCATATCCAGGGCCAGGCTCCGCCAGAGCCTGGAGCGGTTTAGGTTGAAGTCTCCGGCGTCCTGATACAGCCAACCGAGCAGGGCCGCATAGGCGACCCCAGCGCCCAGCAGCCCGCGGCGCACGGGCGCGTCGGCCACTTGAGCAAGTTCTTTGATGAGCTGAGCCTGGGTCGCAACGGTGGGGATGAGATGGCGAGGACCGAGCCACATGTCGGCTTTGTAGTGGCCGGGAAGCTGTTCGAGGAAGTACATGACGAGCTCCGGAGCTACGGGGCCATGGTGAGGCGGATAAGGCGTGGGGTCGATGGTACTTGTGTCCGTCTCTACGGTATTGCGGTCCTGCGGCTCCGCTGGGCCGAAGAGAACAGCCTCCTCAAGGCCAAACACCCGGCAATACAGCAGGCGGTAGGGATCCTTGGGTTGGTGCTCGCCGGCTTCCCATTTCTTGATGTTCCGGATGATGCTTTCGCGCGCGGGTAGGCGGCTCCGTGTCTCTCCGCCGATGGCTTTGACGAGTTCGCGCGCCAGATCGCGCTGTGACCAGTCACGCTCACGCCGTTCGGCTCGCAGTCGTGCGGCCCACGGGGGAACTTCGGTCATCGCAATGCACCTCTTCGCGGGGCTGGGGAACCACGCCTTCCCCCAGTTTCCCCCACCGTCACCTGTTCGTGTGCGGGCTTAACGCGTTGTGATGGCTACGTCTCCACAACCACGGAAACGTCGGAGCCCGCCACGGCATCGCACGCCGGGACGGGCCCCTTGATCAGGAATCGAGGTCCTGACCCATGGCCAAGGTTAGGGTTTTCCGCGTCCGTCGGGGAGCAGGTGCCCCACTGCCGCCGCTCGGCTGCCGATGGTGCGGTCACGCCCCCTGCACCCACGAGGTGCACACCCTCTCGCACCGGTACGAGGTCGCGGCGTGAGCCCGGCCCCGGGGCCGGGCGACGCCCCCATGAGCAGGTGCGGCGGTGTTCCCCCTTCCCAGACGGATGCCGCCGCGCCGTCCATCCCGCTGTCCGTGCGCCGTGCTGAGGAACTCGCCGCCGTGCTGGCCGACGTCTACGGCATCTCGGCCGACGTCCACGAACTCGCCTCCGGCCGCGCCATTCTGTCCGTCCACTACGGGCTGCCGGCCTACACCGACGGTGAGAAGTTCTGGTGGACCGGCCCCGAGCCCGGCGACTCCGGCAGCCCCGTGCTCAGCTCCGCACTGACGCTGCCCGTGGCCGCCGAGCAGCTCGCCGGGCACCACGCCATCCTGCGCGGCAGGGACGCCGCCGGCCTGCTGGGCGGCGAGCCGTCGCCGCCGGCCGACGTGGTCATGGCAGAGCATGTCATCCCGCGCTGACGCGACCGCGGCACTGGTCGCCAAGCAGGTGCAGGAGCACGCCCCCACCTGGTTCGTCATGTGGAGCCCCTGGCGCAGGCGGTTCGACGCCTGGGAGTGCAGCGCGCCGGATCGCTGCCGCACCGTCCATGGACGCACCGCGACCGAGCTGTGGAACCGCATGCGACAGGTGGACCTCGACCTCCGGCGGACCCTGCTCCGAGACGCCGCGCCGCCCGCTCCCGGTGAGGCCGGTCATCCGGGCCCGCCGGACCCCGTGGCCCCGGGACACGTTCCCGGCCCCCGCGGCCGGCTACCGAGCCGGCAGGAACACGTCCCGGGGCCGCCTTCACCCACCGAAGCTCCATCCGCCGAAGAAAGGACCTGACGGTGATCCCGCTGCCCGGTACCCCCGCAGGTGACCGGCTGAGGGCGGTGACCGACCGCTGGTCGGCCGCCGCCACCGCCCTGCGGCGCCTGCGCGTCGAACTCCACGATCACCGGATCCACCCGGAGATCGCATATGACATGGGGCCGCCGCGCCTGGTGATCGGGGACGCGCTGACCGTGTGGACCGACCGCGCGGGCACCGTCTTCTGCTGGAGCGCCGCCTACATGGAAGAACCCGCCGATCACGCCTCGGCGGACGACCTGCCTGAGGTCGCGCGCAGGCTCGCCGAACGGCTCGCTGCCGGACAGTGACGACACCATGAGCCGTGGCGATGCGGGGGGACTTCGTATCGCCGCGCCGCACACCCCGCTCGCTCCGACCCGGCGCGAAGGGAGGTACGGGCAGAGCGCACCCCCGGCGGGTCGGGGTAAGGCCCGCCCCACCCGGCCGCACCGGCCCACCTGACCCGAAAGACGCTGGTCAGCGTCATGGGAGGGGGTATCAGCGCGGCCGTAGCTTCGTCAGCGGGCGGATCTCACCGTGAGATCCGCCCTTTATCAAGTGGCGATACGCGCGTAAGAGGTGACCGATATGGCCAGGGAGCACAAACGCATCAGCCGACTGGGGCTGCCGGTGACGGCGGTGATCGCGGCGGGGGCGTTCCTCATCCCCGTGGCGGCTCAGGCAGCCCCTGTGGCGGCCCAGACGGGCCTCGTGACGGCCCGGGCCACCCCCGTGGCGGCCCAGGCGGCCCCGGTCGGCGAGGCCGGCGGAGGACAGGATCCGGTCCACGCGCTGGAGCAGGCGGCCCAGCCGCTGCGCTCGACCGAGCCCGGAGGGAACAGGGTCGACCTGCGAGCTCTGGGCTCGATGATCGGCGACGCCAAGGTGGTCGGTCTCGGCGAGGCCACCCACGGCTCGCACGAGTTCTTCACCATGAAGGAGCGGGTCTTCCGCCACCTCGTCAAGGAGAAGGGCTTCACCACCTTCGCCCTGGAGCTGGGCTGGCCCGCGGGAGTCCAGATCGACGACTACCTCCAGACCGGCAAGGGGGACGCGCGGAAGATCGCGAAAGAGGCGCTGGCCGGCACGCCGTGGGATCGGGAGGAGTTCGTGCACCTCATCGAGTGGATGCGGGACCACAACCGCCGCCACCCCGGCCGCACGGTCCACTTCATCGGCAACGACATCGCCGCCCCCAAGCTGGGCGACGACTTCTTCGGCCGCGTGACCGACTACGTGCGACGCGATCACCCGGAGTCGCTGCCACGCGTCACGGAGCTCTACACCGGTCTGCGTCCGATCGACGACGTGTTCGCCTACCTGGGCAAGCCCCTGGCGGAACGGCAGAAGCTCGCCGCCAACGCACAGGAGGCCCTGAAGCTGATCAACGGCCAGAAGGGCACGGACGACGAGTTCGAGCTCGCGGTTCAGAACGCCCGGTCCATCTCCCAGACGGCCACGTTCCTCGCCTTCGACTTCACCGACAAGGCCGCGCTGCCCGCCGCGCAGCGCTACCGCGACCAGGTGATGGCCGACAACACCGTCTGGTGGCAGCGGCGTACCGGCGAGAAGGTACTGGTGTCGGCGCAGAACAGCCATGTCGGGTACGTGGCCAGTGATCCCGCGCTGTACCCTAAGACCCAAGGGTCGTACCTGCGCGACGCACTGGGGGGGAAGTATCTCCCCATCGGCTTCACCTTCGACCGGGGTTCCTTCCTGTCGAAGGACACGGCTATCGGCGGTGACTGGAAGAAGTTCACCGTGGACGCGGCCGGGCCCGGTACGAACGAGCACACCCTCGACAGGGTCCGTCACCGGGACTACTACCTCGACATCCGCAGGGCACCGGCCGCGGCGCGCGCCTGGCTGAACGTCGCCCGCCCCACGCGCAACATCGGCACGCAGTACCCGTACCCGCTCGACGACGTCGCGATCGCCCGTTCCTTCGATGTCCTCATCCACCTCCACGACATCCGGGAGGCCCGCATGCCGAAACCGTGACGGTCCTTCCCGCCCCTTCCAGGCGATGATGCGCTGGAAGGTGATGCCGGGGCGGCGGCTGCAGTCGCTACTCCCGTCCCGGCGGGGCGGCGTCCTGGAGTTCGAGGACGTAGGGCCGGCCGTTCAGCTGCCCCACCACGATCCTGAGCGTTTCACCGGTCGGCACGTGGCACGCCACGACCGGTTGGTCGCCCACCCAGTCCGCGATCCGCTGCCCGGTTTCCAGGTCCCACAGGCGGACGGTGCCGTCGAGGTCGCCGCCGCTGACGGCGTGTCGCCCGTCGGGGGTCACCGCCACCGTCCGCACCCAGTGCCGGTGGCCGGTGAACGTGGCGTGCTGCCGGCCGGTTTCCAGGTCCCACACGCGGATGGTGCCGTCGCCGCCGCCGCTGACGGCACGACGACCGTCGGGGGTCACCGCCACCGACGTCACCTCGCTGTCATGGCCGGTCAGTACGGTCTGGCGCTGCCGGGTCTCCAGGTCCCATACGCACATGGCGCCGTCGCTGCCGCCGCTGATGACGTGTCGCCCGTCGGGGGTCACCGTCAGCGCCGTCACCCAGTCGTGGTGGCCGGTGAGTGTGGTGTGCAGGCGCCGGGTCTCCAGGTCCCACACGCGGATGGTGCCGTCGCCGTCGCCGCTGACGGCACGACGTCCGTCGGGGGTCACCGCCATCGCCCGCACGCCGAAGTGGTGGCCGGTCAGCACGGCCAGCTGCCGCTGGGTCTCCAGGTCCCACACCCGGACCGTGCCGTCGCCGTCGCCGCTGACGGCACGTCGCCCGTCGGGGGTCACCGCGACCGTTCGCACGCCGAAGTGGTGGCCGGTCAGCACGGCCAGTTGCCGCTGGGTCTCCAGGTCCCACACCCGGACCGTGCCGTCGCCGCCGCCGCTGACGGCACGACGACCGTCGCGGGTCGCCGCCAGCGCCGACATCTCGTCGTCGGTACTGGCCAGCACGGCCTGCTGCCGCCCGGTCCGCAGGTCCCAGACCCGGACGGTCCCGTTGCCCCCGCTGACGACGCGTCCGTCAGGGGACACGGCCACCGACAGCACGTCGTCGTCGCCTCCGGCCAGGACGGTCAGCTGCCGCCGGGTCTCCAGGTCCCATACGCGGACGGTGCCGTCACGGCCGCCGCTGACGGCATGGCGTCCGTCGGGGGTCACCGCCACCGCCCGCACGCCGCCGTCGTGGCCGGTCAGCACGGCCTGGCACCGCCCGGTGGCCAGGTCCCACACCCGGACCGTGCCGTCGTCACCGCCGCTGACGACGTGGCGTCCGTCGGGGGTCACCGCCACCGACATCACCAGGTCGTCGTGGCCGGTCAGGACGGCCCGGCACCGCCGGGTCCCCAGGTCCCACACCCAGATCCTCCCGTCGCCGTCACCGCTGACGGCGTGGCGTCCGTCGGGGGTCGCCGCCACCGACCACACCCTCCAGCCGTCGTGGCCCTCCCACTCGGTCACCTGCCCGGTGGTGAAGTCCCACAGCCGGAACACGCCGTTGTCGTCACCGCTGATGACGTGTCGCCCGTCGGAGGTCACCGCCAGCGACCACACCCCACCGTCGTGGCCGGTCAGCTCGGCCACCAGCCGCCTGCTGTCGAGGTCCCACACCCGGACCGTGCCGCCGTGGTCACCGCTGACGATGTGGCTGCCGTCGGGGGTCACCGCCACCGCCCGCACCCCGTCGTCGTGGCCGGGAAGCACGGCGTGCTGCCGGCCGGTGTCGAGATCCCAGACCCACACCGTCAAGAAGCCCCCGCTGACCACCCGGCGCCCGTCCGCCGTCACCGCCACCGGCCGACGCGTCCACTGGTCGCGGCCGGTGAGCGTGTCCCCCAGATCCTCCGTGGTGGTCACGAGCGCGAAGCCCACCGGGGCCAGACACGGCCGGGGAAGGTCGTTGGGGGTGTTCCGCGACGCCCACGCGGCGATGGCGGGATCGGGGTGGCGGTGGAGCCGGTTGACCAGCTGGACCCGTACCCGGTCGGGATCGGCGGTGACCACGCGGGCCGACATCCGCAAGGCGGCCAGGACGTGCGGGGACAGGGTGTCGCGCGCGTGCCGGTAGTCGGCCGCCAGGTCGTCGAACCGCCCGTGGCGCAGGCGCGCGCGGATCCACGACACGTC
This sequence comes from Streptosporangium becharense, assembly GCF_014204985.1. Classification (NCBI taxonomy): domain Bacteria; kingdom Bacillati; phylum Actinomycetota; class Actinomycetes; order Streptosporangiales; family Streptosporangiaceae; genus Streptosporangium; species Streptosporangium becharense. Next base: position 3,625,034 of record NZ_JACHMP010000001.1, on the reverse strand, counting down.
GGTCAGGAGGGCGTGGAGCTCGTCGTACCGGCCGGCCGCGGCGAGGCGGGCGGCGAGCGCGGGGTCCGGGGCGGGGCACCCGGTCGGTGGCCTGAACGGCATGGGGGCTCCTCCGTGTCGCGACGATAGATCGTCTTCGCTGCTATCCTCCGTGCCATGACGTTCTTCTACCGACGTTAAGACGCCGTCGGCGAGGCGAGGAGCCCCCGTCGCCGACGATGCGGGACGGCGTAGCGCCGCCCCGGGTCTTGACGTGGGAGAAGAACGGTCATCATGCGCGTTCGCGTGATCTTTCTCACCGCCCCGCGTCCCGGCGCCTTCGTCGTCCCGTGACGGCGGCGCGCCTGGTGGCGCGGTGCGTCCGTGGGCTGGAGCCCACGGTGGCCGCTGAGATCCTTCAGCTCGGCCTCGGCACCATCACCCGGCTCGGCCATCGTGAAGTGCACTTCTGCACGCGGCGGCCGGAACCCCGGACGGTCCGGTTGCGGACCGCCGACGACGTGTTCCTGCTCGCCGCGCGGTCACCGGACGTCGGCCCGGCCAGGGCGGACGTCGCCGGACTCGCCGGACTCGCCGCGGTGGCCGACACGGAGACGCTGCTGCGGCACCGGCAGGACTGCGGCGGCTCCGGCGAACTCACCGGAGTGGAGGTGTCGGCGTCCTTCCTGGGGAGGCGCAACTTCAACCGGTACGACGCCGAGGACGCCGTCGGCCTGGCCCTGTCGCGGAGGCTGGGGGTCGGCTACCACCCGCGGCGGGGGGGAAGCGCGCCTCCGGCGGGCCACAGCGCCTGGCGGCTGACCCTGGACGGCACGCGGGCGACGCTCATGCTGAGGATCGCCGACCGGCCCCTGCACCGGCGTGCCTACAAGCTGCGGACGATCCCCGGCACCCTGCATCCCCCGGTGGCCGCGGCCATGGCCGGTCTGGCCGACATCCGGCCGGAGCACCGGGTCCTCGACCCCTGCTGTGGCGCGGGCACCCTGCTCGTCGAGGCCGGTGCCCTCCAGCCGGAAGCCCGCCTCCACGGGTTCGACCTGGACCCGGACGCGCTGCGGGCGGCCCGCGCGAACGCGGCGGGCTCGCCGGCCGTCACCCTGCGGCCGGCCGACGCGGGCGATCTGCCGCTGCCCGACGGCAGTGTCGACCGCGTCGTGTGCAACCCGCCGTGGGGCGCTCAGGTCGACGCGCGCGGCCTGCTCGGCGCGGCCCCCTCCCGGTGGTGGGGGGAGCTGCGGCGGGTGCTCGTCCCCGACGGGATGGCCGTGGTGCTGATCCCGGACGCCGACGACCTGGCCACCGCCATCCGGCAGCGGCTGACCCCCGTTCACCTTCAGCAGGTCAGGCTCTCCGGCGCCAGGTCGTACATCATCCGGCTCATGGTGCGGCAGCGGGACCGCTGAGTGAGTTCATGGTGCGGCAGCGGGCCGCTGACGAGCCGGCCGCCGGCCCGCCCTCGGCGGCGACCGTTACGTGGACTGCCTGACGACCAGTTCCGTGGGGAGCGTCGCCGAGGAGGCGGGCCCGCCGTCGAGGCGGCGCAGCAGCAGGCGCACCGCCGCGCGCGCCTGCTCGGCCCGCGGGGTGCGCACCGTGGTGAGCGGAGGCACCGAGTACGAGGCGGCCTCGATGTCGTCGAAGCCGACGACCGCGACGTCGTCCGGCACTCGGCGTCCCGCCTCGCGCAGCGCCTGCAGGGCACCGAGCGCCATCGGGTCGCCGGTGGCGAAGACGGCGTCCAGGTCCGGGTGGTCGTGCAGCAGCCGACGCGTCGCCTCCGCTCCGGACGCGAGGGTGTGGTCGCCGACGGCGACGACCGGCTGCCGCCCGGCCTCCCGCAGGGTCTCGCGGTATCCCCGGAGGCGGTCCTGCACGGCGGTCACGTCCGGCGGTCCGGAGAGGGCGGCGATCCCACGCCGTCCCCGGCCGAGCAGGTGCCTGACCGCCGCCGCGGCGCCGCCCGCGTTGTCGACGTCGATATACGGTGTGCGGTTCGCCACCGCGGGCCGGCCCAGGGAAACGGCCGGGACGTTCGCCCCGGCCAGCAGGTCGGGCAGCGGGTCGGCGCCGTACGCGGACACCAGCACGACCCCGTCCACGTGCCCGGAGGTGACGTACCGCTCCACCCGGCGCCGGCTTCCGGCGGTGCCGGCGAGCATGAGCGTGACGTGCCTGCCCGCCTCCTCCAGCTCCCGCACGGCCGAGCGGACCGTCGCCGCGAACAGGGGGTCGTCGGCCGGCCCGCCGGGCGGTTCGGAGACGACCAGCGCGACCGCGTCGGTGCGCCGGGTCACCAGGCTGCGGGCGGCCGAGTTGGGGACGTAGCCGAGCTCGGTGACGGCCTTCATGACGATCTCACGGAACTCGTCGCTGACCGCTCCCTCACCGTTGATCACCCGGGAGACGGTCGATCTCGACACGCCCGCGCGGGCGGCGACCGCCTCCAGGGTGGGCCGCCTGGTCCTCTCGCGGCGCAGCCCGTTGCACCGGATGACCTCGCGGTACCACAGGGCACTGTCCTTGGGCAGCCGCCGCTGCGTCTCGAAGTCGACGTGCACGAGCCCGAAGCGCTTGCGGTAGCCCTCACCCCACTCGAAGTTGTCCATCAGCGACCAGGCCAGGAAGCCGCGCAGGTCGGCACCGGCCTCGATCGCCTCATGCGCGGCGCGCAGGTGGTTGTCGAAGAAGGCCGTCCGGTCGGGGTCGTGCACCCGGTCGCCGGTCACGACGTCGTCGAACGCGGCGCCGTTCTCGGTGACGAGCAGACCGACCTCGGGGTAGTCGCGGGAGAGCCGGACGAGCAGCCGGGACAGGCCGGTCGGCACGATCGGCCAGCCCATGGCGGTCGTCGGCGCGTGGGCACCGCTGAACATGACGTCCTCGGTACCGGGATAGGCGGGGTTGGGTGGTTCGCCCGGTTCGGCGCGCACCACGCACGGGGTGTAGTAGTTGATCCCGAGCAGGTCGACCGGCTGGTTGATCGTTGCGAGGTCGCCGTCGCGGACGTGGCCGAGACCGGCGGTCCGCTCCACGATCGCCAGCACCGGCTCGGGATACTCCCCCCGCAGGGCCGGGTCGAGGAACTGCCGGTTGAGCAGGCAGTCGACCCGGTCGACCGCCTCGGCGTCCGCGGCGGACGGTGTGAGGTCCGGGTCGCCGACCTGGCCGGGGGTCATCACCGGGGCGAGGTTCAGGGTCAGTGCGATCTGCCGGGCGCCTCCGTCGCGCAGGACCCGCGCACCCAGCCCGTGGGCGAGCAGCAGGTGGTGCGAGGCCCGGAAGGCGTCGGCCGCCGACGTGCGGCCCGGCGCGTGCACACCCATCCCGTAGCCGAGGAAGGCGGCCACCCAGGGTTCGTTGACCGTCACCCAGGTGCCGACCCTGTCACCGAGGCGCCGGTGCACGATCCGCGCGTAGTCGGCGAACCGGTGGGCCGTGTCGCGTTCGGCCCAGCCGCCGCGGTCCTCCAGCTCCTGGGGCAGGTCCCAGTGGTAGAGCGTGACGTACGGGACGACGTCGGCGGCGAGCAGCTCGTCGACCAGCCGGTCGTAGAAGTCGAGCCCGGCGGCGTTGACGGCGCCCGAACCCGACGGCTGGACGCGGGGCCAGGCCACCGAGAACCGGTAGGCGCCGAGGCCGAGCTCCGCCATCAGGCGGACGTCGTCGGCGTGACGGCGGTAGTGGTCGCAGGCCACGTCGCCGGTGTGACCGCCCGCCACCCTGCCCGGCGTGCGGCAGAAGGTGTCCCAGATGGAGACGCCCCGGCCGTCCTCGCGCGTGGCACCCTCGACCTGGTACGCGGCGGTTGCCGCACCCCAGACGAAGCCGTCGGGGAAGGCCAGGGTCTCGTCCCGTGCCGGGACGGTCGCTGCGGCCACTCGACGGCCCCCCTGTCGCTCGATCGCGTTGTGATCGGCGACACAGTAACCCATACCGGTGCGGCGGTCAGCTTCCGGGCAGACCGAGCATGCGGTCGACCAGCTGGTGGAGATGGTTCTGGAGGCGGAACTGCGTGTCCGGGTCGTCGGCACCGCCTCCGCCGGCGCGGGCGAGCGCCTCGCCGTGCAGGAAGCCGTACACGCTCCAGATCAGCGTCCGCACCATCAGGTCCAGGTCCACCCGGTCGTCGACCAGCCCGGCCTGGGTGGCGGCGCGCAACGCGTCGCGGGTGAGGTTGATGAGGGGGATCGCGTAGGCGCGCTCCAGGTCCGGGATGTCGGCGGCGTCGCCGAGCCAGCGGTGCAGCCATAGCGCGGGGACCTGCGGGTTGGCGAGGCAGAACCGCAGGTAGCCGTCCGTGAGCCGGTACATGGCGGCGGAGACGTCCCTGCGGGTGACGGCGGAGGGCAGGGAGCTGAGCGCGTTCTCCACGACGGCGCGTTCCCGCAGGTGGGCGTTTCCGACGACGGCGAGGTACAGGCCGAGCTTGTCCCCGAACCACTGCTGTATCCGGGCCGGGTCGTGCCCGGCGGCCTCCGCGACGCCCTGCAACGACGTGCCGTCGTAGCCGAACGCGGCGAACAGTCGCGTCGCGACCTCGATGACCGCTTCGCGGTGCCGGTCGTCATCGGGAACCATGAGTCCGATTCAAGCCGCCTGATCAGGTGAAGGTGGTCAAGCGGTGGTCTCCCGGGAGGAAAAGCTGTGTGCGGCCCGCCGCACCGGGCCCGCCGCACCGGGGTCACCCGCCGCACCGGGCCCGCCGCACGGAGCCCCGCACCGGGCCCGCCACACCCGGGGGCCGTGCCGGGCCGGGAGCCCGCGTCGGAAGTCAGAACAGGTAGGGCGTGATCCGCGACTCGCCCTCGCCGGTCAGCGCGGTGATCCGGTGCTCGGCGGCGGGGTCGGACGGCACCCCGACGGTGGTGAACCGGGCCTTGGCCTGGATGTTGTACTTCTCGCTCTCGGGCACCCTCACCTCCACGTCCCCGGCGGTCCGTACCACGCTCTTGACGTCGCTGGGCGCCTCGGCGAAGTCCAGGGAGATGTCGCCCATGCCGGTCTCGACGTCGGCCTTGACGGAGCGCAGGCCGTTGCCCCACACCCCTCCCTTCTGGGAGCGCACCCACAGCGTGCCTCGCGTGTCGTTCACCAGGATCCCGCCCGTGGTGGTCGTGAGCCGCACGTCGCCCCGGACGTCGCGCACCGAGACGATCCCGGACCGGCCCGTCACCTCGACGTGGGTGTCCGCGGGCAGCGCCAGGGTGTAGGTGGTCTCGCAGACGTGCTCGTTCACGTGGGGGCAGGTGGCGTCGAGCCGGAGCGTCTGTCCCTCCCACCGCTCCGTGACCGAGGGCCGGTACCGGGGCCGGTCGCCGTACCACACGAGTGACTGCTCCGTGCGGAGCAGGCCGTCCGCGCCGGCGACGATGTGGACGTCGAGGTGGCCGGTGACGTCCACGACGATCTTCGGTGCAGTGAACGGCTTCGAGGAGCTTGAGGTCTCCTCCATCCGGGGAGGCTTGGTGGCGTCGACCCAGATGGACGCGGTGACGAAGCTCACGGAGAGTGCCGTGAGCATCGTGCCCGCGATGATCCAGACGGTCCGGGCTCTGCTACGCGTCGTCATGCTCACTCAGACTTTCAGGAATCGTAGGACGGCCAGCACCCGGCGGTGGTCCTTGTCGGCGCCGGAGAGGTCGAGCTTGGTGAAGATGTTGTTGATGTGCTTGCCGACCGCGCTCTCGGAGATGACCAGCGCCTCGGCGATGCCGGCGTTGGACCGGCCCTCCGCGATCAGCGACAGCACCTCGCGTTCCCGGCGGGTCAGCCGGTCCAGCGGGTCGCTGTGCCTGCGCAGCAGCAGCTGGGCGACCACCTCCGGGTCCAGGGCGGTGCCGCCCGCGGCGACCCTGCGCAGCGCGTCGAGGAACTCGGTGACGTCGGCCACCCGGTCCTTGAGCAGGTAGCCGATCCCGCTGGTCGCGGTGGACAGCAGTTGGGTGGCGTAACGTTCTTCGACGTACTGGGAGAGCACGAGGATGGCGAGCGTGGGCCGCTGCCGGCGCAGGACGAGCGCCGCGCGCAGCCCCTCGTCGGTGTGCGACGGCGGCATCCGGACGTCGGTGACGACGAGGTCGGGCTCGTGCTCGTCCACGGCGCGCAGCAACTCGCCGGCGTCGGCCGCCGCGGCCACGACGTGCATGCCCGCCGAACCGAGCAACCGGATGAGACCCTCTCGCAGCAGCACCGAATCCTCGGCCAGCACTACGCGCACGGCAACTCCACTCTGATCGTCGTCGGCCCGCCGACCGGGCTGTCGACGATCAGGATGCCGTCCACCGATCCGACCCGCTGAGCCAGCCCGCGCAGCCCGCTGCCCCGGCTCGGGTCCGCGCCGCCCAGCCCGTCGTCGAACACGGCCAGCTGGAGCCGGCCGTCGCGCCGGCCGACCGTGACCTCGGCCTCGGACGCCTGCGCGTGCTTGGCGATGTTGGTCAGCGCCTCCGACACGACGAAGAACGCCACCGCCTCCACCGTCGGGGAGACCCGTTCAGGCATGTCGACGTCGAGCCGTACGGGGAGCGGCGCCCGCGCGGCCAGCCCGGACAGCGCCGCGTCCAGCCCCTGGTCGTTGAGCACGGCCGGGTGCAGCCCGCGGACGAAGTCGCGCAGTTCCTTCAGCGCGAGCTTCGCCTCCTCGTGCGCCTGCACGATCACCTGGTGGGCGGGTTCGGGCAGGTCGGTGAGGGTGGCGCGGGCCATGCCGAGGTTCATCGCCAGCGACACCAGCCGCTGCTGGGTGCCGTCGTGCAGGTCCCGTTCGATCCGCCGGCGCTCGGCGTCGGCGGCGTCGACCACCTCGGCGCGGCTCTCCCGGAGGGTCTCCACCCGTCGCACCAGCTGGTCGCTGACGCTGGGGCCGAGCAGGGCCTCGGCGGCGATCACGTCCAGCAGGGTGAACCCGCGGGCCAGCCACGGCCCGATGACGAGCAGCACGCCGGAGACGAGGACGAACGCCGCGGTGTGCCAGGTTTCCCCGGCCGTCCAGGTCCGCACCGCGAACGCGGCGGTGACCAGGCCGCCCGACCAGACCCCGACGACCGTGACGGCCCCCATCCCGTTGATCAGCGGGGTCAGCAGGTGGTAGGAGAGCCGACGCCAGGCGCTCCAGGTGCGCGCCTCCTCGGCCAGCCGCCTGAGGGGGTTCCTGCTCAACCGGCGAGGCGGGACCGGGGGGATGTCGGTGCCGAGGAAGGCGGAGAAGCGGGACCGCTGCAGCCGGGTGAGCAGTCGCACGACCCCGAAGAGCAGCAGCAGAGCCACCACCGGGACCACCACGGTCCACACCAGCATCACCGCCGCGGCCACCAGCCCCAGGATCACCGCCGCTCCCGGCAACGCGACCGCCAGGCCCGTCACCAGGTGCGCGGTGCGGAGCCAGGTCCGCGCCGACCAGTGGGCGCTGATCCTCTCCCAGGGGGTGGTCAACTCGGTGGAGGTCATCCCCCCACGGTAGAGATCACGGCGTTCCCGGGCACATGGCCGAGGTATCCCGAAAAAAGGTGGGGAAAACCCCACCTTTTCCTCTCGGACGGCGGGCCCTACTCCAGTGCGGAGCCGGGGTGGGCCGGCGCCGGTTCCGGGGCGGTGTCGCGGGGCAGGGCGGCGACGGCGGCGACGATCAGCGCGGGCAGCGCCAGGGACCACAGGAAGGCCGCCCGGTACCCGTCGGTGAGCGCCTGCGTGCCGGTCGCCCCGCCGGTCACCCCGCCGGTCGCCCCGCCGGTCACTGAGGCGGCGACCGCGCTGAGCACCGCCAGGCCCAGCGGCCCGCCGAGCTGGAAGGAGGTGTTCAGCAGGCCGGAGGCCAGCCCCTGGTCCTCGTCCGGCACCCCGCTGGTCGACACGATCATCGAGGGGGCGAACATCAGCCCGGCGCCCAGCCCGCTGATCAGCAGGCCGGGCAGCGCACCGGTCCACACGGCGCCGGACGGGGCCAGCCCGAGGAGGAGCAGCCCGAGCGCGGTGGCCGCAGCCCCCGCGGTGATCATCAGCCGCACCCCGAACCGCGCCACCAGCGCTCCCGCCCGCCCCGACACGACGACGATGATCGCAGTGACCGGCGCGAAGGCCAGCCCGGTCTCCAGGGGGGACATGCCGGCCACGTTCTGCAGCGAGAGCGTCGTGAAGTACTGCGTCACCAGGGCCGCCGCGGCGGACAGCGCGCAGATCAGGTTGCCGTACCGCACGGTGGGCGTGGCCAGCAGGGACGCTTTCACCACCGGTTCGGCCACCCGCCGCTCCACGACCGCGAACGCCGCCAGGGTGGCCGCCGAGGCACCCGCCATCACCCAGACCGCCGCCGTCGGGCCCTCCGCGGCACGGGTGACCGCCGCGACGAGCAGGACCACACCTCCGGTCAGCAGTACGGCGCCGGCCAGGTCGAGACGGCCCGTCCGGTCGGGCCGGTGACCGCCGACGATCCGGATCACCACCAGGATCACCACGATCCCCACGGGAATGTTGATCATGAAGATGGCCCGCCAGTGCACCAGGTCGGTCAGCAGTCCGCCGACCAGGGCGGCGCCGGTCGCCCCGGCCGAGCCCACGGCGCCCCACGCGCCGAGTGCCCGGTTGCGCACCTCGCCTTCGGCGAAGGCGGTGGTGAGCAGCGCGAGGGCCGTGGGCGAGACCAGGGCGCCGCCGACCCCCTGCAGGGCACGTGCGGCGAACAGGGTCACCGGGCCGGTGGCCAGCCCGGCCAGCGCCGACGCCACCGTGAAGACCACGAGCCCCGCGACGAGGATGCGCCGGTGCCCGAACAGGTCGCCGGCGCGCCCCGCGGTGATCATGAACCCGCCGTACGCCAGGCCGTACGTGGTGACCACCCACTGCAGGTCGGCGGGGGCGATGCCCAGGTCGGCGCGGATCGACGGCAGGGCGACGGTCACCACCACCAGGTCGAGGACGAGCATGACCTGGGCGGCGCAGAGGGCGGTCAGGAGTAACGCCGGCCGTCGCGACGCCGGATGCGCGGTGTTCGTGGACATGGAAGCCTCTCCCATTAGTAAACGACCATTCGTTTACTAATCTAGGATGGATCGGCTACCGTTATCAAACGGTCGTTCACTAATGCGGAGTGCGCCGGGCCGCTTCCGGCGCCGGAGGAGAACCATGCAGGCAACAGAAGCCGTCGCCCTCGTCGCGGGCGGCACCCGTGGCGCCGGCCGCGGCATCGCCGTCGAGCTCGGCGCGGCGGGCATGACCGTGTACGTCACCGGTCGCAGCACCCGCGAGGCCCCGTCGGACCTCGGCAGGTCCGAGACCATCGAGGAGACCGCCGAACTGGTCGGCGCGCGGGGCGGCACCGGGATCGCCGTCCGCTGTGACCACTCCGACCCGGAGCAGGTACGCGCGCTCGTCGAACGGATCCACGCCGACCACGGAAGGCTCGACCTGCTCGTCAACGACGTGTGGGGCGGTGACCAGCTCGCCCAGTGGGACAAGCCGTTGTGGGAGCACGACCTGGCGGGCGGCCTGCGCCTGCTGCACCGGGCCGTGGACACCCACATCATCACCAGCCACTTCGCCCTGCCGCTGATGATCGCCCAGGGGGGCGGGCTGGTCGTCGAGATCACCGACGGCACCGAACGCTGGGTCGACGAACTGCTGGGCGGTTACCGCGGCTCCTTCTTCTACGACCTGGCCAAACACGCCGTCATCCGGCTCGCCCGCAACCAGGCCGCCGAACTGAGGCCGCACGGCGTGGCGGCGGTCGCGCTGACCCCGGGATTCCTGCGCTCGGAGGCCATGCTGGACCACTTCGGCGTCACCGAGGAGAACTGGCGTGCCGGCGCGGACAAGGATCCGCACTTCGCGGCCTCGGAGACGCCCGCCTACATCGGCCGGGCCGTGGCCGCGCTCGCCGCCGACCCGGAGATCATGGCCAAGAGCGGCGGGTCGTACAGCACCGGTGAACTGGCCGCGGAGTACGGCTTCACCGACCTCGACGGCTCACGCCCCGACTTCCTGACCTACTACCGGGAGTTCCTCGGCCGGAACAGTTGACGGACAACATGTAACCCCTTAGGGGTTAGTCATGGGTTATAAATAGGAGGTGCCCGTTCCCGGGCACGCCCGCTGGAGCCCGGACCGGGACGCGGCCGAGAGGCGGCCGGGACACCCGGGAGACGGGCGCGTCCGCGGCTCGGAGAGGGGAACTCGTTCGTGAAGCGTGTGCTGCTGCTGGCGACCGGTGACACCATCGCCTACTCCCACGGGCCCGGCCGCTCGTCCGTCGCCTCCGGGGCGGAGCTTCTGCGGACCGTCCCCGCCGGAGCCCTCACGGCGGACGTCGTCGTGGAGGACGTGCCGGCGGAGCCGAGCTGGGACATGTCACCCTCCACGATGCTGGCACTGGCCCGCAGGGCACGCTCGGCCCTGCTGGGGGACGGGTTCGACGGCGTCGTGATCACACACGGCACCGACGCGCTGGAGGAGACCGCCTACCTCGTCGACCTGCTCGCGGGCGGGGCGGCCGAGCGCGGCGGAATCGTGCTGACCGGGGCCATCCGTTCCCTGGACGAGCTGTCCGGCGACGGCCCCCGCAACCTGGCCGCCTCCGTCACCGTCGCCGCCGACGGGGTGATGCGCGGCGCCGGGGCCGTCGTCTGCGTCAACGACGAGGTCCACGCGGCCCGCTGGGTCACCGAGGTCGACGCCGCGAGCGTCGCGGCCTTCTCGTCGGCCCCTTTCCCCCCGCTGGGCAGGGTGATCGGCGGCCGGGTCCAGACGCTCGCCGCCCCGCCGCCCCGGCCGCCCATGACGGCGGGGGAACCCGCGTCGGACGTCGCCCTGATCAAGACCTACCCGGGGATGGACTCCGTCCTGCTCACCGCGGTCGTGGACGCCGGAGCCCAGGGGATCGTGCTGGAGGGCACCGGCATGGGCAACGTGCCCGTCAGTCTCCTGTCGACGATCGCCGAGCTCACGGAGTGGGGGATCCCGGTCGTCGTCGCGTCCAGGTGCCGCACCCCGGCGACCCCGCTGGAGGACCTGCCCCCGGGCACGGGCCTGGCCGCCACGGTGGGGGCGATCGGCGCCCGCGGCCTGGCGCCGGCCAAGGCCCGCTGCGCGTTGATGGTGGCCCTGGCGACGGGCGGGGTGGACGCCGTCCGCGACTGGTTCGTGAGGCTCTGACGTCCCGGCCTGACTGCGGGGAATCTCGGACAGCACAAAATCTCTGAAAAAGGTGAGTACTTCGTCGTCGGGTGGGCACGTGGAGGGAGCCCGTGGTCCGGCGGAGGGCTGGGGAGGCCTCCGCCGGACCACTCCTCACCTCGCGCGGCTCGCCTCACGCGGCCCTGCCGCACGGATCGGCACCGGGGTCGCGCGGCCCGGCTCACACCGCGTAGGCGGTCCGCCAGTCACCGCAACGGGACGGGGTGGAGGAGACCGGGGAACTGACGCACACCCTGGTCTCCACGCGTGTCACGCCCTTCCTCTCGTAGGAGAACTCCGCGGTCTCACCGGGCCGGCAGACGCGGTCGACCACCACCTCGGGGGCGTCGTGCCCGGCTTCGGGGGCGTAGGTGAGCCGCACCTCCAGGTGTGCGCACGTGCCACCGCGCTTCGCGGCCCGGGTGTCCCGGTTGGACAGCCGGCCGGAGATCTCCAGCCGGCCGGGCGGCGTTCCGCCGGCCGCGGTGATCCGGCCGGAGACCGAGGCCGTGCCGTTCGCGGAGCTCTGCGGCCCCAGGGACGTGGTCGAGGCGGCGGCCGTGGGACTCGCGGCCGACGCGTCCGCCGGGACGGCCGAGGTGGCGGAGGCGGCGGTCAGAGCCGCGGGCGGGGAGGCGATGGCGAGCGCGCTCACGGTGGCGGTCACGGCGACGGTGACGGCGATCAGTCCCCGCGTGAACGGCTGCATGGGCGCTCTCTCCTCTACGGCACCCCGGGCCGGCTCGATGCCGGCGTCGGTGGCGGGGCGTATGAGCATGAAAGCGTCGTGCGCTTGCAAAGCCCCTACACGGCGCTTGTCGCGAGCCGGAAACCGAGGTGAGGAGGGGCGGCCACCCGACTCGGACCGTCGCCGCACGGCCCCGCGCCAGCCGCCGGGCCGGAGTCGATCAGTCCCGGTCGGCGGTCGGCCGCCGGCCGGGAGTGATCAGGCGGGGATCGAGACCCCGAGGCCGCCGCGGGTCTCGGCGCCGTAGCGTTCCTGCTCCGCGGCGATGTCGAGCGGCCTGATGGAGGAGCGTGCCCTCAGCAGTTCCTCGGTGAGGAGGGCGGCCGGAACCAGCCACGACACCTCGAACTCCAGCCCGTCGGGATCCTTGGCGTACAGGGCCTTGGTGGTGGAGTGGTCGGAGGCGCCGACCAGGGCGTCGAGCTCGGTGAGCTTGCGGGCGACGCGTTCAAGTTCGGCCAGGGTGTCGACCTCCCAGGCCAGGTGGTACAGCCCGACGGTCGAACGCCCGGCGCCGGAGGGGCCGGCCTGCGGGCCGAGCTGGAACAGGCCCAGGTCGTGGTCGTTGGTGGAGCCCGCGGCCTGGAGGAACGCGGCGCCGGGGCCGCTCATGACGACCGTGAAACCCAGGGCCTCCCGGTAGAACGCGACGCTGCGCTCCACGTCGCGCACGAAGAGGACCGCGTGGTTGAGCCGCTGGACCGGCATGGTTCCCCCTTGAAAACTTGAGAGTTCAAGTAGATTACCTCCGTTTGCTTGAGAGTTCAAGTAAGGTGGGGCCGTGACACGATGGCTGGACGACGACGAGCAGCGCACCTGGCGCGCGTTCCTGGCCGCCTCCCAGCGCATCCAGGAGGAGCTCGACCGGCAGCTGCTGCACGACTCCGGCATGCCGCACGCCTACTACGTCGTGCTGGTCAGGCTGTCCGAGGCGCCGGGGCGGACACTGCGGATGAGTGAGCTGGCGACGCAGGTCGACTCCTCGCAGAGCCGCCTGTCGCACGCGGTGAAACGCCTGGAGGAGCGCGGCTGGGTGCGTCGCGAGCCCTGTGCGGCCGACCGGCGCGTGAGCTGGGCGGTCCTCACCGACGAGGGGTTCGAGGTGCTCGCCGCCGCGGCCCCCGGCCACGTGGGGGCGGTACGGCGAAGCCTGTTCGACCGCCTGGACTCCGAGCAGGTACGGCGGCTCGCCGAGATCTGCGCCGCGATCCTCGGCGGGGACGGGGCGCCGACCGGGGAGGGCGGACCTGCGAGCGGGCGGTGAGCACGCCCTCGGACCGGTGAGAGCGAGCCCGGAGGCCGGTGAGCACGGGCCTGCGAGCGGTCGGTGAGCACGGCCCCGGACCGGTGAGAGCGGGCCTGCCGTCGGGCGGTGAGCACGGCCCCGGAGACCGGTGAGGACGGGTTCCGGGCGCCGGTGAATGCGAGTCCGGTGGACCGAGGCGAGCGGGTTCCGGCCGGTCACCGGTGGCGCGCGGCGCTCCCCGCGGATTGTCGGTGGCACACCGTACCGTTGGCCGCGGCCATTGGACTCAACGGGGGGATACGAGCATGGCGGATGTTTCCCGGACCGCGCCGGGCATCGACTACGAGGCGAACCGGATGCTCTTCCGGATCGTCCACGAGATCGCGGTGAGACACGCGGGGGCGAGCGTGCCCGAGGTGATGGCGGCGCTGCGCCTGCGCCTGGTCGGCGTCCCCGGCCTGGACGACCACGGGATGCGCCGGATCGCCGAGGAGATCAGCGTGGGCCGGGATCCGTCCGGGCTGTAGCCACGTGGCTCCACGGGTCGGCGACGACCCGGTGGATGACCTGGCCGGCGGCGCCGAGGGTCGCGGCGTCGCCGCCGAGCCGTGAGACGGCCAGGTCGGGCACGCTGCGGCGCATCGCGGCCAGCCGGTCGGTCATCGTCTGGTGCACCGGCCGGCGCAGCCACGGGAACAGCGGGGCGAAGACCCCGCCCAGCACGATCGTCCCGGGGTCGGTCAGGTGCACCGCGGAGGTGAGGGCGACGCCGAGCGCCTGGCCGGCGCGCCGGCAGGCCCGCAGCGCGTCCTCGTCGCCCGCCTCCAGGCGCTCCAGCAGCACGGGCACGCCCTCGGCCATCCCGTCCAGCCCGGCGGCCCGCAGCAGGGCGTCCTGACCCGCGTACTGCTCCAGGCAGCCCCGGCCGCCGCAGCGGCACTCGGGACCGTCGGGGACGACCACCACGTGTCCCAGCTCCCCGGCGAGCCCCCGGGCGCCGCGGAAGAGGGTGCCGCCCACCACCAGGCCCGCGCCGATGCCGATCTCTCCCGACACGTGCAGGAAGTCGTCGGGTGCCGAGCCGAACCAGAGCTCGCCCAGCGCGGCCAGGTTGGCCTCGTTGTCCACCTCGACGGGGAAGTCGAGCAACTCGGCCACGCGGACGTCGCGCCAGCCGAGGTTCGGGGCCGTGTGCACCAGCCCGCCGTCCACCAGGCCCGGCACCGCGAGGGTGGTGCCGGCGATGACGAGACCCGCCAGACGCGCTTCATCCACAGCCTTGTGGGCAAGTCTCCCCAGGTGGGAAAGGGTTTCCACAGGGGAGGCCGCACGGTTGTCCACAGCCTGTGCATAGCGGAGCCGCACGGCGAGGGTGAGGTCGACCACGCATGCGGACAGGTGGTTCACATTGACTTCGAGGCCGAGCGCGGCGACGCGCGCACCGCTGAGGGCGACGGCCGTCCCCGGCCGTCCCCGCTCGCCGTCCCTGAGCGTGCCGGACTCGGCGACCATGCCCGCCTGGAGCAGGTCACCGACCATCTTCGACACCGTCGTCTTGGTCAGCCCGGTGATCTCGGCCAGCGCGGCACGGGTGACCGGCCCGCTCCTGCGCACCTCGGCGAGGACCACGCCCAGGTTGCGGGCACGCATCGAGTCGTGGCGTACGGCCTGCGTCATGGAACACCCACCTCTTGACGATCCCACCACCCCGATCCATATTAAATCCATAAAGTGGATTAAATCGGAGGAACGCAGATGAGCGCCTACACCCCCAAGCCCGAAGACCGCTTCACCTTCGGGCTCTGGACCGTCGGCTGGCAGGCCCGCGATCCCTTCGGGGACGCGTCCCGGGCCCCGCTCGACCCGGTGGAGAGCGTCCACCGGCTCGCCGAGCTCGGCGCCTACGGCGTCACCTTCCACGACGACGACCTGCTGGCCGTCGAGCCCGACCGCGACCGGGCGATCGCCGCCTTCAAGAAGGCGCTGGCCGACACCGGGCTGAAGGTCCCGATGGCCACCACCAACCTCTTCACCCACCCGGTCTTCAAGGACGGGGCCTTCACCAGCAACGACCGCGACGTCCGCCGTCACGCGCTGCGCAAGGTCATCCGCAACATCGACCTCGCCGTGGAACTGGGGGCGACCACCTACGTCTGCTGGGGCGGGCGCGAGGGGGCCGAGTCCGACGCGGCCAAGGACGTCCGGGCGGCGCTCAGCCGCTACAAGGAGGGGCTGGACCTGCTCACCTCCTATGTGATCGAGCAGGGCTACGACATCCGCTTCGCCATCGAGCCCAAGCCGAACGAGCCGCGCGGCGACATCCTGCTGCCGACCATCGGCCACGCGCTCGCGTTCATCAACGAGCTGGAGCACCCCGAGCGGGTCGGCCTCAACCCCGAGGTCGGTCACGAGCAGATGGCCGGGCTGAACTTCGTGCACGGCATCGCCCAGGCGCTCTGGCACGGCAAGCTCTTCCACATCGACCTGAACGGCCAGCACGGCCCCAAGTACGACCAGGACCTGATCTTCGGCCACGGCGACGTGAAGAGCGCCTTCTTCCTGGTGGACCTGCTGGAGCACGGCGGCTACGACGGCCCCCGCCACTTCGACTACAAGCCGCTGCGCACCGAGGACGCCGAGGACGTCTGGGTCTCCGCCGCCGCCAACATGCGCACCTACCTGATCCTGAAGGAGAAGGCCGTCGCCTTCCGCGCCGACCCCGAGGTCGCCGAGGCGCTGGCCGCCAGCCGGGTCGCCGAGCTGTCGGAGCCCACGCTGGCCCCGGGCGAGACGCTCGCCGACCTGGCCCGCGACGACTTCGACCCCGACAAGGCGGCCGAGCGCGGCTTCCACTTCACCCGCCTCAACCAGCTCGCCGTGGAGCACCTCCTCGGGGTCCGCGGATGACCCTCGTGGCCGGGGTCGACTCCTCGACCCAGAGCTGCAAGGTGGTGATCAGGGACGCCCGCACGGGCGCCCTGGTCCGCCAGGGCCGCGCGGCCCACCCGGAGGGCACCGAGGTCGACCCCGAGGCGTGGTGGACGGCGCTGCGGGAGGCGCTGGACCGGGCGGGGGGGCTGGAGGGCGTCGAGTCCCTGAGCGTCGGCGCCCAGCAGCACGGCATGGTCTGCCTCGACTCCTCCGGCGCCGTCGTCAGGAAGGCGCTGCTGTGGAACGACACCCGTTCCGCCGGAGCCGCCGCCGACCTGGTGGAGGAACTGGGCGGGCCGCGGCGGTGGGCCGAGGCGGTGGGCAGCGTGCCCGTCGCGTCGTTCACCGTGACCAAGCTCCGCTGGCTGGCCGAGCACGAGCCCGGCTCCGCCCGCCGCACCGCCCGCGTCTGCCTGCCGCACGACTGGCTCACCTGGCGGCTGGGCGGGGAGTTCGTCACCGACCGGGGTGACGCCTCGGGCACCGGGTACTGGTCGCCCGCGACCGGCTCCTACCGGACCGATCTCCTGCGGGTGGCCTTCGGCGCCGAGCCCGGCCTCCCCACCGTGCTGGGCCCCCGCGACCCCGCGGGCGAGGTGCGGGCCGCGGCGGGCGTGCCCGTCACGGGAACGGTGCGTCTCGCCCCGGGCACCGGTGACAACATGGCCGCGGCCCTGGGCGTCGGTGCCGAGCCCGGGGACGTGGTGGTGTCGATCGGGACCTCCGGGACGGCCTTCGCGGTCGCCGGCGGCCCGAGCGCCGACCCCGGCGGTCTCGTGGCCGGGTTCGCGGACGCCACCGGCCGGTTCCTGCCGCTGGTGTGCACGCTGAACGCGGCCCGGGTCCTCCAGGCCGCCGCGCAGGTGCTCGGCGTGGGCACCGACGAGTTCGACCGGCTGGCCCTCACCGCCCCGGCCGGGGCCGGCGGCCTCGTCCACGTGCCGTACCTGGAGGGGGAGCGCACCCCCAACCTGCCCGGCGCCACCGGGTCGCTGCACGGCCTGACCCTGGCCACCTCGACCCCCGCCCACCTGGCCAGGGCGGCGGTGGAGGGCCTGCTCTGCCATCTCGCCGACGCCTTCGACGCGCTCGGCCTCGACCCGGCCAGGGTCCTGCTCATCGGGGGCGGCGCCCGCTCGGAGGCCGTCCGGCGGATCGCCCCCGCGGTCTTCGGCAGACCGGTGTTCGTCCCCGAGCCCGGGGAGTACGTCGCGGACGGCGCGGCCAGGCAGGCCGCCTGGCTGCTCGCCGGCGGGGACGAGCCCCCGGCCTGGGAGACCGGTGCGGCGCGGCGCTACGAGGCCGACCCGGTACCGGAGATCAGGGCCCGTTACGCCGAGGTCCGCGGCCTCGGCTGATCGGCGTCCCGGGAAGGTTCCGGCCCGGTTCCGGCAGGCCGGGCCTTCCGCGCGGGTCCGGGCGGTGCGTCCGGGACGGGGCAGGGTTCCGGAGCCGTCCGGCGGGGGTTCCCCGAGCCGCCGCCGGCGGGAGGCCCGTCCCTCTCGGGGGAGGGGACGGGCCTCAGGGACGCCTCAGGGTCGGGTCAGGGATCCTGCCGGATGCCTGAAACACCTTCCACCGGACAGTCTTGACGCATGCTCGTGCCCAAGAGGCTCTACCCGCTGCTCGCGTGCGCCGGGATCATGATGGCCGTCGTGGCCGCGGTCGTCGGCCAGATCGAGTCGGCTCCGTACCTGGACTCGCTCCACCTGACGCTCGGCGAGTACGCCGTACTGGGCGGCGGCGGAGGAGCGATCGGGTTCGCGCTGGCCGCGCTGGCGGGCGCCTCCCTCGCCACGGTCGCGGGGCTGCGGGCGGCCGCGGCGCCGGTGGGCACGGCGGCCGAACGGCTCCTGCTGGTCTGGAGCGCCGCGCTGGCCGTGCTCGCGGTGCTGCCCGCACTGGCACCGGGACTGGACGCGGAAGCGGCCGCCCAGGCGTACCGTTACACGTCGATCGTCGCGTTCGCCGCGGTGCCCGCCGCGGGCGGGCTGATGGCGGCGGGGTTCCGCCGGGACGAGCGGTGGCGGCCGGTGGCCGCGCCGGTGGAGTGGCTGGCGCTGGCCGGCGGGTTCGGTCTGCTGGCGCTCGTCTACGTCGCGCTCCCGGGGCACGGGGTGCTCATCGGTCTCGTCGAGCGCGTCACGCTGGTCATCGGAACCGCGCTGATCGGTGTGCCGGCGGTCCGGGTCGCCCGGCTGACCTGGGCCCGCGGTGCCACTCGCGCCTCACAGGCCGCACTGGGCTGACCTGCCACTTCACATAGCTATTTCATGACATGTCACAAATGAGCTACAAATAGCATGGGTCGCCGATGCTATTCTCGTCGCCGATCTAGAGGTCGCCGCGGATCCCCCCATGGCGTTCCGCGAACGAACCGTTGAGGTGACATGGCATCGAGCAGGTCCATTCGGTTCAAGCTCTCGATGCTTCTGGCGATCCCGCTCACCTCACTGGTCGCCATCTGGGGCTTCGCGACGGTCGTCACGGTCGGCGACTCCCTGAGCCTGCTCACCGTCGACAGGCTGTACCGGTCCATCGGCGCGGCCGCCGCGGACCTGAGCACCGCGCTCCAGCGTGAGCACGTCCTGTCCGCCGAGTACCTGGCCACCCGGTCCCGCGCCGACCGCGACACCCTCGCCGGCCAGCGCGTGGTCAGCGACCAGGCCCGCACCCGCCTGCGCAGGCAGACGAGCGCCGACGACGTGCAGTCGTCCATGTCGGCGGAGATGAGGGCCCGCTACGCCGAGCTGATGAAGCACGTGGACGCGATAGGCACGGTCCGCGCCAAGGTCGACGAGGGACGGATCGGGCCGGTGGGCCTCTCCCAGGAGTTCGCCCTGGTGCCGGAGGCGCTGCACCGCCTCTACGTCACCGTGAGCCTCGGCGAGGACCTGCCGCTGTACCAGCAGTCGCGCGGCGTCACGATGATCAGTCAGGCCAAGGACCTCCTCAGCCGCGAACGGGCGCTCGCCACGGGCACGCTGGCGCTCGGGCAGCCGATGAAGGACGACGAACTGCGCTTGTTCGCCCGGCTGGCCGCCAACCGGACCTTCCTCATGGACCAGGCGCTGTCCGAGCTGGAGCCCGAGCTGCGCGCTCCCTTCGCCGAGCTGACCGGTTCGCCGCTGTACGACCGCTTCACCGGGCTGGAGAGCCGCCTCCTCGGCGGCTCGGCCGTCTCCCTCGCCGAGTGGCGGACCGCGGGCGACGACCTGGACGCCTCCTACCAGCGATCCCTGACCGGCGCGGGGCTCGCGCTCACCGAACGGGCCGCCCCGCTGGCCACCGCCACCTTCGTCCGCGCCGGGGTCGCCGGCGTGCTCGGTCTTCTCGCGGTCGTCGCGTCGCTGCTGGTCTCGTACCGGATCGGCAGCGGCCTCATCAGGGAGCTCGCCGGGCTGCGGCGGGCCGCCGCGGACCTCGCCGAGGTGCGGCTGCCGAAGATCATGGAGCGGTTGCGCCGCGGTGAGCGGGCCGACGTGGCGGCCGAGGCGCCCGAGCTGGAGCCGCTGGGCAGCACGGCCGAGGTGCACGACGTCGCCATGGCCTTCGACAGCGTGCGGCGCAGCGCCGTGGACGCCGCCGTGGAGCAGGCCAGGCTGCGCGACGGGGTGGCCCAGGCGTTCCGCAACCTCGCCCGGCGCAGCCAGTCGCTGCTGCAACGCCAGCTGAAGCTGCTCGACGGCATGCAGACGCAGGCCGAGGACCCCGAGGCGCTGGAGAACCTCTTCCTGCTCGACCATCTCACCACCCGCATGCGCCGGCACGCCGAGGGCCTGGTGATCCTGTCCGGCGGCGCCTCGGGCCGCAGGTGGCGCTCGGCGGTGCACATGGAGGACGTGCTACGGGGGGCCACCGCCCAGGTCGAGAACTACGCCCGGGTACGCATCCTCCCGATGGGCGGCACGACCCTGGCCGGCAACGCGGTGGCGGACATGATGCACCTGTTCGCCGAGATCATCGAGAACGCCACGGTCTTCTCCCCGCCCGGCAGCCAGGTCTCGGTCCGGGGCGAGCCGGTGAGCGGGGGCTTCGCCGTCGAGATCGAGGACCGGGGGCTCGGGCTCACCGCCGAGAAGCGCGCGGCGATCAACGAGCGCCTGGCCCGCCCGCAGGAGTTCGATCCCGCCGAGACCGACCGGCTGGGGTTCGCCGTGGTCGGCCTGCTCGCCGCCCGCTACAAGGTCGAGGTGACGCTGCGCTCCTCCCCGTACGGCGGTACCGGTGTGGTCGTGCTGCTTCCCGAGGAACTGCTGGGCGACCCGGAACAGATCGGCCCGCAGGATCCGCCGCATCTCACCGTGCTGCCCGAACTGCCCGAGTCGTCCGCGGCCCCCGAGGACACCGCGCCCGCCGCGCCGCCCGCGGTGCCGATTCCCGCGGACCTGTGGCGGCCGACGCGGCGCGGCGGCGGCCTGCCCCGGCGGGTGCGTCAGGCGAACCTGCCGCCGAGACCCGCCGAGGAGTCCCCCGGTGCCGAGGCCGAGGAGCGGTCGCCCGAGGAGGCGAGAGCGCTGATGACCGCCCTCCAGTCGGGCTGGCGACGCGGCCGGGCCGAAGACGGGGACGGGGATGACGGATGATGAGCGGTGGACGGGGAAACGGCTTCGCGGGGGGAACCGCGCAACCTGATCGACCAGGCCGGTGGGGACCGGCCGCCAACGAGATCATCAGAGGGGAAGGGGTTTAACCACGTGCCGGGTGAGCTGTATTGGCTTCTGGATGACTTCGTCACGAGTGTGGCGGACGTCTCACACGCGCTGGTCCTGTCCAACGACGGGCTCATGATGGCCTCGTCCCGAGGGCTGAGCAAGGAGGACGCCGACCACCTCTCGGCGGTGGCCTCCGGGTTCCAGAGCCTCGCCAAGGGGACCAGCCTGCAGTTCGGCGGGGGGACGGTGCGCCAGACGATGGTGGAGATGGACTCCGCGTTCCTGTTCGTCACCGCCGCGGGCCAGGGAAGTTGCCTGGCGGTCATGACCACCGGCGCCGCCGACGTGGGACTGATCGCCTATGAGATGGCCCGGCTGGTGACCCGGGTCGGCCAGCATCTGGCCACCAATCCCCGGATGGCGGGCCAATGAGCGATGTCGAGTGGGTCGACGAGGACGCCGGGCCCGTCGTGCGTCCCTACGCCGTCACCGGCGGACGCACCAGGACCGCGTCCGCCAGGTTCGACCTGCTGGCCATGGCCGTGGCCACGGGGACGCCGATCTCCGCGGGCACGCACCTGGGCTCCCAGCACCGCCGGCTGCTCAACCTGGTCCGGCGGGCCCGCCCGATCGCGGAGATCGCCTCGGACGCGGGCCTGCCGGTCGGGGTGATCAGGGTGCTGCTGGGCGATCTGCTGGACCACGGCCTGATTCTGGTGCGGTCGCCGATCCCCGCAGCGTCGGCGCCGCCGGAGAACCTGCTCAGGGAGTTGATCAGCGGCCTGCGTGCCCTGTGAACCGGATCTTCTCCGAGGGCCCGGCCTCATGAGGCCGGGCCCTCGGAGAAGATCCGCCGGTCCGCTCAGCTCTGGTTCGCGGTCAGCACCTTCAGCGAGTGCTCCACCAACGTCACCAGCACGGTCTTCGCCGAAGCCCGGCGACGCACGTCGCACAGCAGCACCGGCACGTCCGGGTCGAGATCCAAGGCCACCCTGACCTCCTCGGCGTCGTGCCGGTCGGCGCCGTCGAAGCAGTTGACGGCCACGATGAACGGCGTGCCGCGCTGCTCGAAGTAGTCGATCGAGGGGAAGCAGTCGGTCAGTCGGCGGGTGTCGGCGAGGACCACCGCACCCAGCGCGCCGTAGGACAGCTCATCCCACATGAACCAGAAACGCTCCTGGCCGGGGGTGCCGAACAGGTAGACGACCAGGCCGTCCCTGATCGTGATGCGTCCGAAGTCCATCGCGACCGTGGTGGTGGTCTTCCCCTCGACGCCGTCGACGTCGTCGATGCCGATGCCGCGGTCGGAGAGCACCTCCTCGGTGCGGAGCGGCCGGATCTCACTGATGGCGCCGACGAGCGTGGTCTTGCCCACCCCGAAACCGCCCGCGATGAGAATCTTGAGGGCGACGGGTTCGTCAGAGGGCCCGAAGTCCATTGATCACTTCCTTGAGAATGCGCTCGCTCGCGGAGGCGCGCCCGATCGAGATGAGCTTGTGGTCCTTGAGGTCGCCGAGCAGGACACGGACCACCCCGAGCGGCAGATCGAGGTCCGAGGCGATGTCGGCGACCGAGGTGGCGGTGGTGACGAGGGCGAGGATGCGTTCCTGCTCGGGGCCGGGCACGAACCCCCCGGCCGGGGCGGTACCGGTCGCGGTGACCATCGCGACCAGGTCCAGTGTGTCACCGGAGGAACGCGTGCGGCCCCCGATGAGCGCGTAGGGCCGTACGATCGGCCCGGCCTCCTCGTCCATCCACTGTGTCATCCGGACCTCCGGCGATGAGCCAAGGGATCGAACGGCCCCCACGGGGAGACGTGGTCGCCTCGTTCGCTCACGAGAGCCCCTGACGGGGGTTGGTGGAGATGTGCTGGCCGACCCGCTTGACGAGCATCGCCATCTCGTAGGCGATGTGGCCGACGTCGGCGTCGGAGCTGCTCAGCACGGCGAGGCAGGTGCCCTGCCCGGCGGCGGTGACGAACAGGAACGCCGACTCCATCTCCACGATGGTCTGGCGCACCTCGCCACCGCCGAAATGGCGTCCCGCGCCGCGCGCCAGGCTCTGGAACCCGGAGGCGACCGCGGACAGATGCTCGGCGTCCTCGCGGCTGAGCCCCTTCGAGAAGCCGACGGCGAGCCCGTCGGTCGAGAGGATCACCGCCTGTCGTACCGCGCCCACCCTGGTGGTCAGGTCGTCGAGGAGCCAGTTCAGCTCGCCGGTGCTGCTCAATTTTCCGGTCATTCGTCCCCCTTGTCGCCTGTCATGTGGTGTGCGAAGTCAGTGCTCTGCTCCTCGCGCCCGCGCCGGGCACCCGCCTGGAAGGCGGAGAACAGGGCACGGACCTCCTCGGGTGAGCGTTCCTCGCACGGCCCGGTCTTGGGTGCCCGGTCGGCGGGCGTCGCCTCCGGCTCCTGACGGAGCTGGGGTGCCAGGTTCGCCTGCCGGATCCGCCTGGGCAGCCCGCCCGGCCCCTTGGGAGGCTCCACGGCCGTGTGGCGCGTCGGGCCGCCGTGCCCGGTCGTGGCGGTGCGGCCGGCCGGGTCCTCACCGGATGTCTCGCCGACCTTCCCCGGCCCCTCCGGCGGCTCCTGGGGCTGCAGAGGCCGTGAGCCCGCATCCCAGATCGACTCGCGGCGGGCCGGCTGCCCCGCCGGGTCACCGGGAAGCGTCCCGGGCCGGCCGTTCGCCGGATCGTCGGACCGCGCCGCCGACCGGCCGTTCCCCGGGTCCCCGGAACGCGTCCCGGAGCGGCCGTTCGCCGGACCGCGGGCGGGCAGATCGGTCACCACGCTGAGGGACGGACCGGCGGACGCCGCGGACGGCGGGACCGACCTCGTCCTGCGGGGCAGGCCACCGGACGGCCGGTCCTCGCCCGCGCCTGCCCGGGACGCCGCCGGTGCGGGGTCGGACGCGGAGCGCGGGACGCTCCCGGCCGGCTCGCCCGCCCGGTCGGCGGAGCTGAAGGGCGTCCGCTCGGCGGAGCTGAAGGGCGTCCGCTCGGCGGTGAGACTGAGCGGCGTGTCGGACTCGGCGATCAGCGCGCGCGGAATGAGCACGATGGCCGTGGTCCCGCCGAACGGCGAGGCGCGCAGCATGACCTGGACCCCGTGCCGGGAGGCGAGCTGGCCCACCACGAACAGGCCGAGGCGGTCGCTGTCGGCGAGGTCGAACTCCGGCGGGTCGGCCAGCCTCTCGTTGATCGCCGCGTACTCCATGCTGCTCAGCCCCAGGCCGCGGTCCTCCACCTCGACGGCGAAGCCGTTGGCCACCACGTCACCGCGCACGGTCACCGTGGTCTGCGGCGGCGAGAAGATCGTGGCGTTCTCGATGAGCTCGGCCACCAGGTGCGTGAGGTCGGCCACCGCGGAGCCGTCGAGCGACACCTCCGGCAGCGGCAGCACGTTGACCCGGGTGTAGTCCTCGACCTCGGCGATCGCGGCCCGCAGGACGTCGACCACCGGCACCGGCTTGCGCCACGCCCGGCCCGGCGCCGCACCGGACAGGATGATCAGGCTCTCGGCGTGCCGCCGCATGCGGGTGGTCAGGTGGTCCAGCCGGAACAGGTCCTCAAGGCCGTCGGGGTCGGTGGACCGGCGCTGCATGCTGTCGAGCAGCGTGAGCTGACGGTGGAGCAGGCTCTGCTTGCGCCGGGCCAGGTTCACGAAGACCTGGCTGACGCCGCGGCGAAGGTTGGCCTGGCCGACCGCGGCCTCGACGGCGGTGCGCTGCACCGAGCCGAACGCGTGGGCGACGTCGTGCACCTCGGCCGAACCGCCCGCCTTGATCGGCGGCGCCTCGGCCTGCACGTCGACCTCCTCGCCGCGCCGGAGCCGCTCCATGACACGCGGCAGCCGCACGTCCGCGAGGTCCAGGGCCGCCGAACGCAGACCGGCGAGCTCCCCGGCCAGCCGGCGGCCGAACCGGACGGAGAAGATGATCGAGGCGACCACCGCGACCAGGCCGACGCCGCCGGCGATCGCGATGCGGATCATGATGTCGGTGGCCACGGCCCCGGCCCGCTCGGACAGCTTCTTCGAGGACGACAGGCCGATCTGGTCGAGCCAGGTGGCGACTCCGTTGGCGGTCGCCTTCCACGAGGCGGCCTGCGGCGGCAACCGGTCGCCGGAGGATTCGATGATGGCCTTCTCCAGCTCGGTGAACTTCTCGAAGGCCGTGGAGGAGAAGGTGTCGCGGTAGGGCTTGCCCAGCTCGGCGTCCAGCGCGGCCAGTCCGCGCGTGTGCAGGAAACGCCGCGTGGCGACGTAGTCGGCGAAGGCGTGACGTTCGTCGTGGGACAGCTGATGATCGATCAAAGCCCCGCTGACCAGGGCGTTCTCCCGGGCGATCATCTCGCGGGCGTTGCCCATCGACTGCATGGCGGAGGCCTGCTGGAAGATCGCCAGGTCGGGCACCGCGGACATCTGGTCGTAGATCAGGAAGACCGAGTCGAGGATCTGGTTGTAGCTGGCCAGCGCGCTCAGCCGCGAGTGCCGGCTGCTGTCGACGCCCGCGCGGATGGCGGGGAGCCGGTCGAGCTGGCGGAGCAGCCCGGTCAGCGACGCGCGCAGTTCCGGACTGCCGGAATCACCGTCGGCCGAGGCCTTGCGGAACGCCTCGGCGGCCCGGTCGGTCCGGGCACGCTGCTCGCCGACCCCGCTGACGGACTCCCGGGAGCTGACGACCACCGACGCCTGGGTCCGCTCCGCCTGGAGCTGCAGGCCCAGCTCGGTGGAGGTGAGGCCCACCGACTGGTAGAGGTCGGCGGCCCGCAGCAGGCTGACCCCGTCGCCCACGGTCAGGTTGAGGACGAAGCCCCACATCGCGCTCAGGGACAGCAGGGGTAGGAGCAGCAGCAAGAAGATCTTGAACCGAATCGAGCGGTTTGCAGAGCCCATGTCCACTCGTCCCAACCTCTGAGCGTGTGGAGGCTCGTGCCGCTTTAGGGATGTATACGCCTCCGGAAGATCGCACAGGAGACTAGCACCGAATAAGGTTTCCGCGCAGTGGAGGATGGGATGATTACTGTGATTACCGGGGCCAGTGCCGGAATCGGCGAGGCCGCCGCGGTGGAGCTCGCCCGGCGCGGGCAGCAGGTTGTTCTGGTCGGCCGTAACCCGGAGAAACTGGACCGGGTGGCCGAGCGGGTGCGGGGGGCCGCAGGAGCCCGTCCGGCGACGTTCACCTGCGACTACACCTCTCTCGACGACGTGCGCCGGCTCGCCGCTGACCTGCGCGACCGATACGAGCGGATCGACGTCCTCGTCAACAACGCGGGTGTCATGACCACCGAGCGGAAGCTCACCCGCGACGGTCACGAGACCATGATCCAGGTGAATCACCTCGCGCCTTTCCTGCTGACGAACCTGCTGCTCGACCGGGTGGGGAGCCGTGTGATCACCACTTCCTCCCGCGCGGGCAAGACCGGGCGGCTCGACCCGTCCGACCTCGACCGCGAGCGGCGGCGCTGGAGCGGCTGGCTGCAGTACGGCGACTCCAAGCAGGCGGGAGCGCTGTTCACCGTGGAGCTGGCCCGGCGCCTGGCCGGCACCGGCGTGACCGCCACCTGCTTCCACCCCGGCGTGATCAAGACCGAGTTCGCCCCGTCGACGTTCGTGATGTGGATGGTGAAGAACATCCCCGGCATGGGGCAGACCGTCGAGCAGGGTGCGAGCACCCTGGTCCACCTCGCCACCCATCCGGACGGCGCGGCGCACCCGGGCCGTTACTTCGCCGGGAGCGCCCCCGCGTCCGTCCCGAAGGGGATGTCCGACCCCGAGCTCGCCCGCGTCCTCTGGGAGGCCAGCGAGGCCGCCGTGGCCTGACCGCCGCCCCGCCGTCCGGCGGGCGTGCCGTGGAGGCGGCGGGGACGAAGTTCCCCGGGGCGTCATCGGCGGTTCGCCGGGCGTTGGACACGGCCGGTTAACGTCCCGGGGCTGTGAGCGTCACGACCCCGCCGCGGGTGGCCCCCACGCCCGCCGGGGGCCGGGATCCCTTCTTCGACAACGCCAAGTTCCTGGCGATGGTCCTCGTCGTCTCCGGCCACCTCGTCGAGGACCTGCGGGACGTGGCCGTCGCGCACGCGGCCTACTTCTTCGTCTACACCTTCCACATGCCGCTGTTCATCGTGCTCAGCGGTTACCTGTCGCGGAACTTCACCTTCTCCTCGGGCAAGGCGCGCAAGCTGATCAGCACGCTCGCCGTGCCGTATGTGATCTTCGAGCTGCTCTACGCGCTGCCCCGTCTCGTCCTGTACGGCAAGCTCGACATCAGCCTCCTCGATCCGTACTACCTGACCTGGTTCCTGATGTCGCTGTTCCTGTGGCGGCTGTCCACCCCGGTCTGGCAGCAACTCCGGTGGCCGCTGGCGGTCGCGGTCGGCCTGTCGCTGCTGTCGGGGATGAGCAGGCTGCCCGACGAGCTGTCGATGAACCGCACGCTCGGGCTGCTCCCGTTCTACGTGCTCGGCCTCATGCTCCGGCCGGAGCACTTCGCCTGGCTGCGGCGGCGGCGGGTCCGCGCGGCCGGGGCGTTCACCCTGGTCGCCGGGGCCGTCGTGGCCCTGGCCGTGCACACTCAGGTCAAGACCGAGTGGATCCGCTGGCGGCACGCCAACGACGTGATCGGGGTGGACGACCTCACCGGCAGCCTGATCCGCCTCGGCATGCTGGCCGCGGGTGCGCTGCTGGTCGCGGCCTTCCTGGCGGTGACCCCGTCCCGGCGGACCTGGTACTCCGGGCTCGGCGCCGCCACCATGTACGCCTACCTGCTCCACGGCCTGATGGTGAAGGTCGCCGAACGCTTCTACGGCGACTGGGCCGAGACCGTGCCGGGGGTGGCCGCGGTGGCGCTCTTCGGGGTGGTTCTCGCCGCCCTGCTGTGCACCGGGCCGGTCAGGCGGGTCACCCGCTGGGCGGTCGAACCCGAGATGAGCTGGGCATTCACCAGGATCAGGCGGCCCGTGCGATCCGGTGGCGGCGTCGCACCGGCCCGTAGCGGACCGGTGGACGTGAGCGACGGCGCCGCGCTCGGCCGTACCGGGCCGGTGCCGCACGCGGGCGACGGCGTCGCACCGGCCCGTGCCGGACGGGCGGATGTGGGCGACGGCGCCGTACCCGGCCGGGGGCGTCAGGTCTGAAGGTCGTCCACCGCCCGGTAGGCGGCGGTGATCGCCGCGTCGGCGCGGGGGGACGGGACGGAGTCGGAGTTGGCGATCGCGATCCGGCCGTGCCGCCGCCGGGCCGCGTTCGCCGGGAACGGGCCGTCGGGGTAGAAGTCGATGTCCCACGGGGTGGCGTACTCTGGCGCGTAACCGTGCCCCCACCGGTTGACGGTGATCGCCTCGATGTCGCGGACCGGATCGAACCCGCCGGGCCCGAGCAGCCGGGCGAGCTGCTCGCGGATGCCGTACTCCAGGTGGGCGTACGGGGTCTTGAGCAGCGCGTACCGCCCGGCGATCGAACCGTGCGCCGGGGACATCCCCGGCGCGACCGGCGAACCGGTCAGGTGCACGGTGATCGGTTCCTCGGGCCGCCCGGGGCTCCGGTAACCGCCGATGTCGATCGGATCGGCGAGTTCGGCCACGCACCAGTAGGCACCGGTGAACCGGGTCCGCCGTATCCCCAGCTCCTTCCAGGCCCGCCAGTCGCGCAGCTGGACCGTCGCGTGCAGGACCGGCACCTTGACCGCCCGGTGCAGCGCCCGCTCCTGGGCGGGCGGCAGGTCGTCGACCAGGTACGGGATCATCGCGTTCCAGCAGGCCAGGATGACACCGCCCGCCTGGACGGTCCTGACCCGGTCGCCGTCGAAGTAACCGACCGTGGCGCCGGTGGCGCGTCCGGGGGCACCCTCGGGGGCACCATCGTTGGCGACCGAGACCACCGGGCTGGACAGCCGGACGCGCACCCGGTTGCCCGGCCGGTCGAGCGTGCCGTAGTCGAACTCCGCGGTGGTGATCCTCTCCGCGTCCACGGCGGTGGCGAATCCGGGGATCATCCGGCCGAGCATCATCCGCACGATCGCCTGGTTGCCCTCGGGGAAGCAGTGGACGCGCGGCTCGTCGGCGCCCCAGTTCCTGATCACGGTCGGGGAGTTGTACCGGGACGGCTTGTCCCGGTCGAGCCCGAGCCCCTGGAGGCCGGGGTACGGCCGGCCGTCCACGCCGCCCCAGGCGTCGATGGCGCCCAGCGCGTCCGCGCCGTACCCCCACTCCTCGACGGGCAGGGTTCTGACGAAGGCCAGGACGTCGGGGTGCGCGCCGCAGACGTCCCGCAGGAAGCCCGAGTAGGTCAGCCGGGCCAGCCGCTCCTGCTTCTCCTCGGCCGACAGCCGGGGGAACCAGTCGGGCGGGTCCTCGTACAACATGACCAGGTCCCTGCGGGCCCGCTCCGCGACCGGCAGCTCGGCGATCCAGCGGCGGGGGCGGGCATCGGGGGTGAGCACGACCAGCCGGTCCGCGGAGCCGGCGGGGAAGGACTCCCGGTCGCAGAAGACGGAGTCGTGCATGCCCAGACGTTCGTACCGCCGCCGGTCGACGTACCTCTCCAGGCGCCGCGGCCGGATCCCGAGCTTGTCCAGCAGGTCCTTGCCCTCGGGGG
The DNA here is from genome assembly GCF_014204985.1 of Streptosporangium becharense. Lineage (NCBI taxonomy): Bacteria > Bacillati > Actinomycetota > Actinomycetes > Streptosporangiales > Streptosporangiaceae > Streptosporangium > Streptosporangium becharense. The sequence continues at coordinate 3,595,697 of NZ_JACHMP010000001.1, read as the reverse complement.
TCCAGGCCGACGGGTTCCTGATCGACCGCGACCCGCCGTACGCGACCAGCGGCCCCGTGCGTCCCCGCGGGGAGAACTCGTTGCGGCGGGCGTGTCCGCCCACCTCGTCGTGGTTGTCCAGGATCAGGATCCGCGCGCGGGGGTGGCGCTCCAGCCACCGGTGGGCCGCGGCGACGCCGCTGATGCCCGCGCCGACCACGACCAGGTCGTAACGCTCCCCGGTGGCCTCGGGCGTGCCGGCGTACGGCCAGAACCGTCCGTCGCGCAGGGCGTGCGGCACGCCGATCGCCTCCGCGGTGTCGCCGCGCAGCCCGGTGAAGGCGGGCGGGTAGGAGAGGTCGGCAGGAGCCTGGAGCTCGTCCGCGCCGGGGGCACCGGTCACGGCGGCCCGCGCGCCGCCGCACCCGGCCGGCGACCCCAGCGCCGCGATCCCGGCGATCACGGCCACCCCGTCGAAGAAGTCGCGGCGGGAGATGGGCCGGTCCATGCCGAGTTCCCGGGCCTTACGCGGATTGATCTCGCGAGGATCGGTCATGGGGCGATCCTCACGATGTGAACGGACCGTCGCCGCCGCCGCGCTGCTTTCCCGTGAACTTTTTACCCGGGCTGGGGAAACGTGCCGGGTGACATCTCCACCATGCCTGCCATGTAGGGACACACGAAAATTCGGCGGGCGGTAACCGGCTATACCTGGATTGTTTCCGGTGATGTCCGCGGGGAATGCGGTGCGGCGTTCTCCGGCCCGCCGCGCGGACCGCCGTCCTGCTGTCTTCGGACGACCGTGCGGGCCGCCGTCCTCCGGCTCACCGTGCGGGCCGTCGACCCTCCGGCCCGCGCACCGGACCCCGGGCCCCGGGCGGACCGGCCGCCTCCGGCCGTTTCCGACCCCGGGCGGGCCGCGGGCATTGACCGTGGAGCGCCGGAACGACCCCGGGTACCGGATCGTTGCCGGGAAGATGATAAAACGCCAGGAATAGCGCTGTTATTGGGGCGATGGTCATTGCACCGGTTATAGGCTGGTGAAGCCAGTCCCACCGGAGTAACGTCCACAATCGCAGTTCTGTCTGACGGTGGTGCGAGGAGCTTTGGGTGATCGGTAAGCAGGGCAGGGTCACCGGAAAGATCGGCCCCGGTCTGGTGGGGGAGGTCCTGGTGTCGGTCCGCGGGGGCGTCGAGGCGTTCTACGCGCATCCCACGGTCCCCGACGAGGAGATCGCCACCGGCTCGATCGTGGTCGTCGTCGAGTTCTTCCCGCCGCGGACCGTCTACGTCGCCCGCGCGCTCTCCTGACCTCCACTCGCTCGTCCCTCCACTTTTCCCCATTCGTCCCCCCGCTCGTCCCTCTGCCTGCCTCCCCGCGTCCGTCCGTCCTCTTCCCCGCGTTTCTGTGTTTTCCGTCGTTTCCCTCCCCCCATCCCCGCACCCCTCATCTCTCCGCACCCCACCGTGGAGGCCGTGATGCCTACGGAGTACCTCGTCATCGGGGGCGTCGTCCTCGTCGCCCTCCTCATCCTGATCATGCTGTTCAAGGCCTTCTGGCGGGTGGCCGAACCCAACGAGGCGTTGATCGTCTCCGGCCTCGGCGCCCGGGGGAAGTCCGACACCGCCGACAGCCTCGGGTTCAAAATCATCACCGGGAAGGGCACCGCGGTGCTGCCCGGCTTCCAGAACGCCCGTCGGTTGCGCCTGGACAGCCGCGCGGCCAACCTCCAGGTCTCCTGCGTCACCCAGCAGGGCATCCCGGTGGTCGTGCGGGGCGTGGTGATCTACAAGGTCGGCGACGACCTGCACTCGATCGCCAACGCCGCACGCCGTTTCCTCGACCAGCAGGACTCGATGAACGGTGCCATCCACGAGCTGTTCACCGGACACCTGCGTTCGATCATCGGCAACCTGACCGTCGAGGACCTCATCCTCAACCGCGAACGGCTGACCGGTGAGACCCGCGCCTCCGCCGCCGACGAGATGATCAAACTTGGTCTGATCGTCGACTCGCTGCAGATCCAGGAGATCGACGACGAGACCGGCTACATCACCAACCTCGGCAAGCCGCACGCCGCCAGGATCGCCGCCGCGGCCCGCATCGCCGAGGCGCAGCGCGACCAGGAGGCGACCGAGGCGGAGCAGGTGGCCGCCGCCAACAAGGCCGCCGCCTGGCGTGACTCCCAGATCAAGCAGGCCGCCTACCAGGCCGAGATCGACGAGGCCATGGCCAGGTCCCGCCAGGCCGGACCGCTCTCGGAGGCGTCCGCCCGCCAGGAGGTCGTCGTCCAGGAGACCCGCGCCGCCGAACTGGAGGCGTCCCTGGCCGAGCAGCGCCTCCAGGCCCAGGTCCGCAAGCCCGCCGACGCCAAGGCGTACGAGACCGTCAAGCTCTCCCAGGCCGAGCGCGACGCCCGCATCGCCCAGGCCGAGGCCGAGGCCCGGGAGACCGAACTCCGGGCCGCCGCCCAGGCGTCCCAGGTCAAGCAGGCCGCCGCGGCCGAGGCCGAGTCGGTCCGGCTCCGCGGTGAGGCCGCCGCCGCGGCCACCAGGGCCACCGGTCTCGGTGAGGCCGAGGCCGCCAAGGCCCGCGGCCTGGCCGCCGCCGAGGCCGCCAGAGCCCAGGGACTCGCGGAGGCGGAGGCCGCCAAGGCCAAGGGCCTGGCCGAGGCCGAGGCGATCCGGGCCCGCTCCGAGGCGCTGGCCGAGAACCAGGAAGCGGTCATCGCCCAGCAGCTCGCCGAGAACTGGCCGCAGATCGTCGAGGCCGGCTCCAGGGCGTTCGGCAATGTCGACCACATGGTGGTCCTCAACGGCGCTCAGGGTGTCGAGGAGATGCTCGCCAAGGCGCTCACCCTCGGCGGCACCGGGCTGGGCCTGGTCCGCAGCCTGCTCAACGGCGCCACTCCCGCTCCCGCCCCCGCCCCCATGTCCTCCGCCGCCCCCGTGCCCGCTCCCACCCCCGTGTCCTCGGCCGATCCCGTGCCTGCTCCCGCCTCCGCCCCGGGCGGTTCCGGGGGGCGTGAGCGGAGCCGCTGATCCCGCTCCCACCAGGTCTGATCAGCGCAGGTAGATTTTGCGGCACCCGTCATGTGTTGACCCCCTTTTCTCGGGCATACGCCTGGCAGCTGAGCAAACAGGGAGTGTGCAACATGACAGTTACCGGTATCCTCACCGCCATCGTCATCGGCGCCATCATCGGAGCCCTGGGCCGGCTGGTCGTGCCCGGCAAGCAGGGCATCCCGATCTGGCTGACCATCGTCATCGGTATCGTCGCCGCCCTCATCGGTACCGCGATCGCCGGTGCCCTGGGAGTCGCGAACACGGGCGGGGTCGACTGGATCGAGCTGCTTCTCCAGGTCGCTGTCGCCGCCGTCGGCGTCATCCTGACCGTGAGCCTCTACCGTAGGCGCGGGGTCCGGTAACTCCCGCTCCCGGTCCGGGCCCGGAGGCGTTCTCTGAGCCCGGGCACGGAGCCGGGGAGCGGTGCCAGGCAGGCGCACGAGGGCTCATGCGACGTGCGACCTCATTCGCAGCGGCCCCGCCCGGGATCCCGGGCGGGGCCGCTGTTGGTTGATTCCGCCCCGCCGAATCCCATCCGGCGGGGCGGACTGCCAGCAGTCGACCTTCGAAGGTGATCTCAAAGGCGTTCAGAACTGCCTTCCCTCGGTTCATCCAGCGTTGCGGCCCGTGCCGGTGGGGTCCAGGCTCATGATCACCACGTAGACGCACTTGAGCGCGGCTTGCTCGTCGGGGAAGTGCCCGCGGGCCCTGACCGCCCGGCGGATCCGGGCGTTGACCGACTCGATCGCGTTCGTCGAGCAGATCATCCGGCGGATCTCGACATCGAACGACAAGAACGGCACGGATTCAACTCAGGCGTCCTCCCACGGCTTGACGATCGCCGGATACCTGCCGCCCCCGGCCTCGGCGAACTCCATGAACCGCTTGAGCGCGGCGATCTCCACCGGTCCGGCATCGATGATGACGGTCTTGGCGCGGGTGCCGTTACGGGTGTTGCCTCCACCGCGGCCGCCTCGTGTATGTCGTAGCCGAGATGGTCGGCGGCCGGTCCGTCGGGTGCCACCAGCAGGCCGCCCGGGTTCCGGTAACGGCTCGACGGCGGCGCCGTGTCTACGTGATCAGGGCCGGGTGTTGCAGGTAGGGCTCCAGGAAACCGACGGGCGGTCGTCGACGGTGCCCTCGGCATGGTCGACCGCCGTGGTCGAGCCGTCGGACTTGCGCTCCACTAGATCAAGGTGGTAGATCCTCCTTCTCACGGTCACGGTAGGGCTTCGATCGGGGCCGGTGGGCATGTAGTAGACGCAGCGAGACTGGGCGTCTTGGATGAGGCCTATTTTGGCGGCCGTCTTCATGGCCGTTGCGCCTTGTATGCTGTCCAGCTCGTCGGCCATGCCATCCTGCCATTGGCCGACGGTGACGGCGGCGGTCGGGTACCCGCATACCTGGTAATTTCCCCAACGGCGCTCGCGGGTGCCTTCGCCCGCGGCGACGCCCCAGACCGCGGTGGAACTGCAGTCCGCCGTCACGGTGGTCGTTTCCATCAGCGTCGCCTGGACGTACGTGCTGCTCGTGACGGCTGCCGCTTCCGTCGCGGTCAGGCCGGGAATCGATACCGCGACCGCTGCGGCTACGGCGGCGGATACGAATCTTCGGTAGCTCTTCAAGGAACTCTCATTCGTCTTTCGGGTGGCGGAAGGCGGAAGATGGGATTTATCGGACTCCATCGGTGAAGCAGGCGATCCGCCACTCCTTGTGTTGGATGTGACGCCGGCTCCGGCTTGCCGTCCCGCTCCTGTTGGAAACCGACACGCATGTCTCCTCTGGGCAGGGGTGCCCGGCCTACCGGGGGCATGGAGAAAGGATCCCCCGGCGGGTTTGGAACTACTTTGGATATTCCTTGGAGGGGACTTAAGGGCCGCGTCATGGGCCCTTGGCGGCGATGCCTTTGCAGAAGGGGTGTTGTCCGGGCGATGCCGGATCGGAAATGGCGTCGGCCGGCGCAGCCGAATGGCCGGCGCGGGTGCATGGCGTGCCGACGTGGTGCGGTTCCATCTCGCCGGGGACCGTCGCCCCTGGGCCGCGACGCCGGGGTCGCGATCCGGGGCTGTCGCCCCGGCCGGAGAACGTCAGATCATCACGTGGTCGTCGGGGCGGCCGACGAAGGAGAACTGGGCGTTGCGGGTGAGCTTGATGTCGTCGGCCTGCCAGGTGTGCTTGCCCGCGTCGCCGCTGCGCCAGTAAACGAAGTTGAACCGGTCGGCGGAGTAGATCTTGACCCGGTCCTCCTTGAGACGGCGGACCAGGCGGGTGTCCTCGCCGCGGGTGACGTCCTCGAACCCGTAGTGGCGGAACATGTCGGCCTTGCCGAGGAAGGTGCCGCCCTGGACGAGGAAGGCGTAGCGGTGCTCCAGGCCGGGCAGGCGCAGCATGGTGGTGTTGCTGCCCTCGAAATAGGCGTAGTGGGCGCCCTTGCCGACGAGTTCGGCGTCGGAGTAGTCGAAGGCGCGGGCCAGGTCCGACAGGTAGTGCTCGCCGTAGAGATTGTCGTCGTCCATCTTGGCGATCAGCTCGCCCTCGGCGGCGGCGATGCCCATGTTGAGGCAGGCGCCCAGCGAGAGCGAGGCGTCGGCGGGCAGCACCACGACGTCGGTGACCCCGGCCACCCGGGCCTTGTCGGCGACGACGACCGGGTCGATGTCGAGGCCGTGCAGGACCATGACGAGCTGGACCGGCCGGTGGGTCTGCCTGGCCACCGAGGAGATCGCGTGCTCGATCTGGGAGGCGCGGTTGGTGGGCAGGACGACCGAGATCGACCGGGTCCTGGGCTGCACGGGCTTGCCGAGGACCTGGAGGACCTGGTCCACCCGGTGGGAGAACAGGTGCTTGTCGAAGACCTCGCGCATGGCCAGGTGACCCTGGCGGGCCCGCAGCTCGGGGCTGTTGACGAGGTGGAGAACCTGGTTGTACGACTCCAGCTCGTCCCGGGCGATCGGGATCAGCGAGCCGAAGGTCTCCTCGATGGCCCGCGACCAGCCCGAGACGACCGAGGTGGCGCAGGCCGACAGCTCGAAGACCCGGCGCGCGCACATGGTCGGCGAGTCGAGGACCGAGTTCACGTTGAGGAAGACCTTGTACATCTTGTACGCGGCCAGCATCTGGTCGTAGGGGAGCTCGCCCACGATGTGCGGGACGTACTCCTTCGGCCAGGCGTACTTCTCGTCGACGGTGCCGTTGCGGGCGAAGATGTGCAGGCCGAGCTCGCGGATCGGGGCGAGGACGGTCTCCATCTGCTCGCGGCGCTCGGGGTGCTTGTCCCGGAAGTACATGCCGGCGAAGACCACGTCGTGCAGGCGCCCGCGCTTGTCCTGGATGGGGTTGTGCACCCGGGGCTGGGCCGCGAACTGCAGGACGTCGACCCGGTCGTGGCCCAGCACCTCGCGGTAGCGGGGGACCATGTCGCCGTCGCAGGTGAAGACGTAGTCGAACAGCTTGGCCGTGTCGATGAAGAAGTCGAAGTTCGGCGGGTCCTCCTTGTTCCAGAAGACCGTGGGGATCCCCTCGGCGCGGCACCAGTCGACCAGTGCGCGCAGCTCCGCCTTGGGGGCGTTCGTCCCGGTCATCTGGTAGCGCCAGCGGCCCTGGTTGCCGTACCAGGCCGACTCCACGAACAGCAGTTCGGGCCGGCGCTCGGCGAAGACCTCCGGCCAGTCGCGCAGACCGAACTCGATCTGGTCCCACTCGTACCTGAAGGCCATCCGGGAGAAGTCGTCCAGGATGACCGCGACCCGCAGGTCGGGCCGGACGATCGGGCCGTCGGGCCACGTGACCTTCGGTACGTCGACGACGGGCCCCTGGTGGGCCAGTTCCTCGACGACCTCGCTCACCGGCCGGGGCGGCCTGGGCCCCGTGCGCGTCTGCATCGCGGAGCGGAGTTTGCCGGGCAACGCGGTGACCCCCGAGCCCTTGGCCGCCGTCAGCACCTCGGCCACCCGGTACGGACGCTGGACCCTGGTCGACTCCAGCTTCCACTGGGCGTAGTCGGCCTTGGCCTCGGCGATGGCGAGCCGCCGCTCCAGGTCCTGGACGCGCTCCTCGTAGCGCTCGATGACCTTGCGCTCCTCGGGCAGCCAGTTGACCGGTCCAAGACGCTTGAACTTCGGCTCTTCGGGGGTCTCTTCGCTCATGGGGGATCGCCTTTGTCCGGGTCGTGACATGGTACGGCCGGAGCCGTACCCTAATGGCCGCTTTACGGAGATTTGAGGAGCGCGGCCGGAGCGGAGCCGGCGCGGCGCGGGCCTACTCGGGGCGGGGGTTCACGGTCCCCTGCGCGGCCGGGGAGAGGTTGCCGCCGCGGAGCCAGGTCTCGATCACCCGGGCGATCCGCGGGCCGGCCTTGCCGTCCCAGAGCGGGGGCAGCTCGCCCGACGGCGTCGCGGCGCCGTCGGCCAGCGCGCGGTCGGCGGCGGCGAGCAGCTGCGCCGGGGTGACCAGCCGGTTGGTGCCGTGGCTGACGGTGATCGGCCGCTCGGTGTTGGGCCGGACGGTGAGGCAGGGGACACCCAGCATGGTGGTCTCCTCCTGGACGCCGCCGGAGTCGGTGACGACCAGGGCGGCGCCCCGGACCAGCGACAGGAAGTCCACATAGCCGAGCGGATCGACGATCGACAGGTTCCCGCCGTCCACCAGACCGGCCTCGGCGAGGCGGGTCCGGCCGCGCGGGTGGAGCGGCACCACGATCGGCAGCCTCTCGCTGACCTGCCGCACCGCGTCGACCAGTTCCTTGGCGGAGGCGGGGTCGTCGACGTTGGCGGGACGGTGCAGGGTGGCCACGCCGTACCGCTCGCCGAGCCCGAGGCGGTCGCGGACCGGCGCCGGGTCGAGCCGGTCCAACGCGGAGAACAGGCTGTCGATCATCGGGTTGCCGACCAGGTGGACCCGGGCCGGGTCGACGCCCTCGGCGGCCAGGTGCGACAGGGCGTCCGGGGAGGTGGCGAAGAGGATGTCGGACAGCGCGTCGGTGACGATCCGGTTGACCTCCTCGGGCATCTCCCGGTCGAAGGAGCGCAGGCCCGCCTCGACGTGCGCGGTCGGCACGTGCAGCTTGGCGCAGACGAGGATCGCGGCCAGCGTGGAGTTCACGTCCCCGTAGACGACGACCAGGGCGGGCCGCTGCGCGAGGACCACGTCCTCCAGGCCGGTCAGCAGGGCCGCCGTCTGGCGGGCGTGCGACCCGGATCCGACGCCGAGGTTGGCGATCGGCTCGGGGAGGCCGAGGTCGGCGAAGAACACGTCCGACATGAGCGCGTCGTAGTGCTGACCGGTGTGGACGATGCCCTGCCGCACGCCCTGTTCCGCCAGGGCCCGCACCACCGGAGCAGCCTTGACGAAGTTGGGTCGCGCGCCGAGCACGTGCAGGACGAGGGGATTTTCGGGGCCCGGAGCAGCGCCCGGACGGGCAAAGTCCCTCATTGACCTCGCCTTTCATGCGGCAGTGGGGCAAACGTTGCCTATGGTACGGTCACGGCGTGGTATCCGACGCCAACAGACCAGAGTCCCCCTCGGTTCCGGCGGAGCCCTCCGGTCCCGCGACATCCGCGGGTGCGAAGACATCCCCGCCGTCCTCCGAGCAGGTGAAGCCGTCGGCCCCGGTGACCCCGCCCGAGTCGGCGACGCCCCGGGCGTCAGAGACCGTCGAAGCCGCCGTGGAACCCGTGGAAACCGTGTCGAGGGTTCCCGAGGCCGCGGCGGAGGCCCCCGAAACCGAGGTGGCGGCTTCCGGGCCCGGCGCGGAGGCTCCCGCGGTCACGCCGGAGGTTTTCGAGCTCGGCTCAGAGATTCCCGGGCTCGGGTCGGCGGCCGAGACCGCCTCGGAGTCCGCCGGGACCCCCGCGGAGGCGCCGGAAGCGGAGCCCGAGGCCGTGTCGGCGGCACCGGAGGAGACCGCCGGGCCCGCGGACGACGCGTCCCCGAAGGACACGGAGAAGGACGCGGAGACCGCCGAAACCGTGACCGGCACGTCGCAGAAGGCACCGGAGACGTCCGAGGCATCCGAGACGCCTGAGGCATCCGAGACGCCTGAGACGCTACCTGCCTCCGAGGACGATGACACCGGCGTGGCCGCGAGTGCCGGAACACCGGGGAAGCCGGAAAGCGATGGGAAGCCGGGGGATGCCGCAAGGCCCGCGAGCGCGGTGAAGCCCGGGAAACCGGAGAACACCGGGAAACCGGAGAACACCGGAAAGCCGGCGAGCGCCGGAGCGCCGGGGAGACCGGGAAGCGGCGGAAAGCCGGGGAAGCCGGAGAGCACCGTGGTTCCGGGAGGCATCGCGGTCCAGGGAACCTCCGGGGCTCCGGCAGGCCCGGTCGGCGGGAGGCGGCGGCCGGTGTCGGCCGCGAAGGCCCGCGCCGGACTGCGCGGGCTGATCAGGGGGTTCCTCCAGCATCCGGTGATCGTCTCCCGGGTGGTGGCGACCAAGGTCAAGTCCGACCCGGTGCGCGTGGCGCAGGCGGCGGCCGAGACGCTCCCGCCGCGGCTGCGTCCGGTCGTGGGCCGCTTCGCGTGGCCCGTCGCGCGCCGCGCCAAGGTGGCCGTCCGCAAGCTCGGCATGCGCATGGTCAAGGGCCCGTGGGCCGAGGCGAAGGAGCACTTCGACGCCGGACGGCTGAGCGAGGCCGTCGCGGTGCTCCAGGCCCACACCCGTTACCCGTTCATCAGGCGGCGGGCCGCCTACTACGCCGGTGAGCTGGCCTCGATCCAGCCGAACCCGATCCCGCCCAGGGAGAAGGTCATCGTCGGCGAGCGGATCCAGGGCCGGGTGCTGCACTGCGTCACCAACGCCCTGCCGTACACGCAGGCCGGCTACACCGTCCGCACGCACCGGATCGTCACCGCGCAGCAGGCCGCCGGGCTGGACCCGCACGTGGTGACCAGCTGGGGCTGGCCGATGATGCAGGGGCACGCCGACGCGACCCCGTACGAGGAGATCGACGGGATCCCCTACCACCGGCTGATCCCCTCGGGCGGCGAGGTGCCCTTCGAGAGCCAGGGTCGGATGATCAAGGGTGCCGCCGAGGTGACGGAGCTGGTCAGGACGCTCCGGCCGCAGGTGCTGCACGCCGCGACCGACCACCGCAACGGTTCGGTGGCGCTGGCCGTGCGCGAGCGGACCGGCACGCCGATGGTCTACGAGGTGCGGGGCTTCCTGGAGGAGACCTGGGCCTCGCGCGACCCGAAGCGGGTCGGCAGCCAGCGGCACGTGCTCCAGCGCGACCGCGAGGCGTTCATCATGCGCTCCGCCGACGCGGTGGTGACCCTCGCCGAGACCATGGCCGCCGAGATCGTCGAACGGGGTGTGCCCCGAGAAAAGATCTACCTGGCACCCAACGCGGTGGACGACTCGCTGCTGACCGCCGAGTACGACGGTGACGCGTTCCGCACCGCGTACGGCATCGAGCCCGGCGACATCGTCATGGGCTCGGTGTCGAGCATCGTGGCCTACGAGGGCTTCGCAACCATGATCAACGCGGCTGCGCTGCTGCGTGACGAGGGTGCCCCGGTGAAGGTGCTGCTCGTCGGCGACGGCAAGGAACGGCCGGCGCTGCTGGAGCAGGTCGAGGAGCTGGGGCTGGGCGACATCGCGATCATGCCCGGGCGGGTCGGTCCCGAGGAGGCCCTGCAGGCGCAGGCGGCCATCGACATCTTCGTCTGCCCGCGTGAGGACCTGCGGGTCTGCCGGCTCGTCACGCCGCTGAAACCCGTCGAGGCGATGGCGCTGGGCAAGCCGGTCGTGCTGAGCGACCTGCCGGCCCTGTCGGAGCTCGTGGGCTCGGAGGGGGCGGGGTTCCTGGTGCCCGCAGGCGACGCCGAGGCGCTGGCCAAGGCGATCGCCGGGCTGCGTGACGACCCCGAGCGCAGGGCCGCGATGGGGGAGGCCGGGCGGGCCGAGGTGGCGGCCAAGCGCACCTGGAGTCGTGTGGCGCAGACGTACCGTGAGATCTACCGTTCGATTGCCAGCTGACGGCCTTATGGTGACCTTGGAAAGACCGGGCGTTTGTGATGGGTTCAATGGCATTAGGCGTGGCTCGTTCGGACTTGAGATAGCCTTTGCCACCATGAAGTGTTGTTTCCGGCTTTCCAAGGTCATCCAGTGACTGCCTACGACTTGGCAGTCATCGGACTGGGCTACGTCGGCATGCCCCTGGCCAAGGAGGCCACGGCGGCGGGTCTGCGGGTCGTCGGTTTCGAGGTCGACCCCGGCAAGGTGGCGGCCCTGAACGCGGGCCGCTCCTACATCGACGACCTGACCGACGCCGATCTTGAGCACATGCTGGCGGGCGGCTTCAGCGCCACCCTGGACGAGTCCGTACTCGCCGACAGCCGGACCATCGTCATCTGCGTCCCGACCCCGCTGGATGAGGACCACCGTCCCGACCTGTCGGCCGTCGAGGGTGCCACCGGCACCGTGGCCCGCAACCTGCGCGCGGGCACGCTGGTGGTGCTGGAGTCCACGACCTGGCCCGGCACCACCGACGAGGTCGCCCGCCCCCTGCTGGAGGCTTCGGGCCTCGTCGCGGGCGCCGACTTCCACCTCGCCTTCTCGCCCGAGCGCATCGACCCGGGCAACCCCAAGTACGGCCTGCGCAACACCCCCAAGGTCGTCGGCGGCTACACGCCCGCCTGCCGTGACCGCGCGGTCGGGTTCTACTCCCAGTTCATCGAGCAGGTCGTGCCGGTCAGCGGCACCCGCGAGGCCGAGATGGCCAAGCTCCTGGAGAACACCTACCGGCACGTCAACATCGCCCTCGTCAACGAGATGGCGATCTTCTGCGACGAGCTGGGCGTCGACCTCTGGGAAGCGATCGAGGCGGCGGCCACCAAGCCGTTCGGTTTCCAGAAGTTCCTGCCGGGCCCCGGCGTAGGCGGTCACTGCATCCCCGTCGACCCGTCCTACCTGTCGTACACGGTCCGCAAGCTGGGCTACCCGTTCCGGTTCGTGGAGCTGGCCCAGGAGATCAACGAGCGGATGCCGGCGTACGTGGTGGCCCGGGTGCAGCGCCTGCTCAACCGCCATCGCAAGGCCGTCAACGGGTCCAAGGTGCTGCTGCTCGGCGTCACCTACAAGCCCGACATCGCCGACGAGCGCGAGACCCCGGCGCTGCCGGTCGCGCGGGCGCTGCGGGAGCTGGGCGCCGATCTCGTCTTCGCCGACCCGTACGTCAAGGAATGGCATGTGGACGGCGGCCCGGTGCCGCGTATGGAAGACCTCGCCACGGCGGTCGCCGAGGCGGACGTGACCCTGCTGCTCCAGCAGCACTCCGCCTTCGACCTGTCGACCGTCGAGGACCACGGCAAGCTCGTGCTCGACACCCGAGGCGTGCTCGCCGAGGGTGAACGCGTCGAGCGGCTCTAGCGACGAAAGGGCTGCCGCAGTGCACGTGCTCGTCATGACGGTGGTGCATCACCCCGAGGACGCCCGGATCCTGCACCGCCAGATCCGCGCGCTCGTGGATGCCGGTCATGAGGTCACGTATGCCGCGCCGTACACGGCGCGGGGTGTCATGGCCCGGCCGTGGGTGAACGCGGTCGACCTTCCGCGCGCCGCGGAGCGCAGGCGGCTGTCGGCCGTGCGCGCCGCGCGCAAGGTCTTCAAGCGCATGCGTGACCAGGTCGACCTGGCGGTCATCCACGACCCCGAGCTGCTGCTCGCCGTGGCGGGCGTGCGCAGGCGGCCCCCGGTGGTCTGGGACGTCCACGAGGACACCCCGGCCACGTTGTCGCTGAAGCCGTGGCTGCCCGCGTTCCTGCGTCCGCCGGTGCGGTTCCTGGCCAGGCTGCTGGAGGGCACGGCCGAACGCCACCTGCACCTGCTGCTCGCCGAGAGCGCCTACGCCGGACGGTTCCGTCAGACCCACCTGGTGGTGCCGAACGAGACCTGGGTGCCCGACGAGGTGACGGCTCCGGGCGACGACCGCGTGGTCTACCTGGGCTGGCTGTCGGAGGCGCGCGGGGTGCGCGAGGCCATCGAGGTGGCCCGGCTGCTGCGGCCGTACCGGGTGACGGTCGAGCTGATCGGCTACGCCGACCCGCAGTCGCGGCCGGCGCTGAACGAGGCGGTGGCCGAGGGCGTGCTGGAGTGGCGCGACTTCATGCCGAACGACGAGGCGCTCAAGCGGCTCGACGGCGCGCTGGCCGGGCTCTCCCTGCTGCACGACGAGCCCAACTACCGGCACTCCATGCCCACCAAGATCGTGGAGTACATGGCCCACGGGATCCCGGTGATCACCACTCCGTCGCCCCGCGCGGTGGAGCTGGTCGAACGGTACGACAGTGGCATGGTCGTCCCCTGGAGGGATCCCCAGGCCGTCGCGCAGGCCGTGCTCTACCTGCGCGACGACGTCCGCGAGCGGCATGCCCGGGGCGCTCGTGGGTATGCGGCGGCCCGTGCGAATCACCACTGGCCCAACTCGGCACGCCGGTTCGTCGCCCAGCTGGAAGCGTGGGCGAGCGTCAAGAACTGACCTCTTGTATGGCGAAACGGCTTATATCCGCCTGATCACCAGAACGGTAGTGTCCTGAACGTGCGCTGGCTCATCGCCTTCCTGGGTGTGGTGATCATCGCCGTGGTGGCGGCGGTCGTGCTGGTCGTACCGATCGGCGAGAGCACCCCGAGCAGCGGAAGCTCGCCGGTCGCCTCGGGCTCCTCCCCGGCGGCGGTCGCGAAGCCGACCGAGTTCACCGACCCCTGTGGAACGTTCGACACCGCGGTGCGGGCCCCCTACGCGATCACCGGTTACTGGCTCATCCCGACCGCCGACCACTGCACGTGGCGGCGGCAGTTCCGCGCCATCCACCAGGTGGGCGGCGACACCGTGATCCGGATCGGCTGGGGCCTGCAGGCCCGCCGCCTCGACTCCGACGGCCGGATCCTCGACAGCGAGGGGAACGTCGACCCCCGCTACGAGCCGTGCGAGGAGAACGGCGTGCCGTGCGCCGTCGCGGCGGAGAACGACCTCAAGGCGGCCAACCCCGGCAACCGGGTGAGCTGGACGTTCGTCTACCGCACCGACGAGGCGTTCGGCCCCGGCCTGTTCCGCTGCCCCGAGTTCGAGCGGAGGATCCCCGTCGGGAAGACCGTCTTCTACCGGATCGTCGCCGTCGACGACGGCAGCGACGACTCCGACTGCGCGAACATCCGGGGCAGGGGCCGCAGCTACCACGTGATCCTGATCGCGGGGGCACAGGACGACAGCCTCACCGAACTGCTCGACCTCGGCGACCAGTTCGGGGTCAAGGTCTTCCCCGCACTGCCGCTCGCCCCGCGCGACCCGGCGCAGAAGACCCGCGCCTACAAGAAGGGCACCGACACCCTGACCACGCTCACCCGCCGCGTCATGCAGGACTACGGCGAGCGGTTCCGGGACCGGACCTCGCTGGGCGGCTTCTACCAGCCGTTCGAGCTCCAGATGCGCGAGATGAAGTACACCGGCACCGCCGAGGACGACCACCCGACGCTCAAGGTCTACGCCTCCCAGCACGCGATCGTCGAACAGGAGATGCCCGGCCGGCCCGTCCTGGTCAGCCCCTACCTCGACGCCCGCAGCCGCCTGCCGTTCAGCGCCACCCCCAAGCAGGTCGCCCGGGGGTTCGAGGCCCTCGCCCGGACCGGCGTCGGGATCGTCGCCCCGCAGGACAGCCGGGGCACCGGCAAGGTCGGCCTGTTCTGGCCCGACGAGCGCGAGGAGAAGGTCGACGAGCGGCTGCGTCCGGTCGTCGGCGAGACGACCAACGGCACCGCCTACCACGGCTCGACCCGCGACTACTACCGGGAGATGTCCATCGCCCGGGACAAGATGGTCGAGCAGGGCTTCAACGTCCAGCTCTGGGCCAACGTGGAGGCGTTCGAGCCGTCCGACCAGGAGTTCTGCGCCGAGCGGGCGGGCACCCGCGGACGCACGGACAAGGAACGGCTCGACCGGGCCGTGGCCATGGTCGGACGGTACGTCTCCAAGGTCGTCTCCTACATGTGGAGCGACTTCTACACCTGCGGCTCCCCGTCCCTCGCCGATGAGATCGCCCGCGACCACGACCGGCCCATCGCGGTCGACGCGGTCCGCATGGGACGCGACATCCAGGACGGGGTGGAGATCCGCGGCTACAACCTGCCCGTCGGCTCCAAGGTCACGATCACCTGGGAGGGGCGGGAGCAGCCCAAGGTCGTCGACGTGGCGGGGGTGAACCTGACGGTTCCGCCGCCCGGCCTGCCCGCGGGGATGGGCACGGCGTGGATCCCGTTCGACTGGTCCCAGGTGCCCCCGGACACGTGGGTCCGGCTCTCGGTCGCCGCACCCGACGGA
The DNA here is from genome assembly GCF_014204985.1 of Streptosporangium becharense. Classification (NCBI taxonomy): domain Bacteria; kingdom Bacillati; phylum Actinomycetota; class Actinomycetes; order Streptosporangiales; family Streptosporangiaceae; genus Streptosporangium; species Streptosporangium becharense. Next base: position 3,580,337 of record NZ_JACHMP010000001.1, on the reverse strand, counting down.
CGGGCCGCGGCTGAGCCGTTGCACGTCCGCATACAGCTCTGACCGGTGTAACGTGCCTGCCATGGTTCCGCGCATTCCCGTCAGCGTGGATCTGGTCGTCCTGACGGTGCGCTGCCAGGCGCTGTGCGCGCTCGTCTGGCAGCGCGACAGACCGCCGTACGAGGGACGCTGGGCCCTGTCAGGCGGGTTCATCCAGCTCGACGAGGATCTTCCCGCCGCCGCGGCCAGGGTCCTCGCCGAGCGTGCGGGCCTGCCCGGCGCACCCGTGCACCTGGAGCAGCTCCAGACCTACGGCTACCCCGACCGCGACCCGCGCCAGCGGGTGCTCAGCGTGGCCTACCTCGGGCTCGCCCCCGACCTGCCGGCCTCCACCGAGGCCCACATGAGCTGGGAGCCGGTCTCCTCGCTGCTGCGCGAGATGGCCTTCGACCACCGGCGCATCATGATCGACGGTGTGGAGCGCGCTCGTGCCAAGCTGGAGTACACCCCGCTGGGGGCGGCCTTCTGCCCGCCCGAGTTCACCGTCGCCGAGCTGCGCAGGGTCTACGAGATCGTCTGGGGCCGCGGCCTCGACCCGCGGAACTTCCACCGCAAGGTCACCAAGGCCGAGGGGTTCCTGGTGCCGACCGGTGGCACCACCACGCGCGACGGGGGCCGCCCCGCCAAGCTCTACCGGCGCGGCCCGGCCGTGCTGCTGCACCCGCCGATGCTGCGTTCCCTGAAGGAGGAACCGGGTCGGGCGGCGGCCGGTGGGCCCTGACGACCGCCGCGCCGGCCCCGGTCAGAGGTCGTCGATCTCCGTCAGGTCGATGTCGACGTCGAAGGGGACGGAGACCTTGAGACGGTCGTGGTGGATCCCGGTGAGCGCGTAGGCCTTGGTCGCCGGGTCGAGCTCGTAGACGTAGGCGGTCGGGCGGCCGTCCTTCTCCTCGATCCGCCAGAAGTGCTCGATGCCCGCCCGGGCGTAGAGCACGGGCTTGCGTTCCCGGTCGCGCAGCTTCGACTCCGCGGAGACCACCTCGACGGCGAGAACGACGTCGGCCGGCTGGTAGGTGGTCTGCTCCGATCCCAGATCGCCGTCGGCGTGAACCACGATGAGGTCAGGCTCGGGACGCTGGCGTTCTCCGAGCGTGACGGTCATCTCCCGGCGGACCCGCAGTTTCGCGGGCACGGTACGGCGCAGTGCGCTCTCCAGGAGGAACAAGATGAGTGAGTGGAAACGGGTCTGGGGGCTCACGAGGACGAGAGTGCCATCGATCAGCTCGGCGTGCGGAGGGATTCCGCGAAGCCGATCGAGGTCATCGGCCGTGAATCCCTCTTCCGGGGGAAATATCCACGCGGGCAGGGGCTCCGGCTCGGGTGACTCCGTCTCGGCCGCCTCGGCATCCGGCGTCTCGGTCTCGGCCAGCGATGTGACGCTCATGTCGTCCTTCCGGTCGGGCATGCCTCTCACCTCCAGTGTTCCAGGGTGGTGCCCCATCCGTCCGCTGCTCATAAAGTAAGGCCATGCCTCGTTTCCGCGCGATCCTGGACACGATGCCCGCCTACAAGGCCGGCAAAGCCGTGGTGTCCGCCGACGGCCGGTCCCACAAGCTGTCCTCGAACGAATCCCCCTACGACCCGCTGCCGTCGGTGCTGGAGGCGGTCGCCTCGGCCGCGACCCGGATGCACCGCTACCCCGACCCCGCGGCGACGGAGCTGACCGAGGCGCTCGCCGAGCGGTACGACGTGCCGGCCGAGCACGTCGCGCTCGGCGCGGGCTCGGTGACGGTGGCGCAGCAACTCTTCGAGACGGTCGGCGAGCCGGGCGCCGAGGTGATCTACGCCTGGCGGTCGTTCGAGGCGTACCCGCTCCTGGCCGACCTGTCGGGGGTGACCTCGGTGCGCGTCCCGCTCCTGGACGAGACGCACCACCTGGACGCCATGGCGGACGCGATCACCCCGAACACGCGGATGATCTTCGTTTGCAACCCGAACAACCCCACCGGCACGGTGGTCCGCTCGGCCGAGCTGACGGCGTTCCTCGACCGGGTGCCGGAGAATGTGCTCGTCGTGCTCGACGAGGCGTACCGCGAGTACGTCAGGGACGCCGACGTGGTCGACGGGCTCTCCGTCTACCGCGAGCGGCCGAACGTGGCCGTGCTGCGGACGTTCTCCAAGGCGTACGGCCTGGCCGGGCTCCGGGTGGGCTACCTGATCGGCGCCGAGCCGGTGGCCGCCGCCGTCCGCAAGACGATGGTGCCCTTCGCGGTCAACCACCTGGCCCAGGCCGCCGCGGTGGCGTCGCTGGCGGCCGAGGACGAGTTGCTGGAGCGGGTCGACGCGGTGGTCAAGGAGCGCGACCGGGTCCGCGAGACCCTGATCGCGCAGGGCTGGACGGTGCCGGTCACCGAGGCCAACTTCGTCTGGATCCGCCTGGGCGAGCGCACCCTCGACTTCGCCGGGGCGTGCGCCGCCGAGGGCGTCGCCGTGCGGCCCTTCGCCGGGGAGGGGGCCCGGGTCTCCATCGGCGATCCCGAGGCCAACGACACCTTCCTCGCCGCGGCGGCGGCCTTCCGGAACGCCTGACGGCTCCGGTCGCGGTGGCGCCGAGGGGCGACGGGCGGGTTTCCCGGCGCCCCGAGGGCCGCTCCCGTCCGTGTGCCGGGCCCTACACGGTCGCGGGTTCCTTCTCCGGCGTCGTCGCCGGACTCCCGCGCCGCTCGGTGGAGACCACCAGCGCCACGCCGAGGACGATCACCACGCCCGCCGCCATCATCGGGGCGGTGACGGGCTCGCTCAGGACGAGCGCGCCGAGCGCGACCGCCACGACCGGGTTGACGTAGGCGTACGTGGAGACCAGGGAGATCGGGGCGTTGCCCAGCAGCCACACGTAGGCGGTGAAGCCGACCAGGGAGCCGACCAGGATCAGGTAGGCCAGCGCGGCCCACGACCGCCCGGAGACGACGGCCGGGTCGAGACGCTCGCCCATGGCCAGGCCGGTCAGCACCAGCCCGGCGCCGCCCACGGCCATCTCGACCGCGCTCGCGGCGAAGGGGTCCGCAGGCATCGGGATGCGGGCCGACAGGAACGAGCCCACCGACCACGACAGCGACGCCAGCAGGATGATCACGATCCCGGCGCCGTCGCCGGTGGCGCTCCCGCCGGACAGCGACAGCCCCGCCACCCCGCCGAACCCGATGAGCACCCCGGCGAGCGCCGACATCCGCGGCCTGTCGCGGGTGAGCATCCTGAAGATCACAAGCCAGAGCGGCACGGAGGCCACCAGCAGCGCCGCCAACCCGCTGGAGATGTGCTGCTCGGCCACCGCGACCATGCCGTTGCCGCCGTTCAGCAGCAGCAGGCCGACCAGGGCGGCCCCGCCCGCCTGCTTCCACGTCATCCGGAAGGCCGCACGGCCCTTCGTCAGGCATATCGCGGCCCCCAATAGGAGGGCGGCGGTGATGAAGCGCATGGAGCCGCTGAGCAGAGGCGGAATCGTCTCGATCACGATCATGATCGCGAGGTAGGTGGAGCCCCAGACGATGTACACGATCACCAGCGCTCCCCAGATGAGAAGCGCCCTGCGACCGTCAGTAGTGTCATGACCCATAGCTCATGACAATAGCCCCTGGCTCCGACGTCCTCCTCGCGGGATTCGGACTTCGGAATCCGGACGGCCCGCGGCGACCTGGGAGGTTCCACGGCGGTGGTGGAACCTCGCAGGTCGGCGATGACGCCCGCGAAGGCTCAGCGGGCGCCGGGCTCGTGAAGGCTCAGCGGGCGCCGAGCTTCTCCACGATCAGCCGGTAGAGCTGGCGCGGGCGCCCCGGCTGCGGGGTGCGGTTCGGCGGAAGCGGCCACGCGAGTCCCTCGTCCACCAGCGTGCGCAGCAGTCGCCGTGCCGTCCGCGGTGTGACGCCGAGCATCTTGCCCGCGCTCTCCGCGTCGACCACCGTGTCTCCGCCCTCTAGCTTGGCCGCCAGGCGCGCCAGCACCTCGATGCCCTTCGGCTTCAGCTGTCCGGCCCCCTGGGGCGGCGTCCTGGGGGCGGGGATCAGCGCCCGGCCCTCGCGGTCGACCGCGAAGCCCTGTGCCTGCTTGCCCGCCTGGGAGCGCGCCAGCGCGGCCCTGGCGTGCGCCTCGGCGTCGTGGGCGGTGCGGCCCATGCCCACCCCCACCTCGACTGCCAGGCCGAGCTCGTCCCGGACGCGCGCGGCGAACGGCAGAACCCGGAAGCCCTCGGTGACCGTCGCCACCGAACCGCGGGTCGCGGTGATCATGTAGCTGTGGTCGTCGACCGCGGTGACCGAGGCATTGATCCGGTTGGCCTCCTGCACCAGCAGCCGGTGCAGGGAAAGGCGCAGCTCGTCGCGCCAGTAGCGCGGCGCGGTCCGGCGGACCGGCTCGCGGAGCGTCGGCACCTCCACCAGCACCACGGTGAGCTGCGACTCCTCAAGCCGGTGGTGCGCACCCAGCAGCGCGGCCGTGTGCAGCGCCGTGCGCACCGCGGCGGAGGTGGGCCGGATCCTGATCGCCGGCACCCCGGCCGACTGGAGACGCTCGGCCACCGAGGGCAGGCAGGTGAGCGCCCCGCTCGTACTGCCCTGGCGGACGAGGCGCTCGTGGTAGGCCGCGATCGTGCCGGCGGCACCCGGCTCGTCACGGCTCTGCACGTCTGTGAAGGGGAGGTTCAGATCGGAGTACGTCTCCTCGATCTCCGCCCTGTTCAGAACGTCGATGCTGACCCTGCGCGGGTCTATCCGTTCGTCCAGTGCCGCCCTCGCCAGCGCCGCGACCAGGGCGGCGCCCCCGAGCTGGACATACGTCGCGGGCATCGTCAGCACCCCCGATCGCCGTGCCGACTCGTAGGGGACCGGACTGGCGAACAGACAGGCGTCCACCCCCGTCCCCAGCCTGGTCACCTTGTCGGCTGCCTCCTGCTCGTCCCGGTATGCCGCCGCAACTAAGCGGCAGGGTAACGGGGCCGCCGCGTGCCCCATCAACATCACCCGTTCGACGAGGTCATGGGGGCCCACCACACCGATAGTGAGGTCCGGTGTCATGGCACCCGGGCGTGACACTCGTGGCGCTTCTTCGGCCCGCTCGACCAATGTTCGTCCCATCATGCCGTCCGTTTGTTTTCGGCTCTCTTTTGGAACGATCGCTTGCCGGGGCCGTAATGTCACGCCCGATTTGCGGCCAATTCCGGAAGCGGCTTCCGGGCTAAACCCCTGACTCCGACTGTTCACACAGGTCAGGGCGGTTTTTGAGTGGCGCAAACCCGCTGATTATGGAGCTGAAATCTCTCGGCGTACATCCGCACCCAGGGCCTGCATACGCTCGGCGAGATATGAGTGCCCCCGGTCGATGAGATATCCCGATCCGATCACGGTCTCCCCTTCGGCGGCGAGGCCCGCGAGCACGAGTGCGATTCCCGAACGCAGATCGTGAGCGGTCACCTCCGTTCCGGTGAGCGGGGTGGCTCCGCGGACGACGGCGCTGTTCTGTTTCACCTCGATGTCGGCGCCCATCTTGTTCAGTTCGGCGGCCAGCGCGAACCGGCCGTCGAAGATGCGCTCGTGGATATAGCTGGCACCGTCGGCGAGACAGGCGACCGTCATGATCGGCGACTGGAGGTCGGTGGCGAAGCCGGGGTAGGTGTCGGTGATCACGTTGATCGGACGCAGCGGGCGGTCGCGGCGCACGTGGAGCACGGCGCCGTGGTCGGCGAACTCCACCCCCATCTGCTCCAGCTTGTAGCGGACCACGCCGAGGTGGTCGAGGTCGGCGCCGACCAGGTTGACCTCGCCGCCGGTGACGGCCGCCGCCATGGCGAAGACGCCCGCGTCGAGACGGTCGGGCATCACGGTGTGCTCGACGGCCTGGAGCTCCTCGACGCCCTGCACCGTGATGAACCCGGTTCCGCCGCCGCTGATCTTCGCGCCCATCCGGGTCAGCATGTCGATCACGTCGAGGACCTCGGGCTCCAGCGCCGCGTTCTCGATCACGGTGGTGCCGCGCCCGAGGGCGGCCGCCATGATCAGGTTCTCGGTGCCGGTGTGCGAGGGGGTGTCCAGGTACAGGGTCGCGCCGGTCAGGCCGGCCGACTTGACGTGGATGACCGCGTCGCCCTCGTCCACGGCCGCACCCAGGCGCTTGTATCCCAGGTAGTGGAAGTCGAGGTTGCGGCTGCCCAGGTTGCAGCCGCCCACGCCCTCGATGATCGCCTCTCCCAGGCGGTGCAGCAGGGCGGGCACGAACAGCACCGAGCCGCGGAAACGGCGCGCGATCTCGGCGGGCAGCACCGGGCTGGTCAGCGTCGAGGCGTCGATCACCAGCGTGCGCTCCGCCTCGTGGAGCTCGACCTTGGCGCCGATCGTCTCGGCCAGCTCGACCGCGCGGCGCACGTCCTCGATGATCGGGACGTTCCGCAGGACCGTACGGCCCCTGGCCGCCAGCAGCGCGGCGCCGATCATGGGAAGCACGGCGTTCTTGGCACCCTGGATGAAGGCGGTTCCCTTGAGCGGGTTGCCACCTCGCACGCGGTAACGGACCATACGTCATGCTCCTTGCAGAAGTGTTGGGGTGGGATTCGTGTGCCGCGGGCGGCAGCCGGGGCTGTCGGCCAACAGTAGCCGTTTGATGCCCCTGAACCAGCCGGTTCGTGGGTGAACTACCCATCGAGCGGCCGGTGAGTCCACCCCGGTGGCTCGTCGGTCACCGACGCGCGCCTGCGCGCCGCCCTTCGTCCGCGAAAGATCTACCGGATCGAGTTCCCCCAGCTCTCACACCTCCTTCACCAGAGGAAGATTCTGTAGTCGCTCATCCAAGTGGGCGGCGACGAAGGCGGGAACCGGGCAATGTCTCTTGACCTCCGGCCATGAGTCGGCCAGCGCGTGGACGGTGTGCCGTACGGTCGCCGTCACCGCGGCGGGATCGGCTCCGACCGTCTCGGCGAAGCCGCGGAAGTGATCGAGCGTGATGTAGCGGGTATCGGGCTGCCCGTTGAGGGGGAGGGTCAACACGTCTTTCTGGAAAGCCGGGTAGGAAGTCACACAGACGAGGTCATAGGCAGGAGAGAGCCGCCGCCGACGCCCACCCGGATACTGCAGCGACCAGTTCTTGAGATGCTCGTCGGTGTTTCCCATCACCACGCAGGCGGTGATTCGTCGGACGTATTCTTCGAGATCATCGGGACACTCCTGCTGGATCACGCGGCCCACATCCTCGGCCCGGCCCCGATCCTTCTCATGCGGCAGCACCCCGAAGACCTGCGCGAAGTCCTCCTGGTGGATGCGGAGGCCACCGAGCCGGTCGAAACGCCGGATGGCGAAAGCCTGCCGGCCGTGGGCCTCAAGCTCCGAAGGGATGTTCTCGAGGGCGCCGACCCGGGTCAGCGTGTGCTCCGGGACTTCGATCCCGGCCATAGCCGACCAGGTCATCATCGAATGCTCGTTCTCCGGCAGGAGATCGTGACGCGAACTGGGAAACTTCACGATCCAGTCGCCTCCCACGCCGACATACCGGAACCCTTCGGGGGTGCGGGCCATGGAGAGCTTTACCTGCATCCCGGCCAGGGAGAAGCTCATCTTCCGCGTGGCCGGGTGCGGCCCGTCGCCCTCGGGCCCACTCTCCGCGTGGGTCTCCTCACCGATCACCCGGACCGCTCCCGGTAGATCTTGACCCAGGTGGGTCAGGAGAGTGAAATCACTGACCGCCTTGAGCCCGAGCTGGGCCGTGACGAGACGACGCAGACCGGACTCGGGCTCCGGGAGCAGGTTCCCGAACCAGGAGGGCAACCGGCCCCCGACGGCCTTCTCGATCTTCCTGGGGTTGTATTCGTACTGCAGGCCCAGAACCGGTCGATCCGCGGCACGGTCCAGGTACCGGAACTGGGCCCTTCCCGCCCGCCATTCCAGCATGCCGACAAGTCGGTCGCCAAGCAGTACCTGGGCGGTTGTGATGCCTTCAGTCATCCTATGTTTCCGGAATTCTCAGGGTGGTCGGGTCCGGGCCGTCGGGGAAGCCGAACAGAGCGTTCTCCTGGACATGCTCGGCGATGGCCGTCCGGACGAGCGCGGCTCGATGAGTGACGAACTCCCCTTTTTCGCCCCGCCGCCACAAGTCCAGCCCTCTGTCATCGATGAAGTGGCTTTGCAGAACCTCGGGGTCGAGTTCCTCGTGGGACAGTGCCCGGCGGATGTCGCCGACGGACACGTCGCGAGTATGGATCAGGCGGTTGGCCATCGTCTCATAGAGTGCTCCACGGTTTGCTGTGATCGGGAACAGCGGGCCTCCGGCTTGTTCCATGAGCCCCTGCGGATCCGCCACTGTGCCGACCAGGTCGTCGCCTCCCCGAGGCTGCACGAGGATTCGAGGGTGGCGGGACAGCATGCCGAGAAGGTTGACTTTCGTCTGTGCCTCGTCAAGCCGGGTGGCGTTGAGATCAGGTCTCCACGTCGTATACGGCGGAAGCATGCCGAGTAGCCGATCCACACTGGCCGCAGGGTCGCCCTTCACGGTTTCGCTGTACTTTCGCAAGGTCGCGGTGGAACCGCGCGGGGCCATGCCAAGTGCTGATCCCCGCCAGATCCAGCGGCGGAGAAGCTCCGCCACACGCCCTTCGGGAGGCCCGAACAGGGCGGTGAAGCGCACCAGGACGGGTAGGAAGACCGGGTAAGGCAGCAACCGGACATGTGGAATGGCTGCTTCCTCCCGCAAGAAGTCGACGGCGTCTCCGAGCGCCTGCGCGGCGGTCTGGACGGCCTCGCGCCGCTCGTCATCGCTCAGTGCCGCGAGGGATGCTCGCCTGGACCGATCCTCTCGCGTGGCGAGAATCGACTGGGCGAGCACACGCGTGGGAATCGTGCCGAAACCCAGCCTCCTCGCAACTGAACCCAGCATGGCCAGATCCGAACCGTCCGCCTGGTCGGATACGGCCCGGCGGGCGTGGTCGATCTCGTCACGACGCAGTGAGACGCCGGAACTGTTGATCCTCTGGAAGATTTGGGTGTAGTGCCCCATATTGTCGTCACCCTCGATGACGTACATGGCGATGGGATAGTCCCGTATCGCTGTCATCACGGTGAAGCATCTCGTCAGTTCGGCGTCGGTGAGCCTTGGGCGCTTACGCTGCCAGGCGAGCGTTTCGGCAGTGCTCATCGCGGCCGGCAGCGGGAACCAGTGCTCAGGCACCTGCCGGTGTCGATCGGCGGAGACGAACTCGTTCTCCCGGAGATCGAAGAAGATCCGGAATCGTGGGTCGGCGGTCTCCGGCGGAGCAGTGAGGGCCCCGACCAGGCTGATGACGCGCTGTTGCCCGTCGACCACCCAGAACGCGTCCGGTCTTGCTTCCGCGGCGATCGTCAAAGGGCCCAGCCGGAGAGTGTCCGTGTCAGCGGGGTGTCGCCAGATGATCAGGGTCCCGATGGGGTGACCCCGCAGGACGCTGTCGAAGAGTTTTGTGACATCTTCGTGCTCCCAGCGATAGGAACGCTGGAAGGACGGGAAACGGATGCGTCCGGACAGAACCCAGGAGACAAGCTCGACAGGACTCGTCTGGCTCACACGTGGCCGAGTGACCATGGTCATACGCCTCCTGCCTGTCTGATCAATGGTAAGCGGGAGGTTGGGCTTCACCTGCTGTTATCCGGCCTCCGGGCACTCGGTGGCGGTTGATGGAGAGACGGGCGGCCGCCGGTCCGCCCGTCGGGAAGGAGTGCCGCCCCCTCGCTCCTCAGACGTCGCGGCCCGCGATGTCGGTGCGGTGGTGCGAGCCGCGCATCCGGATGCGCCCGACCGCCTCGTACGCCGCCGCGCGGGCCGCGGGGACGTCGGGGCCGGTGCCGACCACGCTGAGCACCCGGCCGCCGTTGGAGACGATTCTGTCGCCGTCCCGGGCGGTGCCCGAATGCAGCACGTAGGCGTCCTCGAACGGGTCGGACAGGCCTTCGATCACGTCGCCCTTCACCGGGTCGTCCGGATAGTTCTCCGCCGCGATGACCACGGTGACCGCGGCGCCGTCACGGTAGGAGATCGGCCCGAACTCGCCGAGCGTGCCGTTCGCGCAGGCGAGCAGCAGGCCCGCGAGCGGCGTCTGGAGCCGGTCGAGCACGACCTGGGTCTCCGGGTCGCCGAACCTGGCGTTGAACTCGATCACCTTTGGCCCCTTGGCCGTCAGGGCGAGCCCCACGTACAGCACACCCGTGTAGGGGGTGCCGCGCCTGGCCAGCTCGGTGATCGTCGGGATGACGGTCTCGACCATCACCTGGTCGGCGAGGTCGTCCGGGGCCCACGGCAGCGGTGTGTAGGCGCCCATCCCGCCGGTGTTGGGGCCGAGGTCGCCGTCGTAGGCGCGCTTGTGGTCCTGGGCGGGTTGCAGCGGCACGGCGGTGGTGCCGTCGCAGAGGGCGAACAGCGACGCCTCGGGACCGTCGAGGAACTCCTCGATGACGACCCGCTCGCAGGCGGCGGCGTGCCGCAGGGCCTCGTCGCGGTCGCCGGTGACCACCACGCCCTTGCCCGCGGCCAGGCCGTCGTCCTTGACCACGTACGGCGCGCCGAACTCGTCGAGCGCTGCGGCGGCCTCCTCAGGCGTGACGCACGTGCGCGAGCGCGCGGTGGGGACGCCCGCGGCGGCCATGATCTCTTTGGCGAACGCCTTGGAACCCTCGACCCGCGCCGCCTGCCGCGACGGCCCGAAGCAGGCGATGCCCGCCTCCCTGACCGCGTCGGCCACCCCGGCGACCAGCGGCGCCTCGGGACCGATCACGACCAGGTCCGCGCCGAGGCCGCGGGCCAGCTCGGTGACCGCCGCAGGGTCGGTGGGCGTCACCGCATGCAGGGTCGCGACCTGCGCGACACCGGCATTGCCGGGAGCGCAGTGGACCTCGGTGACCTGGGAGTCTGCCGCCAGCGACCGGCACAGGGCATGCTCACGCCCGCCGGATCCAATCACAAGAACGCGCACTTGACAGAGCCTATCGGCCCCGGACGGGTATCCCGCAGCCCACCTGCGTCCATGTCCGGAGAGATCCCGCGGGCGGAAGATCGCGCGGCCGGAGGGATCCCGCGGGCCGGAGGGGGGCCGCGCCTCCGCCGTGTGCCGCGCGGGAGGAGCGGGGGTGCTCCGGGCGTTCACTGTCGGAGTGCGGCCGTAAACGGGGCGTGAATTTTGTCGGGTTGTGCGGGATCACTCCGGAAGTCGGCGGTAGGGTGAGATCGACCCCCAGATTTATGCTAGTTTTGGGTGGCTTTGCCTGTCTTTAACCGATTGGAGGTGGTCGGGGATGTCCTCTGGCGATCCCAGCAGTACGTGCTCGCGCACGTGCTTCGTGCGCACCCTTCACCACTCCACATCGGTGCCCGACCGGCTCCGCATGCCTTTCCGCGCCTACACGGGCTGATACGACGCGGCATGCGTTCCGGCCAGGTCGGGCGGGAAGGCTTGCTATGCGCTCCTCGCTCCTTTTCCCCCGGATCCGGCACGCACGCATGATCCGAGCCGCGCACGCCCCCGCCGTCCCGCTCCGCGCGCGGACGACCGGCGTCTGCGTTCCGCCGAGCGACTCGCTCGTCGACTACGCCGCCTACGTCGGCGGCAAGAAGATCGAGGCCCTGGGCATCCCCGACGCCCTGGAACTGGTCCGCGCGCACAACGCGGCCAGTGAGAAGCCGAACGCCTTCGTCTGGGTCGGCCTGCACGAGCCCGACGCCCCCGAGGTCGAGTGGCTGGCGGAGGTCTTCGCCCTGCACCCGCTCGCCGTCGAGGACGCCGTCAAGGCTCACCAGCGGCCCAAGGTCGAGCGGTACGGCGACTCGCTGTTCGTCGTCCTCAAGACGGTGGCCTACCTCGACCACGAGGTGCTCACCGAGACCAGTGAGATCATCGCCACCGGCGAGATCATGGTGTTCGTCGGCCCCGACTTCGTGGTGACCGTGCGGCACGGCAAGCACTGCCCGCTGGCGGACGTACGCGAACGGCTGGAGGACAAGCCCAAGCTCCTGAACCGCGGCCCGACCGGCGTGCTGCACGCGATCGCCGACCACGTCGTCGACAAGTACCTCAGCGTGGCCGACCAGATGCAGGCCGAGCTGGAGGAGGTCGAGGCCATGGTCTTCGCCGACGTCAGCGCCCGTGACATCGGCCGGATCTACAACCTCAAGCGCGAGATGATCGAGATGAAGCGGTCCGTGACGCCGCTCCAGTCGCCGATGGCCACGCTCGCCCAGCGCCGGATGATCCCCTCGGAGATGCGCGAGTACTTCCGTGACGTCGTCGACCACCTGGCCCGCGTCTGCGAGCAGGTCGAGTCGTCCAACGAACTGTGCAACTCCATCCTGCAGGCGGCCTTGGCGCGTTCCAACGCGCTCGCCAACGAGGACATGCGGAAGATCTCCTCGTGGGTGGCCATCATGGCCGTCCCCACGATGATCGCCGGCGTCTACGGCATGAACTTCGACCACATGCCCGAGCTGGAATCCGTCTTCGGCTACCCGGTCGTGCTGTGCGTGATGGTGATCGCCTGCTCGCTGCTCTACCGGGGCTTCCGCCGCAACGGCTGGCTCTGACCCCTGGCTCTGACCCCGCCCCCGCGGGCCGGTCGTGTTCGCCGGCCCGCGTGTCCCGGCTCCTAGGCGCTCGCCCGGCGCGTCGGGGCGACCGGCTCCGGCACGCGCATGCCCCGTTCGGCCCACAGCGCGCGCATCCGGTCGGGATAGTCGGTGACGACCGCCACCACCCCGAGGTCGAGCAGCTCGGCGGCCCGGCCGGGTTCGTTGACGGTCCACGCCACCAGCGGCATCCCGGCCCTCTCGGCCCGGCGCGCGAACTCCTGGTCGACCAGCACGTGCTCCGGGGAGAGCGCGGTGCCCCCCGCCTCCACTGCGGCGGCCGGGACGTCGTCGCCGAAGTCCGCGAGGTGGAGGCCGTCGAGCCAGACGCTGTCCATGGTGACCCGCTCGATCAGGGCGTAGCGCCGGGTCGCCGGGACGAGTGAGCGGGCGACCCGCAGGATCCGCCAGTCGAAGCTGAGGATCGCCGCCCGGTCGAGCATGCGGTGCCGGTCGAGCTCGGCGACCACCAGCTCGGTGAACTCGCGGGGATCGGCGCTCAGCTCGGGCCGGGTCGGGTCCGACTTCAGTTCCACGTGCACCCGGACGTCGTCGGCGCCGTAGGCGTCCACCACCCCCAGCGCGGCCCCGAGAGTCGGCATCCGGGTCTCCGGAACCGGGATCTGCGTGGGGGCGAACCGGTCGCCGGCGTGACGCGGTCTGCGCACCCCGCACTCCAGGGTGCGCAGCTGCGCCAGCGTGAGCTCACGGACGGGCCTGCCCACGTACGGGTAGCGGGGGTCGCCGGGGAAGGCCGGGCGGACGTCGGCGCTGGTGACCGAGGACACGGTGAGGTCGTGGGTGAGGACCAGGCGCCGGTCGGCCGTCAGCGCGACGTCGAACTCCAGCGCGTCGACGCCCACCTCCAGGGCGTGGGCGAGACCGGGCAGCGTGTTCTCGGGCCGGAGCCCGCGTGCCCCGCGGTGGCCATGAATCTCGGCATGCACAGGGGGACTGTACCGACCCCGCCCGCCGATCTCCGGTTGCGGCTCGCGCACCCGCGCGGCGGGACGCGAGCCGCGACCGGAGGCGGCTAGATCAGCGGGTGGATCTGGAGCGTCTCGGTGCGGCCGGGGCCGACCCCGATGGCGGAGATCCGGGCGCCGCTCATCTCCTCCAGGGCCTTGACGTACGCCTGCGCGTTGGCGGGCAGGTCCTCGAAGCTCCTGGCACCGGTGATGTCCTCCTTCCAGCCGGGGAACTCCTCGTACACCGGCTTGGCGTGGTGGAAGTCGGTCTGGGTCATCGGGATCTCGTCGTGGCGCACCCCGTCGACCTCGTACGCCACGCAGACGGGGATCCGGTCCAGGCCGGACAACACGTCCAGCTTGGTCAGGAAGTAGTCGGTGACGCCGTTGATCCTGGTGGCGTAGCGGGCGATCACCGCGTCGAACCAGCCGCAGCGCCGGTTGCGGCCGGTGGTCACGCCGTACTCGCCGCCGGTCTTGCGCAGCCAGTCGCCCATCTCGTCCTCCAGCTCCGTCGGGAATGGGCCGGAGCCGACGCGGGTGGTGTACGCCTTGAGGATGCCGATCACCCGGGTGAGCCGCGTCGGCGGGATGCCCGAGCCCGAGCAGGCGCCGCCGCTCGTCGGGGAGGAGGAGGTGACGAACGGGTAGGTGCCGTGGTCGATGTCCAGCAGGTTGCCCTGGCCACCCTCCAGCAGCACGACCTTGCCCTCGTCGAGGGCCTTGCCGAGGATCAGCGAGGTGTCGGCGATGTGCGGCTTGAGGCGCTCGGCGTAGCCGAGGTACTCCTCCAGGACCTTGTCGGCGTCGATCGCCCGCCGGTTGTAGATCTTGGTGAGGATCTGGTTCTTCTCGTTCAGCGCGACTTCGATCTTCTTCTGCAGGATGCCCGGGTCGAGCAGGTCCTGGACCCGCACCCCCATCCGGTAGATCTTGTCGCCGTACGCGGGACCGATGCCACGCCCGGTGGTCCCGATCCTCGCCTTGCCGAGGTAGCGCTCGGTCACCTTGTCGATGGCCTTGTGGTGCGGCATGATCAGGTGCGCGTTGGCGGAGATCAACAGCCGCTCCGAGGACACCCCGCGCGCCTGGAGGCCGTCGATCTCGCCGAGCAGCACGCCCGGGTCGATGACGACACCGTTGCCGATCACGGGGATGACGTTCGGGGAGAGCACTCCCGTCGGCAGGAGGTGCAGGGCGTACTTCTGGTCGCCGATGACGACCGTGTGCCCCGCGTTGTTGCCCCCTTGGTATCTGACGACGTAGTCGACCTGGTCACCGAGCAGGTCGGTCGCCTTACCCTTGCCCTCATCGCCCCACTGGGCACCAACGAGAACGACAGCCGGCATCGTGAATCTCCCACCGCAAAAACGAAAACCCCTGACGCAATCGCGACAGGGGCTCTTGCGAGGAGAGAATACCCGACGCCGTCCGATATGGGGATCTCCCACCTGGTGGAAGGAGATCCCCACCGCTGGTCAGGCGCCCGTCAGCTCCGCGGCGGCCTCGGTGCTGGAGTCCTTCAGGAACTGGAGGCAGCGCTCGGCCTCGTCCTTCTCCCCGATGCTCTGGGCGGCCCGGGCCAGCGCGTACAGGCACCGCAGGAAACCGCGGTTGGGGGCGTGTGCCCAGGGAATCGGGCCGTGCCCCTTCCAACCGGCCCTGCGGAGCTGGTCGAGGCCGCGGTGGTAACCGGTCCGGGCGAAGGCGTACGACGTCACGGCGTGACCCGCGGCGAAGTACTCATCGGCGAGAGTCGCCCACGCGGCGGGGTAGGCGGGGAAACGCGCGGCGACGTCGGATGCCTGGGCGCCGGACTCCAGCGCCTCCCGGGCCTCGGGGACGTCCGGCAGCAGGGTGGGCGGTGGGCCGGCGAGAAGGTTCTCGTGCGATTCCGTCATGCCAGGGAGAGTACTTGCTGGGTCCGCGCGGCGGCTTGCCGGCTTCGCCCGGCGGACGGACCGCGTCCCCGCCGGGGTCACACCGCACGCGACCTCCGGTGCGCGGGACCCGGGGAACCTCCCGGGAACGGGCTCCCGAGCGCGAACCCCGGGGACGGGGACGGCATGCCCCAAGCGCGAACCCCGCACAGCGGTCACCCGTCCCGCCGGGCGGAACGGGGAGCCGTTCTCCCCGGCGGGACGAGTGCCGCGGGGCCCGGATCAGGAGATCTTCGTCCCGGCGGACTTCAGGTGCTGCGCGGCCTCGACGATGCGCGCCGCCATCGAGGCCTCGGCGGCCTTGCCGTAGGAGCGCGGGTCGTAGGTCTTCTTGTTGCCGACGTCACCGTCGACCTTGAGCACGCCGTCGTAGTTCTTGAACATGTGATCGGCGATCGGGCGGGTGAAGGCGTACTGCGTGTCGGTGTCGATGTTCATCTTGATGACGCCGTACGAGATGGCCTCGTGGATCTCCTCCAGCAGCGAACCGGAACCGCCGTGGAAGACCAGGTCGAACGGCTTCTCCTTGCCGTACTTGGCGCCGACCGCCTCCTGGATCTCCTTGAGCACGCCCGGACGGAGCTTGACGTGGCCCGGCTTGTAGACGCCGTGCACGTTGCCGAAGGTCGCCGCGAGCATGTAACGGCCCTGCTCACCGACGCCCAGGGCCTCGGCCGTCGCCAGGGCGTCCTCGGCGGTGGTGTAGAGCTTGTCGTTGATCTCGCCGACGACGCCGTCCTCCTCGCCGCCGACCACGCCGATCTCGACCTCCAGGACGATCCGTGCACGGGCCGTCTTCTCCAGGAGCTCCTTGGCGATCTCCAGATTCTCCTCCAGCGGTACCGCGGAACCGTCCCACATGTGCGACTGGAACAACGGGTCCTGGCCCTTGGCCACCCGCTCAAGGGAGATGTCGAGCAACGGGCGTACGAACCCGGGCAGCTTGTCCTTGGGGCAGTGGTCGGTGTGCAGCGCCACCGTCACCGGGTACTTGGCCGCGACGACGCGGGCGTACTCCGCCAGGGCCACGGAACCGGTCACCATGTCCTTGACCGTGGTGCCCGAGAGGAACTCGGCGCCGCCGGTCGACACCTGGATGATGCCGTCGCTCTCCGCTTCGGCGAAACCTCTGAGCGCTGCGTTGAGGGTCTGGGAGGAGGTCACGTTGATGGCCGGGTAGGCGAACCCGCCTGCCTTGGCCCGGTCGAGCATCTCGGCGTAGACCTCTGGAGTCGCGATAGGCATGGGTGTCATCTCCCTGGAGACGGCTGTGAACAGCTGGCGCGGGGCTATGGAGACACTGCCCGTGGGCCAGTATTCCGGGTTCCTTCCCAGGCGGATAGCTCCGCCAACACTTCGAGCCGCGTGAGATCCCCCGACGCCGGCCCGCGGGCCGGTCGGGGCGACCGATATCGCAGGCCGGTCGTGAGATCTCCTCACAAACCGCTACTCTCCACTGTGTGGGACGCCACAGGTCTGACCCGATGGGGATCGCGCGCCTGGCCTTGGCCGGTCTGGCGGTGCTGGCGCTCGTCGCCCTGGTCGTGATCGGGGCCTTCTCGTTGTTCGGAGCCCTCCGGTCCGGCACCGAGCCGGTCGCGTCGCCCACCGCCGCGGCGACCGCCGAGTCTTCGCCTCCCGGCGACGACCGGGTTCCCACGGTTCTCGTCGAGTGCCTGCGGGACACCTGCCCCACGGTCTTCCTCAAGGTCACCGGGGGCGACGTGCTGCTCGACCGGGAGATGGTCGCCGGCGAGCAGTTCCGCTCCTTCGACCCCAAGGTCGACGTGGTGCTGGCCGACGCGGCGTCCGTTCGTGTGCTGGCGAACGGGGCCGCCCGTGACCCGGGAGAGGCGGGAGAGCGCCAGGAGTTCACCGTCTCCCGCGAAGACTGACCGGGGTCCGGTGCCCCGGAGAGGACGGCGATGAACCAGGTGAGTTTCTGCGGCTCGATCGACACCGGCGACTACGAACTCGTCGCCGGGTTGCTCCGCGACTGGCTGAGGACCGACGCGCTCCACGTCAAGATCCGGCTCTTCGGAGAGGAGATGACGTACGAGGATGAGACGATCTACCTCTACTGCTACAACGCTCTCATCAGACCGCCGAACGCCCCTTACTTCCTGCTGGAGGGCCACACCGGCGGCACGCTGGACGAGGCGGCCGGGTGGCTGCGGCAGTTGACCCGCCTGTGTGCCGGTCGGGGTGTCTCCTGCACGATCGACTACCAGGAGGTCGATGAGGACGGCACACCGGTGAGCGAGGAGGAGTTCACGGTGCGGGACGGGTTCGCGGAGCGTTAGCGGTCCGCCCGCCGGTCCGCCGACGGGCTCGGCAGGGATCGGCTCAGGCCAGGCCGAGGTCGGCCAGGCTGTAGGCGCTCCGGTACGGCAGGCCCGCGGCGGCGATCGCCGCCGCGGCGCCCCGGTCGACGATCGTGGCCACCGCCACCACCTCGGCGCCCGCCTCGCGCAACGCCTCCACCGCGGTCAGCGGGGAACCACCGGTGGTGGAGGTGTCCTCCACCGCGAGGACCCGCCGCCCCGCGACGTCCGGCCCCTCGATCCGGCGCTGCATGCCGTGCGCCTTCTGCGCCTTGCGCACCACGAACGCGTCGAGGCTCCTGCCCCGTGCCGCCGCCGCGTGCAGCATGGCGGTCGCCACCGGGTCG
Source organism: Streptosporangium becharense (assembly GCF_014204985.1). NCBI lineage: Bacteria > Bacillati > Actinomycetota > Actinomycetes > Streptosporangiales > Streptosporangiaceae > Streptosporangium > Streptosporangium becharense. The sequence continues at coordinate 3,562,164 of NZ_JACHMP010000001.1, read as the reverse complement.
GCGCCCAGCGTCAGGCCGCCGACCGCCTCGTAGTCCAGATCCTCGGTCAGATCCAGCATGACCCGGCCCACCAGCGGCGCGGCCCGCCCGTCGAGGGTCACCCGGCGCATGTCCACGTAGAAGTCGGCCTCCATGCCGGAGGAGAGCACGACCTTGCCGTGCACGACGCCTTTGCCCTTGATCTCGGCCAGCAGGTTCTCGCGATCGCTCATGGCAACAAGGTTAGGGGTGGCCGGCACGGTGCCCGGAACGGGCCCGTACACGGCGGCGGGCGTCCGGTGGCAAAAACGCGATACGGGTTCGGCGGCGGCGCCGACTGCGCAATCATCGGGCAGGAAACCCAGGGTAATGGTGAGGTCACAATGAGTGTGAGAGCCTCTCGGGGGGACGCCGAGCTGCTGGCCGCGACCAGGAACGGCGCCGCCGCCGCCTACCGGCGACTCCAACGGCGGCACGTCTCTGCGGCGTGGGCCCTGGTCCGCCGGCTCGTCGCGGACGAGACCGAGGCGGCACGGATCGTCGAGGAGACCTTCGCCAGGGTCCACCATGTCATCGGCCGGGGTTGCGGCCCCGAGCAGGCGTTCCGGCCGTACCTGCTCACCGCGCTCCGCCGTGCGGTCCGCGACCGCTCAGGCCTGTCCGGTCGTCCGCAGGCCGGGGCGGTCGAGCTCTTCGACCCCGGCGTGCCCCTCGTCGACCCGGCGCTGGCGGGCCTGGAACGCTCTCCCGTCGCCAAGGCCTTCCTGTCCCTGCCCGAGAGGTGGCGGCTCGTCCTGTGGCACGTCGACGTCGAGGGGGCCGGACCGGCCGACGTCGCACCGCTGCTGGGCCTGACGGCGGACGACGCGGCGGTGCTCGCGCACCGGGCGCGCGAGGGCATGCGCCAGGCGTGCCTCCGCGTCCACCTGGCCGGGAGACCGCGGCCGGAGTGCCGCGCGCCGCTGGCCGGGCTGGGCCCGTACGTCCGGGGTGACCTCGGCCACGACCTGAGCAGGGCGGTGGACGAGCACCTGGACACCTGCTCCGGCTGCCGCCGGGTGCTCGCCGAACTGGCGGGCGTCACGAAGACCCTGCGCGCCGTCATCGGCCCGCTCGTCGCGGGCCCCGCGTTCGCCGGGTATCTGGCGGCGGCCCGCGGCGCGGGCGCCGTGCCCGGGAGGGGCCCGGCCATCCGGTGGCGGCGGGCGTCCCGGCCCGTGCGGCGGGCCGTCATGACCGGCGCGGCGGTCACCGCCGTCATGGTGGCGGCGGCGCTCGTGCTGGTGTCGGCGGAGGAGCCGACGCCCCCGCCGCTCGTCGCCCCCGAGCCGATCGTCGTCGCTCCGACGCCGGAGCCCTCCGGCGTCGGTGCTCCCGCGTCGGGGCTCCCCGACGTCGTCACCCCCGCCCCGGAGCCCTCCGGCGTCGTCACCCCTTCCGGGGAGGGGCCCGCCGCTCACCGCGCCGACCCCGGCTCCCCGCGCACGGGTCCGGGCCTCTCCGGCGCGGGTCCCGGCTCCCCGGGAACGGACCCCGGGGGACCGGGCGGAGCCGCCGGTTCCCCGGCCGCGGGCCACGGCGGCGCCTCGCAGGGGGATCCCGGCCGGATCCTCCCGGAAGAGGCGGAGGCCGTGCCCCGGTTGGCCGCCAGGATCGACGTGCTGGGTGCGCTCGTCAGGTCGGAGACCGGCATCGTGGCCGTACGCATGCGCAACACGGGCCGGAAGGAGAGCGGGGAGGTCGTCGCCGACGTCACCCTGCCCCGGGGTGTGGCGCCGCTGGTGGGAGCCGGACGTGGGCGGGCCGCACCCGGCGGCGTCACACCGGTCGGCACGGTCGACGGCTGGTCCTGCCGGGTGCGGAGCCGGGGCGCGCGGTGTGTGCGCGGCCCGCTGGAGCCCGGCCGCGCCACCGCTGTCTTCCTGCGGGTCCTGGTGTCGGCCGCAGCGGCCGAGGGGGCGGCTCCCTCGGTCAGGGTCCGCACGACGGGGGCCCGGGTGACGGCCAGGTCGCATGGCGGGGTGCGGACCCACGGCACCCCCGCGAGGTTCGCCACCGACGGCAGGGTGGCCGTCTCGGCGATCGGCAACACCCTGCTGAGCTGCCCCGCCGACCACGCCGGATGCGAACGGGCCCGTGCGCGCAGGGGCGGAGTGCGCGACAACGACCACTGGGAGATGCGTCCCGTCGACCGTGACGGGGATCCCTCGACGAGCAGTTCGAGCGCCGCCCGGTTGCGTGTCCCGGCGTCGGGAGAGGTGGTGTGGGCCGGGCTCTACTGGTCGGCGAGCGCGCGGCCCGGCGACCGGACGATCAGGTTCAGGGTGCCGGGTGACGCCCGGTACCGCCGGGTGAAGGCGTCCCGGGTGGTGGAGCGGCGACTGCCCGCGGGCTGGGGCTATCAGGCTTTCGCCGACGTGACACGACTGCTCGGCAGAGCCGGCGGGACGTACTGGGCGGCCGATCCGTCGTTGCGGCCCGGCGTCTCGCGGCACGCCGGGTGGAGCCTGGTGGTCATCACCGCCGATCAGCTCCGGCCGTACAGCCGGGTCGTGGTCGTCGACGCCGCGGCGGTGCTCGACCGGGAACGCCGCGTGTTGAACGTCCGGCTCGGCGGACTGGCCTCCGCCGCCGCGCCCGCGAACCTCACCCTGGTGACCTGGGAGGGGGACGCGGACGTGCGGGGAGACCGCGTGGCGCTGGGCGGCCGGACGCTGCGGCCCACCGGCGGCGACCGCGACCCGCGCAACCCCTTCGACGGCTCCGTCCCCGGCTCGGTGGGCACGGGCGTGACCTTCGGCACGGACGTCGACCGCTTCCGCACCCCCCTCGGCCGTGACCCGGTGCTGCGGCTCAGCACCCGCCGGGACGTCCTGCTCTTCGGCGCCGCCGTGGCGAGCGTCCCCGCCCCCTTCTGAGGTCCCGCGACGGCGACCGGGGGCTCGGGTTCCGGGCGGGGGCTCAGGTTCCGGGCGGGCGGCCGATGGTGACGGGCAGAGTGCGGAGCCTTTCCCGGTACGGTTTCATAAACGGACGAACTGGTACGGTCTGCCGGAGCGGCCCAGCTTATGGTCAGGCGAAGGCGGAATCGTCGGGATTCACTCTCGAACGATCAGCTGCTTGACTACCCTGAGGAAGGGCTGTTTCCCGGGGCTTCGGGGGCTCTTTCACGTCTGTCTGAGCCGCAGGGTCGGGCCACGAAGGAAGGGCGGTGTCGTGTGGATCGCTGCGCGCTGTTCGTGGACGCTGGCTACCTGTTGACCGACGGTGCGATGGCCGCGCACGGCACCCGCCACCGTGAGGCTGTCTCCTGGGACTATCCCGGTCTGCTCCAGTTGCTCGGCAGGCTCGCCACGGAGCGCACCGGCCTGCCGCTGCTGCGCTGCTACTGGTATGAGGCGACCGTGGAGGGCCGCCGCACCCCCGAGCACGACACCCTGGCCGACATCCCCGGCCTGAAACTCCGGCTGTCGCGCATCCGTCCCGGCCGTCGTGAGGGCGTCGACGCCCAGGTGCACCGCGATCTGATGACGCTGGCCCGCAACGGCGCGATCTGCGACGCGGTGGTGGTCAGCGGCGACGAGGATCTGACACAGGTCGTCTGCGACGCCCAGGATCTCGGTATCCGGGTCACCGTGGTGCACATCGCCGCGGACGGCAGCTGGGCCGTCTCCCGCATGCTCCGCCAGGAGTGCGACGACCTGATCGAGATCGGCGCCGACCGGCTGCGGCCCCACGTCAGCCCGGTCGGCGGTGAACCGGCCGCCGTGGGTTCCACGGGGCGCCGGCCGTCCGCCAACGGCCGGACCACCTCCTCCTACGGCGCGGGCGCCTCTCCCCTGGACGCGGATGCCTCCTCCCGAGGTGCGGACCTCTCCGCGTCGGCGGCCGGTGGCCTCACCACCGGTGGGGCGAACGGTCCGGTAGCTGGTGCGGCGACCGGTGCGGCCGGTGGTTTCGCCGCCGATGGGCCTGTGGGTGCGGCCGGTAGCCCGGCGGCCGGTGTATCCGGCAGTACGGCGGGGGGTGTATCCGGCCGTCCGGCGGCCGACGAGGCGAACGGGCAAGCGGACAGGGGGGCGACCGGTCCGGTGGCCGGTGCGGCCGGCGGTTTCGCCGTCGGTACGTCGACCGGTCCGGTGGCCGGTCCGTCGACCGGTCCGGTGGCCGGTGTGGCCGACGGCTCGCCGACCACCGGTCCGATCTCCGCGGTCCGGCCTTCCCGCGCCGCCCACGCCCAGCCCGGGGCACACTCCTCCTATTCGGGGTACACCCAGGAGCCGCCGATCACTCCGACGGCCCCGTCCCCTCAGACGCCTCCGCCCGCCGCCACGCCTCCGCCCGCCGCCACGCCTCCGTCCGCCGCCACGCCCCCGCGTGTCACCGCCGGCGGGGGCCTGACCGGCCCGCTGCCCTCCCCGCCGCAGTACTCGCTGGGCGACACCGGCGGTATGCCGAGCTACCAGTCGTCACGGACGGGCGCCCCCTACACCGGCCCCCAGCCGGCCCCCGTGCCGGTGCGGGACGGTTCCGCCGACGGCGCCGCGACCACCCTCTCCGACGCGGTGCAGGCCGCCCACAAGGAAGGCCACGACTTCGGCGAGTCCGTCGCCAAGGACGCCCCCGCCCTGTGGCTGGAGGCGGTGCTCGCCCGCAAGCCCCGTATGCCCTCCGACCTGGAGGCCCGCCTGCTGCAGGGGTCGTCCCTGCCGATCGACTTCCTCCTGCACGACGAGGTCCGCCACGCCCTGCGTCGCGGCTTCTGGGACGCCCTGGAACGAGCCCGCCGCTGAATCCGGCCGTCCCGGCGGGACGCCCCGGGCACGAGGCGCCCGGGGACGAACGTCCGTGGGATCGGCGTCGGCCAGCGGGCCGGCGCGGGGGTGTCAGGTAAGGGCGTCGAATCCGGCGCGCAGGTGGTTGACGCGTTTGGCCAGGTCGGAGACCGCAGCGGTGAGGGAAGGGTCGGCGCTGTCACGGGACAGGTCGGCCACCCGGCCCATCTCCTCCTCGATCGCGGCCAGGCGCCTGGACAGTTCGGGCAGCACCGCCGCCTGGTCGGCGGAGTCGCCGGGCGGCAGCTCGGCGGTGAGCCGATCGCGCAGCATGGCGGCCTGCTCGGCCAGCCGCCGGTTCATGTTGTACAGCTCCACGAACACGGCGACCTTGGCCCGCAGCACCCACGGGTCGAAGGGCTTGGCGAGGTAGTCGACGGCGCCCGCGGCGTAGCTGCGGAAGGCGTAGTCGGGTGCGCTGTCGACCACGGTCAGGAAGATGATCGGGATGTTGCGGGTGCGTTCACGCCGTTTGATGTGCGCGGCCGTCTCGAACCCGTCCATGCCGGGCATGCGGACATCGAGGAGGATCAGCGCGAACTCCGTGCCGAGCAGTGCCTTGAGCGCCTCCTCCCCCGAACGTGCTCGGACGGGTATCAGATCGAGCGAGCTGAGGATGGCCTCAAGCGCGATCAGATTCTCCTCGCGGTCGTCGACCAGGAGGATCTTGGCTCTGTCCGGCATCGATCACACGCCTTCGTTGGAGTCAACGGACGGCTTGCCCCGGGAGAGCCAGCCGCGCAACCGTTCCAGAAGACGGTCCACGTCGACGGGCTTGGGGACATAGTCGGAGGCGCCGGATGCGATGCTTTTCTCGCGGTCGCCCCGCATGACCTTAGCGGTCAGCGCGATGATCGGCAGATCCGCGAACTGCGGCATCCGGCGGATCGCGGAGGTGGTGGCCCAGCCGTCCATCTCCGGCATCATGATGTCCATCAGGACGAGGGCGACGTCCTCGTTGCGTTCGAGCTGCTCGATGCCCTCGCGGCCGTTCTCGGCGTAGACCACGGTGGAGCCGTACCGTTCCAGAACGCTGGTCAGCGCGAACACGTTGCGGATGTCGTCGTCCACGATCAGGATCTTGGCGTCGGTCAGCGGGTCGTCGCCCTGCCACGCCGGGCTCTCGCTCTGCGCGAAGTGGGGAACGGGCAGGTCGTCGGAGATCGGGGTCTCCGGCAGGTCGTCGGTGCCCGCCGGCGCTCCGGCGAGCGTCGTCTCCGGTGGGGCGGCGTTGGGCGTGCTCGCCCCGCCGTCGCGGGAGGCCAGCGGACCGCCGTAGGACGGCGGCAGGTAGAGGGTGAAGGTGCTGCCCTCGCCCACCTTGCTCACCACGTGGATCTCGCCGCCCAGCAGGCGGGCGATCTCGCGGCAGATCGACAGGCCGAGGCCCGTCCCGCCGTACTTGCGGCTGGTGGTTCCGTCGGCCTGGCGGAACGCCTCGAAGATGACCTCCAGCTTGTCCGCGGCGATCCCTATCCCGGTGTCGATCACCTCGAACGCGAGGATGCCGTCGGCGCCCCGCAGGGTGTCGTCGACGAACGTCACGGCGCGCGCGGCCCGGACCACCCGCAGCCGCACCTGACCCTTGGGCGTGAACTTGATCGCGTTGGAGAGCAGGTTGCGTACCACCTGCTGGAGACGCTGCTCGTCGGTGCGGATCTCGTGCGGCACCGACGGGTCGACCTCCACGGTGAACGACAGGCCCTTGTCCTGGGCCAGCGGGGCGAAGGTGGCCTCGAAGTAGTCGACGAGCTTGGGCAGCGAGATCTGCTGCGGGTGGATGTCCATCCGCCCGGCCTCGACCTTCGACAGGTCCAGGATGTCGTTGATCAGCTGTAGCAGGGCCGATCCGGCGCCGTGGATGGTTCTGGCGAACTCCACCTGCTGGGGGGTGAGGTTGCCCTCGGAGTTCTCGGTGAGCAGCTTGGCCAGCACCAGGAGGCTGTTCAGCGGGGTGCGCAGCTCGTGGGACATGTTGGCCAGGAACTCGGACTTGTACCGCGAGGAGACGGCCAGCTGCTCGGCGCGCTCCTCCAGGGTGCGGCGGGCCTGCTCGATCTGGAAGTTCTGGATCTCGATGGCCCGGTTCTGCTTGGCCAGCAGGGCGGCCTTGTCCTCCAGTTCGGCGTTGGAGCGGCGCAGTTCCTCCTGCTGCCGCTGGAGCTCGTCGGAGCGTTCCTGGAGCTCCGTGGCCAGGCGCTGCGACTCCGTCAGCAGGTCCTGGGTGCGGGAGTTGGCGATGATCGTGTTCATCGTGACGCCGATGGTCTCGACGAGCTGGTTGAGCAGGTCGTGGTGGATCTCGCTGAACTCGTTGAACGAGGCCAGCTCCAGCACGCCCAGCACCTGGTTCTCGAACAGGATCGGCAGCACGACGATCTGCGCGGGCGCGGAGCTGCTGAGGCCGGTGTCGACGGTGAGGTAGCGGGAGGGCACGTTGCCAAGGATGATCTTCTTGCCCTCCAGGGCGGCCTGGCCCACCACGCCCTCTCCGGCCGCGAACCGCTGGCGGGGGCCGGAGCCGGGCCGCACGCCGTACCCGGCGATGAGGATCAGCTCTCGCCCGCCCGTGGGCTCGGCGAGGTAGAAGGCGCCGTAGCGGGCCGACACCAGCGGCGTCAGCTCGCTCATGATGAGCCTGGCGACCTCCATCAGGTCACGGTGGCCCTGCATGAGCCGGGAGATCCTGGCGAGGTTGGACTTCAGCCAGTCTTGCTCCTGGTTGGCGGTGGTGGTGTCGCGGAGCACCGCCACCATCATGTTGATGTTGTCCTTCAGCTCGCCGATCTCACCCCCGGCGTCGACGGTGATGGAGCGGGTCAGGTCACCGGTGGCGACCGCGGTCGTCACCTCGGCGATGGCGCGGACCTGGGTGGTCAGGCGGGCGGCCAGCTCGTTGACGTTCTCGGTGAGGCCCTTCCAGATGCCCTCGGCACCCTCGACGCGGGCCTGGCCGCCCAGTTTGCCCTCCGAGCCGACCTCGCGGGCCACCCGGCTCACCTCGGAGGCGAAGGACGACAGCTGGTCGACCATGGTGTTGATGGTGGTCTTGAGCGCGAGGATCTCGCCCTGCGCGTTCACGTCGATCTTGCGGGTCAGGTTGCCCTTGGCGACGGCGGTGGTGACCTCGGCGATGTTGCGTACCTGGTAGGTCAGGTTGTTGGCCATGGAGTTGACGTTGTCGGTGAGGTCCTTCCAGACGCCGGAGACGCCGCGGACGCGGGCCTGTCCGCCGAGCTGGCCCTCGGTGCCGACTTCGCGGGCGACGCGGGTGACCTCGTCGGCGAACATCGACAGCTGGTCGACCATGGTGTTGAGGGTGTCCTTGAGCTGGAGGATCTCCCCCTGCGCGTCGGCGGTGATCTTCTTGGACAGGTTGCCCTGGGCCACCGCCGTCGACACCGCCGCGATCTGGCGCACCTGGGTGGTCAGGTTGTTGGCCATGACGTTGACGTTGTCGGTGAGGTCCTTCCAGGTGCCCGAGACCCCGGGCACCTGCGCCTGTCCGCCGAGCTGGCCCTCCGAGCCGACCTCGCGGGCCACCCGGCTCACCTCGGAGGCGAAGGACGACAGCTGGTCGACCATGGTGTTGATGGTGGTCTTGAGCGCGAGGATCTCGCCCTGCGCGTCGACGTCGATCTTGCGGGTCAGGTCGCCGTTGGCGACGGCGGTGGTGACCTCGGCGATGTTGCGTACCTGGTAGGTCAGGTTGTTGGCCATGGAGTTGACGTTGTCGGTGAGGTCCTTCCAGACGCCGGAGACGCCGCGGACGCGGGCCTGTCCGCCGAGCTGGCCCTCGGTGCCGACTTCGCGGGCGACGCGGGTGACCTCGTCGGCGAACATCGACAGCTGGTCGACCATGGTGTTGAGGGTGTCCTTGAGCTGGAGGATCTCTCCCCGCGCGTCGGCGGTGATCTTCTTGGAGAGGTCGCCCTGGGCCACCGCCGTCGACACCGCCGCGATGGCGCGGACCTGGGTGGTCAGGTTGCCCGCCATGACGTTGACGTTGTCGGTGAGGTCCTTCCAGACGCCGGAGACGCCCCGCACCTGCGCCTGTCCGCCGAGCTGGCCCTCGGTGCCGACCTCGCGGGCCACCCGGGTCACCTCCTCGGCGAACGCCAGCAGCTGGTCGACCATCGTGTTGACGGTGTTCTTCAGCTCGAACATCTCGCCGACCGCGTCGACGGTGACCTTGCGGCTCAGGTCGCCCCGCGCGACCGCGGTGGTCACCGCCGCGATGTCGCGGACCTGCGCCGAGACGCGGCTGGACATGGTGTTCACGGCCTCGGTGAGGTCACGCCAGCTTCCCGACATGCCCCGCACGTTCGCCCGGCCGCCCAGCCGGCCCTCGGTGCCGACCTCGCGGGCCACCCGGGTCACCTCGGAGGTGAACAGCGACAACTGGTCGACCATGCCGTTGATCGCCTTGCCGAGGCGGCGCACCTCACCCCGGGCGCTGCGGTCGAGATCGATCCGCTGGGACAGATCGCCCTTGGCCACCGCGTCGATCACGTCCGCGGCCCCGCTCACCGGGCCGACGAGCGCGTTGATCAACGCGTTGACGGAGTCGACGCTCTCGGCCCACGACCCGACCCCCGGGCCGGGGGTGAGACGCTCGCTGAAACGGCCCTCCTTGACCACCTCTCGCCGCACCCGGTGCAGCTCGTTGGCCAGGTGCTCGCGCCGGTCGGCGACCTCGTTGAGCAGCAGCCGGATCTCGCTTAGGATCCCTGGCGGAGCATGCGGCACCCGGCGGCGGAAGTCTCCGTCGCGCCAGGTGATGAGCGTCTGCAGGATCGGGCGCAGGTCCGACTCGCTGTAACGTCGCTCCTCGACGTCGGGCACGGTGTTGACCGTGGTCATATGGCCTCCTTGACTCCCGGGGGGCGCGGCCGTGAGTCATCCCAGTCTGTCACGGTGCGCAATGTGTAGTCCCACCTTCGATTCACCCCACGTGAGCGGGAAGTGTGGTAGTCACGGAACAATGACCAGTGCTTCCCACGCCGTCCTGGCGGCGACCTTCGCTCCAGGAGAGACGGCCGTTCCCGCCGTCAGGCGGTTCACCAGAGAGGTGATGACCGCCTGGGCCGCCACGCCCGTGCTCGCGCCGGCGGAGCACCTGGCGGCGGAGCTGGCGGCGCAGGCGACCGACGTCCCGTTCGAGGTCGTCTGGAACCACCTGGGAGACGGCCTGCAGGTCGAGGTGCGCCAGAAGTGGACCTCCGACGACGACCCCGACGCCCCGCCCGCGCCGGTGCGGGGTGCCCCGCCCGTGCCGGTGGAGGAGTGGGGTGTCACCTTCGCCGGCCAGTGGCGCACCCACTGGGCCCGTATCGCGCTTCCCGGTGCCCCGGGCCGCCCCGCGGAGGAGTGGTCGGCGGAGGAGGAGCCCAGCCGCGGGCCGCTGTGGATGGGTTTCCTCGCCGACGCCAGCGACCTGCTGGCGGGAACCCTCAACCCGGACATGGTGCCCGCGATCATCTCCCAGATCGTGGTGCCTCGGCTGGCCACCTGGTGCGCCGTCTACACCTGGGGCGACGGCGGCGGCCCGCAGCGACCAGCCTACCTCTGGCACACCGATGAGCGGCGCATCGACGAGTTGCGCGAGGAGCTCGCCGCGGTCCGCGTCCCGCACGGCGGCGGCGCCATGCAGCTCGGCGACTCGCACGTGCTGGTGTTCCCGCTGCTGGCCCGGGGCAGGACCCTCGGCGCGATGTGCCTGGGCCGGCCCGACCGGTTCGCCGACGACGTCTTCCAGTACGCCGAGGACATCGCCCGCCGCGCCGCTCTCGCCCTGGACAACGCCCTGCTGTACGCCACCCAGGCGGCGGCCAACCGGGCGTTGCAGCGCAGCCTGCTCCCGCCCGACGAGCCGGGCGAGATCCCGGGCCTCGACCCCGCCGTGGTCTACGAGCCCGCGGGCGAGACCAACGAGGTCGGCGGCGACTTCTACGACCTGTTCGCGGCCGGTGACGGCTCCTGGCGGTTCGCGGTGGGCGACGTCTGCGGGACCGGTCCGGAGGCGGCGGCCGTCACCGGCCTGGCCCGGCACACCCTGCGGCTGCTCGCCAGGGAGGGGTACGACGTGGCGGCGGTCCTCGAACGCCTCAACCAGGCCATCCTGGACGAGGGCGACCGTGCCCGCTTCCTGACGCTGCTGCACGGGGAGATCACGCCCGTCGCGGACGGGCTGGACGTTTCGCTGGTCTCCGCCGGCCACCCCGAGGCCCTGCGGCTGCGGCCCAGCGGCGTCGTGGAGACCGTGGTGACCTCCCAGTCGCTGCTGGGGGTCTTCCCCGAGGCGTCGTTCGAGGCCGAGCTCGTCCACCTCGATCCCGGTGACGTGCTCCTCGCGGTGACCGACGGGGTCACCGAGCGCCGTCGCGACGGGCGGCTGCTCGACGACGACGGGGGCCTGGCCAAGCTGTTCGCCGAGTGTGTGGGCCTGTCGGCGCGGGCCGTCGCCGAGCGCGTCCGCCGTGCCGTCCAGGACTTCGCCCCGGAGCCGAGCGCCGACGACATGGCGATCGTGGTCCTGCGCGCCTGCTGAGCCCCGCGCGTGTCCGCCGGGTCCCGCCGCCGGGACCCGGCCCGTGCGGCGGACGGAGCACGGACGGGTCCGAGCCGGGCGGAGCGGGGACGGGGCAGATCCGATCGGGGCGTCAGGGAGACTGCGCGTCGGTTTTCACGTGCTTGCGGGCGAAGTCCAGCTGCGCCGCCATCTGCGCGATGCGCTCGGCGACGACCAGCGAGCCGTGGCCCGCGTCGTAGCGGTAGACCTCGTGCTCGTGCCCGCGTCCGGCGAGCCGGGTCACGTACGCCTCGATCTGGCCGATCGGGCAGCGCGGGTCGTTCTCGCCGGCGAGGATCAGCACCGGGGCCTCGACCTGGTCGACGTAGGTGATCGGTGAGGAGGCGGCGTAGCGTTCCGGCTGCTCCTCGGGGGAGCCGCCCAGCAACGCCCGGTGGTAGGAGCGCAGCGCCTCCGTCTCCTCCTCGTACGCCGCCCGGTGGTCGGCGATCGGCACCCCGGCGATTCCGGCCGCCCACATCTTGGGCTGGGTCCCCAGGCCGAGCAACGTGAGGTAGCCGCCCCAGGAGGCGCCGGCCAGCACCAGCCGGTCCGGGTCGCAGACGCCCCGCTCGACCATGGCGTCCCTGACGGCCGCCACGTCGGACAGTTCGATGTGCCCGACGTCGCCTGACAGGGCGTCCCGCCAGGCCGACCCGTACCCGGTCGAGCCGCGGTAGTTGACCCGTACGACCGCGAAGCCGAGGTCCACCCAGGCGGCCACCTGCGGCACGAAGGAGTCGTCGTCCTGCGCGGTGGGACCGCCGTGCAGCAGGAAGACCGCGGGGAAGGGACCCGAGCCGCGCTCGGGCCGGGAGACCAGCGCGTGGACCCGCCCACCCGGCCCCTCCACGTCGACGTCCTCGACCGGGACGGACGGCGGCGGGGTCGGGCCGCTGTGGTTCAGCACCACGTGGCCGCCGCTCGACCGGATCACCGGCGGGTGGGCGCCGCTGGACCAGGAGTACTCGACGGAGCCGTCGGGGCGGGGCACGGCGGCGTGGATCACGCCGTGCCGGGTCTCGATCGGGTGGAGCGCACCGCCGGCGAGGTCGTAACGGGTCAGGGTGGTACGACCGCGGTGGTCGCGCACGACGAGCAGGGATCGGCCGTCGTCGTACCACTCCGCGGTGATCTCGCCCGGGTCGCGCAGCCAGATCTCCCGCTGCTCACCGCTCTCGGGGTCCCAGACCAGGGGTTCGCGGCGGCCCCTGCGCTCGTGCAGGGCGAGCAGCCGCCGGTCGCCCTGCACGGGTGCGAAGCGCAGGCCCACGACGCCCTTGCCCGGGCCGTCGTGCAGGTCGCCGACGACGTCACCGTCGCGCCGGAGCACCCGCAGCGCGGGATGCCGGGAGTCGCCGTGCTCGCTGTGGCCGATCGCGATCAGGGAGCCGTCCAGGGAGACCGCGGAGACGGAGGCGGCCTCGGTGTGCTCGTAGAGCGTGCTCGGGGGCTCGCCCGGTCGTAGGAGATGGATGGTGAAGCCCCGGCCCGGCCTGGCCATGCCGATGACGGCCTCGCCCGTGGAGGCCAGCGCGATTCCCGCGGGGAAGCCGGGTTCCAGGTCGACCGGCTCGTCGGGGCCGCCGTCGAATGGCTGGCGCATCCATCGGCCCCACTCGTCGCCGTCGGTGTCGCAGAACCACCAGATCCACCGCCCGGTGGGGTCGATCTCGGCGTGCGAGGTGCCCTTGGGCCGGGCCGTGGCCTGGCGTACGGACCCGGACCGGCGGTCCCAGGCGTAGATCTCCCAGGTTCCCGAGGCGTTGCCGCGGTAGAGGGCCCGGCCGGGCGCCTGGCGCGCCCACGCGGGAAGTGTCACGCGCGGCGCGCGGAACCTGGCCTGCCAGCGCTCCTCCGCCTTCATATGGCGCTTCCCTCCGTCAAGGCAGTGGCCGCACGCCTCCAGGCGTGGGCTCGCCGGATTGCGGTCCAGTATGTCGCCTTCACAGAGCATTCGCTGGAGTAACGCCCGGGAATTTATAACTAAATGCCACATCAGTCACACTGGCCCCAAATAGGATTAAGTGCCCGGCTTGCCTATTGACGACGGCCGAAGACGGACATCTGGAAAGAGGCCGTGACGAGACTTTTCATGGGGAGTTCTTCGATCTTTCGCCGAACGGCCGCCGTGTCCAGGTGCCAGGCGCTGGGACCCATACCGGCCACCGCCTCGACCGCCGCGTGCCCGAGCGTCATCTCGAACTCGACGGTGCTCCGCCCGGTCTCGACGAAGTGATCCCCCAGGCTCTCCGCCACCCGCCGCTCCTTCGACGCGTCCACCGAGAGGAGGCCCAGCCGCTCCACCAGCGGGGCGAGGTGCCTCGCGGTGGGGGTGACGACGATCAGCTCGCCGTCCTCCCGGAGGACGCGGGCGAACTCCGCCCCGTTCCGGGGAGCGAACACGTTGAGGAGCACGTCGATCGTGCCGTCCGCCACGGGCAGCGGCCGCCACACGTCGGCCACCACCGCCCCCAGCCGGGGATGTGCCCGGGCGGCCCGCCTGATCGCGTGCTTGGAGATGTCCAGCGCCAGCCCGACGGCCCCGGGCAACCGGTCGAGCACCCCGGCGAGGTAGTACCCCGTCCCCGCCCCCGCGTCCGCCACCGTCTTCGCGCCGTCGCGGCACGCGGCGGCGACCGCCTCCGCCAGCGGGCCGAAGTGCCCGGCGCCGAGGAAGGAGTCGCGGGCCGCGACCATGGCCGCGCTGTCGGCCGTGCCCGGTGCCTGGGACCCGGTCAGCAGGCTGACGTACCCCTGCCGCGCCAGGTCGAAGGCGTGCCCGAGGACGCACCGGACGACCCGGCCGTCCAGGTGCAGGCCGCCCGCGCAGACGGGGCAGCGGAGGTGGTCGACGACGTCTGCCAGCATTCCCCCATCATTCCCGCTCCCGGCAGCGGCCCGTATCGTGGTGGCTCCGCCGGCCCATCCCGGCGGAGAACGAACGGAGAGCGATGCCGCACCAGCCCGTGACGGTCGCCGGGATCGAGGTCTTCCCGCTGTGCGACGCCGTGGGGCCGATGGGGGACGCCATCCGGCGTCCGCTGCCGGAGATGTTCCCCGGCGGCTGCCACGGTGAGTCCGGCGAGTGGATCCTGCACTTCCACTGCTACCTGCTGCGCGACGGGGCGGGCCGCACGGTGCTGGTCGACACCGGCGTCGGCGGCGACGACTCGCCCGCGTCGAGCTGGGCGCCGGTGCCCGGCAGGCTGCTCGCCGAGCTGGCGCACGTGGCGGTGAGCCCGGAGGCCGTGGACGCCGTGGTCATCACGCACCTGCACAGCGACCACGCGAGCGGCGCGGTGACCGGCGGGTCACCGGTCTTCCCCAACGCCCGGCACGTCCTGCAGCGCGCCGAGATCGAGGCGGCGGACGAGTCCGTCCTCGACCACGTCATCCGGCCGCTGGGCGAGCGGGTGCAGGCCGTGGACGGCGGGGCCGAGGTGCTGCCCGGTATCCACGTGCTGCCCACGCCGGGGCACACGCCGGGTCACCAGGTCGTCCGGGTCGGGGACCTGGTGCTGACCGGAGACGTGGTGCTCCATCCGGTGCAGTTGGAGAACCCGCGGGTGCCCTACCTCTACGACGCCGATCCGGAGCTGGCCGCAGCCACCCGCGCGGAGCTGCTCGACCGGGTGAGGGCGGAACGGGGCATGATCGGCACCGCCCACTTCGCCGAGCCCTTCGTCAGGCTCGGCTGACGGCTGCGTCTGCCCGTCGCGCGGCCTCAGGAGCCCGTCCGGGCCATCAGGAGACGCCGGGCCTTGCCCCGGTATCGGAGCACCTGGACGGCGCCCAGTGCCCAGATCGGGTACTGCGTGGCGAACGCCCACCGGAAGGCGTCCAGGCCGCTTCCGCCCGTCACGTCGAGGACGGCGCCGACCATGGCGATCACCGACATCGACGCGACGAAGCCGCCGCCGTTCACGATGCCGGTGGCCGCGCCGATCCGGGTGACCGGGTTGAAGGTCCTGGCGTAGTCGAAACCGATCATCGACCCGGGGCCGTTGGCCGCGAGCACCACCACGAGCGCCACCAGCAGCCAGAGCGGGGCCCGCCCCGGCCAGACCAGCACCGCGGTCCAGGCCCCCGCGGTGGTGCCGATCACGATGAGCACCATCCGGGAGCGGTGGAACGGGAAACGCCCGGCGAGGTGGCCGAGCAGCGGCCCGCACACCATGCCGCACAGGGTCAGCGTGGTCAGCAGGACGCCCGCCGTCGCCGGGGTCAGCCCCTGGCCCTGGACCAGGAACGGATACCCCCACAGCAGCAGGAACGCCGCCGCCGAGCACTGGGTGGCCGCGTGGGTCCACATGCCCAGCCGGGTGCCCGGCTCGGCCCATGCCGCCTTCAGGCCGGGCGGCTCCCCCGTCCGTTCGGGACGGGCGTCGCGCAGCACCGTGAGCAGCAGCAGTGCCGACACCACGCCCAGGATGGCGGCTCCCAGGAACGTGGGCGTCCAGCCGTAGGCGTGCAGCGAGTGGATGAGGGGGACCGCGGAGGCGACCGCGCCAAGCTGGCCGAGCAACCCGGTGATCTGCACCATCACCGGGTTCCTGCGGGGGGAGAAGGTCAGGTTGACCAGGCGGATCACGCTGATGAACGTCATCGCGTCCCCGCAGCCGATCAGAGCGCGGCCCGCGATGCCCGGCAGCAGTCCGTCGGCCAGCGCGAAGACGAGCTCGCCGCAGGCCATCACCGCGGCCCCGAGGACCAGCATGCGCTTGGACCCGAGTCTGTCGACCAGCATCCCGACGGGCACCTGCATGCCCGCGTAGACCAGCAGTTGCAGCATGGCGAGGACGGACAGGCCGGCCGGGCTGACGTCGAGCCTGGCCGCGGCCTCGATGCTCGCGACGCCGAGCGACTGGCGATGGAACACGGCGATGACGTAGGCCAGTACACCTGTGGCCCAGAAGAGGACAGCTTTGGACCCTGGTGTCATAGGTCAAATATTACGTTTATCTATTTTTATGGGAGAAATCGGGTCACAGGCTTTCGCTTCCCGGCGGCGTCAGCGACGCGGGTAGCGCATGAGCAGGCTGGCCTGGACGTCCTCCTCGCCGAGGACGGTGTAGGAGTGCGGGACATCCGACCGCCAGGAGATGTGCTCACCGGGGCCGGCGCGCAGAGGCGCGTCGGCCGGTCCGGCGCTGAGCGTGCCCGCGAAGACGGTCACGTGCTCGGTGACCCCTTCGTGGTGGGCGGGTGAGACCTGCGGTACCCCGGGCCGGATCACCAGCCGGTAGAGCTCGTAGGTGACCCCCTCGTCCGCGAAGACCTCAAGCAGCGTCCCCCTGACGGCGGTGCCATGGATGACGGGGCCCGGGGCCGGGGGCGTGCCCCGGGACGCGGGGCTGCCGATGGCCGTCGCCAGCGGGATGCCGAGCTCGCCGGTGATCGCCCAGAGGGTCTCCAGGGTGGGGTTGCGGGTGCCGTTCTCCAGGCCGGAGAGCGTGGCCTTGCCGATGCCCGCGCGACGGGCGAGCTCCGACAGGGAGATACCGCGTTCCTCCCGTAGTGCACGGATCCGTCGGCCGATGTCATGTGCGTCGCCGTCCGTAGCGAGACGAGGGCTTTGTGATCCGAGGTTCATGAGGCTATCGTGCAACACGGCCCTGTTCCGTATACGGAACGATCGATCGGTACGCCACATCGGCCCGGTGAGGACGGATGAGATGACACGCCTGCTCCAGCCCGTCCTGGCCGGGGTGACGACCGCGGTGGTCGGCTTCGCCAGCTCCTTCGCCGTGGTGCTGGCCGGCCTCCGCGGGGTGGGGGCCGACGAGCGGCAGGCGGCGTCCGGGCTCCTCGTGGTCTGCGTGGCCAGCGGTGTGGTGGCCGTGTGGCTGGGGCTGCGGCAACGCCTGCCGATCGTCATCGCCTGGTCCACCCCGGGTGCGGCGCTGTTGGCGGCGACCGGCCCCGTGGCGGGCGGCTTCCCCGCCGCGGTCGGCGCGTTCGCGGTCTCCGGGCTGCTCGTCATCACCGCCGGCCTCTTCCCCGCGCTGGGCCGCTGTATCGCGGCCATCCCGGCCCCGATCGCCGGGGCCATGCTCGCCGGAGTCCTGCTCGACCTGTGCCTCGCACCGGTCAGGGCGCTCGGCGAGGTGCCGTCGATGGCCATGCCCACCGTGCTGGTCTGGGCGTTGCTGAACCGCTACGCCCACACATGGGCGGTGCCGGGAGCCCTGGTCGTCGCCGTGGCCGCCATCGCGCTGTCCGGGCCCGAACTGGGGGCGGTCGACGCCCGGCCGGTGCTGGAGGCGACCGCCCCGTCGTGGAACGCCCAGGCACTGGTCACCATCGCCCTGCCGCTGTTCCTGGTCACCATGGCCTCGCAGAACGTGCCTGGCATGGCGGTCCTGGCCGGGTACGGCTACCACCCGCCGTTGCGTGGCATCCTGGTCTCCACCGGCCTGGCCGGTGTCGTGGGGGCGCCCCTGGGCGGCCACGCGGTGAACCTCGCGGCCATCAGCGCGGCCCTGTCCGCCGGGCCCGACGCCGACCCCGACCCGGCACGCCGATGGGTCGCCTCGGTCACCGCCGGCGTGTCCATGATCGTCCTGGGGGTCGGTTCCGGACTGGCCACCGCGCTCGTCGTGCTCTCCCCGCCGATGCTGATCGAGGCCGTCGCCGGGCTGGCCCTGCTCGGCGCGCTCGCCTCGGCGATCACCTCGGCCGTCGCCGAACCCGAGGGCAGACAGGCGGCGATCGTCACCTTCGTGGTCACCGCGTCGGGCCTGACGATCCTCGGCGTGGGGGCCGCCTTCTGGGGTCTCGTCGCGGGCGGCCTCATGACGCTCACCCGGCGCCGGCACTCCGGAGCCGCGCCGGCCGCCGGGCGGGCCGGACCGGGCGGGAAGACGCGGGAGGACCGGCCGGACGACGCGACCCGGCCGGACGACGCGGCGCAACCGGACGACGCGGCGCAACCGGACGACGCGACCCGGCCGGATGACACGGCCCGGCAGGCGCGGCAGCCGGCGGGGTGAGAGACCGGGCGAGGCGGGTGGCGAGACCGGGGGCGGACACGGATCCGCCGGTGCGGCGGGAGCCACACCGGCGGAGGGCGGAAACAGGCGGAGGGCGGAACGCGGGGGGCGGGGGCGGGGTGACCCGGCTCCGTCACCGCCGCTGGTCCGGGCGGCCGTGGCGGCCGGCCACGAGCTGGTCGGCGGAGTGCTGGCGGGGCACCTCGACCCGCGGGTGCGGCGCCGTGTTCTCCAGCCGGTCGTCGACGCCGTCGCGGTCGCGGTCGACCCCGGGGGCGGCGGCCGACGGGGTGGTCGCGGGCGGGGTGGCGGGGGTCTCCTCGAGCTTGCGCTCCAGCTCCCGCTTCTCCTCCTCCAGGCGGGCGACGCGGTCACGGGCCTCGGCGCGGGAGGCGTTCAGCCGGCGACGACGCGCGGCCGCGCGCCGCATGCCGGCGAACATGACCGCCAGGCCGAGCAGGAAGACCGCTCCGGTGGCGACACCGGCGAAGAACATCTCCAGCTGGGTGAACTGGAACGTCCGGTCGAAGACCGTGAACGACGCGACGGCGGTCGAGGCCGCGGTCTCGTCCCACGACACCGCGACGACGGTCGCGCCCGCGAGGACGATCAAGAGTAGTCCGAGCACTATCATTTGACCTCTTCCCCAGGCTTCACATGTTGTGGTGAATGCTGCTGCCCGGCGGGAAGGGGATTATTCGTCGGGCCCCGCGGTTCCGTGGGCCATGCCGGACACACCGGCCGCGTACGGAGTGGAATACCGGAAGAAAAGCCGGATTTCCCGAACGTTTGCGAGCGCGGGTCGGAGGTTAGTGTTGACCGACATGGACCGCACCCGCCTTTACCGCAACGGCGTCCTGGAAGCCGAGGGCTTCCCCATCGACGACGTGTCCGAATACGTGAAAGACCGGTCCGCCGTCGTCTGGTTCGACCTGTGCTCACCCACACCGGCGGACCTCGCGAAGATCAGCGAGGAGCTCGGCCTCCACCCGCTGGCCGTCGAGGACGCGATCCAGCCCCGTCAGCGGCCCAAGCTCGACACCTACGACAGCCACCTGTTCATCAGCGTCTACGCGACGAAGCTCGTCGGGCACCGGATCGACTTCATCGAGATGTCGATCTTCGTGACCAAGAACGCCCTGGTCACCGTCAGGGAAAGCCCCCTCTTCGACATCGACGAGGTGATCAGGCGCTGGGACGCCAGCTCCGAGATGGCCAGGTACGGCGTGGCGTACCTTCTGCACGGCCTGCTCGACACCGTGGTCGACGGCTACTTCGACGTACTGCAGGCGATGGACGACCGGATCGAGGAACTGGAGGACGACCTCTTCCAGGACAACCCCCGGGACACGCCGCACATCCAGCGCCGGACCTTCGAGCTGCACAAGAAACTGGTGCGGTTCCGGCGGCTGGCCGTGCCGGTGCGCGAGGTCGTGGGCAGCCTGCTCCGCCGGAGCGGCGAGGTGGTGAGCCCTCCGCTGACCCCGTACTACCAGGACGTCTACGACCACACCCTGCGTGCGGCCGAGTGGGCCGACTCCCTGCAGGAGCTGACGGCCAGCGTCCGCGAGGCCCACATCAACCAGCAGGGGTTCCGGCTCAACGACATCATGAAGCGGATCACGAGCTGGGCGGCCATCATCGCGGTGCCCACGATGATCACAGGTTTCTACGGGCAGAACGTGCCGTATCCCGGCTACAACCATCCGCTCGGCTTCTGGACGTCCACGATCGCGATCGTCGTGGGCACCGTGCTGCTCTACCGGGCGTTCCAGAAACGGGGCTGGCTCTAGCGGCCGAGCCCCGGCCGCCGCGCGTCCCGCACCGGACGTGCCCGTGTCAACCGGGAGACTTCCGGGAATCGGCAAAGAAAGGGCCGGCGGACCCTCCGGGAGGCATGGGTGAGCACGCGGGGGGTGGTCACCGTGGCGCTGGGCGCCGCGGTGCTGTTCTCACTGACGACGCACGACGACACCCGGGCGACGTCCGGCGGCCCCCCGGTGGCCGCCGTGCCGCTGGACAACCCGCGCGGCACGCGACCCGGCCTGGCCCCTGTCCGCTCGGCCGCCGACCGGGCCGCCGCGGTCAGGATGATCAAAAGGCTCCGGGTCGGGCGGATGGGGCCCAAGGCCGGCTACGACCGCGCCAGGTTCGGTGAGAACTGGGCCGACACCGCCCGCGGCGTGCCGTACGCCCGCAACGGCTGCGGCACCCGCAACGACCTGCTCGCCCGTGACGGCGAGGACGTCCGCTACCGGGCGGGGTCCGACTGCGTCGTCGTGTCCATGAGGCTGCGCGACCCCTACACCGGCCGGGACATCCGGTGGAGCAAGCGACGCTCCGACGAGATCCAGGTCGACCACGTGGTCCCGCTGTCGTACGAGTGGCGGATGGGCGCCTCCCGCTGGCCGATGTCCAAGCGGGTGCGCATCGCCAACGACCCCCTCAACCTGCTCCCGGTGTACGGCGACGCCAACGAGGCCAAGGGCGGCTCGGGACCTGCCTCCTGGCTGCCCCCGGTGCGCAGGGTCCGCTGCGCCTACGTCGTCCGTTTCGCCCAGGTGGCCGTGAAGTACGGCCTTCCGGTGACCCGCGCCGACAAGAGGGTCATGCTCGCCCAGTGCCGTTAGAGGCCGTTCCCGCCGGCGCGGGGTCCGGCCGGGGCGAGCCGCCGTTCCGGGATCTGGAGGCCGCTGCCGGGCACGATCCGCGGGATCTCGCCGTTGAACGCCCAGCTCCCGACCCGGACCATGACCTCCGCCATGCCGGAGATCCTAGGGGGATACGGGCTGATTGTCGGGATCCGAGACGTGGCACCGGGTCACGGGCCGGTTTCCGGCCGACGTGACCGGTCTTCTATCCTTCGGAAAACCGGCCCCCGTCCACGTCCGGGCCGATCCCGACCAGCAGGCGAAGGAACTTTCGTGAGCACTCCGGCCCTCTCGGCCCTGCCCCTCGACGAGCTGACCGCCCAGCGGGACCAGGCCCTGCGCGACTACGAGGCACTCGTACGGCGCGGTCTCTCCCTCGACCTCACCCGGGGCAAGCCCTCGGCGCGGCAGCTCGACCTCTCCGCGGGCCTGCTGGACCTGCCCACCGGCCACACCGCCGCCGACGGCACCGACTGCCGCAACTACGGCGGACTGCAGGGCCTCGCCGAGCTGCGGGAGATCTTCAGCGGCCCGCTCCAGGTGCCCGCCGCGCAGCTGGTCGCCGCCGACAACTCCAGCCTGTCGCTGATGCACGACTCGATCGTGCACGCCATGCTCGGCAAGGTGCCCGGGGCCGAGCGCCGCTGGGCGGACGAGCCGAGGATCGCGTTCCTGTGCCCCGTGCCGGGCTACGACCGCCACTTCGCGCTCTGCGAGCGGTTCGGCATCGAGATGATCCCGGTCCCGATGGACGACCAGGGGCCCGACATGGACGTCGTGGAACGCCTCGCGGGCGGTGACCCGCAGATCAAGGGCATCTGGTGCGTCCCCAAGTACAGCAACCCCAGCGGCGTCTCCTACGGCGACGAGACGGTCCGCCGGCTGGCCGCCATGCCGACCGCGGCCCCCGACTTCCGCATCTTCTGGGACAACGCCTACGCCGTCCACCACCTCACGGACACCCCGGTGGAGATCGCGGACATCCTGGCGCTGTGCGCGGAGAACGGCCACCCCGACCGCGTCTTCGTCTACGCCTCCAGCTCCAAGATCACCTTCGCCGGCGCGGGCGTCTCCTTCTTCGGCTCGTCCCCGGCCAACGTGGCCTGGTTGCTCGGGCACACCGCCAAGCGCACCATCGGCCCCGACAAGGTCAACCACCTGCGTCATGTCCAGTTCCTCCGGGACGAGGAGGGCCTGGCGGAGCACATGCGCCGGCACCGCGACCTCATCCGGCCGAAGTTCGACGCGGTCGAGGCCATCCTCGCCAAGGAGCTCGGCGGCTCCGGCCTGGCGACCTGGTCCACCCCCGAGGGCGGTTACTTCATCAGCCTCGACGTCCTCGAAGGGTGCGCGCGCCGGGTGGTGAGCCGGGCCGGGGAGGCGGGCATCGCCCTGACCCCCGCGGGCGCCACCCACCCGTACGGCGACGACCCGCGCGACAGCACCATCCGCATCGCCCCCACCTACCCCGAACTGGACGAGGTGGAGCTCGCCATCTCCGGCCTGGCCGTCTGCGTGCGCCTGGTCGGGATCGAGAAGCTCCTGGAACAGGCCGGCTGATCCCCGCACGCCGCACAGCGGCCCCGCGTCCCGCGTCCCGCGTCTCGCGGAGCATGATCCCCGCCGGAACCCGGCGGGGAACGGGTGCACAATCGTCGGTATGAGAACGGGATCGACCGCCGTGGCGGACATCGACTGGTCGGGGTTGTTCCATGCCTACGGGCGGGCGTCGGACACGCCGGGTCACCTCCTGGCGCTGGCCGGGGACGATGAGGAGGCGCGGGGCGCGGCGGTCGACCACCTCTGGGCCGCGGTGATCCACCAGGGCACGGCCTGGTCGGCGACGCCGCCCGCGGCGCTCGTCGTGGCGGGTCTGCTGTCCGACCCCCGGACACACGACGCCTCCCTCCCGTCCGGCTCCGAACCGCGGCCCCTCCGCGTCGACCTGCTCGGTTTCCTCGGCGCGGTCGCCGAGGCGGCCCGGCCGGACATCCCCGAGGACGAGGTCAGGGCGGCGGCCTTCCCCGCGGGCCGCGGGGAGGAGGAGGTGGCCGCCGCGCTGCGCACGATGCTCGCCGACGACGACGCCTGGGGCGAGGACGTCGGCGAGTACCCGGACCACGAAGACGAAGAGGACGAAGAAGGAGAAGAGGAAGAAGGAGAAGAGGAAGTCTGGGACGAAGAGCTCACCAGCGCGCTCCTGGCGCGGGTCGTCCTCGACATCCGGGCCGTCGCGCCGGCCCTGTACGAGCCCGTCCTGTCGTGTCTCGACGACGCCGACCTGCGGGTGCGCACCGCCGCCGTCGGAACCCTCGCCGCCCTCGCGCTGATCCCCGGTGTCGTCGACCGGCCGGCCGAGGTCGTCGGCCGTCTGGAGGAGGCCGCCCGGCTGGCGGCCGGCCACGACGAGCGCGCCGTCCTGGTGCTGGCGCTGGGCGAGCTCGGCGCCGCCCCGCGGGAGTTCCTCGCCGACCCGCACCCCGCCGTCCGGGCCTGCGCGGCACTCGCCCCGGCGCTGGACGGCGACGCCGCCGCGGCCCGCGAGGTCCTGTCCGCGCTGGCGGACCCGGCCGCGGCGGACTCCTGGCTCAGCGTGCGGCCACGCCAACTCTCCGGGCACCTGCGCTTCGCCCTCGTCGCCACGGCGATCAGGAGGGCGGGCTCCTTCGAGGAGCTGCTGCCCGCCGCCCTCGGCGTGGCGGCGATGACCACCCAGTGGACGGTCGACTCCGACTGGGGCCCGCTGCTCGCGGCCGCCTTCCCCGAGCCTCTCACCGCGTCCGGCTCCCTGACCGGCGCGCAGCGGAGCTACCTCGAAGCGCTCGTCGCCAACGACGACCTCTGGAGTGAGACGGCGGGCAACCCCCTCGTCTGGTTCAAGAACGCCGGCCTCACCTACGACCGCGCCGCCTGCCGGGCCCTGCTCGCCGGGTCCACCGGCTCCGCCGGGTGACCTGACCGGCGGGCGGGCCCATGGCCGGCCCGCCGGTTCCCCACGACCATCCGCCACCTCCCCATGCCCGCCCGCCGGTCCTCCGTGACCTCCCCGCCGGTTCCCGCGACCCGCCCGCCGGGGCGGCCTCGCACCCCGTCCGGCCGGTGCCACGCAGGCGGGACACCCCATGAAACGGTAAAGAGTAACTGCGCGTTTTCACTGCGCGACCCAGAGTGATGGTACTAACCTGCCTATCAGCGCAGAACGGCGGAGGCGAGGTCGTGGTGGGGGAGGGCACGGTGGCCGTGGCCACCGGTGCGGTGCAGGAGGGCGACGACGCCCCGGCTCGCATCTTCGCCGTCAACGCCGGAGGCGTCCCCCACCTGCCCCGCGCGGTCGTCCGCCGGATGACCCCCCGCGAATCCGGGCCGGTCATCGCCACCGGCTCCGGCGTCGCGGGCGTTCCCCAGGCCGGCAGGCCGGTCCGCGCCGCACCCGGGGCCGACCGAGGCACCGCGCTCCGGTTGTAGCGCGCCCGGCCGCCCGGCCGCCCCGCCCGTTCCACCCTTCGGATCCCCTCCCGACAGGAGAGTTCTCACCATGTCGCCGAACCATGCCCGCACGAGCCGCGTGGCCCTCACCATGCCCCGGACGCCCGACCCGCTGTGGGAGTACGAGCCCGGCGCCTTCTTCTTCACCTCGCCCGCGCGGACCCTGCTGGCCAGGGGGGTCCACCGGGAGGTCCCGGGCCCGGGGGCGGCCGGCCTGCCCGACCGCGTCGCCGCAGCCCTGCGCGAGGCGGAGGAGGCCGGGCTCGTCCATCCCCTCGTGGTGGGGGCGATCCCGTTCCGCGACGACCGGCCCGCCCGCCTGCTGGTGCCCGCCGAGGTCCGTTGGACGGATGCCCCGGCCGGGTCCCAGGCCGTCCCCGAGCCGGTACGGGGCATCTTCACCGAGTTGGGCCCGGTCCCCGACCCCGGCGACTACATGCGCGGCGTGGAGAAGGCACTCGACAAGCTGACCGCCGGGGAGCTCAAGAAGATCGTGCTGGCCCGGGCCCTGGACGTCACCCTGGGCCGTCCGGTCGACGTCAGGCAGGTCCTGCGCAACCTGGTCCGGCGCGACCCGCAGGCCTACGGCTACGCGGTCGACCTGCCCTCGCGCACCGCCGCGCCGCGCACGCTGCTCGGAGCCAGCCCCGAACTTCTCGTCTCCCGCTCCGGGCGGCGGATCGCCACGAACCCGCTGGCCGGCTCCGCACCCCGTGACCCCGACCCCGCCGCCGACCGCGAGCGGGCCCGTGCCCTGCTCGCCTCCGACAAGGACCTGCGCGAGCACGCCCTGGTGATCGAGAACGTCGTGGAGGCCCTGCGGCCGTACTGCCGTGAGCTGTCCGTCCCCGCCGGGCCGTCATTGCTGTCCACCGCGTCCATGTGGCACCTGTCGACCCGGATCACCGGCGTGCTCGACGATCCCGCGGTCACCTCGCTGGAGCTGGCCACCGTGCTGCACCCCACCCCGGCGGTCTGCGGCACGCCCGCGGGTGCCGCGCGCCGCGCCATCGAGGAGATCGAGCCGTTCGACCGCGGCCTGTACGCCGGGCTCGTCGGCTGGTGCGACGCGACCGGCGACGGCGAGTGGGTGGTGACGATCCGCTGTGCCGAGGTCGCCGACCACCGCCTCAGACTGTTCGCCGGCGCCGGGATCGTCGCCGGTTCGGTGCCGGAGACCGAGCTCGCCGAGACCACCGCCAAGTTCCGCACCATGCTCCGCGCCGTCGGCCTGGACCACGACCGCTGACGGAGATGATGGAGACGAGCGCCTCCCGGCAGGGTCTGCCCGACCGCTGACCGACTTCGGGTCTTCGGCGGGATCTGCCGGCCCTGGCCGGGGGGCTCGTGCGCACTCACCGGACGTGGCGTTGTGGCCCCACCGCTGCTTCGAGAGCGATCCGGAGGCGTCGTCACGCGGTCAGTCGCTCACCCAACGCAGAAGGCCGCTTCCGGTCTTCGGAAGCGGCCTTCTGACTGGCCTTGCTGGGTCGGGGTGGCGGGATTTGAACCCACGGCCTCTTCGTCCCGAACGAAGCGCGCTGCCAAGCTGCGCTACACCCCGGTCGCACGCCGGTCTTGCTCGTGCTTCGGAAAGTCTAGCGGACTTCGGGGGTGCTTGCGCCGCCTCTGCGGCGGGGGACCAGAGTGAGGAGGCTCGCCTCGGGATAACAGGCGAAGCGGACCGGGGAGTAAGGGCTGGTCCCGAGGCCCGCCGAGACGTGGAGGAAGGCGGATTCGTGCCGGCTCAGGCCCTTGACGCGGGCACGGTCGATTCCGCAGTTCGTGACCAGGGCACCGTAGAACGGGACGCAGACCTGGCCGCCGTGGGTGTGACCGGCCAGGAGGAGCTGGTAGCCGTCGGCGGCGAAGCGCGACATGTTGCGGGGCTCGGGCGAGTGCATCACCCCCAGGCGCAGGTCGGCCTCCGCCGGTGCCGGGCCGGCGATCAGGTCGTAGCGGTCGAGGTTGATGTGGGAGTCGTGGATGCCGCCCACGGCCACGTCGAGGTCGCCGACCTTGATCCGGGCGGTGGTGTTGTTCATGTCGAGCCAGCCCTCCGCGGCCATGGCGGCGCCCAGTTCCTCCCAGGGGAGTGAGGGGACCTTCTGGCCGTAGTCGGCCTTGGAGGTGCGCCAGAGGTACCGTGCGGGGTTCTTGGGCCGTGGCTCGTACATGTCGTTGGAGCCGTAGACGAACAGGCCCGGCCGTGCCAGCAGTGGCTCCAGGGCGTGCATGAGGGGTGCGACCGCCTCGGGGTGGGCGATGGAGTCGCCGGTGTTGACCACCAGGTCGGGGTTGAGCGCCCCCAGCGAGCGGACCCAGTTGATGAGCATGCTCCTGCCGGGGGTGAGATGCAGGTCCGACAGGTGCAGGATGCGCACCGGACGCTGCCCGGGTGCCAGCACGGGGACGTCGAAACGCCGCAGCCGGAACGCGTTGCGTTCGACGACCGAGGCGTAGACGAGGCCGGCCAGACCGGCGCCGAACAGGGACAGGGGAATCGCGGCTGCTTTCCTCACCCCCTCATCATGCCTGAGATCGGCGCGTCGGACGGAAACTCGGGATACAGCGGGGCTGGTGAGGCGGCAAGATGGACCGCATGAGCGCATTGAAGGACAAACTGAGGGCCGATCTCACGGCCTCCATGAGGAATAGGGACGAGGTCCGCACCCGCACGCTTCGCATGGCCCTGGCGGCCGTGAACGTCGAGGAGGTCTCGGGCAAGGCGGCGCGTGAGCTGACCGACGACGAGGTCCTCAAGGTGCTGACGAAGGAGGCCAAGAAGCGCCGCGAGGCGGCCGAGGCGTTCACCGGCGCCGGACGCGCGGAGCAGGCCCAGGCCGAGCTGGACGAGCAGGCCGTGCTGGAGGGGTACCTTCCGGCTCAGCTCTCCGACGAGGAGCTCGCCGCGATCGTGGACGAGGCCGTCGCCGAGAGCGGCGCATCCGGACCGCAGGCCATGGGGCAGGTCATGAAGCTGGTGAACCCGAAGGTCGCCGGCCGCGCCGAGGGTGGCCGCGTCGCCCAGGTCGTC
Organism: Streptosporangium becharense; assembly: GCF_014204985.1. NCBI lineage: Bacteria > Bacillati > Actinomycetota > Actinomycetes > Streptosporangiales > Streptosporangiaceae > Streptosporangium > Streptosporangium becharense. The sequence goes on along the minus strand of NZ_JACHMP010000001.1, from coordinate 3,534,610 downwards.
CGCGCCAGGCTCTCCTCCTGATCTCTCCGGCCCTCGCGGCCGGCCCGGTGGCGGGAGCCGCGCGGCGGGCTCGGCGGTGTGAGGCCGCACGGCCGGCCCGGTGGGTCCGTAGGACCGGTCGCCGGCCCGTGTGACGGCGGGAGCCCTCCTCCCCGAGCCCCTCGAAGGGGCCGGGAGGAGGGCTCCCGCCGTTGTCACCGGGTCATCGGGTGACGATCGGGATGCTCCCGCCGCCGTTGCGTCCGCCGTCGTTGCCCGGCCAGAACGTGCCGCCGTTGCCGTCCTCGCCGTCGCCCGGCCCGTCGGGGCCCCGGTCGCCGCCGTCGTCGTCGCCCTCGGGCTTCGGCGGGGGCTTGGGTGCGCACCGGCCGGCGGAGCAGCCGCCGAAGCGATCCATGTTCACCGGGGTGAAGGGGGTCGCCTTGACGCCCTTGAGCGCGTCGATCATGGAGTACTTCCAGATGCGGCCGGAGATCGTGGCGCCGTAGACGTAGCCGTAGTACTGCCCGCCGATGTTCACGTTGAGCAGGGGGTGCTTGAAGGCGCCGCGCGGGTCGCCGATGCTCACCGCGGAGGCGAGGTCGGGGGTGAACCCGGCGAACCAGGCGGCGGTGTAGCCGTCGGTGGTGCCGGTCTTGCCCGCCGCCGGGCGGCCGATGCCGCCGTACTGGCTCATCGTGCCCTTGGTGAACACCCCGGACATGATGTGCGAGGCCGCGTCGGCGACCTCCTCGTCGAGCACCTGCTTGCACTCCGGCTTGTACGGCGTGGCCTTGCCGTCACGGTCGACGCTCTCGGTGATGACCATCGGCTTGCAGTAGGTGCCGCGGGCGGCGATCGCCGCGTAGGCGCCGGCGACCGTCACCGGGTCCATCTCGTTGGGGCCGAGCGTGAAGGTCTCGACCTCGGCCAGCGGACGGCCGTCGGCGCGCTTGATGCCCAGCCGCTTGGCCATCTTCACCGTCTCGCAGAGCCCGACCTCCTCCTCCAGGCGCAGGAAGAAGGTGTTGACCGAGCCGAGGGTGCCGGTGGTCAGGGTCTTGAAGCCGCCGCCGCCCTCACTGGAGTTGCTGACCGTGTGCTTCGGGTCGCCGACCGCGTTGCCCTTGCAGTCGCGGAAGGCGCCGTAGCTCGGCGCGTTGTAGCCGGAGCCGGTGGTGAAGCCGTCGTTGAGCTTCATGCCCTGTTCGAGCGCCGTCAGCAGGGTGAAGGGCTTGAACGTGGACCCCGCCTGGAACCCACCGCCGCCACCGTGCGCCGCGTCGCCGACGAGGTTGTAGCTGATCTCGTTCTTCTTCTTGTTCCCGCCGAACTTGCGGCTGGCGGCCATCGCCTTGATGGCGCCGGTGCCGGGGACGACCATCGCCTGTGCGGCGACCGGCTTGTCGCTGGTCTTGACGAACTGCTTGATGGCCTTCTCCGAGGCCTTCTGCGCCTTGCGGTCGAGCGTCGTCTTGATGACGAGGCCGCCCCGCTCCAGCGTCCGCTCGCGCTGCTTGCGGGACTTGCCGAAGGCCTCGTTCGTCAGGAGCTCGTGCTGGACGTACAGGCAGAAGTAGGGGTAGTCGCTCTCCTCGCAGCCACCGGGGGCGGGGATGTCCTTCCAGCCGAGCTTCTTCTTCTTGGCCTCGTCGGCCTCCTGCTGGGTGATCTTGCCCAGCTCGGCCATCCGGTTCAGCACGACGTTGCGCCGCTCCAGCAGCCGGTCGCGGAAGGCCTTGCCCCGGCTGGGGTCGGTCTGGCTGGGGTTCTGCACCGCTCCGGCCAGGGTCGCCGCCTCCCACAGGTTGAGCTTGGAGGCGGGCTTGTCGAAGAAGCGCCTGGACGCGGTCTCGATGCCGTAGGCGCCCGCGCCGAAGTAGGAGATGTTCAGGTACCGCTCAAGGATCTCCGACTTGGTGTACTTCTCCTCGACGGCCAGCGCGTGACGCAGCTCGTTGAGCTTGCGGGAGAAGGTCGGCGCCACCGCGGCCTCCTGCTCCTCCTTGGTCTCGGCGCTGTTGAGCAGCACGAGCTTGACGTACTGCTGGGTGATGGAGGATCCGCCCTGGATGACCCCGCCACCGGAGACGTTCTTCACCGCCGCGCGGAAGGTGCCCTCCAGGTCGATCGCCCCGTGCTCGTAGAACCGGTAGTCCTCGATCGCGACGATGGCGGTCTTCATCACGTCGGCGACCTGGTCCAGCTTGACCGACTCGCGGTTGCCCTCATTGAAATGGAACTGGGCGAACTGCTTGCCGTCGGCGTCGAGCAGGGTGGTCTTCTCCGGGAGAGGGGGCTCCTTGAGCTCCTCGGGGCGGAGCTGTAGCTCGTCCGTCGTGGCGTTCACCGTCATTCCCGCGCCGCCCACTGCAGGGAGTGCCACCGCGGCGACCAGCACGCCCGTGGCGATCGACGCGCCGAACAGCTTGACGACCTTGACGACCGCCGACCCCTGATCTTTGCCTTGAGCTTGCACAAATCCAAGGGTACGTCGGGCGGGTGACCCAAACGGTCACGGACCACCATTTTGCCGTGACGGTCCCCTGCGCAGGGACGGGGTGACTAGTCATTCCCGGCCAGATGGCCGTGGATGACCATGTGAGAATTTGGTCCCGCCGGGGTCTGTCGGCCCGAACGTCTGATTGCGTACGTTCTCTTTCTGCAGCAATTGAATACCGAGGCCCGACGCCCGCGCCCGTCGGCCCAAGTCACGACTGACCACCTAAGGGGAGTGGGGTCGAATGTGGATCACGGATTGGACCTCCCGTGCGGCCTGTAAGGGTGCGGATCCTGACGCGTTGTTCGTTCAGGGCGCTGCCCAGAACCGAGCAAAGCTGATCTGCCGAGGATGCCCGGTCCGGACCGAGTGCCTCGCCGATGCGCTGGACAACCGCATCGAGTTCGGGGTGTGGGGCGGGATGACCGAGCGCGAACGCCGAGCGCTGCTGCGCCGGCGACCTGACGTCGACTCCTGGCGGGAACTGCTGGAGATGGCCAAAGAGGAATACGAGCGGACCAACGAGCTGATCGCCGGCTGAGTTCGCGCACACGTGTACGGCCGGCGCCGGGCGCCGGCCGTACACATGTGTCAGGAGCCGATGCCGTGCCCGGTGAACCGTGGCCGGCGCGTGCCGCCCATCCGACGCCGGGCAGCGTGTCCGGCGGGTTCGGCGGGCCGGAACGCGCCGGTCGTCACTGGGCGGCCAGGAGGCGGCCGACCTCGCGCAGCCCGTCCAGGTCGTGCACGTCCTCCGACATGGCGGTGACCCGGGCGACGGGCACCGTGGGGTGGGCGGAGAAGAAGTGCTCCTGCTCGCGCTGCTCGCGGGCGACCAGGTGCATGCGGTCGGCGTGCAGCCGCAGCACGGCCGAGGTCAGCTCGTGCTCGCCGCGTGAGTCCAGGTCCTCCGCCGCGGCGGCGCTGCGGGCCGCCGACAGCGCGGCCGCGGGTGAGTGGTGCACCCGGTTGACCACGAGCCCGGCCAGCGGCATGCGCTCCTCGGCGAGCCGCTCCACGAAGTAGGACGCCTCACGCATCGCGTCGCGCTCGGGCGAGGCCACGACGACGAACGCGGTTCCGGGTGCCTGCAGGAGCTGGTAGGTCTGCTCGGCGCGGGCCCTGAACCCGCCGAAGACCGCGTCCAGCGCGGAGACGAACGTCTGCAGGTCCTTGAGCACCTGGGCCCCCAGCAGCTTGGTCAACGCCCCGGCGACGATACCGAAACCCGCGTTGAGCAGCTTGAACGCGCTCCGTCCTCCAGCCTTGGCCGGGGCCATGAGCAGCCGGATGAGCCGGCCGTCGAGGAAGCGGCCGAGCCGTTCGGGCGCGTCGAGGAAGTCGAGTGCCGAGCGGGACGGCGGGGTGTCGACGATGATCAGATCCCATTCGCCCGACCGGCGGAGCTGGCCGAGCTTCTCCATCGCCATGTACTCCTGCGTGCCGGAGAAGCTCGACGACAGGGACTGGTAGAAGGGGTTCGTCAGGATCTGGCGGGCCCGCTCGGGATCGGCGTGCGCTTCGATGATCTCGTCGAAGGTCCGCTTCATGTCGAGCATCATGGCGTGCAGATGGCCCTCGCCCGACACGCCCGTGACCGGCCGGGGGACGTTGTCGAGCTCGGTCAGCCCCATCGACTGGGCCAGGCGCCGGGCCGGATCGACGGTGAGCACCACGGCGGAGCGCCCGCGCTCGGCCGCGCGCAGGCCCAACGCCGCGGCGGTGGTGGTCTTGCCGACGCCGCCGGAGCCGCAGCAGACGATGATCCGGGTGCCCGGGTCATCGATGATCGCGTCGAGGTCGAGGACCGGCGGGGTCTTCACGCTGCTCCCTGGGTGCGGATCGATTCTGCCAGCTCGTACAACCCGGACAGGTCCACCCCGTCGGCCAGCAACGGCAGCTCGTAGCGGGGACGGCCGGAGGTGTTCAGCGTCGCCCTCTCGCGACGCTCCAGCTCGCCGCGGCGGGCGTGCTCGGCGATCTCCTCGGTCAACGCCTCGGCCACGCTGACCGCGGCCGGGCCCCCGTCGGTGAGCCCGGCGACCTTCAGGCCGAGTATCAGCTCGGACGGGTCGAAGCGGTCCTCGGCGGCGGCGTCCAGAACCGACGCGGGAAGCCGCGACTCACGGACCATGTTGGTGAAGATCCCGCCCGGCGGCAGCCCCGCCTCGCGCAGCTCCTGCAGGCCGTCGAGGGTCTCCTGGACCGGCATTTCCTCCAGGAGCGTGACGAAGTGCACCGCGGTCTCGGGAGAGGACACGACGCCGTTCACCAGGTCGGCGTGGTTCTTGATCGGACCGACCCTGGCCAGCCCGGCGACCTCGTTGGTGACGTTGAGGAAACGCGTGATCCGGCCGGTCGGCGGAGCGTCGAGCACGACCGCGTCGTACACCCTTCGGCCGTCCTTGCCCTTGCGCCGGACGGCCTCGCTCGTCTTGCCGGTGACCAGGACGTCGCGAAAGCCCGGCGCGATGGTGGTGGCGAAGTCGACGACGCCCATCTTGGTGAGCGCCTTGCCGGCCCGGCGCATGCCGTAGAACATCTCCAGATATTCGAGCATGGCCTCCTCGGGGTCGACGGCGAGCGCGTAGACGTCCCCGCCGCCGGGCGCGACGGCGATCTTGCGCTCCTCGTACGGCAGCGGCGGCAGGTCGAAGACCTGGGCGACCCCCTGCCGCCCCTCGACCTCGACGAGAAGGACCTTCCGGCCGCCCGCGGCGAGGGCGAGGGCGAGTGCGGCGGCCACCGTGGTCTTGCCGGTGCCGCCCTTGCCGGTGACGACGTGAAGGCGTACGCCGTCCCAGTCGGTGTCGCGAGCTTTCACGTTTCGAAGGCTACCCAACGGTTACTTGACGACTCTCCGGACCCTTGACCGTGAACCCCCCGCGGCGACCCCCACGACGGGGGTTCCGTGACCCGCCGGAGCCGGGTCCGTTGCGCCGCGGCGGCCGTCCGCCGCGCGGGAGGCGCACGCCCGCTCACCGCTGCGGGTACCCCATGCCCGAGAACCGCGCTGGTCAGCGCCTTATGTCCGGTCCGTCGCCCCGCGGCCGTGCCGTACCCGGGCCGGGGGCCGGCCGAAGGGGCGGCCGGACGGGACGCCGCCGGCCGCGGCCCTAATCGATGGGGTGCGGAAAGTAAATATGCCGATTCTCACAGGGCTCTCATAGGGCGCCGACCCTGCTCGTGGGGAGCCGGCGCGGTTCCGTCCCGGCGTCGCGAGCCTGGCCGCGGACCGGCGGCGGGCGTGGGGAGGCCCTCGGGGACCGCCCGGCGGGCGGGGTCTCGCTAATGTGTCCCGCATGACGAAATGGGAGTACGCGACGGTGCCGCTGCTGGTTCACGCGACCAAGCAGATCCTCGACAACTGGGGCCAGGACGGCTGGGAGCTCGTCCAGGTCGTGCCGGGGCCCAACCCCGAGCAACTGGTCGCCTACCTGAAGCGGCCCACGCAGTGACGGCCGAGGAGAGGCTGGCCGAGCTCGGTCTGACCCTGCCGCAGGTCGTGCCGCCGCTGGCGGCGTACGTGCCGGCGGTTCGCACCGGTGACCACGTCTACACCTCGGGTCAGCTCCCGATGGTGGACGGCAAGCTCCTGGTCACCGGCAAGGTCGGTGCGGAGGTGAGCGCGGAGGAGGCTCAGGGGCTCGCGAGGATCTGCGCGCTCAACGCCCTCGCCGCGGTCGCGTCGGCGGCCGGCGGGCTGTCGAACATCGTGCGGATCGTCAAGGTCGTCGGTTTCGTGGCCAGTTCCGCCGACTTCACCGGTCAGCCGCAGGTGGTCAACGGAGCGAGCGAACTGCTCGCGGAGGTCTTCGGCGAGCAGGGCAGGCACGCCCGCAGCGCCGTCGGCGTCACCGTCCTTCCGCTGGACGCGCCCGTCGAGGTCGAGCTGATCGCCGAGGTGCGCTGACGTCCGAGGTGCGCCGACGCCTGAGGACACCGGCCGCCGGTGCGCGTCGGCGGTCGGCGTTCCCGGCGCCGGTGTGCGGCGACGGTCGGTGTGCGGCGGCCGGAGATGGGAACAGGACGCCGGAACCCCGGCGATTGTCCGGGACGGAGCCGTGCCACATGATGGACCTGCAACCGAGCGATGTTCTGGTGGAGGGTCGGAATGGGCGGTATCCCGCTTCCCGGTGAGCTGGGCGAGCATGCACGCGGCATCCTGGCCGGGCAGGTGAAACCCGTCCCGGCCAGGGACGCCGCGACGGTGGCCCTCCTGCGCGAGGGCTCCGGCGCCGTGGAGGTCTACCTGCTGCGCCGCAAGGCGAGCATGGCCTTCGCGGCGGGGGCCTACGTCTTCCCCGGCGGGTCGCTCGACCCGCGTGACGCCGACCAGGCGATCGCCTGGTCGGGGCCGTCCCCCGCGGCCTGGGGTGAGGTCTTCCGCGCCGACGAGCGGACCGCCCGGGGCCTGGTGTGCGCGGCCGTGCGGGAGACGTTCGAGGAGTCGGGCGTGCTCCTCGCCGGAACCCCCACCGGATCCGTCGTGGCCGACACCACCGGGGACGACTGGGAGGCCGACCGGCTCGCGCTGATCGACCGGACCCTGTCCTTCGCCGACTTCCTCGGCAGGCGCGGCCTGGTCCTCCGCTCCGACCTGCTGCGGCCCTGGGCACACTGGATCACCCCCGAGGTCGAGAGCCGCCGCTTCGACACCCGGTTCTTCGTCGCGGCCCTCCCGTCCGGTCAGCGCACCCGTGACGTCGGCGGCGAGGCCGACGAGGTCCTCTGGGCACGGCCCGCCGACGTGATCACCCGCGCGGCGGAGGGCCAGATCTTCCTGATGCCGCCGACCCACCGCACGCTCGGCGAGCTGGCCGCGTACGAGAAGGTCGCCGACGTGCTCGCGACCGAACGTGAGATCGTGACGTTCATGCCGAGGATCGCCGAGGTGGACGGGGAGATGCGGATCGTGCTCGACGACGGCTACCGGTTCGGTGGCGTGTGAGCGGGCTGCGGATCCCCCTCACCGGGCCCGACGGGGCGGGTACCGAGCACGCGCTGAACCTCCTCGCCCCCAACCCGTCCGAGATGACCCTGGACGGCACCAACACGTGGGTGATCGGCGACGGGGAGGAGACACTGGTCGTCGACCCGGGGCCGGACGACGAGGGGCACCTCGCCAGGGTCGCCGCCCATCTGGAGGGCCGCCGGGTCGTCGCGATCCTGCTCACCCACGGGCACCACGACCACAGCGGCGGTGCCGCCGCCTTCGCCGCCCTGGTAGGCGCGCCGGTACGGGCCCTGGACCCGGCGCACCGCCTGGGCGAGGAGGGGCTCGGCGACGGGGACGTGCTCGTGGCCGGAGACGTGGAACTGCACGTGGTCGGCACGCCCGGCCACTCGTTCGACTCGCTCTGCTTCTGGCTGCCGCAGGACCGGGCGATCCTCACCGGCGACACCGTCCTCGGCCGGGGCACCACGGTGATCGCCCCGGACGGTGACCTGGCCGACTACCTGCGCTCCCTGGACCTGCTCCGGGCCAGGGTCGAGCAGGTCGGCGCGGAGGCGTTGCTGCCGGGTCACGGCCCCGTGCTGCCCAACCCGATCGGAGCGCTCGACGGCTACGTCGCGCACCGACGGCGGCGGCTGGACCAGATCCGGGCGGCACGGGAACGGGGGGCGGTCACACCCCGGCAGATCGTCGAGATCGTCTACGCGGACGTGGACGAGTCGCTCTGGTCCGCCGCCGAGATGTCGGTGCGCGCGCAGCTCGCCTACCTGGACGGGCTCTGACACCGCCCGCTCCGGCTCCGCGACCGTCCCCGGCCGAAGCCCCGGCTCCGAGACCGCCCGTCCCGTGCGGGACGGGCGGCATGGCCCATGACAGGCCCGTCCCTCCCACGCGCCGGAGCCACCCGGGCGGGGCGGCCGGCGACACGGTCAGCGCGAACGGTTGTGCAGGCGGTCCATATCCATGATGACCACGGCCTTGGCCTCGATGCGCAGCCAGCCGCGCTGGGCGAAGTCGGCCAGCGCCTTGTTCACGGTCTCGCGCGAGGCGCCGACCAGCTGGGCCAGCTCCTCCTGGGTGAGGTCGTGGTGGACGCGGACGCCGTCGTCGACCTTCTGTCCGAAGCGGTCGGCCAGGTCGAGCAGGGCCTTGGCCACCCGGCCGGGCACGTCGGTGAAGACCAGGTCGGCCAGTACGTCGTTGGTCCGGCGGAGCCGCTGGGCCAGGGCTCGGAGCAGGTGCAGGGCCACCTCGGGGCGGCCGGTCAGCCAGGGACGCAGGTCGTCGTGACCGAGGCCGGCCAGGCGGACGTCCGTCAGCGCGGTGGCGGACGCCGTACGCGGACGAGGGTCGAACAGGGACAACTCGCCGAACATCTCGCCGGGGCCGAGCACGCTGAGCAGGTTCTCCCGGCCGTCGGGCGCGGTGCGGGAAAGCTTGATCTTCCCTTCGAGCACCACGTAGAGGCGGTCGCCGGTCTCGTTCTCGCTGAAGAGGGTCTGCCCCTTGGACAGTTCCACCTCGGAGACGCTCGTGCGCAGCGCGGCGGCGCCCTCACGGTCGAGCGCGGCGAACAGAGGGGCTTTGCCCAGCACGTCGTCGGTGTTCACGGTGCCTCCTGTTTCACGGCTCACGCAGTAATTGTGACCCATTCCACCGCACGACTCTCCGGCGGCCCTTGAGCGTAGGCTGTCGGGGTGCTCCGCAACGCCAGTCCATCCGGGGAGTCCCGGCTCGCCTTGGTCCGCCGAGCTCGGCGGATGGCCCGAATTCTGGCGGAAACCTACCCCGACGCGCACTGCGAGCTCGACTTCGGCAATCCGCTGGAGTTGCTGGTCGCGACGATCCTGTCCGCGCAGTGCACCGACAAGAGGGTCAACACCGTCACACCCCGCCTCTTCGCCAGGTACCCGGCGGCGGAAGACTACGCCGCGGCCGACCGGGCCGAGCTGGAGGAGATCATCCGGCCCACCGGGTTCTTCCGGGCCAAGGCCGCCGGCATCATCGGGATGGCCCAGGTCCTGTGCGAACGCTTCGGCGGCGAGGTCCCGGGCCGGCTGGAGGACCTGGTGACGCTGCCGAGCGTCGGCAGGAAGACGGCCAACGTCGTGTTGGGCAACGCTTTCGGCACGCCGGGGCTGACCGTCGACACCCACTTCCAGCGGCTCGTCCGGCGGTTCGGCTGGACCGCGGAGACCGATCCGGTGAAAATCGAGCAGGTCGTCGCCGGACTCATCCCCAGGCGCGACTGGACGATGACGTCCCACCACCTGATCTGGCACGGCCGCCGCGTCTGCCACGCCCGCAGGCCAGCCTGCGGCGCCTGCCCGCTCACGACGCTCTGCCCCTCGTACGGGATCGGCCCCGCCGACCCGGTGGAGGCCGCCAGACTGGTGCGTCCCGGCCCCTTCTCGTGACCGCTCGCGGGTTTCCCGCCTTCCGCCGGCCGAGACCGGGAAGCGGGTGGCGGGACGGCGTGTTGCAGAAGACCGGAGGTGTGCCCGTGGAAGTCCCTGGGTGGCTGGAGACGCTGGCGGAGCGGGTCGCGCGGATGCAGGTTCCCCCGTTGCTGCGTCCACCGGCGTCGGGCGGGCGACCGGCCGCGGTGCTGCTGTTGTTCGGGGAGGGGCCGTTCGGGCCCGACGTGCTGCTCATCCAGCGCAGTTCCCGCGGACGCACGCACGCGGGCCAGCCGGCCTTCCCCGGCGGCGGGGTCGACCCCGACGACGGCGGCCCGGTCGCCGCGGCGCTGCGTGAGGCGGAGGAGGAGACCGGTCTCGACCCGGCCGGTGTCCACGTGGTCGGGACCATGCCCGAGCTGTACGTCAGCCGCAGCGACAACCGGGTGACCCCGGTACTCGCCTGGTGGCACACGCCCTGCGTGGTGCACGCGGCCTCCCCCGACGAGGTGGAGTCGGTGGAGCGGGTCCCCATCCGGGAGCTCGTCGACCCGGCCAACCGGCTCAGGCTCCGCCACCCCGGCGGTCACTGCGGGCCGGCGTTCCGGGTGCGCGGGCTGCTGGTGTGGGGGTTCACCGCGGGAGTGCTCGACGGGGTGCTCGCCGGCTCGGGGTTCGCGCTTCCCTGGGACCACTCACGGGTCGAGGATCTTCCGCCGGACGTCCTCAACCTCGCGTCCCGTTGACAGGGCGAGCCCGAGACACGCCCAGTCGGCCACGTCGTCGTCCGGATCGTGGATCAGCCGCCGCAGGGCGGCCAGCCCGGTCGGGTCGGGCGGACTTCCCATGATGTTGGGCAACGCGTACGCCGCGCCGTACCGCACCCCCGGATCGGGATGCTCGGCCAGGGTGATCACCGACGGCAGCGCGCGGCGGTCCCTCAGGTGCCCGAAGGCGATCAGCACCGAGTAGAGCACCAGGCAGTCGTCCTCGCGGGCGGCCAGGGCACGCAGCACCGGCAGGCTCCGGTCGGCGAAACCGAGCCGGCCCAGGATGTCGACTCCGAGCATGCGCTCGGCCGGTGTCTCGCCCGCGCACAGGCGCCTGGCCGCGTCGAAGGTCTCCAGGTCGCCTCTGCGTTGCAGCTCCTCGATCGCCTGCCAGCGGATCACGCCGTCCTGGTCCCGGTCGCGCAGCGCGGTCTCGATGAGAGCCGCCACGGGCGCCGACCCCCCGATCGTTGCCATCCGGCCACGATAACGGCACAGACCTCCGACAAGGTGTGCACGCGCGGGGCGACGTCTGGATAACGTAAAGGAGTGACCGGTGATCTCCTCGACCTCGTCCTGATCGCGTTGATGGTGGCCTTCGCGGTGTCGGGGTACCGCCAGGGATTCATCATCGGAGCCCTGAGCTTCGTCGGTTTCGTGGGCGGCGGCCTGCTCGGCATGTTCATCGCCCCGCCGATCGCCGGAGCCCTGGTCGACGGCGACACCGAGCGCGCGCTGCTGGCGATCGTCATCGTCTTCCTCGCCGCCACGATCGGGCAGTTCGCCTCCTCGACGATCGGCGCCGTCGTCCGGAGTCACGTGACCTGGGAGCCCGCCAAGGTCGTCGACGCGGTCGGCGGCACCTTCGCCAGCGCCTTGTCGGTCCTGATCATCGCCTGGCTGATCGGTTCCCTGGTGGCCTCCTCGCACTTCACCCTGATCAGCGAGCAGGTCAACAAGTCGTTGCTGCTGAGCACGGTCGACCAGGCGCTGCCCACCGCCGCCAAGGAGTGGCAGAAGCCGTTCAAGAACTTCATCGACACCTCGGGCTTCCCCAAGGTGTTCGACGCGCTCGGAGCCGGTCAGTTCGTCGAGGTCGCGCCGCCCGACCGGAGCGTGGCCACCGGCAACCGCTACCTCTCCCGGGCCCGCCGGGGCATCGTCAAGGTCCAGGGCGTCGCGTCGAGCTGCCGTAAGCACATCGAGGGCACCGGGTTCGTCTTCGCCCAGAACAAGGTCATGACCAACGCGCACGTGGTCGCCGGAGTCGACCAGAGCCTCCAGGTCACCGACTACACCAACCGGTCCCACGCCGCCCGGGTCGTGCTCTACAACCCCGACCGGGACATCGCCGTCCTGCACGTCCCCGACCTGAACATGCCGATCCTGCGCTTCGACGGCACCGCCAAGAAGGGCGCCGACGCGATCGTCGCGGGCTTCCCGCACGGCCAGGGCTACACCCTGCGTCCGGCCCGCATCCGGGTGCAGCAGCGGGCCAAGGGCTTCAACATCTACGAGGACAAGACCGTCTACCGCGACGTCTACGCGATCCGCGGCCTGGTCCAGCAGGGCAACTCCGGCGGTCCGCTGCTCACCCCGGAGGGGAAGGTCTACGGTGTCGTCTTCGCGGCGGCCCTCGACCAGCAGGAGACCGGCTACGTCCTCACCGCCGCCGAGGTCGCGCCGGACGCCGAGGACGGCTCCAAGCTGTTCAACCGGGTCGGCACCCAGGAGTGCGACCAGAACTGACCGGTGCCCGGGGCCGCGGGCGGGGCCTACAGCAGGGCCTCGACCCTGGCGATCGCCGCGTCGGCCTCCAGCTCGTCGAGCAGGTAGGCAGTCTTCGCGAGCCGCTCGTACGACATGCCGTACCGGCTGATCCGGTCGGCTCCGCGCGCGAACAGCGCCGCGGCTCCGCGCCGGTTGCCCCGTTGCAGGTGGGTGAGGCCGACGCAGATCTGCGCCAGCCCCTGCCACAGCTCCCGTTCCTCCTGCGGGGAGTTCTTCCAGCGTCCTTCGAGCACCTCGTGGGCGTGGAACGGCCGTCGCTCGCCCAGCAGCCGCCGCGCCTCGGCCAGGGCCTCCTCCGCGCTCGGGGCGTAGTCGTCGGGGACGCGTTCGACGCCTTCGGCGCCGTGTGGCAGCGGGCGTCCGAACGCGTCGCGAGGCCGCTGGTTCCTGGGCCTGCCGTCGGAGTCGCGGTCGCGTCCGTTCACCGGTCGGCCTCCGGGTCGGCGAGCCAGCGGACCAGCTCGGCGTCGAACTCCTCCGGGCGCTCCTCGTGCGGGAAGTGCCCGGCGCCCTCGACCAGCCGCCACTGGTAGGAAGCCGTCACGTAGCGGCCGGAACCCTGGGCGGTGCGGGGCAGCACGTGCCTGTCGAGCGCGCCGTGCACCTGCAGGGTGGGCACGTTGATCTGGGCACGCATGGTTCTCGCGTAGCGCGTTCCGTCGGGGCGGAACTGGGAGCGGCCGAACCAGCGGTGGTACTCCAGCGCGCAGTGCGAGACGCTGGGGATGCGGAACGCCTCACGGTAGGTCTTCGAGACGTCCTCCTCCGGCCAGCCGGGCCCCGACCACTGCTCCAGCAGCCGCCCCACCAGGGCGCCTCCAGCGGCGGTCAGCCGGCGCTCGGGGAGCAGCGGCAACTGAAAGCCCAGCGCGTAGCGGGCCGCCATGAGCTGGCCGAACGGCTCGCCGAACAGTGCGCTGCGCAGCCTGCGCGGGTGCGGTGCCGACACCGGGACCAGCCGCAGGACCACCTTGGGGTCGGTCACGGCCATCGTCCAGGCGATCAGGCCGCCCCAGCCGTGGCCGACCACGATCGCTCCGGTCTCGCCCAGCGCGCGGATCAGCCCGGCCGCGTCGGCGGCCAGGGTGTACAGGTCGTAGCCGCGCGGCGGTTTGTCACTGGCGCCGTAGCCCCGCAGGTCGACGGCGGCGGCGCGGTATCCCGCCGCGGGCAGCGAGACGAGCTGGTGACGCCAGCTCCACCAGAACTGCGGGAAGCCGTGCAGGAGCAGCACCAGCGGTCCCGTACCGGCCTCCACGACGTGGAAACGGGTGCCGCCGGCGTGCACGGCGCGGTGGGTCCAGGGACCCTCCACCGCGACCAGGGACTCGTCGGGCCGGCTCACCTGGTCGGTCTCACCGGCTCGCGGTGGCTGCCGACCTGGCCCGCGGTGGGCGGGGCCGCAGGGGTGGGAAGACCGGGTGCCGTCTCGCCGCTCTTGATCGTCTTGAGCGAGCGCAGGGTTCGCTTCATCCCGGTGAGACCCTTGAGCCGCCGGATGCCGACGAAGACCAGCAACCCCGCCACGATCAGATAGAAGACGGTGACGATCGTGAAGGCCAGCCATGTCCACACGCCCAGGGCGACCAGGCCGTACGCGATCGCGAACGAGGCGAGGATCAGGCAGAGGTGGCCCATGAAGGCGGCGGCGCCGAAGAGGCCCGCGGCCATGCCGACCCGTTTGGCGTCGAACCTGAACTCCGCCTTGGCGAGTTCTATCTCGGCACGGACCAGGGTGGAGATGTGGTCGCTGGCGGCGGCGACCAGCGCGCCCAGCGACTCCTCCTGCGGTTCCGCGGGCGGGTTTTCTGTCATCGAAATCCTCCAGTATGGAGATCCCGGGCTTCAGCCGCGGGGAGGAAACGCGTAACGGTAACGGAACGTGCCTGGTACGGTACCGACTGTCCGGCGGTGAGCACCATGCCGCCGCACTCCACCGGCCGGCCCGCGCGATGCGGGGCCGGCGGAGGCCGGGTGAGAGCCGGCCCGGGTCCGGAACCGGGGCGACCGTCGGCGAGGCGGGAGACCCGGCCCGTGCGGGCCGGAATCCCTTGGCTTCTGCCGTGTGGCGGCTGGCAAGGACGATCTCCCATCGAAGGTCGGTGTCAACCATCATGCTGCGCTGTGGCGGGATCACGCGCGCGGCGTGAGGCTCTCCGGGACGACGCGAATACGACCGGCCATCCGGTCTGACGGGGTCTCTTCTCGCCGGAGTCGCGGTGCACGCGGGTCGACACGCCGGGAAGCTACCCCGGCGGCGGTCGGGTGAACACCGTTGCGGGGCATGAGACCTCCGGGAACACAAGGGGGCGTCCCCCACCGGCCGACCGGGCTTCCGGCACACCTGATCACCAGACTACAGAAGTCCACGGTGAAGATCCCGGCCGGGTTCGCGCGCGGCGGGGGCGGTGCGGAAGAGCCGGCCCGCAGCCGGGGACACGGTACGGGCGAGCGGGGAGGCCGACCACGAAGGACGGGCGGCGGGGCCGTTCTCCCCGGCGCCGGGGAGAACGGCCCGGTCGGCGGGGGCATGCGGAGGGCACGGCCCCCGTCGCCGGAGGCCGCGCCCGTGGTGTGCTCACTGCTTGTATGCCGCGCCGCGGGTCCCGGGTGCCCCTGAACGCCTCCCGGGGCCTTGTCGTCCCTTCGGTGCCCGTTCGCCGAGATACCCGCCTGGCCCGGCCTGGCCCGGTCGGTCGCGGCCCCGGCGGGAGACACTCGTCTACATCGTCCCGGTCAGTCCTCGCTCTTGGCGCCGGGCAGCTTCGCGGAGATCAGGTTCATCACCGCGCTGTCGGCCAGCGTGGTGACGTCGCCGATGCTGCGGTTCTCCGCCACGTCACGCAGCAGGCGGCGCATGATCTTGCCCGAGCGGGTCTTGGGCAGCTCCGGGACGACCAGGATCTGACGCGGCTTGGCGATCGGGCCCAGCGTCTTGGCCACGTGGTTGCGGAGCTCGGTGGCGATGTCCTCGCTCTCCTCCACACTGCCGCGCAGGATCACGAACGACACGATGGCCTGGCCGGTGACCGGGTCGGTCGCGCCGACCACCGCCGCCTCGGCGACCTTCGGATGCGAGACGAGCGCCGACTCGACCTCGGTGGTGGAGATGTTGTGCCCGGAGACGAGCATGACGTCGTCGACCCGGCCGAGCAGCCAGATGTCACCGTCCTCGTCCTTCTTGGCGCCGTCGCCGGCGAAGTACATGCCCTCGAAGCGGGACCAGTAGGTGTCGATGTAACGCTGGTCGTCGCCCCAGATCGTGCGGAGCATCGACGGCCACGGGTCACGGATGGCGAGGTAACCGCCGCCGCCGTTGCCGACACTGTTGCCCTGGTCGTCCACGACGTCGGCGGTGATGCCGGGCAGCGGGCGCATGGCGGCGCCGGGCTTGCCCTCCGTCACGCCGGGCAGCGGACTGATCATGATGGCGCCGGTCTCGGTCTGCCACCAGGTGTCCACGACCGGGGTACGGTTGCCGCCGATGTGCTCGCGGTACCAGACGTAGGCTTCGGGGTTGATCGGCTCGCCGACGCTGCCCAGGATCCGCAGGGACGACATGTCGTACTTTGCGGGAATGTCGTCACCCCACTTCATGAACGTGCGGATGGCGGTCGGGGCCGTGTAGAGCAGCGTGACCTTGTACTTCTGCACGATCTCCCAGAACCGGCCGCGGTGCGGGGTGTCCGGGGTGCCCTCGTAGATGACGCTGGTCGCGCCGTTGGCCAGCGGGCCGTAGACGATGTAGGAGTGTCCCGTCACCCAGCCGATGTCGGCGGTGCACCAGTAGACGTCGGTCTCGGGCTTGAGGTCGAACACGGCGTGGTGCGTGTAGGCGGTCTGGGTCAGGTAACCGCCGGTGGTGTGCAGGATGCCCTTGGGCCTGCCGGTCGTCCCGCTGGTGTAGAGGATGAAGAGAGGGTGCTCGGCGTCGTGCGGCAGGGCCTCGTGGACGTCCGGCTGCCGCTCGACGAGGTCGTGCCACCAGACGTCCTTGTCGGTCCACTCCACGTCCTGGCCGGTCCTGCGGACCACCAGCACGTGCTCGATGCCGGGGCACTCCTTCAGCGCCTCGTCGACGGTCGGCTTGAGCGCGCTTGGCGCGCCGCGGCGGTAACCGCCGTCGGCGGTGATCACGATCTTGGCGTCCGCGTCCTTGATGCGACCGCTGAGCGCGCTCGCGGAGAATCCACCGAACACCACCGAGTGGATCGCGCCGATGCGGGCACAGGCCAGCATCGCGATCGGCAACTCGGGGATCATCGGCATGTAGATCGCGACACGGTCGCCCTTGCCGACGCCCAGCTCCCGCAACGCGTTGGCGGCCTTGGCGACCTCGCGCTGCAGGTCGGCGTAGGTGAGCGTACGGCTGTCGCCTTCCGGCTCACCCTCCCAGTGGTAGGCGACCCTGTCGCCCCGACCCGCCTCGACGTGGCGGTCGACGCAGTTGTAGGCGATGTTGAGCTCTCCGCCGACGAACCACTTGGCGAAGGGCGGGCTCCAGTCGAGGACGCTGTCCCAGCGCTTCGACCAGGTCAGCCGGTCGGCCTGCTTCTCCCAGAAGGCCAGACGGTCCTTCTGGGCCTCGGCGTAGGCGTCGGCGGTCACGTTCGCGGTCGCGGCCAGGTCGGCGGGAGGGGCGAACCGTCGGGTCTCGTGGAGCAGGTTCGACAGGGTCTCCTGGGTCTCACGCGACTCGGAACCAGAGGTCTCCGGGGCCACTACGCACTCCTTACGTACTGCTGTCGGGTCGTGTTCCACTTCACCAGGCCAGCGGTCCTCGCCACAAGAGGTCTAGACAGGTCTGTACCAAGTGGTGAGGAGATGGCATATACCTACAAATTGCCTTGATAGTGATATGAGATGGTTAGGAAGCGTTGCGTTTTCGACACCTTAGGAAGGTAGAGGGCGTTATTCAACGCGCGTTATCACGGCGGTGCGCCGGGCGGCGGGATGCGTTCGCTGAACGGTTTCCCCACCGCCTCCCGTACCGCTCGTCGCATGCCTCCCCACGCCCTCCTCCTCGCTCCTGCCTTCGACGCCGTCCTGGTCACCGCCTTCATCTTCGCTCCCGCCGTCGTCCCGGTCACCCTCCCGGCCTCCGTCACCGCTCCGGTCCCCGCGGCCGGCCCGGTCGCCACCCGTGGCCTGCGCCGCCTCCTCCGTCCACCCGGCCGTCGGATTCCGCCCGTTCGCGGGACGTCTTCGTCGTCCGCGCCATCGCCGAAGCCCTCTCCGGTAGCTCCCCTACCGCCCGGTAAGGTCGGGCACCGTGAGCGACCCATTGGCTGTCATCGCAGAAATGCCCGAGGTGTCCGAAGCGGTCGCCGGTGCGCGCAAGGCCGTCGACCGGCTTTACGGCCACCGCGTGCTCCGGCGCAAGAGCCCGGACGTGTCGGCCAGGTCGGCGCTGCGCGGTGCCCGCGCGTCGGCCGCACTGGCGGGTGTCGACGTTCCCCTGGAAGCCGTCCCCGAGGCCACCGACCCCGTGATCCAAGGCGCGTTGCGCGTCTCGGCGGAGCTGGGACGGCTCGGCGCGACCTGGCGCACCGCACCCCGTCAGGTGCTGGCCAGGCTGCACACACTCGCCGCCACAGGCCTGACGGAAGACCTCGGCCGTCCCCGCTCCGTCTCCGTCGTGCCGGACCCGCTCGGCCTGGGGCCCGCTCCCGGCCCCGAGGAGACGGTGGCCCGGGTGGACGGGCTGGTCGGCCTGGTGACGTCCTCCTCCAAGGCGCCCGCACTGGTGCTCGCCGCCATCGTCCACGCGGAGTTGATGGTCCTGCGTCCCTTCGGGACGGCGGACGGGGTGGTCGCACGGGCGGCGGAACGGTTGACGCTGGTGGAGTTCGGTCTCGACCCCAAGTCGCTGGTGGCCGTCGAAGTGGGGCACCTCGAACTCGGCCCCGCGTATGCGGACGGTCTGCGGGCCTATCTCAGCGGCACCGCCGACGGCGTGGCGACCTGGGTGCGTCACTGCGCCTCGGCGGTCACCCTGGGCGTGCGCGAGACCACGGCGATCTGTGAGGCCATGCAACGAGGTTGAGAGCCTTGGGGCAACGAGGGCGAGGGCGTCGAACGCGCCGTCCGGCGGACGTGGTCGCCATGGTCCGGCTGGTTCGGGGTGAGCCGGGTCCGGCCGGGGAGGAGTTGGGCCGGTTGCCGGGATCATGGGGCGTGGTTGATCATGGAACGCTGTCGATCAGGGACATCCGTGACATCCGCCCCCAGTAAAGCGGACGACGCCCCTGGGATGGGGCGCCGTCGCCGGCACGCTCCACCGGGTTACCAAGCGTGCACCTCATAATCATTGGAGCGGGACAAGCCCGATCCAAAGTGCCTCCCGCGGCTGACGGCGCGTGGGTACCCGGGGTCGTGCCCGGACAGGTGGTCCGTGCAACCTTTGTACGCCGGATCCAGGCTGGTGGGAACCCCCGGCGTCAAGACCTTTACGGATCGGGGGGCATAAAAGGATGAACCATCCCGTACGTCTTCTCGCTCTGCGAGGCCGCCGATCGTCGTCCGGACGGGCCGGATCGAGACGCCGGATGCGCTCACCGAGAGTGGTCGCCATCGGAGCCGGGGATGGGAGTGATCGCAGCCCGATGTCACGGAGACCGGGTCGTTACCTTAAAAAACCAGCAGAAATCAAAGATTTCTCCTCGACGAAACTTGCGTGGATCGGGCAGCATGAGGTGGTATCTCCGCATACTGGAGTAACTGTGCATGGGTTTGCATTGCGATCCCCTTGCCAGGCTCCGGTCGGCTGTTGAAAGCTTTCTTCTGAAACGGGACCGGCTCTACCCCCCCAGAGCCGGACCGCTCGGCGACCCCCGCTCTCCCCCCCGGCGGGGGTCGCCCCTTTTCCCCCGCCGTCCCGGCCTTCGAGTCGCCGCGGTTTTCCACAGGCGGAGGCGCTTGCCGCAGGTCTGTCCACAGAATGGTGTTCGGCTTCCCGGGTAGGGGGGCCCGTCCCGGAAGCTGGGCCTCCCGCAACCCCGGGAGCCCCGCCGAGAGCGCGAACACGCCTTGTGACCCCGGCGGGCTCCCGCGTCCCAGGGAGGCACCCGTGGACCGCCCGCTGGTCATCACCGAAGACCATGATCTGCTTGACGATCTACTCCGCGTCGCTGCCGCGGCCGGAGCGGAACTCGACGTCACCCACGTGCCCGCGCACGCCCGCCCCTACTGGAACCGTGCTCCGCTGGTGGTGGTCGGCGGTGACGTGGCCGACGCCCTGGCCGCCGTCGGGCCGCCACCCCGTCCTCGTGTCTTCCTCGCCACCCGCACCCCCGAAGATCCCGACATGTGGCGCAAGTGCGTCGCGGTGGGTGCGCAGGCCGTGCTGGAGCTGCCCTCAGCCGAGCGGCGGCTCGTCGACGAGTTCGCCGACGCCGTGGAGCCGCCCACGCGGCCCGGAGCGGTGGTGTGCGTCGCGGCCGGGCGCGGCGGCGCCGGAGCCAGCGTGCTGGCCGTCTCACTGGCGCTGACCGCCTCGCGGCGCCGCCTCCGCACCCTCCTCATCGACGCCGACCCGCTCGGTGGTGGCCTGGACGTCCTCCTCGGCCAGGAGGAGTGCGACGGGGCGCGCTGGTCCGACCTGGTCGCCAGGGAGGGGCGGGTCAGTTTCACCGCGCTCCAGGCGGCGCTGCCGACCTTCGCCGGGCTGACGGTGCTCTCCTTCCACCGGGGCGAGGTCGAGCCGGTCCCCGCCGAGGCCATGCGCTCGGTCCTCGAAGCCGGGCAGCGCGGTTTCGATCTGGTGGTCGTCGACCTGCCCCGCTACCTCGACCAGGCCGCGGTGGAGGTGCTCGGCCGGGCCACCAGCACCCTTCTGGTCGTCACCGCCGACGTGCGGGGGGTGCTCGCCGCGGCCCAGGTGCTCGCCGGGTTGCGTAAGCACACCGGCGAGGTGCGGGCCATCGTGCGTGACGGCGTGCTGGACCATGAGGTGGTGACCGGCTCACTCGGCGTGCCGTACGCCGGGAGCATCCCCGATCAGCCACGCCTCACCGCCATGCTCAACCGCGGTGACGTCCCCCCGACCGGTCGCCGCACCTCCCTTGGCCGGTTCTGCGGCTCGTTCCTCGACGCCGTGCTCGGGCCGGACGCATGAGACGGGCTGAGAACACCACCGCCGTTCCGCCCGAGCTGGTGGAGGCGGTCCGGTTGCGGTTGGCCCACGCCGGGGTCGAGCCCAGTGCCGCGCACGTCGCGGTCGCGCTCCGTGCCGAGCGGGCGATGCTCGGTGACGCGGAGATCCTGGCGGTCGCCCGGGTCCTGTGCGCCGATCTGATCGGCGCCGGTCCGCTGGAGCCGCTGCTGGCCGAGCCCGAGGTCACCGACGTTCTGGTGAACGGCCCTCGCGAAGTGTGGGTCGACGACGGCCGCGGCCTGCGCCTCACCCAGATCGTCTTCCCCGACGAGGACGCGCTCCGGAGACTCGCCCAGCGTCTCGCCTCGGCCGCCGGCAGACGCCTGGACGACGCCTGTCCCCACGTCGACGCACGTCTCGCCGGCGGCGTCCGGCTCCACGCGGTTCTCCCACCTGTGGCACCCAACGGCACCTGCCTGTCCCTGCGGCTGCCACCCCGGTGCACCTTCACCCTTCCCAACCTCGTCGCGGCGGGTGCCGTCCGGGCCGACTGCGTGCCCGTCCTTACCGCGGTGATCGAGTCGAGGCTCGCCTTCCTGGTCACCGGCGGCACCGGAACCGGGAAGACCACGATGCTCTCGGCCCTGCTGTCGCTGGCGGATCCCGGTGAGCGGCTGTTGCTGGTCGAAGACTCGGCCGAGTTGAGGCCGCTCCATCCCCATGTGGTGCGCCTGGAGTCCCGCCCGCCCAACATCGAGGGCGCGGGCGGCGTGGGCCTGCGCGACCTGGTCCGCCAGGCCCTGCGGATGCGTCCCGACCGCCTCGTGGTCGGTGAGGTCAGAGGTGCGGAGGTCGTCGACCTTCTGGCGGCGCTCAACACCGGCCATGAGGGTGGTTGCGGCACCCTGCACGCCAATACGGCGACCGACGTGCCGCCCAGGCTTGAAGCCCTCGCCTGCGCCGCCGGTCTCAGCAGGGAGGCGGTCCACAGCCAGATCGCGGCGGCCCTCGACGTTGTGATCCACCTCGTCCGCGACCACGCCGGTGGCCGTCGCCGGGTCGCTGAGATCTGCATGATGATCCGCCGCCCCTCCGGTCTGGTCGACGCCGAGCCGGCTCTCACGTTCACCCCGGACGGAGGTGTGGTCGCCGGCCCCGGTCTGCCTACACTGGCCGCCCGAGCCCCGGGCGTCCTGCTTCCCGTCGCCCTCCGCCGCAGCCCTTACACCTCCTCGCGTTCGGTGCGCTCTTCCACGACCGGCGGTCCACCACCCCCGGGCCGCCCGCTCCGCCCGCCCACGCTGGAGAGCCCGGCTGCTCCGGCGCGGAGGGAGGGGCCATGACGGCGGGAGCGGTGCTGGCGCTCACCGCCGTGGCGGTGTGGCTGTGGACCGGCCCCGATCGCGGGACCACCCGTCTGCACCGGATGAACCGGCGCGGTCCGGCCATGTCACACTCCCTGCGGGAGAGATTCGCCCGCCGCTCTCGGCCTGCGGGGCGTGCCGCCGCGTGGCGGACCGCGTCGATCGAGCTGTGTCAGGGGCTGTCGGCCGAGCTGTCCGCAGGGCGGACCGCCGGTGAGTCGCTGGCCCGTGCGGTTCAGGCCGCGAGTTTTCCCGACCCCGTGGTCCTGCGTCCACTGGTCGCGGCGGCACGAGACGGAGGTGACGTCCCCGCCGCCCTGCTCGCGGTCGCTCCCGAGGAGGGCGGCGAGGCTTTCCACGCCCTGGCCGCCTGCTGGAAGGTCAGCGTGACCACCGGGGCGGGCCTGTCCGTCCTCGTCGAGCGCGTCACCGCCTCCCTTCGCGAGGCACAGGCGCACCGTCGCAATGTCACCGCCCAGCTCGCCGGCCCCCGGGCCACCGCCCGGCTCCTGGCGGGCCTGCCCGTTCTCGGCATCACGATGGCGGCAGGCCTCGGCATGCGCCCGTTGCATTTTCTCTTCGGTGGCCCGGCAGGCGCGGGATGCCTGATCCTCGGTCTCGCGCTCGACGCCTGCGGCCTGTGGTGGACCCACCGCCTGGTGGTTCGCGCACAGCGGGCCTGACCTGGGCCTGACCCCATGGGCCCTGATCTGGGCGTGACCCCATGGGCCTGACCCGATCCTGTCCTCATGGGCCCTGACCCGGGCCTGACTCCGGCTGGCCGGAGTCAGGCCCACCACCGCGCGGCCGACTGGGTTTATGCGGGCTCATCCGGCAGGTCGAGGGCGGGTGACCGGCTGAGGTCGTGCAGCCATCGAGGACATGTGGTCGGCAGGTTGAGATCGTATGGCTGGCTGAGGTCCTGCGGCTGGCCGGTCGAGACCGTGCGGCCGGTCGAGACGGGAACTGAAGCGAACACAGGGAGGATCCCATGATTGGTTGGCTGGCCGTGGCGCTCGCCGCGATCGCCGGGTGGTTGTGGAACACCCGCGGCGATCCCGCAGACCGCATTCGCGGAGCCCGGCGTTCGGTGGCTGCCGATGGCCCTTCCGAGATGAGACCGGAGACCGGTGGGGTCCCGCTCCGGTCGCGTCCGGCGACCGCCACGGGGAAACCGGAGACCGGTGGAGTCCCGTTCTCGCCGCGGCCGGCAACCGCCACCGGACAGGCGCACGATCCGGCATGGGGGCGGCGACCGAGCCGGGGTGAGGTGACGATCTCATTCGCCGTCGGGCTGACGGTGTTCCTCGCCGTCGGCGGTATGCCCGGAGGAGTGGCCGGAACGGCCGGTGCCACGATCGCCCTGGTTGTCCTGCGTCGGCGGGAACCATCGGAGCTGAGGCGGGAGCGTGAGCGGGTGGCGGCGGATCTTCCGCTGGCGGCAGATCTCATGGTCGCCTGCCTCCGTGCCGGGCAACCGATCACCGGAGCCCTCGACGTCACGGCGGAGGCGATCGGCGGGCCGCTCGGTGACCGCCTGGTCTGGGTCGGCGGCCAACTGCGGCTTGGGGCCACGCCGGAGACGGCATGGCAGGCCCTGGCGACCGAACGCCCGCTCACCTTCCTGGCGCGGACGATGAACCGGGCCGCGCTCAGCGGTGCTCCGGTGGCCGACGTTCTCACCCGCCTCGCGGACGACTCCCGGCATGCGGCCCGTGCCGCGTCCGCGGCGGCCGTCCAGCGGGTCGGCGTCCAGGTGGTCGCCCCGCTCGGGCTGTGTTTTCTGCCCGCCTTCGTCTTCCTTGGAATCATCCCCGTTGTGGCAGGTCTGGCCAGTGAGGTGCTGCTGCCATAAGTTATCCACAGATTTTTCTCTGGATATCCGAGTTGTCCACAGGGGGAGGTTGCATCCTGTGGACAAGCGGCGAAGGTGCTCCCCGTTCGTGACCCTCGTTCATCCCGCCGACGATCTCCCGGCCGGATGATCACACGTCCCACCACCGGCCTCCACTTGGGCGGCCAGGGTTCACCTGTCGTCGGAGATTTTCTCCGCACCTACCCTCACCGGCCCACCGGTCTGTTCCGATTCCCCCACCAGTTGGCTCTCCTCCACCGGCCCACCGGCCGGTCTCCTTTCTTCTCGCGAGACCATCGGCCGTTCCCTCCTGTCGGCCGGCTCCCTCCCGCTGTCGACCGGTTCCCTCCCGTCGGGGAGACGGCCGGCTCACCGCGGGAGACGCGGAGGTGCGCCGTGGCCTTGACACGACCGCGAACAGGCGCACGCCGTCCGGCCTCCTCCGGAAGAGGTCATCATGGGCGCACGGCCTCCTCATCGAAGACGGTGAGGCCACCAAGGGTGCTTGGCCTCCTCATCGGAGGCCGTTTCGCTGAGCACTGGTCTCCCGAGGGGGCGTCGTACGGCGCACAGGTTGTGGACAACCTCGACTTGTCCACAGAACACCGTTCACCCCCGCTGGGCCGCGAGCCGATGGAAGAGCCTGACTTCACTGATGCCGGGCGATGTGCCTGGCGAAGACCTCAGGAGGTAACCATGCGTCCGATGAAGGCCGTCAGCATGCGACATGACCTGACGGGGTGGGTGCGTGCCCGATGGGCGCTGCTGATCACCGGTCCGCACCGTGAGCGTGGCATGTCCACCACCGAGTACGCGGTCGGAACCATCGCCGCCTGCGCCTTCGCGGCGCTCCTTTTCAAGGTGGTGACGAGCTCGGAGGTCCAGCAGATGATCACGGCGCTGATCAACCGGGCACTGACCGTGGCCGGGTGACCCCGTGGCGGTGATGCTCGCCGCCCACCGGTGCAAAGGGTCGGTGACCGCTGAGACGGCCGCGGTGCTGCCTGCCCTGATGGTGGTGCTGGCGGCCGGACTATGGGCCGTGGCGGCGGTCGAGGCCCGGCTCGAGTGCGTGGACGCCGCCCGTGCGGGGGCTCGGGCCGTCTCGCGTGGTGAGCCGTTGGAGCGGGTCCGGAGCAGCGTCCTGGCAGCGGTCCCGGCGGGTGCGCGAGTCGTGGTGACCCGAGGTGCCGATGTGGCCCGGGTGGAGGTGTCGGTGCACGTCAGACCGCAATGGGGCACCTCTCTTCCAGGGGTCACCGTCCGGGCGACTGCGGTCTCCGCCGTCGAGCCGGAGGCAGGTCAATGATCATGAAGGGTTCCGCCCGATGCGGCAGGAGGACGATGTCCTGGCCTTTGCGGGGCGATGGGGGAGGGCCTTTCCGGGGCGATGGGGAACGGGGGTCGGCGACAGTCTGGGCCGTCGGGTTGGCGGCGTTGCTCTTCGCGGTGGTGATGGCGGTCGTGTTCACCGGCGCGGTCAGAGTGGCCCGGCACCAAGCGCAGGCGGCCGCCGATCTGAGCGCGCTCGCCGCCGCCCGGGTGGCCTTCGCCGATCCCGGTGAGAGCTGTGGGAAGGCCTCACTGATCGCCGCCGGTAACGGGGCGGAGATCACCCGATGCTCCGTCGGTGACGACGGCATAGCCGATGTCCAGGCCGCCGTATGGCTGTCGCTGCCTGTGCCGTTCGGATCAGGCGGTACGCGGGTCACGGCGCGGGCACGTGCGGGGCCCGTGCACATCACCGGTCCCGGTGAATGAGGCGGTGGTGGTCTTGCTTGCGAGGCTGGCCGTGATCTTGTTCATGAGGCTGATTCGTGCGGATGGGGACTCGCCGGGTGGGCGAAGCAGCATGGTGAAAAGCTCCCTATCGTCATGCCCCGGATAGCGAGCCCATAGGTGATCAATAGTTATAAATCACCACATGGGTGTGAAATATCAATAAAACCGTTGTATAACTTGAAAACGGATTTAACTGATCAAAGTTCGCTGAAAGTGACATAAGTTCCCTAAGTGGTCGTGCGTACGGAGGTGTTGACTTGCGCCTGGCATGTCGATCCGCCTCCAATGGGCTGGGTCTGGGGTCGGCGTGCTGATGCGTGGTCGGCGGGCTGGGCCTGGCCTGGTGTGTGATTCGTGTTGTGCGGGCTGATTCGGGCTCGGCATGCGGATCTACGCGCCCAATGGGGTGATTCTGGGCCCGATGTACCGATTCGTGGTCGGCGGCTAGTTCTGGGCCTGGTGTATAGATTTGCGTCCAGTGGATTGGGCCTGGGCCTGGTGTGTGATTCATGTTGTTCGGGCCAATGCGGGCTCGGCGTGCTGATTCGTGGTCGCCTCTGAATCTGAAAGCTCGACGTTGCATGTGATCATGCTCTTGGGCTGCGGTGATAGGTGACATCCGTGTGACGCCAGCCTTTGATCGTCAGCTGCCGGCCTTGACTTGTCCCCGAGTGCGGACGGGGACCTCACCCGTCCTCGTATCGGCCTCGACCGGCCGGCCCGAATGTGTGATCACCGGTCGGGGCCCACAGTCGCCCGCGCAATGATGCTGGTGTTTTCCGGACAGCTCTTTCCTCTGATGGGAGCCTTCCGGAATAGGATCGTGATCGAATCACACCTCTTTGGGAGTCGTTCATGTAGTAATGCGGCATCCGAACCGTTAGCGAAGCGGCGTCCGAACCGTTCTCCCCCTCACTTGCGATCACTATTTCGGAGGTGCGAGTCGGCGCTGAGCCGCCAGGTCGTCTTCTGAAGGTGCGAGTCGATGCCGGGCCGCCAGGTCGTCTTCTGAAGGTGCGAGTCGGCGCTGAGCCGCCGGACCGTTAACTCGCCGAAGGCCCTTGACCGCAGGGCAGGTTCTCCCGGCCACGGGACGGGTCGAGACCGAGAAGGACCGCCAGGAGCCGGAGGGCTCCAGTCTTGTCCAGGGGGTCGTTGCCGTTGCCGCACTTGGGTGACTGGATGCAGGAGGGGCAGCCGTGCTCGCACTCGCAGGAGGCGATGGCCTCGCGGGTGGCCGTGAGCCAGTCGAGAGCACGTGCGTAGCCGCGTTCGGCGAAGCCCGCGCCGCCCTCGTGGCCGTCGTAGACGAAGACGGTGAGCAACTCGGTGTCGGGGTGGAGTTCGGTGGAGACGCCTCCGATGTCCCAGCGGTCGCAGGTGGCGAACAGCGGCAGCAGGCCGATGGCGGCGTGTTCGGCGGCGTGCGCCGCTCCGCCGAGGTCGACGCCGTCCCGGGCCAGGGGGGCGACCGCCGAGGCGGGCAGCGTCCACCAGACGGCGCGGGTCCGCAGGGTGCGTGGAGGCAGGTCGAGGGGTTCGTCACCGAGAAGCTCACCGCTCTGGACCCCGCGCTTGAGATAGGACACCACCTGGTTGGTGACCTCCACTGTGCCGAGGTGCAGCTCACCCGGCCCGAGAGGACGCGAACGGAGCGATTCGATGACCGAGATGTCGGTGACGTCTCTTGCGAAGGTCATGTACTCGGGCTTGCCCGCCTCGACCAGGGCGACTCCCGCCTGCAGGTCGAGTTCGGCCACCACGAACGTCTCCCCCTGATGCACGTAGACGGCGCCGGTGTGCACCGCCGCGTGGGCGGAGGGTTCGTCCACGGTGCCGAGCAGCCGTCCGGTGGACATCTCCACGACCTGCACCGGAGCGCCGCCCGCCCCGCGGAGGTCGGCGAGGTCGGCGGCCCGCTCCCGGCTGGTCCAGTACCAGCCCGTGGCACGTTCCCGCAACATCCCGTCCCTGACCAGAGCGCGGAGCACCTCTTCGGCCGCGGGGCCGAACAGGTGCAGATCGTCCCGGGTGAGCGGGATCTCCGCGGCCGCCGCGCACAGATGCGGGGCCAGCACGTACGGGTTGTCGGGGTCGAGCACGATGGTCTCCACCGGGCGGCCGAACAGAGCCTCGGGATGGTGGACCAGGTAGGTGTCGAGGGGGTCGTCCCTGGCGATGAGCACCGCCAGCGCGTCCGCCCCGTCGCGCCCGGCGCGTCCGGCCTGCTGCCAGAGAGAGGCGCGGGTGCCGGGCCATCCGGCGATCAGCACGGCGTCCAGCCCCGACACGTCGACGCCGAGCTCCAGCGCGTTGGTCGTCGCCAGCCCGAGCAGGTCGCCCGAGCGCAACGCCTTCTCCAGGCTCCGGCGGTCGTCCGCCAGGTATCCGGCCCGGTAGGCGGCCACCCTGTCCGGCAGGTCCGCAGGCAGGCCGGCGCCGGAGACGAGGTCTTCGAGCCTGGCCCGCGTGGTGAGAGCCACGGTCTCGGCGGCCCGCCGCGAACGGACGAAGGCCAGGGTGCGGACGTCGGACAGCACGAGGTCGGCCATGAGTTCGGCGCTCTCGGCGGTGGCCGTGCGGCGCAGGGGAGCGCCTCCCTCGCCGCGCAGATCGGTCAGGGGCGGCTCCCACAGGACGAACGTCGTCGCGCCCCGGGGGGAGGCGTCCGTGGTCACCTCGGCCGCCTGAAGGCCCGTCAGACGTGTCGCGAAGGCGCCGGGATCGCCGGCGGTGGCCGAGGAGAGCACGAAACCGGGTCCGGAGCCGTACCGCGCGCAGATCCGGCGCAGGCGGCGCAGGATCTGCGCGACGTGCGAGCCGAAGACGCCCCGGTAACCGTGGCACTCGTCCACGACGACCAGACGCAGCCGCCGCCAGAAGGACGACCACTGCGCGTGCCGGGGCAGCAGGCCGCGGTGGAGCATGTCCGGGTTGGTGAGGACGTAGTTGGCGTGTTTGCGGACCCAGACCCGCTCCTCGAAGGGGGTGTCGCCGTCGTAGGTGGCCGCACGGAGCTCGGGGACGTCGAGCTCCGCCAGGACACGGAGCTGGTCGGCGGCCAGCGCCTTGGTGGGCGACAGATAGAGGACCGTGCCGCCGTCGAAGACCGCGGAGAGGGCCGGCACCAGGTAGGAGAGTGACTTGCCCGAAGCGGTGCCTGTGGCGATGATCACGTTTTGGCCACATCTGACCAGGTCGGCGGCCTCCGCCTGGTGCGGCCAGAGGCCGGTGACGCCGAGGTTCGCCCAGCGCGTAACCAGTCGCTCGTCGACCCAGTCGGGCCAGCGGGTCTCCCCGGCCTGACGTGCGGAAACGTGTTCAACGTGGGTGACACGTCCGCGACGTGCGGGAACGCCGAGCAGCCGGTCGAGCGCGGTACCCGTGCGGAGGGGCGAAGATGTGGGCGGAGTCACTGGTTTCCAGTCTTGCATCTGTGGGCAGAGTCGCCGGGAATCGTGATTTCGTATAGACACTGAGCGTACGCATGGTTGAATGCCGCGCGTCAGGGCTTGTCATCGGGGCCGTAGCCGGTCCTGGGGGCTCGCCCATCAGTACTTCGCAGTCAAGGCGCTGGAGGATCTGTGGATGCTCTGAAGTTGGACCACCATTCGGATGACCGTCTCACCATCGTTGAGGTGGAAGGTGAGATCGATGTCTACACCGCGCCCAGATTGCGTGAGCTCCTGATCGACCTGGTCAACAAGGGAAACTTCCACCTGCTCGTCAACATGGAGAAGGTGGACTTCCTTGACTCCACGGGCCTCGGGGTCCTGGTCGGGGGGCTCAAGCGGGTTCGGGCGCATGACGGCTCGCTGGAGCTGGTCTGCACCCAGGAGCGCATCCTGAAGATTTTCCGGATCACCGGCCTGACCAAGGTCTTCGGGATCTACGCCTCGGTCAAGGAGGCCAAGGAAGCTCACGGTCGAGACAAGTAGTCGTGGCTACCGTCGAGCTGACGTTCAGCGCGCTTCCCGCGCACGTCCGGACGGCGCGTCTGGTCGCCACGGCGATCGCGCGACGCACCGGCGTGGAGGAGTCGCTACTGGACGAGGTGCGGCTCGCCGTCGGTGAGGCGTGCTCGCGGGCCGTGGAGGCACATCGTCTCCACTGTCCGGGAGAGCCGATCCGGATCGAGCTGCGTGATGACCCGGGGCGCTTCGAGGTGACCGTCACCGACTCCGCCCCGAGTGACGAACTGGAGCACGATCGCGGCCTTCTGGGGTTCGACGATCCCTTCGGTCAGCTTCCTGATGCCTTGATGTCGGGGTTCGGCATCGCTGTCATCGCGGGCCTGGCCGACGACGTTCAGGTCTACCCGAGCCAGAAGGGCATGCGCATACGCATGAGCTGGCCGGCGGCGACGAACGGCCTGTCTCCGGTCTGACAGACGACTTCGGCAGCCGGGCACGTCCACGCGGACGTGCCCGGCTTTCCGTATGAAGGCCCCTAATTTTGATTAAAACATAATTTATTATTATGTTGCCCGAAATGGGGAAGAAACAGACGTGCACGGGTTAGGCGTGGCGGTCTAAATGACCTTATAAGCAGGCCGGTCGACAGAGGGCGCTTGACGCGTTGTCAATTAGCGGCCTGGAGAGGCTTCATATCCGCGTCTTTGCTGCGTAGACTCCCGGCACCGGCCAAGGTTTATCCTCCGGACGGCCCGCGAGCGAGCCGTCCGGAGGGGTCTGCGGACGCAACTGGAAGCGGCACTGCCAACCAATCCCGGATGTGCGCCGCTCCGCCCGCCTACCAGATGAAGCAGCGCACTCCGGGCAGGACGTCTACCCGTCTTGCCGAGGAGAGTCGGATGTCTGTGCTCCATCTCGCCGCTGTCGATCAGCCAGCGGTATCCCTGAGCGGTTCCCATTTCACCATCGTGATCGTGGTCGCCGTCGTGGCCCTGCTCGCACTCGCCGTCGCCGGAGTTCTGGTGCGCGAAGTGCTGGCCGCCGGTCAAGGCACCGAGCGCATGCAGAACATCGCACGAGCCGTCCAGGAAGGGGCTTCCGCCTATCTGGCGCGGCAGTTCCGGACGCTCGTGCTCTTCGTCATCCTGATCCCGTTCCTGCTGTACCTGCTGCCCGCCGAGTCGACCGGCGTCGCGATAGGCAGGTCCCTTTTCTTCGTGGTCGGCGCGTTGTTCTCCGCACTGACCGGCTTCATCGGCATGTGGCTCGCGGTTCGGGGGAACCTCCGCGTCGCCGCCGCCGCCCGTGAGTCGGGGGAGAAGGTCGCGATGCGGATCGCCTTCCGCACCGGCGGTGTGGCAGGCATGATCACCGTCGGTCTCGGCCTGCTCGGCGCCGCCGTGGTCGTGATCGTCTACGGCGGTGAGGCGCCGGCCGTGCTGGAGGGCTTCGGCTTCGGCGCCGCGCTGCTCGCCATGTTCATGCGGGTCGGCGGCGGCATCTTCACCAAGGCCGCCGACGTCGGGGCCGACCTGGTCGGCAAGGTCGAGCAGGGCATCCCCGAGGACGACCCGCGCAACGCCGCCACCATCGCCGACAACGTGGGCGACAACGTGGGCGACTGCGCGGGCATGGCCGCCGACCTGTTCGAGTCCTACGCGGTCATGCTGGTCGCCAGCCTGATCCTGGGCAAGGTGGCCTTCGGCGTCGAGGGCCTGGTCTTCCCGCTCGTCGTACCCATGATCGGTGTGCTGACCGCCATCATCGGCATCTTCGCCACCGCTCCGCGCAGTCGTGACCGCAACGGCATGGCCGCGATCAACCGCGGCTTCTTCATCTCCGCGGCCATCTCGGCGGTTCTCGTCGCCGTCGCGGCCTTCCTCTACCTGCCGAGCAGCTTCGCCGGGCTGACCGGTGTGAGCGCGGAGATCGCCGCGATCACCTCCGACCCGCGTCTGATCGCGATCGGCGCGGTGCTCATCGGCCTCGTCCTGGCCAGCGCCATCCAGATCCTCACCGGATACTTCACCGAGACGAACCGCCGCCCGGTGCGGGACATCGGCGAGAGCTCCCGCACCGGCGCCGCCACGGTCATCCTGTCCGGCATCAGCGTCGGCCTGGAGTCGGCGGTCTACTCGGCCCTGGTCATCGGCGCCGCCGTCTACGGCGCCTTCCTGCTGGGCTTCGGCAACGTCACCATCGCCCTGTTCGCCGTCGCGCTGGCGGGCACCGGCCTGCTGACCACGGTCGGTGTGATCGTGTCGATGGACACCTTCGGCCCGGTATCCGACAACGCCCAGGGCATCGCCGAGATGTCCGGTGACGTCGAGGGTGAGGGTGCCCGGGTGCTCACCTCGCTGGACGCCGTCGGCAACACCACCAAGGCCATCACCAAGGGCATCGCGATCGCGACGGCGGTGCTCGCGGCGACCGCGCTGTTCGGCGCGTTCCGTACGGCGATCGAGACCCAGCTGGCCACGGCCACCCAGTCGGTACGGGAGGCGCTCGGCGGGTTCGGCACGTTCAGCCTGAGCGTCGACTCCCCGAACGTGCTGGTCGGATTGATCATCGGCGCTTCGGTGGTGTTCATGTTCTCCGGTCTGGCGATCCTGGCGGTCGGCCGCGCGGCCGGGCGGGTGGTCATGGAGGTCCGCGAGCAGTTCCGCTCCAAGCCGGGGATCATGAACGGTACGGAGCTGCCCGACTACGGCAGGGTCGTCGACATCTGCACCCGCGACTCACTGCGGGAGCTGGCCACGCCCGGCCTGCTCGCCGTGCTGACGCCGATCGCGGTCGGCTTCGCGCTCGGATACGCGCCGCTCGGCGCTTTCCTGGCCGGCGCCATCGCCTGCGGCACGCTGATGGCGGTCTTCCTGGCCAACTCCGGTGGTGCCTGGGACAACGCCAAGAAACTGGTCGAGGACGGCCACCACGGCGGCAAGGGGTCCGAGGCCCACTCGGCCACCGTCATCGGCGACACCGTCGGCGACCCGTTCAAGGACACCGCGGGCCCGGCGATCAACCCGTTGCTGAAGGTGATGAACCTGGTGGCGCTGCTGATCGCCCCGGCGGTGGTGGCGTACGCGGACAACACGGCGCTGCGGGTCGGGATCTCGGTGCTCGCGGTCGGCATCATCGTCGCGGCGGTGATCGTCTCCAAGCGCCGCTCGGCCGGTCTCGCGCCGGAGCGGGAGGGCAGCGTCGACCGGGAGCGCGAGCAGGTCGTCTCCAGCTGAGTGCGGCCCGCCGGGACACGCCGTAACCGGGTATGAGGCCCGGCGGGAGCGAACGAGGCCCGGCGGGAGCGCGCCGTCGCCGCGTGTGAGGCCCGGTGCGGGGTGCTCGTCTGAGCCGGGCGAGGTCTGACGGGCGAGGTCTGACGGGAGGGGTGCGTGGGCTCCGCGCACCCCTTTCGCGCGTGCGGAGCATCGCGGTGGGAAACTGGGCGTTGTGAATCCTCCACTCTCCGAAGAGAGCGGCCTCTCCCTCCCCTCGACAGAGGCGGGCGACGGCCGAGTCTTGACCGTTTCGAACGGCGGAACCACGACAGGGAGGCGATTCCCTTGACGGAACAACCGCCTTCCGGTGGCAAGGCGCTCCTGCTCATCCTGCTGGCGATGGCCGTGGTGCTCGCGGCGATCGCGGGCCTGGCCATGTGGGCGGCGCGGTGACGGCGCGCACACTGGTCGTCCTGCGCCACGCCGCGGCGGCCCAGGTCCCCGGCCTCGCCGACCGGGAGCGGCCCCTCACCGGCGAAGGTGAGCGCGACGCCCGCAGGGCGGGGGAGACGATCTCCGGCATGGGGGTCCGGCCCGACCTGGTGCTCTGCTCGCCGTCGGTGCGCACCAGGCGTACCGCGGAGCTGGCCCTTCCCGGCGCGGACATCGTGGTGGAGCACGCTGTCTACGAGGCGTACTCCGACGAGTTGCTGACCCTGATCCGGCGGAGCGACCCGCAGGTGCGCACGCTGCTGCTGGTCGGCCACAACCCCGGTGTCCACCAGCTGGTCCGGGACCTCACGCAGGAGCCCGGCGGCCCCGGGTTCCCGCCGGGCTCGTTCACCGTCATCGAGGTCGCCGGGGAATGGGCCGAACTGGACGGCGGTCGCCGGGTGGCCCGGTGGAGCCCGGAAGAGCACTGAACCTCCGGGGCGCCGGGCCGGGGAGCGCTCAGCGCGCGACGCCGTCCTCCGCGTCGGCTTCCTCGACCTCGGCGCGGGGGATGCCCAGCAGGTAGAGGATCGAGTCGAGGTAGGGGACGTTGACGGCGGTGTCGGCCGCCTGGCGGACGACGGGCTTGGCGTTGAACGCGATGCCGAGACCGGCCGCCGCGATCATGTCAAGGTCGTTGGCGCCGTCGCCGATGGCCACGGTCTGGCTGATCGGGATGCCGGCCTCACGGGCGAAGCGCTCCAGGGCCCGCGCCTTGCCCGGCCGGTCGACGATCTCACCGAGCACCCGCCCGGTGAGCACTCCGTCGACGACCTCCAGGGTGTTGGCGGCGGAGTAGTCGATGCCGAGATCCTCGACGAGGGCGTCGGTGAGCTGGGTGAACCCGCCGCTGACGATCGCGAACCGGTAGTCGAGCCGCTTGAGGGTGCGGACCAGGGTGCGGGCGCCGGGGGTCAGCACGACCTCCTTGCGGACCTTCTCGAAGACCTCCGCGGACAGTCCTTCCAGCAGCGCGACGCGGCGGCGCAGCGACTCGGCGAAGTCGAGCTCGCCGCGCATCGCCTCCTCGGTGACCCGGGCGACCTCGTCCAGGCAGCCGGCGTGCGCGGCCAGCAATTCGATGACCTCGGCCTGGATGAGCGTCGAGTCGACGTCCATCACGATCAGACGCTTGGCCCTGCGGTGCAGACCGGACCGCTGCACGGCCACGTCGACCTGCTGGACGTGCGCCTCGGCGGCGAGGTCCGCGCGGAGACTGTCGGGGTCGGCCCCCGAGACGGACAGTTCGATGCAGGTGACCGGGTAGCTGGACAGGCGTTCGATCCGGTCGATGTTGGCCCCGGCGGCGGCGATCCGCCCCGCGATGCCCGCCATCGCGGAGGGCTGGAGGGGAGAGCCGAGTACGGTGACGTTGAGCCGTCCCCGCCTGCGCTTCTCCTTCGGGTCGGACCCGGTGGAGAGTTCCACGTGCAGGCCCAGGTCCTCCGCGGTGCGTTCGACGGCGGTCCAGAGCGCGCCGAGGGTGCCGCCGGTGCCGGTCGGTGTGTCACCCGCGTACGAGACGAGGACGCCCAGCGTGAGCCGGTTGCGGATGACGACCTGTTCCACGTCCGAGACGACGACGGGGAAGCCCGCCAGCACCGAGAAGAGGCGGGAGGTCACGCCCGGTCGGTCCGGGCCGGTCAACGTGATCAGGAGCGTGCGCTGGTTCATCGTGTCCTACGCTACTTGGCTCCCGATTCGGCCGTTAATGCGGTTCACCATCCGGACGCCTGGAATTCGTGGCCCTTCCAGGTCCCGCGTCACCTGGGACTGTCTTCATGAGTCCATGACGACCCTTCCCGTTGAGCCGCGCGTCGCTCGTTACACCGTCGGGCTCGCCGGTACCGCTGCCGAGATGAGGCAGGCGCAGCGCCTGCGTCACCGGGTGTTCGCCGAGGAGATGGGTGCTCGGCTGGACAGTCCCATCACCGGTCTGGACGTCGACCCGCTCGACGCCTACTGCGACCACCTCCTGGTACGGCACGCCGAGACGGACGAGGTCGTCGGCACCTACCGGCTGCTCGCCCCGCGCAGGGCCGACCGGCTCTACTCCGAGTCGGAGTTCGATCTGGCCGCGCTGGCGGGGATACGGCCGGCCATGGTCGAGGCGGGCCGGGCCTGCGTGCATCCCGATCACCGGGGCGGAGCGGTGATCGGGTTGATGTGGGCGGGCATCGCCCGCTACATGGCCGCCGGCGGGTACGGCTGGCTGGGCGGGTGCTGCTCGGTGCCGGTGGCGGACGCCGACGGGATCGCGGAACGGGTGCCGCTCTCCCCGCCCGAGTACCGGGTCAGGCCCCACCGTCCGTGGCGGCCGGACCGGACCTTCGCGCCGGTCCCCGTGCAGGCGGCGGCTCCCCCGCGACCGGGCGAGGGGGCGGGGCCGGTGGCCGAGGCGACGGCGCGGCCTCCGCTCCCGCCGTTGCTCCGCGCGTACCTGCGGCTGGGTGCGTGGGTCTGCGGTCCGCCGGCTCACGATCCGGCCTTCGGCACGGCCGACTTCTTCGTACTCCTCCCGATGGGGAACCTGCACACGCGCTACCTGCGCCGCTTCCTGGGCGGGGCGTCATGAACCCGTGGCTGCCGGCGGCACCGTGCACGCCCGCCGCGTGCCTCACGCCACCGGAGGTGACAGCCGCCTGGCCGCGCAGGGTCCTGCGGCTGACGGCCGTGACACTGGTGCTCCTGTCCGGGGTGGCGTTCGCGCTGGTGGCCACCGGTCTGGGGGACCGTGGCCGGATCCGGTTGGCGGGAGCCTGGTCCAGGCTGCTGTTGCGCGCGATCGGCGTCCGGGTGGAGGCGCGGCAGGGGTTCACCTTCCTGGCCGGTTCGGCCACCGGACCCCGGACCGTCCGGATGGCCCGGGGCCGGATCGTCCCGGCTTCCGGGTACCGTTCCGTCCCGGCCGCCGGGCCCGATCTCGATCCGCCGGGGCGGGGCAGCCCGCAGGCCGCCCCGCTGTTCGTGGCCAACCACGTGTCCTGGCTGGACCCGCTCGTCATGGTGGCGGCTCAGCCGTGTCACCTGCTGGCCAAGCGTGACGTGCTGGGATGGCCGGTGATCGGTGTGCTGGCGACGGTCGCGGGAGTGTTCTTCATCGACCGGGAGCGGCTGTCCGCCCTGCCCGTGGCCGTGAGCCGGATGGCCGCGGCGCTCGCCGGAGGCCACGCGGTGGCGGCCTTCCCCGAGGGGACCACGTGGTGCGGCCGGAAGATGGGCACGTTCCGCCCGGCCGTCTTCCAGGCGGCGCTGGACGCCGGAGCCCCGGTCAGACCGGTGGCGCTCAGATATCTGGGACCGTCCGGTACTCCCGCGACCGCCTCCGCCTTCGTCGGGGACGACACGCTGTGGGCCTCGGTACGCCGCGTGGTGGCCATCCGGCGCCTGACGGTGGAGGTGACGGTGCTGCCCGAGGTCCGGGGAGACGACCGCAGGGCACTGGCCTGGGCGGCCGAGTCGTCCGTCGCCTCGGTGGTGGTCGTCGGCGCCGCGCACGACGTCCCGGTCGCCGCCTGACCGCGCGTCGCGGCCGCGTCCACGGGCGCGTTCCCGCCGCCTCCCGGGCTTGAAGGGATCCTGTCGCGGGGATCCGGGCTCCGCACTCGATGGTTCCGTGTCGTGGCGCCGCCGGCGGGCCCGTTCCGGGGTGATGACGGACCGCCCCTGTGGTTCGATGTAAAAATATCTCGGTGAAGGATCCGGATCTTGGCATACGGGAGATGGCCGACCAGTGGGCGGCCCGGCGGCCCGGCGTCGACGCCCGGCCGATGGCGCTGTTCGGGCGGCTCAGCAGGGCCGACACCCTGGCCAACGCCGCCATGACCGCCACGCTACGGGTCCACGGTCTCAACCGCGGCGAGTTCGACGTGCTGGCCACGCTGTACCGGAGTGGTGAGGAGCTTTCCGCGGGAGCGCTCGCCTCGTCGCTGCTGCTGTCGCCCGCGGCGACCACGAACCGCGTCGACCGGTTGGAGGCGGCCGGGTTGCTGGTTCGTGTCCCCGATCCGGCCGACGGCCGCGGCGTGCTCCTGCGGCTTCTGGATCGGGGGCGGAGGCTGGTGGAGGAGGCCGTCGAGGATCATGTACGCGGCCTTCAGACGCTGCTGGACGGGCTCTCGGAAGAGGAGCGGGAACAGCTCTCCCGGCTGCTGGCCCGCCTGCTGCGGAGCATGGCCGCCGGGTGAGGGCGGCGGCCCTCCACGAGGAGGCGCCGGGTCCCCGGTCTAGCCCGATGATCCCAGGTAGGCGATGACGGCCGCCACCCGGCGGTGGGTGTCGGGGCTGTTCTCCAGGGCCAGCTTCATGAAGATCGAGTTGACGTGCTTCTCGATCGCGGAGACCGACAGGTGCAGGGCACGTGCGATACCGCCGTTGGACAGGCCGTGGGCCATCTCCCTGAGCACGTCCAGTTCCCTGGGGGTCAGCTCGGCGGGCGGCGGGCTGCTCCGCACCCCTCGCCTGGCCAGCAGCCCTTCCACCACCTTGGGGTCGATCACCGAGCCGCCCTCGGCCACCGACCTGATCGCGCCGAACAACTCGTCGATGTCGCCGACCCTGTCCTTGAGCAGGTAGGCCCGTCCCTCGGTGCCGTCCTTGAACAGGTCGAGGGCGAACATCGCGTCGGCGAACTGGGAGAGCACCACGACCCCGATGCCCCGCGACTCCGCGCGGATCCGGTGGGCGGCGTCGATGCCCTCCATTCCCGGACGCACGAGCTCGGCGGAGCCCGGCATGCGGATGTCGGTCACCACCGTGTCGGGCGTGAGCCGCCGTGCGGCGTCGAGCAGTTCGTCGGCGGTGCCCACGGCGGCGACCACCGAGATCTCTCCCGAAGCCTCCAGGAGGCGGCGGGTGCCCTCCCGCACCAGATAGTGGTCCTCGGCCAGGACGACCCTCAGCTCAGCCATGGGTCACGCGGCCCGCGGAACTCGTCATGGGGGAATCCTGCCGGGTGAGGGAGCGCAGCGCATATGAGGTTGCCCGCACTCTCCGGGGAACCGCCCCTGGAGGCCGTGTCCTGCTGGGGAAGCGTCCCTCCGAAGGGCGTGCCCTCCGGAGGACTGTGTCCCTCCAGGAGGTCGCCTCCCGTGGGGAGGCCGTGTCTCCTCGGAGCGGCGCGGAGAAATCCATCGGGGAACAGGTGGGCGGGAGGTGAACATCGCGGGAAACGGGGAAGTCCATCCGGGGGATTCTTCTCCGGAGCCGGGAAACGCGAAAAAGGTCATTAACTAATTTAATGGGATAAATCATATAAAAGCTGCTGATGGTGGTCCGGAGTGCTCGGAGGCCGCGACCCGGCTGACGGACCGTTCCCGCCCCGCGGTCCCGCCGGTGCCGGGTTCGTGTCCCGGGAACGTGAGAAGCCCCGCCCTGCGCAGGACGGGGCTTCCGAGACGTGCCGTCAGCGGACGATCTTGGTCTTGGCCTTCTTCACGAAGTACCAGCTCTTGATGCCCAGGCGCTCGTACTCGTCCCGGGACAGGTTCTCGGCGCCGTTCGGCAGGTCGTAGGCGTCGACGCCGAGGATGGCCTCGGCGGTGCCGCGAGCCCGGTTGGTGAGCTTGACGGTGATCCGGAGGGTGGCCTGCTCGCCCACCTTGATGGCGCGCGGGTACCAGCACCAGAAGCCGTCATCGTAGACGTCGCACTCGGAGCCCTTGGGGCCGTAGATCGCGGTGATCTTGGAGTTCTTGGGCAGGGCGCCGCCCATGTAGAACGTGTCGGCCAGGTGCGGGCCCCCGTTGACGGCCTTGACCGTGTAGGTGATCTTCCCGCCCGCCCGGACCTTCTTCGGCGCCGAGATGCTGACCTTGAAGGAGGAGTAGGGCTCGTCCGCCGTCTTGACGGCGGACGCGGGGGCCTGAACCGGAGCCTGCGCGGGGGCGGCCGAGGCGGGGGCGGCGAACAGCACGCCGCCGGCCAGCGAGGCCGCCAGGGTGAGGGCTGCGATCCTGGAGATCGGATGGCGCATCAAACATCTCCCAGTCGAAGAGTGAGGGGACGCTTGGAACGCCCCAGAAGGACCGCAGCGTTTTATCACATATTTTGATGTATGTAGAAATTGTATTTTCTACGGCAGATTTAGCGGAGCGCCCGGCGCCGCGTCACGCAGGCGGAACGGGGTCCCGCACCGACCGGCCGCCAGCTGCGGGCGGCCTCCGGGCGCTCCGAGTCCTCTTCGGGGAGCATCTCCCCGCAAGGAGGCGGACTAGCGAATGATCTTGGTCTTCACTCGCCCGTACTTGATGTCGGTGCCGACGTCGATGCCGTGGATGTCGAAGGTGCCGAGCCCGCCCGCGGGGATGTCGATGGAGGCCGAGCCGAACTCGGCGACGGCGGTGCCGCGAGCGTTGCGGTTCACCCACGCCCGGATCTTGAGGGTGGTCGACTTGCCGGGGTTGAGGGTGTCGAGCAGGCAGCCGACCTCGCGGCCGGTGACCTCGCAGTACGCACCCTTGGGCTTGCTGATGATGCGGACCTTGGAGACCTGCTTGGGCAGGTAGCCGCCGACGTAGGCGATGTCGGTGTACCACTTGCCGACGTTCTTGATCTTGAGCGTGTAGACGATCGGGTCACCCGGCCAGGTCACGCGCGGGGCGAAGATGTCCGTCTTCAGCGGCGAGAGGGGCTGGTCGGCCTGGGCCGCCGTTCCCTGTGCAGCGGCCTGCGGTGCCGCGGCGTTCGCGGTTCCAGGGGTGAGCAGCATGCCTCCCGCCACGGCGAGGGCGGCGAACGCGGTCAGGTGCCGGCGCATTTCTTACTCCAGTCGGAATTCGGGATCCCCCATTGGGTGCTGCGATCAGCATGCGGGATCCGACTTGGAAACCCCTTGTGACTGACTGGCCGGCGACCTGTGGGCGTCCCGGGCAGGGCGGTCCGGGCCGCTCAGCCGATGATGAGGTGGACGTCGCCGAACTCGTGCCAGAGGTACCCCCGCCCGAGCGCCTGCGCGTAGGAGCGCGACAGCAGTTCCCCTCCGGCGATCGCCGAGAGCATCATCAGGTGGCTGGAACGGGGCTCGTGCAACCCGGTGAGCAGTCCGTCCACCGCCCGTACCCCCGCCTCGGGGGTCACCACGTGCGAGGTCCAGCCCCGTGCCGCCCGCACCCGGCCGGTGGCCAGCGCCGCCGTCTCCAGTGCCCGCACCACCGTCGTGCCGACCGCGACCACCCGGCCGCCGGACCCGCGCGTGAGCTCCACCAGCCGCGCCGTGCTCACGGGCACCTCGAACCGCTCCGGGTAGGGCGGTTCGTGCTTCTCCGGCGAGGCCACCCCGGTGTGCAGGGTGATCGGCGCGACGCCGATCCCGCGTGACACCAGGGCGGTCACCAGGGCGGCGGTGAACGGCCGTCCCGCGCTGGGCATCTCCGCGCTCCCCGGGTGCACCGCGAACACGGTCTGGTAGGCGGTCAGCGGCCAGTCCCGGTCCACGTACGAGTAGCGGATCGGCACGCCGTACCGCCGCAGGTACGCGGGGACGTCGCGGTCCAGCGCGGCCCGCCACAACCGGGGCGTCTCCCGCCCCAGCAGCCGGAGCGTCGCCCCGCCCGGCAGCGGCAGCCACTCCCCGTCCGCACCGCCCCGGTAGGGCTCTGCGGCGCTCTCCGGCCTCCCGGCCGGCCCCCGCTCCGGCCCGGCGCCCTCCGGTGTCCGGGGTCCCCCGCGCCGGCGCAGCTCGACCAGCCAGGTCCCGTCCTCGCGCTCGGTGGAGAAGTGCACCGCGAGCCGGTCGAGGCGGACCGCGGCCGGCAGCGTCGCGGAGTTGTTGACCACCAGCAGGTCACCGGGGCGGAGCAGGCCGGGCAGGTCGGTGAACGCGTGGTGGCCGATCTCCCCGGTGTCGCGGTGTGCGACGAGCAGGCGCACCCCGTCACGGGCCAGCCCTCTGGCCTCCGGCGGCTCGTGCGCCTGCAGTTCCCACGGGAGTTCGAAGCCGGCGGCCATGGCGTCCGTCGTGTTCCGGGTGCCCGCCGTGTCGCCGGGGTTCGGTGCGTTCGCGAGGGCCGGTGCGTTCGCGGGGTTCGGTGTGTTCACGGCACCGGTCGTGTCCGCGGTGTCCGTCACGTCCATGCCTCTCCTCTCGTCGTTCACCGGTGTCTGATCCGCCCGCTGGCCGGGCGTTCGGCGACCAGCCGCCGCAGCGTGGGCACGACCGTCTCCGGGGCGGGGGCCGTCGCGGCCTCCTCGGCGCCGACCGCGTCGGCGAGCATGGCGGTGCGCATCTCGCCCGGGTCGAACCACCAGACCGCGACGTCCGGCTCTTCCACCGCCAGCACGTGGGAGAGCCGCTCCAGGGCCGCCTTGGTCGCGGCGTATCCGCCCCAGCCCTCGTACGCCTCCACCGCCGCGTCCGAGGAGACGTTGACGATCGCGCCGCGCCGCTCCCTGAGGCCGGGCAGGGTCGCCTGGATCAGCGCCAGCGGGGCCAGCACGTTGACCCGCAGCAGTTCCTCCAGCGTGTCCACCGGGTAGTCCGCCAGCGGGCGCATCGGAACCGGGCCCAGTCCCGAGGCGTTGTTGACCAGCAGGTCCAGCCCGCCGAGGTCTCGTGCGGCCCGGGCCAGCCGGTCGCGGTGGGCCGGGTCCGCGACGTCGCCCGCCAGGGCGAGGGCGCCGAGGTCGTCCGCGGCACGGGCCAGTGCGTCCCGGCCGCGGGCGGTGAGGATGAGCTTCCAGCCGTCGGCGGCGAGGGAGCGGGCCAGGGCCAGGCCGAGACCGCGGGAGGCGCCGGTGATGAGCGCGGTGTTCGTCATGGTCCGACGGTAGGAACCGGAGAGCCGCGCGCGCCTCGGCCCCGGGACCGGTTCCGCGCGGGCTCATGGACCTAGGACCGATGGCGTAACGCGGCGGCGCGCACCGGCGCCTAGAGTTTCTCCATGAGCGCGGAGGCCGGGGATCGCGACGCCGTCCTGCAGGCGGTGAGCTCCGCCGTGCTGGCCGTGACGAGGCACCTGTCGGTCCGGGAGGTGCTCCAGGTCATCGTCCGCTCGGCGCGACGGCTGCTGGACGCCCGTTACGCCGCCCTGGGCGTGCCCGACGACCAGGGGGCGTTCGCCGAGTTCGTCGCCGAGGGCATCTCGGACGAGCAGTGGGAGGCGATCGGCCCCATGCCCCGCCAGCACGGCATGCTCGGCGCGATGCTGCGCGAGGCCGCGCCGGTGCGCCTGCCGGACATCCGCAGGGACCCCAGGTTCGAGTACTGGCCGCGCGCGCATCCGGTGCTGAAGGACTTCCTCGGGGTGCCGATCCTCGACGGCGGTCAGGTGCTCGGCATCATCTTCCTGTCCGACAAGCACTCCCCGGGCGGCTTCACCGAGGCCGACGAGCGGTTGCTCACCATGTTCGCCGCGCACGCGGCCATCGCGCTGACCAACGCGCGGCTCTACGAGCGCGGCCGGGAGCTGGCGCTGGTGGAGGAACGCACCCGGATGGCCAGGGAACTGCACGACGCGGTGACCCAGAAGCTGTTCTCGCTCCGCCTCACCGCGCAGGCCGCCGCCTCGCTGGTCACCCGCGACCCCGACCGGGCACTGCGGGAGCTCGACCGGGTGGAGCGGCTGGCGGGGGAGGCGCTGGCCGAGCTCCGCGCGGTGATCGTGGAGCTCCGCCCGGCGGAACTCGACCGGCACGGCCTGGCCGAGACGCTCCGCAAGCACGTGCGCCTGCTCGACCGGCTCCACCCGGCCGTCTTCTCCTTCGAGGAGACCCCCGTCTGCGAGCTCGAACCCGCGGTGGAGGTGGCCGTGCTGCGGGTCGCGCAGGAGGCGCTGCACAACGCCTCCAGGCATTCTGGAGCTCGGGCCGTGCACGTCCGGCTGGGGTGCGCGGGCGGACGTGTCGTCCTGGAGGTCGGCGACGACGGGGTGGGGTTCGACGTGTCCGCCGCCGCGGGGCGGGGTCTGGGCATCGCCTCGATGAACGACCGCGCGCAGGCCCTCGACGGGAGCGTCCGGGTCAGCTCGGAACCCGGCCGGGGAACGCTCATCCGGATGGAGGTGCCGACATGATCCGCGTACTGATCGCCGACGATCACCCGGTCGTCCGGCAGGGGCTGCGTACCTTCCTCGACCTGCAGGACGACCTCGACGTGGTGGGGGAGGCGGCCGACGGCGCCGAGGCGGTCGCCCTGGTGGAGTCGCTCGCCCCGGACGTGCTGCTCCTGGACCTGAGGATGCCGGTCCTGGACGGTCTCGGCGCGCTGACCCTGATGGCGGAGCGCGGGCTGTCGTCGAAGGCGCTGGTGCTGACCTCCGTCAGCGACAGGGAGGACGTGGCCCCGGCGATGCGCGCCGGCGCCGTGGGTTTCCTCTACAAGGACGTCGAGCCCGGCGCGCTCGTCCAGGCCGTCCGCGCGGTCCACGGCGGGCAGGTGCTCCTGGCGCCGGAGGCCGCCGAGGCGATGCTGTCAGCCCCAGCCCCAGCCCCGGCCCCGGTACCTGGCACGGGCCCGGTCTTTAGGGTGTCTCCCGCCCTCGGTGGTGCCGGCCCGGCTCCCGGCGCGCCTGCGGCGGTGCCCGTGGCACCGCTGACCGAACGGGAACGCCAGGTGCTGGCACTGATCGCGTCCGGACGGTCCAACCGTGAGATCGCCAGGGAGCTGACGGTGGCCGAGAAGACCGTCAAGACCCACGTCTCCAACGTGCTGATGAAGCTGGGCGTGCAGGACAGGACCCAGGCCGCCCTCTACGCGGTGCGCAACGGCCTCACCTGAGGGGACCGGGACGCGCGACGGGGCCGGACGCCCGGCCTCATTCGACGGGCCGGGAACGCCGTCCGGACCCGCCGACGGGCCGCGGGAACACCCCCCGGCCTCACCCGGCGGGCCGGACCTCCCGGCTTCGCCGACGGGGCGCCGGTGCCCTCAGACGAGTTCGGTGATGGCGTGATGGGCGGCGACACGTGCCCGGCGCACCGCCCGGTCGA
Source organism: Streptosporangium becharense (assembly GCF_014204985.1). Lineage (NCBI taxonomy): Bacteria > Bacillati > Actinomycetota > Actinomycetes > Streptosporangiales > Streptosporangiaceae > Streptosporangium > Streptosporangium becharense. The sequence goes on along the minus strand of NZ_JACHMP010000001.1, from coordinate 3,490,568 downwards.
GGTCACGCAGGGCCTGAGCGCGGACGGCGATCTGGCCCGAGGTGATCCCCCGGTCGTCGGCGACGCGCAGCGCCGCGTCCAGACGCGCCGCCAGGGCGGCGACCCGATGGGCACGGGCGGGGTAGCCGGGGGCCAGGCCGTCGTCCATGGCCGGCACCCGCCGGTGGCCCTGGGCCGGGCCCGCGACCCCGAGCAGCGCGTCGGTGGCCGCGCGCATGGCACGGGTCAGATCGTGTTCGGCCTCGGCCAGCGAGGGCAGGTCGGGTGCCGTGCACCGGGCCTCCAGCACGCTCCACCGCACCCCGGCGTACGATGACCCGCGACGGTCCTTTACCGGGATCATGCCGAGGCATCTGTCGCCGAGCACGGCTATCGCCGCCTGCCCGGCCTCGATGGCCGCGGAGTTGAAGGGGGGCGGTCCGGTGAGCCCGAGCGGGTCGCCCGCGATGGGGAGGGCCAGTCGTAGTGATGTCATGCCCCCGACCCGCAGCTCGGCGAGGAAGCCACGCAGGGGGGTGTCGCCGGTCTCCGCGGCGACGAGTTGGGGGCCGCCCTGCCGCTCCACGCGGTCGGCGGCCTCGTCGAGGCCGACCTGTCCGGTGAGCCAGGCGTTGCCCCAGCAGACCAGGGTGGCCGAGATCGGTGAATCAGGGTGCACCGATCCACGATATGCGCTTGTCCTGCAATAGGTTTTGTTCCAGCGACAACGAGGAGGCGTAACGCATGGGCGGTCAGGTGCTTCGGCTACAGGACGTCGCCGTCCGCAGGGACGGGGCGGTCCTGCTGCGGGACATCGACTGGACCGTTCACGAGGACGAGCGGTGGGTCGTCATCGGTCCCAACGGCGCGGGGAAGACGACCCTGCTCCAGGTGGTCGGGGCGATGCTGTTCCCCACCGAAGGCGTCGTCGAGATCCTCGGTGAGCGGCTCGGCCAGAGTGACGTCTTCGACCTGCGGCCCCGCATCGGCCTCGCGAGCGCCGCGCTGGCCGAGAAGGTACCGCCGGACGAGAAGGTCATCGACCTGGTCCTCACGGCGTCGTACGCGATCCTCGGGCGGTGGACGGAGGAGTACGACTCCCACGACGTCACGCGCGCCGTGGAGCTGATCGACCAGCTGGGCTGCGCGCATCTGATCCGGCGCCGGTTCAACACCCTGTCGGAGGGGGAGCGCAAGCGGGTCCAGATCGCCCGTGCCCTGATGCCCGACCCGGAGCTGCTGCTGCTCGACGAGCCCGCAGCCGGTCTCGACCTGGGCGGTCGCGAGGATCTGGTGCGTCGCCTGGCCACCCTCGCGCAGGATCCGAAGGCGCCGACGATGGTGCTGGTCACCCACCACGTGGAGGAGGTGCCCGCCGGGTTCACCCACGCCCTGCTGCTGCGGCACGGCTCGGTGGTGGCCCAGGGCCCGATCGAGCACGTGATGAGCGCGGAGAACCTCTCCCACACGTTCGGCATCCCCCTCACGCTGGAACGGGGACGCGACGGCCGCTGGTACGCCCGGGCGTACGAGTTCTGAGGTCCGCCGGCCGTTCCCGCGGCCGGCGGGGGCGGGCGTCCGCCTCGCGGGCTCGCCGGCCCGGCCGGGGGCACCCCGCCACCGGGTGGCCGCCCGTCTCCTCCTGGCGTCCGGTGCGTGCCGTGCGCACGCCGCCGGGGCGAGCCGCACGAGTGAGGGGAAACGCATGACGCCGTGGGAGGCCGCCGCGATCTTCGCGGCCGGGATCGGTGCCGGGGGCATCAACGCCGTGGTCGGCTCGGGGTCCCTGATCACGTTCCCGACGATGGTGGCCCTGGGGTTGCCGCCGGTCGTCGCGAACGTCTGCAACACCGTCGGGCTGGTTCCCGGGTCGCTGACCGGGGCACTCGGCTACCGCGCGGAGCTGCGGGGCCAGCGCCGACGGCTGGTCCGGCTGGGCGTTCCCACGGTCGTGGCCGCGCTGATCGGCGGGGTGCTCCTGCTCTACCTCCCCGAGGAGGCGTTCGACGTCGTCGTGCCTGTGCTGATCGCCCTGGCCTGCGTGCTGGTGGTGATCCAGCCCAGGCTCAACCGGTGGCTGAACGCCCGGCGGGAGCACGTCCATCCGCACGGCGGCCCCTGGCTGTGGGCCGGTGTCTTCGCGTGCGGCGTCTACGGCGGCTACTTCGGCGCCGCCCAGGGGGTGCTGCTCATCGGGCTGCTGGGCAGCTTCCTCGACGACGACCTGCAGCGGATCAACGCGGCCAAGAACGTGCTCGCGTTGCTCGTCAACGCCGCCGCCGCCGCGCTGTTCATCGTGATCGCGGAGATCGACTGGCTGGCGGTGCTCATGGTGGCGCTGGGCGCCGCGATCGGTGGTTTCCTCGGGGCGAAGGTCGGCAGGCGGCTCCCCGCGCCGGTGCTGCGCGCGTTCATCGTCTGCGTGGGCGTGGTGGCGATCGTCAAACTGGTGTACGGCTAAGCCTGCCGGTTTTTGGGCATGAAACACCCATGAAGGGTGACAAAGTAGAGGTTGTCATCGACGCGGGGGACTCCTCGCGCACCTACGAGGTCATCGCCACCCGCGCGGGTCGCCGCGTCGAGGTGGCCAACCGTCGCGGCGGCGTGGTCGAGGTGAGCGAGGTGACCCGCAGCGGCACGGCCGTACGCACCGCGCGGTTCATGTCCAGCCGGATCCTGGCCCTGGTCGAGCACCCCGCCGACGGCGGGCCGGACTGACGCGCTCCCCGGCCCCTGCCCGGCTGCGGCATGCCCGCTCGGCTGCGTGAGCGAGTCCGCTTCGTCCCCGGCCTGAAGACCGCAGCACCGCAGGCGATCCGGGTGGCGGGGCGGCCCCGCCGGCGGCGGGGCCGCGAGCGGGACGACCCGCCGGGCCGGGCGGGGAGTCCTCGCGGAACACCGCGTCAGGTCCGGTCCCAGGTCCGGTGTCAGGTCTGCGCGGGGCGGACCTGCAGGATGCCGTCGCGGCGGATCCGGGTCTGGAAGGAGGGCTGGGGTGCGGTGGCGGGGCCGTGCATGACCGCCCCGTCGGCCAGGCGGAAGGTGCTCCCGTGCCACGGGCACACCACGCAGGCCGTGCCGTCCTCGGAGACCAGGCGCCCCTGGTGGAGCGGCCCGGCCAGGTGAGCGCAGTGGTCGGCGAGCACCGTGACGTTCCCGCCGGCCCGCAGCACGAACAGGTCGATGTAGCCCAGCCGCCGGGTCACCGGCCGCCCCTCGGGAAGGTCGGCGATGTCGCACAGGTCGTGCCAGCCCAGCGGGACCAGATGGCTGACCGACTCGGCGTGGTTGGCGCCGGCCGCCTGCCGGTAGGCCATATGGCCGCCGAGGTAGCCGCCCACGGTCGACGCGCTCAACGCGGCGAACGACAGCGCACGCCCGGTGCGTTCCCGCCCGGCCAGCCGCAGTGCCAGCGAACCGGTGTAGAGCCCGAGCGCGGTGAGGTTGGCGAGGGCGTGCACGAAGCCGATCCGCTGTTGCTCCCGGTGCAGCACGGACCAGTCCGTGATGCCGGCTGCGGCGGCGGGCATCGCGGTGGCGAGGCCGCCGGCGATCAGCACCCGCGCCGCCCTCGGGTCGGAACGGGTCACGTCGAGCACCGTCGCCGCCGCCAGTAAGCCGAGGCTGATGTTGGCGACCGGTGGATGGAGCGGCTTGCCCAGAGGCACCCCGTGGAGCAGGTCACGCAGCCATCCGGGGCCGATCCGCCGGCGCACGGCCTTGGCGAGTATCCGGATCGGTTTGTCGGCACCGGTGGACCGCTCGATCCGGTCGGTGACGTCGACCGGAGGCATCAGACGTCGCAAAGTCTTACGTCCTGTTTTAACTGTTTCCTTCACCATCGCCCCCTTCCCAACCGATAGGGACCTACCCGGGAAAGGGGTTATGCACGCGCCAGATGTCCGCGGCTGACGGACAGGGCGATGAGCTCGGTGGCGTACTCGCCCAGGGTGGGCGACCCTTCCTCGATGATTTTCACCTTTTCGAGCACCTGCTCGGCTGTCACCTTGTAGAGCGACCAGGTGCCGCCCTCGTTGTGGTGGTTGGCCATGATGGGCGCGATGCGGTCGAGGGCCTTGGCGAACTTCGCCTCCGGGGTCCTGCGCTCCTCGAACTCGTCCCAGAGCGCACGCAGCCGTCCGGCCTGGTCGTCGGGCAGCAGGCCGAAGATCCGGTCGGCGGCCTTGCGCTCGACGTCCAGCTGGACCTCGACCGCCGGGGTGTCGTAGATGAAGGTGTCGCCCGCGTCGATCTCGACGATGTCGTGGACGAGCAGCATCGCGACGACCTTGCCGATGTCGGTGCCCGGGGGGGCGTGCTCGGCCAGGACCATCGCCAGCATGCCCACGTACCACGAGTGCTCGGCGTCGTTCTCTCTCCGCGACCCGTCCATGAGGGTGTTGCGGCGGACGACGCGTCTGAGCTTGTCGATCTCCATGGCGAAGGCGAGCTGAGCGTGCAGGCGATCCTGTGCTGGAGGGATGGTCACCCGCGCAAGCCTAGTGCGCGTCGCACCCCCTTTTCTGGATGATCATGGGATCATGTGCGGCCGGACGTCGCCGGGCGGCGGTCACGCACGGTGGAGCGTGACCGGGACCCCGTTGAAGACGGCGTTCCCCGACGGGACGTCGATCACGGAGTCGTCCGTCAGCGTGTTCGCGTTGACCCCCGCGTGTCCGGCCGCGACCCGCTGCGGGGTTCCGGCGTGCCCCCATCCGTGGGGCAGGCTGACCACTCCCGGCATGATCGTCTCGGTGGGTTCGAGCGGTACGACGAGCTCACCCGCGGCCGAGCGCACCACGGCGTGCCCGCCGAGCCCGAGACGGTCCACGTCGTACGGGTTGATCTGCAGGGTGCACCGGTTGGTGCCGCCCACCAGCGGTTCCACGTTGTGCAGCCAGCTGTTGTTGGAGCGCAGGTGGCGCCGGCCGATCAGCACGATCTCCGCCGGGGGTGCGGCCTGCCGTTCGCGCAGCCGCGCCACGTCCGCCACGAGCTGGGGCGGGGCCAGCTCCACCCGCCCCGACACGGTACGGATGATCTCCTTCAGCCGGGGCTGGAGCGGGCCCAGGTCGATGCCGTGCGGGTTGGCGAGAAGCTCCTTCAGGGAGAGTCCGTACGGGCCGAGCCTGAGCATCGCGTCCAGGCGCCGCTCGGCCCCGCTGCCGCCGTCCAACGCGGCGCGCAGGTCCGCCGGGTCCCTGCCCGCCACCGGCGAGCCGGGCGTCCCGGTGGCCCGGCGGAGCATCTGGTCGATGATCAGTTCGTCGAGCGCAGCCGGGTCGGCGTCCGCCGCCTGGCCGGAGGCGATCATCGTCAGCCGCGCCAGGATCTCGGACTCCGACGGCCGCCCCGGCTCCGGCGGCAGCACCGGCGGCGAGAACCTCGCGTAGTTGCGCACGGCGAAGGACAGCAACAACAGGTCGTAGTGCGGGGACCGCATCACCGGGGGCGGCGGCAGGATGACGTTCGCATGCCGGGTCGTCTCGTTCAGGTACGGGTCCACGCAGACCATGAACTCCAGGCCGGCGAAGGCGCGGGCCAGCCGGGGGCCGTTCGGCGCCGACAGCACCGGGTTGCCCGCGACCATCACGAGACCCATGACCTGGCCGTCACCCGGGGTCTCGATCTCGTCGGCGAGGGTGGCCACCGGCAGTTCGCCGTTGGTCTCCGGCAGCCCGCGGACCCGGCTGCGCCAGCGGCCCGTGACGTACGGTCTGCTCCTACGACCGGTCTCGACGGCGGTCTTGGCGAACATGACCCCGCCGGGGCGGTCGAAGTTGCCGGTCAGGACGTTGACGACGTCGACCAGCCACTGCGTGAGGGTGCCGAACTCGGCGGTGCAGGTGCCGATGCGGGCGTAGACGGCCGCGGTGGGCGCCGCGGCCAGCTCGCGGGCCAGCCGCTCGATCGTCTCGGCGGGCACGCCGCACACCGGGGCGACCGCCCCGGGGGCGAAGTCCGCGGCCAGCCGCCCGACCTCCGCGAGGCCCTCGACCTCGACGCCGACGGTGGTGAGGTCCTCGGCGAACAGGACGTGGACGATGCCGAACAGCAGGTAGGCGTCGGTGCCGGGCCGGACGAACAGGTGCTCGTCGGCGAGGGCGGCGGTCCTGGTCCGGCGCGGGTCGACGACGACGAGCCTGCCGCCGCGACCGCGCAGCGCCTTGAGACGGCCTGGGAAATCAGGGGCGGTGCAGAGTGAACCGTTGGACTCCAGCGGGTTGGCGCCCAGCATCAGCAGGTAGTCGGTGCGGTCGAGGTCGGGCACCGCGACGGCCAACGGGTCGCCGAGCATCAGACCGCAGGCGACGTGCTTGGGCATCTGGTCGGCGCTGCCCGCGGAGAAGACGTTGCGGGTGCCCAGAGCACGGATCAGCGGTGCGCCGTACAGGGCGCCGGCCATGGAGTGGGCGTTGGGGTTGCCGAGGTAGACGGCGAGCGACCGGCGGCCGTGGGTGTCGATCACGTCTCGCAGGCCCGCCTCGACGGCGCGGAACGCCTCGTCCCAGCCCGCCTCGCGCCACTCGTCACCCGTGCGGACCATCGGGGCACGTAACCGGTCGGGGTCCTCGTCGAGGCGGCCGAGGCTCGCCCCCTTGGGGCAGATGAACCCCCTGGAGAACGGGTCATCCGGATCGCCCTTGACCGACGTGACGCGTCCGGTGTCGTCCAGGGTGAGCCGGAGGCCGCACACGGCTTCGCAGAGGGGACAGGTCCGGTGCGCTGTTCTCATCGGCACTCCTGGGTTCGGCGAATGAACTCATCATGGCCGTGGACCGGGACGATGGGAAGGCCCGGACCCGCACCCCGGTGGGGGTGCGGGCCCGGGGAACGGGGTGACTAGTCGGCGGCGATGCCCAGACCCTGGGCGACGCCCTGGCCGAGGTCCTTGTGGATGTTGGTCCAGTACTCCACGACGCGCTTCTTCATCTCGGCGGTGACCTCCGGCGCGGAGGCGTGGCCGACGACGTTGCTCACCAGGTGTGCGCGGTCGGTGTCGGACAGGACGTTCTCCCACAGCGCGCGGGGCTGGACGAAATCGTCGTCCTCGCGGTGCAGGGTGTAGGCGGAACGGATGATCTCACCGGCCACGTGGTAGTCCTCACCCGCGTACAGCGCCGGGTCGGCCGCGGGGCCGCCGACGGTGTTGGGGGCGTAGACCGGGTCGGCAGGGTTGGCGAAGCGCATCTGGCCGTCCTTGTTGTAGCTGTGGACGGGGACCTTCGGCGCGTTGATCGGCAGCTGCTGGTAGTTGGCGCCGATGCGGTAGCGGTGGGCGTCGGGGTAGGAGAACAGGCGGCCCTGGAGCATCTTGTCCGGAGACGGCCCGATACCCGGCACCAGGTTGGCCGGTTCGAAGCCCGACTGCTCGACCTCGGCGAAGTAGTTCTCCGGGTTGCGGTTGAGGACGAACCTGCCGATCGTGATCTCGGGGTAGTCGGCGTGCGGCCACACCTTGGTCAGGTCGAACGGGTTGAACCGGTAGTCGGCGGCGTCCTCGAACGGCATGATCTGCACGTTCACCGTCCAGGACGGATGGTCACCGGCCTTGATCGCGTCGTACAGGTCGCGGATGTGGTAGTCGGCGTCCTGGGCGATGACCGCGCCGGCCTCGGCGTCGGTGAAGTTCTTGATGCCCTGGTCGGTCTTGAAGTGGTACTTGACCCAGAACTTCTCACCGCCCGCGTTGTACCAGAGGAAGGTGTGCGAGCCGAAGCCGTGCATGTGGCGCCAGGAGGCCGGGGTGCCGCGGTCGGTCATCAGGAAGGTGACCTGGTGGGCGGTCTCCGGCGAGAGCGTCCAGAAGTCCCACTGCATGTTGTGGTCGCGCAGGTTGTTGTCCGCGCGGCGCTTCTGGCTGTGGATGAAGTCGGAGAACTTCTGCGGGTCACGGATGAAGAAGATCGGCGTGTTGTTGCCGACGATGTCGTAGTTGCCGTGGTCGGTGTAGAACTTGAGCGCGAAGCCGCGCGGGTCGCGCTGCGTGTCGGGGCTGCCCAGCTCACCGGCGACCGAGGAGAAGCGCAGGAAGAGGGGCGTCTCCTTGCCCTTGGTGAACAGGCTCGCCTTGGTGTACTGGCTGACGTCCTCGGTGATCTGCAGGATGCCGTGCGCGCCGCCGCCCTTGGCGTGGACCACCCGCTCGGGTACGCGCTCCCGGTTGAAGTGGGCCATCTTCTGGATGAGGTAGTGGTCCTGCAACAGCAGGGGGCCGTTGGGGCCGATCGACTGTGAGTGCTCGTCGCTGGGGGCGGGGATGCCCGCGTCGGTCGTGGTGACGGGCCTGGTGCTCATGGAAGCGTTCCTCCGGAGGGGTTCTCTTCAGCGAGTGTCTTCGGAACGGCAGTCGGGGCACACGCCCCAGAAGATGACGTCCGCCTCGTCGACCAGGTATCCGGCGTCGGATGCCGGGTCGAGGCAGGGGGCGTGGCCGACGGCGCAGTCGACGTCCGTGACCCTCCCGCACCGGCGGCAGACCAGGTGGTGGTGGTTGTCGCCGATCCGTGCCTCGTACCGGGCGGGACTGCCCGCGGGTTCTATCCGGCGCAGCAGCCCGGCACGGTGCAGTGCGTGCAGAGAGTCGTAGACGGCCTGCAGGGAAACCTGCCCGACCCGGCTGAGCACACCGCGGTGGACGGCGTCCACGTCCAGGTGGTCGCCCTCCCGCACGGTCTGCATGATCGCCAGTCGTGCCGCGGTGACCCGCAGGCCCGCCTGCCGAAGCCGGTCTTCGTCGCGCATGGCCATACGTTATGCGGCAAATCTGACTGATTCAACTATATGACTGATTCAAATTTGGCGAAGTGCAATCCGATGGGGCGAGTTGTCCCACCGGACGCCGCCGGGATGGCATCCTCAGATACCGATGGACACGTATACTGCGCGCCGCCTCGCCGCCGCCACCGCGATGATCGTCTCAGCCGCGTTCGCCGCGGCCTGCTCGCCGGCCGAGTCGGCCGCCCCGGGCTCGCCGCCGGACGTCGCGGAGAAACCCACCACATCCTCGTCCCCCGCGCGCAAGGCGACGCCCGAGCGCCGGCCGTTCACCATCTCCTTCGGGGGGGACGTGCACTTCGAGGGCGTGCTCCGGACCAGGCTGAACGCCGACCCCAAGACCGCGCTCGGCCCCATCGCCAAGGTGTTCAAGCGCTCCGACCTCGCGATGATCAACCTGGAGACCGCGATCACCACCGGCGGCACCCCGGCCCCCGGCAAGCAGTACACCTTCCGTGCCCCGGCCAGCGCGCTGACCGCGCTCAAGGCCGCCGGGGTGGACGTCGCGTCGATGGCCAACAACCACGGCATGGACTACATGCAGAGCGGCCTCGCCGACTCCCTGGCCGCGATAGAACGTTCCAGGTTCCCGGTCGTCGGCGTGGGTGCGAACGAGGACGAGGCGTACAAGCCGTGGCGGACGACCGTCAACGGCAACCGCATCTCCATCATCGGCGCCACCCAGGTGCTCGACTCCGAGTTCATCCAGGCGTGGACGGCCGCCGGTGACAAGGGCGGTCTCGCCTCGGCCAAGAACGAGGCCAGGCTGATCCAGGAGGTGCGCCGGGCACGCAGGAACTCCGACACCGTCATCGTCCACCTGCACTGGGGCACCGAGCTGCAGAAATGCCCGAACGAGGCCCAGCGCGGCCTGGCGCCGAAGCTGGTCGCCGCCGGCGCGGACGTCATCGTGGGCGGCCACGCCCACATCCTGCTCGGCGGCGGTTACCTCAAGAGCAGCTACGTCAACTACGGCCTGGGCAACTTCGTCTTCTACAACTGGGGCCCGGAGACCGGGAAGACCGGCGTGCTCACCCTGACCATCGACGGCCGCAAGGTCCTCAAGGACGAATGGACCCCGGCCACCATCCAGGGCGGGGTGCCGATCCCGCTCACCGGGACGAGCAGGCAGCAGGCCATCGCCGGCTGGAAGGACCTGCGCGGCTGCACCGGCCTGTCCGCCAAGCCCACCGACCCCGGCCGCTGATCCCGCCCCGCCGCCCGGCCGCTTCACCGCCTGGCCGCCGCCCCCGGGCGGCCGCCGCCCCGCCCGGCCGCAGCCGGGCAACCGCTCACCGAGACCGGCTGACAGAATGTGATTCTGTACGGTTGTTGTCGGGATCTCCGTTCGGCTGGAGGCCGTGATGCGATGGGTCGAGTCCGGTGACGTCCGCCTGGCGCTGTACGAGCAGGGCGATCCCGCCGCCCCGACGATCCTGCTGGTCCACGGCTACCCCGACACCCACCGTGTCTGGGACGAGGTGGCCGGCCTGCTGGACGACCGTTTCCACGTGGTCCGCTACGACGTCCGCGGCGCCGGCCGCTCCGGTGCCCCCCGCGACGGCGACTACGGCTACGACCGCCTGGCCGCCGACATGTCGGCGGTCCTCGACGCGGTGGGCGAGCCGGGCGTGCACCTCGTCGGGCACGACTGGGGCTCCATCCAGTCATGGAACCTGATCGGCCGGCCGGGGATCAAGGAGCGGATCCGCTCCTTCACCTCGCTCGGCGGCCCCCACCTGGACCAGGCCGCCCACTTCCTGCGGCACGGCTCCGGGCGTGAGGTCGCCGGACAGCTGATGCGCTCCTGGTACATCGCTGCCTTCCAGCTCCCGGTCCTTCCCGAGGCGGCCCTGCGCCTGATCCTGCCGCGCGGCCTGGAACGGCTGGTACGGGCGGCCGACGGGGTCGCCCCCCGCGACGGCCACCCCGCCGACACGGTCGTTCAGGACGCGCTGAACGGCCTCGGCCTCTACCGGTCCAACATGCTCACCGGCCGCCGCCCGGCCGGCTCGTCCGGCGCCGGGAGCACCGCCGAGACACCCGTACAACTCATCGAGGCCACCCGGGACCCGTTCGTCTCCTCCGCGTTGCTGGCCTCGACGCATCGCTGGGCGCCCGAACTCTGGCACCGGCGCATCCCCGCGGGCCACTGGGTGCAGCGCAGCCACCCCCGGACGGTCGCCCGCATGATCGCCGAGTTCGCCGGGCACATCGAAGGCGCGCCGCCCTCCCGGGAACTGCGCAGGGCCCGGACGGGCGGGCACGGGCCGTACGCCGACCGGCTGGTGGTGGTCACCGGTGCGGGCAGCGGGATCGGGCGGGCCACCGCCCGCGCCTTCGCCGCGCACGGGGCGGAGGTGATCTGCGCGGACATCGATCCGGACGCCGCCCGCCGCACCGTCGACGGCATCGTCGCCATCCGTACCGCCGGAGGTGGCAGCGGGGTGGCGCACGCCCACCGGGTGGACGTCGCGGACACGGCGGCCATGGAGGAGTTCGCCCGGCTCGTCAAGGACCGGTACGGCGTGCCCGACATCGTGGTCAACAACGCGGGCATCGCGGTGGCCGGCCCGTTCCTCACGCACTCGGTCGACGACTGGCGCCGGACCCTGGACGTGAACCTCTGGGGCGTCATCCACGGCTGCCGCCTGTTCGCCGCCCAGATGGTCGAGCGCGGCGAGGGCGGCCACATCGTGAACATCGCCTCGCTCGCCGCCTTCGCCCCCAGCCGGCTGCTGCCCGCGTACTCCACGGCCAAGGCGGCGGTGAAGATGCTCAGCGACTGCCTGCGCGCCGAGCTCGCCGGCGAGGGCATCGGGGTCACCGCGATCTGCCCGGGGTTCGTCTCCACCGCGATCGCGGCCAACGCCACCTACGCCGGTGCCCCGGAGGGACTGTCCCGGGAACGGGAGAAGGAGGTCGCGGAGAAGGCGCTGGCCTGGCGCGGCTACCCGCCCGAACGGGTCGCCGCGCACATCCTGCGGGCCGTCCACCGTGACCTGCCCACCGTCGCGATCAACGCGGAGGGCAAGGCCGGCTACGCGCTCTCGCGGATCTCCCCGGCGCTCCTGCGCCGTCTGGCGCGGCTCACCGGCGGCCGGGAAATCTCGGGATTGGCCGATAAGCGCTGACCCGGACGGGCCGGGCGGGCAAGATGGACGGGTGACGATGCCTGCCGAGGAGTCCGGTGAAACTCCGCTGCGGCGCCGGCCCACCCAGCGACGGAGCGCCCGCCGTGTCGAGAGGATGCTCGACGCGTGTGCCGACCTGCTGGACGAAGTCGGTTACGACGCGCTGTCCACCACCCGCATCGCCGAGCGCGCCGGAGTCGCGATCGGCTCGATCTACCAGTTCTTCCCCGACAAGCGTGCCATCGCCCAGGCGGTCACCCGCCGCCACGTGGAGGAGTTCGTCTCCCGCATCGGCAGGCGCTTCATATCGGAGGAGTACGGAGGCTGGTGGGACGCGGTCGACGCGATCATCGACGAGTACGTGGAGATGCACCGGACCGTCCCCGGTTTCCGGTCCATGCACTTCGGTGACGTGGTCGACCTCAACCTGCTCGACGCGGTCTCCGACAACCACGCGGTGATCGCCGGGCGGCTGCGCGGCCTTCTGCTCCAGGAGTACGGCTTCACCGACAGTGAGGATCTCGACCTGGCCGTCCTGATAGCGGTGGAGGCCGGGGACGCGGTGCTGAAGCTGGCCTTCCGCCGCGATCCGAACGGCGCACCGGAGATCGTGAGCGAGGCCAAGCGGCTGATCCGCGGCTATCTGAGCCGTCAGTTGGTCGGCGCCTCGGCCTGAGGGTGCTCGGGAAGGTCGGGGTCCCCGGAGCGCACGGGCACCCGGCCGCTGCCGATCGTGTCGGGCTCGGGGACGACGATCTCGCCGTACACGTCCCGGGCGGCGGTGAGATCCTCCGGCAGGTGCCCCGGGTAGAGGTGGCCGAGTTCGAGCTCGGCCCAGCGCCGCTCCTCGCGGGCGGCCCGCTCGGCGAGCTCGGCCTCGCGCCGTCGTTGCTCGCGCCGCCGCGCCTCGCGCCGTTCCGCGGGATCGAGCTCCGTGGGCACGAACGCGGGCGGACCGGACTCCTCCTCCCCGGCCTTCCGCTCCTCGCGGGCTCCGGGCGAGGAGTCACGGGGAGCACGGGCCGACGCGACGACCTGCCGGTCCCGGCGGCCCCGTTCCGCCTCCTCGGCCTGCGCGGCGAGCCTCTCCCGGCGTAGGCGGTTCTCCAGCGACAGGAGCTCGCGGTGTGCGCGCTCGATGGCGTCCATCTTCGCCGACAGGTATCCCGCCGAACCGGGGACGACGACGGAGAGGGCCACCAGGAGCGTCAACGCGAAGGCCGTCTGCTTGGACATCTCCATCGCAGCTCCTCCCGACGATGCACTCCACTAGCAGGAGTCCCCCGCCATATGCCCGTTTTACTGGAGGAACACGCGCACCGTGACAGTTCGTTTACTCAAGGTCGTTCGACCAATACCTGCCGTTGGGCATACGAAGTCGAGCGCCGCTCGGTACTCTCGCGATGTGGCGCATGTGACACGTGAGCAACTTGATCGATTGCTTGAGCAGGCACTTCTGGCCGACGATCACGAGAACCTGGCCCGGCGGCTGGAAGCCCTGGCGGAGGCGTATGCGTCCGGCGACATATCACGGGCGGCGATCCTCGTCCTCGCCGCCGAGGAGTGGCGGCAGGCCGGGCAGCCCGCCCATGCCCTCGACTGCTTCCAGCGGGCGGTCGACGACGGTGGCGAGGTCGGCGTCGACCCCCGGGCCGGTATCGCCGACACCCTCTTCGAGCTCGAACGGCCCGACGAGGCGCGGGAGGTGATCGAGACGGTCCGCGCCGACGACGAGGTCAACGCCGCCACCGCGCTCACCGTCGCCGAGACCCTCGTCGCGTACGGCGACCTCGACGAGGCCCACCGGTGGGCCACCGAGGGGGCCCAGCAGGCCCCGCGGGGCAGCGGTGAGTACACCGCTCTCCTGCGGACCCGCTATCGCATCCGCGTCGACCTGGGTCTGCCGGAGGACGAGATCGACGCTCTGCTGGACGCCTCGCACTGACGTCCGTGCCGGAGACGGTTTCGCCGGGTGCCTCGGGGTGACGTCTGTGCTGTGGGTGGCTTCGCCGGGTGCCTCGCGCTGACATCCGTGCCGGAGGTGGCCTCGCCGGGCGTCCCGGATCGGTGTCTGTGCCGGGGGTGGTTTCACCGCCGTCTCGGGTCGGCGTCCGTGCCGGGGCGGTCCGGCCATGGGCGAGGGCCGTGATCCCCCCGGATCACGGCCCTCGTCATCGTCCGGCGGACGGAGGTCAGTGCCGCCCGCCGCCCGGCAGGGCCGAGCCCGACACGGAGAGGTCGCCGACGTTCAGCGCCTCCTGCGCAGGCGCGCCGCCGGTGGCGGGCCCCTGGGGCAGGGCCGGGCTCTGCGGCCGGACGGCGGCCGGCAGGTCCGCCGGAGGCCGCACGGCGGGGAGCCGGTCCGTCGCGGACGGGCCGGTCTCGGGCAGGCTCGCGTCCGGCGTCCTCACTTCGGGCAGGTCCGTGCCGGACAGGCCACCCGGGGCGGACGACTCCGACTCCGTGCGGGACAGCGGCGGCGTCACGTCACCGGACGGTGTGCCGTCCGCGCCGTCCGTTCCTTCCGCGCCGCCGGTCGAATCAGCCGGGTCCGGAGACGCCTGGAGCATCGGCCGCATCCAGCTCGGGCCGTCGTCCGGACCGTCCTGCGGCCCGCCGGCCGCGCCGGGCAGCTCCGGCGTGTCGGCCAGGGTGCCCGGCCACCGGTCGCCGGTGGCGCGCATGGCCTCCTCCGCCGCGGCGTCCGGGAACGGGTGCGTGAGGGTCTCCACGGAACCTTCGGGCAGGTCCGACAGCCCGAAGGGCAGAGCGTGGCAGCCGAGGCCCGCGGCGACGCCCCCCGCGTCGGCGAAGCTGACCACCGCGGAGGCCCGGGAGAGGCCGGGCAGGCCCGCGATCCGCGCGAGCCGGTCGACGACGGCCGACACCTCGTCCTCGTGCGCGGCGCTCGTCCCCCCGGCGACCGCGGCGACCCTGACGTCCTCGATCTCCTCGCAGAACGACGCCGCGGTCCCGGGCCGCTGGAGCGTCTCCAGGGTGCCACGCCCTCCGCAGAGCGCGGCCTCCGCCGAAGCCGGAGCGATCATCGTCCAGTTCGCGCCGACCGTGAGCGCCGCCACGGCGAGGAGCCCCCGGATGTTCCGTGATGTGTTGGACATGCACGTCCCCCTGTTGCGTTCGGTGATCCGACGAATGCCGAACGTAACAGGGGGGTCTTGATCAGGGGTCCGCTTAACCCAATGGTGGTCAAGCCCTTACCGGGCCGATCGACAGCGAGTCGCTCGAATCGTCGATGTCGACGAGGACCTCGTCGCCGTCCTGGACCTGACCGGACAGCACCTCCTTGGCCAGCTTGTCGCCGATCGCCGACTGCACGAGACGGCGCAGCGGCCGGGCGCCGTACAGCGGGTCGTAGCCCGTCAGCGCCAGCCAGTCGCGGGCCGCCGGGGTCACGGTCAACGTGAGCCTCCGGTCCGCCAGGCGCCTGGCCAGGTGGCCGACCTGCAGGTCCACGATCTTGGACAGCTCCTCGGTGCCGAGCGCGTCGAACAGGATGACGTCGTCGAGCCGGTTGAGGAACTCCGGCTTGAACGAGCTCCTGACCGCGTTCATCACCGCTGTCCGCTGGGCGTCCTTGTCCATGGCCGGGTCGACGAGGAACTGCGACCCGATGTTGGAGGTGAGGATCAGGATCACGTTGCGGAAGTCGACCGTGCGGCCCTGACCGTCGGTGAGCCGGCCGTCGTCGAGCACCTGGAGCAGGATGTCGAAGACCTCGGGGTGGGCCTTCTCGACCTCGTCCAGCAGCACCACGGTGTACGGCCTGCGCCGCACGGCCTCGGTGAGCTGGCCGCCCTCCTCGTAGCCCACGTAACCGGGCGGGGCACCCACGAGACGGGCGACGCTGTGCTTCTCGCCGTACTCGCTCATGTCGATGCGGACCATCGCCCGCTCGTCGTCGAACAGGAAGTCGGCCAACGCCTTGGCCAGCTCGGTCTTGCCGACACCCGTCGGGCCGAGGAACAGGAAGCTGCCGGTCGGCCGGTCGGGGTCGGAGATGCCCGCGCGGGCCCGGCGCACGGCGTCGGAGACCGCCTGGACGGCCTGCCGCTGGCCGATCAGACGCCTGCCGAGCTCCTCCTCCATCCGCAGCAGCTTGGCGGTCTCGCCCTCCAGCAGGCGGCCCGCGGGGATGCCGGTCCACGAGGAGATGACCTGGGCGATGTCGTCGGAGCCGACCTCCTCCTTGACCATCGGGTCGTCGGGCAGGGCGGCCTTGCTGGCCTCGGCGAGCTCGGCCTCCAGTTTGGGCACCTCGGCGTACATCAACCGCGAGGCGGTCTCGAAGTCACCGTCGCGCTGCGCGCGCTCGGCGGCGCCGCGCACCTCGTCGATCTGCTTCTTCAGGTCGCCGACCCGGTTGAGCCCGGCCTTCTCCTGCTCCCAGCGGCCGATCAGCGCGTTCAGTTCCTCCTGGCGGTCGGCCAGCTCCTTGCGGAGCCGCTCCAGCCGCTGGAGGCTGCCCTCGTCGGTCTCCTTGGCGAGCGCCAGCTCCTCCATCCGCATCCGGTCGACGTTCCGCTGGAGCTGGTCGATCTCCACCGGACGGGAGTCGATCTCCATGCGGAGCCGGGAGGCCGCCTCGTCGACGAGGTCGATCGCCTTGTCCGGCAGGAACCGGGAGGTGATGTAGCGGTCGGACAGGGCGGCGGCGGCCACCAGCGCGCCGTCGGCGATCTGGACCTGGTGGTGCGCCTCGTAGCGGCCCTTGAGCCCGCGCAGGATGGCGATGGTGTCCTCGACGGTGGGCTCGCCCACGTAGACCTGCTGGAAGCGGCGCTCCAGCGCCGGGTCCTTCTCGATGCGCTCGCGGTACTCGTCGAGCGTCGTCGCACCGATCATCCGCAGCTCGCCCCGGGCCAGCATGGGCTTGAGCATGTTGCCCGCGTCCATGGCGCCCTCGGCGGCACCCGCGCCGACCATGGTGTGCAGCTCGTCGATGAAGGTGACGACCTGGCCGTTGCTCTCCTTGATCTCGCCGAGCACGGCCTTGAGCCGCTCCTCGAACTCACCGCGGTACTTGGCACCCGCGACCATCGCGCCGAGGTCGAGGGCGATCAGACGCTTGTCGCGCAGGCTGGAGGGCACGTCCCCGGCGACGATCCGCTGGGCCAGCCCCTCCACCACCGCGGTCTTGCCGACACCGGGCTCACCGATGAGCACGGGGTTGTTCTTGGTGCGGCGGCTGAGGACCTGGATGACCCGCCGGATCTCCGAGTCGCGGCCGATCACCGGGTCGAGCTTGCCCGCCCGTGCCCGCTCGGTCAGGTCGATCCCGTACTTCTCCAGGGCCTGGTAGGTGTCCTCGGGGGTCGCGCTGGTCACCTTGGCGTGCCCGCGCACCTTCTCGAAGGCGTCGAGCAGCGCGTTCGGGGTGGCGCCGTGCGACTTCAGCAGCTCGGCGATCGGGCCGCCGTCGGCGGCGAGACCGACCAGCAGGTGCTCGGTCGAGACGTACTCGTCCTCAAGCCGGCGGGCCCGCTGGGCCGCGGTGTTCAACGCGGTGAGCAGCTGCCTCGAACTCGACGGGGCGCTGACCGTGGCACCCTGCGCCTTGGGCAGAGCCGCGAGCTGCTTCTCCGCCTCGGTCCGCAGTTGCTTCCAGTCGGCGCCCACCGCCTCCAGCAGGGGCACGGCGGTGCCGCCCGGCAGGGCGAGCAGCGAGGTGAACAGATGCGCCGGGGCGACCTCGGGGTTGCCTTCGGCGGCCGCCCGCCGGACGGCCGAGGAGACCGCCTCCTGGCTCTTCTGCGTAAGTTTGTAGTCCATGCTTGCCTCACTCGAGTTCGATGGCGACGCCGCTTACGGCCGGGAACCGTGCCGGATGGCGACGCCGCGTGTCGCGGCTCCGGTGCTGTGGCCCGGCTCCTTCGCGGGACTCCCGCGTTCCTTGGTCCGGTCGGCGGCGCGTACCGGACGAGGACTCCCCTCACTCCGGTCATCAGCGCTTCCTCGCGACGAACACCCTGCGGTGTCTCGTGGAGTCAGGCGGGCGGCAGCTGGTACTGGATCAGTGCCCGGATCATGCTCATCTCCGCGCGCAGGCGTTCGTTCTCGTCCCGCAGGCGCAGGGCCTCGTTCTCCAGGGTCAGGATCCGCTTGATGCCCGCGAGGTTGATGCCCTCCTCCTGGGAGAGCCGCTGGACCTCGCGGAGCATCACGATGTCGCGGGTGGAGTACAGGCGGCCGCGGCCGGCCGACCGGCCTGGACTGACCAGGCCGAGACGGTCGTACTGCCGCAGGGTCTGCGGGTGCAGACCCGACAGCTGGGCGGCTACCGAAATGACGTAGACGGGAGTGTCGTCCGACAGATCGAAGTAGTTGAC
Organism: Streptosporangium becharense; assembly: GCF_014204985.1. Lineage (NCBI taxonomy): Bacteria > Bacillati > Actinomycetota > Actinomycetes > Streptosporangiales > Streptosporangiaceae > Streptosporangium > Streptosporangium becharense. The sequence continues at coordinate 3,472,330 of NZ_JACHMP010000001.1, read as the reverse complement.
GTCCATCGCTACTCGCTTCTGGCCTGTTGGATGAGTTCTGCCCGCGGGTCGGCACCCGAGGTGGCGTCGCGGAACTCCTCCAGGGCACCCCTTGCCTTGTCCTCCAGGTGCTGCGGCACCAGGACCTCGACCGTGGCGAGCAGGTCGCCCTTGGTGCCGTCCTTGCGGGGCACGCCCCGGCCCCGCACCCGGAAGGTGCGGCCGTTCGGGGTGCCCTCCGGGATGCGCAGCGTGACCGGCATGCCCTTCAGGATCGGCACCTTGATCTCGGCGCCCAGCGCTGCCTCGGTGAAGGTGACCGGCACGGTGATCGTCAGGTTCTCACCCGTCCTGCCGAACACCGGGTGCGGCTTGACGTGGATCAGCACGTACAGGTCGCCGGCCGGGCCGCCGTTCTCGCCGGGCGCTCCCTTGCCCTTGATCCTGATGCGCTGGCCGTCGCCCACACCGGCCGGGATGCGCGCCTGGATCGTGCGGGTGCTCTTGCCCCGCCCGCTCCCCTCGCACACCGGGCACGGGTCGTCCACCAGCAGGCCGCGGCCCTTGCAGTCGCGGCACGGCTCGGAGAAGGCGAAGTTGCCCAGGTTGCGGCTCGCCGCGCCGGTGCCCTCGCACGTCGGGCAGACGCGCGGGGTGGTCCCGGCCTTGGCGCCGGTCCCGCTGCACGCCGTGCAGGCGGAGGAACTGGTCAGGCGGAGCGACACCGTGGTGCCCTCCACCGCCTCGGAGAAGGAGAGCGTGACCTCGGACTCGACGTCCTGGCCGCGCCGTGCCCTGTTGGCCGTCCCGCCGGGACGGCTCGCGCCGCCCCGGTTGAACAGGCCCCCGAAGATGTCGCCGATGCGGTCGCCCGCACCCTGCTGGGCGGTGCCCCCGAACAGGTCCCCCAGGTCGAAGGGGAACCCGCCGCGAGGAGCCCCCCCGCCCCCCGCGTAACCGCCGAGCCCCGATCCGAAGAGCGTCCGCGCCTCGTCGTACTCCTTGCGGCGCTTGGTGTCGGACAGGACGTTGTAGGCCTCGGAGACCTCCTTGAACTTGGCGGTGCTCTCGGAGTCCGCCGAGCTTCCGGGGTTGGCGTCCGGGTGGTGCTGCCTGGCCAGCTTCCGGTACGCCTTCTTGATCTCCTCGGCCGTAGCGGTCTTGGGCACACCAAGGACGGCGTAGTAGTCCTTCTCCAGGTAGTCCTTGGTGCTCATCTATGTTCCTTCTCGCAAGAGATCAGATGTAGGGGGGGTCAGTTCTCGTCCGAACCGGACGGGGCCGGCGCGGCGGGCTCCTCGGGCTCGGCGACCGAGACCCGGGCGGGGCGGAGCACCCGCTCGCCGATCCGGTAGCCGGGCTGCAGGATCTCCACGCAGGTCGGCTCGGTGACATCGGCGGAGTAGCTGTGCATGAGCGCCTCGTGCACCGTCGGGTCGAACGGCTCGCCCTTGGTGCCGAAGGTGCTCAACCCCAGCTTGCCGGTGATCGCCTCCAGCGACTCGCTCACCTTGGCGAAGCCGCCGGTGAGCTCGCCGTGCTCGCGGGCCCTGCCGATGTCGTCGAGGACCGGCAGCAGCTCGGCCAGGACGCCGGACACCGCCTGCTCCTTGACCACCGTCCGGTCGCGGTCGACGCGCTTGCGGTAGTTGGAGTATTCGGCCTGGAGACGCTGCAGGTCCGCGGTGCGCTCCGCGAGCTGGGTGGCCAGCTCGATCGACGCCAGGTCGGAGGCGAGGGAGGAGGACTGCTCGCCCTGCCCCCCGCCCGGGTGTCCCTGCGCGTCCGACTGGCTCGCCTCGCGTGGCTGCCCCGTCTCCGGGTCGATCTTACGGTTGTCGCGGATCACCGGTTCCTCACCGGAACCGTTCTCGCGCGTGCTCACGCTGGTGCTCCCCTCGGGCTTTCCGGACGTCACTTGGCGCCGTTGTCGCGCTTCGGCTCTTCGTCCACGATCTCAGCCTCGACCACGTCGTCGTCCTTGCGGTCGCCCGCGGCGTCACCCTGCGGGGTGCCGGTCGGGGCCTCGGACGACGCCTGCGACTGGGCGTAGATGGCCGAACCCATCTTCTGGCTGACCGTGGCGAGCTTCTCCGCGGAGGTGCGGATAACGGCCGAGTCGGTGCCCTCCAGGGCCTTCTTCAGCTCGGCGACGGCCTCGTTGACCTCGTTCTTGATGTCGTCCGGGACCTTGTCGGCGTTGTCGTTGAGGAACTTCTCGGTCTGGTAGACGAGCGAGTCGGCGTTGTTGCGCGTCTCGGCTTCCTCGCGGCGCTTCTTGTCCTCCTCGGCGTAGGACTCGGCCTCGCGCATCATGCGGTCGATGTCGTCCTTCGGCAGCGCGGAGCCACCGGTGATCGTCATCGTCTGCTCCTTGCCGGTGCCGAGGTCCTTGGCGGAGACGTTGACGATGCCGTTGGCGTCGATGTCGAAGGTGACCTCGATCTGCGGGATGCCGCGCGGCGCCGGGGCGATGCCGGTCAGCTCGAAGGTGGCCAGCTTCTTGTTGTACGCGGCGATCTCACGCTCGCCCTGGTAGACCTGGATCTGCACCGACGGCTGGTTGTCCTCGGCCGTGGTGAAGACCTCCGAGCGCTTGGTCGGGATCGTGGTGTTGCGCTCGATGATCTTCGTGAAGATCCCGCCCTTGGTCTCGATGCCCAGCGACAGCGGGGTCACGTCGAGCAGCAGGACGTCCTTGACCTCGCCCTTGAGCACACCGGCCTGGAGGGCGGCGCCGATGGCGACGACCTCGTCCGGGTTGACGCCCTTGTTGGGCTCCTGGCCGCCGGTGAGCTCCTTGACCAGCTCGGTCACCGCGGGCATACGGGTCGATCCGCCGACGAGCACGACGTGCGCGATGTCGGAGACCTTGATGCCGGCGTCCTTGATGACCTGGTGGAACGGGCCCTTGCAGCGCTCGAGCAGGTCGGCGGTGAGCCGCTGGAACTCGGCGCGGGTGAGCTTCTCGTCGAGGTGCAGCGGGCCCTCGGCGGAGGCGGTGATGTAGGGCAGGTTGATCGTGGTCTCCGACTGGCTGGAGAGCTCGATCTTGGCCTTCTCCGCCGCCTCGCGCAGCCGCTGGAGCGCCATCTTGTCCTTGGTCAGGTCGACGCCGTGGGCGTTCTTGAACCTGTTGGCCAGCTCGTCGACGACGCGCTGGTCCCAGTCGTCGCCGCCGAGGTGGTTGTCACCGCTGGTGGCCTTCACCTCGACGAAGCCGTGGCCGTCCTCCTGGCCGACGTCGAGCAGGGACACGTCGAAGGTGCCGCCGCCGAGGTCGAAGACCAGGATGGTCTGGTCCTTGTCCTTGTCGAGGCCGTAGGCGAGCGCCGCGGCGGTGGGCTCGTTGATGATGCGCAGCACGTTGAGGCCCGCGATCTGGCCGGCCTCCTTGGTGGCCTGGCGCTGGGCGTCGTTGAAGTAGGCCGGAACGGTGATCACGGCGTCGGTGATCTTCTCGCCCAGGTAGGCCTCGGCGTCCTGCTTGAGCTTCTGCAGGACGAAGGCGCTGATCTGCTGCGGCGAGAACTTCTTGCCGTCGATCTCCTGGGCCCAGTTGGTGCCCATCTCCCGCTTGACCGAGCGGATCGTCCGGTCGACGTTGGTGACGGCCTGCCGCTTGGCGACCTCACCGACGAGGACCTCTCCGTTCTTCGCGAAGGCGACCACGGACGGGGTGGTCCGCGAGCCCTGCGCGTTGGCGATGACGGTGGGCTCACCGCCCTCGAGGATCGAGACGACAGAGTTGGTCGTCCCCAGGTCGATACCTACCGCACGTGCCATGAGTACGTCCTTGTAGTCAAAGTTGAGTCTGTAGGACTCATACTGGAACCTCGTGTGACGTTTGTCAAACGACTTGAGTCTATTGGGCTCAACCTCTGGGTGTGCGGGGTGATTCCCGATCTCGGGAGGAGGGGGGCGTCCCGACCTCCGACCCGGGTGGCGGTGTCCCGCGCACCACCCGGGCCGGAGGTGTCGCCCGTGTGCTGTCCGGGTGCTGTCCGGGTGCGGTTACGGACGTCGCCGGCTACGGCGTCCCGGCATCCCGGTGACCCGGCGTCCTGGTGGCCCGGCGTCCCGGCGTGACGATGTGCCTCGGTGTGACGGCGTCCGGGTGTGACGGCGGGTGGTCTCAGCGGGCGCCGTCGACGACCTTCCGGCCGCCGAGCGGCTTCTTGAGCCTGACCGTCGTCACCTTCTGGATGGCGATCTCGATGCAGGCGACGTTCTGGACCTTGGCGCTCGGCCCCTCCCAGAGGGTGACGGTCACCCGCTTGGAGGTCTCCCGCACGGTGACCCGGTCGAGCACGTTGCACGGCTCCACTCCGGACCACCAGACGATCCGCAGGCTCCGGCCGTCCTTGGACGGCGTCGCCTTCAGCCATCTGACTCTGCGGGGGTTGTCGGTGCCGCCCTCGGGCTTGGTCGGCTTGGGGGCGCCACCCGTGGGGTCGGCCCGGGGGGCGACCGGCTGGGGCGGCGCGGCGTGGCTCACCGGCTGGGAGGGGCCTTCGGCGGTGGCCGCGGTGTCGGGCGTCGTTCCGCAGCCCAGGGCCACCAGCAGGCATCCGGCCAGGATTGGGGTCGCGATCATACGCATGTCCTTGAAACGGATCGCGGCCCGGAGAGGTTCAGAAACCCCCGACGCCGCGGAGCGGGATCCCGCTCACGTCCGCCGGGACGCCGGGCACGCGTCGTCGTCCGCGCGCCGCTCCGGATGATTTCCCGAGGGTAGGGGGCCGGTAGGCTGCGGAAAGCTTCCACCCCTGATTTCGAGGTGTCACATGATCGCGATTCTTGGAACCGGCAAGATGGGTGAGGCCCTGCTCTCCGGCCTGCTCCGGGCCGGGTTCAAGCCCGGCGACGTGCTGGCGACGGCGCGGCGCCCCGAACGCGGGCAGGCGCTCACGGAGCGTTACGGCGTGCGGGTGGTCTCCAACGCGGAGGCGGCCAAGAGCGCCGACACGATCATCCTGACGGTCAAGCCGCAGGACATGGGGCGGTTGCTCGACGAGATCGCGACCCACATCCCCGCCGACCGGCTGGTCGTGTCGGCCGCCGCGGGCATCACGACCGCGTTCGTCGAGTCGCGGCTCGGCGGTGAGATCCCGGTGGTCCGGGTCATGTCCAACACCCCGGTGCTGGTCGACGAGGCGATGAGCGTGATCTCGGCGGGAGCGCACGCCGGCGAGGAGCACCTTCGGCGGGCCGAGAACCTGTTCAGCCCGGTCGGCAAGGTGCTGCGCATCCCCGAGTCGCAGCAGGACGCCGCCACCGCCCTGTCGGGCAGCGGCCCGGCCTACTTCTTCTACCTCGTCGAGGCCATGGTCGACGCGGGCATCCTGCTCGGCATGCCTCGCGCCGCCGCGCTCGACATGGTCACCCAGTCGATCGTCGGCGCCGCGATCATGCTCCGTGACTCCGGCGAGCATCCGGTGATCCTGCGTGAGGCGGTCACCTCTCCGGGGGGCACCACCATCGCGGCCATCGCCGAGCTGGAGCGCCACAGCGTGCGCGCCGCCTTCCTGGCCGCCATCGAAGCCGCCAGAGACCGGGGACGGCAGCTCGCCGAGGGGTGACGTTCCCGCAGCACGCCCGGTCGATGATGGTAATAAACGGCGATATTTCGTCCAGATGAAAACAGCCGCCCCATCCGGCGCGACCGGGTGAATCCTCCGCCGTCGCCTGCGGTAGCGTCGGGCCGGGGCGGGAAGATCGAGCCGTGACACGCGGCGTCACCACCGGACTGGGAGTGCGCATGAGCCGATCCGTGCGGGTTGTCTGGGACGATGCGCTCACCTCGTACGACTTCGGCCCCGGGCACCCGCTCGCGCCGGTCCGGGTCGAGCTGACCATGGCCCTGGCCAGGGAACTCGGCGTGCTGGACGCGGTGGAGGTCGGCGGCTGCGCGCCCGCCACCGACGACGAGCTGGCGCTCGTCCACCGGCGCGACTACATCGAGGCGGTCAGGCGGGTCTCCGCCACCGGGCGGCCCGACATCGCCCACGGACTCGGCACCTCGGACAACCCCGCGTTCAGGGGCGTCCACGAGGCGTCCGCGCTGATCACCGGTGCCACGCTGGAGGCCGCCCGCGCGGTGTGGACCGGCGAGGTCGAGCACGCGGTCAACGTGGCGGGCGGCCTGCACCACGCGATGGCCGCCACGGCGAGCGGGTTCTGCGTCTACAACGACCCGGCGGCGGCGATCGCCTGGCTGCTGTCCCAGGGAGCCTCCCGGGTCGCGTACGTGGACGTGGACGTCCACCACGGCGACGGTGTGCAGGCGCTGTTCTACGACGATCCCCGGGTTCTGACGATCAGCCTCCACGAGAGCCCGCGCACGCTCTTCCCCGGCACGGGCTTCCCCGAGGAGCGCGGCGCGGAGGGTTCGGCGGTCAACGTGGCCCTGCCCGCCGGGTGCGGCGACAGCGGCTGGTTGCGGGCCTTCCATGCGGTGGTGCCGCCGCTGCTGCGGGAGTTCGCCCCCGAGATTCTCCTCACCCAGCACGGCTGCGACAGCCACGCCCTCGACCCGCTGGCCAACATGATGCTCAGCCTCGACGGTCAGCGCACCGCGTACGCGGCCCTGCACGAGCTGGCGCACGAGACCGCGGGCGGACGCTGGATCGCGACCGGCGGCGGAGGGTACGAGCTGGTCCAGGTCGTGCCCCGGGCGTGGACCCACCTGATCGCCGAGGTGGCCGGGCACCCGCTCGATCCCGCGACCCCCACGCCGGAGGCGTGGCGCCGGCTGGTCAAGGAACGGACCATGCAGACGGCGCCGCTCACGCTCACTGATGGTAGAAATCCGGAATTTCGTGATTTTTCTGATGGTTATGACCCAGCAGACCCGATCGACCGGGCCATCATGGCGACGAGGAACGCCGTCTTCCCCTTCCACGGCCTCCATCCCCTGCCCTGACGCACGCTCGCAGACCACGGCGGACCGTGTCGCGAGACGGACCGGACCGCACCGAGGAACCGATGAACCACGCTGAGCTCCGTGAGCATCTGATCCGCACCAGGATCGCCGGCGACGTGGCGACCAGCCGCGAGAACAACCTGGACCACTACCGGTCGCTGGCCAACCGCGACCCGCACTACATGTTCGGGCTGACCCTGGAGGGCGTCTGGTCCTTCCGGGACATCCTCGAGCTGATGGCCAAGTCCGCCGGGGTGGTGGCCGACCCCGGCCACCGCGAGGGGCAGGACACCATCGACCCCGACCGCACGATCGAGGCGGTCGAGAAGATGGGCGACGTCATCGCGGGCGTGCTCGCCGGGGACGCCCCCCGGATCCTGTGCGCCACCGGACATCCCACCGGCCTGCTCACCATCCACATGGCTCTGGCCCGGCTGGCCGCCGAGCGCGGCGCCCTCCTGATGAGCCCGGCCGAGGGCTGGTCCTACTGGGGTTCCGGGCTCGGACGCAGGCGCAAGATCCGCTACATGGACGACGTCGCGATGCTCGACGACCGCGGCGCCTTCGTCCACACCCACGACCCGGCGCCGATGCGGGCCATGCTCGCCGAGCTCGAGGAACTCGGCGAGGGGCGGCCCGACCTGGTGATCGCCGACCACGGCTGGGCCGGCGCGGCGGGCGAGGCGGGGATCCTCACGGTCGGGTTCGCCGACTCCAACGATCCGGCGCTCTTCGTCGGGGAGGCCGAAGGCAAGATCGCGGTGACCGTGCCGCTGGATGACAACGTGCTCCCAAGATATTACGCACCGTTGACGCGCCATCTGGTCGAGAGGGTCGTACGGGCCTGCTGAGACGGGGGATGTCGGGTTTGGGGCGTCCTTATACCGGTATTTCGCGTCTGCCTTCCATGGAGCTCGCCGACCGTTTGCCAACTTTTTGTGGATTGTGGGCGACTCTAAAAGAAGACAGTTGGTCCGTTCCAAGATCAGTTTTGGTGGCGCGGTCTGGCTGCTGGCCAGCGATTACATCCGTTTCGCTGACGTGGGGAGCCCCGGGCTGAGAAAGTGGGGGGTTTGCGCACCCGGAGTCCCGACTTACGCTGACGGCAGTACACGTGCGTGAGCAATGGAACCAGTGGGGATAACCCGGATACACGTGCGGAAGAGGCGTCCGATGGGTGCAGGCGAAAGACCTCTCAGCGAGGTGAAGTTCCTGACGGTGGCCGAAGTGGCCACGGTCATGAGGGTGTCCAAGATGACGGTGTATCGACTCGTGCATTCGGGCGAGCTGCCGGCCATCCGGGTCGGTCGATCCTTCCGAGTGCCGGAGCAGGCGGTGCACGACTATCTCAGGGACGCCTACATCGAGGCAGGTTGAAGCGGGGCGAACCCGGAGCGGTGACCTCGGCGGCCGGCCTGGGTGGTCCGGCCGCGGGGTGATCCGGAGCGTCGGTTGACCGCGGGTCCGGCTCCTTCCGGTCTGACCGGTGTGTCGCTTCCGGTCTGTCCGGTAGGTGCAGATTTCTCGCTTCACTGAGGTGGCGACATGGGCGACACGTCGTGAGTTCGTGTGCCCGGGGTCCCCCCGGGGGCGATCCACCGTGGATCGCCGGTAGTCTGTTGAGCCGGTGTGCGTTCGCGTACCGGTTCGGCAATCTCGGCTACCAGCTACCTGGGGGTCCCGTGGGCTCTGTGATCAAGAAGCGCCGCAAGCGCATGGCGAAGAAGAAGCACCGCAAGCTTCTCAAGAAGACCCGCATCCAGCGGCGTAACAAGAAGTAGAAGCGCGGATCTGCGAGGCGCCGATGACCCACACCGTGCTTGTCACCGGGGTCTCGCGCCCCATCGGCGCCCGAGTGGCGAGCGTTCTCGCGGCCGACCCGGACATCGACCGGGTCATCGGAGTAGACACGGTGCCGCCGCCCTCGCTGTCACGTGACGGCGGCGTGCCTCTCGGCCGGACGGAGTTCGTCCACGTCGATCTGCGCGGTCCCGACATCGCCAAGGTGATCATGGCCGCCGACATCGACATCGTCGTTCACATGAGCCTGGTGAGCACTCCCCCCCGGAGTGGCGGCCGGTCGCTCATGAAAGAGCACAACGTCATCGGCACCATGCAGTTGCTGGCCGCCTGCCAGCGTTCCTCGACCGTCCGCCGCGTCGTGGTGCGTTCCACCACCGCGGTGTACGGCTCCTCCCCGCGCGACCCCGCGGTCTTCACCGAGGACGCCGAGCCGGCCGAGCCGCCCGGCCACGGCTACGCCAAGGACGCCTCCGAGGTGGAGGGCTACGTCCGCGGCTTCGCCAGACGGCGGTGCGACGTGGTCGTGTCGACGCTCAGGTTCGCCAACTTCATGGGACCGGGCGTCGACTCGCCGCTGACGCGTTACTTCACCCAGCCCGTCCTGCCGACCGTGCTCGGCTTCGATCCCCGGCTGCAGTTCGTCCACGAGGACGACGCGGTCGAGGCGCTGCGGCGGATGGCGCTGGAGGACCACCCGGGCACGTTCAACGTGGCCGGTGACGGCGCGCTGCTGCTGTCGCAGTGCGCACGCAGGGCGGGTCTGCTGCCGGTGCCGGTGCCTTCCCCGGTCTTCAACTTCATGGGCGAGTTCGTCCGGGGCGCCGGGGTGGCCGACTACTCCTCCGAGCAGTTCCGCCTGATGTGTCATGGCCGCGTGGTCGACACCGCCCGGCTGGCCGCGGCCCTCGGCTGGCGGCCGAAGTTCTCCACGGCCGCCGCGTTCGACGACTTCGTCCGCGCGCGTGATCTGGCCGGGGGGCTTCCCGCCGCCATGATGGAGATGTTGTTCCGGTCGGTGACGAGGTGAGCGAGATGGCGAGCGAGCCCGAGGGCGCCGAGGTGATCCCCATCACCCGGGCCCGGTCCTCCCACGCCCCGGTCCGCCGGGAGCCCGGCGACGCCCACCCGGGTCGGACGCACCCGGCCGGGTCGCCGCGCTCCGGCGGCGTCTACGGCGGACACGAAGCCGGCGGCGGTGGTCACCGCGACGGTGACGGCGGGCACGAAGCCGGCCACGACGCCCTCGGCGTAGGCGCCGTCCCCGGCGGCGACGACGATCCCGGCATCGACGCCGACGCCGACGCCGAAGCCGCCAAGGCTGAAGATGCCGCCGAAGCCGAAGCCGACGAGGCCGATCGGAGGCTGGCCGAGCTGCTGGCCTTCCTGCGACGCCGTATCAACGGCGAGTACGAGGTCGACGAGTTCGGGTTCGACCCCGAACTGACCGACAAGGTCCTGCTGGAGCTCATCCGCCCGCTCTACCGGCACTGGTTCCGCGTCGAGACGGTCGGCATGGGCAACGTGCCGGACGACTCCGGCGCCCTGGTCGTGGCCAACCACTCGGGCACCATCCCGCTCGACGGGCTCATGCTCCAGGTGGCCCTGCACGACGACCATCCCGGGCACCGGGCGCTCCGTCTCCTGGGTGCCGACCTGGTCTATCGGCTTCCGGTGCTCGGCCACCTCTCGCGCAAGAGCGGTCACACCCTCGCCTGCCGGGAGGACGCCGACAGGCTGCTCCGCAAGGGGGAGATCGTCGGGGTCTTCCCCGAGGGGTTCAAGGGGGTGGGCAAGCCCTTCTCCGAGCGTTACCGGCTGCAGCGCTTCGGCCGCGGCGGCTTCGTCGCCTCCGCCATCCGCGCGGGCGTGCCGATCGTGCCCTGCGCCATCGTGGGCGCCGAGGAGATCTACCCCAAGGTCGGTGATCTGCGTTTCCTGGCGCGGGCGCTCGGGCTGCCGTACCTGCCGGTGACGCCCCTGTTCCCGTGGCTGGGGCCGCTCGGGCTGGTGCCGCTGCCGTCCAAGTGGATGATCGGCTTCGGGGAGCCGATCCGCACCGACGAGTTCGACCCGGCCGACGCGGACGACCCCATGCTGGTCTTCAACCTCACCGACCAGGTGCGGGAGGTCATCCAGCACCAGCTCGAGGAGCTCCGGCTGCGGCGCGGCCACGCCTTCCCGCCGTTCTTCTGACCGGGCGCCGTCCTCCGGGTCACCCGCAGCCGTCTCGTGGTCGGCCGCGCCATCTCGGATCCGCGGCCGGGACGCCGCCCGCGCGGCGCGACGGGTCAGCCGGAGCGGTAGTGGCGGCGCAGCGCGATGGCGGCGGCGATGCCGCCCGCGACGGCTCCCGCACCCGCGGCGATGGGCAGGCCGATCATGGTCGCCTTGCGGCCGGTGCGGAAGTCCTTGATCTCCCAATCGTGCTCGCGGGCGTGGTCGCGCAGCTCGGAGTCGGGGTTGATCGCGGTGGCGTGACCGACCAGGGAGAGCAGCGGCAGGTCGTTGGCCGAGTCGCTGTAGGCCGAGCAGCGGCTCAGGTCGAGCCCTTCCCTGCGGGCCAGGGCTCGTACGGCCTCCGCCTTGGCGGGGCCGTGGAGCAGGTCGCCGACCAGGCGGCCGGTGTAGACGCCGTCGCGGGTCTCCGCGACGGTGCCCAGGGCTCCGGTCAGGCCGAGACGCTGGGCGATCACCCGGGCGAGCTCCACCGGTGTGGCGGTGACCAGCCAGACCCGCTGCCCGGCGTCGAGGTGGGCCTGCGCCAGGGCACGGGTGCCGGCCCAGATGCGGTCGGCCATCTCCTCGTCGTAGATCTCCTCGCCGAGCCGGATGATCTCCTCGACCCTGCTGCCCGCCACGAACGCCAGCGCGGTCTCCCGAGCCTCGGCGATGTGCTCGGGGTTCTCGTCGCCGCGGACACGGAAGACCACCTGGCCCAGGGCGAACCTGAACAGGTCCTTGCTGGTGAACAGGCCCCGCGAGGCGAGACCCCGCGCGAAGTGGTAGATGGAGGCGCCGCGCATCATGGTGTTGTCGACGTCGAAGAACGCGGCGGCCACCGGATCGGGCTCGGCCATCGGCATGGCGACCGTCGCCGCTGCTGCGGCCGCGACCTCTCCGGCCTTCTGCGCTTCGCCCCGTCGTATTAGCCGCCTCATAGCCCCTCAGCTTAACCGCGGCGGAGGAGGGGCCCGGTAGACGTCACGTTAGCGGGATATGACGTCTCGCCCTTCCGCGACGTCACACGAGGGCCGGCGGAACCGATCACTCCGGCGGGGCCAGACCCTCGATGTAGTCGAGGTAGCCGCTGGCCCTGCGCCGGTCCTCGACGTCCATCCTGGGGATCATGCCCGAGACCTGGGCGTGCTGCTTGCGGACGAAGCGCTTGAGCTGCCCGGCCCTCGCCGTGTCGCGATGTCGTACCCGGGTGAGGGACCGGACCGCGGAGCGGGTGGTCTCCTCCATGGCCTGGAGGGTCTCCCCGATCATGTTCTTCCGCTCGCCGGAACCGAGCAGCCGCTCGACCTCGCGGGCCCGGGTCTCCGCGTACCCCAGGGACCGGTCGGCCCGCTCGGCGTCGTCGGCGCTGAGGTGGAAGAGCGTGCTCTCGGCGGCGCGTTTGAGCGGGTAGAAGGCGTCACCAGGCATCGACTGGTAGGCCCAGACCCCCGAGACGACCGCCGAGGCCGCCAGGAGGACGCTCAGCAGGCTCGGGAACGGCCCCCCGCGCGGCGGCCACCGGGAGGCGGTGGGCGGGGGCTCGGGGAGGTCGTCGTCCGGTGGGGCGGAGTCCCGCATGAGCCGCTCGCGCAGCCGGGCGTGGAACTCGGGGCGGGGGGCGGCCGTCACCCGGTCGCCGAGGCGCGCGACGCGGCTCTGGACGCGTGTCCGCGACCTCCGCGAGACTCCGGGCAGCCACTCACCCATGAACGCTCCCCGCCGCCCTCGGCTCCAGGCATCCGTCGCTGTCGAATGCCTAACGACGACTCGCCGCATCAGGTTACGCGGCCGGTCGGAGGCGGCGAGGGGGAACGGGCCGGTCGGGGTCGGCAGGGGGAACGGGCCGGTCGGGGCCGACGGGGGAGGACGGCTCAGCCGAGGTCGGCGGGGAGGGCACGGCCCAGCGCGCGGATCGCGCGGAACTGCAACGCCTTGATCGCGCCGCTCTTCTTGCCCATGACGAGCGCGGTCTCCGCGAGGGACATGCCGTGCAGGAAGCGCAGGACCACGCACTCCTGCTGTTCGGGGCCGAGCGCGCGGACGGCGTCGAGGACCCGGTCGTTGACCATCGCGGTGACGACGGCGTTCTCCGGGATGTGCCGGCCGTCGAGCGGCGTGTCGATCACCTCGGCCGTCGAGACCTCCAGCCGGTACCTGCCGGACTTGAAGTGGTCGGTGATCAGATTTCTGGCGATGGTCACGAGCCAGGCGCCGAAATCACGTCCCTGCCAGGTGAAGTCGGTGATCCGGCGGAGTGCGCGCAGGAAGGTCTCACTTGTGAGGTCCTCGGCCAGCGGATGGGAGCCGACCCTGAAGTAGACGTAGCGGTAGACCAGGGTGAGGTAACGGTCGTAGAGGGTGCCGAACGCCTCCGTGTCTCCCGTCTTGGCGCGCAGAACGAGCCCGCGGAGATCCTCCGAGGCGTCCTCGCGAATCGCGAGTTCGTTGCCGCGGCCGTGCTGGGCCGCCGCGGTGGTCGTGGGAAGGTGCCCGGCGAGCGGCCACGTTTTCGGCATCCGGTATCCCTGAGGGGAAGGGGGTACGGCGTGCTCGATCACTCTAGAAATCAACAGGAAATTCCACAATCCACTTTGAAATGTCGTGACTGGGGGTAATCGCCGGATACCGTGTGGGGTCGGTCGCGCGAAGCCGGTCTGGAGGGCTGACTGCTGGTTCGGCTACCGGTTGGGGGGTAATGTCCGGCAGCATTGGAGACACCATGGAAGTCCTCGTCGCTGTCATCGCCTTTGCGGGCTCCTTGCTCGCGGTCATCGCCACCGTCGCGCTCATCAGCCGTGTCCGCAGTGAGCCCAAGGGCTGGCTGATCGCCTGGAGCGTCACGACGGCGTCGCTGGCCGTGTCACTCGGAGTAGTCGCCGCTGGTCACCTGCTCGGATTCGGGGCCATCACATTCCGGATATACCAGTTGACCGGATCATTCCTGGCTCCGCTCTGGCTGGCCGTCGGAGTCGTTCAACTGCTGGCGCGCAAGGGGGCGGCCAGATTCGGCTCATGGCTGCTGGGCATCGCCCTCACCGTCATCGCCGCGGTGATCCTGTCACTCGACCCGGTCGCCAAGGAGGCCGAGCTCGCCAAGACACTGCCGCTGGGCAGCCGCCACTGGGGTGTGCCGCCGACGTACCTGCTTATGGCCGCGCACGCGATCGTCGCGGTCATACTCCTGGCGGGCATCGTCCTGGCGGCCGTGCGCTGGCGTGGCGGCGACGACTACGACGTCGACAACATGCACGCTCTGCTGGTGCTCGGTCCCGCCGGGCTGGCGCTCGTCGGCGCGGTGAGCTTCGCGGTGGAGGGCGTGTTCACCACGCTGCTGCTGCTCGTGGCCGCGGCGGCCGTCTGGTACGCGGTGCTTCGCCCGCTGGCCCCCTACGAGGACGAGGGCGAGGACGAGGAGGACTGGACTCCCCGCCCGATGCCTCCCCGGACCCCGGACATGCCGCCGCTCGACATCCAGGTCGCCGGTCGCGGCATGTCCTCGCAGAGTCCGTCGTCCAGGGCCGTGCCGGCAGAGTCGCCGCGCCGTTCCGGTCTCGGGGACCTGGTCGCCGAGTACCGCGCGGGCGAGCGGGAGACCGGCTCCGGGGGGCGTGCGCGGCCGCAGCCCGTCGTGTCCGACGACGGGTTCGACGGTCCCGCGACCGGGACGTTCATGGCGGGTGAGTACGGCATGCCGCCGGCCGATCGGCGGCCGGGCGGCAACCTCTTCGACGCCTTCGGCCCCGACGCCGACCACCCCGGGGGTGACGCGGGTCACCGCGGCGCCTTCGGAGCGCCTCCGATGACCGGTCAGTTCGGTGTCCCTGCGGCGGGTCCCGAGGCCGGCCGGTCCGGCGTCTTCGACAGCGGCCCGGTGACCGGTCAGTTCGGTCTCCCGCCGCTGGGGCCCGAGGCCACCCGGCCCGGCGTCCCGCCGTCGGGTCCCGCGAGCGCCCGGCCCAATGTGCCCCCGTCTGGTCCGGAGGCCGGTCGGCCCGGTGTCCCGCCGCCGGGTCCGGAGGCCGCACGGCCCGCTGTGCCCGACGACGGCCCCGCGACCGGCGAGTACGACATCCCGGCCAACGAGTTCGGCCGGCACGGTTCCCGCGGTTCCCGCAGACGCGGTCCGGGCACGGGGGAGTTCGGGCGGCCCGTGGGCCCCGGTACGGGCGAGTTCGGCAAGCCGCGGGAGGCGGGGGAACCGGGGAAGCGCGGTGTCCCCGTCACCGGG
This sequence comes from Streptosporangium becharense, assembly GCF_014204985.1. Taxonomy (NCBI): domain Bacteria; kingdom Bacillati; phylum Actinomycetota; class Actinomycetes; order Streptosporangiales; family Streptosporangiaceae; genus Streptosporangium; species Streptosporangium becharense. The sequence goes on along the minus strand of NZ_JACHMP010000001.1, from coordinate 3,457,175 downwards.
GAGTTCGCCATGCCCGACGGGTCGCTCCCCGGCTCCGAGGGCAGTCTCAAGCCGATGCCCGCCGATCAGGCGTTCGGTGCCCCCGTCCGGGGCGGCGGGCACGCCGAACCGCCGGGATACGGGCCGGTCGCCGCCCCGCGAGGCCACGACCAGGAGTTCGGCGGCCCCTCGACCGGCGCGACACAGGCCGCCGGCCCGGCCCAGCTCGCCGGACCGGCCCAGCCGGCGGGGCCGGGCGGCACCGGCGACCGCGTCGGCGGCTCCGGCCGCCCCTCGCCGAGCATCTTCGGCACGCTGACCGTCTTCACCCTGCTCGACGGCACCGGCGAGGCGTTCGACCGGCTGGCCGAGGAGACGGTCGAGGCCGTCCGCCGCTCGGAGCCCGACACGCTCGTCTACACCTGCCACTCGGTGAAGTCGGCACCTCTGCAGCGCATCGTCTACGAGCTCTACCGGGACCAGGTCGCCTACACCGAGCACCAGCGGCAGCCCCACATGGAGCGCTTCGTCACCGAGCGTCAGCCGATGGTGCTCGCCACCAATGTGATCGAGCTCACCGTGAACGCCGCGAAGGTGGTGCCGTTGCCGACCGCCTTCACCCTGTGAGCGCGGCGCGCAGGCGGTTCTCGTCGACGCGCCAGAAGTCGTGCTGGACCCCGTCGATCAGGGTGACCGGGATCATGTCCCAGTAACGGGCGTGGTCCTCCTCCGAGGCGGTGATGTCGCGTTCCTCCCAGGGGACGCCGAGGTCCGCGGCGACGCGCTCGATGATCGCCCGCGCGTCGTCGCAGAGGTGGCAGCCGGGCTTGCCGAGCAGGGTGATGCGGTGGTCTCGCGGTGACATGACCGTCACGGTAGCCCAGGCGGGGGGCGGGGACAGGACCGGCGGGGGGCGAGACCAAGATTGTGAACACTCACTTTGTGCACCGGTTCACAAAAGGACTAACCTGAATGACAGTGGCCTCACCTCGTCATCCGTCGCGTCCGGGCCGCGCCGGCCGCCTGTCCCCCTGGAGCTCCGGCACGTGATCCGCCGTCTGTCACAAGCCCGCGAACGCGGTATCCCCGAGGCGACCGTCGCCCGGCTACCGCTCTATCTGCGAGCGCTGAACGGCATGGCCGAGCGGGGCCTGGCCACCGTGAGCTCGGAAGACCTGGCGGTCGCCGCGGGCGTCAACTCCGCCAAGCTCCGCAAGGACCTGTCCCACCTCGGTTCGTACGGCACCCGCGGGGTCGGTTACGACGTCGAGTACCTGATCTACCAGATCTCGCGTGAGCTGGGCCTCACCCAGGACTGGGCCGTCGCCATCGTGGGAGTGGGTAACCTCGGACGTGCGCTCGCCAACTACGGCGGGTTCGTCTCCCGCGGGTTCAGGGTCGCGGCGCTCCTCGACGCCGACCCCGCGGTGGTGGGCGACCACATCGCGGGATTGAATGTGGAGCACATCGACGAGCTGGAAGCCGTGATCAGGCGGCGAGGAGTATCGATCGTGGTGCTCGCGACGCCGGCCGCGGCGGCCCAGCAGGTGGCCGACCGGGTCGTCGCCGCAGGGGTCACCAGCATCCTCAACTTCGCCCCTGTCGTTCTCACGGTGCCAGAAGGCGTCGATATCCGTAAAGTCGACCTATCGATCGAACTACAGATCCTGGCGTTCCACGAACAACGCAAGACGGATCGGATGACTGGGGGGCCCGCGATGGCCGAGGAGTGGCCCGAGGCGGTGGACCTGTGAGCGAGGGGCCGGTGAGCAAGGTGCCTGTGAACGGGTACGGCATCCGCGTCGGCGGGTCCGTCGTTCCTCTGGTCCTTTCCGCGAGCACGGCGAGCACCGCGGGCGTGAGAAGCACCGCGGGGGCGAGGAGCGCCGCGCGTCGAGCGGGCTCCGGCGGGATCGGGGAGGGCCGATGAGCGTCCTCGTCGTCGGCCTCAGCCACCGCACGGCTCCGGTGGCGTTGCTGGAACGCGTCTCCGTCTCCGGCGACGCGCTGGTCAAGCTCCTGCACGACGTGCAGCGAGACCTCCACGTCGCCGAGGCCATGGTCGTCTCGACCTGTAACCGGGTCGAGGTCTACGCCGAGGTCGACCGCTTCCACGCCGCGGTGACCTCGCTCTCCCGGCTGCTCGGCACGCACTCCGGCGTCCCCATGGAGCAGCTCGCCGCCCACCTCTACGTCCACTACGAGGACCGGGCGGTCGAGCACCTGTTCTCGGTGTGCGCCGGTCTCGACTCGATGGTGGTGGGCGAGGGGCAGATCCTCGGCCAGGTGCGTTCGGCGCTCAAGCTCGCCCAGGAGGAGGGCACACTCGGCCCGACGCTCAACGAGCTCGTCCAGCAGTCGCTGCGGGTCGGCAAGCGCGCGCACACCGAGACGGGCATCGATCGGGCGGGCGCCTCCCTCGTGGGGGTGGGGCTCACCCTTGCCGAACGCGTCCTCGGCCCGATCCAGGGCAGGCGCGCTCTGGTCGTCGGGGCCGGTTCGATGAGCGCTCTGTCCGCCGCGACGCTGCACCGCGCCGGCGTCACCGACATCGTCGTGGTCAACCGCACCTACGAGCGCGCCGCGCGGCTGGCGCAGACCGTCGGCGGCCGGGCCGCCGAGTTCGGCGAGCTGACCGCCGAGCTGGCCCGGGCCGACCTGGTGGTCTCCTGCACCGGTGCCACGGACGTGGTCATCACGGCGGACATGGTGACGCCGCGTGAGATGTTCCTGCTCGACCTGGCGTTGCCCCATGACGTCGACCCGGCGGTGCGGAACCTGCCCGGCGTGACCCTGGTCGACCTGGAGTCCATGCAGAACGGGGACGCCGACGCCGGCACCGACGACGGCGGGCGCGCCGAGGCGGTCACGGCCGTGCGTGGGATCGTCGCCGAGGAGGTCACCGCCTACCTGTCGGCCGAGCGGGCGGCCCGGGTCACGCCGACCGTGGTCGCGCTGCGGAGCAAGGCGGCGCAGGTGGTCGAGGCGGAGCTGGGCCGGCTCACGGCGCGGGTCCCCGAGCTCGACGGGCGGATGCGCGACGAGGTCACCCAGACCGTCAGGCGCGTGGTCGACAAGCTGCTCCACGAGCCGACCGTGCGTGTCAAGCAGCTGGCCGAGTCGCCGGCAGGCGATCATTATGCGGAAGCACTGCGCGAGTTGTTCAATCTGGACCCGAAGGTTCCCGACGCGGTGCGCCGCATCGAGAAGAGCGGGCCGGGCAAGAAGGAGGCAGGGTTGTGAGCAGCGTTCCTCCTCCGCTCAGACTGGGCACCCGGCGCAGTCTCCTGGCGACGACCCAGTCGGGCCTGGTCGCCGACATGCTCACCGAGCTGACCGGCACGGCCGTCGAGATGGTGGGCGTCACCACCTTCGGTGACGTGACCAAGTCCGACCTCACGCAGCTCGGCGGGACCGGCGTCTTCGTCAGCGCGCTGCGCGACAAGCTCATCGAGGGCGAGATCGACTTCGCGGTCCACTCGCTGAAGGACCTGCCCACCACGCCCGACCCGCGCGTGGTCGTCGCGGCGATCCCCCCGCGCGACGACCCCAGGGACGCCCTGGTCGGCGCCGCGAAGCTGGCCGATCTTCCGCCCGGGGCGAAGGTCGGCACGGGCTCTCCCCGCCGGATCGCCCAGCTGCGGATGCTCCGCCCCGATCTGGAGTACGTCCCGATCCGCGGTAACGCCGACACCCGCATCGGCAAGGTCGTCTCCGGGGAACTCCAGGCAGTCGTGCTGGCCGCCGCCGGGCTCCGCCGGCTGGGCCGCCAGTCCGAGATCGCGCAGATCTTCGAGGTCGACGAGATGCTTCCCGCCCCCGGTCAGGGGGCGCTCGCCGTGGAGTGCCGGGCCGACCGGGCCGACCTGGTGGAACTGCTGAGCGTCCTCGACGACCCCCGCACCCGCGCCGCGGTCACCGCCGAGCGCGCGGTGCTCAACGCCCTGGAGGCGGGGTGCGCGGCTCCGGTCGGCGCCTACTCGGCCGACCACGGGCGAGAACTGATTCTGACCGCCGCTGTCGTCGCCGTCGACGGCAGTCGGGCGGTGCGCAAGTCCACCGCCGGCGCCTCCTCGGCGCCCACGGATCTCGGCCGCGACCTCGCGGCCGAGATGATCGCCGAGGGAGCCGGCACGTTGATGGGGGAGCGAGCACATTGAGCTCCGGAAGCACCACCTTCGAGCATCCGTCCGGGTTCGTCGCCTTCGTCGGCGCGGGCCCCGGTGACGCGGGACTGCTCACGCTCCGCGGCGCCGACCTGCTTTCCAAGGCCGACCTCGTCGTCCTCGACCGGGAGGCGTACGGCTCGCTGCTCCTGCACTGCCGTCGGGACGTCGAGGTGGTCGACGCCGCGGAGGAGGGCGCCGTCGCCGTGCGCGCCGTCAGGACCGCCAAGGACGGCGGCGGTGTCGTGCGGCTGTGCGCGGGCGACCCGATGTTCTTCTCCTCGATCACCGAGGAGGTCGCGGCCTGCGCCAAGGCGGAGGTGGACTTCGAGATCGTCCCCGGTGTCCCTCCGGCGACGGCGGTGCTCGCCTACGCCGGGATCCCCGCCGCGGTGTCGGTCCCGGAGTTCCGCGTCGTGGACGCCACGCAGGTCGACGACTGGTCCGCGTACGCGGCCGGGGCGGGCACCCTGGTGATCTACAACGGTGTCGCTGAGGCCGTGGCGATCGGCAAGGCGCTGGTCGCGGCGGGCCGCCCCGACTCCACACCGGTCGCGGTGAGCAGCGCGGGCACCACCACCGAGCAGCACACCGTGGTGACCACGCTGAGCCGTATCGCGCCGGACCTCAAGCACGCCGGGATGACCGAGCCCGCGCTCATCGTGGTCGGCGAGGCCGTCGGCATGCGTGACCGGTTGTCGTGGTTCGAGACCAAGCCGCTGTTCGGCTGGCGGGTGCTCGTGCCGCGGACCAAGGAGCAGTCGGCCGCCCTGGTCGAGCAGCTGCGTTCTTACGGCGCGGTGCCGGAGGAGGTCCCCACGATCTCCGTCGAGCCGCCCCGCACCCCGCAGCAGATGGACCGGGCGATCAAGGGCCTGGTCACCGGCCGCTACGAGTGGGTGGCGTTCACCAGCGCCAACGCGGTCAAGGCCGTACGGGAGAAGTTCGAGGAGTACGGCCTGGACGCCCGTGCCTTCGCCGGGCTCAAGGTCGCCGCGGTGGGTGAGGCCACCGCGCAGGCGCTGATCAACTTCGGCGTCAAGCCCGACCTGATGCCGTCAGGCGAGCAGTCGTCGGAGGGCCTGCTGGCCGAGTGGCCTCCGTACGACTCGATGCTCGACCCGATCAACCGGGTGCTGTTGCCGCGCGCCGACATTGCGACCGAGACGCTGGTCGCCGGGCTGACCGAGCTCGGCTGGGAGTGCGACGACGTGACCGCCTACCGCACGGTCCGCGCCGCGCCGCCGCCCGCCCCGATCCGTGAGGCGATCAAGGGCGGTGGGTTCGACGCGGTGCTCTTCACCTCCTCGAGCACCGTCCGCAACCTGGTCGGCATCGCTGGAAAGCCGCACAACGTCACCGTGATCGCGGTCATCGGCCCGCAGACCGCCAAGACGGCCGAGGAGTTCGGCCTCCGTGTCGACGTGATGGCCGACAAGCCATCGGTTTCCGCCCTCGCGGCGGCGCTCGCGGAGTACGGTGCCAAGCAGCGCCAGGCGGCCGTCACGGCCGGAGACGCCCCCCGCAGGCCCTCCCAGACCCGGCGGGGGGCCCGGCGCCGCGCCAAGTAACCTTGTGGGTGGCGCCGGGGCCGGACGACGGGCGGGCCCGGTGAGGCTGCGCGCCACGACCGGCGGCGCACCAGAACGGACACCGAGCTCCTCCGGCCCGCGGTTCCCCCGGCCGGGGGAAAGGGGAGACATCATGACGGCCCAGTTCCCTGCCGCGCGCCCGCGCAGGCTCCGCCGCACCGCACCCATGCGCCGGATGGTCGCCGGCACCCGGCTGCACCCGGCCGAACTGGTGCTGCCCGTGTTCGTGAAGGAGGGCATCGACGAGCCGAACCCGATCGGCTCGATGCCCGGGGTCCTCCAGCACACCCGCGACTCGCTGCGCAAGGCCGCCCACGACGCGGCCGAGGCCGGGGTCGGCGGGTTGATACTGTTCGGGATCCCCGCGGTGAAGGACGCCCGCGGGTCGGCGGCCGACGACCCCGACGGGATCGTCCAGCGGGCCGTCGCCGACCTGGTCTCCGACGTGGGCGACGCGATGGTGGTGATGACCGACACCTGCCTGGACGAGTTCACCGACCACGGGCACTGCGGAATCCTGACCCCCGGCGGCGAGGTCGACAACGACGCCACCCTGGAGCGTTACGCCGCCGCTGCGGTGGCCCAGGCCCGCGCCGGCTCCCAGGTCATCGCACCCAGCGGCATGATGGACGGCCAGGTGGCCGCCATCCGCGCCGCGCTGGACGCCGACGGCTTCGAGCAGGTCCCGATCCTGGCCTACTCCGCCAAGTACGCCTCCGGTTTCTACGGCCCGTTCCGCGAGGCGGCCGAGTGCGCACCCCAGTTCGGCGACCGCAACGCCTACCAGCAGGACCCGGCGGGCCCGGTCGGCGAGGCGCTGCGCGAGGTGCGGCTGGACCTGGCGGAGGGTGCCGACGCCGTCATGGTGAAACCGGCCATGGCCTATCTCGACATCCTGCGCCAGGTGCGCGACGCCGTCGACGTGCCGGTGGCGGCGTACCAGGTCAGCGGAGAGTACGCCATGATCGAGGCGGCCGCCGCGAACGGCTGGCTCGACCGGGAGCGGGTGATCATGGAGTCGCTGGTCGCGATCCGCCGGGCCGGGGCCGACATGATCCTGACCTACTGGGCGACCGAGGTGGCGACCCGGCTCGGGTGAGAAGCGAGGAACGCGCCGGGAACCGGGGGTTTGCCGCTTGGTGGCGAACGCCGTGCGTTAGAGTGCGAGGACCGGTGCGGATGTGTCCCAGGTGACGAGACCCTGGGGGTTTTGACATCTCCGCTGACCATGGTGTGGGCATGTCTTCGTATCCGGTTGGCACCCGGGATGCGCGAATGACGGAGGACACGATGGTGGGGGTACCGCTGGTTCGACGCAGCAGGCGGCGTGCGCATCCGAAACAGGCGATCGGTTCGGTGCTCCAGTACGCGGCCCTGGGCTGGGCGAGCTGCCCCGGCGCCCGGCCGCTGAAAGGCGGTTCCCGTGCCTGCTCCTGCGACCGCGTCGGCTGTCCCGACGCGGGTGCGCACCCGCTCTCGCGGGCCTGGCAGATGCAGGCGACCACCGACCCCGCCCTCCTCACCCTGTGGTGGCAGCACGAGCCCGAGGCGAGCGTGATCCTGCCCACCGGCCGGGTCTTCGACGTCTTCGACGTACCCGCCGCCGCGGGGCGAGCCGCCCTCGCCGCCATGGACTCCGCGGGAGTGACACCGGGCCCGGTCGCCGACAACGGCGACCGGGTCCTGTTCTATGTGGCCACCCGCAACACGGCCGAGGACGAGGACGAGTGGTGGTCCTGCGCTCTCGACTTCGGCCCGGCCACGATCGAGGAGATGCCGGGGCTGCGCTGGCACTGCCGTGACAGCTACGTCCTCGCCCCGCCCTCGCTCCTGCCCGGCGGCGGCTCCGCCACCTGGCTCCGCCCCCCGGACGGCCGGCCGTTGCCCGACCCGCTCCGCGTCCTCGACCGTCTCGCCGACGCCTGCGAGTAGCCGCCGGGGCCGGCTGGACCTCCGGCGCGTGCGGCCGTCGACGGCCGCGGCACGACATGCGAGATCCTCTCATGCGGGTGCCCGCCCAGGCGGATGGGCACCGGTCAGGGGCCGTCATGGCGGCCTTCACCACATGAGAGAGCCGACCCCTGACATGCGGCGTCGCCGCCGGGGGCCGAGGCGCCCGTCCCCGTGACTACGCTTGGGGACGTGAGCCGTACTGAGAACTCCGAGGGTCTGTTCGCCCGCGCCCGTGAGATCGTCCCGGGAGGCGTCAACTCCCCCGTCCGCGCCTTCGGCGCCGTAGGCGGCACGCCGCGTTTCATGGCCTCCGGCCAGGGCCCGTACATCACCGACGTCGACGGCAACCGCTACGTCGACCTGGTCTGCTCCTGGGGGCCGATGATCCTGGGGCACCGGCACCCCGCCGTGATCGAGGCGCTTCAGGAGGCGCTGCGCGACGGCACCTCCTTCGGTACGGCGACGCCCGGCGAGGTCGAGCTCGCCGAGGAGATCGTCGCCCGGGTCGAGCCGGTGGAGAAGGTCCGCCTGGTCAGCTCCGGCACCGAGGCCACCATGTCCGCGGTGCGCCTGGCCCGCGGCTTCACCGGCCGCTCCAAGGTCGTCAAGTTCGCCGGCTGCTACCACGGCCACGTGGACGCCCTGCTCGCCTCGGCCGGCTCCGGTGTGGTGACCTTCGGGCTTCCCGACACCCCCGGCGTGACCGGCGCCGCCGCCGCCGACACGGTGGTCCTGCCGTACAACTCGGTCGAGGCGGTCACCGAGGCGTTCCAGACGTTCGGCTCCGACATCGCGTGCGTGATCACCGAGGCGTGCCCGGCCAACATGGGCGTCGTCCCGCCGCTGGAGGGGTTCAACGCCAAGCTCCGTGAGCTCTGCACCGCGCACGGCGCCTTGCTGATCATCGACGAGGTGCTGACCGGCTTCCGGGTGTCGGAGGCCGGGTGGTACGGCCTCGATCCGGTCGACGCCGACCTGATGACCTTCGGCAAGGTCATGGGCGGCGGCCTGCCCGCCGCCGCGTTCGGCGGTCGCGCCGACATCATGGCCCACCTCGCCCCCGAGGGGCCGGTCTACCAGGCGGGCACCCTGTCGGGGAACCCGCTGGCCTGCGCCGCCGGTCTGGCCACGCTGCGCGCCTGCGACGAGGGCGTCTACGACCGGATCGACGCCGCCGCCCTGGTCATCGGCCGCGCCGCCGCCGACGCGCTGGCCGCCGCCGGGGTGCCGCACCGCCTGCAGCGTGCCGGGAGCCTGTTCTCCATCTTCTTCACCGAGGAGCGGGTCACCGACTTCGCCGTCGCCCAGACGCAGAACACCGCCGCCTACCGGGCGTTCTTCCACTCCATGCTCGACCAGGGCGTCTACCTGCCGCCGTCGGCCTACGAGGCGTGGTTCCTGTCGGCCGCCCACGATGACGAGGCCCTGTCGCGCATCGCCGAGGCCCTGCCCGCCGCCGCCAAGGCCGCCGCCCAGGCGTCCTGACCGCCTCCCGGGCTCCTTCGGGGTGGCTCGGGCGTCTGTCGGGGTCCTCCGCGGAGGGCGAGGAGGATCCCGGCGGTTGACGCGTCGGCCGGGTCTCCGGAAGGGTTCCGTGTCCGGTGTTCCGTGTCTGTGTCCGGTGTCCCGGGTCCCGGGTCCGTGTCCGTCTTCCGCAGTCCGTTCCTGCCGCCCGTCGTGCCTGAGCTGTACCGTCATGCCGTCCGGAGGCCGGCCACCCGGAACCAGACCGCGTTGCCCGTGCCGACGCCGTGGTGGGCACCCCATCGGGCGGCGATCGCCTCGACCAGGTGCAGGCCGCGTCCGCTCTCGCTGTCGGCTCCGGTCGCGCGGAGGAAGGGGATGCTGCCGGGCGATCCGTCGTCGATGACCTCGGCGTGGACCATGCCGCCGCCCAGGCCCAGGCAGACGGTCACCGACCCGCCGGGGGTCCGCCCGGAGTCGGAGTGGACGACGGCGTTGGTGACGACCTCGCTGAGCAGCAGCGTCACGTCGTCGAGGACGGGGCCGGGGGTCCGTCCGGCGAGCAGGTGACGGGCCCAGGCGCGGACGGCCGCCACCGTGCAGGGGGTCGCGGGGAACTCGGCATGGCCGAGGGGGCGGAGCGTGGCCCAGCGCGCGGAGGCGGCCCGCTGGTGTTCGTACCGGCAGACGGCCTGCCCACCCTGCCCGTACGCGCTCACGCGAGCACCGCCGAGGAGTTCGTTCCGGGCCCCGCCGGATTCTGTCCCGGCCAGCGGGGCGGAAATTTCCTTTGTGGGTCATGAAGGCTCATAGCGTTTCTTTCCTTCCAGGACGTGGCATCATTCCGCGCGCCCGTGAGCGTCGGTGAATAGCTTCAGGCCGCGAAGACGGAGAAAAAGAAATTTTTGCGGCATTTCAGACATCACCGTCAGCTATGGGTGGGCACGGAGAGTGACGACTGTGCAATGATGTTCCCGAGCGGTGCATTCTGTCAATGCACTGTGCAGTTCTTAATTAATCTGGGTATCCCTGGAGCGAGAGAATCGCGGTTCCGCCACACTGGGCACATGTCACCGACATACAGCCCGACTGTCAGGCTGCGACGTCTGGCCCGTGAGCTACGCAAGATGCGAGAGAAAAGCGGACTGAGCCCGGAAGAGGCCGCAGCGCGGCTCGGCTGGAGCCGCAGCAAGGTGAGCCGGATCGAGACGGGGCGTACACGTGCAAGCTCCACCGACGTCGCCAGTGCTTGCGACCTGTACGGTGCCGGCTCCTCGGTCCGCGCAGGGTTGGTCCAACTCGCGAAGGAGGTACGTCAGAGAGGATGGTGGACCGCCTACGCCGACGTGTTCACCGGCTCCTACATCGGTTTGGAGGATGAAGCGGCCCTGATCTGTCAGTGGGAGGTGCAACTCGTTCCGGGGCTACTGCAGACCGAGGATTACGCCCGCACAGTGATCACTGCTGGGAGGCTCGCGTCGTGTGACGTCGAGGACGTGCACCGGCGGGTCATGGCTCGAATGGCACGGCGCACACTGCTCAACCGGCCCGATGCGCCGGAACTCCATGCGGTACTGGACGAAGGAGTGATCCGCCGTCCGATCGGCGGATCCGAATTGATGCGCGATCAATTGACGGCCCTGCTGATCGCTGCTCGGCGCCCCAACGTGACGATCCGGGTCCTGCCCTACAGAGTGGGAGCGCATGCTGGGCTGGAAGGGGCCTTCACCGTTCTGTCCTTTGCGGAAGAGGTCGATCCCGATGTCGCCTACGTAGAAGGTACGGCTGGTGACGTATACGTTGAGAGCTCGGATCAAGTAGATCGCTATAAAATGGCATTTGTACGCATCCGTGATGCGGCTTTGTCCCCGGAGGCGTCCATGAAACTGATTGCCGAGGCGAAGGAACAGCTGTCCTATGACTGATCTGGAGAACGCCGTCTGGCGCAAGAGCAGCCGGAGCGGTAGCGGCAACAACTGCGTCGAAGTGGCCGGCAATCTGCCGGGTGTGGTGGCCGTCCGTGACTCCAAGGACCCCGGCGGCCCCAGACTGATCTTCTCCCCGGACGTGTGGAGCGCCTTCGTCGGCGGTGTGAAGCGCGGCGAGTTCGACGACCTGGGCTGACCCCGCCCCGTCCCGGACGCCTACCGGGGCAGGGCGGTGAGGTCGATGTCGATCGGGAACGGGACGGGGATGGTCAGCCGGTCGTGGTGGATGCCGGTGAGGGCGTACACACCGGTGGCGGGGTCGAGTTCGTAGACGTAGACGACGGGGGATCCGCCGTTGTTCTCCACCCGCCAGAAATGCGCGATACCCGCCTCGGCGTACCGGGACGGCTTGGTCTTGCGGTCGCGGTCCTCGGACTCGGGGGAGACCACTTCGACGGCGAGACGCACCTCGGTGGGGACGTAGAAGGTCCGCTCGTCGTCCTCGACCGCCGCCGCGTCGACGACCAGCACGTCGGGGCAGGGACGCATCCGGTGTCCGAGCTTGACGTCCATCTGGGTGACCGCCGCCAGATCTTCAGGAACCTGAGCGTTCAGGACGACCCGGAGACCGAACACCACGCGCTCGTGGAAGCGCGTCTGGGGAGCCGTGAAGACGAGGGCTCCGTCGATCAGCTCGACGTGCTCGAAGAAGCCTGGTTCGCCGCCGGGTCCCTCGGCCGGAAGGTGATCAAGGTCGTCGGCGGCCCATCCCCGGGGAGGTGGTGACGGCCAATGGTCGAACGCGGCACGTATGTCGGTCACCACGACATCCTCCCCGCCACCCTGGGTGATCGCCTAGATCTTCTCCGTTTCCCGCGCCGCGTTCTCCTGGGACGCGTCCGGGGAAGGCGAGAAGGGCGCCGGAGCGCGGCGCGGGCGGGTCCCCGCGTACAGGACGCCGGAGAGGATCAGCAGGGCGGCGACGAGCTTGAGCGGGGAGGTCGGCTCGCCGGTGAACAGGGCGGCCGAGGACATCCCGAACACCGGCACGAGCAGCGAGTACGGGGCGACCAGTGAGGCGTCGTAGCGCTGGAGCAGGAAGCCCCAGACGCCGAAGCCGCCGAGCGTGGAGATCAGCGCCACGTAGAGCACCGACAGGCTGCCCGCCACCGAGAACTCCAGGTCGGGGACCCCCTCCACCGCCAGGGACAGGGCCAGCATGGGGAGGGCCGAGACCGCGCTGAGCCAGACCATGAAGCGGAAGGAGTCGGGCGGGGCGGCCTTCCTGACCGCGATGTTGCCCATGCCCCACAGCAGCGCCGCGCCGACGACCAGCAGGAACGCCCCGACGGGACCGCCGGTGCCCAGGTCGACGGCGACCAGCGCGAGTCCGGCGAACGCCACCGTCATGCCGGTGACCCGGCGGGCGGTGATCCGTTCCCCCAGCAGGAAGACCGCCATGATCACGGTGAAGACCGCCTGCACCTGGATGACGAGCGAGGTGAGCCCGGCGGGCATGCCCGCCCGCATGCCCAGCAGCAGCAGGGCGTACTGGCCGCAGCCCAGGGTGGCCGCGGCGGCCAGCACGTTCCGCCAGGGCACGCCGGGGCCGCCGACGAACAGCAGCGCGGGGAAGGCGGCCACCAGGAAGCGGAGCGCCACGTAGAACAGCGGAGGGAAGTGCTGAAGCCCGACCTCCATGACGACGAAGTTGAAGCCCCACACGGCGGCCAGGCCGATGGCGAGCAGGAGGTGCCGGGTACGCATGCGTCTATCCTTGTTTGCCATCTTATTTCAGTACAAATTAGATTTCCTGGAGATATTAGTTTAGACTTGCTTACATGTTGGATCTGAACCGGTTGAAGGCCCTGCACGCGGTCTCCGTCTACGGTTCGGTCGGCGCGGCGGCCGAAGCGCTCATGGTGACCCCGTCGGCGGTCTCCCAGCAGCTCGCCAAGCTGGAACGCGAGATCGGCGCGACGCTGCTGGAGCGCAACGGCCGCGGTGTGCGGCTGACCGACGCCGCCGGGCTCCTGGCCGACCACGCCGGACGCATCCTCGCGCTGGTCGAGACCGCCGAGGCCGACTTCGAGGCGTTGCGCGGCGAGGTCGTGGGGCGGCTGAGCATCGGCGCCTTCCCGACGGCGGCCCGGGGCCTGCTCCCCGGCGCGTTGACCCTGTTGAGAGACCGCCACCCCGACCTGCACCTGCAGCTCATGGAACGGGAACCGGAACGGCAGGTCCGCGAGGTGATCCGCGGTGAGCTCGACCTCGCGGTGGTCCAGGACTGGATGAACCGTCCCATGTCCATCCCCGAGGGGCTCTCCCGGGCACAGTTGCTCGACGACATCGCCGACGTGGTCCTGCCCGCCTCCCACCCGCTGGCCGGTCGGCCCGAGGTCGAGCTGGCCGAGCTGTCGGGGGAACGGTGGATCAGCTCCTCGCCCGGCACGGTCTGCCATGACTGGCTGGTCTACACGCTGCGCTCGGCCGAGCTGGAGCCGGAGATCGCCTGCATGGCCGACGAGTACCCGACGCAGATGGCCCTCGTCGCGGCCGGTCAGGGGTGCGCCATCATCCCCCGTCTGGGCCGCGGCCCCCTCCCGGCGGATGTGCGGGCCGTCCCGATCAGGCCGCGTCCCACCCGCAAGCTCTACGCGATCTGGCGCAGCGACGCGGCTCGCCGTCCGGCCATCCGCGCCGCGGTCGACGCGCTGAAGACGATCGCCGCCGGTCTGCCGTCCTCCACCCCGGACCTGCCGTCCCCCACCCCGGATCTGGCGGTCCGCTGAGCCGGAGCTCCGTACGGCCGCCTCGGTCCGCCCATGTGCCGTGGGCTCCGTACGGCCGCCTCGGTCCACCCGGGTGCCGGGGCTCCGTACGGAGGTCCCGGCCCGCTCATGAGCCGGTCGTCCCGGCCCGCCCGTAGGCTCGGGCGGCGGTCGCGGTCAGTTCAGGGCGATCGTCACCACACCGGCGACGATGACCCCGGCGGCCAGCAGGCGGCGGGGAAGGTCGCCCTCGGCCAGGAGCCTGCCGCCGAGCACCACCGCGATGAGCACGCTGATCTCGCGTACCGGAGCCACCGAGCTGATCGGCGAGAAGGTGAAGGCGATCAGCATCAGCAGGTAGGAGAACGGGCCGAGCACGGCCGCACCCAGCACCCGCACCCGGTGTTCCCGCCAGGTCGGCGTGATCAGGCCGCGGCGTCGGGTGGTGAGCACCGCCGGGGTCATGACGACGGAACGGCCCAGCTCGCCGAGGTAGTTGAGCATGAGCGGCGCCACCCCGAAGGCGCTGACGGCCTGCTTGTCCCACACGGTGTAGGCCGCTATGCACACCCCGACGGCGAACCCGAACCCGATCCCGGTCAGGTCCCGGCGGGTGGGCCGGCGGGTCGCGCCGAGCAGGAAGACGCCCGTCCCGACCAGCAGGATGCCCGCCACCCCGGCCGGGCCCGGCCGCTCACCCAGCAACACGACCGCCACCAGACTGGCCAGCAGCGGCCCGGTGCCCCGGGCGATCGGGTAGACCATCGACAGGTCGCCGTGGCGGTAGCCGCGTTGCAACAGCATGAAGTAGACGACGTGGACAGCGGTGCTCCCGGCGATCGCCGCGAGGCCGGCCGGGGTGGGGAAGGTGCCGCCGAGAAGCAGGTAACCGGCCGCGACCGGGGCCCACAGCACCGTGGACGCGGTGACCACCAGCCAGACGAAGACGACGTCGTCGGCATGGGCCGCCTGCTTGCTCATCAGGTTCCACGAGGCGTGGGCGACGGCCGAGGCCAGGGCGAGTGCTAGGGCTAATGAACTCATGAGGCGTACCTTTTCCCCGGGATCCTCCCGCGGCAAGATCCAAATCCTCCACGCCGGATCAGGAAGGGCTGGGGCAAAGAGGACCGCCTGCACCGTTTCCCGTACCAGTCGGTAGGCTGACGACACCATGGCTGAGACCACCGTCGTCCACCTCCTGCGTCACGGGGAGGTGCACAACCCCGCCAACGTCCTGTACGGCAGGCTGCCCGACTATCACCTGTCCGAGAACGGCAGGCTGATGGCCAAGACAGTCGCCAAGTCGGTCGCCGGACGCGACGTGACCGCGTTGTTCTCCTCACCGCTGGAGCGGGCCCAGGAGACCGCCGCCCCGCTGGCGGAGACCTTCGGCCTGGAGGTCACGCTCGACGAGCGCCTCATCGAGGCCCAGAACATCTTCGAGGGACTGCCGGTCGGCGGCGGCGACGGGGTGTTCCGCAACCCGCGCCTGTACCGCTACCTGTGGAACCCGCTCCGCCCTTCCTGGGGGGAGCCCTACAACCACCTGGTCCGGCGGATGCGGGCCGCGGTCGTCGCCGCCCGCGACGCGGCGCGCGGGCACGAGGCGATCCTGGTCAGCCACCAGTTGCCGATCTGGACCATCCGCCTGGCGGCCGAGGGCAGGCGCCTGCCGCACGACCCCCGGCGCAGGCAGTGCGGCCTCGCCAGTCTCACCAGCTTCTGCTTCGAGGGCAGCCGGTTGGTCAGCGTCGGGTACAGCGAGCCCGCGGCCGCACTCGTCAAACGCCCCACTGTGCCGGGCGCCTGATCCCGCCGGTAGAGTGACTGCTCTACCGGTTGTAGTACAGAGAGATCCTGCCACCCATGCGCGCAAAGTTCCTCGCAGCGGCCTCCGTGCTGCTCGTCGCCGTGGCCGGGTGCGCCGGAGCCCCGGGGTCGCAGCCGCAGACCGGCGACACCCGGTTCATCGCGGGCGACGGCAGGATCACCCTGTTCCAGGCCGCCGACCGCGTACCCGCCCCCGCGGTGGAGGGCGAGACCCTCGACGGCGGCACCGCGACGCTCGCCGCGCACAAGGGCAAGGTCGTGGTGCTGAACTTCTGGGCGTCCTGGTGCGCACCGTGCCGGGCGGAGGCGCCGGTGCTCAAGGAGGTCGCGGCCAAGACCAAGGCCGACGGGGTGGAGTTCCTCGGCATCGACTTCAAGGACCGCAAGGCCGACGCGCTCGCATTCGAACGCAGCCAGGCCCCCGGCTACCCCAGCATCTTCGACCAGCCGGGCAGGGTCGCGCTCTCCTTCCAGGGCACGGTTCCCCCGGCCGCCATCCCGTCGACCCTGATCATCGACCGGCAGGGGCGGATCGCCGCGCGGGCCCTCGGCGCGGTCAAGTATCCCGACCTCCTCGACGCCGTCACCAAGGTCGGTGGCGAGAAATGACGGGACGCCGCCTCTCCAAGCATCGCCTCTCCGGGCATCGGCTCTCCGGACGGTGCGTCTCCGGACGCCGCTTCTCCGGACGCCGCTTCTCCGGACGCCGCTCGCCGCGGCTCCGGGCGACGGCAGGCCGGCGGTGAGCGCCGACCTGGCGGGCACCGTCGCGAGCGGGTCGCTGGCGCTGGCGCTGCCGATCGCGGTCGCGGCGGGCCTGGTGTCGTTCCTGTCGCCCTGCGTGCTGCCTCTGGTCCCCGGCTACCTGTCGTACGTGACCGGGATGAGCGCCGACCCCCGGCGGGGACGCATGGTGCTCGGCACCGTGCTGTTCGTGCTGGGCTTCGCCGTCGTGTTCGTGGCCGGCGGCGCGCTGTTCGGGGGGCTCGGCGCGGCGCTGTTCGGCAACGCCGAGCTCATCACGCGGGTGCTGGGTGCGCTCACGATCGTGCTGGGGCTGGCCTTCATGGGCGTCGTCCCGGGGTTGCAGCGCGACTTCCGCATCCACCGGGCCCCGGCCGCGGGTCTGGCGGGGGCACCGCTGCTCGGTCTGGTGTTCGGCCTCGGCTGGACCCCTTGCATCGGGCCCACGCTCGGGGTCGTCCTCACCCTGGGCCTCAACGAGGGCAGCGCCGGACGCGGAGCGCTGCTCGCGTTCGCGTACGCGCTCGGCCTCGGGCTGCCGTTCGTGGCGGCGGGGATGGCCTACAGCAGGGCGTTGCGGACGTTCAAGGCGGTGCGCCGGCACTCGCAGCTGATCACCCGGATCGGCGGCGTCATGCTGGTCGCCGTCGGCGTGTTGCTCGTCACCGGGCTCTGGGCACAGCTCGTCGCGGGGATGCAGGGGTGGATCGGCGGATTCGAGCCGGTGATCTGATGGACACGCCGAACCAGGTGGGAGGGAGCGAGCGGTGAGCGGAGCCGATCCCGATGCGACGACCGGCCGTCCGGGGCGCGGCCGGGTGACCGATCTGGCCGGACCCACCGATCCCGCCGACCAGGCGCAGGCCGCCTCCACCGGGCCCGCCTCCACCAGGTCCGGCCCCGATTCCACCGGCACCGCCCCCGCCGCGACCGACTCCATGGCGACCGATTCCATGGCGACCGACTCCCCGACAACCGATCCCACCGGGCCCGCCTCCACCGAGCCCGCCTCCGCCGGGACCGGGCCGGTCGGGCTCGGGACGGTCGGCTGGGCACGCTGGTTCTGGCGGACGCTCACCTCGATGCGGACCGCGCTCATCCTGCTGTTCCTGTTCGCCCTGGCGTCGATCCCGGGCTCGATCTGGCCGCAGCGCGGCGTCTCCGACGCCAAGGTCGCCCAGTACTTCACCGACAGCCCGCAGCT
Source organism: Streptosporangium becharense (assembly GCF_014204985.1). NCBI lineage: Bacteria > Bacillati > Actinomycetota > Actinomycetes > Streptosporangiales > Streptosporangiaceae > Streptosporangium > Streptosporangium becharense. The sequence goes on along the minus strand of NZ_JACHMP010000001.1, from coordinate 3,439,544 downwards.
CGCCGAGTGGCTGGACAGGTTCTGGCTGTTCGACGTCTTCAAGGCGCCCTGGTTCGCCGCGATCTACCTTCTGCTGTTCGTGTCGCTGATCGGCTGTGTGCTGCCCCGCACCACGGCCCACCTGCGTGAGCTGCGCAGGAAGCCGCCCGCGGCGCCTCGCAACCTGTCCAGGCTGCCGCAGCACGCCTCCTTCGCCGCCGATCTCACCGTCGAGGCCGTCGCCGCCCGGCTGCGCGCGAAACGGTTCCGGGTGACCACGGGCCCCGGCTGGGTCGCCGCCGAGAAGGGATACCTGCGCGAGACCGGCAACCTGCTCTTCCACGTCGCCCTGGTCGGGCTGCTCGTCGCGATCGGGATGGGCGCGCTGTACGGCTACCGCGGCAACGTGCTGGTCGTCGAAGGCGAGGGGTTCGCCAACACGGTCGCCGCCTACGACCGCTACATGCCCGGCCAGCAGGTCAGCGCCGAGTCCCTGAAACCGTTCTCCTTCACCGTCGAGGACTTCCGGGCCACCTACATCGCGCAGGGTGAGAAGACCGGCCAGCCACTCGACTTCGAGGCCGCGCTGAAGGTCGTCGACGCGCCCGGGGCGGCCGAGCGTGACTACGTGCTCAAGGTCAACGAGCCGCTGGACGTCGACGGCACGCTGACCTACCTGATCGACCACGGCTACGCGCCAACCTTCAAGATCACTGATGGTAGCGGTCAGGTCGCCTTCGACGGGCCGGTTCCCTGCCTGGTCGTCCAGCCCGCCACCTTCACCTCCGAATGTGTGATCAAGGTGCCGGACGCCCGGCCGGAGCAGCTCGGCCTGCTGGTCGGGTTCCTGCCGACGACCGTCCCGGCGGGCGACGAGTGGGTCTCGGTCTTCCCCGGCGCCGCTAACCCGACCGCCCAGGTGTACGGGGCGTTCGCCGGTGACCTGGGCCTGGACGACGGGCGTCCGCAGTCGGTCTACGAGATCGACCCCGAGCGTCTGAAGAAGATGAAGCCGCTGGTCATGAAGGCCGATCCGCTGGCGGTGGGCAAGAAGCTCGACCTGCCGGGCGGGGCGGGCTCGATCGAGTTCACCGGTGTCAGGGAGTGGATCGCCCTGCAGATCGCCTACGACCCGGGCCGGATGCCCGCGCTGGTGGCCTCGGTCGTGGCCGTCGTCGGGCTCGTGCTGAGCCTGACCGTCCACCGCCGCCGGGTCTGGGTGCGCATCCGTGACGCGGCCGACGAGCCCGGCGGCCCGGCCGCGGAGGACGGCCGCCCCGAAGGCGCCCTCCGGCAGGTTGAGGTGGGCGGCCTCACGCGTACCGAAGGCGGCGATTTCAGCGAGGAGTTCGCCGGGATCGTCTCCGCTTTGAACCCAGGAGTGAAGGATGCCCGCTGAGGTCAACCCGAGCCTCGCCACGCTGAGCGACCAGCTCATCCTGGCGACGGTCCTGCTCTACGTCTTCGCGATGGTCGGCTATGCACTCGACCTGGCCTTCGGCCGGCCCCGAGCCCGAGCCCGGACGCGGACGCGGCCCGTGCCCGCGCTCGCCGCGGTCGGCGCAGGTGCCTCCCCGGCATCCGCCTCCGGGACGGACCCGGACGCCGCGGACCGGAGCACGGAGGAGGCCGCCGGGGCGGCGCCTCCGGTGTGGGCGGTGTGGGCCGGACCGGCGGGGGTCGTGCTGAGCTGGCTCGGCTGGGCCGCCAACCTCGGGTCGGTGCTGACCCGGGGACTGGCGGTGGGCCGCTGGCCGTGGGGCAACATGTACGAGTTCGTGGTCGCGATGTGCCTGGCGGCGGTGAGCGCGTTCCTGTTCATGCAGCTCCGCTACCGGATCCGCTTCCTCGGCGCCTTCGTGATGGTCGCCTCCGCGCTGGGGCTCGGTTTCGCCGTGCGGTACCTGCATGTGCAGGCCGGGCCGGTGGTGCCCGCGCTGAACTCCTACTGGGTCGCGATCCACGTGTCGGCGGCGATCATCGCCAGCGGGCTGTTCATCGTGGCCGGCGTCTCCGGCGTTCTCTACCTGGTCCGCAAGGACACCTCGGTCCGCCTGCCGTCCCGGCAGGATCTGGAGCGGGTCGCGCACCGGGCCATCGTGATCGGCTTCCCGATCTGGACCTTCGCCGTCATCGCCGGCGCGCTCTGGGCCGACAAGGCGTGGGGCCGCTACTGGGGCTGGGACCCCAAGGAGGTCTGGGCGTTCATCACCTGGATCGCCTACGCCGCCTACCTGCACGCCCGGGCGACCGCGGGCTGGAAGGGCCGGGCCGCGATGATCGTGCAGCTCGTCGCCTTCGCGTGCCTGCTGTTCAACCTCGTCGGGGTGAACATCTTCCTGGGCGGCCTGCACTCCTACGCCGAGGTTCCCGGCTGATCCTCCGGGAGGACAGCGGCCTGGCGGAGGAGACCGGCCGGCGGGCCGGGGCCTCCGCGGGCCGGCCCGGCCGCCCGCGTCAGTCTTCGTCGCGCAGGCGCCGGTCGAGCTCCTTGAGGAACTCCGGGTCGTCGTCGGGGCCCCGGGGAGCCTCGGGCCGCGACAGCCCGTCGTCGGAGAACAGCGAACCGGGGCGGCGGGGACCGGACGGGCGGCCCAGCAGCAGCCAGAACGCTCCTCCGACGGGGACCAGCAGCACCACGATCAGCACCCAGAGGAGCTTGGGCAGGTTTCTCGTTTCCTCGTCCGGTGTGGTGATGGCATCGAACAAGCAGTAGAGCCAGAAGGCGAGCAGCGCCAGACCGACAAGCAGGGGCATGCCCGAACTGTAAGCCATCGCGGGACCAGGTGCGGTCAGCCCTCCGTTCCGGGTGACTGGTGAAGATCCACGTCGTACGGTAGAGACCGTTGCCGCTTCCCCAGGGGGTGCGATGGCACATTCGGGAGACAAGGGTCGCCATCGACGGCGGTGGTGGCAGCGAGGTGCGACCCCGCGCGCGGAGAAGACGGTCAGGGAGTCGCCGCGTGACGCCTCCGGAGAACGCGAGCCGTTCAGTGACCGTGAGGCCCTCCGTGACCGTGAGACCCTACGTGACCGCGCGGCCCTGCGTGACGGTGAGACCCCCCGCGAACGTGAGACCTTCCGCGACCGCGAGATCCGCCGCGAGCGCGAAGCCCTCCGCGAGCGTGAGGTCCCGCGCGGGTTCGAGCGCCCCGAGCAGCGCGCGGGTGCGGTCACCGCTCCCGTGACCGACCGCCCGCAGTACACCTGGCGGGACTTCGAGCTGGACGACGAGCGGCCCAGGGCCCAGCCGAACTCGCCCGACACCCCTGACCTGGGCGACGGCCTGCGGCACTGCGGCCCCCTGGAGCGGATCCTGCACCGCCAGTGGGACTCCCGGCGGGAGACGCCTCCCCCGGAGACCGTGCGGGCCGTGGAAAGCCTCGCCAGGCTTCCCGACGGGTTGAAGGCGAAACTCGCCGAGGGGCTCGACGGCATCTACGTCGGCGCGGGCGGGGTGCCCGACCTCGACGACATGGGCTACCTGCGTGGTGCGCCGCTGCCCTCGGGCCGGGCGACGTGGGACGTCTGCGCCGGTGCGTACGGCGACCGCAAGATCGTGGTGGGTGATCGTCCCTCGCCCACACCGGACGTGATGATGCACGAGGTGGGGCACGCCCTCGACGACGTCGACGCCCCGCATGACGGCTGGGTCTCCGACTCGCCGGAGTTCGCGGCGCTCTACGAGCAGTGCGTCCCCAAGCTGGCCTCCGGATTCCACCTGCAGCCGGGGGACCTGGGACGCAAGGAGTTCTTCGCCGACGCCTTCGCGGCCATCGTCTCCCGGCAGCGTCCCGCGCTGGTCGACATGCTGGGCGGTGACACGCGGATGGCGCTCAACGTGATGTTGTTCTTCAACCGGCGCTACGGAATCTAGGTGATCTGGGATGTACGTCATCCGGCTCGCTGACGGGACTCTGCGGGTGCCGCAGACCGTGTCCAGCGATGACGGGCGTCTGATCGGCAACGCCTACGTGGAGATCCGCCCCGGCGATCCCGGCTACGACCGCTGGCTGGCCGAGTCGATCACTGAGGAGGAGTGGGCGGAGCGGCGGCGGCGCTGGCTGGAGGGCAACGACGAACTGGAGAAGGAGTTCCTGGCTTTCAAGGAAGAGCAGGACACCTAGTGTCTGCGACGTCCCGTACGACTCCACGGTGACCCTGCGGCTCCGGGTAAGGCACGCAGGATCACCGATGGTGTGACGTCATAAGTCGTCAGACGCGCGGGGACTCGCCTGCCGGCCGTTCGGCCGTCAAGACGTCCTCTCCGCGCAGAAGGGCGTGCACTTCCGACTCGCGGAACCGCCGGTGCCCTCCGGGGGTACGGATGCTGCTGATGCGGCCTGCCGCGGCCCAGCGTGTAACCGTTTTTGGGTCGACCCGGAAGAGGGCGGCAACCTCTCCGGGCGTCAGCAGACGCTCGCTGCTACTCTCCACAATCTCTCCCCCTCGCATCCCGCTTCCTGCCAGCGGGCGGACAGGTAACCAGTGTGCCGAGCGAAGCCTGATTTATCCGTGGTTTTCAACAAAGATCACGGGTTGTTATCGACTGCCTGCCCGATTGTTATATGATAGAGCCTCTTTGGGACTCTCGTGGGTGTTTCTTTACAAAACTGATCTCTTGTGAAGACTAGCAGCGCCCGCACCCGATGCGAAGGGCACCGTCCGGCCCGCACCGGGCGTGCCTGAGCGGGCGGAGTGACGTAGCCTCGACAGTGTGCATCCCGTCGTCGTTTACACCGCCTCCCGGCTCGGCCTGCTGGCCGTGAGCCTGGGCGTGCTCTATCTCCTCGGCCTGCGTCACCCGCTGATCCTGCTGGTCGCCGCATTCCTGGTCAGCGGTGTGGCCAGTTACGTCCTGCTCTCGAAACAGAGAGACGCCGTGAGCGAGCGAATCGCTAAGAATCGGGAGTGATCGACAACGGGAACATGCCGACTCGGGCATGGTACTCGTGACCAAGCCGCGTTGTGTCACTACCAACCAGTAAACCGCCCCGGTGCGCGAGGAATGCCTTGACGCCGATTCCGCGCTCCCTGGTGGGATTCCAGCCCAGGGCCCGGCCGGTGCGGGGGTGGATCGCGCCGATCCCGGGACGCTCCACCGCCCCGGGCCCCGCCGAGTCGCGACCGCGCGGGTTGTCCAGCCAGCGCTGGTGCCCACCCACGTAGACCGCGGCCCCGGTCACCGCCACCGAGTAGAGCGAGTCGCCCCCCGTGTGGTTCACCCAGGTGGGCGAGACCTCCCCGGAGGCGTACGTCTCGAAGCGCGCGGCGGTGTCGCACGTCGTGTGCGCGCCGACTCCGCCGCCCGTGGTGACCACCACGAAGTAGCCGCCGCCGGGTGCGAAGTCGAGCCCGCGCACGTAACTGGGGAAGTCGTCGCGGCATCTGCCCCGGTAGGCGCGTGTCCGCCAGGGGGCGACCCGCGCCGGCGCGGCGGCCACGTCGACCAGCCCGAGCTGGGGCCGGGACAACCCGTCGAGGGTGGTGAAGTCGCCGTCGACCGCCAGCCGGTCGCGGCTCAGTGAGATCGCGTGCACCCGCGTCCGGCCGCCCCTCGGCGCACCCGGCCTGATCGCGAAGCGCGGGTCGACCGCGCCGGTGACGGCGTCGACCCTGGCCAGCGCGGTACGGCGGACGCCGCCGACCCACGTGAAGTCGCCACCGGCGTACAGCTGCCGGCCGCGCCTCGCCAGGCTGGTGACAGCCCCGCCCCGGACACGCGGGTCGAAGCCGGTCACCTGCGAGCCGTCGGAGAGCCGCAGCAGTGCCAGGCCCAGCGCCCGTGCGTCACCGGCCGCCGAGAACCGCCCGCCCACGTAGACCGTGCCGTGGGCACCGGCGGCCAGGGCCAGGACCGGGCCGTCCAGGTGCGGCGCGAAGCCGGGGAGGACGCGGCCGGTGGCCTGCTCGTAGGCGAACAGGCCGGACCGTGCCAGCACCCGGGTGCTCCCGGCCTCGCGCACCGCGCCGAACGAGCCGCCCACCACCACCGTGCCGCCCACCAGCGCGAAGGCGTTGACGATCCCGTCGAGCACGTGGGGGGTGGTGTCCACCGGGTCCGCCGAGACGACCGCGCGGTGCCGCACCGCGTCATGCCGGGCCACATGGTGCTGGGCTGCGCGATGCCGGGCCGCGTCATGCCGGATCGCGCCGTGCCGGACCGTGTCCGTGGTGGCGGCCACTCCGGCGGGCGCCGGCAACAGGGCGGCGACCAGCACGGAGGTGATTCCGGTAAACATTCGACAAGTGGTATCACGCTCTGTGTAACCGAGCCGACACTTTCCGTGGATTGTCGCGGCGGGCCTAGGCTGGTGACATGACGCGCGCTTCTCTGGACAAGCAGCCGAACGAGGTCGCCGCGATGTTCGATCGCACGGCCCAGCGTTACGACCTTGTCAACGACATCATCTCCCTGGGCCAGGTCCGGCTGTGGCGTAAGGCGACCGCGGCGGCGGTCGACGCCGGGCCCGGTGAGCTGGTCCTCGATCTCGGCGCGGGCACCGGCACCTCCACCGACGCCTTCACCACGCTGGGCGCCCGTGCGATCGCCTCCGACTTCTCGCTCGGCATGCTGCGCACCGGGGTGAGGAGGCACGGCGGCTCGGGCATCCACGGCGGAGGCGTGCGGGGCGTCAGTTTCGTCGCGGGCGACGCGCTGCGGCTGCCCTTCGCCGACGGGGTCTTCGACGCGGTGACGATCTCCACGGCGCTGCGCAACGTGCACGACACCGGCCAGGCGCTCCGCGAGATGCACCGGGTGGCCAAGCCCGGGGCACGCCTGGTCATCCTGGAGTTCTCGCACCCGGTGCCCAGGGCGTTCGACCTCGTCTACTCGCAGTATCTGATGAAGCTGCTGCCGGCGATGGGCCGGGTCTTCGGCTCCAACGACGACTCGTATGATTATCTGGCGGAGTCGATCCGGGCTTGGCCCGACCAGGCGGCGCTGGCTAGGATCATCCAGGATGCGGGCTGGGAGCGGGTCGCGTGGCGCAACCTCAGTCTGGGAATCGTGGCCCTTCACCGGGCATATAAGCCCGCATAGAAGATCGGGCGGTGGTCGTGACACCCGCCTGACGCTTCGCCCTGCGAAGGCGTTAGACTTCGGGCCGACAAGTTTGTGAAGCTCTTCACAAAGAACGGACGGCCCCTTACCCCGAGGCCCTCAAAGCTTGTAGGACAGGACAGGTCCCGTGACCGTGCCAGCCGCCCCACAGCGGAATGTCGCTGAGGCTGACGCCGACGTCATCGTCGTCGGCGCCGGGCCCGCCGGTTCGACAACCGCTTTTCATCTCGCACAGGCCGGGCTCGACGTCCTGCTGCTGGAGAAGACCACTTTCCCCCGTGAGAAGGTCTGCGGCGACGGGCTGACCCCCCGAGCCGTCAAACAGCTCATCGCCATGGGCGTCGACATCGACGCCCCCGGCTGGGTCAGGAACAAGGGCCTGCGCGTGGTCGGCGGAGGCCTGCGCTTCGAGCTCGACTGGCCCGAGCTGTCGAGCTACCCCGACTTCGGCCTGGTCCGCACCCGTCAGGACTTCGACCAGATCCTCGCGGAGAACGCGGTCAAGGCGGGTGCCCGCCTGCTGCAGGGGGTCAACGTCACCGCCCCGATCCTCGACGAGCGCAGCGGTCACATCGTCGGCGTCGTCGCCAGGAAGGACGGCGAGGAGGTCTCCTACCGCTCCCGTCTGGTGGTCGCCGCCGACGGCAACTCCACCCGCGTCTCCCTGGCGATGGGTCTGCACAAGCGCGAGGACCGCCCGATGGGCGTCGCAGTGCGGACCTACTTCACCAGCCCGCGTCACGACGACGACTACCTGGAGACCTGGCTGGAGCTGTGGGACGGCGACACGCTGCTGCCCGGCTACGGCTGGATCTTCGGGGTCGGCGACGGCACGTCCAACGTGGGCCTGGGCCTGCTGAACACCAGTGACGCCTTCAAGGGCATGGACTACCGCGACCTGCTGCGCCGCTGGGTGAAGGGCATGCCCGCCGAGTGGGGCTACGTCGAGGAGAACATGACGACCCCCATCAGGGGGGCCGCCCTGCCGATGGCCTTCAACCGCCAGCCGCACTACACCAGGGGCCTGGTGCTGGTCGGAGACGCCGGTGGAATGATCAACCCGTTCAACGGCGAGGGCATCGCGTACGCGATGGAGACCGGCCACATCGCCGCCGAGAGCATCGTCCAGGCGCTCGGCCGGGTCACCCCCGCACAGCGGGAGCGGGTGCTGCGCGCCTACCCGCAGACGCTCAAGGACGTCTACGGTGGTTACTTCACCCTCGGACGCGGTTTCGTGGAGCTCATCGGGAACCGGGGCGTGATGAACTTCCTGACCCGGCACGCGCTTCCGCACCCCCGCCTGATGCGGTTCACGCTCAAGCTCCTTGCTAATCTCACCGACCGGCGAGGCGACGCGTCGGATCGCATCATCAACGCCCTGTCGAAGGTGGCGCCACCGGCATGACCTCAGTAAACGCCTGGAAGCCCGAGTCCGGGGCGACGGCCGCCCTGCCTACACTTGCGAAACACACCGACATGCAGAGCTACGCGCGGGCGCGCGTGGAGATGGGAGAGGAGGCGTAGCGATGGACGTATACGCACCCATCCTGGTGCTCGCCGTTCTCGCGGCGGGATTTGCGATCTTCTCGGTGACGATCGCTCCCTTCACCGGCCCCAAGCGCTGGAACCGCGCGAAACTCGACGCCTACGAATGCGGCATCGAACCGACGCCCCAGCCCGTGGGCGGTGGCCGCTTCCCGCTGAAGTACATGATCACCGCGATGCTCTTCATCGTGTTCGACATCGAGATCATCTTCCTTTACCCGTGGGCGGTCGCCTTCAACAAGCTCGGGGTCTTCGGGTTGGTCGAGATGCTGCTGTTCATCGTCACCGTGCTCGTGGCCTACGCGTACGTGTGGCGCCGCAAGGGTCTGGACTGGGACTAGATATGGGTCTTGAAGAGAAACTTCCGAGCGGGTTCATGCTCAGCACGGTCGAGCAGGTGGCCGGCTGGGCGCGTAAGAACTCCGTGTGGCCGGCGACCTTCGGTCTGGCCTGCTGCGCCATCGAGCTGATGTCCACCGGTGGTCCCAAGCACGACCTCGCGCGCTTCGGCATGGAGCGCGCCTCGGCGTCTCCGCGCCAGGCCGACCTGATGATCGTGGCGGGCCGGCTGTCGCAGAAGATGGCCCCGGTGCTCCGGCAGATCTACGACCAGATGGCCGAGCCCAAGTGGGTCATCGCCATGGGCGTGTGCGCCTCCAGCGGCGGCATGTTCAACAACTACGCCATCGTGCAGGGCGTGGACCACGTCGTCCCCGTCGACATCTACCTGCCCGGCTGCCCGCCGCGGCCCGAGATGCTCATCGACGCGATCGTCAAGCTGCACGACAAGATCCAGAACATGAAGTTCGGCGCGCACCGGGCCAAGCAGATCGAAGAGCTCGAGGCGCAGGCGCTGCGGACGCTCCCGCTGATCGACCAGGGGACCGCCAAATGAGGCCCGCGCAGCGAACTGACCGAGGAGCGGTGAGCGACTGTGAGCTGGAGCGAACTCGACGCAGTGAGCGCAGCGAACGAGGAGCGGTGAGCGACTGTGAGTACTGACAACCTCCCCGGCCTGCCGGAGGAGCCGATCGCCCACCGGGGCATGTTCGGCGCCTCGGGCACCGGTGACACCTCCGGCTACGGCCGCCTCGTCGTGCGGCGCAAGCCTGAGCTCTCCACGCCCCGCCCGTACGGTGGCTACTTCGACACCATCGCCGACGAGTTGGAGCGCGCACTGGGCGGCGACCTCGCCGACGCCGTCGAGCGCGTGGTCGTCGACCGTGGCGAGCTGACCTTCCACGTGCGGCGCGAGCGCCTGCTCGACGTCGTCAGGGTCCTGCGCGACGACCCCGCCCTGCGGTTCGAACTCTCGCTGGGCGTCTCCGGGGTGCACTACCCGCACCTGGAGGGCCAGGAGCTGCACGCGGTGATCCACCTGTGCTCGATCACCCACAACCGGCGTCTCCGCCTGGAGATCTCCTGCCCGGACGCCGACCCCCACATTCCCTCCACGGTCTCGGTCTACCCGACCCACGACTGGCATGAGCGGGAGACGTGGGACTTCTTCGGCATCGTCTTCGACGGGCACCCGGCGCTGACCCGGATCATGATGCCCGACGACTGGGACGGGCACCCCCAGCGCAAGGACTACCCGCTCGGCGGCATCCCGGTCGAGTACCGCGGCGCCGAGATCCCCGCGCCGGACGAGAGGAGGACGTACCGGTGAGCGCCGCGTACGAAGAGGTCGCCGAAGCCGGCAACCCCAAGGCGGCCTACAGCGCCGCGACCGCCCACGACGCCGAGGACCGGGTCTACACCGTCTCCGGCGGCGACTGGACGGAACTGCTCGAAACCCTGTCCGGTCAGCAGGACGAGCAGCTCGTCGTCAACATGGGCCCGCAGCACCCGTCCACGCACGGCGTGCTCCGCCTGGTCCTCAACCTCGACGGTGAGACGGTCACCGAGGCCCGCACGGTCATCGGCTACCTGCACACCGGCATCGAGAAGAACCTGGAATACCGGACGTGGACCCAGGGGACCACGTTCGTCACCCGGATGGACTACCTGTCGCCCATCTTCAACGAGACGGCCTACTGCATGGCCGTCGAGAAGCTGCTGGGCATCACCGACCGCGTCCCCGAGCGTGCGCAGGCCATCCGCGTGATGATGATGGAGCTCACCCGGATCTCCTCGCACTGGGTGGCCATCGGCACCTTCGGCATGGAGCTGGGGGCGACCACCCCGTTCCTGTTCGGCTCCCGCGAGCGCGAGATGGTGCTCGATGTGATGGAGTACATCACCGGCCTGCGGATGAACATGGCCTACGTCCGGCCGGGCGGCGTCTCCGTCGACCTGCCGGCCGGGGCCGTCGACAAGGTCGGCGAGTTGCTGAAGCTCATGCCGCAGCGCATCAAAGAGATGCGCAAGCTGCTCGACGCCAACCCGGTCTACCTGTCCCGGACGAAGGACGTCGCCTACCTCGACCTCACCGGGTGCATGGCGCTGGGCGTCACCGGCCCGATGCTGCGGGCCGCGGGCCTGCCGTGGGACCTGCGCAAGTCGCAGCCCTACTGCGGTTACGAGACCTACGAGTTCGACGTCCCGACGCAGACGACCGCCGACGTCTACGGCCGCTACCTGGTCCGGATCGCCGAGATGGAGGAGTCGCTCAAGATCATTGAGCAGGCGCTCGACCGGCTGGCCGGACCGCTCAAGGGCGACCGGGTGATGGTCGACGACAAGAAGATCGGCTGGCCCTCGCAGCTCGCGCTGGGTCCCGACGGCCTGGGCAACTCGCCCGACCACATCGCGCACATCATGAGCGGCTCGATGGAGGCGCTCATCCACCACTTCAAGCTGGTGACCGAGGGCTTCCGGGTCCCGGCCGGGCAGGCGTACGCCTCGGTCGAGGGCCCCCGCGGCGAGCTCGGCGCCCACGTGGTCAGCGACGGCGGCACGCGCCCGTACCGGGTGCACTTCCGTGACCCGTCGTTCACGAACCTGCAGGCGGTCCCCGCGACGTGCGAGGGCGGCATGGTCGCCGACGTCATCTCCGCGGTGGCCTCGATCGATCCGGTGATGGGAGGTGTCGACCGATGAGCGCCGACAAGGTCAACGCGACCACGGGCACGGGCCTGACCGGTGAGAGCGCGGTGGGTGCGACCACGGGCACGGGCGACGAGCCCGCGAACCGGGCCGTCCACGCGACCCCGGCAGAGGGCTCGACGGTGAACGGCGGCTACGCGCCGGAGGTCCGCGAGCGCCTGGAGCGCGACGCCAAGGAGATCATCGGCCGTTACCCCAAGCCGCGGTCGGCGCTGCTGCCCCTGCTGCACCTGGTGCAGTCGGAGGACGGCTACGTCTCCGACGCCGGTCACGAGTTCTGCGCCGAGATGCTCGGCCTGAGCAAGGCCGAGGTCGTGGGCGTGTCCACCTTCTACACGATGTACAAGCGCAAGCCGATGGGCCAGTACCACGTGGGCGTGTGCATCAACACGCTCTGCGCGGTCATGGGCGGCGACCAGATCTGGGACGAGCTCTCCGAGCACGTCGGCGTCGGCCACGACGAGGCGACGGCGGACGGGAAGGTCTCGCTGGAGCGGCTGGAGTGCAACGCCGCCTGCGACTTCGCCCCGGTGATGATGGTCAACTGGGAGTTCTTCGACAACCAGACCCCCGAGTCGGCCAAGCAGCTCGTCGACGACCTCAAGGACGGCAAGGAGGTCTCGCCGACCCGCGGTCCGAAGAAGCTCTGCACGTTCAAGGAGGCCTCGCGGGTGCTCTCCGGGCTCTCCGACGGCCTGGCCGGTGACGGCCCTTCGGCGGGGGAGGCCTCCCTGGAGGGCCTCAAGATCGCCAAGGCCAAGGGTTGGAAGGCTCCCGAAGCGTGAGCAGGCGTAACGAGCGAGCCATCAGGCACGGTGCGGCCTCGTCCCGGAGCGACGGGCTGCCAGGCGAGGAGACGAAGTGACCACTCTCACCCCGGTTCTCACCGCGAACTGGGACCAGCCGAACTCCTTCACCCTGGAGGGCTACGGCGAGTACTCGGCGGCCAGGAAGGCCCTGGGCATGGACCCGGACGCCGTCATCCAGGCGGTCAAGGACTCCGGCCTGCGCGGACGCGGCGGCGCGGGCTTCCCCACCGGCATGAAGTGGGGCTTCATCCCCCAGGGCGACGGCAAACCGCACTACCTGGTGGTCAACGCCGACGAGTCCGAGCCCGGCACGTGCAAGGACATCCCGCTGATGATGGCCAACCCGCACGCGCTGGTCGAGGGCGTCATCATCGCCTCGTACGCGATCCGGGCCAACCACGCCTTCATCTACGTGCGCGGCGAGGTGCTGCACGTCATCCGCCGGCTGCAGGCGGCCGTCGCCGAGGCGTACGCCGAGGGCTACCTCGGCAAGGACCTCTTCGGGTCGGGTTTCGACCTGGAGCTGGTCGTGCACAGCGGAGCCGGCGCCTACATCTGCGGCGAGGAGACGGCGCTGCTCGACTCGCTGGAGGGTCACCGCGGCCAACCTCGGCTCAAGCCTCCCTTCCCGGCCGTGGCGGGCCTGTACGCCTCGCCCACCGTCGTCAACAACGTCGAGTCGATCGCCAGTGTTCCCTCGATCATCGCCAACGGCGCCGACTGGTTCGCCGGGATGGGCACCGAGAAGTCCAAGGGCTTCGGCATCTTCTCGCTGAGCGGGCACGTGGCCAGGCCCGGCCAGTACGAGGCGCCGCTCGGCATCACCCTGCGCGAACTGCTCGACATGTCCGGCGGCATGCGTGAGGGGCACCGGCTGAAGTTCTGGACCCCCGGCGGGTCCAGCACGCCGATCTTCACCGACGAGCACCTCGACGTCCCGCTCGACTTCGAGTCGGTCGGCGCGAAGGGGTCCATGCTCGGCACCCGGGCCCTGCAGATCTTCGACGAGACCACGTGCGTGGTCCGCGCCGTGCTGCGCTGGACCGAGTTCTACGCGCACGAGTCCTGCGGCAAGTGCACCCCCTGCCGGGAGGGCACCTACTGGCTTAAGCAGGTGCTCAAGCGGCTGGAGAAGGGTCAGGGCACCGAAGACGACCTGACCACGATCACCGACATCGCCGACAACATCCTGGGCCGCTCCTTCTGCGCTCTGGGCGACGGTGCCACCAGCCCCATCCACTCGTCGGTGAAGCTCTTCCGCGACGAGTACCTCAAGCACTTCGAGATCGGCGGCTGCCCGTTCGACCACGCCCCGTCCAGGCTGTGGGGGACGAAGTGACCGCCAGGCGCGAGGCAACCGACAAGCACAGCACCGTTTCGGTCATGAGGCCGACGGAGGAGGCGCCATGACCGTCGAAGCCACCACCCCGGCCCAGACGCCGGTGGACCTGGTCACCGTCACCATCGACGGGTTCCAGGTGAGCGTGCCGAAGGGCACGCTGATCATCCGGGCGGCCGAGCTGCTCGGCATCCAGATCCCGCGGTTCTGCGACCACCCGCTGCTGGACCCGGCGGCCAACTGCCGCCAGTGCCTGGTGGACATCCCCGACGCCGGCAACGGCCGCGGGTTCCCCAAGCCGCAGCCGTCCTGCGCGATCGAGGTCGCGCAGGGCATGGTCGTGCAGACCCAGCTCACCTCCCCGGTCGCGGAGAAGGCGCAGCGCGGGGTCATGGAGCTGCTGCTCATGAACCACCCGCTCGACTGCCCGGTCTGCGACAAGGGCGGCGAGTGCCCGCTGCAGAACCAGGCGATGTCCAACGGGCAGGGGGAGAGCCGCTTCCAGGAGAAGAAGCGGACCTTCGACAAGCCCGTGGCGCTCTCCAGCGAGGTGCTGCTCGACCGTGAGCGCTGCGTCCAGTGCGCGCGCTGCATCCGCTTCTCCGACGAGATCGCCGGCGACCCGCTCATCGACTTCTTCGAGCGCGGGGCCAAGGAGCAGGTCGGCGCCGCCGACGGGCGGCCGTTCGAGTCCTACTTCTCCGGCAACACCGTGCAGATCTGCCCGGTCGGCGCGCTGACCGGCGCGGCGTACCGCTTCCAGGCGCGTCCGTTCGACCTGGTCTCCACGCCGAGCGCCTGCGAGCACTGCGCCAGCGGCTGCTCCCTGCGCACCGACCACCGCCGGGGCAAGGTCACCCGCCGCCTGGCCGGGGACGACCCCGAGGTCAACGAGGAGTGGAACTGCGACAAGGGCCGCTGGGCCTTCACCTACGGCACCCAGCCCGACCGGCTGAAGACCCCCCTCGTCCGTGACGAGGAGGGTCGCCTGGTCCCGGCCTCCTGGCCCGAGGCGTTCGCCGCCGCGGCCCGGGGCCTCGCCGCGGCGCGCGGTCGGGCGGGCGTGCTCGTCGGCGGGCGGGCCACCGTCGAGGAGGCGTACGGCTACGCCAAGTTCGCCAGGCTCGCCCTCGGCACCAACGACATCGACTTCCGCGCCCGCCCCCACTCTGCGGAGGAGGCGAGCTTCCTCGCCCACGCCGTCGCGGGCAAGGGCATCGAGGTCCGTTACGCGGACCTGGAGAAGGCGCCGGCCGTGCTCCTGGTGGGCTTCGAGCCGGACGAGGAGTCGCCGATCGTCTTCCTGCGCCTGCGCAAGGCGTGGCGGAAGAAGGGGCTGAGGGTCTTCTCCGTCGCCCCCTTCGCCACCGCCGGGCTCGCCAAGATGGGCGGCACGCTCGTCCCGGCGGTGCCGGGCTCCGAGACCGCCGTGCTGGACGACCTCGCCGCCGTCGACCCGATCGCCGCCGAGGCGGTCAGGCAGCCGGGTGCGGTCATCCTGGCCGGTGAGCGGCTGGCGACCGTGCCGGGTGCGCTGTCGGCGCTGGTGCGGCTGGCCGAGTCGAGCGGCGCCCGCCTGGCGTGGGTCCCGCGCCGGGCCGGTGAGCGCGGCGCCGTCGAGGCCGGCGCGCTGCCGAACCTGCTGCCGATCGGCCGTCCGGTCGGCGACGAGGCCGCCCGCGCCGAGGTGGCCAGGGCGTGGAACGTCGCCTCGCTCCCCGAGGGCGAGGGCCGTGACACCACCGGCATCCTGAAGGCCGCGCTCGACGGGGAGATCGACGCCCTCGTCATCGCCGGTGTCGACCCCTACGACCTGGCCGCGCCGCAGGCCGCCCTGGTCGCCCTGGAGAACACCCCGTTCATCGTGAGCCTGGAGCAGCGCGCCAGCGCGGTCACCGACCGGGCCGACGTGGTCCTCCCGGTCGCCGTGGCGGCCGAGAAGTCGGGCACGTTCGTCAACTGGGAGGGGCGGGGACGCACCTTCGAGGAGGCGCTGCGGGTTCCCGGCGTCATGAGCGACCTGCGGGTCATCTCGGCCATCGCCGACGCCATGGACGTGCACCTGGGCCTGCCCGACCCGGCCGCCGCCCGCCGCGAGCTCGCGGCGATCGGCGCCTGGCGCGGCTCCCGCGCCGCCGCCCCCGCGGTGGACGCCCCGGTCCTCGCCGAGCCGCAGGCCGGCCAGGCGGTCCTCGCCACCTGGCACCTGCTGCTCGACGACGGCCGCCTGCAGGCGGGCGAGCCCTACCTGGCGGGCACCGCCCGCGCTGCCGAGGCGCTGGTCTCCGCGGCCACCGCGGCGGAGGCCGGGCTGGCCGACGGCGGTGAGATCACCGTCGGCACCGAGCGCGGCTCGCTGACCCTGCCGGTGCGGATCGCCGACCTGCCCGACCGGGTGGTGTGGCTGCCGGCCAACTCGGCGGGCCGCTCGGTCACCCGTGACCTGCGGGCCGTCGCCGGCGAGATCGTCGCGATCGGGCCCGCCGGGGGCACGTCCGCCGGCGCGGTCGCACCCGCCGCCGCGAGCCCGGTCACGCCCGGTGCGGTGAGCACGGTCGCGGGAGCGCCCGAGGCCGCGGACACCGTGCTTCCCGGCGCGGACACGGTGCTTCCCGAGCGTGCCTCCGGCACGACGGCCGGCGAGGTAGGAACCGCCGGCGAAGCTAACGAGGAGCGGTAATGAATGCCCGGACTCTCCTAGCGGCCGATCCGACCCTTGCCGACTTCGGCAAGGACCCGCTCTGGATCAGCATCATCAAGGCCGTTGTCATCTTCGTCGTCCTGATGCTGGGCGTGCTCTTCGGCGTGTGGTTCGAGCGCAAGCTCATCTCGCGCATGCAGAACCGGTACGGCCCCAACCGGGCGGGCAAGTTCGGGTTGCTCCAGTCGGTGGCCGACGGCCTGAAGATGGGGCTGAAGGAAGACCTGATGCCCCGCACCGTCGACAAGGTGATCTACTTCATCGCTCCGGTGGTCCTGGCGGTCCCGGCCTTCCTGGCCTTCTCCGTCGTCCCGATGGGCCCCAAGGTCTCGATGTTCGGCGTCGAGACGCCGCTGCAGCTGACCGACATGCCGGTCGCCGTGCTGATGGTGCTGGCGATGGCCTCGATCGGCGTGTACGGCATCGTGCTCGCCGGTTGGGGCTCGCGTTCGCCCTACGCCGTGCTCGGCGGTCTGCGGGCCAGCGCTCAGGTGGTCTCGTACGAGATCGCCATGGGCCTGTCGTTCGTGGGTGTCTTCCTGTTCGCCGGGACGCTCTCCACCTCGGAGATCGTCGCGGCGCAGGCCTCCGGCGGGGTGCTCACCCTGGGCGGGCTGGAGATCCCGATGCCCTCGTGGTACATGGTCCTGCTCATCCCGTCCTTCCTGATCTACATCATCACCATGCTGGGTGAGACCAACCGGGTCCCCTTCGACCTTCCCGAGGGCGAGGGCGAGCTGGTCGGCGGCTTCCAGACCGAGTACTCCAACTCGCTGAAGTTCGCCGTCATCATGCTCGCCGAGTACGTCAACGTCTTCGTGGTCTCCGCGATGTCGATCACCCTGTTCATGGGTGGCTGGCGGGCACCGTGGCCGATCTCGGCGTGGGACGGGGCCAACACCGGCTGGTGGCCGCTGCTGTGGTTCTTCCTGAAGATGGTGCTGGTCTTCTCCTTCTTCGTCTGGTGCCGCGCCTCGCTGCCGCGGGTCCGCTACGACCAGCTCATGGCCCTCGGCTGGAAGATCCTCATCCCGGTCAACCTGGCGTGGATCCTCCTGGTCGCCACCGTCAGGGCCCTGCAGATCCAGGACGTCAACCGCTCGGTCGTGCTCATCCTCGCCGCGCTCGTCATGGTCGGCTGCCTTGGCATCTGGTGGCGCTTCGACAGCGTGCTGCAGAAGCGCAAGGAGGACAAGGCCGCCCAGATCCAGGCCGAGTTCGAGCATCTCCAGGCCGAGCCCACCGCGGGTGGCTTCCCTGTGCCGCCGCTCGACCTGCCGCACTACCACGGGGTGGCGCGCAAGGAGGTTCCCAGTGGGAGCAACTGATTGGCTGAACCCCATCAAGGGGTTCGGCGTGACCTTCCACACCATGTTCAAGAAGGTCGAAACGGTCAACTACCCCGAGGAGAAGAAGCCCACGGCTCCGCGCTTCCACGGCCGGCACCAGCTCAACCGCTGGCCCGACGGCCTGGAGAAGTGCGTCGGCTGTGAGCTGTGCGCGTGGGCCTGCCCGGCTGACGCGATCTTCGTCGAGGGCGCGGACAACACCGACGAGGAGCGTTACTCGCCCGGTGAGCGTTACGGACGCACCTACCAGATCAACTATCTGCGGTGCATCCTGTGCGGTCTGTGCATCGAGGCGTGCCCGACGCGCGCTCTGACGATGACCAACGAATACGAGCTCGCCGACAGCAGCCGTGAGAGCCTCATCTACACCAAGGAGATGCTGCTCGCGCCGCTCGGCCCCGGCATGGAGGCCCCGCCGCACGCCATGCGCCTCGGCGAGACCGAAGAGGACTACTACCGGCTGGGACGCAACAATGGGTGAGACCATCACGTTCTGGGTCCTCGCGGTCGTCTCCGTATCGGCCGCCCTCGGGCTCGTCTTCAGTCGCAAGGCGGTCTACTCCGCCCTGATGCTGGGCGTCGTCATGCTCTCCCTGGCCGTGCTCTACGCGGTCCAGGACGCCCCCTTCCTCGCCGCCGTGCAGATCATCGTCTACACCGGCGCGGTCATGATGCTCTTCCTGTTCGTCCTGATGCTGGTCGGCGTCGACTCCTCCGACTCGCTGGTGGAGACGATCAAGGGGCAGCGTCTGTGGACGGCGGTCGCGGGCCTGGGCTTCGCCGCCCTGCTCGCCCTGGCCGTCGGCAACACCGCCTACGGCGCGCCCGCCGGTCTGGAGAGCGCCGTGCAGGAGGGAGGCGGCAACGTGCCCTCGCTGGCGCAGCTGATCTTCACCAAGTACGTCTTCGCCTTCGAGGTCACCTCGGCGCTGCTGATCACCGCCGCGCTCGGCGCGATGGTGCTCGCCCACCGGGAGCGGGTCAGGCCCAGGGCGACCCAGCGCGACCTGGCCCGTGCCCGCTTCGCCGGCCCGCAGCCCTCGCCGCTGCCGGGTCCGGGCACCTACGCGCTGCACAACGCCATCGACATGCCCGCGCTGCTGCCCGACGGCACGGTCTCGGCCAAGTCGATCAACCGGGTGCTCGCCCGGCACGAGATGGAGGACGGTTTCACGCCCACCGACCCGGCGAAGGCGGCGCTCATCAAGCAGGTCCTGGAGAAGGACGCCGACCAGGACCACGACCCCGACCTGGCAGAGGAGCCCGTCCAGGTGAAGGACGCGCTCAAGCAGGAGGACGGCAAGTGACCACTCACTACCTGGTGCTCTCCGGGCTGCTCTTCGCGATCGGCGCCATCGGCGTGCTCATGCGACGCAACGCCATCGTGGTGTTCATGTGCGTGGAGCTCATGCTCAACGCCTGCAACCTCGCGTTCGTCACCTTCGCCCGGCAGCACGGCAACCTGGACGGCCAGCTGATCGCCTTCTTCGTGATGGTGGTGGCCGCGGCGGAGGTCGTGATCGGCCTTGCCATCATCGTGATGATCTTCCGAACCCGCAGGTCGGCGTCTGTGGACGACGCCAACCTGCTGAAGTACTAAGAGGTGGCAGGTGCAATCTCCCGCTGAGATCGTCCCGCACTCCGGTGGGGTGATCGGGCTCTCCTGGCTGATGATCGCGCTGCCGCTGCTGGGGGCCGCGTTCCTCCTGCTGGGCGGACGCCGTACCAACCGCTGGGGTCACCTGGTCGGCGTCGTGATGTCCCTGGCCGCCTTCGCGGTGGCCGCGGTCTCCTTCGTCGAGCTGCTGGGCCGGGCACCGGAGCAGCGCCGTCTCGCCGTCGCGCTGTACGAGTTCATCCCCGGCGTCGCGAACCTGGGGCTGCTGATCGACCCGCTGTCGATCAGCTTCGCCCTGCTGATCACCGGTGTGGGTTCGCTGATCCACATCTACTCGATCGGCTACATGTCGCACGACGTCGACCGGCGCCGGTTCTTCGCCTACCTGAACCTGTTCGTCGCCGCCATGCTCCTGCTGGTGCTGTCCGACAACTACCTCGGCCTGTTCATGGGCTGGGAGGGCGTGGGCCTCGCCTCGTACCTGCTGATCGGGTTCTGGCAGTTCAAGCCCTCGGCGGCGGTCGCGGCCAAGAAGGCGTTCGTCGTCAACCGCGTCGGCGACTTCGGCCTGCTGATCGCGATGTTCATGAT
Organism: Streptosporangium becharense; assembly: GCF_014204985.1. Lineage (NCBI taxonomy): Bacteria > Bacillati > Actinomycetota > Actinomycetes > Streptosporangiales > Streptosporangiaceae > Streptosporangium > Streptosporangium becharense. Next base: position 3,419,499 of record NZ_JACHMP010000001.1, on the reverse strand, counting down.
CTGGAGCACGTTCGGCACGTTCGCCTTCAAGGACCTCGCCCAGACGGTCCCCACGGCCGGCGCCTCCGACACCACGATGACCGCCATCGGCCTGCTGCTCCTCATGGGCGCCTGCGGCAAGTCGGCGCAGCTTCCGCTGCAGTCGTGGCTGCTGGACGCGATGGAGGGCCCGACCCCGGTCTCGGCCCTCATCCACGCCGCGACCATGGTCACCGCCGGTGTCTACCTGGTCGTCAGGTCCGGTCTCTTCTTCGAGGCCGCCCCGACCGCGCAGCTCGTCGTGACGATCGTCGGCGTGGCCACGCTGCTCGCCGGTGCGATCATCGGTTGCGCCAAGGACGACATCAAGAAGGGCCTGGCCGGTTCGACGATGTCGCAGATCGGCTACATGATGCTCGCCGCGGGCATCGGCCCGGTGGGCTACGCCTTCGCCATCGCGCACCTGATCACGCACGGCTTCTTCAAGGCCAACATGTTCCTCGGCGCCGGCTCCGTCATGCACGGCATGAACGACGAGGTCGACATGCGCAGGTACGGCGGCCTGTTCCCGGTGATGAAGGTCACCGCGATCACCTTCATCATCGGCTACCTGGCGATCATCGGCTTCCCGCTGCTGTCCGGTTACTTCACCAAGGACGGCATCATCGAGACGGCGATGCACCACAACCCCGTGCTGGGCTGGCTCGCCGTGCTGGGCGCCGGTCTGACCGGCTTCTACATGTCGCGGATGGTCTTCATGACCTTCTTCGGCAAGAGGCGCTGGGCCGACGACGCCCACCCGCACGAGTCGCCCGCCGTGATGACCGTGCCGCTGATCGTCCTGTCGATCGGCTCGATCTTCCTGGGCGCCTTCCTGGTCCTCGACAACCGGTTCATGAAGTTCCTCGTCCCGGCCGTGGGTGGTCCGGCTCCGGATGAGATGCCGGCCTTCCACCCGTTCAGCACCCCCGGCCTGGCCACGCTCGCGCTGGTCGCGGCCGGTGCCGCGTTCGCCTGGTTCCGCTACGGCGCCGCCGAGGTGCCCCAGCTCGCCCCGCGCGGCTCCTTCCTCACCACGTTCGCCCGTCGTGACCTGTACGGCGACGCCCTGAACGAGGCGCTGTTCATGCGTCCCGGCCAGTGGCTGACCCGCATCGCGGTGTTCTTCGACAACCGCGGCGTCGACGGAGTGGTGAACGGCCTGGCGGCGGGGATCGGCGGGACCTCCGGGCGGCTGCGCCGCGTCCAGACCGGCTACGTGAGGTCTTATGCGTTGTCCATCCTCTTCGGTGCCGCCGTGGTCGTTGGCGCGCTGCTCTACGTAGGGAACATGTGATGCCCTGGCTCTCGATACTGATGGCCGTGCCCGTCCTGGGCGCGGTGGGTGTCTCCCTTGTCAGGAGTGACAAGCTCGCCAAGCAGCTGGCGCTGGCGGTCTCGCTGGTCGTGCTCGCGCTCACCGGCGTGGTCGCGGCCCGGTTCGACCCGAACTCGGAGACCCGCTTCCAGTTCGCCGAGGTCTACGACTGGATCCCGCGCTTCGGCGTGCACTACGGCGTCGGCGTCGACGGCATCGCCCTGGTGCTGATCGCGCTGTCGGCGGTGCTGGTGCCGATCGTCATCCTCGCCTCCTGGCACGACGCCGACGGCACCGTCGTGACGGTGCCGGGCGAGGAGCCCAAGACGGTGGCTCCCAAGCGTTCGGTGAAGACGTACTTCGCGCTGCTGCTGGTGCTGGAAGCGATGATGATCGGCGTCTTCGCGGCGACCGACGTCTTCCTCTTCTACGTCTTCTTCGAAGCCATGCTGATCCCGATGTACTTCATGATCGGGTCGTACGGCGGCGTCCAGCGGTCCTACGCGGCCGTGAAGTTCCTGCTCTACTCGCTCTTCGGCGGCCTGCTCATGCTGGTCGCGGTGATCGCGCTCTACGTGGTCGCCGACCAGGCCAACGGGGCGGATCCGGGCACCTTCATGTTCCCCGAGCTGATCGGGGTCGTCCAGGACCCGACCACGCAGAAGTGGCTGTTCGCCGGCTTCTTCATCGCGTTCGCGGTCAAGGCCCCGCTCTGGCCGTTCCACACCTGGCTGCCCGACGCCGCCGCGCAGGCCCCGGCCGGCGCCGCGGTGCTGCTGGTCGGCGTGCTGGACAAGGTCGGCACGTACGGCATGCTCCGCTTCTGCCTGGAGCTGTTCCCGTCCGCGTCGGCGTTCTTCACCCCGCTGGTGATCGTGCTGTCCGTCGTGGGCATCGTCTACGGCGCCATCGTGGCCATCGGCCAGACCGACATGAAGCGCCTGATCGCCTACACGTCGATCTCGCACTTCGGCTTCATCGCGCTCGGTGTCTTCGCGATGACCCGCGAGGCCGGCACGGGCGCCACGCTCTACATGGTCAACCACGGCTTCTCGACCGGCGCGCTGTTCCTGATCGCCGGATTCCTGATCTACCGCCGCGGTTCCAGCCAGATCGCCGACTACGGCGGCGTGCAGAAGGTCGCCCCGCTGCTCGCCGGCACCTTCCTCATCGCCGGCCTGTCGGGCCTGTCGCTGCCGGGCCTGTCGTCGTTCGTCAGCGAGTTCATGGTCCTGATGGGCTCGTACCGGCACCACACCGTCGCGGCGGTCATCGCGACCACCGGCGTCATCCTGGCGGCTCTCTACATCCTGTGGATGTACCAGCGCACGATGACCGGCCCGGCGGCGGAGTCGGTCCGTGCCCTGCCCGACCTCAACCGTCGTGAGATCTGGGTGGTCGCCCCGCTGATCGCTGTGATCATCGCACTGGGCTTCTTCCCCAAGCCGTTGCTCGACGTCATCAACCCCGCGGTGGACAAGACGCTCTCCAACGTCCAGGTCGACCAGTCCAGCTCCGCCGTGGCAGAAAAGAAGGGGGCCGGTCAGTGAACGGCACCATCTCAGCCCCGACGATCGAGTACGCCCTGCTCGCGCCGATGCTGTTCGTGTTCGGCGCGGCGGTCATCGGCGTGCTCGTCGAGGCGTTCGCGCCGCGCCTGCTGCGCAAGTCGATCCAGGTGCCGCTCACCCTGCTCGCCCTGCTCGGCGCGTTCGCGATGACGGTCCTGACCGCGCTCAACGGGCTGCCGGACTCCCCGGCGGCCATGGGCGCGGTCGCGGTGGACGGCCCCTCGCTGTTCATCTGGGGCATCATCCTCGTCCTGGCGCTGATCAGCGTGCTGCTGATCAACGACGACGAGCAGTTCGTCGCGCAGGCGGCGGCCGTGCCGGGAAGCCCCGACGAGGAGGAGGCGGTCCGCCACGGGTACGCCCAGACCGAGGTCTACCCGCTGCTGCTCTTCTCGGTCGGCGGCATGCTGCTGTTCGCCTCCTCCAACGACCTGCTGGCCATGTTCGTCGGCCTGGAGGTCATGTCCCTGCCGCTGTACCTGCTGTGCGGCCTGGCCCGCCGCCGGCGCCTGCTCTCGCAGGAGGCGTCGGTCAAGTACTTCCTGCTCGGCGCGTTCTCCTCGGCCTTCTTCCTGTACGGCATGGCCATGGTGTACGGCTACGCCGGGACGGTCAGCCTGCGGGGCATCGGCTCCGCGCTCGCCACGGTCAGCGGCCAGGAGACGATCCTGTTGATCGGCACCGCGCTGCTCGGCATCGGCCTGCTGTTCAAGATCGGTGCCGCGCCGTTCCAGGCGTGGAAGCCCGACGTCTACCAGGGTGCTCCCACCGCGGTCACCGCCCTGATGGCCTCCACGGTGCTGGTGGCCGCCTTCGGCGCCGTGCTGCGCGTCTTCTGGGTCGCCCTGGGCGGCCTGGAGTGGAACTGGCAGCCGGTCATGTGGGGCGTCGCGATCCTCACCATGGTGGTCGGCGCGATCCTGGCCATCACCCAGACCGAGATCAAGCGCATGCTGGCCTACTCCTCGGTCGCCCACGCGGGCTTCCTGCTCACCGGCGTGATCGCCGTGGGCGACGCCGCGGAGCAGAACCAGCAGTCGCTGTCGGCCATCCTGTTCTACCTGGCCGCGTACGGCTTCACCACGGTCGGCGCCTTCGCGGTGGTCACCATGGTCCGCGACGCGGGCGGTGAGGCGGGGCACCTGTCGCGCTGGGCGGGTCTGGGCAAGCGTGCCCCGGTCCTGGCGGGCATCTTCGCCTTCTTCCTGCTTGCCTTCGCCGGCATCCCGCTGACGAGCGGCTTCTTCGGCAAGTACGCCGTGTTCGCGGCGGCGGTCTCCGGCGGTGCGCTGCCCCTGGTGATCGTCGGCGTGGTCAGCTCGGCCATCGCGGCGTTCTTCTACGTCCGTGTGATCGTGCTGATGTTCTTCAGCGAGCCCTCCGCGGACGGCCCGTCCATCGCGACCCCGACGGTGGGCACCTCGGCTGTGGTCGCTCTGGCGGCAGCGGCTACGGTAGTGCTGGGCGTCTTCCCCCAGCCGGTGCTCGATATCGCGGACCAGGCTGCGTCCGCGTTGTTCATTCGGTAAGGAGTAAGGTCCATGGCTGCGCCACCGGTTGTTGATCTGCCGTTCGTCGACGAACGGTTGGCGCAGGACCTGGCCAGCGGCCTGGCCGAGGTCGAGAAGCTGCTGCGGTCGTCGGTGGAGAGCGACGACGCTTTCGTCACGGAGGCGTCCAAGCACCTGATCGAGGCGGGCGGCAAGCGGTTCCGGGCGATGCTCGTGCTGCTCGCCGCCCAGTTCGGCCGGCCGGAAGCCCCCGGAGTGATCCCGGGGGCCGTGGTGATCGAACTGACCCACCTGGCCACGCTGTACCACGACGACGTGATGGACGAGGCCCCGGTCCGCCGGGGTTCCCCGTCGGCCAACGCCCGCTGGGACAACACCGTGGCCATCCTGACCGGCGACTACCTCTTCGCCCAGGCGTCGGAGATCCTGGCCGACCTCGGTGCCGACATCATCAGGATCCAGGCCCAGACGTTCTCCCGCCTGGTCCGCGGCCAGATCCGCGAGACCATAGGCCCCCGCGCCGGGGAAGATCCGGTCGCCCACTACATCGACGTGCTGGCCGACAAGACCGGCTCGCTGATCGCCACCTCCGGCCGGTTCGGAGCCCTGCTCAGCGGCGCGGCCCCCGAGGTCGTCGAGCGGGTGACCCGGGCCTGCGAGGCCATCGGCGTCGCCTGGCAGCTCGGCGACGATCTGCTCGACGTCGCCTCCGAGTCGGTCGAGTCGGGCAAGACCCCCGGTACCGACCTGCGTGAGGGCATCCGGACGCTGCCGGTGCTCTACGTCCTCGCCTCCGACGACCCGCAAAGCACCCGGCTGCGTGAGCTGCTGGCCGGTCCGGTGGCCGAGGAGGACATCGAGGAGACCCTGACCCTGCTCCGCTCCCACGCCGCGATGGAACGTGCCCGGGCCGAGCTGGTCTCCTGGGCCGACCGTGCCCGCGCCGACCTGGCGGCCCTTCCCGACATCCCGGCCCGCGCCGCCTACCTCGCCCTCTGCGACTACGTCGTGGAGCGCTCGGGCTGACCGGCCGGGGAAGTTCCGCTTCCCTCGTGCGCGCACGCAGACTTGGGAAACCCCATGCTCTTTGTGCGTGCATGCAAATGCGGAGGCCGCGTACACTCCTGTCAGGCTGGGCACACCGGGGAGGTTCGCGATGTCATGGGACCGTTTCGCCCTTCTGTACGCACGGGTGGAGGCCGAGCTGGCCAAGGCCCTGCAACGAGGGCACGGCCTCGGGTTGTCGGAGTACCGCGCGCTGGGACGCCTCGCCGCGGCGCCCGGCGGCGAGATGCGCATGCAGGAGCTCGCCGAGGCCGTGGGGCTCAACCAGAGCTCGGTGACCCGCCTCGTCGCCCGTTTGGAGGAGGCGGGGATGACCCGGCGGGCCCTGTGCCGCGACGACCGTCGCGGCGTCTACTCGGTGATCACCGAGCAGGGCCGGCTGCGACTGACCGAGGCCACCCCGACCTATGAGCGTTCCCTGGCCGCGGCCCTGGAGCAGGCGGGCGTCGACCCGATCCTCACCCCGCTGGTCCTCGCCGTCCGGAGCGCGTAGGCGGTCCGGACGGCTGTTCCCGCCGGGGCGAGCGGGCCGGCCCGTCCGGTGAGGTCTGTCCTGGTTCCTGTTCTGGTTCCTGTTTTGGTTCCTGCCAGGGTTCCTCAGACGGTGACGGCCTCGGGGCTCTCCTGCCGGGCCTGCCTGGCCCGGCGCGCGGTGCGGAGGCTGTCCCAGGTGAAGACCGACAGGGCCAGCCAGACGATGGCGAACCCGATCCACCTGCTGGGCGGCATGACCTCGCGCGCGATGAGCACTCCGCACAGGAACTGCAGCACCGGCGCGATGTACTGGAGCAGGCCGATCGTGGTGAGCGGCACCCGGAGCGCGGCGGCGGTGAAGCAGAGCAGCGGGACGGCGGTGACCACCCCGCCTCCGGCCAGCAGCAGGGCGTGCGCCGCGCTCACGTGGCCGAACGTGCTGGTGCCCTGCTGTCCCAGGTAGACCAGGTAGCCGAGGGCGGGCAGCAGCAGCACCAGCGTCTCGACCGTCATGCTCTCCGCGGCCCCCACCTGAGCGGTCTTCTTCACCAGCCCGTACGTGCCGAAGCTGACGGCCAGCACCACCGCGATCCACGGCAGCCGGCCGTAGTCGAAGGTCAGCACGAGGACGGCGAGGGCACCCAGCCCGACCGCCACCCACTGGAGCGGTCGCAGCCGCTCTTTCAGGAGCAGGACGCCGAAGAGCACGCTGACCAGGGGGTTGATGAAGTAGCCGAGCGCGCTCTCGACCACGTGGCCGCTGTTGACCGCGTAGATGTAGACGCCCCAGTTGACGGTGATGATCGCCGCGGCCAGGACGAGGAGTCCGAGTTTCCTCGGGGTGCGTACGAGTGTGCGGAACCAGGACCAGTGGCGCCGTACGGCGAGAATGGCCGTGACGGCCACCAGGGACCAGGCGACGCGGTGCGCGAGGATCTCCACCGCGCCGGAGGGCTTCAGGAGCGGCCAGTACAGCGGGAACAGGCCCCACATCATGTAGGCGGCGACGCCGTACAGGAGTCCTCGCCGTGTTTCGGGCATGTCTCCTATAGTCATCCCTTATAGGATTTAACACAAATTAGCATTGCTTTTCGGACAGTTAAGCTCTGCTTATGGGAACAGGGCGGGGCCGCCGGTGGTTTCCCCCTCCGGGGAGAACACGTCAGAAGGAGGTCCATGATGGGCTGGCTGTTCGGCAAGGACAAGACGTCGATGGTGTCCCGGGAGAACGCCCTGCCGGGCCGCGACACCCGGATGGCGGTCCCCGCCCGCCACGCGGTCCTCGACGCCCCGCTGGCTCCACCGTACCCCGGGGGAAGCGAGATCGCGGACTTCGGCCTCGGCTGTTTCTGGGGTGCCGAGCGCAAGTTCTGGCAGACTCCCGGGGTCATCTCCACCTCGGTCGGCTACGGCGGCGGTCACACCCCGAACCCGACCTACGAGGAGGTCTGCACCGGGCTGACCGGTCACACCGAGCTGGTCCGCGTCGTCTTCGACCCGGCCCGCGTGTCGTACGAGGAACTGCTGCGCGTCTTCTGGGAGGCGCACGACCCCACCCAGGGCATGCGCCAGGGCAACGACGTCGGCACGCAGTACCGCTCGGCGATCTACTTCCACTCGCCCGAGCAGGAGAAGTCGGCCCTGGCCTCGCGCGACGCCTACCAGAAGGTGCTCGCCGAGTCGGGCTACGGCGCCATCACCACCGAGATCGCCCCCGTGGGTGAGTACTACCACGCTGAGGAATATCACCAGCAGTACTTGTTCAAGAACCCCGGCGGTTACTGCGGGATCGGCGGCACCAACGTCAAGCTGGGTGACCCGTCCGGATGGGGCGCCTGCCAGACGGGCCTGGTCCCGACCGAGGAGTAGTGCCGACTTCACGGGTACAGCTCGCCCCCGCCTGTTGGGGTGAGCTGTCCCCGTTTCCGTGGCTTCCCTCTGACTTCACGGGTCGTGAGCCGTGTCCGTCTGCAAGGCTTCGCCGTTGCTTCCTCGTCGAGCTGAGAACTGATCCAAGGTGGCCTTCTGGGCTGCTGCATGATTCATGGCTGTTCTTCGCGCTGAGAGTCGTTTGGCAGCTCGCTTCGGCCTGCTCGCAGACAGGCGATCGTGTGACGCTCCTTCCTTGCTTCACCAACTTCAGAACGTATTCTGACTTACGATGGCAGGGTGAGCACCAGCAACGCCGACGCCGTCACTTTCTCGGACCTGTCGAGAAATCCCCGAGCCGTCGCCGAACGCGCCGCCCGCCTCGGTCGAGTACGCGTCACTCACCGTGATGCCCCGGATTTCTACCTGACCGCCGCCGACCGTGAGGATCAGCGCGGGCAGACACTGGCTACGGCATCCCGCCTGTTCCTCGCCCTCATCAAGCACGATCCGACCGCCCGCGCGCTGGTCGTCGCCATGCCCGAGGTCTTCCCCTGGGTTCGCCATCTCACCTCCGCCGAACTGCGCGCCTTCACCCTCGAACTGGTGGAGGCGCTCTCTGACGCCGCGGAACTCGATGTCGACCTCACCGCACAGGAAGTCATCGCAGGCTGGCGGGCGACCGCTCGGATCAAGGCCGACCCTGTGCGCTACGCCCAGGCTCGCAAGGCCACAAGCGGCGACTTCGGGCAGGTAGAGGTTTCAACATGAGTCCGAAGCGTGGTGACCGGGTCACGGTTCCGCCTCCGGATGGCGAATGGGACATTCGGTTCGGTGCCAGTGATGCGGTCAGGGGGTGGGAGGAACTGTGCCGTCACGCCTTGGGCAACACACGCCGATGTTTCGAGGCACTGCGCGCAGATCCCCGCTCACGAGCGGATCATGAGCGTCAACATCGCCTACGCGGGCGACCTCACGACTCACCGTCACAACGACAGGGAGGTGGCCTGTCGGCATCTCCGCTTACGAGGCTGGTCATGACGCTCGCTATCCTGTACAGGTTTCTATACAGTTCTTGTATGGCTGTTCTCCATGATGCAACCGAACTCACGGTCACCGAGGCCGCGCAGCGCGGGGTGGCCCGGCTGGTGGCGGACGCGGAGCAGGGAACCGACCTGGTGGTGACCCGTCGGCATCAGCCGGTCGCCGCTGTCGTGAGCATCCGGCGCCTCAGCGAGCTGGAGGAAGCCGCGGCGGACCTGCGAGATCTGGCGCTGGTTCTCGCGCGGGCGGCCACGGACGACGGGCGGCGGACATCGATCGACGACGTGCTTTCCGCCTTCGGGCACACCCGGGAGTCGCTGGCCGCACTTCCGGACGAGGACGAATAAACGGTGTCCGATGTCGTATTCACCGATCCGGCCATCGACGATCTTCGCAGGATCGGCCCGGATGCCGTGCCCAGGATTCTCAAGAAGATCCTTCTGCTGCTGGAGAACCCCGAGGCCGGCTACCCACTGGGCGGAGAACTGACCGGCTTTCGCAAGCTCGTCGTAGGCCGGAACACCTGGCGGGTCGTTTACCGGATCACCGATGACAAGGCGATTGAGATCTGCGAGATCTGGGCCGTCGGGGAGAGGGCCGACGCCGAAGTCTACGCCGAGGCCAAGGCGCGGGTCCGGGAAGCAGGTGGTTCACGCCCCGAGGTCGTCCGTCTCGGCGAGGTCATCGACCGTCTCGGGACCCTGACTGATCACATCCATGTCGACGAGCGGCCTGCGTGGGAGCCGGTTCCCGACTGGCTCGCCGACCGTTTGATCTACACGGTGGGCATGACCCGCGAGGAGGTGGCGGCACTCGATCTGGAGAAGGCCGTCGACCTCTGGGCGGAGTTCCGCGTGAACCCTCGTTAGCCCGAGCCCGTTGCTCATGAGCTGGAAGGCATACTTCAGAGCCAGTCGGCGTGGGCTACTGCCGCCTCGACGGCACCGACGTCAGGCTGGGTGACCCGTCGGGGTGGGCCCTGCCAGACGGGCCTGGTCCCGACCGAGGAGTAGCTCCCCGGCGGCCTTCGGGTCGGCAGCCGAGGTGGGCACATCGCCGTGTACGAGGCGGTCAGCGCGCGGCCCGGCTCACCGCCGGGTCGGAGCCCGCGGCCTTCACGGGTCTCACTGTGATCTCGATGTGATCTTGTTGTGACGGAAGACGCAGGGTGAACGTCGTGCGGACACCTGGCTCGCTGGTGACCGTGGCTGTGCCGCCGTGCGCCTCGGCCAGGTTGCGCACGATGGCGAGTCCGAGTCCGCTGCCGCCGGTCTGGCGGTTGCGGGACTTCTCCGCTCGCCAGAACCGGTCGAAGACGTGGGGGAGGTGTTCGGCGCGGATCCCGATCCCCGTGTCGGTCACCTCGATGACGACCTGGTCGCCGTCCTGGCGGGCGCCCAGCGTGATGTGCCCGCCGCGTGGTGTGTAGCGCAGGGAGTTGGTCACTAGGTTGCCGACGGCCTGGCGGAGCCGTACCGGATCCGCGGTCAGCGGGGGGTCGCCGGTGACCGCGGCGGTCAGCGTGAGCCCTGCGGCTTCGGCCCGGCCACGGTGAGCGGTGGTCACCTGGTCGAGAAGGTCGCCGAGATGGACGGGTTCGACGTGCAGACGGAGCTTGCCCGCGTCGGCGAGGGCGAGCTCCTGAAGGTCGTCGACGATGTGCTGCAACAGCAGGATCTCCTCGACCAGCGAGGCGATCAGCGCGGGGTTCAACTCGGCGACGCCGTCCTGGGTGGCCTCCAGCCAGCCTCTGAGGTTGCTCAGCGGTGTGCGCAACTCGTGGGAGACGTCGCTGACCATGGCCTTGCGCTGCTCCTCCATGCGCTGGAGGTGTTCCGACATCTCGTTGAACGCCGTGGCGAGCTCGCTGATCTCGCCGGTGGTCCTGACCGTGACGCGGGCGGAGCTGTCCCCGTCACGCATCCGCCGCGCGGCGTGGGTGAGCGCGTTGACGGGCCTGACCAGACGCCTGGCCGCCATGACGCTCACGCCCACGGTCAGCACGAGCACGAGGAGGGCGGCACCGGCGATCGAAGGCAGCGGGATGCGCTGGCCGGTGCCCTCGGCAGGGGAGCCGATGTACAGATACGCCGCGGGGGCGACGTAGGGATCGAGTTGTTCTCTGCGGGCGGTGACGACGCAGGAGGAGATCACCTGATCAGGTTCGGCGAGCGGCGGCATCGGCTTCTTCCCGGGGACCCAGGTGAAGTCGAGGCCGACCGAACCCCTTTCCGTGCTCCTGCCCTTACCCTTGAGGCACCTGCTGACCAGGAGGTTGAGCTGTTTCAACGCGGCCTTCTCGGTGCGCGTCGGTGTGCTGAAGGCGGTGGCGTCGCAGACGCTCACCACGGCGGGGGCCTCGGTCGGCACCGGGCTCGGCCTCGGCATCGGGCTCGACATCGGCCTCGGCACCGGGCTCGGCTCCTGACCGCCCCCCTGGTCGAGCGTCGTGACGAGGGGCCTGCCGGTGTTCGAGACGGTCACCTGCACGGCCTGCCCGCTGCGGCCCGCACAGGCGGTGTAGGTGTCGGCGGCCTTCCTCAGCCGGACGCGATCACGGTCGGACAGCAGGAAAGGACCTACCGCGCGTGGGTCGATACGGTCCCTGGCCGCTCCCGGCACCAGGGTCACGTCCACGGCCAGCGGGTCGACGACGGCCGCCACCCTGGCGGGCAGTGGGGTCCCGGTGGTCGCCGAATCCGCGATGAGGGTGCCGTTCTCGGTGACCAGCGCGATGCGGCGACCGTTCTGGGCGGCGAGATCGCGCAAGGTGGTGGCGACGCCCGACCAGTCCGGATGGCGGGAGGCGTAGCCGAGCAGGCTGTTGTTGATCCGGGCGTCGCTGGCCAGCGTCTGGCCCTGCTCCTGCCGGATGGCGCCGGAGGTGCTGCTGGCGGCCAGCCACGCGGTCGCCGTGATCGAGCAGACCGCCACGACGGCCGAACTCGTGAGCAGCCTGGCGAACAACGACCTCATGCGCGGGTCAGTTTGTAACCGACGCCGTACACGGTCAGCAGCCGGACCGGGCGGCGCGGATCAGGCTCGATCTTCTTGCGCAGGTTCATCACGTGCACGTCGACCGTGCGTTCGGTGATGAACCTGTCGAAGCCGTGGACGCGCTCCAGCAACTGCTTCCTGGTGAACACCCGCTCCGGCTCGGCGGCCAGCGTCTCGATGATCCGGAACTCCGCGGGTGTGCAGTCCACCGGTGTGCCCGCCGTGGTGACGGTGTGCCTGACCGGATCCACGAGGAGATCGCCCGCCTGGAACACCTGCCGATCGGCGTCGTGAGACTTCCCGGTACGGCGCAACAGGGTCCGCACACGGGCCATCAGCTCACGCGGGCTGTACGGCTTGGCGACATAGTCGTCCGCACCGAGGTCGAGCCCCAGCAGCAGATCGTCCTCGGTGGACCTGGCGGTCAGCATCAGGATCGGCAGGTCGGACTCGGCCCGCAGCACCCGGCAGACGTCCAATCCGTCGACCTTCGGCATCATCACGTCGAGTATCACGAGGTCGGGATCCGCCCGCCGCGCCTCGTCGATCGCGGAACGCCCGTCGTGCACGACGAGGACCTCATGGCCCTGCTGCTCCAGATACCGCCTGAGCAGTTCGGCCTGCTTCGGATCGTCCTCGGCGACCAGTACGTACGCGCACATGGGCTGAGGTTATGCCCATGTCGGGGGGTGCACATGGGATCCGCATGACAACCAAACAGGTTTCACACATTCTGTCGCCAGGCTGCGGCGGGTGAGAACCAACCTGCTTCGTACGGCTGCTGCGGCGACGCTCGCCTTCCTGCTGACCGGCTGTGCGGGCAGCGCGAGCAACGCGGGCAACGCCGCGCGACCCGAGCCGGTGAGCAGTGCCGCGCGACCCGAGCCGGTGAGCAGCGTCAGTTCAAAGATCGCGAGCGTCAAGGGATCTCGGATCACGGTCTACGGAGACAAGGAGGGGGCGGCACAGAGGACGATCACGAGCCCCAACGACTACGGCGCGACGCGTGTCTTCCTGGTGGAACGTGAGGAGGGCGAGTGGCTCCAGGTGCTGCTGCCGATCCGGCCGAACGGCAGCAAGGGCTGGATCAAGGCCACCGACGTGACGCTCGCGGAGACCGCCTACCGGGTGGAGATCGATCGCGGGGCGTTCAGGTTCACGGTCTATGACGGTGACAGGGCCGTCAGGACGGGCAAGGTCGCGACGGGTGAAGCGGGCACGCCGACACCTCCAGGTCGCTACTTCTTCACCGAGCTGGTGAAACCCGTCGACCAGGACGGGGCCTACGGCGCCTACGCCTTCGGGCTGAGCGGCTTCTCGCCGGTGCTGAAGAGCTTCGCCGGTGGCCCGGGCCAGCTGGCGATCCACGGGACGAACAAGCCCTCCGCCATCGGCACGCGGGCCAGCCACGGCTGCGTCCGGATCAGCAACGACGACATCACCTGGATGGCGAAGAACCTGGCGATCGGTACTCCGGTCGTCATACGGGGCTGAGGCCCGAGTCACACGGGGCTGAGGCCCGATGTGAATGAACGAATGAACAGGGGAACCCTATGAAGATCAAAGCCACGCTCATCGGCATCAGTGCGGTGCTGGCCCTGACCGCGGGCCTCGCAGGCTTCTCGGGCACGGCCGCGGCCGATCCTGCGAAGCCGGCCGCCTCGCCCGTCCCGGTGCCGGCCGAGCAAGGGCCTGCCACCCCGGCGCCGGCCGAGCAAGGGCCCGCCCCGGCGCCGGCGGCTCCGGAGGAGCCCGTCGTCGTCAGGCCGGCCTACACCGGCTGATCATGGCGCGGCGCCGCGGCCACCGGGTCTGCGGCGCCGCACCTCGGCGTCCGCAGGTCTCGCCGGAAGGGATCGGCACGGGAGACGACGGATCCGGCGTGTCGGGGAGCCGGCGACGCCTCCCACGGCGCGGACAGCAGGCTACCGACCGATCTCGTCCGGGACATGAATCTCTTCTGCCACCTTGAATCGAGGGTGGCGGGTGCCGGCGAGGAGCCGTTCGCAGGCGTCGAGCAGGCGCTGCCGCAGCGGCCGTGCCCGCTCGGCGAACCCCCGCTGCTCGGCGGCGTACTCGGCCCGTCCCTCGGGCGTCTCGATCCGGATCGCCCGATAGCCGAGCGGGCTCAGGTCGTACGGGCTGGCCCGCATGTCCACGACGCGGATGTCACGGGCCAGCGCGAAGCAGTCGGCGACCAGTTCGCCGCTCACCAGCGGCGACAGCTTGTACGCCCACTTGTACAGGTCCATGTTGGCGTGTAGGCAGCCCGGCTGCTCCAGGTCCCGCTGTCGCTCCCGCGTCGGCTGCAGGGCGTTGAGCGGGCGTGCCTCGGGGGTGAAGAAGCGGAACGCGTCGAAATGACCGCACCGCACGCCTCGTTGCTCCACCACCTCCGCGACCTCCGCCCCGCTGAGCCGCAGCGGCCAGGCGCCGTGGCGCACCTCCGCGGTCTTGTAGACCATCGCCCACTCGTGCAGGCCGAAGCAGCCGAGATACGCCGGTCGTGCCGCGGTGGCGGCCAGCAGCCGCGCGATCCACTCGACGGTGGATCCGCGCCTGTCCATCAACGCCGCGGTGTCGAGCGTGGCTCCCCCGGGGGTGTCGAGGTAGGCGCGGCCGAAGTCGCGCGCGCCTTTCAGCACCAGCCCGGCGCCCGGATGCCACTGCCGCAGCCGCGCCGGCCGGTGCCCGTAGTAGGTGAACAGGAAGTCCTCGACGGGGTGGGTCTCGCCCCGCCCCCTGCGCTCCAGGTGCGGTGCCGTCCATGCCTCGACCCGTCGCCGGTGGGCCTCGGCCCGCGCCTGCCACACCTCCGGCTCCAAAACCTCCACCGCTGAATGGTACGCGCGGCCCGGCGTGGTCCGAGGACACGGGGATGCGAGGGAGGTGGGGTGGCGGGGGTTCAGCCCCGGGTGTACCAGGTGACCGTGGTGCCGTTGCTGAAGGAACGCGTCCGGACCGGGATGAAGGGGGTGGGGCGGAGTTCCCCGGCGAAGGCGGGGATTCCGGCGCCCGCGACCACCGGGTAGCTCTTGACGATCAGCTCGTCGATCTCGGGCAGCAGGGTGCCGGCCAGCTTGCCGCCGCCACCGAGCCAGATGTCCATGCCGTCCTCCTGCTTCAACCGGCGGACCAGCGCGACCGGGTCGCCGGGGACCAGTTCGACCTCGGGGTCGGCGATCTCGGGGAGCGTGGTCGAGACGACGTGCTGCCGCAGGTGCCGGTAGGGGCTGGTGATGCCGACGTCGAGCGCGGGCTCGTACGTGCCGCGACCCATCACGATCGTGTCGAAGCGCTTGTTCGGCGTGTCGAGGCCGATCTGGGCCCGGATGTGGGTGGGGACGGTCTCCGGGTACTGGGTGTTCATCCACGCCGCCATGTCGTCCGCCACCGGGTAGAAGTCGATCTCACCGCCGGGGCCGGCGATGTAGCCGTCGACGGTCAGAGCGACGTAGTAGACAAGCTTTCGCATTCATTCACTCCATCTGAAGTACTATGCTCGTAGTGGTCAAACCGTAGTACTACAGATGGAGTGGTGTCAACCGAGATGCGACAGAACCAGGCAAGGCGAGCGGCGTTGCTCGACGCCGCCATCGACGTGCTGGCCCGTGAGGGTGCGCGCGGCCTGACCTTCCGGGCCGTGGACACCCAGGCGCAGGTGCCCGCCGGCACGGCGTCCAACTACTTCGCCAACCGCGACGACCTGCTCACCCAGGCCGGCGCGCACATCTACGAACGGCTGCAGCCGGACGCCGCGACCATGGCCGCGAGCCTCACGGGCCCCCGGAACCGGGCACGGGTGGCCGAGCTCATGCACGAGCTGGTGGGCCGGATCGGCGCCTACCGGGCGGGCTACCTCGCCCTGCTGGAGCTGCGGCTGGAGGCGACCCGCCGTCCCGGCCTCCGCGCGGTGCTCACCGAGCGGATCAGGGCGGACGTCGACGCCAACGTCGGCTACCACCTCGACTCCGGCCTGCCCGGCGACGCCACGACGGTGCTACTGCTCTACCTGGCCATGAACTGGCTGATCGTGGAACAGCTCACGCTGCCCGACCTGTTCGACGAGGCGCAGTTGCACGATCTGGTGGAACGCGCGGTGGAACGCCTCGTCCCGCAGGCCGGGGCCTGAACGAGGGCCGCCGGCCCCGCGCTCCGACGCTCCACTCCCACAAGGACGCCGGCCCCGCCTATCCCGACGGTGCCCCGCTCCCACAAGGACGCCGGCCCGCCTACCCCGATGGTGCCCCGCTCCCGTCCGGCCGGACGGCACACCGTTCCGCCCCGGTCCGGGCGGGCCTCGTCCTCACCGCCCCGGTCGTCCGGGCCTGGCATTCCGCTCCGATCCGGCCGGACGGCATCCCGGCCGATCCGGCCGGGCCTCGTCGCCGGGTCTCACCTGCGCGGCACGACGTGGCCGAAGCGGAAGACGCGTGCCGGGTCGTACCGCTCCTTGAGCGCGGCGAGCCTGGTCAGCACCGGCTCGGGCCAGGCGCGGGCCAGTTCGTCCGGGGCGAGCGCCGACCCGTGGAAGTTGAGCAGCGTCCCCCCGGTCGACCAGGGGGACAAGGCGTCGATCACGGCCCGGCCCACGGCCGGGATCACGGTGTCCATCAACTCGGGGACCGGAGCGCCGATCACCAGCACGGAGTAGGCGGCGTCCCGCCCGCCCACGGCGTTCGGCTCGCGCGGCTCCCGGGCCAGGGCCCCGCCCAACTGGCGTAGTTCCACGATGGCCAGCGGCACCTCGCTCTGCGGGCCCGCGACCGCCAGCAGCGCCTGCGCGGTCTCCTCGGTGAACTCACGCAGCAGGCTGCCGCGTTCCCAGGTCGGCATGGGGTCCACCGGGTCGCTGTGCACGGAGTCGATCGCGCTGAACGGCAGCTGACCGATTCCGTCGAGGACCGGCTCGGCCACGGCGCGCATCGGGGCGAGCAGGGCCTCGGCCTCCCGTGCCTCGCCCAGGTGGGCGAAGCGCAGGTGGGTGACGAAGCGCCCGCGCAGCTGCGGCGGCAGGTCGGGCAGCGGAGGCAGGCGCAGCAGCGCCACGGAGGTGGTCGTGGCCTCCGGCAGCGTGCCGGCCCAGTCCGCGTAGGCGCGCAGGACGGCGGGGGTGTCCTCGGCCGCGTAGTAGAGGCCGCCGCCGTACAGCGACGTCACCGGGAACAGGTCGACGACGATGGAGGTCACCACGCCGAGGCTGCCCTTGCCGCCGCGCAGCCCCCAGAACAGGTCCGGTTCCTGGTGCGGGGCCGTCACCCGGACCTGCCCGTCCGCGGTCACGACGGTGATCTCCCGGACGTGGTCGGCGGCGAAGCCGAACGTCCGCGAGATCGGGCCGATGCCTCCGCCGAGCGTGTAGCCCACCACCCCCACTCGGGACGACGATCCGCACAACGGCGCCAGGCCGTGCGGCGTCGCCTTGGCGATGACATCCATCCAGGTGCAGCCCGCGTCGATCCGCGCGCTGCGGTCGGACGGGTCGACGGTGACGCCGCGCATCCGGGAGGTGGTGATCAACAGTGCCCCGTCGGCCGCCTGGACCGCTCCGTGACCGGTGGCCTGAACGGCGACGGGCAGGGAGTGCCGCGTCGCGAAACGGACCGCCGCCGCGACGTCCTGGACGCCGGCGGCGCCGACCACGACGGCCGCACGGTGCCGGGTGGCGAGGTTGAACCCGGTGATCTCCGCGTCGAAGCCGTCCTGCCCGGGGGTCAGCACCGGGCCTTCCACCTGCCGGCGCAGCGTGTCCAGCTCCTCGCCGAGCCGATCCGAAGCGGGTGAGACGGTGCTCATGGGTCTCCTTCTGGTAGTGGGAACCGGTGATGAGGGATCGCGAACCACGGGGGTTCGTCCGGCCGGCCCGATCGGACCGGCTCCCCAGTTCTCGCACTCACGTCTTGGAGATAACTGGGCGGTCACCAATGGCGGACCTGGAAACGAGTTGGGCCCCCGTCGCCTGCGGGGAAGGCGACGGCGGGAGGTGGACGGGGGAGGGCGGCGGGGACGGGGAGGGCGGTGAGCACCGGCCGGGACGGGGCGGAGGCTCGCGATCGGCCCAGCGTTCTGCTAGTCGTCTTCTAGACGCCCGGAACATGCTTACGCGCATGTCGTCGCCATCCGAGCCCCGACGGTTCAGCACGCTGTTGCTGCGGGAGGTTCCGGCGCACGTGGGCATGCGGGGCTCCGGCATGCTCGGCGCGGCACTGGCCGGGGCACTGGCCGAGGTGTCGGTCGCCCGTTGCCGGGCCTACCTGCTGGTCGACCTGGCCCGGCCGGCCGGTGATCCGCCGTTGGCCGGCGCTATCGTCCAGGTGGGGCCGCCCGCCCACGAGGCGCGGCTGCGGGCGTTGACCGTGGACCCGGTCCACCGGGGACGGGGCCTGGGCCGCAGGCTGCTGGGGGATGTGCTGAGAGAACTGTGCGCGGACGGTGTTCGGCGGGTGCGTTACCGGGTCGCGCCCGAGGAGACGGGAATGCCCGCCCTGCTCCGCTCGGCGGGGTTTTTTGCAGAGGACGAAAAGAACATAGCGCCCTGTCGATACGATGACTCCGCGATCGAGGGACTGGCGGTCGCCTGGCTCACGCGGGAGTTGTGATGCTCGCCAAGGGTGGTGACGACCGAACGCCGGCCGATCCGGCGACCCGGCTGGACTTCCGTATTCTCGGCCCGGTCGAGGTCGTCGACGGTGCGGGAACCGCTCTCGAACTGGGATCGCGCAAGCAACGCGCCGTGCTGACGCTGCTGGTCCTCAACGCCCCCCATGTGATCCCCCTGGACCAGTTGATCGACCGGCTCTGGGCGGACGAGCCGCCCTCCAGTGCGACCGGAACGCTCCAGGCGTACATCTCCCAGCTCCGCAGGATCCTCGAACCGCAGCGCAGCCCCCGCTCGCGGGCCCAGGTCCTGCGGACCCGCGAGCCCGGATACCTGCTGGACATCTCACCCGACCAGGTGGACGCCCACCGGTTCGGCCGGGCGGTGGAGGCGGCGCAGGCGGCCCTGGGCGCCGGGCGGGCGCCGGAGGCCGAGCAGCTCCTGGACGCGGCGCTGACCGCCTGGCGCGGCGAGCCGCTCGCCGACTTCGCCGACGACCCATTCGCCGGGCCCACGGTGGCCAGGCTCACCGAGGCCAGGCTGTCGGCCCTGTCGCTGCGCGCCGAGACGTGGCTGGCGCTGGGCCGGCATGCCGAGGCCGTCGTCGAGGCCGGGCACCTGCTCGGTCTCGACCCCTACCGGGAGGGCTTCTGGGCCCTGCTCATGCGTGCCCTGTACCGGGACCGCAGACAGGCCGAGGCGCTGGCGGCCTACCAGCGTTGCCGCACCCTGCTGAGCGACGAACTCGGGCTGGAGCCGGGGCCCGCGTTACGCAGACTCGAACGGGCCATCCTCGACCAGGACGAATCACTCGACCGCTCCCCGCCCGAATCGGTCACGGGCCCGTGGCCGGCCCAGGTCCAGGTCACGCGTGTGCCGCAACAGGAGATGTACATCCCCACCGTCCCGGCCGATCCCGCGGATCACGTCGCGGCCGGCCCGTCCGGCCCCGTCGCACACGGCGCCGCGGGGGGCGGGGAGACACACCAGTCCGTGCTGGCCGAGTGCCGCCGCAGGCTGGTGGGCAGGGAACCCCATCTGCGCCGGATCCGGGAGAGGCTGGACGCCACCGTCCGCGGTGTGGGGGGCGTCCTGCTGGTCAGCGGGGAGTCGGGGATCGGCAAGACCCGCCTGGCCGACGCCGCCGCGCGGATCGCGGAGGAGACGGGCGTCACCGTCGTGTGGAGCCGCTGCGTCGAGGGGAGCGGCGCCCCCGCCTTCTGGCCGTGGATCCAGGCCCTGAACGCCCTGGGCGGCGGGACCGGAGGCGACGGCGGTGACGGCGAGCTGGCCGGGGTGACGCGCAGGCTCACCGGCGGGGACGAGGCACCCGGCGCCGGCGACCCCGACACCGCGCGCTTCCTGCTGTACGACGCCGTGTCCGGTGCCCTGTCCCGCCGGGTGGCCGCCGCACCGGTGCTCCTCCTCATGGAGGACATCCACTGGGCGGATGCCGCGTCCCTCAAACTGCTGACCTTCCTCGGCGCCGACCTGCACCGGGTGCCGTTGCTGGTGCTGGCCACGCTCCGCCCGGAGCCCGCGCAGGCACGTCAGGCGCTGACGGACGCGCTCGGCGACCTGACCCGGCAACGCGGCACCGAACGGATGAGCGTCACCGCTCTCACCGCCGAGCAGGTCGCCGACCACCTCCACGACGTGGATCCCGCCCTCGCCCACGCGTTGCACGACCGCACCGGCGGCAACCCCTTCTTCCTCGGCGAGCTGCTCCGCCTGCTGACCAGTGTCTCGCCCCTGCAGCGGTTGTCCGTCGCGGACGTCACCTCGATCGCCGTGCCCGACGGGGTGCGCGACGTCATCACGCGGCGCGTCTCCCGGCTGCCGGAGGACTCGCAGACCCTGTTGCGGGTCGCCGCTGTGATCGGCAGGGACGTCGACGCCGACGTGCTCGACGCGGCCACCGGCGTCGGCGCCACCCGGATGATGATGCTGCTGGAACCCGCCGTGGCGATCGGCCTGCTCACCGAGGTGGACGGCGGCTGGGACTACCGGTTCTCGCACGCGCTCGTCCAGGAGGCGCTCTACGAGGGCCTCAGCCGCCTGCAACGGGCACAGATCCACGGGCGGGTCGGGGAGGCGATCGAGAACCTCCATCCGGGAGACCTGGATGTACGGCTGCCCGTGCTGGCTCACCACTTCGGCATGGCCGCGCGGGTGGGCGAGGCGGCCAAGGCGACGTCGTACGCCTCCCGGGCGGCGGTCCAGGCGGCGGCCCGCCTCGCCTACGACGAGGCGGTCATGTTCTGGGAGCAGGCGCTCGCGGCGCTCGCTCCGCACGCGCCGGAGTCGGCGGCCTCCCGCACCGCGCTCCTCATCGAGCTGGGCCGGGCCCGCCGGGTGACCGGGGACGTGACCGGAGCCCGCGTCGCGCTCGACGAGGCCGTGACGCTCGCCTCCCGGCGCGGCGACGACGCGGCGGTGATCGAGGCGGCCACGGTCTTCGGCGGCGTGACACTGTGGAACTGGCGTGCCTACGGTGTGGTGGACGCGCGCATGGTCGCCGTACTGGAGGAGCAGCTCGACCGCCTGCCGCCCGGCGACGACACCCGCCGGGCCGAGCTGCTCGGCACGCTCGGCGTGGAGCTCTACTACAGCGACCGTCGCGACGAGGGACGGCGCCACGCGACCGAGGCCGTCGCACTCGCCCGGAAGACCGGCGACCACCGGCTGCTGGCGCGGACGCTCAACAACTTCGTCATCGCGGCGTGGACGCCCGAGTACGAGGAGGACCGCTACCTGGCGGCGGAGGAGATCCTGACGCTCCCGGACCTGCCCCGGGCCGCCGAGATCATCGCGCGCCTGCACCGGATGCCGACCCTGCTGCGCTCCGGGCTGCTGACCGACTACGACACCGAGCTCGCCTGCTGCCTGCGGCTGACCGGTGAGGTGCGGATGCCGGAGATCGAGACCCAGGTGACCTACGCCGCGGTCGGACGGGCGATGCTGGACGGCAGGTGGGAGGACGTCGAACGGCTGGCCGGGGTCGCCGCCGAAAGCTACCGGCTCACCAGCCTGTGGGGCCCCGACTGCATCAACCTCATCTGTACCTTCCTGGCGAACCGGGCACAGGGCCGCCACGGGGTCCTCCTGCCCGAGCTGGTCGACGCCGCCGGGAACGACTCCTACCGCTTGTTACGTCCCACCGCCGTACTGGCCGCGGTCGAGGCGGGGGACGAGCCGCTCGCGCACCGGCTCATCGACTGGTGGGGAGCGGTCGCCGAGCATGACTGGACATGGCAGTTCGTGGTCTGGCAGTGGGCCCTCGTCGCGGCCCGGATCGGCCGCCCCGACCCACGGGGCCTGCTGGCGGAGCTGGCCCCCATCACCGACCAGCTGGTGACGCTGGGCACGGGTTGTGCCTCCTGGGGGTCGCTCAACGAGGCGACCGCCCGGCTGCTGCACCGGATCGGCCGGACCGAGGAGGCCCTGACCCACGCCGAACGCGCGCGGGAGACCCACCGACGCCTGGGACTGCCGTATCTGGAACGTCAGAGCGCCGCCCTGGTCGAGAGCATCCGCGGCAGCGGGACGTCCGGCCCGCTGAACGGGTGAGGCGGGCCGGTTGGGGCGGTGGGGCCGACCGGTTCGGGCGGTGAGGCCGATACCGCCCGTCCCCGGCTGCGGACGCCCACGGCCGCGGGGTGCACCCCGTCCGGCCCCGCCGCCCGATCACACCGCGCCCGTTCAGGTCCTCCTGTCGCGCCTGGCGGGAGTCCGCCGGTCGGCTTCGTCGGCCAGTTGGTCCTCCACGATGGCGCACCACCGGTGCCAGCGCGCGAGGTCGAGGTGCTCCTCCACGTCTCCGACACCCGCCTCGGCCAGGTGCTCATGACCGCTGGCCGCGGCCTCGTGCGCGTTGACCAAGGCATGGTGACCGTGGTTGGCCAGCGATTCGCTGACGGCCAGGTTCAGGGCTATCTCTCCCGTCGTCCTGGGCCGGTCCGAGGGCCTTCCGTCGAATCCCTTCCTGCAGAAGTCTCGGCTCTCCGCGTCGTCGTTGTTCATAGGGGCTGAGTGCCCCGCACGGGGTAGATCTATCGGTGGGCGGGCAACCGATGCGGACGGTTCCGAAGCGGGTTTTGTTCACGAGCGCGTTTCGGTCGGTGGAAGATCGCCCTCTCATCAAGATCATTGGAATAGCCTCGGGAGACCCGGCCTAAGGAACGTGCGGAGATGACGACGCCGCTTGCTGTCTCGGTCCGCGAGCACGACGGTGCCTGTGTGATCGTCCTCGTGGGTGAGCTGGACAAACTGTCCAGTCCCCTGCTGCGCGATGCCCTCACCGCCCGCTTCGACCGGGGGGCGTCCCGCGTGGTCCTGGACGTCGCCGGTCTCCGGTTCTGCGACTCCACCGGGTTGTGGGTCATGCTCGACTTCCGGCGACGCGCGGGCGAGGCGGGGGGTTGCCTGCGCCTGGCCGGGGCCACCGGGGTCCTGGAACGGCTCCTGACGCTCACCGGTCTCACCGGGGTGTTCCCCCTCGATCCCGATGTCCCGGCGGCCCTGCGGGCGGCGGTCCCGCCCTCTCCGGTGCCCAAGGCGGACTGATCTTCTCCCGCGCCCGGGGAGGAGTGACTTCGTCTCCGCCCGGGGCGGACCGGCCCTCCTCCGGAGCCCAGGGCAGACTGACCCTCATGCGTGAACCCTCACAGACACCGAAGAAGACCATCCCCGCAGGGGTGCCCGGGGTGGACGTCCCGGACCGGCGGGGCCGCACCGGCCTCGACCGGGTGGGGTTCGACCTGACCGGCAACCCCGGGGTCCGGGTGCGGGAGGTGGAGCTGCTCTCGTCGAGCTGGTACGTGCTGCGCAAGACGACCTTCGACTACCGGCACCGGAACGGCACCTGGAGTACCGAGGAGCGGGAGACATACGACCGCGGTAACGGCGCGACGGTGCTCCTCTACGACGCCGGGCGCGAGACCGTCCTGCTGACCAGGCAGTTCCGCTACCCGGTCTACGTGAACGGCCACCCCGACGGGCTGCTGCTGGAGACGGCCGCGGGCCTGCTCGACGACGACGACCCGGAGACCGCGATCCGGCGGGAGGCCGCCGAGGAGACCGGTTACGACATCGGCGAGGTGGAGCACGTCTTCGACGTCTACATGAGCCCGGGCTCCGTCACCGAGCGCGTCCACTTCTTCGCCGCTCCGTACAGCGCGGACCGGCGCACCTCCGACGGCGGCGGGCTGGCCGACGACGGCGAGGACATCGAGGTGGTGGAGCTGCCCTTCGCGAAGGCCCTCGACATGATCGCCTCGGGGGAGATCGCCGACGCGAAGACCATCATGCTGTTGCAGTGGGCGGCGCTGTCCGGCCCGTTCTCCGGCCCGGGGAGGGGGAACCGGGAGAGATGAGCCGGGGAGACGGGCCGGGGGAGACGGGCCGGGGGCGAGGGCCGGACTCGGCGGCCGGGCCGGCGCACCACTTCCCGGTCCGCCCCGCGGGCAATACCCTGCACGGCATGATTGACGTGGAGTTGCGCGGATGGCATCCCGGCGACGTGCAGGTGCTGCTCGACGCGTTCCGCTCCCCTGACATGGCCGACCAGGCGGCCAGGCCGATCGACACGCCCCGCGCGGCGCTGGAGTGGATGGGGCTGTGGGGGTTCCGCGACGACGCGCAGGCGTTCGCGGTGGTGTGCGGCGGCGAGGTCGTGGGCAACGTGGCGGTCAGCGACATCGACGCACACGACACCGGCTGGGTGTCGTACTGGACGCTGCCGCACGCCAGGGGGCGGGGGGTGGCCGTGGCAGCGACCATGAAGATGTCGGAGTGGGCGTTCCGCGAGCGTGGCCTGTTCCGCCTGGAGCTGGGGCACCACCTCGGCAACCGGGCCTCATGCGCCGTGGCGACCAGGGCGGGTTTCCTGCCCGAGGGGGTCGAGCGGGCCAAGCTGAGCTACGGGGGCGTCCGCTACGACGTGGAGCGGCACGCCCGCCTGGCCACCGACTGACCTCCGGGTGCCCGCCCGGCCACCGGCTGACCTCCGGGTGCCCGCGGGTCACGGAGCCCTGAGCCCGGCGAGTGGATGCCCGCGGGTCACAGAGCCCTGAGCCCGGCGAGCACGTCACGCAGCAGGCTCTCGTGGGGGACTCCGGCGGGCGGTGCGGGGCGGCGGAGCGAGATCAGGCCGGCGTCGCGCAGGTCGGCCAGGAGCACCCGGAGCACCCCGACGGCCAGGCCCGTGGAGCTCGCCACGTCCGCGACGGAGGCGGGTGCCCGGCAGGCGTCCAGGATCGCCAGGTGTTCGGGCGGCAGGACCCGGCCCGGTTCTCCGACCGCGGTGACCACCGACACCAGGTCGAACCGCGCGCCGCCGGCGCTGGTCCTGCCACCGGTCATCGTGTAGGGACGGACGATCGGCCCGGTGTCCTCGCCGGCCAGGGGCTCCGTCATCACGACCCGCCGTCGTGCTCGGCGCGGCGGCGTCCCTCGCGGAACGACGTCAGCACGCTGCCCGGGGCCCGTTCTCCGGGTGGTGTCCCGGCGCCGGCCGCGGGCGCCCGGGCGGGGACGCCGGCCCGCGTCCGTCTGGGCAGGCCGCCCTCCGCGAGGGACTGTTCCGGCTCGGCGGGACAGGCCGGCTTCGGCTGTGGCGTGTCGGCCATCAGCCCCTCGGGGATCAGCACGATCGCGGCGGTGCCCCCGAAGGGGGAGGCCCGCAGCGAGACGCGGATGCCGTGCCGGGCGGCGAGCCGGCCGACGACGAACAGGCCGAGCCGGTCGCTGTCGGCCAGGTCGAACTCCGGGGGGTCGGCCAGGCGCTCGTTGAGCCGGGCCGTCTCCTCAGGGCCGATGCCGAGCCCGCGGTCCTCGATCTCTATGGCGTAACCCCTGGCCACGGCCTCGCCGTGGACGCGGACCGAGGTGTGCGGGGGAGAGAAGACGGCGGCGTTCTCCACCAGTTCGGCGATCAGGTGGATCACGTCGGTGACGACGTTGCCGACCAGGCACGGACCCGGTGGCACGTCGACCTTGACCCGCCGGTAGTCCTCGACCTCCTCGACGGCGGCGCGGACCACGTCGTAGACCGTGACCGGCGTCCGCCACTTCCTGCCGGGGGCGGCGCCGGACAGGATGATCAGTCCTTCGGAGTGACGGCGCATGCGGGTGGTCAGGTGGTCCAGGCCGAACAGGTCCTCCAGGGTCTTCGGGTCGGCGGCCCGCTGCTCCATCGTCTCCAGCATGGCGAGCTGCCGGTGCAGGAGCGACTGGTTGCGCCTGGCCAGGTTCACGAAGACCTTGTTGACGCCCTTGCGCATCCGGGCCTGCCCGGCGGCGGCCTCGACGGCGGTCCGCTGGACCGAGGAGAACGCCTCGCCGACCCGGGCGATCTCCTCGGTGCTGCCGTAGTCGGGCTCGGGCACCTCGGCGCGGACGTCCTCCCCGCGGCGCAGCCGCGCGACCACGTCCGGCAGCCGCCTGTCCGCCAGATCGAGCGCGACCCGCTGGAGGCCGACCAGCTCGGCGGTCAGCCGGCGGCCGAACCGCACCGAGACGAAGACGGACAGCCCGAGCGCGGCGAGCCCGAGGCCGCCCGCGACGCCGATCCGGACGAGGATGTCCCGGGCGAGCGGCACGGACCGCTCGCTGATGCGCCGGCTGACGTCCCCGGCGAGTCTGTCGAAGGTGTCGGACAGCGTGGTGGCGACCGTCGCCCAGGACGCCTCCGGCTCGGCCTGCGCGGCGACGGCGTTCTCGATCCGCTCGAACGATTCGTACGACTCGGAGTCGTGCAGGGGGGTGTAGAGGGCCTGGAACTCCGGGTCGAGCCGGCTGAACCCCAGCGAGTACAGAAGCCTGCGGCCGGTGGCGAGCTCGCGGAACGCGGCGCGTTCCGCGGGGCTCATGTGCCCCTCGACCACGGCACCGGAGATCAGCGCGGCCTGCTGGCTGAGCATCTCGCGGCTGCGGCCGACCATGACGATGGCCCGTGCCTGGTCGGTCAGGTCGACGTCGGTGGAGATGCGGATCCCCGCGTACACCTCGAAGGCCGCCGCGACGATGTCGCTGTAGGCGTCGAGGGTCTGCGTCCGGGTGTCGGTCCGGGTGTCGACTCCGCTGCGGATCTCGGTGAGCCGGTCCATCGCGGTGAACAGGCGCGTCAGGTCGTTCCAGGTGCCGGAGGAGATGTCGGCGCGGCCCCGGGCGGTCAGCCGCTCCAGTTCCGCTCGCGCGGCGTCGGTCCGCAGCCGCTGGGAGTCGAGACCGGCCCGGGAGACACCGAGGTCGCCGAGGACGGACAGGGACAGCAGCCGCTCGTGCTGGAGGGCGCTGGTGACCTTTCTGGCGGGCAGGATCGCGTGCTCGTAGCCGCTGCTGACCCGGAGGAGCTCTCGGCCGCTCTGGAGGGTCAAACTGGCAGCAAATCCCCAAATGACTACAAGTGAGATAATAGGCACCAGAAGCAGGACGAAAATTTTGCTCCTGACAGGGCGTTTGCGGCCGACCATAATACCTCGCACTACCGAGATGTGCGGTTAGCAGTGGCGAAACCCTAGCAATCTGGTTCATCTGCGACTAGGCGTGCGGATGATTCGCTATCGACAGGATTTATCTCTCCAAGGTGGGCGGAACCACCAGGTTCCCTGGTACGTCTTCCTGAGCAGGAGGGGGTTCCCATGCAAGGGATCGCAGGTTTGATCGCCGAGGAGACGCGGCACGCCGAGCGGGCGGCGCTGGTGCGCGGCGACGCGCTGGTGAGGTCGGGGGCGGTGCAACCGGTCCGGTTCGGACCGTCGCTGGTGATCGCCGAGGTCGATGACGACGCCGCGCGGGTGGAGTTCCGGCTCGTCGACGGGGTGCTCCACTGGTCCTGCACCTGTGCCGAGGGCCGGAACGGGGTGCTCTGCGCGCACTGCGTCGCGACGGCTCAGTCGGTCATGATCAGAACCGAGAGGAAGGACTCTCCGGACGACCCGTCGGCGACCGCCTCGGCGAGCACCACCCGGATGGCGTCGTAGGCCGAACGGTCCTCGCTCCACAGCGCCGACGGGTCCGACCAGACCAGGAGGTGCTCACCCGGCGGCAACCATGACAGATCGGTCAGAACGTCGTAGAAGGCGTCGAGGTTGTGCCGGAAACCGTCGCCCGGCGGTTCCAGGGCCTCGACGATCGCGTCCATCGCCTCGGCCGAGGTCGTCATCCTCGTGCCGTCCAGCCGGTGCGGGGTGGCAGCGCCGATCCGGCTCGCCACGTCCCGTGCCGAGACCTCCTCGACGGTTCCCCGGGACATCACGCGATCACCTCGCTCCGGAGGTCGTCGCGACGGGTGCCCGGCGGCCGGCCGCATGCCCGTTCCGGATGGCTCCGGCGGCGCTCTCCGGATGCTCCCCGCCGGTGCGGCGGACCGCGTGCTGTGTCTGCTGGCTCACCTGCCGAAAAATACCCGCGCTCTGACCTGCGAAAACAAGAGAACGCCCGGCCTGGGACGAGAGGGAGATCGTATTGTCTAGTTGTCAGACAATACGCTTACAATCGGGGCATGAGACTCGCCGTGATCGGAGCCGCCGTGCTCTGGGGAACCGCGGGAACGGCGGGGTTGCTCGTCACCGGCGTCGATCCCGTCTCCCTGGCCGCCGCCCGCCTGGTGATCGGCGGGCTGGTGCTCGCCGCGGTCACCGCCCCGGCGGTCCGTCCGCTGCTCTCCTCCCTCGGGCTCTCCCCTGGCCGGTCGGGGAAGAGCCCCGGCCTCTCCCCGGGCCGCGCCGGGGGGACGGGCCACGGGGCCCCCGGCCGCCGGTCCGGCGTGCGCCTGGGAACGCTCGTCGCGGCGGCGGTGGCCGTGGCGGCGTACCAGTTGTGCTTCTTCGCCGCGGTCAGCCGTACCGGGGTGGCCGTCGGCACCGTCGTCGCCATCGGCAGCGGCCCCGTCTTCACCGGACTGCTGTCGTGGCTGCTCGACCGGGTGCCGCCCAGCCGCCGCTGGGCGGGGGCGACCGCGCTGGCCATCGCCGGATGCGCCGTGCTGACCGGCGGAGGCGGCGAGGTGCGGGCGGACGGGGTCCTGCTCGCCCTGCTCGGCGGCCTGCTGTACGCGTTCTACGCGGTCACCGCGGCTCGCGCGATCACCGCGGGTGCGTCCTCCGACGGGGTGATGGGGCTGATGTTCGGCGGGGCCGCGCTGATCATGGTCCCGGTCCTGCTGTGGACGGGCACCGGCTGGCTCACCGAGCCGCGCGGCCTGCTCGCCGCCCTCTACCTGGGCTGCGCGACCACCGCGCTGGCCTACTTCCTGTACGGCAGGGGGCTGCGCACCACGCCCGTGGCGACCGCGGCGACCCTCGCCCTCGCCGAGCCCGCGGTGGCGGCCCTGCTCGGCGTCGTCGTGCTCGGTGAGCGGCTGACCCTGCTCTCGACGGCCGGCCTGATCCTTCTGGGGGTGAGCCTGGTCGCCGTCGCCCTTCCGGAACGGCCCTCCGGCACCGGGGTTCCCGCCGGGCGGGTGCCCGAGGAGGAGCCGGAGCGGACACCCGCCGACGGGGCCGGACGTGGGCCCGCCGAAGGGGTCGGGTGGGTGCCCGCCGACGGGGCCGGACGCGGGCCCGCCGAGGGGACCGGGTGGGTGCCCGCGAAGGAGGCCGGGCGGGTGTCCACCGAGGGATCCGGGCGACGGACACCTTCGGGGGAATAGGGTCGTCCGGTGACCCTCCCGCTCCACCCCGTCTCCGCCGTCGGCGCTCTCGCCGACGCCCTGCGACGGCGGGTGCTGTCCGGCGAGATCGCCGCGGGCACCCCGCTGCCCGAGCAGGAACTGTCGGCCCGTTACGGCGTGGCCCGCCCGACCGTCCGCGAGGCGCTCGCCGTGCTCGTGCACGAAGGGCTGCTCAAGCGGGAACGGCACCGCAGTGCCCAGGTGGTCGAGGTGACCGTGACCGACCTGGACGATCTGATGTTCGTCCGCCGCCCGCTGGAGGACCTGATGGCCGGCGCGCTGGCCGGGCGCCGGGTGGCGGAGGCCGACGCGGCGCTGACACGGATGGCGGCGCTGCCCGGCGACGCCCCCTGGTCGGACGTGGTGGCCGAGCACATGGCCCTGCACCAGGCGCTGATCGTGGCGGTGGGCAGCCCCAGGCTGGAGCGGCTCTACGGAATGCTGGCCGTGGAGACCCGGCTCGGTCTGGTCCGGCTGCGTGAGGTCTACACCGACCGGAACGTGCTGGTCGCCGAGCACCGCGAACTGCTCGACGCGATCGGCCGGGGTCCCGCGCCGGCCGCCCGGCAGGCCGTGGCGGCGCACCTGGAGCACGGCTGGGGCGAGTGACGGCTCCGGCCCGAGCGGGTGACGGGAGGCGTGCCCGGGGCACGGTGGGGCGGACGGCGGACGGCGCCTGGCATGTCTCTATTGCACCGGGCACCCGGAAGTCGTCACAATCGCGGCCATGCACGGCGACTCAGTGCCGGACTCCTACGTGTATGTCACCGAAGAAGGCGTGACCCGCCACTACGCGGACGGCAGCGTCGACGCTCTCGCGTGGGAGGACGTCGTCGAGGTGCGCGTGGCGGGCGACACGGCGTCGGACATCCTGTTCATCCTTCTCGATCGAGACGGTCAGAGCTGTGTGGTGCCCGAATCGGCGACCGACACGGCTTTTCTCGCCCGGCTCCGCTACCTGCCGGATTTCGATCTCGACCGGTTGGGCGCGGCGGTGGAGGCCGCCCGGGACGATTACGTCGTGGTCTGGCGCAGTCCCGAACCGCCGACGGCGTTGTCGGATTTCGAATACGACTAATTGCCAATTAGTACACGAATACCATTGACAAAGCTGCATGCCCGGTTGACCCCGTCAAGATGTTCTCTCTGCCCTACTTAGGCCAATAGTGGACAGTAGGCCGCTATTCCGCTCCCCAATGGTGATCACTAGTATTTCCAAGGGTGTCCGTACTTCTGACGTATTGGGAATGCCGTCAACCATTGAAATGAGATGCGCGTCCGTTGACTGTCGACGATGGGGCATCTGGGTGGGGTGGTATGGAAGTGGGAACTGAGGGGCCCGCCGTAGCGCTCCTCGAAGGTTCGGCACGCACTGCTCCGAGCATCTGGACGCGGTCTTATGTCCGTATTCTCCTGGTCGGAGATATCGCCTGTTCTGTGGTCGCCTGTGAAACCGTTCTGGCGGCCCGGCTGTGGTTCGGGGCTTTCATCCCGGAAACGGAGACGATGCTGGGCCTCGGGCTGGCCCTGGGCTGGCCGGTCGCGCTGGCGGCGGGCGGCGCCTACCGCAGGAGCGCGCACGGCGAGGGCTCGGAGGAGTTCCGGGCGGTCTTCAACGGCGGGGCCGGCCTGACGGCCGCCGTGGCCATCGGGGCCTACGCCACGCAGACACCGATCGCCCGCAGCTTCGTCATGGCGATGTTCCCGCTCGCGCTCGTCCTCACGATCGCCTTCCGCTACCGGATGCGCAAGCGGCTCCACCGCCGGCGTGCCCGCGGCGAGTACATGCGCCAGGTGGTCGCCGTCGGCCACCGCGAGTCGGTGCTCGACCTGGTGATCCAGTTGCGCAGGCAGCCCTACCACGGCATGACCGTGGTCGCCGCCTGCCTGCCCGCCGGCCCCGACATGGTGGAGGTCGACGGCGTCCCGGTGCTCGGCGGCTTCACCGACGTGGCCGCGGTGGCCACCAAGGTCAACGCCGACGCCGTCGCCGTCCTGGCCTGCCCGGAGCTGGACGGCACCGCGCTGCGCAGGCTCGCCTGGAACCTGGAGGACGCCCGCACCGACCTGTTCGTGGCGCCCGCGCTCATGGACGTGGCCGGGCCGCGCATCAGCATCAGCCCGGTCGCCGGCATGCCGCTGCTCCACGTCGAGCATCCCGACTTCCGTGGCGCCAGGCGGCTGGCCAAGAGCCTGTTCGACCGGGTCGGCGCCTGCCTGGCCCTGCTGGTGCTCGCGCTGCCCATGCTGGCGGTCGCCCTGCTGATCCGGGCGACGAGCCCGGGGCCCGCGCTGTTCCGACAGGTCAGGGTGGGCAAGGGCGGCCGGGAGTTCCAGGTCGTGAAGTTCCGCACCATGATCGTGGACGCCGAGCGCCTCAAGACCGGCCTGGAGCGGAGGAACGAGTTCGACGGCGTCCTGTTCAAGATTAGGAACGATCCAAGAATCACCCCGGTGGGCCTCTTCCTGCGCCGTTACTCGATCGACGAGCTGCCGCAGCTGCTCAACGTGCTGCGCGGCGAGATGTCGCTCGTCGGCCCGCGTCCTCCGCTGCCCGCCGAGGTCGGGCAGTACGGCGCGGACGTCCGCCGCCGCCTGGTCGTCAAACCCGGCATGACCGGCCTGTGGCAGGTCAGCGGACGCTCGGACCTCAGCTGGGAGGAGTCCGTCCGCCTGGACCTCCGCTACGTCGAGAACTGGTCGCTCTTCCTGGACCTGCAGATCCTCTGGAAGACCTGGAGCGCCGTCATCGGCGGAGAAGGGGCCTACTAGCCGTGAAAGCGCTCGTGCTCGCCGGAGGATCGGGCACCCGGCTCCGGCCGATCACGCACACCTCTGCCAAGCAGCTCGTGCCGGTCGCCAACAAGCCCGTGCTCTTCTACGGGCTGGAGGCCATCGCGGCCACCGGGATCCGGGAGGCCGGGATCGTCGTGGGCGACACGCACGCCGAGATCGAGGCCGCCGTCGGCGACGGCCTCGCCTTCGGCCTGGACGTCACCTACATCCGCCAGCCCGCCCCGCTGGGCCTGGCCCACGCGGTCCTCGTCTCCCGTGACTACCTCGGCGACGACGACTTCGTCATGTACCTCGGCGACAACTTCATCGTCGGCGGCGTCAACGACGTCGTGGAACGCTTCACCCGCGACCGGCCCGCCGCCCACATCATGCTCACCCGGGTCACCGACCCCCGGCGGTTCGGCGTCGCCGAGCTGGACCCCGCCGGCCGGGTCGTCGGCCTGGAGGAGAAGCCGCCCGTGCCCAAGAGCGACCTCGCGCTGGTCGGCGTCTACCTGTTCACCCCGGCCGTCCATGAGGCGGTGGCCGAGCTGAAGCCTTCGTGGCGCGGAGAGCTGGAGATCACCGACGCCGTCCAGTGGTTGATCACCGAGGGGCGGCGGGTGGAGTCCACCGTCGTCACCGGCTACTGGAAGGACACCGGCGACGTCACCGACATGCTGGAGGTCAACCGGCTGGTGCTGGAGTCGCTGGACCGCAGGGTGGACGGCGTGACCGACCCGGCGAGCCAGCTGATCGGCCGGGTGGTGGTCGAGGAGGGTGCCGTGGTCGAGCGGTCCCGCATCGTCGGCCCCGTGATCATCGGCGCCGGGGCCCGCGTCCGCGACAGCTACATCGGCCCCTTCACCTCCATCGCGGCGGGCTGCGCGGTCACCGGCAGCGAGATCGAGTACTCGATCGTCCTGCCGAGGGCCTCGATCTCCGGGGTCTCCCGGATCGAGGCGTCCCTCATCGGCCACGACGTCGAGGTCACCCCCGCCCCCGTCACCCCCCGAGCCCACCGCCTCGTGCTGGGCGATCACAGCAAGGTGCAGATCAGCTCATGACAGTGCCCATCCGAGAGGTGACGACCAGCCGGTGGCTGGT
This sequence comes from Streptosporangium becharense, assembly GCF_014204985.1. Classification (NCBI taxonomy): domain Bacteria; kingdom Bacillati; phylum Actinomycetota; class Actinomycetes; order Streptosporangiales; family Streptosporangiaceae; genus Streptosporangium; species Streptosporangium becharense. The sequence continues at coordinate 3,386,477 of NZ_JACHMP010000001.1, read as the reverse complement.
CACCGGGGCCGCCGGCATGCTCGCCACCGAGCTGCTGAGCCGCCTGCGGGCCGGCGGGCACCCCGTCGTGGCGTGCGGCAGGGACGAGCTCGACCTACGGGACGTCCCCGCCGTGCACCGCCTGGTCTCCGACTGCCGGCCGGACGTCGTGGTGAACTGCGCGGGCTGGACGGCCGTCGACGACGCGGAGACGTGCGAGGAGGAGGCGATGGCCGTCAACGGCTGCGGCGCGCGTGCCCTCGCCGAGGCGTGCGGGCGGCTCGGCGCGCGGATGATCCAGCCCTCCACCGACTACGTCTTCGACGGCACCGCGCTGGACCCGTACCCGGAGGACGCGTGGGCCCGCCCGATCAACGCCTACGGACGCACCAAGCTCGCGGGCGAGCGCGCCGTGCTGGAGACGCTGCCGCGCGGCGGCTACGTGCTGCGGACCGCGTGGCTGTACGCCGCGACCGGCCGCAACTTCGTCCGCACCATGGTGCGGCTGGAGCGGGAGAACCCGGTCGTCCACGTCGTGGGCGACCAGATCGGCCAGCCCACCTGGGCCGGCGACCTGGCCGGCCGGATCCTCGCCCTGGTGGGCGGGGGAGCGCCGCCGGGGATCTACCACGCCACCAACTCCGGTCAGACGAGCTGGTACGGCCTCGCCGTGGAGATCTTCAAGCTGGTCGGCGCCGACACCGGCCGGGTCAACGAGGTCCGCACCAAGGATTTTCCGCGTCCCGCCCGGCGACCGGCGTACGGCGTGCTGGGGCACGGTGGCTGGAGCCGGGCGGGCCTGCCGCCGATGCGGCACTGGCGGGAGGCGCTGCGTGCGTCCGGCGTGCTCGTCCCCGGCTAGCGGCGCGGGCGGCGCCGCGGGGACGCGACCCCGCGGCGGCGGCCCGCCCCCGCCGCACCGGGCATCGCGGCGGTAGGGGCCGGCCCCGGCGCGAACCGGCGGCCGGACCCTGAAGGCGACCCCGCGCACGACCCCGGAGACGACTCCGGGAACGACCCTGTCGAACACCCGTCGGGCCGCGGCACGCGGCGAGGGAGCATGTCCATGACAACCTGCAGGCTGTGCGGCTCGACGAGCCTCGCCGGCGTCGTCGACCTCGGGGCGACCCCGCCCTGCGAGCGGTTCCTCACCGCGGAGCAACTGGCGGAGCCGGAGGTCACCTACCCACTGCACCTGCGGGTCTGCACCGGCTGCTGGCTGGCGCAGATCCCACCGCTGATCACCCCCGAGGACACCTTCACCGAGTACGCCTACTACTCGTCGTACTCGGCGTCGTGGGTGGAACACGCCCGCGGGTTCGTGCGCGACGCGGCCGACCGGCTCGGGCTGGGCCGCGGCTCGTTCGTGGTCGAGGTGGCCAGCAACGACGGCTACCTGCTCCGGCACGTGGTCGAGCGGGGCATCCGCTGCCTGGGCGTCGAACCCTCGCAGAACGTCGGCCGGGCCGCCAGGGAGTCGGGGGTGCCGACGCTGACGGCGTTCCTCGGCCCGGAGACCGGGGCCGCGATCCGCGCGGAGCACGGACCGGCCGACCTGGTGGTGGCCAACAACGTCTACGCCCACATCCCGGACGTCATCGGGTTCACCCGGGGCCTGCGCGCTCTGACGGCCGACGACGGCTGGGTCTCCATCGAGGTCCAGCACCTGCTCACGCTGATGGAGCGCAACCAGTACGACACCATCTACCACGAGCACTTCCAGTACTACACGGTCGCGTCCGCCCGCCGTGCCCTGGCGAGCGGCGGACTCTCCCTCGTCGACGTCGAGTCGCTGCCCACCCACGGCGGGTCCATCCGGCTGTGGGCCAGACCGGCCGAGACCGCCGGCGAGCCCGGCGAGCGGGTGGCCGCGCTGCTGGCCGAGGAGAAGGCCGCGGGCCTGCACGAGCTGTCCGGCTACGCCGAGTTCGGCACGCGGGTCGCGCGCGTCCGGCGCGACCTGCTGCGCTTCCTCGTCGACGCGGCCGACCGGGGCCGGACCGTGGCCGGCTACGGAGCGCCCGGCAAGGGCAACACCCTGCTCAACCACTGCGGCGTGCGGCCCGACCTGCTCCCGTTCACGGTCGACCGCAACCCCTACAAACACGGCAGGTTCACCCCCGGGACACGGATCCCGATCCTGCCGCCGGAGCGGCTGGCCGAGGAACGGCCCGACTACGTCCTGGTGCTCCCGTGGAACCTCCGCGACGAGCTCGTCGGCCAGCTCTCCTACGTCAGCGAATGGGGAGGCCGGCTGGTCTTCCCCATCCCCAACCTGGAGATCGTCGAGGTGAACCCGTGAAGGTCGTCCTCTTCTGCGGCGGGTACGGCACCCGGATGCGCAACGGCACACCCGGTGACGCACCCAAACCCATGCAGCTGGTGGGGCCCCGGCCGCTCATCTGGCATGTGATGCGCTACTACGCGCACTTCGGGCACACCGAATTCGTCCTCTGCCTCGGGTACGGCGCACACCACATCAAGGACTTCTTCCTGAACTACCAGGAGACGACCTCCAACGACTTCGTCCTGCGCGGGGGACGGGTGGAGCTGCTGTCCACCGACATCTCCGACTGGTCGATCGCGTTCGTGCAGACCGGGGTCACCTCGCCGATCGGCGAGCGGCTGCGCCGGGTCCGCGACCACCTGGACGGCGAGGAGATGTTCCTGGCCAACTACGCCGACGTGCTCACCGACGCGCCGCTGCCGGAGATCGTCGACCGGTTCGCCCGGTCCGACGCGGGAGCGTCGATGATGGTGGTGCCGCCCTCCGACACCTTCCACTGCATCGAGCTGGGCGAGGACGGCATGGTCGGCGGGATCACCCCGGTCAGCCGGATGCCGCTGTGGGTCAACGGCGGCTACTTCGTCCTGCGGCAGGAGGTCTTCGACCACATCCCGGAGGGCGGCGACCTGGTCGCGGACGGCTGCGCGGAGCTCGCCGAACGGGGCCGGCTGCTGGCCTACCCGCACCGCGGCTACTGGCGGCCGACCGACACGGTCAAGGAACGGGTCGCCCTGGACGAGGCGTACTCGCGCGGTGACCGCCCCTGGGCACTGTGGGAACGCGAGCCGTCCGCGCGATCCTCTCCGGAGGCGCCCGTGCCGTCCCGTCCGGAGGCGCCCGTGCCGTCCCGTCCGGGAGCGTCCGCGAGCTCCCAGCCCGGCGCGACCGCCCAGTCCCGGCGCGCGCTCACGGTGGTGCCGTCCACATGATCCGTTTTCGGCCGGCCGCCACGGGCCGGATCGCGCTGCTGGCCGCGCACTGCGACGACCTCGCCATCGGAGCGGGCGGCACCCTGCTCACCCTCTGCTCGGCGCGTCCCGGCCTCTGGGTGGACGCCCTGGTCCTGTCCGGCGGCGGAACTGAGCGGGAGGAGGAGGAACACGCGGCGCTGGCGGCGTTCTGCCCCGGCGCCGACCTGCGGCTCACCGTGCTCAAGCTGCCCGACGGGCGGCTGCCCGCGCACTGGGAGGAGGCGAAGGCCGCGGTGGAGGAGTTGCGTGCCCGCACCGACCCCGACCTGCTGTTCGCACCCAACCGCGGCGACGCCCACCAGGACCACCGCGGTCTGGCCGAGCTGGTGCCCACCGCCTTCCGCGACCACCAGGCGCTCGGCTACGAGATCGTCAAGTGGGACGGCGACCTGGGCCGCCCCACGGCCTACCAGCCGCTCACGCCCGAGATCGCCGAGACGAAGGCGGACCTGCTGCACCGGCACTACCCCTCGCAGCGGCATCGCCCCTGGTACGACCGCGAGGCGTTCCTCGGCCTGGCCCGCGTCCGCGGGATCGAGTGCCACGCGCGCTACGCCGAGGCGTTCCACGTGAACAAGCTGACACTGGACCTGGCTGGAGGATGAACGACCGATGCGTGTACTGCTGACCGGACACCAGGGCTACCTGGGGAGCGTGATGGCCCCGGTGCTCGCCGAGGCGGGCCACGAGGTGATCGGGCTCGACTCCGGTCTCTTCGCCGGTTGCGTGCTGGGCCCCGCTCCCGGCGACCCGCCCGGCCACGCGGTCGACGTGCGGGACGTCACGGCGGATGCGCTGACCGGGATCGACGCGGTGGTGCACCTGGCCGCGTTGTCCAACGACCCGCTGGGTGCGCTGGCGCCCGAGCTGACCTACGACGTCAACCACCGCGCCTCGGTGCGGCTGGCCAGGCTCGCCCGCGACGCGGGCGTGCGCCGCTTCCTGTACGCCTCCACCTGCTCGGTCTACGGCGCCTCCGGCAGCGACCTGGTCGGCGAGGACTCCCCGCTGCGGCCGGTGACCCCCTACGCCGACTCCAAGGTGCGGGTCGAGGACGACCTGGCCGAGCTGGCCGACGCCGACTTCAGCCCGGTGTTCCTGCGCAACGCCACCGCCTTCGGGTTCTCGCCCCGGCTGCGCGCGGACATCGTGCTGAACAACCTCGTCGGGCACGCGGTCCTGTCCGGCGAGGTCCGGGTGCTGTCCGACGGCACCCCGTGGCGCCCGCTGGTGCACGCCGAGGACATCGCGGTCGCGTTCACCGCGGCGCTGGCCGCCCCGCGCGAGGCCGTGCACGCCAGGGCGTTCAACGTGGGCATCGAGGAGAACAACGTCACCGTGGCGGAGATCGCCGCCGAGGTCGCCGAGGCGGTGCCCGGCTCCCGGGTCGTGATCACCGGCGAGACCGGCGGCGACACCCGTTCCTACCGGGTCGACTTCTCCCGGATCCGCGCCGCCCTCCCCGGCTACGCGGCGCTGTGGACGGTCAAGGCCGGCGCGGACCAGCTCGTCGAGGCGTACGGGCGGTTCGGCCTGACCGAGGACGGTTTCCGGCAGCGCTACACCAGGCTGGCGTGGCTGTCGGCGCGGCGCCGGGCCGGTTCCGTCGACGGCACGCTGCGTCCGTGCGGGGCGGTCGGCCGTGACGGATGACGCGCGGGACGGCAACCGCGACGAAAGCCGCACCGGGCCGCGTCCCGCGCGGGACGGGCACCGCGCGGGACGCGGCACCGTGACGGGCGAGGAGGAGGCGCGCCGGATGCACGCCCTGGTCGAGCGGCTCTACCCGCTGTGCAGGAGCATCACCGGCGACGGCGTGCGCCGCACCCTGGAGATCATCGCGGAGTCGGTGCGGCTGCGGGTCCGCGAGGTGCCCACCGGGACCCGGGTCCTCGACTGGGAGGTCCCCAGGGAGTGGAACATCCGCGACGCCTACGTCAAGGACGCCTCCGGCACCCGGGTGATCGACTTCACGGCGTCCAACCTGCACGTCGTCGGCTACAGCGTCCCGGTGTCGGCCACCATGACCCTGGACGAGCTCCGAGGCCACCTGCACACGCTGCCGGATCAGCCCGGCCTGATCCCGTACCGGACCTCCTACTACGCCGAGACGTGGGGCTTCTGCCTGGCCCACGACACGCTGGAGGGGCTCGACGCGGGGCCGTACGAGGTGGTGATCGACTCCACGCTGTCCGACGGGAGCCTGACCTACGGCGAGCACGTGGTGCCCGGCCGGGTCGCCGAGGAGGTGCTGGTCTCCTGCCACGTGTGCCACCCCTCGCTGGCCAACGACAACCTGGCAGGCGTCGCGGTGGCGCTGGGCCTCGCGTCGCGGCTGGCGGAGACCGACCCGTGGTACACCTACCGGTTCCTCTTCGCGCCCGGCACCATCGGCGCGATCACCTGGCTGGCCCGCAACCGTGAGCGCACCCAGCGGATCAAGCACGGTCTGGTGCTGGCCTGCGCGGGAGACCGCGGCCCGCTGACGTACAAGCGCAGCAGGCGCGGCGACGCCGAGATCGACCGGGCGGTCCGGCACGTGCTGCGGAGCTCCGGGCGTGAGCACGGGATCGTCGACTTCTCCCCGTACGGCTACGACGAGCGGCAGTTCTGCTCACCGGGCTTCGACCTGCCGGTCGGCTCCCTCACCCGCACCCCGTACGCGGGATACCCCGAGTATCACACGTCGGCGGACAATCCGGACTTCGTCTCCCCGGAGGCGATGCTGGAGACCCTGGAGACCTGCTGGGAGGTCACCCGGGTGCTGGAGGGCAACCGCCGCTACCTCAACCTCAGCCCCTACGGCGAGCCGCAGCTGGGCAGGCGCGGCCTGTACGGGTCCCTGGGCGGACGCAGCGACACGCGGCAGGCCCAGATGGCGATGTTGTGGGTGCTGAACCTCTCCGATGGGCGGCACACCCTCCTCGACATCGCCGAACGGTCCGACCTGCCCTTCCCCGCCGTCGCCGACGCGGCCCAGGCGCTGCGCGGCGCGGGACTGCTCAAGGAGTGTGCGCTGTGACGCTGTTCCGGACCATGACCGGCTCCCCGGCCCCCGGGACGCTCGGCCTGCGGGTCGGCGAGACGGTGGAGGTGCTCGGCGAGGCCGAGATCATGGCCACCCTGGACGGGAACGGTGAGCTGGAGGGGTTGCCGTTCATGCCGGAGATGCTGGCCTTCTGCGGGCGGCGGCTCACGGTGCACAAGGTCGCGCACAAGCTCTGCGACACCATCAACCGCACCGGTATGCGCCGGATGGAACGCGCCGTCCACCTCATCGGGGCCCGCTGCGACGGGCAGGCACACGGTGGCTGCCAGACGGCCTGCCAGTTCTACTGGAAGGAGGCGTGGCTCAGGCGGGTCGATCCCGCAAACTCCGCGGCTCCCGCGGTTCCCGCGGATCTCGCGGATCCGCCGGGCTCGCGCTCCACCGGCGCGTTCCCGTCCGGTGAGCCCCGCCCCGACTCCTCGTCCGGTGAGTCCCAGTCCGGTGAGTCCCAGTCCGGTGCGTCCCAGTCCGGTGCGGCCCACCCTGGTGCGTCCCAGCCCGGTGCGGCCCCGCCGGACGGGACAGCCGCGGACACCCCCGGGGACCTCGCCGCGGGTCGCGCGCTGCTGCCCGTCCTGGTCGCCGCCACCAGGAAACCGCCGGGCCCCGACGGGGAGGAGCGGTTCTCCTGCCAGGCGACCGAACTGCTGCGCGCGGCGCCGGCCTGCCTGCCGTTCAAGGACGTCGGCCAGTACGTCAGGGACGTCCGCACCGGCAACGCGGGCCCGCTGTTCACGCTCCGCGCGATCCTCGTCGGGTTGTTCAACCGCTTCCAGGACCGCAGCGCGCGCGTGCTGCCACGCCCGCTGCGGATCAGAGGAGGGCTGCGCTGGGGATTCGTCCGGGGTCGCCTGACCGGTGCGACACCGGCCGCGACGCTCGACCTGCGGCCGGGGGAGTGGGTGCGCGTCAAGTCCAAGGAGGAGATCGTCAAGACCCTGAACCAGGACCTGCTCAACCGGGGGATGGGGTTCGAGGAGGAGATGTCCCGCCACTGCGGGCGGGTCGCCCGGGTGCTCGCCCGGGTCGAGCGGTGCATCGACGAGCGGACCGGGCGGCTGCTGGAGATGAGGACCCCGTCGGTGACCCTGGAGGGCGTCGTCTGCACGGGCGCGTACAGCGCGGGCTGCCCCCGGCAGTTCGTCCCCTTCTGGCGGGAGATCTGGCTGGAACGGGTCGGCGACCCCGCCGCCGGACCCGGTACCACCTCGTGGTCCGACCCCGCCGCGCGGCCCGGTTCCGCTGCGGGGCCCGATGACACCGTGCGGCCCGGTGACCGCCGGGACTGACCAGTGGGCGGAGGACGGCCCGGTGACCGCCGGGGCCGACCGGCGGGCGGAGGACGGCACGTGAGAGACGAGCGGGACCGGGACACGGGCCGGACGGCCGACCGGGCGGCGGACCCGCCGGACGGCATCCCCGGGAACGACGGGCCGAAGGGAGCCGCCGCAGGGCCGGAGGGGGCCGCAGGGCCGGAGGGAGCCGCCGCCGGGCCGATGGGTGAGCTCGGGCGGCGAGTCGGCCGGGGACTGCGGTGGAGCCTGCTGGGCAACTTGGTGATGAAGGCGGGCTCGTTCGTCATGAGCCTGGTGCTCGCCCGCCTGCTGGTGCCCGAGGACTTCGGCGTCTTCGCCATCGCGCTGGCCGCCAGTCAGCTCGTCATCCACGTCAACGACGCCGGCGTCATCGCGGCCACCGTGCAGTGGCGGGGAAAGCTGGAGGACATGGCGCCGACCGCGACGGTCCTGGCCGTCGCCTCCAGCGCCGCCCTGTACGGGATCTTCTGGGTGATCGCCCCCTACTTCGCCCGGCTGTCCGGAAGCGAGGACGCCACCTGGGTGATCCGGGTGCTGTCGGCCACCAACCTCGTCTACGGGCTGACCGCCGTGCGCAGCGCCGCGCTGCTGCGCAGGTTCGAGCAGGACCGGCTGGCCATGGCGAACCTGGCGGGCTTCGCGGTCAACGCCGCCGTGTCGATCACGCTGGCCGCCGGTGGGGCCGGGGCCTTCAGCTTCGCCTGGGGCCAGCTCGCGGGCGCCTGCGTGACCGGGGTGCTGGTGACGTTCCTGGCGAGGCTGCCGTTCCGCGTCGGGTTCGACCGCGCGGTGGCCCGGCGGCTGCTGGTCTTCGGCCTGCCGCTGTGCGCGAGCCTCGGCATTGAGGGTGTGTTGCTCAACGCCGACTCCGTCGTGGTCGGCGACGCCCTGGGACCCGTGCAACTGGGCTTCTACCTGCTCGCCTTCAACATCTCCAGCTGGGTTCCCGGCCTGGTCGGCACCGCCGTCCGCTATGTCGCCCTGCCCGGCTTCTCCCGGCTGGCGGAGGAGGACCCGCACTCGCTCTCCGAGGGCGTACGGCGGGCCGTGCCGACGCTGCTGTCCGTCGTGCTGCCGGTCGCGGTGCTGATGGGCGTGCTCGCCCCGGCCGTCGTCGTCTTCCTCTACGGCGAGCGCTGGGCACCCTCCGCCGAGGTGCTGCGTTTCCTGGCGGTCGTGATGACCGTGCGGATGCTCACCGCCCTGGCGTTCGACGTCCTGGCCTCTCTCGGCGCCACCAGGTCGACCGTCCTGCTCAACCTGGGCTGGGCGGTCGCGATGCTGCCCGCGCTGACGGCCGGTGCCCGCCTGGACGGCATCCGCGGCGCGGCGGTCGCGCACGCGACGGTGGCCGTGCTCGTCGCGCTGCCGCTGGCGGCGCTGGCGCTGCACCGGGCGGGTGTGGCCCTCGGTTCGGTCGCCGCCTCCGTGGTACGCCCGCTGGCCGGTGCCGCGGTGGCCGCAGCCGTCATGGCGGGCCTGTCCCACCTCACCGGGGGGATACCGCTCGTCGAGCTCTGCGTGGCGGGCGGCGCGGGGCTGCTCGCCTTCGTCCTGGTCGTGGTGCCCCGCGCCGTCCTGAGACGGCTGGGTGACCGGATGACCGACCTCGTCCCCGCGCGTTCCCGCTGAACCGGAAGGAACCCCCATGACCGATCACGACACGCTGGTGTCCGTCGCGCTGCCGGTGCGCAACGGCGCGGCCCGGCTGGAGGGTGCGGTGCGGTCGGTGCTGGCGCAGGACCACGAGAACCTCCAGCTGGTGATCTCCGACAATGCCTCCACCGACGCCACCGAGGAGTGCTGCCGTGACCTGGCGGCCTCCGACCGCCGGATCACCTACCACCGGCACCCGCGGAACGTCGGACTGCTGAACAACTTCGTCCACGCCGGGCGGCTCGCCCGGGGGACGTTCCTGCGCTGGGTCGGCGACGACGACCGGCTGGCGCCCACCTGCGTCTCCCGCTCGCTGCGGGTCTTCGCCGAGGACGAGCGCCTCATCCTGGTCACCACGCAGGTGGCCTACACCGGCCCGGACGGGGTGACCACCAGCGGCGTCTACGACGGCGCGCGGTTGCGTTCGGACGACCCGGTCGAGCGCTTCGGCGAGATGCTGCACATGCTCAACGAGAGTCACCTGCTGATCGACCCGCTGTACGGGCTGATGCGGCGTGATCCCGTGGTCGCCATCCCGCGGCGCAACATGCTCCGCGAGGACGAGGTGTTCGCGGCGAAACTCGCGTTGGCCGGGCCCTGGGGTCATGTCCCCGAGGTGCTGGCGCACCGCAACTGGAAGCTGGAGCGCATCGGCGCGGTGGGACGCCGTCTCGGCGTGCCCGCCTGGCAGGCGCACTTCTCCTCCACCCTGGAGTATCTGGAGATCCTCCGCTGGCTGCGCGACTCCGGGCTCAGCGCGGACCAGCTCCGCCGTGCCCGCGCCGCCGCGCACCGGATGTACGCGCGCCGCCAGCGCCGGACCGCGGCGCACCGCGGACGCAAGCTCGTTCGGCTGGCCGCCGGGCTGGCACCCGGGGCCCGCGCGTGCGGCCGTTGAGGGGCCGGGTCCGCCGTCGGGGGTGTCGGGTTCGCCGTCCCGGGCATCGGGGGCCGGGTCCGCCGTCCCGGGCATCGGGGCGGCGGGGTCGTTTTTTCCGGCCGCCGGGAGGGCCGGGGCCGTGTCGCCTACCCGCGCCGGGGCCGGAGCCTGGCCCGTGCCGCCGCGCGTAGCTCGGGCCAGGTGCGGTGGCGCTGGAACGGCAGTTCGAAGACCGCCGCGAAGAGCCACGCCGCGAGCAGGGTCACCGGCGCGGCCAGAGCCAGGGTGACCGCGAACCCCGCGAGCGCAGCGGAACCGGAGGGCAGTCGCGGGGCGACCACCAGCTGGTGGATCGCGACGACGATCGGGGCGTGGATCAGGTAGAGCGTGTAGGAGAAGGAGCCCAGGCGCCGGACCGGCCGCAGCTCCAGCAACCGGACGAGGAGGGCGGGCCGCCCGGTGGCGACGGCGGCCAGCAGCAGCCCGACGGCCGGGCCGAGCGCGATGTCCACCCAGAAGTAGTGCCCCACCGTCCACACCGAGCCCCGGACGGCGACCACCACCGCCACCGGTGCCGCGGCCACGGCCGCCATCCAGTGCCAGGGCACCCGCCGGGCCCGCTCACCCGCGCCGAGGACGCCCGCCGCGACCACGCCCACCGCGAAGAGCACGGCGAACTGGGGGGTCAGCCGCATCAGCACCGCGACGGCCGGTGAGACGGGGGCCAGCACCCCCACTGCCGCCACGACCGCGGTGACGGCCGCCAGCATCACGGCCGCACCGGCCCTGCGCACCACCGTCAGCAGCAGCGGGAAGACCAGATAGAGCTGCGCCTCGATCGCGATGGACCAGAAGGCGCCGTTGGGACTCGGCGCGCCGAACACGTCCTGCAGCAGCAGCCCGTACACGACCACCGACGTGGCCGTGGGCGGTCCCTCACCGGGTTGCTCGACGAGGGTCCAGGCGACGGCGAGACTGAAGGCCAGCGCGGCCCAGTAGGGCGGCAGGATCCGCCACGCCCGCCGCCGGGCGAACCGGCGTACCCCGCCCAGCCGCCATCCGGAACGCGCGGGGGAGACGGACAGGGAGAAGCCCGACAGCACGATGAACACCACCACCGCGAAATGCCCGTAGAGCAGCCAGCCGAGCCAGGCCGGGCCGGTGTTCTCGGGATAGCCGGGGAAGGACAGCAGCCAGCAGTGGTGCACCATGACGAAGAGCGCCGCGATTCCGCGGATCCCGTCCAGCCCCGCCAGCCTGCCCCGCCCGGTGGTCGCCCGGCCGCCTTCCCGGTCCGCCCGGGGATGGCCTGCCCGGGTCTCTTCCGCCAGGTCGTCCTGCCGGTCCGTCCGGGTGTCATCCACCCTGTCTTCCCGGCCTGTCCGGGTCTCTTCCGCTATGTCGTCCTGCCGGTCCGTCCGGGGGTGACCTGCCCGGCCGTTCCGCGTCCGGTCGTTCCCCGCCCGGCCTGTTCGGTCCGCCTCGTCCGTCGGCTCCGCCGCGGAGGGCCCTTCCAGGACCGGATCATCGGCCGGGTCGTGCCGGACGCGGCTCTCGGAGGACTCCATCCGGTTCAACCCCCGTCTCCGCCCGGCGCGGGCACCCGCCCTTTTCCGGACCGTCGACGGGTCTATCGTCATATATGAGCCGGACGTAACATCCAGGGATGAATGTGAGACGGGATTTCCCACCCGGCCGGGAGGAACTTCGTAACAGGAAGTCCGCGTTCTCCGATTGGCAACTGTATTGTCGCGGGGGTGACGGTGCTCCGTCATGAATGAGGGGCGGAGATATATGGATTTCTGGCGGGCCATATCGCGGCTCGTGAAACGCCGGACAATCGGTCCCCCGGTCGCGCTGCTCGCGCTCGTGGCGGCTACGCTGACCTATTTCTTGGTACCCGCCACATATGTCGCTTCCGCGTCCCTGGTGCTGGCCACTCCCACGACCGGTGGAACGCTCCCGACCGACTCGACCAGGCCGCTGGGGCTGACCAACCCGCTGCTCCAGTTCAACGACGGCCTCCGGGTGACCGCGGGCATCCTCATCCTGTCCATGAACACCCCGCAGATCGCGGCCGAGTTGGGTGCGGCGGAGGGCGGCACCGAGATAGTGATCAACGACGGGCGTACCAACCCCGACCTGCTGGGCATCAGCACCAACGGACCGTTCGTCTACGTGGAGGCGCGCAGCGGATCGGCCGCCGCCGCCCGGGACGTGGTCGACCGGGCCAAGGAGCGCATCCGGAAGGAGCTGGCCGCCCGCCAGGACGAGCTGAGGGCACCGCGCTCCACCTTCATCTCTGTCGTCGACGTGGCCTCCGCCGCCCCGGAGGCACGGCTCTCGGGGAAACTGGCCGCGGCCGGCGGCGCTCTGTCCCTGGTCGCCCTGGGCGGCATCGCCCTCGCGTACGCCCTGGTCCAGATGCGTTCCGCCCCCGGTTCCCGGCCCGGCGCCGTCTCCGGCCCGCGAACCCGCATATCCCCCGGTCCCGGGCCCGGAACCGTTCCGGCGGGGAGTCCGTCCAGCCGGGAGGAAACCCCCGAGGGGACGGAGGAGGCCGGTCCTCCCGAGCCGGAAGAGGACGACGTGCGAACGGGCGCCGACACCATCACCGTCTACCCCCCGCTGGACGAGCTGGACGAGCTGAAGGGGACGGGCGGATCGAACGGCGTGGACGGACGGCCGCGCGGGCTGAACGGGCCGGCCGGATCGGGCAGCCCGGATGGATCGGACAGGCCGGCCGGATCGAACGGCTCGGACGAACCGGACGGGGCGAACGGGAACGGGGAGCGCCGGTCGGACGACGCCGGGCCGCACCCCCTGGGGCGGGTCAGCGGGTGATCTCGGCGCAGCGCCGGATGGCCGCCTGCCGCACCTCGTAGGGTGTCCCGGACTTCGCGGAGATCATCATCGCCACCGCGTCGGGACCCAGACGGTCGGCGAACGCCAGGGCGTCCTCCCGGTCCAGCGGGGTCCGCTGCCAGTTCTTGTGACAGATGGTGGTGTTGGAAGGCGGCGGGCACGACGCGGCCAGGATCTCGTCGACGAACACCCCGTAGAGCATGAACTCGGAGATGTGCAGGCGGGAGTTGAAGGCGTCCAGCCAGGGCCGGCCGGTGGTCTCGCTCACCCGGTGTTGCAGGGCACGGGCGGTGGCGGGGGTCCAGAAGTTGAGCGCGGTCACGTAGTCGACCAGCGGGGGCGGGGGCGCCGGGGGCAGGCCCAGCAGTTCCCGGGAGACCCGGTGCCACAGGATGTGACGCTCCATGCCGGGGGTCACGCCGCCCTCCTCGCGGTGCAGGCAGAGCCGCCCGCCGACGGTGAAGCTGGCGGCGGTCGTGGGCCGGACCAGCACCACGTCGGAGTCGGCGACCATCACGGCGGCGGCGTCGAGTTCCGCGGTCAGCGCGATCTTGAGTGTCTGCTGCATCACCCAGCCGCGGACCGGCGGCCACGGCCGTCGCGAATTCACCCATAAAGGGTATGGAGCCAACCGGAAGTAGTATTTCGGAAGGAGTTCATTATATGTCCATATTTTGCACCGTGACCCGGCGTACTTGGCGAAGATGTCCCTCCAGGCCGGAGAGATGATCACATGATGGACGGTGTCGTCGGAAGTGTATTCCAGGATGGATTTGTGAAGATCGGCGAAGAGTTCGGCGTCGGGCCCGTGGGTCGGCGTGATGACGGCCAGATCGGTCATGGAAAACGGGCTCCAGTCGTCCGGTGTCGATGGTCGCGAATCACCCGCATTCACTATCGTTGCCGCAGATAATTCGTTACGGTCTACATTCCTGGTAATCCCGTACCTGTTTCGAGTAACACCCCGCCCCGGTGCGGGCGATGACCATCGGCGGGCTCCGGCCCGCCCGCTCGGGAAGGAACCGCATGGACTTCTGGGGGACGGTCCTCGTCGTGTTCCGGCGCTGGTACGTCTTCCTGCCGGTGTTCGCGCTGTCCGTCGCCGCTGCCGCGGGCGTCTACTCCACGGTCCCGACGACCTACGTCTCCAGCGCGGTGCTCATCCTCACCACCCCGGCCACCGGCGGGAGCCTGCCCGCCAACCCCGACATCCCGAACGGCCTGAGCAACCCGATGCTCCACTTCGACCACGGGCTCAGCGTGTCCGCCTCGATCCTCATCGCCGCGATGGGCACGCCGGACATGGCTGCCGAACTCGGCGCCGCGGCGGGCACGGGGGCCACCTTCAAAGTCACCAACGGCGGCAGCAACCTGGAGTCGCTCGCCACCGGGCCGTTCCTGTTCGTCGAGGGCGAGGGCACCACCGCGGCGGACGCCCAGGACATGGTGCGGCGCGTCCTGGCGCGGGCACGGACCGAGCTTGAGCACCGGCAGCAGGCGGTGCGGGCCCCGCGGGCGACCTACATCACCACCTACGAGGCGGTTCCACCGACCACCCCGGTGGCCCAGCGGGGCCGCAGGCTCCGCGCCGTCGCCGCGGCGGCGGGTCTGGGCCTCATGGCGAGCCTGTGGGCCTGCTTCGCGGTCGAGAGCGTGCTCCACCGCCGCGCGGCACGTGTCCGCCCGCCCGCCGTCCGCCCACCTGCCGTCCGCCCGCCCGTCCGCCCGAGCGCCGTCCACCCGCCCGTCCGCCCGACCGACGTTCACCCACCTGCCGCCGATCCGCCCGCCGTCCATCCGCCCGCCAGCCCGCCCGTCACCCGTCCGCCCGCGGAGGGATGACCGGTGGCCTCCCGATCCTCCTCGGCGCAGGCGCCGCCGCTCTCCCGCTCGTCCTCCCCGTCGACCTCCCGCCGGTCGCTCCCGTTCTCCCGGCGGTTCTCCAGGTCCTCACCGCCGCCCCCGCTGCCTCCCCGACGGCGCGCCGATGGCGCCACCCTGGTGAGCGTCTTCGCCGTGGCCCTGTTGCTCGTCCCGGCGCGGATGGTCTTCCGGGGGCTGCCGCTGTCGATCACCCCGGCGAGCCTGGTCGCGCTGACCGCCGCCCTGCTGTGGCTGTGCGCGCACTTCACCCTGACCCTCGGCATGGTCAAGGGCCGCAACCCGGTGCGCACCTTCCTGTTCATGTACCTGGCCGCGATGACGGCCACCTACGGCTACGCCACCTACGGTCACCTGCCCTCCGACGAGCTCAACCTCGCCGATCACGCGCTGGTCCTGCTGGTGGCCAAGGTCGGGCTGGCGCTCATGGTGTGCGACGGGGTCCGCGGCGCCGACCGGCTCGACGTCGTCCTGCGGACCGTCGTGGTGGCCGGGGCGGTGATCTCGGTGATCGGGGCCTGCCAGTTCCTGCTCGACCTCGACCTCACCCGGTACCTGGAGCTACCCGGTCTCCGCTACACCTCCGAGGACGGCTTCATCACCGAACGGTCCGACCTGCGCCGGGTCGCCGCCACCACCGGGCACCCCATCGAGTTCGGCGTCGTCTGCGCGATGCTGCTCCCGATCGCCGTCCACTACGGCTTCCGGGCACGGGAGCGGGCCGAACCGGATCTGCGCTGGTGGCTGTGCTCCGGGCTGATCGGCATGGGGCTGATGTTCTCGGTCTCCCGGTCGGCGGTGCTGGGAATGGCCGGGGCGGCCACGGTCCTGTTCGCCGGATGGCCCGCCCGGCGGCGGCTGCGGGCGCTGGCGGTCGTCGCCGTGTTCCTGGTCCTGATGAGGATCATGGTTCCGGGCCTGCTCGGCACGTTCTACGGCCTGTTCGCGAACCTGGGCAACGACGACAGCATCCGCTACCGCACGCACGACTACGAGGTCGCCGCCGAAGAGATCGCCAAGCATCCGTGGCTGGGTCGCGGCGCGGGCACCTGGTACGCCCCGAAACACCAGGTCTTCGACAACCAGTACATCCTCTCGACGGTGGAGACCGGGCTGATCGGCGTCGCGGCGGTCGTCGCGGTGTTCGCCTGCGCGATCTACGCCGGGCTGCGCGTCCGGCGGCTGAGCCCCGACCCCGGCACCCGCGACCTGGGGCTCACCCTCGCCGCCTGCATGGTGGTCCCGCTGATCGGGGCGGCCACCTTCGACCTGCTCTCCTTCGCCGTCGTCACCGGCCTGGCGTTCCTGCTGATCGGAGCCGCCGGATCGCTGCTCCGCGGAGTCCACGGGGTCCGCGGCCTCGCCGCCTAGGGCCGCCTCTCCTCTCCGGGGCGGACCAGCCCGCTCTCGTAGGCGAAGACGACCGCCTGGACGCGGGTGGTCAAATCGAGCTTCATCAGGACCCGGGACAGATGGGTCTTGACGGTTGCCTCGCCCAGATGGAGCCGGGCGGCGATCTGGGTGTTGGTCAGGCCCTGTGCCAGCATTTTCAGCACATCCGTCTCCCGGCCGGTGAGCGCGTCGAGCTCGGCCGCCCGGCCGGTGGTGTGCGCGGGGTCCGGCTGTCCGGCGAACGCGGCGATCACTCTCAGGGTGACGGCCGGATCGAGCAGCCCTCCGCCGGCGGCGACCGTCCGCACCGCCTCGACCAGGTGCTCCGGCGGGGCGACCTTCAGCAGGAAGCCGCTGACTCCCGCGCGGAGCGCGGCGGCGACGTGCGCGTCCTCGTCGAACGTGGTCAGCACGATGACCTTGCTGTCCGGGTGGTCGCGTACGAGCCGCCGCGACGCCTCCAGCCCGTCCATGTGCGGCATGCGCACGTCGATCAGCACGACATCGGGGTGCGTGCGCGCGACGAGGGCAAGGGCCTCGGCCCCGTCGGACGCCTCGCCGACGACCTCGATGTCGGGTTCGCCGCTGAGCACCATTCGCAGGCCCACACGGATCATGGCCTCGTCGTCGACGAGCGCTACGGAGATCGTCATGTCGTCGTCCTTACCGGGTGCGGGGGATGGGGAATCGGGCACGGACGATGAAGCCGCCGTCCGGCTCGGGACCGGTGTGCAGGCTGCCGTGCACCATCGCCAGCCGTTCCCGCATGCCGACCAGGCCGTGACCGGCTCGCTTCCCCGCCGGCCCGTGCGGCCCGGGTCCGGGCCCGTTGCGTACTTCCACGGTGAGCGCCTGATCGGTGCAGCCGATGGCGACCGCGGCCGGGGCGGCGGCGCCGTGCCGCAGCACGTTCGTCAGGGCCTCCTGGAGCACCCGGTAGGCGGTGAGGTCAAGCACCGGTGGCAACCGGGGCAGGTCGGCCGGGGCGTCCAGCGTCACCGTGAGACCGGCGGCGCGGACATCCGCGATCAGCTCGTCGAGCCGGGCCAGCGACGGCATGGGAGCCGGCCTCTCCCCGTCGACGCGCTCGCGCAGGATGCCGACCAGGCCGCGCATCTCCTCCACCGTCTGCCGCCCGAGCCGCTCCAGCCCGGCCACGATCTCCTGCTCGACCGGCTGGTCGGCGAGCATCCGGCGCAACCCGCCCAGTTGCAGGGTCATCACGCTGACCGAGTGCGCGACCGCGTCGTGCACCTCCCGGGCGATGCGTGTGCGCTCCTGTGCGACCGCGGCCTGGGCGTTGGCCTCGCGCTCCGCGTCGAGGGCTGCGGCCAGCTCGGCCAGCTTGACGGCCCGCTCGCCGCTGCGCCGGGCCAACAGCCCCATGGACCAGCCCGGCAGCAGGACCGACGGCACGAAGAACAGCTCCCACGGTGAGGCTCCGACGAGCGCCGCGCCGACGAAGGACGCTCCCGCGACGCACAGCGCCACGGCCGAACGGCGCGGAGGCTCACGCCAGCCCGCCCAGGCGACCGCTCCGATCATGCCGACCATCGCCGCGCCACCGACCCCCGGCGCCCCGAACACGAACACGCCCACCGGCAGGCAGCCGGCCGCGATGACCGTGCCGACCAGCGGCCACCAGGCCGCGACCATCAGGCCGGCCCCCATCGCGACCCCGGAAAGGGAGACGGCCGTGGAGGCGGCGCCGAAGAAGTCGTCGAACTCGGTCTCCAGCACGGCCAGCGCGCCGACCAGGGGGCCGAACACCAGCGGAATGATGCGCGCGTCCCTCAGCCGGGTCATCGTCATGGCCACCGATCGTAGTCGCGGCCGGAATCCGCCGACTCCCCCGGATGGGGGACCCCCGCAGCTCATCAGGTCCGTCGAACAGTGGACCCGGCCGGGATCCGCTCCACCGAAGCGGGGACCCGTCACGGTGCGCGATGGCTGACGCGCCGTCGTACCTGACCGCGAGAGGGTCCTCCTCGCAACGACACGCAACCAGGAGGCAGGACATGACTCCCCTCACCCATACCCCGTCGGCCGCCCCGGCAGCGGATTCCGAGCACGCCGACCGGGCGAGCCGGTTCCTGCGGCGCGCCGGCGGTGCCGCCCTGATCGCCGCTCCCGTGCTGGTGCTCGGCGGCATGCTGGCCTGTCCGCCGCAGGACTCCGACTCGACGGCGGACTACATCACCTCGCTCGCCCGCGACACCTTTCTGACCGAGCTGTCGGCGATGCTGCTGCACTACGGCCTGATCGCCGGCGGACTCGGCGCGCTGACCGTACCTGGGCTGATCCGAGGCCGGAAGGGACGCGGGCTGGCGGTGTTCGGCGCGCTGGCCACCGCGGTCAGCGTGCTGAACGTGTCCGGGGCCGTGCGCGACGACTGGTGGCGGATGATCATCGGCCAGCAGCTTCCGCGGGAGACCGCAGTGCGGATCTCGGACGCCGTGGACGCGTCGTCGTTCATACCTCTGTGGAGCGGCACGGAGCCTCTGGCCTTCCTTGGGCTGCTCGCCCTCTGCGTCGCGCTCGCCCGCGCGGGCGTCGTCGGCTGGTGGCTGACCGCGGTCTACGTCGGCGCCTTCGTCGCGATGATGTTCATCCCGATCCACCTGACGTACGTGGTCGGTGTCGCCTTCACGATGCTGTTCCTGCCGCTCGGAGTCGCCGGTGTGCGCATCTTCCAGCGTGACCGCGTGGCCGTGTGACCGCGTGGCCGTGTGATCGCGTGGCCGCGTGGCGGCGTGGCGGTGGTGCCGGGCATGTGAGGTGATCCGGGCGGGGCGGACCGGTCACGGTCCGGTGCGGGGTGGCGGCCCTCGCGGACAGGTGAGCCCCCGGCCCGCCGGGTCGGCACGGGCCGGGGGACGGCATTCCGGTGGCGGAGGTCTCAGGCCGCCCCGGTGGGCCTTTCCGTCATGGCACCGGTGGGCACCTGCTCGCCGGGCCGGTGCCGGCGGTCACGCGCACTTCAGCGGGCCGACCACCGAGGTGATCCGGTAGGAGCGGTCGATGGTGACCAGGGAGTTGCCGGCCCAGTCGATGGCCTTGCAGTCGGCCTCCACCGGACCGTAGATCCAGGACTTGTCGACCAGGCTGTTGCCGCGCATGACCAGCTTTCCGCGGGCGTTCTTCAGCTGGATGCTGTACGTGCCGCCCATCACCAGGTTGTTGGTGACCACGGCGTCCACGATCTGGTCGTCCACCAGGAAGATCGGCGCGGTGGCGTGTTTCACGTCGCGCTGGTCGACCGTGTTGTGGTCGAACACCAGGCCCCTGCCGGTCCTGTAGGTCTGGATCCCGTCGGAGTGGTCGCCGGGGTTGGAGCAGAGCTTCACGTACGAGTCGCGGATGACGACGTCGTCGCCGGAGGCCCGGAAGCCGTCGCTGTGCCCGCGCACGTGCAGTCCGACCGCGGTGTACTTGTCCTGCCCCACCCCGGGGAGGGTCTGGCAGCCGCTCTCGGGGCCGACGGTCGAGTCCATGATGGTGAAGCGGAAGGTCCGCGGCCCGTCGGCGTTGATCACATGGCCGTCGATCAGGCTGTTCTTCACGATCACACCGTCGGCGTGGATCAGGAGGTCACCGCGGATGTGCACGCCGTCGAGCACGGCTCCCGGCGTCCTGACGCGGTAAGCGGCCCCCTCCTCGTTCAGGGCCCGCTGGGCGAGCCGGGTGCTCTTGGGTGCGCCGGTGCACTCCGGTGTGGGGTGATGGCCCCCGCAGCCGCCGGGTACGGGCCGCGTCGGCCCCAGGGTGGAGGGAGGAGGTGTCTGCCCGCCGGTCCTCGTGGTGCCCGGACTGGGCGTGCCGGTCCCGGTGGGGGGTCTGCTCGGGCCGGGTGTGAGCGTGGGCGGTCTGCTCGGGCCGGTGCTCGGGCTCGTCGTCACGCCGGAGGTGGGGGTCGCGGTCGGTCGTCCCGGGGACGTCGCGGTCGGTCGTCCCGGGGACGGAGCGGGCGGCGGGGACGGCTCCGGGTACGAACCGCCGTCGCGCCAGCGGAACACGACGTCCACCCAGTAGTTGTAGCCCCTGGGGTTCCAGCGACGGGGGAAGGCGCTCGCGCCGTACCCGAACACCCCCGCCCCGCGGGACACCGTGGCGAGCGGGCCGGAGCGGGCGGAGGTGAAGCCCGCCGTGCCCAGGTAGACACCGCGATCGCTGTGATAGGACACCGTGTAGACCAGGCCGGCCTTCAGGCGCACCGGCCTGGCGAAACGGGCCTCCTGCCAGCCTGACGCGCTCTCCGCGGTGAACGCGACGTTCGCCAGCCTCCTGCCGCCGGCGCTCCAGAGACTTCCGGTGTGCCGGCCCGGGTCGCCGGCGGCCTTGTAGAACCGCACTCCGGTCGCCCAGCCGTTCCTGGTCGTGGTGAAGCGCGTGCCCAGCTCGACCGGTGCCCGGTCGGAGTGCCTGCGCGCGTTCACCGCGGTACGTCCGGCCCACAGGCTCGTCTCCCGGAGCATGTGCCGCCGGTCGGTCTCGGTGGGCTCCGGCCGGGTCGCCGCGGCCCGCTCCACCGGAGTGCCGTCACCGGTGACGAACGAGGCGGCGGGGATCGACACCGCCAGCGTGGCCAGGGCCACGACCGGGAGGAGGCTCCGCCGTGGCCGTCGGCGGCCGGGTAACGCGCCTGCGGCGCTTGCGCCGCGGGCGGGGGGATCTGTACTGGTCATTCCTCTGACCTCCGTGCCGATTCCAGATCGGCTCGACAGTGTGTCCGTCTTGGCCCCCGTACGGAGGTCATTGTTACGACTGAGGCCATTGATCTGCAGTGGATTGTCAGTATTGGCATTGATTTAAGTAAGTGGCTATTGTCGGATTTATCGGTTTTATTGATTTGGTCATCAGGGTTCGGGTTCGTCCTCTCAGTGCTGAAGGACTCGCGTGGCGATAGCGTGGAGGAGCCTCCGCCCATCGGTGCCGCGGCTCACCCGCCGGCTCACCCCGTGCCGCTCACCCGTACCACTCACCCCGCGCAGGCCAGCGGGCCGACCACCGAGGTGATCCGGTAGGAGCGGTCGATGGTGACCAGGGAGTTGCCGGCCCAGTCGACCGTCCGGCAGTCGGAGTCGACGGGGCCGTAGATCCAGGACTTGTCGACCAGGCTGTTGCCGCGCATGACCAGCTTTCCGCGGGCGTTCTTCAGCTGGATGCTGTACGTGCCGCCCATCACCAGGTTGTTGGTGACCACGGCGTCCACGATCTGGTCGTCCACCAGGAAGATCGGCGCGGTGGCGTGTTTCACGTCGCGCTGGTCGACCGTGTTGTGGTCGAACACCAGGCCCCTGCCGGTCCTGTAGGTCTGGATCCCGTCGGAGTGGTCGCCGGGGTTGGAGCAGAGCTTCACGTACGAGTCGCGGATGACGACGTCGTCGCCGGAGGCCCGGAAGCCGTCGCTGTGCCCGCGCACGTGCAGTCCGACCGCGGTGTACTTGTCCTGCCCCACCCCGGGGAGGGTCTGGCAGCCCCCGGCCGGACCCACCGTGGAGTCCTCGATCGTGAACCGGAAGCTCCGCGGCCCGTCGGCGTTGATCACGTAGCCGTCGATCAGGCTGTTCCTGACGGTGACGTCGTCGGCGTGGATCAACAGGTGACCGGGGATGTGCACGCCGTCGAGCACGACTCCCGACGTCCTGACCCGGTAGGCCGCGCCGTCCTCGTTCAGGGCCAGCCTCGTCAGCTTCGTGCCTGGCGGGACACCGGTGCACGCCGGGTTCGGGTGGTGCGGGCAGCGGCCTGCCGGACGGGCGGAGCCGGACGGGGCCGGAGCCGGGCCCGTCGCCTCGGGGGACAGGGTGCACGCGGCCAGCAGCAGCGCCGCCACGGTCGCCGAAACGCCCGCGAGCAGGCGGGACCGCGTCGTCACCCGGTCGCCTCGCCACCCCGCCGTCACACGATCACCCGGCGATCCCGCCGTCACCCGGTCGTCTCGCCACCCCGCCACCGTCCGGTCACCCCGGCACCCCGCCACCGTCCGGTCATCTCTCGGCCGTGCTCCCGTCCGACCGCCTCGCCACCATGCCACCGTCCGGTCACCTCGTCTCGGGGAAGACCACCAGCCGGCGCCGCAGCCGGGCCCACGATCCGGCGGACAGGTCGCGGACGCTGATCGCCGAGACGGGCAGTGGCCAGCGGATGCCCAGGTCGGGGTCGTCGTAGCGGACCGAGAGGTCCTCGGCGGGGTCGTGCTCGCGGTCGATGCGGTAGCAGACGTCGGTCTGCTCGGTCAGTGCCTGGAAGCCGTGCAGCAGCCCGGGCGGGACGTACAGGGTCGTGAACGTCTCGTCGTCCAGCAGCACCGACATCTGCCGGCCGAACGTCGGCGACCCGGGGCGGGCGTCCACCAGCACGTCGTGCACCGCTCCCCGGGCACAGCGCACCAGCTTGGCCTCGCCCCGGCCCGAGCGGCCGTGCATCCCGCGCACGGTGCCCCGCCGGGAGCGGGACTGGCTGTCCTGGACGAACGCGGCGGGGTCGAGGCCGTACCGGGCGGCCACGGTGCCGTCGAAGGTGCGGGTGAACAGGCCGCGGTCGTCACGATGCGGCGTCGGTGTGAACAACAGCACCCCGTCGAGTGCGGCCCGATCTACTCTCATGAGGTCATCCCTTGCGACGGTGATCCGGAGGCGTTGCGATGAACGACGCTGTGGGGGGTGCCCCAGGCTCCGCGGGAAGCCCCCACGGGGCAGGCGCCGAACGGGACGGGGAACCCGGCGGCTCGGGCATGGAGCACCGCGGGGAACCCGGCGGGCCGGGTACGGGGTGCCACGGGGAACGGGAGCCGCTGGTCAGCGTGGTCGTCCCGGCGCACAACGAGGAGGCCGTCGTGGCGGCCGGGCTGGCCCGGCTGCTGTCGGGGGCCGCCCCCGGCGAGTTCGACGTCGTGGTGGTCGCCAACGCCTGTTCCGACCGCACGGCCGAGGCCGCCCGGCTGCCCGGGGTGCGGGTCCTGGAGACCCCGGTGCCCGGCAAGGCCAACGCGCTTCGCCTGGGCGACGCGGCCTGCCGCACCTTCCCGCGCGTGTATCTCGACGCCGACGTCGGGCTCGACGCCGCGTCGGTGCGCGCTCTCGCCGCCGCGGCGACGAGACCCGGTGTGCTCGCCTGCGCTCCGGTCCCCGAGTGGGACCTGGACGGCGTCGGCCGGATCGCCCGGCGCACGCACGCGGTCCACGACCGGCTGGTCGCGCCGCTCCGCGGACTGGCCGGGGCCGGGGTCTACGTGCTGAGCGAGCGGGGACACCCCCGGGTCTTCCCGCTGCCCGACGTGATCTCCGACGACGGCTGGGCACACGCCGGTTTCGCCCCCCACGAACGGGCCGTGGTGCCCGAGGCCCGGTCGCTGGTCCGTCCGGCGCGGACCGTCGCGGCGCACCTGAACCGGAGGGTGCGGGTGCGGCTGGGCAACCGGCAGCTCGCCGAGCTGGGCCGTCCGGCACCCGAGGGCCGCCTGCGTCCCGGCGCGCTGTGGGCCCTGGTCGCGGCACGGGAGGTCACCCCACTGGACACGGCCTGCTACCTCGCCGTGCTGCTGGCCGACCGGGCCCTGACCCGGTTCCGGTCGCGGCGCGGCGGCGCGGTGCGCTGGGGTGCCGACACCGGCAGCCGCTCCCGTCCCGGCGCCTGACCCGGCGCCTTCGATCCTCGGTCCGCCGGATCCGGCGTCTCCGCTCCCCGGCCCGCCTGATCCGGCGTTCCCCCTTCTCGGGTCGCGTGTCCGGGCGTCCGGCCCTGCCGTCGGGCCCCAGCCCCCCGGGCCGCCCCGGTCGCGGCGGCCGGCGGCCGACGGCCGGTCAGGCACCGGAAGGGGCGGTGATCGCGTAGACCCGGGTCGAGCCGAACGGGCCGTCCTCGCGCCTCCCACGCCCCCGCCGGACCGTGCGCAGGTGGCGGAAGCGTCCGGTGCTCAGCAGGAACGCCTCCTCGACCGGGTTGAAGTAGATCACGGTGACCGGGCGGGGGTTGCGGTCCACCGACGCGACGAGCCGCCCGACCACCTCGGCGAAGACGTCGCCGCGGAAGGGGTTGTTGAGGAAGACCACGCTCACGTCGTCGGGGATCTCGTAGTCGAGCACGTCGGACCGGACGAGGTCGATGTCCCGGCAGCGCAGCCGGAGCCGGGTGCCCGCCACGTTCGCCCGCGCGATGTCGTTCAGCCGCTCCGACAGCTCGACCCCGATCACCCTCCTGAACGGGTAGCGCGAGGCCGCCTCCAGGACCATGCGTCCCATCCCGGAACCCAGGTCGATGAACACGTCGTGCTCGCCGACGTCGCGCAGGGGCAGGGTACGCCGCAGCGTGTGCCAGTTCGCCGGGGAGTAGTAGACCCGGTCCCGGTGGGCCAGCCCGAGTTCCTCCAGGCGTACGAAATCCGCCGTGCGCACGCCGTACCTGCGTTCGAACAGCAGCCGGCCCGCGCCGCGCCGCAACCCCCCGAGCGCCCGCCGCGCCACGCCCGGAATCCCGCCGAGCGCCCGCGTCGCCTGCTGTTCCCCGCGTCCCCGCCGCGCCACGTCCGGCAGCCACGCCCGTGCCCGCCCGGGGCGGCGGACGGGCTGGGCGACGGCGGCCTCGTAGGCGGCGAGCAGGGCGGCCCTGGAGTGGTCCCACGACAGCGGGCCGGAGACGCGGGCCCGGCCGATCTCGCCCATCCGCCGCCGCTCGGCGGGGTCGTCCAGCAGCCGCGCGACCAGCTTCGCGAACGCCGCCTCGTCGTTGGCGGGCGCGTACACCGCGGCCTCGCCCGCCGAGACCCGGGCCTCCCGCAGGTCGAACGAGACGACGGGGCGGGCCATCGCCATGTACTCCATGATCTTGTTCATGGTGGACACGTCGTTGAGCGGGTTGAGCGGGTCGGGGGCCAGGCAGACGTCCGCGGTGGACAGGTAACGCAGCAGGTCCTCGTCCGGGATGCGGCCGGTGAACTCCACGCATCCGGACAGGTCCAGCTCACGGGCGAGGGCGACCGCGTCGTCGAAGGCATCCCCGGCGCCGACGAACACCGCGTGCCAGTCGGTGCGGCCCAGGCCGTCGCGGAGGGCGGCCAACGCCCGCAGCGCGTAGTCGACGCCGTCCTGCGGGCCCATCACGCCCAGGTAGCACAGCAGATACGGCTTGCCGCGCTTCAGCGGCTCCTCGGCGGGCACCAGGTGGAACCGTTCCACGGCGGGTGCGCTCCGCACGACGAACACGTCCCCGGGCCGTTTGCCGCCCCGGGCGAGCGCCACCTCGCGGTAGCTCTCGTTGGTGGCGACGACCACGTCCGCGGCCCGGTACGTCAGCCGTTCGAGCAGGAGCACCGCCCGGTAGAGCAGGTCCTCACCGCGGCCGAACCGCGACAGGTAGAGCTCGGGCACCAGGTCGTGCTGGTCGAACACGAACCGGGCCCCGCGCCGCCTGAGCAGCACGGCCACCAGGAACAGTAGGTCGGGCGGGTTGCAGGCGTGCACGACGTCCACCGGTCCGACGCGGCGCGCCAGCCGCGCGGTGTGCCAGAGCGCGGCGCCGTACTCGCGCACGTAACCGAGTGGCCCGCCGGTCGCCGCGCGCAGCGGGTAGCGGTGGATGCGCACGCCGTCCAGCAGGACGTGCGGCTCGGTGTCGCGCCGGGTGCCCCGGGGGCAGACGACGTGCACCTCCCAGCCCGCGTCGCGCAGCGCGGTGCTCTCCTGCCACACCCGCCGGTCGAACGGCACGGAGAGGTTCTCGACGAGGATGAGCGCTCTACCAGCCAAGGCCCACGTATCCCGGGTGTGCCCGGCGCGCGGCGGCGTCGGGGAGACGGACGAGGTCGATGATCGTGCGGTCTCCCGCCCTGTCGAGCGCGCTCAGCACGGCGGGGTCGTCGCAGCCGACGACGCAGACGTCGGCGTCCGCGAGCACCTCCTCGGCGGAGTCGGTCAACAGGTCGCTCAGGTGCGGCAGCCGCTCCTCGATGTAGGCGCGGTTGGCGCCCACCAGGTGCGACAGCGACACGTTCGCGTCGTAGATGCGCAGCTCGTAGCCCTTGCCGAGCAGGCGCTCGGCCAGCTCGACCAGGGGGCTCTCCCGCAGGTCGTCGGTGCCCGGTTTGAACGACAGGCCGAACAGCCCGACCCGGCGGCTGCCGGCCGCGGTGACCAGTTCGTAGGCCCGCCGCAGGTGGTCGTCGTTGGAGGGCAGGACGTGCGAGAGCAGCGGCACCGAGACGTCGGCCCGCCGGGCGGCGTAGACCAGGCCCCGCAGGTCCTTGGGCAGGCACGACCCGCCGAAGGCGAAGCCGGGCCGCAGGTAGGCCGGGCTGATGTTGAGCTTCCGGTCGGCGACGAGGACGTCCATGACGTCGTGAGAGTCGAGCCCGAGCGCCCGGCAGATCGCGCCGATCTCGTTGGCGAAGCTGATCTTCAGGCCGTGGAAGGCGTTGTCGACGTACTTCGTCATCTCGGCGACCGCCACCGGCACCCGGAAGACCTCCCCGGGCAGTCCCTCGTACAGGGCCGCCACCGTGTCGCCGCCGGCGGTGTCGAACTCCCCGATGACCGTCTTCGGCGGGTCGAAGAAGTCGCGCACGCTTGTGCCCTCGCGCAGGAACTCGGGGTTGACCGCCACCCCGAAGCCGGAGCCGGCGGCGAGGCCGGAGGAGCGTTCCAGGATCGGGACGAGCAGCCCCGTGCAGGTGCCCGGCAGCATGGTGCTGCGGAAGACGACCGTGTGCCTGCCGCGCCGGGGGTCGCGTCCGGTGAGCGCCCGGCCGATCTGCTCGGCCACCCGTTCCAGGTGGGCGGTGGACAGGCTGCCGTTGGACGCCGAGGGCGTGCCGACACAGACGAGGGAGACGTCGGTCGTGGCGACCGCCTCCGCGACGTCCGTGGTGGCCCGCAGGGCTCCGGCGCGCACGACCTGTGCGGTCAGCTCGCCGATGCGCTCCTCGACCACGGGTGCCCGGCCCTCGCGGACGAGGCCGACCTTCGCCGGGTTGACGTCGACTCCGGTCACCTCGTGCCCGCGGGCGGCCAGGCAGGCTGCGGAGACGCAACCGACGTAACCCAGGCCGAACACGCTGATTCTCATCCTGCGTCGCCTCCATCGCGTCATCCCGCGGGCCCCGGCGCGGGAGGCGATATGCCAAGCCTCACCCGGCCGCCCTTTGCCCATGGAATTCCTGCTGATTGTTACGATTTCGCGGAGCGCTTACCCCGGGGTTTCGGGGTTTTTATCGCTTTATAGCACGGACTTTCTTTAAAATCCGGCGCACGCCTGGTCCGAATGTGGACGTTTTCATTGCGGCCACCATGGACCGGTGCATCTTCCGGAACGCCCTGCCGGCCGGATTCCTGCTGAGATAACCCTCGCAAACGAGCGTTTCACCGGTTTTAGCGCGTCTTTTATATTCATCGGCTCCCCGCCCGAAATCGAGGCGCGTGACGCCCAGCGCGGGAGAGGCGGCGACGAGCTCGCGCAACAGCATCCAGCCCGGCGACAGATGCGAGAAGGCGGGATCGTAGACCGGGAACCACCAGTGCAGCACGCCGCCCGACCGGATTCCGAAGTGCGCCGCCACCAGATGCGGACCCACGTGCAGGGTGGACAGCACACCCGCGAAGGACCGGCCCCGGGTGTGCAGCAGACGGGCCAGCAGCTCGCGCCGGCCGGGTTCGGTGAAGTAGTCACGTGCCCCGGTGGCGGCGTACTGTGCCCGCTTGAGCGCCACCAGCCGGTCGAGACACCCGGCGTCCACCGTGTCGGCGGCGAAGCGCACCGGCCCGTACGTCCGCTCGGCCCTGGCGGCACGCCGGCGGGCCTGCCCCATGTTGTCCCGGCCGCTGCGGGAGGCCCGGCCCAGGTAGCCGTCCAGGCCGCCGGAGACGTCGGCGAACGGCGAGACCCGCCTCGACTCGATCCACGGCTGGAACCCCGGCAGGCCGTCCACCAGGTGGTCGAACGCGAGCGCGCGCACCCCGCCGGTGAGCAGGATCACCGGGTCGAAGGCGGAGCCCGGCGCCGTGATCGGCCCCTGGAAGTCGGCGCCGGGCCAGCCCACCGGCCTGATCACCGACCGCTCGCGGTGGTGCGGGAACAGCGAACGCACCTCCCCGGAGGCGTCCCGGCCCACCGCGACCAGCACGCGGCACCCGCTCGCGTGCACCGCGGCGGAGAAACCAGGATGGAAGTAGGGGCTGTCCAGCAGCGGGTTGGCCGCGCGCAACCCGTGCCAGGCCGACAGCTCCCGCTCGCCGAGCTCGTCGAACCCCACCGTCCGCACGCTCACCGCCCGTGCCGCCGCGCTCGTGGCGCCGTCCATCCTGGTCTCCTCCTGCGAGCTTCTCCGGACTCCCGCGGTTCCTTCGCCCCCCTCAGAACCCCTTCCCGCCGCCCGCCCCGCCGCGGACTGCCCGGTCGCCTTCTGCCCGCCGCCGCCCGCCCGGTCTCGGCGTCTCCCGGGACGCACCCGGGGGTCAGTCGGCGAGCCGGCGCAGCCGGCGGGACGGTCTCAGCAGCGCCACCACCGAGGCCCGCGAGGTCCTGCGGCCGGCGAGCGCGCGCACCGCCTCACCGGCGACCACCGCGAGGAAGTACGCGAGCGAGGCCGGCCCGCTCCGGCGCCGCCGGAACAGCCTCACCTTGTTCACGGTCAGCAGCGCGGCGAGCGTGGGATTGACCCCGGAGTCGCCGCCGATGTGCTCGACCACCGACGCGGGCTCGTACCACAGCGACCAGCCCCGGTCGGCGGCGCGCAGCGCGTACTCGGTCTCCTCGCTGTAGAGCAGGAAGGACTCGTCCCACGGCCCGATCTCCCCGATGAGCCCGGTGGCCACCAACATCGCCGCACCGGTGGCCCACGCCGCCGGCGCGGGTCGCTCGTACTCGCGCGGGTCGGTCACCAGCTCACCCAGTGTGCCGATCCGGCCCGCGAGGCCGCCGCCGATCACCGCCTCGGCGAGCGCCCGGCCCACCGTGGGCGTGCGGCGCAGCGAGGGTTGCAGGCTGCCGTCCGGATTGACCAGGCGGGGGACCGCGATGCCGCACCCCGGCCGGCGCAGCGCCTCCGCCAGTGGGGTGAGCGCACCCGGCCGCAGCCGGCAGTCAGGGTTGATCACGAGGACGGCGTCGAGCCCGCCGAGGTCCAGCGCGCCGACGCCCGCGTTCACCGCCGCGGCGTAGCCGGCGTTGCGGCCCAGCTGGACGGTCCGCACGGGCAGGCCGGTCACGCCCTCGGCGAGTTGGAGCGTTCCGTCACGGGAGGCGTTGTCCGCCACGACGACGTCCGCCAGGCGGGTGCCCCGTGCCCCGGCGGCGAGGGAACGCAGGCAGCCCTCGATCACGTCCGCGCTGTTGTACGTGACGATCACGATGGCGATCCGGGAGGGGCCAGGCGTCATGTCCGCATCACGTTCTCGCATCACGTTCCAGGGAGGCGGGGCCGGGCACGTCGGCACCGGCCGGGGTGGAGGCCGTCAGATCGGGCCAGAGGGTTACGTGGGGCCGGAGCCGCCGGGACCCGGGGATCGCGTGGGGCCGGAGCCGCCGGGACCCGGGAGCGGGACGGTCAGCCACGAACGCGCTTGACCAGGCGGGCGGCCGTCCGGCGGGCACGCAGCACCGGGGAGGGGCGGATCTCCAGGAGCCGGCGGGCCCATCCCGGTTCGAGGTCGTGGCGGAGGCTGTTGCGTGCCTGGAGCCAGGCACCCGGCCGGGCCCGGCCGCCGTCGCTGGTGTAGGCCCGTGTCACACGTGCCCGCCTCAACCGGCTCAGCACGTGCCGGTCGTAGGAGCCGAAGGGGATGGCCACCCGGGACACCGGCCGTCCGACGATCTCACCGAGGAGCCGGCCGGCGTCGGTGATCTCCTGCGTCGCCTGCCGCGCGTCCAGTCGCCGCCAGTCGCGGTGGGCCCAGCCATGCGACCCCACCCGCATGCCCGCCGCCACCAGCTCGCGCACCCCGGCGCGGTCGAGCCTGCCCGGCTCGCCCAGCAGCCCCGCCAGCACGAAGAACTCCGCGGTGAGACCCCGGTCGAGGAGCCGCGGGAGGGCGATCTCCACATCCGAGGCGTTGCCGTCGTCGAAGGTGATCCGTACGTCCCACCGGCCGGCCACCTCGTCGAGGACCCGCTCGAACCGGTCGACGCTGACCCAGGTCGCGTCCTCGCCGGGATCGAGCTCGCGGCCGGGCTCACCGATACCGTGCACCGTGAGGTTGACGACCGAACGCACCCGTGCCCCCGATCCTGTCCGGCACCCCCGATTCCGGGGGTGGCGCCTCGGCGAAGTCTCACACGTGATTCATATCGAGCAGCGGGCTCAGTCGTTACATTTCCCTCTCTTCTGATTACGGTCTGTACTCATACTGATATCCGGTTATGGCGTGAAGGGTCTGATCTGACGTGGACACACCGGCCGGCGGCTTCCGGGCCTCGCGGGAGGCGGACGCACCGGCCGGTGCCATGGGGCGGCGCACCGGCCGGTGACCCGGGGGTTCTCACAGGGGGCGGGCGTACCAGTCGACGGTCTGCCGCAGCCCCGCCTCCAGCTCGACGCGCGGGCACCACCCCAGCACGTCGGCGGCCGGGACGAGGTCGGCGATCCGGGCGCTGTCCAGCGCGCGGTCCCCGATGGCGCCGTACCGGGGACGCACGGAGGAGCCGACGATCCGGGCCAGGAGCTCCACGGTGTCGCGGATCGACGTCCGGGTACCGCTGCCGATGTCGAAGTCCCGCCCCGCGGCCCCGTCCGCCCGCGCGGCGGCGAGGAAGGCGTCGACCACGTCGTCGACGTGGATCCAGTCGAGCTCACGCGTCCCGCTGGAGAGCTCCGGCGCCTCGCCCCGCAGCAGCGCGAGCGTCACGTACGGCACGAGCTTGCGCGTGTCGGCCTGGCCGGGCCCGTAGACCATACCGATCCGCAGGTTGACGACCGGGACGTCCCACAGCCGGTGGAACATCCGCGCGTACCCGGCGGCGGCCCACTTGGCCACCGCGTAGGGCGAGGACGGCACCGTCTCGCCCTCCTCGGCCCGGGGCTCCTCCGACGACCCGGCGAGCACCAGCCTCGTCCCCGGCGTCTCGGAGACGGCGGTGAGCAGGTTCACCACACTGGCGAGGTTGGCGCGCATCATCGGCAGGACCAGCCGCCGGTCACGGGCCCCCGCCACCTCGCTGGCCAGGTGGAAGACGACGTCGGGCCGGGACTTCTCCACCAGTTCCCCGACCGCTCGGGCGTCGCCGACGTCGGCGACGTGCCAGACCGGATCCACGGACGCTCCGCCGGGCCGCGCGCCTTCGCCCTGCCGGACGCGTTCACCGTGCCGGACGTGGGGCCTGCGGCTGACCGCGTGGACCTCGGCGCCGAGCGCGCCGAGGCGGCGGACCAGGTGGGCGCCGATGAAACCGGTGGCGCCCGTCACCAGGACGGACCTGCCGCGCCAGTGATCTTCCGTTCCGGGTTCGGGGGTGTGTGCCGCCGTGTTGAGCATGTGCGTTCTCCTCGTTCGGGACGAGTTCTGCCGGGAGCTCTCACTGTGCGGACCCGCCTGTCCCGCCGCGGGAAACGGCGCCGGACGGTCCGGGGAGATTCATACCGCACCGAAGGGAGATCCGGGAGTCCCGCGCCGAACTCCGCCCCGGCGCCGGCGGGCCCGGGACGCGCTGGCGGGACCCTGCGGGGCGGCTGCCACCACCGGATGGGCGGGCGCGGCGGCACGGACGCCCCGGTTCCGGGCCACCCGGCGGCCCCGGCACCATGACCCCGGCGAAAACGACGGAGCCCGCTCCGAGGGAGCGGGCTCCGCGTGTGTGCCGGGTGGTACGCCGTCTCCGGCCGAGTCTCAGCCGATGCGCCAGGTGTCGCCGGCCAGCAGCAGGTCGTCCAGGTCACCGGCGCCCTTGCCCGCGACGGCCTCCTCCAGCTGACGGGCCATGAGCTCGTCGTAGGAGGGGCGGTCGACGCTGCGGAAGACGCCGATCGGGACGTGCTCGAAGGCGGGCTCGTCCAGCCGGGAGAGCGCGAAGGCCAGCGACGGGTCGGCACGGTGGGCGTCGTGGACGAGGATCTCGTCCTCGCTCACCGAGGACCTCGGGACGACCTCGAGGCTTCCGTCGGCCGTGCGCCGCACCGCCTTGGAGGCGGACACGATCGGCCGGCCGTGCTCCAGGCGCAGGGTGATGTCGTCGCGCAGCTCCGGGTCCTTCAGCTGGTCGAAGGCGCCGTCGTTGAAGATGTTGCAGTTCTGGTAGATCTCGACCAGCGAGGTGCCGTTGTGCTCGGCGGCCTCGCGCAGCACCGACTGCAGGTGCTTGCGGTCGGAGTCGATGGTCCTGGCCACGAAGGACGCCTCGGCGCCGATGGCCAGCGAGACCGGGTTGAACGGCTTGTCCAGCGAGCCCATCGGGGTGGACTTGGTGATCTTCCCGACCTCGGAGGTCGGGGAGTACTGGCCCTTCGTCAGGCCGTAGATCCTGTTGTTGAACAGCAGGATGTTCAGGTTGACGTTGCGGCGCAGCGCGTGGATGAGGTGGTTGCCGCCGATGGACAGCGAGTCACCGTCACCGGTGATCACCCACACGGACAGGTCGGGGCGCGACGCGGCCAGGCCGGTGGCGATCGCCGGAGCGCGGCCGTGGATCGAGTGGAACCCGTAGGTGTTCATGTAGTACGGGAACCGGGAGGAGCAGCCGATGCCCGAGACGAACACCATGTTCTCGCGCTTGAGCCCGAGCTCCGGCACGAACGACTGCACCGCGGCCAGGATGGCGTAGTCACCGCATCCCGGGCACCAGCGGACCTCCTGGTCGGACTTGAAGTCCTTCATCCCGAGCTTGGCCTCGGCCTTCGGGACAAGAGACAGGCCCCTGCCGTTCTTGATCTCACTCACTGTCGATCACGTCCTGGATCACGCCGGCCAGTTCCTCGGCCTTGAACGGAAGCCCGCGCACGCGGTTGTAGCTGATGATGTCGACCAGGAAACGGGCGCGGAGCAGCAGCGCCAGCTGGCCGAGGTTGATCTCCGGCAGCAGCACCCTGTCGTAGGAGCGCAGCACCTCGCCGGTGTTGGCGGGCAGCGGGTTGAGGTGCCGCAGGTGCGCCTGGGCGACCTTGCCGCCGGCGCTCCTGATCCGCCGCACCGCCGCCGCGATCGGCCCGTACGTCGATCCCCAGCCGAGCACCAGCACGCGGGCGTCGCCGTCGGGGTCGTCCACCTCCAGCGGCGGGATGTCCTGCGCGATCCCGTCGATCTTGGCCTGGCGGAGCCGGACCATCTTGTCGTGGTTGTTGGGATCGTAGGAGATGTTGCCGGTGCCGTCGGCCTTCTCGATGCCGCCGATGCGGTGTTCGAGACCCGCGGTGCCGGGGATCGCCCAGGGCCGGGCGAGGGTCTCGGCGTCGCGCTTGAACGGCAGGAAGGTGACCCCGTCCTCGCCGTTCGGTTCGACGGCGAACGAGGTGGAGATGTCGGGCAGGTCGGCCGAGGCCGGGACCCTCCACGGCTCGGAGCCGTTGGCCAGGTAGCCGTCGGAGAGCAGCATGACCGGCGTGCGGTACTTCACCGCGATCCTGGCCGCCTCCACCGCCGCGTCGAAGCAGTCGGAGGGGGTGGCCGGCGCCACGATCGGCAGGGGCGACTCGCCGTTGCGGCCGAACATGGCCATCAGCAGGTCGGTCTGCTCGGTCTTGGTGGGCATGCCGGTGCTGGGCCCGGCGCGCTGCACGTCGACCACGATGAGCGGCAGCTCCGTGGTGACCGCGAGGCCGACGGTCTCGGCCTTCAGCGCCACGCCGGGGCCGGAGGTCGTGGTGACGCCCAGGGCCCCGCCGAAGGATGCGCCGAGGGCCGCGCCGACGCCGGCGATCTCGTCCTCGGCCTGGAAGCTGCGGATGCCGAACCGCTTGTGCTTGGACAACTCGTGCAGGATGTCGCTGGCCGGTGTGATCGGGTAGGACCCGAGGAACAGCGGCAGCCCCGACTTCACCGACGCGGCGATCAGGCCGTAGGCCAGGGCCTGGTTGCCGGAGATGTTGCGGTAGACGCCGGGGGGCAGCTTGGCCGGCTTGACCTCGTAGGAGACCGAGAAGGCCTCGGTGGTCTCACCGTAGTTCCAGCCCGCCTGGAAGGCCGCGATGTTGGCCTTGGCGATGTCGGGCTTCTTGGCGAACTTGTTCTCCAGGAACTGGATCGTCGCCTCGGTGGGCCGGTGGTAGAGCCAGCTCAGCAGACCGAGGGCGAACATGTTCTTGGAGCGCTCGGCGTCCTTCTTGGACAGGTCGAAGCCCTCCAGGGCCCTGACCGCCAGCGAGGTCAGCGGCACGGCGTGGACCCGCCACTCGGCGAGCGAGTCGTCCTCCAGCGGGTTGGCGTCGTAGCCGACCTTCTGCAGGTTGCGCTTGGTGAACTCGTCGGTGTTGGCGATGATGTCGGCGCCGCGGGGCAGGTCGGGCAGGTTGGCCTTCAGCGCGGCGGGGTTCATCGCGACCAGGACGTTGGGGGCGTCACCCGGGGTGAGGATGTCATGGTCGGCGAAGTGCAGCTGGAAGCTCGACACGCCCGGCAGGGTGCCTGCGGGAGCGCGGATCTCGGCGGGGAAGTTGGGGAGGGTGGACAGGTCGTTGCCGAACTCCGCCGTTCCCGCCGTGAAGCGATCACCGGTCAGCTGCATGCCGTCGCCGGAGTCGCCGGCGAACCGGATGATCACGCGGTCGAGTTGCTGAACCTGCTTGGTCACAGCTCAGTCCTCCTCGACGCGACATGGCGCCGTTGGTTGTGGCACATTCCTATTTCCATGCTAGTTCCTCGGAGTCACGCATAGCTTTCGCGTCCCACTCGGCGGAGGAGAGTGACATTCGTCGCATATCCTTGACGGCCGCTGAGTCGAAACCTGGGGGAGACGGGCATCGAGCATCGAGGCCGGGACCGGACGAACCGGCGCTCGGCCTAACGGAGAGTCACGATCGTGAGCGATTCGCCCGACAGAGCCCGGCAGCGAGCCGACACAGATCAATGTGCAGGCGGCCGAAAAGGACAGTTGGGGTCACGATGCCTAACTATATGTCTCGCCCCCGCGTCGCTCCCATCGCCTCCGGCTATGGGCTCATAGCCGGAGGTTATGACGTTGCCCGCTATTCCCCCGGAGGACGGCCCGGACCGGCGTCGTATGTCACGCCCGGCTGCATCTCCCGGCTCCCGTACAACTCGGGAACGGTGACAAAGATATAGCCCTCTTCGCCCAGCCGGCGCAGGATCTCCGGAGCGGCGTCCACGGTCGCGCCGTACACGTCGTGCATGAGGACGATCGCGCCGGGCCGGGTCTGGCCGACGACACGCTCGACGATCTCCCGGGGGTCGGAGGTGCGCCGGTCCCGGGAGTCGACGCTCCAGTGGACCACCGACATGCCCAGTCTGGCCGCGAGGGAGGCGACGTGCCCGTCGGCCGAGCCGTACGGGGGCCGCATCAGCGTGGGGACCTGCCCGATCGACTGGGTGATCGACTGCTGCGCGCGGGTGAGCTGGTCGGAGATCCTCGCGGAGGACAACGCGGTGAGGTCGCGGTGCGACCAGGTGTGGTTGGCCACCAGATGGCCCTCGTCGCGCATCCGTACCAGCAGCTCCGGGTGGGCCGAGGCGTTGGAGCCGACGCTGAAGAAGGTGGCCCGCGCTCCGAATCGGCCCAGGATGTCCAGCAGCCGCCCGGTCTCGGGGCCCGGCCCGTCGTCGTAGGTGAGCGCCACGCATTTGAGCTTCGCGCAGTCCACGCTGCCCGCCCTGGTGCTCCGTGCCGGGGGCCGGGCCGCGCTCGCCGCCAGGAGGGCTTCCTGGGGCGAAGCGGCGGCCGGAGGCTCCGTCGTCCGCACGGCCGCCCGGCGTGCTCGCTCCCCGGCCGCCGACAGCAGCGGCCGGGCCTCGGCGGAGGGCACGGCGACCGCCAGCCGGCCCGCCGTCCGCGGGCTCACCTGCCGGTCGTCGAACTCCACGACGAGGTCGCCGCGGGGGTTGAAGCCGATGGAGTCGAACATCTCCCGATCCGGCCTGACGACGTCCGGGTTCACCGTCGAGCTCCGCCCGGCCAGCTCGGCCCGGACCCTCCGGGCCAGCATCTCCAGTGCGGCGCGATCCTTGAGCAGATCGGCCGAGTCCATGGCCCGCCGGTCCACCCGGTCGTACCAGATCGTCGTCCGGGACTCGCGCCAGTCGGCGCCCGCCGACCGGCCGACACGCAGCCGCACTCCCACGGCCTCGGCGGACACGGCGGCCAGTTGCCAGTCCACGTTGAGCTCGGCGCCGGGCTCGGGGGGCGTCCGGCCGGGGGCGAACCGGGCGAGGTGGCCGGTCACCGTCCGGCGGAGTTTCTCGGTGAGACGCGGGGCGTCGGCGAGGGAGGGGTAGACGGCGTGGACGTGCCGGCTGCCGGAGTCCCCGGTGGAGAGCGTGCGCGTACTCAGCCCGGTGACGAGCGACGGATCCACGTAATCGATCATCGTGGGTTCCGCGGGGACCGGGTCGTCCGCGTTGGGGGAGGCGGTGGCCACGCCGCAACCGGTGAGTGTTGCGACAGCCAAGGCGATTCCTCCGATGAATCGCTTTTTGGGCATGAAAGCCACACTAAATGTGAGACCCCCCTGTTTACCGGGGCTTTAAGTTAAATGGGCTCAGGCTTTATAGGTGCCGGGTTTGTCGGCTTCACTCCGTGACGGAGAAGGTGGATACTGCTATAGGTGATGGGAGACCCTTGGCATGGCCGGGCTCGCGGAAGGAGCGGCTGTGGAGGGATATTTCGCCTCTTACGGGGTGGTCGTGGCGCTGTTCGCGATCGGCCTGGTGATCGTCGCCGGAGCGCTGGCCGTCAACCGGGCGCTCCGGCCCAGCCGTCCTACCCCTGAGAAGCTGCTGACCTACGAGTGCGGTGTCGACCCGGTGGGTGAGGGGTGGGCCCAGTCGCAGATCCGCTACTACGTCTTCACCTACCTGTACGTGATCTTCGCGGTCGACGCGGTCTTCCTCTTCCCCTGGGCGACGATCTTCGCGACGCCCGGGTTCGGGTTGACCACGCTGGCCGAGATGTTCGTCTTCCTCGGCTTCATCGCGCTCGGGATCCTTTACGCGTGGCGCAAGCGCGTGCTCACCTGGACCTGAGAACCCGAGAACCCGAGAACCCGAGAACCCGAGAACTTGAGAACTTGAGAACCCGGGAACCCGAGGCGCGGACGCACGAGGGCCCGGGAACCCGAGGCGCGGACGCACGAGGGCCCGAGCGCGCGGGAACCCGGGGGCTGAGCGGGCCCGATCGGGAGCCCACCCGCGGGGCCCGCACCCGGGGCCCGCGGGCGGGGGCACGCCGGGCGGGCACGGCCACCGACTCTGGAGGAGAATGCGTGTCATGGCGGATCTCCCGATGCCCACCGTGGGGCCGGTCTCGCGGCTGGCTCCCAAACCCATGCGCTTCATCCTCAACTG
Organism: Streptosporangium becharense; assembly: GCF_014204985.1. NCBI lineage: Bacteria > Bacillati > Actinomycetota > Actinomycetes > Streptosporangiales > Streptosporangiaceae > Streptosporangium > Streptosporangium becharense. Next base: position 3,348,770 of record NZ_JACHMP010000001.1, on the reverse strand, counting down.
GGGGAGGCGTTACTCGCTGTGGGCGTTCAACTTCGGCCTGGCCTGCTGCGCGATCGAGTTCATCGCGACCTCGATGAGCCGGCACGACTTCATCAGGTTCGGGGTCATCCCCTTCGCCAACGGCCCCCGGCAGGCCGATCTGATGATCGTCTCGGGTACGGTCACCGACAAGATGGCCCCCGCGGTCAAGCGGCTCTACGAGCAGATGCCCGATCCCAAGTACGTGATCTCCTTCGGTGCCTGCTCCAACTCCGGCGGCCCCTACTGGGACTCCTACTGTGTGACCAAGGGCGTCGACCAGATCATCCCGGTCGACGTCTACGTCCCCGGCTGCCCGCCCCGGCCCGAGGCCCTGCTCCACGGCATCATGATGCTCCAGGAGAAGATCGCCGCGGAGAACCTGGGTGACCGTTATGCCTGACGCGACCGGAGAGACGATCGGCGGGGCGATCGAGGAGCGGTACGGCGGGCGTGCCCGCCTGTCGGAGTCCTTCGGCGAGATCACCGTCGACGTGCCCCCCGCCGACTGGACCGGCCTGCTGGAGTTCGCCCGCGTCCGGGGGTACGAGTTCTTCGACTGGCTCACCGCGGTGGACGAGCCGCCCGACGAGTTCGCCGTCGTCGCGCACGTCTTCAACCCGACCTCCCACGCCCACCTGCTGCTGCGCACCCGGGTGCCGCGCGCCGAGCCCCGGCTGCCGAGCGCCGTCGGCGTCTTCCGCGGCGCCGACTGGCACGAGCGTGAGACCTTCGAGATGTTCGGCGTCGTCTTCGACGGCCACCCGAACCTGGTCCCGCTGCTGCTGCCCGAGGGGTTCGAGGGCTTCCCGCTCCGCAAGGACTTCGTGCTGGCCGCCCGGGTGGCCAAGTCCTGGCCCGGTGCCAAGGAACCCGGCGAGTCCGACCACGGCTCGCCGAGCCGCCGCAAGGCGCTCCCGCCCGGGGTGCCCGCCGACTGGGGACGTGAACGCCATGCCTGAGCTGCTCGACGCCGCGGTCCGGCTCGTCGCGATCGTCGCGGCCTTCCTGGTGCTCCCGCTGGTCGCCGGGCAGATGGAGCACAAGGTCATGGCGCACATGCAGGCCCGTCTCGGCCCGATGTACGCCGGGGGCTTCCACGGCTGGGCACAGCTCATCGCCGACGGGGTCAAGTTCGTCCAGAAGGAGGAGGTGATCCCGGCCGCCGCCGACCGCAGGGTCTTCGCGCTGGCCCCCGGTGTGGCGTTGATCCCCTACCTCGTGGTCATGGTGGTCATCCCGGTCGGTCCCGGGCTGGTCGGGGTCGACCTGGACGCCGGCCTGTTCTTCGTCCTCGCCGTGATGGGCGTCGGCGTACTCGGCTCGATCATGGCCGGTTGGTCGTCGGGCAACAAGTACTCGGTCCTGGGCGGCATGCGCTCGGCGGCCCAGCTGATGTCGTACGAGCTGCCGCTGGTCCTGGCGGCCTCCAGCGTGGCCATGGCCGCCGGCACGCTCTCCCTGCCGGGCATCGTGGAGGCGTGGCAGTGGTGGTGGCTGCCCTGGCAGGCGATCGGTGGCGTGGTCTTCTTCGTCGCGGGCCTCGCCGAGCTGCGCCGGCCGCCGTTCGACATGCCGATCGCCGAGTCCGAGATCATCATGGGGCCGATGACCGAGTACACCGGCATCCGGTTCGCCCTGTTCATGCTCGCCGAGTACGCCGGGATCATCGTGCTCTCCGCCCTCACCGGCGTGCTGTTCCTGGGCGGTTGGCAGGGGCCCTTCCTGCCCGGACCCGTGTGGATGCTGCTGAAGGTCTTCCTGCTGGTCTTCGTGGTCGTCTGGCTGCGGGTCAGCTACCCCCGCCTCCGTGAGGACCAGTTGCAGAAGCTCGCCTGGACCGGCCTCGTCCCGCTGGCGCTGGTCCAGCTCGCGCTCACCGGGGTCGTCAGGGTCCTCGCCGGCTGATACCGGCTCCTTCAGGGCGGCGGACCCGGACGTCGGCGAGCTGTGTCGATGATGTGACGTTCCAAGCGCGCACCCTGGGCAGGGAGGGGGAATACACCCTGGAACACCACCTGCGCCAAGGACGGAACGCATGACCCTCGCGCTCGCCGTGGAGAAGGACACGCTGATCGTCGACGTGCCGGAGCACCCGCCGGTGCGCCTGCCGCTCGTCGGGGAGGGCCGGGCGAGCAAACTGTTGATCTTCGGCTACCCCGGCCGGGGCAGGATGCGCTACGGCCTCGCGGTGCTCGACGAGTCCGGCCTGGTGATGCTGGAGGCTCCCGGGTCACGCTCGCGGCGGGCGGTGGAGGCGTTCGCGCAGGAGAGCGGACTGGCGTTCGAGTTCCGCGCCTTCGACACCCCGCAGGGCGCCCGGATCGCGCTGGCCCGCAGGTCGCCGAGCTGGCGCGCGGTGAGCTGGCGCCGGGCACCCGCCCCGCTGCCGCGCCTGCGGGTGCCCGGGGTGCGCAGCCTCCGGCCGCCCGTGGGCTCCCCCAAGGTGTGGTGGCGTGAGCAGTTGCTGTACATCCTGTTGTGGGCGGTGCTCGCCTACGGGGTGGTCTTCGCGGCGCTCGTCGTGCTCAACCTGACCGACCCCGGCGCCGACGTCACCCGCTGGATGGGCCCGCTCGGGGTCGTCGCGCTGGTGCTGGCCGGGGTGACGGTCGTCGGCGCCGTCGTGCTGGCCGGAATCGGCCGGCGCAGAACCCGGAACCAGACCGCCCAGGGGCGTGAGCTTCAGCGCGCGGGTGAGCCGCACTGCCGGTTGGTGGTCGTCCACGGCCGCCTGCTGCTGGAGACCGCACGCAGGACCCGCGAGCTCAAGGCGTCCGAGCTGCTGCTGTACTCGACGGAGGCCGGGACCACGGGCCTGGTGGTGGGCGGTGGGCTGTTCCACCTGCCAGGCCCGTGGGACCCCGAGGAGGTCGCCCGTTTCGCCGACCGCAACGACCTGCGGCTGGAGGTCCGCTCGCTGGCCCGGGATGAATATCTCGCTCTCACCGGCCAGGTGAAGGACGCGGTCCCCTGAGGCCGGGGACCGCCCTCTCAGTTCACGATCTGGAGCATGATGTCGGAGGCCTTGGGCCGGTTGCCCGGCTCCTTGTCCAGGCAGGCGGCGGCCAGCGGACGCAGTGACGGGGGCAGGGCCGACAGGTCCGGCTGGTGGTTGATCACCCGGTTCAGGATCGCCGGGATGGTGTCGTCACCGAAGGCCACCCGGCCGGAGGCCGCGAAGATCATGGTGGCGGCCCAGCTGAACACGTCCGACTCCGGGCCGACCGTGCCCCCCGCGAGCTGCTCGGGCGACATGTAGGCCGGAGTCCCCATGATGCTCGCCGTCGCGGTGACCTGGCCGAGGGCACGGGCGATGCCGAAGTCGATGACGCGCGGGCCGTCGGTGCCGATCAGCACGTTGGCCGGTTTGAAATCCCGGTGCACCACTCCGGCCCGGTGGATCGCGGCCAGCGCGCCGGCCGTGGCCAGGGCCAGCCGGGTCAGCCCGTCCTCGTCACGCGGCCCCTTTTCCCGGACCAGCCGCTCCAAGGAGACGCCGTCCACGTACTCGCTGACGATGTACGCCTGGTCGTCGGTGATGTTCACGTCGAGTACCCGCGCCGTGGAGAACGTCGCCACCTTGCGTGTCGCCTCGACCTCGCGCAGGAACCGTTCCCGGACGGCCGGGTCGCCGGTCAGGTGGTCGTGCAGGACCTTGATGGCCACCTTCTGCCCCTGCGGGTTGAGCGCCAGGTGAACCGTCCCCTGCCCGCCCTTGCCGAGGCTGCCGATCAGCTGGTACGGCCCCAGCCAGCCCTGCGGCTCCGGGGAGGGCGATGACGGGACATGTTGCCCGCGGCGTCCCACCATCGTGGCCGGGCCCTGCGCGCCGTACGGCGGCTGGGTGTTGTGCGGAGGCTGGGTGCCGTACGGCGGCTGGGTGTTGTGCGGGGACTGGGTGCCGTACGGGGGGTGCGTGTTGTGCGGCGGCTGGGAGGCGGAGGCATAGGGCGCCGGAGCGTCGTGATGCGGGCCGTGGTGCGGGCCGGGGCCGGGAGAGGCGCCGCCGTGATGCTGGGAAGGCCCGTAGTGCGCCGGGGCGTGCCTGTCCGGGGCCACGGGCCCGGTCGAGTAGGACGCCGCCTGGTGTGAGCCGTGCGACGGGGCAGGGAACGACGCCTGGGTGTGCTGCGGCTGCTCGAACACCGACCCTCTGAGGACCAGCGCGTGGACGACACCGCCCAGCCAACTGCCGAAGAAGCCGACCGTCGACACGACGTTGAGCCCGACCGGGATCAGGTCGGAGTCGCCGTAGGTTCCCGCGGCGACCGTGAAGATGCCGATGCCGGCGGTGTACAGGGCGGTGACGAGGACCAGTGCCGGACTCCGGAGCCGGTACGCGGCGTGGCCGATGATGAACGGTGTGCCGAAACCGCAGGTGAAGAGGGGCACCAGTGCCCACACGATGCTTCCCGCCGTGTTGGATTGCGGGGGTCGCTGCGGGTGCCAGGCCGGTCCGTACTGGTGGGACATGTCGCGAACAATACGATTATTTACGGTTTATTGCAGTCTTATTGGACGTCGCACCGGCGGTTGGACGCCGGTACTCGAACACACAGACTGTGGATAACCGCTGTGGATAACTCGACGCTCCCTGTGGACGGACGCTCCGCGTCGGCCACGTCCCCCCTCTCTGCCGTCACCGTGCCCCTCTTCCGGTTGTCATCACACCGCCTCTCTCGGTTGTCGCCGCGATGCCTCTTCCGGGGGCGTCATCGCGCCGTCTCTCTCCCGCTCTCTCCGCGGTCGCCGTGATCTCTCTCCGCTGTCGGCAGCGTCTCTCTTCCCGCGGTCATCACGACCCCGGCCGTCACCCCGGCCGTCACCCCGGCCCCAATCGTGTCAATGGCCCCATCCCAGGACCGCTGCATTCACGGGCGCCTCTTCGTGCGTCATGATGTTGAGTTGTGGCGCGGATACCAGGAGTGGGGTTGGTGAAGGGGCTTTCCGTCACCCTTCGCCACATGCTGAGCAGATCGGTGACCCAGCAGTACCCCGAGGTCCGGCCGGAGCTTCCCTCCCGGAGCCGGGGGGTGATCGCGCTGGTCGAGGAGAACTGCACGGTGTGCATGCTCTGTGCACGCGAGTGCCCCGACTGGTGCATCTACATCGACTCCCACAAGGAGACCCTCCCCGCCCCCGAAGGGGGCCGGCCTCGGGCCCGCAACGTGCTCGACCGCTTCGCGATCGACTTCTCCTTGTGCATGTACTGCGGCATCTGCATCGAGGTCTGTCCCTTCGACGCGCTGTTCTGGTCTCCGGAGTTCGAGTACGCCGAGGGCGACATCCGCAACCTCCTGCACGAGAAGGAGCGGCTGTCCGCCTGGGTGCAGACCGTGCCGCCGCCTCCGGCCCACGAGCCCAACGCCGACCCGCCGAAGGAACTCGCGGCCGCCTCACGACCCGCCCGCGCCGCCCGCCCCGGCGCTCCCGCCACCGCGGGCCTGGCCACCGCGAGCCCCGCGGGCCCGGCGACCGCGAGCCCTGCGGGCCCGGCCCGTCCGCCGGCCGTACCTCCAGGCCCTGGGGCCTCCGCGCGGTCCGATGACGCCACCTCCACGCGGCCCGCTCCCGGCGGTGCCGCCGCTTCCGGCGGTGCCGCCCCCGGCCCCGACACGCCGGTCGCCGCCGGTGCCGCCTCCGCCATGTCCGGTCGCGTGGCCCCGGGCCGACCGGGGACGAGGTCCGCCGAAGAGACGTCCTCCGGGCCGGACCGGATCGGACCCACCGCACCCACCGGATCCACCGGGCGGGACGCCGGCACGGCTCCTCGACCGGCCGGTGAGTCGCAGGGCTCGGGTGGCCCCGGTGGTCCTGCTGGTCCGGGCGGTCCCACCGGTCCAAGTGGTCCTGCTGGTCGGGGTGCTTCTTCGGGCCCTGGCGACCTCGTGGGCACCGTGGCCCCGGCTCCGGGAAACGATCCTGCCACTCCCGGCGCGTCCGATGCTTCCGCCGCGTCCGATGCCCCCATCGCCTCCGCCACGTCCGATGCCCCCATCGCCTCCGCCACGTCCGATGCCGCCGCCGGAGGTCCGGTCCGGCCCGGGAGGACCGCTCGCCCCGTACGACGGGCGTCGGCCGGGCACGCGAGCGTTCGAGCCATCCGGCCGCCGGGTGCCCTTCCCAAGAAGGAGGCCCCCTCGCCGGGCGTTCCTCCCAAGAGCGGGGTCCCTTCGCCGGGAGCTCTTCCCGAAGACGTCCCTTCACCGGGTGCTCTTCCTGAAAGGGGTGCTCCTTCGCCAGGCGTTCTCCCCAAGGGGGACACCTCGGGTGTTCTCCCCAAGGATGATGCTTCGGGTGTTCCCGAGGGTGACGCCTTTTCGCCGGACGCTCCGTCGGAGAAGGAAACCTCTGCGCCGGACGCTCCACCCGAGGGCGTCCCCCCCACGCGACCTCACCCCTCGGCCCGGGGGGCGTCCACGGACACCGGCTCTCCGGGCAGGCCATCCACAGGCGAGTCGTCTGCCGAGAAGTTATCCACAGGTAAGGGTGGCGTGCCCCCGGCGACCGGCACGCCGGAGCAGACTTCTCCCACGGGTCCCAGTGGAGAGCGTGAGGAGTAGCCGTGACCGAGGTGCCGTCCTATCTGCCGCCGACCGGGCAGGAGATCCTCTTCCTCCTGCTGGGTGCGGTGGCAGTCGGGTCGGCGCTGCTCGTCGTGACGACGCGGCAACTCGTCCACGCGGCCCTGTGGCTGGTCGTCTGTTTCGGTGCGCTCGCCGGGTGTTATCTGATCCTCACGGCTGAGTTCGTCGCCTGGGTCCAGGTTCTGATCTATGTCGGTGCGATCGTGGTCCTGCTGTTGTTCGGCATCATGCTCACCCGCGCTCCCATCGGCAGGGCCGCCGACCTCGACAGCCGTAACCGCCCGGCCGCCGCCGTGGTGGCGATCGCCACCGCGGCGGTCCTGGTCACCGTCGTCATCGACGGTTTCCACCTGGCCTATGCCCCCCTCGAACCCGGAGCCGGTGCCGCCGCAGAGTTGGGTTCCAGCATCTTCCGCAACTGGGTGCTCCCGTTCGAGGTGCTCTCCGTCCTCCTGCTGGCCGCCCTGATCGGCGCGATCGTCCTGTCCCGCACCGACATCCGCGGGAGGGACTGACGTGCACGTCGTCTACCCCGCGATCGTCTCGGCGCTGCTGTTCTCCATCGGCGTGTACGGGGTTCTCGCCCGCCGCAACACGATCCTCGTCCTGATGTCCGTCGAGCTGATGCTCAACGCGGTCAACCTCAACCTCGTGGCGTTCGACGTGTGGCTGCGCGACCGCCTGCACAGTGGCCAGGTCCTCACGCTCTTCGTCATCGTGATCGCCGCCGCCGAGGTCGGTCTCGGCCTGGCGATCGTCCTCGCGCTCTACCGCAACCGCCAGACGGTCGACCTCGACCGTCTCCGTGACCTCGGCGAGTCCACCGGCTCCCCCGGCTCCCCCCCGCCGGCCTCGCAGGAGGCAGGGGCGGGCGAGACCTCCGGAGCGGCCATCACCGCACCCACCACCGCCCCTCCGATCACACCCACCCCCCCGGCTGGAGCCGATCCCCAGATCGAGGCACGATGATCACCGCCGCCGCGTTCGCGATCCTCCTGCCGTTCCTCTCTGCCGCCGCGGGGCTTCTCGGCTCCCGCTTCCCCCAGGGTCGGCGGGGAGGGGCCGCCGACACCGCTGCGAACCGCCGGGCCGCCTGGATCGCCGTCGTGCCCACCGCGATCTCCACCGTCCTCGCGATCTGGGCGGCCTACGCGATCTGGGCAGGCGCCCCCTCCGGCGGAGGCACCCCGCTCGCTCCAGCCGGTCCCGGCGTCCAGGGAGCGGCCGACGGCGTCACCGCGCAGCTCACCGTCATCCCGACAGGATCGGTGCCGATCTCGGTCGGTCTGCTCGTCGACGGCCTCTCCGCGTCCGTCGCCGTCCTGGTCACCGTCGTCGCACTCGCCGTGCAGGTCTACTCCGTCGGCTACCTGGGCGACGACCGGCGCTACCCGTCCTACAGCTCCTTCATCAGCCTGTTCACCAGCGCCATGCTCCTGGTGGTCTACGCGGCTGATCTCCTGCTCCTCTACGTGGGCTGGGAGATCATGGGGCTCTGCTCGTACCTGCTGGTCGGACACTGGTGGGAAGATCGGGCCAACTCACGGGCGGCGGTCAAGGCGTTTCTCGTCACCCGGATCGGCGACGTCGGCTTCCTGTTCGGCATCTTCGTCCTCGGCACCGAGGCGGGCAGCTTCGCGATCGAAGATGTCGTCGCCGGAGTCCCGGAGATGTCCTCCGGTGCGATCATCGCCGCGACCATGCTGCTCCTCGCCGGAGTGGCAGGCAAGAGCGCGCAGGTCCCCCTGCATGTGTGGCTTCCCGACGCCATGGCGGGCCCGACCCCGATCAGTGCCCTCATCCACGCCGCCACCATGGTCGCCGCCGGGATCTTCGTCGTCGCCCGGCTCTATCCGGTCTTCCTCGGCGCCGGTCCCACGCTGGACGTGCTCGCGGTTCTCGCCGCTCTCGGCATGCTCGGCGCCGCCCTCGCCGCTCTCGCACAGGACGACCTCAAACGCGTCCTCGCCTACTCCACGATCAGCCAGCTCGCCTACATGGCCGGTGCGCTGGCCGCCGGATCCAGAAGCTCGGCGATCTTCCACCTGATCACCCACGGTGCTTTCAAGGCGCTGCTCTTCCTGTGCGCCGGGGCGGTCATCCACGTGGTCGGCTCCAACCTGATGAGCGCGATGGGAGGTCTCCGCAGGCAGCTGCCCGTGACCTTCGTCGCGATGACGATCGGGTTCGCCGCCCTGACCGGCCTTCCCCCGGCCAGCGGCTTCTTCAGCAAGGACGAGGTGCTGGTGGCCATCGAGCGGTCCGTGTCGGCGGGGCCGCTCACCGGCGCGGTCGCCCTCCTGCTCTACGGCTGCGCGTTGGTCACGGTCGCGGTCACCGGCGCCTATGCCACCCGGGCGTGGTTGCGCACCTTCTTCGGCGCCCGTCACGACACCGCGTCCGGCACTGCGCGTGCCAACGCGTCCGGCACCACATCTGAGACCATGCCCGGTACGGCGCATGCCACCGCGTCCGAGGCCACCTCGGGCCCGCATGCGGCGGCGTCCGAGGCCGTATCCGGCAAGACACCTGCCACCGCGCACAGTGGCGCCCGCGAGGCGCCCGCCACCATGCGATGGCCCATCGTGGTGCTCGCCGTCCCCGCCCTGCTGCTGGGGTTCGCCGGTGCAGCCGAGATCCACTGGGACACCGCCGCCCTCAGCGTCGGGGTGGCGCTGCTGGGCGCGGGTGCGGTCTACGCCATGTGGCGCTCCGACCCGGCGGCCGACCCGGCCCGTGTGCTCGGCCCCTTCCGCGCGCCGTGCGAGCGGGCCTTCTACGCGGACTCGGTGTACGACATGCTCTTCGTCCAACCCGCCCTGGGTCTCGCCCGCCTCGTCGCCTGCACCGACCGCAGGGTGGTGGACGGCGCGGTGCGCGGCTCCGGCCGGATGACACTGGGCCTGGCGGGGTTGGTCCGCCTGGCTCAGAACGGCAACGCCCAGCTCTATGTCACCGGCCTGCTGGCGGGTGTCCTCCTGATCGCGATCGGGGCGGTGGTGCTCGGATGATCTCCAAGTCTCCCCGCGGGGCAGCGGCCTGCCGGGCCCCCGCCCGTACCGCCATGACCGAGCGCGCCACCGCCGAGGTGATCGTGCCATGAGCTGGGTGCTGATCGCGCTCCTCGCCGTCCCACTCGTCGGGGCCGCTCTGACGCTCGTCCCGCCCGGGAAGGACACCGCGTCCGGAGGGCGAAGACTCCGCGTGCACGCGCTGGCGGTCACCGGGGTCACCTTCGTCCTGTCGCTGCTGGTGGCTGTCGCGTTCGACTACGACGACCCCGTCCGGGTGCAGTTCCCGACCGACCTGACCTGGATCCCGGGGCTCGATCTCAGGTTCCACCTGGGCGTCGACGGGATCTCCCTGCCACTGGTCGTGCTGACCACGCTGCTGACCTTCCTCTGCTTCGTCTACCTGTGCCGGGGCCGGGCCGACGCCCCCGGGCAGTTGCTGCGGTCGGGGGGCGGCAGCCGTCCCCGGGCGCTGGTGTTCACGCTGCTCGTCCTCGAGGTAGGCATGATCGGCACCTTCCTCGCCCTGGATCTGTTGCTGTTCTTCGTGTTCTTCGAGGTCGTCCTCATCCCGATGTACTTCGTGATCGCCATCTGGGGTGGCCGGGCCCGGCGGGCGGCGGCGACCAAGTTCATCCTCTACACGCTGCTCGGCTCCGTGGTCCTCCTGCTCGGTCTGCTGCTCATCTGGGCACAGACCGGCACGCTGGACATGGTCTCCCTCGCCCGCGCCGGGGGTGCGGGCATGTCCCGCCCGGTGCAGATCGTCGCCTTCCTGGCCGTGGCCGCCGGTTTCGCGGTGAAGACTCCGATGTGGCCGCTGCACACGTGGTTGCCCGACGCCCACACCGAGGCACCGACCGTCGGCTCGGTGCTGCTGGCGGGTGTGCTGCTCAAGATGGGCACGTACGGCTTCGCCCGCGTCGCGATCCCCGTCCTGCCGGAGGGGGCCGCCGCGGTGGCGCCCTGGCTGGGAGCCTTCGCGGTCGTCGGGATCGTCTACGGTTCGCTGGCCTGCCTCGCCCAGCGCGATCTGAAAAGGGTGATCGCTTATTCGTCGGTCGGTCACATGGGCTTCGTGCTCCTGGGCTTCGCCACCCTCACCCCGGTCGGCTTCAACGCCGCCCTGTTCGGCAACGTCGCCCACGGTCTGATCACCGCCCTGCTCTTCTTCCTCGCCGGTGCGATCAAGGAGCGCTACGGCACCTCCGACATGCCCGCGCTGGGCGGCGGCATGCTGGCGCGCCTGCCCCGCCTGGGCGGCCTACTCACCTTCGCCTGCGTCGCCTCGCTCGGGCTGCCGGGGCTGGCGGGCTTTTGGGGCGAGATGCTCGCCCTCCTCGGTGCCTTTCAACCGGCGGCGGGGCTGTCCCGCCCGCTCTACCTGGCCTTCATGGCTCTGGGGGGTCTCGGCGCCGTGTTGACCGCCGCCTACTTCCTGCTCATGCTTTCCCGCGTCACCCACGGTCGCCCCATCGAGACCGTGCGCGCTCCGATCCTCGCCGCCACGGGCACCGGCCGTCGCTCCGCGGCGGTCGGCCCTTCCACGGAGGCCGGCCTCTCTCCGGCGGTCGGCCCTTCCACAGACGCCGGTCCCTCTGCGGAGGCTGGTCCTCCCGCGATGGTCGGCCCCTCTGCGGAGGCCGCCCCCTCCCCGGGGGTGGATGTCTTCCCGGCGGGTGCGGGAGACGAGGGCCGACTCCCGGCGGGTACGAGAGAAGCCCTCGCCGTGCCCGCCAAGGGCGGAAGGGCCGATACGCCCGGGGGACAAGGAGATCTCTCCGGCTCACCACAGAGGGGCCGGGATCGCATGCCCGATGTCATGGGTCACGAACTGGCCGCCTGGGTGCCGCTGGTCATCCTGATCCTGGTGTTCGGTCTCTGGCCGAAGGCGCTCCTGCTCGTCACCGACCCGGTGGCCCGGGCTCTCCTGGGGGCACCGTGATCCAGTCGATCGACTACTACGCGGTCGCACCGCTGCTGGTCCTCGCTCTCACTGCGGCCCTCGTGCTGCTCCTGGACGCCTTCCTGCCCCGCGGCCGACACGTCCGATCGGCGCTGGGCGCCATCACGCTGGCCGGTACGTTCGCTGCCCTGGCCGTGGTGGCCTCGCAGGCCATGCGCGCCGGGGGCCCGCTGAAGACCTTCTGCGTCCCCGAAGGGTTGCTCGCATCCGCCGGCGCCGCGGTAGGCGGGGCCGTGCCGGGTGGAGCTGGGGCCGGCGGCGCCGCCGTAGGCGGGGCCGTGCCGGGTGGAGGTGCCGCGTCACTCATCGGACCGGCGGTGGGCCCGGTTGACGCGGTGTCGTGCTCGTTCGTGGTCGACGACTTCGCTCTGATCTTCGCGGGGCTTGCGCTCGCCGCGGGAATCGTCGTGGTGCTGCTGTCGGCCGCGGAACTCTCCTGTGGAGACATCCCCGTCGGAGAGTGGTACTTCCTGCTGCTCTGCACGCTCACGGGGGCAGTCGCCCTACCGGCTTCCCGGGATCTGATCATGCTGGTGGTCGCCCTGGAGCTGGCCTCATTGCCGGTCTTCGCACTCGCCGCGCTCAGACGCTACGACGGCCGCGGCTCTGAGGCGGCGATCAAGCTCTTTCTCGTCTCCGTGGTCTCCACGGCGGTGATGCTCTTCGGGGTTTCCCTGCTGTACGGAACGACCGGCACCGTCTACCTCGACCGGATGGCGTCGAGACTGCGGGCGGGCGTCCTCCAGCCCTTCGGCCCCGGGGCGGGCGGGGGGAGCGCCGTCGCCGGTGGTGCCGACACCGCCTACGGTTCCTCACCGGAGATCACTCATGCCCTGCCCGCCGTGGTGACCGTGGCGGCGGTGCTGGTCCTCGCCGGGTTCGCCTTCAAGATCGCCGCAGTGCCGTTCCACTCCTGGGCGGGTGACGTCTACCAGGGGTCGCCCGTCCCGGTGGCGGCCCTGCTCTCCGTCGTCTCCAAGGCCGCCGGATTCGCCGGGCTGATCCTCATCCTGGTCACTGCGCTGGGAAGTCAGACGGACACCTGGGTTCCGTTGATCGCGATCATCGCCGCGCTGACCATGACCGCGGGCAATCTCCTGGCTCTGCGCCAATACCAGGCCGTGCGGCTGCTCGCCTGGTCCTCCGTCGCCCAGTCCGGTTACATCCTGGCCCCGCTCGGCGTCCGGAACGACGAGGCCGCGAACGCGTCGATCGCCTACCTGGTCTTCTACGCCGCGATGAACCTCGGGGCGTTCGCGGTGGTCACCCTGGTGTCGAGGCGGCGGGGCGGCGGGGAGTTGGACGACTACCGCGGCCTGGTGTTCCACAACCCGGCGGCCGGGCTGGCATTGGCCTTCTTCCTGATCTGTCTTGCGGGCCTGCCGCCGGGGCTGGCCGGGCTCTTCGCCAAGATCGTGGTGTTCCGCGAGGTCGTCGATGGCGGAGGCGGCTGGCTGGCGGTGGTGATGGCGGTCAACACGGTGATCGGTCTCTACTACTACGTCGCCTGGACGGTGCGGATCCTCACCCCGGCACCGGTGCCGGTGCCTACGGGCGGTGTCACCGGTACCGCCACGGGAACCGGCGACCGTGACGTGCGGACGAGCCGTACCGGGTGGGCCGGCCGTACCGGGTGGGCCGGCCGTACCGGATGGGCCGGCCGTACCGGGTGGGCCGGCCGTACCGGATGGGTCCCCGCGGCGGTGGCGGTCGTACTGGCCGTGGGTGCCGCCCTGGCCTTCTCGGCCGCGCCGCAGCTGGTGTTCGACCTCGTCCCGGCACACTGATCACCTCGGGTTGGGCGTTTCCGGGAACGTTCAACCTGGGGGAAGACGTTGGACACCTTGAACCGGCATCAACCGAGAGGGGGGTGTAGTGCACCGCAACGGTCTGCGTACCGCAGTCCTTCTGGGCGCACTGGCCGCGGTGATCATCGCGGTGGGGGCGTGGCTCGGGGGCGGCGTCGGCGTGCAGATCGCGGTTCTGATCGCGCTGGTGACCAACGGCGTCGCCTACTTCTTCTCCGACCGCATCGCCCTGTCCGCGATGCGTGCCCGGCCGGTGGGCGAGGTCGAGCAGCCAACCCTCTACCGGATCGTCCGCGAGCTCTCCACCGCCGCCCGTCAACCCATGCCCCGGTTGTACGTGTCGCCCACCATGCAGCCCAACGCCTTCGCGACCGGGCGTAACCCGCGCAACGCGGCAGTGTGCGTGACCTACGGCATCACGCAGATCCTCGACGAGCGGGAACTGCGCGGGGTCATCGGGCACGAGCTGTCCCACGTCTACAACCGCGACATCCTGATCTCGTCGGTTGCGGGCGCGCTCGCGACGATGATCACTTATCTGGGTTATGTGGGCCTGTTCTTCGGCGGCGGCGACGACGATGAGGGCCCCGGTTTCATCGGTGCCCTGCTCATGATCGTGCTCGGCCCCGTCGCGGCCGGAATGATCCAGATGGCCATTTCCCGGTCCCGTGAGTACCAGGCGGACGAAGCCGGAGCCAGACTGACCGGTGACCCGCTGGCTCTGGCCTCGGCGCTACGGAAAATCGAGATGGGCACCCGCCAGCTTCCCCTGCCGGAGAACGGCCGGTTGGCCTCCACTTCCCATCTGATGATCGCCAACCCTTTCCGCGGAGCCGGTATCGGCCGCCTGTTCTCCACCCACCCGTCCACGGCCGAGCGTGTCTCCCGGTTGGAGCGCATGGCCGGCTACCGCCGTTGAGGCGACCGCCGCCTCCCGGAACGGAAGGCGGCCCGGTGGACCAGCGGCCGGGGCAGGGAACCAGGCCCGCGGGTCAGCGATCCGGGCTCGTCAGGGAGCCGGGCCCGTAGGTCAGGGAGCCGGGCCTTTGGGGCAGGACCGGCGGCCGGGGCAGGGAGCCAAACCCTTCAGGGAGCCGGGCCCTTGAGGTGGGGGCCAGCCCCTTGGGGCAGGAGCCAGACCCATCAGGGGGCTAGGCTCGCGGGTCAGGGAAGCCAGACCCATCAGGGGGCCAGGCCCGTCACGATCGGGTTGTGGACGGATCCGGGAACGGTGAAGCCGCTCACCTGATCGGTTCTGCCTGATGCGGGATCGACGCGGTACCAGTTGTAGCGAGCCCCGCCGCCGATCCTGAGCCTGCGGGGAGTGACCATCTGCACGGCGAGGTGCCCGCTGCCACTCCAACGCAACCGCGCCGGGGTCTTGCCCGCGGGGAGCGGGATGGGTGCACCGGTCGCCCTGCCCGCCACGACGTCCCACAGGCCGATCGCCGACTCACGCGCCGTGAAATGGGCCACGATCGCGCCGTCCAGGCCGAGCGCGCCTCCCACCGGAACCCGTCCCGTCTCGGCGAACGGTGACATCGAATAGATCCCGGCCCGGAACCCGTCGTCCACCATGAGCACGAACCTCGCATCGGGACTGAAACTCCACGGGCGCAGCCCCGGTGGCACCTCCACGGCTTGACCGCTGTGCGCGTCCACGATGCGGTTGTCCCGCCCGACTCCCAGCACCACGTAGCGTCCGCCCGGGGCGAGGTGAAGCCGTGTCACGCGCGCGTCGTGCGACCACTCCACGCCGGGCACCCTGTGTGACTCACCGGTCGGTATCTCCTGCACCACCAGCGCTCCGGTGGATCTGTGGAAGTAGGCGACGTGCCTGCCGTTGGGCGACAGGGCCAGCGGCGCTCGCTGCTTGCCGGTGGAGAACACCCGGGCCTCGCGGAGACTGATCACTCCACCGCCGCGCAGCCAGAGCTTCCAGGGGGCACAGACACATCCGGCGAACCCCGCGTAGCGCACCGGGGATCTCGTATCGTCCGCCTGTGCCGGTGTGCCCGCTCCCACGGCCACCACCGCCACGACGCAGACGCTGAAGTAGCGGAACAACCCCATGAAGACCCCCAGAATCTTCGGACCGACGAGGAGGGCGTCCGTTACACAGGCGCTACTGTACGCTTCTCACCGCGCTGACCAGCCGTCTTGCCGTGAGTGGCACCGTGTCGGCCGGCGGCTCATGAGTGTTGGCTGGTCGGGTCGGTCTCCTCGGCGGACAGGCCGGGCAGGCCGTCGATGCTCTCGCGGTTGTTCTTCGCCCGGTAGGCGCGTCGCTGCTGGACGTCCTTGCGTTCCGCCCATTCGTCCAGCAGCGTTCGATCCTGCTCATACGACATGAAGGGCACCGAGAAGCCACAGGAGTCGGAGATGCGGTCGCAGTCGACGACGATGATCGACCTGACGCCGGGGTGCGGACCGAAATTCTTGATCAGCAGGGCGAAGTCGGGGTCCGCCGGGACGACGACCCGGCCGGTGCCGTACAGGCGGAGGATGTTGGGCGATCCGGAGAAGGCGCAGAACATGAGCGTGATACGGCCGTTCTGGCGGAGGTGTGAGATCGTCTCCACCCCGCTGCCGTCCAGGTCCAGGTACGCGACCGTGGTCTCGTCGAGAACGGCGAAGGTGTCGGCGTACCCCTTGGGGGAGATGTTGACGTGACCGCCTCGCTCGGGCGCGGTCCCTACGAAATAGACCGGCTGCGCTTCGATGAACTTGCGCAGCCGGTCACTGATACGGTCATGAATTTTCCCCATGAAAGGGACGGTATTCCTTCAGCTGCCGTAAGGGCCATAACGCCCACGTGACGGTCCGGTGCGGGACGTGGACGACTACGTCAACCCATGTGACGTGTGCCTATCTCCGCCGTCCACCCTGATCACCTTGGCGCTGGGCACGTTGCCTGCGCCGCCGCCCCAGCAGCCACCCGAGTCCCAAGACCGCCAGGCCGATCGGTGTACGGGCCAGCCAGCGTGCCACCACGACTTTGAAGAACCTTTTCATGGGCTGCCTCTGCCCCACGGGAAGCGAAGCACGCATGAGCCCCGACCGGCCGGAAGCGTCCGGCGCCGTCAGTGACGCATCGACACGACGTAGATGACGCGCCAACACGGCACGCCGACGGAATGGCAGACCGGTCTGCACGAGACGGAACCGATCGTGAGAAGACCCCACGCTCCGGTCGTGTGCCCCTGGATGTGCCCTTCCAGGGTGGCAAGGCCCTGACCCCCACGTCAGGGCCTTGGCGGCCCGCCTGGCTAGCGGTAGTTCGTGAACTGCAGGGCGACGTCCAGGTCCTTGCCCTTGAGGAGGGCGATGACCTCCTGCAGTTCGTCCCGCTTCTTCGAGCTCACCCGGAGTTCGTCGCCCTGGATCTGGGCCTTGACGCCCTTGGGCCCCTCATCGCGGATGATCTTCGAGATCTTCTTGGCGTTCTCCTGGTCGATGCCCTCCTTGAGGGTGACCACGAGACGGTACTCCTTGCCGGACAGCTTGGGCTCGCCCGCGTCCAGAATCTTGAGCGAGAGCCCTCGCTTGATCAGCTTGTCCTTGAAGACATCAAGGACGGCATTGGCGCGCTCTTCGCTGTTGGCCTTGATCTCGATGGCCTTCTGGCCGCCGGACCAGGCGATGCTCGCGCCCGTACCCTTGAAGTCAAATCGGTGCCCGACCTCCTTGACCGTCTGGTTCAGCGCGTTGTCGGCCTCCTGGTGGTCGATCTTGCTGACGATGTCAAAACTGCTGTCGGCCATGCGTCGACTATCCTCTCTAGCTTTCTTGTCGACCCTAGCGTTTCACCCGCCGGCCCATCGCGAAGGTCACCGTCAACATCGAGACAGCGGTGTCAAAGATCGAGCCGCAGGCGTTCCGGTCCTGTCCGCCCCCTGTCCGCTCCCTGTGCCCGGGGCTTCGGGCGAGGTTCGTTCGGGAGAGGACGGATGTGACAGTCCAGGAGAAACGGGGCGTGGAGGAGCGCCTCCCGTCGATGTCACATCGGGCCCGGAAGTCCGCTATTCTTCTACCTGTCGCCGCCGCAAGCGGAAGACGAGGCAGGTTGCCCGAGTGGTCAATGGGAACGGTCTGTAAAACCGTCGGCTCAGCCTACCCAGGTTCGAACCCTGGACCTGCCACCAGCAGCAAAAAGAGCCCCTCACCAGCGGAAACGCGGTGAGGGGCTCTTTCGTTCGTGTCCGGCTGTGTCCGACTGGGAGCGGCGCCCTACGGTTGCCCGTGCTGAATACGTGCTGAAGTTTCCGGGGCGTCCGGAGCGGTCTCCGCAGGCCGTCTGGTCGCGTCCAAGATGCGGCGCTTGGCGTCGGCGTCCTGCCCGTCGATGCACTTGGCGTAGACGCGGAGGAGCACGTCCACGCTGTGCCCCGCCCACTCCGCCACCTGGGGAGCCGGGACGCCGGCATTGAGCCATGTGGACACGGCGGCGTGCCGGAGGGCGTACGGCACGCTGGCCAGTGGGGAAGCGGCCTCCCGCTCGGTGAACGCCTCCGCACGAGCCTGGTGGAACACCTTGAGGTAGGCGCGGTCCGTCATGGCTCCGCCGCGCGGGCCGACGAACACCCGCCCGTCCGGGGCCGTGCCGAACTCCTCCAGGTGCCTCCGGAGAAGGGTCACCAGCTCGGGATGGACCGGCACGGGGCGGGTGTCTCCCTGCGCCCGGTGCTTGAGCTGGCGGCGCTGGCGAGACTTCCCGCTGTCGGTCCACTGAGTGCCGGAGCGCGGCTCAGCGTTGGTCAGCAGCATTTCCCCCCATCCCTCCTCCGGGAGGCTGACCAGGTGGTCCGCACGGAGGTCTACGACCTCCTCGGGCCGGAGAGCGGCGTAGTACATGCAGCCGAAGAACGCCGCCATGCGCGCCCCCCGCTGTCCCTGCCTGCGGACGGCCATGAGCAGGCGGCGAGCCTGCTCGGCGTTCACCACGACGCGCCGGTCCACGGTGGTGAGCGTCTTCGGCTTGGTCCACTTCACACTCTTGAGCGGGTTCACCGGAAGGGCGCGGATCTCGCAGGCGTACTCCATCGCGTTGTTCAGGACCATGCGCTTGCGGTTGGCCGTGTTCGCCGCGGCCGGCTTCTCCTCCTTCGTCTTGCTGATCCTGTCGAGGATGCCGCGTACGAGTGCCGGGCCACGGTTCTCCTCGGCCAGCTCCGCGAGGGGAACCGTGTTGCGCTCAAGCCACTGCACGACGGATCGCAGCTCCTCCGGAGGTTCGGCGCTGTCGCGGATACGGGCGCTGAACGCCCAGCTCCGGAGCGCCTGCCGGATCTCTTCTCGCTTGGGTGCTCCGGCGTTCGTCGAGAGCAGGGCTTCCGTCGCGTCGGTCAGGGCTTCCGCGATTCCCCGGCGGTGGTTCGGGGACGCGTACGGCCATTTCGCGTCCGCATAGGCCAGCGCGAAGCCGTACCAGGTGAGCGCGGTCTCTTTCCGCTTCCACGAAATCGGAAGTCCCGTCGCCAGGCTGAACGCCTCACCCTTGCGGGCGGCGGACACCAGATCCGACCGGAAGGACTCCGCCTGCGCGCTGGTCCGGAACGCTTTTCGCCGCGGCTTACTCGCGGTCTTCCATCGAACGGTGTAGGTCGTGACCTTCGTGCCCTTGTAGACCTCGGTCTTGTAGACGCGGACGTCGTAGGTGATGTCCTTCATCAGGCGGCGTTCTCCAGGGTGTTGAGCCACTGCTCGAAGTCGGCGCGGCGGATGCGGAGGTCCCCATTGGGAAGCTTCAGGCAGCGCGGGGCACGCCCCTTGGTCCGCCAGTCGTAGAAGGTGGATCGGGAGATCTGGAGTTCCTCGCAGATCTCGGCGAGGGTGAGCGTCCCGCGTGGCTTGGCCGTGGCCATGGGTGATGTCTCCTCTTCGGTGATCAGGCGGTGGGCTGGCACAAGTCGGGGTGGACGGCGTAGCGCGGCGAGGGGTTGCCGCGCATGCCGGGCAGGTCGGGCTCTCGGCGAATCCAGCCGAGGTGTTCCAACAGGTCGAGAGCCGGATCGAGGTCGGCGGCCTTCTTGAAGCGGCGTTGCATCGCGCGGTGGGCCTCACGACGGGTGAAGCGCTCGGGTCGGGTTCGGGTGAGCCATTCGTGAACGGTGCGGGCGGCTTCCTGGTCGGGGTCGGCGCCCATGGCGTCGAAGGCGGCCAGCGCGTGGGCGGTGAAGTAGGCGCCCAGCTCCATGGCGGCGGCCATGGTGGGGCCGTCGATGGGGTGGCGCCAGCCGTCGTCGATGTGGCTGGCCAGGTGCAGTAGTCCGGCGATGCGGGCAACGGCGCCGTCGAACTTGGCGGCCCAGTCGGCGATGTGCCCGAGATCGCCGGTCTCGGGCCGTAACCGGGGTTCGGTGTGGCGGCGCTGCTTCGCGAACAGCTCGGCGGCTTCCGGGGACAGGATGAGCCGGGCGGGGTCGGTCCAGCCGTGCATGGTCAGCACGAGCCGTTCCAGGTTCGCGGCGTAGACCGCGGTCACCAGCTCCGGAATCGGGTCCGGCTCGATCTCGCGGTAGCCGACGTTGGAGGCGGGCAGGCTGTAGAGGATGCGGCCCAGCAGTCCCTTGCCGCGGAACCCCGGGGACTTGGCGATCTCGGTAATGATTTCGGGTTGGACGGCGAGTCCGAGCGTGAGCGCGGGGTTGTCGACGCGTTCGCGGCGGTCGCGGCGGTCCACGATGAGCAGGTCTCCGGCGTGGCCCTTGAGGAACAGGTCCAGGTTCGGGGTGCCGGAGTAGCGGCCGGCCAGCGTGGCGAAGATCCCGCCTTCGGCCGACAGCACCGCGAGCCGTCCGCCCTGCTCGGTGAGCAGAGTGGTGGCGGTCTCGGGGGTGGCGTCGTCGGACACCAGGCGGGGCTCTACCGGGACGGTGATGCCGTCCACGGCCAGGGCGGCGCTTTGGGCTTCGGCCAGCGCGGCGGGCATGGCTTCCCCGCGGGCGGTGGTGGCCTTGTGGGTGGCCTTCTCCGCGGCTTCCTGGGCGACCTTCTGCGCGATGCGGGCTTCGGTGATCTGCGGTTTGATCTGCTCCTGGAGGAGTTTCTCGGCGGCCAGCAGCGGGCCGACGATCGCGCGGAACACCGGGGACTTGCGGGAGCCGGGCGGCATGGCCACCACGGTGTAGATGTTGACCGGCTCGGCCCAGGTGCCGCGTACGGTGACCAGGGCGCGTCCGCCGGCGGCGGTGGAGATGGCGGCCAGGGCGATGCAGCCGGGCAGGTCTGGTGGGGTCTGGGTCTCGGTGGCCAGTGCGGTCACGAAGTCGGCCAGCCAGCTCGGGAAGACGTGCGCGGGGAAGACGGGCAGTGCGGGCCGCGCACCGAGTGGGAGGGGGGTCTCCCAGGTGCGCGGCGCGGCGGGCTGCTCGTCGGGCCAGGGCACGATCTCGGCGCTCATGCGGCGCCTTGCCGGGGTCGGCGCTGGCCGGCGTCGAGGCCGGAGCGGACGGTGGCGGCCACCTCGCGGGCCGACAGCCCGGCGGCGTGTCCGGCGGCGGTGAGCGCGTCTTCGGCGAGCGGGCGCGGCAGCGCTCCGGCGCCGATGAGTTGCCCGAGGGCGAACGCGGCGGCGTTGAGGGTGTGGTTGCGGGAGCCGGGGGCGGCGGTGCGAACGCGGTCGGTCTCGCCGTGCAGGGCGGCCAGGGCGTAGCGGGTGAGGCGCTGGCCGGCGTGCGGCAGCGGCACCGGTGTGGCCGAAGGCGGGGGCGGGTCGGGGACTGTGAGCCGGGTGACCAGCCACTCGGGCAGCGGCGCGGGGTCGGAGGCGTCGATCACGCAGTAGGGGCCGGTGCCGTCGGGCAGGGTGACGTGGCTGCCGGGGCCGACGACGTAGCCGCCGCAGGCGCGGGTGTCGATCAGCCATCCCAGGGTGCCGCTGGTGTTGCGCAGCCGCACTCCTACCGGGGCGGTGAAGTACAGGTGCGCGCCGCCGCGGCGGGTCAGCACGGTGAACGTGCGGTCGGGCCGCTCCTTTCCGGCCTGCTCGCACAGGTGGGTGAAGACGGCCGAACCGTCGGTGATGCCGGGCAGGTCCCACGCCGGCGGGGGGGTCTGGCCGGGCTTGGGCATGTCCAGGTCGATGACCACGAGCCGGGACGGGCCGCAGGCGACACCGATGTTGAACGGCGTCCGCGACCAGACGCGCCGGATGCGTGCGGGGTCGGTGGTGGCGTTCCCCTCCCAGTCGGTGAAGCCCTTGACGGGCCGCTTGTCGCCGGGGGTGAGCGGGAAGACGTGCCAGCCGCGGGCGGCACAGGCCAGGGCGTAGCGTAGCTGCTCGGTGCTGGTCATGGCGGGCTCCTGTTCTGGGTGCGGGTAGCGGTGGACGGGGATGCCCGCGGCATCGGCCAGGCGGGCGGTGTGGCTGGCGCCGGGGCTGTGGTCACGGATGAAGGCCAGGCAGACATCCGCGCCGAGCGCCACCATCGCGGCGTTGCGGACCAGCCCGGCGCGGGTGCGGTGCGGGCCGGTCCAGTCGGCGGGGTGGCGCTCGACGCGCCCGCCCCAACCGGACCAGACCTGCTCGGCGAGGGCGTCCGCGCCGCGCGGGCAGGCGCCGGTGACCAGGACAGCGGTGCCGTCGCCCCACTGCATGGCGAGCGCGGTGCGGATCGTCGCGGTGTCGGTCCAGGCGCGCGAGCCGGTCACCAGCACCCGCCGGGCGGGGGCGCTCATGCGGCGCGCTCCAGGTCGGTGCCGGTGATGGCCTCGACCAGGGCGGACACGATGAGCTCGGCGACGGGCGGGGTGACGGCGTTGCCGTACTGGCGGACCTTCTCCCGCTTGTTGCCGATCACGGTGTAGGTCTCACCGAAGGCCATGGCGCGGCCGATCTCGTGGGGTTCGAGCATCCGGAACAGGACGTCGTCGAGGCCGTTGACGACGGCGTACCGGTCGCGGGTGGACAGGGTGCCAATCGGTTCGGCGGCCTGGCGGGCGTGCCCGTTGCCGTAGTACGGCACGAGCAGCGTCTCCCAGGTGATGAGGGACTGGTGGCCGGCCGTCGTGAGGGATCGGAACGGCTCGTTGACCGGGGTGGACAGGTAGCCCGCGTCGCCGCGCGGGGTGTTGTTGCGCATGACCAGTCCGGCTGGGGCCACGAGGCCGTGGTGGTTGCCGGAGGCGGTCACGGTGGCCAGGGCCTCGGTGACCGGGCGGGCGACGGAGCCGCCGCCGCGGAGCTCGGCGACGAACGGCAGCCAGGCCAAGCCGGTTTCATTACGGGCGGTCTGGGTGCGCAGGGGTGAGGTGGCCGGGCTCGGCTCCTTGCCGTCGCGGCCCTCGACCGGGATGAGCAGCGGCGGTACGGCCAGCCCGTGATGCCCGCCGGACGTCGCGACGGTGGTGAGCGGTTCGGTGATGGCGCGGACGTTGCTGCCACCGCGCAGTTCGGTGATGAACGGCGGGATGGCCACGCCGTCGTTTTCTCGGGTGGTGCGGGTCGGCATCGGATCGGTGACCGGCGCCGCGTCGTTGCGCCACGTCCCGCCCGCAGGGACCATCAGCGGCCGGGCGTACTTCTTCAGCCCCGCCTGGATCCGCGCGAGAGTCTTGTCAGCCAGAGGCTTGGTGCGGTCGCCGATGCGCTGCCCGGGGAGGCTCCAGTCGATGGCCGCGGCGGCGGGCAGGGCGTGAGGTTCGACTTCCTGGGATCGGCACGTCGCGTTGGGGCACCGGTAGACGTACTGCTGCCGGTAGCGGCCCATGTCGGCGCCGAAGGTCTTGAACACCTGGATCGCCGACACCCAGGCCTCGCAGCCGGAGCACCAGGCGGTGGGCCGCAGCCACTTGTCCCAGTCCGGGGTCCGGCCCAGCGAGGTGTGCCAGTAGGCGACGTACAGCCGGTCGCGGGACTGCGGGGCGGCAGGGGTGCGGGTGCCGTGGGCGTGCATGCTGTTCAGCGCGATGGTGCGGGTGCGGTAGCCGAGCTTGCGGATCTCGCCCAGCCAGCGGTCCCACTGGTCCCAGGCGCGGACGTCGACGACGTTCTCGACGACACCGGCCAGGACGAGTCCTCCGCGGTCCTGGACGCCGCGCAGGTACATGGGGACTTCTTCCATGAGGGCGCGGGAGCGTTCGACTTCCTCGTCCTTCTCCGGGCCGAAGAGTTCGCCCTGCATCGAGGTGGCGAAGTCGCGGGTCTTACCGCGGGCGACGGACCACTGCGGGCATTCCGGGGAGGCCCAGAAGATGTCGGCGACGGGCCACCGCTCGACCGGGGCGGTGCGGATGTCGCCCTGGTAGTGGTCGGTCTCGGGGAAGTTCGCGGCGTGGGACTCAATGGCGCGGGCCCAGTGGTTGGCGGCCAGGGTGACCCGGACGCCGGGGACCGCGTGGGCGCCCTGGGAGGAGCCGCCGGCGCCGCAGAACCAGTCCATGAGCGTCAGCACGCGACCCTCCCCAGGGTGGCAACGGCGGCGGGGACGGCGGGCAGCCAGCCGGTCAGCGGGTCCGGGGTGGCGGCGCGGGCCTGGCTCAGGTCCATGGGCATGAGCACGCCGAGGAAGTGGGTGCCGCAGGTGACGAACAGGGCCTTGCCGGCGGGGCGCAGCTCCAGCGGCAGGCCGTCGCGGGTCGCGGCGCGGAACCGGGCCAGGTAGGCGGGGTTCAGCGCTACGCCGCGCGGTCCGGTCAGCACCGGGTCCGGTGCCAGACGGGCGCGCTGGGCCAGCCAGGGACGCCAGTCGGGCAGGAACGGGTGCTCGGTCGAGGCAGGCAGGCGGTAGGTCAGGTGCGGGTCGCTGAGCTGCTCGATGGTCAGGCCCTCACCGGTGAGGGTGAGCCGCACGTCGGCGCGGGGGGCGATCTGGCGGGTGACCGCCCGCAGGGCGGCGGCGGGCACGGTCACCGTAAGCTGGCCGGGCGTCGGCTCGGGCAGCGGGTGGCGGGTGATGCCGAGGGTGTAGCGGTCGGTGGCCAGCGCGTGCAGGTGACCGTCCGCGGCGTCGAGGGTCACCATGGTCAGCGGCGGGAACCCGGGGTCGGTGCCGGCGTGCGGCAGGACCGCGCCGAGGAAGTGGCGCAGCTCGCGGCCGGTCATGGTCAGGGTGATCTCGCCGGGGCGGGTGGCGGTGGTCTGGGTGGTCATGGCAGGTGGTCTCCGTTTCGAGGTGGTCAGCGGGTGCCGTCGCGGTGCAGACGGCGGAAGTGGACGAACAGCTGCCAGCCGAGGCGGGGTCGCATCCCGGTGCCGTTGCAGGCGCGGCAGGTGCGGTTCTTGCCGCCCGGCGCGCACCGGCGGCAGGTCCCCCACGGGGAGATCAGGCACCGAGCGATGTAGCAGAGCGTGACGACGGGTAGGCAGAGTCCTAGCAGGGCGATGGCGGTTGCCATGAGGGGCCTCCGGGGCCGTTTCCGAGGTTTTCGCAGGTGGCGCTCTAGGCGCTAGGCCGCTGGTAGATCAGCGAATGGGCCTCTAGGCGGGCCTCTAGGTCTAGAGGGGGCAGCCTCTAGACCTAGAGGCGAATCCGGGGTCAGGAACCGGCGCCGAACCCCTTCTTTCCGTCACGCTCGGTGATGGCGGTCAGGATGTCGTCACGGACGATGCCGATCCGGTTGGCGCCCTTACCACCACCGGGCGGGGTGCCCCACACCTGCCCCGTCTTGATCCCGTAGGGCTTGAGCGCGTTGGTGAGCTGAGCGGTCCTGGCCGGTCCTTCCTGTTCGGCCCACGGCCCGTACACCTCCGGGCGCAGGTCGGCGAGGCGGTCGACGACGGTCTCGTTCCACACCTTGGCCTCACCCGCGGCCAGCACCGCGGCGATGTCGGCCAGCAGGTCGTAGGCCGGGGCGGTGGCCTCGGGCTGCTCACCGGCGGCGTGCCCGGACAGCACCCCGGCTGCGGCGCGCAGCGCGTGCGCCCGGTCGGCGATGCGCTGGGTGGCCGGAGTGTCGAGGTAGGCGGCCTTGACCACCTTGGCCATCGGGGTGGCGCCGACCAGGTAGCCGGTCCCGGCGTCCACCTTGGGCTGGAAGACGGTGGCGCGGATACCGTTCTTGTACGCCGACGTGCCCAGGATCATGTCGTTTTCGAGCTGGCCGGCCACCCGCAGGCAGAACCGGATGGACACGTTCGCGGAGATGCCGGTGGGCAGGCTGTCCTTGTCCGGGCGCTGGGTGGCCAGGATCAGCACCACGCCCAGGGCACGCCCGAGCTTGATGATGAACTCGGCGTCCTCACCGGCCTTGTCGCCGTACTCGGCGTGGGCGAACAGGTTCTGGCACTCGTCGATGATGCACACCAGCGGGTGCAGGCCCAGGGACCGCTTGTCGGCGATGGCGCGGGTGACCTTCCGGTCCGGGCACAGGTCGGCGGGCAGGGTCTTCAGCGCGGCGGCGCGGCGCATCACCTCCTTGCGCAGCAGCGCCAGAGAGTCGGCGGCGTAGCCGATGGAGGCGTCGTCAATGCCCGAGACGTAGCGGTGGCAGACCTTCTCGTACGGGTCGAGGTCGCCGGTGCCCTTCAGCTCGTGGAACCACGCCTCGGTGGTCACGTCGAGCACGATGCCGGCGGCCAGTTCGCGCACCGAGGCGGTCTTGCCCTGGCCGGGCTGGGAGCCGATCAGGATGTTGTGCTCGATGATGGGCACCGTCACCAGGCGGCCCCGCGGGTCGTTGCCGAACGGGATGCCCTTGAACACGTCGTGGGAGCCGGCCTTGTCCAGCGGGGACTTGACGATGGTCTTGGACAGGTCCTTGTCGCCGACCCACAGGATCAGCCGCCCCTCGTGGATGGAGGAGTCGCCCTCGGGCCAGATGCAGCCCAGCGGGCGGCGCAGCGCCGAGGCGAGCCGTTCGCGCTTGTCCATGACGTCGGTGACGGTCACCCCGTAGGGCAGGTCCACATCGGCCCGCCAGCCGGGGCCGTCGCGGGTGATGGGGGCGACGAAGTTGACGTCGGCCTTGGCGTTGAGCCCGGACACGCCCAGCACGGTCAGCGCGCGCACCACGATGTCGCTGGTGAGCTTTTCCACCCGGGTCGGGATGACGGCGCGGTCGATGAGCGGCCGGTCGGCCGGGCGGCCGATGACCCCCAGGACGGCCACGGCCACGGCCAGCGCCGTCCACTGGGCGGCGGTGGGCACGGACGCGACGATGATGGACGCGATCAGCAGCGTGACCAGCGCGGCCCCGGACACCCACACCCGTAACCGCACCCGCGAATCGCGTTGCCGCGACAGCTTCAGGTACGCCTCGGGGTCGGCCTTCTGCACCGCCGACAGCCGGACCGGCTCGCCCTCCAGGTCGAAGGTCCACCGGACCATGCCGGCCACGAGCCGGGCCAGGCCGCGCGGGGCGCGCACGGCCAGCCGCCCGGCGTACAGCGGGGTACGGGCGAGCTGGTAACCGGCCACGTAAGCGGCGTACTCACCCGCCCACCTCAGCGTCTCGATCGCATCGGTACGCGAGCGCAGCCACAGCGGGACGATCGGGCGGCGGGTGCGGTTCTTCTCCGCCAGCTCGGCCCGCCAGTCGCGGTCCGCCTCGCCGAGGACGTCCACCCGGACGACCTCGCCCTCCAGCACCGGGGCCGGGGCGCCGGCCGGGGTCTCCGGGCGCGGGGCGGGCACGGTGAGCGGGGAGGGGGTGCGGCGGTCGCGGGCGGTCTCGATGGACACCACCTCGGCGCCGGGGCCGTCGCCCTCCGCCCCGACCGGCGGACGGGCGGGAAGAACGGTCAACTCCAGGGGCGCGGCCGGGTCGGTGGGGCGGTGGCCGTTGGTCTCGGTCGGGATGTCGGTCATGATGAGGTCACCTCGTTGTCAGTGATGGGGGCGGGGTTGCGGGGCGCGGCCGTTGTCTTGGCGGATGGGGCCGCGTCCCGTACGGGACGGATCGGGAACGGGGTGCGGTGGCCGGGAGCGGGCATCAGGTCCTCCCGTCGGCCAGGGCGTCGCGCACCGCGCGGGCGGTGTCCATGCCGCACCGCAGGGTCCGCTGAATCCGGGTCGCGCTGGGGTTGGCGGGCAGTTCGCCGTCTTCGATCAGCAGGCGCGCCCGGTCGGCCAGAGCCGCGATGTCGGCCCCGCCGACGCCGATGTTCGCCCTGTACGTAGGGCCAGTAGGGGCGCCGGTAGGGAGGCCGTGGTCCAGGGTGGTGAACCCGGCGAGGATGATCGGCAGGGCCATCACGAGCGTGACCGCGATGATCGGGCCGATCAGGTGGATGGCCAGCGCGGCGATGCTGAACGCCTCGCCCGCGGGCAGGGACCACGGCAGGTAGGGCCAGGCGTTCATGCCCAGGCTCAGGCCCAAGAACAGCCGCTCGATCCGCACCAGGGTCGGATGGGTGAGCGGGCGGCCCTGGATGGCCAGGTAGGCGCGGGCACCGACGATGACCAGCAGGGCCAGGGAGACGAACGGCTCGACGAACCAGGCGAACACCCAGCCGGGTGACCAGGGCGGGGCGCCGTCGGCGGCGAACTTCTGCACGCCGGCGGTGGACCAGCCGAGGGCGAGGGTCAGGCAGACCATGGCGGCGGTCACGAGCAGGCGGCGCATCCGGGCGGCCTGCAAGGCGCGCATGGCCGGGTCGGAGTCGAGGGCGTGCAGCCGGGCGGCTTCCTGGGCGGCCTTGCGGCGCTTGCGGACCTTGGGTGTTTCCACCGTGAGCGGGGCGTCGTCGTCCTGGAGCGCGGCCAGCGCGTGCGCCTCGGCGACCTCCGCGCGCAGTCGCTGCACGCGGCGGGTCTCGCCCGCAGGAAGCGCAGGCTTCGCCGGGGCCGGTCGCGGGGTGGAGGGCGCCTGCTCGGTCAGGTGGCGCTCGATCTCGGCCAGACCGCGGGCGACGTCGTCGGGGGTGGGCTCCGGGGTCGGGGTGGTGATGCTCATCGGCCACCCCACAGGGCCGCCAGGGACATGATCCCGAGGAAGATGCCGGTGACGATGATGATGTGAGCCAAGGTGGTCATGATCGGTCTCCGTCCGGTCAGCCGATGGTCCACGGGCGGCGGGCGTCGGCGGCGGCCCTGGCGTCGGCGGCGATCTGCTCGGCGATCCGCCGGTCACCGCGCGACAGCTTCTTGGCGGCCTGCTCGATGGAGCGGGCGGCCTGCTCGGCCTCCTCCGGGCACAGGGTGCGCTCGTCGCCGCCGAGCGTGCCGGACATGTAGGCGAGCAGGTGACCGGCGCCGGTGGAGGTGTTGGCGCCCTTGCGGGTGAGCTTGCCGGCCAGCTCGGCGGTGTAGGTGTAGGAGCGGCTGCCGGTGTTGCGGCCGAAGAACATGCCCATGGTGGGCTCCTTGTCGGATGAGACGGTCGGGACGGTGCGGGCGGCGGCGGGCCGGCCGGACCAGACCTGCCTCAGCCGGTGGATGGCGGCGATGTCGGGCAGGTCCTTGGGGCGGCGGGCGGTCTGTTTCCAGGCCAGGACGTCGCCCAGGCGCATGAAGGGCAGGCCGTCGATGAGGTCGGCGGAGGCGATCAGGTGGTGGGTGTCCCAGCCGGGGGTCCAGCGGTCGGTGAACTCGATCGCTGCGGCCGGGTGGTCGATGAGCCGGCCGTGCCCGGAGGGGGCCGGGCGCGGGGCGCCCAGGCGGGTGACGATGTCCCAGGCGCGGCCGGTGGCCAGGACGTCGAGGTCGCCGAGGTGGGCGCGCAGTCCGCGCACGTACAGGGCGGCCGATCCGCAGATCACATAAGAGCCGGGCGGCAGGGCCAGCCGGGCCAGGGTGGTGAACAGTCCGGCCGGGTCGCTCAGCAGCACCCGCGGCGCCGGCCCGCTCGGGCCGGTGCCGACGGTGGTGGTAGTCGGGTCGGGGCTCATCGGCGTTCACCGGCCGGGGTGGGGGCGGGCCGGTCGAGGAGGTCGCGCAGCAGGTCCTCGTGGGCGGCGAACACGCGTCCGCCGTAGGTCGCCTTCAGGGAGGCGGTCAGGGTGGTGTAGCTGTCGGCGCGCACCCACGCGGCCCGCTTGGCGTCGTCGGCGCCGGTCACGGCGGGCAGGTCGGCGCGGGCGAGGGTCCCCAGGTGGCAGCGGGCGGGCACGGTCACCATCCACGCCTCATCGCTGGCGCGCGGGTCGGGCACGTAGCGGGCCGGGGGCACCTGCCAGTGCGCCTCGCCGAGGTCGAGGCCGGTCTCCTCGGCCAGCTCGCGGACCGCGGCGTCGGCCGGTTCCTCGCCGGGGTCGACCGTGCCGCCGGGGATCGCCCAGCCGTGGCCGTCGCCGCGTTCGACCATGACCAGCCAGCGGTGGCCGTGCTCGTCGGTGGCGGTGACGAGGGCGTCGGCGCAGACCTGCTCGCCCCAGTGGCCGAGTTCGTTGCGGCCGTAGCGGATGCCGGTCGGCGCGCCGGGGCTGACCGGGCGGCCGTCCACCACGGCGAACGGGATCGCGGCGGCGGCCTGGCGGACGGCCCAGTCGATGCGGGTCGGGTCGGTCTCCGGGTCGGCCCAGCCGTCGCGGACACCGGTGGTCAGCACGTCGGGGTGGGTGTAGGTGCGGGTGGTCTGGTTCATGTCGTCTCCGTTTTGGAAGGTCACAGGGGCGAGCCGCCGCGGCGGGGGCGGCGCGGCCGGGCCGGGGCGGACGGGGGGCGGGGGATGCGCACGTCACCGGTGACCGAGCGGGCGTCCACGGTCAGGGCGTTCTCGCCGGTGCCGGCGGCCAGGTCGGCGGGGGCGGTGACGGTGATGTCGCCGGAGGTCGCCGACGCGCTCACCTGGCCGGGTTCGGTGGCGTGCACGGTGATGTCGCCGGAGACGGTCCTCAGCCGGGCCGATCCGCCGAAGTCGCCGATGGTGATGTCACCGGAGGTGGCCGACAGGATGGCGGTCTCGGTGCGGCCCAGGCGGATGTCTCCGGAGATGGTGCGCACCACGGCGCCGTCGGCGAACTCGGCGCGCACGTCGCCGCTGCTGGTGGAGGCGGTGAGCTTGCCGCACGCCTGCGCGGTCAGGTCGCCGGAGACGGAGACGAAGTCGATCCATTCCAGGTCGCCGCGGGTGGTGACGTGCGCGGAGCGGGTGTCGATCCGCAGGGCACAGCCGCGCGGCAGGCGAACCGTGACGCGGACGCCGGGGGTGAGAGCGGCGCTGGAGACGGCGGCGACGTGGTTGCCGGCGCTGAGGATCGTGCCGGAGATGTGGACGGTTCCGCCGGAGACGATGATTCCGGAGGTGGTGGTGCCGGAGACGACGATGCGTCCGCCGCGGGTGCCGGAGATGACGGTCACGCTGTCGTGCTCGGGAGTGGGGACGCCGACCGTCACCACGCGGGCGTCGGCGCTCAGGGTGGCGGCGGCGATGGCGCGGGCGGCGGGGCTGTCGGTCGGGGCGTCGCTGGTCAGGGTGATCTCGGCGCGGTCGACGTCGCCGACGGTGACCTCGATCAGCCCGGAGGGCATGGTCAGGTCGACGACGACGGGGCCGGGCATCGGGGCGGACAGGGTCCGCTCAGTGGTGCTCATGCGGGCCTCCTCGGAGCGGTGGCGACCTCGGCGGACAGGTCGGCGGCGTAGACGGCGCGGCGGCACGAGGTGCAGTAGAAGAGCACCGGGCCGCCGTCGAGGGCGGTGCGGCAGCGCGGGCAGCAGGTGCGAGCGCGGGGCATGCGGATCACCTCCGGGGTCAGAGGCCGGACTGGGAACGGGCGATGGTGCGGCACATCCGGCAGGCGGCCAGGCAGCGGGCGCCGTGGACGGGGCAGCGCTGGATCGGGCGGGCGGTGGCGGTTCCGCAGCGGCGGCAGCCGATGGCGGTGCACGAGCGGGACCCGCAGTCGGGGCAGGAGAAGCGCGCCATGGTCAGGCCACCTCCTGTCCGGGGCCGGTCGCGGCCCGGTGCAGGGCCACCGCGCGGATCTCCGCGGCGGTCAGGCCCGCCCACACGCCCTCGGAGGGGCGGATGGCCAGGGCGTAGGCCAGGCACGCGGTCCGGGCCGGGCAGGTGGCGCAGATCCGCGCGGCGGCGGCCTCCCGCTCCTGCCGGGCCGCATCCTGCTCGGGCTCGAACAGGTCCGGGGTGGTGAACAGCTCGGGGGCGTCGGTGCAGGCCGGGCCGGCGGCGAGCATCGCCCGGCGCAGCTCGCGCCTGCGCTGGATCTGCTCGGCGTAGAGGCGGCGCAGCCAGGAACGGGCGTTCATCGGCGGCACCTGCGGCAGTTCGTCGAGGTGCGCGGGTTGATGCCGCCGCACCGGCACACCCAGGTGCTCGCCGTGCCCGGCGGCAACCAGGGCGACCCGGTCGCGGTCTTCTGGAGGATGGACCCGTAGGTCATGATGAGGTTGCTCCTGTCTCGGAGTAGAGGGGGCGGCCCGTGTCTTGGCGGATGGGGCCGCCCCGTTTTCGTGGGTGGGTCAGCCGAGGCTGCTGGCGAACGTGACGAGCGCGTCGGTCACCGTCATCAGGCCGGTCACGGCGCCCGTGGCGACGGCTGCGGCCTTGTCCGGCTGCCGGACGATGAAGACCAGGGCCAGGGCCATGAGCAGGAACGGCAGGAAGCGGTGGATCTTGGGAGCCGGAAGCATCGTGGTTCCCTTTCGGATCGGAACCTGCTGTACAGGTTCTAAGAGATATGGAACATGTACAGTCGCCAGGAGTCAAGGCTTTGGGCTTGGCTTCTTCTGAGGTTCCGCCGCGCTTGGCCTCGGCCGCTGTGACTGACTCCAGGAAACCGCAGGGCAGAGGGCGTAGGGCAGCGTGATCGTGGGAGTGCCCAGTTGCTTAAGGGGTGATTTTCGGGGGTGATTTATCCCCTGAGCTGGACGAACAAGATCTACGGATTTCGCCGAAGAACTGGTCGAGGGGTCTTGACACGGGTCATCCTGACCTTGACGACATGATCGGAGGTGAGGATGTCCCGGATGCCCAACCTCGCGTTGGTCGAGGCCATGCGCCGGGCCGACTGTTCGAACAAGGGGCTCGCGTCGCGGGTCCAGCTCATTGCGCAGGAGGAGGGCGTGACCCTCCGATGCACGCACGTGGACGTCAAGCGCTGGCTTGACGGAGTCCGGCCGCGTCCCGCGACGGCGAAGTTCATAGCCGAGGCGCTCAGCCGCAAAGCCGGCGTGAGGTTCTCCCTGGAGGACATCGGCATGGGTGCGGTGCTCACGCCGACGACCCTGGAGCAGGGACTTGAGTACGCCGATGCCGTGCCCGGGGTCGGTTCCCGGCTGCTCGGGCTCACCCGCAGGGATCTGGCGGACGATCCGCTCGCCGTAGAGGCTGCCGTGGTGCCCTCCGCATGGACACAGCCGCTTCTGACGTGGTTGCTGTCAAGGCCCGAGCCGCTGTCGGCGGGGAACGGTGTACAGGTCAACGTGGGAGAGTCCGATGTCCGGGCCGTCCGGATGACCACGCAGCTCTTCATGAAACTGGACTTCCAGTTCGGCGGCGGGCACGCTCGCGCGGCCCTGGCGCAGTACTACGTTCGCGACGTGAGCCCGCTCCTGGAAGGGAAGTTCACCGAGTCTGTCGGACGAGAGCTGTTCTCCGCCGCTGCCGAAGTCGCTCAGCTCCTCGGCTGGACTGCCTATGACCTGGGGCGCCACGGTCTTGCCCAGCGCTACATGATCCAGGCGTTACGCCTCGCACAGGCGGCGGGTGACCGCATGCTCGGGGGGCGGTTGCTCGGCAACATGAGCCACCAGGCGAACTACCTGGGAAACTTCCAGCAGGCGATACAACTTGCGAGGGCAGCGCAGGAAGGCTCGAAGGGGGTCGCGAGCGCCACCACCATGGCGAGCTTTCTTGCCATGGAAGCGAGAGCCCAGGCGGGGAACGGCGACGATGCGGCGTGCTCCCGGGCACTGCGCGAGGCGGAAAAGCTCTTCGAAGGCCGGAACGTCGCCGACGACCCCGAGTGGATCAGCTATTTCGATGACGCCGAATTGGCGGGCGAAGGTGCGCACTGTTTCCGGGATCTGCGGAAACCGCGTATCGCGCAAGAATTCGTCGGGAGGTGTCTTGAACTCACCGATCCTGTTTACGCTCGTACTCTCGCATTCATCCGTCTGGTGCAGGCCGCTACGTACGTTCACCAGGGTGAGCCGTGCCAAGCTGCCGTCCTGGCGGCCGAAGCTGTAGAGCTTGCCGGGTCTCTCAAGTCGATGCGCTATCTCCGGTACGTCTCCGATCTCTGCGCAGACCTGAAGGAATACCGCGGAAATCGTGAGATCGAGAGTTTCCGGGAACTGGTGGCCGGCAAGTACCCGTCGATCACTTAGAACGGCGTCCACAGACGTGGCGCCTCATCGTCATGGAGCGAGGCGAAGCGCGTTCTGAACTCCTGGGCGACCCGTTCACTCTCGCTGACGTTCTGCATGAGCCAGGTGGTCATCTTCAGCTCGTTGATTGCGCGGACTACGGGGAAGCCTTCCCAGGTCATGACATCGAATCCGTAGGCGCTGGCGAAGTTCTCGTAATCTTCGGCGGTGTGCCAGCCGATGAGACGTTCCGTCGCAGTGACGGCCAAGTCCGTTTCCGGTGGCCCGAAGGCGAACCGCTCGAAGTCGATAAGCAAGACCGTGCCGTCGAGAGCAACGATCAGGTTCTGCTGGTGAGCATCCCCGTGCACTGCGCATGGAGGCAGGGGGTATCGAAGGTTCGCGTACTTCTCACGCAGGTCGGCGAGACGGACCGCGAGGAACTCGTGATCCCGATCCGAGAGCGCCTCGGTCTTGGCGATGCGTTCGGAAACGCGTCCGAAGATGTCGAACGCGGGTAGAGGCAGCTCGGGAGGGACAGGGAGATGGTGAAGTTGCCGGAGAATCCGGGCAAGGTCTCTCACGCTCGCCTTTCCGCCGTTGTTATCGATCAGGCGCCAGAAGGTGACCGGTCTATCTCTGACCATCAAGGGCTGCCCGTAGTCCGCAGGCTCCGACGCTGGTAGACCTGATTCGCGTAGCCATTCGGCAACGGCAACTTCTTTCGCCGCATCGGGAAGGACTTCGGCGCTACGGGCGATTCTGACGACCACCTTCTCTGTTGAGAGCTGGAATATGGCGTTTTCGCCAAGACGGAGGAGTACCGCGTCTTCTGCGTGGAGGCCGGTTTTCCGGCATGCGGCATCAAGAGTTTTGCGTGCCTCGGAGGCGGTGAAGGGCGGGGGATTGGTTCGCGACTCGTTCAATGGAGCCTGCCAGTTCCTTGGTCGATGCGCGGTATGTCGATTATCAAGAGGATTGGGTGACGATTCGCCCTACCCCTCTCCTGCTTTTAATGATCCCCTCTGCTTCCAACAGGGCTACGGCACGTCTTATGGTAACTCGCGCTACGCCGTACTGCTCAGCGAGTGCTGATTCACCGGGAATGCGGGATTCTTTCGGGAATTCTCCCGCAAGAATGGCTTTCCGGATGGAGTCCGCAACCTCGTCAGTGCGGGTCAACGCGCCCTGTGCGTCGCCCACGAACCAGCCTTTCCCATGAACCGCTGCGATCCGGCCCTCGGCGGCCAGCATCTGAAGCGCCTGACGCGCGGTCCCCTTGGACACTCCATGCTGCTCAGCTAGCGTCGCCTCTCGGGGGAGTTGACTGCCTTGCGCGAGCTTGCCGCTGGCGATGTCCTGACGTAGAGCCGCGGCTACGGTCTCGTATCGGGTCGAGGGGGGGCCGGATTCACCGGGCACGTTACCGACGACGCGTCTGCCCCGACCCATCTCGCTCACTACCAGGCCGAGACGCTCCAGTTCGGCAACCGCCTGGCGGGCGGTGCCTCGGGCAACGCCGTATGTCCGCACAAGGACGGCGTCGGAATCCAGCATGCCGCCCGGAGGCGGGTCGCCGGCCTGAATCCGGGCGCGGAGGTCATCCGCGATTCGGAGGTAGGCGGGCTGATCGTTGCTCTGACTCATCGTCCTCCCTCGCTGAGGAACATTGCCCTCCAGGCTACGACGGTAAGCCCTGGCGTCCATCGCTGGATTGATCAAGCTCCGAGGTTCCCGAATGACCATAGAGGGTGCCCAAGGAGGGCCGGGGCTTACGGACCTGCGTCCGCTGCGGTGACAGCGGTGACACATTCGAGGAAATCGGTCGTTCTCGCAGGTGAGAGCTATGTTCGTGCTGTCATCGGGCTAGGTGACAGTCGTTGACGGCGGTGACACAATCCGGAGCCCCTCCGGTAGCTGTCACCGCTGTCACCACCCGTCAACCAGACGGGTGACACCTTAAAGATGCCGTTGAGCTGCGGAACCTCCTCATTCCGTCGATGCTGTCACCGCTGTCACCGCCAGGGGTACCTGGCGTGGCCGGCGGTGGGTCTGCCGGTCGCCTCCATGGGGTTGGTCGGCTGGGAGGATGGCTACGAGGTCGGCGGCGTAGTCCTCGCGCTGATCGGGGTAGGTCCAGCCGTGCTGACGGCATGGGCTTTCCTGCTCTTATGGCGGCATCGCAAGACCGAGTGGCGCGAGCACGAGCACACGGAACCGGATTAAGCGATCACGGCGAACACTGGGCCTCTCAGATAGCCGTAGAGGGCCGTTCGGGCAGGGGCCGGACCCATCGGATTCGCCGGATTCCGATCACTCCGGAGGGGCTCTGAGCCTTGATCGTGCTGAATGCGTGCTAAGAACCTTGTAGGAAGCGGTATCTTCCCAGGTCAGAGCGTTTTCGTGGCGGGTCTGTAAAACCGTCGGCTCAGCCTACCCAGGTTCGAACCCTGGACCTGCCACCAGCAGCTCAGAGGCCCCACGGGGCCTCTTCTGCGTTTTGGGGACCTGCGGCCGTAGGCCGTCCCGAGCGGCCGTGTGTCGACGGTCGCGCAATATGCGCGCAATGATCTTGGTGGCGTTTCCCAGGCGGGTACGGGCCTTCCGGGCGGTTCGCGAGTGAGAACCGGGCCGCCCGGAACCGGGTCGTGAACGTCGAAGGGACCCGAGGAGCATGCGGGTCACTGCTCGTACGTCATGCGCTTCATGTCGGCGCGTCGCTGATCCGTTGTGGGTGGCTCCCCCCCCTGCCCGTGGACGCACTTGGCGGGGACGCGGTGAAGGACGCCCACGCCACTCTGCCCTCATGCGGCCGGGGAGTGGAGCCAGGCGTGTCGGAGGTCCGCCCTCACGCGGCCGGGGAGTGGAGTCAGGCGTGTCGCAGGGCTCAAGTTGCTTCTGGTGACTTCCAAGCGTGTGGATCTACCTTCCCGTATCGAAAGGAAGATCACGCATCCCTTTGGAGGCTCCTCATGCATGCCGGCGTTCGAGTCCTGCTGAGCGCGACCGCCGCCGCGGTCCTCGTTCTCGGCGGTTCAGCGGCTTCGGCCGACTCACGTCTCAACGAACCCAGTGATCCCACCGTCTGGAAATGGAGCTCGATCCACTCCGTCGACCACGGAGCCCGCGCCTACGGCAAGGTGCTCGTCGGCCAGTCGGCTTTCGAAGTCCATGGAACGCTCTACGACAGCTCCCCTTCCGGCTGCGGGTGGCTGTTGCTGCGTCACCAGAGTTTCCGTGACGGCAAATGGCGGTCGGTGAACCAGCGGAACTGTGCCGACAGGCCGGTGACGTTCCGTAAGGAAGTCGGCGGCCCGCGGCAGATCAAGGCGAAGGTCTGCCGGGGCACGTCCCAGCAGCCGACGGGGCAGTGCTCCGGCTGGCGGACCATCTACGTCAAGGGCAGCTGACACCGCGGCGGGCGAGGGCGGCTTGTGACGTCCATCCGTGACATCCACCTGTGATGTCGCCCTCGTTACGTCGCTCCCCGCAGTGCACGACCGCCCCATGACGCCGCCCCCCGTAGTGCATGACCGCCCCCATGACACCGCCCCCGCGATGTACGGCGACCGCCGGCGGTGACGCGGTCCGACCGCATTCACCTAAGCGGTTGCTTGTTTGGGTGAGTCATGTTGACATGGCGGGATCCGGTGCCGTCCGAGAGGAGCTGCCCGATGGTGCGCTCATGGGTACGAGGGCTTGCCGCAGTGC
Organism: Streptosporangium becharense; assembly: GCF_014204985.1. Lineage (NCBI taxonomy): Bacteria > Bacillati > Actinomycetota > Actinomycetes > Streptosporangiales > Streptosporangiaceae > Streptosporangium > Streptosporangium becharense. The sequence goes on along the minus strand of NZ_JACHMP010000001.1, from coordinate 3,311,516 downwards.
CGGTGGTGATCACACTCGGCCTGGTCTCGACGATCCCCTCGTACGCGCAACGGGCGGGGCCCACGTGGCAGGCCGTCCAGACGCCGTCCGCCCAGCCGCCTGCCTCCCTGGCCGACGTCGAGGCACAGGGTGTCCGCAGCGCGTGGGCCGTCGGCAGTGAGGGATCTCCGTCGATCCCGCTCATCGTGCACTGGAACGGGCGGCGTTGGGTGAAGCAGCCGTCGCCCGGCTGGCAGGGGACGTTGACGGAGGTCACGACCGCTCCGGACGGCACCTGGGCCTCGGGCGTCGATCAGACCACGGGTGCGGCGAAGCTGTTACGCAGGATCGGGAGCGTGTGGGCTCCGCGCGGCTTCCCCAGGAGCGACGACACGACACTGCGGATCACCGGGTTGTCGGCGCTGCCGGGCGGGCGGCTGTGGCTGTCCGCGACGTACGGCTCGCCGACGACGTCCATGCTGGCCTTCTACGACGGCCGTATCTGGACCGAGACACCGCTCCCTGTGGAGTGCGCGACGGGGTGTGCCGTCCAGCAGGTCGAGGCGCGCGGTCCGGGGGACGCCTGGGCGGTCGGGACGGCCGCGGCGTCGTCGGCCGCAGTGGCGACGGGCATCGCCCTGCGCTGGGACGGCACCGCCTGGACGGCGCGGTTGCCGGACGGGGCGGGCGGCGTCGTGAGCCTGAACGACGTCCACGCGGTTTCTTCCGGTGACGTCTGGGCCGTCGGTCACAAGGTCGTGTTCAACGTTCCCAGGCCGTACTCCGCCACCGTCGTCCTGCACTACGACGGGACCTCCTGGCAGGACGCCGGGGCGCCGGAGGTCGTCGGCTCGGGCGTCTCGCTGGCCGCCGGTGGTGACGGCCTGTGGGTGTCCGTTCAGCTCGGCGCTCCCGGTCTGGCGGGTACGGCCCGGTATCTGCGCCACGCGTCAGGTATGTGGACGGTCGTGAACGGCCCGGCGATCCCCGGCGCGGACGCGGTCACGACCCGGGCGGTCGCCGCCGTGCCCGGCACCTCGGTGACCTGGTCCGTCGGGCACCGGGCATCGGTGGCCGCCCAGACGACCCTCCCGCACATCGAACTGTCGCGGCCCCCGGTTGAGTGAGGCCCTCCCGACTCGCGTACCGCGGGACATGGTGGCCGACGTACTCGACCCATTCCCAGGTGTTTCGCTGCTCGGTGGGCGGCCACGGCCCGGGTGCTTGAGGCCGCGTTCCCTGTGGGCATCGCCGCTGTCGGCCCGCCGCGTGTTCCCCCCCGACCGGGAGACGTGTTCAGGGTTCGGCGCTGTCAACCGGATGTCCTCCCGCCCCGTCTCCTGTGCACCATCTGTCGTAACAGGAGTCGCTTTGCGTATCCGCTCGATTCTCTCGCTCGTCGCCCTGGCCGGCGGCCTGGCCCCGCTCTGCCAGCCGGCGCATGCCGTCGTCTCGAAGCCGCAGCAGGGTGTGATCGTCGCCACCGACATCGTTGACTACCGGTGCACCACCACCGGCGTGGCAGAGAAACAAGATATCAAGGTCAAGGTCGAGCTGATGATGCCGCCCGACGCCACACCGGGTAAGCAGATGACCATCGAATGGCGTGGAGTCTACGTCGACGATACCTCCGCGCTGAAGGCGCCCGCCACGGGACTGGCCGACGGCACCGAACTGTACGCGTACGCGTCCATCAGCGGGTTCCCCGGATTGACCTCCGCCACCGGGGTAGGTGAGATCGACACCCTCAGCGCGGGCCAGACCATCCCCCTGCCGATGACCACGGTCTCCCTGAAGACCACCCCGTCCAGCACGGGCACCGCGACGGTGCGGCCGGCCGCCATCAATTTCGGGACCAGGACCAATGAACCGTCGATCCAGTGCGAGGTGCGGAACCCCACCGCCCTGACGACCTACACCCTCACCGTCGCCTCCGCGGACGACCGGCCCGCCGACTCCGTACCGGTGACCCCGAGTCCACAGCCGAGCGACACGGCCACGGCGTCCGCGGACGACCAGTCACCTGATGATCCCGCACCGGTGACGTCGAGCTCGCGGCCGACCGATGCGGAGGAGGGCGGCAGGGTGATCGAGACACCGTCCGGGGGAGCCGCGACCGGGGGCGGGGGCCAGGCCGGCCCCGACGGGCGAGTGCTCGTACTTACCGGCTTCCTTCTCATCCTCGCCGCCGGCACCGGACTCCTGCTGCGCCGCCGCAGCCCATCCAGGGGATGACCGCTCGGCGTTCACCGTGACGGAATGCCGCGCCGCCCGCGAATTCTCCGCCCCCCGGTTTTACGCGTCAAAGCCGTCCGGCACACTGACTTTCATGACAATCGCCCCCCCAGGAATTGACGAGACCATCCCTCGCCGCGAGGCGTCACCGTTTCGTAGCTCTCCTCATCGACTGCCTGATCTTCCAGATAGCGATCTCGCCGCTCTATCCGTTAACTTTTGAGATCCCCGAGGCATCGGGTGAAGCTCCCTTCTTCGGTTATCTCAACCTGTACGCGGAAAACCCCGATTGGCCGATCGACGTCGCGGTGACGGGCCTTCTCGCCGTCTACTTCTGGTTGCAGCACGCGTTGTGGGGCCAGACGCCCGGTAAGCGGCTCTGCCGCTTGAAGGTGGTCTCCACGGCGACCGGAGAACCACCGAGCCTCCGCAATGCGGGAATTCGCGCCCTTGTCTACCCCGCTCTGATGTTGACGCCGTACTCCGGGGTGCTGATCAACCTGGTCGACGCGCTGTGGATATTCGTCGGTTCGGAACGCCGATGCCTGCACGACGTGGTCGCCGAAACCGTCGTGGTCGACCTCGGCGGCGCCGGAAGGAAAGAACTCGGGGGGCCCGGTTTCCTGTTCGGCCTGGGCGTCATCCTCACCCTCTTCACCGCCCTCGTGCTCATCTACGTGCTGAGGGCGAGGTAGCCGGCCAGACCGGCCGGGGACGTGGCTCCCGCCGGGGATGCTCCGGCTCCGGGGTATTCGCCAGGAGCGAGGGCAGACTGGCTTTGACCTGGTATGCGGCACCCGCAGGCACATGGGGAGACCTTCGAACCGGTCACGCCTCTCATCCGGGTGGCCCACGGTTCGATCACCCATGGCGCGGACTACGACGATCTGTGGCCGGTGTGGCCACAGGACAAGGCCGCTGTCTCCTCCGCACCCGGGCCCAGACCGACCACATGACGAACATGACTGGTGAAGGTGGAAGGGCTACAACCATTCGCCCCGTAAGGCGCGTTGGGAACGGGTGAGAGGAGAACGCATTGAATCATCACGACGGCTTCCGCGAGTTCGTGCTCGCCCGTCAGCAGGCGCTGATGCGGGCCGCTTACCTGCTCACGGGAGATGCTCACCTCGCCGAGGACCTGTTACAGAGCGTCCTGATCAAGGTCGTGGGGCAGTGGCCCAAGCTGTCCAGGAACGGTAATCCGGAGGCCTACACCCGCAAGGCGCTGGTCAACCAGTACATCTCCTGGTGGCGCAGGCCACGCCCCGAACTGTCGAGCGCCGATCCACCGGAACACGGCGCCTCCTACGACGAGGCCGCACTTGACCGGATCATGCTGCGCCAGGCGCTGGCCAAGCTGACGCCCAAACAGCGTGCCGTGATCGTGCTTCGCTTCTGGGAAGACCTCACCGAAACGCAGACAGCCGAGACACTCGGTTGTTCGGTGGGCACCGTCAAGAGTCAGACCCATCACGCGCTGACCCGTCTGCGCACGCTCGCGCCTGAGCTGGCGCACCTGTTGTCCGATCCTGAGATCATGGAGGCAGTCCGATGACGGGGCTACACGATGCGCTGGACGACATCGCCGACGAAGCCCCCTTGGTGAACCTGGCCGACCTGGCCATCGCCGGTCACCGTCGCAGGCGGCGCACCACCCTGACGCTGACCGCGGTCGCGGCGGTCACGGCGCTCGGCGTGGCGACGGCAGCCGTGACACTGCCGGGAGCGAACGGTGACGACAAGGCCACGCCGCGGAACGTGGACACGGTGCCCGACCTGCCCGACGGCAAGGTGGAGTCGCTGAGCCACGCGTATCAGACGCCCTGCAGAGTCGACCCGGAGCTGCGGCAGCCCCTCGACTGCAGCGCCGTCGAGTGGCGGGTGGTCACCGGCACCGGCACGACCTACCGGCTGTCGCAGGCGCTCGTCAGGAACGCCAAGGGGTGGAACGTGCCCGTCGCGATCAGCCGGGACGGGCGCATGCTCGCCTACTACAGCCGCCGGGCACAGGCGCACGTGGTCCGCGACCTGGTGAGCGGTTCCGAGGCGACCTCCTCCGTCACGGTGAAGGAGGAACTGATCGGCGCAGGTTCCATGCTCGTGGTGTCCGACGACGGACGCCACGTGATCTTCGACCCGAGGGAGGGGAGCAAGGATCCCGGGCTGCTGATCGACATGCGGACCGGCAAGAAGGTGCCGGTGCCCGGCAAGTTCGAGGCGATCAGCATCAAGGACGGTGTCGCCGCGCTGGTCCGGTACGTCAGGACCGACCTGTGGCTGATGCCCGTCACCGGTGGGGGCACGCCGGTGCGCTTCGACGGCGTGTTCATCAATTTCAGCGAACTCGCCCCGGACGGCCGCACGATGGCCGCCTTCGAGTTCAAGACGACGCGGAGCGTCGAGAAGCGCACCCTCACCCTTCTCGACGCCAGGACCGGGCGGACCTTGCGGAAGGTCGCCGTCCGCGGCCTGCCGAAGGACGGCGGTGTCTCCGGCGCCTCCCTCTGGGTGAGCGGATCCGAAGTCACGATCATTTACCGAGACACGGAAGTCGGCACCTACGCGGTCGACGTCGACACCGGACAGGCCCGGCAGTTGGCCCGCTACTCTGGCAAGCTCACGCGACTGACCCTGCCCGGGGTCACGAACACCGAATAGCAGCGAAGCGGCAGGATTCCGAGGCGGGCGTTCTTCGAACCGGTCGACGACGGCGGTCGTGCAGGATCAAGGAGCGTCCGCCGGTGACGGTGGTCGTGCGGGTCAGGCGCCGTCCGCCATCGCTCGGGCCAGCGCGTTGGATCCGTCCGGAGTCACCGGTTCGGTCAGGAAGACGGGCCCCTGGGACATGAACCTCGGCTCGGTTCCCCGGTGCTCGTCGGCGGCGTGGACGGTAAAGGGGTGGACCAGATACATGTCGCCGGGCCGGCCTGTCGCGTAGGCGAGCGGACGGTGTGAACTGGCCGCGTCCACCAGCGGCCCGGCCTCGAACGGGTCGAGCGCGCGGCCCGTCAGCACCGCGGCCGCGTCCCGGTGCGAGCCGACCCTGATGCGGGTCGGCGCGTCGTCGGGACCGACGTCCGACAGCAGGACCAGCAGCAGCATCGTCTCCGGCCGCCCGCTGCACAGGTAGCTGCCGTCCGGCTGGGCGGCGTTGGCGTCGATGTGCCATCCCCGGTCGTCGGCGGGGGGCAGGCGCGGGAACCGGACCGGCACCATGCCGAGCGCGCCGCGCGGCGCCCAGCCGCCGGACCCACAGATCTCGTCGAGTGCCCCGGCCAGCCGCCTGCTCCGCATGATCTCTCCGAGCGGACCCTCACCGGTGAGGTCCGCCGCCCACACCACCGGCTCCTTCCACCCGGCCGGATCCTGCGGCGACAGGCCGATCTGTCGCCACAGCAGCGCTCTCGCGGCGTCACCGGTCTCCCGGGGAACGGCCGCTTCCAGTTTGACGAATCCGTCGGCGACGAACCGGTCGACGTCGATGATGCCCATATCCGGCACGTTAGCAGGGCATGTCCACTCATTTATGAAACGGTAATCCGGGTTCGTCGAAGTGGATTGTCCCTATCCGATTCCCGGCCGGTGCGTGGGCGTCTCGAATCACGAAAACGGGTGGAGGTCCGAAGGTGCGGGTGACCGGGAGGATCCCCGGCCGCCGGCCGGGCGGAGCGGCCGGGGGCAGTCGAGGGGTGAAAGGCGAGGGCGAAGGGCCGCGGGGGGCGTGAACCGGTCATCCTTGTCGTATGTCGTTGAACGGGACCGACGCCTACCGTCTTTCGGACATGCCGCCACTCGTGGCCCGTGCGGTCCGGCTCGCCGAGAGACTCGCCTTCCCCTTCTCCTGCCGTCCTGAGCAGGGCCGTCTGTTGCAGACTCTCGCGGGTGGCGTCCCCTCCTCGGTGGCCGAGACGGGAACAGGATGCGGAGTGGGGCTCGCCTGGCTCGTCACCGGCGCGTCGCCGCAGGTCCGCGTCATCAGCGTGGAACGCGACGCCGAGCGCGCGGACGTGATGGCCGACCTCACGTGACCGGTGGCCACCGGGCCGGTCAGCGGTCCGGAAACCGGCGAGTGGATTCTCTGCGGTTTCTCTGCGGCTGGGCGAAGAGCGCCGAGGAGGGCGTCCTCACCGGTTGAGTGCGGCCCAGAGCGTGCCGAACTCCTCGGCGGTCAGGGCGTTGAGACCGAAGTCGTCGGGATAGAGCGGTCCCTCGGCCAGGAAACCGTGCTCGTCCTCGATGTGATCCCAGGAGTATCTGCGGGAAATGCCGTCCGGGCCCAGTTCGGCGTGGCGTACGGGCCAGTATTCCCCGCCGTCGTCGATGACGGTCTCGAACAGCCATACATGGCCGTCGACGTCCATTCCGTGCCAATACATATGCGGCCTGTCGCTCTCGTCGAGCGCCCGGATCGTCGCCACGCGAGGGTTCTGCAGCACGGTGCTCCTTACGGTCGGCAAAAGACGCCGTCAAATGGTCGGCAAAAGACACTGACAAACGACGCGTCGAAAAGGCGCTGTCGGCGAAAGGCAGCGATTTTCCGAGCGTCGCCTTCCGCCGTGTCACGCTTCCCGGTCCGCTCCGGAGTGGAACCCGGCGGCCCTAGTTCGCTCCGGGCGGAGCTCGACGGACCTGCGGCGGGCCCGGCCACCTTCCCGCCGCGTGCGACGGCGGTTCGACGGCGGTTCGACGGCGCCTCGGGTGGGGCGGCGACCTCTCGGCTGCCGACAACAGGATGGCGCACCGGTGCGCGGTCTCAGGACGAGGAGGCCCGATGTGGCTTTCCGTGTCCGTTCGATCGCATAACGTGTTCTTGGTGTCCAGGGTCGTGGCCAGAAGAGGCCGCCGGTCGGTGGCCACCGCCCGGCGGGGGTGCGGTTCCTCCCGCCGGAGGTTTTCGACGTGCGAGAACGAGGAGAGACGTGAGAAGGATCACCGTGGCGCTGGGCCTGGGAGCTGCGGCTCTCGGGCTGGGGCTCGCCGTGGTCGCGACGGGCCCGTCGGCGTCCGGCGCGATCGCGACCTCCCGGAGTGGCGTGATCACGGCCCTGCGGCACGCCTCGGCCGCGGGGCTCGTGGCCGGCGCCGGACCGGTTCACGTGTTCAACCTCTACGGCGCCGAGGAGGGGCGGGCCGACCGCAGGCCCGCCAATCTGGTCCTGTCGGAGTTCAGCTCGATGCGCGACGTCGTCTGGCGGACCTGGGGGCCGCGGCGGGCGGCCGGCAGAGGGCTGCTGAGCGGAACCTGGTGCATGCCGGGTTGTCTCGCCGAACCGTACGCCGCGACGGTCGAGCTCGGCGCCGTCCGGGAGATCGGGGGAAAGAGGTTCTTCACCCGCTTCGCCGCTGACGGTGACTTCCCCCATCCGGAGAGTCCGGCGGACACACTCTCCGGAGCGCTGCCCACGCCGTGAGGGCCGTTGCCCGTGTGGTGAGGACCGCTGTCCGTGCCGTAAGGGCCGTTGCCCGTGTGGTGGAGGTGCGCCGGCGGGGAGCTCGTGCGGCGGGCGGCTGCGATCTCCGGCATTGCGGGAGATGCCCGAGATGCACCTCGCTCCGGGTGCTCGCCGATTGATTTCGCATCCCGCTCCGGAGGCGTGTATGGTTACACCTGTCCGCAAGCGAGAGCGACACGGACAGGCCCCTTTAGCTCAGTCGGCAGAGCGTCTCCATGGTAAGGAGAAGGTCTACGGTTCGATTCCGTAAAGGGGCTCAAAAGCCCAAGGCCCTGACCTGTTGGTTGGGGCCTTCGGCGTGGAGGGCCGGACAGGCTCGTCCAAAAATGCTCAAGGTTCCCGACCGCGAACGGGCATAATGGGGTGACCCGGAAGCGATCGCCCCGACCTGCGCAAGTACGCAGGCACTCTGCGGGTCGGGTATCCTTGCGAGGTCGGTCGATTTCGTCGGCCTCAAGGCGGAGTAGCTCAGTCAGGCAGAGCAAACGGCTCATAATCGTTGTGTCGCCGGTTCAAGTCCGGCCTCCGCTACTACCCACCGGGTCCTCTCCTCAAGGGAGGACCTACGTGTGGGTTGTCCACTGTCCCGAACGTAGAAAGGCACTCCCAAGTGGCTGCCACCGACGTTAGGCCGAAGATCACGCTGGCCTGCCAGGAGTGCAAGCACCGCAACTACATCACGCGGAAGAACCGGCGCAACGACCCGGATCGGCTTGAGCTGAAGAAGTACTGCCCGAACTGCAAGACGCACCAGGCGCACCGCGAGACCCGCTAGTTCTCGCGCGGCCTCCCGCTCGTACGGGAGATGAGTGCCTCGACGGCACGCTCGAACTCGACGACAACCGGCGTCCCCGAACGAGGGGGCGCCGGTTTGTCGTATCCGCGCTCCTGTCGTATCCGCACAGCTTTTCCTCGGGGGCGTTGCCCCTGATCGACAGCCGATGCGGGGGCGGGTCGGGCTACGGTTTCCTGGTGGCCCGCCGGGGCCACGTTATGGAATCTTATTCTGTCACTGTCGGCCCAACCACAGGTGCCGGCCTCATCAGCTCGGTATCCGCAAAGGAGCACGATGGCTCTGAACCGTGATTTCGTCGGGCGGGCGTCCGCGCCTTCCGCGCCTTACGAGGTCAGTCGCGTGAAGATCAAGGAGTTCGCGGCGGCGATCGGCGATGACAACCCGCTCTACCGGGACAGGGAGGCCGCGCAAGCGGCCGGGTACCCCGACGTGATCGCACCGCCCACGTTCCCGATCGTGTTCAGCCTCGCCGGCGGGTCGATCCTGGGAGACCCCGAGCTGGGGCTGAACTTCGCCATGGTGGTCCACGGAGAGCAGCGTTTCGAGTATCACCGGCCGATCCACGCCGGAGACGAGCTTGTCTGCGTCTCCACCGTGACCGACATCCGCAGCGTCGGCCGCAACGAGCTGATCACGGTCAAGAGCGACGTCGCGACCGTCGACGGCGAGCCCGTGTGCACGACCTACAACACCATCGTCGAGCGTGGAGGAGCGAGCTGAGATGGCCGCGACGGTCAAGTACGACGAGGTCGAGGCGGGGCAGGAGATCCCGTCGGTCGACTATCCGGTGCGCCGCGTCAACCTGGTGATGTACGCGGGGGCGTCCGGCGACTTCAACCCCATCCACTGGAACGAGCGGTTCGCCAAGACCGTCGGCCTGCCCGACGTCATCGCGCACGGCATGTTCACCATGGCCCAGGCCGGCCGGTTCGTCACCGACTGGGCCGGAGACCCGGGCGCGGTCGTCGACTACGGGGTGCGGTTCTCCTCCATGGTGGTCGTCCCGGACGACGACCAGGGTGCCGTGATCACGGTCAGCGGCGTCGTCGAGCAGAAGCTGGAGGACAAGCGTGTGGTGGTCGCGCTGACCGCCAAGTCCGCTGACTCCCGGGTGCTCTCCAAGGCCCGCGCGGTGGTTCAGCTGTCGTAGGCGCGTGCCCCGGTGAACGGGCCGTTCTCCGCTGGCGGGAGGCCCGGCGGACCTTCCGTTCTCCGTAGGCGTGTGCCCCGGCGGACCTTCCGTTCTCCGTAGGCGTGTGCCCCGGCGGACCTGCCGTCCTCCGGTGGGGGGACCACTGGAGGACGAGTCGCAGGGCCCGGGGCGGCGAGTTCCCAGGGTCGGGGGCGGCGAGTTCCCAGGGCCCGGGGACGGCGAGTTCCCGGGGTCGGGCCGAGGCGGCTCCGGGCGGGATCCGGCGTGGTGGTGGGCCGGAGACTGATCCCCCTGTCCGTGGGTAGCGTCCCGGCATGAGCGAAGCACCACCTCACGTGACGACCCTCGCCGAGCGGTGGATCGAGGCACGGGCTCGGCGCGACGCCGCCGCCGCCGATGCCCTGCGTGACGAGCTCGCCGCCGAGGGCTGGCGCGTCCGTGACGCCGCGGGCGGGTTCGAGCTCGTCGCCGCCGCACCCTTCACCGTCTGGCCCACGGTCGGCTCCATCCCCGACGCGGCCGAAGGTCGTATCGCCGGACACCCCGCCGCACCGGAATCCGCCGCCGGACACCCCGTATCGCCGGAATCCGCCGCTGGAGATTCCGCCTCGCCGGAGTCGGCCACCGAGCACTCCGCCTCGCCGGAGCCGGCTGCCGGACGCCCCACCCCACCGGAGCCGGGCACCGGACGCGCCGGCCTCGACCGGGATGCCCCGATCCCCGACCGGGACGCTTCGGCCGACGAGAGGCATGTCGAGGCGGCGGCGGAGCCGGGGCGGCGTCCCGAAGGACTCGACGCCGTGGACGCCGAGCGGGTCGCCGACAAGGAGGCCGCTCCCGAGCAGAAGCCCGAGGGAGCCGAACTGGTCGGCAGGGTGGACGACCTCGAAGGCCACCCCGAGCGGACGGTCTCCTCCCAGCTGTTGTGGGACGCGAGCCTGTCCGTCTCCCGGCTGGACGAGTCGATCACCCCTCCGGCGGTGGCGGAGCGTCCCCGGTCCGTGCGGCCGACCGTGACGGTCGCGCTCCTGGTCGACGGCTGGCCCGACGACCTGCGGGAGTGCGTACGCGCCTTGGTGGCCCGTACCGATGCCAAGATCATGGCTCTGGACCTGGGGGACGTGGACGGCGCGGGCAGGGCACTGCACGAGCTGGCGGAGGAGTTCCCGCGCCGGGTGGAGGCGTGGCACGTGGCCGAGACCCCGCACTGGAGGGGCGGCACCGCGGAATGGGGGGAGAGCCGGGACAAGCTCCTGTCCCTCGACACCTCGGACGTGCACGTCGTGATGGAGACCTCGACGATCCTGGAGGGCGACGCGATCACTCCGCTGCTCGACGCGCTCGGCGACGACGACGTGGTCGCCGCGGGTTGGAAGGGTGTGAACCCGCGTGCCGACGGTCAGGAGTGGGGGGACGCCGAACCCGGGGAGGTCCGCGGGCTGCTCGGTGACCTGCTCGCGGTCAGGCGTGACGCCGCGCTCGCCGCGGGCGGTTTCCCCACCGGCGCGCGCTACTACCGCAACGCCGACCTGGAGTTCTCGCTCGCCCTGCCCGGCACGCTCATCGCCCTCGGCAGGGATCTGCCGGTCCGCCAGGAGCGGCACCGCGGCTACCACGACGTCGACCCCGGCTACCGGGACACCGAGTCCCGCCGGACCTACGACCGGGTGCTGAGGCTGCTGCGTACCCCGTAGCGGCCGGTGGTGCGCGGAGAGTCCGCGGCCCGGTCGCGGACCGGACATCCCGTAGCCCATAGGCTGGTCGCGGATTCGGCCGGGGTTGTGGGGAAGTGCATGACTGAGCGGATGGCAGGGGTACGGCTGGCGCCGTACACGACGTTGGGGCTGGGCGGTCCGGCCGGGGCGTTCGTGGAGGCCGGGTCGCCTGAGGAGATCGTCGAGCTGGTGGCGGAGGCGGACCGGGCGGGCGAACCGGTGCTCGTGCTCGGTGGCGGCAGCAACCTGGTCGTCTCCGACGACGGGTTCGACGGGCTGGTCGTGCGCGTGGCCTCGCGCGGTGTCGAGGTCGACGGCGACCGGGTCACCGCCCAGGCGGGTGAGGACTGGGACGCCCTGGTGGAGCGCGTGGTCGCCGAAGGGCGGTCGGGCGTCGAATGCCTGTCCGGGATTCCGGGTCTGGTGGGCTCGACCCCCATCCAGAACGTCGGCGCCTACGGCCAGGACGTGTCACAGACGATCACCGGTGTCCGCGTCTACGACCGGCGCGCCGGGGAGGTCAGGGATCTGGACGCGCGCGAGTGCGGCTTCGCGTACCGGCACAGCGCGTTCAAGGCGGACCCGGGACGTCACGTCGTGCTGGCGGTCACCTACGAGCTGCCCCCCGGCGGGCTGTCCGGCCCCGTCGCCTACCGGGAGCTGGCCGCCCGGCTCGGCGTCGGCCTGGGCGAACGGGTGCCGCTGGGCCTGGCCCGTGCGGCGGTGCTGGAGCTGCGCCGGGGCAAGGGGATGGTCCTCGACGCGGCCGACCCGGACACGCGCAGCGCGGGGTCGTTCTTCACCAACCCCGTCCTGAGCGTGGACGAGGCCGCCGAGTTGGAGCGGCGGGCCCCCGGGTTCCCGCGCTGGGACATGCCGGGCGGTGCTCTCAAGGTTCCGGCCGCGTGGTTGATCGAGAACGCCGGGTTCCCGAAGGGTTACCGGCGCGGTCCGGCGCGCATCTCCACCAAGCACACCCTCGCCATGACGAACCCCGAGTTGTCGGCCACCACCGCCGACCTGCTCGACCTGGCCAGGGAGGTGCGGGACGGCGTGCTGGAGAAGTTCGGGGTCACCCTCGTCAACGAACCGGTGATGGTCGGCACCCGGCTCTGATCCGCGTGTCCCGGGTGTCGTCCGTCCCCGGCCCGCGTGTCCGGGCTGTCGTCCGTCCCTGATCCGCGTACCCCGAGTGCCGTCCCCGATCCGCGTGTCCCGAGTGCCGTCCCCGACCTGCGTACCCCGGGGAATCGGATGCGCGGTCGGGCTGTTAAGGTCTGATGGAAACACCCGAGGGGGAGTAGTCCCAATCGCGTGATCGACATACTGGCGCCGGTGGCGCCCGGTCGCGCGGGCCTCGGATCGGCGCCTCCAGCGCGGTCCGCGGCGGACGAGACCTTCGGCCTGGCGGTCATTTGTCGATGCTGCCGGGCCGGAGACGTGCCCGAGACTCCCCGGGTGCCCGCTTCAGCCCGGCCGCGTGTGCGCGGGAAGGGCGACCTCGTTGGAAGCGTTCTGGATCAGTCTTGTCGTGATCTTCGTTGCCGAGCTGGGTGACAAGAGCCAGCTCATGGCGATGACGTTCGCGACCCGGTTCAAGCCGTGGCCGGTCCTGGCCGGCATAACCCTGGCCACCACGGTGGTGCACCTGGTCAGCGTGGGCCTCGGCGGGCTGGCCGGTGATCTCCTCCCCACGACGGCGATCACGGTCGTCGCGGGTCTGGCGTTCCTCGGGTTCGCCGTGTGGACGCTGCGCGGGGACGAGCTGACCGAGGAGGAGGCCGGCAAGGCGCGGCGTACCGCCCGGTCGGCGCTCATCGCCGTCACCGTCGCCTTCTTCCTGGCCGAGCTGGGTGACAAGACCATGCTCGCCACCATCACGCTCGCCACCCAGCATGACTGGGTCGGCACCTGGATCGGCTCGACGGTGGGCATGGTCGCCGCGGACGCCCTGGCCATCGTGGTCGGCCGCATGCTCGGCAAGCACCTGCCGGAGAGGATCATCCGGTACGGCGCCGCCGCCGCCTTCGCGGTCTTCGGCGTGGCGCTCCTGGTCGAGCCCCTGTTCGCCTGACCGCGGCCGGCCTTCACCCCCCGCGTCCCGGCACCTCGTCGCGGCCCGCAGTGCGTGGTCTGCGGCGTGCGCGGTCTGCGATGTGTCCGGACCGCGGTGTACGCCATCCGCGGCGTTACGCGGAGACCTCCAGGCGGCGGGCGCGGGCGGTGAGGTAGCGGCGTTCGGGTGCGCTCGTGGTCCGGCGGGCGGCCTCGCGGTAGGCGTCCGCGGCGGCTCCCGACTCGCCGAGGAACTCCAGCAGGTGCGCGCGGGTGGCGAGCAGGCGATGGTGGCGTGCCATCCGCCGGTCGGCCGCCAGCTCCGTGAGCAGGTCGAGTCCGGCGGCCGGGCCGTGGACCATGGCGACGGCGACGATGCGGTTGAGCGTGACCATCGGGTTCGGGCCGGTGCGTTCCAGGAGGTCGTACAGGGCGAGGATCTGGGGCCAGTCCGTGGCGTCGGCGTGCTCGGCCTCGTCGTGGACGGCGGCGACGGCCGCCTGGAGCTGGTAGGGGCCCACCTGGCCGCGGGGCAGGGTCCGGCTGAGCAGATCGACTCCCTCCGCGATGAGCGCGCGGTCCCAGAGGCCGCGGTCCTGTTCGGCCAGCGGCACGAGTTCCCCGTCACCACGGGTGCGCGCGGGGCGGCGGGCGTCGGTCAGCAGCAGGAGTGCGAGGAGCCCGGCGGTCTCGGCGTCGTCGGGCACCAGGCGGTGCAGCATCCGGGTCAGCCGGATCGCCTCGGCCGACAGCTCCGGCACGGTCAGGTCGGCGCCGTCGGTGGCGGTGTACCCCTCGTTGAAGATGAGGTAGAGCACGTGCCGCACCTCGGCGAGCCGCTCGGTGCGGTCGGTCCCCTCCGGCATGGCCAGGGAGCCGCCGGAGGACCTGATGCTCTGCTTGGCCCGGCTGATGCGCTGGGCCATGGTCGCCTCGGGGACCAGGAAGGCCGCGGCGATCTGCGCGGTGGTCAGCCCGCCGACGGCGCGGAGCGTGAGCGCGATCCGGCTGGCCGGGGACAGCGCGGGATGGCAGCACAGGAACAGCAGGGCCAGCGAGTCGTCCCGGTCCGTCTCGGGCGTGCGGTCGGCCGGGTGGCTGAGCAGTTCGGCCTGCGGGGTGGCCAGCGCCAGAGTGTCCTCACGGCGTCGGCGCGCGCTCTCGCTGCGTATCTGGTCCACCAGCTTGCGGGAGGCGACGGTGACCAGCCAGCCCCGCGGATTGTCCGGCACCCCGGCTTCGGGCCACCGCAACGCGGCGGCGAGCAGCGCCTCCTGCACCGCGTCCTCACACGCGTCGAAGACCCCGTAGCGGCGTACGAGCGCACCGAGGACCTGCGGTGCCAGCTCGCGCAGCAGGTCCTCGGTCCCGTGGTGCCCGGCGGTCACAGGTCCGCCGCGGAGTCGTGGAGCACCGGCCACAGCTCGACGGGGTCCACGTCCGCGAACGGCATGTCCGCGGCGATCTCCTGTGCCCGCTCCAGGCTGTCGCAGTCGAGCATGTAGAAGCTGGCGATGTACTCCTTGGTCTCCAGGTACGGGCCGTCGGTGACCACCGGGGCACCGGCCTCGCGGCGCACCAGCCGGGCGTTGGCCGCGTCCGCCAGGCCGTACGCCCCCAGCAGCTCGCCGCTTTCGCGGTACTTGCGGTTGAACGCCTCCTGCCTGGCGATCGCCTCCGGCCACGCCTCGGCCGGGAAGGAGTCCCACTTGGCCTGGTTGCCGTAGATCATCGCGACGTACTTCATCTGGGTGTCCTTTCCGTACCGGTCGCCCCGTCGGCGCGCCGTCACCTCCCAGTCGGAGCGGGGGGCGGGTCCTCGACATCCGACGAGAACTTTCTCCGGCTCCTCTTTCCGGCCGCCGCCGAGCGCCCCGGCCGTCCCGGCGATCCGGCCGCTGCCGAGCGACCTGGCCGTCCCGGCGGCGCGAATGGTCAACCTACGCGTTCTCCCTCCGCGGGGGGTAGCTCCCGTGCGCGGGCACCATGGAGCGGGCACCCGCCTGACGCGGGGAGGGTCAGCCGATCAGGGCGAGGCGGAGGGCGGCCGCGGCGGCCTCGCCACGGCTGGACACGCCCAGTTTGCCGAGGATGTTGGAGACGTGGACGCTGACCGTCTTGGCCGAGATGAACAGTTCGGCGGCGATGTCACGGTTGGACAGCCCCCGAGTGACCAGCCGGAGCACCTCCAGTTCGCGCGGGGTCAGCACGGCTTCCCCGGCGCGGTTCTCCTCGACGCGGCTCTCCTCGGTGAGCGAGGCGCCGACCCGGCGGGCCAGGTTCTCGATCTCGGCGGTCAGCGGCCGGGCGGAGAGCGCGACGGCGATCGGGTGAGCCGTGCGCAGCCGGGCTCCGGCACCGGCGCGGTCACCGGTGGCCGCGACGACCCGGGCCGCGTGGAGCAGTGACGTGGCGCGCGGGAAGGGGCGGCCGAGCCGCTCCCAGGCCACGGCCGCTGCGTCGTGGTCACGGGTGAGGCCGAGGCGGTAGGCGTCGGCGACGGGACTGTCCACGTTCATCGTGGCCGCGACCTCCTCGACCTGGCCGCGTAGCACCGCCACGCGCGCGGGTGCGAGCTGCTCGACGGTCTCGCACATCCCGCCGAGCAGGCCGAGCATCCGCCACCCCAGCATGGGCTTGCTCGTGATCCGCGCCTCCCGGGCGACCCGCTCGGCCACCTCCAGCGCGGCCAGCGGTTCCCCGTCGAGCAGGTGGAAGCCGATCACCAACCGGGTGTTGGCCGTCAGTTCCTGCATGAGATCCTGCTGGGCGTCGCCGAAGGCGCCCACCTCGGTCAGGACGGCCCTGAGCACCTCGGTCTCACCCCGGGCGACCGCCACGTCACCGCGTACCCGGCGCAGGTGGTTACGGTTCCGCGGGGTCGGGTCGAGGCTGAGGGCGTACTCGGCGAGCTGGGCGGCCTCCTCGAACCGGCCCAGCGTCTCCAGCGCCTCCGCCCGGTTGTTGGCGATGAACGTTCCCTGCACCCGGTAGCGGCCGTACTTCCTGGCCAGCCGCTCGCCTTCGAGAGCCAGCTCGACCGCCTCGGTGGAGCGGCCCATGTTGTTGAGCGCGTCCACGTTGTTGGCGATGGCGCGCAGGACGATGCGGCCGGAGCCGACGCGTTCGCCGATCGCCTGCGCGGTGGAGTTGACGGCGATGGTGGTGGCGAGGTCCCCCTCGATCGAGTGGCCGAGGGCGAGATTGAGCAGCAGGTCGGCTTCCAGGCACTGCTCACCGTGCCGACGGGCGATGCGCAGCGCCTCCTCGGTGAGCGCGGTCCCCTCGGCGAACTCGCCGCTGAACATCAGGTACGAGCCCAGTTTGGAGAGCACGTCGGCGCGGTCCAGGCCGGGCTCGGGCACCAGCCGCTCGGCGTAGCGCAGGTCGTCGAGAACCCCGGGCCTGCGCCTGGACTTCTCGAACTGCGACCGCTGGACGAGGAGACGGGCCACCCGCGCGGGTTCGGTCCGCTCGTCGAGCTCCTCCAGCGCGGCCATGACGAACCTGCTGCCCCGGTCGGGCTCTCCGGCGGCACCGGCGGCGGACGCGGCCTTCTCCAGGACGGTGGTGTGGTCCGCGCCGATCCGCTCGGCGGCGTCGGGGACCTTGCTCCACAGGGCGAGCACCCGTTCCAGGAGCTTCATCATCTCGTTGTAGGCGAAGGTCTTGGCGGCCTTGCGCGCCGCCTCCCAGGCGGAGACGAGAGCCCAGACGTCGTCGCGGGCGGAGTACCAGTGGTGGGCGATCTCTATGGCGGCTCGCCCGCGCGGGACGAGGGTGCGGTCCCGGCCGATCTCCTCGGCAAAGCGGGCGTGCAGCCGTACGTGCTCGCCGGGCAGGAGTTCGTCGTGCACGGCCTCGCGGATCAGCGCGTGCCGGAAGACATAGGTACGGCTGTCGGCGACCTGGAGCACGTTGGCCGCGATGGCGGGACGCAGCGCGTCGTCGAGGTCGAGATCGCACAGGCCGCTGACCGCGGCGAGCAGGTCGTGGCCGACCCGGGTTCCGCCCGCCGCGGCGACCCGCAGCACCCGCTGGGTCTCCTCGGGGAGCTGTTCGACGGAGCCGATGATCAGGTCGTGCAGGGAACTGGGGAAGGCGCAGTCGCGGCCGCACTCCAGGAGCGCCTCGACGAACAGGGGGATGCCCTCGCTCCGCCGGTAGACCGTGTCCACCCGGGCGAACTCGGGGGCGGTGCCGAGGATCCCGGCCATCTGGGCCGCCACTTCGGCCTGGGTGAGCCGGGGCAGGTCCATCCGCAGCACCCCGTCGAGCCGTCCGAGCTCGGCGAGCACCGGCCGGAGCGGGTGCTGGCGGTGCAGGTCGTCGGAGCGGTAGGTGAGGACCATCAGCAGGGGAGCGGTGCGCAGGTTCCGGCTGAGGAAGGCGATCAGGTCGCGGCTGGACCGGTCGGCCCAGTGCAGGTCCTCGATGACGAGGAGCACCGGGCGGCGTTCGGCGAGTCGCTCCAGCAGGGTGAGGATCTGCTCGAAGAGCCGCGCGCGGGCGGTGTCGCTCTCCAGGTCACCGCTCGGCTCGCCGAACTCGGGCAGCAACCTGGCCAGATCGCGCGCTCCTCTCCCGGGGAGCAGGGCGGCGACCTCGTCGGCGCCGCACTCGCGGACGAGCTGGCGGATCGCGGCGGTGAACGGGGCATAGGCGAGCCCCTCGGTCGACAGCTCGACGCAGCCCCCGGTGAGCACGTGCACACCCTCGGCCGCGGCCCGCTCGGCGAAGCAGCCGACGAGCCGGGACTTGCCGACCCCGGCCTCGCCCCCGATGAGCACGGTCGCCGCGGAGTTCTCCCGTGCCCGGCCGAGGGCCTCGGCCAGGTCCGCGAGTTCTGTCTCCCGCCCTACGAAGACGGGACTTGTCGCCCGACCCATCATGTCTGCCAGCATGTCATGCCTTATGGGTAGGAATCTCCGGATTTATTGATCGGTACAGAACTGCCGGAGGACGCGGAGCCCGGCCGGACGGCTGCGGGGGACGGAGAACCGACCGGCAGCCGTCAGGGAGGGAGAAGCCGATCGGACGGCTTCAGGAAGCCTGGCGGCTTCAGGGAGACGGGCAAGCCTGGCGGCTTCGGGAAGCCAGGGAAGCCGGGCGGCTTCGGGGAGACGGGGAAGCCGGGCGGAGAGCCGTCAGGGAGGCCGTGGAGCCCGGCCGGGCAAGGGGAGGCGGCCGGGCTCCGTGATCGGGGTCATGCGGGAAGGATCCTGCCGAAGAGGCTCCGGCGGCGCTTGCCGGCCGGGCCCTCCTTCTTCTCGGCCTCCTGAACCTGCCGGGTGAGACGGTGCCTGGCCGCCTCCTCGCGGAGCCGGTCGCTCTGGTAGGCGATCATTGCGAGGTGGAGATCGGGACTCATCGGGGTTCCTCCTTGGTTCGTACGTTCGTACGCCGGTGGCGCGCTTGCCCTGCACACTCAAGGCTCGCGCTAAGGGCCCCGGTCCCACATCGGGCGGATGCCCTATCCACCGGCCCGATCCGCGTCCCGGAACGCCTTAGGACGTGCCGGACCCGACCTAGGACCCACCTGAGACGACCCGGCCCGGGACCCGGGCGGAGGAGGACAGGAGGGGGCGGGGGAGCGGGAGGCGGTGGGGCGGCACGCCCGATGACCCCTGAGCAGGCCCGTCCGACTCGTCGAACGTTGACGAAAACGGGTGCCGGTGCTGGGCAGGGTCCAGTTTGGAACTAATCACACCAGTCGGCATGCTGGAGTGGTGTCAACTATGACGACCTCGCCAGCCGACGTGGCCGCGTCCAACGTCACGCTGCGAACCTTCCTGCACGGCCTGCCCGGTGTCGACCGGGTGGGCGCCGACCAGCGAGCGGCGATGCTCGGCACCCGATCGATCAAGACGACCGCCAAGGCCGAGGCCATCGACCTGGCCATCGCCATGGTGGACCTGACGACCCTCGAAGGAGCCGACACCCCGGGCAAGGTCCGTGCGATGTGCGCCAAGGCCGTCCACCCGGACCCGTCCGACCCCTCCGTGCCGAAGGTGGCCGCGGTGTGCGTCTACCCCGACCTGGTGGCCCAGGCGGTGGAGGCGCTGAAGGGCTCCGGTGTCAAGGTGGCCAGTGTCGCGACCGCTTTCCCCAGCGGGCGTTCCTCCCTCGACGTCAAGGTCGCCGACACCGCGTTCGCGGTGGCCGCCGGGGCCGACGAGATCGACATGGTCATCGACCGGGGTGCCTTCCTCGCGGGCGACTACCTCAAGGTCTTCGAGGAGATCGCCGCCGTCAAGGCCGCGTGCGGCACCGCGCACCTGAAGGTGATCCTGGAGACCGGTGAGCTCGCCACGTACGACAACGTGCGCCGCGCGTCCTGGCTGGCCATGCTGGCCGGCGGCGACTTCATCAAGACCTCCACGGGCAAGGTCCAGCCCGCCGCGACCCTCCCGGTGACGCTGGTCATGCTGGAGGCGGTCCGCGACTTCCTCGCCTCGACCGGCCGCAAGGTCGGGGTGAAGCCCGCCGGAGGCATCCGGACGACCAAGGACGCCGTCAAGATGCTCGTCCTGGTCAACGAGACCGTCGGCGAGGGCTGGCTGAGCCCCGACTGGTTCCGGCTCGGCGCGTCCTCCCTCCTGAACGACCTGCTGATGCAGCGCCAGAAGATGGCCACCGGCAGGTACGCGGGCCCCGACTACTTCACCCTCGACTAACTCGACGAAGGCGTACCCATGTTTGAATACGCACCGGCGCCCGAGTCGCGTGACGTCGTCGGCATCCGGCCCTCCTACGGCCTGTTCATCGACGGCGAGTTCGTCGACGGGACCGGCACACCCTTCAAGACGGTCAACCCCGCCTCCGAGGAGGTCCTGGCCGAGGTGGCCACGGCCTCGCCGGACGACGTCGACCGCGCCGTCCGGGCCGCGCGCAAGGCGTTCGGCGGCTGGTCGGCGCTGCCCGGCTCCGAACGCGCCAAGTACCTGTTCCGGATCGCGCGCATCATCCAGGAGCGCTCGCGCGAGCTGGCCGTGCTGGAGTCACTGGACAACGGCAAGCCCATCCGCGAGTCGCGCGACGTGGACCTCCCCCTGGTCGCGGCGCACTTCTTCTACTACGCGGGCTGGGCGGACAAGCTCGGCTACGCCGGGTACGGCGCCGACCCGCGTCCGGTCGGGGTGGCCGGCCAGGTCATCCCGTGGAACTTCCCCCTGCTCATGCTGGCCTGGAAGATCGCCCCGGCGCTGGCCTGCGGCAACACGGTCGTCCTCAAGCCCGCCGAGACCACCCCGCTGACCGCGTTGCTGTTCGCCGAGATCTGCCGGCAGGCCGATCTGCCGCCCGGCGTCGTCAACATCGTGACCGGCGCCGGTGAGACCGGTGCCGCCGTGGTGAACCACCCCGACGTCGACAAGGTGGCCTTCACCGGCTCCACCGAGGTCGGCCGCCAGATCGCCCGTTCGGTCGCCGGGTCGGGCAAGAAGGTCACCCTGGAGCTCGGCGGGAAGGCCGCGAACATCGTGTTCGAGGACGCCGCGCTCGACCAGGCCGTCGAGGGCATCGTCAACGGCATCTTCTTCAACCAGGGCCACGTCTGCTGCGCGGGCTCCCGGCTGCTGGTGCAGGAGTCGATCGAGGCGGAGCTGCTCGACGCCCTCAAGCGGCGGCTCGGCACGCTCCGGCTGGGCGACCCGCTGGACAAGAACACCGACATCGGCGCGATCAACTCCGCGGCCCAGCTCGCCAGGATCCGTGAGCTGTCGGACCTCGGCGAGGCGGAGGGGGCCGAGCGCTGGTCCCCGCCGTGCGCGCTGCCCGACAAGGGCTTCTGGTTCCCGCCGACCATCTTCACCGGTGTCGCCCAGTCGCACCGGATCGCCCGGGAGGAGGTCTTCGGTCCCGTCCTGTCCGTGCTGACCTTCCGCACCCCGGCCGAGGCGGTGGAGAAGGCCAACAACACTCCCTTCGGCCTGTCGGCCGGCGTCTGGACGGAGAAGGGCTCACGCATCCTGTGGATGGCGAGCAAGCTCCGGGCCGGCGTCGTCTGGGCCAACACCTTCAACCGGTTCGACCCCACCTCGCCGTTCGGCGGCTACAAGGAGTCGGGGTACGGGCGGGAAGGCGGACGGCACGGGCTGGAGGCGTATCTCGATGTGTGATCACAACGACGCCGGACGTCGTTCCCGCCGTGCCCAGAGCACCCGGGGGCACGGCTTCGCCCGCGCCGGACGGCCGGTGCTGCGCGGCTGGTTCGCGCACCGGTGCGGGGTGAGCCGCTGCGGTCAGGTCTTCGTGCCGGCACGACTGGCACAGCAGGAAAGCTCGCGGAGAGGGCGCGGAGATGAGTAAGGCGGAGAAGCCGGACCGGGCACGGGCGGGCAAGCGGGCCGCCGGGCGTTCCGGAGAAGAGACGGCCGTGCGCGCCGCCCGCCCGGAGGGCGGAGTGGCCGAGCCCGAGCTCACGCGGAGCGGGGCGGCCGGACCCGAGCTCACGGAAAGCGGGGCGGCGGAGGCCGAGCCCACGCGGAGCGGAGTCACCGAGCCCGCGCGGCTGGCCGTGCGCAAGACGTACAAGCTGTACATCGGCGGGGCGTTCCCGCGGTCGGAGAGCGGAAGGTCCTACCCCGTGACCTCCTCTGAGGGCGACTTCCTGGCCAATGCCTCCAAGGCGTCCCGCAAGGACGCCCGCGACGCGGTGACGGCCGCGCGCAAGGCGTTCGGCGGCTGGTCCGGGGCCACCCCGTACAACCGCGGGCAGATCCTCTACCGCGTCGCGGAGATGCTCGAAAGCCGTCGGGCCCAGTTCGCCGCCGAGTTGGCGGCGACCGGGACGGCCGATCCCGGCCGGGTCGTGGACGCGGCCGTCGACCGGCTGGTCTGGTACGCCGGGTGGTCCGACAAGATCGCCGCGGTGGCCGGTTCCGCCAACCCGGTCGCCGGGCCGTACTTCAACCTCTCCTCGCCGGAGCCGACCGGTGTGGTCGCGGTGGTCGCCCCGGACGAGCCGCTGCTCGGGCTCGTCTCGACGGTGGCCCCGGTGATCGTCACGGGCAACACCTGTGTGGTGATCGCGAGCGAGCGGGCGCCGCTGCCCTCGATCACCCTCGCCGAGGTGCTCGCCACCTCCGACCTTCCCGGCGGGGTGGTCAACGTCCTCACCGGCTCGGTCCGGGAGATCGCCCCCTGGCTGGCCGCGCACATGGACGTCAACGCGATCGACCTGGCCGGGGTCGCCGACGAGGGCCTGGCGGTCGCGTGCGAGGAGGCCGCGGCGGAGAACCTCAAGCGCGTCCTGCGTCCCGCGGGGGCGGCCGACTGGTTCGCCGACCCCGGAACCAGGCGCCTGACGGCCTTCCTGGAGACCAAGACCGTCTGGCACCCCACCGCGGTCTGACCGCGCCGGCCGCGGCCCGACCGGGCCGCGGCCGGATGAGCCTGGCCGGATGAGCCTGGCCGGATGCGGCCGGCGGGGCGTGGCCGGATCAGGCCGGTGGGGCGTGGCGCGGCCAGGGGCGGGCGGCCTCCAGCTGCGCGGCCAGGGCCAGCAGTTGCGCCTCGCCGCCGGGGGCGGCCACGAGCTGGACGCCGATGGGCGTGCCGCCGGAGTGCACGCCGTACGGGACGCTCATGGCCGGCCAGCCGGCCATGTTCCAGGCCCCGGTCGCGGGGGCGTACGTCACGTTGGCGCGGACGTTCGCCGGCAGGCCCCGGTCGCCCCAGCGGGCGGCGGCGGGCGGCACGGCGGCGAGCGTCGGCATGACGAGCACGTCCGCGTTACCGAACCACTGGTCGGCGCCGCTGGCACGCCAGAGGTCGCGCTCCGCCCCGCCGTCCAGCCCCAGCCGGGCCAGCAGCCGGCCGGTCCGCGCGAGGGACCTGGTGCGGCGCTGGAGCCTGCGGGGGTCGAGCCCCCGTGTGTCGTGCAGCGCGCACGAGAACCAGGTGGCGATCGTCGCGAGGCCGAGCCGGGTGGACATCCGCGAGGTGTGCTCCACCACGGTGTGCCCGGCGGCGCCGAGGGTCTCGGCCGCGGAGGTCACCGCGGCCCGGAGTTCGGCGTCCACCCGGAACCCGGGCGGCAACGGCGCCGGTGCCACCGCGATCCGCAGCCTCACCGGCTCGGCGGGCGTCAGCCCGCCCGGGTAGTCGCCGATGGCGTCGCCGACCCCGAGGGAGTCGTGGTCGCCGGGCGTCGCCAGTGACATGTCGCCCGCCATCACGGCCAGGGCCAGGGACAGGTCGGCCACGGTCGTGGCGAGCGGGCCGTTCTCCGCCATCCCGTACCAGTCGTGCTCGGGCGGTGGGACCACTCCGTGGCCGGGCTTGATCGAGACGAGGCCGCAGCAGGCGGCGGGGATGCGCAGCGAGCCCAGCCCGTCGTTGCCGTGGGCCAGCGGGACCATCCCCGCGGCCACCGCCGCGGCGCTGCCGCCCGACGATCCGCCGGGGGTACGGCCCAGGTCCCACGGGTTGCGCGTGAGGCCGTACACGCTGTCGCAGAAACCGGTCAGGCACAGCTCCGGCACGTTGGTGAGGCCGACGACCACCGCCCCCGCCGCCCGGAGCCTGGCCACCACCGGATGGTCCTCGGCCGCGGGCGTGCCGGGCGTGGCCGCGGACCCGTTGCGTGACGTCTCACCCCGGACCGGGACGTTGTCCTTGACGGCGACCGGCACTCCGGCCAGCGGCAGCTCCGCGAGGTCTTCACGCTCCTGAAGGGTGCGCGCCTCGGCCAGCGCCCGCTCGGCGCGGACCACGCGGAACGCCCCGATGCGTCCGTCGCGCTCGGCGATCGCGTCGAGGTGCTCCTCGACGACCAGTGGCGCGGTGGCCTTCCCCCGGCGCACGGCCTCCGCGATCTCCACTGCGGAACTTCCCACCCACGGCATGTATCGAGTGTGGTGCGGTGCGCGGCGCCGGGGGAAGCGCCTGGCGTCTCAATCGGATGACGTGTCCGGCGCTCCGGCGTTACCCGGGGTGCCGGAGTCATCCGCGTCATCCGTGTTGCCGGGCCGTGCCGCGCGGGGTTCGCGGCCCATCGCCCGCAGCGCCAGGCGCAGCGCGTACTCCAGCTGCGCGTTGACGCTGCGCAGGTCGTCGGCCGCCCACCTGGCGATCGCCTCATAGACGGCCGGGTCTAATCTCAGCAGGACCTTCTTGCGCTCGGCCATGCTCAGCCATAGAGGCTGCCGGCGTTGACCACCGGCTGGGTCGCCCGGTCGCCGCACAGCACGACCAGCAGGTTGGACACCATCTGGGCCTTGCGCTCCTCGTCGAGCTCCACGACGTCCTCCTCGCGCAGCTTGTTCAGTGCGAGCTGGACCATGCCCACCGCGCCCGCGACGATGTGCGTGCGCGCCGCGACCACCTGGGTCGCCTGCTGGCGGACGAGCATGGCCTGGGCGATCTCCGGCGCGTAGGCGAGATGGGTGATCCTCGCCTCCAGCACCTCCACCCCGGCCAGCTGGGTGCGGTCGCTCAGCTCGGCGGTGAGCTCGACGGCCACCTCGGCGCCGTCGCGCAGGCTGGTGCGGCCCTCGTCGTGGGCGTCGTAGGGGTGGCTGGTGGCCAGGTGCCGGACGGCCGCCTCCGACTGGATCGCCACGTACTCCTCGTAGTCGTCCACGGAGAACGCCGCCTTCGCGGTGTCGGTCACCCGGTAGACGACGACGGCCGCGATCTCCACGGGGCTGCCGTCGGCGTCGTTGACCTTGAGCTTGGCCGTCTCGAAGTTACGCACCCGCAGGGTGACGCGCTTCTTGCTGGTGAAGGGCAGCACCCACTGGAAGCCCGCCTGGTTCACCGTTCCGACGTAGCGGCCGAGGAACTGCACGACCTTGGCCTCGTTCGGGTTGATCACCGTGCACCCGGTCATCACGACGATCGCGACGACCGCCCAGGCGACGGCCGCGGCGGCCGCCCCCTCCACTCCCGCCGTCGTCCATCCGGCGGCGGCCGCGGCGGCCCCCAGCAGCACGAGCACGACCAGGACGGCGAAACCGCTCGTCCGGAAAGCACGTCGTTCCATGAACCCCACCTTTGCTATCGGAGTGATATCACTACGATATCCCATTGCGGTGCCCGCGCGCAGCCCCGGATGTGCAGGTGGGTTCCAAGTCGTCGCCAACCGCCGCCCCGCACACTGGGAACATGTGGTTCCTCGATCGCACGATCCGCCAATTGCGCAGCAGCCCCGCCGTCCTCACCCACCGGCCGCCGGACCCCGCAGCCCTGGAGGCGGTGCTCCGCCGGTACGCCGAGGCGCCGCTCGGGCGTTCGGGCGACTGGTTCGTGGTGGGTGCGAGGGACGAGGTCAAGGTCCGCTGGGTCGAGCTCACCCCGGAGCAGGCGTCCGCGGCGGGCGTCCCCGCCGACCGGCGCGGGGCGATCGTCCTGTCCGGAGGGGACCGTACGCTGCGCTCGTTCATCGTCAACACCGTCGCCGGCCGCCTCGGCGGCGCGGTCCACCCGCCGGCGGCGATCGACGACTACCTGGACGTCGAGGTGCGCATGCGCAAGAGCGGCGGGGTCGGCTGCGACGAGGCGGCCCGGATGATCCGCCCGTTCCTCGGCGAGCGGATCGTCGAGCACGACCACTCCGACGGCGTGTGCAGGCTCGTCGCGACGGCGGGAGACCCCGTGGAGGTCACCTACAACTGGCCCGTCGCCGACCCCGAGCACATCGTCGACCTGGAGCTCGACGTCAGGGGCCCAGCCGACTTGCCCGCCGTGGAAGCTCTCTACCGCGCCGCGTCGGCCATCGCCGAGGCCACCGGCGCCACCGTCGTCTGCAAGGACTTCCTCGTCACCCGTCTGGAGGACCTCATCCCCTCCGCCGACCGTCTCCCCGGCTGAGACCTGCCGGAGGTCTCCCGGCCGGGACCTCCTGGGGCGGGTCCGGAGGTTCCCCGGCGTACCGGGGAGATCCCGGCCGGGAGATCAGCGGCGGGGGTTGGTGCGGCGGGTCGCGGCGGCCGACAGGGGATCCTCGGGCCAGGGATGCTTCGGGTACCGGCCGCGCAGCTCGGCGCGGACCGCGCGGTAGCCGTCGCGCCAGAACGAGGCCAGGTCGGCGGTGACGGCCGCCGGGCGGCCCGCGGGGGAGAGCAGGTGGATCAGCAGGGGGACGCCCGCGACGCGGGGGGCCTCGGCCCACCCGAACAGCTCCTGCACCTTGACCGCCAGCACCGGCCGCTCACCCGAGTAGTCGACCCTGATCCGAGACCCGCTGGGCACCTCGATCCGTTCCGGGGCCACCTCCACCAGGCGGGCGTTCCACGGGACCAGGCGCGCCAGGGCGGCGGCCACGTCGATCCGCTCCAGATCGGCGCGGCGGCGGGCACGTGACAGCTCCGGCTCCAGCCAGCGGTCGGCGGCTTCCACCAGGGCGTCGTCGTCCGTCGCGGGCCACGGGTCGCCGAGCGCGCGACGGCAGAAGGCCAGGCGCTCGCGGAGAGCGACGGCCTCGGGCGTCCAGCGCAGGACCGCCGGGCCCTCGGTGCGCAGGCCGTCGAGGACGGCGGGCCGCACGTCGGCGTCGCGCAGCGCCGCGACGGACAGCTCGATGGCGCCCAGCCGTTCCACCCGGCGCGCCGAGACGTCGCCGCGCCGCTCTCCCGGCGGGACGCGCCAGGAGATCTCCTCCTCGACGCCGAGCAGCGGAGCGGCGGCCAGCCTCGCGATCTCCTCGTCGATCACCACCGCCTGCCTGATCCTGGCCGACGCGGCCCCCGCGGGACGGTCCGCGACCGCGACGGCCAGCCATTCGGCCGTGCCCAGCCGTGACCCGCGTGGCAGTTCGGCGGCCGTGCCCGAGGCCATCAGATACGCGCCGCCGCGCCGCCGGGCCACCCGCTCCGGGTAGGCCAGCGCCACGACCGTCCCGGCCACCGCGTCGTCACCATGACCCGCGCGGTCACGGCCCGCGCGGGCGTGCCCGCCGGTGCCGCCGTCTCCCGCGGCACCGTTTCCCGCACCGCCCCCCGGGTCGCCCGGGACGGCCCGGGCCAGGCGTCTCGTCTCCTGACGCCAGCGGGCGGCGAACCCGTCGTCCCCCCGGCGGACGGAACGCCAGACGGCCACCAGGTCGTCACCCGCGTCGCGGGGGAGTTGCTCGGACAGCAGGGCGACCACCTCCGCGGCCCCGGGGCCCGCGTCGATCAGGGCCCGCGCCAGGCGGGGGTGGACGCCCGCTCCGGCCATTCGCCGCCCCCGGCCCGTCACCCGTCCGGAGGGGGCGAGCGCGCCGAGGGCGTGCAGGGTGCGGCGGGCGGCGTCCATCGCGGCGGGCGGCGGCGGGTCGAGGAGGGCCAGGCCGGTGGCGGCCGGGTCACCCCAGCAGGCGGCCTGGAGCGCGAAGCCGGTCAGGTCGGCCAAGGCGATCTCGGGCCTGGGACGTTCGGGGAGCCGGCCGTGCTCCGCCTCGGACCAGCACCGGTACACCACGCCCGGCGCCTCGCGGCCCGCCCGTCCGGCCCGCTGGGTCGCCGAAGCGCGCGAGGAGCGGACGGTGGTGAGCGAACCGAGCCCGCGGGCGTGGTCGGTACGCGGCTCCCGGGCCAGGCCGGAGTCGACCACGATCCGGACACCCGGCACGGTCAGGCTCGACTCGGCGATCGAGGTGGCGAGCACCACCCTGCGCTCCGCGCCGGGTGACAGCACCGAATCCTGGACCCGGGCCGGGGCCTGGCCGTGCACCTGCAGCACCTCGGCACCGGGGAGATCGGAAAGGGCCGCGGCCACCCGGCCGATCTCGCCGACCCCCGGCAGGAAGCACAGGACGTCCCCCTCGTGCTCGGCCAGCGCGCGCCGGACGACCGCGGCGACGTGGGCCAGGAACACCGGATCGACCCGCAGGCCGTGCGGGGGTGCGACGGCCTGCGCGGGTGGCACCCAGACGGGGGTGACCGGATGCATGATCCCGGAGGCGTGCACGATCGGTGCGGGACCGGAGGCGTCGGAGGAGCCGAGGAGACCGGCCCAGGGCAGGGCGTCGGCCGTGGCGGAGGCGGCGACGAGACGCAGGTCGGGGCGGAGGGTGGCACGCACGTCGAGGAGGAAGGCCATGGCCGTGTCGGCGTCCAGGTGGCGCTCGTGGCACTCGTCCAGCAGGACCGTGTCCACGCCGTCGAGTTCCGGGTCGCGCTGGAGCCGCTGGAGGAGCACGCCCGTGGTGACGACCTCGACGACCGTGGCGGGCCCGGCCCGGCGCTCCCCGCGGACCGAGAACCCGATCTCCACGCCCACCTCGGACTCCAGCAGCCACGCCATCCGCCGCGCCGCCGCCCGCACCGCCATCCGGCGGGGCTCGGTCACGATCACCCGTCTCGGTGCCGAGCCGTCCAGCAGCCCGGCCAGCGCGAGCGGGACGAGAGTGGTCTTGCCGGTGCCGGGAGGGGCGGTGAGCACGGCCACGCCGCACTCGTCCAGCGCCGCCCGCAACTCGGGCAGCACGTGACGGACGGGCAGGGTGGACCAGTCTGAACGCACCCGCCCAGTCTCCCCGACCGCGGTCCCCGCCGGGACACGGCCTCGGTTCCCCACTTCGTAATATGTCTCCCTACGCGAATCGAGGCATACTTCGCCGGAATTCAGTACATGATCGAAGTGTCGGACGTGGCCCGCGACAGGTCCGTGCCATCACGTGTGGAAGGAGAGGGAGTCGAGATGCCTCGCACGGGCGAAGAGGGCTTCACAGCGCCGGAGGGGGCCCGAGGCATGCGGCCGCTGGCCCGAGCCCTCGTCGGCCCCCCGAGCTGGTTGCTGCTGCCGAGTTTCACGCTCACCGGCCTGCTGTTGCTCTATGGTGCGAGCGTTCCCGGCGGTTACTTCCTGTCGCAGGTGTTGGGCGGTCTGCTGGCCCTGGTCCTCGCGATCGTCTGGGTGACCCGCTTCGTCATGGGGCTCGGCGTCGACGGACTGTCAGGCCTGCGCAGGAACTGGGTGCGCTGGGCGGCGCCGCCGGTGATCAGCGTGGTCGTGATCGGACTCATCGGTGTGGACGCCCCCCTGACCGCGCGGTTCCGCCTCTCCGAGGCGAGCCTGGAGCGGGTGGCGCGCGAGGTGGCCGCCGGCGGGCATCCCGAGCGCGACGAGCAGTGGGTCGGGCTGTTCCACATAGGGGAGATCCGGCAGATCGAGGGCGGTGTGTCCTTCACCGTGAAGGACGCCGGGTTGATCTACGGTGAGGGCTTCGCCTGGTGTCCCGCCGGACCTCCGGAGCCGGACGGGACGAACCACTACTGGCACGTCCACGGGCCCTGGTACCGGTTGGCACAGGGGTTCTAGGACCGGGCAGGCCCGCCTTCCGGGTCGTGCTCCCGTTCCCGGTGGGCGTTGTCGGGCTGCCTCCGGCGGTGTGGGACGACCCGGTGGGAATGCGGCTTCTCATCACGCCCGGGGCCGCCGCCGTGACCGCCTACCGGCGGCGGACGCGGTGAACGCCGGGACACGGCCTCGGTTCCTCACTTCGTAATATGTCTCCCACCCGAATCGGGGTGCGTTTCGCCAGAATCCATTACATGGTCGAACGATCGGACGGGGTTCGGGACGGGGCCGCGTCATCCAGCATGGAAGAGGACGGGGCCGCGTCATCCAGCGTGGTCGGGTCCGAGGCGCCTCACACCGGTGGGGGCGGCGGGCCGGAGAAGGACCGGAACCTGCCGCCGCTCACCCGGGTCCTCGTCGGTCCCCCGGGCCGGTGGCTGCTGCCGGGTTTCGCGCTCACCGGCCTGATGCTGCTCTACGGCGCGAGCGTTCCCGGCGGTTACTTCCTGATGCAGATGTTCGGCGGCCTGCTGGCCCTGGTCCTCGCGATCGTCTGGATGTCCCGCTTCGTGGTGGGGCTGCTGCGCGCCGACGGCCGGGCGGGCCTGCGCAGGCACTGGGTGCGCTGGGCGGTGCCGCCGGTGATCAGCGCGGCCGTGATCGGACTCCTCAGCGTGGACGCCCCGCTGACCGCGCGGTTCCGCCTCTCCGAGGCGAGCCTGGAGCGGGTGGCGCGCGAGGTGGCCGCCGGGAGGCACCCCGAGCGCGACGAGCAGTGGATCGGGCTGTTCCACGTGTCGGCGATCCACCAGCACGAGGCAGGCGCGTCCTTCCTGGTGAAGGGGGCGGGGTTCCTCAACCGCGAGGGCTTCACCTGGAGCCCCGCCGGGAAGCCGGACGCGAACAGGGACGGATATGGGGACGGGGAGAACTACTACCGGCACATCCACGGTCCCTGGTACCGATGGACGGAGGGGTTTTGAGACCTGACAG
Source organism: Streptosporangium becharense (assembly GCF_014204985.1). Taxonomy (NCBI): domain Bacteria; kingdom Bacillati; phylum Actinomycetota; class Actinomycetes; order Streptosporangiales; family Streptosporangiaceae; genus Streptosporangium; species Streptosporangium becharense. The sequence goes on along the minus strand of NZ_JACHMP010000001.1, from coordinate 3,280,910 downwards.
ACCGGCCTTCTGGGTGACGGTCGCCGCGCTCTCGCTCCCGATGGTGATCTTCGGACTGCCCACGGTGGGATGGGACGAACCGGTGGGAGCATGGCTCGTCGCCGCTCTCGGGGTCGCCGCCATGTTCGCCGCCGTGGCGACCGCCCACCGGGAGGCCGCCCGGCTGCGGGCCCGGCGGGACGCGCCGGAGCCCGGGGACGTCCGGCCGCCCCACGACCGGTGAGGGGGCGGGATTCCCGGCGTCGTTCCGGGCGGGTGACGGCTCCCGGGCCGGGAAGGGGCTCCCCGGGCCGGGCGGCGGACGCGGCCCCTACGCCGACGGGTCGAGAACGCCCATGCCGACCAGGGCGATGATGACGATGCCCAGGATGATCCGGTAGATCACGAAGCCGGTGAAGCGGTGGGTGCTGATGTACTTCAGGAACCACGAGACCGCCAGGTAGCCCACGACGAAGGAGATCACGGTGGCCAGGATGGTGGGTCCCCAGGCGGGTGCCCCGTGCTCTCCGATCTTGAACAGCTCCAGGACGCCTGCGCCGAGCACGGCCGGGATGGCCAGCAGGAAGGAGTACTTCGCGGCCTCCTCTCGGCGGTAGTCCAGCAGCAGCCCGGCGCTGATCGTGCCGCCGGAGCGGGAGACGCCGGGGATCAGGGCGAGCGACTGGGCCAGGCCGTAGAGCAGGGCGTGGACGGGGTTGAGGTGCTTCTCCAGGGTGAGCTTGTTGCGGGCGGAGTGGTCGGCGAACCAGAGGACCAGACCGAAGACGATCAGCGTCGTGCCGATCAGGCGCAGGTCACGGAAGACGCTCTCGATGGAGTCCTTGAACGCCAGGCCGAGCACGACGATCGGGATCGTGCCGAGGATGACGTACCAGCCCATCCGGGCGGCGTGGTGGCCGCGCAGGGCGGGGGTCCACAGAGCACGGGTCCAGGTGGAGACGATCTCCCAGATCTCCTTGCGGAAGTAGATCAGCACCGCCGCCTCGGTGCCGAGCTGGATCACCGCGGTGAACGCCGCGCCGGGGTCCTCCCAGCCGAGCAGCGCGGAGACGACCCGGATGTGCGCGCTGGAGGAGATCGGCAGGAACTCCGTCAATCCCTGGAGCACCCCGAGGACCACCGCTTCGAACCAGCCGATCAACTTCGACACCTTCCGTACCGGCACATGCGTGACCTAGGCGAGGCTAGCGGAGTGTTGGGGTGCCCGTGACCTCGTCATTGCCCTTCTGACCGGCCATGATCGGCCAGGTGAACTCTGATTGAAGTCCTGTCGAAGATCTTTTTAAGTCAGGGTGACACCTGGCTGAACGCCGGAGCCGGAACGCGGCCCCGGCGCGTCAGCGGGACAGGGTCCAGACGGCGTGGACGATGGCGCCGGTGTTGCGGGCCAGGGCCCGGGAGTCGATGTTGCGCAGGGTGTCGCAGGCCCGGTGGTAACAGCGGTCGTAGGGGGCACCGGCCTTGCCGCCCCAGAGCCTGGCCTCCGCCTTGGTCTTGCGGCCCTCGGCGCCGGTGAAGATGCCGCCGGCCGGGACGCCGATCGCGATGAACGGCCCGTAGTCGGAGCGGCCGTCGAAGTCGGTGCCCCGGGTGGGCACGCCGAGCTTCTTGAAGTGGTCCCGCAGAACCCTCTCGATGGTGGCCGACCCCTTCGGGCCGGGGCCCTCGCCCTCGCCGTCGGAGTCGTCGCCGTCGTAGAGGAAGTAGCCGGCGTTGGGCGAGGCGATCATGTCGAAGTTCAGGTACCCCGCGATCTTCGAGCGCTCCGCCCGGGACAGGCTGTTGACGTAGGCGTACGAACCGACCAGCCCGGCCTCCTCTGTGCCCCACCACGCGAAGCGCAGGTGCTTGCCGGGCTTGAGCTTCGAACGGGAGACCTGGAGCGCGGTCTCCAGGATGGCGGCGCTGCCGGAGCCGTTGTCGTTGATGCCGGGGCCCTCGGCGACGCTGTCGAGGTGGGCGCCGACCATGAGCACCTGGTCCGGGTCGCCGCCCGGCCAGTCGGCGATCAGGTTGTGGCTCGTCGCGCCCGCGAACGTGAACGTCTGGAGTTTCGTCGTGAAACCCGCCTTCTCCAGCTTCCCCTGGATGTAACGGACGCTGGCGAGGTAGCCGGGAGTGCCGTGGGCCCGGTTCCCGCCGTTGCGCTCCGCGATGTCCTGCAGGGCGGCCAGATGGGCCTTGACCCGCTTGACGGATACGTCCGGCGCGGCGGGTGCCGCTTGGACGGCCGGGACGAGGGTGAGGGACAGGGGGAGGGCCAGGGCGACGATCGTGCCCGCAGTGCGAAGGTGGCGCATCGAACTCCTCGGACGGGGAGGGAGCGGGGCGGCCGGAAACTCGGCACGGACCCGGGAGCCGGTCGGGGTCAGTACAAAACCGGCCGATGGGGATGTTACGGGGCCACTCGCGGAATCGTCCGGAGAATCCGCTGACGGCCCGGGAACACGCCCGTGCCGCCCCTGGACGCACCCGTGACGCCCCCCTGGGGCAACGACCGCGACGGCCGGGGCCGTGACGGTCAGCGACCGCGACGGTCAACGACCGTGACGGCCAGGGCCGTGACGGCGGGGGGACGCGCCACCCGTGTGGAACCGGGCCCGCCGGCCGGAGAGCGGGCACGGACCGTGTCCGTACCCGCTCCGGGGATCCCGCGGCCCCGCCGCCGGATCACCGTCCGTTCATCGCCTGCTCACTGCCGGGTGATGGTGACGTCGTCGATGCCGGCCTCGACCAGCGAGGCGCCGGAGGCGTCGGCGGCCTCGACGAGGACGCGGACGCTCTGCCCGGCGAAGGCGGAGACGTCCACGCCGGCCGCGGCCCAGGCGCCGTTGCGGTTGGCGGCCGAGCCGAGCTGCTGGAAAACCTGGGTGGTGGTGGAGCCGACCACCTTGACCCGCAGGTAGTCGGCGCTGGAGGCGTTGGAACCGTGCGCCAGGTACCAGGAGAAGCCCAGCCTGAGCGTCCCGCTCGCCGGCAGGGTGATGGCCGGGGAGCGGACGCTGGTGACGCCGCCGTCGAGGTCGTGGTCGCCCGCCGCCGAGCCCGCCAGGCGGCCGGTGACCAGGTCGTTGCTGCCGCTGACGGTGGTGCCGAGCTGCTTGGCGCCGCTGGAGGAGGTGGCCTCGGGGTCACCGCGCTCCCACTGGCCGGCGGTGGCGGTGTCGGTGCCCGACGGGTTCGTCGTCCAGCCGGTCGCCGTCTCGAAGGTGTCCTGCCAGACGACCGCCGGGGGCGTGGCGGTGGCGATGGTCCACACGGCGTAGGCGATCGCGTCGGCGTTGCGGTCCAGCGCGGTGTCGCTGACGTTGGAGATGGTGTCACACGCCCGGTGGTAGCACGGGTCGAACGCCTGGCCCGCCGTGCCGCCCCACAGGGTGGCCTGCGCGCTGCTCTTGATCCCCTCGGCGCCGGTGAACGTGCCGCCGGCCGGGATGCCGACGTTGATGAACGGCCCGTAGTCGGAGCGGCCGTCGAAGTCGGTGCCCCTGGTGGGGACGCCGATCGAGGTGAAGTACGCCTGGAGCGTCGCCTCCAGCTGCGCCGATCCGGCCGGGCCGGGCCCCGAGCCCACACCGTCGGAGTTGTCGCCGTCGTAGACGAAGTAGCCGGGGTTGGGCGAGCCGACCATGTCGAAGTTCAGGTATCCCTTGACCTTGGACCGCTCGGCGGCGGGGAGGTTGTTCACGTAGTACTGCGACCCGCGCAGGCCCAGCTCCTCGGCGCCCCACCAGGCGAAGCGCAGATGCTTGGAAGGCGCCAGCCCTTGGCGGGCGACCTCCAGCGCGGTCTCCAGGATCGCGGCGCTGCCGGTGCCGTTGTCGTTGATGCCGGGCCCGGCGGTCACGCTGTCGAGGTGGGCGCCGACCATGAGCACGTCGTTCGGATCACCGCCCGGCCAGTCGGCGATGACGTTGTAGCCGGTGGCGCCGTTGTAGGTGAACGACTGCAGAGTGGTGGTGAACCCGGCGCCGTCCAGCAGATTCTTGACGTAGTTCGCCGAGGCCAGGTACCCCGGGCGGCCGTGGGCGCGGTTGCCGCCGTTGGCGGTGGCGATGGACTGCAACTGGGTGAGGTGTGCCTTCACGGCGGTCAGCGAGATGTCCGGTGGGACGGCGGCCGACGCTGCCGGGGCGGTGAACGCCAGCGGGATGGCCAGGATCGCCGCCATGCCCGTTGTCCACAGACTGCGCATCATGCTCCTCGGGTTGGGAGGGGTGGGGTCCCCCGAGCGGCGCGCACCCGGGGCGGGTGCGCGCCGTACAGCGTGGTGGTGCGCTTCGCGGCCGTGCGGCCGGCGAGAGGATCCTCCGTCCGGCCGCCGCGGATCAGCGGGCCGCCTCCCCGTGAGCCGGCGTGACCGGCGCGGCGGTCCCTGCGGCGGTCTTCGCGGCGGTGGCGGCGTCGCGGTCGGGGATGGACGACAGGTCGTAGGCGTAGAACGCGGTGGCGTAGCCGATGGCCTTGGAGTTGCGGTCGAGCGCGGCGGCGTTGATGTTGTCGATGCCGTCGCAGGCGGAGTGGTAGCAGGGGTCGTAGGCGACGCCGGCGGTCCCGCCGAACCTGGCGGCCTGCTCGGGCGTCTTGATCCCCTCGGCGCCGGTGAAGATGCCGCCGGCCGGGATGCCGTTGGCGATGAACGCACCGTAGTCGGAGCGGCCGGTGAAGTCCGTGCCCTCGAAGCCGAGACCGCGCTTGGTGTAGAAGCGCTCCAGGCGCTTCTCGATCTCGGCGGAACCGGCGGGCCCGGCGGGGGCACCCTCGCCGTCGGAGTCGTCACCGTCGTAGAGGAAGGTCACATCGTTCGGGGAGGCGACCATGTCGAAGTTCAGGTAGAGCCTGATCCTGTCCCGCTCGGCCTGCGACAGGCCCGCGACGTACTGCTCCGAGCCGAGCAGGCCCAGCTCCTCGGCGCCCCACCAGGCGAAGCGCAGCCTGTTCTTGGTGGGTACGTGCGCCAGCTTCAGCGCGGTCTCCAGGATGGCGGCGCTGCCGGAGCCGTTGTCGTTGATGCCGGCTCCCTCGGGCACGCTGTCGAGGTGGGCGCCGACCATCACGACCTCGCCGGGCCTGCCCCAGCGGGACTCGGCGATCAGGTTCCTGGTCCGGCCGACCGTGGTCTTGGCGTCCACCTTCAGGCGGACGGTGGTGCCCGGGCTGTCGGCCAGGTCCAGGCCGACGGCGGTGCTGGCGAACACGATCGGGAAACCGAAGCGCCACTCGACGATGTCGAAGACGAACGGGTCGGTACGACCCGGCTGGCCCTCGTTGAAGAAGATGACACCGGCCGCGCCGGCCGCCTTGGCGTTGGTGGCCTTGTCGACGAACGCGCAGGTGCCGCGCTGGATCAGTGCGATCCGCCCGGGGACGAACCCGGCGAAGTCGGACGCCTCGCAGCCCGCGGTCGAGGTGTTCGGGGTGGAGGGCACCGGGATGACCGCGTCGACGACCTGGATCTGGGCGGTCACGTCGCCGCCGGAGGAGTGGGCGACGGTCACGAAGTCGGCCGGCGTGGCGTAGGTCTTCGCCTCGGGTGTCTTCTGCTCGAGGACCGGCGGGCTGAGCTCCTCCCAACTGACGGGGAACTCCACGTCGGTGGTGGAGGTCCGGTAGCCGGCCTTGCGCAGCTTGCCCTGTACGTAGGCGAGGGAGGCGTCGTACCCGGGGGTGCCCGCGGCACGGTTGCCCCCGTTGGCCTCGGCTATCTTCAGGAACTCGTCCAGATGCTTCTTGACGTTCTTGCCCTTGACCTGACCGGCGACCACGTTCGCGAGAACGTCGGGGACGTCCGGTGCGGTGGTCGCCGCGCCCGCGGATGCGGTGAAGGTGAGAGGGAGGGAAACGGCCGCGGCCAGGGCGGCGGCCCGGACCATGCTGCGTCGTAACGTCGGGCGCATAACGCTCCTTGCGGTGGAACGGGCAGGGGCCCCTGTTTACGTACACGCGGAACGTACCGTGATCAATCCGTGTCGCCTAGGGCCCACGGCGAGGAGATACGCGAATAGTTATGAAGCCCGACCCTGTCAGGGTTTTCTCAGGGTCACCGGGGGAACGCGTCTTTGTCGGCCATTCGTTTGACCTGACGAAGAACACAGATTCGGGAGGGAACGAAGTGCACCGATCCAGGAATCACAAGATAGTCGCCGGCGTCTGCGGTGGAATCGCGGAGAGCCTCGGCTGGTCGCCCACGGTCGTCCGGGTGCTGTGGCTGCTGCTCTCCCTCATCCCCGGGCCGCTCTGGGTGGCCTACGTGCTCATGTGGATCCTCATCCCCAAGGCGCCCGCCGCGGCCCGCTACTGAGACCGTCCCCGGGGCGCCCGCGGTCCGCCGCGGAAAATAAGCTGTGGACATGAGGCAACGTCCCCTGTCCCTGGTCCAGGACGACCTGGTCGACTACGAGAAGGCAATGGAGCAGATGACCGACCTGGTCGGTCAGCGGCAGCGTGACGAGCGCCCCGACACGCTGTGGCTGCTCAGCCACCCGCAGGTCTACACCGTGGGCCGGCGCACCCCGCAGGAGCACCTGCCCGACCCGTCCCGCGGCATCCCGGTCGTGAACACGGGCCGCGGCGGGCAGCTCACCTACCACGGCCCCGGTCAGCTCGTCGGGTATCTGATCGTCAAGCTCGGCGAGGACGAGGGCATCGTCGACTACGTCCGCGAGGTCGAGCTCCGGCTCGTCCGCGCGCTGGAGACGATGGGGGTGCCGGCCGAGCGACGCGACACCCCGCCGGGCTCGGAGCTGCTGACCGGTGTCTGGACGCGCGAGACGGGCCGCAAGATCGTTTCGATCGGCATGCGGCAGAGCCGCGGCGTGACCAGCCACGGGTTCGCCCTCAACGTCGACGGCGATCTGACCCCGTGGAACTGGGCGGTGCCCTGCGGCATGCCCGAGGTCGACATGACCTCGCTCCAGCGGGAGGCTCCCGCCGTCGCGTCCATGGATCAGGTCCGGCCGGTGGTGGCGGAGGCGTTCGAGGCGAGCTGAGCGCGGCGGCCGGCGGATCCCCGCCGGCCGCCGGGAGCGGGTCAGCCGACCGGCTCGTTCTCGTCGGCCGCGTCGACCTCCTCGATCGTGCGCCGCGGCCCGGTGAACCAGTACCGGGCCGACAGAGCCCACCACAGCCCCACGCCCAGCACCATCACACCGACCACGATCGGGGAGTAGTTCACCGCGGTCCAGGTGAAGTCCGCGCCGAACGGCACCGCCGCGGGGACCAGCGGCATGACGAAGTAGACCGACACGATGACGATCTCGACGAGCGCGATCCAGCACATGACCTTGTACTTCGTACCCAGTGTCCAGGGACCGGGCCGGAAGGCGTCGCCCATCCGCAGCCGGAGCCAGATCGGGATCGCGAAGGCGATGTACAGGCCGATGACCGCCACCGAGACCACCGCGTAGAAGGCCAGTGGCAGCCCGTCCGGAGCCTCGTACAGGGCCGGGAGGGTGAGGACCAGCGCCGCGGCGCAGCCGAAGACGATCGCATTGACCGGGGTCCGGTTGCGGTCGACTTTCGACCACAGCCGCCAGCCCGGGACGGCCCCGTCGCGGGAGAACGCGTAGGTCATCCGGGACATGGAGGTCACGCAGCTCATACCGCAGAAGAACTGGCCGATGGTGGAGATCGTGAAGATCGCGGTGGCCAGGTTGCCGGGGAGCGCGCTGTCGAAGATCGCGCCGACGAAGCCGTCCGCGTCGTTGACGGCCTCCACGTCGGTGGCGGCGAACAGGAAGGCCAGCAGCAGGATCCAGCCGCCGATCGCCGAGTAGAAGATCGACTGCCACAGGCCCCGGGCGGCGGCGGTGGACGCCCCCCGGGTCTCCTCCGAGACGTGCGCGCACGCGTCGAAGCCGGTGATCGTGTACTGGGTCAGCAGGAAGCCGAGCGGCAGCACGTAGAACCAGTAGGACGAGTCCGGGAAGCCGGAGTTGTTGATCGTCTCGGTGAAGACGAACGACATCGACTGGTGCTCGTCGGGGCCGAAGACCAAAATCAGCACGACGACCGCGGCGCCGAACACGTGCCACCACACCGAGACGTTCTGCAACACGGAGATCAGCCGGTGGCTGAAGATGTTGATCAACGCGTGCAGGACGAGGATGACCGCGAACAGGACGAACGCGTTGGTCAGGCTGGGCTCCCATCCCGGGAGGAACCGGTTGAGGGTGATGTTCATGAACGTCGCGCAGCCGTAGTCGACGGAGGCCGTCACCGCGACCAGGCCGATGAGGTTGAACCACCCGGTGAACCAGCCGTGGACCGGCCGGCCCATCTTCGCCGCCCACCAGTAGATGCCGCCGGCCGTCGGGTAGGCCGAGACCAGCTCCGACATGCAGAGACCGATGATCAAAATGAAGATCGAGATCAGTGGCCATCCCCAGGAGATCGCGACGGGGCCGCCGTTGTTCCATGCCTGACTGAAGGTGGTGAAACAGCCGGCCAGGATCGAGATGATCGAGAAGGAGATGGCGAAGTTGGAGAAGCCGCTCCAGGTCCGGGAGAGCTCCTGCCTGTATCCGAGCTCGGCGAGCCGTTTCGCGTCGTCGTCGGTCGTCAGTGGCCTGGTCACGCAAGCCTCCTTGCATGGTGGTGCGGGGGGTGGGGGATCCGGGGTGCGCGGCCCCGGACGTCGTCGATGAGCCGCCCGAATCCGGGATCGTCCAGGTCGCGCGCGGCCTGGGCGAACTTGTCCGCCGCCTCGGCGTCGTAGTCGAAGTCGGCGTCGGCCGCCTGTTCCCTCAGCAGCCCGTGGTGCACGGCGAACCAGAGGGTCCAGGTCAGGTTGGACATGATCAGGTTGAGCCGGACGCGTGAGGTGAGGCGCGGTTCGTCCCCGCCGAAGTAGGCCCGGCTCAGCCGGTCGGTCAGGTCCGGGTCGTAGTCCGCCTCCGCGGCGATGTCGCCCAGCTCGAAGGCGGGGTCGTTGTTTCCGGAGAGCTGGTAGTCGACGATCCTCACCTGCCGGCCGCATCGGATGAAGTTCTGCGGTAGCAGGTCGTTGTGGCACGGCACCGTGGGCAGCGGGTCGGCCGCCAGCGCCCGTTCGATCTCCGCCGCCGAGGGCAGGCGGTCCTCGTACCCGCGGGGGACGCTCAGCCCGTGGACGCGGCAGAGGGCGAGGAACTCGCCGAGCTTGCGGAAGATCGAGAAGTCGTTGACGAATCGGGGCCCGGCGTGCAGGCGGCGGCAGGCGGACGCCACAGGCTCAGGGAGGGCCCGCACCGCGTCCGCGTCGAGGGTGACGCCGTCGAGATACTCCAGCAGCAGCGCGCCGGGCATCCGGTGCAACACCCTCGGGCCTACCCCGGCGTCGGCCGCGCGGACGGTGTTGGCGATCTCCTGCTCCAGCGGGATGCCCAGCCCGGCCGCCGAGACGCGCGGGTCGAGCACGCGCAGCAGCCATCTCTGCCCGTCGGCGGCGTCCAGCCGGGCGATCCGGTGACTCAGCCCGCCTTTGATCGGAGTCTCCGTCACGGGCTGGCCGGCCCATTCGCGGACATCCCGCAGAGCGTCTGGCATGCCGAACTCCCTTGGCTTACCTTCGGATCATCGGTCCGCTCCGGCGGACAGGCCGGTACGGAGGGGTCGCAGATCGTGGAACTTCCCAGCTCCGCGCGGGCCGTCGTGATCGGCGGCGGGGTGGCCGGTGCCGGCGTCGCCTACCATCTGGCGAGGCTCGGCTGGAACGAGGTCGTCCTGGTCGAGCAGCACGAGCTCACCGAGGGGACCACCTGGCACTCGGCCGGGTTCGTGGGTCAGCTCCGCTCCACCGTGACCCAGACCAAGATGATCATGTATTCGGCCGGTCTCTATCCCGAACTGGCCGAGCTCACCGGGCTCGATCCGGGCTGGCGCGGGGTCGGCGGACTCCGCCTGGCGACCACGCCCGAGCGGGTGGAGGAGTCGCTTCGGCTGGCCGGGGCCGCCGAGACCTACGGCCTGGATCTCGCGGTGCTCTCCGGCGCGGAGGCCGGGCAGTCGCTCCCCCTGCTCCACACCGACGACGTGCGGGCCGCGCTCTGGCTGCCCGGTGACGGCTGGCTCGACCCGGCGCTGCTGGGCAGGGCGTTGGCCGCGGGTGCGCGGAAGCTGGGCGTGCGGATCTTCACCGGCGCCCGCGTGACGGGGCTCGACGTGACGAACGGTGCGATCTCCGGTGTCCGGCTCGTGACGGCGGGCGAGGAGTGGCGGGTCCGGTCGGAGACCGTGGTCGTCGCGGCGGGAGCCGCCAGCGGGACGGTCGGGCGAATGGCCGGGGTGGACATCCCCGTTGTGCCGATAAAGCACCAATATGTGGTCACCCAGCCTTTCGATGTCTCCCCGTCTATGCCCACGGTCAGGGACCCGGACAACATTGTCTACTTCCGTGAGGAGGGCGGCGGAATTCTGGTCGGCGGGTATATCCGAAATCCGGAAATATGGGATACGGTCACGCCGCTTGCCGAGCCTCGCATTCTCTTTCCTGCGGATATGCCGAAATTTCGGGAATCATGGAATTCGGCGGTGCGACGAGTCCCCGCGCTGGCCCGTACCGAGATCGTGAAGGTCGTCCACGGCCCGGAGGCGTTCACCCCCGACGGCGAGTTCCTGCTCGGTGAGACCGCGGTGCGCGGCCTCTGGGCGGCGGCCGGGTTCTGCGTCCACGGCCTGGCCGCGGCCGGCGGCGTGGGCAAGGTCATGGCCGAGTGGATCACGGACGGCTCGCCCGAGTACGACGTGTCCGGCATGGACCTGCGTCGCTTCGGCGGCCACGCCCGCTCCGCCTCGTGGGCCCGCGCCAAGGCGCTGGACTCCTACTCGAAGTACTACGACATCGTCTACCCGGGGGAGGAGCGCACCGCTGCCCGGCCACTGCGCCGTTCCCCGGCGTGGGTGCGGCACGCGGAACTGAGGGCCGTGTTCGGCGAGAAGGCGGGCTGGGAGCGGGTCAACTGGTTCGAGTCCAACGCCCCTGACGGTGCCGCCTCTGACGGTCTCGCAACCCCTGACGGTCCCGCCCCTGACGGTGCCGCCCCCGATGGTCTCGCAACCCCTGACGGTCCCGCCCCTGACGGTGCCGCCCCCGATGGTCTCGCAACCCTCGACGCTCCCGCCCGCTCCGACGTCGTCTCCTCCGATGCCGCCCGATTTGATGCCGCCCGCTCCGCCCCCGGCGCTCCCGCCGCCGCCCCCGGTGCCGCGGGGTACGGCGTCCGGCCGGCCGGGTGGGCGGGCCGGATCTGGTCCCCGGCCGTCCGCCGGGAGTGCCTGGCCACCCGGGACACGGCCGGCCTGTTCGACCAGACCTCCTTCGCCAAGCTGGAGGTCGCGGGCCCCGGCGCCCTGGCGGGGCTGCAGCGGGCGTGCGCCGGGCGGCTCGACCGGCCGGTGGGCTCGGTCGTCTACACCCAGCTCCTCAACGGCCGCGGCGGCATCGAGGCCGACCTGACGGTCACCCGCCTGGCCGAAGACCGCTTTCGCCTGGTCACCGGGACCGCCTCCGGCGTCCACGACGCCGCCTGGCTCCGCGGCCAGGGCCTCGACGTCCGTGACGTCACCTCCGCCCACGCCTGCTACTGCCTGTGGGGCCCACGGGCGCTCGACATCCTCGGCTCGGTCTCCGGTGACGACCTGACCTTCGGCTACCTGAAGGCCCGGGAGATCAGCGTCGGCAACGTCCCGGTGCTGGCCCAGCGGGTGACGTTCGTCGGCGAGTTCGGCTGGGAGCTGTACTGCCCGTCGGAGTACGGGCTGACGCTGTGGGACACGCTCGTCGAGGCGGGCACCCCGTACGGGATGCGGCCGGCCGGGTACCGCGCGATCGACGCGATGCGCCTGGAGAAGGGCTACCGCGTCTGGGGTCTGGACATCACCCCGGAGACCACCCCCCACGAGGCCGGCCTGGGTTTCGCGGTCGCCCGCGACAAGGACTTCCTCGGCCGCCTCGCCCTCCGGGACGCCGGACCGCCCGCCCGGCTCCTGTTCTGCCTGGTCCTGGACGACCCCCGCCAGGTGTGCCTCGGCGGCGAACCGGTCCGCGTCGGCGGCCGGCCCGCCTCGCGGGTGACCAGCGGCGGGTACGGCCACCGCGTCGACCGCTCGATCGCCTACGCCTACCTGCCCGCGGACACCGTCCCCGGCGACCGCGTCGAGGTCGGCGTCACCGGCGTCTGGACGGGCGCCGCCGTCGCCGCCGAGCCCCTGTACGACCCGGCCGGCGAGCGCGTCCGCCGTCTGCCGTCCTGACGGCCCGGGTGGGCGTCGCTCCGCGGGCGGCGGCGCCGACCGGATGATCGGCATGTCGTTCACCGTGCGGACGTCCGTGCGTGCTTTGGCCGGTTCGCTGCGGGCCCCTCCTCGTCGTCGCCGGACAACGATCCGTGATCGCCGTCCCGGGAGTGCGGGGGCCCGGGTCCCGAATCTCGTCCCGGGCCGCACCGAGGGATGCCCCGAGAGCGTACATACCCCCCCGGGGTTGCATGAGGAGTGGTTCTGTGGCACTGTGGTCGAGCGACAAAATACCCCCTTAGGGTATGAAGGAGGGGAAGATGAACGGCGCGACAAAGGTAGGCGCGTACGCTCTGGGGTTGGCCGTGGTGTTCGGCGGGGCCCTGGGGGCGGGGCGGGCGGTGGGCCCGATCGGCGAGGTGGCGGTCGAGGCCCCTCACGGCGCGGGCCACCGGGGCGAGGCCGCCGCGACCGCCCCCACGGGAGCCGACCGGGAGGTCGTGCCCGGCGGTCTCCAGATCTCCCAGGGGGGATACACGCTCCGGCCCGAGACCGACCAGGTCAAGGTGGGGGAGCGGGGCGACTTCCGCTTCTCGGTGATCGGCCCCGACGGCCGCCCGGTCACCCGGTTCACCCCCCAGCACGAGAAGAAGCTGCACTTCATCGTGGTCCGCCGCGACCTGACGGGCTTCCAGCACCTGCATCCCACCGAGTCGGGGGGCGGGGTCTGGTCGGTCCCCCTGACGCTCCCCGCCGCGGGGGAGTACCGCGCGTTCGCCGACTTCGCGCCGGTGGGGGCGGGCGGCATGACCCTGGGCATGGATCTGTCGGCGGCGGGCGACTACCGTCCGGAGCCGCGGGCCGTTCCCGCCCGGACCGCGAAGGCCGGTGACTACACCGTCACCCTGGCCGGAGACCTCGTCCCGGGCAGGGCGAGCAGGCTCACTCTCACGGTCGCCGAGGACGGCAGGCCGGTCACCGACCTGCAGCCCTACCTCGGCGCGTACGGGCACCTGGTCGCGCTGCGCGACGGTGATCTCGCTTACCTGCACGTGCACCCGGACGGCGAGCCCGGTGACGGCCGCACCGCCTCCGGCCCCGGGATCACCTTCTACGCCGAGGTGCCCAGTGCGGGGACGTACCGGCTCTTCCTGGACTTCCAGCATGCCGGCACCGTGCACACCGCCGAGTTCACCGCGGTCGCCGCGCCGGGCGTGGCCGGGGGATCCGAGGTGGGGAACGGCGCCACTCCGGCTCCCGCCCCCACGGACGGCCACGGCGGCGGAGACCACGCCCCGGGCGGGCAGGACACCGGAGACCAGGGTGCCGACGAGCAGGACACCGCAGGCCACGGCTCGGACGGGGAGGACGCCGGAGACCACGGCTCCGACGGGCACACCCACTGACGGAGAAATACCCCATGGGGGTTTGGTGTTCCATCGGGAGAGGGGCGTTCACCCGGACACCCCGGACCCGGATGACGGCCCGCGCCGTTCACCCCCCGACCGTCACCCCCTGCGGCCCCCGGTCGCGCACGGTGATAGACAAGGCACGAGGAGAGGCTATGACGTCCATGACCACCACCGGGCCGCCCGCCGGCGGCGGCGAGATCGAGATCGCCATCGGCGGCATGACGTGTGCCTCCTGCGCCGCTCGCATCGAACGCAAACTCAACAAGCTGGACGGCGTGACCGCGACCGTCAACTACGCCACGGAGAAGGCGAAGGTCACCTACCCCGGAGACCTCACCCCGGAGGACCTGGTCGCCGAGGTGGAGAAGGCCGGTTACACCGCCGAGCTGCCCGTCCCGCCGCTCCCCGGGGGCGGCGAGGCGGACGGGGAGACGCGGGAACGCGACGAGCTCGCCCCGCTCAGGCAGCGTCTGATCACCTCCGTCGTGCTGGCGGCACCGGTCATCGCGATGGCGATGGTCCCGGCGTTGCAGTTCGACAACTGGCAGTGGCTCTCGCTGGCCCTGGCCGGGCCCGTCGTGGTCTACGGCGGCTGGCCCTTCCACCGGGCCGCCTGGACGAACCTGCGCCACGGCGCCGCGACCATGGACACCCTGGTCTCGCTCGGCACGATCGCCGCCTTCGCCTGGTCGTTGTGGGCACTGTTCCTCGGCACCGCCGGCGAGCCCGGCATGCGGCACGGCTTCGAGTTCACCCTGTCCAGGGGCGACGGCTCGGGCAACATCTACTTCGAGGCCGCCGCCGGGGTGACCGCCTTCATCCTGGCGGGACGTTACTTCGAGGCCCGCTCCAAGCGCCGCGCGGGCGCCGCGCTCCGCGCGCTGCTGTCGATGGGCGCCAAGGAGGTCACGCTCACCTCCGGTGAGCTCGTCCCGATCGAGAGGCTCAAGGTCGGCGACCGCTTCGTGGTCCGGCCCGGGGAGAAGATCGCGACCGACGGCGTGGTCGAGGAGGGCTCCTCCGCCGTGGACGCCTCCATGCTGACCGGCGAGTCGGTACCGGTCGAGGTGCGTCCGGGCGACCCCGTGACCGGGGCGACCGTGAACGCCGGAGGACGTCTGGTGGTCAGGGCCACCCGAGTCGGTTCCGACACCCAGCTCGCCCAGATGGCCAGGCTGGTGGAGGAGGCCCAGAACGGCAAGGCCGCCGTGCAGCGGCTGGCCGACCGGATCTCCGGGATCTTCGTGCCGATCGTGATCGCCCTGTCCGTCGCCACCCTCGGCTTCTGGCTCGGCACCGGTTCCGGCACCGCCGCCGCCTTCACCGCCGCCGTGGCGGTGCTGATCATCGCCTGCCCGTGTGCCCTGGGCCTGGCCACGCCGACCGCGCTGATGGTCGGCACCGGCCGAGGAGCCCAACTCGGCATCCTCATCAAGGGCCCCGAGGCGCTGGAGTCGACCCACGGCGTCGACACCGTCGTGCTGGACAAGACCGGCACCGTCACCTCGGGCACGATGACCCTCAAGGACGTCTTCACCGCCCCGGGCGAAGACCGCGCCGAGGTGCTCCGGCTCGCCGGAGCGCTGGAGTCGGCCTCAGAACACCCGATCGCCCGGGCCGTCGCCCGTGCCGCCGCGTCACCGGCCAAGGTGGAGGACTTCGCCAACGTCGAAGGGCTCGGTGTGCAGGGCATCGTAGAGGGGCACGCGGTCCTGGTCGGCCGCCCCCAGCTGCTCGCCGAGTGGTCGCAGCACCTGCCCGCCGAGCTGGAGACCGAGCTGGAAGGCGCCAGAGCACGCGGGGAGACCGCCGTCGCGGTCGGCTGGGACGGCCGGGCGCGCGCGGTGCTCACCGTCGCCGACGAGATCAAGCCGACCTCGGCCGAGGCGATCCGGCGGCTGCGCGGGCTCGGCCTGCGACCGGTCCTGCTGACCGGTGACAACGAGGCGGTAGCCCGCACGGTCGCCGACGCCGTCGGGATCGACGAGGTCATCGCCGACGTACTGCCCGCCGACAAGGTGGACGTCGTCAAGCGGCTCCAGGCCGAAGGCCGCAAGGTGGCCATGGTGGGCGACGGGGTCAACGACGCCGCCGCGCTCGCCCAGGCCGACCTCGGCATGGCGATGGGCACCGGCACCGACGTCGCGATCGAGGCGTCCGACCTGACCCTGGTCCGTGGTGACCTGAGAGTGGCCGCCGACGCGATCCGGCTGTCGCGCCGGACGTTGCGCACCATCAAGGGCAATCTGTTCTGGGCCTTCGCCTACAACGTGGCCGCCCTGCCGCTGGCCGCGTTCGGCCTGCTCACCCCGATGATCGCCGGAGCCGCGATGGCGTTCTCCTCGGTCTTCGTGGTCGGCAACAGCCTCCGGCTCCGCCGCTTCGGCTGAGACGACCCCGGGCCTCGGGCCTCACGCTCCGGGGCTCGGTGCCCGGACTCCGGAGTGCCGAAGCCCGGGGCTCGGGTCCCGAAGCCCGGAGCCCCGGGGCCCGACCTCCGGGGTGCCGAGATCTCGGAGCGCCGGGTGCTCAGTCCGGGCGGAGCCGGTCAAGGCCCCGCCCGGATCGGAGGGCGGGGCCCGATACCGGTTCTCCCTCCCCGAGCCCGTCGCGCTCCGACAGCCGGAGGATCTCCTCGACCGTCCCCTCGTCCGCGGCGTAGATGTGCGGCACGTCGACGAAGACCCGCATCGACCCGCACCCCACCGTGAGGCCGTCCGCGACCTCCGTCTGGATACTCCGCAGCGGCACATAGTTCAGATAGGCGGTGAACGCGTTCTGCGACCGGAAGGCGGCGGTCATCGCCAGCCGCCCGGCGCGGAGCCGGAAGGCCAGGCTGGTCAGACAGGGCACCGCGTCCGGCGACTCACCGGGGACGGTGAGGGAGATCCAGCCGCTCTTGGAGTACGGCTTGGCCCGCAGCACGTCGGCGATCCAGCCGAGCTGGTCGACACCGAGGAGCTGACGGAGCCGCCCGCCGTAGCTGTACTTGAACGGCGGGATGACCGCCCGCTCGCTGAACTTGCCGGAGTACAGCGGGATCTTCCCCGGGTCCCCGTAGCATTTCAGCACCGGATCGTCCCAGGCCAGGCAGGTGATCTCGAACAGCACCGCCGGTGCCTCGATGATCGGACCCCGGTCGTCCAGGGCGGGTCCGCCGTTGTCTCGCACGTGTCGCATCAGCCAGATCCACGTCTCCCCACAAGACGCGAATCTGAGGTAGTCGGGCATTCAGGTCTCCACGTTGGGGAAATGGAAGGGGTTGTGTGGGAGCCGCCGCTGCCGGGAGACGTTGGCGCGGACGTAGTAGAGGAAGTAGTGGACCAGTGAGATCAGCCCGATGATCACCAGCAGCAGCGCCGCGTCGGGCCGGGCGCCGACCAGGCCGACCACGCCCGTCGCGATGTAGGCGCTGTTGACCAGGGCCAGCATCATCACGTTGATCCCCGGCCAGGCCAGCGGCGCGTACGTCTCCGGGTAGCGGGGGTCGACCGGGAGGTTGGGTGTCCAGCCGAGCGCCGAGAAGTGGTCCTTGAGGTGCACCGCGTAGAGCAGGCGGAAGTTGTTGAGCGCGCGGGCAGTCCTCATGTGCGCGTTGACCGCCTCGATCAACCGCAGGAACGGAACCACGCTGAGCAGCCCGAATCCGGCGATGGTCGCGAACAGGTACCAGGGCACGCTGTGCCAGGTGGTCAGTGCGACCGGGTTGACCACCTTCGAGCTGGCAAGCGCGATCGCCGCGGCGAACGGCGCGGCGAGCAGGCTCATGGACAGCCGCGTCATCTTGATGCGCTCGTCCTTGGCCGCCAGGTAGACCTGGTAGGTCCCGGTGAAGTCCACGGAGACGAGGGCGAGGAACTCCCTGGGCTCCACGGGCGGCACGTCCGGCGTCTTGGGCAGCGATTCCGCGCTCGTCCGCGGCGACATCTTCCGCATCGGGACCCACTTTCGAGGTAGTGGACTTCCCAGGTAAGAAGATATTGACGCAGTTGTCAGGCTAATGAGTGCTTTTCACCGACATGCGTATCAGAACCTCTCCGAGGGCGTCCCTCGGCGCATGGGAACCCGCGAGCAGGCGGCCCGTCACCGCGCTTCCGCGGGGTCGGCCCCCGTCCCCTCCAGCGCCTCCTCCAGCGAGGCGGCCAGCGTGAAGAAGGGCAGGAGACCGGTGGTGGCCAGCATGTGGCAGAGCGTCCGGCTCGGCCCGACCAGGATCAGGTGCATCCCGGCCTGCTGGCTGCGGCGCAGAGTCCACAGCAGTTCCGCCAGGCCGGTGGAGTCGCAGAAGGTGAGCTCCGTGAGGTCGAGGATGACCCGCGGCGCGTGACCGGGCAGAGGGGCCTTACCGGACGGGGCCTGGACACCCGGGGACGTCGTACCGGATGTGGCCAGGACACCCGGGGACGTCGCCGGACTCCCGGCAGCCGGGAGCGGGACCGCCGGAGACGCCGGAGACACGGCCACACCGGGAGGCAGGCTCTCCGCCGGTAGCGGAACCTCCGGGGAGAACAGGGAGGACGAGGTCGCCGGGTCGAGCGGTGAGGAGGGGGGCTCGGAGGCGAGGTGGGTGAGCGGAGACTCCGGACCGGACTGGGGGAGGCTCTCCGCTGAGAGTGGCGAAGGACGCCCGGCAGGAGAGGAGGGGATCACCGAGGAGAACGGGGCCGGTACGGAGAAGGCGGCTTCGACCGGCGGGAGCTGCGAGGGGGCATGGAGCGGAGGTGGAGGCGGAGCGTCACCGTCCAGACCCCAGATAGCGGTCAGCTCCTGCCGGAATATCGGTGCGTAGTCGTAGTCGAGATCGCCACTCGCGCGGATCACAATGGCGGTTTCGTGCAAACCGGACGAGATGGAAAGCGCATTCGCACCTTCGGGTGGCATGGAGACTCCTTCGACCCGCGGTTCACAGGGCGGGCGTTCCCTCCGTCCTACCAGGTGCGGCGATCTGGCAGCCCGGGATGGCAGAGAACTCCAGTGTACTGGTGCTGTTTCCTCTCGTCCGGGCCGCCGGGAACCGGGCGGAACTCCAGGACGCCGCATGTTCCCCGGAGCGGTGACGGGGAGCGCGCAGGCTAACGATCGGACGGGAGCTGGTTGCCGATGAGCTCCAGCAACGCGGTGTGCGTCTCCCGGTCGGCCGCCACGACGAGTCCGCCCGCGCCGGTGTGCAGTGGCTGACCCTGGAGGCCGGTCACCACGCATCCAGCGGCCCGGCACAGCGCGATCCCAGCGGCGAAGTGCACGCTGTCCCGCAGATGGCCGTCGGTGACGTACGCGGCACGCCGACCGGCGGCGACCCATGCCACTGCCAGGGTGGTGGAGACGACACGCGGGCGGAACCGCTCGATGAACCCCTGGTCGTCGAGGAGGCGGGAAGCCCGGAATGCCGGTCCGTTCGGGAACGGCGGATCGAGGTTGACGTCCACCAGCCGCGAATCGGGCGACGGCGCGAGCCGCTCGTCCACGCCGCCGCGGCGGACGTACGCGTGAGCGCCGTCGGTCCAGAACACCTCGTCGGCGAACGGGTCGGCGCAGGCCGCCGCTGTGATGCCGGAGCCCGTGATGTCGGAGCCCGTGCGCAGGGCGACGTTCACCGCGACGAGCATGTTGCGCGCGGCGTAGTTCAGCGTGCCGCACAGGGGATCGACCAGCCACCTGCGCTCCGCGCTGTCCGGTCCGGTGCGTCCGCTCTCCTCACCCGTCACGGCGTCGTCCGGCCGAGCAGCGCGGATGACGTCGAGGATGGCCTTTTCCGCCTCGATGTCCGCGGCCGTGGCGAAGTCACCCGCGGCTTTCTCGAAGCGTGTCAGCGACGCACCGTACATGGTGTGCACGACAGCGGCTCCCGCCTGTGCCGCCATAAGAGCCAATTCCTCGTCCGCGATCACCATGTGCGCAGAATAAACCAGAAGTCTTGTCTTGTTCCCCGGAGCCGGAGCCGTTCCCGTCTCGTCCCGAAGGGGCGGGGTCGTTCCCGGGATCGCGGAGGCGCCACCGCGTCCGCGACCCCGGCGGGACCGGTGGACCGGCGGCTCCGCTCAGGAACGCCAGTACCAGTAGTACCAGGAGCCCTTGCTCTTGCGGCAGTTCCACCGGTCATGGTGCTGGTCGTGGCCGTAGGACTGGCACTTCGACTTGGTGGAGAAGCGCGGTCCCTTCCTCCAGTCGGCCGGTGCCGCGTTGACCGCCTGGTAGGTGTCCCCACCGGCGACCACGGCGACCGACGAGGCCGCCATGGCCGGCGCGGCGAGAGAAACCGCGGTCGTGGCGATCGGCGCGACGAACATCGAGGCCGCGAGAGTGCCGGCGGCGAATAGTTGTCCGGGCATGCTCAACCCCTTTCTGGCGGAGAATTCTGATCGCAGGGGTTTCGGATTTCGCTCGGCCGCGGTGCATGAAGAGCAAGCCGAGGTATCTCATGAATCCGGATTTGTCATCACGCTAGATTTTCGGGTCCGGAATTGTCGACCTTCCTCCTCCTAATGGAAGGTCAGGGTTGCGGAAAGCCCGGTCTCCGGCCGGGCCACCGTCACCCGGTCTCGACGGGGCCGTACCAGCGCCTCCGGTACGGGGAGCGAGGCGGGCCGTACCGGAGGCGCCGGTACGGGGAGCGAGGCGGGCCGTACCGGAGGCGCCGGTATGGAAAGGGCGGCGAGTCCGGGCGGGAACGCGCGAGCCGGTCGAGCTTTTCGGGGTGTGCGCGAGGGAAACGGGCTTTCAACGGCCGGTGCGAGGAACGTACCTTCGGGATGCGTCCGAGGAACCCGCCGGGCTCACCGCGCCGGCGGTTCCCCAGCCGCTCGGATCGGTGCGTCAGCCGCACACCTCGGAGATGCCGCAGACCTTCCGGGGCATCTGCTTCGCCTTGCCGGTGAGCACACCGGCAACGTAGCCGTCCTGGGTGTAGACGAACGGGGCCCTGCCCCGGCTGGCCATGACGGCGTAGACGGTGGTGGTTATCCGATTCCGGAATACCGGCCGCTTGGTGAGAGATATCTGTAGTGGATGCATTGGGATTGGGTGAAGATTACGGGCATGTCCCCTGATCTCGACACCGGCCCGCGGGCCGACCCGCCCGCCCGAGGTGACGAGCACGTCACGCCGGGACGCGCATGATCGAGGAGTACGCCAGGCACAACGCCACGCCGACCCGCCTCGTCAGCGAGTCGACGGTGCGGTGGGCCGGTAGTCGTTCCGGCGGCCCCGGCCCAGGGGGCGCCGTCGCGACGTCGTCTGTGGTGATCGGATGTGGTGATCGGAGTGATGACATGGGGCTGACGACACCCCCGGCGCCGTTCGACATGGCGGCGGTCTTTCCCGAGCTGGCGGACTGGCGCAGGACCACCGTCCGGCTGCACCCGCGTCGCGGAACGCCGTCCGCCACGGACAGCTCCCTCGGCGGGCCGTTGCTGTGGCCCGCCGACGAGCCCTGGCCCGTCTGTCCCGTGCCCCAGACCCATGATCTCTCAGGAGGATGGGGGCCGCTTCCGCTGGTCCCGATCCTTCAGCTTCTCGCCCGCGACGTCCCCGAGCTGCCCTTCCCCGACGACACCGACACCCTCCAGATGCTGTGGTGTCCGGTCGATCATCAGCCCTTCTGCGAGCCGCACCCCGTCGTACGCTGGCGCAGGGCGACAACGGCCGTGGACCGTCCTGCCGCGGCGCCCGAGCCGGCCCCCGACAGCGAGAAGTCCTACCTCCCCGAGCCCTGCGTGCTGTCGCCCGAGCGCGTGGAGGAGTATCCGATGACCTGGGTGCTTCCTCGCGAACTCAGGGTCCGGATCCGGGAGTGGGAGGAGGGCGTCCCCGGTTCCGACGGCTGGGGTTATCTCCCGCATCTCTCGACGGCGCCCGGGAGCAAGGTGGGAGGCTGGGTGCGCTGGATCCGGGAGCCGGAAGAGCTCACGTGCGGCAGGGGCCACGGGATGACGCACCTGCTGACGATCGCCGGCCGGGAGCTGGACGGCGAGAGCGGGAAGAGATGGGCTCCCGTGGAAGAACGCCGGTCGTTCGAGCGGCGGATCGCCCCCGAGATCCAGAACCCGGCCGGTCTCATGCCCGGTGGCGTCGGGTCACTCCACCTGTTCACCTGCCTGGAATGCCCTGAGCGGCCGGTGGATTACCTCAGCCAGTGGACATGAGGCACGGCCTCGGACTGTTCCTCGACGATGCCGGCGGAGACCGCGGTGACCGGCTCCTACCTGGAGATCGCCCCGGCCACCGGGGAGAGACCGCAGATCGTGCCGGCGCACATCGACATCGGCAACACCGGGAAGCTGGGGGTGACCGCCTGGAAATGACCGGCCGACGGCTCCGATTTCCTGTCGATCCGGTCGCGTACGGTTCCCGGGCATGGGAAGCACCGGAATCTCGCTTCAGGTCTCGGGTGACGGCGACCGCGCCGTGCTGCACGCGGCGATCTGGGAAGCCGCACGCGACTTCCTCGACATGTACACGGGATCACCGGCGTACGAAACGGCATATTCCTACCTGTCGGAAGCTATTCCGCATGAGAAGGACCTGGGCGGGTGGGGTGTCGACGGCGACTGGCTGCGATGGATGTTCCCTGACTTCGCGGGCTGCTGCGCGGTCTCGTCCAACATCTGGGTGCACTGGCTCCAGCTTGCCTTCGCCGCCGACTGGGACCGTTTCGTCCAGTTGGCCGGGCAGCACGGGCTGGAGATCGTCAGCGAGCGGCCCGCGCTCGACGGGCTCCTCGCGAACGACGGATCTTACGTCACGTTGCGTGGTGAAGTGTGGTCCGTCGATGAGAAGGGGTTGTACGGCGACGACAAACACCTCCCGATCGCCGATCTCGACCCCGACGAGCTCGCCCGCCATGCCGAGGCGTGCGAGCGGTGCATGTGCGGGCCTTGCGCGATGCTGCGACCCGAGCCGGGAATCTGCGGGGTGACCATGGTGTGGGCTTCGATGACGTCAGGTGAGCAGGGAGCCGACGAGTAGCCGGGGGTGCGGACACCGGAGAAGCCGCGGCGCGTCAGGGGCGCTGGTCGAAGACACCCGTAGGCGGAGATGCGATGCGTCCCGCCCGCAGGGGAAGCGGGCAGCGGGCCGGGGAACCTGGTAGACATCAACGAAGGTGCTTTCCGACCTCGGACGGACGGGACCTTGGAAAAGTCCTGTCATCTCAGCCCAAGGGTGTTTTTCGGGTAAGGGTTCGACCCGACCCGAATTCCGGGAGATCCGCAGGTTGATGCAACGATCACCTGCTCGTCGCAGTCGGCTAACCGGCCAGGAGATCGATCTGTTCTGCCTGGTCGTCTCCCACGGAGATGGTGAACCGAACACCCATCGCCCTGCCGATCCGGTCAAGCATCTCCAGTGTCGGCACTCCACCACCCAGCTCAATACGTGACAGAGCCGGCTGGGAGATCCCCGCCCGCCTGGCGACCTCGGCCTGAGTCAGGTTCCTCGCCGTACGAACCTCACGAAGTCTGTCCCCCAGATCCATGTCCCGAACGGCTCGCGTGTACTCAGGGTGCTCGTCGGCCTCCACTTCCAGAAGCCGCTTGGCCTTCAGCGTCTTCCAACTACTGTGTCCGGTCATCACGACCTCCTGTCGAACACATGGGTGATGGTCATGTCATGTTCGAGCTGGCAAGTCTTCTTCGCCTTGACCGCACGGTCCACGTCATCATGCTGCGGCCCGTTGCGGGTCTTGGCAAACACTGTGAGCAGAATGAGCGCCCCGCCCCCGGGCTTCCAGAACGTGATCCGCCAGGACCGTTCCCCGAGGGGCAACCTCAACTCGCTGACACCATCGCGCAGACACTTGACGTGATCACCGTCCGGCAGACCGCCTCTCTCCACGAGATACCGGTCCACCTTCGCCATCACACGCTGGAACCGCCCGAGCGGCAACTCCGCCAACCACGCTTCCACCTCGGGCTCCAACGCGATATCGAACATACCATCGATGGTATATATCTTCGATGGTAAGCCAGCGTGAACGAGAAAACCAGTCTCAGATTTCAAAAACGATCAATGTTCACCCCGGGATCGCAGTCCCGAGGCGGGCTCTTGCTCTCGCTATAACGTCCGTGTTATGAGCTGGGGAGAGGTGGAACTGGAGTCAGAGGTCGATGAGTGGTTCGACACGCTCGATCAGGAAGACCGGGAAACGGCGGCGTTCCACGTCGATCTGCTGGCCGAGCGCGGTGTTCTGCTCGGTGAGCCCTATACCCGTCAGCTCCGTGGCAAGCTGCGCGACTTGCGGCTCCATCTCCATCGGGAGGTGGTACGGATCACCTGCTGGGTCGCGCCGTGCAGGCGGATCATCCTGCTGACGGCGTTCCATGAGCAGCGGATGCACGAGTCTGCTGAAATCGAGCGTGCATGGCGGGCCATGCAGCGGTGCATCGTTGAGGCCCACACCGCAGATGAGGAGTGAGCGGAATGGGCGAGAGCAGGACGTGGGCCGACGAGAAGGCTGACATCATGAGCCGTCCCGGTGCGGGAGCGGCATATGAAGCGGCCAGGATCCGGTTCGAACTGGGTGAAGCGGTACGGCTGCGCTGTGAGGAACTAGGGCTGACTCAGGCCGAGCTGGCCGAGCGCACAGGGCTGAAGCAGCCGGCGGTGGCGCTATTCGAAGCGGGAGGCACGATGCCGACCATTCCGATGCTGGAACGACTCGCGGAGGCCCTGGAGATGCGGCTGAGCGTTCAGTTCCAACCGCTACGCGAGACGAGCTGATCTCACCGGAGCGATGTTCGGACTTGCGAGCCACCAAAGCAGTGCTGGGAACGGCCAAGACCCGGGTCTGGATTCCCGTCCGTGACTCGGGCCTTCGTACGTGGGGTGGACGACGGGAGCCGAGCCCGCGCCGTCAGTCCGGGAAGTGCGTGGATCACGCCTGGTAAGGCGGCCGACCTGGGCGTTCGACCGGTCGTGGGTGACCGCGGCCGACCCCTCGTCACCCCGGCCGACGGCCCGGTAACGGCCCGGTAGTGGCCCAACGGCGGCGGAGCAGGACACCGGATCCGATGAAACCGCCAGGTCAGGGGTGAAACCAGGGTGAAGCCGCGACGAAGCCGATGACGCGGAAACTCTCCTCGGACGCCGGGAGGTACCCGGCGCAGAGAGGAGACGCGTCATGGCGGACCTCAGTGCCGTCCGGGCCGACAGCCTGGTCAAGGACTTCGGAGACTTCCGAGCCGTGGACGGAATCGACCTTCACGTACGGCAAGGCGAGATCTTCGGGGTTCTGGGCCCCAACGGGGCAGGCAAGACCACCATGCTCCGAATGCTCGCCACCCTGATCCCGATCGACGGCGGCCACGCGGAGATCTTCGGCGTCGACGTCCGGCGGGAACCTCACCGCATCCGGCAGCTGGTGGGCGTCACCGGCCAGTACGCCTCGGTGGACGAGGATCTGACCGCCCGGGAGAACCTCTGGCTGTTCGCCCGCCTGCAGGGCCTGACCGGTACCCGGGCCAAGACCATCGCCGGCGGCCTGCTCGAACGCTTCGGCCTCCAGGAGGCGGCCGACCGTCCCCTGTCCCAGTTCAGCGGCGGCATGCGCCGCCGTCTAGACCTCGCAGCAAGCCTGATCACCCGCCCACCGTTGATCTTCCTGGACGAGCCCACCACCGGCCTCGACCCGAGAACCCGAGGCCAGATGTGGGACACCATCCGTGAGCTGGTCACCGACGGCTCCACGATCCTCCTCACCACCCAGTACCTGGACGAAGCCGACCAGCTGGCCGACCGTGTGGCCGTGATCGACCGAGGCCGGAAGGTCGCCGAGGACACCCCCGACGCCCTGAAGACCCAGGTCGGTGACTCGACCCTGCAGCTCCGCCTCGCGGACGGCTCCGACACCGCCCTGGCCGCGGACGTCGTCCGCCGGCTGCTGGGCGAGGACCCGGTCCTGACCCCGGAGTCAGGACGCATGAACATCCCCCTCCCCGACCCCGACCGGGCCGCGGACGTCCTGATCGGCCTGCGGGAAGCAGGCCTCGGCATCTCCTCGGTGAGCGTCGCCAAGCCGACGCTGGACGAGGTCTTCCTGGCGCTGACCGGCCACGGCGCCGACGACGAATCCCTGATGGAGGCGGCCCGATGACCACCGTGAGCACCACGACCCCGACGACCCCGACGACCCCGACGACCCCGACGACCCCGACGACCCCGCCCGACTCCGCCCCCCGGCGCATCGATCCGTCCGCCGTGGTCGCCCGCACCACGTTCCGCAGCTCGCTCAGGGAGGCCTGGGTCCAGACCCTGGCGATGGCATGGCGAGCCCTGAAGAAGATGCGCCGCAAGCCCGAGCAGTTCTTCGACGTCCTCATCCAGCCCCTGCTGTTCACGGCGATGTTCGCCTTCATCTTCGGCGGCGCGATCTCCGGCAGCGTGGCGGACTACCTCCCGGTGCTGATCCCCGGCATCCTCGCCCAGACGGCCTTGACGGTCTGCATGGCGACAGGCGTGCAGCTGCGTGAAGACATGGACAAGGGGGTCTTCGACCGCTTCAAGTCCCTGCCGATCGCAAGGATCGCCCCCCTGGCAGGCCCGATGATCGCCGACCTGATCCGCTACGGCATCGCGTCGGTGCTGACGCTCGTCACCGGCCTGCTCATCGGTTACCGCCCTGGTGGCGGCGTACTCGGCTGCATCGGCGGTGTCGCACTCACCGTGTTCGCGGGCTGGTCGCTGGCGTGGATCTTCACCTGGCTGGGCACGATGGCGCGTTCGGCGCAGAGCGTCCAGGGCATCTCGATGATGATCATGTTCCCGCTCACCTTCCTGTCCAACGCCTTCGTCCCCGCCGAGACGCTGCCCGGCTGGCTGGAGGCGTTCGTGAAGGTCAACCCGGTGTCGCACGTCGTCTCCGCCGTGCGCGACCTGTTCAACGACGGGACCGTGACGGCCGAGGTCGGCTGGGCGGTCATCGGCTGCGCGGTCGTCGTCGCGGTGTTCGCCCCGCTGGCGGTCCGCTCGTACTCCCGGAAGATGTAGACGGTGTCAGGCCACCCGCTCCAGGACGGCGCGGGCCTCGGCCAGCAGATCGGGGCCACGCCGCCGGCCGTATTCGGCCTCGATGAGGGACATGACGCCGGAGGCGACCCGTTCGGCGTGCGCGGACAGCACCGGCCACTGCATCGTCGGGGCGAACCGGTTGTAGGCGAACCGGTCGGCGAGCACGAGCAGCCGGACCGCGTCCTCGGCGGGCGGCACTCCCTTCAGCAGGTCCCAGATGCCCAGCCCGGCGAGAATCATCCCCACCACCGGGTAGTCCATGAACGTGTGGTCCGGGCCGAGCACGGTCAGGACCTTGGCCCGCAGCGGCTCGAAGAGGTCCGCGCCGTCGTCGCCCTCGCCGTACTGCGCGAACGCCGAGAGCGCGACGGCCTCGCCCACGAGAGTCCACGGTGTGGAACCGTCCGGCGTGCCCGGGGCACGCAGGTTCCGGAGAGCCTCGGCGGCCTCGCGGTGCCGCCGCAGTCCTTCGGCGACGTCGCCGTCGACGAGGGCCAGCTGGGCTCTGCCGACGGCGACCGCCAGGACCTCGGCGTAGGTGCCCTGAGAGGTGAGCGTCTCCAGGTCGTCGATCATCCGCGCGGCCTCGTCGCGGCGGCCCTCGACGAGCGCCGCCATCGCGAGGACGGCGCGGATCTGAGCGGCGTCGTCCGCCGCTCCAAGACGTTCGAGCACCGGGAGCGCCTCGGCGGCGTGCCCGGCGGCCGACGCGGAGTCGCCGGACTGCGCGTACAGGCCGGCCAGCTGGGCGTGCAGCACCGCCCGGTGCCAGGGGCCGCCGTCGTCGTCGGTGAGCCGGAGGGCGGCTCGGGCCGCTTCGATCGCGCCGGCCGGGTCGCCGGCGTTCTCCCGGCCGTGGCTCAGCCAGCGCAGCGCGGTTCTGCGGATCAGCGGGTCGGGATCGGCGATCAGTTCGTCGTAGCCGTTCTCGGAGTCCGACACCGTGGTGAGCAGCACGGTCATCGTCGCCCGGATGGCCGGGTTCGCCGAGTCGGTGCCCAGCCCGGACAGCAGCCGCGCCAGCGGCCCGATCTCTCCGGAGGGGACGATGACGGTGCTGAGCAGCGCCAAGCTCAGGGCCACCCGGGTCCGGTCGAGGAGCCGGGGCGGCGGCGTCCAGCCGGTCAGAGCGGCGGCGACGGCCGGGGTGAGGACGATGCCGCGTGGATGGTCTCCGCGGATCGACCAGTAGCCGCCCAGCGCGGAGAACAGCACCACCACCGCTTCCGGGTCGGGGTCGGCGAGGGCCTCGCGCAGGATGTCGGCGAGGTTCGTCTCCTCCGAACGCAACCGGTCCACCGCGTCGATCTGCTCCGGCGAGTGCAGCCGGACGCCGTGCCTGTCGGCGTACCCGACAGCCCACACGCGCACGGCGGCCCGTGCCTCGGCGGTCTCACCGGCCGCGTCCAACTGCATCCGGCCGAACTCGCGCACCGTCTCGAGCATGCGGTATCGGACGCCGTCTGTCGTCTCCACGACGGTGAGCAGGGACTGCTCCACGAGCTCTCCGACGTCGCCGAGAGCGTCACCGCCGAGCACCTCTTCCGCCGCGTCGAGGGTGAAGCCGTCCGGGAAGGCCGACAGGCGGCGCAGAGCCCGGCGTTCCCGCTCGCCGAGCAGGTTCCAGGACCAGTCGATCACCGCCAGCAGCGTCTGGTGGCGTGAGGGGGCGCTCCGGTCGCCGCCGCGCAGCAGCGCGAACCTGTCCTCCAGCCGGCGGGCGATCTCGACCGGTGACATCACCCGCACCTTCGCGGCGGCCAGTTCGATCGCGAGCGGAAGGCCGTCCAGGCGGGCCACGACGGCGCGCACGTCCTCCTCGTCGAGGCGCACACCGGGCCGGGCCGCCGTCGCGCGGTCGCGGAACAACTCGACGGCGTCGCCGGTTCCCAGCTGCGGCAGCGGGTAGACGCGTTCGGCGGCGATCGCCAGCGGCGAGCGGGTCGTGGTGAGGACGCGCAGTTCCCGCGTGGTCGCGGCCAGATAGGCGACCAGGTCGGCGACCGCTTCCACCAGGTGCTCGCAGTTGTCGAGCACCAGCAGCGTCGGGGCCAGGTCGAGCTGCTGGGCGATCCTGGCGCGGACGTCGGCGCGCTGCCGCGGGGTGAGCGCTTGGCGCCCGGTCACCGAGTCGCGGACGCCGAGCGCCGACCCGACCTCACCGACCAGGTCCTCGGACGCGGTCACGCCGACCAGTTCGACGAAGTGCACCACCGGCTGCGGGGCCTCGCGGGCGACGGCATGGGCGAGCCGGGTCTTGCCGAGTCCGCCCGGGCCGAGGATCGAGACCACCCGGGACGCGGCGAGCAGCGCCCGCACCCGCCGGAGGTCGTCGTCGCGGCCGAGCAGCGGGGTCGTGTCGAACCGCACGCCGGCACGCACGGGACTGTCGAGCGCCAGCAGCTCCCGGTGGACCCGCCGCAGCTCCGGGCCGACGTCGGTGCCGATCCGCTCACGCAGGTCCGCTCGGTAGCGTTCGAAGCGATCCAGCGCGGCGCCCGTCCCGCGCACCGCCGCCTCGCTGCGCAGGAGGTCGGCGAGCAGCCCTTCGTCCTCGGGGTGGACGTGTGCGGCCTCCTGGAGTCCGGGCAGGGCGGGGTCGTGGTCGCCGCTCCGGCTCCGGGCCCGGGCGAGCACGACCCGCGCGGACGCCAGGTCGCGTTCCGCACGCCGGCGCACCTCGGCCAGCGGGCCACCGCCCTCGGGGGGCAGGGCCCCGGCGCCCAGCGCGAGCGCCTCCTTCGCAGCCTCGGCCGCCGCCGCCGGATCCTCGGCGAGCAGCGCCCGCGCCCGGCCCGCCAGACCACGCAGCCGGCCGACGTCGACCCGGTCGGGCGGAATCTCGAGCCGGTAGCCGCCCCCTTCCGTGGCCAGTGCCTGCGACCCCACGACCGACCTGGTCCGCGACACCAGGACCTGCAGCGCCTTCGCCGGATTGGCCGGCTCGTCCTCCCCCCACACCTCCGCGGCGAGTCGCTCGGCGTTCACGGTCCGGCCGGTGAGCACGAGGGCGGCGAGCAGCGCCTGAGCCCTCTCGCCGACCACCGGCTGCCCCCGCCACCGCACACCGTCGAGCAGGCTCAGGTAGATCGGCATGGCCCAAGTTTAGGCTTCACCGAGCCGTCCACCCGTTCCCGCCTTCGAGCCGCAAGGCGCACAGCACGACCGACGGACGCACCTCGGGATGGATCTCCGACCAACAGGATCAGATATTCACGCTCCTCTCCTCCGCCGCACACGCTGCGAAGGAGAGGAGCGCGGTCATGAGCGTACGGACTCCCGAGTCTCTGGAGCCGGCCGCGTGGACGCACAGGACGCAGCCCGCGCCCCACGGCCCCGACACTCGCACGCGCTGGGCGGACGTGGTCAAGAAGATGGGCCTGCCCGGCCTCCACTTCCATGATCTCCGTCACCCGGGCAACATGCTCGCCGCCGAGTCGGATGCGGGCCTCAAGGACCTGATGGCCCGGACGGGGCACGACGACGTGCGCCGCGATGATCTACCGGCACGCCGTACGGGGAGGCGACCGGTCGATCATGGACGCGATCGATCGGAAACTCGGAGATCATGAGGATGGCGGATCAGCCGGAACGGTGGTGCCTGCGGGATGACCGGGGGATCGAGAGCCGACTGCTCCTCTGGCCAGGTCATGAACGCAGCCAACACCCATCCTCGTAGTCGGCAGGAATCTCCTCTCCCCACGGGTCGATTCCACGTTGCTCCAACTCATCGAACCAGCGATCACGCTGGGAAGTGGGCAGGCGGCTCCCGCACCAAGGACAGAAGGCGATGAGGGCGGCCGAACCCCCGCCGTCGTGGATGATCAGGCCGTACTCCTGGAACCTGACGTCGAACCCCACGAGAGCGTCCGGACACTCGAAGGGATCCTCGTGATCGTCGCAGTGCCACATCACTTGACTGGTCATCAACTCACAGCAGTGCTCGCTCATGAGGAAGACTCTCATGAAGAAGATCGGCACGGTACTCGATTAAATCCTGAGGCGGTCCGCCGCCGGGAGGACGAGGCTCAGGAAGAGAGTTCATGCGCTGCGGTGACTGGCCTGAACGAGAGCCAATGGCCCGGTAATGGCCCGAGAAGAGCGAAAAGCTCTGGAAGTGACTTAGGCCCGGGTCGGAAAGTGATCCATGACCTGGGCCTTCGAGCGTGGAGCGGGTGACGGGAATCGAACCCGCGCTGTCAGCTTGGGAAGTGCAGCGAGTACGGCAGGTGAGGTGACTGGGCCGGGCGTTCGGCCGGTCGTGAGTGAACCATGGTCGACCCCTCGTCACCCTGGTTAGTGGCACGCTAATGGCACGACGATCACACGCGTGACCGCAGACGCTTCCATGGGGAAGGACCGGTCGCCAGAGAAGCTCGGTTTCACGTTCTCGGGACGCGGCTCTTGCTCTCGCTATAACGTCCGTGTTATGAACTGGGGAGAGGTGGAACTGGAGCCGGAGGTCGATAAGTGGTTCGACACGCTTGATCAGGAGGACCAGGAGACAGCGGCGTTCTACGTCGAGCTGCTGGCCGAGCGTGGTGTCCTGCTCGACGAGCCCTACACTCGTCAACTCCGCGGCAAGCTGCGGGAGTTGCGGTTCCATCTGCACCGGGAGGCGGTACGGATCACCTACTGGATCGCTCCGGGGAGGCGGATCATCATGCTGACGGTGTTCCGTAAGCAGCGGATGCGGGAGTCCGCCGAGATCGAGCGTGCGTGGCGGGCCATGCAGCGGTGTATCGCTGAGGCTCACACCACAGATGAGGAGTGAGCGGCATGGGGGAGCGCAGAGCCTGGGCGGACAAGAAGGCCGAGATCATGAGCCGCCCCGGTGCGGGAGTGGCATACGAGGCGGCCAGGATCCGGTTCGAGCTGGGCGAGGCGGTGCGGCTGCGGCGTGAGCAGCTCGGGCTGACCCAGGCAGAGCTGGCCGAACGCACAGGACTGAAGCAGCCGGCGGTGGCGCGGTTCGAAGCGGGCGGGACGATGCCCACCATCCCGATGCTGGAGCGGCTGGCGGAGGCTCTGGAGATGCGGCTGAGCGTCCAGTTCCAGCCGCTGCGGGAGGCGAGCTGATCTCACCGGAGCGGCGTTCGACCTCGCACAGTGCCGAAGCCACGCCAGAAACGATCAAGGCCCGGGTCGAGAATCCACCCCTGACCTGGGCCTTCATGCGTGGAGCGGGTGACGGGAATCGAACCCGCGCTGTCAGCTTGGGAAGCTGATGTTCTGCCATTGAACTACACCCGCAGCGGCGTGCCGCGTCACTACTGTAGCGGATACTCGGATGACTCTGGTCATCTATGGGAGCAAGATTCTCGGCTTTCCGGGTGTGCGGCGTTGGTAGGTTGCCTCACGTGCTGCTTTCCGATCGTGACATCGCCGCCGAGATCGAGTCCGGGAGGGTGAGGATCGACCCCTTCGACCCGGTGATGATCCAACCGTCCAGCATCGACGTGCGGCTGGACCGTTATTTCAGAGTCTTCGAGAACCACCGCTACCCGCACATCGATCCGTCGGTGGAGCAGCCCGACCTCACCCGGATGGTCGAGCCCGACAACGACGAGCCGTTCATCCTGCATCCGGGGGAGTTCGTGCTGGCGAGCACGTACGAGGTCGTGACCCTTCCCGACGACATCGCCTCCCGGCTGGAGGGCAAGAGCTCGCTGGGCAGGTTGGGCCTGTTGACGCACTCGACGGCCGGGTTCATCGATCCGGGGTTCAGCGGGCACGTCACGCTGGAGCTCTCCAACGTCGCGACGCTGCCGATCAAGCTGTGGCCCGGGATGAAGATCGGGCAGCTCTGCCTCTTCCGGTTGAGCTCGCCCGCCGAGCATCCCTACGGATCCGAGAAGTACGGTTCGCGCTACCAGGGGCAGCGGGGGCCGACGCCGAGCCGGTCGTATCTGAACTTTCACCGGACGCCCATCTGACGGCCCGGCGGCGTCGCCCCGCCGGCTCGTCAGTGCAGCGGCTCGTCGGTGCGGCGACCCACTACCGCGCCGCCCCATCACCTCACCGGCCCGTCCACTCCGCCGACCTGTCGACCCATCACCCCATCGACCCGGCGGCCGTCAGCGCGGCGAGGCCGGTGAGGGAGCCGCGGGAGAGAGTCCGCAACGCGGCGGGAAGACCGCGGGGCACGGGGATGCCGGGTTGTCGATCAGTAAGTGGGGTCGGAGTGTTACGCCAAACCGGAATGCGGTTTAGTGGGGTTCCGTGATGGATATCACCCTGATTGTCCATGAGGGCGGCCGGTCGTGGCTGGCCTCGGTGGATTCCATGCTGGAAGTGGCGGAAGCGGGGCTTCGGGAGAGGCGTGAAGATCACCTCGGGCGACACGCTGGGGCGGAGAGTCCTTGGCGTGACCTGAGTTAGGCATAATGTGCCCGAAAACCAGCAAAACGGTCATCGGAAAGATGCCCTCAAGACCCCTCGGCCTGCGTGTCGCCCGGCGCGTTCCGGGTAGCCACAGCAGGAAGGGCGTGTGTCTAGCGGGTGAAGTTCGCATTTCCGCTGGTAACCCGTACCCTTCTCTGCGGACCATCCCCGCACATCTGGAGAACGACGTGCGCCTGCGTCTCACGCCTAGTGAGGACAGCTACTACGACTTGTTCGCCGACTCGGCGAACAACCTCGTCACAGCGTCCCGTCTGCTGGTCGAGATCATCAGTGACGGATCGGACAGGGAAGCCCTGGCCGAGAAGATGCGGGCGTGCGAGCACGCCGGTGACGAGCGTACTCACGCGATCATGAACAGGCTCAACGAAAGCTTCATCACGCCCTTCGATCGCGAGGACATCTACCGTCTCGCCTCGAATCTCGACGACGTGATGGACTACATGGAGGCCGCCGCCGACCTCATCGTCCTTTACCAGATCGACCACCTTCCCAAGGAGGTCGTGCGGCAGGTCGAGGTCCTGGAACGTGCCGCCGAGCTCACCGCCGAGGCCATGCCCCGGCTGCGCTCCATGAAGAACCTGAACGAGTACTGGATCGAGATCAACCGGCTGGAGAACCAGGCCGACCAGGTCTACCGCCGTCTCCTGGCGAAGCTCTTCGGCGGTGAGTACGACGCGTTGACCGTCCTGAAGATGAAGGAGGTCATCGACCAGCTCGAGATGGCCGCCGACGCCTTCGAGCACGTGGCCAACACGATCGAGTCGATCGCGGTCAAGGAAAGCTAAGTGGACCTCACGCTCGCACTCGTCATCGGCGTGGTGGTCGTGGCGCTGGTGTTCGACTACACCAACGGCTTCCACGACGCCGCGAACGCGATCGCGACCTCGGTCTCGACGCGTGCGCTGACACCGAGGGCCGCCCTGTTCATGGCCGCGGCGATGAACTTCCTGGGCGCCCACCTCGGCACGCAGGTGGCGGCGACCGTCGGCAAGGGCATCATCGACGCTCCCCAGGGGACACACGGCCTGGTCATCGTGGGTGCCGGTCTGATCGGCGCGATCACCTGGAACATGGTCACCTGGTACTTCGGTCTGCCCTCCTCCAGCAGTCACGCGCTGATCGGCGGCCTGATCGGCTCGGCGCTGGCCTCGGCGAGCAACGTCCACTGGGACGGGGTCGTGGACAAGGTCGTCATCCCGATGATCCTGTCACCGGTGATCGGGTTCACCCTCGCCGGGCTCATCATGATCGCCATTCTGTGGGCGTTCCGCCGCTCCCAGCCCGGCAAGACCAACCGGGGCTTCCGGCACGCGCAGACCGTCTCCGCGGCGGCCATGGCGCTGGGACACGGGCTGCAGGACGCGCAGAAGACCATGGGTGTGATCTTCCTTGCCCTGGTGGTCGGCGGCTACCAGCACGACGGGGACCCGATCCCGCAGTGGGTCATCCTCGCCGCTGCCACAGCCATCTCGCTCGGCACCTACGCGGGTGGCTGGCGGATCATGCGGACGCTCGGCCGGCGGATCATCGCGCTCGACCCCCCGCAGGGGTTCGCCGCGGAGAGCGCCGCGGCGGCCGTGCTGTACACCGCCGCGATCGGGTTCGGAGCCCCCATCTCCACCACCCACACCATCACCAGCGCCATCATGGGCGTCGGCGCCACCAAGCGCCTGTCGGCCGTGCGCTGGGGCGTGGCGGGCAACATCGTGACCGCCTGGATCCTCACGATCCCGGCCGCGGCGATCGTCGCCGCGCTGTCCTACTTCCTGCTCCACTGGATGGTCGAGTAGCCGGGGAAACGACGCCGGGCGACCGGCGAACCGGTGAAGGGCCGGGGAACGCCGGTCGGCGTTCCCCGGCCCTTCGTCTACTTCTGGTACATCACGTCGATGTCCCACCGGGTGAAGCCGAGCCCCTCATAGAGGCGGATCGCCGCGGTGTTGCTCTCGTCCACGTACAGCATCACCTGGGCCAGCCCCCGGGAACGCAGATGGTCCAGGCCCGCCAGGGTGAGCGACCTGCCCAGTCCGCCGCCCTGTTCGGCGGGGTCGACGCCGACCACGTAGACCTCGCCGATCGGTTCGTGCGCGTGCTCGCCGTCCCCGTGCACCTTGGTCCAGTGGAACCCCGCCAGCCGATCGCCGTCCGCCCCGGCCGGGCGGTTCGGCCCGGGAGCGTTTCCCGCCTCATTCGAGCCGGTGGCCTTCTCCGCCTCGTCCGGGCCGGGAACGCTCTCCGTCCCGTCCGCCTCCGTCGTCCCGCCCGGACGTACGGCGAGGAAGAAACCGGCCGGGTCGAACCAGGGTTCCCGCTCGCGGCGCTTCAGGTCGTCGACGGTCCAGGCTCCCTGCTCGGGGTGGTAGGCGAAGGCCCTGGCGTTCAGCGCCACCCAGGCGTCCTCGTCGGCGGTCCCGGGCCGGAACGTGCGCAACCGCACTCCCTCGGGGAACCCGTAGCCGGGGATCGGGGAGAGCAGGGAGCGGCGCATCTGCCACAGGGACCTGGCCTTGGTGAATCCCGTGGACGCGGCGATGGCCTCGGCGCCCGGGT
Organism: Streptosporangium becharense; assembly: GCF_014204985.1. NCBI lineage: Bacteria > Bacillati > Actinomycetota > Actinomycetes > Streptosporangiales > Streptosporangiaceae > Streptosporangium > Streptosporangium becharense. Next base: position 3,245,328 of record NZ_JACHMP010000001.1, on the reverse strand, counting down.
GGCCGCCGTGGGCCCACAGCCGCAGGCGCCCGCCGGTCTGGTCGAGTACGGCCTCCAGCAGTCGCCGTCCGTATCCGCGCCGCCGGAACGCCGGGTGGATCACCAGCTCACCGCTCGGCCCCTCGACGGGGTCGGTCGGGTCCACGTGCGCGTAACCCGCGAGGTCGTCCCCGGCGTACAGGAGCACGGCCCTGGCGCGCTCGTCACCGCCGTAGCGCAGGTGCAGCATCACGTGTTCGTTGAGCGGCCTGACGCCGTCGGACCCGGTGGCGGCCTCCACCACCTTGAGGACGTCGGACACCTGTCGTTCCCCGAGGCGTCCCCGGTGTTCCACGCGCACGTTCATGCTCTGGACTCTAGGCGGGGCCGTGGCTTCGGCATTCACCGGGGACTGGCAAAAGGCGCCATTTACCAGTCAGGGGAATCGTTACCTCATAGACATTCTTTGCATAGACCATCCATTTAGTGTCGTGGTCCATGATGTCTCGCTCCTTCCAGCGGTTGGCCATGGCGGGCGTTCTCGCCGGGGCCGGATGCGTCCTCGCGATGGGGCCGGCCGAGGCGGGGAATGTTCCCGCGAAGACGGTGCCGGTCCGCCTGCTCTCCCTCAACGACTTCCACGGCAACCTCGAACCGCCGACCGGCTCCTCCGGCCGCATGGTGGACGAGACCGGCGCCACCGTCGAGGCGGGTGGCGCCGCCTACGCGGCGACCCACCTCAAGCAACTGTCGGACCGCAACACCCTGAAGGTCGCCCAGGGTGACCTGATCGGCGCCACCCCCCTGATCTCCGCCGCCTTCCACGACGAGCCGTCGGTGGAGTTCCTCGGCAAGGTCGGCGTCACCGCCTCGGCCGTGGGCAACCACGAGTTCGACGAGGGCTACGCCGAGCTGAAGCGGATCATGAACGGCGGCTGCCACCCGGTGGACGGCTGCTCGCCCGCCGGTGAGTGGAAGGGTGCCGACTTCAGCTACCTCGGCGCGAACGTCATCTTCAAGCGGCCGTCGCGGGCCGCCGAGCAGCAGGCGCTGGACGCCCTGGGCGGGAAGAACCCCGGTGCGCTGCGTGCCCTGCTGAAGGACTACGGCATCCCGGCGCTGCCCCCGGTCGCCATCCGCTGGATGAACGGCGTGCCGATCGGCTTCATCGGCCTCGTCACCCAGAGCACCCCGGGCATCGTCACCTCCGAGGGCATCAAGGACCTGGAGTTCATCGACGAGGTGAAGGCGGCCAATGTCGCCTCCAAGCTACTCAAGATCGTCGGCGTCAGGGCTCAGGTCGTGCTGGTGCACGAGGGCGACCAGGTCACCCCGAACCAGTCACCCGACGCCTGCGCCGCCCAGCCGGGTGCGGGCAACCGGATCGCCACGCAGGTCGACGCCGAGGTCGACATGATCCTCAGCGGTCACTCGCACCAGGCGTACCTGTGCACGGTGACCGACCCCAAGGGCGGAACCCGTCTCTACAGCCAGGGCGGGTCGTTCGGCCGGGTGATCACCAAGGTCGACTTCCGGGTGAACGTCAAGACCCGTGACGTCGTCCGCTCCTCGGTCGTGGCCGACAACCAGGTCGTGACCCGGACCGTCACCCCGGACCCGGAGATCTCCACGTTCGTCCAGACGTGGAAGGACCGCGTCGCGTCGGTGGCCAACAAGCCGATCGGCAAGATCACCGCGGAGATCCCCAACACCGCGTCCGCCTCCGGCGAGTCCCCGCTCGGCAACCTCATCGCCGACGCCCAGCTCGCCGCGACCAAGGCCGGGGGCAACGCGCAGATCGCCCTGATGAACCCGGGCGGCGTGCGCACCGGTCTCACCTACCCGAGCTCACCGGCGGGTGAGGGCGACGGCGTGGTGACGTACGGCGAGGCGTTCACGGTGCAGCCGTTCAACAACCTGACGCAGGTGGTGACCCTCACCGGTGCCCAGCTCAAGACGGTCCTGGAGCAGCAGTTCACCGGCGGGCCGAACAACCAGGCCTTCACCAAGATCCTGCAGCCGTCGTCGAACTTCACCTACACCTACAGCACGAGCGCGCCGTGGGGATCCAAGGTCTCCGACATGAAGATCGACGGTGTCGCCGTGACCGACACCCAGAGCATCAGGGTCGCCGCGAACAACTTCCTCGTCGGCGGCGGTGACGCCTTCCTGGCCTTCAGGGACGGCACCGACCTGTGGAGCGGGCCGCTCGACATCGACGCCTTCGCCGCCTACTTCGCGGCGAACCCGTCGGTCACGCCGCCGGTCCCCAACCACATCACCGTCGTCCCGTAGGACGCGGCGACACCATCGCCCCACGACCCGGCACACGACGGACGACGAAGGCCCACCGGACGGATCCGGTGGGCCTTCGTTCGTTCTGCCCGCGCGTCGTCGCGGACGCGCTCCGGGCACGTCTCCACCGGCGTCCACCGAGCGGGACGAGGCAGTCCGGGGCTCCCCGGGACTTCCCGCGGCTCTCCCGTCCGGGGACGGGACGTTCCGCGGCTCTCCAGCCGGGACGGGACGTTCCGGGCGGGACGGGCAGGTCAGCGGCGGGCGGGCTCGCGCTCCTCGGAACCCTCGTTGCCGCGCTCGGGCACGAAACGGTAGCCGACGTTGCGCACGGTGCCGATCAACGCCTCGTACTCGGCGCCGAGCTTGGCCCGGAGCCGGCGGACGTGGACGTCGACCGTCCTCGTGCCGCCGAAGTAGTCGTATCCCCAGACCTCCTGGAGCAGCTGGGCACGGGTGAAGACCCGGCCGGGGTGCTGTGCCAGATACTTGAGAAGCTCGAACTCCTTGAACGTCAGGTCCAGCGCGCGACCGCGCAACCGCGCCGTGTAGGTGGCCTCGTCGATCGAGAGGTCGCCGTTGCGGATCTCGTCGGGCGCCTCCTCGGCGGCGGACAGGTTGAGCCGGCCGACCGCCATCCGCAGCCGCGCCTCGACCTCCGCGGGACCGGCGCTGTCGAGGATGACGTCGTCGACCCCCCACTCGGCGGTCAGTCCGGCGAGCCCGCCCTCGGTGACGACCACCACGAGGGGGCAGGCGACACCGGTGGTGCGCAGCAGCCGGCACAGGCTCTTCGCCTGGACAAGCTCGCGGCGCGCGTCCACCAGGATCGCGTCCGCGGGCGGGGCGTCGATCAGGGCGGACGCCTCCGCAGGCGCGACCCGGACCGAGTGCAGCAGCAACCCCAGCGCCGGGAGCACCTCGGTGGAGGGCTCAAGGGCGTTGGTGAGCAGCAACAGATTGCTCACGATGCCTCCTTCCCGCGTCATGCCGGCGACAAGCCGTACAAACACGTAAGGACCCGGGGGCTACGTCGCCCAGGTCCCGTAATAGGTGAGGATAACCCACAGGGGAGAAAGGGCCGGGGAGTGTCCACCTGGTGAACACTCGTTTCCCCGGCTGATTCGCCGTAACCGGAAGATGACCGTACGTGTGTCTGGGGAGCTGGTTCACAGATGGCAACAGGCCTCATCCGCTACTGGGCGGCGGCCAAGGACGCGGCGGGGGTCGCCGAGGAGTCCTTCGAGGCGGCCACTCTCGCGGAGTTGATGACCAAAATCACATCGGGTCGCGAGAAGCTCGCGCAGGTGGCGCGCCGGTCGTCGTTCCTGGTGAACGGCGACCCGGTGGGCAGGCGCCCGCACGACAGCGTCGTCCTCCCGGACGGCGCGACGATCGAGGTGCTCCCTCCCTTCGCGGGCGGGTGACCTCTTCGCGTTCTCCCGGCGGACTCTCCGGACCGGCTCTCCCGGCCGGCTCCGGTACGGGCACCGGGCTGTCCGCGGCGGAACCCGTGCCCGTCTGCGCCGGAACCGTGCCCGCCTGCCGCGGGGCACACCGCGGGGCACACGTTGTGTCCGGCCGGGTGCTACCGTCCCGGCGGCGTTTCGGACAAGATTGCCGGGGGATGTGCCGCGCGTGGTTCCGCCCTCCGAGCCGGTCTGCGACCAGGGAGTCAGATGCGCAAGCTGATCGCTTTTCTGATCCTGCTTCTCATTTTCGTCGCGGTCCTCGACCGGGTCGCCGTCACCGGAGCCCAGCGCGAGATCGCCACGCGTGCCACGGCCAAGTACGACCTCGAAGCCTCGCCCGAGGTGACCATCGAGGGCATCCCGTTCCTGACCCAGGCGATCAGCGGCCGCTACGAGGAGGTCAAGGTCGACGCCGGGCCGATGACCGTGGCCGGCATCCGGCTGTCGAGCGTCGACTTCACGCTCCACGACGTCGTCGCGCCGCTGGAGGACCTGGTGCTGAATCCCCAGCGGCTCGACATGCGGGCCGGGCGGGTGAGCGGCGCGGTGGTGGTCCCGGTCGAGACGCTCAACGAGCGGGCGCCGCAGGGGATCGAGATCAGCGTCGACGGCGGGAGGCTCAACGTCACCGGGGAGATCACCGTGCTGGGGCGGAAGGTGCCGGTGAAGGCGACCATGCGGGCCGAGATCGTCGAAGGCGGCCTGCAGTTCGTCCCCGAGGACGTGAAGCTGAACGGCGGCGTGTCCGTGCCGCAGCCCGAGCGGTTCATCGCCTACCGCATCCCGATCAAGAACCTGCCGTTCGACCTCAAGGTGACCGACGTGCGGCCCGTCGCCGGCGGCGTCAGGATCTCGGGCGAGGCCACGGACGTCCCGCTCCGGAGTTGACCCGGTCCCGTGTCTGAACCGACCCGCCCCTTCATACGTCGTGAGGATGTGAGCCAAGCCGGAACCGCAGACGAGCAGCTTGTCAGAGCGCTCTTCGACGAACACGGCGGGCCACTCTACGGCTACGTCCTGCGGCTGACGGGGGACCCGGGGAGAGCGGAGGATGTCGTGCAGGAGACGCTGCTGCGGGCCTGGCGCCATCCGGACGCGCTCGCCGGCCGCTCCATCCGCGCGTGGTTGTTCACGGTGGCCCGCAACCTCGTCGTCGACCAGCACCGGGCGCGCAGGTCACGTCCCCCGGAGACCGGGGACGAGGCGCTCGCCGTGGTGCCCGCCGACGACGAACTGGAGCGGGCCGTGGAGTCGTGGGCCGTCGCCGAGGCGTTGGCCACGCTCCGCCCGGAGCACCGTGAGGTGCTCGCCGAGGTGTACTACCAGGGGAAGTCGGTCAAGGAGGCCGCCGAGGCGCTCGGCATCCCCGCCGGAACGGTGAAGTCGCGCACGTATTACGCCCTGCGGGCGCTCAAGCTGGCGCTGGAGGAGCGGGGGCTCGCGCCATGATGATGACCTGTGACGAAACGCGGATGTCGCTCGGCGTCTACGCGCTCGGCGCGCTCGACCCGGAGGAGCGGGTGCTCGTCGAGGCGCATCTCGCTGAGTGCGCCGGCTGCCGGGCGGAGCTTGAGGAGCTGAGCGGGGTCACCGCGTTCCTCGGGCGGGTGTCGGAGGACGATGTGGCGCAGGCGGTGAGCCCGCCCGCGGCGGTGCTCGACCGGCTGCTGCTCGACGCCAGGACCAGACGGCGCCGGGTGACCCGGCTGATGCTCTCCCTGGCCGCCTCGGTCGCGCTGCTCGGGCTGGGCGGCGGCGTCGTGTGGACCGTCGTCCGATCCGACCAGGGTTCCCTCTCGACGGCCGCCTCCCCCGCCATGGACGGGGGTGGCCAGGAAGGGAACAGCGCGCTGTCGACCGAGGCGGCGCCGTCGCCGCCGTCGCCGCTGGCGCCGTCGGCGGGGGCCAGGGCCGGCAAGGAGGCCGGGGAGGATCCGCAGCTGATGCTCGACGCCCCGCCCGTGTACAAGGGGAGCGACGGCACAGGCAGGGTCCGCGCGACGGTGACCGCCTTCCCCGGCCAGGGGGCGACCACGGTCAAGGTCGTGCTCTCCGGCGTCGCCAAGGGCACCCGCTGCCGGCTGGTCGTGGTCGGGACCGACGGGTCTCGGGAGACGGCCGGGAACTGGACCGTGGACCGGGCCGCCTACGACGCGTCCGGGGCCTTCACCGGGACCACGACGATCCCGCCCGACGGCATCGCGTCCTTCGAGATCACCACTGCCGGCGGCCGGGTGCTGCTGACCGTCCCGGTCAGGTGACGCCGGTGCCGCCCGGGAGTGCGGGCGGGGCAGGTGACGCCGGTGCCCGGGGGGCGGGCGGCCGGTGTCGTGACGTCCGCCCGGAGGTACGGGCGGCCGGTCGCGGGCCGGTGCCGTGACGTCCTTGTGAGGGGCGCGGCATCGGCACCGCGGCGCCGGCGTCGGCTCCGGTGTCGGCTCCGCCACCGCCACCGCCACCGGCTTCGGCGTCGGTACCGCCACCGGCGCCGTCACCGGCAGGGCGGGGAATGGCGAGGCGGGGGACGCGCGTTGTCGTGGTCCGTGACCGGTTCGACGGTGGTGCTCGTCACGCTCGCCCTGGCCACGCTCGTCGGCGTGGTGATGCGGTGGCGTGGCGGGGTGCCGCGCGAGGTGAGGGGTGACGTGGAGCGGCTCACGTCCGGCGACATCCAGGCCGAGCTCGGCGAGCGGGCCACGCTCGTGCAGTTCTCCAGCGCCTTCTGCCAGCCGTGCCGGGCGACCCGGCGGGTCCTCGGCGAGGTGGCGGCGATGGTGCCGGGGGTGGCGCACGTGGAGATCGACGCGGAGGCGCGGCTCGACCTCGTCCGGACGCTGAACATCCTGCGGACCCCCACGGTCCTCGTCCTCGACGCGTCGGGGCGGGTGGTCCGTCGTGCCTCCGGCCAGCCCAGGAAGGCCGACGTGATCGGAGCCCTCGGCCAGGCGGTCGGAGAGTGAGCCGGGCACCCTACCGGTTCGTGAGCGTTGCCGTCTCAGAAACTGGACAGGGATGTGACAGATGACGGAACGCCGGGGTAATGTCATCGACATGAACTCCACGACAGAGCTGCTCACCAAGCGGCGCGCGGTCGACTTCTGCCGCGTGACCACCGCGCTCTGTCGCGCTTCCTAAAGGGCGATCTCAAGCGGCCCCGGGCCGCACCGATCTGCACAACCCTTCAGGAGCATCACGCGATGCAAGCCGATCCCAGAGCTCTGCGCTTCGGCGCGAGCGTGACCACCGTCGCTCTCGCGATCGTCCTGGTCACCGGCGGCACGTGGCTGCTGGCCCTGCAGGCCGCGGTCTTCGCGCTCGGCGTCTTCGGCGCCTCACCGTACGGGATGATTTTCAAAGGGATAGTGAAGAGCCCTCTCAGGGAAACGGAGGACGCCACCCCGCCGCGCTTCGCGCAGGGGGTCGGCCTCGTCTTCGCCCTGGTGGGCTTGGTCGGATACGTGACACAGACAACGCCGCTGGCCCTCGGCGCCACCGCGGCGGCGCTCTTCGCCGCCTTCCTCAACGCCGCGTTCGGCTTCTGCCTCGGCTGCGAGATGTACCTGATCGCTCGCCGTCTACTACCCGCCGCAAGATGATCCTGGAGGATCCGAAAGATGAGCCGTTCCGCCGTCCTGGTCGACGCCGAATGGGTCGAGGCCAACCTCGACACCCCCGGTGTCGTCCTCGTTGAAGTGGACGAGGACGCCAGCGCCTATGACAAGGGCCACATCCGTGGCGCCGTGAAGATCGACTGGAGGCAGGACCTGCAGGACCCGGTCCGCCGTGACTTCGTCGACCGCGAGGGCTTCGAGGCGCTGCTGTCCGGCCGCGGGATCGCCAACGACGACACCGTGGTCCTCTACGGTGGCAACAACAACTGGTTCGCCGCCTACGCGTACTGGTACTTCAAGCTCTACGGCCACGAGAACGTCAAGCTTCTCGACGGCGGCCGCAAGAAGTGGGAGCTCGACTCCCGCGAGCTGGTCAAGGACGTCCCGGCCCGCCCCGCCACCGAGTACCGGGCCAAGGACCAGGACGCCTCCATCCGCGCCTTCCGCGACGACGTGCTCGCCGCGATCGGCAAGCTGAACCTGGTCGACGTGCGCTCGCCCGACGAGTTCACCGGCAAGCTGGTCGCCCCGGCGCACCTTCCGCAGGAGCAGGCGCAGCGCGCGGGCCACGTGCCCACCGCCCGCAGCATCCCGTGGTCCAAGGCCGCCAACGACGACGGCACCTTCAAGTCCGACGAGGAGCTCAAGGCCCTCTACGAGGCCGCGGGCGTCGACTTCGGCAAGGACACCATCGCCTACTGCCGCATCGGGGAGCGTTCGGCGCACACATGGTTCGTGCTGCACGAGCTCCTCGACCAGGCCAACGTCAAGAACTACGACGGATCGTGGACCGAGTACGGCTCGCTCGTGGGCGTGCCGATCGAACTGGGAGAGGCTCGCTAATGACTCAGGGATGCGCTGCTCCGGAGCAGACCATTGCTCTTCCGGCCGGTATCGACCTGGCGAACCAGGCCGTCATCCAGGGGGTGGTGTCCGGCGCCGGCACGGCCTACGCCCGCCTGCTCGACCACTCCGGTGAGTTCACCGGCGAGGTCGTGGTGTCCGAAGAGGGGATCTTCCGCTTCTTCGCCGGCCCCGGCGACTGGACCGTCCGTATCATCGCGGGCGGCGGCGTCACCAAGGACATCCCGGCCCAGGCCCGCCTGGGTGAGGTCACCCAGCTCTCCGTGAGCGTCTGACCCGCCGCACCGGCCATGGTCGCCTGACGCGTCACACGTGAAGGACCGGCTCTCCCCGGGGAGAGCCGGTCCTTTCGCTTCCGCGTCGTTTCCGCGTGGCCGTGCCGCCTCCGGTTCCGGGGACGGCGTTGCGGGTCTCCCCGGTCAGCCGATCCGGCTCTCCACCCGCCTGACGGCCTCGGCGTAGGACGGTTCCGGCGACATCGCCGCGGCCAGCCGGAGGTGGGGCAGGGCCTCCGGGTGGCGGTTGGCGCGTTCGAGGGTCCTGCCGAGCAGGAACCGGGCGTAGTGGTCGCCGGGTGCGTTCTCCAGCAGCGACTCCAGCGTCTGCCGGGCCCGGCCCAGCTGGGCCGAGCCGAAGTAGGCGCGGGCGGCCAGCAGCCGGACGGACGGGTCGTCGCCGTGCTCGGCCAGCAGCGGCTCCAGCGTCCGCAGCGCACCCAGGGGGTCGCGGACGCCCAGCAGCGACTCGGCCTGCCGCAACAGCCTGACCTCGTCGGGCAGCTCGCGCGGCGGGGCGGCGTGCCGCACCAGGTCCGCGAGGACCTCGGGCGACTGCGCGCCGGCGACGGCCGTCTCACCCACCACGAAGGTCGGCGAGGTGGCCACGCCGAGAGCCTTGCCGCGCAGGAGCTGGGAACGGACCCCGGCCGCACCCTCGCCGCGGTCGAGCGCCCCGGCCACGCCGTCCAGGCCCGCCTCGGCGGCGAGCGCCGCCAGCGTCGCCCGGTCGCCGATGTCGGCACCCTCGACGAAGTGGGCGTGCAGGATCCGCTCGACGACCGTCCCCTGCAGGGCCGCGCCGCCGCGCTCGTACGCGAGCGCGGCCACCCGGTGCGCGTCGAAGGTGTTCACCCGCCACACCGAGCCCCGGCCCGGCCCTCCGGAACCGGAGGCGCAGGCGCGCAGGGCACCTTCGGCGACCGGGTCGCGCAGCGCCTCCTCCAGTGGCTCGGACGGGGTCGGAGCCATCGGGTCGATGACGTACGGGCACCAGACGATCTCCACGTCCTCACCGAACCCGGCCTCCTCCATGCGCCGCTTGCCGATGTAGGCCCACGGGCAGGTCATGTCGGCCCAGACTTCCATGCGCTTCATGGCCGGTGTAACAAACGGCACATGTCGTTTATTCGACGGCTGTCGTCTAGCCTTGCCGACATGGCCGAAGACGATCCCCGGGTCCGGCGGACCCGAACCCGGCTGCGTTCCGCGGTCCGGGAACTGGCCGCCACCCGCGACCCCGACTCGATCACCGTCGCGGAGATCGCCCAGCGGGCGGAGGTGAACCGGGCGACGGTCTACGTCCACTACCGCGACCGTGACGACCTCGTCCTGGACGCGATGGAGACGGCGGTCGGCGAGCTGGCCGCCGACGCCGCGCGCTGCCCCTACCGGGAACCGGGGCCCGTGCCCGCGGCGCTGGTCGCCCTGTTCGGGCACGTGGGTGCGCGGGCCCCGCTCTACCGGCGGATGCTCGGCCCCTACGGCAGCGCCCGCTTCTGCGCCAGGCTCCGCGAGGCGCTGGTCGCCGGGCTGCGGGTCCCCTTCGGGGCGGGTTCCCGTCCTCCGGGCCACGACGACGTGCCGCCGGAGATCCACGCCCACCACGTGGCGGGCGCGCTGATCGGTGTCATCACGTACTGGCTGGAGGAGCAACCACCCCGCCCGGCGGGGGAGATCGCCGCGGCGGCCTGGAGCCTGATCGGCTCCGGCCGGTGAGGCGGACGGCGGCTCCCGTCCCGTCCGGCTCATCCACCTCTCAAACGGTGAGGAACATGGGGAAAATGCAGTGGATTGCCGGGAACATTGCCCGAATAGGAGGTCCAACTCTTACGCTGTCTCCGAGGCGGACGAGGGCCCGACGGCGGAGGTTCCGTGGCGGACGTGCATCCTGAGCATGCGCAGCTCCAGGCGGACCGGATCTACCTGGGCTGGCAGTACGCCCTGCTACACCCCGACCCGGGGCCGCCGCCCAGACGCCCCTCGCCCGTCGAGCACCCCGCCGAACCGGTCGACCCCGAGTGGGTGCGCCGGGAGCGGCTCAACGAGGACCTGCTGAACCACCCGGTCAGGATCTTCCGTACGTTCATGGCGGTGCTCGGCGCGCTGATCCTCGTCCTCGGCGTCACCGGGCTGCTGAGCTGGTCCTTCGCCGCGGCCGGGCTGGTCGCCTCCGGCGGCGTCGCGGCGTTCTGCAGCTACGCGGTCCGCCAGGGCGACCGGGCGGTCCGCCACCGGATCATGGAACGTGAGGAGGCGGCGCGGCGCCGGCGCGAGGAGCGGGAGAAGGAGTTGTTCCGTGCCCAGGAGGAACACGCCGCCCGCTACCGGGAGTGGGCCGACCGCAAGGAACGCTTCGACCGCCAGCTCACCTGGTACGCGGTGGCCGTGCCCGACGAGATCGACCGGATCGACGTGGCCGGCGGCACCCTGCCCGGCTGGTCGGCGCTGATCACCCTGCTCGGCGCGACCCGGCTCTACAGCGGCGGCCACCTGACGGTGCTCGACCTGTCCGAGGGGGCGGTCGCCAAGGACCTGATCGAGCTGGCCCGCAGGGGCGGCGACGACCCGCTGGTCTGGGTGCTCCCGGTCGACCTGCCCCGCCTCGACCTGGGCGCCACGCTGGCCCCGGAGGCGTTCGCCGACGTCCTGGCACACGTGGTGAGCGTCAGCGAGGAGCACCGCACGACCAGGGACCTGTCGTTCGACAACGCGATCCTGGAACGGGTCCTGGAGGTCCTCGGCGAGAGCGCCACGATCAACCAGGTCACCGCCGCGCTGCGTGCCCTGGCCCAGGTCGGGGACCCGCGTGAGGACCTCGGCTCCGGCCTGATCACCGCCGCACAGCTGGACCGGCTCGGCACCCTGTTCGGCCGCGGTGTCAGCGACCGGGTGGTGATCGAACGCGCGTGGGCGTTGGAGTCGCAGCTGCGCAAGCTGGAGACCCTCGGCTCGGAGGCGGTCCGGCTGCCGCCCGCGCGCCTGCGGGTGGTGTCGATGGACCGGCAGGCCGGCGTGTTCGGCAACCGCGTCCTCGGCACGTACGTGGCGACCGCGCTCACCCACATCCTGCGCCAGTCGCCCGCCTCCGAACGGCCCTGGTACCACACGATCATCGTCGCGGGCGCGGACAAGCTCCGCGGTGACGTGCTCGACCGGCTGATGGACGCCTGCGAGACGTCCAGGACCGGGCTGGTGCTCACCTACCGCTCGCTCACCCCGACCGTGCGGGAGCGGCTGGGCCGCGGCCACGCGGCGGTGGCGTTCATGCGGCTGGGCAACGCCGAGGACGCCCGGGTCGCCAGCGAGCACGTCGGCACCGAGCACCGGCTGGAGCTCGCCCAGCTCACCGAGACGATCAGCGCGGCGGGGGCGGGCATCGACGGCGGCTACGTCTCCACGGTCGGCCACGCGGAGGAGGGCGACGACGACCGCGACACGGGCCGTACGGACCTCAAGGAGGACATCACCTCCTCCACCGAGTGGGGGCGTCGCGCGAGCAAGGCGCTGGGCGAGACGGAGCGGGTGTTGCACCGCTCCAGGGAGTTCCTCGTCGAGCCGCACCAGCTCCAGCAGCTGCCCACCACCTCGGTGATCGTCACCGACGCCACCGCGCAGGGCCGCAGGGTTCGCCTGGCGGACGCGAACCCGGCCATACTCACCTTCCCCAAGACGACCCTGGGGGAGTTCGACGAGATCAGGGACGCCGTGCTCGACCACCCCCAGGAGCAGGAGAAGGCGGAGCCGCGCGAGCCGAGCCCGTTCGAGGACGCGCCGCCCAACCTCGGCCCGCCCCCGGCCCGGCTCGACTGGCGCCGGCGCCGGTGACGGCCGTTCCGGCCGGGCTCGCCGGACACCCCGCGCGGTCCCGGCGGGGGAGGAACGTCCCGGGGGCCACGCCGCCGGCGGCGCCAACGGATCGCCCGTTTGTGGTAAGGGGATGGTCAATGCGGATGTGCGATCCCCCGGCCAGGTTCGACCGTGGTCGCGGGGGTGACCCGCCCCCGATTCCCCGTCGGCCGGTACGGCTGAGCGATCAGTGAAGCGTCAACCCACCGGCCTGGAGCCGGGTCCCCCGGGTGGAGACCAAATGCAGCCAAGTGTGTCCCGTCCGCCCCATGCGCTGACCGGTCCCTGGTACAGAATCCAGGCGATCACGGCGCCCTCGCGCAGCGCGTCCGCCGAGTGGGACTTCGTCACGGTCCTGCCCGCCGTGCTCTCCGCGGCGCAGCGCAAGCGGCCCTTCGTGGCGGGCTGGCTCTCCCGGGGCTCGGGCGCCCCGCTGGAGCTGATCACCAACGCGGGACCGCTGACTCCGCCGCGTCCGCCGCGCAGGGCGGCCACCGAGGCCGACCCCACCCCCGGCGGTCCCGAGCCGCTGCTGTTCCCCGCCGGCGCCCGGGGCGTCCGGATCGGCGACGAGTGGCTGCGTGACCTGTCCGACCTCGCCTGGACCGTCTGCCCGGGGCGTCAGGCACCACCGCTCGGCGGTCGCCGCGAGCCGGACGCCGACGGGGTCATGCGGCCCACGCTTTTCGAGTCGACACTGGTCACCCTCATGTCCCGGCCGTTCGCCTGGCTGGTGGTCGCCGAGCAGACCGACCTGCTGGACGCCGAGATCACCCACCTGCGCACCCAGCTCAACGTGCTCAGGCAGTACGGCGACGCCTCCGAGCGTTCCCGCTACGACGCCGAACGGGCCGAGCGGCGCATGCAGGAGCTGGACGCCTTCCGCGAGGCCGGGCTCTGGAACGTGCGGGTGCTGGCCGGGGCGGCCGGGCCTGAGGAACTGCGCCAGATCGCCCCGGTGCTGGTCGGCTCCGCCGAGATGAGCCACCACCCCTATCGCCTGCGCAGCGCGCTGTCCGGACCGGTGCACGGCTTCTCCGAGGCTCTGGTGACGACCCTGCAGGATCCGGCGGACGGCGCCGCCGCCCCGTTCGCGGCCACCGCCGGTGCCCTCGCCGCGCTCGCCGGGCTGCCGCACCGGGAGGTGCCGGGGGTCCGGGTGCTCGACGCGGGTTTCTTCGACGTGACCAGCGAGGCCGACACCGTGCCCGGTGAGCCGGCCGTCGAGCTGGGGGCGATCCTCGACGGGCAGGACAGGCCCGTCGGCGCGTTCAGGATCCCGCTCACCACCCTCAACAGGCACGCGTTCGTCACCGGCGCCACCGGCTCCGGCAAGTCCCAGACCGTCAGGCACCTGCTGGAGCAGCTCACCGGCGCGGGCGTCCCGTGGCTGGCCATCGAGCCCGCCAAGTCCGAGTACGCCGCGATGGGCGGCCGGATCGAGCACCTGGCCCCGGTGACCGTGATCAACCCGTCGGCACCGGAGAGCGTGCCGTTCAGTGTCAACCCGCTGGCCCCGGAGCCCGGCTACCCGGTCCAGGCGCACATCGACATGGTCCGGGCACTGTTCATGGCCGCCTTCGACGCCGAGGAGCCGTTCCCGCAGATCATGTCACTCGCCCTGCAACGGGTCTACGAGGCCAACGGCTGGGACGTGGTCACCGGCTGGGCGGCGCCCGGGGCGGCGGTGCGACCCGCCGTGCCGACCCTCGAACAGCTCCAGCGGCACGCGATGGACGTGATCAAGGAGATCGGCTACGGCCGGGAGGTCCAGGCCGACGTGGAGGGCTTCATCTCGCTGCGGCTGCGGTCACTGCGGGTCGGCTCCGCGGGCCGGTTCTTCGAGGGCGGCCACCCCGCCGACATCGGCGACCTGCTCCAGCGCAACGTGGTGCTCGCGATCGAGGACGTCGCCAACGACGAGGACAAGGCGTTCCTGATGGGCACGCTGATCATCCGGATCGTGGAGCACCTGCGGATGCGCGCCAGGAAGGAGCGGAGCAGCGGGCTCCGGCACGTCATCGTGATCGAGGAGGCGCACCGGCTGCTCCGCGACCGCGGAGCCGGCCGGGCCAGTACGCACGCCGTCGAACTCCTGGCGGGCATGCTCGCGGAGATCCGCGCGTACGGGGAGGGCATCGTGGTGGCGGAACAGATCCCCACGAAGCTCGTCTCCGACGTCGTGAAGAACACCGCTCTGAAGGTCGTGCACCGGCTCCCGGCCGAGGACGACCGCAGACTGGTCGGGGCGGCGACGAACCTGAGCGAGGAGCAGTCGCGGCAGGTGGTCTCGCTGCCGCCGGGCGTGGCCGCGGTCTTCGCCGACGGCATGGACCGGCCGCTGCGGATCCAGGTGCCGCTGGGTGAGGAGCGCGAGCGGCTGCTCCCCGGCCACACGCCGCCCATCTGCGGGCGCCGTTCGGCGGCGTGCGGGAACGAGTGCCGCGGCGGCAGGGCGTGCACGCTGGTCGAGCTGCGTGAGGCCGACCTGCTCGCCGCCGCGCCGGAGTGGGCCTGGATGCGTATCTGGACCGACACCCTGGTGCTCGCCTTCTGCACCAACCGGCCGGTGCCCGGGGTGCCGAGGGCACTCGCCGACCTGTGGGCGGAGCTCCCGCCGCGTCGGCGCGAGTGCCTGCTGGCCACGGCGGTCGAACGGAGCGTGGGGCGCCGCGCGTGGTCGCTGCGGACCGTCGGTGATCCGGCCAAGCTGACCGAGCAGGTCGCCAAGACCGCCACCCGGCTGCTCGGCCCCGACCGGGACCCCGGTGAACGCCCGGGACCCACCTGGGTCATCCCGCAGGTGCGGTGGCTGCACGAGGTGGACCGGCTCTTCCCGCACGGCCGGCCCGCACCCAACCCGCGCAGCCCGGCACCGGGCATGGAGTACGCCCTGTTCAACCGTCCCCCGGCGGGGGGTGCGGAGTTGCTGGGCCACCGGGTCAAGGCCCTGCGCCACCACCCGCTGTCCATGGAGGTCGACCGGAACCGGGAACTGGCCTGGCGGGTGATCCTCGGCGACGACGAGCGGGAGGACGTGGAGCGCGACGTCCTCACCGTCACGGTCGGCGTCGACCCCGCCGAACGGCTCCGGTACGTGGCCCAGCTGATGGGGGCGGGGTGGCTGGAGACCGTGCTGTCGTGGCCGCACCGGTTCGTGCTGCCGTTCGACGCCGGTTCGCCGGAGCCCGCGGAGCTGGCATTCGCCGAACAGTGACACCACCGCCCGCCTGTCCGTTCGGTCACCTGCCCGTTCGCCTGCCTGTCCGGCCGCCCGGCCGGCCGGCGGCGACGGTGGCTGCGGCGGTGACGGCGGTGGTCACGGCTGCCGGCCGCGGGTCCGTACGGGCGGCCCACGGTGCCCGGCTCGTTCACCGTCGCCGGGGCCCGGTGTGACGCGTCACCGGGGGGTGAGCGCCGTCAACCACGGCTAGGATCTGCGGCATGAACGATTCGGTGTCTTCTGTCCCTTCGACGGAGCACGCGGCCACCGGGTCGTCCTGCGACGGGCCGCTAGGCGAGGAGACGGCATGACTCAGCTTCCGCTGCGGGCGCAGCTCGCGACCGCTCTCGGCCGGACGGCCGCGACCCTGTCCCGGGTGACCGGCCGCGGTGACGGGTCGGTGATCGGGGGCCGGATCAGCCTGGTCCTGGAGCCCGACCTGCTCCGTCAGCTCGCGCACGACCGCAAGCTGGCCCTGGTGAGCGCCACCAACGGCAAGACCACCACGACCCGCCTGATCACCTCCGCGTTGCAGGAGCTCGGCGACGTGGCGACCAACGCCTTCGGCGCCAACATGCCCGCCGGGCACGTCTCGGCGCTGTCGTCGGCGAAGAACGCCCCGTACGGGGTCCTGGAGGTCGACGAGAAGTACCTGCCCGAGGTGATCGACACCACCGGCGCCGGGGTGGTCGTGCTGATGAACCTCAGCCGCGACCAGATGGACCGCGCCGGTGAGATCTGGCTGCTCGCCCAGAAGTGGCGCAGGGCACTCGCCGGCAAGAACACCCACGTGATCGCCAACGCGGACGACCCCCTGGTGACCTGGGGCGCCTCCACGGCGTCCTCGGTGACCTGGGTCTCCGCCGGCCAGCCGTGGAAGGAAGACTCCTGGTGCTGCCCCGAGTGCGGCGGCCCGCTCGACCGCAAGGGCATGGAGTACGTCCCGCCGGGCAGCAGCGGTTCGGGCATGATCCCGGGCACGACGGAGAATGACTGGGCCTGCCGCGAGTGTTCCTTCCGCCGGCCGCAGCCGTCCTGGGCCCTCGCCGACAACACGGTACTCGACCCGCGTGGCCAGTGCTGGGAGCTGAACATCCAGCTTCCGGGCCGCGCCAACCGGGCCAACGCGGTGATCGCGCTGGCCACCGCGGAGGCGTTCGGCCTCTCGGTCGAGCGGGCACTGCCCCGGCTGCGCCAGGTCACATCGGTGGCCGGCCGCTACACCACGGTCGAGCGCGACGGCAGGCATGCCCGCCTGCTGCTGGCAAAGAACCCGGCGGGCTGGCTTGAGGCGTTCGACGTCCTCGACCGCTCGCTGCCGGTGATCCTCTCGGTCAACGCCCAGGGGCCCGACGGCCGCGACACGTCCTGGCTCTGGGACGTCGACTACCGCGTGCTGCGCGGCCGGCCGGTCTACGTGGCCGGGGAGCGGAAGCTGGACCTGGCGCTCCGGCTCGACGTGGCCGGGGTGCCGTTCCAGCTGGCCGACTCCTTCGCCCAGGCGCTCTCCGTCCAGCCGCCCGGCAAGGTCGACGTGATCGCCAACTACACCGCCTTCCAGCAGATTCGATCGGAGTTCGGCCGTGCAGTCTGACAGCGTCCTGCGCCTGGTCTGGATCTATCCGGACCTGCTGAGCACCTACGGCGACCAGGGCAACGTCCTCGTCCTGGAGCAGCGTGCCCAGCGTCGTGGCATCCCGGTCGAGACCTATCACGTGCGCTCGGCCGACCCGGTGCCGGAGGGCGGCGACATCTACCTGATCGGCGGGGGCGAGGACCGGCCGCAGATCCTGGCGGCCGAGCGGCTCCGGCGCGACGGCGGCCTGCACCGCGCCATCGCGCGGGGCGCCGCCCTGCTGGCCGTCTGCGCCGGCTACCAGATCATGGGCGCCACGTTCGGCGGCGAGGAGGGGCAGCCGGTCGACGGCATCGGGTTGCTCGACATCGCCAGCGGACGCGGGCAGAGCCGGGCGGTCGGGGAACTGGCCGGCGAGGCGGACCCGGCGCTCGGCATCCCGACGCTGACCGGCTTCGAGAACCACATGGGCGTCACCCGGCTGGGCCCCGGCGTCAGGCCGCTGGCGCGCACCGCGGTCGGCACCGGCAACGGCGACGGCACCGAGGGCTGTTACGCAGGCAAGATCGTCGGAACCTACCTGCACGGCCCGGCGCTCGCCCGCAACCCGGGTCTCGCCGACCTGCTGCTCGGCTGGGCGGTGGGCACGCAGCTGCCCCCCATCGACGACACCTGGTTCGAGCGGCTCCGCCAGGAGCGCCTGGCCGCGGTGCTTCCCCACTGACGCGCGTACCGGCCCGCCGCCGTGCCGGTCGTCACGGTGGCGGGCCCGGACGCCGTCAGTGAACCAGGGCCTGAACGCCGTCAGTGGACCAGGGCCCGGAGGTCGTCAGTAGACCAGGGCCTGGACGCCTTCGGCGACGACTTCCTCGACGAACGTGGGGGCACCCGCGATGCGGACGCCCTCGATCACGTCGTCCACCGTGATGTCCCGCCGGGTCGCGCACTGCGTGCACAGCGTCACCCGGCCGCCGGCGAGGACCGCGTCGAGAAGGTCGGTCAGCTGGGCCGCGTGCGGCAGGCTGAACTCCTTGGCCCTGCCGGGGAGGGCGAACCACGACGCCTCGCCCGTCAGCCAGAGCGACACGGGAACCCCGCTCGCCAACGCCGCCGCGGCCACCGTGAACGCCTGGTTGCAGCGCTCGGGGGAATCCTCACCCGCGGTCACTTTGATCACCAGTGATCGTGCCATGTCCGAAGCCTATGCCGCCCCGCGTCACGGGTGCGAACCGCATCAGGACGGCTCTAGGCTCGGATTCATGGACGTTCCCGAACTGCATCCCGATCTTGAGCCGATCGCCTTCCTGCTGGGCAGGTGGGAGGGGGCCGGAGTCGGGGGATACCCCACGATCGAGAGTTTCAACTTCGGCCAGGAGATCGTCTTCGGTCACAACGGCAAGCCGTTCCTGACCTACACCAGCCGCACCTGGCTGCTGGACGAGGCGGGCAACGCGGTCCGGCCGCTGGCCACCGAGACCGGTTTCTGGCGTCAGCTTCCGGACCGCCAGCTGGAGGTCTGCCTGTCGCACCCGACCGGCATCGTGGAGATCTACATCGGCGAGGTGGTCTTCAACAAGATCGAACTCCGTACCGACCTGGTCGCCCGCACCGCCACGGCCAAGGAGTACAGCGCCGGCCATCGCCTCTACGGTCTGGTGAACGGCAACCTGATGTGGGCCTATGACATGGCGGCCGTGGGCCAGCCGCTCCAGTCGCACATGTCGGCCGAGCTGAAGAAGGTGGGCGAGGCGGCACCCGGACAGGGGTGAGGACGGCGGGCGACGCGGCACCTGAACACGGACTGGGGACGGCGGGCGACGCGGCACCCGGACGGGGGTGAGCGGGGGCCGCCCGCGGGCGGGGAGGGCGGCTGGATACCCTCTCGAAGGTGAGCACTCCCTTCACCCCCGACGTGGTCGAGGCCATCAAACGTCACATGAACGACGATCACAGCGACGACGCGCTGCTGATCTGCAAGGGGCTCGGCGGTCGTCCGGACGCGACCAGCGCCACGACGACCGGTGTCGACGCCGAGGCCATCGAGTTCACCGCGGTGGTCGACGGGAGGAGCGTCCCGGTCCGGGTTCCGTGGAGCACCACGCTGACCGAGCGCTCCCAGGTCCGCGCCGAGGTGGTACGCCTCTACCGCGACGCCTGCGCGGCCCTGGGCGTCCCCGCCCGCGGCGAGCACTGACCGACCGCTCCTCCCCGTGGTGTCCATTCCGGACCCGTGGTGTCCATTCCGGAAAGGAGCCGCCCCGCGAACCAGGTCGGCCGGGAATCAGCCGGGGTCGGCCGGCGTGGGCGGGGGACCGGCCGGGGGCGGCCGGCACGGGTGAGGAGCGGTCGGACCCGATGTCCGCAGTGTCGGCCGCGGGTCAGCCGGTACGGGCGAGGTCGAGCCGGGTGGCGTCCGGGCGGCGTGCGGCCCACAGGCCGAGCGCGGTCAGGGCGGCCACCTCGGTCGCCGCCAGACCCCGTTCCACCAGGCCGAGGGGCATCACCTGCCACCAGGCCAGGCCGCTGTTCTCGGCGAGCACGATGGCCCCGGCGATCCCGGCGACCCACAGCAGCGATCCCAGCCCGAGCCAGGCCGCGATCCGGGCGGGTGCCCGCCACTCGGGATGCCTCAGCCAGGGCCTGGAGATGATCAGCGCGGCCAGCGGCAGGCTGAGGAAGGCCACCAGGCTGCCCACCCGGTGAATGCTCCCGTTGAGACTCGGCCCCACCGACCAGTCGTGCTTGGGGAACCACCCCGTCACGACGAGTCCCGCGCTCCAGGCCAGCAGGGCCAGGGTGCCGGCGGACCAGGCTGCGGCCAGCTTCCCGCGGACGAGCGACACCCCGATCGCGACCGACCCGGCGGCCAGCAGGATCACGCCGAGCGTGAAGATCCAGCCGTGCTCGCCGAGACCGTGCTCGCTGATCGTCCGGCGGAACGGGTCGACCTCCGCGAGGCGGGCCACGTCCAGGCCGGTGATGACCACGACTCCGGCTCCCACCGCTGTCAGTCCCGCCCGTGCGGCTCCCCGCATCGTCACTCCTCACCCCTGTCCGGGGTGATGTTTCATCCCGGATTCTTCTTCAACGGGTGATCCTGTGCTCGGATTCCCGGGGGTGCTCCGTGGCGGAAGATGCCGGTGTGCCATGAGTCGCCCCGGACGTTCGCCCAGGGACTTCCCGCCCCCGGCTTCCCCCGCGGCCTTTCCCCCTGGACTCCCCGCCGGCCTTCCCGCCCCGGGACGGCAGGGGGCCCGTGCGGACCGGTGGGTGGGGGCGTCCGGACAGCAAAGAACCCCGGGCTGCTTCCTCCTGCTCGGCAGAAGGGTCGGATTGGACTAAAGACGGGGGACCCGCCTTCCGACAGCCCGGGGTTCCGGTGATTGTCTTGGATTCGCCGAACGTCGCGAGACGTCCGGACAGAGTCCGGAGCCGCGGCGTCCTAGCGGACAGCCACCTCGCTAGCCCAACTATGATCAATCATCGTTCGGACCACCTCCTTTCAGCGTGATCCACACGTTATGCGATGCCGTCCGGCCGGGCAAATGAATATTGAAGTGGCTGTTTCCGCAGCTCACCGCCTGTTGTGGGGGTGCCCTGTGCTCTCTCGTCGCGGCGGGGCCGGGGACATCCCGGCGCGGCGGGCCAAGGGCAGCAGCCGTGGGTCCCGCCGGCGGGACGGCTCCGGCGGGCGGATGCCCGGGACGCCCCGGACATCCGGGGCGACACGGCGACACAGCGACACGGCTCGGGTGCTCGGCGAAGCTCCGGACGCGAACGGGGACAGCGAACCGGGACAGTGAACCGGGACAGTGGTTTCCCACGGCCGGAAGGCAGACACGAAAGGCCGGGATTCTCCTAGACTCATGCCATGACCGAGACGTCATGGCATGAGCAACTGCGAGCGCGTGGATATCGGGTCACCCCGCAGCGCCAGCTGGTGCTAGAGGCGGTCAAGGAGTGTGAGCACGCCACCCCCGAGGAGATCTGCAACCGGGTGCGGCAGACCGCCCGCGGGGTGAACATCTCGACCGTCTACCGCACTCTCGAGCTCCTGGAGGAGCTCGGCATGGTGACCCACAGTCACCTCGGGCACGGTGCTCCCACCTACCATCTGGCCTCCGAGGCCGACCACGTGCACCTGGTCTGCCGCGGCTGCGGCGAGATCAGCGAGGTCAGCCAGGACCTGGTCGACAACTTCGTCAAGGACCTCGACCGTTCGGTCGGGTTCGCCACCGACGTGCACCACCTGACCGTCTTCGGGCGCTGCCGCAACTGCCGCTGAGCCACCGCCGTAACTGCCGCTGCCGCTGCCGCTGCCGCCACCACTGCCGCCACCGCCACCACTGCCGCCACCACCACTGCCGCCGCCACCGCCGCTGCCACCACTGTCGCCATCACCGCTGCCGCCGGTGACGGCGACGGTGGCGGTGCCTCGTAGGCTGGGGCCATGCGAAGCCCTCTGCTGGACACCCCCGGCGCGGTCGCGGCCGACACCCCCGATGCCGACGTCGCCGGACACTACGGCGACCTGTTCGCCGAGCAGCGCGCGCTGCTCGGCGGAGAGGCGATGGTCGACCGGAGCAACCGGGAGGTCGTCCGGATCTCCGGACCCGACCGTCTGAGCTGGCTCAACAGCCTGAGTTCGCAGAAACTCGACGATCTGAAACCCGGTGTGCCCACTCAGACGCTGTTGCTGGACGCCCAGGGCAGGGTGGAGCACCACCTGACCCTCGTCGACGACGGCGAGGCCGTCTGGACGCACGTGGAGCCGGGTACGGGCGCGGAGCTGACCGCGTTCCTCGACAAGATGCGGTTCATGCTCCGGGTCGAGGTCGCCGACGTGACGGGTGACTACGTGGTGGTCTCCGTGACCGCCGCGGCGCGGCCGGTGCTGCCCGAGGGCGCCGTGGCCGTCGGCGACGACGTGCTGCTCCCGCGTGAGCTGTTGCCCGGCCGTCTCGGGCTGCGACTGGCCGGGCTCTGGGCGTACGAGGCGCTGCGGATCGAGGAGCACCGTCCCCGGCTCGGCTTCGAGACCGATCACAAGACGATCCCGCACGAGGTCGGCTGGATCGGCACGGCGGTCCACCTCGGCAAGGGGTGCTACAAGGGCCAGGAGACCGTGGCCCGCGTGCACAACCTGGGCCATCCGCCGCGCCGCCTGGTCTTCCTGCACCTGGACGGCAGCGCCGACGTCCTGCCCGGGCACGGCGCCGCCGTGGTCCACGACGGCACCGAGGTCGGCTTCGTCGGCAGCGCCGCGCGCCACTACGAGCTCGGCCCGATCGCCCTGGCCGTGGTCAAGCGGACCGTGCCGGTCGACGTCACGCTCCAGGCCGGTGGCGTGGCGGCGACCCAGGAGGTCGTCGTGCCGCCGGACGCCGGACGCAACGTCCAGATCGACCCCGCGCTGCGCCGCCGCATCCGCTGACGCCACCCCGGCCGGCGGGTGCGCCGGACCCTCCGGCCGATCGGTCAGACCTCCAGGATCAGCGTGATCGGGCCGTCGTTGGTCAGCCCGACCTTCATATCGGCGCCGAACACGCCCGTCTCCACGCGGGCACCCAGCCCGCGTAGCTCCGCGCAGACGGTCTCCACCAGTGGTTCGGCGACCGGGCCGGGTGCGGCGGCCTGCCAGGTGGGGCGGCGGCCCTTGCGCGCGTCGCCGTACAGGGTGAACTGGCTGACCACGAGCAGCGGCGCGTCGATGTCGGAGCACGACTTCTCGCCCGACAGGATCCGCAGGCCCCAGAGCTTGGCGGCGAGCCTGGCCGCCTGCGCCGGGGTGTCGGTGTGGGTGACCCCGACCAGCACCAGCAGCCCCGGCTCGTCGATCGCGCCCACCGTCACACCGTCCACCACCACCGACGCGGAACTCACCCGCTGTACGACCGCACGCATACCCCCATCATCCCGTGCTTCCCGGTCTCCCTAGACTCTGCGCGAAAGGAGACAAAGGTGTCTGCTGAGTCATTGCTCGTCGAGGTCGTCCGCTCGGGGTTCGTGGAGTCCACCCACCGGGTGCGCATGCTCGCCGTCGCCGCCGACGGGTCCCCCGTCAGGGTTCACGGGGCGGTGGACGCCCTCGTCTCGCCGCGTTCGTCGCTGAAGCCGTTGCAGGCGCTGGCCATGGTCCGCGCGGGGCTGCCCCTGGAGGGTGAGCTGCTCGCGCTGTCGTGCGCGAGTCACGCCGGCGAGTCGTTCCACGTGGACGGGGTCCGCCGGATCCTCGCGGGGGCCGGGCTGGAGGAGGACGCGCTGGGGTGCCCGGAGGACCTGCCCGAGGACCCCGCCTCCCGCGAGGAACTGCTGCGCTCGGGCGGCGACCGCGCCCGGGTGTACATGAACTGCTCGGGCAAGCACGCGGCGATGCTCGCCACCTGCGTGGTCAACGGCTGGCCGCCGGAGACCTACCTCGACCCGGCCCACCCGCTGCAGCGGGCCATCCGCGCCACCGTCGAGGAGCTGACCTGCGAGCGCGTCGCGGCCACCGGGGTGGACGGCTGCGGTGCCCCGCTCTTCTTCGTCTCCATGGTGGGGGTGACGCGGGCGTTCCGGGCCATGGTCCAGGCCGAGCCCGGCACCCCGGAGCGGCGGGTCGTGGACGCCTTCCGGGACCACCCGGAGTGGACGTCGGGAACGACCCGCCCCGAGGCCAGGCTGATGCGCGCGGTCCCGGGCCTGATGGTCAAGGCCGGTGCCGAGGCGTTCGACGCCTTCGTCTTCTCCGACGGCCGCTCGGGCACCGTCAAGGTCGAGGACGGCGGCCAGCGGGCCCGGGTCCCGGCCGTCGTCGAGGCTCTTGGCGCGCTCGGTTTCCGGGGGCCGGAACTGGACGAGCTGGCCACCGGTGTCCTGCTGGGCGGCGGCCGTCCCGTCGGTGAGATCAGGCTGCGCCGGTAGGGCGGGCTCGCCCCGAGGTCCTGAGCCGGGCCGGTGCCGGACGGTCCCTCTCAAGGCGGCACCGGTCCCTCTCAAGGCGGCACCGGTCCCTCTCAAGGCGGCACCGGGTGAGCTCGCTCCGGGCTACAGGGACCGGAACCGGCGGGTGGCGGAGATCGCTCCTGAGGTCGTCATGGTGAACGTCCGCATCGAGTCGGCGAACCTGGACAGGTCCCATTCGGCCGGGCCGTGATACCAGTACAGGTTGTCGGCCTGCTGCCCCTCGCCGGTGACCGACGAGACCACCCGGGCCCAGCGGTCGACGCTGTCGAAGATCACCGCATAGGGGAGGTACCGGGAGAACAGCTCCACACGCTGGGCCGCCGGGACGTCGGCGCCGATCTCGCCGTCCGCCAGATACTCCCGGAAGCCCAGGGTGTGGGCCAGGGCGGTCGAGCCCCTGACGGTCTTGGCGGGCATGTACTGGCCGCCGACGGCCAGGGCCGCACCGGAAATGATCAACGCCAGGCCGAGCAGCCCGTACGTGGTGAACCAGGCGAGCACGACGGTGGCGATGATCCCGGAGAGGGTGAGCACCACACCCCCGGTCGTCCATCGGCTGCGGACGGTGTCGGGGCGGCGGGTGAACCAGCCCTGTGTGACGACATCGCGGTAGAGAGCGTCGCGGACCTTGCCGAGGTTGGCCGCGAACGAGCCCTTGAGCTGCGAGAGCAGCACCGCGTCGCGTCCGTCGAAGATGGCGTCGTAGAGCTTGCGCTCATAGGGCATCAGAGAGGAGAGCGGGGCGTCGGGCAGCCGCACCAGCTGCCAGTCGGGCGTCTCGTACGTCTGGCGGGGCTGCTCGTCGATGCGGAGGTAGCCGCGGACGGCCAGGTCGACGATCGTGGCGGTCACGTCGATCACGTCGGCCTGCTCGTCCATGAGCGTGCCGATCTGGCCGGGCCGCACTCCGTCCGGTGGGGCGAAGTGGCCGTTGCGGGCCGTGCTGAGCGGCCCCGTCCCGCCGCCGGCCACACGGGCGTCGCGGCCCCGGGTCCAGTACAGCAGGCCGATGCCACCGAGCAACAGGACCAGCAGACCGGCCAGGGCGGCGCCGGTGAGCGTGTTGAGCGTGAAGGCGTTGGACAGCTCGAAGCGGCGTTCCAGGACGGGACCACCCTGGGCGGCGCCCGCGGGGTAACCGGTGATCACGGTCAGCACCTCGCCGGGGGCGAGCCCCTGGTGCCCGAAGTCGGCGACAACGCCCGTGGAGTCCATCGACGCCTCCGCGCACGGGATCGCAGAGGTCAGCGGGCCGGCGAAGCAGGCGATGCTCTGCAGCTGTGCCGGGCCGGACACGGTGGCCTTGGCCTGCTCGACGGGGACCGACCACCCGCCCACGGCGTACCACCGCAGTTCCCGGGCCCGGCCCAGCGGCGTCACCGCCCCGATGACGTCGTACTCCAGGGTGACGGTGCCGGAGGTGCCCTTCAGGGTGATCGTGTCACCGGTCAGCGTGGCGTCACCGGTGAGGTTGGCGATCCGGTAGAGCCGGTCGTTGCCGTCGTCGTAGCGGGTGCGGTCGACCAGGGTGCGCGACGGTGTGCCGCCCTCGAAGACGATCTCCTCCTTGACGTGCAGCACGCCGTCCGGCCGGAGCTGGAGCTGGAGCCGGTCGCTCGTCACCGTGCCCGTCTGCGTGCCCGCCTGCGCGGCTCCGGTGGACGCCGCGGCCCCGGTGGACGCCACCGGCGCGATGGATGCGACGGACGAGACGGGCAGGGTGGACGAGACGGGCACGGTGGACGCGACGGGTGCGGTGGGTGCGGTGCCGGTCCGGGCGGTCGCGAGGACCGGGGACGCGAGGACCGGGGACGCGCCGAGCGCCAACACGAGCGTGACCGCCGCGGCCAGGCTCGCGGCTACCCGGTGCAGGGAAGATGCCGCCATGGGTGGGGAGCTTAGCGAGATCCACTGAGGGGTGAAGAACGCCCCCTTCCACCTTTTTCACCCGATAAACATCAGGAGGGGATATCCGCTAGATTGCCGCCCGGAGATCCACTCTGGGGAGAGGCGGTCGCATGCGCCCACGCGGGCCGGGCCCACTGGTTTTTGGAGTCTTCGGCGTCCTGGCGATGGCGTTCGCCATGGTCGTGGTGATCGCCGGTCTCCTCGCGGGTGACGAGGCCGAGGTTCCGGCCAATCCCGGAACCGTTCCCGTAGTGACCGAAAACCCCGTCTCCCCACCGGCCGGTGACGTCGAGATCACTCCCCCGCCCTTCACCCCGCCGCAGCGGCTGAACTTCGGTCCGCGGGGTGGCTCCCGGGTCGCGCTGGCCGCCACGGGATCCGTCCCGCGGGAAACGGATGTGGACCTGCGTCAGGTGGGCCGCTCCGACACCGCGGCCAGGCTCAAGCGCAATCCGCTGTACGGCACCGGCCTGATGCGTCCCACCTCCTGCCGGGTCCCCCGGCCCTCGGCCTGGACCGATGACATGCTGGCCTACCTCAACGCCGCCACCGACTGCATGGACCGCGCGTGGTCGGCGAAGTTCTCCCAGGCGGGGGCACTCTTCCTGCCGCCGCAGAGGATCTTCTGGACCCGTCCGGGCCGCGGCCCCTGCGGCGTCTACCCGGCCCCCGATGCCGCCGCCTACTACTGCCCGGCCAACCGCGGGCTGTACATCGGCGTGAACGAGGTGATCCAGCAGAACGAACGGATCGACCCCGCCCGCAACCACGTGCCCTATCTGACCGTGCTGGCCCACGAGTACGGCCACCATGTGCAGTCCATGGCGGGCATCGGCGGTGCCTGGTGGCAGGAGGTCTCCCACAGGTCCCGGAGTGCCCAGGACACCCACTCCCGCCGCAACGAGCTCCAGGCGCAGTGCTTCGCCGGCGTCTTCATCCGGACCGTGCGGACGCCGCTCGGCGTGACCGGTGCCCGCTGGAAGGAGGCGCTGCGGGTCGAGCACAGCCGCGGTGACGACCGGGACGCCGGCGCGCGACGCGACCGCGGCAGCGGCGACAACTACGCCGCCTGGCTCCACCAGGGCTGGAAGTACGCCCGGGTCGCCCACTGCAACACCTGGGCGGTTCCCCCCTCGCGGGTCGACTGACAGGCACCCCGTGCGCTGAGGCGACGGTTTGTCTCCGGTGGTCCCGGGCGGTCGCCTCGTCGTGGAGAGCCGGATTCCGGACAGCCGGGAATCCGCCGCAGGGCCCCGCCCCCGATGGACCGTCGGGCTGCTCACCATGAGCCCGCCACAGGGCCCCCCGCCCTCCGATGGGCCGCCGGGCTGCTCACCACGAGCCCGCCGGGGCGTCACCGGCCCGGTCCCCGTGGGAACCGAGTCACGGCCGGTGGAACCGAATCGCCGCGCCGCTCTCGGGCCTCTGCAATCATGTCGGCAGCCCGACGTTTTCCGAGGTGATATGCGTACGCCCGCACGTAGAGGACCATGGGCGTCGGCGGTCGCTTTTATTGTGGCGGTTTTCTGCCTTATTTCGGGATGTAGCCCGAATGCTGGAACGACTGTTCCCGCGACGGTCGGCACGGCGCGTCCGTCGGCCTCCTCCGACACGCCCGCATCGCCGCTTCCGCGGACGCACGCCCCGGTCGTCATGATCCTTGGCGACAGCTTCACGGTCGGGTCGGGCCCGGTCCGCGCCTGGGACGCCTACGCGGCGCTCGCCGCACGGGAGCTCGGCTGGCAGCCGGTCATCGCGGGTGCGTCCGGGACGGGCTACGTCAACCCCGGCAGGGTGCGCCGCACCTTCCGGCAGTCCTTCCTACGGGAGCTGTCCTGGCGTCCCGAGCCCGACCTGCTGCTCATCTCCGGCGGACGCAACGACCGCAGGATCGGTGCCGGCCGGATCCGGGCCGCCGCCGTGGACCTCCTGGAACTGGCCAGGCGGACGTGGCCGGACACCAGGATCGCGGTGATCGGCCCGATCTGGATGACCGAGGCACCCGGATGGGCCTACCGCGTGCGCGACGCCGTCGCCACCGCCACGGACGAGGCCGGGGTGCCCTTCCTCGACCCGCTGGAGCCGCGCGGCGGGCGCTGGGGCCGGGGCACGGTCCTGCCCGACCGCGTGCACCCCACCGCGACCGGCCACGCCCGCCTGGCCGGCTGGATGACCGCCACCCTGCGCGAGTACGGCATCGAGCCGCGCGGCTGACTGCCCGGCCGCGCGACGGAAGACGCTCCTCTCGTCGCGCGGCCGGGCTCCCGTGCGGAACCGTCCCCGCGCGGGCCCGCTTCGTGGCCGGGCCCCGGCGCGAGCCCCGACATCGGAGAGCGGGGTCAGGAGATGGTGGGGGTGGGTGGGGTGCCGGTGCCGTTCCAGGTGGCGATGAAGCCGAAGGTGGTGCTTCCGCCGGCGGGGACGGTGCCGTTCCAGGGGGCGTTGGTGAAGGTGAAGGCGGGTGGGGTGGCGGTGAGGGTGGAGCTCCATGCCTGGGTGACGGTCACACCGGTGGGGTAGGTGAGGGTGGTCTTCCAGGAGGTGGCGGCGGTGGTGCAGGTGATGGTGACCTGGCCCTGGAAGCCGCCCTGCCAGGAGTTGACGGTCTTGTAGGTGGCGGTGCAGCCACCGGGTGGGGTCGCGGAGGTGGTGAAGGTAATGGTTTCGGAAGCGGGGGAGGTGTTGCCGGCGGCGTCGCGGGCGACGATGTGGAGGGTGTAGGCGGTCTCGGGGGTCAGGCCGGTGAGGGTGGTGGTGTTGGTGGTGGAGGTGGTGAGTCTGGTGGTGCCGCGGTAGATGTCGTAGGAGGTGACGGCACGGTTGTCGGTGGAGGCGGTCCAGGTCAGGCGGGCGCCGGTGGCGGTGATGTCGGTGGCGGTGGGCTTGCCCGGTTTGCCGGGCGGCTCGGTGTCCGGAGTACCACCCCCGCCGTAGACCGCGGCCTCGACGGAGGTCTGCGCGATGCCGTCGGCGCCGTTGAACAGGCGCTGACCCCAGGTGGTGAGGCTCGCGACGTTGAAGTTGGTCACCTGGTCGAGATACTCGACACCGCCCCCGTTGCCGCTCCACGACCAGCCGAGATAGCCGACGCCCCTGGCCTGCGCCTGAGCCATGATCGTGTCCTCGTCCGGGTCGCCGTCGGAGTGGTTGAACCCGAACTCGCCGATCACCAGCGGCAACCCGGCGGTCTGGAAGTGCTGAAGGTAGCCGGTGACCTCGGCGGCCGTGTCGAACACGCCGTACATGTGGACGGAGAAGACCGTGTTGCGCTGCGGATCGGCGGCGAAGACGGTCCTGGCGTTGTCGCGCATGGTGAAGGCCCAGTCCTGACCCCAGTTGGGTGCGTCGACCATGAGCAGGTGCTGGAAGCCGTTGTCACGCATCCGGCCGATCGCGGCCGAGGTGGCCTGGGTCCAGCCGGGGGTGGTGGCGTTGTTACCGAAGGGCTCGTTGCCGATGTTGATGACGACGTAGTCCTCCTGGCCGGCGAGCGCGCTCTTGACGCTGATCCAGTAGTCGACGGCCTGGTCGAGGGTGTAGGCGCCGCTCTGCTCGCCGTACCCGGTGGTGTCGTGGTTCTCCAGCACGCAGATGAGCTTGTTCTGCTTGCAGAGCGAGACCACGTTCGCCACGTCGGCGGCGCCGTTGGCGGTCCACCGGCCGCCGCTGAGGACCACGCGGACGGTGTTCGCGCCGAGTGACTTGATGCCGGCGAAGGAGGCGGTCTGCGTCGGATACCAGGTGTGCGCGTGGCTGGTGCCCCGCATGACGAATGTGCTGCCCCCTCCTTCGAGGATCTTCGTTCCGCTCACGTGCAGGCCGGTCGCGGCGTGCGCGGGCGGGGCGGCGGAGAGGAACGCGAGGAATGGGAGGAGAAGCGCGACGAGTGTCGCCAGTCGTGTTCGCATGATCTACCTCGGGTGGGGAGTGACCGGCCGGATGGAGGGGTCCGTCGCACCCGGCCAGGGCGAAGGGGGTCAGCTCGCGGCGCAGGCCACCGGGGTGGGGACGCCGTTGGTGCCGCCGTGGCTCGCGGTGAAGCCGAAGGACGCCGACGCGGCCGGGGCGAGGGCACCGTTCCAGGCCACGTTCTTGACCGACACGTCCGAGCCCGTCTGGGTGTGCGTGCCGTTCCAGAGCTGGCTGATCGTCTGCCCGTCGGGGAACCGCCAGGTCACCGTCCAGCCCGTGATCGCCGAGGCGCTCTCGTTCCTGACCGTGACCTCGCCCTGGAAGGCGCCCTGCCAGCTGTTGCCGACCTTGTAGACGGCGGTGCAGCCACCGGCCGGGGCCTCGGCCGTGGTGAAGGAGACGCTCTCCGACGCCGGGGAGGAGTTGCCCGCGGCGTCCCTGGCCACCACGTGCACGGTGTACGGGGTCGCGGGGGACAACCCGGTCAGGTCGAAGGCCGGGCCGGTGGCCGTCCCCACCCTGGCCGTGCCGCGGTGGACGTCGTAGCCGGTGACGCCCACGTTGTCGGTGGAGGCCGCCCAGGTCAGCCTGGCGCCGCTCGCGGTGACGGCGGTGACGGCGGGCTTGCCCGGCCTGGACGGGGCCACCTCGTCCTCCTGTGGAGGCGGCTCCTCCCCGGGCGGGGTGCCCCAGATCCTCTTCGTGCCGGAGTGGAGCGTGATGTTCTCCACCCGCACCGGGGTGGACCCCGGCGTGGTGGCCACACCCTTGTACGACCAGTCGTTGGCCGGGTCCCAGGTGCCGGAGCTGGCGATGCGGAACTGCACCTCGCGCCGGTGCTGCGACTGCCCGGCGGGGGAGATCGGCGTCCCCGAGCAGTCGACGGTGACGAAATAGGTCTTCCCGGACAGCAGGGTCGGGCCGGTCGGCGCCTTGCACTGGGTGTAGGCGGACGACACGGTGATCTGGTTCGCGGTCGTGTCGCCGTCCAGGGTGAAGTAGTAGCGGAACGAGCCGTCGGTCAGCGGACGCGCGGGCCAGGCCGACTGGTTCCTGACGATCGCCTTGATCTCGGTGAACGCGGCACCCGAGGCGTTCACCCCGGCCTCCACGAAGATCTCCGGACCGTCGGGTGTCTCCCCGGCGGGGAAACCGGCCGCGGGCGACCCGCCGTACTCGGAGTACAGCCGGGCCAGGGCACTGGTGAAACCCGCGTTGTAGTCGGTGGCGACCTCGTTCATCACGTAGTCGTCACGCTTGTCGGTGTACTTGTCGTCGGGGTCGGGCGGGCCGCCGACGAGCGCGCCGTACAGGGTGTGGCGGGTCTCGACCGGGTTGGTCAGCTGGTCGGTCCACGAGCCGTGCGCGGTGCGGTGGTGCGGGTTCTTCGGCGGGTTGACGCCGAAGCCGATCACGTAGGAGGAGTTGCGCGGGTTGTCGCCCAGCGCGTAGTCGATCTGCCGTTTGGCGAAGTCGTGGTAGCGGGTCCTGCGTTCGGCGTCGGTGATGGTGTCGCTGTGCACCAGCGCCGCGAACGCGGTGTTGGCGGCGTAGCGCAGCGACCCCCACCGGTCGAGCACGGCCTGGCCGCCCGGCGAGTATCTGACCCGCTGCCCGTTGACCCCGACCGTCCAGTAGTCGAGCCAGCGGTTGGCGTCGTCGAGGTAGCGCTGCTTGCCGGTCAGCTTGTGCAGTAGCACGTAGGCGCCGTAGGACTTGTCGTCCCAGGCGATCGTCCACCTGTAGGACTTGGTGGTCGACTGCGGCTCGGTGCCGAGGTTGTCGTAGTACGCCTCGGCCTTGGCCAGGTAGGCGGCCTCCCCGGTGGCCCGGTGCAGCCAGATCGCACCCCAGACCAGCTCGTCGTTGTAGCCGCTCCACGACTGGTAGTACCCGGCCGCGTCGGTGATGCAGTCGCTGTACTTCTTCCGCACCGTGTCGGCGAAGGTGTAGAGCTGCCTGGCGTGCGTGACCAGCTTGTCGGCGTAGGAGGGGTCCGTCGGGCGGAAGACGATCGACGAGGCCGCCATCGCCGCCGCGGTCTCCCCGGCCAGGTCGGAGCCGCCGCAGGAGGAGTCGATCTTGAACGCGGGCCGGTCCATCTGCATCGCCTCGGCCGGGCCCCACCAGGCGTGGTCCCTGCCGCCGTGGCCGACCTGCCCGTAGAGCACGTTCGGCGCCGGGTGGGCCTTGACGAAGTAGTCGTTGACGAACCTGAGGTTGTTCAGCAGGTGGGTGAGCTGGCCCGAGGAGGCGTAGGCGTCCCGGTACTCGACCGCACCCCAGGCCAGCATCGTGGTGGTGGCCGCCATCGGCAGGCCGAACTTCACGTGGTCGCCCGCGTCGTACCAGCCGCCGGTCAGGTCGAGCCCGGCGTCCTCGCCGTCGTCGAGCGCGGAGTCGCCGCGCCACCCGACGCGGTTCCAGCTCGGCAGCTTCCCCGACTGCTGGGCCTCGTAGAACCAGATGGACTTCTGCAGCGCCTCGCCGTAGTCGAAGCCGGGTGCCGCCGCCCGCGCGGCGGGAAGCGGCGCGGCCACCAGCGCCGCCAGGGTGAGCGCCGCCAGGGATCTCTTCATGGGGGGTGCCTCTCGGGAGGTGGTGCCCGGGGCGTGGCGGCAGGTCAGGGGTGCCGCCACGCCCCGGGGTCTCAGGGAGGGGTCGGATCGGGACGGGGCCCGATCAGGGGAAGAGCCGGCCGTACTCGGCCAGGGCGACCGCGACGTCGACCTGTGCCCAGAACCGGTGGTAGGTGAAGGTCGGCGCGGGGCCGGTTCCCTTCAGGTAGGCGTCCACCTTCGGCCAGTCCGGGTCGTTCTTGTAGAAGGACCGGATGGACAGGAAGGTCGAGCCGGAGTCGATGACGTCGCCGTTGGGCATCTTTCCGGTCCAGCCGGCCGGCACGTGAACCGGGTCGTCCAGGCGGCTGTAGTCGGCCTTGGTCTCCGGCACGGAGACGCCCCTGGCGTCCTGGTTGTGCTTCCACATGCCGTCCAGCAGGCCCTTGGCGACGCTCTTGGCCTTGGCGTCCCCCGACTTGGCCGCGTAGTACATCAGCGCCTTGGCGTACGAACCGGCCACGCCCACGTCGCTGGTGTAGTCCTTGACGGTGACGTGCAGTCCGGCGTTGGGGCCGGGGTCGTCGGGGTTCCAGGTGTCCGGCTGACCGGTCCACACCAGCGTCGACGGCATCCGGAACGTCCCGTCGGCGTTGACCGTGGTGTGGTCGGTCGCCCACGTGACCCACTTGTCCAGCACGGCCTTGGCGTCGGCGTTGCCGGTCGCGTAGTACAGCTCCGCGACCCGCTCCATCGTCCAGGCCTGGAAGCCGAACCACTGGTTGGACGGCGGGTCGTGGTAGACCGGCTGCCAGTCGTAGGTCATGCCGTAGAAGGTCGGCAGGTTCGCCGGCCGCTCGGCGTAGTGGCCCTGCCAGCTGTTGGTGGCGCCTCCGGCGATGGCACCCTCGGCCGACTGGAGCCAGCGGTAGAACTCCAGTTGCCGCTTCAGGCTGGTGCTCCAGTCCTGCACCGCCGTCGTGCCCTTGGGCTTGAGCACGTCCACGTTGGACAGCACCCAGGCGGCCATCGGGTTCTGGTAGCCGGAGTGGTTGTGGCTGGAGCCGATCCGCCAGGCCCAGCCCGCGGAGGTGTCCAGCGCACCGCCCCAGGCGTAGTACCAGCTCATCAGGTAGGCGGCGCTGTCCTTGCCGGTGCCGGCCGGGCACGAGGTGCTGGCGCAACCCTGCTTCTTGAAGTACTTGTCGTACATCGCGTAGCGCAGGTAGTCGCCCATCTTCGCGGCCTTGGCGACCGTCGCCGAGACCTGCGACGCCTTGCCCTGCTCGGAGGCCCAGGTGTGTGCCCAGTAGGCCACCTGGACGGCGCGGGCGTCGGCGTCGGGAGCGTTGGTGTACTTCCACTGCCTGGCGTAGTTGCTGTCGCCGGTGAACAGGTCCAGGAAGCCGTTGCGGCCACCGTGCTTGAAGGTGTCGCAGGACGGTTGCGGGATGGTCTCGAAGACCGACTCCTCGGAACCGCGCTGGTAGGTGTTGATGTACGCGGGCTTGGTGGTGCCGTCGCCGCAACGGCCGAACCCGTAGGTGTTGTCCACGTCCAGCAGCCAGTGCATGCCGTAGACGTCGCTGGTGCCGTACGCGGCCTTCAACTCACCGGCGATCGGGTCGACGCCGACCGAGACGCCGCCGTCCAGCCTGGACGGGTACTGCTTGACGTCGTCCCACTCCCCGGCGTACGTGGCGGGCTTGGCCGGGTTGTAGAAGGAGTTGGTCGGCTGGTCGGCGGTCGCCGGGATGATGTACTTCTCCATCGAGGCCCAGGCGGCGTTGAACCTGCTCCAGTCGCCGGTCACCTTGCCGTAGGCCGCCTCAAGCCACAGGTAGTAGCTGTAGGCCTCGGAGGTGGTCTCGTGCCCGTGGTCCGGCGCCTCGACCATGAGGGTCTCGACGGAGTGGTAGGGCACGCCCTGCGGTGAGAAGTAGCCGTTCGCCGGGTCTTTGATCTTGTTGTACAGCGCGGTGAAGCGCTTGGCGTACTCGTTGTCGCCGCCGGTGTCGTTGTCGACCTCGGTGGCGGTCGCCTTGGCGGCGGCGTGCCCGGTGGCGGCCGAGGTGAACTCGGCGCTGCCCGAGGTCCGGTCGGAGTCCTCGGCGGCGGCGAGCTTCACCGTCTGGGCGGTGTTCCAGTTGGCCGGGGTGAAGGTCAGCGACGCGCCGGAGGAGACGGTCAGGTCGTCGTCGCCGTCCGTCCGCGAAGTGGTGACGGTGACGTTCGCGGCGGGGGCCCTGGAGAGCTTGACCGACAGGCCGGCGTCGCCGCCCTCGGGGACGGCGACCGTGGCCGGGGTGAGGAGCACGGCGGGGCCCGAGTCGGGGCCGACGGTGATGCCGACCGGGTCGGAGGTCCTGGTCGCCCCCTTGTCGTCGGTGGCCCGTGCGGTGATCGAGTAGCTGCCCGCGGGGACGCCCGTCCACTGGTGGGAGTACGGCGCGCTGGTGTCGCTGCCCAGCGGTGTGGTCCCGTTGAAGAACTCGACCTTGCTCACGGTGCCGTCCGCGTCGGCCGCGTCGGCGGTGATCTCCACCGTGGCGGGTGCGGTGAAGGTCGCTCCGGCGGCGGGCTTTGTGATCTTCACGGTGGGCGGCAGGTTGTCCGGAGTGGTTCCGCCGCAGGCGGTGCCGTTGATCGTGAAGCCGGTCGGTTTGGGGTTGCTCCCGGACCAGCTGCCATTGAACCCGATGCTGGTGGAGGCCCCGGTGGCCAGGTTGCCGTTCCAGTCGAGGTTCTTGGCCGTGACGCTCTGCCCGCTCTGCGACCACGTGGCGCTCCAGCCCTGGAGGACCTTCTGGGTGCCCGCCGGGAAGTCGAAGCCGAGCGTCCAGCCGTTCAGCGGGTCGCCCAGGTTCTTGATGGAGACGCCGGCGGTGAAGCCGCCCTGCCAGTCGTTGGTCGTGTAGGTGACGTCGCAGGCGATGGCCGCGTGCGC
Organism: Streptosporangium becharense; assembly: GCF_014204985.1. Taxonomy (NCBI): domain Bacteria; kingdom Bacillati; phylum Actinomycetota; class Actinomycetes; order Streptosporangiales; family Streptosporangiaceae; genus Streptosporangium; species Streptosporangium becharense. Next base: position 3,209,911 of record NZ_JACHMP010000001.1, on the reverse strand, counting down.
GGGGGCGGCCGCGAGGGCGGTCATCGTCCCGGCTGTGAGGCTGAGCAGCGCCAGCGCGGCGACTCGTCTTCGGAGGCGTGGGAGCGCTCCCGCTTTGATGGGCAACCGATGCATGGGAATGGGCCTCCAGGGGTGGGATCTCCACGAAGTCGCTGGTCGCTGCTCCGTATCGGATCGGGCGGGGGAGGGAGAATGTGGGAGCGCTCCCATAACGGATTCTGGGGGCGGTCCCCGGGATGTCAATGGCATGTTCTCCCGGTTACGTCGGCGTTTCCGGTGCCATGCCGCCAGGCTGCTGCGATCCGGGGGCGGGCCACGCACCCCTCTCTGCGGAGGCTGAAACTTTCAAGTCGAGCACTTGTTCTCCATGAGCTCTCCCTGTGAACGACCGAGGACCGCCCGCCGGGGCGGACGGTCCTCGTGACGGTGCTCCCCGGATCGGGAACCGGACGGGTGACGCCGGAGGGCCGGCCCGCCGGGCCGGCGGTGGTGAGGCCGATGACGACCGACCGCCCGGCGGGCGGGTCCTTCGCCCGGCCGGTGCCCCGGCCGCCCAGGTCGTCCCGCCGGCCGTGACGGCGGCGCTTCACGCGCTGCCGCGCGTCACGCCGGACGGCATGGAACAGTGCTCGCCCGCTGAGGCGGTCCTGGTGAACGACAGGAACTGCTTCCTGTGCTTCGTGGCGTCGGTGGTGGTGGCGAACACCCGTTTCACCCGGCCCTTGAAGTCGATCACCACGGCCTGGTAACCGGAGCCCCGCTTCCGCCAGGCCGCGATGTGCTGGTCGTCATACCAGCCGATGATCCGGTAGGCCGTGAACGAGATCTGGGCCTTCGGCTCCCCGCCGGCGGTGGGCCGGACGTCCTTAGCGGCCGGGGAACAGCGCGGGTATGTCACCGTCATCCGTATCGGCCTCGATGGACCAGCTCATGGGCGAAGTCTCCTGAGATCGCAGCGCCGCGCGCTCAGCATCACAGGACGTGCTTGCGCCTCGCTTGGAGATCACCAGAAGGCACCCGCCGGGAGCGCGGCGACCAGGGTGATTGCGATCACCGCGCTCCCGGTCCGGACCCTTCGCGCCGGTCTACCCGCTCAGCGCGACCGAGACGAGCCGGAGCTGGGCCTCCAGCGCGTCGCGGAGCTCATCGGACAGGGCTCCTTCCCGGTGCCGGTCGGCGATCTTTCCGTGGACGGAGGTGAGATCGCGGGAGCAGCAGACGGTGTTGGCCAGGACCTGACGCAGGTCCAGGGCCACGTCCGGGCGGATGGTGCCCTCGTCCTGGCCCTCGGCCAGCAGCGCGTTGAACCGCCGGACGCTCTGGCCGAGGCTCGGCGCCACCGTCCGCACCTCGTCCGTCGTGGGGTGCGATCCCACGCCGGGCTCGTCCCGGAGAGCGGGCCCGGGTGAGGAGGGGACGGACGTGGCCGACTCGGAGCGTGCGGCCCCGGGAGTCAGGGCCGGGCCGGACCGTGTGGCTTCGGGACGCGAGGTGGCGGAATCGAGGACCGTGGTCGGGGCCTCGCTGTGCCGGAGACCCGCTGCCTGGCCGCTCCGGGGGTCGGAGAGCTGACTCCACACCACGACCGCCGCCATGGCGGAAGCCACCGCCGCAGCCACCGCCGAGGCCGGCGTCCAGCGCACGAGCCCGATCCGGCGGGGGGGTCGTGCCAGTGCCTCCGTCAGCTCGTCGGCCACCTCCCGCGCCTTCGGGCGGGCCTCGGGCCGGTGCGCCAGGCAGTCACGGCAGAGGACGCCGATCCTCGTGGGCATCCCCGGCACGTCCGGGACCGGTGGCGGGCCCTCCCGCCGCGTGTTCTCGATCTCCTCCCAGGTGCGTTCCGGGTACGGCGGGGCGCCGGTGAGCATCTCGAACAGCAGCACGCCGAGCGCGTAGACGTCGCTCGCCGGGTCGGCGGCGGCACCGGTGAGGCGCTCGGGCGCCACATAGGGCGGAGTGCCGTAACCGGATGTCCGGTCGTCGTCGTCCTCGCCGACGAAAGCCGCGATCCCGAAGTCGAGCAGCTTGGCCCCGGTGGGGGTCAGCAGCACGTTCCCGGCGGTGACGTCCCGGTGGACGATGCCGCGTTCGTGGGCGGCGGCCAGCACGGTGGCCAGCCTGGCGGCGATGAGCGCCGCCTCCGCCCACGGCAGCGGCCCCTCGGCGATCCGGTCCGCCAGCGGGTGTCCCTCCAGCAGACGCATCACCACGTAGGCGGCCAGGCGTCCGTGCGAGGTCACGGTCTCCCCGTAGTCGTAGACCTCGATCGCGTCGGGATGGACGAGGCGCGCGGTGGCGCGTGCCTCCCGGCGGATCAGCTCGCGCTCCCCGCGGTCGGCGCCGAGTTCCCCGTCCAGCAGCTTGACCGCGACCATCCGCTGCAACGACTGGTCGAAGGCGCGCCAGATCACGCTCATGCCGCCCCAGGCGATCCTCTCCAGCAACAGGTACCTGCGGGTGAGGACGTCGCCCGCGCGGAGCCCGCCCGGGTCAGGATGACTCACGGACCACCAGCTCCGTGGGCAGCACGGGGTTGTTGCGGGAACCGGTTTCGGCCGAACGCATCGACAACAGCAGCAGCCGGGTGGCGAGTGCCGCGAACTCCTCCACGGGCTGGCGCACGGTGGTCAGCGGCGGGGAGGTCCGCCGGGAGGCGGGGGAGTCGTCGAAGCCGACGACGGCCACGTCCTCGGGGACCCGGCGTCCGGCGCGCCGCAGGGTCTGCAGGGCCGCCGCCGCCATCACGTCCGAGGCGGCGAACACCGCGTCGAGCTGCGGCATCCGGCGCAGCAGCCACTGCATTCCGTGCACGCCCGAGGCGTGGCCGAAGTCGCCGTACGCCACCGGGACACCGGTCATCCCGGCGAGGGCGAGCGTCTGCAGGAAGCCGTCGAGCCGGTCGCGTGCCGCCGGCAACGTGGGCGGACCGGCGATGACACCGATGGACCGCCGGCCGCCGAGCAGCAGGTGTTCGGCGGCCTGCCTGCCGCCGTCGCGGTTGTCCATGTCCACGTGCGGGAGGTCGATGCCGTCCGGCGGGCGGCCCGCGCTGCGCACCGGGATGCCGGAGGCGGCCAGGGTCACCGCCAACGGGTGCCTGTCGCGTGCGCCGATCAGCAGGACGCCGTCGATGCCGCCCGCGACGAGCGGCGGCGTGGCGATGGCGGCGGTGGCCGCCGTCGCGGTCATCACGGCCAGGGGGACGCGGTGCCCGGTCAGCACCTCCTCGGCGGCGGTGATCATGCGGGCGTAGAACGGCTCGGTGAAGAGCCGGTGTGCGGGTTCGCAGACCACCACGGCCACGACCTGGTCGGATCGGCGGCCGGAGCCGCCACGGGGAGCGCGATGCCGTACGTAACCTAGACGCGAGATCGCGTCGTGCACCTGTCTGCGAGCCGACGTGCTGACTCTGACTGAACCGGTGAGTACCCGGGACGCGGTGGCGGGGGAGACCCCCGCCTCGGCAGCGACCTGGGCAAGTGTGGGTAGATCGGCCATAACTTCCTCCACACCAAGATTCCGCACAGGTGGGAGCGCTCCCAGTGAACGTAGCATTGTTTCGGAAGGGTCAAAAGATGTTTCCGAAAAATCACTACGCGTATGTCAAATCTCTCTGACAGGCCAGTCAGGGGCAAGTATCGACATGATGATGGAATCGTGCCATTCACCGTCCAGGAGAAGCGTGTCGCGGCACACGCCTTCCCGGACAAAGCCGATCTTCTGGTAGACGTGGGCGGCCCGCTCGTTGAAGGAGTAGACGTCGAGGCTCACCCGGTGCAGCGGGGTGGTGCCGAAGGCGTGGTCGAGAACCAGGCGGATCGCCTCGCTGCCGTACCCCTTGCCGTAGACACGCGGGCCGAGCAGCGCGATGCGCAGGTTGCACGAGAGGTTGACCGGGTCGAGCTGGTTGAGCACGATCTCGCCGACGTACCCGTCGTCCTCCGCGCTGCAGATCGCCAGGTCCAGCCGGTCGTCGTGCTCACCCCGTGAGGCGTACCACTTCCTGGTCGCCTCGTAGTCGGGGACCCCCTGGGAGCCGGTCAGCCGGACGGTCTCGGGGTCGTTGGCGAGCTCCCAGAGGCCGTCGACGTATTCAAGACCGACGGGACGAAGGGTAACGAGTTTCCCGAAAAGAGTGGGTTTTTCAGCGAACATCACCCGGTGTGTCTACCGTCCCGGCGGCACGGTTGCAATCCCATTCCCGCTCCGGAGCGGACGCGCCGCCCTTACCAGGGACCGTACGGCCCGTGGCTGCCGCCGCCCTTGCCGATCTCCCGCACGGCGGGCCGCACGTCGGCCAGGTAGATGCCGGACGCGATGACGGACGCGATCGTGAAGATGCTCAGCACGCTGATGTACTGCACCGCGGCGGCGAAGCCGAACAGCGCCGCCAGACCCAGGATGACCAGCCACAGGTTCTTGGTCTGCTTGCCGGTGACCGCGAACGCCTGGGCCGGAGTCTTGAGGGCGTGCAGGAGCGCCCAGCCGGACAGGGCGAAGACCCCGACGGCCAGGATCCAGAAGACCAGGTCCAGGGCACCGTGGATTTGGATCATCATCTCTCCAGAACGTTCGCCTCGCCGGTGTCTCTCACCCTATGCCGAAAGTCCGCCGCGCGTCGTCCGCGACGTTGGGCGGGGCGGGGCGGGGCGGGGGAGCGGGCGGGCGGTTCGGGGAGAAGCCCGCCCCGGACGCGTGCCCGGGGCGGGCTGCGGACCCCCGGTCGCCCCGGCCCCGCGGCCGGTCAGGCGCCGGCGGTGTCGTTCTCGGCCGCGGACGACTTCGGCGCACGGGTGGTCTTCTTCGGGGCCGGAGCGGCGGCGGCCGGCTCGGCGGCCTCGGAGACCTCCTCAAGTTCCAGGGCGGCCTCACCGCTCGCCTTGGAGACGACCTTGCGGCCGCGGGTGGCGAACTCCTCGTAGATCTCGACGGCCCGCACCGCGACCAGGTCGGCGTAGTCGCGCGCCTTCTCCGGGAACTCCCTGGCGTAACCCTCGGCCTTGCCGGCCAGCTCCCGGGCCTTGACGGGCAGTTCCTTGGCGACCTCGCCGAGCTCGCCGCGACGGCTCTGCAGCCTCTGAAGCTGCTCGGGAAGCTCACGGAGCTTCTCGACGGCGAAGTCACCGGCGCCCGCGACGGCGTAGAACGGCTTGGAGTCGGCGAGCTTCTTGACTTCGGTGGTGATGGGCATGGGTTAACCTTCCTTGGTTTCCTGTGTGATGCGATCGCTTCCCGGGGAGGCCGCGTACGGTTTCAACGCGGCCAGGTACGCCTCGGGCAGCGCCTCGTCGTCCGGCGAGGAGCCCGCGTCACCCGGCTGGGGCTCCGGTGCGGGATGCGCTTTCTGGGAGGTCTGCGCATCCTCGTCCGGAGCCTCGGCGCGGTTCTCCTTGCGGAACGACTCGTAGATGTCGATGAGCACCTGGCGCTGGCGCTCGGTGATGAAGTGGTCGGCCCTGATCGCGGTCAGCACGTCGCTGTCCGGCTCGCGCTCCTCGATGAGGCCGGCCTGGACGTACAGCGCCTGCGAGGAGATGTGCAGGCCCTTGGCGATCTGGTTCAGGATCTCGGCGCTGGGCTTGCGCAGCCCCCGCTCGATCTGGCTGAGGTAGGGGTTGGACACTCCCGCCGCCGCGGCGAGCTGACGCAGAGATATCTTCGCGTGCTTGCGCTGCTCCCGGATGTACTCACCGATCGAGCCGACCTTGGGTAGTGCCATGCCTCCAGTCTGCCTCGCTCTGCTTGCAATTGCAAACGGGGAGGCTAACAGTTGCAAGCACGGGGTCGTGCGCTCAGTGCGGGACCAGCCACAGCAGCGGTGCCGACGAGGTCAGGGTGATCGAGAAGGCGACGATGGCGTAGCGGATCCGGCGGGGCAGGGACGGGCCGGGGGTGACCAGGCGTTCCACCCGTGCCATCACGGCGGCCGAGGAGGAGGCGGTGGCGCCCAGGGCCCCATGCGGGGCCGGGACGGCGCCTGCCGTGCCGAAGCGCAACAGGGCGGTCGCCAGGCGCCGCGGCGAACAGTAGCGGCGGGCCACGTCGTCGGCCGCCATCTCCACCAGCAGGCCGACCTCGGCCTGGATGTCGCCGACCAGGCGGGACCAGGGCAGTGCCCGGCGGAGCGCGGCGAACGGCAGCAGCACCAGGTCGTGCCGCTCGCGGACGTGGGCGGCCTCGTGCGCGAGGACCGCGGTGAGCTCGTCGGAGGAGAGCAGCTTGAGGGTGCCCTCGCTGACCACCACCTGGGAACGCAGGCCGGGCAGGCAGTAGGCGGCGGCCCCCGGATGGTCGAGCACCCGCACCCCCGGGACCACCGGGTCGTCGCGGGCGATGAGGGCGAGCAGCGTGCGGTGGCGGTGCCGCGCACGGAGCGTCTGGACGCCCGCGGTGAGCAGGACCATGACCAGCACGCTGAGAGCGGTCAGCCCGATGATGAGGGCGAGCAGTCTGGACAGGTCGTACGGCTCGGGGGCGCCGTACCCGCCGTCGACGGCCGAGACGGCGAAGGCGTGGAGGCCGTGCAGCACGCCCAGGTTGTAGGGCTCCAGGGCGTACGCGAGCAGCGCACCGGTCCCGGCCAGCCCCCAGGTCACCCCCAGGGCCTGCCACAACACGATGGCCACGTGCGGTGCCCGGTACGTCCATCTGGCCCGGGTGAACCGCCAGGCTCCGACCGCGCAGACCACGGCGAGCGTCGCCAGGGCCGCCGCGGTCATCACTAGTCCTCCAGTTCCTCCAGGTCCGTCAGGGCCTTGCGGAGGATGTCGGCTTCGGTGCCGGTCACGGCCTGGGCGAACCTGGTGAGGGCCGCCGACCGGTCGCCGGTCATGTCCAGTGCCTCAAGCATAAGCTCCGCGATGTACGCGTCGCGGCTCTCCGCCGGTTCGTACCGCCACGCGCGGCCGTCGCGCCTGCGGACCAGGAAGCCCTTGCGGGTCAGCCGGTCGAGCACGGTCATCACCGTGGTGGGCGCGAGGTCGCGGTCGGCGATCAGACGCCCGACCTCGCGCGCCGTCACAGGAGATGGCTGTGCCCAGATGATGTCCATGATGCTGCGTTCAAGCTCGCCGAGACCCTTCACGCGTTCAAGCCTAACTCCCGCACCACGAGGGGTAGTACTACGGGTTGTCGAGTGACCTGCGTCACAGGTTCTTCACCATGTAGATCTCATCCCGGTCGTCGCCCGGGGTCGGCCGGATCGCCTTCGGGATCCGGCCGACCTCGGTGTATCCCAGGCGGGCGTAGAACCCGTCGGTCCCGGTGCCGCCGCGGACCGTCAGGTGCAGCGCCTCGGCGCCCAGACCACGGGCGGCGTCGTCGGCGGCGCGCAGCAACAGCGCCCCGTACCCCCGGCCCTGGTGTTTGGGGTGGACCATCACCCGCAGCACCCAGCGCCAGTGGGCCCGCAGCGGAGACCCGGTATCGCCCAGGATGAGCCAGCAGGCCACCCGGCCCTCCGGGGTGAAGCCGACCAGCAGGTGGTCGGTCTCACCGCACGCCGCGAAGGACCTGACGGCCGTGGGCCTGATGTCGTCGGGGGTCACCGGTGGAACGAAGCCCACCGACCCGCCGGCGTTCGTCACGTCCGTCCAGCAGTCGATGAGTTCGTCCGTCAGGGCGCCGGTGAGTTCGGGATCCACCACGAAGCTCAGCTGTTCCGCGAGGCTCGGTTCCGCCATGGCATGACCTTATCGGCCGCCCTTCCGGGGCGGCCGCGGTGGTGGGACCCGCCCCGGGACGCCTGCCCCGGCCTCCCGGGCTCGGGCACCTGCCCCGGCCTCCTGGGCTCGGGCAGCCGGCCCGGCGCTCCTGGACCCGGTGCTCTCGGACCCGGCGGTCGTGGTCCCCGCCGGGCGGCGTCAGAGGGGGGCGACCGCGGCCCAGGAGACGGTGATCTCACCGAGCCGCCAGCGCGACCGGCCGCCGAGCGGAGGCCGCACGGCCACCGGCCAGGTGGCGGCGAGCGTCTCCGCGGCGGCGATCCAGCGCCGGCGGGAGCCGTAGGCCGCGAAGGGAGCGCTGACCGCCCAGGCGCGGTCGAAGTCGCGCAGGAAGGCGTGGACGGGCTCACCCGGCACGTTGCGGTGGATGAGCGTCTTGGGCAGTCGGTCGGCCAGGTCGGAGGGACGCTCGAAGGCGTCGAAGCGGGCCGAGAAGGTGAGGGTCCGGGGGCCTGCGCGGTCGAGCCCCACCCAGACCGCGCGGTGCCCCACCTCCGAGCAGGTGCCTTCGACGATCACCCCGTCCGGCGCGAGCCGCCGCCGGAGCATCTCCCAGTACTCCCACGCCCGCGCCTCGTCGTACTGCCTGAGCACGTTGAACGCCCTGACCAGCAGGGGCGGGCGGTCCACCGGCAGCTCGAAACCGCCCAGCGCGAACGACAGCCCCGGACACGCGTGGGGTCCGGCCGCCGCGACCCGCGCCGGGTCGATCTCGATCCCGACGACCTCGACAGAGGGGCAGACCCGGCGCAGCCGCAGGAACATCTCCAGGGTCGTGACGTGGGAGGCCCCGTAGCCGAGGTCGACCACCAGCGGGCGGTCGGCTCCGCGCAGCAGGCGCCCGTGCGCGGCGGCGACCCACCGGTCCGCGCGCCGCAGGCGGTTGTGGCCGGTGGTCCCCCTGGTGATCTCTCCGATGGGTTTCGCCACGGTCAGACGCGGTGGATCTTGTGCTGGGCGGCCTGGGCACGGGGGCGGATGACCATGCGGTCGATGTTCACGTGGGCCGGGCGGGTCACACTCCAGGCGATGGCGTCGGCCACGTCGTCGGCGGACAGCGGGCCGGGCACCCCCTCGTAGACGCGGCCGGCGGCGGTGGCGTCACCGCGGAAACGGTTCAGGGAGAACTCCTCGGTGTGCACCATCCCCGGGGCGATCTCGACGATCCGGACCGGCTGCCCGACCAGTTCCAGCCGCAGCACCTCGGTCATCGAGGTCTGCGCGTGCTTGGCCGCGTTGTAGCCGCCGCCGCCCTCGTACGAGACCAGCCCGGCCACCGAGGTCAGCATCAGCAGCACGCCGTCTCCGGACTCGATCAGCCGGGGCAGCAGCGCCTGGGTGACGCGGAGGGTGCCGAGCACGTTGACGTCGTACATCCGCTGCCAGTCGGCCACCTTCCCGGTGGCCACCGGCTCCAGGCCGATCGCGCCGCCGGCGTTGTTGACCAGCACGTCGCAGCGGTCGAGCGAGGCGGCGAACGCGTCCACCGACTCCTGCGACGTCACGTCCAGCGTGGCCGCGCGGATGCCCGGCACCTCGGCGGCCAGCCGGTCCAGCCGGTCGCGGCGCCGCGCCGCGGCCACCACGTCGAAGCCCTCCGCGGCCAGCCGGCGGGCCGTCGCCTCGCCGATCCCACTGCTGGCCCCTGTCACCACAGCCGTCTTCCTCATGGCCCACCATCCTGCCAGGGTCGTCCGAGGTGACCCGAACGCGGCCATGTGTCGGGAATGTTGCGGATTAATAGGTAGTTGAGCCCTCTCGGAGGTGGTGTCGGTGAGGCGACGGCGGGTCAACCGGGTCGCGACGATCAGTATGCACACGTCCCCCCTGGACCAACCGGGGACCGGAGACGCGGGCGGCATGAACGTCTATATCGTCGAGGTAGCCAAACGACTGGCCGAGCTGGGGGTGGAGGTCGAGATCTTCACCCGGCAGACGTCGCGGGACCTGCCACCGACCGCGGAGATCGTTCCCGGCGTCTCCGTCCGTCACATCACCGCCGGGCCGTACGAGGAACTCGACAAGGGCGACCTGCCCGGCCAGCTCTGCGCGTTCCTGTCGGGCGTGCTGCGGACCGAGGCCATGTACGAACCGGGCCGCTACGACGTCATCCACTCCCACTACTGGCTTTCCGGCCAGGTCGGCTGGCTCGCCAAGGAACGCTGGGGCCTGCCGCTGGTGCACACCATGCACACCATGGCCAAGGTGAAGAACCTCCTGCTGGCCGAGGACGACCGGCCCGAGCCGACCGCCCGGGTGCTGGGCGAGCAGCAGGTCGTGGACGTGGCCGACCGCCTGGTGGCCAACACCCCGACCGAGGCCCGTGAGCTCGTCGAGCTGTACGACGCGACCCCCGAACGCGTCGAGGTGGTCAACCCCGGGGTCAACCTCACGGTCTTCCAGCCCGCCTCCAAAGGCGCGGCGCGTCACCGGCTGAACCTGCCCCAGGACGCCCACGTGCTGCTGTTCGTGGGCCGCGTGCAACCGCTGAAGGCCCCCGACGTGCTGTTGCGCGCCGCGGCCCGGATGCTCATCGAGGACCCCTCGCTCAGGTCCAGGCTGGTCGTCGCCTGCGTCGGCGGCCCCAGCGGCAACGGCCTGGCCCGGCCCTCGTACCTGACCGACGTGGCCGCCTCACTGGGGATCTCGGACGTGGTCCGGATCGTCCCCCCGGCTCCCCAGCACGAACTGGCCGACTGGTACCGCGCCGCGGACGTGACGGTCGTCCCCTCGCACAGCGAGTCGTTCGGCCTGGTGGCCCTGGAGTCGCAGGCGTGCGGCACCCCGGTGGTCGCCGCGTCCGTGGGCGGCCTGCGCACCGCGGTGCGCGACGGCGTGTCCGGTGCGCTCGTCGAGGGGCACGACCCGCACGACTGGGCACAGACGCTGAGCCGCTTCCTGCGCATGCCCGCCTGGCGGGAGGCCCTGTCGGCGGGTGCCGTGGCCCAGGCCGCGGCCTTCGGCTGGTCGGCCACCGCGGCGCGGCTCGCCGAGGTCTACGCCGGGGCGATGGCCGACCTCCACCGGCTCCCGGTGGCCGTCAACTCCTGAAAAGCTCCTGGTGGCCGTCAACTCCTGAAAAGGGGAACGCCCTTCCCGGGCTCGGACGCCCCCGGGCCCGGCCGTAGGGTGGGCGCATGCGTGAAGTGATCGAGGCGGCGCTGAAGGACGCGGAGATCTCCTTCGAGGAGGCCCGGCCGGGCGCCTTCCTGGCCCGGCTTCCCGGCCAGAAAAAGCTCACGACCATGGTCTGGCTGATCGTCGGCGGTGAGGCGCTGAACGTCGAGGCGTTCTTCTGCCGCCGGCCCGACGAGAACCACGCCGAGTTCTACCGCTGGCTGCTCACCAAGAACGGCTCCATGTACGGCGTGCACTTCTCCCTCGACCGGGAGGGCGACGTCTACCTGGTGGGCCGGGTCCCCGCGGCCGCGGTCACCGCGGAGGAGATCGACCGGCTCCTCGGATGCGTCCTGACCTACGCCGACGAGGGGTTCAACCGCGCGCTGGAGCTCGGCTTCGCCTCCTCGATCCGGCGCGAGTGGGCGTGGCGGGTCAAGCACGGCGAGTCGCTCGCCAACCTGCGGGCGTTCGCCGGCTTCGCCGACCCCGACTCCGACCGCTGACCCGCCGGACCCATCGCCCGGCGACGGCCGCCGGGCGGTCGGAGCCGGGGGCAGCGGCCGGTGGCCGGGGTCGCCGGGAGGCCGCCCACTAAGCTGGACGGCATGTCGACTTTGGTGCTGCTTCGGCACGGTGAGAGTGAGTGGAACGCCAAGGGTCTGTTCACCGGATGGGTGGACGCCGGGCTCTCGGCCAAGGGCGAGGAGGAGGCCCGCCGGGGAGGCAGGCTGCTCGTCGAGGCCGGGGTGCGGCCCGACACGGTGCACACCTCCCTGCTGACCCGGGCGATCCAGACGGCCAACCTCGCGCTGGGCGTCGCCGACCTGCTGTGGCTGCCGGTCACCAGGTCCTGGCGGCTCAACGAGCGCCACTACGGAGCCCTGCAGGGCAAGGACAAGGCGCAGACGCGTGCCGAGTTCGGCGACGAGCAGTTCATGCTCTGGCGGCGCTCCTACGACGTCCCGCCCCCGCCGATCGCCGACGACGACGAGTTCTCCCAGGTCGGCGACGCCCGCTACGGGCACATGCCGAGCGAGCTCGTCCCGCGGAGCGAGTGCCTCAAGGACGTCGTCCAGCGCATGCTGCCGTACTGGTTCGACCGGATCGTGCCGGACCTCGCGGCGGGCAGGACCGTCCTGGTCGCCGCGCACGGCAACTCGCTCCGCGCGCTGGTCAAGCACCTGGACGGGATCGGCGACGACGAGATCGCCGGGCTCAACATCCCCACGGGCATCCCGCTGGTGTACGAGCTGGACGGCGACTTCCACCCCGTCGCCAAGGGGGGCCGCTACCTCGACCCCGACGCCGCGGCGGCCGCGGCCGAGGCCGTGGCCAACCAGGGCAGGTGACCCGGATACTCCTCGTATGACAGGAGGGGCCCGCCGGATCCGGCGGGCCCCTCCTGTCATACGTCCGCCTCCCGCCCGGTCGCCTCGGGTGTCCGGCGCCGTCCGGTGCCCTCGGCCTCGCGGGCACCGGGCGGGTCCGTCCCCCCGGCAGGCGACCGCGGCGTCCGGACGTTCACATGGCGGTGACGTCGTGCGGACGCGAGCCCGTCACCAGGTAGACCACGTCGCGGGCGACGCGGACGGCGTGGTCGGCGTAGCGCTCGTAGTAGCGGCCGATCAGCGTCACGTCGATGGCCGGCTCGACGCCGTACCTCCAGTCGGGGGCCATCAGGACCTTGAACAGCCTGCGGTGCAGCCGGTCCATCGCGTCGTCGTCGGCTTCCAGCTCCAGGGCCGTCTCCACGTCGCGCGAGGCCACGCAACTGCCGGCCTTGGTGACGAGACGCTCGGCGACCTGCCCCATCTCCAGGATCGTGGCACGCATCTCCGGCGGGACCGCGGACTCGGGGTGGCGCAGCCTGGCGACCTTGGCGACGTGCTGGGCCAGGTCGCCCATCCGCTCCAGGTCGGCGCCCATCCGGAGCGCGGCGATGATCATCCTGAGGTCCACCGCGACCGGTTGCTGCCTGGCCATCAGGTCGAAGATGGACGTCTCGACCTCGGCGAAGATGCGGTCGACCTCCTCGTCGTGGGAGATGACGCTCTCCGCGAGGTGCAGGTCCGCGTCCAGCAGGGCGGTGGTGGCCCGCGAGATCGCCGACCTCACCAACCTGGTCATCTCGACCAGCCGCACGGTGAGGGCGTCGAGTTCGTCGTGGTAGGCGTCGCGCATGGCACCCAACGTACGCGCGCGACGGTGAACGAACCTCGACCATAAAATGAACTTTGCGGGAAAGAGCGTGGTCACCCCCCCTGACCTGTCCCCAAGCGGGAAACCCCCACCTACCATCGAGGACGTGAAGGCTACGGGAGGACCACGTGAGTGAACTGATGGCGAGTCTGGCCGTGTTGGCCGGCTTCGTCGTGGGTGCGCTGGCCGTGATGGTCGTCCGCCAGGGGATGGTGCAACAGAGGCCGGTGGCATCCCTCGACGGCGTCGACCCCGGGGCGCTGCCTCCGGGGGTCGCCTCGGTCCTGGCCGTGCTGCCGTCGTCGGCGGTCGTGCTCGACAGGCAGGACCGGGTGCTGCGGGCCAGTTCGGCGGCGCGGGCCTTCGGCCTGGTCAAGGGCGACCGCCTGATGGCCGCCGAGCTGCTCGCGCTGGCCAGGAAGGTGCGCCGGGACGGCGAGATCCGCGAGAGCGAGATCGAGGTGATCGGCCACCGGTTCGGCCAGGAGGCGACCAGTTTCGCCGTGCGGGTCGCCCCGCTGGGCTCCTACGGCCAGGTGCTCGTCCTCGCCGAGGACCAGACCGAGCACCGCAGGGTCGAGGCGGTCCGCCGCGACTTCGTGGCCAACGTCAGCCACGAGCTCAAGACACCCGTGGGTGCGCTGTCGCTGCTGGCCGAGACCATCCAGGACGCCGCCGACGACCCCGAGGCGGTCACCCGGTTCGCCGGACGCATGCAGCACGAGGCCGCCCGCCTGACCTACCTGGTCCAGGACCTCATCACCCTCTCGCGCATCCAGGGCGCCGAACCCATCCCCACCCCGGGCCCGGTCCCCATCGACGAGGTGGTGCACGATGCCATCGACCGCTGCAACACCACCGCGGCGGCCAAGGACATCACCCTGGTCGCCGGCGGCGCCGAGGGGCTGCAGATCTGGGGGGACGACGAACTCCTCATCACCGCGTTGCGCAACCTCATCGACAACGCGGTCGCCTACAGTCCCGAGCACACCCGGGTCGTGGTCAGCGCCCGGGTGGCCGGCCCGCACTCCGACTCGGTCGAGATCAGCGTGAGCGACCAGGGGATCGGCATCCCCGAGAGCGCACAGGAGCGGATCTTCGAGCGTTTCTTCCGCGTCGACGCGGCACGTTCGCGCGCGACCGGCGGCACAGGTCTCGGCCTGGCCATCGTCAAGCACGTGGCCGCCGCCCACAACGGGGCGGTCACGGTCTGGAGCAAGGAAGGTTCCGGCTCCACCTTCACACTCCGCCTGCCCGCGTTCGGCGGCATGGCGGTCGCAACCCCCGGTACCACCAAGATCCCCCTGGAGGCCGCGCAGTGACCCGCGTGCTTGTAGTCGAGGACGAGGAGTCGTTCTCCGACGCCCTGTCGTACATGCTGCGCAAGGAGGGCTTCGAGGTCGCCGTGGCAGCCACCGGGCCCGAGGCGCTGGAGACCTTCGACCGCAGCGGCGCCGACCTGGTGCTGCTCGACCTGATGCTCCCGGGCCTGCCCGGAACCGAGGTCTGTCGCTCGCTCCGCCAGCGCTCGAACGTGCCCGTCATCATGCTCACGGCCAAGGACAGCGAGATCGACAAGGTCGTGGGGCTGGAACTCGGCGCCGACGACTACGTCACCAAGCCCTTCTCCTCGCGGGAGCTGGTGGCCCGCATCCGGGCGGTGCTGCGCAGGCAGGGCGACGTGGAGGAGCCGGAGTCCGCGGTGCTCGCCGCCGGCCCGGTCCGCATGGACGTCGACCGGCACACCGTCGCGGTGCGCGGCGAGGCGGTGCAGCTTCCGCTGAAGGAGTTCGAGCTGCTGGAGGTGCTGCTCCGCAACGCCGGCCGGGTCCTCACCCGGGGGCAGCTCATCGACCGGGTCTGGGGCGCCGACTACGTGGGCGACACCAAGACCCTGGACGTCCACGTCAAGCGGCTGCGTGCCAAGGTCGAGTCGGACCCGTCCAACCCGCGCTGCATCCTCACCGTCCGGGGCCTGGGCTACAAGTTCGACCCCGTCGAGGTCTGAGGTCTCGCCGCGGTCCGGACGTCTCGCCCGGACCGGGCGTCCTGTTCGGACCCGGATGTCTCGCCCGGACCTGGCGCGGGGCCGGCGAGACGACCGAGGCCCGGTACGGCGCGTCCGCGCCGTGCCGGGCCCTTCCGTCTTCCGGCGGGTGCATGCCCTCCGGTCTCCTGACGGGCCGTACGGGCCCTTCGGCCTGCTTCCCCCGCCTCGTTCCCTCTGGCGGCGCCACACCGCCACAGGGGCTCCTGAGGCGGTGTGGCGGCCTTCGCGACCCCGCTGCGGCTTCGGTGGTCCTCAGCGGCCTTCAGTGGCTCTCAGTGGCCTTCGGTGCCGTGGTCGCCCTCACCCGCGGTGGAGGCGCTGGGCGTCGGGGTGGGAGTGGGGGCGGGGGTGGCGTTCGGAGCCGCCGGGTAGGCGGTGAACTCGCGGCTGCGGGTGATGACCGGGATCGTCAGCGGCACGACGCCCGCGTTGGTGAACTGCAACTGCACGGTGATGCTCTCACCGCCGCGAAGCGGCTTCTTGAGGCCCTCGATCAGGATCCCCGGCGTCGGCTGGCCGGTCGCCACCCGCTGGTTGGGGGGGAGGGTGACGGGCGCGCTCACCTTCGCGGTGCCCACGGCGGGGTCGACGCCGAGACCGACGAGCGTGTCGGGCGTCTGGTTGGTGTTGACCATCGACAGGTACAGCGGCGTGGAGCCGCCGGCGGCCAGCTGCGCGCCGCTGTCGGGGCCGAGGAAGAACGCCTGCGAGATCTTGATGCCCTGCTCGGTGTTGACGGCCAGTGCCTCGGTGGGGGCGTAGGGCTTGTTGGTGGTCGCGTCGAAACCGGCCCCACAGCCGGCCAGGGCCGGGGCGGCTGCGAGGAACGCGGCGGCGGCGATCGCCCGGTGACGGCGGTTGCGGGTCACGGTACGAGTACTCCTTGTCACACATGCGATGGGACAGGGCCAACCCTATCCATGAGCCGCACCGGGTTTTCCGGCGGCCCACCCGATCACCGCAAGACGAGAACGCAGGTCATAGCCGCTTTTTAGCTCGTTGATTCATACAGTTGCGTGTTTGTCAAGTCATAAGATGCGGCTTTGACCTGCAGTTATGGTGATTTCACTGTTCCGGGAGGCTGTGGATACGTGGTACTCTTGAGTACAGCGGAAGGGGTACTTGTCACATGACTTTCCAGGTCGGCGACACTGTCGTCTACCCCCACCACGGGGCTGCTCGGATCGAGGCGATCACGACCCGAACCATCAAAGGTGAGGAAAGGACCTACCTGGTTCTCAAGGTCGACAAGGGCGACCTTACCGTCCAGGTGCCGGCAGACAACGCCGAACTCGTTGGTGTTCGCGATGTCGTCGGGCAGGAGGGCCTTGAGCGCGTCTTCGACGTGCTTCGCATGCCTCACACCGAAGAGCCCACGAACTGGTCGCGCCGTTACAAGGCAAACCTTGAGAAGCTGGCGTCCGGCGACGTCAACAAGGTGGCCGAGGTCGTCCGCGACCTGTGGCGACGCGACAGGGAGCGTGGACTCTCCGCAGGAGAGAAGCGGATGCTGGCTAAGGCGCGGCAGATCCTGGTCAGTGAGCTCGCGCTCGCGGAGAAGACCAACGAGGACAAGGCCGAAGCCCTGTTGGACGAGGTTCTCAACTCCTGAACACGACATTTCCGAGGGTGGGCGTCGGTGTCGACGTCCACCCCTTCGCATCCGGTCGCGAACTCCATCTCGCCGGGCTCCACTGGCCAGGCGAAACAGGTCTGGCCGGACACTCCGACGGTGACACCGCGGCGCACGCGGCCTGTGACGCGTTGCTGTCCGCGGCCGGTCTGGGTGATCTCGGCGGCCTGTTCGGCACGGCCGATCCCCGCTGGGCCGGTGCCTCCGGCGTCACCCTCCTGGAGGAGACCGCGCGCCAGGTGCGCGCCGCCGGTTTCGAGATCGGCAACGTGGCGATCCAGGTGGTCGGCAACAGGCCCAAGATGGCGCCCCGCCGCGCCGAGGCCGAGAAGGTTCTCAGCGCCGCCGTGGGTGCCCCGGTGAGCGTCAGCGCCACCACCACCGACGGGCTCGGCCTCACCGGCAGAGGTGAGGGAATCGCCGCGATCGCCACCGCGATCGTGGTGAACCCGTAGGACCACTCCGGCGTCTTCTCGTACGGAACGCGGACGCGTTCCGGCGAGCGGCGCGGAATGCTCGCGATTCATTCCAGGGTGGCCCGTTTACTGGCGCGGTACGGGCCACCCTTTTTCTCGCCGGACGATTTGTGAATCGCCGGTCGGCCCATGGCCGTCGTGCCGCGGGCGGGAATGCGGGAGTTCACCCGAGGGAGACCCGGCCGGTGGAGGCCCCCGCCCGGCGTCGGTGGCGGGCCTCGGAACGCCGCATCCGGCGCGGTCCCGGGAATCCCGCCGATGAGAATCTTCCGACTCCAGGTGTATTCGTGACGCGTGGGGTAGCCACCTCCACCGTGAGAGTGAAGGTCTCGCCCTCACTGGGAGGTTGAAATGACTATCGCGTCCATTCTGGGAGCCATCGTCATCGGGGCCGTCGTCGGTGCTCTCGGCCGTCTGGTGCTTCCCGGCCGCCAGACGATCGGCTGGGTTCTGACCGTCGCCGTCGGTATCGTGGCCGCGCTGATCGGTACCGCGATCGCCCAGAGCGTCGGTGTCTCCACCACCCCCGGCATCGACTGGATCGAGCTGGTGATGCAGGTGGTCCTGGCCGCCGTCGGCGTCGGTCTGGTGGCCGGCTTCAAGCGCTCCAGGGTCTAGGCAGCGGGACGAACCGTCCCCGTCACCTCGCCGAGGCTCAGCGGGATTCCTTCCGGCCCGGAAGCGGCCGCGGTGATGCGCACCGTGTCGCCGTCCTCCAGGAAGACCCGCTCGGTCCCGTCAGGCATACCGAGCGGGTCCCGGCCGTTCCAGGCCAGTTCCAGCAGTGTTCCGAACTGGCTGCGGGCCGATCCCGACACGGGCCCCGAGGTGATCAGATCGCCGGCCCGCAGCGGGGCGCCGCCCACCGACATGTGGGCGAATAGCTGCGGGCCGGTCCAATACTGGACGGCGAACGGCGGTTCCGACAGAAGCCTGCCGTTCAGCTCCACCCGCAGGGTGAGGTCCAGACCCCACGGCCTCCGAACGGCCAGGTAGGGCGGCGGAGGCGGGTCCTGGACGGGCGGCGCCACCCTGGCGTGCTCCAGCGCCGCGAGCGGTACCACCCACGGCGAGACCGAGGTGGCGAACTGTCCGAGGAACGGCCCGAGCGGCGCGCTCTCCCAGGCGATGATGTCCCACGCACGCCAGCCGTTGACCAGCACCACCCCGAAGACGTGATCCTCGAACGACCACGTCCCCGGCCCGTGCGGAGAGGGAGTCGGCCCGCCGACCACGTATCCGATCTCGGCGGACAGGTCCAGCCGGGTGGACGGGCCGAAGACCGGGTCGCTCTCGCCCGGGCCCCGCAGCTGCCCGTACGGGCGTACGACCGGAGTCCCGGAGACGACCACGCTCGACGCCCTGCCGTACTGCCCGATGGGCATCCGAGGCCAGTTGCGCGGCAGCGGGTCGGCCGGTGGCCGGAACATCCGCCCCAGGTTGGTCTCGTGCTCGATGGACGTCTGGAAGCGGATCAGGTCGCCCACGTGGAAGGGCAGGTGCATCCGCACCTCGACCACGGGCACGAGCGCCGGCAGCACCGCCGGGCGCCGCGCCGGCTCGGTGAGCAGGGAGATCAGCTGCTCCCTGACGCTCTGCCAGACACGCGGTCCTGCGGACAGGAAGGCGTTGAGGGTGCCGGAGGCGAACCAGTGGGAGTCCTTCAGCACCCCGTTGGCGGCCAGCAGACTCAGGTCGAGCACCTGCCCGCCGACGGCCACCCCGACCCGCGGAAACTCGCCACGGCGTGAGAAGACCCCGTAGGGCAGGTTGCTCACCGGGAAGCCGCTGTCGTCGGAAGCCTTTACCCAGCACGTTGTCACGCCCGCATGGTTCCCCGGATCGGGTCAGGGCGTCATGCCGGACGAGTCAAGCTTTCGCCCCTCATTCCGCAGGCGGAACGGGGGTGCTGCGCATCCGCCCGGACGGCGGAGCCGCGGTGTCACCGCCGTGCTCCCGATCACCGGCCTCCTCCGCGGGATCGGCGGCGCCGGCCCGGTGCGCCGGATCCGGCGACCCGTCCGAATCGGCCGCGGCGTCCGCTCCTTCCGCGTGCCCCGCCGCATCGCCGAGGGGGCGGCCCTTCACGACGGGGAAGGGCTGGGTGTCGGCGTCGCGGTCGGCCACCTCGGTCTCCGGCTTCGGCGGGGAACCGGGGGCCGCGTCCCAGGTCTCCACCCGCTCGCTGACCCGGCCGGACCCCGCCTCCGCGGCGGAGCGGCGCGGATGGACGAGCTGGTCACCCGGGTGCGGCCGGACCAGATCGCCCCAGCGCAGCGGCCGGTCCGCCTTCGCGGGCACGTCGGACGGAGGGACCGGGGGGAGGTCGGTGACCTCGGGTGTCTCCGGTGCCGCCGTGGGGCCGACGACCGGCTCCGCCGGGGGAAGGTCGTGGTGCGGGACGGCCTCCAGGGGAGGAGCCTCCAACGGGTCGAGCATGATCTCAGCCGCCGGGTGGTGGACGAGCTGTCCCGGGGGGACCGCGTGGGGCGTGTGCGCCGCCCGGTCGTTGTCCACACGGCTCGGCCGGTCCGTCCGGTCGGCGTGATTCGCCCGGCCGGTGTGGCCCGCACGGTCCGGGTGGTCCGTCCGGTCGGTGTGGTCCGTCCGGTCCGGGTGGTTCGGGTGGTCCGGTCGGGTGGTCCGGGACGCCGGGCCGGGGTCGTCCCGCGGCCCGGCGTGTTCCGCGGGAGCCGGCGTGCTCCGCCACTCGCGGCGGCTCTCCGCGGTGGGGTACTCCGCGGTGGGAAGATCCGCTTCCGGGAACGGGAGGATGTCGTACCCGTGGCCGGCCCGGACCATGCCGCCGGCGCCGCCGGCCGCCCGCCGGACGGCGGCGTGCTTGACCAGCAGGAGCAGCAGCCACAGGGCCAGGATCAGGAAGACCCAGGGGGCGACGGCGACCACGACGTCCGCCTGCGGCTTGCCCACCGGCATCCGCAGGGCGGTCGCGACCTCGGCGGCGGTGGCGGCGGCGAGGAGCAGCGTCAGGATCACACCCGCCTGCAGACGGGTGGGCCAGCGCCCGCCCCGCAGCAGCAGAACACCGATCATCGCGATGACCAGCAACGCGTCGAAGCCCGCCGGGTAGAGGTAGGCGAGCTCGGCGGGTGCCCCGCCGGCGATCGCGAGTGCGCGCAGGTCCTCGAAGGAGAGCACGCAGGCCGCACCGGTCAGGGCTGTGACGCCCAGTCCGGCGACGGCGATCCCGGCGTGGCGCAGGGCGGCGCCCATCCGGCTCGGCGCGGCGGGGACGTACTGGGCTGGAGACGGGCGGGAGAGTTGGTCTGCCGCCGCGGGGGATTTCACGTCCATGGCGCTTCGAGCCTACAGAATCGGCACCTCGCGTGATCGGAGCAACCGATCAGACCGTGAAGACGGAGGGTCACCCGGGTGGGCCGGCGGGCGGCGGGGCGGGGGGCGGCCGGGCCCGGGAACGGGTGATCGTTCACCAGAATTCAGGGCGAGTCGTCCATCGGGGGAGGAACTGTCTGCGGATATGGGGGACGTTCGCCTTGGATGCCCATAAAAAGCCGTACTCAGGTCCTTCAACGTCGCACAACTCGGCTTGTGAGGCGGGGTGAGGCGTTAGCCTTTCCTTCGTGAGCCTGCACCTATACGACACCAGCGTACGTACGGTCCGCGAATTCGTCCCGGCCGAACCCGGCCGGGCCTCCATCTACCTGTGTGGTGCCACCGTGCAGGCTCCGCCGCATATCGGGCACATCCGTTCGGGCGTCAACTTCGACGTGCTGCGGCGCTGGATGATCCGCTCCGGCTATGACGTGACCTTCTGCCGCAACGTCACCGACATCGATGACAAGATCATCAGGGTGGCGGCGGACGAGAACGTGCCGTGGTTCGTCGTGGCCGAGCGCAACCAGCGTGCCTTCGCCTGGGCCTACGACGTGCTCGGCTGCCTGCCGCCGACGGTCGAGCCGCGGGCCACCGGCCACGTGCCCGAGATGATCGAGCTGATGGAGCGGCTGATCGCCGCCGGCCACGCCTACGCCTCCGAGGGGGACGTCTACTTCGACGTCGTGTCCTACGCCGACCGCTACGGCTCGCTCTCCAACCAGAAACTGGAGAACATGCGGGCCGCGGGCGACACCGAGACCGACTCGGCCAAGAGAGACCCCCGCGACTTCGCGCTCTGGAAGGGCGAGAAGCCCGGCGAGCCGAGCTGGCCGACGCCGTGGGGTCGCGGCCGTCCCGGCTGGCACCTGGAGTGCTCCGCCATGGCCACGAAGTACCTCGGTTCCACCTTCGACATCCACGGCGGCGGCGTCGACCTGATCTTCCCGCACCACGAGAACGAGCTGACCCAGTCGCAGGCGGCCGGCGACGGCTTCGCGCGTTACTGGATGCACAACGGCATGCTCAAGATCGGCGCGGAGAAGATGAGCAAGTCGCTCGGCAACTCCCTGCTGATCCCCCAGGTCATCAAGAAGGTCCGCCCGGTCGAGCTCCGCTACTACCTGGCCGCTCCGCACTACCGCTCCTCGATCGACTACTCGGAGGAGGCGCTGCTGGAGGCCGCCGCGGCCTACCAGCGCATCGAGGGCTTCGTCACCCGCGCGGCGGAGGTCATCCACGACGTCGACGCGCACGCCCCGCTGCCCCAGGCGTTCTCCGACGCCCTCGACGACGACCTGGGCACTCCCCAGGCGCTCGCCGTGGTGCACGAGGTCGTCCGGGAAGGCAACGTCGCGCTGGCGCAGGGCAACAAGGAGCAGGTGGCCAGGCTGCTCGCCGAGACGCAGAACATGCTCGACGTCCTCGGCCTCGACCCGCGCTCGAAGCAGTGGCGCGCCTCCGGCGGCGACAGCGGCCTGCGGGCCACCGTCGACGCGCTGGTGGCCGTGGCCCTGGAACAGCGGCAGGCGGCGCGGGCACGCAAGGACTTCACGGCGGCCGACGGCATCCGCGACCAGCTCGCCGCCGCGGGGATCCACGTGGAGGACACCCCCCAGGGTCCCCGCTGGGAGTTGGCGCGGTAAAAGCCCCCTACCCTAGAGACCATGGCTGGTGGGGGTAAGGGGTCCGGGCGACCCGCGAAGAAGAAGAGTCCGACCAAGGGCACCGGCGGGAACGTCCGCCGGGGCCTGGAGGGCAGGGGTGCCACCCCGCCGGCGCACATGCGGCACTGGCACAAGGACAAGATGCGCGCTCAGCGGATCGAGCGCGAGGAGCAGACCGGCAGGTCCTCCTCCCCGCGCTCCGCGGTCCGCCCGAAGCGCGGCGACGACGCGCCCGAGTACATCGGCGGACGCAACCCCGTCGTGGAGGCGCTGCGGGCCTCGGTGCCCGCCAACGCGCTCTACGTCGCCCAGCGCATCGACAGCGACGACCGGGTCAAGGAGTCCCTGCGCATCGCCGCCGACCGTGGCATCGCGATGCTGGAGGTCAGCAGGGAGAAGCTCGACCGTCTCACCGAGGGCGGCATCCACCAGGGTCTGGCCCTGCAGATCCCGCCGTACGAATACGCCCACCCCGACGACCTGGTCAACCTCGCCCAGGAAGCGGCGGAGGTGCCGCTGATCGTGGCCCTCGACGGGGTCACCGACCCCCGCAACCTCGGCGCCATCGCCCGCTCTGCGGCCGCCTTCGGCGCACACGGCCTGGTCATCCCGTCCCGCCGCTCGGCCGGGGTGACGGGCGGCGCCTGGAAGACCTCCGCCGGCACGCTGGCCTCCATGGCGGTCGCCCGAGCGGCCAACCTCACCGCGACCCTGCGCGAGTACCGAGAGGCCGGCCTGTTCGTGATCGGTCTGGACGGTGAGGGCACGGTCGAGATCGCCGAGGCCAACCTCCTCGACGGCCCCCTGGTCATCGTCATCGGCTCGGAGGGCAAGGGCCTGTCCCGCCTGGTCCGCGAGTCGTGCGACCTGGTCGTCCGCATCCCGATACACGCCGCGGCGGAATCGCTCAACGCCGGTGTCGCCGCCGGAGTCGCCCTCTACGAGACGTCCCGTCACCGCCGCCGTTGACCGTTCGCGGTCGTAACGGCCTATCTCCGTGACGAATGGCGGGTGAGACGACTACACTTCCTAGGCGACCGTGCCGACGTAGCTCAATCGGCAGAGCAACAGTCTTGTAAACTGTAGGTCAGGGGTTCGATTCCCCTCGTCGGCTCGAAGTAAAAGGCCAGGTCACCCGGTATCCGGGGGCCTGGCCTTCTGCTTTTCAGCCGAACTTTATGATCTTCCGTGCCCGCTGCGTGCCCGATGACTTCTCATGCCCGTTGGTCTGAGCTCTCGTGAACGCCTTTCCGAGCGCCCGCGCGATGGCCCTGTCCCGGTCCTGACTGGCGTGCTGGTAGATCAGCGCCGCCCGGGTGGAGGAGTGCCCCATGCGCGACATCAGCTCTTTGAGGCTCGCCCCCGTGGAGGCGGCCAGGGTGTTCCCGATATGGCGGAGATCGTGGAAGTGGAGATCGGGAAGCCCCACGCCCCACCGGGCCTTGTTCCACGTCCGGCGGAATCCGGAATGCTTCAGCGGCCCACCGTTGGGGCCGGTGAAGACGCGCCCGTTCTCTTCCGTCTCGGCGAACATGTCGAGGTGCACGCGCAGCTCGGGAATGATCTCCGGGGGAATGGAGACCACCCGCCGACCGGCCCGAGACTTGGGGGTGTCCTCCATGACCTTGCCGCCCCCGATCTCGACCAGCGCGCCGGAGACCCGGAGTAACCCCCGGTCGAGGTCGAGGTGCGTGCGGCGGAGCCCGACCAGTTCACCCCATCGCAGGCTCGCGAAGGTGCCCAGGAGGACGAGCGCCCGGTATCGCTCCGGAACCGCTTCCACGATCTCTATGACCTTGGTCATCGGGACGGTCTGCCGTTCCGGGGTATCCGGCATGCCGGCGCCTTTGATGCGGCAGGGATTCTTACGGATCAGTTCGTCCGCCACCGCCGTACCCATGATCGATTTGAGGAGCTGGTACGCCTTGGCCACCGTGGACTGCCCGACCACGGCCAGCCTCTCCTTGCGCCAGCGTCGCACATCGGCCTCTTTGATGTCGGCGAGGTGGCGGTTGCCGAAAGCCGGAACGAGGTGGTTCTTCAGAAGCCCCCGGTACAGCAGCTCCGTCCGGTACTTCAGCACGCGATCATCGATCCACTCGGCCGCGTAGGCGGCGAAGGTCACCTTGCCCGCTTCTGGACTCATCCAGTCGCCCCGCTGGATCTCGGCCTCCTTCAGCACGAGCCACCGCTCGGCATCCTTCTTGGTGGCGAAGGTCTCCGGGGCGGGACGATCCACGCCGTCAGGTCCGGGGTAGCGAGCCTGGAACCGGCCGGAGGGCAGTTGCCGAACGCGCCCGAAGCGCCTCTTGGGCTTGCTCTTGGGGGAGCGCTGGGGCTCTTCCTCGGGGGTGGCGACAGCGGTCCTGGCCATCACGCGGCCCTCCTGCGTCGTGTGGTGGTGACCGGTTCGACGACCCCGGCGGCGATGAACGCCTCAAGGGCCGCTTCGGGGATGCGGACGTTGCGGCCGACGTGAACGAAGGTGATCCGGCGTTCCTCGATCAGGCGCCGGGGGAAGCGGATCGAGGTGTTGAGCCGTTCGGCGGCTTCTTCGACGGTCAGCAGCCGGCCCCGCGCCGACTCCGGAAGCATCGAGACGGGCTCTTGGCCGGTCTTCCGGGTCATGCGGCCACCCCCAGGGCCGGAGTTGCCGAAAGATCCGGGACGGGTCTGCCGTCGGCTCTGGCTTCCAGTTCGGCCAGGCGGGCACGGGTGCGCTGGCGGTTGGCGACCTCGCGCAGCAGGCGTTTGGCCAGCGGGGTGCGGGTCGGGTCCTTGGCCGAGACCGGCCGCCACACGTAGCGGTGCGGGTCGGCAGGGGTGTCGTCTGGGAGGCCGAGCATGTCGAGCACCCAGGCCCGCCGGTCGGCCTTGTGCTCGCGCAGGGTCTTGTTCGACCACTTGCGGGAGACCAGGACGCGGCGTCCGGCGTAGCCGAGGTGTTCGGGTTTGTGTGCCTTGCCCTTGCACCGGCCTGGCACCATCCCGGCCTTGGCGCCCTTGGGCTGGATGCCGTAGCGCAGCCAGTTGGCACACGTCGGCGAGCACGGTTCGTAGCGCAGCGCCTCGACCATCCGGGCGGCGTGGTCGCGGCGGGCCGGGTCGTCGGTGGACGGGTCGTCGGGGTCGAGGGGGTCGCCGAGGTTCTTGGTGAGGTACTTGGTCAGGTAGCCGATGCGCGTGTGGGCGTCCGGGGATCCGGCGACGAGACCTTGGACGTCGACCTGGGGGCCGAAGCGCACCACGTGCAGGGGCTCGGCGTCCTCGTCGGCGTCGAGCCGGTCGAGGGCTTGGTCCCAGGTGGGCAGGAGCTCCCCGGTGGCCGGGTCGAGGTAGTCGCCGGCCTGCCCGTCCGGGTAGGCGGCCCCGTCGGGCAGGTCGGCCCGCTCCGTCCAGACCGGCAGGTGCTGGCCGTCGAAGCGGACCTCGTCGACGGCCGGCCACCACACCTGGTGGTAGGTGGCCGCGGCGATGGCCTTGATCTCGGCACGGGGCAGGGTGCCGCGGATGGCCATGTGCAGGTGCGGGGCCAGGCGCTTCTGGGGTTCGACGGTGGCGAAGTACTGCACGTCGTATCCGGCCACCCGACGCAGGTTCTGCACGAACCGATCGACCAGTTTGGCGAAGTGCAGCGCGTCGCGGGCGGCTCGGGCGTAGTCGTAGCTGGCCGGGTCGGCCGGCACCCCGCGCCCGGACTGGATCTTGCCGTAGGAGGGCAGGGTGAGGGTGACGAACAGCGACGGCCGATACACCCGCCCGTCCGGGGCGATGAAGGTCCGGCCCAGGGTGGTGTTCTGCTTGGCGCGCTTGGGCAGGTCCGGGGCGTCCTGGCGGCGCCGGGTGGAGCGGGAGCGGCGGGGCGTGGCCCGGCCGCCGGTGACGGTGCCGCGCATTCCGGCGGCGTTGATCTCCGCGTCGATGCTCTCGATGGCCGCGTCCCAGTCGGCGGTGTCCTCGCCATCACGTTCGGCCGCATCGCGTTTGGCCTGCACGTCGGCGCGGAACTCGATCAGCCACCGCTGATCCTCGGTGGAGGGGTGGGGCTCGGCGACGGGCTCGTGGTCCAGATGCCAGCCTTCCCGGCACTGGGCGCGGCGCAGCTGCTGGTTGCGCTTGGCGCACGGCGGGCACTTGGCCTCCTGGGTGGTGCCGCACGGGATGTTGAAGGTTTCTACCGTGCCGGTGTGCGTGTCGAGGCGGCGCATCTCGATGGGGCGGATGCACACCCCGCTGAGCTTGGCCACCTCGATGGCCACATCCAGGGCCAGGGGCAGGGTCTCGCGGACCAGACGGGGCAGGGTGCGGTCGGAGCCGTCCGGGGAGGGGATGGATGGGGAGGTGGGGGTGTCGGTCACCTGTCCTCCTCTGGGGCGAGCACGTCGGCGGTGAACCGGTAGGACGAGCTGTAGGGGTCTCGGCGCAGCCGGATGTTGACCAGGTTGGACAGCACCAGCTCAAATCGTGGCGGGGAGTCGGACAGGGGACCGAGGAGGCGGAAGGGGATCGTGTCGATCTCGGCGAGGGTGCCCTGAATGATGATCTTCACTTGTTTGCCTCCTCGGCGAAGTCGGCGACCATGGCGCGGATGTCGGAGTCGGAGACGTAGCCGGCACGGGCGCGGATCGGGTCGGGTGAGGTCTCCAGCCGGACGTAACCGATACCGGCGCCCCGCTCGGGAACCGGGGAGATGTGATCAGCCAGCGCACCCCGATCACGGGCGCCGTCGCCGAGCACCATGTCCACCTGCTCGGACTCATCCAGGCGGAGCGCGATCTTGTCGGGGAACAGGTTGCGGACGTTCATGACCTCCTTGCGGGGGTCCTGGAGTGCGGCCATCACGCCGAACCCGACCGCACGGCCCTGCGTGGTGAGCGTCGCCAGCGCGGCCGAGATACGCAGCTTCAGACCTTTGTCGGACTGGTAGGCGGTCAGGAACGCCACCTCGTCGACGACCACCAGGACGAACGGGTCATCAACAGTGGGCGTGTGGCTGCGCTGGAGCCCGGCGAACCGGTCGGCCCGCTCCTGCATGACCGACACAGCCGCTTCCAGCAGATCGGCGCAGTCGGCCGGGCTCGCGGCGTAGCGGGTGCCGAACAGGTCACGGCCGAAGGACAGTTCCATGCGCTTGGGATCCAGCGCCCAGACCTGGACCAGGCCCGCGCGGACGGCGGGCAGCAGGCCGCGGATGGTGGACCAGATGATCGAGCCCTTGCCCGCTCCTGTGGCGCCGGCCACCAGGACATGGGTGCCGTGAACCTTGAGCCGCCAGGGAGTGCCGTCCTCACACCGGCCGATCTCGACCGGCCCGACCGAGGGCGTCTCGGGGATGGGGAGCGCGGGTAAGGGGGTGGCCAGTGGATCACGCCGAGGGAAGGTCAGCAGCAGACGGCCCGACCGGGCGACGGTCACCCGGCAGGAGGTAGTGCCGAAACCGTGGGCCAGGTGCTCAATACGGTCGGCCCAGTCCTTGACCGATTGCCCACTGATCATCTTCACCGTGACCAGGTCCGCCCACGAGGTGCAGGTGACGCGAATGATGTGAGGCAGGTAGTCGCGGCCCTGGAGGTGACGGCCGAGACCAGAGACGATCATCACCGATTGCCAGTGCCGCCGGTAGATCCACACCAGCCGCCACCAGGCCAGCAGCCGCCAGCCCATCCAGCGGTCGAACGAGGCCCGATCGAAGAATGGCCACGGAGCGAGCAGCGAGACGGGAACGGCGACGGCGACCAGGGCGATGCGCCAGCCGTACAGGATGCTGAGAACAGCGGGGACGGCGAGCACGGCCACCGCGACCGGGTGACGCCAGATGAGCCGGACGATTCCAGCCAGCAGCCGCCACAGGAAGATGGTGACGGTGAAGATGGCCGGGGTACGCACCACGGCCGGCCGGAACACCACAGCGGTATCGGGGGTCGTGGTGACGAGAGTCCGTGCCTCGTCACCGGGCAGTTTTTTGAACATTAGGCTTGAGTCCTCTCTTGATTCGCGTCTGGGGAGAACCGAGGGGCCGCCGGAATGCCAGTTCCAGCGGCCCCGTTTCGTGTCAGGCCGCTTTGCCCTGCTCGGACTCGTCGACCTGCTGGGGGTTGGCGGACTGTTCGGTGTGGAGGCGCTCGCAGTCGGCCAGGTAGCGCGCGGCAGCCTCGGCGATCCGCCGGGCGAGGGCCACGTCCCGTTCGGTGACCGGTCCACCGCCAGTGGTGGAGACGACCACCTGTGCCTCACGGGAGGACAGGTGCAGGAACGGCCGCCCGCCATCGGCGCCCAGCGCCATGACCGACAGGTACGGAGTGCGAAACGAGGTGTCGAGCCGGGTGCCGTCTTCGTCGAGCGTCACCACGGCGCGGGTGTAGGGCAGGTGCTCGCTCACGCCGCCACGTCCTTACCGGCCGAAGCCTTGACTGGAGCCCCTGCGGTGCGGGGAGAGCGCATCGCGGTTGCCCGGATGGACCAGGCCAGTCGTCCGGTGTTCTGGGCGACGTAGGCGGTGACGGTCATGCCGTCGAACTCCACCGGCACGAACGGCAGACCCGGCAGCGCAGCCGGAACGGTCGGCTGGACCGGGGACAGGATCTTGACCGAGACCGTCTTCTGCCCGGCCTTGACGGTCGGGTCAGCGTCCATGACCGCGACCTGCCACACCAGCTCTCCGGTGTTCTTGTCTTTGGCGTAGACGGTGCGGCCCTTGGACGAGGCGTCGAAGTCCTTGACCTGCTCGACCTCGCCGACGATGAAGCAGCCGTGCGGGAAGACCTGCTCGAAACGGATCGGAATGGGGCCCTGGATGGCCATAGCGCAACAACTCCTCTCCTTGGCTGATCAGACTACTTGACTGACCAAGTTGCCTCTTCATTAAGCACGAAGCCCGCTTGGTTAGTCAAGTGCACCAAGCGGGCTTCGTGAGGAAAGTTGGATTACCGGATCGGGTAGGCGTCTTCCAGCTCGTGAAGATCACCGGGGAGTACGGTCTCCACCACCACCCACGGCTTGCCCGTCGCATCGCAGGCGACGGCGTACACGGCCAGCAGCGCGGCCGAGTCCTTCACGCCCAGCAGTGTGCGCTCCTCAGCCGTGGGGTTGCGGGCGGTGACGTGCTCGATGACGTGATCCAGGGAGACGCCGGCCGCACTCTCCACATAGCGCCGGATGCCCTGCCGTAGATCGGCCGGCTCAGCCAGGGCCGTACCTTCGGCGACATCGGCCGGTACCCAGGTGGCGGAGATCTCAGTGGGTTCACCGTCGCGCTCCACCAGGATCTTGCGCAGCACGACCGCGGATTTCTGCTCCAGGCCCAGGTAGGCGGCGATGCGGTTGGGAGCCTCCACCGGTCCGGCCGCCAGCAGCTTGCTCGCGGCCTGAGTCTCTGTCCGGTCGAGGAGCTCACGGCCCGTACGTGCCTTCTGGTCTTTGGGGATCGCCGGGCGACCGCGTACGAAGCGGCCCTTGCCCTGCTGGGTGACGATCCAGCCCTGATCGCGCAGGACGCCGAGGGCTTTGACCACCGTGGGACGCGCCATGCCGAACTCCGCCATGAGCGTGTGTTCGCTGGGCAGTAGCGAGCCCGCCGGATACTCGCCGGAGTCGATGCGCCGTTCAAGCTCGGCGATCAACTGCGCGTACTTGGGAGGCGTGTACTCAAACGACATTAAAGCCTCACATTCAACATGCTTGTCTAGCCAAGCAGGCTATCAGCGCATGTTAAAGATGCGAAGCCCTTCGCCCGACAGGAAGCCCTCACCCCGCGACGCGGCGGCACGCCAGGCCGAAGCCCACCCGTGCCGCCGCGCCCGCCTATCGGGCCTCACCGGAGAGCAACGCCCTCCATATATCGCTGGCCTCACGGATCGGCCATCGATAGGTCTCGTGAACTTCCGGACTGCCGTCCAGCTGGAGCGTGCGGCGGATGAACCCTTGTCCTCCGGCCTGGCACAGCTCGTACAGGGTGGCCCGGCACTGGCAAGTCCAAGTGATCACCCGCAGACGTGCCCCCCGCCCGTCAGGGGGCAGCCAGACCAGCCGTGTGTGATCACGCTGCGGCATTGCCACATGTGGACTCAGGCAGCCGCTCAGCTCGATCACTGCGGAGCGCAACCAGTCGGGCCAGGAACCGGGGCGGGCCCCTGTTCGCGAAGCTCAACGCAACGATCGGCCACACGACGCGCGGCTGTCACCGGATCATTCGCGGGGCAGAAGGCGTAGCGCCGACGTCGAGCCAGCCCTTCCTCCTGTCCGGCCCACCAGCGAAATACCCGGCCGTCGGTCCACACGACCAGCCCGAACCAGACCGACACCAGCGCCAGCCCGTACCCGTCATGAACATCCGAGGCGATGTTCAACGCGGCCAACTCAGCCCGCAGAAACCGCGCCGCCCGCACCGGTGTGATCGCTTTCTGTCGGCTGATGGCCGGAATCTCATTCCCGCCCATCAGGCCGCCATCTCGCCAGAGCCCAGGCAGTCGAAGCACTCGACGCGGACCGGCTTTACGACCTGGCCGTCAATGCGGCACTCGACATCGGCGCGACTCCTACGGATCCACCGCCAGCCACGGCCGCAGCAGGTCCCGCACCCCTGATCCGTCGACTCATCCTCGGCAACCATGGGTCAAGGTTCGTCATCAGGGGCCGGCCAACCCATCCCAGGCCGGAATCCTTACCCCGAATAGTCGATATCCCTTGACGGGATAACTCGCAGCGGCAAGCGTTGGATATTCGGAAGCCAAGGCAGCAAGGGGAGATAGCACGTATGCCAGCAGATGCGACTAAACCAGTCGTTATCCTGCCGGAACTGTGGCAGCGCCCCGAAATGCTAAAGGCTCTCCGAAACCGCGATATCGGCCAGGTGCTTCAACTGATCCGTCAGTACGCCGGTGTCAGTCAAACCCGTATCGGCACCGCCGTGAGTCTGAGTCAGGGCAAGATCAGCGAGATCATGAGGGGGACGGTCAGGATCACCTCGTTCGAGGTGTTCGAGCGCGTCGCCGACGGCCTGAACATGCCTGATTCCGCCAGGCTGGCTCTCGGCCTGGCACCGCGACGACTTCCCGCTGTCAGTTCACATCCCCAGCGCACACCACCATCTGATGAAGCGGTGCCGTCACCGGGTACGGGCCTGTTGACCCCGTACCTGGCCAGTCTGACCGGAGCGTCCAGCCGCCCCGTCATCTCCGGACTCCGGCACGTCCTCACCGGTCACATCCAGGCCGAGGCCATCATGGGACCACTCCTGTTGATCAACGCCGTTCAGGACCAGGTGCCCGTGGTCAGGCAGGTCTGTCGGGTGACCCGGGGAGCCGACCGCACCGAAGCCCTGAGTTTCGCCAGCGAGCTACTGGAATTCTGCGGATGGCTGCACCAGGACCTGGGTGATTTCACTCGCGCCACCACGTGGACCAACAAGGCCCTGGACTACGCGATGGAGCTGGGCGACCAACGCGTCATCTCCTACATCCTCATGCGCAAAAGCATCATCGCGACCGAGGCCGGCGACTACGGCCACGGCCTTGGAATGGCGAACGCGGCGTTGGCCAACCCCGATGCCCTCACGCCGCGGCTCAGAGCAGTCATCTTGAGGACCCGCGCGACAGCGAACGCCTATCTCGGAGAAGCCGCGGACTCCGCTCGTGATTCAGAGACGGCCCTCGCCGAAGCCACCGCAGGGATGACCCAGAGCGAGACCGACCGTGCCCCGTACTGCACTCCCGCTTACATCGCCATGGAGACCGGCGCGACCCGCGTACTGCTGGGCGAGGCCACCGCGGCCATCGCGATATTCGAGGCCAGCAGATCTCAGTGGCCCGAATCCAGCCAGGCACGCGACCATGTCCTGTTCCTGACCCGCATGGCCACCGCCTACGCCATAGCGGGCGAGCATGAGCAAGCCTGCGCAGTGACCGAAGATGCCCTGTCCCGCATGCAGGCCCTTCGCTCCAGCCGGGTCGCCGGCCAGCTCACCGTGCTACGCGGTCACCTGGCCAGGTGGTCGACGGACCCCTACGTGGCAGACTTGCTCACCAGGCTCGGCATCATCTCGGAATCCTTCTCCCTGCCAGCACCCCAGCCACAAGGAGCCCGGTGACCCCCTTGCTGCCCACCGCGACCACCACCGAGGAGCGACAGCGCAACGCCCAGGTCGCGATCCTGCCCGTCGGCAGCTTCGAACAGCACGGTGACTACCTGCCTCTCAGCACCGACACCATCGTTGCGACCCTGATAGCCCGCCAGATCGCCGACGCCTACCCCGTCCTGCTGCTCCCGCCGGTGACGATCTCCTGCTCGCACGAGCACAGCGCCTGGCCGGGAACCGTCAGCATCTCCGCACGGACCCTGCACGCGATCGTCACCGACGTCTACGACTCCGTCACCCGCTCCGGCCCTGCGGCCCTGGTCGTCGTCAACGGCCACGGCGGCAACTACGTCTTGAGCAACGTCGTCCAGGAGGGCAACGCCGAAGGCCGCCGCATGGCCCTGTTCCCCTCGCGCGAGGACTGGAACGAAGCCCGAGCCGCCGCACAGCTCACCAGTTCCATGCACGAGGACATGCACGCCGGAGAACTGGAGACCTCCCTCCTACTCCACGCCTGCCCCGAAGTGATCCGTCCCGGCTACCACTCCGCCGACTGGATCGCCGACGACCGTCGCCACCTGCTGACCAAGGGCATGCAGGCTTACACCGACAGCGGAGTCATCGGCCGCCCATCTCTGGCCACTGCCGAAAAAGGCGAAGTGCTGCTCGACAGTCTGACCAAGAGCTTCGCTGACGTGCTGGATCTCTTCGCGAAGTCCTGAGCAACGGCACACCAGCCGATCACGACCTGAGTCACTGCCGAATTGTTCTCATGGGTATCAAGGCGGCGGCGCGGCGCGCCGCCGCACGGCCCGCCGCCCGCCAGCCGTCCGGGCATGCGGCCTGGAGGCCGGTCCCGGCCGGCGCGGGACTTCGGGCC
The DNA here is from genome assembly GCF_014204985.1 of Streptosporangium becharense. NCBI lineage: Bacteria > Bacillati > Actinomycetota > Actinomycetes > Streptosporangiales > Streptosporangiaceae > Streptosporangium > Streptosporangium becharense. The sequence continues at coordinate 3,176,736 of NZ_JACHMP010000001.1, read as the reverse complement.
GCTCGCCGCACCCCGCACCCGCCGCACCCGGCCACTGGCCGCCGCATGTGGGCCGCACCGCCGCCAAGATGCCACGGCTGCTTAGAGAGGAGCGATGAGAAGACGCCATGCCTGTCACCGCATCCACCATGCTGGCGGGCAGGATCTATCAGTGGAACTACTTTCTCTTCCTCGGAGCATTCACCCAATGCCCTCTGCGGTAGTATCGCCGCGCGCCAATCACTTTCGTAGAGGGACGAATCCTGATCGAAGACCGACTTCCAACCAGCGCCAAGAGGCCCATCGTCAAGATCGTCTGGATCAACCGTGCAGCGCGCATGGTGCCCTGAGTACGCGCGAAAGATGCCCCCAGCATGAAAGCCACGGCGGTGAATAGTTTGAACAGCTTGCCAGGGCGACTGTCGATCACCGATATCCACTCGACAGCTCGTAGTTCAGCACGTTCGCCATCTCCGTACTGAACGTGTGCGGACCAGTGCACAAGTCGTTTGGCCAACCATGGTGAAAGATCGCACATCTCGTTGACAGCAAGCCCGAGAACAATCCCGACGACGATCTCCCAGCCGTTCACGAAACGCCGCCGGTTCGTAACGCGTTTAGCCAACCGAACGGGGAGAAGCCGAGGACTGGCTGTGGCTGAAGCGCGGCGGGACGGCGCTGGGTGAGGAGGGCCTGAGCGGCCGAGGCTCCCTCGCTAGTAAGCCGGTAGAAGCGGCGACGAGGGCCGGGCTGGTCGGGGGTGAGTTCTTCCCACTCTCCGGCGATCCATCCGGCGTCTTCGAGTCGGTCGAGGACCTTGTAGACGGTAGGGCCTGCGCGCTGGGTCTCCTTCATGATGGCCCAGCCATGAAGCTGAACCTTGTCCCAGTGAGCGCGCAGGAGCACTTCAAGCACATCCAGCGTGGGCTGGGTGACGCGTTCGATGCCTGGCATGCTTCTATCGTACCTAGGTGAAATAAGCGCGCGCAGTTCCTTGCCCTTCTTGAGCGTCTCTGCGACCCTCACGATCGCCTGAGCGTGGCTGATCGCCGTACGGAGTTGGGGGCGATCGACGGTCCAGGACTTCGTTCCTCAGCCCCGGCCCACCGAGCAACCAGGCTCGTCACCGTAACAAGGCAACAGGTCATCACCTTGATCACGTGCTAGATATGTGCCAGAACAGGCGGGGAAGCGCGGTCACTCACGACCAGCCCGATACCCAGGTCAGCCGCCCTGAACCTGAGCCCTTCCTTGACGATCTCTTCTACTATGTCGGCGATGGCTCGATTTTGATCCTTGGCGGTATGCAGATCGAGCGGCGGCGCGCCACGCCGCCCATAGCATCAGCCATCTCCTAGTCGTACCCGTTCCATAACATCGATCACGTAGTGCACGACGTCATCAACACGATTCGTACCGCCGAAGATCATGGGATCGACGCCCAACGTGGGATCAAACCGCGCCGCATGGATCACGACCGGCAAGTTGATACCTCTCGCACGGAAGGCATGGAGCATCTTGATCCCAGCCTGACCGTCCATCTCTCTGTGGATGTCACTGATCACGAGGTCGTACGCACTTCGATCAAGGCATGCCAGAGCCTCATCCGTTGAAGTGACCTCGTCTACCACCATGCCCAGCTGCCTGAACAGTGCAGTCAGGTATGAATTACCCTCTGGGAGATCATCCACCCAAAGTATCCGGCCACCCTTGAGGTACACAGCCGCGTGGTCCAGCCTTCGGATAACCGCCTGACGATCTGCACGACTGACCAGCGGCCCTGTCTCCTCCTGATCGCTGCTTTCGACGGCCTTGGTCAGCAGCCGCTCAACCTCTGTGAACTCGACCTCGACAACACCTAACGCCCCGATCCTCGTCATTCGCGGTAGGGCTTCCCTGAGTGGTTTCCGTAAGCCCAAGTACACCACGAATGCAAAAACCACCCAAAGCACCGCTGGAACCATGTCGATCAGCTTGCCCCACAACGCTTCGGACACAAGACCTCCGAGAACTCGACACCGCCCATCCCCCGATAGGTAGCACCTTAAATAAGAGACGTATTTGAGTAATTGAGATCTGTTACAGCACTGTGCCTCCGGCGGGGGCACTCCGGCTCCGGGATGATCGCCATGAGCAAGAGCCGGGTTCGTAGGTGGCTGGGTGCTGGCTCTTCCCGTCGCCGTCGTCCCAGGGCAAGCCGAGCAGACCGGGGTTAGGGCGCCAAGGTCGTTCGTCCGGTGGGGCGCTCCACCTTGGCGCCCTAACCCCGGCCCGCTCCCCGGTGGGTGGGACGACGGCGACGGGAAGATCCGGCGGGCGAGGTGTGTGCGTCCGCACGGGGTTCTCCGGCCGTGCCCGTCGCGTGCCCGTCAGGAGGGTCACCAAGGGGGAATCACGGGGACTCGCGGGCAAGGCGAAATCGTTCCTGACCTGGAACGCAGCAGCTTACGGGGTTGTGAGCTGAGATCTTGTAAACTGTAGGTCAGGGGTTCGATTCCCCTCGTCGGCTCGTAGAGCGAAGGCCCAGGTCAAGGACGTGATCCCTTGACCTGGGCCTTCGTCGTCTCCAGGCCCCCGGAGCGCCGCGTGTCACTTACGTGCCACTCGCGTTCGCGGGCCTCGTCTTCCGTGCCACCGCGAGAGCACTGCCGAGTGTCCGTGCGATGGTCCTGTCCCTCTCCGGAGGGGTGCCTTTGTCATATCGCGATGTCCAAGTCGCGGACTGCGGGTAGGTTTCAGCCCTGCCCGTACCTTTCATCAAAACGGCGGATTTCAGAGCTTGAACGGGCGGTGAGCCCTGATCACGAGTCGACGCCTGGGGCCTGACGGATCCCCGTCCGGCAGGTTGAATGCGCTCTGTCGTTGACACGCTCGTGTGTTCGGTCAGACAGCCTCTGCCCAGGTTTTACGGGCGAGCAGTTGAACCTCCTGGAACTGCCGCCGGTCGGTGGGCTGGGGCTCGCGAACCATCCGGGCCACCTCGACCAACCCGGACTTGCGCAGCATCGCGGCGAGGTGACCAGGCCACCACCGATAGGCCAGCGCGACTGTGTGATCGAAGACTTGTGTCGGGTGAGACGGATCATCGCTGGCCGAGAAGCCGATCAGGAGGTGGCCGCCAGGTGCCAGCACGCGATGGAACTCCGCCAAGATGACGGGGAGTTCCTGCGGCGGAGTGTGGATGATGGACCAGCGTGAGAGTACGCCGCCCAGCACACCGTCAGCGATGTTCACCGCAGCCATCGAGCCCACGTCGAACCGCAGGTCCGGATAGGCATGTCGGGCCAACTCGATCATCGCAGGAGAGGCGTCAACACCGACCACTGCCAGCCCCAGCTCGTTCAGATAAGCGGTGATATGGCCAGGCCCACACCCCAGGTCCGCGACCTGGCCGTTCCCACTCGCACTTACGACCTCGGCGAAGGCACCCAAGATCGCGCGGTCCAGGGGCCTGTCACGCAGCTCGCCGCGGAACAGCTGCGCATAGGTGGAGGCAGCAGCGTCGTAGGCCTCGCGGGTGGCACTGAGGGCATCGTGTTCGACCATGCTCGCGACAGTAGTTCCTGGCGCTGAGACCAGCCGAGAGAATCACGATCTTCCCTCCTGCCCGTTCGCCCGGCTTCAACCGGATGCCTTCGAGGATCGCGTACCGAGATCTTGTGAACTGTGGGTCAGGGGTTCGATTCCCCTCGTCGGCTCGTAGAGCGAAGGCCCAGGTCAAGGACGTGATCCCTTGGCCTGGGCCTTCGTCGTCTCCGGGCCCCCGGAACGCCGTGTGCCACTCGCGTTCGCGGGCCTCGTCTTCCGCGCCACCGCGAGAGCGCTGCCGAGCGTCCGAGCGATGGCCCTGTCACGGTCCTGGCCGGTGTGCCGGTGATCCGATGCCCCCGCATCCGGACCCGGCGGGTGACGGAGCGGAGGTCACTCGGTGTCGCCCTTGAGCGTGGTGAAGAGCTGTTCGGCGGCGCCGGGCTCCCACTGGAGCCGCTTATGGTCGGTCGGGTGAGGGGGGCGGGACGGTCGTGAACGTGACGGAGCCGGGATCGGTCCCCTCGAAACCGCCACGGGCGAGTACGGGGCGGGACGCCTGAGCGGTGACGCTCGCGGCGACCCGGCCGGCGGGGGATTCCGCGGTGTCCTCGACCGGGCTGCGCAGCAGTGCCCGGTACCGGGCGGCCTCGGTGCGGTGATGCCGGGAGAGGAGCTTGGTGGCGATGCCGAACAACCACGGCCGGGCGTCGGCATAGGCCAGGTCGTAGTGTTCGCGGCGGGCGAAGGCGGTCAGGAACGTCTCACCGACCAGGTCCTCGACGACCTCCGGCCCAACCGGCGGGAGATGTACCGGTAGAGCGTCCCGGAACAGCGGTCGAACAGCGTTGCGGACGCCTCCGGGCGGGTGCGGGACTGGCCGATGAGGTCGCAGCCGCGGAACGGGGCGGTGGGGGGTGCGGTCATCGCGGGCACCATGGCATCAAGGCCGGCCTTCCCGCGGGAGAAATGGTCAGCGATATCTCGCCACCAGCCTCCACTCGGGTTCACGGCGTGAGCGATGCCCCGGGTCTTTGATCCGTTCGATCTCGCGGGCACCGTGGTCGTCGCCGATCAGACGTACCCGGAGATCGGTGGGGACCTCGTGTCATCCCGCGAGCACGTCACGAACGGCGCACACGGCGCCGGGGCACCGCCGTGGCCGGCGGCCGCACCCACCACACCCCGGTGTCTCCCCACGAGTGCCTGCCCGAGGCGTGTGGACGCGGCCTCAGCTCAGGGCGACCCGTGATCCGGCGACCGTCCCAGCCTCCGAGGCGGTCGCCTCAGCTCGAAGCGGCCGCCTCGAACCGGGATGCGGTGCTCGTCCGCTCAGCCGGTCCTGGTGTACCACATGAACTGCCGGTCGTACTCCTTGTTGTTGGTGCTGGTGGCGAACACCCGCTTCACCTTGCCCTTGAAGTCGATCACCACGGCCTCGTGCCCGGAGCCCCGCTCCCGCCAGGCGATGATGTGCTCGTCGTCGTACCAGCCGAGGATCTGACTGGCCGAGAACGGGATCCGGACCTCCGGCCTGCCTTCGGTGATGGCCCGGTCGGCGGGCCAGAGGCAGATCTCCTCGGTGTCCTCGCAGTCCGTGATCATCAACGTGCCGGCCGGGTTGATGTAGTCCGCGTCGACCCAGATCGGGCCGCCCACGCTCTGCACGGTCTGCGCGATCTCGCCCTGCGAGTCGTAGAAGCGGATGCGCTTGATGTCGTTGCTGTCCGCCCAGGTGCCGACCGCCTGGCCGTCACTTCGCCAGAAGTAGGACCATTCACCCACGTCCTTGTCCTTCACCCGGACGACGTCGGCCTTCTTGGTGGCGATGTCGATGATCGCGAAACCGTAGGGCTCATTGCCGTCACCGACTGTCTGGCGCAGGGTGACCATGACCTTGGTGCCGTCCGGCGACCACTTCGGGTAGAGCGAGTAGACCGGAGACTTGGCGATCCTCACGTCGCTCCTCGCCGCGGTCGCGTGGTCGACGATCGCGACGACCTCGTAGTTGTCCGAGGTGTACGAGCGAACCGTGGCGACGGCCTGGGTGCCCGCAGGGTTCAGCGCGTAGTGGAAGTACACGTTGTTTCGCACGAAGTCCGGAGTGTCGGTCTTACGGACGTAGAGGTGGGTGTCGTCCTCTCCTCCCGGGATGCTGTAGGCGGCCAGCCTGATCGGGTCCTTGTCGCTCTCGTGGATGGTGAGGGAACTGCCCGGGAGCTTGATCTTCCGGTCCGCCGGGGGCACCGCGGGGGGCGGGGTGGGAGTGGGGGTGGGAGTGGCGGACTTGGTGGCCGCCGGCGATCCGGAACCCGCCGCGGGCGTGGTCGTGGTCTGGTTCCGCACCACCAGGGTGATCGTCACCGCGACGAGGGTGAGTACGAGTCCGGCGCCGACCACGGTCCAGATCCGGCGCATGCGCCGGCCGCCGTCCGGCCTGGGCCCCTGTCCCGCCGGATAGGTCGTCTCGTGCGGCACGAACCCGTGCGGCGGCGGATAACCGCCGGAACCGACCTGCTGCGGGTAGCTGTTGAACCCGGGCTGGGGGGACGGATAACTCTCGAATCCCACCGTGGGCTGGTAGGGCGGACGGTTGTCGAAACCCGGCTGGTAGGGCGTTGCGGCGGGGTAGGTCGCATGACTGTCCGGGCCGGTCTGGTACGGCGGGGCGGCCCGGTACGGGGAGGTGGTCTGGGAACCGTGCTGGTAGGAGGGGTTGTCCGGGCCGGTGTGCTGGGCCGCGGCGGCCGCACCCTGGTCGAGTATCCTCTGCGGCGAGACGGGCGGCGCGGCATTGCGCGCGTCCGGGCCGGCATGCCCGAGCAGCCGCATCAGCGCCTCGCTCGCGGTGGGCCGCTGGGTGGGGTCCTTGGCCAGGCAGTGCCCGACCAGTTCGCGCAGCGCCGGGTCGGTGATGGCCGACAGGTCCGGGGTCAGGTTCATGATCCGGTTGAAGATGGCGGCCAGGCTGTCGGTGCCGAACGGCGGCGACCCGGTGGCGGCGAACACCATGGTGCAGCCCCAGGCGAACATGTCGGCCGGTGATCCGGCGTTGTCGCCGGCCAGTTGTTCGGGGGTCATGTAGGCGGGGGTGCCGATCGCGGTGCCGGTCAGGGTGGAGGTGCGGTCCAGGGCCTTGGCGATGCCGAAGTCGATCACGCGGGGGCCGTCGGGGGCCAGCAGCACGTTGGAGGGTTTGAAGTCGCGGTGCACGATCTCGGCCTGGTGGATGGCCACCAGCGCGGTGACGGTGCCGATGGCCAGGCGGTGCAGCGCCGAGCCGGTGCGCGGGCCTTGGCCGGTGACGACCTCTTGCAGGGTGGGCCCGTCGATGTACTCGCTGACGATGTAGGGGCGTTCGTGGTCGACGCCGGTGTCGAGCACGGCGGCGGTGCAGAACGGGGAGACCCGCCGGGTGGTGCTGACCTCGCGGACGAAGCGTTCCATGGCCTCGGCGTCCTGGGTGAGGTCGGCGCGTAGGAGCTTGACCGCGACGCGGGCTCCGGTGGGGGACTCGCCGAGGTAGACCGTTCCCTGGCCGCCCTCGCCGAGGCGGGCGGTGAGCCGGTACTCCCGCACCCTGTCGGGGTCCTCGGGCCGCAGAGGCGCAAGGTCCGGCATGATGACATCCTCCTTTGAACGGTCAAGGGACGACGCGGGAAGCCACCGTCATCCACATCGGCCCGGTGGGCCGGTTCATGGGTGAAGCTTTGACGATCCCAGGGTCGCACGCTCAGTGTCGCAGGACGTACTTGTACTTGACTTGGACATCACCAGAAGGTACCTGGCGGTGCGGGAGCGTCGCGTCGCGTGGTTCCCGTCGAGGCGGCCACCGGTCTGCGGACCTTCCTGCACCGGAGCGACCTGCGGCAGGCTTCTCGCGGAGCCGCCGGGGAAGGGGAGCCACCGGCGAAGGCGGAGGCGCCGACGGTCGCAGCCCGTTGTCACGGTGCCGCAGGAGCCGTCGGCCCGTCAGATACGCCCGCCGGAAACCCGGTTGCGGAGGGACCGTGCGCGTCGTGACCATGACCTCATGAGGTTCGCGATCGTCGGTGACATCCATGCCAACTTCGCTGAGGCGGACGAGTTGATCCGGCGCCACGCTGGCCCGGTTGAGGTGATCTTCAGTGTCGGGGACGCCGAGCCGAACAGGACCGAGGCGGAGAGTCTCGAAGTGGGCGGCCCTGCCAAGCACCGCAAGGTCGGGGATTTCCCGGAGTTCGCCGCGGGGCGCCGCACCATGAGCGCTCCCGTCCATTTCATCGGAGGCAACCACGAGCCGTGGCCCTCGCTCGACGCGCACGGCGCAGGGGAGTGGGCGCCCGGTTTCCACTTCCTCGGGCGTTCCGGTGTGCGGGAGATCGCCGGGCTGCGGGTCGCCTTCCTGTCCGGCGTCTACTCACGCTATTTCAGCGAGCCGGACGAGCCACCCGAGATCACGCCGGAGCGGCTGAAGGAGTACGGCTACTTCACCAGGCCGCACCTCGACCGCCTGCTCCGCCGGGCACGGGGCACGAGGATCGACCTGTTGCTCACCCACGACTGGCCGGCGGGCCTGTCCTATCGCCATCACGGCAGGATCCCCGTGGGACGCGACCTCGTCCGGATGCTGACGGACACCCTCGCGCCGCAGGTGCACGCCTGCGGCCACATGCACGCGCCGTTCAGGGAACGGGTCGGCGGCACGGACGTGATCTGCCTGTCCCAGGTCGTCCAGGGTGCGGACGCGGTCGCCGTCCTCGAACTCGCGCCGGACGGCACTCTGCGGGAGGTTCCGTGCGCGGAGTGACCCGGCCCCGGTAGGGGGTCCGGCGCCGGGGGTCCGTGCCGGCGGCTGCCGTCCGGGTTCGGACGGACGGAGCCGGATGAACCATGTGTTTCTCCCTCGAAGTGGTGGCTCCGGGTGGAAAGCCGGGGAGCCAACCCGGTGGATCCGCCTCGCGAGGATGGCTCGCCGTCACATACTGAGACGCCGGATAAGCACAGGGTGACCGACGAGGGGTGCGGCGGTGACGGGAACGATCCTCCAGCGAGTTCGCACGGGGCGGGGCGGTTGCGACATCACGAGGGAGGAGGCGGCCCGGCGCGACGTCGACGTCACCGTGATCGTCCCCGTCCACAACTGCCGGTCCTATCTCGACAGGTGCCTGACCTCGCTGCTCGTCCAGCGCGTCGCCCTGGAGATCGTGGTCGTCGACGACGGTTCCACCGACGGCGGCGCCGATCTGCTCGATCTCTACGCCTCCTACCATCGCGGTGTCGTCCGCGTCATCAGGCAGGAGGCCTCCGGGGGTGCGGGCCGGCCGCGCAACGTCGGGCTGGCCCACGCCCGCGGCAGGTATGTGTTCTTCTGCGACGCGGACGACTACCTCGGCCCGGAGGCGCTGGAGCGGATGCTCGCGATGGCCGACCGCAACGGCTCGGACATCGTGCTCGGGAAGATCGTCGGGCATGACCGCCGGGCGCCGGTCTCGATGTTCCGGGAGAACGCCGAGCGGGTGCCGCTGGGCGACAGCGCGGTCTACAACAGCCTGAGCTGCTTCAAGCTCTTCCGCAGGGAGATGCTGGAGCGGTACGGCATCCGTTTCGACGAGACGCTCCTGGTAGGTGAGGACCTGGTCTTCACCGCCCATGCGTACTGTCACGCGGAAGTGATCTCCGTCGTCGCCGACTACGACTGCTACCACCTGGTCGACCGGCCCGACGGCACCAGCATCATGCAACGTCCCGGCAGCCGCGACCCGGTCGCCTGGCTGCGGATGATCAGGCGGCCGATCGAGATCGTTCTCGCCCACGTGTGCCCCGGTGACCTGCGCGACCACCTCCTGCGGCGTCATTTCCGGCTGGACGCCTTCGGCAACCTGGGCCGGCCGTTCCTGGAGGCGGGAGAGGTCGAGCGCAAGGAGATCGTGGCCGAGGTGGCCGACATGTGCGAGCGGTGGCTGACCGACGGGGTCCGTGCCCGGCTCCCCGCGATCGACCGCAGCCGGATCGCCGCGCTGGAGGACATCGACCGCCTCGTCCGGCTGGCGCACATCGAGTCGGCGGTGATCCGCCGGGAGCTCACCGGCCTCCGCTGGGACGCTCAGGGGCGGCTGGTCGTCTCCGGCAGGGTGGCACTGGAGGTGCCGGAGCAGTACGGCCGCCCGGAGATTCCCGGCGGTACCCCGGTCCTGGTGTTGCGGCGCCGGCACGACGGGCTCGGCGCGCAACGGGAGGCCGTCGTCCCGGTGACCGGCGGCTGCGCGGAGTTCACCGGGATCGTGGACGCCTGCCGGCTGCCCCCGGGGGTCTGGGACGTCCACGTCCGGGTTGACTTCGAGGGCGTGCCGCGGCTCGCCCGGCTCGGCGCCGGCCGCGACGGACGCGTCGCCCCGCCGGAGCCGCGGGTGGCGGGGGCCGTCGTCGCCCTGCCGTACTTCACCCGGCCCTACGGCAATCTCAGCGTCGACGTCGGGGGGCATGTGACCGCGGTCCCGGGGTGCGTCCGGCTGGCGTGCGCGCGCTGGGCGTCCGGCCACCGGCTGGTGCTCGACGGAGAGGTCACCGTGTGCGGTGAGGCTGTGGCGGCTTCGGCCGTGCGCCACCTGGTGTGGCGGGAGCGCGAGTCGGGGCGTGAGCGGCGGCAGCCGGTGACGGCCGGTGACGGAGGCACGTTCACGGCACGGCAGGCCATGGGTCGGTTGTCCCCCGGCACCTGGGACGCCTACCTCGAACTGGACCTGGGCGGACCGCCCGCGCGGTTCAGGATCGAGGCGGCGCCCGAGGCGATCACCGAGCCGCGCACCTGGTGGCGGGGTGCGGTCCGCTGGAGCGTCCGGCCCTACGCGACCGCCGGGAAGGGACGGCTCAGCACGGTGGTCCGCACTCTCGGCCCCCGTACGTTCGTCAGGCGCATGGTGCGTTGATGCCACTTTCTTGCACGTACAAGCCCATGGCCTAAAGTGGGGACGAATCCGCACTTCGGAGGCTCGCCGTGCACGTACCCGATGGCTTCTTCACCGCAGCCGTGTCCGTCTCCGCCGGGGCCGTCGCGGCGGCCGGGGTCGCGGTCTGCCTGCGCGGCGCGCGCCGCGAACTCGACGACCGGACCGCTCCCATGGCGGGGCTCGTCGCCGCCTTCGTCTTCGCCGTGCAGATGCTCAACTTCCCGGTGGCCGCGGGGACGAGCGGGCACCTCCTCGGCGGCGCGCTCGCCGCTATACTCGTCGGCCCCCACACGGCCGTGCTGTGCCTGGCCGTCGTCCTGCTGGTGCAGGGGTTCTTCTTCGCCGACGGCGGTCTGACCGCGCTCGGAGTCAACATCACGCTCATGGGGGTCGTCGCGGTCCTGGTCGGCTGGGGCGTCTTCCGGCTGATCACCCGGAGCGCGCGGAGCAGGCCGGCCGTGGTGGCGGCCTCGTTCGTCGCCGCGCTGCTCTCCGTGCCCGCGACGGCTCTGGTGTTCACGGTGCTGTTCTGGATCGGCGGCACCGCGCCCATCGAGGCTGGCACGGTCGCCGCGGCCATGGGAGGCGTCCACCTGCTCATCGGCGTCGGGGAGGGGCTGATCACCGCGGTCACCGTCAGCACCGTGCTGGCGATCCGCCCCGACCTGGTCTACGGCGCGCGGGGGACGACGGCCGCGCCGTTGCTCCTGCGCGGTGCCGGCGGTGACGTCACGGTCGCCGGGCGGCCCACGGCACCGGCCACAGCGTTGACCAGCGGGCCGGCCACAGGGCTGACCACCGGTCCGGGCGCGGCGGGTGGTCCCCGCTGGTTCCTGCCGGTGGGCGTCGCGGTGGCGGCCCTGCTGGCGGGCGTCGTCAGTTTCTACGCCTCCTCCTCACCCGACGGCCTGGAGCGGGTCGCCGAGGACAAGGGCTTCATCGACCGGGCCACCGACCACGCACTGGGCGAGCAGCCACTGGCCGACTACGGTGAGGTGGGCGGCATCCCGGTCGGCCTGGCCGGCCTCGCCGGGGTCGGGGTGACCCTGGTCGCCGGCGGCGGGTTGTTCGTCGTCGTGCGCCGCCGGGGGCAGAAGGACACGGAGGGTACCGGCCAGGCGGCAGGCGCCGCGCGTACGGGCGACGCCGGGCGCAGAGAGGACGCCGGCGACGCGGGGAACAGGGCGTCCGTCTAGTGGGTGCGGGTCATCGTCACCAGCTCTACCGGCCGGGCGGCACACCGGTGCACCGGCTGCCGCCGCAGTGCAAGCTGGCGGCGTCGGCGGGGTTCACCCTGGTGGTCGTCGCCACTCCGCGCGAGTGGTTCTGGGCCTTCGGCGTGTACGCCGCCCTGCTGGCCGGGGTGGCCTGCGTCGCGCGCGTCCCTGCGGGTTTCGTGCTGCGGCGCATGGTGGTGGAGGTCCCGTTCGTGGCGTTCGCGCTGGCCGTGCCCTTCATCGGGCTCGGCGAGCGGGTGAGCGTCATGGGCGTGTCGCTCAGCGTCGCGGGGCTCTGGGCGGCCTGGAACATCCTGGCCAAGGCCACCCTGGGGGTGGTCGCGAGCATCCTGCTGGCGGCCACCACCGAGCCCCGGTTGATGCTTCTCGGCGCGCAGCGGCTGCGGCTGCCGCCGTTGCTGGTGCAGATCGCCATGTTCATGCTCCGCTACATGGACGTGGTCATGGAGGAGATGCGCCGGATGAGGGTCGCCAGGGAGTCCCGGGGGTTCGCGGCCCGTGACGTGCGGCACATCCCGGTGATCGCCCGGTCCGCCGGAGCGCTGTTCATCCGCTCGTACGAGCGGGGCGAGCGGGTGCACCTGGCGATGCTGAGTCGCGGCTACACCGGTTCGGTACCGGTCATCCAGGATCTGACCGCGTCGTCGCGGCAGTGGTTCGCAGCGGGTATGTTGCCGGGCACGGCGCTCGCCGTACTGCTCGGAACCTGGGGGCTGGCATGACACCGGCAGACGCGGCGGACACCCCGGCGGACACCTCGGCGGACACGGTGCCCTCGCTGGAGGTTCACCGCCTGGCGTACGCGTACCCGGACGGCACGCAGGCGCTGTTCGGCGTGGACTTCCGGGTGGGACGCGGGGAGCGGGTGGCGCTGCTCGGGCCGAACGGCGCGGGGAAGACCACGCTGGTCATGCACCTCAACGGCATCCTGACGGCCGGGCACGGTACGGTGACCGTGGCCGGGATGCCGGTGGAGAAGGGCACCCTCCGGGAGATCCGCCGCAGGGTCGGCCTGGTCTTCCAGGATCCCGACGACCAGCTCTTCATGCCGACCGTCAGGGAGGACGTGGCCTTCGGCCCGGCCAACCTGGGGGTGACGGGTGAGGAGCTCGCGTTCCGGGTCAAGGACGCGCTGGAACGCGTCGGCATGCTGGAGGCGATCGACCGGCCGCCGCACCACCTGTCCTTCGGCCAGCGCCGCCGGGTGGCGGTGGCCACCGTGCTGGCCATGGAGCCGGAGATCCTGGTGCTGGACGAACCGTCGTCCAACCTCGACCCGGCCTCCCGCCGTGAACTGGCCGAGATCCTCCGGGGGCTCGACGTGACCATCCTGATGGTCACCCACGACCTGCCCTACGCGCTGGAGTTGTGTGAGCGCGCGCTCATCCTCTCCGGCGGCGTGATCGCCGCCGACGGCCCGACCCGTGAGATCCTCTCCGACGCCGGTCTCCTCGCGGCTCACCGTCTCGAACTGCCCTACGGTTTCGCGCCTCCGTGATGGGAACCTCTGGGGAGGGAACGCGCGCGACCTCGTGCGGAGCGACGGCGAAGTAAAGTGGGTCTGCCCTGTGGGCGCGAGGAGGACTGATGAAGCTACGGCTGGCTCGCCGCGCCGTCGGCGACGCCGTGGTGGTGGCCGTCGAGGGCGAGCTCGACCTGTTCACCGCTCCCTTCCTGCGGGACGAGGTCCGTGACGCGATCAAGCTGGACGGCTCCCGGCTCGTCCTCGACCTCACCGCCCTGTCGTTCATGGACTCCAGCGGGCTGTCGGTGCTGATCGAGGCGTGGCGGCTGGCCACGAGCGAGGGCGGCGGCGTGTGCCTGGCCTCGCCCCAGGCGCCGGTGGCCCGGATCCTGCGGACGACCGGCCTCGACCGGAGGATAAAGGTCTACCCTGACGTGGACACGGCCGTCGAAGAGATTTAGGCCACCCCGTGTAGAACTTCATTCGGTCTGCGCGTTAAAGTCCGGTCATGGACCTGAACGGAGCAGCAGCAATCATCTCGGGCGGTGCCAGCGGTCTCGGCGAGGCCACGGCCCGCGACCTCGCCGCGCACGGTGTGACCGTCGTCATCGCCGACCTCAACGAGGAGCGCGGCAAGTCCCTGGCCGACGAGCTCGGCGGCGTCTTCGTCAAGACGGACGTGTCCGACGAGGAGCAGGTGCAGGCGGCCGTCGACGCGGCCGTGGCCACCGGCAAGCCGCTGCGCGTCGTGGTGAACAGCGCGGGAATCGGCTGGGCGAGCAGGACCGTCAACCGCGACGGTTCGCCCCATGACCTGGCCTCCTACCGCAAGGTCATCGAGGTCAACCTGATCGGCACCTTCAACCTCATGCGCATCGGCGCCGCGGCGATCGCCAAGACGGAACCGGTCGACGCGGACGGCCAGCGCGGTGTGGTGATCAACACTGCCTCGGTGGCGGCGCTGGAGGGGCAGACGGGTCAGGTGGCCTACTCGGCGTCCAAGGGCGGGATCGTCGGCATGACCGTTCCGGCCGCGCGTGACCTCGCCGCGGTCGGCATCCGCGTCAACACCATCTGCCCGGGCATCATCGACACCCCGATCTACGGTTTCTCGTCCGACTCCGACGCGTTCAAAGCCAAGCTCGTGGCTCCGGTGGTCTTCCCCAAGCGCATGGGCCTGGCCTCGGAGTTCGCGCACCTGGTCCGCTCACTGATCGAGAACGACTACATGAACGCCGAGACCATCCGTTTCGACGGCGGCATCCGCTTCCAGCCCAAGTAGGAGTCACCCGGTGTCTGACGAGGTTCTGGTCGACGTCGACGGCGGGGTCGCCGTCATCACGATCAACCGCCCCCGGGCCAGGAACGCCGTCAACGGCGCGGTCGCCCGGGGCATCGCGGCAGCCCTGGACGGACTGGAGGAGCGTAGGGACGTGGCCGCCTACGTCCTCACCGGCGCCGGCGGCACGTTCTGCGCGGGCATGGACCTGAAGGGGTTCCTCAGTGGGGACTTCCCGGTCATCCCGGGCAGGGGCTTCGGCGGCATCGCGGAGGCGCCGCCGAAGAAGCCGATCGTCGCGGCCGTCGAGGGATACGCCCTGGCCGGTGGCTTCGAGCTGGCGCTGGCCTGCGACATCATCCTCGCCTCCGAGGAGGCGAAGTTCGGGCTGCCGGAGCCCAAGCGCGGTCTGGTCGCGGGGGCGGGCGGCGTGATGCGGCTGCCCCAGCGCATCCCGTACCACGTCGCGATGGAGATCGCCCTGACCGGCGACCACTTCCCCGCCTCCCGGCTGTACGAACTCGGCCTGGTCAACCACATCACGCCCGTGGGTGAGGCGCTGGCCGGAGCGGTCGAGCTGGCCAGGAAGATCGCCGCCAACGCCCCGCTCGCCCTCGCCGCGACCAAACGGGTGATCGTCGAGTCCGCCGACTGGAGCAGGGACGAGATGTTCAAGAAGCAGGCGGAGATCATCGATCCGGTGTTCGGCTCCAAGGACGCGATGGAGGGGGCGGCGGCCTTCGCCGAGAAGCGCGCTCCCCGGTGGCAGGGGGAGTAGACCCTCCGCGCCGGGTGTGATCCGACGGGTCGCACCCGGCGCGTCCGCGGCCCGGAGTGCGTACGGTAAAGGTGTGGACAGGTGCGGCGGGGGCACTTGACAGCCACTCGACCCCTCCGAGGCCAGGAGCGCGAATGAACGACTACTCGACCGGGATGACCCCAACCGGCCGATCCTCCGGCGAGCGATTCAAGCGCAAGGCGGGAAGCCTGGCCGTGGGGGCCGTGGGTGCCGCGATCGTCAACGTCGTCCTGGTCGCGATCATGTGGGTGACGGAGGTCGCCGACTACGTGCTCCCGGGCGAGTTCGACCTCTACGGCATCAGGTCCTGGAATCCGGAGGGCCTGGGCGGCATCTTCCTCGCCCCCTTCCTCCACGCCGGTTTCGGACACCTGATGGCCAACTCGCTGCCCCTGCTGATCCTGGGGTTCCTCGCGGCGCTGCGCGGAATCGGCCGCTTCCTGGCAGCCACTCTGATCATCATCCTGGTCAGCGGCCTGGGCGTCTGGTTCACCAGCTCGCCCTCGGCCGTCACGGTCGGGGCCAGCGGCCTGGTCTTCGGCTACTTCGGCCTCGTCGTGGCCCGGGGTCTGTTCGACCGCCGTCCCCTCGACATCGTGGTCGGGGTCGGGGTGGCGATCGCCTACTACTCGATCGTCTGGGGCGTGCTGCCCGGCGAGGACGGCATCTCCTGGCAGGGACACCTGTTCGGGCTCGTCGGCGGTGTCCTCGCGGCCTGGGTGGTGCGCCGCAGGCGCCGTCCGGTCGCCCCCGCGGGCTACTAGGCTCGCCCGGCCACCAGGCTCACCCTGCGGCACCGGGGCCGGTGATCCCGGCCAGGCGGCCCTGCGGCCCCGGGCCAGGCGGTCCCGGCCCCGCGGCCCCGGGGCTGCGGCAGCCGGACGGTCCCCGGGCGGACGCCCCGCCGGATCGAATAAGGTCGATTCGGAGCACCGTCTTCCAGGAGGGCCCGCACCGGTGGGGAACGAGATCGCGACCGACGGCACGGCAGCCGGTCAGGAGGCGCCGGGGACGTCCCCGGCGGCGTACGGCGAGCCCCGCGTGCTGGTCCGCCGGGCGTTGCCCACCGAACCGGCGGTCCGGGGGTCGGCGTCGCTGTTCATGGCCGAGTCGGAGCGGCAGGGGGTCCGTCCCTCGCGCCGCATGCTCTACGTGGGCCCCGAGCGGGCCGCGGACCACGTCGCCGCCGCCCTGCGCGTCGAGCCGGGTGACGAGGTCCTGGCCAGGCGGAAGATGATGTCCGCCGACGGGGTGCCCGTCCGGATCGCCACCAGCTACCTGCGTCTCGACCTCTTCGGCGGCACCCCGCTGGCGGAGCCCGGGTTCCTCCGGCCGAGCCTGCAGGCGGGGATCGAGGCCCTCGGCCACCGGTTCGGCCACGCCGAGGAGTATCTGGTCGCCCGTCCGCCGACGCGGTTCGAGGCCGACACCCTCCGGCTCGACCCGGGGGAGTGGGTGGTGCAGATCCTGCGCGCCGCCTACTCCGAGGACGACGTCCCGGTGCACGTCCTGGAGACCGTCTGCGCGGCCTCGCGCCACATCTTCCCCATCACCCAGGTCACCGGCGCCGACGAGTTCTGAACGGTGCTGACCGTCGGAGGGGCCGGACCGGCCCCTTGGGCTCCCGGGGCCTTCTGGGTCCTCCCGGGAGGTGGCTCCGCGGCTCACGCTCGGCTATGGCCGCATCAGGAGATTTAAGTGACAATATGACTAAATTTCACGATGCGAACTTGCCTGGCTCCGTGCCCGTCCACGTTCCAGAGGGCCCGCGTCGCCGGGCGCGACCCTCGGAAGGTGGGCGCAGGTGAACCTGGGATCCCTGGAACGCGCGATCATGGATGTGCTGTGGGGTTGCAAGGAACCACTGCTGGTCCGCCAGGTGCAGGACATGCTCAACGACGGGGCCGAACGCCCGCTGGCGTACACCACGGTGCAGACCGTCGCCGAGCGGCTCGTCAGGAAAGGACTGCTCCAGCGGGCGCCCTCGCGCAACGCCTTCCGCTACACCGCCAGCCACTCGCGGGACGAGCACGTCGCCGGGTTGATGCTGGACGCCCTGGCCGGCAGCCCCGACCGGGCCCCGGTGCTCTCGCGCTTCGCCGAGAGGGTGGACCCGGACGACGCGTTGCGCCTGCTGCACGAGCTCGCCCGGCGCGCGGGGGAACGGGCCCACGCCCAGAACCAGGGCACCGCGGTGCTGCCCTAGGGCCCGCGGGCATGGCCACCGGATGCCCGGGTGCCCGGGGGCGAGCCGGATCGGGGCGTCGCGGGCGGGAGCCGGTCGCCGGCACCCGCCCGCGCGCCGCCTAGAGGCGCTCGACCACGTGGTCGATGCAGGTGGTCAGAGCCTCGATGTCGTCGGGGTCGATGGCCGGGAACATCGCGACGCGAAGCTGGTTGCGGCCGAGTTTGCGGTAGGGCTCGGTGTCGACGATGCCGTTGGCGCGCAGGACCTTGGCGACCGCGGAGGCGTCCACCCCGTCGGCGAAGTCGATCGTGCCGACCACGTTGGAGCGGAACTCCGGTCCGGCGAACGGGGTGGTGTAGGAGGTCTTCTCCGCCCACGTGTAGAGGCGCCGGGCCGACTCGGCCGAGCGGGCGGTCGTCCAGGCCAGGCCGCCGTTGCCGTTCATCCACTCGATCTGGTCGGCGAGCAGGAAGAGCGTGGCGACGGCCGGGGTGTTGTAGGTCTGGTCCTTGGACGAGTTGTCGATCGCCACCGGCAGGCTGAAGAACTCGGGGATGTAACGGCCGCTGGAGGCGATCTCGTCCACCCGGGCCAGCGCGGCCGGCGACATGAGGGCGATCCACAGGCCGCCGTCGGAGGCGAAGCTCTTCTGCGGGGCGAAGTAGTACACATCGAACTCGCTCGCCTCGACGGGCAGGCCGCCGGCGCCGGAGGTGGCGTCGACGAGCACGAGGGAGCCCTCCTGGCCGACACGCCTGATGGGCATGGCGACACCGGTGGAGGTCTCGTTGTGGGTGAGGGCGTAGACGTCGACGCCCTCCTCGGTGCGGGCCTCGGGGTGGCTGCCGACCTCCGACGTGATGACGCTCGGGTCGCCCAGCCACGGGGCCTTCGCCGCCACGGAGGCGAACTTGGAGGAGAACTCGCCGAAGTGCAGGTGCTGCGACCTGTCACGGATGAGCCCGAAGGCGGCGATGTCCCAGAACGCGGTCGTGCCGCCGTTGCCGAGGACGACCTCGTACCCCTCGGGAAGGGAGAACAGCTCCGACAGCCCCGCACGGACGCGTCCGACGAGCGACTTGACCGGCTTCTGGCGGTGGGAGGTGCCCATCACGCTGGATCCGGAGGCCGCGAGAGCCGCGAGCTGCTCGGGGCGCACCTTCGAGGGCCCGCAGCCGAAACGGCCGTCGGCGGGCTTGATGTCAGAGGGAATCACGATGTCAGCCACCTGACCAGCCTACTGAGCCCGGGGATCGGTCCAGGACGGGGTCCGGATTCTGAGACGCGAGGGCGTGTCCGGACATCCGGGAGAGACCCTCCGGGCACGGCCGGGACGCCGGTCGGCACAGAGCGGACGGAGCGGACGGAGCGGACGCCGTATGTCACGGCCAGTCACAGATCGTCACGGTCCGTCACGGACCGGTGTGGGGCGGACACGGGCCGGTCGCGGAACGGCTGCCGCGCGGGATGCCACGCGGCAGCCGTGACACGGGTCAGAGGGCGCCGACGACCTCGGCGGCCCCGGGAACGTCGTTCACCGAGCGCTGCGACGGACCCACGTAGTTGGCGCTGGGGCGGACCAGCCTGCCCGTGCGCTTCTGCTCCAGGATGTGGGCGGCCCAGCCCGCGGTGCGTGCGCAGGTGAACATCGAGGTGAACATGGACGAGGGAACCTGGGCGAAGTCCAGGATGACCGCGGCCCAGTACTCGACGTTGGTGGCGAGCACCCGGTCGGGCTTGCGGGCGTGCAGCTCCTCCAGGGCGGCCTTCTCCAGCGCCGCGGCCACCTCGTAGCGCGGAGCGTCGAGCTCCTTGGCGGTGCGGCGGAGCACGCGCGCCCGGGGGTCCTCGGCCCGGTAGACGCGGTGGCCGAAGCCCATCAGGCGCTGGCCCTTGTCGAGCTCCGACTGGACGTACTTCTTGGCGTCGCCGACCTGCTCGACACCCTCGATCATGTGCAGCACGCGGGCGGGGGCGCCGCCGTGCAGCGGACCGGACATCGCGCCGACCGCGCCGCTCAGCGCCGCGGCCACGTCGGCGCCGGTGGAGGCGATGACACGGGCGGTGAACGTGGAGGCGTTCATGCCGTGCTCGGCCGCGGAGGTCCAGTAGGCGTCAATGGCCTTGACGTGCTTGGGGTCGGGCTCGCCCTGCCAGCGGATCATGAACCGCTCGACGATGCTCTGCCCCTTGTCGACCTCGCTCTGGGGGACCATCGGCTTGCCGAGCCCGCGGGCGGACTGGGCGACGAAGCTCAGCGCCGTGACGCTGGCCCTGGCCAGGTCCGCGCGGGCCTGGTCGTCGTCGATGTCGAGCAGCGGCCTGAAGCCGTACGCGGGGGCCAGGATGGCCAGGGCGCTCTGCACGTCGACGCGGATGTCACCGGAGTGGACAGGAATGGGGTAAGGCTCGGCCGGGGGGAGCCCCGGCTGGAACTTGTTGTCGACGAGCAGGCCCCACACGTGTCCGAAGGAGACGCGGCCGACCAGCTCTTCGATGTCGACGCCCCGGTACCGCAGGGCGCCCCCTTCTTTGTCCGGTTCCGCGATCTCCGTCTCGAAGGCCACTACGCCCTCGAGCCCGGGTTTGAAGTCGGACATTCTCGGCCGCCTCCCTTTCTTGAAGTCAAAGCCTTGATGTCGAGATACCGGCGGGTCATATTCAACCCCCTGGGCTGAGGCGGTGTGCCGCCGGACCCGTCGAAACGCGAACGTCCCAGGTAGGGGGTAGCGCGTGTACCTCCGGCTCGGCACGCGAGAATACCTTCCCGTGGATGCCACATCGCGACCGCCTTCGCTGGCGGGACTCCGCCGCACGTACGAAGGGCTGCCCCTGCGGGAGGCAGACCTCGCCCCCGACCCCGTGTCACAGTTCGCCCTCTGGTTCGGCGAGGCCGTGGACGCCGGACTTCCGGAACCGAACGCGGCCGTGCTCGCGACCGCCTCGGCGGGCGGCCGGCCCACGGCCAGGACCGTTCTGCTGAAGGGGTACGACGAGAACGGGTTCGTCTTCTACACCAACTACGAGTCGCGCAAGGGCCGTGACCTCGCGGAGAACCCGCGCGCCGCCCTGCTGTTCCCCTGGCACTCCATCCGCCGTCAGGTCCGGGTGGAGGGGTCGGTGGTGCGGTTGCCGCGCGAGGAGTCGGCCGCCTACTTCAGGTCCCGTCCGTACGGGTCCAGGATCGGGGCCTGGGCCTCGCGGCAGTCGGCGGTCGTGCACTCCCGGGAGGAGCTGGACGCCCGTTACGAGGAGCTGTCGGCCCGCTGGCCGGACGATCCGCCGGTTCCCGACTTCTGGGGCGGGTTCCGGGTGGTGCCCGCCGAGGTGGAGTTCTGGCAGGGCCGCACCGACCGTATGCATGATCGTCTCCGTTACCGCCGCTCGGGCTCCTCCTGGGTCATCGAACGCCTCGCCCCCTGATACCTTCCCTCCCACTTACTGATATATCGCTATATGTCTGATAGGTGGAGGGGGACGGGTGGGCTTCGGGGACTTCGTGCGGAGGCACGCGGCCGACACGCGTCCGCTCGGCATCCCCGCCTACCGGCGGCTCTGGGCGGGGCAGGGCGTGTCGTTCATCGGCTTCCAGCTCACCTCGGTCGCGGGCAGCGCGCAGCTCTACGCGATCACCAAGTCGTCCTTCTGGGTCGGCATGCTCGGCCCGGCCAACCTCATCCCCCTGGTCGTCTTCGGGCTCTGGGGCGGAGCCGTCGCCGACGCGGTCGACCGGCGCAAGCTGCTCATGATCGGTGCGGTGATCGCCTGGGCGGCGACGCTCGCGCTCCTGGTCCAGGCCGCGCTGGGCGCCACGAACGTCGGCCTGCTGCTGGCCACCGTGGCCGTGCACGCCACGGGCTTCGCCATCACCGGGCCGACCAGAGGCGCGATCATCCCCAGGCTCGTCCCCGGCGACCTGGTCCCGGCCGCCAACACGCTCAACTTCCTGGCGAGCAGTCTCGGCACCGTGGTGGGGCCGCTGCTGGGCGGGGTCGTGCTCGCCCGGGGCGGCTTCGCCGTGGCGTACCTGATCGACGCCGTGCTCTTCGGTGCGGGCTTCTACGCCGCGGTACGGCTGCCGAGACTGGAACCGCTCGGCGAGACGGCCCGGCCCGGCCTGCGGTCGGTGGTGGACGGCCTGCGCTACGTCGCCGGACACCCGGTCGTGCTGATGTCGTTCGCCGTGGACGTCATCGCCATGGCGTTCGCGCTGCCCAGGGCGTTGTTCCCGGAGATCGTCGACGAGCGGTTCGCCGGTTCGCCGGTCGCGTTCGGCTGGCTGTCGGCGAGCATCGCCATCGGCTCGCTGCTCGGCGGCCTGCTGTCGGGGTGGGTGGGCCGGGTCCGGCGCCAGGGCCTGGCGCTCACCTACGTCATCGCCGCCTGGGGGCTCTCCGTGGCCGCCGCCGGGCTCGTCGACCAGCTCTGGCTGATGGTCGCGCTGCTGGCGTTCGGCGGGGCCGCCGACCTGGTCTCCGCTGTCTGGCGGCAGACGATCCTGCAGACCCACGCGCCGGACGACATGCGGGGGAGGATGCAGGGCGTGTTCACGGTGGTCGTCGCCGGAGGGCCCCGGCTGGGGGACCTGCGGGCCGGGGTCACCGCCTCGTGGTTCGGCGCCACCGGGGCGTGGGTGGGCGGCGGGCTCGCCTGCGCGGTGGCGGTGCTCGCGGTGGGGCTCGCCGTACCGGCGTTCCGGGCGTACCGCCCCGCCGTCAGGAGTCTGTGAGCAGGGCGGGAAGGATTTGCCGCCTCCGGGCGTTGCCTTGCTTTGCCATCACGGGTCCATCTCCCAATAGGGTCTGACTTCCAGGCTTCCTAGTTCCGCGCCGGCCCCTCGGGAACCTCTCGGGAACACCGTGCGATGGACGTAGCATCGAGAGAGGACGGGAGGAGCCTTGACCGCACACGGCCTTATCGACACCACGGAGATGTACCTTCGTACGATCTTCGAGCTCGAAGAGGAGGGCATCGTCCCCCTGCGCGCGCGTATCGCCGAGAGGCTGCAGCAGAGCGGTCCCACCGTCAGCCAGACGGTCGCCCGCATGGAACGCGACGGTCTGGTCCGCGTCGAGGGCGACCGCCACCTGACCATGACCGACCTGGGCCGCACGCTCGCCACCCGCGTCATGCGCAAGCACCGTCTCGCCGAGTGCCTCCTCACCCAGGTCATCGGCCTCCCCTGGGAGGAGGTGCACATCGAGGCGTGCCGCTGGGAGCACGTCATGTCCGAGTCGGTGGAGGCGCGGCTGGTCAGCCTGCTCAACCACCCCACCCAGGATCCGCACGGCAACCCGATTCCGGGGCTGGAGGAGCTGGGCGTCCCCGGCGTGTCCGACGGCCACTACGAGTCGCTGCCGTCGATGGCCGCTCTGGCGGGACCCAGAGATATACCCGCTGTCGTGCGGCGAATTAGCGA
This sequence comes from Streptosporangium becharense, assembly GCF_014204985.1. Taxonomy (NCBI): domain Bacteria; kingdom Bacillati; phylum Actinomycetota; class Actinomycetes; order Streptosporangiales; family Streptosporangiaceae; genus Streptosporangium; species Streptosporangium becharense. The sequence continues at coordinate 3,153,912 of NZ_JACHMP010000001.1, read as the reverse complement.
ACAAGTGCAAAGCGATCCGGCTGTGATGCTTAAACTCAAGCAAGTTGGGATACAACCCGGACGCGAGGTAACGCTCGCGACGAGCGACGACGGTGTGCGGGTGACAGGTGACGACGAAGCGGACAACTCCCCAGCGGTTCTGCCGCGGGACATCGCCGCGCACGTCTTCGTCTCCACGCGCTGACCGGGGCCCCTCTGCTTGTTGGTTGAATCCCGTTCGGGAGGCCCTCCACTCCCAGACCGAGACAGCAGCAGGAGCAACCGTGGTTCGCTTTGCGCACACCCGCCCCCGAGGGGCGGTCACCGGATGAAGCGGTGGGGGGATGTTTCCCAAGACTCCGCCGACCACCTCACAGCCGGTTCCGTTCTGGACCAGGCCGAGATGGCGGTGGTCGTCACCGACCGGTTCAGCAACCTCCTCTACTGGAATCCGTTCGCCGAGAGGCTGTTCGGGCGTCCCGGAACGTCCGGGCCCCGCGACCGGTCCCTCTCCCTCGGCATCATGGAGAAGGACCACCCGCTGGCGGTCGAGCTCTCCAAGCACGTGCTCAAGGGCGGAGTCTGGGAGGGCACGTTCGACGTCAGGCGCGGAGACGGGACGATCATCTACGTCCGTGCCCAGGCCGTGCCGCTGCGCCACCCCTCCGGATCGGTGACGGGCATCGTCATCACCGCCCGCGAGGCGATGCGCAGCAACGAGCGGGAGAAGGACCGCTTCGGCCTCCTGGAGCGGATCGGCGAGCGGCTCGCCGGGTCCCTCTACGTCGAGGAGACGCTCAAACGCGTCGCGGAGATGCTGGTCCCGCAGTTCGCCGACCACTGCTTCATCGAGCTGGTGGAGGGTGACCGGCTGGTGCGCAGGGTCTCCACCCACGTCCAGGGCTGGAGCCCGCCGCCCGACACCTGGGCGCCGGTCGGCGCGGAGATCCGCTACCCGACGGGGCACTACGCCGACATCGCGCTGCGCCGCCAGGAGACGATCCTGGTCGAGGACTTCTCGCAGACCAGCTACCCCAGTCCCGGTGAGGCCAACACCCGTCTCGCCGCCGAGATCGGCATGACCTCGGCCATCGTCGCGCCGCTGAGCGTGCGGGGCGAGACCCTGGGGCTGATGTATCTGGGGCTGTCCAACCTGACCGACCGGCGCAGCCCGCACTACGACGCCTTCGACCGCGACTTCGTGGGGGCCATCGCCACCCGGGTCGCCCTGGCCGTCGACAACGCGCTGCTGTTCGAGGAGGAGCGGCACACCGCCGAGTCCTTCCAGAAGCACCTGCTTCCCCGCGCGCTGCCGCAGCTCGACGGGCTGGAGATCGCGGTCCGCTACTACCCGGCGGCGCCCCTGGCCAGCCACGGGCAGGGCATCCAGACCCAGGTCGGCGGCGACTGGTACGACGTCATCCCGCTCTCGGCGGGCCGGGTCGGCATCGTCATCGGCGACGTCGAGGGCCGCGGCGCCAAGGCGGCGGCCGTCATGGGGCAACTGCGCGCCGCCCTGCGGGCCTTCGCCCAGGACGACAAGCCGCCCGCGGAGATCCTCGCCAGGCTCGACGAGTGGACGCGCATCATCGCCACCCCCGAGCAGGACGACAGCGGCGCCGACGTCAGCGTCCCGCCCATCGTCACCTGCCAGTACCTGGTGTACGACGCCTGGTCGCGGCAGCTGTCCTTCGCCAACGCCGGCCACGCCCCGCCGCTGCTGCTCATCGGCGAGACCTGCACCGAGCTCGACATCCACGAGGTCGGCCAGCCGCTCGGCGTGCGGGCCAAGGGTCTTCCCGCGGACCTGGTCTACAAGGAGGAGACCCGGACGCTTCCCCCCGGGGCCGCGCTGCTGCTGTACACCGACGGGCTCGTCGACCGTCGGCCGCTCCGCGAGGCCGGAGGCAGGACGTCCGGTCTGGAGGAGACCCTCGCGGTTCTCTGCGACAAGCTCGTCCGGATCGGCGACACCTCCGTGGAGGGCATCGCCGACGCCGCGATCGCCGCGGTGCCCGGTGAGATCGACGACGACACGGCCCTCCTGGTGGTCCGCTCCGCGCCGGAGAACCTGGACGTCCAGGAACGCACCTTCCCGGCTCAGCCGATCATGGTGGGTGAGGCCCGCCGGATGGCGTCGGAGGCGTTCGCCGACTGGAACGTCCCCGAGGAGCGCGCCGAGCTCGCCTGCCTGCTCGTCTCCGAGGTGGTGACCAACGTCGTGCTGCACGCCGCCAGCGCCAGCGTCCCGCGCCGGGAGCTGACGATGGACGGCCCCCCTCTGGCGTTCGACGAGTCGTGGGACATCCCCGGTTTCGAGGACGAGGTCGTCAACGAGAAGGAGTTCACCCTCCGCCTCCGCCGCGGCGGCGAGTCCGTCTGGGTCGAGGTCTTCGACCAGGACCTGCGGCTGCCCCGCATCCGCAGCGCCGGTGAGAACGACGAGGGTGGCCGCGGTCTCTATCTCGTCGACCAGCTCGCCAGGCGCTGGGGCTCGCGTCCCACCAAGGAGGGCAAGGCCGTCTGGTTCGAGATCCCCACCAAGTCGCGCTGAACCCGGTGCGGCAAGGCTGGATCGCTTCCCCCGACGGTGCTTGACTCGGGACATGGAGCTGGCCTTCGAACGCCGCGGAACGGGGTCCCCCCTGGTCCTGCTGCACGGAATCGGACACCACTGGCAGGCGTGGTCACCGGTGATCGACCGTCTCGCCGCCGAGCGGGACGTGATCGCCGTCGACTTCCCGGGGTTCGGCGCCTCGCCGCCGCTGCCCCCCGGGACGCCGTACACGGCGGAGACCCTCGCCGACGCGGTCGAGTCCTTCTGCGCCATGCTCGGGCTGCAGGCCCCCCACGTGGCGGGCAACTCGCTGGGGGGCTACGTCGCCCTCGAACTGGCGGCCCGGGGGGCGGTCCGCACCGCCACCGCGCTCTCGCCCGCCGGGTTCTGGAACCGGACGGAACTCGCGTACGCGCGAGCCGTCCTGCGCGCGGCCCGGGCGTCGGTCCGGGCCGTCCCGCCTGAGCGTGCCCACGTGGCCGCGGAGCACCCGTCCGGCCGGATCCTCTCCGCCGGTCTGCTGGTGGCCCACCCCTCCCGGCTTCCCCCGCAGGCGCTGCTCGCGGCCCTACGGGCGCTGCGGGACGCTCGCGGGTTCGACGCCACCCTGGAGTCGCTCGCCTGGCTGATGCCGCCCGCCCCGCCGAAGGTGCCCATCACGATCGCCTGGGGCCGGCACGACCGGCTGCTGTTGCGGCGGCAGGCCGTGCGGGCCGCGAGATGGTCGGGGCAGCGGGTGAAGCTGCTCGCGGGCTGCGGTCACGTGCCCATGACCGACGACCCGGAGCTGGTGGCGTCCGTGCTGCTGGAGGCGTCCGCGTAGCCGCGCTCGCGCGGGCCCGCGGGTGCCCGGTCACGGGGACGACCGGGAAGCCGCGGGGCGCGGCGGGTGGCTCGCGGGGTGCGGCGGGTGGCTCGCCCTGGCGGAACGTCCGCCCTAGCGGAACGTCTGCCCTAGCGGAACGTCTGTCCCCAGACGGCGAGCATCACGATGACGAACGCGACCATGACGCCCGCGTACGCGACCGGGCCGAGCCGGAGGGCACGCCGTACCCGGTTCAGGCCCCAGGCGAACAGGAACGCCAGGAAGACCAGCAGAATCAGTCCGCTGTCCATCGTCACCACCTCGGGAAAGGGTTCGCTGACCAGTATGCGTCGGCGGTGCCGTTTCCGAGGCGGGTAACCGCGGGGCGGATCTCATGAGATCGTTGCCCATCGTGAACAGATCGCTCAAGTCAACGCACGTCGTCCTGGTGGCCGCCCTCGCGATGGGCCTGTCCGCCTGCTCGGGCGGGGACGGTCCGTCGGGGGCGGCACCGGCCTCCACCGTGACGGTGACCGCGCCTCCCTCCGCTCTGCCCTCTCCTCCCGAGACGCCCGCGGAGACCGGTGTGCCGTTCACGACCCCGCCGGAGGCGTCCACGCCGTCCCATCCTTCCCCCAGCGTGCCCGGCGGACGGGGCACCGACGCCACCGTGCTCGGGCAGATCGCCCTGCGGGGAGCGGACCGGATCACGGTGACCCCGGAGAGCGACAAGGAGGTGGAGGTGCTCCTGACGCCCTTCACGGTCGTCCTGGACGTGCAGGGGACGGTCTGCGACGACGGCGAGCTCCCGCACCGGTGCTCCGGGGAGCAGCTGCAGAAGGTGCTCAAGAAGGGCGGTGTCCTCTTCGCCAAGGTGACGATCAAGGATGGGACGGCCATCCAGATCGAGGAGATCGTCCAGAACTGACGGTTCCGGCCGATACCCGTCGGCGGACGCCGCACCCGGGGCGACGGCGAGTCTCACGGCGGGACCGCCGAGCCCCGGAACCGGTGGTGCCGGCGCGGCCGGGGCACGGGTGATCGAGCCCCGGGGATCGGCGGTCCCGCCGCGACCGGGACGCGGGGCGAGCGAGCCCGAAGTCGGTGGTTCCGTGACGGCGGGGCAGGCGCGATCGAGCCTGGAGGCGGTGGTCCCGTGACGGCCGGGGCGTGGGGCGGTGGCCGCCGCGCGGTCAGAAGCCGAAGGAACGGCCGATGATCTCCTTCATGATCTCGGTGGTTCCGCCGTAGATCGTCTGGACGCGGCTGTCCAGCCAGGCCTTCGCGACGGGGTACTCGGTCATGTAGCCGTAGCCGCCGTGCAGCTGGAGGCAGCGGTCGATCACCTTGGTCTGGAGCTCCGTGGTCCACCACTTGGCCTTGGCGGCGTCCACCGCGCTCAGCCGCCCGGCGTTCAGCTCCCGGATGCACTTGTCCACGTAGTGCCGGGCGATCTCCACCTCGGTGTCCAGCTCCGCCAGGACGAACCTGGTGTTCTGGAAGCCGCCGATGCTGCGGCCGAAGGCGGTGCGGTTGCGGCAGTACTCGATCGTGGTCTCCAGCACGCTCTCCGCCGCGGCCACCGCCATCACCGCGATCGACAGGCGCTCCTGCGGCAGGTTCCGCATGAGCTGGAAGAAGCCCTGCCCCTCCTCGCCGCCGAGCAGGTTGTCCGCCGGGACCCGCACGTTGTCGAAGAACAGCTCCGCGGTGTCCTGCGCGTGCATGCCGATCTTCTCCAGGTTGCGGCCCCGGGTGAAGCCCTCCATGCCCCGCTCGGCCACCAGCAGCGAGATGCCCCGGGCACCCGCGCCGGGGTCGGTCTTGACGACCGTCACGACCAGGTCGGAGTTGATGCCGTTGGTGATGAAGGTCTTCTGCCCGTTGACGATGTAGTGGTCGCCCTCGCGTACGGCGGTCGTCCGGATGCCCTGCAGGTCGCTGCCCGCACCGGGTTCGGTCATCGCGATCGCGGTGATGAGCTCACCGGAGGTGAACCCGGGCAGCCAGCGTGCTTTCTGCCCGTCGTCGGTGAGGTCGACGAGGTACGGCGCCATCACGTCGTTGTGCAACGAGAAGCCCAGCCCGGACGCACCGATCCTGATGATCTCCTCGACGATCACGGCGTTGTAGCGGAAGTCCGTGACGCCCGATCCGCCGAACTCCTCCGGCACTCCGAAGCCGAACATCCCGATCTCGCCGGCCTTCTTCCACACCTCACGGGGGACGATGCCCTCCTTCTCCCAGCGGGGGTGGTGGGGCACCACCTCGCGGGCCAGGAAGTCACGCACGGTCTCGCGGAAGAGCCCGTGCTCCTCCTCGTAGAGGTCTCGCTGCATTGTCCGCCTCCTTGGGATCCGTGATACAGAATACAATTCTGTTACTTCCAGGTACACCCATACCGGCTGCTCAGGTTGCCGGCCGGGAAACGGGGTGGTAAGGGCAGATCACAACTCCGCCACGGTCTTCGGGGGAAAGCGGCATCTCGCTGCGCCGAAGAGGGGTAAACCGTACGATCTACCCTGGTTTGCTATGGGCATGCCTGTGGCCGGCGGCCCTCGTGATCGGAGTATGTGGTGGTTCGGTGGCGGTCTGGGGTCCGTAGGTCTGTCGCGGTTGCCGTCGTGGGCCTGGTGGCCGGTGCGCTGGCCACGCTGTCTCCCGGCTCGGCGCGCGCCGAGAACGCCGAACTCGTGGTCGACTACAAGTGCACCGGCGGGATCGCGCTGAACGGCGGCACGGTCAACCTCCGGACGAGGGTGTCGATCCCCACGACGCTCAAGGTCGGCGAACCGCTCAGCGTCGGCTGGAAGCTCGGCTACATGCAGGACCCGACCCGGTTCGGCTCGCCCGACTACTTCGCGCCGGGGGCCCAGGTCAAGGTCACCGGGAACGTGCAGCTCTCCGGCATCTGGACCGGTGTCCTGCAGCCGATCGGCAGCGTGACGCAGCCCAACCAGCTCCAGCCCGGCACCATCCTGAAGCTCCCCGAGGGGATCGCCGACGCCGCCCACACCCACGCGGCGGGCACCCTCAAGGTCACGCCCCGGAAGTTGTTCGTGGACTTCACGCCGCCGGCCAGTGAGGTCATGGTCAACGACGACGACCCGCGGGTCCAGTACGAGACGGGCTACTGGGAGGACCTGAACGACCAGCCGGCGAACAACAACGACCACCACCACGACATCCACCGCACGGTGGAGGGGAACGCCAGGGCCTCCCTCCAGTTCACCGGCACCGGAATCGAGTACGTCGCCCAGCGCGACCACCGGGCGGGCAAGGTCAAGTTCTACATCGACGGACAGCTCGCCACACCGGCCTCCGTCGACGCCTCCAAGCTGCCCGACGGCACGCCGTCGAACGACGCCAACCGGGGCGGGCTGACGCTGTGGCGCTTCCTCGGGCTCGACTACGGCAAGCACACCATCCAGGTGGTGAACGAGGAGCACGGCAAGTGGGCACAGCTCGACGCCTTCCGGGTGATCACCAGGGAGCTGAAGAACCCGCCGAACGAGTACCGGGCCACGTGCGATCTCGTCAGCGCGCCGGTGTCGGTGAACGTCGTCATCTCGGACGGGGCGAGCCAGTCTCCCACCCCCACCTCGACGGGCACGGTGGACCCGACGGGAACCCCCACGATCACTCCCACCGGCACTCCCACGACCACCTCCACGGGTACTCCCACCGGCGGTCCCACGACCCCCGGACCGACGAATTCGACCCCCACGGGCACCGGCACGACGCCGCCGCCGGGCGGGGCGAAGGGCACCAGCACGACCACCTCCACCCCCAAGCCGACCTTGACGGTGACCGCCACCGTCACCCCCACCAGACCCACCCCCACCACGCCGCAGGTGATCATCACGCCCAGCGGCGGCGCGCAGACGGGTGAGGCGCCGGACCAGGGAGGCTCCGGGCTGGGGCTCGTCGGGGCGGGGACGGCCATGGTGGCCGGAAGCGTCTTCGGCGGTGTGGCGTTGATCAGGCGGCGGGCGGCGCACGCGCGCGGCCAGGGGTAGCTGAAGGGGGCTTTTCGGATGTACCACGGACCCGTGCAGGGTGGTCCCGATCCCTACCACGGCGGCGGTCCCGCGCCGGGGCGGAAGGGCGGCATGCTGCTGCCCGCGCTGCTCGTGGCCGGGTCGCTCGGCGGGGTCGGGGTGATCATGGCGGGGCTGCTCGCCTACCTCACCCCGGCGGTCGACGAGGAGACGTACGGGCCGCCGGTGCCGCTGGCGGCCGACAGCACCCTGCCGCCGCAGAACGCCCCGGCCGGCGGCCCGCAGGTGCAGAACCCGGCCGGAGTCCTGCCGTCCTCGGTCGGCCCGGGGGGTCTGGACGTGCCGCTGACGCCCGCGGCGCCCACGGCGCCGCCGCCGCTGCCCGTGGTCGCACCCCCGCCGCCGCTCAAGAGCGACGGAGTGAAGCCCCGGCGGCTGGCCATCCCCAAGATCGGCGTGCTGGCCCCGCTGATGGCGCTCGGGGTCGACGCCAGACGCGAGATCCAGACCCCTCCGCTGAGCAGGCCGAACCAGGCCGGCTGGTACAAGCACGGCCCGATCCCCGGGCAGCAGGGGCCCTCGGTGATCCTCGGCCACGTCAACACCCGTAAGGGTGCCGCCGTGTTCAGCCGCCTGAAGGAGATCCGGCGCGGCGACAAGATCAAGGTGTCCCGTTCGGACGGCACCGTCGTCGAGTTCACCGTCGACGGGGTGGAGCAGGTCAGCAAGCAGGCGTTCCCGTCCAAGCGGGTCTACGGCAACACCGGCGAGGCCACTCTCCGCCTGATCACCTGCGGCGGCGTCTACAACAGCAAGACCCACCACTACACCGACAACATCATCGTCTACGCGACCCTCTCCAAGACCCGTCGCGCCTGACCGCCTCCCGGGCCCGCGCCTGGCCGTCTTCCGAATCCACGCCGACCGCTTCGCTGACCCCTGCTGGACCGTCCTTCCGGGCCCGGGATCGTCTCGCGGGCCCCTGCCGGACCGTCTCGCGGGCCCGCGCCGGGTGATGACCGGGTTCCCGACACGGCACCGCCCGCCGCCCGGTCACGGCCCGCGCCGGCGGGCGAGCACGGACGGTCCGGTCTCCGGATCACTCTGGTGGGGGATGCCGGATCAGCCGGACGGTGGGTGCCGCCGGAACCGGCGCGGGACTACCGTTCTCCGGGGCGGGGGTGACGACCCGGCATGCGACGGCCTCACCGAGCCGGCTGCCGGGAGCGCGGCCGGTGTGCGGCTGCACGTGCCGCGGGGGCAGCCCGTCCCGGCGGCCGATGTCCTTCCCGGATCTCGGGCGTCGCCGGCCCCCGCACCGCGCTCAGCGGTACGCGAACCGATACGGGAGTGATGGTCATGAAATGGGTGCCGTGGCTGGGCGCCGTGCTTTTGGTGGCGGGCCTGGGCGCCGGGGTGCTGAGCGGTGTCGCGCTCTCCCGGGCGAGCGAGACGCGGGAACGGATCGACAGCAGCCTCCAGAGGGCGTCCGAGTTGATCAGCGAAGCGGAGACCGTCAAGGAGACCGATCCTGCGAAGTACGAGGAGTTGCTGGCGGAGGCCAGACGGTCGACCAATTTCGCCGAACTCGACCAGCAGGAGTACTTCACCCAGTCCGATGGCGGGTGGTACCTGGCCGGCGGCGCCGGAGCGGGTGTCATCGGCGGCACCGTCCTGCTCGCGGTGTACCGCTTCAGGATCGTGCCCCGGCAGCGCATGGCGCAGTGGCAGGCCCCGCAGCAGCCGGGGATGTGGCCGCCCGCCGTCTGAGCATCGCCTGGTAGGCGGGCCCGGGCGTCGTTAGCCGCCTGGACGATCCGGGTAGAGAGCTATTCGTATAGGTATGCCCCCCGAACAAGGACGAGTCGGGGGGTGCTCGGGTGAGCGTGACGCGGGCCGGTGTGCTGGCCGTGGTGATAGGGATGGCGATGGCCGGTGCCGTCCAGAATCCGAAAGCGGGGGGCGACCGACCGTCGGGCTGGACGCTCGGGTGGCCGGGAGAGGCGGGGCACAGGCAGCCGGAAGGCAAGACGGCCAAGCGGCCCGGGGACCGGTCGGTCGGCCGGCCGGGGCGGGTGATCGTCGGGCGGCAGAGGAGCGGCGCGGCCGAGCGGCACCGGAGCTGGAAGTTCCGGCGCTCCGACAGACCCGCCAAGCGGCACTGGAACCGGTCGTCCGGGCGGGCGGACGGCTGGATCACCAGGCGTCACGGGAACTGGTGGACCACCAGGCGCCACGGGAGTCCGTGGTCCGCCGGCACCGGGCGTGCGCGGCCGTGGGCCGCCGGCGCCATGGGCACGCGGTTCGGTGGAACGCGGTCCACCGGGGCGGGGTACCGCCTGTCGCGGGGGACGGCGGTCGGTTGGTCCGCACTCCCCGTGGCCACCCGGCCGGACCGTGACGACCGTGCGCCGATCGTCATCGCGCACCGCGGCGCCAGCGCCTTCCGGCCCGAGCACACGCTCATGTCCTACCGGGCCGCCATCCGGATGGGAGCCGACTACATCGAGCCCGACCTCGTCTCCACCAAGGACCACGTGTTGGTCGCCCGGCACGAGAACGAGCTCTCGGCGACCACCGACGTCGAGGCCCACCCCGAGTTCGCCGGCCGCAGGACAACCAAGATCGTGAACGGCCGCCGGAGTACCGGCTGGTTCACCGAGGACTTCACGCTGCCTGAGCTGCGCACCCTGCGGGCCATGGAGCGCTACCCCAAACGGCGGCGGGACAACACGGCCTACGACGGGGTGGCGCTCATCCCGACGCTGGACGAGATCATCCGGCTCGCGCAGCGGCACGGCGTGGGTGTCTACGCCGAGACCAAGTCCCCGAGCTACTTCGCCTCGATCGGGCTGCCCCTGGAGAAACCGCTGCTGGAGACCTTCCGCCGGCACGGCTGGGAGGACGCGCAGGATCCGGTGTTCATCCAGTCGTTCGAGACCCGCATCCTGCGGGAGCTCCGTCCCGTCACGCGGCTGCGGCTGATCCAGTTGATCGGTGCGACCGGCGCCCCCTACGACCTGATGGCGGTGGACGACCCGCGTACCTACGACGACCTCACCACCGCCGAGGGGTTGCGGGAGATCGCCGGTTACGCTGACGGCATCGGGGTGTCCACCAGGCGGATCCTGGCCGCCGGCCCCGGCGGGAGACTCGGGAAACCCACCTCGCTCCTGCGGGACGCCCACCGGCAGAACCTCCTGGTGCACGTCGCGACGATCCGCAGCCACAACGCGTCGCTCCCGGCCGAGTACCGGCGCGGTGAACCCGGCACACGCGCCTACCGGCGCGCCACCGGGGACGTGGCGGGGTGGCTGAGGCGGTTGTACCGCCTCGGCGTGGACGGGGTCTTCGCCGATGATCCCGGTGTCGCCCGCACCGCCCGGGACAGGTTGCGCGCCGGCCGGTACGGCGCCCGGGACACCACCGGGCGGGGAGTCCGGCCGAGCTCCGGCGCGAGTGCGTCCCGGGAAGCCGCCGGCAGCGTGTAGGGCTCCGATATCCGGGGCCGGCCGTCCGGGCGACCCTGCCCCGCCGTTCCGGCGTCTCCCACCGGAGTCAGGTGCCTGCGGGCACCTGGCCGCCGTCCCTGTTCCCGGTCGGGGCGTGGCGGAGAGCGGGAGGCCGGGTGCGGACGGCAGGCGGCCGGCCCGCAACGGGGGTGTGCGCGCGACGGTAGTCGCCGGGGGTCCGCCCCGACCAGGCGCGGAAAGCGAGATGGAAGCCCACGCCGGAGTGGTAGCCGACACGCTCGGCGATGCGGCCCTGCGTCAACTCGGTGTCGGTCAGCAGCCGCGCCGCCTCCTGCATTCTGCGGGCGGTCAAGTGGCGCATCGGGGACTCCCCGACCAGTTCACGGAAGGTCGCCGCGAACGCCGAGCGCGACAGCCCCGCCTCCGCCGCCAGCGACTCCAGCGTCCACGGCTCGGCGAACCGGTTGTGCACGGCGAGCAGCGCTCTGCTGATCGCGGGGTGGCGCAGTGCGCGCAGCACGGGCTCGTCCGGGGCCAGCTCGCTGAGCGCCACGCGCAGAGCCAGCACGAATGCCAGTTCGAAAGCACGCAACGCCACCAGTCGCCCACCGGGCTCGGCGTGCGTCCACTCCTCGGCGAGGCGCCGCAGCGTGCCATCCAGCAGCGGCTGCCTCGCGAGTGCCACGCGGTCCAGCACGAACACCGGCGGCAGCGCCCGGTACAGCGGGGCGGCAGCCACACCGTCGTAGTGCAGACCGCCGCAGAGCATGGTCGTCACCGGACCCGGGCCGTCGATCTCCACGGCGCGCACGGCGCCCGGCGCTCGCCCGGGGACCACGGTGTCCAGCGGGACGGCGGCCCTGCCCGGCCGGTCGGCGAGCCGGTGCGCGCTGCCGTGCGGGAAGACCGCCAGGTCACCCGGGTGCAGCCGGATCGGCCCGGCCGTCTCCGGCAGTTCCACCGTGCACTCGCCTTCCTGGACGTAGTGCAGGATCGCGCAGTTCTCCCTCTCACCCGCGACGCCCCACGGCGCCCGCGCCGACCACCGGCTGTGGAACAGGCCGTGCAGGCGCAACGGGGCCAGGAGATCGCTCAGCAGGTCGTCATCGGACTCCATGGACGATCCTTAAAAATCAAGGGATTCTTGCTTATCGAGCGTACTGTGCCGGGCCTCGAAACTGGTCTTCATAGGTGAGTCGACCAGATGGGGAGTGTGCTCGATGGCGTCTGATGGAGGATTCCGCTGTCTTGTGATCGGCGCGACCGGCGCGCAGGGCGGCGCCGTCGCCCGGCTGCTGGCGGCGCGCGGTCACGAGACCCGGGGGCTGATCCGCTCACGGGAGGCCGCGGGCCGCCTGCCCGAGGGGGTCGAGCCCGTCGTCGGTGACCTCGGCGACTCCGCGGGGCTGAAGGCGGCGTTCGCGGGGGTGACGCACGCGTCGGTGCTGCTGCCCATGGTGTACGAGTCCGAGACGTCGGCCTCGTACGTGCGCAACGTCGCCGACGCGGCGCTCGCCGCGGGGGTGGAACGCCTGGTGTTCAACACCGGCAACCGCGTGCCGGAGGCCGTCACCGGGGTGGCGGCGTTCGAGACCCGGCGGACCGCCGCGGAGGCACTGCTCGCCTCGGGCGTGCCCACCGTCGTCCTGCGTCCGCCGGTCTACCTCGACAACCTGTGCGCACCCTGGGCGGCCGGGCCGATCGTCCACGACGGCGTGCTGAGCTACCCGCTGCCCGCCGAGACCCCGGTGGCCTGGCTCGGCCACGCCGACCTCGCGGCGGCGACCGCGGCCGCGCTCACCCGCGACGGCCTGGCCGGCGCCGTCCTGGACATCGGCGGAGGCGACGTGGTGACCGGCCCGGAGCTGGCCGCGGCGCTCGGCGCCGGGCTCGGTCGGCGGGTCGAGTACGTCGCCCAGGATCCCGCCGAGTTCGAGGCGGGCCTGGCGTACGCGATCGGCGCCTCGCCCGCGACGGAGGTGGCGGCGGCGTACCGCTGGGTCGCGGAGAGCGGCCCCGCGCTGTACGGCGGTGGCCCCGCCGAGGTCGAGGAGCGTCTCGGCATCCGGCTCACGCCGCTGCGCGACTGGATCGCCGCCCAGCCCTGGCCCGCCCTCGCCGGGCAGGGCCGGTGAGCGCGGCGGACGAGGCGGCGTGCCGGGCGGAGATCGTCCGGCTGCACGGGGTCATCGAGCGCTGGCTGTCGGGAGAGGCGCCGCGCACGCCTGAGGAGTTCGCGGCCTTCGCCGACGCTCACGGGCCGGGGTTCACGATGGTCGAGCCGGACGGCACGGTGCTCGACCGCGAGCGGGTGCTGACCACGGTCGAGAGCGCGTACGGCACCTCTCCCGGGCTCGTGATCGAGATCCGGGAGGTGCAGCTGGTGGCGGTCGGTGGCCCGCTGCTCGTGGCGACCTACCGGGAGTCGCACCGCGCCGGCGGCGCGGCCCGCCGCTCCACCGTCGTGCTGCTGCGCGACCCGGCCGCCCCCGGCGGCTTCCTCCTGCGCCACCTGCACGAGACCTGGGTCTCCCGGTGATCCGGTGACGCTTTGAGAACACGGTTGGGACCCGTGTTCGACCTGCCGATCGTCACCGTGGTGCTCCGCGCGGTCCTGCCGTGAGTGCGCGCCGGCACGGCCGGTCGCGGTCCGGAAGAAGGCGTAATCCGTAATAGTGCACATCAGGGATTATGTGTGTATTCCTCCGCAGAAGGAGGGCGGGTGACTTCCTAGTGTGAGCGGCGTCGGAACGGACCGCACACGCTCCACAGGAGGAAGACCATGAACCCGACACGCGCTCTGCTCGCCGGTGCCGCCCTGGCCGGTTCGCTGCTGGCCGGCGGCCTCGCGGCTCCGGCGGCGACGGCGGCCACCGTCCCGGCCGCGGCGCCCGTCCCGGCGGCCCCGCTCTCCGCTCCGGCGGTGTCGGCGGCGCTCGGTGGCAAGCACTTCTTCGGCCCGTACCACTCGGCGTTCGGCGGCGGGGAGAGCTTCGGCAAGCGTTCGTACTTCAAGGGCTACTGGGTCAAGACCGGTGGCCGGTACTGGTTCTACGGTGATCTGGTCGACCGGGACCGGGACCGCCACTACAGCTACGTGTGGTTCCGCTGGCACGACCGCTCCGGTCACCACACCAAGGTGTTCAAGACCTTCCGGCACGCGGGTTTCGCCGAGTTCGGCGGGTTCCGCACGAGCAAGGGCTTCGACGACTTCAAGATCCGGGTGTGCGAGGGCACGGACAAGTTCGACGACTGCGGCGGCTGGGGCGACGCCTTCTGAGGCCGTTCGCCCCTCCCGGCCCCGCACGGCACCGCGCCGTGCGGGGTCGCACCGGGTGGGGCGGGCACGGCCCGATCGCATGCCGCTCGGACGCCCGCCGTCAGATCGGCTCGGCGAGCAGGCGCCGGGCGACCTCCAGGTCGGTGATCAGCACGTTGATCCAGCCGCCCCGGAGGGCGGCCTTGATGGCGGAGTACTTCCGCTGGCCGCCGGCGACGGCGACGCGGCGCTGCACGGAACGGAAGGTGTCGACGCTTATCCCCACGACCCGCCGGTCGAAGGCGGAGTCGACCACGTCGCCGTCGGCGTCGAAGAAATGCAGGCAGACGTCGCCGACGGCGCCCAGGGAGCGGAGCTCCTCCTGGTCGGCCTGGCTGACCGCGTTGCCGCTGCGCAGCAGGAGGGGGGAGGGCTCCAGGCTGCCGATGCCGACCAGCACGACGGTCAGCTCGCGCCACTGGGACATGACGTCGACGACGGCCGCGTCCTGGAGCAGGGCGTCGCGGATCACGGGGGTGCCCACGACGCCGGCCGACGGGACGAAGACCGGCCTGGCCCGGGTGACGTCGGCCAGGCGGCTGATGAGGCGGGTGGCGTGCACCTGCGCCTCGGGGCTGCCGACGCCGCCGACGACCTGCATGACGCGGTCGGCGACCTGCACGCTCTTGGGGTGCATGCGGTCGACGGCGGCCAGCAGCGTCTCGCTCCAGGAGGAGATGCCGATGACGTCGCCGCCCTTGAACGTCGTGTCGAAGTAGGCCGCCGCGGCGGACGCCAGGGCCGGGATGACGTCGCCCTGGGCGCCGTCGGCGTCGACCACCACGGCGTCCCGCAGCGAGTACCGTCGTTGCAGGTCCTCTTCGAGCTCGGTGTGCACACCTTCCGGGAGGACGACCACGGTGCGCACGATGCCCCTGGTGA
The DNA here is from genome assembly GCF_014204985.1 of Streptosporangium becharense. Lineage (NCBI taxonomy): Bacteria > Bacillati > Actinomycetota > Actinomycetes > Streptosporangiales > Streptosporangiaceae > Streptosporangium > Streptosporangium becharense. Next base: position 3,138,896 of record NZ_JACHMP010000001.1, on the reverse strand, counting down.
TGGCCTCCTTGAGCAGGCGGGAGACGCGCGGCTGCGAGATGCTGAGCGCCGCGGCGATCTCCGGCTGCCGCATGCCCTGCTCGTGATACATCCGGGCCACGCGCGCCAGCAGGCGCAGATGGTCTGTGGCCACGGCGCGGCCGGAGCCGTGGATCCGCCCCATGTCGGGGACGACCATGCACCGCCTCCTGTTCGACGTGTGGAAACCGGCTCTGTCTTCGATCCGCCCGACGGGGGGTGACGCGGAGCCGGTGGCGGCGTGCGGGGAGGACCGAATTCCTTCTCACCCGCGGCCGACGACTCAGCGTACCGCTCGGATCCCTTCCGCGCCCGGCGAGCCCGGACATACGGGCGGCCGGACCCGGCCGTACGGGGACGGGGTGCGGGGACGGACGGCCCGTCCCCGCACCGCGGTCACTTCCGGCCGAAGACGCCGAACTCGTCGGCGTTCTCCTTGGTGACCAGCTCGCAGTCGATGGACTGCTTCTCCTCCTTGCCGGTGGAGCCGTTCTTGATGAACGCGTCCGCCTGCTCGACGGCGCTCTGCGCGGCCAGCGCGGCCGGCTGGAGGGCGGTGGCGTGCATGTCACCGGCCTTGATCGCGGCGATGGCGTCGGGGCTGCCGTCGAAGCCGACGACCACCACCTTGTCGAGCATCCCGGCGGCCTTGAGCGCGGCCACCGCGCCGAGCGCCATGGTGTCGTTGCCCGCGATCACGCCCTGGATGTCGCGGTTCTTCTGGATGATGGTCTCCATCTTGGTGAACGCCTCCTGCTGGTCCCAGTTGGCGCTCTCCTTGGCCACGAGCTTCAGGTCCGGGTACTGGGAGATCACGTCCGAGAAGCCCTTGGACCGCACGCTGGCGTTGGTGTCGGACTCCTTGCCGACCAGCTCCACGTAGTTGCCCTTCTCCTTCATCGCCTCCACGAACGACTGGGCGGCCAGCTGGGCACCCTGGGAGTTGTTGGAGACGATCTGCGCCTTGGCGACGCCGGTGGCGTTGATCTCACGGTCGATCAGGAAGACCGGCACGCCGGCCTCGGTGGCCTTGCGGACCGGGCCGATCGAGGCGTCGGCACCGGCGTTGTCCAGGACGATCGCCTTGGCCTGCCGGGAGATGGCGGCGTCGATCAGCTCGCTCTGCTTGTTGGGGTCGTCGTCGTGGGAGGCCACCGACGTCTCGTAGCCCAGCTCCTCGGCCTTGGCCTTGGCGGAGTCGGCCTCCGCCTTGAAGAACGGGTTGTCGTGGGACGGGGTGATGATGGCGATCAGCCCGCCCGCCTGGCCGCCGCCTCCGCCGGTCGGGCTGGCGGAGACCGCCTGCGCGCCGGGCGAGCTCTGCGCCGGTGCGCCGGTGCTTCCGCACGCCGCCAGCAGCGAGGTGCCGGCGAGGAGCGAGAGCGCGAGGCCGACACCGCGGCGACGCATGGACTCAAGGATGGGAACGGACATCTCCGACCTCCGGAAGGTGGTGAACTGCACTGTGGATGAGGGGTGAGGTGGCCGCCCCGGAGGGCGGCCGGCCCGGCTGCTCGCCGTCGGGGCCGGGGAGATCCGGCTGGGCCGGCTGGCCGGGTGGACCGGTGGTGCGCGGACGGGGCGGGCCCGTCCGCCCTAGGACGCCGGTTCCGGCTGTTTGCTGGCGGCCACCGCCGAGACGGCGGCCCCCCGCCGCTTGAACCGCTGCTGGCCCTGGTCCAGCATCACGGCGAGGATGATGACGGCTCCCTTGATGACGATCTGCCAGAACGTCGACACGCCCAGGATGACCAGGCCGTCGGCGAGGAAGCCGATGACGAAGGCGCCGAGGAGGGTGCCGCGCACGGTCCCGCGTCCCCCGCTCAGCGCCGCGCCGCCGATGACGACCGCCGCGATCGCGTTGAGCTCGTACGTCTCACCGGCCTGCGGCGCCGCCGAGGTCAGCTCGGAGGCGATGATGAGGCCGGCGACCGCGGCGCACGCGCCGGAGATCACGTAGACGGCCGTCTTGACCCGGTTGATCGGCACGCCGGACAGCTCCGCCGCCCGCTCGTTGCCGCCGGTGGCGTACAGCCATCGGCCGAAGGGGGTCTTGACGAGCAGCAGCGTGACCAGGACGGCGAGAACGATCATGATCCAGATCGAGGTGGGCAGGCCGAGCGGGCGTCCGCTGCCGAGCAGCCCGAACCCGGTGTTGCCGAGCTCGGGGTTTCCGGCCAGGTTGGGATAGGTCGAACCGCCGGAGATCAGCAGTGCGGCGCCGCGCGCCACGTACAGCATGCCGAGCGTCGCGATGAACGGGGCGACCCGGAACCGGGTGACGAGCACCCCGTTCACCAGGCCGACCAGCATGCCGACCGCGACGCACAGCACGATGACGCCCCACACCGGCGGGTAGGCGATCAGGTCGAGGAAGCCCAGGTTGAGCCCTTGGAGCAGCTCACCGGCGACGACCCCGGACAGGCCGACGATCGAGCCGACCGACAGGTCGATGCCGCCCTTGAGGATGACCAGCAGCATGCCGAGTGCGATCACCGCGTTGATCGCGACGTGCTTCGTCATCGTGATGAGGTTCGGCACGGTCAGGAACGAGTCCGACAGCAGGCCGAAGACGACGATCAGGACGGCGAGCGCGATGAAGGCGCGCAGCTCGAACAGGGCGTTCAACAGCGACAGGCGGCGCGCCGCCGCGGCGGCCTGCTCCGGCGCCGCGGGGTCCGTCGTGCGCGGTGCGGCGGTGGTGCCCGGGGACGTCATCGCTCACCACCTCCGGCCGCGTCGAGGGCGGCGCCATCCGACACACTCATCAGTTCCTCCCGGTTGATCTCCCCGCGCCGGAACTCGCCGGCGACCGTGCCGCGGACGAGCACCAGCAGCCGGTCGGGGATGTGCAACGCTTCCTCCGCGTCAGAAGTGGTGAACAGGACGGCCAGGCCACGTCGTGCCTGAGCCGCCATCAGCTCGAAGATGTCGGCCTTGGCACCCACGTCGACGCCCCGTGAGGGGTCGTCGAGCAGCAGCACGCGCGGGTCGGTCAGCAGCGCCTTGCCGATGACGACCTTCTGCTGGTTGCCGCCGCTGAGCGAGCCGATGGCCGCGCCGGGGCCGTCCGTCTTGACGGTGACATCGGTGATCATCCGCTCGACGGCCTGCCGCTCCCGATCGCGGGAGACGAACAGCCGCCGGACGAACGCGGCCAGGCCCGCCAGGGAGAGGTTCTCTCCGACCGACATCGTCTGGACCAGGCCGTCGCGCTGGCGGTCCTCGGGGACCAGCACCACCCCCTGCTCGATGCGGTGGCGGATGTCGGGCTCCTCCAGCGGGGCCCCGGCGAGCAGGACCTCACCGCCCAGCGTCGGGACCCGGCCGGCGAGGGCCTCCAGCAGTTCGGTGCGGCCGGAGCCCATCAGGCCGTAGATCCCGATGATCTCGCCCTGCCTGATGGTCATGGAGAGCCGGTCGATCGCGAGGCGGTCGGGGTTGGCCGGGTCCGCCACCACGAGGTCGCGCACGGTCAGCAGTTCCTCCCCGAGGACCGGGGTGCGGTGCGGGAACAGCGCGTCCTGGTCCCGGCCGACCATCTGCTCGACGATCCAGCCGATGTCCACCTCGTCGGCGCCGGCACTGGCGACGAGCCGGCCGTCGCGCAGGACCACGACGTCGTCGGCGATCTCCAGTGCCTCGTCCAGGTGGTGCGAGATGTAGACGATGGCGACGCCGCTCGCGGTGAGCTCCCGGATGACCCGGAACAGGACCTCGACCTCGTGCGCGGTCAGCGCGGAGGTCGGCTCGTCCATGATCAGCACTCGGGCCTCCTGGAGGAGGGCCCGCGCGATCTCGACGACCTGCTGCTGACCCAGCCTCAGGTCACCGACCAACCGGTCGGGATCCATGTCCTCCTCCAGATTGCGGAGGATCGTCGCGGTGGTGGCCCGCTGGGACTTCCGGTCGATCGCCCCGAACCCCCCCGACACCTCGCGCGCCAGGAAGAGGTTGTCCTGGATGCTGAGGTTGGGGCAGAGGCTGAGCTCCTGGTGGATGATCGCGATGCCCTGGTCGGCGGCGTCGCGGGAGGACACCAGCGTGGTGGGCCGGCCGTCCAGCTCGACGTGACCCGTCGTGGGGTGCTCGATCCCGGCGAGGATCTTCATCAGCGTCGACTTGCCGGCCCCGTTCTCACCGAACACCGCCGTCACCCGGCCGGGGGCGACGCCGAAGTCGACGCCCTTGAGCGCGTGCGTGCCGCCGTACACCTTGGTGACACCGCAGGCCCGCAGCACCGGGGCGGCCGGCGCCGTCACGACGCCTCCTCGACCGAGACCGGGGTGATGGTCACGACGGAGGGGCTCAGCAGGGTGAACGCGCCGGTGAAGGAGATCTTCTTGCCCTTCAGGCCCGCCACGTCCAGGTTCTTGAGCAGTCTCTCGCGCATCTGGTTGTTGAGCGAGGTGGCCGCGTCGGCGTACTCGACCTGGTTGAGGAACTGCCCGAAGGTGATGAACCCGGCCGCGTCGCGCAGCGCCGTACCGTTGATGGCCGGGCCGATCTGCAGCGACACCCGGGTGCCCTCCGGCAGGCCGGGCACGGTCACCGGCAGCAGGCCGGACTTCGCCTCGCCGGCCTCGCCGGTGCCCTTGACCGGGAAGCTGTAGGGGCTGGTGCCCTGGCGGCGCCCATACTTCTCGCCCGCCGCGTCCTTGTCGGCGACCAGGGCCTCGACCAGTACGGGAAGATCGACGGCGTCCTTCTCGATCGCGGGCACGACCTTGCTCTCGTACATCTCGGCGCCGAACGCCGCCGCGTCGAACTTCTTCGGTCCCGCCGCCGCGGCCGTCTCCGGCGAGCGGTACTCGGTGCTGAGACCGATGGCCGCCAGCAGCGCCGCCGCCGCGGCGGCGGCCGTCCATCGCGCCGGGATCCGGCGGCGGGAGGTCCGCCCGCCGCTCGGTCGCGCTGTGACCGGCGTGCTCATGAGCCACTCCTTTCGGCCAGGGTGCCGTCCGTCTCCCGATCCGTGTGGGACGGGAACGCCTCCCGATCCGCGCCGGGGGGGAACGCCTCCCGATCCGTGTGGGACGGGAACGCCTCCCGGTCTGCGCCGGGGGGGAACGTCTTCCGGTTCGTGTGGGGCGGAGACGTCTCCGCCCCGCGGGGACGTGAGCGCCGGACCGCCTCGTGCCAGGCGGCGCGCCGGGCCGCGCGGTCGAGCTCGTCGCCGCGGGGCCGGAACTCGTCCGCCGGGCGGGGCCGGGCTTCGAGGTCGGCCAGGGTCCACAGGCCCGCCGCCAGCCCCGCGGCGTCGGCCACCCCGAGGGACGACAGGTCGTGCTCGGCGGAGCGGGAGACCACCCTGCCGCCGACGTCGGCCTGCAACTGCATCACCCGGGCGCTTCGGGTGAGGCCGCCGTCGGCGAGGAGCACCCGCACCTCACCGGTCGCCCGCTCGACCGCGGTCAGCACGTCCTCGACCTGGAAGGCGACCGCCTCCAGCGCCGCCGCCGCCAGATGACCGCGGCGGGTGCCCAGGGTCAGCCCGCTCAGCACCGCGACCGCGTCGGGCTCCCACCAGGGCGCCCCCAGCCCGCCGAACGCCGGCACCAGGTGCACCCCGTCCGGGGCCTGCTCGGCGGCCTCCTCCAGCAGGGCCTCGGGGGAGATCCCGAACAGCTCGGCGAGCCAGCTGAGCGCGCGTCCGGTCGCGCGGATGTTGCCCTCCACCGCGAGCACCGGCCCGGTGACGTCCCAGGCGACGCTGCGGCAGAGCCCGGGGGCGTCGTCGCAGTCGCCGACCGCCATCACCGAGGAACCGGTGCCGTAGGTGGCCTTCACCACCCCCGGCCGCCACCCGCCGTGGGCGAACATCGCGGCGTGCGAGTCGCCCATGACCGCCAGGACCGGGACGCCGTCCGGGAGCGGCGCGAGACCCCGCAACGCGGGGAAGTCGCCGCAGGAGGCGGTGATCCGCGGCAGGACCTCGCGCGGCACCCCGAACAGGTCGAGCAGCGCGCCGTCCCACTGCCGGGTCGCGATGTTCATCAGTTGCGTTCGCGAGGCGTTGCCGACCTCGACCACATGGTCGCCGCCGAAGCGGCTGAGCAGCCAGGAGTCGACGGTGCCCAGGCACAGCTCGCCGGCCAGGGAACGCCGCCGGTCGGGATCATGGGCGTCGAGCAGCCAGCGGGCCTTGAGCGCCGAGAACATCGGGTCCAGCGGCATCCCGCTGGCGGCCCGTACGAGCGCGCCGGCACCCGTGGCGGCGAGGTCGAGGCACTGCCGGGTCGTGCGCTGGTCCTGCCAGCTGACCAGGGGGCCGACCGGCCGGCCGGTGTGCCGCTCCCACAGCACCAGGGACTCACGCTGAGTGCTGAAGCCGACCCCGGCGACGTGGGGGGCGAGGGCGGGGTCGACGCAGTCCGCGACCGCCCGCCGCACGCTCTCCCAGATCTCCTCGGCCGACTGGTCCACCCATCCCGGGCGGGGCTGGCGCTCGGAGACCGGGGCCGCCCCGCGTGAGACGACCCGGCCGCCGGGGGCGACGAGCAGCGCCTTCGTGGAGCTCGTCCCCTGGTCGACGGCCAGGATGAGCGGGCCGGTGCTAGCCATGTCCCAGCAGGTCCCGCACCGCGGCCACGATGCCGTCGGCGGAGAGCCCGAAGTGGTCGAGGAGGAACGCGGTGTCGCCCGTCGGGGCGAAGACGCGGGGCACGCCCAGGATCCGCATCGGGGAGGGGTGCCGGGTCGCGACCACCGAGGCGACGGCGGCGCCGAGCCCTCCGCTGGTCGTGGCCTCCTCCGCGGTGACGATGCCGCGGGTCTCCCGGGCGGCGGTGATCACGGCGTCCTCGTCCATCGGGGCGAGGAAGGGCATGTTGAGCACCCGCACCGAGACGCCGTCCGCGCGCAGCCGCGCCGCCGCCTCCAGTGCCCGGGAGGTGAGCGAGCCGATGGCGATCACCGTGACGTCGTCGCCGTCCTGGAGCAGGACGGCCCTGCCCGGTTCGAACGGGGCGTCCCCGGGGGTCACCACGGGCACCTTGAACCGGGGGACGCGCAGGTAGGAGGGCCTTCCGGAGGCGGCGGCCCAGCGCACGGCGGCACGGGTCTGCACCGGGTCGGCCGGTACGATCACGTCCAGGCCGGCGATCGCGCGCACCCAGGAGAGGTCCTCGATGGAGTGGTGCGTGGGGCCGAGTTCGCCGTAGGCCATGCCGGGGCTCTGCCCGCAGAGCACGACGTGCGCCTCGCTGTAGGCGACGTCGGCCTTGATCTGCTCAAGCGCGCGGCCGGTGAGGAACGGCGCCGCCGCGCAGACGAAGGGGATCCTGCCCGCGTTGGCCAGTCCGGCGGCGACGCCGACGAGGTCCTGCTCGGCGATCCCGACGTTGACCAGCCGGTCGGGGAACTCCTTGCGGAAGGCCACGAGGTTGCTGGAGCCGACGGAGTCGTTGCACACCGCCACGATCCGCTCGTCCTCGCGCGCCAGTGAGATCAGTTCCTCGGCGAACGCCTGACGTGAGTCGAAGGTCGCCCGCTGTTCGGTGACGGTCATCGCGCCAGCTCCGCGAGCGCCGCGACGACCTGCTCGGAGCTGGGCACCTTGTGATGCCACTCCACCCGGTCCTCCATGAAGGACACGCCCTTCCCCTTGATCGTGTTCGCGATGACCGCGACCGGACGCCCGGTCGTGGAACGCTCCAATGCCTTCAGCAGCGCGAGGTGGTCGTGCCCGTCCACCTCGCGGACCTCCCAGCCGAAGCTGCGCCACTTGTCGCCGAGCGGCTCCAGGGTCTTGGTCTCCTCGGTCCTGGCACCCTGCTGGAGCCGGTTGCGGTCGATCACGACCGTCAGCGACGACAGGCCGTAGTGGGACGCGGTCATCGCCGCCTCCCAGTTACTGCCCTCCTGGAGCTCCCCGTCACCGAGCACCACCACGGTCCGCCACGTCGCGCCGTCCAGCTTGGCGCCCAGCGCGCATCCGGTGGCCACCGGGAACCCGTGCCCGAGCGCGCCGGTGTTGGTCTCCACGCCGGGCACCTTGATCTTGTTGGGGTGCCCGTTGAGCGCCGACAGGGGAGCCATGAAGGTGTCCAGCTCGCCGGTGTGGAAGAAGCCGCAGTGCGCGAGGGTCGAGTACAGGGCGGCGGCGCAGTGCCCCTTGCTGAGCACGAACCGGTCGCGTCCCTCCCAGCGGGGACGTTCCGGGTCGAGCGCGAGCACCCCGTAGAAACAGGCCACCAGGATGTCGGTGACGGACAGGTCACCGCCGATGTGCCCGAGCTGCGCGCGGTCGATCATCCGGACGATGCTCTGGCGCACCTCGGCGGAGATCCGCTCCAGCTCGGGGACCGCGTCCTCGGGGCGGCTCTCGCGGATCCGCTGGGAGATCTCCCGGTACGCGGCGGAACGCGTGGGATCAGCCGGCAACATGTCGTTTCCATTCCTCGAACTCGGTGTGGCGGTTTCGCTGCTTCTCCCGGCCGGAATCCGTGCGGCGGTCCTCGCGGGAGTGGTCCTCGGGGCGGCACGCGGGCGGGCCGCCGCCGTCGCGCCGGGGTGTCACTGCCCGGCCTGGGCGCTCAGCAGGGCCTGCTGGACGACGCGCTGGGCGGCCAGGGCGTCCTGGGCCCGCTGCGCGGCGGCCAGGGCCTCGTGGTCCAGCAGACCGAGTGCGCGGTGGATGGTCTTCATGACGCGGATGCCCGCCCGTGCGGCCTCGACCGAGTCCTCCCGGAACGGGAACTGGTCGAGCTGCCAGACGCCGTCCCAGCCCGCGTCGCGCAGCGCGTGGAAGAACTCGAAGGTCTCGGTGAGGTGGACCGAGCCGACGACCATGTCGTCGTCCCAGCCCCGGTAGTTGTCGTTGACGTCGATGGCGAACAGCCGCCCGCGGGAGATCGCCAGCCGCGCCGCGTCCGCGGGCGACTCGCCGCCGTACAGGGAGTGGCCGAAGTCGAGCAGGATGCCGACGTTGGGCAGTCCGATCTCCTCGATGCCCAGCAGGGTCTTGGTCACCGAGGAGAAGACCATGCTGTTGCGGGGCTCGCGCGGCTTGTACTCGATGGCGAAGCGCAGGTCGGGGAAGTTCGTCGCCAGCTCGCGCACCGCGTCGAGGGACAGGCGCCACAGCTCGGAGTGGTCGGACTGGAAGGGGTAGTCCCACCCGTCCTGGCCGGGCCAGAGCTTCACGTAGTCGCAGCCGAGCTCGCGGGCCGTCTCGGCGCCCCGGGAGACGAGCTCGATGGCCTGCCGCCGCACCTCGGGGTCGGGGTTGGTGAACGCACCGCGGGTGAAGCGCCTGGTGTAGATCTCCGGGGTGACCGCGATGGCTCGCAGGCCGTTGCGCTTGAGCGCCGTCTTCACGTCGTCGAGCGGCAGGTCCGGCGGGTCGAAGGGGAACGTCAGGTCCACCACCGACAGCTCACCCACCTGCCCAGCCAGGTCGATCGCCTCCAGCGTGCTGACCGGCGGGCCGTACCCGTCGGTCGCGTACCGGTCCACGTACCGCCCGAAGTGCCAGATACCTGCGCCGAAGGTCGGCTCTTGAATATCTATGCGCGAGTGACTAGACATAACCATGACGGTAGGATCACCGCGCGTACATGTCAACGAAATCTTTCGGCAACATGAGAGGGAATCCGGAGCGCCCCCCGGGAGCGCCGCCGCGAGTTCCGGCCTGCCGCCATAGGGGTCATTCGGCCGTGTTGACCTGCTGTTCCGCTCATTCCTCGCCTCCCACCCGCCGATTCGGCGGCTCCGGGGAGTGATCGTTGAGGCGTTTCGTGACGGAGGAGACGCCTGAGGTGGGGACGGATCTCTTGCTGTGTGCTGGATGGGAATTTGTGTCCGTTTTGCCGACCTGCTCGCGTCACCTGAACTCTCTTCGTAGGATCTGTCCCGGACCATTACCGTGGTCGGTCAGCCCTGATGACCGTTTCAAAATCGACCAATAATCTGGAATAGGGAGAAGCTGTGCTGAAGTCCAAGACGCGGCGCCGCGTCGCGGTCAAGACAGCCCTGATCTCCGCCGCGGGCGCGGGCGTCCTCTTCGGCGCGATCCCCGCGATCGCCTCCATGGCCGCCCCGAAGCAGGTCACCTACACCTGCTCGGTCGGCACCACCGCGACGGCGACCTACGTGTTCCAGATGGATCTCACCGGCCCGGTCTCGGCGGCGACCAACGCGCCTCTCACCGCGACATGGAAGATCGCCGCACCCGCGGCCTCCCCGATCGTCGTGCCCACCGGTGCCCCGTCGAACCTGAGCCTCGTCCTCGACGCCGACATCCAGGTCTACGCGACCGGCACGCCCGCGCCGGTCGCCAGCGAGTTCCGCTCGGCCGCCGCCACCGCCGCCGCCCCCACGGTGGGCCAGACCGTCACGCCGCCTCCGCTGACCATCACGGTGACGCCCACCGCGACCGGCGTGGTCGCCTTCCAGCCCGACGCCTTCACCCTGCTGCTGGAATCCGGCACGGGCACCGGGACCGGCACCGACGTCACGCTGCTCAACTGCAGCGTCTCGAACCCCGCCGAGGCGACCGCCGCCGCGTTGCGGGTGACCGTCGGGACGGGTACGCCGACCTCGACCGGCACGGGCACCCCCACCAACACGCCGACGGAGACCCCCACCACCACCCCCACCACCACCTCCACGCCCAAGCCGACGATCACCGTCACCACGACCCGCACCGCGAAACCGACTCCGAAGCCGACGACCAAGCGGACCTCCACCCGGCAGATCGAGGAGATCCCCGACGGCGGCGCCGCCACCGGTGGCGGCGGGGACGCCGGGCCGGACGCGCGGGTCATCATGCTCGGCGGCGCGCTGATGACGGCCGCCGCGGGAATCGGCGGGCTGGTGCTGCGTCGCCGCACCGCCTCCCGGGGCTGACCGGAGCGCAGGGATGACCACCCCGCCGCCGGAGGGCTGGCCGCCCCGGCCCCCGCACCGCCCGATGCCCCGGTACCGGCCGGTGCCGCTCCAGCCACCGCCCTACCAGCACCCCGGATACCCGCAGCACCACGTCCCGCCGCATGAGGAGTGGCCCGGCCCCGGCCAGATGGACGGCGGCCGGGTGATGCGGTCGGTGCTCATCCTGGCCGGGATCGCCGGAGTGGTCACCGTGCTGGTCGGCCTGCTCTACATGCTGGCCGCCCCCGAGCAGTACGGCCTGGCCGACCAGCGCACCAACCTGCCGCCCCGCAACCAGGCGGCGGCCCCGGCCAACCCGTACTTCCAGGCGCCCCCGACGGTTCCGCCGCCGCAGCCGAGCATCCCGGCGGCCCCGGCCATGCAGCCCTCCACCCCGGTCCGCCTGGTGATCGAGCGGCTCGGCGTCAATGCCCCCATCAGATCGGTCGGCCTCGACAAGCAGGGGGCGATCGAGGTGCCCCCGATCGGCAACCCCAACCTGGTCGGCTGGTACCGTTCCGGCCCCACCGCCGGGGAGGCCGGTCCCTCGATCATGCTCGGGCACAAGGACACCAGGTCGGGAAGCGCGGTCTTCAGCCGCCTCCACGAGATCCGCAACGGTGACGTCATCGAGGTGCACCGCAAGGACGGCGTCATCGCCGTCTTCACCGTCGGCGGGCTGGAGCAGGCGGAGAAATCCGTCTTCCCGACCCAGCGGGTGTACGGCGAGGCGCCCAACCCGCAGCTCCACCTGATCACCTGCGGCGGCACCTACGACCGCGGCAGCGGTCACTACACCGACAACGTCATCGTCTACGCGACCATGACGAGCACCCGCAGAGCATGAGCGCCTCTCTCCCGCGGGACGCGGGGCCCCCGGACCCGACGGAGGAACCCGGCACCCGGGAGGGGCATGAGGGGCCGGAGACATCGGGGGTGGCGGGAGAGCCGGAGCGGCCTTCCGCCCCGGAGCGGCCGGAGACACCAGAGGTGTCACGGGAGCCGGGGGTGCCGCCGGACGCCCCCGGGGTCGCGCGTGGCCGGAAGGTGTTCCGCTTCGCCGGGACCCGCGGTGTCCCCGCGGCCGCCCGGAGGTCCGCCGAGCGCCGGCGACACGGGCTGCCGCTGGGGGCGCTGGTCGCGGTGGCCGCCGCGACCTACGCGCTGCTCGGCCTGGTCAAGTTCGCCACCTTCCGGGCCAGCGTCTTCGACCTCGTCATCTTCGACCAGGCCGTACGCGGCTACGCGGGCTTCGGCCCGCCGACGGCACCCGCGGTCGGCGTGTTCCACGGCGCGGGAATGGACTTCCTCCAGCTCGCCGACCACTTCTCACCCATCCTGGCCGTCCTGGCGCCGCTGTACTGGATCCACGACGGCCCGCAGACGCTCATCGTCGCCCAGGCCGTGCTGTTCGCGTCGGCCGCCGTGCCGATCTGGCGCTACGCCGAGCGTCGTCTGGGTCCTCCCGGGGCGTACCTGGTCGCGGCGGCCTACGCGCTGTCGTGGCCGATCGCGCAGGCCGCCGCGTTCGACTTCCACGAGGTGGCGTTCGTCCCGCTGCTGAGCGCCATCATGATCGAGCGCTTCGACGCCGGCCGGCTGGGTGTGTCGTTCCTGGCCGGAACGGCTCTGCTGTTGGTCAAGGAGGACATGGGCCTGCTGGTCGCGGGGTTCGGCGTCTACGTCTTCCTCAACAGGCGCCGCCTGGAAGGCGCGGCGTTCGTCCTGTTCTCGCTGGGTGCGTTGCTGCTGATCCGCGAGGTCCTGATGCCGATGGCGGGTTCGGGCACCGCGGGCTTCCACTGGGCGTACGCCAACCGGGGGGCGACCATGGGCGAGGTCGCGCTGTCGATCGCGCGCGACCCGGCGGACGCGCTGTGGGACCTGGTCAGTCCGGCGGTGAAGGTGGACACCCTGGTCCTGCTGCTGTGGCCGGTGCTGTTCACCGCGCTGGCCTCGCCGCTGACCGTGACCGCCCTTCCCCTCGTGCTGGAACGGTTCCTGGCCGACCGGCCGCAGTGGTGGGGGAGCGACCACCACTACAACGCCTTCCTGGTCGCGGTCGTCGTCTGCGCCGGAGCCGACGGCGCCGCCCGGCTCGGGCGACGCTTCCGGACGCGTGGCCGCAGGCGCGACCTCGGCCTGCACTGGGCGGTCGCCGTCTGCGTGGTCGGCCTCACGCTCACCCCCCGCTTCGCCTTCGACGCGCTGTGGGACCCGGTCTTCTACCAGGGCGAGCCACACGTCGCGGCGGCCCGCGAGGCGGTGGCCACGGTCCCCGACGGGGTGGTGGTCGAAGCGGCCAACAACCTCGGCCCCGCTCTCAGCGGGCGGGCGACGGTGCTGCTCTGGGGCGCCGGTGCCCCCGGAGCGCCGTGGATCGTCGCCGACACCGCGCGGTGGACCTACCCGTTCGGCAGCCCCGACCTGCAACGGCAACGGGTCGACGAGGCGCTGCGCTCCGGCTACCGCACGGTGTTCGAGCGCGACGGCTACCTCGTGCTGCACCGCCCCTGAACCGGCCGTAACCGGCGTAGGGCGGCTGCGGCGCGCCGCGCGCGGGCCGTGATCGTGCGGATGCCGCGGGCGGCGCGCGACCCCGCCCGCCCGGGTGGGCCGCTCCCGGGGGGGCGCCGACGGAGGTTCTGTTGTAACCTCCTACTGACCGAACATTGCTCGGTTTCCATGGCGGCTCGGTTCCAGAAGCAGCTCGGTTCCACACGCAGGAGGCACTGTGGCAGAGGCGTACATCGTCGGGGCGGTCCGCACCCCGGTCGGCAAGAAGAAGGGCGGCCTGTCCACCGTCCACCCCACCGATCTGGCCGCGCACACCCTCAGAGCGCTCATCGACCGCACAGGAGTCGACCCGGCCGCGGTGGAAGACGTGATCATGGGCTGCGTCATGCAGTTCGGCCCGCAGAGCATGGACATCGCGCGCAACGCCTGGCTCTCGGCCGGTCTGCCGGAGAACGTCCCCGGTGTGACCATCGACCGCCAGTGCGGGTCCTCCCAGCAGTCGATCCACTTCGCCGCGCAGGGTGTGCTCTCCGGCACCCAGGATCTCGTGGTGGCCGCGGGTGTGGAGTCGATGAGCATCGTCCCCATGGGGTCGAGCATCACCGCCGCGCTGGAGAAGGGCATGCCCTTCCCCTTCGGCGCCAAGTGGGTGGAGCGGTACGGCAAGCAGGAGATCTCCCAGTTCCGCGGCGCCGAGCTCATGTGCGAGAAGTGGGGCTTCAAACGCGACGAGCTGGAGCGGTTCGCGTACGAGAGCCACCAGCGGGCCGCCAGAGCCGTGGCGGCCGGTTACTTCAGGGAGCAGATCGCCCCGATCAACGGCGTCGAGGACGACGAGGGGCCGCGTCCGGACACCACCCTGGAGAAGATGGCCACGCTGAAGACCCTGAAGGAGGACGGCCAGATCACCGCGGCCACCTCCTCGCAGATCTCCGACGGCTCCGGCGCGATCCTGATCGCCTCCGAGCAGGCGGTCCGCGAGCACAACCTGACGCCGCGTGCCCGGATCGTCACCCTGGCGCTCACCGGCGACGACCCGGTCTACATGCTGACCGCCCCCATCCCGGCGACGCGCAAGGCACTGGAGAAGGCCGGCATGTCGATCGACGACATCGACGTCACCGAGATCAACGAGGCGTTCGCCCCGGTCCCGCTGGCGTGGATCAAGGAGATCGGCGCCGACCCGGCCAGGGTCAACCCCAACGGCGGCGCCATCGCCCTGGGCCACCCGCTGGGCGGCACCGGCGCGATCTTGATGACCAAGCTCCTGCACGAGCTGGAGCGCACCGGCGGCCGGTACGGCCTGCAGACGATGTGCGAGGGCGGTGGCCAGGCCAACGTCACGATCATCGAACGGCTGTGACGGACGGCCGCCCGCGACGGCGTGATCGCCGGTGACGGACGGCCGCCCGGGGTGGAACGGCACCGGGCGGTGCCGGGAGCCCCGGTCCCGGCGGACCGGGACCGGGGCTCCACCGCGTCAGCGGCCGCCCTTGCCGGGGATCCGGCGCGGCTGCCGGGTGGGCCTGACCGGCAGGTGCGGCATGGGCACGCGCCGGGGAGCCGCAGGCGTGGAACGCTCGGGGAGCGGAGCGCCGGTCTTGCCGGGTTCGGTGGTCTCGGTCTTGCCGATGCGCTTGTGAATGGCACTGACTCGCATATGGAACTCCTCGCAGAATGACGACGCGGCACGAACCGGTCGGACAACTCAGCTGCCGCGTCGGACGAACGGGGCCAGAGGGCTGAGTGCGGGCGGATCAGCGACGGCTGATCGACGCCGGCTTTCAGGAGTTGATCCACATGCGGACGACTTTACGGAGACGCCGCCGGACGGCGCAAGCGAATTTCCCCGGCGGGTCCGTTCCGTGCCGGTCTCCCGCGCCGGGCGGAGGAGCATCCACCGGCCCGCGCGTGTCGTCTCGCGCGGGCCGGGAGGGACGAAGGGTGCGCGACGGCGCTCCGGCGTTTGCCGGGCACCGCCGCCGCGGTCACTTCGGCACGCGGGCGACGCAGAAGACCGTCTGCCCGAACGGGGGACGGACGAAGCGCTCGATGAAACGGGTCGCCGGGACGACCGTGCGGTCGTAGATCTTGACGAGGCGCGGGTCCGGGTAGCCGACGCCGCCGCGGCGGACGGCCACCCACCAGGCGATGCCGCCCAGGAAGTTGATCGGGGTGAGCCGGTCGATGTCGAGACCCGCCCGCGAGACCGTCCTGCGCAGCGTGGCGGGGGTGTAGCGGGTGACGTGGCCGACCTTGCGGTCGAAGTCTCCGTACAGCTCCATGTAGCCCGGCACCCAGATGATGATCCGGCCGCCGGGGACGGTGACCTTGGCCAGTGACCGCAGGGCCTCGACGTCCTCCTCGATGTGCTCCAGGACGTTCATCATCACGACCGTGTCGACCTTCTCGCCGATCGGGATCTCGGTCGGCAGGCCGAACTGGAGCACGTCGACGTCGGTGCGGTCGGCGAAACGCTTGCGGAGCCGCTCCACGCAGTAGGGGTCGAAGTCGCTGACCACCAGCCGGTCGAGGCGGGGCAGGAACTGCTCGGCGAAGTGTCCCAGACCGGAGCCGATCTCCAGCATGGAACGGCCCACGTGCGGGGCGACCATGTCGAGCTCGTACTGCCGGTAGTTCCTGGCCTCGTCACCACCCAGGTGGTTCTCCAGGGCCTCGTCACCGGCCGCCGGTTGCACTACGCGGTCATACCCAGACATGCGGTTCCGTCCAGCTCGCTCGCGGAAGGGCCGTGGGAGGGCCACGGCCAGGGACAGCCAGAGTCTAGTGGCGCTTCCCCGGGGGCGGCCCCCGAACGGGACCGGGCCGCCGGGCACGCCTCGATCGCCGTGCCCGGCGGGGAGGCCGGCATCGGATCCGCCTCGATCGGCGAGTCCCCCACACCACTGGCAAAAACCAAGATTCCCGTCATACGCCTCAACCGGGGGAAGTTCCCCCCGGGCGCGGCGGTGAGATTTGCACCGGGGGAAGAAGGAAACCCCACCGGGGAACGGGGGCCCGGCCGGTTCGTGACCCGGATGCGGTGCGATTCCTCAAAAGTGGAGAAGGAGCGCGAACCAATGGAACGGACCCCATGGTGGCGCGGGAACCTGCCCGCGAAGACGAGCAAGCTCATCGGCCACGAGAGGCGCGAGAGGGAGGTGCGCCGGTCGCCGAGGCTCGTGACCGGAACCGCCGGTTTCGCCCCCGGTCTCGCCGAACCCACCCCCGCCCCCGGCCTCGGCGAACCCGCCCCCGCCCCCGGTGCCGGTCTCGCCGAACCCGGTGCCGGTCTCGGCGGACCCGCTGCCGGGCTCGCGTCCGACCGTCTGCGGCGGACCGGAGTCGGCGCCGCCGACGAACCGCTCGTGCTGGTGACCGCGGCCATGGCGTACGTCTGGCGCGGCGAGTTCGCCAGAGCCGTCGCCGCGCTGGAGGAGGCGCGGCGGCTCTGCGACGCCCGCGGCGAGCGCTGGGCACGCGCTCACGGCGACTACGTCCTGTCCGTCGCCCGGCTCGGCATGGGCCGGGTGACCGAGGCGGCCGAGGCCGCGCGGGAGTCGCTGGCCGGCAAGTGGCGGCTTCACGACGTCGCCGGTGTGGCACCGGTCCTCGACCAGCTCGCGGTGATCGCGGCGGTCGAGGGCGACGGCTACCGCACGGCCAGGCTCCAGGGGGCGGTGGCACGGCTGCGGGTGGCCCGCGGTCTCGAAGGCCCCGGCCCGCAGGGCATGTCCGAGCCGAGGGCCGTCGCCGAGCGGACCGCCAGGCGGTTGCTCGGCGACGAGGCGTACGACGCGGCCTTCGCCGAGGGCCATGACGACGACCTCGGCTCCGCGGTCGCCTTCGCCCTCACCTGAGGGTCATGCCCGCAGCGCCTCCGCACCGGGCCGCGGGCACCCGGAGCCGCTCAGTCGTCCGACGCCAGCCAGTCGTCGATGCCCTGCAGCATGCTCTTGCGCACCGCCTCCGGCGCCGCCGAGGCCCGCACCGACTGCCTGGCCAGCTCCGCCAGCTCCGCGTCGGAGAACCCGTACACCCGCCTGGCCAGCTCGTACTGGGGCAGCAGCCGCGACCCGAACAGCAACGGGTCGTCGGCGCCCAGCGCGATCGGCACCCCCGCCTCGAACAGCCGCCGCAGCGGTACGTCCTCGGCCCGCCCCGCCACGCCCAGCCCGACGTTGGAGGTCGGGCAGACCTCGCACGCGATGCCGCGTTCGGCGAGGCGTTCCATCAGCCGCGGCGACTCGGCCGCCCGCACGCCGTGTCCCAGGCGGTCGGCGCCGAGCACGTCGACGCACTCCGCCACGCTCGCCGCACCCAGCAGTTCCCCGCCGTGCGGCACGGCCAGCAGCCCCGCGCGCTTGGCGAGCCGGAAGGCGCCGTCGAAGTCGCGGGCCCGCCCGCGGCGCTCGTCGTTGGAGAGCCCGAAGCCGACCACGCCCTGGTCCATGTGGCGCGCGGCGAGGCGGGCGAGCGTCTTGGCGTCGAGGGGGTGACGGGTGCGGTTGGCGGCCACCACGACCGCGACGCCTGTCCCCGCGTGCTCGGCCGCCCGGCGCGCCGCGTCCAGCATCAGCTCCATGGTCGCGGTGAGCCCGCCGAACATCGACGCGTACCCGGACGGGTCGATCTGGATCTCCAGCCAGCCCGACCCTTCGGCGGCCTCGTCCTCGGCGGCCTCGCGCAGCAGCCGGTAGACGTCGCTCTCGCGCCGCAGGACGGACCGCGCGATGTCGTACAGCCGCTGGAAGCGGAACCAGCCACGCTCGTCGGTCGCCCGGAGCTTGGGCGGCCAGTCGTCCTCCAGGGCGTCGGGCAGGTGCAGGCCCTGTTCACGGGCGAGCTCGACCAGGGTCGAGTGCCGCATCGAGCCGGTGAAGTGCAGGTGCAGGTGGGCCTTGGGCAGTTCGTTGAGGGGACGTGGCATTTCAACATGGTGCCGTACCCGGGGGACCGCCCGGTGATTTTCGCTCTCGACCCGCGGCCCCGTCCGCGCGTCGGGGAGGGCGAAAGGGGACCTCGCTGATGACGGCAGAGGACGAGGCGGCCTTCGACGAGTTCCTGGCCGCACGCAGCCGCACGCAGTACGGCGCTGCTGCGCACCGCGACCCTGATCTGCGGTGGTCTGCGGCGCGTCGCCGCACGACGCGGAGAACCTGGTGTGGAGTGAGTGGTCGGGCAAGGACGGTTTCGGCGTGACCGGTCACTCCACCTCCTGGAAGAGACCGGACCTCGCGGCCGGGCCCTCCAGCGTGCAGGCGGTGGTCTGCCGGGGCCGTGCCGTGGCAGGGGCCGCGACTTCCCGCCTTTTGGGCATATATCGAATTTCGAGAGCAAATTAGGCGATTGTTCCCTCTTTTTGTGGCACCCGTCCGCACCGGATAACCCGCCCTATTGAGGAAATCTGGGCAACGGGGTTTCAGCCGACCGCTCCTCCGTGCGACCGTAGAGGCACACGTTGTCAGGACGACGCCGGGGCTGCCATGAAAGCGGACGTCTTCGTCGGCAGGGAGACAGAGCTCGCCGACGTCTCAGCGCTACTCGAAAGGGTCCGTCACGTCACCCTCACCGGTCCGGCCGGAGTCGGCAAGACCGGCGTCGCACGCCGTCTGGCCGTCGCGCTCGAACCGGCCTTCCCCGGCGGCGTCCACGTCGTCGAGCTGGCCGACGCCCCCACCGACGTCGACTCCCTGACCGAGATGCTCGCCCGCGCGGCCGGCGCCCGCACGCGACCGGGCGTGACCGCGCTCCGGTCCCTGATCGACGTGCTCGCCCCACGCCGCAGCCTGATCATCCTCGACACCTGCGACCGCGTCGTCGGCGCCGCGGGCATCCTGGTCGGCATGCTGCTGCGCTCGGTCGAGGAACTGCGGGTGCTGACCACCAGCAGGCAGCGGCTGGGCCTGCCGGGAGAGCACCTCTACCCGGTGGGCGGCCTGCCCGACGATGAGGCCGTCCGGTTGTTCGCGGCGCTCACCCGCGGCGGCGAGACCGGCGACACCGACCCGGCCGAGCTGTGCCGGCGCCTCGACAACCTGCCCCTGGCCATCGAACTCGCCGCGGGCGCCGCCCCGCGACGCGCGGCCGGCCCACGGCGGCACAGCTCCATGCGCGTGGCCATCGGCTGGAGCCACGAGCTGTGCACGCCCGTCGAGCGCCTGCTGTGGGCGAGGGCGTCCGTCTTCGCCGGCACCTTCGACCTCGAAGCCGCCGAGGAGGTCTGCGCGGGCGGTGCCCTCGGCGCCGGGCAGGTCCTCGACGGGCTGCTCGGCCTGCTCGACAAGTCCGTCCTGGCCCGCGAGGAGGGCGAAGGCGGGGTCCGCTACCGCCTGCTGAACACCGTCCGCGAGTTCGGCCTGGTCTGGCTCGACCGGCTCGGCGAGACCGACGAGATCCGCCGTCGCCACCGCGACCACTACCTCGCCCTGTCGGCACGCGCCGAGATGAGCTGGCAGGGCCGCCAGCTGGAGTGGTACCGCAGGCTCGTCCTCGAATGCGGCAACATGCGCGGCGCCATCGAGTACTGCTACTCCCGCCCCGAGGAGTACCGCAAGGGCCTCGACCTCGTCGGCAACCTGTGGTTCCTGTGGGCGTGCTGCGGCATGCAGGCCCCCGGCGACGACCTCCTCCAGCGCGGCCTCGACCTCGACCACAGCGTCAGCCCCGAGCGGGTCAAGGCGCTGTGGGTGCACGCCTGGGTCTCCATCCAGCGCGGCGATCTCGAACGCGCCGAGCGGATCCTCACCGAGTGCGCCGCCGAGGACGAGGACGGCTACGCCACGGCCTACGTCAGCCAGTTCCAGGCCCACCTGGCCGTCGTCAGGGGCGACGTGGGCGAGGCGCTGCGGCTCATCAAGCACGCGCGGGTGCGCCACCGCTCCACCGGCAACGTCTTCCCCGGCTTCCTGCCCACCTACACCGTCGTCGCCACCGCCATGATGCTCGCCGGACACCACACCCAGGCGGTCTCGGTTCTGCGCGAGGGCCGCGAGCTCTGCGAGTCCTGCGGCGACTACTGGACCCTCATCCGCCTCGACCTGCTGCTGGCGCAGGCGGAGCTGCTGCTCGGCAACACCGCCTCCGCCGCGGCGTCGGCCCGCGGCTCGCTGCGCGGCGCCCGCCTGTTCGGCGACACCATCTCGCTGATGGAGGCGCTGGAGGTGTTCGTCGTCATCGCCGAGTCCTGCTCGGACGACGCCTTCGCGGCGACCCTCTTCGGCGCGTCCCGCGCGGCCTGGGAGAGCGCCGGGGTCCCGCCCAGCCGCTCGCCGATCGTCACGAGCATGCTGCGCGTCATCGAGCTGCGGTTGCGCGGTCGCATGGGCAGGACGGAGTTCGAGAGGCTGGCGGAGGAAGGGAGCTCCACCGGCCTGCGCGCAGCAGTGGAACACGCACTCCAGGGAGCCCTTTCTTGACACAGTGCGGCAACCTGCCGGTCGAGATGAACACCTTCGTCGGCCGCACCGCCGAGCTCGACGAGATCGCGAAGCTTCTCACCCGGACACGCCTGCTCACCCTGCACGGCGTCGCGGGCGTCGGCAAGACGCGGCTGGCGTTGAGGGCCGCGCAGAACGCCCGTGACGGCTATCCCGGCGGCGTGTGGGTGGTCGAGCTGTCGGCGGAGACGAACGGCGACCTGCTCGCCGGCGCCGTCGCCGGGATGCTCGGCCTCCACGTGCGGGCCGAACGCCCCGCCATGGAGTCGCTCACCGCCTTCCTCGCCGACCAGCGGCTGCTGCTCATCCTCGACACCTGCGAGCACCTGGTCGGCCCCTGTGCGGAGCTGGTGGTCTCCATCCTGACCGGTGCACCCGACGTGCAGATCATCGTCACCAGCCGCCAGGAGCTCGGCCTGCCGCTGGAGGTCGTCAAGGTCGTCGAGCCGTTCCCGGTCCCGCCGCCCGAGGCCGCCGACCTCGCCGAGTACGACGCGATGAGCCTGTTCCTCGACCGGGCACGGGCCGTCGCCCCCGGCATCCGCACCGACGAGCGGGCCATGATGGCCATCGCCCGGCTCTGCCGCAGGCTCGACGGGGTGCCGCTGGCCATCGAGCTGGCGGCCAGTCACATGCGCGGCCTGTCGGCGATCCAGCTCGCCGACCAGCTCGACGACCGTTTCAAGCTCCTCGCCGACGGCGACGGCCCGCTCGTCCGGCACCACACGCTGCGCACCGCCGCGGGATGGAGCCACGAGCTCTGCACCCCCGCCGAGCGTCTGCTCTGGGCCCGCCTGTCGGTCTTCACCGGTGCCTTCGACGCCGACTCCGCCCGCGGCGTCTGCGAGGACGAGCGCCTGCCCGACGTGCCGGGCGTGCTCGCCTCGCTCGTGGCCAAGTCCGTCGTCGCCCGGGTCGGCGACCGGTACCGCCTGCTCGACACCATCAGGGAGTACGGCCGCGACTGGCTCGACGAGCTGGGCGAGGGCGAGCCGATGATCCGCCGCCACCGCGACCACTACCTGTCCACCGCCCTGCGGATGGGCGCCGAGTGGTACGGCCCCCGCCAGCTCGAATGGGCCTACTGGGCCCACCGCGAGCTGCCCAACATCCGCACGGCGCTCGACCGCTGCCTCTCCTGCGGCGACCATCGCGCCGCCCTGGAGCTGAGCGGGGCGTTGTGGCCGCTCTGGTGCTACCTGGGCTTCATCAGGGAGGGCCGTTACTACACCGACCGTGCCCTGGCCGCCGTCGGAGCCCCCCATCCCGCCAGGTCCAGGCCGCTGTGGGTGGCCGCGCATCTCGCGCTCGTCCAGGGCGACACGGCGCTGGCGCGCAGCCGCGCCGAGGAGGGCGTCGAGAGCGCCCGGCACTACGGCGACACCGAGGCCGAGGCCAACGCCTACGTCCGCCTCGCCGTCAGCCGCCTGCTCACCGCGGACCTGGACGCCGCACGCGCCTACGCCCTCCGCGCGGCCGGCAGGTTCCGCGAGGCCGCACCCCCCGACACGCCGGAACCGATCTGCGTCCCGATCGTCCTGGCCATGGCGGCCACGTTCGGCGGCGACCTCGACGAGGCCGTGGAGATCCTGCGGGAGACACGCCTGCGGTGCGAGGCACGTGGGGAGGTGTCCCAGCGCGCGCTGAGCGGCTACATCCTCTCCCTGGCGCTCTTCGGCCGCGGAGAGATCACGGAGGCCGCAGCGGCGGCCAGGGAGGCCCTGGAGGTCAAATGGCGGCTGCGCGACATGGTCGGCAGTGCCCTGGCCATCGACCAGCTCGCGCGGATCGCCGCCTTCACGGGCGACGGGCGCCGTGCGGCCTGGCTCCTGGGCGCCGCCCAGCGGGTCTGGATCGCCTTCGGCATGCCCGGACTGGGCGTCGACACGATGAGCGAACCCCGCCAGGCCGCCGCGACCCGCGCCACGGAACTGATCGGCGAGGCCGCCTACGGCCGGTCCTACGAGGAGGGTGCGGCCTCCCACATCGAGGCGGCCGTCGCCTACGCTCTGCGAGACTGACCCGCAGGACGCGCGGTGGGCCCGGCCGTGGGGGCCGGGCCCGTCGCGCGGCGCCTCTAGCGGGTCTCGCCGAGGAACTTGGCCAGGCGGCTCACACCCTCGGCGAGGTCGTCGTCGCCGAGCGCGTAGGAGAGGCGGAAGTAACCCGGAGTGCCGAACGCCTCGCCCGGGACGACCGCGACCTCGGCCTCCTCGAGAACCAGCTCGGCCAACTCGGCGGACGTCCGCGGACGCCGCCCGCCGAAGTCCTTGCCCAGCAGCTCCTTGACCGACGGGTAGGCGTAGAAGGCGCCCAGCGGCTCGGGGCAGACCACGCCGGGGATCTCGTTGAGCATGCGGACCATGGTCTGCCGGCGGCGGTCGAACGCCGTACGCATCTCGGCCACCGCGGACAGGTCGCCGCTCACCGCGGCCAGGGCGGCGGCCTGGGCCACGTTGGAGACGTTGGAGGTGGCGTGCGACTGCAGGTTGGTCGCGGCCTTGACGACGTCCTTGGGGCCGATCAGCCAGCCCACCCGCCAGCCGGTCATCGCGTAGGTCTTGGCGACGCCGTTCAGGACCACGACCTTGTCACCCAGCTCGGGGACGACGGTGGCGATGCTCGCGAACGTCGCGCCGCCGTAGGTGAGGTGCTCGTAGATCTCATCGGTGACGACCCACAGGTCGTGCCCGGCGGCCCAGCGGCCGATCTCCTCGACCTGCTCGGGGCTGTAGACCGCGCCGGTCGGGTTGGACGGCGAGACGAACAGCAGGGCCTTCGTGCGCTCGGTGCGCGCGGCCTCCAGCTGCTCCACGCTCGCCAGGTAGCCGGTGGTCTCGTCGGTCACCACGTCGACCTGCACGCCGCCGGCGAGCTTGATCGCCTCCGGGTAGGTCGTCCAGTACGGCGCGACGACCAGCACCTCGTCGCCCGGGTCGAGCAGGGTGGCGAACGCCTCGTAGACGGCCTGCTTGCCGCCGTTGGTCACCAGCACCTGCGCGGCGTCGACCCGGTAACCGGAGTCGCGCAGGGTCTTGTCGGCGACGGCCTGCTTCAGCTCGGGAAGGCCGCCCGCCGGCGTGTACTTGTGGAACCGGGGATTCCGGCACGCCTCGACGGCGGCCTCGACGATGTAGCCGGGAGTCGGGAAGTCCGGCTCGCCCGCGCCGAAGCCGATGACCGGGCGGCCCGCCGCCTTCATCGCCTTGGCCTTGGCGTCCACGGCCAGCGTGGCGGACTCGGAGATCGCGGAGATGCGCGCTGAGATGCGAGGACGGGTCATACCCCCATGGTTACAGAACCGTGCCGTGGTTTCCGCTCCGCGTCCACCACCTGGACGCCCGGTGGCCCGCGCACCGCGCGGCGGCCCCGGACAACCCGCTGACCTGCGCGATCGTATTCGGTTCGACGCGACGGTCATTCCCACGTAGACTCTCGCACTGTCTTCCCGGCGCAAGCGCGATCCGGCGGGCAAGACCGTGAGCCGCGACCAAACATCGCTCCGGCGGATGTATGGTGGTTCATGTCCTAGGGCACTAGCGCAATTGGTAGCGCACCGGTCTCCAAAACCGGCGGTTGGGGGTTCGAGTCCCTCGTGCCCTGCGAGGAGCGGTCCGCGCATCAGGGCGTCCAGCGCGCCGCTGATATGCGTTGGATTCGACAGATTTCAGGTGAGGACTGTGGCGATCGACACGCGCGGCGAAACCGCAGACAAGCCGAGCGGCGAGAAGAAGAAAAAGCGCACTTCTCCCGCGCTCTTCTACCGGCAGGTTGTCGCCGAGCTGCGCAAGGTCATCTGGCCCACGCGCAAGGAGCTCATCTCCTACACCATCATTGTCCTGGTCTTCGTGCTGATCATGGTCGGAATCGTGTCGGCTCTGGACGCGTTGTTCACCGAGGGTGTGCTGAGAATCTTCGGCGGCGCCTGAGCCGGCGTCCGGCAGGCGGGTCGTTCCGCGGCACGTCCATCAGCCATCGACGGAAAAGAGAAAGAGCCACCGTGTCCGAGTCTTCACAGTCGGCCGGCGAGTTCCGCGAAGAGCGCGAGAGCGAGCTGGAGAAGGCCGTCGACGTCACCGAGGATTCGTCTGACGAGTCCGCGGAGTACGACGTCGAGGCCGACGACACCGACGCCGACATCGAGGCCGCCGAGGCCCCGTCCGGCGCCGTCGACGAGGACGGTGACGTCCTTCCCGACGTCGACCCGGTCGAGGAGTTCAAGCGCGAGCTGCGCGGTCTGTACGGCGAGTGGTACGTCATCCACTCCTACGCCGGCTACGAGAACCGCGTGAAGTCCAACATCGAGACCCGCACGCAGTCCCTCAACATGGAGGACTACATCTTCCAGGTCGAGGTGCCCACCCACCACGTGACCGAGATCAAGAGCGGTAAGCGCCAGCTCGTCAAGGAGCGTGTGCTGCCCGGTTACGTGCTGGTCCGGATGGAGCTCACCGACGAGTCCTGGTCCGCGGTCCGCAACACACCCGGTGTGACCGGGTTCGTCGGCCTGTCCAACAAGCCGAGCCCGCTGAGCATCGACGAGGTCGCCAAGCTGCTGGCGCCGGAACCGACCGAAGAGGTCAAGAAGTCGACGGCCAAGGCCTCCACCGCGACGGTCGACTTCGAGGTCGGCGAGTCCGTCACGGTCATGGACGGCCCGTTCGCCACGCTGCCGGCCACGGTCAGCGAGATCAGCGCCGAGTCGCAGAAGCTCAAGGTGCTCGTGTCGATCTTCGGCCGTGAGACCCCGGTGGAGCTCTCGTTCAACCAGGTCTCGAAGATCTGAGCCGGTCGCGTAGACTTCGTTAGTCTGCCCCGCGCTCGCGGGGATGGTTCCGAGATCGCGGCACCGGTCAAGGTGCGACTGCGGTGGGCTCCGCCTGCGCGGGGTTTCGGAACATCGTTGAGAAGAGTAAGGACCCGGAGAGAATCATGCCTCCCAAGAAGAAAGTCGCCGCGCTGGTCAAGGTCCAGCTTCCCGCTGGCAAGGCCACGCCCGCCCCGCCGGTCGGTACCGCCCTCGGTCCGCACGGCGTCAACATCATGGACTTCGTCAAGCAGTACAACGCTGCGACCGAGTCCAAGGTCGGCGACATCATCCCCGTCGAGATCACCATCTTCGAGGACCGCAGCTTCACCTTCATCACGAAGACGCCCCCGGCGCCTCAGCTGATCAAGAAGGCCGCCGGCGTGGCCAAGGGCTCGGCCGTCCCGCAGAAGGACAAGGTCGGCAAGCTCACCAGGGAGCAGCTGCGCCAGATCGCCGAGACCAAGATGCAGGACCTCAACGCCAACGACATCGAGGCGGCCGAGAAGATCATCGCCGGCACCGCCCGGTCGATGGGCATCACGATCGTCGACTAGCGGTTCCCCGTACGACCGGCCGGGTGCCGGACGCACCAGAAGGCGTCCAGGCCGACGGCCACCGAACGTAGAAGTGGGAGGGCCCGCGCAGGCCCGCACCACGGACACTCGAATCCAGGAGTGAGCAAGTGAAGCGCAGCAAGGCATTCCGCGCCGCCTCGGCGCAGGTCGACCGTGAGACGGTCTACACCCCGGCTCAGGCGGCCAAACTGGCCAAGGACACCAACGTCGCGAAGTTCGACGCCACCGTCGAGGTCGCCCTGCGGCTGGGCGTCGACCCCCGCAAGGCGGACCAGATGGTCCGCGGCACCGTCAACCTCCCGCACGGCACCGGTAAGACCGCCCGGGTCCTGGTCTTCGCGACCGGTGACCGTGCCGAGGAGGCCCGCGCCGCGGGTGCCGACATCGTCGGTGCCGACGAGCTGATCGACGAGGTCGCCAAGGGCCGCCTCGACTTCGACGCCGTCGTCGCCACGCCGGACCTCATGGGCAAGGTCGGCCGTCTGGGCCGCGTGCTCGGCCCCCGTGGCCTGATGCCGAACCCCAAGACCGGCACCGTGACCCCCGCCGTGGGCAAGGCCGTCACCGACATCAAGGGCGGCAAGATCGAGTTCCGCGTCGACCGGCACGCGAACCTGCACTTCATCATCGGCAAGGTCTCCTTCAGCGAGCGCCAGCTCATCGAGAACTACGCCGCCGCCGTCGACGAGGTGCTCCGTCTCAAGCCGTCCGCGGCCAAGGGACGCTACCTCAAGAAGGTCGTCTTCTCCACGTCCATGGGCCCCGGCATCCAGGTCGACCCCAACGTGACGCGGGCGATGACCGCCGAGCTCGACGCCTGACAGCAGACGTCTTCACGGAAGACCTCAACCGAATGGCCATTCGGTTGAGGTCTTCTTCGTTCTCCGGGAGGACGCGCCGGATCTTGACGGCGCATAGGGTCGTAGACAGGTCCGGAGGGAAACGAAAGGGTGAAGACGAATGCGTCGATTGGCTCCCGCACTCGCCGTGGGG
This sequence comes from Streptosporangium becharense, assembly GCF_014204985.1. NCBI lineage: Bacteria > Bacillati > Actinomycetota > Actinomycetes > Streptosporangiales > Streptosporangiaceae > Streptosporangium > Streptosporangium becharense. The sequence goes on along the minus strand of NZ_JACHMP010000001.1, from coordinate 3,111,672 downwards.
GCGGCCGCGCTGGTCGCGGTCGCGGGGTGCGGTGCACAGGGCACTGCCTCCCTCGGAAACATCAAGCTGGCCGCCGCGGACGCGGTGCAGCAGAGCGCGCAGAAGGCCGAAACGGTCACGTCCTACTCGGCGGACCTCGTCCTCGACGCCACGGGTGGCGGCAAGGGCGAGAACCGGGTCCGGGGCAGCGTGCTCTACCGGAGCCAGCCCCAGCTGGCGACCGACATCAATCTCGACACGATCACCTTCGACGGCCGGGACGTCCCGGGCGGCGCGCGGGCCATCCTGTCGGACGACACGGTCTACGTGAAGTCGGACCTCCTCAACCGGTTCGTGAGCACGGACAAGCCGTGGGTCAAGGTGCCGCTCAGTGAGCTGGACGCCGGCGGGCAGGCCGAGATCCGCAAGTTCATGGACCAGGCCCGGCAGTTCGACCTGGCCGGCACCGTCAAGCTGCTGACCGCGTCGAAGGACGTCAAGGCCGTCGGCACCGAGACGGTCGGCGGGGTCGAGACCACCCACTACAGCGGCACGTTCCCGGTCGCCGAGGCCGCGCAGCTCGCCGACCCGGCGGAGCGGGAGAAGCTCCAGGAGCACTTCGCGGACGCCAAGAACGTGAAGTTCGACCTGTGGGCCGACGGGCAGAGCCTGCCCCGCAAGGTGACGCTCAGCGGCGCCGAGCAGGGGACGGCGTTCAACCTGACGGCGAACTTCAAGGGCTTCAACGAGCCCGTGGAGATCACCGCCCCGCCCGCGGAGCAGGTGAGCGAGCTTCCCGAGCAGCCCCGGGGGAACCACGGCGGGAACTGACGCCCGATCGCCGCGGAGACGACCGGCGGGCCGGCCGTCTCCGCGGCGGGTGTTCTCCCCGCTGTTCTTCCGGGCGTCCCCTTGCGGTGTTCCGCTGAGTGTTCTCCCGGGGCGTCCTCCGGGCGGGCGTGTCGGGGAGGGTGATCGCCCGGACGCCGCCCGCAGGGCGTGCCCCTCGGACGGGTGCGCCTTCCGGAGGGCGGCCGCGGCTTTCCCGGTTCGATTTGGTCTACGCCCGGGCAGGGCGTAAGCTGGCAACGCCAAAGACCGCCGGTCGTTGGCATGCCTCAAGGCATGTCAACCCAAGGATCCACGTCAGTGGGCGGCCCGCGTAGGTGTGATGTGAGTTTTCATCTGGACTAACCTCCTCATGTGAGCCCCGTGCGCCTGCGCTCGGGGCTTGTTCGTTTTCACGGGCCTTTACGCCGGCGGCACATCTGGAAGGAGGCCCATGGCGAAGGCAGAAAAGGCGACGGCTGTAGCCGAGCTCAAGAGCAGCTTCGAAGGCTCGAGCGCTGCCGTTCTGACCGAGTACCGCGGTCTCACCGTCGCCCAGCTCAAGCAGCTGCGCGTTTCCCTCGGTGAGAATGCGAAGTTCGCCGTGGTGAAGAACACGCTGACCAAGATCGCGGCCTCCGAGGCCGGGTTCAGCCAGCTCAACGACCTGCTCGCGGGTCCGTCTGCGATCGCGTTCGTCGACGGCGACGTGGTCGAGGCTGCCAAGAGTCTGCGTGACTTCGCCAAGGCCAATCCCCTCCTGGTCATCAAGGGCGGCGTCGTCGACGGCAAGTCGATGACCCCGGACGAGATCACCAAGCTTGCCGACCTCGAGTCCCGCGAGGTCCTCCTCGCGAAGCTGGCCGGCGCTCTGAAGGCGAAGCAGGGCCACGCGGCCGCCGTCTTCAACGCGCTGCCCACCAACATGGCTCAGCTGGCCGAGGCCCTGCGCGCCAAGCGCGAGGGCGGCGAGTAGGTCCGCGCAGGCGGTCCCAGGGGATTAACGCAAACCGCGGTCCCATTTCGTAGTAGTTGCAGTTAAACGGAGGAACCATCATGGCGAAGCTCAGCACCGACGAGCTGCTCGACGCTTTCAAGGAGATGACTCTCCTTGAGCTCTCCGAGTTCGTGAAGCTCTTCGAGGAGACCTTCGACGTCAAGGCCGCCGCCCCGGTCGCCGTGGCCGCCGCCCCCGCCGCCGGTGGCGGTGCCGCCGCCGAGGAGGTCGAGGAGCAGGACGAGTTCGACGTCATCCTCGAGGCCGCCGGTGACAAGAAGATCCAGGTCATCAAGGAGATCCGCGCTCTGACGAGCCTGGGCCTCAAGGAGGCCAAGGACCTGGTCGACGGCGCTCCGAAGCCGGTCTTCGACGGCAAGGTCAACAAGGAGCAGGCGGAGAAGGCCAAGGCCGCCCTTGAGGGTGCCGGCGCGACGGTCACCGTCAAGTAGTTCGTCTCACGAGAAGAGCGGGTCCACCCGGTGCCGGGGGCCCGCTCTTTTCGTTTGCCCGCTGCCGGTCACCCGCCGCCGGACGCGTCCGCGCTGACCCCGGCGCGGCGGTCGCCGGAAGGCCCCCGAACCCTCATCCGGCCCGGACGTCCCCGGCCACGGTGCCCCGCCCGCGGACGGGGCCGCGCTGAACGCGGCTGAGCCCCGCCCGGCAGGGCCGCCGCGGGGGCCGCGGTGGCCGAGCCCCGGCCGAGCTCCGCAGAGCCGTTTCCGGCGTCCTGGAAGGCGCGTGGGCGAAGCCTCCCTCCCCGGCCGTGCGGCGGGTTATGATCCGGCGATCGGGAGCCTTCCGGCCGTACGGTCCGGGCGGCCCGCTCACCGGCCCGCGTTACGGAGATCGTGCGATGGGAGGGAAGGCATGGCACTGCACGCCGCTCGGCCCCGTCCCCCGCTGAAGACCATCGCGGCGGCGCTGATCGTGCTGATCGTGGCGCTGGGCGGCACCGCCCTCTGGGCCGGTTCCCTGCTGCGCGAGGCCCGGGCCGAGGCGGACGACCGGCAGGCGGCGATGCGGGCGGCCGGGACACACGCGGTACGCCTGCTCTCGGTCAGCCACAGGAGCGTCGACACCGACCTCGAGCGCATCCTCGACTCCTCCACCGGAGCCGCCAGGGCGGAGTACACCAGGACGGCCGCGGACCTCAGGAAGAGCACGCTGGAGGACAAGGTCGTCCAGATGGGCGCCCTGCGCGCCTGCGGGCTGGTGTCGATGAAGGACGGCATGGCCCGGGTGATGGTGGTGGCCGACGCGGTCGTGCGGTGGGAAGGCGCGAAGGGGGCCGGCAAAGCCCCCCAGGCGCTCTTCTACCGGTGGAACATGGAAGTGACCAAAGTCTCCAAGACCTGGCTGGTGTCGAAGGCTGAGTTGGTGCTGTGAGGCGGCTCTTGCAGGTGCTGGTCGGGATCCTGGCGATCGTGGCGCTCTCGCTCGCGGCCGTGGTCTGGGTCGTCGTCGCCGACCTGAGCCGGCTGCGCGCGGACGAGGAGGCGGGAAGGGAGGCGCTCGCCGCCGCCCGCGCGCTCGCCTCCGACATGCTGTCGTACGACCACCGTACGATCGAACAGGATTTCGCAAGGGCGGGCGGTTACACCGTGGGTGACCTCACCCGGCACTACCGCGAGCTCGCCGCCACCGTCATCCCGCAGGCCCGGCGGGACCAGACCGTCCAGCAGGCGACCGTGGCCGGCGCCGGGGTGGAGTCGGCCGCGTCGGGTGATCCCGGCCGGGTCGAGGTGCTGCTGTTCATGACCATGAGCACCGTGAAGGTTCCTCCGGGCGGCGGGGAGCCCCGGCGGCAGGTCAGCCACAACCGGGCCCGGTTCGTCATGGTCAAGAAAGACTCCCGCTGGCTGGTCGCCGAGCTGTCCACACTGCTCGGAAACCCCCCACCGGCGTAGCCGGCGTGGCGCTTCATTCAATTATCGGCAAAGTCTTGGTTTGAGATTGGTTTGGTCGTGGGTACATCGCTCACGGCAGTCTCGATCGTGAGTCGAACATCGGCTAGCGTTCGAACCGCCGTGTGACCGGGCATCGGCCACACCGCGCCGGGAGATCGGCGTCGGTCCGTGGGTGTGCGCAGGTCACTCGGTGGGAAGACTCCCAGCGTCTCAGCTGATTCCCGGCCGGGAAGTCGAGCTCCGGGCTTGACGTTTCGGCTCTGACGGGCGATGCTGCGACCAACGTGGAGCTTGCAGAGAGACTTGAGTGGACAGCTGTATGCCGTTCGGCTACACTGCCCCTTTGCGCTGCCCTTTGACGACCCGCTTCTTTTGGTGCTCTGTTGCATGGTCGTCTGGCGTGCGTGTAGTCAGTCCGCCGCGAGCCCTCGGAAGGACATCTGTTGGCAGCCTCGCGCAACGCCTTCGCCGTACCCGCCGGTCCCCACCGTGTGTCTTTTGCACGTATCCAGGAGCCGCTCGAAGTTCCTGACCTTCTCGCTCTTCAGACCGAGTCCTTCGACTGGTTGCTCGGTAACGAGAAGTGGAAGGGGCGGGTCGAGGCGGCTCGCCAGGCCGGGCGCAAGGACGTTCCGGCCCAGTCGGGCCTCGAAGAGATCTTCGAGGAGATCAGTCCCATCGAGGACTTCTCCGGGACCATGTCCCTGTCGTTCCGCGACCACCGGTTCGAGCCGCCCAAGTACTCCGTTGATGAGTGCAAAGACAAGGACATGACCTACTCCGCCCCGATGTTCGTCACGGCGGAGTTCATCAATAACACCACGGGTGAGATCAAGAGCCAGACCGTGTTCATGGGCGACTTCCCGCTCATGACCGGCAAGGGCACGTTCATCATCAACGGCACCGAGCGTGTCGTCGTCTCCCAGCTGGTCCGGTCCCCGGGCGTCTACTTCGACCGCAGTGTCGACAAGACCTCCGACAAGGACCTGTACGGGTGCAAGGTGATCCCCTCCCGGGGCGCCTGGCTCGAGTTCGAGATCGACAAGCGTGACAGCGTCGGCGTCCGCATCGACCGTAAGCGCAAGCAGGCCGTGACGGTCCTGCTGAAGGCGCTCGGGTGGACCAACGACCAGATCCTTGAGCGGTTCGGGCAGTACGAGTCGATGCGCGCGACCCTGGAGAAGGACCACACGGCCGGGCAGGACGACGCCCTGCTCGACATCTATCGCAAGCTGCGTCCGGGCGAGCCGCCGACCAAGGAGTCGGCGCAGACGCTGCTGGAGAACCTCTACTTCAACTCCAAGCGTTACGACCTCGCCAAGGTCGGCCGTTACAAGATCAACAAGAAGCTCGGGGTCGACGCCGACATCACCCAGGGCACCCTCACCGAGGACGACATCGTCGCCACCATCGAGTACATCGTCCGGCTGCACGCCGGTGAGGTCTCGATGCCCGGCGCCAACGGTGAGATCGTCGTCGAGACCGACGACATCGACCACTTCGGCAACCGGCGCCTGCGCACCGTGGGCGAGCTCATCCAGAACCAGGTCCGGCTGGGCCTGGCGCGCATGGAGCGCGTCGTCCGCGAGCGGATGACCACCCAGGACGTCGAGGCGATCACGCCGCAGACCCTGATCAACATCCGCCCGGTCGTGGCGTCGATCAAGGAGTTCTTCGGCACCTCGCAGCTGTCGCAGTTCATGGACCAGACCAACCCGCTGGCCGGCCTGACGCACAAGCGTCGTCTGTCCGCGCTGGGTCCCGGCGGTCTGTCCCGTGAGCGGGCCGGCTTCGAGGTCCGTGACGTCCACCCGTCGCACTACGGCCGCATGTGCCCGATCGAGACGCCGGAAGGACCGAACATCGGTCTGATCGGTTCGCTGGCCTCCTTCGGCCGGGTCAACTCCTTCGGGTTCGTCGAGACGCCGTACCGCAAGGTCGTCGACGGCCGGGTGACCGACGAGGTCGAGTACCTCACCGCCGACGAGGAGGACCGGTACGTCATCGCCCAGGCGAACACGCCGATCGCCCCCGACGGCACGTTCCTGGAGTCGCGCGTGCTCGTCCGCCGTAAGGGCGGGGAGTTCGAGTCGGTGCGTGCCACCGAGGTCGACTACATGGACGTCTCGGCCCGCCAGATGGTGTCCGTGGCGACCGCGATGATCCCGTTCCTGGAGCACGACGACGCCAACCGCGCGCTCATGGGCTCCAACATGCAGCGCCAGTCGGTGCCGCTGCTCAAGAGCGAGTCGCCGCTGGTCGGCACCGGCATGGAGTACCGTGCCGCGACCGACGCCGGCGACGTCATCACCGCGGACAAGGCCGGCGTGGTCGAGGAGGTCTCCGCCGACTACGTCACGGTGATGAACGACGACGGCACCCGCACCACCTACCGGGTCGCCAAGTTCAAGCGCTCCAACCAGGGCACCTGCTTCAACCAGAAGCCGATCGTCGCCGAGGGCGATCGGATCGAGGTGAACCAGGTCATCGCCGACGGTCCCTGCACCGACAACGGTGAGATGGCCCTGGGCAAGAACCTGCTCGTGGCGTTCATGCCGTGGGAGGGTCACAACTACGAGGACGCGATCATCCTCTCCCAGCGCCTGGTGCAGGACGACGTCCTGTCCTCGATCCACATCGAGGAGCACGAGGTCGACGCCCGCGACACCAAGCTGGGCCCCGAGGAGATCACCCGGGACATCCCGAACGTCTCCGAGGAGGTCCTGGCCGACCTCGACGAGCGCGGCATCATCCGCATCGGCGCCGAGGTCGTCCCCGGTGACATCCTCGTCGGCAAGGTCACGCCCAAGGGCGAGACCGAGCTGACCCCGGAGGAGCGGCTGCTGCGTGCGATCTTCGGTGAGAAGGCCCGCGAGGTCCGTGACACCTCCCTGAAGGTGCCGCACGGTGAGCAGGGCAAGGTCATCGGGGTGCGCGTGTTCAGCCGTGAGGAGGGCGACGAGCTTCCCCCCGGTGTCAACGAGCTGGTCCGCGTCTACGTGGCCCAGAAGCGTAAGATCACCGACGGTGACAAGCTGGCCGGCCGTCACGGCAACAAGGGTGTCATCTCCAAGATCCTTCCGGTCGAGGACATGCCGTTCCTCGAGGACGGCACGCCCGTCGACATCATCCTCAACCCGCTGGGCGTGCCCGGCCGAATGAACGTCGGCCAGGTCCTGGAGACCCACCTGGGGTGGATCGCCGCCAGAGGATGGGATATCTCGGGCATCGAGGAGGCGTGGGCCGAGCGGCTGCGCGACAAGGGCTTCGCCCAGGTCGAGCCGCGCACCAACATGGCCACCCCGGTGTTCGACGGTGCCAACGAGGAGGAGATCGTCGGCCTGCTCAACAACACCCTGGTCAACAGGGACGGCGGTCGGATGGTCGCCGAGAACGGCAAGGCGCGGCTGTTCGACGGTCGCTCCGGCGAGCCGTTCCCGCACCCGATCTCGGTCGGCTACATCTACATCCTGAAGCTGCTCCACCTGGTCGACGACAAGATCCACGCGCGGTCGACCGGCCCGTACTCCATGATCACCCAGCAGCCGCTCGGCGGTAAGGCCCAGTTCGGCGGTCAGCGCTTCGGTGAGATGGAGGTGTGGGCGCTGGAGGCGTACGGCGCCGCCTACGCCCTGCAGGAGCTGCTGACCATCAAGTCCGACGACGTCCTGGGCCGGGTGAAGGTCTACGAGGCCATCGTCAAGGGCGAGAACATCCCCGAGCCGGGCATTCCGGAGTCGTTCAAGGTGCTCATCAAGGAAATGCAGTCGCTGTGCCTGAACGTCGAGGTGCTCTCCAGCGACGGCATGTCCATCGAGATGCGCGACACCGACGAGGACGTCTTCCGCGCCGCCGAAGAGCTCGGCATCGACCTGTCCCGGCGTGAGCCGAGCAGCGTCGAAGAGGTCTGATCTAGAAGCTGAGGAGGGGATTACTAGTGCTCGACGTCAACTTCTTCGACGAGCTTCGGATCGGCCTCGCGACCGCCGACGACATCCGCCAGTGGTCGCACGGTGAGGTGAAGAAGCCGGAGACCATCAACTACCGGACTCTCAAGCCCGAGAAGGACGGACTCTTCTGCGAGAAGATCTTCGGTCCGACCCGCGACTGGGAGTGCTACTGCGGCAAGTACAAGCGCGTCCGCTTCAAGGGCATCATCTGTGAGCGGTGTGGCGTCGAGGTCACCCGTGCCAAGGTGCGCCGTGAGCGGATGGGCCACATCGAGCTGGCCGCGCCCGTCACGCACATCTGGTACTTCAAGGGTGTCCCGTCCCGTCTGGGATACCTGCTCGACCTGGCCCCGAAGGACCTGGAGAAGGTCATCTACTTCGCGGCCTACATGATCACGCATGTCGACAAGGAGATGCGTGAGCGTGACCTGCCGTCGCTGGAGGCGAAGATCTCCGTCGAGCGGCAGCACATCGAGCAGCGCCGTGACGCCGACATCGAGGCCCGCCAGCGCAAGCTGGAGTCCGACCTGGCCGAGCTGGAGGCCGCCGGCGCCAAGGGCGACCAGCGCCGCAAGGTCCGTGAGGGCGCCGAGCGCGAGATGCGCCAGCTCCGCGACCGGGCCCAGCGCGAGCTGGACCGGCTGGAGGAGGTCTGGAGCCGCTTCAAGAACCTCAAGGTCCAGGACCTGGAGGGTGACGAGCTGCTCTACCGCGAGATGCGCGACCGCTTCGGCCGCTACTTCCGCGGCGGCATGGGCGCCCAGGCCATCCAGGAGCGGCTGACCAACTTCGACCTCGCGGTCGAGGCGGAGAACCTGCGCGAGACGATCCGCAGCGGCAAGGGCCAGAAGAAGGCCCGCGCGCTCAAGCGTCTCAAGGTCGTGTCGGCGTTCCTGAACACCCGCAACTCGCCCAACGGCATGGTCCTCGACTGCATCCCGGTCATCCCGCCGGACCTGCGTCCGATGGTGCAGCTCGACGGTGGCCGGTTCGCGACCTCGGACCTGAACGACCTGTACCGGCGTGTGATCAACCGGAACAACCGCCTCAAGCGTCTTCTCGACCTCGGCGCCCCCGAGATCATCGTGAACAACGAGAAGCGGATGCTCCAGGAGGCCGTCGACGCGCTGTTCGACAACGGCCGCCGCGGCCGTCCGGTCACCGGACCCGGCAACCGTCCCCTGAAGTCCCTCAGCGACATGCTGAAGGGCAAGCAGGGCCGCTTCCGTCAGAACCTGCTGGGCAAGCGTGTCGACTACTCCGGCCGTTCGGTCATCGTCGTCGGCCCGCAGCTGAAGCTGCACCAGTGCGGCCTGCCCAAGCAGATGGCGCTGGAGTTGTTCAAGCCGTTCGTGATGAAGCGCCTGGTCGACCTGAACCACGCGCAGAACATCAAGTCGGCCAAGCGGATGGTCGAGCGGGCGCGGCCCGTCGTGTGGGACGTCCTCGAAGAGGTCATCACCGAGCACCCCGTGCTGCTCAACCGCGCGCCGACGCTGCACCGCCTGGGCATCCAGGCCTTCGAGCCCCAGCTGGTCGAGGGCAAGGCCATCCAGATCCACCCGCTCGTCTGCACCGCGTTCAACGCGGACTTCGACGGTGACCAGATGGCCGTGCACCTGCCGCTGTCGGCCGAGGCACAGGCCGAGGCCCGCATCCTGATGCTGTCGACGAACAACATCCTGAAGCCGGCCGACGGCAAGCCGGTGACCATGCCCACCCAGGACATGATCATCGGTCTGTACTCGCTGACGACCATCAAGGACGACGACGAGGACGCCCCCGGCGCCGGCCGGGTCTTCGGTTCGGTGGCCGAGGCGCTCATGGCCTTCGACCGCCGCGAGCTGGACATCCAGGCCAAGATCCAGATCCGGATGAAGGGCGACGTCCCGCCGCCCCGCGGCTGGGCGGCCCCCGAGGGCTGGGAGCCGGGCGAGCCGTACCGCCTGGAGACCACGCTCGGCCGGTGCCTGTTCAACCAGACCCTGCCGCAGAACTACCCGTACGTGAACATGCAGGTCGGCAAGAAGCAGCTGTCGGCCATCGTCAACGAGCTCGCCGAGAAGTACCCCAAGGTCGAGGTCGCGGCGGCGCTCGACGCCCTCAAGGACGCCGGCTTCTACTGGGCGACCAGGGCCGGTGTGACGATCTCCATCGAGGACGTCATCGCGCCGCCGAACAAGGGCGAGATCATGGAGACGTACGAGCGCCGGGCCGACAAGGTCCAGCGCGAGTACGAGCGTGGTCTGATCACGGACGAGGAGCGCCGCCAGGAGCTCATCGAGATCTGGACGCACGCCACCAGCGACGTCACCGACGACATGCAGCGGGCCTTCCCGAAGACCAACCCGGTCTGGATGATGGTCCAGTCGGGCGCCCGAGGAAACCTGATGCAGGTCCGGCAGATCTCCGGCATCCGCGGTCTGGTGTCCAACACCAAGGGTGAGACGATCCCGCGTCCGATCAAGGCCTCGTTCCGCGAGGGCCTGTCGGTGCTGGAGTACTTCATCTCCACCCACGGACAGCGGAAGGGTCTGGCCGACACCGCGCTGCGCACCGCCGACTCGGGTTACCTGACCCGTCGTCTGGTGGACGTCGCGCAGGACGTCATCGTCCGCGAGATCGACTGCGGCACCGACCGCGGGGTCCCGCTGCACGTCGGCGAGCGCGACGCCCAGGGCAACCTGGTCAAGGCGGAGAACGCCGAGAGCAACGTGCACGGCCGCATCCTCGCCGAGGACGTGGAGGTGGACGGCAAGGTCATCGTGAGCGCGGGCGTCGACATCAACGACATCCACGTCACCGCGCTGGTCGAGGCCGGAGTGGAGACCGTCAGGACCCGCAGCGCTCTCGTCTGCGAAGCCAAGATCGGTGTCTGCGCCACCTGCTACGGCCGTTCGCTCGCGACCGGCAAGCTCGTGGACGTCGGCGAGGCGGTCGGCATCATCGCCGCCCAGTCGATCGGTGAGCCGGGCACCCAGCTGACGATGCGGACCTTCCACACCGGTGGTGTGGCGGGCGCCGACATCACCCACGGTCTGCCCCGTGTCCAGGAGCTCTTCGAGGCGCGCGTCCCCAAGGGTGTCGCCCCGATCAGCGAGGCCGAGGGCCGGGTCCGCATCGACGAGACCGACAAGACCCGGAAGATCGTCATCGTGCCGGACGACGGTTCCGACGAGATCGCCTATCCGGTGTCCATGCGGTCCCGGCTGCTGGTCTCGGACGGGCAGCGCGTCAAGGTCGGCCAGCAGCTGATCGCCGGTGCGGTCAACCCCAACGAGGTGCTGCGCATCCTCGGCCCCCGGGCCGTGCAGCTGCACCTGGTGGCCGAGGTCCAGCAGGTCTACCGGTCGCAGGGTGTGTCGATCCACGACAAGCACATCGAGATCATCGTTCGTCAGATGCTCAAGCGGGTGAACGTGCTGGAGTCCGGTGACTCCGACATGCTGCCTGGTGAGCTCGTCGAGCGGCCGCGGTTCGAGCGGGTCAACCGCGAGGTCGTGGCCGAGGGCGGCACCCCGGCCTCCGGCCGTCCGGTGCTGATGGGCATCACCAAGGCCTCGCTCGCCACCGAGTCGTGGCTGTCGGCGGCCTCCTTCCAGGAGACCACCCGGGTGCTCACCGACGCGGCGATCCACGCCAAGTCGGACTCGCTGCTCGGCCTGAAGGAGAACGTCATCATCGGTAAGCTCATCCCGGCCGGTACCGGCATGCCGCAGTACCGCAACATCCGGGTCGAGCCGACCGAGGAGGCCAAGGCCGCGATGTACACGGTCGGCGGCTACGACGGCTCCGCGGCCGACTACACCTTCGGCTCGGGCTCCGGTGAGGCCGTGCCGCTGGAGGAGTACGACTTCGGGCAGTACAACCGGTAACCGTTCCCGAACGAACGGGGAGGCGCCCGGAGACCTCGGTCTCCGGGCGCCTCGCGCTTTTTCGGGAGTGTCCCGCCGGGTGCGTCTGTCCGGGGTGCCGGATGAGACGGATCGTGCCCTCGCGGGGAGGGCCGTGCGGGCGTGCGCTCGTCTCCTGGCGGTTGTGGGCCGCCACCGGCGGGGCGTGACATGACGTGCTCGGCGTCCCCGTGCCTCCACGTCCACATTCGCCCGTCCGCCTCGCGGTGGGTCCGCCCCGCGCTTCGCGTGGACGTCCGTTCCCCGGCCGCGTTCTCCACGTCCGCCGTGCGGCCGCATCCGGGTCCGTGTCCGCCTCACGTTCGCTCCGCGCCGGCGTCCGCGGCCGTCCTGCGCCTGGACGGAGGGCTCCTCAGGGGGTAAGGTAGAGTTTTGCTTGGTTTGACACCTTTGGTGTTCCAGCGAAGACAGGAGCTGTTCATCCCCCGGCAAGGTCACCGGGGTCGCGAAAAGGTCCGGGAAGACAGCGGGCATCGGTCGATGTCGTTCGCTCCCGGCGGCCCGGCTGCTACGATTTCGGCAGCTTGAGCGACCCGCGACCTCTGAGGAGGAACACGCTCCGGCAGTCGTTTTGACGGGCCGTGTCGAGCTGGGTAGCCTTACTCTTCGTGCCCGTGGTCTCATGGGCTCTCACGTGTGCGCTCCCGGGTGGGGGTGCAGCGTGGATCCTCCACCAGGCTCGGTCGTGGTTGTGCATGGCACGATGCGAGCGCGACACGCCCGAGCGCGGGGGTCGAAGTGCGAGGAAAACCAGCAGGTCATGACACCGGCAGAACCTGCGAAATGCACAATGGGTAGAGGAAGCTGGGCCGCGTGGCCGAGCCTGCTCGTCCCTCTGACTACGTAACACCGGCCAAGGCGCGAAACGGAGATGTAGTGCCCACTATCCAGCAGCTGGTCCGTAAGGGCCGCCAGGACAAGGTCACCAAGACCAAGACCCCGGCGCTCAAGGCCAGCCCCCAGCGGCGCGGCACCTGCATGCGCGTTTACACCACGACCCCGAAGAAGCCGAACTCCGCTCTCCGTAAGGTCGCGCGTGTCAAGCTGAGCAGCGGCATCGAGGTCACGGCCTACATCCCCGGTGTCGGCCACAACCTCCAGGAGCACTCCATCGTGCTCGTCCGCGGCGGTCGTGTTAAGGACCTGCCGGGTGTGCGCTACAAGATCGTTCGCGGTTCTCTCGACACCCAGGGTGTTCGCAACCGCAAGCAGGCCCGCAGCCGTTACGGCGCGAAGAAGGAGAAGTAAGAATGCCTCGCAAGGGTTCTCCTGGCCGTCGTCAGCTCATGGCTGACCCGGTTCACAACTCGCCCCTGGTCACCGCGCTGATCAACAAGGTGCTCCTCGACGGCAAGCGTTCCATCGCCCAGTCGATCGTGTACGGCGCCCTGGAGGGTGCCCGTGAGAAGACCGGCAACGACCCGGTCGTCACGCTGAAGCGCGCGCTGGACAACGTCAAGCCCACCCTTGAGGTCCGCAGCCGCCGTGTCGGTGGCGCGACCTACCAGGTCCCGGTCGAGGTGCGCGCCGCGCGCAGCACCACCCTGGCCCTGCGCTGGCTGGTGCAGTACGCCCGCGCCCGCCGCGAGAAGACCATGACCGAGCGCCTCATGAACGAGCTGCTCGACGCCAGCAACGGCCTCGGCGCAAGCGTCAAGAAGCGCGAGGACACCCACAAGATGGCCGAGTCCAACAAGGCCTTCGCCCACTACCGCTGGTAACAGCGGGTTCGACGAGACGACAGAGGACGCGAGAGAAGTGGCCACCACGACCGCTCTTGACCTGGCCAAGGTCCGCAACATCGGGATCATGGCCCACATCGACGCGGGCAAGACCACGACGACCGAGCGCATCCTGTTCTACACCGGTATCAACTACAAGATCGGTGAGGTCCACGAGGGCGCAGCCACGATGGACTGGATGGAGCAGGAGCAGGAGCGTGGTATCACCATCACCTCCGCCGCGACCACCTGCGAATGGCTCGGCCACACGATCAACATCATCGACACGCCGGGCCACGTGGACTTCACGATCGAGGTGGAGCGCTCGCTCCGCGTCCTCGACGGTGCCGTCGCGGTGTTCGACGGCGTCGCCGGTGTCGAGCCGCAGTCGGAGACGGTCTGGCGCCAGGCCGACCGCTACGGCGTGCCCCGCATCTGCTTTGTCAACAAGATGGACCGTGTCGGCGCGGAGTTCCACCGCTGCGTCGACATGATGGTCAGCCGCCTGAACGCCACGCCCGCCGTCATCCAGCTTCCCTGGGGCGTCGAGGCCGGCTTCAAGGGCGTCATCGACCTGGTCAAGATGAAGGGCCTCCTGTGGAGCGCCGAGGCCGCCAAGGGCGAGATGTACGAGATCGTCGACATCCCGGCCGAGTACGCCGAGGCCGCCCGCGAGTGGCGTGACAAGCTCGTCGAGACCGTCTCCGAGAACGACGACGAGCTGATGGAGCTCTTCCTGGAGGGCGTCGAGCCCACCGAGGAGCAGCTGGTCGCGGCCATTCGCCGCGCCACGCTGGCCAGCTCGATCAACCCCGTTCTCACCGGCACCGCGTTCAAGAACAAGGGCGTCCAGCCCCTGCTCGACGCGATCGTCGCCTACCTCCCCGCGCCGACCGACATCCCGGCCTTCAAGGGCCACGCGGTCAACAACGAGGAAGAGGTCGTCGAGCGTCACGCGGACCCGGAGGAGCCGTTCGCCGCGCTTGCCTTCAAGATCATGAGCGACCCCCACCTGGGCAAGCTCACCTACATCCGCATCTACTCGGGCACCCTGGAGTCCGGCAGCACCGTGACCAACTCGGTCAAGGGCCGCAAGGAGCGGATCGGCAAGATCTACCAGATGCACGCGAACAAGCGCGAGGAGCGCCCGTCCGCGCACGCCGGTCAGATCGTGGCCGTCATGGGTCTGAAGGACACCACCACCGGTGACACCCTCTGCGACCCGGGCTCCCCGGTGGTCCTGGAGTCGATGACGTTCCCGGCCCCGGTCATCAACGTCGCGATCGAGCCCAAGACCAAGGGCGACCAGGAGAAGCTGAGCACCGCGATCCAGCGCCTGGCCGAGGAGGACCCGTCCTTCCAGGTCCGTCGTGACGAGGAGACCGGTCAGACGGTCATCTGGGGCATGGGCGAACTCCACCTGGAGATCCTCGTCGACCGGATGCGCCGCGAGTTCAAGGTCGAGGCCAACGTCGGCCGTCCGCAGGTGGCGTACCGCGAGACCATCCGCCGCAAGGTGGAGAAGGTCGAGTACACCCACAAGAAGCAGACGGGTGGTTCCGGCCAGTTCGGTCGCGTCATCATCAACCTGGAGCCGCTGGGCGAGGGCAACGACGGCTACGAGTTCGTCAACGCCGTCAGCGGTGGCCGCATCCCGCGGGAGTACATCCCGTCGGTCGACGCGGGTTGCCAGGAGGCCGCGGAGTTCGGTGTGCTCGCGGGCTACCCCCTGGTCGGGGTCAAGGTCACCCTGCTGGACGGTGCCTACCACGAGGTGGACTCGTCCGAGATGGCCTTCAAGATCGCTGGCTCGATGGCCTTCAAGGAGGCCGCGCGCAGGGCGGACGCCGTAATCCTGGAGCCGATCGTGGCCGTCGAGGTCACCACGCCCGAGGACTACATGGGTGACGTCATCGGTGACCTCAACAGTCGCCGCGGGCAGATCCAGGCGATGGACGAGCGCTCCGGCGCCCGCATCGTCAAGGCGCTCGTGCCGCTGTCCGAGATGTTCGGCTACGTGGGTGACCTGCGTAGCAAGACTCAGGGACGCGCGAGCTACAGCATGCAGTTCGACTCCTACGCGGAAGTGCCTGCGCACATCGCCAAGGAGATCGTCGCGAAGGTGCGGGGCGAGTAAGTCCGGCATCCTTTTGGGTGCGGGTGGCGGCACGATCGCCGCTCGCATCCGAGGGTGCGGGGCGAGAGATCTCTCGTCGGCCGGTCCCGTGAGGGGCCGGCCTCCCCGAACCCGAATATGAAGACGCAAGTCACGTCAGTATCTCTAAGGAGAGACCAGTGGCCAAGGCCAAGTTCGAGCGGACCAAGCCGCACGTAAACATCGGCACCATTGGGCACATCGACCACGGCAAGACCACTCTGACCGCGGCGATCACCAAGGTGCTTCACGAGCGTTACCCGAACCTCAACGAGGCGACCCCGTTCGACAAGATCGACAAGGCGCCGGAGGAGAAGGCCCGCGGTATCACCATCTCCATCGCGCACGTCGAGTACCAGACCGAGAAGCGCCACTACGCCCACGTGGACTGCCCCGGTCACGCCGACTACGTGAAGAACATGATCACCGGTGCGGCCCAGATGGACGGCGCCATCCTGGTGGTCGCCGCCACCGACGGCCCGATGCCGCAGACGAAGGAGCACGTCCTCCTGGCCCGCCAGGTCGGCGTTCCCTACATCGTCGTGGCCCTCAACAAGGCCGACATGGTGGACGACGAGGAGATCCTGGAGCTCGTCGAGCTCGAGGTCCGCGAGCTCCTCTCGGGCCAGGAGTTCCCCGGCGACGACCTGCCGGTCGTCCGCGTCTCGGCGCTGAAGGCGCTCGAGGGCGACGAGAAGTGGGGCGACTCGATCATCGAGCTCATGACGGCCGTGGACGAGAACGTCCCCGAGCCGACCCGTGAGACCGACAAGCCGTTCCTCATGCCGATCGAGGACGTCTTCTCGATCACCGGTCGCGGCACCGTCGTCACCGGCCGTATCGAGCGCGGTATCGTCAAGGTCAACGAGACCGTCGACATCATCGGCATCAAGGACACCAAGACCACCACCACGGTCACCGGTGTTGAGATGTTCCGCAAGCTCCTCGACGAGGGCCAGGCCGGTGACAACGTCGGTCTGCTCCTGCGTGGTATCAAGCGTGAGGACGTCGAGCGCGGCCAGTGTGTCATCAAGCCGGGCACGACCACCCCGCACACCGAGTTCGAGGCCCAGGTCTACATCCTGAGCAAGGACGAGGGCGGTCGCCACACGCCGTTCTTCAACAACTACCGTCCGCAGTTCTACTTCCGTACGACTGACGTGACCGGTGTTGTGAACCTGCCCGAGGGCACCGAGATGGTCATGCCCGGTGACAACACCGAGATGTCCGTCCAGCTCATCCAGCCGATCGCGATGGAGGAAGGCCTCAAGTTCGCGATCCGTGAGGGTGGCCGCACCGTCGGCGCCGGTCGTGTGACCAAGATCATCAAGTAGTACGATCGCGGAGTGGCGGTCGGCCCTCATCGCAGGGCCGGCCGCCGCGCCACGACAGGGCTCGTGCCGCATGGCACATCGCCCCAGGTAAGACCCACGACCCGTGATCTCGCAGTTGTTTCGGCCGCGAAGTGACCGAAGTAACTGCCAGATCACGGAAGAAAGCGCAGATCGACTGCGTCTGCTACGTGGGACGCGTGCAGAGGACGTCTCCCGGAGACAGGCGGACGATCTCGGGCACCACGTGGAGAGGAAGTCGAGCCGGCG
Source organism: Streptosporangium becharense (assembly GCF_014204985.1). Classification (NCBI taxonomy): domain Bacteria; kingdom Bacillati; phylum Actinomycetota; class Actinomycetes; order Streptosporangiales; family Streptosporangiaceae; genus Streptosporangium; species Streptosporangium becharense. Next base: position 3,094,617 of record NZ_JACHMP010000001.1, on the reverse strand, counting down.
GCGGCCGGGGCGTCACGGACGGCCCGGACCCGGTCGGCGAGACCGAATCGGCCATGACACAGCGGCAACAGGCCGCACGTAACTTTTTCAGACGACAGCGAAGGACACCGAGGCCATTATGGCGGGACAGAAGATCCGCATTCGGCTCAAGGCCTATGACCACGAGGTCATCGACGTTTCGGCCAAGAAGATCGTCGAGACGGTGACGCGGACTGGCGCTAAGGTCGCGGGCCCGGTGCCGCTGCCGACCGAGAAGAACGTGTACTGCGTCATCCGCTCGCCGCACAAGTACAAGGACAGCCGCGAGCACTTCGAGATGCGCACGCACAAGCGGCTGATTGACATCATCGACCCGACGCCGAAGACGGTCGACTCGCTCATGCGACTCGACCTCCCCGCCGGCGTTGACATCTCGATCAAGCTCTGAGGGAACGCACTGACATGGCTAAGCAGATCAAGGGCGTCCTGGGCAAGAAGCTCGGCATGACCCAGGTCTTCGACGCGGACAACCGCATGGTCCCGGTGACCGTGGTCGAGGCCGGTCCGTGTGTCGTGACCCGCGTCCGCACCCCCGAGAAGGACGGCTACTCCGCCGTTCAGCTGGGTTACGGGCAGATCGACCCCCGGAAGGTCAACAAGCCGCTCGGCGACTACCTGCGCAAGCACGACATCACCCCGCGCCGTTACTTCGCGGAGATCCGCACCGACGACGCGAGCGAGTACACCCTCGGTCAGGAGCTCCTGGCTGACACCTTCGAGGCCGGCCAGTTCGTCGACGTGACGGGCAAGAGCAAGGGCAAGGGCTTCGCGGGTGTCATGAAGCGCCACGGCTTCAGGGGTCTGGGCGCCTCGCACGGTACGCAGCGCAAGCACCGCTCGCCGGGTTCCATCGGTGGCTGCGCCACCCCGGGCCGAGTCTTCAAGGGCCTGCGCATGGCCGGTCGGATGGGTAACGTCCGCACGACCATCCAGAGCCTGAAGGTTCACGCCGTGGACGCCGAGAAGGGCATCATCCTGATCAAGGGTGCGATCCCCGGCGCCAACGGCAGCCTGGTTCTCCTCCGTACCGCTGCCAAGAAGGGGGCTGCCAAGTGAGCACCATTGACGTCCTCGACGCGAGCGGCGCGAAGGCCGGCACCGTGGACCTGCCCGAAGACATCTTCGGCAGCAAGGTCAACATTCCGCTGATCCACCAGGTCGTCGTGGCCCAGCTCGCCGCTCGCCGGCAGGGCACCCACAAGGCCAAGACCCGCGGTGAGGTCAGCGGCGGCGGCAAGAAGCCGTACCGCCAGAAGGGCACCGGCCGCGCCCGCCAGGGTTCGACCCGCGCCCCGCAGTTCACCGGCGGTGGCACCGTCCACGGACCGGTTCCGCGTGACTACTCGCAGAAGACCCCGAAGAAGATGAAGGCCGCCGCGCTGCGCGGTGCCCTGTCCGACCGGGCGAACGGCGGCCGTGTTCACGTGGTCAGCGCCCTGGTCACGGGGGAGACCCCCAAGACCAAGGCGGCTCTCGAGGCGCTTCGCAAGGTCACCGAGGCGCGCAGCGTCCTGGTCGTCGTCGACGAGGGTGACGAGCTCACCTGGATGAGCCTGCGCAATGCCCCGGAGGTCCACCTGCTGGACGCCGGACAGCTGAACACCTACGACGTGCTCTGCTACGACGACGTCGTTTTCACCCAGGCCGCCTACGACCAGGTCGTCGAGCGCCTGAGCAAGAGCGGGAAGGAAGACGCCTGATGGAGAAGATCGCCGACCCGCGCGACATCATCATCAAGCCGGTCGTCTCCGAGAAGAGCTACGGCCTGATCGACGAGCACAACAAGTACACGTTCCTGGTGCGGAAGACGGCCAACAAGACGCAGGTCAAGATCGCGGTTGAGAAGATCTTCGGCGTCAAGGTGGCCAGCGTCAACACCATCAACCGCCCGGGCAAGCGCAAGCGGACCCGCTCCGGCTACGGTCAGCGTCCCGACACCAAGCGGGCGATCGTCAGCCTGGTGGAGGGCGACCGGATCGACATCTTCGGTCAGGGCTGACCCGCTCGCTCAGTAAGTACAGGGAGAACGCCCCTCGCCGTCAGGCGGGGGGCATTCTCCCGGATTAACCGACGAAGGATGAACGAAAAAGATGGGCATCCGTAAACTCAAGCCGACGACCCCGGGTCGCCGCGGCGCCAGTGTCTCGGACTTCGCCGAGATCACGCGCAGCACGCCCGAGAAGTCGCTGCTTGCGCCGCTGCACAGCAAGGGCGGCCGTAACGTCCACGGCCGGGTGACCACCCGTCACCAGGGCGGTGGACACAAGCGCGCCTACCGGATCATCGACTTCCGGCGCCACGACAAGGACGGGATCCCGGCCAAGGTCGCTCACATCGAGTACGACCCGAACCGCACCTCCCGTATCGCGCTGCTGCACTACGCCGACGGGGAGAAGCGTTACATCCTCGCCCCGACCGGCATCAAGCAGGGCGACCTCATCGAGAACGGCCCCACGGCCGACATCAAGCCGGGTAACTGCCTCCCGCTGCGCAACATCCCGACCGGTACCTTCATCCACGCGGTGGAGCTCCGTCCGGGTGGTGGCGCCAAGCTGGGCCGGTCCGCCGGTGCGCAGATCCAGCTGCTCGCCAAGGAGGGCCAGTACGCCACGCTGCGTATGCCCTCCGGCGAAATGCGCCAGGTCGACGTTCGCTGCCGGGCCTCCATCGGCCAGGTCGGCAACGCCGAGCAGGGCAACATCAACTGGGGTAAGGCCGGCCGTATGCGGTGGAAGGGCAAGCGCCCCACCGTCCGCGGTGTCGCGATGAACCCGGTCGACCACCCGCACGGTGGTGGTGAGGGTAAGACCTCCGGTGGCCGTCACCCTGTCAACCCCAAGGGCAAGCCCGAGGGTCGTACCCGTGCGGCGAACAAGGCCAGCGACCGGCTGATTATCCGTCGTCGGACCAAGCGGAAGAAGCGGTAGGAGCAGCCGAAATGCCACGTAGCCTTAAGAAGGGTCCCTTCGTGGACGACCACCTTCAGAAGAAGGTGGACGCTCAGAACGAGAAGGGCACCAAGAACGTCATCAAGACGTGGTCGCGGCGCTCCATGATCGTGCCCGACATGATCGGTCACACGATCGCCGTGCACGACGGCCGCAAGCACGTTCCGGTCTTCGTCACCGAGGCGATGATCGGTCACAAGCTCGGTGAGTTCGCCCCGACGCGGACGTTCCGCAGCCACGTCAAGGAAGACCGCCGCAGCCGGCGGTAAGCGCCTTAGGGAGAGGACGTCGAGCCCGAGACGACCGAACGGCCACGGCCGTGCCGATCGTCGCGGTGGCGCGACGGGCTCGCCCCATACGAAGCAGAAGGTAAGAGGAGTAAGCGATGGAAGCCAGGGCTCAGGTGCGGTTCGCGCGCCACACGCCCATGAAGGCCCGCCGCGTGGTGGACCTCATTCGCGGGCTGCCCGCTTCGGAGGCGCAGGCCGTGCTGCAGTTCGCTCCCCAGGCGGCGAGCGAGACCGTGTACAAGGTGCTGTCCAGCGCCATTGCCAACGCGGAGCACAACTTCAAGCTCGACCGTGACACGCTCTTCGTGAGCCGTGCCTGGGTCGACGAGGGCCCGACGCTGAAGCGGTTCCGTCCCCGCGCTCAGGGTCGTGCCTATCGGATCAACAAGCGGACGAGCCACATCACCGTGATCGTGGAGTCCCGCGAGCCGAAGGGGAGGACCCGCTAGTGGGTCAGAAGGTCAACCCGCACGGGTTCCGCCTCGGCGTCACGACCGACTTCAAGAGCCGGTGGTATGCCGACAAGCTCTACAAGTCGTACGTCGCCGAAGACGTGGCGATCCGCCGCATGCTGAAGAAGGGCATGGAGCGGGCCGGTATTTCCAAGGTCGAGATCGAGCGGACCACCGACCGGGTCCAGGTCGACATCCACACCGCCCGTCCGGGCATCGTCATCGGCCGCCGCGGCGCCGAGGCGGACCGGATCCGCGGCGACCTCGAGAAGCTGACCAAGAAGCAGGTCCAGCTCAACATCCTCGAGGTCAAGAACCCGGAGATCGACGCTCAGCTCGTCGCCCAGGGTGTGGCCGAGCAGCTGTCCAGCCGTGTCTCGTTCCGCCGGGCCATGCGCAAGGCGATGCAGTCGGCGATGAAGAGCGGCGCCAAGGGCATCCGGGTGCAGTGCTCCGGCCGCCTCGGCGGCGCGGAGATGTCCCGCTCGGAGTTCTACCGCGAGGGCCGCGTGCCCCTGCACACGCTCCGCGCCGACATCGACTACGGCCTGTACGAGGCCCGCACCACCTTCGGCCGCATCGGCGTCAAGGTGTGGATCTACAAGGGTGAGGCTCCGACCAGCCGCGCCGAGCGCGAGGCGGCCGCCGCCGGTGCCCGTGCCGGCCAGCGTCGCGAGCGTGACGACCGTCGTGGCGGCGGCGCCGGTGGCGACCGTCCCCGTCGTGGCGCCGGTGGCGCCCGCCGGGGTGCCGGCCGCGGTGACCGCGCCCCCAGGAACGAGGCGGCCTCGCAGGCTGCCCCCGAGACCGGCCCGGCTGCGCAGCCGGGTGCTGAAGGGAGCTGACCATGCTGATCCCGCGCAGGGTCAAGCACCGCAAGCAGCACCGGCCCGACCGCCACGGCGCCGCCAAGGGCGGCACCAGGGTCGTGTTCGGCGAGTTCGGCATTCAGGCGCTTGAGCACTCCTACGTGACCAACCGCCAGATCGAGTCGGCTCGTATCGCGATGACCCGCCACATCAAGCGTGGCGGAAAGGTCTGGATCAACATCTACCCGGACCGTCCGCTCACCAAGAAGCCTGCCGAGACCCGCATGGGTTCCGGTAAGGGTTCGCCGGAGTGGTGGATCGCCAACGTCAAGCCCGGCCGCATCATGTTCGAGCTTTCGGGCGTCGCGGAGCCGGTGGCCCGTGAGGCGCTCCGCCGTGCGATGCACAAGCTCCCGATGAAGTGCCGGTTCGTTAAGCGTGAAGTGGGTGAGGCGTGATGGCTAAGGGCCTGACCGCCGGTGAGCTGCGGGCGGAGGACCAGGACACGCTGGTCACGAAGCTGAAGGAAGCCAAGGAGGAGCTGTTCAACCTCCGCTTCCAGGCCGCGACCGGCCAGTTGGAGAACCACGGGCGGCTGCGCGCCGTCCGCCGCGAGATCGCCCGTATCTACACCGTGATGCGCGAGCGCGAGCTCGGAATCGTGACGGTAGAGAAGGAGTCGATCGATGGCTGAGGCCACAGAGAACACGACCGAGGCGCGGAACTACCGCAAGACCCGTGAGGGTCTGGTCGTCAGCGACAAGATGGACAAGACCGTCGTCGTCGCCGTCGAGGACCGCGTCAAGCACCCCCTGTACGGCAAGGTCATCCGCAGGACGACCAAGTACAAGGCCCACGACGAGGCCAACACGGCCGGTGTCGGCGACCGCGTCCTGCTGATGGAGACCCGGCCGCTGTCCGCCACCAAGCGGTGGCGGGTCGTCGAGATTCTCGAGCGGGCCAAGTAAGCTACACGCCTCGTGGGGGGTGGCGCCGTCACCCCCCACGATGGTGTCCAAGGGGGCGGAGCGATCTTCGTCCCGCCTGCGGCGGCGGTCCGGTACGGACTGTCACCGGAGGAAAAAGACCCAGCAGGTTCCGCAAGGCTCACCCAGCGGGTGAGAACCAGCGAGACAAACAGGAGTTCAAGTGATCCAGCAGGAGTCGCGGCTCAAGGTCGCCGACAACACTGGTGCGAAGGAAGTCCTTTGCATCCGTGTGCTCGGCGGTTCGGGCCGGCGCTACGCGGGAATCGGCGACATCATCGTCGCCACGGTCAAGGACGCCATTCCTGGCGGCACCGTGAAGAAGGGCGACGTGGTCAAGGCCGTCGTCGTCCGCACTGTCAAGGAGCGCCGCCGGCCCGACGGCTCCTACATCCGCTTCGACGAGAACGCCGCCGTCATCATCAAGGACAGCGGCGACCCGCGGGGCACCCGTATTTTCGGCCCGGTCGGACGTGAGCTGCGTGACAAGAAGTTCATGCGCATCATCTCGCTCGCGCCGGAGGTGTTGTAATGCCGAAGCTGCATGTGAAGAAGGGTGACCTCGTTCAGGTCATCGCCGGTAAGGACAAGGGCGTCAAGGGCCGTGTCATCGCCGTCTTCCCGCGCGAGGAGCGCGTGGTGGTCGAAGGCGTCAGGATGGTCACGAAGCACTCCAAGGAGACCCACCAGGGTCCGCGCGGCGCCAAGACCGGTGGCGTGCAGACGATGGAGGCTCCCATCCACGTGAGCAACGTCAAGAAGCTCAAGGATGACGAGAAGTCTGCCAAGGACGAGAAGCCTGCCAAGAAGGAGAAGGTCAAGGCCGGCTCCGACGAGACGGGTGAGGACAACCGATGAGCATCACCGAGACCGAGCGGGCCCTCCCGCGCCTCAAGCAGCGCTACCGCGAAGAGATCATCGCGAAGCTGAACGAGGAGTTCGGGTTCGAGAACATCATGCTGGTGCCCACCATCACCAAGATCAAGGTGAACATGGGCGTCGGCGAGGCCGCGCGCGACTCGAAGCTGATCGAGGGTGCCGTCCGTGACCTCACCGCGATCACCGGTCAGAAGCCGGCCGTCGTCCGCGCCCGCAAGTCCATCGCCCAGTTCAAGCTGCGCGAGGGCATGCCGATCGGTGCGCACGTCACGCTCCGCGGTGACCGCATGTGGGAGTTCCTCGACCGGCTGCTGTCGCTGGCCCTGCCGCGTATCCGTGACTTCCGCGGTCTGTCGCCCAAGCAGTTCGACGGCAACGGCAACTACACCTTCGGTCTCACCGAGCAGGTCATGTTCCACGAGATCGACCAGGACAAGGTCGACCGTCAGCGGGGCATGGACATCACGGTCGTGACCACCGCGAAGACCGACGACCAGGGCCGGGCGCTGCTGAAGCACCTCGGATTCCCCTTCAAGGAGGCCTGATCATGGCGAAGACGTCGCTCAAGGTCAAGGCTGCTCGCAAGGCCAAGTTCGAGGTCCGGGCGTACACTCGGTGCTCGCGCTGTGGCCGTCCCCGCGCCGTCTACCGGAAGTTCGGCCTGTGCCGCATCTGCTTCCGCGAGATGGCGCACCGGGGCGAGCTGCCCGGCATCACCAAGTCGAGCTGGTAGCCGTCCGCGCGGCCCGCGGTGATCGCGGAGCCGCGCGACGCCGGCCCAGCACAGAAGTCTGTATTCACCGGGTGCCGATTCAGGCGCCCATGACCACACCGCAGGTCCCCTGGGGAAACCGCGGTGAGGAAGGCCACCGGCCATGACGATGACCGACCCGATCGCAGACATGCTCACGCGTCTGCGAAACGCGAACTCGGCGTACCACGACAGCGTGGCCATGCCGTACTCGAAGATCAAGGCGCACATCGCCGAGATCCTCCAGCAGGAGGGTTACATCCAGGCCTGGACCGTCGAAGACGCCAAGGTCGGCAAGAACCTCGTGGTGGAGCTCAAGTTCGGGCCGAGCCGTGAGCGGTCGCTCACGGGCCTGCGCCGGGTTTCCAAGCCCGGTCTGCGGGTCTATGCGAAGAAGGACAACCTGCCCCGGGTCCTGGGCGGGCTGGGCGTCGCGATCATTTCGACGTCCGGCGGGCTCATGACGGACAAGCAGGCCAGCAAGCGTGGAGTGGGCGGGGAAGTCCTCGCCTTCGTTTGGTAGAGGGGAGAGAGAACAGCATGTCGAGAATCGGACGGCTGCCCATCCCCGTGCCGAACGGGGTGGACGTCACCATCAACGGCCGGGATGTCACGGTCAAGGGCCCTAAGGGCACGCTTTCGCACACGATCGCTGAGCCGATCGAGATCAGCAAGGGTGACGACGGTTCGCTGACCGTCACCCGCCCCAACGACGAGAACAAGGTCCGCGCGCTGCACGGCCTGTCCCGCACTCTGGTCGCCAACATGGTGACCGGTGTCACCCAGGGTTACTCCAAGACCCTGGAGCTCGTGGGTGTCGGTTACCGCGTCCAGGCCAAGGGCCCGACGCAGCTGGAGTTCGCCCTGGGCTTCAGCCACCCGGTGATCATCGACGCCCCCGAGGGTGTCTCCTTCCGCGTCGAGAAGGAAAAGCTGTTCCACGTGGACGGCATCGACAAGCAGAAGGTCGGCGAGGTCGCCGCGAACATCCGCAAGCTGCGCAAGCCCGACCCGTACAAGGGCAAGGGCGTGCGCTACCAGGGTGAAGTTGTCCGCCGCAAGGTCGGAAAGGCTGGTAAGTAGGCATGGCTGGCAAGACTGCGTTCGGCAAGCACACGGCCGCCCGCGCCGTCTCGCGGGCCCGCCGCCACGGCCGAGTCCGCAAGAAGGTCGTCGGTACGGCCGCGCGTCCGCGCCTGGTCGTCAACCGCTCGACGAGGCACCTGTTCGTTCAGATCGTGGACGACTCCCAGGGCCACACGCTGGTCAGCGCCTCCACGATGGACGCCTCCCTGCGTTCCGCCGAGGGTGCCAAGACCGACAAGGCGAAGCAGGTCGGCGAGCTTCTCGCTCAGCGGGCCAAGGCAGCCGGGATCACCGCCGTCGTCTTCGACCGGGGTGGCAACCGCTACGCGGGCCGCATCGCGGCCCTGGCGGACAGCGCCCGCGAGGGCGGGCTGGAGTTCTGATGACTCCGTCCCGAGGATCGCAACTGATGGCCCGTCCCATGAATGAGAAGAGGAACCACTGATGGCTGGAGCTCCGCGTCGCGGAGGCGCCGCCGGTGGCGAGCGGCGTGACGGTCGTCGTGACGACCGCCGCGGCGGCAACGCTGACAAGGGCGTCTCGTACATCGAGCGCGTTGTAAAGATCAATCGAGTGGCCAAGGTCGTGAAGGGTGGTCGTCGCTTCAGCTTCACCGCCCTCGTCATCGTCGGTGACGGCAACGGCCTGGTCGGCGTCGGCTACGGCAAGGCCAAGGAAGTCCCCGCGGCCATCGCCAAGGGCGTCGAAGAGGCCAAGAAGCACTTCTTCCGGGTGCCCCGCATCCAGGGCACCATCCCGCACATCGTGCAGGGTGAAGAGGCCGCCGGTGTCGTCTTCCTCCGCCCGGCCTCGCCCGGTACCGGTGTCATCGCCGGTGGTCCGGTGCGCGCCGTGCTGGAGTGCGCCGGCATCCACGACGTGCTGTCCAAGTCGCTCGGCTCGGACAACCCGATCAACATCGTGCACGCGACGGTCGCCGCTCTGAAGGGCCTCAGCCGCCCCGAGGAGATCGCGGCCCGGCGTAACCTGCCGATCGAGGACGTCGCGCCGAAGGCGATGCTCAAGGCGCGCGCCGAGGGTCTCGCCGAGGCCGCGGCCGCGAAGGCGGTGAGCTGACAGATGGCACGTCTGAAGATCACCCAGGTCCGCTCGAAGATCGGCGGGAAGCAGAACCAGCGTGACTCGCTGCGCTCGCTCGGTCTGAAGCGAATCGGCGACGTCGTCGTCAAGGAGGACCGCCCGGAGATCCGCGGCATGGTCTCCGTGGTGACGCACCTCGTCACCGTGGAAGAGGTCGACTAGTCATGGCAGAGAACACTCCGCTCCGCATCCACCACCTGCGTCCGGCCCCCGGCGCCAACAAGTCGAAGGTCCGCAAGGGCCGCGGCGAGGCGTCCAAGGGCAAGACCGCGGGTCGCGGTACCAAGGGCACGACGGCGCGCAACACCGTGCCGCTCGGTTTCGAGGGTGGCCAGGTTCCGCTCCAGCGACGCCTGCCCAAGTTCAAGGGGTTCTCCAACGCCCTGTTCAAGACGACCTACCAGGTCGTCAACCTGGACAGGCTCGGTGAGCTGTTCCCGGAGGGCGGCGACGTCACCGTCGACACCCTGATCGCCAAGGGTGCGGTTCGCAAGAACCAGCCCGTCAAGGTTCTGGGAACCGGCGAGATCTCCGTGGCGTTGAACGTGCAGGCGCACGCCTTCTCCGCCAGCGCGAAGGAGAAGATCGCCGCTGCCGGGGGCTCCGTCTCCGAGCTGTAGGCATCACCACGCGGCGCGGGGGCTCGTAATGGGCCCCCGCGCCCTTGGTGCGTTAGAGTTCGCTGGACAGTGGGCCTCGACTCATTTCCGTGGGCTCATTGACTGGACATGGCAAAGATGGATCACCCCCGCACCATCGCCGACCGACCTCGCCTTTCAGGCGCGCAGGAGGGACCGTGCTGACCGCATTTACCCGAGCGTTCCGTACGCCGGACCTGCGTAAGAAGTTGCTCTTCACTCTGGGCATCATCGCGCTGTTCCGGCTTGGGTCTGTTCTTCCGACCCCGGGTGTGCACACCGAGAACATCAGTCGCTGTCTCGCCGATGCCCAGGCGACGGACGCGGGCAATATTTACGGAATGGTGCAGCTGTTCAGCGGCGGCGCTCTTCTGAAACTTTCAGTGTTCGCCCTCGGCATCATGCCGTACATCACGGCGAGCATCATCCTTCAGCTTCTGGTCGTGGTCATCCCGCGCCTGGAGTCCCTCAAGAAGGAGGGACAGTCCGGACAGGCCAAGATCACGCAGTACACCCGTTACCTGACGATCGGTCTGGCCGTCCTGCAGTCGACCGCCTTCATCGCCCTGGCCCGGACCGGGCAGCTGTTCCCGCAGTGCCAGCAGGAGATCCTTCTCGACAAGGACAACGTCTTCGCCATCATCACCATGGTGCTGACGATGACCGCCGGCACCTCCGTCGTCATGTGGCTCGGCGAGCTCGTCACCGACCGCGGGATCGGCAACGGCATGTCCATCCTGATCTTCACCCAGGTCATCGCGGTCTTCCCGGCCGAGCTGATGAACATCGCCCGGCAGAAGGGCGCCTTCGTCTTCGCCGTGGTCATCGCCGTCGGTATCGCGATGATCGCCCTGGTCGTCATGGTCGAGCAGGCGCAGCGCCGGATCCCGGTCCAGTACGCCAAGCGCATGGTCGGCCGCCGGATGTACGGCGGCACCTCCACCTACATCCCCCTGAAGGTGAACCAGGCCGGCATCATCCCGGTCATCTTCGCCTCCTCGCTGCTCTACCTCCCGCAGCTGGTCACGACGCTGTTCAGCGGCGCCCAGGAGCCGCACGCGATCGTCCAGTGGATCCAGCAGAACCTGGTCACGGGTGACACGCCGGTCTACATGGCCACGTTCTTCCTCTTGATCGTCTTCTTCACTTACTTCTACGTGTCCATTACCTTCAACCCCGTTGAAGTCGCCGACAACATGAAGAAGTACGGTGGGTTCATCCCGGGCATCCGCCCGGGTCGCCCGACGGCTGAGTATCTGAACTACGTTCTCACGAGGCTCACCGCTCCCGGCGCGCTGTATCTGGGCCTGATCTCCATGGTGCCGATCGTCGCGCTGGCGCTCGTCGGCGCGAGTCAGAACTTCCCGTTCGGAGGGACGAGCATTCTGATCATGGTTGGTGTCGGTCTTGACACCGTGAAGCAGATCGAGAGCCAGCTGCAGCAGCGCAACTACGAAGGCTTCCTGAAGTAGTGCGTCTTGTCCTGGTCGGGCCCCCCGGAGCGGGTAAGGGGACGCAGGCCCAGTTCATCGCATCGAACCTGTCCATCCCGAAGATCTCGACAGGGGACATCTTCCGCGCCAACGTTTCGGGCGGCACGGAGCTCGGCAAGCTTGCCAAGGAGTACATGGACCGCGGTGACCTCGTGCCCGACGAGGTGACCATCGCGATGGTCCGCGACCGCCTCTCGGAGAGCGACGCGCAGGACGGTTTCCTGCTCGACGGCTTCCCCAGGAACGTGCCCCAGGCCGAGATCCTGAAGAAGATGCTCGCCGAGTTCGGAGTCGCTCTGGACATCGTGCTGGAGCTCGTGGTCGACGACGAGGAGGTCGTTCGCAGGCTCGCCGGCCGCCGCACCTGCGGCCAGTGCGGGCGCATCTGGCACGTCGACTTCGATGATAAGAAGGACGACATCTGCGACGCCTGCGAGGGCCGGCTCTACCAGCGTGACGATGACAAGGAAGAGACCGTCAGGCACCGCCTGGAGGTCTACCAGGAGCAGACCGCGCCTCTGGTGTCCTTCTACGCCGACGAGGGCATCCTGGTGGGCGTCGACGCCACCGGCCCGGTGGAGGAGGTCACCCAGCGCGCGATGGAGGTGCTCAGCCCTTTCGTCGGCTGACGGTGTTCCCCGGCACGCCACCCATGGTCCCATGGGTGGCGTGTTGCCATTTAGGGCAGAATCGGGGGAATTGGGCTGCCGGACTGCCCGTTCAATCACCCCGGGGGTGGACGTGTTCAAGAGAAACAAGCACGGGATCCAGTTGAAGACTCCCGAGCAGCTGGAGAAGATGCGGGCGGCGGGCCTGGTGGTGGGCCGCACGCTGCAACTGCTCAGGGAGAGCGTCCGGCCGGGCCTGACGCCGCTGGACCTCGACGCGATCGCGGAGAAGGCCATCCGGGACGAGGGGGCGATCCCGTCCTTCAAGGGCTACCAGGGTTTTCCCGCGACGATCTGCGCGTCGGTGAACCACGAGGTCGTCCACGGCATCCCGAGTGACCGCCGTCCGCTGCAGGAGGGCGACATCATCTCGATCGACTGCGGCGCGATTCTGGACGGCTGGCACGGAGACTCGGCCATCACGGTCCCGGTGGGGGAGGTGGACCCCAAGTTGACCGAGCTCATGCGGGTCACCGAGGAGGCCATGTGGCGGGGGATCGCGGCGCTCACCGTGGGCCGTCATCTGTCCGATATCGGCCATGAGGTGGAGAAGTACGTCCGTTCCCAGGGGCGTTACGGCATCCCGCAGGAGTACGGCGGGCACGGCATCGGCACCGAGATGCACATGGACCCGTGGGTGGCCAACCACGGCAGGCCGGGCCGGGGCCCGCGCTTCGAGGCGGGCATGTGCTTCGCGGTGGAGCCGATGGTCAACCTCGGCACGGACCGGACCAAGGTGCTGGCCGACGACTGGACCGTCGTGACCGTCGACGGCAGGCCTTCCGCGCACTTCGAGCACAGCGTCGCCGTGACGGATAATGGGCCGTGGGTACTGACCGCGCTTGACGGGGGCGAAGAGCGGCTTGCCGAACTGTCGGGACAGGCGGGCTAGGAGCCCACGGGCGAGCGGATGTGATCGACATGGCGGTTGAGCCGGGCATGCGGGCCTCTGACGACGACCGTGACAGGGTCGCCTCCGTGCTGCGCGAACACTACGCGCAGGGGCGCCTCGACAGTGAGGAGTTCGGCGAGCGCCTGGAGCGGCTCTACGCCAGCAAGACCTACGGTGAACTCGCCACGCTCACGTCCGATCTGCCCGACGTCGACCTGAGCCGGCTTCCCGCCGCCGCCCCTGCCCCGTCCAAGGACGTGGCGCCCAAGGAGGATCAGCGGGGCCTGACGGCCGCGTGGGGCGCCTGGGCCATGGCCAGCAGCGTCAACTGGGGCATCTGGTTCATCATCGGAGCCACCGACGGGTTCGACTTCCCCTACCCCTGGCCGCTGTGGGTCATGGGCCCCTGGGGCATCATCCTGCTGATCAGCACCATCGTCGGGGGCCAGGGCAAGGGCCGGAACCAGCGGTAGTGCGCTTCGCGCCTCGCGCGCGTTCCCGTTCCGCCGGGGCGTCCGTCCTATTGGGAATCTGCGGTATCCTGAGTAGCGGTTGTGTCAAGGTGCCGGCCGTGAGTTTCGCATTTCTCCGCCCGGTGCCGTACACTCCTTCTTCGGTTCACTATGACCATTGCGCATCGGCGGTCTCGCAACCGCCGCTCTCATCGAAGCGCTTGGGTCGCGGCTGCTTAGTGTTCCGAAGCCTCAGACGACCGATCAGTGAAACGCGAGGGACATGGCCAAGAAAGACGGCGCCATCGAGATTGAGGGCACTGTGGTTGAGTCGCTCCCGAACGCGATGTTCCGGGTGCAGCTCGACAACGGCCATAAGGTCCTGGCCCACATCAGCGGGCGGATGCGGATGCACTACATCCGAATTCTCCCTGACGACAGGGTTGTCGTCGAACTGAGCCCCTACGACCTTGGTCGTGGGCGGATCGTCTACCGGTACAAGTAAGCGTCTGAGGGGCGAGCAAGGACTATGAAGGTCAAGCCGAGCGTCAAGAAGATCTGTGACAAGTGCAAGGTGATCCGCCGGCACGGTCGAGTCATGGTGATCTGCGACAACCTGCGCCACAAGCAGCGTCAGGGCTAGTCGTAGCAGCAGTCCCGCAAGAGTCCGCTCGAAAGAGGCGGACTCGACCCATGTAGGGACCACAAAGTAATCACGCTCCACACCCGCGCAGGCGGCATCAGCCGTACCACGCGGGAGACCCCCGGTCGGAGGCCGGGGCCCTCGCCCCGGGCATGGGGAGGGGAAGTGGGGTGTAGGACCTCCGCCACAACGAAGGAGAATGCCCGACCATGGCTCGCCTGGTTGGCGTCGACCTCCCCCGCGACAAGCGGCTGGAGATCGCTCTCACCTACATCTACGGAATCGGTCGCACCCGCGCGCTCGAAACCCTCAAGGCCACCGGCGTGAGCGGCGACCTCCGGGTCCACCAGCTCACCGACGAAGAGCTCGTCCCGCTGCGTGACTACATCGAGGCCAACTTCAAGATCGAGGGTGACCTCCGCCGCGAGGTTCAGGCCGACATCCGTCGCAAGATCGAGATTCAGTGCTACCAGGGCATCCGGCACCGCCGTGGCCTTCCCGTGCACGGTCAGCGTACGCAGACCAACGCGCGCACCCGTAAGGGCAAGAAGAAGACCGTGGCCGGCAAGAAGAAGCCCGGTAAGAAGTAGTCCGCGCAGCCGCAGGACCGAAGACCTCAGGAGTGAAGGCAAACAATGCCTCCTAAGAGCCGCCAGGGTGCCCCGAAGAAGGTGCGCCGCAAGGAAAAGAAGAACGTCGCTCACGGCCACGCGCACATCAAGAGCACGTTCAACAACACGATCGTCTCGATCACCGACCCGAACGGGAACGTGATCTCCTGGGCCAGCGCCGGCCACGTCGGGTTCAAGGGCTCCCGTAAGTCCACCCCGTTCGCCGCGCAGATGGCCGCCGAGAACGCCGCCCGCCGCGCCATGGAGCACGGCATGCGCAAGGTCGACGTCTTCGTCAAGGGCCCCGGCTCCGGCCGTGAGACCGCGATCCGCTCGCTGCAGGCGACGGGTCTTGAGGTCGGGTCCATCCAGGACGTGACCCCCGTGCCGCACAACGGCTGCCGTCCGCCCAAGCGCCGTCGCGTCTGACGCCAGGAGATAGAGAGAAAATGGCTCGTTACACGGGTGCGGACTGCAAGCTCTGCCGACGGGAGAAGACGAAGCTCTTCCTCAAGGGCAAGAAGTGCGAGTCCGCGAAGTGCCCCATCGAGATCCGTCCTTACCCCCCGGGTGAGCACGGCCGCGGTCGTCCGAAGGAGTCGGAGTACCAGCTCCAGCTCCGGGAGAAGCAGAAGACCCGCCGCATCTACGGCGTCCTCGAGAAGCAGTTCCACAACTACTACGAGGAAGCCAACCGCAAGAGCGGTAAGACCGGTGAGAACCTCCTCCAGATCCTGGAGAGCCGGCTCGACAACGTGATCTACCGCGCCGGTTTCGCCGAGTCCCGCGACGCCGCCCGCCAGCAGGTCCGTCACGGCCACATCCTGGTGAACGGCAAGAAGGTCGACATCCCGTCGTACCGCGTGCGTGAGCACGACATCGTCGAGGTCCGCGAGAAGTCGCGCAACCTCCTGCCGTACGAGGTGGCCCGCGCCACCGCCGGCGACAAGACGTACCCGGCGTGGCTGGGCGTCGTCGCCGACTCGATGCGCATCCTGGTTCACCAGCTCCCGGTCCGTCAGCAGATCGACACCCAGGTCCAGGAGCAGCTGATCGTCGAGCTCTACTCCAAGTAGCGGCTCTTGAAGGTGCCGTGTGGCAGACCGCCACACGGCACCTATGCTTGTTGTGCCAAGCGGCGTCATATAGCGGGCGCCGCCATGCGTTGGGAGAACGCACATGCTGATCGCTCAGCGGCCGTCCCTCCTCGAGGAGAGCCTCGGGGAGACCCGGTCCAAGTTCATCATCGAGCCGCTGGAGCCGGGCTTCGGCTACACCATCGGCAACTCGCTGCGCCGCACGCTGCTGTCGTCCATCCCGGGCGCGGCCGTGACCAGCATCCGCATCGAGGGTGTCCTGCACGAGTTCACCACCGTTCCGGGTGTCAAGGAAGACGTCACCGACATCATCCTGAACCTCAAGGAGCTGGTGGTCTCCTCCGAGCACGACGAGCCCGTGGTGATGTACCTGCGCAAGCAGGGCCCCGGTGACGTCACAGCCGCCGACATCGCGCCTCCGGCCGGTGTCGAGGTGCACAACCCCGAGCTGCGCATCGCCACGCTGAACGGCAAGGCGAAGCTGGAGATGGAGCTGACCGTCGAGCGCGGTCGCGGTTACGTCTCGGCCGCGCAGAACAAGCAGCCGGGTCAGGAGATCGGCCGTATCCCGATCGACTCCATCTACTCCCCGGTGCTCAAGGTCACCTACAAGGTCGAGGCGACCCGTGTCGAGCAGCGCACCGACTTCGACCGTCTGATCGTGGACGTCGAGACCAAGCCGGGCATGAAGCCGCGTGACGCGGTGGCCTCGGCCGGTAAGACCCTCGTCGAGCTGTTCGGCCTCGCCCGTGAGCTGAACCTGGAGGCCGAGGGCATCGAGGTCGGCCCGACGCAGGGTGACCTCGCGCTGGCCGCCGACCTGGCGCTGCCGATCGAGGAGCTGAACCTGACGGTCCGCTCCTACAACTGCCTCAAGCGTGAGGGCATCCACACCGTGGGCGAGCTCGTGGCCCGCAGTGAGCAGGACCTGCTCGACATCCGGAACTTCGGTGCCAAGTCCATCGAAGAGGTCAAGCAGAAGCTGCACGAGATGCAGCTGGCGCTCAAGGACTCCCCGCCCGGGTTCGACCCGAGCGCGGTGGCCGGTGGCGGCTACGACGACGACGACTCGGCATACGCCGAGACCGAGCAGTACTGAGTTTTGCCATAACGGGGGCCGCGCGGCCCCCGGCCCGACCCCGGTACCTCATACGGCCGGGGCGGGTTGACTCTCAAGGAGAACGTAATGCCCAGGCCCACCAAGGGCGCCCGCCTCGGCGGCAGCCCGGCCCATGAGCGGCTGATCCTCGCGAACCTCGCCACCCAGCTGTTCCAGCACGGCCGGATCACGACCACCGAGGCCAAGGCGAAGCGGCTGCGCCCGCTGGCGGAGAGGCTGATCACCAAGGCGAAGAAGGGCGACATCCACAACCGTCGCCAGGTGCTGACGGTCGTCAAGGACAAGGGTGTCGTCCACCACCTGTTCGAGTCGATCGCCCCGACCTTCGCCGAGCGTCCCGGTGGCTACACCCGGATCACCAAGGTCGGTCTCCGCAAGGGCGACGCCGCCCCCATGGCGGTGATCGAGCTGGTCTCCGAGCCGCTGAACCCGGTCAGCGTCAGCCGGACCCAGCCCGCGGCCCAGGCCGAGGAGCCCAAGGCCAAGCCGGCTGAGGCCGAGGAGGCCAAGGCTGAGAGCGCCGAGGCCGAGAGCGCCGAGGAGCCGAAGGCCGCCGAGGCTCCCGCCGAGGAGTCCGAGGCCAAGAAGGACAACGCCTGATCCCTCAGGCTCAGTGAACGGGCCCGGCATCTCCCTGGTGGGAGGCGCCGGGCCCGTTCCCGTTCTCGGGAGGAACATCGTGGTACGGCTGCGGCTGGACCTGGCCTATGACGGCACCGACTTCTCCGGCTGGGCAAGGCAGCCCGGACGGCGGACGGTTCAAGGGGAGATCGAGGAGGCGCTCGGCAGGATTCTCCGGGTCGCCGAGCCTCCCTCACTGACCGTGGCCGGGCGGACCGACGCAGGGGTGCACGCCAGGGGACAGGTGGCCCATCTCGACCTGGAGATCGACGCGCTGGAGGCGGTGCAGAGCCGCAACCGCCGCCGGACGGACGCGGCGAAGCCCTTGCCCGAACCCGGGTCCGCGGCGGAGCTCGACGAGCGGCTCGCCGCGCTGTGCAGGAGGCTGGCCGGCGTCCTGCCCTCCGATGTCAGGGTTCATCGGGTCAGTGTGTCCCCCGAGGGCTTCGACGCGCGCTTCTCCGCGCTGTCGAGGCGATACGCCTACCGCGTCTGCGACACCCCGGGCGGGGTCGACCCGCTCCGCCGCCACGAGGTCCTCTGGTACTCCCGGCCCCTGGACGTCGACAGGTTGAACGCCGCCGCGGCAGCCCTGCTGGGTGAACACGACTTCGCGGCCTTCTGCAAGAAACGCGAGGGTGCGACCACGATCCGCGAGCTTCAGCGGCTCGACTGGACGCGCCGGGACGGTCTTGTCGTCGCGACGGTGGTGGCCGACGCGTTCTGCCACTCCATGGTCCGGGCGCTCGTCGGATCGTTGTTGCCGGTGGGCGAGGGCCGGCTGCCCGTGGAGTGGCCCGGCCAGGTGTTGAGCCGGGCCGTACGGGACACCGGGGTGCACGTCGCACCCGCGCACGGGCTCTGCCTGGAGGAGGTGCGCTACCCCGAGGCCACCGAACTCGCCCGGCGGGCCGCGGCGACCCGCCGGGTGCGCACGCTCAGCTCGTGACGCGGCGCTCCACCGCCTTGGCGGTCTGGTCGCGGAACGCGCCGCTGATCCTGCCCAGGTCCTTCTCCTTCTCGGTCGGGGTGCGTCCGTCGCTGAAGGTGGCGTAACTGAACACGATGTAGCGGCCCCACACCATGCCCGCCGCGTAGCCGCCCGCGATGTGCACCCGGTCGGCTCCCGAGCCCGCCTTGGCGGGCAGGCCGCGGAACCAGACGTTGCCGTCGAGGTTCTTCTCCTTGTCGACGGTGATCGCCGACTCGCGGGTGGGCAGGACGGCGATTCCCGTGGTCACCGCGTACTGCTTCTTGCGGTCCACGTAGGTGGCCCGCAGCACCCTGCGGCAGTCGTTGCCCCGGAGGGCGATGGCGAACGCGTCGGCAGCCGCTCTGTGGCACTGCTCGGTGACGTCGGTCTTGACCCGGGTGAACGTCGTCCCGGCCACGGTCACCTTCTTCTCGAAGGCGGCGGCCACGGTCATGGCGCCCGGGTCGGTCCGCTCCGAGTTGAGCATCGCGGTGTTGATCGGTTCAGGCTCGGAGGTGATGTCGAGTTCGTCGGCGGAATCGGTGCTCCCGGCGCTCGACGGGGCCGAAGCGGTCGTCTGCCCGGCGTTGAACGTCCGGTAGGCGAAGAACGCCCCGGTGCCTATGCCGGCCACCACCACCGTGACCACGGCCGCGATGAGCATGGTGCTCGCCCGCTTCTTGGGCTGCGGCTCCGCTGGAGGGGGCGGCGGATCAGGGGTGAACTCCGAAAGCGGGGTGAACGGACCGCGCGTCATCGGAGGCTCGGTGGACACGGTGGACGCACTGGACGCGGTGGGCGGCTCGGCGGACGTGGCGGACGCGACCGGCGGCAGCGTCGCCGCCGGTGGCATTGCCGGTGCCTGCGGTGCTGTCGCCGTCGGAGGTGGGGAAGCGGCCAGAGGTGGGGAAGCGGCCGGGAACGGCGGGGGGATCGCCGGGATGCCACCCGGCGGAGTCGCCTCCGCGAGGAAGTCCGATGGTGGCGCGGGCGCCTCGGAGGCAGGCGCCGTAGCCGGTGCCGTGGTGTGCGCGGCGGCTTCGGCGGGCGGCACGGCGGGCGGCACGGGCGCCTGGGACACCGGTTCGGGCTCGGCGGCCGGCGTGGGCCGCTGCTCGGGCTCGGCGGCCGGGGGTGTATCCGCCCGGTGGACGCCGGAACCGGTGATCGAAGCCGCCTCCGCCCCGTGCACGCCGGAACCGGAGGCCGGACCCTGATCGGAGACGTGCGGGCCGGGGACCGTCACGGGAGGGACCGCGGGTTCACCGGTTCCCGGGAGGGCCGGGTCGGAGCGGTGTACTCGGGCGGTGCTCTCGCCGGAGCCGTCCGGTGAGACCGCGCTCGGCGGCCAGACGGCGACGTCGCCGGGTTCGCCGGGGCGGGCGGGTTCGCCGGGGGTATCCGGGTGAGCGGCATCGCCGGGTGCGTCCGGGCGACGAGCCTGGCCCGGATCGTCCGGCCGTCCGGCGGGCTCCTCCGGGCCGGACCAGACCGGCTCGCCGGTGGCGGCGGGCCAGGGGGTCCCGTCCCCCGGGGAGGGCCAGACCTGCATACCCGCCGCGGCGGCGGTGAAGGCCGGCGGCGGCTGCCACGGGGGCGCCCCCGGCACGATCGGTGCGGCCGGTGTGTCCCGCCAGGGCGGGCCGGGCGGGTCGGCCGGACCGGGGGACGCGGGCTGGGAGGATCCGGTCGTCTGACCGGGGGAGTCGTTCGGAGGCGGGAAGCCCTCCTGCTCGGAGGGCACGGGCCAGGAGGGGGCGGTCGTCTCGTCGAGGCCCTGCCACGGAGAACCGGTGCCGGAGGCACCCCGCCACGGGGGCCCCGAAGGGTGTTCCGGCCCGGGAGGGGGGTCGTCGGGGCCGGGCGGTGTGGGCCAGACGAAGGGCACGGGCTCCGAGGGCGTGGAAGGCCCGGCCCAGTCGTCCGGCGCCGGGCGGGCGTCACCCTGCCGTCCCGGGGCGGCGAACTCCCACGGCGCGGCTGCGCCGGCCGGGGAACCGGCCGGGGGCAGGGGAAGGTCGTCCTCGGGTTCGGCGTACCAGTCGTAGGAGGCGCTGTCGTCGGAGGGTACGGCCCATGGCTGGGCGACCCCCGAGCCCCCCTCCGGCCACGTCACGGGGGGAGAGGGATAGGGGTGCTCGTCACCTGAGAGGTCGGTCCGAGGCACGTGCGGCGAAGGCTGGCCGAAACTCGGCGGCGGCGTCGCCGGTGCGGCCGAACCCTCGGCTTCACGGTGGTGCTCGGACCCGGATTCCTGGCCACGCATATGCCGCAGCCTAGCGACACCTAAAGATCACCATGCGGATATGGGTCGTATCGCCCGCCGGGTTTCCGGCTGAAAGCGTATTTTGTGACCTTGCTGGGGAGCGCTCCCGAGCGGGTCAGGGACGCTTCCCGGTCAGCGCGCGCGACTGCAACGCGGGGGTGACGGTCGCGTCGACCACGCCGAAGGCCGCCTGGTTCAGCTTCTTGACCTCGGTCTTCTTCGGGGCGTGCCCGTCCTTGTACTGGAACCAGACCATCACGGTGTAGTGCCCGTATCCCCACTGGCCGACGAACGCCTCGCCGGTGCCGAGAAATTTGGTGACTTTGTCCTTACCGGGCAGCGGCTTGATGTACTCTTCCCGCTCCTTGCCCGTGCTGGCCTTGGCCACCTTCACCGCACCCGCCCCGGTCTTGAGGTTGGCCACCCCCACCGTGCCGATGACCTTCCCGGAGGCGTCGCGGAAGCTGGCCCGCAGGAACTGGGTGCACCGGGCCGCGGTAAGGGCCTTCTGGAGCTTGGCGCCGACCACCGCGTTGCCGCACTTCTTGTCGGTCCGGCGGGTGGTCATCAGGTAGCTCTGCCCGCCGAAGGTCACCTTCCTGCGCTTGAACAGCTCGTCCAGCGTGAGCGGGTACGGATCGGTGGTCCTGGAGGAGGCGAAGCCGAACTTGCCGCCGGCGGTGCTGGGAGGAACCACGGCCGGGTTCCTCGGCGCGGGACTCGCGGCCGCCTTCGGCGGGGGGTCGGAGTCGGCCAGGACGGACAGGCCCACGCCTCCGGCGATCAGCACGGCGAGCGCGCCGACCGCGATGTAGATGGGACGGCGGGACCGGGGGCCCTCGTCGTAGGGGCTCCACATCGCCGGCTTGGGCTCTTCGGGGCGGGGGACCTTCTTGCCGGAGCCGCCGGAGGGCTCTTGTCCGGAGCGCTCCCGAAGGCGGGGGTCCGGGGCGTACGGCTGGCGGGGGTGGGGCTCTTCCGGGTGGACGCCCTGGGTGCGAGGCTCCTGCTCATAGGGGACCTGCGAACGCGGCCCCTGCTCGTAGGGGGGCTGAGGGCGGGGGGCCCGCGCTCGGGGCTCCTGCGAGTACGGCGACCGCGGATACGGCTCCTGCGGATACGGCTCCTGCGGGTGCGATGCCTGCGGATACGGAGCCTGTGACCAGGGTTCCTGCGGGTGGGGCCGGCCGTGCGGCGGGGGCTCGGCGGCGCGGTCGTGCGGCGCGGGCTCGAACCAGTGCTGGTCCTGCCCGGGTGGTGGCGTGGCAGGCCGGTCGTAAGGCTGGCGGCGCGGAGGCTCCCCGGGAAAACCCATGCGCCGAGAGTAACCCCGTCTCGGGCCCTGTCGACTCAGCTGTATCCGAAGTCCTGGGTCCACCAGGGGCCGTCGGGGCCCTGGACGACCCCGACGCCGGTGGCCTTGAGCTCGCAGTTGAGGATGTTGCGCCGGTGGCCGGTGGTCTCCATCCAGTTCCGTACCGCCTGCTCGGCCGAGGTGTAGCCGCGGCCGATGTTCTCGGCGCCACCGTTGCCGTAACCGGCGGCCTCCATCCGCTCCCAGGGGGAGCCGCCACCGGGGGAGGTGTGGGAGAACTCGCCGGTGTCGGCCATCTCGGAGGAGTGTGCCCTGGCCGACCGGGTCAGGCGCCTGTCGACCCGCAGCGGCGCGCAGCCGGCCTTCCTGCGTTCGACGTTGACGAGCCGGACGACTTCGCTCTCCATCGCGCCGAGGGCGAAGGCGGCCCCGCCGTCGTCGTCGCCGTTGACGATGTAGCGGGAGGGGCCCTCGTCGTCCCATCGGCCGCCGGTGGCGGAGGGCTTCGGGGTGGGGGACGAGGCCGGGGGCCGCCGCTGCGGTGTCCCCTCGGCGGTGGCCGTTCCGCCGCCGGGCCGGACGGCCCTGGCGAGGGGCTCGCGTCCGGCGGTCGCCTCGTCCCCGGTGGGGGTGGGCCTGGCCGGCCCGGCGTTGTTCAGGTAGATCTGCTCGGTCGGCTCCTCGCCCCGGGTGCCCCGGCCGATGATGAAGCCGACCAGCAGCACGCCGGCCAGGCACGCGAACAGCCCCATGCGGCGCAGGCGCGCCCGCTGAGGATGCCGGGGGTGAAGAGACTGCCACATACCGCTATCAAAGATAGAGATGTTTGCAGTGGGGAAGAAGAGAATGCGGAGAACGTAGTGGAACCGCCCCGTGTAGTCACGGTGTCGCTTCCGCGTCTTCCGCGCCTCCGATTCCCCGTCACCGGCCCACCGCGGGTAGACTTCCCGGGGAACCGGTCGGGAGCCGTGTCGTTTTGACCCATGCTCTCCGATGCCGGTATCCTGCTAGTTCGTTGTGTGCGAATTGGTCTTCTCTGTAGACCAATGCGCGGCGCGTCCGGCGTCATCTCCTTGCAGCTTGGGAGACGGAAGGTCCGGGCTGTCGTGTGCCCGCACCTACCGACCATGTTGCTGTCAGCTCCGACAGCCCCGAAGACGCGAGCAAAGAAGGCATACGACCGTGCGCACGTACACACCCAAGCCTGCTGAAGTCGAGCGTCAGTGGTACATCATCGACGCCACCGACATCGTGCTTGGCCGGCTGGCCAGCCACGTCGCGAACCTGCTCCGCGGTAAGCACAAGCCGATTTTCGCCAACCACGTCGACACGGGTGACTTCGTCATCATCATCAACGCCGACAAGGTCGCGCTGACCGGCAAGAAGCTTGAGCAGAAGAAGGCGTACCGTCACTCGGGCTACCCGGGCGGTCTGCGCGCCATGACCTACGGTGAGCTCATGGACAAGCGTCCCGATCGCGCCGTCGAGAAGGCCGTGAAGGGCATGCTGCCCAAGAACGCCCTCGGCCGGAAGATGATCAAGAAGCTCAAGGTCTACTCCGGCTCGGAGCACCCGCACCAGGCGCAGAAGCCGGTGCCCTTCGAGCTCACCCAGATCGCCCAGTAGTCGATAGCTGCTTGTCGCCAGCAGCGTTGGCCGACGGCCGACGCCGAGTAGGAAAGTTAGAGGAGAACCGTGGCTGAGCCCACCGGTGTCGAGACGCCCTTCGAGGGCGACCAGGATGCGTACTCCTCGGAGGAGTTCCCCTCCGAGTACACCTCCGAGTCCACTGTCAGCGGCGACGCCGCCGTCCGTAAGCCCGTCGCGACCGGCAACTCGTACGGCACCGGCCGCCGCAAGGAGGCCGTCGCCCGCGTCCGCATCGTGCCGGGCACCGGCCGCTGGACGATCAACGGCCGTCCGCTGGACGTCTACTTCCCGAACAAGGTCCACCAGCAGATCGTCAACGAGCCCTTCGTGACGCTCGGCGCCGAGGACCAGTTCGACGTCATCGCCCGCATCAGCGGCGGCGGCGTCACCGGCCAGGCCGGTGCGCTGCGCATGGGCCTCGCCCGTGCGCTGGCCATCCTGGACGTCGAGGGCAACCGCCCGCCGCTCAAGAAGGCCGGCTTCCTGACCCGTGACGCCCGCGCCACCGAGCGCAAGAAGTACGGTCTCAAGAAGGCCCGTAAGGCTCCGCAGTACAGCAAGCGTTAAGTTGGGGCGCCTTTTCGGCACCGACGGGGTACGTGGGGTCGCGGGCCGCGACCTCACGGCCGAGCTCGCCATGGATCTGTCCGTGGCGGCGGCTCATGTCCTCGGCGATGCCGGGGCGTTCAACGCCGGTGCCGGGCGGCAGAGCCGCCCGGTCGCCGTCGTGGGCCGGGACCCGCGGGCTTCGGGAGAATTCCTGGAGGCCGCAGTGGTCGCCGGCCTTGCGTCGTCTGGCGTGGACGTCCTCCGGCTCGGCGTGCTGCCCACCCCGGCGGTCGCGTACCTCACCACGGCTCTCAGAGCCGACATGGGCGTGATGATCTCCGCCTCCCACAACCCCGCCCCGGACAACGGGATCAAGTTCCTCACCCGTGGCGGCTACAAGCTGCCCGACGCGGTGGAGAACGAGATCGAGCAGCGGCTCGGCGAGAAGTGGGAGCGTCCTGTCGGCGCCTCGGTCGGTCGCGTACGCGAAGCGTACGGTGACGCCGACCGCTACGTGTCCCATCTGCTGTCGACCGTGACCGGCCGCCTGGACGGGCTGAACGTGGTCGTCGACTGCGCTCACGGCGCCGCCCACGCGGTGGCCCCCGAGGTGCTGCAACGGGCCGGGGCCACGGTCGAGACGGTCGGAGCGCGTCCCGACGGCCTCAACATCAACGCCGGGGTCGGCTCCACCCACCTGGACAAGCTCCGGCAGATCGTCGTCTCCCGCGGCGCGGACGTCGGCATCGCCTACGACGGCGACGCCGACCGCTGCCTGGCGGTCTCGCACACCGGCGAGGTCGTCGACGGCGACCAGATCATGGCGGTGCTCGCCATGGCCATGCACGCCGAGGGCAAGCTCGCCGGCGACACCGTGGTGGCCACGGTGATGTCCAACCTGGGCTTCAAGATCGCGCTGAAGAGCGCCGGCATCGACGTCGTCGAGACCGCCGTCGGCGACCGCTACGTCCTGGAGGCCATGCGGGCCGGGGGCTACAACTTCGGCGGCGAGCAGTCCGGCCACGTCATCATGCTCGACCACGCGACCACCGGTGACGGGGTGCTGACCTCGCTCCACCTGCTGGCGGTCATGGCGCGCGCGGGCAGGCCGCTGGCGGAGCTGGCCTCGGTGATGACCCGCCTGCCGCAGGTCCTGGTCAACGTCAAGGGCGTCGACCGGGCCAAGGCTTCGGTGCCGGAGCTGGCCTCGGCGGTCGCCGAGGCGGAGTCGGAGCTGGGCGACACCGGCCGGGTGCTGATCCGGCCGAGCGGCACCGAGCCGATGATCCGCGTCATGGTGGAGGCGTCCTCCGCCGAGCAGGCCGAGCGCCTGGCGGGTCACCTGGCCGAGGTGGTCCGCACGGCCTGCGTTTGAGGAACACCGGAGGTCCGAGGAACAGCGGTGGTCCGAGGAACAGTGGAGAGGGGCGGCCCGGCCACAGGCCGGGCCGCCCCTCTCCGGTTTCCGGCTGATCCGCTCACTCGTCGCCGGTCAGGGAGAAGCTCCGCAGCCGCTGCCCCGCCCAGACGACCGCGCCGACGGTGACGACGATCAGGGCGGGGGCGGCGAAGCTCAGGGCGACCTCGGAGGACTGGAAAGCGGAAGAGGAGACCTCGTCGGCGACGGACCTGGCCCAGTGCTGGATGGAGTACTGCCGGGCACCGGGGACGAAGGTGCCGATCGCGGTCTCCCAGATGAGCGCGTACGCGACGCCGATCGTGACCGCGTGTCGGCTCAGCACGCCCAGCAGCATGAACACCGCCGCGTACGCGATCCCGCCCGCCAGCGCGCCGACCGCGAACCCGAGGGCGATGCCGGACTCGAAGCCCACCAGCAGGTAGGCGGCGACGAGGGTCGGCACCGCGGCGAACAGTGCGAGCATCGAGGCGGCCACCGCGAACTTGGTCTGGGCGATCACCGGCCGGGAGATCGGCTTGGCCAGCAGGTGGACGATCGTGCCGTCGTCGATCTCCGGGGCGATCACACCCGTCCCCGCGATCAGGCCGAGCAGCGGCAGCATGGTGGCGATGGCGAAGTTCTCCATCAACGTGATCGCGATCTCCTCGTCGAAACCGGCGAGGTACCGGAGCAGCCCGGCTATGGCGACCAGCGCCACGGGCAGCAGCGCGAGCAGCCAGATCCGGCGGCGACCCAGGAGTGCCCGGTAGGAGATTCCGGCGATGACACCGTTCATGTTCAGCTGCTCCTGTTGATCAGGTAGGAGAAGACGCTCTCCAGGTCTTCGTCGGCCGGGGAGACCTGCCAGACCCGCACGTCGGCGTCCTTGGCGACCCGGGGCAGCAGCCAGGTGAAGCGCCGGAAGTCGACGGCCTGCACCTCCAGGCCGTTCGCGGTCAGCGAGACCGAGCCCGACGAGGCGTCGGCGATCAGCGCGGCGGCCAGGCGGCGGTCGTCGCTGGAACGGACCCGGAACAGGTGGGGCCGGTCGCTCATCCGGCGGCGGATCTCCCGGAAGTCGCCGGAGGCGGCGTGCCGGCCGGCGACCAGGACCTCGATGTGCTGGGCGACCCGCTCCACCTCCTCCAGGATGTGCGAGCTGAACAGGATGGTCTTGCCCGCGGTGCCCATGGCGCGGACGAGGTCCATCAGGTGCAGGCGCTGACGCGGGTCCATGCCGTTGAACGGCTCGTCGAGCAGGAGGACCTGCGGGTCGTGCACGAGGGCGGCGGCCACCTTGACGCGCTGGCGCATGCCCTTGGAGTACGTCTCGATCCTGCGGTCCTTGGCGCTCTCCATCTCCACCAGGGCCAGGGCCTTGCGGGCGGCGTCCTCCGGGCTGGGCAGGCGGTGCAGCCGGGCACTGGAGAGCACGAACTGCCAGCCGGTGAGGAAGCCGTAGACGGCCTCGCGCTCGGGGACCAGGCCGATCGATCGGTAGACCTGGTGGTTGCGCCAGATCGGGGTGCCGTCGAGGGTGACGGTCCCGCCCGAGGGCGGCAGGAAGCCGGCCATCATGTGCAGCAGCGTGGACTTGCCGGCCCCGTTCGGGCCGAGCAACCCGGTGACACCGGGGCGGATGGTCATCGTGACGTCGTTGACGGCGACCACGTTGCCGTACCAGCGGGAGACCTGAGCGAGCTCGATGTTCATCGGGAGGCCGCCTTCCGGTAGCGCGCGAACAGGGCCGCCACGAATCCGGCGATCAACAGGATCATGATCAGGCCCGCGATCGGGCCCACGCCCGGCGGGTAGATGTTGCTCGACACCGGCTTCGCCCCGAAGACGCCCACCTGCACGGCGGCGTCGACGAGGAGGAACGGATTGATCATCCATGCCCACGCGGCGGCCTCGTCGTCGCCCATGGACTCCAGCGCCGCGAACAGCACGGTCGAGACGGAGGTGACGAGCAGGTAGAACGCGATGATCGAGGCCACGCCCAGCCCGCGCCGCGGGGTGAAGGAGGCGATGGCGATTCCGACGCAGGACAGCAGCACCGCGTAGCAGAGCGCGCCGGCCATGGCCGCGGCGTAGTCGGCGGTGCGCGGGCCGGCGGGCAGGTCCACGACGAGTTCGCCGATGAACATGACGGTGAGCGGTGTCGCCAGCACCAGGAACATCGCCGTCGCCATCGCCGCGAGCTTCGCGCCGATGTAGTCGGTCAGCGTCACCGGCCGGGACAGGTAGAGCGGGAGCACCCGGAAGCGCAGGTCCGGCGCCACGATGTACGGTGACTGCGAGGCCAGGAAGATCGCGAGCACGGGCTGCATGATGACCGCGTACTCGGTGTAGCGCATGATGTGCTCTTTGGCCAGCGCCATGACCGCGATGGAGACGACCGTGGGCAGCATCATCACGCCCACCAGCATGAACGGGATGATCTTCGCGCGGATCGTGCGGCCGATCCCGAAGACCCCGCGCAGGCTGTGCACGGCGAGCGCCGCGGTGGCGTGGCCGCGGCCCTGCCGCACCCCGTCGTAGTGGCGGTATCCGATGTCGTGGATGACACCCGTGGGTTCAGACATTGGCCGGCTCCCTGAAGATGTCCTCGATGCGCTGGCGGCGCTGCTCCATCCGGATGAGGTGGAGGTCGAGCTCACAGACGGCGTCGCGGACCGCGTCGAAGGTC
This sequence comes from Streptosporangium becharense, assembly GCF_014204985.1. Lineage (NCBI taxonomy): Bacteria > Bacillati > Actinomycetota > Actinomycetes > Streptosporangiales > Streptosporangiaceae > Streptosporangium > Streptosporangium becharense. The sequence goes on along the minus strand of NZ_JACHMP010000001.1, from coordinate 3,066,200 downwards.
TCCGGAGCGCGGACCTGGACGAGGAGCGTCCGGCCGTTCGGGGTGACGCTCTCCCCCAGCTCGGCCAGGCGGGCCGCCAGCGCGTCCTGCCCCTCCTCGACCTCGACGCTCACGGTCTCGGTGTTCTGGGTGAACTCGCCGATCGCCGAGGAGCGCAGCAGCCTGCCCCCGTCGATCACGATCACGTGGTCGCAGACCCGCTCCAGTTCGCCCAGCAGGTGGGAGGTGACCAGCACACTGATGCCGAACTCCGAGCCGATCCTACGGATCAGCCCGAGCATCTCGTCGCGGCCCTGCGGGTCGAGGCCGTTGGTGGGCTCGTCCAGCATCACCAGGCGCGGGTCGTGCACCAGGGCCTGGGCCAGCTTCACCCGCTGCTTCATGCCGGTGGAGTAGCCGCCCATGGGGCGGTAGCGCTCCTCGTACAGGCCGACGTGGCGCAGCACGTCGGCGGCGCGCTCGCGGGCCGCGGTGCGCGGCAGGCCGGACATGCGGGCCATGTGCACGGTGAACTCGGTGGCGGACAGGTCCGGGGGCAGGCAGTCGTGCTCGGGCATGTAGCCCACGACCCTGCGGATCTCGGCGCCCCGGGACGTGACGTCCATGCCGAGCACCTGGGCCCCACCGGCGCTGGGTTCGAGCAGACCGAGGAGAATTTTGATCAACGTGGACTTGCCCGCGCCGTTGGCGCCGACCAGACCGGTCACGCCGGCGCCGACGGTCACGGTGAGCTGGTCGAGCGCCGTCACCCGGGGGAAGCGTCTCGTCAGTCCCTCGGTGGCGAGGATTGTCATGGTCGGACACTATCCATCAGCGGAGGGGAAATCCTCCGTCGTCCGGACGAGACGGCCATCGTCCGAAAGGCCGGTTCCGCGAAGCCCGCCTCTCCGGGGGCCGTGGAGCTCCGCGGAGCCGCCTCTCCGGTTTCGCGAGCGGGCTCCGCGGGGCCGCCTCTCCGGGGGCCGTGGAGCCCGACCTCAGGTGCCGCGGGGCCGGTTCCGCGGAACCTACCTCTTCACCTCTTCGCCGCCGCCGGAAGCCGCATGCCGAACCGGGACCAGTAGGTCCGCTGGACGAGCAGGACGAGCGTGCCGGAGATGATCATCCCCGCGATGTTCACCCCGAGCTGGGTGACCGACCCGGCCATGTCCTCCCACCGGGTCAGCGCCGCGGCGACCGCGAAGTACCCGGCCGCCGGCACCGTGGTCACCGAGATGAACACGCCGACCAGGGCCGAGGACTTGCCCGCGGTGACCGAGAGCACCCCGGCGGCCCCGGCGAACAGCGCCACGATGAACGACCACTTGTCGGGCTTGACGATGAACTCGATCTCCTTGTGCTCGTTCAGCGAACCGACGTCGATCCAGCCGAGCCACCGGGCGGCCAGAGCGCAGGCGAAGGTGACCGTGATCGCGACGGCGAAACCGACGGCGAGAGCGCGCAGCGCGCGGCCGATCAGGCCCCAGTCGGCGCGGAGCAGGCCGAAGCAGATGGCGGCGATCGGGCCGAACTCCGGACCCAGCACCATCGCCCCCACGATCAGGATCGGCGAGTTGACGATCACGCCGACCGCGGCGAGCTGCGTGGCGATCATCAGGAAGGCGAAGAAGGCCCAGGTGAGCCGGGAGTCGTCGGCGACCCGCTGGGCGAACGCCGCCCAGACCACGGCGTCGTCACCGTCGCCGGGGGCCTCCTCCTGGGCACGCTCGGCCACCTCGGAGAGCGACAGGTCGATCTCCTCGGCGGCGATCGAGCCGTCCGCGTGCAGCCCCAGCTCCTGGAGCCGCTCGATCACCTCGTTGGCGGCCTCGCGCGCGACGTCGAACTGGATCAGATCCCCGACGGGGGAGCGCGCCGCGCCGGGCAGCACGACGAGGTTGACGACGCCGAGGCACTGGTCGATCGTCTTGAGCACGTCGTCGGACAGCTCCGCCGGGCTGATCACGCGTAGATGCAGCACGCCGCCCACCCTAGGTCTTGGACGGGGTTCCCGGCACCGCACCTGCCCAGGGCCCGTGGCCCGCGCCGCGCTCGCACCGGCACCGCAGCTCGTATCGGTCCCGCGGTCCGCATCGGTCCCGCGGTCCGCATCGGTCCCACGGCCCGCGTCGGTCCCACGGTTCGCACCGGCACCACGGCCCGCACCGGCGCGGTGGGGCGGCCCCGGGTCAGATGCGGCGCAGCCGCACCCGCCTGATGGAGTGGTCGTGCCCTTTGTGCAGCACCAGGTCGGCCCGGCCCCGGGTCGGGGAGATGTTCTCCACGAGGTTGCGCTCGTTGATGTCGCGCCAGACGTTCCTGGCGAACTCGGTCGCCTCCTCCTCCGACAGTTCGGCCAGGTGCCTGAAGTAGGACTTCGGGTCCTCGAAGGCCGTCCGCCGCAGCTTGTGGAAGCGGTCCACGTACCAGTGACGGATGTGCTCGACCTTGGCGTCCACGTAGATGGAGAAGTCGAAGTAGTCGTTGACCGCGAGCGAGGTGGGCGGGGCGGGTTGCAGGACGTTCAGGCCCTCGACGATGAGGATGTCGGGCCGGCGCACGGTCTGGGTCGCGCCGGGCACGATGTCGTACTCCAGATGGCTGTAGACGGGAGCCGTCACCTCGGGGGTGCCCGCCTTGACGTCGGCGACGAACCTGACCAGGGCCCGCCGGTCGTAGCTTTCGGGGAAGCCCTTGCGGTGCATGATGTCGCGTTCGGTGAGGACCGCGTTCGGGTACAGGAAGCTGTCGGTGGTCACCAGGTCGACCCGGGGGTGCTCGGGCCAGCGGGCCAGCAGGGTGTGCAGCAGCCGGGCGGTGGTCGACTTGCCGACCGCGACGCTCCCGGCGATGCCGAGGATGTACGGCGCTGGGCGCCTGCTCGCCCCGAGGAAGGTGTTGAGCGCCGCGCTGCGCTGCCTGGCTCCGGTGAAGTGCAGGTTGAGCAGCCGGGTGAGCGGCAGGTAGATGTCGGTGACCTCGGCCAGGTCGATGGGGTCGTCGACGCCGCGCAGCTCTTCGAGCTCGTCCGCGGTGAGCGTGAGGGGGGTGCTCTTGCGGAGGTCGCTCCATTCCGCTCGGCTGAGCTGCACGTACGGTGTCGCGGTGTCCAAACCGTTGGCCATAGTCCCGAAGCCTACTGATCGCTCCGTCTCGCTTCCCTATGGGCCTCCCTCTGCCCGATCTCGGGCAGGATTCTTGGATTGCGAGGGAGGTTCTCCATAGGCTCGGCGGTCGATCTCTCAGGGGGAGAAGGGGGTAGGCCATGTGCGGGATCGTGGGGTACGCGGGACGACGGCCGGCGTTGGAGGTGGCCGTCGAGGGTCTGGGGCGGCTGGAGTACCGGGGGTACGACTCAGCCGGGATCGCCCTGGTCGGGGACGGTGGCGCGCTGACGGTGGAGAAACGGGCCGGCAAACTGGCCAACCTGCGTTCCGCGCTGGCCGGGCGGCCGGCACCGCGGGCGACGACCGGGATCGGGCACACCCGGTGGGCCACCCACGGTGCCCCCACCGACCGCAACGCCCACCCGCACACCGACTGCCGGGAGCGCATCGCGGTCATCCACAACGGGATCATCGAGAACTTCGCCGTGCTCCGGGCCGAACTGGAGGGCGAGGGGCACAAGCTGCTCTCCGAGACCGACACGGAGGTGGTGGCGCACCTGCTGGAGGAGTTCGCCGCCGACGGCCTGGCGGAGGCGATGCGCCGGGTCTGCCGGAGGCTGGAGGGGGCCTTCACGCTGCTGGCCGTCTCGGTGGACGAGCCGGGCGTGGTGGTCGGAGCGCGGCGCAACTCGCCGCTGGTGGTCGGGCGGGGGGACGGGGAGAACTTCCTCGGCTCGGACGTGGCGGCGTTCATCGCCTACACGCGCGACGCGGTCGAGCTGGGGCAGGACCAGGTGGTCGAGCTGCGTCCCTCCGGGGTCACGATCACCGACTTCTCCGGAGCCCCGGCCGGGACGCGCGACTACCACGTCGACTGGGACGCCTCCGCCGCGGAGAAGGGCGGCCACGACTACTTCATGCTCAAGGAGATCGCCGAGCAGCCCCAGGCGGTGGGCGACACGCTCCTGGGGAGGGTCGGGCCGGACGGCATGCTGACGCTGGACGAGATGCGCCTGTCCGACCAGGAGCTCCGCGACATCAGCAAGATCATCGTGGTCGCGTGCGGGACCTCGTACCACGCGGGGCTCATCGCCAAGTACGCCATCGAGCACTGGGCCGGACTGCCGTGCGAGGTCGAGCTGGCCAGCGAGTTCCGTTACCGCGACCCGATCCTCACCCGCGACACGCTGGTCCTCGTCATCAGCCAGTCCGGGGAGACGATGGACACCCTCATGGCGGTCCGGCACGCGCGGGAGCAGCGGTCGCGGGTGCTCGCCGTGTGCAACGTGAACGGCTCCACGATCTCCCGGGAGTCCGACGCCGTCCTCTACACCCACGCGGGCCCGGAGGTCGCCGTCGCCTCGACCAAGGCGTTCCTGACCCAGCTGGTGGCCTGCTATCTCGTGGCGCTCTACCTCGCCCAGGTCCGGGGGACCAAGTTCGGCGACGAGATCTCCGAGATCATCGGCTGGCTGGCGGAGACGCCGTCCAAGGTGCGCGAGGTCCTCGCGACGATGGAGCCGGTCCGCGCGCTGGCCAGGTCGCTGGCGGACGAGCGGTGCGTGCTCTTCCTCGGCCGGCACGTGGGCTTCCCCGTCGCGCTGGAAGGCGCGCTGAAGCTCAAGGAGCTGGCCTACATGCACGCCGAGGGCTTCGCGGCCGGAGAGCTCAAGCACGGCCCCATCGCGCTCATCGAGGAGGGGCTCCCGGTGGTGGTCGTGGTGCCGTCCCCGGCGGGGCAGCGCGTGCTCCACGACAAGATCGTCTCCAACATCCAGGAGATCCGGGCCAGGGGCGCCAGGACCGTGGTCGTCGCCGAGGAGGGCGACACGGCGGTGGAGCCGTATGCCGACACGCTGATCCGCGTCCCGGTCGTGCCGACCCTGCTGCAACCGCTGGTCGCGACGGTGCCGCTCCAGGTCTTCGCGTGCGAGCTGGCCACGGCCAAGGGGCACGACGTCGACCAGCCGCGGAACCTGGCCAAGTCGGTCACCGTGGAGTGACCCGGAGGCGGGCCCCGACGGTGCGGGCGTCTTCTCGTGATGGAAGGTCCGGGCGGGGCGGGCCCCGAAGGGCCGGGCGGGACGGTCACGGGGCGGGCCCGGCGGCGCGGACGTCTCCGGCCGGAGCACGCCCTAACCTGGGGGGATGATCGTGGGGATCGGCGTCGACGTGGTCGACGTGGCCAGGTTCGAGGCGACGCTGACGCGGACGCCCGCGCTGCGGGCACGGCTGTTCACCGAGGCGGAGGGCGTGCTGGCGACCGAGTCGCTGGCCGCGAGGTTCGCGGCCAAGGAAGCCGTCGCCAAGGCCCTCGGCGTGCCCCCGGGCCTGCGGCACCTGGACGCCGAGGTGCGTGTCGGCGCTCACGGGCGCCCCGAACTGCACCTGGACGGCCGGGCCGCGGACGTGGCGCGGGAGCTGGGCGTCGTCCGGTGGCACATCTCGCTGACCCATGACGGGGGCGTCGCGATCGCCTACGTGATCGCCGAGGGCTAGATTCGGGAGGATGCGGACCGCGTACACCTCTGACCAGATCAGGGCGGCCGAGGCGGCGCTGATGGCGACGCTGCCCGAGGGCACCCTGATGGAACGGGCGGCCACCGGGCTCGCCGTCACCTGTGCCGGGATGCTCGGCACGGTCTACGGCTCCCGCGTCGTGCTGCTCGTCGGCGGCGGCGACAACGGCGGCGACGCCCTGTACGCCGGGGCCCGGCTCGCGGACAGGGGCGCCAGGGTCGACGCGATCCTCGCCGGTCCCCGCGTCCACGCCGGTGGTCTGGACGCCCTGCGCCGCGCGGGTGGCCGGGTGACGGACCTCGGGCGGGCGGCGGGGAGCCCGGAGGGGGGCGGTCAGGCGGCCTCCGGGACTGCCCCGGGCGGTTCCGCGGTGCCCGAGGCGGCCGGGCGGCTGATCCGGGCGGCCGGCCTCGTCGTGGACGGCCTCGTCGGGATCGGCGGGGCGGGTGCGCTACGGGAGCCGTACGCGACCCTGGCGGCCCTGGCGGGCGACGCGCCAGGCCGGGTCGTCGCGGTGGACGTGCCGAGCGGGGTGGATGCGAGCAGTGGCCGGGTCGAGGGTCCGGCGGTGCGCGCGGACGTCACCGTCACCTTCGGTGCCTGGAAGATCGGCCTGCTCGTCGATCCCGGCGCCGGGTACGCGGGCCGGGCCCGGCTCGTCGACATCGGGCTCGGCCCCCACCTGCCGGAGCCCGGGGCCGTCGCCCCGGCCGACGCCGACGTGGCCGCGCTGCTGCCCGTGCCGGACGCCTCCGCCGACAAGTACCGGCGGGGTGTCGTCGGGATCGCCGCCGGGAGCGAGCGCTACACCGGCGCCGCGGTCCTCGCCGTGGGCGGGGCGTTGCGGGGCGGGGTGGGCATGGTCCGCTACGCCGGGACCGCCGCGCCCGCGGCCCGGGTGCGGGCGCGCTGGCCGGAGGCCGTCATCACCACGCTCACGCCGGGCCAGGGGGTCGAGGAGGTGGGCCGCGTGCAGGCGTGGGTCCTCGGCCCGGGGCTCGGCACCGGCCAGGAGGCCCACGCCGTCGCCAGGTCGGTGCTGGACGGTGACGTGCCGGTCCTCGTCGACGCCGACGGGCTGACCCTGCTGGCCGAGGACAGGACACTGCTCCGCCGCACGGCACCCGTACTGATCACCCCGCACGCGGGTGAGCTCTCCCGGCTGCTGGGCGTGCCGCGGGAGCGGATCGAGGCGCGGCGACTGGAGCACGCGCGGCGGGCGGCGGCGGAGCTGGGGGTGACCGTGCTGCTCAAGGGCTCCACCACGCTGGTCGCCGAGGAGGGCCGCCCGGTCGTGATCAACCTCACCGGTGCCCCGTGGCTCGCCACCGGCGGCACCGGCGACGTGCTGGCCGGTCTGGCGGGTGCGCTGCTGGCCGGCGGCCTGTCCGGGTACGACGCGGCCTCCTGCGCCGCCCACCTGCACGGGATCGCCGGTCAGGAGGGCCCGTTGGCGGCCGGGGACGTCGTGGAGGCCCTGCCCGGCGCCGTCCGGGCGGTGATGAACCGGCTTCGGCGGGACGGCCGAGCTGCCAGACTGGAAAAATGAATTTCCCGATGACACCGGCCGAGGCGCGGGTGGACCTGTCGGCGATCCGAGAGAACATCGCGCTGCTCGGCGGCCACGCCGGCGGAGCCGAGATGATGGCCGCGGTCAAGGCCGACGCCTACGGGCACGGGCTGGTCCCCGCCGCGCGGGCCTGCCTTGAGGGCGGAGCCGGGCGGCTCGGCACCGCCTACGTCCGGGAGGCCCTGTCGCTGCGCGAGCAGGGCGTCACCGCGCCGATCCTGGCGTGGATCATCCCGCCGGGCGAGCCGCTGGAGCAGGCGGTCGAGCGCGGCATCGAGCTCTCGGCGGCCTCGTCCCAGCGGGTCGACGAGATCGCCGACGCCGCGGCCCGCGCCGGCGCGACCGCCGGGGTGCACCTGAAGGTCGACACCGGCCTGTCGCGCGGCGGCGCCACCCCGGACGACTGGTCGGCGGTGCTCGACAGGGCGTTGGCCAGGCAGGCCGAGGGCACGATCGAGATCGTCGGGCTCTGGTCCCACTTCGCCTGCGCCGACATCCCGGGCCACCCGTCCGTCACGCTCCAACTGGCGGCCTTCGACGAGGCGCTGGCCATCGCCGAGAAGGCGGGCGCCGGCGGCTCCCACGTCATCCGGCACATCGCCAACTCGGCGGCGACCCTGACGCTGCCGCAGGCCCGCTACGACATGGTCCGGCCGGGGGTCGCGATCTTCGGGCTCAGTCCCGTGCCCGAGCTCGGCGACTTCGGGCTCCGGCCCGCGATGACCCTGGTCGCGCGGATCGCGCTGGTCAAGCGGGTGCCCGCGGGCTCCGGGGTCTCCTACGGGCACCTGTACGTCACCGACCGGGAGAGCACGCTCGGCCTCGTCCCGCTGGGGTACGCGGACGGGATCCTGCGGCACGCCACCAACCGGGCGGAGGTGCTGGCGGCCGGTCGCCGGCGGCGGATCGCGGGACGGGTCTGCATGGACCAGTTCATGATCGACGTGGGGGACGACCCGCTGGCGGAGGGCGACGAGGTGATCCTCTTCGGTGACGGCTCGCGGGGCGAGCCGACCCTCCAGGAGTGGGCCGATTCCCTCGGCACGATAACGCATGAGATCGTGACCAGGATCGGTTCGCGGGTCCCGCGCGTTTACCGGTGAGAGGACGTTCAGGGGGGCGTATGAGCAGTACCGGACGGCGCAGGGCCGGAATCGCGGGAGCGGTGGTCGGCGTCGCGTCCGCGGGGGTGGCCGCCGCGGCGCTCGCCAAGCGGTACGCCGTCGGCCGCATCAGGCTCCGCCCCGACCTGGAGGCCGGTGAGCCGTTCGGCGAGCTGCGCGGCCGCCCCACGACCGTCACCACCTCCGACGGGGTGTCCCTGTACGCCGAGGTGGACGGCCGGCAGGACGCGCCGCTGACGGTGGTGTTCTGCCACGGCTACACCCTCAACCTCGACTCCTGGCACTACCAGCGGCGCGACCTGGGCGACTCCCACAGTCTCGTCCTGTGGGACCAGCGCTCCCACGGGCGTTCGCCGCGGGCGACCCCCGGAGACTGCACGATCGACCGGCTCGGCGACGACCTGGCCGAGGTGCTCGAAGCGCTGGTGCCCGGTCCCTGCGTGCTCGTCGGGCACTCCATGGGCGGCATGACGATCATGGCGCTGGCCGAGCGGTACCCCGAGCTGTTCGGTGACCGGGTCAGGGGGGTCGCGCTGATCTCCACCTCCACCGGCAGGCTGGGCGAGATCTCCCTGGGCCTGCCCGCCCTGCTGTCCAGGGCGGTGCACAAGGTCACCCCGGGCACGGTGTCGCTCCTGCGGCGCAACGGCAACCTGGTCGACAAGGGGCGTCAGGTCGGCAACGACGTGGCCTTCCTCGCCCTGCGTCACCTGGGTTTCGGCGACGCCAGGAACGTCAGCCCCACGGTCGTCGACTTCGTCGAGTCGATGATCCGCTCCACCCCGTTCGAGGTGATCGCCGAGTTCTACCCGGCGCTGATGTCGCACGACAAGCTGGGTGCGCTCGCCGTGCTGGACCCCGTACCCACCTCGATCATGGTCGGGGACAAGGACTGGCTGACCCCCGTCGAGCACAGCAGGGCGATGGCGGCGGCGCTGCCGGGGGCCCACTTCATCGAGGTGCCCGCCAGCTCGCACCTGGTCCAGCTGGAGCGGCCGGCCACGGTGAACGACGCGCTGCGCGACCTGATCAAGCGCGTGGAGACCGACGCAGAGGTACTGGAGCGGGCCGAGCGCGTGGAGACCGACGCAGAGCCGGTGGAGCGGGTGAAGCACGTGGAGACCGACGGAGAGGAGACGGACCGATGAGGGTCGCCGCGACCGCGGAGGAGATGCGCGGGCTGGGCACGGAGCTGGCCGCGCTGCTGCGCCCGGGTGATCTCGTGGTGCTCTCGGGCCCGCTCGGGGCGGGCAAGACCACCCTGGTCCAGGGCATCGCCGAAGGGCTCAAGGTGCGCGGCCCGATCACCTCGCCGACCTTCGTCATCGCCCGGGTCCACCCCTCGCTGGCGGACGGCCCGGCGCTGGTGCATGTCGACGCCTACCGCCTGGGCGGCGACCTGGAGGTCGACGACCTCGACCTGGACGCCTCGCTGGAGGAGTCGGTGACGGTCGTGGAGTGGGGTGAGGGGCTGGTGGAGGGGCTCGCCGACGACCGGCTGGAGATCTCCATCGGCCGCGGCGAGCCGGGCGACGGGGGAGAGGAGCGCACCGTCGAGCTCCGCGGCGTCGGCACGCGCTGGGCGGGCGTCGCCTGACCCGGGGCCACTGATCGCTCCCGGGGGTGTCATTCGTTTCACCCCCGCGGGCCGAGGAATCCTGTCACGCTGGCACTACGCCCCATTGGTCTAGATCATCAGGGTTGATGATCGACTCTCATGGGTTTGCCCATGTTTAATGGGGATCAGGCGGGAAATCGTGCCGGGCGAGGGTCGTCGGCCGGGATGCGAAGTGGAGTTCGACGGTGCCAAGCGTCAAGCATGTCGCGGTTCTGGGGGCCATCGCCGTCTTCGGGGTGGCCGGGTGCACGGCCGAGGCGAACACGGGCAGCCCCGCGGGCGCGTCCACGACCGCCCCGCCCGACACGGGCAGCAGCCGGGAGGACATCGAGGTCCAGCTCCAGCCGGCCCGCGCCAAGGCGGGGCAGAAGGTGTGGGTCTTAGCCAACTGCCCGATCCCCCAGGGCGGTCCGGAGCACCGCGGCACCGCCTCCTCCCGGATCTTCCGCACTCCCGTCACCCTCGATCCGATCCTCGCCACCGCCACCCCCACCCCCTCCGGCACCGCCACGCCCGTCCCGCGTCCCTGGGTCCGCGGCCAGGCCACCGTGGCGGACGGCACGGCGGCCGGCGTCTACGAGGTCAACGCCCGCTGTGAGGGCACCAACGACACCGGCAAGGCCAGTCTCAGGATCGTGGACGACTCCCGGCCGTCCGCCGACCCCACGGACAAGCCCACCTCCAAGCCGACCCGGACGATCATCAGCACCGAGGCCCCGCACACGGGCGGCGGCGGCACCGCGGCCGGCGGTCCCGGTGACGGGAGCATGCCGATCGGCGCGTCGGGCGCCCTGCTCGGCGTCGCCCTCGCGGGAGGCATCGGCGTCGTGATCGCGCGTCGCCGTCGCTCGTAGGCCGCGATGGCAGGTTCCACCCGCTGGTCCAGGGTCGTCCTGGCCGGGGCCCTCACCGGCGCGGTCATGGTGGCGTTCGGCACCAGGGGCGGGGGGGAGGAGGACGCTCCCGCCCGTGTCTCGGTCGTGCCCGAGCGCATCGACATCCCGTCCCTAGGCATCAAGGCGCCCCTGATGAAGCTGGGCGTGACGGGCGGCCGGATCGACCTGCCGCCGTATGAGAAGCCCGGCACGGCGGGCTGGGTCGAGGACAGCGTCGTCCCCGGGGACGAGGGACCCGCGGTGATCCTCGGGCATGTCGACACCAAGACCGCTCCGGCGGTCTTCTACCGGCTCAAGGAGATCAAGGAGGGGCAGGCCATCAAGGTCGTGCGCAGCGACGGCAAGGTGGCCCACTACCGGGTCGACTCCGTCGAGCAGACCAGCAAGACGCGCTTCCCCGCCGACAAGGTCTACCTGGAGGACGGCCTGCGGCTGATCACCTGCGGCGGTGAGTTCGACCGGGACGACGGCGAGTACCGCGACAACTTCATCGTCTACGCCACCCTCGTCGGGGCCTGAGCCGGCCGCTGTCGTGCGGTGATCGCCCTAAAGCCCTCGCGGGACGGACTAGGCTAACTGTTCGTGCTGGTCCTGGCCTTTGACACCGCGACCCCCGCCGTCACCGCAGCGTTGCACGACGGTGCGAGGGTCCTCGCCGAGTCGACGACGATAGACGCGCGCCGCCACGGTGAGCTGCTGGTTCCCACGATCGAGACGGTCCTGCGCGAGGCCGGGGCGTCGCTCGGCGACGTCACGGCCGTCGTCGCCGGAGCGGGCCCCGGCCCCTACACGGGGCTGCGGGTCGGCCTGGTCACCGCCCAGGCCCTCGCGACCTCGCTGGGCGTCCCGGCGTACGGGGTGTGCACGCTCGACGCGCTCGCCTACGGCAGCGGGCTGGCGGAGCCGTTCCTGGTGGCCACCGACGCCCGGCGCAAGGAGGTGTTCTGGGGGCACTACCAGGACATGCGCACCCGTCTGTCCGGTCCCGCGGTCGACCGGCCGCACGACCTGCCGGGGGAGCTCCCCCTGGTCGGCGCGGGCGCCCGGATGTACGCCGAGGTCCTCGGCGCCTCCCGCCTGCTCGACGCCGGTGAGTATCCGTACGCCGGGGCGCTGGCGGCGCTGGCCGCCGAGCAGCTCGGCGCGCCGGACGTCCGGGAGGTCGTGGAGAACGGCACGCACCCCGTGCTGAGCCTGCCCCGCCCGATCTACCTGCGCCGCCCCGACGCCCAGGTGCCGGGGGCACCCAAGAAGGTGTCCGCATGAGCGGTGCCGTGCTGCGACAGATGACCGTGGACGACCTGCCCGCGGTGATGGAGATCGAGCGCGAGACCTTTCCCTCCGACGCGTGGAGCGAGGGCATGCTCCGCGGCGAGCTGGCGGACCAGCCGAGAACCCGTCACTACGTGGTGGCCCTGGTCGACGGCGAGATCGTCGGCTACGCCGGTCTCGCGGCGGCGGGCGACCAGGCCGACGTGCAGACGATCGCCGTCCTGTCCTCCCGGCGGCGGGCCGGGATCGGCGGCGCCATGCTCACCGACCTCCTCACCGAGGCCGCGCGGCGCGGTGCGGTCTCGGTCTTCCTGGAGGTGCGCGCCGACAACCCCGGCGCGCAGGCGGTGTACGACAGGTTCGGGTTCGAGCGGATCGGCGTCCGCCGCCGCTACTACGAAGACGGCACCGACGCGATCATGATGAAGAAGGATCTCCATGCGTGACGAACCCGTGGTCCTCGGCATCGAGACCTCGTGCGACGAGACGGGCGTGGGCATCGTCCGAGGGCACACCCTGCTGGCCAACACCATCGCCTCCAGCGTCGAGCAGCACGCCCGGTTCGGCGGGGTGGTTCCCGAGGTCGCCTCCCGGGCACACCTGGAGGCCATGACCCCGACGGTGGAGCGGGCCCTGGAGCGGGCCGGCATGCGTCTCACCGACGTCGACGCGATCGCGGTGACCGCCGGGCCGGGGCTGTCGGGGGCGTTGCTGGTCGGCGTCGCCGCGGCCAAGGCGTACGCCCTGGGCCTGGGCGTGCCCCTCTACGGGGTGAACCACCTGGCCGCCCACGTCGCCGTCGACCAGCTCGAACACGGTGCCCTGCCCAAGCCGTGCATCGCCATGCTGGTCTCCGGTGGTCACTCCTCGCTGCTGCTCGTGCCGGACGTGGCCGAGGAGGTCGTCTCGCTGGGGTCCACGGTGGACGACGCGGCGGGTGAGGCGTTCGACAAGGTGGCCCGCGTCCTCGGCCTGCCGTTCCCCGGCGGGCCGCACATCGACCGGGTGGCCCGGGAGGGTTCCGGCACCGCCGTGGCGTTCCCCCGCGGCAAGTACGACGACGGGACGCTCGACTTCTCCTTCTCCGGCCTGAAGACCGCCGTGGCCCGGTGGGTGGAGGCCCGGCAGCGGTCGGGCGGGGCGATCCACGTGCCCGACGTGGCGGCGTCGTTCCAGGAGGCCGTCGTCGACGTGCTGACCCGCAAGGCTCTGCAGGCGTGCGCGAAGTACGGCGTCGACGACCTGCTGATCGGCGGCGGGGTGGCGGCCAACTCCCGCCTGCGGGCCATGGCCCAGGAGCGCTGCGACGCGGCCGGCGTCCGGCTGCGCGTGCCCAGCCCGGGCCTGTGCACCGACAACGGGGCCATGGTGGCCGCGCTGGGCTCGGACCTGGTGTCGGCGGGGGTCGTGCCGTCGCGGCTGGACATTCCCGCCGACTCGTCGCTGCCGATCACCACCGTGCACGTCTGACCGGCCGGGCGGCCGGGCGCCGGGGTCACGCGGTGTGCACGGCCAGCGTCGGGTAGTCGGTGTAGCCGCGGTGGTCGCCGCCGAAGGCGGTGGCGAAGTCGGGCTGGCCGAGTTCGGCGCCGAGGAGCAGGCGCACCGGCAGGTCCGGGTTGGCCAGGAACGCCGTGCCCAGCGCGACCAGGTCGGCGTCCCGCTCCAGCCAGTGCGCGAGCCGCGCCGCCGGGTCGGCGATCGAGGGGTCGTTCACGATCAGGGTGGTCGGCCACGACTTGCGGATCTCCCGGTTGAGATCGTCGGACGGGCTCGCCACCAGGTGCAGGTAGGTCAGGCCGAGATCGGCGAGCGCCGAGACCAGTGCCGGGTAGACCTCGTGCATGTCGTCCTCGACCAGGTCCTGGGCACCGTTGCCGGGGGAGAGCCGGATGCCGACCCGCTCCGCGCCGATCCGGTCCACGACCGCGCGGGCGATCTCCACGGCGAAGCGGATCCGGTTCTCCACCGACCCGCCGTAGCGGTCGTCGCGCAGGTTGGCGTTCTGCGACAGGAACTGGTGGACGAGGTAGCCGTTGGCGCCGTGCAGCTCGACTCCGTCGAAGCCCGCCTCGATGGCGCGGGCGGCGGCGTCCGCGAAGTCCTGCACCGTCGTCTCGATCTCGGCGGTGGACAGCTCCAGCGGCTCGGGAAGGTCCTGCATGCCCTCGGGGGTGAAGATCTGTCCGGCGGCCTGTACGGCCGACGGGCCGACGGGCAGCGCGCCGGTGTTGGCGGGGTGGCCGATCCGCCCGGCGTGCATGACCTGGGCGAAGATCCTGCCGCCCGCCGCGTGGACGGCGTCGGTGACCACGCGCCAGCCCGCCACCTGCTCGTCGGTGTGCAGGCCCGGCGTGTCCATGTAGCCCTTGCCGGCCTGGCTGGGCTGGACGCCCTCGGTGACGATGAGACCGGCTGAAGCCCGCTGGGCGTAGTAGAGCGCGGTCAGCGAGGAGGGGATCCCGTCCACGTAGGCGCGTGAGCGCGTCATGGGGGCCATGACGATCCGGTTGGGCAGCCGGAGGTCACCGAGCTTGTACGTCGAGAACGGCATGACTGGTTCCTTCCCTTTGTTGGCCGACCAACTTGGCCAGCCAATGAGTAGTTCTACAACTTGGTCGGCCAATATGCAAGCGGTAGTCTCGGGGGAGGACAGGAGGATCTGACATGGTGGAGCCGCTGATCGACGAAGGTGCCGGCCCGGTCGCGAGTTGTGACGGGGGAGGCGACGAACTCAGCCTCAACTGCCTGATGGCCCAGGCGACCCGCGGTTACCGCGTGCTTCTCGCCGGCCTGCTGGCGGAGATCGACCTCTACCCGGGCCAGGAACGGGTGATGACCTCGCTGTGGGAGCACGGCCCCCAGACGCAGAACGCCCTGGCCAGGATGCTCGGCATCGACATGTCGACGATGACCAAGAGCCTGCAGCGCCTGGAACGCAGCGGTTTCGTCAGCCGCACGCCCAGCCCCGCCAACCGGCGGATCAGCATCGTGAGCACGACCCCGGCGGGCGACGCCCTCCGTCCCGCGGTGAACCGGATCCTCGCGGAGGCCAACCGCCGGACCACCCGGGGGCTCACCCACGAGCAGACCGCGGTGCTGTCTTCGCTGCTGGGCGTGGTCAGGGGCAACCTGTGCCGGGAGGCCGCCCCCTAGAGCGCGCGCGGGGCGGCGGGCCGGCGGACGCCGGCGCGGACGAGGAGGTCGCGCGTCCGGCCGGAGGCCGCCGGGTCGTCCGGCCGGAGCGGGGTGGGGCCGGAGAGATCCACCGGGGACTCCTCCGCCCACCGACGGCCGGCCGCGTGGCGGGATCGACCCGGTTCACCGATGAAAGCGGAAAACCGCGGAGAGGAGAACTCCCGTCCGGCGACCCCGGCCGTCCGATCGGGATTTCCCGGAACCGAAGGTAAAGGGTGGGAATTACATATGAATTGCGGCAATCGTCCATTTAGGCTGGTCAGCACGGACCGCAGACGAAGGCGAACGGCCTTTCCCCGATCCGGGTCAGAATGACCACCGCGGATTCACGGCCGGAGAGCCGTAGATCCTTTCTGAGACGCTCGACGTCGACCGCCGAACCCCGTTTCTTGATCGTCACATTGCCCACCCCCCGTTCGCGGAGCGCCGCCCGCAACCGCTTCAACGAGAACGGCAGCGTCTCGTGCACCTCGTACCGCGACGCCCACGGGGTCGGGGTCGCGGTGTCGGCGGTGATGTAGGCGATGTGCGGGTCGAGCAGGCGCCCGCCGACCGCGGCGGCGACCTCCGCGACCAGATGGGCCCGGATCGCCGCGCCGTCCGGCTCGTAGACGAACCGGCCGACCGGGCCGGTCGGCGCCGCGCCGAGCCCCGGGTCGGGCGTCATCGTGGCGCCGGACGGGAGCATCGTGGCCCGGCGTCCCACCCCGCCCGCCAGCGCGCCGCACCAGATGACGGCCTCCTTGACGTCGCCCCGGTAGGAGACCCACTCCGCCTCCGTCCCCTCGGGCAGGAACTCGTACGGGATGCCGGGGGCGACCTTCAGGCAGGCCGCCTCCGCCTTGGCCACCATCTCCAGCACGTCCGGCCAGGGCGGGGAGTAGGCCGCCGGGTCGAAGGTCCGGCCGCGCGCCGTGCGGCGGGCGGGGTCGGCGAACAGCACGTCGAAGGCCGAGGGGTCGAGTGCCGAGGCGTCCGCCGCGCGAACCGAGACCCGGTCGCCGAACCCCAGGGCCTCGGCGTTGGCCCAGGCGACCGCGGCGGTGAGGGGGTCGGCGTCGACGGCCTCCACGACGCACCCGGCCCTGGCCAGGGCCAGCAGGTCCCCGCCGATGCCGCAGCAGACGTCGGCGACCCGCGAGCCCGCGGGGATGCGTCGTGCCCGGTGGTCGGCGACCTCGCGGCGGGTGGCCTGCTCCAGCCCCGCGGGGGTGAAGTACATCAGGTCGGCGTCCGCGCCGAACTTCTCCCGCGCGCGCAGCCTGAGCCCGGCCTGGGTCAGCGCCGCCGAGACCAGCCCGGCGTCGTAGCGTCTGCGCAGCCGCGTCACCGCCGAGACCGGGTCGTCCCCGGCCACCTGTGCCGCGGCGTCCAGCGCCTCCTGGCCGAGCGGGGTCAGCAGTTCCCGGAACGCGTCGAGGTCCACGCCACCCGACGCTACCGCCTCAGTCGGGCAACTCGGCGAGGTCGACGTCGACGGGGAACGGGGCGGTGACCCTGAGACGGCCGCTGTGGACGCCGGTGGGGACATAGGAGCGGGTGACGGGATCGAGCCGGTAGACGTGGACGACCGGTTCGTCGTCGCTGTTCTCCACGAGCCAGAAATGCCGGATGCCGGCCTCGGCGTAGCGTCTGGGCTTCACCTCGCGGTCGCGGAACTCGGACTCCGGTGAGACGACCTCGACCACCAGATGGACCTCGTCCGGAGTGTAGGAGGTGCGGGACCGGTCCTTGGCGATCTCGCTGCCGACCACCACCACATCCGGGCACGGGCGCTGTCTCGGCCCGAGCGTGACGTCCATCTGCATGACCGCCTTGAGGTCGCCGGGCGCCTGTTCGTTGAGGGCGGTCCGCAGGCCGTACAGGAGGTACTCGTGGAAACGTCTCTGGGGGGACATGAGGATGAGGGCTCCATCGACGAGTTCGACGTGCTTGAACAGATCCAGCTCGCCGTTGGGGCCGTCGATGGGCAGGCGGTCGAGGTCGTCGGCCGTCCAGCCTCCGGGGGGAGGCAGGGGCCAGTTCGCGAGCGGGTCGCGGACCACGTCGCGGGCACCGGTGTTCTCGCTGAGCGTGCTGGTCACATCGCTCACCGTAGCGTCGCCGCGTTCGCCATGAGTGGTCATCCGGTCACATTCCCGTCGCCGTCCGATTGCCCGTCCCATGCGTACGTTCCCCGTTCCGTGAGATGCGCACCCGGTGTTTCACCTGGCGATGTGGATGGTTTGGGCAGGGTTTGACGTTCGCCTGAAGCGCAGAAGGGGTGGCTCGTGTTGACTGTCAAGGCCACCTTGCATACTGTTCCGTATTGGCACTCTCCCCGTGAGAGTGCCAATCCATGCGACGAGGTCAGGTCTGACACCCGCGACGGCAGACCGCTGGTCGCCTCTTCTAGATCATTCAAATCTGAAGGGGAGGTCCGACGTGACGACCGCCACCAAGGTTCCCGTTAAGCCGCTCGGCGACCGTATCGTGGTCCAGCCGCTTGAGGCCGAGCAGACCACCGCCTCCGGCCTGGTCATCCCGGACACCGCCAAGGAGAAGCCCCAGGAGGGCAAGGTCCTCGCGGTGGGTCCGGGCAACTGGGACGAGGACGGCGAGAAGCGCATCCCGCTCGACGTCAAGGAGGGCGATGTCGTCCTCTACAGCAAGTACGGCGGCACCGAGGTGAAGTACGGCGGCGAGGAGTACCTCGTGCTCTCCGCCCGTGACGTGCTCGCCATCATCGAGAAGTAGTTCTCGCTTCACCGAAGATGACGTATCGAGCCCCGGGCCGCGCGAGCGCCCGGGGCTTTGATGCGCTGACGTACTTACAGGGAGGATTGTCATGGCGAAGATCCTGGCGTTCGAGGAGGACGCGCGCCGAGCCCTCGAGCGCGGCGTCAACGCCCTCGCCGACGCCGTCAAGGTGACGCTCGGCCCGCGGGGCCGCAACGTCGTCATCGACAAGAAGTTCGGCGCGCCGACCATCACCAACGACGGTGTCACCATCGCCCGTGAGGTCGAGCTGGAGGGGCGGTACGAGAACCTCGGCGCCCAGCTGGCCAAGGAAGTCGCGACCAAGACCAACGACATCGCCGGTGACGGCACCACCACGGCGACCGTCCTGGCCCAGGCGATGGTCCGTGAGGGCCTGCGCAATGTCGCCGCCGGTGCCCAGCCGCTCTCGCTCAAGCGTGGCATCGACCTCGCGGCCAAGGCCGTCAGCGACAAGCTGATCGAGTCGGCCCGCCCGGTCGAGGACAAGAAGGAGATCGCGCACGTCGCGACCATCTCGGCCCAGGACGTCAAGATCGGTGAGCTGATCGCCGAGGCGTTCGACAAGGTGGGCAAGGACGGTGTGATCACCGTCGAAGAGTCCAACAGCATGGGCCTGGAGCTGGAGTTCACCGAGGGTCTCCAGTTCGACAAGGGCTACCTGTCGCCCTACATGGTGACCGACCAGGAGCGCATGGAGGCGGTCCTGGAGGACCCCTACATCCTGATCAACCAGAGCAAGGTCTCCTCCGTGGCGGACTTCCTGCCGCTGCTGGAGAAGGTCGCGCAGACCAAGAAGCCGCTGCTGGTCATCGCCGAGGACGTCGAGGGCGAGGCCCTCGCGGTCCTGGTCACCAACAAGATCCGCGGCACCTTCACCTCCGTCGCCGTCAAGGCGCCGGGCTTCGGTGACCGCCGCAAGGCCATGCTGCAGGACATCGCCATCCTCACCGGCGGCCAGGTCGTCAGCGAGGAGGTCGGCCTCAAGCTGGAGCACGTCGGCCTGGAGGTGCTGGGCACCGCCCGCCGTGTCGTCATCACCAAGGACTCCACCACCGTGGTCGACGGCGCCGGCGACGCCCAGGCGATCGCCGACCGGGTCAAGGAGATCAAGCTCGCGATCGAGCAGTCCGACTCCGACTGGGACCGCGAGAAGCTCCAGGAGCGCCTGGCCAAGCTCTCCGGCGGTGTCTGCGTGCTGAAGGTCGGCGCGGCCACCGAGGTCGAGCTCAAGGAGAAGAAGCACCGCCTGGAGGACGCGATCTCGGCGACCCGTGCGGCGATCGAGGAGGGCATCGTCTCCGGCGGCGGCTCCGCGCTCGTCCACGTCTCCAAGGTCCTCGACGACCTGGGTCTGTCCGGCGACGAGGCGACCGGTGTGTCCGTGGTGCGCAGGGCGCTCGTCGAGCCGGCCCGCTGGATCGCGGAGAACGCCGGCCTCGAAGGCTACGTCGTGACCTCCAAGGTCGCGGAGCTGTCCGTCGGCCACGGCCTCAACGCCGCGACCGGCGAGTACGGCGACCTGGTCGCCCAGGGTGTCATCGACCCGGTCAAGGTCACCCGCTCGGCCGTCCAGAACGCCGCCTCCATCGCCGGCATGCTGCTGACGACCGAGGCGCTCGTGGTGGACAAGCCCGAGGAGGAGGCCCCGGCCGCCGCCGGCGGTCACGGCCACGGTCACGGCCACGGCCACTGATCCCCCGCTTCCAAGCACGGCTCGCGTCTCCCGGGACGCGAGCCGTTCGCGTTTCGCGGTGAACCGGAGCGGCCGCGGCGCGTCTCCCGGCACGCGACGGTCAAACGCCGTTCTAACGAATAGGCGACGTATTTAGCGATCGAATGAAATATTTACACATGCCGTAGTCGTCACAGTCATCAGGTGATTACCGGGAGTTATCTCCGCCTCAATGTGACCAATCCGTAGCCGTTTGCTATGACGACAGGCACTATCAGGGCGGGCATCATGCCTAACGTGACCGAGGGATGCGTCGCCGACGCCAAAAATGGGGTGAGGCTTGCGACGAGATCTGAAGGGGTCGCCCATAGGGATGATCTCAAGGATCTGACGAGCCTCGCCGTTCAGGGGGATCGCAGCGCGATCGAATCTCTGATCGCGCAACTGCGGCCGATGGTCGTCCGTTATTGCCGTGGTCGTCTCGGCCGGGTGTCCGGTCAGTATCACATCGCGGACGACGTGGCCCAGGAAGTGTGCATCGCGGTGCTGTCCGCGCTGCCCCGCTACCGCGACATGGGACGCCCCTTCGCGTCCTTCGTCTTCGGCATCGCCTCGCACAAGGTGGCCGACGCCCTGCGCAGCTCCGTGCGCTCCGCCGTGCCCACCCAGGACCTTCCCGACGGGCCCGACGAGGGTCCGGGCCCCGAGGAGACCGTGGTGCGCTACATCGAGGCTGAGCACGCCCGCAGGCTGCTCTCCAGGCTGCCGGACAACCAGCGCGAGCTGCTCCTGCTCAGAGTGGTGTCGGGCCTTTCCGCCGAGGAGACCGGTAATGTACTGGGCATGTCACCAGGCGCGGTTCGCGTGGCCCAGCACCGGGCGCTGGCCCGGCTGCGGGCGATGGCGGAGCTGGAGTCGATAGCCTGACCGCGGGGCGGTCGGGCGACCGACGCGGGCGCAGGTTCTGACCGCGGAGCGGGGCCCGCGACGATCCGGAGCGATGAAGATCATGACAACGGTTCACCCGCGACGTCCGGTGCGCCGGTACGGACCGGAAGAGGATCCGGCCGTGGCCGAGACCGATGCCGTCCTGGAGGCGCTCTCCCGCAGGGCGCCCCTGACGACCGCCTCCGGCGACCCCGCGGTCCGCCTGCTGTCGGCGCTGGCCGACGACGTGGATCAGCGGTGTTCCTCGGTGTCGATCACGCCGTCGACGTAGCCCCGGGCGTACTCCCAGCTGACGTACTGGGAGGGATCGGGCTGGTAGGCGGGCTCGTGCACCTGCGGCCGGCCCTTCTCGATCATCTGGCGCAGGTTGCCGCGCAGCAGGTCCCAGTCGAAGTAGTGCTGTTCGCCGCACTCGGGGCAGTCGAGAACCAGACCGAGCACTCCCTGGGGCTCCAGCAGCGAGCGGAAGACCTCCACGTCGGCGAGGTCGGTCATGGCCTCGTCACGCTCGTCCGAGGTCAGCGGCTCCAGATCGCTGGAGTCTCCCAGCGCCGCCGCCGGGTCGTCGGGGTCGTCCGCGAAGGGGTCGCGAGGGACATCGTCGAGCACAATCCCACCTTATGGCCTGGATGTTACGGACAACCCTCGAACCGGACGACTGCGACAGCCGGCGCGGTGCGGGCCGATGCCGGGGAAGCCGGACGCGGAGTCCCGTGCGAGCCGGAGCGTGGCCCTCGTCCCGGGAAGCCGGACGCGGAGCCCCGTGCGAGCCGGTCACGGTGACCGCTTCGGAAGAGCCGGCCGGTCACGGCGCGTCCCGGGAGAGCCAGCCACGCCGGGCCGCCTCCACGCCCGCCTGGAACCGGGTCTGCACGCCCAGCTCGGCCATGGCGTCGGCGAACCGAGCGCGCACCGTCCGGACCGAGATCCCGAGCTGGCGGGCGATCATCTCATCGGGCATCCCCTGCCCGGCCAGCCGGAGAACCCGCACCACGCCGTCGTCGCGGTGCGTCCACGGCAGCGGGGCCGCGCGGGCCCACAGCTCCTCGAAGAGGGAACGGAGCGCGGCCACCACGATGACGGCCCGGACCAGGTGGAAGTGGTAGGCGTTCTCCGGCAGCGTGCCGCCCCACTGGGCGGGCATGCCCGCGGCGCCGGAGCCCGCGACCAGGAACCAGCTCGGCACCGTGCCGAGGGTGCGGATCTCCGCCCCCGCCAGGGAGAACCGGTCGAGCTTGTCGCGCACGCCGGGGATCTCCAGCGTGCGGACCGCGACGACGACCCGGCAGGAGAGCAGGCCGGCCCGCTGGGCCCCGATCCACTGGTCGGCGTACCGGTGGGCGAAGTCGCTCATCGTCCGCTTGTCCGGGACGGTGTACAGCAGCTCCAGCGGCGGCGCCTGCACCGCCATGCCGATCACGCTCTCGTACAGCTCGTCGGCCCCGCTGACCAGGTCCACCGCGAAGTCGCCGCTCTGGTGGTCGAGCCCGGCGTCGTACTGGTGGATGAGGCTGCGGATCGACCCGAGGACGGTGTCGATCCTGCGGCTCTCCGCGGCCAGCCGGTCGAGCCGGTCGGCGATCAGGCGGCCGAGGGCGGCGGCGGGGTGGCGGGCCAGATACTCACCGCCCTGTTCGTCGACCACGCCCAGCCTGACCAGGGCGGCCAGCTCACGGCCGAGCGGTTCCGGTGAGCGGTCGGTGGCCTCGGCGAGCTCCGCGCAGGTGGCTCTGTGCAGGCGCAGCACCGCGTTGTAGAGCGCTGTCTGGGCGGGGGTGAGACCCAGGGTCTCCAGCGGGTCGTGCGGCGGGGGTGTGTCAGTACGCATCAGTGAGGGGCTCCTGAGACGACACGGGTCTGGCGAGGATAGCCCGGCGTCCCCTCCGTGTCCGGGCGTTGCCCCACTCGCTCGCCGTCCGTGCGTCACCCCACCCGGCCGCCGTCCCGTGCAGCTTCGTGCAGCTGCACCTTTCCCCATTGCGGACGGTCGCGCCGTGACGCACGCTTTACCCGGCGTCGGCACCAGCTGCGAGGCGCGTCGCCACCCGGGTGCGGAGGGGGGCCCGGTGGCGTGGACAGACGTCTCGCGGGTCGCCGGTGGTCCGGAGGGCCGAGCGGGTCACCGACCGCTCGGCCCTCCGTCTTCCCCCGCGTCCTCCGATCCGGGAGCCAGACTCTAAACTGTGACCCGGGGGTCGGCGCCTTTCCCCGCCATGAGAGCGCCGCAGCAGGAGGGTTGCAGATGGCCAGATTCACCGAACCCGGGCTCACGTTCGACGACGTGCTCCTGGTTCCCGCGTACTCGGACCTGCAGCCGGGCGAGGCGGACACCACCACGCGGCTGTCGCGCAACATCACGTTGCGCATCCCGTTGATCTCCGCGGCCATGGACACGGTGACCGAGGCCCGCATGGCGGTGGCGATGGCCCGTCAGGGCGGCATCGGCATCCTGCACCGCAACCTCTCGATCGAGGACCAGGCCCAGCAGGCCGACCTCGTCAAGCGCTCCGAGGCCGGCATGGTCACCAACCCGGTCACCTGCTCCCCGGACGACACCCTGGCCGAGGTCGAGCGCCTGTGCGCCACGTACCGCATCTCCGGGGTCCCGGTCACCGACGCGGACGGCGTGCTCGTCGGCATCGTCACCAACCGCGACATGCGTTTCGAGACCGACCACGGCCGCCGGGTGCGCGATGTCATGACGTCGATGCCGCTGGTCACCGCGCCGGTCGGGGTCTCCAGGGACGACGCGTTCGACCTGCTGCGGAAGAACAAGATCGAGAAGCTCCCGCTGGTCGACGCCGGGGGGCGGCTGCGGGGCCTGATCACGGTCAAGGACTTCACCAAGAGCGAGCAGTATCCGCTCGCCACCAAGGACGCCGACGGCCGGCTCGTCGTGGGGGCGGCCGTCGGCGTCGGCGGCGACGCGGACAAGCGGGCGTCGGCGCTGATCGAGGCCGGGGTCGACGTGATCGTGGTCGACGTCGCGCACGGCCATTCCAAGGGTCTCGCCGACATGGTCGCCAAGATCAAGGCCAACAGCCGGGTCGACGTGATCGGCGGCAACATCGCCACCCGCGCGGGCGCCCAGATGCTCATCGACGCCGGGGCCGACGCGGTCAAGGTCGGTGTGGGGCCGGGCTCGATCTGCACCACCCGCGTGGTCGCCGGTGTCGGAGCCCCGCAGGTGACGGCCATCCACGAGGCGTCCCTGGCCGCGGGCCCGGCCGGGGTCCCCCTGATCGGCGACGGCGGCCTGCAGTACTCGGGTGACATCGTCAAGGCCATCGCGGCCGGCGCCAACGCGGTCATGCTCGGCTCCCTGCTCGCCGGATGCGAGGAGTCGCCGGGTGAGCTGATCTTCATCAACGGCAAGCAGTTCAAGTCCTACCGTGGGATGGGCTCGCTGGGCGCGGTCCGCAACCGCGAGCGCGGCGGCGCCTCCTTCAGTAAGGACCGCTACGCGCAGGCCGACGTCGGCGGTGACGACAAGTTCATCCCCGAGGGCATCGAGGGCCAGGTGCCGTACCGCGGTCCGGTCGCCGCGGTGGCCCACCAGCTCGTCGGCGGCCTGCGTCAGGGCATGTGGTACTCCGGGTGCCGCACGATCGACGACATGCACGTCCGGTGCGAACTGATGCCCATCACGGCGGCGGGCCTGAAGGAGAGCCACCCGCACGACATCCAGATGACGGTCGAGGCTCCCAACTACCACCGTCGCTAGCAGGCACCGTACGGCTCCGCCTCCGTGGCGCGGGCCGTACACGCACGAAACGGGAAGTATAGACATATGACTCAGGTGGAGATCGGCCGCGGCAAGAACGGCCGTCGTGCCTACGCGCTCGACGAGATCGGCATCGTCCCCTCCCGTCGCACCCGCGACCCGGAGGAGGTCTCGATCGCCTGGCAGATCGACGCCTACCGCTTCGACCTGCCCGTGGTGGTGAGCCCCATGGACAGCGTGGTCTCACCGAAGACCGCGATCGAGGTCGGCAGGCTCGGCGGGCTCGCCGTGCTCGACCTCGAAGGGCTGTGGACCCGCTACGACGACCCGACGCCGCTGCTGGAGGAGGTCGCCGGGCTCACCGGCGAGGCCGCCACGAAGCGGCTCCAGGAGATCTACGACGCCCCGATCAAGGACGAGCTGATCGGCCGCCGCATCGAGGAGATCCGGGCCGCCGGGGTGACCACGGCCGTCCGCCTCTCGCCGCAGCGCACGATCCAGCACCACAAGGCCGTGATCGACGCCGGGGTCGACATCTTCGTCATCCGCGGCACCACCGTCTCCGCCGAGCACGTCTCCGGGCGGGCCGAACCGCTCAACCTCAAGCAGTTCATCTACGAGCTCGACGTCCCGGTGATCGTCGGAGGCTGCGCCACCTACACCGCGGCGCTGCACCTGATGCGGACCGGCGCGGCCGGGGTGCTCGTCGGCTTCGGCGGCGGAGCCTCGCACACCACCCGTACGGTGCTGGGCGTGGCGGTGCCGATGGCCACCGCCATCTCCGACGTGGCCGCCGCCCGGCGCGACTACATGGACGAGTCCGGCGGACGCTACGTGCACGTCATCGCCGACGGCGGCATGGGCACCTCCGGTGACATCGCCAAGGCCATCGCCTGCGGCGCCGACGCGGTCATGGTCGGTTCCCCGCTGGCCCGCGCCACCGAGGCGCCCGGACACGGCTTCCACTGGGGCTCGGAGGCGCAGCACCCCGAGCTGCCGCGCGGCAAGCGGGTGCATTTCGGCACGGTCGGCACGCTTGAGCAGATCCTGCACGGCCCGTCCTCGGTGGCGGACGGCTCGATGAACCTGATGGGTGCGCTCAAGCGGACGATGGCCACCGCCGGATACTCCGACCTGAAGGAGTTCCAGCGGGTCGAGGTCGTCGTGGCCCCGCAGTCCTGACACCCCGCCCGCGCCTCACCAAGAGATCGCGAACGCCCGGCCGAATCGGCCGGGCGTTCGTCGTCTCCGGCACGTCGGCGGTCGGTGACCACCTCGAACCAGGATGTGGTGCTCGTCCGTTCAGCCGGTCCTGGTGAAGGACATGGCCTGCTGCGTGGTGTCCTCGCTCTCGGTGTTGGTGGCGAGGACCCGCTTCACCCTGCCCTTGAAGTCGATCACCACGGCCTCCTGGCCGGAGTCCCCCTGCTGCCAGGCGACGATGTGCCGGTCGTCGTACCAGCAGATGATCCGTTCGGTCCAGAAGGGGATCCGGACCTTCGGCTCTCCACCGGCTGTGGCGGTGGTGGACCGGAGGCAGATCTCGTTGGTCTCCGGGCAGGATGTGATCATCAGCGCGCCGGACGGACTGACGCTCTCCCCATCGATCCAGATCGGTTCGCCCACATCCCGCAGGGTCTGCAGCGGGGTGCCCTGCAGGTCGTAGAAGCGAAGGTATTTCTTGGTGTCGACGTCGCTCAACCAGGCACCGATCGCCCGGCTGTCGGCTCGCCAGAAGAAGGGCCATATCCCGATGCCCTTCACCGGGACGACCGTCGCCTTCTTCGTGGCGATGTCGACGATCGCGTAACCGTAGAGCTGCGGGGCGATGTCGGGTTCCTCGTCCGTCTCGTACAGGTTGAACATGCCCTTGGTACCGTCCGGCGACCACTGCGGGGAGGTCGCGTAGAACGGCGACTTGGTGATCCTCACGGCGCTGGCCCCGCCGGTCCTGACGTCGACGATCGAGATGTACTCCTCGTTGTTCGAGTCGTAGTCACGATTCGTGGCGAGGGCCTGGGTGCCCGAGGAGTTCAGCACGTAGTCCCGGTAGGTGTTGTTCTTGACGAACTGGCGGGTGTTGGTCTCGCGGATGTAGAGGCTGTAGTCGTCCCCTCTCGCCAGGGTGTAGGAGGTCAGCTTGATCGGGTCCTCGTAGCTCTCGTGGATCGTGATGGAGCTGTCGGGGAGCTTGATCTCCTGGTCCGCCGTGGGCACCGGGGCCGGGGTGGGGCCGGGGGTGGACCGGCCGGTCGCTTGTCCGGTTCTGTCGGCCCGGGGGGTCGCCGGCGTGTCGGACGAGCCGTTGTTCACCACCGCGACGATGCCGCCGGCCACGAGGACCACGGTGGCGAAGCCGCCGACGGCCGCCCACAGTCCGCGCCGGCTCTTGGCCGGTGCGGCGCCTTGCGGCGGGTATGCCGCAGCGACCGCCCCCTGGTACGGCGCAGCCGGGTGGGAGGGGAAGGTCGGAGCGCCGCTGTGGGTCTGGTGGTACGCCTGCTGAGGTCCGGGTCCGGGTCCGGGTCCGGCCTGGTGGTACGCCTGCTGGGGCGGCGGGTTCTGCTGAGGGTGGCGGTGCTGCTCGGCCGGGTACGGCTGTCCGCCGGTGGACCCGCTGCCGTACCAGGTGCGGTCCTCGACCCTCGCGGGCGGGGAGAGGAACGCGGCGCCGGGCAGGGTGCCGGGCGGGTATCCGTTGGGACCGGGACCGGTGTGCTGGGCCGCCACAGCCGACCCCTGGGCGAGGATGCCCTGCGGCGCGGCCGGCAGCGCCGAACCGGTGCTCGCCTCACCGGTCATGCCGCTCGCCCCGGTGGCGTGGCCGAGCAGCCGCATCAGCGCCTCGCTCGCGGTGGGCCGCTGGGTGGGGTCCTTGGCCAGGCAGTGCCCGACCAGTTCGCGCAGCGCCGGGTCGGTGATGGCCGACAGGTCCGGGGTCAGGTTCATGATCCGGTTGAAGATGGCGGCCAGGCTGTCGGTGCCGAACGGCGGTGCCCCGGTGGCGGCGAACACCATGGTGCAGCCCCAGGCGAACATGTCGGCCGGCGATCCGGCGTTCTTCCCCTCCAATTGCTCGGGGGTCATGTAGGCGGGGGTGCCGATCGCGGTGCCGGTCAGGGTGGAGGTGCGGTCCAGGGCCTTGGCGATGCCGAAGTCGATCACGCGGGGGCCGTCGGGCGCCAGCAGCACGTTGGAGGGTTTGAAGTCGCGGTGCACGATCTCGGCCTGGTGGATGGCCACCAGCGCGGTGACGGTGCCGATGGCCAGGCGGTGCAGGACGGCGCCCTCGCGCGGGCCTTCGGTGGTGACGACCTCCTGCAGGGTGGGTCCATCGATGTACTCGCTGACGATGTAGGGGCGGTGGTGGTCGACGCCGGTGTCGAGCACGGCGGCGGTGCAGAACGGGGAGACCCGCCGGGTGGTGCTGACCTCGCGGACGAAGCGTTCCATGGCCTCGGCGTCCTGGGTGAGGTCGGCGCGTAGCAGCTTGACCGCGACGCGGGCTCCGGTGGGGGACTCGCCGAGGTAGACCGTTCCCTGGCCGCCCTCGCCGAGGCGGGCGGTGAGCCGGTACTCCCGCACGTGCTCGGGGTCCTCGGGCCGCAGAGGCGCACGGTCCGGCATGATGACATCCTCCCTAACGGCCGGGGAACAGCGCGGGTATGTCACCGTTATCCGTATCGGCCTTTATCCGTATCGGCCTCGAAGGACCGGTTCATGGGCGAAGTCTCCGAAGTCTCCTGAGATCGCAGCGCCGCGCGCTCAGCATCGCAGGACGCACTTGCGCCTCACTTGGAGATCACCAGAAGGCACCCGCCGGGAGCGCGGCGACCGGGGCCGCGATCGGGGCGGGTGTGGATCCGGGCGCTGGAGCCGGGCCTGGTCGGCATCCGTTGGACATGGCCCTGCCCCTGTGGACCGACCCCGCTCCACCCCCGGCCGTCCCGACCGGCGGCGGCCCTCTCCGGGCCCGGACCGTCCATGCCGGGATGCCGCCGCCTGACGTGCCATCACCCGGTGTACCGCCCGGGGCGGCCGTCCCCCCGTACGATCCGGTTCGGCCGCACGGCCCGGTTCAGCGCGGTTCGACGGCCCAGGAACCGCGCCTCATGACGCCGGCGACCTCGAACTCGTCGGTGAGCACCACCAGGTCGGCCTGCTTGCCGATCGCCACGGAACCCAGGCGGTCGTCGAGGCCGAGCACCCGCGCCGGGGTCAGCGAGGTGATCTCGGCCGCCTCGGCCGGTGACAGGGCCGCCTCCCGGACGGCGCGCCGGAAGGCCGCGTCCATGGTCAGCGTGCTGCCCGCGATGCTGCCACCCTCGGCCAGCCGGGCCACCCCGTCCACGACGTTCACCGTCATCGGGCCGAGCCCGTAGACGCCGTCACCCATGCCCGCCGCCGCCATCGCGTCGGTGACCAGCGCGGTGCGGGCGGGGCCCGCGGCGGTGAAGGCCAGCCGCGTCATGGCCGGGTGCAGGTGCACGCCGTCGTTGATCAGCTCGACCGTGACGCGCTCGTCCTGGAGCAGGGCGGCGATCGGGCCCGGGTCGCGGTGGTGCAGCGGCGGCATGGCGTTGTAGAGGTGGGTCGCCACGCGGGCACCGGCGTCGATCCCGGCGATCGTCTGCTCGTAGGTCGCGTCGCTGTGCCCGAGAGCGGCGATCACACCGTTCGCGACGGCCTCCCGGATGGTGTCCAGCGCGCCGGGCAGCTCGGGGGCGATGGTGAGCATCCGCACATGACCGCGTCCCGCCTTGAGCAGCCCGCCGAGCTCCGCGGGGGAGGGGTCGCGCAGCAGCGCAGGGTCGTGCGCGCCGCAGCGGGCGGTGGAGATGTAGGGGCCCTCGAAGTGGATCCCGGCCAGCAGGCCGTCGTCGCACAGGTCGGCGAGCGCGGCGGCGGCCCCGGCCAGGTCGTCCGGGGAGGCGGTGACGAGGCTGGCCATGATGGTGGTGCTGCCGTGCCGCAGGTGCAGGTCGGCGGCCCGGACCGCCTGCTCGGGGTCGCCCGTCGGGAAGGAACCGCCCGCCCCGCCGTGGTTGTGGATGTCGACGAAGCCCGGCACGACGTACCCGCCGCCGAGACTGTGACCGGAGCCGGGGGCCGCACCCTGACCGATGTGGGTGATGCGGCCGTCTTCTATGGTGAGCCAGCCTTCGTGCACACCTTCGGGGGTCACGACGCGGGCGTCGGCGAGTGTGATGCTCATGGGACCATCCTCCCGGTTCCGTCGGCCGGGCCGTCACGGGTGACCGGTTCCGCCGGTCGGATCATCCTGGATGATCAAATGTCAGATGAATAGGCTTTTGGGGTGGCTACCGTCGGGTAGAAACGCAGAACGCACAGCCGTACCCCAGGGGGATACAGCATGAGGGCGCGAATGGGCAGCGCGCGGCTCGGCCCCGCCGAGCGGTCCGCCGCACTGGCACAGATGGGCTCCGAGGAGCTCGACGTGGTCGTCATCGGTGGCGGGGTCGTCGGCGCGGGGGTGGCGCTCGACGCGGCGACCCGCGGGCTGACCGTCGGGCTGCTGGAGGCCCGGGACTTCGCCTCGGGCACCTCGTCCAGGTCGTCCAAGCTCATCCACGGGGGGCTGCGCTACCTGGAGCAGCTCAACTTCGACCTGGTCAGGGAGGCGCTCCAGGAGCGCGCGCTGCTGTTACAGCGCATCGCCCCGCATCTGGTCCGGCCGGTGCCGTTCCTGTTCCCGCTGACGCATCCGGGCTGGGAGCGGCCCTACGTCGGCGCGGGCCTGATGATGTACGACTCGCTGGGCTTCTCCTTCGGGTTCACCCGGGGCGTGCCCGGCCACCGGCACCTGTCGCGTACCAGAGCGCTGCGCCTGGCCCCCGCGTTGCGGCGCAAGGCGTTCTCCGGCGCGGTGCAGTACTGGGACGCGCAGGTCGACGACGCCCGCTATGTGATGACCACGCTACGGACCGCCGCGGCGTACGGGGCGTACGTCGCCTCGCGGGCGCAGGTGGTGGGTTTCCTGCGTGAGGGCGAGCGGGTCACCGGGGTCAAGGCGTGCGACCTGGAGACGGGCGGCGAGTTCGACGTGCGGGCCCGGCAGGTGGTCAACGCCACGGGCGTGTGGACCGACGACATCCAGGCGCTGGTCGGCGGGCGTGGGCAGATCCACGTGCGCGCCTCCAAGGGCGTCCACCTGGTGGTGCCGCGCGACCGGATCCACTCCCTGACCGGCATCATCCTGCGCACCGAGAAGTCGGTGCTGTTCGTCATCCCGTGGGGCCGTCACTGGATCATCGGGACCACTGACACCCGGTGGGACCTGGACCGGGCCCACCCGGCGGCGTCCCGCTCGGACATCGACTACGTTCTCGACCACGTCAACGCGGTGCTGTCGGTGCCGCTCACCCGCGAGGACGTGGAGGGCGTCTACGCGGGGCTCCGCCCGCTGCTGTCCGGGGAGTCGGAGGAGACGTCCAAGCTCTCCCGCGAGCACGTGGTGGCCCACCCCGTCCCGGGGCTGGTCATGGTGGCCGGCGGCAAGTACACGACGTACCGGGTCATGGCGCGCGACGCGGTCGACGCGGTGGCGCACGGCCTGGATCAGCGGGTGCCGCCGTCCTGCACCGACCGGATCCCGCTGGTCGGCGCCGAGGGGTACCAGGCGCTGTGGAACTCCCGGCAGCGGCTGGCACAGTCCTCCGGCCTGCACGTGGCCAGGATCGAGCACCTGCTGCAGCGGTACGGCTCCATGATCGACGAGGTGCTGGCGCTGATCGAGGAGGACCCGTCGCTGGCCAAGCCGCTGGCCGGGGCGGACGACTACCTGCGGGCCGAGGTCGTCTACGCGGCCACCCACGAAGGCGCGCGGCACGTCAACGACGTGCTGACCCGGCGCACGCACATCTCGATCGAGACCTTCCACCGCGGGCTGGGCGTGGTGGAGGAGGCGGCCGGGCTGCTCGCCGGGCCGCTGGAGTGGGACGACGACCAGGTCAAGCGTGAGGTGGAGTACTACACCAAGCGGGTCGAGGCCGAGCGCCTCTCCCAGGAGCAGGACACCGACCAGGAAGCCGACGCGATCCGGCTCGGCGCACCGGAGATCGTCCCGGTGGCGAGCCCCGAGGCCGCCCGACCGGCGTGACCCGTCCGGGCCGGGGATCCGCGCCGGCCCCGCGGTGATCCTCCCGCACCGGACCAGGCTGAACCGGGCTGAACCGGCCTGAACCGAACCGAGTTGAACCAGGGCTGAACCGGGCCGGGCCACCCCCGGGCCGGGCTGAACCGGCCCGGGGGCGGCCCGGGGCGAGCCGGACCGGGCCACCCGGTCCCGGAGGTCAGCGGATCTCGTAGACGGCGCAGACACCCGAGCGGTACCGGAAGACGGCGAACCCGTCGAGCGGCGGTGACGGACGCCCGTACCGGGTGTCGACGAACAGCCAGCGGACCCCGTACCGTTCCCGCAGCCGCCGCACCCCGGCCGCGGTGGGGACGCGGAACACCGCGTCGTTGTCGGCCAGCCGCCGCCGGTCCCAGAACGGCAACGAGGTGATCGCGTGGGTGGTGACGTCCCCGACGCGGGCATGGGCTCCCGCGCTGTAGCCCCAGCCTTCGACGAGCACCCGCCGTTCGGACAGGCCGGACACCCAGAAGTGCCGGTTGTCGCAGCGGGCCGTGCCGGGTACGGCGCAGTGCGCGTTGGTCGCGACGACGTCATCGGGACGCGAGTGGTCCCGCAGCCACCGTCCCGCCTCCCGTGCCCCCCTGGGGACGGACCCGGCGGGGCCGGCGAGCGGCCACATCTCGTAGGCGAGCAGTGCGCGCTCGGGAGCCGTCACCAGCCCGAGACCGGTCACGAGAGCGATCACCAGCGCCATGGGCAGGCCGCGTGGCGCCCCGAGCCTGCGGCAGGCCACCGTCACACCGGCCGCGCACAGGACCACGGCGCAGGCCAGGGCCAGGTACGGGACGACGAGGTGGGTGAACCGGGCGCCGGGGTCGCGGCCGACGGCGAGCGGCTCGACCGCCGCCCCGCCCGCGAGATCTCCCAGGACGCCGCCCGCGACGCGGACCGCGGCGGCGAGCGCGGCCCCGGCGCAGACGGCCCCCGCCAGCCACCACCGCGTCCGCGCGGCGGGCCGTGCGGCGGTGAGGAGCGTCGCCAGGCCGCAGGCGGCGGCCAGGGAGAGGAAGGGCCGGGCGGCCTGCAGGAAGAAGTACTCGCTGCCGCCGGGGTGGCCGAAGAGCAACACGGCGGGGAGGGCGGCGGCGCCCATGCCCAGCACCATGAGGACCGGCGCCTGCGGCACGGCCGGACGCGGCGGCCCCGGCGGACCGCTCCCGCCGGGCCCTTCCGGCGTCCGGTCCGCGGTGGCGCGAACGCCGGCCGCCGGCCCCCCGCCGGCCTCTTCCGCCTTCCCGCCCGCGGTGGGGACGCGGGCCGCCAGGCCGAGGACGCCGGACCACACGCACGCCCAGGACACGAGCATGATCACTCCCATGGTGATCGAGAGCGCCGGGGAGGGGTCGGTCCAGGCGGGGACGACCCGCCCCGCGACCAGTGCCTTGGTGGCGGAGGCCAGCGGCTCCGGCGCCATCCCGAGGCGTGCCCCGCCGAAGAGCACCAGCTGGGCGAAGAGCGCGCACGCCGCCGTGAGGCCCAGGGCGAGCACGGCGGGCCGGTGCAGGCGGCGCAGGAACACCAGGTGCGCGGCGACCACGGTGGCCAGACCGGCGGCGATCAAGGGCAGGTACGTCGACTTGGCGCCCATCGTGACGGCCAGCGCCACGAGCAGCAGCACCCACTCCGCCCGGCCGCCTCCGCCGCGCAGCAGGCCGACCAGGACCAGGACCGCCAGGCAGGACGTCACCGCGCCGAACGTCTGGGTGGGGCTGACCCAGAGAGTCCCGTCGAGCAGGGCACCGGACGGGACCAGCCCGGTGCTCCACGCCAGCGGGTTCGGGGCGACGACGAGGAAGGAGATCCCCGCCGCCACCGGCCCCGTCCACCACAGGCCGGTCAACCGGCGCGCGGTCACCGCGACGAGCACGACGAGCACCCCCGCCATGGGCGGCACGGCCAGCCGGTGGACGATGATCTCCAGCTCGATCCCGGTCACCCAGCTCGACGCCGCCAGGTGCGGGTAGACGAACCAGTGGTACAGCAGCGGCATCCCCAGCACGGTGGGTTCGGCCGGGGGGAGGTGGTGCTTGAGCTCGGCGGCCAGGGCGAGCTGGAACGGCATGTCGGCGAAGGGGCGGGCGTCCCCGGGCCAGGAGAGCCCGTGCGCGCGCAGGAAACCGGCGCCGCTCCAGGCCAGCACGATCCCGAACAGGCCCGTCAGGGACCACGACCACCACAGGGGGGCGGCCCCGTCGCGCGCCGGCGCGCGCCAGTGGCGCCGCAGGGCCGGGACGGCCGTGAAGGCCGCGAGCGTCAGGGCGGGCGGGACGAGCACCAGGAGCGGCGCGCCGGCCGCCCGCGCGGGGATGTAGGTGAGGACCTGCATCGCGTAACCGACCGCGGTGCCCGCCGCGAGGTCCTCGGCGAGCAGCCGCGGCCCCCGGTGCGCGGCCCGCCAGAGCAGGGCACCGGGCAGGGTCACGGTGAGGGCGACGAAGACGCCGAAGACCGCGACGTCACGCGGGCTCACCTCGTACGCGCACAGGACGCCGACAGCCGGGGCGGCGGCGGCCGGGAACGGCAGCAGACGCCACAGGCCCCTCGCGGCGCCGGACGGGACGACCGGCCTGATGCCCCTGGCGGCGAGGCCGGGGGGTGACGGCCTGCCTGGCGCGACGGTCACGAGGGTCCCCCTCCTGCGGAAGACTCGGGCGGGGACGGCCGGCGGAGTGGGCCGCCCCGGGACGAGCGGGCCGGGCCCGGGGAAGAACGGGAGCGCCCCCGCGAGGTGCGGGCCACGAGGGCGACCCGCCTGTCACGGAGTGTAGTCGAAAGAAATTCGAACGTGACCGTCGCTCCGGTCGGGCGGCTCGCCCGGGGCCGGGGAAAACGGGACCGCCGCCCGGCCACCGTACGGCGGCCGGGCGGCGGCCCGGGATGCGATGGACGTGACCTAGTGCGAGAACGCCTGGAACTCGGCGGCGCGCAGCTGGTCCCTGGCGAGGCTCGCCGTGGCGCAGTCGGTCGAGGAGTTGGGGTCGGCGTCCTGCTCACCGGCGTAGAGCGGGTTGCCGGTGCACTGGGTGGAGACGGCCCGCAGGGCCAGGTGGGTCGCCGTGGTGGTCGGGATCTTGAAGGACTCGATCAGCAGGTCGGCCCCTCGGGGACGCGGCAGGCGGGTCTGGAAGGCGTCGGCCGGGCTGGTGTAGACGACGGAGAAGGAGTCGGGCGACGAGCAGTCCTTCTTGGTGGAGTCGCAGGCCAGGACCTCGAAGGCGCGCAGCGCGCTGAAGCGGTTCTGCGATCCGGGGTCGGCCGGGTCGCCCACGTTGGGCCGCAGCATGGCGCTGACCTGGACCCTGCGGACCTTCACCGGGTCGGTGCCGGCCAGGTCGACGGTGACGGACCTGCCCTTGACCGGTCCGGTGAGCGAGGCCCAGTTCGTGGCCTCGGTCTCGTCGATCAGCTTGGCGTGGTTGACACCGTCACCGGTGGCCGTCGCACCCGACGCTGCGGAGGCGTGGTTCTTCGCGACCGGCAGCGGCAGCGGCAGCTTCACACCCGGCAGCACGGCGAACTTCACCCGGGTGTGCCCGAACCCGTTGCCCACGACCACGAAGTCGTACAGGCCCGGGGTCATCTCGACGGTGTCGCCGAGCTCGGTCGCCGGGTCGGTGTCGGCCACCGGCACCGCGCGGCCCTCGTAGCGGCCGACGTACAGCTTGAGCGCCGCACCCTTGGCGTCACCCAGCGGCTTGAGCTGGAGTTTCCCGTTCTTGCCGGACGGGTCGACGAAGCTGGGCACCGGGTCGGGGTCGTTCGGGCCGTTGCTCGCGGCGCCCGCGCCGAGGCCGTGCTCGGCGAACGCGCGCCACATGAGCGCCTGGTTCGCGCCGCCGAAGCGGATGGCGTCGGCCGCGAGCAGCGCGTCGCGGTGGTCGACGTAGCTGACCGCGCCGGAGGCCATCAGCAGCAGCGCGTCGAAGGAGAGCTGTGCCCAGCGGCGGTTGCCGGGGCACTGCCCGACCGGGGTCTGGCCGTCGGCGCAGGCCTTCTGCTTGGCCGCGGTGCCCTTGCCGTACCGCTGGACGAACGCCTTGCGGACGTCGTACTGGGTCGCCGACCAGATCTCGCCGTCGGCGTGCACCTGCTGGCCGACGAGGTCGTAGGCGATGTCGCTGTAGTTCAGCGGCGAGGCCGACATGTCGTAGTTGCGGATGCCCGCCTTCTTGTCGCCGGTGACGTAGCCGCCGGTCACGTACGGCGTGTCGCCCGCCGGGCGGAAGCCGTACTCCGCCAGGTACTCCATGGCGAACAGGTCGGAGGTGCTCTCGTTCATGGCGCCGGCCTGGGCACCGCTCCATCCGGCGTTCGGGCCGCCGATCATGCGGCCGGAGATCGCGTGCGTGTACTCGTGGCCGATCACCGACATGTCGTAGTCGCCGTCCACGCAAGGCGCGTAGAACGAGCCCGCGATCGGCTGCCAGAGGTACATGTTGGTGATGGGGGCGATCCCGTCCGGGCCGGTGATCTGGTTGGCGTTGTCGCGGATGCTCGGCACCCGGGCGCCCGCCTGGGCGTTGCCCTGCTCGGGGTCGCCGCCGAGGCCGCCGCGCTCACCGTTGTCGTTCTGCATGTTCCAGGCGGTCTCGGTGAAGCCGAGCCGGTAGGACCAGTCGTGCATGCGGTTGTGCATGGCGTGCAGGTTGGCGATGGCGGCTTCGAGGTCGGCCTCGCCCGGCTGGTCGAAGACGGCGGGGTCGCACTTGGCCGTGTGCCACTTGTTGGTCCACGGGTAGGCGTAGTCCCGGCTGGGCGTGGCCACGTTGCTGCGGGTGCCGACGCTGTACGGGTCCTCACTGGCGCGGTTCTCGAAGGTCCTGGCGGCGTTGCCGAGGCTGGTGTTCGTCGGGGTGTCCGTGGCGTGGTCGACGTCCCACGCCTTGCCCGTGGCGGGGTCGCCGCCGACCACGTAGTCGCAGCGCGGGCCGGTCTTGTGGCACCAGGTCTTGCGGGTGTCGGTGGAGGAGTAGTCGGCCGGCGGGTTGGCGGGGAACGCCTCCCAGCTGGGGTTGCCCGGGTCGAAGTGGTGGTCCACCAGGTTCTCGCGGGTCAGGATCTCACCGCTGACCGCGTCCACGTGGATGGTGTAGGCGGCGGCGTGGCCGTCACCGCCGCCGATCAGGACGACCTGGAAGGCCCGGTGCGTCCCGTCGGGTGCGGGCACCGCCACGGCGGTGACCTGCTTGGTCCTGGCCGTGGCCAGGTCGATGCCGCCGTCCGCGGCGGCGATCTCCAGGGCCCGCTGCTCGGTGATCCGGGCGGCGGGGGGCGCCTCGGAGGAGCGGGACAGGGTCGAGGTCACGTGGAAGACCTTGCCGTCCCGCACGCCGATCACGACCTGGCCGTCCACACCCGCGGGCAGGTCACCGAACTTCTGCCGGAGCAGTACGGCGTGGCCCTCCCCGACGGGGTTGGCGGCGATCTTCTCCAGTGCGTCCACGGCCTCGCCGGAGAGGCCGAACAGGTTCTCGTTCGCCTTCAGGTAGGCCCGTGCCGCCTGCTCGGGGTCGGCACCCAGGCCCTCGGCGAGAGGGGCGGCGCCGGTGACGACGGCGGGGGTGCCGAGGGAGTTCCACCGGACCGTCGCGGCGCCGGCGGACCGGGCGAACGACGCCGGCGGCGCGACGCTGCCGCGCCGGTTGTCGAGGTCGGGCTTGGCGCCTTCCTCCGCCTGGAAGTCGTGGATCTTGGGGGCCTGCCCGCCGGGCTCGCCCTGGGCGATTCCCGGGAGGGGGAGTGCGAGCGCCGCGGTGGCGGCGGTGATGACGGTGATGCGTAACCAGGGTTTGGGCGACACCAAGCCTCCTGCGCAGAGACGGCCGTCGTCGGCCATACCGCGTGGAAATCACGCGTGATGCGCAAGAGGTAACACCGGCTCAAGTGTCATGACAAGATCTTGTAAAGAGGGCTGTGTCGGTGTAATGGCCGCCCATGGGCCGCCCCCTCCGCGGGTGCGGGGGAGGGCACGGCCCGGGGCGGGGTCGCTCCGGACCGGAGGCCGGGGGCCGGGCCCGGAGGGCGAAAAGGAGGGGGGCCCGGACGCGGGGTCCGGGCCCGGTCGGCGGATGCCGGGCGGAACGGATGTCAGGAGAAGGGGATCCAGGCCCGGTCGGCCAGGGTCTTGAGGTCGTTGACCTTCATGCCGAGGTCGGAGACCGTCCACAGGCTGTCACCGATGACGATCGAACGGCGGATGCCCGGGTCGAAGGCGGCGAAGCGGGTGTCGTTCACCGGCCTGGGCCTGGGGTGGTTGATCATGCCGACCTTGGAGATGGCCGAGTCGCCGATGGTGAGGACCAGGGCGGCGCCGTTGGTCTGCTCGGTGCCCGTCCAGGTGCTCAGCGGCAGGACCGCCGTCCCCGTCTTGGCCCAGTAGAGGAAGGCGTGCGGGTCCCACTCCGCCTCCGACCCCGAGTCCTTGTGGAACATCTGCGACAGGCGGCGCGGGTCGGCCGGGTCGCCGACGTCGAACAGCGAGACCTGGGTGCCGAGCGTGCGGCCCTTCTCGCTCGCCTCCTGACCGACGCCGATCAACCGCCCGTCGCCCGCCGGGTGCAGGTAGGCCGAGTATCCGGTGATCTTCAGCTCGCCGGTCGTCCGCGGCTTCGCCGGGTCGCTCAGGTCGAGGGTGTAGAGCGGGTCCACCTGCTTGAACGTCACCACGTAGCCGACGGGGCCGGCGAAGCGCACCGAGTAGATCCGCTCGCCCTTCCCCAGGCCGCCGACCTGGCCGACCACGCCGAGGGTGCCGACGTCGAGCACGTGGACGGCGCTGGAGCTGTCCGGTGCTGAGCCGCCGGGGCCGGGGTCGCCGGCGTCCGAGGTGGTGGCGACGCGCAGGTGCCCGTCGTGCTCCGACAGGGAGTACTGGTTGAGCACCCTGCCGGGCACCCTGCCCGAGGCCACGTACCGGGGCTCGCCGGCGGCGGTGACGTCGAACCGGTGCACCTCCGTCTCCTGCGGCGGCTCCTGCGGTGCGGCGCTCGCCGTCGGTGTCACGCCGGAGGGCGGGGCCGTGGGGAGGCAGGGCTCGGGGCCGGCCTCCGCGGATGCGCCGCCGGACGCCGACGCGCAGACCGCGGGGCTCTCCGCCGCGGAGGCCGTGACCGTGGGAGCCGCCTCCTGGACGACCGGCGGCTCGACCGGCCGGGGCATCCACCAGCGCGGGTTGCTGGTCACGTACAGGCTGGAGGCGGTGCCGTAGACCGTGTCGCCGTCGGCGACCACGCCGATCGGGGAGGTGCCGCCGAGCGGTTTCGACAGGTCGAGGGTGTGCACGGTCAGCATCGAGGTGCCGGTGTACTTCTCGGGGTGGCTGACCTTCCCGCACTCGACCGTGTGGTTCGATGTCGTCCCGTCGGCCGCCGCCAGCTCGTACTTCGGCAGCCACGCCTCGATCGGGGTCTTGGCGACGACCTCCGCGTTGCGCCGCGTGCGCTCGTTGTCCGGCAGGTCGGGGCCGAGGTCGGGGAAGGTGATCTGCGGCTGGCTGCGGACCACGATCCGCACCGTGGAGCCCACCATCCTCGCGTCCACGTGGGAGCCGTCCGGGGTGAGCGAGCCGATCACCCTGGGCTTGCCGGACAGGTCGACGAGGACGTAACGCGGCCCGGGGCTCGGCGCGCGCTTGGCCACCGCGCCGAAGGGGATGATCCCTCCCCCGGAGAACAGCACCAACGCCCGGTCGCCGCTGACCAGCAGGTCGGCCGGGGCCCCCACGTGCTCGGCGTCCACGAGCCTGAGCGTGCCGGTGACCTTCCTGCTCGCAGTGTCCGTCACCCGTAGTACACCGCGGTTGACGGTGATCACCCGGTTGCCGTCGGTCTTCACCAGGTCCGGCTCGTCGACCCCTGCCTCGTGCACGTTCGTGGTGGAGTGCTCGGGGGCGGAGTCCGCCATCTTGGCGGCGGCCGGGTCCGAGGACCGCGCCTCGAAGATGATCGGGCCGCCGATGCCCCACGGGCCGACGTTCTTCGCCGTCTCGGCGCGCAACCCGGCCAGCATGTCGTCACAACCGCTGTAGGAGACCAGCCTGGCCTTCGTCAGGTCGATCGGCGTCGCACGACCGGCGTCGGCGGTTCCCGTCCCCGTCCCGGTGGACGTGCAGGCGGTGGCGAGCAGCGCGGCGGCGAGCATGACCGCGCCGGCCGTACGCGTGGATGTCCTCATGCCCCTACTACGGATCGGCGGCAGCCGGGGTTCACCCTTCTCTACCGACCGGTAGCCATCGTTCGTTGCGGCCGATCACGCTGCGGGCATGGCCATCCCCCCCTGACGTGGCCCGGGCACCCGGCGTGACCCGGACACTCGTCAGGCGAAGGGGATGTCAGGAGAAGGGGATCCAGGCCCGGTCGGCCAGGGTCTTGAGGTCGTTGACCTTCATGCCGACCTCGGAGACCGCCCACAGGCTGTCACCGATGACGACTGAGCGGTGGATGTCCCAGGGGATGGACTTCCAGTCGATGGTGTCGTCCCCCCGCCTGGGCCTGGGGTGGTTGATCATGCCGACCTTGGAGATGGCCGACTCGCCGATGGTGAGGACCAGGGCGGCGCCGTTGGTCTGCCCGGTGCCCGTCGAGGTCTCCAGCGGCAGGACCGCCAGCCCCGTCCTGGCCCAGTAGAGGAAGGTGTGCGGGTGGTTCCGCCGGGTCTTCGCCCCCGAGTCCTTGGGGAACATCTGCGACAGGCGGCGTGGGTCGGCCGGGTCGCCGATGTCGAACAGCGAGATCTGGGTGCCGAGCGTGCGGCCCTTCTCGCTCGCCTCCTGACCGACGCCGATCAACCGCCCGTCGCCCGCCGGGTGCAGGTAGGTCGAGTATCCGGCGATCTTCAGCTCACCGGCCGTCCGCGGCTTCGCCGGGTCGCTCAGGTCGAGGGTGTAGAGCGGGTCCACTGGCTCGAACGTCATCGCGTAGCCGACGGGGCCGACGAAGCGCACCGAGTAGATCCGCTCGCCCTTCCCCAGGCCGCCGACCTGGCCGGCCACGCCGAGGGTGCCGGCGTCGAGCACGTGGACGGCGGCGGAGCCGTTCCGGGCGGAGCCGCCGGGGTCGCCGACGTCCGAGGTGGTGGCGACGCGCAGGTGCCCGTCGTGCTCCGACAGGGAGTAGTGGTTGAGCACCCTGCCGGGCACCCTGCCCGAGGCCACGTACCGGGGCTCGCCGGCCGCGGTGATGTCGAACCGGTGCACCTCCGTCTCCTGTGGGGCGGAGGCCGTGGCCGACGGAGTCTCCTGGACGAACGACGGCTCGAACGCCTGGGGCCCCCACCAGCGCAGGTCGCTGGTCACGTACAGACTGGAGGCGGTGCCGTGGACCGTGTCGCCGTCGGCGACCACGCCGATCGGGGAGGTGTCACCGAACGGCTTCGACAGGTCGATGGTGTGCACGGTCAGCATCGAGGTCCCGCTGTACTTCTCGGGGTGACTGATCTTCCCGCACTCGACCGTGTGACGCGAGGTCTCACCGTCGGCCGTCGTCAGGTCGTACTTCGGCAGCCACGTCTCGATCGGGATCTGGGCGAGGAACTCCGTGTTGCGTCGCGTGATCTCGTCGTCCGGCAGGTCGCGGCCGAATTCGGGGAAGGTGACGTCGGGCTCGCTGAGGACCACGACCCGCACCGTGGAGCCCACCATCCTTGCGTCCACCTGGGAGCCGTCCGGGGCGAGCATGCCGATCATCTCAGGCTTCCCGGACAGGTCGACCAGGACGTAACGCGGCCCGTCGCTCCGCGCGCGCTTGGTCTCCGTGCCGAAGGGGATGGGCGCGGGCCCGGGGAACAGCACCAGTGCCCGGTCACCGCTGACCAGCAGGTTGACCGGCCCGTTCCTCACGTTCTCGGTCAAGAGCCTGAGCGTGCCGGTGACCTTCCTGCTCCTGGTGTCCACCACCCGGAGCACACCATGGTTGACGGTGATCAACCGGTTGCCGTCGGTCTTCACCAGGTCCGGCTCGTCGACCCCGGTCTCGTGCGTGTTCGTGGTGATCTGCCCATATGTGGAGTCCGCCAGCTTGTTGGCGGCCGGGTCCGCGAACCGCCACCTGGAGGTGCTCGGGCCGCTGAGGCCCCCCGGACCGACGGCCCTCCTCATTCCGGCGTGCAACCCGGCCAGCATGTCGTCACAACCGCTGTAGGAGACGAGCCCGGCCTTCCCCTGGCCGGTCGGTTCCGCGCGGCCGGTACCGGATCCCGATCCTGTCCCCGCTCCGGTGGATGTGCAGGCGGTGACGAACAGCGCGGTGGCGAGCATGATCGCGCCGGCCGCGCGCGTGGATTTCCTCATGTCCCCTACGACAGGGGGGCGGCGCACGAGGTTCGCGCTTTCTACCGACCGGTAGCCATCGTTCGTTGCGGCCGATTACGCTGCGGGCATGGCCATCCCCCCTGACGTGGCCCGGGCACCCGGCGTGACCCGGACACTCGACCCCCGCATGATCGAACGTGTCGTACGGCAGGTGACCTCCGGCGGGAAGACCCAGGAGATCGTCGCGCCGTTCACCGGCGAGGTTCTCACCGAACTGCCCGTCTCCACCGCCGGCGACGTCCGCGCCGCGCACGCCGCGGCGCGCGAGGCCGCGCGGGCGTGGGCGGCGCGTCCCGCGCGTGAGCGGGTCGTGCCCTTCCTGCGTCTGCACGACGCCATCCTCGACCGCCGCGAGGAGATCCTCGACGTGGTCCAGTGGGAGACCGGCAAGGCGCGCAGGCACGCCTTCGAGGAGGTGCTCGACTCCGCGCTCTCCACCCTCTACTACGCGCGGCGGGCCCCCGGCCTGCTGGAACCCAGGCGCCGGGCGGGGATCTTCCCCGTCGCGACGAGGACCGTCGAGGAACGCCGGCCGCGCGGCACCGTGGTCGTGATCTCCCCGTGGAACTACCCGCTGTCGCTCGGCGTCGCCGACGTCGTCCCCGCGCTGCTCGCGGGCAACGCCGTGGTGCACAAGCCCGACACCCAGACCGCGCTGTCCACGCTGTGGGTGATCGACTTGCTGGTCTCCCTCGGGATGCCGCGCGAGATCTGGCAGGTCGTGCTCGGCGACCCCGCCGAGCTGGGCGAGCCGCTGATCGACGGCGCCGGCTACGTGGCCTTCACCGGCTCCACCCGGGCGGGTCGGGTGATCGCCGAGCAGGCGGGCAGGCGACTGGTCGGCTGCTCGCTGGAGCTCGGCGGCAAGAATCCGATGCTCGTGCTCGACGACGCCGACCTGGACCTCGCGGCCCAGGGCGCCCTGCGCGCCTGCTTCAGCAACGCCGGGCAGCTGTGCCTGTCCATTGAGCGGCTCTACGTCCACGACTCCGTGCACGACGCGTTCCTGGAGCGGTTCGTCCGCCTGACCGGCAACATGAGGCTCGGCACCGGGCTCGACTGGGGCGTGCAGATGGGCTCGCTCACCTCGCGGCGGCAGTTGGAGGCGGTCTCCGCCCACGTGGACGACGCCGTCGCCAAGGGTGCCCGCGTCCTCACCGGCGGCCGGGCCCGCCCCGACATCGGCCCGCTGTTCTACGAGCCCACGGTCCTGACCGGCGTCGACGAGAGCATGAACCTGTGCCGCGCCGAGACCTTCGGGCCCGTCGTCTCGGTCTACCGCTTCTCGGACGACGACGAGGCGGTCGAACGGGCCAACGACACCGACTACGGCCTCAACGCCTCCATCTGGACCGGCGACGTGCCGCGCGGGCGAGCGCTCGCGGCCCGGATCAAGGCGGGCACCGTCAACATCAACGAGGGGTACGGCTCGGCCTACGGCTCCTATGACGCCCCGATGGGCGGGATGAAGTCCTCCGGCCTGGGCCGCCGGCACGGCGCGGAGGGGCTGCTGAAGTACACCGAGGCGCAGACCGTCTCCAGCCAGGCCACCTGGCTGGGCTTCGAGCCGGTCCTCGGCCTGCCGTACGACAGGTACGCCGAGACCCTCACGAACGTGCTCAAGCTCATGAAACGACTGCACCTGAAGTAGCGGGATCCCAAGCCGCTGGATGTGGGAGCACGGTGCCCGCGGTGACGGGCACCGCGCCACGGCCGTCTCCGGAGGGAGCCCCGGATGTTCGACTACGACGTACTGGTGATCGGTTCGGGGTTCGGCGGGAGCGTCTCGGCGCTGCGCCTGACGGAGAAGGGCTACCGGGTCGGGGTGCTGGAGGCCGGGCGCCGCTTCGACGAGAGCACCCTGCCCCGGACCTCCTGGCGCGTCCGCGACTTCCTGTGGGCGCCGGGCCTGGGGCTGAAGGGCATCCAGCGCATCCACGTGCTGCGCGGGAGCCGGGGCACCGGCGTCATGGTCCTCGCCGGCGCCGGGGTGGGCGGTGGCTCCCTGGTCTACGCCAACACCCTCTACGAGCCCGCCGACGCGTTCTTCACCGACGCCCAGTGGGCGGGGATAACCGACTGGAGGACGGAGCTCGCCCCCTACTACGACCAGG
Source organism: Streptosporangium becharense (assembly GCF_014204985.1). Classification (NCBI taxonomy): domain Bacteria; kingdom Bacillati; phylum Actinomycetota; class Actinomycetes; order Streptosporangiales; family Streptosporangiaceae; genus Streptosporangium; species Streptosporangium becharense. Next base: position 3,022,233 of record NZ_JACHMP010000001.1, on the reverse strand, counting down.
CCAGGCGCATGCTGGGCGTGGTGCCGAACCCGACGGTCACCCCGGCCGACGAGGTGGTGCGCGCGGTCGCCGAGCGGATGGGTGTGGGCCACACCTTCCGGATGGCCCCGGTCGGCGTCTTCTTCGGCACCCCGGGGGAGGAGGCCGACGACCCCTACTTCGGCGGCGCCGGGCCGCGCCGCCGGGGCTGCACCGAGTGCGGCGAGTGCATGACCGGCTGCCGGCACGGGGCCAAGAACATGCTGACCAAGAACTACCTGCACCTGGCCGAGCGGGCGGGGGCCGGGGTCCACCCGGAGACCACGGTCACCTCGGTCGTACCGGTGGAGGGCGGTTACCGGGTCGAGACGGCCCGGACGGGCGCGCCTTGGCGCCGCCGCGTGTTCACCGCCGAGCAGGTGGTCTTCGCGGCCGGCACGTACGGCACCCAGCGGCTGCTGCACCGTCTCAAGGCCACCGGGGCCCTGCCCCGTCTGTCCGACCGGCTCGGCGCGCTGACCCGGACCAACTCCGAGGCGCTGCTCGGGTTCGAGCGCCTGTCGGCCGGGGGGGAGAAGCTCAACCGCGGGGTGGCGATCACCTCCTCCGTCCACCCCGACGCCCACACCCACATCGAGCCGGCCCGTTACGGCGACGGCTCCAACGCCATGGGGCTGCTCCGCTCCCTGCTGATCGACGGCGGCGGCGGCCCGCGCTGGCTGCGGTTCCTCGGCGAGGTCCTGCGCAGCCCCCGCCTGCTGGCCCGGCTGTTCGACCACCGCCGCTGGTCCGAACGGGCGATCATCGCCCTGGTCATGCAGGCCAAGGACAACTCGATCACCCTGTCCGCGCGCCGGGGGCCGTTCGGCTGGCGGCTCCACTCCGGTCCCGGGCACGGCGAGCCCAATCCCACCTGGCTCCCGGCCGGGCACGAGTTCGCCCGGCTCGCCGCCGAGGAGGTCGGCGGCATGGCGGCCGGCAGTTGGCTCGACCTGTTCGACATCCCGGCCACCGCGCACTTCCTGGGCGGGTGCGCCATCGGCGCCGGGCCGGACACCGGGGTCATCGACCCCTACCACCGTGTCCACGGCTACGAGGGCCTGCACGTCGTCGACGGCTCCGCGGTGTCCGCCAACCCCGGCGTCAACCCCTCCCTCACCATCACGGCCCAGGCCGAGCGCGCCATGGCGCTGTGGCCCAACCGGGGCGAGAGCGACCCCCGGCCCGCGCCGGGGTCCCCGTACGTCCGGCTCCGGCCCGTCCCGCCCGTCCGCCCCGCGGTGCCCGCCGCCGCTCCCGGGGCGTTGCGCCTGCCCATCGTCGAGATCACCTGACCGTCCGGTCGTGATCACCCCGGTGCCGACGCAATGCAGCTATATATGGGTCAATATCCCGATGTGATGTGGAATGTCGAAGAGTTCGTGCGCGCCGCCGGAGTGACCGTCGACGAGCTGGCCGCGTACGTGGACGGCAGCCAGCGCGGCGTGCCGCCCGTCCTGGGCCGCAGGCCCCCACGGGAGGTGGCCGAGCGGCTCGGGCTGGCCCGGTGGATCCGCGACGGAGGCATGACCGAGGAGGGGTACCGGGAGTTCCTGCGCGCCTACCTCGCCGAGGGGACCCGCCAGCACCACCCCGGCTACCTGGGGCACCAGATCGCCGCCCCCGACTTCCCGGCGGCGCTGGCCGACTTCGTGCACGGGGCCGCCAACAACCCGATGGCGATCTACGAGATGGGCGCCTCGGCGGCGACCGTCGAGTCCGAGGTGCTGCGCTGGATGCTCGGCAGGGCCGGTTTCGGCGAGACGGGCGGCGGGGTGCTCACCCACGGCGGGTCGCTGGCCAACCTCACCGCGCTGCTGGCCGCCAGGGCCGCCGCCGCGCCGGACGCCTGGACCGACGGCGTCCCCGGCGACCTGGCCCTGCTCGCCCCGGCTTCGGCGCACTACTCCCTCACCCGGGCCGCCGCCGTCCTCGGCCTGGGCGAGCGCGCGGTCGTGCCGCTGGACGCCGACGGGCTCGGCAGGATCGACGTCACGCGCCTGCCGGACGCCCTGGAACGGGTACGGCGGGCCGGGCGGCGGCCGATGGCCCTGGTGGCGAACGCCTGCGCGACCGCGACCGGGCTCTACGACGACCTGCGTGGCGTCGGCGAGTTCTGCGCCGCGCACGGTGTCTGGTTCCACGTGGACGGGGCCCACGGCGCCTCGGCACTGCTGTCCCCGGCCCACCGGCACCTGCTCGACGGCGTCGAGCTCGCCGACTCGCTGATCTGGGACGCGCACAAGATGCTGCGGACCTCCGGCCCGGCGGCGGCGGTCCTGACCCGCCGCGAGGGCGACCTGGACGCCGCCTTCCGGCAGCGGGCCAGCTACCTGTTCTACGGCGAACCGGGGCTCGACCTCATCGGCAGGACCGTGGAGTGCAGCAAGGCCGAGCTGGGCCTGAAGATCTTCCTCAACCTGGCCTGGCGGGGCGAGCGCGGCCTGGGCGAGTACGTCGCGCGGCAGTACGCCACCGCGCACCGCTTCTGGGAACTGGCCCGTGAACGGCCGGGTTTCGCATGCCCGTACGAACCGGAGAGCAACATCGTCTGCTTCCGGTACGGCGACGGCGACCAGGCCGCGCTGCGCGAGCGGCTGACCGAGGAGGGTGCCTTCCACCTCACCTCCGCCGAGATCGGCGGCGTCCGCCACCTGAGGATGACCGTCATGGCCCCCGCCACGGACGACGGGACCCTCAAGGCCCTGCTCGACCGCATCCCCGACCTGGCGGACCGGTCCGGCGGGTGACCGGGGCAGGTCGGCGGGTGACCGGGCCGCTGTGGGCCGCCCGGCGGGCCGGGTACGGCGCTCCCCGGCCACGGCCCTGCCGTCCGGGCCGGCGGGGAACCCGCTTGAGCCGCGGGGAGAAGGTCAAATAGCGTCACGCCCATGACCGAACTCGACAGCCGCCTGCGCGCGGTGTGCGACCTCAACGTCGCCGGGGTACGCGAGATGGCCGGCCGCCACGAGTACGACGGGATGATCCAGGATCTCTCACCGGCGGGCGTGCGCGCCGGGCTGGCCGCGCTGGGCGGGGGCCCGCCGCCCGCCGACCCGTACGACGCGGCGCACCTGGAGATCTTCGAGGAGGCCGCCCGGGTGCGGTACGGCGAGCTGGAACTGCACCGGCGCAGCCCCATGGACCACCTGAGCGGCCTCGACCTGGCCGTCTACGACCGCGAGTACGGTCCCGAAGCCGAGCGGGCGGCGGCCAGGCACGCCCACCTCGCCCGCTGGCCCGAGGCCGTGGACAACGCGATCGCCGCGCTGGACATGCTCAGCGCCCCGGTGGCGGCCGCGTTGCTCGGGGCCGTGCGCGGCCTGGCCGCCGGGGTGCCCGCGGACGCCGACGAGCACGTACGCGAGGCGGCGCTGAAGGCCCACGCCCGCCTGGTCGAGCACGTCGAGCGGGCCGCGGACTCCGGTGATCCGGACGCCTCGCTCGGCGCCGGTGGCCTGGCCAGGCTGATGAGCGCGGGTGACGGGCTGGCGGTCGACCTGGGACGGCTCGCCGAGCACGCCGACGCCGAACGCGACCGGCTGATGGAACGGCTGGCCGACGCCTGTGCCCGGCTGGGGGAGGCCGGACGCCCGCCGCTGGACGTGGCGCGCGAGCTCGTCCGGCGGCACCCCGGCCCCGACGGCGTCATCGAGGCGGCCCGGATCGGGGCGGAGCGGGCGATCGCCTTCACCAGGGAGAAGGACCTGGTGCCCTACCACGACGGCGAGTGCCTGGTGGGCGTCGCGCCGGAGTCGCGCCGCTGGGCGATGGCGATGATCAGCTGGTCCGCGCCGGGGGAGCCCGACGGCCCCTCGTGGTACTACGTGACCCCGCCGGACCCCTCGTGGCCCGAGCACGACGTCGAGGAGTGGCTGGAGGTCTTCAGCGAGACCACCCTGCCGGCGATCAACGTGCACGAGGTCGCCCCGGGGCACTTCTCCCACGGCCGGGCCCTGCGGCACGTCCGCTCCGACGTGCGGCGCACGCTGATGTCGACGGCCTTCGCCGAGGGATGGGCCCACTACGCCGAGGAGCTCTGCGTCGAGGAGGGTTTCGCACCCGGCGACCCGCGCTTCGAGATCGGCGTCTGGCTGGAGGCCCTGATCAGGGTGACCCGGCTGGCCTGCGCGATCGGCGTGCACTCCGGCGCGATGACCGTCGAGGAGGGCGCCCGCCGGTTCGCGGCCGACACCCACATCTCCGGCCCGGCGGCCAGGTCGGAGGCGGCGCGCGCCACCTTCGACCCGACCTACGGCCGTTACACCTGGGGCAAGCTGGAGATCCTCCGCCTGCGGAGGCGGGCCAGGGCCGAGTGGGGCGCCGAGTTCGGCCTCAGGCGTTTCCACACCGCCATGCTGGACCTCGGCTCCCCGCCGCTGGGCCTGCTCGACCGGGCACTCTGATCGGGTGCTCCGGCCGGGTGCTCTGACCGGGTGCTCCGCCCCTGGCGCTCCGGCCGCCGGGTCGTCCGGGCGGGGAGGCCGGTCAGCGGCCGGGGCGGCCCATCCCGGGAGGTGCTCGTCCACATCACCTCGGTCAGCGGTCGACGGCCGTGGCCCCGCCGTCGACGACCAGGTGCGTCCCGGTGATGAAGGACGCCTCGTCGCTCATCAGGAACCGGACGGCCGCCGCCACCTCGCGGGGGCGGCCGAGCCGCCCGAAGACCGACCTCCCGGCGAACGCCCCCGAGCGGCCCGCGTCGCCGCCGGTGGCGGCGGCGAGCATCGGGGTGTCGATGTAACCCGGGCAGACCGCGTTGACGCGGATCGGCGCCAGCTCGTGGGCCATCGACCGGGTCAGGCCGAGCAGCCCGGCCTTCGCCGAGCAGTACGCCGGGATGAACGCCCGGCCGGCCAGGCCCTCGATCGAGGAGACGGCGACGACCGCGGCGCCGCCGTGCGCGCGCAGGTCGTCCAGGAGCGCCTTGGTGAGCAGCGCGTGGGCTCGCAGGTTGACGTCGAGGACGGCGTCCCAGGCGTCCTCGGTCAGGTCCGCGACGGCCAGCGGCCCCACGACGCCGGCCGCGTGCACCAGGCCGCCGATCGAGCCGAGGACGTCGCGGCTGGCGGTGATCGCGGCGGGGAAGGCCGAGCCGTCGGTGACGTCGATGGTCACGGCGACCGCGGGGGCGCCGTTCATCGCGACGAAGGACGCCGTCTCCTTGGCCCCCGTCTCGTCGCGGTCCCAGATGGCGACCGGGCGGCCCGCCTCGGCGAGCGCGAGCGCGCAGGCCCGCCCGATGCCCGACGCCCCTCCGGTGACGATGACTCCGGTGTTGGCTCCGGTCCTGACCATTGTCTGCCTCCTCGGCTGTCGACGGCCTTCACCTGGATAGGTGACCAATCGGACGCCAGGCATGCCGGGATCGGGGCGGCGGGTGTGAGCCACCGGACGCCACACCGTCCCCGGCCGGAGGCGGACCCTCCGTGCCGGAAGCAGATCTCCCACCCGGAGGCCGGTCCTCGCCGGCCGCGCACGGTCCTTGGCAGCCACGCACGGTCCTCGCCGGCCGCGCGTGTTCCCGGCTGCCCGTGTTCCCGGCCGGCCGTGGTTCTCCCGGCCGGGAACATGCGCGCTGACGAGCGCCGATAGACTGGACCGACCGCTGTGTTCTCTTTGGGGGTCTTGGTGTCCGACTTCGACACGGTCCTGGTCGTGGACTTCGGCGCGCAGTACGCGCAGCTGATCGCGCGACGGGTGCGCGAATGCCACGTCTACTCCGAGATCGTCCCCTCGACGATGCCGGTCGAGGAGATGCTGGCCAAGAAACCCAAGGCCATCATCCTGTCCGGTGGCCCCTCGTCGGTCTACGCCGAGAACGCCCCGGCCGTTCCCCGCGGGCTGTTCCAGACGGGCGTGCCGACCTTCGGCATCTGCTACGGCTTCCAGGCCATGGCCCAGGAGCTCGGCGGCAAGGTGGCCAGGACCGGCGTCGCCGAGTACGGCGGCACCAGCCTGAACGTGATCGACGAGGGTGTGCTGTTCGCCGGGCTCCCCGCCGAGCAGTCGGTCTGGATGTCCCACGGTGACAGCGTCGCCGCCGCCCCCGAGGGGTTCGCCGTCACCGCGGCGACCGCCGAGACCCCCGTCGCCGCGTTCGAGCACCCCGAGCTGGGTCTGTACGGGGTGCAGTTCCACCCCGAGGTCCTGCACTCCGCGCACGGCCAGACCGTGCTCAAGCACTTCCTCGACGCCGCGGGCTGCCGCCCCTCCTGGACGATGCTCAACATCGTCGAGGACGCGGTCGAGGCCGTCCGTGCCCAGATCGGCCCGGAGGGCCGCGCCATCTGCGCGCTCTCCGGCGGAGTCGACTCCGCCGTCGCCGCCGCCATGGTGCAGCGGGCCATCGGCGACAGGCTGACCTGCGTGTTCGTCGACCACGGGTTGCTGCGCAAGGGCGAGGCCGAGCAGGTCGAGCGTGACTTCGTGGCCGTCACCGGCGTCAAGCTCCGCGTGGTCGACGCCCAGGAGCGTTTCCTCAAGGCGCTGGACGGGGTCACCGACCCGGAGGAGAAGCGCAAGATCATCGGCCGGGAGTTCATCCGGGTCTTCGAGGACGAGCAGCGCGCCATCCTGGCCGACGGCCCCGTCGACTTCCTCGTGCAAGGCACGCTCTACCCCGACGTGGTCGAGTCGGGCGGCGGCACCGGCACCGCCAACATCAAGTCCCATCACAACGTCGGCGGCCTCCCCGACGACCTGCGGTTCTCGCTGGTCGAGCCGCTCCGCGCGCTGTTCAAGGACGAGGTTCGCCGGGCGGGCGAGGAGCTCGGCCTGCCCGCCGCCATGGTCTGGCGCCAGCCGTTCCCCGGCCCCGGCCTGGGCATCCGCATCGTCGGCGCGGTCACCCGCGAGCGGCTGGAGATCCTCCGCGAGGCCGACGCCATCGCCCGCGAGGAGCTCTCCCGGGCCGGTCTCGACCGGGAGATCTGGCAGTGCCCGGTCGTCCTGCTCGCCGACGTCCGCTCGGTGGGCGTCCAGGGCGACGGCCGCACCTACGGGCACCCGATCGTGCTGCGTCCGGTCTCCAGCGAGGACGCGATGACCGCCGACTGGTCCCGCGTCCCCTACGACGTGCTCGCCCGTATCTCCACCCGCATCACCAACGAGGTGCGCGAGGTCAACCGCGTGGTGCTCGACGTGACGAGCAAGCCCCCGGGCACCATCGAGTGGGAGTAGGCCGACCGGCCGGGTGCGGGCCGGGAAACCCTCCCGGCCCGCACCCGCGCGGCGCAAGGGCCCACCGGGCGGGAGGCCGCCGCCGGCTCCATTCCCGGCCCGTGCCCGTGCGGGGGAAGGCCGCCGGCGGGCCGACCGGTCACGTCCCGCCGACCGGGGGGCATGACCGGTCGCGGGGCCGCCGATCGGTTACATCGGACGCCGGCGGGTAAGTAGCGGCGAGTGCCTCCCTCCCCTTCCGTCCCTTCCACCGACGTCGGAGTGCCCGTGACCACCGCCGCCCGGCTGGCGTGGCTGGACGCGCTCCGCGGGCTCGGGGCGCTCGCCGTGCTGCTGGAACACCTGCTTCCCTGGTTCGCACCCGCCCTACGGCCGTACTGGTTCAACCTCGGAATGTACGGCGTCCTGGTGTTCTTCCTGGTCAGCGGCTACATCATCCCGGTCTCGCTGGAGCGGCGCGGCGACGTCCGGGCTTTCTGGATCAGCCGCCTGTTCCGGCTCTACCCGCTCTACCTGCTGGTGGCCGCCGGGGTGCTGTTGACGGCCTTCTGGCTTCCGGTGCGCGAGGAGGTGCCCCGCGACCTGTCGTCCGTCTCCGCCCACGCCACGATGCTGCTGGACGTGGTCCACCTGGGCGGTCTGGCCGACACCATGTGGACGCTCTCCTACGAGATGGTCTTCTACCTGGTCGTGACGGCGCTGTTCGTCGCCGGGCTGCACCGCGGCAGCGGGAGGTTCGCGGTGGGCTTCGGGGTGGTCGCGGTCGTGGCGGGGCTGACGCTGGCGGCGCCGCCGCTGACCGGTCCCTGGCCGGCGTACGTGTCCGGCGTGGTGTTCTTCGCCGGGCTGGCGTGCCTGATCGGCGGCCGGTTCCGTAACGTCGCCGCGTACGTCCTCGGCGCGATGGCCGTGATCCTGCTGGTCTTCGCCGGTTTCGTGCCGTGGCTGGGGGCGGCGATCCTCGCGGTGATGTTCACCGGGACCGCGATCCGCCGCTGGGAGGAGGGCGGCGGCGGGCTCCGGCCGGTGGCCGCCGCTACCGCGCTCGTGGCGCTGGCGCCGATCTGGGCGGACCAGGCGGGCTGGTGGTGGGTGCAGCCCGGCCCGTGGCTCGCCACGATGGCCCTGGCGGGGGCGACGTTCGCGATCGCGATGGCCGCGCGTGAGCGCGGGCTGCCCCGGTTCCTCGTCCGGCTGGGCCTGATCAGCTACTCGGTCTACCTGCTGCACCACCCGCTGCTGCGGATCGCGAACGCCGTCGTCGGCGACGTCCGGGCCGCGCAGCCGGTGGTGCAGCTGCCGCTGTCGGCGGGACTGGTGCTGGTGGTGCTCGGCCTGAGCACGCTCACCTACCGCTACGTGGAGCTTCCCATGCAGCGGCTGGGCAGGCGGCTCGCTCAGAGACCGTCCGCGGGCGACTCCGCGTACGACTCGGGGTCACCGGTGGGCGACTCCGACGACAGGTCCTGATCCTTCTCCGACCCGACCGGGTAGATGTCGCCGGCCTTGACGCCCTTGGCGCCGCGCAGGGAGGAGACGGCGACCACGTGGTAGCCCTGCTTCTGCAGCGCGACCAGCAGCTTCGGCATCACCTTGACGGTCTGCTCGACCCAGTCGTGCATGAGGATGACGCCGTCACGCTTGGCGTTCTTGAGCACCTCGTTGTAGATGGCCGTCTCGTTCCTGGTGGCCCAGTCGCGGGAACCGCCGTTCCACAGGATGATCGGCATGCCCATCTCGGTGGCGATGGCCTGGACCCGCTCGTCGAACTCGCCGTACGGCGGCCGGATGGTCGTCGGGTACTTCCCGGTGACCTTCTTGACGAGGTCCTGCGTCTTGGTCAGCTCCTCGCGGATCCTGTCTTCGGAGATCTCGCGCAGGTGCGGGTGCGTGTAGCTGTGGTTGCCGATGTCGTGCCCCTCGGCGACCATGCGCTTGGCGAAGGCCGGACGGGACTTCACGTACTGGCCCTCAAGGAAGAACGTCGCCTTGGACTTGTACTTCTTGAGGGTGTCGAGGAGCTTGTCGGCGTACTTACCGGGGCCGTCGTCGAAGGTCAGCGCGATGCACTTGACCTTGGCGCAGTCGACGGAGGCGACCTTGGCGGTGGACGTGGCCTCGCCCGCCGCCTTGGGCTTGTCCGCGCTCCACGCGGCAGTCGGTGCCGACACCAGTGTCAGCGCACACGAGGTGGCCAACAACAATCGGGTGGGAGACTTCATGAGGGAAAACTCCGGACGTTGCGGGTGTTACTGAGGGGACAAGAAAGGCATCTTATCCGGACACTTCGCCCAGAAGCCTGGTAACCGGAGGATCTATCAGCGGCCCTTCAGACTACTGTCAGCGAAAATTCAGGGACGGGCACGGGCCTTCCGGCCGGTCCCGGCCCGTTCCCCGCCCGCTCAGACCGAGATCGTCACCAGCCGCGTGCACTCCCTGAGCAGGTCGATCCCATCCCAGACGGCATGGAAGGCGAGTGCCTGCCCGAACGGGACGATGCGGTCGACACCCCGCCCGGCGAGGATCCGGGCCAGCGCCTCCAGCTCCGCGCGCTCGAAGCCGAAGGCGCTCAGCGTCTGGTCCCGGCGGCGGACGATCCCGGCCAGTTCCGGCAGCGAACCGAGCCGGGCGTGGCCGAGCGTGCCCGTGCCGAGCCAGTGGCGCGGCGGATCCGCCGGGTCGGTCAGGTCGAGCAGGGTCAGCGCGTTGCCGTGGAAGGACACCTCCCGGGCGGTGCCGTCCGCCGCCGCCCCGTACGCGCCGACCCGTCTCTGCACCGCCATCGCGGTGTCGACCGGCCACCTGCGGGCGGCGGTCGCCGCGAGGCGGGCGGCGAGGTCGTCGCGGGCCCGCGTGGTCTCCTCCGCCCCGCCGACCCAGAAGACCGTCCGGGGTGAGGAGCAGGCGGCCTGGTCGAACCAGTAGACGTCGTCGGCGAACGCCTCCGCCGCCGCCTGCCGCACCCGCTCCGGCGCCGCCAGCCACGCCGCGGTGCTGATCACCGCGAGCGAGGACCGGTCGGGGAAGGCGAGGTCACGGGCGTGCGGGGCCAGCGGGTGGCGCCGGATGTCGTTCACCGCCCGGTCGCCGCCCCAGATGATCCGCAGGTCGCAGGCCGCCGACAGTCGCGCGGTCACCACGTCGGACCGTTCGCAGGAGACGATCCGCTGGGTCTGCGCGACGGCCGGGTGAGCGCCGGCCAGCCCGGCCTCCAGTGCGGCCAGCACGGCCGACGCCGCACCCCCGGCCCGCCGTGACAGCCGCACCACGTTGCGGTTGCCGGCCAGGGCGGACAACGCCCACGAGTAGGCGAAGACGGTGTCGACGTTGGCCGGGGGGATGTGCAGGACCAGCCCGCACGGCACCCGCAGGTGCTCGCCGCGGAGCTGGTCGACGGCCCGGGTGATCTCGGCGCGTCGCAGGAAGAAACCGAGCGGCCCCAACTCGGGGTGGGCCCGCGTCACGGCGGGGGAGAGCAGGCGGCGGCCGACCGCCGCCAGGAACGCGGTGATCCGCTCGTCCCCCACGGTCAGCGGCCCGTCGTGCGGCTCCCGCGCCAACTCCTCCAGCAGGGCGTCGGCGGTGAGCGGTGCTCCTGCGGGGAAGCGCGGCACGAGCTCGCAACCCCCGCCGGGGACCGTGCCGGGAGCCGCCTGGAAGGCCGTGCCGGGGGCCATGCCGACGGTCGTGCCGGAGGCCGCCTCGAAGTCCGCGCCGGGGGGTGCCCCGACGGTCGTGCCGGAGTCCGTGCCGGGGGCCGCCTCGGAGTCCGCGCCGGAGGTCGCCTCGGGGATCACGCGGCGTCCCGCCGGGTGAAGGTGTCGCTGCAACCGCGCGCCTCGGCACGGGGGAGACGGCCGAGCACGGAGAAACGCTTGCCCGGCCAGACACCGTCGTCCACGCCGTGGACCACACCGAGATCCTCGGTCAGCAGCACGTGCCCCGGGTAGGACGAGGGCAGGGTGCTGATCACCTCGATCACGCCGGGTGTGCCGACGGGGGCCTCCAGCCAGGTCTCCGGGTCGCGGATCACCACGTCGGCGAAGTCGGGGCAGTACAGCCCCCCGCCGTCCGGCCCCTCCAGGAAGACGGTGCCGATCTGCTCGACCATCCCGTAGAAGTCGTGGACCCGCCGCAGACCGGTGTCCTCGGCCAGGCGGCGGCGGAACTCGGCGGGGCCGACCGCCCGGTCGGCCAGGCGTTTCCAGCCGCCCGAGTGCACCAGGACACCCCGGGACAGGTCCAGCCGGTGCTCGCGGGCGACCTCGTACAGGTAGAGCCAGACCATGAAGGTGAAGCCGAAGACCAGGTACGGCCCGTGCCCGTGGCGGGCGAGGAACGCGGAGACCGCGCCGGGATCGGGGACCCCGTCCTCGTCGAGGACGAAGGTGTGGTCCCGGCCGAAGTTCATCATCCCCAGCACACCCGCGCCGCGCGCGCTGAGCCGCGGGTCGCGCACCACCGAGCGGCTGTCCACGATCAGCATGGGCAGCCGCCGCCCGCCGAGGACGGTCCGCAGCGTTGCGGCGAGCATCCGGGCCTGCGTGGCCGCGGCCTCCCGGTCGAGGTGCACGAGACTGGGCCGCTGCCCGGTCGTGCCACTGGAGGCCAGGACACGGAAAACCTCCTCGTCGGGGATGCTCTTCAGCTCGTGCGTCTTGAACAGGCGCACCGGCAGCCAGGGCAGGTCGGCGAGCGAGTCGTACGGCGGGGCCGAGCCGATGGCGTCGAGGATCCGGCGATAGGGCGGGCAACGGCGCCGGTGCCGCTCGGTCAGCGCGGTCAGCTCGGGGAGCAGCCGCGCCTCCCGCTCCCGCGCACCCAGGGTGAACACGCTCATGGCCGAGCCTCCCGCTGCTGCGTGCCGAAGGCGGACACGCTCATATCCGTGCCTCCGGGACACCGGTCGTGGACGCGTTCATACCCGGGCCTCCAGCAGGCGGTAGTCGACCTTGCCGGTGCCCAGCAGCGGAAGCCGGTCGATCCCCCGCACGTCGAACCCGCTCCAGTGCAGGTTGAGCCGGCCGGCCAGGTCGCGGGCGAGCTCACCGCAGGCCGCGGTGTCGACCCCCTCGGCCCACACCACCACCCGGTCGTCGCCGGTGACGGCCGCGACCGGGCCCCGACCGCGCAGCAGCCGCTCGACGTCGTCGAGGTTGACCCGGACCCCGAAGACCTTCGCGATGCGTTTGAGCCTGCCGTCCAGGTAGAGGAAGCCCTCCTCGTCGAGGTGGCCGAGGTCGCCGGTGCGGATCCGCCCGCCCAGGTCGTCGCCCCTGGTCAGATCGGCGGCCGACAGGGCGTAGCCCATCATCACGTTGGGCCCCTCGTAGACCACCTCGCCGTCGCCCGCGACGGACAGCGCGCCGCCCGGGATCGCCCGCCCGACCGAGGAGGGCTTCTCGGCCAGACGCTCGGGCGGCAGCACCGAGATGCGCGGTGCCTCGGTCATCCCGTACATCTTGATCAGGTGCCCGCCGGCGGCCCGCATCCGCCCGGCGAAGTCGGTGACCAGTTCGGTGCGCAGGCGCGCGCCGGCCTGGGTGATCGCTCGCAGCGTGGGGTACGCGGCCGGGTCGAAGCCCGTGCGGTGCAGCATCTCGAACTGGTACGGCACGGCGGACAGCAGCGTCGCCCGGTGGGCGTCCGCCGCGGCCCAGAAGGCCGGGTCGAGCACACTCGCCGGGGTGACCAGGACCCCGGCGCCGCAGCCGAGGTGGCTGTTGAGGGTGCTCAGCCCGTAGGTGTAGTGCATCGGCAGGCTGGTGGGGGCGACGTCACCGGGAGTGAGACCCAGCGACTCGGCCACCGAGCGGGCGTTGGCGAGCACGGCCGCGCGGGCGAGCCGGACCAGCTTGGGGTTGCCGGTCGAGCCGGAGGTGGTGAGGAGCACGCCCAGGCCGGGGTGGTGAGGCGCCGCGTCGGAGCACACCCACCGGGGAGGGTCTCCGGCCCGGTGGTAGCCGGCGGGCGGATCGCTGTCGCCCGGCGGGTCGGCGACGACCGCGGGGACGAACCGCCGGACGAGTTCCAGCAGCGCCTCGCGGGAGATCGCCGGGTCGAGCAGGGCGATCGGCCGCCCCGACTCCAGGGCCCCGAGGTAGCGGACGACCGCGCGGACCTCGGTCGGCATCGGGGCCAGCAGCAGCCCCCCGGGCAGCGCCGACAGCTCCTCGGCCGCGGCCTCGACCCGGGCGGCGAGTGCCCGGCCCGCCAGTTCCCGCCCGGAACGGGCGTCGATCAGCCGGGCGTGCGGGTGCACCAGGTCCATCGGGACCTCACTCCTCCTTCAGTCGGACTTCGGTCGGACTTCGGCCGGACGCTGTCCGCCCGCCGGGCCGGGGGCCGGGATGTCATGCCGCCGGGCCGGGGGCCGGGATGTCATGCCGTCGGGCCGGGGTGCCGGGATGTCACGGCACGAGCCCCCCGTCCACGCCGATGACCTGGCCGGTGACGAAGGAGGCGCCGGGGGAGAGCAGGAACGCCGTCACGGCCGCCACCTCGTCGGCCTCGCCGAGCCGGCCCAGCGGCGTGGCCGCCACCGTCGCGGCCCGCGTCTCGTCGTCGAGGGTCGAGAGCATGTCGGTGCGGATGTAGCCGGGGGCGACGGCGTTGACCCGGACGCCGGCCGGGCCGAGTTCCTTGGCTGCGGCGCGGGCCAGGCCCAGCACGGCCGCCTTGGTCGCCGAGTAGACCGTCTGGCCCCGGCCGCCGCTGACCCCCATCACGGAGGAGACGAGCACCACCGAGGGGGCCGTCCCCCGGCGCAGCAGCCGGAGCATCGACTGGAGCGTGTGCGTCGCACCCTGGGCGTTGACCCGGAACAGCAGGTCGACCACGTCGGCGCGTACGGCGCCGAGCATGCCCGCGTCGTGCACCCCGGCGTTGACCACCAGGGCGTCGAGCCGTCGGTGGCGCTGGAAGACCTCGCGCGCCATCGCGGAGACCGCCTCCGGGTCGGCCACGTCGCCGTGGACCGCGTCGGTCTCGGCACCCGTCTCCGCGGCGAGCTTCGCCGCGGCCTCGGTCGCCGTCTCCCGGGTGCGGGCGTGCACGACGACCAGGTGCCCGTCCGCCGCCAGCCGCCGCGCGACGGCCCGGCCGATGCCCCGGGATGAACCGGTGACGAGCGCGATCCGGCGATCAGGACCGGACCGTGACACCCTGCTTCTCCAGGATCTCGACCGCCCTGCCGAACGAGTTCATACCGAGCACGTCATCCGTTTCGAGCATGATGTCGAACTCGTCCTCCAGGGCGGCCACGAGCGCCATGTGCGCCAGCGAGTCCCACTGGGGGATCGCGCGGTACTCCAGCCCGTCGACGTCGGTGCCGGGGGCGAGCCGGAGGGTGCTACGGAAGACGGCCCGGAGGTGTTCGAGGTGTTCCATGTTCCCTCACTGTATGCGTCTGCTTCGGGACGCAGTGTAGTGGAACTCCTTCGTCGGACCGGGCAATCTTGTGCCTCGTGATCGAATAATCACTCAGAGTAATGAAATGGTATAGGCCGCCGCGAGCCTCCCCGCGGGCTGTCAGGGTCAACTTCCGGCTGGCCGCTCAGACATGGAGGGAGGGCACGATGGACCGATCCAACCACTGGTACGGGCATTCGCGCGTCTTCGCCCGCTACTGCGGCATCGACGAGCGCGAGGTGCCGCGCATCCGGGGGTTCGTCCAGCACGGCTGGAACTACCTGCATGGTTTTCCACCGGACGACCACTGGTGCGTGCCGGGTTACCCCCGTTTCGTGTGGTCCGACGTGCTGCGGCGGCGGGGCTGGTCGATGGGCCGGCGCGGCCACTGCGTGATCGGGTCCCCCTGGGCCTACCTGCTGGCCATGGAGCCCCGCCCGGGTCGCGTCCCGGAGCCGGAGCGCGCGGGCACGATCTGGTACCCCTTCCACGGCTGGGAGAAGGCCGCGGTCCACGGCGACCACGCCGCCCTGGTCGACGAGATCAGGAACGTGGAGCCTGGACCGGTCACCGTCTGCCTCTACTGGCTGGAGTACCGGGATCCGGTCGTCCGCGGATGGTACGAACGGGCCGGTTTCCGCGTCATCTGCCACGGCGACCGGGGCTCGCGCTGGGACCTGCGCGGACGCGACTTCCTGCGCCGGCAGCTCGCCGAGCTGCGCAGGCACCGCCGGGTGGCCTCCAACCGCCTGGGCAGCGCGCTGTTCTACGGCGCCTCGGTGGGCTGCGACGTCGCCGTGTACGGCGATCCCATGCAACTGGAGAACGAGCGGCCCGAGTACGGCGGCACGGCGCGCCGGATGCGCCTGTGGCCCGAGCTGCACGGCGTCGAGGTGGACCGGGCGGCGGCGGCCGAGGCCGCACGCCTCGAACTCGGATTCGATCACCTCAGAGGCCCCGCCGAACTGCGCCACCTGTTCGGCTGGTCGGAGGAAGAGCCGGCGGAGAGGCCGGGGAGGAACCCGGCGAAGGGCCGGGCGAAGGGTCCGGTGGAGGGGCCGGGGAGGAGCCCGGTGGAGGGTCCGGTGGAGGGCCGGGCGAAGGGGGCGGTGCGGGGGACGGCGAAGGGAACGCGGTGCGGATGAACGTCAGACTCGTCGGTGGCGAGATGCTCCTGTGGTCGGACGGCCCCGAACGGCCCGGATGCGGGGCCGTCAGGGAGCTCCTGTGCCGGGTCCTCCCCGAGGACGGCAGGACCCTGCTGCTCGGGCCGCACCCCGCCGAACTCGTCGCCTGGCTCCTCGCCCGTCCCGGTGAGGTCTGCGTGCTGCTGCGTTCCCTGCCCGACGCCGAGCTCCTGGCCGCCCGCCACCCCGGCCTGGCCGTCCACTGCGGCCGGCTGGACGGACTGGCCGGTACGGAGCCGTTCGACGCGGTGCTCGCGCTCGACGGGTTCGGCCGCCTGCACTCGGCGGAGTCGGAGCCGCGCACCTGGCGGGAGAGCCTCGCCGAGGTGGCCGGGCTCGTCGCACCGGGCGGGATCCTCGCCATGGCCACCCCGAACGACCTGGGGATCCACCGTTTCGTCGAGGCGGAGCCCGCCGACCGTGCCCGGACCGACGCCGACTGGTTCCCGCCCGGGTTCGACGCCACCCACCCGCCCGGTCACCGGGCGCTGCTCGCAGAGCTGACCGCCGCGGGGCTGGCCCCCGAATGCTGCTATGCCGGGTTCCCGACCGCGGAGGCCCCCCGGGTGCTGCTCGCGGTCGACGAGCTGGAATCGGCCGATCCGGTCCCGGACGCCGTCGCCGTGCCGTCGTGCGCGCGGGGGTTCGACGGCCGCGCGGTGCTCGCCGATCCGACCGACCTGGCCAGGAGGGCGTTCCGGCACGGGCTCGCCGGGCACCTGGCGCCGCTGTGGGTGACGGTGGCACGCCGGGGGAACCCGGCGGCATGGCAGCCGCCGGCAGGGATCGTCGACGACGGCGTCTGTGCCCCGTTGCCGTCCGCGGTGCACGAGCTGGTGCGCGAGGGCGACGGCGGCTGGGTCCGGCGGGTCGTGCAGCCGGCGCCTCCGCCGCCTCCGGGGCCGCTGCGCCGGGTGCCCGGAGGAGCGGCCGGGCCGGTGCCGCGCGGCCGGGTGCTGGAGGAGGTCATGCTGGACGGCTGCGTCCGCGACGACACGGCCGCGGTCGGGGCGGCCGTCACCGCGCTGGCCGCCTGGCTGGACGCGCACGCCATCGGCGGCCGGCTGCCGGGGCGGCTGGCCTTCGCCACCGCGGACAACGTCGTCTGGGACGGTGAGCGGCTCGACCTCGTCGACGGCGGCTGGGCGCTCGACGGCCCGGTGCCGTCCCGGGCCGTGCTGCTGCGGGCGTTGCGGCGCTTCGCGGCTCGGCTGCTGGGCACCGGGCACCACCATCCCTGGCCGTGGCACACCGACCCCGACCGCCTGGTGGAGGCGCTGGCGGCCCTGGGCGGGCACACCGTCCAGCCGGGCGAGCCGGAGCTCGCGCTCAGCCTGGACGCCCGCATCCGGGAGGCCACCGGCGGTGGTGAGCCGCCCGCCGGCGAGGCGCCACCGGTCTACCGGGACCTGCTGGCCGTGCGGAACGGGCTGGCCGACCGGCTCGCTGAGGCGCAGGCGCGGATCGACCGGCTGGAGGCGGCGCTCACCTCCCGTGAGCGGTCGCTGCACGCCACCCGCGAGAAACTGGAGGCCGCCCGAGAGAAGCTGGAGGCCGCCCGCGAGAAGCGGCGGCCCGCGCGTGCCGAACCACGGCCCCCGGGCGTCGAAGCACGATCCGCCCGGGGGAAACCGCGGCCCGCGGGCGCCGAACCACGGTCCGCGCGTGCCGAACCGCGATCCGCTCGGGGGGAGT
This sequence comes from Streptosporangium becharense, assembly GCF_014204985.1. Classification (NCBI taxonomy): domain Bacteria; kingdom Bacillati; phylum Actinomycetota; class Actinomycetes; order Streptosporangiales; family Streptosporangiaceae; genus Streptosporangium; species Streptosporangium becharense. Next base: position 3,004,741 of record NZ_JACHMP010000001.1, on the reverse strand, counting down.
CGCGGCCCGCGGGCGCCGAACCGCGGTCCGCGCGGCGTCCCGGACCGGGGCGGCGTCCGCCCGGCGCCGGGATCCTCCGCCGCGCGCTGCGGTTCCTGCGCCGTCGCGGCGGGGAGCCGGCGATGGGCCGTCGTGACGGCGACGCGGCGAGCGGCCGGCGACGCGGGGGCACGGTGGCCGGCCGTCGTGACGGTGACGCGGCGAGCGGCCGGCGGGACGGCCAGGCAAGACAGTCAACCCAAAGTCGATCCTGAGGTAAGCGTGGCGGGGGAATCGTGAATCTTGTAGGGAACAGGTCGCAGTTCGAACGGCTGCTCACCACCGTGGGAACGTACTGGGGAAACCGTCTCCCGCGGCCCGAGGGCGGCGACTGCGTCGTCGTGGAGGCGCTGCACCAGGACATCCGCGTCATCATGCGCAACCTCGTGGTGGCCAACGCGATCCGGTGCGTCGTCCCGTCCCGTCTCGTCGTCGTCACCGGGACCGACGAGCAGTGGAGCGAGACGCTCTGGCAGGACTTCGACGTCGAGCACGTCCGGTCGCTGGCCGGGGCGTTCGGCGCCTCGGAGGTGCTCAACGTGCACGAGCTGGCCGGGAACCTCGACGCCGGAGCGGTCGCCGGGCACCTTCCGGCGGACTTCGAGGGCCCACCCACCCGCCGGAGGGTGCCCCCGGTGGACCCCGCCCTGCTGCGGAGGTTCGTGGACGCGACGGTGTGCCGGCTGAACCTGGTCCCGCGTCTGTCGCCCGCGGCCGGGGCCGACCCCGCCTACCTGGCGCGGCACGCCCGGGGTGCGGCGTTCTCGGCCTTCTACGACGAGCTCTTCGACGCGGTCACGCCCGTCGCGTTCGTCACCAGCCACGTCGACTACGACCAGTGGGGCCTGGCCGTGGAATCCGCCATGCGGCGCGACGTCCCCGTCGTCCACGTGCAGAGCACCGGCTCGCTGAAGGCGTACACCCTCTTCCCGGAGAAGCGGACCGGGCAGGTGAGCTACCGCGCGGAGCTGACCAGGCAGATCGGCGACTACTTCGAGCGGGCCGTCTGGCCGAACCGGAGGATCCTGCGCGCCAGCGCCGAACTGGTCACCTGGCGGGCCAAGGGCAACCTGGGGCGGCCGAGCTGGTGGCGGGCGGGCGCCTTCGCCGCCGCCGAGCTCCAGAACGAGGTGGAACGCGACCAGTTGCGCGCACACGCCCTGCGCCGTCTGGGCTTCGAGCTGGACCGCCCGGTGGTGACGGTCTTCAACCACGCCGTCTCCGACGCGCTGGGCACCAACGTCGAGGTCTTCGACGACCTGGCCCGCTGGTTCGAGGAGACGGCCGAGTACGCCGCCTCCGACATCACGGCGAACTGGGTCTTCCTCGACCACCCCAGCCAGTTCCGCTACGACTCCACCGGCTTCTTCGAGCAGGTGGCCGAGCGCTACGCGGGCCGCTCCCACATGGTCTTCCGGCCCAGCGTCGCCATCTCCAAGAACATGCTGTGGAGCCTGACGGACCTCGGGGTGACGGTCCGCGGCAGCGTCAGCAACGAGCTGCCCGCCTTCGGCATCCCGGTGATCCAGGCGGGCTGGTCGGAGTGGAGCTCCTGCGGGCTGTCGTTCGTCGCCGAGGACCGGCCGTCGTACTGGTCGCTGCTGGAGACGGCGATCGCGAAGGCCGCCAAGGGACGACCGGTCCTCGGTGAGGAGCAGCGCGAACGCGCCCGGCTCTGGCTGTGGTTCTACCGGTGCGCGACGGACGTGACGTCGCCGCTGGTCCCGGCCTGGGACACCGGGGCGGGCAACGAGCTGCTGCGCACCCTGTTCATCAACATGAGTCACGTCGAGAGCGACGGCGACCCGCTGTTCTCCTCCGTCACCCGGATGTGGGAACGCCGTGAGCCCTTCCTCACCCGCTTCGACCTGCTCTCCCCGGACGCGCTGGCGTCCGCGACCTTCCCCCTCAGGAGTTCGTGATGCACACAACCATCGGCGCGGGGTTCGGCACCGAGCACGACCGGCCGCTGCCCGCCCTGGTCCCCCCGGCCGTCGTCGAGAGCGGCCGGACCGGCGGCCTGCGGGTGACCGACCAGGTCTACCGCGGGACGCGCTTCGTCGGCCGGTTCGCCTCCAGCGGCCTGGCCGGGTTCAAGGTGTTCGGCTCCGGGCCCGGGGTGCGGGTCAGGGTCCTGCTGTCGCTGGACAACAAGGCGATCACGCACTGGCGCAGGAACGTCGAAGGCCGCGAGGAGGCATCCCGGCTGCCGCGGTTGATCCAGATCCGTTCCCAGGGCAGGCTCCGCCAGTGCGTCCTGCTCGACTCGCGCTCGGCCCGCAGGCGGCCTCGCGCGACGGTCGAGTTCGAGCTCACCGCCGACGAGCTGCCCCGCGACGGGCTGCTCTGCGTGGAGGCGGTCGACGCCACCGAGTGGTACGGCACCTCTCCACGCCTGACCGGCGCGGTGTACGGCCGGGTCGCCCCGTCGAGCGTGACGGGCGTCCGCATCGACCGGGTGGAGTTCGAGCCGGTGTCGCGGTCCGCCGCGGGACGCTTCACCGGGGTGCTCGACGCCACGACCGGTGAGGAGGTCTCCCTGGTCAGTCTCGGCGGGGTGCCGTACGGCCGGAAGGCGGGGGCACGCAGGCTGGACTCCGGCCTGATCGTGGTCAACCCGATGCCGCCGTCCGCGGAGCCCGGCCGGATCGGTCTCTGCCTGGGGCTCCGGGTCGCCGGCCCGCCCAAGGGCGGCGGCCCGGCCCGGCCGCGCGTGCGCCGGACCCGCCTGGGGCGGCTGCGGCTGCGCGTGTGGCGGGTCCGCCGGGCGGTCCACACGCGGATACGCGGGGTGTTGAACCGTCTCACCGCGGCCGGGCACGCGCTGGCCGCCCGGATCCGTCCCGTCGCCGTCCCGGAGCCGCTCGTGCTGAGCATGGAGGACGGCAGGGCGATCCCGGTGAGTTTCACCCCGCAGGGGCGGCGGGACGCCCGCCTGGACTTCCTCGCCCCGCTGACCGCACCCGCCCTGGTCGTGCTGCCCGCCGCCCCGAGGCTTCCACGCCGCATGCGGCTGTCACTGGTCTCGGTGGCCAGGCTGCCCTGGTGACGGCTCTCCGAGGAGGCCGGAGCCGTTCAACGGCTTCCGGCGGGCGTGACGGGGCGGGTCCCTCCAGATCTCACACCGTCACGCCCGTCTGTGGGTCAAGACATCGGCCGTGCCGGTATGCGCCGCCACGCCTGACGTTCAAGCCGAGTCTCAGCTTCCAGGCGGTGAGCCAGTTCGTCCAGGGTCGCCCCGCAGCGGATGTCGGACAGGCCGTGCGCACGCGCGTAGACCGACAGGGCGGCACGCCGCACGGCATACCAGCCGCCCCCCACCGCGCCGGAGATGGTCCAGGTCCGGCCATGGCACGCGGTCAGTTCCGCGAGCGTCATGAGCCACACTCCGACCGGGCAGCGAGGATCAGCTCCACCACCTTCTCCGGATGCTTCCTCGGCACAGTGTGGGGATCGGGGTCTTCACGCAGCGACACCAGGTAGCAGCCTGAGTGCAGTCCCATGGTCACCGTGGCGTCCTGCCGGCCCCCAGAATCGATCACGGTCAGTTCTGGCGGGTACCGGTCCAGTCGCGAGCGCATGGGGCGGTCCGGCCACGTAACCTCGGAGCCGGGGAAGAGCCCGAGGCTGATCGTGTGGTGGCGCTGGGAACGGACGCCCCGCTCTCTGAGGAGTCGTTGGACGATGACCAGCGCCTTGTCGTCATTCTCCACCGTTGCCTCGTTGACGGCGAGCGGGACGGCTCTGTGGTTGTCCACGGGTCAACCTCCGACTTCGTGATCAAAGGCCCACCCGGTGTTCGCTTCACCGTGGTGGGGTCGCCTACCGTGCGGGATCGATGACAGGACTGCGCGTGTCTCGTGGGCTGTCCTCATCGGGGAGCCGGAACAGCGGCCCTCAGCGAGTCGGTCGGCTCACAGGACCAGTGGATCGCCGAAGTCTCGAATGGCATAAGCGCGTGATCGGTTCGAGGAGTGGGAATCGATGCACACCCCGTGTGAAGGCGATCCAGTCGTGACCGGATCTGCGACCGAACGGCTGCGCTGCGCGTGATGTGCCGCTTACACTCCGAGCGGATACGGAGACCGACAGGAGGCCGGTCGGTGGGTGAGCCGAACATCCTGCTTGACTCGCTGCTCGCCGAAGCAGAGATCTCACACGCCGGGCTTGCCGCACGCATCAACAGGATTACTTCGACCGCCCGGCGCCCGACCCGCTATGACCACACCGCCGTCGCCCGATGGATCAGAGACAAGGCCATCCCGCGCGGAGACGTACCCGAGATCATCTGTGAGATCGTCGGAAGCCGGGTCGGCCGGACCCTGATGCTCTCCGACATCGGCATGGCCCGCAACGAGGCAGGCCAGGATGTGCCGGATCTGTCACGGGCCGTTGATCAGACGGTTGCGTTGTGGCGGGGAGATCTCAACGACAGAGCTTTTCTGGCCGGTGCCTCGATGCTCGAAGGACCGGCCGCCATAGCCCCCGTCTTCGAATGGGAGAACCCACCTCACGAGATGGACGTCTCCCGTCGAGGACCCGGCGCGGTGAGTACGGACGACGTTCAAGCGCTCAAAGACGCGCGCAGTCGTTACGAGCAGATGTATCGCCGGGTCGGCGGCGTGCCGGTACGGCCGCGCGTTGTGGCATTCCTCAGCGCCAACGTGACACCGTTGCTGAAGAGCGGTCACGATGACCGCACAGGGCGAGAACTGTTCCGGGCGGTGGGCGGTCTGGTGGCACTCGCAGGCATCTGCGCTTACGACTCCAACCGCCAGGCGCTCTCTCAGCGCTACCTGTTCCGCGCGCTCCGAATGGCCAAGGCGTCGGGCAACCCGGCGTTCGGCGGTTACGTGATCGCCCTGCTGGCCAACCAGGCCATGTCCCAGGCGAAGTATCGCCATGTGATCCAGTACGCGGAGACCGCGTTGCGGGGATCTCGGGGGCATCTGAGCCCCGCCTTGGTGACCGACCTGCACACGCTCCAGGCCAAGGCGTACGCGAGGGTGGGGGATCGATCGGGTTGTCATGCCCACATGCGCCGTTCGGAGACCACGGCAGCCCGTATCCGCCGGGACGACGAGCCGCCGGAGACGGGATATGTCCAGCTGGGCCTGCTGGAGTGCCAGCATGCCGAAGCACTGCGACGGCTCGGCGATCTCGTGGCCGCTCAGGTCTACGCCGAAGAGGCACTTCGATCCGTTGACGTCTGCCATCTACGCGGCCAGACGCACCGGCTTGCCACTCTTGCCCTTGTCTTGGCCGAGCGTGGTGAGCTGGACCAGGCGGTCACCACCGCCGAGTCCATGCTGGAGCGCGCGCAGGGCATGGAGTCCGAGCGCATCACCGAACGAATCGGCATGGTGGCCGACGCGCTACGGCCCTTCGACGCCTGCGTGGTCCGGGAGTTTCTGACGCGTGCGCACCGGCAGACGCGTGTGCCCTTGTAGCGTGGGGCCGAGATCAGGCAATCACGCTGGGAGTACGCAGCATGCGCTGGCAGGTCCACTCCGAAGAGCCCCTCTACACCGACCCGTGGCTTGACGTCCGGGTGGCGGATGTGGAACTGCCCGATGGCAGGCACCTGGCCCACCGGCTGATCCGCACCGCACCGGGTGCGGGAGCCGTGGTGGTCGACGAACAGCGCCGGGTACTGCTGATCTGGCGGCATCGCTTCATCACTGACTCGTGGGGATGGGAGATCCCCATCGGGAAGATCGACGACGGTGAGGAGCCGGCGGCCGCGGCGGCGCGAGAGGTCGAGGAGGAGACGGGGTGGCGGCCCGGGCCGCTACGCCCGTTGTTGCGTGTCCAACCGACCAACGGCATCTCCGACTCGGTTCACCACGTCTTCCGCGCCGACGGAGCCACCCACATCGGTCCGCCCACCGAGGGATGGGAGGCCGAGCGCATCGAGTGGGTGCCGCTGACGGACATCCGCCGGTTGGTCGGCGAGCGCGACCTGGTGAGCGGCACCAGCATGGCGGCCCTGCTCTACGTGCTCACCGGGCCATGAGGCGCGTGCTGGGGTGCCGCCGGTGGTTCGGCCGCACGCCCGTCCTCCTTCGACCGGACTGTGGGAAGGGCGTCTGACACCGTCGTGTCCGTCCCAGGGGCCGGCGAGCGGGCCCGGGCTCAGCGCAGGATCTTCGCCAGGGTCTCCACCACGCGGTCCTGGTCGGCGTCGGAGAGGCCGGGGTAGAGCGGCAGCGACAGCTGCCCGGCGTAGTACGCCTCCGCCTCGGGACACATGCCGCGCCGGTAGCCGAGGTCGGCGAAGACCGGGTGCCAGTAGGCCGGGATGTAGTTGACCTGCACCCCGATGCCGGCCTGACGCATCCGGTCGTAGACCTCCCGGCGGCGCCCGTCGAGCACCCGGACCGGGTACAGGTGCCAGGACGGGTCGGCGTACGGCCTGCACGGCGGCAGGGCCAGCCCCGGCACCTCGGAGAGCATCGTGGTGTAGCGCGCGACGAGTGCCGCCCTGCGGGCACGGAACCCTCCCAGCCGCCGTAGCTGGCTGCGGCCCAGCGCGCACAGCACGTCGGGGAGCCGGTAGTTGAGCCCGAACGCGTGCACCTCCTGGTGCCAGCCTCCCTCGTCGGGGTGGCGCTGCTCGGCGGGATCGCGCACCAGCCCGTGGTTGCGGAAACGCGCCGCGCGGGTCAGCAGCGCGGGATCGGCCGCGGCGACGGCCCCGCCCTCGGCCGTCGTCACCGTCTTCGTCGGGAAGAACGAGAACGTCGTCAGGTCGGCGAGTGAGCCGACCGGCCTGCCCCGGTGAAGCGAGCCGATGGAGTGGGCGGCGTCGCCGAGCAGCAGGGCTCCGGCGTCGCCGGCGACCGTGCGCAGCCCGTCGTAGTCGGCGGGGTGACCGGCGTAGTCGACCGCGGTGATCACGCGGGTCCGCGGAGTCACCGCCGCCCGCGCCGCCCCGGCGTCGAGGTTGGCGGTGTCGGGTTCGACGTCCGCGAAGACGACCCGCGCGCCGAGCAGCGCCGCGGTGGCCGCGGTGGCCACGAAGGTCATCGGCGTGGTGACGACGTCGTCGCCCGGCCCGACCCTGGCCGCGGCGTAGGCCACGTGCAGGGCGGCGGTCCCGGAGCTGACGCTGACGCAGGGCACGCCGCCGGTCCAGCGGGCCAGCTCCTCCTCGAAGGCCGGGACGGCCGGGCCGGTGGTGAGCCAGTCGCCGCGCAGCGCTTCGGCCACCGCCCGGACGTCGTCGTCGTCGATCGACTGCCGGCCGTAGGGCAGCATCAGACCCCCAGCGTGATCATGTCGCGGAGCTGGCCGACGGTGAGCCACCGGTCGTTGGTGTCGGAACGGTAGGCGAAGCCCTCGGGAAGCGTCGTTCCGCCCTGCGGCGGGACGTACCCCCAGGTGGCGATGGTGGGCTGGACGACGTAACGGTCGGGCAGGCGCAGCGTGCGCCGCCCGTCGTCAGGCGCGATCATCTCCTCGTGCAGCTTCTCGCCGGGCCTGACCCCGATCTCGTACGTCGGGCTCTCCGGCGCCACGGCCTCGGCCAGGTCGGTCAGCCGCATACTGGGGATGCGCGGGACGTACAGCTCGCCGCCCTGCATCATGTCGAAGGAGTCGACCACGAACCGCACCGCCTCCTGAAGGGTGATCCAGAAGCGGGTCATGCGCTTGTCGGTGATCGGGATGGACCCGCCCTCGCGGGCCAGGCGCAGGAAGAACGGGATCACCGAGCCGCGGCTGCCGACCACGTTGCCGTAGCGGACCACGGCGAAACGGGTGGGATGGGCCGCGGCGTAGTGGTTGGCCGAGACGAAGAGCTTGTCGGCCACGAGCTTGGTGGCGCCGTAGAGGTTGATGGGGCTGGACGCCTTGTCGGTGGAGAGCGCCACGACCTTGCGCACTCCACAGTCGATGGCGGCCTCGATGACGTTCTGCGAGCCGGCGACGTTGGTGCGGACGTACTCGAACGGGTTGTACTCGGCGGTGTCGACCTGCTTGAGCGCACCCGCGTGCACGACGTACTCCACACCGTGCATCGCCCGGGTGAGCCGCTCCCGGTCGCGGATGTCGCCGATGAACCAGCGCAGCCGCTCGTCGTCGCCGAACATCTGCCTGGCCTCGTACTGCTTGAGCTCGTCACGGGAGATGACGACGAGGCGGCGGGGGTCGAGGTGGTCGAGCGCGTGGCGGATGAACGCCTTGCCGAAGGAACCGGTGCCCCCGGTGATCAGAATCGACGACCCGTTCAGCATTCCCATGGAGCCCCCCGTGGTTGGTCCGACGCGCGGTGGGCGACCGCGCCGAGCCGGTAGCATAGCGCGACCATGTGGGAACGCACGGTGACAACGGGGGATGGGGCATCGGTGCGCATCATCGGAATCGTCCAGGCACGAATGGGTTCCACCCGGCTGCCCGGCAAGGTCCTGAAGGACCTGGCGGGCCGCTCGGTGCTGGGGTGGGTGGTCCGCGCGGCACGCCAGGCGCGGGCGGTCGACGAACTGGTGGTGGCGACCACGACGCAGACGGCCGACGACGCGGTCGAGGCCGAGTGCGCGCGGCTGGAGGTGGCCTGCCACCGGGGGCCGGTCGACGACGTGCTCGACCGCTTCCGGGGCGTGCTGGCCGGCCATCCGGGTGACGCGGTCATGCGCCTCACCGCCGACTGCCCGCTCCTCGACCCGGAGGTGATCCGTGAGGCCGCCCTCGCCTACCGGGCGATCCCCGGTCTCGACTACCTGAGCACCGGCCTGCCGCACACGCTTCCGCGCGGCACCGACGTGGAGATCGTCGGCAGGGCCGCCCTGGAGAAGGCCGGTCACGACGCCACCGGTCACCACCGGGCCCACGTCACCTCCTACGTCTACACCCACCCCGGAGACTTCCGGACCATGGGGCTGACCTACCAGCCCGACGCCTCCGACCTGCGTGTCACCCTCGACACCGAGGACGACTGGCGGCTGATCCGGCGGGTGGCGGAGGAGTTCGGCGACCGGACCGTCCCGGTCCGCTCCCTGGTCGCGTGGCTGCGGGCCCGTCCCGATGTCCGCGCGCTCAACGCGCACGTCCAGCAGAAGGCCCTGCGGGAGGCGTGAGCCCCATGCCTGCGCCGGGTTCCGCACTTCCGGCGGGTTCCGTGTCCTGGGTGAACCCCGCGTCCTCGGTGAACCCCGCCTCCCGGGCCGCGCCGCGCGTCGGAATCCGCTGTGACGCCGGGCCGCTGATCGGGGTCGGGCACCTGGTCAGGTGCGTGGCGCTCGCGGAGGAGCTGGTGTCGCGCGGCGCGGCGGTGACGTTCCTCGGTGACCTGGGTGGCCTGGCCTGGGCGTCGGACCAGCTCACGGGGCGGCGGCTGCCGCTGCTGGCCGCCGGGACGTCACCGGGCGGCCTCGCCGCCCAGGCGCTCGCCCTGGGCCTGGACGCGGTGGTCCTCGACTCCTACACGATCCCTCCGGCGACCGGGGAGACGCTCCGGGCTGCCGGCCTGCGGGTCGCGGCCGTGATCGACGGCGATCCGCGCGGCCAGGTCGCCGACCTGTACGTCGACCAGAACCTCGGCGCCGAAGAACGCGACGTGCCGCTGCCCGAGGGGGCGGTCCGGCTGGCCGGAGCCCGTTACGTCCTGCTGCGCGACGCCGTACGACGCCTGCGTGCGGTGCCCGCGGGAAGCGGCGAGCGGCCGGGCGGGGAACGCGGCGCGGCCAGAGCGGGTGAGACCGGAGGAGTGGTCGAGGGGGTCGCGGGGGAGACGGGGGGAGCGGTCGAGGGGGTCGCGAGGGAGACCGAGGGAACCGCCGAGGGGGTCGCGGGGGAGACCGGAAAAGTCCCCGTGACGGGGCCTCCCCGAGTGTTGTGCTTCTTCGGCGGCACCGACGCCGCGGGCATGGCCCACCGCTGGGCGGACACGCTGGCCGCGGTGGGTGTCCCCTTCTCGGCGACCCTGGTCAGCCCGCGGCCCCTGCCCGCCCGCCCGGGGATCACGGTCGTCCCGCCGACGGACGGGCTGCCCGAACTGATGGCGTCCGCCGATCTGGTGATCACCGCCGCGGGCACCTCCTGCTGGGAGCTGCTCTATCTCGGCGTGCCCGCCGCGCTCGTCTGGGTCGCCGACAACCAGCTGACCGGTTACGAGGCGCTGGTCGGCCGGGAGCTGGCCGCCGGGCTCGGCCCGGGATGTTCCGCGGCCGGGGCGGTCCCGCTCCTGCGTGAGTTGCTGACCCGTCCCGCCCTCCGTGCCCGGTACGCCGAGCGGGGCCGCGGGCTGGTCGACGGGCGGGGCCGGGAACGGGTGGCCGGAGCATTGCTCGACGGCCTGCGTCGGCGCGGTGCCGGGCCACGGTGAGGAGGAACCGCCGACCGGCAGGGGGAACGCTCGGCGGGCCGGAAGCGCTTCGGTCACCGGCCGGCGGCGCTACGCCGACAGCGCTACGTCGACGGTGCTCGGGAGGCCCGCCGCGACCGGCGGGCCGGGCCGTCAGGGGGCTTCCTCCGCCGCTCTCTCACGCCAGGAAGCGGCGCTCTCCTTGTGCCGGTACGCCTGCCAGAGAAAAGCGGGCCCGGCGCACAGGGCGGCGAAGCCGGCGAAGAAGCTGATGCCGAACCACGGGTCGGGTGGGGCGTCCTCCTCCACCGTCCGACCGGCGTGACCGAAGAAGTAGAAGGCCGCGACGGCGAAGACGACCACGAGGACCAGGCCCGCGACCAGGAAGACCCCCGCCCGCCGTGCCTCACGCCTGGCGCGTGCCTCCGGTGGCAGGGCGGCGAGGCCGCTGCGGCGTTCCCGCTCGGCCGCGATGATCGCCTTCGCTTGCGTGCTGGTGAGCCCCAGCTCGTTCAGCAGGCGCCGCTGCGGGATGAGCAGGAGCAGCCCGATGCCCACTCCGGCACCCACGCCGAGCCCGGAGGGGAGCGGCACATCGGCGCGCGCCAGGAGGACGACCACCACGATGATCACGGCGATGGTGACCAGCATCGAGGTTCTCAGGCGACGGTGGGAACGGAGCAGGCGTTCGAGCTCATTCGGGCTGAGACCGCGCATGTGGAGCCGCCTTCCGCTCGTACGCTTCTCCGTCGAGCGTGGGACACGGCGATGCCCGTCGCAACCGATGGGCCGATGTCGGCCACGCCGGGACGCGGGTGCGGGCGGCGGCCTCAGGGACGGATGCGAAAAAATCCGGAGAAAACCGGGAAGGGCTGGTGGGCACCGGCGAAGAAGGGGTGTCCTGTTCTTCCGGCGGGGGAGCCCCTTGCATGATCACAGTCCCCGGTGAGACGTCGCCCACCGACTCCCACTGGTTCGGTGCCGTCTTCGACGCGCACTACGAGGAGATCCACCGCTACATCGGGCGGCGGCTCGACCTCGATGTGGCCGAGGACCTGGCGGCCGAGACCTTCCTGATCGCCTTCCGGCGCCGTGACCGGTTCGATCCCGCGCGGGGTGCGCCACGGCCTTGGCTCTACGGCATCGCCACCAACCTGATCGGCCGGCATCGGCGGCTGGAACTGCGCCGCTACCGGGCCCTGGCCAGGACCGGCCCGCCCCCGGACGACGACGGCCCCGAGCAGCGGGTGGTCGACCGGGTGACGGCGGGGGTGACGGCCGGCCGGCTCGCGGGGGCGCTGGCACGGCTGTCGCGCGGTGAGCGGGACGCGGTCCTGCTCGCCGCCTACGGCGGGTTCACCTACGACGAGATCGCCGAGGCCCTCGGGGTGGCCGCCGGCACGGTGGCCTCCCGGCTCAGCCGGGCCAGGACCAAACTGCGTGACTTTCTGGGAGTGGAGGCCTGATGGACGAGTTCAAGCTCATCGACGAGGTGATGCCGGACGTTCCGCCTCCGGCTCCCGGCCGGGTCGCCGAGGCGAGGGCACGGGTGCTGCGCACCCGCCGCCGCGGGTTTCCCGCGTGGGCCGGGATCGCGCTGGCGGCTGCCGCGACGGCCGCGGTGATCGGCGCGATCGTCGTCGTGCCCGCCCTGCGGGACGGCGCCGGGAACGGCCCGGCGGTCACCGCGGTGGTCCCGGCGGACGGCCGCGCGGTGTTCGACGCCGCGACGGACCGGCTGGCCCGCCGACGGGAGACCGAGCACGCGAACTGGCGCAGGGAGGTGGAGCACGCCCGTCGCGAGCCGTTCGAGCACAGGAATCGGGGGAAGGGAGGGTTCACGGTCGACAGCCGCATCCGGGAGGTCCTGTGGGCGGGGCCCGACGGACGCACCGCCCACGAGGTGACCGCGCTGCGGAGCACCCCTCTCACCGCCGCGGACCGCACGGCCTGGAAGAAGGCGGGTTCGCCCGGACTCTGCGGGAACGACGGCGACTGCGACAACGACCAGGTCCCCTACGGCTACACCCAGTACCTGTCGTCCGCCGGCTCCCCGGAGGACTACACGGTGTCGGATGTGAGGCTGAGCGCCCGCGAGGTCCGCGAGCTGCCACGGGACCCGGCGGAGCTGAAGGCGGAGCTGCTGTCGCGCTGGGCGGTCGTCCGAGACGCCAATGACAAGACCCACTATTCCGGGCCTTTCCCCTCTGACGATGACAAGATCTGGCAGATCGGGCAGGAACTGCTCGTGAACGCTCCCACCACCCCGGGAACCCGGGCGGCGATCCTGCGCATGCTGGCCGCGCTTCCGGGCGCCCGTGTCGTCGACGGGGCCCGGGACGTCGAAGGACGCACCGGCCTGGCGGTCCTGCGCAGGACGAGCGACGGCTCGACCGAGAGGCAGGTCCTGGTCGACCGCGTCACGGGCGACACCCTGGCGGTGCAGGAGGTCCTCGTCGTCCCGCACGCCCATGTGCCGGACGTCCCGGTCGGGAGCGTGTTCAACGCCACCCTGGTGCGGCGGATCGGCTGGACCGACGACCGTTTCGTCCTCCCGGAGGGGTGCACTCCGGCGGGCAGGCAGTGCCTGCGCGAGGCCGCGGACTGATCGGGGACGTCCCTGCCCGGGCATCGCGGCCCCGACGGCCGACGGCGCGCGGCGTGAGGCGCCGTCCGGACCATGCTCCAGGCCGTGCGCCGGGCCGCGGGTTCACCCGGGTGAGCCGGCGGCCCGGCGCCGGTCAGACCAGGTCCCAGCCCATGGGCGTGCCCAGGGGGACGTCGCGGGTGAAGGGACGGCCCAGGAGGTCGGGCAGCGCGTCGGGGGGCAGCCCTCCGGCGGGGCGGATCGAGCGCACGTTGCGCTCACTGACCTTCTCACCCGCCCGGACGTCGGCCACCACGTACAGGGAACGCCGGAAACGCAGCCCCTCCCGCTCGCCGGGCCGGGGGCCGATCCGCGCCGAGCCCAGCGACCGCCAGGCCCGCTCGCTCTCCGTCACCAGCGTCGCCAGCTCGGCGGGCTCCAGGGAGAAGGCCGAGTCGACGCCGCCGTCGTCCCGGTCGAGCGTGACGTGCTTCTCGATCAGCCGGGCGCCCAGCGCGACCGCGGCGAGCGCCGCGCCGACCCCCGGGGTGTGGTCCGACACCCCGACCACCGCGCCGGTCAGCGCGGCGAGCAGAGGCAGGGACCTCAGGTTGCTCTCGGCGGGGGAGGCGGGGTAGGCGGCGGTGCACGACAGTATGGCCAGATCCCGGCACCCGGCTCCGCGGGCCGCCTCGACGGCGGCGTGGATCTCCCCGATGGTGGCCATGCCGGTGGAGAGGATGAGCGGTTTGCCGGTGGCCGCCGCCAGCCTGATCAACGGCAGGTCCACCAGCTCGGATGAGGCGATCTTGTAGGCGGGGGTGCCGAGGGACTCCAGCAGCTCGATCGCCGTGGGGTCGAACGGCGAGGAGAACGCCACCAGCCCGCGTTCCCGGGCCCGCTCGAAGATCGGCCGGTGCCACTCCCAGGGGGTGTGGGCACGCTCGTAGAGCCGGTAGAGGTTGTCGCCGCCCCACAGCGCGTGGTCCTCGCCGATGCGGAAGGCGGGGCCGTCGGCGTCGACGGTGATGGTGTCGGCGCGGTACGTCTGCAGCTTGAGCGCGTGCGCGCCCGCCCCGGCGACGGCGTCCACGATGGCCAGGGCCCGGTCCAGGTCGCCGTTGTGGTTGCCGGACATCTCCGCGATGACGAAGGGGGCGTGGCCGGAGCCGATCGGCCGGTCGGATATGGAGATCACGGTGCTTCCTCTCGATCGAGCCGGACGACGACGACCTCGCGCGGCACGCCGTCCACGTCGCGCAGGTAGGAGCCGACCTCGGTGAACCCGAAACGCCGGTGCAGCCGGCGTACCGCGTCGTTTCCGGCCAGCACCTCACCGCGGAGGGTCCGCAGGCCCAGCGGGCCGAAGGCGTGGCCGACCGCGGCCCGTTCGATGCCGAACCAGGCTTCGAGCAGCCGCCCGGACCGCTCCAGCCCGTCGACGTCGAGGTAGAACCCCCAGGTGGCGCCTGCGTCACCGCCGGTCAGGCCGGTGAAGGCGACCACCCCGGCCCCCTCGCCGCCGTGCTCGTAGAGCAGCACCTCGCGGTCGGGGTCGTCGCGGACCGCCCGCCACCAGCGGGCGTGCTCGGCGGCGCCGATCTCGTGCGTGGTGAAGCTGGCGGCCCGGACCTTCGGATGGTTGCGCCAGCGGCGGACCGTCTCCAGGTCGCCGTCGTCGATGCGTCTCAGTGTTCCGCCCCCCGTGGTCACGAACACACAGAGAGTAGCGGCCCCGAGTGTGGGCGGCCCCAGGGTTGGGCAAAGAGCGGGCCACGGGGAGACCGGCTCCGTCATGACGGGCGCCGGGCGGGAGCATCGTGGGCCGTGACGTGACTGGACGTCCCGACCGGAGGACCTCGTTGGAAGCGCCATTGCTGAGTGTCGTCGTGCCGTTCTACAACGTGGCGGACTACATCGGGGAGTGTCTGGCCTCCCTCGCCGCGCAGACCCTGCGGGACGTCGAGTTCGTCCTCGTCGACGACGGTTCCGAGGACGGCAGCGCCGCGATCGCCGCCGAGTTCGCCGCCGGGGACCCGCGGTTCCGGATCCTGCGCCAGGAGACCATGGGGCCCGGTCCCGCCAGGAACCTCGGCGTCCGGCACGCCCGCGGCACCTACCTCGCCTTCGCCGACAGCGACGACGTCGTCCCGGAACGGGCCTACGAGGCGCTGGTGGGCTCCCTGGAGGAGACCGGGTCCGACATCGCCTGCGGCGCGGTCCGCAGGCTCACCCCCGACGGGCTCGTCCCGTCCTCGCTGCACGTCAAGCTCTTCAGGAAGCCGCGTCAGCGGACCCACATCACCGGCTACCCCGACCTGACCCGTGACCGGACGGTGTGGAACAAGGTCTACCGCCGTTCCTTCTGGGACGAGCGGGGCCTGGCGTTCCCCGCCGGGCTGTACGAGGACGCGCCGGTCGCCGTGGCGGCGCACGTCCTGGCGTCCGGTGTGGACCTGCTGAACGAGGTCGTCTACCACTGGCGGCTGCGCGAGACGGGTGACGCGTCGATCACCCAGCGGCGGATGGAGGTGTCCAACCTGGAGGAGCGCGTCGCCTCGCTGCGCGGGGTCCAGCTCTTCCTGGCCGAGCGTGCCCCCAGGATCAAACGGGCCTTCGACGAGATGATCGCCACCTGGGACGTGCGGTTCCTCTACGAGGCGCTGGAGGACGCGGACGAGGGGGAGGCGCGCAGGCTGCTGGACGCCGTGGTCCCCTGCGTCGAGGCGCTCCACCCGTCGGTGGTGGCCGGGCTCGGTGCCGGGCGACGGCTCGAACTCCACCTCCTGCGCCGGCGCATGCTGCCCGAACTGCGCGAGGTCCTGCGCTTCCGCCGTGAGGAGGAGGTGCGGGTGGTGCGCAGGGGCATCCGCAACCCCCGCTGGTACGCGGCCTACCCCTTCTTCGAGGACCGCTCGCGCGACATCCCGGCGCACGTCTACGAGGTGACCCGGGAGCTGGTGCTGCGAGTCCACACCGACCGGGTGCGCTGGTCGGGCGGGCGGCTCCTGGTGGAGGGGCGTGCCTCCATCAAACGGCTCGACGAACGGCACAGCAAGATCAAAGTTTGGTTGTCGGGGCGGAAGAAGGCGCGGATCGCGCTGCCGGTCCACCAGGAGGGTGCCGCGTTCGTGACGGACGTGGCGGTGGGCAAGCCCGGCCGGTGGTCGCTGCACGTGGAGGTGTCGTCGGCCGGGATGCGTCAGAGCGACGTCGTGCGGGTGGCCCGGCGGCAGCTGCCCCGGGGGGGCCGCGGTCGCGTCCGGGCGGCGCTCGGCAAGGGCGGCAGGCTGGCGATCCGGGTCCGGGCCGGTGGGTGAGCCACACTCCGAGGTTGGTCAAGAACGGGCATGGAGAAGTCCAGGCGGTTGCAGAGAGTCACGACTGGCCGGTCGATCGTCGCCATGCTGGGACGCATGAGGGCCTACTCGTTGGACGACGTTCACGCCACCCGCAAGCGGAGAGACTCGTGGTGGACCGTCTTCCTCGTCGACCCGGTGGCGTGCAGGCTCACGCTGCTCGTCGCCAACCACACGGCCGTCACCCCCAACGGGCTCACCCGCTTCTCGCTGATCCTCGGGATGTGCTCGGCGATCTGTTTCGCGCTCGGGCAGCTGGCCGCGGGAGCCCTGCTGTTCTACGTGAGTTTCGCGGTCGACTGCATGGACGGGAAGATCGCCCGGCTCAAGGGCACGGGGACCGCCTTCGGCCTCTGGCTCGACTACGTGGGAGACCGCATCAGGGTGGTCTGCTGCGCCGCCGGCCTGGCGTCCGGGCAGTACGAGGCGACGGGGGACGTCGCCTACATCCTGCTCGGCGCGGGGGTGGCCGTGCTCGACCTGTTCCGCTACGTGAACGCGCCGCAGATGAAACGCGTGCGCGAGGTGGTCAAGGAGAACCGGCTCATGCGCCTGGCCCAGATCGAGGCGCCGCGGCGGGACGAGGCGTCGGAGCGGGCCGAGCCCGCGGCGTACACCGCGGTGTACGCCGCGGAGGCCGCCCGCGCCGGGGCCGCGGCGCACGTCCGGCCCATCGCGCACGCCCGGTCGGCGGTCCGTGCCGGAGCAGGGGCCGGTGCCGGTGCCGACCTCGCGGGGACCGGCGTCATCCCCGGGCGGGTGGAACCGCTGATCCCCAGGGCGGCGCGGCGGCCCCGGCTGCCGCGCAAGCTCGGCCGGCTGCTCGCCCGGCACCGGGTGCGGAGCCACCTGATCAGCGGTATCGAGTTCCACGCCGCGGTGTTCGTCGTCGCCCCGCTGGTGGGCAGGGCGGCGCTGGTGCCCGTCGCGGTGGCGGCGGGGGTGCTGCTTCTGCTGAACGAGGTCTTTTTGATCTACCGAATGTGGCTCTTCGCCCGGGTGGCGTCCGTCGTGCCGCTCCCGCAGGAAGCGCCGCGCGTATCCGTCTGATCAAGTTCTACGGGGGTTCGCTGTCATGCAGTCCGACCGACCGATCTTCGTGATCGGCTGCCCGCGCTCGGGCACCACCATGTTGCAGCTCATGCTGCACTCCCACCCGCGCATCGCGGTGCCGCCGGAGACGCGGTTCGTGGTGCCCGGCTACTACCGCCGGTTCTCCTTCGGCGACCTGCGGGAGGAGCACAACCGGCGCCGGCTCGGCCGGTGGATCGTGACCGACAAGGACACCAAGTTCAAGGAGCTCAAGCTCGACGGCGAGCGGCTGATCGAGGACATCATCGCCGGTCCGCCGACGCTCGGCTCGGCGATGGGCATCACCTTCCGCTCCTACGCCGAGCAGTACGGCAAGTGCCGCTGGGGCGACAAGCGGCCGAGCTACTACCACCACGTGGACCTGCTGATGCGGCTCTTCCCGGACGCCCAGTTCGTGCACCTGATCCGGGACGGCCGCGACTGCGTGGCGTCGCTGAAGGAGATGCCCTGGTACACCAAGGACGTCTTCCACGCGGTGGTCAACTGGGGTGAGGCGATCGACTTCGGCCGCCGGCACGCCAGGAAGCTCCCCGCCGACAGCTACTACGAGCTGCGCTACGAGGACCTGACGGCCTACCCGGAGACCGAGCTGAGCAAGCTGTGCGACTTCCTGGGCGAGGACTACGACCCGGCGATGGCCGAGCCGTACCACGTGGCCAAGGTGGCGATCCCGCAGCACAAGGTCTGGCACAGCAACACCCACGGTGACGTCACCACCGCTCGGGCCGGTTCGTGGAAGACCCGGCTGGAGCCCTGGGAGGTCTCGGTGTGCGAGACCGTCCTGGCCGAGCGGCTGACCGCCAACGGCTACGAGCTGACCGGTGCCCCCAAGGCGGAGCGGGCCCACGTGGAGGCGTGCGCGAAGGCGGCGTCCAAGCGGCTGTGGGCCCGCAGGCGCAAGGCGCTCCGCGACCGCGTCAACCGCCTCCGCGAGCAGGGGCCGGTCGCCGCGCAGCTCACCAGCAGGCAGCTCGGCGAACTGGCGAAGGTCTGACCATGAAGCCTGACCGCCCGATCTTCGTCCTGGGCTGCCCCCGGTCGGGGACCACCATGTTGCAGCTCATGCTGCACGCCCATCCTCGCATCGCGATTCCCCCGGAGACCCGCTTCATGGTCTCCGCCTACCAGCGGCGGCTCCAGTTCGGTGATCTCAACGACTCCGAGCGCAGGCGTGAGCTGGCCGAGTGGGTGGTCAACCGGAGCCAGACGCGCTTCCACGAGTTGAAGCTCGACCGTGAGGAGGTGGTCCGCCAGATCGTCGCCGGGCCGCCGACGCTCGGCTCGGCGCTGGGCATCGTGCTGCGCGCGTACGCGGCCAGGCACGGCAAGCCGCGCTGGGGGGACAAACGGCCCTCGTACTTCCAGTACACCGACGTGCTGCTGCGGCTCTTCCCGGACGCCCAGTTCGTGCACCTGATCCGGGACGGCCGCGACTGCGTGGCGTCGCTGAAGGAGATGCCCTGGTACACGGGCAGTGTCTACAGCGCTGTCTCCGCCTGGGCCGAGGCGATCGACTTCGCCCGGCACGGGGCACCGAAACTTCCCGAGGGCAGCTACCACGAGTTGCGCTACGAGGACCTGACGACCGATCCCGAGGCGCACCTGCGCAGGCTGTGCGAGTTCCTGGGCGAGGACTTCGACCCGGCGATGTGCGAGCCGAGCGCGGTGGCCGGCATCGCCGTCCCCGCGCACAAGACCTGGCACGCCCGCACCCACGGCGCGGTGACGTCCGAGCGGACCGGTTCCTGGCGGCAGCGGCTCGACGGCGGCGAGGTCTCGCTGTGCGAGAGCGTGCTCGGCGACCGGCTGGAGACCTACGGGTACGAGCTCAGCGGGGCGCCGAAGGTCGACACCTCGCGGATGGTCTCCTACGAGCGGACCGCCGCCAAACGGAAGCTGGCCAGGGTCAAGCGGGTCGCCTTCGACCGGCTGATCCGGTTGCGCGAGCCGAACCCGCTGGGTGCCCGGCTCACCTCGGCCCAGATCGTGCTGGCCGGGGTGCCGATGCCGCGCAACGCGCCGGTGGCCGTCAACGGGTGACCTGCTCGAACAGTTCCTCCCAGCGGTCCAGGACGCGGTCGGCACGGAACGCCTCGGCGTGCGCGCGGGCGGCGGCGCCCAGCCGCCGCCGCTCCGGGACGGAGGCCATCAGGCCGCCCAGCGCGCCGGCGAGGGCGGTCACGTCGGCCGGGGGCACCAGCAGCCCGGCCCGGCCGTGCGCGACCAGCGACCTGACCCCGCTCGACACGTCGAACGCCACCGAGGGCACCCCGTGGGACGCCGCCTCGGCGAGCGCCAGCGGCAGTCCCTCGTGCTCGCTGGACAGGCCGAGCACCGCCCCGGCCGAGTACTCGCGGCCCATCTCCGACGCGGGGACCGTGCCGCGGAACACCACCCGGCCGGCCACCCCGCACGCCGCGGCGTGCTCGCGCAGCCTGTCGCGCTCGGCGCCTTCGCCGATCAGGTGCAGTTCCCAGTCGTGGCCGGTGTCCCGGTGTGCACGGGCGAAGGCCGAGATCAGCCGGTCGAACCGCTTGACGCCCTCCAGCCTGCCGACGCCCAGCACCCGGTGGGCCTCCAGGTCGGCGGTCCGCTCCGGCCAGGAGGGCAGCGGGTTGGGGATGGACCAGGTGTTGGGCAGCAGGGCCTGCTCGGAGAAGCGCCACGCGTCGTCGTCGCTGAGGAACACCGCCTTCTCCAGGGTGCCGTAGTGGCGGCGCACCGAACGCAGGTGCCAGCAGCCGCGGGCGTGCTCGTAGGAGCCGTGGTACTGCCCGATGGGCAGCAGCCGCTCGGGCAGCAGGGACCTGACGCGGGTCACCACGCCGGGCGAGGTGAGCACCGCGAACCCCGGCCCCACCTCGCGGAGCAGCCTGCCGAGCGCGCGGTGCTCACGGCGTCCGGCCAGGCGGGAGAGGGCACCCACCGGCCTCCGGTGGATCACGTGATGGGCGTAGCGCGGCCGTTCCACGTAGCGGAACGGGCGCTCGGCCCGGTGCAGCCCGATCACGTGTACCTCGTGCCCCCGCTCGGCCAGGCCCTGGGCGACGGTGTGCGTGACCCGCTGGATCCCGCCGAGGGTGTCGGCGTCCATGCAGGCGAACACCACCGTCCGCCCGCCGCTCATCGCGACCCCTTTGTCCGCCTGCCGCTCACCGCAGCCACCCCGTCAGCGGCAGCGGTATCGTCCGCCGCCCCGCGTTCCGGCCGGGGGAGGCGGACGCCGCGGGCTGGACCGCCGCGGACGGGACCGCCGGGTGACCGGACGGGACGGGTGCGAGGTCCTTCCCGGCCGGTGACCGGGCGGGCGGCCCGGCCGGGTGGGGCGTCCGCGACGCGGCCCGCGCCGGGGCGGGCCCGAAGAAGGCGTCCACGACCTTCGCCGCGGCGTGGCCCCTCTCGTCGGCGCACCACAGCTCGCGGAAGGCGGCGTACTTCGCGGTGAACGACGCGCTCACCTCATCGAGGTGACGCAATGCCGCGATGAGTTCCCCGGTGGTGGTCAGGCACGGGCCGGGGGCGATGGCGGGCAGGTCGTGGTAGACCCCGCGTTCCGTCCTGCGGTATTCGTCCCAGTCGTCGGTCAGGAACAGCATCGGCCGCCCGGTGACCGCGTAGTCGCACATCAGCGAGGAGTAGTCGGTCAGCAGCGCGTCCGAGGCCAGGATCAGGTCGTTGACCTCCGGGTAGTCGCCCGCCTGGCGGACGAAGTGGCGCAGGCGCTCCGGGATCCGGTAGCGGTCGACCGGGTGGGTCCGCAGGATCACCACCCAGTCGCCGGCCAGGGCCTCGGCCATCGCGGTCAGGTCGGCGCGCACCGACTGCCCCGACCGCTTGGCCCGGTCCCGGTAGGTGGGTGCGTACAACAGCACCCTGCGTCCCGCGGGGAGCTCCAGCCGTTCCCGCACCCGGGCGACCGCCGTGTCGTCGCCGTGGACGAGCACGTCGCAGCGGGGCGAGCCGTGGCGCAGCACCGGTCCCCGGTAGCCGTTGGCGGGGACGAAGAGCCGCTCGAACTCGGCGCTCGGCGCGACCAGCGCGTCCCAGCGCGCCACCGCGTCCCGCCACTGCCGCCTCGGCCCGTCGAAGTCGGCCCGCAGGTCGGGTGCGTCGAAGCCGATCGTCTTGACGCCCTGGCCGTGCCAGGTCTGCAGGTAGCGGGTGCGCCGCGGCTTGGGGTAGGCCAGCGGCAGGCCGTGGCTGTCCACCCAGTAGCCGGCCCGGGCCATCGTCCAGACGTACCGCCAGCTCATCCGCCGTACCAGCCGCACACCGGCGGGGAAGTTGCGGCGGTTCGCGGCGACCGACCAGACGACCTCGATCGGTGTCCCGCGCCGGCTGAGCTCCTCGTAGACGTACCTGGGGCTGCCGGTGTACCCCGTGCCCACGTCCGACTCGAACAGCGCCAGGTCCCGGCGGGGCGGCAGGACCCTGATCAGCCCCTTGTAGACGCGGAGTTTCACCTCGGGCCCGCCCAGCCGCCGCAGCAGCCGGGTACGGAGCCGCAGCAGCCGGGGCACCCGCCGCAGCGGTCCCTCGCGCCGCCACCTGATCCGCAGCACCGCGGCGGCCCCCTCCGCGGTGACCGTGACCCGGTGGCCGGGCACGGCCACGGTGAACGGCTCGGCCGGGGCGACGAGCAGCCGGTCGGAGGTGACGCGGCCGTCGGCGCGGACGATCGACACGACCGGGTCGTGGTGGCCGTCGAAACCCAGGCGACCATGGTCGACCGCGGCCAGGTCGATCGTCACCGCACTCAGGTGGCTGCCGTCGGCCTGCGGGCGCGACGCCAGCGGCACCCGGTGGCCGCCCAGCCGCAGGAACGCCTTCCAGCCGGGGGCGGCGGCGAGCACCCCGAACGGGTCGTACGTCCTGATGGTGAGTGTGACCTCGGCTTCCCCGCCTGCGCACCGGCCACCGTTGTCCCCTCCGCTTCCGGACCGGCCATCGCCCCTTCCCCCTTTCCCGGGCCGACCACCGCCCCTTCCTCCGGTTCCGGGGCCCGTGGCGGTGACGACCGTCTCGTGGCGGAGCCGGCTGGCGGTGTACGGCAGTTCGGCCAGCCGGAGCTCGGTGATGTCCCGTCTCGGGTCGGGGGCGTCCCCCCAGTAGGTCCGCCCGTCACGGCGGGTGGCGACGCGCGGCGGCGCCTTCGGCCCGTTCAGCGACCGGGCGGCGACCAGCAGCTCGTCGGGACGGCCGTCGAGGATGTAGCTGCAGCAGACCCGGAGCAGCGGGTCCACCGGCTCGAACACCTCCGGGTCGAACTCCGTCAGGTAGGACCGGGTCAGGGCGACGAACTCCCCGATCCACGCCGGGTCGCGCGCGGGCAGCGGGTTGAGGTAGACCCGCAGGTCCTGGCGGACGAAACGGCGCTGCCGGTCGCGGACCAGGTGCCCCAGGCCGTTCCGCCGCAGGATGCCGTCGCTGAGCCGGGCGGCGGCGATCCGGGAGCGGACGTTGGCCATCTCGGTGATGCTCAGCGAGATCGACGGCCGCTCCGGGTTCCCCGCCGGGTTCCGGTGCCACAGGTAGACCACCCACGGCACCACGGCGAACCGCCGCGCGGCGCAGTACAGTTCCGTGCTGAAGACGTGGTCCTCGTAGTGCAGGTCCTCCCGGAACGGCAGCCGCCGCACCAGCTCGGTCCGGTAGAGCTTGTTGGTGCTGAAGGAGTCGAGGAACATCTCCGGTTCCCGTTCGATCCCCTCGACCGTCCTGCGCCGCGCGAACAGGGCCGGGTAGTAGCGGGCGGTCTTCCCGGTCCGCTCGTAGAGCCGCGAGATCTGCCCGGTGACGAAGTCGGCCCCGGTCCGTTCGATCTCCAGCAGCATGCTCTTGCAGGCGTGCCGGGTCAGCTCGTCGTCGCTGTCCAGGAACATCACGTACGGTGCGCGGGCCGCGGCCACCCCCCTGTTGCGCGGGGCCCCGCAGCCGCCGCTGTTGACCTCGCCGCGCAGGTACCGCACGCGCGGGTCCAGACGCTGGAGCTCGCGGACGACGTGCTCGGTGCCGTCGGTGCTGGCGTCGTCCGAGACGATCACTTCGAGGTTGCGCAGGGACTGGCCGAGTACGGAGCGCACGGCCCTCGGCAGCCGTGCCGCGTCGTTGTACGTGATGATGACGACGCTGCATTCCAGCACATTGATCACGATTTGAGGTATTCCCTGAGATAACAGGGATGTTGTCCTACTTGTTAACTGATGAAGGTGTTTTGAGCGTTACGTGAAGTGCCCCGGGAGGCCACGGGGAACTCCGCTCAGCGGCGCAGCACCCGGCGGGCGAACCAGGCGATCAGGATGAGACCCACCAGCGCCGCCAGCAGCGGGGCGGCCCGCTTCAGCAGGGGCATGCCCGCGACCTGGAGGAGGTCCAGGGCCTCCTCGTCGGGGGTGAGCGAGGTGCGGGAGGTGCCCGCCGGGCGGGCTTCCCGAGCCGCGGCCGTCTCCTCTCCCGGCGCGGCCGTCCCCGGAGCGGCGGGCCGGGAGACGGCGGCCTCCCCGGTGGCGCCCGGAGATGCGGTACGGGAAGCGGTGGCCTCCCCGGAGCGGGACGTGGCGGACGCCGGTTCCGCGGACGCCGGACGCACCGGACCCGGGCCGGTGGTGTCGGAGATCGCGGGGAACTCGTCGGCCTCGTCGGTCTCGTCGGTCTCGTCGGTCTCGTCGGTGGGCACCGGTCCGGAGATCGGAGCCGTACCCGTGACGGGCGGCGTACCGGAGACGGGCGTCGCCGGAGCGGAGGTGGCCTGTTCCGTCTCCGAGACGGCCATGGCGGTCGGGGTCGCGGGCTGGGCCGCGGCCGGGGCGGTGGCGGCGGGGGCGGTTCCGGTCGCCGGGGCGGCGGGGACGGGGGTGACCCCGGAAGCCGGGGCCGCGGACGCGGTGGCCGGTTCCGTGGCCGGTCCGGTGGCCGGTTCCGCGGCGGGGCTCTCGCCCAGTAGCCGGGCGAGGTTGGCCGCGAACCGCTCGATCAGCTTGGAGCCGACCTCGGCCATCACCCCGCGGCCGAACTGGGCAGGGCGGCCGGTCACGTTGAAGGTGGTGTCGACGGTCACGCGGGTGGCGGCGTCGGCGGGGTGGAGCCGGGCGACGACCATGGCCCCGGCGGTGCCCGAGCCCCGGGTCTCCTTGCCGGACGCCTTCAGGGTCATCGAGTGCGTGTCCTGGTCGACCTTCTCGAAGGTGGCCTCACCGTGGTAGACCACCGTGATCGGCCCGACCTTCACCTTCATCCGGCCGGTGAAGGAGTCGCCCTCCACCTTGTCCACCGCGGCCCCCGGCAGGCAGGGCGCCACCCGCTCGACGTCCAGCAGCACCGGCCACGCCTGCTCGACCGGCACCGGAACCGTGAACTCGTGCTCGAACCGCATCGCCATCGATCCGCTCCTTGTCGGTCGGTCGCCTGGCCGTCGCCGCGCCGGGGCGGCCACGCGGGGCGTACTACCAGTATGACGCCGCGCGTACCGGGGAACCCGGTAGAGGTTCGCGCAGGTCCGGGTGTGTCCCGGCCCCGTCCCCGGCCCGCGGGCGAGGTCACCCGCCGGCGGCCCGGACCGCTCGGGCGGTCAGCACCCGGGCCAGGTGGCGGCGGTAGTCGGGCTGGGCGTGCAGGTCCGCCGGGGGCGAGGTGCCATCGTCCGCCTCGGCGCACGCCTCCCTGACCGGGTCGGTCCCGCCGGTCGCCGGGGGAGCGAGGTCCACGCCGCGCAGCGCGGTCTCCACCGCCTCCGCGCGCACCGGCGTGGGCCCCATGTTGGTCAGCCCGATCCTGGCCTCCTCGACGGCCCCGTCCGTCTTCCGTACCGCCGCGGCCACACCGACGATCGCCCAGGACTGCGCGGTCCGGTGGAACTTCTCGTAGTGGAAGCCCCACCCGGCGCCGAGCACCGGCACCCGGACGCCGACCAGCACCTCCCCCGGTTCGAGCGCGGGCTCCAGGTAGTCGACGAAGAACTCCGCCGCGGGGATCTCCCGCTCGCCCTCGCCGGAGCGGACGACGAAGACGCAGTCCAGGGCCACGGCGACCGCGGGCAGGTCGCCGGCGGGGTCGGCGTGGGCCATGGAGCCGCCGAACGTGCCGCGGTGCCGTACGGCGGGGTCGGCCACCGTGGCCGTCGCCAGTGCGAACAGCGGGGCCTTCTCCCGCACCACGCGGGAGCGCACCACCTCGTCGTGCGTGGTGAGCGCGCCGATGAAGACGTGGTCACCGCGGTCCTCGACGCCGCGCAGCTCGGGCAGGCGCCCGAGGTCGACCAGCGCGGCCGGGTAGGCGAGCCGCAGGCGCAGCAGCGGCAGCAGTGACTGGCCTCCGGCCAGCGCCTTGACGTCGTCACCCGCCGAGGCGGCCTCGCCGAGCACGCGGCAGGCGTCCTGGAGCGACTCGGGCCTGATGTAGTCGAACGACGCGGGGATCATCGGGCGCCTCCTGTGATCTGCGTGGACCCGGCCTGGGCGGCTCCGGTCTGCGTGGATCCCGCCTGCGCCGAACCGGTCTGGGCTGATCCGGTCTGCGCTGATCCGGTCTGGGCGGCCCTCGCCTCGGTGACGGCACGCCAGAGCCGCTCCGGTGTGCAGGGCATGCGGACGTCGCGTACGCCGAGCGGACGCAGCGCGTCGACGACCGCGTTCACGACGGCCGGGGTGGAGGCGATCGTCCCCGCCTCACCGACGCCCTTGACCCCCAGCGGGTTGGTGGTCGCCGGGGTCTCGGTGCGGTCGGTGACGAAGTCGGGCAGGTCGGCGGCCGACGGGATGAGGTAGTCGGCCATCGTCGTGGTGAGCATGTTGCCCTCCCCGTCGTAGACCGCCTCCTCGAACAACGCCTGGCCCACACCCTGGGCGATCCCCCCGTGCACCTGGCCCTCGACGATCAGCGGGTTCACCACGGAGCCCACGTCGTCCACCGCCACGTACGACCGGATCCTCGCCTGACCGGTCTCGGTGTCCACCTCGATCGCGCACAGGTGGGTGCCGTGCGGGAAGGAGAAGTTGTCCGGGTCGAAGGTGGCGTCGGCGTCCAGCCCGGGTTCGAAGCCGTCGGGGAGGTCGTGCGCGGCGAAGGTGGCCAGCGCGAGCTCCTGAATGGTCCGGCCCGAGCCGGTGCCGCGCACCCGGAACGAGCCGTCGGCGAACTCGATGTCCTCCACCGACGCCTCCAGCATGTGCGCGGCGAGGTTCCTGGCCCGTTCCCTGACCTTCTCGCAGGCGGCCAGCACGGCGACGCCGCCCACCACCAGCGAGCGGGAGCCGTAGGTGTCCATGCCCTTGTGCGAGACGGACGTGTCGCCGTGCAGCACGGAGACGTCCGCGAACGGCACGCCCAGCGCGTCGGCGACGATCTGGCTCCAGGCCGTCTCGTGCCCCTGGCCGTGCGGGGAGGTGCCGGTGACGACCTCGACCTTCCCGGTGGGGAGCATGCGGACCGAGGCGTGCTCCCAGCCGCCCGCGCCGTAGCTGAGGCTGCCGAGCACGCGCGAGGGTGCCAGGCCGCACATCTCGGTGAAGGTCGACACGCCGATGCCGAGCTGCACCGGGTCGCGCCGCTCACGCCGGTCGGCCTGCTCGGCCCTGAGCTCCTCGTAGCCGAACAGGGCAAGTGCCCGGTCGGTGGCCGCCTCGTAGTTGCCGGAGTCGTAGGTCAGCCCGGCGATCGTGGTGTACGGGAACTCCCCGTGGGCGATCCAGTTGCGCCGGCGTAGCTCGACGGGGTCCATGCCCAGCTCGTGGGCCAGCTCGTCCATCGTGCGCTCGATCGCGAACGTGGCCTCCGGGCGTCCGGCACCCCGGTAGGCGTCGGTCGGCATCTTGGTGGTGAAGACGCCCGTGCAGCGGAAGTCGTAGGCGTCCATCTTGTAGATGCCGTTGTACATGAACGCGCCGAGCAGCGGCACACCCGGTGTGACCAGCATCAGGTAGGCACCCATGTCGGCGAGCAGGTCCGCCCTGACGCCCCGCAGGCGCCCGTCCCGGTCGGCGGCGACGGAGATCCGCTGAAGCTGGTCGCGGCCGTGGTGCACGGTCAGGTTGCCCTCGGAGCGCGACTCGGTCCACTTCACCGGCCTGCCCAGCCTGCGGGTCAGCAGCAGGGCGAGCACCTCCTCGGCGGTGACCTGGAGCTTGGAGCCGAAACCACCGCCCACGTCGGGGGCGACCACACGCAGCCGGTGCTCCGGGATGCCGGTCGTCAGCGCGAGCATGACGCGCAGCACGTGCGGGATCTGGGTGGCCGAGTAGAGGGTGAAGGTCTCGCCGTCGGTGGTGGCCACGACCGCGCGCGGCTCCATCGCGGTCGGGATGAGCCGCTGCTGCACGTACGTGCGTTCCACCACCACGGGCGCGTCGCGGAACGCCTCCTCGATGTCGCCGCCGGCGAACTTCCAGGTGAACGCCTGGTTCCCGGCCTCGTGGACCTTCGGACTGCCCTCGGTGAGCGCCTCGGTCATGTCGAGCACCGGTTCCAGCGGCTCGTAGTCGATCTCGATCGCGTCGAGGGCGTCGGCGGCCTTGTACCGGTCGGTGGCGACCACGCAGGCCACCGCCTCGCCGACGTAGCGGACCTCGTCGACGGCCATGGGCGGGTGGTCGGGGATGACGACGTCGTCGCTGACCGGCCAGGCGCAGGGCAGACTGCCCTGCTCGCCGGCGAAGTCCTGCCCGCTGTAGACGGCCACGACGCCGGGCTGGCTGCGCGCGGCCGAGGTGTCGACCCGGGTGATGCGGGCGTGGGCCATCGGGCTGCGCAGGAAGGCCACGTACATCATGCCCGGAAGCTGGATGTTGTCGGTCCACATGGTCCGGCCGGTGACCAGGCGGGCGTCCTCCTTGCGCGGGCGGGCCCGCCCGACCTCGTGTGCCGCGGACGGGCGGCCGAGCTGGTCGCTCTCGGCGATCCGCTCGCCGACCAGGCCGGCGTCGAGCTGCTCGGTCATGCCGTCCTCGCCTCCTGACGCGCCATCTCCCGGGCGCCGCGCCGCACCGCGCGGACGATGTTGCAGTAACCCGTGCACCGGCACAGGTTGCCTTCGAGCCCCTCCCGCACGGCCTGCTCGGACGGGTCGGGGTCGTCCCTGACCAGGTCGATCGCGGCCATGATCATGCCGGGGGTGCAGTAACCGCACTGGAGCGCGTGCTCCTCGTGGAACGCCCGCTGCATGGGGTGCCACTCCTCGCCGCGGGCCAGACCCTCGACGGTGACGACGTCGCTTCCGTCGGCCTGCACGGCGAGCACGGAACAGCTCTTCGCGCTCCGGCCGTCGAGCAGCACGGTGCAGGCGCCGCAGTTGCTGGTGTCACACCCGATCGGCGTGCCGGTCTTGCCGAGGCGGTCACGCAACAGGTGGACGAGAAGGAGACGCGGCTCCACCTCCTCCTCGTATTCGACTCCGTCGACGGTGACGGTGATTCGGGGCATATGTCCTCCAGATGCACCCAGAAGAGATGGAGAAGTGGAAGCCGACAAAAGCGAACGTACGCCCCTGTGGTTCCCGGTCAAGCCCTTCTTCAAGCTCCTGCGGGCCACCGCCCTGGCACTTCTTCGCAGGTGGGAGGCCCTGTCCCGCTCCGGGCGGCGGCCCCGCCGCCCGATGCGGGTCTAGCGGCGGCCGCGGAACGTCCGGCGCAGGTCGTCGACCCACTCGCCGGGGATCTCCCAGGGGATGAAGTGGCCGCCGCGGTCGTGCGCGGTGAGGTTGACGTGGTTGTACCACGCCGCGCGGTCGGTGCCGAGGAAGTGCCGGACGCGCTGGTCGGTGCGGACGCCCGGCGGGTTCTCGTAGCCGACGAACGTGATGCCGGTGGGCGCCTCGATCACCGGCTGCCGGTCGTGGGACGGCGTCCACGGGTACCGGTTGTTGTTGGCGTAGGTGCGGATCGACGTCCCGATCGAGTTCGTCACCCAGAAGATCATCGCGTGCGTGAGCAGGTCGTCCTTGCTGAAGACGGTCTCGACGTCGCCGTGGTTGTCGCTCCAGTTCACCCAGCGTTCGAGGATCCAGGCGAGCATGCCGGCCGGGGAGTCGGACAGCCCGTACGCGAGCGTGCTCGGCCCTAGCACGTGCGCGGCCAGGTGGACGGCGAACCGCTTCTCAAGGGCGACGACCCGCGCGTAGACGTCGGCGGGCAGGTTCTCCGGGATGGGCCGGCCACCGGAGAGGTCCCAGGCCCGGTCGCCGTTGAACAGGGTGAGCTTCTGACCGGATCCGATGTGGATGCCGTACAGCGCGTCGGCGTACTTGTGGCCGAGCTGGCCGGTGACGAGCGCGCCGACGTCGCAACCCGCGGCGGCGTACCTCGCGTGCCCCAGGGTGCGGGTCATCAGGCTGTGCCAGATGTCGGCGATCTTCCAGAAGTTCAGGTCGGGGTGGTCCGGCAGTGGGCCGGAGAACCCGAAGCCGGGCAGCGAGGGGACGATGACGTCGAACGCGTCCGCGGGGTCGCCGCCGTGCGCGGCCGGGTCGGCGAGCGGGTCGACGACCTTGGCCCAGTGCCAGAACGTCCACGGCCAGCCGTGGGTGAGGATCAGCGGGGTGGGAGCCGGTCCGCCCTCCGGGCCGACGCCGGGCCGGCGCATGAAGTGCACCGGGACGCCGTCGACGTCGACGAGGTGGTGCTCGTAGGCGTTGATCGCGGCTTCCGCCCTGCGCCAGTCGTAGCCGGTGCGCCAGTACTCGACGAGCTCCTGCAGGTAGGTGCGGTTCACGCCGTAGTACCAGTCCTGGTTGCCCGCGTCCTGCGGCCAGCGGGTGAGTGCCAGGCGCGCACGCAGGTCGGCGAGTACGTCGTCGGGGACGTGGATCGGGGCCGGGGACAGGTCGATCACGGGTGTTCTCCCGGTTCGTCCCCCGACCGGGCGACGCGGGCCAGGGCCGGGAGGGCGGCGGCGATCGCGTCGCGTTCGGCGGGGGTGAGTGCGGCGGTGAGGCGTTCGAGGCCGGCGACGCGTTCGGCCCGCCGGCTCCGCACGACCGCCGCACCGGCATCGGTGACGTGGACGAGGACCGCGCGGCCGTCGGAGGGGTCGGGCCGGCGTTCGACCAGCCCGTCGCGTTCCAGCTTGGCGACCAGCTGGGTGATCGCGGGCTGCGTGACCTGCTCGGCGGCGGTGAGCTCGGTCAGCCGCATCGGGCCGCGGCCTTCGAGCGTGTGCAGCACCGACAGCGTCGTGAAGCTCAGGCGCTGCTTCACGGGCAGGCGGATGTGCGTCCGGGTGAGGTCCTCCAGGACCGCGGTCAGTTCGGTGACATCGAGCACGGGGAAATTTATATCAGTAACTTATATAAGTTTCTAATGCACTTTCCGGTGCGCGCTCTCCCGGCCGCCATGGGGCACGCGCCGACCGGCATGCTTCCCGGAGCTGACCTAACGGCGGATCACCTTGGCCAGGATGGCGACCAGACCGGCCAGTCCCAGGCCGCTCACCACGGCCAGGAACATGGGCAGCGGCCTGACGGACGGCTCCGCGATGAAGACGATCCCGACGACGACGAACAGCATGCCGCTGAGAAAGGCCATCCAGTCGGTGCGGTGCAGCCTGCGGCCCCTGGGCCGCTCGGGGCCCGATCCCCGGACGCCGGGGGGATCCGCCTCAGGCCGCACGGCGCACCTCCACGTCACCGATGCCCGCCTTCACGTTCAGCACGATGGTCGCCACCTCGCCTTCCGGAGTCACCTCGGGGTTCAGGATCCTCCGGTGCCGGACGTCGGCCCCTCCCTCCACCACGTGATCGATCTTGACGTCGCCGAACTTGGTGAACCCGTCCACCTCGGCCCTGACCGTCGGCGGCAGGACCACGCTGATCTGCCCGACGGAGACCGCGGCGTACACGACCGTCCGCGAGCCCGGTGGCAGGGCCAGCTCGCTCAGGTCCAGGTGCCCGTCGCCCACGCCCACCGAGTAGCCGTCGGAGACCTCCGACACCTCCACGGGATGCCACTCGTAGGTGCCGAACTTCTTCGGCACGCCGCCCATCGCGGATCCCGCGACCAGCGCGATCGACAGCAGGGCACCCACCGCGACCAGGGCCGCGCCTCGGTCGAACCAGGTGGTGACCAGAAGGCCGGCGCCGATCACGACGAGCATCGCGCCACCGGCGATCGTCATGTTGACCGGCCCCGAGGCCGACTGGACCGCCATGATGATCCCTCCAACGATCATGGCCAGACAGATGGTCATCCCGCCGACGAGCGACCTGGGCGGTCGCGGCCGGGGTGCCGTACGCACCGGCGCCACCGGGGCGGCGGAGCCGTACGGCGGGCCGTAGGGCGGGCTGTAGGGCCGGTAGCCCTGCCGTCTGCGAGGGTCGAGCGGCTGGTAGGGCCCGTACGGCGAGAACGGCTCGCCGGAGGAGTCGTAGGCCGGTCCGGCGGCGCGGTACGGGTCCCCGTACGGCCTGCCGGGTCCGGCTCGGTGGCCGTACCCGGCCGCGGGGCCGGGGAGCACGGGAGGGCCGGGGGCCGGGAGGGGCGGAGAGGTGGGCTCCGGCCCGGCCTGCCGGTGGGCGGCGGGCCCGTACGACTCGGTGACCGTCGGCGGGCCGGGCTCGGTGACCGTCGGCGGGCCCGGTTCGACGAGCGTCGGCGGGTCGGTGTCCGGGAGGACCGGCGGATCGTACGAGACGGTGTCCTGCAGGGCGGTGGCGCTGAAGGCGTCGGCGGCGAACGGGCCCGGGGAGGCTCCCGGCGTCCGGCCGGGTGCGGGAGTCTCCCCCACCTCAGGTCCACCCGCCGGGCCGGGGGCCTCGGGGCGTTCTGGGGTGAGGGCTTCTCCCGCCTCGGGGCGTCCGGCAGTGAGGGCTTCTCCCGCCTCGGGGCGTCCCGGGGCGGCGGACGGGCCGGGTGCCGGGACGGAACCGGGCTCGGGGATCCCCGAGCCGGTGGCCCTGCCGGGGACGGGAGGCGCCGGGGACATGGGAGGCATGGGGGGTGCGGCGTGTGCGAAGGGCCCGGCGGGGTGTGCGAAGGGGGCCTGGACGGGCCCCGGGGCGGCGGACGGGCCGGGTGCCCGCTCGAAGGCGCGGGGCGCCGGGCGCCTGCGCAGCCGGTCGGGCAACGACCGGGCCAGCGCCAGTAGATCGACCCCGCGTGAGTGGGCGGCGAGCAGGGCGACGGCGAACATCGTGCCGACGACGACCGTGCCGGTGCCGATGCCGCCCGAGGAGATGTTGATGACCAGCCCGAGCGCGAACACCCCGGTCAGCAGGGCCAGCACGCTCTCGCTGTCGAAGTCGCGCCGGGTCCACTGCTCCAGGTGGCCGGGCCCCCCGTCGGTCTCGCGCATCAGCAGGAACGCCGCGATGTAGAGCATGATGCCGATTCCGGAGCCGAGCACCAGCACCGCGAAACCGACCCGGAACAGCACCGGGTCGACCCCGGTGTGCCGCCCGAGCCCGGCGCAGACCCCGGTGAGCATGCGTCCCTCGTCGCTGCGGCGCAGACCCCGCCCCTCGTCGGGGAGGGGAGTGGGTGGCGAGTCGGCGGCGGTGCTCGCCGGGTCCTGTGCGTGCCCGGTTTCGGTCATGCTCTCATCGTGGCCTTCTCCCGCCACCTGCGCATCCGGGAGACCCCTGAGTCGTCCCCGAGGCGTGGGGGCCCTCTCAGGGGCCTCTCAGGGGAACGCCTGATGCGCCGGGCGGCCGGTCCGTGTGACGATGCTGACGATATGGCTGACCGACAGACAATTCACGACACGGCGCCGGTGGCGTCCGAAACCGCCGCCTTCCCCCGCCTGATAAGGCCGGTGGAGGGCAGGCTCGTCGCGGGCGTGGCCCAGGGGGCGGCCGTGCAGCTCCGGCTCGACCCGGTCGTGCTGCGGCTGGCCTTCGTGCTGCTCACCGCCCTGGACGGGATCGGCGCGGTCGCGTACGCGGCCCTGTGGATGTTCACCCCGCGCGAACCCCATGAGGGCAGGGAGCCGGCCCGGGACTGGAGCCAGTTCGCCGCGTACGGCGCGATCGGGCTGGCGTTGATGGCCCTCGACTGGCTCGTCGGCCCCTCGGGAGGGGGGATCGGCGCGTGGCCGATCGCGCTGGGCGGCATCGGCTCGCTGATCCTGTGGCAGCAGGCCGACCCGGACCGGCGGCAGCGCTGGATGGACTCGACGGTCGGGCAGGTGCGCCGCAACCGGGTCCGCACCTTCCTCGGCCTGGCGCTCGTCGTGATCGGCGCCATCGGTTTCCTGGTGGCCACCGACGAACTGGGCAAGGCGCGTCCCGGCATCATGTTCACCCTGGTGGTCGTGGGCGGTGTGGCGCTGATCGCGGCCCCCTGGCTGGCCGCCCTGTGGAAGGAACTCCAGCGGGAGCGCCGTGAGCGCATCAGGCAGGAGGAACGCGCCGAGGTGGCCGCGCACGTGCACGACTCGGTGCTGCACACCTTGACGCTCATCCAGCGCAACGCCCACGACGCGCGCGAGGTGATGCGGCTGGCCCGCTCCCAGGAGCGTGAGCTGCGCAACTGGCTCTACCAGCCCAAGCAGGACGCCGACGCGTCGCTGGCCGCCGCCGTGCGCCGGGTCGCCGCCGAGGAGGAGGACGCCCACGGGGTTCCCATCGAGGTCGTCTGCGTGGGCGACTGCCCGCTGACGCCGGAGTTGTCGGCGATGATGCAGGCCGCCCGGCAGGCCATGGTGAACGCCGCGAAATACTCTGGTTCCGCGGTCGTCTCGGTCTACGCCGAGGCGGAGCCGGACGAGGTGACCGTCTTCGTCCGGGACCGCGGTGTCGGGTTCGACATGGACGAGGTGCCCGAGGACCGGATGGGCATCCGTCAGTCGATCATCGGCAGGATGGAACGACACGGCGGCAGCGCCAGGGTGCGGACCGAGCCCGGTGAGGGCACGGAAGTGATGTTGACCATGAAACTGGAGAAGGCGTGAGCGAACGAACCAGGCGGCGGCGGGCCGCGGACCGGCCGCCGGGGCGGCCCGCGGCGGTGCGGCATGCCGCGCGGCCCGCGGTGGTGTCGTGTGCGGCTCGGCCCGCGGCGATGTCGCGCGCCGAGTGGTACGGAACCCCGTGGAAGCCGCGCGCCACAGAAGCCGGAGGAGTCCGATGAGCCCCGTCAAGGTCCTGATCGTCGACGACCATCGCCTGTTCCGCTCCGGGGTCCGGGCGGAGCTCGGCGACTCCATCGAGGTGATCGGTGAGGCCGAGGACGTGGACTCGGCGGTCAAGGCGATCACCGAGCTCCGGCCCGACGTGGTCCTGCTCGACGTGCACATGCCCGGCGGCGGCGGTCAGGAGGTGCTGCGCCGCGTCCTGGGTGCGGGCATCCCGGTCCGCTTCCTGGCCCTGTCGGTCTCCGACGCGGCCGAGGACGTCATCGGCGTGATCCGCGGCGGGGCCCGGGGCTACGTCACCAAGAACATCAGCGGCCGTGAGCTCACCGACGCCGTCCGCCGGGTCGCCGACGGCGACGCGGTCTTCTCGCCCAGGCTGGCCGGGTTCGTGCTGGACGCCTTCGCCTCCAGCGAGGCCCCGCCGATCGACCCCGAGCTCGACTCGCTGACCCAGCGCGAGCGCGAGGTCCTGCGGCTGATCGCCCGCGGCTACGCCTACAAGGAGATCGCCAAGGAGCTGTTCATCTCGGTCAAGACCGTGGAGACCCATGTCTCGTCGGTGCTGCGCAAGCTCCAGCTCTCCAACCGGCACGAGCTCTCCCGGTGGGCCACGGCGCGGCGCCTGGTCTGACCTGCGCCGACCCTGTACGAGCACCTGTACGAGCAGAGGCTTATATGCGACTCTGCGAAGTATGGGACGTGACGTACCCGCCATGGTGTTCAGCCGGGACGACCGGCGGAGATACCGGGAGAAGGTCCGCCGGTGCCTCGACGTCTTCGCGATGATGCTGCGCGAGTCGAGGTTCGAGTTCGACCGGCCCAAGGCCGGACTGGAGATCGAGCTCAACCTCGTGGACGAGCGCGGCGAGCCCGCGATGAAGAACACCGAGGTTCTGGCGGCGATCGCGCAGCCCGACTGGGCCACCGAGCTCGGCCAGTTCAACGTGGAGATCAACGTCCTGCCGGAGGCCCTGGAGGAGGACGGCGCGGCGCGGCTGGAGAAGGTGATCCGCGACCGGCTCAACCACGCCGAGGAGCGGGCCCGCACGGTCGGCGGGCACATGGTGATGGTCGGCATCCTGCCGACGCTGCGCGAGAGCGACGTGCACGAGGGCACGCTGTCGGCCAACCCCCGCTACAAGCTCCTCAACGAGCAGATCTTCGCCGCCAGGGGCGAGGACCTGCACCTGTCGATCCGGGGACAGGAGATCCTCGACACGTACGCCGACAGCATCACCCCCGAGGCCGCCTGCACGAGCCTCCAGCTTCACCTGCAGGTCAGCCCGGCGGCGTTCCCCGCCCATTGGAACGCCGCCCAGGCCATCGCGGGCCCGCAGGTGGCGCTGGCGGCCAACTCGCCGTTCCTGTTCGGCCGCCGCCTCTGGCAGGAGACCAGGATCCCGCTGTTCGAGCAGGCCACCGACACCCGCCCGGCGGAGCTGAAGACCCAGGGCGTCCGGCCGAGGGTCTGGTTCGGTGAACGGTGGATCACCTCGGTCTTCGACCTGTTCGAGGAGAACGTCCGCTACTTCCCCGCGCTGCTGCCCCTGTGCGAGGAGACCGACCCGCGCGAGGAACTGGAGCGCGGGGTGACCCCCGAACTCAGCGAGCTGACCCTGCACAACGGCACCGTCTACCGGTGGAACCGGCCGGTCTACGCAGTCGTGGACGGCACCCCGCACCTGCGGGTGGAGAACCGGGTGCTGCCCGCCGGGCCCTCGGTGGCGGACGTCGCCGCCAACGCCGCGTTCTACTACGGCCTCATGCGCGTCCTCCCGCACGCCGGACGCCCGGTGTGGACGCGCATGTCGTTCGCCGCGGCCGAGGACAACCTGCACGCCGCCGCCCGGCACGGCCTGGAGGCCCGGCTCTACTGGCCAGGGATCGGCGAGGTGGCCGCCGCGGAGCTGATCCTGCGCCGCCTGCTCCCGCTCGCCCACCAGGGGCTCGACGAGTGGAGGGTGGCGCCGCAGGTCAGGGATCGGCTGCTGGGGATCGTCGAGCAGCGCTGCCTGACGGGCACGACCGGCGCGAGCTGGCAGATCGACACGGTGGAGGCCATGGGCGACCTCGACCGGCACGAGGCCCTGCGCCGGATGACCCTGCGCTACATCGACCACATGCACGCCAACCAGCCGGTGCACACCTGGCCGGCCCCCTGACCCGGCCGCGGTGCCCTCGTGGTGCCCGTACGGGACGTCGTCCTCCGGTATACACCGCGGTGAGCGGTACCGGATCCCTCGGAAGGCTGCCCCGAATCCCTCGGAAGGCTGATGTCCCCGGTGTAGCCGTCCGCCTAGTCTGAGGGCCGGTGATCCACCAAGGGGGGTGATGTCATGCGGAAAAAGGTCCGGGAGATCGGCTGGGCCACACGGGGTGCCTGCCGGACGAGCGACCCTGACCTGTTCTTCCCGCTGACGCCGTCGGTCGAGCACGAGGCGCGGGCGAAGGCGGTCTGCGCCGGGTGCGCGGTGCTCAAGGAGTGCCGCGCGTACGCGCTGCGCGCCGGTGAGCCCGAGGGCATCTGGGGCGGGCTCACCGTCGAGGAGCGCCGCGGCATGCGCTTCCCCGCCGGCTGGCGCCGGCCCGCCGCGAGCTGATCTCTTTTCACATAGCCTCGAACCTGCGGGTGGCGGTGTCGCGGGCGGTGAGGAGGACACTCGTGGGTTCGACGGCAGGCTCGGCGACAAGGTCGGCGATAAGGTCGGCGGCGGGGTCGACGACGGGTTCGGCGACGGGTTCCGGCGCAGGGGAGCACGGTGCGCTGGCCGGGGCGGTGGCCGTGCTGGTGGCGGCCAACGTGCTCAACAACCGCCTGGCTCCCCGCCTGGCCCCGCTGACCTCGGCCGCGGCCACCGGCGTGTTGCTCGCCCTGGCCCGCCGTTCCGGGCTCTCCTGGTCCGAGCTGGGCTTCCACCGCTGTTCGCGCGGTGTGCGGATCGGCGGCGCGCTCGCCGCCGCCGTCGCCGGGGTCTACGCGGCCGGCATCTCGGTTCCGGCCACCCGCCGGTTCTTCCGCGACGAACGGGCGCTGTCCCTGTCGCGGGCCCGCGTCCTTGAGGAGGCGCTGCTCCAGGTGCCGCTCGGTACGGTCCTGCTGGAGGAGGTCGGGTTCCGCGGGGTGTTCCACGCCCTCGTCGCCCGCTCGTACGGGACCGGCCCGGCCACCGCCGCCGGTTCGGTCCTGTTCGGCCTCTGGCACGTGCTCCCGGCGATCGACATGATGACCGCCAACCCCGCGCTGAGCCGTCTCGCCTCCGGAGACCCCGCCCCGGGGAGGCCCGGGTGGGGGGTGACGCGAGCCGTGACCGGCGCGGTGGTCTCCACCGGGCTGGCCGGGGTGGTCTTCACCGAGCTGCGCAGGAGGGGCGGCCTGGCCGCGCCGTCGATGTTCCATCTCGCGACCAACTCCCTGGGCTACCTGTTCGCCCGGCTCGCCCCGCCCGACCCGTCCGATCCGTCCGCCCCGTCCGAGACCGGCGGTCCGTCTGGGACCGGCGGTCCGTGACGGGTCAGCGGGCACCGGGACGGGTGCCGAAACGGCCCCGGGCGGCCAGTTCGATCGTGACGACCACGGCCACCGCCTCCGCGGCCAGCAGCGCGATCAGCACCACCAGTTGCACCACCCCGGCGTGGAGCGGGCCGGCCCCGCCCAGGAGCATCCCCACGAACGCCCCCGGGAGCGTGACCAGGCCCACGGTCCCCGTCTGGTCCAGCGCGGGCACCAGCGCCTGGGAGGCCGGCGGACGGCAGACCTCCAGCGCCGCGTCCCGGTCGGAGAAGCCGAGCGCGAGCGCCGCCTCGACCTCGCCGCGCCGCTGGGCGAGCTCGTCCAGCGCCCGCCGTCCCGCGAGCGCGGTGGCCGTCAGGCACCCGCCGAGCAGGATGCCCGTGACCGGGATCAGCGTGATGCCCCGCAGCGGGACGGTCCCGGTGCCGAACAGCAGCGCCAGCACCGGCACGGCCCCCGCGGCGACGGGCACCGCGGCCCACCGGCCGGCCGGGCCCGGGGTGATCCTGCGGCCCGCCGTCACGCTCGCCACCCCGTACATGACCAGTATGAACAGCGCGACCGCGAACGGCCGGTCGACCGCCCACACGATGATCAGTGACACCACCCCGAGCTGGACGGCGGCGCGCAGGGAGGCGGTGAGCACGGCGGGCGCGTGCCCGAGCCGGCCGGACCGGGCGACGGCGGCGGCCCCGAGGGCCAGCAACACGACGACGACGGCGGTGGCGGGTGACAGGTCGATGTCGCTCAACGGGACGGCGCCTCCCCGGCCGGCGCTCCGACTGCTCCCACGGGGTCAGGCGGTCGGAACCCGCTGGAACGCCTCGGCGTAGCGGCCCTCTCCGAGGCCCGCCTCGACGGCGAAGGCGGAGAAACGGATCCGGAGGAAGTCCTCGAAGCCGTCCTGGTGGCCGGTCTGGCTCACATGGGCACGCAGCGCGGCGAGCTTGCGGTCGAAGGTGTCGGTGACGTCGACGTGGTGGTCGGGGGTGGGGCCGCCGAACAGCCAGACCTCGCGGACCGTCCACGCCTCCAGCCCCTCGTCGAGGAGCAAGGGCGGGAAGGCGTACGGGTTGCGCGCGTCGGGGTAGACGGCGTCCAGCGCCGAGGCGCCGACCGCGCGGTGGTCGGGGTGACTGGGCGAGATGAACCGGTAGTTGCGCTCAGGGCTGTGGGTGATCACCAGGTCGGGCCTGACCTGGCGGATGACCCGGGTGATGTCACGCCGCAGGTCGAGGCCGGGCACCATGGTGCCGTCGCCGTATCCCAGGAAGCGGACGTCGGTCACG
This sequence comes from Streptosporangium becharense, assembly GCF_014204985.1. Lineage (NCBI taxonomy): Bacteria > Bacillati > Actinomycetota > Actinomycetes > Streptosporangiales > Streptosporangiaceae > Streptosporangium > Streptosporangium becharense. The sequence continues at coordinate 2,965,506 of NZ_JACHMP010000001.1, read as the reverse complement.
CCGACGATCTTGGCGGCGGCGGTCTGCTCGGCGCGGCGGAGCCCGGCCATGCCGCCGTTGTCCAGCTCGCGGTCGAAGCCGCCCGCGTCGCCGTCGGTGACGACGCAGTACGTCACCTCGGCGCCGCGGTCGGTGAACCGCGCGACCGAGCCCGCCGCGCCGAAGTCGACGTCGTCGGGATGGGCGGTCACCACGAGCACACGATGGATGTCGTTATCGGAGAGCATGGGGCACCCTTTCCGTATCATCGGATAATCGTCGGTTCCGCTCGATCACCACAACCGTCGCCAACTCTGTCCGCATTCCTTGACGGTGCTGGACCCGGTTGTCGGCGGGCCGCTCTAACCTAGGGGACGTGTCGATCCCAGCCTCTTCCGTGACCCACCCGTTGCTCGACGGGCTCAACCCCCAGCAGCGCGAGGCCGTCGTGCACCACGGCAGCCCGCTGCTCATCGTCGCGGGCGCCGGTTCCGGCAAGACCCGGGTGCTGACCCACCGCATCGCCTACCTGCTGGGTGAGCGAGGCGTGCAGCCGCAGGAGATCCTGGCGATCACCTTCACCAACAAGGCCGCCCGGGAGATGAAGGACCGGGTCGACCGGCTCGTCGGCCCGCGCTCGGCGGCGATGTGGGTGATGACCTTCCACAGCGCGTGCGTGCGGATCCTGCGCCGCGAGGCCAGGCGCCTGGGCTTCCCCACGAGCTTCTCCATCTACGACCAGGCCGACTCGCAGCGGCTGATGGCGATGGTCTGCCGCGAGATGAACCTCGACCCCAAGCGCTACCCGCCGCGGTCGTTCTCCGCCCAGGTCAGCAACTTCAAGAACGAGCTGATCGACTACGAGACGGCGGCGGCGCAGGCGTCCACCCACCTGGAGCGCAAGCTCGCCGAGGCCTACCGCGCGTACCAGCAGCGGCTCACCGAGGCCGGCGCGATGGACTTCGATGACCTCATCATGCTCACGGTGACGTTGTTCCAGCTCTTCCCCGAGGTGGCCGAGCACTACCGGCGCCGGTGGCGGCACGTCATGGTCGACGAGTACCAGGACACCAACCACGCGCAGTACATCCTGATCCGGGAGATCGTCGGCCGTCCCGAGCTCCGCACCGCCGACGGCGACCTGGTCCGGGGCGGCGGTGTCGCCCCGGCCGAGCTGTGCGTGGTGGGCGACGCCGACCAGTCGATCTACGCGTTCCGGGGTGCGACGATCCGCAACATCCTGGAGTTCGAACGCGACTACCCGGACGCCAGGACGATCCTGCTGGAGCAGAACTACCGCTCCACCCAGACGATCCTGTCCGCCGCCAACGCGGTCATCTCCCGCAACGAGAGCCGCAAGCCGAAGAACCTCTGGTCCGACCAGGGTGCCGGGCCGAAGATCATCGGCTATGTCGCCGACAACGAGCACGACGAGGCCATGTTCGTCGCCCAGGAGGTCGACCGGCTCGCCGACGACGAGGGCGTCCAGCCCGGCCAGGTGGCCGTGTTCTACCGGACGAACGCCGCCTCCCGCGTCTTCGAGGAGATCTTCATCCGCACCGGCCTGCCGTACAAGGTCGTGGGCGGGGTGCGCTTCTACGAGCGCAAGGAGGTCCGCGACCTGCTGGCCTACCTGCGCTTCCTGTCCAATCCCAACGACGTGGTGTCGCTGCGCCGCATCCTCAACGTGCCCAAGCGCGGCATCGGCGAGCGCGCCGAGGCGATGGTGGAGGCGTTCGCCTCCCGGGAACGGATCCCGTACTGGGAGGGGCTGCGCCGGGCCGACGAGGCACCGGGCATGGCCAGCCGGTCGATCAACGCCATCAGGGAGTTCGTCACGCTGATGGACGAGCTGATGGTGCGGGCCGACGACCTGTCGCCCTCCGAGCTGGCCCAGGAGGTGCTGGCCGTCACCGGTTACCGCGCCGAGCTGTCGGCCTCCGACGACCCGCAGGACGAAAGCCGCCTGGAGAACCTGGACGAGCTGATCTCGGTCGCCTCCGAGTTCGAGGAGGCCAACCCCGAGGGCACGCTGGTGGAGTTCCTGGAGCAGGTGTCGCTGGTCGCCGACGCCGACCAGATCCCGGCGGCCGACGGCGGGCAGGGCGTGGTCACCCTGATGACGCTGCACACGGCCAAGGGCCTGGAGTTCCCGGTGGTGTTCCTCACCGGGATGGAAGACGGCGTCTTCCCGCACACGCGTTCGCTCGGCGAGCCCAAGGAACTGGAGGAAGAGCGCCGCCTGGCCTACGTGGGCATCACCCGGGCCGAGAAGCGGCTGTACCTCTCGCGGGCGGCCGTCCGCAGCTCGTGGGGCTCGCCCGCGTTCAACCCGGCCTCCCGGTTCGTCGCCGAGATCCCAGGTGACCTGGTCGACTGGCGCAGCGACCCGCGGAAGACCGCGTGGGGCGCCGCCACCCGGCGTGACTCCGCTGCCGCGCCGGCCAGGAAGCCCGGCGGGGCCGGCGGCCGGAAGGTCCCCAACCTCGCCCCGGGCGACCGCGTCACCCACGACTCCTTCGGCCTCGGCACGGTCGTCTCCGTCGACGGCGTCGCGGAGAAGACCAAGGTCAAGATCGATTTCGGCAGTGGGGGGGAGAAGACCCTGCTGCTGGCCTACGCGCCGGTGGAGAAGCTCTGACGGTCCGAAGGCCCGCGGGGCCGTCGACGGAGCACGGCGGTCGCGGCGGGCGTGGCGCGGGGCCGGCGGCGGCTGGGGCGATCGGGGCGACTGGGGGGCTGCGACGGCCGGGGCGGCTGGGGCTGTGACGGCGAGGGCCGGGGCGACGGGGGGTGCGACGGTCGCGGCGGCTGGGGCGATGCCCGGGAACCGGCCGGTTCCCGGGCATCGCCCCAGCCGGATGGTCAGTTCTCGAAGAGCTCCCTGACCGGGTTCTGCGCCTGCGCCGCCTGGTCGGCGCCGATGTTCAGCTCGTCGAAGTCGGCCACCTGGTCGGCCGGCGGTGCCGTGAGGGCCGATCGCATGCCCCAGCCGGTGTAGCGGGTGTCGTTGACGTAGGTCAGCTCGGTGCTGTTCAGGCCCCGGGTCGACTCGGTGTACGACGACACGACCCGGCGGACCAGCCGGTCGGAGCCGAGGTAGATCTTCCAGGTGACCGGGAGCGTCGCGGAGGGGCCGGTGGGCTTGCGGCCCAGCATCGTGCGGATCGCGGGGGAGGCCCGGTAGAGCTCGGCCAGCGTGATCGTGCCCGAGTGGACCGTGGTCCGGGTGTCGTCCCAGGTTCCGCCGGGGCGTTTGGCGGCGGTGCGCGCCAGCGTCGCCTTCAGCGTCGCGGGCTCGACGATGCTGATGATCTGCTGGACGGGGCCGACCAGGGTGACGGACTCACCCCGGGTGCGCAGCCACTTCTTGCCCTCGGGCATGGCGTCGGCGTAGGCGCCGCCCGAGGTGTAGGTGACGCCCTTGAGCGAGATCGTCCTGGAGGGGGCGAACAGGCCCTTGAGCTCACCGTTCTCCGTGGGCATGGTGAACTTGGTGGTCAGGTCCGATGCCACCGGGCCAAAGGTGCCGAACTCCAGCACGCCGTCGCGTCGGGTCAGGATCGTCCGCTGCTTGCCGCCCCGGCCGATGATCTTCGTGTTCTCGGAGATCCGCACGCCGCGGTGGGGCCTGAAGTGGCGCTTCAGCGCCGACACCGGGTCGGTCGCCGCTCCGGCGGTGCCCCGGGCGTCCTGAGTGTTCTGAGTGTTCTGCGTGCCCCGGGCGTTCCCGGCGCTCCGCGCGCTCGCCGGGCCCGCGGCCACCAGCACGGGAACGACCAGGGCCGCCGCGGTGGCGCCGGTCAGGATGGCGATCGTTCGCCTCATCGAGGGGTCCTCCCGTAGGTGTCCTCGCGTCGTCTGGAGGAGGGAAGAAGATTCTTGCCTACATCCCGGCACACCGGATCAAGAATCCCCCGAAACCGGGAGCGACGCCGCCCGGGGCGGTCGCCGGCGCGGAGGGCCGCCCCGGGAGGCCCTCCGCGAAGAGGCTGGTTCCCCGTGAAAGGCGCAGACCTCCATCAAAGGGACAGATCTCCGTGAAGGGGTGGCCTCCGCGAAGAGGGCGGTACCCGTTGAAGGGGAGGGCGGTACCCGTTAGAGGGGGACGGACCGCCGTGAAAGCGACGGCTCACCGTGAAGGGGGCGGCGCGGAGGGCCGCCCCCCGGGAGACCGCGGGGCGAAACCCCCGCGGGAGGGTCATTTCACGGTGACCAGGGGGATGGGGTTGTCGGAGAGGAAGCGGTCCTCCAGCTCCTTCATCGTGGCGATCTGGTCGTCGGCCGGGGCGGTGATGGAGACCTCGGAACCCCAGCCGGTGTAGCGGGTGTCGACGGTCAAGCCCACCGTCTTGCCCGAGGAGTCGGTCTCCGTGGTCGTCAGCCTCGCGGGGAGCCGGTCGGTGCCCAGGAACAGCTTCCAGTTCAGCGTGTCCTTGGCCATGTCGCCGTAGAGCTTCCTGCCCATGGCGGCCCGGAACCACGGCGAGACCTTGTGGAGCTCGCCGAAGGTGATCTTTCCGGCGTAGGAGGTGGGACGCTTGACCGTGGCGTTCGCGAGGAGGGCCTTGAGGGTCGCGGGCTCGGCGGGGTTGATGTGCTGGCCGATCGACCCGGTCACGCCGAGCGTGTCCTCGGGGATGTGGAGCCAGGGCTTGCCGACCGGCAGGAACGGGCCGAAGACGCCGCCGGAGAGGTAGGCCGCCTTCTTGACGCGGACGACCCGCTCGGGGTCGGCCAGGCCCTTGAGGAGCTTGTCGAGCTGCTCCTCGGCCTGTACGGCCTCCGGGCTCCTGTCGTCCTCGGCGTCGCCGAAACCGCTCTCGGGGCTGCTCAGGTCGAACTCCAGGTCGCTCTCCTTGACGCGCGGCCGGGAGGTGTGGTCCGACGCGCTGATCCCGGCCGCGTCGAACTGCAACTCTCCCTCACGCTTGCTGATGACCTCGGTCCTACCGGCCTTGCGCGTCTTGACGGTGTCGACGAACTGCACGCCGTGGCCGGCGGTGAGCTGCTTCTTCAGTGCGGTGAGCGGGTCGGGCGCCTGCGCGGAGGCGTGCGCGGCGACCGGGAGGGAGGCCGTCAGCGCCACCGCGGTGGCGCTGGTCAGAACGGCGATCATTCGCTTCATCGGGGTTCCTTGCCTGTCGTCATATGTGCATGTCGCGGTGCACGGCGGAGGTCTGCCGCCCGTACGGCGACGTGTCGGGGGAAGCGTCGTGACGGACCGTGCCCGGCGGGCGGACTCGCCGGGCACGGGGTGGTACGGATGGCACGGGTGGTACGGGTGGTACGGGTGCTGCGGTCCGCGGTGCCCGCGGAGGGGTGCGTCGGACGCTCTCCGGCACCCGCGGGCGGTGTGGGTCAGGCGGTCTCGTTGCCCATGGACCGCTCCCGGGGACCGGGCGTGAAGATCACCTGGATGATCTATATCAGGCGGTCACTTGGCGCCGAGGAGCGGGATGGGGTTCTCGGTGTCGACGCCGTCACCCAGTTCGCCCGGCTTGGCGATCTGGTCGGCCGGGGGAGCCGTGATCGTGACCTTGGAGCCCCAGCCGCTGTAGCGGGTGTCGACGGTCAGGGTCTCACTGCCCGGCATGCCGAGGCCGGCCGCCGGGTAGCTGGTCACCAGCCGCGTGGAGAGCTGGTCCGCGCCGACGGACAGCTTCCAGTTCACCGAGGTCTTGGCGGCCTTGCCGGACGGCTTCTGCATGAGCGAGGCCCGGAACCACGGCGAGACCCTGTACAGCTCACCGAAGGTGATCTTCCCGGCATAGGAGGTGGGACGCTTGACCGTCGCGCGCGCCAGCAGTGCCCTGAGCGTCGCCGGCTCGGCGACGTTGACCAGCTGGCCTACCTGGCCGTTGACGCCGAGCGTCACGCCGGGGTACTGCAACCAGGTCTTGCCCTCCGGCATGAACTCGCCGAACAGGCCCCCGGAGATGTAGGACGTGTTCCGGACGCGGATGACCCGTTCCGGCTTGGCCAGCCCGGCGATCATTTTGTCGGCCTCCTCGTCCCCCGTCCCGAGAGGCGCGAGGTCGCTCGCCTTGATGCGCAGTTTGGTGGTCTGGTCGGACGCGCTGATTCCGGAGGCGCCGAACTGGAAGGTGCCGGTGCGCTTGGCGAGGACCATGCCGCCCTGGGTGCCCTGCATTTTCGTGGTGTCGACGAACCGCACGCCGTGGCCGGCGGTGAGCTGCTTGTTCAGCGCCGTGATCGGATCGGCGGCCTGTGCGGAGGCGTGCGCGGCCGGTGCGAATGCCGTGGCGCTCAGCACGGCCGTCGCGGCGCATGCCAGACCGGCGATGTGTCGCTTCAAAGGAAAATCCTCCTGACGGTTCCCTCCGCGCTGTATGGGAGGGACCGTCGCATTATTGCGGATCAAGATCCGATCGGAATCCGATATTTCATTTTTTGTGGTGAATTAGTTGTGCATAATCCGTGCAGACGTCTTCCATGTCCGGATCAGGACGTTCGTCCGGCATGAACGAGCCGACAGTGTTCCCGTGCCATCACGGATTGTCATATCTCGGGGATGGGGGCGGGAAAGGAGCTGATCCGTTGTTTGTGGGGGAGAAATGACGGAAACGTCACATGTGAACGAGGTGGAAGAAAATACCTTGATGTCTATCTTGTCTCTCTTGTCCTTGATGTCCATGTGAGGGAGGTGATGTCAGTGAAAGGGAGTGTCGCCTCCCCGACGGGTTCCCATCGGCCGCGAACAACATTCGGGGAGGCGATCCGGGACCCGGTTACCTGGTCATGCCGCCAGGCGGGCTAGGCTTCATTGGCGCGAAAACCGCCGGGCTCCCCCTTGGATCGTGGAGCCGGCTCGCTGACATCTATCCACCAGCCGGACAAGCAAGGACGGACCCTCGTGGACCTGTTCGAACATCAGGCGAAGGAGCTCTTCGCGGAGTACGGCATCCCGGTGCCGCGCGGAATCGTCGCGCACACCGTGGAGGAGGCGCGGGCGGCAGCCGAGCAGCTGACCGGCCGCGTCGTCGTCAAGGCCCAGGTCAAGACCGGTGGTCGCGGCAAGGCCGGCGGCGTGAAGGTCGCCGACGACGCGGCCGACGCCGAGCAGAAGGCCACCCAGATCCTCGGTATGGACATCAAGGGCCACACGGTCCACAAGGTTCTGATCGAGGAGGCCAGCGCGATCGCGGAGGAGTACTACTTCTCCTTCCTGCTCGACCGCGCCAACCGTACGTTCCTCGCCATCTGCTCCGCCGCGGGCGGCATGGACATCGAAGAGGTCGCGCACAGCGCCCCGGAGAAGGTCGCGAAGATCCCGGTCTCCCCGCTGGACGGCGTCGACCGTGCCCGGGCCTACGAGATCGCCAAGGCCGGCGGCCTGCCGGAGACCGCGCTCGAGGGTGCCGCGGAGCTCATCGAGAAGCTCTGGGCCGTCTTCGTCGACGAGGACGCCTCCCTGGTCGAGGTCAACCCGATGATCCTGTCCGCCGACGGCCAGGTGAAGGCCCTCGACGGCAAGGTCACCCTCGACGACAACGCCTCCTTCCGCCAGACCGAGCACGAGACCTACGCGGACAAGGCCAGCGAGGACCCCCTGGAGGCCGCGGCCAAGGCCAAGGACCTCAACTACGTCAAGCTCGACGGTTCCGTGGGCATCATCGGCAACGGCGCGGGCCTGGTCATGTCGACCCTCGACGTCGTCGCCTACGCCGGTGAGGCGTTCCCCGGCCGGCCCAAGCCCGCCAACTTCCTCGACATCGGCGGCGGCGCCTCGGCCGAGGTCATGGCGGCCGGTCTGGAGATCATCATCTCCGACCCGTCGGTGAGGTCGATCTTCGTGAACGTCTTCGGCGGCATCACCGCCTGTGACGCGGTCGCCAACGGCATCGTCTCCGCCTTCCAGCTGTTGGAGGCGCGCGGTGAGGCCGTGACCCGCCCGCTCGTCGTCCGGCTGGACGGCAACAACGCCGAACTCGGGCGGCAGATTCTCGCCGACGCCAAGCTTTCCGGCGTCGAACTGGTGGACACGATGGACGATGCGGCCAAGCGCGCCGCCGAACTCGCCGCGGTAGGTGCGTAATGGCTATCTGGCTGACCGAGAACAGCAAGATCATCGTTCAGGGCATGACCGGCGGTGAGGGCACCAAGCACACCCGCCGCATGCTCGCCTCCGGCGCCAAGGTCGTCGGCGGCGTCAACGCCCGCAAGGCCGGTACGGTCCACGAGGGCCTGCCCGTCTTCGGCACCGTCGCCGAGGCCATCGAGAAGACCGGCGCCGACGTCTCGGTCGTCTTCGTGCCCCCGGCGTTCACCAAGGACGCCGTCAAGGAGGCCATCGACGCCGAGATCCCGCTCTGCGTGGTCATCACCGAGGGTGTGCCGATCCACGACACCACCGAGTTCTGGGCCTACGCGGTGGCCAAGGGCAACAAGACCCGCATCATCGGCCCGAACTGCCCCGGCATCGCCTCGCCCGGCGCGTCCAACGCGGGCATCATCCCGGCCGACATCACCACCGCCGGCCGCATCGGCCTGGTCTCCAAGTCCGGCACGCTGACCTACCAGCTCATGTACGAGCTGCGTGACTTCGGTTTCTCCACCGCGGTCGGCATCGGCGGCGACCCGGTCATCGGCACCACCCACATCGATGCGCTCCAGGCGTTCCAGGACGACCCCGGTACGGACGCGATCGTGATGATCGGTGAGATCGGCGGCGACGCCGAGGAGCGCGCCGCGGCCTACATCGAGCAGCACGTGACCAAGCCGGTCGTGGCCTACGTGGCGGGCTTCACCGCCCCCGAGGGCAAGACCATGGGCCACGCGGGCGCCATCGTGTCCGGCTCGGCGGGCACCGCCCAGGCCAAGAAGGAAGCCCTGGAGAAGGTCGGCGTCCGCGTCGGCAAGACCCCCAGCGAGACCGCCCGCCTGATGCGCGAGATCATGCAGGCCCGCTGACCCGCGACCGCGGTCCCGGCGTGAGCCGGGGCCGGCGACGCGTTCACGACGCATCCGCGACGCGAGGGGCGTCCGGCACCCGCCGGGCGCCCCTCGCGCGTCTCCGCCCTCCATCACCGAGCATCCCTCCCGCCTCGCGGACCGCCTCGCGGACCCGCCCTCTCGCCGGCCCCCTCCCACGCACCCGCCGGTCGTCCCGCAGCTCGCCGCACCCGCCGGTCGTCCCGCAGCTCGCCGTCCTCGCTGGCCGTCCCGTGCCTCGCCGTCCTCGCCGGTCGCCCGGTGCCCGTAACGGCGCATCTCCGCGTACGGCGCTCGCACTAGCACATGTGGCGCCCGGGGTGCGGTCCGCGACACGCGGGGCGAAGGAGTCCCTTCCGCACCGAAGATCCTGAGACCATCGACTGTTGTGACGGCCCTTTTCGATCAGCTCCGGACGGCCCCCCGCAACGTCCTCAGCCGCATCCCCCTGCCCGGCCTCACGGGTGACGACGACGACGTCCGCCGGCCGCTTCCCGTCTCCGGGATGCTCGCCGCCGCCTGGACGCTCGGCGTGGGGCTCGCGGTGCTCACCACGCTCACGCTGGTCGGCTGGATGGCCGCTCCCCGCGGCGCGCTCGGCGCCGGGCCGCCGGCGGTCTTCCGCACCGCGGCGCAGCTCTGGCTGGCCGCCCACCACGCGGGGTTCGCGATCCCGGGCGGTTCGGTGGGGCTGCTCCCGCTCGGCCTGACGGTTCTGCCCGCCTTCCTGCTGTACCGCGCCGCGATCTGGATGGCCCGCGACGCCGACCTGCGGCTCCGGCTCCCCGCCCGGCTGCCCAAGAACACCCCGAAAGAGGTGGCCAACGCCCGGCGCCGGGCACAGCTGGTGCTGATCGCGCAGGCGGGCATCTCGCTGGCGGCACCGTACGCGCTGCTGGCCGGCGGGATCGCGCTGGTCGCCCAGAACGAGATCACCCAGCCCTTCCTCGGCGACGTGCTGGTCAGCCACCTGGTGTTGGCCTTCATCGCGGGCTCCCTGGCCGTCGCCAGGACGATCGGGCCGTGGCGGTCGATGATGCGCCTGCTGCCCGAACGGTTCCGCTCGGTCGTGGTGGGCACGTCGGCGGCGCTGGCGATCATGCTGGTGGCGGGTGCGCTGATCGTGCTCGGGGCGATCGCGGTCAACTTCGGCCAGGTCAGGGAGCTGTCCGGGGTTCTGTCGCCCGGGTTCGTCGGTGGCCTGCTCCTGCTGCTCGTCCAGGGCCTCTACCTGCTGAACGCGGTGATCTGGGGGGTGGCCTTCATCGCGGGCCCCGGCTTCGCCGTCGGCACCGGGACTCTGGTCGCGCCGACGGGGGTCCAGCTGAGCACCGTGCCGAGCCTGCCGATCCTGGGTGCGCTCCCGGAGGCGGGCCCCACCCCGGTCTGGGTGATGGCGGTGATCGCGGTGCCGTTCGTGGCCGGGGCGGTGGCGGGAGTGCTGGTCGTCCGGGTCGCGCCGTCGCCCTCGTACGAGGGTGCCCCGCTGTGGGGGTTCGTCTGCGGTGCGATGACCGGGGTGACCGCCGGCCTGCTGGCGGCGCTGTCCGGTGGCTCGCTCGGCGGTGCCCGGCTGACCGCGGTGGGCCCCTCGGGCTGGGAGGTGATGCTCTCGGTGACGCTGGAGGTGGGGGTGGCCGCGGGTATCTCCGCGGGGCTGGCCAACTGGTGGCTGATCTTCCGGGGGCAGAACACGGCCGTCACCAAGGCGGCGGCCAAGGTCGGCACGGCCACCGCCCCGGTCCGCAAGGCGGGCGTCAAGCTCGCCAGGGCCGCCGGGTCGATGGCCAGCCGGGTCGGGTTCGCCGAGCCGGAGGAGCTGAGCAAGCTGCCCGGCCACTGGCTGGACGCCACCGAGTGCGAGACCCAGCCGATCCCGGTGATCCGGGACGACTGGGAGGACGAGCACGCCTCGGCGGTCGCGGAGAACCCGCCGAAGCCCCGCCCCGAGCCGCCCCGCCCGCCCCGCCGCGACATCGTCGACGAGACCGACGACAAGGGCGGTCACGTCATCTACCTCGACCCCTACGCCTGGGACCGCGACTGACGGGTGCACGCCTGAGGACCGCGACTGACGGGTGCGGCTCCGGCCGCCCGCGGCGAGACGACGGGACCGGCCGGGCCGGCGGGGAGCCGCGCCGGTTACGGGGGAGACGGGGGTACGGGGGATTACGGGGGGAAGGGGAACTGCAACTGGCCCGGCTGGACGAAGGGCATCTTCTTCTCCATCGCCCGTTCGAGCTGCTCCACGCAGTCGTTCTGCGAGGCGACCGTGCCCGCACCCCTGCTGCACTCGGTGTAGGCCGTCAGCTCCTCACCGAAGTAGAACTGCATGGCCGTCACCCCCGCCGACACCAGCAGCGCCGCCGCCGACAGCACGACGCCCGCCACGGCGGTGCCGATGGGCTTGGGGACGGAACGCAGCGCCGGGATCGCGCGGATCGACGAGACGAGGGCGAAAACCGACAGCACGAGTCCGGCGAGCGGGAACATGAGTGTCATCACCGCCGCCGCGAACGCGAGCCAGAGCGCCCTCCGGCCCGCACCGTCCGCCGGCCGCACCTGGACGGGTAGTGTCACCTGACCTCCTTGCATCGTTCGTACGGACAGGCCGATACCCTTGCAGCGGCGTGAGTCCCCTTCCGAATGGAGTGCGTCGGTGTCATCCCAGGCCGTTCGGCTTGTGGTCCTCGTGTCCGGTTCTGGAACCAACCTACAGGCCCTGTTGGACGCCGTGGCCGACGAAACCTACGGTGCCCGGGTCGTCGCCGTGGGCGCCGACCGCGAGGGGATCGAAGGGCTGGCGCGGGCGGAGCGGGCCGGTGTGCCGACCTTCGTGGAAAGGCTCGCCGACCATCCCACCCGCGAGGCGTGGGACCGGGCGCTGGCCGCCCGCATCGCCGGGCACCGGCCGGACCTGGTGGTCTGCGCGGGCTTCATGAAGATCCTCGGCGCTCCGACGCTGGGGGCGTTCCCGGTGGTCAACACCCACCCCGCGCTGCTGCCCTCCTTCCCCGGCGCGCACGGCGTCCGCGACGCCCTCGCGTACGGGGTGCGCGTCACCGGCTGCACCGTGATGCTCGCCGACGCCGGGGTCGACACCGGGCCGATCATCGCCCAGGAGAGCGTGCCCGTGCTGGACGGCGATGACGAGGAGAGCCTGCACGAGCGCATCAAGACCGTCGAGCGCACCCTGCTCGTCGACACCGTCGGCCGGATGGCCCGCGAGGGCTGGACCGTCACCGGCAGGATTGTTCGTTTCGGACGACCCGGTGGATGAGCCGGGCGCCCCGGAGAAAACCGGAACCACCCAGGAGGAGCACGAAGTGACCCGCATCGCCATCCGGCGCGCTTTGATCGCGGTGTACGACAAGAGCGGGCTGGAGGAGCTGGCCCGTGGGCTCGACGCCGCGGGCGTGGAGATCGTCTCCACCGGGGGCACCGCCACGAGGATCGCCTCCTTCGGTGTTCCCGTCACTCCCGTCGAGTCGCTGACCGGCTTCCCCGAGTGCCTCGACGGCCGGGTCAAGACCCTGCACCCGCGCGTGCACGCGGGGCTGCTCGCCGACACCGGCAACCCGGGTCACGTCAAGCAGCTCGAAGAGCTGGAGATCGAGCCGTTCGAGCTGGTGGTGGTCAACCTCTACCCGTTCCAGGAGACCGTCGCCTCCGGCGCGTCCGACGCCGAGTGCGTGGAGCAGATCGACATCGGCGGGCCGGCGATGATCCGCGCCGCGGCCAAGAACCACGGCACCGCCGCGATCGTGGTCGACCCGGCCTCCTACGGCGACGTGCTCGCCGCGGTGGCCGAGGGGGGCTTCACCCTCACCGAGCGCCGCCGGCTGGCCGCCGCCGCGTACGCCCACACCGCCGCCTACGACACCGCGGTGGCCTCCTGGTTCGCGGAGGTCTACGCCGCGGAGGAGGGCTCCTGGCCGCGCTACATGGGCGCCGCCTGGGAGCTCCGCTCGCCGCTGCGCTACGGCGAGAACCCGCACCAGCGTGCGGCCCTGTACTCCGGGCAGAAGGACGGCCTGGCCAATGCCGAGCAGCTGCACGGCAAGGAGATGTCCTACAACAACTACCTGGACGCCGACGCCGCCTGGCGGGCCGCGTGGGACTTCGCCGAGCCCGCCGTGGCGATCATCAAGCACCAGAACCCGTGCGGCGTCGCGGTCGGCGCCGACGTCGCCGAGGCGCACCGCAAGGCCCACGCCTGCGACCCGGTCTCCGCGTACGGCGGTGTGATCGCGGTCAACGGCGCGGTGACCGGGGAGCTGGCCCGGCAGATCGCCGAGGTGTTCACCGAGGTCGTGGTGGCCCCCTCCTTCACCGAGGAGGCGCTGGCGGTGCTCACCGCGAAGAAGAACATCCGGCTGCTCGCCTGCCCGCAGGGCCCGGCGAACCCGGCCGAGTTCCGCCGGATCGACGGCGGCCTGCTGGTGCAGACCGCCGACCGGGTGGACGCCCCCGGCGACGACCCGTCCACCTGGGAGCTGAAGGCCGGTCCCGCGGCCTCGGCGGAGGTCCTCGCCGACCTGGCCTTCGCCTGGAAGGCGTGCCGCTCGGTGAAGTCCAACGCGATCCTGCTCGCCGCGGACGGCGCGAGCGTGGGCGTCGGCATGGGCCAGGTCAACCGGGTCGACTCGGCGCGGCTGGCGGTCTCCCGCGCGGGCGACCGCGCCCGGGGGTCGGTGGCGGCCTCCGACGCGTTCTTCCCCTTCGCCGACGGCCCGAAGATCCTCATCGACGCCGGGGTGAAGGCGATCGTGGAGCCGGGCGGCTCCATCCGGGACGAGGAGGTCGTCGCCGCCGCGGAGGCCGCCGGGATCACCCTCTACTTCACCGGGACCCGTCACTTCTTCCACTGATCCGCCGCCGGTCCCTCCCCTCGTGCGGCTGCCGGATACGGATGGGGCAGCCGCACACGGGAGACAGGAAAGTGGCGAAACAGACAGGACTAACTGGGCGAAAAAGGTTTGACCTGCGGTTAGCCTGAAGCATTCCTTCCCTTCCGCGCCGTGGAGATTCCTCATGCCCCTGCTCGACCACGCCCTGTACGCCCTCGTGATCATGCATGGTTTCTGGGCCGGCCCCTGGATGCTGATCATCATCGCGCTCGGTGCGGCCTATCTGGGAGGACGGGCCGTGGAGTGGATCCCCTTCACCCGCCGCATCATCGAGCGGCGGGAGGCGGAGGAGCGCGGGTGATCTCATGAGAGGGTTGACCGTATGAGTGCGCAGATTCTCGACGGCAAGGCCACGGCGGCGAAGATCAAGGCAGACCTCGCGACACGGGTGGCCGCGCTGCGTGAGCGGGGTGTCGTGCCGGGGCTCGGCACCGTCCTGGTGGGCGACGACCCGGGCAGCCAGATCTACGTCGCCGGCAAGCACCGCGACTGCGCCGAGGTCGGCATCGCGTCCATCCGCAGGGATCTGCCGGCCACGGCCACCCAGGCAGAGGTGGAGGCGGTCGTCGACGAGCTCAACGCCGACGCCGGGTGCACCGGATACATCGTCCAGTTGCCGCTGCCCCGTCACCTCGACACGCTCGCGCTGATCGAACGGATGGACCCGGAGAAGGACGCCGACGGCCTCCACCCGGTCAACCTGGGCCGTCTGGTCCACATGGTCGACGCGCCGCTGCCCTGCACCCCGCACGGCATCGTCAAGCTGCTGCAGGCCTACGGTGTGCCGCTCAAGGGGGCCGAGGTCGTCGTGGTGGGCCGCGGCATCACCGTGGGCCGCTCGCTCGGCCTGCTGCTGACCCGCCGCTCGGAGAACGCCACGGTCACCCTCTGCCACACCGGCACCCAGGACCTGGCGGCCCACACCCGGCGCGCCGACGTCGTCGTCGCCGCCGCGGGGGTGCCCCACCTGATCACCGCCGACATGGTGAAGCCCGGTGCCGCCGTGCTCGACGTCGGCGTCTCCCGGGTCGAGGGGAAGATCGCCGGTGACGTCGCCCCCGACGTCAAGGAGGTCGCGGGCTTCCTCACCCCCAACCCCGGTGGCGTGGGCCCGATGACCCGGGCCCTGCTGCTCGCCAACGTGGTCGAGGCCGCGGAGCGGCGCCTGCTCGCGCAGAGCTGACAGCAGGGCCGACAGCAGAGCCGCCGGTGGGCTGACAGCAGGGCCACCGGCACGGCTGACGGCCGGCCCGACACCGGGCCGGCCCTCCGCCCGAGCCCGGCCGGGCGGAGCCGGAGCCCGGCAGAGCCGCCCGCCGGGCCCGCTAGGACGCCCTGCGGTTCGCTCCCGCGGCCGCCGCCTGCGACTCCGGGGCCGCGCCGCGCTGCGGCGGCACCACGGGGGTGGGCCGGACCAGCCCCAGGGCGACGACCTCGTTGGCCAGCCTGGTGCGCCGGTTGGTCCCCTCCGGGATCCGGAACTTCTGGTACAGGCGCAGGAGGTGCTGCTTGACCGCCGCCTCCGTCACCACCAGGTCGTCGGCGATCTCCCGCGCGGTGGCCGGGGCGACGAACGCCTCGTCCGACAGCGCGGGACGGCACAGTGACGTCAGGACGTCCACCTCCCGCCTGGTCAGCTCCGGCGCCGCGGCGCGGCGGAGCTCGACCTCGGGAACGAAGTCCTCGCGTGGCAACCCGCCGATCCTAGCCCGTGCCGCGCCGAAGGAGACCACGTCGCCGTCGTCCAGCACCCTCCGGGCGATCGGCCGGCCGTTGACCCGGGTGCCGTTGCGCGACAGGCCCAGGTCGACGACGTACAGGTAGGGTCCGCGCCGCACGAATTCCGCATGCAGCCGGGACACGCTCGGATCACTGAGCCGGATGTCCACTCCGCGACCACGTCCGACCGTCGTGATCTCGGGACGCAACGGGATCACCTCGCCGGTGTCCTCGATGCGTATGAACGGCCCCTCCACGGCAGTTCCTCCCCAGGTAGCCCGCCGTAACTATTCCTACAGCTCCGGCTTACCCAAACGCGGTGATGGGGAATCGCCTTTGCCGGAAGGAGAATCCCACGTGAAATTGGCCTGAGTCTGCTGAAGGGGTTTCCGCTGCTCACAGGTAGACTTCGTTCACAGATAAGCGGAGGAAACACTCATGGCGGACAAGAGCACCAAAGGTCTCGCCGATGTCGTAGCCGCCTCCACGGCGCTGAGTGACATCGACGGTCAGGCCGGTCGCCTCTTCTATCGTGGCTATGACATCCACGATCTGGCCGGCCGCACCACCTTCGAAGAGACCGCGCACCTGCTGCAGTACGGAACCCTCCCGACGCGGGACCAGCTGGCCGCCTACGGGGCCGAGCTGGTGGGGGGACGCGCGCTCGGCGCTCTCGTCGAGACGAACATCCCGGAGGTCGCCGAGAAGCAGGCCCCCATGGAGGCCCTGCGCACGCTGGTCTCCCTGGCCGGCGGCGACGACCCGGACAAGGACTCCAACAGCCCCGAGGCCAACCTGCGCAAGGCCGCCCGGCTGACCGCGCAGCAGCCGATCCTGGTCGCCCGCTACCACGCCGCCCGGACCGGGACCGCGATCCCCGCCCCCGACCCCGCGCTGAGCATCGCGGCGAACTTCCTCCTGCAGATCACCGGCCGCGTCCCCGGTGAGCGCGAGGTCGAGATCTTCGACACCTGCCTGGTGCTGCACGCCGACCACACGATGAACGCCTCCACGTTCGCCGCCCGGGTCTGCGCCGCCACCCTCTCCGACATGCACTCGGCCATCGTGGCCGCCATCGGCACGCTCAAGGGCCCCCTGCACGGCGGCGCCAACGAGCAGGTCATGCGTACCCTGGAGACGCTCGACCCGAGCGTCGTCGCCCGGTCCGTGCGGGACAGACTCGCCGCGGGCGAGAAGATCATGGGCTTCGGGCACCGCGTCTACAAGACCGAGGACCCGCGCGCCACGCACCTGCGCCGGATGTCGCAGGAACTGGCCGAGGCGTCCGGCGACGACAGGTACTACCGGATGTCGAAGGAGATGGAGGAGGTCGTCTTCGAGACGAAGGGCCTCTATCCGAACGTCGACTTCTACGCGGCCACCGTCTACCACTACCTCGGCATCCCGACCGACCTGTTCACTCCGGTCTTCTCGGTCAGCCGCATGTCAGGATGGACCGCACACGTCATCGAACAGCACGCCGACAACCGCCTGATCCGTCCGGACAGCGAGTACATCGGAGAACGGGACCAGAAGTGGAAGCCGATTGCCGAGCGGTGAACCCGACGCCGGTCCGGGCGGGGAACCCGGGCCGGGAACGCCCGCGGGGCCGGACACGGACGGGGGTGGAGGAGCGATGAACGCGCCGGCGACCGGTCCGGTCGACGGCCGCTGGGGGCCGTACCCGCTGGTGCTGGCGGGTGCGGTCCTCGCCGTGGCCTACGCGGTCCTGCTGGATCCGTACTGGGGCGCCTTCGCCCTCGGCGCGGTCCTGACGCTGGGAGCGCTGGCGCGGCTGACAGGGGGAGGACGGCTCGCCGTGCGCCGCACCGCGACCGACACGATCACCCTCGCGGTTCTGGGGATCGCGTTGATGGCCGCGGCGATCGTCCTGGAGTATCCGGACCTCATGCCACGTCCATAAGCGGGGCGAACGGGTGCATTACAAGCCGATTACCCCCGTCCGATAGCCTCAACGGCCAGTGAGCCTCAAAAAGGACCGCCTGGCCATTGTTCGTGCAGAAGGGGAACCACACGCATGCCCAAGATCAAGGTAGCGGGGCCCGTCGTCGAGCTTGACGGCGACGAGATGACCCGGATCATCTGGCAGTTCATCAAGGACCAGCTGATCCTTCCCTACCTCGACGTCGACCTGAAGTACTACGACCTGGGGATCGAGCACCGCGACGCCACCGACGACCAGGTGACGATCGACGCCGCCAACGCCATCAAGCAGTACGGCGTCGGCGTCAAGTGCGCCACCATCACCCCGGACGAGGCCCGGGTCGAGGAGTTCGGCCTCAAGAAGATGTGGAAGTCCCCGAACGGGACCATCCGTAACATCCTCGGCGGTGTCATCTTCCGTGAGCCGATCATCATGTCGAACGTGCCGAGGCTCGTCCCCGGCTGGACCAAGCCGATCGTCGTCGGCCGTCACGCCTTCGGCGACCAGTACCGCGCCACCGACCTGAAGGTCCCGGGCGAGGGCACGCTGACGCTCACCTTCACGCCCAAGGACGGCTCGGAGCCGATCGAGCTCGACGTCTACGACTTCCCGGGCGCCGGTGTCGCGCTGGCCATGTACAACCTCGACGAGTCGATCCGCGACTTCGCCCGGGCCTCCATGCGCTACGGCCTGGCCCGCAACTACCCGGTCTACCTCTCCACGAAGAACACGATCCTGAAGGCCTACGACGGCCGCTTCAAGGACATCTTCGCCGAGGTCTACGAGACCGAGTTCAAGGGCGACTTCGAGGCCGCCGGCATCACCTACGAGCACCGGCTGATCGACGACATGGTCGCCGCGGCGCTCAAGTGGGAGGGCGGCTACGTCTGGGCCTGCAAGAACTACGACGGCGACGTCCAGTCGGACACCGTCGCGCAGGGCTTCGGCTCGCTCGGCCTGATGACCTCGGTGCTCATGACGCCCGACGGACGCACCGTCGAGGCCGAGGCCGCCCACGGCACGGTGACCCGTCACTACCGCCAGCACCAGCAGGGCAAGCCGACGTCCACGAACCCGATCGCCTCGATCTTCGCGTGGACCCGTGGCCTCGCGCACCGCGGCAAGCTCGACAACACCCCCGAGGTGATCGACTTCGCCGACAGGCTGGAGCAGGTCTGCATCGAGACCGTCGAGGGCGGCCAGATGACCAAGGACCTCGCCCTGCTCGTCGGGGGCGACGCCGAGTGGCTGACCACCCAGGACTTCCTGGCGGCCCTGGACGAGAACCTCAGGAAGAAGATGAGCTGACCGGCCCGGTCCGCACCCGTCGGAGGGCCGCCTCCGGGCGGCCCTCCGACGGGTGGTCCACCGACGGGTGGTCCACCGCCCGCCTCCCGCTCCCGCGTACGAGCCGGGGCGGTCACAGGGCCGTCGAGGCGCCCAGCACGATCGGGTCGCCCTCGGGGAGGCCGGGTACGGGCTCGGCCCGGCCGGTGACGGCGTCCATCCGGAAGTAACCCAGCAGCCCGCCCCCGGAGGCGGCGTTCATCCTGACGACCACTTCGCGCGTGCCGGGCCAGCCCACGACCTCGGCCCTGGCGGGCCGCTCGACCTCGGGCAGCGAGAGGGTCTTGAAGACCCGCCGGGAGCCGGCGTCGACGACGTGGAGGCTCTCCCGCCCGCCCTCGCCGGGTGTGACCGCGGCGGCGTACTTGCCGCTGGGGGAGTCCTTCCAGGTGCCGTACTTCTCGCGGAGCCAGCCGGCGGCCTTCTCCGTCGCCGGCATCTGTTCCGCCGGTACGGACGTGAGGGTCCCGGTCGCGAAGTCGGTCCGCAACCGCCGCTCGCCCAGCGTGACGGTGAAGCGGCGGCCGTCGGAGGAGACGCTCACCAGCGTGCCGTCCTCGGTGTCCTCGGGGGTGAGGACCGGCGACAGGTAACGCTTCACGCCGCTCTTCAGGTCGTGTGCGACGTAACGGCCCTCGGCGGCGCTGAGATAGGCGATGCGGCGCCCGTCGGGGCTGATGGCGGGGTAGAGGCGGGGGAGCCTGCGGTCGTCGCCGTGTGCGAGCCGCTGGGCGGCGTCGGGGATGCTCAGGGTCGACTCGCACCGGTCGCGGCCCTCGCACTCGGCAGAGCCGTCGCGGCCGTCGCGGCCCTCACGGCCGTCGGAGACCAGCTTGAGCGTCCAGCCCGTGCAGCTCACCTGGCCGGACCGGGGCGGGGCCGCCGTGCCGCCGTCCGGGCAGCGCTCGGGGGCCGCGTAGCGGATCACCGAGGACGTCCGCGGGGGTTGCCACGGCTTCGCGGCGGCGCCCGGTGCGGGCGTGGTCCCCACCTCGGGCGTGCCGGCCGGCGTGGGCGTCGTACCCGGCTCGGAGAGGGTGCCCCGCCGGGGGGTGGAGACGGCACCCACCGGCTCCTGCTCCTGCGCACGGGCCTGCGGGGAGCGGGCGTGACCGCCCTCGCCCAGCGCCGAGTTCCACACCTCGCCCTGCTGCACCAGGGCGAAGCCGGCGATCAGGCCGACGGGGACGAGCACCGCGGCCGCGCCGAGGAGCACCCCCCGGGTGCGCCGCCGCCGGAGCGTGCGCATGGAAAGGCCGGTGAGGTCGGGAACCGAGGCCTCGCCCGCCGCGTTGGCCATTCGGGTGACCAGACGACTCTCGTTGCCGTTGGTCAGGGTCTTCACCGCCTCGGTGATCTCCTGCTCCACGGTCTCCTCGGGCAGTCCGAGGAGACCGGCCATATCGGCCCGGGTTCTGCCGTCGTGCAGGCAGGCGACGACGAGGAGCCGCTGCCGGGGTGGGAGCCGTACCAGGGCGGTGGACCCCGCCGCGCTCGGCCGCTGGAGGAAACGGCGGTAGAGCGCGATCTGGGCGTGCGTCGTCGGGTTCTCCCACAGCGGCGGCGGCCAGGTCTGGGCCACCGTGTGGAAGGAGCGCAGGGCGAGGCGTATGGCCTGGTCGTGGCTGCCGGTGAGAAGGAGGGCGGTGCCGACGAGGGAACGCTGATCGCGCTGCACGAATTCGCGATAACCGGTATATCGGCGCATGGACGTTATTGCTCCGGCTTGCCTGAGGGGCGTTCCACGGTAGCGATCTCAGCGACCGGAACGCCAGATTGGGGTGGTTGACGGGATATTCGGGGACTGGGGGTTCTGCCGCATCCGCGGTGAAGGCGGCGGGCGGCAGAGTGCTGATCGGCGGAAATGTGGAGTCACGTAGGAGTAACGGGGGCAGCGGGTGGGCCAGGTAGACGTAAAGTTTGGCAGGTTGAAGATTACGAGAACGTGGGGACGATGATGCCGGAGATCGCGCCGCTGGAAGCGGGGGAGCCGCAGCGGCTCGGCCCGTTCCGCATCGTCGGGCGGATCGGTGAGGGCGGCCAGGGCGTCGTCTACCTGGGCATGAACACCGTCGAGGAGCGTGTGGCGATCAAGCTGCTGCACGTGAAGTTCTCCGGCGACGCGAGTGCAAGATCACGCTTCGCCCGGGAGGCGCGGGCCGCGCAGCGGGTCGCCTCCTTCTGCACGGCGGCCGTCCTGGGGGCCGACCTCGAAGGCGACACCCCCTACATCGCGAGCGAGTACATCGAGGGCAGGTCCCTGCGGGCCGTCGTGGAGGACGACGGGCCGCTGCGCGGCGCCGCCCTGCAGCGGCTGGCGATCGGCACGGCCACCGCCCTCACCGCGATCCACCAGGCCGCCATCGCCCACCTCGACTTCAAGCCCGACAACGTGCTCATGGCGGCCGACGGTCCGCGGGTGGTCGACTTCGGCATCGCCCGCATCCTCGACTCCACCGGCACCATCACCAGCCGGGCGATCGGCACCCCGGCCTACATGGCGCCTGAGCAGATCTCCGGCTCCTACGTCGGGCCGGAGACCGACATCTTCGCCTGGGGGGCGACGATCGTCTTCGCGGCGACCGGCGAGACCGCCTTCTCGGGGACCTC
Source organism: Streptosporangium becharense (assembly GCF_014204985.1). Taxonomy (NCBI): domain Bacteria; kingdom Bacillati; phylum Actinomycetota; class Actinomycetes; order Streptosporangiales; family Streptosporangiaceae; genus Streptosporangium; species Streptosporangium becharense. The sequence continues at coordinate 2,944,041 of NZ_JACHMP010000001.1, read as the reverse complement.
CATCGCGGTGGTGCTCAACCGCATCCTCAACCACGATCCCGACCTCAGCTCCATGCCCGAGCCGCTGCGCGGGGTGGTCCGCTCGGCGCTGGCCAAGAAGCATCAGGACCGGCCCTCGGCCGACCGGCTTCTGCTCAGGCTGCTGGGTCATCCTGACGCGGCGAACGCCTCACCCGCGATCCTCACCCAGGGAGTCCGGATCGCCACGCCCAAGAGCAGGCGGGACGACGACCGTGACGACGCACGCGACAGGGGGGGTGACTCCGCGCCTGCCCGGGGTGACGACGGCCGCGACCGGATCCGTGAAGGGGGCCAGGAGGCTACCCGGCCCCGGGAGGACGAGGGTGAGGCCACCAGCCCCATTCGGGCCCCCAAGACCAGGCAGGTCAAGCCGCGGACGGGAGCAGGCACGGGGGTGTCCCCGCAGGAGGCGCCTGCGTCGTCCGCCGGCTCCAGCCCTCAGCAGCCCTCCTACGACCAGCCGATCAGGCTGGATCGGCCCATCGCGTCCAACCGGCCCGTCCCGCCCGCCCAGCCGGCCTGGCCCCCCGCGCCGGCGCAGAGCGCGCAGCCGGCCCAGCCCGCGCAGCCGGCCGCCCGGCCTCCCCAGCCCGCGCAGCCCGCCCGGCCGCCCCAGCCCGCCCAGTCCGCCCAGTCCGCTCCGCCGGTCCGGGAGAACCCGACGGGTCAGGACGCGCGGCGACCCTCCGCGTACGAGGAGTCCGCTTCCGGCCGCGGTCCTGCGGCGGGGACAGGCGACCCGGTGGAGACCTTCCGGATCGTCGGGAAGCCGTCCCGCGGTCCCGCGGTTCCCTCTCGCGGTCCCGCGGAGCACTCCCCCGAGTCCACCGAGCTCGTCCGCGGCCCCGCGGACCGGCCGCGTTCCACCGGGCGTGCGGACCGGCCCGGGGTGCCGGGATACCTGGAACACCCCGTTCCCCCCGGCTACCAGACCCCGGCGGGCTATCCGAGCCAGGCGGACGTACCGCCGCCGAGCTGGCAGGCGGGAGTGCAGCCGCCGAGCTGGCAGGCGGAGCCGGTCGGGTACGGCGTCCCCGCCGCCCCCACCCGGCGGCGCCGCGGGCGCTGGATCGCCGCCGGGGTGGCCGTGGTGCTGGTCGCGGTGGCGGCCGTGGCGGCCGTACGGTGGTGGCCGAGAGCCGAGCCGGGTGTCAACACGACGGGGCCGGACGCGTCCACCTCGATGCTCGACAGGGCGGCCAAGACGCGCAAGCTCACCGTCGGCCTGCGCGACGGCCTGCCCGGTATCGCGCTGAGGAACACCGACGGCACGTGGAGCGGTTTCGAGGTCGACCTCGCCCTGGAGATCGCCAAGGCGCTGGGAGTGCCGGAGAGCGGTGTGACCTTCCAGGCCACGACCCTCCCCGACCGGCCCAAGCTGCTCGCGGACGGCGACGTCGACATGGTCCTGGCGACGTACTCGATCAACGACACCGACGACGTCACCTTCGCCGGGCCGTACTATCTCGCCCACGTCGACGTCCTCGTCAAGGACGGCTCGCGGATCCTGGCCGTCAACGGGCTGAAGGGCAAGCGGCTCTGCCAGCCGGCCTCCAGTGCCTCGGTGGCCGTGGTGCAGCGGAAGGCGGCGCCGCTCACGCTGGTCCCGGCCCAGCACTACACCGACTGCATCAACAAGCTGCAGGCGGACCAGGTCGACGCGATTCCCGGTGACGACCTGCTGCTGGCCGGGTTCGCCAACCGGGAGAGCACCCGTTACAAGGTGCTCGGCGCCAAGCTCACCGACGAGCGCTACGCGGTGGCGCTGAAGCAGGGCGACACACGCGGCTGCGAGACCGTCTCGGACGTGATCGCCGACCTCTACCGGAACGGCACGATGGGCAGGCTGCTCGACAGGCACTTCTCCAAGGTCAAGTTCGCCGGCCGGGAGAACACGCTTCCTCCCATGGCCCCCTGCGCGTGACCGTCCGGGGCGGTCTCCGGCGAGGTGGCCGCCCCGGACGCCAGGCGCGGGGGGCCGCCGCGGGCCGGTCGGACGCCGTGCCCGGCGCGCCGGGCGCTGGGCGGGGCCTCGCCGGAAGGCCGCCGGCCCCGGACGGGTAGCATCCGAGCGTCACTGTTCATCCTTCGAGTGGGGGAAGGTCATGGCCCAGACTCCCGTAAAGGTCACCGTCACCGGCGCTGCCGGCCAGATCGGCTACGCGCTGCTGTTCCGCATCGCCTCGGGCCATTTGCTGGGCGCCGACGTCCCGGTCAAGCTGAGCCTGCTGGAGATCCCGCAGGCCGTGAAGGCGGCCGAGGGCACCGCGATGGAGCTCGACGACTGCGCGTTCCCGCTGCTGAGCGGCATCGAGATCACCGACGACGCGAACAAGGCGTTCGACGGTGCCAACATCGCGCTGCTGGTCGGCGCCCGCCCGCGCACCGCGGGCATGGAGCGCGGCGACCTCCTCCAGGCCAACGGCGGCATCTTCGGCCCGCAGGGCAAGGCGATCAACGACCACGCCGCCGATGACATCCGCGTGCTGGTGGTCGGCAACCCGGCCAACACCAACGCGCTCATCGCCCAGCACAGCGCCCCGGACGTCCCGGCCGAGCGTTTCACCGCGATGACCCGTCTCGACCACAACCGCGCGCTGTCCCAGCTCGCCGCCAAGCTCCAGGTCCCGGTCACCGAGATCAAGAAGATGACCATCTGGGGCAACCACTCCGCCACGCAGTACCCCGACCTGTTCCACGCCGAGGTCGGTGGCAAGATCGCCGCCGAGCTGGTGGACGATGCCTGGTTGCGTGACACCTTCATCCCGACCGTCGCCAAGCGCGGTGCCGCGATCATCGAGGCGCGTGGCGCGTCCTCGGCCGCCTCCGCCGCCAACGCCGCGATCGACCATGTCTTCGACTGGGTCAACGGCACCGAGTGGACCTCGGCCGCGATCCCGTCCGACGGGTCGTACGGCGTTCCCGAGGGCCTCATCTCCTCCTTCCCGGTGGCCTCCCGGAACGGCAAGTGGGAGATCATCCAGGGCCTGGAGATCGACGCCTTCTCGCGCGAGCGGATCGACGCCTCGGTGCGTGAGCTTGAGGAGGAGCGCACCGCCGTGCGCGAGCTCGGCCTCATCTGAGACCTCCCGCCCGAGGCCCGGATCAGGGCCCGGTGCCTGAGGTCCGACCGGTCGCCGAAAGGGGGCCCCGGCATGCCGGGGCCCCTTCGCGTTCTCCGGGCGGGCGGCCTGCGTTTTCCCCGGCACGGGCCCCTTCGCGTTCTCCGGGCGGGCGGCCTGCGTTTTCCCCGGCGCGGGTGGCCCGCCCGCGCCGTACTCGTCGGCGCGGTGGGTGTGAACTGCGACGACGCGGCGTGTCGATCATCGCGAACCGGGCCGTACCGGCGTTCAATGATCGTTGATGGTCGGGGGATCGGTGGGCAAGGGGCATGGTGTGGTGCGGGTCGTCGCCGGGGTGGTCAGTCTCGTTCTCGCCGCGGTTCCGGGGCCGGTGCTCGCCGGGCAGGCGCTCGGCGTACCGCTGTCCGCCGGGCAGACGCTCGCCGGACCACTGCCCGCCGGTCGGGGAGGAGAGGATCGGGGGGCGGCCGATCTGTCGGTCCGGTTGTCGGCCTCACCGCCGGTCGCCCAGCCGGGACAGCCGCTGATCTACCGGGCACAGGTGCGCAACGCCGGGCCCGGCGACGCGGTACTGCCCACGCTGACCGTCCGGTTGCCGGACGGGGTGCGGGTGCTCGGTGTCGACGTGGCCGAGTGCGGCCCGGGAGAAGCGGCCAACGAGGTGGTCTGCGCCTCGACCAAGGACGTACTGGCCGGGGAGACCGGCGGGGTGACGATCAACGGCCTGGTCGGGCCGGAGGCGCACGGTCCGCTCAGGGCGACCGCGACGCTCTCCTCCGAGGTCGTGGACGGCAACGAGGCCGACAACTCCGCTCAGGTCTCCACCAGGCTGGACGAGGGCACCGATCTGGCGGTGAGGCTCTCCCGCCGGGCACGTGCCGGCCGCATGGTCACGATGGCGGCGGTGGTGCGCAACCGCGGGCCGAAGCGGGTGCGTGACGCCCTGCTCTTCTTCGACACCGGCGGCGCGCGTTTCCTGCGGGCGGAGGGTGCGCGGTGCGATCCGCTGCCGGGCTCCCTCGGTTGCGAGCTGCGCGCGGTCGGCCCGGGTGAGCGGGTGAGCCTCCGGCTCGCCTTCGTCACCCGCAAGCGCGGTCCGCGGGCCGAGGCGACCGTCTACTCCGCCCGGCTCGGCGACCGCCACCCGGCCAACAACACGGCCAGGTTGCGGCTGGGGTAGAGGGTCGGCCGGCCGCCCTCTTCCCGTGTGGCGCGTTCCCGGCGCGAGGCGGGGGACCGGCCGGCCGGATCGGGCCCCGCCGGTGGCACGGGCCGGTGGAACCCGATCCGGTGGCACGGGCCGGTGGTGCGGGTCAGCGGGGCAGGGCGGCCCAGGCGTCGGCGACGATGTCGCGGACGGACGGGTGTTCGGGCTTCCAGCCCAGCTCGTGCCGGATCTTCTCGGAGGACGCCACCAGCACGGCCGGGTCACCGGCCCGGCGCTCGCACACGACCGCCGGGATCTCGTGCCCGGTCACCTCGCGGCAGACCGACAGCACCTCCTGGACCGAGAAGCCGGTGCCGTTGCCCAGGTTGTAGATCTTGTGCTCACCGGGCGCGCAGGCGTCCAGCGCCAGCAGGTGCGCCACCGCGAGGTCGGTCACGTGGATGTAGTCGCGCACGCATGTGCCGTCGGGGGTGGGGTAGTCCGTGCCGAAGACGTTGACCGATTCGCGCCGGCCGAGCGCGACGGCGAGGATGTTAGGGATCAGGTGGGTCTCCACGGTGTGACGCTCGCGGTAGACCCGCCCGTCCCCCGCGGTGTGGGCGCCGCCCACGTTGAAGTAGCGCAGGCTCACCGCCGCCAGGCCGTACATCTGCGCGAACGCGGTCAGCGCGGTGTCGACCGCGAGCTTGGACGCGCCGTAGGGGTTGGTCGGCCGGGTCGGGTCGGTCTCCAGGATGGGGGAGCGCTCCGGCTCGCCGTAGGTGGCCGCGGTGGAGGAGAAGACGATCCGTCCCACGCCGGCGCCGCGCATCGCGTCCAGCAGGGCCAGGGTGCCGCCGAGGTTGTGCGACCAGTACAGCCCCGGCCGCTCCACCGACTCGCCGACCAGCGACTTGGCCGCGAAGTGCAGCACGCCGTCCATACCGGTCAGCACGTCGGCCGCGTCGGCGATCGAGCCCTCGACGAAGCGGGCACCCGGCGGCACGGCGTCGGCGTGCCCGGTGGACAGGTCGTCCAGCACGGTGACCCGGTGACCGGCCTCGACGAGCTGCGCCGCCACGACGCTTCCTATGTAGCCGGCGCCTCCGGTGACCAGCAGCTTCACAGGGACTCCTGTTCGATGATGTTGATACTTGTTTACTTTTGTAAGCCTACCGCCAGAATATGCTGGCACATCAAATATCGGCCACCACCAGAACCGGCGGTGGCCATGACGGAGACGATCGCGTGAACAGCGTCCTGGCGAACATCGCCTTGGTCATGCTCTTCGTACTGATCGGAGGGTTCTTCGCCGCGGCCGAGATGGCCATGGTCTCCCTCCGCGAGAGCCAGGTGCGGAGGCTCGCCGCCCGGGGACGCCGGGGTGCGCGGGCGGCCAAGCTCGCCCGTGACCCGAACCGCTTCCTGTCGGCCGTGCAGATCGGCGTCACGGTGGCGACCATGCTGTCGGCCGCCTTCGGCGCCGACACCCTCGCCCAGGACCTCGTCCCGGTGGTGACCGGCTGGGGGGTGCCGCAGGCCGTGACGGCCCCGCTCTCCCTGGTGCTGGTCACACTGGCCATCTCCTACCTGTCGCTGGTGCTGGGCGAGCTGGCGCCCAAGCGGATCGCCCGGCAGCGCGCCGAGGGCATCTCCCTGCTGGTCGCGCCGTTCCTCGACCGGATGGCCGCGTTGTCCCGCCCGATCATCTGGGCGTTGTCCAAGTCGACCGACGGGGTGGTCAGGCTGCTCGGCGGCAACCCGGAGGCGGACCGGGAGGAGATCTCCACCGAGGAACTGCGCGACATGGTGGTCGGCCACCACGAGCTCACCGCCGACGAGCGCCACCTGATCGGGGAGGTGTTCGCGGCGGGCAAGCGGCAGGTGCGCGAGGTCATGCTGCCGCGTACCGAGGTGGAGTTCATGTCCCTCGACACCCGGCTGGCCGAGGCGGCGGTGCTGGCCGCGGCGATGCCGCACTCCCGCTTCCCCGTCTACCGCGACTCCTACGACGACATCGTGGGCTTCGTGCACATCCGCGACCTGCTCGACCCGGTGCGGACCGGGTCCATCGAGCCGATCGGCGAGCTGGTGCCGATCCGTCCCGTCAAGCTGGTCCCGGCCAGCAAGCGCGTCATGGCCACGTTGTCGGAGATGCGGGACGAGGGGCACCACCTGGCGATCGTGGTCGACGAGTACGGCGGCACCGCGGGCATCGTCACCCTGGAGGACCTGGTCGAGGAGCTGATCGGCGACATCCGTGACGAGCACGACGTGGCCGACGAGCACGTCGTGCTGCCCGCGGGGGAGATCGAGCTCGACGGGCTGGCCAACCTCGACGACGTGACGGCTCGGATCGGGGTCCGCCCGCCCGACGGCCCGTACGAGACCCTCGGCGGCTTCGTCATGTCCGCCCTGGGCCACCTGCCCACGCTGGGAGAGCGGGTGGAGATCCCCGGGTTCGAGATGGCGGTCACCGAGATGGACGGCCGTCGCGTCTCCCGGGTCAGGATCAAGCGGCGTGCCCCCCGGCCGGAGGCGCCGAGCACTCCGGAAAACTGACACAATTACCTGCTATGGCCAGTCCTCGTGTCCTGTCGGGTATCCAGCCCACCGCCGACTCCTTCCACCTGGGCAACTACCTCGGCGCCGTGCGCCAGTACGTGGCTCTCCAGGAGGGTCACGACGCCTTCTACTGCGTCGTCGACCTGCACGCGATCACGGTGGACTACCAGCCCGAGGCGCTGCGCAGGCGCTCCAGGGTCGCCGCGGCCCAGCTTTTTGCGGTCGGCCTCGACCCCGAGCGCGCCACGGTGTTCATCCAGAGCCACGTCCGCGAGCACACCGAGCTGGCCTGGGTCCTGATCTGCCTGACCGGCATGGGCGAGGCCGGCCGGATGACCCAGTTCAAGGACAAGGCGGCCAAGTTCGGCGAGAGCTCGGCCAGCGTCGGGCTGTTCACCTACCCGATCCTGCAGGCCGCCGACATCCTGCTCTACCAGGCCAACCGGGTGCCGGTCGGGGCCGACCAGAAGCAGCACCTGGAGCTGACCCGCGACCTCGCGCAGCGCTTCAACCACCGCTTCGGCGAGACCTTCACGCTGCCCGAGCCGTACATCGTCAAGGGCGTCGAGAAGATCACCGACCTGCAGGACCCGACGTCGAAGATGTCCAAGTCCTCCTCCTCGCCGGCCGGCATCCTCGACCTGCTGGAGCAGCCGGGGCCGCTGCGCAAGAAGATCATGCGGGCGGTCACCGACACCGGTTCCGAGGTCCTCGCCGACGACGAGAACAAGCCGGGTGTCACCAACCTGCTGCGCATCCAGTCCGCGCTCAGCGGCACGCCGATCCCGGAGCTGGAGGCCCGCTACGCCGGGCAGGGGTACGGCACCTTCAAGAAGGACGTCGCCGAGCTCGTCGTCGACACCTTCACGCCGATCCGGGAGCGGACCGAGAAGCTGCTGGCCGACGAGGCCGAGCTCGACCGCATGCTCGCCGCCGGCGCCGCGCGGGCCCGCGCGGTGGCCGCCGAGACCATGGCCAAGGTGCGTGACCGGGTGGGGTTCCTGCCCGTCCCGTGACGTGCCGCGCACGCACAGCCACATTCGCCGCCGTCCGGCGATCGAGACGGCGGTGAATGGGTAGGGGACGCGCGTGGCAAATGTGCAGGAACGCGTCCAAATAGTCCGCGAGTGGGGCAGAACGACCATCGAGTCGGCCCGGCTGCGCCGGCTCTGGTTCGACCACCTGGTCCGCACCTTCCAGCGTTACCAGCTCCAGTCCGGCGACCGGCTGGCCGGGGCCGTGACCTACTTCGCCTTCCTGTCGTTCTTCCCGATCATCGCGCTGGCCTTCGCGGTCTTCGGGTACTTCCTGTCCGTCAGGCCCGACGCGGTCGCCACCCTGCAGAAGGCGATCGACCAGTACCTGCCGGGCCTCGCCGACCGGCTGCCGATCCAGCAGATCGCCGACTCGCGGACCGGCGCGGGAGTGATCGGTCTGCTCGGTCTGCTCTACGCCGGGCTCGGCGCGATCGACGCCCTGCGTGGCGCGCTCCGCGAGATGTCCATGACCACCGACGCGCCGCTCGGGTTCGCCCTGGCCAAGCTCCGCGACCTGGCCGCGCTGATCCTGGTCGGCGCCACGATGGTCCTGTCGGTGGTGGTCGGCGGCTTCGCCACCCAGGCCAGCGGGATCGTGGCCGGGTGGCTGGGGCTGTCGGAGTCCGGGGTCGGCGCCGTCGCGGTCTGGTTGGCCGGTCTCGCGGTCAGCGTGCTGGCCGACGTGGTCGTCTTCCTCATCCTGCTGGGCTGGCTGGGTCGCGTCCGGCAACCGTTCCGGACGCTCCTGCGCGGTGCCCTGCTGGGTGCGGTCGGGTTCGCCCTGCTCAAGCAGCTCGCCGTGCTGATCCTGTCGGGCACGCTGAACAACCCCGTCTACGGGGTCTTCGCCGTCGTGGTCGGCCTGCTGGTCTGGATCAACCTCTCGGCCCGGGTGATCATGTACACGGCCGCCTGGACCTCGACCGCCTCCCTGGGGCCGCCGCCCGCCCCGACCCCGGTCCCGGCCGGCGTGATGCCGCCCGAGGCCGGCGCCGCGACGGGGTGAGGTCCGGGTCCGCCCCGGAGATGTGCCCGGCCCGGGGCGGCGAATCCGCTGCCCGGCCGCCCCCCGGAGCCATCCATGACGCACCTGCCCAATATCATGCCTCCCGATATATGCTGTGAGGCATGAGTGAAAGGGCGATGACCGAACCGGCGTTCCTCGTCCTCACCGCGTTGGTCGACGAGCCGCGGCACGGCTACGGGATCGTGCGGGAGGTCGAGGAGCTGTCCGGCGGGCGGGTGCGACTCAAGGTGGGCACGCTCTACGGCGTGCTCGACCGGCTGGCCGCCGAGGAACTGGTGGCGTTCGACCGCGAGGAGGTGCAGCAGGGGAGGCTGCGCCGCTACTACCGGCTCACCGACGAGGGGACGCGGGCACTGGAGGCCGAGGCCGTCCGGCTCGCGGAGAACGCCAGAGCCGCCACGGACCGCCTTCGTGCCCGTCGTACGGGCCCGTCCGTCGTGGGCGGGACCGCATGAGCCGCCACCCGGCCGCCCAGCGGCCGGGGGAGGACCCCGGAGAGGACGGCGTGCCGATGAGCCTGCTGGAGAAGCGTTACCGCGCCTGGTTGCGCCTGCTGCCCGCCTCCTACCGCGCCGAGCGCGAGGAGGAGATGGTCTCCGCCTTCCTGGAGGGGTCGCCGGGCGCCTCCGACGAGCACAACCCCCGGCCCCGCTGGGCGGAGGTCGCCAGCGTCGCCGCGCTGGCGGTCCGGGTCCGGCTCGGCGGCGCCGGGGCGGCGCCGAGGTTCCGCTCGTGGGGGGAGGCGGTCCGCCTGGCGGCCCTCCTGGGGCTGTTCTTCCAGGCCGCTCTCAGCGTGCAGGCCGTCGAGACGCTGCTGCGCGTGTACGGGGTGATCGGCGTCCCCGATCCCGCCCTGGCGCAGGTACTCGGGGCACCGGGGTCGTTCGACAGGCTCGTGGACGTCCTGGGAGACCTGTCCGGCACCCTGTGGACGCTTCCCTTCGCGGCGCTCGTCCTGGGCCGCGTGCGCGCCGCCAGAGGGCTGTCCCTGCTCGCCTTCGCACCCGACGTGTACGTCCTGGCTGACGCGCTTCGGTGGGGCGGGGTCACCGCCGGCCTGGTGACGCGGATGGCGATGCCCGCCCTCGTGCTGCTCGCCCTGTGGGCCGGTTTCCACCGCGACGCGCCCGCGGTCCGCCGTTCCCCGTGGATGCTCGCGTGGCCCCTCGCCGCCGGCGCCGGGATCGTCGCGCTCCTCCGGCTGGCGAGCCCCTCACCGGACACCTCCGCCTGGTGGTGGCCGTGGCTGCACGTCTCCGGGCTGGCGAGCGCGCTGATCCTGAGCGTCGGCGCCGCCTGCCTCTACGTGCACGCCCGGGTCCCCGCCCGGCGCACCCCCTCGTGGCCGCTGGCGTTGGCGATCCTCGCGGTGCCGGTGCTGGGCGACCGGCTCTCCGCGGTCCAGTTCGACGTCGCCGACGAGACCGGCCGGATCATCACGACCGTCGCGCTCGTCCAGGCCGCGGCCCTCCTGGCCCTCGCCGTGGCCCTCGCCGTCGTGGGGGTCCGGACGCTGCCCGCCGCCCCGCCGGTGACATCGACCCCCCGGGAGAGCGGAGCCTGACCGGGGCCCGCGCGCCGTGGCCGGGATGTGCGACGGCGCGTGTCGTGGCCGGGGTGCGCGACGGGAGACCCGCCGGTCACCCGCCGAAGCGCCGGCGCAGGCCGAGGACCAGCCAGACCAGGCCGCCGACCAGGCCCCCGCCGAGCGCGTAGTAGCCGATCGGGAGGCCGTCGTCGCGGGCCGGGCGGCGCGCGCCGGCCGCCGGGCGGGGGGTGGCCGGGACCGTGGAGGCGGTGGGAACGGGCGTCGGCGAGGCGGCGGTCGCGGGGAGGGGGTCGACCAGCCGGCCGACCGGGGTGACCCGGCCGCGGTTGGCGAAGCCCCAGTCGAGCAGGTCGGCGACCTCGTCCCAGAAGTAGCCGTTGTGGCGCATGATCGACACGATGACCGTGCGTCCGTTGCGCTTGGCGGCGCCGACGAAGGTGCCCTGGGCCTTGGACGTCCAGCCGTTCTTGACGCCGATCATGCCCTTGTAGCGCCAGAGCAGCTTGTTGTGGTTGCCGATCTCGTAGTAGCCCTTGGGCGCCGGAAACTTATCCGTCTTTATGCTGATATATCGGCGGAAATCGGGGTTGGCCAGCCCGGCTCGGGCGATCAGCGCCAGGTCGTAGGCCGAACTGCGCTGTCCCGGCTTGTCCAGCCCGCTCGGGGTCTTGGCCACCGTGTCGAACGCCTGCAGGCGTCTGGCCTCGGCGTTCATGTCGGCCAGGGTCGTGGCCAGGCCACCGTTGGCCTCGGCGAGCGCCATCGCGCAGTCGTTGCCGGAGACCAGCATCAGCGCCTTGAACAGGTCCTCGACGGTGTAGAGGGGCTTGGTGACGAGGCCGACGGCGCTGCCCTCCTGGTTCACCGCGTTCCTGCTCGGCCTGATCTTCTGCTTCTTGTCGAGCTTCGGGATGAGGGTGAGGGCGGTGAGGGCCTTCATGGTGCTGGCCGGCAGGTAACGCCCGTGGGCGTCCTTGGCGGCCAGCACCTCGCCGGTGTCGGCGTCGGCGATCACGTACGATCTCGCGGCCGTCCTGGGCGGCGCCTTCACCCCGGGGGAGACGACGATGCCGCGTCTGCCGAGAAGCGAACCGCCGACCGGCTCGGCCTCGCGCGGGTTCAGCGTTCCGGCGCCCGCCCGCCCGCCGGAGGTCTCCGCGTACGCGGGGGTACCGAGAAAGGCGGTCGTCGCGAGCAGCACCCCGACGGGCGCCAGATGTTTCGTCCCCATGATGATCTCAGGGTAGCTTCGTACCGGTTCGCATGAGGTTACTGATGCCCTGACCAGGGCGAGGCCACTCGACGGAATACTGACACCATGCACATGTCACGGAAGACAGCCGGATTCCTGGTCGGCCTTGCCGCTTTCATGATCTTTGAATGGATCAACCTTGGTTTCAACCTCGCGGACGGTCACCCGACCTCCTTCTACGTGGTGCACGGCATCCTGATCGCCGTCAACATCGTGCTGGCGGTCGTGCTGGGCGTGATCGGGCTACGCGGGTGGGCACAGCGTTCGCAGCGTCCGCCGGTGTAGCTCGGCCGCCTCCTCCGCGGAGTTCCCGATGCTGGTGAACCCGAGCTTGCCGAACTCCGGGATCGCGCCGAGCAGGTGCAGCACGTTGCCGGTGCGCCGGTCGCGGTCGAAGCCGAGGCCCTCGTCGTGGAACATCTTGACGACCTCGCCCGGGGTCCGGCCCCGCAGGAAGGGGGCGGCGCAGTTGTCCGTCGCCACGTAGTACTTGGGCTGGTCGCCGCACATCAGGGTGCCGCTCGCCGGGTCGTAGGAGCCGCCGGTGGTCAGCAGGGCGGCGCCGAAGGGATGGGTGGTGCCGCCGATGCGCAGGTTGATCTCACACAGCAGCGCCCGGTAGCCGCCGTCGGTCCTGACGACGAAGAAGTCCACCCCGAACAGGCCGACCACGCCGCGCTCCGCCAGGGTGCGGGCGATGCGCTCGGCGCACGCGCTCAGCTCGGCGCGGTAGTCCGGGTGGGCGGGGAAGACGCAGCCCTGGTAGACGTCGCCGTTGGGCCCGCCGAGGACCTGCTCGTGGGTGGCGACCACATCGCAGACGCCGCCGGGGGTGATCCTGGCCAGGGCACTGGGGGAGCGCAGGGGCCGGTCCTCGATGAACTCCTCGACCACCGCCCCGCGCTCGGCGATCTTCTCGGCGAAGGTCGTCCAGGTCTCCCCGGCCGCGGAGAAGCTCGTGGGGGAGGAGACCAGCGACCGGCCGTCCGGGGTCACGACGGCGTTGCCGAGGCCCGAGTAGCTGTTGTTGAGCTTCACCATCAACCGGCCCGCCGGACGCATGGCGCGGGCGGCGTGCTCCACCTCGGTCAGCGAGCGCAGGTGGGAGAAGCCCCGGACCACGGGCACCCCGGCCTCCTCGCCGACCGCGCGGCCGCCGCTCTTGGACCCCAGGTGGGCCAGGGAGGTGGCCGGGCCGTAGATCGGCAGGCAGAGGACCTCGGCGAGGCGCTCCTCGTGCTCGCTCACCACGAACGGCACCATCCAGGCGTCCCGGCCGCCCTCCGCGCCGCCTCCGATGCCGCCGTGCGTGCCGTCGCCGTGCGTGCCGTCGCCGTGCGCGCCGCCTCCCGTGCTGGCTTCCGCGTCGCCGTCCGCATGGCCGCAGGCGCCGCCGGTCCCGGCCTCGGTTCCGGAGCGGCGGCCGAGCGCGGCGCGGACACGCGCGATCACGTCCGGGCGGCGGAGCAGGGCCTCGCTCAGCGGGTGCGTGTGCGGATCGTCCAAACTGATCATTTGCAGCCGCGTGCGCGCCTCGTCGGGGTCGTCGAGGAAACCCAGGTAGTAGTCCACGATCGCGTCGTCCACCGGGGTCGAGGTCAGGTAGACGACGTCGACGGCGGGGCTTCTCAGGGTGAGGAGGAGGAACAGCAGCCGTTCCTCGTAGCAGAGCGCCCCAGTGATCTTTCGCAGCTCATCCTGGGGGAGGGACAGCGACGGGACGACCACCAGGGTGCCCGCATCCGGTTCGAAGATGCTCAGTCGCGACTGCCTCTCCCCAAACGGGATTTTCGTGATCATATGCGGAGTGAAACATGCATTTATCCGGTTTGCATCACTCCGCCGGGTTCGATGAACGGCACCTGAGGTCACGGAACCTGCCAGGTCCGCGATGTTTGGAAGGGGCCGCGAACCGCCATCCTCATGGGCTCGCCCCCCCCGGAGCGGTCACCTCGTCGTAGTCAATCCGAGTCATGCCCTCTGGTACTTCCGGGCCATCTGATGCAGAAGAGGGGCATGGGGCGCTAAAACATTTGGCGGAGATGTCGGCGAGGTGCCGCGCGGGAGAGATAAAGTCGATGTCATCGCCGACGTGACGGCGGCCCCGGACAAACGGCCTGCCGCTCCCACATCGGCGGCTCATGATCCGCGCCGACACGGCCCGTGAGACCCACTCCGGCTCATCTGCGCGGCGATCGCTTTTTGACGAGCTGTCTCATGGATTCCGAGATCCTGGGCAGGGGCACGGTGCGGTGCGTCGAGGATCGAGGCCGCCGGCGCGGATAGGACGGTGAAGCAATGCGGGGGCGTAACTTGCGGGGAGAACTCGACACGTTCCTCGCCGGTCACGAGCGGGAATTGATCGACTTCCGCAAAGACCTGCACATGCATCCCGAGCTCGCGTTCGCCGAATACCGCACGACGCAGCACGTCGTCGACCGTCTGACCGCCGCCGGTCTGTCGCCCTCGGTGCTTCCGCGCGGTACCGGCGTCATCTGCGACGTCGGCAGCGGTGACGGGCCGACCGTGGCGTTGCGCGCCGATCTCGACGCGCTGCCCGTGCCGGACGAGAAGGACGTGCCGCACAGCTCGACGGTTCCGGGTGTCTGCCACGCCTGCGGTCACGACGTGCACACCGCCGTCGTGCTCGGCACCGGGCTCTTCCTCGCCCAGCAGGCCGAGGCCGGGTCGCTGCCCGGCCGGGTCCGGCTGATCTTCCAGCCCGCCGAGGAACTGCCCGGCGGTGCGCTGGAGGTCATGTCCGCCGGTGGCATCACCGGCGTCGACCGCATCTTCGGCCTGCACTGCGACCCACGGCTCGACGTCGGCAGGGTCGGTCTCAAGGCCGGTCCCATCACCTCCGCCTGCGACAGGGTCTCCATCCGGGTGAGCGGGCCCGGCGGGCACACCGCCCGGCCGCATCTCACCGCCGACCTGGTCTTCGCGCTCGCCAAGATCCTCACCGAGCTGCCCGCCGCGCTGTCGCGCCGGGTCGACCCCCGCTCGTCGCTGAGCCTGGTCTGGGGCCGGGTCGAGGCGGGTTCGGTGGCCAACGCGATCCCGGACGACGGCATCGCCGAGGGCACCGTGCGCTGCCTGGACGAATCGGCCTGGCACGCCGCCCCCGACATGATCAAGGCGCTGCTCGAGTCGGTCGCGAGCGCCTACGGTGTCGAGGCCCGGATGGAGTACGTACGCGGAGTGCCGCCCGTGGTCAACGACGAGATCAGCGTGCAGATGCTGACCGAGGCCGCCGAGGGGGTGCTCGGCGAGAGTGCCCCGGTGCCGACCGAGCAGAGCCTGGGGGGTGAGGACTTCGGCTGGTACCTCGAATCCGTCCCCGGTGCGTACGCCCGGCTCGGCACCCGCACGCCGGGAGCGGCGCACTTGGCCGACATCCACCAGGGCACCTTCGACGTCGACGAGCGGACCATCGGCACCGGGGTGCGGTTCCTCGCCGCGACCGCGCTGACCGCGCTCTGGGACGGGCGCCGGCCGTTCACCGAGCCTCTGGTGGCGCTGAACGCCGACAAGTAACCTGATATCGGACATCGCCGATCCCTGGAAACGGGGTTCGGCTCCGAGGTGTCACCCACTGGACCGTACCCGCAGGTAGCCTCCCGGCGGCCCGCGGGTCACAAGGTGGCCTGAGCTGGATAACGGACCTATTTCGGACTCGTGTGCCAGTTTGGTCAACTCTGACGGACCAACTATCTTCCGTGCAGGGTTGCCGTGCGTCTCTTCGCGCGTGCACTGATACGCGAAGGGAGTCCATCTTGCTTCAGAACCGATTCGGCAAGCTGGCCGCGACCGCACTGGCGGGCAGCATGCTCATGGGTGCCGCCGCGTGCGGCGGGGGCGAGGAGACGTCGTCGGCCCAGCCGAGCGGGGCCGGGACCAGCGCTCCGGCCGCGTCGGGTGCGAAGGTCGGACTGGCGTACGACATCGGCGGACGCGGTGACCAGTCGTTCAACGACTCCGCCGCCGCGGGCCTGGACAAGGCCAAGGCCGAGCTCAGCCTGGCCGACACCAAGGAGCTGGAAGCCGGCAGCGGGGAGACCGAGGCGGCCAAGGAGGAGCGGCTCCGGCTGCTGGCCTCCGGCGGCTACAGCCCGATCATCGCGGTCGGCTTCGCCTACTCCGGCCCGGTGAAGAAGGTCGCCGCCGAGTTCCCGGACGTCAAGTTCGCGATCGTCGACGACGCCGCGGCCACCGCCCCCAACATCACCAACCTGCTCTTCGCCGAGCACGAGGGTTCCTTCCTCGTCGGCGCCGCCGCGGCGCTGAAGAGCAAGAAGAACCACGTGGGCTTCGTCGGCGGCGTCCAGGTCCCGCTGATCAACAAGTTCGAGGCGGGCTTCATCGCCGGCGCCAAGGCGGTCAAGCCCGACATCAAGATCGACGTCAAGTACCTCACCCAGCCGCCGGACTTCGGCGGCTTCAACGACCCCGCCAAGGGCAAGACCGCGGCCGAGGGCATGCTCGACGCGGGCGCCGACGTCATCTACCACGCGGCGGGCGGCTCCGGCGGCGGTGTCTTCGAGGCGGCCAAGGCGGCCAAGGGCCTGGCCATCGGCGTCGACTCCGACCAGGCCAAGACGGCGGCCCCCGACCTGCAGGGCGTCATCATGACCTCGATGGTCAAGAAGGTCGACATCGCCGTCTACGACTTCCTGAAGGGCGTCGCCGGCAACACGGTCAAGTCCGGTCCCGCGGTCTACAACCTCAAGGCCGGCGGCGTCGACTACTCCACCACCGGTGGCCAGGTCGACGACATCAAGACCAAGCTCGAAGAGTACAAGCAGCAGATCATCTCCGGCAAGATCACCGTGCCGGAGAAGACCTCCTGACCTGGTACCAATGAAGGGCCCGGCGGATATGTCCCCGGGCCCTTCGTCCTCATATCAGCTTCACGTTCCGTAACAGGGCCACCCGTGCGGAGGAGGCCGTCATCAGCACCCCGACATCGGCCGTCGAGCTCGAGGGGATCACCAAAAGGTTCCCCGGCGTCGTCGCCAACCGCGACATCTCCCTTTCCGTCCAGCAGGGTCACGTGCACGCCGTCGTCGGTGAGAACGGCGCGGGCAAGTCCACCCTCATGAAGATCCTGTACGGCATGCAACGCCCTGATGAGGGGCGGATCCGAATCAACGGCAAGGACGTCGCGTTCCGCTCCCCCGCCGACGCGATCGCGGTCGGCATCGGCATGGTCCACCAGCACTTCATGCTGGCCGACAACCTGACCGTGCTGGAGAACGTGATCCTGGGCAGCGAGCCGCGCAAGGGCGGTGTGGCCGTCGACTTCGGCGCCGCCCGCACGAAGATCCGGAAGATCTCCGACTCCTACGGCCTCGGCATCGACCCCGACGCCACCGTGGAGGAGCTGGGCGTCGGAGCCCGGCAGCGGGTGGAGATCCTGAAGGTCCTCTACCGGGGCGCCCGGATCCTCATCCTCGACGAGCCGACCGCCGTGCTCGTGCCGCAGGAGGTCGACGAGCTCTTCGACAACCTGCGGGAGCTGGTCCGCGAGGGCCTGACGATCATCTTCATCTCCCACAAGCTCGACGAGGTCCTCTCGGTCGCCGACGCCATCACCGTCATCCGGCGTGGCACGACCGTGGCCAGCGTCGACCCGCGGGGCGTGACGGCCAGGCAGCTGGCCGAGCTCATGGTCGGCAGTGAGCTGCCCAGCCCGGAGACCCGCGAGTCGACCGTCACCGATGTGGTGGAGCTGTCGGTGCGCGACCTGACCGTGCTCTCCCCGGACGGCCGCCGCGTCGTCGACGGCGTCGACTTCGACATCCGCAAGGGCGAGGTGCTCGGCATCGCCGGGGTCGAGGGCAACGGCCAGGCCGAGCTGGTCGAGGCCATCATGGGCATGCGTCCGGCGCTGGGCGAGATCCGCCTCGGCGGGCACGACATCTCCTCCTGGACGACCCTGCGCCGCCGGGAGGCGGGCATCGGCTACATCCCCGAGGACCGGCACCGGCACGGCCTGCTGCTGGAGGCCCCGCTCTGGGAGAACCGGATCCTCGGTCACCAGACCCGGTCGCCGAACGTCAGGGGGCCCTGGATCGACCGCGCCGGAGCGCGCCGCGACACCCAGCGCATCGTCGAGGAGTACGACGTTCGGACCCCGGGCATCGACGTGGACGCCGCGGCCCTGTCCGGCGGCAACCAGCAGAAGCTGATCGTCGGCCGGGAGATGAGCGGCGACCCGGTGTTCCTGATCGCCTCCCACCCGACGCGCGGCGTCGACGTGGGCGCCCAGGCCGCGATCTGGGACCACCTGCGCGCCGCGCGGGCCGCGGGCCTGGCCGTCCTGCTGATCTCCGCGGACCTGGACGAGCTCATCGGCCTGTCCGATACGCTCAAGGTGATCCTGCGCGGCCGGATCGTCGCCGACGTGGATCCGTCGAACGTCACCCCCGAGCAGCTCGGTTCCGCCATGACGGGCGCCGGAGAAGCCGCGTGAACGGACGTGAGAGCCGCCCGGCGGGTGCGCGGGCCGTGCGGACGACTCGCGCGGACGCCGCGGGAACGGGTGCCGGAGGGCACGCATGATCATCTATCGACCGCACGCCGCACCCGGGGTGTCCGTATGACCCAGGACAAGTAATGACCCAGGACAAATCGACCTTCGCCGACCGGCTGCTCGGCAGGGTCTCACCGACAGGGCTGCTCTCGCTGGTCGCCCCCGTTCTCGCCATCGCGTTCGCCGCCCTGGTCACCATGGCCGTCCTCTGGCTCACCGGCGACCCGCCGGTCGAGACGCTGGCCTCCATGGCCGAGTACGGCGTACAGCCGCGCTCGATCGTGCTGACCCTGAACGAGGCGACGACCTACTACCTGTCCGCGCTGGCGGTGGCGGTCGGGTTCAGGATGAACCTGTTCAACATCGGCGTCGACGGGCAGTACCGCCTCGCGGCGCTCACCGCCGCCGCCGTCGGCGGCGCGGTCACCCTGCCCGCCCCGCTGCACATCGCCCTGATCGTCTTCGTCGCGGTGCTGGTCGGTGCCGGATGGGCGGCCATCGCCGGGCTCCTCAAGGTGAAGCGGGGGGTCAGCGAGGTCATCTCCACGATCATGCTGAACGCCATCGCCACCTCACTCGGCGCCTGGCTGCTCAACAAGGAGCGCCTGGCCGTCGAGGTGGCGGGCAGCAACAACATCGGCACCCGGCCGATCGCCGAGTCGGGTCAGGTGCCCGGCCTGGCGCTGATCCCCGGAACCCAGAGCAAGGTGTTCGGCCTGATCATCCTGGCGGTCGTGATGGGTGTGCTGTACCACGTGCTGCTCAACCGGACCCGCTTCGGCTTCGACCTGCGCGCCACCGGCCGTTCGGAGACGGCGGCCGTGGCCAGCGGCGTCAACGTCAAGCGGATGGTCCTCATCGCGATGGTGCTGTCCGGCGCGGTGGCCGGGCTGATCGGCATGCCCCAGTTGCTCGGCGCCTCCTACAGCTACAGTCTCGACTTCCCCACCGGCCTCGGCTTCACCGGCATCGCCATCGCGCTGCTGGGCCGCAACCACCCCATCGGCATCGCGTTCGGCGCTCTGCTGTGGGCCTTCCTCAACACCTCGTCGGGCGTCCTCCAACTGGAGGGCATCTCGCCCGACATCGTCGCCATCATGCAGGGCACGATCGTGCTGTCGGTGATCATCGCCTACGAGCTGGTCCACCGTTACCAGGCCTCCGCCAAGCAGCGCCGGGTCAGCCGTGAACTCGCAGGCGCCCCCACCCCGGCCGAAGGAGTGTCGGTATGAGCAACGGCGTCACCACGGCGGAGGCTCCGTTCCTGGAGCCGAAGACCCAGGTCCGCAAGCGCACGTTCAAGCTGAGCTGGCAGACCCTTCTGCTCGCCCTGGGCGGGCTCGTCCTGCTGCTCTCGTTCACCCGCACCGTCACCGGCGCGGTCGACCTGACCTCCGCCGGCGCCGTCAACGCGGCCGTCGCGCTGGCCGTGCCGATCGGCCTGGCCGGACTCGGCGGCCTGTGGTCGGAGCGGGCCGGCGTGGTCAACATCGGCCTCGAAGGCATGATGATCATGGGTACCTGGTGCGGGGCCTGGGGTGCGCTCCAGTTCGACAACCCGTGGGCGGGCGTCGTGGCCGGTGCGATCGGCGGCGCGCTGGGCGGCCTGCTGCACGCGCTCGCCACCGTGACGTTCGGGGTGGACCACATCATCTCCGGTGTGGCGATCAACATCCTGGGGCTCGGCGTCACCCAGTTCCTTTCCAAGGTCACCTTCGCCGAGATGCCCGGCGGCGGCGACTCCCAGTCGCCCCCGGTGCCCAAGCCCGAGGTGGTGAGCCTGCCGCTGGTCGGCGAGCCGTTGCAGTGGCTGGGGCAGAAGCAGTGGTTCCTGCTGTCGGACGTGGCGAACATCCTGCGCGGTCTGGTGACGAACGTCTCGCTGCTGACCATCCTGGCGATCCTGCTGGTCCCGCTGACGTACTACGTGCTCTGGCGCACGGCCTTCGGCCTGCGGCTGCGCTCCTGCGGGGAGAGCCCGGTGGCGGCGGAGTCGCTCGGTGTCAACGTCTACACCTACAAGTACGTCGCGGTGGTCGTCTCCGGTGCCCTCGCCGGTCTCGGCGGCGCGTTCCTCGCCCAGGTCGCGGCCAGCGCCTACCGCGAGGGGCAGACCAGCGGCCGGGGCTTCATCGGCCTCGCCGCGATGATCTTCGGCAACTGGCGGCCGGGCGGCCTGGCCGCCGGCGCGGCGATGTTCGGTTACACCGACGCGCTCCAGCTGCGCCGGGGCGGCGAGTCGGTGCACGCGCTGCTGCTGGTGGTGGTGGTCCTGCTCGTCGGGGTCGCCGTCTACCAGCTCGTCCGGCAGAACCGCACGCGGGCGGCGCTGGTCACCGGGGTCGCGGCGATCGTCGTGTTCGTCGTGTTCGCGCTGACCGACACCATCCCCGCCGAGTTCACCTCGGTCACCCCGCACATCACCACGCTGCTGGTGCTGTCGCTGGCCGCGCAGCGTCTGCGTCCGCCGGCCGCCGACGGCGTGCCGTACCGGAAGGGACAGGGCAAGTGAGCACCATCGACGGCGTCGTCGGCGGCGACATCGACTGGGCGGCGCTGAAGGCCGAGGCCGTGCGCGCCATGGGCAACGCCTACGCCCCCTACTCGAAGTTCCCGGTCGGCGCCGCGGCGCTGGTCGACGACGGGCGGATCGTGTCCGGCTGCAACGTCGAGAACGCCTCCTACGGGGTCGGACTGTGCGCCGAGTGCGGGCTGGTGTCGGCGCTGCAGGCGAGCGGGGGCGGCAGGCTGGTCGCGTTCACCTGCGTGGACGGGCACGAGGAGCTGCTCATGCCGTGCGGCAGGTGCCGCCAGTTGTTGTTCGAGTTCGGCGGTCCGCAGCTGCTGGTGGAGACCGTCGACGGCCCCAAGCCGATGACGGAGATCCTTCCCTACGCCTTCGGGCCCGAGAATCTGAGCCGGGGGGCATGACCATGGACGCGATCGACGTCATCGTCACCAAGCGCGACGGACGCGAGCTGTCGGCGGAGCAGATCGACTGGGTCGTCGACGCCTACACCAGGGGTGTCGTGGCCGACGAGCAGATGTCCGCGCTCGCGATGGCGATCCTGCTCAACGGCATGAACCGGCGCGAGATCGCCGGGTGGACCCAGGCGATGATCCGCTCCGGGACCCGGATGGACTGGTCGTCGCTGCCCGGCCGCACCACCGACAAGCACTCCACGGGCGGCGTCGGTGACAAGATCACGCTGCCGCTGGCGCCGCTGGTCGCCGCGTGCGGCGGCTACGTGCCCCAGCTGTCCGGCCGGGGGCTCGGCCACACCGGCGGCACCCTGGACAAGCTGGAGTCCATCCCCGGCTGGCGGGCGTACCTGTCGCCGGAGGGCATGCTCGGCGTGCTGGGCGAGGCCGGGGCGGTCATCTGTGCCGCGGGCGACGGGCTGGCCCCGGCCGACAAGAAGCTGTACGCGCTGCGTGACGTCACCGGCACCGTCGAGTCGATCCCGCTGATCGCCTCCTCGATCATGTCGAAGAAGATCGCGGAGGGGACCGGGGCGCTGGTGCTGGACGTCAAGGTCGGCTCCGGCGCCTTCATGAAGACCGTGGAGCAGGCCCGTGAGCTGGCCGCCACCATGGTCGAGCTGGGTGCCGACGCCGGGGTCTCGACCGTGGCGCTGCTCACCGCGATGGACCGGCCGCTGGGCCTGACCGTGGGCAACGCGCTGGAGGTCACCGAGTCCGTCGAGGTGCTCGCCGGGGGAGGACCGGCCGACGTGGTCGAGCTGACCGTGCTGATGGCGCACGAGATGCTCCGGGCCGCCGGTCTGTCCGGCGGCAAGGACCCGGAGCGGGCGCTGAAGGACGGTTCCGCGATGGACGCCTGGCGCCGCATGATCGTCGCCCAGGGCGGCGACCCCGACGCGCCGCTGCCGCGGGCCGCCGAGACTCTGGAGGTCACCGCCCCGGCCTCGGGAGTGCTGTCGAGGCTCGACGCGTACGGCGTGGGCCTGGCCGCCTGGCGGCTCGGCGCGGGCCGCGAGCGCAAGGAGGACCCGGTGTCCTTCGGCGCGGGCATCACCCTGCACGCCAAGCCGGGTGACCCGGTGCGTGAGGGGCAGCCGCTGATGACCCTGCACGCCGACGACGCGGGCCGCTTCGAGCGGGCCCTCGCCGCGCTGGAAGGCGCGTACGCGGTCGGCGAGACCGCCGACGCGGACCTGCTGCCGCTGGTGATCGACCGCATCACCGCCTGAGCGTCCGTGCTCGTGGGCCCGCCCGCGACCCCGCCGGGGTCTCGGGCGGGCCCACGCCGTCAGGCGAAGATCTCCTTGATCACAGCGCGGTGGGTGGGCTGGGCCTCGGCGTGGCGCTCGCGGCCCTCGGCGGTGATGCCGACGAAGATGCCGCGGCGGTCGGCCTCGCAGATGCCGCGCGTCACCAGGCCCGCCTTCTCCAGGCGGGAGATCAGCCGCGAACAGGCGCTCTGGCTGAGGTGGACGGCGTCGGCGACCTCCTGAACCCGATACTTCTCCTGGCCGCCCTCGACCATCCGCTCCAGGACCTCGAACTCGCTCATGCCGAGCCGGTGCCGCTCGGAGAGCTCACGCTCCAGCGCGCAGGCGGCCGTGGCGTGCTTGGCCAGCACCTCACGCCAGGCGTGGACCACGGACTCCTCGCTCATGCCGGGCATCGTACCATGCACAAACATTAAATGCACACACATTAAATGCCTTTGCATTAGATGTGTGTGCATGTATGGTCGGTGGCCATGACCCCTTCGTCACACGACGGACGCTGGGACGCGCGGCTCTGGTCCATCCTCGCCGTGCTCTGCGCCGTCATCTTCCTCGACGCCCTCGACGTCTCGATGGTGGGAGTCGCGCTGCCCTCCATCCAGGCCGACCTGGGACTCTCCACGTCCTCGCTGCAGTGGGTGGTCAGCGGCTACGTGCTCGGCTACGGCGGCCTGCTCCTGCTCGGCGGCCGGACCGCCGACCTCCTCGGGCGCCGCAGGGTCTTCCTGGCCGCCCTGGCCGTCTTCGCCGTCGCCTCACTCCTGGGCGGGCTCGTCGACGACGGCACGCTGCTGATCGCCGCCCGCTTCGTCAAGGGTGTCAGCGCCGCCTTCACCGCGCCGGCAGCGCTGTCCATCATCACCACCACGTTCGCCGAGGGACCAGCCCGCAACAGGGCCCTCAGCGTCTTCACCGCCTCCGGCGCCAGCGGCTTCTCGCTGGGCCTGGTCATCTCAGGGCTCCTGACCGAGCTCGGCTGGCGCTGGACGTTCCTCATGCCCGTCCCGGTCGCGGTCATCGCGCTGGTCGCCGCCCTGCGGGTCCTGCCCCGGCCAGCCGATCGCGATCGCGCCGAAGGCGGGTACGACCTCGTCGGCGCGGTCACCGTCACCGGCTCCATGCTCCTGCTCGTCTTCGCGGTGGTCGAGGCGCCCGAGGCGGGCTGGAGCTCGCTCCGCACGATCGCCTCACTGGCCGGGGCCGCCGCGCTGCTGGTCGCGTTCGTGCTCGTCGAGCGGCGGGTGAAGCACCCGCTGGTGCGGCTCGGCATCCTGCGTTCGGGCCCGATCGTCCGCGCCAACCTCGGGCTGGTGATCCTGTTCGGCTCCTACGTCGGGTTCCAGTTCGTCGCCATGCAGTACTTCCAGAACCTGCTGCACTGGTCGGCCCTGGAGACCGCGCTGGCCTTCCTGCCCGCCGGCCTGCTGGTGGCGGTCACCTCCACCAGGATGGGCGACCTGGCGGACCGGTTCGGCACCGCCCGGCTCATCGTGATCGGGTCGGCCGCGCTGGCCGCCGGGTACGCCTTCTTCCTCCGGATCGACGGCGACCCCAGCCTGGCCACGCTGGTGATCCCCGGAATGGTCCTGCTGGGCGTCGCCTTCGCGCTGTCCTTCCCCTCGCTCAACATCCAGGCCACCAACGGTGTGGCGGACGACGAGCAGGGGCTGGCCTCCGGCCTGCTGAACACCTCCGGTCAGGTCGGCGGGGCGGTCGTGCTGGCGGTGGTGACCGCGGTCCTCACCTCCGGCGCGGACGCCGATCCGATCGCGGGCTTCCGCGCCGCCGTCGCGGTCTCCGGGATCCTCGCCCTGGTCGGCCTGGTGATCGCCCTCACCGGGCTCCGGGGCCGCCGCCCCGAGGCCGTCGCGGCCGAGGACGGCAAGGTCCTGGAGCCCGCCTGACCGGAGAACCCCCGGCGTGGAGACGCGCGGAGCCCGGCGGAAGTCCCTCCGTCTCCGCGAGGCCTCCCCCGGGAACCGCGGCCCCGGGACGCGGGCACGCCGCCGCCGGAACGGGGGCCCGGCGGCGGCGCCGGTCCGTGCGCGCCGCGCCGGAGGAACCGGTGCTTGACTCGCGCCTCGACAGACTGTCACGATCCGGCCACGGCGCGGTGGCCGGCGGGAGGTGAACCCCGGCGGTGATCCGGGCATCCAACGAGGCAGGAGGCTCACCATCATGAACCGCACCCTCGTGCCCCTGGCACTGCTGCCCCTCGTCCTGCTGTCCGGCTGCGGTTCGTCCGCCCAGACCGCGGCTCCGTCCCCCGGGGGCCCGGCGACCACCGCCGCACCCCCGCCGTCGGACACGCCGGCCCCGCCGCCGTCCACCACCCCGGCGGCGGGGCTCGAACCGCCGACGGGCACCGGGGAGATCGAGGTCACGCACACCGTCGACACCCCGCCCACCGTCACGGGAGCCCGGTTCGCCCAGCACCGGGGGTTCGACCGCGTGGTGATCGACCTCCGGGGCGACGTCCCCGCCTACAGCGTGCGGTGGGTGCCCGAGCTGGTCCAGGACGGATCGGGCGAGCGGATCGACGTCCAGGGCGGGGCCTACCTCCAGGTGACGATGAACCCCGCCACCGCGCACACCGAGGCCGGCGAATCGACCTGGGCGGGCGGGCCGGTCTTCCGGGCCGGGCTCGGCAACGTGCAGAGCGTGGTCAGGACCGGCGACTTCGAGGCCGTGGTGGGGGTGGGCGTCGTCCTCGACCGCAAGGCCGCGTTCCGGGTGCTGGAGCAGAAGAACCCCAGCCGGCTGATCATCGATGTCGCGCACGGAAAACGGTGACAGACTAGCCCGATGGTCCGCAGAATCGACAATGCGAAACGGATTCCCGTCCCGGGCGGGAAGGTCATCGACGAGTACGTCGGCCGGGTGAACAGCGGCGACGACCGTGTCTCCATCGCGCACATGACGGCTCCGGCCGGCTGGGACGAACCCGCGCAGACGCCGGAGTTCGCCGAGTACACCCTGGTGCTCAGGGGGTCGGTCATCGTCGAGCACGACGGCGGCACGACCGAGGTGAGCGCCGGGCAGGCGTTCGCCTCCGAGCCGGGGGAGCGGATCCGCTACAGCGCCGGCCCGGAGGGCGCCGAGTACGTCGCCGTCTGCCTGCCGGCCTTCTCCCCGGAGACCGCCGGCCGCGAAGACTGACGCGGGCCCCCGAGGGCCCCTGTCCTTCGGGGGTCCCCCGCCTTCCTGAGGGTCGCCGCAGCCTCCCGAGGCCGCCGGCCGGGCGGATCGGCGTCGCCGGAGCGCCCGCCCGGACGGGCACGTGAACATTCCGGGACCGGAGTGCGGCGGCTCCCCTCGTGAGCGGGGATGTCAGGCTTGCGACGGTAAGGTTGTGAAATGAGTCAGCTACCCACTCTTGAGCAGATCCGCCGGGCTCCGAAGGTGTTGCTCCACGATCATCTCGACGGTGGTCTGCGGCCGGAGACCATCATCGACGTGGCCCGTGAGACGGGTTATGACAGGTTGCCCGCCTCCGACGCCGAAAGCCTGCGCGTCTGGTTCAGGGAGGCCGCCGACTCCGGCTCGCTGGAACGGTACCTGGAGACCTTCGACCACACGGTCGCCGTCATGCAGACGCGCGAGGCCCTGGTCAGGGTGGCCGCCGAGTGCGCCGAGGATCTGGCGGCCGACGGCGTGGTCTACGCCGAGGTGCGTTACGCCCCCGAGCAGCACACGTCCGGCGGGTTGAGCCTCCCGGAGGTGATCGAGGCGGTTCAGGAGGGCTTCAGGGCGGGCTCGGCGGGCCGCGGGATCCGGGTGGGCACGCTGCTCACCGCGATGCGCCACCAGGCCAGGTCGATGGAGATCGCCGAGCTGGCGGTCCGCTACCGCGACGCCGGTGTGGCGGGCTTCGACATCGCCGGGGCCGAGGCGGGTTACCCGCCCACCCGTCACCTCGACGCCTTCGAATACCTCCAGCGGGAGAACGCCCACTTCACCATCCACGCCGGTGAGGCGTTCGGACTGCCGTCCATCTGGCAGGCGATCCAGTGGTGCGGCGCCGACCGGCTCGGCCACGGCGTCCGCATCATCGACGACATCACCGTGGAGGACGACGGCGAGCCCAAGCTCGGACGGCTGGCGGCGTACGTCCGCGACAAGCGGATCCCGCTGGAGATGTGCCCGACGTCCAACCTGCAGACCGGGGCCGCCCCCTCCATCGCCGAGCACCCGATCGGCCTGCTGCGCCGCCTGTACTTCCGGGTGACGGTCAACACCGACAACCGGCTGATGAGCGGGACGTCGTTGTCGGAGGAGTTCGCCAAGCTCTCCGAGGCGTTCGGCTACGGTTGGGACGACATGCAGTGGTTCACGATCAACGCCATGAAGTCGGCGTTCCTGCCGTTCGACGAGCGGTTGGCGCTCATCAACGGCGTCATCAAGCCCGGGTTCGCCCGGCTGAAGTGGCAGGCGTGAGCGGGCCCGCGCGGGCGGGGGGGAGCCCGATGAGGCAGGTGTTCCGCTCCACCCCCATGCTGGTCTTCGGCTGGCTCTGGATGGCGTTCGCCGCGTTCAACGCGGCCGACCTCGTCGTCCGCTACGACGGGCGGGCGTCCATGGTCGCCGCGGCGGTGCTGGGTGCGCTGACCGCCCTCGTCTTCGTGGTCTGCCTGAGGCCCGCCCTCATCCTGGGCGAGGAGGGCCTGCTGGTCCGCAACCCGCTCAGGAACGCCTTCGTGCCCTGGCGGCAGGTGGACGAGGTCACGGTCTCGCACGCGATCGCGATCACCTCCGCCGGCCGGACGGTCCGCTGCTGGGCACCGCAGACCTCGGCCCGGGAGCGGGCGGCGGCGGCTCGCAAGGGCAAGGGGAGCGCGGCCCCCCTGTGGCGGGGCCCGCGTATCGAGCCGGTCCCGTCCAAGGGCGAGCGGGCCGCCGAGGCTCTGGCGGGCAGGACCCACGCCGACTGGGTGGCGGAGCAGATCTCCGCACGCGCCGGGACCGCCTCGGGAACGGCGGTCGTCCCCGGCGACGGGGGGCTGAGGATCTCCTGGTCACCGAGCGCGGTCGCGGCCCTGGTCGGGGCGGCCGTCCTGATCGTCGCCGCCTTCCTGGTCTGACCCGCGTCATCTTCCTGGTCTGGCCCGCGTCGTCGTCTTCCCGGCCCGCCCGGACGTCGCTGTCCCGGGGCCACTGAGCCCCGGGGCGGTGGCCGGGTCCCTACAGGCCGAGGCCCTCGGCCAGGTCCGTCCTGAGGGCGCCGAGATCCCGCACGGCCTGCTCGCGGGCCGCGGCGACCTCGCCGGTCACCGGAACCACGACCTCCAGGTAGCACTTGAGCTTGGGTTCGGTTCCCGACGGGCGGACGACCACCCGCGCGCCACCGGACAGGTGGTAGCGGAGGCCGTCGGTGGGCGGGAGCCCGCCCGCGCCGGCGCTCAGGTCGTCGGCGGCCTCCACCTCGCGACCGCCGAGCCGGGTGGGCGGGGCGGTCCGGAGGCGGGTCATCGCGTCGGCGATCAGCGACAGGTCGGCCACCCGGAACGACAGCTGGGAGGTGGCGTGCAGCCCGTGGCGGCGGGCCTGGTCGTCCAGCAGGTCGAGCAGGCCGCGGCCGTCCAGCTTGGCCCGGGCGGCGAGACCGGCCACGACCAGCGCCGCGCCGATGCCGTCCTTGTCGTGCACGGGCAGCCCGAGGTCGGAGCCGATGCTGTAGCCCAGGGCCTCCTCGTAGCCGAAGACCAGGCCCCCGCCCGCCTTCATGATCCATTTGAAGCCGGTCAGGGTCTCGGCGTACCGCACCCCGTGCTCAGCGGCGATCTTGCCGAGCAGGGACGACGAGACGATGGTGGTGGCCACCAGGCGGTCGCCGCCCGAGGTCTGCCGGATCACATGCTCGCCGAGCAGCGCGCCGAGTTCGTCGCCGGTCAGCATCCGGTAGCCGCCGCCGGGCAGCGGGACGCCCACCGCGCAGCGGTCGGCGTCGGGGTCGTTGGCCAGGACCAGGTCGGCGCCGACGCGGCCGGCGAGCTCCAGCGCGAGGTCCATCGCGCCCGGCTCCTCCGGGTTGGGGAAGGAGACCGTGGGGAAGTCCGGGTCGGGCTCGGCCTGCTCCGCGACGACCGCGGGCGCCTCGAATCCGGCGGCGGCGAAGGCGGCGGCCAGCGTGGCCCCGCCCACGCCGTGCAGCGGGGTGTAGGCCACCCGCAGGTCGCGGGCCGAGCCGAGCGGGAGCGCGGTCACCGCCTTCAGGTACGCCTCCAGGACGTCGTCGCCCAGCGTCGTCCACGCCGGGTCGTCCGGGGAGCCCAGGGGCAGCCCGGAGACCGGCCCGACGGCGTCGATGGCGGCGGAGATCTCCGCGTCGATCGGCGGCACGATCTGGGAGCCGTCGCCCCAGTAGACCTTGTAGCCGTTGTCGCGGGGCGGGTTGTGACTGGCGGTCACGGTCACGCCCGCGTCGGCGCCCAGGTGACGGACGGCGAAGGCCAGCACGGGGGTGGGCAGCGGCCGGGGCAGGACCGAGGCGCGCAGGCCGGCGCCGGTGAGCACCGCCGCGGTGTCGTGGGCGAAGACGTCCGACTTGTGCCGGGCGTCGTAGCCGATCACCACGTGCGCGCCGGGGCCGAGGACCCGGGCCAGACCGGCGGCGGCGCGCATGACCGTCACCCGGTTCATCCGGTTGGGGCCGGCTCCCAGCTCGCCGCGGAGACCGGCGGTGCCGAACTCCAGCCTGGCCGCGAACCGCTCCCGCAGCCCGTCGCCGTCGCCGCTCTCCAGCAGCCCGGCGAGCTCCGCGCGTGTGTCCGGGTCGGGGTCCTGGTCCAGCCAGGAACGGGCGAGCCGTACGAGATCGCTGCTCATCGTCACCTTCCGAAGGGTGGGACCCGCCCGGCCCGCCCTGCCCGCGAAGGGGGGCGGGGCCCGGCGGCCTGTCTCCCGGAGCCTTGCGGGCCCTTCCCGGGAAGGGCCCGGCGGCCCCCGCTAGATCCTGTCGACGACCTTGGCCAGCAGGCCGCCCATGCGCGCGGCCGTGGCGCGGCCGACCTGGAGGACCTCCTCGTGGTTGAGGGGCGTGCCCACCAGACCGGCGCCGGGGTTGGTGACCAGGGAGATGCCCAGGACCTCGGCTCCGGCCTCGCGGGCGGCGATGGCCTCCAGCGCCGTCGACATGCCCACCATGTCGCCGCCGAGGATCCGGCACATGCGGACCTCGGCCGGGGTCTCGTAGGTCGGGCCGCGGAAGGCCACGTAGACGCCCTCGGCGAGCGACGGGTCGACCTCGCGGGCCAGCTCGCGCAGCCGCGCGCTGTAGACCTCGGTGAGGTCGACGAAGGTGGCGCCGGTGATCGGGCTGGCGCCGGTGAGGTTGATGTGGTCGCTGATCAGTACGGCCTCGCCGACCTCCTGGGTCTCCGGGCGGAGACCTCCGGCGGCGTTCGTCAGCACGATCGTGCCGACCCCCGCCCTGATCGCGGTCCGGACCCCGTGCACGACCGGCTCCACGCCGCGGCCCTCGTACAGGTGGGTGCGGCCGAGGAAGATCAGCGCGTTCTTGTCGGAGCCGGTCCGCACGGCGCGGATCCTGCCCGCGTGGCCCTCCACCGCGGGCGGCGCGAAACCGGGCAGGTCGGTCACCGGGATCTCGGCGATCGTCTCACCGATCGCGTCCGCCGCCGGAACCCAGCCCGAGCCCATCACCAGCGCGACGTCGAAGGATTCCACTCCGACGGCGCTCTTCAACGCGTCCGCGGCGTCCGTCGCGAGTGCATAAGGGTCATTGGTCACCCGACCGAGCGTACCGGTCATCCGGGCGTCCCTCACCGGCCGAGAGCCGCGTCCGGGCCAACCCGTCTCCGCCGGTTCCGGCCGGTCACCGCGACTCCGACTCCGGCTCCGGCTCCGGCATCGGCCCCGGCCCCGGCCTCGGTCCCGGCTCCGGCTCCGGCTCCGGGGGCGGTCAGCCGAGCAGGACGGCCGCCAGGCCCACTCCGGCACCGGCCGCGATCAGCCAGGCCGAGTTCAGTCTCGTCCGCCACAGCACCAGCAGCGCTCCGCCGGTCAGTGCCCAGGTGAGCGGGTCGACCAGGGAGGTGTGGCCGAGCTGGAGCGTGACCCCGGCCATCAGCGCGAGGGCGGCGGCGTTCACCCCGTCGAGCAGCGCGCTCGACCACGTCTTCGAGCGGATCCGGTCGGTGATCTTCGTGAGCAGGCCCACGAAGAGGAAGCTCGGCAGGAAGATCGCGACAGTGGCGAGGGCCGCGCCGGGCACCCCGGCGATCACATAGCCGACGAAGGTGGCCGTGGTGAACACCGGACCCGGGGTGAACTGGCCGATCGAGACGGCGTCGGCGAGCTGGCTCTCGGTCAGCCAGCCGAGCCGCTCGACGAAGTCGCCCTCCAGGAAGGCCAGCAGGACGTATCCGCTGCCGTAGAGGACGGCGCCGATCTTGAGCATGGTCAGGAACAGCCGGAGCAACTGGTCGGGGTCCTGGCTCCCCGCCAGGGCCAGCGGCGCGGCCAGCAGCCCTCCGATCCGGCCGGGCCCGTCGTCGCGGAACGTCCCGTCCGGTCCGGTCCGCCCGTCGGGTGGCGGCTCGCCGCCTCGGTCGCCGGGGGCGGGTGTCCCGGAGGCGGACGTGTCGGGACCGCCGGGGGCGGGTGCTCCGGGACGGAGGCGGGCACGCGCGGCCGGAGCGAGCCGTACGGCCGTCGTCAGCAGCCCGCCACCGGCGAGCAGCAGCAACTCGTTCACGCCGAGCAGGTAACCGGCCAGGGCGGCCCCGGCCAACGCCCACAGGTACGCGCTCTTCAGCGCGGTGCGTACCAGGGGGAACAACGCCCACACGATGATCGCGACGACGACGGGCCGGATACCGTAGAGCACCCCCTCCACCGCCGGGGTGGTGCCGTAGCGGACGTAGAGCGCGGCCAGCACGCCGACCATGAGCGCGGCGGGCAGGATGAAGCAGACCCCGGCCGCCACCAGGCCGCGCCGGCCGGCCCGCTCGTGGCCGAGGTGGATGGCCAGCTCGGTGGAGGACGGGCCGGGGATGAGGTTGGTCGCGCCGACCAGGTCGAGGAAGCGCTGCTCGGTCACCCAGCCGCGGCGCCGTACCACCTCGTCGTGCATCATCGCGATGTGCGCCGCCGGGCCGCCGAAGGCGACGGTGCCCAGCCGCAGGAACAGCCGGACCAGCTCGCGGAGGTCCGGACCGGTTCCGGTGTCACCGTCTCGGCGGGGCGTTTCCGTCACGCGGGCATCATGACAGCCCCGCAGGTGAGCATGGGCTGACGCCCCGATGAACAACGGGTGCGGGCGGGCGTGGCGCCCCCGGGGTTCAGCCGCCCAGCGAGGTGCAGGGCCGGCCGCGCAGGTCCCTGACGTAGTCGTCCGGGGCGCCCGCGCGCTCGGCGGCCTCGGCGAGGATGCCGAGGTAGCGCGCCGAGGGCAGTCCGCCCTCGTAGCCGTCGAGCACGTAGAACCAGGCCACGACCTCGCCCTCCAGGGTCTGCACCCGGAGCCTGATCTTGTGGTAGAGCCCGCGGGCGGCACCCTCCCACTGGTCGAGGGAGCTCTCGTCCCAGTCGGGCACGTCGTACAGGACGACGAAGACCTGCTCGCCGGGGTCTTCGACGATCGTGGCGAGCGCACCCTCCCAGCCGAGGTCGTTCCCGCCGAACGTCAGACGCCAGCCCTGGAGCCAGCCCGTCCCCCTGATCGGGGAGTGCGGGGCTCGGTGGGCCATCTGCTTGGGGTCCATGTTGCTGCCGTAGGCGGCGTAGACAGGCACGGCATCCAACAGTAATCCACAATGCGGCGGACGTTCACCCGGCCTCCGTCTCGTGTCGACATCACGGGTATTTGCGAGGGATTTGGAAGGCTTTCGTGGTTTTGATGGGGTGCCGAGCGCCGACCGGTTCGGACCATGCGGGAGAATGGGGTACGTGACAAGGATCGTGATCATCGGTGGCGGGCCCGGCGGATACGAGGCGGCACTGGTGGCCGCGCAACTCGGCGCACAGGTGACCGTGGTCGAACAGGACGGGCCCGGCGGGGCGTGCGTGCTCACCGACTGCGTGCCGTCCAAGACGATGATCGCCACCTCCGTCCGCAAACAGGCGCTCCTCGACGCCAGCATGCTCGGCGTGCACTACACCGGCGGGCCGGACGGCGACGTCGGCGGCGTCATCGCCGACATGCCCCTGGTCAACAAGCGCGTCAAGGAACTGGCCCGCGCGCAGTCCGCCGACATCGCGGCGCGGCTCGCCGCCGAGGGCGTCGAGGTGATCCAGGAACGCGGCCGGCTGGTCGACCCGCAGGTGGTCCGGGCGGGCGACCGGACGATCCGGGCTGACATCGTCATCGTGGCGACCGGCGCCACCCCGCGCATCCTGCGCGGCGCCGAGCCCGATGGCGAGCGCATCCTGACCTGGCGGCAGCTCTACGACCTCCAGGAGCTGCCCGAGCACCTCATCGTGGTCGGTTCCGGCGTCACCGGCGCGGAGTTCGCCGGGGCCTACCGGTCGCTGGGTGCGGAGGTCACGCTCGTCTCCTCCCGCGACCGCATGATGCCCAACGAGGACGCCGACGCCGCCGAGGTCCTCGAAGAGGTCTACCGCCGCCGCGGCATGAACGTCATGGGACGCTCCCGCGCCGAGTCCGTCAAGCGCACCGCCGACGGCGTGGTCGTCACGCTGGAGGACGGCCGCACCGCCGAGGGCAGCCACTGCCTCATGACGGTCGGCATGGTCCCCAACACCTCCGGCATCGGCCTGGAGGAGGCCGGGGTCACCCTCGACCGGGGCGGTTTCATCCAGGTCGACAAGGTCTCCCGCACCTCCGCACCCGGCGTCTACGCGGCCGGCGACTGCACCGGTGTGCTGATGCTGGCCTCGGTCGCCGCCATGCAGGGCCGGATCGCCGTCTGGCACGCCCTGGGCGAGGCCGTGCAGCCGCTCCGCCTGGCCACCGTGGCCTCCGCCATCTTCACCGACCCCGAGATCGCCGCGGTGGGCGTCGCCCAGCGCGCCATCGAGGCCGGTGAGATCGACGCCAACGTGGTCAAGCTGCCGCTGGCCACCAACGCCCGTGCCAAGATGCAGGGGTTCAACGACGGCTTCGTCAAGCTGTTCTGCCGTCCGCACACCGGCATCATCCTGGGGGGCGTCGTGGTGGCCCCCCGTGCCTCCGAGCTGATCCTGGCGGTCTCCGTGGCCGTGCAGCAGCGGCTCACCGTCGACCAGCTCGCCCACACCTTCGCGGTCTACCCGTCGCTGTCCGGTTCCGTCACCGAGGCCGCCCGCCGCCTGATGCAGCCGATGACCCCCACCGGCATCTGACACCCGGTCCCGTCCGGCCGGGATCCTCTCTCCGGCGTGCCCGCGCAGGCCAACATCTCACCAAGTATCGGCACGCCCGCACGTGTCGCGGGTCCCCGTCCGGCCTGTCCGGCGAGGCTGCCCTCCAGCGCCGGCGTCGATCTCCCGCCGCCAGGCGACGAGAGGCAGCCTGCTGCCGGACGAGAGGAAACCGATGATGAGGCACATCCGGCGGATGTGTTACCCGGTCGCCGCACTGGCCGTGCTGGCCGGACCGCTGGCCGTGGGCGGCGCGACCCATGCTCACGCCGCGCAGGCCGGCCCCGCCCCCGCGGTCCCCGCCGGGCCCGACACGGGTCGGGCGGGCCCGCCCACCGAGGCGGCTCCGGGCGGGACGGTGCTGCGTGCCGGGCCCGACCCGGCCTCCTGCCCCGCGCGGGTGGCGCTGGTCAACGGCGGCTTCGAGCGTCCCGCCGCCTCCAATGCGGTCAACTTCTTCCCCGACGCCTCGCGGAACGCGGCCGACTCGGTGCCGGGCTGGCTGACGACCGCCCGCGACCGCACCCTCGAGATCTGGACCGGCCCGGCCAACCCGACCAACACCGCGCCCGCCGAGGGCAGGCAGTTCGCCGAGCTGAACGCGAACGAGGTCTCGACCCTCTACCAGGACCACGCGACCACCCCCGGGGCGAAGCTGTACTGGCGGCTCTCCCACCGTGGCCGTCAGGGGACCGACACGATGGCCCTGGACATCGGCGCACCCGGCTCGCCGGTACCGCAGCGGGTCATGTCCGACGGCACCGGAGCCTGGGGCACCCACACCGGTGTCTACACGGTTCCCGCCGGGCAGACGACCACCAGGTTCGCCTTCCGCTCCGTCTCCGCGGCCGGAGGTGTCGGCAGCGTCGGCAACTTCCTGGACGACGTCTTCTTCGGTACCGCCCCCTGCGTCGTCGTCACCAAGGCCGCGATCCCCGAGGGCCCGGTCGACGTCGGGGATGTGATCACCTACCGGCTGACCGCCAGGAACGAGGGCGGAGGGGTGGCGGAGAACGTGCGGCTCACCGACGCCGTCCCGGCCGGGACCTCCTACGTGCCCGGTTCGCTCCGCGTGGTGGACGGCCCCAACAGCGGGGTCAAGACCGACGGGCCGGGTGACGACCAAGCGGCCTTCGACGCCGCGACGGGCAAGGTCTTCTTCCTGCTGGGCGTCGGCGCGACCGGTTCGGCGGCCGGACGGCTGCCCAACACCGCCGACCTGCCGGGTGGTACCACGGTGGAGTTCCGGGTCAAGGTCGGCCCGGCCGCCGCAGGTAAGCAGGTCGTCAACCAGGGCTCCGTCACCTACGAGAACCGCCTCGGCGCCACGCCGGAGCCGTTGACCTCCACCTCCGGTGAGGCGTCGACCAGAGTCAATCCCGCTGTGGACCTGAGCGTGGTCAAGTCCGCGGATCCGACCACGGCGACCATCGGCCAGAACGTCACCTACCGTCTCGCCGTCCGCAACGCCGGACCCAGCGACGCCACCGGGGTCACCGTCAAGGACATTCTGCCGCGCGGTGTCGCGTTCGTCTCCGCGACGGCCTCGGCCGGTGACTACGTCGCCGCCACCGGGACGTGGAGGGTGGGTGAGCTCGCCGCAGGCGGCACGGCCCTGCTGACGATCCACGTCAAGGCCACGGTGGCGGGGGAGCGGACCAACATCGTCACGGTCCGCGGTGACGAGAAGGACCTCGACCCGGCCAACGACATCGACGCGGTCAGGATCTGCGTCCGGCCTGCGGCCTCCTGCGAGAACTGCTGCTCCGCCCGGTGCGTGGACTGCGGGACGCGGGCGGGGTGACGGGCCCGGGGCTCAGCGCACCCGGGTCCGCAGGCGCTCCAGGGCGGCCCGGCCGTCCTGGACGGCGCGGGCCACGAAGTGGAGCTCCTCCGCGCGCCGTGCGCCGGCCAGGGTGTTCTTGGCCGCCTCGTACGCGTCGATCGCGTGCCGCCAGTCGTGGTCGGCGGTCATGCTCCCGCGTCCGCTGATCTGGAACTCGTAGTCGAGCTGGTCGATCTCCTCGCCCAGCCGGGTGATGTCCTCCTCCGCGCCGCGCCGCATCAGGGCGAACCGCGCGTTGCGCCGGGACCGCTGTTGAGCGCTGACGCCCCAGGCCACCACGGTGAGCGCCAGGCCCACCGCGCTGAGCACGACCATCACGAGGCCGACCGACGGGCCGCCGCCCGAAGGCGTGGACCGCGCGGCCTCCGGCTCGTCGGTCTTGAAGAGGTCACCGGGGTCGAAGCTGGGGACCGAGGTCGGCACGCCGGTGTCGATGCCCACCGGCGTGCCCCGGGCGCCGGTCAGGTCCACGTCGTCGGCCTGGATGAAGGACGCGCCTTCGACGAGTGCGCCGGTGAAGTCGGCGCCGTCCAGGTCGGCCTGGGTGAACTGGACCTCCCGCAGGTCGGCGTCCTTGAACGTGGCGTGGTGCAGCTCGGCCTGGCCCATCTTGGCCTCGTGGAGGTTGGCCCGGGTGAAGTCGGCCTTGCGTGCCTTGACCTGCCCGGGGGTGCTCTCGGCGAGGTCGGCGTCGATCAGTTTGGCGTTGGTGAAGTCGACCTGGGTCAGCTCGGCCCGGGTCAGCTTCGCCCCGGTCAGGTCCGCGTGGGGGAACTCGGCCTGCCCCGCCTCGGCGTCGACGAGGATCGCGCCGCGCAGGTCGGCGTGGTCGGCGTGCATCTGCCCCAGGTCGGCCTCGGTGAGGTCGGCCTTGCGCAGGTCGGCGTACTTGAGCGTGGCCTGCGTGAGGTTGGCCTCCCTGAGTGAGGCGCCGTACAGGATCGCCCCGGTGAGGTCCTTCTGGAGCAGGTCCGCGCTGTCCAGCTTGGCCTTGGTCAGGTTCGCGCAGCGCAGGTCGTCGGGCAGCGGCGCTCCCCGGGTGAAGTCCCTGCCGCGCAGGTTGGCACCCTCGCCGGGCTTGCACGGTCCGGCCGCGGCCTGGACGGGAGAGATCACTGTCCCTGACAACGCGATGACCACGACGGTGAGAGCCAGGGGGATGGAACGACGCACGGGAGCCTCCTTCAAAAGCAGTCCCGATGGTGTCAGTGCGGCGTTGCATCCCGCTATAAGGCGGCTTACACATTTCATCCAGTACGACTGCGACGGACATCGCGCACGGCTAGTTTGTTTATCTGATAGCTAAACTAACCAGCCATGGATCAAGGAGTTGTCTCCAGCCTCGCCACCCTCGACTGGGAACACGCGCTGATCACCGGGAACGGCCGCCAAGGGGTCCTCGCGTACGGCGAGCCGGGTGACCTGCGCCTGACGCTCTCGCACGAGCGTCTCTTCCTCCCGGTCGCCGGCCCGCTGCCCCCGCCGGGAACCGCCCGCGTCCTGCCGGAGTTGCGCGCCATGCTGTACGCCGGACGCGGCCGTGAGGCGGCCGAGCGGGTGGTCGAACTGGCCGCGGCGGAGCACCCCGGTTACGCCGGAACCCGTTGGATCGACCCGCTGGTCCCCGCCGCCACCCTGCGCCTGACCGGCGGCGGGGCCGGGACGTACCGGCGCACCTGCGACTTCACCACCGGGCTGGTGACACAGGGGTGGGGTGGAACACGACAGGAGGTCTTCGTCTCCAGGCCCGACGACGTGGTGGTGGTCCGCCTGTCCGGCGCCGGGGGCCTGCTGAGCCTGGACCCGATCGGGGAGGAGCCGCCGGTCCCGATCCGGTTCACACGGGTCGCCGAGCCGGGCCGCCTGCTGCTCGACGCCCTCTTCGGCGACCGTGACGCCGGGGTCGGAGTGGAGGCGGGAACGGAGGGCAGAGCCGGAACCGAAACCGGAGCCGGAGCCGAAACCCGAGCCGAGGACGGGACCGGGACCGGGACCCTTGAGGGTTACACGGTCGAGTGCCGTGTCGCCGGGGCGGCCGTGCCGTGTCCCGGTGGCCTGGCCGTCCGCGGCGACGTGCTCCTCCTCGTCCGGACCGTCGTGCGCGGACCGGGCCCGCCGACCCCGGGGGCACGACCCGGCCGGGCCGCACGGCTGGAGGACCTTCCCACGGACTTCGCCGCGTTGCTCGCCCGGCACACGGCCGTCCACGGTGAGCTGTTCGCCCGCTCCTCGGTCCGGATCACCGCCCGTACGGACCGTACGGGCACCGAAGCCGTAGAAGGTCCAGAAGGCGCGGCAGGCGCGAGGCACGCGGAGAACGCCGGGAGCACGGAGAACGCGGAGAGCACGGAGAACGCGGAGAACGCCGGGAGTACGGAGAACGCGGAGAGCACGGAGAACGCGGAGAGCACGGAGAACGCCGGGAGCACGGAGAACGCGGCGGGCATGGTGCCGGTGGACCGGCTCTTCGACGCGGGGCGGTACGCGGTGATCTCCAGCACCGGGGAGCTGCCGCCCACGCTCCAGGGCGTCTGGAGCGGAACCTACGATCCCCCCTGGCGCAGCGGCTACACCCTGGACGGCAATCTGGCCTCGGCGGTGGCCGCCCTGCACGTCACCGGCACCCCGGAGCTGATGACGCCGGTCTTCGACCTCGTCGAGGGGGTGCTGCCCGACTTCAGGGAGAACGCGCGCCGGCTGTACGGCTGCCGGGGAATCCTGGCACCCGCCCACATGTCCTCGCACGGGCTGCACAACCACTTCGGCCCGGTCTGGTGCCTGACCTTCTGGACGGCGGGAGCGGCCTGGCTGGCCAGGCTCTACCACGACCACTACGCCCACACCGGGGACCCGGCCTTCCTGCGTGAGCGGGCCTGGCCGTTCATGGTGGAGGCGGCCGAGTTCTACGAGGACTTCCTGACGCCCGGCGGCGACTTCGTCCCGTCCTACTCCCCGGAGAACACCCCGGCCGACGGTGACTCCCAGGCGTGCGTCAACGCCACCATGGACGTGGCCGCCGTCCGCGACCTGCTGCGCAACCTGCTGCGGGCCTGCGAGGCCCTGGGGGAGGACGGAGCCCGCTGGCGGAGGTTGCTGGGGCGGTTGCCCGGCTACCGGATCGCCCCGACCGGTGAGCTGGCCGAGTGGGCCGGTCACCGCCGGCCCGTGGGTGGTCACGCGCGCCACCCCGCAGACAACCACGCGCACCGGCATGCCTCCCATCTCTACCCGCTCTGGTACGAGCGGGACCCGGCCTTCGACGATCCGGCGCTGGAGCGGGCGGCGGCGCTCACGGTGCGGCGGCGGCTCGACTGGTGGCAGGGGGCGGACAGCGACGAGATGGCGTTCGGGCTCGTCCAGCTCGGTCTGGCGGCGGCGGCCCTGGGGCTGGGGGAGGAGGCGTACCGGGCGCTCACGCTGCTGGCCGCGCGGTACTGGCGGGAGAGCCTCGTCTCCACCCACAACCGGGACGCGATCTTCAACGTGGACGTCTGCGGCGGGTTTCCGGCGCTGGTCGCCGCGATGCTCGTCCGCTCCGACGGGGGTCGGAGCCGCCTCGACCTGCTGCCCGCGCTTCCGGCGGCCTGGCCCGAGGGCGAGGCACGCGGGCTGACCGGGCGGGGGGTGACGGTCGAGCGGCTGACGTGGTCGCCCGGCCGGGTGGAGGCGGTGGTCTCGGCCCG
Organism: Streptosporangium becharense; assembly: GCF_014204985.1. Classification (NCBI taxonomy): domain Bacteria; kingdom Bacillati; phylum Actinomycetota; class Actinomycetes; order Streptosporangiales; family Streptosporangiaceae; genus Streptosporangium; species Streptosporangium becharense. Next base: position 2,904,718 of record NZ_JACHMP010000001.1, on the reverse strand, counting down.
GGCCCCGTCTGTCGTCACGTGCGGGACACAGCGGCGGACGGTGCGGCCCGGCAGGTCGGCCCCATTGACGTTCGTTGGTTTAGACGCAAAACTAACTCAGCAACCGGAAGCCTGAGTTCTGGAGTCTTCATGCCTTACCGTCCGCCTTTGGTGGCGCACGAGTACTTCGTCGCCGATCCGCCGGAGCTGCCCGTCCGCTCGCACGGCGAGAAGGGCCTGTCGGCGCTGACCGCCGTGGAGCCGGTGGCCTCCGACGCGTCCGGCGTGACCCTCAAGGGTGCGACCTGCGCCGAGGAGACGCTGCTGGTCCAGGTGAACGTGGCGGGCGAGGGCGTGATCCGGGTCAGGCTCGGCGCGGACGCGGACGCGCGGACCAGGTCGGCCGCCGCGATCTCCATGGTCACCCCCGGTGAGTACGCCGACGCCCGGGTGGACCTCGGAGACGGGACGGTCGTGGTCGACGCGGGCTCGCTCCGGGCCGAGATCACCCTGGCTCCGTGGCACCTGCGCTTCACCGACGCGAGCGGCCGGACGATCCTGGAGCAGGACCGCGGCCACACCGACATCAGCGGCCGGATGCGCACGCTGCCGTTCGGCCGCTCCCTCGCGGGCGGCGCGGTGGCCGGTTACCACGAGAGCTTCGCCGCCCCCTCCGACGAGGCGTTCTCCGGGTTCGGCGAGTCGTTCACCCGGCTCGACAAGCGCGGCCAGCGGCCGGTGATGTGGAACTTCGACGCCTTCGGCGCCGAGTCGCAGCGGGCCTACAAGAACGTCCCCTTCTACCTGTCCAGCAGGGGGTACGGCGTGCTGGTGGACAGCGGGACGCCGGTGGAGTTCGACGTCTGCCAGTCGACGAACAGTTGCGTGCAGATCGTGGTCCCGGACGACCTGATCGACTACTACGTGATCGCCGGACCCGCCCCCGCCGATGTGCTCGGCCGCTTCGACCTGCTGACCTGCAAGCCGCTGCTCCCGCCGAAGTGGGCGTTCGGCACCTGGATCTCCTCCGGGTTCTTCGTCGACACCCAGGAGCGGGTGCTGAACCGGGCACGCACCATCCGCGAGCGCGGGATCCCGTGTGACGTGCTCCACCTGGACACGTACTGGCAGAAGGACGGCCACTGGTCCGACCTCCAGTGGGACGCCGACAACTTCCCCGACCCCGAGGGCATGCTGGCCGAGCTGGACGGCATGGGCTTCAAGGTCTGCCTGTGGATGAACCCCTACATCTCCCACCTCAGCCCGGCCTTCCCCGAGGCGGCGGAGAAGGGGTACTTCCTGAGGAAGCAGGACGGCGAGGTCTACGTGGCCGACTGCTGGCACGGTTCCTACCCGCCCTGCGGCATCGTCGACTTCACCAACCCGGCCGCCGTCGAGTGGTTCCAGGGGCTGCTCCGCCCGCTGCTCCGGCAGGGCGTCCAGGTCTTCAAGACCGACTTCGCCGAGGGCGTCCCGCACGACGCGGTCGCCTTCAACGGCATGGCCGGCACCGACCTGCACAACGTCTACACGCTGCTGTTCAACGACGCCGTCTCCGCGGTGACGAAGGAGATCGCCGGGCACGGCATGGTCTGGGCACGCTCGTCGTTCCTCGGCGGCCAGCGGCACTCCGCGCAGTGGGGCGGCGACACCTACACCAGCTACCCCGCGATGGGCAGCACGCTGCGCGGCGGGCTGGCGCACGGTCTGTCCGGCGTCCCGTTCTGGAGCCACGACGCGGGCGGTTTCACCGGCCGTCCCACCGACGACCTGTACGTGCGCTGGACGCAGTTCGGCGCGCTCTCCCCGCTGCTGCGCCTGCACGGCACCACCAGCCGGGAGCCCTGGGAGTTCCCCGAGGTCGAGGCCCAGGCGGTGGAGGCGCTGCGGCTGCGCTACCGGCTGATGCCCTACCTCTACTCGGCGGCCGTGGAGGCCGCCAGGACCGGGGCGCCGATGATGCGGGCGCTCTGCGTCGACTACCCGGACGACCCGGTCGCCTGGCAGGCCGACCTGCAGTACCTGCTCGGCCGCGACCTGCTGGTGGCGCCGATGATCTCCCCGGAGGGGACGCGCCGGGTCTACCTGCCCGCGGGCGAGTGGGTGGACCACTGGACGGGCGAGGTCCTCACCGGCGGCCGTTACGTCACGGTCAGCACGCCGCTGGACCGCATCCCGCTGTTCGCGCGGCGCGGCGCGCTCGTCCCGGTCCTGGCCGAGCCGGGCGAGACCGTCGGGGACGGGACGTTCGGCGAGGTCACCCTGGTCGCGTACGGCGTGGGCGAGGGCCGGGCGACCATCTCCGACCTCGACGGGGACACCACGGTCACCGCCGTCGGCGACGGGGACGGCCTGCGGGTGACCGTCTCGGGGGGCACGCGGATCGCGGGCGTCGAACTGGTGGGGGCCGACGCCCCGGTCGTCATCACCACCATCTAGGAGAAGAACCATGTTCAAGGTGAGAACGGGCGTCGCCCTGGTGGCCGCGCTCGTGGCGCTGGCCGCCTGCGGCGGCACCGACCAGGCGGACACGCCCGCCGCCGACGGCCCCCGGACCCTGAAGCTCTGGCACTACGAGGGTGCCGACAGCGCGATGGGCAAGGCGTGGGCCGAGGCCGTCAAGCAGTTCGAGGCGAGCCACCCCGGTGTCACCGTCACGTTCGAGGCGAAGGCGTTCGAGCAGATCCGCCAGTCGGCGGGAATGATCCTCAACTCGGACGAGGCGCCGGACGTCATGGAGTACAACAAGGGCAACGCCACCGCCGGGCTGCTGTCGAAGCAGGGCCTCCTCACCGACCTGACCTCCGAGGCGACCAAGCGCGGCTGGGACAAGCTGCTCAGCCCGTCCGTCCAGACGACCGCCCGCTACGACGAGCGCGGCGTCATGGGTGCGGGCAACTGGTACGGCGTGCCGAACTACGCCGAGTACGTGATGGTCTACTACAACAAGGACGCCTTCAAGAAGGCGGGCGTCGAGGTGCCCACCACCTTCGAGGAGTTCACCGCCGCGCTCGACACGTTCGTCAAGGCCGGCACCACGCCCATCGCGGTCGGCGGCGCCGAGTACCCCGCCCAGCAGATCTTCTACCAGCTCGCGCTGAGCAAGGCGCAGCGGCCGTGGGTGGACGCCTTCCAGCTCTACAAGGGCAAGGCCGACTTCAAGGGGCCGGAGTTCACCTACGCCGCCGACACCTTCGCCGACTGGGTCAAGAAGGGCTACATCGCCAAGGACTCCGCCGCCCTCAAGGCCGAGGACATGGGCGTGTCCTTCATCGGCGGCAAGTACCCGATCATGATCTCGGGAAGCTGGTGGTACGGCCGCCTCGCCGCGGAGATCAAGGACTTCGAGTGGGGCACGTTCCTGTGGCCCGGCAACACGATGAGCGCCGGATCCAGCGGCAACCTCTGGGTCGTCCCGGAGAACGCCAAGAACAAGGACCTCGCCTACGACTTCATCGACATCACGATGAAGAAGGACATCCAGAACCTGCTGGGCAACTCCGGGGGCGTCCCGGTGGCCGCCGACACGGCCGCGATCACCGACCCCAAGAGCAAGGAGCTGATCGAGAACTTCAACAAGCTCTCGACCTCCGACGGGCTGGCCTTCTACCCCGACTGGCCGGCGCCCGGTTACTACGACGTGCTCGTCGCCGGGGTGCAGCACCTCATCAACGGCACCAAGACCTCCGGCCAGGTCCTGGACGAGATCGCCGCGCCGTACGACGAGAACCTCGCGGACATCGGCAACTGATCCACTTCGCGGCCCGCGCCTCCGCCGGAGGGCCCGCGTCCTTCCCGGAGGGCCGACGTCCTTCCCGGAGGGCCCGCGTCCTCCGCCGGAGGCGCGGACCGCACGCACAACAGAGAGGTCGTCACATGACGACGAGGTCCCGCGACCGCGGGTACTGGGTGTTCCTGCTGCCGAGCTTCGTGCTCTTCACCGCGGTCATCGTCGTGCCCTTCCTGATGAACGTCGGGATCGGCTTCACCCGCTGGCAGGGCGTCGGCGATCCGCGGTGGGCCGGGCTGGACAACTACACGCGGCTCTTCGCCGACGAGCGGTTCTGGGCGTCCTTCCGTAACAACGTCGCGCTCATCGTGGCCATGGCGATCGTCCCGACGATCATCGGGCTCGTGCTGGCCGCGACCCTGTTCGACTACGTGGGCAAGAAGGTCGGCCCCCGGGCGGCCAGCCTGTTGCGGGCGGCGTACTACCTGCCCCAGGTGCTGCCGGTCGCGGTCGCCGGAATCGTCTGGGGGTGGATCATGCATCCCCAGTTCGGCGCGCTCAACGAGCTGCTCAAGCTGCTGGGGATGGAGCCGCGCAACTGGCTCGGCGACCCGGGCTGGGCGTTGCCGAGCGTCATGGTGATCATGGTCTGGTTCCAGATCGGCTACCCGGTCGTCATCTTCATGTCCGGGCTCCAGCGGGTCGACCCCGCCCTGTACGAGGCGGCGGAGATCGACGGCGCGACGTGGTGGCGACGGTTCTGGCACATCACGATCCCGCAGATCCGGCCGGAGATCTACGTGGTCCTGCTGACCTGCACGATCGCCGCGCTCAAGGTCTTCGGCCCGATCTTCGTGCTCACCCGGGGCGGCCCCGGCGGGGCCACCCTCGTGCCGTCCTACTTCAGCTATCAGAACTTCTTCGAGAAGGCCAACGTCGGGTACGGCGCGGCGATCGCCACCGTGCTCACCCTCGTGATCATCGTGGTGACGGTCTTCTTCATGCGGATACAGGACAAAGAATCATGATCCGAAAGTACTCGGTCCTGGTCTCGCTGGTCGTGCTGGCCGTCGTGATGCTGGTGCCGTTCGGCGTCGTCACGCTCAACGCGGTCAAGTCGCCGGCCGACTACTCCTCCGGCGGGCCGCTGAGCCTGCCCGGGGAGCTCTACCTCGACGGCATCGTGAAGTTCTGGAACCGGGTCGACTTCGGCGGCAAGCTCTGGAACAGCCTGCTGATCAGCGGCTCGGTCGCCGTGCTCGCGACGGTCCTGTCGGTGCTCAACGCCTACGCGCTCGGCATCGGCAGGGTACGCGGGCGGATGTGGATCCTCGTCGTCTTCCTGGTGGCCAACACGCTGCCGCAGGAGGCGCTGGTCTACCCGCTGTACTACCTGGCCAAGGGGGTCGGCCTGTACGACAGCCGGCTCGCGGTGATCATCATCTTCACGGTGATCCAGAGCGCGTTCGGGACCTACCTGCTCGCCTCGGTGCTCGGCCGCTTCCCGCACGAGATCCTGGAGGCCGCGGCCCTCGACGGGGCGGGAAAATGGCGGGCGCTGTGGCGGATCGTCGTGCCGATCAGCAGGCCCACACTGAGCGTCCTGCTCATCTTCTTCTTCATCTGGACCTGGAACGAGTTCTTCCTCCCCCTGGTCTTCCTGATCTCCAACGAGAACCAGACCGTCCCGGTCGCCCTGGGCGTGCTCCAGGGGGACAAGATGATGGACGCGACCATGTCCAGCGCCTCGGCGCTACTCGGCATCCTGCCCGCCGTGGTGTTCTTCCTCATCTTCCAGCGGACCCTGACCCGCGGCGTGACCGTGGGGGCGGTCAAGTAGCAGGCCCCCCGGTCTCCCGCTCCGCCCTGCCGTTTTCCCCCGCCCGGTCTTCCGCCGGCCCTGCCGGCCGCCCTCCCGGTCTCCCGCCGGCTCCGCGGCCGGCGGGGGTCAACCGTCGACCGCGCGGTTGATCGCGGTCGAGACCGCCAGGGGGACGGCGAGCAGGCCCAGCAGGACGAGCTGGGCCGTCCGCTCCCCCAGATCGCTGGAACAGTGCCCGGGCGGGTTGTCGCCGAACCAGGGGATCAGGGTGCCGATGGGCCCGCCGCAGCCGTCCGGCCCCGCCCGCAGGGGAGCCAGGACCAGCGCCAGGATCAGGGCGAAGAGCATGACCAGCCAGTGCTGGGCGGAGGAGGAGGCGATCTCCGGGTAGAACAGGCGGCGCCACTGGCCGTACACCCAGAAGTAGAGGGCGAGCGCGAGCGAGACGAACCCCGTCGCGGTCCCGTCGACGTCGACCGGGGTGCGGACGGCGAACGCGAGCGCGGCCTCCGCCGTGAGCACCCCGGTGAGCCACCACGCCCGGTGCCAGGGCACCGACCAGGGGCCGATCCGCGCGTATCCGATTCCCGCCTCACCGCTCATGGTGGGAATCGTGACACCGGCCACTTGCGCGCGGCTTGGACCCGGCTGCCGGATGACCGGAGGAGCTGCAGGAGACCTAATGATCCTGTCGGAGAATGCATGAAACTTTACTCGCATAGAACTTGCAACTCCTACCGAGAGAACTTATAACTGAAGTAGGAACTTTGAGAGGCAGGCTTGAGGAACCTGCCGGGTCCCATGGAGGTGGTTCTCGATGCTGCTGACGTCGATCGACCCGTTCGTGCAGGAGTTCGACCGTCAGTTCGACCGGCTCACCCGTCAGGCCCTCGGATGGGGCGAGGGCGAGACGCGGGGTGCCATGCCGCTGGACGGTGTCCGCCGCAAGGACGACGTCCTGCTGAAGTTCGACCTCCCCGGCGTCGACCCCGAAACCATCGAGGTCACCGTCGACCGCGGAGTGCTCTCGGTGAGCGCCTCCCGCGAGGAGGAGTTCGGGCAGGAAGACCGGATGTTCGTCCGGGAACGCCCGATGGGCACCTTCACCCGCCGCGTCTACCTCTCCGAGCACCTCGACAGTGACAGGATCGACGCGGCCTACTCCAACGGGGTCCTAGCCGTGCGCATCCCCGTGATCGAGCGGGCCAAGCCCCGTAAGGTCGAGATCCAGCGGGCCGAGCACGCGGCCGAGCAGAAGTCCATCAAGGCCTGATCAACAGGCCCGCACGTCGAACCGCGACAGGGTGGAAGCCGGGGAATCCGGCTTCCACCCTGTCGCGGTCCGGGAAAGGAACGGCGATGGTCCAGCTGCCCTTCGACGACGAGCACGCGCCGCTCTACTCGGTCGGCCAGGTGGCCGACATGCTCAACGTCGAGCAGGCGTTCCTGCGCCGCCTCGACGAGTACGACGTGGTCCGCCCCGCCAGGTCCCCGGGCGGCCAGCGCCGTTACACCCGTCACGAGATCGGCCACCTGCAGAACGCCATCGCGCTCATCGGCGAGGGGATGAGCCTCACCGCCGTCCGCCGCATCTTCGAGCTGCAGCAGGAGGTCGCCGCCCTGAGGGCCGAGCTGGCCGGGGAGCGCGCCGCCCGTGAGGGCCGGTCCGGGGGCACGCCCTCGGGCGGCTGAAGGCGCATCCGAAGGAAGTCTGCACATGATCGTTTCTGGGGCCGCCCGCATCTGTCGTCGTGGCATGAACGGGTGGGCTCATGCGATTTTGGTTGTGGAGAGCAGCGTTCGGCTGGCTCTTGCGACGCTCGAAGCCACGCACTGGCGAACCTGCGGTGCCTCCGCAAGGAGTTCGTCACACATCGGCAATACTGAGCGCACTCGGCTCACCAGTTCTACGACCACATCTTCCAGTCCGGCCCCTTCTGCGCACAGGCGCCGCTCCAGTCGTCGGAAGGTGCCGACGGTGACCCCGTCGAAACGTCGCGAGCCCGCGAATTTCATACCAAGGGTTTCCCCCTCACCCATATAAGCGGCTGTACAAACGAGATCATAGGCAGGAGACAGGGTGGGACTCACCGGATTCCGGTAGACAAGGGACCAGTTCTTCAAGTGCGCGTCTCCATTAGAGATCAACACAGTGAAAGCGAGCCGCCTGGCGAACTCCTGTAAGGCCGAAATATCATGGAGGCGGTAAACTAGCGCGGCCACCGTCTCATAGTTTCCGAGATATTTCTCACTGGGGTAGACCCCGCGAACCTGGGCGAGATCTTCGATGTGGATGGGTTGGCGATTTTCGCCTCGATCGAAACGGCGCACGGCATAAGCCAGGGTTTCGTCACCAGGCCATACCCTCGAGGGGAGCGTGTCAAGTTCGTCGCGCCGATAGAGGCGGACTTCGGGTACGTCGATGCCGACGGCGGCGGCCAGTGACATCATCGCGTATTCGTTACGGGGAACGTCGGGATAGGCCCGGTCGGGAAGCTTGACAATCCAGTCGCCACCCTGACCGAAAGCAGGAAGCGTGAGCCGGTGGTCTTCGGCAAGCATGGAGAACTTGAGTGCCACGCCCGCGAGGGAGAAGCGCATCTCAAGATGGAGGTCTTCTTGAACCGTCCGCTTGTCCGTGCCTGTGAGGCTCAAGCCGGGATCTTCAAAAGCGTCCTCCTCGCCTTCGCAGGGCAGCACCCGGACCGCTCCCGGCAGATCGTGGCCGACCTGGGCGAGCAGTTCCATCTCTCGGTCTGCTGAAACCCCTCGATCAGTCGCGATCCAATCTCGAAGCACACCCTCAGGTAGAAGGTTGGAGAACCACGGCGGAAGTCGGAGCGCGGCGGCGTGCCTGCCGGTCAGGTTCTGCTCGAAGTTAAGCCCCAGGATCGCCCGGCTCGGATTCAGAAGGTAACTCTCCAAGAATACGAATCGAGTGAAATCGCCACGCTGATACAGCGTGCCCACGCGCTCGTCGCCCAGGACGACGGCATAACGCGACTCAGTCGGAGGCATGGAATTCCTCGTCGGGGAGGGCTGGTTCATCGCCGGGAAGATCTTCGATCAGGAGATCGGAGATGGGTGGAGTATTCTCGAACCTCCATTCGCACATGCGGTCGAGGAAGCTCTTGACGATGGATATGAGATTGCTCTGCCGCCCCTGAAGGAATGGGACAACCTGGTCGTTTTGGAGAAGAGTCGCCATTTCCGGGGTGATCAGATGGGAATCGAGAACTTTCAACCAGGTGCCTTCGTCCATGGTGATCGGTGGATTCGCCAGGACGTCGCCGACGTTCTTACCCGCTTCCTGTCCCATCGACGGAAGCAAGACACGGTTGGCCGCCCACAGCCGGTACTTCTCCGGTACCAGCCGGCTGGGAAGAATGTAGCGCACCGCATCCGCTGCGGTGGGCCGATCGGTGAGGCATTCGGCAAGTTGGATGCGATCGCTGAGCGCTCCTGTGCTGGGGTCTCTTGGCGTCAGCGCCCACCAGGAACACAATGTGATCTTGGTGGCCGCCTCGTTGGTTCTGAACCTTCGGAGCTCGGGCAACGGCGGTGCGGGCCGGTTGAGGGTGTTGAGAAGGCTCTGCACGGACTCACTAAGGGAGCTGGGCTGAATTTTGGCGCAGAGTGCCCTGCTCGCACCGGTGCTGCTGCCCTTGAAGATCTCCGGCCCCAGCAACGCCGCCCGCCAGTACCAACGCCGCAGCAATCTTCGGTTAGCTGGATCTGGGTCGGGGAAATGAGCGAAGACCCGGGTGAGCACGATCAACAGGTATCGGTAGGCGAGCAGGCTGAAATGTGGCACGCCCACCTCGTTCTGGAGGAAGCGGACTGCCCGTGCCAGCGCCTCCTCTCCCGCCTGGTAGGCCGTGTCACGATCTTCCCCCGGGAACTCGATGACTTCCCTGCGGTTCTCATCGTCGAATTCTGTCCGGATCTCACGTTCGGGATCCGGTCCTCGCCTGGCGAGCATCGCGCGCAGGACCGTGTCGTTGTCGATGCGGCCGAAGCCGAACTGTTCATCGACATGGGTGGCGATCAGGTCGATGGTGAGTGTTCTGTCTTGCGCCGACTCTTCGCCCGCGTAGAGGGCGGAAAAGATTTCCGCTTTGCTCAGGCGCTTTCCGTAGTTGTTCATCCGGTCGAAGATGTCCTGGAGGACTTCGGCGCTTTCCTGCTCCACCTGGTAGGCGGGCATGGGGTACTGCCGCAGGACTGTGGTCAGGTTGAACGCCCGGTCCTGGAAGGAAGAAGGGATACCCGGGTAGGCGGTGAACCAGCGAAGGACTTTACGAAGATCGAACAGGATGGGCAGTGGAACGACGTGAGGGTCCTCGGCCGTCGGCCGGGGTATGAACCTCTCGTTCCTCAAGTCATAAGCCAGCGCGAACCTCGGGTCCCGTCCCCCCTCCTCGTGCAGGGCGTTGGCCAGGCTCGTAATCCGCTGTTGGCCGTCGACGACCCACAACGACGGATCCATTCGGGGAGCCTCGATCCGCAGTGCTCCGAGAGTGAGGATCTGTTCCGCAGCGGGCCGCACCCAGAGGAGAAGGCTGCCGACCGGATAGCCTTTGACAATGCTGTCGAAAAGCCGGATGACATCTTCACGCCCCCACCGAAAATCTCGCTGGAAGTGCGGAACCCGGATTTGGCCGCGCCAGGCCATGCCGACCAATTTTTCCACATCGTAGGTCGTGGCGCTGGGACGGGTGTCCAGCCCGCTGCTCATCGCGGCTCCTGTCGTGGGGATGCATCGTGGCGAGGAGAGTCACTGTTCGTATCTCGATCCCTATTAAACAGGCATACCAGAGGGCGGGCCGGGGGTAGCACGAAGACACCGAGGGCTGCAGACCGTATGTCGGGATCCTCGCGCCTCTGGATTTTCACGGTCGACTACCCCTTGATGGCCCCGATGATCACTCCCTTGGTGAAGTGCCGCTGGACGAACGGGTAGACGAACAGCACCGGCAGCAACGCGACGACGACGATGGCCATCTGGATCGCCAGGCTCGGGGGCAGCGCCTGACCGGCGATCGTGCTGTTGCTGCTCTGGCCCACGACCAGCGCCTGGCCCTGGAGCACGTACTGGCGCAGCACTACCTGGAGCGGCCACTTGGCGTTGTCGTTCAGGTAGAGCACGGCGTTGAAGAAGGAGTTCCAGTAGCCGACCGCGTAGAACAGGCCGATGACGGCCGTGACGCCCTTCGACATGGGCAGCACGATCGTGCGCAGGATGCGGAACTCGCTCGCCCCGTCGATGCGGGCACTGTCGCTCACCTCCTCCGGGATGTTCATGAAGAACGCCCGCATGACCACGAGGTTGAACGCGGTGACCGCGCCGGGCAGGATCAGCGACCAGTACGAGTCGATCAGCCCGAGCGAGCTGACCAGCAGGTAGTTGGGGATCAGGCCGGGGCCGAACAGGAACGTCAGCAGCACCAGGAACAGCATCGGCCGGTGCAGCAGCGAGCCGGGCCGCGACAGCCCGTAGGCGGCCAGCACGGTGACGACCAGGCTGATCGCCGTGCCCACCACGGTCACCCCGAGGCTGACCAGCACCGACCTGGTCACCACGCCGCCCGCGAACAGCTCCTCGTACGCGGCGAAGGACAGCTCGCCCGGCACCGTGACCAGGCCGCCCGCCTGTGAGACCGTCTCCTGCGTGGACAGGCTGGTCAGCACGACCATGTAGATCGGGAACAGCACGCCCGCCACGATGAGCGTGAGGACCAGGCCCTTGAGGAACAGGCCGGCGCGGCTCGGCCGCTCGGCCCAGGGGGGAAGAGTCGTCATGATCGTTTGTAGATTCCCTGCTCGCCGAATCGGTGGGCGACCTTGTTGGCCATCAGGATGAGGATCAGCCCGACCAGGCCCTTGACCAGGCCCGCCGCGGCGCCGTAGCTCCATTCGCCGGTCAGCAGCGTGCGCCAGTACACGAAGGTGTCCAGCACCTCGGCGGCGTCCCGGCCGACCGCGTCGCGCTGAAGGAAGAACTGCTCGAAGCCGACGTTCAGCGCCTCGCCGAGGCGCAGGATCAGCAGCAGGACGACCACCGGACGCAGGCCGGGCAGGGTGATGTGCCACATCCGCCGCCAGCGGTTCGCGCCGTCCACGGCGGCGGCCTCGTAGAGGTTCTGGTTGATGGCGGCCAGCGCCGCCAGGAAGATGATCGTCCCCCAGCCGGCGTCCTTCCAGATCGTCTCCGCCGTCACCAGCACAAGGAAGGTGTCCGGGTTCGTCATGATGTCGATGCCCCGGTAGCCGTGGTCGCGCAGCGTCTGCGACAGCAGGCCGGCGCCGCCGAACATCTGCTGGAACAGCGTGACCACCAGCACCCACGAGAAGAAGTGGGGCATGTAGACGATGCCCTGGATGAACAGCCGCAGCCGGGGCCGCACCACGCTGTCCAGGAGCACGGCCAGCAGGATCGGCACCGGGAAGTAGAAGACGAGCTGGAAGGTCGTGATCGCCAGGGTGTTGAGCGTGGCGTCCCAGAAGCTCTCGTCGAACATCAGCCACTGGAAGTTGCTGAAGCCGACCCACGGGCTGTCCGCGATGCCCACGTAGGGGGAGTAGTCCTGGAAGGCGATGACGTTGCCGAGCAGCGGGACGTAGTGGAACACGATCAGCAGGCCGATCGCGGGCAGCGCCATCAGCAGCAGCTGCCAGTCGCGCCGGAGCCGCGCGAGGAACGGCTGGCGTTCCGTCCGTTTTGCCGCTCTTGTCCTTTGGGCCCTGTTTCCGACATCCTTGGAGACGCCGGTGCCGGCGGGTGAGGTCAGGTCACCCGCCGGCCCGGTCTTCGCGTGGTCCCTAAGCACGGCCGTTGTCCTGCAGGACCTTCAGGTAGAACTCGCGGGCCTCGTCGCCGCCGTCCCTGCGCCACTCACTGACGATCTGCTTGGCGTCGCTCACGGGCCGCCGGCCGCGCATGATGTCGGTGAACTTGTCCTCGGTGGGGACCTGCAGCCCGGAGTACTTCGACGGCCGCTGGATCCTGATCCCGTCGAACGGGCCCTTCTCCAGGTGGGGGAAGGTGGCGTTCTGCCACTCCACGTTGAGCTTGACCGCGTCCGGGTAGGACCAGTCGACGTAGAGCGGGCGCCCGCCGAGGAAGCCGTAGGTGTAGGCGACCTCCTTGCGGCCGAGGTCGGTCAGCTGGGGGGTGCCCTTGTCGTCGCGGGTGAAGTGCTTGCCCTCCACACCGAAGTTCGACAGCTCGTACTCCTTGGTGCCGAACGGCGCCGCGCACCAGTTGAGAATGGAGAGGATCTCCTCCACCTTCTCCTTGGGCAGGCCCTTCCTGACGAAGGTGAAGATGCCCGCCGCGGTGCCGTGGTACATCATCGGCGTGCCGCCGTCGTGGGCGAAGACCGGGAAGACGCCGAGGCTGAAGCCGGGGTTCTTGCCCCGGTGCTGCTGGAGCAGTTCCTTCCAGCCGCCGAGGCCGTCGCGGTAGACGAGGATCTGCCCGGCCGCGATCAGGTCCTTCTCGTTGGCGCCCTTGCTGCTGACCACGTTCGGGTGGACCAGCTCCTCCCTGAAGACCTTCTGCATGAACTCCAGCATCAGCTCGAACTCGGGCGTCTCGTACTTGTGGATGAGCTTGCCGCCCTCGTACCGCCACTCCTGCGGGATGCGGAAGGTGGGCCACATCATCTCGTGGATGCTGCCGAACGCCCAGCGCTTGGCCTTGGCGTCGGTGATCTCCTTGCCGAGCCGGAAGAGCTCGTCGGCGGTCTTCGGGTTGGCGTTCCAGCCGTTCTTGTCGAACAGGTCCTTGCGGTAGAGCAGCCCGAACGGGTACGGCTCGGTGGGGAACGGCACCGCCATGAGCTTGTCGTTCCACACCGACCACTGCCAGGCGGCGGTCGGCAGGTTGGCCAGCAGCGGGTACGGCTTGACCCTGTCGCCTTGCAGGTACGGGGTGAGGTCCTCGAACGCCTTGTCGACGGCGGTGTTGAAGTCCGCCATCTTCTCGATCTCCCAGCTCGGGATGACCATGATGTCCGGCAGGTCGCCGGCGGCGAGCCGGGCGATCGCCTTGTCGCCGTAGACGTTGCCGTCGGTGATCTGGAACTCGACCGTCGCCCCGATGTCGGCGTTGACGGCCTGGAAGTAGGAGTTGTCCGCCAGGGCGGGCGGCGGCGGCCCCCACAGCGGGGTCATGGCCTTGTAGGAGCCGCCCTTGCCGGCCTTCTGGGTGAGGGCGGCGGTGGGGCTGGCCGGGTAGGAGGTGAAGCCGCCGCCGACGTCCGCGACGCCCGGCAGGGTGGAGACGGTTCCCGGGATGTCGGGCTTGATCCCCGGGAAGGGGGTGTAGGTGGGGGTCAGCGACGTCAGCTTGTCCGCCGCGGCGGCCGTGGCTCCTCCGCTGCCGGGCCGGGGGCCGCTCGGGGCGGAACACGCGCTGAGCAGACCGCCGCCCGCGACCGCGACGGCACTGAGTCCTACCAGGCCGAGAAAGCCGCGGCGGCTGGTCGTCGCGCCTCCGGGGAGATCGTTCACGGCGCGCTCCCTTCGTTCGTTCGGGATGGATGGGGGGTGTCGGCGGAGAGGGCTCCGGGGTAGAATTAGTTCGTCTTCCGACCAAACAAATTAGTCGAGGGTGACCGACGCCACAAGTGACCGACGATCGCGGGACGCCGGTAGGCGGTCACGGATTGGTGAACGATGGGGCATGATGGGGCCAGCCTGGCCGAGGGAGAGCGGGACTCACCTTGATCACATCTACGACCGACCCGCGGCCCGCGGACTTCGCCGACGTGCGGGCCACGAACCTCGCCGTCGTGCTGAGGTTCGTGCGTGAGCACGCGCCGTGCTCGCGGGCCGACATCGCGGCGTCCACCGGTCTCAACAAGGCGACCGTCTCCAGCCTGGTCGCCGATCTCATCGACCGCCGGCTGGTCCGGGAGACCGGCCTGACCGAGAACCGGGTCGGCCGTCCCGCCACGATGCTCGTGCTCGACGGCTCGCCGTACGCGGCGATCGGCATCGAGGTGAACGTCGACTACGTCACCGCTGTCGCGGTGGACCTGTCGGGACGGCGCCTGCTCTCCTGGCGCCGCTCCTTCCCCGGCGCCACCAGTGCGCCGGGCCAGGCCGTCGCGGCCGTCGCCGGGATCGTCCGCCGGGTGGTCAACCGCATGGCCAAGGAGGAGCGGCAGGTCCTCGGGGTGACCGTGGGCGTGCCGGGGCTGGTCGGCCTCGACGGTACCGTGCGCATCGCCCCCAACCTGGGCTGGCGCGACGCCGACCTGTGCGGAGACCTCACCAAGGCGCTGCGCGACCCGGGCTTCCCCGTCCAGGTCGACAACGACGCCAACCTCGCCGCCCTGGCCGAGCACCGCTTCGGGCCGCAGGCCGGCACGGCCGACCTGGTCTACCTCACCGGCGAGATCGGAGTGGGGGCCGGGGTCATCCTCGACGGGCGGCTGCGCCGCGGTGGGCAGGGCTTCGGCGGTGAGATCGGCCACCTCCAGCTCGACCCGCTCGGCGCCGAGTGCCGTTGCGGACGCCTGGGCTGCCTGGAGGCCGTCGCCGGGATCGGCGCCGTGCTGGAGCAGGCCGCGCTCTCGCCGGCCGACGTCGAGGCCGAGCTGGAGGAGGTGGTGCGCCTGGCCCGCGACGGCGACCCCCGCACGCTCACGATCCTGAAGAACGTGGGGCACAGCCTGGGCAAGGGCGTGGCGCTGGCCGCCAACCTGCTCAACCCCGAGGTCGTCATCCTGGGCGGCTACTACGTGCCGCTGGCGCCGTGGCTGCTGCCCGCGGTGGAGGCCGAGATGCGCGGACGCATGATCGCGCCGGACGCCGGGGGCTGCCGGGTCGTCGCCTCCACGCTCGGTTACGACGCCGCCGCCCTCGGTGGCGCGGCTCGGGTGCTGGATTCGGTGGATTCAGGGCGTTTGCCGCGGATCTCTTGACCTGAGCCGCACAGGAGTGCACCCTTGCGGGAAGCTCCGTTCGAAACACGCGTGTAACGAACGGAGTTTTCCCGGACCAACCGTCGAAGCGTTTCGATGTCCTCGGTCGAAGCGCTTCGACGCTCGTAAAGGGACGGTCTCCCGTGACCTCACCCCCCACGACCGCAACCAGCGGACTCCGGCCCTCCGGCCGGGTGTTCCCCTCTCTCCGCCGATCGCGGACACCGATGGCGAACGCGGTGCTCCACCTCGGCACCGCAGGCGCTCCGCCTCCCCGCCGGGCCGGCGGCGAGGACCGCGCAACCCCGTCAGGTCCGACCGGTCATCGCGAGCCCGCGCACGACCGTAACCGAAGGGAGGCAGGGGTGTCCCGCCCGTGGCCGCAGCCAGGGGCCCCCGCCCCGGGAATCCGATGAACGAACCCTTCCGCGACGCGACGCTCCCGCTCGCCGTGCGCGTCGCCGACCTGCAGAGCAGGCTCACCCTCCAGGAGAAGATCGGCCTGCTGCACCAGTACCAGGCGCCGGTCGAGCGCCTCGGAGTCGGCGCGTTCCGCACCGGCACCGAGGCGCTGCACGGCCTGGCCTGGCTCGGCCCGGCGACGGTGTTCCCGCAGGCGATCGGCCTGGCCAGCACCTGGGACCCGGAGCTCGTCAGGCGCGTGGGCGAGGCCACGAGCGACGAGGCCCTGGCCTTCCACCACAAGGACCCCGCCGGGGCCGGACGCAACGTCTGGGCCCCCGTGGTCAACCCGCTGCGCGACCCCCGGTGGGGGCGGAACGAGGAGGGCTACTCCGAGGACCCGTGGCTGACCGGCGTCATGGCGACGGCGTACGCCTCCGGCCTTCGTGGGAGCGATCCCACAGTGTTGAAGACCGCCCCCACGCTCAAGCACTTCCTCGGCTACAACAACGAGACCGACCGCTGCGTCACCTCCAGCAACCTGCCGCCCCGGGTGCTGCACGAGTACGAGCTGCCGGCCTACCGCCCCGCGCTGGAGAGCGGCGCCGCGGTGGCCGTGATGCCGTCGTACAACCTGGTCAACGGCCGTCCCGCGCACCTGAGCCCGCTGATCGGCGAGGTGCTGCGGCGGTGGGCGCCCGACGACGTGCTGGTGGTCAGCGACGCCTACGCACCCGCCAACTTCACCGGCCTGCAGGCCTACTACGACGACCTCCCCGAGGCGTACGCCCACGCGATCAAGGCCGGGCTCGACAGCTTCACCCAGGACGACGACCGGACCGAGGCCACCCTCGGCCACATCCGCGAGGCGCTGGAGCGTGGCCTGATCGGCGAGGCGGACATCGACGCCGCCGTCCGGCACACGCTGTCGATCCGGTTCCGGCTGGGCGAGTTCGACCCCGCCACCCCCTACGACGACGTCACCGAGGCGGTCGTCAACTGTCTCGAGCACCAGGAACTGGCCCGCGAGGCGGCCCGCCGCTCGATCGTGCTGCTGCGCAACGACGGCATCCTCCCGCTGGCGCCGTCCGTGCGCAGGATCGCGGTCATCGGCCAGCTCGGCGACACGCTGATGGAGGACTGGTACTCGGGCACCCTCCCGTACGCCGTCACCGCGCGCGCCGGACTCGCCGAGCGGTGCGAGACCGTGTTCTGCGAGGGCGTCGACCGGCTCACCCTGTCGGTGGACGGCGGCCACGTCGTCGCCGACCCCGACGGCGGCCCGCTGGGGGTCGGCGCCGAACCCGACCTGTTCGACCTGTTCGACTGGGGCGGCGGCGCCTACGCGCTGCGCGCGGTCGCGACCGGCCGCTACCTGTCGGTCGACGAGGCGGGCGTGCTGGTCAACGACCAGCCCGGCCCCAACGGCTGGGAGGTGCGCCAGACCTTCCGGATGGAGGACCGGCCGCGCGGCACCCTGGCGCTGCGGCACATCTCCACCGGCCGCTACCTCGCGCTGGACGGCGGAGCCTTCCGCCTGGTCGACGACGCCGACGCCGCCACCTGGCTCACCATGGAGCGGGTCGTCTCCGGCGCCGAGGCCGCCGCCGCCCTCGCCGCGACCGCCGATGTGGCCGTGGTGGTCGTCGGCGACCACCCGCTCGTCAACGGCCGCGAGACCGAGGACCGCCTCGACCTGGCACTGCCCGCCGCGCAGGAGGCGGTGGTGCGGGCCGTGCGCGCGGCCAACCCCGCGACCGTCATGGTGATCAGCAGCGGCTACCCGGTCACCTGGGCCGACGAGGACATCCCCGCGGTGCTGTGGTCCTCGCACGGCGGCCAGGAGTACGGCCACGCGCTGGCCGAGGTGCTGTTCGGCGACGCCGACCCCGAGGGGCGGCTCACCCAGACCTGGTACCGCTCGGCGTGCGAGCTGCCCGACCTGCTCGACTACGACATCATCGCCGCCGACGCGACCTACCAGTACTACCGGGGCACCCCGCTCCACCCCTTCGGCCACGGCCTGAGCTACACCACCTTCGACTACACCGACCTGGCGGTGTCGGTGGAGGACGGCCGGCTGACCGCCTCCGCCACCGTCGCCAACACCGGGTCCCGCGCCGGGGCGGAGGTCGTGCAGATCTACACCCGCCAGCGCCGGTCCCGGGTCAAGCAGGCGCTGCGCCGCCTGCGGGGCTTCGTCCGGATCCGGCTCGCCCCCGGCGAGAGCACCCGGATCACCTGGAGCCTCGACCTCCGCGAGCTGGCCTTCTGGGACGTCACCAGGAACCGGTTCGTCGTCGAGGACGCGCCTCACAAGATCATGATCGGCCGCTCCGCCCACGACATCCGGTTGTGCGCGCCTTTCCACGTCGACGGGGAGGAGATCCCGCCGCGGGCGGCCTTCGCCGGGCCGATCGCCGCGGTCGACCACGACGAGTACGACTCGGTGGCGTTCGTGGACGCCTCCCGGGTCGCCGGTGACGCCGTCCGCTCCGGCGCGGAGGGGGCGTGGATCCTGTTCCGCTCCCTCGATTTCGGAGCCCGGGCCGCCTCCTGCGCCGTCACCGCGACCGGCGTCGAGGGCGGCGTGGTCACCCTGCGCCTGGACGACCCCCTCTACGGGCCGGTCGTCGGCGACCTGCCGATCCCGCGGGGCGGTCGCTACGACCTGACCGAGGTTCGAACCGCGCTCGCGGACGTCCGGGGGGTGCACGATCTCTACCTGGTGTTCGAGAACGCCGGGATCACCGTGGCCACCGTAGGCTTCGACGAGGCCGGGTGAACCGGCGCGGCGGGTGCACCGGCCCTCCACCGCCGTCCGGGCCGGGCGTCATGGGCCCCGGGGACGTCGGGGCCGCGAGAGCCACGGGGCCCGTACGGTGAGGGGACCACGAGACGAGGGGAGCGCATGACCGGCCGGGCGGTGACGATCAGCGAGGTCGCCAGGCATGCGGGCGTCGCGGTCAGCACGGTGTCGTACGTGCTCAGCGGCAAGCGGGCGATCTCGGCCGACACCCGCCGCCGGGTGCTCGACAGCGTGCGGGTCCTCGGCTACCACCCCAACGCCGGGGCCAGGGCACTGGCCAGCAAACGGGCCAACGTCATCGCGCTGGTGCTGCCGCTGCGGGCGGGCATGCACGTGCCGGTGCTGATGCAGTTCGCCACCTCGGTGGTCACCGCCGCGCGGCGGCACGACCACGACGTGCTGCTGCTGACCGCCGACGAGGGGGCCGACGGGCTCCGCAGGGCGGCGGCCAGCGCGCTGGTGGACGGGCTGGTGCTGATGGACGTCGAACTCCACGACAGCCGGGTGCCGCTGCTGCGCGAGCTCGCCGAGCCGAGCGTGCTGATCGGGTTCCCCGCCGATCCGGCCGGGCTGACCTGCGTCGACCTCGACTTCGCGCGGGCCGGGGCACTCTGCGTGGAGCACCTGGCGGCGCGCGGGCACCGGGAGGTCGCGCTGCTCGGCGCCCCCTCGGTGGTCTACGAACGCGGCACCGGCTTCGCCCGCCGCACCCGGGAGGGCTTCACCGAGGCCGTGGCCGGGCACGGCCTGACCGGCGTGGCGCTGCCCTGCGAGGAGACCTTCGACCAGGTCTTCGCGACGGTCTCCGGCATCCTCGACGCCCGGCCCGGCCTGTCCGGCCTGGTGGTGCACAACGAGGCCGCGGTCAACCACGTGCTGGGGGCGTTGCGCCAGCTCGGCAGGAGGGTGCCGGACGACGTCGCGGTGGTGGCCATCTGCCCCGACGACGTCGCGGAGCGTTCCAGCCCGGCGCTGACCTCGGTGCTGATCCCGGCCGAGGAGGTGGGCCGCCAGGCGGTGTTGCTGCTCATGGAGAAGCTGGAGGGCCACTCCGTCCCCGGCACCACCTTCCTGGAGCCCCGCCTCACGGTGCGCCACAGCACCTGACCGGACGCCTCCCGGCGGCTCGGCGGCGTCCCGGCGGAAGGCACGGCCGCGGAAGGCCGGAAAGAGGCCGCGGAAGGCATGAAAGAAGGCGCGTCCCCCGTTCCCGGGGGACGCGCCTTGCCACGCCGTCGTCAGGGGCGGATCACCAGTCGCCACCGCCGAAGTCGCCTCCGCCGAAGTCGCCGCCTCCGCCGAAGTCACCCCAGCCGCCGCCGCCGAAGTCGCCGCCGCCCCCGCCGAAGTCGGTGCCGCCGCCGTCGGCGAAGCCCTGATCGTAGCCGTAGCCGTAGCCGCCCATGCCCCAGCCGCCGCCCATCATGCTGCCGAGCATGGTGCCGACGAGCATGCCGGTCATCACGTCGCCGAAACCGCCGTAGTAGCCGTAGGCGTACGGCTGGTAGGCCGGTCCCGCGTCGTAGTACGGCCGGCGCTGGCCGTTGACCATGACCTCGCGGGTCTGCGGCTCGAAGCCCCGCTCGATCGCCTCGGCGTCGGCCGCGCAGGCGGGCACGTCGCGGAGCGCGCCGCCGGGCGGGGCCCAGCGCACGTCACGCACCGACGGGCCGTGCTGCGGGTTGAAGAAGCACGGGGAGCGCCGCTCGGGGAGCGGCTGGTCGTTGACGCGGGCCTTCACGCAGGCGAGGGCGTAACGGCCCTCCTCCAGGGCGGTGGTCACACCGCGCAACTCGTCGGGACGCTTGACCGCCGCGAGCTCCACCTTGGCCCGCTCGTAGGAGTCGAGGGCACGCTGCCAGTCCTGGTTGTGGTCGCCGGAGTCGCCGAGCAGCTTGACGTCGGTGTCGAGGTCGGTGATCTCCTCGCCGAACTTGGTGACGTCCTCGTCCACGGTCTGCTTGACCGCGGCCAGCTCGGCGGCCTCGCGGGCCTCGCGCTGCTTGTTCTTCTTGCGGGAGTACAGGAACAGTCCGCCGCCGCCGGCCAGGGCCAGCACCAGGATGCCGACCAGTACGCCCGCGCCGGAGCCGCCGGAGGACGAACCGGAGCCGGCGGGACGCGCGCCGCCGCCGACCGCGGCGTCGTCGGCCAGCTTGACGAAGTTGACCACGTTGTCGGTCGGGCTGTTGCTGGTCCTCGCGCGGGTGAGCAGCTCGTCGACGTCGACGCCCCTGATGTTGGAGGCGCCGTACGGGATCTTGCCGTCCATGATCAGGACGGTGGACTTGCCGCCCACGCCCTTGAGCGTGGAGTTCAGCAGGGTTCTGGCCTGCGACTGGCTGGTGATGGAGCCGCCGGGCAGCACCGCCACGTAGACGGAGGAGGTCTGCTCGGCCGCACCGCGCATGGCGTCGGCGGCGTTGGCAGGAATCCCCGCGGCGGGATCGGCGTAGAAGTGGTCGCCGTCCTTCAACCCTGAGACGAGCGTGCTGGGGTCGGGCGCCGCGGCGGCGGCGGCCGCCGGGGCGATCATGAAGATGGCCAGCAGCCCGGCGAGCACTGCGAGTATCGCGGCGCCGAGACGACCTGGCGCGGTTCTTGTGGTCACGGCAGAAAGCCTCCTTCGTCCTGAGGACGAATGAGTGAGCGGCGGAGTTCCCTTACGCCTCTCCGTATCCATCCAAAATCCATGCAAACGCCCATCAATCCTCGCCCCGCATCCGGGGCGAGACCGTCAGGCGTCCTTGATCTCGCAGATCGCCGCCCCGGCGGTGACGGTCTGGCCGACCTGGGCCGCCAGCCCGGTGACGGTTCCGGCCTTGTGCGCGGCGAGCGGCTGCTCCATCTTCATCGCCTCCAGCACCACGATCGTGTCGCCCTCCGCGACGACGTCGCCGTCGGAGACGACGACCTTGACGATCGTGCCCTGCATCGGGCTGACCAGCGAGTCACCGTTCGCGGCCTTCTTCGCCGCCGAGCCGCCGGCCCGGCGCGGCGCCCGCGACGCGGGACGCCCCGCGCCCGCGTTCGCGCCTGCGGCGGGGACCCCGAAGCCGGCCGGGAGCACGACCTCCAGGCGCCTGCCGCCGACCTCGACGGTGATCCGCTCCCGCTCGCCGGGCTCGTCGGCCGTGCCCGGCTCCCCGGCGTACGGGGCGATCGCGGTGGTGAACTCGGTCTCGATCCACCGGGTGTGCACGGAGAACGGCTCACCGGTGAACGCCGGGTCGTCGACCACGGCCCGGTGGAAGGGCAGCACCGTCGGCATGCCGTCGATCTCGAACTCCGCCAGCGCCCGGCGGGACCGCTGCAGGGCCTGCTCCCGGGTGGCGCCGGTCACGATCAGCTTGGCCACCAGCGAGTCGAAGGACTGCGGCACGGTCATCCCGGCCTCGTAACCGGCGTCCAGCCGGACACCGGGGCCGGAGGGCGTGGTCATGCGGGTGATGGTGCCCGGCGCGGGCAGGAAACCGCGGCCGGCGTCCTCGGCGTTGATCCGGAACTCGATCGAGTGGCCGCGCGGCGCGGGATCGCCGTAGCCCAGCTCCCCGCCGTCGGCGATGCGGAACATCTCACGCACCAGGTCGACGCCCGCGACCTCCTCCGTCACCGGATGCTCGACCTGGAGGCGGGTGTTGACCTCCAGGAAGGAGATCGTGCCGTCCTGGCCCACCAGGAACTCGCAGGTGCCGGCGCCGACGTAGCCGGCCTCGCGCAGGATCGCCTTGGAGCTGGTGTAGAGCAGGTCGAGCTGCTCGGCCGTGAGGAACGGCGCCGGGGCCTCCTCGACCAGTTTCTGGTGGCGGCGCTGGAGCGAGCAGTCGCGGGTGCCGACGACGACCACGTTGCCGTACCGGTCGGCCAGGCACTGGGTCTCCACGTGCCGGGGACGGTCCAGGTAGCGCTCGACGAAGCACTCGCCGCGCCCGAAGGCGGTGACCGCCTCGCGCACGGCCGACTCGTACAGGTCGGGGATCTCCTCCAGGGTGCGGGCCACCTTCAGGCCGCGTCCGCCACCGCCGTACGCGGCCTTGATCGCGATGGGCAGGCCGTGCTCCTCGGCGAAGGCGACGACCTCCCCGGCCCCGGAGACCGGGTCCTTGGTGCCCGCCACGAGCGGGGCGCCGACCTTCTGCGCGATGTGGCGCGCCTGCACCTTGTCGCCGAGGGCGGTGATCGCGGCGGGCGGCGGGCCGATCCAGGTCAGGCCCGCCTCGGTCACGGCCCGCGCGAAGTCGGCGTTCTCGGCGAGGAATCCGTACCCGGGGTGGACGGCGTCGGCACCCGACCGCCGCGCGACGTCGAGGATCTTCTCGATCGACAGGTAGGTCTCGGCGGGCGACTGGCCGCCGAGCGCGTACGCCTCGTCGGCGACCCTGACGTGCAGGGCGTCCAGGTCCTGGTCGGCGTAGACGGCGACACCGGCCAGCCCGGCGTCCTTGCAGGCGCGGGCGATCCGTACGGCGATCTCGCCGCGGTTGGCGATCAGGACCTTCTGCACCGGCGTGGTTCCCTTCAGTACGCGTGGACGAGGAGGGCGGGCAAGCCTTCAACGGAGTGTAAGCGGCTCCTGATCGCGGGGACGCGGTGGGTCCGCGGTGTGTGCCCCGCACACCGGCCGGCCATGCTCTCCTCCCATCGAATGCCCTATGTATGACCAGAAATCCGATTAAAAAAGAACGTTAGCGATTTCAGTGGAGTGGGAAGGTCCATAGCCGCTCGGTATAACCGCGATCCACTGGTATTCCGACCGCCTATCGTGATTTCGTTTTGGTGACCCTCCGACACCGATACCGAAGGAGACTGGCATGAGCCAGAACTTGCTCGGCGGCAATCCCGCGGAAATGCAGCAGATGGCCACCCAGTTCACTCAGCAGGCAGACCAGGTGAGGGCCACCGTGGCCGCTCTCGACCGGGAGGCCGCCAAGGTCGGCACCGCCTGGACGGGCCCCGGAGCCCAGCGTTTCAGCGAGGCCTGGCAGAACTACCGGGCGGCTTTCCAGCGCATGTCCGAGGAGCTCGGCGAGGCGTCCCGGGTCATCAACACCTACCGGGGCAATATCGAATCCGCGACCCGCTAGAAAACGGACCGCCGAAACGCCCCGCCCCCCGGGGCGTGATTCCGGCGCACGGACCGGGGCTTCGGCGGCCGGGAGGCTCACCGGGTGCCGGGGGCCGAAAGGCTCACCGGGTGCCGGGGGCGACCGCCGCGCCGGTGGGTGACGGCGCGGCGGCGGGAATCCGCCGGACAAGAAGGACGAGAACAAAGGAGCACCGCCCGCCCGTCGGACGGGCGGGCGGTGCTCCTTTCAGGCGACGGCGGCCTGGACGGGGACCACCGAGCCCAGGGTGACCAGCAGGCCGCGCCCGGGGGGGCCGCCGACCGCGCCGCGGGGCAGGCGGACGTTGAACAGGTCGCCGTCGGCGGGGCTCTGGACCGACAGCAGCAGACCGGTGCGGCCCTTGCGGGCCTCGGCCACGAAACCGCGGTAGGCGGTGGCCAGGTCGCCGGTGGTGCCGCCGACGAGCAGCCCGTGCTCGCCGTCCCTGCCGGTGCGGAGCACCTGCTCCAGCGCGGTGCCCAGCGCGGAGTCCGCCGAGAGCAGCTCGGCGTCGTCGACGATCACCACGTAGCGCTCGTGACCGGTCACCGCGCCGTTCAGGTCACCGTCCGCGTCCAGCACGGCCAGCACGCCGTCCGTGTCCGACAGCGTGCGCAGCGGGCTGCGGCGGGGGGTCACCAGGACCACCGGCGTGCCGCGCGACAGCAGCGACCGGGCGGCGGTCAGCAGCGCCGTGGACCTGCCGGACCTGGAAGGGCCGGCGATGACCGCGGCGGGGCCGTGGGCGAGCAGGTCGACGCCGAGCGGGGCCAGCGAGTCGCCCCCGGCGCCGAGCAACGCCCACAGCGGTGACGGCGGCTCGAAGCCGGGCACCAGTTCGAGGGTCTGCGCCGCCGTGATGCGCATCGGCAGCGCGTCCACCCGCAGCGGCGGCTCGGCGGTGATCGCCGGCGCCGAGCGGGCCAGGGCCTGGAGCGCGCCGACCTGCGCCGGGCCGGAGGGGTCGTCGCAGAGCAGCGCGATCTGACTCTCCGTCGTGCCGTGCTCCCCGGTGGACAGCGCACGCCCGGGGGCGAGCGTCGCCGGCAGGTCCTTGACCGGCAGCCCGGCCAGCGCGTAGTCGGTGGGGTCGGCCAGCCGCAGGATCAGCCGGTCGTCGAAGACCGTGGAGATCTGCCCGATCAGCGCCGACCGGTCGCCGGTCACCACGGCCCGCAGGCCGACCGCGGGCCCCTCCCGGAGCAGCTGCATCAGCGCCTCGACCAGCCGCCCGTAGTCGTAGGCCTCGAAGGCGGCGACGTACCCCTCCCAGCGGTCGAGCATCAGCACCAGCCACGGCAGCCGGGGCCCGCCGGCGGCGGCGCGGAGCTCGGCCAGCGAGGCGTACCCGGCCTCGGCGAGGAGCTGCTGACGCCGCCCCACCTCGGCGCGGAGCCTGCTCAGCAGCCGCTCCACCCGGTCGAGCTGGTCACGGGTCACCACCGCACCGCAGTGCGGCATCGCCACCAGCGGCAGCAGCGCTCCCGAGCCGCAGTCGACGGCGTGCAGGTGCACGTCGTCGGGCGAGGCCCCGGCGGCGATCGCCCCCGCCAGCGTGCGCAGCGCGGTGGACCGCCCGCTGCGCGACGCACCCGCGATGAGCAGGTGCCCGCCGTGGGCGAGGTCCAGCGCGAGCGCCTGCCGATCCTGTGCCCACGGCAGGTCGGTGACCCCGAAGGCCAGCGGCGGCACCTCCTCGGCCCCCGCCCGGTACGGGAGCGCGCCATCGGGTGGGGTGGGCAGGACGACGAGGTCGTCCAGCGGGGGAAGCCAGGGGCTGGGCTGCTCGTGGATCCCGGCGACGCGGGCGGCGTCGGCCAGCGCGTCGGCGAGCAGGGACAGGTCGGTGACGTGGCCGCTCTCACCGCCGCCGCCGGACGCGACCGGCGGGTGCCCCAGTGCCCGCCAGCCGATCTCCGTCACCCGCACCCTGGAGTCGCCGGAGGCCGCGGGCCCGCGTCCGCCGATCCGCGCCGCCTGTACGGCCGTGGCCGAGCCCGCTCCGGACTTCACGTAGCAGCGGCCGGGGGTCGACTTGGAGATGTGGGCGGCGTCGGGGCGGCCGATGACATCGGCCGACTCCGCCGCCTCGGTGACCCGCAGCGCGATCCGCAGGGAGGTGTTGGCCTGGATGTCGGCGGTCACCACGCCGCCGGGCCGCTGGGTGGCCAGGATGAGGTGGATGCCGAGGGAGCGGCCCCGCCTGGCGATGTCGACCAGCCCGGTCATGAAGTCGGGCAGCTCGCTCACCATGGCGGCGAACTCGTCGATGACCAGCACCAGCCGGGGCAGCGGGGGCGGGGGCTCGGCGCGTCCGCGCAGCGGCCTGGCGGGTGCGGAGCCCCCGGCGACGAGCAGGTCGCGGGAGGCGCGGGCCGTCCGCGTGTCACGCAGCTCGTGGTAATCCTCGATGTCCTTGGCCCCGGCGGAGAGCAGCAGACGCTCGCGGCGGCGGATCTCCGCGGCCAGCGAGGCCAGGGCCCGCTGGGTCAGGTGGCCGTCGAGGTCGCTGACCATGCCCACCGTGTGCGGCAGCCGCACGCACTCCTTGAACGCGGCTCCGCCCTTGTAGTCGATCAGCACGAACGTCATCTCGTCCGGCCGGTTGGCCACCGCCAGCGAGCAGATGAGGGTCTGCAGCAGCTCCGACTTGCCCGCGCCCGTGGTGCCCGCGATGAGCGCGTGCGGTCCGTCCGTGCGCAGGTCGACGGAGAACGGGCCCTCCGGGCCGATCCCCAGCACCGCCTCGGTCGAGCGTCCCCAGCGCCCGGCCAGGGCCGCGCCCGACGGCGCGGGCAGGTCGAGCAGGTCGAGCAGACGGGCGGCCCCCGGCAGGGCCAGCGCGGCGTCGTCGCGGCTGACGTCACGGATCGGCGCCATGGAGCGGGCCAGCCGGTCGCACCAGGAGAGCGGTACCCGGTCGGCGACGATCTCACCGAGGCCGTCCAGGCCGCCGCCGCGCAGCCGGACCGTGCCGTCCGCCTCCAGTGCGGCGACCGTCGCGCACTCCTCGGGCAGCAGCCGCTGGTCGCCGTCCACCGCCAGGGTGTAGACACCCGCCCGGGGACCCTGCCGCAGTACCTGCGGCATCCCGGGCAGGGCACGCAGGGCCTGGGCACCGTCCAGGACGACCAGCACGTCGTAGGGGCGGTCGTCGTAGACGGGGGCGGCGTACGGCTGGTCGGCCCCGCCGAGGTCGCCCCAGCCGCTCGGAATCCGGGCGGAGGCGGCGGCCGGGCCGGCGGCGGGGTCGTCGCCGAGGCGCTCGTCGACCAGCGCGGCCAGCTCGCTCACCCGCCGCGCCGCGGCCTCCGGGTCGGCGCCGACCAGGGCCACGCAGTCTTCGCCGCCGCGCGGAGCGCAGTGCGGCAGCCAGCGGACCCAGTTCCACCGCTCCTCGCCGTCACCGTGCGCGGAGAGCACGACGATCGCCAGGTCGCGCGGGCTGTGCAGGGCGGCGGCCTGGCCGACCAGCCATCGGGCCAGCCCGGTCGCCGCCTCGCGCGGCCCGGTCAGGCCGGCCACTCCCAGGCGGCGCATGGCCAGCGCCACCGGGACCGCGTGGCAGGTGGGCGGGTCGGGCAGCGGCGTGTCGGACGGCGCGGAGCGCTCGGGGGCGAACTCCAGGTCGGCGGGGAGGTCGGCCAGGCCCACCCGGAGCCGGAGCGCGTCGGGATCGTGACCGCGCCGCTCCCAGAGCCGCCGCCGGGGGCCGGTCACGGTGAGCAGCACCTCCGCGGGGTCGGGCGCGGCGGCGCGGCGGGCGACCTCGTCGTCGGCGCGGGCACGCTCCACCTCGGCCTCGAAGGCCGCGAGCCGCTCCCGGTACTGCTTGAGCTGCTGACGGTACTGCTTGCGGCCGTGCCGCCGGTCGCTCCACCACTGGCCGATCATGATCACCGGGGTCATGAGCGCGAACAGCAGGAAGTACCAGGTCTTCATGGCCACGGCCATGCCGACGCCCAGCGCGGCGGGCAGGAACGCGGTCAGCAACTGCAACCGCATGGTCTCGGCCCGCTTGGGCTCGGCCGGGACCTCGAAACGCCGTGCGCCGCCCGGCGGCCGGAGCCGGGGCGGGCGGTTGTAGGCGAGCCCGCCGTCGGGCTGGGCGTCCAGATGCGCGTCGGGCGGCTCCACGGCCCGCAGGGTCAGCGCCGTCCCGCCGCAGCTCAGCAGGGCGTGCTCGGGCCAGGGCGACCGTTCTTCCAGGGGCGCCCCGTCCAGCAGCGGCGACGCGCCGGGCCCGGGTTCCACCGTGATGGCGTCGGGGGTGAGCCGCACCACGGCGGCCACGGCGGGCAGCCGCGGATCGGGGACGGCCACCGCGCAGGCCGGGTCGGAGCCGACGGTGTGGACGCCGAGGCTGAGCCGGTGCACCGAACCGGCCGCGGGCCCGCCGACCACCCGCACCTCCACGATCCCGCCGGGCTCCTCGGCGAGCGTGTCCCCCGCCAGGGAACGGTCGAGGGTGACGAGGTCCCCGTCCCGCAGCAGTCCCACGGCGCGGGCGGCGGGGTCGAGCGGACGGCCGTCCAGCCAGAGGGTGGGCGGCCCGGCGTCGGCGGCGGCGCGGCCCAGTCCGTAGGGGGCCTTGCTGCGCGTCAGCCGCACCACGTTGCTCGGGCGTTCGCCGCCCTGCCCCGTGAGGGACTCCGCGAGCCGCCCCACGGTGGTCGTGTCGTCGCCTTCGACCACGACATCGCGGTCGGCGTGCTCGCTGAGCACGGTGAGCATGATCCGCATCGCCGCTCTCCTCGGGTCAGGCCCGGTCCACCGTACCCAGCGCGAACGGCCGTGCAAGGGGTGTTCGCGGCGACATCCGCGGGCGCCCGGGGACGCCACGTCGTACGGGTGCGCTGGTGATCACGCGACACCCGCGTGGACGAGGGCCTGGGACGCGGGAGCCGGACGGGCGCCTGCGGTGCGAGGACCGGGATGTGGATCAGTATGTGGAAAACATCCCAGCCTGTGGACAACGGCCGGGTGTTACTCATCGGTTATGCCGATCTATATGGGCATTCGGTGGCTGACGTGCTTGGGGGCGTCGGCGGCCGGGGCTGTGGAAAAACTGTTCGGAGAACCGGTACGGCGGGCCGGTGACCCGGTCCGGCACCTGTCTCCCCTCCCGAAGAGCCGGGGTGGGCGCCGGCCTCGGCCGGTGGCCCCGTATGCGCGCGGGCGTCGGCGGTCACCGTGACCGGCCGGTGGCCCCGCATGCGCACGGGCTTTCGCGGCCGTCGCGACCGGCCGGTGGTGGCGCGGACCGGCGGCCCGTGGTGCCGTCGCCGGCGCGGCGGTGGTCCGCCCGGCGCCGGGAAGGCGTGGACGCTCGACCGTTGAGAGAAGAAAGAGCCTGATATGCCCTTCACCGGACATGCGGCACTCCGACAACGTGGCCATGCCGCCAGCATGGCACATTTTGAACAGGTTCAGAGCTGCGGGGGAGGTGCGTCAGGGCCGTGTCTCGATAAATCGGACATGGCGTAATCATGAAATTGTGGAGGATTATATGGTGACTATTGTGGCGCGTGATAGTCGGCGTCGTTTTTCTGGTCACGTCACATGTGGTGAAATTCGTCGCGTGCGGAAACTCCGGAGTCGCCGTCGGGGCAGTGGGTGCGAAGGTCACCCCAGGTGTGCGGTGCGGTGCGGACTGTTCATCAACGGATGACGCCGCCGGTCACGGCCACGGGTCCGCGGAGCCGTGAAGTTCGCGGATGCCTCCGGGGGCGTGTCTGATCCGTTTCCGGGATGGTCGTCCCGAAAATCGGGAAGTCCGCCCGCCGGGAGCCGGAACCCCCGATTTCGGTCACGCAAGAAGATCGGCCGGTCGGGCCGTTGTTTTCGTTCGATGCGGCGTTGACAGATGTGTTCCTATCAAACGAGCATGGGTCCTGGATTTTGTCCGGAAGTCCGTCGGCACGGTGCGGATAATGACGTAAATTCGACCAGTAGTCCCCATATTTGTGATCACTCTGGGAGTCCCCCTACCCATGAGGACCAGTGAGAAGCCAGCCGGCCGCGGGCCGGTGAACGCCGAGCGACAGACTTCGGCCACCACCCTGTCCGGGCCCGCCTCGCGCAAGCTCCCCGTGCCTCCGCGCGAGCGCAAGCCCGCCCTCGCGGCCCTCGCCGTCCTGCTGATCCTGGGCGGCGCCCTGGCCACCACCCTGCTGGTCCTGCGCAGCGGTGACCGCGTCTCGGCGATCGCCGTCTCCCAGCAGATCGGTGCCGGGCAGCGCTTCACCGAGGCGATGCTGAGAGAGGTCCAGATCGCCGACACCGGCATCGACTACGTCGCGTGGGCCGACCGCGCCAAAGTCGCGGAGAACTTCGCCCGCGTCACCCTCATCCCCGGAACGCTCCTGACCCGCGAGATGGTCGTCTCCTCCAGCAGGGAGCTGGGGCCCGGAAAGGCGCAGGTGGGGCTCGCGCTCAAGCCCGGCCAGTCGCCGGGCACCCTGGAACGGGGAGACCGGGTCCAGGTGATCTACGTGCCGAGCAAGGGCGGCTCCGCGAATGAGGAGGGCCGGGTGCTGGCGCAGAGCGCGCTGGTCCACCAGGTCGGCACATCCGGCCGCGGCGGGGCGAGCGGCCTGGTGACGGTGATCGTCGACAGCTCCGTCTCGCCGACGATCGTCGCCTATGCCTCCAGCGGTGAGATCGCCCTGGCCGAGTTGCCGGGGGCGCGCTGACGTGGCGCTCATCGTGCTGGCCGCCGACAAGGGCGCCCCGGGCGTGACCACCGCCGCCACCGCGCTCGGCGCCGTCTGGCCACGTCCGGTGCTGCTCGCCGAGTGCGACCCGGCCGGCGGCGACCTCGCCTACCGGCTGCCCGCCGCCGACGGCGGCGTGCTCAACCCGGCCAGAGGGCTGCTCACCCTGGGCGCCACCGCCCGCCGGGGCCTGCGCGCCGAGCAGATCCACGAGCACACACAGAAGATCGTCGGAGGGCTGGACATCCTGGCCGGGCTGACCCACGGGGAGCAGGCGGCCGGGCTGACCTGGCTGTGGGGTCCGCTCGGCCGCGCGCTGGCCGCGTTGCCCGAGGGCGACGTGCTGGCCGACTGCGGCCGGCTCGGCGGCCACCCGCAGCTCGCCGAGCTGGTCGCCGAGGCCGCGCTGGTGGTGCTGTTCACCAGGGCCAGCCTGGATCACGTCGCCCACCTGCGTGAACGCCTGCAGGTGATGCCGCGTGACACCCAGGTCGGGGTGGTGGTGATCGCCGACCCCCGGCAGTACCGCACGACGATCGAGGAGGTTCGCCGGATCGTCGCCGCGACCGCCGGGAACGTCGCCTTCGTCAGCGGCCTCGCGCACGACCCCAAGGGCGCCGAACTGCTGCGCGGCCAGTGGGGCGGCCGCCTGGACCGCTCCCTGCTGATCCGTACCGCCCGGGAGCTGGCCGCCCGCCTCGACGCCCAGCTCCGTGCCCCGGAGCCGGTCCGATGAGCGGGGCGAGGCGATGACCGTCGACCACACGCTGGTGAAGCGTTTCCGGCAGGAGGTGGGCGACCGGCTCGCCCATCAGCGGCGGCTGGACCAGGCAGGCGGCCTGCCTCCGATGACCGGCGAGGACGAGCGGCAGTTCGCCCGCGCGCTGATCGCCCAGGTGCTGGAGGAATTCGCCCGCGGGGAGATCGGTGTCGGCCGGACCCCTCCCACCGCCGAGGAGGAGGAGGCCCTCGCCGCCGGGATCCACGCGGCCCTGTTCGGCGTGGGCCGGCTGCAGCCGCTCCTCGACGACCCCGAGGTCGAGAACATCGACATCAACGGCTGCGACCGCGTCTTCGTCGGCTACGCCGACGGCCGGGAGGTCATGGGCGAGCCGGTCGCCGACTCCGACGAGGAGCTGGTCGAGCTGATCCAGATCCTCGCCGCCTACAGCGGCCTGTCCAGCAGGCCGTTCGACACCGCCAACCCTCAGCTCGACCTGCGCCTTCCCGACGGCTCCCGGCTGTCGGCGGTGATGGACGTCACGATCCGTCCGGCGGCGTCGATCCGCCGTTCCCGGCTGGGCAAGGTGTTCCTCAGCGACCTCGTCGGAAACGGCACCCTCACCCCGGAACTGGGGCGTTTCCTGTCGGCCGCGGTGGCGGCCAGGAAGAACATCATGATCGCCGGGTCCACCAACGCGGGAAAGACCACGCTGCTGCGGGCCCTGGCCAACGAGATCCCGCCGTCCGAGCGGCTCATCACCGTCGAGCGTGCCCTGGAGCTCGGGCTCGACCAGTTCCCCGAGCTGCATCCCAACGTGGTGGCCTTCGAGCAGCGGCTGCCCAACTCCGAGGGACAGGGGGAGATCTCCATGGCGGAGCTGGTCCGCCGCTCCCTGCGGATGAACCCGTCCCGCGTGATCGTCGGAGAGGTCCTCGGCGACGAGATCGTCACCATGCTGAACGCGATGACCCAGGGCAACGACGGTTCGCTGTCCACGATCCACGCCAACTCCTCGATGGAGGTCTTCAACCGCATCGCCACCTACGCGCTCCAGGCCGACGAGCGCCTGCCGATCGAGGCCACGCACATGCTCATCGCGGGCGCGATCGACTTCGTGGTCTTCCTGGAGAAACGCAACGACTACGCGGTGGGCGGCACGCTCCGCCGCTTCGTGTCGAGCGTGCGGGAGGTGGCCGGGGTCGACGGCCGGGTGCTCTCCTCGGAGGTGTTCGCCACCACGCCCGACGGCAGACTCGTGCCGCACGCCCCGCTGTCCTGCCTGGCGGAGCTCGCCCGTCACGGCTACAACCCCGGCGGCTGGGCATGACCTCCATCCCCCCGGGCCTGTTCGACCCCCTGGTGCTGCTGGCGGGCGCGGCGATCGGCGCCGGGCTGTTCCTGCTCTTCGTCGCCGTGTACGGGGTGCGTCCCCGCCCCTCCGCCCCGAGGAGGAGAGCGGGCAGGCGTGAACTGCTCCGTGCCCTGTCCACCCGGTCCGCGGTGGGGGCCATCGCAGGGGTGGGGGTGCTCGTGGTGACCGGCTGGCCCGTCATGGCGGTGGGCGCCGTGCTCCTCGCCCTCGGCTGGCGGGGCCTGGCCGGCGGCGCGGCCGAGGAACGCGCGGCGATGCGGCGGCTGGAGGGCCTGGCCGCCTGGACCGAGTCGCTCCGCGACACCATCGCCGGGGCGTCGGGCCTGGAGCAGGCGATCCCGGCGTCGATCCGGGCCGCGGCCCCCACGCTCCGTCCGCACCTGCGGTCCCTGGTCGACCGCCTGCACACCCGGATGGCGCTGCCGGACGCGCTCCGGCGCTTCGCCGACGAGCTCGACGACCCGTCGGCCGACCTGGTCGTGGCCGCGCTGATCCTCAACTCCAGGCTGCGCGGCCCGGGCCTGCGTGACGTGCTCGGCGCGCTGGCCGTGTCGGCGCGCGAGGAGCTCGACATGCGCCGTCGGGTCGAGGCCGAGCGCCGCGCCACCCGCCGCAGCGTGCAGATCGTGGTCGGCACCGCCGTCGCCTTCGCCGTCTCCCTGGTCGTGTTCAACCCCTCCTACGTCGCCGAGTACGACGACGCCCTCGGCCAGGCCGTACTCGTGGTGGTCGCCGGGTTGTTCGGCGCCGGGTTCGCCTGGATGCGCCGCCTGGCCCGTTTCGACAAGCCCGCCCGTCTGCTGGGCCTGTCCCCAGCGGGTCCGGTGGGTTCGGCGGGTGCGGCGGGTCTGATGGGTTCGGCGGGTTCCGCCGGCTTCGGAGGTGAGGCACGCGATGAATGAGCCGCTGCTCGCGGGGGCGGTGCTCGGTCTGGGCCTGTTCCTGCTGTTGCGGGCGCTCTTCCCGGCCCGCCCCGGTCTGGTGACGCGCCTGCTGGCGCTCGACGCCGCCCGGGAGGGGGCCGACGTTCCCCGCGCGCGACTCGTCATGCCCGACGAGGAGGTCAGCGCGCTCCGCCGGAGTCTGGGCGAGCGGATGGCCCGCTTCTATGCGGCCCGCGGCTGGGAGGTCCGCTCCGCCAAAGCCGACCTCGCGCTGCTGGGCAAGTCCTTCGAGGGTTTCCTGGCGACCAAGGCGCTGCTGGCCGTCTCGGGGTTGCTGGCCTTCCCGCTGCTGGTCGGCTGGCTGGTGGTGATGGGGTGGGGGCTGTCGCTCACCGTTCCGCTGTGGGTGGCGCTCGCCGTCGCCGGAGTCTTCTTCTTCCTGCCCGACGTGCAGGTCAAACGGGACGCCGCCCGGATGCGCCGTGACTTCCGGCACGTGGTCGGGTCCTTCCTCGACCTGGTCGCGATGAACCTGGCGGGCGGGCGCGGCGTGCCCGAGGCGCTGATGATGGCGGTCTCGGTGGGCGGCTCCGACGGCGAGGGGGCCAACTGGGCCATGTCCCGCATCCGTGAGGCCCTCGGCAACGCGAGGATCGTCGGCATCACCCCCTGGCAGGCGCTGGGGCAGCTCGGTGACGAGATCAACGTCGACGAGCTGCGCGACCTGTCCGCCGCGCTCGGCCTGGTCGCCGACGACGGCGCCAAGGTCCGCTCCTCGCTGACCGCCCGCGCGGCCACCATGCGGCGACGCGAGCTGGCCGAGGTCGAGGGGCAGGCCGGCGAACGGTCCCAGTCGATGCTCGTCGCCCAGCTCCTGCTCTGCGCGGGATTTGTGATCTTCCTGAGTTTCCCGGCCGCTATGAAGATGTTGGGGTCCTGACCATGCTGAGCCATCCGTGGGTCGTCTACGCGATCACCCTTCTGCGCGTGCGGATCGACAGAGCGCGCAACGCCCCCACCCGGGGGGCCTCGGCCGTGGAGTGGGTGATCATCACGGCCATCATCGCCGGGGTGGCGCTCGGCCTCGCCACCCTCATCAGAAACCTCGTCGAGGGCAAGCAGTCGGAGATCTCCAACCAGTTCGGCGGCGGTGGGGGCGGGGGTGACGGTGGCGGCTTCGAACCGTGACCGGGACGCGGAGCGTGCCCGGCGCCCGGAACGGGCTCACGGCCGGGAGCCGGAGCAGGCCCGCGACCCGGAGCAGGCCCGCGACCGGGATCCGGCCCGCGACTCGGATCCGCGGCACCGGCGGAGCCCGGAGCGCGGCCGGAAACGGGACGGCGACCGGCGTTCCGAGAGGGGGGCCACCGCGGTCGAGCTGGCGATCATCATGCCGATCGTGCTGGCCGCCGTCATGCTGACCGTCCAGACGGCCCTGTGGTTCCACGGGCGCCAGGTGGCCGACGCCGCGGCCAGGGAGGGGGCCCGGCTCGCCCGGGTCGACACCGAGTCGTGGCGGCAGGACGCCGAGTCGCGGGCCCGGGAGATCCTACGGGCCGTCGGCCCGCGGATTCTCGACGGCGCCCGGGTGACCGCGTGGGAGGAGGGTGACCGGCGTGGTGTGGAGATCACGGCCACGGCCGTCCAGGTCGTCCCGCTGCTGCCCTCGAACACGTTCGGCGTCACCGCCCGCTTCGGCGGTCCGGTCGAGTGCTTCCGTCCCGACGACGGAAGCGAAGGGTGCGCGCAGTGACCTCCCGGCCCCGTCCACGCGGCGTACGTCCGGCGACGGGTGCCGAGCGCGGGTCGCTGAGCGCCGAGACGGTGCTCCTGGCGCCGGTCTTCCTGCTGTTCCTGCTCTTCCTGGTAGGCGCGGGCCGGGTGGTGGAGGCCCAGGGCGAGGTCAACGGCGCGGCCAGGGACGCGGCCAGGGCCGCCTCGGTGGAGCGCACACTCTCCGACGCGGAGGCCGCGGCCGACGAGGCCGCGCGGGCCGCGCTGTCGGGCGAGTGCGAGCCCGAGGTCGATCTGGACGGCTCGTCCTGGCAGGAGGGCGGCCGGGTCCGGGCCGAGGTGACCTGCTCCCTCGACCTGGAGTTCCTGGGCTTCGGCGTGGCGAAGGAGGTCCGGGGCGACTCGGTGGTCCCGTTGGAGCAGTTCCGGAGGGTCGAATGAACCGCACGGAACCGCCCGGCGACCGGGGATCGATGTCGATCTTCACGGTGATCTTCTCGGTGGTGGTCTTCCTGCTGGCCGGGCTCCTGGTGGACGGCGGGGCCGCCATCAACGCCCGGCTGCGGGCCGCCGACGTGGCGGAACAGGCGGCCAGGGCCGCCGCCGACCAGATCGACGTCGAGCACCTGCGGGCGACAGGTCAGGCCCGGCTGCTCGGGGAGAGCGAGGTCTGCGCGAAGGCCGAGGAGATCGTCTCCGCACACGGCTCGGCGGATGTCCGGCTGGCCGGGTGCGCACTCGGCGGCGGTGGGGCCGAGGTCTCCGTGAGCGTCTCCGTCACCTGGGAGGCGTTCTTCCTCGCGGCCTTCGGTTTCCCGGGTGCGGAGACGGAGGCCACGGCCGTCGCCGGGCCCGACGCGGGGGAGGACGCCGGAGCCGCCGGGCCCGACGCCGGAGCGGGAGCGGGGGCCGCGACCGACGCCGGAGCGGGAGCGGGGCCCGGAGCGGGAGCGAGCGCCGCGACCGGGCCGGGCGCCGAATCCGGGACCGAATCCGGGGCCGGGACCGGGGCCGCCGGGCCCGCGGCGGGTCCCGGGTCCGGCGGGGAGGCGGCTTCCGGAGCCGGGGCGGATCGAACGCTGTGAACCGCCGGCCCGCCGGATGACCGACGACGAACCTGGACGGGGAGGGAGACGAATGCCCACGCGACAACCTGTGCGCATCAGGCCCAGGCGCACCCCGGGCGACCTGCTCGCCGGGATCTGCGCGCTGATCGCCCTGGTGGCGCTCGTCGCCGGGGTGCCCTACGCCCTGTTCCGGCTGGCAGGCCCCCCGCTCTCGCCCGAACTCCTCGACCTCGACCTGCTGACCAGCCAGGTGGGCACGAGCACGGTCGTCGCGATCCTTGTGCTGCTGGTCTGGATCGCGTGGTTCCAGTTCGCGGTCTGCGTGGTCGTCGAGGTCTACGGCGGACTGCGCCGGGTGGGCATGCCGGCGCGGGTGCCGCTCTCCGGCGGCACGCAGATGTTCGCCAACCGGCTGGTCTCCGCGGCCCTGCTGCTGTTCACCGTGTCGGCGGTGGCACTTCCCGTCACCGGGCTGGCCGGTCCGGCGCCCGCCCGGCCCGCCGTCACCGCCGCCGGGCAGCTCGCGTCACCCGTACCGGTCGTCGAGGAGCGGCCGGCGCTGGCACCGGCGCAGAAGGCCAAGAAGGTCTACGTGGTGCAGCCACCGCACGGCCGCCACCACGAGAGCCTGTGGGAGATCGCGGAGAAGTGTCTCGGCGACGGCCGGCGGTATCCGGAGATCTACCGGCTCAACCAGCACAAGGAGCAGCCCGACGGCAGTCGCCTGCGCATGGCCGACCTGATCAGGCCCGGCTGGGTGCTCGACATGCCGGACGACGCGCGCAACGTGCACATCGTCCCCGCACCCCAGTCGCGCGACGACACCCTCAAGGATCACCGAGCCGCGCCCGCCGAGCTCGACGGCCGCACCCAGACCTTCACCCCGGGCCGTGCGGACGCGCCCGCGGAGCCCGGGACCGCCCCGCACGACACGTCCGTCCTGCCCGGTGACCGGGCGGGCGGGCGGGACGGGACCACCGCCGAACGTGACCCGTACACCCTTCCCGACGCGGGGCGTGCCGAGCAGCGCGACCCGGCCACGACGGCCGGCCCCCGTCCCGCGGAGCGGCACGGCCCCGGCGTGGTGGAAGGGCGTGACCTCCGCCCCGCGGAGCGGCCCGGATCCGGCGCCGCGGGCCCGGGGGTGCGCGCCGGTGATCCCGGGACCGCCCTGCCCGGCCCGGAGCGGGGAGCCGGCGCGGAGCAGGATACCGGCCCGGCGGTGCTCGACTACCTGGCCGGGGCCTCCCTGGCGGCGGCGGGCCTGCTGGCGGCGCTCGGACGCAGGCGCAGGCAGCAGCTCTGGCGCCGGGCGTTCGGCCGCCGGATCACCCGGCCGAGGGACGACGCGGCCCAGGCCGAGCTCGCGCTGCGGCTCGGCGCCGACGCGCCCGGCAGCCGGATGCTCGACGTCGGGCTCCGGTTGCTCGGCCGCTCCCTGGCGCGGGCGAACCGCGTCCCGCCCACGATCTACGCCGCCCACCTGTCGTCGCAGAGCCTCGACCTGTGGATCCACCCGCCCCAGCAGGAGGCTCCGGCGCCGTGGGCCGCCCACGACGGCGGCCAGGTGTGGCGGCTCCCGGCGCACGAGGGCCGGATGCTCGACGACCGGGCGCTGGCCGACGCACCGGCGCCGTACCCGGGCCTGGTCTCGCTCGGTTCCAGTGACGAGGGCCGGGTGCTGGTCGACCTGGAGGCCGCCCACGGGCCGATCAGCCTCACCGGGCCGCAGTCCACCGCCGCGCTCGCCGCGCTCGCCGTGGAGCTGGCCACCAACCGCTGGTCGGACCGGATGCGCGTGACCCTGGTCGGCTTCGGCGAGGAGCTGACCGCGATCGCCCCCGACCGGATCAGGTGTGCGGGCACCCTGGCCGAGATCCTGCCCGAGCTGGAGGCGGCGGCGCCGGCCGGTCGCGGGCCCGGCGGTGAGGTGCTCACCGGGCGGATCCACGGCCGCGCCGCCGACCCGGTCTGGACCCCGCACTACCTGCTGTCGGCCGTCGCCCCCACCCCGGAGGAGGGACGCCGCCTGGCGTTGCTGGCCAGGAAGGGCGTCCGGACGGCGGCCGGGTACGTCATCGCGGGCGAGGTCCCGCACGCCACCTGGAACTGGACGATCTCCGAAGACGGCCGGGCCGCGATCGACGCGCTCGGCGTCGAGGTGAACGCGCAACTGCTGCCTCCCCGGCACTACCGGGCACTGGTCGACCTCTTCCGGGCGACCGAGCGGTTCGAGGGTGAGGAACTGCCCGGCGAACCGGCGCCGCTTCCGCCGGGGCCGCCCTCGGTCGAGGTCCGCGTGCTCGGCCCGGTCGAGGTCGCCGGCCCGCCGCCCATGGAGGAGGGGCGGGCCGTGCTCGCCGTCGAGCTCGTCGTCTACCTGGCGACGCATCCCGGCGGTGTCCATCCCGTGGTCCTCGGCGGCATCCTGTGGCCACGGGGCGTGCAGGCGGCGGTCAGGGACGCCACGATCGCCAGGGTCGTC
Organism: Streptosporangium becharense; assembly: GCF_014204985.1. NCBI lineage: Bacteria > Bacillati > Actinomycetota > Actinomycetes > Streptosporangiales > Streptosporangiaceae > Streptosporangium > Streptosporangium becharense. Next base: position 2,865,954 of record NZ_JACHMP010000001.1, on the reverse strand, counting down.
ACCTGGCTGGGCGTCGACAGCCAGGGGCGGCCCAACCTCTACGCCGACTCCTCCGGCCGGCTCCGTCTCGGCCCGGAGGTGCGCAGCGACTGGGCGGTCTTCCGCGACCACGTCCGCCGCGCGCACGCCGATCCCGGGGGACGCGCGGCACTCCTGGACGCCGCTCTCGCCCTGGTGCGCGGCCCGTTGCTCAGTGACCGCCCGCGCGGCCGTTACACCTGGCTGGCCGCCGACGACCTGGAGTACGACGTGGCCGCGGCCGTCGCGGACGCCGCGCACCGGCTCTGCGAGCTGCGGCTGGCCTCCGGTGAGGCCGACCGGGCGATGGCCGCGGCGCGGGCGGGGCTGCTGCTGGCCGCCGACGACGAGGGGCTCTGGCGCGACCTGCTGCGGGCCGCGCACCTGACCGGTGACCCGGCCCGGCTCAGCGCCGTGGCCGACGCGCTGCACCGCCGGGCCACCTCCCATCCCTACGGCGGCGGGATGGCGCCGGAGACGGAGGCCCTGATCGACGAGCTGCTGCCCTCGTGGCGGATGCGCTCGGTCCCGTCGGCATGACGGCCATGTCCGGGCGATCGATGACGGTGAACGGGCGGCCGGCGCTGGACGGCCGGGGAGAGGAGCGGCGCGTCATGCCGAATCGTGCATACCGGTGGTCCGTCGGATGGCGCGCTTCTAGCGTGCTCGGTATGCGTGCCGCGACCGCGCCGGCCCTGGCCTTCCTCCTGGTCGTCCTGGTCGTACTGCCGGGCTGCGCCTCGCCGCCCGCCCGTCCGTTCACCCCCGCCGATCTGCCCGCCGAGACGTCCGCCGGGCAGGCGTCGCCGGGGGGAACGCCCGGGGCCGGGGACGACGCGTCCCGTCCCGGCGGCGGGCCCCGGACGGAGACGGTCCGGGTCGCGCCCGGCCTCCGGCTGGTCGTCGAGTGGCCCGCCGCACCCGACGCCGACACGGCCGCGATGATCGGAGCATTCCGCGACTACTTCGCCGGCACGCTCAGAGCCGTCGCGAGCGGGGGCGACGACACCGCTTACCGCCGTCTGGTGGAGGGGGAGGCCAGCCGCCACGCCTACTCGTGGGTTCAGGAGTTCCTCGACGAGGGCCGGTCCCTGCGCGGCACGATGCGGCTGTACGCGTTGAACGTCAGCGCCGTCGTGGGGGCCGGCGCGCAGCTGGACATGTGCGTGGACCAGGCCCGGCTGAGCCTGCTGGACTCGGCGACCGGCAGGGAGATCACCTGGGGGGACAAGGGCGAGCCCTTCCTCCAGGCGGCGGGCATGCGGCGCTACGACGGCGGGGTCTGGAAGATCAAGGCGCTCCGCCACGCCGTGCTTCCCAGCGAACGAGCGAAGGGGTGCATTCGATGATCATGAACGTGATCGTCGCGGGTCTGCTGCTGCTCGATCCCGGTCCGCCGTCCCCCCAGGGCGACGGTTTCCAGGACGGACGCAGGGTGGGGGTCCAGCTGGCGAACTCCAAGATCGTAATCACCGGGACGGGGCTCGGCGCCAGGAGCGACGGCTACCGGATCAAACGCCCGTGCTGGTACGAACCCGGTAACAACGCGGCCGACATGCTGCAGTCGCAGGAGTCGGTGCGCGACTGGTGGTTCCGGTACACCGACAACCCCACGGAGGAGAAGTACCAGGAGTTCCTCAAGCAGTTCAGGGACAGGGTCGGCCAGGAGGGACGCTGGTGGTCGCCGGCGTACAACTCGGCCGATCCCGGTGGCCTGGCCTGCTGGATGGGGCTGGAACCCTTCGTGTGGGTGCCGCCCGGTACGACTCCGCCGGCCGGGATCACCGTCGCGGAGCTGGCCGAGATCGCCCGCGCCGCGCTGACCGTGCCGGAGCCGGAGATCGAGCTCAACCCGGACGCCAAGAGCTACGTCAACCTGCCGACCTGGGTCTGGTTGAGCGGTGTCGGGGAGACCACCCGGTCGGTGACCGCGACCCTTCCCGGTGTCATGAGCGCCACGGTGACCGCCACCCTGAGCGAGGTGCGGATCGACCCGGGCACCACCGCCGACCGGGCCGAGGTCAAGGAAGACTGCGGGCCCGCCGGCAGGCCGTACACCAAGGGGGGTGCGTTCACCTGCGGTGTCCGCTACCTGCGCGCCTCGATCGACCAGCCGCGTGACGTCTACGAGCTGACGGTCACCTCCGTCTGGACGGTCGACGTCGACGCCGAGGGCGGCGAGGTGCCGTTCGACTACGACCCGGTCGAGGTGGGGGCCACCCGCGACGTGCCCGTGGGCGAGGTGCAGAGCACCGTCAGGCGGCCGGCCGCCGGCTGATCACGCGGGGCGCCGGTGAATCCGGGGCGCCCGCGAATCCGAAAGGACGCCCGCAAGCCCGTCACCACCGCCCGCCCCGGCCCCACAGCCCGTCTCACGGCCCGCAGCCGTGCGCGCTTCCCGGAGGCTCAGCCGGACGCCTTCTCGTGGGCGAGCAGCCACTGCTTGACCGGGGTCCCGTAGTAGTAGCCGCCCAGCCCGCCGGCGGCTGGCAGGATGCGGTGGCAGGGGACGAACGGCGCGATCAGGTTCTGCGCGCACGCGCTCCCCGCGGCCCGCGCCGCGGTCCTGGGCAGGCCCGCCCGCTCGGCCAGCTCGGCGTAGCGGATCGTCGTGCCCGGCGGCACCGCGCGCAGGGCGGCGAGCAGCCGCAGGCGGGTGGGCGTGCCCGGCTGCTCCACCGCGACGGCGTCCAGGGCGAGCAGGTCGCCGTCCAGATAGTCGCGTACGGCCTGGGCCGGCTTGCCCAGGTCGTCCACTTCGGTCATCCCCTCGGCCCGGAGTCCGGGTGAGAGCCGCGCGAACATCAGCCCCGGGTCGGCGGTGAAGCCCGCCGCGACGACGACGCCCCCGCGGGCGAGCAGGGCCAGCGGCCCGGCCGGGGTGGGCAGAACCTGTGTCTCGATCATTCGGAACTCCAGAGGTGCAGTGCGGCGTAGGCGCGCCAGGGGCGCCACCGCTCGATGTGGTTGTCGGGAATGCCCAGGCAGGCCATGGCCCGCCGCAGTCCGAGGTCGCCGGCGGGCCAGGCGTCCGGGTCGCGCAGCGCCCGCAGCGCCACGTAGCTGCCGGTCCACGGCCCGATGCCGGGGATCTCCATCAGCCGGGCCACGACCTCGGCCGGTTCCTGCGCTCCGTCCAGGTCGATCTCGCCGCCCGCCACCTTCGCCGCGAGCGCCTTGAGCGTGGCCACCCGCCGTCCGGTCAACCCCAGCCCGCCGAGGTCGGCCTCGGCGAGCTCCGCGGCGGTCGGGAACAGGTGGGCCGGCTCCTCGCCCCCGATGGGGCGTCCGGCGCGCGCCGCGACGCGGCCGAGGATCGTACGGGCACCCGCGACGGAGATCTGCTGGCCGACCACCGCGCGGACCGCCACCTCGAACCCGTCCCAGGCACCGGGGACGCGAAGCCCGGGACGGGCGGCGACGAGCGGCGCCAGCGAGGTCTCGCCCAGGGCGGCCGAGATGGCCTCCGGGTCGGCGTCCAGGTCGAACAGGCGGCGGCAGCGGGCGACGATCCAGGCCAACCGGCGGGTGTCGTCGATGTCCACGTCCAGCCGGACGTGGTCCGGCCGCGGGGTGAGGGTCACCGTTCCCCCGGGGACGGCCCGTCGGTAGGACGTCCCGTCGACGTGCTCCAGGCCGGGAATCGCCCGTGCGCGAAGGAAGCGGATGAGCGTCCCGGCGTCGTACGGCTCGCGCCGGTGCAGCCGCAGAGTCAGCGCGTCGCCGGCGGCTCCGCGGCCGGTGGCGTCGCGCAGCTCACCCGGGGGGAAGCCGTACGTCTCCTTCATCACCGCGTTGAACTGCCGCACGCTCCCGAAACCGGCCGCGAACGCCACGTCGGTGATCGGCAGTCTGGTCTCGGTCAGCAGTTGCTTGGCCAGCAGCAGGCGTTTGGTCCTGGCCACGGCCAGCGGCCCCGCGCCGATCTCCGTGGTGAACAGCCGGTGCAGGTGCCGGCCGGTGATGTGCAGCCGCCCGGCCAGGCCCGTCACGCCGTCGTCGTCCGCCACGCCCTCGTCGATCAGCCGCAGTGCCCGGCCGACGAGGTCGCCCCGGTGGTCCCAGCCCGGGTCTCCGGGGCTCAGCTCCGGGCGGCACCGCCGGCACGGCCGGAACCCGGCGGCCTCGGCGGAGGCCGCGTGGCGGTAGAAGCGCACGTTGCGCGAGGAGGGGGTGCGTGCCGGGCAGATCGGCCGGCAGTAGATCCGGGTGGAGGTGACGGCCGTATAGAACCGCCCGTCGAAGCGGGCGTCCCGCGCGACCACCGCGCGGTAGCAGGAGGTGAAGTCGAGCTCTTTCACGGACACACCAACGACGCTATCCGCAGCGCAGCGGGTGGTGCTGGCGGGAATCGGACATGACCGTCGCGGTGCTCCGGGCATGGGGCCCCGGTCAGGGGGCGTGGCGGGGCACCGGGCGGGGGTTTCACCGGTGCCGGAGGAAGGAGGCCGCCGGGAGGGGCGGGGACGCCGGGAGGAGGGAGGCCGCCGGGAGGAGGGAGGCGGGGACGCCGGGGGAGGGCGGCGTCACTTGGAGGAGATGCCGACGCCGATCTCGAACTCTCGGTAGACGCGGGCCCAGAACCCGTCGCGCAGCCAGACGCGGGCCTCGGGGTAGGGACGCAGCGAGTGGCCCAGCTCCTTCTCCGCCTCGATGAGCAGCTCGGTGTCGATGACCGTGGGCAGGATCGGGCCGGGGAGCAGGTCGCGGATGTTGTCGCGGCCCCGGGTGAGGATCCACTTCTGGGCCACGTGCTCGCCGACCTCCTCCACGCGCGGGCGGCTGGGGCCCAGCTTGGTGACCGGGCCGGTGGGCAGCTTGGGCTTGGCGGGGGTGCGGCCGGCGAAGACCTGCGCGGGAGAGGGGGTGATGGGCGGGGCCGGCACCGGGACGGGGGCGGGAGCGCGGCTGAAGAACGCGCGCAGGAAGTCGGCACTGATGATCTCGACGGTGTCGGCCTCCCAGACGAGGCGCTCGGCCTGGTTGGTGCCGTACGGCGGCTCGACGCCCCACAGGTGGATGCGAACCCCGTACGCCTGGGCGGCCTCCACGGCCGGGACCATGTCCTCGTCGCCGGCGAGCAGGATGGTGTCGCTCACCGCGTGGTGCCTGGCCAGCGCCTCCAGGTCGCTCCGGATCTGCGCGTCCACGCCCTTCTGCTGGCCGCGCGCGTTCAGGTTGCCCAGGCGGACCTTGACCCAGGGGAGCTGGGCGATGACCCGCTGGTCCACGGTCGGCACCCGGTCGCGGGCCGCGTCGTACCAGTAGATGCGCAGCAGCTCGCCGTGGATGCGCGCCTCGGCGCGTTTCTGCAGCGCCTGGATGAGCTCGTCGGCCGCGACGCGGTACTCCTTGCGCTCCTTCGCCCCGAGGAGCACCTCGCCGGCGGCGGCGTAGAGATAGCCGACGTCGACGAGCACGGCGTACTTCGTACCGATGGGATGGGACATGAGGTCCGGGATGGTCATGGCGTCCTCCAGGCCTCTGAACTAGCTGATCGGCTGACTATATGCGCCCATTTCTTAGATGGTCCCAACTCTCGCGCAACTTGACACCCCGTTCTTGGGATCTATCTCGGCAACGCGCTCGCCCGCCAAGCCCCTTGCCCAGTTGCGAGAGGTTTTCGCATGTGATGCGAAGGATTGCGCCAGTATTCGGCCTTCTGTGGGGCTTTTATGGCGGCAATCCGGGCGGCGTGCGCCGAGAGGGCGATCACCACTGCGGCGATCTCCTCCGGCGTCGCGTCCCCCTTGATGATCTTCAGGTGTCTCACAGCGGGATGTTCCCATGCTTCTTCGGGGGCAGGGTGGCACGCTTGTTGCGCAGGGCCCGCAGGGCCCTGACGATCTGGACACGGGTGTCGCGCGGACGGATCACCGCGTCCACATACCCGCGTTCGGCCGCGAGATACGGGTTGGCGAGCGTGTCCTCGTACTCCGTGATCAACCTGGCCCGTTCGGCGTCCGGGTCGGCGGCCGAGGCCAGCTCCCGCCGGTGGAGGATGTTGACGGCGCCCTGCGCGCCCATCACCGCGATCTGCGCCGTCGGCCAGGCCAGGTTGATGTCGGCGCCCAGGTGCTTGGAACCCATGACGTCGTAGGCCCCACCGTACGCCTTGCGGGTGATGACCGTGACCAGGGGGACGGTCGCCTCGGCGTAGGCGTAGAGCAACTTGGCGCCCCGCCGGATGATCCCGTTCCATTCCTGGTCGGTGCCGGGGAGGAATCCCGGGACGTCGACGAAAGTGAGCACCGGAATGTTGAAGGCGTCGCAGGTGCGTACGAATCGCGCGGCTTTCTCCGACGCCGCGATGTCGAGCGTGCCGGCGAAACTCATCGGCTGGTTGGCCACGATCCCCACGGACCGCCCCTCGACCCGCCCGAAGCCCACGACGATGTTGGGGGCGAACTGCGCGTGCAGTTCCAGGAACTCACCGTCGTCCAGGACGTGCTCGACGACCGTGCGCATGTCGTACGGCTGGTTCGCCGAGTCGGGGATCAGCGTGTCGAGCTCGCGGTCCTCGTCGGTGGCCGACATGACCGGGTCGGCGTCGAAGACCGGGGGCTCGTCCATGTTGTTGGACGGCAGGTAGGACAGCAGCGCTCGGGCGAACTCCAGGCAGTCGGCCTCGTCGGCGGCCTCGTAGTGGGCGACGCCGGAGCGGGAGCTGTGCGTGTGGGCGCCGCCGAGCTCCTCGAACGTCACCTCCTCGCCGGTGACCGTCTTGATCACATCGGGGCCGGTGATGAACATGTGCGACTTCTCCGACACCATGAGCACGAAGTCGGTGAGCGCGGGGGAGTAGACCGCGCCGCCCGCGCAGGGCCCCATGATCAGGGAGATCTGCGGGATCACCCCCGAGGCGTGCACGTTCCGCTTGAAGATCTCGGCGTACAGGCCCAGGGAGACCACACCCTCCTGGATGCGGGCACCTCCGGAGTCGTTGATGCCGATCACCGGGCAGCCGGTCTTCAGTGAGTGGTCCATGACCTTGACGATCTTCTCGCCGAAGACCTCGCCGAGCGACCCGCCGAACACCGTGAAGTCCTGGGCGAACACCGCCACCGGGCGCCCGTCGACCGTGCCGTACCCGGTCACGACCCCGTCGCCGTACGGCCGCTCGCGATCCAGGCCGAAGTTGGCGGACCGGTGCCTGGCCAGCTCGTCGAACTCCACGAAGCTGCCCTCGTCGAGGAACTCCAGCACCCGCTCCCTGGCGGTCATCTTGCCCTTGGCGTGCTGCTTCTCCACGGCACGCGCCGAACCGGCGTGGGCGGCCTCGTCCAGACGCCGCTCCAGGTCGGCCAGCTTCCCTGCCGTCGTGTGGATGTCGGGCTCGACGGATGCCGCCTCGGCGGCTCTACGGGGCTCGCTCATCCCAGCAGGGTAACCGTTCCCTGACAGACGAACTATCGGGGGTCGCCGTTCGTTGCCGGTGCGGAGCCGGCCTGTCGCGGCGGGAGCGGATTTGGAAGGGTAGAGGACCGTGATGGACGTGATCGAGGCGGTACGCACACGAGGACTGGTCAAGAGATTCGGGCAGCAGGTGGCCGTGGGAGGCGTCGACCTGGTCGTGCCGCGCGGCAGCTTCGCCGGGCTGGTCGGTCCCAACGGAGCCGGGAAGACCACCACGCTGAGCATGGTCACCGGCCTGCTCCGCCCCGACGAGGGCCAGGTCCTCGTCGACGGCGCCGACGCCTGGCGCGACCAGGTGGCGGTCAAGAGCCGCATCGGCGTGCTCCCCGAGGGGCTGCGGCTGTTCGAGCGCCTGTCCGGCCGGGAGCTGCTGTCCTACAACGGCCAGCTCCGCGGCATCCCGGCGGCCGAGGTGGAGCAGCGGGCCGAGGAACTGCTGAGGGTCATGGACCTGACCGACTCGGCCGACAAGCTCGTCGTCGACTACTCCACCGGCATGCGCAAGAAGATAGGGCTGGCCGCCGCGCTGCTGCACAACCCCGCGGTGCTCTTCCTGGACGAGCCGTTCGAGGGCGTCGACCCGGTCAGCGCCAACACGCTGGTCGAGGTCCTCCGGCGCTACACCGCCTCCGGCGCGACGGTCGTCTTCTCCAGCCACGTCATGGAGCTCGTCGAGCGCCTGTGCGACTGGGTCTCGGTGATGAACCGCGGCCGGATCGTCGCCCAGGGGCCGCTGGACGAGATCCGCGCCGGCCGCAGCCTCAACGAGGCGTTCCTCGGCCTGGTCGGTGCCCGCGGTGACGGCGGCGGCAGTGGAGAGGAGGGGCTGTCGTGGCTGGGCGCGACCTCGGCGTGAGCGCGGAAGACCCCCGCAGGGACGACATGGGCACGACGGACCCGGCGACCGCGGGGGCCGCCGGCACGGACGGCACGGACGGCACGGACGGCACGGACGGTGCTGCACACATGAGGGCGGCCGCGGGTGGACGGCGGGCCGGCGGCGCCGCACGCGTGGGGCCCGACGGCGCCGCGCGCGTGGGGCCGGGGGTCTTCGTCCGGCTCAAGATGCGGCTGGTCGCGGGCAACCTGCGGGGCAGCACCCAGCGCATGCTCGGGTTCACTCTCACGCTGGTCCTGGCGGTCGTCGTCGCGGGGTTCGGGTTCCTGTCGATGGCCATGCTCCGGATGGCCGGCCCGGACGTCGCCGCGGACACGGTGACCGTGCTGTTCACCTTCATCCTGGTCGGCTGGGCGGTCGTGCCGCTGCTGGCGTTCGGCCTGGACGACACGCTCGACCCGTCCCGGCTGGCGCTGTTCCCACTGCGCACCGGCCAGCTCGCGGCCGGCATGTTCGCCGCCTCGGCCACCGGCGTCTGGCCGGTCGCCACGCTGATCGTCATGATCGGGGCCGTCGTCGGCCTGGCCGGCGGGGTGGGCGGGGCACTCCTGGGGGTGATCGCGGTGCTGCTGCTGTTCGCGCTCTGCATCGTGGTCTCCCGGCTGATCACCACCTCCCTGTCGGGCGTCCTGCGCACCCGCAGGGGCCGCGACGTGCTCGCCGTCTCGGTGATCTTCTTCATCCTGGCGGCCCAGCTGCCCAACCTGCTGCTCAACGGCGGTCTGTCCGCCGACCCGCAGGCGATGCTGCGCGGCCTCGCCTCGGTGCTGCGCTGGACCCCGTCGGGCATGGCCGCGCACGCGATCTCCGACGCCGGTTTCCTGGCGGTCGCCGAGCTGGCCCTGCTCGCCGTCCTCGCCGTGGCCGCCGGGTGGCTGTGGATCGCCGCGCTGCGCCGGGCCCTGGTCACGACGGACGCCTCCACCGAGGGCGCCTCGGTGCGCACCACCAGGAGCCTGCTGGCCAGGGTCCTGCCCGACGGTCCGCTCGCCGCGGTCGCGGTCAAGGAGCTCAAGTACGCCCGCCGCGACCCCCGGGGCCGGGTCGGCTGGTTCGCCGCCATCGCGGTCACCGGGATCATGGCCTTCTCGCTGAGCCGCGACGCCGACGGCCACGCCGGGATCGCGCTGGCCGTCGGCCCCGCCTGCCTCGGGGCGGTGATGATCGGCCTGCAGTCGTGCAACGCGTTCGGCATCGACGGCCGCTCCCTGTGGATGAACGCCACGACCTACGCGACCGACCGGGCCTGGCGGACCGACCTGGCCGGGCGGCACCTGGCGGTGGCGACGATCGCGGTCCCGCTGCTGGCCGTGCTCGCGGCGGTCGTGGCCTTCCTGGCCGGGAACCTCCTGTGGGCGATCCCGGTGGTGCTCCTCGCCTGGGGCGTCCTGGGGGTGGGGCTCGGCGTGGGCTCGCTGACCAGTGTGTCCATGCCCTACACCGTGCCCGAGCGGCTCAACGCCTTCACCGGCGCGGCACCGGGCCAGGGCGGTGTCGCCTTCGCGGCGTCGTTCGGCGCGATGATCGGCACCGGCCTGCTCGCCCTCCCGGTCATGGTGCCGGTGGGGCTGGGCCTGACCTGGGTCAGCGTGCTGGCGGTGCCGTACGGGCTGCTGGTCTCCTGGGGCGGCCGGCGGGTCGCCGCGAAGGTCGTCTCCGGCCGGTACCCGGAGCTGCTGGAGGCCGTCTCCAAGGCCGCGTGAATGGTCTAGTCCAATGGGTGAGACCGGTCGGCGCCGGAGAAAACCGACTGGGTACGCTGACGAACATGTCCGCCACCGTGTCCCATCAGGTAGAGCGCTCCTCCGCCGTCACCGAGATGCCCGACGAGCTGCGCGCGGACGTGCGGCTGCTCGGCGAGCTCCTGGGGCAGGTCATCGCCGAGCATGGCGGCGACGACCTGCTCGCCGACGTCGAACGACTGAGAAAGGCCGTCATCGGAGCCCGTCGCGGAAAGGTCTCGGTCGACGAGATCACCGCGATGGTGGCCGAGTGGCCGATCGACCGCGCGGTGCAGATCGCCCGCGCCTTCACGTGTTACTTCCACCTCGCCAACCTGGCCGAGGAGCACTTCCGGATCCGCACGCTCCGGGTCCGCGACACCGGCGAGGAGCCGCTGCCGGAGTCGCTGGCCCAGGCCGTCCAGGAGCTCGGCGGGGAGAAGGTCGCCGACCTCGTCGGGCGGCTGCGCCTGCACCCGGTGCTGACCGCGCACCCGACCGAGGCCCGCCGCCGCGCGGTGGTCACCGCGATCCAGCGGATCAGCACCCAGCTGTCGGCGTACAACAGCCCCGAGCGGGGTGCCGCCGAGCGGGCCGAGACCCGGCGGCGGCTGCTGGAGGAGATCGACCTGCTGTGGCGCACCGCCCAGCTCAGGTCCACCAAGCTCGACCCGCTGGACGAGGTCCGCACCGCCATGGCGGCCTTCGACGAGACCCTGTTCCGGGTGGTGCCGCTGGTCTACCGTGCCCTGGACGCCGCGCTCGGCGGGGGCGGGGGCACCGAGGAGCCGCGGGCGCGCGCGTTCATCCGGTACGGCAGCTGGATCGGCGGCGACCGCGACGGCAACCCCAACGTCACCGCCAAGGTGACCCGGGACGCCGTGCTCATCCAGGCCGAGCACGTCCTGATCGCCCTGGAGAACGCCACGCTCAGGATCGGCCGTTCCCTGACCCTCACCGCCGCCTACACCCCGGCCTCGGCCGACCTGCGGGCCGCGCTGGCGAGCGCCGAGAACGACCACCCCGACCTGGTGTCGGAGATGGCCACCCGCTCCCCGCGGGAACCGCACCGGCAGTGGCTGATGTTCGTCGCCGCGCGGATCGCGGCCACCCGGCAGCGTGGGCTCGACCTGGCCTACCGTTCGCCGGCGGAGCTCCTGGTCGACCTGCGCGTCGCCCAGGAGTCGCTGGTGGCGGCCGGGGCCAGGCGGCAGGCGTACGGGGAACTGCAGAACCTGATCTGGCAGGTGGAGACGTTCGGTTTCCACCTGGCCGAGTTGGAGGTCCGCCAGCACTCGCAGGTGCACGCCGCCGCGCTGGAGGAGATCGCCGCGGGACGCACCTCGGAGCGGACCGAGGAGGTCCTGGCCACGATCCGCACCATCGCCTGGATCCAGGAACGGTTCGGCACGACGGCCTGCTCCCGTTACGTCGTCTCCTTCACCCGCTCGGCCGACGACATCGCCGCGGTGTACGCGCTGGCCGAGCACGCGCTGGGCGAGCGGGCGCCGAGGCTGGACGTGGTCCCGCTGTTCGAGTCGGGTGCCGACCTGGCCGGAGCCCCCACCGTGCTGTCGGGCATGTTGGAGATCCCGGCCGTCCGGGCCCGGCTGGCCGTCGACCGGCGGCTGGAGGTCATGCTCGGCTACTCCGACTCCGCCAAGGAGCTCGGCCCGGCCGCGGCGACCCTGAAGCTCTACGAGACCCAGGAGGCGCTGGCCGCCTGGTCGGCCGAGCACGGCGTGCCGCTGACGCTCTTCCACGGCCGGGGCGGGGCGCTCGGCCGGGGCGGCGGCCCGGCCAACCGCGCCGTCCTCGCCCAGGCGCCCGGGTCGGTCGGCGGCCGGTTCAAGGTCACCGAGCAGGGCGAGGTCATCTTCGCCCGCTACGGCCATGAGGCCATCGCCCGCCGCCACATGGAGCAGGTCACCTCGGCGGTGCTGCTGGCCTCCACGCCGTCGATCGAGGCGCGCACCGCCGAGGCGGCGGGACGCTTCCGCGAGGTGGCCGCGCGGGTCGCCTCCGCCTCGGAGAAGGCCTACCGGCAGCTGACCGAGGCGCCCGGCTTCCCGGAGTGGTTCTCCCTGGTCAGCCCGCTGGAGGAGATCGGTTCACTCCGCCTGGGCTCCCGCCCGGCCCGGCGCGGGCTCGGCGCACCCCGCTCCCTGGACGATCTGCGGGCCATCCCGTGGGTGTTCGCCTGGGCCCAGACGCGGGTCAACCTGCCCGGCTGGTACGGCCTGGGCAGCGGCCTGCAGGCGGTGGTCTCCGAGTCGGGCCTGGAGGAGCTGCGCGCCGCCTACCGGGAGTGGCCGCTGTTCGCCTCACTGCTGGACAACGTCGAGATGTCGCTGGCCAAGACCGACCGGGACATCGCCGCCCGGTACCTGGCGCTCGGCGCCCGGGACGACTTCGTCGAGCAGGTCCTCGCCGAGTACGACCTGACCCGCCGTCTCGTCCTGGAGACCACCGGCCACACCCGCCTGCTGGAGAACCGCCGGGTCCTGTCGCGTGCGGTGCAGCTGCGCGACCCGTACGTGGACGCGCTCTCCCACCTGCAACTGCGCGCGCTGTCCACGCTCCGCGCCGACGAGGGGTTGTCCGATCAGGACCGGGAGCGGCTGTCCACGCTGCTGCTGCTGTCGGTCAACGGCGTCGCCGCCGGTCTGCAGAACACCGGCTGATCCGGCCCGCGCGGGCGGGCCGCCGGCCCGCCCGCGCGGCTGCCGCTCAGACGCCGACGCGCTCCGGGGCCGAGTAGAGGTTGAAGCGCTCCCCGCGCAGGAACCCGACCAGGGTCATCCCGAACTCCCTCGCCAGGTCCACGGCGAGGGAGGAGGGCGCCGACACCGCGCAGACGACCGGCAGGCCCGCGGTCAGCGCCTTCTGCATGATCTCGTAGCTGGTCCGGCCGCTGACCATGAGCAGGTGCCCGCCCAGCGGCAGCCTGCCGCCCATCAGCGCCCAGCCGACCAGCTTGTCCACCGCGTTGTGCCGCCCCACGTCCTCGCGGACCGCCACCGCCTCGCCCAGCGGGGTGAACAGGCCCGCGGCGTGCAACCCGCCGGTCTTGCCGAAGACGCTCTGTGCCCTGCGCAGCCGCTCCGGCAGGGCGTACAGGACCTCCGGGGAGACGCGCAGGCCGTCGTCGCCCGGCGGGAGCGACGGGCACCGGTCGCGCAGGGCGTCCAGGCTCGCGCTGCCGCAGACGCCGCACGCGCTGGAGGTCGTGAAGTGCCGCTCCAGCGCGGGCAGGTCGGGCAGCCCGCCGCGCAGCCGCACGGTCACCGTGTTGTAGCGGGCCTGCGGCGGCACGTCCTCATCGGTGCAGTAGGCGATGGACGCGACGTCGGCGGGGGACACGACGCCCTCGCCGTACAGGAACCCGGCGGCCAGTTCGAAGTCGTGCCCGGGGGTCCGCATGGTGATCGCGACCGTGCGGCGTGCCCCGCCCGCCTGGATCCGGATCTCCAGGGGCTCCTCGGTGGCCAGGTCATCGCGGCGCTCCACCGCGGTGCCGGCCCGGACCTGGGTGATCCGGGCCCGGGTGGTCGGCCCGGAGCGGCCGTCCGGCCCGTGCCCGCCGATCCCGGGGGGCCGCGGACCGGGGGGCTCGGAAGGTCTGCTCATGTGGCCATCTTCCCGTCGTCGCCGCCGTCCGGACCGCCTCCGCCCTGCCCAGGGGCGAGGCGGAGGCCCGTTTCCCCCGTATTCCGTAACAGTACTCCCTGGTCATTGCCGTAATTCGGTAACAGCGGGTCGTTAGTGGAGGCAAGATGGCTAAGTGCTCGACTCGCCCTTCACCGATCTCGACCGCCCGCCGCTCTCCGAGGCGGCGCTCAACCGCGCGCTGGTCCGTCCCGGCTCCCTCTGGTCCGGCATCAGGGTCGTCGACCGGACCGGATCGACCAACGCCGACCTCGCACAGGCCGTACGCGACGGGGCACGGCAGGGAGCCGTCGTCATCGCCGAGTCCCAGTTCGCCGGCCGCGGCAGGCTCGGCAGGGTCTGGAGCGTCCCACCGCGCTCGGGACTGACGTTCTCGGTGCTGCTGCGTCCCGACCCCTCGCCGGTCCGGCAGAGCTGGCTGCCGCTGCTGGTCGGCCTGGCGGTGGCCTCGGCCGTGCGCAAGGTCGCCGAGGTGGACGTCCGCCTCAAGTGGCCCAACGACCTGCTGATCGGTGAGCGCAAGCTCGCAGGGGTGCTCGCCGAGCGGGTCGACAGCGCGGTCGTCGTGGGCGTGGGGCTGAACGTGAGCGTTCGCGCCGAGGAGCTTCCGGTGGAGACCGCCACCTCGCTGGCCGTCGAGGAGGCCGCCTGCGTCGACCGCGACCCGATCATCCGGGCCGCGCTGCGGGAGATCGAGGCCCACTACCGCGAGTGGTCCGAGGCCGACGGCGACGCCGACGCCTGCGGCCTGCGCGCCGCCTACCTCGCGGCCAGCGCCACGGTCGGCCGCGAGATCAGGGTGGAGCTGCCCGGCGAGCGGGTGCTCACCGGCACGGCCACCGGCATCGACGACGCGGGTCACCTGATCGTCGCCTCCGATGGGAAGGAGCACACGCTCAGCGTGGGCGACGTCGTGCACGTGCGTCCGCACGCCTCCTGACGTCAGGCGTGCGGGCATGCCACGATTTGCCCCATGGGTCTACCCGATCACCAGATGACGGAGGGGGAACGGCGCATCCGGTCGTTCCGCCCCCACTGGAAGCGCCTCATCGTCCCGTTCCTCGCGATGATCCTGATCATCGTGGCGTCGGGTGCCGCCATGTTCTTCATGCCCGCCTTCGAGTACGCCTCCTACGCGCTCCTCGCCGTGGCCGTGATCACCGTCGGGCTCCTCACCGTGTGGTCCTTCGTGCCGTACCTGAGATGGAAGAACACCGCGTACGTGCTCACCTCGCACCGGTTCACCATCAGCACGGGAGTGCTGGGCAAGTCCGTCGACGACATCCCGATGAGCAAGGTCACCACGGTCAGCGCCGACCAGACCCTGCTGGAGCGGATGCTCGGCTGCGGCACGCTCGTCATCGAGTCGGCCGGCGACCAGGGCCGGGTGACGCTGCGCGACATCCCGCACATCCAGGACGTCCGGGCCGAGCTGTTCCGGGCGCTCGACGAGGCGGCCGACGAGGAGCTCTCCGAGCGCGGCGGCCGGTGACCCCGGCCGTCCGCAGGGTGCGCGTCCGTGCCCTGCGAGCCGGGGCACGGACGCGCGTCCGTGCCCCGCGACCTGGGGCCGGGCCGTCAGCGCCGCGCCGAACTGGTAATCATTGAGACAGGGCACGCTTCCGCAGGCTGTTCGACCGTAGGCGGGCTCGTGGGGCCCGCAGAGTTCAAGACCAGATGAGGTGCAGCAAATGCCGTACACCGTGCAAGGCGTGGTCGCGCGTGGCAAGGGAGAGCCGGTCTCGCTGGAGACCGTGATCGTGCCCGACCCGGGCCCCGGCGAGGCGGTGGTCACCGTCCAGGCGTGCGGGGTCTGCCACACCGACCTGCACTACCGCGAGGGCGGGATCAACGACGACTTCCCGTTCCTGCTCGGCCACGAGGCCGCCGGGGTGGTCGAGGCGGTCGGCGAGGGCGTCACCGAGGTCGCCCCCGGCGACTTCGTGATCCTGAACTGGCGGGCGGTGTGCGGCCGGTGCCGCGCCTGCCTGCGCGGGCGCCCGTGGTACTGCTTCAACACCCACAACGCCACGCAGAAGATGACCCTGGAGGACGGCACCGAGCTGTCTGCGGCGCTGGGCATCGGCGCGTTCGCCGAGAAGACCCTGGTCGCGGCCGGACAGTGCACCAAGGTCGACCAGGCGGCGGCCGCGACGGTGGCCGGGCTGCTGGGCTGCGGGGTGATGGCGGGCATCGGCGCGGCGATCAACACCGGCGGCGTGACCCGCGGCGACAGTGTGGCCGTGATCGGCTGCGGCGGGGTCGGTGACGCGGCGATCCTGGGGGCGTCGCTGGCCGGCGCCTCGAAGATCATCGCGGTGGACGTGGACGACCGCAAGCTCGGCTGGGCCACGGACTTCGGCGCCACCCACACGGTCAACTCCCGCCAGAGCGATCCGGTGGAGGCGATCCGGGAGCTGACCGGCGGGTTCGGCGCGGACGTGGTCATCGAGGCGGTCGGCCGCCCGGAGACCTACAAGCAGGCCTTCTACGCCCGCGACCTGGCCGGGACCGTGGTGCTGGTCGGCGTGCCCACCCCGGAGATGACGCTGGAGCTGCCGCTGCTGGACGTCTTCGGCCGCGGCGGCGCGCTGAAGTCCTCCTGGTACGGCGACTGCCTGCCCAGCCGCGACTTCCCGATGCTCATCGACCTGTACCTGCAGGGCCGCCTGGATCTGGACCGGTTCGTCTCCGAGACGATCGGCCTGGGCGACGTCGAGGACGCCTTCGCCAAGATGCACCGCGGCGAGGTGCTGCGCTCGGTGGTGGTCCTGTGATCGACAAGGTCGTCACCTCCGGCACGTTCTCCCTCGACGGCGGCACCTGGGACGTCGACAACAACGTCTGGCTGGTCGGTTCGGCCGGCGAGGTGCTCATCATCGACGCCGCGCACGACGCCGCCGCGATCGCCGAGCGGGTCGGCGACCGCAGGGTGACCGCGATCGTGTGCACCCACGCGCACAACGACCACATCAACGCCGCGGCCGACCTCGCCGCCAGGGTGGACGCGCCGATCCTGCTGCACCCGGACGACCGGGAGCTGTGGGAGATGGTCCACCCCGGACGGTCCTTCACCCCGCTGGCCGACGGCCAGGTGCTGACCGCCGGCGGGATCGAGCTGACCGTGCTGCACACCCCGGGCCACGCGCCCGGCGCGGTCTGCCTGCACGCCCCGCGGCTGGGGGCGGTCTTCACCGGCGACACCCTGTTCCGGGGCGGTCCCGGCGCGACCGGGCGGTCGTTCTCCTCCTTCGACACGATCATCGAGTCGATCACCAAGCGGCTGCTCACCCTGCCGCCGGAGACGGTGGTGCACACCGGCCACGGCGACTCCACCGTGATCGGCGACGAGGCCCCGCACCTGGAGGAGTGGCTGGCCAGGGGGCACTGAGCGCCTGAAGGAAGGCGGGCCCGGCCGTCGCGCCTTTTCCGCCCGTCTCTCTCGCTCTGCGTGTCTGCCGGCCGCATGCCTCGATGCCTGCGTCCGCTGTCCGCATGCCTCCGTCCGCGCGTCCCGGTTCCGGCCGGGGCGCGCGGACGTGTTTCCGGGCCGTTCGCGGGCGTTCGCGGGCGTTCGCGAGAGGGGATCGCACGATGGGAATACCGCGCCGGGAATCTCGTGCCGGGAATTTCCCGGGAGATTTGTGATCAAGACAGAGGGATTACGGTTTTGTGTCCTAGTTCACGTAGGCAAGCCTAACCGAATGAGCTACCTTAGGTGTGCCTTACCTATGCTAAGCTCCTCGAAAGGTCGCACCCCCGTGTATGTATGCGTCTGCCGCGCGGTAACCGAGAACGAGGTGCACGACTGCATCGCGGCAGGAGCCAAGAGCGCACGACAGATTCGTGACGCGACGGGTGCCGGTGGCGACTGCGCTTCTTGCGTGCGCAAGATTTGTGCGATCCTGAAGCGGTCTGAAAATTTGATGCCGACCGCATAGCACGAGGAGCCCGCCGATGCAGGGCGACAAGCAGATCATCGAACTTCTCAACGAGCAGCTCACCGCCGAGCTGACCGCGATCAACCAGTACTTCCTGCACGCCAAGATGCAGGAGAACTGGGGATACACCAAGCTGGCGAAGTACACCCGCGAAGAGTCCATCGACGAGATGCGCCACGCGGAGAAGCTGACCGACCGCATCCTCTTCCTTGAAGGCCTGCCCAACTACCAGAGGCTCGGCACCCTCCACATCGGCCAGACCGTCGCCGAGCAGCTCCGCGCCGACCTGGAGGTCGAGCTGGAGGTGGTCAGGCGGATCAGACCGGCCATCGTCCTCATGCGCGAGAAGGGCGACCACACCTCGGCGCGTCTCTTCGAGGAGATCCTCGAGGACGAGGAGCACCACATCGACTACCTGGAGACCGAACTGGGGCTCATCGACAGCCTCGGCGAGCAGCTCTACCTCGCGCGCTACGCGGAGCCGCCGTCGGCCTCCTGAGCGCGTCCGCTGACACGTTCAGGGTGAATTGTCCCGAACACGCCCGCCAGACCCTCTCTGGCTGGGCGTGTTCTGTTCTGTCGGTTACCCTCGCAGAGAGGCTGTGCTTTCCAGGAACTTCCGAGGTGGGAGCCGTACTCCGCGCCCCTCGGCCGTTGCGGGATGACTATCCGGGATTTATCAGTGTTTGCCCAGGTCAATGGATAGGTCAACGACGAGTCAAACCGCGCGCTGCGCCGGGGAAACGATCCCCTAAGGTCCTACGATCGCAACATGACCTGTGTACTACTCGCCGAGGATGACACCTCGATCTCAGAGCCACTGGCGCGAGCCCTGCGCCGCGAGGGTTATCAAGTTGAGGTGAGCCCCGACGGCCCGCAGGCTCTGGAGCGGGCTCTGTCGGGTGGCATCGACCTGATCGTTCTCGACCTGGGGCTGCCCGAGATGGACGGCCTGGAAGTGGCCAGGCGCATCCGCGCCGAGGGCCACGGCACTCCCGTGCTGATCCTCACCGCCCGGGTCGACGAGGTCGACACCGTCGTGGGTCTCGACGCCGGGGCCGACGACTACGTCACCAAGCCTTTCCGTCTCGCCGAGCTGCTGGCGCGCGTGCGCGCTCTGCTGCGGCGGGGCACGTCCGAGACGCCCGTGGTGCAGGGGGTGCGGATCGACGCCGACTCCCGCCGCGCCTGGATGGGCGACAAGGAGCTGCATCTGACGACCAAGGAATTCGACCTGCTGCGTGTGCTGGTACGCGACGCCGGCAAGGTGGTCACCCGAGAGCAGATCATGCGCGAGGTGTGGGACACCAACTGGTGGGGTTCCACCAAGACCCTGGACATGCACATCTCGTGGCTGCGCCGCAAACTGGGCGACGACGCCGCCAAGCCGCGTTACATCACGACGGTTCGAGGGGTCGGCTTCAGGTTCGAACGCGAGTAGGGAATGCGCCGCCGACTGCTCTCCTCCACTCTCCTCGTCGCGGTCATCGCGGTGTTGCTGCTCGGCATCCCCCTCGGTGTGGCGGTCGACCGGCTCATCGAGGAGGAGGCGACGCAGGAGCTCTCCTCGCAGGCCAAGAACCTGTTGCAGGAGGTGGAGTACGCCCGGATCAAGGACCAGCCCATCGATGACCAGCAGCTGGAGCAGAAGTACCCCGATCGGTACATCCAGATCTACGCCCGGGGAACCCCCGACCAGCTGATCACGGTGGGCACCGCACCGGCCGAAAGTCAGAAGATGACCGAGGACGCGCTGTCCGAGAGCGGCGTGTACATCGTGGTCAGCCGTGACAAGACAGAGGTCGAGCACGAGGTCCGCGCGTGGCTCCTGCTCATCCTCGGGCTCGCCGCGGCCGCCCTCGCGGTCGCGGTCGGGCTCGCCATCGTCCAGTCCCGCCGCCTGACGCTCCCGCTCCGCGACCTCGCGATGATCGCTGAGCGGCTGGGCTCCGGCGACGCCCGGCCCAGCAAACACCGCTACGGCATCCATGAGCTCGACCGGGTGGCCGAGGTGCTCGACCGCAGCGCCACCCGCATCTCCGACCTGCTCTCCCGGGAGCGCGAGTTCGCCACCGACGCCTCGCACCAGCTCCGCACCCCGCTCACCGGCCTCACCATGCGGCTGGAGGAGATCGTCGCCGCGGCTCACGAACCCGCGATCGTCAAGGAGGAGGGCGAGGCCGCGATCGTCCAGGCCGAACGCCTCACCGCGGTGATCGACGAGCTGCTCGCCGCCGCCAGGCGGCAGCGCCACGCGCAGGCCGAGGTCATCGAGCTCGACGCGCTGCTCGACCAGCAGTTCATCGAGTGGGGCCCGGCCTTCCGCCGGGTGGGCCGGAAGCTGAAACTCGCCGGGACCCGCGAACTCCAGGCGCTGGGCACCAGCGGCGGCATCAGCCAGGTGGTCTCCACCCTGCTGGAGAACTCCCTGGAGCACGGCGGCGGCACGGTCACGGTGACCACCAGCGACAAGGACAGGTCGATCGTCATCGAGGTGGCCGACCAGGGCCCCGGCATCCCCGACGAGCTCGCCCCCCGCGTGTTCGAACGCAACGTGAGCGGACGGGGGGGCACCGGTCTCGGCCTGCCCCTCGCCCGGGCACTGGCCGCCGCCGACGGCGGACGCCTGGAGCTCGTACGGCCCCGGCCGGCGGCGTTCGCCTTCTTCCTGCGCCAGGTCGGCGACAGCGGCAGGAACCGCGTGGTGAGCGGCCCGGCCTGAGACCGGCCGGGCGGTCGCGTGGTAAGCGGCTTCGGCCGAAGGACCGGCGGGGAGACTTTGACTGAAGGACCGGCGTGGCGGCGCGGCGGGCCCCGCGCTACCGGCGGGTCGGGGAGGTGCTGTCCTCGGCGGCCTTGTTCAGCAGGTAGACGTGGCCGTTGACCTGGCTGCCCGCGTTCGGCGCCGGCGGGACCGGCTCCGCGCCGGGGAGGAAGACCCACTTCTTGTACGACCAGAACCGGAACAGGGTGCCCAGACCGGTGCCGATCAGCATGGCGATGTTGTAGCTCACCGGGTCTTCCAGCCCGAGGGTGTACGTGACGAAGCCGATCACCAGCAGCGAGATCAGCAGCCCGACGGCGTTGAGCACGAAGAACAGGAAGTACTCGCGGGCGAGCCCGCTCTGCTCGCGGTGCCGGAAGGTCCAGTAGCGGTTGCCGGCGTAGGCGACGGTGGCCGCGACGACCGTGGCGATGACCTTCGAGCTCAGCGGGCCCACGTCCAGGCCGAACCGGAGAAGGTTGGTGCCGCCGGTGTCGATCACGAACGCGATCGCCCCGATGACGCCGAACTTCGCCAGCTCATGGGCCAGGGCGATGATTCGCTGGTAGGCGTGTCGGAGAAACTGCACGTTTCCTGCACGGTCCTTTCGGAGGTCGGCCGCTGATCCGCCACGTGGAGGACCTCGAACACTATGCGGTCAGGCTACCGGTGCGCCGGGGAGACCTGTGTGATGTTGCCCCCCTGTTGTACACAGTGGTCAGTCAAGAACATTTCACGAGATATCCCGTATCGGTGGGTCTCGTCGCTGGTCGGGGCCCGAATCCGGGCCGGTAGACTCGACCGGCGTGAGCAGCACTTCCCCGGAGAGCCCCCGCGGTCCCGTCGTCGGCATGATCGGAGCGGGCCAGCTGGCCCGGATGACCCAGCAGGCGGCCATCGCCCTCGGAGTCGAGCTACGGGTCCTGGCCGGCTCGCCCGACGAGAGCGCCGCCCGGGTGGTGGCCGACGTCCGGCTGGGCGACCACCGGTCCCTGCCCGACCTGCGTGACCTCGCCAAGGGGTGTGACGCGGTCACCTTCGACCACGAGCACGTCCCGACCGAGCACATCCGGGCCCTGGCCGCCGACGGCTTCGCCGTCCACCCCGGCGCCGACGCCCTCGTGCACGCCCAGGACAAGGCCGTGATGCGCGAGCGACTGACGGCGATCGGCGTCCCGTGCCCCGCGTGGCGGCGCGTCGAGACGTCCGCCGACATCGAGGGATTCGCGACGGAGAACGGCTGGCCGGTCGTGCTCAAGGCCGTGCGCGGCGGCTACGACGGACGCGGGGTCTGGGTCTGCCGCTCCGCCGACGACGCCGCCGAGGTCCTGGCCTCCGGCGTGCCGTTGATGGCCGAGGCGTTCGTGCCGTTCGAGCGGGAACTCGCGGTGCTGGTCGCCAGGTCGCCGCACGGGCAGGGGGTCAGCTACCCGGTGGTGGAGACCGTCCAGCGCGACGGCATCTGCGTCGAGGTCATCGCCCCCGCGCAGGGGCTCGACCCCGAGCGGGCCGCGGTGGCCCAGGGGATCGCCCTGAGGATCGCCAAGGAACTGGGCGTCACCGGCCTGCTCGCTGTGGAGATGTTCGAGACCGCCTCCGGTTTCGTGGTCAACGAGCTGGCGATGCGTCCGCACAACAGCGGCCACTGGACCATCGACGGCGCCCGCACCTCGCAGTTCGAGCAGCACCTGCGCGCGGTCCTCGACCTGCCGCTGGGCTCGCCCGCACCGAGCGCGCCGGTCGTGGTGATGGCCAACCTGCTGGGCGGCGACGACCCCGACGTCTTCTCCCGTTACGAGCACGTGATGGCCCACGACCCGGGCATCAAGGTCCACTTCTACGGCAAGGAGGTGCGGCCCGGTCGCAAGATCGGCCACGTCACCGCCCTGGGCACCGACGTGGACGAGGTCCGGGCACGTGCCCGGCACGCCGCCGTCTACCTGTGCGAGGGCCGCTACACCTGAGCGGGCCGGCCGGACCGGGTGTGCGAGGCCCGGCGGCACGGAGAACGCGGCCTGTGGGCCGTACGGCAGAGCGGCCCGCGGGCCGTAGGACGAAGGAGCCTGCGGGCCGTAGGACGAGGCGGCCTGCGGGCCGTGGGGCGGATGGCCTCCGGGCCGTACGACGAAAGGGATGAAGGGATCGTATGAGCACCGTCGGCATCGTCATGGGCAGTGACTCCGACTGGCCCGTGATGCGGCTGGCCGCCGAGGCGCTGGCAGAGTTCGGGGTGGATTTCGAGGCCGACGTGGTCTCCGCGCACCGCATGCCCGAGGAGATGATCGCCTACGGCGCGCAGGCGGCCGGACGCGGGCTGAAGGTGATCATCGCGGGTGCCGGGGGAGCCGCCCACCTGCCGGGCATGCTGGCCTCGGTGACCCCGCTGCCGGTGATCGGCGTCCCCGTCCCGCTGAAGTACCTCGACGGGATGGACTCGCTGCTCTCCATCGTCCAGATGCCCGCCGGGGTTCCGGTCGCGACCGTCGCCGTCGGCGGTGCCCGCAACGCGGGCCTGCTGGCCGTACGGATCCTCGCCGCCGCCGACGAGGGCCTGCGGGCGAAGATGGAGGACTTCCAGCGCGCTCTCAAGGAGCAGGCGTACGCCAAGGGTGCCCGGCTCCGCGCCGAGGCGGCCGGCCTGGGTGCGGAAGCAGCCGGATCGGGCGCCTGACGGCGGCGGAGTGGGGACCGAGGCCACCGGAGCGGGTGCCTGACGTCGTCGTGGCTGGTGCCGGGGCCGCCGGAGCGGGTGCCTGACGGCGCCGGGGTGGGAGCCGAGGCCGTCGAGCGGGCGTGTGATGCCTGTCGGTCAGGCCGGGCCGGTGTCATCCGGTCGGGTGTCTGAGGCCGTCCGCCGAGGAATTTTCACCGCCTTTTTCTCCGCCCTCACCTCCTCTTCTGCCGTCCCGCCGGGCCCGGCCTCCGGCGGACCTGCGGATATGCCCGGACTTGTCGGGAAGGGGAAACTCCAAGATTCTTGGAGGTTGAACCATGAGGAACGCGATACGCGCCGCCCTCGGGGTCACGATGGCGGTACTCGCAGTTTTCGGAAGCGTCGGAGCGGGCGACGGCGACCGGCCCGCGGAACACCGGATCAGCTCGGAGGCCACGCCCTAGGAGCACGCCGCGTCGCCGGGGCGGAGATGCCTCCGGGGGATCACGGCACGGCACCCCCGCCGTGCCTCTCGCGCCGCGCGGACTCATTGCGCGGGCGGCCCCTGGCCGACCTGCGTGGCCGACGGTTCTCATCGTCCCTGCGGGGTGAGGACGTGGCGGACGCGGGAGGCGGCCGTCTCCAGGTCGGCGGCCGGGACGATCGGCTCGGCCCACGACCACCAGTACCACCAGTCCCCCCGGTGCGGTGCGGCGTGCACGCTCTCGAAGAGGACCGGAGCCTCCGGGTTGACGACGTGCAGCTCCGGAGGACGGCGGTGGGCCACACGGACCCGCGCGAGCAGATCCTGCCGGTTGAGAAGCTCACCCAGGCGTGTCAGATGGTCGATCGCGACGGTTGCGGCGTCGTCGGTGACGGTCATGATCGGCTCCGTGTCGAGAGGTTGCCGCCGGCGCCGGAGCGGACACGGTGGACCGTGCCCGGCCGGAGGCGGTGGGCTGTGGGATGCGGCGGGTGGTTCCGGGCCCCGGTGCCTGCGGTTTCCGGGATGCGCCTCCAGGATGACCTGCTTCCAATACCGTGAGTCATGGAACGGTTACCACTTTCGCGGCCGTGATCCCGGTCGATCGCGGTGGTGATCCGACGTGACGAGAGGAGTTCGCCATGCCCCCTTCGCGTGAGCTCGACCATGGGTCCACCCCGCTGACCTTCTACGCCGCCGAGCTGCGCCGTCTGCGTGACCAGGCGGGCTGGACGCAGGAGCAACTGGCCGAGGAGATCGCCTACTCGACAGCCCTGGTCGGCATGGTCGAGACCGCTAGGCGAAACCCGTCCAGGGACTTCACCGAG
Source organism: Streptosporangium becharense (assembly GCF_014204985.1). Classification (NCBI taxonomy): domain Bacteria; kingdom Bacillati; phylum Actinomycetota; class Actinomycetes; order Streptosporangiales; family Streptosporangiaceae; genus Streptosporangium; species Streptosporangium becharense. The sequence goes on along the minus strand of NZ_JACHMP010000001.1, from coordinate 2,841,563 downwards.
CGCTGCGACCGGGCGCTGAACACCGGGGGGATGCTCATGCGGGTCTGGCCGCTGCTCACCCAGGCGGCCTATCCGTCGTGGTTCAGGCCGTGGGTGGAGATCGAACGCGAGGCCCACACTCTCAAGAGCTGGCAACCTCTGGTCTTTCCGGGTCTGCTCCAGACGCCCGACTACGCGCGGGCTCTACTGATGGGGCGACGCGGGGTTCCGCAGGAACGCGCGGAAGAACTGGCCGCCGCCCGGATCCAGCGCCAGGATCTCCTCCATGGCCCACGTCCGCCCCTGCTATGGGCGGTCATCGACGAGGGCGTCCTCCATCGGCGAATCGGGGGTGCGGAGATCATGCATGAACAGATTGCGGCGGTCTTGGCGGCCATGGAGAGCCGTCACGTCTCTGTCCAGATCGTGCCTGCGGACGTCACTGTCACAGCCGGCCTGAGTGGAGCTTTTGTGATAGCCAGCGTCGATGGTTCCCCGGATACTGTGTACGTGGACTGCGCCGTCGAGGGGCACGTCACCGACCATCCCCGAGACGTGGCGGAGATCTGCACCCGTTTCGAAGAGCTGCGGACGGAGGCCCTGCCCCCGCGAGCGAGCATCGACCTCATGACGAAGGTGATGACGGCATGGAAGCAGACCTGAGCACGGCAGTCTGGCGTAAGGCCTCCCTCAGCAGCGACAACGGTGGCGACTGCGTGGAGGTGGCGGTGGTCGACGGGCTCGACGAGGGGCACAAGGCCGGGTCGGGCCCCCTCTACGTGCTGCGCGACTCCAAGAACCCCGACGGGCCCAAGCTGTTCTTCACCCAGTCGGAATGGGACGCCTTCGTCGGCGGCGTGAAGCTCGGCGAGTTCGACAACTGACCCCGCGGTGAGGCCGGGGCTTCGCCGCCGTCGGGCCCCGGCTTCAGACCCGTACGCCGACGGGGTCAGCCGCCGTGGTGCCGGGTGAGGAGCGGGAAGTACGGCCCCCACTCCTCGACCGTCCCTGGGGGGAGCCGGAGCGGGCCGTCGGCCGGGGGGAGGCGGTCCCGGTGGAAACCCGGCTCGGCGTTGCGCGGCAGGTAGCCCTCGAACAAGGACACACCGGCGAACCGCCGGTCGAGCACGGCTGCGCACCGGGTGACGGGATCGGCCTCCGCAGGGGTGACCGGGTGGTAGGCGCCGTCACGCAGCTCGAACGCCCGGCCCGCGCCGCGTCCGCCGTCGGCGAAGTCGATTCCACCGGCGGCGCGCAGTCGCCCCGAGACGCACACCGCCGCGTACTCGTTGAACCGCAGCCCGCCGAACGTGTCGTCGTCGATGACGACCACACCGGAGGGTGCCGCCAGGCTGAGCAGCGACGCCAGTTGCAGGTCCAGGTCGTCGAAGGCGTCGAGCGGGTCCGGTGTCCCGGGGACGCCCGCGGCCTTCCGCCACGCGTCGACGGCTGCGTCGTCGACCACGTCCCCGGCCATCGCCGGTGTGCCGCCGAGGTCGTACTCCAGGCGCCAGGGCGTCGGCAGCACCCATCCGGCGGGCAGCCCGTCGCCGCCGACGGGGATGACGAACCGTGATCCGCCCGGTATCACCCGCTCGAACAACGGGAGCACCCCGGCGTCGAGGGTGAAGTAGCAGCTCAGCTGGAATCCCACCGTGTGTTTCCTCACTGGCCGGTCAGCTCGTCGCAGACCCGTACCCGGCCCGTATCGTCCCCGCGTCCCGGCCCGGGACGTCTCGTCGGCATGAGACGGCTCGGGCCACGACGCGGAGACGGTCAGGGGCGGGCCGGTTCGTGAAGGACGGGGTCAGGGGCGGCCGAGCGCGCGGTAGTGCCAGCCCGCGGCACGCCAGACCTCGGCGTCGAGGGCGTTGCGGCCATCGACGATCTTGCGGGAGGCCACCACGGAACCCAGCTCCTCGGGGTCGAGGGTGACGAACTCCTGCCACTCGGTGAGCACCAGCACGACATGGGCGTCGCGGGCCGCCTCCAGGGCGGAGTCGCCGTAGGAGAGCTCGGGGTGGGCCCGGCGGGCGTTCTCCTGGGCGACGGGGTCGTAGACGGTGACCTTGCCGCCCTGCTGGCCGATCTTGACGGCGACGTCGAGCGCGGGGGAGTCGCGGATGTCGTCGGAGTTGGGCTTGAACGCGGCGCCGAGCACGGTGACCGTGCAGCCGCGGAAGGAACCGCCGGCCAGTTCGCGGGCCAGGTCGACCATCCGGGCCCGGCGGCGCATGTTGATCGCGTCGACCTCGCGGAGGAAGGTCAGCGCCTGGTCGGCGCCGAGCTCACCGGCCCTGGCCATGAAGGCGCGGATGTCCTTGGGCAGGCAGCCGCCGCCGAAACCCAGCCCCGGGTTGAGGAACTTGCCGCCGATGCGGTCGTCGAAGGAGAGCGCCAGCGACAGTTGCTTGACGTCGGCGTGGGTGGCCTCGCACACCTCGGCCATCGCGTTGATGAACGAGATCTTCGTGGCGAGGAACGCGTTGGCGGCGACCTTGACCAGCTCGGCCGTCGGGTAGTCGGTGACCACCACCGGGACGTCCGCCTCGATCAGGGGGGCGTAGACCTCGCGCAGGATCTTCTCGGCCCGCTCCGAGGCGACGCCGAACACGATCCGGTCGGGTTCCAGGGTGTCCTTCACCGCGAAGCCCTCACGGAGGAACTCGGGGTTCCAGGCCAGCTCGGCGCCCGCTCCGATGGGGGCCAGCCTGGCGAGCTTGTCCGCCAGCCGCTGCGCGGTGCCGGCCGGGACGGTGGACTTCCCGACGACCAGGCACTCCCGCCGCAGGTGGGGGGCCAGTGCCTCGACCGCGGCGTCCAGGTAGGACACGTCCGCGGCGTACTCGCCGGGTTTCTGGGGGGTGCCGAGGCACAGGAAATGCACATCGCCGAACTCCGCGGCCTCCTCGTAGGAGGTGGTGAAGCGCAACCGCCCGTTGGCGAGGTTGCGCCGCAGGACCTCCTCCAGGCCCGGTTCGTAGATGGGCAGGTCGCCGGCCTGCAGACGGCCGATCTTCTCCGCGTCCACGTCGAGACCGAGGACCTCGAAGCCCAGCTCGGCCATGCATGCGGACGTCGTCGCACCGAGGTATCCGGTTCCCACCATGGTGAGGCGGTAGGCCACTGGTGCTCCTTTCGGTACTGCCCGGTTCTTTGCCGTCAGCGTACCGGCATTCGATTCTCCCACTTTGCCACCTGCGTAAACAGCGGCGGCATACGTCACCTGGGGTGGAGCGCTCCACGCTTTGTTGGACGTCCTAGTATTTGCCCATGAGCTTCCCTCTCTACGCGCTGCCGGAGGAGCACCAGATGCTCCGCGAGACGGTCCGCGCCCTCGCCGATGAGAAGATCGCCCCGCGTGCCGCCGAAGCGGACGAGACGGGGGAGTTCCCCGCCGACGTCTACAAGGCGCTGGTCGCGGCCGACATGCACGCCGTGCACGTTCCCGAGGAGTACGGCGGGTCGGGGGCCGACGCGCTGGCGACCGTCATCGTCATCGAGGAGGTGGCGCGGGCCTGCGCCTCGTCCTCGCTGATCCCCGCGGTCAACAAGCTCGGAACCGTCCCGCTGCTGCTGTCGGCCTCCGAGGAGCTCAAGCAGCGCTACCTGCCGCCGGTCGCCCGGGGGGACGCGATGTTCTCCTACGCGCTGTCGGAGGCGGAGGCGGGCAGCGACGCCGCCGCCATGAAGACCCGCGCCGTGGCCGACGGCGACCACTACGTGCTCAACGGCACCAAGATGTGGATCACCAACGCCGGGGTGTCGGAGTACTACACGGTGATGGCCGTCACCGAGCCGGGCGTCGGGGCCCGGGGCATCTCCGCGTTCGTCGTGGAGAAGGGCGACGAGGGCGTCAGTTTCGGTCCCAAGGAGCGCAAGCTCGGCATCAAGGGCTCCCCGACCCGCCAGGTCATCCTGGACGACGTGCGGATCCCCGCCTCCCGGATGATCGGCGAGCCGGGCACGGGTTTCAAGACCGCCTTGGCCACCCTGGACCACACCCGCATCACGATCGCCGCCCAGGCGCTCGGCATCGCCCAGGGTGCGCTCGACTACGCGATCGGCTACGTCAAGGAGCGCAAGCAGTTCGGCAAGGCCGTCGCCGACTTCCAGGGCGTTCAGTTCATGGTCGCCGACATGGCCATGAAGCTGGAGGCCGCCCGGCAGCTCACCTACGCCGCCGCGGCCAAGTCGGAGCTGGCCATGCACGGCGAGCCGCAGGCGGACCTGACCTTCTTCTCCAGTGCCGCCAAGTGCGCCGCCTCCGACGCCGCGATGGAGATCACCACCGACGCCGTCCAGCTCCTCGGCGGGTACGGCTACACCAGCGACTACCCGGTCGAGCGCATGATGCGCGACGCCAAGATCACCCAGATCTACGAGGGCACCAACCAGATCCAGCGCCTGGTCATGGCCCGCCAGCTGCTGAAGTAGGCATCTGAGCAGCGGGAACCGCGTTCCGCCGGGATCGTCTTGCGGCTTCTCCGGCCTCGGGGTGAGCGTCGTGGCGGCTCCGTTCCGTCCCCGCTCCGCGGGACGCGGAGCGGGGACGGAACGGAGCCGCATCCGCGGGACGCGTGACCGCTTCGCCTCACCGAAGCCGATCGCGTCTCCCGGCCCTGCCGGGAGGCGCCGGAGGAGAGGGTACGGACATCGACTCCGGCGACGGCGGCGGGCGGCCGTCGGGGCCCGGTGGAGTGGCGGCGGTGACGTCGGTCCGGGGCTCTGTGTATGGTCGCTGTCATGAGTGTCGACCGCATGGCCTCATGATCTGTTTCACGGTGGGCGACGGCCCGGTGGCACCGGCCGGCGCCGTTCGAGGTTTGGCCGCCGGAGCGCGGGTGTCTTACGGTGGAGGTCGAGAGAGGCGGAACGCGGCATTGGTCGCCGGTCTTCGGGGCCTGCGAACTTCGCTGCTGCGCCGAGATGTCCGCCTACAGAGTGGGTAGCCAGTGGCAGACCCGAAAACCGTCGACCGGCTCGTACCGGGTGATCATGTGTGCTGGACCTTCGATGACCATGAGCGGCATCTGAAGGCCCTGGTCCGTTTTGTCCGAACCGGTGTCAGTCAGAACCACCAGGTGCTGTACTTCACCGACACCTTCCTGCCGCGGGCGTTCCTGGTGGCGCTGGAGGCGTACGGCGTGGAGGTCGCCGGGCCGCAGCACAGCGGTCAGTTGCAGGTGGCCATCGCCAACGAGTCCCACCTGACCTCCGGCGGCGCGTTCGAGGCCGAACGGGCGCTGGAGGCGTGGAGCACGGCGATCGAGAACGCGCGCGAGCAGGGGTACGCCGGTCTGCGGGTGGCGATCGACATGGGATGGATCATCGGTCCGGAGCCGGGGACGGACCAGCTCGCCCGGCTCGCCCGGTACGAGGCGCAGGCCAACCGCGTCTTCTCCGAGGGTTACGCCATCGCGCTGTGCTGTTATGACCGCCGCCTGTTCACCGCGGCCGAGCTGGAGCGCCTCGGCGCGGCCCACCCCGGGACGGCGCGGGCCGGGGCGGGGGCCACTGAGGAGTGGGAGCCGCTGCTGCGTGTACGCCGTACCGGTGCCGGGCTGACGCTGGCAGGGGAGGCCGACGAGACCAACCGGGACGCGCTGGCCGCCGTGCTGGAGCACCTGGTCGAGGACGCGGCCGCCGGCGACGGGCCGGTCACCCTCGACGTGGCGGGGCTGGTCTCCGCCGACCTCTCCGCCGTCCGGCTGCTCGCCGGTGCCGTCCGCAGCGCCCCCGCGCGGATCCGGCTGGCCGGGGTGCACCCGCCGCTCACCGACCTGCTGGCCGCGTTCGACCCCGATGAGCGCTCCTTGGATGGGCTCAGCCCGGATCGGCTCGGCTCCGACGGGACGGCCGCCTCGGGCGGGGCACCCCCCTCCCGCCCGGTCGTCCGGCCGGTCGTGGGGAGAGCGGAGAGAGCGGAGAGAGCGGAGAGACGAGCCGGCTGACGCCGCCGACGCGGTTCTCCGGCTCGCGGGTTCCGCCTCCGGGCCTTGCGGTCCCGGAGGCGGCAGGAGGCGATCGGCGGCGGTAAGAGGTGATCGCCGGGAGTCGGAGGTGATCGGCGGCCGGTGCCGGGCCGGCCCCGGATGAGAGGCCAGGGCCGGCGGGGCCGGCGAGGCCCGGTCAGCCGGTCTGGACGGCCGGCCCGGTGTTCGCCCTGCCGACGGGCGGTGCCCCGGCGGCTCCGGGGCGGGAGATCATGGTGAAGGTCCCGTCGAGGTTGGTGAGCTTGAGCAGCCTCAGCACGGGGGGCGTCGCTCCGGCCAGGAGCAGCGGCCTGCCCTGCTCGCGCGCGTACCGCTTGAGGGCGATCAGCGCGCTCAGGCCGCAGGCGTCGATGAAGGTGACGCCGGAGAGATCGATGATGATCGTGCCGGTGTCGACGTCGACGGCATGTCTGACGTAGGCGACCAGCTCTGGGCGGGTGGCCAGGTCGAGCTCGCCGGTCACCGTGACGACCACGGAGCCGTTCGCGCGCTCGCTCACGAGATGTAGTGCTTTCATCGCCCACTTCCCTGCAGGCATCACGTGAAGATACGTGCCCGGCCAGGGAGTGTCGCTCGGACGCGCCCGGCCTCGGTGTGCCGCCGCCCGTCCGCGCCGGCGCGGGGGAAGGCCGGTTCACCTGAAGCCACGATACTCCCTAATGGTGCGAATTATCGCTTTCCGTGATCGCGTAGCTTCGAAGCGAAGTGTAGATCTCATGCCGGTCATACGCCAGCCATTTGTGGAAATGGCTCACGTTCACTGCGGTCGCTTCTATCTGGTCAGCCCGAAAACGGGAACAGGTGGAACCGAAATCGGACGGCCCCGATGGGTGGGGAGTGACCGCTGGGCCGGAAGACAAGGATGGGGAAGGATGAGAACGAACAAAAGGAAATGCAGGAAGAACGGCGACGAAAGGGTAACCCGGTCGGACGACCGGGGGCGGGTCAGCCGGATGAGTGGCTGAGGGTGAAGCTGTCGAGGGCTTCGCGCAGGCTGCCGCGCATCTCGAAGTGCCGGTCGAGGTTGGTGATGGTCAGCAGGTGGGTGATCATCCCCGGGCTCACCACGAGCACGAGCCGACCATGTGCCTCCTTGACCCGGGTGAGGGTGCCCACCAGGACTCCCAGGCCCACCGAGTCGCAGAAGGGCACCTGCGTCAGGTCCATCACCAGGCACGGGTGGCCCAGGCCGTCGAGGACCTGGTCGATTTCCGCGCGCAGCCGGGGCGCGACCGCCATGTCGAGATCGCCGGCGGCCTGTACCACCATGCACGGGCCGCTGGGCCAGGTTTGGATGTCGAACGTCGAACTCACGATCATCACCTCCGTGCGCTGTTAAGTGCCCGGAGGGGAGATTGTTATGCGTACTTTCTAGAAACGTGTCCGACTTACTTTTTGCAGATGTTCTGCGTCGCGGTGCGTGCCGTCGGAGTGGCCGAGGGCGTCGCGCTCGGCGAGGCCGCCGCGGGCTCCTTCACGGTGACCTTCTTCGCCGGTGTGTAACCACTGCCGACGACCACTTCGATCCCGTCACCGAGAGAGTCGACCGGCCGCAACTCGGCCCCGGGCAACGCCGCGGCCACCGTGCGGGCCGAATCCTCCCGGCCGGGACCGTGGCGGACCACGGTCTTGGTGAAATCCTTCTGCGGGGTGTCGCCGGCGGCGTCGGGCACCAGGAACCCGACCTTCTGCAGGTCGGTCCTGGCCCGCGCGCCGAGACCGGCGATCGTGGTGCCGTTGAGCACCCGCAGAGAGATCCGCGAGGGCGGCACGGTCGGTGCCGGAGGCTTCGGCGAGGCCGACGAGGAGGCCGCGGGACCGGGCTTCGGTGAGGACGAGGCGGGTGCGACGAGCGTCTCGTCGGCGTCGATCCGGCGGAACAGCTCAGCCGCCGCCTTCTTGTCCCACAGCACCGCGGACTCGCCGGTCGGCGTCTTGTAGTCGACGTCGGCGATCGGGACCGTGGCGAAGGACACGTCGTCGGTGGAGACGTCCTTGAGCTGCCCGGCCAGGCCGAGCAGGTCCTTGCGGAGCGGGTCGTCGACCCGGAGCGTGCCGAGGGTCGTGTCGACGAACGAGGCGAGCTTGACCGGGTTGGTGAGCGTGTCGCCGCTGAGGGCCTGGCTCAGCAGGGCGGAGATCACCTGCTGCTGGCGGTCGATGCGGTCGAGGTCGGAGCGGGCGGTGGCGCGGGTGCGGGCGTAGGCGAGGGCCTTGACGCCGTCGAGGGAGTAGGTGCCGGGCTGCAGGTCGAGCGCGGTCTTGGGGTCGTTGATCGGCACCGGGGTGCAGACCGAGATGCCGCCGAGCGCGTCCACCACGTGGATGAAGCCGAGCACGTTGACCTCGACGTAGTGGTTGATGGTCAGCCCGGTGACGTTCTGCACGGCCCGCACGGCGAGCTTCGCCCCGCCGAGCTGGTACGCCGCGTTGATCTTGTGCTCGCCCTTGCCCGGGATCGTCGTCCACGTGTCGCGGGGGAGGCTCACCACGGTGACCTTCCGGTGGTCCTTCGACAGGTGGATCACCATCATGGTGTCGGTGCGCTGACCGCTCTCGCGGCCCAGCTTGAGCTCGTTCTGCTGCCTGCGTGAGAGGTTGTCGCGCCGGTCGACGCCGACCAGCAGGATGTTCATCGCGCCGGTGGGCCCCGGCCCGGAGACCCCCGCGTCGACCCCCTGGATCCGCTCCTCCGCGTACGTCGTCAGCCCCCAGGTGACCCCGGAGGTGCCGAGGACGACGCAGGAGAGCAGGCCGGAGGCGATCAGCCCGCGCCGCCGCGAGCGGGCGCCCCGGACGGAGCGGCGTTCGCGCCTCGGGGTGACCTGGACGCTTCCGTAGGCATCGCCGCCCACGAGCACACCCGAGTCCTCCTCTTCCCCGTCGCGCATGCGTGGCCCCCTCGGCTCCAGCTGGGTCGATGAGCTACCCGTTCGTACAGTAGCGTGAGCGACGCCATGAAGCAGTTCCCCGACTCGCCCGCGCCGGCGTCGTCTCCCGAGACACGTGTCTGGCCCCCCGTCTCCGTCGTCATCCCGGTGCTGAACGAGGAGCGCCACCTGAGGGAAGCCGTACGGCAGGTGCTGTCGCAGCGGTACGCAGGACCGATCGAGGTCGTGCTCGCGATCGGCCCCTCCCGTGACCGCACCCAGGAGGTCGCCGACGCGATCGCCGCCGAGGACCCCCGCGTGATCGTCGTCCCGAACCCCACCGGACGAACCCCCAACGCGCTCAACGCCGCCATCGCCGCCTCCCGCAACGGGATCGTCGCCCGGGTGGACGGCCACGCCATGCTCCCCGAGGACTACCTCCAGGTCGCCGTGGAGACCCTGGAGGAGACCGGCGCCGACAACGTGGGCGGCGTCATGGCCGCCGAGGGCGTGACGCCGTTCGAGCAGGCGGTGGCCCGCGCGATGACCTCCAAGATCGGCGTCGGCGGCGCCCGGTTCCACACCGGCGGCACCGCGGGCCCGGCCGACACCGTCTACCTCGGCGTGTTCCGCCGTGAGGCGCTGGAGCGGGTCGGCGGCTACGACGAGCACTTCCTGAGGGCACAGGACTGGGAGATGAACCACCGCATCCGCCAGACGGGCGGCCTGGTGTGGTTCCAGCCCCGCATGCGCGTCTCCTACCGCCCACGGCCCGACATCAAGGCCCTGGCCAAGCAGTACTTCCACTACGGCCGGTGGCGCAGGGTGGTCGCCCGCACCCACGAGGGCACGATCAACCTCCGCTACCTTGCGCCTCCGGCGGCCGTGGCGGCCATTCTCGCCGGCCTGGCCGTCTCGCCGTTCTTCTGGCCGGGCCTGCTGATCCCCGGTGGTTACCTGGCGGCGATCGTGGCCGGGTCCGCGGTGACCGGCAGCGGACTGCCCGGCCCCGCGCTCGCCCGGCTTCCGGTGGTCTACGTGACCATGCACATGTCGTGGGGCTGGGGCTTTTTGACCAGCCCGAGGAAGCTGGCCAAGCAGGGCAAGCCGGGCGCCTGACCCGCGCGCCCGGCGCCGCCGGAGTCGTGGCGTCTCAGGGGCCGGTGCCCGGGTCAGGGCCCGGATGCCCGGTCAGTGCGCGGCCGGGTGGACGCCGACCACCCGGCCGGTGACGTCCGAGGCCAGCACGGCCAGCATGGTCCGGGCGACGGCCCGCGGGGAGGGCGGGGCCGCCGCGGGTCCCCCGCCGGGCCGGCCGGGGATCGCCGCCGGGGCGGGATCGACGCAATCGACCCGGACGCCGTACGCCGCCCACTCGCCCGCCAGAGCCCCGGCCAGGGCGGTCATCGAGGCCCTGGCCTGGGCCTGCAGGGCATCCCCGCCCGCCCGTCCGTCCGCGCCGGGGCCGCAGAACAGCAGCCGGCCCCGGGTCTCGCGGAGGTGGGGCAGGGCCGCCCTCGCCACGGTGACCGGGCCCAGGTGGCTCGCGCCGACCCACTCGGCGACCGCGGAGTCGTCCAGCGACCCGAGGTCGCCGGGCGGGGCGCCCGCCACGCTCGCCACGTAGTCGATCCGGCCGGTCTCCCCGGCCGCCCGCGCCAGCGTGCCGCCCACCGCCCGGGGGTCCTGCACGCGCGACCCCTCCGGGAGGGCGAACACGCGGGCGCCGTACCGCCCGGCCAGCTCCCCGGCCAGCTCCGCCACCCCGGCCCCGGTGTGGCCGCCGGAGCCGCCGAGCACCACCAGCGTCCGGCCCGCCATGGCCTCGCGCAGGGCCTCGTCCGGCGGCGCGGGCGCCTCGGCCGCGGCGAGCCGCAGGAGCTGGTCGGCGATGAAGAGGTCGACCGGGTGGGTGACCTTCATGTTGCGCTCGCTGCCCGGCACGACGTGGATCGGCACGTCGGGCAGGTAGCGCAGCACCACGCCGCAGTCGTCGGTGGGCGGCCGGTCGCCGAAGGCGGGATCGGCGAAGGCGCGCTCGTACGCCTCCCTGATCACCGAGAGCCGGAAGCACTGCGGGGTCTGCACGCGCCGCAGGCCGGCGCGGTCGGGGATGTCGCGGACGGTCTCCCCGTGCGGCCCCCGCGAGACCACCACCAGCGTGTCGGAGCTCGGTATCGCGACCTCGACCGCCGGGTGGACCCGCAGCGCCGCCACGCAGTCGGAGATGATCCGCGGCTCGGTCAGCGGGCGTACGGCGTCGTGGAGCAAGACGTCGCACTCCCCCTGCCCGAGGGCCCGCAGCGCCCGCCAGGTGGTCTCGGACCGGGTCTCGCCGCCCTCCAGGACCCCGGTGACCTTCCGGTAGCCGTTGCGCTCGACGAGCCGCTCCACCTCGCCGGTGAAGCCCGGAGTCATCAGCACCAGGATCTCATCGATCTCCGGCGCGCCGTTGAACAGGGCGAGCGTGTGCTCCAGGATCGTCTTACCGCCTATCTCCAGGAGCTGCTTGGGAGTGTTCAGGCCAACACGCCGGCCCACGCCGCCGGCCAGGACGACCGCGACGGTCCGGAGACGCGGTTCAAGATCGGTCAAGGTTGGTTTCCTTCGACAGTTCGGATATGGCGAGCGTAATAGGTGCTTATTTGAGCGTCCGGCGCGCTCCCGTGCTATCCCGTCAAGATCTCGCTACGCTCGGTGCGCACTCCCCGGTTCGCACGGTGACCCCGTCGGATGCGAAGGAGCCCATGTTGCCTGATCCGCACGCCACCGTCCCGTCCGCCGTCCCCGGGACGGCCGTCGTCGTGCTGGCCACCACCGGGGGGTCCGGCCTGCGCTGCTCCGGCGAGACCCTCCTCGAACGGCTGACCGGGCAGCTGCTCGCCCTCCCGGTCGGGGACGTCCATGTGGTCACCCGGTCCGGCGACGTCATCCACGCCGCCGGCGGCACCCACACGATAGGAGGCGACGGGTCGCGTGACCTCGGCGACGACCTGCGCCGGGTCGCGGAGGCGGCCCGCGCGGCCGCCGGGCCGGTCGCCGTGGTCGCGGGCGACCTGGTGGCGCACACCGAGGCGCTGGCCGTGCTCCTCGCCCACCCCGCGCGCGACTCCGCGGCGCTGGTTGGCGCCGCCGGCGACGCCGGGCCGGGGTGCCCGCCGGTCAGGGTCGAGGGCGGGTGCGTGGTGGCCGCCGGCACCTCCTTCCACCAGGTCGAGGAGGCCGACGCCACCTTCCGGGGTGCGTTACAGGTCGGCGCGGCCGACCGCGGCGACTTCGCCGCGACCGCGGAGAGGCTCGCCGACCTGGTCGCGGCCGGGGAGTTCGGCCCGATGGACGGCGGCGAGGCCGTCGACCTGCTCCTGGTGGGGCTGGTCCGCTCCGGCACCCGGGTCAGGGCCGCCCGGCTCGGGCCGCTCCACGCCGGGCGGGTGACCGGCCCGGCCGGCCAGGAGCGGGCCGACGCGGCCGTGGCACGACTGGCCGAGGTGGACGAGGCCGCGGTGCGGCTCGCCTCCGCGGTCAAGGCGAACGACGGCTTCTTCGCCACCTACGGGGTCAGCTCCTGGTCCGGGCACCTGGTGAAGGCGGCCGCCCGGCTCCATCTGACGCCGAACGCGGTCACCGGCATGTCCGTCGGGCTGGCCGCGCTGGCCGCCGTCTGGTTCGCCACGGGCACCCGGCCGGCGCTGGTCGCCGGGGCGGTCCTGCTCTACCTGTCGTTCGTCCTCGACTGCGTCGACGGCCAGCTCGCCCGGTACACACGCGCCTTCTCCCCGCTGGGGGCGTGGCTGGACGCGACCTTCGACCGGGTCAAGGAGTACGTGGTCTACGTGGGCCTCGCGGTCGGCTACACCGCTGGGCTGGAGACCACCGGCGGCGGCCCGCAGGGGATCTGGGCGCTGGCGGTGGCCGCGATGATCCTGCAGGTGCTCCGGCACATGATCGACTTCTCGTACGCGGGAGCGCGCGCCGACGCGGCCCGGGTGGGGGCGGCCCGCGCCAGGACGCCCGGCTCGCTGACCGCCCGCGTGAGCGAGGCCGGACGCCGGGCGGCGTCAGGGGTCCCGGAACCGTCCGGCACGGGCCTGGTGGCCCTCCAGGGGGCGGGCACGGGCGGATCCCAGCGGGGGATGACGGGATCTCCGGTCGCGGCCCCGCGCGGAGCCCCGGAGGCGCCCGCGGGCGCCTCCGCCGAGCCGGACCGCGGCAACACCGTCGTGCGGCTCTCGCGGAGCCTGGAGCGGGTCCCCCTCACCCGCTGGCTCAAGAAGATCGTCGTACTGCCCATCGGGGAACGGATGGCCCTGATCGCGGTGACCGCCGCGGTCTTCAACGCACGGGTGACCTTCATCGCCCTGTTGGTCTGGGGCGGCGCCGCCGCGCTCTACACCCTCACCGGCAGGGTGGGAAGGTCGTTGAGCCGGTGACGCCGGCGGGAAGGCGGATGTGATCATTACCACTGCGCACATGACACCGGTACCGCGCAGCGTCGTGGTCGCCTACCGCGACGACGGGGTGCTGTCGCGGTCGATGGGAGCGCTGGTGGCCGGGCAGCTCCCGCCGCTGCCGCCCGCGGTGGTCGGGATGTTCGTGACCGGGGTGCTGCTGCTGGTCGGCGTGGCGGAAGCCGACGACCTGGCGGTCTTCGCCCCGCTGGTGGTGCTGCTGCTGGCCGGCCCCGGCAGCTCCCACCCGCACGACGGCCGGCTCGACTGGCTGGTCCCGCCCATCCTGCGCCTGACCGAGTACGGGTTCGTGGCCTCGGTGGGCTTCGCGCGCGACGTGCCGCCGGTGCTGATCTTCATGCTGCTCGGCGCGACGGCCTTCCACCACTACGACGTCGTCTACCGCCTGCGGCAGCGGGTCTACCCGCCGCCGTGGCTGGCCACCGCCGGCCTGGGCTGGGACGGGCGGATGCTCATGGTCTCCCTGGGCGGCCTGGCCGACCAGGTCACGCTGATGTTCGTCCTGCTCTCGCTGTACCTGTGGGGGCTGTTCGCCTGGGAGAGCGTCACCTGCTGGCTGGCCGCCCCGCGTCTCGGGGTGGACGCGGTCGATATGGGCGCCCACGATTGAGAACGCCCGGCAAACCCTCGATTACACGATCAGGCCCCGAAGGCAACTAACCTTTGGGGCCAGGAGTGCCCGCCGGGGGGCTCTCATGTGGATGAGGAGTGCACGTTGCTGGGAATGGTGCTGGCCGCCGGGGCCGGACGACGCCTGCGGCCGTACACGGACACGCTGCCCAAGGCGCTGGTTCCGGTCGACGGCGACACCACGATCATGGACATCTCGCTGCGGAACCTCGCGGCGGCGGATCTCCGCGACGTGGTGGTCATCGTCGGCTACCAGGCGCAGGCCGTGCACGAGCGCAAGACCGAGCTGGAGCGGCGGCACGGCGTCAAGCTCACCCTCGTGCACAACGACAAGGCGGAGGAGTGGAACAACGCCTACTCCCTGTGGTGCGCTCGCGACTACTTCGACCAGGGCGTCCTGCTGGTCAACGGTGACACGGTGCACCCCGTCTCGGTGGAGCGGACCCTGCTGTCCGCGCCGGTGACCAGTGACATCCTGCTCGCCGTCGACGACGTCAAGAAGCTCGCCGACGAGGAGATGAAGGTCACCCTCGACGGTGACGGCCACCTGAAGCTGATCACCAAGCTGATGGACCCGGCCCAGGCCGCCGGTGAGTACATCGGCGCGACCCTCATCCGCCCCGGCATCGGCGAGCGCCTCGCCGACGCGCTGCGGGCCACCTTCGAGCGCGACCCGCAGCTGTACTACGAGGACGGCTACCAGGAGCTCGTCGCCCGCGGCGAGAAGATCGCGATCGCCCCCATCGGCGACGTCCCGTGGGTCGAGGTCGACAACCACGACGACCTCGCGAAGGCGCGGGAGATCGCGTGCCGATACTAGCCAGGATGCTCCCCGCCCCCCTGACCATGGAGGTGCGGCGGGGAGCGATCGCCCAGCTCGGCTCGTTGCTCGCCGACAGCAGGGTGGCGACCTCCGGGCGGGTGGCCGTGGCGGTGGGCGTCGGCCAGGGCGACAGGATCGCCGAGGTCATCGCCCCCTCCCTCGACGAGGCCAGGGTCTTCCGGGTCGCCGACGGCTCGGTCGACGCCGCGATCTCGCTCGGCGCCGACCTGCGCCGCGGCGCGTACGAGGCGGTCGTGGGCATCGGCGGCGGCAAGACCATCGACGCGACCAAGTACGCCGCCTCGCTCGCCGGGATCCCGATGGTGGCCGTGGCCACCAACCTGTCGCACGACGGGATCTGCTCCCCGGTCGCCTCGCTGACGCACGACGGCGGCAAGGGCTCCTTCGGCGTGCCGATGCCGCTGGCCATCATGGTCGACCTCGACTTCGTGCACGACGCACCCCCGTCGCTGGTCCGCTCCGGGGTCGGCGACGTGGTCAGCAACCTGTCGGCCATCGACGACTGGCAGCTCGCCGCGGCCGAGCGCGGCGAGCCCATCGACGGCCTGGCCTGCTCGATGGCCCGCACCGCGGCGGAGGCGGTGATCGGCAGGCGCGACTCGATCGAGTCCGACGCCTTCCTCACCGTGCTGGCCGAATCGCTCATCCTGTCGGGGATGTCCATGGTGATCGCCGGCTCGTCCCGTCCTTCGAGTGGCGGAGACCATGAGATCCTGCATGCCGTGGATCAGCTCTTTCCCGGCACATCCAATCACGGCGAGCTCGCCGGGATAGGTGCCGCATTCTGTTTCTTCCTCCGCGACGACTCGCGGAGGCTCCCCCAGGTCGTCGACTGCCTGCGCGGGCACGAGCTGCCGGTCACCCCCTCCGACGTGGGGTTGACCACCGAGCAGTTCACCAAGGCCGTCATGCTGGCGCCCTCGACCCGTCCCGGGCGCTACACGATCCTTGAGCACCTGCGCCTGTCGGAGTCGGAGATCCGTGATCGGGTAGAGGACTATGTCCGGGCCGTCGGTCGCTGAGCTGCGTGCGGTGGCCCAGCCGCACTCGACCATGGAGCGCAACAGCGGCGAGCACTGGGCCGGCGTGCTGTACATGCGCAAGCTGTCGATCTACGTCACCTGGTTCCTGGCGAAGACCCCGATCACGCCCAACCAGACCACCTGGCTGATGATCCTCACCGGGCTGGCGGCGGGTGCGGTCCTCGCGCTGCCCGGCTTCGCCGCGGCCCTCGCCGCGGCCCTGCTGGTCCAGCTCTACCTGCTGCTCGACTGCTCCGACGGCGAGCTGGCCCGCTGGACCGGCCGGACCTCCATCACCGGTGTCTACCTCGACCGGGTCGGCCACTACTTCGCCGAGGCGGCGCTGCTCATCGGGCTGGGCTTCCGGGCCTCGGAGACCCTCCCCGACTGGTACACCGTGGCGGGGTTCGCCGCCGCGCTCGGCGCCATCCTGATCAAGGCGGAGACCGACCTGGTCGACGTGGCCCGTGCCCGCTCGGGGCTGGTCGCGGCGACCGAGTCGTCCGCAGAGCAGTTCCGGTCGCGGGGGCTGAGCCTGGCCCGCAAGGCCGCCGCGGCCCTGAAGTTCCACCGCGTCGTCCAGGCGGTGGAGCTGTCCATCCTCGTCGTGGTCGCCGCCCTGTGGGACGCGGTCAACGGGGGACTGGCGGCCACCCGGATCCTCGCGGTCGCCTGCGTGGCGGTCGCCGCGCTCCAGATGGTCCTGCACCTGGTCAGCATTCTGGCGTCCAGGCGGCTGTCATGAGGAACCGGACGGCGTCGCGACACGTCGTAGGTGCGAACACCTCGCTGTTTGGTGGGTGTTCGCTGCCGGTTCCGATACGCTTGTCATCCGGTAAACCAGCAACCAGCGGTCCCGTCGGAAATGTCGCCCCCAGCAGACTCGGTGATCATGAAGGTATGTTTCGTACGTGCTCTCAACGCGTCAAGGCGATGACCCGTTGAAGATCTCGTGCGTCATCCTCACCATGGGCAACCGGGTCCCCGAGCTGGGACGGGCGGTCGAGTCGGCGCTGAACCAGTCCGACGGTGACGTCGAGGTCGTCATCGTCGGCAACGGCGCCGACGTCCCCGAACTGTCGGTGTCGATCCCGGAGGGGTCGTCGGCCTCGGTGAAGACACTCCGGCTCGGCCACAACGCGGGCATCCCCGCCGGTCGCAACCGCGGCGTCGAGGAGTGCTCGGGCGACGTCGTCCTCTTCCTCGACGACGACGGCTGGTACGCCGACACGGGGCTCGTCTCCCACCTGCGCGAGCGGTTCTCCACCGAGCACGACCTCGCGGTCGTCTCCTTCCGGGTGATGGACCCCGACGGCGGCACCGGCCAGCGCCGCCACGTCCCCCGGCTGCGGGCCGGCGATCCCGAGCGGTCCTCCCCGGTCACCACCTTCCTGGGCGGGGCCTGCGCGATCCGCAGGTCGGCCTTCCTCCAGGTCGGCGGGCTCCCGGAGCGTTTCTTCTACGCCCACGAGGAGACCGACCTGGCCTGGCGGCTGCTCGGCGAGGGTTACCGCATCGAGTACGACGCCAAGACGGTCATGTACCACCCGCAGGTTCCCCCGACCAGGCACGCCGACTTCTACCGGCTCAACGCCCGCAACCGGGTCTGGCTGGCCCGCCGCAACCTCCCGTGGCCGCTGGCCCTGCTGTACCTGCTCAACTGGGTCGTGCTGACCCTCGTCCGCGAGCGGTCCTCCTCGGCCCTGCGCTCCTGGTTCAAGGGCTTCGCCGAAGGGCTCCGGGAGCCCGCCGGCGAGCGCCGTCCGATGGCCTGGAACACCGCCTGGCGGATGCTGCGCCTGGGCCGCCCGCCGATCGTCTGACCGACTCGGCCGGTCGTGCCGTCCACCCGCCGCGATGACGTCGCGGCGGGGGTGAACCGATCCGGTGCCCGCCCGCAACTCACCGGTCATGAGACCCATCGACCTCTGGTCGTACGAGATGCGCAGGGCCGGGCCCGGTGCCCTGGCGGCCCCGCCGGCCCTTCTCCTGGTCATCGTGCTGATGGTCGCCTTCCGCGGGTTCGGCGCCCACGAGGGCAGCGCCGCCTGGATGCTCCTGGTGCTCATCGAGACGGGAGCCCCGCTCGTCACCGGTATGGTCGCGGCCTCGCTGATCGGCGGCGACCGCGCGCTGGAGCTCCAGCTCGTCGCGCCGACGCGATACCGCTCCACCCTGACGCGCCGCCTGACCCTGACACTCGGGTGGACGGGCGCGTGCGTCCTGGCCGGCGTGACGCTCGTCGTCACCACCGGTTGGTGGGACCTGCTGCGGGACGCACCCAAGGGGCTGGGCGTCCAGCTCACCTGGCTGGCCCCCGCCCTGTGGACGGCGGCGCTGGGGCTGCTCGCGTCGGTCGTGCTGCGCAGCACCGCGGCCGCCACCACGCTGGTCGCCTTCCTCTGGCTCGCCGGGCAGCTCTTCGGCGGAGCCCTGCACGGTCACCCGCTCACCCGGCTGGTCTCCGTGTTCGCCACCTCGCAGCGGATCGAGCCGCAGGACTGGCTGCCCAACCGGCTGACCCTGCTCGTGACGGCCCTGCTGATGGCCGGGGCCGCCTGGTACCTGCTCGGTGACCCCGAGCGTGTCCTCGGCGGTGATCAGGAATGACCGTGCTCACGTGCCACGGGTTCCCGGGCCGGGTCCGCCGGCCCCCGGCGCGGACCGTCCACGCGTCCGCTCCCGCCCCGCCGGCCCTGATCCACGCGCACACCCTGGCCCCGCCGGCCCTGATCCGCCTGCACGCCACCCGCACGGAGTCCTGAGATGAACATCGACATCACCCGGCTGACCAAGACCTACAAGGGCGGTGTGCGTGCCGTCGACGAGGTGACCCTGCACATCCCCACCGGCATGTACGGGCTGCTCGGCTCCAACGGCGCGGGCAAGACCACCTTGATGCGGATCCTGACCGGCCTGCTCAAGCCCACCTCCGGCACGGTCCGCGTCGGCGGCCACGACATCACCACCCCCGGCGGGCGCCTGGCCGTGCAACGCACCCTCGGCTACCTGCCGCAGGACCTCGGCGTCTACCCGGAGCTGACCGCCCGCCGCTTCCTCGACTACATCGCCCTGCTCAAGGGCATCGACCGCCGTGCCGAGCGCCGCCGCAGGATCGCCGAGCTGCTGGAGACGGTCTCGCTCACCGACGCCGCCGACCGCAGGCTCAAGGGCTTCTCCGGCGGTATGCTGCGCCGCGTCGGCATCGCCCAGGCGCTGCTCGCCGACCCCCGGCTGCTCGTCGTGGACGAGCCCACCACCGGTCTGGACCCCGAGGAGCGCATCCGCTTGCGCACTCTGCTCTCCCAGCTGGCCGGCGACCGCACCGTCCTGCTCAGCACCCACATCCTCGACGACGTGGCGCAGACCTGCCGCCAGGTCGCGGTGATGGACGGGGGCCGCCTGGTCTTCCACGGCGACATCGCCGGGCTGGTCTCCTACGCCGACCGGCGGGTGTGGACGCTCACCACCACCGGCCCCGCCCCCACGACCGGCAGGATCGTCTCCGTCCTGCCCGAAGGCCCCGCCATGCGCTACCGTGTCGTCTCCGCCACGCCCCCGGCCGCGGACGCGCGGCCCGCCGTACCGACCCTGGAGGACGGCTACCTCGCGTTGATGGAGGCCGGCGCGTCCCGCTAGGCGTCCTTGGCCTCGTCGAAGGCCATGGTGACACGGGAGGCCGTGGCGGTGACGAGGGCACGCCTGGGCAGGCCGAGCTCGCTCAGCTCCCGGGCCACCGGGTGGTTGCCCAGGCGGATCAGCGCGCCGCCGGCCCGTGCCCGGACCCCGCGCGCCGACACCGACCACGGCACCCGGCGGGTGACGCCGTCCTGGTGCGTGTAGGCGTCCAGGGCGGTCATCATGCCGGTGCCGGGCGCCGGGAGGCCGGGTTTGATCAGCAGGTCCAGCACCAGGCGGCCGTCCTTGCGCAGGACGCACCGTTTGTACGGCGAGGAGGTGCGCAGGTCGATGTCGGCGAGCTCCTTGGGGAAACCCCAGATCGTGCGGCCCGCCTCCAGAGTGAATCCCTGGTCGACCGGAAGCCAGTGGACGAACGCCCCGGCGCCGGTCCGGTACAGCTCCGCCAGATTCGCCCGCAGCCCGCCGCGGGGGGCGTGCCCGGCGTCCGGCGGCCGGACCAGGAAGGCGACGCCGAACTCGTGGTACGGGCCGAGGTCGCCGTCGAGGTAGTCGATGAAGACCAGCGTGCACAGGGCCTTGCGGGGGATCACCTCGGCGACGTCCAGCCGCGAGTAGGCGATCACCGCCCGGGCGGCGTCCGCCCGGACCAGATAGGACGCGCTGTAGACCGAGGCATCGCGGACGCGGACCGGCAGTGCGACCTCGCGTCCTTGGATCAGATGGCGTGCCATGCCTCCAGTACACCAATCTCCACGTCCGACGTCACCCGTCGGCCCGCCCATTCCTCCAGCCGGCCGACGAAGTCGCCCGCGTGGTCCGGCCAGTTGTGACGGGCCAGCGCCTCCGTGTGACCCCGGGCACCCATCTCCGCCGCCCCGGCCGGGTCGTCCCGCAGTGCGAGCACGGCGCGCACCGCCGCCTCCACGTCCCCGAAGGGCACCACGAGACCGCATCCGGACCGCTCGACCAGCGAGGCGGCGGCGGGCAACGGCGTGGTCACCACCGGGATGCCCCGCGACATGTACTCGATGACCTTGGTCGGCATCGACCGCCGGTAGTTGGGCACGTCGTGCAAGAGCGACAGGCCGGCGATCGCCCCCTCGGCCATGCGCAGCGCGTGCCGGTTGGGCACGTAGCCGTACCAGTCGAGCAGGCCCTGCCGCTGGGCGTCCCGCAGGACCGGCCGGACGTCGGGGTCGGCCGCGCCGATCAGGTCGAGTCTGATCCCGTGCGGGAGCAGCCGCCGGCCCAGCTCGACCAGTTCCGCCGCGCCGCGGGCGGCGGACAGGTGGCCCACGTAGACCACCCGGTTGCGGCCGGGCGGCGCGGGCTGCCGCCGGGGAACGTAGGTGGTGTTGGGAACCACGGGGTGGGGGCCGGTGAAACGCTCCCGGTAGGACTCCTCGGCCAGCATCAGGTGCAGGCGGCGCTCCGCGCGGGACTCGATCCGGCGCACGAGCCCCGGCAGGATCGGACGCAGGCGCTCGGGCAGGTACGCCTTGGTCTCCAGCGCGGCGGCCGTGTCCTCGTGCACGTCCCAGACGGTGGCCGGGCGCCGCCTCGGCAGCCGGAACAGCAGCTCGATGTCGTGGACGATCAACAGGTCCGCGTCCTGCACGCCGCGCTTCAGCGCGCTCCGGGCGGCCTTCAGCGCGCGCCAGCGGCGGCGGCCGGTCGCGCGGGGAACGTCGATCGCCCGGATCCGGGGATCCGCGGTGACGTTGCAGTCGGTGAAGGGGGCGACGTAGGTGATCTCGTGCCCCGCCTCCAGGAGCGCCCGGATCTGCCGATGCATGATCCGGGCGTCTTCCGGGTGATGAACGATTGTCCCGACACATACCCGCATATGCCGATGCTGAGCGCCGGTTCCGTCCGCACCGGATGTGTTGGGTGAACCGGTGGGTAACTGGGGCTGAACTCTACCGGCCGGGGTCTCAGGTGGCGCCCCGCGGTGGGCCGCCCGCGCTCGTGGCGGGGCCTGCCGGGAAGCCTGCCGAAGTGCTCCCCGGGAAGCCTCCCGGGGCGTTCCCGGTACCGGTGGCCGCAGGACCCGGGGTGCCCCCGGTGCCTCCGGCGGCGGGTGCCGCGGTGCCGGAGGCGGTCGCCGGCGCGGGTCCGGCCGGCGCGGTGGCGGGCGTGCCGTCGGGGCCCGCGGGGCGGCGGTAGAGCCAGACCAGGCGCGGCTCCAGCAGCCACTTGAAGAGCGTGCGGGTCTCCGGCAGGCACAGCACGATGGCCAGCAGCAACGACATCGACATGATCGCCAGGACCCCCAGTGGGCCGTACAGCCACGGGAAGCTCAGCCACTCCTGGTCCTTGGCGATGAGCACCACGACGCCGTGGAGCAGGTAGGCGTAGAGCGTGCGGGTGCCGAGGTCGGAGAACCAGGTCTCACCCCTGGGCACCAGGGCGAGCACCGCGGCCGACATGGCCAGCGCCGCGACGAGCACGGCGGCGCGCACGCCCAGTCCCATCCACCACGACAGCTCCATCGCCTTGAAGCTGTAGCGGAAGTAGACGGGGTCGAGCTTGACGTGAGGCGCGATGAGGACGGCCACCACGGCGGCGCCCCCGAGGACGACCGCCGAGGTGATCTTCACCCAGAGCGGCTTGAGCAGGTCGAAGTGCTCGGGCTTGAGCAGCAGGCCGAGCACGTAGAAGGGGAGCAGGCCGAAGAAGCGGTCGATGCTGAAGTCACCGGAGATCTCCGAGAATCCCGCGATGAGGTAGATGCCCACCGCCACCAGCAGCGGCTGCCGCATGCGGGTCCAGACGGGCGTGGAGATCCGCCACAGCACCAGCGCCAGCAGATACCAGTTCAGCCATGCCGGGTCGATGATCGTGAGACTCCACTTCTGGCCGAGCGCGAAGCGGAGCAGGGCATAACCGATCTCGACGACGACGTACGGGATCAGCAGGGTGTCGACCAGCTTGTTGATCTTGGCGTTGGAGTTCCAGAAGTTCCGTCCCAGATAGCCGCTGATCAGTACGAACGCCGGCATGTGGAACATGTAAATGAACATGTACGCCGACTTCGCCGAGTGCGCGTCCAGGGTGGGCACCAGCGAGTGACCGGCCACCACCAGGGCGATCAGGACGAACTTGACGTTGTCGAGGTAGGGCTCACGCTTCTTCCTGGCCGCAGGCGCGGCGGGCGCCTCCACGGCCTGCGGCTCGCGCTCCCGCTCCGCCTGCCGCTCCAGCTCCGCCTCCCGCTCGGGCTCGGCGGCGTGCGTCCAGAACGACGACCGCTGCCCGCTGGTGCTCTGCCAGTACGAGAAGGGGGGGCCGGAATCCGTCTCCGGGGACGCCGGAGCCGTCTGCGGGCGTGCGCTCTGCGGGTGTGCCCCGTCACGCGGGTGCGGCGGCCGCGCTCCCGGGCCGGGCCGCGTGCCGTGGGCCGGGCCGCCGGCGTACGGGTGCGTGCCGGACGGCTGGTCGCCGGCCGGGGACGCCCCCGGCTGCGGCCGGGACGGCGGGGCCTCCGCCCAGGCGGGCAGCGGGGGCGGCGCCTGGTGCACGGGCGGGGGGGAGACGGGAGCGGCGTGCGGAAGAGGAGACTGCCGGGTCGCCCCCGGAGGGTCGTACCCCCAGGCGGGCTCCGGGCCTCCCGCCAGGTCGTGCCCCGGGGAGGACTCCGGCGCCCACGGGGATCCCGGCACCTGCGCGGGATCGTGCCCGCGCAGGGACTCCTGGGCCCAGGCCGACTCCAGGGGCATCGGGTCGGGTGCCAGGGGCTTGGACAGGTCGAGGGGGTCCTGGGAGTCGTACGACTCACCGGCCCGGGGCTCCCGGTAGGCCGGGTAGCCGCCCCACTCCGTGACCTCGCCGGGGCTCTCCTCCCGCATGCCGTCCGGCCGGGAGTGCCAGCCGGGGGCGGCGGGGAGGCGCTCCGGCGGCTCCGGCCAGGCGGGCTGGGCCGGGCCGGCTCCTCGCGCGGGGTCGGGCACCGGCCACCCGGCGGGGGTCCGGCCCTGCCCACCGGTGGACCTGCCGGCGTCGGCACCGGAGGGGCCGTCGTCATCGGGGGCCGGCATCTGGAAGGAACGGATGTCGCTCACGGGGGAAACGCTCAGCTATCTGTCGGAGACCAGGGGGAGTCGGGCACGCTGTGAGGACGCCGGGGACGATCCGGGGGGACGGGTAAGCAGGCGTTCACCTCGCCGACCCGAACACCCTAAACCGACCGCGCGCTCTCTGTCGCACATGTGCCCGCCGAACGGGGGGTTCCCGGAGAATCGTGACTGTCCGAAACCTCGGGTGTCCCCGGGGCTCCGCCGTCCCGGGCGGGATCCGGCGATCGGCCGGACCCCGCCCGGGAGCCGCTACTGGCAGGGGTCGGTCTTGGCGGTGACGACCTTGTCCTGGAGGGAGTCGGGGATCTTGGGCAGGGCCCGGACCCCCGGCCAGTCGCTGCCGATGACCAGCTGGATGATCGGCCCGGTCGGGGCCTTGGCCCCCTTCGCGGGCTTGGCGGTGGTCGCCGGGGTGTACCGCTCCGCGCTCACCGGCCTGATCTTGCCGGCGATCGGGGTGCGCTTGTCCTTGGAGAGCCTGCCGGCCACCGTGTCACCGTAGGCGATGCCGTCGGCGCCGTCCTTGGTGGCGTAACGGATCTCGGTGGTGGCGCGGTTGCCCGTCGCCGGGCGGGCGTTGCCGATGTGGGTGACCACGAAGCCCTGCTCCGCGAGTTCGTCGGCCACCTCCTTGGCCTTGCCGAACATGTCGGTGCCGTTGAGGACCTGCACCCGGACCTGCTCGCGCGCGATGGCCGGCTTGGCGGTGGGATTGGCCGGCGGGGTGACCTCGGTGTCGTTCTTGATCGCGGCGAACAGCTTGTTCGCGTCGGGCTGCCGCCAGGCGACCCGGTTAGGGTCGTCCGGGTGGGGGCCCCACGGGACGGTGATGAGCTCGACGCCGCCGGCGGTCAGCGACTTGGCGCTGGTCGCGATCTCCAGGAGGGCATTGGTGTCGTCCGCCAGCGCCTTGTCCATCCGGACGGACTTGGCGGCGGTGTTGATGAACTTCAGCAGCTTGCCGGGATCGGTCAGCAGCTCGCTGCTGGTGGCCTTCTTCACGACCTGGGTGAGGAAGACCTGCTGGCGCTTGATCCGGCCGATGTCGCTGCCGTCGCCGTAGCCGCGCAGCCGGACGTAGCCCAGGGCCTGCTCGCCCTTGAGGTTGTGCCAGCCCGCCGCCAGGGTCAGCTTCGCCTTCTTGTCGTCGACCGGTTTGCTCAGGCAGATCCTGACGCCGCCGAGGGCGTCGACGATGTTCTTGAAGCCGGTGAAGTCGACCTCGACGAAGTGGTCGACGCGGATGTCGGTGAGCGCCTCGATCGTGGTGATCGTGCAGGTGATGCCGCCCTCGTTGTACGCGGCATTGATCATCTCGGTGCGGGGTGCGACCGGCTGGCCGGTCTCGGACTTGCAGGCCGGCATCTGGACCACCGAGTCGCGGGGGAAGCTGACGAACGTCGCCTTGTCGCGGTTGGGGGCCAGGTGCATGAGGATGATGGTGTCGGTGCGCTTGCCGTCGTTGGCCATCTTCTGGCCGTACTTGAGGTTGTCGCCCTCGCGGGTGTCGGAGCCGACGATCAGCACGTTCAGCGCGCCCGTGGCGGCCGGCCGGTCGTTGCCGAGCTTGTCGCCGAGGTCGACGGTGTTGAAGTTGCCGAGCGTGTTGCGGTAGACCCCGTATCCGCCCAGCGTGCCGAGGACCAGCAGCCCGGTCAGGGCGACGCTCGTCCAGGCGCCGGCGCCGAGGCCCTTCTTCCCGCCCTTCCCGCGTCCGCCGGACCGGCCGCCCGCCTTCCGGGGGGCGTCCCCGGGCTCCTCGGGTTCCCCGGGCTCCTCGGGTTCCCGCGGCGGGACCGTCTCCGGGTGGGGGGCGTCGCCCTTCGCCCGCCGGGAAGCCCTGCGGCCCGGGGGGGCCGGTTCGGCCCGGCGGTCGCCGACGGCGACGTGCCGGTTGTCGCTCATGCGATCTCCTCGCTTGGCGGCGGCATCCGGTGCTGCTGCAGCTCGCTCATTGCGCCCAAAGGGTAGGTCATGAGACCGCCGCCGGGAGCCGCGATGATGTGAACCTGGTCAAGACCGCCCCCCTGCCGCCGCCACGATGATCCGGCGGTCAGCATACTCAAGTCCTGACATTTAATGGAATGTTACCGAAATTAGGTTTACGAACGCTTAATGCCGCTGCGAGGCATGCGGCGGGTACGGCCGGCAGGACGTACCGGTAGTCGAACTCCGCCACCGCCGGGGGCATCACCAGCAGCGTCGCCGCGACCGCCCACGGCAGCGCCCAGGCCGCCGGTACGGCCGCCGGGCCGTTCACCGATCCGACGGCCGTACCGGTCGCAGGTCCGGTCACCGGGCCGTTCGTGGGGTTGTCCGTCGGTCCGGGCGCCGTTCCGGTCGTCGGCGCGGTCGTCGATCCGGGGCGCTCGGTGCCCTCGGTGCTTCCCGTGCCCTCGACGTCCCCCGGGTCCCCCGTGCGTCCCGTACCCGGCGACACCCGCGCCGGGCGCCCGGCGCGCAGCCGCTGCGCTCCCGCCACCACCGGCGGGACGAGCAGGAGGACCAGCAGCGCCGCGCCGGGCAGCCCGGCGACGGACTGGTAGGCGCGGATCCAGCCCGCGTACGGCTCGACGATCCGCGGCTCGATCGGGCCCGCCTCGTAACGCCGCGCGAACTCGGCGCCCACCATGGCCGGGTAGCGTCCCGGCGGCGCGGGCCGCGTCTCGGGGAACTCGTAGTAGTCGTAGATCTCCCGGTCCGGGTAGACCGGCCGGCCCAGGGTGAACGAGCGGGCCAGTTCCGCGGTGACCGAGCTCAGGTAGTCGAGCGGCTGGCTCCGGATGGCGAGCGACGCGAACCGTGCGGCCAGCTCGTCGCTCTCCCGGGTGAAGGTGATGCCGGGCCGCCGGACGAGCGGCGAGTCCGGGCTCCAGACGTACTCCTGCGCGGGAGGCCGCTTCGCGGGTGGCCGGGGGTCGCACAGGGTCGCCAGATCCGGCGGCGGCCTCATCACCGCGCAGTCGGCGAACGTCATCGTCTTGGCGTACAGGAAGACGCCGTTCGCGCCGACGATGCCGATCCGCTGGTGGGTCGCGTAGAACCAGGCGCCGTACCCGATGACCGGCACCGCCGCCGCGGCCAGCATCACGCCGGCCAGGAACACCCGGCCCCGCTCCCGGACGATCAGCCAGCCCGCGAACACCGCCACCAGCGGCAGCCCCACGGTCCTGGTCAGCGTGGCCGCGGCGAGCAGCAGCCCGATCCCGCACGCCGTGCGCCACCCGGGCGACCGGCGTACCCCCAGGCAGGCCGCGGCCGTGACCAGCAGCCCGAACAGGGTGTCGGAGACCAGCAGGTGCTCCAGTTCGATCTGGTAGGCGTCCAGCAGGGCGGGGGCGGAGGCGAGCGTCGCGGCCCAGCCGGGAGCGCGCAGCCGCCGGGCGGTGAGGTAGACCAGCACGCCGACGCAGAGCCCCATCAGGTGCTGGACCAGCGTGACGAGGGCGAAACTGTGGAACGGTTCGAGCAGCCGCAGGAACATCGGGTAGCCCGCCGGGCGGACCAGGTCGGGGCGGGGCTTGAGCGCGGTCACCACGTAGGTGTAGGAGTCGGGGAACCACAGCGCCGGCCGGTAGCCCAGCATCGCCACCGCCCGCAGCGCGGCCCCCACCCCCAGCACGCCCAGGAACCAGCGGTGCCGCCGCGCCCACCCGAACACTCTTCCCCCTCCTCGCGCGCTGCGCGTACGCTACCGGCTCCCGCCGGATCCCCGCGCTCGGGCGGGGCTGCCACTACGCTCGGGTCGAGCCATGAGGATCGCCTGGTTTGACCCCGCGCGCAGGCCCTCGGCGGGCAGGGTGCTCGCCGTGGCCTCGGTCGTGCCCGCCCTCGTGCTGGCGGGCTGGCTGCTGGCCGGGCTGCCGCTGCTGCTCCTGGGCGTCTTCCGGCCGCTCGCCGTCGTCCCGCCGGGCCTGCTGGTGATCGCGCTGCTGTGCCGGTACGGCCTGCGCCGCCTGCCCGAGACCGTCGAGGCGACCGCCTGGCAGGTCACCGGGGTGCTGGGAGTGGCCCTGGCCTCGGGCGTGTGCAACGCCCTGCTCCACAGCGAGCAGCTGATCGTCCGCCGCGACCCGGCCACCTACGCGCAGTACGCCGTCTGGCTGGCCCGGCACGGCTCGCTGCCCGTCCCCGCGGACCCGCAGGCGTTCGGCGGCCCCGACCCGGGGCTGCGCTTCGACAGCGTGGGCTTCTACGACCACGGCGGCGCGGTCGTGCCGCAGTTCATGCCGGGACCGCCGATGGTCCACGCGGTGGGTGCCTGGCTGGGCGACCTGGCCGGGATGCTGCTGGTGCCGCCGCTACTGGGGGCGGCGGCCGTGCTCGTCCTCGCCGGGGTGGTCGCCCGCCTGGCCGGCGCCCGCTGGGCCCCGCTCGCCGCGCTGGCGTTCGCGGTCAGCCTCCCGATCGTCTACACCTCGCGTACGACCTTCAGTGAGATCCCGTCGATGATCATGCTCTTCGGCGGGCTCGCGCTGCTGCACGACGCGCGGGTGCGGCTCCGCTCGGGCGTCACCGGTGTCGGCTACCTGCCGTCCGCTCCTTCGGGGGAGGACCCGAGGCGGGTCCGCGCGGCGCAACCGGGCGACGCCCTCGCCGGAGCCGCGCTGGCGGGGCTGGTGTTCGGACTGGCCGTCCTGGTGCGGATCGACGGGCTGCGCGACGTGCTCCCCGTGCTCGGCTACGCCGGGCTGCTGGTCGCCGTGCGCCGGGCTGGGGGCCGGGAGGAGGGGCGGCTCGGCCTCCCGCTGCTCGCCGGGCTGGTCACCGGGGCCGGGCTAGGCCTGCTCGCCGGGCGGCTGCTGGCCGCGCCGTACCTGGAGTACCTGTCCGGCTCGCTCGTCCCGCTGCTGGCCATCTGCGGCGCGTTCGCCGCCCTCATGCTGGCCGTGGTGGCGCTCGCCCCCCGGCTCGCCGCCCCGCTGCGCCGGCTCGGCCGGACACCGCGGCTGCCCGAGGCCGCCGCCGCGGCGGTCGCGCTGATCATGGTGGTCTTCGCGGCCCGGCCGTGGCTGCAGACCGTCGTCCGGCGGCCCGTCACGCCGGAAGACCAGACCACCGCGCAGTTCATCACCGTGATCCAGCGCGCCAACGGGCTGTCGCCCGACGGCACGCGCCTGTACTACGAGGACTCGCTGTACTGGGTGGTCTGGTACGTCGGCGTGCCCGCGGTGGTCCTGGCCACCCTCGCGGCGGCCGTGCTCGCGCGCAGGCTCGTCAGGGGCACCGGGGCCGGCTGGCTGCTGCCGCTGGCCGTCGTCGGCTGGACCACGGTCACCACCCTCTACCGCCCGGCGATCACTCCCGACCAGCCGTGGGCCGCCCGGCGGCTGGTCCCCGTGGTCGTCCCCGGGCTCGTCCTGCTGGCCGTCTGGGGGCTGCGCTGGGTGCGGGACAAGGCACGCAGGTCCGGGTACGGCCCCGCGGCGCAGGCCCGCGTCGCCGCGGCGGGCGCGGTCCTCCTCCTCGTCCCGCCCGTGATCACCACGGCGGGGACGTTCCTCACGCCGGTCGAGCGCGGCGAGCGCGCCGCCGTCGAGGCGATGTGCGCGGCGCTCCCGCCGCGGGCCTCGGTGCTGATCGTGGAGCGCGTCACCGGCGACCGCTTCACCCAGGTCGTCCGCGGCACCTGCGGCGTTCCCACCGCCCGGGTCCCCGCCCTGCGGGGTGACGTCCCACCCGGCTCCGAGGTGCTCCGGCTGGCCGACCGCGTCCGCGCCGCCGGGCGTGTCCCGGTCCTGCTCGCCGCCGGGGCCGCCCAGCTCTCCGCGTACGGCATGCCCGTCCGGGTCATGGCGCTGCGCACCCGCCAGGACGAGCGCTCCCTGATCTCCCCGCCCGACACCACCTGGTCGCTCTCGGTCGACGTCTGGATGGCCGTGCCGCGACCCGCCGGATCCGGTTGACCGACCGGTCACGGTACCCGCGCGAGCGCTCCCGGGGCCACCGCCCCGCCCGGCGCCGCGCTGCCCGTCCGGTTCCGTCTCAGGGGGGACACATGCGGCTCGGCGGACGGTTCGTTGTCCTGCCCGGCATCCTTTTCGTGTCACTTGTTGCAGTTTCTGCATAGCGGTTGCCGTCGAATAGGAAGATCGTCATAGTCGGGCGGGTGGAATCGCAGAAACCCCCCGCGGGCAGGGCCGGGCGTGCCCTGTTGTCCGGCGGGATGATGATCGCCGTCCTGTGCGGGACGGCCGGGACCGCGTACGCGGACGGTCCCGACGACACCTGGTACGCCCCGCCGAGCAGTGTCGAGGTCTCCCAGCCGCCGGTCGGCCCCTGGCCCGAGGGCGGGACGTTCACCGTCTTCCTGTGCGGGGACGACAGCCCCTTCGACCGGTGCCGGGAGAAGGTGATCACCCCCAAGCAGAAGCGGGCGCTGGAGGCGAAGCTGCGGGCGATGCCGCAGGTGACCAAGGTGCGGTTCGAGCCCCGCAAGGAGGTGGGGGAGACGGCCGTCAAGGAGTTCGCCCACGACAGGGCCGTCCCCGCCGGCCTCCGGACCGGGGACGTGGCGCAGGCGTTCACCGGCACGCTCCGCCGCCGGGCCGACATCGCCCCGTTCACCTCCGCCCTCAGGAAGGTCGCGGGCGTCGGCGACGTCGCGACCCGGGGCGGCTCCTTCTGGGCGGGCAAGGCGGACGTCGTCATCAGGCTGTGCGGGCCCGGCGACGAACCGTCCGACACCTGCGACGGGAACGACCCGGCGACCTTCCGGGACCGGGAGCGGATCGAGGCCAGGCTGGGCACCGTGGAGGGCGTGGAGAAGGTCTACTTCGCCGACGTCGAGCACGCCAGGCGGACCGCGACGTTCACCGCCGTCAGCCGCGACTTCCGCTCCGCGCAGTTCTCCGAGTCCTACTACGTCAGGGTCGCCGACCGCCGCGACGCCGAGACGCTGATCGACACGATCAAGGTGTTCCCCGGCGTCGGCGACGCCGGCCTCGTGGGCTCCGGCTGAGGCCCGCGGGTTGGACACGCCGTTGTCCGGGACACACCGTTATCCGGGCCACGCCGGGACGACGCGCCACGCCGGGACGACGCACCCGGGACGGGCGACGTGCTCGTCCCGGGCCGTGAGCCCGGGCCGTGAGCCCCAGACGGGCGGACCGGGCGGACGGACCGTGTGGACGGACCGTGGACGACGACCGAGCCGCCCGCGGGGGTGAAGTGCGTCCGGCTTCCAGCCGGGCAGAGTATCCTCGCCGGTCGAGAGTACGCCCGAGAACCCCGAGAGTGGATCAGCTGTGGACGCAACGCCGTACGTGACCATCGTCCTGCCGTGTTACAACGAGCAGGACCACGTCATCGACGAGGTCGAGCGCATCTGCGGCGCGATGGACGACAGCGGATACACCTACGAGCTGGTGGCGGTCGACGACTTCTCCACCGACGAGACGCTCGCCAGGCTCCAGGAGGCCGCGCCGCGGTTCCCGAACATGCGGATCCGGGCGTTCCACCGCAACGGCGGCTCCGGGACGGTCCGCAGGATCGGCACCCAGGAGGCCCGCGGCGAGATCGTCGTGTGGACCGACGCCGACATGACCTACCCCAACGAGCGCATCCCCGAGCTCGTCCGGATCCTGGAGAAGGACCCGACGATCGACCAGGTCGTCGGCGCGCGGACCAGCGAGGAGGGCTCCCACAAGCTTCTGCGGGTGCCGGCCAAGTGGTTCATCCGCAAGGTGGCCGAGCGGCTGGCCG
Source organism: Streptosporangium becharense (assembly GCF_014204985.1). Taxonomy (NCBI): domain Bacteria; kingdom Bacillati; phylum Actinomycetota; class Actinomycetes; order Streptosporangiales; family Streptosporangiaceae; genus Streptosporangium; species Streptosporangium becharense. The sequence continues at coordinate 2,810,331 of NZ_JACHMP010000001.1, read as the reverse complement.
GGCAGAAGATCCCCGACCTGAACAGCGGTCTGCGGGCGTTCCGCAAGTCGGTCGCCAAGCCGTACCTGCGGCTGCTGCCGCCCGGGTTCTCCTGCGTCACCACGATCACGCTGTCGTTCCTGTCGAACCAGCACGACGTCTACTACCTGCCGATCGAGTACAGCAAGCGGGCGGGGAAGTCGAAGTTCAGCTTCGTCTCCGACGCCTACCGCTACATCCTGCAGGTGCTGCGGATGGTCATGTACTTCAACCCGCTCAAGGTGCTCATGCCGCCCGCCATCTGGCTGGTCTGCATCGGTCTGGCCAAGGGGGTCTACGACAACGTCAAGACGCCGTTCTACCTGGCCAGCAACACCATTGTGATCTTCCTGTCCGGCCTGCTCATCGGTTCGCTGGCGCTGCTGGCCGACCTGATCGTGCGTTCCAGGAACGAGTAGCGCGTGCGGATCGCGATCGTCGGGCCCACCTACCCGTACAAGGGCGGCGGCGCCGCGCACACCACCGAGCTCGCCCACCGGCTCGCGTCCGCCGGGCACGACGTGGTGATCGAGTCGTGGCGCGCGCAGTACCCGTCCTTCCTCTACCCGGGCCGGCAGACCGTCGAGGCCCCCGACGGGGAGCCGTTCGGCCGTGTCCGGCGCGACCTCGACTGGCGCCGCCCGGACGGCTGGGTCGCGTGCGGGCGGCGGCTGCGCTCCGCGGACCTGGTGGTCCTGGCCGTGCTCAGCCCGGTGCAGGTCCCGCCCTACCTGGGCATCCTGGCCGGTCTGCGCCGCCGGACCCGGGTGGTGGCGCTCTGCCACAACGTGCTGCCGCACGAGCGCAAGCCGTATGACACGCCGCTGATGCGGGCGCTGCTGCGCCGGGTGGACCGGGTGCTCGTCCACTCCGAGGGGCAGGCGGCCCTGGCCCGCGAGCTGGCACCCGCGCCGGTGACGGTGGCCGAGATGGCGCCGCACCTGCCCGCCGCCTCGCACGGGTCCGCGTCGCAGAGCCCCGCACCGGCGCGACCCGCGTCGCGGAAGCCCGCACCGGACGGCTCCACGTCGGACGCCTCCGCACCGGAAGGCTCCGCACCCGCCGACCCCGCGCCGGGGTCCGCCGCGGGGGAGGGCGTGCACCGCAGGCTGCTGTTCTTCGGGCTGGTCCGGCCGTACAAGGGGCTCGACCTGCTGATCCGGGCCCTGCCGGAGGGCGTCTCGCTGCGGGTGGCGGGGGAGTTCTGGGGCGGTCTGGCGGAGACCGAGGCGCTGGTCGCCGAGCTGGGGCTGGGCGACCGGGTGGAGCTGCGGCCGGGCTACGTGGCGGCCGGGGACGTGCCGGGGCTGTTCGAGGACGTGGACGCGCTGGTCCTGCCGTACCGGAGCGGGACGGCCAGCCAGCAGGTGTGGCTCGGTCACGAGCGGGGCGTGCCGGTGATCGCCACCCGGGTCGGCACGCTCGGCGACCACGTCACCGACGGGGTGGACGGGTTGCTGGTCGAACCCGGCTCGGTGGAGGCGCTGCGCGCGGCGCTGGAGGAGTTCTACCGTCCCGGCGAGCCCGAGCGGCTGCGCGCCGGGGTCAAGGCCGTCGACCCGGCCCCCTACTGGGAGGTGTACGTCGCCGCCCTGGTCTCCGGGGGACGCTGAGCGCGACGGCCCAGGCCGAACCCGATGCCCGCCCAGGCCACGTCGGTGAAGGTGAACGCCAGCCGGGAGACCAGCGCGGCGACGATGGCGTTGGGCGTGCCGATCGTCGGCGCGAGGACCAGCACCAGCGCACCCTCGCGCACGCCCACCCCGGCCGGGATGAACGCGAACAGCAGACCGGTGGCCCAGGCGAAGGCGTAGGCCCCGGCGCCGAGCAGGTAGAGCGAGAAGTCGCCGGTCAGGTCGCCCACGACCAGCCACAGGTGCAGGCCGTACACCAGCCAGCCGAGGATCGTCCACGCGGTGACCCTCAGCAGCGTGCCGCCGGAGAGCACCTGGTCGAAGGGTTCCCGGCGGGCGATCCGCAGCGCCAGGTTCAGGCCCCAGGCGAGGATCCTCGGGTGCAGGCAGACGACGATCACCGGGATGATCAGGACGAGGTACCAGGTCCGCTCGGCCACCGACCGGGCGGTGAACGGCAGCGTGGCGGCGGCGAGGCCGACCGCGCAGCCGAGCGAGACCAGCAGGCCGAGCGAGGTGGCGCCGAAGGTGCGCTTGGGCGGGCAGCCGTGGTCACGGCCCAGCTCCATCATCGCGGCGTAGGCCCAGACCGAGCCCGGGACGTACTTGCCGAGCTGGCCGACGAACAGCACGCGCGCGGCGACGCGGTACGGGAGCTCGGAGCCGAGCCCGGTGAGGACCCGCCGCCAGGCGATCATCATGATCCAGGCCCCGGCCATGACCGCGGCGAACGCCCCCGCCACCGACCACCACGACAGCCGGGCGAGCGCCGCGAGGGTGTCACCCGCGTTGCGGGCCAGGCCGTAGCCGACGAAGGCCAGCGCGACCAGGGCGAGCAGGACGCGCAGCAGACGGCTTGACCGCAGGCGGCTGAGCATCGGTCAAGGATACGACGCGGGCGTTACCGGACGGTAGGGTTCGGCCGCGCCGGTACCCTAGGGCCCCGTGGGCACGAAAAGAGTGGCGCAGCTTGAGTACTCCGAGTTCCAGGCGGCGATGCTGGACGAGGAGAAGCGCCGCCGTAAGGCCGCGAAGATCGTGGCGGTGCTCGCGCACTTCCTCGGCCGGGACGAGAACGTCCTGGAAGGGCTCACGGTCGCCGACATCGGGTGCTCGGCCGGGTTCATCGCCGACGAGCTGGCCTCGGCGGGTGCGAGCCGCGCCTTCGGCGTCGACATCGACGTGCCCGGCCTGCGCAGGGCGGCCCAGCGGTTCGGCGACCGCGTCGCGTTCGTGTGCGCCGACGGCACCGCGCTGCCCTTCCCCGACGGATCGGTCGACGTGCTGGTCTTCAACCACATCTACGAGCACGTGGTCGACCCGGACGCGATCATGGCGGAGATGCACCGGGTGCTCGCCGACGGCGGTGTGCTCTACCTGGGCCTGGGCAACCGGCTCGGGGTGATGGAACCGCACTACAAGCTGCCGTTCCTGTCGTACCTGCCGCCCGCGCTCGCCGACCGCTACGTCCGGCTGTCCGGCCGCGCCGACAGCTACTACGAGCGTTACCGCACCCGCCGCGGCCTGCGCAGGATGGTGCGCGGCTTCGAGGTCTGGGACTACACCTTCCCCGTGCTCGCCACCCCGGCGGCGTTCGCCGGCAAGGAGTTGTTCGGCGGCCCGGCCGGGCGGCTGGCCGAGGGTGTGCTGGCCCGGTTGCCCCGGGCCGTGCTGCGTGCCCTGCTGCCGGTGGTGCCGACCTACCTGTGGGTGGCGACCAAGGGCGGCCGCCGGCCGGCGGGGGCGTCCCTGCCCCGGCCGCCCGAGCGGGTCGACCCGCTGTGAGACGTCTGCTCCGCGTCGTCTTCCTCCTGGTGGCGCTGGGGTTCGGTGCCTGGGTGGTGGCGGGCCAGTGGGACGCGGTCCGCGCCGGGTTCGCCCGGCTGTCGTGGTGGTCGGCGGCGCTCTCGCTGGTCGCCGTGGTCGCGGCGCTCGGCGGCGGGATGATGACATGGCGGGCGTTGCTGGCCGACCTGGGCTCGCCGCTGCCCCTGCGCGCGGGGGCGAAGGTCTTCTTCGTCGGCCAGCTCGGCAAGTACATCCCCGGTTCGCTCTGGCCGGTGCTCGCCCAGATGGAGATGGGCCGCGAGCTGGGCGTCCCCCGGGCACGGAGCGCGACGGCGTTCTTCCTGACGCTGCCGGTGCAGCTCGGCAGCGGGCTGGTGCTGTCGGGGGTGACGCTGCTGGCGGCGTCGCCGGGAGCCGCCGCCCCGTACGCGTGGGCGTTCCTGCTGGTCCCGGTGCTCGCGGTGGCCTTCGAGCCGCGGGTGGTCAACGCGGTCATCGGATTCGGGCTGCGCAGGCTCGGGCGTGAGCCGCTGGAGCGCCCGCTCACCCGCCGGGGCATGATCGCCGCGCTGGGGTGGGCACTGCTCGGCTGGGTGGCCTACGGGCTGCATCTGGCGGCGATCGTCCACGACCTGGGGGCGTCGGGCCCGTCCGCGGTCGTGTTCTCCGTGGGAGCGTTCGCGCTCTCCTGGTGCCTGGGCATCATGACGTTCGTGGTCCCGGCCGGGGCGGGGGTGCGGGAGGTGGCGATGGTGGCCGTCCTGGCGCCGGTCCTCGACCGGGGGACGGCCATCGCGGCGGCGCTCTGCTCCAGGATCGTGATCGTTCTCGGCGACCTGCTCTGCGCGGGTCTGGCGGGTCTGGCCGCGCGACGCGCCGGCGATCCCAGGCGGGATCACACTCCAGGAAAAGCCGTGTGATTTCGCCCACGTTCTCGGAGAATCTGGCAATAGAGTAAACAGCAAAGGGACGATCGTCCCGTTTTGGATCTTGAGGGGGGCGATCCTTCTTGACGCCGAGAGTGCTCGTCGACGCGGCCGCGGTCCCGGCCGATCGCGGTGCGCTGATCAGGTACGTCGATGGGCTCGTCGCCGCGCTGGACAGGGCGGGCGCCAACCTGGTGGTCGTCTGCCAGCGGGCCGACGCCGCGCGCTACGCCGGGCTCGCGCCTTCGGCCCGGATCGTTCCAGGGCCGCACGACATCACCAACCGGGCCGCCAGACTGGCGTGGGAGCAGACGGGGCTGCCGCTGCTCGCCCGCCAGGTCGCCGCCGAGGTGATCCACGCCCCCTACTACTCGATCCCCCTCCGCTCGGGCCTGCCGACCGTGGCGACCGTGCACGACCTGACGTGCTTCACCGAGCCGTTGCAGCACGACGCGGTCAAGGCGGCGTTCTTCCGCTCGGCGACCCGCACCGCGGTCCGGCACGCCTCCCGGGTGGTGGTGCCCTCCAAGGCGACGAGGGACGAGCTGATCCGGGTGCTCTCGGCCGACCCGACCCGGATCGACGTCGCCTACCACGGGGTCGATCCCGCGCTGTTCCACCCGCCGTCCGAGCAGGAGCTCAAGCACGCCGCCGACCGGCTTGGCCTGCGCGGCGCCCCGTACGTGGCCTTCCTCGGCCCGCTGGAGCCGCGCAAGAACGTGCCGAACCTGATCCGGGGTTTCGTCCGCGCGGTCCGGGAGGTGCCCGACCCGCCGGTGCTGGTGCTCGCCGGAGGCGTCCACAACCCCGAGGTGGACGCCGCGGTGGGGGAGGTCCCCTCGACCGTGCGGGTGCTCCGCCCCGGCTTCCTGTCCTTCACCGACCTGCCCGGTTTCCTGGGCGGGGCGCTCGTGGCCGCCTTCCCCTCCCGGGGGGAGGGGTTCGGGCTGCCCGTGTTGGAGGCGATGGCCTGCGGCGCCCCGGTGCTCACCACGCACCGCACCTCGCTGCCCGAGGTGGGCGGCGACGCGGTCGCCTACACCGAGCCCGACGCCGCGAGCATCGCCGAGGCGCTGGGAACGCTGCTGTCGTCGCCGGAACGCCGTCAGGAGCTCTCCGCCGCCGGGATCGCCCGCGCCGCGGAATTCACCTGGGACGCCTCGGCTGAGGCGCACATCCTCGCCTACCAACGCGCGATCGAGTAGTGAGCTACCCTCGCGGGATGACGGAGACCCCTTTGCCGGATCTTGAGGCGATCCTCCTTGTCGGTGGACAGGGAACGCGCCTGCGTCCCCTGACGCTCGGGACGCCCAAGCCGCTGTTGCCGACTGCGGGCGTTCCCTTCCTCGCCCACCAGCTGGCCCGTGCCCGGTCGTTCGGCGTGCGGCGCATCGTCTTCGCCACCTCCTACCGCGCGGAGATGTTCTCCGAGGCGTTCGGGGACGGGGCGGCCTTCGGCCTGTCTCTCGAATACATGACGGAGGAGACCCCGCTCGGCACCGGCGGCGCCATCCGCAACGCCGCGCAGGCGCTGACCTGCGGCCCGGACGCCCCGGTGCTGGTGCTCAACGGTGACATCCTGTCCGGCCACGACATCGCCGACCAGGTCGCCACGCATGTCGCCAGGAAGGCCGCCGTCACCCTGCACCTGACCGAGGTGGACGACCCCTCCCGGTTCGGCTGCGTGCCGACCGACGAGACCGGCCGGGTGACCGCCTTCCTGGAGAAGACCCCCAACCCGGTCACCAACCGGATCAACGCCGGGTGCTACGTCTTCACCCGCTCGGTGATCGACACGATCCCGGCCGGTCAGGTCGTCTCGGTGGAGCGGGAGACCTTCCCCGGCCTGATCGAGGACGGCGCGCTGGTGCTCGGCTACGCCGACGCGTCCTACTGGCTCGACGTCGGCACCCCCGCCGCCTTCGTCAAGGGCTCGCGCGACCTGGTGCTGGGCCGGCTCGTCTCGCCCGCGCTGCCCGGCCCGCCCGGTGACTTCCTCGCTCTGCCCGGCGCCATGATCTCGGCGGAGGCCAAGGTGGCCGGCGGTTCGGTGATCGGCGCGCGGGCGATCGTGGAGTCCGGCGCCCAGGTCAGCGGCAGCGTCCTGGGCGACGACTGCGTGGTCGACTCGGGGGCGGTCGTGGTCGACTCCGTGGTCGGCATCGGTGCCCGGGTCCACTCCGGAGCGGTCCTGAGAGACGTGATCGTCGGTGACGGCGCGGTGGTCGGCCCCGGCAACGAGCTGCTGGCGGGCAGCCGTGTCTGGCCCGGCGTGGTGCTCCCCGAGTCCGCGATCCGCTTCTCCAGCGACATCTGACCTTCCGCGGCGCGGCGTGATGATGGAGCGTGAGTGGCGCCCGGCCTGGCCGCTCGACCTGAGGCTGACGCTCGGCCCGCATCGGCGCGGGGCCGCGGACCCCACCTGGCACAAGGACGCGGCCGGGGCGATCTGGCGGACCTCGCGGACGCCGGACGGGCCGGCGACGCTGCGCGTGGCGGCCCGCGGGGGGTGGGTGGCGGCCACGGCGTGGGGGCCGGGGGCGGAGTGGACGCTCCAGACGCTCCCCGCGCTGCTCGGCGCCGAGGACGACGTGACGGGGTTCACCCCCGGGCACGAGGCCGTGCGCAGGGCGGCGGGGCGTCACCCCGGGCTGCGGATCGGGCGGACGTTCCGGGTGCTGGAGGCCCTCGTCCCGGCCGTGCTGGAGCAGAAGGTCGTGCACACCGAGGCTCGGCGGGCGTGGCGGTGGCTGCTGCACCGGTACGGGGAGCCCGCACCGGGGCCCGCGCCGCGGGAGATGAGGGTCTTCCCCTCACCCGAGGTGTGGCGGTCGATCCCGTCGTGGGACTGGCACCGGGCCGGGGTGGAGGCCGTGCGCGCCCGTACGATCACCGGCGCGGCCGGGCACGCCGCGAAGCTGGAGGCCGCCGGGGGCAGCGCCGAGGCCGACCGGCTGCTGCGCGCGCTGCCCGGGGTCGGGGTGTGGACATCGGCGGAGGTGCGTCAGCGCTCGCACGGCGACGCGGACGCCGTCTCGGTCGGTGACTTCCACCTGCCGTCGCTGGTCGGCTGGTCGCTGGCCGGGGAGCGGACCGACGACGCCGGGATGCTGCGCCTGCTCGCACCCTACCGGGGGCACCGCCACCGGGTCAGCCGGCTGCTGGGCGTGGCCGGTGCGCGGCCACCCGCTCGCGGGCCGCGGGTGCCCGCACGGGACTATCGCTCGTTCTGAGCGCTCCGTCGTCCCAGGAGGGCATGGCGGGCTCGACGGGCTCGACCGGTTGCCAGTCGCGGCCGTCGCGCGTGTCCGCGCCGATCAGCGGGGCGAGGACGGAGACCACGGCGAGGGCAAGGAGAAACCAGATCATTTTCGGCTCCTGAACGGTTGGAGTTGGAGAGTGTGCGGCGGCGTGGTCGCGCGCCGTGGTCCGGAGACCCCGGACACCTCCAATTTATGCAGGCGCAACCATTTACGTCTATCGAGACTTGCTTCACTTAACTGTTTAGGAAACCTGAACTGCCTGGTCGGCCCGAGCCCCGCCGCCCGGTCGGTACGGACTGCGCCGTAATGTGCGGGCATGAGCGCGAACCCCACCGACAACGCGATGCGCCGGGCCCTGGCCAGGGCCCGCGACGGCAAGGCTCTCGACCCGGCTGAGGCCACCGTCCTGCTCCACGCGCGGGACGGGCACCTTGAGGATCTGCTCGCCCACGCCGGGAGGGTCAGGGACGCGGGCCTGGCGGCGGTCGGACGGCAAGGGATCATCACCTACAGCCGCAAGGTCTTCATCCCCCTGACGCGGCTGTGCCGCGACCGCTGCGGGTACTGCACGTTCGCCACCGCCCCGCACAAGCTCGACGCCCTGTTCCTCGGCCCCGACGAGGTCCTGGAGATCGCCCGGCGGGGTGCGGCGATGGGGTGCAAGGAGGCGCTGTTCACGCTGGGGGACCGGCCGGAGGACCGCTGGCACCAGGCCCGCGAGTGGCTGGACGCGCACGGCTACGACGACACGCTCTCCTACGTCCGCGCGATGGCCATCCGGGTCCTGGAGGAGACCGGCCTGCTGCCGCACCTCAACCCGGGCGTCATGACCTGGCGGGACCTCCAGCGGCTCAAGCCCGTCGCCCCCTCCATGGGCATGATGCTGGAGACGACCTCACGGCGGCTCTTCGAGGAGAAGGGGCAGGCGCACTACGGCTCACCCGACAAGGACCCCGCGGTCCGGCTGCGCGTGCTGGAGGACGCCGGTCGCACGAACGTGCCGTTCACCAGCGGCATCCTGATCGGCATCGGCGAGACCGTCGGGGAACGCGCCGAGTCGCTGTTCGCGCTGCGTGGGGTGGCGCGCGAGTACGGCGGGATCCAGGAGGTCATCGTCCAGAACTTCCGTGCCAAGCCCGACACCGCGATGCGCGGCATGCCGGACGCTGACCTGCAGGAACTGGCCGCCACGATCGCGGTGGCCCGCCTGGTGCTCGGTCCCAGGACACGGTTGCAGGCGCCGCCGAACCTCGTCGACTCCGAGTACGAACTGATGATCAGGGCGGGCATCGACGACTGGGGCGGCGTCTCGCCGCTGACCCCCGACCACGTCAATCCCGAGCGCCCCTGGCCGCAGATCGACGACCTGGCCGCCCGCACGGCCGCCGCCGGGTTCACCCTGCGCGAGCGGCTGACGGTCTACCCCGAGTACGTGCTGGCCGGGGAGCCCTGGCTGGACCCCAGGATCACCGCGCACGTGGCCGCCCTCGCCGACCCGGAGACCGGGCTCGCCCGCGAGGACGCGATCCCGGCCGGCCTTCCCTGGCAGGAGCCGGACGGCGGCTTCGCCGCCCTGGGCCGTACCGACCTGCACACGGCCGTCGACACGGAGGGACGCAGCGCCGACCGCCGCGACGACTTCGACCACGTCTACGGAGACTGGGAGGCGCTCAGAGAGAGGCTGCCCGCCGCCTCCCCGGCGGCCGTCCGCGGCGACGTGCGCGAGGCTTTGCGGCAGGCGGAGCGCGACCCCGCCGGGCTGAGCGACGAGGCGGCGCTGACCCTGCTGGACCTGGCCGGTGACCAGAACGGGACCGGCGCCGACGACGCCGCCCTGGACGAGCTGTGCCGCATCGCCGACGGGCTGCGCCGGGAGGCGGTCGGGGACGACGTCACCTACGTGGTGAACCGCAACATCAACTTCACCAACGTCTGCTACACCGGCTGCCGTTTCTGCGCCTTCGCGCAGCGCCGCACCGACGCCGACGCCTACACCCTCTCCCTGGAGCAGGTCGCCGACCGCGCCTGGGAGGGCTGGCAGGCCGGGGCGACCGAGGTCTGCATGCAGGGCGGCATCCACCCCGACATGCCGGGCACCGCGTACTTCGACATCGCCCGCGCGGTCAAGGCCCGGGTGCCGCAGATGCACGTCCACGCGTTCTCCCCGATGGAGGTCGTCAACGGCGCCAGCCGCACCAACCTGTCGATCGAGGACTGGCTGCTCGCCGCCAGGGAGGCGGGCGTCGACTCGCTGCCCGGCACCGCGGCCGAGATCCTCGACGACGACGTCCGCTGGGTGCTGACCAAGGGCAAGCTGCCCGCCGCGGAGTGGGTCGAGGTCATCACCACCGCGCACCGGGTGGGCATCCCCACGACCTCCACGATGATGTACGGCCACGTCGACGAGCACGGGCACTGGGTGCGGCACATCCGGCTGATCCGCCGCATCCAGGAGGAGACCGGCGGCTTCTCCGAGTTCGTGCTGCTGCCGTTCGTCCACCACAGCGCACCCATCTACCTGGCGGGCATCGCCCGGCCGGGACCCACCGCCCGGGAGAACCGGGCCGTACACGCCCTGGCCAGGATCCTGTTGCACGGCGCCGTCCCCAACATCCAGTGTTCCTGGGTGAAGCTCCAGGACGGCCTGTGCCGTGAGGTGCTCCGGGGCGGGGTGAACGACCTCGGCGGCACGCTCATGGAGGAGACGATCAGCCGGATGGCGGGGTCGGAGAACGGCTCCTTCAAGACGATCGGCGAGCTCGAGGCCATGGTGGCGCCCACCGGGCGACCGGTCCGGCAGCGGACCACCTCCTACGGCGTCCCGGACGCCGATCGGCTGGCCGCGGCCCGGGCGAGCGACGGCGTCTGCCGGAGCGTGCGGTCCGCCTCGCGTCCCCTACTGTCGCTTGAGCCGCAGTGAGGCTATAACAGGTTCTATATTTGTGTGCGTCACACCCGAGGTTCGTAGGGAGGACCGCTCCTCCCCCCGAAGCGAGAGGTCCCGCGCGTGCCCTCTGGTCGACACCGTGTGGGCGCCGACGTGCAGACACGCCGGCGCCGGATCCGTCTGAACCTGTCGCTGACGGCGATCGCGGTCGCGACCGTGATCGCCGGCGGCGCCGTCCTGGTGTTCGGCCAGGCACAGGGCTCGTGCTCGGACCGCGATCCGGTCCTGGTCGGCGTCGCCGCCGCCGTCGACATCGCCCCCACGGCCATGGAGGCGGCGGAGCGGTTCAACCGGAGCGGGACGGCCGTCGACGGCCGGTGCGTCCTGGTCCAGGTGACGGAGCAGCCGCCGGCCACCGTGCTCCGCACATTGATCGGCGACGCCGCCGGGATGCCCGGCGGACGCCCCGACGGCTGGATCTCCGACTCCTCGGCCTGGATCCGGCTCGCCCGCAAGCGGGAGGCCGCCGACCTGGCCGGCACCGAGACCGTCGTGGCCAGCTCACCCCTGGTCTTCGCCACCCGCAGGTCCCTCGCCCGGCGCTTCGCGGTGGGCGGGACCGGCATGGACTGGCGGATGGTCTTCCCCCCGACCACGCGCGGGCGGATCACCCCCACCGAGGACGAACCAGACGTGGTCCGCGTCCCCGACCCCTCGCTCGCGGGTGCCGGAATCGCCACCGTGGCCGCGGCCCGGGACGTCGTCGGCACCGGAGCGGAGGCCGACCGGGAGCTGACCGCCTTCGTCCGCTGGGCACAGGCGGGCGCGGCGCCCGACTACCGCAGCATGCTCACCGCCGTCGACGACCGCTCCTTCTGGAAGCGCCCGGTCGTGATCGTCCCCGAGCAGGCCGTGTGGGAGCACAACCGCCGGCCGTCCGACGACCCGGTGGTCGCCCTCCACCCCCGCGAGGGGACCGTCAACCTCGACTACCCCTACGTGGTCACCGCAGCCGACGGGGCCAGGGCGAGCGGCTCACGGGCCTTCGAGGCGTGGCTGCGCTCCCCGGAGACCCAGGAGGCGGCACGCCGGGCGGGCTTCCGCTCGGCGGACGGCGCGCTGGAGCCGTACTCACCGGGTCCGGAGATCCCCACCGCCCCGCCCAGCACCCGCCCGAGCATCCTGCCCGCCAGGATCGACGAGGCGCTGGAGGCGTGGAGCAGGCTCGCCCCGCCCACCAACGTCCTGGTCCTGGCCGACGCCGGGAAGCACATGGCCGAGCCCATCGCGGGTGACCGGGGCAGGACCAGGTTCACCGTCGCGCTCGAAGCCGCCCGGCTCGGGCTGCGGCTCTTCCCCGACTCCACGCACATGGGGATGTGGGAGTTCTCCTCCGTCAAGGGCGACGACCAGCGCGAGCGGGTGCGGATCGGGCCCATCGTCGAACCCGACGGCGGCCAGGTCACCCGGCGCGGCCTGCTGACGGAGCTGACCCGGACCCTGCGCGCCGACCCTGGAGCACCCAGCGCCTTGTACGACTCCGTCCTCGCCGGTTTCCGCGAGGTCACCGACGCCTACGACGGGAGGATGAACAACACCCTGCTCGTCATCACGGCGGGCAAGGACGACGGCAAGGGCGTCTCCGGCGCCGAACTGGTCCGCAGGCTCCGTGAGGAGTGGGACGCCGAGCGGCCGGTCCAGATCGTCGTCCTGGCCTTCGGCGCCGACCTCGACCGCGGCACTCTCGCCCAGGTGGCCTCCGTCACCAACGGCTCCCTGCACGTCGCCCGGGAGCCCGGCGAGATCATCGACGTGTTCCTGTCCGCCCTGGCCCGCCGGCTGTGCCACCCCACCTGCCGCGAACCCGCCTGACCGGCTTGACCTACCGCCGGGGCGCCGGTCTCCGTACGGTCGTGCCGTGATGCCCGGCCCGGCGCTCACGCCGCGGTTCCCGGATCACGCCGTAGCCCCCGGCTCGCGCCGGTGCCCGCCCGGCCCGGCGCTCACGTCACCTCCCCGGCGACGAGACCGACGATCAGTCCCACCGCCCCCACCGCGAACGTCATCCCGGCGAGCACCAGGAGCGACCACCACATCGGCGTGCCCCAATCCCCGTCGCCGATGAACACGCCGAACAGCATCATCAGCCCCACCATGGCCAGGCCGAAGGCGGGGGTGGGGAGCGCGGCGAGCGCGTACCAGACGCCGCGGAGGACGGCACGGTCACCGTCCGGCGAGAGCTGGGCGGGGTAGGTGTCGCCGGGGTCGAAGGCGTTGTCGGCGGATGTCTCGACCGCCCGGCCGTCGGCGGCATGGACGAAGACACCCCCGCAGTACCGCCGGTGCCTGCTGGTCTCCGGCTCCTCGCACCATGAGACGGTCATGGTCCCGGCGGTGCCGGACCAGCCGGCCGCCAGCACGGCGTCGGGCATGACCTCAATGGAGGAGGAGACTATCCAGCCCACCATCGGGCCCAGCGTGAAGAGCATGACCAGGATCTCCTTCCACCGCGGTTCCTTGCGGGAGTCGCGCGCGGAGACCTTATCGACGGGTCCGGGCCGCTCGTCGCGCCGTTTGCCACGGCGGATACGGCGGGCACGGCGGGAGGAAGTCATGGCCGCATTCTGCGGCGGGCCGCTTGGAGCCGGTTTGCGGGTGAATGGTGCTGGAGCGGCGGACGCCGCCTCCGGGCTCCGGCCCGCCGGGGCGAGGGCCCGTCAGGCCGCGTCCGTCCGCCGATCCCGTTCACGGTGGTACTCGGGGCGGGCCGTCGCGCACCCGCGTCAGGGCTGTTCCCGCCTCCCGGTCTCCGCGGGGCGGCGGGTGCCCTTCCTGATCTCCCGGTGTGCCCACCGGTAGTGGTTGCACGAGGCCGGGGCGGTGTAGGTGACCAGGGGATTCCTCCCCGTCCAGGGGAACATCCCGGGCTTGAGCAGCTCGTCCTCCGAGAGCGCCTCGATGTGCTGGAGCATCCGCCGGTGGGAGCCGGTCAGCAGGGCACGCATCTCGGCGAGGTCGACGTCCCGGAAGCGTCTGTACAGCTCGTCGTTGAGCCGGGGTGTCTCGTTCCACTTGTAGCCCGCCGCGGGGAGGTGAACGGCCTCGCCCGCGAGGCCCTGCTCCCACCAGTCGAAGTAGAGGCACTGCCAGCCGTACAGGTGGGCCAGCAGGTCCTTGATCGTCCACTCGCCGCAGACCGGCAGGGTGGCCTTCTCCTCGTCGCTGAAGCCGTCCATCAGCCGGACCAGCCGGTCGTACTCGACGGCGGCCTCGTCGAGCAGCTGCTTCTTGCCGGTGATCCTCGCCATCACCGATCCTCTCGTTCCGTCTCCGTCCGCGGGTCCTTCCGGACGCCAGCGTCGCACGCGCGCGCTCACGAGATCAGGGCGGAAGGCCACCGGTGACGGTGACCTTCGTCCCACCCGGGCCGCCGGCCGCTCCCCGGACGGTCACACCGCCGGGGACTAACGGACGACGACGAAGTCCGCGGCCCGCCGCGGGGCACGGTCGCGGGGTGGGGCGGCCGGGTGACCGATGGCCACGGCGCCCATGGGATCCCAGTCCGGGGGCAGGTCGAGGACCTCGCGGACCACGTCGCGGCAGAACATCGTGGAGGACACCCAGGCCGAGCCCAGCCCCTCCACCGCGAGCTGGACGAGGAAGTTCTGCACCCCGGCGCCGGCGGCGACCACGAACATCTCCCGCTCGGCGGTGTTGCGCCGCTCGTCGCGGTAGGTGTGCGAGCCGTCCATGACCAGGCAGGGCACCACCAGGTACGGGGCGGCGCGGAGCACGTCGCCGCGCCTGACCCGCCGGGCGATCGACTCCGCGGAGAAGCCGTCGCCCCGCAGGTCGGCGATCCACGCCTCGCGCATGGCGTCGAGCAGCTTCTCCCGGACCCCGGCCGACTCCAGCAGGACGAACCGCCACGGGGTCGTGTGATGCGGGGCGGGTGCGGCGATGGCGGCGTCGACCGCCCGGCGGACCCTGGCGCCGTCCACCGGCCGCGACGAGAACTCGCGGATGGTCCGGCGGGCGAAGACCACGTCGCGCGCGCCGTACCGGAACATGTCGTCGTCGGACTGGCGGACCAGGTCGCGCACGCCCGGCCCGTCCTCCTCGGAGGTGTACTCGGCCAGACCCCTGACCACCGCGACCGGGGTCTGCGCCACCTTTCCCTTCACCAGGTCGCCCGCCGCGGCGAGTTCGTCCGCGACGGCGGTGAGGGTGACCTCCAGCGGGTTGCCGTGGTCGTCGGACACGCCCCGGTAGTCGAGTGCGGGGACCACCCCGGCCACACCGACGGCCATGTCCGTCTGGCCGTTGCGCCACGGGCGGCCGAAGGTGTCGGAGACGACCACGCCGACCGACACGCCGAGCCGCTCCCTGATCCGGGCCCTGATGGTCGCGGCGGAGGCGTCCGGGTCGACGGGCAGCAGGACGACGGTTCCGGGTGGCGTGTTGGACGCGTCCACCCCGGCGGCGGCCATGACGAAGCCGTGCGCGGTTTCGGCGATCACCGTCTCGCCGCGCCGGGCGACCACCCGCCTGGTCTCGGCGGCGACGGCCTCGGCCCGGCCGATCCCGTGGCGGGTCCGTCCCTCCGCCTTGCTCACGATCTTCGAGGTGACCACGAGGACGTCCCCGTCGCGCAGGCCGGGCCGGGCCGCGGCGATCAGCTCCCCGACGTCGTCGCCCTCACGTACCTCGGGGAGGCCGGGAACGGCGAAGATCTCCAGCCTGGTGTCGGCGGAGTCCTCCCGCCTGCGTCTGATCCGGCTCATCGGGCGTCCTCCGTCCCGGTCCCCGCGGCTTCCCGTTCTGTCCCGGTCCCCGCGGCTTCCCGCTGCGCGTCCGGGGACGCCGGGACCCCGGCGCCGCCCGCCAGCCGCGCGGCCAGGTCCAGGGCGGCGCGCGCGATGTCGGCGGCGGCCGGTACGTCGTGCATGATCAGCGGGCGGGCCTGGACCTCGACGCCGTCCAGGGCGACCCCGGCGTCCTCCTCCGCGACCAGCCAGCCGTTCACCAGCGGCGTGCCGTACAGCTCCAGGACGGCCTGGGCGGTGGTCTCCACGCCGATCGCGGTCAGGCAGGCGTCGGCCATGCCGCGGACCGGGGCGCCGCCGATGATGGGGGAGACGCCGACGACGGTCTTGGACTCCAGGGCCTCGCGGATGCCCTTGATCTGCAGGATCGTGCCGATGCTGACGACCGGGTTGGACGGCGGCAGGATCACCGCGTCGGCGGCGGCGACGGCCTCCAGCACTCCCGGGGCGGGGGCCGCCTGGTCGGCGCCGACCAGGATGATCTGTTCGGCCGGGACGGAGGCGCGCAGCCGTACCCACCACTCCTGGAAGTGGATGGCGCGGCGTCCCCGCTCGTCGGAGACGACCACGTGGGTCTCGGCCCGGTCGTCGGTCATCGGGATCAGCCGGACACCCGGTTGCCAGCGCGCACACAGCGCCTCGGTGACCGCCGACAGGGGATATCCGGCGTCGAGCATCTGGGTGCGCACGATGTGGGTGGCGAAGTCGCGGTCGCCGAGGCCGAACCACTGCGGCTCGACGCCGTAGGCGGCGAGTTCCTCCTTGACGACGTGCGACTCCTCGCGCCGTCCCCAGCCCTGCTCCTCGTTGATGCCGCCGCCCAGCGTGTACATCACGGTGTCGAGGTCGGGGCAGACCCGCAGTCCGTAGAGGCTGATGTCGTCACCGGTGTTGCCGATGACGGTGATCTCCGAGTCGGGGGCGGCGGTGCGGAGGCCGCGCAGGAAACGGGCGCCGCCGATTCCGCCGGCGAGGGACACGATGCGCATGCCGCCCAGTCTTTCACCCGGCCGGTGCGTGTTCCGGCGGGGCCGGGGGGAGGGGGCGTGGAGAGGGCCGGGGGGAGGGGCCGTGGAGAGGGGCCGGGGGGCCGTGGAGAAGGGCCGGGGAGGGGCCGTGGAGAGGGGCCGCAACGCCGGGAGGAGACGGGGAAGGGACAGTCTTTTCATGATCGTTATATCGCCGGGTGCTGGCGTGATCACCTGATGCACTGTCCGAAATGTGGGTTAATAGGGTCCAATGGTGTGCTTATGGTGTTGATGGGCTTCCCGGGACTACCGACACCAAAGTCAGCCATGTGCAAAACTGGCCCGGGTTTACCCAAAGACCCTATGGGGGTAGTTGTGATCAAGGTCGAGGCGAGCCGGCTCCGAGAGCCGGCGGCGTGGCTCATGGTCGCCGCCGCGTCCGCGAGCGTTCTCGTCGGCGTCGAGCGGCTGCTGTTCGGCGGTTCGTCCTTCGCCGTGCGCGCGGTTCTCTACCTGGACCAGTTCACCTCTCCCGTCGTCGCGGCACTGCTCGTCGGCGCCGTGCTGCTGGCCACCCACCTCGGGCCGGTGATCGAACGCCTCCGGCTGATGGCCCTGGTGGCGGCGGGCACACTCGGGCTCTCGCTGCTGTTCGGCCTGGTCGGACTGGTCGGCGGACTGTTCGGCGGTGCGGCGGGCTTCCTCGGGAAGATCGAGCTCCTGCTCCTCCACCTTCCCGGCCTGGCGCTGGCGGCGATCGCCCTGCTCTACCTGCTCCCCCGGGCGGTCCCGGCCGGTGAATCCCGCGCCGCGGACGGTTTCGGCCGCTTCGAGAACCAGGATCGGCACACCGGCCCGGGCGCCTTCGAGCACGACCGGAACCAGCCGCAGGACCGGGGTTTCGGCGGTCAGCCCCATCCGCAGGGCCAGGACTTCGCCGGTCAGGACCCCTCGCGGGACCGGGCCGCCCGCGGGCAGAGCGCGCAGGACGCCCCGCACGGCCCGCGGAACCTGCCGGCCCTCCCGCCCGCGCCCGAGCACGCGCAGGGTTCCCACGGTGACTCCGAGGGGCAGCCCCGGCAGACGGGTGCCCCCTCGGCAGGTGACGTCCGCCCCCAGACCCCCTCGCACGTCTCGGCGGCCGACCCCCAGCCGTACGGGGTCCAGACCGGCTCCTACGCGCCGGCCCCCCAGCATGGCTCGCCCCAGCAGGGTTCCCCCCAGCTTGGCTCGCAGCAGAACTCGTCGCAGCCCCAGTGGCAGCCGGCCCCGCAGGCGCAGCCCATGGCGCCCGTTCCCGCCCCGGTACCTGCCGAGCCCTACACCCCCAACCCGTACGTCGCGGCGGACGTTCAGCCCCCCACGCCGACCGCCTACAACTCCCCCGCCCACGGGGCTCCCGCCGAGCGGGCCGAACTCCGCCTTCCCGGTTATGGGCAGGCGGAGCCGCAGGTGCCGGGTTACGGGCAGACTGAGCCGCGGTTGCCGGACTACGGGCAGCTTTCCGATTTCGGGCACGGTGGGTACGGGCAGTCCGAGGGGCAGCCGTCCTATGGTCGCGGTCCCGAGTCGCAGGCTTCCGCCTACGGCCAGCCCGGCCAGTCTGGACCGCAGGCTCCTGCGTACGGCCAGTCCGGTCAGTC
Organism: Streptosporangium becharense; assembly: GCF_014204985.1. Taxonomy (NCBI): domain Bacteria; kingdom Bacillati; phylum Actinomycetota; class Actinomycetes; order Streptosporangiales; family Streptosporangiaceae; genus Streptosporangium; species Streptosporangium becharense. The sequence continues at coordinate 2,792,378 of NZ_JACHMP010000001.1, read as the reverse complement.
GGGTCAGCCCGAGTCGTACGGTCAGCCGCCGGAGCAGGCGCCCGGCTACGGTCAGTTCGAGTCGCAGGCCCAGGCTCCCGCCTACGGTCAGTCCGTCCACGGCGCACCCGCGGAGCAGCGGGGCGAGCAGCTTCCCGGTTACGGGCAGCCCGGCACGCACGACTCCGGATACGGGCAGCACTCCAACCCCTCGCTCCCCGGGTACGGTCAGTACTCCGACGCCGCCCCGACCGGGCAGCAGGCGGACTCGCCGGTATCCGCTTCGGGTGGACGGCACGCGGACGGGCAGCAGTCCTACAATCACGGGCTTGAGTCGCAGGCTCCTGTCTACGGTCAGTCCGAGTCGCAGGCCCAGGCTCCCGCCTACGGCCAGTCCGGCTACGGCGCACCCGCGGAGCAGCGGGGTGATCAGTCCTCCGACTACGGGCAGACCGAGCCTCGCCTTCCCGGTTACGGGCAGGCGGAGCCGCAGGTGCCGGGTTACGGGCAGACTGAGCCGCGGCTGCCGGACTACGGGCAGCTTTCCGATTCCGGACACGGTGGGTACGGGCAGTCCGAGGGGCAGCCGTCCTATGGTCGCAGTCCCGGGCCGCAGGCTTCCACCTACGGCCAGCCCGGCCAGCCGGAGTCGTACGGCCAGCCCGAGTCGCAGGGTCAGTCGTACGGTCAGTCCGGTCAGCCGGAGTCGTACGGTCAGCCGCAGGGCCAACCGTACGGTCAGTCGCCGGAGCAGGCGCCCGGCTACGGTCAGTCCGAATCGCAGGCCCAGGCTCCCGCGTATGGTCAGTCCGGCTACGGCGTACCCGCCGAGCAGCAGGCGTCCGCCCCCCTCGCGGGCACTGGCGGCCACCGGAGCACGCCGTTCGACGACCGGCCCGCGCAGCCCTTCCCGCAGCCGCCGGAGAACTACGGCCAGCCGTTCACCGGTTACTCCGGGACGGAGTTCGGCCGGGTCGACGAGCCGGGTCCGCACTACCCGGCGCCCGACCCGATCGACCCGCGGACCCAGCAGATGGCCCAGGCGTACCAGCAGGCGGAGAGCTACCAGCAGCAGAACCAGGGCACCGCGCCGAACCTGCGCGTTCCCGACTACGGCTCCGGGCAGCAGAACTCCTCCTACGACGTCCCGTTCGGCCACCAGCAGGCCCCCGATGCGCCGTTCGGTCACCCCCAGACCTCGCAGGCACAGCCGTACCAGCAGGGCGGCCCGCAGTGGGACGCGCAGAGTGAGGCGACGGTCCGCTTCGACCCGGACGCCTACCGGGCCGACCCGCTGGGCGCCGCCGCGCCGTCCGCCGCGTCGTGGGACTCGCAGCCCATCGACCCCACGGCGATCTACAAGCCCGAACAACTCCCAGGTCAGGTCACGGACGGGGAAACCCCGGATAGAGAGAGGACGGGCCCCGGTCAGGATCAGAACATGTCCTGGTACGGTTCCGACCGTCAAGAGCGCTGAGTCCCTGGCGGTCGCCGCGATCGCCTGGTGCAATTGCCGTCGTGGCAGGCACACGACCCACAACCGGGGAGAGCGGGTCTTTCCCCGGATACCGGCATGCCGCTTGACGCCACACCGGACACGCGCGTGTAATTACACACGTGTTGTTACGTCTTTCTCTGGGTGGGTAAGGGGGAGGCGTTCATAGGGGGGCTCCATTTGCGGGCGTGCGGCAGGGAGGTGTGCAGTGGCCGACCTGGTCATCGCACAAGACAGCATCGCTGAAGAGCAGCTTGGTTGGCAGGAGCGCGCTCTGTGCGCGCAGACCGATCCTGAGGCGTTCTTCCCGGAGAAGGGCGGCTCGACCAGGGAGGCCAAGAAGGTCTGCCGTTCCTGTGAGGTGCGTGCCGAGTGTCTTGAGTACGCACTGGAGCATGATGAGCGGTTCGGCATCTGGGGTGGGCTGTCCGAGCGGGAACGCCGACGGATCAAGCGGGAGGCGGTCTGAACGCCTGGTGCCCAGGCGGCTCGACCGGTTCTGACAGGGAGTTGACAGCGTCCCGGTGGGGGACGCCTGATGAATATGTCCAGGGGTCACGTGACTGAGGTCACGTGACCCCTTTTTCGTGCGGGTAACCAGGTGTAAGACATAGTCAGACCCCCATGATCAGACATAGGCTGCATATCGGTGCCGTGCCGATCGTCCCCGCCTCCTGAACCCCGGGATGTATGTCCATCACCGACCCCCCGCACCCCCACCACACCGTCACCGCGATCGTCGTGTCCCACGACGGCTCCCGGTGGCTGGGAGAGACGCTCGAAGCCCTGCTCCGGCAGACCCGCCCGGCGGATCGGATCGTCGGGGTGGACAACGGCAGCAGGGACGGCAGCGCCGCGCTGCTGGCCGGTGCCTTCGGCCCCCGGGCCGTTCTGTCGCTTCCGCGTTCGACCGGTTTCGGCGAGGCCGTGGCCGAGGTTCTCGACCGGCTCGGGCCCGATGACGGGCAGGAGTGGATCTGGCTGCTGCACGACGACTGCGCTCCCGACTCCCACGCCCTGCAGACCCTGCTCCGGGCCGCGGACCAGGACCCGAAGGCGGCGGTCCTCGGCCCGAAGCTCCGCGACTGGCTGGACCGGCGCCTGCTGCTGGAGGTGGGCGTCACCGTCGACCGCACCGGCCGCAGGGACACCGGCCTGGAGGCCCGCGAGTACGACCAGGGCCAGTACGACGGTGTCAGGGACGTGCTCTCGGTCTCCACCGCGGGCATGCTGATCCGCAGGGACGTCTGGGAGGAGGTCGGCGGCCTCGACCCCGCCCTGCCGCTCTTCCGGGACGACCTCGACCTGTGCTGGCGGGTCAGGTCGGCCGGATACCGGGTGCTGAACGTCACCCGGGCGGTCGCGTGGCACGCCGAGGCCGCGGCCCGGCGCCGGCGCCGCATCACCGTGAGCGGTGACCATCCCCGCCGCCTCGACCGCCGCAACGCCATGTTCGTCGTCATGGCGAACCTGCCGTTCCGGCCGCTGCTGCTGGCGCTGATCCGCAACATGGTCGGCTCGCTCCTGCGTACGGCGCTGTTCCTCGCGGCGAAGCAGCCCGCGGCCGCGCTGGACGAGTTCCTCGCCTTCGGCTCGGTGTTCGGCCATCCGGCCCGGATGCTCAGGGCCCGGCGGGCCCGCGCCGCGGGCCGCGAGCAGTCGTACGGCACGGTCCGCCGCCTGCTGACCCCGCCGGGTGCCGGCTGGCGGCGGCTCGCCGACCGGGTGCGGAGCTACCTGGCCGGGACCGGTTTCGTGGAGTCCGCCGGACGCCACCACGCCGTGGCCGCCCGGCAGGAGGACGGCGAGGAACTGCTCACCGACGTCGGGGTGACGCAACGCGTCTTCACGAACCCGGGCGTCCTGCTCTTCCTGGCGCTGACCCTGGTGACGCTGGCCGCCGAGCGGTCCCTGTTCGGCGGCGCCAGGCTGGGCGGCGGAGCGCTCGTCCCGGTGATCGGCGGGGCCTCCGACCTGTGGGATCTCTACCGCGAGGAGTACCACCAGACCGGTCTGGGCAGCGACGCGTGGGCACCGCCGTACGTCGCGGTGCTGGCGGTCCTGGCCGGCCTGCTGTTCGGCAAGACCTGGCTCGCGGTCTCGTTGCTGCTACTCGGCTGCGTGCCGCTGGCGGGCCTGTCCGCGTACGCGGCGACGCGGTCGATGATCCCCGGACGGTGGACTCGGGTCTGGCTGGCCGCCTCCTACGCCCTGCTGCCGGTGGCCACCGGAGCGGTGGCCGCCGGGCGGCTCGGCACCGCGGTGGTCCTCGTGCTGCTGCCCCTCTACGCGGCGCTCGCCACCAGGGTGCTGACCGGGGAACGGCGCCGTGCCCGTCGCGCGGCCTGGTGCCTGGGCCTGCTGCTCGCGGTCGGCACCGCCTTCGTCCCGCTGGTCCACCCGCTCACCGCGGTCCTCGGCGCGCTGGCGGCACTGGCCTTCCCGCGCCGCGGCGCCGCCGTCTCGATGGTCGTGGCGTTCACGGTGCCCGTGGTGCTGCTGCTCCCGTGGCTGGTCCAGACAGCCGCCGACCCGGGCCGGCTGCTGCTGGAGGCGGGCCTGCACCAGCCCTCCCTGGTCGAGACCGGGCTGCCCGCCCGGTCGTTGCTGCTGCTCAGCCCCGGCGGCCCCGGCATGCCGCCGCTCTGGGTGACCGGCGGCCTCGTCGCCGCGTGCCTCGCCGCGTCGCTGACGCGCCGCAACCGGCTGGCCGTCGCGGTCGGCTGGGGTGTCACGCTCTTCGGTCTGCTGGTGGCGATCCTGGTCAGCCGGACCCAGGTCACCCCCGTGGGCGGCGGCGTGGCGGCCCCGGCCTGGCCGGGCGTGCCGCTGGCCTTCGCGGCCACCGGCATGCTGGTGGTGGCCGCGCTCACCGCCGACCGGATCGCCGAGTTCCGGGCGGCCGGCGGCCCACGCCGGGTCGCCGCGCTCGGCGTCGTGCTGGTCGCCTTCTCCACACCGCTGCTCGCGGCGGGCATGTGGATCGCCGAGGGTGCCGACGGCCCGCTCCGCGGCACCGTCCGCGACGTCGTCCCCGCCCTGGCCGCGGCGAACTCCACGGGCGGCGAACGAACCCTGGTGTTGCGCGGCACGGAAGACGGCCTGCTCTACACCGTGCTGCGCGGCCGGACCCCGATCGTCGGCGAGGCCGACATCCCCGTCCCGGACGGTCCCAGGGAACGGGTCCGTCTCGCGGCGGCCGGGCTGGTGTCGGGCCGGGGCGGTGACGACGCCCGCGTGCTGGCGGCGCACGGCGTGCGGTTCGTGGTGCTGGCCGCGCCCGTCGACCCGCGGATCAGCGGGGCCCTCGACTCCCAGCCCGCGCTGGCCAGGATGAGCCTGTCCCGCGCGGTCGGGGTGTGGCGGCTGACGCAGCCGGTGACCGTCCCGGCGGCCCCGCCCGGTGACCCCTGGCACGGCCGCCGGCTGTGGGGTCAGGCCGTGCTGGTGATCGTCGTCGTGGCCCTCGCGGCTCCCGGCTCGCGGAGCGACGGCCGGGAACCCGTCCCACAGGAGCGGCCCGTGCCCGTGCGGAAGCCGGTCACCCGGTGAAATCTCTGGCCGAGAACCGGTACAGCCTGCCGGCGTTGGTGCTGGTGGCGTTGTTCACCCTGTACGGGGTGGCGTCCGCCGGCCGGCCGGACGCCACCGTCCGGCCGCCGGGCCCGGAGAGGGTGCCCGTGGCCGAGGTGACGACCGTCTGCCCGGCTCCCGGCGCGGCGGGCGTCGGCGTGATCACCCCGGTGGGCGGGCAGGGCACGGGCACCACGACCCTCGTCACCGGTGACAGGACCCTGGCCACGCTCGACGCACCCGGCACGCTCTGGCACGAGGAGGTGCCCGCCGGGTCGCCGCCCCTGGTCACGACGGCCACCGGCGGGATGGCGGCCGGTCTGGAGGTGGCGCAGACCCGCAGGGAGACCTCGGGCGGGCAACGGGGCCTGGCCGGGGTTCGGTGCACGGAGCCGGTGGCGAGCACCTGGCTGGTCGGTCCCGGGCCCGCCGCGGCCGACGTCACGCTCCACCTGACCAACGCCGACCTCGCCCCGGCCGTCGTGGAGGTCATGGTCCACGCGGGTGAGGGCCCGGTCTTCGGCGACACCGGCGGGGTCCTCACGCTCAGAGCCGGGGAGAGCCGCACCGTCAAGGTCGCGGAGCTGGCACCGTCGCCGCTGGTCATGGCCCTGCACGTCCGTACGGTCTCCGGCCGGGTCGCCGCCGCGGCCCGGGCCGTCATGAGTGACGGGCGGGGGGTCGACTGGCTGCCCGCCGCCGCGCCGCCGGCCACCAGGGTGGTGGTGCCGGGCGTTCCGGGCGGCGGCGGCGAACGCCGGCTCCTCGTCGCCTCCGTCGAGGAGACCGACACCCTGGTCGAGGTCAAAGTGCTCACCTCCGACGGCGGCTACGCCCTCAAGGGCCGCGAAGTGGTCGAGGTGCCCGCCCGCTCCGTGGCCACCCTCGACCTGTCCGCCGGTGTCGGCGGCCGGCCGGCCGCGCTCGTGCTCACCTCCGACGCGCCGATCGTGGCCGGGCTGGTCGCCACGGGAACCGGCGCGCGGGGCGATGTGGCCTTCACCGCCGGTGCCGTCCCGATCGACCTGGGCAGCGTGGTCGCCGACAACCGCACGGGCGGCAAGAGGAACTCCCGCCTGCTGCTGACCGCGCCGGACACGATAGGGAGGGTCAGCGTGCAGGTGCTGCCCCGGAAGGGGGAGCCGCGCCAGCCGTTCCAGGTCGACATTCCCGCAGGCCGGACCAAGCAGGTCAAGCTTCCCGAGGTGGACGGGCCCTTCGCGGTGGTCCTGCTGCCGCTGCCGGGCTCCGGGCCGGTGTACGGCGGTCGCGTGATGGAGGAGCGGCTCAAGGGCGGCCAGGCGCTGACGGTCCAGCCGCTGGCCACGGCCCGGACCTGGGCACTGGTCCCGCCGATCACCGAGTCCGCCGCCGTCGTACTGCCGTGACGTCCCGGGAGGGAGAGGTCCGTCGGTCGTGACGCGGTGACGTCCGGGGGCGGGGAGGCCCGCCGGTCGTACTGCCGTGAGGTCCGGGGACGGGGAGGCCCGTCAGTCGTGGTCGTCGAAGCCGGGGTCGATCGACTCGGGGGAGAGCCCGAGGAGGCCGGCGACCTGCTCGACCACCGTCTCGTGCACCATCGCGCCGAGGTGGTCGCGGTCGCGGGCCCGGCTCTCCAGCGGGCGGCGGTAGATGACCACCACCGCCGGGTTGCCCCCCGTCGCGGGCTCGGAGCGGCCGAACGGGATCGGGTCGCCGCTCAGCAGGCCGGGGCCGTCGCCCAGCTCGCTGACCGGCGGCACCTCCTCGACGGCGAACTCCACGGCCGCCAGCTGCCTGCCCCACCGGGGCTTGAGCCGGTCGACCGAGTCGAGCACGAGGTCGTCGAAGCGCTCGCTGCGGGCCTTGGCGATCGGCACGTGCGAGGGGGCGAGCGGACCTCGCAGGCCGCGGCCGTGCCTGTCGCGTCTACGGGGAGGACGTCTGCCGGGTGCCGAGCTCACCCGCCCAGCTTAGATGCTGCCCCTTCCGGCGGGCGTTCCCGAAGCCTCTCCGGCGGGCGTTGCCGAACCCGCAGGGCGGCGTTGACAGCGGGCGTAAGTCGTACAGGCGGGTGGAAGCCGGGACACGTGTCCGAATTGTGGCGACACGCTCTTTAAGAGCGCTCAGATAGTGGCGCCCCGGACGCTTACCGGATACGGTCCCACCGTGAGCCCCGTCCGCCGCTGTTCCCGCACCGCGTGCAGTCAGCCTGCCGTTTTCACGCTCACGTACGTCTACGCCGATTCGACCGCTGTTCTCGGGCCCTTGGCTACGTACGCCGAGCCGCACTGTTACGACCTGTGTGCCGAGCATGCCGAGCGGCTCACGGCGCCCCGCGGATGGGAGGTCGTCCGGTTGCCCACCGACGGTGCGCCGCCGAGCACGGACGACCTCGAAGCCCTCGCCAACGCGGTCCGCGAGGCCGCCAGGCCCGCTCCGAGCGGCGGCGCCGAGCCGGTCGGCCAGGGGGTGGAGGTGGGCCGCAGAGGCCACCTGCGGGTGCTCCGCTCGGCTCAGCCCCAGCGCGACCGCTGACACTACTAGGCTGGGGGCCAGCGGACACGACACAGAAAGTGGAGCTGGAGTGGGCGACCTCGCCAAGATCTTCAAGGCGTACGACGTTCGAGGCGTCGTGCCGGACGAACTCGACGAGGAGACCGCGCAGGCGGTCGGCGCGGCATTCGTGGAGGTGACCGGGGCCGCGACCGCCGTCGTCGCGCATGACATGCGCGAGTCGTCGGCACCACTGGCCGCCGCCTTCACCCGCGGTGCCACCTCGCGGGGGGCGGACGTGATCAACGCGGGTCTGGGCTCCACCGACCTGCTCTACTACGCCAGCGGCAGTCTCGGCCTGCCCGGCGTGATGTTCACCGCCAGCCACAACCCGGCCCGCTACAACGGCATGAAGATGTGCAGGGCCGGAGCCGTTCCCATCGGCAGCGGCACCGGGCTCACCGAGATCCGCGACCGGGCCGCCGAGATCCTGCGATCGGGCGTCCTCGGCGACGCCACCGGGGCCGGGAAGGTCTCCGAACGCGACCTGCTGCGCGGCTACGCCGACCACCTGCGCACCCTGGTCGACCTGTCCGCGATCCGGCCGCTGCGGGTCGTGGTCGACGCAGGCAACGGAATGGGCGGTCACACGGTCCCGGTGGTCTTCGAGGGGCTGCCCGTCGAGCTGACCGCCCTGTACTTCGAGCTGGACGGCACCTTCCCCAACCACGAGGCCAACCCCATCGAGCCGGAGAACCTGCGCGACCTGCAGAAGGCCGTGCTCGACGTGGGCGCCGACATCGGCCTGGCCTTCGACGGCGACGCCGACCGTTGCTGGGTCGTCGACGAGCGCGGCGAGTCGGTCTCCCCGTCCGCGATCACCGCGCTGGTCGCGGCACGCGAGCTGGCCAGGCATCCCGGCGCCGCCGTCATCCACAACCTGATCACCTCGCGGGCCGTCCCGGAGATCGTCGCCGAGCACGGCGGCCGGCCGGTCCGCACCCGGGTGGGCCACTCGTTCATCAAGGCCGAGATGGCCGCGACCGGCGCGGTCTTCGGCGGCGAGCACTCCGCGCACTACTACTTCAAGGACTTCTGGTTCGCCGACTCCGGCATGCTGGCCGCACTGCACGTGCTGGCCGCGCTGGGCGGGCAGGACCGGCCGCTCTCCGAGATCCTGGCCGACTTCACCCGTTACGCGGCTTCTGGAGAGATCAACAGCACGGTCGCCGACCAGGCCGCGGCGACCGCGCGGGTCCGCGAGATGTTCGCCGCCCGCGACGGTGTCGTCTTCGACGAGCTGGACGGCCTGACCGTATCCGGTCCCGGCTGGTGGTTCAATCTTCGTCCGTCCAACACCGAGCCGCTGCTCAGGCTGAACGCCGAGGCGGCCGACGAGAATCAGATGGCAGCGATCAGGGACGAAGTCCTGGCTGCCGTGAGGAGCTGAGCACGTGAAGATCGACGACTGGCTGCTTGAGATCCTGGCCTGTCCCAACTGCAAGTCCCCGCTGCGTGCCGAGCCGGAGGTGGACGAGCTGTCCTGCACCTCCGCCGCCTGCGGCCTGGTGTACCCGGTCCGTGACGACATCCCGGTCCTGCTCGTGGACGAGGCGCGGAAGTCGTGAACTGGGAGCCCGATCGGCTCGACGATCAGGGCCTGTTGACCGAGGGCGACCCGTCGGGGATGCTGCGCGCGGTGGCCGCCTCGGCCGCGCAGATCCGCACCTCCCGGCGGGCCGCGCTGGAGTCGGCGCTGCCCTCCATCGCCCGTGACGGGCGGCCCAGGGCGATCGTGGTCGCCGGTCTGGGCGGGGCGGGCACCGCCGGCGACATCCTGAACGCGGTGTGCGGCTACGGCGCACCGCTGCCGGTGCTCACCGTCAGGTCCTACCGGCTGCCGGGCTGGATCGGCGCGACCGACCTGGTGATCGTCGTGTCGCGTTCGGGCCGGACCGAGGAGACGCTCGCGGTGGCGGCCGAGGCGGTGCGCCGGGGCTGCCGCCTGCTCGCCGTCGGCGGGCCCGACTCGCCGCTGCAGGCGGTCGCCCGGCAGGCGGGGGCACCCTTCGTGCCCGTCGAGCCGGACGGCTCGGCGCGCGCCGCGCTGTGGTCGCTGACGGTGCCGCTGATCGTCGCCGCGGCCGAGCTGGGCCTGATCGTCGCCGGGGAGGACGTGTTCGAGGAGACCGCCCGGCGCCTGGAGGACATCGCCCACCGCTGCCGTCCGGCCAGCGAGTCGTTCATCAATCCGGGCAAGTCACTGGCGATGGAGATCGCCGAGACGGTGCCGATGATCTGGGGGTCCACTCCGCTGACGGCCGTCGCCGCCCGGCGGTGGGCCTCCCAGCTCAACGAGAACGGCAAGTATCCGGCGACCTGGGGAGAGATTCCCGGCTCCGACCACAGTCAGCTCGCCGTCCTCGACGGCCCGCTCGCCCGGCGCGACGTCTTCGCCGACGACGGCGGCCGGGCGGTCCGGCTGTTCGTGCTGCGCGACGTGGAGGAGCACCGGCAGGTGACGCGGCGCTGCGAGGCGGTGCTGCGGCTGGCGGAAGACCGGGACGTCCGGGTCACCCAGGTCACCGGCGAGGGGACCCACCCGCTGGAGCGGCTGGCCGTGTTGATCGAACTCGGTGACTTCGCGAGTACGTACCTCGCTCTCGGGTACGGTATCGACCCCTCAGCTGTGGCGGCGATCACAGAACTCAAGGCGAGGGTTTCACAATAGGATCCTGTTTCGTCCTTTTTCGGATAGATAAATGAGCGGAGGCTGCCGTGAGCGCGGGCGGCGGTACTAAGGCGATCATCGCGGCGTTGGCCGCCAATCTGGCCATCGCGGCATCCAAGTTCGTGGCGTTCCTCTTCACGGGGTCGTCATCCATGCTCGCCGAGTCGGTCCACTCGGTGGCCGACTCCGGCAACCAGGCGCTTCTTCTCATCGGGGGCAAGCGAGCCCAGCGTGCCCGCACTCCCCAACACCCCTTCGGGTACGGCAGGGAGCGTTACTTCTACGCGTTCGTGGTGGCGGTCGTGCTGTTCACCATCGGCGCGGTCTTCTCCCTCTACGAGGGCTGGCACAAGATCTCCCACCCGGAGCCGCTGACGTCCCCGCAATGGGCGTTCGGCGTGCTGATCTTCGCGATCATCGCCGAGTCGTTCTCGTTCCGGACGGCCATCATCGAGTCCAACCACATCCGGGGCGACCAGTCCTGGGTGCAGTTCATCCGCCGTTCCAAGTCGCCCGAGCTGCCGGTGATCGTGCTGGAGGACCTCGGCGCGCTGCTCGGTCTGATCTTCGCTCTCTTCGGCGTCACCATGGCCGTGGTGACCGGAAACCCCGTCTGGGACGGCATCGGCACCCTGATGATCGGTGTCCTGCTCGGGGTCATCGCGGTCATCCTCGCGGTCGAGACCAAGTCGTTGTTGATCGGTGAGGGTGCCGGTCCGGAGATCGAAGCCAAGATCGTCGATGCCCTGCAGGCTGCCCCCGAGGTGACGCGGGTCATCCACATGCGGACCCTCCACCTCGGTCCCGAGGAGGTCCTGGTCGCCGCGAAGATCGCGGTGGACCACGACAACACGGCGGCCCAGGTGGCCCGGGGCATCGACGAGGCCGAGCAGCGGGTCCGCGCCGCCGTCCCGACGGCCCGCGTCATCTATCTGGAGCCCGACCTCGACAGGTCGCCGAGCGTCAGCGGCTCCGTCTGACCTCACCTTCCGCACCGCCGCCCTCCCTGGTCACCGGGGAGCGGCGGTGTTCCCGTTTCCGGGAGCGGCGGTGCCCCTCCCCTCGGGGCGGGCATGCGACGTCCGGTCCCCGGGACGCGGGATCGGTCCGCTGATCTTTCGGAGGCTCAGCCGGCGGCGGGGGCGGCCGCGGCCGTCTCCGGACGGGCCCTGAGTTCGCGCAGCTGCGGCACGAGGAGCGGCATGGTGCGGATCGCGACCGTCGCCCAGGCGCTCACCAGCAGCGCGTACAGTCCCAGTTCGACCCAGCCGAACGGCTCGGAGCCGAGCTGGACGGACAGGGCCGCGGTGCCGGTCACGCAGGTGCCGATCGGGAAGGTGAAGCTCCACCAGGTCATCGCGAACGGCAGCCCGTCGCTGCGGGCGGTCCGGAACAGGAAGAACATGGCGACCGCCAGCCAGATCATCGCCAGGGTCCACACCGGCACGCCGTACCAGATGCCGAAGGCGGCCAGCTCGGGTGCGGTCCGGCCGAGCTGGTTGACGGCGGTGACCGACTGGCCGAGCGGGCCGAGCACGATGAACAGCGTCGGGACCAGCTGCGCCGAGCCGGGCCCGTGCTTGCGGATGCGGCGCACCAGTCCGATCAGGATCGGTACGACCGCCAGCAGGCTCAGCCCGAACAGCGCGTAGCAGATGACCACCAGTGTCGTCCGCAGCGAGCCCGCGTACGGGACCAGGTAGGCGCCGCAGGTCGAGGCGACCATGGGCGGCACCACCGGCATCAGCCAGGCACCGGACACCTCTTCCAGGCTGGGCCGGTGCCGGGTGGCCATGAACCAGGGAACCCCGGCCAGGGTGGTCAGGCCGAGCAGCGTGCCAGCGGTCCACAGCGCCGCGTCCACGGCGACCGCGGCGGGCAGGCCGATCAGGTCGCGGCCGTAGACGAGGGTGCCCGCGCCGACGGTCAGCAGTGCCATCGGCGGCGCGCCGAGGAAGGGGGCGATCGCCGGGTCGAACGGGCGGAACCGCCAGGTCAGCGCCAACCCGGCCAGCACGACGCTCGCCAGCAGCCACACCGCTATCGCCACGGGTCGCCAGGTGGCGAAGTCGGAGGGCAGGGCGGTCGCGACGATGCCGGTCCCCATGACCGTCGCATACCAGTTCGGAGGCATATCGCAGAAGATTCCTAAGCTCGCTCGATGTCCGCTTTCGGCGGTCTTACAAAAGGTGCAAATGGTACACAAGGGGCGTGAGGTGCGTGTCGGGGTGCTGCCTGACGACGCCGTCCACACGACTCCTCGACGGGTAGGGCTCTCGAAAAGGGGTCAGACCGGTCTGACGGCGCGCGGAACGAAATAGTTCGCGAAGGATCGGCGATCTCTACGGGAAGATCCGGTGGCCTCCCGGAGGCCGGCGTGGCGGGTGGGGGAGTCTCCGCTGTGAAGGCGCTAGCGGCGGCCCTGGAGCAGGCGCAGGGCCTTCTCCTTCTCGAAGTCCAGTGCCCGGCGCGGTGCCTGGATCCGGCCGATGCGCAACCCTAGCTCCCGGACGGCCTGCGCCACGGCGGGCTCGCTCAGCACGCGCAACCCGAAGGCGAGTTCGGCGGGGGAGATGTCGAACCGCTTCTCCAGCTCCGTGCCCTGCGCCACGGCCGCGAGCTCCTCGGGGCCGAAGCGCCGGTGGGCGCCCTGGTTCCTGACGGGCGGGAGCAGGCCGAGGGCTTCCCGGTAGCGGAGCATCCGGGGGGACATGCCCAGTCGCCTGGCCGCCTCGGTGATCCGCATCGCGGGGCTCCTTCTGTGATTCTTACATTCTTGTGTCAGATTACCCCTCCAGAAGGTGCATGGAATCGCTTCGGCCGCCTAAACTCACAACGTCGACTTTTCCGGTGGAGCGGCAGTCCGGCCCGAGAACGAAGCGTGATCGCGAGTCCAGCGCGATCGGCGAGGGTGCGAGGCGAGCGCCGGCCATCAACCAGAGGGGTAAACCACACATGGACTTCAAGGTCGCCGACCTTTCCCTTGCGGCCTTCGGGCGTAGGGAGATCCAGCTCGCCGAGCACGAGATGCCGGGGCTGATGGCCGTCCGCAAGGAGTACGCCGAGTCCCAGCCGCTGGCCGGCGCGAAGATCATGGGCTCGCTGCACATGACCATCCAGACCGCCGTGCTCATCGAGACCCTGGTCGCGCTCGGCGCCGAGGTCCGCTGGGTGAGCTGCAACATCTTCTCCACCCAGGACCACGCCGCCGCCGCCGTGGTGGTGGGCCCGAACGGCACCGTGGACGACCCGCAGGGCGTCCCGGTCTTCGCCTGGAAGGGCGAGACCCTGGAGGAGTACTGGTGGTGCACCGAGCAGGCCCTCACCTGGCCCGGCGACGACGGCCCCAACATGATCCTCGACGATGGCGGTGACGCCACCCTGCTCGTCCACAAGGGTGCCGAGTACGAGAAGGCCGGTGCCGTCCCCAGCGCCTCCGAGGACGACCCGGAGGAGTGGAAGATCATCCTTGACCTGCTCCGCCGCACCGTCTCCGACGAGGGCCGCTGGACGAAGGTCGCCTCGCGCATCAAGGGCGTCACCGAGGAGACCACCACCGGTGTCCACCGCCTCTACGAGATGTTCAAGGCCGGCACGCTCCTGTTCCCGGCGATCAACGTCAACGACTCGGTGACCAAGTCGAAGTTCGACAACAAGTACGGCTGCCGCCACTCGGTGATCGACGGTCTCAACCGCGCCACCGACGTGCTCATCGGCGGCAAGGTCGCCGTGGTGTGCGGTTACGGCGACGTCGGCAAGGGCTGCGCCGACGCCCTCCGCGGGCAGGGTGCCCGCGTCATCGTCACCGAGATCGACCCGATCTGCGCGCTCCAGGCGGCCATGGACGGCTTCCAGGTCACCACGCTGGAGGACGTCGTCGGCATCGCCGACATCTTCGTCACCACGACCGGCAACTTCAACATCATCACGGCCGACCACATGGCCCAGATGAAGCACAACGCCATCGTGTCCAACATCGGTCACTTCGACAACGAGATCGACATGGCCGGGCTGGCGAGGATCCCGGGCATCGAGAGGACCGAGGTCAAGCCGCAGGTCCACACCTGGAAGTTCCCCGACGGCAAGCAGATCATCGTGCTCGCCGAGGGCCGCCTGATGAACCTGGGCTGCGCCACCGGCCACCCGTCGTTCGTCATGTCCAACTCCTTCACCAACCAGGTGATCGCTCAGATCGAGCTCTTCACCAAGACCGACGACTACCCGATCGGCGTCTACGTGCTGCCCAAGCACCTGGACGAGAAGGTGGCCCGTCTGCACCTCGACGCCCTGGGCGTGAAGCTCACCAAGCTCACCAAGGCCCAGGCCGAGTACATCGGCGTGGACGTCGAGGGCCCCTACAAGCCGGACCACTACCGGTACTGATTCCGGCCGACGAGTTCCACCGGGCCCCCGCACGCGCTGCGGGGGCCTTCGGGCGATCTGGGGAGAACGACGTGGACGGTGCCGACAGCGTCCTGGTGGCCGCGGGCGAACGGCGGATCGGCTGGGCGGCGCGGGCGATGCCCGTGCTCACCGCGATCGCCGAGCGGTTCGCCGCCGAGCGGCCCCTCGACGGGCTGCGCGTCGCCGCCTGCCTGCACGTCACCGCCGAGACCGCCGTCCTCATGGGTGCGCTGAAGGCCGGAGGCGCCGAGATCGCCCTGGCCGCGTCGAACCCCCTCTCCACCCAGGACGACGTCGCCGAGGCGCTGCGCGACTACGGGATCGCCGTGCACGCGCGGGCCGGGGTGACCAGGGACGTCTACTACCGCCACATCCACCAGGCGCTCGACGTCGCACCGGACATCGTCCTCGACGACGGCTGTGACCTGGTCAACATCCTGCACACCGAGCGCACCGAACTGCTGGACGGGGTCTCCGGCGGGTGCGAGGAGACCACGACCGGCATCATCCGGCTCCGGCAGATGGCCGCGGAGCAGGCTCTGCGGTTTCCCGTGGTCGCGGTCAACGACACCCGTACCAAGCGGATGTTCGACAACCGGTACGGCACCGGCCAGTCGACCCTCGACGGCATCATGCGGGCCACCAACACCCTGCTGGCCGGCAAGACGGTGGTGGTGGCGGGGTTCGGCTACTGCGGCCGGGGTGTGGCCGAGCGGGCCAGGGGCCTGGGTGCCCGGGTGGTGGTGACCGAGATCGATCCGGTCAAGGCGCTGGACGCGCTGCTCCAGGGCTACGACGTGCGGCCGATGGTGGCGGCGGCCCGCGTCGGTGATGTGTTCGTCACGGTCACCGGCAACCGGGATGTGATCCGGGAGGAGCACCTGGTCCTGATGAAGGACGGGGCGATCCTGGCCAACGCGGGCCACTTCGACGTCGAGATCGACGTGCGTGCCCTCGACGAGCTGGCCGAGACCGTGCACCGGGGGGTGCGGCCGAACACCGACGAGTACGTCCTGGCCGACGGCCGCCGGATCCTGCTGCTGGCCGAGGGCCGCCTGGTCAACCTGACCGCCGCCGAGGGGCACCCGGCCGCCGTGATGGACATGTCGTTCTCCGCCCAGGCGCTCGCCGTCGCGTGGCTGGCCCGCGAGCGGGCGGTCCTGGTGCCCGGGGTGTACGACGTGCCGCAGGAGGTGGACGTGGAGGTCGCACGGCTCAAGCTGGCCGCGGCCGGGATCCGGGTGGACGAGCTCACCGCCGAGCAGGAGGACTACCTCCATTCCTGGCGTCTCGGCTCGTAGCCGGCCCCGGCGGCACCGCGGCCGGGGCTCCGCCCGCGCGTGCTAAAGCTCCGCCTGCATCTCCAGCATCCTGCGGATCTCCGCGCTCTGGGTGGCCGTGACGTCGCCCGCCAGCTCCTCGATCCGCAGGTGGGAGCCGCCGATCAGGACCTGCTCCGACATCTTCAGCGCACCCTCGTGGTGGGCGGTCATCAGCCGCAGGAAGAGCCGGTCGAACTCCTTGCCCGAGGCGGCCTTGAGGGCCTCGATCTGTTCGGGGGTGGCCATGCCGGGCATGCCCTCGTGCCGGGCGTGGTGATCGGGGACCCGCTGGCCCTGCTGCTGGAGCCAGGTGGTCATGAACTGGATCTCCGGAGCCTGGGAGTCCTTGATCCGGGAGGCCAGGCTCTTCAGCCTGGTGTTCTCCGCCCGGGTCGGGGCCAGGGCCGCCATGTCGAGGGCCTGCCGGTGGTGAACGATCATGTCCTGCACGTACTCGACGTCGGAGGCGTTGGCGGTGGGCGTGGGCACGAGCGTGGCGGCCTCACCGGGGCTGACGGTTCTCGCCGCCTCCCCCGGTCTGCCGGGGACGATCACCGGTGCCGACGCCGCCGGGGACGGGGCCGGGGCGGGTGCCGAGGTGCACGCGCCGAGGGACAGGACGGCGGCGATCATGGCGATGAGCGCGACGCGCACCCGGCCTCCTCGTGACATCCCCGGAAAGCCATATCGGCCTTCTGTGCCGAAAGAACGTAACCCCGCTGGAACAACAGGTAAAGCCCCCATGGCGGAAATACTTACTGACACAGTGCCGGGTTGCCCGCATAGTCGGAAAGGATGAACGATTCAGTCACTTGTGCGTCGTTCGCCGGCGCACGTGGCAAGGAGGTACACGAGTGTCCACCCCCCTCGGAAAAGGCCTGACCGGCCGTTTCCTACTCGTGGCCGGGGCCGCCGTCGCGATGGTGCTGGCCATGTCCCCCGCCCAGGCCGCCGACATCCCCGCACCGGGTGAGATCTCCAAGAGCGGAAACGTCGAACACGTCCTCAACGTGCCCAGGCCCGCGGAGCTGACGGGCATCCACACCGACATGGCGTTCCAGGGCGACTACGCCTACGTCGGCAACTACAACGGTTTCTCCATCTACGACATCAGGAAGCCCAGGAAGACCTCGCTGGTCAGCTCGGTGATCTGTCCCGGCGGCCAGATGGACGTCGCGGTCTACGGGAATCTGCTCTTCGGCGCCGTCGACTCCTCGCGCAGCGACGACTCCTGCAACAGCACCGGGCAGAGCGCCGCGACCAAGGAATCGTGGGAGGGCGTCCGGATCTTCGACATCAGCGACAAGAAGAACCCCAGATACGTCAAGGCCGTCGAGACGAACTGCGGCTCGCACACCCTGACCCTGGTCCCGGGCAAGGGCAGGGACCGTCGCAACGTCTACGTCTACGTCTCCTCCTACGGCCCGAGCGGATCCTTCCCCGACTGCCAGCCGCCGCACGACAAGATCTCGATCATCAAGGTGCCGCTGCGCGCGCCGGCGGAGGCGGCGGTCGTCGCCACGCCGGTCCTGTTCCCCGACGGCGGCAACCCCGGCGAGAACCTGCCGTACCCCTACCGCACCTCGGCGACGACCGGCTGCCACGACATCACGGCCTACCCGGAGAAGAACATCGCGGCCGGCGCCTGCATGGGCGAGGGCGTCCTGATGGACATCTCCAACCCGGTCGAGCCCAAGGTCACCACGACCGTCCGCGACGATGAGAACTTCGCGTTCTGGCACTCGGCGACCTTCAACAACAGGGGCACCAAGGTCGTCTTCACCGACGAGCTCGGCGGCGGCAGCGGAGCCACCTGCAACGAGGCGACCGGCCCGACCCGCGGCGCCAACGCCTACTACGACATCGTCCGCGGCAAGCTGGAGTTCCGGAGCTACTTCAAGATCGCCCGTCACCAGGCCGACACGGAGAACTGCGTCGCGCACAACGGCTCGCTGATCCCGGTCAAGGGCAAGGACATCATGGTCCAGGCCTGGTACCAGGGCGGGGTCTCGGTCGTCGACTTCACCGACTCGGCCAAGCCGCAGGAGATCGGCTACTTCGAGCGCGGCCCCGACAACACGGCTCCGGCGCTCAGCGGCGGCATCTGGTCGGCGTACTACTACAACGGCTACGTCTACGGCAGTGACTTCAACCTCGGCCTGGACGTCCTGCGGATCGACGACCCGCGTACGAACCCGGCGCGCGGGGTCAGGTTCGACATCCTCAATGCGCAGACCCAGGGGTCCTACCGCGAGCGGGGTCACTGACCCGCGCCGACGGTGCCGGGACGCTCCCGGGACGGGGCCACGGCTCCCGTTCCGGGAGCGTTCCGGGAGCGTCGCGGGGGCGTCTCGGGGGAAAGGCATAAACTTTAGACTTTTCTTCTGGTTGTGTAAATAAGTCAGAAGGCAACTTTTATCGCACAAGTCGACCTGTGGTTATTTGGCCGTCGGGGGTGGACAATCTGGTCATTTATTCTGGCTCATGTCCCCAAGGAGGCACCTGAGTGTTCACTCCCCGCAGGACCGTCCGGGCGTTAGTCGTGGCGGCCACCGCCGCCGTCACCCTCATGGCGACGGCGCCCGCGCAGGCCGCCGACATCCCGCCACCCGGTGAGATCGTCACCAGCCCCAACGTCTCGCACCAGGGCACGCTCCCCAAGCTCCCCGGTCTCGAACCGACCGTCAACACGGACATCGCCTTCCAGGACGGTTACGCCTACGTCGGCAACTACGGCGGCTTCTCGATCTACGACATCAGGAGGCCGGACCGGGCCAAGCTGGTCAGCGGCGTCATCTGCCCCGGCTCGCAGATGGACGTCTCCGTCTACGGCGACCTGCTGTTCAGCGCCGTCGACAACTCGCGCAGCGACGACTCCTGCAACAGCACCTCGCAGAGCGCCGACGTCAAGGAGTCGTGGGAGGGCGTCCGGATCTTCGACATCAGCGACAAGAAGAACCCCAGATACATCAAGTCGGTCGAGACGAACTGCGGCTCGCACACCCTGACGCTCCTGCCGGGCAAGGGCAGGGACCGTCGGAACGTCTACCTGTACGTCTCCTCCTACAACCCGAACGCGTCCTTCCCCGACTGCCGGCCGCCGCACGACAAGATCTCGATCATCAAGGTGCCGCTGCGCACGCCGGCCGACGCGGCGGTCGTCGCCACACCGGTGATCTTCCCTGACGGGGGGAACGAGACCCAGCCCGGCCTGCTGCTGCCGACCAGCGGCTGCCACGACATCACGGTCTACCCGGAGAAGAACATCGCGGCCGGCGCCTGCATGGGGGACGGCGTCCTGTTCGACATCTCCAACCCGGTCGCACCGAAGGTGACCGCGCGCGTCACCGACCCCAACTTCGCGTTCTGGCACTCGGCGACCTTCAACAACAGGGGCACCAAGGTCGTCTTCACCGACGAGCTCGGCGGCGGCAGCGGAGCCACCTGCAACGAGGCCACCGGCCCGACCCGCGGCGCCAACGCCTACTACGACATCGTCCGCGGCAAGCTGGAGTTCCGGAGCTACTTCAAGATCGCCCGTCACCAGGCCGACACGGAGAACTGCGTCGCGCACAACGGCTCGCTGATCCCGGTCAGGGGCAAGGACATCATGGTCCAGGCCTGGTACCAGGGCGGGGTCTCGGTCGTCGACTTCACCGACTCGGCCAACCCGCAGGAGATCGGCTACTTCGAGCGCGGGCCGGAGCCCGACGGCGGAAGGGGCGGCATCTGGTCGGCGTACTACTACAACGGCTACGTCTACGCCACCGACTACTGGCGCGGACTCGACGTCCTCAAGATCAATGACAGGCGCACCGACCCGGCCAGGCACGTCCGGACGGACCGGCTGAACGTGCAGACCCAGGGCTCCTATCCCGAGCGGGGCCACCACTGATCATCCGCGACCACCGCCCTCTCCGGTGACCTCCTCGGTGAGGTCACCGGAGAAGGCCGACGGCGGGTGCCCTGACATGGGCACGGCGTCAGGCGGGAGGGACGAAGCCGCCGGGGGTGGGGTCGGGTGCCCGCCCCGTGAGCCCGGCTCCGGGCGGCGGGGGCGGGGGAGACGACGTCGGCGGTGCCGCGGGCGGCGGCAACGGGATCCGTGCCGGGACCGGCTGCCCGGCGGAGCCGCCCGGCCATCGCCCGGCGGGGTCGTCCGGCCACTGCCCGGCGGGGTGTCCGGGGCCGGTCTGCGGGGTGTGGTGCCCGGAGCCGGTCCGCCGGGCCAGGCGTTCCCGGTCGCGGCGGCGGCGCTCGGCCAGCACGGCGGTCAGGTAGGCGAACGGCGGAACGTCCGGCGGCGGGGGCGGCGACACGAACGCCGACATCTCGGTGGCGATCCGCACACCCATCTGGTGCCGGACCGCCGGGCTGAGGTCGTGCCACCTGGTGAGGTACTGCCTCGCGGTGGCCGCGACCTGCTCGGGCAGCCGCGACAGCTCCAGCGTCGCCGCCCACGCGGCCAGTTGCGGCGGCATGTCCAGCGGGGGGCCGTACCCCCGGGGAGCGCGCTCGGAGATCACGAGGGTGCCTGCGAAGATGTCACCGACCCGCTTGCTCCGCTCCGAGACCAGCGAACTGATGAGGGCCGGGGCGCCGCTGAGCGCCCAGATCTCCAGAGACCCGGCCAGCGCGCGGAACAGGGCCTGCCGGAACCGTTCGGGACCGCCGTCGTCGCTGACCACCCGGAGCCCGAGGGCCAGCTTGCCGAGGCTCCGGCCCCGGCTGAGCGTCTCGAAGGCCACCGGGTAACCGACGAGCACGAGCACGGTGAGCGCGATGTAGACCAGCCGGGTCAGCGCCGGGTCGCTGACGAAGGCCAGGGCACCGACCAGGAAGTAGGCGCCGAGCAGGGTCGTGAACTGGACCGCGATGTCGATCAGCAGCGCCGCCGCCCTGCTCGGGAGCTGGGCGACGCGGACCTCGACGACCACGGCCTCGCCGGTTACGACATCGGACACACCAGCACCCTACCTTCGTCTGGATAGGCTGCCGGAGTGGACATCGACGCCTTCGTCACCGCGCACCGTGCCGCCTGGGACCGCCTGGAGGAGCTGACCCGGCGGCGTGGGTCGCTGGACGGCGCGGAGGTCGACGAACTGGTCGACCTCTACCAGCGGGTGGCCACACACCTGTCCCTCGTGCGCTCGGCCTCGGCCGACCCGATCCTGGTGGGCCGCCTGTCGGCGCTCGTCGCCCGTGCTCGGTCCGCGGTGACCGGAGCGCACACCCCGGCCTGGCGGGAACTGGTCCGCTTCTTCGCCGTCTCCTTCCCGGTGGTCGCCTACCGGGCCCGCCGGTGGTGGCTCGCCACCACGGTCGCGTTCGTCCTGGTCTCCACGGTCGTCGCCGTCTGGATCGCGGAGAACCCCGGCGTCCAGGCGGCGATCGCCACCCCGGAGGAGATCACCCAGCTCGTCGAACACGACTTCGCCGACTACTACTCGGAGAACCCGGCGGCCTCCTTCGCCGGCCAGGTCTGGGTCAACAACGCCTGGGTGTCGATGCAGGTCATCGTCATGGCGATCCTGCTCGGTCTGCCGATTCCGTTCATCCTGTGGGAGAACGCGCTCAACGTGGCGTCCTCCGCCGGGTTGATGGCCTCGCGCGGCAAGCTCGACATCTTCTTCGGCCTCATCACCCCGCACGGCCTGCTGGAGCTGACCGCGGTGTTCCTGGCCGCGGCGGTCGGCATGCGCCTGGGCTGGACGGCCGTCGACCCGGGCCCGCGCAGGAGGACGGAGGCCCTGGCGGAGCAGGGGCGGGCGGTGATGAGCGTGGCCCTCGGGCTGCTCGTGGTGCTGTTCGTCTCCGGGCTCATCGAGGGCCTGGTCACCCCGTCCGGGTTGCCCACCTGGGCCCGCATCGGCATCGGCGTGGTGGCGGAGGCCGCGTTCCTCACATACGTGGTCTACTTCGGCCGCCGGGCCGAGGCCGCCCACGAGACCGGAGACCTGGAACGGGCCCCTGACCTCGCACCCAGTGCGGGGTAGGGAACCGCCCCGTCCCCGGTCGGGCCTCCGTGTGCCCGAACCGCTCTCCGGGGGCACCGGTCGGGCCTCCGTGTGCCCGAACCGGCCTCCGGGTGGGCCTGTCGCCACGCGTGCTCGGGTCACCGGGCCACCGGGCCCGGTCCCGGGTCAGAGCCGGCCGGCCGCCTTCAGCGCCAGGTAGGCGTCGGCCAGGGCGGGGGCGAGCTGTTCGGGGGCGGCGTCCACCACCTCCACCCCCTGACGGCGCAGCCGGGCGGTGATCCTGCGCCGGTCCGCGATCAGGCGTTCGGCGGCCGCCGCGCCATAGACCAGCTCGGAGGTGCCGCGACCGGCAGCCATCGCGGCGACCTGCGGGTCGGACACCGCGGCCAGCAGCACCAGGTGCCGCGACGAGAGCCGGGGCAGCACCGGCAGCAGCCCCTCCTCCAGTGCCGCCGCGTTGAGGTCGGTCAGCACGACGACCAGGCAGCGCCGCTTGGCCCGTGCCATGACGGCGGCGACCATCCCGGCCGAGTCGGCCTCGACCAGCTCGGCCTCGATCGGGGCCATGGCGTTGACCAGCGACGACAGCAGCTCGGTACGACCGGCGCCGGACACCCACGCGCGCACCGCGCGGTCGTGGGCCATGAAGTCGACCCGGTCGCCGGCGCGGGAGGCCAGTGCCGCCAGCAGCAGCGCCGCGTCCATCGACCAGTCGAGGCGGGGCCAGCCGGGCATCATCGGCACCGTCGCCGGCGGGCCGGCCGGGGCAGACGAACCCGCCGGAACGGACGAACCCGCCGGAACGGACGGGCCGGGCGGAGTGGACGCCCCGGACCCGGACGGCCCGAGCCCGCCGGAGGAACCGGTTCGCGGGCCCTGTCCGGCCGGTGAACCCGGGACGCCGCCCACCCGGCCGGCCGAGGTGCGGCCGGTGTCCAGCACGATCAGCACCCGCCGGTCACGCTCGGGACGCCAGGTGCGGACCACGACGTCGTCGCGGCGCGCGGTGGCCCGCCAGTCGATCGAACGGACGTCGTCGCCGACCACGTACTCGCGCAGGGAGTCGAACTCGGTGCCCTGTCCCCGGACCATCGACGGATGCCTGCCCTCCAGCTCCCTGAGCCTGGACAGTTTCGCGGGCAGGTGTCTGCGGCTGAGGAAGGGCGGCAGCACCCGGACCGACCAGGGCACCCGGTGCGAGCCCTGGCGGGCCGCGATGCCCAGCGGGCCCAGGGCCCGCACCGTCACCGTGACCGCCTGGCGGTCACCCCTGCGCGTGGGAGTCAGGGTGGTGACGAGACGCCGGCGCTCCCCGGGCGGCACGTCCAGCGGCAGGTGCCGGGGCACGGCCCCCGCCGACGGCGGCCAGGCGTCCCTGACCAGGCCGCGTACCCTGCGGAGGCCGGGGTTCTCCACGATCAGCTCGACCGTGGCGGACTCGCCGAGCCGTACCAGGCGGTCGCCCGCGCGGGTGAACCGCAGCGGACGCACACTTCCGGCCAGCAGCAGGTCCACCACGGCCAGCGCCGCGATCAGCAGCGCCACCCCGGCCACGGCCGCCCCCGGCCGGGGAGCGAACAGCACGACCAGGGTGCCCAGCAGTGCCAGCAGCGCGGCCCGTCCCGTCAGCGCCATGGATCAGCGGGGGACGGGGACGGAGACGAGAATGGCGTCGATCAGGCCGTCGGCGGTCGCGCCTTCCAGCTCCGCCTCGGGACGCAGCTGGATCCGGTGCCGCAGCGCGGGCCTGGCCAGCGCCTTGACGTCGTCGGGCGTCACATAGCCGCGGCCGGACAACCACGCCCACGCGCGGGCCCCGGCCAGCAGCGCGGTGGAGCCGCGCGGCGAGACGCCGAGCTGGAGCGAGGGCGACTGGCGGGTGGCCCTGGCGATGTCCACGATGTAGGCGAGCACCTCGGGACCGGCGTGCACCCGGCTGACCGCGTCGCGTCCCGCGGCCAGGTCGGCGGCGGTCGCCACGGCCTTGATGTGTGAGAGGTCGCGCGGGTCGAAGCCCAGCGCGTGCCGCTCCAGCACCGCGATCTCCTGCTCGCGGGGCGGCAGCGGCACGGTCAGCTTCAGCAGGAACCGGTCGAGCTGCGCCTCGGGGAGCTGGTAGGTGCCCTCGTACTCGACCGGGTTCTGGGTGGCGGCGACGATGAACGGGTCGGGCAGCCCGTGTGCCGCCCCCTCCACGCTGACCTGGCGTTCCTCCATCGCCTCCAGCAGCGCGGCCTGCGTCTTGGGCGGGGTGCGGTTGATCTCGTCGGCGAGCAGCAGGTTGGTGAAGACGGGACCCTCGCGGAACTCGAACTCCGAGGTCTTCGCGTCGTAGACCAGCGAGCCGGTGATGTCGCCCGGCATCAGGTCGGGCGTGAACTGCACCCGTTTGGAATCGAGCGACAGCGCCGCCGCGAGGGTCCTGACGAGCAGGGTCTTGGCGACGCCCGGCACGCCTTCGAGCAGCACGTGCCCCCGGCAGAGCAGTGCGATCACCAGGCCGGTGACCACGGCGTCCTGGCCGACGACCGCCTTGGAGACCTCGGCGCGCAGCGCACCCAGCGCGTCACGGGCGGCGTCCGCCGAGCCGGCGGGATTCGCGGGACCGGCGGGGCCGGCGGGGTACGCGGGGTTCGCCTCGGGCGAACGCACTGTGGGGCCGCTCCCCGGTGGTGTGGTCACGCCGACCCCCTGCCGGTCTTCGGGTCCGCGGTGCGGCCGGGGGTTCCGGCTCGCGCGCTACGCTCGCTCACGACTGTCTGACCTGCCTTTCCAACATGTCCATATATGCGGCCAGGGCGACCAGCCCGGCCTCGTCGGCGGGCGGCGGCCCGTAGAGGGCGGCGCCCACACTCGTCACCGGCTGGCCGGTCCGGTCGGCGACGGCGCTCACCGTCGCCTCCGGTCCGGCCCCCGGAGGCAGTCCGAGCCGGGGGGTGACCCGGTCGGCGAAGCCGGCGCGGAGCGCCGCGGCGGCCCGGTCGCGGGCCCGTCTCGCCCGATAGAGCCTGGCACGGCCCTCGACCGTCTCGGCGGCTCTGACCACGACCGGGAGCCGCTCGACCACGACCGGGCCGAGCCGGCGTCCCCGCCAGAGGGCCAGCAGCAGCACGGCGAGCCCCACCTGCAGCACCGCCCACTTGACCCCGTCCGGGATCAGGCCGTAGAAGTCCTGCCCGTCAGTGGCCCGGGGCGAGTCGGGGGCGGTCAGCCAGACCAGCACGGGCCGGGCGCCGGCCAGGTTCACCGCGAGTGCGGCGTTGCCGTCCTCGGCGAGCCGCAGGTTGGTCATGAACCCGCCGTCGCCCGTGACGGTGATCGTCCGTCCCCGGTCCGGGTAGGAGACCAGGGTGGGTGCCCCGTCCGACGGGTAGCAGCCGGTGCCCCGCGCCGGGAGGGTGAAGGTCGTCCCGCCCAGGTAGGCGCTGCCCGCCCCGGCCGCGGCCGGCAGGACGCACCGGGGTTCGCGGGAGCGCGTCCGCGCGCGCTCGCCGGGCGACACGCCGGGGGCGAGCACGTCCAGGTGAGTCCGCACTCCGACCAGGAGCAGGTCGGCGGGGAGCGCGGCGAGCCGCTCGGCGTCCTCCACGGTGAGGAAGGACGTGTCGCCGACCAGGAGCGTCCCGGTGCCGGCGGCCGCGGCCTCGGCCGCCGAGGTGACCCGGACGACCCGGACCCCCCGGGCCCGCAACAGCTCGGCCAGGGCCTTGCCACCCGACAGCGAGGTGTCGGCGGGGTCCAGTGGCCGGCCGCCCCCGCCGGAACCGCTCAGCAGCACGCCGGTGAGGGCCGCGACGACCACGAGGAACGCGATCGCGAGGGCGCCCCGGCCGCGGAGCCAGAGACCTCGGGCGGTCGGCGAGGTGGAGGCGGACCCCGACTCCGGAGGAGCGGCCAGGCTCACGGGGCGGCCTCTCTCACGGACGTCTCCCGCGCGGTCGTCCCCGGCCCGGTCGTCCCCCCTGCGGTCGTCCCCGGCCCGGTCGTCCCCCCTGCGGTCGTCTCCGGGCCGGTCGTCCCCCCTGCGGTCGTCTCCTGCGCGGACGCCCGTCCTGCGGTCGCCCACGGGGTCGTCCCTGGCGGGGTCTCCGCCGCGGCGGGGACGAGCACCGGGCGGGCGTCGCGCAGCCGCAGGTCGAGGTCGCGAAGCAGCCCGTAGTCCTCCGCCGTGCCCGGGACCTCGCCGTAGGTGACGTCGTCGAACACCCGCGCCGCCGCGGTCAGGCCGGCGGCGAACCCGGGCAGCGCACGCCCCGCCTCGGCGGCCAGTTCGTCGGCGGTGCGGCCGGGGACCGCGTTGACGATCACACGCTCCTCCAGGTCGGCCGCGATCGCCCGGAGCCGTTCACGGACGGCGTCGGACCAGCGGCCCTCCGCCGCCAGCCGCTCGGCGGCCTCCCGGTGTTCCGCGGCGCTGCGGCGACGGCCGGTGAAGACGCCCTCCCGCCGCGCGGCCCCGCTCCGGACGGTCCTGCGCGCGATCACGACCAGCGCGGCCAGGAGGGCGACGACGATCACGGCGAGCGCGATCCGTACCGCGACACCGCCGCCGACGTCCACCGACTCCAGGTCCAGCAGGTCGCCGAGGAACTGGTCGACGCCGCGCAGGATCCGGTCGAGGAGCGACTCGTCGGCGTACTCGGCCTTGAGCAGCTCCTGCGCGGCCTGACGCTGCGCCTCCTCACGGCCGACGTCGACCGGAGGGGCCAGGGGCGGGACCACGGAACTCACCGGTCGGGATGCCCCGGCTGTCCGGGCCCCGGCGGACCGTAACCCGGCTGTCCGTAGCCGGGCTGTCCGTAGCCGGGCCCGGGCTGCCCGTAGCCCGGTTGCCCGTAGCCGGGCTGTCCGTAGCCGGGCTGGACCGGGGTGACGGACGGGTCCCACAGGTCGTCGGCGGAGGCGTGGACCCAGCCCTGCCGCTGCTGTTCGATCGCCGCGGTCTGCAGCACCAGGTCGAACGCCTCGACGCGCATCCGCCGGTCGGCGTAGAGCAGGCCGTTGACCCCCGCCTGGAACGGATAGGTGATCATCGAGCCGACGACGCCGCCCACGGCGATCAGCGTCGCCGCGGCGATCAGCGAAGCGGTGGACAGGCCGCCCGCGGCGGTCAGCACACCGGCGACCACCGTGAAGGGGATGAGGAGCACGAAGGAGACCAGGATCATGATGATCTGGGTGAGGATCAGGATGCCGAGCGTCCGCCAGAAACCGCCGTCGACCAGGTTCCAGGACCTGCGCAGCGAGTCGACGACGCCGCGCCGCTCCAGCACCGCCACGGGCGCCGCGAGAGCCAGCCTGGTGGTGATGAAGAACGCGTAGACGAGGAAGCCGAGCATCGCCAGCAGGGTCACGGCCACTGCCGCCCCGACTCCGGCGTCGGCGGTGAGCGCGATGATCAACACGAAGATCGGCACGGCCGGGACCAGCAGGATCGCGGTGATGACGAGCACCAGACCGAGCAGGGTGGGCACGCGGGGGCGGGCCAGCCGCCACGCCTCGGCGATCGTCACCCTGCCGCCGAGGACCGCCCGGCCGAGTACGCACGTCAACATGCCGCTGAGCAGGGTCACCGCGACGAACTGCACCGCGGACGACACCAGCGTGCCGCCGTACTGGGCGAAGAGGCCCGTCCGGGACAGGCTCTCCGCCGCGTACGGGTCGTCCAGCGAGACGGAGAAGGAGGCGCCCGGAGCGAGCAGTTGCCAGATCAGGCTGGGGATCGTGCTCAGCACGGCGACGATCGCCGACAGGCCGAGCGTGCTCCTGGGGTTGGAGCGGATCAGCTTGACCGCGCCGTCGAGGATGTCGCCCAGGCCCAGCGGACGCAGCGGGATGATCCCCGGCCGCAGTGCCTGGTAGGCGTGCGGCGCCGCGCCGTACGGGCCCTGCTGGTGGGGCTGCTGGTATCCCTGCTGGTGGGGCGGCGGCTGTCCGTGGGGCGTGGAAGGGCCGCCGGGTGTCGAGCCGGGGGCGGTCCAGGGGGATCCCGGGGTGCCACCGTAGGGGGGAGGCTGGTTTGACGCCCAGCCCGGAGGCGTGTCGGGAGCGGAACCGTGACCGTCTGACATATCCCAATCCTGGCATGCGACCACGCCGTCCGTGGTGATCGGGTGATCACAGTCCCGTTCCCTTCGGGCGGGACGCGCGGGAGGATTCCGGCTCGGAGATCGACGGAGATGCCGGAGGGATGGCCGAGACGGCGCGGTTTACCGCAGACTGGGGTCGTGGTCATCTCCGCCCGGTGTCCGCAGTCGCCGGGACGGGCGAGGACCGTGCGGGGGCACCACGACACGCTTCACGTTCCTGTGCCTAAAATTCGTCGCTTGGACGCGCGGTCGTCGGCCGGTGTCATCTGGTAGGCGGACAAGGGTAATCTTCGACGATCGAGCGGTTTATCCCAATAACTCCCGAACTGCGTAAACCGAATGAGGGGCCATGAAAGGACGCGTGCTGGTCGTCGACGACGACGCCGCTCTCGCCGAGATGCTCGGCATCGTGCTGCGCGGGGAGGGCTTCGAACCTTCCTTCGTCTCCGACGGTGACAAGGCGCTCGACGCGTTCCGCGACACCCGGCCGGATCTGGTGCTGCTCGACCTGATGCTCCCCGGCGCCGACGGCATCGACGTCTGCCGCCGTATCCGCGCCGAGTCCGGGGTGCCGATCGTGATGCTCACCGCCAAGAGCGACACCATCGACGTGGTGCTCGGCCTGGAGTCGGGGGCGGACGACTACATCGTCAAGCCCTTCAAGCCCAAGGAACTCGTCGCCCGGGTCCGCGCCAGGCTGCGCCGCACCGACGAGCCCACGCCGGAGATCCTGCAGATCGGGGACATCACCATCGACGTCGCCGGGCACTCGGTCAAGCGGGGCGAGGAGACCATCAACCTCACGCCGCTGGAGTTCGACCTGCTGGTCGCCCTCGCGCGCAAGCCGCGCCAGGTCTTCACCCGGGAGGTCCTGCTCGAACAGGTCTGGGGCTACCGCCACGCGGCCGACACCCGCCTGGTCAACGTGCACGTGCAGCGGCTCCGCGCGAAGATCGAGAAGGACCCGGAGCACCCCGAGATCGTCGTGACGGTCCGCGGTGTCGGCTACAAGGCCGGCCCGGCCTGATCCACGGATCCCCCCGGACCCCGACATGCCTTCCGCTCCGAAGAAGCGTCGCCGCACCCCGCGCCAGCTGGCGCGGGGTGTCCGGCGTCGTGTCCGGCGCGCGGCCGGACGGGTGCGCCGGGTCTTCTGGCGCTCGCTCCAGCTCCGCGTGGTCACCAGCACCATGGTCATCTCCATCGTGGTGGTCGCCGTGCTCGGCGTCTTCCTCATGCAGGAGATCGCCAGAGCGACCCTGGAGGCCAGGGAGGGAGCGGCGAGAAGCGAGGCCCAGGCCGACCGGAACGCGGTGCTCGGCTACCTCAACCAGCCGGCCGCCGAGCCCGCCAAGCAGCCCGCGGAGTCGGGTCAGCCGCTCCAGGCGGGCGGGGGCAGCCCGCTCAGCCAGGCCACCGGCGCGCTCGCCCGGCGCGCCGGTTCCGCCAGCCGCTACTCGGTGATCATCCGCAACGAGAACCGGCCCGGCGAGTTCTACGGCACCACGAACATCGACCCGGTCAGCATCCCGCCCAGGCAGCGCGAGGAACTGTTCAGGAAGGAAGCCGGCGAGGACAGCGTCTGGTACACCCCGCTGTACTACAAGGGGCAGCCGGAGCCGGTTCCCGGCCTGATCATCGGCACCCGGCTGGACACCTGGGGGACCGGGCTCGACACCTCCTACGAGATCTACCACCTCGTCCCGCTGGACAAGGAGGAGCGGATCCTCGCCTCGGTCCAGCAGATGATCACGCTTGTCGGTGCCGGCCTGGTGCTGCTGCTGGCCGCCATCGCCTCGCTGGTCACCCGCCAGGTCGTCACGCCGGTGCGCCTGGCGCGCCAGGCCGCCGAGCGGCTGGCCGCCGGGCGGCTGGACGAGCGGCTCAAGGTGCGCGGGGAGGACGACCTGGCCCGGCTGGCGACCTCCTTCAACGAGATGGCCGCCAACCTGGCGTTGAAGATCCACCAGTTGGAGGAGCTCTCCCAGGTCCAGCGGCAGTTCGTCTCCGACGTCTCACACGAGCTGCGCACCCCGCTGACCACCGTGCGGATGGCCGCCGACCTGCTCTACGACGCCCGGGACGACTTCGACCCGATGGCGGCCAGGTCGGCCGAGCTGATGCAGAACCAGCTCAACCGGTTCGAGGCGATGCTCGCCGACCTGCTGGAGATCAGCCGCTACGACGCGGGCGCCGCCGATCTGGACATCGACTCCGTGGACGTCAGGGACGTGGTGCTCCGCGCCGTCGCCGACTCCGAGGCGCTGGCCGAGCGTCACTCCACCAGGTTCGACCTGCGCCTTCCCGGTGAGCCCTGTATGGCGGAGATGGACAGCCGCAGGGTCGAGCGCATCCTGCGCAACCTGCTGTTCAACGCCATCGAGCACGGCGAGGGCCGCGACGTGGTCGTCTCGGTCGGCGCCGACCGGGACGCCGTCGCGGTGGCCGTGCGCGACCACGGGGTGGGGCTGAAGCCCGGCGAGGAGAACCTGGTGTTCGACCGCTTCTGGCGGGCCGACCCGTCCCGCGCGCGGACGATCGGCGGCACCGGTCTCGGGCTGGCCATCTCCAGGGAGGACGCCATGCTGCACGGCGGCTGGTTGCAGGCGTGGGGCGCCCCCGGCGAGGGGTCGCAGTTCCGGCTCTCGCTGCCCAGGGTGGCCGGGACCGTCCTGCGCGGTTCGCCGCTGCCGCTGGTCCCGCCGGAGGTGGAGATGCGCCGGTCGTGGCGCGGGCACATGACCCCGGTGCTGTCGCCCGCGGTGGCCGACGGGGGCCGCGATGCGGACTAGGCCCGCCCGCGCCGCGAGCCTGGCGGCGATGGCCGTCGTCCTGGCCTGCGGCGGATCCGCCTGCTCCGTCATCCCCACCGGGGGCAAGGCCATCGCCGTCGGCGACGTGCGCAAGGGCAACCCGCTCGGCGACCCGTACGCGCGGGTCATCGCCATGCCGCCGAACCCCGACTGGTCGCCCGAGGAGGTCGTCACCGGGTTCCGGGCCGCGATGGCCAGCCCCGACGACCCGGACCACGCGGTCGCCCGCCGTTACCTCACCGGGGCGTTCGCCGCGAAGTGGAACCCGCACAGCGGCGTCACGGTCTACCGGCAGGGCGACTACGAGAAGCCCCCGCCCGTGACCGCCGAGGACAAGCAGGCCAGGGTCACGCTCAAGGGGGTCGTCACGGCCACCATCGACGAGGACGGCCGGTACCGTCCCAGCGGCGGCGCGCTCGACAAGCCCTTCAGCCTCGTCCGGGAGCCCGGCGGGTGGCGGATCGACGACGGGCCCGACGGGCTGCTGCTGTCGGAGGCCGACGTCGACCGCGGCTACCTGCCCGTGGACCTGTACTTCCTCGACTCCCGGTGGCAGGGCCTGGTGGTCGACCAGGTGCGGGTGCCGATCGACCCCGGTGCCAACTTCGCCAAGAGCACGGTCGAGCGGCTGCTGCGGGGGCCGAGCAGCGCGCTCAAGGACGCGGTGAACACGGCCTTCGACCCCGGCACGGAGCTGATCGACGTCACCACCGAGAACAACCGCGTCGTCGTCGACCTCACCCGGCGCGTCGACACCGACCGCATCGACTCGATGGCCGCCCAGCTCGCCGCCACGCTGACCGCGCTGACCCAGGGCGGCTGGGGTTTCGAGGTCAAGGTCAACGGTGAGCCGTACTACTCCTCCGACTCCGCGCTGCAGATCGACGCGCAGGAGCAGTCGCGGTTCGACCCGTGGATGAACCCGAGCGACGTCGCCCCGTTCTACATGGCCGGCGGTGCCCTGCACCTGCTGGGCAAGGAGAACGTCGGCCGGCCGGTGCCCGGCAGGGCGGGGCAGAAGGGCAACGGGTTCAAGAGCCTGGCGATCAGCGCTCAGCCGATCAAGCAGGTGGCGCTGCTCGCGCCGGACAGGAAGAGCATCTCCGTGGCGCCGCTCGCCGAGGGCGGCGAGTGGCGGGTGTGGGCGACGGGCACCGACCTGGCCCCGCCGTCGTGGGACCGCTATGACACGCTCTGGACCGTCGACCGGCCCGACGACCGCACCTCGATCGTGACCCGGCACGACAGCGGCGACGAGCGCCGCTACCGGGTCTTCGCCCCCGACCTGGAGTCGGCCTACATCGAGTCGCTCAAGGTCGCGCGGGACGGCGTGCACGTCGCGGTGGTCGTCAGGGACGGGCTGGGCGAGCAGGTCCACATCGGCACCGTCATCGGCCAGGGGGCCGACACCCGCATCGACAACCTCCAGACCGTGGTGCCCGCGGAGGGCAGCCAGAAGATCGAGGACATCGCCTGGAAGGACGGCAAGACCCTCTACGTGCTGACCGGCAAGTCCGAGCTGCTGGAGGCGTCGGTCACCGCGGCACCCAAGTCGCTCGCCTCCGACTCCCGGATCGAGAGCATCACCGCCCTGGACGGCACCCTGCTGGCCGGGGCGAAGGACGACAACGAGAACCGGCAGGTCCTGTTCTGGAACACCGCCAAGTGGGATCCGCTCGTCAAGGACGAGACCGGTTCGACTGACTTCGCGGACAACGGTCCCGACGGCCCGTCCGCACCGGTCTTCCCCCTGGGCTGACGCGGGGGTGCCGAGGTCCGCCGCGCCGGGCCTTCCTCCCGGGCCGGTGGAGGGGTGCCCGGCCGTTGTGCTGCGGTTTTTTGTCGGTGGGGTGTGACACCGTGAACCCGTGACGACCGCCATGCTCGACCTGATCCTGCCGCCCCGCTGCGCCGGCTGCGACACGCCGGGCTCTCTCGTCTGCCCCCGCTGCGCCGCCGAGATCCACGGGCGGCCCGCGTGCCGCACCCCCGACCCGGCGCCGCCCGGCCTGCCCGAGTGCTGGTCGGCGGGGGAATACACCCCCGCCGTGCGCCGGGCGATCATCGCGTACAAGGAACGGGGCCGCACGGCCGTGGCCCGTCCCCTGGCCGGGGCGCTCGCCCTGGCGGTGGCCGGCGCGGTCGGCGAGCGGCCGGTCGTGCTCGTGCCGGTGCCCAGCGCCCGCCCGGCGCTGCGGCGCCGTGGGCACGACCCGGTGACCCGGCTCGCGGAGCTGGCGGCCGGTTACCTCGCGCAGGCGGGGTGGCCCGCGGCCGTGGCCAGGCTGCTCGCCCAACGGCGCCAGGTGGCCGACCAGGCGGGGCTGAGCTCGCTCCAGCGGGCCGCGAACGTCTCCTCCGCCTTCACGGTTCCGGCCGGCCGGAACGCGCCCGTGCCGCGATCCTGGGGCGGTCTGGAGGCGGTTGTGCTGGTCGACGACATCGTCACCACGGGGGCGACGCTGGCCGAGGCGGCCAGGGCGTTGCGCGAGGCCGGTGTAACGCCCGACCGTGCCGCGACGATAGCCGCGACACGCCGGAGAGACCGAAGTCACGTTCGTGACGGAGGGTGATCGCGGGGCCGTCGCCGCCTCCCTCTCGTCGCCCGTCCCACCGCCCCTTCCGGGGTTCGGCCGCTGCTCGGGGACGCGCCGGACCGCCGCGCGCCGAGGCTCCCGGCCGCCCACCTGCCTCCGGCGCGGCCGCCGCCGCGCCGACGATCACACAAAGTGATCTCCCGCCGGTCCCGCAGGCTGACATTCGGCCGGGATGCGGATAGCGTCTGAGCCATGGCACCCGCTCGGGTCCGTGGTTGCGCCGGACCGACCCCCGAAGGGGGGCCGGCCTGGCTAGCCGATGCCAGCCGCAGGCGAAACGGCCCACGTAAGGCGACTTTTCGTCGACCGATCACGGTGCGGCTTAGAGGTAAGACCTGCCTTCCCGAGGAGCCAGATGTTCCTCGCCAGAAGAGAAGGGCATGTAGTGGCAAAGAGCTGCGAAACCCTCAGCAGGCGGATGTGGGGACGAAGACCAGGTCGGCCGAGCGGGTGTCGCGTACCACCGTCGAGGTTCGAAGGGGGGCTGTGCATGGAAATCATCGTCAAGGGGCGGCACACCGGAGTGAGTGACCGATTCCGCGATCATGTGAACACCAAGCTGGCCAGGATCGAGCGTCTTGACCACAAGCTCATTCGCGTTGACGTGGAGGTGTCGAAAGAGCGTAATCCCCGCATCGTCGACCAGCGCGAGCGGGTGGAACTCACCATCCACACGCGCGGCCCCGCGATCCGCGCGGAGGCCTCGGCAGACGATCGCTTCGCCGCCCTTGACATAGCACTCGGAAAACTCGAGGGAAGACTCCGCCGTCTCGCCGACCGGCGGAAGATCCACCACGGCAACCACTGCCCCCCTTCGGTCGCCGAGCTGACCGCCACGGCGCTCGCGGAGTCGCTGGAGAGCGCTCCGGCCCAGCTCCTCACCGAGACGGCGGCCCGGCCCGAGACCGAGACCGAAGCCACCTCTCCGGAGGACACCTCGATCGTCCCCATCGAGATGGACGGGGACGGCCCGCTCATCGTCAGAGAGAAGTTCCACAACGCCGAACCGATGACGATCGACCAGGCCCTCCTGGAGATGGAGCTGGTCGGGCACGACTTCTACCTGTTCCGTGACAAGGAGAGCGGCCAGCCGAGTGTCGTATATCTGCGCCGAGGTTACAACTACGGCGTTCTGCGCCTCGTCGAACCCTGACCGAGACGTTCGAAGATCCTCTCCGCCCAACCCGAGGACCGTGAAACCCGTGTAATCATGGCGGTCCAACGGCTCTGGCCCCCCGAGGAGGAGGCGTGACGGAACCCGACGACGCAACCGGCTCCGCCGGGCGCGGCGACCCGATCCGCGTGCTGATCGTTGACGATCACGCGCTGATCCGGCGCAGCCTGGAAATGGCGCTGGACGCGGAGACGGACATCGAGGTGGTCGGCGAGGCGAGCGACGGTCAGGAAGCGGTCGAGCTCGCCGACCGTCTCACCCCGGACGTCGTGCTCATGGACGTCCGGATGCCACGCAGGAGCGGCATCGAGGCCACTCGCGAGATCAAGGCCTCGGTGCCGAGCACACGGATCATCATGCTGACGGTGAGTGACGAGGAGGAGGACCTCTTCGAGGCGATCAAGGCGGGAGCCACCGGTTACCTGCTGAAGAACGTCCAGCTCGACGAGGTGCCGCAGGCCGTGCGCGGTGTGCACGAGGGACAGTCGCTGATCAACCCGGCGATGGCCGCCAAGCTCATCAGCGAGTTCGCCAGCATGAGCCGCAAGGAGGCCGAGCGGCCGCCGCAGCTGCCCGTCCCGCGCCTGACCGAGCGGGAGATGGAGGTGCTTCGCCTGGTCGCGAAGGGGATGAACAACCGGGAGATCGCCAAGCAGCTGTTCATCTCGGAGAACACCGTGAAGAACCACGTCCGCAACATCCTGGACAAGCTCCAGCTGCACTCCCGGATGGAAGCGGTGGTCTACGCGGTGCGCGAACGGATGCTGGAGATCACCTGACACCCGTCCGTCCGGCGCGGTGACCGCCCCGCGGTCGCCGCGCCATCCGCTCAGCGTCCCAGGGCGTCGTGCAGCGGGCCCACCAGCAGCGGATCGACCCGCTCGACGCGCACGGCGTCGCAGCCGACCCAGCCGGCGGCCTCCCACAGCGCCTCGGCCAGCGGCCCGGCGCCCCTGCCCGCGGAGACGCCCGGTTCGAGCCCGACCTGACGGGCGACGAGGGTTCCGCCCTCGCGCGCCGGGTCGACCCGGCCGATCAGCCGGCCCCCCGCCAGCAGCGGCATCGTGAAGTAGCCGTGGACGCGTCTGTCCTTGGGCACGTACGCCTCCAGGCGGTGGTTGAAGCCGAAGACGCGCAGGGTGCGGGCACGGTCCCAGACGAGGGAGTCGAACGGGGAGAGCAGGGTCGTGCGGTGGCGGCCCCGGGGCGGGGTCTCCAGCGCCTCCGGGTCGGCCCAGGCGGCGGCCGAGCGCTCAGGCCATCCGGAGACGCGCACGGGCACCAGCCCGGCGGAGCCGTCGAGCAGGCACCGGTCGAGCAGGAGGGCCTGGGCGGACCTCAGCCGCAGGAAGTCGACGAGGTCGGCGCGGGTGGCGACGCCCAGGGCCCGCCCCGCGATCCGCGTCAGGCGGGTGACGCACTCGGTGTCGGACGGCTCCTCGGCGAGCAGGTGCGCCGGGAGCGCGCGCTCGGCCAGGTCGTAGACGCGGCGCCAGCCCACCCGGCGGGTGCAGACGACCTCGCCGGTGTCGAGCAGCCACTCGATTGCGATCTTGGAGTCCGACCAGTCCCACCAGGGGCCGCCGTTCTTGGCGCCGCCGATGTCGGCGGTGGTCACGGGCCCCTCGTCGCGGACCAGTTGAAGGATCTTGTCCACGCTGTCGGGCACGTCGTGCCAGCGGAACTTCCGGTCGCGGTAGTAGCGGCGCCGGAACGTGTACAGCGGCCAGTCCTCGATCGGCAGGACACAGGCCGCATGGCACCAGTACTCGAACGCCCGGGCCGGGTCGTCCCAGTAGGCCCGCTCGATCTTCTGCCTGCCGACGGCGCCGAGGCGGGAGTAGGCGACCAGCTCGTGCGAGCGGGCCAGCACCGAGATCGTGTCGAGCTGGACCGCTCCCAGCCTGCGCAGCATCGCGGGGGCGCCGCCGCGGCGGGCCTCCGCGCCGAGGAAACCCTGGGCGCGGAGGATGATGCGGCGGGCCTCGTCGGAGGAGAGGGCGAGCGTCATGCCCGCCCCCGGGGGAAGCAACACGTCAACATGAGGCCGAGATTAACGGCTCGAACCGACGAAAGGGCTACGGCGGTGTCGGTCGATCCTGGTCGGGGCGGTCCTGGTCGGGTCGGTCCCGGTCCGGTCGGTCCCGGTCCCGGTCCTGGTCCGCTCGGTCCCGGTCGGTGTCGGTCGGATCCGGCGGGTCCGGTCCCGTGCCGGGCCGCGTCCACCGGAGGGCGTGATTCCCCCTCCCGGTTCGCCGACCGGCCGGATCCGGTGCCGATCCGGTCCCGCCTGCCCGCCGGACCCGGCCTCCTCAGCCGGGCGTGTTCCGGCTCGTCCCGGCGTGCATCGTGCGGGGAGCGTCGAGGACAACGTCCTGGAAGACCCCGAAGACCAGCACGAGGATTCCGCCCATGGCGCAGGCGCCGGCCCCCATCCAGAACACGAACCAGTTGGGGCCCATGCACAGGGCCACCCCCGCGATGCCGAAACCCAGCAGGAGGACGGTCACGGCCAGCCAAGACGACGCCCTGCCTCCGTGGTTGACGTTCGCCTGCCGCGTGTCGTCCACCATTGCGGCCACTCCTTCCGAACACGGCGACGCGCCCGCGCGGTGATTTCCGCGCGGGCGTGCCGCGGGCGACATACCCCTTGAATCTGGTCGTACTCTCTCAAAAAAGGGGGCAAGGAACTCCATTCGCGACCGGAGCGTCATCGAGGGTGGCTGTGTCAGGCGGTGGAACCGCCTACGATGGCAGCGGAGAACCATGTCTCGTCCTCAGCCGGGCGGTCCGGCCTCGGAAGACCTGCGAGGAGCTTTAGCTAAAGTGCCAGCCTTTCTCGACAAGATTCTTCGCGCAGGCGAAGGCAAGCTTCTGCGTAAGCTCAAGCGGATCGCCGACCAGGTCAACTCCATCGAAGACGACTTCACGAGTCTGACCGACGCCGAACTCCGCGCGCTGACCGCGGAGTACAAACAGCGTCACGCCGACGGAGAGTCTCTCGACGACCTGCTGCCCGAGGCGTTCGCCACCGTTCGTGAGGCCTCCCGGCGGGTGCTGGGCAAGCGCCACTTCGACGTGCAGCTCATGGGCGGGGCCAACCTGCACATGGGCAACATCTCGGAGATGCGCACCGGTGAGGGCAAGACCCTGACCTGTACGCTCCCGGCCTACCTCAACGCCATCTCGGGCAAGGGCGTCCACGTCGTCACGGTCAACGACTACCTGGCCAAGCGCGACGCCGACGAGATGGGCCGCATCCACCGCTTCCTCGGCCTGGAGGTCGGCGTCATCCTGGCCAACATGCCGGCCGACGAGCGCCGCAGGCAGTACAACGCCGACATCACCTACGGCACGAACAACGAGTTCGGTTTCGACTACCTGCGCGACAACATGGCGTGGTCGCTGGAGGAGTGCGTCCAGCGCGGCCACAACTTCGCCATCGTCGACGAGGTCGACTCCATCCTCATCGACGAGGCCAGGACGCCGCTGATCATCTCCGGCCCCGGCGAGCAGTCCGGCAAGTGGTACGCGGAGTTCGCCAAGATCGTTCCCAGGCTCCGCCGGGGCGTGGAGGGCAAGGACGGCGAGGAGAACACCGGCGACTACGCCGTCGACGAGAAGAAGCGCACCGTGGGCATCTTCGAGGCCGGCGTGCAGAAGGTCGAAGACTGGCTCGGCATCGACAACCTCTACAAGCCCGAGCACACCCACCTGGTGGGCTTCCTCAACAACGCGTTGAAGGCCAAGGAGCTCTACAAGAAGGACAAGGACTACATCGTCGTCGACGGCGAGGTCCTGATCGTCGACGAGTTCACCGGTCGCGTCCTGCACGGCCGCCGCTACAACGAGGGCATGCACCAGGCCATCGAGGCGAAGGAAGGCGTCAAGATCAAGGACGAGAACCAGACTCTCGCCACGATCACGCTGCAGAACTACTTCCGCCTCTACGAGACGCTCTCCGGCATGACCGGTACCGCCGCCACCGAGGCCAACGAGTTCCACCAGACCTACAAGCTCGGCGTCGTCCCGATCCCGACGAACCGGCCGATGGTCCGTAAGGACCAGGCCGACGTGGTCTACAAGACCGAGGACGCCAAGTTCCTGGCGTGCGTGGAGGACATCAAGGAGCGCTACGAGAAGGGCCAGCCGGTCCTGGTCGGCACCACGAGCGTGGAGAAGTCCGAGCGCCTGTCCAAGGAGCTCAAGCGCAAGGGCGTCAAGCACGAGGTCCTCAACGCCAAGAACCACGCGCGTGAGGCGGCGATCGTGGCCGAGGCGGGCCGCAAGCACGCGGTCACCGTCGCCACCAACATGGCCGGTCGAGGCACCGACATCATGCTCGGCGGCAACCCCGACTTCCGCGCCGACCTGGAGCTGCGCAACCGCGGCCTCGACCCGGTCGAGACCCCGGAGGAGTACGAGAAGGCCTGGCCCGAGGCGCTGGAGAAGGCCAAGGAAGCGGTCAAGGCCGAGCACGACGAGGTCACCGAGCTGGGCGGCCTCTACGTCCTGGGCACCGAGCGCCACGAGTCGCGGCGCATCGACAACCAGCTGCGCGGCCGTTCCGGCCGTCAGGGCGACCCGGGCGAGTCCAGGTTCTACCTCTCGCTCGAGGACGACCTGATGCGCCTGTTCAACTCGGCCAGGGTCGAGATGATCATGACCAGGCTGAACATCCCGGACGACGTCCCGATCGAGTCGGGCATCGTCTCCAAGGCCATCGCCTCCGCACAGCACCAGGTCGAGCAGCAGAACTTCGAGATCCGCAAGAACGTCCTGAAGTACGACGAGGTCATGAACCGGCAGCGCAAGGTGATCTACGCCGAGCGCCGCCGGGTGCTGGAGGGCGCCGACCTCCACGAGCAGATCCGCGGCTTCGTCAACGACGTGATCGACGACTACGTCGCGGGAGCCACCGCGGAGGGCTTCGCCGAAGAGTGGGACCTCGACAAGCTGTGGAAGGCCCTCGGCCAGCTCTACCCGATCAGCATCACCGTCGAGGACGTCGTCGGCAAGGGCACCGTCGAGGAGCTCACCGCCGAGCAGCTCGGTGAGCAGATCAAGGCCGACGCGGGCGCCGCCTACGACCGTCGCGAGGAGGAGCTCGGCGCGGAGGCCATGCGCGAGCTGGAGCGGCGGGTCATCCTGTCGGTCCTCGACCGCAAGTGGCGTGAGCACCTCTACGAGATGGACTACCTGCAGGAGGGCATCGGCCTGCGGGCGATGGCCCAGCGCGACCCGCTGATCGAGTACCAGCGTGAGGGCTTCGACATGTTCTCCCAGATGCTGGAGGGCATCAAGGAGGAGTCGGTCGGCTACCTGTTCAACCTCGAGGTCGAGGTGCAGACCAACCCGATCGTCGAGGAGACGGAGACCGGCGAGGACGCGGCGATCGCGGAGACCCGTTCGATCATCGCCCGCGGCCTGCGCGGCCCGGAGCGTCCCGCCGAGCTGGAGTACACCGCGCCCGGTGAGGGTGGCGAGGTCGAGCACACCAGGGTCAGCAGCCGGGCCGAGCGCGACGCCTACGGCAACGTCGAGCGCAATGCCCCGTGCCCCTGCGGTTCGGGCAAGAAGTACAAGCGCTGCCACGGCGATCCCAAGCACACCGAGGTGTGACCACACCCGCAGGGCCCGCACTCCGGTGCGGGCCCTGCGGCATTTCCGGCCTCCCGCGGTCCTCGTCGGCGGCTGCGGCCTCCATGGTCCTCGGCATCCGCGGTCCCCACGGCCCTGTGGCCCTGTGGTCCACAGGCGCACGGCCTCCGGCCCTGTGGTCCCCCGGCCTTGTGGCCTCCGCACCCCCGGCGTTCACGGTCCCCCGGCCCTGTGGCCTCCGCGGCCCCCGGCCCTGTGGTTCCCGTGGTGCCCGCCCTGTGGTCCCCAAGCGACAGCTGGCGCGTGTGCTCAGGGCGCCGTCTCGACGTCGGTGCACAGCCAGCGCACGCCCCTGCGTTCCAGTCTCAGCGCGAGCACGCGCGAGCGGTCGCCGCAGTCGACCACGGCGCACATCTCGATCACCCCGTCTCCGGGCTGGGAGACGTGCACCCGGCCGGCCCGCGGCGGCCGGGTGCTGTCGATGACCTTTCCGCTTCTGACCAGTTCGGCCTGGGCCCGGCCGGTCAGATGGCAGGCGACGCTCGCCGGGGGCCGCCTGCCGGAGAGGGTCTCGGCGACGGCCTGGACCAGGGCCCGCAACCGCCGCTCGTCGGGGGGTGAACCCGGCGGGCCCCAGATCAGCGGATGCCGGGCGTGCCGGACCGCCGCCGGGGAGCCGCCGGCGGGCCCGGGGCCGGGGGCGGGGCCGGGGTCTATGGCGAGGGCGAGCGTCCCCTGGACGTACGGCGGGGCGGCCGGGGTGTGACCAGCCGCGCGATCGTCGTCGTAGGGAGGTTCCGCGGCAGGGGAGGGGGCGACCCGGGGGAGCGATACCGGCCGTCGAACGGGCGACATGGGCGACTCCGATGGTGCTGAACTGCTGGTTGGCATGAGTGATGGTTAAGGAGTTTCCGGTCCGTCGTCCGGATACGTACTCCGCCAACTTCTGTGGAAATCCCGGTTGGTTCGCCCGCTTGGAGAGGAAGATGACCTCCACTTGGAGTGGTTCGCCACCGTGGACGGCGGGTTCCGGCCGGAACGGTGAAAACCGGCGGCCCAGCCGAAACGCGACTCAGGAGGTGGCCGGACCGGTCTCCGGCCCGTCCTGCGGTGTACCGGTCCGTCCCGGGGGAGGTTCCGCGGATGTGGTGCCCGCGCCGGATCCGGTGCCGGACGTTCCGGGCGTGTCGGGCAGGGTGCCCGTGCCGGACGCGGTGCCCGTGCCGGACGTGCCGATGGGGGTTTCGGCGTCCTCGGGCTCACGGCCGGGGGTGGCGAGGCCGAACTTCCTGATCATGAACGTGAACAGCAGGTAGTAGATCACGAAGTAGAGCACGCCGTAGCCGATGATCAGCCCGAGCCCCCTGGTGTTGGCCTTGCCGGCGTTGAGGAGCATGTCGATCGCGCCGGCGGAGAAGGTGAAGCCGAGGCGGGCCCCGAACTCGGCCATCAGGGCCATGGACAGCCCGGTGAGGAGCGCGTGCACCACGAACAGCGCCGGGGCCACGAAGACGAACGCGAACTCGATCGGCTCGGTGATCCCGGTGACGAAGGCGGTCAGTCCCGCCGAGAGCATGATGCCGCCGACGGCCGGGCGGCGGTGCGGCGGCGCGGCCCGCCAGATCGCGATCGCGGCGCCGAGCAGGCCGAACATCATCACCGGGAAGAAGC
This sequence comes from Streptosporangium becharense, assembly GCF_014204985.1. Classification (NCBI taxonomy): domain Bacteria; kingdom Bacillati; phylum Actinomycetota; class Actinomycetes; order Streptosporangiales; family Streptosporangiaceae; genus Streptosporangium; species Streptosporangium becharense. The sequence goes on along the minus strand of NZ_JACHMP010000001.1, from coordinate 2,750,476 downwards.
CGGTCATGAAGATCCCGGCCCCTTCCTGGCCGGCGAAATAGCAGTTCAGGTCGCCCGCCGCGTTCCTGGTCGCGCCGTCGACCCCGGCCTGGCACTCGGGCAGGGTGAACCAGACGATCGTGTTCAGGAAGTGGTGCAGGCCGATGGGGATGAGGAGCCGGTTGGCGACGCCGTACACGCCCGCCCCCAGGGTGCCGTGGACGGAGAGCCAGTCGCCCACCCCGGCCAGCCAGTCGCCGACCGGCCGCCACAGCAGCCCGAACAGTACGCCGAGGAGCAACGCGACGACGGCGGTGACGATCGGGACGAACCTTCGCCCGCCGAAGAAGGCCAGCCAGGAGGGCGGCTTGAACCGGTAGTACCGCTGCCAGAGCAGGGCTGCGGTGATGCCGATGACGATGCCGCCCAGGACGCCGGTGGGGTTCTGCACCCCCAGGTTGAGCGTGGGCACGGCCTGCCCGTCCGGGCCCACCACGTTCTGGGTGACCTTCTTGTAGACCTCCGACTCCGGCGCGGCGGTGAAGAAGACCGTCCGGCTGACCCGGTCGAAGACCAGGTAGCCGACGAGCGCGGCGAGCGCGGTGGAACCGTCGGCCTTGCGGGCGAACCCGATGGCCACGCCGATCGCGAACAGCAGCGGCAGGTTGTCGAACAGGGCCCCGCCCGCGGCGGCGAAGATCCCCGCCACCTGGTCGAGGAAGGCGTTGTCGGTGCGGCCGAGCAGGTCCTCCTGGCCGAACCGGAGCAGCAGGCCGGCCGCGGGCAGCACCGCGATCGGCATCATGAGGGAGCGTCCGACGCGTTGCAGGACCGCGAAGGCGGACGACCAGACGCTCGGACCGCGCTCCGCCGCTGCCGTGCTCATCCTCGACCCCCCGGGATGCCGTGCTCTGCGGGGGATGAACGGTATGTACCACCCGGTGCGCCGAATACACAACGGTGACCGGCCTGTCGCCGTGGGACGCCCGTCCCGGCCGGTATGTGCGGTGAGGCGGCGGGAGAGCCCGCGTCCGCCGAGGAAGAACTCATCGGACTTTCCTCCAGAGGCTGGGAAGAGGGAGGAGGCCGGGTACGCGGAGACGGCCTCGGCCCGGGTGGGGGACGGACCCGTGCCGGCAGGTGCGGCGGGGCGGGCGCCCCGGGGTCAGGACCGGCGGGTCGGGATCTCCAGGATCGTGCGGAGCTGGTAGCGGTCGGCCCGGTAGGTGGAGACTCCGAGCTCGGCGCAGACGCCGCCCGCGAAGGAGCGGCGTTGCAACAGCAGCACGGCCCCGCCGCGCGGCAGCTTCAGCAGGTCGGCGTCGCCGGGGTCGGCGACGCCGCCGTCGATGGTGAGCTCGCCCGCGTCCAGCACCAGGCCGTAGCGGGTCTCCAGGAGGGCGTACAGGGAGCGGCCCGTCAGGTCGTGGGTGTCGAGGTCGGGTGCGAGGGAGACGGGGATGTGGGCCCGCTCGATGCACATCGGCTCTCCGGCGGCGGTCCGCAGCCGCTCGATGAAGTGCACCTCGTCACCGGGCCGGATACCGAGCTCCCTGGCCAGGTGGGCACTGGCCCGGACCACCCGGCGGTCCAGGTCGCGTGAGCCGGGTTCCATGCCCCTGGCGCGCATCTCGTCGCTGAAGGAGGTGAGCCGGAGGGCCATCTCGATCTTCGGCCGGGCGACGAAGGTGCCCTTGCCCGCCACCCGCTGCAACCTGCCCTCGGAGACGAGGTGGTCGACCGCCTGCCGCACGGTCATCCGGGACAGGCCGAACCGCTGGCAGAGCTCACGCTCGGACGGGATCGCCGTACCGATCGTCAGCTCGTTGCTTTCGATGAGGTCGAGCAGGATCTCCCGCAGTTGGAAGTACTTCGGCACCGGGCTGTCCGGGTCGATCTGGGCCATGGGATCTCCTCCCCTCGATCTGAGCTGTGTCATGGGTTATGGTTCGTACTGGTCTAGTCCGGACTAGACCACAGGCCGGAAAAGGGTGTCAATGTGCGGACCGGCGACGGATCGATAACGGCCCGATCTCGTCCATCCTCACCGGAGTCCGTTCGAACCGAAGGATGAGCGCGAGATGACCACCAAGATGCGCAGCGAGATCGTCGAGCAGCCCGCGGCGCTGCGAGCCACACTGGACGCCCTCCTCCCCCGGGTCGGCGAGATCGAGCGGCTGGCGGGGCAGACCCGGCAGCTGTTGTTCATCGCCCGCGGAACCTCTGACAACGCCGCAGTCTACGGCCGTTACCTCGTCGAGACGCACGCGGGACGACTCTCCACGCTCGCCGCGCCTTCGGTCGCCACCACCTACCGGCGCAGGCTCGACCTCGACGGGGTCCTCGCCGTCGGCCTCTCCCAGTCGGGACGGACCGAGGAGATCGTCGAAACCCTCACCTGGGCCAAGGACTGCGGCGCGAAGACCGTGGCCATCACCAACGGCGGAGAGCGGAGCCCCCTGGCTCAGGCCGCCGACCTCGCCCTGTGCACCGTCGCCGGGGAGGAGAAGGCCGTCCCCGCCACCAAGACCTACACCACCCAGCTCGCCGCGCTGGCCGTGCTCGCCCTCGGCCTGGGGGCGGACGTCGACGTCGACGGCCTGCGCCGGGCGCCGGACGCCGTGGAGAAGCTGATCGACGACCCGGGCGACCTGGAGGCGGTCGTCGAGGGCCTGGCCGACAAGCCCGGTGCCGTGGTCTCCGGTCGCGGCCTGGCCTTCTCCACCGCCCTGGAACTGGCGCTCAAGCTCAAGGAGGCGTGCTACCTGCACGCGATGGGCCTGTCCTACGCCGACCTGCTGCACGGCCCGATCGCCGTGGTGGACGAGGACACCCCGGCCATCCTGGTCGCGGCGGGCGAGGGCCCGACACTGGCCGGAACCGTCGCGCTCGCCGAGCGGGTCACCGGCGCGGGCGCCGCCGCCTTCACCGTCGGCGGCGGAACCGCGCTGTCCGCGGCCGCCACCGCCGCCCTGAACGGTCCCGACCTGCCCGAGTGGGTCGCGCCGCTGGGCCTGATCGTCCCGGGGCAGCTCCTCACCGAGGCCCTCGCGCGCCGGCTGGGCATCGACCCCGACGCCCCCCGCGGCCTGAACAAGGTGACCCAGACCGACTGATCGCACCACGTCCCTTAGCCTAGTCATAGCCCTGGAGAAAGGGCTGGTCACAAGTGGGAGGGCCAGATGGCGGCCGACGCTGACGCGATCATCGCCGGACTCGGTGGCGCGGACAACATCATCGAGATCGAACCGTGCATCACCCGGCTCCGCACCGAGGTGCGCGACGCCTCCAAGGTCGACCAGGAGGCGCTCAAGGCCGCGGGCGCGCACGGCGTGATGGCGGCGGGGAACATCGTCCAGGTGGTGGTGGGGCCCGAGGCCGACACACTCGCCGACGACATCGAGGAGATCATCGGCTGATGGGGCCGGGGGGGCGTCCCCGCCCTCTGCGGCGGGGACCTGCCGAGGGGGGTGCGATGACCACAGTTCTGGCACCGGTCGCGGGGGCGGCCGTGGGGTTGGAATCGGTGCCCGACCCGGTCTTCGCCGAGGGCCTGGTGGGGCCGGGCATGGCGATCGAACCCGACCGGGCGCCGGGCCGGGCGCTCTCCCCCATCACGGGCACCATCGTCAAGCTGCACCCGCACGCGTTCGTCGTCGTGGACGACGACGGCCGCGGAGTCCTCGTCCATCTGGGCATCGACACCGTCCAGCTGCGGGGCGAGGGGTTCGAACTGCTGGCCGCCGAGGGCGACCGGGTGAGCGCGGGCCAGCCCGTCGTGGCCTGGGACCCGGCGCTGGTCGAGGCGGGCGGGCGTTCCCCGGTCTGCCCGGTCGTCGCCCTGGACGCCCCGGCGGGTGCCGTCACCGGCCTCGCCGAAGGGTCGGTGGACGCGGGAAGCGAGCTTTTCGAGTGGAGATGACCTGATCCAGGAGTCAACCGTGTGGAATCGGTGAGGACTCAGGACAGAATCATGATCACGACAACGGCACGGAGGCTGGTTCGGGCATGGACGCGGCGGCGCTCTTCGATCTCGACGGCACACTGATCAACACCGAGCGGCGGAGCCTCGCGATGTGGGCGATGCTGCTCGAAGCCCACGGGATCGTCCACGACGAGGCCGAGCTGCGGGCGTTCATGGGGCGGCGCGGACGCGACGTCCTGGCGGAGAAGGCGCACCTGTTCCCCGGCAGGGAGATCGAGGACCTGATCACCCAGGTCTTCTCCTTCAACGACCATCCCGACCTCCCCGACATCGTGCCCGTCCCGGGGGCCGCGGAGCTGGTCCGCCGGGTCGCGGCCCACGGGTCGCCGGTCGCGGTCGTCACCTCCGCCGGACGGGACTGGGCGGAGGAACGGCTGACCGAGGTCGGGGTGCGCGACCTGGTGGACACGCTGGTGACCGCCCAGGACGTGACCGTGGGCAAACCGCATCCCGAGGGTTTCCTGCTCGCCGCCGCGCGGCTGTCCGTCGATCCGGCACACTGTGTGGCGTTTGAAGATTCAATCGCCGGGATCGCGGCGGCCAAGGCGGCGGGCATGTCCTGCGTGGGAATCGCGACGACCCACACGGACGCCGAGCTCACCGGGGCCGATCTCGTGGTCGCGGACCTGACGGGGGTCGACTGGCCCCTGTCGACCCGACAATGAACCGGGCGGTCCAGCCGTCCGGCCGACTCTTCCAGGAGGATTCCGTGGCCGAGCGCCAAGTCACCGTTGCGTCCGAGGTCGGCCTGCACGCCCGCCCCGCGGCCACCTTCGTGCAGACCGCCGCCAAGGCGTCCCTGGACGTCACCGTCGCCAAGGGGAGCGGCAAGCCGGTGAACGCCAAGAGCATCCTCGCGGTGCTCTCACTCGACGTCCGCCAGGGCGACACCGTGGTGATCAGGGCGGAGGGTGAGGGAGCCGACGACCTGGTCGACCAACTCGCCGGTATCGCATCGGCACCATGACCGCGCTCACGGGGGTGGGGGTCAGCCCGGGGGTGGGCGTCGGCCCGGCGTACGTCCTGTCGTACGAGGTCGTCGTCCCGTCCCCGGACGCCCGGCACGACGGGGACGCCGCGGCGGAGCGGGCCAGGGCCGGGGCGGCGCTGGAGCGGGTCGCGGCCGACCTGGAGGAGCGGGGCGTGCGGGCGGGCGGGGAGGCCGAGGGCATCCTGGGCGCCCAGGCCATGATGGCGCGTGATCCGGGCCTGGCCGCCGAGGTGGCGCAGTCGATCGACGGGGGTGCCGCCGCCGCCCGCGCGGTCTACGAGGCGTTCGGCCGTTACCGTGAGGCGCTCGCCGGGGCCGGGGGGTATCTCGGCGCGCGCGTCGCGGACCTGGACGACGTCAGGGACCGGGCCGTCGCGGTCCTCGAAGGGCGGCCCCTTCCGGGTGTGCCCGCCCGCGCCGCCGAGCCGTACGTCCTCGTCGCCCACGACCTGGCGCCCGCCGACACCGCGCTGCTCTCCCGGGACGTGGTCGCGGCCTTCGTCACCGAGGAGGGCGGGCCGACCAGCCACACCGCGATCCTGGCCCGCGCGATCGGCGTGCCGGCGGTCGTGGCCTGTCCCGGGGCGACCTCGATCGCGGCGGGCACCCGGGTGCTGGTCGACGGGACCGGCGGCGTCGTCCGCGCCGGGCCCACCGACGGCGAGGTGGCCGGGGCACTGGCCGCCGCCGCGGCGTGGGGGGCCGCGCTGGCCGCCGCCACCGGGCCGGGAGCCACCTCTGACGGGCACCGGGTGCCGCTGCTGGCCAACATCGGCGGGCCGCGCGACGTGGCCGCCGCGCTGGAGCACGGCGCGGAGGGCGTCGGGCTCTACCGGACCGAGTTCCTCTTCCTCGACCGGGCCTCGGCCCCCTCCATGGAGGAGCAGGAGGCCGCCTACCGGGAGGTGCTGAACGCCTTCCCCGGCGGCCGGGTGGTCGTGCGGACGCTCGACGCGGGCGCGGACAAACCCCTCGCGTTCCTGCCGCCGGGGGGCGATGAGCCGAATCCCGCGCTGGGGGAGCGGGGGCTCCGGCTCTTCCGGACGCACCCGGAGATCATGGACACCCAGCTCACCGCACTGGCCCGAGCGGCTTCCGGAGCCCCGTCGAGAGTCGAGGTGATGGCGCCGATGGTGGCCGGTGTCGAGGAGGCCGCCTGGTTCGCCGCCGCCTGCGGTGCGGCGGGGTTGCCCTCGGCGGGAGTGATGGTCGAGATACCGTCGGCGGCGCTGCGGGCCTCCGACCTGGCCGCGACGGTCGACTTCCTGTCCCTCGGCACCAACGACCTGGCCCAGTACGCCTTCGCCGCCGACCGGCAGGTGGGTGCGCTGGCCGCGCTCCACGACCCCTGGCAGCCCGCGCTCCTCGACCTGGTCGCGCTGGCCGCGGAGGGGGCCGGGGAACACGGCAAGCCCTGCGGCGTGTGCGGTGAGGCCGCCGCGGACCCGGCCCTCGCCTGCGTGCTGGTCGGGCTGGGCGTCACCTCGCTGTCGATGTCCCCGCCCGCGCTGCCCGCCGTCCGGGCCGCGCTCTCGCGCCACAGCCGCGAGGAGTGCGTCCTGGCCGCCCGCGCCGCGCGGGGGACCGCGTCGGCGGCGGAGGCCCGCGCCGCGGCCCGCTCCCGCCTGCCGGGACTCGCCGCCCTGGCCCTGTGACGGGGCTCCGGCTCCTCCCCGGGATCCGGGCACGACGGGGACGCGGACGGCGGGGGGTGGCGTGTCGGGTCGCCCGCGCGGATAGCGTGGGAGTCATGGCTCGGTGGATGCGTGCGACGGGGATGGCAGTTATCACGACCGTGGTGGCCGGGTGCGCCGCGTCGGGAGCGGCGGCTCCGGCCGCGTCCGGTCCGGCGAGGAAGGACCGCGCCGCGGACGCGGCGGTGACGTCCGCCCCCGCGGCCCCCGCCACCCCGGCGGCGCCCTCGACGCCCAAGCCCTCCGGGGTGGAGGCGGTGCTCGCCTCGATGAGCGTGGAGGAGAAGGTCGGCCAGCTCTTCATGCCCGTGCTGTACGGGGCGGCGGCCGAGGAGACGTCGGGGGAGAACCAGGCGCGCTTCGGGGTCGGCACCCCGGCGAAGATGATCGCCAAGTACCGTCCGGGCGGCGTGATCCTGTTCCCCTGGGCGGGCAACGTCAAGAACGTCCGGCAGGTCGTGGCGCTGACCAACGGGTTGCAGAAGGCGTCGCCGGAGATCCCGCTGCTGATCGCCGCCGACCAGGAGAACGGCCGGGTGTCCCGGCTCGCGCCGCTGGTCAGCGACCTGCCGGGGGCCTCGGTGATCGGCTCGACCGGTGACCCGTCGCTGGCCCGCAGGGCCGCCGAGGCGACGGGGGTGGAGCTGCGTGCCCTGGGGGTCAACCTCGACTTCGCCCCGGTCGCCGACGTCAACGTCAACCCGCGCAACCCGGTGATCGGCCCGCGCGCCTACGGCTCCGACCCGCGCAAGGTCGCGCCGATGGTCGCCGCCGCGGTGCGCGGCTTCCACGACGCCGGCATCGCCTCCACCGCCAAGCACTTCCCCGGACACGGCGACACCTCCGTCGACAGCCACACCGGCCTGCCGGTGATCAAGCATTCCCGCGCTCAGTGGGACAGACTCGACGCCCCGCCGTTCGCCGCCGCGATCGCCGAGAACGTCGACGCGATCATGAGCGCTCACGTCGTCATGCCGAAGCTCGACCCGTCCGGTGATCCCGCCACGCTGTCCAAGCCGATCCTGACCGGGCTGCTGCGCAAGAAGCTCGGCTTCGACGGGGTGGTCTCGACCGACGCGCTGGACATGGCGGGGGTGCGTGAGAGGTACGGCGACGGTGAGGTGGCCGTGCGGGCGATCCTGGCCGGGGCCGACCTGCTGCTCATGCCGCCGGACTACCCCAAGGCGTACCGGGCGGTGCTGGAGGCGGTGAAGTCCGGGAGGATCCCCGCCGACCGGCTCGATGAGTCCGTCCGGCGCCTGCTGACGCTCAAGGACGCCCGCGGCCTGCTGGAGAAGGCCCCGGTGGCCGACCCGGCCGAGGCCGAACGCGTGCTGCGCTCGGAGGAGCACCGCAAGCTGGCCCGGCTGATCAACTCCCGCGCCCGCTGATCGACTCCTGCGTCCGCTGACGGCGTGCCCGGCTTCGGGACGCGCCGTCAGCGGAGCCCCCGGGACCCCAGGGAGAGGTCCCGGGGAGTCCCCCAGGAGTCCTAGGAGAGGTAGGGCTTGAGCTCGCGCCGGGCGACGGTGCGGATGTGCACCTCGTCCGGGCCGTCGAAGATGCGCATCGCGCGGGCCTGGGCGTACATCATGGCGAGCGGGACGTCGTCGGAGACGCCCATGCCGCCGTGGACCTGGATGGCCCGGTCGATGACCTCGCAGGCCATCCGGGGGGCGACGACCTTGATGGCGGAGATCTCCGAGGCGGCGGCCCTGGTCCCGACGGTGTCGATCATCCAGGCGGCCTTGAGGGTCAGCAGCCGGGCCTGCTCGATGGCCAGGCGCGACTCGGCGATCTGCTGCTGCACGACGCCTTGCTGGGCGAGCGTCTGGCCGAACGCCACCCGGTTGGCGGCCCGACCGCACATCAGCTCCAGGGCCCGCTCCGCCATGCCGATGGCGCGCATGCAGTGGTGGATGCGGCCGGGGCCCAGGCGGGCCTGGGCGATACGGAAGCCGTCGCCCTCCTCGCCGACCAGGTTCGCCGCGGGCACCCGGACGTCGGTGAACACGATCTCGGAGTGCCCGTGCTGGTCCTGATAGCCGAAGAGGGGCAGATGCCGGACGATCTCCACGCCGGGGGTGTTCACCGGAACGAGGATCATCGACTGCTGGCGGTGCGGTGGCGCGTCCGGGTCGGTCTTGCCCATCACGATCATGATCTCGCAGCGCGGGTCGGCCGCCCCGGTGATGAACCACTTGCGGCCGTTGATCACGTACTCGGAGCCGTCCCGCCGAATGGAGGTGGCGATGTTGTTCGCGTCGCTGGAGGCCACCGCGGGTTCGGTCATCGCGAAGGCCGAGCGGATCTCGCCGTCGAGCAGGGGCCGCAGCCAGCGCTCCCGCTGCTGCGGCGAGCCGAACATGTGCAGGACCTCCATGTTCCCGGTGTCGGGCGCGGCGCAGTTCAGCGCCTCGGGGGCCAGATCGATGGAACGGCCGGTGACCTCGGCCAGGGTGGCATAGTCGAGCACCGACAGGCCGGACTCGTCGGGCAGGAACAGGTTCCACAGGCCGCGTGAGCGTGCCTCGGCCTTGAGTTCCTCCACCACGGGGGGCAGTTCGTGGTTGTCGTGGCCCTTGTCGCGTCGCCACGCGTGGTACACCGGCTCCGCCGGGTACACATGCGCATCCATGAAATCGGTCAGGTTGGCGAGGTATTCCTGCGCCTTGCTGCTGAGCGCGAAGTCCATGGCGGCCAGTCTCGCACCACCCCCTCCGCGGTCCTGCACCGGCCACGCCTACTCTGGAACCCGTTCCATCGAGGAGGCGGGATGCTCAAGGGAGTGCTGATCGACTGGGGCGGGGTGCTCACCGTCGGGCTCTCCGAGGCCGTCGCGGAGTGGATCGCCGCCGAGCGGCTCGACCCCGACCACTACCGGGGGGTGATGCGCGAACTCGTCGCGAACGCGTACGAGGGCTCCGCCGAGGGGGAGAACATGATCCACGCTCTGGAGCGCGGTGAGATCTCCGCACTGGACTTCGAACGCGGCCTGGCCGCGCGGCTGGTCACCATGGACGGCGTGCCACCGGTCGCCGAGGGGCTGCTGGCCAGGATGTTCTCCCGGTTCCACCGGGTCGAGCCGATGTACGAGATGCTGCGCGAGGCCCGCGCCGCCGGGGTGCGGACCTGCCTGCTGTCCAACTCGTGGGCCAACGAGTACCCCCGGGACGGCTGGGACGACGTCTTCGACGAGGTCGTCATCTCCGGGGAGGTGGGCATGCGCAAGCCCGAGCCGAGGATCTTCCGGCACGCGCTGGGCAGGATCGGCCTGTCCGGGCGGGAGTGCGTGTTCGTCGACGACGTCGAGGCCAACGTCCGCGCCGCCCGCGGGCTCGGCATCGTGGGTGTGCACCACCGCGACCCCGAGACGACCATCTCCGAACTGGAGACCCTTCTCCGCGTCCCCCTGCGCTGACGGCGGGCGGGTGAACGCCTCCCGGCGGGGGCCGCCCGCCGGGAGCGGAAGACCTCTCGCAGGGAGGGGCGGTCCGCCGGGCGTGCGCCGCGGCGGGCCGGTGAGTGTGCGCCGCGGCGGGCCGTCCGCCGGGCGTGGGCCGCGGCGCGCGGGCAATCTCCCTGCGGGGCCGCCGGGGCTGGCACACTCGTGGGTGAATCGGCGCCGAACCGGCGCCGATCGTGGAGAACAAGATCGAGGCATGGATGCGCGTCTACCTGCCGTGTACGCTCCCGGCGCTGGCCCGCGTGGCCGCAGCGGGGGAGGTGGGCCCGGCCCCGTTGACCGGTTACGCGGTGACCCCCGCGTTGATCGAGTGGTACGTCTCGGGTGACACCGAGGAACTGGAGTACGTCGCCCTGACCGAGGCGGCCAGGGAGTCCCTGCGGCTGATCGCCGCCGACCGCGCCGACGGGGCGGAGGTGGCCGCGCGGCGGGTGGTCCTCGCGGCCGACGTGCCGGACGGCGACGTCAGCGGCGGTGTCGACCTGGAGGAGCGGGCCCGGGTGCGGCTCGCGGCGCCGGTGCCGATGGCGAAGATCGCCGCGGTCCACGTGGACGACCCGTCGGCGGTCAAGGACGTCGAGGCCGCCGTCGCGGCGCTGCCCGCGGCCGACCTGGGCGACGACGACGCCCGGTTCACCGTGGACGGGGCCGAGGCCAACGAACTGCTGTGGTACGCCACCCAGGAGATCCCCGACCTGGTCGGCTGATCCCGGACGGCCCCGTGGGGACCGGCCGGAGACGGATCAAGCACTTTAAAGATAGCTATTTCGCCATTTTTACGATCAAGTCCTTTTGGGGTTCCTCGGGCGGTTTCATCATGGGGACGTCGGTGTCAGAAGGTCCAGGGCTGTGACCGTGGGAGCGGTGGCCGTCCCTGGGCCTCCGCGTCCGGCGCCTTGTGTGTCGTATGCGGCGGTTGGCTACGCTTGAGGGGATATGACTAAGCACATCGTCTGGGACTGGAACGGCACTCTCTTCCACGACATCGAAGCCGTGGTCGGGGCGACGAACATGGTGTTCGAGCCCTACGGGCTGGGGTCGTACGACGCCGACGGGTTCCGCGCCGTCTACACACGCCCGATCTGGGCCGCCTACGAGCGCATGCTCGGCCGCTCCCTCTACGAGGGGGAGTGGGAGCGGCTCGACTTCGCCTTCCACGAGCACTACCACCGGCTGATGCTGGAGTGCGGGCTCGCCGCCGACGCGCTGGCGAGCCTGGAGAGCTGGAAGGACGCCGGAGGTCGGCAGTCGCTGCTGTCCATGTGGGCACACGAGCGGCTGGTTCCCAAGATCACCGAGTTCGGCATCGACCACTACTTCACCCGCGTCGACGGCCTGCGCAGCGCCACGGGCGGGCCCAAGGCCGAGTGGATGGTCGCCCACCTGGCCGCGCTCGGCGTGGACCCGGCCGACGTGGTGGTGATCGGCGACAGTCTGGACGACGCGCACGCCGCCCAGCACGTCGGAGCGCGTGCCGTCCTCTACAGCGGGGGCATGACGAGCCGGGCGGACCTGCTGGCCTTCGGAGGGCCGGTCGTCGACACCCTGGCCGACGCCCTCGACTACGCCGCCTAGGAACCACCGGCGGCGCCGTCCGGGAACACCCGGCGCAGGCCTCTCCGGCCGGTGCGGCATCGGGCGGGGTCGCCCCGGCAGGCCCGGACCAGACGGTTCCGGCATCGATGGTGATCCCGGCGCGTGCCGCCCTTACCCTGGGCATCCCCCCTCACCCCAGGAGGCCATGATCAACCGCCTCGTCCTGTGGAACATCGATCTCACCCTGGTCGACGTGTCCATCGTCACCCGTGAGGCGTACGCGGAGGCGTTCCGCGAGGTCACCGGCAGGCCACTGGTCAAACTGACCCCGCCGAACGGACGACCGGACTCGGAGATCGTCTTCGAGATGATCGCCCTCAACGGGATCGTCCCCGACGACGACCACCTGCCCCGGTTCCTGCACGCCCTGGCCCGTTCCTTCGGGGCCCGGCGTGAGCGCCTGGCCCGGGACGGCCGGATGATGGCCGGGGCCCGCGAGGCGTTGCGGGCCGTGGCGGAGCTCGACGGCACCGCCCAGTCGGTGCTCACCGGCACGATCAGGAGCAACGCGGTGCACAAGCTGGCCGCCTTCGGCCTGGACGGGTACGTCGACTTCGAGATCGGCGGTTACGGCGAGGAGGTCTACCCCAAGGCCACCCTGTTGCAGGTCGCGCAGGGCCGCGCCGGGCGGAGGCACGGTGTGGTCTTCGACGGCGGCAACACGGTGCTGATCGGCGACTCGGCCCGCGACGTCCAGGCCGCCAGGATCGCCGGGGTCGCGATGATCGGGGTCGCCTCCGGACGCTCCCTCCCGGCCGAGCTGCGCGAGGCCGGCGCCGACCTGGTCCTGCCCGACCTGGGCGACCCCTCCCGGGTGGCCGCCGCCGTCGTCGCTCTCACCTCCCCCGCCCGCGCCACCGGCCACGGCTCCGCCTAGGAGGCTGTCCGGGAGTCCGGATCATGAGGCTGCGAACGCTCCGGCGCGGTGATGCCCGTTGTGTGGGAGGGCCGCCGGGGCGTGCGTGGCCGCTCCACACCGTTCACGGGGAGGGTGTGTGGGTGCGGGGGATGACATTCCCGGCGGGCGCCGAGAGGATGGGGCCATGGTTGAGGAAGGTGCGCTGCTCTGGGAGCCCTCTCCGGAGGTCGTGAAGAACGCCAGGATCACCCGCTACGCCGAGTGGCTCGGCCGGTCGGCCGACTACGAGTCGCTGTGGCGGTGGTCGGTGGACGCCCCCGCCGAGTTCTGGACGTCGATCTGGGACTACTTCGGCGTCGTGGGGGAACGCGGCGACGGCCCGGTGATCTCGGGTGAGATGCCCGGCACCCGGTGGTTCGAAGGATCGACGCTCAACTACGCGGCCAACGCGCTGCGCGGGGCCGCCGCCGACCCCGACCGGCTCGCGGTCGTCTCCCGTGACGAGGCGGGCGGGCGGCGCACGCTCACCCTCGGCGAGCTGGCCGAGGAGGTGGCGCGGGTCCGCGCCGGCCTGGCAGCCCTGGGCGTCGGGCGGGGCGACCGGGTCGCCGCCTACGCGCCGAACATCCCCGAGACGCTGGTCGCCTTCCTGGCCACCGCCTCCCTGGGAGCCGTCTGGTCGTCCTGCTCGCCCGACTTCGGAGCCCCCAGTGTGATCGACCGCTTCACCCAGATCGAGCCGAAGGTGCTCGTCGCGGTCGACGGCTACGATTACAACGGCAGACGGTTCGACCGCGCCGAGGTCGTCCGCGACATCGCCTCCCGGCTGCCTACCCTGGTCGCCCTGGTGCGCGTCGGCGGGCCGGACGCGGCCGGGCGGGACGCGGAGCGGGAGTCCGGCCCCGAGGGCGGCGTCGCCACGGTGTCCTGGGAGGAGTTGCGGGCGGACGCCGGGCCGCTCGACTTCGAGCCGGTGCCGTTCGGGCACCCGCTCTGGATCGTCTACTCCTCGGGCACCACCGGGCTGCCCAAGCCGATCGTGCACGGCCACGGCGGCGTGGTCCTGGAGCACCTCAAGGCGCTCTCCTTCCACCAGGACCTGGGCGAGGACGACGTCTTCTTCTGGTACACCACCACCGGCTGGATGATGTGGAACTACCTCGTCGGCGGCCTCCTGGTCGGCGCGACGGTGGTGCTGTACGACGGGTCGGCCACCCACCCGGAGACGGACGCGCTGTGGCGGCTGGCCGCCGAGGAGGGCGTGACCTACTTCGGCACCGGCGCGCCGTACCTGATCGCGTCGATGAAGGCGGGGCTCGAACCGGCGGGCCTCGACCGGCTGCGCGGGCTCGGCTCGACCGGTTCCCCGCTGCCTCCGGAGGGGTTCGCCTGGGTGCACGACGCGCTGCCCGACGTGCAGCTGGGTTCGTTCTCCGGGGGCACCGACGTCTGCACCGGCTTCGTGGGCGCCGTCCCGCTGCTCCCGGTCCGGGCCGGGGTGATCCCGTGCCGCTGCCTGGGGGCGAAGGTGGAGTCGTTCGACCCGTCGGGAGCGCCGCTGGTCGGCGAGGTCGGCGAGCTGGTGCTGACCCTGCCGATGCCGTCGATGCCGGTCATGTTCTGGAACGACGCCGACGGGTCACGCTACCGGGAGAGCTACTTCGCCGAGTTCCCCGGCGTCTGGCGGCACGGCGACTGGATCAAGATCCTGCCCGACGGGGGCTGCGTGATCTACGGCCGTTCCGACTCGACGCTGAACCGGGGCGGCGTCCGCATGGGCACCAGCGAGTTCTACCGGGTGGTGGAGCGCTTCGAGGAGATCGCCGACAGCCTGGTGATCGACACCGGCCAGCTCGGGCAGGAGGGCAGCCTGCTGCTCTACGTCACCATGGCCGAGGAGGCGACCCTGACCGACGACCTGGTGGCGCGCCTGCGCGCTGACCTGCGGGAGGCGCTCTCCCCGCGCCACGTGCCGAACGAGATCATCGAGGTGCCGGGCATCCCCCGCACGCTCAGCGGCAAGAAGCTGGAGGTCCCCGTCCGCAAGATCCTCCTCGGTGTCCCGCCGGAGAAGGCCGCCAACCTCGACGCCATGGCCAACCCCGAGGTCCTGCCCTACTTCACCCGGGGAGACTGAGGACACCCGAACGGTCCCGATGCGGCCGGGTGTCCCCGCCGGGGAGACCGGAGACACCCGGCCGGCCTGTCCCGGTCCGGGCGGGCGTTCCTCCCGGGAAGAGGGGGACGATCGCCCGAGCGTCCCGGGACGGGTTGCCGGTTGGCTGGACGGGTGTTGAGAAAACCTGACGCGTTTCGCAGGGTGGCCGCCGGGGTCGCCCTGTTCGCCTGGCCGGCGCTGGCGTTCCTGGCCTTCCTGACCTCGCCCCCCGGCGCCGACCACGACCCCGGGATCTTCCGGACGCACGCGACGACCGTGCAGGTCAGCGCGCTGCTCTACATCTGGGCGACACTCGCTCTCATCCCGGTCGTCCTCGCCCTCGGGCACCTGCTGCGTGAGCGGGCCCCGGTCGCGGGCGGGATCGGGGTGGTGTTCGGGCTGATCGGCGCCGGCCACGGGCTGACGCTCTTCACCACCGACTTCTACGACCTGGCACTGGCCCTGACGCTGCCCGATGAGCAGGCCGAGGCGGTGACGGAGCGGGCCGGGGAACTGCCCGGTTTCCTGTTCGGCATGCTGCTGCCTGGCTTCCTGCTCTACGTCGGGCTGTTCCTGTTGCTCATCACGCTGGTCATGGTCCGGACCATCCCCTGGTGGGTGCCCGTCGTGGCGCTCGCGGGAACGGTGGTGCCGTTCATGACCAAGGAGCAGCCGCCCGTCGTGCAAGCGATCGGCCCGCTGGTGCAGCTGGTCGCCTACGGCTGGATCGGGCTGCGCGTGCTGCGCATGTCGGACGCCGAGTGGCGTGACGGGATCAGAGGCCCGCTTCCCGCGCACGCATGATCGCCTGTGCCCGGTCGGTCACCTGGAGCTTGGTGAGGACGGCCGACACGTGGTTGCGGACCGTCTTCTGGCTCAGCCCGAGCCGGGTCGCGATCTGCTGGTTGGTCAGGTGCCCGGCGAGCAGCCCGAGGATCTCCCGTTCCCGCCTGGTCAGGTCGGGCAGCGCGGGCTCGGCGCGCTGCCCGGCGGAGAAGTAGCCCACCAGCCGGGAGGCGAGGGCGGGACCGAAGACGGCACCCCCGTCGGCCACCGTCTGCACCGACCGGACGAGCTCGGCCCTGCGGGCGCCCTTGAGGACGTACCCGCGGGCCCCGGCCCGCATGGCGGCGAACACCGAGTCGTCGTCGTCCGACATGCTGAGCACGATCACCTTGATGTGCGGGTGGTCGCGGGCCAGGTGCTCGATCGCCGCGATCCCGCCCATGCCGGGCATCGCCAGGTCCATCAGCACCACGTCCGGCTGGGCCGACCCGACCAGCGCGAGTGCCTGCTCTCCGCTGCCCGCCTCGTCACGGACCTCGATCCCCTCGGCCGTCGACAGGAGGGTCCGCAGCCCCGCGCGGAACCCCGGGTGGTCGTCGACCACCAGGACACTGATCACTGCGGTTCCTCCTCTCACCCGCGGGCAGTTCCACCCTGACGAGTGTCCCGCCTCCCGGGCGTTCCTCGAACGTGCACGACCCGCCCAGCTCCACGGCCCGTTCGCGCATCGACGCCAACCCGACCCCGGTGCCCCGGGGCCCGGCGTCCCCGGCCCCGGTGCTCCCGGCTCCGGTGTCCCCGATCCCGGCATCCCCGGCCCCCGTGCTCCCGGCTCCGGTGTCCCCGATCCCGGCGTCCCACGACCGCGCGGCAAGCCCGTGCGGTCCGATCCCGCGGCCGTCGTCGGAGATCTCCAGCCTCAGCGTCCCGTCCACGGCCTCGATCCGCAGCTCCGCACGGGTCGCGCCGGCGTGCCGACGCGCGTTGGCCAGCGCCTCGCCCGCGATCCGGTAGGCGGCGACCTCGGTGGCGGCGGGCAGTGCGGGCAGGTCGTCCGGGGCGTGCACGTCCACCCGCAGCCCGGACGGCTCCCGGGTCGCGTGGACGCGCAACGCCCCGGTCAGCCCCAGGGAGTCCAGCGCGGGCGGGCGGAGCCCGTCCACCAGGGTCCGCACGTCGGCCAGCGCGGCCTCGGCGTCACCGACGATCTCGGTGAGCAGCCGCCGCGCACGCTCGTCGGCGACCAGGTCGTGCGCCGCCTCGGCCCGCATGGTCAACGCCGCCAGGGTGGGGCCGAGCCCGTCGTGCAGGTCGCGCCGGAGCCTGCGCCGCTCCTCCTCCCGGGCCATCACCAGCCGTTCCCGGGAGCGCCGCAGGTCGGCGGAGAGCCGTACGGCGTGCACGGCCACCGCCACCTGCCGGGCCAGGTCGCTCAGGACGCGCAGGTCGCGGGTGCCGAAGCGGCTCTCACCCGGCCGGGGTGACAGGACCAGGGCACCGACCCGCTCGCCGTTGTGCGTCAACGGCAGTCGCACCGGGCCCGCCCCGGCCGCCTCGGCGAGCCCGGCCGTGCCGTGCGCGTACCGGTCGCCCCCGGCCGTCTCCACCGCCGCGTACGGCAGTCGCAGCGCCTCGGCGACCGAGCGTGCGACCCCCGGCAGCACGGTGTCGGGGTCCGCGGTGCTCTCCAGCCTGCGGCCCAGGCGGGTGAGCGCCGCGTACGGGTCGTCGCGCTCGCCGTACACCAGCAGGTTGACCCAGCTCTGCAGCCGCCGCCGCAGCGGCGCGAAGACCAGCGCCACCAGCCCGGCGGCCAGCACCGGGACCGTCGGGCCGCCGGTGGGGAGCACCGTGCCCAGGTAGCCGACCGCGAGGACGTAGCCGCCGGTCACGCAGCCCGACAGCAGCCCGTAGACCAGCGTCCGGTTGATCACCAGGTCGATGTCGAAGAGCCGGCGGCGCAGGACGGCCGCGCAGATGGCGACCGGGATGAGGGTGGCCCCCGAGGCGCCGACCAGTTCCCAGACGATGTCGGTCGCGGGCCAGACGGCGTCGGGGACGTCGTCGGTGAGCCCGGCCGTCAGCCTGGCCCCGATCACGGCCGTCTCGATCGCGACCACGTAGACCAGCCACACGATCTGGCGGCGTCCGATCTCCCCGCTCCGCCACGCCCGCACGGCCAGGTCCACGGCGCCGGTGACGAACACCAGCGGGAGCAGGACCGTCAGCACCGCCTCGGGGATCGGCGCGAGGCCGGCGAGGGCCGGCACACCGAGCGGGTTGGGCAGGCCGGTGCCGACACCGACCTGGTGGTTCTCGCCGGGGGTTAACGCGCTCACCGTCGCGGCCGCCGCCGCGACGGCGACCGCCCCCGCGACCAGCGGACGCAGCGCGGGGGAGGAGAGCCGGCCGCCGGGGAAGAACAGCGGGATCAGGGTGGGCGCCAGGTTGGCCGGCACCCAGAGCCAGGTCTGCGGCCAGGCCAGCGCGCCGGTGAACGGCAGTCCCGGACGGGCGAGGCCGAGGAGCGCGTAGTGCCCGCAGGCCTCCATGAGCGCGAAGCAGAACGCGCTCAGCGCGAGCAGCCGGCCCACCGCGTGCCCGGGGCGGTGCGCGCAGACGAGCCCGCCCGCCAGCGCGCAGGCCGCCACGAACAGCAGGTGGACCACCGACAGCGGGGCGGTCCCGTCGGCCGTGGCCAGGGCGACGGCCGCCGCCGCGAGGGCCAGGGTCAGCGCGCACCACGACCACGCGAGGCGTGCCGCTGTCACCACTGTCCCTCCCGAGCCGGTCGCCACACCGTACCCGCCCGCCCGCACCCGCCCGCCCGCGTCCGGGCGGTGCCGGTCAGACGGCCTGGGGCATCCGGAACAGGCGGCCGGGGTCGTAGGCGGCCTTGACCCGGGCCAGGCGGGCGGCGTTGGGCCCGTAGTAGGCCGAGCGCCAGCCGGAGAGCCCGGCGTCGATGTAGTTGACGTAAGCGTGGTCGCCGAAGTGGGGCCGCATCGCGGCGCGCGCGTTCCGGGCCCAGCGGGCGGCTCCGGCCCGGTGGGCGTAGTACTGCACGCTGTAGAGGGCGGCCCGGTGCGGGAAGGCCGTCGCGTCCGGCCGGACCCGGCCGACGGCGCCGCCCAGGGCGTCCAGGAGCACGGTGTGGTCGCCCGCCCGGGAGACCTCGGCGACCAGGGTCCTGATCCCCGTCTCGGAGAGCGGCCGGTAGGCCAGGTGCGACGTGGCGGCGAAGGTGTCGCGGGACAGCCGGCCGGCGCGGGTCTGCCCCGGTAGGGAGCCGCCCAGGTGGCACTGGGCGACCGAGAGCGAGCCGCAGCCCGCCATGAGCATCATGGCGTGCCGGTAGGAGGTCTGGTCGACCGTGCTCCGCGACGGCGACCCGGCGGCGGCGGTCAGCCGGTCGAGCAGCCGTTCGCAGTCGGCCCGGCCGCCGAGGTGGAGCCCGACGACCTGCACGTCCGTGCCGTTCTCGTGGGTGAGGTGCATGCCCGACCACAGGGCGTCGGGGGCCGAGGGGCCCCACGCCTGCCAGGCGCGCAGCACCCTGGCCGCCTTCGACCAGGGCCAGTGCAGGAAGAACACCGTGACCTCGCGGACGGGGTGGGTGCGGAAGCCGAAGGAGACCGCCACCCCGAAGTTGCCCCCGCCGCCACCCCGACAGGCCCAGTACAGGTCGGCGTCGTGGTCGGCGTCGCAGGTCAGCAGCCGTCCGTCGGCGGTGACGATCTGGACCGACTCCATGACGTCGCAGGTCAGGCCGTACTTCCTGGACACCACGCCGATCCCGCCGCCCAGCGCCAGCCCGCTCACCCCGACCGTGGCGCAGGTCCCGGCCGGGATGGAGACCCCGTCGGCGGCCAGGCGATCGTAGACGTCGACGAGCTTGGCGCCCGCCCCGACGATGGCCCGTCCCGAGGAGTGGCGCACCGAGCTCATCGGGGAGACGTCGACGACCAGGCCGGTTCCGGTGGACCAGCCCGCGTAGGAGTGCCCGCCGGACCGCACGGCCAGCGGCAGCCCCGTCCGACGGGCGAAGGTGACGCATTCGGCGACGTCGGAGGGGTTGGCGCAGTACGCCACGGCCGCCGGGCGTACCGAGTCGTAGGCCGGGTTGAACAGCCGTCGTGCCCTGTCGTACGCGGCGTCGCCGGGTCTGACGAGCCTTCCCTCCAGCCCGGCGCCGAGAGCGCGCCAGTCGCCGGGGCCGGGAGCGCTCCGGGCACCGGACGCGCCGGCCGCACCCGCCGCGTGCGGAACGGATGCGCGCGCGGCGGGGCCGTTCGCACCCGTCCCGGCGGATGCGGGCGTGCTCGCGGCGGCCGGGCGGGCGGTGGCCCCGGCGCTCCCGGCGCCGGCGGCCAGGACGGACAGGCCGCCGATCCTGAGGAACGCCCGCCTGTCCGGAGGGGTGCTCATGCTCGTTCTCCCTCGGAGGTTCTGTCACGTCTGCCCGGTGAGACGCGCGGGCCGCCCGTCCGGTTGGTAACGGTCGGGTCACTCTTCGGTGCCCGGCGCGGACGGTCGCGGGAGGGAGCGGCGGACGCCGCGAGGTCGGCGGACACGTCCTCCCGGGTGGCCGTACGATGGGCGTGGCGGCGGAGATTCCCGTTGACGTTTCGCGGCTTTTCAGGTGATATCAGGAACGGTGGCATGCTTCGCTGCGGTCAACGGGGACCGGAGCAGTCGGCCACTGGAGGTGTCGTGCCGCGGGCCATGCCCGACGGGCGGGACGCGTGCCGGACGGCCGTCCCCGCCCTGCCGTGTGCCGAGGTCGGCGAGCCCAGACTCGCCCGGCCGAACCGCGGCCTTTCCGGGCCCGCCCTGTGGGATGATTGCCATACCGCCCCCTCCCAGCGCGAATCCGCTGTCTCCGACCACGAGACCTGCCGTTTCCCGCTGACGGCGGCGCCCGTTCCGGGCGCCCGGGCACGAAGGGCGCTCGCGCCCGCATCACCTCCTCCTCCACGGGAACTATGAGTTTTAGCCGTAGATCCCACCAAATGTGCAAAATCCCTCACAAAGGAGTGAGAGCGACATGCCGCTCGACGAGGCAAAGGACGAGCTGCTGAGGAGTGCCGCGGAGATGTGCGCGCACACACCTGGCAGCGATCACGTGAGCGTGGAGGAGGCGCTCGGCTTTCTCAGGCTCTACTACCGGCATGTCGCCCCGGAGGACCTGCTCGACCGCAATCCGGTGGACGTCTACGGCCCGGCGATGGCCCAGCGACAGCTCGCCGACCGGCGGCCCCAGGGCCGGGCCCTGGTGCGCGCCTACACCCCCAGCCTGGAGGAACACGGCTGGGACCCGGGATTCTCCGTGGTCGAGATCGTCACCGACGACATGCCCTTCCTGGTCGACTCGGTGACGATGGAGCTCGACCGCCACGAGATCACCACTCACCTGGTCGTCCACCCGCAGATGCGCGTGCGCAGGGACATGACGGGCAAACTGCTCGACCGCGGGCAGGAGGACGTCACCGGTCAGATGCTCGCCGAGTCCTGGATGCACTTCGAGATCGACCGGCAGGCCGACTCGGCGAGGCTCAAGGAGCTGGAGGGCGACCTGCAGCGGGTGCTGGAGGACGTGCGCAGCGCCGTCGAGGACTCCGCCAAGATGCGCGCGCTGGCGCTGCGGACCGCCGAGGACGTCTCGGCCAACCCGCCGCCGCTCGACCCCGCCGGAGTGGAGGACAGCCTGGAGCTGATGCGCTGGCTGGCCGACGGTCACTTCACCTTCCTCGGCTACCGCGAGTACAGCCTGGAGGAGAGCGAGGAGGGCGACCGGCTGCGTCCGGCACCCGGAACCGGGCTGGGCATCCTCCGTCACGACCGGCCGGGCTCCGACAGCTTCGCCGCGCTCTCCCCCGAACTGCGCGCCAAGGCCCGTGAGAAGCAGCAGATGCTGATCATCACCAAGGCCAACACCCGCGCCACCGTGCACCGCCCCGCCTACCTCGACTACGTCGGCGTCAAGCTCTTCGACGCCGCGGGCGAGGTCGTCGGCGAGCGGCGTTTCCTCGGCCTGTTCACCCACGTCGCCTACAGCGAGTCGATCTCCCGCGTCCCGGTGCTCCGGCGCAAGCTGGCCGCCGTGCTCGACCTCGCCGGGCTGGCCGCCGACAGCCACGACGGCAAGGATCTGATCGAGATCCTGGAGACCTTCCCCCGCGACGAGCTCTTCCAGACCTCCGTCGAGCAGCTGCTGCCCATAGCGCTCGGCGTGCTCAGGCTCCGTGAGCGCAAGCAGGTCAAGCTCTTCCTCCGCGCGGACGACTACGGCCGCTACATCTCGTGCCTGATCTACCTGCCGCGCGACCGCTACACCACCAAGATCCGCATCAGGATGCAGGAGATCCTGCTCAAGGCGCTCGGCGGCACCTCCCTCGACTACAGCGCCATGATCGGCGAGTCGGCCCTGGCCCGGCTGCACGTGGTCGTCCGCGGCGAGCGGGGCAGGCCGCTCGACGGGGACGCGGTGAACGTGGAGGAGCTGGAGGGCAGGCTGGCCGCCGCCGCCCGCTCCTGGGAGGACGACCTGGCCGCCGCGATCACCGAGCTGAGCGCCGAGGACGAGGCGCCGGGCCTCGTGCGGCGCTACGCCTCGGCGTTCCCCGAGGGGTACAAGGCCGACTTCCCGGCCCGGATGGCGGTGGCCGACCTGCGCCGCCTGGAGGCGCTGGCCAACTCCTCCGACGAGATCGGGATGAACCTCTACGAGCCGTACGATGCGCCGGAGGGCGAGCGCCGCTTCAAGCTCTACCGCATCGGCGCTCCCGTCTCCCTGTCGCGCGTGCTGCCGCTGCTGCAGCGGATGGGCGTGGAGGTGGTCGACGAGCGGCCGTACGAGATCGACCGCGACAACATCCCGGAGACCAAGGACGCCTGGATCTACGACTTCGGCCTGCGCTACAAGCCCTCGCCCGAGGTCGACCGGGACGAGTTCAAACGGCTCTTCCAGGACGCCTTCGGAGCCCTGTGGACCGGCCGGGTGGAGAGCGACGGGTTCAACGCGCTCGTCCTGGCCGCGGGGCTGACCTGGGAGCAGGCCGAGATCCTGCGCGTGTACGCCAAGTATCTGCGCCAGGCCGGCACCACGTTCAGCCAGGAGTACATCGAGCGGGTGCTGCTGGGCAACGTGCGGCTCGCGCGGCTGCTGGTCCGGCTCTTCGAGGCCAGGCTCGACCCCCGGCGCCCGGAGGAGGTCCGCGCCGAGCTGGCAGACGCGCTCCAGGAGGAGATCCTCGGCGCGCTCGACGACGTCGCCTCCCTGGACGAGGACCGGATCCTGCGGGCCTACCTGGAGATGATCCGCGCCACGCTCCGGACCAACTACTTCCAGACGGTCGACGGCCGGCGCAAGCCGTACATCAGCCTGAAGTTCGACTCGCCGTCGATCAGCGTGCTGCCGCTGCCCCGGCCGAGGTTCGAGGTGTTCGTCTACTCGCCGCGGGTCGAGGGCGTGCACCTGCGCTTCGGCAAGGTCGCGCGCGGCGGCCTGCGCTGGTCGGACCGGATGGAGGACTTCCGCACCGAGGTCCTCGGCCTGGTCAAGGCCCAGATGGTGAAGAACACCGTCATCGTCCCCACCGGTTCCAAGGGCGGCTTCGTGGTGAAGAACCCGCCCAGGTCGGGTGCGCGCGAGGACGTGCTCATCGAGGGCATCGCCTGCTACCGGACGTTCATCTCCGGCCTGCTCGACATCACTGACAACCTCGTGGACGGCGAGGTGGTCCCGCCCGCCGACGTGGTCAGGCACGACGGCGACGACACCTACCTGGTGGTCGCCGCCGACAAGGGCACCGCCACCTTCTCCGACATCGCCAACGGGGTGGCCAAGGAGTACGGCTTCTGGCTGGGCGACGCCTTCGCCTCCGGCGGCTCGATCGGCTACGACCACAAGGCCATGGGCATCACCGCCCGCGGCGCCTGGGAGTCGGTCAAGTACCACTTCCGCACGATCGGCGTCGACATCCAGAGCACCGACTTCACCGTGGCCGGAATCGGCGACATGTCCGGTGACGTGTTCGGCAACGGGATGCTCCTGTCCCAGCACATCCGGCTCGTCGCCGCCTTCGACCACCGGCACGTCTTCGTCGACCCCGACCCGGACGCCGCGCGCGGCTACGCCGAGCGTGCCCGGCTGTTCGCGCTGCCCCGCAGCTCGTGGGCCGACTACGACGCCTCGCTCATCTCCAAGGGCGGCGGCGTCTGGCCGCGTACGGCCAAGTCGATCCCGGTGTCCCCGCAGATGCGCACCGCGCTGGGCATCGCCGACGACGTGACGTCGCTGGCTCCCAACGACCTGATCAGCGCCATCCTGCGGGCCCCGGTGGACCTGCTGTGGAACGGCGGCATCGGCACGTACGCCAAGGCGACGAGCGAGTCGCACGCCGACGTCGGCGACAAGGCCAACGACGGCCTGCGGGTCAACGCCTCCGAGCTGCGCTGCAAGGTGATCGGCGAGGGCGGCAACCTCGGGTTCACCCAGCTCGCCCGGATCGAGTTCGCGCTCAACGGCGGCCTGGTCAACACCGACTTCATCGACAACTCCGCCGGGGTCGACACCTCCGACCACGAGGTGAACATCAAGATCCTGCTGGACCGGGCCGTCCGCGACGGCGAGCTGACCGACAAGCAGCGCAACCAGCTCTTCCTCGACATGACCGACGAGGTGGCCCAGCTCGTCCTGCGTGACAACTACGACCAGAACGTGGTGCTCGCCGCGGCCCGCGCGCAGGCCGCCGACATGCTGCACATCCACGCGCGCCAGCTGCGCAAGCTGGAGCGCGACGGGCTGCTCAACCGGGGGCTGGAGTTCCTGCCGTCGGACAAGACGCTGGCCGAACGGCGTCAGGCGGGGCTCGGGCTGACCGCGCCGGAGTTCTCGGTGCTGCTGGCCTACACCAAGCTGGTGACGGACGCCGAGATCCTCGCCTCGGACCTGCCCGACGACCCCTACCTGGTCTCCTGGCTGGTGTCCTACTTCCCGTCGGCGCTGCGCGAACGGGTGCGCTCCTACATGGACAGCCACCCGCTCCGCCGGGAGATCATCACCACCGGCGTGGTGAACGACCTGGTCAACTCCAGCGGGACCACCTTCATGTTCCGGCTCGGCGAGGAGAGCGGCGCCTCCGCCCCGGACATCGTCCGCGCGTACCTGGTCACGCGCGAGGTCTTCGACCTGCCCACCCTCTGGCGCCAGATCGAGGAGCTGGACAACAAGGTCGACACCGCGACGCAGATCGCGATGGAGCTGGAGGCCCGCAAGCTCGTCGAGCGGGGCACCCGCTGGCTGCTGGGCAACCGGCGGGCCCCGCTGGACCTGGCCTCCACGGTCGGCTTCTTCGCCAAGGGCATGAACGGGCTGCTGCCCCACCTGCCCAAGCTGCTGGCCGGCGCCGACCTGGCCGCGTTCGAGGAGCGGCGGGACGGGTTCGTCGCCCGGGGCGTCCCGCCGGAGCTGGCCGAGCGCGTCGCCGCCATGGTGCCCGCGTACTCCACCTTCGATCTGGTCGAGGTGGCCTCGCGCACCGGCCGCCCGGTGCACGAGGTGGCCGAGGTCTACTTCGACATGGCCGACCGGCTCCAGCTCTCCAGGCTGCGCGAGCGCGTCGTCGCGCTGCCCCGCAACAGCCGCTGGAACTCCATGGCGCGGGCCGCGCTCCGCGACGACCTGTACGCCGCGCACGCCGCGCTCACCCACGACGTGCTGGTGCACAGCACGCCGGGGCTGCCGCCAGAGGAACGCCTGGCCCGCTGGAACGAGGCGAACGCGGCGGCGGTCTCCCGGGCCCGGCAGACACTGTCGGAGATCTGGGAGAGCGACACCTTCGACATCGCGACCCTGTCGGTGGCGCTGCGCGCGATCCGCACGCTGGTGGCCAACATCAACCTGCCGCGCGACGAGTCGTGAGGGCGGCGGGCCGGGCGGCGACGCCCGGCCCGCGGGTCCGCCCGTGGCCCGGCCCCTCGCGGTCCGGGCCACCCGGCGCGGGGCACCCGGTGCGGCCCCTCCCGGTGCGGGCCACCCGGCCCGGCCGGCTGAGCGCCGGGCCCACCCGGGGCGGTCTCAGCTCGCGGTGACCTTGGTCAGCCCGCCGAGGTAGCCGATGACCCTGGCCGGGCGCCCGCTGTCCTTGGGCGGCACCGTGCTGACGTACTGCTGTGTCTCCACCGTCCGCAGCTCCTTGCGGATGAAGTCCTCAGAGGTCAGCTTCCGCGCGTCCGGCGGGATCCGCACGTCGGACGCGCACGGCTCGACCTTGATCGTCCGGGTCGTGGTCCTGATCAGGGAGTACAGGACGAGCGCGCCGCCGTCGGCGGTGCGCAGCGCGTGCACCGGGTAGTTGCTCGCCGCGAAGATGGAGTCGTAGCCCAGGCACTCGCTCTTCTCGTTCAGGCGCCGCTCGGCGATCTCCTCGGCGTAGCCGGTGGTGTGCGGGCCGTCCCCGATCAACCCGGCGGCGAACCCCCGGTCGCCCTCCTCCGCGGAGGTGGCGTGCAGCGGGGCCATGAGCCGCGGGCTGATCGCCACCGTCATGTCCTCGCCGCCCAGGGCGGTGGCGTACCCCTCGGCGTCCTTGGCGACCTGCGGCATCCGCTCCCCCTCCTCCAGCAGGGCGGTCGAGCTGAGCCGCCAGCCGTCCCCGCTCTGGCGGACCAGGGTCAGCACGGCGGTGCGGGTCTCTCCGGCGGGATCCCGGCGTTCGGCGACCGCGGCGAACCAGGCGGGCTCCCGCGGCGGGTCGGGCAGGCGCGGCACCAACAGCTCGGGCGTGCCCCAGGTGTAGCCGGAGGGCGGCGCCTCGTCCGAACCGTTGAAGGCCGCCGTGGTGAGCGCCAGCTGGCCGTCGCGGGTCTGCGCCAGCATGTTCCTGCGGTCGGCGTCCACGCGCGGCGTCGCCGCACCCAGCACCCCGTCGGCGTTCATGACGCCCGCCAGCACCTTCGCCGCCTCGGCCAGGGTGACCCCGGGCGTGGCGGTGGGGGACGGCGTGGCGGTGGGGGACGGGCTCCGGGTGGGGGCGGCGTCACCGGCGCCGGAGCACGCGGTGACGGTCGCGGTCAGCGCCGCGGCGAGCGCGAGCAGCCCTCGCCGCGCATGTCCTCGCACGTCCGCCTCCCCGATGCTCCCCGATGCGGGCAATGCTAGCCACGGCGGGGTGCGGGGCGTACACCACAGGGCTCGGAGGTCGCGTACCCTTTACAGACGTGGCACTCATCGACCCGGCAGAACAGATCAACGAGCTTACCGGCACGCTCAACGGCATCAAGGACGTGCTCGACCTCGGCGCGATCCGCAAGCAGATCGAGGAGCTCGAGGATCAGGTGGCCGCACCCGACTTCTGGAACGACCAGGAGCGGGCCCAGAAGGCCACCAGCAAGCTCTCCTACCTCCAGGGCGATGTCAACCGGATCGAGTCGCTGGGGCGGCGCCTGGAAGATCTCGCGGTCCTGTACGAGCTCGCCGCCGCCGAAGACGACGCCGACACGCGCGAGGAGGCCGACCGGGAGCTGGAGGCCCTGCGCGCCGACATCGACGCGCTGGAGGTCCGCACGCTCCTGTCGGGCGAGTACGACGCCCGCGAGGCGGTCGTCACCATCCAGTCCCAGGCCGGTGGCGTCGACGCCGCCGACTGGGCGCTGATGCTCCAGCGCATGTACATCCGGTGGGCCGAGCGCAACGGCTACCCGACCGAGATCTACGAGACCTCCTACGCCGAGGGGGCCGGCATCAAGTCGACCACCTTCGCGGTCAAGGCGCCCTACGCCTACGGCACGCTCCGCGGCGAGCACGGCACCCACCGGCTGGTCCGGATCAGCCCCTTCGACAACCAGGGCCGCCGCCAGACCTCCTTCGCGGGCGTCGACGTGGTCCCGGTCGTCGAGACGACCGACCACATCGAGGTCAACGAGGACGAGGTGCGCGTCGACGTCTACCGCGCCTCGGGGCCGGGCGGCCAGGGCGTCAACACCACCGACTCGGCGGTCCGGCTGACCCACCTGCCCACCGGCATCGTCGTCTCCTGCCAGAACGAGCGTTCCCAGCTGCAGAACAAGGCGACCGCGATGGCGGTCCTGCAGGGCAAGCTGCTGGAGCGCAAGCGGCAGGAGGAGGCCGCGGCGCTGAACGAGATCCGGGGCGAGGCGACCACCTCGTGGGGCACCCAGATCCGCAACTACGTGCTGCACCCGTACCAGATCGTCAAGGACCTGCGGACGGGCGCCGAGGCGGGCAATCCCAGCGCGGTGCTCGACGGCGAGCTCGACGGCTTCATCGAGGCCGAGATCCGCTGGGCCCGCCGTCAGGAGTCGGGGGCCGACGCCTGACCCCGGGGCATGGGCGGCCTGCCGTGCCCTGCCGTGCAGGGGCGGCGGGATGCCTGCCTTCCCGGTCCTTCGCCGCGCGGCCCGTGCGAGCCGCCGGGCCCGCGGCCGGTGTCCGGCCGCCGCGACGCGGGTCGGCGCCGCTCTGGGCCGGTCAGGTTCCGGTGAGGTGCCTCAGGGCCAGGGTGAGGAAGAACAGCGCGATCAGTGCCAGCGAGACGAGCGCGGGGGTCATGCCCCCCAGCCCGTTCTGGTGCATCCGCTCGCGGTTGGCGCGGCACATGGGGCAGCGGCCCTCGGCGACGGGGTGAGCGCACCCCGCGCAGACCAGGTCCTCACAACTCATGATGTCCTCCCTCTTCGAGGTCAGAACCACTTTATGTGGTCGTTACCGGGCGCCGAATCGTTTTGTTTCCGTTATGGACGTTCCATGCCAGTCTTCCCCCTAGACTGGGCTCCGGCCAACCGGAACGTCGATCATTGGTAAAGAGCGGCGCTCTCCGGCCGGCGAGAGGCGGAAGTGGCCCTCTGCCACTCCTGCGACCGTCCTAACCCCTAGACTGGCATGCCGTGATGCGCCCGTGATCCATTTTGATAATGTCACCAAGGTCTACGCGAACCAGAACCGGCCCGCGTTGGACCACGTCAGCGTCGATGTCGACAAGGGCGAGTTCGTGTTCCTCGTCGGCCCCTCGGGCTCTGGGAAGTCGACCTTTCTCCGGCTGGTCCTCAAGGAGGAGCGCCCCGACTCGGGCGCCATCCATGTGGCCGGCAAGGATCTCGCCCGACTGTCCAACTTCAAGATCCCGCACTTGCGCCGCCGGATCGGCTGCGTCTTCCAGGACTTCCGGCTGCTCCCGAACAAGAACGTCTACGAGAACGTCGCGTTCGCGCTGGAGGTCATCGGCAAGCCCCGGCGGTTCATCCGTAAGGTGGTCCCCGAGGTCGTCGAGCTCGTAGGCCTGGAGGGCAAGGCCCACCGGATGCCCGACGAGCTGTCCGGTGGTGAGCAGCAGCGGGTCGCCATGGCTCGCGCGTTCGTCAACCGGCCGATGATCCTGCTGGCCGACGAGCCGACCGGGAACATCGACCCGGCGACGAGCATCGGCATCATGAAGGTGCTCGACCGAATCAACCGGACCGGCACCACGGTCGTGATGGCCACGCACGACGCGGCCATCGTCGACTCCATGCGCAAGCGCGTAGTGGAACTGGAGGACGGCAAGATCGTCCGCGACCAGTCGCGTGGCGTGTACGGCCAGGCGTACTGACCCCAGGACCGGAAACAGCGACAGGAAGAGCATGCGGGCAAACTTCATCTTCTCCGAGGTCTGGATCGGCCTCCGCCGCAACCTCACGATGACCATCGCGGTCATCGTGACCGTGGCGATCGGCATGGCCCTGCTGGGTGTCGGTCTGATGATCAGCTCTCAGATCTCCAGCATGAAGGACTACTGGGCGGACAAGGTCGAGGTCTCGGTCTTCCTGTGCAGCAAGAACAGCCCGTTCCCCAGCTGCAAGGGCAGCGGCGGCGTGACCGCGAAGGAGCGCGCCGACCTGGAGGCGACCATCAAGGGCATGCCCCAGGTGGAGTCCGTCCAGTTCGAGAACGCCGACGCCGCGTACAAGAACTTCCAGGAGCAGTACAAGAACAACACGGTGTTCCTCTCCGCCATCCAGGTGGAGGACATGCCGGAGTCGTTCCGGGTCAAGCTCAAGGACCCGGAGACCTACGGGGTCGTGATCGAGGCGCTCTCGGGCGCCCCCGGGGTCTCGAACGTGGTCAACCAGAAGGAACTGCTGGAGAAGTTCTTCGACCTGCTGGAGAAACTCCGCTGGGCCGCCCTGGTGATCGCGATCATCCTGGTCTTCGCGGCGACGCTCCTGATCGGCAACACCGTCCGGCTCTCGGCCTACAACCGCAGGCGCGAGACCGGGATCATGCGGCTGGTCGGCGCCTCCAACCTCTACATCCAGCTGCCGTTCGTCATGGAGGGCGTCATCGCCGGTCTCATCGGCGGTGTGGTGGCCGCGGTCATGCTGATCGTCAGCAAGGTCTTCCTCTTCGACAGCGTCCAGCTCAGCCTGGCCGCCACCGGTGAACTGTCGTGGGAGACCCTCGCCTCGGTGATCAGCCTCACCATGGTCATCGGCGTGCTCATCTGTGTGCTCGCCTCGTTCTTCACGCTCCGCCGCTACCTGCGGGTGTGACGGGCCCGTGATCCCGTTCGCCGTGCCCGCCGGGGGCTCCGTGCCCCCGCCGGGCACGCCCGCGCCGCGCCACACGCCCGTCTCGTCCGGGTTCTCGGGCGCGGCTCGCGGTTCCGGTCCCCGGTAGGCTCCAGGCATGCCACGTGAGACCGGGCGGAAGGTGATCGCCCAGAACAAGCGTGCCTGGCACGACTTCCACATCGAGGACACCTACGAGGCGGGGCTCGTGCTCCAGGGCACGGAGGTCAAGTCCCTGCGGCTGGGCCGTGCCTCCCTTCTCGACGGGTACGCCGTCGTCAAGGACGGCGAGGCCTGGCTGATCAACATCCACATCCCCGAATACACCATGGGGACGTGGACCAACCACGCCGCGCGACGCACCCGGAAGCTGCTGCTGCACCGCAAGGAGATCGACAAGCTGGTCGCCAAGACGAAGGAGACCGGCCTCACCCTGGTGCCGCTCTCGTTGTACTTCAAGGACGGCAAGGCCAAGGTCGAGATCGGCCTGGCCAAGGGTAAGAAAGACTGGGACAAGCGGCAGACGCTGGCCGAGAAGCAGGCCAAGCGGGAGATGGCGCGCGCGCTCAGACACAGGAACAGGTGACCGTGACGGGGAAGGCTCGGCGCGCCGTCGCCGCCGCGCTCGCGCTGGCGGCGACGGCTCCCATGCTGTCGGCGTGCTTCGAGGAGCCGTCGGCCCACGAGGCCGTGCGGGACTTCCTCGTCGGCTGGCAGACGGGCGACTACGCCGCCGCGGCCAGGCGCACCGACGGCGACGAGAAGGTCGTCAGGAAGGCCCTGGAGGACGCCAAGCTCCAGCTCGACGCGGCCTCGTTCCGTTTCGACGTCAAGGGCATGCGGCGCGCGGCGGACGAGGTCGAGGCCGACTTCGAAGCGGAGGTCGACCTGGGGGAGAACAACCCGCTCTGGGAGTACGAGGGCAAGCTCCCCCTGCACCTCGTCGACGGCCGGTGGAAGGTGCGCTGGTCGCCCGGTGTGCTCCATCCCCGGCTGCGTGAGGGCCAGCGGTTCGCGGTGGAGGTCGTCTCCAAGGGGCGCCAGCCGATCCTCGACCGCACCGGCGACTCGCTGCAGCAGGAGGCGACCCTGCATGTGGCGTACGTGATCCCGGCGAACCTGAAGAACGCCGACGAGTTGTGCGAGCGGCTCGCCAAGGTCACCGGCTTCCCGCAGGACCGCCTGCTGAGCCGGATCCGCTCCGCCCCACCCAACGTCCAGGTGCCGCTCGTCACCTTCGGCCGGACCCGTTTCGCCCAGCTCCGCGACCAGCTGACCGCCATCCCCGGCATCCAGCTCACCGAGCAGAAGCAGGCTCTGGCCCCCGACTCCCCCGAGCAGATCGTCGGCACCGTCACCGCGGTCACCGCGGAGGCCGTGCAGCAGCTCGGCGGGCCGCAGCGGGCCGGAGACACCGTGGGCCGGACCGGCCTGCAGAAGGCGTACCAGGAGCACCTGACCGGCTCGACCGACACCCGCGTCATCACCGTCGACCTCAAGACGATGCAGAAGACCGAGCTCAAGAAGTGGGAGCCCGGCCGGTCCACCTCCTCGATCCGCACCACGCTCGACCGGGCCACCCAGCGGGCCGCCGACACGGCGCTGACGGCCGGGGCGTCGCCGGGCATGCTCGTCGCGGTCCAGGCCTCGACCGGCGAGGTGATGGCCGTCTCCAGCACCAAGGAGTACCACCAGGAGAAGGACGCGCTGGCGGGCAGGTTCTCCCCCGGCACGGCCTTCTCGATCATGTCCGTCGAGGGCATGCTCAAGGCCCGGCTCAGCCCCAAGCAGAAGATCGCCTGCCCCGCCGAGCGGAGCGTCGCCGGGGCCGGTTTCCGTCAGGTGGGCTCGCCCGCGGGGATGACCCCGACCCTGCAGGCCAACTTCGCCACCGGCTGCGTGACCGCGCTCACCTCGCTGGCCCGCAGGATCGACGGCGCCGACCTGGAGGCCAGCGCCGCCAGGTTCGGCATCGAGTCGTCGTGGACCCTCCCGCTGAAGGGGTTCAGCGGTTCGATGAAGCCGCTGAAGAACGACGCCGCCACGGCACAGGCCATCGCCGGGCAGAACGTCTCGGTCAGCCCGCTGTCCATGGCCCTCGTCGCCGGAGCCGTCGCCAGCGGCACCTGGCGTCCGCCGGTGCTGGTCACCGACCCGCAGACCTTCGACCCCTCGGCCGAGGTCGACCCGGCCAAGGCGGTCAAGCAGCCCAACCCCGTCAAGATCCCCGAAGAGACGGTCTCCACGCTGCGGACCTTCATGCGGGCCGGTGTGGTCGGAGGCTCCGCGCGGGCCGCCGCCGCCCCCGGCGACCCGGTCCACGGGATCACGGCCGCCGCGGCGGAGGGTCAGAAACCGCTGGCCTGGTTCGTCGGCTGGCAGGGGGACATCGCGGTGGCGGTGCTGGCGCAGAGCTCCGACCCCACCGCGGGCGCGGCCGTTGCCGGCCGGTTCTTCCGGGGGCTCAACGCCGATCTGTGACCCTTCGGGTTATTGTTCTCACCCTGAGCAACCATCGGGCGTCTGTTTGGCGTCTTTCTCAGTGACCGGGCACCGTTTGGGGGTTGCGGGCCCGGTCGTTGTGGCGGGACAGGGCCTCATCTCGGGGGAAGCCCTGACCGCCCGGACCGGCTCGACCCTGCCGGTCAGCCCCGGGGACGCGTGCCGTCGCACGCGTCCCCGGGGTCGTGTTCCCCGGGAATTCGATTGGCGTCAGCCCCGTTGTAACAGGTATCTTCGGATCGCTCACCCCTTCGGGGGCGGGTTGACAACTCAACAGGGGGGTGACTGGTTTCGACTTTGACTTTGCAAGTCAGGGGAAGCGGGTCGAGGACTGCGGACATAACCTCGTTAACACTGTGACCGCGACCAATAAGTGCCAATAAGACGCACTCCGAAGTCAGCCAGGGCAACCTGGCCCTCGCCGCCTAAGCAGCGAGTGACTTCTGCCGGCCCGGGAGCGCCTCCGGCCCGGATCCGGCATCGCTAGGAGGCTCAACCGATCGACCCGGCCACGGGGGCGATCGGGAAAACTCACAGTGGCTGAGCCCGTCGGCGACTCGCCTGTGTGATCGCCGGGGCTGAGAAAAGCACAACAGGCTGCACCCGGAGAAGCCCTGTCTTGGAGTTGAAGGACGCGGGTTCGATTCCCGCCACCTCCACCCCCGTTCCGCGGCGAACCCGCGGAACAGATCGTCGAAGGGCGGTCGGGCCGGCGATGTCGCCGGCCCGACCGCCCTTGGTCTTTCCGGGTGACACCGCGTCCGGTGGAGGCCGTACCCTCGTGTCCCTGTCGCCGCCTGCCGTGTCCTGGTCGCCCTCGGTGGCTATCCGCCCAGCGTCCGGAGCCGTTTGGCGATCTCCGCCACGTCGTCCAGCTCCCCGGTGGTGACGGCGATCACCACGGCTTCGGCCGCGTCGGCGTCGGTTCCGCTCAGTGTCTCGCCGTTCAGTTCCAGGAAGACCACGGCGGAGGTCCAGCCGAGTCTTTTGTTGCCGTCCACCAGTGGATGGCCGATGATCAGGCTCTGCATCAGGGCGGCGGCCTTGGTCCAGAGGTCGGGGTAGGCGTCCTCGCCGAACACGCTGGTCTGCGGCCGGAGCACGGCCGCGTGCAACTGGCCGCCGTCACGCAGGCCGACCGTCGGCAGGATCTCCTCCGCGATGGCCAGTATGTCCGTCTTGGTGAGGTGGCCGGTCACTTGGAGAGCCGGTCCAGCAATTCGGCGTCACGCTTGGCCACCTTGCGGGCGATGGCTCGCACGGCGCTGGTCTGCCTGCGTTCCAGGTATTCCTCGATGGCGACGACGATCTCGGCGTTGAGGCTGGTGTCGTCCTCGTCGGCGACGGCGCGCAGCCTGCGGTGGGTCTCGTCGGGCAGTCGGAGTCTGAGGTCCATGACGCGATGGTATCAGCAAGTGGTACCGGAAAGTGGTGCCAGACACGGCGGCCAGCGCGGTCGTCTCGGCCACGACCGGCCGGGAGACGGGCACGCCGAGCAGGTCGGCCTGGATCTGCATGCACAGGTCGTTGGCGGTGACGCCGCCGTTGTCCTCGACCTGCCGGGCGAGCGACTCGCTCTGCGCCGCCCCGGAGATGATGCCGAGCTGGTCGCGTATCGGGTGAGACTCCTCGCCGCCCAGCTCTCATCTGGGGCGGGTCACCGGGATCACGGCGACAAGATGATCCAACCCTTTGAAGTCCTTCGGGTTGCAGGTGTAAAGGGGAAGCCGGTTGGCGATGGCCACACAGGCGATCATCAGATCGGCGGTTCTGGGGCGGGGTTTCCGTCCTGAGGCCATGACGGCGGTCCAGAGCCGGCCGTACTCGCGAGCGGCGGCATCGTCGAAAGGCAGTGGGTCGAACTCGGCCTCGACGGTCTGCAGGATCTTCATCCGCTGGGCGAGTTCCTGAGGTCCCGACGCGACCAGCACGCCCACTGACAGTTCCGCCGTGGTGATCGCACTGATCATCATCTCGTCGGGTGGTTCGTCGAAGTCGATGCCCGCGCGCAGGATGAGGATGTCGGTGTCGAGCAGCCCTTGGGAATGAGTCACTGCGCGTCCTCGGCGAACTCACCTCTACCGTAGGCCCGGTCGTAGGGGTCGTAGAGGCCGTCGTCGGCATGGCGATCCATGTCCTCGCGGTACTTCTCGTCGTCCAGGCGTGGCATGCCGCGGGAGACGGCGGCGAACTCGGCGCGGGAGACGGCCCGTCGCCGGCGGCGGATGGGCATCAGATCGCCGATGTGCCGGCCGTGACGGATGACGGCGAACCGCTCTCCGCGTTCCAGGCCATCCATGATCTCCGCTGACCGGTTGCGCAGGTCACGCTGGGAGACCTGATGAGGAGGATCAGGCTGGGAAACGCTCATGGACTTAACTGTGGGCCGATTGTGCTACATGGTGCTACCGGATAGCACTCATTCCTTGCCCGGTGCGGCGGCCGGGTGCGGGGCGTCTCCCAGCCCGCACCCGGCCACGCGCGTCGGGAGGGCTCAGGAGACGTCGACCCAGTCGAGGGTGCGGCTGACGGCCTTCTTCCAGCCGGCGTAGCCGGCCGCCCGCTGCTCGTCCGACCACTGCGGCTCCCAGCGCCGGCCCTCCTGCCAGTTCTGCCGCAGTTCGTCGGTCGACTTCCAGAAGCCCACCGCCAGTCCGGCCGCGTAGGCGGCGCCCAGCGCGGTCGTCTCGGCCACGACCGGCCGGGAGACGGGCACGCCGAGCAGGTCGGCCTGGATCTGCATGCACAGGTCGTTGGCGGTGACGCCGCCGTCGACCCGCAGGACGTCGAGGGTGACGCCGGAGTCCTGCCGCATCGCCTCGACCACGTCGCGGGTCTGGTAGCAGATCGACTCCAGGGTGGCCCGCGCGATGTGCGCGTTGTTGTTGAAGCGCGACAGGCCGACGATGGCACCCCGGGCGTCGGAGCGCCAGTACGGGGCGAAGAGACCGGAGAAGGCGGGCACGAAGTAGACGCCGCCGTTGTCCTCGACCTGCCGGGCGAGCGACTCGCTCTGCGCCGCCCCGGAGATGATGCCGAGCTGGTCGCGCAGCCACTGCACGGCCGAGCCGGTCACCGCGATCGAGCCCTCCAGCGCGTACACCGGCGGTTCGTCGCCGAAGCGGTAGCAGACGGTGGTGAGCAGGCCGTGCTTGGAACGCACCGGCTCGGTGCCGGTGTTGAGCAGCAGGAAGTTGCCGGTGCCGTAGGTGTTCTTGGCCTCGCCGACCGCGAAGCAGACCTGCCCGACGGTGGCGGCCTGCTGGTCGCCGAGGTCGCCCGCGATCGGGACCTCGCCGCGCAGGGGACCCGCGGCCCGGGTCGTGCCGTAGGCGCCGGGGTGGGAGGAGGGCACGATGGCCGGCAGCATCCGGCGCGGAATGCCGAAGAACGACAGCAGCTCGTCGTCCCAGTCGAGGGTCTCCAGGTCCATCAGCATCGTGCGGCTGGCGTTGGTGGGGTCGGTGACGTGCAGGCCGCCGTCCGTGCCGCCGGTGAGGTTCCACAGCAGCCACGTGTCGGTGGTGCCGAAGATCGCCTCCCCGGCCTCGGCCGCCTCACGCACCCCGTCGACGTTCTCCAGGATCCACTGGACCTTCCCGGCGGAGAAGTAGGTCGCCGGGGGGAGCCCGGCCCGGCGGCGGATGACGTCGCCTCTGCCGTCGCGGTCGAGGGCGGCGGCGATCCGGTCGGTGCGGGTGTCCTGCCAGACGATCGCGTTGTGGTACGGGCGGCCGGTGGTGCGGTTCCACACGACCGCGGTCTCGCGCTGGTTGGTCACGCCGAGCGCGGCGAGGTCGGAGGCGGACAGGTCGGCCCGGTTCAGCGCGGTCTCGATCACCGCCCGGGTGCGCTCCCAGATCTCCGTCGGGTTGTGCTCGACCCAGCCGGGCCGCGGCAGGATCTGCTCGTGTTCGAGCTGGTGGCGGGCGATCTCGTTGCCGCCGTGGTCGAAGATCATGAATCGGGTGCTCGTCGTTCCCTGGTCGACTGCTCCGACGAAGTCAGGCATGGGCGGGCGCCTCCTTGTGCGGGCCTCTGTGCGGGGGTCGTGCCGCGGGCTGGTCCGGGTGGTCGTGCGGTGTGTTCAGCCGGCCTGGGCCGGGTGGTCGTGCGGTGCGTTCAGACCGCCTCGTAGTCGGTGCGGGACGGCACCCGCCCCGCCTCGGGCTCCTCCTCGGCCGGCAGGAACCTGGCCACCATGATCTGGTATACGGCCGCGCCGATCAGCCCCCCGATGAGGGGGGCCACGATCGGAACCCAGAAGTAGAGCTGCCCGTGCTGGTCCTGCCAGGCGGTCTCGTACCCGGTGAGGAACGAGGCGAGCCTCGGCCCGAAGTCGCGGGCCGGGTTGATGGCGTAGCCGGCGTTCGTCCCCCAGGCCATGCCGATGGCCACGACCACCAGTCCGACCACGAAGGGGGCCAGGTTGGCGGCGGGGGCGGAGTTGCGCGCGTCCGAGACGGCCAGGATCAGCAGGAGCAGGATCGCGGTTCCGATCACCTGGTCGCGGAAGGCGCCCCAGGTGCCGACGGGCAGGGTCCCGTTGCCCGGCAGGGTCGAGAAGACCCCCTGTGTCTTGATCGTCAGTCCGGGGTCGGCCGTGGTGAGCACCTCGGCGTAGTTGAGGCGGACGATGAGTGCCGCGACGAACGCGCCCGCGGTCTGCGCCAGGGAGTAGGGCAGGACCTTGCGCCACGGGAAGCCCTTGAAGGCCGCGAGCGCGACCGTGACGGCGGGGTTGAGGTGGGCCCCGCTGATCCGGGCCGCGACGTAGACGCCGAGGGTCACCCCGAGCCCCCAGGCCCAGGCGATGCTGTCGTGATCACCGATTCCGGCGGCGGTGACCTGGGCCACCACCGCCACCCCGAACAGAATCAGGATCATGGTTCCCGCGAACTCGGCCGCCATCTCGCCGAGCAGTGCCCGCCGTTTCGGGCGTTCCGCCATGTCTCCTCCTCACCGTGCCTCCGGCTGTCCGGGACGGTAGGCGGGAAACGGGGGCCGGTCAACGGCCGCATGACGACACCTCCGGACTCTGGTCAGGGACGCCTGTCGGTAGTACCATCCGCCGGTCCCGGGGGTCGCGACCGGCCGATACGGTACGAACCTTTGCCCGGAGCGGAGGTCGTTTCGAAGATCGGCAGGGGATGAGAGAGACCTAGGTCGGCGCGCGGGGAGGATGCGATGGGCCGTATCAGTGTGGCTGGAGCGGGTGCGGTGGCGATCGCGGCGGGGGTCGCGCTGGCCGGATGCTCGGCGGGGCAGGAGCAGGACGACCAGGCGGCCAGGGTCGCCGCCGCGGTCAAGGCGTCGGCCGACGCGGCGGCGCAGGCCGACCTCCGCAAGGCCAAGGTGGCGGCGGCGGCCAAGGTAAAGGCCAACGAGCTGGGGCAGATCCCCGTCCTGATGTACCACCGCGTGGTCGACAAGCCGACGACCCAGGACGACCGCACCCCCGAGCAGTTCCGCACCGAGCTGGAGCGGCTGGCGAGGGAGGGGTACGTCCCGGTCACCGCGGCCGAGTACGTCACCGGACGCATCGACATCCCTGCGGGCAGGCACCCCGTCGTGCTCACCTTCGACGATTCCTCACCCTCGCAGTTCGACCTGGACGGGACGGGAGCACCCCGGCCCGGCACCGCCGTCGCGATCCTCCAGGAGGTCGCCAAGGCCAACCCCGGCTTCCGCGCGGTCGGCACGTTCTACGTGACGCGCGACCTGTTCGGCAAGGCGACGCCGGAGGAGAAGGCACAGATGCTCCTGTGGCTCGGCGAGCACGGCTTCGACGTCGGCAACCACACCCGTGACCACCTCAGCCTGCGCGGCAAGCCGAAGAAGGCGGTCAACGCCGAGGTGGTGGCGGGCCACCGGCTCATCACCGACCTGACCAAGACCGACCCGGTCACGCTGGCGTTGCCGTACGGCAACCAGCCGGACCGCAAGGAGTGGGGGCTCAAGGGTTCCTCGGGAGGTGTCTCCTACGACTACGGCGGGGTGTTCCTCGCCGGTTACACCCCCGCGGCGTCGCCGTTCAACAAGAACTTCGACCCGGTGGGCATCCCGCGGATCCGCTCGATGGACAAGACCGGCGACTGCGCCAAGTTCTGTTCCACGGCCTGGCTCGACTGGCTGAAGGCGAACGCCGACGAGCGCTACACCTCAGACGGGGACCCGAAGACGGTCGCCTTCCCGAGCTTCAAGAAGCCCTTCCTCGCCAAGCGCTTCACCGACCGCGTCCTGGCCTATTGAACCCGGCCCGCCCGCCGCCCGGTCACCCCGGGCGGCGGGCGGTCGCGTTCCGGCCGCCCGGTGTTCCGCGTCGTCGGGGGCGGCCGACCGATCACCCGTGGGCCGGCCGGTCGGGGTGGCCGGCCGGTCCGTGGGTGATCGGCCCCGGGGAGCCGTTCCGGGCGGTCAGCCGCCGGGGAGCTCGCCGAGGGTGACGGCGACGGTGTCGGTGGAGCCGCCGGGGCGGAGGATCTCCACCTTGGCCTCGTCTCCGGGCCGCAGGGCGGCCAGCGCCTCCGACAGGTCCTGGGTGGTCGGGGTGGGCCTGCCGTCGACCGAGGTGATCACGTCTCCGGCCTCGATCCCGGCCTTCGCGGCGCCGCTGCCGCGTGACACGCGCACCACGCCGACCCCGGCGGGCCTCCCGCTCGTGTCGATCACGGTCCGGACGGTGACGCCGAGGGCGGCCCGGCGGGTGTTGACGACCCGGCCGTCCCTGATGATCTGCGTGGCGACGTCCTTGGCGGTGTTGGACGGGATCGCGAAGCCGATGCCCGGTGCGGGGGCGTTGCCCAGCTCGGGATTGACCGCGGTCAGGGTCGGTACGCCGATCACCTCACCGGCCAGGTTGACCAGCGCGCCGCCGCTGTTGCCCGGGTTGATCGACGCGGAGGTCTGGATGGCGCCGGCGATCGTCGCCCCGGGTGAGTCCCCGTCCGAGGGTTCACTGACCGTGCGGCCCAGCGCGGAGACGATGCCCTGGGTGACGCTGCCGGACAGGCCCAGCGGGTTGCCCATGGCCAGGACGATCTGGCCGACGCGGAGTCTGGAGGAGTCGCCCATGACGGCGGGGGTGAGCCCGGCCGGGTCGTCCACCTTGATCACGGCCAGGTCGCCCGCCTCGAACGAGGCGACCAGCCGGGCCGGCCGGGGGGCGCCGCCGGTGGCGAGTGTCACCTCGAACCGCTCGGACTCTCCGACCACATGTGCGTTGGTAATGATGTGGCCGTCTTTGTCATAGATGATCCCTGAGCCCAGGCCGCTGCCGGTGGTGATCTGCACGATGGACGGCAGCACCCGGTTGATGACCTGCTCATAGGCCCGCTCCAGGTCGGCCGGGGCGCCCCCGGGCCCGGCCGCCTCCCCCGGCGGGGAGGCGGGGGTGGCGGGGGCGGCGGTGGAGGCGGCAGGGCCGGTCGGGGTGGCCGGGCCGGCCGGCCCGCAGCCCGCGAGTGTCACGGCGACCGCGGCCAGCAGCGCGGCGCCCGCTTTCGATGCCCACATGCGGGAGTACCTTCCCCGCCGGGGCCGACTCAGGCCGGCAGGTACGCCTCCCGCAGGCTGCTGCGGCTGAGCTTGCCGGTGGGCGTGCGCGGCAACCGGTCGCGGTACTCGACCGTGCGCGGGTGCTTGAGCCGGGCCAGCCGGGACGCGCAGTGCGCCAGCAGCTCGGCGGTGAGACCGGGACCGGGCTCCACGCCCGGCGCGGGCTGGACGAGGGCCACGACCCGTTGACCCCACTCCGGGTCCGGCACGCCGATCACGGCCACGTCGGCCACCGCGGGGTGCTCCAGCAGCACCGCCTCGATCTCGGCGGGGTAGACGTTGACGCCGCCGGAGATGATCAGGTCGGTGCGCCGGTCGCACAGGAACAGGTAGCCGTCCTCGTCCAGGTAGCCGATGTCTCCCGGGGTGTAGAGGCCGTCCCGCATGGTGCCGGCCGTCTTGGCCGGATCCCCGTGGTACTCGAAGCGGTTGACGCCGCCGATGTAGACCAGGCCGGGCTCGCCGGGCGGCAGCTCGGCGCCGTCGTCGCCGAGGATCCTGAACTCCAGGCCGTCGATCGCCCGGCCGACCGTGCCCGGCCGCTCCAGCCACTCCGCCGAGGAGACCATGGTGGCCACCGCGGACTCGGTCGAGCCGTAGTACTCCCACAGCACGGGCCCGAGCCAGTCGATCATCGCCCGTTTGACGGCGGGCGGGCAGGGGGCGGCACCGTGGTACAGGTGCGTCAGAGACGACAGGTCGTGCCCGGTCCTGGTCGCCTCGGGCAGGGCCAGCAGCCGGTGGAACATGGTCGGCACCATGAACGCGTTGGTCACCCGGTGCCGCTCGACCAGCTCCAGGGTCTCGGCGGCGTCGAACCGCTCGGTCACCACGACGGTGTGGCCGAAGTTCAGGGCCATCATCGTCTGGCCGTACGGCGCGGAGTGGTAGAGCTGGGAGAGCAGCAGGTGCACGCCGTCGAACGGCAGCCCGAAGTGCCGCCAGCCCTTGCGCATCAGGATCGGGTAGAGGTCCTCGGGGCTCAGGTCGAGCAACCGCCGCCGCACGCCCTTGGGCCTGCCGGTGGTGCCCGAGGTGTAGAGCATCATCGACCCCGCCCGGCGCCCCTCGGGCGGGGTGACCGGTCGTCCCCCGGCGAGCTCGCCGGGTTCGGTGAAGCCGCCCGGCACGGCGTCCCCGTACCGTTCGGTGGCGACGACCGTCCGCGCGTCGCAGTCGGCGACGATGTAGCCGATCTCCTCGGCGGTGTAGTGCCAGTTCACCGGGACGTGGTAGGCGCCGATCTGATACGTGGCCAGCATCATCGTGACCGCCTCGACGCCGTTGGGCAGGACCGTGACCACCGGGTCGCCCGGGCGGACGCCCCGTGCCAGAAGGCCGTGGGAGACCTGGTTGACCCGTTCGTGCAGCTCGCCGTATGTCACGGTGCCGTCCGTGACGACGGCGGCCCGTCCGGGATCGGCCGCCGCGATCTCGTAGAAGCCCCTCATAGCCGCGACCTTACAGAGCGAGATTCTGTTCGGGGAAGGCGAGGCGTCATGGACTGGGCTGATGCACAGCCCGTAGCCGAAGCGTAATAACCCCCGATGCGTCGAATCTTCCCCAGGTGACATAGCCTGACGCCTATGGCGGACGTCGGCGACAACTCCTCCGGGGGTTCTGACGAGGGATACATCCCGTCCTACGAAGCACCCACGGCTCCCATACCCGTCGTTCCCGCCGCCGACGGCTCGGGCATCGGTTCCCGGGTCCCCCGCGGGTTCCCCATCGGCGACGGCGAGGAGACCCCGTTGGTCTCCCGGACCAAGCGGCCCGGACCGTTCCCCCCGCCCTACGAGTCGGCCGCCGCGCAAGGCGCGGCGGCCGGTCAGGACGACGGCGTGGACGATCCGACGCCGCCCTTCGGGCGCCCGCAGGTGTGGGAGTCACGGGGCCCGGGAACCGTGCCGTTCCGGCAGGTGGGCGGGGCGAGCCGCCCGTGGTCGGAGCGGGCCGGGGCACCGGGTGCGACGGAGCGGCGGGCCGGAGCGTCGGGTGCCGCGGACGTGGAGAGCCCTTCCGCTCCGGCGGACCCGCCCGGTACGGCGAAGCCGTCCACTCCGGCGGGACCGGTCGGTGCGGCGAGGCCGTCCGCCGCGGTGGGGCCGGTCGGCGCGAGGAGGACCTCGGCGCTGGCGGGCCTGGCCGGTGCGGGCGACCGCCCCGGTGCGCCGGATGCGGGCGGGCGGCGCGGCGGGCCGGTACCGGCGGGTGCTCCGGGGGCGTCCGGCGTGGGCCCGGCGGGCGTGGCGAGTCCTTCTGGCATGCCCGGGGCCGCGACTCCGCCGGGAGCGCCGGGCCCGGTGGGGGTGACCGGCGCGAGCGGTTCGGCCGCTCCGCTGGGGCCCGCGGGCCGGCCGGGAGCGACCGGGATGCCCGCGCCGTCCGGCGGGCTGCTGGCGCGGATCGGCGACATCCCGATCCGGGTGGCCTACAGCCTCGGTGCCGCCGTGGTCACGGCCGTCATCGTGGTCCTCATCTTCACCCTGTTCTCCGGTGACGAGCCGGCCGACCCGGTGGTGAGCTCGCGGGCCGACACCTCCACCGCGTCCCCGCCGCCGGTCACGCTGCCCGACCTGCCCGCGGCGACGGCGCTGAAGGTCCTGGCGGGCACGCCGAGCACGGTGATCGGCACGGTGACCGACTCCCGGTCCGCGATCACCTACTCCAGGCTGGGCAAGCCGTGGGCGACGAAGAAGGCGGCCCCCCTCTCGGCCGCCCAGCAGGCGGGTGCGGACGGCCTGCCGCGCACGTTGATCGCCTCCGGCCCGCTCCCGGGCGCGGCCAGGGCACCGAAGACCGACGCCGAATACCGCAAG
Source organism: Streptosporangium becharense (assembly GCF_014204985.1). NCBI lineage: Bacteria > Bacillati > Actinomycetota > Actinomycetes > Streptosporangiales > Streptosporangiaceae > Streptosporangium > Streptosporangium becharense. The sequence goes on along the minus strand of NZ_JACHMP010000001.1, from coordinate 2,707,516 downwards.
GTCGCGCTCAGCGCGGTCAGGTGGACGATCCGCCACCACCACCCGGCGGGCAGCAAGGTCACCTGGACCGCGTCGCAGCGCCCGGTGGGAGGCGTCAAGGGCTGGGTCCTCGGCTACCAGGTGGCGTACGAGATCGACGGCAAGGCGCGCACCTCCCAGGCGGCGCTCGCCCTCCTCGACGTCGGCCGCAGCAAGCCCGCGATGCTCTTCGTGACCGTGCCCGACTCGCAGAAGCAGCTCTGGGCCGACATCGCCCCCCTGATGAGGAGTGTCCGCACCCTGTGAGCCATGCGTTGTGCCTTTGGGCCATGCGTTGTGATGGAAGCACCTTCTAGAATATGGTTCTGCCAAGAATCGTGTCTGGAGGGTGCTATGGCCATCGGGTTGAGCGAGGAGCACGAGGCGCTCCGGGAGTCGGTGACCGGCTGGGCGGAGCGGAACATCCCGGCCCAGGTCGTACGGGCCGCCGTCGCGGCCGACGCTGAGGAGCGTCCCGGCTTCTGGTCCGGGCTGGCCGACCAAGGGCTGCTCGGCCTGCACATCCCCGAGGAGCACGGCGGCAGCGGCTACGGCCTGCTGGAGGCCGCCGTCGCCGTCGAGGCCCTCGGCGAGTACGCGGTGCCCGGCCCGTACGTCCCGACCGTGCTCGCCGGCGCGGTGATCCTCGCCTCCGACGGCAAGGCTCACGCCGAGCTGCTCCCCGCCCTCGCCGACGGCACCCTGACCGGCGCGGTCGCGTTGACCGGCTCGATCACCGCCACCCGCGGCGAGGACGGCGCTCTGACGGTCACCGGCACCGCCGAACCCGTCCTGGGCGGCTCCCTCGCCGACGTCCTGGTGCTCCCGGTGAGCACCGGCCAGGGTGAGGAGTGGGTCGCGGTCGACGCCTCGGCGGCCACCGTGACCCCGGTCAAGGCACTGGACCTCACCCGTGGCGTGGCCAGGGTCGAACTGGACGCGGTGAGCGTGCCCGCGGGGCGGGTCCTCGGCGGGCTCCGGCGCGCCGACGTCCTCAACCTGGCCGCGATCCTGCTCGGCGCCGAGGCCGCCGGCGTCGCGTCGTGGTGCGTGACCGCCGCGGCGGAGTACGCGAAGATACGCGTGCAGTTCGGCCGCCCGATCGGGCAGTTCCAGGGGGTCAAGCACAAGGCCGCCCGGATGCTCGTCGCCCTGGAGCAGGCCCGCGCGACCGTGTGGGACGCCGTCCGCGCGGCCGAGAAGCGGGCCGAAGGCGACGCCGCCGCCCGCGAGTTCGCCTACGCCGCCGCGATCGCGGGTGTGACCGCGCCGGACGCCGCCGTGCTCTGCGCCAAGGACGCCATCCAGATCTTCGGCGGCATCGGCTACACCTACGAGCACGACGTCCACCTGTACTACCGTCGCGCGCTCACCCTGCGCGCTCTGCTCGGCGCGTCGACCGAGTGGGCCGAGTCGGTCGCCGGGCTGGCGCTGGACGGCGTGCGCCGGGACCTGGAGATCGAGCTGCCCGAGGACGCGGCCGGGCTGCGCGAGACGATCCGGGCGGAACTCGCGGAGATCGCCACCCTTGAGGGCCGGGAGCAGAAGCGTGCCCTGGCCGCCGCCGGGTACGTCATGCCGCACCTGCCCAGGCCGTGGGGACGCGACGCCAAGCCGCTGGAGCAGGTTCTCATCTTCCAGGAGCTCAAGGCCGCCGGCCTCAAGCTGCCTCAGATGATCATCGGTGCCTGGGTGGTGCCGTCCATTGTCACCTACGGCACCCCCGAGCAGCAGGAGCGCTTCCTGCCGCCCACGCTGAGCGGTGAGATGATCTGGTGCCAGCTCTTCTCCGAGCCGGGGGCCGGCTCCGACCTCGCCTCCCTGCAGATGCGCGCGGAGCGGGTCGAGGGCGGCTGGCGGCTCAACGGCCAGAAGATCTGGACCTCCGTCGCCCATGTCGCCGAGTGGGGCATCTGCATCGCCCGCGACTCCGCCGAGGGGTCCAAGCACGAGGGCATCACGTACTTCCTCGTCGACATGAAGGGGCTCGGCGTCACGGTGCGGCCGCTCACCGAGATGACCGGCGAGAACCTGTTCAACGAGGTCTTCCTGGACGACGTGTTCGTCCCGGACGAGCTGGTCGTCGGCGAGGTGGGCCAGGGTTGGAAGGTCGCCAGGAACACCCTGTCCAACGAGCGCGTCTCGCTCTCCTCCGGCTCGGGCGGCACCGGCGCGTCGGTCCCCGACCTGCTCGGCCTGGCCGGGCGCCTCGGCCGTGAACTGACCGCGGCCGAGCGGCAGGAGGTGGCGCGCGTGGTCTGCGAGGGGCACTCGATCGCCGCCCTCGGCCTGCGGGTGACGCTGAAGCAGCTGACGGGGGCCGAGCCCGGAGCCGACGCCTCGGTCCGCAAGCTGCTGTCCACCTCGCACGCCCAGCACGTCTCCGAGTGCGCGGTCTCGCTGCTCGGGCCCGCCGCCGTCACCGCCGCCGACATGCGGCTCGGCGACGCCGGCTACTGGAACCGGGCCGTGCTCTCCACCCGTGCCATGACGATCTACGGCGGTACCACGGAGGTCCAGCTCAACATCATCGGCGAGCGCATGCTCGGCCTGCCCCGCGACCCCGAGCCGGGTAAGTAGGACGGGCCCCGCGGGTCCGCGGCCGGTCGGCGGCGGACCCCCGGCGGGTCCGCCGATGATCCGGGGGTGCCCTCGGGGGCCGGTGCGCAGTTGTGCTCCCCGGTCCCGTACCGGGCCCGGCGCTCGTTAGGGTCTGGCGATATGCGGGCGAAACGGGGTGAGACGGCGGGGCGGTTCGCGTCCGTCGCGTCCGTCGCGCCCGTCGCGCCCGCTGTGCTCGGGCTGCTGCTCGGGCTGCTCGCCCTCGGCCCCGCGCTGGGGCCGGGCTTCGTGCTCCGCTACGACATGGTCTTCGTGCCCGACCCGCCGCTGACGCTCCCCGGGGAGGGCTTCCCCAGGTCGGTGCCCAGCGACCTGGTGGTGGCGCTGCTCGCGCAGGCGGTTCCCGCGCAGGTGGTGCAGAAGGCGGTCCTGCTGGGCGTCTTCGTGCTGGCCGCGTCCGGGGCCGCCGCGCTGGTCCCCTCGGACCGGCTCGGGCCGCGCCTGGCCGCGGCGGCCTTCTACGCCTGGAACACCTACCTCGCCCAGCGGCTCCTGCTCGGCCAGTGGGCCCTGCTGCTCGGCGTCGCCGCTCTGCCCTGGGCGGTACGGGCGGTGGTGCTGGGCGGCCGGCTCCGGCTGGTCGCGGCGCTGTTGCCGGCGGCGGCCGGCGGGTTCCAGGCGATGCTGCTCTCCGCCCTGACCGTCCTGGCGACCGCCGTCACCGCCCCCGCGGGGGCGGTGACCCGGCTGCGCCGTACGGCGGAGGCCGGGGTGGTGCTCGGAGCGCTGAGCCTGCCGTGGCTGGTTCCCGCGCTTCTCAGCGGGGCCTCGACCGATCCGGCGGGAGTGACGGCGTTCGCGGCCAGGGCCGACGGGCCGTTCGGCACGGTCGGCAGCCTGCTGTCGCTCGGCGGGGTCTGGAACGCCCACGCGGTCGTCCCCGGGCAGCAGGGGTGGTGGTCCGCGAGCGTCCGGCTGGTCCTCGCCGGGGTCGCGGTCTGGGGGTTCGTCCGGCTCCGCGGCGGCCCCGCCGGACCGGGCCCGGCGGTGGCGACCGGGATGGGCTCGGCGGTGGCCGGTACGAGTCCGGCGGCGACGGCCGGAGTGGGTCCGGCGGTGACAGGCGGACCGGCTCCGGCGGTGGCTGGACCGGGCCTGGCGGCGGTGGCCGGGATGGGCCCGGCGGTGGCGGCCAGGGCGGGGTTGGCGGTGGCGGCCGGAGCGGGGCTGGCGGTGGCGCTGGCCGGCGCGTTCGCTCCCGGGGTGCTGGGCGGACTGATCGCCTGGTGGCCGGGGTTCGGGCCGTTCCGCGACGGGCAGCTCTACCTGGCGCCGTTCGCGCTGCTTCAGGCGGTGGGCCTGGCCGGGGCGGTCGCCGGGTGGCACTCGCGGGCGGTGGCGGCGGTGGCGGTGGCCGTGCCGGTGCTGGTGCTGCCGACGTTCGCGCTGGGGGCGTTCGGCCGGCTGGCGGCGGTCGACTACCCCGGCGAGTGGCGGCGGGTGCAGGCGATCGTGAACGCCGACCCGGCCCCGGGGGCGTTGCTGTCGTTGCCGTGGGGTGCCCACCGGGCCTTCGCCTGGAACGGCGGGCGGGTGGTGCTCGACCCGGCGACCAAGATGTTCGCCCGTCCGGTGGTCTGGAACGACGCGCTGGTGGTGGGGCTGCCCGGCGGCGGGAGGCTGCGGCTGGCCGCGGAGAGCCCGCGGGCGGCGCGGGCGGAGGCGGCCCTGCGGGCCGGCCCGGACCTGCGGGCGCGGGCATTGGCGGGGCTCGGTATCCGCTATGTGCTGGAACAGTCCAACGAGAACAAGTTCTATGATGGCGTGGTCGTTTTCCAAGGTCGTGAGCTGCGTCTCTTACGCCTCTCCGGTTCGGAATGATCGCTGTATAACTGCAGCTCCTGGCAGTACCTAACGGTAACTTCTTTTGTCACGGTTTTACTAAAGCTATGGCTTATGGTGTGTATCGCGTTCTAGTCTCGACGCACTGTCCAATAGCTGGAGGGAGAGCTCAGTGATACGAGTTATCGCTGCCTTGGCCGTCGGAGCCATCCTGGCGGTGGGGGCCTCCGTGGCAGTGGTGAACGTGGCCTCGCCCTCGCCGGAGCCGCCGAACCGGCCGCTGTACAACTACGGCGACAGGTGACCCGCAGGGTCTGCTGACCGGGCCCTCCGGGCCTTCTTCGCCGGCCCGGACGGGCCGGCCACCACTCGTCGGAACGGGACGCGGCTCCGCCGTGTCCCGATTCAAGCGTGCGTCGCCGTAGCGGACCGAGGAGAGAGCGTGGTTCTGTCCAGTGGCAGTACGAGCGCCGGGTCCCGTTCCCTGCCGCCGTCCCCGGGGCCGGCCACGGGGCCGGACGCGGCGGTTCACGGGGAGCCCGAACCGGCCCTGGCCGGGGTGCGGGTGGCGGTGCTGAACTTCCGCGAGCCGCAGCAGTCGGCCGCCGGAGGCGCGGAGGAGTACGCCTGGCAGGTCAGCCGGCACCTGGTCGCCCAGGGTGCCTCGGTGCACTTCCTCACCGCCCGCGAGCCCGGTCAGACGCCGGCTGAGCGGCGCGACGGCATCGAACTGCGCCGGATGGGCAACCGCTACCTGGTCTACCTGCTGGTGCCGCTCTGGCTGCTGTTCCACCGTCGCCGCCTCGACGTCGTCATCGACTCCATGAACGGCATCCCCTTCTTCTCCCCGCTCGTGGTGCGCCGCCGCACGGCGGTCATCTGCCTGGTCCACCACGTGCACGACCGGCAGTTCCACGCCTTCTTCCCCACCTGGCTGGCCAGGACCGGCTGCTTCGTGGAGAGCCGGGTGGCGCCGCTGCTCTACCGGAACCGCACGACCGTCACGGTCTCGGAGTCGTCCCGCGAGGATCTGCGTACCCGGCTGCGCTGGCTCGCCCCCATCCAGGTGGTGCCCAACGGCAGCCCGGCGGAGCGTCCGGTCGCCCCCCGCCCGGTGCCCGGCGACCCGGCCGTGGTCTACCTGGGCCGGCTGGTCGGTCACAAGCGGGCCGAACGGGTGGTCGCCCTCGCCGCCGACCTGGAGGGCACCCGCCCCGGCCTGCACGTGCACGTCGTCGGGCGTGGTCCGGAGTCCGCCGCGCTCGCCGCCCGCGCCGCCGAGCTGGGCGTCGCCGACCGGGTGCACCTGCACGGGTTCCTCGCCGAGCCGGACAAGAACGCGGTGCTCGGCGCCGCGCTGCTCAACGTGACCGCCTCCGAGTTCGAAGGCTGGGGGCTGACCGTGATCGAGGCCGCCGCCTTCGGTGTGCCGACCGTCGCCTACGACGTCGCCGGGCTGCGGGACTCGGTCAGGGACGGGGTGACCGGCTGGCTGGTGCGCGACGGCGAGGAACTGGCCGACGTGGTCGACCGCGCCGTCGAGGAGCTGTCCGACCCGGTGCGGCGGGCCGAGGTCCAGCGGGCCTGCCGGGCCTGGGCGGCCGAGTTCACCTGGGGGAGAACCGGCGCTACGATGACCAGGCTCGTCGCCGCGGAGCTCCCCTCGGACGCCACCGCCTCGCCGGCCAGGACCCCCGATCTCCGTCTCGCCGTAGGTGAGACCGACCCCACTTGAGCGCCGCATTGACCCCTGACCGCACCGACACCGGGCCCGCGCGGTTGCGGCACCGGCTGCGCCTCCTCGCCGGATGCCTCCTGCTGGGGGCCGTGGCGTTCAACACCTCGCCCGGCCAGGTGATCGCCGAGACCAAGCTCGACATGGCGCTCAACCCGCTGGGGTTCCTGTCCCGCGCGCTGCACCTGTGGGACGGGGCGTTCTTCGGCCACCTGCAGAACCAGGCCCACGGCTACCTGTTCCCGATGGGCCCCTTCTACGTGCTCTTGCGCGCGCTGGACATGCCCCCGTGGAACATCCAGCGGCTGTGGATGACCGTCGTGCTGTGCGCGGCGTTCCTCGGCGCCGAACGGCTGGCGCGGGCCATGGGGATCGGCACCCCCGGCACGCGGATCGTGGCGGGGCTGTCCTACGCGCTGGCCCCGCACGCCCTGGCGCTGATCGGCGTCAACTCCTCGGAGTTCCAGCCGAGCGCGGTGCTGCCGTGGATCATGCTGCCCCTGGTGCACGGGACCCGGCCGGGTGCGAGCCCCCGCCGGGCGGCGGCGCTGTCGGCGCTGGCGTTCCTGTTCGCCGGGGGTGTCAACGCGGTGGCCGAGTTGGCCGTACTAGTCGTCCCCCTGCTCTACCTGCTGACCCGGCGCGGCGGGCCGCGCGGGCGGCGGCTGATCGCCTGGTGGCTGGGCTGCGTCGCGGCGGTGTCGATGTGGTGGCTGCTGCCGCTGCTGCTGATGGGCCGCTACATCTTCTCCTTCCTGCCGTTCATCGAGACGGCGGACGCCACCACCGGGGTCACCTCGCTGCTGAACGCCCTTCGGGGCACCTCCAGCTGGATCTCCTTCCTGCCGGTGGACGGCCGGCCGTGGCTGCCGGCGGCCTTCGAGCAGGCGACGGCGCCGGTGATGATCGTGCTGACCGCGCTGGTCGCCGGGCTCGGCATCGCCGGGATCGCCCGCCCGGCCACCCCGGAGCGGGGGTTCTTGACCCTGTCCCTGGTGGCCGGGGTGGTGATCGTCACGGCCGGGCACGCCGACGCGCTCGCCCACCCGTGGACGGGGCAGGTCAGGGACCTGTTCGACGGGCCGCTCGCCGCCTTCCGCAACCTGCACAAGTTCGACGCGCTCATCCGGCTCCCGGTCGCGCTCGGCCTGGCGTCCCTGCCCCTGGCCTGGCCCGCCCGGCTGCGGCGTCCGGTCCAGGCCGTCTGCGCCGGGCTGGTCGCGCTCACCGCGCTGCCCGTCGCCACCGCCGGGGTCACTCCCGCGGGCGCGTTCGCCGACGTGCCCGCCCACTGGCGCGAGGCCACCGCCTGGCTCAACCGCAACGCCGGGGACGGCATGGTGCTGGCCGTGCCCGGATCACGACGCGGTGAGTACCTGTGGGGCCGGCCGATGGACGAGCCCATGCAGTCGCTGCTCACCGTGCGCTGGGCCACCCACACCAACGTGCCCTGGGGCTCGCCGGGGCTGGCCCGGTTGGTCCAGGCGGTGGACGAGCGTTTCGCCACCGGCCGCGGCTCGCCCGGCCTGACCGCCGCGCTGCGCCGGATGGGCGTCAGCCACGTACTCGTCCGCAACGACCTCGCCCGGGAGACCTTCGGCACCGCCTGGCCCGCCCGGGTCCACGAGACGCTCGCCGAGTCCACCGGCCTGCGGCGGGTCGCCGCCTTCGGGCCGGGGGTGGGCGTGAGCCCCTCCACCACCGCCTCCGGCTGGGTCGACCAGCCCTACCCCGCGCTGGAGGTCTACGCCGTCCCCGACCCCGCCCCGCTGGTCGCGACCGTGCCGAGGGAAGACGCGTTGCGGGTCACCGGGGCACCCGAGGCGACGCTCGCCCTCGCCGAAGAGGGGCTGCTGGCGGACGACCGGCCCACCCTGGTGGGCGACGAGCCCGGCGCCGCCGCCACGCCGCCCTCCGCCACGGTGGCCACCGACACGCTGCGCCGTCGCGAGATCGTCTTCGGCGACCTGCGCCGCATCGCGACCGCCACGCTCACCGAAGATCAGCCGCCGCAGCGCGACGGGCCCTCCGACCTCACCGACCCGGCCTGGACCCCGGCCACCGTCACCGCCCGCTACACCGGGATCAACGACGTGCGCGCCTCCTCCTCCGAGGCGGGCGTCACGGCGGCCGTGGGGGCCCGCGACCCGGGCCGGGGGCCGTACGCGGCGCTGGACGGCGACCCGCGCACCGCCTGGCGCTCCGACGGCTGGAACGGCGCGGTCGGCGAGTGGCTGGAGATCCGTTTCGTCGCGGGCGTCGACATGCCCGCCGTCACCGTGGCGTTCGAGAAGGCCGGTCTCGGGCCGCCGGTGGCGGAGGTCGCCCTGGAGACCGCCGCCGGCACCCGCCGGGTCCCGGTCGCCGACACCGCCGACCCGCAGTATCTGCGTCCGCCCGAGGGCAGGACCACCTGGTTGCGCGTCCGCGTCACCAAGCTCGCCTCCGAGCCCAGGTCGCCGGTCGGCACCCGGGTCGGGATCAGCGAGATCGCCGTCCCCGGCGTGCGGGCGACGCGGACCCTCGATGTGCCCGCCGCCGGCGAGGAGGACCCCGGCACGGTGCTGCTCACCCGGCAGGGGTCCGCGTCCGCCTGCATGCGCGGGTCCTTCGCGTGGACCTGCCGCCCCTCCCTGGAGATCCACGGCGAGGACGGCTCCGGCTTCGACCGCACCTTCGTGGTGCGCCGGGACGGCGAGCGCGTCGTCACCGGCCGCGCCGTGCTCACCGACCCCACCTCGGCGCGGCTGCTCACCACCGTTCCCGGCGTCTTCCCCCAGGTCACCGCCTCCTCCACGGCGGTGGACCACCCGGCCGTGCTCGGCCGGGCCGCCATGGACGGCGACCTGGCCACCGTCTGGTACGCCCAGCCGTTCGACCGCAGGCCCACCCTCACCGTCCGGCTCGGCAAGAAGACCAGGATCTCCCGGATCATGGTGTTGTTCCCGGACTCGTTCCTGGGCCGGCCCCCGGTCCAGGTCAGCGTCACCGGCGGCGGCCGGACGACACGGAGCTGGGTCGGCCCGGACGGGCAGGTCGAGTTCGCGCCGATCCGCACCGACCGGCTGGAGATCGCGTTCACCGCTCCCGCCTCACGTGCGATCGAGGTCGCCGAGCTGACCATCCCGGGGGTCGAGCCGCTCGGCTCGCTCGCGTCGTTCCCGCTCCGGCTGCCCTGCGGGTACGGCCCCACGTTCACCGTGGACGGCAACAAGGTGCACACCGAGGTCGTCTCGGGCACGCTGGACGACGTGGTCAACGGCCGTCCCGTCGGTTACCGCGCCTGCGAACCGGTCGAGCTGAGCATCGGCCGGGCGCGCTTCGCCGTCGCGCCGAGCGACGCCTTCCGGGTCGAGTCGGTCGTCGTGCGGACTCCCGGACGGGCCTCGGGGGACGCCGGGAGCGCGAAGGGTTCGGGAGGCGCCGGGAGCGCGGAGGGCTCCGAAGACGCCGGGAACACCGTGGACGCCGAGGACGCCGTGGTCACCGCCGTGCCCGCCGTCACGGAGGCGTGGGGGCCGGGGGAGCGCCGGGTGCGCGTGTCCGCCGCGCGGCCCTCGTATCTCGTGGTGAACGAGAACCACAACGCGGGCTGGCAGGCCCACCTGGGCGGCACCCGGCTGAAACCGGTCCGGCTGGACGGCTGGCGGCAGGCATGGGAGCTGCCCCCGGGGCAGGGGGTGGTCACCCTGCGCTACGAGCCCGACGCCCTCTACCGCGCGTCCCTGGCCGCTGGAGGGCTGCTGGTGCTGCTGGTGCTCGCGCCGGCGTTCGTCCGCGTCCGGCCGGTGCCGCTTCCCGGGGCCGGACCGGCCCGGCTCCGCCGATCCTGGGCCTGGCCGCTCGCCCCGCTGGCCGGGCTCTGGGCCGGCGGGTTCGCCGGTGTCGTGATCCTCTCCGCCGCGGTCCTGCTGCTCGGCTGGCTGGGCACCGTCGCCGAGGCCAGGCACGCCCGCTCCGGCCCGCTCCCCAGGGCGGCCGGCGCGCTCACCGCGCCGTGGGTCCCCGCCGTGCCGCTCCTCCTGGCAGGTCTGTCCCAGGCCGCCGGCACCGCGTACGGGGGGACCGGGCAGCTCGCCGGGGCGTTGGCGGGTGTCGTGCCGCAGGTGCTGTGCCTGCTCGCGGTGGCCTGGCTGCTCGCGACCGCCCCCGAGCGTTCCCCGGCGCCTCCTGCCCCGCTCCGGACGTCGCGGGCCCGGCCGGAACCGCTGGCGGTGGGGCGGTGAGGCGGCCGCGGATCTCCCGCGTCGCCGTGCTCGCCGGCGTCGGCGCGTTCCTGCTCACCTTCGCCGCCCTGCTGCGCTTCTTCGTCTACGAGGGCGTCCTGGCCCTGCCGTTACAGCACAACAGGACGTACCGCCTCGAATCTCCGGTGTCGACCTTTCTCGACACCGGCACCCTCGTCTCCTACGACCGCGTCCCGCTGGTCTCCACCACGACGCTGAGCGGCGACGCCGCGGCAGGGGACGGGAACGTCGCGGTGTGGACCGAGTTCACCACGCTCGACACCCCCTTCGGCGAACGCGTCGCCTACCACGAACGCCGCACGGCCTTCGACCGTCGCACCGGCCTGGCGGTCGACTGCTGCGACGGGTACGTCGACGACGATCCCGGTGCCCGGCAGACCGGCCTGGCCTTCCGCCTGCCGTTCCGGGCCCAGCCGCGCGTCTATCCGATGTACGACACGGTGCTGCGCCGGCCGGTCCCCCTGCTGTTCGAACGGGAGGAGGAGGTCCGGGGCCTGCGGACCTACCGCTACGCCTACCGGACCGGCTTCATCAAGATCGAGGACCTGCCGGGGAAGCTCCCCGGCAGGCTGCTGGGCCTGCCCGGGACGCGCTCCGTCGCCGTCGCCCGGTACGCGCAGGTCAGCCGGACCCTGTGGGTCGAACCGGAGAGCGGCCTGACGGTGCGGGCACAGGAGCAGCACCGCCAGGAGTTGCGCACCTCCGACGGCCGGGGCCGCCGGGTGAGCCTCCGGGCGGACCTGGTGACACCGGCCTCGGAGGTCGCGGGCATGGTGGCCGAGGCCCGTGCCTTCACCCGGTGGGTTCTCGTCGTCCGCGACGCGCTGCCCGGCTTCCTCTTCGCGGTCGGCCTGGTGTTCCTGCTCCTGGCCGTGCGGCCGCTCGAACGCCTGCGCCGGACCTCCTCCACCCCCGGCCCCGAGCCTGACCCCGAACCCGCCCGCGAGCCCGATGCGGAGCCCGGTCCCGAGCCTGACCCCGCATCCACCCCCGAACCCGGCTCCGGAACCGGGGCCGATTCCCCTCCGAAGTCCGAAACCGGCCCCGAGCCCGGCTCCGGAACCGTCCCGGAGCGGGCGGGGGCATGAGCGGCGGGACACGCCGTACGGGACGGTCAGCGCTTGCGCAGCACGAGCAGCAGGTTCCAGCTCACGATCTCGCGCAGGCCCGGGACGTGGATGACCGGGGCGGCCCAGCGGGGGTGGTAGCGGGGCAGGGCGTCCAGCACCGTGACGTCGGCCCGGCGCCGTGCCCAGCGCAGCGCGGCACCGATCGAGACCGGGTGGAGGCTCTCGCCGTAGAGGTTCTTCGGCCGCCTGCCGTGCACCCGGGTGTAGCGGGCCGCGGCCCGGTGCCCGCCGAGGTAGTGCCAGGGGGAGGTCTCGTGGCCGCCCCACGGCGACAGCCAGTTCGTGAACGACAGGTAGACCACGCCGCCGGGCCGGGTCACCCGGACCATCTCCGCACCCATCCGCCACGGGTCGGGCACGTGCTCCAGCACGTTGGAGGAGAAGCACACGTCCACCGAGCCGGTGGCCAGCGGCAGGTCCAGCGCGCTGCCCAGCACCGCCCCGTCCGGGGCCGCGCCGTGGCGGGCCATCATCTCGCCGGCGTCGCAGTCGACGCACACCGGCCGGGCGCCGGCCGCGCGCAGCACGTCGGTGAAGTAGCCGGGGCCGCCCCCCACGTCGGCGACCAGCGCTCCGTCCAGCTCGGTGTAGGAGGCGAGCTGGGCGACGGTGTCGCGGGCCAGCATGCCGTAGAAGAAGTCGGGGTCGGTCTGCTCCTTGCGGAAGGCGCCGAACAGTCGTACCGACCTGCCCAGGGTCGCCCGGAACGGTGCCTGCGGAGTCTCCAACGCTGCTCCTCACCGGAGGGGAACACGACGGGTGCGCCGGAGCATAACACCGCATTGCTCGCTTTCTTCTGGATCCCATACGGTGTTCGCCCGTGACGGAGGGAGAATCCCGGTGAGGTTCGGCGCACTCCCGCGTGTCCCGGCGGTGTCCGGCGCGTTCCTGCGCAGCCCGGTGACACTCGGCGCCACCCTGCTCGTCGTGGCGTCGCTGGCGTTGCGGGTGCTCATCCTGCGCGACTCCCACTTCGTCGAGGACGACCTGCTGTTCGTGGGCGACGCCTACGAGAACGATCTCACACTCGGCTTCGTGACGCGGGTGCACAAGGGCCATCTCATGCCCGGTGCGATCGCGCTGACCTGGGTGCTGTCGCGTCTCGCGCCTTACGACTGGCTGCTGGCGGCGGGTGTCACCCTCGCCGCCCAGGCGCTGCTGTCGGTGCTGGCGTTCCGGCTGTTGCGGCTGCTGTTCGGCGACCGCCCGGCGATCCTGCCGCCGCTGGCGGTGTTCCTGTTCTCGCCGCTGACGGTGCCGGCGTTCGGCTGGTGGGCGGCGGCGATCAACGCGGTCCCGTTCCAGCTCGCGCTGGTGCTCGCGCTGACCTGTCAGGTCCGCTTCGCCCGCGGCGAGGGCACCCGGTACGGCTGGCGCGCGCTGGGCTGGACCGTGTTCGGCATGGCCTTCAGCACAAAGGGCGTGTTCGCGGTCTTCCTGCTGTTCGCGCTGACCACGGCCTTCCTCGGTGACCGGGAGGCCGGCTGGGGCCGGTCCGTGCTGCGCGAGGTGCGGCGGAACCGGCGCCTGTGGGCGGCGTACCTGGCGGTGATCGCCGCCTACACGACCGTCTACCTCCTGCGGGCGGGGGCGGCCTCCACCGACCGGCTTCCGGCGCCGAAGGTCGATGTCGCCCTGGACCTGGCGGGGCGGCTGCTGGGCCGCACCTTCCCCGGCGGCGCGGTCGGCGGGCCGCTCACCTGGTCTCCGGTGACCCCCACCGGGGGCCTGGCCGGGCCGTCCGACGCCGTCGTGGCCGTCGCCTGGGCGGTGCTGGCGGCGGTGGTGCTGGTCAGCGTCGTCCACCGGCGCCGGGCGGTACGCGCCTGGATCGTGCTGGCCGCCTACCTGGTGTTCGCCGACACCGTCCCGACCGTGATCGCGCGGGGTGGCTACACGTCGCTGGTGGGGGCGGAGACCCGCTATGTCGCCGACGCCGTGCTGGTGCTGGCGGTCGTGCTGGGGCTGGCGCTGCTGCCGCTGCGGGGGGAGGAGGACGCCTACCGCAGGCCGCTGCCGCGGCCCTCGTGGCGCGTCCCGGTCGTCGTGATCGTCACGGGGGCCTACCTGGCCGCCTCGGTCGTCTCCGTCGAGACCTACCGGCAGACCCTCAGCGGCGACCGGGTCCGGACCTACCTCGGCACGGTGGCGCGGCAGCTCGCCGCCGCCCCGGACGACGTGGTCATCTACCCCACCCCGCTGCCCGACGACATCGTGCTGCCGCTGAACGGGGACCGGCGGCTCAGCCACCGGTTGCTCGCCCCGCTGGCCCGTCCGGGACTGCGGATCAGGATGGCCTTCCCGCAGCCCTCGTACGACGCCCGGGTCTTCGACCGGAACGGCCGGCTCGACCGGATGAGCGTCTTCGGCTTCCTCGGCGCGCCGCGGAACGGCGAGCGTTGCCTGCCCGTGGCCGACGGCGCGCTGCACTTCCCCGACGCCGTCTCGTTCGGCGGCCCCGCCACCGCGGGTGCGATCGCCTACGCGGCGGAGCGGCCCGTCCCGGTGACCGTCGAGGTCGGCGAGGAGCGTGTCCTGCTCACCCTGCGGGCGTCGGACGGCGGGCTGATCCACTTCCCGGTGCGGGGGGTCAGCCGGGGCATGCGGATCGTCCTGGACGACCCGGCGGCGGAGGTGTGCGTGACGGGCGTGGCCCTGGGCGCCCCGATCGCCGAGAGCGAGCAACCCCGCTGACCCGCGGAACCGGCCGGGCCCGTCACGGGTGTACGCGGCCGGGTCAGCGCACCAGGCGGTTCAGGCGGAGGGCGGGTCTCTCGACGTACCGGTGGGTCAGGACGGCCAGGAGCAGGGTGAGGGCGGTGATCGGCACCAGGTTGAGCAGGAAGCCGCCGGTGAAGGGCCGCTGCCCGGTGAAGTCGTACCACAGGTGGATCGCCACGAACTGCCACAGGAAGACCCCGTAGGAGACGCGGCCCAGGAAGCCCATGACGCGGTTGCCGAGCACGCGCCTGAGCGGGGAGTCGCCGGGAGGCGGCAGGGTGGCCGGGACCAGCAGGCACACGGCCACGACGGTGTACAGGACGATCTCGAAGACGCCCGACCAGAGGCCGTCGACGCCGAAGAAGCGGGTGCCGGTGACGGGGGAGGCGGCGACCGCGTACGCCAGCGCGCCGACCAGCAGCCAGGAGCCCGGCGAGCCCTCGACCGCGCGGCGGAAGCGGCGGGCCGGGGAGTCCTCGTCCGGGTCGGCCTGGATCCAGGCGACCACCACGGCCATCGCCATCCCCGCGGCGAAGAAGATCGCCGACCGGGGCGGCCAGATGTTCAGGTAGGGCCGGTGCTCGGGGTAGTAGGTCAGCACCGTCCAGGGCAGCGACACCGCCCCCACGGCGCCGACGCCGGTCAGCAGCCGGTGCGCGCGGCGGCGCACGTCGTCCCCGCCGCGCCGGGCGAAGGCGGCCAGCCCGGCGGCGATCAGCGGCAGCAGCAGGTAGAAGGCCGCCTCCACCGACAGGCTCCACATCTGCACCAGTCCCTTGGGGCCCAGGGCGTACCACCAGGGGGTGAGATCGTAGTTCTGGCCGAGAAGCAGCAGCTGGATCCAGGTCCACGCCTCCGAGACGTGGTCACGCGACCACAGGAGCATGGCGGTGACCACCACCAGCCAGTACGCGGGTAGGATGCGGACCGCCCGCCGCCACAGGTAGGCGCGGACGCGCACCGGCGGGCCGCCGCGCAGCGCGTGGAGCGCGTACGGGCGGTAGAGCAGCAGGCCGGAGAGCGCGAAGAAGATCGGTACGGCCACGTCGCCACGGGCGAGCAGAGCGCCGGCGAAGCCCTCCCGGAGGGAGGTGGCGGTCTCGGCGGCCACGTGGAAGACGAGGACCGCGAAGGAGGCGATCGCGCGCACGCCGTCCAGGGTGTCCAGATGTCCGCCCGGTCCGGCCCCACCCCGCGCGGGGGCGGCGACGGAAGCTGAGGTAGAACCTGTTTCGGTCACTTTTCCGCATTCCCTGATGACGTGGGTGATCGGCCTCATTAACATACTGGCCAGTAGCACGTGATTTAAGTACATTTCACCCCCCATGAGAACCTGCCTTCAGCGGGAGCTCCCCCCCAGGAGGATCAATGCGGCGCATCGTCGGAGTCGTTCTCTTAGCCGTCGGGGCCTTCCTCGTCGTCCTCGCCCCGCTCGTACGCTTCCACGTCGCGGACCAGCTGATCGCCGCGCCCGCCAACCAGTACAGCGTCACCACCCTCCAGGCGGACGACGCCCAGTACTTCAACCGGGGGAAGCTGAAGGTGCTCACCGGCGATCTGTCCATCACGGTGACCACCCGAGGTGACGTCTCGCAGGCGTCCGGCAACCGGGTCGTCTGGGACGAGGTCGTCGCGGTCAACGACGTCACGAACGCCAGCCCGCTGGTCTCCCTCAACGAGCGCCGCAGCGCCTTCGACAAGTACACGGGCGTGGGCATCGACTGCTGCGCCGTCAACGTCGACAAGAAGCCGGTGAGGATGGAGGGGCAGATCTACAAGTTCCCCTTCGACGTGGAGAAGAAGACCTACAAGTGGTTCAACTCCGTCACCGGCGCGGCCTACGACGCCAGGTTCGTCGGCGAGGACGTCGTCAACGGGCTGCCGGTCTACCGGTTCGAGCAGACCGTGCCGGCGACCACGACCGAGACCATCGCCGCGCCCGCCTCGGTGCTCGGCATGGACGAGACCGGCGACGTCCAGGTCGACCGGGTCTACGAGGGCACCAACACCGTCTGGATCGAGCCCGTCTCCGGCTCCCCGGTCAAGCAGGAGCAGCGGCGCAACGAGGTCCTCAAGACCCAGGACGGCATCGAGCGCTCCAAGGCGTTCGTGGCCACCGCCAAGATGACGCCCGAGAGCGTCGACACCCTGGTGAAGAGCGCCGTCGAGGCCAAGGGCCAGATCACGCTCATCAGGACCACGATCCCGCTGGTGCTGCTCGTGGTGGGCGTCATCCTGCTGGTCGCCGGTTTCCTCGTGGTCCGCGCCTCGGGGCGGGTACGGTCCTGAACCGTGGATGAGGCCGCGGTCGCACGGCCGCCTTCGGACCCGTCGGCGGACCCGTCCCCGGATCCGCCCCCGGACCCGCCGGCGGCCGTGCGCGGTGGGCCCCCGGACCCGCCGGCGGCCACCCGCGCGGACCGTTCCTCGGACCCGGCGGAGGACACGCCCCCGGACCGCCCCTCGGATCCGGCGGGGGACACGCCCCCGGGCCCGCCGGCGGCCGTGCGCGCGGACGGGGTGCGGCCGGCCGCGGTCCGGATGGCAGTCGGATTGCTGCGGGCCTGCCGCCCCCGCCAGTGGCTGAAGAACGTCCTGGTCTTCGCCGCCCCCGCCGCCGCGGGCGTGCTCGGCTCCGCCGAGGGGGTGCTCGCCGCGCTCGTCGTCTTCATCGCGTTCTGCGTGGCCTCCGGCGGCACCTACCTGCTCAACGACGCGGCCGACGTCGAGGCCGACCGGCGGCACCCGCGCAAGCGGCACCGGCCGGTCGCCGCCGGGCTGGTCCCCGTGGCCGTCGCCCGGGTCGCCGGCGTCGTCCTGATGGCGGCCGGTCCGGCGGTCGCCTGGACGGCCGGCGGCTGGCGGCCGGCGGCCGTCGTGACCGGGTACCTCGCGCTCACCCTCGCCTACACGTTCTGGCTCAAACACCAGGTGGTGGTCGACCTGGTGGCGGTGGCGGGTTGCCACGTGATCCGCGCACTGGCCGGGGCGGTCGCGGTGGACGTCCCCGTGACCGCCTGGTTCCTGATCGTCGTCTCGCTGGGCTCGCTCCAGCTCGTGGCGGGCAAGCGCGAGGCCGAGCTGCGGGCGCGGGGTGCGGGCGACAACGGCACGCGGGCGATCCTGGCCGCCTACACTCTCGGCTACCTCGCGAACGTGCGGGCGATGTCGTCCGGGGCGATGATCGTGACGTACTGCCTGTGGGCGCTGGAGGAGCATCCGGGGCTGTTGCGCGGGCTCAGCATCGTGCCGTTCGTGCTGGTCGTGCTGCGGCACAACCTCCTGGTCGACCGGGGGGTGGGGGAGGAGCCCGAGGAGATCGCCCTGCGGGACCGCCCTATGCTGCTGTCCGTCGTCGTTCTCCTCGCTCTCGTACTCGCTGGGATCTACCTGCCATGACCTTCCTGACCGGCTGGGGCCGCACCGCGCCGACGCCCGCCCGCGTGATCCGCCCGCGGTCGACCGGGCAGGTGGCCGAACTGGTCGGCGGGGCGGGGGGCCGGGGAGTCGCGGCCCGGGGTCTCGGCCGGTCGTACGGGGACGCCGCGCAGAACGCCGGCGGCCTGGTGCTCGACTGCACCGGCCTGACCGGCTGGACCCTCGACGAGACGACCGGGACGGTCACCGCCGCCGCCGGCGTCGGCCTGCACGAACTGCTGGCCGGGCTGGTGCCGCGCGGCTGGTTCCTCCCGGTCTCACCCGGCACGCGGCACGTCACCGTGGGCGGGGCGATCGCCGCCGACGTGCACGGCAAGAACCACCACGTGGACGGGTCCTTCGGCGCGCACGTGCGGTCGCTGACCCTGGTCACGGCGGACGGCGCGAGCCGCACGCTCGGGCCGGACGACCGGCTGTTCTGGGCGACCGTGGGCGGCATGGGGCTGACCGGGGTGATCACCGAGGCCGTGTTCCGGTGCGTGCCGATCGCGACCTCGCGGATGCGGGTGGACGTCGAGCGCACTCGTGATCTCGACCACACCCTGGAGACGATGACGGCCACCGACGACCGGTACCGCTACACGGTCGCGTGGATCGACCTGCTGGCCCGCGGCGCCCGGACCGGCCGCAGCGTGCTCACCCGCGGCGACCACGCCGCCCCGGGCGAGCTGCCGCGCGGTGCCGATCCGCTCGCCTACGCGCCGTCGGCCCGCCTGGCCGCTCCGCCGTGGGCACCGAACGGCCTGCTCAACCCGGTGACCGTGCGGGCCTTCAACGAGGTCTGGTACCGCAAGGCGCGGCCCAGGACCGGTCTCGTCCAGCGCATCGCGCCGTTCTTCCACCCGCTGGACGCGATCGACGGCTGGAACCGGATGTACGGTTCGCACGGGCTGGTGCAGTACCAGTTCGCGGTGCCGTTCGGCGGGGAGGGGACGCTCCGCAGGGTCGTCTCCCGGCTCTCGACGGACGGCGTGGTGTCCTTCCTGACGGTGCTCAAGCGCTTCGGGCCGGGCACGCCGGGGATGCTCTCGTTCCCGCTCCCCGGCTGGACCCTGGCCCTGGACATCCCGGCCGGATGGCCCGGACTGGCCGGGCTGCTGCGCGAGTTCGACGGGTGGGTCGCCGAGAGCGGCGGCCGGGTCTACCTGGCGAAGGACTCGCGGATGTCGGCCGCCTCGGCCGCCGCGATGTACCCGCGGCTGCCGGAGTGGCGTAAGGTCCGCGACGAGGTGGACCCGGACGGGGTCTTCCGCTCGGACCTGGCGAGGAGGCTCGCGCTGTGAGCGACGCGCGGGCGGGGAGGCTTGCACCGTGAGGAACGCCCTCGGCGAAGTGGACACCGTGCTGCTGCTCGGCGGTCGCAGTGAGATCGGCCTGGCGATCGTGGAGCGCCTGCGGCCCCGCAGGGTCGTGCTCGCGATGCGCGGCGGGGACGAGCCGCCCGTGTCGGCCGGAGCCGAGGCGCACGTGCCGGCCGGGACCGAGGTGCATGTGCTGGAGTTCGACGCGGCCCGGCCGGAGACCCACGCCGGGGTGATCGAGGCCGCCGCCGGGCTGGTCGGCGACCTGGACGTGATCATCCCGGCCTTCGGCGTGCTGGGCAGCCAGGCCGTCTACGACGCCGACCCGGTGGCCGCCGCCGAGGCGGTCGCCGTCAACTACGGCGGGCACGTCTCCGCCGGTCTGGCCGCCGCCCGCAGGCTGCGCGAGCAGGGGCACGGCACGCTGGTCGTGCTCTCCTCGGTGGCGGGCGTGCGGGTGCGCAGGGCCAACTTCGTCTACGGCTCGGCCAAGGCGGGCCTGGACGGCTTCGCCCAGGGCCTGGGGGACGCCCTGTACGGCAGCGGGGCCCGGGTGATGGTCGTGCGGCCGGGTTTCGTCATCGGCCGGATGACCCGGGGCATGACGCCCGCCCCGATGGCCACCACCCCGGCCGAGGTCGCCGCCGCAGTGGCCGCCGGGCTCGCCTCCGGAGCGGAGGTCGTGTGGGTCCCCGGGCGGCTGCGCGTCCTCTTCGCGGTGATGCGGATCCTGCCCCGCGCGATATGGCGGAGAATGCCGCGTTAAAACACGTTCTTATTATTGTTACTAGCCAGTACATATCGAATATTCCGCACTAGAACCTGTTGCAGTTAGCGGATTCGGGATCGTACCGTGAGCGCATGCGGACACGTGTCACCGACATGCTCGGTATCGAGTTCCCGATCTTCGCCTTCAGCCACTGCCGGGACGTCGTCGCCGCGGTCAGCCGCGCCGGCGGGATGGGCGTACTCGGCGCGCTCTACTTCAGTCCCGAGGAGCTGGAGACGGAGCTCAAGTGGATCGACGACCACGTCGACGGCAGGCCGTACGGCGTCGACGTGGTCATGCCCGCCTCCTACGCCGGGGCCGACCTGGACGTCGACTCGCCGGAGGATCTCGTCCAGCGGCTCCAGGGAATGATCCCCGAGGGCCACCGCAGGTTCGTCGAGGACCTGCTGGCCGGGCACGGTGTGCCGCCGCTGTCGGGCGACGGCGACGCCGGGAAGGTGCTGCTCGGCTGGACCGACGCCACCGCCCGTCCGCAGGTCGAGGTCGCGCTCAGACACCCGATCGCGCTGCTCGCCAACGCGCTCGGCCCGCCCCCGGCCGACGTGGTCGAGGCGGCCCACGCCAAGGGCGTGAAGGTCGCCGCGCTCGCCTCCACGCCCCGGCACGCGACCAAGCAGGTCGAGGTCGGGGTGGACATCGTCGTCGCGCAGGGCACCGAGGCCGGCGGCCACACCGGTGAGATCTCCACCATGGTGCTGGTCCCGCAGGTCGTGGACGCCGTCGACGTACCCGTCCTGGCCGCGGGCGGCATCGGCGACGGCCGGCAGATGGCGGCCGGGCTCGCCCTCGGCGCCGAGGGCGTGTGGACCGGCTCGATCTGGCTCGCCGTGGAGGAGGCCGACACCCCCGTCCTGGCCAGGGAACGGATCCTCCGGGCCACCTCGCGTGACACCGTCCGCTCGCGCTCCTGGACCGGCAAACCCGCGCGACTGCTCAGGAACGAGTGGACCGACGCCTGGGAGTCGTCCGAATCCCCCGGCACACTGCCGATGCCCCTGCAGTTCATGCTCGTCTCCGAGGCGCTCCGCCGCATCGGCCGCTCGGACGCCGCGGAGCTGGCGACCTTCCCGGCCGGCCAGATCATCGGTGCCGTGAAGCGGGTCAGGGCGACCAGGGATGTGATGTTCGACCTGGTGGAGCAGTACGTCGAGGCCAAGGAGCGGCTGGATCGCATCACCGGTGCCTGACGGCCGGGTCCGGGTCCGCCGGATCGGACCTGGATCCGGCAGACCGGACCGCCCGGACCTGCGGCGGGCCCGGCGACCGGGCCGGGGGGGCGACCGGTGCAGGGCTCTGCGGGGTCCGGTCCGGCCGGAGTACGGCGAACCGGGTCGTACGCGGGTCGTACGCGGGTCGTACGCGGGTCGCGCGCGGACCGGAACGGGTCAGGCACCCCGGTAGACCGCCGGACGCTTCTCCCGGAAGGCGCGTGCCCCCTCCTTGGCGTCCTCGGAGCCGATCACCGGCCAGCCGATCCCGTCGGAGACCTTCAGCGCCTCGGGCTCGGGCAGGCCGACGGTCTCCCGGTAGGTGCGCAGGATCGCCCGCACCGCGAGCGGGCCGCACTCGGCGACCCCGGCGGCGAGCTCCAGGGCGACCGGCAGGGCCTGGCCGTCGGGGACGACCCGGTTGACCAGGCCCATGGTGAGCGCCTCCCCGGCGGTGACGGCGCGGCCGGTCAGCAGGAGGTCCATGGCAAAGGCGTACGGGATCTGGCGGGGGAGCCGGACGGCGGAGCCGCCCATCGGGAACAGTGCCCGGCGCGCCTCGAACAGGCCGAGGGTCGCCGACTCGGCGACCACGCGCAGGTCGGTGCCGACCAGCAGCTCGGTGCCCCCGGCCACGGCGTACCCCTCGACCGCGCACACGATCGGCTTCGTCGGCAGCGCGCCGGAGTCGCGGAGCAGGCCCTTCCAGTGGTAGTCGGGGATCGCCGCGGCCCGCTCCCTGACCCGGGGGTCCGCGGACGGAGAGCCCATGGCCTTGAGGTCGGCGCCCGCGCAGAACGTCCCGTGCGCACCGGTCAGCACCGCGACGCGGACCTCCGGCTCCGCGGAGACGTACGCCCACGCCTCGGCCAGGCCGACCAGCATGTCCGTGGAGAGGGCGTTCCTGGCCTCCGGCCGGTCCATGGTGACGACGACGACGTGCCCGTCGCGCTCGATCCGGCAGTGCGGGGTGCTGATCGGCAGAAGCTCCATGGACTACCTCCGCTAGTTAGCCAAGCGCTTGTTGGGTAATCCTAGATCTCGCGACGGGCCGCCGCACCTCAGATCTCCTTGAGGAACCCGGAGTCGACGGCGAAGTCCGCTCCGGTCGTGCTCGCCGAGCGGGGCGAGACGAGCAGGGCGACCACGTCGGCGACCTCCCGCGGCTCGACGAGGCGCCCCGTGGTCAGCGCCATCATCTCCGGCGCGACATCGTCCATCACGGTGTCGCGGTCGGTGCCGGTCACGCCGGCGAGGATGTCGGCCGCACCGCCCTCCTCGGTCCACCACGCGGTGCGTACCGGGCCGGGGGAGACGGTGTTCACGCGGATGCCCCGGGAGGCGAACTCCTCCGACAGCGCCTTGGTGAGGTTGTTCATGCCGGCCTTCGCCGCGTTGTAGTCGACGTTCATGGGGGCCGGTCGGCGGGCGCCGCCCGAGGAGACGTTGACGATCGCGCCGCCTCCGCGCGCGAGCATCGCCGGGATGGCGGCCCGGATGGCGCGCACGGCGGAGAAGAGGTTGAACTCGAACATCGCCCGCCAGTCGTCATCGGTGGGGGTCAGGAACGACATGCGCGGCAGGCTCACCCCGGGCGGCGGGCCGCCGGCGTTGTTCACCAGGATGTCCAGCCCGCCGAAGACCTCCGTCGCGCGGGCCACGACCAGGCCGGGCGCCTCGGGGTCCGTCAGGTCGGCGGGGACGTGGACTAGGTCCGGCCCGGCGAGGGCGTCGAGTTCGGGGCTGCTGCCGCGGGAGGCCGCCACGACCTGGGCGCCTTCCTCCAGCAGCGTGCGGGTGACGGCCAGCCCGATGCCCTTGGAGGCGCCGGTGACGACTGCGACGCGTCCGGAAAGCTGCAGATCCATGATTTTCCTTTTCGTGGTCTCCTTTCCGGCCGACGGGACGGAAAGGAGAGGGCTTCGACGTGTGTTCGAAACTAGTTCGAATGGAGGGCTGGGGCTGGCGGGATCCGGACCGGCAGTTCCAGCGGAATTCGGCCCCGCAAAAGGCGGTTCGCGATCATCCAGGCGGAGTACTTCGGCGGTGTCGGCGGTCAGTGGGCCGCGGCGTTCGCCGGTGAGAGACGGCTGACGGCCGACGGGGCGTCGATCAACGAGGCGCTCGCCGCACTCGGCGTGCGGGCGTCCGCTCCGATGGACGAGTTCGACACGATCGGTCTCGGCACGTTCCGGAGCAACCCGGATCACCGTGACCGCTACATCGAGCTGTGTGACGAACTCGGCGTCTGAGGGTCCGCCCGGACGGGCACAGGCGGCCAGTACGGGTTCGAGGGGCGGCCGGAGCGGCCGGGCACAGGTGGACGGTACGGGTTCGAGGGGCGGCCGGCGCCCCGGCTCGCCGCAGACCGTGACCGCCCGCCGGCCGCGCGACCGGTAAGCGGGGGCTCCATGTCGGGGGGCCCAGTTTCAGATCAAGCGATTGCTCGGTATGCGGCCACGGGTTAGTCTGCCCATGCGTACGAGAACAGATTCTCGTTTCATCCCTCCCGTACCACCGGGCCTTGTCTCGAAATAGAGAACGTGATTCAGTCCGGTGGGCGGGGCCTTCGAGCGGAGGGGATCGTCGATGGGCACGCTCGGTTTCTGGCGACTGACGCAGGCGGACCCCGAGTGGATCGCCGCCGTGGATCCCGACGGCACCGAACACCGCGCCGGAGACCTGCTGGAGCGGGCCAACCGCCTCGTCCACGGGCTACGGGAGCTGGGCCTGCGAACCGGTGACGGAATCTGCGGCCTCGTCCCCAACGGCGCCGACGGGCTGCTCCTCTACCTGGCCGCCCTCCAGGCCGGGTGGTACTACACCCCGATCAACTGGCACCTCACCGGTCCCGAGATCGGCTACATCGTCGCCGACAGCGAGGCCCGCGCGTTCTTCGTTCACGAACGCCACGCGGAGGAGGGGATGCGCGGGGCCGTCGGGTCGGGCATCGCCGCCGACCGCGTCTTCGCGTTCGGGCACGTGCCCGGAGCGCGTCCCGTCACCGAGCTGACCGCGGGCCGTTCCGGCGCCGCCCCCGCGGACCGGACGGCCGGCGCCACCATGCACTACACCTCGGGCACCACCGGCAGGCCCAAGGGCGTGCGCCGGCCGCTGAGCGGCATGGACCCCGACGACGCCGCCGAGCTGATGACGTTCCTGCTCACCCTGTTCGGCATCACCCCGGGCAGGGAGAACGCCCACCTGGTCACCTCGCCGAACTATCACACGGCCGTCACCCAGTTCGGCGGGACCGCCCTGCACATGGGCCACACGCTCGTCTACATGGACCGGTGGGACGCCGAGGAGATGCTCCGGCTCTGCGACAAACACCGTGTCACCAACTCCCACCTGGTCCCCACCCACTTCAAGCGCCTGCTCGCCCTGCCCGGCGAGGTGCGGGCCAAGTACGACCTGTCCTCGCTGCGGTGGATGATCCACGCCGCCGCGCCGTGCCCCGTCCCCGTCAAGTGGGCGATGCTCGACTGGTGGGGCGACTGCGTCTACGAGTACTACGCGGCGACCGAGGGCGGTGGCACCATCGCCACCCCGCAGGACTGGAAGAGGTATCCGGGCACGGTCGGCACCGCCTGGCCGATCAGCGAGATCCTCGTCGTCGACGAGAACCTGGAGCCCGTCCCGGCCGGAACCCCCGGCACGATCTACATGAAGATGCGGGGCGTCGCCTTCGAGTACAAGGGCGACCGGGCCAAGACCGAGGCCGCCCGGCTGCGCGACCACTTCACCGTCGGCGACATCGGCTACCTGAACGAAGAGGGCTTCCTCTTCCTCTGCGACCGCAAGGCCGACATGATCATCTCCGGCGGGGTCAACATCTACCCGGCCGAGATCGAGAACGAGCTGATGGTCCACCCCAAGGTCGCCGACGTGGCGGTGTTCGGCGTCCCCGACGACGAGTGGGGCGAGCAGATCAAGGCCGTGGTCGAGCCGGCCGCGGGTCTCGCCCCCTCAGCCGAGCTGGCCGAGGAGATCCTCGGCTCGCTCCAGGGCCGCCTGTCGCGGATGAAATGGCCCAGATCCATCGACTTCATCGCGGAGATGCCGCGCGAGCCCAACGGCAAGCTCCTCAAACGCAAACTGCGCGACCCGTACTGGGAGGGACACGACCGTGCCATCTAGCCCATCCAGCCCGCCGACCGGCCGGTCGTCCGGCGGGACCGAGGCGCCCGGAAGGCGCCGATGACGCCGGACGTGCGGAACACGCAGGCCGAGCACACGCTGGAGTTCCCCGGCGGCTACACCCGCAGCACCGGACCGGTGATCGGCCGCTTCCTCACCGAGTTGCGCGACGGGCGCCTGGTCGGGGTGCGGACGGCCGCCGGGCGGACGCTCGTGCCGCCGCTGGAGTACGACCCGGAGACCGGCGACGCCGTCACCGGCGAGTTCGTCGAGGTCGGCCCGGCCGGGACGGTCGAGAGCTGGGCCTGGGTGTCCTCCCCCCACGCCGGCCACCCCCTGGACCGGCCGTTCGCATGGGCCCTGATCCGGCTGGACGGCGCCGACACCGCGCTGGTGCACGCCGTCGACGCCGGGGACGCCAAGGCGATGCGTCCCGGCATGCGCGTCCGTCCCCGCTGGCGGGCCGAGCGCGCCGGGCACGTCACCGACATCGAGAGCTTCGTCCCCGACGTCACCATGATCATCTCGAAGGTCCGCACCGAGTACCGGGTCAAGCCCGGCCTGTCGCTGGCCCGGTTCCTCGAAGGCGTCGCCGAGGGCGTCCTCGTCGGCTGCCGGTGCGGCTCCTGCGGCAAGGTGTACGTGCCCTACCGGCTCTCCTGCCCCGAGTGCGGGGTGGCCGTCACCGAGGAGGTGACGCTCCCGGACACCGGAACCGTCACCACCTTCGCCATCAACAACCTGCCCGACCCGCGAGCCCCCGAGGTGCCGTTCGTCTCGGCGTACATCCTGCTCGACGGCGCGGACATCCCGCTGATCGCCCTGGTCGGCGGGGTCCCCGCGCACGAGGTGCGGCAGGGCATGCGGGTGCGGGCGGTGTGGGTCCCCGAGGAGGAACGGACACCGTCGATGTCGAACATCAAGTGGTTCGCCCCCACCGGCGAACCGGACGTGGAGCTGTAGATGCCGGACACCCGGACGGGGAGCCGCGGATGCGCCAGGTAGCGGTCGTCGCGTTCGCGCAGACCCGGCACAGCGCCGACGACGAGGGGCTGAGCGAGCCCGAGATGATCCTGCCGGTCCTGGACGAGGTCAGGGAGCGGACGGGCCTGCGCAGGTTCGGCTTCACCTGCTCGGGGTCGTGCGACTACCTGGCGGGAGCGCCGTTCTCCTTCGTGTCCGCGCTCGACGCGCTCGGCGCGTGGCCGCCGATCTCGGAGAGCCACGTCGAGATGGACGCCGCCTGGGCGTTGTACGAGGCGTGGGTCCGGCTCCAGCACGGCGACGTCGACTCGGCCCTGGTCTACGGGTTCGGCAAGTCGTCCCAGGGTGACCTGCGGGAGATCATGACGCTTCAGCTCGACCCGTACTACCTGGCGCCTCTCGGCCTCGACCAGGTCTCCTTCGCGGCCCTCCAGGCGCACGCGGCCGGCGCGGACCGGGCCGCGCTGGACGGGATCGTGTGGCGCAGCCGCCGCGACGGCCGGGCCAACCCGTACGCCCTCGACCTGCCGGACCCGGAAGGCGAGGAGCCCGAGGTCGGGCCGCTGCGGCCCTACGACATCGCGCCGATCACCGACGGCGCCGCGGCGGTGGTGCTCGCCGCCGGTGACCTGGCCTGGGAGCTGTGTGAGAGACCGGCCTGGATCTCGGGCATCGCCCACCGCATAGAACCCCATTACCTGGGCATGAGAGACCTCGCCCGGTCGGCCTCCGCCGCCGATGCCGCACGAGCGGCGGGGGTCGGCAAGGGTCATGTCGACGTGGCCGAGCTGCACGCCCAGTTCAGCCACGAGGAGATCATCCTGCGCGAGGCGCTGGAGCTCCCCGACGGCACGGCCGTCAACCCCAGCGGCGGTCCCCTGGCGGCCAACCCGGTCATGGCCACCGGCCTCATCCGGATCGGCGAGGCGGCCCGGCGCATCCTGGACGGCACCGCGGGCCGCACCGTCGCGCACGCCGCGAGCGGCCCCTGCCTGCAGCACAACCTCGTCACCGTCATGGAGGGCCAGTCGTGAGGCGAGTCAGGAACGGTGAGCGACCATGAGCGGGAATCCGTGTGCGGTCATCGGGGTCGGCCAGACCCGTTACACGACCAGGCGGCGTGAGGTCTCCATCGCCGGGCTGGTCCGCGAGGCTGCGCTGCGTGCCCTGGAGGACGCGGACCTGACCTGGAAGGACATCGACGCGGTCGTCATCGGCAAGGCCCCCGACCTGTTCGAGGGCGTGATGATGCCCGAGGCGTACCTGGCCGACGCGCTGGGCGCCGCGGGCAAACCCGTGATGCGGGTGCACACCGCCGGATCGGTCGGCGGGTCCACGGCGCTGGTCGGCGCCTCGCTGATCCAGGGCGGCGTGCACGACCGGGTGCTGGTGGTGGCCTTCGAGAAGCAGTCGGAGTCGAACGCCACCTGGGCGCTCTCCACGCACCTGCCGTTCAACGCCTCGCTGGTGGTCGGCGCGGGCGGCTACTTCGCCCCGCACATCCGCGAGTACATCCGCCGCTCCGGCGCCCCCGCGCACGTCGGCCATCTGGTGGCGGTCAAGGACCGGCGCAACGCCCTGCGCAACCCGTACGCCCACCTGAGGATCCCCGGCATCACCGTGGAGATGGTCGAGTCGACCCCGATGCTCTGGGAGCCGATCCGCTACCTGGACACCTGCCCGTCCTCCGACGGCGCCTGCGCGATGGTCCTGGCCGCCGGGCACCGGCTCACCGGCGGCACCCCGGCCTGGGTCCTCGGCGCGGCGATGCGCTCCGAGCCGATCTCCCGCGCCGACCGCGACACGGTCAGCCCGCAGGCGGGCAAGGACTGCGCGGCGGACGTCTACCGGCAGGCGGGCGTCACCGACCCGCGGCGGGAGATCGACGTCGCGGAGGTCTACGTGCCCTTCTCCTGGTACGAGCCCATGTGGCTGGAGAACCTGGGGTTCGCCGCCGAGGGGGAGGGCTGGAAGCTCACCGAATCCGGGGCGACCGCCCTGGACGGCGACATCCCGTGGAACCCGTCGGGCGGCGTGCTGTCGAGCAACCCCATCGGCGCCTCCGGGATGATCCGCTTCGCGGAGGCGGCGCTCCAGGTCAGGGGCATGGCAGGGGAACACCAGGTGGACGGGGCCCGCCGGGCCCTGGGACACGCCTACGGGGGAGGCGCGCAGTTCTTCGCGATGTGGATGGTCGGCAGCGACAGACCCTGACCTCTCGGAGGGACCCGATGGAGTTCAACCACGCAGATCTGTTCGAGGGCCTCGCGGACGCCATCGGGGAGCGGACCGCCGTCGTCTGCGGCGACCGCCGCCTGACCTACGCCGAGCTGGACGCGCACGCCAACCGGCTCGCCCACCACCTCGAAAGCCGCGGGGTGCGGGCCGGGCAGCACGTGGGCGTGCACCTGTACAACGGCGTCGAGTACGTCGCCGCCCTGCTGGCCGCCCTCAAGATCCGGGCGGTGCCGGTCAACGTGAACTACCGCTACGTCGAGGCGGAGCTGCTCTACCTGTACCGGGACTCCGACATCGTGGCCCTGCTGTTCGACGTGGAGTTCGACGACCGGGTGGCGGCGGTCGCCCCGCGGGCCCCCGCGCTGCGGCACCTGATCGCGGTGGGCGGCCCGTCCCGGGTCGAAGGCGCGGTGCCGTACGAGGAGGCGCTGGCCGGGCAGCCGGAGACGCGCGGGTTCCCCCGCAGGTCGGGCGACGACCTGTACATCATCTACACCGGCGGCACGACGGGCATGCCCAAGGGCGTGATGTGGCGGACCGAGGACCTGTTCTTCGCCTTCGGCGGCGGGAACCCCTACGGCGAGCCGCGTTCCACCCCGCGCGAGGTGATCGAGGCGGCCGCGGCCTCGGGAGAGATGACCATGCTGGCCGCCGCCCCGCTGATGCACGGCGCCGCGCAGATGGCGACCTTCATCACCTGGTGCCTGGGCGGCACGATGGCGTACGTCCGCACGTTCGACGCGGCCGAGGTGCTGCGGACGATCGACCGGGAGCGGGTCCTCACGGTCAACATCACCGGCGACGCGATGGCCCGCCCGCTGGCCGACGAGATCGCCACCGGCGCCTACGACCTGTCGTCGCTGGTGGTGCTCAGCTCCACCGGCGCGATCCTCACCGGTTCCGTCCGCGACCGCCTGCTGGAGCTGCTGCCCGGCCGGATGATCGTCGACAGTTTCGGCTCCACCGAGTCGGGCTACACCGCCTCGGCGGTCCCGGGCTCGTCCCCCGAGACGGGGCTGAGGTACCGGGCCAACCCGCACGCCGGTCTGGCCGTGCTCAACGAGCTCCTGGAGCCGGTCGAACCGGGCTCGGGGGAGCTGGGCACGGTCGCCAAGGCCGGCCGCATCCCCTTCGGCTACTACAAGGACGAGGCCAAGACCGCCCGCACCTTCGTGACCGGCAAGGACGGCGTGCGCTGGCTGCTCACCGGGGACATCGCCAAGGTCGAGGAGGACGGCACCATCACCGTCTTCGGCCGGGGATCGGTGTGCATCAACACCGGCGGGGAGAAGGTGTTCCCGGAGGAGGTCGAGGCGGTGCTCAAGGGGCACCCGGCGGTCTTCGACGCGGTGGTCACCGGCATCCCGGACGAGCGGTGGGGCAGCAGGGTCGCCGCCGTGGTCGAACTCCGCCCCGGCGCGACGCCCTCGGCCGGGGAGCTCGACGCGTACTGCCGCAGGAGCATCTCCGGCTACAAGGTGCCGCGGACCTTCGCCTTCGTCGAGGAGATGGTCCGCTCCCCGGCGGGCAAGGCCGACTACCGCTGGGCCCGCCAGGTCGCCGAGGCGGCCGCTCGGGCCTGATCGCCGTAGCTTGGCCCGATGGCCTGCACGGATGCGCGGAGTCGGCATAAGGTCTTCGCGGCATGCCTCGATGTGGACGGGCCGCATCCGGGACTGCGAGACGGGGAGAGGAGGCCACAGGCGTTCGGAAAATCGCCTTGTTCAGTTGCCGATGGACGTATGGTGTTTCCTGAACATGGCGAGAGTGAGGCTGGCATGGAGGCATTGCCAAGACCGCAGAATGAGGCGGATGCTCTACGAGCAGGGATGACCGTGCTGGTCAGTCGGCTGCCGGCTGGCTGGACGATCCAGCCGTTGAAGGACACGGCGCTTTCCGATCACGGTGTCGACGCATCTGTGACGGTAATGGCACCAGACGGGGCCTCGGCCATCTTGGTGCTGGAGGCCAAACGCGTGGTGGAGGGGCGTGATGTCGTTGCCGTCCGAGATCGGCTGGCGCGCTTCACACGGCGGGCGCCCGGCAGTCGCGGCGTGGTCATTGCCGGGTACCTGTCGCCACCGGTACGCAAGCGCCTCTCTGACGCGGGTCTGTCCTATATCGACGCGACGGGGAACGTGCTTCTGGATGTGTCTCGCCCCGGACTGTACATAGCGACTCAAGGGGCCGACCGTGACCCGTGGCGTGGTCCCGGCAGGCCGCCGGGAACTTTGAAGGGCGCTCCGGCTGCGAAGATCGTGCGCGCATTGCTGGACTACGACAGAGCGTGGAGGATTCGCGAACTGGTCGACGCCGCCCGTGTTTCCACGGGATCGACCTATCGCGTGATTGAGTTCCTGAAGAGTGAAGGGCTGGCGGTGCGCGGCGAATCGGGCATGGTGACCGTCCCTGACTGGGTCGCCTTGCTGCGGCGCTGGAGCGGCGACTACGGGTTCGTGAGAAACAGCCGTGTCACGCGATGGATAGCACCGAGAGGGCTGCCGGACATCGTGAAGCGTGCCGCAGGCAGCCCCGTCCGATATGCCGTGACAGGGACTTTGGCCGCCGCTGAATGGGCTGCATACGCGCCGGCTCGCTCTGCGATGATCTACACGGCGGATGCCGGACGGACTGCACAGCTATGGGGGCTTCGTGCAGCCGAAGCCGGGGCGAATGTGATGCTGGCCGAACCCGGTATCGACGTCGTCTTCACACGTACCGTCGTCACCGCGTCCGATCTCACGATTGCGGCCCCGGCGCAGGTCGCCGTCGATCTCATGACCGGCCCCGGGCGTAGTCCGTCCGAAGCCGAAGAACTCATCGAATGGATGATCCGGAATGAATCCTCCTGGCGTAGGTAACAGGGATCTTCTCGTCCGATCCCGCTCTGCCCTTCTCGACGCGCTGGAAGCACTGGACGCTCATCGTGACGCAGTGATCGTGATCGGTGCTCAGGCTATATATCTACACACCGTAGGAACCCCCGTCGCGCTCGCCGAGGCGACCAAGGACAGCGATCTCGCGCTCGATCCGAGGAAGCTCGATGACGATCCACTCGTGGAGGAGGCCATGAGCAGTGCGGGCTTCTACCGTGACACCGCTACCGGACAACCTGGTGCATGGCTGAACGCCGAAGGAGTCCCCGTCGACCTGATGGTGCCCGAAGCCCTGGCTGGGCCAGGTTCGAAAGACACGCGTGGAGCCCGCATACCACCGCATGGCCGCCGGGTCGCCCGCCGTGCCCGCGGTCTCGAAGCTGCCATGGTCGACAACGCGGTCATGGAGGTCGCCGCCCTTGACCCGGACGATCCACGTACGTACCGAGCCAGGATCGCGGGGCCCGCTGCGTTGCTGGTCGCCAAGCTCCACAAGATTTCTGAACGCGCCACCGGGTCACCGCACCGGTTGCATGACAAGGACGCCCACGACATATACCGCATCCTGATTGACGTCGACACCGTCGAGTTGGCATCTTCCTTCAACCTTCTGCGCCGTGCCTCCGTCAGCAGTGAGACGACGGGCCAAGCCGTCAAGCACTTGGTTGACTTGTTTGCGACCGGACCGGACGCGCTCGGTGCGTCAATGGCCGGACGTGCGGAGGAGGGAATCGGTGAACCCGAGACGGTCGCCCTGTCGGTGTCCCTCCTGGCAGCCGATCTCATTCAGGCGCTGGAGCATGTCCGATGAGCGGCTGATCGTTGCCCGACGGCGTCGGTACCCGGCCTTGTGACATCTGGTGGCGGTAGACGTAACCTCACTGCGAAAAGCGCTTGTCGTCTCCGCGAGAAAAGCCTCAGCCGGTGTACGGCGGGAACAACCGCTCGGCCGCCTCGCTCAGCCGGGCCACCTCCTCGGCGCTCAGCCGGCCGGTGCCCCGGGTGATCCAACCCCGCACCTGGGAGGCCCGCAGCAGCGGCACACCCTCCACCCGGATGACCCGCAGCAGGGGGACGTTCGGGCCGTGGATCGCCAGCAGCGGGGTGACGTCGACCGGACGGCCGGTCGCCCGGCCCAGTACCTCGGCGACGCGCCGCGACTCGTACCGGACCGACCGCACGGCCTTGTCCCCCCAGGTCCCCCCGATGTGGACGTACCGGCCGCGCCGGGTGACCCGCCTGTCCTTCCTCCAGTTCTTTGTGTCCACGACGAACACGCCCGTGCTCCCGATCACCAGGTGATCCACGTTCGCTCGGGACGACGGCAGGGCCCGATCGTGCAGCACCGTGTATCCGCGCCGCCGCAGAGGCCGCAGCATCCGCGCGGTCCTGCGTTCCCCCTGTGCGCCTTTGCGCCATGTCCGCACCGCCTCATGGCTCCGCCACCGGTGCACGGTGTCGGCCAGGGCCACGACCGCCGCGACCACCGCGGCCGCCCACCAGTTCCACAGCCATCCCACCACCAGGAAGGCCGCCAGGGTCAGCGCCGCCCGCACGACGAGTCGCCGGCGGCGGCCCTCGGCCCACAACTCGCGGTAACGCTCCTGCGCCGAGCTTCCGGCGCCGTCGGAGAGCCCGGGACGGGAAACGGCCATCGGTCGACCTCCGGAGGGGAACGGAGACGGGCACGAGGGAAGCACTTCCACAAGCACCTTCACCGTACGCGCCGACCTCCGGCGCCGCGGGTCCGGCCGCTCTTCGTCCGGATGCGGCCACCGCCGGAGCGGGTGACGGCCGGCTGTCCCGCATTCCGGATCGGGCCGGGTGGCCCTCGCGAAAAGTCGTACCGTATGGGGGTGATTCAGCACGCGTCGGCGTGGTCGTAGACGGTGATGAAAGGCTCTTTCCTTGATCCACTCATTCAATCCCCGAACCGGCGAGTCCTTCGGAGACCCGTTCCCCCTGACTTCGGACGACGAGGTCGACGCGACCGTCGCGGCGGCCCTGACCGCGGGCGCGGCCTGGCGGTCCGCGGACCGGGCCGCGACGCTCGACGCGGTGGCGGCGGTGCTGGAGGCGAACGTCGAGGAGCTGTGGCAGACGGCCGACGCCGAGACGGCGCTGGGCGAGACCCGGCTGCGCGGTGAGGTGGCCCGTGCCGCCGGGCAGTTCCGGCTCTTCGCCCAGGTGCTGCGCGACGGCGGCTACCTGGAGGCCGTCATCGACCACGCGACACAGCAGCCGCCCGTCCCCGACCTGCGGCGGATGAACCACCCGTTGCCCGGGGTGGTCGGCGTCTTCGCGGCGAGCAACTTCCCCTTCGCCTTCTCGGTCGCGGGCGGTGACACCGCCTCCGCGCTGGCCGCCGGATGCCCGGTGGTGGTCAAGGCCCACGACGGTCACCCGCGCACCTCGGAACTGTCGGCGGAGATCGTCCGGGGAGCGCTGCCCGACCCGGCGCTCCTCGGCATGGTCCGGGGGCTCGACGCGGGCAAGCGGCTGGCCCGGCACCCCTCGGTGGCGGCCGTCGGGTTCACCGGTTCCATCCCGGGCGGCAAGGCCATCCAGGAACTCATCAACGAGCGCCCCGATCCCATCCCCTTCTACGGCGAGCTGGGCAGCGTCAACCCCGTCGTCGTGCTGCCCTCGGCCTCCCGCGACGGCCTCGCCCAGGGGTTCGCCGCCTCGCTCACCCTCGGCGTGGGCCAGTTCTGCACCAACCCGGGGCTGGTGTTCGTCCCCGACGACGTCGAGCTGCTGACCTCGCTCGCCGAGGCGGTCACCGCCACCACCGGCGGGCCGATGCTGACCGAGCGCATGCACGGCGGCTACCTGCGCGGCCTGACCAGGCTCGGCAAGCTCACCTCCCTGGCCGAGGGGCAGCCGGGTGAGGGGGCGTTCGCGGTGGCCCCGCAGGTGTTCGTCACCGACCTGCCGTCGTTCGCCGCCGACATGGCCGAGCTCGCCGAGGAGTGCTTCGGCCCGGCGGCGGTCGTGGTGGTCTACGGCGACCCGGCGGAGCTGCCCGCCGTCCTCGACCGCCTGGACGGGTCGCTGACCGCGACGATCCACGCGACCGACCCGGACGAGGCGCGCGCGTGCGCCGAGGTGCTGCTGCGCAGGGCGGGCCGGCTGATCTGGAACGGCTGGCCGACCGGCGTCGCGGTCCGCTGGGCCATGCACCACGGCGGTCCCTGGCCCGCCAGCACCGCGGCCGCGCACACCTCGGTGGGCGCCGCCGCGATCCGCAGGTGGCTGGTCCCCACCACCTACCAGGACTGGCCGGCCGAACTGCTCCCGCCCGCCCTCCGCGACGACAACCCCCTCGGCATCCCCCGCCGGGTCGACGGAGCCCTGGCCGGCTGAGCCCGGACGCGGCACTGACATGGTGATGTATCGTCTGAGACAAAGATGTCTCAGACGATGCGGAGCTGTCCGATGGCTGTGAGCCGCGACCAGATCATCGCCGCGGCGATCCACCACCTCAACCGAGATCCGGCCGCGTCGATGGCCGAGCTCGCCGAAGCGGCCGGGGTGAGCCGTGCCACGCTCCACCGGCACTTCGCCGGTCGGGAGGAGCTGCTGCTGGCCCTCGGCCGCCGCGCGCTGGACCGCTGGGAACAGGCCCAGCGCGTCGCGGGGGTCGAGGAGGCCGCGGCCTCGCGCGACCCGTCCCGCATCTCCGCGGCACTGGGCAGGATGCTGGTCGAGCTCATCGACGAGGCGGAGGAGTACGACTTCGCGCTCACCGACATCGCGATGAACGAGGCGCCCGAGCTGCGGGAGCGCAGCGACGTGCTGGAGGCCAAGGAGCTCGAACTGTACCGGGCGGCGCAACAGGCCGGTGTGCTCCGGCCGGACCTGCCCGTCCGGTGGATCAGCAACACCGTGTACGGCCTGCTGCTCGCCGTACGGGACAGCCTGCGCCGTGGCGACGTCGCCCGGCGGGACCTGCCGCAGGTGCTGCACGAGACCTTTTTCCACGGCGCCGCCGCCCGTGACACGCGGGACGTTGCCCGTGACACGCAGGACGTTGCCCGTGATGCGCGGGACGCCGTCCGTGACACGCGGGACGGGGGGACGGCATGACGCTCGCCTCGGCGGCCGGGCCGGTCACCGGCCCGGCAGCGCCGCACCCCCGGCGGTGGGCCGGGCTGGCCGTGCTGTCGGCGAGCCTGCTGCTCGTGGTCATGGACATGACCATCCTCAACGTCGCCCTGCCCGCGATCTCCGCCGACCTGCGTCCCGGCGCGGTCGAGCTGCTGTGGATGGTGGACGTCTACAGCCTGGTGCTGGCCGGCCTGTTGGTCACGGCGAGCGCGCTGGGCGACCGGTGGGGCCGCAAGAAGATGCTGCTCACCGGCTTCGCGATCTTCGGTCTGGCGTCCACGACGGTGCTCTGGGCCGGTTCGCCGGCCCAGGTGATCGCCGTGCGGGCACTGCTCGGCGTCGGCGGCGCGATGATCATGCCGTCCACGCTCTCCATGATCCGCACCCTGTTCCCGGACGCGCGGGAACGGGCCACCGCGCTGGGCGTCTGGTCCGCCATGGCGTCGCTCGGCGCCGCGCTCGGGCCGATCCTGGGCGGGTTGCTGCTGGAACACTTCAGCTGGCACGCCGCGTTCCTGGTCAACGTGCCGGTGATGGCGGTGGCGGTCGCCGCCGGTCTCTTCCTCCTCCCCGAATCGCGCAACCCCGCCCCGGGCCGCTGGGACGCGGCCGGTACGGTGCTCTCGATCGCCGGTATGGTCGCGCTGGTCTACTCGATCAAGCAGTTCGGCAAGGAGGGCGTGGCCGTCCCCGGAGCCTGGGTCGCCCTGGGCGTCGCGGCGGTCACCCTCGGCTGGTTCGCGCGGCGCTGCCTGACCCGGCCCGACCCGTTGCTGGAGGTACGCCTGTTCCGCAGCCGCCCGTTCAGCGCGGGTGCCCTGGTCGCGGTGACCACCTCGGTGGCGATGGCGGCGATGATGCTGCTGATGGCCCAGTGGATGCAGCTCGTCCAGGGGTACTCCCCGCTGGAGACCGGGGTGCGGCTGTTGCCGACCGCGGTGGGTGCGCTGCTGGTGTCACCGGTGGCGCCGGCGCTGGCCTCCCGGATCGGGACGCGCGCGGTGCTGTCCGGTGGCCTGGCGGTGTCCGGGCTGGGCTTCGGGATGCTGGCGGTGGCGCCCATGACCTACCCGTGGGTCGCGGCGGCGCTGTTCCTGGTCGGCCTCGGCATGGGGTCGCTGGCCATCGCCTCGGCGGCCATCATGGCGGGTGCCCCGCCGGAGAAGGCGGGCAGCGCAGCCGCGGTGGAGGAGACCTCCTACGAGCTGGGCGGCCTGCTCGGCGTCGCGGTGCTCGGCAGCGTCGCGGCCGCCGTCTACCGAGGTTCGCTGCCGCAGGCGCCCGTGGAAGGCGTCCTCTCCGGTGCGGCGGCCGACGCGGTCCGCGAGTCGCTGGGCGGCGCGCTGGAGGTCGCCCAGCGGGCCGGGACGGCGGGGGCGGAACTGGTCCGGCAGGCGAAGGCGGCCTTCAGCCTGTCACTGGAGGTGACCGGCCTGGCCGGAGGCGGGCTCATGCTGGTCGCCGCGCTGGTCGTCTGGTGGCTCGTCCCCCGCGACCTCGACGTCACCGCGGGCCACCACTGAGATCTCGCCGCGGATCACCACCGGGCGTCGCCGCGGGTCACCACTGAGACGTCGCCGCGGGTCGCCACCGAGCGCCACCGCAGACCGTCGCGGCCATCACCGCCGGGAGGCGCCGGGAAACGCCAGGCCAACACCGGAACGCCGCCGAGCCGCCGGGCCGGCGGGCCAACACCGCAACACCGCCGAGTCGCCGGGGTGGCGGGGACTCACCGTGAGCCCTCCGCCACCCCGGGATCGCGCTAGCGGATCTCGCCGACGCCCGCGTGGCGGGAGACGGACCGGCGCACCGACTCGGCCGGGTCGATCCCGGTGTGCAGGGTGGGCGTCCAGCCCGCGTCGGCACCGAGGTCGGGGTCGTTGGCCGCGTTGTAGACGGCGACCAGGTCGATCGGGCCGACCTTGCCGCCGACGCGCAGCACGTCGCCGCGCGCGGTCAGCGAGGTGCCGCCCCAGTTGTACAGCAGCTTCGCCGGGTCCACCGCCCGGCTCAGGCGGAAGAAGTTGTTCTCGGCGAAGATCTGCGACTGCACGCCCACGCCGAGCGCGTACTCGAACGTCGAGGCGTCCGGGATCTCGTAGTAGTTGTTGTAGACGTGCACCTGGCCGAAGCGCACGCGCGGCAGCCGCTGGAGCACGTCGTCGAAGTGGTTGTGGTGCACGGTGACCTTCAGCTTGCCCGCGTCGGTCGCCGGGTTGTTGGTCGAACCGATCAGCATGGTCTTGTCGTGGCCGGAGAACCGGTTCCACGAGGCCGTGACGTAGTTGGACCCGGAGGTGATGTCCAGCTGCCCGTCGTGCACCTGGTACGGCCGGCCGAAGTGGAGCGGCTGACCGGAGTCGGGGTTGTCGCCGTCGGTGAAGGTGTTGTGGTCCACCCACACGTGCGTGGAACCGGTGACGGAGATGTTGTCGTAGAGGGAGTTCCAGTTGCCCTCGGCGCCGTCGGTCGGGTCCCACTGCGGGAAGCAGTCGGCGGAGTCCTCGAAGGTGATGTTGCGGATGATGACGTTGTCGGCCTTGTCGACGTGCAGGTTGATCCCGCGGATGACCGCGTTCCCGCCGAGGCCGACGATGGTGGTGTTCGAGCGGACCTTGAGCTTGATGTCCTTCGTCTGGTTGGCCGCGGAGGCGGCCCGCGCGTCCTCCAGCGGGCCCGACGGCTCGGCGTCCCTGCCCCACACCGCCGGGTCGTAGGCGGCGAGGTAGGCGTCCAGGCTGTAGCCGGCCGCCGTGTAGTCGGCGCAGGTCTTGGCAGGCTCGACCGTCCCCTTCACATAGATGATCTTCGGTGACGGGGCGGCGAGCGCGGCGGCCAGTTCGTCCCGGGTGGACACGGTGTACACGTTCGACGCGGGTGCGGCGGAGCCACCGGTGGTGCCGGTGCCCTCGGCGGCCCAGCCGTCGTTCGCGGGCAGGGTCCGGCGGCCGAGGTCTGTGCCCGGTCCGCCTGCGGAGAGGCCCGGGGGGAGGGGATCGGCGGAAGCGGAAGCGGCCGGGGCGGTGAGGACCGCGAGAGAGAGCAGGGTGGTGAGCGCGACGGCTCGTTTCATGGGGGGTTCCTCCGCTGGTTCAGGTGGGGAGGGAGAGGCTCGGCGCGGCCTCTGGTTCAGGTGGGGAGGGGAGGACTCGCGTGGCCTCCCGGAAGGCGGAGGCGGGCACGCCCGGTCAGGAGGGAGCGCCCGCCCACGGCTCAGGTGCGGCTCAGGTGCCGCTCAGCCGCCGTTGCGCTGCTTGTACGACGCCTGCGCCTCGGTCAGCTTGGCCGCGAAGGCGTCCAGGAACGCCTTGGCGGTCAGGTTGCCCTGCAGCACCTTCTGGAACTCCGGCTCCATGTCGGTCTTGGTGATCGCGTTGAACTCCGGCAGGTGGTAGGGCATCTGGACGACCTTGGTCGCCGGGTCGTTGAGCACCTTGACCGCCGTGGAGATGTGCTGCAACCCGTCGATCCACGGCTCGTCGTTGACCTCGGTGTTGGCCGGCAGCACACCGGTCTTCTCCGCCCAGTAGCTGTTCATCGCCTTGGAGGCGGCGAACTCGGCGAACTTGTACGCGGCGTCCTTCTTCTCACCGGCCGCGAACACGCCGATGCCCGAGACCGGGTTGGACAGGATCGCCTGGACGCCGTTGTCGGCCTTGGGCACGGCCATGGCCGCCACCTTGTCCGCGCCGAGCGTCTTCAGGTGGTCCTGGTACGACCCCAGGTTGTGCTGCATGATCCCGATGTTGCCGCCGTCGAACTGGGCGACCATCTTCGCGTAGTCGTTGCTCACGTCGGCCTCGGGCGTGACCTTCTTGTACAGGCCCGCGAGCCGCTCCAGGGCCGCCACGTTCTTCGGGTCGTTGACCGTGGCCTTGCCGGAGGCGTCGAAGATCTCGGTGATGCCCGACTGGCCGTACACGACCTCCAGCATCTGCGCGATCGAGCCGGCGCCGCCGCGGATGGTGAAGCCGTACCGGTTCTTGGCGGTGTCGGTCAGCTTCTCGGTGGCGGAGAAGAAGTCGTCCCAGGTCTTGGGTGCTTCGAGCCCGGCCTCCTTGAACCAGTCCGTCCGGTACCAGAAGATCCCCATGTTGGTGGACATCGGCACCATGTAGGTCTTGCCGTCCGGCACGGTCGCCTTGACCGTGTTCACGACCTGCTCGTTGAGCTTGCCGTTCAGCGCGCCGCCGGAGATGCGGTCGTCCACCGGGTCGAGCGCCTTCTGCGCCACCAGGCTCGACAGCATCGCGGTGGAGACGCCGCCCACGTCGGGCAGGCCGCCGCCGGCGATGGCGGTGTCGTACTTCTGCTGGACCTGGGCGATCGGGATGCCGACGTACTTGACCTCTATCGTGGGGTTCGCCTTCTGGAACTCGGCGATGATGTGCTGCCACACCGGGGTCCGCGCGGGACCGCCGTTGTCGTCCCAGAAGGTGATGCTGGTCTTGCCGCCGGAGGACCCGCCGTCCGACTCCCCGGAGCCGCAGGCGGCCGCTCCCGAGCCGAGCAACAGTGCCGTGGCCAGGACCGCCAGGCGCTTCGAGCGTGTCGTCATTGCTCTCTACCTCTCTGTGTCATGTCCCCCGACTCCGCTGTGACGGTGAATCCGCCGAACTCCGCGTGGTCTGTCGTGCCGTCGGCGAACAGCGCGAGCACCGCCCCCACCCAGGCGCCAGGGGTGGCCCGGAAGGCCGGGCCGATCTCCCCCCGGTCGGTCCCGAACCGGCAGAGCGCGCCGGGCCCGACCGTGACGCTCAACCGCGCCGCGGCCTCCGGCACGGGGATCGGCGGCGCGAGGTCCGCTCCGTCCGCCCGGCAGACCAGCCGGGGTCCGCCGGGCGTGTTCTCCAGGCCCACCCAGGCGTAGGTCCCGCCCAGTACGGCGAGTCCGGCGCGCTCGCCGGTGAGCCGCAGCGTCGTGCTCGCCGTGAACGTCTCCGCGGGGAAGCGCTGGGTCAGCACGTCCCCGCGCAGCCGTGGATCCTCCGGGCCGGGGCGGCACTCCAACCGGAGCCTCCCGCCGTCGAGCGCCCACCCGGCGGGATCGGGATCGGCGTTCCAGCTCCACTGGAGCCCGAGCCCCGGCCCGGAGAAGTCGTCGTCGGTCTGCGGCGCGGTGACACGCCCGCCGGCCACCGGCTTGCGGTACCCGGCCACCGGGCGGCCGCGGTCGCCGATCACCGGCCAGCCGTCCTCGTCCCACCGCATCGGCTGCAGGTGGACCACCCGCCCGTACGGCCCGCGGTCCTGGAAGTGCAGGAACCAGTCGGTGACGGGCCCGCCGCCGTCCGCCGCCGGGTGCCCGGCGTCCGCCGTGCCGGGCGCCAGGGTGACCCACCCGCCCTGGTGCGGCCCGTTGACGCCGGTGTCGCCCTGCTCCAGCACGACCCGGTGCTCGTAGGGGCCGGTGATGCGACGGGAGCGGAACGCCGACTGCCAGCCGGTCGCCACCCCGCCCGCCGGGGCGAAGATCCAGTACCACCCGGCGTGCCGGTAGACCTTCGGGCCTTCGAGCGTGTGACAGCCCGGGATCAGTTCGCCGTCGACGACCACCTCCCCGTCGTCGAGCAACCCGGCGGCGTCCCCGGTCATCCGGTGCAGGGTGAGCCGGTTGTTCACCCCGGCGCGGCTGCGTGCCCAGCCGTGCACGAGGTAGGCCCGGCCGTCGTCGTCCCAGAACGGGCACGGGTCGATCAGGCCCCGGCCCTTCTTCAGCAGGTGCGGTTCACGCCACGGTCCGGCCGCGTTCTCGGCCGTGGTGACGTATATCCCCTCGTCGGGGTCGCCGTAGAAGATCCAGAACATGCCGTCGCGGTACCTGATCGACGGCGCCCACACCCCGCGGCCCGGCCTCGGTTCGGCGGGGCCCCGCAGCAGCGCGTGACCGATGATCTCCCAGTTGACCAGGTCCCGCGAGTGCAGGATCGGCAGCCCGGGGACCTTGGAGAAGCTGGAGGCCGTCAGGTAGAAGTCGGTGCCCACCCGGATCACGTCGGGGTCGGAGAAGTCGGCGTTCAGCACCGGGTTGCGGTAGGTGCCGTCGCCGTTGTCGGCGACCCACGGCCGGCCGGTCACCACGGGACCTCCGCCGCGAGCGCCGCCGCACCGGCGCGGTCCAGCGGCCCGTCCACGACGACGGTGACCACCCGCCGGGTCAGGGTGTCCCCGACGAGCAGCGGGGTCTCCCAGGCGAGCGCGGGGCCCACGCCCGGGTAGTCGGTGACCCGGACGAACCAGGGGTCGATTCCCCCGCCGGAGAAGGCGGCTACCCCGTCGGCCTCCGGCCGCGGGCCGCCCCCGCCCGGGGCCGGTGGCTGGAGGAAGAGCAGCGTCCACTCCGGCGACGTCATGGCCAGCCAGGGGGCGGTCGAGCCGTGCACCGCGTCCTCGCCCTCCGCGTCGCGGGTGAGGACCCGCCGCTCTGGCGCGGACCCCGGCGCCCGCCAGAAGAAGCCGCCGTACCCGGCGCCGGCCCGCCCCTTGGTGGCCGAGCTCCTGACCGGCAGCGGCCGGCCGGTGAGGTTCGTCAGGGTGAAGGAGACGTCGAGTGCCCAGCACCCGTTCAGCTCCACCGCCCGGACGGTTCGCTCCTCGCGGGCGATCTCGGTGCCGTCCGGCCCCTCCCAGGCCAGCGACGCGCCGAACCCCGAGTCGTCCCGCCAGGAGAATCCCAGGTGGCGCTGGGTTCCGTGGTCGCCGAGCCAGGCCGGTCCGCGGTCGCGGACGTACGTGCGTCCGCCCCAGAAGTTGCTCCCGCCCAGGTCGGAGATCGCGATGCCGGCCCCGAGGTGGTGCACGTGGTCGGCGGGGGCGACCTCGGTCACCACCGTCCCGCCGAGCGTCCGCACCGGGTGCAGGTACGGCCGGGGGGAGGACGTCCGCGGCACCTCGGGTGCCACGACGTACTCGGCGACCGGCCGCCCGTGCGCCAGCAGCACCGGCCGCGGCGACCTCGCGCCGCCCGCGCCGCCTGCGCCGCCCATGCCGCCCGCGCCGCCCGTGTCGGCGACCCCGGGCAGGTCGCGGGTCCACGGGACACGGAGCTCGGAGTAGAGCGCCAGCCGTTGCGCGCTGGCCGCCGTCACCTCGGCGATCCTGGGCAGCACCCGCCGCTCGTCGCCGATCTCCTGGAACAGGTCGGGGATGCGCCGGGGTGCCGGCGCGAGCCGCACCGCCTCCAGCACACGCATGAAACCGGCCGTCCGCTCCAGCGGGACGAGCAGCTCCGCCCCCCGCCGGACATGCGCGACGAGGTTCTCCAGCAGGTCGGTCCTGGGGTACACCGTGGAGGTCCCGGCGAACTCGACCCGGTCCTCGGTGTAGGTCAACCGGATCCGCCCGGTCGTACCGTGCACGATCAGGTACGGTTCGTGCCGCCGGTCCGCGCACAGGGAGACCGCGACGGTCACCGTCGTCCCGTCGTTCAGGCGCACCCGCGCGCACGAGGTGTCGTCCGCCTCGATGTCGTTGGCGCGGTAGAGCTCGACCCGGACGTCCGCGACCTCGGCGCCGGAGACGGCCAGCGCGGTCGCCGTCGCGTGCGCGAGCGGGTTGGTCAGCACGCCGTCGACCACGGGCACGCCGTCGATCTCGCGCCGTCCCGCCCAGGGCACCCGGCCGTAGTAGGAGTAGGGACGCTCCCACGCCCCCGCGGCCCCCACCCCGGTGACCTGGCCGATCACCCCGTCGGCGACCATCTTCCTGATCGCCGGGATCGCCGCCGAGCCCAGGCTCTGGAACCCCACCTGGCAGGCAAGCCCGGTCTCCCGGACGGCCGCGGCGATCCGCTCGTAGCCGGCGTACGTGGCGGCGGGCGGTTTCTCCAGCAGCAGGTGCGACCCGGCGCGCAGCGCCCGCTCCGCCAGGTCCGCGTGGGTGTGGATGGGTGTGCACAGGATCGTCACCTCGGCGCGGACCCGTTGGATCAGCCCGTCCAGGTCGCCGTCACCGGTGAACTCCACCCCGGCGGGCAGGTCGTCCACCGGCCGCACGTCGCACACCCCGGCCAGCTCGACCAGCCCGGCCTCGGACAACCGCCGCAGGTTGTCCAGGTGCCACCAGCCGTGCCCGTGTGCCCCGGCCAGCACCACGCGAACCGGTTCCATCACACCGTCTCCCATCGAAGTCCCAGGCCGCGGTGGTCGCCGGCGCGCAGCTCGCCCGCCTTCACCGAGATCGGATACGGCTCGGAGATCAGGCCGAGCGCCGCGAAGGACGCGTCCTCGACCTCCTCGGCCATGCACGGCAACGGCAGGGCCAGGGCGAGCTGCCCGGAGACCTCCGGCAGCAGGTGCGGGTAGACCGGCACGCCGAACGTCCTGGCCAGCTCGGCGATCCGCAGCAGCGGGGTGATCCCGCCGACCCGCACCACGTTCGGCTGAAGGATGTCGCACGCCCCCGCGGTCAGCAGGTCCCGGAAGTCGTAGACGGAGTAGGCGCTCTCCCCGACCGCGATCGGCACCCCGGCGGTGGCCCGCAGCCGGGCGTGGCCCTGCACGTCGTCGGCGGGCAGCGGCTCCTCCACCCAGTGCAGCCCGAACTCCGCCAGCGCCGCGATGGCCCGCCGCGCCCGGGGCAGGTCCCAGCGCTGGTTGGCGTCCACCATGAGCAGGGTGTCCGGCCCGATCACCTCGCGTACCGCGGCGACCCGCGCCACGTCCTCCTCCAGCGCGTCCCGGCCCACCTTGACCTTGACCGCCGGGTAGCCCGCGGCCCGCCACCGGCCCGCCTGCGCGATGAGCTCCTCCAGCGAGTAGTGCAGGTTCACGCCGCTGCCGTACACCGGCACGCTGTCCCGGCGCCGGCCGAGGGTGTCGACCAGGCCGTCCTCACCGCAGCGCAGGTCCCACAGCGCCAGGTCCACCCCGGCCATCGCGATCGTGGTCAGCCCGCCGCCGCCCGCCTCGCGCAGGTGCCGCCAGAGCCGGTCCCAGACGACCTCCGGATGCGGCTCCAGACCGACGACGGCCTCACGGATCTCGCCGTCCAGCAGGGCCCGCACGGCGCGGGCCCCGATCTGCGGGGTCCACGAG
The DNA here is from genome assembly GCF_014204985.1 of Streptosporangium becharense. Taxonomy (NCBI): domain Bacteria; kingdom Bacillati; phylum Actinomycetota; class Actinomycetes; order Streptosporangiales; family Streptosporangiaceae; genus Streptosporangium; species Streptosporangium becharense. The sequence continues at coordinate 2,663,141 of NZ_JACHMP010000001.1, read as the reverse complement.
AACCCGGTCCCGGTGCGCCCGTCGGACAGGGTCAGCGTGACGACCACGACGTGGTTGGCGGGCACGTCGGCCCCCCACGGCCGCGGCAGCGCCACGGTCCGCGCCGTCGTCTCCAGCGCGGTGATCACCGGCCGCCCACCGCGCACCGCCCGTCCGCTGCTCACCGCCCGTCCACCGCCCGTCCACCGTTCATCGGCCATGTGCCACTCACCGGCCGTCCGCCGTTCTCCGGTCGCGCGCCGTTGCCCGCCCGTCCGCCGTTCACCGCTCTACCAGCGCCAGCCCGGCTTTGATCAGGCGGGCGAGTTCCTCCTCGTGCTCCGGGGAGGGGTCCACCAGCGGCGGGCGGACCCCGCCGACATCGAGGCCGCGCTGCCGCACCCCGGCCTTGACCAGGGAGACCGCGTAACCGGGCACCTTGCCGCGGAGCCGGACCAGCGGGGCGTAGAACTCCTCGATCAGGCGTTCGTCGCCGTTCAGGTAGGCGGTGGCGATCTCAGGGGCGAAGCAGAAGACCGCGCTGGAGTACAGCTCCACACCGATGCCCCGGTAGGCGGGCATGGTCAGCTCGGCCGTCGGCAGGCCGTTGAAGAACAGGAAGTCCGGCCGCTCCGCGCGCACCGCCAGCACCGTGCGCTGCATGAGGTCGATGTCGCCGATCCCGTCCTTGATCCCCACCACCCCGGGCAGGTGGGCCAGCTCGACCGCCTGCTCCGGGTCGAGCACGACCGAGCCGCGCTGGTAGACGATCACGGGCAGCACCTCGGCGACCGCCGCCACGTAGGCCGTGTACCCCTCCCGCGGTCCGGCGGCCAGGTAGGGCGGCATCAGCAACAACCCGTCGGCGCCGGCCTCCCTGGCCGTGCGGGCCTGCGCCAGCGCGGTGCCGATGGGCCCGCCCGCCCCCGCGAGCACGGGCACCCGGCCGTTCACCGTCTCGGCCGCGACCCACACCGCCTCGGCGTGCTCGGCCTGCGACAACGCGGAGAACTCACCGGTGCCGCAGGCCACGAAGACCCCGCCGGGACCGTGTTCCAGCCCGCGCCGCAGGTGTTCGGCCAGCGTGTCCGCGGCCAGTGTCCCGTCGGCGCGGAACGGGGTGACCGGAAAGAACAGCACTCCACTCAGGTCCATCACACGGCTCCAATCTCTGTGCGCCAGCTCCTCTTCGCCTGCCAGCCGAGCAGTCGTCCCGCTTTGGCGGAGGAGAAGGCCGGCGCCGTACCGGTCAGTCCGGCGGCGTGATCCGCGGTGGCGGGGTTGGTACGGGGGAGGAGCTCGGCCAGCGGCTCACGGGCCAGGGCGTCGGCGGCCCCCGCGAAGAACACCTCACCGTTGGGAAGTTCGGGCAACCTGTTCAGCAGGGTCAGCACCAGGTCGGCGGCGTCGCGGGCGTCGATGTAGTTGAACAGCGACACCGAGGCGAGCTCGGGCCGGTCCAGCCGCTCCAGGATCGTGTGCCCCGACTGGGTGGGGGCTCCCGCCCACTCCTCGGGCGGGACGACGAAACAGGGCCGCACGGCCGCGAACCTCGTCCTGGAACTGCGCGCGAACGTGGCCATCACCTGCTCGCAGACCAGCTTGGACAGGCTGTAGGCGTTCCACGGGGCGGCCGGGTGCTCCTCGTCGATGGGCAGGTAGGAGGGGGCCCAGCCCTCCGTGCCGTACCCGATGACCGTGGGGCTGCTGGCCACCACGACCCGTTCCGTCCCGACCCGGCTGGCCGCCTCGCAGACGTTGAAAACCAGCTGGGTGTTGACCCGGTAGGTGAAGGCGTCGGTCCGGCTGAACGGCGTGGCGATCGCGGCCAGGTGCACCACGGCGTCCGGACGGAAGCGCGACATCACCTCGAAGGCCTCGCCCAGGTCGGTCAGGTCGGCGGGCAGCACCTCGGCGGCCTCCGCGGGGGTGCCCGGGGCGGTGTCCACGCCGATCACCTCGTGCCCGGCGTCGGCCAGCGCGGTGACCACGCTGCGGCCCAGCCGTCCGGCGCTCCCGGTGACGAGAGTTCGTGTCATTGCTCGCTCAGCGCTCCTTCTCCATCGCTCGGTCCGTCCCCGGACGCGTCAGACGCCCCTCGCCGATCACCCGGTCCGTCCTCGGACGTACCAGGACCGTCATCCCTTCACGGCTCCCGCCGACAGGCCCTGGACCAGGTACCGCTGGATGACGGCGAAGACGAGCACCACCGGCACCGCGGCCACGACGCCTCCGGCGGCCAGCGCGCCGAAGTCCACGCTGAACTCGCCGAGCGTGTACGACAGGCCGACCGGCACCGTGAACTTCTCCTGCTCGCTGACGAACATCAGCGCGAACAGGAAGTTGTTCCAGCTGTGGATGAAGGCGAACGAGCCGACCGCCACCAGCGCCGGCCGCAGCAGCGGCAGCACCACGGCGAAGAAGCCGCGCAACCTGGTGCAGCCGTCCACCCAGGCGGCCTGCTCCAGCTCCACCGGGACGTTCTTGATGAAGCCGCTGATCAGGATGAGGGAGAGCGGGAGCTGGAAGACCGTCTCGGCGATCACCAGGCTCCACAGCGAGTTGACCAGGCCGAGGGCACGGAAGATCTCGAACAGCGGGATCAGCATCATCGCGCCGGGGATGAACTGGGTGCAGAGCATCCCGATCATGAACAGCCGCTTGCCGCGGAACTCGTAGCGGGCCAGGGCGTAGCCGCCCGCCAGCGCGACCACCGTGGTCATGACCAGTGAGGCGATGCCGACCATCAGGCTGTTCTTGAAGAACAGCGCGAAGCTGAGGTCGTTCCAGACCGTCTCGAAGTTCTCGAACGTGATCGGCCACGGCAGCAGCGACGTCGATCCCCGGGGCCGGAAGGCGAACACCAGCATCCAGTAGAAGGGGACCAGCGTGAACAGCAGGTAGAGCGAGAGCGGGACCCAGATCTGCCAGCGGCTGACCCGGTCTCTCTCCTTGCGGCCCGTCCGCGGCACCTGCGCGGTCGGGGCCAGGCGTGGCCTCTCGGCCGTCTGGAGTGTCATGTGGTGGCTCCGAACTTGCTCAGCCGCAGGTAGGCGATCGAGAAGAAGGTCAGGATCAGGAAGGCGGCGGTGGTGAGCGCCGAGCCGTACCCGAAGTCGTGCGACTGCACGGCCTTGGCCGCCACGTACAGCGGCAGCGTGGTCGTCGCGTGCGCCGGGCCACCACCGGTGAGCGTGTAGAGCAGGTCGACGTTGTTGAACTCCCACACGCAGCGCAGCAGCGTGGACAGGATGATCGCGTCTTTCAGGTGGGGCAGCGTGATGTGGATGAAGCGCCGGCGGCGCGAGGCGCCGTCCACCGAGGCCGCCTCGTAGAGCTCCTTGGAGATGCTCTGCAGGTCGGCCAGGAGCAGGATCGCGAAGAACGGCACCCCGCGCCAGAGCTCGGTGAGCACGGCCGCCCAGAAGACCGTGTCGGGGTTGGCCAGCGGCGCGGCGCCGTACTGCATGAGCCCCAGGTCGGCGAGGTAGCGCGAGACGCCGGTCGTCGGGTTGTACAGCAGCACCCAGATGCCGGTGGTCAGCACCCCCGACACCGCCCACGGGGAGAAGACCATCGCCCGCGCCAGACCGCGGCCGACGAAGGTCTCGTTGACGATCAGCGCCAGTGCCAGGCCGAACAGCAGCTGGAGGAAGACCTCCACACCGACCCACTTCACGCTGAAACCGAGACTCTGCCAGAACAGCGGGTCCTCGAACAGCAACCGGCGGAAGTTGTCCAGCCCGGCGAAACCGTTGTCCCAGGGCTTCGTGACGTTGTAGTGCTGAAGGCTGTAGTAGAGGACGCTGGCCATCGGATAGACGAGAAAGCCCAGCATCGCGATCACCGCGGGGGCGATCAGCAGGTAGGGGGTCCTGGCGGCGCGGCCTGGACGGCGGCGGACCGGGAGATCCGCCGTAGTGATTGCCATAGCCGGCAACTCCTTCCGATTCGGCGTCACGGGCTGCAACCGGTTGCATGAAACATTGCGGACATCCCTGCGCAACGTCAAGGGCTCAATTTGGTAAACGCTATCCGGGCGGAAATTCATCGCTATTCGCGCCTTCTGAGCCTTGCAAGCGGTTCCAGTGTGCTTCGATCGTCAAGGGCTGGCGTTGACAGAGCTGCAACCGTTTGCACTAATGTGCTGGAAGAAGCGATGAAGGAGCAGCGTGGCAGCGACGATCAGAGACGTGGCGCAGGCGTCGGGAGTGCACGTCTCGACGGTCTCCCGCACCTTCTCGGCGCCGCACCTGGTGAACCCCGAGACCCGCAACCGCGTGCTCGCCGTCGCCGAGGACCTCGGCTACCGGCCCAACCGCGCCGCGCGGGCGCTGACCACCGGCCGGACCCACAACATCGGTCTGATCGTCGCCGACATATCCAACCCGTTCTTCCCCCCGCTCATCAAGGCGGCCCAGGCGCAGGCCAGGGCCCGCGACTACCACGTGTTCGTCGCCGACACCGACGAGGACCCGCAGGTCGAGGAGGAGCTGATCCAGACCCTCACCAAGCAGGTCGACGGGGTCCTGCTCTGCAGCCCGCGGCTGTCCAACCGGGCCATCGAGAGGCTCCACGCCGACGTGCCGTTCGTGGTGGTCAACCGCAGGGTCAAGGGCATGCCGACCGTCCTGATGGACGTGGGCCAGGGGGCCCGGCTGGCCATCGACCACCTGACCGGGCTCGGGCACCGCAGGATCGCCCTGGTCTCCGGCCCGAGCGGCTCGTGGACCAGCGGCGAGATGCGCGCCGCCGCGACCGCGGTGGAGGGCGTCGACCTGGTCATCATCGGCCCCAATGCCCCTACCGAGCAGGGCGGCCTGGCCGTCGCCGCGGAGGTGGTCGCCTCCGGCGCGACCGGTGTCCTCGCCTACAACGACCTGGTGGCCATCGGCCTCATCGAGGGCCTGTACGAGCGGGGCGTGCGCGTGCCCGGCGACGTCAGCGTCGTCGGCGTCGACGACATCGTGCCCGGCCGGCTGAACCGGCCCAAGCTGACCACCGTGGCCATGCCCGCCGTCGCCGCCGGGCGGATGGCCGTGGACCTGCTGCTCCAGTCGGTCTGCGACGGCGCCGCCCCGACCCTGGCCACCCTGGAGACCAGCCTGGTCGTCCGCGAATCCACCGGAGAGGTGCGAAAGTGAGCTTCGGAACCGCCCCGTCGGGCGAGCAGGTCGAGCGGCACGTGCTGACGGACGGGCGGATGCGCGCCGCGATCCTCAGCTACGGGGCCGTCCTCCAGTCGCTGGAGGTCTCCGGCGTCGACGTCGTCCTCGGCTACCCCGCCCTGGACGACTACCTGACCCGCAGCCGCTACTTCGGCGCGGTCGTCGGCCGCTACGGCAACCGCATCGCGGGCGGGCGGTTCACCCTCGACGGCGTCACCCACCGGCTGCCCGTCAACAACGGCCCCAACAGCCTGCACGGCGGCGTGAACGGGTTCGACAAGCGGGTCTGGCGGGTCACCGACGTCTCCGGCTCCGCCGTGACCCTGGAGTACGTCAGCCCCGACGGCGAGGAGGGCTACCCCGGCACGCTCACCGTCCGCCTCACCTACACGCTGACCGGTGACGCGCTCCGCCTCGACTACCGGGCCACCACCGACGCCCCCACCGTGCTGAACCTCACCAACCACTCCTACTTCAACCTCGCCGGGGGCGGCGACGTGCTGGGGCACGTGATCCGCATCGACGCCGACCACTACCTGCCGGTCGACGCCACCCAGATCCCGACCGGGGAGCTGGCCCCGGTCGCCGGAACCCCGTTCGACTTCACCACGCCGCACCCGATCGGCGAGCGGATCGCCGACCCCCGGCTCGGCGCCGGCTACGACCACTGCTACGTCCTGCGCGGCGACATCGAGGTCACCGACCCGGCCGGCGGGCTGACCATGCGGGTCACCACCACCGAGCCGGGCGTGCAGTTCTACACCGGCAACCTCCTGGACGGAGTCGCCACCGCCTTCGGCAAGCACGCCGGCCTGTGCCTGGAGACCCAGCACTTCCCCGACTCGCCCAACCGGGAGCACTTCCCCTCCACGGTGCTGCGGCCCGGTGAGGAGTTCACCTCCACCACCATCTACCGCTTCTCCTCCCTCACCGAGCCGGTTCAGGGCGTGACGGGCCAGAAGTAGAACGTCAGGCGGGGGCGCCGCGGGTCGCCTCCCACCGCGATCAGGCCCAGCCTGACCGCGACCCCGTGGGCGGCCGTCGCCTCGCGCAGCCGCAGCAGCGGACCGAGGTCGTGGTCGAACTCCCGGTGCAGCAGGCCCAGCAGCGCCGAGAGCCCGTCGGGACCGTCCCACCCCCATGCCGAGCAGAAGAAGAACACCTTCTGCCGCGTTCCCGCCGGGCCGTGCGTGACCTGTAAGAAGAGCGACCGGTCGGAAGGACGCGGCCGTGCCGCCGAGACGAAGCGGTCGTGCACCCTCCGGGCGGGCAGCAGGTCGGGGTGCGTCCCGGCGAGGTCGCCGAGATCGCGGCCCGGCGCCGCGGGAAGCCACCGGTAGCTCTTCCAGCTCGTCAGCTCACCGTCCACCAGGTCGTAACCCAGCACCTCCACGCTCGCCGGCAGCCCGCTGCCGTACCGGTGGTCGGCCTCCCGGAGCGTCTCCATCCGCAGCGGGAGCCGGGCGGCGAGCTCGTCCGGATCGAGCCAGCTCGTTCTGAAATAGACCGTTCCGCGGCTGCGTCCCCCGGTCCCGTGGCCGAGACCGAGCATCACCGGCGCCGGCAGGTCGGCCGGCGCGCCGGTCAGGTGCGTCCGGAACAGGTCCGCCAGGCAGGCGTCGTGCTCGACGGTGCGGCAGCCGGTCACGGAGCGGGCCTGCTCCAGGGAGGGCCCCCAGTCGTCCGGCCGGTGCCCGAGCAGGTCGACGACGCAGCGCAGGGACGGCGTCCCCCGCTCGTCGAGTTTCACGGAAACCTCAACCGGCACGGCGGAGTCGGTGAGAATGGAGTGCCGGTGCGGCTCCCCGGTGATCCGCAGCAGCTCCTCCGCCGTGGTGGCCGGGTCGTCGCGGACGCCCAGCCGTACGGCCAGGTCGCCGAACGCGGCGGCCAGCCGCGTCGTCGGGGTGGGGTTCGTGGCGGCCACGGTCGTCTCCTTCGGGCAGGTCGATCAGGTGGTGCGGCGCCCGGCACGGGGCACGGCGAAGCGGAGGCGGGCCGGGGCCGATGTGCCGGGTCGGGCCCGGTACGGAGTGCGGTGCAACGGAGCGGGCCGGGACGATCCCCGGCCGACGGGCGTGCCAGGACGTGGCCGGGGTGCGGGGCCACAGGCCGGACGAAGGGCGGGTGGGGACGCGATGGCGGCCGGAGCGACCGACGTGGTGGTCATCGGAGCCGGCGTCGCCGGGCTCGCCTGCGCGCGGGAGCTCGCGGCACGCGGCCTCGGCGTCGCGGTGCTGGAGGCGCGCGACACCGCCGGCGGCAGGGTGCGCACCCTCCGGGCGAGTCCGGGCGACCTGGTGGAGCTGGGTGCCCAGGTGGTGCACCGGGTGGACTGCGACGCCTTCGACGACCTGCTCGGCCGGGCCGGCATCACCACCGCCCCCATGGAGACGGGCACCGGGCTCGTCGTCGTCTCCGGCGGCGTCCACTGGGACCCCGCCGCCCTCGCCGCGCGGGTATGGCCGCTGCCCTGGGTCGTCGAAGCCGGCCTGTACACCGCCGGCCCCTTTCCAGGCCCCTCTTCGGGCCCCTTTCCGAGCACTGTCGACCGGGCACTGTCCGGTCTCGCCCCGCGGGCACGCGCGCTCGCCCGGTGCTGGATCGAACAGGTGGTGGGGGAGGACCCGGCACTGCTCGACCTGGCGGCCCTGGCCACGACCTACCACGGCCGGGGACGGGGCGGTGAGCGCGTCGTCGCCGCCGGGTTCGACGGCGTGGTCCGGGCCCTCGCCGAAGGGCTCCCGGTCCGTACGGGCTCCCCGGCCGAGCTGGTGCGCTGGAGCCCGGCCGGGGTGGAGGTCGTGACCCCCGCGGGCACGGTCCGCGGGCGCGCCGCCGTCGTGACCGCCGCCCCCTCGGTGGTCACCGGGGGCGGTCTCGTCTTCGAGCCGCCCCTGCCGCCGGGCAGGACCGGTGCCGGGGCCGTCCTCGCCTCGTGTGACGCGGTCGCGGTCGTCCTGGTCACCGCCCGCCCGGCGCCGCGCTCCGGCTGGCTGCTGCTGGCCGACCCGCCCGGCGGCCTGTGGACCGTCCGGGCCGGTTCGCGCCTGGTGACCGGCCACGTCAAGGGCCCCTCGGCGGAAACGGCCCGCCGGCCGGGCTGGGAACGGGACCTGCTGCGGATCCTCCGCCCCCGCCTCGGAGCCGTGGACGACGTGCTCGTCACGGACTGGGGACGCGACCCCTGGGCCCGCGGCGCCTACAGCGTGCCGGTTCGCGGCGCCGACGACGCCTCGGCCGTGTGGGCCGCCCCGCTCGGCGGGGTCGTCTTCTTCGCCGGGGAGGCGTCGGCCCCGCCCGGGCTGCGCGGTCTCGTCCAGGGAGCGCTGGCCAGCGGACGCAGAGCCGCCGAAGAGGTGGCGCTCGTCCTGTCGGGACATGACGGGACGGGGCACGACCGGTGCGGTGGCGGTGACGCCTGACCGTACGGAACGGGTCACGGTGACGGACCGCGGCCGCGGGAGACGGGTCACGACCAGCGCAGCGGCAGTGACGCGTAGCCGCGCGGCACGGTCCCCGGCCGGTGGAACGCGGGCCCGCCCCCGGGCCGCGGTTCGGCCGTGCATTCCCGCACCGCGGTGACCAGCAGCCGGCCGACCATCCGGACGAGGGGAGCGCCGAGGCAGGCGTGCGGGCCCGCTCCGAAGGACAGGTGCGGGTTGACGCGGCGGCGCAGGTCGAGCCGGCCGGGCCTGGTGAACCTCGCCGGGTCGCGGTTGGCCGCGCCGAGGAGCGGCACGACCCCGTCACCGCGGCGGATCGACCGGCCGCCGACGACGAGGTCCTCGGTGGCGGTGCGGGCGGTGAACTGGATCGGCGGGTCGATCCGCAGGAGTTCCTCGGTGGCCGTCCTGGCCGGTGCCGCACCGCTGCCGGCCAGGTCGCGCCACCGCCCCGGGTCGGCCAGCATCGCCGCGACGGCGTTGACGATCATGTCGCCGAGTGGTTCGACGCCGCCGACGACGAGCAGGCCGGCCGTGGCCATGGCCTCCGCCGGGGCGAGGGTCCCGTCGGAGCAGGCCCCGGCCAGCACGGTGAACGCGTCCGGCCGGGGGGCGGTGAGCCTTGAGAACAGGTGGTCGGCGAACCGGTCACACATCGCCGCCATCGCGGCCTCCCCACCCCCGGCGGGGGCGGCGAACGGGTCGAGGTTGCCCGCGACCGCGCCGGCCCAGCCGTCGAAGTCCGGCAGGTCCTCCTCCGGCAGCCCCAGGAGGCCGGCGACCACCCGCAGCGCCAGGGGACGGGCGAACTCGGCCGCGAGATCGACCTCGCGGCCCGCCCGCGCCGCCTCGCGGACCCGGCCCATCCACGCGCCGACCAGCGGGACGAGCCAGCGGCCGTGCTCGCGCAGCGCCCGGGGACGGAACGCCGGCGCCGCGGCCCGCCGGAGCCTCGTGTGATCGGGCGGATCGGTGTTCAGCATCGAGGTGGGCAACGCCGTGTCACGCCGCCGCAGCCGCTGCCCGTGCCGCGCCGAGAGGCGCGGGTCGCAGAGCACCGCCAGGCAGTCGCTGTGCCGGGTAAGGAACCACACCCGGGCGCCCGGCACGAAATGCACCGGATCGTGCTCCCGCAGGGCCTCGTAACCGGGGTAGGGGTCGGCGTGGACCCGCGGATCGCGGGGGTCGTAGGAGAGGCTTCCCATCGGCGTCAGTGCATGGTCAGGCCACCGTCGACCGTGAGCACCTGGCCGCTCATGAACTCCGACTCGGCGGAGCAGAGGAACAGCATGGTGCCCACCAGGTCACGGGGGTGCTGGTGCCGTTTGACCGACTGGTACTGCAGGATCTCCTCGACGGCCTCCCTACCGGCCGGGCTGAGCCGCCGATCGGGCAGGTCGGGCACCACCGCGCCGGGGGCCAGCGCGTTCACCCGGACACCGTGCTCGCCGTACTCGCGGGCCAGCGCCTTGGTCAGCCCGATCACGCCCGACTTGGCGGCGATGTAGTGGGCCATGTTGGCCAGCCCGGACCACACCAGGTTCGTCGCCACGTTGACGATCGCCCCGCGGCCCTGCTTCACCATGACCGGCAGCACCGCCCGGCAGCAGAGGAAGACACTGTCGAGGTTGAGGGTGATCACCCGCCGCCAGGCGTCGTGGTCGATGTCCTCGAACGCCACGTGCGGGTAACTGCCGGCGTTGTTGACCAGTACGTCGATCGCGCCGAACCGGGCCATCACGGTGGCGGCCATGTCGGCGGTCCGCTCGGGTGAGGTGACGTCGACGCAGAGGGGGTACGCGCGTTCCGCGCCGGCCCGGTCGTTGAGCCAGCCGGCGAAGTCGGCCGCGCCCGGCCCGTCGATGTCGCACACGACCACCCGCGCACCCTCCAGGGCGAGCGCGGTGCAGTACCACCGGCCGATGCCGTTGGCCCCGCCCGTGACGATCACGACGTTGTCGTCCAGTCTGCCCATCAGATCTCCTCCCGGTGATCCGGCTGGTAGAACATCAGCCGGTTGCCGTCGATGTCGCACGCCTCCAGGAAGCGCGCGACGCCCGCGACGGCGCGCATCCGGGCAGGCGGGGTGGCCGTGTCCCGGTCGAGCAGGTCGCGGGTGTGTTCCAGGTCGTCCACCTGGAAGTCGAGCACCGCCCCGCCGGTCACCCCGGGGCTGGGGACCTCCGACAAGCCGATGCTCACCCCGGGCACCGGGGAGTCCAGTTCGATCCAGCCGAACTCCGGGATCGCCGCCAGCACCCGGCAGCCGAGCACCCGCCCGTACCACTCCGCGGCCGTCCGGGCGTCCGCCACGGTCAGCACGCACTGGAGCCTGCGGTCGTCGTCCCCGGAGACGGCGGAGGCGGTCTGCGCGGCCATCCGCGTGGCGGCGGTGCCGGCAAGGCCGCCCGGGGAGCCGGAGGCCGCGGTGGCGAGCAGGGCGGCGAGCTCATCGCCGTCCAGCGGGAGCGCCCGCAGCTCGGCGATGAGCTCCTCGCGCCGGTCCAGCAGGAAACGGGCGGCCTCACCGGGATCCCCACCGGAGGCGGGGATCCCGGAGCGCCACGCCTCCCGCTCCCGCAACCGGGATCCGGCGGCGTCGGTGAGGAGCCTCAGCACGTCCGCCGGGGCGAAGGAGATGTTGACGGCCAGGGAGTGGCCCACCGCCTTGGCGCTGTGCCAGGTCCCCGCCGGCAGGCACAGCACGTCACCCGGGCCGAGCAGGATCTCCGCGAACTCCTCCTCGACGATCTCCGGGCGTTCCCACGGCCGCACCGAGCTGGGAGCGCGGCCGATGTAGCGGACGTTCCCCTCGGCGTCGGCGAAGGCGTTGCCGAGGGGGAACGGCACGCCCGGCGTCCGTGACACCCGCCACCGTTTGTGCCCGTCGAGCTGGAGCGTCGTCACCACGTGGGCGTCGAAGTGGGTGTTGAAACCGTAGCCGTGCGGCGACAGGTAACACTTGACGCCGGTGTCACCGTGGTGACCGAGCTCGCTCTTGAGGCGGGCGGCCAGCTCCGCGACGCGGGGTGCGGCCCGCTCGATCGGCTCCACGCAGATCGAGGCGCCGCGTCGCAGGTGGGCGGCCACGTCGGGGGCCTCCACCGCGACGTGTGCCCCGGCCGCTCCGCCGTCGCCCTCGTGGTCGCCGCTGACGCGGATGAGCAGGCCGAGCTCGTGCTGGCGGGCGATCGCCTCGCGCAGGTCCGCCATGGTGAACAGGTCGCGGAAACGGTCCGGTGGCCCCTGGACGTGCAGCGGCCTGCGCTGCCAGTACGCGGTGCGGAAGGCGCCGGGGTCGATCGGATGCACCAGCGAGGCCAGCGCGGAGGCGTCGTCCCGGGCGGGCCCGGGGGCGGTGACGGTCAGCGGCCACGCACCGTTCACCCCAGGTGGCGGGACAGCGGTCACTCCGGCTCCCGGGGGCCCAGCAGGAGGGTGTAGACGACCGACTCGTGCAGCCCGTCCAGACCCATCAGCGCGTCGAGCTCGCGGTCGAAGTAACCGCCGACCGGCACCGCCGCCAGGCCGCGCCCGCACGCGGCGAGCACCGCGTTCTGCACAGCGTGCCCGGCCTCGATGAGCACGAAGCGGTAGCCGCGCTCACCGTACTTGTAGGCGGAGCGCTGGAAGATCGCCGACACCAGCACCACGGCCGGTGCCGCGGCGACCAGGTCCTTCTGCACGAAACAGCCCCCGGCCTCGAACGGGCCCAGGTCGTGCAGCTCGTGCGTGGTGGGGTCGTAGTGGTGGAGCCCGCGGCCCAGCCCGGTGACGTCACGTGCCCAGACGTACAGTTCCAGGGGGTAGAGGGCTCCCCCGGACGGGACGGTACGGAAGGGACGGGGGTAGGTGCCGTCGGCGTTGGACCTCGTCACGCCGTACGCGCAACGCAGGACCTTCGCCACGTCCGCCGTCGCGATCGGCCCGGGGCCGAACCCCCGGGCCGACTCGCGGCCGGTCAGCGCCTCGTCGAGGTCGATCTCCGAGCCCGGCAGGTCGTAGGGGAGGGCGATCCGGGGGCGGTCGCGGTGCGGTTTCGTCTCACGCAGCCGGTTCATCATCGCCACGACCGTGCTGTCGGAAGGGTGCCGGTCGAAGTACAGGTGCGGGGTGGCACGACTCGTCTTGGAGTTCTCGTGGTAGCTCTCCCAGACGGCCTCCTCGCTCTCCTCCAGCAGGAACGCGTCAACCGGATGCATGACGGCTTTCCTCTCCGTGGGTTCTCCCTCGCCGGGGCCCGCGGACCCCGGCGGGTGACCGGGGTTGCGCGCGGGACGTTCCGGGCGTCTCCCGTCAGGGGAACGGGTGGGGGTGGGGGTTGTCGGTGGCGGGTGACCAGCCGGGGACCGCCGCCAGCCGCCGGCCGCCCGTCGCCCGGTTGGAGTGACCCATGTGCAGCGGGTGCAGGCCCGGCACGACCACGCGCACCACCGACAGGCCGAGCTCGGCGACGTCCGGTGTGGTCAGGTCACAGGCGACGACGTCCTCGCCGGTCGCGGCCACCGCCGAGACGAGCGCGGCGAGGGAGAGGTCGCGACCGGCGGAGAGGTCGAGGTCGACCTCGTCGGTGCAGGCCCAGGCGAAACGGGCGTACTCCTTGGACTCCTGCGGACAGTAGTAGCGCAGGTGGGCCCGCTGCCCGTCGACGGCGGGGTGGCCCGCCTCCACCTCGACGGGGACCGGCGGCAGGTAGTCCATCACCTGGACGGAGAACTTGCGGGTGTGCGCCAGTTCCTCCAGGCTCTTGTGGCAGGCCACCTCGGCGTCCGGATGGGAGGCCGCCGCGAACGCGAGCGCGGGGGACGTCGGGGTGAAGCCCTCCGCGATCGTCATGACGGACGGGCACCCGATGTCCGTGCCGATGTCGACCATGTGGACGACCAGCCCCACGGCCTCGAACCGCCGCACCAGGTCGGAGAGCGAGTCGGGCAGGCTGTCGAGGCGGATCCGGGGAAGACTGCGCCGCCCCTGCCACATGAGCGTGAACGCGTCGCGCTCGACGACCTCGCACAGCGCCGACAACGCGGCCTCCTCGGCGGACGCCCCGCAGGCCAGCCCCGTCGAGATCGGCTGGCCGATCGGGGTCTCGCTCCGGTAGTGGTAGGGGACGTAGACGAAGGCCGCGGGGACGAGGACCTCCTCCCCGGTGACCAGGGAGCGGCCGGGAGTCCACGACACCCGGCTGGCGGGCGTGAACGGCCGCCAGGGGAAACCCGGCGCGTCGTACTGCTCCGGCCGGTACAGGGCGTAGGACCCCGGAGGGGTGGCCGGCCGGTCCAGTTCCTCGTACGACGCCGTCACGAGGTCGCCGGGGGAGAAGCAGGCCGAGCAGTACCGCTCGACGGCCTCGCCGATCGCCTTGGCCAGCGCCCGGCGCCGGTCCGTGGCGGCTCCGCCGTTGTTGCCGAAGTTCTTCAGGAAGCCCATCGCCTCCGTCGAGCAAGCCTCGGACAGGTAGTGGACGAAGCGCGGGTCGTCGTCGTCGATCCGGAGCTCGGTGATCTCGCGGACGATCCCCGTGCGGGGGTCCACGAGATCCGCCCACAAGTCGAGCAGGTCCATCGGCCTCTCCTTTCCGTCTCCTCCGCACCGGCGTCGCCGCCCGCGCGCCACCGGGTCAGTCGACGAGCTGTGAACCGTGACTGATCACGGGGGCGCCCTGGCGGGCGGTGCCGCTGCAGTCGGGGCAGCGCGGCACGCGCAGCACCCGGCGGACGGCCGAGTGGAACGGCACCAGGCTGACCTCGATGACGCGACCGCAGGCGGTCACCGGTAGGCCCGCGAGGTGCTTGACGGCCTCGGTGGCCGCGATCTCGCCGGCCACCGCGGGGAGCGGGGGCAGGAACCCGGCCCCCGGCGACCACTGCGCTCGCAGCAGCGCGTGAGCCTCGCGCCAGACGTCACCGGAGTCGGCCCGCATGAGGTAACAGCGCAGGCAGGCGGTGTCGAAGGGGTGGGTGAGCGGGCCGACCCGGACGACGAGGTCGTCGATCCAGACGGGCAGCAGGGGGGCACGCGCGTCGAGCGCGCGCCGCGCCACGTCGACGAGCTCCGGGTCCGCGGGGCCGTCGGCCGCGGCGCACCACAGATCCCAGCCGTCCTCGCCGGTCCGCGGGGTGGGCCGGGTCTCGACCCGGCCCACCCCACAGGCCGCCAGTGACCGGGCGAGCGCGTCGGCGACCCGGCCGGTGCCGGTCACCAGCACCGCCGACTTCGCGACCTGGCCCGGACCGTCGGGGGACAGCCGGGCCATGCTCGCCCAGAACCTCGCCGTCGGGTCGTCTCCCGCGTCGTGACGGAGCAGACCCCGGGACCGCAGGGTGGTGACCAGCTCGCGGGCGTCCTCCCGCTCCCCGGGCGGGAAGGCGCCGACGACGTCGTCCGGTGAACGCGATCCGTCGGCGAGCGCGACGACCCGCGCCAGCAGGGCGTCGATGCCCGGGGCGGCCAGCCGCACCTCCGTCAGCCCGCGTTTCACCACGACCTCGTCCGGGCCCAGGCGGGCCACCCGGAGCTCCCGTGCGCTCAGCGGCTCTTGGGTCGCCAAGGCCCTAGGACCCCGTGTGGGACATGTCGGCCGCCGCGCACGAGCAGCAGGGGGTGCAGCAGCAGCACGAGACGTCGACGCTGCTCACCGAGGCGCCGCGGGTGACGAGGTCTCTGCCGACGGCGCGCTTGAACTCGAAGAACACGCCCTCCAGGTCCTGGAGGTCGTCGAGGGTGAGCTCGGCGACGCGGCGGTTGTTGGTGGGGATGCCGCTGAACTCGGCGGCGAGGTCGTTGAGGTCGTTGATCGTCAGGTCACGGACCTTGGGGTTGCTCTCCAGTTGCTCGGGGGTCGCCAGGCCGAGGTCGGCGACGGTCCGCAGCTGTTCTTCCCTTTTCAGGTTCGTCGCGCGCTGGAGGGCGTCGGGCCCCGTCTCCGAAACACCGGACAGATCTTTGAACGGATTGCTGTCGGTCATCTGAACCACCTCTTTCGGCTGGGCGTTCTGCCTGTACCATAAACTTCCGGAACCCGGCAGGCAATGGCGAATAATTATTCGACAAACCGTTTTCCATGGCGGTCATCCGCCGCTTCGGGCTCAGGGAAAGGGGCGGGAATTGTCGATCTGTTCGGGGTGGGCACAGCTGGCCTTCGACGCCGATCTCAAAGGCGACGTCACCGTTCTCGACATCGCGGAACGCCCGCTGATCGCGGTGCGAAGCGGCGATGACCTGGGAGTATATGATGCGATATGTCCACACAGGGGTGCTCATCTCGGATATGGGGGAAAGTTAGCCGAAAAAGCGCTTATTTGCCCATTTCATGGACATCGCGTTCAGCTGGGATGCGACACGCCCGGCCGATTCCGGGTCGCCCACCACCGCTCGACGGCCCGCGCCGGCGGGCTTTTCGTATTACTTGATCAATCGTGCGACACGGGTCTGGAAGATTTCCTGGCGCGCCTGGAGAAAAGTCATCGGATCGTGTCGGGATTCACATTCCACGTCAGGGTCCCGGCGGAATACGTCATCGAGAACGTCTTCGACGCCGATCATTTCGCCCCGGTCCACGGCCTCGACAGACGCCCCCGCCTCCGCGTCCGCCCCACGGAGGGCGGGGCCCTGTGCGTCGAGGGCGATCTCGACATGGTCCGCCCCAACCGCTGGCAGGCGGGTGAACCGGGAGGCGACCCCGCCACCGCGCGGTTCCGTGCCCTGGTGTTCAGCCCGAACCTGGTGGCGACCGAGCTGGGCCCGCCGGACGAGCCCAACGTCGTCATCACCGCCGCCACCCCGGCGGCCGAGGGCGCCTGCGTGGTCAGGGTGACGATCGCGGTCCCCGCCCGCAGGGCCCGCGGCCCCGCCACCGTCCGCGAGGTCGCCTCCCTGGTGAGCGGGAGCCGCACCGCTTTCGAGCAGGACTCGGTGATATGGGAACACCTCGACACCTCCGTCGTCCCGCGCTACACCGAGGGCGACGAGCTCGTCCGCGCCTACCGCGCTTACTGCGACCGGTTCGGGGGTGCCCGTTGACCGGTGAGCGGCCCGGCGCGTCCGAGGGTGGGGAGCGCCGGGCGGGCGGCCCGGCCCCCGAGGCGGTCCCCGGCCCGTCCGGCGACTGGGACGGGCTGGCGGTCACCGGCGGGAGGGGCGACGGGCCCGGAGTGCTGTGGCTGCACGGCTACACGATGAGCTCCGAGATCTGGCCGCCGCTCTGGGAGCACCTGCCCGGCTACCGGCACCTGGCGGTCGACCTCCCCTGGCACGGGCGGTCCAGGCCGCTGCGCGCGCGGGAGGATCGCGCCGCGCTCGCCGACCTGCTGGCCGGCCACGCGCTGCGGGCCGGTGTCCGGCACGTCGTGGCGTTGTCCTTCGGCACCGTGGTCGCCCTGGAGATGGCCCTGCGCCACCCGGACGCGTTCGACTCCTGGACCCTCGCCGCCCCCTCCTACGCAGGCGGACCCCAGGAACCCGCGGTCGAGCGCCACTACCTCGACCTCACGCTCCTGCACCGGCGCACCGGCTCGCCGGAGCTCACGACCGCGCTGTGGATGTCGTGCCGCCCCATCTTCGGCGGCGTCGCGGTACGGCCCGCCGCGCGCTCCGCGCTCGCCGCCGTCATCGGCGGGCACGCCTGGGACGAGCTCGACGGCACCGGCATGCGTCCCCTCCTGGAACCCCGGCAGCCGGTGACCCGGCTGTGCGCGGTGCCCGTCCCCCTCCTCGTGCTCGTGGGTGACGGGGAGATCCCGGCGCACCACGCCTGCGCCAGGACGATCGCGGCCGCCGCCCCCGGCGGTGTCCTGCGCGTCCTGCCCGGCACCGGGCACCTCGCCCTCCTGGAAGAGCCGCGCGCCGCCCTCGAGGTCGTCGCCGCCCACCTCGACCGCGCCTCCTCCCACCGATCGCAGGACACCGGGCAGGCCGGCCGCTGCCCCTGAGAGCCGGCCGGGCCTCGGGGGCGGTGACCGGTCCGCCGGGTCAGCCGCTGACCCAGCGGACCAGCCGGGTGAGCACCCGCATGCCGTCGTGTGGGCGCCCCGCGTATCCGTGCTCCGCCGCACCCAGGGGGACGACGTTGTCCACTCCGTGGGCGGCGATGGCGTCCCGCAGCGCCAGCCGCGTCTCCTCCGGGGCCACCCCGACCGTCGAGACGGCCGGTCCCAGCCACGGCAGCGCCCGGCGCAGATCGTCGACCGCCCGGACCAGGACGAGCCGGGAACCGGGGTGGTGCGCCAGATCGAAGGAGCCGTCGACCAGCGCGACCGCCGACGACACCTCGGGCCACTCGCCGTTGACGTACCAGCGCGCCGTGCCGAGCAGGCCCCTGCGCAACCGGGTGAGGTGCCCCTGCGCCTGCCGTGAGGGCCGGTGCGGCAGGGCCCGGTCCCAGCCGGCGAGCACCCGGGCGAGCGCGCGGGCGTAGCCGTCGGCCGTGGCGGCGTCGCCCTCCACCACGTGCAACAACGAGGACGTGCAGGCGGCCTGGTTGGCGATCAGCGAGTCGACCGCGGCGCGCTGCGCCGCCCCCTCCGGGTCCGACCGGGCGAGGGACCCCCCGATGAGGCTGAGCGAGAACCGGGGCCCCATGACCAGGGTGTCGGTGGTGCCGCCGCGGGCCGTCACGCTGCGCACGGTCTCGGCCGACCCCCACACGACGCGCCGGTCGAAGGCCCCGTCGGCGAACAGCGCCGTCTCCATCCACGGGTCACCGCCACGCCAGTAGGCGAGCGTGGTGTGCCTGGCCAGCGGATGACGGGGGTCGGCGGCCCGCACCGCGGCACCGAGCGCGGCGACGAGCGCCGCGGCCTCCGCGGCGGGTTTGACGACGGCGGCGCCCTTCGTCGCCCACGCCCACAGCAAGGAGACCACCGCGACCACGGGGGCGTTGCCCGCGGTCAGATGGAGCTGCCTGGTGGGCATGGCGCGCAGCGCGGGCGGCGCCGGGCACGACTGGCCGGCGAAACGCGCGGTCATCCCCGGCACGGTCGTCTCCCCGACCCGCTGCCAGGAGTCCAGGGGAGCGGAACCGAGATCGCGTTCGATCATCCGGCCGACGGCGTCGCCGTCGAAGAGCGAAGGAAGCTGGGCGAGGAAGGCGCGGTGTGCCCGGTCGGTGACCAGCGAGGTCGCCGACAGCAGCGTCCCCGCTTCGGCGGCCTGCGCGGAACGCGACCGCAGCGCCTCCCCGACCGCCTCCACGAAGGAGAGCACCTCCGGCAGCGGCAGGCGCGCGAGCTCCAGCAGCGCGCCCGCCGGATCGGGTTCGAGCAGGAGCGCCGCGTCCGGTGCGGGCAGCACGAGCACCTGCGTCTCGCCGGTGAGGCCGAGGGTGTCACGGTCCACCACCGGCCGTCCGATCACATGGCAGCCGTGGCCGTCCCGCCCTTCGACACGGTGCGGCCCGGGTTCGGCGACGGCCCGGCGGACGTCGGCCACCCGGGGCCAGGGCGGCATGACGATCTCTCCGCGCACCACGGCGGGCAGACGGACGAGCTGGGTGCCGGCGATCGTACGAGATTCGATCATGGAGCCGTTCCTCCCGGGGGGCTTCCCCACGTGTCGTCTGAGATGCTCGTGGCGTTCTCCGGGGGAATGTCCGGCGTGTCGCCCACGGTGGCGCATCCGCGCTGCCCGGCCCCGGCGGCACGGACGATCGGCGCGGCGAGCGTCGGCCCGGACAGGCCGCAACCGCAGGAAGTGCGGCGGAGCCGGACGGCGTCACCGGTCACCACGAACCCGGGGTAGGAGAGCGCGAACGGATCCAGTACGGCGAGTCTGCCCTCCACGTCGTCGCCGGGCACCGGGGTCAGCAGACCGTCCACCACGATCGGCTCGACGCACGGCGGGACGTGGTAGCGGCCCGCGGCACAGCTGAGGAAGACCGTGTTCAACTCGGAGGTGGAGTAGGCGTCGACGTACCGCCCGGGGGGCACCCCGAGCCGGTCGGCGACCCCCGCGACGAGGTCGTCCCAGCGGACCGCGGTGCGGCCCTTCCAGCCGCCGCCGGTGACGACCTGGCTGCCCGGGGGCAGGGACAGGCGTGTCCCCGCCGCCGAGAGGTGGGCGACGAGGTCGGCGACCCCGGAGGGTGTGCCGAACACGAGCACCGGCCGGGCGGCCTTCCGGAGGAAGTCGGCGGCGGCCTCGTGGTCGGGGGCACCGGGAGCCTCGTGGCCGGGGGCACCGGGGGGCACCGGTCCCGTCGCGTGCCCGGGGTCGTCGCTCCGCCCGGCGGGGGAGTCCCGCTCGCCGGGGCGTGCCCCGGGGCCGGACCCACCGGACAGGGAGCGCAGGTCGAACGGGGTGGCCCGCAGGCGGTGAACCCGTACCGCCCCGGCGGCCAGGCCGGTCGCCCCCGACTGGATCCCGAGGCCCAGGCCCGGCGGGACGAGTTGCAGGAAGTCGTAACCCCCCGTGCGGGGAGCCCAAGGGAGGCGCACCCCGGAGCCGGCGCGCAGCGCCGCGAGGGTGAGGGGGTCGCGCGGCACCAGGGAGGGCCGCCCGCCGGTGCCGCTGGAGAACGTGACGTACACCCCGTGCCGTTTCAGCGCGGCCCGCCACCCGTTGACGTCGCCGGCGGCGTGGTCGAGGCCGAGGTCGTCCAGACGCTCGGTGAAGATCGATCCGAGCCAGCGGGACAGTTCGGGCAGGTCCTCCGCCAGCCAGGCCGGGTCGTAGCTCTTGAAGAGCTCGTCGGTGACGAGGAAGCGCTCGCCGATGTCGGCCACGGTGATCGCGGAGGCGGAGGACATGCCCTCGGCCAGCGCGGCGTAGGCGGGGATGTCCGCGGTGTAGCGATGGTGGTTGCGGACGAGGGCGGCGTGCCGGAGCAGGGCCGCCGCCTCCTCGTCGATCGGGGCTCCCGTGGACCAGAGCCTGGTGCAGACGAGCAGCGCCTGCACCTCGGGGACGGCCGTCAGCCGTGAATTCTGACCGGGCACCGTTCGATGGTCGCTCGTATTTCCCGGACTGACCACCCGGAATGGTGGATCGTCTGCCGATGTTCTCTGTCACGGCATATTTAAATCATTATTAATGGGCTTATTTACTGCGAATCATCCTGGGAGGGTTCACCGGGGTGCACGGGTCGGGGCGACCGGTGTCCGGAGGCTTCGAGCCAGGATGTCTTCCCGGCATGTCTTCCCGGGGAGGACCGGCGCGGTGCGCCGGAGAGTCCCGGCCCATCGGCGGCCCCGCCGGCGGTCGGTGAACGGGCCCGGTGGTCTTCGCGGGAACCGACGTCGAGCGGCCGCCCGCGGCCGGTGGCCGATTCGTCATCAGCGGAGGATCGGCACCACGAACTCCAACGCGACGGCGATCCAGAGGAACAAACTGACCGCGCTGATCCCGTACCCGACCGCCCGCGCCGTCGTGCCCACCCAGATCGCGTTCACGGCCAGCGCGATCAGGGCGAGGTTGGCCAGCGGGCCCACGACGACCAGTGAGGTGACAACGACGCCGCAGACATCCGAGCCCCTGCAGAGGTCGCCGCCGAAGGCCGCGACCAGCGGGCACCAGAACGCCGAGAACAGGCCCAGGCCGACGACGATCACAGTGGCCACAGTACGTGCAGTACGCATGGCAGCCAGGATGGCCCCGTGTGGTTGGAGGCGGCTTGGAACCCACTGTCCCCGAGGTGGTCGCGTGCACGGACGATCACGCCGGGCGGTCACGCGCGTGCCGGCAGGATCGGTGCCGGGGGTCGGCATCCGACCCGTGCTCCGGGTTCGACACGTCACCTCGCCGGCCATGAGCGCCTTCGGCCGCCGGAGCGCCGCGCTGCGGACAGCCGGCGGGTGGGTGGTTCGCGGTCTGTGCCGCGGGGTCACTTCGCCGGTCAAGATGCCGTTGACATCAAAGGGGGGTAAACGTAAAGTTAAATCCGTTGGGAAAGCGCTTTCCGCAGCGCTCAGCCTGGCCGGAAGGTGGCGGTGCCATGGCCGATCGGTAACCCTGACGTTTCTTCTCGTGAGTGCGGTGGTCGCCGTGCGACCCGCACCGGGCCGCCTCTCACGCTTCGTGCCGCACCGGACGCCGCATCCCGGGCCTTCCACCCGGTGGCCCGGTCGCGAGCACCGCCGCGGACCGCACCCCTCCCGCACGACCCGCGCGCCGGTTCCCTGACCGGATCGGAGCATGCCGGGCGGTGAGCTGCGCGCACCGCGAAACCCCCTCCCTCCCGGTCGTGGGCCGTCCCGGCGCGCGTCCGGAGCGCAGCGTGCGCGGGGGATCCCGACGCGCGGAAAGCAGAGCGATCCATGACATCCAGAGTCACCCCCGCCGCCTCGCGGCATCTTCGCAGGGCCCTGCGCGCGCTGGTCGCGTTCGCCGCGGCCACCGCCCTCGTCACCGTCGCGCAGGGGGCCTCGGGTGCCGCCTCCGTGCCGGCGGAGGCGGCGCACACGGACCCGGTCGACGCCATGGTGGGGTTCGCCACCGTCAACGCGCTGGGCCAGAACGGCACCACCGGTGGCGCCGGGGGACCGGTCGTCACCGCGACCACCACCGCGCAGTTCCTCGACTACATCTCCCGGCCGGGGCCATACGTCATCCGGGTCTCGGGCCGCATCACCCTGCCCACCGGTTCCTCCGACGGCATGCACAACGTCACCTCGGACAAGACCATCATCGGTGTCGGCGCGAACGCCGCCCTGGTCGGCGGTGGGCTGAACATCGGGGTCCCGGTCGACGACGACGTCACCTCACCCCCGGCCGACGCCGTGCACAACATCATCATCCGGAACATCTCGTTCTCCGGCGCCACCGACGACATGATCAATGTGCAGATGTTCAGCCACCACGTCTGGATCGACCACAACGACTTCTCCAACGGGGACGACGGCGCGGTGGACATCAAACGCGGCTCCGACTTCGTGACCGTCTCGTGGAACAGGTTCCACGACCACGACAAGACGCTGCTGCTCTCGCACGACGAGGACGCCGGACCCCAGGACATCGGGCGGCTGCGCGTCACCTACCACCACAACTATTTCGACGCCTCCGACCAGCGGCACCCGCGTGTCCGGTTCGCGAACCTGGTGCACGTCTACAACAACTACTACCGGGACAACAGCTACGGCATCGCGTCCACCTACGACGCCGGCGTCCTGGTCGAGAACAACTACTTCTACAGCGTCAACAACCCCGGGCGGGTGAAGTTCAGCGGTGACCTCGGCCGGCTGGTCGAGCGCGGCAACATCCTGGTCGACTGCAACCACCCGATCGAGACCCGCGGCACCGTGACCGAACCGAGCACGTACTACTCCTACAGCGCGGACCCGGCGGCCGACGTGCCCGCCATCGTGTCCGCCGGCGCCGGCGTCGGAAGGATCTGAGACGGATGAACGGCATCTTCCACCTCCGGAGGCGGCCGGCGGCCGCTCTCGCCACCCTCCTGTTCGCCGCGCTCGCCGGCGCGGGCGGCGCGGCACTCGCCGACGCCCCCGCGGCGGTGCCGGCGGCCCTCGCGGCGGCGGACTGCGCCGGCACGCCGGTCGGGTTCGCCTCCGTCAACGCGCTGGGCCACAACGGCACCACCGGTGGTGCCGGGGGACCGGTCGTCACCGTCACCACCGCCGCGGCCCTGAAGGACTACGCCGGACGGCCCGGCCCGTACGTCATCCAGGTCTCCGGCCGGATCCAGCTCGGCGGCATGATCACCGTGGTCGCCAACAAGAGCATCCTGGGTGTCGGCACGACCGCGGAGATCACCGGCGGCGGGCTCCAGCTCGGCTCGACGACCCGGCCGGGCAACAACGTGATCATCCGGAACATCCGCTTCACCAACGCGTCGGACGACTCCATCAGCGTCACGAACAAGGCGCACCACGTGTGGATCGACCACAACGACCTGTCCGACGGATACGACGGCCTGCTCGACATCAAGCGGGAGTCGGACTTCGTCACGGTCTCGTGGAACCGCTTCCACAACCACAGCAAGTCGGCGCTGCTCGGCCACTCGGACAACTACACCGCCGACATCGGCAAGCTGCGCGTCACCTACCACCACAACTACTTCGACGGCACCGACCAGCGGCACCCCCGGGTGCGCTTCGCCGAGCCCGTCCACGTCTTCAACAACTACTACCGCGCCAACGCCCTCTACGGCGTCGCGTCGACCGAGAACGCCGGCGTGCTCGTCGAGGGCAACTACTTCCAGGACGTCGCCCACCCGATCTACGTCGGCTACGACAAGAGCGGCCCCGGCCGGGTGGTCGAGCGGAACAACATCTACGTGAACTCCGGCACCCCCCAGACGGCCGGCACGGTCGTCGAGCCGGGCACCTACTACTCCTACACCGTCGACGACCCCGCGACCGTCCCCGCGACGGTGACCGCCGGGGCCGGCGTCGGAAAGATCGGCTGCTAACACCGCGGGCGCCCGCCCGCGATCTCCGCGCCCGCCGCGACCACCACGCGCGCGGCGGGCGTCCGGGCACGTCGTGCCACCGTCACGCGTTCTCCCCGCGGCCGAGGCCGGGGGTCCCCCCACCGGAGGAATTCGATGATCAAGCTCGTCGCGGGCCCCACGGTCCGCCGGCGCGCGGCCCTCGCCGTCGCCACCGCCATCAGCCTGGCCGCCACCCTGTTCGGCTCCGGCACCGCGGCCCGGGCGTCCGCCCTGGCCGACACGCCGGTCGGATTCGCCTCCGTCAACGCGATGGGCCAGAACGGCACCACCGGCGGAGCCGGCGGCCGGACGGTCACCGCGACCAACGCCGCCCAGTTCCTGGAGTACATCGACAGCAAGGAGACGCTCGTCATCCGGGTGGCGGGCACCATCGCGATCACCAGCAAGCAAGGGGTGCGCCCGAACAAGACGATCATCGGTGTCGGTACGTCGGGCCACATCACCGGCGGCGGGCTGGACTTCTACCGGTCGTACAACGTGATCGTCCGCAACATTCGGTTCACCGACGCGGAGGACGACGCGATCAACGTCGGCCGGGAGTCACACCACATCTGGATCGACCATAACACCTTCTCCGGGGCGGTCGACGGCTCGATCGACGTGGTCCGGGGCGCCGACTACGTCACCGTGTCGTGGAACCACTTCGACCACTCCGACAAGAGCATGCTGATCAGCCACTCCGACGGCGCCGCGGGCACCGACGTCGGCCACCTGAAGGTGACCATCCACCACAACTTCTTCGACAACAGCAGGCAGCGTCACCCCCGCATCCGGTTCGGCGAGCCGGTGCACGTCTTCAACAACTACTTCCTGGGCAACGAGCTCTATGGCGTGGCCTCGACCGAGAACGCCGGCGTGGTGGTGGAGGGCAACTACTTCAAGGACGTCCCGCACCCGCTCTACTCGGCGAGCGGGTACGCCGACAGCGGCCCCGGCCGGGCGGTGCAGCGCAACAACATCTACGTGAACTCCGGCACCCCGGAGACGGCCGGCACGGTCGTCGAGCCGGGCACCTACTACTCCTACACCGTCGACAACCCATCGACCGTCCCCGCGACGGTGACCGCCGGGGCCGGCATCGGGGCCCAGTGGGGAGCGAGCTGACCCGGCGGGACCGGTGCCGAGCCTGACCGGGCGGGACCGGTGCCGGGCCTGACCGGGCCCCGACCGTCCGGGCCCGGTCAGGCTTTCGCCGCGCCGCCCTCCCCGCCGAGGGCGGCGAAGGCGCCCATGCCCAGGTAGACGAAGCCGCTGGTGAGGTCCAGGCGCCGGCGAGCACGGGCCGAGCGGCGCAGCCGGCCCGCCATGGCCGAGGAGAGCAGGGCGTAGGCGCCGTCACTGACCATGCCGAGCACCGTCCAGATGAGACCCAGCAGCACGATCTGCGGGGCGATCGGCCCGGCCGCCGGGTCGGCGAACTGCGGGAGGAAGGCCAGGAAGAAGATCGCGGTCTTCGGGTTGAGCACGTTGACCACGAAGCCCTCCCAGAACAGCCGGGACGTGCTCGCCACGGGCGGCTCGACGACCCCGTCCCCGCCCGGCCGGGCCATCAGCTTGCGTATGCCCAGGTAGACCAGGTAGGCCGCACCCAGATACTTGACGATCGTGAACGCCGTCGCGGAGGCCGCCAGCAGAGCGCTGACCCCCAGCGCCGCCGCGGCCACGTGGACCAGCGAGCCGAGGTGGATGCCCAGCACCGACACCAGCCCGGCGGACCGTCCCTGGGTGACACTGCGGGTCACGATGTAGAGCACCGCGGGCCCCGGCACGAGCAGCAGCGCGAGGGTCGCGACGACGAAGAGGGCGACAGTCGCCAGATCCGGCATATTCGGATGGTAATCCGGCGCTCTCCCTGATCGCCGCAGGTTTTCGCCCGATGCCCCGGCTCGATGCCCCGGCACGGTGCCCCGCTTGATGCCCCGGCCTGATGCCTCGGCCTGATGTCCAGGTACGGTAGCTTCACGGTCCCGCGGCCGTGACCAGGGCGGCCAGCAGGGCGGTGGTGGCGGGCGGGTCGGGAGGTTCGCCGTAGGCGGCGGCGTGGACGTGGCGGATCGAGCCGGGGATCTCGGTCGCGCTGACTGCGGGGTGCCGGTGGGCCCACAGGGCGAGACCGGGCAGGACCGTCACCCCGATCCCGGCGGCGACGAGGGCCTGGACGGCGACGATGTCGTCCGTCGTGAAGGAGATCTCCGGTTCGAAGCCCTCCCTGGCGCACAGCTCCAGCAGGTGGCTGCGGCACCGCTCGCAACCCCCGATCCACCGGGAACGCCGATGCGCGGCCAGGCCACCGGCTCGATGCGCGGTCAGATGACCGCCCCGATGCGCGGCCGGGTCACCGGTCCGATGCGTGATCGAGCCGGCGGCCGGGTCCGCGGCGATCAGGTAGCTGGGGTCGTCCAGCAGGTGGGTCAGGCGGATGCCGTCGTCCTCCGGGGCGGTGTCGTCATAGCGGAAGATCACCGCCACGTCCACGTGACCCGCCCGGAGCATGCGCAGCGCGTCGGGGGGTTCGGTCTCGGTCAGCCGCAGCTCCAGGCCGGGGTGTCGTTCGGTGAGGGCGGCGGCGGCCCGGGGCACGAACGTCCCCAGCGCCGAGGGGAAGGCGGCCAGCCTGACCCGGCCGGCGTGCAGGCCCACGTGCGCCGACAGTTCGGCGGCGGCCGAGTCGACGCGGCCGATGATCTCGGTGGCCCGCTCGGCCAGCAACCGGCCCGCCTCGGTCAGCCGGATGCCCCGGCCGACCCGCTGGACCAGCTTGGCCCCGGTCTCGGCTTCGAGCCTGGCGAGGTGGTGGCTCACCGAGGGCTGCGAGTAGTGCAGTTCCCTGGCCGCCGCGGTCACCGAGCCGTGCCTGGCCACCGCGGCCAGGACGCGGAGCCGCACGATATCAAGCACTCATCAACCATAACTATGGATGAGGTGGAAAGTCGGCATTAGACCCTATGGGTGGTCCGGCGCACCCTGGAACCATGACAACGATGACGCTCACCCGCCCGGGGCTGGCGGAGCTGGTCACGGAAGTCAGAAAGCTCCTCAGCCCGTCCGCCCGCCCCAGGGAGACGGCCTTCGCCGTCGCCGGCCTGCTGCGCCGGCGGCTGCCGTCCCCGGAGATCCTCACCGAGGAGGAACGTCTCGGAGACCCCGGCCACTATGTCGGCCACACCCTCCATGCCGAACCGGCCTTCTCGATCATGGCCGTGGTCTGGCGGCCGGGTCAGAAGACGGTGATCCACGACCACATCACCTGGTGCGTGTTCGGCGTGCTCCAGGGCGTGGAGTACGAGACGCTCTACCGCGACCACGGCGACCATCTCACCGAGATCGGCCGCGCCGCCAACCGCGTCGGCGAGGTCAGCGGCTTCGCCCCGCCCGGTGACATCCACCGGGTGCACAACACGGGCGAGGAGACGGCCATCTCGCTCCACGTCTACGGTGCCGACCTCCGCGCCGTCCGTAGCAGCGTCCGCCGCGTCTACGACCTGCCGGTCCTGCCCGTCGCCGGCTAGCGGCGCCTGCCCGCCACCGCTACCGGGCGACCCTGCCGTGCAGGAGGTCGGTGAGGGTGGCGTGGACCTGCTCGACCGGCCGGTCGGGGTGGAGGGCCCGGCGTTCGATCGAGACGGTCAGCACCATGCCGAAGACGGCGGTCGCCGCGGTTTCCACGTCCAGGTCCTCGCGGACCAGCCCGTCGGCGACCGCCCGCCGCAGCACGTCCGCGTAGACGCCGAGCGCGCGTTCGCGCAGCCCGGCCACCGCGTCCTGCCAGGCCGTACGCCACATTTCGGTGAGGAGCACCCGGGCGAAGGCGCCGTACTCCTCGAAGAACCGCAGCTGCGCCAGGACGACCGCGTCCAGCGCGTCCAGCGGGGCCGGGGCGCCTGCGGCGGCCTCACCCAGCGCGTCGGCCATCCGGCCGATCCCGTGTTCGAGCAACGCCGAGAAGAGCGCCTCCTTGCTGCCGAAGTTGTAGAACACGGTGCCCTTGGCGACTCCGGCGCGCTCGGCGATCGCCTCGACCGTGGCCGAGGTGTAGCCCTGCTCCGCGATCACCTCCACCGCCGCGGTGAACACCCGGAGCCGTGTCCCGGCCCGCCGCCCGTCCCCCCTGTCGCCCCGCGCGTTCGCGTTCGCGGGGCCGGTCCGCTGCTGTGCCATGGGGGTAACCGTAGTCACAACGCCAGTTCCGGATGGAGGCGGCGCATCGACCAGGTGCGGCCCCGGTGCACGGCGTGGACGCTCAGCGCCAGGCCCAGCGCGGTGAACGCGGTCAGCACGCCGCACGCCTGCCAGACCACGGTGAGGTCGCCGCCGCTGATCAGCCGCCGCAGTGCGCTGACCACCCAGCTCATCGGGAGCCACGGGGAGATCGTCCGGAAGAAGCCCGGCGAGGTCTCGATCGGGTACGTCCCGGCGGCCGAGGTGAGCTGGAGCATCAGCAACGCCAGCACCACGATCCTGCCCGGCGGGCCGAGCAGCGCGTTGACCGCCTGCACGAGCGCGGTGAACGCCGCCGCGGCCAGCAGCAGGAACCCGGCGACCCCCGCCCAGTGCGCGGCCTCCATGCCGAGCCCGAACCGGATCACCGCGAGCAGCACCCCCACCTGGGCGGCGGCCAGGGCCAGCGCGGGCAGCCAGCCGCCCGCGACGATCCGCCAGGCGGGCGCCGTACCGGCGAGCAGGCGTGGGTTGAGCGGACGCAGCACCATGTAGGCCACCATCGCGCCGACCCAGAGCGCCAGCGGGACGAAGAACGGCGCGAACCCGGTGCCGTAGTCGGGCACCTCGTTGAGGATCCGTTCGTCCAGCCGGACGGGGTCGCTCATCACGCCGGCGCGGCTCGCCCGTTCGTCCCCGTCGTAGTCGGGGATCTCCCCGGCGCCGTCGCCGAGCTTGTCGCTCAGTTCCCTGGAGCCGTCGGCCAGCCTGCCGATGCCCGCGCTGAGCTCGTCCGCGCCGGTGCGCAGCCGGCCGATGCCGGTGTCCACCCGGGCGGCGCCGTCGTTCAGCCTGACGATGCCGCCGCCCAGCTGCGCCAGCCCGTCGCCGAGCCGTGCGGACCCGTCACCGAGCCGGGCGAGGCCGGAGGTCAGGGTGCCGCCCGCCGTGCCGGCCTTCGTCAGGCCCGCGTGCAGTTCGGCCGACCCCTCCGCCAGTGTGCCCAGGCCCTTGTCCAGTTCGTCGAGCTTCCGCCTGGCCTGGTCAAACCGGTGCCCCAGGCCCGGGACGACCTCCGCGGTGCGGCCCGCGAGCTCGGAGATCCGCCGGGCGTCGTGCCGCAGCCGGTCCGCGGCCCCGCCGTCGGCGGCTCCCGTCAGGTTGCCGGCCACCTGCCCGGTGGCGGAGGCGAGCCGGTCGGCGATGGCCCGCAGCTCCGGGTCGGCCTCGGGGTTGGCGTCCAGCCACGCCCGCAGCCGCCGGGACTGTTCCGCGGACTGCTCGGCCCCTTCCCGGAGCCCGGCGGGCAGCGTTCCCGCGCCGTCGGCGACCAGGTCCACGCCTTGCTCGACGGCCCGTGCGAACTCCTGGATCCGTGCCCCGTCACGCTCCAGCACGCCGGTGACGTCGTCGGCGACCCGGTTCACCGCCGCCACCTGGGAGTGGACCTGCCGGTACGCCTGCGCGTTGCCGTCGGCGATCCGCTCGGCGCCTTTCCGCAGCGCGGCCAGGCCCCGGCCCAGCTCGCGTGAGCCGTTCTCCGCGCGGCGGAGCCCCGAGGTCAGCTCCCGGGCCCCGGCCGACAGCCTGCCGACGGCGGTGTCGGCGCTGCCGAGGCCCACGGCGAGCCGGTGGGCCCCGTTCCCGGCCTCGCCGAGACCCTCACCGAGGGTGGCGGCGCCCCTGCCGGCCTTGGCGGTGCCGTCGTGCAGTTCGTCCGCGCCGTCGGCGGCCTGGACGGTGGCGTCGTGCAGCTTCCCGAAGGAGACGAAGACGCTGTCCCAGTAGTCCTTCAGCGCGGTACGGCTCGCGGCGGCCTTGACCTCGGCGAACACCGCGTCGGAGATGGACCCCATGATGTAGCTGCGTCCGGTGTCCACCTGCACGCCCAGTTCGGCGGGGACCGGGGTGCCGTCGCCCGCGGGGGAGGCGAGCCGGGCGCTGAAGTCGGCGGGGACGGTGAGGGAGAGATAAAAGCTGCCGTCGTGCACGCCGTCGGCCGCCTGCCGCGCGTTCACCGGGTGCCAGTCGAAGGTGCCGCGCTCGCGTAGCTCCTCGGCCAGCTCGCGGCCCGCGTCGACCGTCGTGCCGTCGACGGTCGCCGGCCTGTCCTCCACGACCAGCGCCACCGGGACGCGGTCCAGGTGTCCTTGCGGATCCCAGAAGGACCACAGGTACAGTCCCGCGTACAGCAGCGGCAGCATCACCACCCCGGCGAGTGCCGCCCGGGTCAGCCGTGACCGGGTGAAACGCCGCAACTCCAGGGTGGCTGCCCGCAGCGGTCTCATCGCCCTCCCCCCTCGTCCCGGTCGTCCCGCCGCTTCCCGTCCCGGTCGTCCGCGCCGTGCCCCGGTTCAGTCTCCTCCGGTCCGGGAGGACCGGGCCGTGCACCGGGGACGCGGAGAGGGGGCCCGGCGTCGGGGGAGGAGTGAGGAGGGTCGGCGTCGGGGCCAGGGGGTTCGGTGTCGGGAGTGGGGTGGGGAGGCCCGGCGTCGGGGGAGGGAAGACGGACCTGCTCCGGCAGGTCGCTCTCGATGCACGACAGGACGACGGTCAGGCCCCGGCCGGCGAGGTCCCGCAGGGTGGCGGTCAGTGCCGCGCGCCGGTCGCGGGACAGGCCGGTGTCGACGTTGTCGAGGACCAGCAGGCCGGGCCGGTCGAGCAGGGCGAGCGCGATACCCAGCCGGATGCGCCGCTCACGCCCCAGGTGCCGGGCGAGCGTCCGGTCGCCGGGGGACAGGTCGAGGTCCGCCAGGGCGAACGCGGCCTCGGCCCGCTCGGACCGGTGGCGGTTCCACGGCGGGGACGGTGTCCGTTCACGGACGTGTTCGCGGACCGAGAGCGCCGCGTCCAGGTCGTTCACCCCATCGACGAGGCCGAGCGCGGCCAGCCGCCGGATCACCCTGGGGGTGGTGGCGCCGCCGACGGTGAGCGTGCCCGAGGTCGGCTTCATCCGCCCCGCCAGGGTGAGCAGCAGGCTGGTGCGGCCGCTGCCGGCCTGGCCGGTGACGGCCGTGAGGCTGCCGGGGGCGGCCGCGACGGTCACGTCGCGGTAGGCCCATCCGTGCTCGCCGCGCAGCGACAGTCCGGTCGCACGCACCTCCACCCCGTCGTACACCGCGTCCCTCCCGCATCTCTTTAATCTGACCGGTCAGTACAAAAAGTAGCAGCCGGACGCCCTGCGGGTGAAATGGGAGGCGGATGGTCCCGCACGTCGAAGCGGTGGAAGCCCACGGAGGGCGGAGGTCGACGGAGGGGGGAAGCCCGGAAGAGCCGGTGGGGGTGGGCGGAAGCCCGGGGGCCGGAAGCAGACAAAAAAGGCACCCTCCTCCCGGGAGGGCGCCTCGGACGGGCGGGACGGCCCTTCGGGTTTCGCGCGTGACCTGAATCCACGCGGAACCCGAAGGGCCGGTGCGTCAGGAGGTCGCGGAGGCGTACTCCTGGAGGAAGAGCGCCTCGGCGAGGACCGTGCGGTGCAGCTCCCCGAGGTCGACCCGCTCGTTGGGTGCGTGGATCGAGGCGTCGTCGTCCTCGGCGCCGAAGAGCAGGATCGTCGCGGCCGGGAACTGCCTGGCGAACGTGGAGACCAGCGGGATCGACCCGCCGGCGCCGACGTCGCGCGGCGGGCGGCCGAAGGCGTGCTCCATGGCCCGGTTCAGCGCGGTGCGGGCCGCGCCGCCGCTGTCGGCCAGATAGCCGGAGCCCACCGTGTAGTCGCCGACGTCCACCTGCACACCCCACGGGGCGACCTGCCGCAGGAAGTCGACCACGGCCTCGACGGTGGTCTTCGGGTCACCCGCCGGGGGGACCCGCACTGTCACCCGTGCCCGGGCGACCGACTGGACCGCGTTGATGGCGCCGGAGACCGTGGGCACGTCCAGGCCGGTGACCGTGATGGCGTAGGAGGCCCACAGCCGGTCGGCCAGCGAGCCGGAACCGACCAGGGACACCCCGTCGAGCACGCCCGCGGTGGCCCGGAACTCCTCCTCCGACGGGCCGGAGCCGAGGAAGGTGCCCCGGGGCAGGCCGGGGACGCGGATGTCACCGTGGTCGTCGTGGAGCGCGGCGAGCATCCGGATGAGCGCCGCGAGGGCGTCCGGGGCGGCGCCGCCGAACGAGCCGCTGTGCAGCGACTCCTTCAGGGTGCGGACCTCGACGGTGAAGGCGCCCATGCCGCGGAGCGAGGTCGTGACCGACGGGTCGCCCACCTTCGGGTTACCGGTGTCGGCGACCACGATCGCGTCGGCGCGCAGCAGCTCGGGGTTGCGCTCGACGAACGCCTCCAGACGCTCGCCGGCGTACTCCTCCTGGCCCTCGATGATGACCTTGACGCCCACCGGGAAGCGGCCCTGGAAGGCGCGGAGCGCGGCGACATGGGAGATGACGCCCGACTTGTCGTCGGCGGCGCCGCGGCCGTAGACGGCGCCGTCGATCTCCGTGGGCTCGAAGGCCGGGGTGCGCCAGAGGGCCGGGTCGCCCGCCGGCTGCACGTCGTAGTGCGCGTACAGGAGCACGGTGGGGGCGCCGGGAGGCGCCGGGGCCTCGGCGTAGACGGCGGGGAAGCTGCCGTCCACCGGGATCCGGCGGACGTGGGGCAGCCCGGCGCTGCGCAGCAGCTCCTCGGTCATCGCGGCGGCGGCGAGCACCGGCTCCTCGGGGTGGCCGGGGAAGGCCACCGAGGGGATGGCGACGAGCCGTTTGAGGTCGTCGACGGCTCGGGGCATGCCGGCGTTGACGGCGTTCTCGATCTCATCCGGAGTCACGACTTCCCCCGTATCTCACTGTGTGGTCGGTCCTATTTGATCACAGCGGCCGGTGGCGGTTGCGGGCCGCGGCGCCGAGTATCCGCACGATTCCAGCACAACGGGATTCCGGCAAGCGGGGCGGGTGGCCGGCCGGGCCGCTGAGCCGCGAAACCTGCCTCCGGATTTCGTTGTTGTTACATCTGGAGGTTGCGGATTCCGAGGTTCTTGCAGTCTGTTGCCACGCTTTCACTTGTCAGGAGAGATTAGGACAGGCAAACTGTGGGGAGCCCAGCTCACCGAGGGAAGATCGTGATGACGCACCCTGAAAACACCGACGTGACCTCGCTCATGAAGGCCGCCCAGGACAACCTGTGGATGCACTTCACCCGGCACAGCTCCTACGAGGGGGCGGAGGTGCCGATGATCGTGAGGGGTGAGGGCTCCTACATCTACGACGTCCACGGCAAGCGCTACATCGACGGGCTCGCCGGCCTGTTCGTGGTCCAGGCCGGCCACGGCCGCAGCGAGCTGGCCGAGGCCGCCGCCAAGCAGGCCCAGGAGCTGGCGTTCTTCCCGCTGTGGTCGTACGCGCACCCCAAGGCCGTCGAACTGGCCCAGCGCCTCGCCGCGGAGACCCCCGGCGACCTCAACCGGGTCTTCTTCACCACCGGCGGCGGCGAGGCCGTCGAGACGGCCTGGAAGCTCGCCAAGCAGTACTTCAAGGTCACCGGCAAGCCGCTCAAGCACAAGGTCATCAGCCGGCAGATCGCCTACCACGGCACCCCGCAGGGCGCCCTGTCGATCACCGGCATCCCGGCCTTCAAGCAGATGTTCGAGCCGTTGGTCCCGGGCTCCGTCCGGGTGCCCAACACCAACCACTACCGCGCCGACGAGATCACCGGCGTGCCCGGCATGACCCCCGAGCAGTACGGCTACTGGGCCGCCGAGCGCGTCGCCCGCGCCATCGAGATGGAGGGCCCCGACACGGTGGCCGCCGTCTTCGTCGAGCCGGTGCAGAACGCCGGCGGCTGCTTCCCGCCGCCGCCCGGATACTTCCAGCGCCTGCGTGAGATCTGCGACGAGTACGACGTCCTGCTCGTCTCCGACGAGGTCATCTGCGCCTTCGGCCGCCTCGGCACCATGTTCGGCGGGCAGAAGTTCGACTACGTGCCCGACATCATCACCTGCGCCAAGGGCATGACCAGCGGTTACTCCCCGATCGGTGCCATGATCGCCTCCGACCGGCTCTTCGAGCCGTTCAAGAACGGCACCGAGATGTTCGCCCACGGCTACACCTTCGGCGGTCACCCCGTCTCCTCGGCCGTGGCGCTGGCGAACCTCGACCTCTTCGAGCGCGAGGACCTGCTCGGCCACGTGACCCGCAACGAGCCGGTTTTCCGCGGCACGCTGGAGCGCCTCCTCGACCTGCCGATCGTCGGCGACGTGCGCGGCTCCGGTTACTTCTGGGGCATCGAGCTCGTCAAGGACAAGGCCACCAAGGAGACCTTCAACGCCGAGGAGTCCGAGCGCCTCATCCGCGGTTTCCTGTCCGGGGCCCTGTACGAGGCCGGCCTGTACTGCCGCGCCGACGACCGCGGCGACCCGGTCATCCAGCTCGCCCCGCCGCTCATCTGCGGACCCAAGGAGTTCGACGAGATCGAGTCCATCCTCCGCTCCGTGCTCACCGAGGCGTGGAGCAGGCTCTGATCCCGTCGCCGGGCACGGCCGCCGAAGCGTCGAGTCGCCGTCCGTGCCCGGCGCGACCCGCATCGAGCGACCATGCCCGCCGACCCCGGGCTGTGACACAACCGCTGGAACTCTGAAAGGAAACCGCATGAAGATCGGCGTGCCCGCCGAGGTCAAGAACCACGAGTACCGCGTCGCCGCGACCCCGGCGGGCGTGCACGAGCTGGTCCGCCACGGCCACGACGTCTACGTCCAGCGCGGCGCGGGCCTGGGCTCGCACCTCCCCGACGAGGAGTACCTCTTCGCCGGTGCCAAGATCCTCGACACCGCCGACGAGGTGTGGGGCGAGGCCGAGATGATCCTCAAGGTGAAGGAGCCCATCGCGGAGGAGTACCACCGCATGCGCTCCGGCCAGGTCCTCTTCACCTACCTGCACCTCGCCGCCGGCCCCGAGTGCGCCGACGCCCTGCTCAAGCAGCAGGTCACCGGCATCGCGTACGAGACCGTCCAGGTCGGCGGCACCCTGCCGCTGCTCGCCCCGATGTCCGAGGTCGCGGGCCGCCTGGCCCCGCAGGTCGGCGCCTACAACCTGATGCGCTTCAACGGCGGCCGCGGAGTGCTGCCCGGCGGCGTGCCCGGAGTGGCCCCGGCCAAGGTCGTCGTCATCGGCGCCGGCGTCTCCGGCCTCAACGCCGCGCAGATCGCGGTCGGCATGGGCGCGGACGTCACCGTCCTGGACCTCAACGTCGACCGCCTGCGCTTCATCGACGCCGTCTACCAGGGCCGCATGAAGACCCTCGTCTCGAACTCCTACGCGATCGAGAAGGAGGTGCTGGAGGCCGACCTGGTCATCGGCGCGGTGCTCATCCCCGGCGCCAAGGCCCCGACGCTCGTCTCCAACGAGCTGGTCTCCCGCATGAAGCCGGGCTCCGTCCTCGTCGACATCGCCATCGACCAGGGCGGCTGCTTCGAGGACTCCCGTCCGACCACGCACGCCGAGCCGACCTACCAGGTCCACAACTCGATCTTCTACTGCGTGGCCAACATGCCCGGGTCCGTCGCCAACACCTCCACCTACGCGCTGACCAACGCCACGCTCCCGTACGCGGTGAAGCTGGCCGGTCTGGGCTGGCAGTCGGCGCTCCAGCAGGACCCCGCCCTCGCGCTGGGCCTCAACACCCACGCGGGCCGGCTCACCAACGAGAAGGTCGCCGACGCCCTCGGCCTGCCGTTCACGCCGGTCTCCCAGGTCCTCGCCGGCTGACCCCCTCCGGACGGCCCGCGGCCCACGCACCCCGGGCCGCGGGCCGTCCGGTTCTCCCTCACCGTCACGGCTTTCCCCAGCGTCACGGCCTTCTCTCACCGCCACGGTTTTCCCGGCGTCATGGCTTTCCCCGCGTCACGGTGCCGAGCCGGAGCGGAGTGCACGGGCGGTGACCAGTACGTGCTCGACCTCGGCGGGTGTCGGCCACGGTGCGCCGCCGGGACGCAGCAGCGTGTCCCGCACCGCGGCCAGGTGCTCGATCGCCGCCCGG
Organism: Streptosporangium becharense; assembly: GCF_014204985.1. Lineage (NCBI taxonomy): Bacteria > Bacillati > Actinomycetota > Actinomycetes > Streptosporangiales > Streptosporangiaceae > Streptosporangium > Streptosporangium becharense. Next base: position 2,627,021 of record NZ_JACHMP010000001.1, on the reverse strand, counting down.
GGCACGCCGGTCCGCTCGGCCAGCAGGGTGACGACGTCGCCGCGGTCGCCCAACGGCCGGGTGACCAGATCCCAGGTGCTCAGGATCTCGGCCAGGTCGTCGGTCCGCGGTGGAGCGGCACCCCGCCGGGCGACCGCGGCGGCGGCCAGCTCGGCGCGGGCGGCGAGCTCGGGCTCGGTGCCGGGCCGGTCACGCGCCGGGGCAGGCGGACTCGCCGGCCACCGCTCCGCCTCGTCCGGTGCCCCCGTCACCGCCGGTAGCGCGGCCAGCTCGACCGCGGCCCGGTGGTGCCCGGCCCGCGCCGCCTTCCGGAACCAGTGCCGGCCGCCCTGAAGGTCGTTGTACTCGGCGATGAGCAGCAGGCCGAAGTTGAACGCCGCCTCCGGGTCGCCGTTCGCGGCGGCCCGGCCGAACCAGTGCCCGGCCCCTTGCGCGTCGCTCATCTCCACGCACACGAACCCGGCCGTCCGCTGGTCGTCGATCCGGCCGGTGTGGGCGGCCCGCTCGAACCAGGCGCGGGCGGTCCGCAGGTCGCCGCGGGACAACGCGATCGCGCCGAGCCGGGACGCGGCACCCGGATGCTCGTTCCTGGCGGCCAGCCGGTAGAACGCCTCCGCCCCCGCGAGGTCGCGGCCGGCCTGCAGGAGCAGGCCCAGATGGTAGGCCGCGTCGGCGTGCCCGCCACGGGCGGCCAGATCCCACCAGCGGACCGCCTCACCGTCGTCGCCGTGGGAGTAGGCGAGGAACCCCAGGTCGTGAGCCGAGGCCAGGTCGCCGGCGGTCGCCGCCCTGCGGTGCCACTCTCCGGCCTCCCCGGTCTCGCCGGAGTCCTCGCAGAGCAGCGCGAGCCGCCGCGCCGCGGCCCGTGACCCCGCCCCGGCCGCCGTCTCGAACCACCGGCGGGCCGACGGCACGTCGCCGAGCTGCTCCAGCAGGAGCGTCGCCAGGTTCAGCGCCGCCTCGGCGTCGCCGGCATCCGCCGCCAGCCCGTACCACCGGGCGGCCTCCGTCGGGCTGCCGTGCCTCTCGTGCCAGACACCGAGGTTGTAGGCGCTGTCGACGTTGCCGGCCGTCGCCGCGCGCTCCCACCAGTGCCGGGCCGCCGACTGGTCGCCCCGCTGGGCGAAGCGACGGCCGAGCAGATGCGCGGCGAGTGGGTCGCCGCCGTGCGCGGCCAGCAGCAGGGCGGTCTCCCCGTCGGTGTCGTTCTCGTGCTCCGTGCCGCGGGGGGTGGGCACCGAGACCGCGTTCATCCGCGGATCACCCCCCTGCCACCACCCCATGTCAGCCTCCCCGGACCATGCGTAACCGACAGCTCACAGGGTGACACGCGACGGCTTCATCACGGAGGGTAATCGACCACTTCCATATCGGATGCGCTGCAGGGAGGGGCCGGATCGGAGACGCGGGAGGAAGCCGCCGGGTCCGCCCGGCCCATCCGGTCCGCCGGGTCCGCTCGGTCCGCCGGGTGGAACGGCGGTGGATCACAGCCGCGGGGCGGCGATGGATCGGAGCCGCGCCGTCGGGGAAGGGGCTGACAAGGCTTACGGGCTGAGTCAAGCTGTCAGCGGGAGGTCATCATGATCTATCGTCGTTTAGCCGTTCCCCTCGCCGGGATGCTGGTGGGAGGGTCCACCGTGTTCGTCCAGCCGGCGGTGGCGTCCCCGCCGATGACGGCGTCCGCACCGGCGGTCGCACCGGCGTCCGCACTGACGGCTGTGCCGCCGGCCGGCCCGGCGGAGAAGAAAGCCGTCGCCGAGGGGTACGGCGGGGCGGTCTCGACCGTCGACCTCGACGCCAGCCGGGCCGCCCTGGACGTGCTGCGCGAGGGCGGCAACGCGATGGACGCGGCGGTCGCGGCGGCGGCGGTGCTGGGCGTGACCGAGCCCTACTCCGCCGGGCTGGCCGGGGGAGGGTTCATCGTCTACTACGACGCGCGCCGCAAGAAGGTGCACACCGTCGACGGCCGCGAGACCGCCCCCCGGGCGATGGGCCCGGCGTCCCTGGAGGGCATCCCGTTCGAGGAGGCCGTGACCAGCGGCCTGTCGGCCGGGGTGCCCGGCAGTGTGGCGCAGTGGGAGCTGGCGCTGCGCCGGTTCGGCACGCTCTCGCTGCGGCAGGCGCTGCGGCCCGCGATCCGGGTCGCCGAGAAGGGGTTCACCGTCGACCAGACGTTCCACGACCAGACCGCCGCCAACGCCGCGCGGTTCAAGGACTTCACCTCCACCGCCGGGCTCTTCCTGCCCGGCGGCGCCCCGCCGCCCGTCGGCTCCACCTTCCGCAACCCCGAGCTGGCCGGCACCTACCGCAGGCTGGGCAGGGAGGGCGGCGACTGGCTGTACGGCGGCACCCTCGGCGCGGAGATCGTGGCCACGGTCAAGAAGCCGCCGGTCGTCGCCGGGTCCACCCGCAACGTGCGTCCGGGGCTGATGGAGCTGTCCGACCTGCGGGCCTACCGCGCGCTCGAACGGCCGCCCACGAAGACGACCTACAGGGGCATGGACGTCTACGGCATGGCACCCCCCTCCTCGGGCGGGTCGACGGTCGGCGAGGCGCTCAACATCCTGGAGGCCCTGCCGGAGGTCGGCCCGCACGAGTATCTGGAGGCGTCCCGGCTCTCCTTCGCCGACCGCGGCAAGTACGTCGGCGACATCCCGGGCGTGCCGCTGAGGCAGCTGCTGTCGGACGGGTTCGCCAAGGAACGGGCCTGTCTGGTCGGTGAGCGGGCGATGTCCCACCCGGCCGCGCCGGGCACCCCCGACGGGACCTACGACCCCTGCCCGGCCGTGCCCACCGCGCCACCGGCGCAGGCCACCCCGGCGGCCGAGGAGGGGCCGGAGACCACCCACCTGGTGGTCGTCGACCGCTGGAACAACGTGGTCGCCTACAACATCACCATCGAGTCGACCGGCGGCAACGGCATCGTCGTCCCCGGCCGGGGTTTCCTGCTCAACAACGAGCTGACCGACTTCACCTTCGGTCCGGCCCCCGGTGACCCGAACCTCCCCGGGCCGGGCAAGCGGCCCCGCTCCTCGATGGCCCCGACGATCGTCCTGTCGGACGGCAGGCCGCTGCTCGCGCTGGGTTCCCCCGGCGGTTCGACGATCATCACCACGGTGCTGCAGGTCCTGTTCAACCGCTGGGAGCTCGGCATGACGCTGCCCGAGGCGCTCGCCGCCCCGCGCGCGACCCAGCGCAACACCGCCCAGACCCAGGCCGAGCCGGGTTTCCTCGACCGCTACGGCGCCGAGCTGACGGCCAGGGGCCACAGCTTCGCGCCGAACCCCGAGATCGGCGCGGCCACCGCGGTGGAGTTCCTGCGCGGCGGCATGCTCCAGGCGGTGGCCGAGCCGGTCAGGCGCGGCGGCGGCAGCGCGCTGGTGGTGCGGGAACACCGCTAGACGGCACCCACACCCGCCGCGCTGTTCCCGCCTCCCCCGCCGTGCGGATCAGTGGATCAGCTCGTACGCCTCGGGCTTCACCTTCCGGGTACGTGCCCAGTACTCGAAGGTGAAGCCCGGCCAGAGGGTGCGGTTGACGCCGTGCTCGTCCAGGTACCAGCTTCTGCAGCCGCCCTCGTTCCAGACCAGCCGCTCCAGGCGGCGGCGCAGGCGGTCGTTGTAGTGGCGTTGCGCCTGGGAACGGACGTCCAGGGCCCTCGCCCCGGTCCTCGACAGCAGGCGCAGGCACTCGATCACGTACCGGACCTGGGACTCGATCATGAAGACGACCGAGTTGTGGCCCAGGCCGGTGTTGGGGCCGAGCAGGAAGAACAGGTTCGGGAATCCGGCGGTGACGACGCCGTGGTACGCCTCGACGCCGTCCCGCCACGCCTCCTGGATCGTCCTGCCCGCCCTGCCGGTGATCCGCTGCTCGCCGAGCGCGTCGGTCACCCTGAAGCCCGTGCCGTAGATGATCACATCGATCGGTGTCTCCCTGCCGGTGGAGTCGACGATCGAGTTCTCCCGGATCTCCCGCACCCCGTCGGTGATCACCTCGACGTCGTCCCGGCACAGCGCCGGGTAGTAGTCGTTGGAGATCAGGACGCGTTTGCAGCCGATCGTGTAGTCGGGCGTCAGCTTGGCGCGCAGGACCGGGTCGGGCACCTGCCGGGTGAGGTGGCGCAGGGCCGCCTCCTGGTGGGCCCTCATCAGGCGCGGGTCGACGGTGAAGCCCAGCGCGCGGGTCTCCAGCACCCAGTAGATCGCGTTGCGCAGCGTGCGGGCGGCCCCCGGTAGGCGCAGCAGCCTCCTGGCCCGGGGGGAGAACGGGAAGTCGGGCTTGGGGTGGATCCACGGGGGCGTCCGCTGGAAGAGGTGGAGGCGGGCGACCCGCCCGGCGATCTCGGGAACGAACTGGACGGCCGACGCGCCGGTGCCGATGACCGCGACCCGTTTACCGGTCAGGTCGACCGAGTGATCCCATCCGGCCGAGTGGAAGGCGGGGCCGCGGAAGCTCTCGCGGCCGGGGATCTCCGGGTACGACGGCACGTGCAGCGCGCCGATGCCCGCGACGACCGCGTTGCTGGTGAGGGTCTCCCCGCCGGCGAGGCGGACCTTCCAGTCACGGGCCGCGTCGTCGTACGCCATCTCGACGAACTCCGAGCCCAGGCGCAGATGCGGTGCCAGGCCGTACTTGTCGACGCAGTCCCGCATGTACCGCCAGATCTCGGCCCGGGGGGAGAACATCCGCGACCAGCCGGGGTTGAGCTCGTAGGAGAAGGAGTACATGTGCGAGGGGATGTCGCAGGCGCAGCCCGGGTAGGTGTTGTCCCGCCAGGTGCCCCCTATCTCGGCGGCCTTCTCCAGGATCACGAAGTCGTGGTAGCCGGCTTCCTTGAGCTTGATCGCCATACCCAGGCCGGCGAAGCCGGAACCGATGATCGTGATCCCCGGGCGGGTGGTCATGCGGCCTCCTTGCTGGCTGTTCCGGCGGGGTGCGGGTGGTGAACCCCGTGGAGGGGAGCCGCGGCGCGCGGCCGGGGCTGGGCCGGGACGGTGACGCCCGGTGCGGAGGTGCGGTGCGGCGGCCGCTCGGGAGGGCGACGGCAGCCGGAAGAGCGGTGGTCGGAAGGGCGGTGGTCGGAAGGCGGTGGTCGGAAGGGCGGTGGCCGGTCGGGGAAATGCGAGAAGCGCCGAGGGCGAGGCCGTCGGCGCTGGCGGGTATCGGAGAACTAGAGCAGCAGGTAGGCGACCACGGCCACGACGACCAGCACCGCGACGACGACGGCCACCGTGATCGGCAGGGCGAGCGACTGCTTCTCGGGGGCGGCTTCCGGGTCCTTGCGCTCGGCGAACGCACGGAACGCCTGGGTGTTGCCCGCGGGGTCAATATGCTGAGGGTCAGACATGAGGAAGACTTTAGCGATATTCAGCGCTCTCCCGTCACCGGTTTGTGCCACTTTCGCGCCGGGTCGGCGCGGTGTTCCCACCTGACCGGTGACGGGTGAGCCTCCGACAGACGCGCGGGGCGGCGTCCGAGGCGGCCGGGGCGATCCTGAGCACCGGACCGCCCACCGCGGCGGATAGCGTGGTGTCATGCTCCGGATCCTGTTCTCGCCCCGCCTGGTGGCGCTCCACCTGCTCGCGATAGGGGCACTCGTCGTGTGCGGGTTGCTGGGCCGGTGGCAGCTCGGGGTCTTCGAGGAGTCGGGCAGGCCCCACGCGGTGCTCGACCCGGCGCCGGTGGCGGTCTCGACCCTCAGTCAGCCCGGCAGGCACCTGACCGCCGACGCGGTCAGCCGCCAGGTGACCGCCGAGGGCACCTTCGACGCCGCCAAGCAGCTCCTGGTGGCCGAGCGCGACGGGGGCCTGTGGCTGCTGACCCCGCTCGACCTGGGCGACGGCACACAGATCCCCGTCGTACGCGGCTGGGTGCCCGCCGCAGGAGACCCCGCGACGGCCGTGCCCGAGGGCAGGGTGACCGTCACCGGCCGGCTGCGGCCCTCGGAGAGCACCGACAGCGTGCAGCGCCGCGTCAGGCAGTTGCCGCCGGGACAGGTGCTGACCGTGTCGTCGGCCGAGCTGATCAATCTCTGGCCGGGGACGAAGCTGCGCAACGGGTTCGTGGTGGCCACCGCGCAGTCTCCGGCCCCCGTGGTCGCGGCCCGGCCGGTGAACGTCTCCCCGCCGACCGAGTCCGGCGTGCTCACCTGGCGAAACCTCGCCTACGCCGCCCAGTGGTGGATCTTCGGGTTGTTCGCGGTTTTCATGTGGTGGCACTTCGTCCGCGACGCCCTGCGCGGCCGGGCACAGGAACGAGACCCCGATCCCGAACCGGCCGCCGTCTGACCCCGTCCGTCCCGGTCGTCCCCCGGGCCCAGCCGCAAGACGTCCCCATTCAAGACCGAGGTAGATAACCGTGGAATCCGCTCTCAAACCCTTCCGCATCCTGGCCTACATCGTCGGCGTGATGCTGCTCGTCCTGGTCGTGTGCATCGTGCTCAGGTACGGGTTCGGCATCGAGGGGCCCTCGCAGTTCGTCTCCCCGATCCACGGCTTCCTCTACATGCTCTACCTCGTGGCGGTCATGAACCTGGGCATGAAGGCCCGCTGGTCCTGGCAGTACATCGTGGGCGTGATGCTCGCGGGCACGGTGCCGTTGCTCTCGTTCGTGTTCGAGCGTAAGGTCACCCACCGGGTCGAGGCCGAGCTCGCGGCGTCGGCCGCCTGAGTTCCCCACTGCGGGCGGTCGCGACGGACCGCCCGCGGGGCCTTCTCGCGGGGCCGCTCCACTGCCCCGCTCCGCCGGGGCCGTCCCGGGGCGGGGGCATGGCCTGGGGCGTCAGCGCTGGATGCCGCGCCTGCGGATCCGCTTGAGGCGCCGGCGCTGGGACGGGTCGAGCATCAGATAACCGACGACCGGGGCGGCGATGACGCCCAGCAGGACCAGCAGGGTCACGAAGCCGGGCATGAAGATCCATGACAGGAAGACCACTGCCCCGGCGCCGAGGGCGTACTTCTGGATGGGCGACATCCTCAACATCCTCCGAACGCGGGGCGGTCGCCCCGTCTGTAGTTCATTCTGCGTCGCTCAGTCAACGAGCGGGAGGCCCGCCGGGGTTCCATCCGAGATATATCGCAATTTATCGCCGTTTCAGTTCCCCGGCGACGAGCCGGGCGGTCCGCAGGGTGGTCCGGCGCAGCCCGGCGGTGAGGGGCCGGTCCGTCGCCGACAGGTTCACCTCGACCAGCAGGTTGCTGTACCGGAAGCGGAGCACGCTGGAGTTGATGTAGTCCAGCGAGGTCACGTCGTAGGTGAACGCCTCCTCGCCGACGCCGCGGACGTCCCTGAGCGGGTTCACCGAGCCCAGCGGGCCCTGCCCCGCGTCGGCCGCGATCCTGCTCCGCTCGGAGGCGAAGAAGGAACGCGCGGTCTCGGGGCCGTTCTTGCCGGGGGTCGGCCGGTGCGGGGTCAGGGAGACGCGGATCCTGAGGTCGCCGCCGGAGTCGTCCCAGGTGCAGGACGCCTCCTCGTCGCCCGTGGCCGGAATCCCGCGCGGGGAGGCACCGGGGATCACGGCCCCGGCCTGCGCGTCGGTCAGCAGGGAGCACGGGTCGGGGGCGGTGGCGAACCGTCCGGGATCGGCGGGGTTCGCCGGGGCCGCCGGGCCGGTCCGGCCCGTCGAGGTCGCGGGTTCCGTCGAGGCCGTGGGCCCCGCTGAGGTCGCGGGTCCCGCTGACGCCACCCGGCCCGCCGAAGCCGCGGGGTCGGCGTGGCCACCGCGGGTGGTCAGCAGTACCGTCGCGGCCACCCCGGCCGCCACCACCGCCAGCGCCGTTCCGGCGACGGCCCCGGTACGGCGTGGTCCGGCGGGCGAGGCGGCCCGCGTCCCCGCAGCGGGCACCGGCCGGGACTCCGTCCGCGGCTCCGCCTCCCGGTGTTCCGCCTCCTGGTGTTCCGTCTCCCGGGACTGCGCGGGCGGGGAGAGCGGCTCCACGGGCAGCCCTCGGGCGACCTGGTGCAGAGCCCTGCGCAGGCCGGGCCCGCCGGGACGGTGCCCGGGGTCCCTGGCCAGCATCGCCAGCAGCACCGGGGCCAGCTCCCCGGCGCGGGAAGGGAAGGGGGCCTCCTGCGTGAGCACCGCGCCGAGGGCGGCGACCGGGGTGGCGCGCTGGAAGGGACCCCGCCCCTCGACGGCCGCGTACAGGGTGGCGCCCAGCGACCACAGGTCGGCGCCCGGACCGTCACCGACGCCGCGCAGCCGTTCCGGGGCGATGTAGCCGGGGGAGCCGACCAGCGCGTCGGGCGAGGTGAGCTGGACGTCGCCCTCCAGGGTGGCGATGCCGAAGTCGGTCAGCAGCACCTCGCCGTCGTCCGACAGCATGATGTTGGCTGGCTTCACGTCGCGGTGCATGATGCCCCGGCTGTGCGCGAGGGTCAGCGCGTCCAGCACGGCCAGTCCGATCGAGGCCACCCGCCGCGGCGGCAGCGGTCCCCCGGCGCGGATCACCTGGTCCAGTGAGCGGCCCCTAACCAGGTCCATGACGATCCACGGCCGGTCGTCCTGGTCGACGACGTCGTGCACGGCCACGATGGACGGGTGGGCCAGCCGGGCGGCGGCGCGGGCCTCCCGCAAGGTGCGCTTCAGCGTCTCGGCGCGCTGCGCCTCGGGCAGGTTCGGATCGAGCCTGACCTCCTTGATCGCCACTTCGCGGTGGAGGAGTTCGTCACGGGCCCGCCAGACCACCCCCATTCCGCCCGCGCCGAGCTGTTCGAGTGCCCGGTAACGTCGGGCGAGCACGGGCAGCGGGCCGGTCGCGGAGTCAGTCATCGCTCTTCAGCGACGCGGTGAGCCAGCGCGCGGCCTGCACCGCACCCGCGGCGATCTTCCCGTCGGGGTCGTCCTTGACGCCACCCCGCTCGTACTCGACCTCGGCGATCAGGTTGCTGATCCGGAAGACCACGGTCGTCTTGTAGGACCCGCCGTACAGGTTGATGGTGCTGTGGCCGCCGGAGACGAACGCCTCCTCCCCGACCCCCCGCAGATCCTTGGGCGGGGCGGGTCGCGGAGTGGAGAGCAAGCCCTTGTCGAGCATGTCCTTCTTCTTGCCGGCCAGGTACTCCCTGGCCCGGGTGACCTCCGACCCGTTCTGCTTCTGGGCGATCAGCCGGACCCGCAGGTCGTACTTCTCGACGTTGGGGTTGCGCCAGTCGTGCCGGTTGAGCCAGTCGCACGCGGCGCGTTCGACCTCCGAACTGGTGAAGTTCGGTACGAGTTCGGCGGCCTGTTCGTCGCTGAGCAGGCTGCAGGCCCGGGGAGCCGACGCGAAGCGGCCCTTCGGACCGGAGGGCTCGGCGGCGAAGTCGTCCGAGCCGGCGATCACCGGGGCGAGCAGGACGCCGATGGTCACCGCCATGCCGAACAGCAGGACACCGGTCAGCGCCACGACCGGCCGGGGTACGAGCACGCCCGCGGAGCGCTCCGAACGCCCGGCCGGCTCCGTCGTCTCCTCCCGCGCCGGTCCGGTGGTCTCCTCCCGCGCCGAGTCGGTCTCGTGTGCCGAGTCGGTTTCGCGCGCCGTGTCGGTCTCGTGCGCGGCCCTGGGCCCGGCGGGCCGGTTCCGTGGTGGGAGGGCTTCCCGTGCCGTTTCGGGTCCGGCCGGCCGGTTCCACGACGGGCCGGCCTCCCGCGCCGCCTCGGACGGGATCATCGGTACGTCCGGAGCGGTGGCGGGCACGGCCGGCCGGGCGTCCGGTACGTCGGTGGGATGCGGCCCGGAGGGCGTGACGGCCGTCTGCTCGGCCAGGTGCTTCCTGACGGGGACCGTCGCCTCCGCCGCCGGAACGGGCGGAACCGGTGGAACCAGCGGAACGGGCGGAACGGCTCCGTCCCACCCGGGCCGTGCCGTCCCGGGACCGGAAAGGTGCGGCGCGGAAGGGCCCAGGGTCGAGGTGCGGGACGTGGGAGGAAGCGGAGGGACTGCGGCGGGGTGAGGTGAAGGAGGGGTGGGGGAGACCACGGGGTGATGGGGGGCGGCAGGAGCGGCGGAGCCGGAAGGGTGGGGGATGGGGGAGCCGGGAGGGTGGGGAATGGGGGAACCGGTGCCGTGAGGTGCTTGCCGGTCCGGAACGCGAGACCCGGGACCGGCCTGATCGGGAGCACCGGGAGCACCGGGGACACCGGAAGCACCGGAAGCACCGGGAGTATCGCGGGCCTCGGGGGCACGGTGGGCCGGCGACGCGGTGCGGTGGCGGGAGATGTCGAGCAGGGCGTTGCGCACGCCACCGGGGTCGGGGCGGTGCGCGGGGTCGCGTGCGAGCAGCCCGAACAGGAGCGAGGCGATCGGACCCGCGTTGTCCAGGGAGCCGCCGGGGGACGGTGGGCGTCCCTGGACGGCGGTGTAGAGGGTGGCGCCGAGGGACCACAGGTCGGCGGCGGGGCTGGTCACCCCCTCGGGAGAGGTGTAGGCCGGGGACGGCAGCGACGGGCCCGCGAGGACGACCCGGTCGTGGGGACCGAGCATCACGGTGCTCGGCCGTACGTCGCCGTGGAGCATGCCGCGGTTGTGCAGGGCCACGAGCTGGTCCAGCACGGCCAGGCCGATCACCGCGGCCCGCTGCGGCGACAGCGGCCCGGACCTGCCGACCACCTGTTCCAGCGAGATCTGCGCCGGTGCGTTCGCTCCCTCGGGTCCGCCCGTGCCGGATCCGGCGGACCCGGTACCGATCGGCCCGGTGCCCGCGGGACCGGTGCCACCGGCCGGTCCGGTGCCCGCGGTGCCGGATCCGGTGCCGGGGAGCTCTGGTCCGGCGAGTCCGGTGCCGGCGGGCCCGCCGGAGTGCCTGCCCTGCGACCGAGGGATGTCTGGCTGGTTCATCCGCCCGCCTTCTGCTTGTTCAGCGCGTTCGCGACCCAGGTTGCGACGGTGTGGGCGCCCTTCCGGATCGCGGGGCCGTCCTTACTGCCGTCCACCACGGTGTAGCCGATGTCGAGGACGAGGTTGTCCACGCGCATGACCACGTAGCTCTGTTCGAGTCTGCCGGTCTTCCGGTTCTCGTAGACGTCGTAGCCGAACGCCTCGTCCCCGGTGGATTTCACGGCCAGCGGACCCGTGGAGCGGGCGGATCGGACGCCCGCCTGGATGTCCGACCAGCTCCATGCGTTCTGTCCACTGGGGATGGTGCTGTTACGCCTGTTCACGAACAACTCGTGGGCCTGCCGAGGGCTCTTGCCCCACTGTTTGGCGTTGGAGAGCCTCACCTCCACCCCCATGCCCGTGGCCTCCCATCGGCAGCCTCCGTCGTTGGTCGGCTTGCCCTCGCCGGCCAGGGTCGGCAGCAGCTGTTTCGCCCTGCTCGCGGGGAACAGCCCGCACAGGTCGACCGGTGTGGCGAAGGCCCCCGGTCTCTCGCTGAACGCGACCGGCCTTTCCCGCACCGGTTCTCCTCGGAGCAGGAGGACCGCACCGAGGGTGGCGCCGGCGACCACTGCGACTCCCGCCACCTCGGCGGTGATCCACAACAGTGTGCGTCTGCTGTTCGGCGCGGGGTTCGCGGGTACCGGCCGGGGATGCTCCGAGGGGAACCGCGCGGTGGAGGAGAGCTCGGCGGAACCCGCGGAACCCATGGGGACGGAGCCTGCGGAAGCGGGGCCGGGGGAGGCGGAACCGGTGGAAACGGGGCTCGCGGTGTGACTCGCGACGGGACCGGTCGTGGCGGAGCCCGGGGTGACGGAACCGGCCGCGCGACCGGCGGTCAGCTCTCCCAGGGCATGGGCGACGGCGTCGAACGACGGCCGGGCTTCGGGCGCGGGGTCGAGCATGAGCATCAGCAGCGGCGCCAGCGGGCCCGCGCGTTCCGGCGGCCTGGGCGGCTCGGTCAGCACCCGGCCGATCGCCGCGACGGGGGTCGCCGCGGGATGCGGTGGCACGCCCTCGACGGCGAAGTAGAGCGTGGCGCCCAGGGACCACAGGTCGGAGACGGGGCCGCCACGCTCGCCCCGCAGGCGTTCTGGCGCGATGTAGTTGGGGGAGCCGACCAGGCGTCCGGTCCGGTCCACGGTGGCCTCGCCGTCGACCACGGCGATGCCGAAGTCGGTGAGGACGGCCTTGCCGGTCCTGGTGAGGAAGACGTTGCCCGGTTTGACATCCCGGTGGATCACCCCGGCCGCGTGGGCGGTGATCAGCGCGCTGAGGATGCCCGCGCCGACCCTGGCCACCTGGCGCGCCGGCAGCGGGCTCCGGTCACGGACGGTCCTGTCGAGGGAGGCGCCCGACAGCAGCTCCATGACGATCCACGGGCGGTCCTGCTCGATGACGACGTCGTGGACGGTCACGATCGAGGGGTGCTTGAGCCGGGCGGCCAGGTGCGCCTCCCGGAGTGCGGTGGTGGTGACCTCCTGCCGCCTGGCGGGGTCGAGGTCCGGCGGGAACCGGATCTCCTTGATCGCCACATCGCGGCCGAGCATTTCGTCGGCGGCGCGCCATACCGTGCCCGACCCGCCCTCACCGAGGGGGTCGAGCAGGCGGTAACGGCCCGCCAGCACTCGCGTCTCGATCCCGCTCACCCCGTTCCTCATCCCGTTGCGGACAGCAACATAGCCATTTAGCGGCATATGAACCAACGAACAAGCGGGTCTTCTCTTCCGCTGGTTCCGGGCTTCCACCTTCATGCCGCCGGTTCGCCCGCACGGTCCGTCACGACTCGCCCGTAGGGCTCCTGACGGTGTGCCCGTACGGCCCCGCACGGCGTGCCCGCGCGGCTTCTGACGGCGTGCCCGCGCGGTCTCTCACCACCCGGAAGAAAGGCCGGTAGGGCGAGGAGTGAGCTGGTTTGTGTTTCGGCATATGCGCAAAACCTTCACAATTTCCCGCCAGTCTTCTGCACAGCCCGGGTTTACGCTGCCCGACATGGCAACCCCTCAACAACGACGTGTCCTCGTGGTCGAGGATGACGAGACGATCGCGCGGGCCGTACGTCACCGGCTGACCGCGGAGGGCTTCGACGTCCGGGTCGTCGGGGACGGGGAGGCGGCGTTGGGCGTCTACGCGAAGATCGGCCCCGACGTGGTGGTGCTCGACCGGCTGCTGCCCGGCCTCGACGGGCTGGAGGTCTGCCGCCGTATGCAGGCGGCCCGGCCCGTGCCGGTGCTCATGCTCACCGCGCTGGGCGAGGAGACCGACCTGCTGGTGGGACTGGGGGTCGGAGCCGACGACTACATGGCCAAACCGTTCAGCATGCGTGAGCTGGTCGCGAGGGTGCACGCCCTGCTGCGCCGGGTCGAGCGGGCCTCGCAGCTCGCCGTGGACGACACGGTCATCCGCGTCGCCGACATCGAGATCGACACCTCCGAGCGCCGCGTCTACGTGCGGGGTGCCGAGGCCCAGCTGACCAGGACCGAGTTCGACCTGCTCTGCCGTCTCGCCGAACGACCGGGTCAGGTCTTCGAGCGGGAACGGTTGCTGGCCGACATCTGGGGCTTCTCCGAGGCGGCCGCCACCCGCACGGTCGACAGCCACGTGCGGGCCCTGCGCCGCAAGCTCGGCCCCGGTGTGGTGCGGACCGTCCACGGGGTCGGCTACGCCCTCGTCCGGGCGTGAACTCATGACCCGTTCTCCCACTCGAACACTCTGACGTCCTTTCCTCCAGCACCGCCACACCCCTGCTCACTACTTCACCGGGATGCGCCGACCATTGAGACCCCTCGACTTCCTCGGCCGGATCAAGGTCAAGCTCGGCATGGTGATCCTTCTGGCCGTCCTGGCGGCGTTCGTCGTCAACGAGGTCGGCATCAACGCCGGCTACTCGCGCGACGTCCGCGTCGCGGTGGCGGCGGCGTTCGCCCTGCTCCTGGTGCAGTTGCTCGCGCGGGGGATGACCAAGCCGCTGCGTGAGATGGCCGCCGCCGCGCAGACCATCGCCAAGGGCCGGTACGGGTTGCGGGTCACCGCGACCTCGCGCGACGAGGTCGGCGAACTCGCCCGCGCGTTCAACGCCATGGCCGCCGACCTGGGGGAGGTGGACCGGCAGCGGCGGGAACTGGTGGCCAACGTCAGCCACGAGCTCCGCACGCCGATCACCGCCCTGCGCGCGGTGCTGGAGAACGTGGTCGACGGGGTCTCCGATCCCGACCCCGCCACGCTCGGCACCGCGCTCGCCCAGACCGAACGACTGGGTCGGCTCGTCGCGCAGCTGCTCGACCTCTCCCGGCTGGAGTCCGGGGCCAGACGGATCGAGCTTGAGGACGTCGAGCTGCGCGAACTGGGAGAACAGGCCCTGCGTGAGGCCGTACTGGCCAGGGAGGGCGTCACCGCCCGCTGCGAGGTCCCCGCGGGACTGAGCCTGCGCGCCGACCCCGACCTGCTCGCGCAGGTCCTCGCGAACCTGCTGGACAACGCGGTACGGCACAGTCCCGGCGGCGGGGTCGTGGTGCTGGCGGCGAACGCCCGGGGCGACGGGGTCCGGCTCCGGGTCAGCGATCAGGGACCGGGCATCGCGCCAGAGGACCGGGCACGGGCGTTCGAGCGCTTCTCCCGTCTCGACGCCGGACGGACCGCCGACGCGGGCGGCGCCGGACTCGGTCTGGCCATCACCAAAGAGATCGTCGAGCTTCACGGCGGCTCCATCCGCTTCGAGGACGGCATCGGCTGCCACGTGGTGGCCGACCTGCCAGGAAGGATCACGATGAGCACCTCACCTCCCCCCGGTGCCGGCAGGGGGGCACCCGTCGTCCCACAGGACGGCGGGGTCGCGGAAGACCAGGCCCCTGCCCTCCCCGCTCCGGAAGAGACCGACCACCCCTCCGGGGCCCCGCAGCCCCCGGATACCGGCGATCCCTCCGGCCCCGGTACGGCACCCGCCCCCGGCAGGGCCGCCGCAGCCGCCGAGGCCGGCGCGGTGTCCGGCGGCGACGAGGACGGCGACGCCGGGGAAAGCACGGCGGCCGGCCGTGCGAAGGTGGAACCGGACGGCACGAAGGCGGAACCGGGTGGCGCGGAGACCGGGGATGCGGCCGGCGGCGCGAAGACGGGGGCGGGTGGTACAGAGGCCGGGGCCGTGAAGCCGGGTGGCGCGGAGGCCGGCGCGGTGTCCGGCGGCGCGAAGACGAGTCCGGGCGGTACACAGGTCGCCGGCCCTCCCACGCCGCCGGGCCCGTCGTCGCCGTTTCGTGCGGCCGGGGATGACCGGTACGGGCAGACATACGGGCAGACATACGGGCAGACACCGGTGCGGAACTGGACCGGGGCGGTCATCGGGCTCTTCCTCGGGGGCACCCTCGGCCTGATCTGCGCCGTGGTCGTCGGTATCGCGCTCGGGCGTGTGGACGAACTGCTGGGGCTGCTCGTCTCCATGGGCATCCTGCTGATCGGCGGGTTCGTCGGCACGGTCATCGGTGCCACCACCCCCTCCAACGACCTGTGGACCGGTCAGCAGGCACCCCCGCGACGTCACCCGGCGCGGGACCCCGGCGTACCGGCCGTGTCGCCGGCGGTGAACAAGCCGCCGGCGACGGTGACCGGACACCGCGCGGAGACGGCAGCGTCCGCGGGAGGGGGCACGAGCGGGGGCACGCCCGCGCGAGGGGTCTCATCCGCGGGGAGGACCGTACCGGTCAAGGCGACCGTGCCGGCCGGGAAGGCCGGGGCCGGCGGGAAGAACACGACCACGGGGGTGACAGGACCGGCTGAGAAGACTGTGTCCGCTGTGTCCGCTGTGTCCGCTGTTCCCTCCGGAGCCGCCTGGCCCGGCGGACCCGGCACGTATCAGGCGCCGCCGGTTCTTCCCCGGCCGGAACTGCCGGACACCCCGCGGTGGCTGCTTCCGGCGGTGGCAGCCGTCGGTCTGCTGGCCGCGTTCGCGATCCCGGACAGCAGGGCGGGGCTGGGACTCGTACTGGTGGCCGTGGCCATGGGGCTCGCGGTGCTCCCCGCGGTGCGCGACAGGATCACCCCGTGGTCGGCGGGCCTGGGGGCGATCGCGTACGGGCTGGTCGTGATGGTGATGTTCAGGGACGCCGACTGGCTGGTCGGCCTGCTCCTGCTCGCCGGGTTCCTCCTGGCCGCGCTGGCCCTGTCGGGGATCGGAAGCGGCTGGCTCGGGGTGCTCAGGGGCGGGGCGTCGATGATCATCGGGTTGCTGCCGCTGCCGTGGTTCCTCGCGGCGCCGCTGAAGGGGATGGTGAGGCGGAGGAGACTGGTCCCCGTACTTCTGGGAGGCGGGTTGACCCTGGTGCTGCTGGTCGTCTTCGGAGCGTTGTTCGCCTCGGCGGACGCGGTCTTCGCCGAAGCCGTCGAGCAGGTGCTCACCCCGCAGGAGTGGATGAGGACGCTACCGGTCCGCATCGTGCTGTTCGCGGTCTTCGCCGTCGCCGTGGCCTCCGCCGTCCTGGTGGCCCTGCGGCCCGCCGCCGAGCCCAAGTCGCCGGACCTGCGGATCGCGGTCAGCCGAGGGCTCTGGGTGACCCCGCTGGCCGCGCTCAACCTGCTGTTCGCCACGTTCGTGGCGATGCAGCTGACCACGTTGTTCGGCGGTGCCCAGCGGGTGGTGTCCGCCACGGGTCTCACCTACGCCGAGTACGCGCGCTCCGGGTTCTTCCAGCTCCTCATCGTCAGCGTGTTCGTCCTGGCCATCGTGGCGGTCGCCACCGGTGCCGTGGAGCTGCGCGACTCCGACCGGTGGCTGATGGCCGGGCTGCTCGGGCTGCTGTGCGCGCTGACCCTGGTGATCCTGTTCTCCGCGATGCACCGGTTGGGCCTCTACGTCGACGCCTACGGGTTCACCCGGTTGCGGGCCACGGTGGGGGCGGCCATCTGGTGGCTGGCCGGGGTGTTCGGGCTGGTCCTCGTCGCCGGCGCGGTACGCCTCACCCGGCGCGGTCACGCGGGCTGGCTGCCCAGGACCCTGGTGCTGATGACCGGTGTGTCGCTGCTGGCGTTCGCGGGCTGGAACCCCGACCTGCGGGTCGCGGAGACCCAGCTCGCCGTACGGGGGGTGAACCACATCGACCTGGCGTATCTGGCCGGCCTCGGGGCCGAGGCGGTTCCTGCCCTGGACCGGTTGCCGGAGCCGACCCGCAGCTGTGTGCTGCGGGAGGTGGTCGCGGCCAACGACCTCGACGGGACCGATCCGTGGAACAGCTGGAACCTGGCCCGGCGGCAGGCACGGGAACTGCTCGAACGGCGACCGGTCAAGGATCTCATCTGTCTCCCGATCGTGTCGCGGGACTGACCCGGGACCGGTGCGGCTCCCTTCCCGGGGGCAGGGAGCCGCACCGGTCCTTCCGGCGGTCTTCCCGGCCTTCCGGGGGCAGGAAGCCGTACCGGTCCTTCCGGGGCGGGCAACCGCACCGGCCGCGCGTCCCGCGCAGGCGGGGGTCACGGTGATCGGGCGGCCCGCCGCGCGCACCGCGGCGGACACGTCACCGTGTGCCGGGTCAGGGCACCCAGTGGTTGCCGGTCACGGTGATCATGACCTGGAGCTGGATGCTGGTGGAGAAGTAGTCGTCGGACGTGAACGGGGCGTTGAGCATCTTGTTCCACAGGGCGTCCAGCCACGCCTGGCTGCCCGGGTCGGTCATCGCCGCCACCGCGAACGGGGCGAAGTAGGCCGGTTCGCTGCCGCTGGAGATCTGGGAACCGCCGAGGGAGTAACCGATGCCGATCTTGTTCGGGTCGCCGCCGGTCTTGCTCTTGATCCAGGTGTTCAGCTTGCGCGCGGCGGCGAGTGACTTGGCGTCGCCGCTGGTCACCGCGTCGTCGCCGATCCGCCACGGGTCACGGCAGGCGTTCCACCAGTACTTGCCGTCGTTGGGGTCCTCCAGGACCTGCTTCGGCGCGGGTTTCGGGGTGGTGTTGGTGTCGACCACGAAGTCGGCCAGCAGGCCCGTGTTGGGGGCGTAGGTCGCCTGCTGGGAGGCGATCAGGTTCTGGTGGTTGACGCGGACGGTGTCCCAGGTCGCGTCGCCGGTGGCCTTCCGGAACGCCCGGAAGTGGTCGATCATCCAGTCCGAGGAGCGGCTGATCCAGTAGTACTCGTCGCCGGCGCTGGTCCAGTCGCCGAGCTTCATCAGCTTGGTCGTCGGGTTGACCTCGCCCGCCTTGATGGCGTTGATGCGGTCGACCGCGAGCTTCTTGTAGTTGTAGGTGCCGGAACTGCCCCACTGCCGGTCGGCCAGGAGCAGGCCGTAGGCCACGTCCAGGTCGCCGTCGGTGGCCGAGTCACTGCCGTTGACGCTCTTGCAGGAGGCGTCCTGCTCGGCGGCGAGCAGGCCGGGGGTGATCGACGAGGGGTGGGCCAGGACGTACTTCAGCAGGCCGTCGAAGATCTTCTTCGCGTCCGGGTCGGCCCCGGCCATCGTGGCGGTGATCACCATGCCGTAGCCCTGCGCCTCGGCCACGTACGGGTGGTCGGCGTCGGGGGAGATGATCTGGTACCAGCCGTTGCCGCAGTTCTGCTTGACGAAGGCGGACTTCCAGCGCCGGTAGTAGTCGACCACCTTCTGGTCGAGCGTGGCCTGCGCGCCGCTGGGCCGGAGCATTCCGGCCACGTACGGGATCTTGTGGGAGCCGAACGGCACGCCGGGGCCGCCGGTGGTCGGGGTGATCGTGGGGGTCGGGGACGCCCCCCCGGTGTGGCCGTAGACCTCCATCTCGTACAGCGAGTAGCCGTACGCGGTGCCGCGGGCCGTGCCGTACATCCGCACGTAGCGGCCGGTGCCGGACAGGGTCAGGTCGTCGGTGCCGCCGTCGCCGGCGGTGGTCGAGTAGACGGTGGTCCAGGTCGACCCGTCGGGGGAGGTCTCGATCCGGTAGGCCTTGCCGTAGGCCGCCTCCCAGGTCAGTTTGACCCGGGAGAGGGTGGCCGAGGCGCCGAGGTCGACGCGGAGCCACTCGGGGTCGTGACCCTCGGCGGACGCCCAGCGCGTGGCGGGGTCGCCGTCGAAGGCACCGGCTGAGTCCAGGGTGGCGTCCTCGTGGGAGGAGGACGTCGCCGGACGGCCCTGGGAGAGCAGGGAGTCGGCGGCGTGGCCGGGCAGGGCGGTCAGCACGCATGCCGAGGCGACCAGCGTCGATGTCAGAGCCAGAGCGGAGGCGGCGGGGAGGTGGAGGAGGCGCGGTCTCGCACGCACAGGGAGTTCCCTCTCTGCGATCATCTAGTTAGGAAAGGTTCCTAACTAGATGAGATGGCACCACCGTTGGCGCGCCACGGTCAAGAGGGTGAAGGCCGGAATTCCCGGAGATTCGGACGGGCGGCAGCGTGGAGCCATCGGACGGATGATTTCTCCTGATCCGAAATAGCCGTTCCGGAAGGTTATTAAGTCCTCTCCTGGGTGGCGTCGTGTTCTCGGACGTGGTGGTCGCGGTCCCGGGTGTGGTGGTCGTGTTCTCGGGCGTGGTGGTTCCGGATGCCCGGGACGCGCTCCGGCGGGGTGTCGTCCGGAAGGTCGGCGGGATGTCCTTCGGAAGGCCCGGTGGAGTGTCCTTTGGAAGGCCGGGCGGGATGTCGTTCCGAAGGCCCGCGGGGTGTCCTTCGGAAGGTGGATGCGGCCGGTGCGCTCCGGGTGGTTGAATCCGGGCATGTCGTTCGACGTGTTGATCAAGGGCGGCTGGGTGCTCGACGGCACGGGCGCCCCCGCCCACCGGGCCGACGTCGGTGTCACCGGCGACCGGATCGCCGCCGTCGGCCGCCTGGACGGCGCCGACGCCGCGACCCTGGTCGACGCCACCGGGCGTCACGTCATGCCCGGCCTGATCGACTGTCACGCGCACGGCGACGCCCTCGTCCTGGACAAGGAAGTGCAGCTCGCCGCGCTCCGCCAGGGGGTGACCACCTTCGTCCTCGGGCAGGACGGCCTGTCCTACGCACCCACGACCACCCCGGCGGCCTTCGCCTACGCCACCCGCTACTTCGCGGCCGTCAACGGTGTCCACCCGTCCGCCGACGGGCCGCTCGGCGTCGCGGAGCTGCTCGCCGGCTATGACCGGGCCACCGCGCTGAACACCGCCTACCTGCTGCCGCACGGCACGATCCGTTACGACGTGATGGGCGCCGCCGAGCGGCCGGCCTCCGCCGGCGAGCTGGCCGCCATGCTCGGCCGCGTCGAGCGCGGCCTGTCGGAGGGTGCGGTGGGGCTGTCCACCGGCCTGGAGTACGCCCCGGGACGCTACGCCGACGCCGCGGAGATCGCCGCGCTCTGCGCGCCGCTCGGCCGCCTGCCGTACGTGACGCACATGCGCGGGTACGGCGCCCGCGCGCAGGCGGGCATGGCCGAGGTGGCCGACATCGCGCGGCGGTCCGGCGCGGCCGTGCACGTCTCGCACTACCACGGCCCGGCGGCCACGTTGCTGCCGCTCGTCGACGACGCCCGGGGCCGGGGGCTGGACGTCACCTTCGACACCTACCCCTACCTGAGAGGCAGCACGATCCTGGCGATGGTCGCGCTGCCCCCGTGGATCCCGGCCGCCGACACCGACCGGGCACTGGAGCTGCTGGAGTCGGAACCGATCGACTGGGACGAAACCCTCTGGCCGAGGATCACCTTCTCCCACGTGCCGGGCGCCGAGTGGGCCGAAGGGCTGACGCTGCCCGAGGCCGCCGCCGAGGCCGCCCTGACGCCCGGGGAGTTCTGCCGCAGGGTCCTGATCGACACCCGGTTGGAGGCCGGGTGCGTGGCGGCCCGCCCGGACGAGGGCCCCGAGGGCGAGGAGTCGGTCCGGGCGATCCTGCGCCACCCCGCCCACACCGGCGGCTCCGACGGCATCTACGTGGGCGGCCACCCCCACCCTCGCGGCTACGGGGCCTTCGCGCGCATGCTCGGCCACCACGTCCGCGAGACCGGAGACTGGACGTTGGAGCAGGCCGCCGTCCACCTCGCCTCGCACCCGGCCCGCCGTTTCGGCCTGGACGGCCGGGGGCTCATCCGCCCCGGCGGGGTCGCCGACCTGGTCGTCCTCGACGCGGGCTCGGTCGCGGACCTGGCCACGTACGCCGTCCCGCGCACCCCGGCCACCGGGATCGACGACGTCATCGTCTCCGGCGTCCGGGTCCTCGCCGCGGGAACGCTCACCGGGGCCACCCCCGGCCGGGCGTTACGGTCCTGAGCGGAGGCGATCCCGGGAGCTGCGGGGATCCTGCGGGGATCCTGCGGGGATCACGGTCCCGGAGGCCATGGCGAAGCCCACGGCGAGGACCACGATCCTGAGGGATGCGGGGTCCTGGAGACAGGGATGCGGTCCTGGGGACAGAAGACGTGAAGGCTGCGGATAAGGTCCTCACAGTGACACCGGGGCCGGGGAGACCTCCCGCGCCGAGCAGAGGCCGTCGGGCACACCGGGTCGGGGACGTCGTCGAGAGGGATGAGACGTGAAGGGGATCGTGGATCCCGAGGGGGCGATCGGGTCCTCGCTGTTCGGCGGGGCGTTCACCTTCCCCGTGATGGTGGCGCGTCGCTCCGCGCTGGAGCACAACATCGCCACGCTCGCGGCCTTCGCGCGGGAGCACGGCCTGCTCTTCGCCCCGCACGCCAAGACCACCATGTCCCCCGAGCTGGTCAGGGCACAGCTCGACGCGGGCGCGTGGGGGATGACCGCCGCCACCCCGAGCCAGGTGCTCACCCTGCGGGAGTTCGGCGTCTCCCGGATCGTCCTGGCCAACCAGGTCTTCGACCC
Organism: Streptosporangium becharense; assembly: GCF_014204985.1. Lineage (NCBI taxonomy): Bacteria > Bacillati > Actinomycetota > Actinomycetes > Streptosporangiales > Streptosporangiaceae > Streptosporangium > Streptosporangium becharense. The sequence continues at coordinate 2,605,413 of NZ_JACHMP010000001.1, read as the reverse complement.
GGCCGGGCTCGACGCCATCGCCGCGCAGCTGGCCGCCGACGACTCCTTCGAGTTCCTGTGCTTCGCCGACTCGGTCGCCGGGATCGAGGCGCTCTCCCGGCACGCCGGGGCTCGGCCGTTCCAGGTGCTGGCCGAGCTGGGCCACCAGGGCGGGCGGGCCGGGAGCCGCACGCTCGGCGAGCTCCTGGAGGTCGCCGCCGCGGCCCAGGCCGCCGAGGGGGTGGAACTCGCCGGAGTCGCCGGATACGAAGGGGCGCTCGGGTCGGCCGGTGAGGTCCGGGCCTACCTGCACCGGCTGCTGGAGGCCCTCGAGCACCTGCGGGTGCGTGCCCCGATCCTGTCGGTCGGTGGCAGCCAGTGGTTCGACGTCATCGGCCGCGAGCTCGCAGCCTGCCAGGCCAGGATCGTGCTGCGCAGCGGCGCCTACATCTCCCACGACGACGGCTACTACCGCGAACGCACCCCGTACACCCGGATCGAGGGCGAGCTGCGGGCCGCGCTGGAGATCTGGGCACACGTGCTCAGCGTCCCGGAGCCCGGTCTGGCCGTCGTCGGGTTCGGCAAACGGGACGCCCCCTTCGACGAGGGGCTCCCGGTGCCGCGCGGGGCCGTCGCGGACGCGACGGTGCTCAAGGTCCAGGACCAGCACGCCATGCTGCGCCTGCCGCCCGGATCGCCGGTCAAGCCCGGCGACCTGGTCTGTTTCGGCATCTCCCATCCGTGCACCGCCTTCGACAAGTGGCGGGTCATGCCGGTGGTCGACGACGACTACGTGGTCGTCGACCTGATCAACACCTGTTTCTGATCCGGGCGAGTCCCGGTTCCCCCTCCCCTAGGAGCACGCAGATGAGCGACAAGCAGGAGCTGCGCACCGACGAGGGCGCCGCTCCCGTCGGGGCCTACTCGCAGGGCCTCGTGGTGGGCGACTTCGTCTACACCTCGGGCATGGGCCCGCTGAGCCCGGAGACCGGCGAGGTCGTCGGGGCCGACGTGGCGGAGCAGACCCACCAGGTGATGCGCAATCTTGGCGCGATCCTCGCCGCCCACGGGCTGGGCTTCGACGACGTGGTCAAGTCGACGGTTCACCTGCAGCACCTCAAGCGTGACTTCGCCGCCTACAACGAGGCGTACAAGTCCTATTTCACCCGCCCGTACCCCGTCCGCACGACCGTCGGCTCCGACCTGATGGACATCCTCGTCGAGATCGACTTCGTGGCGTACAAGGCGCGTTAGAGTCTGACCGACTTCGTGGGAAGGCGGCGGTGTGGACAGCTCGCTATACGTCTATGTCGAGGACGTACGCGGGGAGGGCCTGGAGGAGACCCTCGACCGGATCACCGGCTACGGCGTGGCGGGTGTGACCGTCGCCGCCGCCTGCCGTCACGCCCGTGACATCACCCCGCACGGCCGGACCCGCGTGACGATCCGCCGTGACGGCGTGCACTTCACACCGCCGGACGACCTGTTCGGTGGGCTCCGCCTCGTCCCGCCCATCCAGGACGGGGCCGATGAGGAGCCGCTGGCCGCCCTCCGCCTCGCCACCGCCCGGCGCGGGCTCGCCATGCACGGCTGGACCGTCTTCCTGCGGAACGCCACGCTCGGCCTGGCCGACCCGGACGTGACCGTGCGCAACTGCTTCGGCGACCGCGGCTCACCCGCGGACCTGTGCCCTGCCCACCCCGACGTCCGCCGGTACGCGGTCGCGCTGGGCAGGGCGGTGGCCAGGCAGGGCGTCGACAGTGTGGTCGCCGAGGCGCTGCACTTCGGCACCTTCGACCGGGGCCACCACCACGAGCGTGGTTTCGTCCCGCTCGGCCCGATGGACGTCTTCCTGCTGGGCCTGTGCTTCTGCGACTTCTGCATGCGCCGCGCCACCGAGCTGGGCGTCAACGCCGAAGTGGCGCGTGAGGAGTGCGCCAGGATCGTCGGCGGCGTGTTCGACGGCGACCCGCCCGTGCAGGGCGAGGTGACCCGCGCGGCGCTGACCGCCTACGCGGGGCCCGAGGTCGTCGCCTACGCGCGGGCCCGCTCCGAGGTGGTGACCTCGCTCGTCTCCGACGTCTCGGCGGCCGTCACCGGTGAGGGCTCCCGGCTGGTCTTCCTCGACGGCACCGGCGCGGTGAAGAGCTACGACGACGGCCCGCCCGCGCCGGGCCTCGCCGCCCACGAGGCCTGGCAGCTCGGCGTCGACCTGGTCGCGCTCGGTGACCTGGTGCCCTCGCTGGGCGTGCTCGCCTACACCCGCGACCCGGCCAGGGTCGCCGAGGAGGTGGCCGCCTACCGCCGGTCGACGGGCAAGGACCGGCAGTTGCGGGTGGTGCTCCGTCCCGGTCCGCCCGACACCGACACCGCCGGCGGCCTGGCCGCCAAGGTCCGCGCCGCCGGGGCCTCCGGCGCCGACGCGGTCGACTTCTACGCGTACGGTCTCATGCCCTACCCGGTTCTCGACCGCATCCCGGCGGCCCTCTCCGGCTGATCCGCGGCGCCGTCCAGGACGGCGCTCACCGCGCAGGCGGCGAAGCCGTCGTCCAGTGGTAGGCCGCGGAAGACCGCGCGCAGCCACACCGCGCCCGCGAGCAGGTCCATGATGAGTACGGGGTCTGCCGCCGCGGACAGCTCACCGCGTCCGCGGGCACGCTCGAAGACGATCTCCTCCCGGGCGAACCGGTCGGCGAAGAACGTCCGGGCGGTCTCGGCGAGCTCCGCGTGATGGACGGCGGCGCCGAGCGCGGCCACCGCGACGTCGGACGCCGGAGGCCGGGTGAGCAGCGCGGCGATCCCCCGCACCAGGGCCTCCAGATCTCCCCTGAGGCTTCCGGTGTCCGGCGGGTCCGTCGCGAGCAGGTCGGACTCGACCAAGGCCGCGGCGAGCAGCGCCGCCTTCGACGGCCACCAGCGGTAGATCGTGGTCTTGTTGACCCCGGACCGCTCGGCCACCCCCTCCACGGTCAGCCCCTGGTAGCCCTTGGCGGCGAGCAGTTCGAGCGTCGCCTGGAAGATCTGCTGTTCCTTGCGCGGTGCCATGGGTCCGACTATAACAACGCAACGGTGCGTTGTGTTTTAATCGTGGCAGTCAACCGGAGGTCCGACATGCTTCCCCTCGTCCTCGTGCACGGAGTCCGGGTCAGCGCGACCATGTGGAATCCGGTCGTCCCGCACCTCGGCCGTCCTACGGCGGCCGTCGACCTGCCGGGCCACGGCACCCGCAAGGGAGAGCCGTTCACCATGGGCACGGCGGCCTCCGCCGTCGCCGACGCGATCGACCGCCTCGGCGGCCGGGCGATCGTGGCCGGTCTGTCCCTCGGCGGGTACGTCGGCATCGCCGCCGCCGAGCGTTTCCCCGACCGGGTGGCGGGCCTGGTGGCGATGGGCTGCACGACCCGGGCTCCCCGCACGGGCGCCTCCGGCCCGGAGCACGGGGACACCCGGCCGGCGCCAGGCCGAAGCCGCCTTCGGGCGGTCCGGAGGCCGTCGTGGGCGGACGGCTACCGGATCGCCGCGTCGCTCGCCGCGCGCAACCCGTCCTTCGCCGACCGGCTCAGCGCGTACGCCCTGCGCCGCCTGTTCCCAGGCCCCGTCGGAGAGGCGTTCGTGGCGGGCGGACTGTCCTGCGAGGTACTGCCCCAGGTCGTCGAGGCCGTCACCGGTCACGACCAGCTCGCGGCGCTGGCCGCCTACCCGGGACGCGTGTGGCTGGTCAACGGCTCCCGCGACCCGTTCCGGGCGAACGAACGTGACTTCCTGCGGGCCTGCCGCGACGGAAGACTGATCCTCATACCCCGCCGCGGCCACCTGGGCGTGATGGCGGCCCCGAGACCGCTCGCCCGCCTGATCGGTGATCTGTGTGTCCAGGCGGAGGCGGCCTGAGAAGCCACCCCGCGGAGGCGCGGAGGTGCGAAGGCGCGGAGGCGCATGGTCAGGACCCCGTGAACCCGGTCGACTCCGTGGGCCCCGGGTCAGGGCTCTGTGGGCCCCGGTCGCTCCGTGAGCCCGGATCAGGGCCCCGTATGCCCGGTCAGGGCTCTGTGGGCTCGGTCAGGACCCGCTGCGCGTGGTCAGGGCCCCGTGGACCTGGTCAACCCGCTGTACCTGGTCAGGAGTCCGTGGGCCCGGTCAGGACCCGCTGCGCGCGGTCAGGGCCAGGTCGCGGACGACCTGGATGAGCTCGGCCGGGTCGAAGGGCTTGGTGAGGTAGGCGTCGACCCCGATGCCCAGCCCTCGCCTCCGGTCGTCCTCCTGTGCCCGCGCGGTGATCAGCACCACCTTGATGTGGCTGGTCTCCTCGCCGTTGCGCAGTCGGGTGGCGGTCATCCAGCCGTCCATCCGGGGCATCATCACGTCGAGCGTGATCACGTCGGGTTTCACGTCCAGCACCCGATCCAGGCAGTCCTGACCGTCGGAGGCGGTCTCCACCTGGAAGCCCTCCAACGTCAGATTGACCGCGATGAGCTGCCGGATGACGTCGTCGTCATCCACTACCAACACCCTGCCCAGATCCTCTCCCACGGCCGTGAGGCTAACTCCTCAACCACCGCCCATGCGCGGGTTTTCGCGAATGTGTACGTACGGCCGTCCACAGGCGGCGGGTTTTCCACAGAACGCCCTTCGGCTCCTCGGCGGCCGTCCCCTTCCGCGCATCCTGGGGCCCGGATCCCCGCCGACCCCTGGGAGGGCATTTATGATCACCACGTTCCTCGCCGTCACCGCCCTCTGGGCGACGCTCGCGGGAGGTTCGCCCACCTCCGAGTCCCGCCTCGCCCCGGAGGCCTGTCATGCCTGGGCCCGGCTGCTCCTCGCCGCGGGGTTGCCGGTCCTGCCGGTTCACCCGCCGTTCCAGTCGGCGGAGCGGGGCATCCCGCCCAGGTCGTCCGAGTGGGATCTCACGGGCCGGCCGCCCGGATGGATCCACACCGTCCTGGCCGCCGTCTGCGCGGCGTCTCCTGATCCGGCCTCTCCCACCCGGCCGGTGACTTCAGGGATGCCGGGTGATGCCCTCGGGATGCCGGGCGACGGGTGGCCCGGTGCGAGCCATCAACCGGAGAGCGTCCTTCCGGCATCTCCCACCCGGCCGGTCACCGGCGGGCCGGTCAACGGCGCGAGACGGAAACCCGGGAAACCGGTCCCGCCGGTCTCACCATCCTCCTCAGCCCCGCCATCCCCCTCGGCCTCGGAGCGGCGGTCCTCCGGCAGACGGGTCCCCGATGGGCGGATCCCCGGCCGGCAGGTCTCCGGCAAGGGGGCTCAACGCCCCGTGGCCGGGCGGGCGACCACGTCGCGCTTCACGGCTCCGCCGTCGCGGGGCGCCGCAGTCTCACCGGGTCAGGGGCGACGCGCGCGGGTCGCTCTCGCGCGGGGCCGGATCGCGGCGACCGCCGCCCTCCGCCAGGTCGGCAGGCCGTATGTCTGGGGCGGCGGTTCGAGCGAGGGCCCGACGGGCGGCGGCTTCGACTGCTCCGGTCTCGCCCTGCACGCCTGGGCCAAGGCCGGGGCCCGCCTGCCGCACTACACCGGCAGCCAGTTCAAGCGGGGCCGCCGCGTGCCCTTCTCCCGGCTCCGCCCCGGAGACCTCGTCTTCTTCGGCGGAGGCACCGGCGATCCCACTCACGTCGGCGTCTACGTCGGGAACGGGGTCATGGTCCACGCTCCCAAGTCCGGCGACGTCGTCAAAACCACTGACTTCGCCCGCTCGCCGTACTACCGCTCCCGCTACCGGGGCGCCGTACGCCCACTCTCCCGCTGACCTCTCCCACCGACCCCGTGGCCGGTCACGCCCCCGAAAGATCGCCCGCTTCTCGTTTCGAGTGTCGGTTCACCTCAGGATGCTGGTAATCTATTCAAGCGTTGGCCCCCTTAGCTCAGGGGATAGAGCACCGGCCTCCGGAGCCGGGAGCGCAAGTTCGAATCTTGCAGGGGGCACCAACTCCTGGTCAGCGGATCTACCCGTTGACCAGGGTGAATGGCGTAGAAACGGGCGGGTCTCCAGTCTCACGGAGTCCCGCCCGTTCTCATTGGCGCTCGCTGGCCGTGGACCAGTTGTGGACCAGATCTCACGGGGTCAGCACGGCCTCTATGCGGCGATTGTTCCCAGTGGTGGTGACCCGGTTCCATGAGGCGTCTCGGTTGCGCCGGGCCCGTCCGGGGGCCCTGAAGGCGGTCACCGACTCCCGCTGTTCGGAGTCGAACCCTGAAGGCGGTCACCGAATCCCAAAGGCGGTCATGGACTCCCGCCCGGCGTCGAACCCTGAAGGCGGTCACCGACTCCCGGTACTCCCCAGCTCCGCGGCCAGGTCGGCGAGGAGGTCGCCGAGGACCAGTTCCTCCTCGACCCGTACGGCGTGCCGTGCCATCGCCGCCGCCAGCGGAGGGTCCCACGGTGTCTCACGCGGACGGCCGGACAGCGCCGCCGCGGAGGTCACCGTTCCGGCAAACGAGGCCGCCGCTCCGGTCGCGGAGGTCACCGCTCTGGTCGTGGAGACCGCCGTCTCGTAGGAGGCGGCGTCGTAGCGCCAGGGCCGCCAGTTGATCCGTTCCCGGACGGCGCTCGCGATGGCGACCCCACCCCAGTCGAAGTCGCCGTGGTATGCGAACTCGCAGCCTCCGGCGGACAGCAGGTCGAGCAGCCGCCAGACGGCCGCCGACGGTCTGCCGCTCGTGCAGACCAGGGGAGGGCAGTGCGGTCCGAACTCGTCGGCGGCGGCGGCGACCACGACGGGGTTCTCGCAGATCCTGACCAGTCCCGCGGCGACGGGGGTGTCATGGCGCCTGAGCTGGCGCAGGGTGAGCACGCAGGGCTCACCCGCCGTCCGGAGCGCGGCGAGGACGCGTCCGGTGGCGGTGTCATCGTCTCCGGGCAGGCCGAGGCACAGGACGGACGAGGAGAGGTCGTCGAGATGGACCCCGACGGCGGCCCACGCGCTTCGCCGGGCGTCGGCGGTGCCGTCTCCGGCGTACGGCAGCCCGCTCAAGGCGCGGGCCGCCGACAGGGCCAGTGCGGCCAGGGGTTTCCCCTCGTCCAGGGCGTGCGCGTCCCCGCAGGACTCGGCGGACAGCCGGCCGATCGGGATGCCGGGATGCGGCAGCCGGAGTAGCAGTGCGGCCACCGTGCCGAGCAGGAGCCGGGCTTCGCGCGGGTCGCCGGCGATCCGCCTGACCAGGCCGGTCGACTCCAGCCACTCCCGCCAGCCGGACAGCTCCGTCCGGCCGGTGACGACCGCGTCCAGCTCCGTGTAAGCCTCCCGCCAGGCCGTCTCCCGCTCGGTGTTCTCCCGTCCGAGGTCACGGACCGGCCCCTGGAGCAGTACCACCGCGGTGGCCAGGCCCTCGGGGCAGGCGCCGCTGGAGCGCAGCATCCGGTCCACCTCGTCGAGGGAGACCGACAGTGAGGCGCCCGTGCCTGCTCTGCGTCCCAGCAGCCGCTCGATCGCGCGGCGCTGTTCCGGCGTGGCGGTGCCCAGGGTGACCGAGCCGCCCAGCGGTCTGCCCCGTTCGAGACGGTGGCGTACTCGGTCGACGAGCCACGCCGTCTCCGGCCCGCCCAGCAGGCGTGCCAGCCGCTCGCTCATGTGAACACGCCCAGCAGGCGTGTCAGCCGCTCGCTCACGTGAACAGCCGGTCCTGCTCCGGCCCGGGTGCGGCTGCCGCGGAGTCCCGTTCGGCGGGCGGCGTCGGGCGCGGGTCGGGCCGCTCGGCCCTGCGGCGCTTGTTCCCGTCCCACCGCCACGGGGTGACCAGCACCGCGTCGATGCCGTCGCGCCTGGACAGCTGGCAGATCGCCAGCCCCGGCACCTGCGGGTAGCAGCCCCACTCCCGTTCGCTGGTCATCACGACATCCATGTCGAACGTCGCGAGCAGGCCCAGGCACTTGGCCCGCGAGTCGTCGTCGACTCCCGCGAACGCCTCGTCGAGTGCGACGAGGCGAGGCGCGTACGGGTTGCCGGCGGACTTGTAGTGGGCCGAGGCGGCGGCGAAGAGCGGCACTGACGCGGCCAGCACGCGTTCGCCGCCGGAGGCCGGGCCGGTGGCCGATCGCCACTGGCCCTCCTGGAGGCGCTGGATCGCGAACTCGTGCCAGGTGCGGTAGTCGAGTGCCCGGGTCAGCTGCTCGGTCCAGCCTGCGGCGGAATCACCGGCGTGTTCCCTGGCGATCTGCTCCGCCAGGAAGGCGCCCACGGCCGCGCGGTCGGCGGTCGACCAGGCGTCCACGGTCTGGCGTAGCTTCTCCCGTACCCGGTTCAGTCCGTCGGGTGCGTTCCTGGCCGGCTTCCACACCAGGCGCAACCGCATGCCGGTGGAGGTCGGACGGGACTCCAGCTCGGCGTTCATGCCGCGCACCTCCTCCTCGGCGGCGGCGATCAACTCGTGCAGGGTGCCCGCCACCTCGTTGAGCAGGTGGTTCTCCAGGATCTCCCGTTCCCTGGCCGACAGCAGCCGTGCCCGGTGCCCGGTCTCCTCGGCGAGGGCCTCCGCCAGGCCGGGGATGTCACGGTTGTGGCCCTGGAACAGCACGTCCACCACCATGACGCCGTCACGCAGGACCAGCCCGACCGAGTGGCCGTGCCTGGCCATGGCGTCCGACAGCAGCTTGTGCTCCTCGGTGACCCGTTTCTGGGCCCGTTCCCAGGGGCCCTCACCGTCGTCCAGCTCCGCCAGCTCGGCGTTGACGGCGCGGGCCAGCAGCACGGCCGGGGTGGCCGCCCACTCGGTGGTGAGGTCGGGGACCTCCAGGTGGGGCAGGGCGATGCCGAGCAGCCCGGTGGCGGCGAAGGCGCGGAACTCGGCGACGGCGGCGTCGCGGAGCCGCTCGGCTTCCCCGATCTCGCGGCGGAGGGTGTTGCGTGCTCCCTCCGCCTTGCCGCGTTCGTCCAGGGCGACGCGCTCCCGGTCGCGGGCGGCGTGTTCTGCGGCGTCCCGTTCCGCCAAGGCCCGCCGCACCTCGTCGAGGCGGCGGTGGAGCTCCTCGACGGCGGCTCCGGCGGTCTCCGTCAGTGCCCGGTAGGTCTCCGCCGCCGCCTCCGCGTTCTCCCGCGCCGCCGCCGCCTCCTCGGCGGCCTCGATGTGCCGTTCCCGGGCCCGGGACAGGTCCTGTGCGGTCTCCTGAGCCGTCTGCCGGGTGGTGAGCAGCGCCTCCCCGGCGGGCCAGAGCCCGGCCAGCGTCAACCGGTAGTCCGCCACGCCGCCCCTGACCTCCGCGAGACCCGCCCGGTCTGGTGGCAGGCCGACGTCTCCGGCGAACTCCACGGCTTGTTCCCGGGCCCGTTCGACGTCACCGCGCCGGTCGGCCAGGGCACGGACGGCGTCGGCGCACGCGTCGTCCAGTTCACGCCGGCGGCCGTGCTCGGCGGCCAGCCTGACATGCGCCTCGCGCAACGGCGTGTCGGACGGCAACGCGCGGTGCTCGGCCGCGAGCCTGCGCTGCCGTACGGCGAGCGCCTCCAGTTCACGGTCCAGCTCAGCCAGCCGCTCCTCCACCCGGGCCAGCTCTTCGCGGAGCGCCGCCAGCCGGTTCCGTCTGGCGGCCTCCCGGGCCCCCTCCCCGATGTGAACGGCGCTTTCCTTGTGCCAGGCACCGCCGAGCACGCCGTTGGCCCAACGCCCGTCCACCGCGACCCAGGTCGGCGCGCCGGGACCGAGGCCGATCGCGGAGAGCACGGCCTGGACGGCGGAGTCGGGCAGCGCGGCCGCCGACGGATCCGCCCGGTCGACGGCCGGCCGCAGCACGGCGGAGCAGGAGAGCCCGGTGACGGGCGGGCCGGCCAGGATGACCGTGTCGTCCGCCGCGAGGAGCGTCCCGTCGGAGGTCACCCAGGCGTCCAGGATCCCGGCGGCCTCCAACGCCGCCTCAAGCCCGGCCCGGTGATCGGCGGGTACGGAGCCGGCGAAGTCGATCACCTTCCACAGCGGCGCGCCGGGACGGCCGTCCCGTACTCCGGGCGGACGGGTGTGCGGAACGGGTGGGGCGTCGTGGCCGCCCGCTTCGAGCCGTGCCGCCTCCTCCCTGAGGGTCGCGGCCGCCCGCCGCCGGTCACGCAGCTCGGCGTCCCGCACGGCCTCCTCGCGGCCGAGCTCGGCGGTGGCCGCCCGGGCCGCGTCGTCGACGGCCGAAGCCGCCGGGTTCTGCCCTTCGGCGGTGTCGGCCCAGGTCTCCAAGGCGGCGAGGACTCCGTCCGGGTCGGGAATCCGCAGCTCCGCCGCGCCGGTGAGGTAGGAGAGGTAGGCGCCGGTCAGGTGGTGCGCCTGTTCCCGGACGGCCTCCCCGGCCGCGTCGATCCGCACGGCGGCGGCCTGGGTCTCACCGGTGAGGCGGTCCACCTCGGCCCGGGCGGCCTCGAACCGGGCCTGGGCCCGGTCCGCGGCGGCGAGCAGCCGGTCGAGCTCGTCCGCCGCCTGGGACCGCCTGCCGGCCAGGGCCTCGGTGTCCCGGCGCGCTCCGGCGGGATCGGTCTCCCACCGGCCGGTGACCTCCAGGTGGGCGTGCTCGAACCCGGCCCGGCGGGCCGCGGCGACAGCCCGATCCCACACCTCGTCCAGATCACGCGCGGCCTGGTCGGCCCTGACCCGGGCGGTATCCGCCCGGATCTGGAGCCGGCGTGCCTCCGCGGCCAGGCCGTCCCGGTCCTTCTCCTTGGCGTGGGCGTGCCGGGCCTGCCGCTCGGCCTCCTCACCGGCCTGCTTCAGCCGCTCGGCGTCGCGCATCTCGGGGCTCTGCTGGAGCGCCTCCCTGCGGGCCTGCAACCGGCTCCGGGCCGCGACCAGCCCGGTGAGCAGCTCCTGTGTCTTCTCCAGCTCGATCTGGGCCCCGGCATGGCGTTTCTCGGCGTCGGCGAGATCCCGGCCCAGGTGCTCGTAGCGACTCTGGGTCAGGCGGGGGGCCGCGGCCTTGCGCCGGGCGGCGATTCCGGCGTACCTGCGGTAGTGGCCGAGGAAGTCGGTCGCCGCCTTGCGGGTCTCCTCCAGGGCCCGCAGGGCGTCGCGTTCCTCGTCGAGCCCGCGGAACGCCTCGGCCACGGTGGTGATCAGGGCGGGGCTCAGCGGCGGCAGCGCCTCGGTGAGGGCCCGGGAGAGCATCCGCTCGTCGGGTCTCTTCGACAGCTGCGGCTGGCGGAGCTGGATGAGCAGGTTGACCAGGGCCTCGTAGCGGTGCTCTCCCAGGCCGAACAGTGCCTCGTCCACAGCCCGGCGGTAGTCGGCGGCCCGGTCGTAGACCAGGCCGTGCCCGTCGACGGCCTCCCGCAGCTTCTCGCGGGTGAGCGCGACCCCGGCGGGCGACAGCAGGTCCAGCCCGGCGCCGATCCGCTGGCCGGTGACGAAGAACCAGTGCCTGACGATGCCCCGGTCCTTGACCGCCTTGAGGCCGCAGCCGAGGGTCCGGAACTCCGTGCCGCCGTCTGCGGTACGGCGGCCGAACTCCATCCAGGTGTAACCGAGCCGCTCGGGGTGCGGATGCCTGCCGCCCAGCAACAGGTTCCACTCCATTCGTTTCTGACGGTCGCCGTCGGGCTCGACGCGGTGCGGGGCGAGCTCCCCGTCGAGCAGGAACGGCAACGTCAGGGCCAGCACCTTGGACTTGCCGGTGCCGTTGTTGCCGCGGAGCAGCAGCCTCCCGTCGTGGAAGTGGAACTCCTCGACGTCGTAGTAGAACATGTCGACGAGCCCGGCCCGTAAGGGCTTCCAGCGCTCGGAGGTGGGAGTCGGGAGCATCACTGTCCTCGGATGACGGGTGTGCCGAGTGCGTACCGGGCGATGGCGGGCAGGCCGCGCACGCGGTCGCCGCGGACCTCGACCAGGCGGAGGGCGGTCAGCTTCTCCAGGGCCACGGCCAGCAGGCCGTCTTCGGCGCCCGGCTCGGTGACCCCTTTGCGCCAGAAGGAGACATGCGCGGCGGCGGCCTGCCGTACGAAGGCGCGCAGCTCCTCCATGGTCGCCCCGTCCCGGCCGGACAGGTGCTCGGCCACCAGCAGCGTGACGTGCCCGTCGGTGCGCTGTTCGGGCATGCGCACGTCGGTCAGCTCGTCGTCGGGGTCGACCATCGCGATCCCCTCGGCGCGGCTCTCGGCGAGCAGGCCCGTGGCCTCCTCGATCCTGCGGGTGATGGCGTGGCGCTGGGAGACGAGGTAGGCGCGTTCGGCGGCGTCGAGGTCGTCGTAGTAGACGACCGGGTCCTCCAGCAGCCTGCGGGTGAGCCGCCGCCGCATCGCCTGGTTGCGCAGGTCGTCGGTGTCGGCGACGGGTTCCGCGGTGAGCTCGGCCAGCCGCTCCTCGAAGGAGGCGGCGCCGATGGTGGACGGCCCGCGCGCCGGGGTGAGCAGGGTGGCGAGGACGGGTCTGCGGACGTCGTAGAGGACGTCTCCGGCGGCCGACAGATAGGCGTCCTCGTCCCCGGCGACCCTGCGCAGCACGCCCCAGTCGAGCAGCGTGCGTACCACGGCCACCAGGTCGGCCCGTTCCGCCCGGCTGTCCAGGGTGAACGCGAACCCGAGCTCCGGTTCGGCGGCGGAGTTCAGCACCTCCTCGGCGAGCCGGCCGAGCGTGGTCTGCGCGTCCGCCCGTTCGAGGACGGCCAGGGCCAGGCAGAGGACGACGTAACGGCGGCGGCCGAACCGTTCCCCGGACCGGCCGCGGGCCGGGTGGGTGGCGTCGTCGCCCGCGGGGACGGTCTTGAACAGCCTGGCGGTCTCCGCGTCGGCCGTCAGCCGCCAGCCGGTCTCCCTGGTGAGCCAGGCGCGAAGCTCGGCCAGGTGACGGCGGACGAGCACGAGCCTGTCCGGGTCGTGCGCGGCGGTGAGCAGCGGTCTGGCCAGCAGGGAGCGGAGTGCGGTCCGTCGCTGGGCGAGCTCCTCGGCGGGGATCATCACGCTCCCGTCAGGTCGGTGATCTCGATGAGGTGTTCGGGGCCGGTGAGGACGCCGTCGGCGGTGTGGATCTCGACCTGGCCCCCGTCCGGGACGAGCGACAGCCGCACCTCCATCGAACCGTCGCCGGTTACCGCCTTCACCTCGGACTCCCCGGGATGGCGGGCGGCCAGGGCGTCGCCGAGCAGGGTGAGGAAGAGCCGGAACGCACGGGGGTCGAGGACGTCCAGCTCGGACAGGAGCGTCGGGCCGCCGGTGCGCAGCCGGGCCCGCGCGGCGGCCGTCTCGGCGGCCTCCCGGTCGGCCTGCTCCAACAGGAGCCTGCGGGCCTGCGATCGGTCCTGGATCTTGTTCGGCCTGCCCCGGCGTTCGTAGGAGCCGGTCCTGCGTAGCTGGGGCGAGATCCGGACCGGCGGGGCGTCGCGCCACGGCGTGCCGGGGGGCAGGTCACCGTCCTTCCAGGCGGACACGGTCTCGGCGGTGACGGTGAGATGCCGCGCGGACGACAGGCCGAAGGCCGCCCGCCAGAGCCGGTGCATCGCCGCCTCGTCCGGCGCCTCGGCGAACCACCGGGCCAGGGTGCGGAAGTCGGCCGAGCGGTCGGACCGGCCGGAACGCCGTTCGTTGAGCAGGCCGACGGCGTCGACGAGCTGTTTGATGGCCGTCACCGCGGACTGTCGCAGGAGCCGGGCCTGCGACGGGCGGCCCGCGTCGCGGGAGACGAACCAGTCCTTGAGACCCTGCCAGCGGTTCTCCCAGGACGCGTAGGCCGCCGCCTCGGCCCTGCCGTACGCCTCAGCCTCGTCGGCTCCCTCCGGGACGGCGTCGGCGGCCTCGCGGCGGGCGGCCAGCCGCAGCAGCGCGCGGTGGTCACGGGCCTCCAGCTCGGTCAGGAGCGTCGCGATCCGGGCTCCGGAGTTGGCCAGGTCGGCGATGAAGCGGTTGATGTAGTCGATCAACCGCTCCTTGTAGGCGACGAACCCCTCCACGTCCCCGTCGGAGAAGTCGATCGCGCGGCGCAACGAGGCCATGAACGCCTGGGCGTTGTCGGCCAATGAGGAGAACCGCTCGGCCAGGGAGAGCAACAGGAGATGAACCTTGGCGGGATCGGGATCGGCGTGCCCCGCGAACACGACCAGCGACTGGAGCTGGTCGGCGATGTCGCTCAGCGCCACCGACTGCAGCACGCCACGCCGGCCGATCGCCTCCTCGTAGAGGGCGATGGCCTGCTCGGCGGCCTGCCCGGCGGCGGTCAGCTGGAACAGGAACCGCTTGCGGTGGAAGTCTTCGACGGAGGTGACCCGGCCGGTGTCAGCGTCGGCCCGCAGGTTCCCCCACTCGACGAGCTTCTCCAGCGCCTGGGTGAGCTGGTCGTCGCTCTCCCGGTTCAGCTCGGCCGCGACGTCCTCGGGCCGCAGGTGCACGACGAAGCGTTCCTTTGCGCGGGCGAACACGCGCAGCACCCGGCGGTAGAGGGACGCGTTCGGCGCACTCAGGTGAGCGAAGGGCTGGAGGCCCCGGTGGATCGCCTGAGGGAGGTCGGTCACCATGTCATCTTGCCCGATCGGGGCTCGCGCTCGGGGGAGAAAGGACGCTTCACCCCGTATGGCGCCGTTCCTGGCCGGGAACGGCCCGGGGCCGGTGGCGTCCGGGTCGGCGTGTACGGTCTCCGATGACCTCGGACGAACGCTGACGGTATCGGGCGATCCTGACGACCCTTCACTGTTTCGGGCGATCCATAACGATATCGGGCTATATTGGACGATCCTGGACTAACGCAGACGGTCTTGGACGCCACCGGACGACCGTGGACGGGCCGGAGCGGGAACGTGTCCGGACGGCCCGGCTCCGCTCAGAACGGCGGTCTCCGCTCAGAACGGCGGTCTCCGCTCAGAACGGCGGTTCGTCGTCGGCCCCGGGTTCGGCGAGGACGGCGGCGAGTGCCTCGACGCGGCTGTCCGGCCGGTCGGGGCTGGCCAGAAGCTCACCGGTGAGGGGGTCGAACGCGAGGCCGTCCGGGGAGTATGCGGCGTGCGCGGTGGAGCCGGAGGCGTCCGGGCCGTCCGGGTGGTCCACGCGGTCCGGGCACCAGCGCGACATCGGACAGAACCGGCACCAGGGGCCCGGGGTGGCGCGGAAGGCGACGTCACGATGCCAGGGCCGGACCCGGTCGAGGACGACCCGCCGGGCCGCCGACACCACCGCGGGATCGGCGGCGTCGAACGTGAGCACCTCGGCGGAGGCCGGGGTGAGCTGCTCCAGCTCCACCAGCCCGGTGGTGTCCCCGAAGACGCCTTCGGCGATCAGGCAGACCGCCAGGGCGAGCTGGGGAACCAGTTCCAGCGCGTTCTCCGCGACGATGCCGCGCGGCACCGCCGACGTCTTCTGCTCGCGGTAGACGAGGCGCCCGTCCACCCGGCGGAGGAGGTCGGGGTTGGCGAGCACCATCACGTCGGCTTGGGCGTCGTACACGGCGAGCTTCGGTTCGGGCCTGATCTCGGAGATCTCGCCCGGCCCGCGCAGCGGGCACACCGTCAGGTGCCGGAGCAGGTACGGCCGGGCCCGGCGGTACTCCTCCCGCTCCATCAGCCCGTCGGCGACACCGAGGTCGTCGGCGTCCGCCTCCGGAAGGTCCGCCGCGGCGCAGGGTCTCCCTCGGGCGTGCGCGACCTCAAGCCACGAATGCGCGTTCCGGCCGCGCTCGACCGCCGTGCTCGTCTCCCAGTCGCCGGGCAGCCGAAGCTCCCGCAGGTGAGCCTGGGCCGGGCAGACCTGGTAGTAGCGGGACGTCGTGATCGACCACGTTCGCCGGTGCGTGCCCCGGTCGTCGAGTCCGAGCAGGCCCGGGGCGTGCGTGACGGCGCCGCAGGAGAGGCGTGCCTTGCAGTCGGCGCAGTCGTGCCCGGGAACCGGGTCGCCACCGGCCAGCAGCCGGGCCGCCGCGGGCCTGACCTCGGAGGCGTACGCGTGGTGGATCTCCTCCAGGTCCGCGGTGTCGAGAAGGACCCGGTCCGCGGCGGTGGTCAACCCGACCTCCACCACCCGCACCCGCTGCGGCACGGGGACGGGCCGCACCGGGACGGGGACGACGGTGTACAGCTCCGCCGGGTCCGCCACCTGCTTACCCGCCGCGGCCACGTACGCCATCGCCTGCGTGGAGGGGACGTCCGCGGTGCCCAGCGGACGGCTCATGCGCATCCTGCGGAACTCCACCACCGCGCCGTCCGGCGAGCCGTACCACCGGCCCCACACGGTGAGGGAGCGCATCTCCGCGGGGGACCGGCCGCCCTGGACGATCCGGGGGTTGCGTTCCGGCAGGAGCTCGACCCCTTCGGCGGCGAGGGCGGCGGCCAGGCTCTCCGCCGTCTCCAGATAGGTGTGACAGGCGTGCCGCACCCAGGCGGCGACCCCGGGGTGCACGGTGTTGCGGGCGTCGCGCAGGGTTCGCGCCAGGGCGTCACCGACCGGTACGGCCTCGAACTCGACCGCGTTCAGCACGTCCATGACCAGACCGAGCGGGAAGGTCTCCCACGGCGCGTACCTGCGCTTCTCGTACACCGGCGGCCACAGTTGCGGGCGGGCCCTGGCCGCCGCGAAGTCTCCGCAGTCGCCGTCGCGGCGGTCGAGCAGGCTCGCCGACAACCGGACGACATGGGGGTTCCCGGTGAACCGGGTGCTGGGGGGCTGGCTCATCGCGTCCTTCTCGATACGGGGGTGCGGGGAGGGGTCCCCGTCTTCCGGATACAGAAGATCATGCTGTGATCATCGGCCACGACCGGTGGTCCCGGCCGGTGATTCCCCCGATCGCGGCCGTTTGCGTGCCCCGGGGTCGCTTCCGTGTCTCGTCTGCTCCCGGGGGCGGGCCGTCTCCGTGGTTTTCCTGTTGGTCGCCCGCTGGTCGGCGGGCGTGGGAGAGGCGGCGCGGCGGTCCGGGAGGGCCGCCGGCCGCACGGGTTTCTGACGCGTCCTGACGGGCCCTGCCACCGCGGGGCGGCCGATGATGCCCGCTTCGCACCTTTCCTGCTTGAACCACAGAAAGTAACACCAGGTGACTCAGGAAAATTGTGAACCATAACCCCTTAAAGGTCGTCGAACCGACCGGAACAGCTCGACCGTCATCACGACGCCGGGTAGCTGCTCCGCGAAGCCGAGACGCACAGGGTGCGGCGCGATCTAAGGGAATCGATGAGCAGAAGCCGACTGGAGACGGAACGTGGTTCGACGCGTGGCACGGTGACGCCACGATCGGCTTCTCTCTCGGTGAGGCGGGCGACGGTCGGCGCGCTCGCCATGGTCGGGATGCTGACCGCGGCGTGTGACGCCGACCCGGCGAAGCCCTCGGGCAAGGCCGGTGGGGAGACGGTGTCCTCCGATGTGCAGGAGATCGGAGGACGGCCCGAGCCGATCGCGACGGTGTCGCCGACCTGGATCGACAAGCTGACGGCCATGCGCGACAGCGGCAACGAGCGTGCCTGCACCTGGTCGACCGCCTACCCGTCGGTGCAGGACGCGGAGACGTTCACCACGGAACTCGGCCGCACGGTGGAGAACGAGCGCACCCGTTTCCTGGAGGAGGCCCGGAAGACGGGCTGCGACGATAACAAGCACAAGGCGCCGGAACTGAACGTCGACTTCAGCTTCCTCGCCGTCGCGGACGACGTGACCGGGGTGCGGTTCGTCACCCTCTACCTCGGCAACATGACCGGCGGGAAGTCAACCACCTCGGTCTGGTACGACGGCACGGCCAAGCAGGTCGTACCGGCGCTCTCCCTCGTCGACCAGGGCATGCGGAGCCAGCTGGGGACGGCGGTGAAGGACGCTCTCGCCGACCGCAAGAGCGTCGACACGCAGGCGCTGGACCGCGTGGCCGCGAACCCGGAGGCCGCCACCTTCGACGACCTCGCGTTCAGCGGCACCGGTGACCTGGTCGTGACGTTCGACGAGGGTGTCGTGGGGGCCAAGAGCACCGGGCAGGTCCAGGTCGTGCTGCCCCGCGCGACAGCGGAGCCGTTGCTGTCGGAGTTCGGCCGCCGCGCGCAGCGCCGGGCGCTGGAATCGGGGAAGAAGCCCGTCGTCGTGACCGCCACCTCGACGTCGTCCGGGACCGCGCCGTCCGACGCCTCCGCGAAACCCACCCCCAAGCCGGTCGACTGCCGCAAGGTCAAGTGCGTGGCGCTCACCTTCGACGACGGCCCCGGCCCGCACACCGACAAGCTCCTGGGCTACCTGGCGAAGTACCGAGCCCGCGCCACGTTCTTCGTCGTGGGACAGAACACCGCCATGAGCGGCGCGGTGGTGCGGCGGACGGCCCAGGCGGGGCACGAGATCGGCGGCCACAGCTGGTCCCACCGCGATCTGACGAAGCTCACGGCGGCGCAGATCGAGGACGACCTGCGCCGCACCGAGCGGGCCATCCAGGCCGCGGCGGGTGTCACACCGAAGATCGTCCGGCCGCCGTACGGCGCCATCAACTCCACCGTCCGCAAGGCGACCAAGCAGCCCATGATCATGTGGAGCGTGGACACCGAGGACTGGAGGTACCGCAACAGCAGCAGGGTGGCGCGCGTCGCCGTCAACTCGGTGAAACCCGGCGGGATCATCCTCTTCCACGACATCCACCCGACCTCGGTCGAGGCGATCCCGCGGGTGCTGAAGACCCTCTCCGAGCGCGGCTACCACTTCGTGACGGTCAGCGAGCTGTTCAACGGCAAGCCGCCGAAGGTCGCCTACAGCGCCGACCCGCCGGCCAAGGCCAAAGCATCCTGAGGCTCTCCGGGCGCCTCGCGGATGCGGCCGCCCGCGGCGGGCCCGTCGCGGGGGCGGCCGATTTTGTCGGTGGCGTCTGGCACGCTGCAGCGGTGATCTACTTCGGCTGCCGTACGCATCACCAGGGCCCGCTCGGGGAGCGGGCCCTCCGCCTGCCCGACGCGACCGTGCTCGGCTGGTTCCGCCGGGGGTGGAGCGCCGTCGTGGACGACGTCCTGAGCGACGCCGCCGCCTGGGTCGAGGCAGAGCTCGGAGGGGACGGGGCCGGGCTGGTCCCGTTCTTCGAGCGCGTCCGCGAACACCGCGTCCCCGCCCCGGAGTCCTGGGAGGGGCTGCGTGACGTCCTGCGGGAGCACCTGCCCGCCGGGGCGGAGCCGCGGGTGGACGCGCACAGCGTGCGGGTCCACTCCGCCGGGGCCGAGGCCGAGCCGCCCCTGTTGTTCTTCGCCGACGTGTTCGCGGCGGCGGACCTCGACCGGGTGGCCCGCCCGCTGTACGGGGAGCGGCGGCCGTCCGGGAGCGTGCTCACCGTGCCGAGGCCGGCGGGCGAGGCCGTCAGGGTGTGGCCGTTGCCCGTAGCCGGGGTGCCGCTCTCATCCGGCGCCGCCGGGGCGCCCGCCCGTCGCGGCGGTGGTGTCGCGGTCGGCGGAAGGCCGTGATCGGAAGGCCGTGAACCGGCGAAAGGTCGTGGCGGGCCGACGACCGCGAATCTGAGGCGAGTCGTGAACCGGTAGAAGGTCGTGATCGAGCGGCGGTCGTGATCGGGTGGTAGGTCGTGAGTGGCCGGAAGGCCGTGAGAACGGGGGAGCCGAAGCCCGTCCGGACGTGAGCCGCCCCGGACGGGCTCCGTTCCGCCTACAGCCGGGTCCGGGTTCGGGCACGGCCGAGCAGGGCGCCCAGGGCGACCATGCCCAGGCCGAGCACCAGGTGGAGCCAGTTGTCGGCGGAGTTGACCGGAATGAAGTTGGCCGGGCTGTCATGGCTGATCAGCAGGCCGTAGAGGAACAGCAGCAGGTAGATCACGCCGCCGCCGATCAGGTAGTTGCGGGCACCGGACCAGGTGCGGGAGAGCACGACGCCAGCGATGCCGAACAGCAGGTGAACGATGTTGTGCAGGATCGAGACCTCGAAGATCCCAAGCAGCATGGCGTCGGAGCCGTGCCCGGCCATCTCCAACTCGTCGGTGTTGGTGGTGACCCCCGGGATGAACCCCAGGATCCCCACGAGGAGGAATACGATCCCCACGACCAGGGCCGCGAGTTGCAGCGGCGATCGGCCGGTGTGCGTACGCGGTGTGTCCATGACGCCTCCCACGGGTAGTAGGCACTGGACCTCCGCTACCCCGGTGACGGGGTTCACACCTTGGCGAACCCCGTACCTTCTCCGTACCGCCTCGGGGTCCCCGTCTGCGGGCCTTCCGCACCGCTTCAGGCCTCAGGGCACCGTCCCGGGCCCTCGGCGGGGCTCCGGCGCGGCGGTGCGGGCGGGGCTCCGGCGCGGCGGTGCGTCGGCTAGAGGCGGCGCAGGGCGGGTAGGAGCTCCTTCTCCGACCAGTCGAAGAACATGCCCTGGTGTTCGTGCCCGATCTGGACCAGCGCGACGTGGGTGAAGCCGGCGTCGGTGTAGGCGCGCACCGCCTCCACCACCGCGTCCACGTCGGCGCCGCACGGCACCTTCGCCGCGACGTCCTCGGGGCGTACGGTCTCGGCGTAGGCCGCGAAGTTGACGGGACCCGGAAGCTCGGCCATGACCTTCCAGCCGGCGGCCGACCACCGCCACAGCCGGTGCGCTCGTTCTCTGGCCGCCTCCGGATCGGGGTCGTAGCAGATGGGGAGCTGGCCGTAGACGGGCTTGCCCGCGCCGCCCTCGTCCGCGAACGCACGTACCAGTTCCGCGTCCGGGTCCGTCGCCACCAGCGCGTCGCCGTACTCGGCGGCGATGTTCCCCGACCGTCCGCCCGAGGCGGCGATCGCCAGCTTCATCGGCTGCTCGGGACGGTCGTACAGCTTGGCCGAGTCGACGTCGAAGTACTCGCCCCGGTAGGTGACGTAGTCGCCCTCGAACAGCTCCCGGATGATCTGCACGGCCTCGGTGAACATGGCGTGACGGGTGTCGGCCGACGGCCAGCCCTGCCCCACCACATGCTCGTTGAGGTTCTCTCCCGCCCCCAGCCCGAGGGTGAAACGCCCCTCGCTCAGCGCGCCCATCGTGGCCGCCTTCTGCGCCACCACCGCCGGGTGGTAGCGCATGATCGGACAGGTCACGTACGTCATCAGCGGGAGCCGCCGGGTGGCCTGCGCGGCGGCTCCCAGCACTGACCAGGCGTACGGTGAGTGCCCCATCTCCTCCAGCCACGGGAAGTAGTGGTCGGAGATGACCGCGTAGTCGAAGCCGACCCGCTCGGCCGTGGCGACGTCCTCGACCAGTTGCCTGGCGGGCGTCTGCTCACACATCATCGTGTAACCGATCTCTGCCATGGTCGGCCCCCTACCCCGTGCCCGCCGGGTGTCGCCGGAGCGGCGAAGAATCTTGCGGCACTTTATGGTCCGGCGACGGTGCCGCCGTGGTCCGGCAATGGTTCCGCTGTGGTTCGGTGGCGGTTCCGCTGTGGTTCCGCTGTGGTTCGGTGGCGGTTCCGCTGTGGTCCGGCGGCGGTGCCGCCGTGGTTCCGTCGCGCTCCCGCCGTGCCTCAGCGGCTCAGGCCGTGCGGGCGTTCCAGAGTCTCGGAGTCGAGGGGGACGGCCGAGCCGCGGACCAGGTCGAGCTGGACGGTCTGGCGTGGCAGCAGGGTGTCGAGCAGCCAGTTCCCGGCGATGCGTGCCCGGCCGCCGGGGACGGCCAGCAGGTGGTAACCCCGGGTGACCACCTTGGCCGGCAGCCCGGACAGCGGCACCCCCAGCGGGTTCGCGGCGGCGTCGAGTCCGCCCAGGTCGACGACGAACCCCAGGTCGCTGTGCTTGTACGGCAGGAGCTGCCCGTGACCGTAGGAGGCGGCGATGTTGCGGGCGGCGCGCTTGCCCTGGCGGCCGGCGTGCTGGGCGGTCATGGCCGTGTACTGGCCGGGCCGGGCGAGGTCCGGCACCGCCGCCGCGTCGCCGCAGGCGTAGATCTCCGGGTGGCCGGGCACCCGGAGGAACTCGTCGACCAGCAGCCGCCCCCGCTCGGTCGGCAACCCGAGCGACTCCACCAGCGGGTCGGGGCGGACCCCCACGCACCAGATCAGCGAGCGGGTCGCCACGAACTCGCCGTCGGAGAGCTTGACGCCCTCGGCGGTCGCCTCGGCCACGCTCGTACCGGTGCGGATCTCCACACCCCGTTCACTCAGCGTCCGGTGCGCCGTCCGCGACAGGCGCTGGTCGAGCTCGGGCAGGATGCGCGGCGCGAGGTCGGCGAGGATCCAGCGGATCGGCTGGTCGCGCAGGCCGGACCGCTTCTTGCGGGCGTTCAGCGTGAGCAGCTGGCCCTGTGCCGCGACCTCGGTTCCCGTGTAGCCGGCACCCACGACCACGAAGGTGCAGCGGGCCCTGCGCTCCTCGGGGTCGTCGGAGGCGTCGGCCAGCTCGATCTGGCGGATCAGGTGGTCGCGCAGGTAGAGGGCCTCGGCGAGGCTGCGGAAACCGTGCGCGTGCTCGACCACACCGGGGACGGGGAGCAGCTTGTTGACGCTGCCGACCGCGATCACGAGACGGTCGTAACCGAGCTCACGGTGGTTGCCCTCGGCGTCGGTGCACTCGACCCGGCGTGCCTCGACGTCGACCTTGTCCACCGTGGCGAGCAGGTGCCGCACACCGGGACAGTTGTCCACCAGGGGAATCGCCACCTTGCGCGGGTCGAGGATCCCGGCGGCCACCTCCGGCAGCAGCGGCAGGTACAGGAAGTAGTCGGTCGGATTGATCAGGACGATCTCCACCGCGCCTTTGGCGATCTTGGAGAGGGTGCGCGCCGTGGTGAAACCCGCGAACCCGCCTCCGACGATGACGACTCGCTGTCGCTGGGCCATGACGAAACTCCCTTCAGTGGTCCGTTTCCAGCGGCCTGCCCGGTATGCGATCGACCAAGCACGAGAGATCACCCGGTTTCACGGTGAACCCCGCAGGCGCCGGGTTCGCATGGCCCGTCCGCCGTGGTGCTCGTCCCCGGCGCGCGACCTGCGGGCGTCGGGCCCGGCGTCAGGCGCCGGTGGGCTTCTCGTAGCCCTCGTCCTGCCCGTAGACCCGCTTGTCCGGGTCGTCCTCCGGCTGGTTGGCCGGGTCGGTCGGGGACGGTGCGAACTCCCCGGCGATGTCCGGTTCGGCGTGCTCCTCCGGCGCTTCCCGCCGGTCGGCGAGCGGCCTGTCGTCATCGGGCTGCGACATGTTTCCTCCTCGTTCGCGGGGCGGGACCACCCGGTCCTGGGGTCTGCCCACCGGAGGCGGGTTCATGTCCGCGCCGGAAAGGAGGCGCCGGGGGAGCGGGACATCGTCCCGGCGAGATCCTCACCGGTGCCATTGTTTTTCTTCCGGTCACCGAGGGCGGCGGATCGGGGACGAAGTAAAAAGATTTCCAGGGCGAGGGAAAGATAATTGAATTCGTCGGGGGAGGGGGCGGAGCGCGTCCGCGGCGGCCGGGCCGGTCCTGGCCCGCCGGGCACCGGTCGTGGAGCTTCCAGATCGCGGCCGAGCGGGCCGGAGGTGATCGAAGGGGTTCGCCGCCGACGCTTTTGACCTGGGAATGCGTGCTGACGGTGCGAGCGGGGTGGGCACTGGCCGGCGCCGTTCGGCAGGTGCCGGAAGGGGGCGGGGGCCCTCCGGAGGGCCCGGCGGACCCACGATTTACCATCGAATCAATGCGTCCGAATCAATGCGTCGGTGAAATGAAGCGATCGCATGACTGAAAACCGTCGTCGCGGGGATGGCCGGAGTTGGAATCCGGTACGGGCTGAATGCTTGCGGTTTCCACCACGACGGGCCCGGCGGGGGCCGGGTGCCGTGGGTTCCAGTGTCGAGAGCACCACGGTCGTTTCTCCCAGGCAGGGGTGATCATGAACTCACATCGTGACCCGCGGTCGTCCGTGAGCCGGCCGGTACGGCCCGTGGCGGTCTCCCGTGCCCCGGACCGGAGCGGTGCGGCCCGTGGGGCGGAAACGCGCGTTCCCGCGGGGAAGACCGTGGGAAGGCCGGCGGGGAAGACCGCGGGAAGACCCGTGGGCAGGACCGCGAAGACTCCGGGGACCGGGAGGAGTCCGGGAAGGACCGCGAAGGCTCCGGGAAGGGCCGCGGGGAGGACCCCGACGACCGCGAGGAAGACACGGGCCGCCGGCGGTGCGTCATGACGACCTTCGAGCAGTCGCGTCCGGAGCCGATGACCTCACCGCTGGCGCCGCGCCGGCAGTCGAAGGGTGCGGTCATCGTCAGCTGGCTCTCCAGCACCGACCACAAGGTGATCGGCTACCTCTACCTGATCTCGTCCTTCGTGTTCTTCCTGCTCGGCGGGATCATGGCCATGGTCATCCGGGCGGAGCTCGTCGCCCCGGGGCTGCAGGTGGTGAGCGCCGAGCAGTACAACCAGATGTTCACCATGCACGGCACGGTCATGCTGCTGTTCTTCGCCACCCCGCTGTTCGCGGGGTTCGCCAACGTGATCATGCCGTTGCAGATCGGCGCGCCCGACGTGGCGTTCCCCCGGCTCAACATGGTGAGTTTCTGGCTCTTCCTGTTCGGCGGCACCATCGCCATGCTCGGGTTCTTCACCAACGGGGGTGCCGCCGACTTCGGCTGGACCGGCTACCCGACGCTGTCGCGGTCGGCCTTCTCCCCGCAACTCGGCAGTGACCTGTGGGTGCTGGGCCTGACCATGTCGGGGCTCGGCACGATCCTCGGCTCGGTCAACTTCATGACCACGATCATCTGCATGCGGGCTCCCGGCATGACCATGTTCCGCATGCCGATCTTCACCTGGAACGTGCTGCTGACCGGTGTGCTCGTGCTGATGGCCTTCCCGGTGCTCGCCGCCGCGCTGCTCGCGCTGGAGTCCGACCGCAGGTTCGGCTCCCATGTCTTCGACCCGGCGAACGGGGGGCCGATCCTCTGGCAGCACCTGTTCTGGTTCTTCGGCCATCCCGAGGTGTACGTCATCGCGCTGCCGTTCTTCGGCATCGTCACCGAGGTGATCCCCGTCTTCAGCCGCAAGCCGATCTTCGGTTACATCGGCCTGGTCGGCGCGACCATCGCCATCGCGGGCCTGTCGATGACCGTGTGGGCACACCACATGTTCCCGACCGGCCAGGTGCTGCTGCCGTTCTTCTCGTTCATGACGTTCCTCATCGCGATACCCACCGGGGTGAAGTTCTTCAACTGGATCGGCACCATGTGGCGCGGCCACATCGCGCTCAAGACACCGATGCTGTTCGCCGTGGGGTTCCTGGTGACCTTCCTGTTCGGCGGGCTGACGGGGATCATCCTGGCCTCGCCGCCGCTCGACTTCCACGTGCACGACTCCTACTTCGTCGTCGCGCACTTCCACTACGTGGTCTTCGGCACCGTCGTCTTCGCGATGTTCGCGGGCTTCTACTTCTGGTGGCCGAAGATGACCGGCAAGATGCTGCACGAGGGACTGGGGAAGATCCACTTCTGGACGCTGTTCATCGGCTTCCACACCACGTTCCTGGTCCAGCACTGGCTGGGAGCCGCGGGCATGCCGCGCCGGTACGCCGACTACAGCCCCGCAGACGGGTTCACCGAGCTGAACGTGATCTCCTCGGTTGGCGCGTTCCTGCTCGGCGCCTCCACGCTGCCGTTCCTCTACAACATGTGGCACACCGCCCGGCACGCCCCCCGGGTGACGGTGGACGACCCGTGGGGATACGGCAACTCGCTGGAGTGGGCGACCTCCTGCCCGCCGCCGCGGCACAACTTCACCTCGCTGCCGGTCATCCGGTCTGAGCGGCCCGCGTTCGACCTGCACCGCCCGCATGCGGCGGCCGCGGCGCAGCCCCGCCAGCTCGATCCGGCGGACCCCGGCAAGGAGATCTGACGGCCGGGCCGTCATGACCGGTCACGGACGGGAGAACTGCCGGGGGCCTGCCGGGTGAGGGGTCCCGGCGGGGTCAACCGGTGGTGACGGGACGGCCGAGGGCGGTCCTGGTGGTCTCCTCGGGGTAGGGGGACAGGCGTACGGCCTCGTCCGGGGTCGTACGCCTGGCGGCGACCTCCGCGCAGAGATGGGCCACCGCGGTGATCTCGGCGTGCTGGGCGGTCACGAAGGCGCGGTCCACCGGGTCGCCGTGGCCGGGCACCACGACGTCGCACGGGTACCCCAGCAGGCCGGTGACCGTCGTGGGCCACTCCAGCGGGTAGGCGTCCTCGTAGGCCGGCGGGGCGCCGTTCTCCACCAGGTCACCGGCGAAGAGCACGCCGGAGTCGGGCAGGTGGACGACCAGGTCGTTGGCGGAGTGGCCGCGACCGAGGTGGGCCAGGGTCACGGGCCGTCCGCCGACGGTCAGCTCCGCCCGGTCCGTCACCAGACGGCCGGGCGGTGCGATCCCGGTGGCGGCGATGTCGGCCGCGATGTCGGGGCGTCCCTCGCGGCGGTAGTGCAGCATCCACTCCTGCCTCATCCGCTCGCCGTTGGCGGCGAGGTCGGCGCGGCAGTCCTCGTGTGCCCAGACGGGACACTCCAGGAACGCCCGGGTGCCGAAGCTGTGGTCGAAATGCGAGTGGGTGATCACCACCGTCCAGGGGTCGCTGGTGACACGGCGAACCTGCTCCGCCAGCTCGGCCCCCTGCCGTTCGTCCCCGCGCGTGTCGACGACCAGGCACCCGCCGTCACCCAGGACCAGCCCCACCGACAGGTCCAGTTCGGCGTACCGCCGCACCAGCACGCGGTCGGCCACCTCGATCCATCGCCCGTCTTCCACACCCCGCATTCTCCACGAGCACCTCCGCCGGCGGGCCGGGACCCGCGGCACCGGCCCGCCCGGCGGCCGGGCCGGGGGCGGCACCGGTGTCGCGGGTGCCGCCCGGGGACACGGCCGGTGTCACGGGTGCCGGGCCGATGCCACCGGCA
Organism: Streptosporangium becharense; assembly: GCF_014204985.1. Lineage (NCBI taxonomy): Bacteria > Bacillati > Actinomycetota > Actinomycetes > Streptosporangiales > Streptosporangiaceae > Streptosporangium > Streptosporangium becharense. The sequence goes on along the minus strand of NZ_JACHMP010000001.1, from coordinate 2,578,756 downwards.
TCAGGCCAGCACGCGGCCGAAGACGCGGGCGTACATGCGGCCCGGGCTCGGCACCGAGGCCGGGTGCAGGAACCCCGGGAGCACCGGCAGGTCCACCACGAAGGGCTGCAGACGCTCGTACAGGACCTCGGCGGCGGCGGGACGGTTGTCCGGGTCCTTCTCCAGCAGGTCGCCGATCAGGCGGTTCAGCTCGGCCGGGACCCCGGGCACCTCGGGCGGGCGTTCCTTGACCTGGCGCTCGAAGACGGCGTACTCGGTGGGGCCGCTGAACAGCTGGCGGCCCGTCAGCATCTCGTGGATCACGCAACCGAGGGCGTAGAGGTCGCTGCGCGGACCGGACAGGCCGCGCTGGATCTGCTCCGGCGCCATGTACGAGGGGGTGCCGAGGAGCTGGCCGACCCGGGTGAACTGGGTGGTGTCGGCCTCGCGGAGCACGGCGAGGCCGAAGTCGAGCACCTTGACGCTCCCGTCCGGGCAGAGCATGAGGTTGGTCGGTTTCAGGTCGCGGTGGTAGATCGACAGGGTGTGCGCCGCCGCCAGCACCGCGCACGCCTGGGCGGCGATCGCCGCGGCCCACGGCACCGGCAGCGGCCCGTGCTCGCTGACCACGTCGGCCACGGTGACGCCCTCGATGAACTGCATCACCTGGAACAGCCGCTGGTCGAAGGTGCCGAAGTCGTACAGGACCGGGGCGCCGGGATGCTCCAGCTTCGCCAGGATGCGGGCCTCGCGCAGGAAGCGCCGCTTCTGCTCCTCGTCGGGGCCGGTGAGGAGCTTCAGGAACTTGACCGCCACCCGGCGGTCGAGATGCTTGTCGTGACCGGCGTAGACGGCGCCCATGCCCCCTGGCCCAGGGGGAGGTCGTCGAGCACATACCGGTCGCCGATGACCATCGACCCTCCCTGGACGTGCGGGTGTCACACCCCTTGGTCGCACGGCCGGAGATGGCCGTCGACCAGTCCGTCAAAGCCTAGCCGGATCAGTGTTTCCCCCAGAGCCCTCGTGTCACGCAGCCGGTCTTCCAGCTCGAACAGCTCACGGAACGCCGTGCCGTACCTGCGCTGGTCGGACAGCGGGAGCATCGGCACCCGGGCCCGCCGGACGTCCAGGCGGCTGGAACCGGGGTGCACCCGCGTCGCGTCGGCCGAACGCAGGAACCCGGCCAGGAACCCGGAGTCGAGCCGTTGCGGGTCGACCCGGTAGAGCGTGAGGTGCGGGCCGAGCGCCGCGCCGCTCTGAGTGATCAGCCGGACCGTTCCCAGCGCGCTCGCCACGACGTCACCGGGCATGATCATGACCAGTGCGGGGTCGAGGACGGTGCGGCCGGACGGGGAGGAGCCCATCGCGGTGTCGTCGGCGGTCAGCACCGGCAGCGGACCCTCGTCGGCGGACATCCTGGCCGGCGCCTGAAGGATCGTGATCAGCCCCGCCTTGGCCAGCTCACCGACCGTGGTGGTCGGCAGGTCGTTCCGCTCGGTGAGGAGCTCCAGGGCGGGGGTGGCGTCCGACAGCGTGGCCGAGGTCTCCTTGAACCTGGCCAGCGCGTCGGTGAACTCGCGGAGGAAGTCCAGTGAGCCCTGCTGGGGACGGTGCCGCGCCGGGGTCAGGTCGACCTCGTCGTCGAGCAGGTCGATGATCCGCACGGTGCGGCTCTCGCCGGACGGCTCCGCCTCGGGATCGGAGGCGTACGCCCGCCAGGCGGGCTCCACGACCGACAGGTCCTCGGCGGCGTCGATCACCAGGAGCCGGGACGGCGGACGCGCGCCGTCCGGGCGGCGGAGCACCCACAGGTCCGGGCCGCCGGGCGCCAGCGTCACCACCGCCCGCAGTGCCCCGGCCCGCAGCAGGTTGCTCCGGATCCGCTTGCCCGGACGCCGGCCGGCCGCGGCGGTGGGCATCAGGATCGCCACCAGGCCGCCCGGCCGCACGTGGGCCAGGCAGTGCTGCACCCAGGCGAGCTCCGGCTCCCCGCGCGGCGGCAGGCCGTACTCCCAACGGGGGTCGCCGGCCAGTTCCTCGTACCCCCAGGCGCGTTCGTTGAACGGCGGGTCACAGACCACGGCGTCGGCGAGTTCCCCGGCCAGGCCGTCCTCGCGGAGCGAGTCTCCGGCGACGATGCGCGCCTGGGCTCCGCGCAGCAGCACGCGGACCGCGGTGAGCAGCGCACTCGTCTCGCTGATCTCCTGGCCGAGCGGGGTGTCCGCGTGCAGCAGGAGCGTTCCGACACCGCACGCCGGGTCGAGGACGGCCCCCTTGTCCGGGGCCACCAGCCGGATCATGAGCGCGGCCACGTCGTCCCGGGTGACGGAGAGTTGGCGGGAGTGGGCCTCGACGTAACGCTCGAAGAGGAACTCGAAGGCGTCCAGCGGCCCGCGCTCGGCGGCCAGTTCGGTGAGCAGCCGGAGGAGGGCCTGGTCGTCCAGGCGGAGGTCGATCGATCCGGGCAGATCCGCGGTGACCGCTTCCATCCGGGCGAGAGACCCCATACCATGATCACGCCAGGCCGCCGGTTCACGGTGCAGGAAGAGCAGGAAAGCGCCGGCCTTGCCCACCAGCTCGCCCAGCCGCAGATCGTCAGCCGACGTGCGCATCCGCTGCCAGACCAGGTCTCCCAGCGAGACCTCGAACGACTTGCCGTTCGCGCGCAACCACACGGCGACTTCGGGCAGGGAGAACAGCGGGCTGGAGGCGGTGCCGCCCACGGGCTGGGGGAAGTCTTCGTGACGACGGCGCCAGTTGCTCACCGCTGCCCTGCCGACCCCGGCGAGCCGGGCGATGTCGCCCGCGTTCACGGTGATCTCCTGGCGCTCCTCCATATTGGGCCACAGTAGTTGACTGTGCCGCAACGGTCTACAACGACTTTGCTTGTGAAGTGCTTCAACCAGTGATTTACTGCCCTCATGGCACTGAACCAACCACTGGCACTGCGCTACGCGGCCCGCTCTGACGTAGGCGTCCGCCGGGAGGCGAACGAGGATTCGGGCTACGCGAGCGCGCGTCTGCTGGCCATCGCCGACGGAATGGGTGGTCATGCGGCTGGGGAGGTCGCCAGCTCACTTGCCGTCACCGCCGTGGCGGCGCTGGACGAGTCGCTCCCCGCCGACGGTGTCGACCTGCTCGCGGCGCTCAAGGACGTGGCACGGGACGTCAACCACACGCTGCGCGAGATGAGCGAGCAGGACCCGACGCTCCGTGGCATGGGCACCACACTGACCGCCATGCTGTGGGACGGCGCCACCTTCGCGCTGGCCCACGTCGGAGACTCCCGGGCCTACATGCTGCGCGACGGCGCGCTCTACCAGATCACCCATGACCACACCCTGGTGCAGTCGCTCGTCGACGAGGGGCGGATCACCCCCGAGCAGGCCGCCGAGCACCCGCGCCGGTCGATGGTGCTGCGGGTCCTCGAAGGCACCGGCGACGGCGAGCTCGACCTGTCGCTGCGCGAGGCGTATCCCGAAGACCGTTACCTGCTCTGCTCCGACGGGCTGACGGCCGTGGTCGGGCCCGAGACCCTCTTCAACACCCTCACCGAGGTCGCCGACCCGGACGAGGCCGCGCGCATCCTCATCGACCTGGCCAACCGGGGCGGCGGTCCCGACAACATCACCTGTGTCGTGGCCGACTTCGGGGCCCCGGCCGGTGCCGGGCCCGCGGCCCCGATCATCGTGGGGGCCGCGGTCGAGCGGCGGCTCGCCCTCTGACGCCCCGGGAGGGCCGTCCGCACCGGCCCTCCCGCACTCCGGGCGCCCGGCCCACCGGGGCCCGCGCACCGGACCCTCCCGCGACTGCGGGCGTCCGGCTCACCGGGTCCTTCCGGCAGGCGCCTCGTTCACCAGGTCTTCCCGGTGATGCGCTCGTACGCCTCGACGTAACGCGCACGCGTGGCCTCCACGACCTCGGCGGGCACCTCGGGAGCGGGCTCCTTCTTGTCCCAGCCGGTTCCGGTCGCCCAGTCGCGCACGTACTGCTTGTCGAACGAGAACTGCGTCCGGCCCGGCTCCCACCGGTCGGCGGGCCAGAAGCGCGAGGAGTCGGAGGTCAGCACCTCGTCGCCGAGCACCAGCGTGCCGTCGGCGGCCCAGCCCAGCTCGATCTTGGTGTCCGCGATGATGACCCCCCGCTCCGCGGCCAGCTCCGAGCCCCGCCGGTAGACCTCCAGCGTGATCCGCCGCAGCTCCTCGGCGGTCTCGGCACCCTCCCTGGCGACCACCTCGTCGAAGGTGACGGCCTCGTCGTGCTGCCCGAGCGGCGCCTTGGTGGTCGGGGTGAAGATCGGCTCGGGGAGCTTGGAGCCGTCGACCAGGCCCGGCGGGAGCGGCACGCCCGAGACCGAGCCGTGTGCGCCGTACTCCTTCAGCCCGCTTCCCGTCAGGTAGCCGCGCGCGATGCACTCCACCTGCACCATCTTCAGCCTCCGGCACCGGACGGCACGCCCCAGGAACTCGGCGGGCACGTCGGTGGCCGAGATCACGTGGTTGGGCACGACGTCCGCGAGCTGCTCGAACCACCACAGCGACAGCTGCGTGAGGATCTTCCCCTTGTCGGGGATGGGCGTGGGCAGGATCACGTCGTACACCGACACCCGGTCGGAGGCGACGAGGATGATGTCATCCCCGTCCTCGTACACGTCGCGGACCTTCCCGGAATGAAGAAGCTTCACTGCTGTCCTTGCTCTCGCTCTGTCTCGTGGCCGCGGGAGGGCCGCCGGTCGCCGACCGGCACCCGCTCACCGTATTCGACGTCGGCAACCATCCTCGCAGGCCCGGGGGACAGCCGGTCGGCCGCCCGCTCGATGGCGCTGCTCACCTGGTCGGCCAGGAGACCGACCGCGCCGACCGCGCGGTTCACCGGGTCGTCCCCGGAGCCGCCGAGGGCCCGCGCACGCAGGTAACCCGCCTTCACCTCCGCCCACCGCTCCGCCTGCCCGGCGGTCATGGTCCCCCGCAGCTCGGCCAGCTTCAGCAGGTTCGCCTCCGCCCCCGAGGTGAGGGTCTGGGCCTCGCCGAGGTAGTGATCGTCGATCACGGCCTCCAGCTCGGCGTCGTTCATCACCGGGACGACGCGCGCGGCCAGCTTGTTCATGTTCCGGTAGGAGCCCTGGAGCTGGAACGGCGGCTCGGTCCGCGACGCGTCCGACTGGGCGGCCGAGGCGATGTACGCCTGGTTGTTGGCCAGCACCACCCGCTGGATCCGCAGCAGCTTGCGCAGCACCGCGAGGATCTGCTCCAGCTCGACCGGTGAGTACGGGTGGGAGAGACGGTCCGCCCGGACCCCGGCGTCGCCCCGCGCCAGCCTGACCAGCAACCGGACGTCGTCGCGGTCCCGGGTGGACAGCGGCGCCAGGACCGGGTTGGAGGTCAGGGCGTTGTCGATGTAGCTCAGCGCGAACAGCTCCTCCCGGCCCGACAGCACCTCGCCGAGGTTCCACACGTCGGCGCGGTTGGCGAGCATGTCCGGGATGCGGAAACGCCCGCCCGACTCGGTGTACGGGTTGCCCGCCATGCAGACCGCGAAGCGCTTGCCCCGCAGGTCGTAGGTGCGCGACCGGCCCTCCCAGACGCCCTCCATCCGGCGCTGGCCGTCGCACAGCGAGATGAACCTCTGCAGCAGCTCCGGGGAGGTGTGCTGGATGTCGTCCAGGTAGAGCAGGACGTTGTTGCCCATCTCCAGCGCGAAGGAGATCTTCTCGACCTCCTGGCGGGCCGTCGCGTCGGGCGCCTCCGCCGGGTCCAGTGAGGTGACCAGATGGCCCAGCGCGGGGCCGTTGACCTTGACGAAGACCAGGCCGAGCCGGCTGGCCACGTACTCCATGAGGGTGGTCTTGCCGTAACCCGGCGGGGAGATGAGCAGCAGCAAGCCGTTCTGGTCGGTCCGCCGGGCGTCGCCGGCCGCGCCGAGCTGCTTGGCCAGGTTGTCGCCGATCAGCGGCAGGTAGACCTCGTCGAGCAGCTGGTTGCGGACGAAGGCGTTCATCACCTTCGGCCGGAACTCCTCCAGCCGCAGGCGTTCCCGCTCGGCCGCGATCAGCTCGTTGCGCCGTCGCTGGTAGGCGCGGTACGCCGGGGCGCGGTGCTCGCGGAACCACCGGGTCCTGGCGAGGAACTCGTCCAGGCGCAGCTCCAGCACGCGTCCGGCGACGCGCGGATGCGTGCCGAGCAGGCCCTCGACCGTGGTGATCAGGGACGCCTGCGACTCGTGCCGGGGCACCTCGCACAGCAGCGCGGCCACCGCCTCCGCCAGCTCGGGTGATCCCGTCCCCCGCGCCGGATCTCCCGCCGGATCTCCCACCGTGGCGGGACCGGTGGCGGCGCCGGAGACCGGGCCGGAGCCGGGGGAGGAGCCGGGGGAGGAGCCGGAAGCCGGGCCGGGACCGGTGGCGGCGTCGGCGACCCGGCCGGAGCCGGTGACCGAGGCGTCGAAGGCGCCGAGCCACGCCTCGGCCAGCCGGTACCGCCGGGCGAGGTCGTCGCCGAGCGCCCGCAGGTCGTCGTCGAACTCCCCGCGCGCCGGGCCGAGCGCGCGGTCGAACCGTTCCAGCAGCGACCGGGCCCCGGTGCTCGTGACGAACCCGAACGGCCGGGACGCGAGTTCCTCGAACAGGTACTCTCCGGCCAGCTCGAACACACCGGTGCCGTCCACGTCGCCGGTGTCGTTCACGCCGTCCGTACCGCCGGTGCCGCCGGTACGGTCATGCCGGGCTGTGGCCGTTCCGGCCGCCGTGGCCGCTGTGACCTTCCCGGCCTCCCCGGTCGTCGTGCCCGTTATGCCCGCCGCGTCGTCGCGCAGGCGGCGGGCGAAGGCGGCGATCGCCGCGCCGAGGGCGGCGCGGGTCTCCTCCACCGCGCTCACCCTGCCGAACAGGGTCCGGGCACGGGCGAGCGACGTCGCCCGGGTGGTCCATGCCACGCGGGCGGCCTCGTCGGTGCCGAAGGCCCAGAACAGCTGGGCGGCGGCCCTGGCCCCGGCCGGATAGCGGAGCAGCCCGGCACCCGAGTACAGGCGCAGCACGGCCCCGAGGATCGTCGCCGCGTCGTGGTCGTGGACGCCGCGCTCGTACCCCTCGTCGTAGCGGGTCTCCGCCACCCGGCGGACGATCTCCACGAGCCCGTCGCCGTCCGCCGCCTTGTGCAGCTCGCCGAGGGAGACCGGGTTCCCGCCCACGGTGAGGGTGCCGGACTCGGCCTCGGCCAGGATCGAGGCGGCCAGGTGCTCACCCCGGTAGACCTCCGCCGACTCCGAGACCAGCAACTGGTCCCAGAACCGCCGGGTGCCGGCGAAGTCCGGGTCGCGCACCGGTGAGCGGTAGTCGGTCCCGGTGATCGCGAAGGCGGGCCCGTCCCGGTGGGGGACGAGGGTCAGGTCGGGCGCCTGCGTGTTGACGGCGAACAGGTGCCGTCCGAGCCGGATGGTCTCCCCGCCGTCGGTGTAGAGGTCGAGCCGGTCGCGCAGGGCCCGGCCCGCCTCCTGGCGGGCCGCCGCGATCCGGCCTTCGAGCTCCTCGGCGCGGACCTGGTCGCCCAGCTCCCGCAGCTCCCCGGCCACGCCGCGCAGCCTGACCACCATCGCGTCGGACCCGAAGTAGGTGTTGACCTCGTCCAGGGACCCCAGCGTGGTCACCCGGCGCCGTACACCGGTCAGGATCCGCTCGGCGGACTCGGCGAGCCGGTCGGCCCGGCGGGCCCGCTGGTCGAGCAGCGCCTGGCGGCGGGAGGAGAACGCCTCGTAGACGTCCTCCCGTTTGACGGCCAGCCGCCTCAGGAAGTCGTCGAACTCGGCGAAGCGCGACTCCATGTTCTCCAGCTGGAGCATCAGGCGGCCCAGCTGCTCCTCGCAGCGCTCCGGGGTGTCGGACATCGCCAGCGCGCCGGTGATCGCCTGCCCCAGCAGCGCGAACTCGGCGGCGAAGCTCGCCCGGCCCTCGCTCGCCAGCAGCTCCCTGCGGCGGGCCTCCAGCGTGGCACGGGCACGGTTGACCCCGCCGAGCACCTCACCGACCCGTTCCAGGATGGCGGTGCGCGCGGTGGCGTCGGCGATGTCCAGCGTGCCGACCACCTCGACCACCACCTCCAGGCCCCGCGCCTGCCGGTCCAGCCGCTCGCCGACCGGCCCGGCCTCGGCCGTGGTCGCGATGGCGCCCGCCTCGCCGGCCAGCCGCCCGACCTCCGCGTGGTACCCGGCGAAGGCGTCCTCACCCTGCAGGAAGCCCACCGCGCGCTGCGCGGTGCCGTCGATCTCGGCCGTCAGCTCCGCGTCGAGCTCGCCGATCCGGCCGGTGTCGATGTGGCGCATCTCACCCAGGGTCACCAGGTGCCCCTGGGCCTGCCGCAGCTCCGACAGCCGCTCGATCCACCCCTGGGCGGAGCGCGGCGCCTGGGCTCGCGACTGCCGCACGAGGGCCGTGACGTCCGCCGCGGCGGCCTCCAGGGCGTCCGCCGCCTGCCGGGTGAGCGCCTGGACCTTCTCGAACTCCTCCAGCACCTGCTCGGCGGTGGCCCGTACGTCGGCCAGCGGGCCGCGCAGCCCGTGCTCGTCCAGCCAGTGGTAGCGGTCGGCCGCGCGGTCGCAGGAGGCGATCAGAGCCTCGAAGACCGGGACCGACGGCGCCATCTCGTCGGCCATCCGGGCCACCGACAGGCAGTCGGAGACGCCTCGGACCAGCTCGGCGTTGCCGATCCGCTCCAGCGGCCCGGTCCCGGTGGGCTGGGAGGCGGCGTGGACGTCCGAGTGGTACGGCGTCTGCCAGACCTGCATGGGGTGCACCCGGGTCGGCTCGTCGGAGACGGCCCGGAAGACCACCATCGTGCCGTCGTCGAAGAGTGAGTACCCGTGGCAGGACAGCGGCGTCGCCACCTGCTTGCGGATCACGTTGTACGGCAGCAGCAGCGACCGGCCCTCGGCGTGGGCGTGGAAGACGTAGAGCACGTCCTCACCGTTGGGCGAGCGGATGACCCGCTCGAACTCCAGCTCGGACACGTCCGCGTCGAAGGTCTTGGCGACGCCGGTGGACAGGTAGTAGCCGCCGGGGAAGATGATCCCCTGGTCCTCGGGCAGGCGCTGGCAGGCCTGCCCGATGCCGTCGAGGCGGACCACGGCCTTGGTCCTGGTGTTGAAGACCAGGTGCCGCCACTCGGTCTCCTTGTACGGCCGCACCCGCAGCAGGATCAGCGGGCCGATCCTGGCGTGGTGGATCTCCGCGTCGGCGAGGCTCTGCAGCGGCTCGGTGACCGGCTCGCGGTAGATGCCCTCCCCGGTCTCGGTGTTGTTCTCGATCTTGATGGTGAGGTCGCCGCCGACGGTCTCGACGAACACCTCGCCCTCGATGGAGACGTGCGGGTGCCGGCCGGGCACGTGGTCGTCCCGGGTGGCCGGAGTCCATTCGAAGTCGTGGGAGGGCGGGAAGGTGTGGTCGCGCTCGCCCCGGTCGTCGACGTAGGTGAGCGAGCCGTCCAGCCCGACCTGCCAGCGCAGCACGCGCGTGTCCTGCGGGCCGGTCCGGAAGACGGCCAGCAGCTTGCCCTCCACGCGGCGCAGCCGCGTCAGCCGGGTCTCCCGGTAGTACCGGTAGAGCTCGGCGAAGTCCCGCTCGAACCGCGGGTCGCGGAACATCGGCGCCGGGTCGAACCGGAAGCCGTCCTCCCCGTCGCCCGAGCCCCGGGTGAAGGTGTGCACGGAGAAGACGTCGTCGACGGTCGTCTCCGGCTTGAGCCCGATGAACACGTTGTAGCCGAAGAGCATGAGCCCGCCGATCGACACGATGTCACGGGGCACGCAGTTGTTCTCGGTGCGGATCCGCTCGGTGCCGATCAGCCTGAGCTCGGTGCCGCCGAACACCGCCAGGCGTTCGGCGTTGAGCGCGTCGGCGCGCGCGGCCAGCTCGGCGGCCTGCTCGCCGAGCCTGGCGCGGAGCACCTGGTAGGTGCCCGCGTCCAGCCCGGTCCCGCCGCCGGTGGCCTCGGTGACGGCCTGTGCCGCGGGTGCGGTCACCGCTGGACGGAGTCGAGCACGACGACGGGGGGCTCGACGGCGTCGGCGCCCCGGGCGTCACCCAGCAGGTCGCGCAACCTGTCGGCGTCCGGGCCGCCCTGCTGGATGAGCTTGACCAGCAGCGCCGACAACGAGAGGTTCCGCACGTCGGCGGTGTCGATCGAGCCGAGGACACGGGCCAGGTCGGCGGGCAGGCTCGCGGAGCCGTCCAGGTACGGCCCGGCCATCGCCTGGGCGACGTCGGAGTGCGCGACGAAACCGTCCACGGCCTTGCCCATGGTGATCGAGCTCATGAGCCGGTCGAAGAACACGCTGTCGCCGCCGACGATGTCGATGTTGGCCTTGGACAGGCCGGCGGAGAGCACGGACGCCTGCGACTCGGCGACCTTGAGCTGGGCGTTCACCCCGGCGAGGCGGATCTCCTTCTCCGCCTCCAACCGCAGGCGGTACTCCTCGTGGGCACGGGTCGCGTCGCTCAGCGCGGCCATCGCCGTCGCCTTCTCGGCGAGACCCTCGGCCTCGGCCTTGAGCTTCTCGCCGACCGCCGCCGCGGCGGCCAGCGCCTTGGCCTGCTCGCCCTCGGCCTCTGCCTTGAGCTTCTCACGCACCGCGGTGGCCACGGCGTGGGCCTTGGCCTGCTCGCCCTCGGCGACCGCCAGGGCCTTCTCCCGCTCCACGGCGGCCTCGGCGCGGCCGACCTTCTCGATCGCCGCGGCGTCCCGCTCGCGCACCTGCACCTCGGCCAGGCCGGCCGCCGCCACCTCGGCCTGGACGCCCTCGGCCAGGCGGATCTTGGCTCGGGCGTCGAGCTCGGCCGCCTGCTGCCGGGCCTCGGCCATCACCAGCGCCTCGCGCGCCTTGTGCTTGGACGCCGCCTCGGCCGCCTCGGCCGCCTTGATGTCCTTGACCAGGCTCTCCTGCGCCTCGGCCTCGGCCTGGATGATCACGGCCTGGCGGGTCCGCTCGGCCTCCTCGACGACCCGCAGGCGCTTGATGTTCTCCTCCTGCTCGGCGACCGTCTTCTCAACCATGATCCGTTCGCGGACCACCTCGGCGATGGAGCGCTTCTCGCCCTCCAGTTCCTTGTCCTTGGCGATGCGGGACAGCTCGGTCTCGCGCTCGCGGGCGATGACCTCCAGCAGGCGGTCCTTCTCGATGCGCTCACTCTCGATGGCGATGACCCGCTCACGGTTCTTCGCGGCCACCGCGATCTCCCGGGCCTGGTTCTCCCGCTGGACGCCGAGCTGCTCGTCGGTGCGCAGGCCGGCGGTCTGGGCCTTGAGCCGCTCCTCGGCCTGGACCTTGGCGGTCTCGGCCTCCTCGCGGGCACGCATGGTCTCGATCTCGCGCTTCTGCTTGGTCTCCGCGTCGACCTGGCGGCGCTCCAGTTCGAGGATGGCCTCGCGGGCGTCCACGTTCTGGCGGGTGATCTCCTTCTCCTCCCGCCGCTGGAACTCGTTGGTCCGCACGTGCTCGGCCGCGGTCAGCTCGGTGATCTTACGGATGCCCTGGGCGTCGAGGATGTTGGCCGGGTCGAGCTTGGAGAGCGGGGTCTGCTCCAGGAAGTCGATCGCCGCGTCCTCCAGGCTGTAACCGTTCAGGTCGGTGCCGATCACCTGGATGATCTGGTCGCGGAAGTGGTCGCGCTGGGTGTAGAGGTCGACGAAGTCGAGCTGCTTGCCGACGGTCTTGAGCGCCTCGGAGAACTTGGCGTTGAACAGCTCCTGCAGCGTCTCCTGGTCGCTGGCCCGGGCGGTGCCGATGGCCTGGGCGACCTTCACCACGTCCTCGACGGTCTTGTTGACCCGGACGAAGAAGGTGATGCGGATGTCGGCCCGGATGTTGTCCCGGCAGATCAGGCCCTCGTTGCCGGACCGCTCGATCTCGATGGTCTTCACCGAGATGTCCATGAGCTCCGCCTTGTGGAAGACGGGCAGCACGACCGCGCCGGTGAAGGTGACGTCTACCTTGTTCACCTTCGAGATGATCAGGGCCTTGCCCTGTTCGACCTTGTTGAACAGGCGGCTGATCATGAAGAGCAGCCCGATGGCGACGAGCAGGGCGACGGCGAGAAATATGCCGAAGCCGGTGGAGATGACGTCCATGTGGTCCCTCGGTTAGAGACGGTGGGGGTCGAGTTCCGCGTCGTACGGCATCACCCAGAAGAACTCGCCGGGGGCGTCATAGGCGAAGATCAGGGCGGTGCTGCCGGCGGCGAAGACGTCGTCACCGGTCTGGCGTACTTGAACGAGCGCGGAGGATCCGTCCGGCGAGGTGACCTCGGCCTGCCCGAAATCCTTTCCGACCCGGGTGGTGCGGACGACGCACATGCGGCCCACGAAGTCGGCGCGGGAGGGGACGCGCTCCTTCGGGGCGGTTCGGCGCAGCAGGGCGACGATCACGCGGGTGCACGCCCAGGCGCACAGCAGCGCCACGAGCAGCACTCCGACCAGGGCGGGGGTGCCGGTGAACAGCACACCGCCCACGAGGCCGGCGAACCAGGCGACGACGGTCAACGACGAGACGACCACTGCGACCGGGACCCCGCCGAGTCCCAGCCCGCCGAGGAACCCGCCGGTCCCCGCGGTGCCGGACGCGTCGGCCGTGCCGCCGAGGCCGGTGTCGGGGACGCCGGTGTCGGGGATGCCGCCGAGGTCACCGTCGAAACCGACGGCGCCGACCGCGACGAGCAGCCAGTACGCGATGACCACCAGCAGCGGGAACGTGAACAGGACGGTCGGGAAGGCCAGTGCGGCGTCGACGAAACGGCCCATCGGCGTGTGAGGTCCCCCTGCTGCTGCGTTCGATCGTGCTCCCCCGAGCACGTGTTTCCGTCTATGCAGGGACAAAGAATGATCGACAGAAAAAGTTCCCCAGATCCGGAATATTGTGAAAAATCATCGTTGACCTGGGATTCAGTCCGGGAACCGGCGGAGGCGGCGCCTCGAACCGGCGCGGCGGGAGCCGGGGGAGACGGCACTGCGAAGCGGCGTGCTGGGATCCAGGGGAGACGGCACTGCGAAGCGGCGTGCTGGGAGCCGGAGAAGGGGACACCCCGGACCGGCGGCGGGTCCGCCGGGCCGGTGACGGGTCCGCCGGGCCCGTTACGACGGGTTGGCCGAGCCGACCACCACCGGGTCGTCCACCATCGGCCCCTCGACCACGTCGGCGACCACGCACGTGACGTTGTCCGGGGCCCCGGCCTCGCAGGCGAGCCGGATCAGCTCCTGGGTCACCTCCTGGAGGTCGTCGACCTCGGCGAGCACGTGACGGAGCTGCTCGGCCTCGACCACCCCGGACAGCCCGTCGGAGCAGAGCAGGTAGCGGTCGCCGACCTCGGCGTCGCGCAGCGACAGGTCGAGCTCCATGTTCTCCCCGCCGTCGAGGACCTGGAGCAGGATCGACCGGTGCGGGTGCCTGGCGGCCTCCTCGGCGGTGATCCGGCCGTCGTCCATGAGGGTCTGCACCAGCGTGTGATCGTAGGTGATCTGGTAGAGGTCGCCGTCGCGCAGCAGGTACGCCCGCGAGTCACCGATGTGGGCCAGGGCGACCCGGGCGCCGTTCCAGAGCATCAGGGTCAGGGTGGTTCCCATGCCGGTCAGGGACGGGTCTTCCTCGACCAGTTCCCGCAGGCGCTGGTTGGCCTTGCGGACCCCGGCCTCCGCGGCGGAGGCCAGGTCGCCGGGGCACTCCTGGTCGAGCGAGGCGACGGTGGCGATCACCGCGGAGCTGGCGACCTCACCGCCCACGTGCCCGCCCATTCCGTCCGCGACCGCGAGGAGCCGTGGGCCGGCGTAACCGGCGTCCTCGTTGCCTTGCCGGACCCGGCCGACATCGGAACCTGCCGCATAGCGCAGTGTGATCATCTGCACACCACTGGATCGTCGAGTTGCACGAGATAGCCGCTTTCGTACAGTCGGGACAGGCGTAGGGCGGATCGAGATGTTCCACAATCCACTCAACACCATGGTGGCGCAAGCGGCCTGGGGAAGTGTTGCCACATCTGTTGACAGCCGTGGTGGCGCGTAAGCTGTTTCGGCGCCCCGCACAGTGCCGGGAGCTCCCTACCTTACGCATCCCGAGGAGACGAGGAAATGGCCGCGATCATTCAGGAGGCGGCACGCCGCCGTACGTTCGCGGTGATCAGCCACCCCGACGCGGGCAAGTCGACCATGACCGAGGCCCTGGCGCTGCACGCCTCGGCGATCAGCCAGGCCGGCGCGGTGCACGGCAAGTCGGGCCGGCGCGGGGTGACCTCCGACTGGATGGAGATGGAGAAGGCCCGTGGCATCTCCATCACCTCCGCGGCCCTCCGCTTCGAGTACCGCGGCCATGTCTTCAACCTGGTCGACACCCCGGGTCACGCCGACTTCTCCGAGGACACCTACCGCGTGCTGGCCGCCGTCGATTGCGCGGTCATGCTGCTCGACGCGGCCAAGGGCATGGAGCCGCAGACCCTGAAGCTGTTCGAGGTCTGCCGGCACCGCCGCATCCCCGTCATCACCTTCGTCAACAAGTGGGACCGGCCCGGCCGCGAGGCGCTGGAGCTGCTGGACGAGATCGAGGAGCGGACCGGCCTGAAGCCCACGCCGATCACCTGGCCGATCGGCACCGGCGGCTTCTTCCACGGCGTGGCCGACCGCGTCGACGACCGCATCGTCCGCTACACCCGCACCCCGGGCGGGGCCACCAAGGCCATCGAGACCGAGCTGACCCCCGAGCAGGCCCTGGCCGAGCTCGGCGGCGACTGGGAGCGGGCCAAGGACGAGGTCGACCTGCTCTCCGCGATCGGCGCCGACCACGACCAGAAGGCGTTCGAGGCGCACGAGTCGACCCCCGTGCTGTTCGGCGCCGCGCTGTCCAACTTCGGCGTGGGCCGGCTGCTGGACGCCATGGTCGACATCGCCCCCGCCCCGTCCCCCCGGCCGGACGCCCAGGACGACCCGCGTCCGCTGGACGAGCCGTTCTCCGGGCTGGTCTTCAAGGTGCAGGCCAACATGGACCCCTCGCACCGCGACCGCATCGCGTTCGTCCGGGTCTGTTCCGGCAGGTTCGAGCGCGGCATGGTGCTGACCCACGCGGCCACCGCCCGGCCGTTCGCCACCAAGTACGCCCAGTCGGTCTTCGGCCAGGAGCGCGCCACGATCGACGAGGCGTACCCGGGTGACGTCGTCGGCCTGGTCAACGCCACCGCGCTGCGTCCCGGCGACACGCTGTACGACGGTTCACCGGTCGAGTTCCCGAAGATCCCGAGCTTCGCCCCCGAGCACTTCGCCGTCGCCCGGGTCCGCGACTCCAGCCGGTCCAAGCAGTTCCGCAAGGGCATCGAGCAGCTCGACGCCGAGGGCGTGGTGCAGGTGCTCCGCTCCGACGTCCGCGGCGACCAGGCTCCGGTGCTGGCCGCGGTCGGCCCGATGCAGTTCGACGTGGTCAAACACCGGATGGCCGCCGAGTTCAGCACCGAGATCACCCTCGACCGGCTCGACTTCGGCATCGCCAGGCTCACCGACGCCGCTTCGGCGCCGGTCCTGACCCGCCAGCGCGGGGTGGAGGTGTTCACCCGCTCGCAGGACGGCGCGCTGCTCGCGCTGTTCACCGACGAGTGGCGGATGCGCGGCGTCATGCGCGACCACCCCGATCTCGTGCTGAACGCCCTGCTCGCCGACACGAGAGGCTGACCGGGAGGACCCACGAGATCGGTTCATGGTGAGATATGTCGCTATGAGTGCGATCAAATGGGGAATCCTGGCGACCGGCGGAATCGCCGCCACCTTCACCGAAGACCTGAAGCGCCTGCCGGACGCCGAGGTGGTCGCGGTCGGTTCCAGGACCGCGGAGTCCGCGCGGGCCTTCGCCGACCGCCACGGCATCCCCCGGGCCCACGGCAGCTGGGCCGAGCTGGCCGCCGACCCCGAGGTGGACATCGTCTACGTCGCCAACACCCAGAACGCCCACTACGACGCGGTGCGGACCTGCCTGGAGGCGGGCAAGGCCGTGCTCTGCGAGAAGGCGTTCACCCTCAACCGCGCCGAGGCCGCCAAACTGGTCGACCTCGCGCGCGAGCGCGGCCTGTTCCTGATGGAGGCCATGTGGATGCGGTGCATCCCGGCCATCCGTAAGATCATGGAGCTGGTCGAGGGCGGGGCGGTCGGCCCGGTCAACACCGTCCACGCCGACTTCGGCATCTCCGTCGAGGTCGGGCCCGGCCACCGGCTCCGCAGCCCGGAGCTGGGCGGCGGCTCCCTGCTCGACCTGGGCGTCTACCCGATCTCCTTCGCCTACCTGGTCCTGGGCGTCCCCGACCGGATCCAGTCGTGGGCACGGCTGACCCCCGAGGGCGTGGACGACAACACCGGCGTGCTGCTCGGCTACGACCGGGGGGCGGTCGCGCTGCTCTCCTGCGGCCTCGCCACCCACAGCCCGGTCACCGCGTCGATCTCCGGCCCGCTCGGCCGGATCGAACTGCCGCACCTGTTCTTCCGCCCCGACACCTTCACCCTGCACCGTACGGAGGGCGAACCGGAGACCTTCCACGTCCCCTACGAGGGCTCCGGCATGCTGCACGAGGCCGTCGAGGCCATGCGGTGCCTGCGCGAGGGCCTGGTGGAGAGCCCGCTGGTGCCCTGGGAGGCCACCCTCGACGTGATGGGCGTCATGGACGAGATCCGAGCCCAGGTGGGGGTCCGCTTCCCCGGCGAGTGAACGGCGGGCTCCGCCGGATACCCGGGGCCGGCCGCCCGCGGGCCGCTCCGGCCGGATCGGCCGCCCTCAGACCCGCTGCCACTCGTGGCGGTCGAGGAAGCCGCGACCACCGGCGGCGTACTCGGCGAAGGCGTCCCGGACCGCCTCCAGGGCCGGCACGTGGGTGCGGAGCATGAGGCCGCGCCGGCTGTCCTTGTACTCCAGCTCGTAGCCGCCGGCCTCGGGGGAGGCCTGGACGAAGTGCTCGCCGAAGACGACCAGCGCGGCGAAGGGGTTCTCCGGGGACAGGGTGGCCGGCACGTCGCGGACGAGCCCCAGGTCGGGGTCCGTCACGATCATCCCGTCGCCGGTGTGCAGCTGCATCCCCGGGTGGGCCCCCGCGGGGCCGGGGTTGTGCACGAGCCGGCGCTGCGGGTCGTAGCAGACCAGCCCGCACTCCCGGGCCAGCGCGAAGGCCGCCCCGGCGACCTCGTCGGCCCGCTCCACCTCCACGACGACCAGCGCGTGGGCGGGGGAGAGCAGCACCGCCTCGGGCAGCCGCGCCGCGAACGCCGCCACCCCCGGGGGTGCCTCCACGGCCGCGGAGGGCGTTCCCACGGCCGCAGACTGCGCCTCGGCCGCCGGGCCGGCGGCCCCGGGGTCCGCCGCCGCGGCCTCCGGCTCCCCGCGGCGGAGCGCCCGGTAGACGCTCTCCGCGTGTTCCCTGGTGATCGGCTCGGGCTCGTGCCAGACGGCCAGTTCGAAGCTCACGCTCCCATCATCCCGGAGGCCGGTCCGGCGGCCGGACCGGGGACCGGTCCCGGGCTTCGACCGGCCGGGAAGAGAACCCCAAGTGCGCGGTTCCACCGGCTACCAATGAGCTCCAAGTCGCGGACAAGTGCGGTGACGCACACTTCTGTCATCCGGCGTCCTCAAAGGAGGGGGACTCGCCATGGACGGGGTGACGGGAATGCGTGGAGGAAGGGAACGGCCGGAGCGGCCGGCGGAAACGGCACGGCGGCGGGCGGCGGGCCCCGGGCGCCTGGCGGGTCTGACACGCCTGGCGCGCAGGACCGCGGTCGCGGCGGGTCTCGCGGGCACCATGGTCCTCAGTTCGCTCGGCGGAGCGTGGGCGGATCCGGGCAAGCCGCGTGAGGTCGCGGTGGGCACCAAGCTCGCGGCCAGGACGCATCCGGCGGTGCAACTGCTCAACCTGAGCTACACGGCCAAGGTGACGGTGCCGTCCGCGGCCGTCCGCAAGGCGTTCACCAAGCTCTACGACGAGGCGGACAAGCAGGCGCGCAAGGGCCGCATCCCCAAGGACCGGCAGAGCAAGGTCAAGTGGGTGTTCCGGAAGGTCGCCGGCGACGTCGACAAGTACCTCCAGGAAGGCAAGCCGGTCCGTTCCGTCGACGGCGTGGCCAGCGCCTGGTGCACCGGCTGGTGGATCACCCCTGACGGCTACATGGTCACCGCGGCGCACTGTGTCGACCTGACCGACGCCGACCTGCGCACGTACTTCGCCACCCAGTCGATCACCGACATCAACGCCGGCGACGTCAAGGCGCTGCTCAAGTCCCTCATGGGGTCGGTCGAGCCCGACAAGGAGCTCACCGAGCTGGTGGAGAAGGTCTACACGACCTTCAACACCACCCACATGCAGGTCACGGACCTGAAGAAGTCCATGGACGTGATCTCCGCACTGCCCGGCGGTGGGATGGACCGGAGCGCCAAGAGGTCGCCCATCAGGCTCGTCGCCAAGGGCGAGGTCTACCCCGGCAGGGACCACGCGCTGCTCAAGCTCGACGGCGCGAGCAACCTGCCCGTGGTCACCCTCGGCACCGACGGGGACGCGCGGGTCGGAGACGTGCTGTACGTCAGCGGTTTCCCCGGGCTGGTCACCAACGCCTCGTTCGTCAGCCTGAAGTCGAAGCTGTACCCGGCGCTGACCGAAGGCGCGTTCAACGCCCGCCGGGAGACAGCCCAGGGCGTACCGTACATCCAGGCCCAGGCCCCCTCCTATGGAGGCAACTCCGGTGGACCGGTCTTCAACGCCGACGGCAAGGCGGTCGGCATCCTCGTCGGTGGTCTCCTCAGTGACATCGGCGAGTCCCAGGAGAACCAGAGCTGGATCCTGCCGGTCGGTGTGCTGCGCGAGTTCCTCGCCGCCCAGCAGGTCGTCGCGGCGCCGTCGGTGACCACCGTCCTGTACGACAAGGCGCTGGAGGACTTCTTCGCCGACCGCCACACCGCGGCGCTCACCGGCTTCCGGCAGGTCGCCGCGCTCTACCCGGCCCACCCGTACGTCGCCGAGTACATCGCCGACAGCCAGGAGGCCATCGCCGCCGGACGGGACCGTACCCCGCCGTCGGCGGGCGGCCCCGCTTCCACTCCCACTCCCACGCCTTCCGGCCTGGCGGGTATCGGCGCGGCCCCGGCCCCGTCGGGCACGGCCGCTCCCACCGGCACGGCCGCCCCCACCGGCGCAGCCGGTCTGACCGGCACCGGCACCGGCACCGGCACCGGCACCGGCACCGGCACAGGTACAGGCACCGGCACCGGTGCCTCCCCGGCCCCGGCCCCGTCGTCCGCGAACGACGGCGACGACAACGGTGACGGTGACGACGACGGCACGGCGGGGAACGCCGCCGGTGCGGATCCGTCGGCCACGGCGGAGCAGACTCCGGCCGCAGGCGAGGAGGCGGTCTCCCCGAACGTCACCCCGGTCGCCAACGACGAGCCGCTGATGAGCCCGCTCATGTTCGGCATCGTCGGCGGGTCGCTCCTGGTCGCCATGATCGTCATGGCCTTCGTGGTCTCCACCACCCGCCGCCGGAAGCTCCGCCAGAGCCAGGCCGCGCTCAGCGCCTTCCCGCCGCCGACGCCCTACCCCTCCTGGGAGAACCGGCAGCCGACCCAGCAGAACTGGCAGCCCAACACCCCGCCCGCCCCTCCCAGCTGGCAGTCCAAGAACTGAGCGTCCCGCCGGAAAGGCCCGGCCCGGTCGTCCGACCGGGCCGGGCCTTCGCCTTCGGCGGCGCTCGGCCCCGGCGGGGGCGGCGCACGGGGGCGTCACACCGGGGACGTCACGCGGGGAACGTCACCCGGGGATCACGCGGGGAACGTCACGCGGGCGGCCTGTCCGCGGCGGGGACGCGCGACAGCTCCACGGTGCAGAAGGCACAGCGCCGGGCGTCGATGGGGATGTCGCTCAGGCACTCCGGGCACTCCTTCTCGGTGGCCTTCTTGTCCCGGTCGAAGAAGGCGATGAGGCGGGTCATCGGCATGACGACCAGCCAGTAGATCACAGAGGCGATGATCAGGAAGCTGAGCAGGTGGTTGATGAAGTCGCCGTACATGAACTCGGCACCGTTGACGGTGAAGGAGTACTCGGAGAAGTCGGGGCCGCCGCCTCCGGTGACCGCGGCTATCAGCGGTGTGATCAGGTCTTTGACCAGGGCTTGGATCAGGCCGCTGAAGGTCGCTCCGACCACCACCGCGACGGCGAGTTCGACGAGGTTGCCTCGCAAAAGGAACTTCTTGAATCCACTCATCATGTGCATCCTCCTCGGCACGACCGCCGGCGACTACCCGGCTGTCCGCGCTCAAACGTGGCAGGCGCCGTCTTTCCGGGCCCGGTGTGAAGGCCCCCGGCGGTGATCCGGACGGGATGCGGGGGCCGGGATGATCGTAATGGGGCGGGCCGGAGCGGTGTACGGAAATCGCGGCGGGGCCGGAAGGGGTTACTATCTGCCAGATTCGCGAGCGAGGTGGCCGGATGGAGTTTCGTGTGCTGGGCCCCGTCGGAGCCATCACCGGCGACGGCGCGCTCCTGGAGATCGGCCCCTACCAGCAGCGGGTGGTGCTGACGCTGTGCGTCCTCGCCGCCCCGCGGCCGGTCGCCCCGAGCAGGATGATCGACGTGCTCTGGGAGGACGACGCCCCTCCTGGCGCGCTCAACACCGTCCAGGCGTACGTCTCCAAGCTCCGCCGCGTCTTCGAGCCGGGCAGGCGGCGGGACGTCCCGCCGACGGTCCTGGTCAGCAGGGCCGGCGGCTATGCCCTGAACGTCCCGGAGACGGCGGTCGACCTGGGCCGGGCGCGGGTGCGCGCCGCCGAGGGCGGGCGGCTGGCGGCCGCGGGCGACCACGGGGGAGCGGGCCGGGAACTGCGGCTGGCGCTGCAGGAGTGGCGTGGGGAGCCGCTGGCCGACTTCGCGGGGGCCGCCTGGGCGGCGGAGGAGATCGCGCGGCTGACCGAGTTCCGGCTGACCCTGGAGGAGGACCTGGCCAGGGCCGACCTCGCGCTCGGGCGCGGCGCGGAGCTGGCGGACGAACTGGCCCGTCTGGTCGGCGCGCACCCGTTCCGGGAGCGGTTGCGAGAGCTCACCGCCCACGCGCTCTACCAGGCCGGGCGGCAGGCGGACGCGCTGGGCGTGCTCGCCGAGGGACGCAGGCTGCTGGTGGAGGAGCTGGGACTGGACCCCGACCCCCGGTCCAGGGAGATGGAGCGGCGCATCCTCGCCCAGGACCCCGCGCTGACCCCGCGGCTCCGGGCCGAGGCCGTGCCGGCGGAGGAGGCCCCCCCGCTGGTGGGCCGCCGAGCCGAGGCCGAGGCGCTGGAGACGGCCGTCGCCGGTGACGGGCACCGGGTGGTGCTGCTCGCCGGTGAGCCGGGCATCGGCAAGACGAGCCTGGCGGAGCAGGCGGCGCGGGCCGCGCGGGCACGGGGTCACCGCGTGGTGTGGGGCCGCTGCTGGGACGGCACCGGAGCCCCTCCCTTCTGGCCCTGGACGCAGGCCGTGCGGGATCTGGTCGGCCGGGACGGGGAGCTGACCCGGCTGGCCGGGGCCGGGCAGTTCGAGCTGTACGAGGCGTTCGCCCGGCTACTGAACGAGCACGGGCGGGTCGTGGTCGTCCTCGACGACCTGCAGTGGGCGGACACCTCGTCGCTGCGGCTGCTGGAGTTCCTGGCCTCCACCCGGCTCTGCCCGGAGCTGACGGTGGTCGCGACGTACCGGGACACCGACGTGCGGCCGGGCGGGGCACTGGAGCAGGCCCTCGGCGCGCTGGCGCGGCTGCCGCACGTGCGGCGGCTCCTGCTGCGCGGCCTGGCCGAGGAGGAGATCCGCGAGTATCTGGGCCTGGCCGGCGCCGACCCCGGCCGGGCCGCGGAGATGGGCAGGCTGACCGCGGGCAACCCGTTCTTCCTGGGGGAGGTGCTCCAACTCGGTGAGACCCCGCAGGCGCTGTCCGACGTCGTACGGAACCGGATGAAGGGCCTGCCACCGGACACCGGGGAGGTGCTGTCCGTCGCGGCGCTGCTCGGCCGTGAGGCCGACCCCGACATCCTGCTGCGGGTGGTGGAGCTTCCCGGGGAACGGGTGCTCGACATCCTCGACGCCGCCGTCGGGGCCGGGCTGCTGACCGAGGGCGACGGGCCGGCCTGCCGTTTCGTGCACGACATCGTCCGCGACGTGCTGCGCGAGGCGTTGCCGCCGCTGCGGCGCAGGCGGTTGCACGCGCGGATCGCGCAGGTGCTGGAGGAACGCACCGGGACACGCCTGACCGAGATCGCCCACCACTGCCGTGAGGGCCTGGCGAACCCCCGGATGACGGGCAAGGCCATCGGCTACACCCGGCGTGCCGCGGCCCAGGCGACGGCGCAGTTCGCGCACGAGGACGCGGTGGAGCACCTGGAGAAGGCGCTCGCGCTGATCGACCGGCTGCCCCGCTCGGACGACGCGCTCCGCTGCGACCTGCTCCTCGACCTGGCGGAGGCGCAGGTGGCGGCGGGGATGAGCACCGCGGCCCACGCCTGCCTGGAGACCGCCGCGGAGATCGCCGAAGAGCTCGGCGACGACAACCGGCTGGCCAGGGCGGTGCTGGGCTTCTCCGACCCGATCCACCTGGCCATGTACGAGGAGATGACCGGCATCGACCGGCTGGCCGAGCGGACCGGGCGGGTGCTCGCCTCCGGCCTGGCCGAGGGCTCACCGTGGCGCGCGCGGCTGCTGGCCGCCGCCGCGCTGACCGGCTCGACCGGCCGCCCCGTCGAGCGCAGCGTGCGGCTCGCCGAGGAGGCGGTGCGGCTGGCCCGCCGTACCGGCGACGACCCGACCCTGGCCAGGGCACTCGTCGTCCTGGAGATCCTGCTGCGACCCGACCCCGACCACGCCCGCAGGAGCGCGGTCGCCGAAGAGATCGTGGAGATCGGCCGCCGCACCGGCGATCCGGTCACCGAGTGGGCCGGGCTGGAGAGTGAGTACGTCGAGCTGACCGCCCGGGGCGCCGCCGGGCGGGCGGTGGAGCTGCTGGCCCGGCTCCGTGAGAGCGCCGAGCGGCTCCGGCTCCCGTCGCTGGTCAGCCTGGCCACCTGGCAGGCGGCGGTGCACGCCTACCTGACGGGGCGGTTCGCCGACGCGCTCGCCGCCGCCGACGAGTCCGCCGCGGCCTACCCCGAGGGTGCGCTGGGCCGTGACGATGCCCGGCTGCGGCGGGAGGTCTTCCGCTTCCTGCGTCTGCGGGCGGCCGGTGCGGCCGGTGAGGCGTTCGCGCTGACCGGCGAGATGCTCGCCCACCGCCCCGGCCAGCGGCCCTGGCTGGTCCTGCGCTGCCTGGCCCTGCTCGACCTGGGCCGCACCGATGAGGCGCGGGTGATCTTCGCCGGTCTCGCCGCCGACGACCTGGCGCAGATCGTCCCGGACCTGGCGTACCGGTTCGTGCCGGACGCCGTCAGTGAGATCTGCGTCGCGCTCGGCGACCGGACGGCCGGCGAGGCGCTGTACGCGAGGCTCGCCCCGAACGCGGGCCGGTTGCTGGGCTGGTCGCTGACGGACCTGTGCCTGGCGCGGCTGGCCCTGCTCCTCGGTGACCCCGGCCGGGCCGCGGCCCACCTGCGGGCGGCCGGGGAGTTCGCGGGCCGGGCGGGGCTGCGCGTGTACGACCCCGCGCTGCGCGCGCTGGCGGAAACGCTCGGCGAGCGCGTCCCGGCCGAGGCCCAGGTCAACCCGCGGCATATCCCTGGTGCGAATTCCCCGATGTAGGACCCGGAATGTGTGCATGACCAGGAAAACAGGGGGCATATTTGTCCACCGCTGAAGGGCGGTGCAATGATCGAGATCTGGCCTGGAGACCCCTACCCGCTGGGGGCCACCTACGATGGCGCGGGAACCAACTTCGCGCTCTACACCGAGGCCGCTGAGCGCGTCGAACTGTGCCTGTTCGACGACGACAACCGGGAGAGCAGGGTCACCCTCACCGAGTGTGAAGGGTTCGTCTGGCACGGCTACCTGCCCGGCGTGGGCCCCGGGCAGCGGTACGGCTACCGCGTGCACGGTCCGTACGACCCGGCGCGGGGGTTGCGGTGCAATCCCGCCAAGCTCCTGCTCGACCCCTACGCCAAGGCGATCGAGGGGGACGTGAAGTGGGACGAGGCGGTGTACGGCTACCGCTTCGGCCAGCCGGACAGCCGCAACGACGCCGACTCGGCCGCGTTCGTCCCCCGGTCCATCGTGATCAACCCGTTCTTCGGGTGGGGCCACGACCGCCCGCCCGCGACGCCGTACCACAACACGGTGATCTACGAGGCGCACGTCAAGGGCCTGACCATCAAGCACCCGAAGATCCCCGAGCGGATCCGGGGCACCTACGCGGCGATCGGGCACCCGGAGATCATCGACCATCTCACGTCGCTCGGCGTGACGGCCATCGAGCTGATGCCGGTGCACCAGTTCGTCACCGACCACATCCTCACCGAGCGGGGGCTGGCGAACTACTGGGGGTACAACAGCATCGGGTTCTTCGCCCCGCACAACGCCTATTCCAGCACCGGGCAGCGCGGCGGCCAGGTGCTGGAGTTCAAGGCCATGGTCAAGGCGCTGCACGAGGCGAACATCGAGGTCATCCTCGACGTGGTCTACAACCACACCGCCGAGGGCAACCACCTGGGCCCGACGCTGAGCATGCGCGGCATCGACAACCAGGCGTACTACCGGCTGGTCGAGAACGACAAGCGCTACTACATGGACACCACGGGGACCGGCAACAGCCTGTTCATGCGCTCCCCCCACACACTCCAGCTGATCATGGACTCGCTCCGCTACTGGGTCACCGAGATGCACGTCGACGGGTTCAGGTTCGACCTGGCCGCGACGCTGGCGCGCGAGCTGCACGAGGTCGACCGGCTGAGCGCCTTCTTCGACCTGGTCCAGCAGGACCCGGTGCTGTCGCAGGTCAAGCTGATCGCCGAGCCGTGGGACGTCGGCCCCGGCGGCTACCAGGTCGGCAACTTCCCGGCCCGGTGGACCGAGTGGAACGGCAGGTACCGCGACACGATCCGCGACCTGTGGCGGGGCGAGCCCGCGGCGCTGCCCGAGTTCGCCTCCCGGCTCACCGGCTCCAGCGACCTCTACCAGGACGACAGCAGGCGTCCCGCGGCCTCCATCAACTTCGTCACCTGCCACGACGGGTTCACGCTCCAGGACCTCGTCTCCTACAACGGCAAGCACAACGAGGCCAACGGCGAGAACAACCAGGACGGCACCGACGACAACCGCTCCTGGAACTGCGGCGCCGAAGGACCCGCCACGCTGGCCGTCGAGTCGCTGCGCGAGCAGCAGAAGCGCAACTTCCTGACCACGCTGTTCCTGTCCCAGGGCGTGCCGATGATCTCCCACGGCGACGAGTTGGGCCGCACCCAGCGGGGTAACAACAACGTCTACTGCCAGGACAACGAGCTGAGCTGGGTCGACTGGTCCGACGTGCGGGAGAACTGGCTGCTGCTGGAGTTCACCCGGCGGCTGGCCAGGCTCCGCGCCGACCACCCGGTCTTCCGGCGGCGCCGGTTCTTCTACGGGCGGCCGGTGCGCGGGTCGGAGGACAACCTCAGCGACATCGCCTGGCTGACGCCGAAGGGGGAGAAGATGACCGACGCCGACTGGAACGTGGGCTACGCCAAGTCGCTGGCCGTCTTCCTGAACGGTGAGGCCATCACCGAGCCCGACCGCCGCGGCCGGCAGATCAGCGACGACTCGTTCCTGCTGCTGTTCAACGCGCACCACGACGTCATCCAGTTCACGCTGCCGAAGGACTACGGCGAGATGTGGCTGACGGAGATCGACACCGCCATGCCCATCACGGTGGACAGCCGGGTCTCCCGGGCCGGTGAGAGCGTGCCGGTGGCCGGCCGGTCGGTGCGGGTGCTGCGCCGTGTCTGAGCCACACGAGGTCCCCGCCGTGTCCGCTTCTGTGCCCATCGTCGTGCCCGCTTCTGTGCCCGCTCCGGGCTCCTCGCCGATCCGGTACCCGGCGCCGCTGTCCACCTACCGGTTCCAGCTCACCCCCGACTTCGGGTTCGACCGCGTGGCCGAGCTCGCCCCGTACCTGCGGGAGCTGGGGGTGAGCCACGTCTACCTGTCGCCGATCCTGCAGGCTGTGCCGGAGTCGCGGCACGGCTACGACGTGACCGACCACTCGCGGGTCCGCGCGGAGTTCGGCGGGATCGAGGGGCTGCGGGCGTTGGCGGCGACGCTGGCCGAGCACGGCATCGGCATCGTGGTCGACATCGTGCCCAACCACATGACGATCCCGGTGCCGGAGTCGGGCAACGCGCAGCTCTGGTCGGTGCTCAGGGACGGCCCCGCGTCGCCGTACGCGTCGTGGTTCGACATCGACTGGGCCGCCGCCGGCGGCAAGGTGAACATGCCGGTGCTCGGCGACGGCGAGCCGGTGCGCGACGGCGACGTGCTGCGCTACTACGACCACGAGTTCCCGCTGCCCGACACCCACTACCGGCTGGTCGACTGGCGCCGCGGGCCCGGCTACCGGCGGTTCTTCGACGTCTCCTCGCTCATCGGGCTGCGAGTGGAGGACCCGGAGGTGTTCGACGCCACCCACGCCGTCATCCTCTCCCTGGTCGAGGAGGGGATCATCCACGGTCTGCGGGTGGACCACCCCGACGGGCTCGCCGACCCGCGCGGCTACCTGGCCCGGCTCCGCGCGGCGTCGGGTGTGTGGACCGTGGCGGAGAAGATCCTCGTCGGCGCCGAGCGGCTGCCCGCCGACTGGCCGTGCGAGGGCACCACCGGCTACGACGCGCTCAACCGGATCACCGGGCTGTTCGTCGATCCGGCCGGTGAACGGCCGCTGGTGGAGCTGTTCACCGCGCACACCGGTGGCCCGGCCGACTACGCCACCGTGGTCCGCGAGTCCAAGGCGGAGGTCCTCGACCTGTTCTTCGGCTCCGAGATCGACCGGCTGCACGCCTCCGTCGGCTCCGACCGCCGCACGCTCGTGGAACTGCTCGCCGCCATGCCGGTCTACCGGGCCTACGCGGTGCCGGGGGAGCCGGTGCCGGAGGAGTCGGTCAGGATCGTCGAGGAGGCCGGCCGGATCGCCGCGGAGCGGCTGCCCGAGGACGCGCCGGTCGCGGAGGTCGTCCGGCGGGTGCTGGCCGGTCCGCCGGACGCGGTCGTCCGCTTCCAGCAGACCTGCGGCCCGGTGATGGCCAAGGGGGTGGAGGACACCGCCCTGTACCGGTGGTACCCGCTGTCGTGCCTGAACGAGGTGGGCGGCGAGCCGGACCGGTTCGGCGTTCCGGTGGCGGAGTTCCACGCGTTCTGCGCGGAGATGGCGCCGGGCACGATGACGACCCTGTCCACGCACGACACCAAGCGCTCGGAGGACGTACGGGCCCGGCTGGCCGTGCTGTCGGAGCTGCCCGAGGAGTGGGCGGCGGCGGTCGGCGAGTGGTCGTCGAAGGTCTCGTTCGACCCGGCGCTCGACTACCTGGCCTGGCAGAACCTCATGGCCTCCTGGCCGATCAGCCAGGACCGGTTCTTCGACTACCTGTTCAAGGCGGCCCGCGAGGCCAAGACCTCGATCTCCTGGGCCACCCCCGACCCCGCCTACGAGCGCGGCATCCGCGACTTCGTCAGCCGGGCCGTCGAGGAGTGCGGCTCCTCGATCGCAGAGTTCGCCGCCAGGATCGAGCCGTACGCCCGGTCCAACTCGCTGAGCCAGAAGCTCGTGCAGCTGATGATGCCGGGCGTGCCCGACGTGTACTGGGGCAATGAGATCACCGACTTCTCCCTGGTCGACCCGGACAACCGCCGCCCGGTCGACTTCCCGCTGCGCCGCCGGATGCTCACCGGAGCCGGAGCCGGAG
The DNA here is from genome assembly GCF_014204985.1 of Streptosporangium becharense. NCBI lineage: Bacteria > Bacillati > Actinomycetota > Actinomycetes > Streptosporangiales > Streptosporangiaceae > Streptosporangium > Streptosporangium becharense. The sequence goes on along the minus strand of NZ_JACHMP010000001.1, from coordinate 2,550,922 downwards.
CCGGAGCCGGAGCCGGAGCCGAGGTCGGAGCCGGGACCGGGGTGGAAGGTATGACTGAGGCCGGGGCCGGAGACGGGACCGGGAACGCGCCGGGTGCCCCGGCCGGCGGCGGCCTGTCGTGGGACGCCGCCAAGCTGCTGGTCACCACCCGGGCGTTGAACCTGCGTCGGCGGCTGGACCCGGCGGCGGCCTACCTCCCGCTGGAGGCCGACGAGCACGCGGTCGCCTTCGCCCGCGGCGACCGGGCGGTGGCGGTGGCCACCCGGCTGCCGGTCGGCCTGGAACGGCGCGGCGGCTGGGGGAGCAGGACGCTCACCCTGCCGCACGGCAGGTGGCGGGACCTGCTGTCCGGCGCCGAGCACACCGGGCGGGTTCCGCTCGCCCACCTGCTGGCCGTCCACCCTGTGGCGCTTCTGGAAAGGGATTGATCGATGTTCGAGGTCTGGGCGCCGGCGGCGACCGCGGTCGACGTGGAGATCGGCGGGGTCCGCTACCCGATGTCGGCCCGGCGGGGCGGTTGGTGGTCGGCGGAGGTGCCCGGCGCCGGGCACGGCACCGACTACCGGTTCCGGCTGGACGGAGGGGAGCCGCTGCCGGACCCGCGGTCCAAGTGGCAGCCGGAGGGGATCTTCGGGCCGAGCCGGGTCTACGACCACGGCCGGTTCGAGTGGAGCGACGACCTGTGGCGGGGACGCGACCTGCCGGGGGCGGTCATCTACGAGCTGCACATCGGCACCTTCACCCCGGAGGGCACCTTCGAGGCGGCCATCGGCAAGCTGGAGCACCTGGACGCCCTCGGCGTCGACTTCGTGGAGATCATGCCGGTGCCCCCGGTGCCGGGGAAGCGCAACTGGGGTTACGACGGCGTGGACCTGTGGGCCGTCACCGAGAACTACGGCGGCCCCGACGGGCTCAAGCGCTTCGTGGACGCCTGCCACCGGCACGGGATCGGCGTGATCCTCGACGTCGTCTACAACCACCTGGGCCCGTCGGGCAACTTCCTGGCGCCTTTCGGCCCGTACTTCCACCAGAGCGCCGCCTCCTTCTGGGGGCAGGCCGTCAACCTCGACGGGCCCGGCTCCGACGAGGTGCGCCGCTACTTCGTGGAGAACGCCATGCAGTGGCTGCGCGACTACCACATCGACGGCCTGCGGCTCGACGCCGTGCACGCCCTGCACGACAACCGGGCCGTCCACCTCCTGGAGGAGCTGGCCGCCGAGACGGACGCGCTGTCGGCGGCGGTGGGCAGGCCGCTGACCCTCATCGCCGAGTCGGACCTCAACGACCCTCGGCTGATGACCCCCCGCGAGGCCGGCGGGTACGGTCTCGCCGCGGCCTGGAACGACGACGTGCACCACGCGCTGCACGTGGCGGTCACCGGTGAGCGGCACGGCTACTACGAGGACTTCCACGGCGCGCTGCCCAAGGTGCTGGCCCGCGCCTACTATCACGACGGCACCTTCTCGTCCTTCCGCGGACGATCCCACGGCCGCCCGGCGGCGCACCTGCCCGGCTACCGGTTCGTGTGCTGCATCCAGAACCACGACCAGATCGGCAACCGGGCCGAGGGCGACCGGGTGGCGCCCGAGGCGCTGCGGCTGGCCGCGGGGCTGCTGCTGACCTCCCCGTTCACCCCCATGCTGTTCATGGGGGAGGAATGGGGGACGCGCACGCCGTTCCTGTTCTTCACCGACCACGTCGAGCCGCAACTGCGCGAGGGCGAGGGTGAGCGGCGGCGGCGGGAGTTCATCGGGTTCGGCTACGACGACTGGGCGGAGAAGGCGCCCGACCCGGGCGAGGAGCTGACGTTCCTGCGCTCGAAGCTCGACTGGAGCGAGCTGGATGAGGACGCGCACCGGGCCCACCTCGACTGGTACCGGGCCCTGATCGCGCTGCGCCGTGCCCACCCCGAGCTGACCGATCCGAGGCTCGACCGGGTCCGGGTCGACCACGGCGAGTCCTGGCTGGTGGTGCACCGGGGAGGGTTCCGGGTGGCCGCCAACCTCGGCACGGTTCCGATCATGGTGACGCTCGCACCCGGCCACGTCCTGCTGGCCTCCGACCCGGCGACGACCCTGGACGGGGCGGAGCTGTCGCTGCCGCCGCGTTCCCTCGCCGTCGTACGGCTCGACCGCCCCGGTGAGTGAGGTCGCTTCCGGATGCCGGTTCGCTCCGGGGAAGCCGGCCCGTTCCGGGTTACGGCGTCCAGGGGGGCGGCGTCCAGGGGTGACGGCCCGCTCCGGGGGCCGACCGGCTCCGGGGGTGGTGGCCCGGCTCCGGGGTTCGCTCCGGTCGCGGGGCCGGCCCGGTCCGCCGGGTCCGCGGCTCAGCCGGGGACGTGGTTGCGCAGCCGGAGCTCCTCCGGATACGGCGAGAAGTAGGTCTGGTCCCTGACGTACTCCGCCGCCTCGCCCAGCGCGTGGTGGCGGAGCAGGGTCACCGGCACGCTGAGCGGCACCCGTCCCGCCCGGTAGGAGGCGATGACCTCCGCCAGGTCGGCCCGCCGGGCCGGGTCGAGCGCGTCGTTCAGCATGCCGGTGCAGTGCTGCAGCACGTTGACGTTGCGGCCGACGGACGCCTTGGTGGCGAGGGCGGCGGAGAACACGCGGGTGTAGTCAGCGGCCAGTTCCCCGCGGGGACGCAGGCCCGCCCGGGCCACCACCCGCCCGGCCTCACGGTAGGCGGCCGGGTCGTGGGCCAGCAGCTGCATCTTGTGCCGGGAGTGGAAGGCGACGAGGTCACGGGGCCGCCAGTCGCCCCGCAGCAGCGCGCGCAGCCTGGCGTGGGCGAAGACCCGTTCCACGAAGGTCTCACGGAGCAGGGCGTCGTTCAGCCGCCCCTCGTCCTCCACGGGCAGCATCGGGTGCGTGTCGAGGATCAGGGCCGCGAACACCCCTCTGCCCCTGCGGTCGGCGGGGGCGTCACCCTCGTAGACCGGGATGCCGTGCGTCCCGCAGCTGGGGCTCCTGGACTTGAAGACGTACCCGTCCACGTCGAGGCCCTTCGCCCGCTCGGCGGCCAGGGCCGTCATCCGCGCGGTGAGGTCGGTCCGGGTCTTCCTGGCGATCAGGCGGGGGCCGTCGGGTGAGCGCTCCAGCCGCAGGGTCTCGCGCGGGGTGCCGAGGCCGATCTCCATCTCGGGGCAGACCCGCACCCAGTCGACGTGGGCGTCCAGCTCCCCGCTCAGGAACCGGTCGCGGCTGTGGCCCCCGTTGAACCGGACCGGTTCGCCCATCAGGCAGCTGGACACCGCGATCCTCGGACGGACGGCCGGGGTGGCCGGGGTGGCCGGGGTGGTCGGGGTGGTGCGGCCTTCGGCGGTGCGGCGGTCGGTGGCGTGGGTGCCGCCGGACGCGGCGGCGCGGGCGTTCACGCCGCGAACCGGGGGAGGAGGAGCGACAGGCGGCGCAGGCCGCGGGCCGTGCGCGCCTTGACGGTGCCGAGCGGGACGCTGAGCCGTTCGGCGATCTCCCGCTGGGTCAGCTCGCCGTAGTAGGCCAGTTCGATCGCCTGGCGCTGCGGTTCGGGCAGCTCGGCGAGGGCACGCCGGACCTGGTCGCGTTCCGCGAGGTCGTCGCCGTCGGCCCGGCCGTCGGCGCCGGCAGGGTCGGCCAGGGCGTCCAGCGGGACCGTGTTCGGCACGCGTGCCCGGAGGTGGTCGACCGCGCGCTTGTGCGCGATGCCGAGCAGCCAGGCGGGGAGGCTGCGTGCCGGGTCGAAGCGGTGCCGCGACCGCCAGACCTCGGAGAACACGACCTGCTGCAGGTCTTCGATGTCCTGCGCCGGGACGAACCGCCGCAGGTAGGAGCGGACCAAAGGCCCATGGGCGCGGAAGCACTCGGCCAGCGCCGCTTCGTCGCCCTCGGCGAGCCGGGTGTTCAAGTTGTCTTCCATGCCAACTCCCCTTGCCGAGAAAACCTACTCAAAACTTATTCATACTCCTCGATTCTCTGGCGCGCAACTGTGCGGAGTGCTCCGCGAGCTGCCCGTCACCCGCCCGGCCGTACGCGGCCGGGAGCGTCAGCGCAGGGCGGAGAGGATCCGGGTGAGGGCGTTCTGGAACGTGGTGACGTGCGGGATCGGCTGCGGGAGGCCCTCCCACCAGCCCGGCCCCCCGGCGACGATCCGGCTCGGCGGGCGGAGCGCGGGCAGCGACAGAAGCGGGGCGGGGTCACCGGTGGAGACCTGCTGCGACCAGACGAAGACGACCGACGGGCCGAGCCGCCGCATCGCGTCGGCCAGCGCCGAGTACGGGGTCCTCGCCCCCAGCAACCGGGTCTCCACCCGGTGCTCGGTGGCCAGCACGGCGGCCAGCGTGTGAAGCGGCAGGCTGTGCTGCTCGTCCTCGGCGCAGGCCAGCAGCACCGGGCTGACATTGATCGGATGCGCCGGGCGTTCGGCACACCGGATCAGCGCGGCCATCACCCGGTCGGAGAACAGATGCTCGACCTCGATGCTCGCCCCGCTCTCGACCTGACGCCGGACGATCACCTCGAAGACCGGCAGGACCAGCTCCTCCCAGGTCCACAGGACTCCGTGCCGGGCCAGCGCCGCACCGATCCAGTCGGAGACGGACCGGCTGTCCAGCGTGACCGCGGCCCGCGCCAGCATGTCCACCGTCGGGATCACCGGCCGGTGCGCCGCCTCCGGAAGCGGCTCGGCCGGCTCCGCGGCGACGGCCGGACGCCCGTTCTCCGGGGCGGCGGGTGCGGGGATCACCTGGATCCTGAGGACCTCGCGGGCGGCGTCCGCGGCCGGCACCCCGTTCTTGATGAGGCGGTTCATCTCCTGGAGCCGCCACAGGTCACGCGCGTCGTAGCGGCGGTGCCCCCCCGGGCTGCGGCGACTGGGGCCCACGCCGTAGCGCAGATTCCAGGTCCGCAGGGTGGGTGCGGGCACACCGAGACGCCTGGCCACGGCCCCGATGCCGTACCCCGGCTCCTCCTCGGCCGCCGCCTGACGCTGCTCGTCCATCCAGTCCACTCCAAGCCCGTGATCGCCGTACCAGCCTGCCAGGCGGTACCGGTGCCTGGTCATGCCTTCGGAACGCCGGTCACCCGCGGATGCAACCAGCAGAGCGTGACCTGGCGAAATGCCATTGTGATGGATACCGTCATCGTGTTGTTCAACCGCGACCTCCGGGTGCACGACCACCCCGCCCTCGCGGCCGCGTGCGACGAGGCGCGCCGGGTCGTCCCGCTGTTCGTCGCAGACCCCGCCATGCCCATGGGGCTCCGCCAGGGGTTCCTGGCCGAATGCCTCGCCGACCTGCGCGAGTCGCTCCGGGAGCGGGGCGGCGAACTCGTGATCCGCCGGGGTGACCCCGTCGCCCAGACGATGCGGGTCGCGGGCGAGGTGGCCGCCCAGGCCGTCTTCACCGCCTCCGACGTCAGCTCCCTCGCCCGGCGCAGGGAGGGGCGTCTGGCGAGGGAGTGCGCGACGGCCCGGATGGAGTTCCGCTGTTTCCCCGGCGTCACCGTCGTGCCGCCCGGCGCGCTCCGCCCCTCGGGCGGCGGTGACCACTACCGCGTCTTCACGCCCTACTGGCGGGTCTGGAAGGACCACCCGCGCCGCCAGGTGCTCAAGGCCCCCGGCATGGTCATCGTCCCCGACGCTCTGGCCCCCGGGCCGCTGCCCGTGCCGCGGCACGGGCCGCACGAGCTGTTCCGGGGCGGCGAGACGGTGGGGCGGCGCCGGATGACCCAGTGGCTGCGGCACTGCGTATCCGACTACGCCGACGGCCACGACGACCTCGCGGGCAACCGCACCTCCAAGCTCAGCCCCTACCTGCGGTTCGGCTGCGTGTCGCCGCTGGAGACGGAGGCGCTCGCCGAGGGGGGCGACGACTTCGTCAGGCAGCTGTGCTGGCGGGACTTCTTCCACCAGGTGGCGCAGGCGTTCCCGCGCGTCAACCGGGACGACTACCGCCCCCGCGGGCACGACTGGCGCGACGACCGGGACGCGGTGCAGGCGTGGCAGGAGGGCATGACCGGGGTGCCGATCGTGGACGCCGGGATCCGGCAACTGCTCGCCGAGGGCTGGATGCACAACCGGGCCCGGATGATCGTGTCGTCGTTCCTGGTCAGGAGGCTGCGGATCGACTGGAGGGTGGGCGCCGACTTCTTCGCCGAGCGGCTGCTCGACGGGGACGTGGCCAACAACTACGGCAACTGGCAGTGGGTCGCCGGGACCGGCAACGACACCCGGCCCAACCGGACCGTCAACCACCTGCGGCAGGCCAGGCGGTTCGACCCGGAGGGTGAGTACGTCCGGCGATACGTTCCCGAGCTGGCCGCGGTGCCCACGAGGTCGGTCCACGAGCCGTGGCGGCTGCCGGTCGGCGTCGGCGGTTATCCGGCGCCGCTGGTCACGATGGACTGAGCGCCGGTCGGACGGGCCGAAGGCCGGTCGCGACGGGCTGGGAGCCGGTCAGCCGGATCGGGCCCCGCCGGACGGCCCGGGCATCGGCCGGGCGGCTCCGGGAGCCGGTCGTGACGGACCGGACGCGACCGCCGACCGGTGGCGCGCGCAGGGTGCCCGCCGGTCGCCCGGCGGGCACCCTGCGTGGCGCTTCTCAGTGACCGTGACCGTGACCGGCGTGGTCGTGGTCGTCGTCTTCCTCGTCGGAGGGGCCCTCGGAGGGCTCCACGCCCAGCACGGCCTCGCGGGGCTCGATCTGGTCGACGTGCTCGATCAGACCCAGGACGTGGTCCGGCTCGATCAGCCACTGCAGCGCGGTGGCCCCGGTGTCGTCGGCGGAGACCAGCTCCGCCTGCTCCCTGCGCTCCTCGTCGTCCAGGTCGGCCTCAGGGTGGTTGATCTCCTTCAGTGCGGCGGCCTGCAGGGCGGCGATGTCCTGCACCTCCACCGTAAGCTCAACCGTAAGACGCAGATAGCGTTCAGTGCCCGATTCATCACTCATGGTAGAAATCCTAGTGCCTGGTGAGGTTGGATCAGCCTAGGGGAGCTTCCAGTCGACCGGAGCCGCGCCTTGCTGCTCCAGAAGCTCGTTCGTCCGGCTGAACGGCCGGGAGCCGAAGAAGCCGTTGCGGGCCGACAGGGGGCTCGGGTGGGCCGACTCGATGGCCGGGACGTCGCCGAGCATCGGACGCAGGTTGCGGGCGTCGCGGCCCCACAGGATCGCCACCAGCGGCTTGTCCCGGGTGGCGAGGGCCTTGATGGCCTGCTCGGTGACCTCCTCCCAGCCCTTGCCGCGGTGCGAGGCGGGCTTGCCCGGCATGACGGTGAGCACCCGGTTGAGCAGGAGCACGCCCTGCTCGGTCCACGGGGTCAGGTCGCCGTTGCTCGGCATGGGGAGCCCGAGGTCCTCGGTGAGCTCCTTGTAGATGTTGCGCAGGCTGCCCGGGATCGGACGCACGTCGGCGGCGACGGAGAAGCTCAGCCCGATCGGGTGACCGGGTGTCGGGTACGGGTCCTGCCCGACGAGCAGCACCTTGACCTGGTCGAAGGGCTGCTGGAACGCGCGCAGCACGTTCGGCCCCGCTGGGAGGTACTGCCTGCCCTCGGCCACCTCCTTCCGGAGGAAATCGCCCATCTGGGCGATCCTGTCGGCGACGGGCTCCAGGGCCTCGGCCCACCCGGCTTCCACGACTTCGTTCAAAGGACGTCCGGCCATACGGCTGACCCTATCGGGGTTTGAAACCCGGTACGGCTCCCGTCCGGAATCCGGCGCGGCTCCCGCCGGAAACCGGGGGAGCCGCACCGGGGCCGGGCGGTTTCCCCTATTTCACCGAGCCCGCGAGCATGCCCTGGACGAAATACCGCTGGAAGGCGAAGAAGAGGAGCAGCGGGATGATGAGCGATAGGAACGCCCCTGGCGCGAGGATGTCGACATTAGTTCCGAATTGCCGCATTTGTGATTGCAGTGCCTTGGTCATCGGCTGGTTCTCGGTGCTCGCGAAGACCAGCGACACCAGCAGGTCGTTCCAGACCCAGAGGAACTGGAAGATGCCGAGCGAGGCGATCGCCGGCTTGGCCAGCGGGAACACCACGGTCGAGAAGATCTTCCACTCGCTCGCCCCGTCCATCCGCGCCGCCTCCAGCAGCGAGCTCGGGATGCCCGCGAAGAAGTTGCGCAGCAGGAAGATGGCGAACGGGAGCCCGAAGGCCACGTGGAAGAGCACCACGCCGGCGATGGAGCCGAAGATGCCGATCCCGCCGTAGAGCTTCGCGATCGGGATCAGCGCGATCTGGATCGGCACCACCAGCAGGCCGACCACCACGAGGAACAACGTGTCGCGGCCGGGGAAGTCCATCCAGGCGAAGGCGTACGCGGCCATCGCCGCGATGCCGATCACCAGGAGTGTCGAGGGCACGGTGATGAACACCGTGTTCCAGAACGACGCGGTGAAACCGGTGGCCAGCAGGTCGGCGTAGTTCTTCAGGGTCAGCTCCGCCGGCGCGGTGAACGCCGTCCACCAGCCGCTGGAGTTGTTGGCCGTCTCGGTGCGGACGGAGACGACGAACAGGCCGAGGGTCGGCACCAGCCAGAACAGGCCGATCAGGACCAGCACCGCCTGGAGCAGGCCGCCGCCGATCCGGTCGAGGATCCGGCCGGCCGCGCCGCGCCGCGGGGCGCCGAGAGTGGCGGTCGTCACTGGTTGTCCCTCCTGAACCGGCGGATGTTGAGAATCATGAAGGGGAGGACCAGCACCAGCAGGAAGATGGCCAGCGCGCTGCCCAGCCCCTGGTTGCCGCCGCCGCCGAAGGAGACGCGCCACATCTCCAGCGCGATCACGTTGGCCTGCGGCTGCACGGACCCCGGCGCGATGATGAAGACCAGGTCGAAGACCTTGAGCGTGTTGATGATCATCGTGACGAACACGACGAGCAGCACCGGGGCGAGCAGCGGGACGGTGATCCGGCGGAACACCTGCCACTCGGTGGCGCCGTCGATGCGGGCCGCCTCCAGCGCGTCACGCGGGATCGCCGACAGCCCGGCCGCGATCAGCACCATCGCGAACCCGGCCCACACCCAGACGAACGCCCCGATGATCGCCGGGGTGATCAGTGTCGGGCCCAGCCAGGAGAGCCCGTTGAAGGGCGCCTGGAAGTTCGACTGCGGCAGCCGCACCTGGTAGTCGCCCGGTGCGAGACCGGGGAAGCGGAAGGTCCCGTCGGCCTCCGTGACGGCGGTGGCCTTGACGGCGCCTGCCTGCACCGCCTCCACGGTCACCCCCGCCAGGGCCTTCTCGGTCGGGTCCACCCGGTTCACCGCGCCGCCGCCGCCCTGGGTGAAGTCCACCCACACCGTTCCGGCCAGTTCTCCGGGACCCGGCTGTGCCGGCCTGGCCGCGGCGGCCGAGGTCAGGTCGCCGGGCTTGACGCCGACCAGCGGGACGAGCACCGCCGTGCCCGGCCGCGCCGGCTGTTTGGTCACCACCGCACCCTGCTGGGCGGCGACCGGCGCCTGGTCGTTCTCCCTGGGGCGGGCGTCCGGATAGCCGGCGCTCGACCCGAAGGCGTCCCGCACGGAGGTGATCACGGCGTTGGCCACGCCCCGGTCCGGGTCCTGCTCGTAGACCAGCCGGAAGATGACCCCCGAGGCCATCAGGGAGACGGCCATCGGCATGAACACGATCAGCTTGAAGGCGGTCGCCCAGCGGATCCGCTCGGTCAGCACCGCGAACATCAGGCCGATCGCGGTGACCAGGATGGGGGCCACGACGACCCAGATCAGGTTGTTCCTGATCGTGGTCAGCGTGGCGGAGTCGGTGAAGATGGAGACGTAGTTCCCGGCGCCGACGAAGGTGTCGCCGGTGCCGTCGTAGAGGCTGCGGAAGATCGAGTAGACGATCGGGTAGATCACCATCGCACCCAGCAGCAGCGCGCCGGGCAGCAGGAACAGGATCGCCAGCTTCGGTGAGGGGCCCAGCCTGCCCTTGGCGACGGGCTGCGGGCCGGAACCGTCACCGGGCGTGCCGTCACCGGATCGGGGGACACCGGGCCGGGCGGCACCGGACTCCCCGGGGCCCGCGGCGGCCCCCGCGGTCACGACCGGCGGGGCGGTGACGGTGGACCCGGCAGGCGTGGCGGGTGCGGTGGCGGTGGACCCGGGGCCCGCGGGGGGTTCGGAGGTCTCCGGGGACGCCGCGGCGTCCGTGGCCCGGACGTCGCCGGTTCCCGCGGTCCGGACGTCGCCTGCGTCCGGCGACGGGTGCGCGTCGGGCGGTTCGGGGGAGGACCCGCGGGCGTCGCCGCGCGGGCCCTGCGGGCCGTCCAGCCGTTCGGTCACGGCCGTGCTCCCTTACTTCCAGGCCTTCTTGGCCTCGTCTTCCAGCTTCTGCTGGACGCCCTTGACGTCGGAGGGGTCGCGCAGGAAGTCCTGCAGGAGCTTCCACTCGCCCTTGCCGTCGGTGCCGCCGAACGCGCTCGGCGCGAGGTCGGACATGTCGTAGCGGACCGTCTCACCGGCGGAGATGATCGTCTGAGCGAGCTGCTTGGTCAGCTCGGCCGGGTAGTTGTCGGGTGAGACGTTCCGGTTGGGCGACAGGTAGCCGGGCAGCTTTGCCCAGATCTCGCCGCCCTCCTTGGACGCGAGGAACTCAAGCAGCGCCATGGCGCCCTTGGAGTCCTTCATCGCCACCGCGATGTCACCGCCCAGCACGACCGGCGTGGTCTCGCCCGCCTTCGGGAACGGGAAGTACTTGGCCTCCTCGCCCAGCTTGGCACCCGACTCCTCGGCGGAGGTGGCCACGAAGTCGGCCTCGATCACCATGGCGGCCTTGTCCTGACCGTAGACCTGGGTGACGCAGGTCGGGAAGTCGGTCTGCAGGGCACCGGAGGAGCCGCCGAGCAGGAACTCCTTCTTACCCGCGATCTGCGCGATCTTCTCCAGGGCGGTGGTCACGCTGGGGTCGGTCCACGGGATCTCGTGCTTGGAGAGCTTGTCGTAGTTCTCCGGGCCCGCGGTGGACAGGTAGACGTTCTCGAACAGGTCGGTCAGCGTCCAGCCGGAGGCGCCGCACAGCGAGAACGGCGGGGTGCCGGAGTCGGCGATCGTCTGGGCGGTCGTGACCAGCTGGTCCCAGGTGGTCGGCGGCTGCGCGCCGGCGTCCTGGAACGCCTGGTCGCGGTACCAGACGAGCGACTTGTGGGCGGCCTTCACCAGCACGCCGTAGACCTGGTCGTCCGCGGAGCCGAGCTCCTTCCAGTACGGCGTGTAGTTCTCGTCGATCTGCTTCTGCACCTCGGGCGTGAGGGGCTTGAGCGCCTTCTGGTCCGCGTACTGCTGGACCAGGCCCGGCTGGGGGAGGATCGCGATGTCCGGCGGGTTGCCGCCCTGGATGCGCGGGCCCAGGTAGGCGCCGGTGTCCTCGCCGGTGGAGGCGTAGGTCACCTTGGCGCCGGTCTTCTCCTCGAACGCCTTGAGCACCTGCTGGAAGTTGGTCTGCTCCGGGCCGGTCCACTTGGCGGCGACCTCGATGGTCACGCCCTGGAGGGTCTTGGCCGCGGCCGGGGCGGAGGTTCCGGCGCCGGTGGTCGGCGACGACTGCGTCGCGGCCTCACCGCCGCACGCGGCCAGTGCCAGTGCCAGGCCCGCCGCCGTCACGACGGCTGTGGGTGTGCGCATGCTCAACAGACCTCCTCGGATCCCGGTTCTCCTCGTCTGTGGGGGGAGAGCCGGGAGGGTGATGGGGAAAAGGGATGAGATGTGAACCGGTTCCACCGGTCGAGCAGCGGCTGCAGGCAGGCCGTCGTGTCACGTCCGGGCGCCGGGGTGGCCGGGCCGGTCCCGCCGGGCCGTCCGGCCTGCCGCACGCCCGCTCCCGGACACCCGGCCGCGGCGGGCGGGCCCGGCGTGGCGGGGAGCGATCGACCCACGACTACCTCCTGTTTTCCACGCGGTTACATACATGTTAGGTATGTACATGCATGTTATGCATAGCGCTAACATCGGCGTCAACGCATACCCGCGTAACGAGCCTGTAACAGCACTCCGAGGAGGTGGAGCGTGCGGCTGCCGCTGCTGGCGCTCCTCGCGAAGGAACCTGCCCATGGGTACGAGCTCAAACAGGCTCTTGAACAGATCTTTGGAAGCGCCTACCCTTCGCCGAATATCGGGCAGGTCTACGTCACGCTCAGCCGGCTGGAGAAGGACGGCCTGGTGCGCGTCGTGGACGTCGAGCAGGTCAGCCGACCGAACAAGAAGGTCTACCACCTGACCCCGGCGGGACGCGCCGCCCTCGACGCGTGGGCGGACGAGCCCGCCGACGGGCTACGGGTCCGCGACGACTTCTTCATGAAGCTCGTGCTCGCCCCGATGGGCGGGGTCGCCGACAGGACGGCGTTGATCGACCGCCAGCGGCGCCACTACCTGGCGCTCATGCGCGACCTGAACGAGATCGCCGGGCGGACCGACCCCGGCGACCGCGCGGCGCTCCTGCTGGTCGAAGGCGCGGTGCTGCACCTGAAGGCCGACCTCGACTGGCTCGAACGCTGCCGGGAGGAACTGGGGTGACACCCGCCGGAGTCCGCCCCAAAGCCGTCGGGGTCGTCCCCGAATGGTGAGGACGACCCCGACGGATCATGTGAACAGCGGCCGGTCCTCTCCCGGATCCCCGCCGGTTCGCCGCCGTGCGGCGGGCGGGACGGAGGGGGACCCGGGGCGGACGCGGAGGAGGATCAGGGCTTCAGGGAGAACCAGTAGAAGCCGTAGCCCGGAAGAGTCAGCAGGTAGGGCAGGGTGCCCACGGCGGGGAAGCGCACCCCGCCCCTGGCCTCGACCGGGGTCATGCCCGCGAAGCGGCGCAGGTCGAGCTCGACCGGCTGCGGGTACTTCGACAGGTTGTTGACGCACAGCATCACGTCGTCCCCGTCCTCGCGGATGAAGCTGAGCACCGCCGGGTTGCTCGACCACAGCTCGTTGTAGACGCCGGTGCCGAAGACCGGGTGCGCGTGGCGGATCTGAAGCATCTTCCGGGTGAAGTGCAGCAGCGAGGCCGGGTTCTTCTGCTGGGCCTCCACGTTGACCGCCTGGAAGCCGTAGATCGGGTCCATGACGGCGGGCAGGTAGAGGCGCCCGGGGTCGGCCTGGGAGAATCCGGCGTTGCGGTCGGGGCTCCACTGCATCGGGGTGCGGACCGCGTCGCGGTCCTCCAGCCAGATGTTGTCGCCCATGCCGATCTCGTCGCCGTAGTACATGACCGGCGAGCCGGGCAGCGACAGCAGCAGCGCGGTGAACAGCTCGATCTGGTCGCGGTCGTTCTCCAGCAGCGGGGCCAGGCGGCGCCGGATGCCCAGGTAGGCGCGCATGCGCGGGTCCTTGGCGTACTCGGCGTGCATGTAGTCGCGCTCCTCCTCGGTGACCGTCTCGAGCGTCAGCTCGTCGTGGTTGCGGAGGAAGATGCCCCACTGGGCGGTGTCGGGGAGCTTCGGCGTCCGGGACATGATCTCGGAGATCGGCTCGCGGCTGCCGCGCCGCACCGCCATGAAGATGCGCGGCATGAGCGGGAAGTGGAAGGCCATGTGGCACTCGTCGCCGCCCACCGACGGGTCGCCGAAGTACTCCACGACGTCCTCGGGCCAGCCGTTGGCCTCGGCCAGCAGCACCCGGTCGGGGTAGAGGCGGTCGACCTCGGCGCGGACCTTCTTCAGGTAGGCGTGGGTCTCCGGCAGGCCGGAGCAGGTGGTGCCCTCACGCTCGAACAGGTACGGCACCGCGTCCAGGCGGAAGCCGTCGATGCCCAGGTCCAGCCAGAAACGCAGGACCTCCAGCATGGCCTCCTGGACCGCGGGGTTGTCGTAGTTGAGGTCCGGCTGGTGGTGGAAGAACCGGTGCCAGTAGTACTGCTTGCGGACCGGGTCGTAGGTCCAGTTCGACTCCTCGGCGCCGACGAAGATGATCGGCGCGTCGGGGTAGCCGGTCGGTTCGTCGGCCCAGACGTAGAAGTCCCCGTACGGGCCCTCCGGGTCGTGCCGGGACGCCTCGAACCAGGGGTGCTTGTCGCTGGTGTGGTTCATCACCAGGTCGGTGATGATGCGCAGGCCCCGCCGATGCGCATCCTCGACCAGTTCGATGAAGTCCGCGAGATCTCCGAAGTCGGGGAGGATCTTCATGTAGTCGGAGATGTCGTAGCCGCCGTCGCGCAGCGGCGACTCGTACAGCGGGAGCAGCCACAGGCAGTCGACGCCGAGCCACTGCAGGTAGTCGAGCTTCTGGATGAGGCCGCGCAGGTCACCGGTGCCGTCGTCGTTGGAGTCCTTGAACCCGCGGACCAGCACCTCGTAGAAGACCGCGCGCTTGTACCACCGGGGGTCGGCCGAGACGAAGTCCTCGGCGACCGTCTCCGCGGGGTGGGCGGGAGGCTGGGGGAAGGGGGATGCGTTCAACGTGTTCTCGCTCACGGTGATGGAGGGGAGGGAAGGACGAAGTCACCGGGTGCCCCGGCTGATGATGTTTGGTGACCGCGCCGGCGGGAGCCGTCATCCCCACGAGCTCCATGGCCTCGGAAGACCGAATTTGTGATTCGGGACCATCCGTTGTAGCGCTTTCTGCGCCGAAGACTACCAGCCGTGTGAAGCGCCGGAAGCCCCCTTCGCGGGGCGGTCCGATCCCCTTGCGCGAAATCCCCGTCCGTGTCGTGCCGGAGGCTCGTAATCGTCCCGTCGCTCAGCGTTTGCGCCGGTGGGAGGGGGTGCCCGCGACCGCTCCCACCGGCGGGCGGGCTTTCAGGACCAGGGGGGCGTGAGGTCGGCGACCCGGTCGCCGTGGTCGCCGAGCCAGGCGCCGAACAGGACCAGGCCGCGCACCCAGAACCGGTCGTTCCAGCCGTTGAAGCGGGCCAGTGCCTCCGGGCCCTCGGCGACCACCTCGTGCAGCCGCTCCGACAGCAGCGAGGGCACGCTCGCGGCGACCCGGGTGAGCATCCGGTGGCCGTACTCCCGGGCGGGAGCGGCGGCCGAGCGGAGCGGGACGCGCTGCAGCGGCTGCTTGACCACGTTCGTGGAGGGCAGCGCGGCCACCCGCGGGTTGGCCGCGTACAGGAGCTCCCGGTAGAACCGGCCCCCGTCCTTGCGGGCCACGCCGACCGACAGCGCCGCGTCGAAGAAGTCGGGGTGGATGAACGGGGCCGCGAACGACGTCTCCGGGCCCACCAGGCTGACCGGCGAGCGGGCGATGCCCCGGGCCGTGCGGGTGTGCAGGACCGACAGCGGCAGCTCCGCCCGGTGGCCGTTGAGCATGGAGGTCGACTGGGCGAACGCGGTCTCGACCGCGTCGGCGATCCAGGCGGCGGCCTCCTCCGACAGGAACGGCACGGACGGGGCGCCCAGCGACAGCGAGCCGAGCAGGGCGGCCTTGCGCTCGGCCTCGGTGGAGGCGTCCAGCGCGGCCCCGCTGACCATGAAGTTCTTCAGCAGCGGACCGCCGGCGAGCCCGTCCACCAGGGTCCGCCCCGCCTTGTGGACCTCACGGGCGAAGGGGGTGTACCAGGCGTGGTGCGGGGTGAGGAACTCCAGGCGGCGGGCGGCGGCCAGCGCGTCGTCGGGGTAGGCGGCGGCGTCCTGCGGGATCACCCGGTGCCGCACGCCCAGCTCGCGGGTGATCGCCTTGGCGAAGACGATGTCGGTGTCGGTGCCGTCGTCGGGGCTGGTCGTCCACGACTCCACGTCGGCGCCGCGCGCCACCGCGACCGAGCACAGCAGCCGCGAGTCGTAGCCGCCGCTGACCGGCACCAGCAGCGGGCGCCCGTCGAACTCCTTGTAGACCTCGTGCAGGATCTCCAGGAGCTCCCCGGCCGTGCGGCCCGAGTCGTAGGGCTCCTCGCGCAGCCAGCGGGGCAGTCTCCGCTCGGTGGAGATCCGGCCGGACCCCGGCTCGAAGATCAGCGCACTCGACCCCGCCAGCCGTCTGACCTGCGTGTAGGGGGTGTCGTCACGGAGCGGGAAGGTCAGCTGGATGATCGAGGCCCAGGCCTCCCAGTCGACGTCGTACGGCGTGCGCGCCAGCGACAGCAGCGGCTCCAGCAGCGAGGAGAAGTAGACCGCGCCGTCGCGGAAGAGGTAGTAGACGTCCACCAGGCCGAGCCCGCCCGCGTGCAGCGCGATCCGCTCGCCGTCGTGGATCAGGCCGGGCGTCTCGTACGTCTCCGCCACCGTGATCCACGGCGCCGCCTCGGCCGGCGTCCGCTCACCCCAGGAGAACGCCCAGGTGCGCTGCTCGTCCCGCTGGTAGGGCGGCAGCGGTGCGGAGCTGAAGAGCTCCGCCCCCGGGGTCTGCAACGCGGGCGTGACCCGCGGGCCGGCCGCCCGCAGCGTCTCCAGGACGGCCTGGTCAAGGTGCCCGATGCCGCCGCAGACATACGGCCTCACATTGAACGTCGGCCACTGCACCGTGCTGACTCCTCTGTGTCGCGATTGACCAAAGGGTATCCTTTCGCCCGGCTGAGAAAACGGAGGACGGCGTGGCGGGTGACCAACTCGAGAGCACACGGCAGGCACTGCGAGAGGCGGTGGCGCACGCGGAACGGGCCTCCGAGCTGGCACGCCTGCTCGACGCGGCGCAGGCCAGGATCGCCGAAGCGGAGCGTGCGGCCGAGGAACTGCGCGGTGTGCAGGAGCGTCTCGACGAGACCGAGGAGCGGCTCCGGGCCGCGAACGCGGCCGAGGAGAAGCTCCGCAAGGACCTGGCGGAGCAGCGCTACCAGGCGGACGTGGCCAAGTGGAAGCTCTCCTCGGTGCAGCTGGCCCGCTGGTCCCGGCTCGGCGACGCCATCAAGACCGGCAAGAGCAACCCGGTGCGCCTGGCGCGCGGCCTGCGAGGCGCGGCCAAGCCGGCCAAGCGTCCCACCGCACCCAAGCGCCAGCCCGTCCCGCGCAAGAACGCGGGCAACGGGCAGCAGCCGGTCCCCGGGGCGTCCTTCCAGGCCACCAGCTCCGTCCGGACCGTCGGCGGCAGGTCGGTCAAGCTCAAGCCGTACCGGGTGCCGACCGGCCCCAACACCCGCCCGCACCTGACCGCGGCCGTGATCGCCGAGCCGCACGCCGAGGCGCTGCTGCGTTACGAGTGGCGGCAGACCACCGGTTTCACGCCGCGTGACTTCTCCCGGGTGCTGGCCGCCGAGGTGCCCCACCTGCTGGTGGTCGAGTCGGTGACCGAGGGGCCGTGGGCGGAGGAGGTCCGCAGGCCGGGGCAGGGACTGCGCGCTCTGCTGTCGTGGTGCGCCGAGCGCGGCATCCGCACCGTCTTCTGGCACACCGGCGGCGAGGTCGAGCCTTTCACGGCCGCCGCGCGGCTGTTCGAGCACGTCGTCACCGCGCTGCCCAAGTCGGTGGGGCCGTGGGGCACCGCCCTGGCGTCGCACGACCCGGAGCCCGGACGCCGGGCTCCCTCGCTGGGCCTGCTGCCGTTCGCGATCCAGCCGCGCGTGCACAACCCGCTGCCGCTGGTCGGTGACCGGTTCGAGCGGGTGCTCACCCTGAAGGAGCTGCTTCCCGAGCACCTGTCGTACCCGGACGTGCTGACCTCCTACCGCTGGCCCGTCGCGGTCGACTGCCCGCCGGGGACCGAGCCCTGGCGGATGGCCGAGATCGCCGCCTGCGGCACCCCGATCGGCACCGAGCCCGACCAGGCCAGGGCCCACGTGGCGCTCCGCCAGGCGTACGCCTCCGGCACGATGAGCGACAAGGTCGACGACCTGCTGGACGCGATCGGCCTGCCCAGCGGCCGGGCCACCCTGAACATCTCGGTGATCATGATCGACCGGGGTGACCTCGACCACACGCTGGCCCAGGTCGCGCCGCAGAAGGGCGTCGTCCAGCTGGTGCTGCTGTCGGACGCTCCCGGCGCCGCCGAGCGGGCCCGCCAGGCGATGCCCGGCGGGGTGGACGTGGTGGTCCGCCGCAGCGACCCGGACGTGACCACCGGCGGCCTGCTCAACCGCGCTCTGGACCTGTGCCACGGCGACCTGGTGGCGGTCATGGACGCCCGCGACCAGTACGGCGAGCACTACCTGAACGACCTGCGCCGGGCCTTCCTGTTCTGCACCGCAGACATCGTCGGCAAGGCGGCCCACTTCGCCCACCTGCGCGACGTCGCGGCGACCGTGCTGCGCCAGCCCCAGGCGGAGTACTCCTACGTGCCCGACGTGGCCGGGGCCACCCTGCTGGCCCGCCGGACGGTCCTGCGCGGCATCGGCTTCCCCGACGTCTCCGACGGCTGGGGCGACGTGCTCATGCGCCAGTGCCGGGCGGACGGGATCAAGGTCTTCTCCGCCGACCGCTTCAACTACGTGTGCCTGCGCGACCGCGACCGGTGGCTGCTGGGCTCGGCCCAGCTGGTCGACTACGGCCCGGCCGACCCGTACGCCTTCGTGTAGCGGGTCCGGCTCCCCTAGGCTGCGCGGGTGACACCCGGCAGGCTCGGAGAGCTCCTCGGCATGCCGCCGATCCCCCGGGGGACGTGGGCCGAGGAGGCGCTCTACGTCTCCCCGGCCGCGGCGCGCCGGGGCGTGGACCCCGAGGAGACGGCGGCGCGGCTGCGCGCGCTGCCCGGTGTCGCGGCCGTGCGGGTGCGGGCCGGCGGTTTCCTGGAGATCGTGGTGGCGGTGCCGGGGGAACTCGTCACGGAGATCGGCCCGCCGCCCGGCGCGGTACCCCCCGGCGTAGTGCCGCCCGGTCCGCCGCCCCCCGGCGCGGTGCCGCCCGCCGCGACGCGGGCGCCGGCGTGGCCCGACCGGCCCAGGACGTGGGCCAACCCGGGGTTCGCGGTGCGGTACGCGCATGTGCGCGCGGTCGCCGTGCAGCGCTGGGCGGTGGAGCTGGGGGTCGGCGGGGAGTTCCGGCCCGAGCTGCTCGACGGCCGGTGGGACCGGGCGGTGCTCAGGCTGCTGGCCGAGCTGCCCGGCAGACGGGCGGGCCGCGACCCCGGGTGGGCCGCCTACGCCGAGCGGCTGGCCGGGGCCTACCACGACGCGTTCGAGCGGGCCGCCCCGCTGCCGGTGGGGGACGGGGAGCCGTCGCCGTTGCACGCGGCGCGGGTGCGGCTGGCGCGGGCCGTCCGGGACGCACTGGCCGGGACGTTGGCGGCACTTGGTGAGACGGCACCCGACAGGCTGTGATAGACCCTCCCAGAAGTGATTTTGGAGGGGTGGGTGAACGGTCCTCGGGACTGGCGGGCGCGCGAGCCGCGCCGCGCCGGAGTGATCCGGCGGATGCTGCCCACCGCGCTCGCCTTCGCGGTCGTCGTCGCCGGGCTCGGCTATCTCCACGGCGACCTGCGGGAACTCCTCGGCACCGCCCCCGGCTCGCCGCGTTCGGCGCTGGCCACGCACCGCGTGTACGACACCGGCCCCGTGCAGGCGCGCTGCGACACCCTGCCCCGGGACATCGACGCCGACATCCGCGTGACGCTGCGGGCGCTGACCGGATGCCTGGACCGGATGTGGGCCGCCACCCTCGCGCAGGCGGACATCGACTACACCCCTCCCGAGGAGGTCCGGCTGGTCGGCACGCCTGAGGAGGCCGCGTGCGGCATCGACGACTACGACTGGGCCGGGATCTACTGCCCCGGCGACCGGGTCGTCAACGTCCTGGTCGAGGACCGGCGGGCCTTCCCGATCATGTTCACCCTCGCGCACGAGTACGCGCACCACGTCCAGGAGGTCAGCGGGATCGCCGACCAGCGCGGGCCGGAGATGTTCGACGAGGCGTGGTCGCGGCGGCTCGAACTCCAGGCCGACTGCATGGCCGCGGCGACGCTGCGGATCGTCGAGCCGACCCGGCTGCGCGACCTGCGCCGGCTCGCCGGCGCGGCCGACGGGGATCCCGGCGCGGCGGGGCAGGAGGAGGCCTACCGGCAGTCGCACGGCTCGGGCGCCAACAGCGCCCGGTGGATGGCGCGCGGCGAGCGGGCCGGCACCGTCGGGGCGTGCAACACGTGGGCCGCTCCGGCGGAGCAGGTGTCCTGACCGCGACGGCCCCCTCCGGCGTGAAAATATTTGGAAAAAACCCTCAACAGCGTAAAAACTTCGCGGGTTACGGGGTTTCGGCGTCTCGATAGATGGTCACCCGTCTCAGTCGGATCACCGGGTCCGATAGCCTCGATCGGGTGAGTCGATTCGCCCACCCCGCCGGTGACCGGCATGCCGAGGTGCTGCCCGAGGAGCGTCCTCCGCACGCACCCGCCGATCTGAACACGCTGGACCCGACCATCTGGCCGCGAACGTCGCACCGCGCCGACGGTTCGATCACCATCGGCGGCGTGGACGTCAGGGACCTGGTCGCCGAGCACGGCACCCCGCTCTACGTGGTGGACGAGGAAGACTTCCGCTCCCGCTGCCGCGACTACGCCACCGCCTTCGCCGGCGGCGACGTCCACTACGCGGGCAAGGCGTTCCTCTGCCGCGAGGTCGCCCGCTGGATCATGCAGGAGGGGCTCGGCCTCGACGTGTGCAGCGGCGGCGAGCTCGCCGTCGCGCTCAGCGTCGGCTTCCCGCCCGAGCGGATCACCCTGCACGGCAACAACAAGTCGTCCGCCGAGCTGGAGCGGGCCGTCGAGACCGGTGTCGGGCACATCGTGGTCGACTCCTTCGAGGAGATCGCCCGTCTCGGCTTCCTCGCCGACAAGCACGGCAGGCGCCCCCAGGTCATGATCCGGGTCACCGTCGGCGTGGAGGCCCACACCCACGAGTTCATCGCCACCGCCCACGACGACCAGAAGTTCGGCTTCTCGCTGAGCGCGGGCGCCGCGGCCGAGGCGGCCCGGCGCATCCTGGCCCTGCCCCAGCTGGAGCTGGTCGGCCTGCACTCCCACATCGGCTCCCAGATCACCGACACCGCCGGGTTCGAGGTGGCCGCGCGCCGCCTGGCCACGTTGCTGGTGCAGATCAAGGAGGAGCACGGCGTCGTGCTGCCGGAGCTCGACCTCGGCGGCGGCTACGGCATCCCGTACGTCGAGGGGGACACCGCACCCGACGTCAAGGAGATCGCCGACAGCCTGCGCGAGATCGTCGCCAAGGTGGCCGAGAGCGCCGGGCTGCCGGTGCCCCGGCTCACCGTCGAGCCCGGCCGGGCCATCACCGGCCTCGCGGGCGTCACGCTCTACGGGGTCGGCACGATCAAGGACGTCGAGGGGCTGCGCACCTACGTCAGCGTCGACGGTGGCATGAGCGACAACATCCGCACCGCCCTGTACGGCGCCGAGTACACCGCGCGCCTGGCCTCCCGCGAGAGCGCCGCCGCGCCGATGCTCTCCCGGCTGGTCGGCAAGCACTGCGAGAGCGGCGACATGGTCGTCCGCGACCTGTGGCTCCCGGCGGACCTGGCCACCGGCGACCTCGTCGCCGTCGCGGGCACCGGCGCCTACTGCCGCTCGCTCGCCAACAACTACAACTACCTCCCCAAGCCTGCCGTGGTCGCGGTCAAGGACGGGGCGTCCCGCGTGATCGTCCGCCGGGAGACCGAGGACGACCTGCTGAGAGGACAGCTGTGACACGACCTCAGGCGGCGGGCCGCCCGGCCCGCGCGGCAGGCGGATCCGTCCACGAAGAGAAACCCGTCCAGCGGGTGAGCGAGAAGGGAAGTGTGACCGGATGGCACTGAAAGTCGCGCTTCTGGGATGCGGCGTCGTCGGATCCCAGGTGGTCAGGCTCCTGCACGAGCAGGCCGATGACCTCACCGCGCGGGTCGGCGCCCCGCTGGAACTCGCCGGCGTGGCCGTGCGCAGACTGGGCCGCAGGCGTGACGCCGACGTCGACCCGGCCCTGCTCACCACCGACGCCGAGGCGCTGGTCACCCGCGACGACGTCGACATCGTCGTCGAGGTGATCGGCGGCATCGAGCCCGCCAGGTCGCTGATCCTGTCCGCGCTGAACAGCGGGAAGTCCGTCGTCACGGCCAACAAGGCGCTGCTCGCCGAAGACGGCGCCACCGTCCACGCCGCGGCCCGCGCCAACAACGCCGACCTGTACTTCGAGGCGGCCGTCGCGGGCGCCATCCCGCTGATCCGGCCGCTGCGCGAGTCGCTCGCCGGCGACCACGTGGACCGGGTGCTCGGCATCGTCAACGGCACCACCAACTACATCCTCGACAAGATGGACTCCAGCGGAGCCTCCTTCTCCGACGCGCTGGAGGAGGCGCAGGCTCTGGGGTACGCCGAGGCCGACCCCACCGCCGACGTGGAGGGCTTCGACGCGGCGGCGAAGGCCGCGATCCTCGCCGGGATCGCGTTCCACAGCCGGGTGACGGCCGCCGACGTCCACCGCGAGGGCATCACCGAGATTACCGCCGCCGACGTGGCCAGCGCCAAGGACATGGGCTACGTCATCAAGCTGCTGGCCATCTGCTCCCGTTCCGAGGACGGCCGGTCCTTCGGCGTCCGGGTGCACCCGGCGATGATCCCCCGGACGCACCCGCTGGCCGGGGTCCGCGAGGCGTACAACGCGGTGTTCGTCGAGGCGCAGTCCGCCGGGCGGCTGATGTTCTACGGCGCCGGCGCCGGCGGCGCCCCGACCGCGAGCGCGGTGCTGGGCGACATCGTGGCCGTGGCCCGCAACATCCTCGCCGGCACGCGCGGCCCGGAGGAGTCCACCTACGCCGACCTGGTCGTGCACCCGGTGGGCGAGACCGTCACGCGCTACCACGTCTCCCTGGACGTGGCGGACAAGCCCGGCGTGCTCGCCCGGGTCGCCGACATGTTCGCCAAGCAAGACGTCTCCATTCAGACCGTCCGGCAGGAGGGCCTCGGCGCCGACGCCCAGCTCGTGCTGGTCACCCACCGGGCCACCGACGCCGCGCTCTCGGCGACCATCGAGGGACTGCGCGAGCTCGACATCGTCCGCGACGTGGTGAGCGTCATGCGGGTCGAGGGCGACGACGCCCCCTGACCTGCCACGTGGCATCGGCGGGGGACGTCCCGGGCCCGGGACGTCCCCCGCTGCCGCACACGGCCGGGGTGATATTCGATGACACCGGATCTGCGGGGTCGTAGGAGCTTGTAGGGTGCTCTGCGGTGATCGTCCGCCGCCGGGCCGCGTACCGGAGCGTGCCGCCGGGCCGGTCGCGGACGCGCGCCAGGAGCCGACCCACCCCGAAAGGACAGCTCACGGTGAAGATCGTTCGTCGGGCCGCGGCGCTGCTGGCGGCACTGGCCGCCGTGGCGCTTCCCGTTCCGGCCGCCCACGGCGAGGCCGCCGGTGCCCCGAAGGGCAGGACGGTGGTCGCGCTCACCTTCGACGACGGCGACGCCACCCACCTGGCGGTGGCCCGCATGCTCCAGAAACGGGGCATGCGCGGAACGTTCTACATCAACACCGACACCATCGGCCGCGACGAGAAGCTCACCCGCGACCAGGTCGCCGCCATCGCCAAGGGCGGCCACGAGATCGGCGGTCACACGCTCACCCATGTCCGCCTCACCGAGCTGACCCGTAACGAGCAGCGCCCGCAGATCTGCGACGACCGCCGAGCCCTCGTGGAGTGGGGATACCGGCCGACCACCCTCGCCTACCCGTTCGGCTCGGTGGACGGCGACGCCAAGGCCGTGGCCCGCGAGTGCGGCTACGACGCGGCCCGCGTGGTCGGCGGGCTCCAGCAGTGGTCGTGCCCCGGTTGCGTGGCCGCCGAGGACCTGCGTCCCAAGGACCGTTACGGGATCCGCACCCCGGGGTCGATCCGCGAGGACACCCTGCTGCGGCAGATGAAGCAGCAGGTCCTCAACGCGGAGAAGGCCGGCGGCGGGCTCGTCCCCATGGTGTTCCACCGCGTCTGCGACGACTGCGGCCTCTACTCGACCTCGCCGAAGACGATGAACGCCTTCCTCGACTGGCTCGTCACGCGCAAGGCCCGCGGCACGGTCGTCAAGACCCTCCAGGACGCCGTCGGCGCCCGCTTCCGCCCCCTGCCCGCGCGGGACGCCTCCTCCTGACGCCCACCGCCGCCCGGCGTGAGGGGTGCGGCGGCCCCGGGCCGGAGAGGACCCGCGCCGTGCCCTCTCCCGTGCCCTCTCACCGCCGTCTCCTCACCGTGAGCCGCCGTCTCCTCACCGTGAGCCACTGTCTCCTCATCGTGAGCCGCCGTCGCCGGGACGATACCGGTGCCCACGATGACCGCCAGTGCGATCGGTACCGTCGGGCCGGCCGTCACCGCCAGAAGCGTCGTTTACTGGGGCGTGGGCATCCGCGTTTACCTTCCATACCGCATCTACCGTTATCTATGGTTACCGAGTGATTGATAGGGCTATTTGCGGCCGTCCATAGTTCCAGAGAATATGTAAATAAGAAATTCCAAGGTTTCCGTGACCTGTGTGACTCCGGTGAGTGATCAACAGTGATCATCCCGGTCAAGGGTGAAGCGCGTGAGAAGCGATCTCCGGGCCTCGCTATCCTTCGCTGGTGCCTGCGCAGTCGAGTCCCGTCCCCATCTCCCCGCCCGCCTCCGCCACCCCCGCGGGCTTCCTGCGAACCCCGGCCGAAGGGCCCGGCGAGCTGACCTGGACGGAACGGGGGTGGCTGGCGGCCGGCGAACCGCTCGGCGACCGTCCCGGCGCCACCGAGATCGCCCGCCTGCGGCCGTTGCGGGGCCTGACCGTCCGATGGCCCTCCGCCGAGGTCCCGGTCGGCGCAGTCCTCGGCCTGGCCGCCGCCGGCGTCCCGCTGCACGCCGCGGCGTCGCCCGCCTGGGTGGATCCGGAACTGGCCCGCCTGCTCGCCGCCTGGACGCCCGAGGAGGACCGCGGCGGGCCGCGCTCGGTGACCGACCTGCGCCGGGAGGAGCACAGCGTGCGGCTGCGCCGCCTCGCGCTCCGGCGCCGGGAAGCGACGACGGGGGCGGCGGGAACGGCGGGGACGGCGGAACCCGAGGTCAGCGTCGTGA
This sequence comes from Streptosporangium becharense, assembly GCF_014204985.1. Taxonomy (NCBI): domain Bacteria; kingdom Bacillati; phylum Actinomycetota; class Actinomycetes; order Streptosporangiales; family Streptosporangiaceae; genus Streptosporangium; species Streptosporangium becharense. The sequence continues at coordinate 2,526,091 of NZ_JACHMP010000001.1, read as the reverse complement.
TCTCCAGCATGCGGCCGCACCTGCTGGGGTCGGCGCTCGCCCAGATCACCCGTCAGCGCCTGGTACGGGCCGAGATCCTGCTCGGCCTGCACGGCGTCCCCGCCGGCCGCGAGGAGGTGCGCCGGGCGGTGGCCGAGTGCCCGCTGCCCGTCACCGTGGTCGAGGCGGACGCGGAGATCCCGTTCGGAGAGGTGCTCAACCTGGTCGCCGCCCGCGCGAGCGGTGAGTACGTCGCCAAGTGGGACGACGACGACTGGTACGGCCCAGAGCACCTGGCCGACCTGCTGCTGGCCCGCTCCTACGCCGGCGCCGACATCGTGGGCGTGGCGCCCGAGTTCTTCTACCTGGAGCCCCTGCGCACCACGGTCCGCCGCACCGACTACACCGGCGAGGTCTGGTCCGACCACGTGGCCGGGGGCACGATCCTGCTGGAGCGGTCCCGGCTCGCGGAGGTCGGCGGATTCCCGCCGCTGGCCGGCGGGGTCGACGCCGGGCTGCTCAAGGCCGCGCACGCCGCGGGAGCGCGCATCTACCGCACCCACGGCCTGGGCTACGTGCTGCGGCGCTCGGTCGGCGCCGACCACACCTGGCGGCTCCCGCTCGCCCACTTCCTGCGCGTGGCCTCGAACCAGTGGCGCGGCTTCCGCCCGAGCCTGATCCTGGAGGCGTCATGACGGTGCGGATCACCGGCAACGACTACCGGACCCTCACCCCGCCGCCCCTGGGTGAGTGGACCCCGTCGCTGCGGGTCAGCGTCGTCGTGCCGGCCTACGGGGGCCAGGACAAGCTCGACCTGGTGCTCGCCGGGCTCGCCGTGCAGACCTACCCGGCCGCGCTGACCGAGGTCGTCGTCGTCGACAACGGCAGCGAGCCGCCGCTGCGGCTGCCGGAGCTGCGGCCCGGGAACACCCGGCTGATCACCTGCTCCGTGCCGGGCCGGGCCCACGCCCGCAACGCCGGGCTGGCCGCGGCCACCGGCGATGTGATCCACTGGCTCGACTCCGACGTGATCCTCGACCGCAGGTCGGTCGAGGCGCACATGCGCTGGCACCACGCCGCGCCGTACCTGGTGGTGACCGGGTATCTGCGGTTCACCCCGGCGAAGCCGCCCGCGCCGGACGTGGTGGCCGCCACCGACGACCTGGCCGGGCTCTTCGAGCCCGCCGAGCCGCACGCCTGGCTGGTCGATCTCATCGAGCGCACCGACGGCCTCACCACCCGCCCGCACCGCGCGTTCAGCCTGCACGTCGGCGGTGCCACCTCGGTCAACGCCGCGCTGCTCGCCCAGGCGGGCCCGATGGACACCGAGCTGGTCCTCGGCCAGGACACCGAGATGGGTTACCGCCTCGCCCAGGCGGGTGCCGTCTTCGTGCCCGAGCCGCTCTCCCGGGCCTTCCACCTGGGCCCGACCATGCGGATGCGTGACAAGGCCTCGATCGACCGGGTGAGCCACGCGTTCGTCGCCGACCGGATCCCGTCCTACCGCTGGCTCCGTTCCCACCCGGCCCGGCAGTGGAAGGTGCCGTACGTGGAGGTGGTCGTCGAGCCACCGGCCGGCGGCGCGGGCGGGCCCGCCGCGGCGGACGCGGACGGGCGTACCGCCGCCGGTGGTACGCCCCCCGCCGGGGACCCGGGCGGTCGCACCGCCGGCTACGCCTACGACGAGGTCCGCGCCACGGTCGACGCCGTGCTCGCGGGCACCGTGCCCGACGTCGTGGTCACCCTAACCGGCCCGTGGGACCGCGTCGGAGCCGAGGGACGCGCTCCCCTGGACGACCCCGACCTGGACCTGGTCCTCGTCCGCGGCCACTACGCCCACGAGCCCAGGGTCCGCTTCGTGCCCGGCGAAGCACCCCCGGCGGGAGCGGTGCCCTACCGGTTGCGGCTGCCCGTCGGCTGGGTGCCGGGAGAGGACACCCTGGCCCGGCTGCTCGACCTGGCCGGGGACGAGGAGTACGGCCTGGTCTGCGTGCTGCTGTCCGAGGGCGGCGGGGACGCGGTCCCGGGCGTCGTCGCGGCGCGGCTGGAGCGCACCGCTGCGTTCGCCCGCGCCGCGATCGTGCGGGAGGAGGGCGAGGACCTCGACGACGCCGTGGAGAACACCTTCGGGGTGATCTGGGTGGACGGCGAGAGCCACGGGTTCACCCGTGAGGCCCGGCCGCCGGCCGGACGCCGGAGCGCCTACCGGGCCCGGGCCGAGGCGGAGGCCGAGGTGGCCCGCCTGACCAAGGAGGCCGAGCGCCTGCGCGGGCAGGTGGCCAGGTGGCGCGAGGAGGCGGGACGATGGCGCAGAAGCGCCGTCGAGTTGCGGCGCGAGGTCGGCGAGCTGCGGCGCGAGGCCGCCGCTCTGCGCAAGGAACTGGCCGCCGCCAGGAAGATCGTGCAGTACGGGCTGCTGACCTCGGTCAAGCGGGCCATCACCCGCCGTCGGTGACCACGCCGACGCCGCCGAGGAAGTAGTTGCCGATGCCGCGGTACGGCACCGCGGCACCGGGTTCGGGACGCCACTCGGGAAGGTTGACGATGCCGGGCTCGACCACGTCGAAGCCGTCGAACATGCGGATGATCTCCTTGCCCGTCCGGGCGACGAAGGGCGAGGAGGCCCGGTCGTACACCTGGGTGACCCCGTCCGCGGCCTCCGGGCGGGCGTCGATCGCCACGTGCGACAGGGCCAGATGGCTGCCGGGCGCCATGGCCGCGCGCAAGGTGGCGATGACGCCGTCCGGATCGTCCTCGTCGGGGACGAAATGCATGATCGCCAGCAGGAGGACCGCCACGGGCTGGTCGAAGTCGATCGCGGCCCGGACGTCCGGGTTCGCCAGGATCTCCGCGGGGCGGCGCACGTCGCCCTCGACGATGGTGACGTTCTCGTTCTTGCCGAGGATCGCCCTGCCGTGGACCAGGACGGTCGGGTCGTTGTCGACGTAGACGACCCGGGCGCCGGGTGCGACCTGGTGCACGTTGTTCTGGGTGGGCAGACCGGCGCCGATGTCGAGGAACTGGCGGATGCCCGCCTCGGCCAGGTAGGCGACCGCCCGCCCGAGGAACGCGCGGTTGGAGCGCGCGCTGTACCGGATCTCAGGGACGACCTTCAGCACCTGCTCGGCCGCCTCCCGATCGGCCGGAAAGTTGTCCTTGCCGCCCAGGTAGTAGTCGTACATGCGCGCGACATTGGGAATATGCGGCTGAATGCCGGTGGGTATCTGGTTGGTCACACGCCGCTCCCCTGTAACGCCATTTCCGGAATTGCGTAGATCATATACATCCGAAACGCTGGAGAAGCGTTTCGGGAGCTGACAAGATCGCGCTATGGCCGCCTCCCCCTCGTGTCGCGTTCTCGGCCTCCACCTCGCCGACGGCATCGGCCGCGGCAACATGTGGGCCTGCCTGTCGATGGCGTTCGCCGCAACTATGATCATTTCGTTCGTGCCCGCCGCGCAGCCCTACATCCTGGGCGGCGTCCTGGGGGTGGCGGGCGCCGACCAGGGCAAGGCCGTCGGCCTCCTGGGTGTGGCGGCCGAGATCACGATGATCGCCAGCCTGGCCTGGTACGGCGCGCTGGCCGACCGGCTCGGCCGCAGGCCCGTCGTGGTGGCCGGGTTCGCGCTGTGCGCGCTGGGCACCGCGCTCTTCCCGTTCGCCACCGACACCGGCGTGCTCGTCGCGCTGCGCGTCGTCTTCGCCCTCGGCGTGGCCGCGCTCAGCGCGATGCTGTCCACGGTGGTGATCGACTACGTCCGCGACGGCTCCCGGGGCCGGTCGTACGGGATGATCGGCCTGTTCAGCGGCCTGGGCGCGATGGTCGCCGTGCTCGGCCTCGTCCGGCTGCCGAAGGTGTTCGAGGACGGCGGGATGACCCCCGCGGGCGCCGCACGCGTCTCGTTCCTGGTCATCGCGGCGGCCCTCCTCGCGGTCGCCGCGCTGATGTGGTTCACCCTGTCCGGGGCCGGGCCCGCCGGTGCCGGGGACGTCTCGCGGCTGCCGCTGACCCGGCTGGTCAGGGAGGGCGTCAGGCTCGCCCGCGACCCCGGGGTGGCGCTGTCGTACGCGGCGGTGTTCGTCGCCCGCGCGGACCTGGCGGTGGTCGCCGGCTTCCTGTCCCTGTGGGTGGTCGACTACGCCACGAGCGAGCGCGGCATGTCCGCCGCCGAGGCCCTGGCCCGCGCGGGGGCCGTGGTCGGCATCGCGCAGACCGTGGCCGTGGTGGCCGCACCGCTCTTCGGCTGGCTGGGCGACCGCATGCGGCGGCAGGACGTGGTCATCCTTGCCCAGGCCGTGGCGGCCGTGTCGTACCTGTCGACGCTGCTGGTCGGCGACCCGCTGGGCACCGGCATGATGCTGGTGGCCGTGCTCATCGGCCTGGGCGAGATCGCCGGCATCACCACCGCCGGCCCGCTCCTGGCCCAGCAGGTGCCCGCCGCCGTCCGCGGTTCCGCCTACGGCGTGCAGACTCTCTGCGGCGCCGTCGGCATCCTCATCGTCTCCGGACTGGGCGGCCTGCTCTACGACTCCTGGCGCCCGGCCGCGCCGTTCGTGGTGTCGGGCACCCTCGGTCTGCTGGTCGTCGCCTTCGGCCTGGCCGTGCGGCGGCTTGTCACGCCCCTTCCCGAGGCGCCGGAGGACGAGGCGCCGGAGGGGAGCGGGGGGCCGCAGGAGGACGACCCCGCGAGGACCGCCGCCCGGCCCTGACCCGGTTCCGAGCGGAGCCGGATGCTCAGTCGCGGAGCGCGTCGCGGAGCCTGCCCAGCAGGGATCCGCGTCCGGACGGCGCCTGCCGCGTCCGGCCCGTCCCGGCTGCCTGCCGCTGGACCGCGGGAGCAGGTCGCCGTTCGGGTTCCGCCGCGGACGCCGCGGGCTTCGCGGACGCCGTGGGCTTCGCCGGAGCCGGTGACGAAGCGGGCCGAGTGGGCCGCGCGGACTGCGCGGAGCGGGCGGGAGCCGGGGCGGGCCAGAACTCCGACCGGTCGGCGTGCCGCACCCCGTGGGTGGCCTCGATCGAAGCGGCGACGTCGTCCGCCCCCAGCAGCAGCGCACGGCCCAGCGCCTCGGTCCGCTCCAGCGTCGCCGTGCCGTCCTCACCGAGGTCGACGACGAGCATGCCCGACCGGTCCTCCTGCATCGCGGCGATCATCCGCTCCAGCGAGTCGTGCCCCAGCGGCACCGACACCGGGCCGGTGTAGCGGAACGGGACCGGGGCGGGGGTGGCCGCGACCTCGTCCACCGGCCGTATCCGCTCGTCGTGGGAGAAGTGCTCGCGCAGCAGCAGCAGGTCGAACGAGGGGTCGTCCGGCGCCGGGGGACGCCCCTGCGGCAACCGGGACCAGGGGGCGACCAGGGCGACCCTCACGTCGCCGACCGTTCCGCGCAGCGCCGCCCCCACCGCCTCCCGCACCTGGTCCTGCGGCCCGTCGGCGCGCAGCACCACCTCCACGTACGGCACCAACCAGTGGCGACCCCGGTCCTTGCGCAGGTCCCGGCGGAGCGGCACGCGGTGGGCGAGATACGGGGCGACCGCGCGCACCACGCCCTCCCGGTCGCGACGCTGCGCGGGAAGCCCCAGGTGCACCGCCTGGGCGGCCATGTCGGGGACGAACACGACACCGTGCGCGGCCAGCCGGTAGGCGAACTCGGTGTCCTCGCCGCGCAGCACCCCGGCGTCGAGCCCGCCCACGGCGTGGAAGATCTCGCGGCGCATCGACACGGTCGGCCCCGTGCACACGTGGTACGGGTTACGGCTGGCGCGCAGGCCGTCGGTGCGGGCGATCGTCTCCTCGGTGGAGCTGGGCAGGGCCCCCGACAGGTCGAGGACCGACTCCAGCGCACCCGCTTCCACCGCGTCGCGCACCCGCGCGGGCTCCGCCGCCGGCGGCTCCTCGATGAACTTCTTCGCACCGATGGCGACCAGGTAGCCGGCCAGGTGGTGCCAGCGGGCGAGGGCCTCGATGTGCTCGCGGCAGACGACCATGTCGGCGTCGAGACGCTGGATGATCCGCCCTTCGGCGAGCGCGGCGCCGGTGTTGACGGCGTGCGCGATGCCCCACCCCGGCGGGGCGGCCGGCACGATCCTGGTGTTCGGCGGGACGATCTCCGGCAGGCGCAGCGGCGGCTCGCTGCCGTCGTCGACCACGATCACCTCCAGCAGGTGGCCGGGATAGGTCTGCGCGGCCAGTGAGGCGAGGGCCAGATCGAGTTTGCGCTGCCCGCCGCGCGCCGGGACGACCACGCTGACCGGCAGGTGCGGGTCCCACCCGCCGAGCGGGGGCACCTCGAGGGGGGAGTAGTCGTTGTGCCTGATCGGTGGTAGGTTCCCCGTCGCACCGCCCGTCATGATGTGGCACCCCTTGTCCGTTTCATCGCTTGTCAAGCCCTGCCGACCATAGCGGGCGTTTCTGAGGGTTGCCTGTAGACCTCGATATCCGGATTTGTCCAGCAGGTGGACGGCGCATCCCGGGCCGGGGTGCATTGCCCGTAGACTCGTTGCCCAACACCGCAGGTAGAACGCGCGCGGATGGCCCGTGTGCGGGAGGAGCAATCATGACCAGGGCGTGGCGTGGCCTCATCGAGGAGTACCGTGACCGACTTCCGGTGACCACGGCGACGCCCGTCGTCACGCTTCTGGAGGGCGGCACCCCGCTGGTTCCGGCGAACCGGGTCTCGGCGCTGACCGGCTGCGAGGTCTACCTCAAGGTCGAGGGCCTCAACCCGACCGGCAGCTTCAAGGACCGCGGCATGACCATGGCCATCAGCAAGGCCGTCGAAGACGGGGCGAAGGCCGTCATCTGTGCCTCCACCGGCAACACCAGCGCCTCCGCCGCGGCCTACGCCGTACGCGCCGGCCTGACCTGCGCCGTGCTGGTGCCCCGCGGCAAGATCGCGATGGGCAAGCTCGCCCAGGCCCTGGTCCACGGGGCGAGGCTGCTGCAGGTCGAGGGCTCCTTCGACGACTGCCTGGAGATGACCAGGAAGCTGTCGGAGAACTACCCGATCGCCCTGGTCAACTCGGTGAACCCGTTCCGGCTCCAGGGGCAGAAGACCGCCGCCTTCGAGATCGTCGACGCGCTCGGCGATGCCCCCGACATCCACTGCATCCCCGTCGGCAACGCGGGCAACATCTCCGCGTACTGGATGGGCTACGACGAGTACGCCTCCGACGGCGTGGCGACGCGCCGCCCCCGGATGTTCGGCTTCCAGGCCAGCGGCTCCGCCCCCATCGTCAACGGCGCGCCGGTGACCCACCCGCACACGATCGCCACCGCGATCCGCATCGGCAACCCGGCCTCCTGGAAGCTCGCCGAGGCCGCGCGCGACGAGTCCGGCGGCGTCATCCAGGCCGTCACCGACCGCCAGATCGCCGCCGCCTACAAGCTGCTGGCCCAAGAGGAGGGCGTCTTCGTCGAGCTCGCCTCCGCGGCCAGTGTGGCGGGTCTCCTCCAGGCCCACCAGCAGGGTCTGGTCGAGCCCGGTCAGCGCATCGTGTGCACGGTCACCGGCAACGGCCTCAAGGACCCCGACTGGGCCATCTCGGGGGCTCCCACCCCTGTGACGATCCCGATCGACGCGCACGCCGCGGCCACCGCGCTCGAACTCGCCTAGGTGCCGTCCCGCGCCCGCCGCACCGGCCCGGCCACCGCCGTCCGGTACCCGGCGGGCGTCCGGCGGGCACGTGACGGCCATCGGCGGGTGCCCGCCGGGCCGTCCTGACGGATTCCGGGGCCGTCGCCGTGCCGCCGAGCATGACAGGCATCGCAATGTGGAACACGCAGGCAAGGTAGACAGGAGGAGGGGTTTGCCCCTTATGGCCAGCCCAGGGACCATGTTCCGGAGCGCCGATGACCGGTAGCGGCAAGGTGGTCGTCCGGGTCCCGGCGACGTCGGCCAACCTCGGTCCCGGCTTCGACACGCTGGGGCTCGCCCTGAGTCTCTACGACGAGGTCGAGGCCGAGCTGTTCGAGCCGCCCGGAGGTCCCGGCTCCCGGAGCGTCGTCATCGAGGTCGAGGGAGAGGGCGCCGGACGGCTCGACACCGGGGAGGGGCATCTCATCGTGACGACGATGCGCGCCGCCTTCGACCGGATGGGCCTCCCACAGCCGGGCGGCATCCGGCTGCGCTGCCTCAACCGCATCCCGCACGCCCGCGGTCTCGGCTCCTCCTCGGCGGCGATCTGCGCGGGCATCCTCGCGGCCCGTGCCCTGGCCGCCCGCCCGTACGCGGCGGAGGGCTCCTCCGGCGACGGCGGTCCCGCCCCCGGCTCCCCGCCGGCGTCGTCCGCCTTCACCGACGACGACGTGTTCGCGCTGGCCAACGAGATCGAGGGACACCCCGACAACGTGGCGCCGTGCCTGGCGGGAGGGCTGACCGTCGCGTGGACCGACGCCGCCGGCGCACCGCGCATGGTGCGGCTGCTCCCGCACGAGGACGTCAGACCCGTCGTCCTCGTCCCCGGCCACCGGTTGTCCACCGAGGTCGCCCGCGGACTGCTGCCCGACAGGGTGCCGCACGCCGACGCCGCCGCGAACGCAGGGCGGGCCGCGCTGCTGATCGCGGCGCTGACCGCCAGACCGGAGCCGGAACTGCTTCTGGCCGCCACGGAAGACCGCCTGCACCAGGATTACCGCGCGCCGGCGATGCCGCAGACCGCGGACCTGGTGCGGCGGCTGCGCGGGGCGGGCGTCGCCGCGGTCGTTTCCGGGGCGGGGCCGACGGTTCTTGCGTTTTCGACGGCGGATACGCAGGATTTGATCGCGGCAGAAGTGGGTAATGACTGGCACATCCAGTCACTGGATGTCGAAACCCACGGCGCCCGCGTTGTTTCTCCCGAGACACGCTGATCCTCTTCGACCTTCAGGGAATAGCTGTGTGCGCTGGTGATGTTAGGCTGATAGCCGCACCAGGTGCCCCGCGTTGGGTGCGTGCTTGTCAGCCACACATCGCTGCGTCGTGTCTCACCCCGTGAGGCGTGACCGCCGCAGTGGCCTCCCCGAATCCGCCGCCTCCGAATGCGCCACATTCGGTTGGGGCAGCGAGAGGCGGCGTTTAAGGGGACCTGCGCGTTCGATCTACCTCGACATCTGGTTGCCGGTAGCAATCCGGAGGGGTGTCCTCCAAGCCCCGCCGTCGATGACTCTCGACGGTGACGGCCTGGGCGTGCCCTTCTCCGAATGTGGCGGCGGCCCTCGATGGGCCGTCGAGGATCGCGACGTGCAACCCGACCCGGTCTGTCCCACCGGGTCGATCGCACCACCGGGACGATTGGCTGATCATGGCCACGCCCGACCCCTGGGAAGGACCCATTAGTGAGCGACACCACCGAACTCCTCTCCGACGTCACCGGCACGACGCCGGCGGCCGGCGATGCCCCCGCCCGCCCCGCGGCCAAGCCGCGCCGTCGCTCCGGCACAGGCCTGTCCGCCATGGTGCTGCCCGAACTGCAGGCGATCGCCTCCGGCCTCGGCATCAGCGGGACCGGGCGGATGCGCAAGAGCCAGCTCATCGCGGCCATCCAGGAGAAGCAGGGCGTATCCACCGAGGGCGCCCCCGCCTCCACCGCCGTCAAGGAGACCCAGACCGCTCCGGTCGCCACGGCCGAGACGGTCTCCGAGCGCCCGGCGCGCACCCGCCGGGAACGTTCCCGCACCGCCACGCCCGCCACCGAGCAGGCACCCGTGGCGGCCGAGCCCGTGGCCGCCGCCGTCGTGGCCGAGCCGGTCGTCGAGCAGCAGCCGGTCATCGAGGCCGCCCCCGCCGAGAGCCGCCCCGAGCGCGGTGAGAGCCGCCGTGAGCGGCGCGCCCGCAACGGCGAGCGTGGCGAGCGCACCCGCGACCGCGGTGAGCGCGGCGACCGTGGTGAGCGCGGCGAGCGCGGTGACCGCGGCGACCAGCGCGCCGCCGACGCCGGGCAGACCCGTGGCGAGCGCACCGACCGGAGCGAGCGCACCGACCGTGGCGAGCGCACCGACCGCGGTGAGCGCGGCGAGCGCAACGACCGCGGTGAGCGTGGCGAGCGCAACGACCGGGGTGACCGCGGCCCGCAGAACCGCGGCCCGCAGGACCGTGGCCCGCAGGACCGCAACGACCAGCACGGCGTCGGCGACGACGACGACCGCCGCGGGCGCCGCGGCCGGTTCCGCGAGCGCAACCGTCGTGGCCGCGACCGCTTCGACAGCAACGAGCCCGTGGTCGGCGACGACGACGTCCTCATCCCGATCGCCGGCATCCTCGACATCCTCGACAACTACGCGTTCGTCAGGACGAGCGGCTACCTTCCGGGTGCCAACGACGTCTACGTCTCGCTGGCGCAGATCCGCCGGCACGGCCTGCGCAAGGGCGACGTCGTCACCGGCGCCGTCCGCCAGCCGCGCGAGGGCGAGCGCCGCGAGAAGTTCAACGCCCTGGTCCGCCTCGACACCGTCAACGGCATGGACCCGGAGCAGGCCCGCCAGCGGCCCGACTTCAACAAGCTCGTCCCGCTCTACCCGCAGGAGCGTCTGCGCCTGGAGACCGAGCCGAACATCCTGACCACCAGGATCATCGACATGGTCGCCCCGATCGGCAAGGGCCAGCGCGGCCTCATCGTCTCCCCGCCCAAGGCCGGAAAGACGATGGTGCTCCAGTCGATCGCCAACGCGATCACCCGCAACAACCCCGAGTGCCACCTGATGGTCGTCCTCGTCGACGAGCGTCCGGAAGAGGTCACCGACATGCAGCGGTCGGTGAAGGGCGAGGTCATCCACTCGACCTTCGACCGCCCGGCCGAAGACCACACCACCGTCGCCGAGCTCGCCATCGAGCGCGCCAAGCGTCTGGTCGAGCTGGGCCACGACGTCGTCGTGCTCCTCGACTCGATCACCCGCCTCGGCCGCGCGTACAACCTGGCGGCCCCGGCCTCCGGCCGTATCCTGTCCGGCGGTGTCGACTCCACGGCGCTCTACCCGCCCAAGCGCTTCTTCGGCGCCGCCCGCAACATCGAGAACGGCGGCTCGCTGACGATCCTCGCCACCGCGCTGGTCGAGACCGGCTCCAAGATGGACGAGGTCATCTTCGAGGAGTTCAAGGGCACCGGAAACCTGGAGCTCAAGCTCAACCGCCAGCTGGCCGACAAGCGGATCTTCCCCGCGGTGGACGTCGACGCGTCCGGCACCCGCAAGGAGGAGATCCTCATGTCGAAGGACGAGCTCCAGATCATCTGGAAGCTCCGCCGCGTGCTCCACGCGCTCGACATGCAGCAGGCGCTGGAGCTCCTCCTGGAGAAGATGAAGGAGACCAAGTCCAACGCGGAGTTCCTGCTCCAGGTGCAGAAGACGACGGTCAGCTCCGACCGCGACTGATCACCCGCAGTGCGCCGAGCGCCCCGGTCCCCGGAAAGGGGGCCGGGGCGCTCGGCGTTCCGCCGCGGTGCCCGTCTCCGGCCGGGAACGGCCGCACCCGCCGCGGTGCCCGTCTCCGGCCGGGACGCCGCCGCGTCCGCCGTCATGCCCGCCATCGTTCCTGGCCTGCTGTGATACCCGCCGGTGTCCCGGCCGGGGACGGCCGCACGACCGGACCCCGGCGTTTCGGCGAACCGCTTGCCCGGCCCCCGGCTTCGGGATATCCCTACCCCGGGACGCCCTGCCCGCCCCATTCCGGCCCGTCCTCGCCCGCGGCATGCTGGACGACCGGGAACGGCGACGGACCGGTGGTGACCAGGGCGTACGAGACGGATGTACGAGACGGAGGAACGCATGACGGTCGAGACGGCGGGCACGCACGCGGGGCGGACGCCGCTGCGCCGGCGCGTGCCCCTTGGGCCGTACGGCCCGCTGGGGGTGATCGTCGACCCGGTGACCTGGCGTGCCCTGCCGTACCTGCTGGTGAGCCCGCTGTACGGCCTGGCCTGCTTCGTGTTCCTCGTGACGGCGATCCCGGTGTCGCTGGTGCTGACGGTGGTGTGGGTCGGGCTGCCGCTGCTCGCGCTGACCGTGCTGGCCTGGCGGGCCGCCGCGATGGTGGAGCGCCGGCTGCTCCGCCTGGCCTTCGCCGTCCGCATCCCCGACCCCTACCGGTCCACCGGTGGCCGCAACCTCCTGCTGCGCTGCAAGGACATGGCCGGTGACCCGGCGACCTGGAAGGACCTGGTCTACCTGTCGCTGCTCCTGCCGATCGGCCTGGCGGAGCTCACGGTCGTCGTGGTGCTGTGGGTCATGGCGTTCGGCCTGACCGTGGTACCGCTGCCCCTGGTGCTCGGCGGGAACACGCTGACGGTTCTCGGCGGGGTGCCGATCGCCACGGTGCCCGAAGCGCTGCTGTGCCTGCCGGCCGGGATCGCGTTCTTCTTCGTCGCGGTCTACGCGACCCGGGGGACGGCGTGGCTGCACGGTGCGCTCGCCACCGCGCTGCTGGGCGTCGGCAGGAACGACCGCCTGGCCGCCCGCGCCGCGCACCTGCGGGCCAGCCGGGCGAGAGGAGTGGACGCGGCCGAGGCGGAGCGGCGCCGGATCGAACGCGACCTGCACGACGGCGCCCAGCAGCGGCTGCTGTCCGTCGCGATGGACCTGGGCCGGGCCCAGGCCAAGCTGGACTCCGACCCCGAGAGCGCCCGGGAGCTCCTCGCCCAGGCGCACACCGGCACCAAGGCGGCCATCGCCGAGCTGCGTGACCTGGCCCGGGGCATCCACCCGGCCATCCTGACCGACCGGGGACTCGGCGCGGCCCTGTCCTCCCTCGCCTCCCGCGCGCCCGTGCGGGTGGACCTGTCGGTGGAGATATCCCACCGCCCGCCACCCGCGGTGGAGAGCATCGCGTACTTCGTCGTGGCCGAGTCGCTGACCAATATGGCCAAACACTCCGGCGCCACCGAGGGATCCGTCCGGGTCGGCCGCCACGGGCAACGGGTGATCGTCGAGATCGTCGACAACGGGGTCGGCGCCGCCGTGCCCCGCCCCGGGGGCGGCCTCGCCGGGCTGGCCGACCGGGCGGCGACCATCGACGGCACGCTGAGCGTCGACAGCCCGCCCGGCGGCCCCACGACGGTCCGGGCCGAACTGCCCTGTGAATGGTGAAGACTTGACCGCATGCGAGTGGTGATCGCCGAAGACTCGGTCCTGCTGCGTGAGGGGCTGGCCAGGCTCCTCGCCGACGGCGGGATCGACACGGTTGGGTTCGCCGGTGACGGCCCGGGGCTGGTCGCGGCCGTCGCCGAGCACGAGCCCGACCTCGCCGTCGTCGACGTGCGCATGCCGCCGACCCACACCGACGAGGGCCTGCGCGCCGCCCTGGAGGCGAGGGCCCGGCGTCCCGGGCTGCCGATCCTCGTGTTGTCGCAGTACGTCGAGCAGCAGTACGCCACCGAACTGATCGGCGGAGGCGCCGAGGGAGTGGGTTACCTGCTCAAGGAGCGGATCGCGGACGTGGCCGAGTTCCTCGACGCGGTGCGTCGGGTGGCGGCCGGGGGCACCGTCATCGACCCCGACGTGATCGTGCAGCTGCTGAACCGGCGGCGTCACGACGACCCGCTGGAGTCGCTGACCACGCGGGAGAACGAGGTGCTGGCCCTGATGGCGGAGGGCCGCTCCAACACGGCGGTCGCCGCGCGCCTGCGCGTCACCGAGGGTGCGGTGGAGAAACACATCTCCAACATCTTCGGCAAGCTCGGCCTCGAACCCGCCGCCGACGACCATCGCCGGGTCCTCGCCGTCCTCGCCCATCTCGGCCGCTGACCGCGACTGCGCGTCCGCCGGGAAACCCCGCCGGAGCAGGTGGTCCGGCGCCGGACGCGGACGCGGACCGGCGGGGCGGGGAATGTCCGGTGGCCTGTGATGGTTGGAGGATCTGGCACACTGGTAGCCGAACCGCAGCGGTTCCGGTTCCCGCCCGCGCGCACCCCGGTGTGCATCGCGCGCGACGCCGCACAGGCGAGAGAAAGTGGCGACCCGGCGACCGCGCTCTGGAGAGGAACACGACGAATGAAGCCCGACATCCACCCGGAGTACGTCACCACTCAGGTGACCTGCACCTGTGGCAACTCCTTCACCACCCGTAGCACCGCCAAGAACGGCGCGATCCACGCCGACGTGTGCTCGGCCTGCCACCCGTTCTACACGGGCAAGCAGAAGATCCTCGACACGGGCGGCCGGGTGGCGCGCTTCGAGAAGCGCTTCGGCAAGAAGTCCGCGGGCCAGTAGCCCCGTCCCGACGCCGGCTCGGAGTGCGTCCCTCGTCGCCGAGGAGCACCCCGGGTCGGCGTTCGTGATGATGAGGCAGGCTTACAGGGCTTTGTGAAGGAAGGACGCACGGTGAACCTCGACGAGCTGCTCAGTGAGTACGCCGAGCTGGAACTCAAGCTCGCCGACCCCTCCGTGCACGCCCAGGCGAACCAGGCGCGCACCCTGGGCAGGCGTTACGCGGAACTGACCCCGATCATCGCCGCCTACCGGGAGCTGGAGGGCGTCCGGGCCGACCTCGTGACGGCCAGGGAGCTGGCGTCGGAGGACCAGGCGTTCGCCGCCGAGGCCAAGGAGCTGGAGGCGCGGATCCCCGAGCTGGAGGAGAAGCTCCGGCACCTGCTGGTCCCGCGTGATCCCAATGATGACAAGGACATCATCATGGAGATCAAGGCGGGCGAGGGCGGTGACGAGTCGGCGCTGTTCGCCGCCGACCTCCTGCGGATGTACCAGCGTTACGCCGAGCGGGCCGGTTGGAAGACCGAGATCATCAGCGCCACCCACACCCCGCTGGGCGGCTACAAAGACGTCACGATCGCGCTGAAGGCCAGGGGTGACGAGGGCGTCTGGTCCAGGCTCAAGTTCGAGGGCGGCGTCCACCGCGTCCAGCGGGTCCCGGCGACCGAGTCGCAGGGCCGCATCCACACCAGCGCGGCCGGCGTGCTGGTCTACCCGGAGGTCGAGGAGGTCGACATCCAGATCGACCCGAACGACCTGCGCATCGACGTCTACCGCTCCAGCGGCCCCGGCGGCCAGAGCGTCAACACCACCGACTCGGCGGTGCGCATCACGCACCTGCCGACCGGCGTGGTCGCCTCCTGCCAGAACGAGAAGAGCCAGCTCCAGAACAAGGAGTCGGCCATGCGCATCCTGCGGGCCCGCCTGCAGGCCATCGCCGAGGAGGAGGCCAACGCCGCCGCCATGGCCGAGCGCAAGTCGCAGGTCCGCACGGTCGACCGCTCGGAACGCATCCGCACCTACAACTTCCCCGAGAACCGCATCTCCGACCATCGCGTCGGCTTCAAGGCCTACAACCTGGACCAGGTGCTCGACGGTGATCTCACATCCGTCATCCAGGCCCTGCTCGACGCGGAGATGGCGGAGAAGCTCGCCGAAAACACATAGAACCCGCCATGACATTCCTGCTGGACGAGATCGCCCTCGCCACCGCCCGGCTCGCCGAGGCAGGTGTCCCGTCGCCGCGCACTGACGCCGAGGAGATCGCCGCGCATGTCCACGGCGTACGCCGTAGCGAGCTGCACACGGTCAAGGACTCCGAATTCGACGCCCTGTTCTGGGAGGGCGTCGCCCGCAGGGAGTCTCGCGAGCCTCTCCAGCACATCACCGGGCGTGCCTACTTCCGTTACCTGTCCCTGGAGGTCGGGCCGGGGGTCTTCGTACCCCGTCCCGAGACGGAGATGGTGGCGGGGTGGGCCATCGACCGGCTTCGGGAGATGGACGTCGCCTCGCCGGTCGTCGTGGACCTGGGCACCGGCTCCGGCGCCATCGCGCTGTCCATCGCCCAGGAGGTCGCCCTGGCCACGGTGCACGCGGTCGAGATCGACCCGGGCGCCTACCGCTGGGCCAAGCGCAACATCATCGAGCACGGCCAGGGCCGCGTTCACCTGCACCCGGAGGACCTGGCCGACGCCCTGCCCGAGCTGGACGGACAGGTCGACCTGGTGGTCTCCAACCCGCCCTACATCCCGCCGGGCGCGATCCCGCGCGATCCCGAGGTCCGCGACTACGACCCGCACCGGGCGCTGTACGGTTCGGGCAACGACGGCCTCGACGAGGTCCGGGCGGTCGAACGCACCGCCCGGCGCCTGCTGCGTCCCGGCGGCTTCGTCGCCGTGGAGCACGCCGACCAGCAAGGCACCCAGGTCTACCTGGTCTTCTCCGAGGAGAACGGCTGGCGTGACGTCCGCAACCGCCAGGACCTCACGCGCAGAGACCGCTTCGTGACCGCTCGTTTCGGTCAGGAGTGAGAGCCGGAATAAGATGGCACGCCGCGGCCGGGAGTGGGCCGGCGGACACCCGCTCCGCCTGTCACGGGCCGGTCGGCGACCACAGTGGTCTGCGGCCCGCCGATGTCGAGCCGCCGGGTGAGGAGGCAAAGTGAGCCGACGTTATGACTGCGCCGACGCAGAGCAGCGGGCCGCCGGCCTGAGCGAGGCCGTGTCCGCCGTGCGGCGGGGCGAACTCGTGGTGCTCCCGACCGACACCGTCTACGGCATCGGCGCCGACGCCTTCACGCCCTCGGCGGTGACCGCGCTGCTCGAGGCGAAGGGACGCGGCCGTGACATGCCGGTGCCCGTGTTGGTCGGCACCGTACGCGCCGCCAACGCCCTGGTGGAGAATCTCGGCCCGTACGGCCAGGACCTCGTCGACTCCTTCTGGCCCGGCCCGCTGACGATCATCTGCCGGGCCAACCGGTCGCTCTCCTGGGATCTGGGCGACGCCAAGGGCACCGTCGCCCTCCGGATGCCGTTGCACGCGGTGGCCCTCGACCTGCTCAAGGAGACCGGGCCGATGGCCGTCTCCAGCGCCAACCGCTCCGGTGCGCCCGCCGCCACCACCGCCGCCGACGCGGAGAAGCAGCTCGGCGACTCGGTCTCCGTCTACCTCGACGCCGGGCCGTCCGGCGACGACGTGCCCTCCACCATCCTCGACCTGACCACGGCGGTTCCGCGTCTGCTGCGGCAGGGGGCCATCCCGGTGGGGAAGCTGCGCGGGGTCATCGGCTACGTCGCGACCGACGCCGACCCCGGCTCCGACGACTGACCGGGCCTCCCGTTCCAAGACGGCCACATGATCCATACCGTCTGATTATCACCGTGACGCGCGGCTGCCTCCCCGGTACCGTGAGGTGGGCCGACACTTCCGGGAGACCTCCATGGGCAAGTTCGAAGGAATGGACCCCCAGCTGGTTCGCGACCTGTTATCCGAGGTGAAGCGGGCGGCGGAGCAGATGCGGAGCGTCGAGGGCAAGGTCGTCCGCGTGATGAGCGGAGCCGGCCTGTCCTCCCAGTCCACCCACCGGCCAGCTCAGATCGCCGACGCGTGCGACGTGATGGTCCGTGACGTGCTGGCCCGGGTCGACCTGCTGGAGAAGAAGATCGAGCAGCAGACCGGGGCCCCCGCCGGCGGACCGAAGGCCGCGGGGCCCCTGGCGCAGGCGCCCGGATCCGACGGGGCCACCCCGGAGACCGCGAAGCCCGGGGATGTCAGGAGTTCGGGGGCGGACGACCCCGTCCCCGCGTCCCCAGGGGCGGACGACAAGCCCCGGACCGGTGACCAACCGGCCGACACCACCCCGCGCGACGCCAGGGGGGAGCGCGGCGGTGGTGACGACGCGGGGTCGAATGGCGGTTCCGGGGGTGAGGAGCGTAAGCCGGAGACCGGGGCGAAGGGCGACGAGACCAGGCCGGAGGAGCGTTCCGGCAGGCAGCGCGGTGAGGGCGGCGAGACCGGGTCCGAGGAGCGTTCCGGCAGGCAGCGCGGTGGAGACGGGGATGCCTCCTCGAATGGCGGGCCCATAGAGATCCTCAAACCGGGCGCCGGTTCGGAGGGCGTCGTCGAACCCAAGCCGGAGACGGGTTCGAAGGGGGACGAGATCTCCCCACGTGACGGAACCGGCTCCGGGGGCTCGCCGGACGCGGAGAACCCCGTCGAGCCGCGGGCCGTGGAGCCCGAGCCGCTCCCCGAGGCGCCCAGGTCCGACGAGAGCCGTCCGGAGCCGCCCCAGGACAGTGTCCCCGGCCCGTCTCTGCCGGAACCTGATGAGCGTGCTCAGGGCGGTGGAGGGGCCGTTGACGCACCGTCGAGGCAGACGCCGGGGCCCGGCCCGGTCCCCGAGGCCCCCGGAGCCGGTGGGAGCCAGGGCCTTCCGGAGAGCGGCGACCGCCCGGACACCCCCAGGACCGAGGATCTGAAGCCGGCGGTTCCGGGGCTCGGCGACGACTCCGCGGGCGACCGGCGGCACCCCGACGTCACACAGCCGGACATCGCCCAGGTCAACGACAGATCCATGGACGCGGGCGACACCGGGCCGGATGCCCAGGCCGGTCCGGAGGCGAAGGGGGAGACCGGGGCCAAGGGGGACGAGCGGTCGCTCCGGGACGGTGCCACCGGGCCGGATGCCCAGGCCGGTCCGGAGGCGAAGGGGGAGACCGGGGCCAAGGGGGATGAGCGGTCGCTCCGGGACGGTGCCACCGGGTCGAATGCCCCGGTGAGTGGCCCGGGTCCGGGGGATGGCACGGGGCCGGATGCCCAGGCCGGTCCGGAGGCGAAGGGGGAGACCGGGGCCAAGGGGGATGAGCGTTCCCCCCGGGAGGGGGGCGGCACGGCCGGCACCGGCGACGTCTACGACACCCCGCGCAAGGACCACTCCGACGACATCGACCAGACCGGTGCCTCCAAGGCGAGGATCGTGGAGGTCGACGGGGTGAAGGTGCTGCAGATCCCGCTCGACTCGCCCACGGCGGCCGAGGTGGGGGAACTGCTCGAGAACATCGAGGACATCCCGCCGCTGGACACGCCCTCGGCCGACGGCGTGTCCGGCACCGCCGGAGGCCCCGGCCAGGTGGAGCCGCATGGGCCGCTGCCGTCGGCCAGGCCCGACCACCCCCTGCTCGACACCGCCGGGCCCACCACCGACCAGACCGTCCAGCCACCGGGTACCGGTGACGCCGCGAGCGCAGGGAGAGCGTGATGTTCGCAGACCCACCCGCACCGCAGCCGTTGCAGCCCGGGGAGACCCCGCCGTCGTCGGCGACCGCCGGGATACCGTCGCCGGACACCGCCACGGCGTGGGAGTTCAACCCCGACTACCAGCGGCTGGTCATGGCGTGGCGGCAGGTCCTGCCCGAGCTCGACAGGCTGACCGGCAGCCTCGATCGGGCATATCACCTGGCCAAGAGCAAGGATGTCTGGGACGCCCCCGTCTCCGGCCGCTACGTCGAGGACATGGGTGAATGGCGCACCCGCCTCAGCCTGTACCGGCAGGCGATCCTCACCTCGATCAGCGACCAGGCGGCCGACACGCCGAGATGGGTGCCGACCAACGCCGGGGCGCCGCACGCGTTCTCCTGACGCCTTTCCCGTGACCCGCCCGCCGAAGCGGAGCGGCCCTACATGGGAGAAACCATGTGGCCGGGCTTACAGTGGGGTGGAGTCGTCATCCCGAGGTGTGAGCCATGGGCACAGAGCCGTACTACGGGCCTGATTTCCGTCTCCTCAGCAGCGAAGATCCCGAGATCGCGGGTGTGCTCCTCGACGAGCTCGACCGGCTCCGCGGCGGGATCCAGCTGATCGCGAGCGAGAGCTTCACGTCCCCCGCCGTGCTCGCCGCGCTCGGCTCGACGCTGACCAACAAGTACGCCGAGGGCTATCCCGGCAGGCGCTACTACGCGGGGTGCGAGGTCGTCGACCGGGCCGAGCGGATCGCCGTCGACCGGGCCAAGCGGCTTTTCGGCGCCGACCATGTCAACGTCCAGCCCCACTCGGGTGCCTCGGCCAACTTGGCGGCCTACGCGGCGCTGCTCCAGCCGGGCGACACCGTGCTGGCGATGGCGCTGTCGCACGGCGGGCATCTCACCCACGGCTCCAGGGTCAACTTCTCCGGCCGCTGGTTCGACGTCGTCGCCTACGGGGTGCGCAGGGACACCGAACTGATCGACTACGACGAGGTCAGGGAGCTGGCGCTGCGGTACGAGCCAAAGATGATCATATGTGGTGCCACCGCCTACCCCAGGGAGATCGACTTCTCCGCGTTCCGGGGCATCGCCGACGAGGTCGGTGCCTGGCTGATGGCCGACGTCGCGCACACCGTGGGTCTGATGGCGGGCAAGGCCATCCCCTCCGCGGTGCCGTACGCCGACGTGGTGACCTTCACCACGCACAAGGCGCTGCGCGGTCCGCGGGGCGGCGGCATCATGTGCACGGCGGAGCTGGCGGCGAAGATCGACCGGGCGGTCTTCCCGTTCGTCCAGGGCGGTCCGCTCATGAACGCGGTCGCGGCCAAGGCGGTGGCCTTCGGCGAGGCGCTGCGGCCGGAGTTCGCCGAGTACGCGCGGCGGGTCGTGAGCAACGCCCGGGTGCTGGCCGACGCCCTGGCGGCGGAGGGCATGCGGCCGGTCTCCGGCGGCACCGACAGTCACCTGGTCCTGGTCGACCTGCGGGATCTCGGCGTCTCCGGCGCGGTGGCGGAGCAACGGTGCCAGGCCGCGGGGATCACGTTGAACCGCAACGCGATTCCGTACGACCCCGAACCCCCCACGGTGACCTCCGGCATCAGGGTCGGCACCCCTTGTGTCACGACGCAGGGGATGGGGCCGGAGGAGATGAAGGAGGTGGCGTCGATGACCGCACAGGTCATCCGTGATCCCGACGCGGTGCCGGAGACCCGCCGGCGGGTCGCGGAACTCACCCGGGCCCACCGGATATATCCGAGCGAACTATGAGCGGTTCTGTGTTGATTTCCGGTCACAGTCGGCCGGACTATCCGCGAAACTAGGTCCGTGCGCGAATACCTACTCATGGCACTGGTGGCGGCGGCGGCGACCTATCTGCTGGTCCCGCTGGTCCGTGTTTTCGCCGTCCGTATCGGTGCCATGCCCGAGGTCCGTGACCGCGACGTGCACACCACGCCGACCCCCCGGCTCGGCGGGCTGGCGATGTACGGCGGGCTCGTCGCGGGCCTGCTGATCGCGGGCAAGCTGCCCTACGCGGGCGGCAAGCTGGCGGCGGAGGGCGACGGCAAGACGGTGATCGCGCTCATCGTCGCGGGCGGCATCATCACGGTGACGGGCTTCCTGGACGACTGGTGGGGGATGGACGCCCTCATCAAGCTGGCCGGCCAGGTCGGCGCGGCAGGCGTGCTCGTGGCCTTCGGCGTCAGCCTGCCCTGGCTTCCGTGGCCCTCCTCACTGGGCGGGACCGTCGTCCTCGACCCCACGCTCGGCGCACTGATCACGATCATGATCGTGGTCGTCATGATCAACGCGGTGAACTTCGTCGACGGTCTGGACGGCCTGGCGGCCGGCATCGTCGGCATCGCGGCCATGGCCACGTGGACGTACTCCGTCGCGCTGTCGAGGGACTTCGGGGACACCAGCATCAACGTCACCGCGGCGATCACCTCGGTGCTCATCGGGGTCTGCCTGGGCTTTCTGCCGCACAACTTCCATCCGGCGAAGATCTTCATGGGCGACACCGGGGCGATGCTGATCGGTCTGGTCCTCGCCTCCACGATGATCACGGTGACGCCGCTGGAGACCAGCAGCATCAACAGCTTCCCGGTCATCCTGCCGCTGCTCGTGCCGGTCGCGATCCTGGTGCTCCCGCTGCTCGACCTGGTCATGGCGGTGATCCGGCGCACGTCCAAGGGCCTGTCGCCGTTCGCCCCCGACCGCGGGCACCTGCACCACCGCCTGCTCGACATCGGCCACTCGCACCGCCGCAGCGTCCTGATCATGTACGCCTGGACGTTCCTGTTCGCCTTCGCGGTCGTGGCGTTGTCCATCGAGGGTGTGCCGCTGATCCTGTTCCCGTTGACCGTGCTGCTGGCCGTCGGCGTCCTGGTCATGATGGCGCTGCCCCGCTGGCGCGCGCGTCGCGACGTCGTCGGCGTGGCCGGAGCCGGGGAGCCCGGCGCCGACCCGGCCACGACCGCGGCCACCAGTGCGGCCACGACGCCGTCCCAGGCCCCCCGGCAGCCGGCCGCTCCGGGTCACCCCGACGACCGGGCCTCCTTCGGCCGCGAGGCTCCGGGCGGCCCCGCCGGCGCTCGCCCGGCTCCCGGCCGGCCCGCTCCCGGTGGTGGCGGTGCCGATCATCCCGGTTCCGGCCGTCCTCCGGCCGATCGTCTCGTCGCCGGTCGCCCTCCCGCGGATCGTCTCGTCGCCGGTCGCCCTCCGGCCGACCATTCGGCGGCCGGTCGCCCTCCGGTCGGCGGCCGTTCCATCTTCGAGCGGCCCGCGGACCGGCCCGCCCCCAACCGCCCGGTCGACCGCCCGGCTCCCGACTGGCCTCCCGCCGACCGCCCGGCTTCCGGTCGTCCTCCCGCCAGCCGTCCCGCCGGCGGCCGTTCTCCCGCCGACCGCCCGGCTTCCGACTGGCCGCCCGCCGACCGCACCGCCGCCGGGTGGCCTGCCGCCGACCGCGCCGCCTCCGGCCGTCCGGCTTCCGGCCTTCCTCCCGCCGACCGCCCGGTGCCCGACCGGCCCGCCGACCAGGCGAGACCCGATCGCCGGGACCGTCCCGCGGACGGCCCGCCGCAGGTCCGCCCGCATCCGTACCCACCGGAGGACCCTGCCGCCCGCCCGGTCGTCGGTGATGACGCGACCAAGGTCTCGGGGCTGCCCGACCTGTCACTCAGCGCGCCACGCCCGGGCTTCTCGAACCCTGAGACGCCGATCTGAACACTCCCCGGTCACCTCTTGATCGTTTACTTGAAACGGCAGGTAAAGGCACTCTTCCTTGGGCTTGTGATAGCTTTCACTAGCAGGTGGCCGGTCGACTGCGACCTGCAAGGTAGCAATCGCTCGTTTGACAACAGTTGCTTGGAGTGCCGATGCAGGCCAATGACGTGCGTGTGCTGAAAGGGGCAGTGGTGCCCACCGCCGTCGCGGGCGCGGCCGTCATCCTCGCGGCGACCCTGCTCTCGGGGGGTACGGGAGCGCTGGGTGCCGTGATCGGCCTGCTGGTGGTCGTGGCCTTCTTCACCGTCGGCCTGGTGGCGGTCTCCTACGCCAGCCGGATCTCCCCCGCGATGATGATGGTCGCCGCGATCGTCACCTACGCGGTGAAGGTCCTGGTCATCATGGCGCTCCTCAAGGCGTTCGAGGACGCCACCGCCTTCGAGCCGCGGGCCTTCGGCTGGTCGGCGATCATCTGCACCGTCGTCTGGACGGCCGGCGAGATGCGGGGCTTCGTGAAGACGAAGATGCTCTACGTCGATCCGGGGGCCGCGGTTCCCGGGCGGGGTGACACCCGATGAGGCGTATCATGACGTCCAGCGAGGCCTGATATGACTAGTCATCGCCCCGACTGCTATTGTCATGCCCGCAATGAGCGAACAAGAACGCAGGCCCGAAGACGATGGCCGCGACTTCGCCAACGCCGCATGGTCGATTCCCAGCTACATCCTCTCCGGGATCATCCTGTACGGCGGGGGCGGCTGGTTGCTGAGCCGTTGGACCGGCGTGGCCGCGTTCACACCGATCGGAGTGATCATCGGTGTCGTTCTCGCCATCTACCTGGTCTACCGGAAATACGGTCGCTGACCTCGCGCGGCGGTCGCTTCGCTGAGGAAGCAGTCTTGATCCATTACCACGTTGAAGGGAACGCCGCGTGAAGGCGCTGACGGTCCTCGCCGCCGACGAGTTCAAGGCCCCGGGGCTTGAACTGTTCGATCTCCCCCCGATCATTCCCGGCGTCACCTGGTTCACCAAGCCGGTCCTGCTCGCCCTGCTGAGCTCCCTCGTGGTCGTGATCTTCTGCTGGTCGGCCTTCGCCAACCCGAAGCTCGTGCCCCGGGGGGTCCAGAACGTCGGCGAGATCGGCTACATGTTCGTCCGCGACCAGATCGCCCGGCCCTTCCTCGGTAAGGACTCCGACCGCTGGATGGGCCTGCTGCTCAGCTTCTTCTTCCTGGTCTGGATCTGGAACCTGATCGGCGTCGTACCGTTCCTGCAGTTCCCGGTCGCCTCGCACATCGCCTTCCCGATCGTCCTCGCGCTCAGCGTCTACATCCTGAAGATCTACCTGGGCATGAAGCACCAGGGAGCGGTCGGCTACTTCAAGAACATGATGTTCCCCCCCGGCCTGCCCAAGCCGATTTACCTGCTGCTCGCGCCGATCGAGTTCCTCTCCAACATGATCGTGGCCCCGTTCACGCATGCTGTGCGACTGTTCGCCAACATGTTCGCGGGCCACATCATCCTCGCCTTCTTCAGCGCGGTCGGTTTCTGGTTCCTCTTCGAGCGGCTCACCCCGCTCGGCGCCCCGGTCGGTGTCATCGGCGTCGTCATGACGATCGCCATGACCGGGTTCGAGATGTTCATCCAGTTCCTGCAGGCCTTCCTGTTCGCGCTGCTCGCCGCGATGTACATCGGCGGCTCGCTGCACGCCGAGCACTAAGACCCTTCCCCTCTCAGTTCAGATCGGTGAGACCCGTCACCGGCTATCCGTAAAGGAAACAGAAATGAACATCCTCGCTGAGGTTTCCGGCAACATCGGTTCCATCGGCTACGGACTCGCCACGCTCGGCCCCGGCATCGGCGTCGGCCTGATCTTCGGCAACGGCCTGCAGGCGATCGCCCGCCAGCCCGAGGCCTACGGCATGATCCGCCAGAACATGCTGCTGGGCTTCGTGCTCGTCGAGGCGCTGGCCCTGATCGGCCTTGTCGCGCCGTTCATCTACGGCTGATCGAAAACACCCCTGACGGAAGGCTGCATCGATGACAATCGCAGCTAAGTTCCTGGCGGCCGAGGGCAGCAGCCCGATCATGCCGCATCTCTACGAGCTGGTCGTCGGCGGTTTCGCGTTCCTCGTCGTCCTCTTCGTCGTCGGCAAGATCCTCACCCCGCGCATCCAGAAGACTCTGGCTGAGCGGACCGAGGCGATCGAGGGCGGCATCCAGCGCGCCGCGGACGCCCAGGCCGAGGCCCAGGCACTGCTCAAGCAGTACAAGGACCAGCTCGCCGAGGCTCGTCACGAGGCTTCCCGCCTGCGTGAGGAGGCTCGCGAGCAGGGTGCCCAGATCAAGGCCGAGCTGCGCGAGGAGGCACAGGCCGAGGCCCGTCGCCTCATCGAGGCCGCGCACCTGCAGATCGAGGCCGACCGCCAGCAGGCGTTCGCCCAGCTCCGCAGTGAGATCGGCCGGTTGTCGACGGATCTCGCCAGCCGCATCGTCGGGGAGTCCCTTGAGGACGAGGCCCGCCAGCGCCGCACCGTCGACAGGTTCATCGAGGAGCTCGAGTCGAGCAGCGCGGTGGTCCGTTGATGAAGGGTCTGAGCAGGGCTTCGCTGGCCGAGGTCGAAGAGCGCTTCAACGCGGTCGCGGGAAGCGCCGACCTCGGCACGCTGGCCGACGAGCTCTTCGCGATCGCCGATCTGCTCGACCGTGAGCACGGCCTCCGTCGCAGCCTGTCCGACCCCGCCCGGCCCGCGGGCCAGAAGGCGCAGGTCGTGCAGGTCCTGCTGGAGGGCAAGGTCAGCGTCGCGGCACTGGAGACGGCCGTCGCGGCCGTCTCCGCCAAGTGGACGCGCGGCGGCGACCTGGCCGACGCCCTGGAGCGTCTCGGCGTGGTCGCCGCGGCGGCCGAGGCCGAGGCGCAGAGCAGGCTCGACGACGTCGAGGACGAACTGTTCCGGTTCGGCCGCATCGCCGCCTCGAACCTGGACCTGTCCCGGGCTCTGACCAACCCGGCCTCCCCGGAGGCGGCGAAGCGGGAGCTCCTCGTCTCGCTGCTCACGGGCAAGGTCGCCCCCACCACCCTCCGCCTGGTCACGCAGGTGGTGCTGCATCCGCGAGGACGTAGTCTGGAGAACGGCCTCACGGATTTCGGCCAGCTGGTCGCGGCCCAGAGGCAGCGCCTGGTCGCGGTGGTGCGCAGCGCCATCGCCCTCTCCGAGGTGCAGAAGCAGCGTCTGGCCGCATGGTTGCGCACCTCGTACGGCCGAGACGTTCATCTGAACGTCGAGGTGGACCCGCAGGTGATCGGTGGGTTCTCCGTCCGCATCGGGGACGACCTCATCGACACCACCATCGCGGGACGAATCGAAGAAGTCCGCCGCCGGTTGGCCGGCTAGGCGAATAGGGAGACTGAAGAGAGATGGCGGAGCTTACGATCCGGCCGGATGAGATCCGGGACGCCCTTGAGCGCTTCGTCCAGGCGTACGAGCCGGAAGGCGCCGCGCGTGAGGAGATCGGGACCGTCGTCGACTGCGGCGACGGCATCGCCCATGTCTCCGGCCTTCCCTCGGCGATGGCGAACGAGCTGCTTGAGTTCGAGGACGGCACGCGTGGCCTGGCACTGAACCTGGACGTCCGGGAGATCGGTGTCGTTATCCTGGGCGACTTCAGCAAGATCGAGGAGGGCCAGTCGGTCCGCCGGACGGGCGAGGTCCTCTCCGTTCCGGTCGGCGACAACTTCCTCGGCCGCGTGGTCGACCCGCTGGGCGTCCCGCTGGACGGCAAGGGTGCCATCGAGGCCGAGGGGCTGCGGGCCCTGGAGCTCCAGGCCCCCTCGGTGGTCCAGCGTCAGCCGGTGAAGGAGCCTCTCGCCACCGGCATCAAGGCGATCGACGCCATGACCGCGATCGGCCGGGGCCAGCGTCAGCTGATCATCGGCGACCGCGGCACCGGCAAGACCGCGATCGCCGTCGACACGATCCTCAACCAGCGGGAGAACTGGCTCTCCGGCGACCCCAACCGGCAGGTCCGCTGCGTCTACGTCGCGGTCGGCCAGAAGGGTTCCACGATCGCCCAGGTCAGGGCCCGCCTGGAGGAGGCGGGCGCGATGGAGTACACCACCATCGTCGCCGCCCCGGCCTCCGACCCGGCCGGTTACAAGTACCTGGCTCCTTACACCGGTTCGGCCATCGGCCAGCACTGGATGTACCAGGGCAAGCACGTCCTCATCGTCTTCGACGACCTGACCAAGCAGGCCGACGCCTACCGCGCCGTCTCCCTGCTGCTGCGCCGCCCGCCGGGCCGTGAGGCCTACCCCGGCGACGTCTTCTACCTGCACTCCCGTCTCCTGGAGCGCTGCGCCAAGCTCTCCAACGACATGGGCGGCGGTTCGATGACGGGTCTCCCGGTCATCGAGACCAAGGGCAACGACGTGTCGGCGTTCATCCCGACCAACGTCATCTCCATCACCGACGGCCAGGTCTTCCTCGAGACCGACCTGTTCAACGCCGGTGTCCGCCCCGCGATCAACGTCGGTGTGTCGGTCTCCCGAGTCGGTGGCTCGGCGCAGACCAAGGCGATGAAGAAGGTCGCCGGCACGCTGCGTCTCGCCCTCTCCCAGTACCGCGACCTGGAGGCGTTCGCCTCCTTCGCCTCCGACCTGGACGCGGCGTCCAAGGCGCAGCTGGAGCGTGGCCAGCGCCTGGTCGAGCTGCTCAAGCAGCCGCAGTACAGCCCCTTCCCGGTGGAGAAGGAGGTCGTCTCGATCTGGGCCGGCACGACCGGTGAGCTCGACGACGTCCCGGTCGAGGACATCCGCCGCTTCGAGACGGAGTTCCTCGACTACATCGGCCGCGACCACAAGGGCATCCTCGACGGCATCCGCGAGACGAAGGACCTGTCGGGCGACACGGTCACCGCGCTCAAGGACGCCATCACCGAGTTCAAGAAGAGCTTCGAGACCTCCGCCGGTGAGCTGCTCGTCCGTGACGAGCCGGTCGCCGCGCTCGGCGCCGAGTCGGTCGGCCAGGAGAAGATCACGAAGCAAGTCCGCGCGTCCGAGAAGAAGTAGCCGATGGGTGCCCAGCTAAGACTGCTGCGGCGGCGGATCAAGTCGGTCAAGTCCACCGCGAAGATCACGCGTGCCCAGGAGCTCATCGCCTCGTCGCGCATCGTGCGGGCGCAGCTGCGGATGCAGGCGGCCGTGCCGTACGAGCGGGAGATCACCCGCGCCGTGACGGGCGTCGTCAGCAACACCGCGAGCGTCGACCACCCGCTGACGGTGGCGAAGGAGCGGCCGGCCAAGGCGGCGGTGCTCATCGTCACCAGCGACAGCGGGTTCTGCGGCGGCTTCAACGCCAACCTCCTGCGTGAGGCCGAGGCGCTCGCCGGGCTGCTGCGGAGCAGGGGCGTCGAGCCCGTGCCCTTCGTGACGGGACGCAAGGGTGTCGCCTGGCACTCCTTCCGCAACCGCGCGATGGGCGGGCAGTGGACCGGGTTCTCCCGTAAGCCCTCGTACTCCGACGCCAAGGAGATCGCCGGCGCGCTGATCGACGCGTTCTCGGCCGACGACGGGGTGGACGAGATCCACATCGTCTCCACCGAGTTCGTCTCGATGCTGACGCAGGAGGTCGTGGTCAAGCGGATCCTTCCCCTGGTGGTGGAGGAGAGCCCGGAGAAGGGCGGCACCCCGCTGCCCTACTTCGAGTTCGAGCCCGCGGCGGGCGAAGTGCTCGACAAGCTGCTGCCGCGCTACGTGGAGTCGCGCATCTTCACCGCGCTGCTCCAGTCGGCGGCCTCCGAGGAGGCCGCGCGTCGCCGGGCCATGAAGTCGGCGACCGACAACGCCAACGAGCTCATCCGCGTGTTCACCCAGCAGATGAACCAGGCTCGCCAGGCCGAGATCACCCAGGAAATCAGCGAGATCGTCGGTGGCGCCAACGCGCTGGCTGACGCCGCAGCGGGGAAAGAGTGAAATGACTGCACAGACTGTTGAGACCGGCGTGGGCCGCGTCGCGCGGGTCACCGGTCCCGTCGTCGACGTGGAGTTCCCCGTCGAGGCGATGCCCGATATCTACAACGCCCTCCAGATCGAGGTCACCCTCGGCGGGGAGACCAAGGTCCTGACCCTGGAGGTCGCCCAGCACCTGGGTGACAACCTCGTCCGCGCCATCTCCATGCAGCCCACCGACGGCGTGACCCGGGGGGCCCCGGTGCGCGACACCGGTGCCGCCATCTCGGTGCCGGTCGGCGACGTCGTCAAGGGCCACGTGTGGAACGCCCTCGGCGAGTCGCTGGACGTCGAGACCGCCTCCCTCAAGATCAATGAGCGCTGGGGCATCCACCGCCCGTCGCCGTCCTTCGACGCCCTCGAGTCGCGCACCGAGATGCTCGTCACCGGCATCAAGGTCATCGACCTGCTCACCCCGTACGTGCAGGGCGGCAAGATCGGCCTGTTCGGCGGCGCGGGCGTCGGCAAGACCGTTCTGATCCAGGAGATGATCCGCCGGGTCGCCCGCAACTTCGGTGGCACCTCGGTGTTCGCCGGCGTCGGCGAGCGCACCCGTGAGGGCAACGACCTGTGGCTGGAGATGGAGGAGGCGGACGTCCTCAAGGACACCGCGCTCGTCTTCGGCCAGATGGACGAGCCCCCGGGCACCCGTCTGCGCGTCGCGCTCTCCGCCCTCACCATGGCGGAGTACTTCCGTGACGTGCAGAAGCAGGACGTGCTTCTGTTCATCGACAACATCTTCCGGTTCACCCAGGCCGGTTCCGAGGTCTCCACGCTGCTCGGCCGTATGCCGTCCGCGGTGGGTTACCAGCCGACCCTGGCCGACGAGATGGGCGTTCTGCAGGAGCGCATCACCTCCACCCGCGGTCACTCGATCACCTCGATGCAGGCGATCTACGTCCCCGCGGACGACATCACCGACCCGGCCCCGCACAACGCCTTCGCGCACCTCGACGCGCAGACCGTTCTGTCGCGGCCGATCTCGGAGAAGGGCATCTACCCCGCGGTGGACCCGCTCGACTCCACCTCGCGGATCCTCGACCCGCTGATCGTGGGCGAGGAGCACTACCGCGTGGCCCAGGAGACCAAGCGGATCCTGCAGAAGTACAAGGAACTGCAGGACATCATCGCGATCCTCGGTATCGACGAGCTCTCCGAAGAGGACAAGGTCACCGTCAACCGGGCCCGCCGCATCGAGCGCTTCCTGTCGCACCCGATGTACGCGGCCGAGGCGTTCACCGGTCAGCCGGGTGAGAACGTCCCGCTGGACGAGACGATCGCCTCGTTCAAGGGTCTGTGCGCCGGTGAGTACGACCACCTGCCCGAGCAGGCGTTCTTCATGGTCGGCGGCATCGACCAGGCCGTCGCCAAGGCGAAGGAACTCGCCCGCTAGTCACCTTCGGTGCCGGTGCGGCCCTGCCGCACCGGCACCTGGTTCGACAAGGAACTGGAGAGAAAGTGGCGAAGCTGCGAGTAGGCGTCGTCTCCCCGGAACGTGAGATCTGGTCCGGCGAGGCCGACATGGTGATTGCCAAGACCGTCGACGGCGAGATCGGTATCATGCCGAAGCACGCGCCGGTGATCGGTGTTCTGGTCGAGGGCGGGCTGCTGACGGTCAAGCGCGGCAACGGCGAGGCCGACCTCGTCGCCGCCGTCCACGGAGGCTTCCTGTCGGTGGCCAACGACGAGGTGTCCATCCTGGCCGAGCTGGCCGAGCTGGGTTCCGAGGTCGACATCCCGCGGGCCAAGAGCGCGCTCGACCGGGCCCAGGCCTCGGTCGAGGCCGGTCAGGAAGAGGCGGACGCGGCCAAGCGGGCCCGGGCCCGGGCCCGGCTGCGCGCGGCCGGCGAGGAAGTCAGGTAAGTTCTGCTTCTCGGCGTCGGGTTTCTTGGGGGCGGGCGGACATGGTGGTGCTGGACGTACTCATCGTGGTGGGGCTGCTCGTCGCCCTCCTGGCGTTCCGTGTGCTCTTCCTGACCCGATCCCGGGGGTCGGTGCTGTGTTGCCTGCGTCCCCTGCCGGGCGGACGAGGCTGGCGGGTCGGGGCGGCCCGCTACGCCGACGGTCATCTCAACTGGATTCCGCTCATAGGTCTGCTGCCAAGGCCGCGCCACGTCATCGTGAGGCGCGGCCTTGTCATTTCCAGCCGTCGCCGGATCGGGCCCGGCGAGTTCTACGGGTTCCTGGAGGGCGTGACCGCGCTGGAGGTCCGCAACGGTGACAGCGCCTTCGAGCTCGCCATGGGGTACCGGGCGCTGACCGGGTTCGTGGCCTGGCTGGAGTCGGCCCCCCCGAGCGCCTATCTCGACGTGGCCTGACCGGATACCGGGCGCC
Organism: Streptosporangium becharense; assembly: GCF_014204985.1. Taxonomy (NCBI): domain Bacteria; kingdom Bacillati; phylum Actinomycetota; class Actinomycetes; order Streptosporangiales; family Streptosporangiaceae; genus Streptosporangium; species Streptosporangium becharense. The sequence continues at coordinate 2,495,132 of NZ_JACHMP010000001.1, read as the reverse complement.
TACCGGCCGGGTGTCTCCCCCCTGCCTGTGAGCGGGCGTTCTCCAGGGTCCTTCCCCCTGCCTGTGAGCGGGTCCTCTCCGGGGCCTTCCCCGTCCGCGGGCGGGCGTGCGTGAGTGTTTTTCTCCGGCCGTGCGCCGGGCGTGCCACCGTGGCGGGAATCGATCTCTCGGCTACTTTTGTCTTCCGACGACTACTGTGAGCAGCGACTCGTGTGCGTTCGGTGCACCGTCCGCCGCGTGCGCTGCTCCTTCAGCGCGCGGAAACGCGCGGCAGGAGGAAGATCATGACTGTTATGTTGGCTCACGCCGCCGGGCTCTCCCGGCTGGCCGTGGCACTTCCGGCGGCCTGCGCTCTCGCCCTGACCGTCGGGGCGGCCGCCCCCGTCCCGTCGGAAGGCCGGACGTCGGCCAACGCTCCGCTGGTGAGCAACGGCAGCTTCGAGTCACCGTGGAGCCCGGGCAGCACGCAGATCAACGCGGGGAACACCATCGGAGCGTGGCAGGTCACCGGCGGTTCCGTCGACCTGGTCGGCGTGAACAGCTTCTGGCCGGCCTACAGGGGCCGCCAGTCCGTCGACCTCTCCGGCACCAGCGGTGGGACGATCCAGCAGGTCATTCCCACCCTTCCCGGACGCTGCTACAACGTGGTCTTCGCCCTGGCCGGCAACACCTACGGCGGCCCGACGATCAAGCGCGGGTACGCCCGGATCAGCCAGGGGCCGCTCATCGTGCACAAGAACTTCGCCTTCGACATCACCGGCCGGTCGCCGCAGAACATGGGCTACAAGAAGGAGGGCTTCGCCTTCTGCTCGCAGAGCGACCGGGCGATCCTGCGGCTCGTCTCGGCCACCTCGGGGGCGTACGGCCCGGTCGTCGACGACGTGGTCGTGACCCCGAGGTTCCACCCCTACGACATCACCGCGGGCACCATCAAGCTCGGGCCCGAGACCGCTGACCTCGACAACCACGTCGCGGTTCCCGACAGCGACGACTGACACCGGTGACACCCCGCGGGCTCCGGAACGCGCGCCGGGGCCCGCGGGCCGGGAACCGTCAGCGGGTGCCGCCCGGCTTCCAGAGGATCTCGTCGCCGCCGGCGACGACCCGGCAGAGGATGAACATCAGGTCGCTCAGCCGGTTGAGATACGTGGCGGTCAGCGGGTTGACGTCGTCGTGGGCCTCCAGCGCCGCCCAGACGGTCCGCTCGGCCCGGCGGACGACGGTCCTGGCGACGTGGAGCTGGGCGACGACCGGGGTGCCACCCGGCAGGATGAAGCTGCGCAGCGGCTTGAGACGTTCGTTGAACTCGTCGCAGCGCGCCTCCAGCCACTCGATGTAGGAGGGTTCGACCCGCAGCGGCGGGAACTCCGGATCGGCCGTGACGGGGGTGCTCAGGTCGGCCCCGACGTCGAACAGCTCGTTCTGCACGCGCGCGAGCACCGCGGCGACGTCCTGCTCCAGTGCCCCCGTGGCCAGGGCCACGCCGATGGCCGCGTTCGCCTCCTCCACGTCCGCGTACGCGGCGAGACGGGGGTCGGTCTTGCGGGTGCGACTCATGTCGCCGAGCGCGGTCGTGCCGTCGTCCCCGGTGCGGGTGTAGATCTTGGAGAGCACCACCGGGTTGTCTCTGTCTGCTCGCGTCATGGACCCCAGCGTATCGACCTCGAAAACGCTTGAGATCGATCCGATGGCAGACAATATGCTTTACCGATGGCTTCTGGTTTCTACCTGCGTTTCCCCCACATTTCCCGCGAGACATTGACATTCGTCGCAGATGACGATGTCTGGGTCGCCCCGGTGGATGGCGGCCGTGCCTGGCGCCTGTCCGCGGACCGCGCTCCCGCGAGTCACCCCCGCCTGTCACCCGACGGTACGAAGGTCGCCTGGACCGGCGTCCGCGACGGCGCACCCGAGGTCTACCTGGCCGACCTGGAGTCGGGCTCGGCCGAGCGGCTGACCTACTGGGGAGACGCCCGGACCCGCACACGCGGCTGGACGCCGGACGGCAAGGTGCTCGCGGTCAGTGCAACCGGCCGCCCGTTCGCCTCGCACACCTGGGCCTACGAGCTGAGTGGAGGACTCGCCGAGCGGCTGCCGTACGGGCCCGTCACGGACCTGTCGGTCACCGGGGAGGCGCTGGCGCTGCTGACCGCCGGGCTCTCCCGCGACCCCGCCGTCTGGAAGCGCTACCGGGGCGGCACGGCCGGACGCATGTGGGTCCGGCGGGACGGCGGTGACTTCACCCGGCTGCTGGCGGACCTGGGCGGTCACCTCGCCGGCCCGATGCTCGTCGGCGGACGCCTCGTCTTCCTCTCCGACCACGAGGGCGTGGGCAACCTCTACTCCTGCGAGCTGGACGGCACCGGCCTGCGCCGGCACACCGACCACGACGTCTTCTACGCCCGGCACGCCACCACCGACGGGACCAGGATCGTCTACCAGAACGCCGGTGACCTCTACCTCCTCGACGGCCTGGACGCCGAGGCCCGCAAGCTCGACGTCACCCTCGGCTCCCCGGTCCGCGGGCGGCAGCCGTACCAGGTCAACGCCGCCCGGCGGCTGCACGACCTGGCGGTGGACGCCACCGGCCGGGCCAGCGCGATGGAGGTCCAGGGCACGGTGCATTGGGTGACCCACCGGGACGGCCCGGCGCGCCAGCTCAGCACCGGCCTGTCGGCGGGCCTGCCGCGCACGCTCGGCGCCGACCGGGTGGTGTGGGTCTTCGACGACGGCCGGGAGCAGGGGCTGGAGATCTGCCCGGCCGGGGGCGGTGAGCCACGCAGGATCGCGGCCGGCCGGCTGGGCGAGGTCGAGGACCTCGCCGTGGCGCCGGACGGGAACACGATCGCGGTGACGGCCAGGGACGGGCGGCTGCTCCTGGTGGACGTGGCCTCCGGGGAGGTCACCGAACTGGCCCGGGCCGAGGGCCAGATCACCGACCCGGCCTGGTCGCGCGACTCGGCCTGGTTGGCCTGGTCGCACCCGGACGGTGTGCAGCTGCGCCGGATCCGGCTGGCCAGGCTGGCGGACCGGTCGGTGACCGACGTCACCGACGGCCGGTTCATGGACATCTCACCCGCGTTCGCGGGCGACTACCTGGCGTTCCTGTCGCGCCGCGGCTTCGACCCGGTCTACGACGCGCACTCCTTCGACATGTCCTTCCCGCTCGGCTACCGCCCCTACCTGGTGCCGCTGGCCGCGGCCACACCGTCCCCGTTCGCACCCAGCGCCGAGGGCCGGGCCGTCGAGGGCGGGAGCGGGGGCGATGACGACGACGAGCAGCGGGACGCCGCGCTCGTCGTCGACCTGGACGGCATCGCCGCCCGGGTCGTGCAGGTTCCGGTGCCCGAGGGCCGCTACTCGGACCTGCGGGCGGTCAAGGGCGGCTTCGTCTGGCTGCGCGAGCCGCTGGCCGGTGAACTCGGCGAAGACCGGGACCAGGTGGGCGGTGAGGCGCCCCGGCCCGCGCTGGACCGCTACGACCTGGTCAAGCGCAAGTGGGAGGAGGTCGTCGACAAGCTCGACTGGTACCGGGTGAGCGGAGACGGCACGCAGCTCGTCGTCAGCGACAAGGGCACGCTGTCGGTCCGCCCGGCGACCGGCAAGGCGGGCGGCAAGAACGGTGACGACACGACCGTCGACCTGTCCCGGGTCCGGGTCACCGCCGACCCCCGGGAGCTCCGGCGGCTCGCCTACGCCCAGCTGGGCCGGCGCGTGCGCGGCGACTTCTGGGTGGAGGACATGGCGGACGTCGACTGGGACGGGGTGCTGGAGGAGTACCGGCCGCTGGTGGACCGGGTCGCCACCGCCGACGACTTCGCCGATCTGCTCTGGGAGGTCGTGGGGGAGCTGGGCAGCTCGCACGCCTACGTCATACCCGCTCCGGGGGGACACCCCGACTCCGCCCCGGTCGGCCTGCTCGGCGCCGACCTGTCCAGGAACGCCGACGGCCGCTGGCTGGTGGACCGGGTGCTGCCCGCGGAGACCTCCGACGTGCACGCCCGCTCGCCGCTGGCCGCGCCCGGGGCGGGGGTCCGGCCCGGTGAGGCGCTGCTCGCGGTCGACGGCCGCCCGGTGCCCCCGGAGGGGCCCGCGCGGCTGCTGGTGGGCGCCGCGGACAAGCCGGTCGAGCTGACCCTGGACGGCGGACGCCGGGTGGTCGTCACGCCGCTCGGCGACGACCGGCGCCTGCGCTACCAGGACTGGGTGGCCGGTCGCCGGGCACAGGTCAGGGAACTCAGCGGCGGCCGGCTCGGCTACCTGCACATCCCGGACATGGTCGCCGAGGGCTGGGCACAGTTCCACCGCGACCTGCGCAGGGAGATGACCTTCGAGGGGCTCGTGGTGGACGTGCGGGGCAACCGCGGCGGGCACACCTCCGAGCTGGTCATCGAGCGGCTGATCCGCCGGGTCATCGCCTGGGACCTGCCCCGGGGCATGGCGCCGATCACCTATCCCGAGGACGCGCCGCGCGGGCCGCTGGTCGCGATCGCCGACCAGAACGCCGGGTCCGACGGCGACATCGTCACCGCGGCCTTCAAAATCCACAAACTGGGGCCCGTGGTGGGCACCCGCACGTGGGGCGGGGTCATCGGCATCGAGGACGATCACCGGCTGGCCGACGGGACGTCCATCACCGTGCCCAAGTACTCCTTCTGGTTCGAGGGTCTCGGCTGGGGGGTGGAGAACTACGGTGTCGACCCGGACGTCGAGGTCGACATCTCCCCGGACGACTGGGCCGCCGACCGTGACCCGCAGATCGAGGAGGCGGTGCGGCTCGTCCTCGCCGCGCTCCAGGAGCGTCCGGCGGCGACCCCGCCCGACCGGTCCACCCGGCCCTCCCGGCGCCGTCCGGTCCTTCCGCCCCGGCCGTAGGTGACATTTGTCATCCGTCATTACTGACAGTTCGCTATTTTTCCGGTGATATCAGCGACTACCTGGTAAAACGCGGCAACACAAAGATTGTCGCCATGAGAACACCTCAGTCAGCGGACACGTCCGGTACGGCGACCGCCGGCCTCGACAATGTGATCGAGGTCGGCGGTCTCCGGCAGGTGTACGGCGACTTCGAGGCCGTACGCGGTGTCTCCTTCGACGTTCCGCGGGGCGAGCTGTTCGCCCTGCTCGGTACGAACGGCGCCGGCAAGACCACCACCATGGAGGTCCTGGAGGGTTTCCGGGCCGCGACCGGCGGCACCGTCCGGGTGCTCGGGCTCGACCCGATCCGGCAGCGGCGCGAGCTGCGGCCCCGCGTGGGGATCATGCTCCAGGAGGGCGGTTTCATCGGCGACCTCACGGTGGCCGAGACCGTCGCCCTCTGGAAGGGACTGAGCGAGGACGCCGGCCGCCCGGTCACCCTCAGCGGCACCGCCCAACCGCCCCGGGGATCGGCCCTCTTCGGCACGGTCAAGGGCGTGGACCGGCACGTCATGGGCGCGCTGGAACTGGTCGGGCTGGAGAAGAGGACGCGGACCCGCATCCGGCAGCTCTCCGGCGGCCAGAAGCGCAGGCTCGACCTCGCACTCGCGGTGCTCTCCCGCCCGGAGGTGCTCTTCCTGGACGAGCCGACCACCGGGATGGACCCCGAGGCGCGGCACGCCACCTGGAAGGTGATCGAGGACCTGCGGGCCGGGGGCAGCACCGTGCTGCTCACCACGCACTACCTGGAGGAGGCCGAACGCCTGGCCACCAGGCTGGCCATCATGCACGAGGGCCGCATCCACGTCCACGGCACGGTCGAGGAGGTGGTCGCCGGGTCGGGCGACCGGCTCTCCTTCCGGCTGCCCGGGGTCTCCTGGTCCTTCGGAGACCTGCCCACGCTGGACGGGGCCGCCCCCCTGCTGACCTACGGCAGCGACACGGAGGTCGTCTACACCCTGACCGGCGAGCGGGCCGAGAGCCGCGCGCACGCCGCGACCCGGCTGCTGCTGGACTGGGCCGACGAACGGGGTGAGACCCTGGGCCGGCTGACCGTGCGCCGGGGCACCCTGGAGGACGTCTTCATGCGCGTGGTCGGAGAGGCACTCGGCGGGACGTTCGGAGAGGTGCGATGAGGCGGCACGACACCGGTTCGGTGGGCGGTGCGGGCCGGTGTGCCGTCGGTTCGGCGGGTGGTGTGGGGGGTGCGGGCCGGTGCGGCGCCGCCCGGAGGAGCGGCGCGGCCCGTTGTGGCCGTGCCCGGGACGCGGTCGCAGGACCGGCGAGGAGTGGTGAGCGATCATGAGAACCGACGTCCTGCACGCGGTGCGGCTGGCCAGGCTCGATCTGACGTTGATGGGACGCAACACCACGGTGATGGTCAACGTGCTGCTGCTGCCGCTGCTGATGGCGTGGATGTTCACCAACGCCGCCGCCGGACAACAGGTCTCCGGCGTGGACGGGAGCCTCTTCGCGCTGACCGGGGCACCCGGGATGATGCTGGGGTTCGCGGTCTTCGTCAACCTGGTGAACTCCTTCACCGCCCGACGCGAGGAACTGGTGCTCAAGCGGCTGCGCGGGGGGCAGCCGTCCGCGGCGGCGGTCCTCGGTGGCAGTGCCCTGGGTGCGCTCGCGCTCTACCTCGGCCAGGTGGCGATCATCGCCGTCTGGGCCAACCGGTCCCACGGGATCGTCCCGGTCAACGTGCCGCTGCTGGTGGTCGCAGCCGTCCTCGGCGTCGCGCTGTTCTGCCTGCTCGCCGCGGCGTTCTCCGGCGTCACGCCGAACGCCGAACTCGCCCAGGTCACCGTGCTCCCGCTGCTGCTGGTCATGCTGCTGGGAGCGCCGATCGCCTTCCCCGCCGAGGCGCTTCCCGGAGCGCTGGGCACGATCTCCGGGCTGCTCCCGGTGACCCCGATCGTGGAGATCATGCGTACGGCCTTCCTCGGCGGCGACCACGTCTCGGGGAACGGCGAGGCGCTGGGCACCGCCGCGCAGTGGGTGGAGGTGCTGCCCTCGCTGGGAATCCTGGTGGCCTGGATCGCGGTGGCGGCGGTGCTGGCCAGGTGGCTGTTCCGCTGGGAGCCCCGGCGCGGCTAACGTCTGTCACGACATGTCTGTTGAATACTCCCGCGCGGGGGCGAAGCGCCTGATGGGCCTCGTCCCTTCGCGGCTTCCCCGGCGGAAGCGGCGTTCCCAGTTCCAGCGGGTCCGCCGGATGACGGTCCTCTCGCTCTGCATGGGCATCTTCTTCGCCTGGTTCGGCCCCGTCGCCGACCTCGCGGAGAACGGCTGGCGGGCCGGGCCGCTCCTGCCGGCGGTGGGGGTGCCGGGTGTGGTGGCCTTCAGCGTGCTGTACCTCAGGATGGTCAGGGCCGCCGTGGCCGGGGTGCCCGCGACGGCCGACCTCCTCGCCTCCGCCGCGGTCGTGGTGGTCCTGCTGCTGACCCAGGGCGGCCACCTGTGGTCGTGGGGGATGCTCGCCCCGGCCTGGGCGGCGGGCGCCGCCCTCCTGCTGAGCAGGTCCGGTACGGTCGCCGTCTGTCTCGTCTCGGTCGCCGTCGGCATGCTCCTCCCCGCGGAGGGGGCGAGCACCGCCACCACGCTCCTTCCGTCGTCCGCGATCGACGCCCGGCTGGTCACCTACCTCATGCTGACCTGGCTCATCCCATGGGCGAACCGGTTCCAGCTCTGGTTCTGGGAGGTCCTCAGGAGCGCGGAGGAGGGCAAGGAGGCGCAGGCCCGGCTGGCCGTTACCGAGGAGCGGCTCCGCTTCTCCCGCGACCTGCACGACCTGGTCGGGCACAGCCTCTCCACGATCGCCGTCAAGAGCGAGGTGGCCGTCAAGCTGTCGGCGATGGACGCCGGGCGGGCGGCGGCGGAGATGGACCAGGTGCGCGGCCTGGCGCGGCAGGCGCTCAAGGAGATCCGCGCGGCGGTGCGCGGCTACCGGACGGTCGACCTCGTCGCCGAACTGAACAGCATGACGGCGGTGCTGGAGGCGGCCGACATCCGCTGCACGCTCCACATCCCGCGCGAGCCACTCCCCGAGGAACCGGCGACCCTGCTTGCCTGGGTCGTCCGGGAGGGCACCACCAACGTGCTGCGGCACAGCTCGGCCACCCGGTGCCGTATCGCGATCACGCTTCACGACGGGATCGCCGCGGTGGAGATGACCAACGACGGGGCGGGTGCGGCGGACGGGCGCGGTACCGGTCTCGTCGGCCTGTCGGAGCGGGTGACCGCCACCGGGGGCACCCTGACGGCGGGCCCCGCGAACGCGGGGGAGTTCACATTGCGGGCCGTGATCCCGCTGGGGGGAGAGCGATGAGTGCGGCGGGTTCGGTGGTCCGGGTGCTGCTGGAGGAGGTGCGATGAGTACGGCGGGTTCGGTGGTCCGGGTGCTGCTGGCCGACGACGAGCATCTCATCCGGGAAGCCGTCGCGACCCTGCTCGGCCTGGAGCCGGACATCGAGGTGGTGGCGCAGGTGGCCAGGGGCGACCTGGTGGCCGATGCCGTGCGGGAGCACCGGCCGGACGTGATCGTGCTCGACATCGAGATGCCGGGAATGGACGGGCTGAGCGTCGCCGAGAGGCTGCCCGGCCAGGCGGTGCTGATGCTCACCAGCTTCGGGCGCCCCGGCTATCTGCGGCGGGCCCTGTCCGCGGGGGTACGGGGTTTCGTCCCCAAGGACGCCTCCGCCGCGGAACTGGCGGCGGCGATCCGCCGGGTCCACTCCGGCGGGCGTTACCTCGACCCGGAGATGGCCGCCTCGGCGATGATGGCGGGGGAGAACCCGCTGACCGAGCGTGAGCGCGACGCCCTGCGGCTTGCCGCACAAGGCGCACCGGTGGCGGAGATCGCCGCCTCGCTCCATCTGACCGAAGGCACCGTACGCAACTACCTGTCCAGCGCCATCGCCAAGCTGGGCGCCACCAACCGGATCACCGCGATTCGGGCGGCTCAGGAAAAAGGTTGGCTCTAAACGGCATTTTCTCCTTTGATACGGGCAAGAGACTCCCATGGTCGTAAGAAGTGTGAATTCGGGGGCGGGGGAAGGCCACGTCCCCTTTCGCGCTGTGGCACCGTAAGAATGCGGTGCGTGACCGACTGGCTGTGGTGACGCACCGCCGTTGGGCCCGGCCGTGCCTCGGCGCGCGGCCGGGCGTGAGGAGGAGGCATGCGCGTCCCTGGTAACCCCAAGGCTCAGGTCGTCGACGTCGGGAACCGTCTCGACGCGGGTACCGTGGCCGGAGTGCGCCCGCGGCTGCACGAGGCAGTCGACTCCGGACGTGACGATCTCATCGTGGATCTCTCCGGGCTGGAAATGATCGACGCCACCGGTCTCGGGGTGCTGGTGGGCACGCATCGCCGCGCCGTGGGTGCGGGACGCCGCCTCATTCTCCGGGGGGTGCCGCCAAGGATCATGCGGGTGCTGGCGGTGACCCGGCTCAACCGGATCCTCACCGTCGAACTGCCCATGGCCGCGGTGGCCTGATCCGGTTCACCGCCGGCCGTACGCGGGGCGGTCGCGGTGCCGGGCTCGTCCCCTCCTGTATCGGGGGTCTCAGCCTTCGGCGCGGCCGCGCAACCGCTCCACGGTGCCCGGCGCCTGGGCGTCGAGCCAGTCGGAGAGCTGCTCGAACGACACGCAGCGCACCTGGGCCCGGGTGCAGACCTCGTCCATCAGGCTGATCAGCGCGCGCATGTAGATGCCACCGTTCCAGCTCTCGAAGTGGTTGCCGACGAACACCGGAGCCCGATCGCCGGTCAGCGACTCCTGCACGGCGGCCACGTAGGCCGAGACGGTCTGCCGCTTCCAGTGCGGCCACATGTGCGGTCGGCGGGTCTTCGCACCGCTGTGCAGGGTGAAGAAGCCGTAGTCGGTGCCGAGCACCCGGCGGTCGGTGCCGGGGACGCTCAGGATCGGTAGCGGGAACTGCCACAACCCCGCCCGTTTCTCGGGCCATGCCACCCGGCCGGACCCGCTGGCGTCGTAACGCCAGCCATGGTCGGAGAAAGCCCGGAACATCTCGTCACGGTCACCTTCGAGACAGGGCGTACGCCCGCCGATCACCGTTTCCCGGACCCGGAACGGCAGGTCGGGCAGGTGGGTGAGTGAGGCGTTCTCCCGCCAGCGTTCCACCATGCCGTAGAACTGCTCCAGTTCCTGCCGCCAGTCGCGGGCCGTCCACGTGCGTACTCCCCGGGCGCCGCAGAAGTGGCCGTTGAAGTGGCTGCCGATCTCGTGCCCTTCCCGCCAGGCGGCACCCAGTTGCGCGGCCTGCGCGGCGATCCGGGAACGGCGCTGGAAACCGATCCGGGAGCTGCCCGGCGGGTGGCGGGGCGGGAGGTAGAGCCGGCGGCGGTCCTCGGGCAGCAGGTAGACCCCCGACAGGAAGAACGTGAGTCTGGCACCGCTGCGCCGGGCCGCCTGCCGGAAGATGGGGAACCAACCCTGGCTGTCCACCCCCGCGCCGTCGAAGGAGATCACCACGAACTGCGGGGGCCGCTCGCCGGGGTACAGCCGGCACCGCCCGGAGCCCGGTGCGGCGAGCTGTCCGCGCAAGGCGGCCGGGATCACGCCGCCCCGCAGCTCCGGACACCAGGGGGCCCCGCCCGGCGGCCGCCCGATCACCGCGCCGGCCCCTGTGCCGGTCTTGGGGGCAGCTCTCGTGCCGGTCTCTGTGCCGGTCTCTGAGGCAGTCCCCGGGGCCGTCTCTGTCCCCGCGCCTGTGCCGGTCTCCGGGTCCGCCCTGTGTCCGCCCGGCCGGCCTGATGCCTCCGGACCGGGTTCCCCGCCCGTCTTACCGCTGCTCTCCCACCCGGCGTCCTCGCCCGCCTTCCGTTCGGCGTCCCGGGCCGCCTCCCGGGTCGTTTCCCGCCCGGTGTCCCGGAGCTCCCTCGCCCCGGTGCAGGCCGTGACGCCCAGCGCCACCGAGATCCCCAGCGCCGAGATTCCCAAAGCCGCCGTCGGCATCCCGCGTGTCATGGGGTCAGGAAATCACGCTGTGTGACCACAGCCTCGGTGGATCACCTCAAGGAACGGTCATGTTACGAAAGATCGGTAGAAGACATGCGTGGCAGTACTGATCAGATGGTCGATCGCAGGTGCCTCGTCGGCCACCACCCACTCGATCAGCAGCTCCTGGAGCGCTCCGATCATGCTCAGCGCGAGCAGATGCCGGTTGGCCTTGACGGCATCCGGAAGGTCGGTGATATTCGACTCGATCATGCGCGTGAAAGCCGTCACGGCTCGCTGCCGTGAGGTGATCAGGCAGTCTCCCGCCCGGCGCACCTCCAGGTGCATGATCCGTGCGCGTCGCCGATCCTCGGTGACGAAGGTGACGTATCCGGTGATCCCCGCTCTGATCCGGTCGATCAGTGTGTCGGGAGCCTGCTCGATCGACTTGGACACCGACTGGAGCGTCTCCTGCACGCAACGGTCGTACACCGCCTGCATCAGCTCGTCCCGCCCGGAGAAGCACTCGTAGAACGCACGGTTGGAGATGCGGGCCGAGGCGCACAGTCTCTCAATCGTGGTGTCCGGGAAGCCGGGGTCGGAGTAGAGGGTGTACGCCGCGGAGAGCAGGCGTTCCCGGCGTTCCGCCAGCCGCTCCTCCGCGGACATTCCCCGGTACGACCGGCCGCTCATGTCAAGCCCCCGATGAGCGGTTCAGATTTGACAAGTCCTCGCTTTATCACTTCCACCTCATGATCCTGGCCCCCGGAATCCACCATTATGGGTGCAAGATCCTTTTTGTGGAAGAGTCAAGATGTCGCCGCTTGCGTCTCCCATGCAAGGAGGTCACAATCCTGACTGGCCGGTCAAGCTCCTATCGGTCCGGATCCGCGAAGGGAGTGGCTTCGCAGAGACCGGGGCCCTGCGGAGGCGGGCCCTGCGGACACCGGGGTCTTGCGGAGGCGGGCCTCGGCGGACACCGGGGCGGACACCGGGGCCCTGCGGACACCGGGGTCTTGCGGAGGCGGGCCTCGGCGGACACCGGGGCCCTGCGGAGACCGGGGCCTGGAAAGTCAGAGTCCTGCGGGGGGTCGAGATTCCGTGGAGGCCGGGACGTCCGACGGCACAGCCGGCGCCTACCGGGTGAGCAGGCCACGGTCGAGGGCGGTGGTGACGGCGGCCGTACGGTCGGAGACACCGAGCTTGCCGAAGACACGCAGCAGGTGGGTTTTGACCGTGGTCTCACTGATGAAGAGGGCACGACCGATCTCGGAGTTGGTCAGCCCTCTGGCCACCAGGGAGAGCACCTCGCTCTCGCGCGGCGACAGTGACTCGGCCGCCGGGGCCCGCATCCGGGTGACCAGCCTGGTCGCCACCGAGGGCGACAGCACGGTCTCCCCGCGCGCCGCGGAGACGATCGCGGCCAGCAGGTCGGCTCTGGAGGTGTCCTTCAACAGGTAACCCGCGGCGCCCGCTTCGACCGCCCGCACGATGTCGGCGTCGGTCTCGTAGGTGGTCAGCACGATCACCCGGCTTCCGGGCCGGTTCACGAGGATACGGGAGACGGCGCTCACCCCGTCGCCGCCGGGCATGCGCAGGTCCATGAGGATCACGTCCGGAGTCAGGTCACCGGCCCGTACGACGGCCTCGTCTCCCGAGGCCGCCTCGCCCACGACGGTGATCCCGGGGTCGGCCTCCAGCATTCCGCGCAGTCCTTCACGGACCACCGGGTGGTCATCGACGATCATCACACGTAGCACGTTCACACTCCCTGGTCCGTGGGCTCGGTGGGGATGACGACCTCCAGTGAGGTGCCTCCACCCGGGGAGCCGGTCACGGCGAGGGTTCCGCCCACCTGCTCCACACGGGCTCGCATGCCCCGAAGACCGTAACCCCGGGCGCCGGACGGGTCGAAGCCGCACCCGTCGTCGCGGACCTCCAGTCGCACCGAGCCGTCCCGGTAGGCGATCGACACGATGACGGTGCCCGCCGCCGCGTGCTTGCGCACGTTGGCCAGGCCTTCCTGGGCCGCGCGGACGAGCACCACCTCGACGGGCGGGCTCAACGGCCGGGAGCCGCCGGAGACCTCGAAACGGGCGGCCAGCCCCGTCTCCTCGCCGAGCCGGTTCGTCAGCCGTTCGAGCGCCTCGTCGAGGGTCGAGCCGTCCAGCGGTGCCGGGCTCAGCGTGGTCACCAGCAGGCGGGCCTCGGCCAGATTCTCCCGCGCGGTTCGCACGGCCAGCGTCAGGTGACGGGACGGGTCGGCCTGGGCCTCCGCGGCCTGAAGCAGCATGATGATGCTGGTGAAGCCCTGGGCCAGGGTGTCGTGGATCTCTCCGGCGAGCCGCTCGCGCTCGGCCTGGGCCCCGCGCTCGGCTGAGAGGCGGGCCACCTCGGCCCGGCTCCTCTCCAGCTCCCGGATGAGGACCGCCCGCTCCTCGCTCTGTGTGGTGATCCGTTCTATCCAGCCCCCGAAGACGGCGGAGAAGAAGATGATGACGGTGATCACCATCAGGAAGTTGAACGGCTGCGGTTCGTCGGACAGGACCGTGTAGCGGATCGCCGGCGGGAGATTCAACGCGATCACCGCGATCATCGCCCGCCTGGCCGGGAAGACCATGAAGCACTGCGGGCAGAGCCCGAACAGGGCGTACGTCGTCTGCGGCGCGAGGAGCCCGGCAGGAGCGAACAAGGCGACCATCAGGACGATGTAGACCGTTCCGCGCCGCCGGTCGTCGGAGAGGATCGCCGGTCTACCGAGCAGGAAGTAGAGGGGCAGGATCCCGATGAGGCAACCCACCACGACCGTCTTGTCGCGCGCCGGCATGTCGGAGACCAGCATGAAAGCGGCGGGGACGAGCGTGGTGGCAGTCAGCAGCACCTCCCAGACGTGCAGTGACTGCCAGGCGTTCGGCCCGGCCCCGTCGATCAACGGGCCGGGCACATGCGAGCGCGTCGTCATCCGTCGCGGCGGCTCTTCCAGCGGAACGTCATCAGGCACAGCACCAGTCCTCCGACGACCCAGGCTCCCAGCACCAGGGCGACCCGGTCCAGTTCGTAGGATTTCGTGAGCTCCAGGGCGGCACCGGAATCCCCGAGGAAGACCGAGCGGAAGCCCTGGCACATCCACTTGAGCGGGAACACGGCGGAGGCGTTCACCAGCCAGGACGGCAGGCTGGCGGCGGGGATGAACACTCCGGAGATGAACTGCAGCACCACGAACGGCATCGCGATCACTGGGGTGGCGCTCTTATGTGTCCGGGGCAGGCTGCTGATCGCGATGCCGAGCAACGCCGAGCCGAGCACACCGAGTGTGAACACCCAGGCGAAGGTGGCCCATCGGGACGCCTCCGACGGCAGCTCCAGCTCGAACATCGCGACCCCGATGGCCAGCAGGATGACGACCTGGAGGAAGGAGACGAGGAGGGTGACGAGGGCCTTGCCCACGAAGTAGGAGGCGGGAGGCAGCGGGGTGCCCCGCAGCCGCTTGAGGGTGCCGTCGTCGCGTTCCCCGGCGATGTTGATCCCGAGGCTCTGGAAGCCGGTCATCGTGGCGGAGCCGATCAACCCGGCCACGTAGAGCTGGGAGACGCTGATCCCCGTCCCCTCCAACTCGTCCGCGAAGATCGAGCCGAAGATCACAAGCAGGATGATCGGGAAGGCGAAGGTGAAGATGACCGCGTCCTTCTCGCGGAAGAACATCCTGATCTCGATGGCCGCACGCGACAGCCCCAACCGGACGACGGAGGGCTGCGCCGCGGCGCGAGGGGCGGTCGGGATCTCGGCCGCGGCGGTCTGGGTCTGGGTCATCGGGCACCTGTCTCGATGAGGCGGAGGTAGATGTCTTCCAGGGAGGGGCGGGTCACGGTCAGCTCGGGCACCTCGCCGTCGAAGCGGCCGGTCAGCTCCAGAACGGTCTCGGTCGGCGTGCCGGTCTCCAGGGAACGCTGCTCGCCCCCCTCGGACCAGCTCACCGTGGCCTTGGCGGTGGCCCGGCCGCCGAGGGTGCCGGGCTCGCCCTCGGCCACCACCCGCCCCCCGGCGACCACGGCCACCCGATCGGCCAGTGCCTCGGCCTCGTCCAGATAGTGGGTGGTCAGCACGATCGTCGTGCCGTCGTGGGCCAGGCTCTCGATCAGCTCCCAGAACTGCCTGCGGGCCTCCGGGTCGAACCCGGTGGTCGGCTCGTCGAGGAAGAGCAGCTCCGGATCGCCGATCACGCCCAGCGCGACGTCGACCCGGCGCCGCTGGCCGCCGGAGAGCTGCCGGACGCGCTTGCCCGCCTTTTCCATCAGGCCGACCTTGGCGATCACCTCGTCCGGGTCTTTCGCATGGGGGTAGTAACCCGCGAAGTGGTGCACGAGCTCGCGCACGGTCACCTCGGAGGCGTCCTCGGCGGTCTGGAGCACGATGCCGATCCGGGAGCGCCACCCCCGGGTGGCCTTGGCGGGGTCGACGCCGAGGACGCTGACCTCACCGGCGTCTCGGGTGCGGTATCCCTCCAGGATCTCCACGGTCGTCGACTTACCCGCCCCGTTCGGGCCGAGGATCGCGAAGATCTCGCCCTCACGGATGTCGAGGTCGATCCCCTTGACGGCCTGGACGTCGCCGTAGCGCTTCGTCAGGCCCCTCACTCTCACTGCTGTCGTCACGTTTCAAGCGTCGTGCCCGGGGGGTTTTCGCGGTACCGACGTTCGATGGAACCGGGGGTCCACCGTTCGGAGGACACTGCTCGGGTCGCCGGCGCATGCCGGCCGGCACTGGGGCGGAGGAGGCCGGGATCGTCGTCATCCGGCACACCGGCCGGTACGGAAACCGCGGGGCGACCGCTACCGGTCGAACCAGGAGCGGAAACGCACCGGGTGAGCCAGGACGGCAGCCGAAATCCCCAGAATGAACAGATCGAACAGCTCGAAATTATTCCTCCATGCGAGTCCACAGCCGTAGGCGAGGCGCATATGGCCCTCGGCGCCGAGAGTCGCCCGGCGCACCCGGCGCCGCCGAGTGGCGTGACCGAGAGCGATCACGCCCACCCGGACGGCGGCGGAACCACCGTTGACGGCACACTCGATCAGGAGGTCGTCCACGGTCGCGGTGATCCTCGTGGGAAATGCTCCACCACAGGAAAATCACTCATTCAACCGATTGATAAATGGGAGGATGATCCCTTTTTGTTATATTTGAAGTGCTTTATAACTTAAATGGCTGCATATCTTGAGTAAGAGAGTATGCTCGCGAGTAAGGTCATGAATGACCACTGTTCAAAGCAGGGTTAATGCCCTCACTGTCTGCCGGAAGGGGGTAATCATGTCTGGCAGACACTCATCCGTCATCCTCAGGTCAGCGCTCGTCGTCTCCCTCGCCCTCCCCCAAGGTTTCGCCGCGGAGGTCTTAGCCGCCCCGTCCCCGGCGGGTGCCGGGGTGACGACCCGGCCGGCGCAACCGGAGGACCCCTGCCACGGCAGGGGGCACGGCTGCGCGAAGGGCGTTTCCGACGGCAGGGCCGACGGGGCACGCTGCATCGCCGAAAGCCCGGGGAGTCATCCGGACTCGGGCCAGCCGGACTACGGGCACGGCTACTCCATAGGCCACGCGGCCGGATGGGCACAGAGCAAGTGCGGCGAGAGGGCGCCGGCCCAGCCCCAGAATCCGGCCGAGCCCCAGCAGTCCAGGAGAGCCCAGCAGAGGGCGGCGGGAGAGGCCCGGGGCGCGGACGACGCGGCGACGTTCCACCGGTGCAAGAGGTCCAGCTACCGAGGGCAGTCGAGGGCGTACAAGCGCGGCTACCGGGCCGCCAACCAGTACTGCTGACCGACCTGGACCCCGGCGCCGTCGGCTCCGGCGGACGAGGCGGGTGAAAGCGCGCAGCGCCTCACCCGCACACCGCCGGGTGAGGCGTCGAGCCGGGTGCCGGAGCAGGCGCGGAAGGGGACGAGGCGAAGGACGGTGCCCCGGCCGGGGGGACGGTCTCCGGCGAACACGAGGAACGCGGCCAGAACGAACGCGGGGAACGCGGGGAACGCGGTCAGAACAGGGTCGGGTTCTCCGGCTCGATGCCGCGCAGGGCGTCGTAGTCGAGGGTGACGCACCCGATGCCGCGGTCGGCGGCGAGCACGCGGGCCTGCGGCTTGATCTCCTGGGCGGCGAAGACCCCCCGGACCGGGGCCAGCAGTGGGTCGCGGTTGAGCAGCTCCAGGTAACGGGTGAGCTGCTCGACCCCGTCGATGTCACCGCGCCGTTTGATCTCCACGGCCACGGCCGCGCCGTTCTGGTCGCGGCAGAGGATGTCGACCGGGCCGATGGCCGTCATGTACTCGCGCCGGACGAGCGTGTAGCCCGCACCCAGCGTGGTGATGTGCTCGGCCAGCAACTCCTGCAGGTGGGCCTCGACACCGTCCTTGATCAGGCCCGGGTCGACGCCCAGCTCGTGCGTGGAGTCGTGGAGGATCTCCTCCATGGTGAGGACGAGCTTCTCGCCGGTCTTGCCGTGGGTCACCGTCCAGGTGCCCTCCTCCTCGCGGAGCTTGCACGGCGGGTTCATCCAGTTCAGCGGCTTGAAGGCGCGGTCGTCGGCATGGATCGACACGCTGCTGTCGGCCTTGATCAGGATGAGGCGGGGCGCCATCGGGAGATGGGCGGTGAGCTTTCCGACGTAATCCACGCTGCACCGCGCGATGACCAGACGCATGCTCGAACCCTACCGGCCGTCCGCGGCCCCGATCTCCCGATCGGCACAGGGCCGCCGGTGCCTCTGCTGCCTTTTGGGGTAGTCGGACCCTCTCTGGGACACTGTTGCCGGTGCCGGAGCAGGCGGTGCCGGCCCGGATTTCACGGCCGTGACGCGGTGTGGTGGGGAGAGTCATGACGAGCACTTTTGAGACCGTCGGAGTGGTCGGCCTCGGCACGATGGGTGCCGGGATCGCCGAGTCCTTCGCCAGGGCCGGGCTGGGCGTCATCGGAGTGGAGGCCGGCCCGGAGGCGCTGGCGCGCGGGCGCGGGCACCTGGAGGGCTCCGTCGGCCGCGCCGTGGCCAAGGGCAGGCTGACCGAGGCCGAGAGCGCGGAGATCCTCGGCCGGGTGACCCTCACCACCTCGCTGGAGGACCTCGCCGACGCGGATCTGGTCATCGAGGCCGTCCCCGAGGTCATGGAGTTCAAGCGAGCGCTCTTCACCGACCTGGACCGCGTCTGCAAGCCGTCGGCGGTGCTCGCCACCAACACCTCCTCGCTCTCGGTCACCGCGATCGCGGCCTGCACCACCCGCCCCGGGCGGGTGGTCGGCATGCACTTCTTCAACCCCGCCCCGGTCATGCGCCTGGTCGAGGTGATCCACACGCTTCTCACCGAGGAGGGCCTGGCCGAGGAGGTGGCCGGTCTCGCCCGGCGGCTCGGCAAGTCACCGGTGACCGTCGGCGACCGTGCCGGATTCGTGGTCAACCGCCTGCTGCTGCCGTATCTCAACCACGCCGCGGTCCTGCTGGAGAGCGGCCTGGCCACCCGCGACGGCATCGACACCGCGATGCGGCTCGGCGCCGGCCTGCCGATGGGTCCCTTCGCCCTGCTCGACCTGATCGGCCTGGACACCTCCTACGAGGTGATGAGCGTGCTGTTCCAGGAGAGCCGCGACCGCCGGCACGCTCCGGCGCCGATCCTGCGCGAGCTGGTCAGCGCGGGACTGCTCGGCCGCAAGACCGGCGGCGGTTTCCACACCGCCGCGGACGACGGCCGGGACGCGGCCCGGCCCCCGGCGGGCAAGTCGTCGGCCGGCACGGTCGCGATCCTGGGCGAGGACGGCGACGACTTCGGCGACCGGCTCACCGGGGCGGGCTTCAAGATCGTGCCGGTGGAGGACGCCGAGGTCGTCGTCGCGCTGTCCAGCACCCCGGTGATCGAGCTCGCCGCCACCCTGCCGCACCCGGAGCGCCTGGTCGGCCTGCACCTGGCCGGTGACCGGGTGGCCGAGGTCGCCTCCACCGTGCTCACCGCGCCGGGCGTCGCGCAGGCGGTGGAGGGCCTGGTGCGGGTCACCGGGCGGGTGCCGGTGCCGTGCAGGGACCGGGCCGAGTTCGTGGTCGACGCGCTGCTGTACCCGTACCTCAACGACGCCGTGCGCATGTACGAGTCCGGTTACGCCTGCGCCGACGACATCGACACGGCCATGAGGCTCGGCTGCGGCTACCCGGCCGGGCCGTTCGAGACCCTCGACCGGCTGGGTCTCGAGACCGTCCGCGACGGCCTGCGCGCTCTGTACGCCGAGTACCGGGAGCCGTACCTCGCGCCGGCGCCGCTGCTGGAGCGGCTCGTCGCCGCCGGGGTGCGAAGCTTCCGAGACCTGCCGTGAGCCCTCGCAGGTCCCGTCGGCTGACTCCTTTCGACCGGGGTGGCAACCGCGGCTCGTCACGGCCCGTCGGCGGCTTCGCGCCGGGGATCGACCGGGTCGAGGAGTGGCCCGACGGCGACTGGCGGGTGCGTCCCGTCACCGGCGCCGAGGGGGGCAAGGTCTATCGTTGCCCGGGTTGCGACCAGGAGATCAGGTCCGGGCTGCCGCACCTGGTCAGCTGGCCGGCCTGGCCGGGTGGCGAGGACGAGCGCAGGCACTGGCACACCGCGTGCTGGCGCAACCGGGTCAAGCGTGGTCCCGGCAGAAGCAGATACTGAGGAGAGACATGGAGATCAGGGCCTCCAGCGTGCTGCCCGCGCGCCGCGAGCCGATCGAGCTACACACCGGTGACGGGTTGACGCTCGTCGGCGAACTGGCCCTCCCCGCGGACCGGCCGCCGGCGGCCACGCTGGTCTGCCTGCACCCGTTGCCCACCCACGGCGGCATGATGGACAGCCACGTCTACCGCAAGGCCGCCAACCGGCTGCCCGCGCTCGCGGACCTGGCCGTGCTGCGTTTCAACACCCGCGGCACCACCTCCGAGCGCGGCACCTCCGAGGGCGCCTTCGGAGGCGGTGAGGACGAGCGCCTGGATGTGGCCGCGGCCCTGGAGTACGCCGACTTCCACGACCTGCCCCGGGTCTGGCTGGTCGGCTGGTCCTTCGGCACCGAGCTCACCCTCAAGTGGGGCCGTGACCCGCTGGTGGAGGGCGCCGTGCTGCTCTCCCCGCCGCTGCACCGGGCCACCGACGCCGACCTGGACGGGTGGGCGGAGTTCGGCCGGCCGCTGACCGTGCTGGTTCCCGAGTTCGACGACTACCTGCGGCCCGAGCAGGCCCGTGAGCGCTTCGCCCGGGTGCCCCAGGCGGAGGTCATCGGGGTGGACGAGGCCAAGCACCTGTGGGTGGGGGAGCCGTACGTGCGGATCGTCCTCAACGAGATCGTCCGCCGGGTGAATCCGGCCGCGCACCCCCTCCCCACGGAGATCCCCGGCTCGTAGACCTCGGCGCCGCCGAGTGCCCCCGGACCCCGGCCTCCGGCCTGGACACCCCGCCCCCGGTCCCCGGTCCCCGGATCCCGGTCCTCGAGCGGGCCGCCGGTTCGGGGGTGCCGGGCCGGTGGTCCGACGGTGCCGGGGAGCCGCCGATTCAGGGTGTCGGGATCGCCGGTTCGGGGGTGCCGGACGGTGGAAGCGGGATTACCGTGGACGGCGTGCAGCTGTACACACGATCGGCGGGCGGGGGACTTCCGGTCGTCCTCCTCCACGCCTTCCCCCTGTCGTCGGCCATGTGGCTGGCCCAGCGCGAGGGTCTCTCGGCCGTCTGCAAGGTCATCACCCCTGACCTGCGGGGTTTCGGCGGTTCGGCGCTCGGCGACGACGAGCCTTCCGTGGACGTGATGGCCGACGACGTCGTCCGCCTGCTCGACCGCGAGGGCGTCGACCGCGCGGTCGTCGGAGGGCTGTCCATGGGCGGCTACGTCACGATGGCCCTGTGCCGCCGTCACCCCGACCGGGTGCGCGGGGTGATCCTCGCCGACACCAAGGCCGAGGCGGACCCGGAGGCCGCCCGGGCCAACCGGGAACGGATCGCCGCCGCCGTCCTCGACTCGGGTACGTCCGTGCTGGTGGACGAGGTACTTCCCGCACTCGTCGGGCGGACCACCGCGCAACGCCGGGCGATGGTGTTCGGGCGGGTGCGCGGGCTGGTCCAGTCGGCCCCGCCGGGGGCCGTCGCCTGGGCACAGCGTGCCATGGCCGCCCGTCCCGACTCCTTCGACACCCTGCGCGGGCTCAAGGTGCCCGTTCTGGTGATCGTGGGGGAGGAGGACGAGCTCACCCCTCCCGCCGTCGCCGAGGCGATGGTCGAGGCCGTGCCCGACGGGCGGCTGGCCGTGATCGGCAAGGCGGGGCACCTGAGCGCGGTCGAGCAACCCGAGGCGTTCAACCGGGCGGTGTCCGGCTTCATAGCCGAGCTTGCCGCGGGATCACCACCTCACGGATGATCAGTGCCAGCGCGGCGGCCACCGGGATGGCCAGCAGTGCTCCGACGATGCCGAGCAGGGTGCCGCCGAACAACGCCGCGATCACCGTGACCGCCGGGGTGACGTCCACCGAGTGCTTCATCACGCGCGGGTAGACGAGGTAGTTCTCGATCTGCTGGTAGATCAGGAAGAAGATTCCGCAGGCGATGCCGAGCGTGCCCGACTGGAGCAGGGCCACCACGGTCACCAGTACCGCGCCGATGGTCGCGCCGACCAGCGGGACGAGGTCGGTGACCGCCACCACCAGTGCCAGGGCCAGGGCGTAGTCGACGTCGAGCACCGCGAGGAACACCCAGGTCACCACGCCCGCGATCACGGAGATCAGCAGGTTTCCCGCGACGTAGCCGCCGATGCCGTTGATGATCTCGTCGCCCAGCGCCCGGGTGCGCGCCCGGCGGCTGTTCGGCACCAGGGCGAAGAGATAGTCCTTGATCGAGGGCAGCGAGCCGAGGAAGTACAGCGTCAGTACCAGCAGCGTGACGCCGGAGAAGAACGCGTTGAACACCACCGCACCCGCGCCCACCAGACCGCCGGCCACGGCCTGGGCCAGCCCGCCGCTGGTGATGTAGTCGCCGATCCTGGTCAGGATCTGGTAGTCGGTGTCGAGCTGTTTGAGTGTGGGGTTGGCGAGCAGTTCCTGGACGTAACCGGGGACCGCGCTGACGAACGACGCGGCCTCCTGGCTCACCGGCGGGACGATCGCCAGGCCGAAGAGCACGAAGAAGAGGATCACCCCTCCGAAGACGACGGAGATCGCTCCCCGCCGGGGCACCCGCCGCCGTTGCAGCGTCTCCACGGCCGGGTTGAGTCCGAAGGCGAGGAACATCGCCACCACGATGAGCACGATCACACTTCGCACGGTGACCAGCGCCTGGGAGAGCGCCCACGCGGTCAGCAGGCCCATCCCGGCGGTCAGGCCCACCATGAACGGGCTCCTGGCCAGCGGCTTGCCCGGTTGCCCGTACGGTTCGCCGTCCTCTCTCCGCATCCGGGCCGGACCATCGGCATCCCGGGCCTTCAGAGGCGGACCGTCCGCATCCCGGGTCTTCGGCGGCGAGTCACCCGGCCGCTGCGCCTCCCGGGGCGGACCGCTCGCCCGCTGCGCCTCCCGGGGCGGACCACCCGGCTGCCGGGAAGCCCGCGCGGTGGTCAGGATCTCGTCGAGGAGTTCCGGGACGTCGGGGGAGGGAGCCGGGTCTTCGGGCCGGCCGTCCGGGATCCGGCGGGCGGTGCCCGCGGGCTCGGCGGGGGAGTGGAGGGCCGGATTCTCCGGGTCGTCGGAGACCGGGGACGCGTCGGACAAGGTGCTGCTCCTGGCGGTCGGGGCGCTGAACCGGGAACGGGCGGACAGCGAAAGAGCCTAGCGACCGTCACGGTCGCCAGGCTCTTTCGTAGCCGCCGTCGTCAACGCCCCGGAGTCGACGTCTGTCCGCTGCTCGTTACTCCTGCCACCACTCCGCGTCGTCGTCCCGGGTCTCGGCCCTGGCGGGTGCCGGAGCCGGGGCCGGGGCGGGAGGCGGGGCGACGGCAGGCTTGTCGGCGACACCGTTGGCGGCGGGGATGGCCGGCTTCGGCGGGGCCGCGGCGATCGCGGGCTCCGGGTCGGCGGCCGGGAGCGGGGCACCACCGAGCAGCTGGCGCAGCTGCGCGAGGTGGCTGGTGATGCTGTCGCGCTGGCGGGTCAGCTCGTCGACCTGGCGCTGGGCGACCGAACGGCTCCGCTCGGACTCCGCCTTGGCCTCGGAGACGATCGACTCGGCGCTCGTCTTGGCCTCGGAGACGATCTGGTCGGCGTTCTTGCGGGCGTTGGCCAGCAGCTGCTTGGCGTGCGTGTCGGCCTCGCGGCGGGTCTGCTCGGCCTGCTGGGTGGCCTTGGTGGCCCGCTGTTCGGCGGTGGCCGCCCGCTGCTCGGCCTCGGCGACCAGCTTCTGGGTGGCCGCCTGGGCGGTGGCGTGCCGCTCGGCCTCCTGCCGCTCGGCCTCCTCGCGGCGGGCGGCGAGCTGGATCTCGAACTCCGCCTCGTCCTGGGCCCGCTTGGCCTCCGACTCCTCCAGCACCCGCTGGGCCTGGGCACGCATCTCGTCGGCCTGGCGCTTGGCGGTGGTGAGCACCTCGTCGCGCTCGCGCTTGGTCGAGGCGCGCAGTTGCGCCACCTCGCGCTCGGTGGTGGTGCGGAGCTTGGCGATCTCACGCTCGGCGTCGGCGCGCTTCTCGGCGACCTCGTGGTCGGCGGTGGCCCGCAGCTTGGAGACCTCGCGCTCGGTGGTGGCGGTCAGCTCCTCGGACTCGCGACGGGCGGTCGAGCGGATCTCCTCGGCCTCACGCTCGGCGGTGGTGCGCGTCTCGTCGGCCTCGCGGGTGGCGAGGGCCCGCTTCTCGGCCGCCTCGTTCTCCGCCGCGGCGCGCAGGTCCGCGGCCTCGACCTTGGCCGTCGCCCTGATCTCGTTCGCCTCGGCTCTGGCGGCCTGGACCAGCTCGGTCGCCTGCTCCTCGGCGAGACGGAGCAACTGCTCGATCCTCGCGCCGAGACCGGAGTAGGTCGGGCGTTCCTGCTCCTGCAACTGCCGATGGGAGTCGGCGAGATCACGTTGCAGGGCCTGAATCTGCTCCCGTGACTGGCGCAGCTCGACGTCGAGCTGCTTCAGGTAGTCGTGGACCTGGTGCCGGTCGTAGCCCCGGAGCACCACGTCGAATTCCCGAGCGGGGGCGTCTTCGAAGAAGTTGTTGAGCTGGGCGTCGATGTCGGACTGCATGGAGGCTCGATCCTGGGTTGGCGAGACGGCTACACGGGCCGGACGGGGAGTTCTGGCATCCGAGGCGGGAGCCGGGGCGGGACCCACGTCCGGTGGTACGCCAGCGTACTCCGCCATTGCCGCGTTGGAGGTCCCGACCGACTTTATGCGCGACTTGTTACGTATGAACGTTTCTTACATTCGACATGATGGCCACTTACCTTTCGGGAGCCTGTACCAGCTCGGTCAGCATTCCCGCCACGTCTTTGGGATGAAGAAACGCGATGGACGAGCCCATCGAGCCGTGACGCGGTTTCTCGTCGAGCAGTCGGACGCCCCGGCCTCCGATCGTCTCCAGAGCTTGGGCGACGTCAGGCACCCCGAAGGCAACATGATGCACGCCTTCTCCGCGCTTTGCCAGGAATTTGCCGACCGGCGTGTCGGGATCGAGCGGTTCGAGCAGTTGAATGTACGATCCCCCACCCTGCCCGTCGGCGATGTGCAGCATCGCCTCCTTGACTCCCTGCTCCTGGTTCACCTCACGGGCCACCACAGTCAGTTCGAAGGTCCGCTCGAAAAACGCGATCTTCTCTTCGAGGTCGTGACATGCGATTCCCACATGATCGATGCGCATGAACATGGTGCCGCCCTCCATGGCGATCGCTCGTGTACTCATGGGTATGGTGGCAAAGTCGCCCCAAGCCCTGTCAGGGAGGCTCCTCACATGTCTGGTTCCGTCATCGTCGCCGGAGCTCGCACCCCCGTCGGCCGCCTGCTCGGCTCCCTCTCCGGCCTCTCGGCCGCGGAGCTGGGCGGTATCGCGATCAAGGCCGCGCTGGAGCGCTCCGGCGTCGCCCCCGAGGCCGTGCAGTACGTCATCATGGGCCAGGTCCTGCAGGCCGGCGCCGGTCAGATGCCCGCCCGCCAGGCCGCGGTCAAGGCCGGGATCCCGATGACCGTGCCGTCCCTCACCGTCAACAAGGTCTGCCTGTCCGGGCTCGACGCCATCGCCCTGGCCGACCAGCTCATCAGGGCCGGTGAGTTCGACGTCGTGGTCGCCGGCGGCATGGAGTCGATGTCGAACGCCCCGCACCTGCTGCCCGGCCTGCGCAAGGGCGTGAAGTACGGCGGCGCGGGCATCGTCGACTCGATGGCCCACGACGGCCTCACCGACGCCTACGACCAGGTCGCCATGGGCGAGTCCACCGAGCGGCACAACGCGAGGCTCGGCCTGACCCGCGAGGAGCAGGACGCCTACTCCGCGAGGTCGCACCAGCTCGCCGCAGCCGCGATCAAGAACGGCACGTTCGACGACGAGATCGTCCCGGTGCCGGTCCCGCAGCGCAAGGGCGACCCGGTGATCTTCTCGGCGGACGAGGGCGTGCGGGGTGACACCACTGTGGAGGCCCTGGCCCGGCTGCGGCCGGCGTTCGACCCGAACGGCACGATCACCGCCGGTTCGGCCTCGCAGATCTCCGACGGCGCCTGCGCGGTGGTGGTGATGTCCAAGGCGAAGGCCGAGGAGCTCGGGCTCGACTGGCTGGCCGAGATCGGCGCCCACGGCAACGTGGCCGGGCCGGACAACTCGCTGCAGTCCCAGCCCGCCAACGCGATCAAGCATGCCCTCGGCAAGCAGGGCGTCTCCGTCGACGACCTCGACCTGCTGGAGATCAACGAGGCGTTCGCCCAGGTCGTCCTGCAGTCGGTGAAGGAGCTGGGCGTCCCGCTGGACAAGGTCAACGTCAACGGTGGCGGCATCGCCGTGGGGCACCCCATCGGGGCCTCCGGCGCCCGCATCGTCCTGGCCCTGGCGCACGAGCTCAAGCGCCGGGGCGGCGGCCTCGGCGCGGCCGGGCTCTGCGGCGGCGGCGGGCAGGGTGACGCCCTCATCCTCCGGGTCCCGCGTTCATAGCGCGAGATTCCCCCGAGGCCGGCGTTCCGGGAGCGTGATCCTTTCGGGGGCGACGCTCCCGGCTCGCGGCGGCTCCCCGGGGCCGGCGTTCCGGGAGCGCGATCCCCGCGGACGCCGCGCCGACGTGAGGCGATCCCTCCGGCCCTCTGGAATCGGGGCCCACGGGCGCGGATTCCGGAGGGAGGGACTCACCGTGGCCGTGCGGTCAGGTCTCGTCGGCGAACTTGACGGTGACCTTCTCGAAGCCCAGGCCCTTGAGCATGCCCTCAAGCATGATCTTGGTGTTCTGGTCGGCCCGGTTGCGCAGGTCGCTGGCCTGGGCAGCCTCGGCGATCTTCTTCTCGGCCAGCAGGTAGAGCTCCTGCTGGTCGGAGGGGGACGATGACAGGAAGTCCTCGACCCGGTCGAAGAGGCCGCGCTGCTGGGCGTAGACGTAGGAGCGTTTGTTGTCGAGGTTGGGCTTCTCCAACTGGGCCCGGGGCAGCTTGACCGTGACCTCGGTGCGGTCGGGGGAGACGGTCAGCGCTCCGTCGGCCAGGCCGCCGAAGTCGACGTAGGCGTCGACGCCGCCGGCTCCGACGAAGAGGGTCCGGCTGCCCTTGACCGCGTCCGGCAGGAAGGCGGCGTCCTTCTCCAGGTCGACCACGACCTGGAAGTTCCCGGTGGCCGCCTCGAAGCGGCTGAGGTTGTGGATCGACTCCAGGAGCACGGGCTGGCTCCGGTCGGTCGCGGTCTCGCCGAACGGGTTCAGCCACGACCATGCCAGGCGGGCACCCACGGCGAGGATGACCAGCACGACGAGCAGCCCGGCGAGCAGACGCCATCGGCGTCCGCGGGACGCCGGGCGTGTCTCGGGCGGAGCTTCTTGGGGGGGCTTCACAGCGCTCTCCTTCCCTGGGCGGCCGCCTTCTCACGCGGAGCCTATGCGGATCTTGCCCGCTCCGCGGCGCGACGACGCGATCCCGTCAGCTCCGCGGCGGGGACACGGCGCGCGACCCGCCGGACGGACCGGGCCCGCCCGTGACGGGCTCGTGCCCCCCGGCCGGCGGGACCGTCTCCGGTGCCTGGTGGGAGACGTCGTCCCGCGGCGGGGAGGTGGCCGGGCCGCCGCCCGTGCCCGGCCCCGGCGGGGTGGGCTGCGGGATCTGCCCTGTCGGGGTGGTCTGCCCGACCTGCCCCCCGAAGTGAGTGCTTTGTAACCGGCAGCCGGTGAAGTCTCCGTAGTGGAGGCGGAGCCAGTCGCGCCGCTGCGCCTCGGTGAGGCCGGAGAACCACGCCGCGGCGTACTGGTGCTCCGGGAACGGACCGCCGGGCAGCGGTTCGCCCCGCAGCCACGCCGCGACGATGTCGCGGTACCCCGCCGCGGGTGTGCCGTCGCACCGGCTGGCCAGGCCGTCGACGAACTCGTCGGCCGCCCTCTCGGCGAAACCGGTGGACAGGTCGTCGACGTGGATCCCGATCACGCCCGGCGCCGGGGAGTCCCGGTCACGCCGGGGGTGCTGCTCCACCCGGGAGAACTCGCCGGGCGTCCCGGCCAGCCGGGACGCGATCTCGACGAACGCCGAACCCAGCTCGGGCAGGCCGTCCTGCATCCCCGGGTGCACGCAGACCATGATCGGCCACTCCTGGCAGCTGTAGACGACCCGCTGCGCGGAGACCGGCCGCTGCTCGGAGAAGAGCCGTGCCATCCCCGTGCCGGCGGCCAGCACCGCCAGCAGCGCGGCGGCCAGCACGAGCGCCTGGCGCGTCACGACCGCGGCCCAGCCGAGCAGCAGCGCGGCGCTGACGCCCACCAGCCAGAGGGTCTGGTCGGTGAAGGCCGCCGCGCTCAACCCCTGGAACGGGTCGTACGGCTCGCTCGTGGCGGGGACCAGCCGGTCGGCCCAGGTCGGCCCGTGCGACAGCGCGCTGAACAGGCCGTAACACCCGATCCCGGCGAGCACCGGCGTGATCGTCCACGGCAGCAGCCAGCCGGTGACCCAGCCGATGACCACGTACAGCGTGATCCCGGCCGCGCCCATGACCAGGCCGCTGGGCAGCAGGCGCCCGGCCTGCTCGGTGAGCATGCTCCCCACGGCCAGGACCAGCGCGGTGGCGGTGAACGCGCCTGCGGTCACCACCACGATCGCCAGCGGCGCCCGCACCGCCTGCCAGGTGGTCAGCGACCGTCTGCCGATCACGCGACGCCTGCGCACCGCCACCCAGGCGGCGAAGGCGGCGGCCACCGGGCCGGTCAGCCGGAGCGAGCCGATCACCGCGACGACGATGTTCTCCCACGCGCTGACACCGGGAACCAGGACGCTCCACGCCGCGACGACCCCGAGCACGAGCAGGACGGCGACCGCCGTCAGCCCGCTCTGCCGGAGCTCCTCGCGTGAAACGCCCCTGCGCTCACGCACCGGCGGGCGTGGCCGCCCACGCCGCGTCGCCGGAAGCCGCGTCCGTATCGTGTCCGGACGCCGTCGAGTTGTCGTTCATCAAGCACCCCCCGTGCCGTGAATGTGCGGGAGCCGGTCCCCTCGGCGCCGGTCCGGCCCGCGTCCCCGGCGGGCCCGACTGAGTCAGCGTGGCCACTTGGCCACGGCCTCACCATTCGATGTGGGAACCATAACGGAGCGTGATGTTTGCCGTCCGGGTTCTTGGTGAAGCCGTGAGGCTGGTCACTCTTCGTATACGGGCGAACCGGGATGAGGCCGCGCTACCGTAGCCCTGTGGTTACAGGTCAGCTGAATCTGCCGTTCGACCCCATCGAACGCGCCGCGGAGAGGTGGCGCGTTCACTTCGGGCCCTCCTCGGCCATGGCCGCCGTCACATCGATCATGAGAGCGCACCAGATCCTGCTCTCGCAACTGGACGCGCTGCTCAAACCGTATGACTTGACCTTCGCCCGCTACGAGGCGCTGGTCCTGCTGACCTTCAGCAGGACGGGGGCCCTGCCGCTGTCCAAGATCGGTGAGCGGCTGATGGTGCATCCCACGAGCGTCACGAACACCGTCAGCCGTCTGGAGCGCGCCGACCTGGTGCGCCGCCTGCCCAACCCCCGCGACGGCCGCGGCGTGCTGGCCGAGATCACCGACCGCGGCCGTGAGGTCGTACGCCTGGCGACCGCCGACCTCATGGCGGCCGGCTTCGGCATGACCATGTACGGCGAGGACGAGCTGGAGCAGATGTTCGACCTGCTCAAGACACTCAGGGTCGCCGCCGGCGACTTCGAGGGGTAGCCGGGGGAGTCACGACGCTCCGCGTCCCCGGCCTCCGCGGGCGGCCACCCGCTCCATCGGCGTCCCGCGCCTCCCCGGGCCCGCGTCCCCGGCGGAGCGCACGGCGCCCGCGGCCGGTCCCGCCCCTTTTCGAGGGCGGCGCGTCGGGTGCAGCGGCCGGGATGCGGCAGGATTGGGGGTATGAGCCCAGCGGACTTCACTCGACCCGGATCGCTCTACGGCGCCGTCGACCTCGGCGCCCGCAAGCAGGCCCTTGAGGCACAGGCGCGGCGGGAGAGCGCCGCACAGGAAACCGGCGGTGTTCCGGCGCCGGTCGTCGACGTCACCGACGCGAGCTTCGCGACCGACGTCGTCGAACGTTCCATGAACAGCCTCGTGTTGCTGGAGCTCACCGTCTCCCGCGCCGAGCAGGCCAAGCAGTACAGCCTGCTGCTGGAGAAACTGGCCGCGGAGAACGCCGGCCGGTGGGTCCTCGCGCGGGTCGACGTCGAGCTCAGCCCGCAGATCGCGCAGGCGCTGCGGGTGCAGAACGTGCCCGCCGTGTACGCCATCTTCCAGGGCCAGCCGGTGGCGGTCGCCCCCGGCATCGCGACCGAGGCACAGCTGCGCGACTGGCTCTCCCAGCTCATGGAGGCCCTGGCGCAGTATCTGCCGCCGCCCGGCGAGGGGGAGCAGGCCAGGCCGCAGGAGCCCCCGGCCGAGCCCGAGATCGTGGCCGCCGAGCAGGCGATCGACGCCGGAGACCTCGACGCCGCCGTGGCCGCGTACGAACGGCTGCTGGCCCGCTCGCCGAACAACCAGGACGCCAAGCTGGGCCTGGCCGGGCTCGGCCTGATCCGGCGCACCCAGAACGTCGACCCCGCTGACGTGCAGCGCCGCCTGGAGGACCCGGCCGACCTCGACGCCCAGCTTTTGGCCGCCGACTTCGAGATGCTCTCCGGTGAGGTCGACCGGGCCTTCGACCGCCTGGTCGGCGTGGTGCGCCGCACCTCGGGCGCGGACCGCGACAAGGCCAGGCTCCACCTGCTGGGCCTGTTCGACACGCTGCCCGCCGACGACCCGTCCCTCGGCAGGGCCCGCAGGAACCTGGCCGGCGCCCTCTTCTGATCCTCACCTCCCGCGGGCCTCCGGGTCGGGGGCCGGTGACCTTCCGTGCCCCGGGCCCGTCCGGCCACCGCGCCGGGCGGGCCCGCGGGAGCGCGGTCCGGCGGGCCGTGACCGCGCCGGCGGCCCCGAGGCGGCCGTCCGGGCGCGTGCACCCGTCCGGTGATGGCACGATGGATGCATCCCACCCAAAGTCAGTCGCAAAGGAGCGGGTTGACTGTGGCCACCGTGCCGAGTGTTTCGTACTCCATCACCGTGCGCCTGGAGGTGCCGGCCGGCGGCAAGGCCGTCAGTCAGCTCACCCACGCCGTAGAGTCCGCCGGAGGCGTGGTCACCGCGCTCGACGTGACCACGGCCGGGCACGAGACGCTGCGCATCGACGTCACCTGCGCCACGCGTGACACCGACCACGCCCAGGCGATCGCGGACAAGCTCGAAGCCGTCGAGGGCGTCGTCATCCACAAGGTCTCCGACCGGACCTTCCTCATGCACCTCGGCGGCAAGATCGAGATGAAGTCGAAGGTGCCGCTGCGCAACCGTGACGAGCTCTCGATGGCCTACACTCCCGGTGTCGCCCGGGTCTCCATGGCCATCGCGCGCAACCCCGAGGACGCCCGCCGCCTGACCATCAAGCGCAACACCGTCGCCGTCGTCACCGACGGCTCGGCGGTGCTCGGCCTGGGCAACATCGGCCCGGCCGCCGCGCTTCCCGTGATGGAGGGCAAGGCCGCGCTGTTCAAGCGGTTCGCCGACATCGACGCCTGGCCGATCTGCCTCGACACCCAGGACGTCGACGAGATCGTGCGCGCCGTCCAGCTCATCGCCCCCGGCTTCGGCGGCATCAACCTGGAGGACATCTCGGCGCCGCGCTGCTTCGAGGTGGAGCGCAGGCTCCGCGACCTGCTGGACATCCCGGTCTTCCACGACGACCAGCACGGCACCGCGATCTGTGTGCTCGCCGCCCTCACCAACGCGTTGCGCGTCGTGGGCAAGGAGATCGGCGAGGTCCGGATCACACTGGCCGGTGCCGGGGCGGCCGGTACGGCCGTGCTGCGCCTGCTGCTCGCGGCCGGCGCTCGCAATGTGATCGTCTGCGACTACCTGGGTGCCGTGCACCGGGGCCGTCAGGACCTGGACGACTCGCTCCAGTGGATCGCCGAGCACACCAACGCCGACGGCTACGCGGGCGACCTGCGCGGCGCGGTCAAGGACGCCGACGTGTTCATCGGAGTGTCCGCGCCGGGCATCCTCAACGGTGACGACATCGCCACCATGGCCGAGGACGCCGTGGTCTTCGCCCTGGCCAACCCCGAGCCCGAGGTCTCGCCCGACGCCGCCCGCGAGCACGCCGCCGTGGTCGCCACCGGCCGTTCCGACTACCCGAACCAGATCAACAACGTGCTGGCCTTCCCCGGTGTCTTCCGCGGTCTCCTCGACGCGCAGGCGAACGTGGTCAACCAGGAGATGCTGCTCGCCGCCGCCCGCGCGCTGGCCGCCGTGGTCACCGACGAGGAACTCGGCCCCAACTACATCATCCCCAGCGTGTTCCACGCGGACGTCTCGACCGCCGTGGCGGCGGCGGTGCGCGAGTCGGCCGGCGGTCGCGCGCGCACGGGTATGACGGAGGCGTGAGAGAGATCTGACGGGCCCGGCGGAGGTCCGGGGGAGCCGGGTGCTTCCCCGGGGCCTCCCGGTGCGGCCGGGGCGGAGACGCCCGGCGGCCGGTGGGCGTCCTCCCTCCGGAGCCGCCCTCCATCTCCGTCGCTCTGGGTGATCGATCGCTCCTTGTCCGATACGTGACATGAAGGTGGACGCCGGAACCGGGGGTGAAGGAGCGCGGCGGGGGGTTCACCCTTCATCATGGATGTATGGCGGAGGCGATCTACGTCGGCGGGCTCCTGGTGGCGACACCTCAACTGGACGACCCCAACTTCCGGCGCAGCGTGGTCCTGGTGCTGGAGCACGACGTCGACGGCGGCACGCTCGGTGTCGTGCTCAACCGGCCCAGCGACATCGCGGTGACGCAGGTGCTCCCGACCTGGGACACCATGGTCACCGGCCCGTCCGTCCTCTTCCAGGGCGGTCCCGTGCAGACCGACAGCGCGCTGGCGCTGGCCGCGGTCCCCAGCGGGCAGGAGCCGCTCGGCTGGCGCCGGCTGCACGCGGGCACCCCGGCGGTCTCCCGGCTGGGCACCGTCGACCTCGACGCCCCGCCGGAGATCCTCGCGGGCGAGATCGCCCAGATGCGGATCTTCGCCGGGTACGCCGGGTGGTCGGCCGGGCAGCTGGAGAACGAGATCGGCGAGGGCGCCTGGTACGTCGTCGACGCCGAGCCGGGCGACACCTTCCACCACGAGCCGCAGTCGCTCTGGCGGGCGGTGCTCCGCCGTCAGCGGGGCGAGCTCGCCTATGTGGCGACCTGCCCGGACGATCCGTCGATGAACTAGACGGACGGACGGGCCGGGCCCGGACCGGGCCGCCGGGGCCGGCGGACGGTCCTGGCCGGGCCGCAGGGAGCGCTCGGCCAGTGCGAGGGCGGTCTCCAGCCGGGCCGCGACGGTGTTGATGTCGTCCAGGGTCGACGGCCTGCAGCGTTCGAAGCCGACCCGGGCCACGGTGGTGAAGAGTGAGACCACGAAGTGGGGCAGCAGGTCGTCGGGGCCGACGCCCATGCGGCGCGGCTCTCGCCCCCCGAGCGGGAGCCGCACCCCGGCGGTCGCGGCGCGCCGCCCGCACCGGCGCCCGGGGCACCGCGGTGCGGGCATAAAATCGTCAGGGTGAGCACGAAGATTCTCCCTGAGAGCGACGTCCGGCCGGACCTGTCGCACGGTGACGGCGACCACGAGCGGTTCGCCCACTACGTCGAGAAGAACAAGATCATGGAGAGCGCGATCAGCGGGGTTCCGGTCCGCGCGCTCTGCGGCAAGGTATGGGTGCCGAACCGGGATCCGAAGAAGTTCCCGGTCTGCCCGGAGTGCCAGGAGATCTACTCGGGGCTCCCGAAGGGTGAAGACAACACCAACGAATGAGTGTTGCGCATGGGTGACCGCCGCGGATGAGACTACGGTCAGGATGCCGCCGGGGGGTGGCGGCCGGTCTGTGGCCGGGATCTGCCGGGGGAGCCCATGGTTCGGCGCGCGATCGCCGTCGTCTCGATATGCCTGTTCACAGCGGGCGCCGTTCCGTACCATCCCGCCCGGGGGTCCGCTGTGCCCGGCCCGCCGAGCGTCGTCGAACCGTCCGGATGCGCGCGAACCGTCCTGGACGCGGCATCCGCGCGCCGGGCCGAGCCGCCCGTCCTGGACGCGGCACCCGCCCGCCGGGCCGAGCCGCACGCCCCGCCTCCGGCGGACGCCGTCGAGATGCTCGCCGATCTCCGGCGCCGTCTGCCGTCGGCGCGCCTGCCCCGGCTTCCCGTCACCGTCCCCACGTGGGTGCACGTCATCACCGACGGCCGCCTCGGGGCGTCCGAGACGGCGGCGCGTGGCCAGATCGCCACGCTCAACGCCGCCTACGGAGGGCAGCTCGGCGGAGCCGACACCGGGATCAGGTTCCGGCTCGACGGCATGACCCGCACGGTCAACGCGACCTGGTTCCGTGACCCGATCACCTTCGAGCGGTCGATCAAACGCATGCGCAAGGGCGGCGCGGAGACGCTCAACCTCTACATCGCCCAGCTGGGCGAGCTGGTGCTCGGCTACTCCACCTACCCCTACCGCTATCGGGACGACCCCAGGCTCGACGGTGTGGTCATCGACTGGCGCACCCTGCCGGGCGGCGCGCTGCGCAGCTTCAACCGGGGGTTCACCGGGGTCCACGAGATCGGTCACTGGCTGGGCCTGCTGCACACCTTCGAGCGCGGCTGCGCGGAGCCGGGCGACGGCATCGCCGACACCCCGCCCGAGGCGCACTCGACCCAGGGCTGCCCCGCCGCCAAGGACACCTGCGCGGGGGACGGACCCGACCCGTTCCACAACTTCATGGACTACTCCGACGACCACTGCATGTCGGGGTTCACCGCGGGTCAGGGGGTCAGGATGCAGGAGATGTGGGCCGTGTACCGGGAGCCGAAGACGGCGACTACCCTTGACGGGTGACAGCACCGAAGACGCTTGACGCTCCGTACCAACCGCCTCGGATCTTCGGTCCCGAGTATCGAACCGCCACCTTCGGCATCCTGCTCGTCGTCACCCTCATCGCCTTCGAGGGCATGTCCGTCAGCACGGTGATGCCCCTGGTCTCCAAGGACCTCGACGCGCTCGACCTGTACGGCGTGAGCTTCTCGGCCTTCCTCATCGCGGGCCTGCTGGCCAACGTCGTGGCCGGGCTCTGGTCCGACCGGCGCGGCCACGCGGTGCCGTTCGTGCTGGGCGTCGTCCTGTTCGCGGCCGGCATGGGCCTGGCCGGGGCCGCGGTCTCCAAGGAACTGTTCATCGTGGCCCGTGCCGTGCAGGGCCTGGGCGGCGGCGCGGTCATCGTGGCGATCTACGTGATGATCGCCCGGGTCTACGTCCCCGAGGTCCGGCCCAGGGTGTTCGCCGCGCTCTCCTCGGCGTGGGTGCTCCCCGCCCTGATCGGTCCGGGCCTCAGCGGCCTCATCGCCGAGCAGATCGGCTGGAGGTGGGTCTTCTACGGGATCGTTCCCCTGGTGGTGCCCGCCCTCGTCATGCTCCTGCCCGCGCTGCGCGGCGGTGAGGAGACGCGGCCCGAGCCGGCGACCGGGCCCCGCTCCCGCCCGCTGGCGATGACCCTGGCCGCCTTCGCCACCGCCTGCGGCGCCGGCGTCCTGCTGTACGGCGTGGACCGGCTGCACGGCACTCCGGTGCCCGGCGCCGTCGCCTCCGTGGCGGGACTACTGGTGATGGCCGTGGGGCTGTCGCGGCTGTTGCCTCCCGGGGCGCTCAAATTCGGGCGGGGCCTGCCCACCACGGTCCTGATGCGCGGGATGCTCGCGGCGGGGTTCTTCGGGGTCAACGCGTTCATCCCACTGCTTCTCACCAAGGTGAACGGCTTCTCGGTCGGCGAGGCGGGGATAGCGCTCACCATCGGTGCCCTGGGCTGGACGACCGGTTCCTACCTGCAGACCCGCTGGAGCGGTGACCGGCCCCTGCTGGTGCGGATCGGCGCCGCGGCGGTCGCCGCCGGCATCCTGCTGACGCTGCCCGCCGCCCTGTGGGGCGTGACCGGCTGGATCACGGTGCCGGCGTGGGTGATCGCCGGGTTCGGCATGGGCGTGGGCACCACGAGCGTCAACGTGACCGCGATGCGCCAGTCGCCCGACGCCGAGCAGGGTGCGAACTCGGCCGCCCTCCAGGTCGTCGACACCCTCGGCAGCGCACTCACGATCGGGTTCGGCGGTGCGCTGGTCAACCTGATCGGCCACGACGACATCGCCGCCGGATACACCTCGATCGTCGCGATGACGGCCGCCGTCGCGCTTCTCGGCGTGGCCGTGGCCGGGCGGATGCGGGACGCCTCCTGACCTGGCGGCCACTTTCGTGATACCGATCACTCATATCCGGGTCACGCCGGGCGATGCGTGGTAGGACGGTATCGCCCTGACCGCCCGGAGGATGCGCCGTGCACGAACGACCTCGCCGTACGCGCCGCCCCTACTCCACGGGGCCCGACGGCCCGCGTCCGGCGCCGCCCGAGCGGCCGGTGAACGAGACCGGCCGGCACGCGGGCGAGACCGGGCGACGGGTGGGCGGGATCGACCGGCATGCGAGTGAGATCGGGCGGCCGGCGAGCGGGGCCGGCCGGCACGCGGGCGAGACCGACCGCTCCCGGCTGACCTGGCCGCCCCGCATCCCCGAGCCGGGCGACGACCTCCCGCCCTCGGCCCGCTGGTACGGCACGCCCATCCCGCCGCCGTCCCGCAGGACCGGCCGCCTGCGCCGCATGGCCCGCGCGCTGCTCGTCGCGGGGATCTACGTCGGGGTGATCACCGGAATCGTCGCCGGGATGGTCGCGGTGATACGGGCGCTGCCCGAGCCGCCGCCACCGGCCCGGGCGAGCGATCCGGCCGCGGGGGTGAGCCATCCGCTGCCGGAGGGCTGGAGCGCCGGGGCGGAACCGCCGGTCACCGCGTTCACGTCGGCGGCGGGAGACGGCAGGACGGTGACCGTCATGGTCAGGCCGGCGGAGCCGGCCGCCGACGCGCGCCAGGCCACCGCCGAACTCGGCGACCTGTACGCGCGGCTGCTGCTCCACGGCGACGAGGTGGACGTCGTGGACGACCGGCCGATCACCGTCGGCGGACGCACCGGGCACAGCCGCGCGGTGCGGGCCGAGTATCTCGACGTGGTGAACCGGCCGGCCTACCTCCGGGTGGTCCTCCTCACCGGGGGCGGAGCGCGTCCGGTCGTCGTGGTCGCCGTCGCCCAGCCGGACGACCCCGCGGTGCGGGCCGAGATCGAGACCGTGATCCAGGGGCTGCGCTGACCGTCCCGGGCCCTTAGCACGTGAAGGTGATCTTGGCGAGGATCTCGGCGGATCGGCACGTCCTGTCGCCGGGGCCGATTACTCTGGTGACACTGTGAGCACTTCCGCCGCATCCCACCTCTCGCCCTCCTTCCCGGACCGTGCCGCCTGGGGCACCGCGCCGAAGCTTCGCGCGTGGCAGCAGGAGGCCTTTGACCTGTACTGCAGGCGTGAACCGCGTGACTTCCTCGCGGTCGCGACGCCGGGTGCGGGCAAGACGACCTTCGCCCTCCGCATCGCCAGCGAGCTGCTCTCCCGGGGGATCGTCCGGGCCGTGACGATCGTCACACCGACCGAGCATCTCAAGCGGCAGTGGGCGGACGCCGCGGGGAGGATCGGCATCCCCATCGACCCCGAGTTCAAGAACAGCCAGGGCGCCACCTCCCGCGACTACACCGGCGTGGCCATCACCTACGCCCAGGTGTCGATGCACCCGGCGCTGCACCGCGCCCGCACCGAGGCGCGCAAGACGCTCGTCATCTTCGACGAGATCCACCACGCCGGTGACGCCAAGTCCTGGGGGGACGGCGTGCGCGAGGCGTTCGAGCCGGCCGCCCGCCGCCTCGCCCTCACCGGCACCCCCTTCAGATCCGACGTCAACCCGATCCCGTTCGTCACCTACGCCGAAGACGGCGAGGGGGTCCGCCGCAGCGTCTCCGACTACTCCTACGGTTACGGCCCGGCCCTCGCCGACGGCGTCGTCCGGCCCGTCATCTTCCTGGCGTACGCCGGGGAGATGCGCTGGCGCACCCGCGCGGGTGACGAGCTGGCCGCGACGCTCGGCACGCCGCTCACCAAGGACCAGCTCGGCCAGGCGTGGAAGGCCGCGCTCGACCCGAAGGGCGACTGGATCCGGCAGGTCCTCCAGGCGGCCGACCGGCGGCTGACGGAGGTGCGCAGGGTCGTGCCCGACGCCGGTGGCCTGGTCATCGCCACCGACCATGAGACCGCCCGCGCCTACGCCCGCCACATCCGGGCCATCACCGGCGAGGGCGCCACGGTCGTGCTCTCCGACGACCCCACGGCCTCCAAGAAGATCAAGGATTTCTCCGCCTCGGAGCAGCGCTGGCTGGTCGCGGTCCGGATGGTCTCCGAGGGTGTCGACATTCCCCGGCTGGCCGTCGGCGTCTACGCCACCAGCACCTCCACGCCGCTGTTCTTCGCCCAGGCCGTCGGCCGCTTCGTCCGCGCGCGCAAGCGCGGGGAGATCGCCTCGGTCTTCCTGCCCTCGGTGCCGACCCTGATGGGGCTGGCGGGGGAGCTGGAGGCCGAGCGCGACCACGTGCTCGACCGCAAGCCCCCGGAGGAGGGGCTTGACGACTTCCTGCTCGAGGACGCCCAGCGGAAGAAGGACAACCCCGACGTCCTGGGCGACGAGCTGCCGTTCGAGACCCTGGAGGCGGTCGCCACCTTCGACCGGGTCCTGTTCGACGGCGGCGAGTTCGGCAGCGCCGCGGAGCCGGGCTCACCCGAGGAGGAGGACTTCCTCGGACTGCCCGGCCTGCTGGAGCCCGACCAGGTCCGCACCCTGCTGAGCAAGCGCCAGTCGGACCAGATGAAGGCCAGGCGGAACAAGCCCCAG
Organism: Streptosporangium becharense; assembly: GCF_014204985.1. Lineage (NCBI taxonomy): Bacteria > Bacillati > Actinomycetota > Actinomycetes > Streptosporangiales > Streptosporangiaceae > Streptosporangium > Streptosporangium becharense. The sequence goes on along the minus strand of NZ_JACHMP010000001.1, from coordinate 2,456,796 downwards.
GAGAAGGAGCCCGAGCTCGCGCCGCACGAGCTGATCGCCAACCTGCGCAGGGAGCTGAACGGGCTCGTCGGCGCGTGGAACCACCGCACCGGCCAGCCCCACGGCGTCATCCACGCCGAGCTCCGCCGGGCCTGCGGCGGCCCGGCCATCGCTCAGGCCTCCGTCGAGCAGATCCAGCAGCGGATCGACAAGATCCGCCAGTGGGCCACCCAGCGGTCCGGCTGACACCCGTCCCGGTCGGTCCGGCGGGCGCCTGCTCAGCCCGCTCCGGCCGGACGCCCGCTCCGGCGGCGCCCGGCCGCCCGGTCCGGGTGGATCGCCCGGTCCACCCCTGTTGGCCGGCCCCGGCGGTTCCACCTGTGCCGGCCGGCGGGGCCGGTCAGCGGTGCCTGCTGGTGTGGCCGGTCACCTGTGCCGGTCAGCGGTGTCGCGCGCAGGGCGACCTTCGATGCCCGGCCGTCCACGCCCGTTCCGGCGTGGGCGCCGCCGGGCAGGAGGCGGTCCTGCCGTCCCGGGGCCGGGCGTTCCGTGCCGCCCGCGTTCTCCGTTCCGCCCGCTCGGCCCCGGCCGTCTCCGGGCTTCCGCCCGACGGGCGGGCCTGCCCGCCGGCCGCGACCGGCGGGGCCGGAGACGCCGGAGCCGGGGACGGTGTGATCGGGATCCGGGACGGTCCGACCGGGGTGGGTGAGGGCGTGACGGGCGGCGCCGCGGCCGGAACCGGGGGCATCGCGATCGGGGACGGGGCGGCCGGAACCGCCGTCGGGGACGCGGCGACCGGAACCGGGCCGGGACGTGGGAACTGGACGCCGGCCCAGACCGTCGCCCCCTCCAGCGCGACCAGCGCCAGCACGCTCGTCAACCGGACGAGCGTGCCGCCGCGGAACAGGTTCCACAGACACAACGGGGTCAACACCAACCACGACACACCGAGCAGGAACACGCGAGGTCACCACCGCAAGCAGAGGAGTTCGGGCTCTCCGTGATACTCCTGTCGCGTGCCGCGGTGGGGGCGTTTAACCTTTCCTTCCCACCCTGTGATCGTTCGGATGCCGAGCGCCGCCCGACTGCTCAGGCGGAGCGCACGACCGGGGTGCCGGTGAGGTGGGCTCCGGCGGAGCCGAGCTGGGCCAGGGCGGTCTCGGTGGTCGAGGGGGCCACGCCGGCCGTCAGGTCCAGCAGCACCCGGACGGACAGGCCGTGCGCCACCGCGTCCAGCGCGGTGGCCCGGACGCAGTGGTCGGTGGCGATGCCGACGACGTCCACCGTGTCCACGCCGCGTTCGGCGAGCCAGTCGGCCAGGCTCGTGCCGTCGGACGTGGTGCCCTCGAAACCGCTGTACGCGGCGGTGTGGGCGCCCTTGCTGAAGACCTCCTCCACCCCGGAGGTGTCGAGGGCGGGGTGGAAGCCGGCACCGGCGGTTCCGGCGACGCAGTGGGCGGGCCAGGAGTTCACGTAGTCGGGCTCGGCGGCGAAGTGGTCACCGGGGTCCACGTGGAAGTCGCGGGTGGCGACGACGTGGTCGTAGCCGTGCGAGGCGAGGTGACGGGAGATGGCGGCGGCCACCTCGGCGCCGCCGCTCACCGCCAGGCTTCCCCCCTCGCAGAAGTCGTTCTGCACGTCGACGACGATCAGCGCGGTTGCCATGCCACTAGTCAAACACGGTCGGCAGGGCGGCGTCCCCCCGGGACAGCTGGTGGGCCGTGACCGGCAGCTCGGCGACGGACTCGCGGTGCCGGGTGCGGGCCGCCGCCAGGTCCTCCCGGCCGACGACCTCGCCGCCGCCGACCAGCCGGACCTGGAGCGGCCGGGCGTCCGTGGGAGGCTCCGCGGAGACGGCGACCACCTCGGCGACCGCGGTGCCGGAGGCGTCGAGCCGCCGGAAGGCGTGCTTGAGCCCGCCCCTGCTGGGCTTGCCCACCGACTTCTTGGCCACCGGCCGCATGACCCCGTCGGCGTCCTCGCGGGCGACGAGCTTGTAGACCAGGGCCGCCGTGGGCGAGCCCGAGCCGGTGACCAGCGAGGTGCCGACGCCGTAGCCGTCCACGGGGGCGGAGGCCAGCGCCGCGATGGCGTACTCGTCCAGGTCGCTGGTGACGATGATCCGCGTCTTGTGGGCGCCGAGGGCGTCGAGCTGCGCGCGGACCTCCCGGGCGACCTCGCAGAGGTCACCGGAGTCGAGGCGGACGGCGCCGAGGGCGGGACCGGCCAGCTCCACGCCGGTGCGTACCGCCCGCGCCACGTCGTAGGTGTCGACGAGCAGTGTGGTCCCGGTGCCCAGCGAGTCGAGCTGGGCCCGGAAAGCCTGCTCCTCGGAGTCGTGCAGCAGGGTGAAGGCGTGGGCGGCCGTTCCCGCGGTCGGTATGCCGTACACCCGCCCGGCCATGAGGTTGGAGGTGGAGGAGAAGCCGCACAGGTAGGCGGCCCGCGCGGCGGCCACGGCCGCAGCCTCGTGGGTGCGGCGCGAACCCATCTCGATGAGCGGCCGGTTCCCCGCGGCGTGGGTCATCCGGGAGGCGGCGGTGGCGATCGCGCAGTCGTGGTTGAGGATCGACAGGATGACGGTCTCCAGCAGCACCGCCTCGGCGAAGGTGCCCTCCACCGTCATGATCGGGGAGCCGGGGAAGTAGCACTCGCCCTCCGGGTAGCCGCGCACGTCCCCGCGGAACCGGTAACCGGCGAGGAACTCCAGGGTGGGCTCGTCGACCACCCGGTTGTCCCGCAGGAAGGCGAGCTCGTCGTCGCCGAAGCGGAACGCCTCCAGGGCGTCGAGCACCCGGCCGACGCCGGCGACGACGCCGTACCGACGTCCGCCGGGCAGTTGCCGCGCGAAGACCTCGAACACCGCGCGTCTGGAGGCGGCGCCGCTGCGCAGCGCCGCCTCCAGCATCGTCAGCTCATAGTGATCGGTCAGCAACGCACTGCTCATGCTCATTCTCACGTGTCGAAGACTAAGCCCGAGGTAGGGCAGACTGGTGGTTGTGGGTAGCACCGCTCCGGTGGAGGTCGAGCGTCCGGCCGGCGACGTACGGCCCGATCTGCCATGGCTGACCATTGTCTGGAATGACCCGGTCAACCTCATGTCGTACGTCACGTATGTCTTCCAGACCGTCTTCGGATACTCGCGGGAGAAAGCCGAGAAGCTGATGCTCGACGTGCACCACCGGGGTAAGGCCGTGGTGTCCAGCGGCACCCGCGAGGAGATGGAGCGCGACACGCAGATCATGCACTCGTACGGCCTGTGGGCCACCGTCCAGCGGGATTCGTGATCGGGCGGGCTCCGGAGACGGGCCCGCGGACAGTGGTGGGAGAGCGATGAGTTCGGGGTTCAAGCCGGGGCGCGACGGCGGGGTGGTCACGACGTTCGACGCCGCCGAGGTCTCGATCCTGCGCTCGCTGATCTCCCAGATCCTGAGCCTGGTCGAGCCGGGTGAGACCGGCGACGACCCGCTGGAGCGGGCACTGGGCATCGGCTCGGCGGAACCGTCCGACGACCCGGTGCTGGCGCGGCTGTTCCCCGCGGCGTACGAGGACCAGGAGCAGGCCGCGGAGTTCCGCCGCTACACCGAGGTGACCCTCCGCGAGGGCAAGCGGGCCGACGCGCAGACCATGCTCGACAGCGCCGAACCGGGCCGGGTGGAGCTCACCAGGGAGCAGGCGCAGGCGTGGATGCGCGCGCTGAACGACGTGCGGCTGGCGTTCGGCACCCGGCTGGAGGTGACCGAGGAGATCTACGACGAGATCGCCGGGATGCCGCAGGACGACCCGCGCTATCCGGCGTACGTCACGTACGACTGGCTGACCTACCTCCAGGACACCCTGGTCCGGGCCCTTTGGTAACTTCCAGACATGCTCACGATCTCGCGGGAACTGGTTGACAAGATCATCGCTCATGCCCGGGCGGACCACCCGGACGAGGCGTGCGGGGTGATCGCCGGGCCGGTCGGCTCCGACGTCCCGGAGCGGTTCGTCCCGATGGAGAACGCCGAGCGGTCGCCCACGTTCTACCGGTTCGACTCGATGGAGCAGTTGCGCGTCTGGCGGGAGATGGACGACCGCGACGAGGAGCCGGTGGTGATCTACCACTCCCACACCGCCACCGAGGCCTACCCCTCCCGCACCGACATCAGCTACGCCTCCGAGCCGAACGCCCACTACGTGCTGGTCTCCACCCGCGAGGAGCTGGGGGAGAAGGTGGAGCTGCGCTCGTACCGGATCGTCGACGGCGTCGTGACCGAGGAGGAGATCACGATCACCGCGGGGTGACCGGCGTTCCGGCGGCCGGCGCCGGTGTCCGTTGGTTGATACGGCAGTGAGCGGAACGAGGGGCTTTGGGTAAACTGGCGAGCATGCTGACCGCCCGCCCGAGGCCCGAGGACGCCGCGCTGCCGCGTCCCGGTGCGCGGGTGCGGTACGAGGGTGTCGCGCCGGTGCAGAACTTCCTGTTCGCGCACACTCCCTCCGTCGTCGTCTACGACTGTCGCTGACCGGCTTTTCTGGAATCCTCCGGCGCCCGCCGGTGTTCTGATCCGGTGGGCTGCACTCCCATGACGACACAAGGAGATTGACCCGCGATGGCCATCGAGGTTCGCATTCCGACCATCCTGCGCACCTACACCGACGGTGCCAAGGCCGTCGACGCCAGCGGCGCCACGCTCGAGGAGCTGATCGGCGACCTGGAAGCCCGGCACCCGGGGCTGAAGGACCGCCTGATCGACAAGGGTGCGCTGCGCCGCTTCGTGAACGTCTACCTGAACGACGAGGACGTCCGCTTCCTGGGCGGGCTGGACACCCCGGTCGCCGACGGTGACACCGTGACCGTCCTGCCCGCCGTGGCCGGCGGCTCCCGCTAGCCGTGCTGTGCCGTGCCACCCGCCGCCCCCCGACGGGCGGGCGGGTGGCACGCCGCTGTCCCTGGTCTGCTCACACGAGGCGGAAGCCACACCATGCGCTTTGACTCACTGATCGACTCGGTCGGCCGCACCCCTCTGGTGGGCCTGCCCCGGCTCTCTCCCTCGCAGGACGTGCGGATCTGGGCCAAGCTCGAAGACCGCAACCCGACCGGTTCGATCAAGGACCGTCCGGCGTTGTGGATGATCGAGCAGGCCGAGAAGGACGGGCTGCTCCGGCCCGGCTGCACCATCCTGGAGCCGACGAGCGGCAACACCGGCATCTCGCTGGCCATGTCCGCCAGGCTCAAGGGCTACAAGCTGATCTGCGTGATGCCGGAGAACACCTCCGAGGAGCGCCGCCAGCTGCTGCGCATGTGGGGTGCGCAGATCATCTCCTCGCCCGCGGCGGGCGGCTCGAACGAGGCGGTCCGGGTGGCCAAGGGCCTGGCCGCGGAGAACCCCGACTGGGTGATGCTCTACCAGTACGGCAATCCGGCGAACTGGCGCTCCCACTACGAGTCGACGGGCCCGGAGATCCTCCAGGACCTGCCGTCCGTCACCCACTTCGTGGCGGGCCTGGGCACCACGGGCACCCTGATGGGCGTGGGCCGGTTCCTGCGCGAGCACGTCCCCGACGTGAGGATCGTCGCGGCCGAGCCACGCTACGGCGAGCTGGTCTACGGCCTGCGCAATGTCGACGAGGGCTTCATCCCCGAACTGTACGACCCCGGTGTCCTCACCACCCGCTTCTCCGTGTCCTCCGGCGACGCGCTGCGCCGCACGCGCGAGCTGCTGTCGGCCGAGGGCATCTTCGCCGGCGTCTCCACCGGGGCCGCCCTGCACGCCGCGCTCGGCATGGCGGCCAAGGCCGTCAAGGCGGGGGAGCGGGCCGACATCGTGTTCGTGGTCGCCGACGGCGGCTGGAAGTACCTGTCCACCGGCGCGTACGAGGGAACCCTCTACGAGGCGGAGGAACGCCTGGAAGGCCAGCTCTGGGCCTGACGGCCGGCCCGGTGGACCCGCCGGGCGGGGCGGGGACGTCCGGCCCGACGGCCGACGCGGGGATGCCCGGGGTCCGTCCGGGGACGCACCCGGCCCCGGCTCCCGGCGCGCTGACGCCCGGATCCGACCGCCTGCCCGGAGCTGACGCCGACACGGGGATGCCCGGGCCGCCGCAGGGACGGCCCGGGCATCCCCGAGGATCAGTACGCTGCCGCGCGGAGCCGCGCTCCGCTAGTTGAACAGGACCCTCAGCGAGAAGGTGGCGTTGCCGCCGGTCTGGGTGCCGCTCATGCCCACGGCGCGGAACACCTCCAGGTTGGCCTTGTCGTCGCCCTCCAGGCCGCTGAGGTAGAGCTTCTCGATCTTGTCGAGGTCGACGAAGACCGCGTAGGTGGCCTTGTCGGCCTCGGGGATCGCGAGCTGGAAGCTCTCGCTGTCGGCCAGGGTGCCCTGCTTGGCGAGCTCGGCGGCGTACTCCTGCGAGCTGGCCACGACGAGGGTGCCGTCGCCGGGGACCTTGGCGAGCGGGGGGACCGTCGTGCCGGAGTTGACGAGGGCCTGCTCGATCTTGCCGATGACCTCCTGGGCCTTGACCGGGTCGGTGGTGACCTTGGCGCCGAACCTCGGCTGGCCGCCGTCCAGGCCGGTGGAGTCCAGGACCAGGGTGATGTTCTCCCCCAGCAGCGTCGCCAGGTCCGCGGGGAGCGTCAGCCCGTACTGCTGCGCCTGGGTGGCGAACTGCTGGATGACGGCGCTGCTCGGGTCCTGCGCGGCCGACTTCATGACCTTGTCCCACTGCTTGCTGACGGCCTCACCGAGGCCGGAGAACGAGGCCGCGCCGGCGGTGGAGGCGGGGAGGGTGCCGATCCCGGTGGGCTTGGGGGTGCCCAGGCCCGGGTCCTGCGCGCCGCGGCTGAGACCGGCGAGCTCCACGTAGTTGCCGTCGAAGCGGAGCGCGCCCGCCACCCGGACGTTCTTGACCTGCTCGAGCGCGCTCTGGTTCGCGGTGGCCAGCTCCGGCGCCAGCTTCGCGACCTTCTCGACGTCCATCCAGAAGGAGAGCACGCCGGTCTCGCCGAGAGCGGTGAGGTCCTCGGAGAAGGTGGCGTTCTGGGCCAGCGAGCTGGCCTGGGCGGCCTGGTCGGCCTCCGCCTGGGTGGGGGTGAGCAGCGCGTAGCCGTCGCGGAAGGCGATGCCGTACTTCTGGCCGTCGAGCAGCTTGGCCAGGCCCGCCTTGGCCTGCTCCTCGTCGTCGACCTGGACGGCCACCACGAGGCCGGGCTCCTTGGCGTCCTTGGCCGGCGGCAGGACCGCCACGCCGATGCGGGCGCCCAGCCACGGCTGGACGTCGGTGGCGTAGTCCACCTTCTCCAGCTTCGGGCTGTCCTTCTTGAGCATGTCGAAGATCGCCTGCTGCGGGTCGTCGCCGCTGAAGGAGCTCTTGGTGGTGGTGAACTTGCGGGCGATGGTGAACAGCGCCACCTTCTGGTTCGCCGCGGGGTCGAGGTCGAGGCGCACGTAACCGAGCGCGTTGCCGGGCAGTACGTCGTGCGGCTGCGAGCCGCCGCCGCTGAGCAGGTTGACCGCGAAGACGCCGCCGCCGCCGACGAGGACCACGACCAGGGCGGCGATCACCGCGAGGAACCAGCTCTTGCCGCCCCTGCGCTTGGGCGGTGCGCCGACCGGTGAGGCGCCCAGGAAGTCGGCGCCCTGCTGCCAGCCGGACTGCTGGCCGTAGCCGGGCTGCTGGAACGCGGACTGCTGGAACGGGGGCTGCTGCCCGTACCCCTGCTGCCCGTACGCCTGCTGCCCGTACGCCTGCTGCCCGTAGGGCGGCTGGACGGCCTGCTGTCCGTACGGGGACTGGGGAGTCTGCCCGTAGGGCGGCTGGACGGCCTGCTGCCCGTAGGGCGGCTGGGGGTGGCTCTGGTTCTGCGGCGGGTAGGGCTGGTTCGGCTGGGGGTAGCCGTGGCTCTGCGGCTGGCCGCTCTGCGGGGAACCGTCGTTCCGACGGTAGGCGATCGTTCTGTCGGGCTGGGGACCCTGCGAGGGCGACTGGTCGGGGGGATTATTGGCAGGCATGATCACTCACAAGGTGGGCTTCTTGGATAAAGAGACGTTAATGCACATGACTAGCGAAGCGCTTGCAGCGAACTAACTATGTGATCGACGCATCTAATGAAAATCGCCCGATGCCGGATGTAGGGGGGTGTGACGCGGCCCGCGCCGAGTCGGTACAGTTGTCTCTCCAGAACAAGGTTCGGGAGCGTGGATGACGAAGTTCGACGAGGCGACGCAGGCCATCCGGGTGGACGAGAGCACCTATGACGTCTGCCTGGATCCCGGATACTCGATCGGCGGCCCCCTCAACGGGGGTTACCTGATGGCGGTGCTCCTGCGTGCCGTGGTGGACGCCTCCCCGCACGAGCACCCGGTGACCACCAGTGCCCAGTTCCTGCGCGCGCCGCGGCCCGGCCCCGGTCAGGTGCGGCTCGAACAGATCAAGACCGGCCGCACCGCCACGATGACCCGTGCCACCCTCGTGCAGGAGGGCACCTCCTTCATCGAGGCCCTGGTCACGACCGCGACCCTCGGCGACGTCGCCCCCGACTGGACGGACGGCCCGTCGGTGGCCATGCCGCCCGTCGAGCGGTGCCTCAAGTTGCCCGACCCCAGTCCCGGGTCGGGCATCACGCTCAACGCGCAGATGGAGATGCTCTTCGACCCGCCCACCGTCGGCTGGCTCGACGGCAGGCCCACCGGCCGCCCGGAGTCGCGTGCCCACTTCCGGCTGGCCGAGCCGCAGGACCCCGACCCGTACGTGCTGGCCCTGGCCGTGGACGCCCTTCCGCCGGTGGTCTTCTCCGCGGGCATGCGCGGCTGGGCCCCCACGGTCGACCTCACCTGGCATCTGCGCGCTCTGCCCGCCCCCGGCTGGCTCACCTTGATCGGCAGCGGGCGGCTGATCAGCGACGGCTGGTTCGACGAGGACGTCGAGGTCTGGGACTCGGCCGGCCGCCTGGTCGCCCAGTCGCGTCAGCTCGCCCGGGTGGGCCGCGGCTGAGGCCCGTCGCGCCTGGGCCGGAGCGCGTCCCGGCCCCGGCGCGTCCCGGCCGCGCCTCGGCCGGGCACCCGGGCGTCACTCCCGGAAGAGCTGATCAAGGAATCGGCGTTGTGAGTATTCTTACCGTGATCGGCGCCCGCGGGTCCCCTAGCCTGAGGCTGTGTCGCAAGCGAACATCGGAATCTTTGACAGCGGCGTGGGCGGCCTCACGGTGGCCAGGGCGATCATCGATCAGTTGCCCGACGAGTCGGTCCTCTACGTGGCCGACACCGCGCGGCAGCCGTACGGTCCCAAGACCATCGCGCAGGTCCGCGCCTACGCCCTGGAGGTGATGGATCACCTCGTCGAGCACGACGTGAAGATGCTGGTCATCGCGTGCAACAGTGCCAGCGCGGCGGTGCTGCGGGACGCCCGCGAGCGCTACGACGTGCCGGTCGTCGAGGTGATCCAGCCGGCGACGCGCCGGGCCGTGCGGGCCACCCGCAACGGCAGGGTCGGAGTGATCGGGACCAGGGCCACGATCGAGTCGATGGCGTACCACGACGCCTTCGCCGCGGCCCCCGACGTCCGGCTCGTCGGTGTGGCCGCACCCCGGCTGGTGGAGTTCGTCGAGCGGGGGGAGACGATGAGCGAGGAGCTCATCGACGTCATCCGCGGCTATCTGGAACCGGTGCTCACCGCCGGATGCGACACATTGATCCTGGGATGCACGCACTACCCGCTGCTCACCGGGCCGATCTCCTACGTGGCAGGGGACGGCGTCACGCTGGTGTCCAGCGCCGACGAGACGGCGAAGGACGTCTACCGGATCCTGCACGACCGGGGCCTGGCCGCCGTAGGGGGCGAGCCACGGCACCGTTTCCGCACCACGGGCGACGCGAGTCTCTTCGCCGACCTGGGCCGCAGGTTCCTCGGGCCCGAGATCCAGGCAGTCGAGGTCGCCGTGGTGGGAGATGTCTCGAACAACGGACACCGCGTGTGAGCGCGTTCCCGCGTTCCGGACCCCGGAGCGCGGGAACACGGCGGGCAGGGGGCTGAACGGAGGTCGTTCAGCGGTGCCCGGACCGCGACGCGCGGCGCCGCAACCCGAACGTAGGAGGCCGCCGTGAAATTGACGATCATCGGGTGTTCGGGGAGTTTCCCCGGCCCGGACAGCCCCTCGTCCTGCTACCTGCTGGAGGCTGAGGGGTTCCGCATGCTGCTCGACTTCGGCAACGGCGCGCTCGGCGCGCTGCAGAGGCACATCGGCCTGTACGACGTGGACGCGATATGCCTGTCCCACCTGCACGCCGACCACTGCCTCGACATGTGCCCGTACCACGTGGTGCGCACCTACTCCGCGCAGGGCCCGCTGCCCAAGGTGCCGGTCCACGGGCCCGCGGACGCGCGCGGGCGGCTCAACGCGGCCTACGCCATGCCGGCCGAGCCGTCGCTGGACACGGCCTTCGACTTCCACACGCTGACACCGGGGACGTTCGAGGTGGGCCCGTTCGAGGTGACGGCCGCGCCGATGAACCACCCGGTGGAGACCTACGGGTTCCGGGTGTCCCACGGGGGGCGGTCGGTGGTCTACTCCGGCGACACCGGTGAGTCCGCGGAACTGGTCAAACTGGCTGCGGGGGCCGACGTGCTGCTGTGCGAGGCGTCGCTGGTGGACCGCCCCGACCTCCCCACCGGCCTGCACCTGAGCGGACGGCAGGCGGCCGAGCACGCGGCCAAGGCCGACGTGGAGACCCTGGTGCTGACTCATCTGGTGCCCTGGAACGACTCCGGCCGGGTGCTGGAGGACGCCACCCGGGGCGGATTCTCCGGCCAGATGGAGCTCGCGCGGAGCGGGGCCCGCTATGACCTAGGGTGAGCTTCATGGCTCGTGCAGATGGACGTTCTCCCGATCAACTCCGCCCCGTCACCATCACCCGCGGCTGGCTCGCCCACGCCGAGGGGTCGGTGCTCGTCGAGTTCGGCGGCACCAAGGTGCTCTGTGCCGCCTCCGTTCAGGACAGCGTGCCCCGCTGGCGCAGGGGCAGCGGGCAGGGCTGGGTCACGGCAGAGTACGCCATGCTGCCGCGGGCCACGAACACCCGCAACGACCGCGAGTCGGTGCGGGGGAGGATCGGCGGCCGGACGCACGAGATCTCCCGCCTGATCGGCCGTTCCCTGCGCGCCTGCGTCGACTACAAGGCACTGGGGGAGAACTCGGTCGTCATCGACTGCGACGTCCTCCAGGCCGACGGCGGCACCCGCACCGCCGCGATCACCGGGGCCTACGTGGCGTTGGCCGACGCGGTCGCGTGGATGCGCGGGCGGAAGATGTGCCCCGGCGACCCGCTCATCGGGTCGGTCGCCGCGGTCTCGGTCGGTGTCGTCGGGACGACGCCGATGCTCGACCTCTGCTACACCGAGGACGTCGCGGCCGAGACCGACATGAACGTGGTGATGACCGGCTCCGGTGACTTCGTCGAGGTCCAGGGCACGGCCGAGGGCAAGCCGTTCGACCGCGGCGCACTGGACCAACTGCTCGACCTCGGGATCGCCGGGTGCGCGGAGCTCACCCGCGTGCAGCGGGAGGCGCTGGCGTGAGCGGCGGAAGGAAGGTGGTCCTGGCCACCAGGAACACCGGGAAGATCCTGGAACTGCGCCGGATCCTGGCCGACGCGGCGGTCCCGCTGGAGATCGTCGGGCTCGACGCGTTCCCCGGGATCGACGACGTCGCGGAGACCGGCCTGACCTTCGCCGAGAACGCGCTGCTCAAGGCCCACGCGGTGGCCAAGGAGTCGGGGCTGCCCGCGATCGCCGACGACTCCGGCCTGTGCGTCGACGCGCTGAACGGGATGCCCGGCATCTTCTCCGCCCGCTGGTCGGGCACGCACGGCGACGACGAGGCCAACCTGCGGTTGCTGCTCGCCCAGGTGTCCGACGTGCCGGACGGCCACCGCGGCGCGTACTTCGTGTGCGCGGCGGCCCTGGCCCTTCCGTCGGGGGAGGAACGGGTGACCGAGGGCACGCTGCACGGGACGATCATTCGTGCCCCGCGCGGGACCAACGGCTTCGGCTACGACCCGATCTTCGTGCCCGACGGCGAGAGCCGCACGACCGGCGAGATGTCGGCCGGCGAGAAGGACGCCATCAGCCATCGTGGCCGCGCCTTCCGCGCCATGGTCCCCGTCCTGGCGGAGACGATCGGCTGAGCGGCCGACGCGGCGCCACCCGTCCGCCGCAGGAGCCGTCACCGGGCCGGGCTGTAATCGGCGCGTAAGATCCTGCGGCCCGTGACGGGCGTAGCGTCGAAGGCATGCACAGCAACAGGCGCATGCCCTTCTGGGCCGCGGCGCTGATCGGCCTGGTCTCCGGGGCGGTGGCGGTCGGGGTCTCCCTGCTCGCCGCCGGCCTGGTCAAGGCCTCGGCCTTCCCGGTCGTCGCGGTCGGCAACGCGGCCGTCGACCTCACCCCGGCGGCGTTGAAGGACTGGGCGATCCGTACGTTCGGTGAGAACGACAAGGCCGTTCTGCTCACCGGAATCCTCCTCGTCCTCGCCGGTGCCGCCGCGGCGGTGGGCCTCCTGGCCGCCCGGGACATCCGCCGGGGCCTGGCCGGACTGGCCGTGTTCGGCGTCATCGGCGTGGCCGCCGTGCTGACCCGCCCGGACGCCGGCCCGGTGGACGCCCTGCCGACGCTGGTGGGCGTCGGCGCCGCCGCCTTCACCCTGCACCGGCTCACCCGCCGCGCCTTCGCCCCCGCCGGCGTGCCCGCGACCGCGGAGTTCGACGACGCCGGATGGCACACGCCGCAGGAGGACCTCCCGGCCCCGGACGGCACCCGCGCCACGTCGGTGACCCGGGACGCGCACGCCACACGGCCGTCGGACACCGTGCCGCAGGACCGGCCGGAGCCCGCCGGCCGGTACGTCCCGTCGACGCCGCCGGTCATGCGCGCCGGCGCCGACCGGTACGCGTTCGACCGGCGCGGGTTGCTGACCGGTGTGCTCGGTGCCGCGGCCGTCGCCGGGGCGGGCGGGCTGGCCGGCCGCATGCTGTCCGGCCGGGCCGAGGTGGGCGTCGCCCGCGCCGGTATCGCGTTGCCCGGCCCCGCCAAGCCGGCACCCGCCATCCCCGCCGGAGCCGACCTCAAGATCAAGGGGTTGTCGTCGTTCATCACCCCGAACGCCGACTTCTACCGGGTGGACACCGCCCTCGTGGTGCCCCAGGTCGACCCGGCCGACTGGACCCTCACGATCCACGGGATGGTCGACCGGCCGGTGGAGATCACCTTCGCCGACCTGATGAAGCGCACCGTGATCGAGGCCGACGTCACGCTGTGCTGCGTCTCCAACGAGGTCGGCGGCCCCTACATCGGCAACGCGCGCTGGCTGGGCGTCAGCCTCGCCGACGTGCTGCGTGACGCGGGTGTGCAGAAGGGGGCCGACATGCTGCTCAGCACCTCCGCCGACGGCTGGACCTGCGGCACCCCGGCCGACGTCGTCCTCGACGGCCGCAACGCGCTGCTCGCCTTCGCGATGAACGGCGAGGCGCTCCCCGTCGACCACGGGTTCCCGGTCCGCCAGGTCGTCCCCGGCCTCTACGGCTACGTCTCGGCCACCAAGTGGGTCACCGACATCAAGGTGACCCGGTTCGACCAGGACGAGGCCTACTGGACGCCCCGGGGCTGGTCGGCCAAGGGACCCGTCAAGACGCAGTCACGGATCGACCTGCCGAAGGAGGGCACCACGATCCGGCCGGGACGCACCGTCATCGCGGGCGTCGCCTGGGCACAGCACAAGGGCATCGACGCGGTCGAGGTCCGCGTCGACCGGGGCCCGTGGCGCCAGGCCAGGCTGGCCGAGGCGCCGACGGCCGACACCTGGCGGCAGTGGGTGATCGACGACTGGGAGGCCACCCCGGGCACCCACACCATCGAGGTGCGGGCCACCGACGCCACCGGCTACACCCAGGTGATCGACCGCACCCCGATCGACCCCGACGGCGCCACCGGTTGGCACACCGTCAGCGTCGAGGTCGCCTGAGCCCGGTCCGCGACCGCGTGTCCGCGGCGCGGGCGAGTTCCTCCATCTGGTCAACTCACCCGCGCGGCGCGCGGGGCCGCCCTAACATCTGCCTCGCAGAAGCTCGGCGATGGGGGACCTGTGAACGACTGGAGTTTGCCCACGGGGGTGTACAACCCCGTCGTGACCGTGGACGGGCAGCGGTGGCGCGACTTCGAGCTGGAGATCCAGACCTCGGTCGTGGTGGCGCCGCCGCGCGAGCGTCCACGGGAGCGGGGACGCTGGGGGCCGCCCCGCCTGGATCTGTGCAGACCCTATGGCGTGGCCGGCGGGCTGGCCAGGCCCGACCCGCAGACCGAGGACGACATGGTGCGGGCCGTGCCGGTCACCGAGCAGGGAACGCCGCGCCGCTTCCCCGACCCACGCGGCATGTGGATCAGGATGATCAACGGTACCGGGCCCGCGGACGACCCGTTCCGGGCGACCAACGCCGTCGACTGCGCACTGGCGGTGCTCTCCACCTGGTACGGGGCACCGGCCGTGGCCGCACCCCGGCGCCCCGAGTACGACCGGCTCGGCAAGCCGCTGCTCAGCGGTGAGACCGGTGGCGTGCTACGGGCGGAGCGGTGGCTGGGCCAGCGCTTCCAGTACGTCGGGCAGGGGCGCCACTCCTACGTCCCCATCGCGCAGGCGCTGCTGGCCGGCGGGCACGGCTCCGCCGCGATCATCATCAACCGGTGGCCGGCCGGCGGCAGTCACGCGTGGAACGCGGTGAACTTCAACGGAGAGGTGATCTGGATCGACGCGCAGCGGGGCCACATGGCCGTCGAGCCGCCGTACGAATCGGTGACCGGCGTCTTCTGCGTCGTGATCGACAGAGAGGGGCGGCGGCTGTGAACCCCGACCAGGCCAGGGCGGTGGCGGAGGAGTACTTCAACGGGGTGCGAGGCCCGGGCTCCACCGCCGAGATCAGGATCTACGCCTTCGCGGAGGGCTACGTCGCCTGGTGCGGGGAGCCCGAGCCCGACGACCCCGGGGTCCTCCCCGACACGGTGGGCGCCGGGTGCGTCGTCATCGACCGGGCCACCGGCGAGATCGTCATCCGGCCGCTGCTCAACCCCGAGACCGTGGCCGAGCAGTGGCCGGGGCACCGTCCTCGCTGACGGCACCCCGGTCGTCGCCGCACGGTCGTCGCCGCACGGGCTCACCCGCTCACCCGCTCACCCGCTCGCGAGTGAGTCCACGATGGAGGCGCGTGCCGCGCGCCGGGCGGGCAGCACCGCGGCGAGCACCCCGGCCAGGCCGGACAGCGCCATGAACGCCAGGATCTGCGGGACCGGCAGCCGGAACGCGACGTCGTCGCTCATCGTCTGCGTCGCGACCCAGCCGAACACGATGCCCAGCACCACGCCGACCAGCGCGCCGATGAGGCCCAGGATCAGCGCCTCGACCGAGAGCATCCGGCGCAGCTGGGGTCTGGTCAGGCCGAGCGCCCGCAGCAGCGCCGACTCACGGGTCCGCTCGTGCACCGACAGTGACAGCGTGTTGGCGATGCCCAGCAGGGAGATGAGGACCGCCAGGCCCAGCAGGCCGGTGATGATCATCAACATCATGTCGAGCGCCTCGTCGAACTGGCCCCGCACCTCGGTGGAGCTGATGACCTTGGCCGTCGGGTAGGGCTGCGCCACCGCCTCGATCGCCTTCAGCGCCCGGTCGGGGTCGATGCCGTCGCGATAGTTGACCATCACCCGGCTGTCGCCGACGCCGGTGAAGTAACGGTCGAACTCCTGCTCGGCGAGCGTCACCGCGGGCAGGCCGGAGTCGCGGTCGGAGACGCCCACGATCGAGAGCTCCACCCGGCCCGCCTCGGCCGTCCGCACCGCGATCCGGCCGCCGGCGCCGACCTTGAGCACCTCGGACAGCTCGTCGGAGACGAACGCGGTACCCGGCTTGAGCAGGTCCGGCGAACCGGCGTCGAGCTTCGGGACGTAACCCGAGTCCGCGCTGAAGGCTCCCACCCCGTGTTTCCTGCCGCGCTCACCGGCCTTGCCGACCTCGGCGGAGGTCTCGCGGAACGCCACGACCGAGGCCAGCTCGGGCCGGGCCCGCAGGCTCTCGGCGATGGACCGGGGCAGACTGGAGTCACGCTCCTGCGTCTGGACCATGTAGTCGACGGGGAACTGCTCGTCGAGCTGGCGGGTGTAGGTCTCCCGCGCGGTGACGGTGACGACGGAGATGACCGTCATCAGCGTCACCCCCACGGTGAGCGCCACGGTGGTGGTGGCGGACCGCTTCGGGTTGCGCCGGGAGTTGTCCACGGCCAGACGGCCGGGCACGCCGAAGAGCCTGGCCGGCACCCAGCCCGCGAAGGCGGACAGCGGCCTGACGATCACCGGTCCGAGGACCAGCACCCCGAGGAAGACGAGCGAGCTGCCGGCCATGACCACCACCAGGGCGGTCTCACCGGCCTCCATGGTGAGCCCGGCCACCGTGGTGCCCGCCCCCGCGAGCGTGAACAGCGCCGCGGCGATCATCCGCAGCAGACCCGCCCGGAACGTCTGCTCCTCGACCTGCGAGCGCAGCGCCGCGATCGGGGCGACCTTCGTCGCGGACCGCGCGGGCAGCAGCGCCGCGCCGACCGTGACCACCAGGCCGACGAGCAGGCCGATGCCGATCGTACGCGGGGTCAGCTCCGCGGCCGCCGCGGGCAGCGGCGCGTCGAACGCGGCCAGCACGCCGAGCGCCCCCGCCCCCATGCCGTAGCCGAGCAGCAGGCCCAGCACCGACGAGAGCAGGCCGACCACGGTCGACTCCAGCAGGATCGAGCCGAACACCTGCCCCCGGGTCGCCCCGATGCAGCGCAGCAGCGCCATCTCGCGCGTCCGCTGCGCCACCAGGATGTTGAAGGTGTTGTAGATGACCAGCGTGGCCACGAACATCGCCACCACGCCGAACAGCAGCAGACCCATGGTGAGGAACGCGGTGTCGGCACCGTTGGCGTCGGCCATGGCCGTCGCGTACTCCTCGCCGGTGGCCACCCGGTAACCCGGGCCGGCGACCGCGGCCACCGCGTCGCGCAACCTCTCCTGGGTGACGCCCTCGGCGGCGGCGACGTCGACCTCGCGGTATCCCTGCTCGCCGGTCATCGCCTTGGCCGTGGCGGTGGTGTAGCCGACCGCGCCCGTGTAGCCGAGCTCCTGGTCCAGGCCGACGTCGAACAGGCCGACGAGCGTGAACCGGTGCTGGGTGTTCTCGTGGTCGAGCACCGTTACGGTGTCGCCGACCTTGAACCCGCGGGTCCTGGCGGTGCCCTCGTCGAGCACGACCTGCGTGGGGGTCGCCGGAGCGGCGCCGCTGACGATCGCGGTACGGTTCAGCCGGCCCTGCGGCAGCGAGATGCCCGCCGTGGGGAAGTCACCGGCGGCCTTGCCGTCCTTGCCGATCAGCGCCGAGGTGCCCCGCACCAGTCCCTGGGCGTCGGCCACGCCGTCGACGGCGCGGATCTTCTCCAGGGTGGCCTCCGGGATGGCCGGCACCTTCCCGGCCGTCCCGTCCGCGGGCGGGAGCACGGCGACGTCGATCTTGTCGGCCGCCGCGGAGAACGTCTGGGTGAACCCCTTCTCGATGGTGTCGGTGAGTACGAACGTGCCCGCGATGAAACCCACCCCGAGCGCGATCGCCAGGGCGGTCAGGGCCAGGCGCAGCCGGTGCGCACGCAACCCGGCCAGGGTCGTCCTCAGCACCTCACGCCTCCAGCTTCATC
This sequence comes from Streptosporangium becharense, assembly GCF_014204985.1. Classification (NCBI taxonomy): domain Bacteria; kingdom Bacillati; phylum Actinomycetota; class Actinomycetes; order Streptosporangiales; family Streptosporangiaceae; genus Streptosporangium; species Streptosporangium becharense. The sequence goes on along the minus strand of NZ_JACHMP010000001.1, from coordinate 2,439,079 downwards.
AGCGTGTCCAGCACCGACTGCGGCGTCGGCGCGGAGAGCTCGTCGACCAGCAGACCGTCGCGGAGGAAGACCACGCGGTCGGCGTAGGAGGCCGCCACCGGGTCGTGGGTGACCATCACGATCGTCTGGTCCAGCTCACGCACCGAGGTGCGCAGGAAGGACAGCACCTCGGCACCGCTGCGCGAGTCGAGGTTGCCGGTGGGCTCGTCGGCGAAGATGACCTGCGGCTTGCTGATCAGAGCGCGAGCCACCGCGACACGCTGCTGCTGCCCGCCCGACAGCTGGGTCGGCCGGTGGCCGAGCCGGGCACGCAGGCCCACGGTCTCCACGACGCGGTCGAACAGGCCCTGGTCGGCCTGGCGTCCGGCGATCTCCAGCGGGAGCCGGATGTTCTGCTCGGCCGTCAGTGTCGGCAGCAGGTTGAACGCCTGGAAGATGAAGCCGATCCGGTCGCGGCGGAGCAGGGTGAGCTGCTTGTCGCCGAGCCCGGTCAGCTCCACGTCACCGATGTGCACCCGGCCGCCGCTGACCGTGTCCAGCCCGGCCAGGCAGTGCATCAGTGTGGACTTCCCCGACCCGGACGGCCCCATGATCGCGGTGAAGGCGCCCGTCGAGAACGAGACGTCGACTCCGCGAAGCGCGTGTACGGCCGCGTCCCCCTGGCCGTACACCTTGGTGACACCATCGGCCGTCACGGCCGGGGCCGTCGTCGTCCGGGTGTTCCAAGCTCCGGCTTCTCCGGTGATGGTCACGTCAGCTCTCCTCGGCAACGTATGCGCTATGACGGGAAAAACGCTATTGCTGGGAGAACTGGGATTCATCGGACTGGGGGACGGGCTTTCCATCAGCCCCCGGGCGCCCCGGAACCGATCACCGCTACCGGCGTCGTACCCCCGCCTCGGCCGAATGGCCGACAGACGGGGTACGACCACCCGGCGACGGCGGCCGACCGCGGGCTACCCGCCCGAATGCGGGGTCACCAGCCCCGACTCGTAGGCGTACACCACGACCTGAGCCCTGTCGCGCAGGTTCAGCTTGGCCAGCACCCGGCCCAGGTGCGTCTTCACCGTCGCCTCCGCCAGATCCAGCCGCCGGGCTATCTCCAGGTTCGACAGACCGCGGGCCACCAGCACCAGCACCTCCCGCTCCCGGGCCGTCAACCCCGACAGCGCCACGGGCTCGGGCGCCCCGGGGGCGGGCAGATGCACGGCGAGCCGCTCCAGCAGCCGCCGCGTCGTGCTCGGCGCCACCACCGCGTCCCCGCTGTACACCGAACGGATCGCGCTCACCAGGTCGGCGGGGGGGACGTCCTTCAGCAGGAAACCCGAAGCCCCCGCCTTCAACGCGGCGAACGCGTAGTCGTCCAGGTCGAACGTGGTGAGGATCAACACCCTGGGCCCGCCGGGCGTCGCACAGATCAGGCGCGTCGCCTCCACCCCGTCCATCACCGGCATGCGCACATCCATCAGCACCACGTCGACCGGGGTCACCCGGACGGCCTCCACGGCGGCGGCCCCGTCACCCGCCTCCGCGACCACCTCGATACCCGGCTGCGCGCCGAGCACCATGCGGAAACCGGTACGCAACAGCTCCTGATCGTCGACCAGCATCACGCGGATCGTCCCGTCGTTCAAGCCGCCCTGCCCGTCCCGACCCCGCCGATCGGCAACCGCGCCACCACCCGGAACCCACCGCCGGCCAGCGGACCCGCCTCCACGCTCCCGCCGAACATCGCCGCCCGCTCCCGCATGCCGATCAGCCCGTGCCCGCCCTCGCGCGCAGGGGCCGCCGCCCCGCGGCCGTCGTCGGTCACCCGCAAGAGCACCTCCCGCACGCCGTACTCCATCTCCACGGTGGCGCTGCTTTCCGGACCACCATGCTTGAGGGTATTGGTCAGCGCCTCCTGCACGATCCGGTAGACCGTCAACTGCTCGCCCTCCGGCAGCTCCTGCGGCGCTCCCGTCACCCGGAAGTCCACCGGCAGCCCCGAGCCGCGCACCTGCGCCACCAGGTGGTCCAACTGGGACAGCCCCGGCTGCGGCGCGTACTCCTGAGGCGCGTCGCCGGTTCGCAGCACACCCACCAGTCGCCGCATCTCCGCCAGTGCCCTGCGGCCCGTGACCGACACCGCCCGCATCGCCTCACGGGCCTGCTCCGGACTGTGATCGATCGCGTAGGCCGCCCCGTCGGCCTGAACGATCATCACGCTCACGTTGTGCGCCACCACGTCGTGCAGTTCCCGGGCGATTCTGGCCCGCTCGGCCGCCGCGGACAACCTGGCCTGCTGGTCACGTTCGTGCTCGGCCCGCTCGGCCCGCTCCTCCAACCCCTCCAGGTAGCGGCGCCTGGTCCTCGCGTAGATCCCGGTGATCCATATCGCCACCACGAACACCGACGAGCTGACGAAGTTCCGCAGGCCGAGGTCGGTCTCGATCCGCCCGAATGCCAGCAGCAGCCCCAACTCGACCACCAGGCCCGCGCTCACCGCCCAGCGCGTCGCGCACCGCGCCGCCACCCCGTACATGGCGATCAGCACCGAGACGTTGAAGAACAACGGCTGCACACCCAGCAGCCACTGGACGAAACAGGCCAGTGACACGAACACGAACACCGGGATGGGGTGCCTGCGCATCCAGAACAGCGGCACCGTGAGCACACAGCTCAGCGCCAGGAACCCCACGACCCCCAGCTGCGGGACGCCCGTGCCGGGATTGCCGGTGCCCATGGCCCACGCGTTGAACAGTGACAGGAGGATGAACGGCGCCAGCCACAGCGCCTCCACGATCTCGGGGTGGCGCCGGCTCCAGGCGCGTACTCTGCCGAACACACCACCACACTACGAAAGGGGACGATCGGTGGCCTTCCCCCCTGAGAGGGAGGCGGTGTACGACCCAGGTCGCACACCGGGTACGACTTGCAGTGCTCCCACCGATGTGCTGAGGAGATCGTTCCCGGGGACGCCGCCGATCTCGTCTCTCACGGTGGCGCCCCGCACTCCCTCTCCCGTGACGGGGAAGAGGCGGTGCGGTCTTCCCGGGAGGACTGGCGGAGCAGCCGGATCGCCTCGCGCACCGCCGCGGACCTCGATCCGGCGTGCTTCCGGCTCACGTGTTCTTCCAGAAAGAAGGCGTCCTGCGGCGACAGCGTTATGCTGACGGTCACCGACCTGAGGTTTATCGCGTTCTTCCTGGGACGTTTGTGGGGCCGATGGGATTCGAACCCATACTGTGCGCCACCTAAAGACGCTGCCTCCTGCCGTTGGGCTACGGCCCCTCTGTTCTTTCCTGCGAAGTTCTCTGTCTGAGAATGGCAGTTCGGACAGAGGAATCGCAAGTTGTTTATTCTATTGTCAAGCCAATCACCATTGAGGTGGTCCACGTGCAACGTGAGCGGCCCGCCCTCCCAGGTGCCCTCGATCTTACAGCCACTGCACCGGTAGGGCACTCCTGCCTCCTGGAGCGCCCGCCGGAGTGTCGGGGGCTTCGTCCTCGGCGAGCCCGCCGGGCGGACACGAAGAACTTCGGCCGGTGACAGGCGTCTGTTCGAAGGCCGCCCCCGGTGATGTGCTTGGCCGAGAAAATGCGAGGTGTCGATCCCGAAACGCTTCAGCTGGCGGCTGATGTGGGCGTGGTTGCCGCCCGCGACGGTGATGCCCAGGCGGCGCAGGACCTCGGCGACGCTGAGGGACGCGGCGGCGGCCTCCGCCAGTGTTTCGGGGGTGTACTTGTACTTGGGGGGCATGCCTCAAGTCTGCGGAACGGGTGTGACAATTCTTGAGGCATGCGCATGTCGTGCTAAATGGCAAAAAGGGTGTTCAGTCCAGGCCGAGTTCCCGGCGGAGGCGGGCCACGTGGCCGGTCGCCTTCACGTTGTAGAGGGCTTTCTCGATCTTTCCGTCGGGGTCGATGACGAAGGTGGAGCGGATGACCCCGACCGTGGTCCTGCCGTACATGGTCTTCTCGCCGTAGGCGCCGTAGGCCTTGTGGACCTCCAGGCCGGGGTCGGACAGCAGCGGGAAGGTCAGCGCGTCGCGTTCGGCGAACGTGGCGAGCCTGTCCGGGCTGTCCTTCGACACGCCGAGCACCGCGAGGCCGGCCGCGGTCAGCGAGGCGAGGCTGTCGCGGAAGTCGCACGCCTGCTTGGTGCAGCCCGGCGTCATGGCGGCGGGGTAGAAGTAGAGGATGACGCGCCTGCCGCGGTACGACTCCGGTGATACGGTGCCGCCGTCGGCGGTGGGGAGCGTGAAGTCGGGGGCGGCGTCGCCCGGCTCGAGTTTCATGTGGTTCCTCCGAGGAATCGTTCCCGGGTCAACCTACCGGCCGGGCCCGCGTGCCGTGGGAGGCGGGACCTGACACACTGATCGATGTCAAGGGGTACGAGAGGAGAACCATGGCGGACACCGATCCGGCTGAGTTGGAGCGGCAGATCGAGCGCACGCGCGCGGAGCTGGCCCAGACGGTGGACGCCATCGTGGACCGGGTCAGCCCCAAGCGGGTCAAGGAGCGTGGGGTGGCCAAGGTCAAGGCGAACGCGGAGCACTTCGTCGCGCAGGTCGGCGACCTGGTGGCGGGCGCGGCGGCTCCCCGGCCGGCCAGGCTCGACGGCGAACCCGACGACCTGTGGGTGGACGACCGGCCCGACCTGGCGCCGATCCTGATCGGTGTCGGGGTGGCGCTGGCGCTGGGTGCGGTGGTCATGCTGTGGCGCCGCCGCCGGTGACGGCGGTCGCGCGCGGCGGGCTTGACGGTACGACGACACGACGCGCGGTAGCGGTGCGCGAGGTCTCTAGAGGGCGGTGCGGGGCCTCTGCAGGGTGGTGCGGGGTCTCTATGGCGGTGCGGGGCCTCTACAGGAACGTGCGGCCCTCGCCTCGGTAGGTGGGAACCTCCGCCACGATCTCGTCCCCTTCGATCAGGTGCAGGCCGGCGAAGCGCTCGCACAGCTCACCGGCCTTGGCGTGCCGGAACCAGACGCGGTCGCCGACGCGCAGGTCCTCGGCGGCCTGGCCGACCAGCGGGGTCTGCACCTCCCCGGCGCCCTCGTCGGGGTCGTAGCGCAGCCCGCACGGCAGGTAGGGCTGGGGCAGGCGGTCGGGGCCGGGCTTGCCCGAGGCGGGGTAGCCACCGCCGAGGACGGTCACCACGCCCGCGGCGGGGCGGCGGACGACCGGCAGGGCGAACAGGGCGGCGGGTCTGCCGGTGAAGCCCCGGTAGAAGTCGAACAGGCGGGGGTGGTAGAAGCCCGACCCGGCGGCGATCTCGGTGATGGCCCGCTCCCGGGCGGTCTTCTCGATGCTGCCGGTGCCGCCGCCGTTGACGAACTCCAGGTCGGCGATCTCGCGTACGGCCTGGACGATCCGGCCCCTGCGGACGGTCAGTTCCCGCTGGGAGCGGGCCTGCATCCACCGGATGGCCCGGGTGAGCGCCGGGTTGCCGGGTGCGTCGTCGCCGACCCCGGCGATCTGCGCCTCGTACGCCATCAGGCCGGCCAGGCGGAACCCGGGACGTTTGGCGATGTCGGCGGCGAGGTCGGCGACCTGGTCCGGCTCCCGGACGGGGGAGCGGCGGGCGCCGGCGCGGAACCGGCCGCCGAGGGCGACGAAGCCGGCGTCGATGTCCATGCAGACCCGGATCTCGTGGCGGTTGCGGACGCCGGCGATGGCCGACTCGACGACGTCGAGGTGCTCGGCGCGGTCGACCATGACGGTGATCTCCTGCGCGGCGCGGGGGTCCGCGGCCAGCTCGGCCAGCGCGGCCCGGTCGGCGGTGGGGTAGGCGAGGAGTACGTCGCGCATGCCGGTGGAGACCAGCCAGAGGGCCTCGGGAAGGGTGAAGGCCATGATGCCGGAGAAGCCGTCCATGGCGAGGATGCGTTCCAGCACGGCGCGTGACCTGATGGACTTGCTGGCGACTCTGATCGGCTTGCCCGCGGCGCGTGCGACCATCGCCTCGGCGTTGGCCCGCAGCGCCCGCAGGTCGAGGATGGCGAAGGGCGGGTCGAGGTGGGCGGTGGCGTGGTCGTAGCGGCGGCGGTCGTCCATGTGGGCAGGATAACCCCGCGCGATTTAATATGAGTTGAGTTCATATTTTCTGGCCGGCGGTCAACGCTCCGCCAGAAGGGCACCAAGATCGGGCAGGGGCGTGGGGGAGACCCGCCCCCCTCCCGCCGGAACGCGTACACATGATCGAATGACGACTACTCTCCATGACACCGTCACGGGTACGGGGAGCGGCGCAGGCGCCACCGGCGGGGCGGGCCGGGCGGGCCGGGCGAACGGTGAGAGCCCGCACGCGGCACGCCGCAGGTCGGTGCGGTTGCTCAGAGCGGCGCGGACCCCGGCGGCCGTGCCGGTCGCCCTCGTCGTGTCCGCCGCGCTGTGCTCCGCCGCGGTGGTGACCGTCGGCCTGCTGACGGGCTCACCGGCCGGACGGGTGCCCTACCGCCGGCTGGCCACCCGGGCCGGTGAGTGGCACTGGTCCGACCCCGCCACGTTCGTCGCGGCGGTGCTCGCGATCTTCGCGGGACTGGTGCTGCTCGGGCTCGCCGCGCTACCCGGCCGGCCCAGGCTGGAACCGCTGGAGTCCGCCGACCCGCTGACGGTGATCGGCATGACCAGGTCCGGCCTGCGCCGCACGCTCCGGGCGGCGGCCGAGTCGGTGGACGAGGTGGACCGGGCCCGGGTCCGGCTCGCGTCCAGGATCGTCGAGGTCACCGTGTTCACCGGCACCGAACGGACCGGGCCGTTGCTGCGGCGGGTCGGGGCGGCCGTGGGCGATCGGATGGCGGCGCTGGGCGTGACGGGCGCGGGCGAGGTCGTGGTACGGCTGCGCAGGCGGGGGGCGTGATGCGGCCGTACCTGGGCAACCGGATCGGCCTGGCGCTCACCGGCGCGGTGCTCACCGGGGCGGGCGGCTACGCGTTCCTGCGCGGGCGGGGCGACATCCCCGGCCATCCGCGCGGCGACCGGCTCGTGAGCGGAGGGCTGCCCGCCTGGGCGGCCGGCCACCCCTGGGCGGGATGGCCGGCCGCGCTGCTGCTGGTGCTGCTGGCGCTGCTGGCCCTGCGGTGGCTGCTACACGCCCTGGGCTGGGGGCGGTGGGGGCGGCGGACCGGGACGGGCACCGCGGTGCTCGGTGTCTGTCTCAAAGAAGTCGAGGGGCTCACCCGGATCCGTGTCCGGCACATACCGAACGAGCGGCTGCGTGTCACGGTGAGCTGCGCGCCCGGGGACGACGTCGGCAGACTCGTGGCGCGGCTCAACCGGGACGCCGTAGGGAAGGTCCGCCGGGCGCTGGGCGACCCCGAGCTCGGCGTGATGGTTCGCCTGCACGTCCGGCGCCGCTGACCACCCGCCCGGCTCGTCCCGCAGCCCTCCGGGATCCGGCCGCGTCGCCGGCGGCTCCGCCTCGCGTGGTACGCCGAACGCCAGCCCGGCGGCCAGGCAGAGCAGGGGGAGCGCGGGGACGACGTAGCGGTGGTCGAAGGCCGCGATGAAGGGCGGCAGGACCAGCAGCACGACGCCCGCCGCCCACGGCAGCAGCCCCGGGCCGCCGAACCGCCGGATCCGGAGCAGCACGCCGACGAGGCCGACCAGCATGATCACCGCGAGGAACGGGCCGCGCACGAACCCGTGCTCCTGGTAGGCGCGCAACCAGCCGACGTACGGCTCGACCAGGGTGGGGGCCCCGGAGACGCCCTGGTAGGCCACGGTCAGCTCCTCGGCGGTCCTGCCCTGCGAGGCGCCGCCCTTGGGGAAGGGCCGGGCGGTGTCGGGGAAGACGTAGGCGCTCTGCGGGCCGGGGGACGGATAGACCCGCCTGGTCCAGTCGAAGATGTACGCCACGTCCGTCAGGCCGGCCCGGAGGAAGTCGAGTGGCTGGGCCAGGATGGCCTGGGTGGCGAAGGCGCCGGCGAGCCGGTCGCGCTCGGCCCAGCTTCCCTTGACCTTGTTCAGGGGGGAGGAGCCGTCCCAGATGTAGACCGGCGGCGCCGCGCGTTCGCTCACCGGCTCGGTGGGGCACAGCGCCGCCTCCGGGCCGGCCGGCCTGATCACGGCGCAGTCGGCGAAGGTCATCGTGCGTGCCCACAGGAACGCGTTGCCCCGGGTCAGCCCGAAGGTGCCGTGCTCGGAGTGGAACCAGGCGGCGTACGAGCCCAGGCCGATCACCGCGGCCAGGGCGGCGGCGATGACCGCGCGCCAGGAGGCCCGGCGGAGCAGCAGGCAGACCAGCACCACGGCGATCAGCGGCAGCCCGATCGTCCGGGTGACGGTCGCCGCGGCCAGCAGCAGTCCGGCGAGCGCCGCGACCCACGCCCGCGGACGCTCGCGCAGGAGCAGCAGCGTGACCGCCAGCACCGTCAGGAACTGGAAGAGCAGGTCCGCCATGACGAGGTGTTCGAGCTGGATCTGGTGGGCGTCCAGCAGCACCGGCAGCGCGGCGAGCGTGGCCCCCCAGCCGGGCAGCCTGCCCAGGCGGCGCAGCAGCAGGTAGACGCAGACGGCCACGGCCAGCCCCAGCAGGTGCTGCAGGACGACCACCGCCTGGACGCTCGACAGCGGACGCAGTGCCCACAGCAGGAGCGAGTAGCCCGCGGGGCGGGATTCCAGAGGGCGGGGTGCGAGCCCGGCGTTCAGGTAGACGAAGGAGTCGGCCCAGAACCACAGGGCGGGCCGGTAGCCCAGCACCGCCAGGGCCCGCAGCGCGCCGCCGGCCAGCAGCGCGACCAGGAACACCCAGTGGGCGTGGAGGAAGCCGGACGCGCCGCGCCGGCCGGAGGGCCTCCGCCGGCGGCCGGACCGGCTCACCGGATGCGCTGCCGTCGCCACCACGACCTCCCGAGTCCCGTGAACACGGCCACCCAGCATAGGCGCGGGACCCCGGAATCCTGTACGAGATGAGTGATTTGCCGGGAAATGGAGCCGGGTGACGGCTCCGGTCCGGTCAGCACTCGATGACGTTGACCGCGAGGCCGCCGCGGCTGGTCTCCTTGTACTTGTCGAGCATGTCGCGGCCGGTGTCACGCATCGTCTTGATGGCCTTGTCCAGCGAGACGAAGTGCCGGCCGTCGCCCCGCAGCGCGATCCTGGCCGCGGCGATCGCCTTGATCGAGGCGACCGCGTTGCGTTCGATGCACGGGATCTGGACCAGCCCGCCGATCGGATCGCAGGTCAGGCCCAGGTTGTGCTCGATGCCGATCTCGGCGGCGTTCTCGACCTGTTCGGGGGTGCCGCCCAGCACCTCGGTGAGCCCGGCGGCGGCCATCGAGCAGGCCGAGCCGACCTCGCCCTGGCAGCCGACCTCGGCACCGGAGATGGAGGCGTTCTCCTTGAACAGCACGCCGATCGCGCCGGCGGTCAGCAGGAAGCGGACCGCTCCCTCGTCGTCGGAGTCGGCGACGAAGCGGTCGTAGTAGGTGAGCACCGCGGGGATGATCCCCGCGGCCCCGTTGGTGGGGGCGGTGACGATCCGGCCGCCGGCGGCGTTCTCCTCGTTGACCGCGAGAGCGAACAGCGAGACCCAGTCCATGGTCTGGAGCGAGTCCTTCTCCTGCGACTCGGCGCGCAGCTGCCGGTGAAGCTGGTGTGCGCGGCGCCGGACCTTCAGGCCGCCGGGCAGCACGCCCTCCTTCTCCACGCCCCGCCGCACGCACTCCTTCATGACCCGCCACAGGTCGAGCAGCCGGGCACGGATCTCGGCCTCGGTGCGGCCGAAGGCCTGCTCGTTCTTCAGCATCAGCCCGGAGATCGACAGGCCGGTCTCCGCGCAGTGGCCGAGCAGTTCGGCCGCCGTGGTGAAGGGGTGGGGCAGGACGGTGTCGTCGGCCTTGATGCGGTCGGCCCCGGTGGCGTTCTCGTCGACGACGAACCCGCCGCCCACCGAGTAGTAGACCTTCTCACGGAGGGGCTCGCCGTTCTCCGCGAAGGCGGTGAAGCGCATGCCGTTGGGGTGGTGCGGGAGCGACACCTTGCGCTCGAAGACGAGGTCGTCGCCGACGACGAACGGGATCTCCCGGGTGCCGTACAGGCGGACGGTGCCGGACTCGCGCATGGCGGCCAGCCGCTCGTCGACCGTGTCGACGTCGACGAGCTCGGGCTTGTCACCGGACAGGCCCAGCAGCACGGCCTTGTCGCTGCCGTGCCCCTTGCCGGTCAGGCCGAGCGAGCCGTACAGGACGGCACGGACCCGGCAGGTCTTCTCCAGCAGGCCGTCGGCGTCGAGGCCGCGGGCGAACTTGTGCGCGGCGGCCATCGGGCCGCCGGTGTGCGAGCTGGACGGACCGATGCCGATCTTGAAGAGATCGAAGACGCTGATCGTCATCGAGTACCTCCGGCGTGGGGTCCCCGGCGTCGGCCGCGGGACGGAAGTCGATAGTCGATACGTCCGCTCTCGACCCGCCCGGGCCGCGCGCTCGGAAGGGACGCGCGGCTCGGGCGGGAGAGGGATGTGTTACGCCTCACCTGAGGTGAGCGCGGTGTACTCCGCGGCCGACAGCAGGTCGTCCGCGGAGCCTTCGAGGCGGACGCGGAACAGCCAGCCGTCCCCGTACGGGTCGCTGTTGATCAACGCGGGGTTGGCGTCAAGGGTCTCGTTGACCTCGACGACCTCACCGCCGACGGGGGCGAAGACATCGCTCACCGACTTGGTCGACTCGACCTCACCGATCGGGGTGCCGGCGGTGACGGCCTCGCCCACCTCGGGAAGCTTCACGTAGACCACCTCACCCAGCGCGTCGGCCGCGTGGGCGGTGATGCCCACGGTGAGGGTGATGCCGTCCTCGGCACCGGAGACCCACTCGTGTTCCTTGGTGTACTGCAGGTCCTCGGGAATGCTGCTCACTTTTTCCTCCTGTAGAAAGGCAGTTCGACCACGTCGACCGGCTCATGGGTGCCCCGGATGTCGACGGCCAGTCCTGAGGTTAGGCCGTTGTCCACATACGCCATGGCGATGGGCCTGCCCAGGGTCTGGGAGGGGGCCCCGCTGGTGACCGTCCCGACGATGGTGCCCTCTCCGGCGACCACCACCGAATAGCCGTGCCGGGGCACCCGGCGGCCGGTCGCGACCAGGCCGACCAGGCGGCGGGCCGGCGGGACGTCCTTGCGCGCCTCCAGGGCGGCCCGGCCGACGAAGTCACCCGGCTTGTCGAACCGCACCACGCGGCCCAGCCCGGCCTCGAACGGGGTGTGGTCGGCCGACAGCTCGTTGCCGTAGAGCGGCATGCCCGCCTCCAGGCGGAGGGTGTCGCGTGCGGACAACCCGGCGGGGACCAGCCCGTGCGGGGCGCCCGCCTCGGTGAGGGCGGCCCACAGCGGCTCGGCGTCCTCGGCGGCGACGAACAGCTCGAAGCCGTCCTCCCCGGTGTAACCGGTGCGGGCGATCAGCGCCTCGCGGCCGGCGACGGTGGCGGGCAGGCCCGCGTAGTACTTCAGGCCGTCCAGGTCGGCGTCGGTGAGCGCGGCGAGGATCTCGGTGGAGCGCGGGCCCTGCACCGCGACCAGCGCGTATCGCTCGGAGCGGTCGTCCACCGCGGCGTCGAAGTCCTTGGCCCGCTCGGTCAGCTCGGCGGCGACACGCGGGTAGTTGGAGGCGTTGGCGACGACCATGAACTCCTCGGGCGCCAGCCGGTAGACGATCAGGTCGTCCAGCACGCCGCCCTCGGCGTTGACGATCATCGTGTAGCGGGCCCGGCCGGGCTCCAGGGCGGACAGGTGACCGACCAGCGCGTAGTCGAGCGCCTCGGCGGCCTGCGCGCCGGTCACGAAGATCTCCCCCATGTGGGACAGGTCGAACAGGCCCGCAGCCTGGCGGACCGCGTTGTGCTCGGCGGACTCGCTGCCGTAGCGGAGCGGCATCAGCCAGCCCGCGAAGTCGGTCAGCGTCGCGCCGAGTGACTCGTGGACGCCGCGCAGCGGCGTGGGTCGGGACATGTTCGCACCTCAGACAAGGGTCAGATGAGAGCATCCTCCCCCTCTGTCATTGATGCCTGAGAGCTTCACCCGGTTTTTGCCGGACTTTCACCTTCGGCGAGGTCGCGGGACCTGCTTTCCAGAGGGCACCTACCCGCACGGTCCTTTGCCTTGAGAGGTTCGCGGGGAGGGCTTGCTCCTTCAGGGGTCCTGGCCTGGATGTCAGGACGCTCTCCCGCACGGGTTCACCGGTGTCGCGACCACCCTAACCGCCCGGCCCGGTCTCGCGAAATCCCCCAGTCGTCCTCTCCTCCCGGGTCGCGGATCGCCGTGCGAGCCCGATGGCGCCCCAAGGTGGGTTTGTCAATTTATGTCCGTTTCCCGTGGTAGCGTCCGACAACTTGCACGTTTCGGAGGTGATTGATGACGACCGAGGTGGGTTCCCGGCCGCGACCGGGGGCCGGTTCCGGTGACGACCCTCGGGACAAGGGGCTCAGCCGGAACTCGGTCGGCCTGTGGAGCAGCGTGGCGCTCGGCGTCTCGACGGTGGCCCCCGTCTACTGCCTGACGGCCACCCTCGGCCCCACGGTGGGGGAGGTCGGGCCGCAGATGCTCGCGGTGTTCGTCGCGGGTTTCCTGCCGATGTTCCTGGTCGCCTACGCCTACCGGGAGCTGAACCGGCGCTTCCCCGACTCCGGCACCTCCTTCACCTGGACGGTCAAGGCGTTCGGCCCCTGGGTGGGCTGGATGTGCGGCTGGGGCCTGGTGGTGGCCACGATCATCGTGCTGTCCAACCTGGCGGGGGTCGCGGTCACCTTCTTCTACGTGCTGCTGGCGGACGTGACCGGGAACCCGGCGCTGGCCGACCTGGCCGGTGACAAATGGGTCAACGTGCTGACCTGCCTGGTCTTGGTCGCCGCCGCCACCGCCGTCAGCTACCGGGGCATCACCGCCACCCGGCTGCTCCAGAACGTGCTGGTGCTCTTCCAGCTCGCGGCGCTGGTGTCGTTCGCGGTGATGGCGATCGGCAAGGCCGTCTCCGGAGACGTGCCCACGGCGATGGCCTTCGACCTGGCGTGGTTCGACCCGTTCGCGGTGGCCACCTTCAGCGCCTTCACCGCGGGCCTGTCCCTGTCGATCTTCATGTTCTGGGGCTGGGACACCTGCCTGACCCTGAACGAGGAGACCGAGGGCAGCTCCAGGACGCCGGGCAGGGCGGCGCTGCTCACCGTGCTGACCATCCTCGGCAGCTACCTGCTCGTGGGGGTGGCCGCCGTCATGTACGCCGGGGTCGGCGACACCGGCGTCGGCCTGGGCAACCCCGAGACCGAGGACAACGTCTTCGCGACCCTGGCCCACCCGGTGATGGGCGGGTCCGGGGTGATCCTGATCCTCGCGGTGCTGGCCAGCTCCGCGGCCAGCCTGCAGAGCACCTTCATCCCGGTCGCCCGCACCGTCCTCGCCATGGGCTTCTACGAGGCGCTGCCGGTCAGGTTCGCCCGGGTCCACCCCCGCTTCCGCACGCCCTCCTACGCCACGCTCTGGGCCGGGATCGGCACCGGGGTCTTCTACTCGGTCATGACGGTGTTCAGCGAGGACGTCCTGGTGGACACCATCTTCACGCTCGGGTTGATGATCTGCTTCTACTACGCGCTGACCGCCTACGCCTGCGTCTGGTACTTCCGGCGCGAGCTCACCGCGAGCGTGCGGGACCTGCTGTACAAGGGCCTGCTCCCCGGGCTCGGCGCGGTGGCGCTGACCGCCGTCTTCGGCAAGACGGTCGTGGACATGTGGGACCCCGCCTACGGCACCGGAAGCTCGGTGTTCGGGGTCGGCGGGGTCTTCGTCATCGGGGTGGGCGTGCTGCTGCTGGGTGCTGTCCTGATGGTCGTCCAGAGCCGGATCGACCCGCGGTTCTTCCGCGGCGAGACCCTCCGCCCCGACACCGGGGCACTGGTCGTCCCCGACTGAGGACGCCCCGGCGCGCTACCGCGCGACCGGGACGGTGTGCCGTACCAGGGCCTCGAACAGGGCGGATTCCTCGTCGGCCTCGGGGTGCCACTGGACGGCCAGGGCGAACGGGTGACCGTCCACTTCGACGGCCTCGACCGTGCCGTCCTCGGCGCGGGCGGTCACGGTCAGCCCGGCGCCCAGGCGCTCGACGGCCTGGTGGTGGTAGTGGGCCACGTCCACCGTCTCGGCGCCGAGGATCTCGCCGAGGCGGCTGCCCGCGGCCGTCCGCACCGGCATCCGGCCGAACCGGCCGGGGGCCGGTGCGTGCCCGTGGTGGCCGACCACGTCGGGCAGGTGCTGGTGGAGGCTGCCGCCGAGGGCGACGTTGAGGATCTGCATCCCCCGGCAGACCCCGAGGAACGGCACGCCCCGCTCCAGCGCCGCGCGGACCAGGTCCAGCTCCGCGTCGTCGCGGAACGGCCGGACGTACCCGGTCCGCTCGTGCGGTTCCCGCCCGTACCGCTCCGGGCCGACGTCCCCGCCGCCGGCCAGGATCAGCCCGTCCAGTCGCTCCACCAGCGGGCCGGTCTCGCCCGCGGGCGGCAGGATCACCGGCTGCCCGCCCACGCGGGCCACGTGCTCGACGTAGGTGTACGGCAGCAGGGCGGCGGTCATCTCCCACACGGTGAACCTCGCGGGTTCGACGTAACAGGTGATGCCGATGACGGGACGGGACATGATCTCTTGCCTTGCCTTGCCTTGCCTTGCCTTGCGTGTTTCCTCTGCCCGGTGCCGCGCCGGGGCCGCGGCCTTCCCGCCCCGCCCCGGCGCGGCACCGGCTACAGCGGGGTGACGTACGCGCCGGAGATGCCGCCGTCCACCAGGAACTCCGACCCGGTGATGAAGCTGGAGTCGTCGGAGGCGAGGAACGCCACCGCGGCGGCGATCTCGGAGGCCTCGGCGAAACGGCCCAGCGGGATGTGCACCAGGCGGCGCTGGGCCCGCTCGGGGTCCTTGGCGAACAGCTCCTGGAGCAGCGGCGTGTTCACCGGCCCCGGGCACAGGGCGTTCACCCGGATGCCCTCGCGCGCGAACTGCACGCCCAGCTCACGGGACATGGCGAGCACCCCGCCCTTGGACGCGGTGTAGGAGATCTGGCTGGTGGCCGAGCCCATCACGGCGACGAAGGACGCGGTGTTGATGATCGAACCCTTGCCCTGCCGCCGCATGTACGGGATGGCGTGCTTACAGCACAGGTAGACCGAGGTGAGGTTGACCTCCTGCACCCGGCGCCAGGCGTCGAGGCCGGTCTCCAGGATCGAGTCGTCGTCCGGCGGTGAGATGCCCGCGTTGTTGAACGCCACGTCGACGCTTCCGTAGGTCTCGAACGCCGTCCGGAACACCCGGGCGACGTCGTCCTCGTCGGTCACGTCGGCCCGCACGAACAGGCCGCCGGCCTCTTCCGCGGCCTTGGTGCCGGTCACCTCGTCCAGGTCCACGCACACGACGCGGGCACCCTCGTCGGCGAACCGGCGGACGGTGGCCAGGCCGATGCCGCTTCCCGCGCCGGTGACGACGGCCACCCGGTCCTGCAAACGCCGCATGTCTCTACTCCTCGGAAATGAAGACGTTCTTGGTCTCGGTGAACGCGGACAGGGCGTCGGGGCCCAGTTCGCGGCCGAGGCCGGACTGCTTGAAACCACCGAACGGCGTCCAGTAACGGACGCTCGAGTGGGAGTTGACGCTCAGGTTGCCCGCTTCGACCGCCCGCGCCACCCGGAGTGCCCGGCCGACGTCGCGCGTCCAGATGGACCCGCTGAGGCCGTACGGAGTGTCGTTGGCGATCCGCACGGCGTCGTCCTCGCCGTCGAACGGCACCACCGACACCACCGGGCCGAAGATCTCCTCGGTGAAGGCCCGGTCGTCCGTCGAGCGCGGGGTCAGCACCGTCGGCGGGAACCAGAAGCCCGGCCCGGTGGGGCACGTCCCCTGCAGATGGGGCGGCTCGGTGACGAAGGAGGCCACCCGCTCCCGGTGCGCGGCGCTGATCAGCGGGCCCATCTCGGTCGCCTCGTCACGCGGATCGCCGACCCTGACCTTCAGCACCGCCTCGTCGAGGCGGGTCAGGAACTCCTCGTGCACCGACCGCTCGACGAGGATGCGGGAACGCGCGCAGCAGTCCTGCCCCGCGTTGTCGAAGACGGCGTACGGCGCGCTCGCCGCGGCCTTGGCCAGGTCGGCGTCGGCGAAGACCACGTTGGCGCTCTTGCCGCCCAGCTCCAGTGTGATCCGCTTGACCTGGCCCGCGCACCTGGCAGCGATCTCCTTGCCCACCTCGGTGGAGCCGGTGAAGACGATCTTCGCCACGGCGGGGTGCCCGACCAGCCGGGCGCCCGCCACCTCACCGGCGCCGGGCAGGACCTGGAACACCCCCTCGGGCAGGCCGGCGGCCAGGGCCAGCTCGGCCAGGCGAAGGGCGCTCAGCGGGGTCCACTCGGCGGGTTTGACCACCACCGTGTTCCCCGCGGCCAGCGCCGGGGCCACCCCCCAGGTCATGATGACCATCGGGAAGTTCCACGGCACGATCACGCCGACGACGCCCAGCGGCTCCTGGAAGGTGACGTCCAGCCCGCCGGGCACCGGGATCTGCTTGCCGTGGTTGCGTTCCGGCGCTCCCGCGTAGAAGTCGAGCACGTCGGCGACGTTGCCCGCCTCCCAGCGGGCGTTGCCGATCGTGTGTCCCGCGTTGGCGACCTCCAGCAGGGCCAGTTCCTCGGCGTGCTCCCGCACCAGCGCGGCGAAGCGGCGCAGCAGCCGCGCCCGGTCTCCCGGGGCGACCCGCCGCCAGTCGGCGAAGGCCCGTCCGGCGCGTTCCACCACCCTGTCGGCCTCGGTGGCGTCCGCCGCCTCGATGTCGGCGATCACCTCTTCGGTCGCCGGGTTTACGATCTTCACATTCACATCCGTTCGAATCCCCGGAACAGTTCCCAGTCGGTGACCGCCGCGTCGAAGGCGGCCAGCTCGACCCGGGCGTTGTTCGCGTAGTGCGCCACGACGTCGTCGCCGAAGGCGGTCTTGGCGTGCTTGGAACCCTCCCAGAGCTCCAGAGCGTCGCGAAGTGTGTGCGGCACGGTCTCCGCGCCCGAAGCATAGGCGTTCCCGGTGAGTGCCTCCGGCAGGGAGAGCTCGTTCTCGATGCCGTGCAACCCGGCCGCGACCAGCGCGGACACCGCCAGGTAGGGGTTGACGTCGCCGCCGGGCACCCGGTTCTCGATCCGCAGCGACGGCCCGTGGCCGACCAGGCGCAGCGCGCACGTCCTGTTGTCCGGGCCCCACGCGACCGCGGTGGGGGCGAAGCTGCCCGGCTGGTACCGCTTGTAGGAGTTGACGTTGGGGGCGTACAGCAGGGTCAGCTCCCGCAGGAGGGCGAGCTGACCGGCGATGAACCGCTCACCGAGGGGCGAGAGGCCGTAGGGTCCCGGTCCGGCCATCACCGGCTCGCCGCCGGTGTCGCGCAGCGAGATGTGGATGTGGCAGGAGTTGCCCTCGCGCTCGTTCGGCTTGGCCATGAAGGTCAGCGACATGCCCTGCTGGGCGGCGATCTCCTTGGCGCCGTTCTTGTAGACGGAGTGGTTGTCGCAGGTGGCCAGGGCCCGGTCGAAGCGGAAGGCGATCTCGTGCTGGCCGAGGTTGCACTCGCCCTTGACCGACTCGGGGTACATCCCGGCGCCTTCCATGCCGAGCCTGATCCTGCGCAGCAGCGGCTCGACCCTGGCGGTGCCGAGCATGGAGTAGTCGACGTTGTAGAGGTTGGCGGGGGTCAGGTCGCGGTAGCCGCGGCGCCAGGCGTCCTCGTAGGTGTCGTTGTAGACCACGAACTCCAGCTCGGTGCCGACGAACGCCTCCCAGCCCCGTTCGGCCAGCCGCGCGAGCTGCCGGCGGAGGATCTGCCGGGGTGAGGCGATCACGTCGGAGCCGTCCTCCCAGACCAGGTCGGCCATGACCAGGGCGGTGCCCTCCTGCCAGGGGATCGGTCGCAGGGTGGACATGTCGGGACGCATCACGAAGTCGCCGTAGCCGCGCTCCCATGACGACATCGCGTAACCGCTGACCGTGTTCATGTCGACGTCGACCGCCAGCAGGTAGTTGCAGCCCTCGGAGGAGTGTTCGAGGACCTCTTCCAGGAAGTAGCGAGCGGACAGCCGCTTGCCCTGGAGCCGGCCCTGCATGTCGGCGATCGCCAGCAGGACGGTGTCGATCCGGCCCGCCTCGGCGTCCCTGCGGAGTTGCTCCACGGTGAACGGCACGTGAGAGGTCACGGGCGCCCCTTCCTTAAAAGTCTGGAAACAGACCAATGAACGCATGCAAACACCGGGGAGGTCGGATGTCAATGGCTACGCTGCGTCAGAACGGGGCCACTGTCCAGTTTTGAGGTTCTTTACTGGGTCATCGATGGCACGGTCTTGACGCGGAAGCCATGTCAGGCGAAATATCACGCCAAACACCTATGGTTCGGCCGTAGACCATTGGGTCGGAGGCCGACCTGCGCACCCAGGGGGTGGCGAGCATGGCGGACGGCAAACGACATGTCCACGGTGTCGACTACGAGAAGGTGACCGCCGACTACATGCGTCGGCGGCAGCTGAAGTCCGGAACGGCCGGATGGGTCCTGCTGGCGGGCCTCGGCGTGGCGTATGTGATCTCCGGTGACTTCGCGGGCTGGAACTTCGGCCTCGCGCAGGGCGGCTGGGGCGGCCTGCTGATCGCGACCGTCCTGATGGCCGTGATGTACACCTGCATGGTCTTCGGCCTGGCCGAGCTGTCCTCCAGCATCCCGGTCGCGGGAGCCGGGTACGGCTTCGCCCGCCGGGCCCTCGGCCCGTTCGGCGGGTTCGCGACCGGGACCGCGATCCTCATCGAGTACGCCATCGCCCCCGCCGCGATCGCCGTCTTCATCGGCAGCTACGTGGAGGCGCTGGGACTGTTCGGGCTCAAGAGCGGCTGGCCGGTGTTCCTGGCGGCCTACGTGATCTTCGTCGGTGTGCACCTGTGGGGCGTCGGCGAGGCGCTGCGGCTGATGTTCGTGATCACGGGGGTGGCGCTGGTCGCGCTGGTGGTGTTCATCATCGGGATGATCCCCAAGTTCAGCGCGGCGAGGCTGTTCGACATCCCCGCGACGGACGCGTTCGGCGCCAGCTCGTTCCTGCCGTTCGGGATCTTCGGCGTGTGGGCGGCGCTCGTCTACGCGATCTGGTTCTTCCTCGCCATCGAGGGCGTCCCGCTGGCCGCGGAGGAGGCCCGCGACCCGCGGCGGGACATGCCCCGGGGCATCATCGCGGGCATGACCGTGCTGCTGCTGACCGCCGCGCTGATCCTGGTGACCGCGCCGGGCGGGGCAGGGTCGAACGCGCTCAAGGAGTCGGGCAACCCCCTCCCGGAGGCGGCCAGGCGGGCCTTCGGCGGCGACAACCTCCTGGCGGACTTCGTCAACTACGTCGGCCTCGCCGGACTGATCGCCAGCTTCTTCTCCATCATCTACGCCTACTCCCGGCAGCTGTTCGCCCTGTCGCGGGCCGGATACCTGCCCCGTTGGCTCTCGGTGACCGGCCGCCGCCACACCCCGTACCTGGCGCTGATCGTTCCCGCCACCGTCGGCTTCCTGCTGGCCTCGCTCACCATGGACGGCGACCTGCTCATCCAGATCGCGGTGTTCGGCGCCACGGTCTCCTACGTCCTGATGATGCTCTCCCACATCGTGCTGCGCAGGCGCGAGCCGGACATGCCTCGCCCGTACCGCACCCCCGGCGGTGTGGTCACCACCGGCGTCGCGCTGGTGCTGGCCCTGGCCGCGGTGGTGGCCACCTTCCTGGTGGACGTCAAGGCGGCGCTCATCACGGCGGGGATCTTCGTCGTGTGCCTGGCCTACTTCTGGTTCTACAGCCGGCACCGGCTGGTCGCCAACGCCCCCGAGGAGGAGTTCGAGGCGATCGAGCGCGCGGAGGCGGAACTCGCCTGAACGCGCCGGAATCCCGGTTCCCCGGCCCCCGGCGGAGGTCAATAAGCTGGGTCCCCGGTCGGTGGCGGGTCGAGGAGCTTCGGTGACGGAAGGCGGCACCATGGGGGAGGCGGGCCTCGACGTCGCGTTCCGCCCGGTGCGCGCGGGCAACGCCTTCGAGGAGACCGTCGAGCGGCTCCTTCAGGTGATCAAGCTCGGCGCCGTCCCCCACGGGGAGCGGCTCCCTCCCGAACGGGAGCTCGCCACCCGGCTCGGCATCAGCCGCGTGACCCTGCGGGAGGCCATCAGGGCGTTGCAGGAGGCGGGCTACCTCGACGTGCGGCGCGGCCGTTACGGCGGCGCGTTCGTGACCTACCGGCCCGCGCCGCCGCACCGGGAGGACCTGCGCAGGGTGGTGGCCGACATGGGCACCGCCGACCTGGACGACGCGTTCACCTTCCGGCTGGCCGTCGAGTGCGGAGCCGCGCAGGTCCTGGCCGGCGCCGAGCTGTCCCAGCAGCAGCGGCGGGTGCTGCGACGGCGCCTGGCGGAGGTCAACTCCGCCGGTCCCGACGACTACCGCCGCCTCGACACGGCCTTCCACCTGGCCATCGCCGAGCTGACCGGCTCCTCGCTGCTGGCCGCCGCCTGCGCCGACGCCCGGCTGCGGGTCACCGACCTGCTCAACGCCATCCCGGTGCTCCAGCGCAACATCGAGCACGCCGCGGTCCAGCACGAGGCGATCGTCACGGCCATCCTCGCGGGCGATCCCGACGCGGCCCGGCAGGCCGTCACGGAGCACCTGGAGGGGACCGCGGCGCTCCTGCGCGGCTTCCTGACGTGAGCCGGGCCCGCGCGAGCCCACCGCCCGTGCGGCGAGGTTACCCGTGTCGCGGGTCGCCTCGCGGTGGGGCTTCTCACGCGGCGGGTCGCCTCGCGTGGTGGGGCTTCTCACGCAACGGGTCGCCTCAGCGGTGGGGCTTCTCGCATAGCCTGGGGAGGTTGTGGGGGATCTGTTCTACCAACGCATCATCGACGCGGGACGGCTGCCGCTGTTCTGCTTCTTCGTCGCGTTGATCGTGGCCTTCGTCTTCACCAGGATCAACGTGCGGCTCATCCGCGCCAGGATCGGCTGGTTCCGCAACGTCAACATCGGTGAGATGCACATCCACCACGTGGTGTTCGGCGTGGTGCTCACCCTGCTCGGCGGCGTGTCCGGCCTGATCGTCTCGGGTGTCTCGCAGGGATGGTACGCCGTGACGGCGGCCCTCTTCGGCGTGGGGGCCGCCCTGATCCTCGACGAGTTCGCGTTGATCCTGCACCTGCACGACGTCTACTGGGAGGAGGAGGGCCGCGCGTCGGTCGACGCCGTGTTCGTCGCCGTCGCGGTCACCGGGCTGCTGCTGCTCGGCCTGCGTCCCCTCGGCTGGGAGAACTCCGACGGAACGGCCCAGGGGGCGTGGCTGACGGCCGGCGTCATCGTGGTCAACCTCGTCCTCGCGGTGATCACCCTGCTCAAGGGCAAGATCTGGACCGGCCTGGTCGGGTTGTTCGTCCCGGTCCTCCTGGTGCCCGGCGCGCTGCGGCTGGCCCGTCCCGGATCGCCCTGGGCACACTGGTTCTACGCCCCCGGCTCGCGCCGCCCCCAGCCCCGCAAGATGGCCGGCGCCGAACTCCGGGAGAAACGCTGGCGCCGGCCGGTGATCCAGGCCAAGATCGCCTTCCAGGAGTTCGTCTCCGGCCGCCACGACCTCCCCTCCACCCGCGGGCGGCGCCGCCACGGAGCGGCCTCCCGGGAGCGGTGAGCGGGCAGCGGCATACTGGGGGTGTGAGTGCGCTTCCGTCACGCTGGGACGGTGTGGAGCGGCGGGTCCCCGACTCCCTGGACGACCTGCGCGGGCCGGCCGTGGGAGTGGTCGCCCTGCCCGCCCACCTCTGCTGGTCCGGGCTGACCGCCTTCGACCTGACGGACCGGCGGCTGCGGATGAGCCTGTACCGCACGATCATCACCGGCGGCGGCCGGACCGACGCCGAGTCATACCTGAACGCCGGCATCCTCGTCGCCGACTGGCCCACCCTGCGCCGGGGCATCGGCCCGAGTTACCGCAGGGCCTGGGAGAGCAAGATCGACCTGCTGGGAGGAGCCCGGTGATCCTGCCACCCTTCCAGCAGCGGATGCTCCAGGCCGCGCTGCCCGCCTGTTCCCGGTTCGGCCTGGTGCTGGCCGGCGGCTACGCGATGAACGCGCACGGGTTCACCGAGCGGCCCAGTGACGACCTCGACTTCGCCACCGCGGCCGAGACACCGCTGCCCGAGGTCGCCGACGGGGTGGCCGAGGCGTTCCGGGCCGCCGGGCTGGACGTCACCCTGGTGGAGGTGACGCCCCGGATGGGCCGCCTGGTGGTCAGCGACCCGGTGACCGAGCAGAGCTGCGAGTTCGACCTGCTCAGAGAGGCGTTCCAGCAGCAGCCTGTGATCGTCGGGGACGTCTCCGTCGTCTCCCTGGACGACGCGGTCGGCCTGAAGATGCGAGCCCTGCATGAGCGCAGCCTCGCCCGCGACGTCATCGACGTCGCGGCGGTCTCACACCTGTACGGGTTTCGCGAGCTGGAGCATCTCGCCCGCCTGCACAACGAGGAGTTCTCCCTCGCCGAACTGGTGATGCGCCTGGAGTTCGTCGACCTGATCGCCGACGAGGACTTCGAGGCCTACGGCCTCGACGAGGAACGCATCATGGAGATCCGGCGGTTCGCCTGCGCGTGGGTGGAGGACATCCGGCTCCGCCGGGCCGAGGAGGGCGACATCGAGTACGACGACGTACCCGGCCTCGACTGAACGGATTCGGCCGGGCGGACTCACAGCGAGTGGCCCCCGCCGGGTGGGCTCGCGCCGGGTGGATTCGGCCGGGTGGATTCGGCCGGGTGGATTCGGTCGGGCGGCCTCGCGCCGGGTGGCCTGTGCGGGCCGCTCAGCGGGGATCGCCCGACGATCCCCGTGATGACGCATACCCGGCCGGTTCGCGGGAAGCTGACGATCCTTCCTCCCGAAGGAGTGTGGATCGTGGGCCTGTTGGAGAAGCTGAACCTGCGCGAGATGAAGGCCAGGGCCAAGAGGAGCCTGGGCAGCCGGATGGGCGACCGCCGGATGGTGGCCGCGGCCCGGACCGAGGAGGCCGAGGCGAAGCTGCTGAAGACCCAGGACGAGATCCTCGATACCGTGGCCAGGGCTCGCAGAGAGCACGGCGCGCGCCGCCACTGACCTCCCGGCGGCCCGCCCGAATGCCGGTGTCCCGCCGATCGGCCCGTCCAGGGCCGACTCCGGATCGGCGGGACACCGGCGCCTCCGGCTCACCGGAGGTGAGCCGCGCTCTCCCGGCCGGGCGCCTGCGGCCGCTATCCGCGCAGGGCGTCCTCCCCCTTCTCCGCGCAGGCCGCGTCCTCCCCCTTCTCTCCCCGCAGGACGCCTGTGGCCCCTCTCCCGGCCCTCCCGGCCCTCCGTCCGGGTTCGGCGACACCTCGTTGCGTCAATCTATGTTGACGCAATCGACTTTCGTCTATGAAATCGCGCGAGACGCCTGTGCCGAGCGCGTGCGCGGTAGACAGGAGGGGCGGCCGGAGGCCGATCATGTCGTTTCAGGGGAGGTCCCGTGCCCGAGACCGCGTCATGGCGGTTGTTGCTCGACCACATCCGGCCCCACCGCGCGACCTTGTTGCTCGGCGGTGTGCTCAGCCTCCTCGGCTCCGCCGCCGGGCTGGCCATGCCGCTCCTCGCGAAGACGGTGGTCGACGCCTTCGGCGAGGGGAGTTCCCTGGTCGGGCCGGTGCTCGGCCTGACCGCGGCCGTGCTGGCGGGCGCCGCGATCGGCGCGCTGGGCAGCTATGTGCTGGAGCGGATGGGCGAGGGTGTCGTCTTCGCCGCGCGCCGCAACCTCGTCGAGCGGATGCTCCGGCTGCGGGTCTCCGAGGTCGACCGGCTCAGGCCCGGCGACCTGATGTCCAGGGTGACCTCCGACACCACGCTTCTGCGGTCGGTGTTCACCAACGGGTTGGTCGAGACGGTCAGTTCGCTGTTCGTGCTGGTCGGCGCCATGGTGATGATGGCGGTCATCGACGGTGCGCTGCTGCTCATGACGCTGGGGGTGCTGGTCCTGGTCGGCGCCGTGGTGAGCCTGATCATGCCCCGCATCCAGCGGGCGTCGCTCCAGGCGCAGACCGCGGTCGGTGAGATGGGTGCGGTGCTCGACCGGACGCTCCAGGCGTTCCGTACCGTCAAGGCCAGCGGTGCCGAAGACCGGGAGATCGCCGCGGTGGGCGAGGCCGCCCGCGAGGCGCGTGACCGGGGGATCGCGGTGGCGTGGCTGACCGCCGTCTCAGGAGTCTCGGCGTGGGTCTCCGCGCAGCTCGCCTTCGTGGCCGTGCTCGGAGTGGGCGGCGCGCGTGTCGCCTCCGGTTCTCTGGAGGTCTCCGCCCTGATCGCGTTCCTGCTGTACCTGTTCTATCTTGTCGCCCCCGTCGGCCAGCTGGTCCAGGGCTTCACCGAGGTGCAGAACGGCCTGGCCGCGGTCAGGCGCATCCGCGAGGTGGAGGAGCTGCCGGGCGAGGTGGCCGGCACCACCGGTCACCTGGCCGGCGGGGCTCCGGCGGGGGTCGTCTTCGAGGGGGTGGCCTTCCGGTACGGGGACGACCGGCCCGCCGTCCACGACAGCGTCTCCTTCGAGGTGGCCGCCGGCGGGCTGACCGCTCTGGTGGGGCCGTCGGGTGCGGGCAAGTCGACGGTCTTCGCTCTGATCGAACGCTTCTACGACCATCAGGCCGGGACGATCGCGATCGACGGTCGCGACATCCGCGAATGGCCGCTGGCCGGGCTTCGCGCCTGTCTCGGCTACGTCGAGCAGGACGCGCCGGTGCTCGACGGCACGCTCAGGGAGAACCTGGTCTTCGCCGCGCCGGATGCCACGGAGACCGGCATCGCGCGGGTGCTCGAACGCACCCGCCTGGAGGATCTGGTCGCCCGACTTCCCGAGGGTCTGGACACCCGGGTCGGTCACCGCGGTGTCATGCTCTCCGGTGGTGAACGGCAGCGGGTCGCCATCGCGCGAGCCCTGTTGCGCGGCCCGCGCCTGCTGCTGCTCGACGAGGCCACCTCCCAGCTCGACGCGGTCAACGAGTCGCGGTTGCGAGAGGTGGTCGCCGAGGTGGCGAAGGAGACGACCGTGCTGGTGATCGCCCATCGTCTTTCCACCGTCACCGGCGCCGACCGGATCGTGGTGATGGAGGCCGGCCGGGTGCGGGCCGTCGGCACCCACGACGAACTGCTGGCCGGCGACCCCCTCTACCGAGAGCTCGCGGCCACCCAGTTCCTGCTGCCGACCTGACCCGGGCCGCCCGGTCGCACCGCGGGTCCATCACCGGGCCGTGTGATTCGCGCCGCCGTCCGGCGCCGGGGGCGTCTGGTGCCCGCCGACGACCCGATCCGGGCCGGCGGAGCGCGGTTTCCGCCTTCCCAGGAGTGGATGTCTCTTCGCGCTTTGGGCTGAATCATGCAAATTCACATCGACCATAGGGGAATGATTCGGACATAAGGTCGATTACCTGGTTCGTCGCTCAGTGGATCGGGGCATCCCCGCCTGTGCGGAGCCTCTCCTTCGCACGGGGCGCCCATCGGGCGCGTGCCGAATCCGATCTTCCGATCCCCGTCCGTGCGGGGCGAGGATCGGGTGTGTTGATCGTGACGGCTCCCGCGAGGGGGGTGTCCGGGCCTGTCGCCCGCGGCACCCCCCTTGCTCCGGGTTGACCTGTGGCCTCCAGGTGACAAATATGAATGCGTTCATTCATTCCTGATGGGGAGGTCGGGCATGACCGGCAACCGGGTTGTGCGCGCGCCGCGCGGTACCACGCTCACCGCCAAGGGGTGGC
The DNA here is from genome assembly GCF_014204985.1 of Streptosporangium becharense. Taxonomy (NCBI): domain Bacteria; kingdom Bacillati; phylum Actinomycetota; class Actinomycetes; order Streptosporangiales; family Streptosporangiaceae; genus Streptosporangium; species Streptosporangium becharense. The sequence goes on along the minus strand of NZ_JACHMP010000001.1, from coordinate 2,413,311 downwards.
CGCAGGAGGCGGCGCTCCGGATGATCCAGAACAACCTGGACCCGGAGGTGGCCGAGCATCCGGAGCAGCTCGTCGTCTACGGCGGTTCGGGGAAGGCCGCGCGTGACTGGCGCTCCTTCGAGGCCATCACCCGCACCCTGACCACCCTTGAGGGCGACGAGACGCTGCTGGTGCAGTCGGGTCGTCCCGTCGGGGTGTTCCGCACGCACGAGTGGGCGCCGCGGGTGCTCATCGCCAACTCCAACCTGGTGCCCGACTGGGCCGACTGGGAGGAGTTCCGGCGCCTGGAGGCCGCCGGCCTGACCATGTACGGGCAGATGACGGCCGGATCATGGATCTACATCGGCACCCAGGGCATCCTGCAGGGCACCTACGAGACCTTCAGCGCGGTGGCCGCCAAGCGGTTCGGCGGCAGCCTGGCCGGGACGATCACGTTGACCGCCGGCCTCGGCGGTATGGGCGGTGCCCAGCCGCTCGCCGTGACCATGAACGGCGGCGTGGTGATCTGCATCGACTGCGACCCCAGGTCGATCGACCGGCGGATCGAGCACCGTTACCTCGACGTGCGGGCCGCCGACCTCGACGAGGCGCTCCGCCTGGCGTACGACGCCCGCGACCGGCGTGTTCCGCTGAGCATCGGTGTGCGGGCCAACGCGGCGGAAGCCGTGCCCGAACTGCTGCGCAGGGGTGCCGAGATCGACATCGTCACCGACCAGACCTCCGCGCACGACCCGCTGATGTACCTTCCGGCGGGCATGGCCTTCGACGACATGGCCGACGAGCGAGAGAAGGACCCGGCGGGGTTCACCCACAGGGCCCGCGAGTCCATGGCCAGGCATGTGGAGGCCATGGTCGGCTTCCGGGACGCCGGGGCCGAGGTCTTCGACTACGGCAACTCCATCCGGGGCGAGGCCAAGCTGGCGGGTTACACCCGGGCCTTCGACTTCCCGGGCTTCGTGCCCGCCTACATCCGGCCGCTGTTCTGCGAGGGCAAGGGTCCCTTCCGGTGGGCCGCGCTGTCCGGGTCGGCCGCCGACATCGCCAGGACCGACCAGGCGATCTGCGAGCTCTTCCCGGACAACGAACCGCTGACCCGGTGGATCCGCCTGGCCGGGGAGAAGGTCCACTTCCAGGGGTTGCCCGCCCGCATCTGCTGGCTCGGCTACGGCGAACGGCACCTGGCCGGCGAGCGTTTCAACGACATGGTGGCCTCCGGGGAGATCGAGGCACCGCTGGTGATCGGCCGCGACCACCTCGACTGCGGCAGCGTCGCCAGCCCGTACCGCGAGACCGAGGGCATGGCCGACGGCTCCGACGCGATCGCCGACTGGCCGCTGCTGAACGCGATGCTCAACGTGGCCTCCGGCGCGGCCTGGGTCTCCATCCACCACGGGGGCGGTGTCGGCATCGGCCGGTCCATCCACGCCGGTCAGGTCACCGTGGCGGACGGCACCAGGCTCGGCGCCGAGAAGCTCAACCGGGTCCTCACCAACGACCCCGGCACCGGTGTGATCCGCCACGTCGACGCCGGCTACGACGAGGCCGTCAGCGTCGCGGAGGAGCGGGGCGTCCGCGTCCCGATGCGCGAGTCCTGACCCCGCCGGAGGTGAATCCGCACCCCTCGCTCCCGTTCCGTCCCGTCCCGGTGTATGAACGACACCGGGGCGGGACGGCGGGAATGCCCGTGGGCGGCCGGGAGGTTGGAGGGGGCGTGGGGGACGGACTCGATCAGCTTCTGGAGGGCCGGCGGCTCTCGCCCGTGCAACGGCGCATCGCCCGTTACATCGGCGACCACCTGTCGGAGGCCGTCTTCCTGTCCAGCGTGGAGCTGGCCGACCGGGCCGGGGTGAGCCAGCCGTCGGTCACGAGGTTCGCCATGTCGCTCGGTTTCGCCGGGTACCCCGAGCTCAAGCAGGCGCTGCGGCCTCTCGTCGTGGGCGGACGCGGCCCGTCGGGGGCCAACGACCTGCAGGCCGCGATCGACGTCGAGATCGAGAACCTGCGTGCGGTGCGCGAGAGCCTGAACGACCCCTCCGATGTCACGGACCTGGGCACCAAGCTGGCCGGGTGCGAACCGCTGCCGGTGCTGGGCCTGCGGGTGTCGAGCGGGCTGGCCACCACGTTCGCCTACTTCGCCCGCCGCATCCACCCCGACGTCCGGCTGCTGACCCACGGTGGCTCCGAGCTGGCGGACGGCCTGCACGCCGCCCGCCGGGCGGGGGCCGGCTGGCTGGTCGCGGTGATCCTGCCCCGCTACCCGGCCGAGGCGGTGCAGGCCCTGCGGACCTCGCGTGACCTCGGCCTGCGCACAGCGGTGATCACCGACCGGCGGGACGTGCCCTTCGAGGCCGACGAGATCCTCGCCGCACCCGTCGGCGAGCGCCTGGTCTTCGACTCGCACGCCGCACCGCTGGCGCTGGCCATGGTGCTGGTGGAGGCGATGGCCGACGCGGCGCCGCTGCGGACGCAGGCCCGGCTGGAGGAGTACGAGCGGATGATCGACCAGGCCGGGGTCTTCACCGACCATCTCGACTGACGGCGAGGACGCGCGGGAGCGCCTTCCGGGGGCCCGGCCCACCGACCGGCAGCCCGTCCAGCCCGTCTGGCCCGTCCAGCCCGGCTGGCCGGCGCCCCGTTCGATCGAGCCCACCGGTCGGCGCAGGGCCGTCGCCGTCGCCGTCGCCGTCGCCGTTGGTGCCGGGGCCGGCATCGGGGTCGGCACCGGCACCGGCACCGGCATCGGCATCGGCATCGGGGCCGGCATCGGGCCGGAGGCCGTAGGCGCAGGATCGGTCGTGTCCCGCCCCGAGTAGGGTGATCGGCATGTCTGCACGCCCGACCGCGCTGGTGACCGGAGCCTCCCGGGGGATCGGGGCCGCCGTCGCGCGGGCCCTCGCCCCGACGTACGACGTGCTGCTCGGCGGCCGTGACGCCGAGGCGCTGGCCGCGATGTGCGCGGAGCTCTCGGGCGCGCGACCCTGGCCGGTGGAGCTCACCTCCGTCACCGGGGCCGACGTCGCCGGGATCGACCGGCTCGACGTGCTGGTGCACAGCGCGGGCGTGATGACCCTGGGCCGGATCGAGGAGACCCCGGCCGAGGTGTGGCGGCGCACGATGGAGGTCAACGTCGTCGCGGTGGCCGAGCTGACCCGGTTGCTGCTGCCCGCGCTGCGCGCCGCCCGTGGGCACGTGGTGCTGATCAACTCGGGGTCGGGGCAGCGGGCCAACCCCGCCTGGACGTCCTACTCGGCCAGCAAGTTCGCGCTGCGCGCCTTCGCCGACGGGCTCCGCCTGGAGGAACGGGAGCTCCGGGTGACCACGGTCTATCCGGGGCGGTCCGACACCGACATGCAGCGGGGGCTGCGTGCCCAGGAGGGCGGTGCCTACGAGCCGGAGAAGTATCTCGCCCCCGACTCGGTGGCGCGGGCGGTGGTGGCCGCCGTGACCGCCACCCCCGACGCCCACATCACCGAGATCACGGTCCGGCCGGCCGGGGGTTCCCCCAACTGAGCCCGCCTCGGCCGGCTCAGGTTCTCCCGGCCGGACGGCCCCGGCCGGCGGAGGCTTTCCCGGCAGGACGGCTCCGGCCGGGCCGCCTCAGCGGAGCACGTCCCACCCGCGCCACCGTTCCGCCCCGCGCCACCGTTCCGCCCCGCGCCACCGTTCCGCCCGGCGGCGCCGGTCCATGCGGGACGTGGTCGAGGCGCGGGCGGGGCCCGCGCCGGAAGCAGGGGACTCCGGGCTCGCCAATGAATGGTTTCATTCACATAATGGGAGGGTGTTCGACGAGATGTGGGGTGCCATCGAGCACCTCGGACGTGACGCCCGGACCGGGGGCTACCTGCGCGACGCGTGGTCACCCGCCGACATGGAGCTACGGCTGTGGTTCCGTCAGGAGGCCGCCCGGCGCGGCCTCGACCTGCGGGAGGATCGCAACGGCAACCTCTGGGCCTGGTGGGGTGACCCGTCGGCCCGGCCGGGGGTGGTCACCGGCAGCCATCTCGACTCGGTCCGGCAGGGTGGCGCCTTCGACGGCCCACTCGGCGTGGTGTCGGCCTTCGCCGCCCTCGACCTGCTGCGGGCCCGCGGCGTCCGGCCCGGCCGTCCGCTGGGAGTGGCCTGCTTCACCGACGAGGAGGGGGCCCGGTTCGGCGTCCCCTGCGTCGGCTCCCGCCTGCTGACCGGCCTCCTCGACCCCGACCGGGCACGGGCCCTTCTCGACGACGGGGGCGACTCGCTGGCCGAGGTGCTGCGCCGGGCCGGCCGCGATCCGGACGCGCTGGGCCGCGACGACGAAACCCTGCGACACGTCGGCGTCTTCGTCGAGCTCCACGTCGAGCAGGGCCGGGGCCTCGTCCACCGCGGCGCGCCGGTCGGCGTCGCGTCGGCCATCTGGCCGCACGGTCGCTGGCGTTTCGACTTCCACGGCCAGGCCAACCACGCGGGCACCACGCTCCTGGCCGACCGCGACGACCCGATGCTGCCCTTCGCCCGGACCGTCCTGCACGCCCGTCAGGCCGCGGAACGCCGCGGGGTGGTCGCCACCTTCGGCAAGGTCCGCGTGTCGCCGAACAACGCCAACGCGGTCCCCGGCCTGGTCGCCGCCTGGCTGGACGCCCGGGGCGGTGACGAGGCCGAGGTCGGGGCGCTGGTCGCCGAGCTGACCGAGTTCTCCGGCGCCGAGGTCACCGCCGAGTCGTGGACCCCGGTCGTCGACTTCGACGTGGCGCTCAGGGAGCGGGTCGCCGCCGCGGCCGGAGGAGCACCGGCCCTGCCGACCGGGGCCGGGCACGACGCAGGAATCCTCGCGTCCGCGGGCGTGCCGAGCGCGATGGTGTTCGTCCGCAATCCGACGGGAATCTCTCACTCCCCGGACGAACACGCCGAGGCGGACGACTGTCACGCGGGGGTGGCGGCTCTCGCCTCGGTCTTGGAGGATCTGTGCACGCGGTGAACTACTGGTGCGAGCTGGCCTGGCTGCCGCCGGGCGAGGTCGTCGCCGGGGTCCTCGTCAAGGTCGAGGGCTCCATGATCGCTGAAGTCGTCCCCGGCGTGGCCGACCCGCCCGCCGGGGCGGTGCGGCTCGCCGGGCTGACCCTGCCGGGGCTGGCCAACGCCCACTCCCACGCCTTCCACCGGGTCCTGCGCGGGGCGACGCAGCGGGAGAAGGGCACCTTCTGGACCTGGCGCGAGCAGATGTACGGGGTGGCGGGCACGCTCGATCCCGACTCCTACCTCAGGCTGGCCAGGGCCGTCTACGCCGAGATGGCGCTGGCCGGGATCACCTGCGTCGGGGAGTTCCACTACCTTCACCACGCCCCCGGCGGCACACCGTACGACGACCCGAACGCCATGGGACACGCCCTCATTCAGGCGGCGCGCGAGGCGGGCCTGCGGATCGCGTTGCTGGACGCCTGTTACCTGACCGGTGGCATCCACACCCCGCTGAGCGGCGTCCAGTTGCGCTTCGGCGACGGCGACTCCGAGAGGTGGGCGGCCCGGGTCGCCGGCCTCTTCTCCCACTACCGGAGCGAGCGGGACGTGGAGATCGGCGTGGCCGTGCACTCGGTGCGGGCGGTCCCGGCCGAGCAGATGCCGGTGGTCGGCGAGTTCTCCCGGCACCACGCGGTCCCGCTGCACGCCCACGTCTCCGAGCAGCGGGCGGAGAACACCGCCGCGGTGGAGATGTACGCCGCCAGCCCGGTCCAGGTGCTCGCCGAGCACGAGGTGCTCGGCCCCCGGGCGACCGCCGTGCACGCCACGCACGTCTCGGACGTGGACATCGCCCTGCTCGGTGCCTCCCGCACCCACGTGTGCATGTGCCCCACGACCGAGCGCGACCTCGCCGACGGCATCGGCCCGGCCAGAGCGCTGTTCGACGCCGGGTCGCCGATCACGCTCGGCTCCGACAGCCATGCGGTCATCGACATGTTCGAGGAGGCCCGCGCGGTCGAGCTGGACGAGCGGCTGGCCACCGAGCAGCGCGGCCACTTCTCGGCCGCCGAACTGCTGCACGCCGCCACCGTGGCCGGGCACGACTCGCTCGGCTTCCCCGGCGCGGGCATGCTCGTGCCGGGGGCCTGGGCCGACCTGGTGTCGGTGCGTCTCGACTCGGCCCGCACGGCCGGTGCCTCCCCGGGGCACGCCGTGGAGAGCGTCGTCTTCGCGGCGACGGCCGCCGACGTGCACTCGGTGGTGTCGGGAGGCAGGCGGGTGGTCACCGAGGGCCGCCACATCCTCGGCGATGTGGGCGCCATGCTCGCCGAGACGATCGCCGAGGCGCGGGGGGAGAAGAGACATGAGGAACGGTGAGGGGCCGGCGAGCACCGTCTTCGACGGCATCGGCCTGCTCTACACCGGGGATCCGGCGCGCGAGGAGATCGAGGACGCGGCCCTGGTGATCGAGGACGGCCGGGTGGTGTGGGTCGGGCCGGCGGTGGCGGTCCCGGCCGCCGACCGGCGGGTGGACGTGGCCGGACGCTGCGTGATCCCCGGTTTCGTCGACAGCCACGCCCATCTCGTCTTCGCCGGTGACCGCACGGCCGAGTTCGCCGCCCGGATGGCGGGACGCCCGTACACGGCAGGCGGCATCCGTACCACTGTGGCGGCGACCCGCGCCGCCACCGACGCCGAGCTGGCGGCCCGCACGGCCGCCCTCGTCTCCGAGATGCTCGCCCAGGGGACCACCACGGTCGAGATCAAGAGCGGTTACGGCCTCACGGTGCAGGACGAACGGCGATCTCTGGAGATCGCGCGGGGTTTCACGCAGGAGACCACCTACCTGGGTGCGCACGTCGTGCCGCCGGACGCGTCCTCGGCCGACGACTACGTCCGCACCGTCACCGGGGAGATGCTGGACGCCTGCGCGCCGCACGCCCGGTGGGTGGACGTGTTCTGCGAGCGCGGCGCCTTCGACGCCGACCAGAGCAGGGAGATCCTCCTGGCCGGGGTGAAGGCCGGGCTGTTGCCGCGCGTCCACGCCAACCAGCTCGGTCCCGGCCCGGGGGCCCGGATCGCGGCCGAGGTGGGTGCGGCCTCCGCCGACCACTGCACCCATCTGACCGCGGGCGACGTCGAGGCGCTGTCGTCGGCGGGGGTGGTCGCCACCCTGCTGCCCGGTGCGGAGTTCTCCACCCGCTCGCCCTACCCGGACGCCCGCGGCCTGCTGGACGCCGGGGTGACGGTCGCGCTGGCCACCGACTGCAACCCGGGGTCGTCCTTCACCTCCTCGATGCCGTTCTGTGTGGCGCTGGCGGTCCGCGAGATGCGGATGACGCCGCTGGAGGCGGTCAGAGCCGCCACGTACGGCGGAGCCAGAGCACTGCGCCGCGCCGACGTCGGCACGCTGCGGGTGGGGAGCAGCGCGGATCTGGTGATCCTGGACGCTCCGACCTACGTCCATCTGGCGTACCGCCCCGGGGTACCGCTGGTCACGCAGGTATGGAAGGAGGGGCGCCGGGTGGTTTGAGCCTCCGGCACCTGGGGAAGCCGCACGCCTTGTCATGGCATACCTGGGGGGCATCCTCCTTGAGGAGGAATTCAGAACCATTCTCCAGGCGTACTCCTTGAGGGAATCTTTGCCCTGATCCAGCCGTTGATAAGTCAAGCGACCTGTCCGCACGCACGGGGCATTGAACGAGCGTGCGGGCATGTCATAAGCAGGCGGAGCGAGGTGCCATCGGATGGCAAGGCCGACGGGGAATCGGACGCAGGATCAGCACGTCTCGGATCGGGACCTGCTTGGAACCTACCTGGCGGAGATCGGGCGGGTTCCCCTGCTCACCGCGGAGGAGGAGGTCGAACTCGCCAAGCGGATCGAGGCGGGCCTCTTCGCGGAGCAGTTGCTGGACGGCGGGTTGACGGAGCCGCGGATCGCGGACGCCGCCGATGAGGAGCTTGAGAGACTGGCCGTTTCGGGGCGGCGGGCCAAGGACGAATTCATCCAGGCCAATCTACGTCTTGTGGTGGCGGTCGCGCGCAAATATTCGGGGCGGGGAATGCCCCTCATCGACCTGGTTCAGGAGGGCAACCTGGGATTGGTCCGCGCGGTCGAGAAGTTCGACTACCGGCGCGGATACAAGTTTTCCACATATGCCACCTGGTGGATCCGCCAGTCCGTGGGCCGGGCCATCCACGAGCAGGCCCGGCCGGTGCGGCTGCCCACCCACGCCGGTGAGCAGATGACCAGGCTGATGCGGGTCCGCCGCGACATGCTGGCGGAGCTGGACCAGGAGCCGACCGACGCCGACCTGGCCGAGGTGCTCGAACTCCCCATCGAGCGGGTGCGCGAGCTCCGCCGTTGGGCGGCCGATCCCATCTCCCTCCAACTGGGCGTCGGCGACGAGGACGAGACCGAGCTCGGTGACATGATCGCCGACGAGACGTGGGCCGATCCCGAGCAGCAGGCGATGGACATCCTGGAGCGCGAGCGCCTGGAGGAGTGGCTGACCGGGCTCGAGGGCCAGACCCGCGAGATGCTCCGCTGGCGTTACGGTCTGATGGACGGCCGCGAGCACACGCTGACCGAGGTCGGCGAGCGTTACGGCATCGGCCGCGACCGTGCCCGGCGCATCGAGCGCGACGCCCTGGCCCGGCTGCGGAAGATGGCCACCGCCGCCTGACCTCCGATTCTCCACGCGCTCCGGCGCGGCCCCGCAGGGGGCCGCGCCGGAGCGCGTTTCACGTTCGCCCGCGTCCCGTCCTGTCCCGCCGTGCCGCGGCCGGCCCGAGCCCGCTGCGGCCCGAGCCCGGCTGCGGATGCGCGACGGTGACCCGCGTCGGCTCACTGGCCCACGCCGCGCCGGCTCACTGGCCCACGCCGCGCCGGCTCACTGGCCCACACCGCGCCGGCCCGAGCCCGCTGCGGCATGCGCGACGCCCGCCCGCCCGAGCCCCGTTACGGTCACCTTCCGGCCGGGGGCGTCACCTCCGAAACACGGGCGAAACACCCTTCGGCCGAGTTTCACAGATGTGAAACACGCAAGGTCGCGCCCTGAAACGGCGGAAGAACACGCTGTGGCGCAACGTCAGTGCGCGGCCGGTCGACGGAGCCCTGGAAGCGCCCACTGCGATGTGAAACCGGCAACACGCCAATTGGAAGGAGGGTCGCTTCGCATGGAGATCGACAGCGGCTCCACAGCCTGGATGCTCATGAGCACCGCGCTCGTCCTGCTCATGACCCCGGGTCTCGCGTTCTTCTACGGGGGCATGACCAGGGCCAAGAGCGTTCTCAACATGATGATGATGTCGTGGGTCAGCATCATCGTGGTGACGATCGCCTGGGTTCTCTACGGCCACTCGCTGGCCTTCGACGCCGTCGGCGACGGCTCCGGATTCCTCAACAAGATCATTGGTGGGCTCGACAACCTCGGGTTGAGCGGCATGGTCGAGACCGCCACCAAGGACGACGGCACCGGCATGCCGAGCCTGGTCTTCTCCGCCTTCCAGATGACCTTCGCGATCATCACGGTCGCGCTGATCAGCGGCGCGCTCGCCGACCGCGTCAAGTTCGGCGCCTGGGTCGTCTTCGCGATCGTCTGGGCGACCCTCGTCTACTTCCCCGTGGCGCACTGGGTGTGGGGCGGCGGCTGGCTGAGCAACCTCGGCATCGAGGACTTCGCCGGAGGAACGGTCGTCCACATCAACGCCGGCGCCGCGGCCCTGGCGGTCGTGCTGGTGATCGGCAAGCGGGTCGGCTGGCGCAAGGACCCGATGCGGCCGCACAACCTCACGCTCGTCCTCCTGGGTGCGGGCCTGCTGTGGTTCGGCTGGTTCGGCTTCAACGCGGGCTCCGAGCTCGCCGTGGACGGCACGACCGGCCTGGCGTTCATGAACACCCAGATCGCCACCGCGGTCGCGGCCGGCGCGTGGATCCTCGTCGAGAAGCTCCGCGACGGCCACTCCACCACCCTGGGCGTCGCCTCCGGCGCCGTCTCCGGCCTCGTCGCGATCACCCCGGCCTGCGGTTTCGTCGACCCCTGGGCGGCGTTCCTGATCGGCGCGGTCGCCGGTGTCGCCTGCGCCTACGCGGTCGGCCTGAAGTACAAGCTGGGCTACGACGACTCCCTCGACGTGGTCGGCGTCCACATGGTCGGCGGTGTCGTGGGTGCGGTCGCGCTGGGCTTCGTCTCCGCCTACCCGCTCGCCGACACCGCGCAGCAGACCGGCATCCTCTACGGCGGCCCGATCTCCCAGCTGGGCGTGCAGGTGCTCGGCCCGGTCGCGGTGGGCGCCTACTCCTTCGCGGTCTCCTGGATCCTCGCCAAGGTCATCGACAAGACGATGGGCTTCCGCATCACGAAGGAGCAGGAGATCACCGGCGTCGACATCACCACCCACGCCGAGACCGGTTACGACCTCGGCACCATCCACTCCTCCGGCGTGGCCGCCGTCAGCGGTCCGGTTCCCGCCCCGGCGTCTAAGAAGGTGGACGCATGAGACTCATCACCGCGGTCATCAAGCCCTTCAAGCTCGATGACGTGAAGGCCGCCCTGGAGCAGTTCGGCATCAAGGGCATGACGGTCAGCGAGGCCAGCGGGTACGGCCGCCAGCGCGGTCACACCGAGGTGTACCGGGGTGCCGAGTACCAGGTCGACCTGGTGCCCAAGGTCCGCCTGGAGGTGCTCGCGGAGGAGGACGACGCCGACGACGTCATCGACGTCATCGTCAAGGCCGCGCAGACCGGCAAGATCGGTGACGGCAAGGTGTGGTCCGTTCCCGTGGACACGGTGGTCCGGGTCCGCACCGGGGAACGCGGACCCGAGGCGCTCTGACCGGTGAGAGGCGACACCCGCTCGTACGCCGCGGCCCGCAGGGAGCGGGCCGCGGACACCGACCGCTGGCTGACGGACCTGCTCCGCGCCGCCTGCGGTTCGCCGTACGGGTCCAACGGGGGGATGACGAGGAACGACGAGCGCGGCGCCCTGAGCGGGGTCGCGCTCGTCGCGGTCGGCAGCCTGGGGCGCTCGGAGCCGGCGCCCGGCAGCGACCTGGATCTGGTGCTGCTCCACGACGGCCGTGACGACATCGCACGCATCGCCGACCGTGTCTGGTATCCCGTCTGGGACTCCGGGGTGGGGCTGGACCACTCGGTGCGCACCGTGGAGGAGGCGGCCAAGGTCGCCCGGGAGGACCTCAAGGCGGTCCTCGGGCTCATCCAGGCCCGGCACGTGGCCGGAGATCCGGAGCTGACCCGCGCGGCGCGCGAGATCGTGCTCGCCGAGTGGCGGGCGGACTCCCGGCGCCGCCTGGGTGAGCTGCGTGAGGCCGCGGACAAACGGGCCGAGTCAAGCGGGGAACTGGCGTTCCTCCTCGAACCCGACCTCAAGGACGCGCGCGGCGGCCTCCGCGACGTCCAGGCGATGCAGGCCGTGGCCGCGGCCTGGGTCGCCTCCGCTCCGGGCCCGAGGGTGCGCGAGGCGTACGAACTGCTGCTCGACGTCCGGCACGGCCTGCATCTGGTGACCGCCCGGGGTGCCGACCGCCTGGTGCTCCAGGAGCAGGACGCGGTGGCCGGCGTCCTGGGTCTTCTCGACGCCGAGGCGCTGATGCGCAGGCTCGCCGAGGCCGCCAGGACGATCTCACACTCCTTCGACGCCACCTGGCGCACCGTCGACCGGCTGCTGACCGGCCCCACGCCGCGGGGCCGCCGGCCGCTCGCCGACGGCGTCGTCGAGCACGGCGGCGAGGTCGTGCTCGCCCGCGGGGTCAGCCCGCGCGAGGACCCGGTGCTGGTGTTGCGCGCCGCCGCCGCGGCGGCGGAGGCCGGGCTGCCGCTGGCGCCCGCCACGGTCAGCGCGCTGGCCGCTCAGTCGCCGCCGCTCCCCGTGCCCTGGCCTGACGAGGCGCGTGACGCCCTGGTCGCCCTGCTGGGCGCCGGTCGCGCCGCGGTGCCGGTCTGGGAGGAACTGGACCAGGCGGGCATCCTGGTCCGCCTGCTGCCCGACTGGGAGCGGGTGCGGCACCGGCCACAGCGCAACCCGGTGCACCGCTACACCGTCGACCGGCACCTGATCGAGGCGGCGGCGGGGGCCGCGTCGTTCACCCGTGAGGTCTCCCGGCCCGACCTGCTGCTCATCGCCGCGCTCCTGCACGACATCGGCAAGGGTTATCCCGGCGACCATTCCACCACCGGCGCCGTGGTCGCCCGCGACATCGGCACCCGGCTGGGCCTGTCCCCGGCGGACGTCGACATCCTTGAGACCGTGGTCCGCCACCATCTGCTGCTGCCGGAGACGGCCACCCGCCGTGACCTGGACGACCCGGTGACGATCTCGCGGGTGGCCGGGGCGGTGGGCTCCCGCGAGGTTCTGGAGCTGCTGGCGGCCCTCGCCGTGGCCGACGGTCACGCCACCGGGCCGGCCGCCTGGAACTCGTGGAAGGCGTCGCTGGTCACCGACCTGGTGCGCCGGGTCCGTTCGGTGCTCTCGGGCACTCCGCCGCCGCCCGCACCCTCGCTCTCGGCGGAGCAGGCGTCCCTGGCCCGCCACGGCGGCGGTGCCGTCCGGGTCAACGGGGGAGCGGTCACCGTGGTCGCGCCGGACCGGGCCGGGCTGCTCTGGTGCGCGGCCGGGGTGCTCGCCGCGCACCGGATGGTGGTCCGCGCCGCCACGGCGGCCTCAGCGGGCTCGACCGCCGTGATCGAGTTCTCGGTCGTGCCGGAGTACGGTTCGCCGCCCGACCCCGCGACCCTGGAGGCCGACCTGCGGCTGGTGCTGGCCGGCCGCCTCGACATCGAGCAGCGCCTGGCCAGGCGGACCAGGTCGTCGCGGCCGGGCCGGGTTCCGGTGGCGCCGCCCCGGGTGACGCTGGTGGACGACGCCTCCAGCACCGCGACGGTCGTCGAGGTGCGTGCTCACGACCGTCCTGGGCTGCTGTGGCGCATCGGCAGGGCGTTCGGTGAGTGCGGTCTGGACGTGCGGGCCGCGCGGGTGGAGACGCTCGGCGCGGAGGCGGTGGACGTCTTCTACGTGGTCGACCGGGCGGGCCGCCCGCTGACGGACGAGGTTCAGCGCGCGCAGGTCCGGGATCACGTGCTGGCCGCCCTGCGATAGGGCGGCACCGGCCGCGGCGTCGCCCGGTGACCGGTCAGGATGCGGCCAGCCACCACCGGGCGGCGACCAGCTCGGCCACCAGGGTCTCGGTCAGGAGCGCCACGTCGGGGTCGTCGTCGTGGCGGTAGCGCACGGACGCCTTGGCCCCCGGGAGTTCGCCTCCGACGGTCAGGACGGTGGAAGCGCGCTCGCGGATCCACTCCATGGCCTGCTCGTCGTAACGGGATCCGGGGAACAGGACGGCCCGGTAGTCGAGGGTCTTGGTGAGGTAGACGTCCACGTGGGCCCAGTCGCCGGTCTCGCAGGCGTCGGCCGCCCTGCGGGGCCCCTCCCGGAGCATCAGGGCCGACTGCTCGGCGGAGGACAACCGCTCGGCGGGAGCGATCGTGTAGACGCCGTCCGGGCCGTCGAGCAGGGTCGCCACCGGCTCCAGCCACTCCTCGCGCCGGTCGAGCAGGTCGGCGGTGGCCTCGGCCGTGCGGCGCAGCAGCGCGGGCACGTCCCGGTCGAAGCCGCCGGCGGCGGAGCGGCCGGTGAGACGGCCCCCCAGGGCCAGCAGCAGGGCGAGGGTGTGCTGGAAGGTTCGGCAGGACACGCCGCCGCGCTCCTCACCCGCGACCATGGGGACCACCAGGTCGGCCCCCTCGGTGACGGCCGAGCCCGGCTTGTTGGTCAGCGCGAGGACGAACGATCGGCCCCGGTGGCGGGCGACCGCGTCGAGGGTCTCCCGGCTGCCGCCGGTGGCGGAGATCGCCACGACCAGCGTGCCGGGGTCCGCCGGGTAGGACAGGGACGCCGAGGCGTACTCGGCGACCGCGTCCACGCCCGCCGCCCGCAGGCGCAGCGCGGCCACCCGGGCCGCGTACCGGGAGCTGCCCATGCCGAGGAAGAGCACCCGCCGGATGCCGTCCGGGATGCCCGCGAACGGGTCGCCGGCCTCCAGAGCGCTCGCCAGCTCCGCCAGGGCGGCGGGCTTCGCCTCCAGGTCCGCGAGATAAAGCTCGGGGTTCACATGCTCTCCTTCAGTGTTCCTTCACCGGTACCTGGACCGTAGGACGCCCATCGGGGCGTAACGCCATCGGGGCAGGTGCCGGGCCGCGTAGATGAGCTCGCGGCACTCCTGCTCGATCTCGAAGGGCCGCAACAGGGAGCGGTCCAGGAGCGCGGAGCGGCCGAGCTCGGCCAGCCGCTTGCGGTAGGCGGACTCCAGGGCGGCGCCGGCCGCGGCGGCCCACTCACCGGTCGCCGCGGGGTCGGCGTCGCGTCGCCTGACCGCGATCTGACCGACGTGCTCGACGCTCGTGGTGAGCTGGGCGAGGTCACGGGCCGCGGGCTGGAAGGGGTCGGCGCCCGTGACGGTCGGGTTGCCGTCGAAGTCGATCACCGCGTAACCGTCCCGCCACCGGAGGATCTGGCCGACGTGCAGGTCGCCGTGGATGCGGATCAGCGGACCGGTGCCCGCCGAGGCCAGCGGGGCCAACCCGGCGCGGAGCGTGCCGGCGTGCTCGGCCAGCCAGTCGCCGTCCTCGCCGTCGGTCAGCGCCAGCGCCTCCTCCAGCGCCTGCCGTGCCCGCACCGACCACGGATGCTCCCCGGGACCTCCCGCGTGGCCCCGGGACGGGGTCGCGTCGCCGCCGAGGTCCCCGGATTCCCGCGGGTCGCCGGAGTGCGCGTCCCCGGACGTCTCCGGCGGGTGCCGTATCGGGTCGGGGAAGGCCGGCGACGGGGTGGCCATCGCGGCGTGCAGGTCGGCGGCGAGGACGCCCAGGTCCGCGGCGAAGGCGGTGCGGCCGGCGACGGCCTCGTCCACGCACCACTCCCAGCCGTCCGCGGCGTCCGGCAGGTAGGCCGTCACCAGCGCGAGCAACCGCTCGGTGCCGTCGTCGTCGCGGCGTGAGAGGGACGCGTACGGCGTGGCGGTGGCGGTGAAACCGACCGATGTCAGATGGGCGAACACCTCGGGCGTCGGCTGGGGGAGCGGAGCGGGAGGTGTGAGCCATTTCACGACCACATTCCCGCCGACCACCACCGAGTGATTGGTCTGATCGACGTCGAAGCCCCGCTCGGTCGCCCGATCATCCCCGGAGATCGGCGACAATTGACTGACGATTGAGCGACCGGCCACGAAGGGGGCGGGGAGCGGATGGAACCGGCGAACGGTGAACGGGGCAGGGACATCGCAGGTCAGAGCTGTGACGAACGCGGTGGTCCGTCCGTCGCCGGCCTGCGGGACCGTGTCCAGCCGATCCCAGATTGAACAGCGATTCAACAAACAAGCCAAACTTTCCAGGGGTGATGTCGTGAAAAGTCTTGCTCAAGTTAATGTTGACTGCAACACTCCTGCTTTGGTCTGCCGTGTCCCCTACGGCCGGTCTACCCCACGCAAACTGGATTCTGAAGGAGTAGCGGCCGTGTCCCGCACTCGGTTCACCCGTCGTCTTCCGGCTGCCGCCCTGGCGGCCGGGCTCGCGCTCGCAGTTTCGGCATGTGGCGGGGAGGCCGCGGACACCGCCGCGCCCGCCGCCGGTGCCTCGTCCGCCCGGCTCGACCCCAACGCCGACCTGTCGAAGCAGAGCGTGGCCATCTCGGTCTGGGCCGACTACACGCCCAAGGACCTTCCCGAGAGGGTCAAGGAGAAGCTCAAGACCAACCTCAAGGTCACTCTCCACGACACCAACGAAGCGATCATGGCGAAGCTGACCAGCGGGGCCGACACCGGTCTCGACGTGGCGTTCGTCTCGGGGCAGTACGCCCAGGCGCTCAACGAGGCCGGTCTGCTGGAGCCGCTGCACCCCGAGCTCATCCCGAACCTCGCCAACCTCTACCCCGAGGCCAAGGAGCTCGCCTTCGACAAGGGCAATGTCTTCTCGGTCCCCTACACCTGGGGCACCACCGGCATCTGCTACCGCACGGACCTGGTGAAGACGCCGCCGACGAGCTGGAACGACATCCTGAGCCCGCCGGCCGACGCGGTCAAGAAGGTCACCATGATGACCACCGAGCGCTGGCTGGCCCTGCCCGCCATCAAGGCGCTCGGCATGTCGGTCAACACCAGGAGCGACGACGACCTGGCCAAGGTCAAGGAGAAGCTGCTGGCGGCCAAGCCGAACCTGCTCGGCTACGACGACACCACCTTCGGCGACAAGCTCAAGAGCGGCGAGGCCGTGATGGTGGAGGCCTGGGACGGCTGGTGCCCCACCTCCGAGAAGAACATCAAGTTCGTCGTGCCCAAGGAGGGCAGCGACCTGTGGGTGGACACCATGGTCGTGCTGAAGTCCTCCAAGAACAAGGAGGCGGCGCACGCCTTCATCAACTACATCCTCGACCCGGAGATCCACCGCTGGGCCGCGGAGAACATCCTCTACAAGGTCCCGAACAAGGCCGCCATGGACGCCATGGACGCCAAGCTGAAGGCCGCCAACGCCCCGCTGCAGATGAGCCCGTCCGACCTGCTCAAGGGTGAGTCGATCGTCGACCTCGGGGAAGACTCGGTCAAGTTCACCCGGCTGGCGACCGAGGTCGCGGCCCAGCAGTGAAAAGCTCCACCACCGCTACCGGCGCGTCCGCGACCTCGCGGGCGCGCCGGTCGCATGCCCTGGGAAGACTCCTCTTCCTCGGGCCGGGCCTGCTCTATCTGGTCGCCTTCGTCGTGGTGCCGCTGGGCCTGATCGTCAGCTACACGGTGTTCCGCCGGGGCCGGTTCGGCGGGATCGTCTACGAGTTCACGTGGGAGAACTTCGCCCGGCTTGACGACTCGCTCTACCGCGACGTCGTCCTCGGCTCGCTCAAGCTGGCCGCGATCGCCACCCTGATCGCCCTCCTGGTGGGTTACCCGACGGCCTACCTGATCGCCCAGCTTCCGAAGAAGTGGAAGACGATCGCCCTGGTCGTGATCGTCATGCCCTTCTGGACCAACTTCCTGGTCCGCATCTACGCCTGGGTCGTCCTGCTCAGCGGTCCCGGACTGGTCAACTCGGCCCTGCTGGACCTCGGGCTGATCGACAAGCCGCTGGAGCTGCTCTACAACCAGGGCACGGTCGTCACCGGCCTGGTCTACTCGTACCTGCCGCTGATGATCCTGCCGTTGTACGCGGCGATCGAGAAACTCGACCCGCAGTTGCGCGAGGCCTCGGCGAACCTCGGCGCGGGCCCGGTCCGCACGTTCTTCTCGGTGACGTTGCCGCTGACCCTGCCGGGTGTGCTCACCGGCTCCCTGTTCGTCTTCGTGCCGAGCTTCGGCAACTTCATCATCCCCGAGCTGCTCGGCGGCGGCCGCTCCACCATGGTCGGCAACGTGATCAGGGACCAGTTCCTCAAGGC
Organism: Streptosporangium becharense; assembly: GCF_014204985.1. Taxonomy (NCBI): domain Bacteria; kingdom Bacillati; phylum Actinomycetota; class Actinomycetes; order Streptosporangiales; family Streptosporangiaceae; genus Streptosporangium; species Streptosporangium becharense. Next base: position 2,395,939 of record NZ_JACHMP010000001.1, on the reverse strand, counting down.
GCGCGACTGGCCGTTCGGAGCCACCCTCACGCTGGCGTTGCTCGTCGTGCTGATCGTTCTGCTGCTGGCACAGGCATGGAGTTCCCGACGTGCGTAGACCCCGCCTGCTGTACGTCCCCTTCTGGGCGTCGTACGTCTTCCTCTACACGCCGATCATCGTGCTCATCGTGATGTCGTTCAACTCCGGCGATTCGCCTTACGTCTTCGAGGGATTCAGCCTCGACTGGTACGGCAGGCTCGTCCGGAACGCGAACATCCGCGAGGGCCTGGTCAACACGCTGATCGTGGCCGTGGGCTCCACCGCGCTCGCCACGGTGCTGGGCACCCTGCTGGCGGTGGGCCTGGCCCGCCACACCAGGTCGCGGTTGCTGGACGCGCTCAGCGTGCTGCCCGCGATCCTGCCGGACCTGGTGCTCGGCATCGGCCTGCTGGTGTTCTACGCGGCGGTCAAGATGACCCTCGGCCTGCACTCGGTGCTGCTGGCCCACACGGTGTTCGGCATGGCGTTCGTGACCGCGGTGGTGCGCACCCGGCTCACCCACGCCGACACCTCCCTGGAGGAGGCGTCCAGGGACCTGGGTGCGCCGCCGCTGACCACGTTCCTGCGCATCACGCTGCCGCAGCTGGCCCCGGGGATCCTGGCGGGCGCGCTGCTGGCGTTCACCCTGTCGATCGACGAGTTCGTCATCGCGTTCTTCACCTCGGCGCCGACCACCCCGACCCTGCCCATCGTCATCTACTCAATGGTCCGTTTCGGGATCACTCCGGAGGTGAACGCGCTCGCCACCGTCCTGCTGGCGGTGAGCTTCACCGCGGTGATCGTGACCCAGCGGATGACCCGACTGACGGAGTCGCTGTCCTAATGCTGAAGATCAACGGTGTCAGCCGCCGGTTCGGTGACGTCACGGCGCTGTCGGAGGTCTCCCTGGAGATCCGGCAGGGCGAGTTCTTCGCGCTGCTCGGCCCCAGCGGATGCGGCAAGACGACGCTGTTGCGGATCCTGGCCGGCTTCGAGTTCCCCGACGAGGGCTCCGTCACGCTCGACGGCGAGAACCTGCTCAGCCAGCCGGCGCACCGCCGCCCGATCAACCTGATGTTCCAGTCGTACGCGCTCTTCCCCCACATGACCGTGGCCAAGAACATCGCCTACGGCCTGGAGCGGGAGAAGGTGTCCCGCTCCGAGGTCCGCCGGCGGGTGGAGGAGGTCCTGGAGAAGGTCGGCCTGAGCGCGATGGCCGGACGCAGGCCGCACCAGCTCTCCGGTGGTCAGCGGCAGCGGGTCGCCCTGGCTCGCGCGATCGTCAAGCGGCCCCGCCTGCTGCTGCTGGACGAGCCGCTCTCCGCGCTCGACAAGAAGGTCCGCGCGGAGATGCAGCTGGAGCTCAAGCGCCTGCAGAACGAGGTCGGCATCACGTTCGTCGTGGTCACCCACGACCAGGAGGAGGCCATGTCGCTGGCCGACCGGATCGCGGTCTTCAGCGCGGGCCGGGTCGAGCAGGTGGACGCGCCGGTGGAACTGTACGAGCGCCCGGCCACCCGGTTCGTCGCCGACTTCGTCGGGGCCAACAACCTCTTCGAGGGCCAGGTGGCCGCGGGCGGCCTGGCCGCCGATGGGCTGGGCGTGCTGCCCGGCGCGCCGGACCTGCCCGCGGGGACGCCCGCGCTGCTCGCCGTACGGCCGGAGCGGATCAGGCTGATCGAGGCGACCGAGGTCACCGACGAGGCCGAGCAGCTCAAGGTGGTCGACGGCGGCGTGCTGCGCGGCGAGGCCGTGGACGTCAGCTTCTACGGCGGGATCTCGCACGTCTCGGTACGGGTGGAGGGGCACCCGGTGCCGGTCCTGGTCGCCACCCAGGGGGCCACCAAGGTCAGGGCGGGGTCCTCGGTGGCCCTGAGCTGGGCCGAACCGGACGGGGTGCTGATCCCTCAATGAGATGTCTTGAGCGGGTGGTCCGTGGCGGTCCGGGCGTACTCCAGGATGAGCTCCGCCGCCTCCGCCGGACCGATCACCGGGTGGCGCGCCGTGATGCGGTAACCGTAGGCGTCCTCCAGGGCGACCAGGTTACGGGCGATGACGAGAGAGTCGTCGGACAACGTGAAGGTCCCCAGCGCCGCCCCGGTGTCCAGGATGCTCTGGTAGAGCGAGACCTGACGGTCGTAGAGGGTGGTGAGCAGCAGCGCGTACATCCTGTTGCGGTGCGCGGCTCCGCCCAGCTCGTTGAGCAGCCGCACGTCCGGGTCGTCCGGCCCGTGCGGCAGCCCCGAGCGGACGGTCACGATCAGCTTCTCGGCCGGGTCGCGCATGCCGCTGATCCGCTTGAGGCGTTGCTCGTAGAAGCGCTCCAGCCCGGAGTGATGGGCGTCCACCAGCAGCTCGCTGAGCCTGGGGTAGTGGTACAGCACGGCTCCGGAGGTGAGGCCCGCCTCTTCGGCGACGTGGTTGAGGTGCACGCCCTCGGTGCCGTGCCGGATGATCGCCCGATGTGCGGCCGCGATGAGATCCAGGCGTCGATCCGCCCGTCCCTTGCGCGTCATGATCCCCCGCTCGTTGAAAACCACACTCTGTGCCGGGGTCCATAGTGACCGTTTCCCGGCATTTTTGCTAGCCATGATTTGAACCATTCTTCAAAAGCACAAAACCCACGGCGCATGGAGGCGCGATGTCTCTCACGATCCTGTTCATGCCGGAGAGTGCCTACGGGCCGACGAACAACTGCATCGGCATCGGTGACATTCTCCGTAAGCGCGGTCACCGTGTCGTCTTCGCGGCCGAGGCCTCCTGGAAGGGGAAATTGACGGCCCTCGGATTCGAGGAGGACCTGGTCGATCTGGCACCTCCGACCGAGGAGGAGCAGGACGCCGGTCAGTTCTGGAAGGACTTCATCCGGGACACCGCCCCGGAATACCGCAAATCCACTCTTGAGCAACTGGAGACGGTCACCAAGCCGATCTGGGAGTCGCTTATCGATGGCGTGAAGTACTGCGAGCCCCAGCTGAGGTCGATCATCGAGCGCGTCCGGCCCGACGTGATCGTCGAGGACAACGTGATCACCTTCCCGGCGCTGCTGACGGCCGGCAAGCCGTTCGTCCGCATCGTCTCCTGCAACCCGCTGGAGGTGCGCGGCGAGGGCGTGGCCCCGGTGTTCTCCGGGCTGCCCGCCGACGACCGCTCGGAGTGGGAGGCCTTCCGCGCCGAGTACGACCGCACCCACCGCGAGATGTGGACCGCCTTCAACGAGTGGGTCGTCGCCCAGGGCGCCCCGGCCCTGCCCGAACTGGACTTCATCCACCAGGGCGACCTCAACCTCTACGTCTACCCGGAGATCCTCGACTACGTCGACGCCCGGCCGCTGGACGGCACCTGGCACCGCCTCGACTCCTCGGTGCGCGAGACCGACGACGCCTTCGAGCTCCCCGCCTCGCTGGCGGAGCAGGACGGCCCGCTGGTCTACTTCTCGCTCGGCTCGCTCGGTTCGGCCGACGTCGACCTGATGCAGCGCGTCATCGACGTGCTGGCCACCACGCCGTACCGCTTCATCGTGTCCAAGGGCCCGCTCCATGAGGAGATCAAGCTCGCCCACAACATGTGGGGCGCCGAGTTCGTGCCGCAGACCAAGATCATCCCGATGGTCGACCTGGTCATCACGCACGGCGGCAACAACACCACCACCGAGGCGCTGCACTTCGGCAAGCCGATGATCCTGCTGCCGCTGTTCTGGGACCAGTACGACAACGCCCAGCGAGTCCACGAGCTGGGCTACGGTGTGCGCCTGGCCACCTACGCCTTCACCGACGAGGAGTTGACCGGCGCGCTGGAGCGGCTGCTCGGTGACACCGAGCTCCGCGCGCGCCTGGCCGCCGCCGGCGAGGAGATCCGCAGGCGGGACGGCCTGCGCAAGGCCGCCGACCTGATCGAGCAGGCCGGCGCCTGACGGTTCCCCGCACCACCACGATGAGGAAAGTTCCATGGGTAAGTTGATCAATCCGGCAACCGGAGAGCTCCTGACGGAGGTGGCGGACACCCCCGTGGCGGAGGTGTCGGCTGCCGTGCGGCGGGCTCGCGCGGCCTTCGCGGAGTGGAGCGCGGCCACCCCGGCCGAGCGGGCCAGGGTGCTGTTGCGCTTCGCGGACCTCGTCGAGGCCGACGCCGAGGAGCTGACCCGGCTGGAGGTCGCCGAGACCGGCAAGCCCGCGGCGGTGTTCCGCGACGGCGAGTTGCCGTTCGCGGCCGACAATCTCCGGTTCTTCGCCGGTGCGGCCCGCTCGCTGGACGGCACCGGGGCCGGGGTGCTCAGCTCCGGCTACACCTCGGTGCTGGTCCGCCGTCCGGTCGGCGTCGTCGGCTCGATCGCGCCGTGGAACTTCCCCCTCGTCATGGCGGTGTGGAAGATCGGTCCCGCGCTGGCCGCGGGGAACGCGGTGGTCATCAAGCCCGCGCCGCAGACGCCGGGCACCACGCTCCGGCTGGCCGAGCTGTTCGCCCGCGCGGGCGCGCCGGACGGCCTGCTCCAGGTCGTCCTGGGCGACGCGGAGGTGGGCGAGGCCCTGGTCACCGACCCGGGCGTCGACATGGTGAGCGTCACCGGTTCCACCGCGACCGGCCGCGCGGTCATGCGGGGGGCGGCGGGCTCGTTGAAGCGGGTCCACCTCGAACTCGGCGGCAAGGCCCCGGCGCTGGTCTTCGGCGACGCGAACCTGGCCGAGATGGCCAGGGGCGTCGCCATGGGCGCCACCTACAACACCGGCCAGGACTGCACGGCCGCGACGCGCGTCTACATCTCCCGTGAGGTGTACGGCGAGGCGACGGAGGCGCTCCGTGAGACGTTGGCGCAGATCAGGGTCGGTGACCCGTGGGACCCGTCCACCGACATCGGCCCGCTGATCTCCGCCGCGCACCGCGACCGCGTGCACGGCTTCGTCGAGCGGTCCGGGGCCTCGGTGCTCTGCGGCGGCGCTCCCCTCGACGGCCCGGGGTTCTACTACCCGCCTACACTGATCGGTGACGCCCGCCAGGACAGCGAGATCGTCCAGGGTGAGCTTTTCGGCCCGGTGCTCGTGGCTCTGCCGTTCGACGGAGAGGACGAGGCGGTCCGGCTGGCCAACGACACCCCCTACGGTCTGGCCTCCTCGGTCTGGTCGAACGACGTGGCCAGGGCGCTGCGCGTCTCGCACCGGCTGGACGTGGGCGTGACCTGGGTGAACGACCACCTGCCCATCGCCTCGGAGGCTCCGCACGGCGGGGTGAAGGGAAGCGGCTTCGGCAAAGACATGAGTCAGGAGGCGGTGCAGGAATACTCTGTGACCCGTCACCTGATGATCAAGCACCAGGTTCCGGAGGTGAGGGATTCCTTCCGGCCAGCCTGAAAACTTTGATGTCAAATGTCCGTTTTGTACGGATATATCGGTATCTACTCCATTCGAAGTGACATAAAGGATGTGCTCAAATTGCTTTCGCCGCTTCCAAATCCGGCGAGGGGTTACGTAGGCCAGTGATGACACAAGACCGCCGGAGCCACCGCGCGTCAGGGGTGGGCAGCCGACTCCTGCCGGCGAACTGGCGTGTGCGTCCCCGTCTGGTCGCGCTGATCCTGCTCCCCACCGCGGCAGCCGTTCTGCTCACCGGCCTCCAGTTGACCTCCGCGCTCGCCACCGCCAGCGAGTACCGCCGGATGAGCCAGGTCGCCTCGCTGGTCGATTCCCTCGGCACCCTCGCCCACGAGATGGGGGAGGAGCGTGACCTCACCGCCTGGAACATCGCCTTCGGCAACCGCAACCGAGTGGCCAGGGTCAGAGACCAGCGAGCGGTCGTCGACCGCATCGGTGGCCAGGTCCTGAAGGCGATCGACGCCCTTGAGCCGTCGCAGGGCGCCCGGGTCGAGGCCGAGGTCGCCCAGGTCCGCCGCTGGCTGGAGGGCCTGCCCGGTCTGCGCAAGCCGATGGACGCACGCGGCGGTGTGTTGCCGCGTGCGGCGCTCAGCATGTACTCGCGGATGATCAACGACTTCCTCACGCTCCACGACGACCTCGGTCGAAGCGGTGGTGACGAACGTCTCATCGGTGACGCGCTCGCCCTGGGCGCGCTGAGCCGGGCCAAGGAGCAGGTCGCCAGGCAGCGGGGCACCCTCCTCGTCAGCTTCCTCGACCGCAAGTTCGACTTCGACGACACGGCTGACCTCCTCGGCGCCTACCGGAGCCAGCAGAGCGAGGTGAACGCCTTCCGGGCCACCGCGTCCGCCGGCGACATCAAGCGGTTCGACGAACTGGTCAGCGGGCAGCAGGTCGCCCAGGCCGACTCCATCCGAAGCCTCGCCATGTCGCGCATGCGCGAGAACAAGCCGCTGCAGCCGATCGGCCGCAGTTGGGTGCAGACCGCCGACACCTGGTACACCGCCTCCTCGGCGATCGTCAGCGGGATGCGCACCGAAGAGCGCAGCCTGGCGTCCGCCGTCGTGGCCCGCAGCCAGGAACTGGAGAGCAGCGAGCAGCGCAGCGCCATCATCTCGGGTGCGACGATCATCGTCCTGCTCGTCCTGATCCTGCTCATCACTCTCTGGGTGGCGGGGACCCTGGTCCGGCCGCTGCGCAAGCTGCGCAGCGAGGCGCTCGAGGTGGCCGACACCCGGCTCCCCGAGACGGTGCGCGCGCTGCGCGAGTCCGGGGACCTGGCTCCGAACGTCGAGGTGCCCTCCATCGGAGTGGCTTCCCGCGACGAGATCGGGGAAGTGGCCCGAGCCTTCGACGAGGTCCACCGCGAGGCCATCCGGCTGGCGGGCGACGAGGCCCGGCTGCGGAACAACGTCAACGCGATGTTCGTCAACCTCTCCCGGCGCACCCAGTCGCTCGTGGAGCGGCAGATCGACCTCATCGACGACCTGGAGCAGGGCGAGGAGGACGAGGGCCGGCTGGCCAGCCTCTTCAAGCTCGACCACCTGGCCACCCGTATGCGCCGCAACTCCGAGAACCTCCTGGTCCTCGCCGGCCAGGAGCAGAGCCGCCGGTGGAGCGAGCCGGTCCCGCTCAGCGACGTCGTCCGCGCCTCGCTGTCGGAGGTCGAGAACTACGAGCGGGTGTCCCTCCGCGTCGAGTCCGGCATCTCGATCATCGGCCAGGCCGTCAACGACATCGTCCACCTGGTCGCGGAGCTCGTCGAGAACGCGATCTTCTTCTCGCCGCAGGACACCAAGATCACGGTGACCAGCAACGGCAACGAGATGGGCGCCGTCATCCTGGCGGTCACCGACTCGGGCATCGGCATGAGCGACGAGGAGCTCGCCGAGGCCAACCGACGCCTGGCCGAACCTCCCGCGGTGGACCTGTCGGTCTCCCGCCGGATGGGTCTGTTCGTGGTCGGCCGTCTGGCCATGCGGCACGGCATCAGGGTGCAGCTCCGGCGTCCGGAGGTCGGCGGCCTGAGCGCCGTCGTGCTCCTGCCGAACCAGATCGTGGCCCAGCCCACGTCGATGCCCGAGCTGGCGATGGCGGGCCAGAACACCTCCTTCGGCTCGATGGACCCGTTCGGCTCCGTGCCGGCTCAGGCCCCGTTCGGTTCCATCCCGGCTCAGGACCCGTTCGGCGCGATGAAGAGCACCGACTCGTTCGGCGGAGGCACCGGACAGGGCCCCCGGCCGCAGGCCCCCAACGGCCTGTCCCCCAACGGCCTGTCCCCCAATGGCCTGTCCCCCAATGGCCTGTCTCCGAACGGCCTGGCCCCCGGCAGTCCGTCCCCCAACGGCCTGTCCCCGAACGGCCTGGCTCCGAGGCCGCCGCAGACGCCGCCCCAGGCACCGCCCGCGTCGCCTCGGACGTCGGCGCCCGCCTCCTCCGGGACCGATCAAGGGCCGGACATCTGGTCGGAGCCGGTGGTGTCCGCCTCCGCGGCGGAGGACACATGGTCCTCGTCCCTGACGTCGAACCCGGCGCCCTCCTTCCCGCCGGCCTGGCCGGAGGCGTCCCCGAACGATCCGTGGGCACCGCAGCCGGAGGTCACGGACAACACCCAGGCCCTCCCGGTGGTCGAGGTGCCGCCCGCGGGCCCGGAGTCCGGGGATGGGGAGTTCCTGCCGATCTTCGATGCGGTGGAGTCCGACTGGTTCCGCAAGAGCATGCCCGACTCCGAGACGGACTCCGCCGCGTCCACCGCGGAGTCCGGTACGGAGTCCGCCGCCGAGCCCCTGCCCCGGCGGGAGCCCCTGCCTCGGCGTGAAGCCCTGCCTCGGCGCGAGACTCTGCAGCGGCCGATGGAGCAGCGTGTCAAGAGAGGGCCGCAGGGGTTGGAGACGCAGAACGTCCCTCAGCTCTCACCGCAGCCCCCGCAGCAGCCCTTCCAGGGGCCCCCGCAGGGACCCGCGCACGGGCAGGGCTTCCCGGGACACGCGTCCCCGGAGCAGCAGTCCCGGCCGCCCCTTCCCACCCGCAGGCCCGCGTCGGTGAACAGGCAGGCGTGGAGCACCCCGGCCGACCAGGGCTGGGCCGCCGCGGAGGCCGCCAAGAAGCCCGCGGACGGCGGCGTGACCGGGGCAGGGCTCCCCAAGCGGGTCCCCAAGGCGAACCTCGTCCCCGGGTCCGCCTCGTCCGCGCCGGCCGCGCCCGCCGCTCCGGTTCCGCCCGTGTCGGCGGAGCGGGTACGCAGCCGCCTGTCCAGTTTCCAGCAAGGCGTGCGGCAGGGACGCGCTGAGATGAGCGAGCGCGCCAAGGCCGCCGAGGGAGAGAACCAGCAGTGAACAACCAACTCAGTCAGGCCGCTCGCGGCTTCAACTGGCTGATCACCGAGTTCGTCAAGGAGATGCCCGGGGTGGCACACGCGGTGATCGTCTCCGCGGACGGCCTCCCGCTGGCCTACTCCCAGGGCTTTCCCAAGGACCGGGCCGACCAGCTCGCCGCGATCACGGCCGGCCTGATCAGCCTGACCCAAGGTGCGTCCCGGGTGTTCGAGGGCGGACCGGTGGCTCAGACCGTGATCGAGATGCAGCGGGGACTCCTGCTGACCATGTCGATCAGCGACGGGTCCGCGCTGGCCGTACTGGCCTCGCCGGACTGCGACATGGGCCTTGTGGCCTACCAGATGACGCTGCTCACTGAGCGCGCCGGCCAGGCGCTGACGCCTGCGCTCCGCGCCGAACTGCAGTCGGCCCAGCGATAGGGGGGTGATATGGACGCACCAGGTTGGCGTGGCTCGGGGGAAGAACCCCCCCGCCCGTCTCAGGCCAAGAGCGGGCGAAACCGTCTGATTCGCCCGTACGCTGTGACCGGGGGAAGGACCGCCCCCCGCATGCAGCTCGCACTCGAGGCGCTGGTTTCCTCGGCGACGTTCGCGAGCGTGGACCTATCCACGCTCTCCACCGAATATCAGGCGATAATCACGCTGTCCCGGCAGGTGCGCTCGGTCGCCGAGCTCGCCGCTCTGTTGCGCATGCCGCTAGGCGTGACCCGGGTACTGATAGCGGACATGGCAGCCGAGGGCCTGGTGCAGATCCACCAGCCGTCGCTGGATGCTGGTAAGCCGGACCTCAACTTGCTTGAAAGGGTGCTCAGTGGGCTTCGCAGGCTCTGACGCCGGAATGACGTCGACGAAGATCGTCGTTGCCGGCGGATTCGGTGTCGGCAAGACGACCTTCGTTGGTGCGGTCTCCGAAATCATGCCGCTGACCACGGAAGCCGTGATGACGGAGGCGAGTGCGGAGGTCGACGACCTGTCGCACATTCCGACCAAGCGGACCACCACGGTCGCCATGGACTTCGGCCGGGTCTCGCTGGACCGCGATCTGATCCTGTACCTGTTCGGTACGCCGGGTCAGCACCGGTTCTGGTTCATGTGGGACGACCTCGTGAAGGGTGCGATCGGTGCGATCGTGCTCGTCGACACGCGGAGGCTGGCCGACAGCTTCCCGGCGATCGACTACTTCGAAGAGGCGGGCCTGCCGTTCGTCGTGGCTCTGAACGGTTTCGGCGGCACGCACATCCACGGTGAGGAGGAGGTGCGGGAAGCTCTGACGATCTCCCCGCACGTCCCCGTCGTCCGGACCGACGCACGGTCCCGCGACGCCGTGAAGTCAACCTTGATCACTTTGGTTGAGCACGTGCTCACCCTCAGGGTCTGACGTCCGGGCCCGGGTCCCGCCCCCGAACGGGTGGGACCCGGGTCTGCGGCCGTCTGAGGAATCTCGGCGGCCGATCCGCAGCCGTTCGGCCCCCTCCCGCGGCCTTTTTCGCCCGCCTTCCCCGCCGCCCGGACATCGCCCTGACCGCTCGGCCGACCTCCCGAACTCCCGGCCGCCCGTGCGCTCCACACGCTCTGTGTGCCGCGCGTCCCGCATGTTCCCATGACTCCCCGTACATCCCGTACGTTCCCATGGACCCTGCTACGCGTGCGTGTCTCCATGGCTCAGACGCCCTCTGTGCGGCCTCAGGTGCCCTCTCCCGCCCCAGGTGCCCCTCAAGCCCCATTCGCCCCTCTCCGTGGCTCAGGCGACCTCTCATGGCCTCATGTGAACTTCGCGGCTCTTGTAGTTTTCGTCCGGAGGGTGGGGTCCGGCGGGCCTCCACCGCGTCCGTCCTGCCCCGGTCCGATGTTCCCGGCGTCCCCCGCCCGGTGGGATGGAGGTTTCCCCACGAGGCCGTTCCGGTGTTCCCCGCACCGAGAGATCATCGCGAGACGCGGTCCGGTGCGTCCGCTCCGTGAATCACCAATCCGCCCGGGTGATTCGTGAATGGCGGGTCCACGGGAGATCGTTAATTCGGCCCGATTATTCGGAGAATGGAAGCGGGCCGAAAAAGACGGGCGGACGGGGGCCGGAAAGACGCCGTGCCCGGAACCGGGGCGGACCGATCACGGGAATTCACGGGAAAACCCCGATGGGGCGGTCCGGCGTCCGGGACGCCCGGCGGAAAACGACCGGAGACCTCACGACCGGCGTCACTTCCGTCCCCTCACTGAACGGGTCCACAGTGGACGCGCGGGACCGCTTCCCCCGAAACGACCGTGCGGACCTCCACGACACGACGTGCGAACGCCCGCCGCGTGGCCGTGCGGGCCCCTCCCGGCGTGACCGTGTGGAACGGAGACGGCCGGTGACGTGATGTCGCACGTCACCGGCCGTCTCGGTGCCGGAACCCGTACGGGTGGGTCCCGGGGTGCGCGGACCCGTTCACGGGCCCGCGCGGTGTCGGCGTGCCGTTCAGAGCGGCAGGGCCTCCACGATGGAGAAGCCTCCCGGCAGTTCCAGCTGCCGGTTGAGCCGGAAACCGGCCTTGTCCAGCAGTTCGGCGTACTGCGAGCCGCTGCGCTCCATGCCCTCCCCGAAGAGGGCGAGCATGCGCATGTCGACGTCCTTGCTGATGTGCGGGACGTCCTCGTCCGGTACGACGGCCTCGATCAGCAGCACCCGGCCGTCGTCGGCGACGGCTTCCCGGACGTTGCCCAGGATTCGCACGCAGTCGTCGTCGGACCAGTTGTGGAGCACGCTGCCGAGCAGGTAGACGTCTCCGCCGGCGGGAACCGAGGCGAAGAAGTCACCGGCGACGAATTTGCAACGATCTTCAAGCCCGGCCTCGGCGAAGAACTCCTTCGCCCCGCCGACCACCTGTTCCTGGTCGAAAAGCACCCCGCCGACCTCTGGGTTGGACTTCAGGACGGACGCGAGGATGTGGCCCTTGCCGCCGGCCACGTCCACCACGGTCCCCACCCCGGAGAAGTCGTAGCGCGACGCCACGGCGGTGGCGAACGGCTGTGCCCTGGCCGTCATGTAGTCGTCGAACAGCGCACCGGCCTCGGGCCTGCCCTTGAGGTAGCCGTACAGGGGGCCGAACCGCTCGACGAAGGCCGAGGTGCCGGTACGCACGGTCTGCGGGACCTTGCCCATGCCGTACCAGAAGCCGTCCTCTGTGATCATCCGCACGGCGGGCCGCAGCGAGCCGGGGACGTCACTGCGGAGCGCGGCACCCGCCTCGGTCAGCTCGTACACGCCGGGCGTCGTCGTGGTGACGACGCCCATCGCGGCGAGCTGGCGGAACACCCTGGCGAGTGAGGACGGGTTCGCACCGCACCGCAGGGCCAGCTCATCGACGCTCAACGGGCCGTCTCGCAGCTCGTCGGCGCAGCCGAGCTCGGCCATGGTGGCCAGGGCGGCGAAGCGTGAGATCCCACCGATCGCATCCCAGATCGGCGCCTGGGGGTCGCTCATGTGAATCCTCTCCGGCCGGGGGGCCGGACCGGTGTCGCCCGGCACACCCCGGTCCTTGTCCGCGCCTGGCTTCGGGGTGTCCGCGCCGGGCTCGATGGTGTCCGTCTCCGGTTCCGGGTCGCCGGCTCCGGGTTCGGGAGCCTCGCCGTCCGGCCCGGTGGTGTCCGCGCCGGAGGCGGGGGTGTCCGCGTCAGACGTGGTGGTGTCCGTGCCGTCCGCGTCAGACGTGGTGGTGTCCGTGTCGTCCGTGCCGGGCCCGGTGGTGTCCGCGTCCGGCGTGGGGACGTCCGTGTCCGGCCCGGTGGTGTCCGCGCCGGGGGTGGCGGTCTCCGGCGCGGAGCGCGGCGCCGCGCCTCCGGCCGCGGAGTCCGGCGGCCCCGGAACGCCGCGTACCAGGCGGCCGACCTCGCCGCGCAGGTGCACGAAGTCGGGATGCTCCCTGGTGGTGATCTGGTCGCGCGGCCCGGGGAGGTCCACGCGCAGGTCACCCACGATCCCGGCGGGGGACTTGGACAGGACCACGACGCGGTCACCGACGTAGACGCTCTCGTCGATGTCGTGGGTGATGAGCAGGATGGTCATGTTGTGCATGCTGCGGACCCGCAGGGTCAGGTCCTCCAGATCCTCGCGGGTCTGGGCGTCGACCGAGCCGAAGGGCTCGTCCATCAGCATCAGGGCCGGTCGGTAGGCCAGCGCGCGGGCGATGGACACCCGCTGCTGCATGCCCCCGGACAGCTGCCAGGGGAACTTGCCCGCGGCCTTCTCCAGGCCGACCTCGGAGAGCGCCTCCACGGCGGCCTCCCTGCGCTGCTTCTTGTCCATCCCCTTGCGGCGCAGCGGCAGCGCGACGTTGTCGGCCACCGACATCCACGGGAACAGGGACCGGCTGTAGTCCTGGAAGACCACGGCCAGGTTGTCCGGCGTCTGCTCGATGCGGACGCCGTTGAGCAGCACCTCCCCGCCGCTGGGCCGCAGCAGCCCCGCGATGGAGCGCAACAGGGTGGACTTGCCGCAGCCCGAGGGACCGACGATGCACACCAGCTCACCCTCGGCGACCTTCAGGTCGATGCCGCCCAGCGCGTGGTGGGCGCTCGGGCCGCTGCCGTAGGTATGGGTAAGGTTCGAAATTTCGAGCACAGCAGGTCCTCAGGTCGTCTGCTTGGCGGAGCGGTGCCACGACAGGACACGTCGTTCGACCGCAAGGAAGCCCGAGTTGAGCACGTATCCCAGGACGCCGAGCAGCACGATGCCCGCCCACACCCCGGTCATGTCGAAGCTCCTCTGGGCGTCCAGGAGCTGGAAGCCGATCCCGTCGGTGCTGCCCACCAGCTCGGAGATCACCATCAGGATCAACGCCAGCGACAGGCTGACCCGGAGCCCGGCGAAGATCTTCGGCATGGCCGAGGGCAGGATGATGCGGAACAGCCGCTCCCGGCCCGACAGTCCGAAGACCCGGGCGGTGTCCAGGTGCTGGCGGTCGACCTGACGGGCGCCCTCGCAGGCGTTGATCAGGATGGGCCAGATGATGCCGAACACGATCAGGCTGATCTGCATCCGGGGACCGATGCCGAACAGGGCCATGAAGAACGCCAGCAGCATGGGCGGGGGGATGGCACGGGCGAACTGGACGAGCGGGTCGACGAAGCGGAACAGCAGCGGGGAACGGCCCAGCGCGACCCCCACCACGACTCCGACCACCCCGGCCAGCACCCAGCCGATCAGCAGCCGGCTGACGCTGGCGGAGAAGTTGCTCAGCGCCGCGTCGTTGAGCCAGAGCCGCGCGGCGGGCTCGGTCAGCCACAGCCGCTTCATGCTTTCGACGATCTCCGTCGGCGGGGGGAACGCCAGCAGTTCCGCGTTGCGGGCGACCAACTCCCACAGCACCAGGACCACCGCCACCAGCCACAGACTGCCGACGGCACGCAGGACACGCGGCACCACGCCCATCATACCACCTCCGTGCGGGCGGTGTGCCAGCGGAAGGCCCGTCGTTCGGCCAGCACGAACAGGCCGTTGGTGACCAGGCCGATGACCCCCGCCCACAGGGCGGCGGCGACGATGTACTCCATCGCGTTCAGGCCGGTGCTGCTCTGCAGGACGTAGCTGCCGATGCCGTCCAGGCCACCGCCCAGCAGCTCAGCGCTGATCCCCACGATCAGCGCGATCGCGGAGGCCAGCCGCACCCCGGTGGCGATGAACGGGGCGGTGCTCGGCAGCGACACCCGCCACAGCACGGCCGACCGGCCGAAGCCGAAGCTGCGCAGCGTCTCCTTGGCGAGCGGGTCCACGTCCTTCAGGCCGTACATGGTGTTGATGAGGATCGGCCACGTCGCCGCATAGACGATCACCGTGACCTTCATGTCGAACTTGTCAGAGAAAAGGCTGAGCGCCAGCGGGATCAGCGCGACCGACGGGACGGGCCGGAGGAACTCCATGATCGGCCGGAAGGAGCGCTCCATGAAGGGAACGGTGCCGAGAAGGAAGCCCGCGCAGACGCCGACCACGGTGGCGATCAGCAGCCCGACGGCCCAGACGACCATGGTCGAGGCGATGTCGGCGACGAACTCGCCGTCGTTCGTCATCAGTACTGCTCGGCTGAGTACGGTGGAGGGCAGCGGGAACGCATCCGGGTCGATGAACCCGGTCCTGCCGGATGCCTCCAGAAGGCAGAACAGCCCTGCGACGCCCACGGCGCCGCAGAGCAGTCTGTTGCCGAGCAGGTCGCGTCCGGTCACCCCTGGCTTCCGGCGGGAAGCAGGCTCTTGGCGTCGATCGGGCTGGTCAGGTAACCGGCCTCTTCCATCAGGTCGGCCACCCGCTGCAGACGGGTCTCGTTGAGGCTGGTGGGGTAGTTACCGAGAGTGATGACGGCGGCGGTGGCCGCGTCGATCTTGGTGAAGGTCGGCAGGATCTCCTCGACCGCCTTGCGGTCGGAGGCGGCGATGTTCTGGGCCTTGGCCAGCGCGCGCTGGAAGGCGGCGACGGTCTTGGGGTTCTTCGACGCGAAGTCCTCCATGACGACGACACCGGCGATGGGGAAGTCCGCCGTGGAGTCGACCATGGTGTCGGCGAGCTTCTGGGCGCCGACGTTCTTCTGTGCCGCGGTGAGGTGCGGCTCTGTCATCCAGGCGGCGTCGACGAGGCCCTCCTTGAGCTTGTTGGACATCTCAGGGAAGGGGAACTCGAGGAACTCCACGTCGGCCTCGGTGAGGCCGTGGGTCTTCAGGACCGACCCCACGGACAGGGTTCCGATGTTCTTCTTGCTGTTGACCGCGATCTTCTTGCCCTTGAGGTCGGCGGGCGACTTGATCGAGGAGTCCTTCGGCACCATGAGGTTGAAGGTGTTGGGGGCGGCCTGGTAGAGGTCGGCGATGATCTTCATCTTGTGGCCGGCCGCGATGGCGAGGAAGGAGGAGACGTAGTTCGTCTGCGTGGCGTCCAGCGACCCTCCGATGAGGCTCTGCTGCGCCTGGGCGCCACCCGCCACCGGTTCGATGGTGACGGTGAGGCCCTCCTCCTTGAAGAAGCCCCGCTTGTTGGCGATGTAGAGGGCAGCCGAGTCGGGGATGGGCAGGGCACCGATCTTGATCTGCGCCTTCTCCAGACCGCCCGCCCCGGCGGTGGTACCGGCCGATGTGTCCGAGCCGCCGCAGGCGCTCAGCGCCAGTGCGGCCGCGACGCCTGCGATGACCGCCCGGCTCGCAAGTCTGAACCTCATGGGGTCTCCTTAGCTGCGTTTGATCGCCTCGTCCGGAACTCTGTGTGACTGAGCGGGCGACATAAGAGGAGGTACCGGGAGGCATGTGATCAAGGGGGAGGTATGCCGACCGCGGATCAGAGTAGCGGAGTAGATCAACCAAAATACAAATACCTCCCCTATCGCCCTCAAGCCCCAAAGCAGTCGTATATGGTGATCTTGTCTCACACGTAACAATCACCCTGAGTGATAGGTGGGGTGGTCATCGTCCAGGAGAAGATCGTTCCTGGGTGTGGGTCCGCGGGTGTGGAGCGGAGAGTGGCTGCCCGATTACGGGTGAAATGTGTGGCTTAGTGATAAAAAGCGAGCTATGTTCTGTTGGCCGATCTCATCCGGCTGTGCTCCAATAACCCCTACCCCATGGATGCGTCGGCGTCACTCCCACATCACTGCGTGACGCGATCCCGCCAAGCAGACGATCCGAGGAGAGGCAGCGGAGGCCAGTGAGGACAGGGTCAATCCCCAGCGAACGTGAAGCCGGGCTGGCGCCTGCCCTGGCATCCGACGATCAAGGGGTGCCGCAACAGAGCGGCCAGTCTCCGGACGGCGAGGGCCGCCAACCCGCGAAGGCCGTGAAGAACGGCAGCAAGTTCGCGCTCAAGAACTGGCGTGTGCGGTCGCGACTGCTCGCGCTCATCGCCATCCCCACGATCGCCGCGGCCGTACTGGGCGGTCTGCGCATCAACAGCTCGCTCGACAGCGCCGCCGCGTACGAACGCGTGCACACCGCCGCCGAGCTCACCGCCAGCCTGAGCCGCCTGGTCGACGAACTGCAGCTCGAACGAGACCTGTCGGCCCGATACGTGGCCCTGGGCCGCCCCCGCGGCAGCCTGCCGAACGTGGCCAAGCAGGACGGCATCGTCGACAAGGTCGCCCAGGAGGTGGGCGCGAGGATCGGCGAGGCCATCGACGGCGGCGCCGCGGAGGCGTTCGGAGACCGCGGCCAGGCCGAGCTCCTGCAGATCCGCGCCCGGATCAACGAGATCAAGAGCGTCCGCAAGACGGCGCTGGAGACCCAGCTCCCGGCCCTCCCCACGATCGCCGCGTACTCCCGGACCATCGCCGACCTGCTGTCCCTGCACGACGAGATCGTCCAGGGTGTCGCCGACCCGAACCTCAACGGCGGCGCCGCCGCGTTCGCCGCGCTGGGCCGGGCCAAGGAGCAGGCGTCCAGGGAGCGGGCCAACCTCGCCGTCGCC
The DNA here is from genome assembly GCF_014204985.1 of Streptosporangium becharense. NCBI lineage: Bacteria > Bacillati > Actinomycetota > Actinomycetes > Streptosporangiales > Streptosporangiaceae > Streptosporangium > Streptosporangium becharense. The sequence goes on along the minus strand of NZ_JACHMP010000001.1, from coordinate 2,378,804 downwards.
CTCGCCACCAAGGAGTTCAGCACCGAGGGCCTCAACGCCATGCTGGCCGCTCGCGCGCAGCGCGACAGTGAGCTCGCCACCTTCCGGGCCGAGGCCACGGTCAACGAGCGTCAGCTCTACGACGACACCGTCAGCAGCCAGAAGGTGGACCGCGCCGGAGCGCTCCGCGCCCGCGCCATCGTCCTCGCCCTCCAGGGCGCCGTGCTGACCAGGGTCGACGTCTCCGGGAACAGCCGCGGTGACCAGACCTGGTTCGACGCCTCCTCCGACATCGTCGACCGCATGCGCGCGGTGGAGGAGAAGGTCGCCGTCGCCGTCATCGACCGGAGCCGTCTGCTGCAGGAGGAGGAGCAGCGCAGCGCGCTGATCGCCGCCGCGGTGACGGTCGCGATCCTCATCCTCGTCCTGGTCATGACCGTGATCATGGCGCAGTCGCTGGTCAGGCCGCTGCGCCGGCTCCGTACCGAGGCGCTGGCCATCGCCGGCCAGCGTCTTCCCGAGACCGTGCAGAGCATGCGCGAGAGCGGGGAGGCCACGGAGGTGGAGGTCGCTCCGATCGGTGTGGCCTCCGACGACGAGATCGGTGAAGTGGCCCGGGCCTTCGACGAGGTCCACCGGGAGGCGATCCGCCTCGCGGGCCAGGAGGCCCGGCTGCGGAGCAACGTCAACTCGATGTTCGTCAACCTCTCCCGGCGCAGCCAGACCCTGGTCGAGCGCCAGCTCTCCCTCATCGAGAGCCTGGAGCACGGCGAGCAGGACGAGGAACGGCTCGGCAACCTGTTCCGCCTGGACCACCTGGCCACCCGCATGCGCCGCAACTCCGAGAACCTCCTGGTCCTCGCCGGGCAGGAGCCCGCACGCCGGTGGAGCCAGCCGGTTCCGCTGATCGACGTGGTCCGCGCCTCGCTGTCGGAGGTCGAGAACTACGAGCGGGTCCAGCTGCAGCTGTCCGCCGGAGTGTCCGTGGTCGGCACGTCCGTCAACGACGTCGTCCACCTGATCGCGGAGCTCGTGGAGAACGCCATCGCCTTCTCCCCTCGGGAGACCCGCGTCGTCGTCTCCAGCAACCGCATCGATGGCGGCGGCGTGATGGTCTCGGTGACCGACCTCGGCATCGGCATGACCGCCGAGGAACTCGCCCAGGCGAACTGGCGACTGGCCAACCCGCCGGTGGTCGACGTCTCGGTCTCCCGCCGCATGGGCCTGTTCGTGGTCGGCCGCCTGGCCCTGCGGCACGGCATCCGCGTCCAGCTCAGGCAGCAGGACAGCGGCGGTCTGACCGCCATGGTCCTGCTTCCCGAGAACCTGCTGGCCGTGAGCGGCGCCCGGCCGGGCGCCCCCGCGGCCTCGCCGAGCAGCGACTGGCCCGGTTCCATGATGTCGATGGACCGCCCGCCGGTGCTGGCCAGCCCGACCGGTCTCGACTCCAGGACGCCGTCCTTCGCCTCCTTCGAGGCGGCCCACCGCAACTCCTTCGCCTCCATCGACCTGGCGGCCCAGCAGTTCAACTCCTTCGACGCCGGACAGTCCTCCTTCGGAGGCGGCCAGTTCGGCCAGGCGCCGGCCGACACCCCGTGGCCCGGTCAGGTGCCGCCGCCCGGCACCGGTCCGGGCAACCCCCAGGACACGGCCGGCGGTTGGGCCGCGGCATCCCAGCCCGACCCGACGCCGTGGCAGGGTTCCGTGCCGCCGGGAGCCACCGGGGCGTGGCCCACCGGGCCGAGCGCTCCGACACGCGACAACCCTGCGGCGTGGCCCGGCTCCCAGGCGGGTGCCCAGGACTCCTGGTCCGCCTCGCCGCCCGCGGCCCCCGAGGCGTGGTCCGGTGCGTCGGCCGGCCCCGACACATGGTCCGCCTCGCCGCCCGCGGCTCCCGAGGCGTGGTCCGGTTCTCCGGCCGCTCCCGCGGCGTGGCCCGGCTCCCAGGCGGGTGCCCAGGACTCCTGGTCCGCCTCGCCGCCCGCGGCCCCCGCGGCCCCCGGGGCGTGGCCCGGCTCCCAGGCCGGTCCCGACTCCTGGTCCGGCTCCTCGAACCGGGGCGGCGACTCCGGAGGGTGGCCCTCCGGCGGCGACTCCGTCTCCTTCGAGGGCGGTCATGCCTTCGAAGCCGCGGACAACACCGGTCCCCTGCCCGCCATCCTCGACGCCTCGCCGATGGAGGAGGCCAGGGAGGAATTCCTCCCGATCTTCGCCGCGGTCGAGTCCGACTGGTTCAAGAAGGCCGATCCGGTCACCCCCGTCCAGGAACAGCCCGAGGAGATCCAGGAGACCGCCCAGCTCCAGCAGCCCGCGTCCGCGAACAGCTGGTCCTCGCCCGCCGACACGGGCTGGCAGGCGGCCAAGGCGGCGGCCGAGCCCTCGCTCGGCGGGATCACCGGCTCCGGGCTGCCCAAGCGGGTGCCGAAGGCCAACCTGGTACCGGGCACGGCCGCGTCCGACTCGGCCAACGCCCCCCAGACCCCCGCCCTGCGACCGACCGTCTCCCCGGAGGCGGTGCGCAACCGCCTGGCGAGTTTCCAGCAGGGAGTACGGCAGGGCCGCGCGGCGGCCAAGGGCGAGAGCGGGGACGGGCGGCCGTATCCCGACTTCCGGCGGGACGTTGAAGGAAACAAGGAGGACCGGTGAGCGAGCTCATCAAGGTCGCCAAGGAGGATGACACGTGCGCGAAATGAGCCAGGCCGCTCGGGGGGTCAATTGGCTGATCACCGACTTTGTGAACAACGTCCCAGGCGTGGCGCACACGGTCGTGGTGTCGGCTGACGGCCTGCCGTTGGCGTATTCCGACGGGTTCCCCCGCGACAGGGCGGACCAGCTGGCGGCGGTCGCCGCCGGCCTGATCAGCCTGACCCAGGGTGCGTCGCGGGTGTTCGAGGGAGGGGCGGTCACCCAGACCGTCGTGGAGATGCAGCGCGGACTGTTGCTGATCATGTCGATCAGTGACGGTTCCTGTCTGGCGGTGCTGGCCGCCGCCGACTGCGACATGGGACTCGTGGCTTACCAGATGACGCTGCTCGTCGAGCGGGCCGGCCAGGTTCTCACCCCGGCCGTCCGCGCGGAACTGCAGTCTTCCCACTCCCGGTGATGGCGATGACGCGAGGAGGCTGCCATGGCAGGTCGCGGCTGGAGCGGTGAGGGTGACCCGCTGGGCGGGTTACCGTACCAATCGATGGACGACCCCCACCGCCAGCAGGGGGGCCCTTCACATCTGACACAACCGGCTCCGATGGAGCAGAGCTCCCTCGTGCGGCCGTACGCCGTGACCGGGGGACGCACCGCCCCCCGGACCCAGCTCGCCCTGGAGGCGCTCGTCTCCTCGGCGACGTCCATCCATCACGATCTGTCCACCCGCACCCCGGAGTATCAGGCGATCAGCGCCCTGTGCCGGCAGGTGCGCTCGGTCGCTGAGATCTCCGCGATGCTCCGCATTCCGCTCGGTGTGACGCGGATCCTCGTCGCCGACATGGCGGCCGAGGGGCTCATCCAGCTGCACCAGCCGCAGCTGGACGCGGGCAAGCCGGATCTCAACCTCCTGGAAAGGGTGCTCAGTGGACTTCGCAGGCTCTAGTCGCGACGGTGGCCTGACATCGACGAAGATCGTCGTCGCCGGGGGCTTCGGGGTGGGGAAGACCACGTTCGTGGGGGCGGTATCGGAGATCGTGCCGTTGACGACCGAGGCGGTGATGACCGACGCCAGCGCCGGCATCGACGACCTCGGTCTGACCCCGAACAAGACCACCACCACGGTCGCGATGGACTTCGGCCGGGTCTCACTGGACCGGGACCTGATCCTGTACCTGTTCGGCACCCCGGGACAGCACCGGTTCTGGTTCATGTGGGACGACCTGGTGCGCGGTGCGATCGGTGCGATCGTGCTGGTCGACACGCGGAGGCTGGCCGACAGCTTCCCGGCGATCGACTACTTCGAGGAGGCCAAGCTGCCTTTCGTGGTCGCGGTCAACGGCTGGGACGGCAACTATCTGCACGGCGAGGACGAGGTACGGGAGGCGCTGACCCTGGCGCCGCACATCCCTATCTCCCGCACCGACGCCCGCTCGCGGGACGCGGTGAAGGCCACCCTCATCACGCTGGTCGAACACGCGCTCACCGTGCGGATGGCCGTCCCCGGCTGGGGCGGCCGCTAGACCCGTCCCGGGTCTGCGTCCCCGGTCTCCGTCCCGCCGGACGCCCCGCTCGCCCCGGCCTCCGGGCGGTGCTCCGTCACCACGACCGCCGCGGCGCTCCGCGCGGTGCCCTACGGCACCGCGCGGGCCCGGTCGCGCGCCGGGCGGCGTCACGATGTCCTGCGCCGTGCCCGGTTCCGCGTCGGGCGATGCCCCGCGTGTTGCCCGCTTCCGCACCGGACGCCATCCCGGGGGTGTCCGGTTCCACGCCGGACGGACTCCTCTCGCGAGGGCCGGCCGTTGCGGCGGATCTCCCCCCCGCGGCGCTTCTCCGGACGGGGGAGCCGCTCCCGCCGGGAACATGTCACGGGTTTCCTCCCCGGCGTTCCGTTGCGTCAGCAGGCCGATCCCGCGCCTCGGGCCGGATCCGCGGCCGGAGCCCGACCGCGGCGGGCCTCAGCCGGGCGCTCCAGCGGATAGGCTGGGAGGTCGAGTCGCAGACCTGTAGCGCAGAGGCTGGCCAATCACGTGTTCGAGACGCTTTCCGACCGGCTCACATCGGTCTTCTCCTCCCTCCGTTCCAAGGGTCGGCTGTCCGATGCCGACATCGACGCCACATGCCGTGAGATTCGCATCGCGCTGCTTGAGGCCGACGTCGCGCTGCCCGTGGTCAAGGCGTTCGTCGCCCAGGTCAAGGAGCGCGCCCGCGGCGCCGAGGTCTCCCAGGCGCTGAACCCGGCACAGCAGGTCGTCAAGATCGTCAATGACGAGCTCATCGAGATCCTGGGCGGCGAGACCCGGCGGCTTCGCCACGCGAAGAACCCGCCGACCGTCATCATGCTCGCCGGCCTCCAGGGTGCGGGTAAGACGACCCTCGCCGGCAAGCTCGCCCGCTGGCTGCGCGAGCAGAACCACGCGCCACTCCTGGTGGCCGCCGACCTGCAGCGGCCCAACGCCGTCCAGCAGTTGTCGGTCGTCGCCGAGCGCGCGGGCGTCGCGGTCTACGCGCCCGAGCCCGGCAACGGCGTCGGCGACCCGATCGCCGTGGCCCGCCAGTCGATCGACCACGCCCGGCGGCAGCAGCACGACATCGTCATCATCGACACCGCCGGTCGTCTGGGCATCGACCAGGAGCTGATGAAGCAGGCCGCCGACATCCGCGACGCGGTCTCACCTGACGAGGTCCTGTTCGTGGTCGACGCCATGATCGGTCAGGACGCCGTCTCCACGGCCCAGGCGTTCATGGACGGCGTCGGCTTCGACGGCGTCGTGCTCACCAAGCTCGACGGCGACGCCCGGGGCGGCGCCGCCCTGTCGGTCCGCCACCTCACCGGCAAGCCGATCATGTTCGCGTCCACCGGTGAGAAGCTCGAGGACTTCGACGCCTTCCACCCGGACCGGATGGCCTCCCGCATCCTCGACATGGGCGACATCCTCACCCTGATCGAGCAGGCCCAGAAGACCTTCGACGAGGCCGAAGCCACCAAGATGGCGGGCAAGCTCACCTCGGGCGAGGCCTTCACCCTGGAAGACTTCCTCGAGCAGATGATGATGGTCCGGCGGATGGGCCCCATCAAGAACCTGCTCGGCATGATGCCCGGCATGGGGCAGATGCGTGAGCAGCTCAACCAGGTCGACGACCGCGACCTCGACCGCATCGCCGCGATCATCCGTTCGATGACCCCCGCGGAGCGCCAGAACCCGAAGATGATCGACGGTTCCCGCCGGGCCCGCATCGCCAAGGGCTCCGGTGTGACGGTGACCGAGGTGAGCGGCCTGGTGACCCGCTTCTTCGACGCGCAGAAGATGATGAAGCGAATGGCCGGCGGCCTGGGCATCCCCGGCATGCCCGGCGGACGCAAGGCCGGCAAGGCCGCGCAGAAGAAGGCGGCCAAGGGGCGCCGGGTCAGCGGCGACCCGCGCAAGGCGGCGCTGGGCAAGGCCGGGGCCCCCGGCAAGAACGAAGCCCCCGACGGCGTGCCGGCGGGCGGGCTGCTCGGCAAGCTGGGTGCGGGCCAGCTCCCGCCCGGGCTGGAGCTGCCGCCGGGTTTCGACCCCTCCAAGTTCAAGCTGCCAGGGCAGAAGTGACCGGTTCCCCGGGCTGAGGCCCGGGGCTCCCACCCCGGAGACGTCCGATGAGCGATGACGACAAGTTCTTCTCCCGCGCCCGGTGGATCTGGGTGATCATCATCGTGGGTTTCATCGTCGTGACCGCGCTGGAGCTGCTCGGGGTACGCCCGAAGTAGGCGGCCCCGCGCGGCGGGCGGATCGCGGATTACCGAGATTTGCCGTCGCCCGCCTTGCCCGATGACCGGGAAGTGACCGGGCACCTCCGGGCGTCTGGCACAATGACATGTTGGAACACCGTGACACGCGGGTGCCCTCTCACCCCCGTGTGCCGCGCCTGTCCCTTGAACGGACCTCTCCTCGTGCCCCACTCGATGAGACACCGCTCACCCACGCTCTAATGCAGGAGAGACCACACCAGTGGCAGTCAAGATCAAGCTCAAGCGGCTCGGCATGATCCGCAACCCGCAGTACCGCATCGTCATCGCCGACAGCCGCACCAAGCGCGACGGTCGGGCGATCGAGGAGATCGGCCTGTACCACCCGAAGGAGCACCCCTCGCGCATCGAGATCGACGCCGAGCGGGCGGCGTACTGGCTGGGTGTCGGCGCGCAGCCGACCGAGCCGGTCCTCAAGCTCCTCAAGCTGACCGGTGACTGGCAGAAGTTCAAGGGCGAGCCCGCCCCGGCTCCGCTCCAGGTCGCCGAGCCCAAGGCCGACCGGCACGCCGCCTACGAGGCCGCGGCCAAGGAGTCGCTGTCCCTCGACTCCGCCACCACGCCGAAGAAGTCGGCTCGCAAGGCCCCCAAGGCCGACGAGGCCGCCGCCGAGACCCCGGCCGAGCCCGTCGCCGCTGCCGCCGAGGAGAAGCCGGAAGGCGAGGCCTGAGGTGCTCGAGGAGGCCCTCGAGCACCTGGTCAAGGGCATCGTCGAACACCCCGACGACGTCCAGGTCCACGGTCGCCGCATCCGCAGCGGACGTGTGCTTGAGGTCCGGGTCCACCCCGAGGACCTCGGTAAGGTCATCGGCCGCGGCGGCCGCACGGCCAAGGCGCTTCGCACGGTCGTGAACGCTCTCGGTGACGGCAAGTACATCCGGGTCGACCTGCTCGACCTGAACGAGGTCCGCTAGCCGAACCGGTGCGACGAGCGAACGGGCCACCCGCCCAGTGTGGGTGGCCCGTCTGCTTTCCCCCTGCCGTCCGCGGCAGGCCATCGAAGGAAGATCACACAAGGAGGCGGGCGTGCAGCTCGTCGTAGGGCGGATCGGCCGCCCGCACGGACTCCGCGGAGACGTGTCCGTCGAGGTGCGCACCGACGACCCGGACCGGCGTTTCGCCCCCGGGGCCGCCCTGGCCACCGATCCCGCGTCCGCCGGTCCGCTGGTCGTCGCCTCGCGCCGCTGGCACTCCGGCGTCCTGCTCGTCAGGTTCGAGGGCGTGACCGACCGCGACCGCGCCGAGGAGTTGCGCGGCACCACACTCGTCATCGACTCGGCGGACATCCCGCCGACCGGTGACCCCGACGAGTTCTACGACCACCAGCTCATCGGCCTGGCCGTCACCACGCCCGACGGCGAGCGGGTCGGCGAGGTGTCGGACGTGCTCCACCACGGCCAGGACCTGCTCGTCGTGCGGCGCGGCCGGGACGACGTCCTGGTGCCCTTCGTCAAGGCGCTGGTCCCGGTGGTCGACCTCGAACGGGGCCTGCTCGTCGTGGACGCCCCGCCCGGCCTGCTCGATCCGGACGAGAGCGTCTGACATGCGTGTCGACATCATCTCGATCTTTCCCGAGTACTTCGCCCCGCTCGACGTCTCCCTCATCGGGAAGGCCCGCGAGCGGGGCATCCTCGACGTCCACCTGCACCAGCTGCGTGACTGCGCGCACGACGTGCACCGCACCGTCGACGACACCCCGTACGGCGGTGGTCCCGGCATGGTCATGAAGCCAGGTCCGTGGGGGGAGGCCATCGACGCGGTCCTCGCCGCGGACCCCGCGGCCCGACCCAGGATGATCGTGCCGACCCCAAGCGGGGTGCCCTTCACCCAGCGGTTGGCGTTGGAGTACGCCGCCGAGCCGTGGTTGTTGTTCACCCCCGCCCGCTACGAGGGCATCGACTCCAGGGTGATGGCCGAGTACGGCTCCCGCCTGCGCGTCGACGAGGTCGGCATCGGCGACTACGTCCTCGCCGGCGGGGAGGTGGCCGTGCTGGTCATGATCGAGGCCGTCGGGCGGCTGCTGCCGGGCGTGCTCGGCAACGCCCACTCGGCCGTGGACGACTCCTTCGCACCCGGTGCGATGGAGAACCTCCTGGAAGGGCCCGTCTACACGAAACCGCCGCAGTGGCGTGGGCACGAGGTTCCCGAGATCCTGCTCTCCGGCCACCACGGCAGGATCGCCCGGTGGCGGCGCGACCAGGCGCTCCGCCGCACCGCGAAGAACCGGCCGGAGCTGCTCGCCGCGCTCGACCCGGCGACCCTCGACAAGCATGACCGGCAGGTCCTGGCGGAGTTCGGCCTTTCCGGCTGAACCGCCGTCCGACGCGCCGGAGCCGGCCCTTCCGGACGGTTGATTTCCGATCCGTTGAGGAAATATGGCAGACTGAAGCGTTGCCGCTGCCTGTCCGCGGGTCGGCGTGCGTCGCCGGGTAAGACGGTCCGGCTCCGAGACACAGTCCATCTCAGCACGTGTGTCCATCATGATGTCGCCTCGTCGCGGCCGGGTGGACCTCCGCGTGCCCGCGTAAACGAGGTTTCACTGCCATGCACACGCTGATCAGCGAGCTTGAGAAGGCTACGCTCCGCACCGACATCCCCAACTTCCGGCCCGGCGACACGCTCGAGGTTCACGTCCGCGTCATCGAGGGCAACCGGTCCCGTGTCCAGGTCTTCAAGGGCTTCGTCCTGCGCCGCCAGGGCAGCGGCGCCCGTGAGACCTTCACCGTCCGCAAGATCAGCTACAGCGTCGGCGTCGAGCGCACCTTCCCGGTGCACAGCCCGGTCATCGAGAAGATCAACCTCCTGACCCGTGGTGACGTCCGCCGTGCCAAGCTCTACTACATGCGTGACCTGCGCGGTAAGGCCGCCCGCATCCGGGAGAAGCGCGAGGCGCGCTAAGCGTCCGGTGGTCGTCGGCCTGGCCCGCCTTCCCTTGTCCGAGGGGGCGGGCCAGTCGCGTGTAAAGAGGCTTGACCTCCTTCGGTAATACGCATGGCGATGCGGTAGCCCGCCGTGCGACCACTTGGTGCCGCCCATCATCTAGGCTCATCAGCGATGACTAGCGAAGACCGGGAGTGCGACGCAGGCTCGCGTCGGCCTGTCGAGGACGAGGTGGACGTGGTCGCCGAAGACACTCAGAAGAACGCCAAAGAGGACAAGGAAAAGAAGAAGGGCTCCTTCTGGAAGGAGTTGCCCGTCCTGGTCGTCGTAGCGCTGGTCCTCGCGCTCGTGATCAAGTCCTTCGTCGTCCAGGCCTTCTACATCCCGTCCGAGTCGATGGAGAACACCCTCCTGACGAACGACCGGGTCCTGGTCAACAAGCTCGTCTACCACGTCCGCGAGATAGAGCGCGGCGACGTGGTGGTCTTCTCCGGCGTCGACTCGTGGGACCCGGAGGTGGAACTGGAAGAGCCGTCCAATGCGGTCGCCGGCTTCTTCCGCTGGGTCGGCACCGCCTTCGGCGTGGTGCCCGGCGAGAAGGACTACATCAAGCGGGTCATCGCGGTCGGCGGCGACACGGTGAAGTGCTGCGACGCCAAGGGACGCGTCACGGTCAACGGGGTGCCCATCGACGAGGACTACCTCTACCCGGGAGACGTGCCCTCCCAGGGGCCCTTCGAGGCGAAGGTCCCCGAGGGCCGTCTGTGGGTGATGGGCGACCATCGGGCGGTCTCCCTCGACTCCCGGGCCCACCTGGGTGACCCCGGCGGCGGTACGATCCCGGTGGACAAGGTGATCGGCCGGGCCTTCGTGATCGTCTGGCCGTTCTCCCGGGCAACGACCCTTCCCATTCCCGACACCTTCAGCCAGCCGGCCCTCAAGGCCGCCGCGGCCCTGGCCGGGGCCACCCCGCTCCTGGCCGGGTTCGCGGGGGCCGTCCCGCTGATGCTGTGGCGTCGTCGCTGGCTCTCAAGGCGGTAGCCGAACCTCATGACCGTTGACCCCGACGTCAATAACAACACCCCTGACAAAGACGATAAAGACCAGAAGAAGGGCAAGTCCGGTAAAGGCGGCCTGTTCGAGTCGGTGTTCCTGCTGGCGTGCGGTGTCGTGGTGGCCGTACTCCTGCAGGTGTTCGTCTTCCAGTCGTTCTCGATCCCCTCCGAGTCGATGGCGAACACCCTCCTGGAGGGTGACCGGGTCGTCGTCAACAAACTGCACGGCGACGCCGAGCGCGGTGACATCGTGGTCTTCAAGGGCTGGGACGGCAGGGACACCATCAAGCGGGTCATCGCGGTCGGCGGCGACACGGTGAAGTGCTGCGACGCGCAGAAGCGGATCACGGTCAACGGGGTGCCGCTCGAGGAGAAGGCGTACCTGTATCCGGAGGACTTCCCTGCGGGCGAGGATTTCGAGAAGGTCGTGCCCAAGGGCCGTCTGTGGGTGATGGGTGACCACCGCAGCGCCTCCGCCGACTCCCTCAACCACGAGAAGAACGAGGGTGAGGGGACGATCGCCGAGGACGACGTCATCGGCCGGGCCTTCGCGATCTACTGGCCGTTCTCCCGGGCGACCGTCCTTTCGACGCCGGAGTCCTTCCTCAAGGTCCGATAGCGGTACCGAATACACCGGATGGGGCGTACTCTCTGGTCATGGTCGCTGTGTCGCCCGCGGTGTCATGACGGTCGGGTTCCGCCCCAGACCCAGCGTGGTCCGGAGGAGTTCCGGCCTGTACGGCTACGAGCGGGCCCTCACCCGCCGCGGGCTGGGCCCGGTGGCGGGGGTCGACGAGGCCGGACGGGGCGCCTGCGCGGGGCCGCTGGTGGTCGCCGCGGTGGTGCTCGGCGACCCGGTCGAGGGGCTGGGCGACTCGAAGCTGCTGGCGGCCGCCCGGCGTGAGGCGCTGTACGAGCGGATCATCGCGACCGCCGAGGCAGTGAGCACGGTGGTGATCCCGCCCGGTGAGATCGACGCTCGCGGCCTGCACAGGTCCAACATCGACGGGATGCGCAGGGCCGTGGCACGGCTGCCTGCCGAGCCCGGTTACGTGCTCATCGACGGGTTCCCCGTGCCGGGCCTGCCGGTGCCGTCACTGGGGGTCTGGAAGGGCGACCAGGTGGCCGCCTGCGTCGCCGCGGCCTCGATCGTCGCCAAGGTGACGCGGGACCGGATGATGGTCGCGCTGGACGAACGCCATCCCCGGTACGGGTTCGCCGTGCACAAGGGGTACGGCACCGCCGGGCATCGCGGAGCGCTGCGGGCCTACGGCCCGTGTCCCGACCACCGCTTCTCGTTCTCGACGGTGGCACGGTCGGGGGCGGGTGAGGTGATGGGCGAGAATGAAATGGGGGCCTGTGTCGTCTGATCCGGCGGGCCAGGATGGTCGTTTGACAGGAGGACCGGTATGAGCGCAGAGGATCTCGAGAAATACGAGACCGAGATGGAACTGCAGCTTTACCGCGAGTACCGCGACGTCGTCGGCCTGTTCACTTACGTCGTCGAGACCGAGCGGCGCTTCTATCTCACCAACTCCGTCGACCTCGACGTCCGCACGGCCGAGAACGGCGACGTCTTCTTCGACGTGAAGATGCAGGACGCCTGGGTCTGGGACATGTACCGCCCCGCGAGGTTCGTCAAGAATGTTCGGGTTGTCACCTTCAAAGATGTGAACGTCGAGGAGCTCGCCAAGCCGGACCTGGAGATGCCTAAGGAGGGCTTCTCCGGCTGAGCCGTGACACGCCGCTCCGGATCCACCGCGAGGCGGCTCGCAGCACCCGGCCACCACGTGGGGCCCCTGATGCCTCCGGGGCCGGGTGAAGCGGCGTCCGAGGCGAAGAAGCGGCGTCCGGGGACCGGGGCGGCGGCCTCCCCGATGCGGCTGCGGGCCGGGAGACGGTGCCCGCGGGCGGGTGGGCGGATGCCGACTGAGGCGCGGTGCCCAGGGGCGGGTGCGGGCCGGGTGACGCGGTTGCGCTGCCGCGACCGTAGGCCGGATGACGCGGTCTTGGCGGTGGACGGTTGCTCACCGGGGCGGTGCCGGCCGGACGGCCGTCCACAAGGGGGGCGTGACCGGATGGTTGTCCACAGGGGTGCAGGGCTGCTGGGCGGTTGTCCACAGAATCGATTTCGGCTCCTCGGGGCATCGGTAAGGTGCGTCAAGGTCTGGAACCGGAGGTGGTTCCATGGCCGCGAAGGACGAGCTCGGCAAACACGGCGAACAGATCGCCGTCGACTATCTGCTGGCCCACGACCTGCAGATTCTGGACCGTAACTGGCGGTGCGGAGACGGGGAGATAGACATCGTCGCCCGCGAGGGGCGCACGCTCGTCGCGGTGGAGGTGAAGACCCGCTCCGGCCGCTCCCACGGCACCGCTTTCGAGGCGGTCACCGAGGCGAAGGTCGCCCGTCTGCGCCGGCTCGCCGCCCGCTGGCTCTCCGGATACGGTGAACGGTTCGACGCCGTCCGCGTCGACGTCATCGCCCTGGAGCGATTCGCCGGAGACTTCGCCCTCCGCCACGAGCGAGGGGTGAGCTAGATGCCTCTCCGGCCGTTCTGGATCACCTGCCGTTCCCGGGGGTGGCGCGGATGACCGTCGCCCGCACCCGTTGCATCGCCCTGGTCGGCGTCACCGGTCACCTCGTGGAGGTCGAGGCCGACATCGGCGCCGGCATGGCCGGCCTCCACCTCATCGGCATGCTCGACACCGCGCTGAGCGAGGCCCGGGACCGGGTCCGCTCCGCACTGGTCAACAGTCGCTGCGCGTGGCCCGACACGCGGATCACCGTCAGTCTCTTTCCCGCGAGCCTGCCCAAACGGGGGAGCATGTTCGATGTCGCGATCGCCGTGGCGCTGCTCGCGGCCGCGGGCGTCGTGCCCGTCACCAAGGTCGCCGAGCCGTTCTTCCTGGGCGAGCTCGGTCTCGACGGCACGATCAGGCCGGTGCGGGGTGTCCTCCCCGCCGTGCTGGCGGCCGTCGCCGCCGGCGCCCGCACCGTGGTCGTCCCGGTGCGCAACGCCGCCGAAGCCGCCCTCGTGCCGGACGTGACGGTCGTCCCCGTGGCCAGCCTGAGCCGCCTGACGAGTTGGTTGCGCGGCGATGCCCCGGCGGCGGAGTGGCCGGCCCTCGCCGGTGAGAGCGCCTCCGGCGGTCGCCCGCCGCTCTCTCCGGCCCGCTCCGCCGGGGTCGTCCCCGATCTGGGAGACGTGGCCGGTCAGCCGCTCGCCCGCCGGGCCCTGGAGGTCTGCGCGGCGGGCGGGCACAACCTGTGGATGCTGGGTCCTCCGGGCACGGGCAAGACCATGCTGGCCGAACGACTGCCCACGCTCCTGCCCGATCTGGAGCCCGACCAGGCGCTGGAGGTGACCGCCATCCACTCGGTCGCCGGAGCGTTGCCCGGCGACCGGCCCCTGCTGTCCTGCCCGCCGTTCGTGGCGCCCCACCACACCGCGACCGTCGCGTCCGTCATCGGCGGCGGCAGCGGGGCGATCCGCCCGGGCGCGGTCTCGCTCGCCCACCGGGGCGTGCTCTTCCTGGACGAGGCCCCGGAGTTTCCGATGACCGTGCTCGACGCGCTCAGGCAGCCGCTCGAATCGGGTCAGGTGGTGATCTCCAGGGCACTGGGTTCGATCACCTTCCCCGCCCGGTTCATGCTGGTGCTCGCCGCCAACAGGTGCCCGTGCGCGAGGCCCGCCACTCCCGATGATCCGTGCGGCTGCTCCCCGGCAGCCCGCCGCCGTTACCTCTCCAGGCTCTCAGGGCCGCTGCTCGACCGCGTCGACGTCAAGGTCACCCTGTACCGGTCGACCCGGCGGGAGCTTCTCGCCGACCGCCGGTTCATCGAGCCGAGCCGGGTGGTGGCCGAGCGGGTGCTGCTCGCGCGGGAGCGTGCCGCAAAGCGGTTCGCGCACACACCGTGGCGGTGCAATGCGGAGATACCCACCGGAGCGCTCCACGGTGAATACCGGCCGGCGCGGTCCGCGATGTCGCCTCTGCTCCGGCACCTCGACACCGGCCGGCTGAGCGCGCGCGGCCTCGACCGGGTTCTCCGCCTGGCCTGGACTCTGGCCGACCTCGGCGGCAAGGACAGGCCTGAGATCCAGGAGACCACCTCGGCGCTCGGCCTGTGGCTGGGGGAAGACTGATGGACGACAGACTCGCCCGCGCCACCCTGATGCGCGTGGCCGAACCGGGTGACACCGTCATGGGCAGGCTCGTGGCACTCCGCGGTCCGCAGACCGCCATCACGCAGATCCGCGCCGGGATCGCCGATCCTGAGCTGGTCCGCTGGTTCGCCACCGTCCACCACCGTCCCACCGGTTCTCAGCGGCCCCGGCCGCCGTCCTCGCCCGACGAGAGGAGGGCACGGGTCACGACCAGGCTCGACCGGATGATCACCACCTGGGCGGCCAGGCTGGAGACGGCCGACGCCGCGCGGGATCTGACCGACGGTGAACGGGTGGGGGCCAGACTGGTGACCCCCGGAGACCCGGAGTGGCCGACCCAGCTGGACGACCTCGGTGATGGCCGTCCTCACGCGCTCTGGCTCCACGGCGACGCCGACCTCCGGTTCTCCTGTCTCCGCTCCGTCGCCGTCGTCGGCTCCCGGGCCGCCACCCCGTACGGAACGCACGTGGCCGCGGAGTTCGGGGCGGGGCTGGGCGGGAGGGGCTGGGGTGTCGTCTCGGGCGGCGCGTACGGGATCGACGGCGCGGCCCACCGCGGTGCCCTCGCCTGCGGGGCCGTCACCGTCGTCGTGCTCGCCTGCGGCGCCGACGTGGCCTACCCCAGTGCCCACCAGCAACTGTTCGCCGCGGTGCGTGCACACGGCGTGCTGGTGAGCGAGTGTCCGCTGGGCGCTCATCCGACCCGGCTGCGGTTCCTGGTCCGTAACCGGCTCATCGCGGCGCTGACCCGGGGCACCCTCGTCGTCGAGGCGGCGGTGCGCAGCGGGGCGCTCAACACGGCGGGGCACGCGGTGACGCTCAACCGTCACCTGGCGGCGGTGCCGGGCCCGGTGACCTCCGACACCTCGGCCGGGTGCCACCGGTTGATCCGTCAGGGCCGGGCCACGTGTGTCACCACTCCGGAAGAGATGATCGAGCTCGTCGGGGCCATGGGTGCGGACCTGGCTCCCGAGCCACGCGGTCCGGTTCTGCCCCGTGACCTGCTTGACCCGCAGACCCGGCGTGTCCTTGAGGCCGTGCCCGCCCGAGCCGGAGCGGGGCCGGCGACGTTGGCGGTGGCCGCGGGCGTCGACCTGGAGACCGTCCTGTCCTGCGTGGGGTACCTGGCCGCAGCCGGTTACATCGAACGTGTGTCCAAGGGCTGGCGCCTGCGCGTCCACCGCCCCGCGGGTGACTGAGGTCACGATCGGAAAGGTTCATCGGGCTCCTCCGGAGCCGGCCACCGGCTCAGGCGGGCTCGGCCACGTGGACGACGCTGGATGTCACTCCCGCGCCGAACGGCCGCCCCGATCGGCGAGGGCCGGGGCCTCCTCGCGGGCAGGCCGATCACAAGTGGCTTCCAAGCGCCGACGCGCAGAGTGGGCGGTGTGACCCGCGTGAAAAAGACCAGGAGACGACACCCCCGGCAGGGTGCGGCCGGCCAGCCGCCGATGAAGAGCCCGGCCCGTGGGCCACAACCGGCGTCGGCCACGTCGTCGGAGTCTCTCGGGATCGGGCTGATCGTGCTGTGCCTGGTCATTCCGGCGGGCCTGTTCATCTGGCTGATGGTCGAACTCGTCGGGTTCGTCGCGCCGGATTTGAGCGCGGCATCCGGTCACACGGGTACGCCCGGCACCGCGACCGTCGTGTCCTGCGAGCCCTACACCAAGTGGAACGGGCGGAGGAGGCGCACGTATTACGACTGCGATGCACGCTTCGTGCCCGACGACCGGTCGAAGCAGCCGATCATCGTCGACACCGTCCCGGAGGTGGAGGTGGGCGAGGTCTTCCCGGCCGTGCTGACTCCTGAGGGGAACCGGGTACTGCCCGCGGGAGAACGCGGCGTGTGGCGGGCGATCCTGGTGCCCGTCGGCCTCGCGTTCATGCTGGCTCTCATCGCGTTCCTCACCGCTCTCGCGATGCGCGCCAGGAAGTCGATCATCTGGACGGGTGCGCTGGGGCTCCTCCTCCTCATCATGCTGATCGCCAGTTTCGTCCTCGGGATGTGAGCGCAGGAGTCCGACACCCGGACCGCGTGACGCGGCGTGAGCGCCATCCCCCGCTCCGGACAGCGCAGGCGTCCTCGACGTCCGGCGGACGACCGCGCGGCCCGGCAGGCGTTTCCGGTCGCACCACCCGGCCGCGAGCCGTCGCCGAGCTCACAGGCCGACGGCCGAGGACGACACTCTCCTCGTTCCCGCGGTCGCGAACCGGCGCGCGGGCCAGACCGGGAGGAGCCGGACCTGGCCGTGGCCGAGGAGGAGCAACGGGTCGAGGTAGTGGCGGTCGCGGAGCAGGCCCCAGTGCAGGCAGGAAGCGGGGCAGTGGCCGGGGGAGTCCTCAAGGACGCCGACCACCTCACCGGCGGCCACGCTCTGGCCGCGTCGCACGGTGGGCCGCACGGGCAGGTAGGTCGTGCGCAGGCCGCCGGGGTGGAGCACGGTCACCACCCCCCGCCCCGCGAGGGACCCGGCGTAGCCGATCGTCCCCGGCCCGGCCGCCCGGACTCCGGTGCCGGGTGCCGCGTCGAGATCGACACCTCGGTGGCCGGCCAGCCACGGCTGCGCCGGGGGTGCGAAGCCGCGGAGCACCCGTGGTCGTCCGGTGATCGGCCATCGCCATCGCGGGGAGGACGGCGGGACCCCGGCCGGGTCCTCCGTGCCGGCGCTCTCCCGGCCCTCCGGCACGCTGACCGTCTTCCGGCCCGCTCCGGCATCGGTTGTCTCCGGGGATTGCGCCGTGCTGGTCACCGCCGGCGCCGGCCGTGGTGCGGACGCCGGCGCCGGGAACGGCACCGGTGAGAGCGTGGAGAACAGCAGCAGGACTCGCACCGCCCCGGCGAGAAGAGGTTTCATGCTCGTGAGGATGACGGTCCGAGGCGGACCGGGTCCGGGCCGAACGAGGTTCTGTGGACAGAGCGCGGACACCGGCGCGGACGGGCTTCTGCGGGAGGCCGCCGCAGACGTGAACCTTTGTGGGCCGCGCCGCAATGCCGGAACCTCGGGGAGGCCGGCGAAGGGCCCGGGGCATGACGGAAGCGAGGAACGCATGATCGAAGAGCGCATTCGCAGGTTGGGGGCGGAGGCCGGGATCGCGCTGCCCCGGGTGCGGGTGACGGGAGACGATCCGGTGCTGCCTTCCGTCTTTCGAGTCGGCACCGCCGCCGCTGTCGCGGTCGGGGCCGCCGCGGCGACGGCCGCCGCCCTCTCACCGGGTGCGGCGGGTGGTCCGATGGGTGCGTACGAGGCGTCGGCGGACGCGGCCGCGTCCGGGGCCGGGGCCACGGTGGACGTGCGGGAGGCGGCGGTCGCCTTCCGCGACGAGCGTCATTTCAGGATCGACGGGGCCGCCGGAGAACTGTGGGCTCCCCTCTCCGATGACTACCGGACCGCGGATGGCTGGGTCCGTCTGCACTGCAACTTCGACCATCACCGGGACGCGGCTCTCGCGGGACTGGGGCTGGGCGTCGGCGCAGGCAAGGCGGACGTCGTCCGGGCGTGCGCGGAACGTACCGCCGTCGGAGTGGAGGAGGCCGTGACCGCGGCGGGAGGGTGCGCGGCGGCCATGCGCAGCCGCGCCGAGTGGCTCCGTCACCCGCACGCCGCGGCGGTCGCCGCCTCGCCCCTCGTCGACCTGGCGCGGATCGGCGACGCGGTGGCCGTCGGCCACGGGGGCGGCCGGCGTCCGCTGGAGGGGGTGCGGGTGCTGGACCTCACCAGGGTGATCGCGGGGCCGGTGGCGACACGCACCCTGGCCGCGTACGGCGCGCGGGTGCTCAGGGTGGGGGCGGAGCACCTCCCCGAGATCCCCGGCGCGGTGGTCGGCACCGCGTTCGGCAAACGATCCTGTCATCTCGACCTGAGGACCCCGGCGGGCAGGAGGGCGTTGCGGGACCTGGTCGCGGAGGCGGACGTGTTCGTGCAGTCCTACCGCCCCGGTGCCCTCACCGCGCTCGGGTTCGGGCCCGGACGGCTGGCGGCGATCAGACCGGGGATCGTGTGCGTGGACATCTCCGCGTACGGGACCCGGGGGCCGTGGTCCGGCAGACGGGGATTCGACAGTTTGGTGCAGATGGCATGCGGCATCGTCCACGAGGGCGGGGCCGGGACCCGGCCGCGTCCGCTGCCCGCGCAGGTGCTCGACCACGCCACCGGATACCTGGCGGCCTTCGGCGCGATGGCCGCGCTGCTGCGACGGTCGGCGGAGGGGGGATCGTGGTGGGTGCGGCTCTCCCTGGCCCGTACCGCGCTGTGGTTGGACGGGCTGGGCCGGGTCAACGGTGAGAACACAGCGGAACCCGAGGTCGCCGACCTGCTCGCCGAGATGGACAGCCCCTTCGGCAGGCTCACCTACGTCCGGCCTCCCGGTTCGGCCGCTGGTGTCCCACCGCACTGGTCGAGCCCGCCGCCGCGGCAGGGTGAGCACCCGCCGGCCTGGTGGTGAGGGGAGCGCGCGAAGATCGTCAAAGCGGTGGGTCCGGCGTTCGCCGCGATGGCGGCGGCCGGCGACTCTGGGGATAGAGCGGGTGAGGGCCTTCGGGTCGTGGCCGGGCCCGGGGCGGAGAGGGGGAAGGGCCGTCGGGTCGTGATCGTGCCGGATGGGGATTCGAGCACCGGCCGCGAGGTCGGCCACGCCGTGGTTGATGGTGGCTTGACGCGCGAAGGTCAAGCGGAGGCGCGGTTACGGGTACACTTTTCGGTGGCCCGTGAGTCACGGGCCGACTTCGCATGCCCCGTCAAGGGCCATGGTCCCTCGGTCCGGGTGAGAGCCCGGCTGGATCGGGGTCCGGGGCATCAGGGCGACAACCGCGGGTTGTCGCGCCTAACCGAGAACCGCGCCCAGTGATGGGTGCCCCGACCTGGAGGACAATCACATGTCCACCCCCGTCGTCACCATGCGACAGCTGCTTGAGAGCGGCGTCCACTTCGGCCACCAGACTCGCCGCTGGAACCCGAAGATGAAGCGCTTCATCTTCACCGAGCGCAACGGCATCTACATCATCGACCTCCAGAAGTCGCTGTCGTACATCGACCGCGCCTACGACTTCGTCAAGGAGACCGTCGCGCACGGTGGCACGATCATGTTCATCGGCACGAAGAAGCAGGCGCAGGAGGCCATCGCCGAGCAGGCGTCCCGTGTCGGCATGCCGTACGTCAACCAGCGCTGGCTGGGTGGCATGCTCACCAACTTCTCCACCGTGCACAAGCGGCTTCAGCGCCTGAAGGAGCTGGAGGAGCTCGACTTCGACAACGTGGCCGGTTCCGGCCTCACGAAGAAGGAGCTCCTCATGCGCCGCCGCGAGAAGGAGAAGCTGGAGCGCACCCTCGGCGGTATCCGCGACATGTCCCGGATCCCCAGCGCGGTGTGGGTCGTCGACACCAAGAAGGAGCACATCGGGATCAGCGAGGCCCGCAAGCTCAACATCCCGGTCGTCGCCATCCTCGACACCAACTGCGACCCCGACGAGGTCGACTACCCGATCCCGGGTAACGACGACGCCATCCGCGCCGTCGGCCTGCTGACCCGCGTCGTCGCCGACGCCGTGGCCGCCGGCCTCATGGCCCGCGCGGGCGCCAACCGCGGTGACGACAAGCCGGCCGTCGCCGGTGGCGCCGAGCCGCTGGCCGAGTGGGAGCAGGAGCTGCTGACCCGCAGCGAGGAGGCTCCGGCCGAGGCCGAGGCCGAGACCGCGGAGGCTCCGGCTGCCGAGGCCGAGGCCGAGGTCGCTCCGGCCGCCGAGGCCCCCGCGGCCGAGGGCGACGCCGAGAGCGCCGAGAAGCAGGCCTAGGTCCTCCTCGTACGGCCTGGCCGTACGACCCGTACGACTTCTCACGGGTGGGTGTGCCCAGATGGGGTACACCCACCCGATCCACGACGATTCCCACGAGGAAAAGACAATGGCTTCCGTGAACATGGCCGACGTCAAGCGGCTTCGTGAGCTGACCGCCGCCGGCATGATGGACTGCAAGAAGGCCCTGGAGGAGTCCGAGGGCGACTTCGACCGCGCCGTCGAGATCCTCCGCCTCAAGGGTGCCAAGGACGTCGGCAAGCGTGAGACCCGCACCGCCTCCAACGGCCTGGTCGCCCTGAAGCAGGAGGGCGACTCCACCGCCGCGCTGCTGGAGCTCAACTGCGAGACCGACTTCGTCGCCAAGGGTGAGCGCTTCCAGGAGCTCGCGGCCCAGGTCGTCGAGCACATCCTGGCCACCCGTCCCGCCGACGTTCCCGCGCTGCTGGAGTCGGAGTTCGGCGGCAAGACCGTCAAGACGCACCTGGACGAGGCCAACGCCGCGCTCGGCGAGAAGATCGAGATCCGTCGCTTCGCGGTGCTCGACGGCGGTTTCATCGGCTCCTACATGCACAAGACCGACCCCCAGCTGCCCCCGGCGGTCGGTGTGCTCGTGCAGCTCGACACCGCCAACGCCGAGGTCGCCAAGGACATCGCGCAGCACGCCGCCGCGATGGCCCCCAAGTACCTCAGCCCGGCTGAGGTCCCTGCCGACGTCATCGAGAAGGAGCGCGCGCTCTTCGAGGAGATGACCCGCGAGGAGGGCAAGCCCGAGGCCGCCATCGGCAAGATCGTCGACGGTCGCATCAACGGCTGGTACCGCGACTTCACCCTGCTCGAGCAGGCTTTCGTCAAGGACAACAAGAAGTCCGTCGCCAAGTTCGCCGACGAGAACGGTGTCAAGGTCCAGGCCTTCGTCCGTTTCAAGGTCGGCCAGGCTTAATTCTTGATCCCAGCTCTTCGAACAGAGCACCAAACGAGGAGGCCGCCGCCGTGCAGGAGAACCCAGGACCCGCTACGTCGGCGGTTTCGTCGTCCACAGACCCGCTCCGCTGGAAGCGGGTGATGTTGAAGCTGTCCGGCGAGGCGTTCGCCGGCGGTGAGCCGCTGGGCATCGACCCGGCCGTCGTGGGGCACCTCGCCGACTCCATCGCCCAGGCGGTGCGCGGCGGGGTGCAGGTCTCGGTCGTCGTGGGCGGCGGGAACATGTTCCGCGGTGCCGCGCTGTCCGAGCGTGGCATGGACCGGGCCAGGGCCGACTACATGGGCATGCTCGGCACGGTCATCAACTGCCTGGCCCTCCAGGATTTCCTGGAGAAGCGCGGCATCGACACCCGTGTCCAGACGGCCATCACCATGCAGCAGGTCGCCGAGCCGTTCCTGCCCCGTCGCGCCATCCGCCACCTGGAGAAGGGGCGTGTGGTCATCTTCGGGGCGGGCCTCGGCTCGCCGTTCTTCTCCACCGACACCTGCGCCGCGCAGCGGGCACTGGAGATCGGCGCGGAGGCCCTGCTCAAGGGGACCCAGGTGGACGGTGTCTACGACGCCGATCCCCGTAAGAACCCCGACGCCGTCCGATTCGATCACCTCGAATACGGCGAGGTGCTGACCCGCGGTCTCGGTGTCATGGACGCCACCGCCATCAGCTTGTGCATGGACAACAAACTGCCCATCGTGGTCTTCGACCTCATGGGTGAGGGCAACATCCTGCGGGCCGTACGTGGCGAGAAGATCGGCACGCTGGTCAGCCCGGCGGGATGACGGGAGCGAGCCTGACGCAGCGAACTGAGCGTTACGTCACCGTGGCGGCCCGGCACGGGTCTCCGGGCGGTGACGTAACGCGAAGTGCGTGAGGATGGTGAGTGACCGAGAAGGCAGGAAGCGAGCCCGACGTAGCGAGCGGAGTGGTGCGCGACGTAGGAGTGTGCCGCGAAGTGAGTGAGGAGCGGTGAGCGACCGATAGGCAGGAAGCGAGCCCGACGTAGCGAGCTGAGCGGTGTGCGATGCAGAAACGTGCCGCGAAGTGCGTGAGGATGGTGAGCGACCGAGAAGACAGGGAGCGAGCCCGACGTAGCGAGCTGAGCGGTGTGCGATGCAGAAACGTGCCGCGAAGCGAGTGAGGAGTGGTGAGCGACCAGGAGACAGGGAGCCGCTGTGATCGACGAGACCCTCCTCGAAGCCGAGGAAAAGATGGAGAAGGCCGTGTCGGTGGCGAAGGAGGACTTCGCCGGCATCCGTACGGGCCGGGTCACCCCATCGATGTTCAACAAGATCACCGCCGAGTATTACGGTACGCCCACCCCCATTCAGCAGCTTGCCTCGTTCCATGTGCCCGAGGCGCGCATGGTCGTCATCCAGCCGTTCGACAAGAGCTCGATGGCCGCGATCGAGAAGGCGATCCGCAACTCGGACCTCGGCGTGAACCCCGGCAACGATGGCCAGGTCATCCGGGTGGCCTTCCCCGAGCTGTCGGAGGAGCGCCGCAAGGAGTACATCAAGGTCGCCCGGAACAAGGCGGAGCAGTCCAGGGTCTCCGTGCGTAACATCCGCCGCCACGCCAAGGAGATCCTCGACAAGATGGTCAAGGACGGCGAGGCGGGCGAGGACGATGTCCGCCGGGCGGAGAAGGAGCTCGACGACCTCACCCAGAGGCACGTCGCCAAGATCGACGAACTGCTCAAGCACAAGGAAGCCGAGCTGCTCGAGGTTTGAGCCATGATCCTTGTCCCGTGCGGGTCGTCCGTACGGGGCAGGGATTTTGTGTATGCATGAAAGTAGGACCCCCTGTGGAACCCGTGGCGGGCAGTAGCCGTACCGGCCGGAACCTTCCCGTCGCGGTGGCGGTGGGGCTCGGCCTGGCCCTGGTCATCATCTTCTCTCTCTACTTCGTAAAGGAGCTCTTCCTTGCGGTGATCATCGCCGCGGTGGGGCTCGGCGTGACCGAGCTGGTCCGGTCGTTCGCCGAAAGGGAGATCAACGTTCCGCTGGTCCCGGTTCTGGCAGGCATGGCCGGCATGCTCACCGGCGCCTACTGGGGCGGCACTTCCTGGCTGGTCGGCGTCTTCGCGATGACCGTGCTCGTCCTGCTGACGTGGCGGATGTTCCAAGGGACCGAGGGGTACGTCCGTGATGCCGCCGCGACCGTCCTGGTCGTCGTCTACCCCTCGTTGCTCGCCGGGTTCGTGACGTTGCTGCTGGCCCATCCGCAGGAAGGCGCGGACCAGGTGGTCGTCTTCATCGCCACCACGGTCGCCAGCGACATCGGCGGGTACTTCGCCGGGATCTCCCTCGGTAAGCACAAGATGGCCCCGGTGATCAGCCCGAAGAAGACCTGGGAAGGCTTCGCCGGGTCGGCGCTGGCCTGCATGGCGGTGGGTGGCTGGCTGGTGGCGTGGCTGCTGGGGGCGGACGTGTGGAAGGGTGTGCTGATCGGTGCGGTCGTGGTGGTCTTCGCGACACTCGGCGACCTGGTCGAGTCGGTGATCAAGCGCGACCTCGGTGTCAAGGACATGAGCAGTGTGCTGCCCGGTCACGGCGGCATGATGGACCGTCTCGACTCATTGGTGGCGGCGGTGATCCCGGTCTGGATCCTGCTGGCTCTGCTGGTCTGAACGGTGGCCCGGTGGTGGCGCATGACGGCTGGTCTGAACGGTGGCCCGGTGGTGGCGCCGAGCGGTGGTGCACGGGAGATCTGCACGGGGCTGTCCGAACGGCGGTTCGACGACTGGTGCGAGCGGTGGCCCGGTGGCTCGGGTCATCCCGCACGGGTGAGCCGCTCGGCGGATAATCGGGGCAGCAGCGCCCGGTGACCCTCGGCGGCGGCCAGGCGTAGTTCGTCCGGTGTGACGGGGACGAGCCAGAGCCACCGTACGGCGTCCCCGCCGAAGGAGAAACCCGACAGGTCGGGCAGGCCCGGGAGCCCGGCCAGCATCATCACGCCGCCGTAGGCGGGGCCGAGCGGGAAGGTCTCCGGCCGGTGGTACCACGTGGCGGTGTGACCGTGGCCCAGCCAGGTGACCGAGTGCCACGGGTACTGCCCCAGCCACAGGAACAACCGGGCCGCCTCGCGGGGGTCGCCCGAGGTGGCCGCGACGAGCTCCACCCGGGCCTGGTCGTCGGGCCGGTCGACGTACTGCTCCACGGTGGGCATCCGCTGGCAGCTCATCCCGACCGTGGACAGGACGGTGTGGTCCCTGCCGCGCTCCGGCGGGCGCTCGGTGACGCCGACGGCGGGCAGCCGGCCGCCTCCGGCGTCCCAGAACCTGCCCGGAGAGCCGAGTTCGCGGTCGAGGTGGCCCATCACGAACTGCTGGTACGACGCCCACGCGCCGTCCGTGCCGCGCCAGTCCCAGTAGGCACGTGCCCTGGTCAGTCTGGGTGTCAGTTCGTCGTGGGCTTCCTCCAGGGGCCACGCGAAGGGGGTTTCGCCCAGGGCGTCGCGGGAGTAGCCGGGTATGCCGCGTCGCGGATCCGCCCAGCCAGGAATGACGGCGAGCAGCTCGTCGTTCTCGTACAGGGCGACGCCGTCGCCCTCCTCGAACCAGAGTGCTCGCAGCGGGCCCAGATGCGGTCTGCCGCCGGGGTGCCGGGTGTGCGGCCCGGGGAGTGTCGGGGGCAGCTGCGCGTTCAGACGCTCCTGGTCGATCTCGTCCGGGGCCGGGCCGTGGTTGGCGAGCCAGGTGGCTCCGTGCACCGTGCCTCCGGGCCCGCACAGGTAAGCTACCGAGGAGGTTTCGTCGCGTTCGACCGTCAGGGTTCGGCTCCCGTAGGGGTTGACGTCGACGAACACCACCTCGACGCCGTCTCCCCGCTCTCCGGCGGGGCGGATTGTCGCCACACCTCCGGACTCTAGATCAGAGCACCGCTTCGAGTAACCGTCGAGAGAAGGCGTTGGACTTGTCGACTGCCAGCCCGTCCGGGGCTCCCGTACCCGGCCAGCTCACCTTCGTGGCGCCGCGCCGGGCCAAGCCCGCCCGCCACCTGGCCGATCTGACCATGGCCGAGCGCCGGGCCGCGGTCGCGGAGCTCGGCGAGAAGCCGTTCCGTGCCGACCAGCTCTCCAGGCACTACTTCGAGAAGCTCAACGGTGACCCCGAGCGCATGACCGAGCTGCCGGCCGCGGCCCGGGAGAAGTTCGCCACCGCGCTCTTCCCCAAGCTGCTGACCTCGGTGCGGGAGCTGACGACCGACGGCGGCACCACCCGCAAGACGCTGTGGCGGCTGTTCGACGGCGCGCTGGTCGAGTCGGTCCTCATGCGTTATCCCGACCGCGCCACCATGTGCGTGTCGTCCCAGGCGGGTTGCGGGATGAACTGCCCGTTCTGCGCCACCGGCCAGGCCGGGCTGACCCGCAACATGAGCACCGCCGAGATCGTCGAGCAGGTCGTCGCGGGAGCACGGGCGCTGGCGGCCGGTGAGGTCCCGGGTGGTCCCGGCCGGGTGAGCAACGTGGTCTTCATGGGCATGGGCGAGCCGCTGGCCAACTACAAGGCCGTGATCGGCGCGGTGCGCCGGCTGGTCGAGCCGTCTCCGAGCGGCCTGGGCATCTCCGCGCGCGGCATCACCGTCTCCACGGTCGGCCTGGTCCCCGCGATCGGCAAGCTCGCCGACGAGGGGCTGTCGGTGACGCTGGCGCTGTCGTTGCACGCCCCGGACGACGAGCTCCGTGACACCCTGGTGCCGATCAACACCCGGTGGAAGGTCGCCGAGGTCCTCGGCGCGGCCTGGGATTACGCCGCGAAGACCAAGCGCCGGGTCTCCATCGAGTATGCGCTGATCAAGGACATCAACGACCAGGAGTGGCGGGCGGACCTGCTCGGCAAGCTGGTCAGGAACAAGCTCGTGCACGTCAACCTGATCCCGCTCAATCCGACCCCGGGTTCGAAGTGGACCGCCTCCCGGCCGGAGGACGAGCGGGCCTTCGTCCGCCGGCTGGAGTTCCACGGTGTTCCGGTGACGGTCCGGGACACCCGGGGCCGTGAGATCGACGGTGCCTGCGGCCAGCTCGCCGCCGCCGAGTAGCCCGAGCAGCCTCCGCTCCGCCGGCACCCGACCCGCCCGGTGCAGAGCCCTACCCGGCACCCGGCCGCGACCGCCGCGCACCGGTTCTCCCCGGGTGCGCGGCGGTTCTCAGAACGTCATGGGCTGAGCCGGTGCAGGTCACGCGGGAACAGCGTGGTCTGCCGGATGTTGGCGGCGCCGGTCAGGCGGGAGGTCCAGCGTTCCAGCCCGATGGCGAAGCCGCCGTGCGGGGGCATGCCGTGGGCGAAGGCCGCCAGGTAGCCGGCGTACGCCTCCGGGTCGTCGCCCCGCGCGGTGAGCGCCGCCAGGTAGTCGGAGTGCCGGTGCAGACGCTGTCCGCCGGTCACCAGCTCCAGCCCCCGGAAGAGCAGGTCGAAGCTCCGGGAGAACTCCGGCCGCTCGGGGTCGGGGTGGGTGTAGAAGGGACGCTTGACCATCGGGTAGCCGGTGACGAACAAGAACTCCGAGCCGTGCTCACGCAGTGCCCACTCGCCCAGCCACCGCTCGTGGGCGGGAGCGAGGTCGGGTTCTCCGCGCGGGTCCTCCCCGGTCATCCGGGCCAGCAGTTCCTGCGCGTCGGCGAAGTGGATCGCCGGGATCTCCTCGGGTACCCGTGGCGGCTCCACTCCCAGCAGGGCCAGCGCGTCCCCGGCGCGTTCGGTCGCGGCGGCGTGCATGCCGGCCAGCGCGCGGGTGAGCACGGCCATCACGTCGCGGTGGTCGTCGATGAAGCCCAGCTCGGCGTCCAGGCTCGTGTACTGGGCCAGGTGTCGCGCGGTGTCGTGCGGTTCGGCCCGGAAGACCGGTCCGACCTCGTAGACCCGTTCGAAGACCCCGACCAGGGCCTGCTTGAAGAACTGCGGTGACTGGGCGAGGAAGGCGGGGCGGCCGAAATAGTCGATGCCGAAGACGTTCGCGCCGGACTCGGTGGCGGTGCCCACGATCTTCGGGGTCTGCGTCTCGGTGAAGCCCAGTTCGTCGAGCGCCGCCCGGAACCCGGCGACTCCGGCGGCAGCGATCTCGAACGGCGCCCGCAGCCGGGGGTGGCGCAACGCGACCGGGGCGTGGTCGAGGACGGTCGGCAGCGCGGCCGGGACGCCGGGCCGGTACAGGTCGAACGGCGGCGCTTCCACCGCCTCGGAGAGCACGCGCACGGCGGGGGAGGCCAGTTCGGCGCCGCCCGGCGCCTGCGGGTTCGCGACCACCGTGCCGGTGAGCTCGACGACGGTTTCCTCGGGGATCGCGACCGGCTCGTGGAGCACCGCCTGGGCGAGTCCGGAGCGGTCGCGAACGACGAGGAAGGAGACGGACTTCAGCTCGCGGCGGCGGTGCAGCCAGCCGGCGAGGCGGACGTGGTGGCCGATGTGCCGTGGCAGTTCGGCGGCGAGGATTCTGTGGATCATCACATTCCTTCAGGAGCATGAACTGATCCCTTGGGAGTGCGGGCGAGAAGGGAACTCGCGGTGCCACCGCACTTTCGCCGCCGCCGCTGCGGACGGGGTCCGTGGAGGCGGCGGCCTCGTTCTGGCCCGGTGACGGGGGCCGGCCGGCGGGGCATTGGGCCGGTCGGATCCGACGCGGCCGTTCCTCCCCGCGCTCGGGAGGGTCTTCGGCACGGGGGCGTGGGGCCGCCTTCACAGCTACCGGCGGCTCTCTGACCCGCGGGGTCCCCGGCTTACTCGTCTCCGTCGACGCGTTGCCACGATGGTAGCGGGCGTCGGCGACCCCGGTCGACCGGGTTACGGGCGGACGCGGCGCAGGCGTGCGTACAGGGCCGTGCCCGCGGCGGCCCAGAACAGCGCCGCCGCGGCCACGGCGGGCAGGGCCGCGTCGAGCGTGCCCGCGTTGGCGGCGCGCATCCAGGGCATGATCGGCACCGCGAAGGGGCCGGCGGGGGTGAGGCTGACCAGCAGCAGGGTCACGTAACCGCCGAACAGCGCCAGCATGGCGGCGGCGGGAGAGGGCAGGATCGGCCTGCTGGCGAGAGCACCCAGCGCGGTTCCGACGCTCAGGGCGAGCACGTGCAGCGTGGCGCCGCGGGCCAGGTCGCCGCCGGTCGGCATGGCGGCGAAGCCGTGCAGCAGCGGCATGACGACGGCGAACGCCGCCAGGCCGAGGTTGACGGTGAACGCGGCGAGCAGCCCGGCCCCGATCTCCCGGCCGGGCCGTCCGGCGGCCGTCATCGAGATCAGCCGTTGCGTCGGCGGCTCGGTGTCGAGCGTCCCGCGGGCGGCCCAGGCGAAGACGAGGATGAGCAGCCCGGCCGAGTCGGCGTAGGAGGGCAGTTCCTTGCCGGGCGGGACCAGCGTCGAGTAGAAGATCATCAGCATCGCGAGGAGCGCGATCACCGGCTGGAACAGCCGGTGGGATCTGGCGTAGGCGGCCAGCTTGAACCGCAGGAGATGGATCACGATGACCGCCTGGTGAGGTAGCCGTCGGCGCGGAGCTTCTGTTCCACCTCGTCGGCGTCGTCGGCGTCGACGATCACTTCGATGATCGTTTGCCGTGGCGCGCCACCGGGGGAGGCGTCCTCGCGGGGGGAGGGGAGACGCGCGCCGGGAGTGACCGTTCCGTCGTCGACGAGCCAGTGCTCCGCGCCGGGCAGGTCGCGGAGCTGGTTCTGGTGGTCACTGACCACGACCGTGCCGCCGGCCGAGGCGATCTCGTCGATGATGGCGGGGAGTGCGGTGCGGGTCTGCTCGTCGAGTCCGGCGAAGGGCTCGTCGAGGATCAGCAGCCCCGGCGGGACGAGCAGCGCCTGGATGAGCCCGATCTTCTGCGCGCTGCCCTTGGACAGGTCGCCCAGCGGTTTGTCGAGCAGGTGGGTCGCGCCGAGCCGCGCGGCCAGCTCCCCGATGACGGCGGGGGAAGCGCTGCGGATCCTGGACATGTGGGCCAGGTACGCGGTGACGGTGAACGGCTGGTCGACGGGGAAGACGTCGGGGGCGTAGCCCACGGCCGCGGGACGGTCGGCGATCGTGCCCCGGGTCGGGGGGACGATGCCCGCCAGCAGGCGCAGCAGGGTCGACTTGCCTGCCCCGTTGCGACCGGTGACCTCGACGACGGAACCGGGTTCGAGGGTGAGGCCGAGGTCTTGCAGGATCCAGGGGTCTCGGCGGGAGTACCGAAACGACACGGTGCGAAGTCGCATGATCCGGCCACCTTATCGCGGTACTCGCTTTTGATCGTTATGTCCTTTAAGAATGGAGGCGACCGGACGAGAGGTGAAAGGACGCGGGGTTGGACCGCTTTCCACGGGTTCTCGCGGTACGTGTGGGATATGACCCGGATCAGGTGGACAGCCTGATCCGCCGGATCGAGGGGACCCTCGGCCGGGGTTCCCCGGAGGGGGAGCCGGTCACCGCGGACGAGATCCGCGAGGCCCGGTTCCGCACGAGGCTGGGTGGCTACCACGAGATCGCGGTCGACTTCGCGCTGGAGGCGTTCATCGTGGCGATCGAGGCCCGGACCGCCGGGACGATCGTCGTGCCGGAGCCGCCGGAGCCGAAGAAGCCGCCTGAGGTGAGGAAGCCGCCGGGGCCGTCGGAGCCATCAGAGGCGTCTGAACCGCCGGAGTCGGAGAAGCCGCAGGAGTCGCCCGGGACACAGTCGGGGGTGCCGCAATTACCTGAGCCCCCGGAACCGGAGAGACCTGAGCCCTCGGAGCTGGAGGAACACGCCGTCCGCGTCGAGCGGGCGGCCTTCCGGCCGGGCAGGCTGGGCATGGGCTACGACGAGGACGAGGTCGACGCCTTCCTCGACCGGATCGTGGCCACCCTGCGGGGTACCGCCGACGTCCCCCTCACCGCGGCCGACGTGCGTCGGGCGAGGTTCGCCACCGTGCTTCTGAAGCCGGGCTACGCGGTCAACGAGGTCGACGACCTGCTCGCCGGCCTCGCGGGTGTGCTGGAGACCCATCTCGGCCGGTGAGGCCCGGTGGCGCGCCGCCGCGGACGGTGTCTCCTGGTCACCGGTGTCTCCCGGTCACCGGCGTCCTGGACGGTCGCCACGAGGCCCGGTGGCCGTATCCCTCTGGTGTCCCTCCGGTCTCCCTCCGGTGTCCCACCAGGGTTACGGAAGGCCGGCCCCGGAAGGGCCGCGAGGCCCGGAAACCCAGAGAGAAGGCCGGCCCTGAGGGAAGGTCAGCGGGTGCCCCAGGAGTAGGTCTGCTTGTGCAGCTTCAGGTAGACGAACGTCTCGGTGGCACGAACGGTGGGGATGGCGCGGATCTTGCCGAGGATCTCCAGCAGGTGGTGGTCGCTCTCGCAGACGACCTCGACCATGATGTCGAGGGACCCGGCGGTCAGCACCACATAGTCGATCTCCGCGATGGCCGACAGCTCGTCGGCGACCGTCTCCAGGTCGCCCTCGCACTTGATGCCGATCATGGCCTGACGGGGGAAGCCCAGGGTCAGCGGGTCGGTCACCGCGACGATCTGCATCACGCCCGCGTCGATCAGGCGTTGCACTCGCTGCCGGACGGCCGCCTCGGACAGGCCCACCGCCTTGCCGATGGCGGCGTACGGCTTACGCCCGTCCGCCTGCAGTTGCTCGATGATCTGCTTGGAGAGCTCGTCGAGCACGACGGGGCCTGGCCTTCCGTCGTTTTCACGGCGTACCTTGGGCGGCGTCGTCATCCGCGCTCCCTGGCGTCATGTTGCGGGGCTGTTGCCGCCATGTTGCGGCTCCGATGCGACATGCTGTCAGCAATCGGCCTTCTGTCAAGCGATTTCGTAGCAATTTGGTATCTTAACAACGAAATCCCTTGTCGTAGGGCGTTTACTCTGTAAGAGTCGCGAAGACTCAACCCCGATCCATAGGAGGTCGACGGTGACCACCCCGGTTGAGAACCCTGAACTCACCACCCTGCGAAACTACGTCAACGGCGAGCTCGTAGAGGCCAAGAGCGGTAGGTTCTCGGACATCATCGACCCCTGCACCGGAGAGGCCTACATCAAGGCTCCGATCTCCGGCCAGGAGGACGTCGACGCGGCCTACGCCGCCGCCGCCGCGGCTTTCGAGTCGTGGAGCCGGACCACGCCGGGCGAGCGCGCCAACCTGCTGCTGAAGGTCGCCGACGCGATCGAGGCCAGGGCGGAGGAGCTGAACGAGGCCGAGTGCCGCAACACCGGCAAGCCGCGCGCACGCATGGCCGAGGACGAGACCCCGGTCGCCGCCGACCACTTCCGCTTCTTCGCGGGCGCCGCGCGCACGCTGGAGGGGCCCACGTCGGGTGAGTTCCTGGCCGACCACACCTCCGTCATCAGGCACGAGCCGATCGGCGTCGTCGGTCAGGTGACCCCGTGGAACTACCCGATGATGATGGCGGTCTGGAAGATCGCCCCGGCGCTGGCCGCGGGGAACACCGTGGTGCTCAAGCCCTCCGACACCACCCCGGTCTCCACGGTCAAGCTGGCCGAGATCATGGGTGAGGTCCTGCCGAAGGGCGTCTTCAACGTCGTCGTCGGCGACCGCGAGACCGGTGCCCTGGTCGTCGGCCACCCGACCGCGCAGATGGTCGCCATCACCGGTTCAGTCGGCGCGGGCATGGCCGTGGCGAGGAGCGCCGCCGACGACCTCAAGCGGGTCCACCTGGAGCTGGGCGGCAAGGCCCCTGTCATCGTGTTCGACGACGTCAAGGACCTCAAGGCCGCCGCGGAGTCCATCGCCACCGCGGGCCTGTACAACGCCGGCCAGGACTGCACCGCGGCCTGCCGCGTGCTGGTCCACGAGGACGTCCACGACGAGTTCGTGGCCGCGCTCACCGAGGCCGCCGCCGCGACCGTCACCGGTGACCTCGACACCGAGGACGCCCTGTACGGCCCGCTCAACAACGCCGGCCAGCTGGCCCGCGTCTCGGAGTTCTTCGAGCGGGTCCCCGGTCACGCCAAGGTCCTGACCGGCGGCCAGCGGGTCGGTGACAAGGGCTACTTCTTCGCCCCCACCGTCGTCGACGGCCTCCAGCAGGACGACGAGATGGTGCAGAACGAGATCTTCGGCCCGGTCATCACCGTGCAGACCTTCTCCGACGAGGCCGACGCGGTGGCCAAGGCCAACGGTGTCCGGTACGGCCTGTCCGGGTCGGTGTGGACCTCCGACCACGGCCGGGCGATGCGGGTGTCCAACCGGCTCGACTTCGGTGTGGTGTGGGTGAACACCCACATCCCCTTCGTCTCGGAGATGCCGCACGGCGGCTTCAAGCACTCCGGGTACGGCAAGGACCTGTCCGTTTTCGGCTTGCACGACTACCTCCGCGTCAAGCACGTCATGCACTACATCGGCGAATAGCCGCGAACAGAGGGATAAGCCTGGGATGACCGATATTCAGGTGAGCGAGGTGGCGGCGGTCGCCGCCTCCGGCTCGCCCAACGTGCCCGCGATCGAACTTGACGGAGTCGTCAAGGAGTACCTCTCTCACGGTGAGGTCGTCCAGGCGGTCAAGGGAGTGACCCTGACGATCGCCGAGGGGGAGTTCTTCTCCCTCCTCGGCCCCTCCGGGTGCGGCAAGACCACGACCATGCGGATGATCGCCGGGTTCGAGGACCCGTCGCGGGGCAGCGTGCGGCTGCACGGCCAGGACGTCACGAACGTCCCCCCGAACAAGCGCGACGTCAACATGGTGTTCCAGTCGTACGCGCTGTTCCCCCACATGAGCGTCTGGGAGAACGTCGCCTTCGGCCTGCGGCGCAAGCAGGTCCCCGCCGCCGAGATCAAGCGCCGCGTCGGCGAGATGCTGGAGATCGTCGACCTCACCGGGCGGGAGAAGCGCAGACCCCGGGAGATGTCCGGCGGCCAGCAGCAGCGCGTGGCGCTGGCCCGGGCCCTGGTCAACCGGCCCCGGGCCCTGCTGCTCGACGAGCCGCTCGGTGCCCTGGACCTCAAGCTCCGCCAGGCCATGCAGATCGAGCTCAAGCGCATCCAGCGCGAGGTCGGCATCACCTTCGTCTACGTCACCCACGACCAGAGCGAGGCGCTCACCATGAGCGACCGCATCGCCGTCATGAACGACGGCCTGGTCGAGCAGCTCGCCCCGCCCCGGGAGATCTACGAGCGTCCGGCGACCACGTTCGTGGCGGGCTTCATCGGCACCTCCAACCTGCTCAACGGGACGATCGACAGCGTCGCCTCCGGACGCGCGCTGTTCAAGCTGGGGGAGGGCGACCACGTCCTCGTCGCGGGCGACTCCCACCGGGCCGGCGACCCGATCGCGGTCACGGTGCGACCCGAGAAGATCACGATCTCCACGGAGGAACCGGCCGGGGACGTCAGCGTCGTGCGCGGCACCGTCTCGGAGGTCGTCTACCTCGGCCTTTACAACAGCTACGCGGTCCGCCTGGCCGACGGAGCCGAGGTGACCGTGTTCCAGCAGAACGCGCTCGACAGCTCCACCACGGCGGAGCGCGGCGACACCGTGTGGCTGTCGTGGCAGCCGCAGCACTCGTACGCGATCGGAAGTTGAGTCCCGCTATGCACTACCGCACGAACCCCGCCCTCCTGCGTGGCATGACGCAGAGCCGCTCCGTCACCCGTCGTGACGCCCTGCGCCTGGCGGGACTGTCGGCCGCCGGGCTGGCCCTGTCCGCCTGCGGCGTCCAGGGCCAGAAGGTCGCCCCGCCGAAGCAGGACGCCGTCGCCGCGTACTGGGCGTCCAAGAAGAAGAACGGCACGCTCCGTTTCGCCAACTGGCCGCTGTACATCGACAAGGACGGCAAGAGGTACCCGTCGCTGGAGATGTTCACCGCCGACACCGGCATCCAGGTGAGCTACCAGGAGGCCATCCAGGACAACGGCACGTTCTTCGGCAAGGCCCAGCCGCTGCTCGCCGCGAACAACGACATCGGCTACGACCTGATGGTCATGACGAACGGCCTGCACCTCGGCAAGGCCATCGACCTGGGCTACCTCGTCCCGCTCGACCACTCCAAGCTGCCGAACTTCGCCGCCAACGCCGCGCCGAAGGTCAAGAACCCGACCTGGGACCCGAACAACACCTACACGATCCCCTGGACGATCGGCCTGACCGGCATCGCCTACAACCCCAAGTACGTCGATGAGGTCAAGAGCATGCAGGACCTCTGGAACCCGAAGTACAAGGGCAAGGTCGGCATGATGCTCGACGCCCAGGAGATCGGGAACTTCGGCATGTTCGCCCTGGGCATCGACCCCGACAAGTCGACCGAGGCCGACTGGAAGAAGGCCGGGGAGAAGCTCCAGCAGCAGCGCGACGCCGGGCTGGTGCGCAAGTACTACGAGAACGACTACGTCGACGCGCTCGCCCGGGGCGACATCTGGATCACCATGGCCTGGTCGGGTGACATCTTCCAGCAGGTGGCCGAGGGCAAGGACCTGCGGTTCGTGGTGCCTGAGGAAGGCGCCACGATCTGGACCGACAACATGTGCATCCCCAAGACCGCGCAGAACCCGGTGGACGCGCTGACGCTGATGGACTACGTCTACCAGCCGAAGATCGCCACCATGCTGGTGGAGTACATCAACTACATCACCCCGGTGCCCGCCACCAAGGACCTGGTCCTCGCCGACGCCGCCAAGGCGAGCGGCGACGACAAGAAGGCGCTGGAGCAGATCGCCAACAGCCCGATGATCTACCCCTCCGAGTCCGACATGGCCAAGCTGCGGTCGTACAAGGCGCTGAACGCGGCGGAGGAGAAGGTCTTCAAGGGCATCTTCCAGCCGATCACGCAGGGCTAGCCGATGACCGAGCGAATCGACCGGGAGGGGTGAGCCACCCGTGAAACGCCTCACCCCCTACCTGCTCATCCTGCCGGGCGGCCTGTGGCTGGCGATCTTCCTGGTGGTGCCGATGGTCTTCATGGCCTCGGTCTCCACCCAGGAGGGCGACACGGTCAACGGGTTCGTCCAGACGTTCAACTTCTCGATCTTCGGCGACGTCCTGACCCAGTACCAGACGCAGTTCCTGCGTTCGGTCGGGTACGGCCTGGCCGGGACGGCCATCGCCATCGCACTGGCCTATCCGGTGGCCTACTGGATCGCCTTCAAGGGCGGCCGGCGCAAGTCCACCTACCTGCTGCTGGTGCTGCTGCCGTTCTTCGTGTCGTTCGTGCTGCGCACCGTGTCGTGGAAGTTCCTGCTGGCCGACGACGGCATGGTGCTGGGGCCGCTGAAGTCGGCGGGCCTGCTGCCCGCCGACTTCCACGTGCTGCAGACCACGGTGGCGGTGATCGGCGGCCTGGTCTACAACTACCTGCCGTTCATGATCCTGCCGATCTACGTGGCGCTGGAGCGGGTCGACCCCCGCGTGATCGAGGCCGCCCAGGACCTGTACGCGTCCAGGCGCGGGGCGTTCACCAAGGTGGTGCTGCCGCTCTCGCTGCCCGGTGTCTTCGCCGGGGTGCTGATGACCTTCGTCCCGATGACCTCGGACTACGTCAACGCCAGCCTCCTGGGTGGTCCGGCGAACACGATGATCGGCAACATCATCCAGACCGCGTACCTGCAGAACAACGACTACCCGACCGCCGCCGCGCTGTCGTTCATGCTGATGGCCGCGATGCTGATCGGCATCTTCGCCTACGCCCGGGCGCTCGGTACCGAGAACGTGCTGGAGGCGGCGGCCCGATGAGCGCTCCCACCGTCTCCGCGCCGCAGACGACGGCGCGGCCCGCGAGCCGGCGCCGGCTCGGCGACCGGCTGCTCTGGATCTACGTCTGGCTGATCCTCGCCTGGCTGTTCCTGCCGATCGCCGTCATGATCGTGTTCGGCTTCAACGACACTCAGAGCAAGTCGAACGTGACCTGGCAGGGCTTCACCCTCAAGTGGTGGGGCCGGCTGGACGAGCACCCCCAGCTGACCGAGGCCGTGATCAACTCCCTGCAGGTCGCCGTGGTCTCCACACTGATCGTGACGGTGATCGGCACGCTCCTGGGCCTGGCCCTGGGCCGCTACAAGTTCCGCGGGCAGGGAGCCACCAACCTGGTGCTCTTCGCCGCGATCGCCTCGCCCGAGCTGGTCATGGGCGCCTCGCTGCTCTCGCTGTTCATCAGCGTCGCCGTGCAGACGGGTTTCGTGACCGTGGTCATCGCGCACGTGCTGTTCTCGCTGTCGTTCGTGGCGATCACCGTGCGGGCCCGGGTGGTCGGGCTCGACCCGTCGATCGAGGAGGCCGCCCGCGACCTGGGCGCCTCCACCTGGGTGACGTTCTGGCGGGTCACCTTCCCGATGATCCTGCCCGGCGTCGTCTCCGGTGCCCTGCTGGCCTTCGCGCTGTCCATCGACGACTTCGTGATCACCGAGTTCACCAGCGGCGCCGTCCACACGTTCCCGCTGTGGATCATGGGTGCCACCAGGAACGGGGTGCCGCCTCAGGTCAACATCATCGGAACCCTTATATTCGCGGTAGGCGTCGCGATCGCGGTCTTCAACGCGGTCAGCTCGCGCCGCCGCACCTAGCTGCCGTCAAGCCCCGTGCCGCCACCGGGCGGCACGGGGCTTCGGTGTACCCGGATCCCCGGCAGAGAACAGGGAGGCGAGATCGGATCCAGGCGGGGGGAACCCGCGCGTGGTCGTCACGACCACGCGATACACACCAAAAAACAGAACACCTGACTCACGTAGGGAAGTGAGATTTGTGGATCCGCTGAAGGCTCTTGCTGACGCGGAGCGCAAGCCGTACTGGCTCGACAGTCCGGCGAAACCCGAGCCGCTCGCGCGGCTCTTCGGCACCACGACCGCCGACCTCGCGGTGGTCGGCGGTGGCTTCTCGGGGCTGTGGACCGCCCTGATGGCCAAGGAGCGAGACCCCTCGCTCGACGTCGTCCTGGTCGAGGGACGGCAGATCGGCTGGGCCGCGTCCGGCCGCAACGGCGGCTTCGCGATGGCCTCGCTCACCCACGGCATGGCCAACGCGCTGGAGCGCTGGCCGGACGAGGTCGCGACCCTCGAACGCCTCGGCGTCGAGAACCTCGACGAGATCGGCGAGACCGTCGCCAGGTACGACATCGACTGCGGATACGAGCGCACCGGCGAGCTGCGCGTGGCCACCGAGCCGTGGCAGCTCGCGGAGATGAACGAGAGCCTGGAGATCGCCCGCGAGCTGGGCGTCCGCATCGACGTGCTCGACCGCGACCAGGTCCGGGCGGAGGTGAACTCGCCCACCTACGTCGGCGGACACTGGGACCGCGACGGCTGCGCCATGATCGATCCCGCCCGGCTGGCCTGGGGGCTCCGGCAGGCCTGCCTCTCCCTGGGCGTGCGCATCTACGAGCGCACGCCGGTCCGCACCATGAAGGACACCGGGACGACCCTCGACCTGCTCACCCCGCATGGAACCGTGCGGGCCGGGCGGGTCGCCCTCGGCACCGGCGTCTTCCAGCCGCTGCTGCGGCGGCTGAAGCACTTCCTCGTGCCGGTCTACGACTACGCGCTGATGACCGAGCCACTGTCGGCCGAGCAGCTGGCCGCCGTGGGCTGGCGCAACCGGCAGGGCGTCGGCGACTCGGCCAACCAGTTCCACTACTACCGGCTGACCGCCGACAACCGCATCCTCTGGGGCGGCTACGACGCGGTCTACTACAACGGCGGCAAGGTCAAGCCCGAGTACGACCAGCGCGACGAGACCTTCGTCAAGCTGGCCGAGCACTTCACGGCGACGTTCCCCCAGCTCTCCGGGCTGCGTTTCACCCACAGGTGGGGCGGCGTCATCGACACCTGCAGCCGCTTCAGCGCCTTCTTCGGCCACTCCCACGGCGGGCGTGTCGCCTACGCCGCGGGCTACACCGGCCTGGGCGTCGGCGCGACCCGCTTCGGGGCCAACGTCATGCTCGACCTGCTCGGCGGGGAACCGACCGAGCGGACCGAGCTGCGGATGGTCAAGGAGAAGCCGCTGCCCTTCCCGCCCGAGCCGGTCCGTTCGGCCGGGATCCAGATGACCCGCTGGTCGATCGCCCAGGCCGACCTCCACCAGGGCCGCCGCAACCTCTGGCTGCGCACCCTGGACCGGATGGGCCTGGGGTTCGACTCCTAGGCGGTTCCCGCTCTCCCGCCCCGCCGCGTGCGGCCGGGCGGGAGAGCGGGTCCGGCCGCGTGCGGTGTGCCTGCGATCCTCCCCGGCGTGTTCCCGGCCGGCCGCGCGCGCGGTGTGCTCCCGGTCTTCCGCGGCGGGTGCCTTCCGCGGTGCCGCGCGGGCCGTACACACTGGGGATCATGTCTGAGAAGGTGGAGTTCACCGCCGACGGGATCACCCTCGTCGGCGACCTGCGGATCCCGGCCTCGCCGGGGCCGCACCCGGCGCTCGTCCTCACCGGGCCGTTCACCGGCACCCGTGACCAGGTCACCGGTCGGTACGCCGCCCTGCTGACCGGTTCGGGATACGTGACGCTGGCCTTCGACCATCGCAACTGGGGTGAGTCGGGCGGCGAGCCGCGCAACCACGAGGACCCGCAGGGCAAGCTGAACGACCTGCGGGCCGCCGTCTCGCTGCTGCGCTCGCGTCCCGAGGTGGACGGCGATCGGATCGGCGCGGTCGGCATCGGCCTCGGCGGAGGGTACGCGCTCAAGTTCGCCGCGTTCGACCCGAGGGTCAGGGCGTTCGCGGGTGTCGCCGGGTCCTACAACAACCCCTACGACACGCGCGCCGGGATGTCACCCGACGGGTACCGGGACGCGCTCGTCTCCCTCACCGCGGCGCTGGAGCGCCAGGACCGGGGCGGGCCGGTCGAATACCTGCCCGCGGTGGCCGAGGAGGGCGAGGCGGCCATGCCGGGTGATGAGCCGTTCGCCTACTACGGCACCTCCCGGGGGGCCTCGGCGCTGTGGCGCAACGAGGTGACCCGCGCCTCGATCCGTGAGCTGCTCACCGTGGACACCATGACCGGCGCCGACTTCCTGTCGCCCAAGCCCGGTCTGATCGTGCACGGCGTCGTCGACCGCCTCTGCTCGCCCGAGGGTGCGGAGCTGGCCTACCGCCGGATGGACGAGCCGAAGAGGCTCCTCTGGCTGGACACCCGGCGCCACATCGACCTCTACGACACCGAGCCGCACGTCACCCGGGCGGTCGAGGCCGTCGCGGCGTTCCTCGGCGGGCATCTCTGAACCGCCCTCCCGATCCGGGAGCCCGATCCGGGAGCCCGGCGGCCGGCGGGGACGCCGTGCCTTCGGGGTGCCGCCGTGCCCTCCTGACGACGCCACGCTTTCGGGGTGCCGTGGTGTCTTTGGGATGACGCGGGGCGTGCCGCGCCACATGCCGGAGACCGAGCCGGTACATCGATCGGTGTAGGGCGATGATGGGCCCGCGTGAGGATGCCGCCCGCACGGCCGGACGAGATCGTTGATCTGTGACAACTCGCCGCATCAACGTGCTCGACGTGCTCAGGGGGGTCGCCATCATGGGCACCCTGGGCACGAACATCTGGATCTTCACCGATCCCGGCGGTCCGGCCGACGCGATGAGCGCACTCGGGCAGCCGGGGGTGCTGGAGACCTTCGTCCGTTCCCTCACCAACGGCAAGTTCCTGGCGCTGCTCACCCTGCTGTTCGGCGTCGGGCTGGAGCTGCAGTACCGCTCGGCCGCGCGCCGGGGCACGCCGTGGCCGGGCTGGTACCTGTGGCGGGCCGGGCTGCTCTTCGTCGAGGGCCTGATCCACTACCTGCTGATCTTCGAGTTCGACGTGCTCATGGGGTACGCGGTCACCTCGGTCGTCGTGGTGTACCTGATCGGTCGCAGCGACCGGGCGGTCAGGATCTGGATGGTCTCCGTCGGAGCGGCCTTCACCGGGGTGATCGCTCTGTTCACCGCCGCACTGGTCGCCGGCCAGGGCGGCCCGGTCGATCCGCAGGCGCCGTCCACCCTCTTCTCCGACGGCTCCTACCCGGAGCAGGTCGCCGCCCGGATCGAACTGTTCGGCTTCTACCGGCTGGAGGCGGTCCTCATCGTCCCGCTGGGCATCGTGCTGTTCCTGCTGGGCTCGCGGCTGATGCGGGCCGGGGTCTTCGAGGACTCGGAGGCAGGTGCCGCGCTCCGCCGCCGACTCATGGTCGCCGGGTTCGCCGTGGGCCTGCCGCTGAACCTGCTGACCGCCTTCGCCGGCCCCGGATGGTTCCTGGTCGACCGCTACCTGCTGCCGCCGCTGGTGGCGCTGGGCCTGCTCGGCCTCGTCGCGACCGTCACGCAGCGGCTGACCGGTGCTCCGGGGCCGCTCAGGCGGGGTCTGACCAATGTCGGCCGTACCGCGCTGAGCTGCTACGTCTTCCAGAACCTGGTCGCCTCGGTGCTCTGCTACGGGTGGGGGCTGGGGCTGGCCGCCAGGTTCGACGGATTGCGTCCATGGTGGGTTGTCGCGGCGTGGGCGGGTATATGCGTCCTGTTCATGGCGCTGTCCACCCTGTGGCTGCGGCGTTTCGAACGCGGGCCGATCGAGGCCGCCTGGCAGTGGGCGTACCAGGCGCCGCAGCAGACCGCCGAAAAGATGATAAAATAGTGAAAATTTCGCTGACAGTTAGGGACGGGTTTGTCGAGGAGGGCCACCGGGGCGGTCGCCGTCCTGCTACTGGCCCTGTTCACCGTCGTCTACGCCCCGCTGTCGGCGTCCGCGGACCGCACCGTCGCCCCCGATGCCGCGATCATGCTGGCCAGCGGCGTCGGGCTCTCCCCGGTGACCCCGCACCCGGCGACCTGCGACCTGTTCCCGCCGGGCCCCGGCCTCGCGCCGCCGGGCCGTCCGGGGCCGCTCGCACCCCCGCCGTCCCGGCCCTTCCCGGCGGCCCCCGCGCTCCTCGATGACAGCAGCCCCCGAGCACCTCCGTCAAGTGATCTTTAGCCAGACGACATCCGGAACCACTTGACGGAGGTTTTTCCATGTTTCACGAATGTTTCTTCGGCATGCCCGGAACCGGTCCCGGAGGAAGGGGACGGCATGGCACTGGGTGACGCCCTCGTCGCGCTCGGCGGCTCGTTCCTGGCCGCC
The DNA here is from genome assembly GCF_014204985.1 of Streptosporangium becharense. NCBI lineage: Bacteria > Bacillati > Actinomycetota > Actinomycetes > Streptosporangiales > Streptosporangiaceae > Streptosporangium > Streptosporangium becharense. Next base: position 2,337,546 of record NZ_JACHMP010000001.1, on the reverse strand, counting down.
GGGATCATCGCCAGGCTCGGCACCCGCGTCGGGCTGCCGACCATCCCGCTGTTCATGCTCGCGGGCATCATCTTCGGGCCGCACACGCCGGGTCTCGCCCTCGTGGAGAACCCGGCGGACCTGAAGGTCATCGCCGCGCTCGGCCTGATCTTCCTGCTGTTCTACCTCGGCCTGGAGTTCTCCCTGGACGACCTCGTCGAGGGCGGCAGGCGGATGGTGCTGGCGGGGGTCCTGTACATCCTGCTCAACGTGGGCGGTGGCCTGGCGTTCGGGTTCGCCGTCGGCTGGGGGACCAGGGAGGCGCTGGTACTGGCCGGTGTGATCGGCATCTCCTCCTCGGCGATCGTGACGAAGCTCCTGGTCGACCTGGGGCGCCTCGGCAACCCGGAGAGCCGCCTCATCCTGGGGATCATCGTCGTCGAGGACGTCTTCCTCGCGCTCTACCTGGCGGTGCTCCAGCCGGTCCTCAACGGCGCCGACAGCTTCGGCGAGGCGGCCCTGTCCTTCGGCCGGGCGTTCGCCTTCCTGATCGCGCTGACGGCCCTGGCCCGCTGGGGCACCCGGCTGGTCGGCCTGCTGGTCGACACGCGTGACGAGGAACTGCTGGTGGTGACGTTCACCGGCCTGGCGATCCTCACCGCCGGGGTCGCCGAGGAGCTCGGCGTCTCCGACGCCATCGGGGCCTTCATGATCGGCCTCATTCTGAGCTCCACCCGGGCCGCCCCGCGGATCCGCCAGCTCGTCCACCCGCTCAGGGACGCCTTCGCCGCGTTGTTCTTCTTCGCGTTCGGCCTGTCCATCGAGCCGGGCGACATGCTCTCGGTCGCCTGGCCGGTCGCGATCGCGGTGATGATCACCCTGCTGCTCAACGTCGTGGCCGGTGTGCTGGCCGCGAAACTCAACTCCTTCGGCAGGGCGGAGGCGGTCAACATCTCACTGACCGTGCTCTCACGCGGGGAGTTCGCCCTGGTCCTGGCGACCATGGCGCTGGCCGCCGGGCTCGACGGCAGGCTCGCCCCGTTCATCGCCGGGTACGTGCTGGTGCTCGCCCTGTTCGGCCCGCTGATCGCGAGCCGCTCGGAGCCGATCGCCCGTGCCCTCTCCGGCCGCACCGCCGAGGCGCGAAAGCGGGGGGAGGACACGGACACGGACACCGACGCGGCCGAGGCGGGCCCGGTGAGCCGGGCGACCGGCGGAAGCGGGCACGGACGTCCCGGCGCCGGCCCGGAGGGGACGGGCGGGACGTCCTGACCCCCTTCCGGAGGCGCGGTCACGGACGTCCCGGCCGGTCCGGGCCGTCCGCCGCGGCGGGGCGGCCGATGATGGGGCGTAGGACGTCCAGTACCGCCGCGTCCTCGATGGTCGAGGGGACGGCCTCGTCGAGACCTTCGGCGAGGCCGCGCATCGTCTTGCGCAGGATCTTGCCCGACCGGGTCTTCGGCAACGCCGGCACCACGTCCACCCTCCTGAGCGCCGCCACCGCACCGACCTGGTCGCGTACCGCCTGGACGAGCTCGGCCCGCACGGTCTCGGGGTCGGCGGCCACCCCGCTCTTCAGCACCACGAAACCGCGCGGGACCTGCCCCTTGAGCTCGTCGGCGACCCCGATCACCGCGCACTCGGCCACCGCCGGGTGCGCGGCGAGCACCGCTTCCATGGACCCGGTGGACAACCGGTGCCCGGCCACGTTGATCACGTCGTCGGTGCGGCCCATCACGAAGAGGTAGCCGTCCTCGTCGAGGTAACCGCCGTCGCCGGTCAGGTAGTAGCCGGGGAAGGCCGACAGGTAGGAGCGCACGTACCGCTCGTCGTCCCGCCAGAGGGTCGGGAGCGTGCCGGGCGGCAGCGGCAGTCGCAGGCAGATCGCCCCTTCCTCACCCGGCGAGCACTCCTCACCCGAGGAACGCAGCACGCGCACGTCGTAGCCGGGGACGGGCACGGTGGGGGAGCCCGGTTTGACCGGCATGGGGGCGAGGCCGCGCAGGTTCGCGGCGACGGGCCAGCCGGTCTCGGTCTGCCACCAGTGGTCGATGACCGGGACGCCCAGCTTCTCCGCGGCCCAGTGGTAGGTGTCGGGGTCCAGGCGCTCCCCGGCGAGGAAGAGCGTCCGCAGCGACGAGATGTCGTGCGCGCGGAGCAGGGACGCCTCCGGATCCACCTTCCTGATCGCCCGCAGCGCGGTCGGCGCGGTGAACAGCGCGTTCACCCGGTGCTCGGCGACCACCCGCCAGAACGCACCCGCGTCGGGGGTGCCGACCGGCTTGCCCTCGTACAGCACGGTGGTGGCCCCGCACAGCAGCGGGCCGTACACGATGTAGGAGTGGCCGACCACCCAGCCGACGTCGGAGGCCGCCCAGAACACGTCGCCGGGTCCGACGTCGTAGACGTTCGCCATGCTCCACAGCAGCGCCACCGCGTGCCCGCCGTTGTCCCGTACGACGCCCTTGGGCCGGCCGGTGGTCCCGCTGGTGTAGAGGATGTAGAGCGGGTCGGTCGCCTTCACCGGCACGCATCCGACCGGCTCGGCCCCGGCCCGCGCGTCCGCCCAGTCGACGTCCCTGCCGGGCACGAGTTCGGCGCGGGCCTGCTCCCGCTGGAGGATCACGCAGTGCGCCGGGCGGTGCCCGGCCAGCTCCAGCGCCGCGTCCAGCATGGGCTTGTACGGCACGACGCGGGACGGCTCGATGCCGCAGGAGGCCGACACGACGACCCTGGGTCGCGCGTCGTCGATCCGCGCGGCCAGTTCCCTGGCCGCGAAACCGCCGAACACCACCGAGTGCACCGCCCCCAGCCGCGCGCACGCCAGCATGGCGATCACCGCCTCGGGGATCATCGGCAGGTAGATCACCACCCGGTCGCCCTGCTCCACGCCGAGCGAGCGCAGCACCCCGGCGAAGGCGGCGACCTCCTCGCGCAGCTCGGCGTAGGTGTAGCTCCTGCCGGTGCCCGTCACGGGGCTGTCGTAGACCAGCGCGGGCCGGTCGCCGTGACCCGCCTGCACGTGCCGGTCGAGCGCGTTGTGGCAGGTGTTCAGCTCCCCGTCGGGGAACCAGCGGTAGAAGGGCGGGGCTCCGGCGTCGAGCACCCGGTGGGGTGCCCTGGTCCAGGTGACCGCCTCGGCGGCCGGTTCCCAGAAGCCCTCGGGGTCGGTGATGCTGCGGGCGAAGGCGTCAGCGTACGACATCAGGCCATCATGCTCCTCGGTCAGACGCCCGGTCGAGACGCCTCCCCGGCCGGCTCCCCGGCCGGCTCGCCGGCCAGGTCGCGTGCCCACGGCGGGTTGGCCCCGGCCACCGAGCAGGTGAGCGCGGCGACCCGGGCGGCGAAGGTGGCCGCCTCGGCGGCCTCGGCCAGGCCGAGGGAGTCGAGCCGCCCGCCGAGCAGGCCGCGGGTCCGCAGCCGGTGCAGCAGTCCCGCGGTGAAGGAGTCTCCGGCGCCCACGGTGTCGACGACGTCCACGGGCGGCGCGGGCACCGTCGTCCGCTCCCCGTCGACGGAGACGAGCGCACCCAGCGGGCCGCGGGTCACCACGATCAGGCGGGTCCCGGCCGCGTGCCAGGCGTCGCAGACCTGCCCGACGGGCTCGCCGGGGTGGATCTGCTCCAGGTCGTCGTCGCTCAGCTTGACGATGTCGGCCAGCGCGCACCACCGGGGCATCCGCTCCCGGTAGACGGCCATGGCGACGAGACCGGCCCGCACGTTCGGGTCGATCGAGATCGTGGCGCGGGCCGCGGTCGCCGCCAGCAGTTCCTCGACGTTGTCCGCTCCCGGCGCGCGGACCAGCGCCAGGGAGCCGGTGTGCAGGCAGGAGACGTCGCCGACCCGCTCCGCGGTCAGCTCCGCCGGGCTCCACGCCCAGTCGGCGGCACCCTCGGCGTGGAAGGAGTAGCGGGCCCGGCCGGCGTCGTCCAGGGTGGCCACCGCCAGGGTGCTCGGCTCGGCGGCGGCGACGCAGCCGGTCAGGTCGACCCCGGAGGCGGCGAGGTGGGTGCGGAACAGGGCACCGAAGGAGTCGTCCGACAGGCGTCCCAGGAACCGGGTGGGCGTGCCGAGACGGGCCAGCGCCACCGCGGTGTTGGCGGGGCCGCCGCCGGGCAGGACCCGCAGGGCCAGCTCGCCCGGCGGGGCGTCCGGTGTCACGAAGGCGTCGGCGACGCACTCGCCGAGCACGGCGACCGGGGAAGAGGACATGGGCCCGCCTTTCCGAGAGGCATCACAGCAGGCGATCCGGCGACGTTGCCGACTTATTACAGGTATAGGGCATTGACGTTTCCTCCGGCGGAGTTCATCATCCATGGCAGCGGATGTCAACGTTGACATGTGTCAACGTTGACATCTTTGGCCCCCCCACGGAACAGGGAGTACTCATGTCTCGTAGCCTTCGCAGTGGCGCACTGGCGGCCGGTGTCGCCGTCGCCGTGATCACCCTGGCGGCCTGTGGCGGGGAGGACACCGCGTCGAGCGGCGGCGGAGGTGGTGGCACATCCGCCGTCAAGGTGGGGCTCATCACCAAGACCGAGACCAATCCCTTCTTCGTGAAGATGAAGGAGGGGGCGGCGTCCGCGGCCAAGGCCAACGGCGCGGAGCTGATGACCGCCGCGGGCAAGTTCGACGGCGACAACGCCGGCCAGATCACCGCGATCGAGAACATGGTCGCGGCCGGGGTCAAGGGCATCCTCATCACGCCGAGCGACTCCAAGGCGATCGTCCCGGCCCTGGAGAAGGCACGCTCAGCCGGGGTGATGGTGATCGCCCTGGACAGCCCGACCGAGCCGCAGAGCGCCACCGACGCGCTGTTCGCGACCGACAACTTCAAGGCCGGTGAACTCATCGGCCAGTACGCCAAGGCCGCGATGGCCGGCAAGCCCGCGAAGATCGCGACCCTGGACCTCGCACCCGGTGTCGCGGTCGGCAAGCTCCGGCACGACGGGTTCCTCAAGGGGTTCGGCATCGCCGAGGGCGACCCGGCCGTCGTCTGCTCCCAGGACACCCAGGGCGACCAGTCCAAGGGGCAGACCGCCATGGAGAACTGCCTGCAGAAGGCGCCCGACATCAACGTCGTCTACACGATCAACGAGCCCGCCGCGCTCGGCGCCCACACCGCGCTGAAGGCCAGGGGCCGTGACAAGGACGTGCTCGTCGTCTCCGTGGACGGCGGGTGCACCGGGGTCAAGGCCATGCGGAGCGGGCAGATCGCCGCGACCTCCCAGCAGTACCCGCTGAAGATGGCCGAGGACGGCGTCAAGGCCGTGGTCACCTACGCCAAGGGCGGGTCCAAGGCCTCCGGTTACACCGACACCGGGGTCACGTTGATCACCGACAAGCCGGTCACCGGGGTGGAGTCCAAGGACGTCGCCTTCGGCCTGCAGAACTGCTGGGGCTGAGCGCCATGACCGCGACCATGACCCCCGCGCCGGCCAGGCCGCCCGTCAGTGAGCCGTCGGCCCTGCGCAGGGTACTCACCACACCGACCGTCGGCCCGCTGGTGGCGCTCCTGCTCGCCTGCGCCTTCTTCTCCTTCAACAGCGACCAGTTCCTGACCGGCGGCAACTTCTCACTGATCATCCAGCAGGTGATGGTGGTGGGCACCCTGGCCATCGGCCAGACGCTGATCATCCTCACCGCCGGGATCGACCTGTCGAACGGCGCGATCATGGCCTTCGGCGGCATCCTGATGGCCAAGCTGGCAGCCGACGGCGTCGTACCGCCGCTGGTCGCCGTGCTCCTGGGCCTGCTCGTCTGCGCCGGGTTCGGCGCGCTCAACGGGCTGCTGGTGACGACCATCCCGCTGCCGCCCTTCATCGTCACGCTGGGCATGCTCAACATCGTCTTCGCCCTGACCCACATCTACTCGCAGGACCAGACCGTGACCGGCCTGCCCGACCAGATGACCTTCCTCGGCGAGACCTTCCGGATAGGTGACACCAACGTCACCTACGGCTCCGTGGTGACCATCGGGCTGTTTCTGCTGTTCGCGTACCTGCTCAGCCAGACCGCCTGGGGAAAGCACGTCTACGCGCTGGGCAACAGCCCCGAGGTCGCCCGCCTCACCGGCATCCGCACCAACCGGCTCACCCTCGGCGTCTACGCGGTGGCCGGCCTGGTCTACGGCATCGCGGCGCTGCTGCTGGTCTCCCGGACCGGCGTCGGCGACCCGCAGGCGGGGCAGACCGACAACCTGGACAGCATCACGGCGGTCGTGCTGGGCGGCACCAGCCTGTTCGGCGGCCGGGGCACCGTGATCGGCACCCTCATCGGCGCCCTGATCGTGGGTGTCTTCCGCAACGGCCTGCAGTTGATGGGAGTGGCGTCCATCTACCAGACCCTGATCACCGGCGTGCTGGTCATCCTGGCCGTCACCGTCGACCAGCTCTCCCGTAGGAGGAACCGATGACCGACACCCCACGCGGCGGCCACCCGCTCGGCGGCGACCGGAGGCCGGGCGACCCGGTCGCCGCGGTCCCCGCGGCCCGCCTCCCGGAGGCCGAGACCCTCGTGGCCGGAACACCGGTCCTGCAGGCGCGCGGCCTGGTCAAGCGCTACGGTCACGTGACGGCCCTCGACGGCGTCGACCTCGACCTGATGGCCGGCGAGGTGCTCGCCGTGATCGGCGACAACGGCGCGGGCAAGTCCAGCCTCATCAAGGCGCTGACCGGCGCGCTCCAGCCGGACGAGGGGGAGATCCTGCTCGACGGGAGGCCGGTCCGCTTCCGCAACCCCCTCGACGCGCGCAGGCACGGCATCGAGACCGTCTATCAGGACCTCGCGGTCGCCGCGTCGATGGACATCGCCAGCAACATGTTCCTGGGCCGCGAGGTCCGCCGCCGCGGCCTGCTGGGCACGATCTTCCGGATGCTCGACAAGAAGCGGATGCGCGAGGAGTCGGCCCGGCACATGGCCGATCTGAAGATCGGCCTGCGTTCGCTGACCCAGGCGGTCGAGTCGCTCTCCGGCGGTCAGCGCCAGGGAGTCGCGGTGGCCAGGGCGGTGGCCTGGGCCCGGCACGTGGTGGTGATGGACGAGCCCACCGCCGCGCTGGGCGTCAAGGAGTCGGGGCAGGTGCTGGACATGATCCGCCGGGTCCGGGACAAGGGGCTGCCGGTCATCCTGATCAGCCACAACATGCCCCATGTCTTCGAGATCGCCGACCGGATCCACATCCAGCGGCTCGGCCGCAGGGTCGCCCAGATCAAGCCGGGGGACTTCAACATGGCCGAGGTCGTCGCGATCATGACCGGGGCCATGCGGCTGGACACCCAGGAGGGCACGGTCGTCACGGACCGGGACGCCGCCCGGGCCATCGGTCTCTCCTGACGCTTCACCGGCGTATCTTGGCGGACGGGCGTCATGGGTGAAGGCTTGACCGGGCCTTAGCCTGATGGTGACGCTCCGTCTCCCGGGAGCCGACGAGAAGAACGGTGGTCCATGTCCAAGGTTCGCCGCGCCACCATGACCGACGTGGCCAGAGAGGTCGGGGTCACCGCGAAGACGGTCTCCCGGGTGGTGAACGACGACGGCCCGGTGGCGGCGGAGACCCGGGAGCGTGTTCTGCAGGCCATGCGCAGGCTGGGTTTCCAGCCCAACCTCATGGCCCGGAACATGCGGGTGGGTGCCCGCGACTCCACGGTCGGGCTGGTCATCCCGGACATGGGCAACCCGTTCTTCGGAACGGTCGCCGGCGGGTTCGAGAGTGCGGTGCGCGCCCGCGGGCTCACCCTGATCGTCGGTTCCTCCGAGGAGGCCGCCGACCGCGAGCGCTCCCTCATCTCGACCTTCCTGGCCCGCAGGGTCGCCGCGCTCATCGTGGTTCCCTCGGCCGGCGGTGACCACCGCCACCTGCGCGAGGAGCGCGACGCCGGGCTGCCGCTCGTCTTCCTCGACCGGCCGGCCGCCGGGCTGCGGGCCGACTGCGTCGTCAGCGCCAACCGGGAGGGGGCCCGCGCGGGAGTCGCCCACCTGATCGCCGGCGGCCACCGCCGGGTCGCCTTCGTCGGTGACCGGCCCGCGCTCCACACCCGCAGGGAGCGCCTGCAGGGCTACCGCGACGCCCTGGACGAGGCCGGGATCCCCTTCGACCGGTCCCTGGTGGAGACCGGTCACGACCACGAGGCCGCCGCGGCGGCCGTCACCCGGCTGCTCGGCGCGCGCGATCCGGCGACCGCGGTCTTCGCCGCCAACAACTTCGCCGCCACCGGTGTCGTCCTCGGCCTGGCCCGGCTGGGCCGTCCGGACGTCGCCGTGGTCGGTTTCGACGATCTGCCGCTCGCCGAGGTGCTGCGGCCCGCCCTGACCGTGGTGGCCCAGGATCCGGCCGCCATCGGCCAGGCGGCGGCCAAGCTCGTGCTGGCCCGCCTCGACGGGGAACGCTCCAAAGCCCAGACGGTCGTCGTCCCGACCCGCCTGATCCCTCGCGGCTCCGGGGAACTGCCCCCGGCCGGGCGGCCCGGCGGGCACCGCGTCGCCACGACGTGACCGCGGGCTCCGGCCCCGACGGGCGGATCAGGTGGTTCCGGGGGCGATGGTGGTGCCGGAGGTCAGGTGGCGACGACGGTGCCGGAGGTCAGGTGGTGACGACGGTGCCGGAGGTGCCGTCCACGGTGATCTCCTGGCCGGTGGTGACGTGCTCGGTCGCCCCGGCGACCCCCACCACGGCGGGGATGCCGTACTCCCGGGCCACCACGGCGCCGTGTGAGTTGGCGCCGCCCATCTCCATCACCAGTCCGCCCGCGGTGAGGAACAGCGGAGTCCAGCCGGGGTCGGTGGAGGGGCAGACCAGGATCTCGCCGGGCTCCAGGTGTGCGCCGACCGGGTCGAGGACGACCCTGGCGGCGCCGGTCACGGTGCCCGCCGACGCCGGGGTCCCGGTCAGCGCGCCGTCCGGCGGCGTCTCCGCGGCGACGGCCTCCGGTTCGGTGCCGTCCGACAGCACCACCCGGGGGACACGCCTGCGCAGCAGCTCGCGTTCCAGCTCCGCGCGCCGCCGCGCCACGAGCTCTCGCGGCGCGGCCGGCAGACGTTCCGGGTCCGGGACGGTGAGGGCGGCCCTGACCTCGCGGAAGGTCAGGAGGAAGACGTCGTCGGCCGCGGGCAGCAGACCGCGGGCGGCCAGTTCGGCGCCGACGATCCGCAGCTCGGCCCGTACGGCGCCGAGAGCGGTCACCAGGTAGAACTTCGGCAGTTCGCGCAGCCCGGCCAGCGCACGGGCCCGGTGCAGGGCGAACCGGACGAACCGCCCGCGGAGCCCGCCCGCCCGCGCGCTCAGCGTCTCGATCATCGATGCCGCCTCGGCGGCACCCCTGGCGAACAGGACGTCCGGCGCCAGAGCCGGGTCCTCCAGACGCAGGTAGTTGGCGAGCACGCCGATGAGGTGGGTCGGGTCCTCCGACCAGCGCGGCAGCCCCAGGTCGATCTCGGCCACCGCCCTGACCCCGTAGTCGGCGAGGAACCCCGCCAGGCCCCGCTGGACGACCTCGGGCAGCGACCCGGCGTGGAAGCGCCCGGCCAGTTCGGCGGCCGGGGTGCCCAGCAGCAGCGCGGCGGCCCCGCGGTCTCCGCGGACGCGGGTGGCCAGCCGCCACAGCGCCAGATCCATCTCGGTGGTCACGTTGTGCGGCAACCCGCGCAGGACCGTCGGCAGCTCACCGGGCCTGGCCCGGTCACCCAGCGCCTTCGCGGCCAGGCCCAGCATCGCGAAGCCCGCCGCCGGCCCCGGGGCGACCGCCGGCAGCAGCGGTACGACCCGGCCGCCCAGCACCCGCTCGGCGTGGTCGAGGCGCTCCAGCGCAGTGGCGTCCCGCGGGGCGGCCAGCCGCTCCCGCAGGCCGGCGCCCGTCCGCTCGGCGTCCCGGCGCGCGGACGCGGGGCTGATCAGTGCCCGTACCGCGCGCTGCGGAAGCCGGAAGCGGCCCGCGACGGCGGCGGCCCGGCGCAGCGCCGGACGGACCGAACGCCGGGTGAGGCCGAACCGGGGGTCGCCGGACAGGCTCCGCAGCACCTTCGCCGACCTGGCCTCCATCACGTCGAGCAGGCGGGGGAGGATCGCGCGTCCCACCCGGCTGCGCATGATCCCCGTCACGTCGAGGAACAGCCGCCCGCCGGCCTCGGCGACGATCGGTGCCCCGGCGTGTCGGTCGGCCACCGGGGCTCCCAGCAGTTCGGCCACCGACGCGGACAGCAGCCGGAACGCCGACCGGCCCATGGGGGTGATCGGCCGGTAGAGCCCCTGGGCCACGCTGAAGCAGAAGTAGATCCGGGTGCCGCCGCCGGCCGGCGCCGGAGCCTCGGGCGATTCGGCGCGGTGGGGGATCGGATGGAGCGTGGTGATCGGACGGGCCTGGGTGAGCCAGAGGGTCCCGTCCGCGTCGAGGGCCCATTCGATGTCCTGGGGCTCCCCGTAGTGCCGCTCGACCCGCTCGCCGAGCTCGGCGAGCGCTCTGAGCCGCGCGTCGGTGAGGCAGACGTCCCCAGCGGCGCTTCCCGCGGCGCTTCCCGCGGCGCTTCCCGTCGCGCCTCCCGCCGTGCCCTCGGTGGTGCCCCCCGCGGCTGCTGTGGTGCCTCCCGCGGTCTCCACGTGTTCGACCCCGCCGCCCGGCAGGGAGCGCACCGCCAGGCGCTTGTCGCCCGGACGGCGTTCGGTGATCCGGCCGGTGGCGGTGTCGACCACGAAGTGGTCGGGGTTGACCGCCCCGGAGACCACCCCCTCACCGAGACCCGGGGCGGCGTCGACGACGGCCTCGCGACGCCGGCCGGTGACCGGGTTCGCGGTGAACATCACCCCCGCGATCTCCGCCTGGACCATCTCCTGGACGACCACCGCCAGGCGCACCGCGCGGTGGCCGATGCCGTTCGCCGCCCGGTAGGCGACGGCCCGGTCGGTCCAGAGCGAGGCCCAGCAGCGTCGTACCGCCTCCAGCACGGCGTCGGCGCCGATCACGTTCAGGTAGGTGTCCTGCTGGCCGGCGAAGCTGGCGTGCGGCAGGTCCTCGGCGGTCGCCGAGGAGCGGACTGCGACGGGGCCGCGCGCGATCCGGCGTACGGCCTCGGCGATGTCGTCCGGGACGGGGGCGGTGAGCACGATCTTCCGGGCCGCACCGGCCAGCTCCTTCAGCGTCCGCGTGTCACGGGCCGGTGTCACCTCCAGCGCGTCGAGCACGGCGTGGAGCCCGCCGGCCCGCGCGGTGACCCGGCGGTATGCCTCGGTGGTGACGCACACGCCGGGCGGGACGGGGAATCCGGCCGTGGTGAGCACCCCCAGGTTGGCGGCCTTGCCGCCGGCGAGGGGCAGCGCCTCCGCCCCGATCTCGTCGAGTCTGAGGACGATCGGTGTGGGCATGGCGGGGTCTCCTCGGCGCTTCACCGCTTCACCGCTTCCCGGGAAGCGCGGCGGCCGGACACGCGGGTTCGCCTTCCACGCCCGTCTCCGTGGCTCGCCGGGCGGCCCCCCACGGCCGTGACCGCTTCGTGTCCGCAACGGTAGGACGGGGTGCCCGTGAAGTCAACAAACGATGAAATAAACTCCGGGTCGAAAGGGGTCTCCCTTCCCTTCCTGGAACCGGTGCGGGAATTCGGATAGGAAGAGGTGTGACCACCGAGCAGACGTTCGTCATCGCCGGAGCGGGCCTCGCCGGGGCGAAGGCCGCGCAGACGCTGCGGGAGGAGGGCTTCGCGGGCCGGATCGTGCTCGTCGGCGCGGAAGCCGAACGCCCCTACGAGCGGCCCCCGCTCTCCAAGGGCTACCTGCTCGGCAAGGACGACCGGGCCAAGGTCTACGTCCACGACGAGGGCTGGTACGCCGGGAACTCCGTCGAGTTCCTGGGCGGGCGCCGCGTGACGGGCGCCGACCGGGCCGCGCGCGAGGTGGAGCTCGACGACGGCCGCCGGATCGGATACACCAAGCTGCTCCTGACCCCCGGCGCGTCCCCGCGCCGTCTCGACGTGCCCGGCGCGGACCTGGACGGCGTGTACTACCTGCGCACGCTCGGTGACGCCGAGCGCCTGCGCGAGGCCCTGCGCGGCGGAGGCCGGGTGGTCGTCGTGGGCGCCGGCTGGATCGGGCTGGAGACGGCGGCGGCCGCCCGGGAGTACGGCTGCGCGGTGACCGTCGTCGAGCCGCGGGCGGTTCCGCTGCAGGCCGCGCTCGGTCCGGAGATGGGCGCCTTCTTCGCCGACGTCCACCGGCAGCGGGGCGTCGACATGCGGCTCGGACGCGGGGTGACCGGATTCCTCGGCACCGGGCGTGTCCGGGCGGTGGCCACCGACGACGGCGGCGAGGTGACGGCCGACGTGGTGATCGTCGGCGTCGGTGTGATCCCCGACACCGAACTGGCCGAGCGGGCGGGCCTGGCCGTGGACAACGGGATCCTCGTCGACGCGTCGCTGCGCACCGACGACCCCGACGTCTACGCCGCCGGTGACGCCGCCAACGCCTTCCACCCGCTGTACGGCACCCGCATCCGGGTCGAGCACTGGGCCAACGCGCTGAACGGCGGCCCTGCGGCGGCCAGGTCCATGCTCGGCCGGGAGGTCGTCTACGATCGGCCGCCCTATTTCTTCAGCGACCAGTACGACGTGGGCATGGAGTTCTCCGGATGGTTCGCGCCGGGCGGGTACGACTCCGTCGTCGTGCGCGGGGATCTGCGGGCACGTGACTTCCACGCCTTCTGGCTCTCCGGCGGCCGGGTCGTGGCGGGGATGCACGTCAACCGGTGGGACGAGGGCATCGCGCCGGTCCAGGAGCTGATCCGCGGCGGTGCCCCCGCCGACCCGGGAAGGCTCGCCGATCCCGCGATCCCGCTCGCCGACCTCGCCGGGGGCTGACCGCCGGTGGCGGGTCGTCCGGGTGACCGCCGGTGACGGGAGCACCCCGCGCCAGGTGCCGGCCGGCGGGTCACCTCCGATACGTCAACCGGCGCAGCAGCGTCTCGGCGGGCCCCCGGTGGCGGCGGCGCTCCAGGAGGACGGCCGCGACCACGGTGATCGTCCAGACGCCCGCGGCGTAACCGGCCATGGAGGCGCTGTGCAGGCGGGCACCGAGCCCGAGGCCCCACGCGGCCAGCACCGGAGCGCAGAGCACCGACTGGGCGAGGTACGCCGACAGCGACCGCCTGCCCACCGCGGTCATCGCCGAGGCCATTCCTGAGGCCATTCCTGAGACCGTCGTCGCGGCCACCCGGCCGGGCCGTCGCCGCCGCCCGAGCCGGTGCCCGACCAGTCCGAACACCGCCACGTACCCCAGCCCGGCGGGCAGGCCGGTCACCGTCTGGGACATCCCGAAAACGAACATCGACTCCTCGGGGACGTCGAGCACTCCCATGACGGCCGCCGCGTGCGGCAGTCCGCCCAGCCAGCCGATCGCGACACCGGCGACGGCGACACGGCGCAGCAGCGGAAGATGCTCGCCCGGTCGCTCCATGATCCGATGCCGGGCCGCCCAGAAGCCGAGGACGACGGAGACGGGCAACGCCAGTCCGACCAGTCCCTGACCGACCACGACGACCGGCCAGAAGGTCAGGCGCTCCAGGGCCGCGGTGATCGGATCGCTCTCCGCGACGCTCGCCGTCCCGAGCGGCAGGTAGCCGGCGACCCGCGGAGGAGACTCCGCGGTCGCGGCCAGGCAGGCGCCCGCGACGCCGAGCAGGGCCGTCAGCACCAGGACGCCGGTGCCGATCGCGGCCCAGGTGAGCAGCACGCGGTCACCGCGGCGCAGGAACAGCCGCCCGAGGAGGAGGCCGGTCAGGCCGTAGGCGCCGAGGATGTCTCCCTGCCACAACAGGGCCGCGTGCGCGAACCCGAACAGCAGCAGCCACAGGTTGCGGCGGCGCAACAGCGCGAGCGCGGCCGTCTCCGGATGCCCGCCGGCCCGCTGGCGGGAGATCATCTGCACCATGCCGTAGCCGAACAGGAACGCGAACATCGGGTAGACGCGGAAGTCCACCGCGACGATGCCCACGATCTGGACGATCCGATCCGCCGCCGACCCTCCGGGCGGGTGGATCGTGCTGGCCCGGAGCTCCCGTCCCCACAGGTACCAGGGGGTGTTCGCCAGGGCGATGAGCAGAAGCATGAAACCACGGGCGAGGTCGGGTGCGAGTGCCCGCTCGCCGTCCTCGACCGGACCGCGGAACGCGGGGACGGCGCTCTCCGTGCCGTATCCGCCGAAGATGACGATCCTTTTCACGGCTCCCCGGCTCCATGTGCTCGTAGTCGCGCCTCCGGAACGTCCCGGTGGCGACGTCATGATTCAGACGGTGCGCGGGGCACCACGGCCCTCTTGACCCAAGGAACGCCAACCCGCCGGAAAGAATTTGGAGAACGCTGGAGACCGAGCCGGAAAACGTCACGCACCGGTCGACATGGTCGATGGCCACGCAGGTCGGCCTGTCACAGTCGACGCCCTCACGGATAAGGAGGTCCGGCGGATCAGTGGGCGTGCACAGGCCGGTCCAGGCGTCGGAGAAGGACATCCGCGCCTGGATCGACACCTGGGACAGGCCGACGTAGGCCGACCAACAATCAACCCGCGCATCCTAAAGGTTTCCACAGCTCCCCCATCCGGTACGTCCCGCCGGGTATCGTCGGCCCTGGCCGGTCGCCGGCCACCAGGCGACCCCCACGATGACCCTCGACGAGAGGGGGACGTCCGTGCACGGCAGGCGAATCGTCGCGTTCCTCGGCCCCGCGCTCCTCGCCGTCCTGGCCTTCGGATCGGCACAGGCGCCGGAGGCCGCGGCCGACCGGAGCCCCATACGGGCGCCGGGGGCCGTCGCCCCGCAGGAGGTGACGCCGACGGAGACGCTCCAGGCCAAGCCGCCCGGGAGGAAATGCTGGAGGGTGTCCGACAAGATCTGTTGCAAAGTGCGCGGCACCCGCCTCTGCAGGACTGTCGGGTTCCGCATCGAGGTCGACAGGAAACGCCTCCGCCGTCACGACAAGGACGACAGGGACCACTTCGGCAGGTCACACCTGCCGTGGCGTCCGTGCGGCGCTGGGGGCTCATGCAGAGCCCGGCAGAGAGACGACCGGTCATCGCGTTCCTGGAACGAACCTTCGCGGCATTCCGCAAGCGACCGGTCATCGCGTTCCTGGAACGACCGTTCTTCACGCTCCTGGGGCTTCTCGAACGACCGGCCGTGGCGTTCGTCGCCATAGGGCACCGGTTCACCTGGCGAGCGCCGTCTACGTGATCAACAGTGGGGGCTGCCCGATGCGCCGAGAGAGTTGCTGAGGGTGTGGAAGCGGACAGACCTCATCCGCGACCAGATGTGTCGACCCGCAGCGTTGTCGCCTAACGGCGCCGGCGGGTGGAGTCGCGCCTGACCAGGTGCCAGGCGACCTCGGTGTCCCGGTCTCCGGGAGCGGGGTGGCCCAGGGCGGCGCGGGCACAGCGGGCGCCCTGGTCGCGCAGTGACTGGGCGATCGTGGTGAGCCCCGCGGGGGCGGCCGCGTCGGTGTCGTCCCACCCGCTGAGGGTGAAGTCGGCCGGCGCGGCCAGGCCCAGGCGGGCGGCGGCGCGCAGCGTGCCCAGGGCCAGTTCGTCGCTCATCGCGGCGACGGCGTCGCAGGCGTGCGGGCCGGTGAGCAGTTCGGCCGCGAGTTCCTCGGCCTCGCGGGCGCTGTTGGTCGAGCAGACGGCCACCCGGACCTCCGGCCAGTCACCGCCGATCTCCGACCAGGCGTCGCGGAAGCCCCGCAGCCGCTGCCGGGTGACCCGGAACGTCGCGGTCTCCGGGTCGATCCCGGACACCGGTCCCCGCACCCCGGCCCCGAGAACCGAGAGGCGGGCGCTTTTCGGGATCGCCCCTCCGGACCCGGTCGCGTTCTCGTCCCGCGCCGCTCCTGCGGAATCGGAGGCTCCGGGACGGGGGGCAGGAGCGCCGAAGGTCACGGTGGAGACCCGCGCGCGGTCGAGGGGGAAGCTCAGTACCGCCGGGCGCCGGGCGCCGGCGAAGACCTCGCCCCCCGCGGCGCGGGCCGCGGCCCGGTCGTCGGCGGCCACGAAGGCGAGGCCGTCGCGGCGTGGGCCGCCGTGCACGGTCGCGGGGAGACCGGTGGCGGCGATGGCGTCGATGACGGGGTCGTCGTCCGCGGTCGTCCAGACGACGAAGGCGTCGACGGCGGCCTCGGTGACCCGGTCGACGTCGGCGGGGCCGCCGGTGACGGGAACGAGCGTCAGCGCCATGCCGTGGTCGGCACAGACCTGGGCCACGCCGGCCAGGAAGCGGCTGGCCTGCGGGTCGTCGAACGCGTACGTCAGGTGCTCCCCGAGGACGACGCCCAGGTTGCCGGTGCGGCCCCGGCGCAGTGACCGCGCGCCGGGGTGCGGTCCCGGGTAGCCCAGGCGTTCGGCGGCCTCGCGGACCTTGGCCCGCGTCTCGTCGGAGACACGGTCCGGCCTGCCGTAGGCGTACGAGACGGTCATCACGGATACTCCGGCCGCGCGGGCGACCTCGGTCATGGTCACCCGGCGCCGGGCCGTCCGTCCACTCATGGTCCGAGGATAGCTGTGTATCGATACACAGCTATCTTGTGTATCGTTACACACATGCTCATCGAGACCCGAGCCGTCCGCCCGCGTACGGCTTATGCGAGTTTTGCCGCTTTTGGCGCTTTCTGGGGTGTGTGGGGGGCCTCGGTGCCCGCGGTCCGAGCCCAGGCGGGGCTCACCGACGGAGAACTCGGCACGGCACTGCTGTTCGTGGGGGCCGGAGCGCTGCCCGCGATGCTCGCCACCGGCAGGGCGGTGGACCGCTGGGGGCTGCGGGTGACCGCGCTGCTGCTCGGAGCGCTGGGCGTCGTGGGAACCCTGGTCGCCGCCTTCGGACGCGACATCTGGAGCCTGTCTGCGGGTCTGGCGCTGCTCGGCGCCTCCTCCGGTGCGGCGGACGTGGCGATCAACGCGGCGGCGGGCTCGGCGGAACGGAACTCGGGCAGGCCGGTGATCACCCGGGCGCACGGCGTCTTCTCCGCCATGGTCGTGGCCGGCAGCCTCGCCACCGGACTGCTCTCCGGTCTCGGGCTGCCGCTCCTCGTGCCGTTCCTCCTGGTCGCGGTGGCCGCGGCCGGTGCCGCGCTCTCCGTCCTCGCCGACGGGCGGGCCGCAGCGGGTGTGACGGAGGACGGCGGGGGCGGAACGGGCACCGGGCGGGCCGTGCGGCTCCTGCCGCTGCTGGTGGTCGGCGGCCTCGGCGCGCTGGCCTTCGCGACGGAGAACGCCCACCAGAGCTGGGGGGCCGTCTACCTGGCCGACGTGGCCGACGCCGGTCCGGCGCTCGCCGCGGTCGGCCCGGCGGTCTTCGCCGGCGTCGTCGCCCTGACCCGCTTCGCGGCCGGTTCGATCGGCTCCCGGCACGCCGCGACGGTGCTCGTCGCGGGTTCCGTCACGGCCGCCGCCGGCACCGCGCTGGTCTCGGTCGCGACGGCCGTCCCGGCGGTGCTGACCGGACTGGCCCTGGCCGCGGCCGGCACCGCGGTGCTCTTCCCCACACTGGCCGGCGTCGTCGCCGCGCACGTCGACGACACCGCCCGCGGGAGGGCCACCTCGGTCGTGACCACCGTGGCCTACCTGGGGTTCCTCGCCGGTCCCGTCTACGTCGGACGCTGGGCCGACGCCACCGGCCTGCCCGGCGCGATGGTCGCGGTGGCGGCCCTGGCCGCGGTACTGGCCGCTCTGGCCTGGCCGGCGCTGCGGGCCGTCCACACCGGCCCGTCGTGGCACCTGGAAGCAGCCGGCGACGCCGGGCGTCCCGGGCAGGTCTCCGGCCGCCTCTCCTGAGGCCGGGACACGGCCCGCTCGCTCACGTGGGAAGGGGAGCCGGGCGGGTGCGCCGTCTCCCGCACCGTCCCCGGAACCGGCCGGGCCGATCGGCCGCCTCTGGAACCGGCCGGGCCGGTCGGCCGGCGACCGGGGAGGACCCGGTCAGGCCCGGCCCGCCTCGCGGGCACGGCGGGCCTCGCGGCGCTCGACGAAGCGCGAGGCGGTGACCTCCAGGCGGTCCATGAACTCGGCCAGCTCCTCACGGGACTTCTCGCCCTCGGGACCGAGCCCCTGGAGGTTGAACACGTCCCACTGGCGCAGCACCGGCTGCAGGACGTCGTCGATGTGCAGGCGCAGGTCGTAGATCCCGGCATGGGCGATGATCATCGCCTTGCGGGTGAAGCCCTCGATGCCGGTCCCGGGCATCTGGAAGGTGGTGACCACGTCGGTCACCGCGCGCATGGCCTGGTCGGGGGCGAGTTCGAAGGCCGCGCTCAGCAGGTTGCGGTAGAAGAGCATGTGCAGGTTCTCGTCGGCGGCGATCCTGGCGAGCAGGCGCTCGCAGTTGGGGTCCTGCGACGCCTTGCCGGTGTTGCGGTGCGAGATGCGGGTGGCCAACTCCTGGAAGGAGACGTAGGCCACCGAGTGCAGCACGCCTTCGTAGGAGTTGCTGAAGCCCTCGCCCATGTGGTTCATGCGGGCCCGCTCCAGCGCGACCGGATCGACCGCGCGGGTCACCGTGAGGTAGTCGCGCAGGGCGGTGCCGTGCCGGGCCTCCTCGGCGGTCCAGCGGTGCACCCAGGTGCCCCATGCAGCGTCCCGGCCGAAGGCGGTGGCGATCTCGTAGTGGTAGCTGGGGAGGTTGTCCTCGGTCAGCAGGTTCACGATGAGGGAGATCCGTGCCTCCTCCGGGATCTCCGAGTCGGTCTCGGACCACGCGTCGCCCTCGAAGATGCCGTCGTAGTTGCGGCCCTCCGACCACGGGACGTACTCGTGAGGGAACCACTCCTTGGCCATTTTCTCGTGCCTGTCCAGCTCACCGGCCACGACGGGCTCAAGCTCATGCAGCAGCTCGGTCTGACTGAACTCTCGCATACGGTCTCTCCCTCGAAGATACGGAACCGTAACCTACGTTAGCGTAGGTGTGGAGTGCGGTCGGTACGCAGGGTCCGCCGGATCCGCTGTTCACGGGCTCTACCCGGGGAAGCCTGCGGCACTCGTGCCTGCTCCCCGGGGCGTGGCCCGTACTGGGAAGATCACCGTCCGCGCCGTCCCCCCGGCCGGGGACCGTCACACCCGGGCCGAGGCACCCGAGCCGGACGGCCGGGGAACGAGGGCTCCGGTCACCGGGTGGCCGCCCTTCTCGCCCACCCGGCGGGCCGCGAGGAGGACCAGGGTGATGTCCGCGAGCACCAGCAACCGCTGGAACAGGCCGTGGTAGCCGGGATCTCCGACCAGGTCCGAGGCCGGCGACCCCGGGTGCGCCGCCAGGAAAGCGGCCAGGAGCATCACCGACGCGACGGCGACACCCGCCAGCGTCCGGTTCCCCGACCGGCGCGCGACCATCCACCCCGCGCACGGCAGGGCGGTGAAGACCACCGCGGCCGACCAGCGGTGGATCTCACCGCCGACGGAGGTGACCGCCGCTTCCGTGTCGGTGGGGAACGCAGCGGCCAGCAGCAGCCCCAGCGCGGCGGCGAGGAACAGCACCCTCGCCGCCGCGCCACGCGCCGGGTCCAGCCTGGACAGCAGGTAGGCGACCCAGACAGACCCCATGGCCAGCGCGATCATGCCGCAGGTCATCGCCCACGCGCTGCCGTCCAGCAGGGCGTACTCGCTGATCAGCCCGTTGACCGGGTCCACCGAGCCCGCGGCGGTCACGTGGACGCAGGCCAGCGCGGCCAGCGCGAGCACCGGCCCGGCCGCGCCAGGCCAGCGGGGGACCGGGCCGGCGCTCATCGCGCCACCTCCCGGTAGATCGCCTCGAACCGGGCGAGGGACGCCTGGTGGTCGTGGGTCAGCGCGATGCGGCGGCTCGCGGCGCCCATGGTGGTACGCAGCGCGGGCGAGGCGAGCAACCCGGACAGCCGGCGGGCCAGCTCCGGCACGTCACCCGGCCGGAACAGGTGCCCGTTCTCACCGGGCCGCACCAGGTGGGGAAGCGCCATCGCGTCGGCCGCGACGACCGGAAGCCCGCTGGCCATCGCCTCCAGCGTGGCGATGCTCTGCAGCTCCGCGACACCCGGCATGGCGAAGACGTCGGCGGCGGCGTAGACCCCGGGGAGGGCCTCGTCCGGCACGAACCCGAGGAAGACCACCCGGTCGCCGACGCCGATCCGGTGCGCCAGCCGCTCCAGCGCGCCTCGCTGCCCACCGGTGCCGACCAGGGCGAGCTGCGCGTCGGTGTCGTTGAGGACGTACGGCAACGCGCGGATGAGTTCGCCCAGCCGCTTCTCCTCGTCCAGCCGCCCGACGAACAGGATCGTGTCCCGATCGGGCAGGCCGGCGGCCTCGCGTGCCCACGCCCTGGGCCCGGTGCCCGGCCGGAACCTCGCAAGGTCGATGCCGCAGGAGACGGCCTCCACCGGCGGGCCGAAACCCTTGTCGGAGAGCAGCCCGGCCGCGATCCGGGTGGGAGTGGTCACCCGGTCCGCCCTGGAGAAGACGCGGTTGAAGTCCTTCCAGGCCAGCGCGCCTGCGCGGTCGCGGAGCCGGCCGGGGACGCGCGCGAACTGGAAGAGGTTGTCCGGCATGAAGTGGTTGGTCGCGACCACCGGGATGCCCGCGCGCCGGGAGGCGGCCACGGCCGCGCGGCCGACGACGAAGTGCCCCTGCACGTGGACGACGTCCGGGGCGATCGCCTCGATCAGCCGGTCCAGCCGGACCGGCAGCGACACCCGCATCGTCGGGTGGACCAGCACCGGAGCCGACCGCATCCGGTGCACCGTCACACCCTCCACGTGCTCGGTCCTGGCCGGCCCCTCGTCCGAGGCGCACACCACGTGGACCTCGTTGCCCCGGGAGGCCAGGCCGCAGGCCAGCCGGTGGGTGAAGTAGGCGGCGCCGTTGACGTCCGGAGGGTAGGTGTCGGTCCCGATCAGCACCCGGCGGGGCCGGGTCGCGGGGAGGGCGGGTGCGAGCTGGGGGGTGGACACGGACATGACCATCGGTGCTCCGTTCATCGGGTGATCGCGTCATGAGCGTTGGCGGACATCGGGCTGGTACGGGCCAGAGCGACGGTGCCGGCGGCGGTGAGCGCCGACGCGAGCAGAGCGGTGAGCATGCTCGCCGTGCCGGTCGGCAGGGGTTCACCGAGGAGGAGGGCGCCGAAGGCGACGGCGGTGAGGGGGTCGGCCACCTGGAGCGCGGCGAAGGCCACGCCGAAGTGGCCGACCGCATAGGCGCGCTGGAGCAGCGCCAGGGCGATCAGCGCGGGCATCGGGGCGGCGGGCAGCAACCAGGGTTCCCAGTCGCCCTCCACCAGGACACGGGTGAGCGTGGCGGTCGCGCCGTACAGCACACCCGCCCCCATCGCGAGCAGCCCGGCCCGGACGGCGGGCGAGGCGCCCCGGGCCGCTCCCCACAGCAGCAGGGCGACGGTGGCCGCCCCCGCGAGCAGGGTCACCGCCTCCGCGCCGCTCAGATGCGGATCGCCGGAATGCCCGGGCACCACCAGCACCAGGCCGATCAGCCCGATGGCGATCACCGCCGCGGCGGCGAGCTCTCCCGGCCGGGGCCTGCGGCGTTGCAGCATGGCGGCGCAGGGCAGGGCGAACAGGAGGCTGGCCACACCCATCGGCTGGACCACGGTGAGGGGGCCGTACCTCAACGCGACGATGTGCAGGACCGTGCCGGCCCCGATGGCGAGACCGCCGAGCAGCCAGCGCGGGCGGCGGGCGAGGTGCCTGAAGGTCACACGGGCCGTGCTCGCGGCCTCGAACTGCTGCAGCGCCGCGCCGACCGCGAAGAACAGGGATCCCAGCAACGCCAGGCCGGCTGCCAAGACAGTCATGCGCACTCCTCCCAAGCAGATGAAGACACGGCGAGATGGCCGAAACGCCTCGTGGAGGCGTCCGGTGAAGGTCTTCCGGTGAACCAGTGGCAGCGTCCCGCGCGGTGCGGCGACCGATCCATAGGGGTTCACCCTGACTTCGGGGTGATTTCCCCGAGGCCCGGATCGGGGCCCTCAGGCGCGGAGCCGCGCATCCCACCGGTGCGTACGGGGCGGGGAGGGCCGGGCGGCGCTGGCGTCGCGCGGGGTGGGATGCCGCAGTGCTCGGTGTCGGCATACGACGGTGCCGGCATACGACGGGGGCGGGATCCGGCGGGACGGGACGCCGGGAAGGCCGGCGGCGCACGGAGGCCGGTCGGCTGGGAAGGCCGAGTCGGATGCGCCGGCCGAGTCGGATGCGTCGGCCGGGTGGGAAGGCGGCCGGGTGGATGCGCCGGCCGGGTGGGAAGGCCGGTGCGTGGAGACCGGTCATGTGACGGGTGGTGCGCCGGTGTGCGGTGACCGGCGCGTCATGGTAGGGGCCGATGCGTCGCGGCGGGGACCGGGTGAGCGGTGCCCGCCGTGCGGTGCCGCCGGAGGCGGTGGAGGTCAGTCGCGCGTGGCGACCAACTCCGGCTCCGGCCGCCGCGCGACACGCCGGTGCCGCAGGTAGCGGACGACCTCGACCACCACGGTGATCGTCACGGCGATACCGAGACCCAGCAGCAGGCCCTTGATCGGGTCGTTCTCGAAGGCGGCGCCGCCCACATAACCGATCAGGCCCGAGTAGACCGCCCAGGACACGGCGGCGACCGCGTCGAACAGGGCGAACGAACGCCGGGGATGGGCGACCGCGCCCATGGTGAGGGTGCAGGCGGTCCGGCCGCCGGGAATGTAGCGGGCGACGACGAGGACCAGCCCGCCCCGCTCGGCCAGCGCCTGCTGGGCCCAGGCGAACGCCTTTCCGCTGCGCTTTCCGTTACGCAGCCGCTGGTTGGTGGTGCGGCCGATGGCGTAGGAGATGTGGTCGCCCACGAACGCGCCCAGCGCCGCCACGACGATGACCAGCGCCAGATCAGGTGCGCCGGTGGAGGCGGCGAACACCCCAGCGGTGATCACGGAGGTCTCGGCGGGCACCACCGGGAAGAACCCGTCCAGCATCGCCAGGGCGAAAAGCGCCAGGTAGACCCATGGGGATGCCATTACGTCGTGCAGGGCGTCAAGGATGGCCTGCGTCACAGCCATGCTCCAATCGAGGGGGTGGGAGACCTTTCGCACAGCACGCTGACGACTCGGTGATCTCCGGACATCAGGGAAGATCCCCGGTGTTTCCCGGCCATGTCCCTGAGACCCCTAGGGGAAGGCGGGGCCGTCGGGAGCGTGCACCGCCAATGGTAGGAACCGGGCATACCTTTCACATCGCACAAACGGTTCTTCGTGCCCCCGACTTTCGGTCGGGCGGTCTACTTCCTCCGGTGGAGCCGAATTCCCGGCACGCCGGTCGACCTCACGGCGCCGACGGTCCGTACGGCGACGGTGATCCGTACGGAGACGACGATCCCGGTCCGGGGGTCCTGGTCCGGAGGGCCCGGTCCGGGGGAGGAGACGGGACCGCCGGGCTCAGTTGAGTTGCCAGATGGCGAAGTTCAGCGACGCCGCGTAGGTGACCCAGAGCAGATAGGGCACCAGAAGCCAGGCGGCCGGGCGGCTGATCCGCCGGAACATCACGATCGTGGCGACGATCGAGAGCCAGAGCACGATGATCTCCGCGAACGCGAGGCCGTACTGGCCCGCCCCGAAGAACAGCGGCGTCCAGGCCGCGTTGAGAACGAGCTGGAGCGCGTAGACCCCCATCCCCGGGGTCCAGCCCCGCGCCGACCAGGCCAGCCAGCCGGACAGGGCGATCATGACGTAGAGGACCGTCCAGGCGGGCCCGAACAGCCACTGGGGCGGCGCCCAGGAGGGGCGCTCCAACGACAGGTACTCGCCGCCGGCGTCGAGGGCACTCAGCGAGCCCACCACCGCGACCACTACCAGCGCGGCGGCGAAGAAGGGCAGGGCCGCCCAGCGTTTCGGTTGTTGTGCGATGACCATGTGAACCTCCCTGCCCTTTTCTTCGGCCCACTACCGCCGGGCGGTTTCCCCGTGGGACGCGGCTGTCCGCGGGGTAACGGTTCGAGAACGGGAGCTTTCCCGATCCCGTCGGGTCCGGGACGATCGAGGTATGGCAGCGCGCGCGCACACGCCCAGCCGGCCGACCGAAGGTGTCGCGAACGTGGCGGCCCGCCTCATCGGCTGGCCTGATCTCGCGATGCGGCGGACCCGTCGCGGACTGGGCTTCCGGGCCGGCGGCCGGGAGATCGTCCGGATGTCCGGGGACGACACGGCGGAACTGCTGCTCACCGAACCGGTGATCGACCGCTGGGCCCGGCTGCTCACCGACTGCCACCGGGTCACCCCCGGCAGCGACGCCGGATGGGTGACCATGACCATCGACGGCAGGGCCGACGCCGAGTTGTTCCTGTCGCTGGTCAGCGTGGCGATCAAGGCCAACAAGCCGTCGCGGTGGCCGGTCTGGTGATCGACGCCGGCCGGTCGTCACGGCCGGCTCGGGCGGTGGCCCCGGTGCTCGGGCGGCTGCTTCGCCGCTCGGGCGGTGGCCCCGGTGATCGCCTCGGATCGGGCGGCTGCTCCGGTGATCGGTCCGGCGAGCGGGGTCAGCCGAGCGTGGCGGTGGCCAGCTTGGCGCCGAAGCCGATGAACAGCACGCCCACCCCGGTCCGCAGCGTGGCCGCCGTCCTGCGGCGGTCCCGGAACCGGGCGGCCAGGAACGTCCCACCGAAGATCAGCGTCGACAGGTAGAGCACGCTGAAGAGCTGGCAGATCGCCCCCAGGATCAGGAACGACAGGGCGGGCGCGCCGTAGGAGGGATCCACGAACTGGATGAAGAAGGAGATGAAGAACAGGATCGCCTTCGGGTTCATGAGGCTGATCACCAGGGCCTTGCGGAAAGGGCTCCCCGCATCCCGTTCCGGTGCGGGCTCCGCCTCCGCCCTCGTCTCCGGGGAACGCCACGACCGCCAGGCGCCCCGGAGCATCTGGAATCCGATCCACGCCAGGTAGGCCGCTCCGGCGTACTTGACGACGCCGAACAGCAGCGGCATCGACTGCAACAGGGACGCCGCGCCGGCCGCGGCGAGCACCATCAAGACGGTGTCGCCGAGGAAGACCCCCAGCGCCGCGCGGTATCCCTGCCCCACTCCGCGTTGCGCGGCGGTGCTCAGCACGTACAGCGAGTTCGGGCCGGGTAGCAGGATGATGAAGAAGGCGCCGACGACGTAGGTCCATATGTCGGTGATGCCGAAGAACATGGCGGTGCTCCTGGGGCGTTACGGGGGCATAACTACCGTACCGCCCAAAAGGTGCTTACCATCCGGACCTGTAGTGGCTTGCCCCTCCGAGTGGCGTCCGGCTGATCGCGCGTGACGCGACCCCCGGTGACCCGCGCTGTTCACGTGTGCCGTGGCCACGTCGAGATCGGTCTCTCGCGCGTCCGCGGCCGTCCGGAGACCCGCGCCCGAGCGGCCTCCGCGATCGGACTTGACCTCCGCGATCGGACCGCCCGGGGGAGGCGTCTCACCGCTGTCCCGGCCCCGGCTGGTCGGCGCGGTCTTCCGGGTGAACGTGCATGCACTCCCCGGTGCCCAGGCACATCCGGCACTCCTCGGTCACCCGGATGAAGACGATCTCTCCCGACTCCTGGATGTGCGGTTTCTCGGGCCTCCAGGTCCCGCTGCCGGAACACCAGCGGCAGGGCAGCTCGCAGTGATGCGCGCCGTCGGCTACCTGCATTTCCCGCTCCCGCCGCACACGTGGCAGTTCTCCGTGGATTTCACCCAGATCACCGACCCGTCTTCCTGCCTCCTCGGCCGGTCGTAAGTGATCTTTCCTGATCCGGCGCAGTGCCCGCAGTTCGGGACGGGTTTGCTCATGGGTCCTCCTCGCACCTGATGGACCGGCTGTCTGTGGACGCCCCTCGTCCGGGGCGTCGGTTCGGCGGGCACGGCCCCCGGCGGGCGCCTGCCGGGGGCCGCCGGGCCCTTCCCGAGGCCCGCCGGGCTCTTCCCGGAAGCCGCCGGGCCAGGCTCGGGCCGGCTGTCCGAAACCTCCGCGCCTCGGTTGTCGAAGCCATTTTTTGGGCCTTGTGAGAGTGGGCTGTCAAGGCTACGATCACGGCAACTCTTAGGAAAGTTTCCTAAAAGAAGGATCGCACGGAGGGCAAATGACCCATCCGCCTCCCCCTCTGACCTGACCGGACATCACGGAAAGCCGACGGCGCGGGTCGTCGCCGCTCGAAGTCTCGCGGTCCGGACGACTCGCCACCCGAGTTCCCCGCCTGTGAGAACGACCATGCGGAGTGCCATCCCGTAACTCTTCCTGACTCCGGATGAAAACCTTCCCCACGCCCGTCGCCCATCGCGGCGGCGGTCGTCGGAAAGGGCAGGATCTTCCGCCGGAGCCGGACGGTTCACGGCCCCCGCCCCACGGCTGAAGGCGCCCGCGCCGACACCTCACGCCCCGGACAGCCGGGTGACGACGGATCCGCCGTCACCGACCGGGTCACCTTATCCGACCCCGCAGGAGCCCGGAGGGCGGAACGCGGGATCACCACGTGCCCCTCCCGTACCACCTCACCACCCCCCCCACCCGAGGAAGAGCCATGAGATTTCGTCGAACGGCGATCGCGGTTCTGACCGCGCTCGGCATGTCAGTCGGCCTGTCACTGGTCGCCGCGCCCGCCCACGCGGCGACGCCCACCGCGGCCTTCACCAAGGTCTCCGACTGGGGAACCGGCTTCGAGGGCAAGTACACGATCACCAACGGCGGCACCACCACCATCAACGGCTGGTCGGTCGCCTTCGACCTGCCCTCCGGGGCCAACATCGGCTCGTTCTGGGACGCGACGATGAGCCGCAACGGGCAGCGCTTCACCTTCACCAACGCCGGCTGGAACGGCACACTGGCGCCCGGCGCGAGCGCCAGCTTCGGTTTCAACGGCAGCCCCGGCGGCGCCACCCCGTCCAACTGCACCCTCAACGGCGCGTCCTGCTCCGGCGGCAGCGGCCCCGGCACCCCGGGCGTCCCCGGTGCCCCGAACGTCACCGGCACCACCAACTCCTCGATCTCGCTGTCGTGGGGCGCCTCCAGCGGCACCGTCACCGGCTACCGCGTCTACGAGGGCGGCACGCAGCGCGCGCAGGTCGCGGGCACCAGCGCCACGATCGGCTCGCTCGGCACCTGCACCACGCACACCTACACCGTCAAGGCGTACAACGCCCAGGGCGAGTCGGCCGCCAGCGCTCCGGTCACCGCAACCACGACCGGCTGCACCAACCCCGACCCGGTCGGCAAGATGCCCGGCGCACCCTACCTCTACATGGGCTGGGGCAACCCGCCCAACCCGGCGACCGTCATGAGCGCCACCGGCGTGAAGTCCTTCACCATGGCCTTCATCCTCTCCAGCGGCGGCTGCACCCCGGCCTGGGACGGCAACCGGCCGCTGACCGGCGGCGCCGACCAGACCGCGATCAACCAGATCAAGGCGGCGGGCGGCAGCGTGCAGATTTCCTTCGGCGGCTGGCAGGGCAACAAGCTCGGCCCGAACTGCTCCACCCCGCAGGCGTTCGCCGGCGCCGTGCAGCAGGTCATCAACGCCGTCGGCCCCGCGGTCGTCGACTTCGACATCGAGAACACCGACGAGTTCGAGAACTACACCGTCCAGGACCGCATCCTGAACGGCCTGAAGATCGTCAAGCAGAGCAACCCGAACGTCAAGGTCGTCGTCACCTTCGGCACCACCACCACCGGCCCGAACGCCCACGGCGTCCGCCTGATCAACCGGGCCAAGGAACTGAACGTGCCGATCGACAACTACACGATCATGCCGTTCGACTTCGGCAGCTCCAACATCTACAACGACACCGTCAATGCCGCCGAGGGCCTGAAGAACGCGCTCAAGGCCGCCAACGGCTGGACCGACGCGCAGGCCTACGCCCGCATGGGCATCTCCGGCATGAACGGGCTGTCCGACCAGCAGGAGCTGACCACGGTCGCGACCTGGACCCAGATCCGCGACTGGGCCAAGTCCAAGGGACTGACCCGCCTCGCCTACTGGTCGGTCAACCGTGACCGTCCCTGCCCGGGAGGCGGCGTGGTCTCCCACTGCAGCGGCATAGCGCAGGCCGACTGGGACTTCACCAGGGTCACCGCCGGCTTCTGACCGCGACGGCCCGCACCCCGCTCCCGGGGTGCGGGCACACCCCCTCGCGCTCGCGGTTCCCGCGAGCCGCACGGCCTCCACCACCTCTGCGGGGTACCACGGCACATGAGACTCAGGAAGCTCGCGGCGGCGGCCGCCCTGGCGCTGGGCGGCACGACGCTCACCGTC
This sequence comes from Streptosporangium becharense, assembly GCF_014204985.1. Taxonomy (NCBI): domain Bacteria; kingdom Bacillati; phylum Actinomycetota; class Actinomycetes; order Streptosporangiales; family Streptosporangiaceae; genus Streptosporangium; species Streptosporangium becharense. Next base: position 2,309,355 of record NZ_JACHMP010000001.1, on the reverse strand, counting down.
TCCCCGGCCCACGCCGCGAACATCGTCACCAACCCCGGCTTCGAGAACGGGCTGAGCGGCTGGACCTGCTCGGCCTCCTCCGGCGCCACCACCGTCCCCACTCCGGCGCACGGCGGCGCCAAAGCCCTGCAGGCCACCCCGCAGGGCTCCGACCAGGCCCGCTGCCAGCAGACCGTCCGCGTCAGACCGTCCTCCTCCTACACCCTGTCGGCCTGGGTCCGCGGCTCCTACGTCTTCCTCGGCGCGACGGGCACCGGCGGGACCGACCCCAGCACGTGGGCCTCGTCCCCGGCGGCGTACACCCAGCTGACGCGCACCTTCACCACCGGTCCCGCCACCACCTCGGTGACGGTGTACGTCAGCGGCTGGTACGGCCAGGGCACCTACCAGGCCGACGACGTCGTCCTCGACGGACCGCCCGGCGGCGGTCCCGTGGACACGACCCCACCGACCGTCCCCGGCCACCCGGCCGTCGGCTCCCCGACGGCGACCTCGCTGACCCTGTCGTGGTCGGCCTCCACCGACGACTCCGGCACCGTGGCCCGCTACGAGATCTCCCGCGACGGCGGTGCCGCGACCGACGCGGGCACCGGGACCGGCCACACCGTGACCGGGCTCACGCCGGACACCTCCTACGCCTTCCGCGTCCGGGCCTGCGACGCCGCGGGCAACTGCTCCGCCTACACCTCCCCGGTGAGCGGCCGGACGAGCGGCACCGGCCCGCCGCCCGAAGGTGAGATCCACTACGCCCCCTACATCGACATCACCATGCCCACGCCGTCCCTGATCGGCGCCGAGGCGGCGACCGGGGTGAAGAACTACACCCTCGCCTTCGCCCTGGGCGACAGCAGCGGCTGCAACCCCACGTGGGGCGGCACCATCCCGATCGGCGACTCCCGGATCATCGGCGACGTCAGAGCGCTCCAGGCCCGGGGCGGTCAGGTGATCGTGGCGACCGGCGGCGCGATGGGACCGTACCTGGAGCACGTCTGCGGCACCTCCGCCGCGCTGCTGGCCGCTTATGAGAAGGTGCTCGACACGGTCGGCACCAACCACCTCGACGTCGACGTCGAGGCCACGATCGACGCGGCCAAGGTCAACACGGCGCTCAAGCGGCTCCAGGACGAGCGCGGCACCGCGATCAGCTACACGCTGCGCGTCCAGGGGCAGGACTATGGCGTCGACCCGTTCTCGCTGTCGATCCTCCAGGACGCCGCGTCCCGCGGCCTCGACGTGACGGTCAACCCGATGCTGATGAACTTCGGCTACACCGGCGACTGGGGCGAGGCGATGATCGCCGCCGCGCGGGCGACCCTCGCGCAGATGAAGACCGTCTGGCCCGCCAGGACCGACGCCCAGCTCAGGAAGCGGCTCGGCCTCACCCCGATGATCGGCAGGAACGACACCGGGATGACCACCACCCAGGCCGACGCCCGCAAGCTGCGCGACTGGGCCGGCGCCAACGGGATCGGCTTCATCGGGTTCTGGTCCGCCGGCCGTGACAACGGCGGGTGCCCCACCGGGCAGGTCTCGCCGACCTGCAGCGGGATTTTCCAGTCGGCCTGGGAGTTCACGAACATCTTCAAGGGCTTCACCGCCGCCCGGACCCGGCAGTGACCCGCGGGACCCGCGGGGCCCTCGGGTCCCGCGGGCCCCGGAGACGTCCTCGCGCCGGGCCTCCCCGGACGGCCTGAGCCGATGAGCCCCTCGCCGCCGGGGGAGACGGACCCCCGGCGGCGAGGCCCCTAGCGGCGAGGCCCCCAGCGGGGAATATGGCAAACCGTAATCAAGTAGACGCGATGCGTGCCGAAAGCTGAGAGACTGGTCTCGTTTTCGCGACCGAGTGGCTGGTTGGCCGCCGACTCCGGCAGGCTATTGACCGTCATGGACTACGCAATTCTCACGGGGTTCGTCCTCGTCACAGGTGTCGTGCTCGCGGTGGTGGCACAGTGGAAGGGCTGGCGGCCGTCGCTCCTCACCGTCCTCGCGGTCGGAGTCGCCTTCCGGGTGCTCATCATGACCACCTCGGCGATGGACACCTGGCAGCCGGTCGACTTCGTGGAGAGCTTCAAACCGGCCGGCGAGGCGATCCTGAACCGTGAGGATCCGGTCCTCGGCAGCGAGGGCGGCTGGCACTTCCTGCCCACCATCCCCTACGTCTACGGCCTGCTGCTCTGGCTGGGCATCCCGTGGGAGATCGGCGGGCGCCTGGTCACCGTGGTCGCCGACATCGCGCTGATCCCGCTGGTCGGCAAACTCGCCGGCGGCTCCACCGCCTCGCTGCGCGCCTTCCAGTACGCCTGCAACCCGCTGGCCATCCTCGTCGCCTCCGTCCACGGCCAGGTCGAGCCGGTCGCGCTGGTCTTCGGCGTCGCCGCGTTCGTCGTCGCCCGCGGCCCCGGCGACCCCGACCGGCCGGGCCTGACCACCGACGTGGAGAGGGTGGTGCGGCGGAGCCTCGCGCACCGCGGCCTCGCCGGCGCCGTCCGGCACGCCGTCGGTCCCGGCGGGGTGGTCCGCCGGACCCTCGCCCCGCGCGACGACCGGGAGGTCCTGCGCCGCGCTCTGTTCGCCGGTCTGCTGATGGGCCTGGCGCTGTGCGCCAAGAGTTGGCCGATCTGGTTGATCCCCGGCATGCTCCTGCTGCTGCCCACCGTCCGGGCCCGCGTCGTCGCGTTCGCGGCCACCGGCATCGCCCCGGTGTTCTTCCTGGTCACCCTGCCGGTCTTCGCCGGCACCTCGCTGGACCAGATCCCCGAGGTCATCAGGGTCATCCAGGACATCCGCCCGATCGTCGGCGAGTGGGGCTACAGCGCCATCTGGGTCGGGGGCGACTGGACCCTCCACCAGGGGCTCACCACGTTCGGCACCCGGTTGATCTACCTCACCCTGCTGGCGACCGCCTTCGTCTGGCGCAGGGCCGACCCGGTCGACCTGACCACGGCCATGCTGCTCGCCTTCATGGTCGTCACCCCGCGCCTCGGTGCCCAATACCTGATGTGGTTCATGCCGTTCCTGGTCGCCCGCCCCACCCGCTTCGCCTGGCCGGCCATCATCGGCGTCTCCCTGTGGGCCGGGTACGGCTACCTGTACATGACCCAGTTCGACACCAACACCTGGTGGTACCTGCACTCGATCTGGGCCCAGGTGTCCGTCGTGCTGCTGCCGGTCCTCGCACTCGCCATGCCCTGGTGGCGTCGCATCTCCCCGGCCTCCGCCGAGGGCGACCGGGCGCCCCGGCCCACCCCGGCACCCGCGTCCGTCTGAACCGGCCACGCGTCCCGCCCCGGTCCTCGTCCCACCCCGGCCTCGCGTCCCGTCCCGGCTCTGCGCCGGGCGGGCCGGGGCCGCTTCCGTGTCCCACGCCCCCGGATCGCCGGAGCGGGCGGAGGGTCGACCCTGGAGGCGGTGGGAAGCGACTGGTAGGTTCCAGGAAATATGACCGACAACGTGGAAATCCTGCGCTACACCGCCTTCACCCACGACCCCGAGGGGGGAAACCCCGCCGGGATCGTGCTGGACGCCGGGACGCTCTCCGACGACGAGATGCTCGCCCTCGCCGCGAAGGTCGGCTACTCCGAGACGGCCTTCCTGACCGCCCGCGACGACGAGCGGCGCGCCTTCCAGGTCCGTTACTTCGCGCCGTCGGCGGAGGTCGCGTTCTGCGGGCACGCCACGATCGCCACCGCGGTCGCCCTCGCCGAGCGTCTCGGCACCGGGCCGCTGCTCTTCGACACCCGGGCAGGGGAGATCGCCGTCGAGACCGAGATCGTCGACGACGTGCTCCGGGCCACGCTCACCAGCGTGCCCACCCGCTCCCGCCCGGCCGAGGAGAAGGCACTGGACGAGACGCTCGCCGCGCTCGGCTGGTCCCGCGACGACCTCGACCCGGCCTTCCCGCCGCACGTCGCCTTCGGCGGGAACGACCACCTGACGCTGGCCGCCGCCACGCGGGAGCGCCTGGCGGACCTGGACTACGACTTCGACCGGTTGAAGGCGCTGATGGAGCGCGAGGGCTGGACGACCGTCAACCTGTTCTGGCGGGAGAGCGACGAGCGGTTCCACGCGCGCAACCCGTTCCCGGTCGGGGGTGTCGTCGAGGATCCCGCCACCGGCGCCGCGGCCGCCGCCTTCGGCGGCTACCTGCGCACCCTGGGCCTGGGTTCCGCCGAGTTCACGGTCATCCAGGGGGTCGACATGGGACGGCCCAGCACGCTCACGGTGTCGATCGCCGCCCCGGACGGCCGCAGCCGGGTGAGCGGCGGAGCCGTGGTGATCCAGGACGCCTGACCGTGCGGTCACGGGCGTTCCGGGTGGGCCCGGGTGGGCCCGCCCTCCGGGCCCCGGCGTCCCGGCCCGGGAAACCGGTCCGGGACGCCGGTCCGGTGGCTCCCGGACCGGAAGCCCCGGAAAAACGGCCGACCGGCCGGTGTCCTGGCTTCACCGTGCCGGTCGGAGTGTTTCGGCTCATCGCGACGAGCCGGGCCCTCGGGTCACCGCGACGACGGCTCCCAGCCGCGCCGGGGAGCCCGGGAACCGGCCCGCTGCTCGTCCCTGCTCCGGTAGACGACGTAGGGCCGGGTCAGGTAGCCGACGGGCGCCGTGAGCATGTGCACCAGCCGGGTGAACGGCCAGATCGCGAAGAGCAGCAGCGCGCTGAGCGCGTGCAACTGGAACAGCAGCGGCGCCCCGGCCATCAGCGCCGGATCCGGCTGGAAGTAGAAGATCGACCGGAACCACGGCGAGATGGTGGTGCGGTAGTCGTAGCCGCCGCCGACGATGTTGGCGGCGACCGTCGCGGCCAGGCCGAGCACGATGGTCAGGGCCAGCACCGCGTACATGAGCTTGTCGTTGCGGGTGGTGGCGGTGAACACCGGGCCGACCGTGCGGCGCCGGTAGATCAGGATCGCGAGGCCGCCCAGGGTGGCGACACCGGCGATGGTGCCGAGCACGACCGCCGTGACGTGGTAGACCTCCTCGCTGACCCCCACCGCCTCGGTCCAGCTCTTGGGGATGACCAGCCCGCCGATGTGGCCGAGCAGGACGACCAGGATGCCGAAGTGGAACAGCGGGCTGCCGATGCGCAGCAGCCGCGACTCGTACATCTGCGACGAGCGGGTGGTCCAGCCGAACTTGTCGTAGCGGTAGCGCCACACGTGCCCGAGCACGAACACGGTGAGCGCCACGTACGGCGCCACCACCCACAGCACCACGTCCAGTGCGTTCACCGGGTCGCCTCCATGACCGCGTAGGGTTCCAGCCCGACCTCCTCAGCCGGCGGCCCCTGCGCCGCCAGCCGCAGCGCGGCCTCCTGGTCGCGCAGATCCGCCGGCGGGAGCGTGGCCAGCACCGCGGCCACGACGTCGGCGTACGGGGACCGCTCGGCCTGAAGCGCCTTGCGCAGCAGCTCCAGGCCGGGCCGGTTCTCCAGCAGCAGGCGCCTGGCCTCCCGTACGGCGCCGCGGGCCGACAGCTCGCACACCACCGCCAGGTGGTCGGGCAGCTCACCGTCGGTGAGCTCGAAGCCCGAGGAGCGGAAGGCGTGCTTGAACCGGAGCAGCGCCGCGCCGCGCTTACGCGTGTCGCCGTAGGCGTAGTAGGTCAGATACAGGCAGCAGCGCCGCTTGAAGTCGAACGTCGCCACGTAGTGCGCGGCCAGGTCGGCCCGCGCGGTGGCGGTCATGTGGCCGAGGAAGGCGGTCAGCCGCCTGCGGACCTCCCCGCCGGGAAGCGCGGCCACCGACTCGGCCAGGACCTGCCGGGCGTCGTACAGGGTGTCGTCGGGGTAACCGAGCAGCACCGAGGCCACCATGTGGGCGGTGCGCACCTCCCCGTCGCCGAGGTTCGTCATGACTCCTTCTTCCCGTTGTTCTTCGGGAACAGTCCGTCCGGGGTGCCCTTGCCGTCCCAGTTGAGGAGGTTGACCCGGCCGCGCAGCTCGTTGGCGTTGTCCACGTCGTCGCCGGCCTGCCGTTCCCGCAGCGCGTGGAAGTTCTCCACCGCGATCGGGGCGGGCTTGCCGGACGCCTCGCCGAACGGGCCGCCCATGCCGGGGCCGCCCTCGTAGTCGAGGCTGCACCCGGTCGCCAGCTCCTCCAGCTGCGCACCCTGCTCGGCGTGGGCCTTGGGGATGACGTAGCGCTCGGCGTAGGGGGCGATGGCCAGCAGCCGGTGCATCCCCTCGATCTGCTCGCCGGTCATGCCGACCGCCGTCGCGATCGACTCGTCGCGTTCCTGGCCGAGGTTGACGCGGCGCATGTAGGAGCGCATCGCGGCCAGGCGGCGCAGCACGGCGCGGACCGGCTCCGGGTCTCCGGCGGTGAACAGCTCGGCCAGGTAGCCGATCGGGATGCGCAGCGCGTCGATCGCGCCGAACAGGTTGCCGGCGTCCTCACCGTCGTGGCCGGTGCCGCTCAGCACGTCGACGACGGGCGACAGCGGCGGGATGTACCAGACCATCGGCATGGTGCGGTACTCGGGATGCAGCGGCAGCGCCACCCCGTAGTCGAAGATCAGCTGGTGGATGGGGGAGCGCCGCGCGGCCTCCAGCCAGTCCTCCGGGATGCCCGCCGCGCGGGCCTCGGCGATCACGGCCGGGTCGTGCGGGTCGAGCATCACGCTCTTCTGCGCCTCGTACAGCGCCTTCTCGTCGGCGACGGACGCGGCCTCGGCCACCCGGTCGGCGTCGTAGAGGATGATGCCGATGTAGCGCAGCCGGCCCACGCAGGTCTCCGAGCAGACGGTGGGGATGCCCACCTCGACCCGGGGGAAGCAGAAGGTGCACTTCTCGGCCTTGCCGGTGCGGTGGTTGAAGTACACCTTCTTGTACGGGCAGCCGGTCACGCACATCCGCCAGCCGCGGCAGCGGTCCTGGTCGACCAGGACGATGCCGTCCTCGGAGCGCTTGTACATCGCCCCCGACGGGCACGACGACACGCACGAGGGGTTGAGGCAGTGCTCGCAGATGCGCGGCAGGTAGAACATGAACGCCTGCTCGAACTCCAGCTTCACCTGGTCGGAGACCTTGCGCAGCACGGGGTCGGCGGTCGCCAGCTCGGGGGCGCCGGCCAGGTTGTCGTCCCAGTTCGCACTCCAGCTGATCTTCGTCGGCTCACCGGTGATGAGCGAGCGGGGCCGCGCGACGGGGGTGTCCTCCTGCATGGGTGCGGAGAACAGCCGGTCGTAGTCGTAGGTCCAGGGCTCGTAGTAGTCCTGGATCGACGGCATCAGCGGGTTGGCAAAGATCGAGAAGAGCTTCTTCAGCCGCCCGCCGGCCTTCAGCTGCAACCGGCCGCGGGCGTTGAGCTCCCAGCCGCCCTTCCACTTCTCCTGGTCCTGGTAGGTGCGCGGGTAACCCTGCCCGGGACGGGTCTCGACGTTGTTGAACCAGACGTACTCGGTGCCGGCCCGGTTGGTCCACGCCTGCTTGCACGTGACCGAACAGGTGTGGCAGCCGATGCACTTGTCCAGGTTCATGACCATGGCGAGCTGCGCCATCACTCTCATCGCTCGCTCACCGCTCCTCGTTCGCCATGCGGGCGGCCCCGGAACCGGGCCGGCCGCTCCGTCCGTCGCGTCGGGTCCGTTCGTGCATCAGTAGTCGACCTCCTGGTTACGGCGGCGGATCACGGTGACCTCGTCGCGCTGGTTGCCGGTCGGCCCCAGGTAGTTGAACGCGAACGACAGTTGGGCGTAGCCGCCGATCAGATGGGTGGGTTTGATCAGCAGGCGGGTGAGGGAGTTGTGGATGCCGCCGCGCCTGCCGGAGGTCTCGCTCTTGGGCACGTCCACGACCCGTTCCTGGGCGTGGTACATGTACACCGTCCCGGTCGGCATGCGGTGCGAGACGATCGCCCGCGCCACCACGACGCCGTTGCGGTTGACCGCCTCGACCCAGTCGTTGTCGGAGATGCCCGCGCGGGCGGCGTCGTCCGGGCTCATCCAGATGGTCGGCCCGCCCCGCGACAGGGTCAGCATCAGCAGGTTGTCCTGATACTCCGAGTGGATCGACCACTTGGAGTGCGGGGTGAGGTACCGCACGGTGATGCCCTGCTCCCCGCCGTCGCCGATGTTCGGTTCGCCGAACATCGCGGTCATGTTCAGCGGCGGCCGGTAGACGGGCAGCGCCTCGCCGGCCTCGTGCATCCAGTCGTGGTCGAGGAAGAAGTGCTGGCGGCCGGTGAGGGTGTGCCAGGGCTTGCGGTGTTCGACGTTGATGGTGAACGCCGAGTAGCGGCGACCGCCGGTCTCGCTGCCCGACCATTCCGGCGAGGTGGTGACCGGCACGGGCCGGGCCTGGGTGTCGGCGAAAGTGATCTTCTTGTGCTCGTCGGCGAGGCCGTCGAAGCCGGTGCCGGTACGGCGGGACAGGGTCGTGAACCCCTGGGCGGCCAGGTGGCCGTTGGTGGTGCCCGACAGCGCCAGGATGGTCTCGCACATGTCGGTGTCGCGCGCCAGCGACGGCCGGCCGTCGGCGACGCCGCCGCGGACGGTGCCGTTCATCCGGCCGAGCCGCGCGACCTCGGCGGTGACGTCGAACGTCAGGCCCTTGGTCGTGGCGCCCAGCCGGTCCAGCAGCGGCCCGAGCGAGGCCATCTTGTCGGCGATCGCGCCGTAGTCCCGCTCCACCACGACGACCTTCGGGAAGTTCCGGCCGGGCACGGGCGTCTCGCCGGTGCGCCGCCAGTCGCTCACCAGACCGTGCGGGGTGGCGAACTCGTCGGGGGTGTCGTGCAGCAGCGGCACCGCGACCAGGTCCTTGCGCACGCCCAGATGGGTCTTCGCCAGCGCGCTGAAGGACTTGGCGATCGCCTGGAACGCGGCGAAGTCGGTGCGGGTCTGCCAGGGCGGGTCGATGGCCGGGGTGAAGGCGTGCACGAACGGGTGCATGTCGGTCGACGACAGGTCGTGCTTCTCGTACCAGGTGGCGGCCGGCAGCACGATGTCGGAGAACAGCGTCGTGGACGTCATCCGGAAGTCCAGCGACAGCAGCAGGTCGAGCTTGCCCTGCGGCGCCTGCTCGTGCCACGTCACGTCGTCGGGACGCTGCCCGGGGGCGGCCTCCTCGGCCCGCACCGAGGAGTCGGTGCCCAGCAGGTGCCGCAGGAAGTACTCGTTGCCCTTGGCCGAGGAACCCAGCAGGTTGGCCCGCCACACGGTCAGCACCCGCGGCCAGTTGGCGGGCGCGTCGGGATCCTCGCAGGCGAAGCCGAGCTCGCCGGAGGCGACCTGGGAGGCGACGTACGGCCCCGCCTCCTGACCGGAGGCGGCCGCCTCGTCGGCCAGGTCCAGCGCGTTGCGGTCGAACGTCGGATACGACGGCATCCAGCCCAGGCGCGCCGACTGCGACAGCAGGTCCGCGGTGGCCTTCCCGGCGAACGCGCCGCCGCCCAGCGGTGAGGAGACCACGTCGGCGCTGTAGGTGTCGTAACGCCACTGGTCGGTGTGCAGGTACCAGTAGGCGGTGCCGATCATCTGGCGGGGCGGACGCGACCAGTCGAGCCCGAACGCCATCTGTGCCCAGCCGGTGATGGGGCGGCACTTCTCCTGGCCGACGTAGTGGGCCCAGCCGCCGCCGTTGACGCCCTGGCAGCCGGTGAGCGTGGTCAGTGCCAGGAAGGAACGGTAGATGGTGTCGGAGTGGAACCAGTGGTTGGTCCCCGCCCCCATGATGATCATCGATCGGCCGCGGGACTCCTCCGCGTTGCGGGCGAACTCACGAGCGATCTTCACGGCGGTCGCCGCGGGCACACCCGTGATCGTCTCCTGCCAGGCCGGCGTGTACGGCGCCGCGGCGTCGTCGTAGGAGGCGGGCCAGCTCCTGCTCTCCCCGGCCACGTCACCGGCGGCCGAGGAACCGGAGGGCCGGGCGACACCGTACTGGGCGAGCATGAGGTCGTAGACCGTCGTCACCAGCTTGCCGGCGACCTCGCGGACCGGCACGCCGCGCCGCAGCACACCCCCGTCGCCCGTCTGGTCGAAGCGGGGCAGCAGGACCGTCACGGTAGGCCCGCCGTCCATGCTCAGCAGCGGGTCGACGTCGCCCAGGTCGAGGTTCCAGCGGCCCTCGCCCTGCTCGGAGTAGCGGAAGCCGAGCGAGCCGTTGGGCACGACCGGTTCACCGGTGACCGCGTCGACCAGCACGGTCTTGAACGCCTCCTCCTTCCCGGTCTCCCCGAGGTCGGCGGCGGTCAGGAACTTGCCCGGCACGTAACCGCCGTCGCGCTCCTGCAGCGCCACCAGGAACGGCAGGTCGCTGTGGCGTTTGACGTAGTCGGTGAAGTACGGCACCTGCCGGTCGACGAAGAACTCCTTGAGGATGACGTGCCCCATCGCCATGGCCAGAGCGCCGTCGGTGCCCGGGTGCGGCGCCAGCCACTCGTCGGCGAACTTGGTCGCGTCGCTGAAGTCGGGGCTGACCACCACGACCTTCTGGCCGCGGTAACGGGCCTCGGTCATGTAGTGCGCGTCCGGCGTGCGGGTCACCGGCACGTTGGAGCCCCACAGCATCAGGTAGGCCGCGTCCCACCAGTCGGCCGACTCCGGCACGTCGGTCTGGTCGCCGAACACCTGCGGTGAGGCCACCGGCAGGTCGGCGTACCAGTCGTAGAACGACAGCATGGTGCCGCCGAGCAGCGAGACGAACCGGGCGCCGGAGGCGTGGGAGACCATCGACATCGCCGGGATCGGGGAGAACCCGGCGACCCTGTCCGGACCGTAGGTCTTGATGGTGTGCACGTGCGCGGCGGCGATGATCTCGGTCACCTCGTCCCAGGTGACGCGGACCAGGCCGCCCTTGCCGCGGGCCGACTGGTAGCGGCGGCGCTTGGCGGGGTCGGAGGTGATCTCGGCCCAGGCCGCGACCGGGTCGCCCAGGCGTGCCTTCGCCTCCCGGTACATCTCGATCATCACGCCGCGGGCGTACGGGAAACGCACCCGGGTGGGCGAGTAGGTGTACCAGGAGAACGCCGCTCCACGCGGGCAGCCGCGCGGCTCGTACTCCGGACGGTCCGGTCCGACGCTCGGGTAGTCGGTCTGCTGCGACTCCCAGGTGATGATGCCGTCCTTGACGTAGACCTTCCACGAACAGGACCCGGTGCAGTTCACCCCGTGCGTGGAGCGCACCACCTTGTCGTGGCTCCACCGGTCGCGGTAGAAGGCGTCCGCCTGGCGTCCGCCGATCTGGTGCAGCGTCCGCAGGTCGTCGGAGACCTTTCCGGAGCGCAGGTGCCGGCCCAGCTTCAGCAGCGCGTCGCTGACCGGTCCGTCCATGCCCGCCATAGATGTAACTCCTGTTTCTCGCGTCACGAACCAGGCATCCCCGTCATTCGGCCTTAATAGCCGCACAGCCATCAGGGAAACCTGGCGCCGGTGTACCGGCGCGCCACCTGCGTCGATCCGATTCGGCACCGGCGCGACACTTTTCATCCTTGTGGCAGTCCGTATTGGGCCCGCAGGGTCTTTGGTCCCACCGATCGGGCCCAAAGGCCCGAAGACTCCGGCGGCGCCCCGGCTCCGAACCGGGACGCCGCCGGCGGGATGACGCCCGGCCCCGGCCGGGTGGTGCGGGGGCATGCGGCGGGCATGCGGTGGACACGGACCGGGTGCGGCGCGGGCGGGACCGGGCGGGACGAGGGCCCCGGTTCCGGGGTCAGGTGGCGGGCAGCGCGGTGGCCAGCAGGACGACGCCCACCGAACCGACCAGCGCGGTCACCGCCATGGCCCGGGCGAAACCGGGGCGCCCGGCGCCGGTGGCCCACCCGTGCAGGCCGGCCGCGGCCATGACCGCGCAGAACAACGCCAGCTTGGCCGCCAGGATCCGGCCGTAGCCGGGCTGGGCCAGCGACGCCCAGGTGACGCCCTTGTGCCAGGCGATGGCCACGCCCGTGCCGAGCTGCACCGGCAGGAACACCGCCCCGGTGAACATCCCGAAGCGGCGGCCGACCGCGTGCAGCATCCGGCCGCGCCGCTGCTCGTCCAGCAGGCTCCTGGCCAGCGGCAGCACCACCAGCGACACCGTCAGCTGCCCGCCGACCCACAGCGCCGCCGACAACACGTGCAGGAACCGGACCACCGCCCACCAGGTCACCGGGCACCCACCCGGAACAGGCCGTGCGCGCCGGCCTCGGCGTGCCGCATCGCGTGGTCGACCACGGGGTAGGTGCCCGGCTCCGGGAAGACCAGCTCGGCGAAGCCGCCCTGGGCGGGTGCCAGATCCAGCACCTGAGATCCGCCCGGATCGTCGGCGCGCAGCAGGTAGGCGCCTTCCTTGTAGACGGTGTCGAACGGCGCGCCGACCACGTGCAGCGCGGTGCCCGAGCTCGGTCCGGCCGACACCGCCCAGATCCGCACCCGCTCCCCGGCCTTCGCCTCCAGCGGGGCGTGGTCGTAACCCGCGGCGGTGCCGTTGAACATCCACCCGTCGGGGCGACCTTCGCGGATCTTCGCGACCGGGGCGTCGCCACCCGGCTCACCGAGGTACAACTCACCGGAGACCAGCAGATACTCGCGGTCCACCTTCGCCAGGTCCGGCGGGTCGATGACCACCGCCCCGTACATGCCGGCGGCGATGTGCTGCGTCATCGGCATCGTCGAGCAGTGGTAGAGCCACGCTCCGGCGTAGTCGGCGCGGAAGCGGTAGGTCAGCCGCTCTCCCGGCTGGATCGTGCGCATCGGCCCGTCGGGTGCGGTCGCGCCGGCGTGGAAGTCGATGCCGTGCCCCATGGTGCCGCTGTTGACGAACGTCACGACGAACACGTCGCCGACTTTCCCACGCAGCGTCGGCCCGGGCAGGGTCCCGTTGAACGTCCACATCCGCTGCCGCACACCGGGCGCGACCTGGTGCTCGGAGGTGTCGTCCACGCGGATCTCCACGGCGTGTTCCTTCCCGCCGGGCGCGGGTTCGAGCGTCGCGTCGTACGGTTTCCACCCCGGCGGCATCGGCGCGGTCAGGTCGAGCCGGACCGGCCCCTCCGTCCCCCGCGTCGTCGCGCCGCCCGCGTCGCCCTGGGTTCCCTGCCCGCCGTGCCCACTGTGCCCGCTGGGCACACCGGACCCGCTGGGCCCGCTCTGGTCCGCCGGCTGGGCGGACGCCCCGACGGGCACGATGCGCATCGTCATGCCCGCCGCGCGGTGCCCCACCACGGTGCACCAGCCGTCGACGGCCTCAGCCAGCGGCGCCAGCGTCAGCGTGGCACTCTGCCCGGCTCCCAGCAACGGGGTGCGCTCACCGGTGGCAAGCCGCAGGTCGTGCCGCTGGGCGTCGGCATTGGTGACGCGCAGGGTGAGCACGGTCCCGGCGGGGGCCTCGATCACGGCGGGCCGGATGCTCATCCCGGACAGCGTCACCTCGACCGTACGCGCACCGGTGGCGACGACCGCCGTCTCCGGCCCGGAACCGCCGGTCGTCGCCACGACGACCGCGACGGCCGTCAGCAGGCATCCCGCCGCCACCCCGCCCAACGCGGGCGAGGCCGTCCGCGCCTGACCGCCGGGCTGCCTCGCCCGGACCAGAGCCGCCACCGCCAGCACGACGAACACCGTGGCCGAGCCCAGCACCAACGCCCATCCCAGCAGGGCCAGCGGCCGGGGCACCGGCAGCACCAGCAGCAGCACCCCGGCGTTGAGCGCCACCATCCGCACCACCCAACCGCGTTCCAGCAGCGCGGCGTTCTCCTTGAACCGGGCCGGGCCCCCGCCCAGCACCGCCGGCAGCAGGTGCAGCAGCGAACCGAGCAGCACCTGGGCGACGAACCCCACCAGCACGGCCGGCAGCAACGGCTCCAGCGCGTGGCCGACCCGGTCGGCCGGGCGGGTCGCCACGATCACCAGGTCGATCACCAGCGCCACCTCGAACCAGACCACCCCGGCGCCGAGCATCCAGGCCGCCCCGGTGTGCGGACGCCGCCGCACCACCTCGGCCAGCGGCAGCAGCGCCGCCAGCGCTCCGGCCGCGTACACTCCGAGACCGGCCACCGCGACCTGGCGCTGGTCGGCCAGCAGGCCGCCGACCAGCAACGTCAGCCCCGGCACGACCAGCCGCAACCCGATCAGGGACGCCCTGCGGGTCCGGTCCGACATGCGGGTGCGCAGCACCGTCGGCCACAGCGTGAACAACGTGCCGAGCACGGTCAGCCCCACCCAGCCGAGCAGGTTCACCTCGGCGTGCGCGGCGTGCAGCCGCTCGTGCAGGCTGCCGTGCCCGACGTGCGCGGTCAGCAGCCCGCCCAGGGTGCCGCCGGTCGCCAGCGCCGCGGCGGCGCACACGTACCAGGCGATGACGTGCCCGAACCGGCCGGGCAGCGCCCGCCGGACCAACTGCACCAGCGCGACCGCGTGCCAGATGACGACCACCACGATCACACCCGCCCCGGTCGCCGCCACCGGCCACGGCCCGACGGCCGCGCCGTGCAGCACGGCCACCGTCGCGGTGTTCAGCAGGCCCAGCCGGGTCAGGCTCCAGCGGCGCTCCGGCGTGCGTGCCCGCAGCAGCGCCACCGCGAAGTGTTCGCTCCAGATGAGGATGGCGGTGCTGACCGCGCCAAGCAGGAACACGTGGATCAGCAGCCAGCGCGGTGCCGGCAGTGCCTCGCCCGCCAGGGCGGTGGCGACGGTCAGGCCCAGCCAGCCCACCACGATCGCGTTCGCCCGCAGGTGCCACGACGCGCGCAGGCGCGGCGGCCCGTCCGGTGGCGGGGTGGGCGGCGGACCCTTCTCGATACGCACCTCGACCGGACCCAACGCGGGTGCCTCCCTATCGCTGACCGGCGCGTCGCCGCGTGAACGCGGTGGCGCCTCCGGCCTCACGCTAACCGGCCGAGGTGCGGTACGACCGGGCTCAAAGGCCGTTGCCGTCGGGACCAAAGTCCTTTTCCGGTCGGCCCTTCTCCCGTCCTCCGCCCGTGCTTCGCCGTTCCTCGCCCGTTTCCGCCGGCCGTCCGTTCGTTTCCGCCGGTCCTGGGCTGTCTCCGCCCGCCGTCCGCCTGCTTCCGCGGGGCTCCGCCCGTCCCCGGAGACCGGACACGTCGCGTCCCGAGACCGGGTCCGCACCGCCTCCCACGTGCGGGTTCGCCCCATGCCGTCTTCCCCGGGCGGGCACCGCCCCGCCGAAGCATGGGACTTTCCTCCCGAAGTTCAGAGGCCAGTGGCCCTTCACCGGGCCCGTCCGCGGCCGAAGGCTCTTCCCCGGAGACCCGGCCATCGGGCCCGCCATCGCTGCGAGAGGGAGACGACCGATGAAGAACCCGCGCGGACTGGCCGCCACGCTGGTGGGCGCCGTCGGTGCCGCCAGCCTGACGGCCGGCGCCGTCATGACGGCCCGCGGCCTGCAGGGCAGAGCGGAAGTCAGGGACGAACTGCTCCGCCAGAAGATCACTTTCCCGGAGAAGGGACTGCCCGACGGGTTCGAGGAGCACGCCGGACAGCAGGTGGAGACCGGAACGCAGGCGCGCGTGTTCGCCGACGTGATCGGCGGGAACGTGCGCCGGGCGACGAAGGGACGCACCTACTCCGAGGTCAGCGCCGAGCTGAACGCCGCCGGAGGCGAGGACGAGGCGCTCGCCGCGCTGCGTCAGACCGCGTTCATGGGCGAGACGTTGCGCGCGTCGCTGATGTCGGCCTACCAGGCATGGCAGCTGACCTCCATGTCCATCGGCCTGGGCGTGGTCCTGATGGGCACCGGAGCCGCGTTCGTCACGGTGGGCGCGGCGCTGTCCTCCCGTCCGTGACCACCTTCCCGGCGCCCGCCGGGAGGAAAGGAAGCTCAATGAGCGAACCCGCTCCCGGCGGGCCGTCGCCGGCGGAACGGCGGCGTCCCCGCCCGGTGCGTCCCGTCCGCCGCGACGTCGCCTCCGCTCCGTTCATCGTGATCTGGGAGGCGACGCGGGCCTGCCCCCTGGCCTGCCGGCACTGCCGGGCCGAGGCCAGGCCCGACCGCGATCCCGCCGAGCTGACGACCGCCGAAGCGGTCGGGCTGATGCGCCAGATCGCCGCTTTCGGCCGCCCGACCCCGCTGTTCGTCATCACCGGTGGCGACCCCTTCGAACGGCCCGACCTCTACGACCTGATCCGCCGGGCACGGGAGCTGGGCCTGTCACCGGCCGTGTCGCCTTCGGCCACACCCGCGCTCACCGCCGATGCCCTGGCCCGCCTCCGCCAGGCGGGCGCCTCGGTGATCTCGCTCAGCCTGGACGGCGCGACCGCCGCCCCGCACGACGCGTTCCGCGGGTTCGGCGGTGTGTTCGACCGCACGCTGCGAGGCTGGGAGACGGCCCGCGACGCCGGACTCAAGGTGCAGATCAACACCACGGTGACCCGGACGAACCTGACGGACCTGCCGGGCATCGCGCACCTGGTACACGAGCGCGGGGCACTGCTGTGGAGCGTGTTCTTCCTCATCCCGACCGGCCGGGGGCGTGCGCTCACCTCGCTGACCGCCGCCGAGAGCGAGGACGTGCTGAACTTCCTCTACGACGTCGGAGAGATCGTCCCGGTCAAGACCACCGAAGCGCACCACTTCCGCCGTGTCGCCCTGCAACGGCATGTGCTGGCCGAACGCGGAGACGACCACGAGGAGGTCCTCGGTCTGGGACCGCTCTACCGCGACCTGCGGCGACGGGCCCAGGACCTCGGACTGATCGGCACCGGCCGGGTCCGGCGACCGCCGATCGACGTCAACGCCGGTCGGGGTCTGGTGTTCGTGTCCCACACCGGGGAGGTCTCACCGTCCGGGTTCCTGCCCCTGTCGGCCGGTAACGTCCGCGACCGCCCGCTGCCGGAGATCTACCGGGACTCCACGGTGTTCACCTCACTGCGTGATCCCGGGCTGCTGACCGGGCGGTGCGGCGCCTGCGAGTTCCGTACGGTGTGCGGCGGCTCACGTTCCCGGGCGTTCGCCGTCACCGGTGACGTGCTGGCCGAGGAACCGTGGTGTTCCTACGAGCCCGGCAGCTTCCCCTACGCCCGGGAGCTGGCCGGTCTGCTGTGAGCCGTCCGGGCCGTCCGAGCCGTTCGAGCCGTTCGAGACGGCCGCCGGTCCGTCCGTTGTGAGTCCGCTCGGGAGGACCGGCCGTGAGCCTTCCGCGGAGCCCGCGACCATCCGGGTCGCGGGCTCCTTCCGTCCGAGGTCTGCCCGGGATCGGCCGGGGTCGATCCGAGGTCTGCCCGGGGTCCGGTCCGGCTTCTCCGCGGTGGGAGGTCAGGCGGCCCGCAGGATGCGACGGCCGGAGATCTGTTCGGCGGCGATGACGATGAAGTGGTCACGGCTTCCCGGTGCCCACGGTGTCAGCGGCAGCGCCGCCAGCCGGGCGGTCTCGGCCGGATCCTCGGCGGCGCGAGCGTGCCCCACGGCCGTGACCGACCACCCGGTGCGGGCGACGGTGTCGAAGTCGTCCACCTCGAACGCCACGATGGTCCGGCGTGTCGCGGCGGCCAGCTTGGAGCCGGCCGTCGTGCGGATCACGATGTCCTCGCCGTCGAGGTAGAAGTTGACCGGCTGGACGGCCGGCAGAGCCCGGTCGGTGAAGACGATCCGCCCGATCGGGCACGAGGCCATCAGGCGCATGCACTCCTCGCGGGAGAGCACCTGCAGGCCGGCCGAGTCGAATCTCATACCTCCAGCCTGCCAGGACACTCACCGCGGGATGTAGGGGCGAAAGTCCCGCCGTCGGCCGCCGGTGGACACCAGGACCCCTCGGCCGGTCACCGGCCGAGGGGTCCTCTGGTGGACCGTCGTCCTCAGCGGGCGGTCATCGACGGCGTCACCGAGGCGGTCGAGCGCCGCCGGGCCGTGGAGCGGACCGCGGTCACCGTCAATGCGAGGGTCAGCACCGACACTCCGGCCAGCAACGCCAGCCCCAGGCCGTAGGAGCCGAAGCGGCCGTAGACGAAGCCCATCACCAGCGGCGGGACGAATCCCCCCAGTCCGCCTGCGGCTCCCACCAGACCGGTCACCGAACCGACCTTGTCGGTCGGAGCCACCTGGGCGACGAGCGCGAAGGTGGCGCCGCTGCCGGCGCCGAGCGCCGCGGCCATGGTCAGGAACGCGACCGTGCCCAGGAACATCAGCGGCGGGGTGAACGCCTGCACGGCGGCGCAGAGGGCGACCGCGGCGAACACCGCCACCAGGACGGGGATCGACCCGATCCGGTCCGACAGCCAGCCGCCGACCGGACGCATCACGACCGCCAGGAGCACGAAACCCGCCATCCGGTTGGCGGCGTCGGCCTGCTCGAGACCGTAGGCCGACTGGAGGTAGACCGGCAGGTAGACGGAGAACGCGACGTAACCTCCGAAGGCCACCGCGTACAGGATGCAGGCCTGCCAGGTGATCGGCAGCTTCACGGCCGCCGCCAGACGGGCCCAGGTCGACTGCTTCGGCACCGTACGGCCCGGCGCGTCACGCAGGACGAGCCAGGACACCACGGCATAGACCGCCAGCATCGCGGCGGTGAGCAGGAAGGGTGTGGCCGAGTCGCCGGCCCTGACCAGCTTGACGGTGGTCAGGGCACTGATCGCGGTACCGCCCATGCCCGCCCCGAAGACGCCGATGGCCAGGCCGCGACGCTCCGGGGGGAACCAGGCGCTCACGAAGGGCACGCCTACCGCGAACACCGTTCCGCCGATGCCCAGGAAGAAACCCCCCACCAGCAGCGCCGCGAACGAGCCCTGCCCGGCCAGGCCGATGAACAGCACCGGGACGATGGTGGCGGCCGAGATCAGCGGGAACATCACCCTGCCGCCGAACCGGTCGGTGAGCGCTCCCACCGGGATCCGGCCCACCGATCCGACGATCACCGGGACCGCGACCAGCAGCGCCTGCTGGGAGGCCGACAGGCCCAGCAGCTCCTTGAAGCGCGGGCCCAGCGGGCTGAGCAGCGCCCAGGCCCAGAAGTTGACCGCGAATCCCACCGTGGCCAGCGTCAGCATCAGCGCCGGCCGTTGACGGGGGTCAGCTGGGGCTTTTCGGCCGGTTGTGTCGGTGCTCATGTTGTCCATCCTTCTCGCGCCGTTTCATGCACATGTGGCGTCGTACTGACCCCCGCCGCGCCCGTTGATGCACGGGGTCGCGGGAGCCGGGGTACAGCTCGATCGAGATGGTCGGCAGGCGACCCGCGGGGGACGGCAGGGCGGTTCGGTAAGCCGCGAACCGGTCGCGTGAACGGTCCTCAGGACGACCCATCGCCTCCGGCGTCACCCGCCAACACCACGCCTTACCGGGCAGTCCTCTCGATCGCGGCGTCCTTTCGCACTGTGTCCCTCTCATCCCAACCAAAAGCCCCGCAGCTCCGTAGGGGCCAAGGTCCTGCCGACCGGGGACCTTCTGCCCGGTCACGTCCACGATGCCCCGTCAATGCCGGAACACACGCCTCTCAGGACACAGGCCTCGGGGAGGGACGCCTCCCGGCGCGGGTCTTAGGAGATCTCGTCGTCCGGACGGCCGACCAGCCGCCCGAGAGGGACTCCCGCCAGGCGCCGCACCTCGTTGGCCATGTGCGCCTGATCGGCGTATCCACTGGCCAGGGCCACCTCGGCCGCCGCGACGCCCCGCCTGGCCAGCCGCAGTGCCAGTTGGAACCTGACCACCCGCTGCAGCGTCTTCGGCCCGTACCCGAAGGCCCGCAGCGATCGCCGCCGCAACTGCCGCTCACCGATCCCCAGATCGCGGGCGACCTCGGCGACGTTCCGCCCCGCCCGCAACGAGGCGACGACGGCCGCCGCCGAGGGGTCGGCCGCGGAGGTCACCCGCAGGCGTGCGGCCAGCGCCCGCTGCATCTCCGCGGCGACCGACTCGGAAGGCTCCGTCGCGTCGGTCCGCTCGGGCAGCCGGGTGAGCGGGGCCAACTCCGGGACCCCGTCCAGGTCGGACAGCGGGACCCGCAGGTCGCGCAGGCTCTCCACCGGCACACCGAACACCTCACCCACCCCGCCGGGCCGGAAACGGATCCCGATATAGCGGTCACCGGGCACCATCGGCACCGGTTGCGGGCCTGTGTCGGGCCCGGCCACATGCGGTCCGTACGGACCCCAGATCAGGTCGACGCAGCCGTCGGGCACGACCGGTTCCGTCGCGGACGAGACGGCCTCGTTCACCCACACGCAGGCCACCCGTGCGTTCAGCGGCGGATCCGGAGCCCATTCCCGATACACGATCTCAGCGTACGGGTGCGGTCCTCTTCTCCGGGGTGTCCGTCCGGGGGGCCTCCCCCGACACCAGGACGGCGGCCCAGTCGCCTTCCGGATCGCTGTCGACCAGCAGCGCGCGGACCAGGAGGCTGAGCGGGATGGCGAGCAGCGCGCCCAGCGGACCGAGGACGAACGCCCACAGCATGAGAGACAGCAGCGTCATCGTCGTGGACAGGCCGACCGCGTCCCCCATGAACTTCGGCTGGACCAACGACTGGACCACAAAGTTGATCACCATGTAGGAGACGATCACCAGGAGCATGGTCCGCGGACCGCTCTCCAGCAGGCCCAGCAGGGCGGGTGGGACCAGCCCCAGGACGAAACCGATGTTCGGGATGTAGTTGGTGATCAGCGCCAACACGCCCCAGAGCAGCGGGAGCGGTACGCCCAGCAGCCAGAGTGCCCCCACGTCCAGCACGGCGCAGACCAGCCCGAACACCGTCGAGACCACCAGGTAGCGTCGGGTCTTCTGGGCGAAGTTCTCCAGTGCTCCGATGAGCTTGGGCCGACGTGTCGCCCCCATCGCGAGGGCCTTGGAGAAGGTGCGCGCATCCAGGCACATGGCCAGCACCAGCACCACGATGAGGACCAGGCCGGAGAGGACGCCCAGCAGGCCGGTGGCGAACCCCTGCACGAGCTGGAAGACCTTCCCGGGGTCGAGTGTCTTGATCGCCTCGTTCATCTGCTCGGTGCCGACGCCGAGCCGGCCGGCCAGGTTCTGTACGTCGGCGACGAGCTCGGTGAACTGCGGACCGTAGGTGGGAGCCAGGGCGGCCAGCTGCGCGACCGCCAGAATCAGGATCGCCACTATGCCCAGCAGAAGGAGGAGCACGAGGACGAGCGGAACCGCGACCAGGGTCCAGCCGGGGGCACCTCGCCTGCCGAGCCAGGTCCTGACCGGGGAGACGGCCAGGACCAGCACCAGGGCCAGGAGGGCGGGGCCGACGATCGAACCGACCTCTCTGATACCCGCCAGGGTGACCACACCGCATGCGGCGCACCCCAGCACGACGAACGGCCGGGGCATCACTCTTTGGTCCGTCATGCCCCGCTCCCTACCCAGCGGAGGGGCAGGACCTTCCGCCGATTTCCCGTTGCCCGCCGGGATCGCACGCTGATTTGACGGGCGTCGGCCTCCTACATAGAGTTCACAGGCCCGCAGGGGTTGGCGGAGATCGCCAAGGCCCGCGGGAACCTCCTCTGATCTCTTCCGCATCCGGAATAGACCATGCCGGGATTCTGTTCTGAAAAGAGCTGATACTTCCGGTTGGACAAGGCGCGGATGTTGAAGTAAGTTAGAGGGGTTGCCCTGGGAACAGGGAAGTCGGCATCCTAGCGGATCCGGCGGGTGTGGGTCGAACGGTCGCAAACACGACAGTTTGACACGAACCCAGAGGAAACGGTAAGATGGTGACACGGAATGGAATGCCCCGGAGGATCGGTCCGCACGGATCGGGTTCCCCGGTGAACGCGTCCGTTTCTTGAGAACTCAACAGTGTGTTAAAAGCCAGTGCATGAAGCACAACCCCGTCCGACTTGCCGGTCTGTGGCCGGTGGGGGGATGGGATTCCTTTGGTTGATGTTCCCTCGTGTCCGCCGGGCCGTTTCGGTCCCGGGGGGTGACGGGGGGCTTTCAGCCGGGAGAACTCGAAGACATTGTTTGGAGAGTTTGATCCTGGCTCAGGACGAACGCTGGCGGCGTGCTTAACACATGCAAGTCGAGCGGAAAGGCCCTTCGGGGTACTCGAGCGGCGAACGGGTGAGTAACACGTGAGTAACCTGCCCCTGACTCTGGGATAAGCCCGGGAAACTGGGTCTAATACCGGATATGACACGTTCCTGCATGGGATGCGTGTGGAAAGTTGTTTCGGTTGGGGATGGACTCGCGGCCTATCAGCTTGTTGGTGGGGTAACGGCCTACCAAGGCGACGACGGGTAGCCGGCCTGAGAGGGCGACCGGCCACACTGGGACTGAGACACGGCCCAGACTCCTACGGGAGGCAGCAGTGGGGAATATTGCGCAATGGGCGGAAGCCTGACGCAGCGACGCCGCGTGGGGGATGACGGCCTTCGGGTTGTAAACCTCTTTCAGCAGGGACGAAGGTGACGTGTACCTGCAGAAGAAGCGCCGGCTAACTACGTGCCAGCAGCCGCGGTAATACGTAGGGCGCAAGCGTTGTCCGGAATTATTGGGCGTAAAGAGCTCGTAGGTGGCTTGTCGCGTCGGGTGTGAAAGCTTGGGGCTTAACTCCAGGTCTGCATTCGATACGGGCTGGCTAGAGGTAGGCAGGGGAGAACGGAATTCCTGGTGTAGCGGTGAAATGCGCAGATATCAGGAGGAACACCGGTGGCGAAGGCGGTTCTCTGGGCCTTACCTGACGCTGAGGAGCGAAAGCGTGGGGAGCGAACAGGATTAGATACCCTGGTAGTCCACGCCGTAAACGTTGGGCGCTAGGTGTGGGGGCCTTCCACGGTTTCCGCGCCGTAGCTAACGCATTAAGCGCCCCGCCTGGGGAGTACGGCCGCAAGGCTAAAACTCAAAGGAATTGACGGGGGCCCGCACAAGCGGCGGAGCATGTTGCTTAATTCGACGCAACGCGAAGAACCTTACCAAGGCTTGACATCGCCCGGAAAGCTCTGGAGACAGAGCCCTCTTCGGACCGGGTGACAGGTGGTGCATGGCTGTCGTCAGCTCGTGTCGTGAGATGTTGGGTTAAGTCCCGCAACGAGCGCAACCCTTGTTCCATGTTGCCAGCACGCTCCTTCGGGGGTGGTGGGGACTCATGGGAGACTGCCGGGGTCAACTCGGAGGAAGGTGGGGATGACGTCAAGTCATCATGCCCCTTATGTCTTGGGCTGCAAACATGCTACAATGGCCGGTACAGAGGGTTGCGATGCCGTGAGGCGGAGCGAATCCCTAAAAGCCGGTCTCAGTTCGGATTGGGGTCTGCAACTCGACCCCATGAAGTCGGAGTCGCTAGTAATCGCAGATCAGCAACGCTGCGGTGAATACGTTCCCGGGCCTTGTACACACCGCCCGTCACGTCACGAAAGTCGGCAACACCCGAAGCCCGTGGCCCAACCAGCTTGCTGGGGGGAGCGGTCGAAGGTGGGGCTGGCGATTGGGACGAAGTCGTAACAAGGTAGCCGTACCGGAAGGTGCGGCTGGATCACCTCCTTTCTAAGGAGCAGTCGGCTCGCGTGGTTCCACCTCTTGGGGTGGGGGCGCGGGTTCATGTCGTGTCTGCAGGCGCGTGTCCTGCACACGGCGCGCTCATTAGTGGAGCACTGGCTAGTCGGTTCAGCGGGGTCGCTGGCCGGTCAGTACCGCCCGTGGGGTCATCGTCGTGATGGGTCTGTGGGAGGGGGAACGCCGTGTCGGGGCCGGGCTGGGGCGAACACACTGTTGGGTCCTGAGGGAACGGACACTCAGGGCGGATCGGTCGGTCGTCGTTGGATGGCCGGGGGTTCGCTCGTCTGTTTCGCCTCGTGTACAGGGCCGGATCGCTTGTCTCGGGTTGTCGGGGTGGGTGGGTGCGGTGGCTGTTTGTTGTTTGAGATTTGCATAGTGGACGCGAGCATCTTTGTGGCCAAGTTTTTTAGGGCACACGGTGGATGCCTTGGCATCAGGAGCCGATGAAGGACGTGGGAGGCTGCGTTAAGCCCCGGGGAGTCGCCAACCAGACGGTGATCCGGGGATGTCCGAATGGGGAAACCCAGCACCAGTCATGTGGTGTTGCCTCCGCCTGAATGTATAGGGCGGTTGGTGGTAACGCGGGGAAGTGAAACATCTCAGTACCCGTAGGAAGAGAAAACAAATAGTGATTCCGTGAGTAGTGGTGAGCGAAAGCGGAAGAGGCTAAACCGTGCACGTGTGAGAGCCGGCGGGCGTTGCGTGTGCGGGGTTGTGGGACTCTCCGACGGTCTCTGCCGGGACTGTGAGAAGTGATAAACCTCTGTGATAGTCGAAAGCTCTGGGAAGGGCTGCCGTAGACCGTGAGAGCCGGGTAGGCGAAATCGTGGGGGCTTCTGGAGGGGATCCCAAGTAGCACGGGGCCCGAGAAATCCTGTGTGAATCTGCCAGGACCACCTGGTAAGCCTAAATACTCCCTGATGACCGATAGTGCACGAGTACCGTGAGGGAAAGGTGAAAAGTGCCCCGGTGAGGGGTCGTGAAATAGTACCTGAAACCGTGTGCCTACAAGCCGTAGGAGCGTAGTCCTCTTCGGAGGGCTGTGATGTGACTGCGTGCCTTTTGAAGAATGAGCCTGCGAGTTATGGTGTGTGGCGAGGTTAACCCGTGTGGGGGAGCCGTAGCGAAAGCGAGTCTGAAGAGGGCGTTTGAGTCGCATGCTGTAGACCCGAAGCGGAGTGATCTAGGCATGGGCAGGTTGAAGCGCGGGTAAGACCGCGTGGAGGACCGAACCCACCAGGGTTGAAAACCTGGGGGATGACCTGTGTTTAGGGGTGAAAGGCCAATCAAACTCCGTGATAGCTGGTTCTCCCCGAAATGCATTTAGGTGCAGCGTCGCGTGTTTCTTGCCGGAGGTAGAGCACTGGATGGCCGATGGGCCCGACAAGGTTACTGACGTCAGCCAAACTCCGAATGCCGGTAAGTGAGAGCGTGGCAGTGAGACTGCGGGGGATAAGCTCCGTAGTCGAGAGGGAAACAGCCCAGATCACCGACTAAGGCCCCTAAGCGTGTGCTAAGTGGGAAAGGATGTGGAGTCGCAGTGACAACCAGGAGGTTGGCTTAGAAGCAGCCACCCTTGAAAGAGTGCGTAATAGCTCACTGGTCAAGTGATTCTGCGCCGACAATGTAGCGGGGCTCAAGTACACCGCCGAAGTCGTGGCATTAGCGTATGGACTCGAGCCTTTGTGGTTGAGAGACGCTGATGGGTAGGGGAGCGTCGTGCGGCCGGCGAAGCAGCGGGGTGACCCAGTTGTGGAGGCCGTGTGAGTGAGAATGCAGGCATGAGTAGCGAATCAGAAGTGAGAAACTTCTGCGCCGGATGACCAAGGGTTCCTGGGGCAGGCTAATCCGCCCAGGGTAAGTCGGGACCTAAGGCGAGGCCGACAGGCGTAGTCGATGGACAACGGGTTGATATTCCCGTACCCGCTGTGATGCGCCCATACTGAATCCAGTGATACTAAGGGTCCTTAAGCCCTTCGGACCTTCGGGTCTGGGGTGAGGCTGAACGCCTGGCCTGATCTGGTAGTAGGTAAACGATGGGGTGACGCAGGAAGGTAGCCCAGCCCAGGCGATGGTTGTTCCTGGGGTAAGCATGTAGGGAGGACCGTAGGCAAATCCGCGGTCCGCGTATCCTGAGATGTGATGCCGAGCCGATTGTGGCGAAGTGGGTGATCCTATGCTGCCGAGAAAAGCCTCTAGTGAGTGTCGCGGCGGCCCGTACCCGAAACCGACTCAGGTGGTCAGGTAGAGAATACTAAGGCGATCGGGTGAACTGTGGTTAAGGAACTCGGCAAATTGCCCCCGTAACTTCGGGAGAAGGGGGGCCTTCGCTGGTGATGGACCGTGCGTCCGGAGCTGGTGGGGGTCGCAGAGGCCAGGGGGAAGCGACTGTTTACTAAAAACACAGGTCCGTGCGAAGTCGTAAGACGATGTATACGGACTGACGCCTGCCCGGTGCTGGAACGTTAAGGGGACCGCTTAGCCAGGCTTGCCTGGCGACGGTGAGAACTTAAGCGCCAGTAAACGGCGGTGGTAACTATAACCATCCTAAGGTAGCGAAATTCCTTGTCGGGTAAGTTCCGACCTGCACGAATGGCGTAACGACTTCCCCGCTGTCTCAACCGCAGACCCGGTGAAATTGCACTACGAGTAAAGATGCTCGTTACGCGCAGCAGGACGGAAAGACCCCGGGACCTTCACTACAGCTTGACATTGGCGTTTGGAGCGTCTTGTGTAGGATAGGTGGGAGACGGTGAAGCTCGGACGCTAGTTCGGGTGGAGTCATTGGTGAAATACCACTCTGGTCGTTTTGAACGTCTAACCTCGGTCCGTGATCCGGATCAGGGACAGTGTCTGGTGGGTAGTTTAACTGGGGCGGTTGCCTCCTAAAGGGTAACGGAGGCGCCCAAAGGTTCCCTCAGCCTGGTTGGCAATCAGGTGTCGAGTGTAAGTGCACAAGGGAGCTTGACTGTGAGACCGACGGGTCGAGCAGGAGCGAAAGCTGGGACTAGTGATCCGGCGGTGGCATGTGGAAGCGCCGTCGCTCAACGGCTAAAAGGTACCCCGGGGATAACAGGCTGATCTTCCCCAAGAGTCCATATCGACGGGATGGTTTGGCACCTCGATGTCGGCTCGTCGCATCCTGGGGCTGGAGTAGGTCCCAAGGGTTGGGCTGTTCGCCCATTAAAGCGGTACGCGAGCTGGGTTTAGAACGTCGCGAGACAGTTCGGTCCCTATCCGCTGCGCGCGCAGGAGACTTGAAAGGAGCTGTCCCTAGTACGAGAGGACCGGGACGGACGAACCTCTGGTGTGCCAGTTGTTCCGCCAGGAGCACGGCTGGTTGGCTACGTTCGGAAGGGATAACCGCTGAAAGCATCTAAGCGGGAAGCTCGCCTTGAGATGAGGTCTCCCACCCTGTGAGGGGGTAAGGCTCCCGGGAGATGACCGGGTTGATAGGCCGGAGGTGGAAGCGCAGTAATGTGTGGAGCTGACCGGTACTAATAGGCCGAGGACTTGACCATGAAGCAGTCTTGTTGTGCTCGCGTCCACTAGGCAATTCTGAGGCAGCAACCGGTGGGTTGTGTGTTTCATAGGGTTACGGCGGTTATGGCGAAGGGGAAACACCCGGTTACATTCCGAACCCGGAAGTTAAGCTCTTCAGCGCCGATGGTACTGCACCGGGGACGGTGTGGGAGAGTAGGTCGCCGCCGGACAATCGTTGTGAGGGGGAGGGGTCTGTCCCGTGAGGGGACGGGCTCCTCCCCCTCATTTTTTTTCGTGCGCGTGTGCGTGTGCGTGTGCGTGTGCGGGGGGCCGGCCGGGATGGTGGGGGGCTCTTCTTTTTTGGTTGTATGGGGTTCCGGGGGGTTTGCGGGCCCCTTCTTTTTTTGTGTGTCGGGGGGTCCGGGGGCGGGCCCCCCCTTTTTTTGTGCGGGTGCGGGTGCGGGGGCCCGGAGGTGCGGGCCTGGTGGTGGGCGGCCGGGGCTTTGCGGGCCCCCTTTTTTTGTTCTGCGGGCTCCTTTTTTGTGTCGGCCTGGGGGGCTCTTCTGTTGTCGGGGGTGCGGGCGACGCCGCGGGGCGGGCCTGGCGCGTGCGTGCGCGGGGGCGGGTCCTGTTGCGCGTTCTGCGGGTGCGGAAGGCGGTACAGGGCCCTTTCTCGTGTGAGGGGGAAAGAGTGCGCAGGGCCCTTTGCGCGTATGCAGTATGCAGGGAGCCACCAACCGGGCGTCTTGGCATGCTGCCCGCCGCGGGCAATCAAGTGGGCTGATTCCGGCCTCGCCCGGCCTGGCGATGGGCACGGATTAGTTTGTGTCGACGCGACCGGCAGCGGATAAGTTACGGTGAACATGCTGGTTCATACAGTGAACATGCCGATTTCGAGGGAGAATCGCTGTGCGTGATGCCGCGCTGGACCTTCTGGCGGAGTGCCGCCGCAGTTACCAGACCGTGGTTGATCAGGCCGATGTCCGCATGCTGCGTGCCGAGACCGTGCAGCTCATGGGGGTGCTGGCCGACCCCGCGCATTGAAGCGCCGCCGATGTCGCCGCATTCCGCCTTGAGCGCGTCGAAGCTTTCCTGGGGGATCTGGAAGAGCTGGCCGCCGAGCTGACCATGCTCGGCGAGTTGCTCGTGCTGGCCGAGGACGATGCCCTGGTCGCCGAGTGCCATGCTGCGGCGGAGGCGCTGGCCGCCCGCCTCGGCAGCGTTCGCGAACAGGTGCCTCTTCACCACGGTGAACGCGAGGCCATCGTGGTCGTCGGGTGGGATTCGGAGAAGGCCCAGGGCTGGGCGGAGACGTTGGGGGGTGAGTACCTCTGGCGGGCCGAGCGCGATGGGCGAAGGGTGCAGACCTACAACTGGCGTATCGACTGGTTCGGCCCGAACGCCGTGGTGATGCGGGTCTGCGGGGCCGGGGCCTTCGAGTGGCTGGCCGCCGAAACCGGTACGCATCGCCGTGACTACGGGGAGGGCTGGCCGACGCTGGAAGCCTGGGTCGAGGTGCTTCCCGTAGCCGTGTCCTACGACTTCATACATGTTCCGGACGATGAGGTCCGGGCTGAGGACTTTCCGCAGACCTGGGGTTGCGGTGCCCGGCTTCCCGACTGGGATCGCTCGGTGCGGCTCACCCATCTGCCCACGGGGCTGGTGGCGTTCTGCGAGGGGCAGGGGTCGACGAGACGCAACCGGGACGGTGCGATGACCCTGTTGCGAGCGCTTCTGCTCCGTCATCGCCAAACAACCGGCGATCCGTCGGACGAGAGCCGCGCGGAGGCTCCCCACGCCGATGGGGCACACTCCTGACCGCTGTCGTCCAGACGATAGTTTCCCCTCTGTCCCGGAGAGCAGGTCTGACAGTCTTATCTACCGCCGGCCAGGGCCAGGGCCTCTGCCGACGGTGAAAGACGTTCGGCGGGGTTACCCCGCCGAACGTCTCGCCGGGGCCTCTCGCCGCAGTAACCGATCGCTGCGTTGCCGAGAGTCCCTGGAAGATCACTGTGTTGCCGAGGACCCCTGGAATTCGTCGAAGGGGCCGGAGGTTTTCCGTACGCGGATTCGGGGCCGGTGAGGGAACTCCAGTCTGGAGGCAGGACCCCGCCGAAGCGGCGGGGTCCTCGTCAAAGGGGGTGAAGGTCGTTAAGGGGGGAAGGTCGTCAGGGGGTGATGAAGAGGGCGTCTCCCAGGGTGCGCTCGGCACCGTCCGAGGGATGGTTGACGACCTTGTGGCCGACGACCATCGCGGTTGAGCCGCCACCGTCGAAGTTGATGGCCTGCTTGGCGCCCAGCCAGCGCATCAGCTGCGCTGCCTCGACCATCGAGGCGCCAACTGTGACGCCGGGTTTACGACCGTCCACCGTGGCCAGGATCAGGCCTCCGGACCGGGTGATACCGACCATCGTCCGCGGGTGGCGGCGGAGCATCATGTTGACCGAGGCGTGTCCGTCGGCCGCGGCGGTGATCCGAACCCGGCCGTTCCTGACCAGCCCGACCCCGCCTCCCATGATGTACGTCCGGTGGGTGAGGGGGATGGCCCTTTGCGTTCGCAGGTCTATGACCTTGGTGTCCACCTTCATCCCCCCGCCTTCCAGTGCGTACTCCTGGAGCCAGGCGGCGGCCAGGCCGGTGCCGTGGAGCACTGAGGTGCCCCGGGGGACCGCTCCGCCGGCCTGGCGGACGTTCACGATCCGGCCCTGAGCGTCGATCACGGCTTCGACACCGCCGTCGGCCGCGGTCTTGGCGCCGAACTCCTCCGTGTAGAGGACGAGTTCCTCGGCGGCGGCGGCCCGATTGATCCCCTTGACCTCGGTTCTCGCTCCGTCGGAGGAGATCGCGGTGATCATGGTCTTCAACTCGGTGATCCTGGCCTTGCGGCTGTCGGTGATGACCAGGGCACTGCGGCCGGGGATGCCCTCGCTGAGCAGCCTGCCGCCGACCACGGAGACTCCGACCGGGTCGCCCTGCAGGGCTTTGGCCGTGTGGATGTTGAAGAAACCGCCGTTGACACCCGCGATGGCACCGGCGAGCCTGGACATCGAACTGGTGGTCTCACGTCTGGCCACACTCTTGCCGACGCTGGTCTTGAACGACCCCCGGAAGGCCTTCGTGTCCACCATCAGCACCCGCATCTCCCACGGGCCGGTGGTCTCGGTGCCGTCGTCGCCCAGGTAGTCGGCCTTGGCTGGGATGTCGTACTTCTTCAGCTCCTTGACGACCTTGTCGGCCTCGGCCTGCTGCTTGAGCGTCCACAGGCCGATGCGCACCATGTAGCGCTCGACGGCCGGGGCGTCCGCGGCGGCCGGTTGCACGATCTTCACGAGGGAGGGGGTCAACCCGGCAGCCTGCACCGCTTCGGCTCTGGCCTGGGCGACGTGGAGCGGGCCGTTGTCGTGGCCGTTGGGCATCAGCACGGAGACCGTCCACCCCTGCGTGGCCTCTCCGTGGGTCACACTGAAGAGTTCCACGCCGGGGGCGACGCTCTGTTGCTTCTTCACCGGTACCGAGCCCGTTCCGAGTGGGAACGCCGAGGAGGGAAACCGTGCACTCGCCTGTTCGGCCTCGGCGGGAATCGCCGTGGCGGTGAGTGCTACGGCTGCCAATCCGGCGACGAGACGTCGCGACATGTATATCTCTCCCCATTGGTGGACCTGACTTAGGTGCACTATCGTGCCGAGATTCACCGGTCGGGGAGAGCGAAACACGCGAAACATCCCGAGAAAGTGTTGTTGTTCACTCGGACTCCGGCGCGGAGCAAGGATTTCCACGCTGTTCCGGCCGAGGGCCAGGATTACCGGTGGAGAGGGCCGACGCCTCGTCCGGGTCGGGGGTTAAGACCCAGGGTGCTCACCGTTGCCCCGCTTGGCTTGCGATGTCCCGTTCGGGGTGAGGATTGAGGGAGCCGGTGTTTCGTCCAGGGTGAGGATTGAGGGAACCGGCGTCCCGTCCCGGGTGAGGATTAACAGCGGAGGATGCCGGCCTCCTGTTCGGGAAACGCCGATCCGGATGAGGTCTGCGGGGAATGTGAATTTTCACATGGCCTGCGGGGGATTCTGGGGCTCCATGATGTGATACACCTTGCGCAGGGTCTCGTGAACGATCCAGATGGTTTTGGCTCCCTCTGCGAGCAGGCAGACCGAGCCGGGGGCGAGCTCGACGGTGGCTCCTCCGTCGACCTCCAGCGTGGCGCGGCCGGTCAGCACCACGAACACCTCGTCGCGCTCCACGTCGGTGACCGTGCCCGGGGTTATCTCCCAGATGCCCCGGCTCTGCCCGCCGTCCGGTGACGACCACAGTTCGATCGACGACACGCGAGGAGAGCCCGCGAGAATCTGGCCGGGGGCCAGTTCCTCGGGGGAGAGCCGGACGCCGTCCGCCGGGACGGAGAAGGCTCCCGCGGCGGCGACCATACGGGCCAGGTCGGCGGGCTCGGGGACGATGATCTCTGGCATGGATACCTTTCAGGTGCGGGGGTTGTCTCTCCGGAAGGACTCCAGCGCCAGGAGGGCGACGTGGAGGGAGAGGCAGGACTCGACGTCGTCCAGGTCGGTGTCGAGGATGCGTTCAAGCCTGCGCAGGCGGTCGTAGAAGGCCGGTCGTGACAGATGGGCCTTCTGCGCGGCGACGGCCTTGTTGCGGCCCACGTCGAGGTAGGTTCGGAGGATCCGGGTGAGGTCGCCGCCGCGCTGGGCGTCGTGGGCGAGCAGGGGGCCGAGCTCGCGCTCGGCGAAGGTCTGCAGCCGGGCGTCGTCACGCAGCAGATGGAGCAGGCCGCGCAGGCGCAGGTCGGGCAGGCGGTAGAAGGGGCGGCCGTCGGGCTGCCGGACGGCCACGTCGGCGACCTGCTCGGCCTCCAGAAAGCTGCGCCGCACGTCGCGGACCGATTCGACCACGGAACCGGCGGCGAGTACGAACGGCAGGGGGAAGGCCGCGCGCAGGTGGTCGGAGAGTGAGGTCAGCGCGGGTTCGGCGAAGGTGCGCGGCGGCAGGGGGAGCAGGATCCCGACGCGGTTCTGGTCGAGTGCCCCGACGAGTGCGGGCAGACGGATCTCGCGACAGGCCGACGCGGCGGCGTCGGCCAGCTCGACGAGCCGGGCGAGCTGCTCCTGGCCGTCCAGCTGGTTCTCCGATGTCCCGATCATGCGGAGCACCACGCTGACCAGCTTGCGGCCGGTGAGGGGGACGCCGACCGCGCGAGCGCGGGCCGCAGCCTCCTCCGGGTCGGCGTAGGCGTAGGTCAGGATGCCGGTGATGATGGTGCCGTGAGCCTGTCGCTCCAGCGACTCCTGGTGGCGTTCCAGCAGGCGGCCCAGAGCCAGAGTGGTGGCGGCGCGTTCGGCGAGCACGATGTCGCGTGGACCGGGCGGGGTGTCGCAGAGCAGGATCAGCCGGCCCCAGTCCTGGCCTCGCGCGCCGACCATGGTGACCAGCCAGCCGGAGGCCGCGTCGTAGGCGGTGCGCTCCGCGGGCGCCACCGCGCGGGAGCGGGTCTCCCAACCGGCGAGCAGAGCGCCGGTGTCGTGCCCGGCGCTCTCGCAGGCCAGAACCTGGTGGGCCAGGTTCTCCAGCAGCACGGCATGCCCGGACAGTCTGGTGACCTGGCTGAGCACCTCCGCGGGGGAGGCGCCTTCGACCGACAGCTCGGTGAAGACCTCGTGGAGCTGCTCTGAGGCGCGCAGCTCCTGGAGCTGGATGTCGATGATGCGAGCGTGGACCGACTCGGTGATCTGGACGAACGGGGTCTCCCTGGCCAGCGTGATCAGGGGAAGGCCGTGCCGCTCGGCGGCTCCGACCACGGAGCGCGGCAGTTCCCCGATGAACTTACGGCCCAGCTCCACGATCAGCCCGGAGGCGCCGACCGCGGCCAGCTCGGCGACGTAGTCGGCTAGTTTGCCCGGATCATCGGGGAGGGCGATACCGGTGGTGAGGACCAGCTCCCCACCGCGCAACAGCTGGGCGATGTCGGTGACCTCTCCCACATGGACCCAGCGCACCCGGCTGTCGAGCCGATCCGCACCCGCCACGACGCGGGGGTTTCCCCGCCGGACGGTGTCCAGGGCGAGAACGTCGGCGACTGTCGGGAGCACTCACCGAGAATATCCGATCAGATTGTAAGTTTGGAGCGACGTGCTCTTACACTCCGTTCGGACAGGGTGGGCCCGCCTGTCCGGAGGAAGCTGCGATACCACCCCGCGCCGCCGGCCTCCGGGCCGCCCTGTCACGGTCATCGGCACCGGCCCTGGCACCGGCACCGGCATTGTCACTGTCACCGGCCCTGGCACCGGCACCGGCATTGTCACTGTCACCGGCCCTGGCACCGGCATTGTCACCGACACCGGCATTGTCACTGGCCCTGTCGCCCCCACCGTCACCGGCCCTGGCACCGGAACGATCGAGGATCGGGCGGCCGAGGCGGTCGAGGCGGCGGACCGGCCTCGGTCCTGTGGCCCTAGGATGACTTGACCTTTTCACGGCCGAGGGGCGCGATTGTGGACATGGTTGAGACTTCCGGCACGCGGCGGCGCAGGACACCGAAGAGTGCCTCCCGGGTGGAGGAGCTGGATCTCCGCGAGCTCCTGGCCGGGCTGACGGCCGTACGCGACGGAGACTTCGGCACCCGCCTCCCCGAGGACGGCGACGGGCTGCTCAAAGAGATCGCCACGGTGTTCAACGGCATGGTCGACCAGTTGTCGCTCTTCACCTCCGAGGTGACCCGGGTGGCCCGGGAGGTCGGCACCGAGGGGCAGCTCGGCGGGCAGGCCGAGGTGCCGGGCGTCTCCGGCACCTGGAAGGACCTCACCGACTCCGTCAACGCCATGGCGGGCAACCTCACCGACCAGGTGCGCGACATCGCGCAGGTCGCGACCGCGGTGGCGACCGGCGACCTGTCGCAGAAGATCACCGTGGACGTCCGGGGTGAGATCCTGGAGCTGAAGAACACGCTGAACACGATGGTGGACCAGCTGTCGTCGTTCGCGGCCGAGGTGACCCGGGTGGCCCGGGAGGTCGGCACCGAGGGACGGCTGGGCGGCCAGGCCGAGGTGACCGGGGTCGCCGGCACGTGGCGCGACCTCACCGACTCCGTCAACTTCATGGCGGGCAACCTCACCGACCAGGTGCGGAGCATCGCGCAGGTGACCACCGCCGTCGCCCGCGGCGACCTGTCGCAGAAGATCACCGTGGATGCCCGGGGCGAGATCCTGGAGCTGAAGAACACCATCAACACGATGGTGGACCAGCTGTCGTCGTTCGCGGCCGAGGTGACCCGGGTGGCCCGGGAGGTCGGCACCGAGGGCCAGCTCGGTGGGCAGGCCGACGTCAAGGGTGTCTCCGGCACGTGGCGCGACCTCACCGACTCCGTCAACTACATGGCGCGCAACCTCACCGACCAGGTGCGCAACATCTCGCAGGTGGCCACCGCCGTCGCCCGGGGCGACCTGTCGCAGAAGATCACCGTCTCGGCGCGCGGTGAGATCCTGGAGCTGAAGAACACGCTGAACACGATGGTGGACCAGCTGTCGTCGTTCGCCGACGAGGTGACCCGGGTGGCCCGGGAGGTCGGCACCGACGGCCGGCTGGGCGGGCAGGCCGACGTCAAGGGCGTCTCCGGCACCTGGAAGGCGCTCACCGAGTCGGTGAACGTGATGGCCGACAACCTCACCGCGCAGGTGCGGAGCATCGCGCAGGTGACCACGGCGGTGGCCAAGGGCGACCTGTCGCAGAAGATCCGGGTCGACGCCCGGGGCGAGATCATGGAGCTGAAGGAGACCATCAACACGATGGTCGACCAGCTCAGCGCGTTCGCCGACGAGGTGACCCGGGTGGCCCGGGAGGTCGGCACCGAGGGCAACCTCGGCGGCCAGGCCACCGTCCGCGGTGTCTCCGGCACCTGGAAGGACCTGACCGACAACGTCAACTCGATGGCCAACAACCTCACCAGCCAGGTGCGGAGCATCGCGCAGGTGACCACGGCGGTGGCCAAGGGCGACCTGTCGCAGAAGATCACCGTTGAGGCCAAGGGAGAGGTGGCCGCGCTCGCGCAGACCATCAACACGATGGTCGACACGCTGAGCGCGTTCGCCGACGAGGTGACCCGGGTGGCCCGGGAGGTCGGCACCGAGGGCCAGCTGGGCGGTCAGGCCCGGGTGCCCAACGTGGCGGGCACCTGGAAGGACCTGACCGACAACGTCAACTCGATGGCCAACAACCTCACCAACCAGGTGCGGAACATCGCGCAGGTGACCACGGCCGTGGCCCAGGGCGACCTGACCAAGAAGATCGACGTGGACGCCCGGGGTGAGATCCTGGAGCTGAAGACCACCATCAACACGATGGTGGACCAGCTGTCGTCGTTCGCGGCCGAGGTGACCCGGGTGGCCCGGGAGGTCGGCAGCGAGGGGCGCCTGGGCGGGCAGGCCGAGGTCGAGGGCGTCTCCGGCACGTGGAAGCGGCTGACGGAGAACGTCAACGAGCTGGCCGGCAACCTCACCCGGCAGGTGCGGGCGATCGCCGAGGTGACCAGTGCCGTGACCTCGGGAGATCTCACCCGGTCGATCACCGTCGACGCGTCGGGCGAGGTGGCCGAGCTCAAGGACAACATCAACTCCATGGTGAAGTCCCTGCGCGAGACCACTCTGGCCAACCAGGAGCAGGACTGGCTCAAGTCGAACCTGGCCCGCATCTCCGGGCTCATGCAGGGACACCGTGATCTCGCCGTCGTGGCCGAGCTGGTCATGAACGAGCTGGCCCCGCTGGTCTCCGCCCAGTACGGGACGTTCCTGCTCGTGGAGGAGGGTCCGGAGGGGGCGGAGCTGGAGGTGGTCGGCTGCTACGGCCACCGGGAGACCACTCGCCGTCACGTCTTCGGCGAGTCGCTGGTGGGCCAGGCGGCGCTCGCCAAGCGGCCCATCCTGGTCGAGGACATCCCGGAGGGCTACCTCACCATCTCCTCCAGCCTGGGGTCGGCCGGTCCCGTCCACCTCATCGTGCTGCCGATCATCGTCGAGGACCAGGTCCTCGGAGTGATCGAGCTGGCCAGCCTCAACCGGTTCACCCAGGTGCACCGCGCCTTCCTGGAGCAGCTGGTCGCGACCATCGGCGTCAACGTCAACACGATCGTCGCCAACGCCCGTACCGACTCCCTGCTCACCGAGTCGCAGCGGCTCGCGACCGAGCTCCAGGTCCGGCAGGAGGAGCTGCAGCGCTCCAACGCGGAACTGGAGGAGAAGGCGGAGCTGCTGGCCCGGCAGAACCGCGACATCGAGACCAAGAACAGCGAGATCGAGCAGGCGCGCCAGGAGCTGGAGGACCGCGCCAAGCAGCTCGCCCTGGCGTCCAAGTACAAGAGCGAGTTCCTGGCCAACATGAGCCACGAGCTGCGCACCCCGCTCAACTCGCTGCTCATCCTCGCCCAGTTG
Source organism: Streptosporangium becharense (assembly GCF_014204985.1). Lineage (NCBI taxonomy): Bacteria > Bacillati > Actinomycetota > Actinomycetes > Streptosporangiales > Streptosporangiaceae > Streptosporangium > Streptosporangium becharense. The sequence continues at coordinate 2,273,073 of NZ_JACHMP010000001.1, read as the reverse complement.
CTGGCGCAGAACCCGGCCCGCAACCTCACCGCCAAGCAGGTGGAGTACGCCAACGTCATCCACTCGGCGGGCACCGACCTGCTCCAGCTGATCAACGACATCCTCGACCTGTCGAAGATCGAGGCGGGCAAGATGAGCATCAGCCTCGAATCGCTGCCGCTGCGGCAGTTGATCGACTACGTGGAGGCGACCTTCCGCCCGCTGACCACGGAGAAGGGGCTGCGGTTCGACGTCGTGGTCGCCCCCGACGTGCCGGAGGTGCTCCTCACCGACGAGCAGCGGCTCCGGCAGGTGCTGCGGAACCTGCTGTCCAACGCGGTGAAGTTCACCGAGAAGGGTGCGGTCGAGCTCCGCATCGAACGGCTCGACAGGATGGACCTGCCGGGGGCACACGGGCAGGAGGTCCTCGCCTTCCAGGTCCGCGACACCGGCATCGGCATCGCCGAGGAGAACCTGTCGCAGATCTTCGACGCCTTCCAGCAGGCCGACGGCACGACCAGCCGCAAGTACGGCGGCACCGGGCTCGGCCTGTCCATCAGCCGGGAGATCGCCACGCTCCTCAACGGCGAGATCGGGGCGGTGAGCGTCCTGGGGGCGGGCAGCACCTTCACGCTCTACCTGCCGATCGCCGACGTCGCGCCGGGCGAGGCCGCGACCGCGGTGCACGCTCCCGCCGCGCCGGCCGCCGTGACACCGCAGGCGGTGACCGGCGCGCCGGCCCCGGAGAGGTTCTCCGGGGTGGCGGACATGCGCCGTCTGCTCGTCGTGGAGTCACGCCCCAACGGGCTGCTGTCGCAGCTGGCCGAGAGCGTCATCGCCGACCTGACCGAGACCCACGGGCCGGTGCAGGTCTCGACCGCCAACGATCCCGGCACCGCCCTGGAGATCCTGAACGCCGACGACCACCACTGCATCGTGCTGGACCTGGGCATGCGGCAGGACGCGGCGGCGGAGTTCCTCCGCAGGCTGGACGACAGTCCGGCCCTGCGCGCGCTGCCGGTGCTGGCCCACCACACCCGCACTCTCACCCGCCCGCAGGAGAACCTGCTCAAGGGCCGGTCGAACACCCAGCCGCTGGAGCGCCTGCCCAGCCTCGACGAGCTGCGCGAGCGCATCACCCTGCACCTTTCGGCGCAGGACCCGGCAGACGTGCTGCCCCTGGTGCAGCCCAGCGCCGACGAGCGTCCCCAGCCGGTGGACGAGGTGGACACCGTGCTGGTGGGCCGGAAGGTGCTGGTCGTCGACGACGACGTCCGCAACGTCTTCGCGCTGACGAACATCCTCGAACTGCACGGCATGGAGGTGCTCTACGCCGAGAACGGCCGCCGGGGCATCGAGGTCCTGTCACGTAACGAGGACATCGACCTCGTCCTGATGGACGTGATGATGCCCGAGATGGATGGTTACGCCGCCACCGCGGCCATTCGGAAGATGGCGAACTTCGCCAACCTGCCGATCATCGCGGTGACCGCCAAGGCCATGCAGGGCGACCGTGAGAAGACCCTGGCCGCGGGTGCCAGCGACTACGTCACCAAGCCGGTGGACGCCCAGGAGCTGCTGACCCGCATCCAGCAGTGGCTGGACGCCTAGGCCGCTCGGAGATGACGACGGTGGCGGCGGTGACGCGGCGGGGCGTGGTGGCGACACTGGTCTCGGCGGCGGCGTTCGGGCTGATGCCGGTGTTCGCGTTCTACGCGTACGGCACGGGCATGTCGGTGACGACGTTGCTCGCGGCGCGGTTCGCCATCGCGGCGGCGGTGTTCCTCGCCTGGCTGGGGGTGCGCGGCAGGCTCGTCCGGCTGACCGGCCGACAGTGGGCGATCCTGGCACTGCTGGGCGGCGTCATGTACGCGGCCCAGTCGCTGCTCTATTTCACCGCGGTCGAGCGGATCTCCCCCGCTCTGGCGGCGCTGCTGCTGTACCTCTACCCGGGGCTCGTCTCGGTGCTGTCGGCGCTCGTCGAGCGCACCCGTCCGGGCTGGTCCACCGTCGGGCCGATCCTGGTCTCCCTCGCCGGGCTGGCGCTGGTGGTGGGGAGGGTGGAGGCCGACCTCGACGTCATCGGCATGCTCGCCGCCGTCGGGGCCGCCGTGGCGTACGCCTGCTACATCGTGCTGGGCAGCAGGGTGTCGGCGGCGCTGTCCCCGGCCGTCACCACCGGCTACCTGTCGATGTTCGCCACCGGCTCCTTCGTGGTGCTCGGCCTGGTCACCGGTGGCCTGGACCTGGGTTTCGCGGCGGTGGGCTGGGCGTGGGCGGCGACGGTGGCGCTCGTATCGACCGTGCTGGCGATCGTCCTGTTCTTCGTCGGGGCCACCGCGCTGGGGCCGGTGCGCGCGTCGCTGCTCAGCATGTTCGAGCCGGTCGTGGCGGTGGTCGCCACCTGGCTGCTGCTGGGGGGCTCGCTGACCGCGGCGCAGCTCGCGGGCGGTGCGGTCGTGCTCGCCGGCGCGGCCTGGGGCGTGCTCGCCGCCGCGGACCGCACCGGTACGCCCGAGCCTGCGGGGCCCGCATCCAAAGCAGGGCGGGCGGTCCCCACGGCCGACGGCTGAGTCTCCGCGGCCGACGGCTGAGTCCCCACGGCCGGCGATGCCCGCCTGCGATCGGCGGCAGGGGAGGACATCTGCGCGCTGCCTGCGGCAGGGGAGGAACGTCCGCTCGCGGCCGGAGGCCGGAAGAGGTCAGACGGCGGCGCCGTCGCCGTCCGCCGGCGCATTCCCGGGACGCGGACCGGTCCCGGGACGCGCGGCCGTTTCGGAGTGCGGGGCGGTCCCGGAGCGCGCGGCCGACGGGGGACGCGGGGCCAGGCCCGGTCGCGGGGCGTCCGGGCCGCGCTCCAGCCGGGCCGCCAGCCCGTCGACGAGGCAGGTCAGGCCGAACTCGAAGTTGAGGGCCCGTTTCGTGGACATGTCGACGGCGCCGTACTCCGCGTAGTAGGCGAGCAGCGCGGGATAGTCCGCCGCGACCATCTCCACCGCCGGCCGGATGGCCGCGTCCATCTCGTCGGGGCCGGCACCCGCCCTGGTCATCATGGCCTGCCAGGAGATCTCGGGGGTGGTCACCCCGGTCACGTAGGACGTGATCGTCGAGACGGCGTAATCGCGGTCGAGGCCCTGGAAGCCGGCCTCGGCGAAGAGGGTGAGCATCCGGTCCGTCAGGCGCATGGCGTTGGGACCGAGGGCGGGGGTCGTCCCGATGATCGAGGTGACCCAGGGATGCCGGAAGATGGCCTGCCGCATGGCGTACGCGAAGGCGAATACCGCGTCGCGCCAGCCGACCTCACCGAGGTCGGGGACGACGAGCTCGCCGTAGACCTCGTCGAGGACCAGCTCCAGCAGCTGGTCCTTGTTCGCCACGTGCCAGTAGATGCTGGTCGCGCCGGCGCCGAGCCTGGCACCCAGCCGGCGCATGCTCAGCGCCTCCGACCCCTCGGCGTCGAGCAGTTCCACGGCCGCACGCACGATCTGCGCGCGGCTGAGCGTAGGGCTCTTGGCGGCACGGGGCTCACGCGTCCAGACGGAGCCGAAGGAGTGGTCCACCCCCCAAGCATAAATGTTGTCGCACACTGTGCGATGTTATCGTACGCTGTGCGAGTGAAATCGAACACTGTGCGAGTAGAACGTGATCCGCGGCGTTGGTGGGTCCTCGGGGTGCTCTGTCTCAGCCTGCTGGTCCTGGTGGTGGACAACAGCGTCCTGAACCTGGCCATCCCCGCGCTCATGATCGATCTGGGGGCCGGTCCGGCGGACATCCAGTGGATCATCGACGCCTACATCCTGGTCTTCGCCGGGTTGCTGCTCACCGCAGGCAGCCTCTCCGACCGCTACGGCCGCAAGCGTTTCCTGATCATCGGCCTGGTGCTGTTCGGCGGGGCCTCGCTGGCCGCCCTGGCGGTCACCGAACCCTGGCACCTGGTCGCCGTCCGCGCGCTCATGGGCGTCGGCGGGTCCATCCTCATGCCGAGCACCCTGTCGATCCTGATCACCGTCTTCGACGACGCGGAGCGGCCCAAGGCGATCGCCGCGTGGAGCACCGTGGCCATGGTCGGCGTGGTCGCCGGCCCCACCCTGGGCGGTTTCCTGCTGGGGCACTACTGGTGGGGGTCGATCTTCCTGCTCAACGTGCCGGTCGCGGCGGTCGCGATCGTGGCTGCGCTGGTGCTGATGCCCGAGTCGCGGGGCCCGGCCAGGCGGCTCGACCCGGTGGGCGTGGTGCTGTCCATCCTCGGGATGACCGCCCTGGTCTACGCGGTGATCTCCGCTCCCGCCGCGGGTTGGACCTCGGCCGGCACGCTCGCCCCCGCCGCCGTGGCGGTGCTCGCCCTGGGCGGGTTCGTGTTCTGGGAGCGCCGGGCGAGCCACCCCATGCTGCCGCTCGAACTGTTCCGCGACCGGAACTTCAGCGGGGCGTCGTCCTCGATCGTGCTGATGTCGTTCGGCACCGGCGCGCTGCTGCTGATGCTCACCCAGTACCTGCAGTTCGTGCTCGGCTACGACCCGATGGAGGCCGGCCTGGCGCTGCTGCCGTACGCCGTGGCCGCCGCCCTGTTCAACCCGGTCGGCGCCGGCCTGGCCCAGCGCCTCGGCAACCGCACGCTGATCATCGGCGGCTTCCTGGTGATGGCCCTGGGCTTCGGTGTGCTCGCCTTCATGACCGCCGAGACCGGGTACGGCATGCTCGTCGCCGGCCTCGTTCTCATGGGGGTCGGCGGTGGCCTGGGCGGACCCGCGGCCTACGCGACCCTGATGGGGGCGGTGCCGCCCGCGCACGCCGGGGTCGGCTCCGCGCTCAACGACACCGTCCAGCAGACGGGCATGGCGCTCAGCGTCGCCGTGCTCGGCAGCGTGCTGACCGGGGTCTACACCTCGGCCATGCCCGCGGACGCCCCGGCCGCCGCGCGGGAGTCGATCGGCGGCGCACTGTTGCTGAAGGACCCCGCGGTGGCCGAGGCGGCGCGGGAGGCGTTCGTGTCGGCGATGTCACTGGGCTCGTGGGTGGGCGTGGCCTTCATCCTGGCCGCCGCCGCGCTGGCGTTCACCGTGCTGCGGCCCGCCCCGGTGGTCACCGCCGATCCGGCGGACGGCTCTGCCGTGGAGCCGGCGAAGGCGGACGGCCCTGCCGCGGAGCCGGCGAAGGCGAACGGCTGATCCGCGCGGGTCCGCTTCGCGCGGGTGCCCGGCCCGCCCCGGGGGGCCGGGCACCCGGGCTCCGCCGGAGCGTGAGTCCCGGCACATACCGATGATCTCCTCGGGGGGGGGCATCGGCGGACGGGGCTGACACTCTGACGGACCATGGGCCAATATCCCGACACTTTGTCGGTATGAGCAGGCGAGGCGAGCCGCGATACTCGATGTATGTCGGACCTTCTTGCACGTCATCGCGCGGTGATGCCCAACTGGCTCGCCCTCTACTACAACGAGCCCATCGAGATCGTCGGGGGCAAGGGCAACCGCGTCGTCGACGCTTCGGGCAAGAGCTACCTCGACTTCTTCGGGGGCATCCTGACCAACATGATCGGCTACGACGTGGCCGAGGTGCGGGAGGCGGTGGAGCGGCAGCTCGCCACGGGCGTCGTCCACACCTCCACGGTCTACCTCCTCCGCGGCCAGATCGAACTGGCCGAGAAGATCGCCAGGCTGTCCGGCATCGAGAACGCCAAGGTCTTCTTCACCAACTCCGGCACCGAGGCCAACGAGACCGCGCTGCTGCTCGCCACCTACGCGCGCAAGACCGACCAGGTCCTCGCCATGCGGCAGAGCTACCACGGACGCTCCTTCGGCACGATCGGCGTCACGAGCAACCGCTCCTGGAAGAACAACTCGCTCTCGCCGCTCAACGTGCACTTCCTGCACGGCGCCGACCGTCACCTCGTCCAGTTCCGCGGCATGTCGGACGCCGACTACATCGCGGCCTGCGTCGACGACCTGCGTCACGTGCTCTCCACCGCCGTCGCGGGCGACGTGGCGGCGCTGATCGCCGAACCGATCCAGGGCGTCGGCGGTTTCACCATGGCTCCGGACGGGCTGTTCGCCGCCTACAAGGAGGTCCTCGACTCCCAGGGCATCCTGTTCATCTCCGACGAGGTGCAGACCGGCTGGGGCCGCACCGGCTCGGCGTTCTTCGGCATCCAGAACCACGGCGTCACCCCCGACATGATGACCTTCGCCAAGGGCCTGGGCAACGGCTTCGCGGTCGGCGGCGTCGTCGCCCGCGGCGACCTGATGGACGCTCTCCCCGCCGTCGGCGTGGCCACCTTCGGCGGCAACCCGATCTCCATGGCGGCGGCCAACGCCACCCTGGACTACGTCCTCGACCACGACCTGCAGGCGAACGCGGCCAGGACCGGTGCCCTCATCGTCGACGGGCTCCGCGAGGCCGCGCCGCGCCTGCCGGTGGTCGGCGACATCCGGGGCAAGGGCCTGATGTTCGCCCTCGAACTGGTCGACCCGGCGACGGGCGAGCCCTCCCCGTCGCTCGCCGGCCGCTTCATGGAGGAGACCAAGAAGGCCGGCCTGCTGGCGGGCAAGGGCGGACTGTACGGCAACGTGCTCCGCATGGCACCGCCGCTCACCCTGAGCCTCGACGAGGCCGCCGAAGGACTCGGGATCATCGTCAACGCGCTCGAAACCATCAACGCCGAGGTCGCCTCGTGAAGAACGTCACCCACTGGATCGACGGGGCCCGCGTCGAGGGCACCGGCCGGACCGGCGAGATCTACAACCCCGCCACCGGCGAGGTCGCCGGGCACGTCCGGCTCGCCTCCGCCGCCGAGGTCGACGCGGCCGTGGCCGCCGCCGCGGCGGCCTTCCCCGCCTGGCGGGACGCCTCGCTGGTCAAGCGCTCCCAGGTGCTGTTCCGCTTCCGCGAGCTGCTGCACGCCCACCGCGACGAACTGGCCGCCCTGATCTCCGCCGAGCACGGCAAGGTGCACTCCGACGCGCTCGGCGAGGTCGCCCGCGGCCTGGAGGTGGTGGAGTTCGCCTGCGGCATCGCGCACCTGCTCAAGGGCGGCTACTCCGAGGGGGTCTCCACCCGGGTCGACTCCTACTCCATCCGCCAGCCGCTGGGCGTGGTCGCCGGGATCACCCCGTTCAACTTCCCGGCCATGGTGCCGATGTGGATGTTCCCCGTCGCGATCGCCTGCGGCAACGCCTTCGTGCTCAAGCCGTCCGAGCGCGACCCGTCGGCGTCGCTGCTCATGGCCGAGCTGTGGCAGCGGGCCGGGCTGCCGGACGGGGTCTTCAACGTGGTCCAGGGCGACAAGGCGGCGGTCGACCGGCTGCTGGAACACCCCGACGTGCGGGCGGTGTCGTTCGTCGGGTCCACCCCCATCGCCCGGTACGTGTATGAGACCGGTACCGCGCACGGCAAGCGGGTCCAGGCGCTCGGCGGGGCCAAGAACCACATGCTGGTGCTGCCCGACGCCGATCTGGACCTGGTGGCCGACGCCGCGGTGTCGGCGGGCTTCGGCTCGGCCGGGGAGCGGTGCATGGCGATCTCGGTCGTGCTGGCCGTGGACCCGGTCGGGGACGAGCTGGTCGACAAGATCGTCTCCCGGGTGTCCGCGCTGACCGTCGGCCCGGGCGACGACCCCGCCTCCGAGATGGGGCCGCTGGTCACCGCCGCCCACCGGGACAAGGTGGCCTCCTACCTGGATGCGGGCGTCGCCGAAGGCGCCAAGCTGGTGGTGGACGGCCGTCTCACCCCGGTCCGGGGCGGCGCCGCCGCGGCCGACACCCCCGGGTTCTGGCTCGGCCCCACCGTGCTGGACCATGTGCCGGCCGGGTCCCGGGTGCACACCGAGGAGATCTTCGGCCCGGTCCTGGCGATCGTGCGGGTGGCCTCCTACGAGGAGGGCCTGGAGCTGATCAACGGCGGCGCGTTCGGCAACGGCACCGCGATCTTCACCAACGACGGCGGCGCGGCCCGCCGCTTCCAGAACGAGGTGGAGGTCGGCATGGTCGGCATCAACGTGCCGATCCCGGTGCCGATGGCCTTCTACAGCTTCGGCGGCTGGAAGGACTCGCTGTTCGGCGACACCCACGTGCACGGCACCGAGGGCGTGCACTTCTACACCCGGGGCAAGGTCGTCACCTCCCGCTGGCTCGACCCCAGCCACGGCGGCGTCAACCTGGGATTCCCCACCAACAAGTAGTCCCGACCCGGCGAGGGAGGGCCGGTTCGCGTACCGGCCGGGCCGGCCAGGGCCGATAGGCTCCGGGCAGGCGATGCGGACGTCGGGAGGACACTTCGTGGGCACGGCGGGCACGGCGGGCATGATGGGCACGGCGGGCACGGACATGCGCGGCCGGATCCGTCTCGGGGCGTTGCTGGGGATGGGCTGCCTGGTGCTCGCCGCCTGTGCCCCGGCGGGGGCGGCGAGCACGGCCCTCCCGGAGCGTGTGCCCGCGGGTTCCGCCGTGCCCGTGGGGTCCGCGGCGCACTCGGGTTCCGCGGGGTTCGCGGGGTTCGCGGCGGACTCGGATCTCACGGGGTCCGCGTCCGGCCGTACCGCGCCTTCTCCGCCCCCCACCGCCTCCCCGAAGCCCTCCGGCTCTCCGGAGGGCAGCGCCTCCCCGAAGCCCTCCGCCTCCATCGGCAAGAGCGAGGGCACGCTCCAACTGCTCACCTTCTACGGTCATGTCGAGTACGGCGGAGCCCTCTCGCGGGCCAACTGGGTCGCGCCTTTCGAGAGGGAGAGCGGCTGCCGGGTCGTCAAACTCGACCGGGTCGGGACGACCGAGGAGATGGCCGCCAAGCTCGCCGACGACGCCTACGACGTCGTCTCGCCGAGCCCGGAACTGGCCGCGCTGCTGGTGTCCGAGGGGCGGGTGTCGCCGGTCGACACCGGCCTGGTCCCCGCCTACAAGAAGATCCCCAAGCGGTTGCGCGAGCTGCCCGGCCTCCGCCGGGACGGCAAGGTCTACGGCATCCCCTACCTGTGGGGGGTCAACCAGGTCGTCCACGAGGGCGACCAGCCGCAGGGGCCGGCCGCCCTGTACGGTCCCGCGGCGGCGGCGATCAGGGACAACCCGCTGGCGATCGCCGACGCGGCCCTCGCCCTCCGGCGGAGCCGTCCCGAGCTGAAGATCGATGATCCGTTCCAGCTCACCTCCGCCCAGCTCGACGCCGCGGTGGAGCTGCTCGCCGAGAGGGACGGTCCCGGCCGTCTCTACTGGCGTGACTCGCTCGACCTGATCAGGGCCATGTCGGCGCGCTCGGTGAGCGTCGCCCAGGCCACGCCGTACCATCTGGATCTCTTCCGGCGGGCCGGCCGGCCGGTGAAGGTGCTCGACGAGGGGCCGCGGACCGGGTGGGCCGACTCGTGGATGCTCACGGCCAGGCCCGCGAGCCCGAACTGCGCCTACCGGTGGCTGAACTGGATGAGCTCGCCGCAGGCGCAGCGCGCGGCCGCTGCGTGGACGGGGCTCGCCCCGGCCAACCCGGAGGCGTGCGGCGGGCGTGCCGGACGGATATGCGACCTCTACCGGGTGCGTGGCGGTGCCGGGCTGCGTGACGTCCTCTTCGCCACCCGCCCGATGAGAGACTGCGGCGACGGCGACGGGGAGTGCACCGACTACGCGGACTGGGTGGAGCGCTGGAAGAAACTGGTCGGGTGACCTGAGCCCGCCGGTCCGGTCCTGACAGGCCGCCGGCCTGCCGGGCCGTCCGTCGGCCGGAGTACTTCCCCCTCATGCCCGGCTGTATCTGCCTTGCCTGGTAGTGGCAACGGTTTTCGTGGTCTCGATTGCTCGGTGCGATGGATTCGGTGGAAAATCATGGTCTCCCTATCGACTGGTTGACCAGTCAGTGGGTAGTCTGGCCGCCATGAGAATCCTCCTTGTGGGAGCGGGCGGAGTCGGCTCCGCCGTTGTCCCGATCGCCGCGCGCCGAGATTTCTTCGAACACATCGTGGTGGCCGACTATAAACAGGACCGGGCCGCGGAAGCCGTGGCCAAGGTCGGGGACCGGCGGTTCAGCGCCATCGGGCTGGACGCCTCGGACCGGGCGGCGGTCGAGGCGGCCCTCATCGAGCACCGATGTGACGTGCTGTTCAACGCGGTCGATCCCCGTTTCACCATGCCCCTGTTCGAGGCGGCTCTGAACGCCGGGGCCCACTACCTCGACATGGCGATGTCGCTGTCGCGTCCCCACCCCGACCGGCCCTACGAAGTGCCCGGCGTGAAACTGGGCGACGAGCAGTTCGCCCTCGCCGACGCCTGGCGGGCCAGGGGCGGACTGGCGCTGGTGGGCATGGGGGTGGAGCCGGGCCTGGCCGACGTGTTCGCCCGGTACGCCGCCGACCATCTCTTCGAGAGCATCGAGGAGATCGGCATCCGTGACGGGTCCAACCTGGTGGTCGACGGCTACGACTTCGCGCCGACGTTCTCCATCTGGACCACCATCGAGGAGTGCCTGAACCCGCCGGTGGTCTGGGAGAACGGCGGCTGGCACACCACCGAGCCGTTCAGTGAGCCCGAGGTGTTCGACTTCCCCGAGGGGATCGGGCCCGTGGAGTGCGTCAACGTGGAACACGAGGAGGTGCTGCTCGTCCCCCGTTACATCGACACCAAGCGGGTGACGTTCAAGTACGGCCTCGGCAGGGAGTTCATCGGCGTCCTGAAGACGCTGCACAAGCTCGGCCTCGACAACGCCGGGAAGATCAAGGTCGGCGGCGTCGAGGCGTCGCCGCGCGACGTGGTGGCCGCGGCCCTGCCCGACCCCGCCACGCTGGGCGAGCGGATGCGCGGCAAGACCTGCGCAGGAACCTGGGTGAAGGGCGTGGGCAAGGACGGCGAGCCGCGCGAGGTCTACCTCTACCACGTGGTCGACAACGAGTGGTCGATGCGGGAGTACGGCTGCCAGGCCGTGGTCTGGCAGACGGCCGTGCACCCGGTGGTCGCCCTGGAGTTGCTGGCCCGTGGCGTCTGGTCGGGCAGCGGCGTGCTCGGCCCCGAGGCGTTCGACGCGGTGCCCTTCCTGGAACTGCTCAACGACTACGGCTCGCCCTGGGGCATGCGCGACCAGAGCGCACGGCGCGACGCCTCGGCCCTCCAGCCGGCCTGACGCCCCGGCCGTCCCCCGGATCGGGAGGCCGCCCCCGGCGGTTCAGGAGAAGGCCACGCGCCGGGGGAGGGGGCGGATGTTCTCCTGCTGCGGCAGCAGCGCGTCGGCGCACTCCGGGCAGGCGTACAGCGCGGCGTCATCGGGCAGTCTGCCGATTCTGATCCGGGGGCGTGGCCACTTCTTGTGGCACGCCACGCAGGCGTCACCCTCACGCTGGGTGCGGGTCAGACCCTCAGGGTCGAACGTCATCACGGCGTGGTTCGCTCTGGTCGGCCGCCAGTTCATCACGCTTCCCGTCCTGATCGCGCACTCTCATCCGGAACCGTTATAACGCCGCTTGAGCCCGTGATCGCTTTGGCGGGAGCCAAGGGGTGGTTAAATCACGCCCTACCTAAGGGCCATATAGCAGCAAAAGGGGCATCCGGCATCAAGCCGGGTGCCCCTTTTGTTCGCTTCTAAACCGTCAGACCTCGGCCACGGCCTTCTCCAGGATCGCCAGTCCCTCATCCAGCAGGTGGTCGGGGATGACCAGCGGGGGAAGGAACCGCAGAACGTTGCCGTAGGTACCCGCGGTGAGCACGAGCAGGCCCTCGGCGTGGCACCGCTTGGCGATCTCGGCCGCGGCGGTGGGGTGCGGATCCTTGGTCCCCGGGACGACGAGCTCGATGGCGATCATGGCGCCGCGTCCACGCACGTCGCCGATCGCCGGGTTCTTCTCCGCCATGGCGCGCAGCCGAGGAAGCATGGTCTCGCCGATGCGGCGTGCCCTGCCGACCAGGTCCTCGGCCTCGATGGTCTCCAGCACGCCCAGCGCGGCCTCGCAGGCCAGCGGGTTGCCGCCGTAGGTGCCGCCCAGGCCGCCCACGTGCACCTTGTCGAGGATCTCGGCGCGGCCGGTGACCGCGGCCAGCGGCAGGCCGCCCGCGATGCCCTTGGCGGTGACGATGATGTCGGGGACGATGCCCTCGTCCTCGCAGGCGAACAGGTCGCCGGTGCGCGCGAAGCCGGTCTGGACCTCGTCGGCGATGAAGACGATGCCGTTGGCCCGGCAGAACTCCAGGATCCTCGGTAGGAAGCCCTTGGCGGGCTCGATGAACCCGCCCTCGCCCGCGATCGGCTCGATCACCACGGCGGCGACGTTCTCCGCGCCGATCTGCTTGGTGATCTGGTCGATCGCCTGCGCGGCCGCCTCCTCGGCGCAGTTCTCCGGCCCGGTGGGCCAGCGGAACGGGTAGGCCAGCGGCACCCGGTAGACCTCGGGGGCGAAGGGCCCGAAGCCGTGCTTGTACGGCAGGTTCTTCGCGGTGAGCGTCATCGTCAGCAGGGTCCGGCCGTGGTAGCCGTGGTCGAAGACGACGACCGCCTGGCGGCCGGTGGCGTGCCGGGCGACCTTGACCGCGTTCTCCACGGCCTCGGCGCCACTGTTGAGGAAGAAGGTGCGCTTCTCGTGGTCGCCCGGGGTGATCGCGTTGAGCCTCTCGGCGACCTCCACGTACGACTCGTACGGGGTGACCATGAAACAGGTGTGGGTGAAGTCCGCGACCTGCCTGCGCACCCGCTCGACCACGCGCGGGGCGGCGTTGCCGACGCTGGTCACCGCGATGCCGGAGCCGAAGTCGATCAGCGAGTTGCCGTCGGCGTCGACGACGACGCCACCACCGGCGTGTGTCACGAAGACGGGCAGCGTGGTGCCGATGCCCGGCGGCACGGAGGCCTGCTTGCGGGCGAACAGCTCGCGGGACTTCGGGCCGGGGATCTCGGTGACGACGCGGCGCTCCTGCGGAAGCGAGGGGCCGCCCTCGGTGACGGTACTCATGCTGAGACGTTATGTCCCGGATGCCGGTGTGCCGATGATGCACTATGGCAAAATTGCCGGGAGAACTGTAGACGTAACGTACAAAACGGGGGTGACCGTGGTGCCGACGCTGCGCACCGTCGTGCGGCGCCTGCCCTTCCAGCTCGTCGTCCTCGCAGGACAGGACGCCATGGACCGGCCGGTGCGCTGGGTCGCGGTCAGCGAGCTGGAAGACCCGACTCCCTTCCTGGAGGGCGGCGAGCTGGTGCTGACCACGGGGATGCGCCTGGACGCCGCCGGCGCCGCCCCGTACGTCGACCGCCTGGTCGGCAGGGGCGTGACCGGCCTCGGCTTCGGCGTCGGCCTCGGGCACGACAGGACCCCGGACGAGCTGGTCGAGGCCGCGGCGCGGGCGGGACTGCCGCTGGTCGAGGTGGCGCGCGACACCCCCTTCGTGGCCATCGGCAAGGCGGTCAGCGACCTGATCGCCGCCGAGCAGTACGACGAGCTCAGCCGTGCCTTCACCGCCCAGGGCCGCCTGACCCGCGCCGCCCTGCGTCCCGAGGGTCCGCCCGCGGTGATCGAACGCCTGGCCCGTGAGATCACCGGGTGGGCGGTGCTGCTCGACGACGCGGGAGTCATCCGGCACGCGGCGGGCGAGGGAGCACCGGAGGCCGCCACCCGGGCCCTCGGGCCCGAACTGGAACGTCTGCGGCGCCTCGCGGCCCGCGGCGCGCCGGCGAGCCTGGCCCTGTCCACCCCGCAGGAGCACGTCATCGTGCAGCCGCTCGGTGCCGGCCGGGTCCGCGGGTTCCTCGCCGTGGGCCGCGACCGGCCCTTCACACCCGTCGCGCACACCGTCGTCAACGCCGCCGGATCGCTGCTGACGCTCGCCGCCGAGCACGGCGGGCGGCACCTGGCCGCCGAGGGCCGGGTCCGGTCCGCGGTGCTCCGGTTGCTGCTGGAAGGGCGGGTGCGGGCCGGGCGGGAGACGCTGGAACGGCTGGGCGAGCGGCTCGCCGACGGGCCGCTGGTGGCGATCGTTTCCGGGGTCCCCGAGGAGGAGCGGGAGGCGGTGCTGGAGGCCGCCGGCGAGGAGTTCGCGGCGGTCGAGGGCGACCGGGTGGTCCTGCTCGTCCCCGAGGACCGGGTCGACGGCGTCCTGGTGCGTCTCGACGGGCACGGACCGGTCGGAGTCGGCTCCCCGGCCGGTCCCGAGGACCTGCGAGCCGGGCTCGACCAGGCCGACCGGGCACTCGCCGCGGCCAGGCGCGCCGCCGCGCCCGTCATGCGCTTCGCCGACCTCGCGGGCCAGGGGCTGCTCTCCCTGCTCGACCCCGGCGCCGCCGCGGCGTACTCCGTCGCGCTGCTCGCCCCGCTCCGGCAGTACGGTCCGCGCGCGGACCTGCTGGCCTCCCTGCGGGCCTACCTGTCGTGCAACGGACACTGGGACGCGGCGGCGCAGCGGCTCGGGGTGCACCGACACACCCTGCGTTACCGGATGCGCCGCGTCGCCGAACTGCTGGGCCGCGACCTGGACGACCCGGCGGTGCGCGCCGAGCTCTGGGTCGCCCTCGCGGTGGCCGGCTGACGGCCGTCCGGCCGGTGCCGCCCCGGGCGGACGGTGCTCGGGCGGACGGTGCTCGGGCGGACGGTGGCCGGGCGGACCGTCAACAGCCGGGCGGTGCGCGAAAGGGGAGCCGGAGGCGCTTCCGTCAGGGCCTGTCGACCAGGTAGCGGGAGACGGTGGCGAAGGTCACCGCGTCGTAGGTGCTGCTGTCGCGCAGGTGCCCGGCACGTTCCAAACTGATCGCACCCTGCGCGGCGGCCCACAGCGCGTCGGCGATCTTCCTGGGCTGGGTGGGGACGATGTAACCGGCCGAGATGCAGTCGGCGATCACCCGGTCGAGGACGTTCAGCGCCGCGCGGGCGAGCGTCCGGGCCCGCTCGCTGGGCACGAAACCAGGGATCGCCCGCTCGAACATCAGGGCGTAGTAACCGGGCTCGGCGAGCGCGGCCTCCCGGTAGGCGGGGCCGAGAGCCGACAGGCGCTCCAGGGCGTTCCGGTGCGGGGGCACGGCCTCCAGCCGCCGCCGGAACCGTTCGAAGCCCTCCAGGTACAGCGCCTCGGCCAGCCCCTCCTTGCTGCCGAACATGGTGTAGATCACCGTCGTCGAGCACCCCGCCTCGGTGGCGATGCGGCGCATCGACAGGCTCTCGGGCCCGACGGTGACCAGGAGCTGGCTGGCGACGTCGAGCAGTCGTGCGCGCAGCTCGTCGTGGGAGGCCCGTTCCCCGAGGAGATAGGCGCCCTGGAGGCCGCGCGGCGCCGAGGAGGTCATGCGCACACGCCCTTCCGCTCCGGGTTTCCATCCGTGACTTAACCATGGTGAAGATCATTCAAACCGTTGCCACGTATGGAATATCCCTTATCGACCTCGTTTCCGTTACAGGGGTGCGCCATGGATTTTTATGCGTAACGGCGCGGTCACCCGGGACTCTTGTGCGGAGTGGAGTAGCGCCACGTCCGAGCCGGTGACATAGCGTCGAGGTATGGACGTGCGCCCCTTCTGGCTCGCAGGTCGCCCCGCCACGGGCGACGCCGAGCTCACCGTGACCAACCCGCATGACGGCCGTACCGTCGCCGTCTGCTCCGTGCCGACCGCCGACCAGGTCGAGGAGGCCGTCGCCGCCGCGGCGGCCGTCCGGAAGCGGGCGGCCGCGCTCCCGATCCACGTGCGGGCCGAGGCCCTCGCGCATGTCGCGCGGCGGCTCGCCGAGCGCGCCGACGAGATCGCTCATCTGATCACCGCCGAGAACGGCAAACCGATCTTCTGGGCACGGGGTGAGGTGAACCGCGCGATCTCCACCTTCCGCTTCGCGGCCGAGGAGACCCGCCGGCTGAGCGGTGAGACCGTCCGCCTGGACACCGAGGCCGCCTCCGCCGGTCGCCTCGCCTACGTCTCGCGGGTGCCCCACGGGCCCGTCCTGGGGATCACACCGTTCAACTTCCCGCTGAACCTGGTGGCGCACAAGGTCGCCCCGGCCATCGCGGTCGGCGCTCCGATCATCGTCAAGCCCGCCCCCGCCACCCCGGTCTCCTCGCTGGTGCTGGGGGAGATCCTGGCCGAGACGGACCTGCCCGAGGGCATGTTCTCGGTGCTGCCGGTGCCCAACGACCGCGCCGCCTCGCTGGTGGAGGACCCGCGCCTGCCGGTCGTCTCCTTCACCGGCTCGGCCCCCGTCGGTTACGCGATCATGGACCAGGTGCCGCGCAAACACGTCACCCTGGAGCTGGGCGGCAACGCCGCCGCGGTCGTGCTCGCCGACGCCGACCTCGACTGGGCCGCCTCGCGCGTCGCGCTGTTCTCCAACTACCAGGCCGGGCAGAGTTGCATCGCCGTCCAGCGGGTGATCGTCGAGGAGTCGGTGCACGACGACTTCGTGGCCCGGCTGGTCCCGGCCGTCGAGGCCCTGGTCACCGGAGACCCCGCCGACGAGAAGACCCAGGTCGGGCCGCTCGTGTCGGACGAGGCCGCCGAGCGCGTGGAGCAGTGGGTCGACGAGGCCGTCTCCGCCGGCGCCCGCCTGCTGACCGGCGGCACCCGTGACGGCGCGACCATCGCCCCGACCGTCCTCACCGACGTGCCCGCTGACGCCAAGGTCTGCCGCGAGGAGATCTTCGGCCCCGTGATGGTCGTGCAGTCGGTCTCCGGTGTGGACGAGGCGTTCGCCACGGTCAACGACTCCAAGTACGGCCTGCAGGCCGGGGTGTTCACCCGTGACCTCGACGTCGCCTTCCGGGCGAACCGCGAGCTCGAGGTCGGCGGTGTGATCATCGGCGACGTCCCGTCGTACCGCGCCGACCAGATGCCCTACGGGGGCGTCAAGGACTCCGGCGTCGGCCGGGAGGGCATCCGGTCGGCCATCGCCGACCTCACCTACGAGAAGGTCATGGTCCTCACCGGCCTGAGCCTCTGATCCCTCCGGCCTCCGGTGCCTCCCGCGAAGATCTGCGCCGCGGGAGGCACCGGGACCCGCCGCCGTCACGAGACGTGGGCCGTGGTGTACAGGTCGCGGGCGGAGCCGCCGAAGTAGGGGCCGTACATGGTGTGGCGGTCGTCGCTGTACTTGAAGCTGCTGACCGAGACGATCGTGCCGCGCCCGGTCGAGGCGTCGAAGCCGCTCAGCCAGGGGCCGCCGCTGGACCCGGCGGTCATGTCGCAGCGCAGGCCCTGGTCGCTGGTCTGGCCGTTGGGGTCGTCGCGGAGCGGACCGGCGCAGAAGATGAGGCGCTCGCCGTTGTACGGCGCGTCGGCGGGAAAGCCGAAGCCGTGGGCCCGGTGCCCCCTGGGCCTGCCGAAGGCGATCTCCTGGCCGCCGACGACATCGGTGAGATGCCTGCCCTTCCTGGTGTTGACCGCCACCATGCCCACGTCGAAGCTGTCGTCGCCGGTGCGTGCCCAGGGGCCCGCGACGAACATGCGGCGCGCGGTGAACTGGCCGTAGGGCCGGCGTCCCCGGTCGTAACCGGGGACGAAGGTCCAGTTGTCGGCCCAGGCGCCGGCGCCGTCCTTGACACAGTGGCCGGCGGTCACCACCAGATCCCTGTTGGCGCTCCTGACCGCGCTGGCCGAGCAGACGAAGTCGTTGCCGCCGACGGTCAGGAACACCCGCCCGGTGGTGCGGCTCACCAGCCCGCCGGAGGCCCAGCGGGCGCCGGTGACGCGGGCGGCGGCCGGCAGCCGCCGGGCCCCGGCGGGTGACCCGGCCCGGCCGGAGGGGGCGAGGATCCGCCTGACCGCCTTGGTGACGGTGCCCAGGGAGTCGAGCGGGACCGCCGCGGCCATCCGGCGGGGGGTCCAGTAACCGAGCACGCGCCGCTGCTCCGGAGCGGCGTCGGCGGCGGTGTGCTCGACGACGTCGGCCGCTCCGGACGCCGGGGTCGTGCCGGTCGCCTTGCCGGCAGGGGCGCCGGGCACGGCGGCGGGTGCCTCGGCGGGGCCGGGGTGCGCGAGCGGGCGGGAGAGCGCGGCGAGACCGGACGGCGCCGGCGCGGTGGCGGTCTGCCGGACCTGCTCGGCGGGCCGGACGGGGGTCTTCACGGCCTGCCGCCCGGGCTGGACGGCCGTGGTGCCGATCACGGAGGCGCCCAGCAGACCTGCGACGATGGGGACGGCCGCGACCAGGGGGAGGCTTGAGGTCATGAGACCCGAGTTTGCACTACCGCGTGTGTCGTTGTGATTACTTTAGGTAAATCCGGGAAGTGCCGGTGCGCTTGGCGGGAGCCGGTTCGACAGCGCGGCGCCAGCGGGGAGAATGGGGCGGTGCAGCCAGACACCACGCGCTCCGTCGTCCTGCTGGGCTCGACCGGTTCCATCGGCACCCAGTCCCTCGACGTCATCGCCCGCAACCCCGGACGGTTCCGGGTGGCGGCGCTCGCCGCCGGCGGCGGCCGGATCGACCTGCTCGCCCGCCAGGCCGCCGAGTTCCGGCCCGAGGCCGTCGCCGTCGCCGACGTCTCCGCCGTGCCGGCCCTGCGCGAGGCGCTGGCCGCCCGCGGGGTGGACGCGCGGGTCCTGGCCGGGCCCGAGGGGGTGGCCGAGGCCGCATCCCGGCCGTGCGACGTCGTCCTCAACGGCATCACCGGCGCGCTGGGGCTGACCTCGACGCTCGCCGCCCTGGAGGCGGGCCGGACGCTCGCGCTCGCCAACAAGGAGTCGCTCATCGTCGGCGGGCCACTGGTCAAGCGCCTGGCCAAACCGGGCCAGCTCATCCCCGTCGACTCCGAGCACTCCGCGCTCGCCCAGTGCCTGTGGGCGGGCGGCCCCACCGGTCCGGACGCGCAGGCCGTGCGGCGCCTGATCGTCACCGCCAGCGGCGGGCCCTTCCGTGGCAGGTCGCGGGCAGAACTCGGCGACGTCACCCCGGAGCAGGCGCTGGCCCACCCCACCTGGTCGATGGGCCCGGTCATCACCGTGAACTCGGCCACACTCGTCAACAAGGGCCTGGAGGTCATCGAGGCCCACCTGCTCTTCGACATCGGCTTCGACCGCATCGACGTGGTGGTCCACCCGCAGTCGGTCATCCACTCGATGGTCGAGTTCGTCGACGGCTCGACCATCGCCCAGGCCAGCCCGCCCGACATGCGGCTGCCCATCGCGCTCGCCCTCGGCTGGCCCGAGCGGGTCGCCGGGGCCGCCGGCGCGGTCGACTGGACCACCGCCCACACCTGGACGTTCGAGCCGCTCGACGACGAGGCGTTCCCCGCCGTGGCGCTGGCCCGGCAGGTCGGCTCCACCGGCGGCACGGCTCCGGCCGTCTACAACGCGGCCAACGAGGTCTGCGTCGAGGCGTTCCTGGCCGGGCGGCTGCGGTTCCCGGCCATTGTCGACACCGTGGCCGCCGTGGTCGCCGAGCACACCGCCACCGAGGCCGACACGGTCGCCGAGGTGCTGGAAGCCGACTCCTGGGCCCGGAACCGGGCACGGGAGCTCACCGCGACTGCCTAGACTGGGGATGTCGTCGACTCTTCAAGGGCTGAAAATGACTTCTGTTGCTCTCGGAATCCCGTCCGTCAGGACCAGGCCGATCGCCGAGCGGCGCACCTCCCGTCAGATCATGGTCGGTTCGGTTCCGGTGGGCGGTGACGCGCCGGTCTCGGTGCAGTCGATGACCACCACGGTCACCGCCGACGTCAACGCCACACTGCAGCAGATCGCCGAGCTGACCGCCGCGGGCTGCCAGATCGTCCGGGTCGCGGTGCCGTCGCAGGACGACGCCGACGCGCTGCCGATCATCGCCCGCAAGTCGAAGATCCCGGTGATCGCCGACATCCACTTCCAGCCCAAGTACGTCTTCGCCGCGATCGCGGCGGGCTGCGCGGCGGTCCGGGTCAACCCGGGCAACATCAAGAAGTTCGACGACCGGGTCGGTGAGATCGCCAAGGCCGCCACCGAGCACGGGGTGCCGATCCGCATCGGGGTCAACGCCGGCTCGCTGGATCCGCGGCTGCTGGCCAAGTACGGCAAGGCCACCCCGGAGGCGCTGGTGGAGTCGGCGCTGTGGGAGTGCTCGCTGTTCGAGGAGCACGGTTTCCGCGACATCAAGATCTCGGTCAAGCACAACGACCCGGTCGTGATGATCCAGGCCTACCGGTTGCTGGCCGCGCGGTGCGACTATCCGCTGCATCTGGGGGTGACCGAGGCGGGGCCGGCCTTCCAGGGCACGGTCAAGTCGGCCGTCGCCTTCGGCGCGTTGCTGGCCGAGGGCATCGGCGACACCATCCGGGTGTCGCTGTCGGCGCCGCCGGTGGAGGAGGTCAAGGTCGGCAACCAGATCCTGGAGTCGCTCAACCTGCGCGAGCGCGGTCTGGAGATCGTCTCCTGCCCGTCCTGCGGGCGGGCCCAGGTCGACGTCTACACCCTGGCCGAGCAGGTGCAGGCCGGTCTGACGGGGATGAAGGTGCCGCTGCGCGTCGCCGTGATGGGCTGCGTGGTCAACGGGCCGGGCGAGGCCCGCGAGGCCGACCTCGGGGTCGCCTCCGGCAACGGCAAGGGGCAGATCTTCGTCAAGGGCGAGGTCATCAAGACCGTCCCCGAGTCGCAGATCGTGGAGACCCTGATCGAGGAGGCCATGCGCCTGGCCGAGGAGATGGGCGTCGAGATCGACCTCGACGACGACACCGCCGGGCCCGAGGTCGTCGTCGGCTGACTCGCTTGACCCGCTGAACCGCTGACCCCGAACCCCCGGCCGCGAACGCGGCCGGGGGTTCGCCGTCTTCCCGCCGCCCTCCGGGCCGCGTCCACCAGGATGCTCTCCGCACGACCCCGAGCACGGCCCCGGCCCCGGGCACGGGCCGGGCCTGATCGACGCCGGAGAGGAGCCTCCGCGAGGACGCTCGCCGCACGACCCCTTTAAGTCACAGTCGGCAATCACTTGACTACAGAGTGGTAACCATCCGGCTGTCTTCCGGGTGCCGGGTCACCGCCCAGGAGACCATCGCCTCTGCCGTACGAGGAGGGGATCGAACAGTGAAAAGGGTCGTCGGAGCCGCCGCGGGAGTCGGTTTGCTGGTCGCCGCGGTCGGAGTGCCGCAGGGGGCCGTCGCCCAGGAGCGGACCGGGCTGGTCTGGGGGGCGTGCAGGGGGACCGGGAGGCCGGTTTCCCAGGGGACGGCACCCGACCCCGCCCGGCGCACGGACGACACCATGGAGTGCGCCACGCTGAGGGTGCCGCTCGACTACCGCAACCCGCACCAGACCATCGGCATCGCGCTGAGCCGGGTGCGGGGGAAGGCACCCCGTGACGGCGACCACCTGGGCTCGCTGCTGGTCAATCCCGGTGGCCCGGGAGCCTCCGGCCTCGACCTGGCCAAGACCGTCGCCTCCACGCTCCCCGCGGAGGTGGCCGACCGGCTCGACGTGATCGGGTTCGACCCGCGCGGTGTGGGCGACAGCGAGCCCGCGCTCACGTGCGTCGATCCGAAGACGTACTACGCGCCGCCCCGCCTCGACCACGTGCCGGACAGCCGGCGTGACGAGGCCGCGCTGCTCTCCCGTGCCCGCCGGTACGCCGAGGCGTGCGGCGGCCGGTGGAGCTGGATGCTGCCCCACCTGGGCACGGAGAACTCCGCCCGGGACATGGACCAGATCAGGGCCGCGCTCGGCGAGAGCAAGATCAGTTACCTCGGATACTCGTACGGGACCTATCTGGGGGCGGTCTACGCGACGCTCTTCCCCGACCGGGTCGGGCGGCTCGTCCTCGACAGCGTGGTGGATCCGCGCGGAGTCTGGTACGCCGCCAACCTCACGCAGAACGTCGCCTTCGACCGCAGGCACCAGGACTTCCTGAAGTGGACCGCCCGCCACAACGTCGCCTACCGGCTGGGCGAGACCGGCAGGGAGGTCTCCTTCGCGTGGTACGCCATGCGGGAGCGTCTGGAGCGGCGACCGGCCGGAGGGGTGGTCGGCCCGAGCGAACTCGACGACATCTACACCGTCGGCGGTTACAACGACGTCGTCTGGCCGCAACTGGCCAAGGCGTTCTCGGCGTACGTCAAGAAGGGCGAGACGGCTCCCCTGGTCGCCGCCTACCGCCGGCACGCGGAGAACGACGCCAAGGACGAGAACAGCTACGCGGTCTACCTCGGGGTGCAGTGCCGGGACGCCGCCTGGCCGCGCGACTGGAGTCGCTGGCGGGCCGACATGACCAGGCTGCACGCCAGGGCACCGTTCCTCACCTGGCCGAACGCCTGGTACAACGCGCCGTGCGCGTTCTGGCCCGAGCAGGGCGGCACCCCGGTGCGGATCCGCCCCGGCGCGCAGCTTCCCCCGGCCCTGCTGATCCAGTCGGAGCGCGACGCCGCGACACCGTACACCGGCGCGCTGCACATGCGCGGGCTGCTGCCCGGCTCCCGGCTGCTGGCGGTGCCGGGCGGCAACCACGGGGTCGCGCTCGGCGGCAACCGCTGCGTCGACCGGCGTCTGGCCGCCTACCTCAAGGACGGCACCCTGCCGCCGCCGGCACCGGGCCGGCATGAGCCCGGGGATCCGGACGCCCGCTGCTCCGGCAGCCCCGCACCCGTTCCCGCGCTGCGTCTCGGAGCGCGAACCGATGCGAGCAGGTAGATAAGACGCTCTACGCCGTTTCCTGCCAAAAACTCAGGGGTCGCGTAGGCTGATCGAGTGATGCTGCGCACAACGGCGTCGCGCGTGCTCGACGACAACGACCGGGACGAGGTCCTGGCGCTCCTCGACACCGACCCCGTCGGCAACGTCTTCGTCGCCGCCAGGGTCCGCTCGGTCGGTCTCAACCCGGCCAGGCTCGGTGGCCAGATGTGGGGGTTCGGACCGCGCGGTGGCCTGACCTCGCTCTGTTACGCGGGGGCCAACCTGGTCCCGGTGAACGCCGGTCCCGAGGCCGTCCATGCCTTCGCCGACCGTGCGCGCAAACAGGGCCGCCGTTGCTCCTCGATCGTCGGGCCCGCGGAGGCGGTCCGGCTGCTCTGGGAGCGCCTGGAGCCGTACTGGGGGCCCGCCCGCGCCATCCGCTGGAGGCAGCCGGTGATGGCCGTCACCGAGCCGTCGCCGGTTCCGGCCGACCCGCTGGTCCGGCGGGTCCGGCCCGACGAGTTCGACATCCTGCTTCCGGCCTGCGTGGCGATGTTCACCGAGGAGGTGGGCATCTCCCCGGAGGTCGGCGATGGCGGCGCGCTCTACCGGTCCAGGGTCGCCGAGCTGATCAGGATCGGCCGGTCGTACGCCCGGATCGAGGACGGGCGGGTCGTCTTCAAGGCCGAGATCGGCGCGGTGACGCCGCTGGCCTGCCAGGTCCAGGGAGTGTGGGTCCACCCCGAGCTGCGCGGTCGCGGGTACGCGGTGGCCGGGATGGCCGCCGTGGTCGAGCACGCGCTCGACTGCTTCGCGCCGATCGTCTCGCTGTACGTCAACGACTACAACGCCCCGGCCAGGGCCGCCTACCGCAGGGCGGGTTTCACCGAGGTCGACACCTTCACCTCGGTGCTGTTCTGACACCGCCCGGCCGTGCTCTTCCGCTGTCGGGGAATCGAAGACTCAAGGACACTAGGGCGTGCGGACCAGCCGGTTCATCAGGTGCTCCAGTTCCGCCTCGGGGTCGGCGGTGAGGCCGGCGTGGACCGGGCTCGTCTGCACGATCGTGCTGCGCGGCGCGGTCAGCCAGCGGAACCGGCTGCCCAGCGGCTCGCCGGTCAGCGGCCCCGCGTCGTCGGTGCAGGAGCGCTGGTAGGCGCCCAGCGCGTGGCGCACCCCGTCGAGGTTCACCCGGGTGTCGAGCGCCCGCAGCCGGGACTCGTCCAGCTCCACCCTGGCGCACAGGTAGCCGCGCGGCTGGCAGTAGAGCAGCACGCCCACGTTGACCAGCTCGCCGCGTTCCACCCGGGGCACCACCCGGATGATCGCGTACTCGTAGACGTCCTTCACCGGTTGTCCCTCCAGAACGCGCCGACCGAGCCGCTCTTCCTCTCCTGCCTGTCCTGCCCGCGCGTGCCGGACGGGTCGGGCAGCCAGGTCCGGGGGCCCTGGGCACGGGTCAGCAGGTGGTCGACGTACGCCTGGCGCACGGCCTGGGCGCCGTCGAACCCCGGTTCGTCCTCCAGCCACTCGTCGGGGATCTCGTCCACCACCCCGTCGAGCAGATCCCTGGTGATCTTCTCGCCGAGCTCGGCGTCGGCCTCGGGCAACCGGGTGGCGTACGGGGCCAGCACGTGGTCGTCCGCGTCGTAGCCGCGCAGCGGGTCGGCGGAGGGCCAGTTGTGGTGGAACCAGAGCGCGGCGCCGTGGTCGATCAGCCAGACGGCGTCGTGCCAGTGGAGCAGGTTCGGGTTGCGCCAGCTCCGGTCGACGTTGTGCACCAGCGCGTCGAACCAGAGCAGCCGGGAGGCGAAGCCGGGGTCGGGGTCCCACGCCAGGGGGTCGAAGCCGAGCGCGCCGGGCAGGAAGTCGACCGCGAGGTTGTCGCCCTCGCTGGCCTTGAGCAGATCCTGGATCTCCTCGTCGGGCTCGCGGGCACCGAGCTGCGGGTCGACGTCGATCACCTTCAGCTCGGGCGTGCGGAAACCCAGCCGCCGGGCCAGGCCCGCGCACACGATCTCCGCCACCAGGACGCGGCGGCCCTGCCCGGCGCCGCGGAACTTCACGACGTACGTGCCGAGGTCGTCCGCCTCCATGACCCCGGGGAGCGACCCGCCCTCGCGCAGGGGTGTCACGTACCGGGTCGCCCTGATTTCTTCCAGCACCCGGCCAGGGTACCGGGTCGGCGTCCCGGCCTCCTCCGGCGAGGACGTCACATCCTCGCGATGACCTCCTCGGCGAAGCGCTCCATGGTGGCGACCTTGAGCTCGACGCCGTCGCCGTGCCGGGCCTTCTCCTGCGGCGTGGCCAGCCACCAGGGGGCCGCCATGGTGCCGGTGACGCCCTTGGCCGCGAGGCGGCGGTAGACGTCGGCGCCGGGCACGGCCGCCAGCGGAGCGATGATCTCCAGGGCGTCGACGGCCCTGCCGTACTCCTTCAGGTAGCGCCGCAGGTCGTCGAGGACCCGGTCGAGCTGCTCCTCGGTGTAGATGCGGTTGCCGAGCCAGCCGTCGCCGAGCCTGGCGGCGCGGCGGAGGGCGGGTTCGCTGTCACCGCCGACGAAGAACGGCACCGGCCGGGCGGGGACCGGTGAGATCGACAGCGGACCGTAGTCGAAGTGGGTGCCGTGGTGCTCCACCGTGCCGCCCGCCCAGAGTTCGCGCAGCGCCGGGATCATCTCGTCCAGCCGTCGGCCCCGGGTGTGGAAGTCCTGGCCCGTCTGGAGGAACTCGTCCTTGCACCAGCCGACCCCGACGCCGAAGGTCACCCGGTCCCCGGACAGGACCGCGGCCGTGGAGACCTGCTTGGCGACGGTGAACAGGTCGCGGGCCGGGGCGACGTAGACGTTCGGCGCGAAGCGCAGGGTCGAGGTGACCGCGGCCATGGCGCCGATCGTGACCCACACGTCGGGCCAGTGCGTGGTGGCGTCCCATCCGGGCGTGCCGGTCTCCGAGTACGGGTAGGGCGAGTCGAAGTCGGCGTAGAAGATGTGGTCGGACAGGGTGAGCGTGTGGAAGCCGCAGCGTTCCGCCGCTCCGGCCAGTTCCAGGAACTGGTCGGTCTCGACGAACGACGCGGCGAGCCAGAACTGCATCGGTCCTCCCGTGGCGGCGGACGGTCGGTCGGCACCGGGACGGATCAGCCGGAGAACTCCGGGATGACCTTGGTGGCGAACAGTTCGAGGTTGCGTTTGACGGTGTCGAGGGGGAGCACCCCCTGCTGCCCCTGCATGAACAGGCCGAACCACTCCAGGTCGGGCATCCGGTCGAGCATGCGCCGGATGCCGCGCTTGACGTCGTCGGGGTTGCCGAGCAGGGCCATCTCGACCTCGTTCATGCGCTTGAAGTCGCCCTTCTCCGGGCTGATCGGCCGGTGGCGGTCGTCCTCCTCCTTGCGGAGGACCTCCAGGTAGCCGAACGGGCCGAAGAAGGCGGCGAAGTCCTTCTGCATGCTCTTGCCGTAGGTGGCGATGGCCTCCTCGCGGGTGTCGGCCATCCCGACGATCTTGAGGATTCCGGTGTGCTCGCCCAGCTTGTAGTCACGCCCGCACTTGGCCGACTCCTCCTGGTAGAGCCTGGCCTTGGCCGCGTGTTCGTCCGGGTTCGGGGTGAACATCCACGGCAGGATGTCCTCCTGCGCGGCCCGGATCACCGAGCGGTCGGAGATGGTGAACGGCTGCCACAGCTCGGGGTGGGGGTTCTGGTACGGCCGGGGGCAGACCGAGACCGCCCGGATCCTGCCGGCGTCGTCGAGTTCGCCGGGGGCGCCGAAGGTCTTGGTCCACTCCTGCGCGGGCCAGCCCTCGATGCCGTCGAACGGCGCGGGCACCTCGTAGTCGAGCACCTCGGACCGGTAGCGGAGGGTCTCCTGCGTCCAGGCCATCTTCATGATGTTCAGCACCTCGCCGAACACGTCGAAGTTGCGGTCGTCGTCCTTCGAGCCGTCCGACCGGGCCGCGGAGGCGCGCCAGCGCTGCGCCAGGACGTTCATCCACCGGTTCTGGTAGCCGCGGGCCACACCGAGCCGCAGACGGCCCCGGCAGAACTGGTCCAGCAGGGCGACGTCCTCGGCCGCCCTGATCGGGTCCCAGGCGGGCAGCACCAGGCCGAGCGGCGCGAGCAGGATGCGTTCGGTTCTGGCCGCCAGGTCGGTCAGGAACATCAGCGGGTTGACCGAGAACTCGAAGCCCTCGGAGTGGAAGTGGTGCTCGGTCATCATCAGCGCGTCGAAGCCGAGCCGGTCGGCGTGGACGGCGATCTCGCGGACCTCGTCCAGCAGCTTCTGGTACGACTCGGTGTCACGCCCGATCGGCCTCCTGGCCCTGGCGTTCTCCTCCTGGCTGTAGCCCGAGCCGGGGATCTGCGGATTGAGCATCAACGAGAACTTCACGGCAGGCTCCTTAGCCAGTTCGTGACGACGGTGAGGAATTCCCCGGGGCGTTCCTCGTGCAGCCGGTGGCCGCTGCCCTCCCAGGTGACCGCCTTGGAACGCGGGTCCTTGAACAGCCCGGCCTCCCACGCGGCCTGCTCCGGGTCGAACCGGAAGGTGAGCACCGGACAGGTCCGGCGCGCCAGGTAGGTCTCCGCGCCGGAGCGCAGGCCGAGCGCGTCCGGTCCGCCGAACATCGCCTCGAACGCCTGGAGCAGCACGTGCGGCGAGGTGGCCAGGATGCGCCGCCGGTGCCACTCGCGCAGCCAGCCGGGGCTCGCGGGGGTGTAGGTCCATTCGTCGTTGCGCAGGCACACCCCCATGACGTCCTCGCGCATCCGCTCGATCATCGCCGGGAAACCGGCGGCGACCGGGCCGGTGAAGCCGTACCCGGGGTCGACCGTGACCAGCGCTCCGACCAGCGAGGGGTGTTCCACGGCCAGGTGGGAGACGACGTGCCCGCCCATGGAATGGCCGACCGCGACGCACGAGCCGACGCCGAGCGCGGCGCAGAGCCGGGCGAGGTCGTCGGCCATCCGACGGGGGGTGTTGCCGGACTCCGGCGCGGAGGAATGACCATGCCCCCGGACGTCCACCGCGACCACCCGGTACCGCTCGGCCAGCGCGGGGATGTGGTGGACCCATTCGCAGGAGTCGGACCCAAGCCCGTGGACGAGCAGCAGGGTCGTCCCGCCCGTCCCGTCGTCGGTGTGGAACAGCCGCACGTCGCCTAGGTCCGTGAACGCCATCAGCGTCCTTCCGTGAGGAGTGCCGTGCCCGCCGGGCGGTTCCGCCGCCGGTGCGGCCGGTGGACGTCAGCCTCCGCCCTCGTCATCCGTGACGTGAGCACGCTACCCTAGGAACCCGTCACCGAGCAATCGCTTGGTTTAAAGAACGGAGACGTCGATGCGGCTGGGTGTCACCACGTTCGCCACCGACCTGTCCATGCCGGTCGCCGAGCTGGCACGGGCCGCCGAGGAACGCGGGTTCGCTTCCCTCTACCTGCCCGAGCACACCCACATCCCCGTCTCCCGCCGCACACCGCCCCCCATGGGGCAGGACGTGCTCCCCGAGGAGTACCGGCGCACGCTCGACCCGCTGGTCGCCCTCTCCCACGCCGCCGCGGTGACCGACCGGATCGCCCTCGGCACCGGCATCCTGCTCGCCGCCCAGCGGGAGCCCATCGTCACGGCCAAGGCGGTGGCCACCCTGGACCACCTGTCCGGCGGCCGGGTGGTGCTCGGCGTCGGCTTCGGCTGGAACGTCGAGGAGGCGGAGGACCACTGCGGGCCCGGCGGGTTCCGCTCCCGTCGTGAGATCGCCCGCGAGCACGTGCTGGCGATGAAGGCCCTGTGGAGCCGGGAGGTGGCCGGGTTCGACGGCCGCCACGTCACCTTCGAGCCCTCCTGGTCCTGGCCCAAGCCCGTCTCCGGGCCGCCCGTCTACCTGGGCGGGGCGGCGGGTCCGAAGCTCTTCGCCCACATCGCCGAGTACGCCGACGGATGGCTGCCGATCGGCGGCGGGGGTATCAGGGCCGCTTTGCCCGCGTTGCGCGCGGCCTGCGAGAAGGCCGGGCGGGAGATGGTGCGGATCATTCCCTTCGGGACGCTTCCCACCAAGGAGAAACTCGACCACTACGCGGGCCTGGGCATCGAGGAGGTCGTGCTCGGCCTGCCCGGCGGCCAGGCCGATCAGGTCCTGCCCGTGCTGGACGCGTACACGGCCTTCCTGACGAGCTGAGCTTCCCTGACGCGCTGCCCCTTCCTGTGCCTGAGCCTTTCTGACGCGTTGAGCGGGTGATCCGCGTTGACTGTCCCGTTTGCCGTGACGTGAGCATCACATGAGTGTCACGGTCGGATGCACATGCGCTTCGCCCCCGTTGACTGTCGGCGATGCTTCTTCTTGAGTGAGAAGAGTGGCGGCGAGGGGAGGCCCGCGTGCCGTATGCGCAGCCGCTCAGGACGGGGGATCCCGCGCGGCTCGGTGACTACGAGATCGTCGGCCGTCTGGGTGAGGGAGGCCAGGGAGCGGTCTACGTCGCCGTGCGTCCCGACACGGGCCTGGAGCCCTACGCGGTCAAACTGCTGCACGCCTCCGTCGGGGACGATCCGGACGCCTTCCTGCGCGAGGTCGAGCTGGCCAAGCAGGTGGCCCGCTTCTGCACAGCCCAGGTGATCGACGCGGGGCTGGAAGGGACGAGCCCGTACATCGTCAGCGAGTACGTCGACGGCCCGTCCCTGCACCGGGAGGTCATGATCGGCGGACCCCGGCGGGGTGGCGCACTGGAGCGCCTGGCCATCGGGACCGCCACCGCCCTGGCGGCCATCCACCGGGCCGGGATCGTGCATCGCGACTTCAAGCCGCAGAACGTGCTGCTCGGTCCCGACGGGCCGCGGGTCATCGACTTCGGGCTGGCCAGAGCGCTGGACGCGGCGGCCACGCAGAGCGGCCGGGGGGCGGGCACCCCCGCCTACATGGCGCCCGAACAGGTGGAGGGCACCGAGATCGACCCGGCGGCCGACGTCTTCTCCTGGGCCGCCACGATGTGCTTCGCCGCCAACGGCCAGGCCCCGTTCGGCCAGGACTCGATCCCGGCCGTCCTGCACCGCATCCTCACCGCCGACCCGCGGCTGGGCGGTCTCGACGGGCCACTGCGCGCGCTGGTCGCCGACTGCCTCGACAAGAACCCCCGCAACCGTCCCGCCAGCAGGGAACTGCTGCTCTCCCTGCTCGGCGACGGGCTCGGCGACGGGCTCGGCGACGGCGGCCACCACGCAGCCCTGTACTCCTCGCGCTCCACGCCGGCCGTCGCTCCGGACGCCGCCCCGGCCGTCACCTCCATCGCGGACGCCCTCCCGGAGCGGGCGGGGCGGGCCGGGTCCGGCGGTTCCACCGGGAACGGCGGCCCCGGCCATAGCGGCGGCGACCCGGTCCGGAGCGGAAGCCCCGTCCGGGGCGGGGGCGTCGTGTGGAGCGGGGGCCGCGCCGGTGACGAGGCGCCCGCCGCGGACGAGGAGGGCGAGGAGTACCGGACCCGTCCGGGACGGGCCGCCACCAGCGCCTCGGTCGCGGTCTCCGGGGCGTTGCTGGTGAGCGCCGCCGTGCTGGCCGGAGCGCTGGCCCCCGCGCTGAGCGGCGGCGGGCAGGCGGCGCCCGTCGTCCCGGCGGTGGAGACCAGCGCGCGGGCGGAGCCCGCACCCACGCCCACGCCGCAGGCCGGCCGGACGGTCCCTCCGGCCGGGCCGCCGCGGACGACCCGGGCCGACGGGCCCAGGGCGGGTGGTGCCGGCTCGGCGCCGCTGCCGTCGCCGGTCGGCACCGTGCTCGTCCCGTCCCTCGCGGGGATGGATCGTTCCGCGGCGATCGCCCTGGTCAAGCGGGCGGGGCTGACCGCCGGAACCGTCACGGACGCCGACTCCGACCGGCCGGTCGGGCAGGTGCTCCGGAGCCGCCCGGAGGCCGGTGCCGCGGTGGCGAGAGGCAGCCGGGTCGACATCGAGGTCTCCGCCGGTGTCCGGGTGCCGGTGCTGACCGGGCTCGGCCGCAGGGCTGCGGAGGCCGCGTTGGCCCAGGCGGGCCTGGCCGCCGGTGACGTGGGCACGCGCTGCTCCGGTCAGCCCGCAGGCAGGGTGCTCGCCAGCTCTCCCGGAGCGGGCGAGCGCGTCGCCTCCGGTACGGCGGTCACGCTCGTCGTGTCCCGGCACGGAGCCGAGGTGCCCTCGGTGGTCGGCCGGGACGCGGCCGACGCGTCGAACGCGCTCGCCGCGGCGGGATTCGGCGTGCGGACGCGGGTGCGACCCGTCGCCGATCCCGGGAAGGTGGACACGGTGCTGGGGCAGAGTCCGGCTCCCGGTCGCTGTGCCCGTCCCGGCGCGACGGTCGTGATCGGAATCGGTGTCGAGGCCCAGGCCGGTCCGGGGCCGGAACCGCAACCCGAACCGGTACCAGATCCCGAACCGGAGCCGGAACCCGACGCCGAGCCCGGCGGGTCCTCCGCCGGCGAGGTCCCTCAGGAGTCGCTCTCCGGGGAACGCGGGACCGGATGGGCGTGGCTCAGGACCAGGAGTCGTGGAGGGTGAGGGCCGTGGCGAGGAGGGTCTCCCGGACGACCTCCTGCGGCAGGTCGATCGTCTTGAGCACCGAGAAGTGGAGCGAGCCCAGCAGGGCACAGGCACGTACCCGGCGGACCGGGTCGGGGTCGGGTCCGGCCACGCGGCGGTAGATCTCGTCGCGGATGGCGCGGATGGTCTCGCCGACGGAGCCGGGTGGTGCCTCGTCGGCGGCGTCGATGTCCTCCATGATCAATCGGATGATCATCCGGTTCCGGACCACGAAGGTCACCAGCGCCTCGACGAAGGCGCGCCCGTCGTCGTGCTCACCCTCCAGCAGCGCCACGACGTCCTCGGCCGCCGGCGCGATCAGTTCCGTGGCCAGCCGGTCCTTGGGGTGGAAGTGGTAGGCGACGGCCGTCTTGGTCAGGCCCACCGCCGAGGCGATGTCGGCCAGCGAGGTTCCGGCGTAGCCGCGTTCGGCGAACAGCTGCCGGGCGGCGGCGAGGATCCGGCTCCGGGTGTCGTGCCCGTGCTCAAGTGTGGTCATCGTCTCATTCCCACGTAATTCAGAGCATTTACCACTCTTTGCCCCTACTCTTGATCGTACGTCTGTACGCCCGTACAGGACGGTCTTTCAGGCACATATCAGACCTTAATAGGGCGGTCCCGATGTCTGGTTTGCTGGGGCGACTCGGAGATTGGTGCGCTCGGCACGGCAGGGCCGTACTGGCCCTGTGGGTGATCGCCGCCGTCCTGCTGACGGCGGGGTCGGTGCTGTTCCCCGGTCCGGTGAGCAACAACGTCAGCATTCCCGGGACGGACGCCCAGCGGGCCCACGACCTGATGCGCGAAGGCTTCGGCGCCGGTCTCGACCCGGGCGGCACGGTGCAGATCGTGCTCTACTCGCCCGACGGACCGCTCACCGCCCAACGGCGGGTGCGCGCGGTGCACCGGGCGATGGACCGCATCCGCCAGGTCCCGCACGTGGTCGAGGTGGAGACCCCGTACCGGGTCGGCGGCCTGGCGCCGAGCATGGAGATCGGCCTGATCACGGTCAAGATGGAGGGGCACGACAACTCCAAGCTGGCGGAGAACACCAAGCGGCTGTCCGCCGCGGCGGAACCGGTCCGGCGGCTGGGCATCGAGGCGGTGCCGGCCGACTCGTCCACCCCGGCGGACAAGGAGATCAAGACCGGGGCCAGCGAGGCGATCGGCGTGGTCTGCGCGCTGCTGGTCCTGCTGTTCGCGTTCGGCACGCTGGTCGCCGCGATGATCCCGATCTTCACGGCGCTGGTGAGCATCGCCACCGGGCTGGGCGTGATCAGCCTGCTCGGCCACATCGTGGACGTCCCCAAGCAGGCCTCGATCATGGCGACGATGATCGGGCTCGGCGTCGGCATCGACTACGCGCTCTTCCTGCTCAGCAGGCACCGCAAGCTGCTGGCCGACGGGGTGCCGGTGCACGAGGCGGTCCGCCGGGTGGTCGCGAGCTCGGGTGGCGCGGTGGTGTTCGCCGGCGGCACCGTGGTCATCGCGCTCAGCGCTCTCATGCTCGCCGGCTTCCCCTTGCTGCGGACGCTGGGCTGGATCACCGGTATCTCGGTCGTCTGCGCGGTGCTCACCTCGGTCACCCTGGTCCCCGCGCTGTTCGGCCTGCTCGGGCACCGCGTCAACGCGCTCCGGCTGCCGTTCATGGGCCGCCGCGGCAGCCACGGCTCCTCCTCCGGCTGGGCTTCGCTGGGTGAGTGGGTCGCCAGGCGGCCCTGGGGGGTGCTCGTGCTGAGCGTCGTCGTCCTCGGCGCGCTGACCGCTCCCGCGCTGGCGCTCAAGCTCGGTTCGCTCGACGACGGCTACGCCGACCGCGGCACCGACCAGCGGCGCTCCTACGAACTCCTGCACGCCGGGTTCGGGCCAGGCATGAACGGTCCTCTCGTCGTGGTGGCCGACCTGGAGACGAGGATCGTCGACCGGGAGCCCGAGCCCGCCATGCTGCGGATCCTCAAGGAGCGCGTCGCCGACGTCGACGGGATGGCCCACGTCGCCGACCCGATCCTCAACGACGCCGGCACGGCGGTGCTGGTGCGGGCCGTCACCGACTACGCCCCCAGCGACCCCCGGGCACTGGAGGTGGTCGAGGACGTGCGTGCCCTCCGGATCGAGGGGGCGACGGTGCACGTGGGCGGCGAGGTCGCCGCCATGGCCGACGCCGGTGCCAGGATCTCCGAGCGCACCCCGCTGGTCGTCGGCGTCGTGGTCCTGCTGAGCGCGCTGCTGCTCCTGCTCGCCTTCCGCTCACCGGTGGTCGCGTTCAAGGCCGCGCTGATGAACCTGGTCTCGCTCGGGGCCGCGTTCGGCGCGCTCTCGCTGGTCTTCTCCATGGGCCTGGGCAGCGGACTGGTCGGCATGGACCCGCCGGTCGGCGCCGAGAGCTCCTACCTGAGCACCCTGTTCTTCAGCGTGCCGATCGACACCTACATCCCGCTGATGCTGTTCGCGGTGTTGTTCGGCCTGTCGATGGACTACGAGGTCTTCCTGCTCACGGCGGTGCGGCAGTCGTACGTGCGGCACGGCGACAACCGCAGGGCGGTCGCCGAGGGCCTCGGCTCGACCGGCCGGGTCATCACGTCCGCGGCCCTGATCATGGTCGCCGTCTTCGTGGCCTTCATCGCCTACCCCGACCCGATGGTAAAGATCTTCGGTGTGGGCCTGGCCGTGGCCATCGCGGTGGACGCCACCATCATCCGGGGCTTCCTGGTCCCGGCGGCCATGGTCCTGCTGGGCAGGTTCAACTGGTGGTGCCCCGCCTGGCTGGACCGGATCCTGCCCAACCTCTCCATCGAGGGCAACGACGAGGAGGCCGAGGCCGAGGAGCCGAGCCGGGAGCTCGTCGGCGCGGCACGCGGCTGAGGCCCCGCCCGGCACCGGCTCCGGTGGAGCCGTCCACGGTCGGGGCCGTCCATGGCCGGGTCCGTCCACGGTCGGGTCCGTGCACGGTCGGGGCCGTGCACGGTCAGGGCCGCTCGAGGTCGGGTCCGTCCACGGTCAGGGCCGCTCGCTGGCCAGGCGGTCGAGACCGGGCCGGAGCGTCCGCCGGGGGCCGGACGGCCCCGGCCCAGGGGGCGTGCTCAGTCGAAGACGACGACGCTGCGCGCCACGGCGCCCCCGCGGACGCGGCGGATCGCCTCGTTGATCCCCTCCAGCGGGACGCGCTCGCTGACCAGGCGGTCGAGGTCCAGGCGGCCGAGTGCGTACTGCTCGGCCAGCATGGGCAGGTCCCGCAGCGGCGCGGCGTCCCCGCCCTGGGTGCCCATCAGGCGCCGGGAGGCGAACAGCAGGCCGGGGTCGACGCCGAGCGGCCGGTCCCGGGGCGGGCTGCCGACCATCACGGTGGTGCCGCCGGGCCGGGTCGCGGCGAAGGTCTCCCCGAGGACCTCGGTGACGCCGGTGACGTCGAAGGCGTAGTCCACCCCGCCCCGGACGATCTCACCGACCCGCCCGGCCAGGCCGGTGGCGGGAACGGTGTGGGTGGCGCCGAACTCGCGGGCCAGCTCCAGCTTCGCCTCGACCAGGTCGGCGGCGACGATCGTCGTCGCCCCGGCCAGCACCGCACCCTGCACCACGTTCAGCCCCACCCCGCCGCAGCCGACCACCAGCACGCTGGAGCCGGGGACGACCCGCGCGACGTTGAGCACCGCGCCGACCCCGGTGACCACCCCGCAGGCCAGCAGGCACATGACGTCGAGCGGTGCGTCCTTCCCGATCCGCACGCACATGGGCTCGTTAACCACGGCGTACTCCGCGAACGAGCCGATTCCGATCATCGTTCTCGCGCCGGTGCCGTCCACCCGTACCCGGGTGGTGCCGTCGCGCATCGTGCCCGCGACGGCCGCCATCCTGGCCGCGCCGCCGCACAGGTGGAACCGGCCGCCGCCGCACTCGCGGCAGCGTCCGCAGGGACCGTTCATCGCGATGATCACTTGGTCGCCCGGAGCGACGCCGGTCACGCCCTCGCCGACGCTCTCCACGGTCCCGGCGCTCTCGTGGCCGAGGACGAACGGGAGCCGCCGGACCGCCGGGCTCCCGCCGTCCAGGGCCTTGACGTCGGAGCCGCATATGCCGGACGCCCCGATGCGCACCCGGACCTCGCCGGGGCCGGGGTCGGCGATCTCGACCTCGCGGACCTCCAGCGGGGCCCCGAACGCGGTGAGCACCGCCGCGCGCATCAACATGTCAGCTCCCGTCGCGCCGAGGACCCGTGCCGTTCCGCACGCTAACCCGGAGCCGGAGCATAAGCAAGCAGTTGCTTGGTGGCCGGATCGGCGTCCCGGCCGGACGCGTGGCCTCGATGTCCTGTACGAGGTAGCAAGCGTGCGCTAGGTTGGTTTGGTGGATCCGCATCCCATCCCCGCGGGGGACCCCGCATCCGCAGGGCACACGACCCGGGAGGCCCCCGGGCTCCTCCCCGGGTGCGGAGTGCGGAGGCGGCCGTGAGGTTCGGCGTCCCGCTCGGACTCATCCACCCGGACGCGTGGCGGGACGTCGCGGTCGCCGCCGACGAGCTCGGATTCGAGTCGGTCTGGCTGCCCGAGCACCTCGTCTTCACCACCGACCTCTCCCTGGCCGTCTACCCCGGCGCCGACCGCCCCGCGATCTCCCCGGCCACCCCGCTGTTCGACGCCCCCGCGTACCTGTGCTGGCTGGCCGGGCTGACCTCGCGGGTCCTGCTCGGCACCGCCGTGCACCTGTACGCGCTGCGGCACCCGTTCGTCTCCGCGCGGGCCTTCGCCACCCTCGACCGGGTCTCCGGCGGGCGGGCCGTCTGCGGGGTCGGCGCCGGGTGGTACGAGGGGGAGTGGCGGGCGGCCGGGATCGACTTCACCACCCGGGGGGCCAGGCTGGACGAGGCGATCGAGATCACCCGCCGTCTCTGGTCCGAGCCGGTCGTCGCCCACACCGGGCGCTTCTACGACTTCCCGGAGGTCGCCTTCGAGCCCAAGCCGGTCCAGGAACGCCTGCCGATCCTCGCCGGGGGCGAGTCGGACGCCGCCCTACGGCGGGCCGCCCGGCTCTGCGACGGCTGGATCGGCATGCCGCACTCGCCGGAGACGATCCGCCCTCGGCTGGACCGGCTCGCCGCGCTCCGCGACGGCCGGCCCTTCTCGGTCACCGCGCACGCGTACGAGCTGAGCGGGCCCGGTGAGATCCCCCGGTGGGAGGCGCTCGGCGTGGACCGCATGATCGTCCGCCCCTGGCGGCGCAGCCGCGACGCCGTCACGGGCCTGGCGGCCTTCGCGGCGGAGTATCTCCGGTAGCGCTTCGTCATGGGCGGCCCGTCGCGGTCGGCCGGGGCCCCGGCCCCCTTGCGGTCGCCGGCGGTCCGGGCCGCGGTGCCGGTGTCGCCGCGTGACTTCCTCGGCCCGCCGGTCATCGCCGGGACCGCGTGCTCTCCTCGGCCTTCCCGCCCGGGTCTCCCGGGCGGGAAGGCTCTCAGATCCGCGTCCCGGCCCGGCGGCGGCCCCGGTAACCTCCGTGGACCGGAACGTCATCCGGCTCGGCGGCGGGGCCGGTGACGGCGGCGGGTGCGGCCGGTACGGCCGTGGTGACGCCCGCCGGCGCGGCCCGCCGATGACGGCGGCCGGCCAGCGCCGGGGCCGCCGGCGGCGCCGCACCCGCGGGCACGGCTGTCACGGCGGGTGCGACCGGTCCCGTCCCCGCCCTGCGCGGGCGTGCGGACGCGGTCGTGGAACGCGAAGGCGTCACCGGAAGGTCGCCGTGGGCCGCGTCGGCCCGGCGGTGACGGCGCCCGCGCAGTGGGGCGTCCTGGACGAAGGCCGGGGACCCGGCCGCGGACCGCTCCTGCAGGCGGCGGCGCCTGCCCTGGTAGGGGGCCCGGGGGCGCTCCCCGGGGCGCTGCGCGTCGAAGGCCCCCCGCCCGCGGCCGGGTACGGCGGTGTCGCGCGCGTGGTCGCCCCCGGCGGAGGCGCCGCCGGAGAAGGCGTCCCACATCTGGTCGCCGGAGAAGGCGGCCGGGGCGAGGGCGTCCCGCTCGTGGCCGGCCCCGAGGGCCGCCCGGGCGAGGTCGGCCGAGACGGCGTCCTGGGTGCGGACGGTCGCGAAGGCGTCCCAGGTCTGGTCGGTTTCGAGGGCGTCCCGGAGCCGGCGGACCGTGACGTCCCGTTCCGCGCCGGTGCCTGCGAGGAGGTCACCCGTGACACCGGCCGGGAGGGCCTCCTGGGCGGCGTCCGTCGTGGCGCCGCCCAGGACGTCGTCCATGGTGCCCGTCGTGGCGCCGGTGAGGATGTCGTCCATGGCGCTCGCCGTGATGCCGGTGAGGATGTCGTCCGCGGTGCCCGCCGTGATGCTGCCACCCGTGAGGAGGCCGCGGGTGCGGCCGGTCCCGGTGGTCTCCTCGACGTGGGCGGCGGCCGTCGTGAGGGAGGGGAACCCGGCGGCTCCGGCGGGTGTGAGCGTGGTCGTGGCGACGACCTCACGCGGACTGTGGAGCTCGTGCGTGGAGACGGGCGCGGAGAGGGACACGGCCGTCCTGCGGCGGCGGCCGGGCGCGCGGCGGCCCGGAGTCCGGCGGGACGGGGCGGCGGACGCGCCGCCCGCGGCGGCGAAAGCGAGGCGCGTCTTCGACTGCTTCGCCTTGGCGGTGGCGAGGATCGCGACCGCGGCGAGCAGGACCGGGGCGAGCATGCCCGGACTGCCGAGGTCGGCGGCCGGCGAGGTGATGTCCCGGGCGGCGGTGGCGGTGGGGGTGACCACGACCGCGTTGGTGTCGGCGGCGGCGGGCTTGGCGTGCTTGCCGGAGCCGGTACGCCCGGCGGCCGGCGCCGGCGTCGGTGTCGGGCTCTCGGAGCCCCGGGCGCCCGCGGTGTCCTTGGTGTCTGGCCGGGTGCTCTGCGCCGTGGTGCCGGAGGACGTGGAGGCCGCCGTGCCCTCGGCGGGCCGGGACGCGCTCCTGGCGTGTTTGGGGGCCGGCTTGGTGTCGGCTCCGAGGGCCTCCAGGCTCTCCCGTACGGTCCCGGGAGGCATCATCGAAAGCAGGTTGGGGCCGGAGCTCAGCTGCACCGAGTTGCCCGCACCGGCGTCGGCCGGTTTGACGACCACCTGCTTCTCGGACGCCTCCCGCTCCAGGCGGATCTTGACCTTCTCCGGGTACCCGTACCCGACGACCTTGTCGGTGTCACGCACCTTGCGCTTGGCGACACCGCCGTCGATGTTGCCCTCGATCGTGTGGATCTTGTTCCCGACGACCTTCGTCACGATCCCCACGTGGTCGATCTTGCTGATCTTCTTCGACCCGCTCCAGTCGAAGAAGACGAGCGCGCCCGGCTTCGGGACGGTGCCCCAGGCGTCCTGCTCCTTGAACCACTGGGCGTGGTAGACGGTGTAGGCGAACTGACCGACCCAGTCTTGGTAGCCCAGCTTCCAGGCCGCCCATGACAGATACATGTCGCACCAGGGGGCCGCGGTGTAGTCGGCGTCGAACTCGACCGTCTTGCCGTACCAGTCACCGAACTTCGTGTAGCCGCCGCTCCTCTCGGCGTACCCGAGTTCACTCTCCAGCAGCTCTATGAGCTTCTGCATGTCAGGGGTCATAGATCTTCCGGCGACCCCCGGCGGCCTGCGGGCGTGGTCGCGCCGCCTCGCGACCTGGCTGCCGGGAGACGGGGTCGAGCGATGGCACGTTCACGCGAGACGACCGGGAGGGCGGTCGGGACGCGTGTGGCGGCGCCGTAGGCCTGTTGTCTTCCGTGATCAGGGAGGCTACCCGGCGAAAAGGAGCGGTCAAAACATCTAAAAGAACACGTTAAGTTACATAAGATCACGTTTACTGATAAATGGCCATGTCGGAGGCCCTATGAGGGGTGGCGATCGTTAAACCACCCGGAAAAAGATCTACCTGAAGCCGGCGGTGCGGTGCGGTGCGGTGCGGTGCGGTGCGGTCGGCGGCCGGGGGCGGATGGACGTGTCCCCGAGGCCACCGGTTTCGGCTGGGGCCTCTTCGACGACGCCTACTTCCAGGACCGTCGCTTCTGCATTCGGCCCGGGGAGAGAGTGGCGAGGCTGGGAGACGCGCCATGGAGGTTCAACGACAAGGTCTCCTCCATACTGCGGACGAGCGACCACACCTGCGCCGGATGGCCGACGTTCTACTGACCACCCAGCCCCCGGACGAAGCGCCGGGCGGCGGCCACGGCCACGGCCGCCGACTCCATCGAGCGGTAGAGGGGGATCCCCGCACCGGCCGTGATCGCGCGGACCCGGTCCTCGACCCCGTACGGTGCGCACTCGCCGTTCCTGCACACCAGGGTGATCCTGACCCCCGGCAGGTCCCGCTGAGCGCGGGCCAGCTCCCGGGCGTAGGCGTACAGGGGGTCGGCGGTGGTTCCGAAGGTGAAGAAGCTCTGTGCGTTGACGTGCGCCACGACGTCGGTGTACGGCCGTCGTGCGAGGATCGCCGCGATGACCTCCCGGGCCAGCTCCGGGCGGGTCCGCGGGCCGACCGGGATCTCCAGCGGGTTGGCCGGGGAGATCCCGGGCACCCCGCCGCCCAGAACGCCGAGTGCCTGCGCCGCCCCGTCCGGCAACGGCGCCAGCTCCAGCCCCGCCGCGTCGAAGGCGTCGGCCGCCAGCACGCTCGCCCCGCCACTCGGGCCGACCACCAGAACGGAGTGGTCCCCGGAGTGCTCCGCGTCCGGCGCCGCCACCGGACGCGCAGAACTTTCCGGTACGGCGCCTCCGGGTACGGCGCCTCCAGGTACGGCGTCTCCCGGGGCGGATCTCCCGGAGGCGGATCTCCCGGAGGCGGAGCCTCCCGGGGCGGGGCGGATGAGCCGGGAGGCGTGTGACTGGAAGAACGACAGGGTGCCGACCAGGTCGTCCTGACCGGTGACCAGGGCGGCGCCCGTCTGCTCCGCCAGGGCCCGCCAGACGCGGCCGTCACCGGCCATGCCGCCGGTGTGGGAGGCGGCGGCCCTGCGGCCCTGGCCGCTTCGGCCGCCGGTCAGCAGGACGACGGGGAGCCGCCCGCGCACCGCGGCCAGGGCCTCGAACAGGGCCCGGCCGTCCCGGGGGTCCTCCAGATACATGCCGACGACCGAGGTGTGCTCGTCCGTGGCGAGCCAGCGCAGCAGTTCGGCCGGGGTGACGTCGGCGGCGTTGCCGACCGTGGCCACCCGGCTGAACGCCAGTCCGCGCCGCTCACCGACCTTGATCACCTCACCGGCCAGCCCGCCGCTCTGCGAGATCAGCGCCACCCGGCCCGGCGGGCCCTGCCGCCCGCCGACGAAGGTCTGCCGGCCGCGTGGGCTGTAGACGCCCATGCAGTTCGGTCCGAGCAGCCGTGTCCCGGCCTCCCGGGCCGCGGTGACCAGGCCGGCCTCCAGCCCGGGTTCTCCGGCCTCGCCGAACCCGCCGCTCATCACCTGGACGAACGGCACGCCCGTCGCCTGCCGCACGACCTCGGCGCATCGGCCGGCCGGGACGGCCACCAGCGCGTAGTCGACGTCCGCGTCCGCCAGCGTCGGCACCGCGGGCACGCCGCCGACCTCCGCCGCCTCGGGATGCACCGCGACCAGCGGCACTCCGGTGGCCTTGTAGAACTCCAGGAACATGTTCCCGAAGTTCGGCCTGCCGGTGGACGCTCCGACCACGGCCACGGCTCTGGGCTCGAACAGCGCGGTGAAGTCCCCCGGCCGGCTCCCGTCCTCCCGCGGTGCGGTGAAGTCCCCCGTCCGGCTCCCGTCCTCCCGGGGCCCGGCGAGGTCCCGATCCCCGTCCGGTGCGGCGGGTGTCCGGGGGGTGGGCAGGTGGCGCGCGTCCACCGCGACGGCGCCGTCCCCGGTGGCGATCACCGGATTGAGCTCGAACTCGCCGAGCTCCAGCCGTTCCCACAGCCCCCCGCGACCGCCGACCGCGAGCAGCAACCGCACCACGGCCTCGACGTCCACCGGCGGGCGGCCCCGATGGCCGTGCAGCAGCGGCGCACCCCGCAGGGAGGCGAGCATCCGCCGGGCGTCGTCCGTGGAGATCGGACACAGGCGTAGTGCGGTGTCGTCCAGGACCTCGGTCCAGACGCCGCCGAGCCCGGCGAGCAGGACGGGGCCGAAGCCCGGGTCGCACACCACGCCGACGATCAGCTCGACCCCCGGCGGCATCTGCTCCTCCACCAGGAAACCGCCGGGGACGACACCCAGGCGGGTGAGCCCGGCCAGCATCTCGGCGGCGGCCCGTTCGACCCCGGCCGGGCCGGTCAGCCCCAGCCGGACCGCCCCGGCGTCCGACTTGTGCACCAGCCCCGGGCCGAACGCCTTGAGCACCAGGGGCGAGGTCAGTGTCGCGGCGACGGCACCGGCCTCGCGGGGGGAGCCCGCCGTCGTGCCTCGCGGCACCGCCACCCCGTGCTCGCGCAGCAGTGCCTTGACCTCGTGCTCGTACGGGCCGCGGCCCGCGCTCACGCCTCGTCCAGGAGGTGCCGGTAGCGGTCCCGGATCTCCCGCCGCAGCAGCTTGCCCGGCCCGCCGGAGGCGTCCCGGAAGTGGGGCAGCTCGGGGACGACCACGACGCGGTCCGGGCGCCGGTGGGCGGGCAGGACACCGGTGAGGGCGTGGGCGATCCCGGCGGGGTCGAGCCGGTGGCCGGCCCTGGCGACCACCGCGAGCAGGATCCGCTGCTCCACCGCCTCCCGGCCCTCGGGCTGCTCGGGGACCCCGGCCGCCCCGGCCTCGGCGACGCCGTCCAGCGCGGTCGCCGCCTCCTCGATCGACGCGGGCTGCGACCAGGCGCCGCCCTTCAGGATGGAGTCCTCCCGGCGGCCGAGCACGGTCAGGTTGCCGTCCTCACCGAGGACGCCCAGGTCGCCGCCCACGTACCACTCGCCGCGCAGCACCTCGGCGGTCCTGCCGGGCAGTCCGTCGTAGCCGGCCATGCGGTGCGGCCCGGCGAGGTTGATCTCGCCGACCTCGCCGACCACCCGCTCACCGGAGGGACCGGTGACGCGCACGGCGTTGCCGGTCCTGGCCCTGCCGGAGGAG
This sequence comes from Streptosporangium becharense, assembly GCF_014204985.1. Classification (NCBI taxonomy): domain Bacteria; kingdom Bacillati; phylum Actinomycetota; class Actinomycetes; order Streptosporangiales; family Streptosporangiaceae; genus Streptosporangium; species Streptosporangium becharense. Next base: position 2,231,078 of record NZ_JACHMP010000001.1, on the reverse strand, counting down.
CCCGGCGGGGTGCTGCCGTCGTCGACCCGGCCGAAACAGGTGTAGGGGGCCTCGGTCTGCCCGTAGTAGGAGTAGACGCCCGCGTCGGGGAGCCGCTCCTTCATCCGGGCCAGCAGCGTCGTAGGGAGCGGCTCGCCGCCCAGCATGATGACCCGCAGGGAGGACAGATCCACCCCCTCGTGCTCGCCGGAGGCCAGGAGCGCCGCGTAGAAGGACGGGATCTGTGAGACATGGGTGACGCGCTCCCGGGGAACGACCTTCAGGAAGTTCGCCGGCCCCCAGTCCTGCTCCAGCACCAGCCGCATGCCCGCGTACAGCGCGGGACCGACCAGCGCGGGGAAGCCGATGCCCCAGATGATCGCCCCGGTGCCGAGCACCGAGTCCTCGGCGTGCGGGACGTCCAGCCAGATCTGCGCGGTGGCGAACGACGAGGCGTGCGTGTGGACCACGGCCTTGGGCAGACCGGTCGTCCCCGAGGTGTAGTAGAGCGCCAGCGGGTCGTCGCCGAAGCCGCCCAGCGGGGGTTCCTCCTCGGAGGCGCCGGCGGTGAGCGCGTCCAGGTCGACGGCCTCCGCGCCGGGCCCGCCGATCCTCACCCAGCGGGTGACCTCCGGCAGCCGGGGGCGGATCTCCGCCACGGAGCGCTCGACGGTGGAATCGTAGACGAACGCGGCGGCCCGGGAGTGCGCGACGACCTCCCGCAGGGTCTCGACCGGCCAGTACGGGTTGAGCGTCGCGACGACGGCGCCGAGCTTGGCCGCGGCCAGGTAGACCTCGGCCACGTGCAGCGTCTCGTTGAGCAGCGCCGCCACCCGCCGTCCCGGCTCGACCCCGGCGGCCGCCAGCGCGTGGGCCCGCCTGTTGACGCGACGGTCGAGCTCGGCGTAGGTGAGGCTCCGTTCGCCGCAGTAGGTCAGCGCGACCCGGTCGGGGGTGCGCAGGGCACCGGCGGTGAGGACGGCGTGCGCGTAGTTGCCATAAGGGTTGCCATAAGGGTTACCGCGGGGGGTGCCACAGGGATCGCCGTGGGGGCTGCCTGCCGGGGTCGGGTGCGCCATGGCTGGCCTCCGTTCAGGGGACGGGTCGGGACGCCACCGGGCCCGATCACGCGGGTCTCCACTGGGGCAGGTCGTCGACGAAGGTCACACGCACCGGCATGCCGATCCGCACGAGGTCCGGCGGGCACTCCACCACCTGCCCGAACGCCCGCACACCTTCGGGCAGGTCGATCCAGGCCGTCACGTACGGCTCCCGGCCCCGGAACCCGGGGGCGAACGAGCGGTGCACCACGGTGAAGGTGTGCACGGTGCCATCGCCGGAGACGGGTTCGTAGGGCAGCTCGGTGCCGCCGCAGTGGGGGCATTCGGGGGCGGGCAGGTGCACCCGCCGGTCGCAGGCCGTGCAGCGCTGGACGACCAGCTCACCGCGGCGGCAGGCGTCCCAGTAGGCGCGCGTGTCGAAGCTCATCGATCGCCAAGCTAGCGCACGCTTGGTTTGCTTACAAGGCGCGGTCCTTGCCCATTTCGCCGGGAACGTCCACGAAGCCCGCGGGCTCCCGCGCGGGGGAGGGCCGCGGGGTCGCGGCGGGCTCCCCGACCGGGACGGGCACCCGGGACGGTGAAGAATTCGGCGAGGGCACCGACGGCGGCTCTGACGGTGGCTCTGACGGCGGTTCCGACGGCGGCCCGGAGGAGGGCCCGGACGAGCAGTCGGGCAGGTCGATCCGCGCCTCGCGGGTGACCGTACCGCCCGCCGGCACGGTGGTGATCGTCACCGTCCGGACGGCGTACTCCCCACAGCGGGGCAGCGGGGCGAACTCCCCGGCGATCCGGCGCCGGTAGTCGACGGCGCCGGAGAGCGGAAGCTCCCGGACGGTGCCCGCCGGAGTGTCCCGGCCGCCGGCGACCCGCTGCGTGAAGCCGAGCCGGACGGTCACCGGCGAGGTGTCCGCCGTCCGCACCCGGAAGCCCACCACGGCGCCGTCGAAGGCACCGATCGAGACCGAGGGCGGCGCGCACGGCTCGCCCCGGACCGTCTCGGTCCGGGTGCGCGTGCCGTTCTCCGCCCGGGGGGAGGTGGAGACGGTCACCCTGCGGTAGAGCGTCCGCCCGCAGCCGGGGGTGGAGAAGGCGTAGGGGACCGTCCGGGAGTAGGCCGTCGATCCGGCGAGCGTGACGGCGCGCGAGGACGCCTCCCGGAGCCGGTCCGGGTCGTCCCCCTCGGCGAAGGCGACGGTCAGCACGACGTCCGCCGGGGTGGAGGCGCGCAGTCCGATCGTGGCGCCGTCCGCGTCGATCCCGGTGACCGCCAGGTCGCCGACCGCGTGCACCGGCTCCGGGGACGGCGTGCCCGTGGGAGTGGGGGTCGGCACGCGGGTGGGGGGCGACGTGGGAGCCGGGGTGGGGGCCTGGGTGGGGGCCTGGGTGGGGGGCCGCACCGGTGTGGGTGCGGCGGTGGCCGTCCGCGTGCGGGTCGGGACCGGCGGTGGCGGGGTGACCCGGCCGGCCCCGCCGGCCCGTGGGGGCGGTACGGGGCGTCCGGTGGCCGCGGCGGTCGGCGCCGGCTCCGGCGCGGTGGCCGGACCGGCCACGCCCGGGGCGTCGGGCACCGGTGGCGCCGGGCTCCGCCGACGCGGCGCGGGCCTCTCCCCGGCCACCGCGGGACCGGGCGGGGGAGTGAAGACGGTGCCCGCGGAGAGCCGGTCGGACGGGCGGTTGGCCGCGATGAGAGCGACGGTCACCGCGACGGTGACCACGCCGACCCCGGCCAGCGTCCGCGGGCCCGGCCGGAGGCGGCGCATCCGCCCCACCCGGCCGAGTACGGTGCCGGCGATCGAGGTGCTCGCCCGCGGGGCCGGCCTGGCCAGCGGGAACGCCAGCGCCAGCAGTGTGGCGAGCTCGGCCAGATGCCGACGTCCGCGCTGTTCCCACTCCGACCCGTAGGCGGCCAGCGCCGCCGTCTCCACCTCGTCGAGGAACGCCCGCGCGCTCACCGGCCGGTCCGCCGGGTGCTTGGCCATGCCCCGCGCGACCAGCGCGCGGACCGAGCTCGGCACCTCGTGCACCGGGATCGGGGCGTCGCGGTGCCGGTGCATCAGCACGGCGTCGTGGCCGGCCGGGTACGGCCGGTGCCCGGTGAGGCACTCGAAGAACACGCACGTGGCCGCGTAGACGTCCGTGGCGGCACTCGCCGGGGCTCCGTCCCACTGTTCCGGCGCCATGTAGGGCGGGGTGCCCGCGGCCACGCCCGTCTCCCCGACGTGCGTGGCGATGCCGAAGTCGGCCAGCTTGCTGGCGCCGTCGGCCTGGACGAGCACGTTCTCCGGCTTGTAGTCGCGGTGGACGACCCCTGCGGCGTGGACGGACGCCAGGCCCAGCAGCGAGCCCTTGAGTACGGTGAGCGCCGCCTCGGGGCTCGTGCCGCCGTGCCGGGTCAGGATCTTCCTCAGCGAGACTCCGTCGACCAGCTCCATCACGATCGCGGCGTCGAGCACGTCCTCGTAGTACTCGTAGAGCTGCACCACGTTCGGGTCGCTCAACTCCACCATGATCCGCGCTTCCTCGCGGAAGCGCGTCAGGAAGCGGTGATCGTCCTTCAGGGCCGCGTTGAGGTACTTGATGGCCACGTAGGCTCCGGTGGCGGTGTACGTGGCCAGCACCACGCGTCCGCCCCCGCCGACGCCGAGCTCTCGAACCTCGCGGTATCCCGGAACCACTGCAGATCCCCCTCAGAGTGCCGTCAACTTGTTCGACGGTCTCACCCATGGGGCTGGTTGTCACGATCGATGAATTTTGTCGTAGAGCGCGCGGTTGTCGGGCCGGGAGAAGGCCCGGCCGCGTGTTAGGCTCCGAGCGATGACCAAGCAAGCGCTCGACTAGATGGAGCGCGGGTGCGGTGGAGGCGTGGACACATGGACGGCCTGCGACTGGACGGCCGCGTCGCGGTGGTGACCGGCGGCGCGGGGGCGATCGGCGCGGCCGTCTGCCGTGACCTCGCCGCGCTCGGGGCCCGGGTCGTCGTGGCCGACGTGGACGAGGACGGCGCCGTCGCCGTCGCCGACGAGATCAACGGCACCTCCAAGGGCCCGGCCGGCCCGCCTCGACCTCCTCGCCCTCCGGGTCCGTCCGTCCCGCCCGGCCCTCCCCACCCGTCTCGTCCGCCCGAGCCGCCTGTCCCACCGGGTCCGTCCGTCCCGCCCGGGCCGCGGTCCGGGTCCCGTACGGGACCGCGGGCGCCCGCCGTCGCCCTGTGCGTGGATCTGGCCGATCCCGGCTCCGTGGAGCGGGTCCCCGACCGGACCGGGCCGGTGGACATCCTCGTCAACAACGCCGGGATCTCGATCGTGGAGCCGTTCGCCACGAGCGACCCGGCGGGCTGGGAGCTGATGTGGCGGGTCAACCTGCGCGGCCCGATGCTCCTGACCCGGCTGCTGCTGCCGGGGATGACCGAACGGGGCTGGGGCCGGCTGGTCTTCGTCTCCTCCGACGGGGCACGGGCCGGCTCCGGCGGCGAGGGGGCGTACGCCGCGACCAAGGCCGGGCTGTTCGGCCTGGCCAAGAGCCTCGCCAGGGAGGCCGCGCGGGGCGGCGTCACCTCGAACGTGGTCTGCCCCGGCCCCACCGACACCCCGATGCTCCGCCGCGTCGACGCCGAGAGGCCGGGGCTGGTCGGCAGGATCGTCAGGGACGTCCCGCTGCGCCGCCTGGGCACCCCCGAGGACGTCGCGGGGCTGGTCGCCTACCTGTGCACCGACCGGGCCGCCTACGTCACGGGCCAGACGCTGTCGGTCAGCGGCGGCGTCACGATGCACTGAGAGCGGGCGTCCACGTGAGCACCGAACCCGGCGACAGCGCCGAATCCGGCAACGGTACCGAATGCGGCAATGACACCGACCCCGGCGACAGGGCCGAGCCCGGCAACTGGGGCCGCTTCGGTCCGCAGGACCAGCGCGGCACCCTGAACCTGCTGACCCCCGCCGCCGTCCTGGCCGCCCTGGGCTCCGCGGTCACCGGCCGGGTGATCAGTCTGGCCATGCCGATCCGGGGTGCGACCTCTTCGGCCGCTCCCACGACGGTTCCCCACCTGCGGGGCCGGCCACTGCCGCAGCACTTCATGTCGGTCGACGGCGGCGACTACGCGGCCGGTGCCCGCCCGATCGGAGCCGGCCTGCGCGTGGCCGACGACGCACTCGTCGTCACCCACCACGGGACCACCACCCACATGGACGCGCTGTGCCACATGTGGTCGGGGGAGGAGCTCTACAACGGCCACCCGGCCGCCCGGGTCAGGTCGTACGGCGCCGCCCGCTGCGGTATCGAGAACGTCGGTGGGGTCGTGGCGCGGGGGGTGCTCTTCGACGTCCCCCGCCACCTCGGCCTCGCCCACCTCCCGGTGGACTTCCGCGTCTCCGGCGACCTGCTGGCGGAGATCCACGACGACGTACGCCCCGGTGACGTGGCCGTGGTCCGCACCGGCTGGCCCCTGGTCTGGGAGAGCTCCCCCGAGGCGTACTGGGCGGGCCAGCCGGGGCTGTCCGCCGACGGCGGCCGGTGGCTCGCCGCCCGCGACGTCGCCGTGGTCGCCGCCGACAACGCCGCCGTCGGCGGCCTCGACGCCCGCCAGCTCGCCGGCGAGAGCATCGAGGACGACCTGCACATGATCCTGCTCTGGCGGCACGGCATCCATCTGGCCGAGATGCTCTCACTGGAGGAGCTCGGCGCGGCCTGCGCCGGCCGTCCCGGCGGGGACTTCGTCTTCGTCGCGGCGCCGCTGCGGATCGAGGGCGGGACGGGCAGCCCGATCACGCCCCTGGCGATCCTCTGAAGGCGGCCGTCCTCCACCATCCGAACCCTTTGAAGGCATCCTCCGCGAGCCTCCGGGGGACGGCTCTCCGCCCGTGCCCGCCCGACCCAGCCCGATCCTGTCCGATCCTGTCCGATTCGGGCAGATCCCGCCCGATCCCGCCCGATCCGGGCCGGGACATCTGTCCCGGCCGATCGCGTACCGATGAGTCTGGGGCGCCGGACCCGGTCCTGACAGCGTGGAGGCATGAGTGGAGACAGGAGAGGAAAGACGGCAGGTGCCCTGGCCGCGGTGGTCGCCCTGGTGGCGGCGTGCGCGGGTCCGCCGGCGGGACAGGCGCGAGAGGCGGCCGGCGCTCCCGCCGGTGTGGGCACCGCCGGGAGCGTCGGTACGGGCACCGTCGGCGACGCCGGTGGAAGCGCCGACGGGAGCATGGTGCGGACCGACGCGGGGGCCGTGCGGGGGACGGTGACCCACGGGCACCGGATCTTCCAGGGAATCCCGTACGCGGCCCCGCCGGTCGGCGAGCTCCGCTGGAGCTCCCCCCGCCCGCCCGCCCCCTGGGCCGGCGTCAGGGACGCCACCCGGCCGGGTGCCATGTGCCCGCAGGTGGGCAGCGACTACGCGAAGATCTCCAGCTCGAAGGAGGACTGCCTGTTCCTCAACGTGACCGTGCCGCGCACACCCGGCGGCGGAAAGCCGGTCATGGTGTGGATCCACGGCGACGGCGCGCTGGGCTCGGGAGATCTCGCCGACGCGCGCCGCCTCGCCACCAGGGGGGACGTGGCGGTCGTCACGATCAACTACCGGCTCGGCGTGTTCGGCGGGTTCGGCTACCCGGGGCTGGCCGGGTCGGGGACCTACGGTCTGCAGGACCAGCAGGCCGCCCTGCGCTGGGTCCGCCGCAACGCCGCCGCGTTCGGCGGCGATCCCGGCAACGTGACCGTGTTCGGCGTCTCCTGGGGGGCGCTGAGCATCACCGGTCACCTGACCTCACCCGGTGCCCGCGGCCTGTTCGACCGGGCCGTCCTGCAGAGCGGCGAGGGCATGATGGACATGCTCGCCGGCAGCATGGGGGAGGACGTTCCCGCCCAGCCCTCCTACGGCCTGCGCACCGTGCGCGAGACCGAGGAGACGGGGAAGTACGCGGCGTCCCGGCTCGGCTGCGGCGACCTGCGCTGCCTGCGTGCCCTGCCGGTGGAGCGGATCCTGAAGGTCCCGCAGATCATGAACATGTTCCAGGCGTACGCGCACGGCGGCGAGACGCTGCCCCGTCCGCCGGCCGGGGAACTGCGGGCCGGGCGCTTCCACCGGGTCCCGGTGATCTCCGGGGCCACCCGTGACGAGCATCGCCTCTTCACCGCCCTGCTGCACGAGGCGGCGGGCAGGCCGGTCACCGCGGCGGCCTACCGCGGGCTGCTGCGCACCGCGTTCGGCCGCGAGGCGGCGGCGGTCGCCGCCGAGTACCCGCCGGACAAGCACGGTTCCCCCGCGCTGGCCTGGTCCGCCGTCGTCACCGACCGGATGTGGGCCCGCGCGACGTTCGAGCAGAACCGGCTGCTCGGCGCCGGGGTTCCGGTCTACGCCTACCAGTTCGCCGACCGGAAGGCCCCGATGTTCCTGCCGCTGAGGACGGACTTCCCCTTCGGCGCCTTCCACGCGGCCGACCTGCCGTACCTGTTCACCGAGGAGAAGGCGGCGTTCACCCCCGCCCAGCGGGCGCTGTCGGACCAGATGATCGACTACTGGACCGCCTTCGCCCGCACCGGGGACCCCAACGGAGCCGGGCGGCCCCGCTGGGAGCGCTTCGACCCCGCCGCGTCCGTCCCGCACACCCAGGCGCTCGTACCGGGTGCGGTCGGGCCCGTCGACTACGCCGCCGACCACAACCTCGGCTTCTGGCCGGAGCCGTCCTGATCCGGCCTCCCGGCGCCGGGATCGGCCGTCCTGGTCCCGGCCTTCCCGGTGCGGGGTCAGCCGTCCTGGCCCCGGTCTTCGGTGCGGGGTCAGCCGCCGGGGTAGCCGCCGCCACCGTGGGCGGCGTCGAGGGCGTCGTAGTCGGGGGTGAAGCCCTTCTTCGGGATGGCCTCGACGAAGGCGACGTGGCGGGGTCTCTTGTAGGAGGCGATCCTGGCCCGGACGTGCTCGGCGACGTCCTCGGCGGTGACCGGCCCGGCATCGTCCGCGAGGACCACGACGGCCTTGACCACCTGGTGCCACCGGTCGTCGGGCACCCCGATCACGGCCGCGTCCGCGACGGCGGGGTGGGTCTTCAGCACGCGCTCGACCTCGGCCGGGTAGACGTTCTCGTTGCCCGACTTGATCATGCGGAGCCGCGGGCCGACGAACGTGATCGTGCCGTCGGCCTCCCGGCGGCCGAGGTCACCGGTGTGGTGCCAACCGTCCCGGATCCTGGCCGCGGTCAGCTCCGGCCGGTTGAGGTAGCCGGAGAAGAGCGACCTGCCGCGTGCGCAGATCTCGCCCACCTCCCCGGCGGGCACCTCGCGGCCGTCGGGGTCCAGGATCCGCACCTGGACCAGCGGGGACGGCCGCCCGGCGGGACCGGCGGCACCGGGCGCCAGCCCGAGGAAGGTCAGCATGCCGCCCACCTCGGTCTGCCCGTAGCCGCCCATCTTCGACCGGCACCAGGGGGAGTCGTCCACCGTCGTCATCGCGTCCCACGCGGCCGAGTGGGAGACGAAGCGGAGCGAGGACAGGTCGTACCGGCCGTCCCCGTTCGCCTCGGCCACCTCGTCGATCATCCGGCCGAACAGGAACGCCTGGGTGACCTTCTCCGCCTCGACCAGCCGGCAGACCTCCTCGGCGTCGAACGCGGGGGTGAAGACGTTCGTCCCGCCGATCTGCAGGGTGGCCAGGCAGAACATCATTGTGCCCACGTGGAACAGCGGGCCGCTGTTGAGGAAGGTGAAGCCCGGCTCCATCTGGCGGACCACCAGCAGCGACACGCTGTGCGCGACCAGGGCGGCGCTGCTGAGCAGGGCGGCGGCGGGACGGCCGTCGAAGGCGGCGGTGTAGAGCGCGAGAACCGGCGCCGTGTCGTCACCGGTGTCGTCACCGGTGTCGTCGCCGGTGCCGCCGCCGGGGTCGCTGGTGCCGCCGGGGTCGCCGTCCGCGCTTCCACCGGACCCGCCGGACCCGCCGGCCAGGAACGTCTCATAACCGGCCCCCATGAGGATCCAGTCGTCCCCGCGGAGCGGCGCGGCGGCCTCCGACTCCTCCCAGACGACGGCCTTCGGGGCCAGGTCGTCCAGGACGAAGGCCAGCTCGCCGGTCGACTGCCGCCAGTTGGCCGGGCAGAAGACCGCGCCGAGCCGGGAGGCGGCCAGCAGCAGCTCCAGTACCGCGTGGCTGTTGCGTCCCAGCCACAGCACCCGGTCTCCGGCGGCGACGCCCCGCGCGGCCAGCGCGTCGGCCAGGCGGGTGACCCGCGCGTCGAGCTCGGGGTAGGTGAGCCGCACCTCGCCGTCCACCACGGCCGTCACCAGGGGGCGGCTGCGGGCGTGCTCGGCGAGGACGTCGGACAGGGTCAACCGGTGGATCATCGCGTCTCCTGCTGGGGATGGCGTGCGACCGCGGCCCGCGCCGCGGCCGGCACGCGTCGTACGGGACCGGTCACCGGAAGGCCGGCATGACCTCGGCGGCGAAGAACCGCATCACCTTCTCCAGCTCCGCCGCCGGCATCGGCCGGGTGCTGCCGAAGTCGCAGAGCAGGTTGGCGAACCCGGCGTCCCGGAGCAGCCGGATCTGGCCGATCACCCGCCCGGGGTCGCCGATGACCTCCAACTGCTCCCAGCGGAAGTCGTTGGAGAGCGAACCACCCTTGAGGTAGCGGTCCTGGTAGTACTCGAACCCCTGCGCCGCCCGGCCGGTCCGCGGGTCGATCGGTGCGCTCTCCCGGTTGAAGATCCGGCCCCGGTCGAAACCCGCCTCGAAGGCGGCCTGGTCCTCGCGGGCCCGTTCCAGGGTCGGGGCCACGTAGACGCTGCGCGCGACCACCAGCTCGGCACCGGTCACGTCGTGCCCGGTGCGCTCGGCGGTCTCCCGCCAGGTCCGCGCGGCCCCGACCACCTTGTGGAACGGCGCGGCCGGGTCGGCCAGGATCGGCAGGCCGCGTCCGGCGTACATGGTGACGGTCTCCGGCGACACGGCCGCCACGTGGATCGGCGGGAACGGGGACTGGAGCGGCCGGGGGACGAGCTCCACCCCGGTCCCGGTCCGGTAGAACTTGCCCTCGTGCCGGAAGGCCCCGGCGCCCCACAGCCCGAGGACGACCTCCAGCGCCTCGTCGAACCGGTCACGGGCCTCGGCCAGCTCGACGCCGAAGCCCTGGAACTCGAAGCTCTGGTAGCCGCGTCCGATGCCCAGCTCCAGCCGCCCGCCGGAGAGAACGTCGACCATCGCCGCCTCCTCGGCGACGTGGATCGGGTTGTGCAGCGGCAGCACCACGACGCCGGTTCCCAGCCGGATCCGGTCGGTGCGCGCCGCCATGGCCGCGAGCATCGTGAACAGGTTGGGGACCACGCCGTAGTCGCGGAAGTGGTGCTCGGCCAGCCGGACGCCGTGGAACCCCAGCTCCTCGGCGAGTTCGATCAGCCGCAGGTGGTGGTCGTAGACGTCCTTGAAGCTCTGGCCGTCGAACCGGTGGAAGAGGTGGAAGGTCGAGAACTTCATCGGCTGTCCCCTGGGGGTCGTCTCCGGCTGTCCCGTTCCGCGGCCTCGGGTACGGCGGCCCGTCCGAAACCAAGCGCTCGCTTGGGAAGCGTACCAGTTCCCCGCCCGGGGGGAAGTCCCCGCGCGGCGGTACCGGCGGACCACGGACCCCCGCCCGGCGCCGCCGTCCGCGTGAGGTCTCCGTGCACCGTCCGCGTGAGGTCTCCGTGCACCGTCCGCGTGAGGTCCCCGCGCGGCCGTGCCGGCGAATCGCACCCACCAGGCGCGGCCCCGCGCGCGAGGTTGGGTAGTTTCTCCCGGGTGACTGTCCTTCTGCCCGGTGTGGCGCTCACCGACCACACGTTCACCGTCCCCCTGGACCACGCCGACCCCGGCGGCGAGACGATAGAGATCTTCGCCCGTGAGGCGATCGACCCGGCCAGGAGGGGTGAGAACCTGCCGTGGCTGCTCTTCCTGCAGGGCGGGCCCGGAGGCAAGTCGCCGCGGCCGACCGCCGCCGACGGCTGGCTGGGACACGCGCTGAAGACCCACCGGGTGCTCCTGCTCGACCAGCGCGGGGCCGGACGCAGCACGCCCCTCACCGCGCGCACGGTGACCGGGACGGACGAGGAGATCGCCGCCCGGCTCATGCACTACCGGGCCGACTCGATCGTGGCCGACGCCGAGCTGATCCGGCGCGAGCTCTGCGGCGACCGGCCGTGGGAGACCCTCGGCCAGAGCTACGGCGGTTTCGTCACGCTGACCTACCTCTCCCGCGCTCCCGAAGGGCTCAAGGCCTGTTACATAACGGGCGGACTGCCCGGTCTCGAGGCCACCGCCGACGACGTCTACGCCCGCACCTACCCCAGGGTCCGCGCCAAGGTCGACCGCTACTTCGCCCGCTATCCCGAGGACGCCGGGCGCCTGCGGGCGGTCACCGACCACCTGCGCCACCACGAGGTCATGCTGCCGGACGGCGACGTGCTGACCGTGCGCCGCCTGCAGACCCTCGGCCTGTGCCTCGGTATGAGCGACGGCGCCGAATACCTGCACTGGCTGCTGGACGAGGCGTGGCACGGTGACAGGCTCTCCGACCTGTTCCGGTACGAGGTCATGATGGCCACCGGGTTCGTCGGCAACCCGCTCTACGCGGTCATGCACGAGGCGATCTACGCCCAGGGGGCCGCCACGGCCTGGGCGGCCCACCGGTTGCTGCCCGGGGAGTTCCACGAGGACGCCGAGCCGGCGCTCCCCGTCGGAGAGATGATCTACCCCTGGATGTTCGACGACATCGCCGCCCTCCGCCCGTTCAAGGGCGCCGCCGAGATCCTCGCCGCCGAGTCCGGCTGGCCCGCCCTCTACGACCCGGCCCGGCTCGCGGCCAACCGGGTTCCCGTGGCCGCGGCCGTCTACTACGACGACATGTACGTCGAGGAGGACCTGTCCATGCGGACCGCCGCCGCGATCGGTAACGTGCGGACGTGGGTGACCAACGAGTGGGAGCACGACGGCCTGCGGGTCTCCGGCGGCAGGGTCCTGGCCCGCCTGATGGACATCGTCAACGGCGTCCACGGCTCCTGACGCCGCCCCGGCGGGTCCGCGGCTCTCGCGGGCCCGCCGCTCCGGGTGGGCCCGCCACTGCGGGGCCCGCCGCTCCGCAGGGGAGGACGCGGCGGGAGAGGGTCAGGACGTTCCCGCGGTGCTCGGCGTCTCGGCGAGAGGCAGGCGCACCTGGAACCGGGTGTCACCGGGACGCGACTCCACCCGCAGGTCGCCTCCGTGGCGGCCGGAGACGATGCGGAAGGAGATGTCCAGGCCGAGACCGGTGCCCTCGCCGACCGCCTTGGTGGTGAAGAACGGCTCGAAGATCCGCTCCCGCAGTTCCTCGGGGACGCCCGGACCGGTGTCGCAGACCTCGATCAGCGCGACCGTGTCGTGTTCCAGCCGGGTGCGTACGGTGAGGGTCCCGGTGCTCCCCATCGCGTCCAGGGCGTTGTGGATCAGATTGCTCCACACCTGGTTGAGCTCCCCGGCGTAGGCCGGGACGGGGGGCAGCGCCGGGTCGTAGTCGGTGGCCAGGCTGATCCCCGGCGGGATCTTGCCGCGGAACATGGTGAGCGTGCTGTCGAGCAGTTCCCGCACGTCCACCGTCTGGTACGGCGCGCGGTCCATCTGGGAGTACTGCTTGGCGGAGGCGATCAGCGAGGAGATCCGCTCGGTCGCGTCGGTGACCTCGTTCAGCATCTGCGAGATCTCGATCGCCTCGGCCATCCAGTGCACGGCCGCGTTCAGGTGCCGGTCGCCCGCGGCGCCGCGGACCTTCTCCAGCACGTCGACGGTGAACCCGGCGCCCACCAGCGGCGGCGCGATGTCCCAGGCGTCCTCGACCCCGGCGTCCTCCAGGGCGTCGGAGAGCTCGTCCTCGGCGTCGGAGGTCTCCAGCGGGGAGCGCTTCGGCACCTCGCCGACGCTCTCGGCGCACGTCTCCTGCAGGTCGACCAGGGCACGGAGCCGCTCGGGCTCGATCCCGGACTCGGCCAGCTCGGCCAGCCGCCGGCGCGACATCCGTATCTTGTCCCGCAGGTCGCCCACGGCCCGCACGGCCGCGGCGGCCGGGTTGTTGAGCTCGTGGGTGAGGCCGGCGGTGATGGTGCCGAGCGCGGTCAACCGCTGCCGCCGGTCGATGAGCTCCCGCTGGGCCATCCCGCCCATGCGCACCCCGTCGAGCAGGTGCACCGCCATGGGGAACCATTCGGTCATCATCCAGCGGAACCGCTCGGCCGGCAGCACGAACATCCGCGTCGGCTTGGTGGCGCGCAGCGAGTGCGTGTAGTTCTCCGGGGCCCGGTCGCCCAGGTAGGCGGAGATCGCCCCGGCGTAGGCGCCGGGCTGGGAGGTGGGGGTCATCGTGACCGTCCCCGCGGGGGTCTCGGTGACCATCACGATCTCGCCCTCGACGAGCACGACGAAGCGCTCGGCGGGGTCGCCCTGCCTGACGATCGGCTCGCCCGCCGCGAACTCCTGCTGCACGCCGTGTGCGGCCAGCCACTCCAGCCGTTCCCTGTCGAGGTCCTCGAAGAGGAACAGGCCGCGGAGCACGTCGACGTCGACCTTGTGCTCCGCCCGGGGAACGCCGCCGGGCTCCGCCGGGCCGGTCACGCCTGCTCCAGGTAGCGGTGGACGAGGGCCACGGCCATCGCGCCTTCGCCGACGGCCGAGGCGACCCGCTTGATCGAGTCGGCCCGTACGTCGCCGGCGGCGAACACCCCCGGCACGTTGGTCTCCAGGTGGTACGGGTCACGCCGCAGCGGCCAGTTGCGGGGGCGGCTCTCGCCGGAGGTCAGGTCGGGCCCGGTGAGGATGAAGCCCCGCCCGTCGCGTTCGACGGTGTCTCCGAGCCAGTCGGTGAACGGCTCGGCGCCGATGAAGACGAACAGCCACTCGGCGTCGACCGTGCGCTCGCCGTCCGGGCCCTTCAGCGTGATCCGCTCCAGGTGGCCGTCGCCCTCGCCGCCGACGACCTCGGTCCCGGTGTGCACCTCGATGTTGGGCAGCTGTGAGATCTGCTCGATCAGGTAGTGCGACATGGTCCGCTCCAGCCCGTCGCCCCTGACGACGAGATGGACCCTGCTCGCGTAGCCCGAGAGGTGGACCGCGCTCTGACCGGCCGAGTTGGCCGCGCCGACGATGTAGACCTCGCGGTCCCGGCACTCGGACGCCTCCGTCATGGCCGCGCCGTAGTAGCAGCCGGAGCCGATGAAGTCGTCGAGGCCGGGGGCGTTCAGCCGCCGGTAGGAGACGCCGGTGGCCAGGATGACGGTGTGCCCGGCGATGCTGCCGCCGTCGGCGAAACCGACCACCTTGGCCTGGCCCTTGACCTCCAGGCTGGTCACCTTGCGCGCGGTGAGCAGCTCCGCGCCGAACTTCAGCGCCTGACGGCGGGCTCGGTCGGCGAGCTGGGAGCCGGAGACGCCGTCGGGGAAGCCCAGGTAGTTCTCGATGCGGGAGCTCTGCCCGGCCTGCCCGCCGGAGGCGTGCTGCTCGACCATCACCGTGCGCAGCCCCTCGGAGGCGCCGTAGACCGCGGCGCCCAGGCCACCGGGGCCCCCGCCGATCACGATCAGGTCGTAGAAGTCGGTGGCCGGGGCGGTGGACAACCCGACGGCCTCCGCCAGCTCGGCGGTGCCCGGCGCGGTGAGCTTGGCGCCGCCGGCGGTGATGACCAGCGGCAGCTTCGCCGGGCCGATCGTGCACGCCTCTCCGGCCGCGGCCAGCAGCTCGGAGCCCTCCGGGCTGTCGGCCAGCACCCAGCGGTAGGGAACCTGGTTGCGGGCCAGGAAGTCACGGATCTTGTACGACCGCGCCGACCAGCGTGCCCCCACCACCCGCAGCTCGTCCGTCTCCCGCCGGTCCGTGCGCTGCCAGGCGTCCAGCTGGGCGTCCAGCACCGGGTAGAACTTCTCCTCCGGCGGGTCCCACGGCTTGAGCAGGTAGTGGTCGAGGTCGACCACGTTGATCGCCTGGATCGCCGCGTCGGTGTCGGCGTAGGCGGTCAGCAGCACGCGGCGGGCGTAGGGGTACAGGTCCATCGCCTGCTCCAGGAACTCCACGCCGTTCATCTGGGGCATCCGGTAGTCGGCGAGGATCGCGGCGACGTCGTCGCCGCGCAGCCGCAGCTCGCGCACGCTCTCGATGCCCTGCGCCGCCGTCTCGGCCCGGATGATCCGGTACGACTGCCCGTACCTGCGCCGCAGGTCACGCGCGACCGAGCGTGAAACGCCGGGATCGTCGTCGACCGTCATGATGACCGGCTTGTCCATACGCTGCCTTCCCCGAGATGGAGACGATCCAGAAGGAGACAATCTCTCCGAAGGATGTCATATCTACGTTAAGAGCCATTTTTCCCCCGACGGACGATCATGGGCGTCCGAGGCGCCCGCAGGCGCCGGAGGGCACGCGCCGGCACCGGGGGGCACGGGTCGGCGCCGGGGGCGTCCGCGGGCGGCGGGGCACCCCGGGAACCGCCGGAATTCCCCGGCGGCTCCCGGATCAGCGGACGTCTCCGGGGTGCAGGGGGGCCGCCTGCGAGCCCTCCGGACGGGCCGGCGGACCGGCGGCCCGGACAAGGGCGGCGTACCGGTCGCGGGCGGCGCGCAGGTGCGCGAGCCGGGGATCGTCGGCCCAGAACCCGCGCATGGTCTCGTGGCCGACCCGTTCGGCGATGACCTGCATGACGATGTCGTTCCCGACGTACTCCACCGCCATCGTCACCACCGCCGGGTCCTCGGTGTAGACGCCCCACGCGGTGTCGCCCGCGAACCCGCCGACCAGGGTCTCCCGCCGGTCGGCCGCCACGACCAGGAGGCGCCGGCCCGGCTCCTCCAGGTCCTCGTCGAGGGAGGGGAAGCGGTGTTCGTACATGTGGCCCACCGGGTCCGCGACCGGTCCGAAGTGCAGCACCGAGGTGTCCACGCCGCGCTCGGCGGCCCGCTTGACCAGCGGGGCGAGCCGCTTCATCTCCTCGGGCCAGATCGACAGGAACAGGTCTGCGCGTGCCCCGGCGATCACGTCCTCGGCCCGTGCGAGCAGCGCGCCGGCGTCCTTGAGGCTGTGGATCAGGTGGGCTCCGGGCGGGGCCACGATCGCCGGCAGCGATGACTCCAGCGCCTCGATCGAGTCGTCGAACTCCCGCCGCAGCCGCTCCAGCAGCGACCGCGGCGGCAGGGGCAGGTAGTCGGTGGCGTCGTCGGCCCCCCGCAGTTCGTACGCCGCCCCCTTGGCCACGAGTTTGCCCAGCGTCTCGTAGACCGTGCTGCGGGGCACGCCCGAACGCTTGGCGACCTCGTAGCCGTTGAGCGGCTGTCCGGCTCCGACCAGGGTGACGTACGCCTTGGCTTCGTACCCAGACATGCCCAGGCGCTGTAATTGCTCCACTACATCGCGCATCGCAGTTATGGTACGGCGCGCGATAGCCGTTTAGCGCTGTCCTAAAGGACCTGTTTCAGGGGATTTTTTCCACATAGGTGGGTTGTGCTGGTGTTTTGTGTCGTTGGGGCAGGTTGGGGGGCCAGGGAGGAATTTTTCACCCTTTGACAGAAACCGAATCGGATTCGCCTTGAGTCGGGGCCAATGCCCGCAGGGCGAACTCCACCACCGTGTCGGCGTACTCGTGGGTCAGCGGGTTCGTCCGCAGCATCCAGCGGTGATAGACCGGTCCGAACAGCAGCTCGACGGCCACGCTCAGGTCGGCGTCCGCGGCCACCTGGCCCGCCCGCCGGGCACTGCGCAGCCGCTCCCTGGTCGCCTCCAGGATCGGCCCCAGGATCCGGCCGGTGATCTCCGAGTTGAGCGCGGGGTCGGCCAGCGCCTCGGCGCTGAGGGCACGGCTCATCGCGTCGAGCTTGGGATCGTTGTACTCGTCGACGATGGCGCGGAGCACGCCGCGCAGGTCGGCCCGGAGGTCGCCGGTGTCGGGCAGCGCAAGTTCCCCCCGCTCGTCCCGGCTCAGGTCGAGCACCGCCTCGACGAACACGGCCCCCTTGGACGGCCACCAGCGGTAGATCGTCTGCTTGCCCACGCCCGCGCGCGCGGCGATGGCCTCGACGGTCAGTTTGGCGTACCCGATCTCGGCGACCAGGTCGAACGCGGCGCTCAGAATGGCCTGGCGCGACCGTTCGCTGCGCCGGGTCGGGTTCGGGGTCTTCATCCGGTCGAATGTACCAAAAGACGAACCGGAACGTCTCGTCTTGTTAAAGGGTGAGGCCGCGGACGCCCCCGGCAGGGCGTCCGCGGCCTTCGCGGTGATCGGACCCGGGTCAGACCTGGCCGGCCTTCTCCAGGGCGGAGCAGCAGGTGTTCACGATGAGGCGGGTCACCTTGTAGGGGTCGACGTTGGCGTTCGGGCGACGGTCCTCGATGTAGCCCTTCTTGTCGACCTCGACCTGCCACGGGATGCGGACCGAGGCGCCGCGGTCGGAGACGCCGTAGCTGTACTTGTTCCACGGAGCGGTCTCGTGGTGGCCGGTGAGGCGGTCCTCGATGCCGGCGCCGTAGTTCCTGACGTGCTCCTCGGCGTTGGTGCCCAGGGCCTCACAGGCGGTGATGATCGCGTCGTAGCCCTCGCGCATCGCCTTGGTGGAGAAGTTGGTGTGCGCACCGGCGCCGTTCCAGTCGCCCTTCACCGGCTTGGCGTCCAGGGTGGCGGCGATGTTGAAGTCCTCGGCGGTGCGGTAGAGCAGCCAGCGGGCGATCCACAGGTGGTCGGCGACCTCGACGGGGCCCGCCGGGCCGACCTGGAACTCCCACTGACCGGGCATGACCTCGGCGTTGATGCCGGAGATGGCCAGGCCGGCGGCCAGGCAGTAGTCGAGGTGCTTCTCGACGACCTCGCGGCCGAAAACCTCGTCGGCGCCGACGCCGCAGTAGTAGCCACCCTGCGGGGCCGGGAAGCCGCCGAGCGGGAAGCCGAGCGGGCGGCCCTCCTTGAAGAAGGTGTACTCCTGCTCGATGCCGAACCAGGACTCCTGGTCGGCGTACTTCTCGGCAACCTCGACGAGGGCGGCGCGGGTGTTGCTCTCGTGCGGGGTCATGTCGATGTTCAGGACCTCGCAGAGCACCAGCAGGTTGTCGCCGCCGCGGATCGGGTCCGGGCAGCTGAAGACCGGCTTGAGCACGCGGTCGGAGGAACCGCCGTCGGCCTGGTTGGTGCTGGACCCGTCGAAGCCCCAGATCGGGAGCTCGGCGCCGTCCGCCAGGATCCTGGTCTTGGAACGGAGCTTGGCGGTCGGCTGCGTGCCGTCGATCCAGATGTATTCAGCCTTGAAGGTCATCGGCGGAGTCCTTGAGGAGGAAGGGGATCTGCTGCGCTAAGAGATTCGCAAGACGCGATTTCGCAACTGTTGCCCGTATGTGAACAGGGTGTTACCCAGGGCCGTTTGGGCAGGCAGCGGCGGTGGGAAAACCCCGCACAGCCCCGATTCAGGGCTGTGAGCTGCCTGTTCTCCGTTCGGGCGGGGTGGATGAGACTTCCGTCACGCCGACTGTCCGCCCCCGCCGCCGACCGGGCCGCCCCCGCCGCCGACCGGGCCGCCGCCGTCACCCGCCGGGCCGTCCCCCTCGCTTGCCGGGCCGCCGCTCTCACCGGTCGGGCCGTTCTCGCCGGCCGGGCCGAAGGTGACGGCCGAGACCGACTCGTGCGCCAGGCGCCGCATGACGTCCAGAATCCTGCCGTGCAGGACCGTGCCGAGGACCAGGGCCTCGACCGCGGCCTCCCGGGAGCCGCCGACGGGAATGGTGCCGATCTCGTGTTCGGCGACGAGCCTGGCGGCGGTCTCGGCGTAGGGACGCAGGGCCTCCCCGGTGGCGGGCATGCCGAGCCGGTCGAGGGCGAGAACCGCGTGGGCCAGCTCGTCTCGGGTGGGGGCCTCGGGGTCTATCCGCCAGCCGAGGTCGTCGATCAGGGCGTCGACCTCGGCGCGGGCACGTCGCCACCTCTCGCCGGGCGGTGGCGGCTCCACCGGCGGGGCGATGGCGTAGTGCGCGGTGCCCAGCACGCGGTGCATGCTCAGGCCCTCGTCGTCGACGGCGGCGAGCACCCTCCGGATGGACGCGATGGACAGCCGCCCCACCTCGAGCAGCGCCCGGATCAACCGCAGCCGCCGCAGGTGGCTCTCGCCGTACTCCGCCCTGGTGGCCGAGGTCTGTACGCCCGCCGGAAGGAGGCCCTCGCGCAGGTAGTACTTGATCGTCGGGATGGGCACGCCCGATGCGGTGCTGAGCTCTGATATCCGCACTGCTGGATAGTACAGCTAGCCAAGCGGCGTCCGATTCCGGTGCGTCCGGCCTGCACCCGCTTCGTGCCCGGCTCGCGTCCGGTCCGCACCTGGCTTGCACCTGGCTCGTGCCCGGCTCGTGCCCGGCTCGCGTCCGGTCCGCAGCCGGGGTGCTGAGCGCTGAGCGGCGCGTGGCCGTGGCCCTGGCGGGTGGCGGTTACTTCTCCGAGCAAGCGCTTGCCTGTAGTGGGTGTGGAGGTTAGCGTGACGGGCGATCGCCCGCGCCCGCGGCGCCCGGCGGTCCATCGACGTCGCCCGCCGGGACGGATCGCGTCCCGCCCCGGCGGGCGACCCGACCCGGCGGGAGTCACATGCGGGACAGGGCGGCCGTCGCGGGCGTCGGCATGACGGCACTGACCCGCCGGTCGGGCAGGACCGAGTTGGAGCTCGCGGTCGAGGCGGCGCGGGCCGCGCTGGCCGACGCCCGTCTGAAGGCCGCTGACGTCGACGCGGTCCTCAGCTACCACCTGAACGACTCCGCGCCGGTGGTCCAGGTCGCCCGCGCGCTGGGCGTCGAACGGCTCGGCTGGCACAACGACATCGCCGGCGGCGGCACCCAGGCGGCGTCGATCCTCGGCGACGCGGCCATGCTCGTGGCCTGCGGGGTCGCGCGCACCGTACTGATCTACCGGGCACTCAACGGCCGTTCCGGCAAGCGCATGAACACCGTCTCCACCGGCCCGCAGGAGCGCTTCACCGCCCCGTACGGCATGGCCGGGCCCGTCCCGCTGTTCGCCCTGGCGGCCCGGCGCTACCTGCACGACACCGGCCTGGGGGAGGAGCACCTGCACGCGGTGGTCGCCCAGTCGCGTGACAACGCGGCGGGCAACCCCCGTGCCCTGCGGCGCGACCCGCTCTCCCTGCGGGACTACCTGGCCGCTCCGTACATCTCCTCGCCGCTGCGCGCGGCCGACTGCTGCCAGGAGACCGACGGCGCCTGCGCTCTCGTGGTCCGCGACGCGCGGCTGGCCCCCGGCGCTCCGCGCGTCCGCGCGGTGGTGCGGGGAGGCGGCCCCGGCTGCTCCTCGATGGACCGTTCGCCCGACGTCACCGCGATCTTCTCCGCCCACGTCGCGGCCCCGCTGTGGGAGGCCGCCGGAATGCGTCCGCCGGACGTGGACGTGGCCCTGCTCTACGACGCCTACTCCTGGCTCGTCCCCCGCCAGTTGGAGGACTTCGGCCTGGTCACCCGGGACGGGCTCGGCGAGTTCCTGCTCGCCCGCCGCCATGCCGCGGTCAACCCGCACGGCGGCCTGCTCTCGGAGGGTTACGTGCACGGCCTGAACAACGTGGCGCAGGCGGTGCGGGAGCTCCGAGCCGGCCGGGAGGCGGCGCTGGTGACCGGCTTCGGCGGCAGTTACGGTAGCGCGGCCTTACTGGTGCACGGTTGAGGGCCTGAAGCCGGATCGGCCGCCTTCCGGCACTTCCGCCCCGGTTATTCCGTTGGATGGCATGTCTATTAAGGTAAGCCTCTCCTAAATGATGGGGAGGCTTGATGCGGTGGACGGTGCTCGCCGTCTCCTTCGTGGTTCTCGCGGTGACGGCGGTGCTGAGCGTCGCGGTCGGTGCCCAGACGATCCCGGTCGACGAGGTCTGGCGGCAGCTGTGGTCCCCTGACGGGGGGGAGACCGCCGCGGTCGTCCATGATCTGCGGGTTCCCCGGACGTTGCTCGGTATCTGCGTCGGCACCGCGCTCGGTCTCGCCGGGGCGCTCATGCAGGCGCTCACCCGTAACCCGCTGGCCGATCCCGGCCTGCTCGGCGTCAACTCCGGGGCCTCACTGGCCGTGGTCTGCTCCATCCTGTTCTTCGATGTCACCGACGTGAAGATATGGGTGGTGTTCGCGCTCGTGGGCGCCGCCCTGGCCACGGTCACGGTCTACGTGCTGGGCACGACGGGACGCGGCGCCGCGAACCCGGCCCGGCTGGTGCTCGCCGGCGCGGCGGTCAGCGCCTTCCTGATCGCCGTCATCGACGGGGTGCTCACCCTCGACTCCGGGGTCTTCGAGCAGTGGCGGTTCTGGGACGTGGGTGCGCTCGCCGGCCGGGACGCGGACGTCGTGCGGCAGATCGCGCCGTTCGTCGCGGTGGGCGCCGTGCTCGCCCTCGGGCTCGGGCGGGGGCTCAACGCCGTCGCGCTGGGCGAGCAGACGGGGCAGAGCCTGGGGGCGAACCTGGGCCGCATCCGGCTCGTCGGCGTGGTGGCGATCATGCTGCTCTGCGGCGCCGCCACCGCCGCCGCCGGGCCCATCGGCTTCATCGGGCTCATGGCCCCGCACACCGTCCGCGCCTTCGCCGGCCCCGACAACCGCTGGGTGCTGGCCTACTCGGCCGTCATGGCCCCGGCGCTGCTGCTCGCGGCCGACGTCATCGGCAGGGTCGTGGTGCACCCCAACGAACTGGAGAGCGGCATCGTCACCGCGTTCGTCGGAGCCCCGATGTTCATCTACCTCCTCCGCCGTCGAAAGATCACCCTGTGAGCGCCTACCGCACCGTCCGCACCCCGTCGCGCCGGATCTCGCTGCGGATCCACCTCCGGGCGGCCACGGTCGTCCTCGGTCTGCTCTCCGTCGCCGCCGTGGTCGGGCTGCTCGCCCTCGGCACCGGCTCGGCGATCTCCCCCTGGGATGCGGTCAAGACCCTGCTCGGGCAGGGCGACGGCGCGAGTGAGATGGTCGTCTACGAGGTACGTGCCCCGCGTGTGCTGCTCGCCCTCCTGGTCGGGGCGGCGCTCGGCGTCGGCGGCGCCGTGGTGCAGAGCCTGTCCCGCAACCCGCTCGGCAGCCCCGACATCGTCGGGGTGAACGCGGGCG
Source organism: Streptosporangium becharense (assembly GCF_014204985.1). NCBI lineage: Bacteria > Bacillati > Actinomycetota > Actinomycetes > Streptosporangiales > Streptosporangiaceae > Streptosporangium > Streptosporangium becharense. The sequence continues at coordinate 2,208,962 of NZ_JACHMP010000001.1, read as the reverse complement.
CCGCGGCGGGCGCCGTCGCGGTGATCCTCCTCGTGGACGCCGCCACGGCCCTGGCCGTCGCCACGGGATCGCTGCTCTGCGGCCTGGCGGCCTCTCTCCTCGTCTACGCGCTGTCCTTCAAACGCGGTGTGCAGGGCAACCGGCTGGTGCTCGTCGGCATCGGCGTCACCGCGATGCTCCACTCCTTCATCGCCTACCTGCTGACCAGAGCCGACCTGTACGAGTCGCAGGGGGCGAAGGTGTGGCTCGTCGGCAGCCTGGCAGGGGCAGGCTGGGAGCGGGTGTGGCCGGTGGCGGTGGCGGTGACGCTGCTGCTTCCGATGGCGCTGGTGCTGAGCCGCTCGCTGCGGGCCATGGAGATGGGCGACGACACCGCCGCGGCACTCGGTCTCTCCGTGGAGCGCCACCGCCTCGCCCTGCTGGTCGTCGCCGTGGTGCTGTCCGGAGTGGCGGTATCCGCGGCCGGCCCCGTCAGCTTCGTCGCGCTCGCCGCCCCGCAGCTCGCCCGGCGGCTGACCAGGGCGCCCGGCGCGGGCGTCGCCGCCGGGGCGGTGACCGGGGCGGTGCTGCTGGCCACCGCCGATCTGGTGGCCCAGCGGTTGCCGACCACCGGCCAGCTGCCCGTGGGCGTGCTGACCGGCGGGCTCGGCGGGCTCTATCTCGCCTGGCTGCTCCACCGGGAATGGCGGGCGGGCCGTTCCTGAACGGTCAGACCCGGGGGTCGGGCGTCCTGTCCCGGGCGGTCAGGTCCGGCAGATCGGGCGTTCTGCCCCGGACGGCCGGGGAGAACGGGTCCTGAGCGCGGCAGGCGCTCCGTCCCGGGCGGTCAGGAGGTCCCGCGGAACACCGCGACGAGCCCGTCCGCGAGCGAGCCGCGCCAGCAGGCGCCGTCGTGACCGCCCTCGTACTCGCGGTAGGTCAGATCGCAGCCCCCGGCGCGCAGCACGTCACGCAGCCGCCGGGTCGGGCCGAGCAGCGCCCACTCCTGAGTGCCGACCTCCACGTGACACCGGGCCGGGACACGCGAGGCGCGGGCCAGCTCCGCGGTCAGCCACTCGCCGTGAGATCCGCGGGACCCGCCGGACGGATCGGGCCCGCCGGATGAGCCCGGTCCGCCCGCCCCACCGGGTTCGCCGGGCCCGCCGGACTGATTGGGCCACCAGAACGACCCGGACTGCGAGATGGCCGCTCCGAACCGGTCAGGCCGGCGGTACGCCGCGTACAGGGCGGTCAGCCCGCCCAGGCTCTGCCCCGCGATGGCGGTCCGGGACGGGGGGTGCTCCCCGGTGGGCAGTTCGTCGGCCAGGAAGGACACGAACCCGTCGTCGCACGTCAGGTCGCGGGTTCTGGCCCGATGGCCGCCCGACTCCACCAGGAACGCGGTCAGCGGCGGCACCGCTCCCGCCTCGATGAGGTTGCCGAGGATGACCGGGGCGTCCCCGGTCCAGTCTTCGCCGTCCAGCAGGACGAGCGTCGCGGCGGAAGGCCGTGCCGGGTCGTACCGCCACACGGTCCGGCCGCCGATCACGTGCCGGGTCGGCTCGCGCCGGCTCCGGCGCGGCGCGAGCGCGTGCTGCGGAGGCGCGTCCGGCATCTCGGCCACCGAGTACCCGCGCCAGGACCGCGGGTTGAGCGGGTCGGCGATCGCCCGGGCGAGCCCCAGGCACCAGCGCTCGATCGCCGCGCGCGGCACCCGCGACCCGGCGGCGATCATCGCGTCCCTTCGGCGCGCCACCTCGCCACCGAGCGGGACGGAGGACGCGAGACCCGCGGTGCCAGCGTCCGTGCCCGCGTCCGTGCCTGTCCGGCCTTGCGTGCCCGTGCCAGCGTCCGTGCCCGTCCGGTCCTTCACGTCGGTGACGGGGCGGGCTTCCGCGGCGCCGGCGCCGGGGCCCGGACGGTCCTCGGCGGCGTCCGTCCGGGAACCCTCGCGGCCGCCCGGCGCCAGCCGGTAGGAGGCTCGCCAGGCGGATCCGACGCGGTAGGTGCGGTGCCACACGTCGGTGCCGCCGAGCCGTTCCATGAGGCTCGCCTCCAGCACGCTCGGGTCGTTGAGCTTGTTGGCCATGACGAGCACGTCGTCCGCGTCCCCGCGCCACAGGAACGTCACGGCGCGGTGTACGGGGTCGCCGGGGATCTCCTCGACCAGCGGCGTGCCCTCGGCGGTCACCGCCGCCCAGAACCCCTCGAGCGCCTCCGCCCGGCCCGCCCGCAGCTCGGCGGCCAGCGCCGCGAGCCGCGGGCTCACCACGATCTCGGGCGGGGCGGGACGCGGGACCTGCGGCGGGACGTGCCGCATCAGCCGGCGAACTCCTTCTCGATGCGGTCGACGATGCTGGACGCGCTGAAGTAGTCGATGCGGAACGAGTCGAGGCCGAGGTCGTGGACCCGCTTGTCGGCGACGGCGGCCAGGTCCTTCCAGAGCGGCTTGGCCTGCGTGGCGGCGATCTGGTCGGCGCTGTGTCCGACGAAGAAGACCGAGCTGTCCCCGATCGCCTTGACGACGTTCTCCTGCTTGAGGCTCACGATGTCCGTGCGCGCGCCGCCCTCCGCGGTGGACGCGGCGGCCAGGGAGGAGTCGATGGGGTGGATCTTGAAACCGAGTGCGGTGAGCACGGCGCCCTGGGCGGACGTCTCGGTGAACACCGGGATGTCGGTGTTGTTGTCGCGCAGCACCACGATGTCCTGCTCGGGCCTCTTGATCTTGTCCTTCACCTCGGTCACGCGCTTGTCATAGGCGGAGACGACCTTCGCGGCGTTCGCCTCCAGGCCGAGGGCGGCACCCAGCTTGGTGGTGAGCTCCTGCCAGGTCGCGTTGTCGTGCCGGAAGAGCAGGGTCGGCGCGATGTTCTTGAGCCGGTCGTACACCTTCGACGTGCTGTCCGCGCCGGAGGCGGAGCCGATGATCAGGTCGGGCTTGGCGGCGATGACCTTCTCGATGTCCGCCTCGAAGCCCTGGTAGACCACTTGAACGCCGCGCTGGGTGGCGACGTCCCCCCACTGCTTGAAGAAGCCGTTCCCGTCGGTGAACGGGCCGGGCGCGGTGGCCTGCGAGGCCACCAGCGGCGCCTCCAGCGCCAGCAGGTGCCCGGTCAGCGTCACGCTCACCGAGACGACGCGCTTGGGGGCGACGGGTACGTCGGTGCTGCCGAGCTCGTGCTGGACCTTCCGGACGTCGCCCGCGGCCGGGGCGGCTCCGGTCCCCGCACCGGCGGCCGTGTCCGTGCCGGAACCGCAGGCGGAAAGCCCCAGCGCCGTCGCGACCACGACGACGGCGGTCATCCAGCGACGACGGATCGGAGATCTCATCATTACTCCACGATTAGGTATACCAAGCCTAACTAATATTAGGAAAGCCTAACCTAAAGATGATCCGGGAGACGGATGAGGGTGGGGTGAACGGAAAGAGCGCAGGTCGGGGACGCCCCGGAGGGCGGGTCTCGCTACGACCCGGGTCCGCTAGGTGACCCGGAGGTTCTTCAGCGCCTCACGGCGGCTCAGCCCCGCGATGCCGGTGTGGTCGACATAACGGAGGACCTCGCCGGGGTTGGTCTTGGCGTACTCGCGCAACGCCCAGCCGATCGCCTTACGGGCGAAGAAGTGGGTGTCGGACAGGCTCGGCGCGATGCAGGCATAGAGGAGGCCGGTGTCGGTGGCCGACTTGAACCGGTTCTGGCAGAGGATCGCCGTGCGGCGCTTCCAGAGGTCGTCGTCGTGGGCCCAGCGGAGCACCAGGGGTCGCATCGTGTCGGGGAAGGCCGCGAGCAGGCCGCCGATCCGGTGGACGGCGAGATCGTCGACATAGTCCCACCAGGCGCCGGTGACGATCATCTCCTCGTACATCGGCAGCGTCTCGGTGGTCTGGAAGCCGCGGTAGCGGCGGAAGCCGGTCAGCTCGATCGCCGCGTACCGCTCCTCGCGGTACTCGGCCTCCCGCCACAGCTCCAGCACCGCCCCGCGCCAGCCGGGGGCGTCGTCGAAGGGACGCTCGGCGAAGACCCGCCGCAGGGCGGCGCGGCGCGGCACCGCCTGCACGCCGAGAAAGGGCATGGACGACTTCATGTACGCCTGCATCGCCGGCGCCTTCGCGGGGTCGGCCACGTCGGTGAGCGCCATGCGGACGGCCTTCCGCAGTGTCTCCATGCTCGCCTGTCACTCCTCGTTCGCTCCGCGGGCGGTTCGCCCTTCGTCGGCCGCCCCGCTCACCGTGCCGGGGCCCGCCCGCGGGCGTCAGCCGTGCTGGCTGCTTCGCTCGCCGGTGGCCACGCCGTCGAACAGGACCGTGATGTAGTGCTCGGCGAGGCCGCCGGTGTTCAGGCGGCCCCCGGGGCGGAACCAGCGCACGGCCACCCAGATGGTGTCACGGATCATGCGGTAGGTGAGCTTGGGGTCGACGTCGGAACGGAGCTGACCGGCCGCCTGGCCGCGCTTGATCTGCTCGACCCACATCCGCTCGACCTCCTCCTCCGCCCTGACCAGGTAGTCGAAGCGGTTCCCGGGGAGGGAGCGCAGGTAGTTCCAGTCGTTCTGCATGACGGTGATCGCGGCGCGGTGCGGCTCCAGAGTGCTGAAACCGATGCGCACCATCTCTGAGAGGATCGTGCGCGGGTCGCCGCCCTGCTCCAGCGCGGCGCGGTAGCGGCCGACGAGGTCGTCGAGGAAGGTGGTCAGCACCTCGTCGACGATCGTCTCCTTGGAGTCGAAGTGGTGGTAGAGGCTCCCGGAGAGGATGCCCGCCTCCTCCGCGATCTCGCGGACGGTGGTCGCCTGGAAGCCTTTGCGGGCGAAGAGCTCGGCGGCGAGTTTGACGAGGTGATCACGGCGCTCCGAGGCGGAGCCGGATGCGGCGCGTTTCGTCGTGCCCTGGCGCTTGACCGGGGTCGTGGTCGAGCCGCCGGAGTTCTTTCGCGTGTTCACGCCTCCATTATGGGCCCTTGCGCAATCGCTTGTTCACCTGAACGCTCCAGCTCATCCCGTCTCCGGACGTGACCGTCTCCGGAACCGGCCGGGGGCCGGCGCCGTCGCCGCTCCCCGCCGGCGCCGGCTGTTCCCCCGGCCGGTTCCGCCCGGCATCCTCGCGGGTTCCGCCCGCCCTCCGGGCCGGTTCCGCCCGGCCGCTTCACCCGCCGGTCGCGAGGACGGCGGCCCGGCCGGTGAAGGCCCGTGGTCAGCCCACTAGCAAACAGGAAACTTTCCTATTAGATTTGCGTCGAGCCGTCGCGGGGCGATCCACGGCGGCGTCGGACAACGTGGTGTCTGCGCGTCTTCGGCATCGGATGCCGACCGGCCCTCAGGCGAGGAGGAGTGAATGAAGCGCAGCACGGAGCTGCTCCGTCTGGCGGACACCGTTGTCCTTCCGGGCTTCGAGGGCAGAATCCCGCCCGACTGGGTCCTGCGGAGGTTGGGCCGGGGGCTGACCGGGGTGGTGCTCTTCTCCAGGAACATCGGAGCCCCTGCCCAGCTCGCCGAGCTGACCGCCGCGCTCCGGGCGGAGAACCTGCAGGTCCTCGTCGGCATCGACGAGGAGTCGGGTGACGTCACCCGCCTTGAGGCGGCGGCCGGCAGCACCCGGCCGGGCAACTATGCCCTCGGCGTGGTCGACGACGTCGGACTCACCGAGGAGATCGCCGCCGGCCTCGGCCGTGACCTGGCGCTGGCGGGCGTCAACCTCAACTTCGCCCCCTCCGCCGACGTCAACTCCAACCCCCGCAACCCGGTGATCGGGTTGCGGGCCTTCGGCGCCGACCCCGGCCTCGTCGCCCGGCACACCGCGGCCTGGGTCCGCGGCATGCAGTCCGCGGGCGTGGCCGCCTGCGCCAAGCACTTCCCCGGCCACGGCGACACCTCGGTCGATTCCCATCACAGCGTCCCGCTGGTGGCCGCGACCATCGAGGAGCTGCACGAGGTGGCGCTGCGGCCCTTCCGCGCGGCCGTCGCCGAAGGGGTGCGCTCGGTCATGACCGGCCACCTGCTCGTCCGGGCCCTGGACCCGGTGCTGCCCGCCACGCTCAGCGGCCGGGTCCTGCACGACCTGCTCCGCGCCGAACTGGGCTTCGAGGGTGTCATCGTCACCGACGGCATCGAGATGGCGGCCGTCTCCGGCAGGTACGGGATCGGCGGCGCCTCGGCGCTGGCCGTCGCCGCAGGCGCGGACGCCGTCTGTGTGGGCGGTGAGCACGCCGACGAGGAGACCGCGGACGCGGTCCGCGACGCCATCGTGGACGCCGTCGTCGAGGGCCGGCTTCCCGAGGAGCGGCTGGCCGACGCCGCCCGGCGGGTCTGCGACCTCGCGCTCTGGGGCGCCTCCGCCCGCCGGTCGGCCGCCGGGCACGTCACGGCCGCCCCCGGCGGTCCCGGTGAGCCGTCGATCGGCTTGGTCGCCGCCCGGCGGGCCCTGCGGGTCACCCGCCGCTCCGCCGTCGCGGCGTTCCCGCTGCCCGCCCCGCCCCACGTCGTGGAGCTGGCTCCCGAGACGAACCTCGCCATCGAGAAGGACACGCCCTGGGGCGTCGGCGAGCCGCTCGGCAAACTCCTGCCCGGCACCACGGTCACCCGGCTGGGAGCGCCGGCCGCCACCGGGGCCGCCGCGGAGGCCGCCCTCGCCGCCGCGGCCGGGCGTCCTCTGGTCGTCGTCGTCCGCGACGCCCACCGCCACGCCTGGCAGATCGACACGCTCACCCATCTCCTGGCCGCCCGGGGCGACGCGATCGTGGTCGAGATGGGACTGCCCGCCCGTTCCGACTTCGGCGCCGTGCACATCGCCACCCACGGCTCGGCCCGGGTCTGCGGTCAGGCCGCCGCGGAGCTCCTCGCCGGGGCCGCCGGTCCCGGGGCCGGGGACGCCGGTCCCGGGGCCGGGGACGCCGGTCCCGGGCCGTCCCGCCGGTCCGCCGAGGTATAGCCCGCGAAGTCCCCGTGACGCCGGGGCCGGGCCGGTCCCGGCCGGGGAGCCGGGAGGCGGCCCCGGCGGCCGGGAAAGGCGGCACGGCACGAGATGTCACCCGGCCTGGCGCGTGCGGCCACTGCGTTCCGGGGAGTGCGCGGCGAGACTGCCGACTATGACCGCACGAAAGTGGATGATCTACGGCTGCAACGGATACACAGGCCGGCTCGTGGTCGAGCAGGCGCGGAGGCTGGGACTGACTCCCGTCCTGGCCGGGCGGCGGCAGGAGGCGGTCCGGTCCCTGGCGGACGAGGCGGGCCTTCCCTGGCGGGCCTTCCCGGTCGATGACGCGGCCGCCGCCGACGCGGCATTGGCCGACATCGACGTGCTGCTGGTCGTGGCCGGGCCGTTCTCGGCGACCTCCGCGCCGTTGCTCGACACCTGCCTGCGCACCGGCACCGCGTACCTGGACCTGAACGGCGACGTGGAGGTGATCGGAGCCACCTTCGCCCGCCGGGACGAGGTCGCGGCGGCCGGCGGGGTGGCGATCCCCGCGGTCGGCTTCGACGTCGTCCCCTCCGACTGCCTGGCCGCCCTGGTGTGCGAACGGCTGCCCGGGGCCGAGCGCCTCGACATCGCCTGGGGCGGTGACTTCCAGCCGAGCCGGGGCACGGCGCGGTCGATGGTGGAGGCGTTCCCACGGGGCGGCCTGGCCCGCCGCGACGGACGGCTGGTCAGCATCCCGGTCGCGGCGCGGGTCCGGGAGATCCCGTTCCCCACCGGCGATCGCCATGCGGTCACCGTGCCCTGGGGCGACCTGGTGACCTCGGCCTTCTCGGTCGGCGTCCCCGATGTGACGACCTACGCGGCCATGCCGCGCTCGGCGATCGGCGGGATGCGGGCGGCCGGGCGGCTGCGTCGCCTGTTCGGCGTCCGTCCGGTGGCCCGGGTGCTGGACGCGATCGTCGCCAAGACGGTGACCGGCCCGTCGGCGGAGCTGATCGGGACCGGCCGCGCGTGGTTCTGGGCACAGGCGGCGCGCGGCGACGAATACGTCACCGGCACCTTCGGCGGTCCGGAGGGCTACCTGCTGACCGCGCGCGCCGCTGTCGCGGCCGTCCAGCGGGTGCTGGCCGGGACGGTGCGGCGCACCGGCGTGCTCACCGTCTCGGAGGCGTTCGGCGCCGAGTTCGCGGCCACGATCGAGGGGTGCGCGGTGCGGGTGCACGCGGGCGAGAGCGCACTGTGGCCGACCGTGCCCGAACCGGCCTCGCCGGCACCGGCCTGACCGTCAGCCGGCGGTCCCTCCGGCCCGCCAGCGGCGGCGGGCCCGGTGGAACGACGACAGATCGGCGTATCCGCAGAGCATGGCCGTCTCCTCCAGCGACCGGCCGGCCCGCGCGCAGCGCGCCGCGACATCCCGGCGGATCATGTCGAGCAGTTCGCCGTAGGTCGTCGAGGCGTCGGCCAGGCGCCTCTGCAGCGTCCGGGGGGACAACCCGAGCCCGCGGGCGGTCTGCGCGACGGTCGGCGGGCCGTCGTGCAGCTCCCGTTCGATGACGGCGCGCACCTGGTCGAGGGTGCCGGGGGAGTGCCCGCCCGTCCCCGCCGTGGACGCCGGGTCCAGATACGGCCGGGCCCGTGGCAGCAGGAGCCCCTCCAGGAACTCCGACAGCGCCCGATCCGGCCGGGGCATCGGCGCGTCGAGCGCGTCCGCGTCGATCGTCCATTCGTTGCGGTCGGCCCAGGTCTCGGGGGCGAACCCCACCCGGGCGGCGAACTGCGCCGGATCGGCGGGACGGTGCCGTAGCCGCATGCCGCGTACCGTCACCGGAGCGCCGGCCATCCGCTCGATCAGGGTGACGGTGTCGGCGACGTACATCTCGGTCACGAGGGCGTGCGCCGGCCGCGGCGGACCCCAGGCGGTCAGAGTGAAGGTGGCCGTCGTGGGACCGCGGTCCATGGTGAAGACGTCACCAGTGGTCATGAACCGGTGAAACCGCATGATCTTGCCGAACGCCTCGCCGACGGTCTCGCTCGCCGCGGCGAGGAATCCGACGGTCTCCAGCTCCGCGGGCTCCACGGCGTCGATGTAGTCGAGGCCGAAATGCGGCGCGCGCAGCGCCTGGGCCGCCGCCTCGACCCCGGCGTAGTACGTCTCGATCGGGATGCGGTCGGTGCGTGCGGCCAGGGTGGCGCGGGTGAACCCGACCGCGCGCTCCACCTGGGCGACCTCGGCCGCGCCGCCCCGGGCGGCGACATACTCCAGCACGCCGAGCAGCCCCTGAGGCCAGCAGGTAGCCGGCTCCGCCGCTTTCCAGCGCACCATCTCTCGCCCTCTCCCGACCGGAACGGCCGCGTCACCTGGCGGCCCGCCGACCAGCCTGCCATCGGAAATCTGGCCCTTTAATATGATCAGCGATTATTGTCATGAAAGGTGGGTGAGCGTCCGCGGAAGCCCATGGGTAAGGTGCCCGATAGCACATCGGTACTTACCTGGGGGATTCTCGTGGCGATCTCTGCCGCATATGTGACGGCCGCCGACCCGAAGGGCTTCGACGACGAGAAGGAACTCGCCGTCGCGGCCTGGGCCGAAGCCGGGATCACCGGGCACATCACGCGCTGGGACGACCCGGCGGTCGACTGGGCGGCCTTCGACGCCGTCGTGGTCCGCACACCGTGGGACTACGTGACGCGGCGGGCGGAGTTCCTGACCTGGGCCCGCGAGGTGGAGGCCGTCACCCGGCTGCTCAACCCGGCCGGCGTGCTGGAGCGCAACACCGACAAGACCTACCTGCGCGATCTGCCGGTGCCGTCCATCCCCACCTTCTGGGTCGCCCCCGGCGAGGCCGCGGACGTCCCGTCCCTCGACGAGTACGTGGTCAAGCCGTCGGTGTCCGCGGGAGCGCGCGACACGATCAGGACCGCCGACCGGGACGAGGCCCTGGCGCACGCGGCGCGACTGGCCGCGGAGGGCCGCACCGCGATGGTCCAGCCCTACCTGGACATGGTCGAGATCGAGGGGGAGACCTCCCTGATCTACTTCGGCGGCCGGTTCAGCCACGCCGTGCGGCGCCACCCGATGCTGGCCGGCGCCGCCGCGGCGCCGGACTGGGAGAACGGCCGGGGCACGCTCCGCACCCCGGACGCCGACCAGGTCGCCCTGGCCGAGCGGGCGCTCGCCGAGTTCCCCGGCGTGCTGTACGCCCGCGTCGACCTGGTCCGCCTCGCCGACGGCAGCCCGGCCCTCATCGAGCTGGAACTGACCGAGCCCTACCTGTTCCTGCGCTACGCGCCCGGCGCGGCGACCGCCCTGGCCCGCGCGCTGGCCGAGGCGCTCTGACCGGTGCTCCGCGAGCGGACCGCCCCAGGAACGGACCGCCCCAGGAACGGACCGCGAGCGGATACCCGCGAGCGCACCGCCCCGCGAGCGGACCACTTCAGGGGCGGATCGCCCGGGGCGGCGCGCACCCGGCGGGGGTGCGCGCCGCGCGGGTCCGGGCTCAGCGGGGCAGCACCACCGCGAGCGGGGAGACCCCGGCGGTGCGGAGCGCACCCGGCAGCTTCGCGGCCCAGGGATGTTCGTGCGGGTCGAGGCCGCCGGGGTTGGCCACGACGAAGCGGACCGCGCCACCGGTGGCGCCCTGCTCGGTCCAGGTGGCGCCGAAGCCGTTCAGCACCGCGGCGGCCCGGTCGCGCTCGACGGCCGCGACCGTGACCCGGATCGGTGCCTCCCGGTCCGGGACGGCCGCCGCCGCGCGGGCCGCCCCGGGAGCCGGGGTGGCGGCCCGCGCACGAGCGGAGGGCAGGTCGGCGGTGATCGCGTTGGCGAGGATCTTCGCGGTGCCGTCGGTGAAGGCCCGGAAGTTCGGCTCGGCGGCGAACAGCACCGTGTGACCGGCGCCCACCGGCTCATCCACCACCGCCGCCGTCCCGCCGAGTTCCTCGGCACCCAGCGCGAACCCGGACAGGAACCAGTCCGGCGAGTCCGCCGCCGGGTAGGCGGCCACCACGTGCGACGGGTCCGCGGCCCGCATCACCAGGTCGTAGGCATAGAACTGCATCACGTCCGGCCCGACGCCCGCACCCAGCGGCCCTTCGTCCACGGTCACGCGGAACAGCGAGCCGGGCACGTCCGAGACCGGTTCGGCGAGTGTCACACCGGAGATCCCGGCGAGCGCGGCCAGCCGGGCGCCGCCCGCCCAGCCGACGTAACGCCCGCCGCCGCCGACCCAGCCGCGCAGCGCGGCGCGGCCCGCCTCGCCGAGGCCGGCGTCCGCCGCCGTGGCCGGACCGTCCGGCACGAGCAGCACGTCCAGCCCGGCCAGCTTCCCCGCGGCGACGTCGGCCGGGGTGAGCACCCGGTAGGGCAGCCTCCAGTCGCGGTCCAGGCGGTGCCGGAGCCAGCCGGTGGACTCGTTGGCGTTCCGCTCCGGGCCCGCCATCTGCAGGACGCCGATCACGCGCGAGGTGGACAGGCGGGCCGAGGGGGCGTCCACCGGTTTGACCGGGGTCGCGGCGGGCAGCAGCACCCGGCCGGAGGAGCCGCCGGAGACGTTGCCCAGCAACGGCAGGCTCCAGGCGGTCACGTCGTAGAAGTAGGGGAACGGCGTGTAGGTGTCCTCGTTCAGCATGGCCTGCACCCAGTGCTTCTGCCCCTGGGCCAGCGGGATCCAGTAGGTGCCCCTGGGCAGGGTGGTCTTCGCCTCCGGCCTGCCGTACGGCTTGAAGTCCCGCACCGTCAGCGGTTTCGTCAGCGTGAAGACCTGGACGTCCATGCGTTGCAGGCGTCGCACCACCAGGTCGGTCTCGGCCTTCTTGGCCGGGTCGTCGGCCCGCAGGAAATAGTGGCGCACCGGGCGGCCGGGCACCTGGGTGATGACCTCGTTGCCCGGGTTGTAGACCTTGTTCGGCTCCAGGCGGCCCTCGATGCCCTGTCTGAACGCTTCGGCGTACATGCCGTGCCAGGTGGTGAGGATCTCGGTCTTCCTGGCGGCGGCGGCCGAGAGCGAGACCCACTGGGTGAGCCACTGCTCGAAGGTCCGGGCGGCGATCGGCGAGGCGTTGCCCTTCTCGAAGGTCATGCCCGCCGCGTTGAAGCCGGCCGTGGGGACCGTGTCGCCGTACCCCATGTAGAACATGTCGTAGACGTCGCGGTTGAAGAACGGGATGCCGCGCCGGGTGAACTCCCCGATCATCGCGGAGCCGTAGGTGTCGTTGATCCAGTCGACCGCCGGTTCGGCGATGTCGTGGTAGATCGGGTCGGCGTTCGGCGGGAAGAAGTACTCGGTGCCGCCCATCTCGTGGGCGTCGATGAAGAGCTGCGGCGGATACCTGCGCATCAGCTCGATCTTGCCGTCGGTCTCCGGCTGGGTGCGGGCGAACCAGTCGCGGTTCATGTCGAAGGCGTAGGCGTTGCGCCGGGTGTCGGCCTCGCGGCCGTCGGGGTTCTGCGTCGGCAGGATCACCACCACGGCGTTGCCGAGGATCCGGCCGGCGGCGCAGTCGTCACGCCCGGCCAGCTCGTAGAGGGTCTTCAGCGCCGCGTCGGTGCCGCTCTCCTCACCGCCGTGGACGTTCCCGGCGACCCAGAGGATCGCGGGCGTCGTCCTGGCCAGGGCTCTGGCGGCGGGGGCCGGGGTGAGCGGGTTGCGCAGCAGCTTGATCGAGGTCTCGATCGCGCGCAGGTTGCGGATGTTGCGCGGGGTGCCGACGATCGCGTACTTCAGCGGCCGTCCCTCGGCGCTCGTGGCCAGGGTGCCGGAGACGACCCGGTCGCTGGCCCGGTCGATCGCGGTCAGCAGGGTGTCGGACTCGGCGGCGGTCACCTCGCGCTCGCCGAGGTCGAAGCCGAGAACGCTCTTGGGGGTGGGCACCCCGCCGTGGTGGGCGGGGGGAGTCCCGGTGGGGTCACAGGCGCCTGCGGGGGGTGCGACCGGGGTGGGAACCGCGTGCGCGACCCCGGCGGGAAGGGCGACGGCGACGGCCAGGACGGCCGGCGCCACGACCCTGAAACGCTTCAGCATGAGGTAAAGCTGTCATCTGCCGCAAATGACATCAAGATTTAATTTTCCCCTTCCTTTACGGAAGGGGACTCCCGGCTACGGAAGGGGACTCCCGGCGCGGCGGAGACGGCTCAGCGCGGAGACGGCTCAGCTCTGGGCGGTGATGCCGCCGTCCACCGGGATGACCGTCCCGGTCAGGTAGGCGCCGGCCCGTGACGCCAGGAAGATGGCGGTCCCCGCCATGTCCTCGGGGCTGCCGATCCTGCCCAGCGGCACGTGGGAGGCGACCACCGCGCGCGCCGACGGGTCGTCGAGGGCGAAGGCCATCATCTTCGACGGGAACGGCCCCGGCGCGATGGCGTTGACCGTGATCGACTCCTTGGCGAGCCGCTGGGCCAGGTGACGGGTGAGCATGTGCACGGCCGCCTTGGCCGCCGAGTAGGCGTAGTTCTCCATCGCCGGCACCCGGATGCCGTCCACGGACCCGATGTTGATCACCCTGGCCGGAGACTCGGGGCTCGCGGCGGCGCGGAGCAGGGGCAGGAAACGCTGGGTCAGGTAGAAGACGCCCTTGACGTTGATCCCCCAGAGCTTGTCGAAGGCGTGCTCGGGGAACTCCTCAAGCGGTGCCCCCCAGGTTGCCCCGGCGTTGTTGACCAGCACGTCCAGCCGGGACTCGCGCGCGGAGACCGCCTCGACCAGCGCGGACACGCCCTCGCCGGTGGACAGGTCGGCCGGTACGGCGGTGCATCCGAGCTCGGCGGCGGTCTTGGCGACCTCGTCCGCCTTGCGAGAGGAGATGTACACCGTGGCGCCCGCGTCGACGAACCCGGCCGCGATCATCCGGCCGATCCCCCGGGAGCCGCCCGTGACGACGACGGTCTTGCCTTCCACCGAGAACAGAGTCATGTTCTGTAGCATGCCGCACCCTGACGGTCCTCGTCCATACCGACTGGTCGGTCCCGCCCCGTGCGTCCCACGGCCCGGGCGGTGAGAGAGGGGAGGCGGGCCGGAGGTCGCGAGCCGGAGGCGCTCCTCACCGTGTCACGGTCTCCCCCGGGGTGGATGTGATCAGAGGGGCAGGCGGCCGTTGCGGAACAGGTCGACGAAGAGGCCGTGGTCGGCACGGGCCCGGGCGCCGTAGGCGTGGGCGAAGTCGACGAGCGTCCGGACGAAACCGTCGGCGTCACCGTCGATCACCGCCACGATCGCGTCCTCGGTGGAGAAGTCGACCAGGTCATGGCTCGATTCGTCGTCGGCCACCGAGTGCATGCGGGCCACGGCGCGGCCCAGGTCGCGGATGACCGAGGCCAGCTCGTCCGGCTCGTTGACGTCGCCCCAGTCGAGGTCCGCGGAGTAGGGGGAGACCTCGGCGACCAGCTGCCCCACGCCGTTGAGCGTCGTGTAACCGAGCCAGGGGTCGGCGTACGCCTGCAGTGCCCGCTGCGACTCCGCGGTGCGGTGCCCCTGGTGCTTGAAGTAGGCGCGCACCTTGTCGTCGGTGATGTACCGCGCCACCGCGGGCACCTGGGCCTGCTTCATGTAGAGGATGACGTCGTTCTCCAGGGCCTGCGTGTGGCCCTCCAGCAGCATGTTGTACGACGGCAGCCCGGCCGAGCCGATGCCGACGCCGGTACGGAGCGCGAAGTCCTTGATGCGGTGCTCGACCGGCGAGACCGCGGGCAGGGTCGTCAGGTAGTCGGCGAACGCGGCCTCGACGGCCTTGCGGGTCTCCTCGTCGATGGGGTAGCGGCCCTCCATCAGGGCGAAGCGGCGGTCGAAGTTCTCCACCGTGGTCTCCACGTCCAGCAGCGCGACCCGCGTGTTCAACCGGGCCAGCTGGAGCACCCGGTGGAGCACCCCGGTCGTCGTCTCCAGGGTCAGCGAGCCGATCGCGTCGTCCCCGCCGTGGGAGATGCCGGTCAGTTCGGCGAGGTAGCAGCGGGCGAACTCGGTCACCAGGCCGGTGATGACCTCGTCCGACAGCGCCTTGGCGTACCCGATGAGCGCGACGCTGGCCGCGAACCGCTTGAGATCCCAGATGTAGGGGCCGACGTACGCCTCGTCGAAGTCGTTGACGTTGAACACCAGGACACCCGAGGCGTTCATGTAGGTGCCGAAGTTCTCGGCGTGCAGGTCACCGTGTATCCACACCCGACTGGTCCGGTCGTCCAGGAAGGCGTCGTCGGCGAACGCGCCGGTCATGTCGGAGTAGAACAGGCAGGCGCTGCCGCGGTAGAAGGCGAAGGGGGAGGCGGCCATCTTCCGGAACTTGCGCCGGAAGGCGGCGGGGTCGCGCCGCATGGAGTCGCCGAACTCGGTGATCAGGATGTCGAGAATGTGCGCTGAGCGCCCATCGATGGTCATGGTGCGCACGTTAGGGGGTAATACCGGAACGGCACCAGTTGACGGGGGTTACGGATCGCGGACACGTGGAGACCGGCCGGCCGGGCGTCGATCAGGGCGGGCGTCACGGAGTCGAACAGGGCGGGCGGCCCACGGGTGAGATCCGGCACCCGGGGACGTCCGCCCTGATCGTCACTTCGCCGACGCGGTCGTCAGGGCTTGGAGATCGCGGCCCAGTCCTCGCACGGCAGGTAACCCACCGGCGGAAGCTTCTTGGTGACGTCGCACAGGGTGGAGTAGATCCTGCCCCCCGCCACCCGTGCGGTGATCCTCACCACGGCCTTCTTGTCGTTGAGAAGCTTCTCGACCTCCTGGGCGATGGTGATGTTGGTGACGTAACCCCCCTCGCTGTTCTTGATCCTCCGGAGGTTGTGCCATCCCGAGTTCTCGGTCGTGCGCGGGTCCCTGATCCAGGGGACGCCGTCCTTGGCCGACACCTGGAAGACATGGAACGCGGGCGGGTAGACGGAGGTCAGCACGGGGGTCGAGTCGAGCCACGTGTGCGGGTTCTCGTAGTGGTTCTCCGGGTCGTCCACGGTCACCCGGTGGCCGACGGCGGCGTTCGCGGCGGTCGAGCCCACCAGTGCCACGGGTCCGCAGGCCGCCACCGTCGCCGCGACGGCCCAGGTAAGCAGACGGCGGGCGGTACGGCCGGACGTCGCGCTGCTCTTACGAGAAATCAATTGATTTCCCTCCAAGATGAGGAATTGAACTTTCCGGTCACCGCATTGCGAGCGATGCGATTCAGAGATGCCCGCACCGTGAAACCGGGACACCTGGGCGAATATTCGATGATGGCAAACAGATGTCACATCAACCTAAAAGCCGCCCGTTTAATTATAATCTTTCCTCACCTTGTATTATTCGGGCTGCTTTAGAGTAATTCAAGGCGATATTCGGGCAGGTGGGATGGGTTCTCCGGCCGGGCGGGAAGCGGGATGCGGAGGTGTGGCGCTTCCCTGCCCGGGTGTTCGAAAGGGAGATCTCGCCATGTGCTCGGCGTTGAAATTCCGGGTGGGAATCCGTGCCCGTCACGGGACGGGCGGTTTGGTGGGGGAATCCTTTCCGGCCGCCTCGGCTCCACGCCCCGGCCGACCGGTTTCCAGGTCAGAGCCCGTAGTCCTTCAGGGTGATGGCGTTCGCCGTCTTCCGGATGTTCCTGGCGATCAACCCCTTCCCCGGCATGTACGGCAGCAGCCGATGGCTCCGGTGCACGAACCACGTCATGAACCGGTTGCCGGGCACCATCCACGCACCCACCCCGTCGGCCGACCGCTGGCACCCCCTGGCGTAGCCGCGCATGGCCTCCTCATAGCGCGCGAAACCCACGCGGTGGTCGCCGGCGGCGGCCGCCAGCTCACCGGCCAGCACATAGGCCCCGACCATGGCCAGGCCGGTGCCCATGCCCGACAGCGGCGAGGCGCAGCAGGCGGCGTCGCCGAGCAGCACCGTCCGACCCCTTGACCAGCCGTCCACGTGGACTTGGCCGATCGAGTCGAAGTAGAAGTCCGGCGCCTCCCACATCGCCTCCAGCAGGCGGGAGGTCTCCCAGCCGGCACCGGCGAACGCTTCGGCGAGGATCTTCCTCTGCAGGCCGGTGTCATGGCGGTCGTGGTCCGGCACAGGGGAGGTGAAGTAGAACATCGCCCGGGCCTCGGTGTTCCGCCGGGCGCTGTAGACGGCGACGGCCCTGCCCGGTGTGTTGTGGATGTGCCCGGTGCGGTCGAGGCCGAGAAGGTTGGGGGTGGTGAAGATCGCACAGTGCAGGCCCATCTCCCGCAGGAACCGCCGCTCCGGCCCGAACGCCAGTGCCCGGACGTTGGAGTGCACTCCGTCGGCCCCCACGACCAGGTCGAACCTGCGCGGTGCGCTCCGCTCGAAGGTGACCCGGACGCCGTCCTCCTCCTCGGCGATGGAGGTGATGGAGTCGTCGAAGACGTACTCCACGCGGTCCGCGGTCTTCGCGTGGAGGATCCGGACCAGGTCACCGCGGAGGATCTCAAGGTCGCCGCTGTAGACGTCGGCGGGCATGCTCGCGATCCTCCTGCCCGTGCCGTCGACGTACCACATGACGCCCATGTGCGTCTGCTCACGTCGGACGTCGGCCAGAACCCCCATCCGGTCGAGCACGGTGAGGTGCGCCTCGCCCCGGAAGTCGACGGCGTAGCCGCCGTCGCGGAGCGCGGCTGCCCGTTCCAGCACCGTCGGGGCGAAGCCGTGGCGGTGCAGCCAGTAGGCCAGCGCCGGACCGGCGACCCCCGCCCCGGAGATCAGGATGTTCTTGTTCTTGAGCGGTCGTGTGATGTCCATGCCCGCAAGGCTGTCCGGCGGTTATCACCGGTCGCTCACCGGAACCTCACCGGTCGTCCACCGCGGCGCGGGCGGTCCGGACGCGGCGCGGGCACGAGGGGGCGGGAGCCGGTGACGGCGCCACCGCCCGGCGGGTGCGGCTCAGCCGCGGACGGTCCGGCGGGCGGCCAGCTCACGGCCGGTGACGGAGTTGATCGGCGACATCCGGATGACGGACTCGGGCACACCGGTCAGCCGGAGCGCGTCCTGCCGGGACAGCCGCGCGCCTTCGCGGTGGGCGGCCTCGTACCCGGCGTCGCCCAGAGCCGCCCGCGCGCCGGCCGCCGTCCTGGAGACCGCGGGGTCGTCCTCGACGTGGACTCCGCGCAGGGTGCCGGCCGCGCCGAGCAGCCGGGCCGCCGTCCGGGCGTCACCCTCCCGCAGTGCGATCCCCGCCAGCGCCCCCGCCACCCGGGCGTTTTCGGCGATCAGTCCCATCCGTGCCATGACCTCCGCGGCCCGGTGGTGCAGGGCCCGGGCGCCGGGGAGGTCGCCCGATGCCTCGGTGACCATGCCCAGCCCGCAGAGCGCGCCCGCCCAGTGCTCCGCGCTCCTGATCCAGTGTTTTTCGAGCCGGTCGAGTGCCTGTTCGTACAGTCGGCGGGCCCCGGCGAGGTCACCCGCCAGCCGTGCGAGATCACCGAGGCCGCGCAGCGCCCCGGCGAGACACGTGGGGGCGCCCGCGCGCCGGGCGATCTTCGCGGCCCTCTCGTAGTCGGCGCGTGCCTCCACGAGACCGGTGCCCGCCGGCCCGCCTCCGGCGAGCGCGGCGCGGACGCGGTGGTCCCCCCGGCCGCAGAGCAGGTCGGAGACGTCCTCGATCGCGCCGAGCCGCTCGGCGAGGGCGATCGCCTCGCCGGTCAGGGCGATCGCCCTGCGATGGTCGCCGCGCAGGTTCGCCAGCCCTGCCAGCGCGTCCAGGGCCAGTGCCGTCCCCCACCGGTCGCCCAGGGACCGGAAGGCGTCGACGGCCGAGGTGAACTCGTGCTCGGCCCACGCGAGGTCTCCGTGGGCGAGCTGCGGATACCCCCACATCAGGTGGACGACGGCCCTCTCCCACGGGTCGGATCCGGCCTGTCCGCGGGCCAGCACCGAGAGCGTGACGTGCGGGTCCTCCGCGCTGGAGTTGATCATCGGCCAGAGGAAAGTGATCATCGGATGACGGTGCGGCCCGCCGGGCCCGGTGATGATCGACTCGGCCGTCGCCCGGTGACGTTCCCAGGCGTCCCGTCCCGCCTCGCCGGCCGCCGTCGCCAGCACGCAGAGCACGTACTCGTCCTGGAGCTCCCGCGGCGGGCCGTCACCGATCGCCTCCAGCAGTCCGGCCGCCTGTGCCGTCACCGAGGTGCGCATGCCGCGCATCCACAGGTACGACGACAGTGAGGCGAGCAGTTCGAGCGCGAGCGCGGTCTCCTCGGCCTCGACGGCCCAGCGCAGGGCGGTGTGGAGGTTGTCGTGCTCCGCGGTGAGGGTCTCCAGCCACTCCAGCTGCCCGGCGCGGCGCAGGAGGGGGTCGGCGGTTTGCGCCAGGCGTAGGAAGTGCCCGGCGTGCGCGTGCCGCATCGCCCGGGTCTCCCCGGCCGCGTCCAGTTGTTCGGCGCAGTAGGCGCGGATCGTGTCGAGCATTCGGTAGCGCCTGCCCGAGACCTCCAGCAGCGACTTGTCGGCGAGCGACTCCAGCAGTTCCTCGGCCTCGGCGACACCGCAGACGCGCCTCGCGGCCTCGGCGGTCGCGCCGCCGGAGAAGACCGCCAGGCGCCTGGCCATCACCTGCTCGGCCCCGGACAGCAGATCCCAGCTCCACGCCACGACCGCGCGCAGCGTCCGGTGCCTGGGATCGGCCGTACGGCTGCCGCGTGACAACAGGCGGAAGCGGTCGTCCAGGCGGGCGGCGAGTTCCGGCGCGTCGTACGTGCGCATCCGCGCCGCGGCCAGTTCGATGGCCAGCGGCAGACCGTCGAGGGCGTGGCAGATCCGCCGCACGGCCTCGGCATCGGTGCCGGGGCCCGTGCCGACGCCCGTGCCCGCACCGGGGTCGTCCATGGTGAAGCCCGCTCGCACGGCCGAGGCCCGGTCGGCGAACAGGCGCGCGGCGTGCGAGGGCGTGAGAGGCCGGACCGGCCACAGGTGCTCCCCGGTGATGCCGAGTGGTTCCCGGCTCGTCACCAGGATGCGCAGCCGCGGGCAGCCGGCGAGCAGTTCCTCCGCCAGGGTCGCCGTGGCATCGACGACATGCTCGCAGTTGTCCAGGACGAGCAGCAGCGGTGGACGCTCGGCCAGTGCGGCGATCAGGCGTGCCACGGACGGCGTCTCGCCCGGTGCGGCGGGCGGCGTGGTGAGCAGCCCTCCCTCTCGGATTCCGAGCGACCCCAGCAGGGTCTGCGGTAGCTGCCGTCCGTCGCGCAACGCCGCCAGCTCGACGAAGCAGACACCGGAGCGGCGAGCCGCGACCTCGATCGCCAGCCGGGTCTTGCCCGCGCCTCCGGGACCGAGCAGGGTGACCAGCCGCGAGGTCCCGAGCAGCTCGGAGACCCGGGCCATGTCCTGCGCGCGGCCTACGAAGCTCGTCAGCTGTGCGGGCGGCCTGGGCGGCTCGAACGGCCGCTCACCCCGGAGCAGGCCCCGGTGTATGGCCGCGAGCTCGGCGGAGGGATCCGTCCCGAGCTCCGCGGCCAGGAGCCGGCGTGTCTCCTCGAACGCGGCCAGTGCCTCAGCCCGCAGGCCGGCCGCCTGCAGAGCGCGCATCAACAGGCCGTGAAGCCTCTCCCGGAGGGGGTGGCGGGCGACCAGCTCCCGCAGCTCGGGGACGACGGCCGGATGTTCGCCCCGCCGGAGGTCGGCTTCGATCCGGTCCTCCACGGCACCGAGCCTTCGCTCCTCCAGCCGGATGATCCGCCCCCGGACGGATCCGGCGTCCGCGGCGTCGGCGAGCGCGGACCCCCGCCACAGGCCGAGGGCCTGGCGCAGGAGCGAGGCCGCCCGCGCGGCGTCCCCGTCCCGCAGGGCCAGCCGCCCCTCGTCCGCCAGTCGTTCGAAACGGTGGGCGTCGACGTCGTCGGGATCGGCCGCGATCCGGTAGCCCGCCGGGACGGCCTCGATCGTGACCTCCGGCCCCAGGGCCCGGCGGAGCCGGGACACCTGCGAACGCAGGGCGTGCGCGGCCCCGTCCGATGACCCCGCACCGTACAGGTCGTCGACCAGGCCGTCGGCCGTCACCGTCTCGCCGGCGCGGGCGAGCAGCAGGGTCAGCAGCGCGCGCCGGGCCGGGCCTCCGAGAGGCACCTCGCTTGCGTCGCCGCGCCATGCCTTCGTGGTGCCCAGAATCCCGAACCGCATGGGGCTGATTGTCCCCGGTATCCCTGCGTCTCCGGTATGTCGGCTGGATTCGTGCTGCCGCGCTCCGGGCACCCCGCTGGACGACGGCCCGGATCCGCGGCCGGAGTGCCGACGGGCTCGTCACGAGGGGCCGGTCGGTGCCCGGGGGTCAGGCCGTGAAGCGGCCGTAGCCGCCCTGGAAGAACACCAGCGGCCCGTCGTCGCCGTGGACGCCCAGGTCGTGCACCCTGGCGACGACGATGACGTGGTCGCCCGCCGGGTGTTCCGCCTCGATGGAGCAGTCGAGCCAGGCGAGGGTGCCGCCGATCACCGGGTTCCCGGCGGGGGAGCCGGTCCAGTCGAGCGTGGCGAACTTGTCACCGCCCCGGCCGGCGAGGGCCGCACAGACCGGCTGCTGGTGCTCTGCGAGCACGTTCACCGTCTGGATCCGGGCGGCGCGCAGCCGCGGCCAGCTCGTGCTGGTGTGGGCCACGCAGAAGGCGATCAGCGGGGGCTCCAGGGAGACCGAGGTGAAGGAGTTGGCCGCCAGGCCGCACGGCTCGCCGCTGCCGGGGTCGATGGCGGTGATGGCCACGACCCCGGTGGCGAAGCGGCCGAGTACGGACCGGAACCAGCGGCTGTCCGTGGCGCCACCATGGGGGGCCGCCCCGCCCGCGGGGAGGCGGCGGTCGTCGGATCCGTTGGGTGAGCCCTGGGACAGGCCGCTGTGCATGGCGACTCCGTTGGCGGTGGTGCCGCGCCGGGCCGGGACGGTGCGCGGGGGGCAGTCGGCCGGTGGCGGGGCCGCGTGGATGCTCATCGTCGTGCTCACTCCTCGATCAGGCCCGCCCGGCCTCTCGGGGGATCCGGCGGCGGACGCCGTCCGGCGTTATATTACCAAGCGCTTGCTTGGATTGCGCGGTTCCCGCCGGATTTCCCGTCCGGCGGCCCCGGTGCTCCGAGGGTGACGCCCGCCCCGCCCGGCCGCCCTCGCCCGGCCGCCCTCACCCGGCCGTCCTCGCCCGACCGTCCGTCCTCGGGGACGTCCGTTGACACCGGCGGGGTCCCGGCCTAGCCTCTGGCCAAGCGCTTGCTTGAGTGCGGGAGGGTGCGGGTGCGCGGGTTCCGGGACCGTACGGCCGTCGCGGGGGTCGGGTACACCCGTTTCTCCAGGAACTCCGGCGTCAGCACCCTCACCCTGGCCTGCGAGGCGGTGCTGGCCGCCCTGGAGGACGCCGGGTTGACGGCCGACGACGTGGACGGCATCGCCACCCACCGGGTCGGCGACTCCGCGGCCCCCTCCCTGGTCGGCCCCGCACTCGGCCTGCGCGAGCCGGCCTGGTACCTCGACCAGTTCGGCGGAGGCAGCGTCTCCCACTCGGTCGTGGGGCAGGCCGCGCTCGCGGTCGCGGCGGGGATGGCCGATACGGTCGTCTGCTACCGGGCGATCAACGCGCGCTCGGAGTTCCGGATGGGCGGGACCGGCCGGGCGGCACCCGCCGGTCCCGAGGCGCAGTACCAGGCGCCGTACGGCTATGTCGCCCCGCCGCAGCAGTACGCGATGCTCGCCCGTGCTCACATGACGAGGTACGGCACCCGCCCCGAGCACTTCGGGCATCTGGCCGTGCTCCAGCGGGCCAACGCGGTCCGCAACCCGCGCGCGCTCATGCGCATCCCGATCACCCTGGACGACTACCTGGCGAGCCGGTGGATCGCCGAGCCGTTCCGGCTCCTCGACTGCTGCCTGGAGACCGACGGAGCGTGCGCGCTCGTCGTCACCACCGCCGAGCGGGCCGCGGACCTGCGCCGGCCGCCGGTGCTGATCTCCGCGGCGGCCTGGGGTGGCGGCGTCTCCTTCCTGTCCGGCGGGCGGGCGGACACCACGGTGAGCGGTGCGGCCGAGCTGGCCCCGCGCCTGTACCGGCAGGCGGGCGTCGGCCCGGCCGGGATCGACGTGGCCGAGATCTACGACTGCTTCACCTACTCGGTGATCGTGCAACTGGAGGACTACGGCTTCTGCGCCAAGGGCGAGGGCGGGCCGTACGCCGCCTCGGGAGCGCTGGAGATCGGGGGCGAGCTGCCGGTGAACACGCACGGCGGGTTCCTCTCCGAGGGATACGTGCACGGCGTCAACCACATCGCCGAGGCGGTCTCCCAGCTGCGCGGCGACGCCGGTGAAAGGCAGGTGGCCGGTGCGGAGGTGGCCCTGTCCACCGCCCAGCCCGGCTACATCCTGCCCGCCACCTCGGCCCTGATCATGCGGAGGGGGTGAGAGGTGCGTCCGCTCACCGACCGGGACTCCGAGCAGTGGTGGGAGCGGACGGCCGCGGGGGAGTTCGTCGTCCAGCGGTGCGACTCCTGCGGCACGCTGCGCTTCCCCGCCCGCGCGTACTGCCACCGCTGCCGGACCCGCGGGTGGCGCTGGTGGCCGGTCGCGCCGGCCGGGCACGTCGAGAGCTGGATCGTCAGCCACCAGCCCTTCCTGCCCGGTGCCACCGAGCCCTACGTGGTCGTCATGGTGCGTCTGACGGACGCTGCGGAGTGCGTCATGTACGGCAACTGGCGCGGCGCGCGGCAGCCGGTCGCCGGCGAGCCCGTCCGCGCGTGCCTCACCACCGTCGGCGAAGGGGTCACGCTGGTCGACTGGGCCCCGGCGGACGACGGCGGCGGCACCGGGTAGGGGAACCCGGCGGGCCCGCGCCGCGGGGCGGTCCTCCGAAGAGGGTGCGGAAAGGGGGGCGGCGGCGCGGGCGGCGTGCGCCGGAGGCGTCCCGGCGAGTCCGTGCGCCGCCGGGTGCGCCTTCCGGGCGGAAGGTGCGTCCTGGCGGGCGTGGGGGACCCGCCAGGACGCGTTCCGCCCCGGCGTGGCTGCGGCGAGGACCCCGGCGAGGGATGGGGTCCTGCGCCGCTAGCCGCGCGCGGAGTCTGTGACGGCGGAGGCGTGGATCCGGGGATCCGCCGCCTGCGCCGGGTCGTGGCCCGGAGCGGGCCGCCGATGTTCTGCGATGA
Organism: Streptosporangium becharense; assembly: GCF_014204985.1. NCBI lineage: Bacteria > Bacillati > Actinomycetota > Actinomycetes > Streptosporangiales > Streptosporangiaceae > Streptosporangium > Streptosporangium becharense. Next base: position 2,184,995 of record NZ_JACHMP010000001.1, on the reverse strand, counting down.
GGCGGGCGGCCCCCGCCGGGTCGTCGGCCGGGTGAGAGGACTCATGACCGCCCTCGTTCCAGACAAACAACCCGTTTCTACACCAAACGGTTAGGTCTGTCAGCACCGAGAGCACGGATATGCCGTTCCCGTTGCTCTGGTAGGTGTGGGTGAACCCGTGGCGGTGCAACGCGTAGCGCAGTGAACGCGTCGCCTCGCGGGGATCATGCCAGGGCGTGTACGGCGTACCCGGATGGAGCGAAAACACTGGTCCTCACCCCTCACCCGACTTTTCGCTGGATTTGTACCAACGATTGGATGATGCGGGTCTTGGGAGGTTGGGTCAAGGGGCTGTTCCCCACTAGAACCAGATCGTCTAGTTTGTTGGCACAAAGGGGACTAAATGGCGCGGTCAACGCTGTATCAACTGGTGGCCTCCGACCTCAGGAGAACCATCTACTCCGGTGCGCTCGCACCGGGCGATCAGCTGCCGACCGAGGCGGAGCTCATGCACGCCCACCAGGTGAGCCGCAACACCGTACGCCTCGCCCTCGGCGAGCTGGTGAACGAGGGTCTGGTGACCCGCACCCCCCGCCGGGGCACGGTGGTGCGGGAACGCCGCCCGCTGCTCATGCACCCCCAGCGTGAGCTCCGCCCCCAGCCCCAGGAGGAGACCCGCGAGGCGTTCGCCTGGGCGGTCTCCCAGGAGGGGCGAGTGCCCAGCCAGGAGATCGAGGTGTCGATCGTACGGCCGGCCGAGGAGATCGCCAGCAGGCTCGAACTGGCCGACGACGAGCTCGCCGTCGTCCGCCGCCGCCTGCGCTTCGTGGACGGCCAGCCGTACAACACCAACGACTCCTACTTCCCGCTGGCCCTGGTGGGCGACTCCGAGATCGCCCGCCCCGGGGACATCGAACGCGGTGCCAACAAGGTCCTGGAGGAGTTGGGCCACCGTCAGGTGCGCGTGGTCGACGACATCTGGGCCCGGATGCCGAACAGCGCCGAGACCGAACGACTCCAGCTCCAGCTCGGCACCCCGGTCATCGTCTACCTCCGGGTCGGCTACGACGAGGACCACACCCCCGTGCGGGTCGCGGTGTCGGTCCTGCCCGCGGACAAACACCTGATCAGATACGAGCTGGAAAGCCGTTGACGTCTCCGTGACCGCCCTGACGGGCCGGCTTCAGGCGCGTCCGCGTCGCGGACGACCACCGGGCCGTGCCCGCCGGGCGGTTGACCGCGTCCCCGTGCGCCGGCTCACCCCCCCTTTCCCCACCCCGAGCCCCTAGGCATCCGCCTAGCCCGGCACGGACACCGCGCGTCACCGTGCGGGCACTCTCCGTGTCGAATCGTGTACCGAGTGCAACGAAGGGATGAATCATGCACTCCACCACCAGTCCCACCGTCACGGGCCGTCTCACTCTGCGCGAGGCCACCGGCGCCGACCTCGACGGGGTGCTCGCGCTCCTCGCCGAGGCCGCCGCCTGGCTGAACCGCCGCGGCGTGCGCCAGTGGCCCGCCGCCGGCTTCCCCGCCGGACGCGTCGCCCCGCTGATCGAGGAAGGAGTCCTGTACCTGCTGGAGACCGGGCACGGCGGGGACGGCCCGGTCGCCACCATCGCCCTGGACGGTCACGCCGACCCCGAGTTCTGGGCCGCAGGCGACGACCCGGGCTCGGCGCTGTACGTCCACAAGCTGGCCGTCGCGCGCGCGCACGCCGGCCGGGGCCTGGGCGAGGCGCTGCTCGACTGGGCGGGCCTGCGGGTCCTCGCCCGGGGCAGGAGGTGGCTCCGGCTCGACTGCGCCAAGGACAACCCGGGGCTGCAGGACTACTACCGCGACCGGCGGTTCGCCCACGTCCGCACGGTCGACCTGCCGCACCGCGCCTCGGGTGCCCTCTTTCAGCGTCCGGGGGGCACGCGGTGCCGCCTGTCCGGCGCCCCGCTGCCCTTCGCGGACCACCGCGGGGTGCCGGTCCCCGGGCATGTCTGAACCACGGCGATCCCAGGACAAAGTCATCGGATAGCCTCACTTCATGACCGGATCCTTGCTTGAGGTGATCGCGCTCGACGTGCGTGACGCCGTCGCGGCCGAAGAGGGCGGCGCCGACCGCCTGGAGATCGTCGTGGACATGGCGTCCGACGGGCTCACCCCGGCGGTGGAGACGGTCGCGGTGATATCCGAGAAATGCACGCTGCCGCAGATGGTGATGCTGCGCGGCGACGCCTCGTTCCTGGCCACGCCCGCCTCCTTGGAGGCCCTGGCACGTGAGGCCAAGCTCCTCGCGGAGGCGGGCGCGGCCGGGTTCGTGTTCGGCTTCCTCGACCGCGAGGGAGCCGTCGACCTGGCCGCCACCGAGGTGCTCATCCACGCGGTCGCACCGCTGCCCTGGACCTTCCACCGGGCGGTCGACCACGCGGCCGACGTCCAGGCGGGCTGGCGCGCGGTCCGCCTGCTGCCCAACCTCGCCACCGTGCTCACCGCCGGAGCGCCCGGCGGGGTGCCGGACGGCCTGAAGGTGCTCAAGACCCGCTGTGAGGCCGGCGACGGCCCGCTCATCCTGGCGGGTGGCGGGCTGCGTCCCGGTCATGTCCCGCTGCTGCTGGAGTACGGTGTGCGCGCCTTCCACGTCGGCAGCGCGGTGCGGTCCTCCTGGTCCGACCCGGTGGACGTCCGCCGGGTGCGCGTATGGCGCAGCCTGATCGACTGAGCGGGGTCACACATCTCCCGGCGCCTGCTCCTCCTGCCACTCCCCGGCCGTCGAGGCGCCGAACCGGTCGGCGGGGACGTAGCCGGTGTGCGCCGGCTGCCGGCCGACCGGAGTCCCGGCGCCGCTCCATGAGTCCCGGCGCCGCTCCATGAGTCCCGGCGCCGGGCCGCGGTTCTCAGTCGAACCCAACCCGGCCGCAAGTCTCAGCCACCATAATTGTGATCTCAATGTGAATATCGTTAATGAGGTGACATGAACGGATTCAAGGGACTGTCCGCGCTGGCGGGGTCCCTGCTGGCCGCCCTGCTCCTGGTGCAGGCGGCACCCGCCGCGGCGTCCGCCGAGTCGGCCGCGGGATCGGCCGCCGCGCGGCCGAAGGTGGCCGTGACGGTCAAGGCGACCCCGGCCAAGCACGCCGGTGAGTGCCCGGTGAACGTGACCTTCACCGCGAAGATCAAGGTGGACCGGCCCACCAAGGTGGCCTACCGCTGGCTCCGGGGCGACGGCTCCAAGAGCCCGGTCAAGGTCGTCTCGGTCAAGAAGACCAAGACCCTCAAGGACCGCGCCACCTTCAAGGGCACCCTGAAGGGCTGGCAGTCCTTCGAGATCCTGGAGCCGCGCCACGTCGTGGCGAAGAAGGCCCGTTTCGCGGTCTCCTGCACGGCTGCCGGTGACGGCGGCGACAACGGGAACGGCGGCGACAACGGCGAGGCGGTCCCGCCGGGGGACTCCTCGGCTCCGGCGCCCGAGGGCTCCGGCGGCCAGCAGGGCGGTCAGGGCACCGAGTGACACCGGCTCCGGCCCGCGCCGCCCGCTGACGCGGCGGCCGGATCCGCCGAGCCTCCGGCCCCGGCCCGTTCACGGGCCGGGGCCGGCTCGTCTCCGCACCGCCCCGGCGGCCGGGCCTCCGCCCGGACTCCGCTCGCGGGACCCCGTCCGCACGGCCCCGCCCGGCCCGTCGGGACTCCGCGCCGGTCCCGCTGGGACTCCGCGCCGGGACGCCGGGGCTCCGCGCCGGCCCGCCGGGTGCCGTCAGCGGCTCGGACGCCGGTCGCAGGCGGTGAGCATGGCGGCCAGGCCGAGCAGTTTCACGCGTTCGCCGCGGCCGAGGGACCCGGCCAGCTCCGCCTCGGCGGCCTCGATGGACAGCCACTGCTCGTAGGTGACGGGGGTGACGCCCCGCGCGGCGAGGATGTCGTCCAGGTCCGCGTGGCGCACCGGTTCACGACCGGCGAGGTCGGCCAGCAGGGTGCGGACCGTCTCGGCGGCGTCGGACTTGTTGGTGCCGATCACACCGGTCGGGCCGCGTTTCAGCCAGCCCGCCACGTACTCGCGGTCGCGCACCCGGCCCGCCTCGTTCGGCACCGTCATGGTCGAGGTGGAGAAGGGGACGCCGGGCAGGGGAACGCTCCGGTAGCCGACCGAGCGCAGCACCATGCCGACCGGCAGGGTCTCGAACTCGCCGGTGCCCGTGACCCGGCCGTCCACCAGGCGGGTGCGTTCGAGCCGGATCGCCTCCACCCGGCGGTCACCGAGGATCTCCACCGGCCGCATCCAGAACCGCATCTCCACCCGGCGGGGCCGGTCCGTCACCCCTCGCGCGGCCCAGCTGCGCAGCACCTCCACGTTCCCGCGCACCTGCCGCGACGCCGCCGTGACGTCCGCCGCGCACTCCTCGGGCCGCACGCGCACGTCCGCGTTGGGCAGCTCGCCCAGCTCGCGCAGCTCCTTCAGGGTGAACTTGGCGTGCTCCGGGCCCCGGCGGCCGATCATGTGGATGCGCCTGACCCGGCTGGCCGCCAGCCGGGTCAGCACCTCCTCGGGCACGTCCGTGGAGCGCAGCTCGTCGGCGGTCTTGGCGAGGACGCGCACCACGTCGACCGCCACGTTGCCCACGCCGACCACCGCGACCTCGGGGCTGTCGAGGACGAAACGGTCGGCGGGCACGTCGGGGTGGCCGCAGTACCAGTTGACGAAGTCGGTGGCGGCGACGCTGCCCGGCAGGTCCTCGCCGGGGATGTCCATCCGCCGGTCCACCATCGCGCCGGTGCAGTAGACCACGGCGTCGTAGCAGGCCAGCAGGTCCGCGGCGTCGACGTGCCTGCCGAACTCGACGCCGCCGAGGAAGCGCACGGCCGGCAGCTCCAGCACACCGCGCAGATAGCCCGCTATCGACTTGATCGAGGTGTGGTCGGGGGCCACGCCGTAGCGCACCAGCCCGTACGGGGTCGGCAGCCGCTCCAGCACGTCCACCGTGACGGGCTCGGCGGCCTGCTTCATCAGCGCCTCGGCCGTGTACAGCCCGGCAGGCCCCGACCCCACAACCGCGACTCGCAGTGACACGTCGCCTCCCCGGCGCTGGCTGTCAAGAAGGTGATTCTTCATCACGGCGCCCCACCCGGCCAGCCCCTATCCCCGCCCGGCCGACCCCTACCCGGCAGGCGTCCGGGCACGCAGGGCACGTTTGTCGATCTTCCCGTTGGCGTTGACGGGCAGCGCGTCCACCACGATCACCCGCCGGGGCACCTTGTAGTTCGACATGGTGGCGCGGGCCCAGGCGATGATCGCGTCCGGGTCGGCGGCGGTGCCCCGCCGCGGCACCACGAACGCCCAGCCGACCTCGCCCAGCCTCGGGTCCGGCACCCCGACCACCGCGACCTGGGCCAGCGAGCCCTCGCGCAGCAGCAGCCCCTCCACCTCGGCGGGGGAGACGTTGAACCCGCCGGTGATGAACAGCTCCTTCTTGCGGTCCACGATCGACAGGTCACCGCGCGGCCCGAGGGTGCCGATGTCGCCGGTGTGCAGCCAGCCGTCCCTGATCACCTCGGCCGTCCTGCCGGGCTCGCCCCAGTAGCCGCGCATGACGCCGTACCCGCGGACCAGGATCTCCCCGCGCTCTCCGGCGGGCAGGTCGCGGCCGTCCTCGCCGACGATCCTGACCTCCATTCCGGGCACCGGGCGGCCGGCGCTGGAGGCGATCACCTCGACGGGGTCGCCGGCCCTGGTCATGGAGACGACCGTGCCCTCCATCAGCCCGTACGCGTTGATCACCCGCTCCAGTCCGAGCCGATCCGTCAGCCTGCGGACCAGCTCCGGAGGCACGGAGGCGGCGCCGCAGATCGCCACGCGCAGCGCGTGCCCGTCGAGCTCCGCCTCCTCCAGCAGCCGGTGGAACAGCGTCGGGGGGCCGGCCAGGACCGTGACCCCCCGGTCGCGGATCAGGCCGGCCAGGGACTCGGCATCGAAGACCCGGACCGGCGTCATCGTGGCCCGGCGCATCACCGAGGCCAGCAGGCCGGCGTTGAGGCCGAAGCCGTGCGCGAACGGCGCGATCACCGGGTAGCGGTCGCCGGGGCCGAGCGTGACGATCTCCGCCCAGTCCCAGTACGCGCGCAGGACGGGCGAGTGCTCCAGCATCACGCCCTTGGGCGTCCCGGTCGTGCCCGAGGTCGAGATGATCTCGCACAGGTCGTCCGGCCGCACGGCCAGCGCGCGCTCCTCGGCCTCGGCGCGACCGACCCGCGAGGAGGCCGCCAGCAGCTGTGCGGGCCGCGACGCGCCGGGGTGGTCCACCCCCTGCGGCACGATCACGTGCCGCAGGTCCGGCAGGCCGGCGAAGGGCCGCCCCGGGGCCGGTCCGCCCGCCGCCCCGCCCAGCAGCCCGGCCAGGACCACGCCGTCGTGGCCGTGACCGGTGATCAGCACGCTCGTCCCGGTCGAGCGGAGCACCTCGGCGGCCTCGACGCCCTTGAACCGGGACGACAGCGGTACGAGCACCGCCCCGGCGTCCCAGACGCCGAACGCGCCGACCACCCAGTCGACGTCGTTCGGCCCCCAGACCGCCACCCGGTCGCCTGGCCGCACGCCCAGCGCGATCAGGCCCCGGGCGACGTCACCGGCCCGGGAGCGCAGGCCGGCGAGGCTCAGCCGTACCGGACCCTCGGTGCCCTCGGTCACCACGATGTCGCAGGGATGCCCGTCGGCCAGGTCCCGCAGCATCCGGGGAACGGTCCGCCAGTCCGGTACTTCCATGCCGTCGCGCCTTTCGGGGGTCAGCGGGCGGTAGCGGTGCGGTCCCTGCCCAGGTGGTGGCCGCGCGCGTCGTTCACCACGCCTGGGAAGCCGGTCTCCGAGACCTGCTCGGAGATCTCCACGGTGATCGTCACCGGGGTGACGGCCCTGAGCGACTGCTCGATGCGCGACCTCCACATGGGGTTGCCGACGAGGCTCCTCCGGTTGAACGTCACCGTCAGGGTCGCCGCGTCGAGAGTGCCCCGCCGGGAGAGGCCCAGCTCCCATCCGGAGACGCCGTCCACCCGCTCCAGCGCTCGCTGGATCCGCGCCAGCGACAGCCACACCCCGCGCACCAGCACGTGGTCGCCGACGGTGTGCCCGGGGGCCGGGATCGCGTCGCCGCCCGGGGTCCGGACCACCTGCCCGGTCCGCACCGCCGTCCCCGGCTCCGCGCCGGCCACGACGATCTCGGCCGGGCCCGCGGCGTACGGCGGGAGGAGCAGCTCGTCCTTCCCGAGCGGGGCCAGCCGCACCGAGCCGGGGGCGAGAAGGGTGAGCGGCGCCGACTCGGCGGACCGCCAGCCCAGCGGGACCCCGGTGAACGGTGAGGAGTACACCTCGGTCACCTTCGCCGCGAACTCCGCCGCCAGGTGCGGCATCGTCCGCCGCGAGGCGATCTCACCGGTCAGGACGATGTGCCGCAGGCCCAGGTCCAGCGGGTCGAGCAGGAACTCCAGGTGCAGGCGGGCCAGCAGGTCCATGGCGCCGGTCGGCGTGATCACCAGTGTGGTCGCCCCCAGCGTCTCCAGCGCGTGGTGGAGCCTGAGCCGGCCCCGCGGGCCGAGCGAGGCGCCCGCCTGGGCCACCTCGGCCGCGGCCCGTGCCCACCGGGGCCCGGCCAGCTCGCCGTCGCCGGACAGGGCCGCCACCACCCGGTCGCGCCCGTCCACGCCCGCCGCCCGCAGCGCGGCGGCGCAGGCGGCCACCGGCTCCGCCGGGTCGCCCTCGGGGACGACGCTTCCGCAGTCGGGGGAGACCAGCAGCAGGCCGGTCGCGGCGCGGCCCGCGCCGGCGAGGTCGTCCCTGGTCAGCCAGGCCGACGGCCACCCGCCCCGTTCCGGCCCCGGGGAGGGCGGGGAGGGGGTCAACCGGCCACTCCCGTCATGAACAGTCTCATCGACTCGCAGACGTGCTCGTGCGCCAGCCCGCCCACCTGCGCCTGGAGGATCAGGTCCGTGGCCCCCGCCTCGGCGACACGGGCCGCGGCCTTGCGTGAGCCCTCCACGTCGTCGATCACCACCATGTGGTGCTCGCGCAGGACGGCCATGGCCTCCTCGGGAGGCATCCCGGCGGCGAGCTGGCCCAGGACCTTGTGGGTGGCGTGCCGGGCGTCGTAGTAGCCGGGCGGGGTGACCAGGTTGACCTGGCGCCGGATGTACCACAGGACCGGGTCGGCGGCGATCTCGAAGGCCTGTTCCCGGCTGGGTGCGACGAACCACGGGATCATCAGCGCGACCCGGCGGCTGTCCGGGTCGAAGCCGTTGTCGGCCAGGCACCGCCGGTAGCCGGCGATGTCCTCGGCGACGTCGTCGATGCCCTTGAGCATCGTCATGCCGAGCAGGTTGTGACCGTGCCTGGCGGCGGCGAGGTAGCCCTCCAGCGAGGTGGAGGCCACCCACACGGGCGGGTGCGGCACCTGGACCGGCCGGGGGTAGACCGCGACGCCGGGGATCTCGAAGTACTCGTTGGAGCGGCTGACCGGCTCACCGTCGGCGTTCCAGATGGCCAGGGTGGCCTCCAGGGAGTCCTCCCAGATCTGCCGCGACCTCTCGAAGGGCCGCCGGAACGCCTGGTACTCCAGCGGGGAGGCGCCCCGGCCGGTGCCGAACTCCACCCGGCCGCCCGAGACGACGTCGAGGGTGGCGACGCGCTCGGCCGTGCGGACGGGCGACTGGAAGGGCAGCAGCACCACGCCCAGGCCGAGGCGGATCCGCTCGGTGCGCTGGGAGAGGGCGGCGAGCACCAGGTCGGGGGCGGAGGAGTGGGAGAAGCCCCGGGTGAAGTGGTGCTCGACGAACCAGGCGGTGTCGAAGCCCAGCCGGTCGCCGAGGACCACCTGGTCGATCACGTTGCGGAACGCCCGCTGTTCGACCTCGCGGGATCGGCCGCGGACCTCCAGCTCGTATCCCAGGCTGATCCGTAGGGACGCCATCCACGCCTCCGCTGTCTTCCGTCCGGTCCCCGAGAGGCTCCTATTTAACCAAGCGCTCGCTTGGCGAGATTACCAGCCGGGTGGGGCGGCAACAAGCCGACCGTCCGCGCCGGTACCGAACCAGGGCTTGCGGGGACAAGTCCGGCGGCTCACAGTTGGTTCTCGTGAGTTCAGGGGCGGAGAAGCGGCGAAAAGCGGGTGCGCGGCGCCCGAAGGATGGCACGCTCCCAGACATGAGGGGACCGCACCGGGCAGGCCGCCTCGGTCCGCCGGACGACGGCCAGCCGTCCTGCGGGCGCCGCTACGAGGCGTTCGGGCGGGTGATGGCCGCACTCGCCGGCGAGTCCGAGCTCATGGAGTCCTGCCACGACCTGACCTGGCGGCGCGGCACGGACCACAGCTGGCACATCCGGTGGCGCGACGGGCCCCGGGCGGCGGAGATCGCCGCGGTCCTGACCGCGCACGTGCCCGACTCCGCCTGTCCCGGGTCGTCGGTCGTTCCCGCCGGTCCCGTCACCGCCGGGACCGCCACCCTCGACGTCATGGGCGTGCTGTTCGTCCTGCGCTCGGTCGACCCGGTGAGCCGCGAGCGTTTCCGGGGCAGGCCGGGGCTGCGCCGCCTCGACGAGGCTCTCGACACCACCCGCCGGACCGCCCGCCGCCACCCCTGGGAGGTCCTCCTCGGCGGCTGACCCCGCCCGGAGCCGGGCCTCGGCCGCGGGCCCGCCCGTCGGGGTCACGGGGCCCGTCTGTGGTGCTCTGGGGCCCGCCCGCCGGGCCTGCGGGAGAGGGGGCGGACGGTCCCGGGGAAATTCCGTCGATCTCTGGCGGGATTCGCCGAAGCGCTCTCCGGAAGAGGTTCGGCCAAGCGCTCGCTTTCTCTAGAACATTTGCACCATTTTAGGCATTATCGCAGGTCAGATATACTCCACATGGCCACGAGCAATTGTGATCGGGGGATCAGTGGCTTTGGTGGAACCGAATTACGCATTCGACTTCGCGGCGGGAGACCGCCGGGACCGTGCGATTTTGCGGCACATGGTCCTGTCGCTCTTCGTGGGGATGGCACTGGGCGTCCTGGGGGCTCTGCTGGTCTACGGGCCGAGCCTGCCGCACGCCCTCTACGACCCGTACGCGTACGTCGTGCTGGCGATCGTCGTGGGATGGACCGCGGCCGGGTTCGGCTGGGCGGTCCTGTCCAGCACCCTGGCCACCTTCGGGTCGGTGATCTCGCTCATGGCCGCCTCGATCTTCGAGGTGGGCGCCGGGTTCCCCAGCCTCGGCACCGACGGCGCCGCGACGAACCTGATGATCTTCACGATCGCCTCGATAGGCGTGCTCTCCTACCTCGCCAAGCGCGAGGACCTGTGGGGCGACCTCGCGGCCGGCGCGGCGGCCGGGCTCGCCGTGCTCGACGGCCTCGACAAGTCGCTGCCGGGGGGGCCGGACCACGTGCCCGGATTCTGGCCGTGGGGGACCCTCACCGTGTCCGTGCTCGGGCTGGGCACGATCCTCACGCTCCGCCGCGGACGCCGCCGCATCTGTTCCGCGCTGGTCGCCCTGGCCATCGCGTCCTCGTATTTCGTGTTCGTCGCCGGACTGTGAGGGGCCGATGGCCGACAATCGGCTTGCGGGAGTCGATAGCCTGTAGAGCATCGTTCCCTGCTAGCGAGGAGTAGCCGTGCTGCTGCGCATGTCGTCGTTGTTTCTTCGAACGCTGAGGGACGACCCGGCAGACGCGGAAGTCCCGAGCCACAAGCTGCTCGTCCGCGCCGGTTACGTCCGCCGCGTCGCACCCGGGATCTACTCCTGGCTGCCGCTCGGCAAGACCGTGCTGGAGAACGTCACCCGCGTGGTCCGCGAGGAGATGGACCGCATGGGCGGGCAGGAGGTGCTCTTCCCCGCCCTGCTGCCGCGCGAGTACTACGAGGCGACCGGCCGCTGGACCGAGTACGGCGACACGCTCTTCCGCCTCAAGGACCGCAAGGGCGCCGACTACCTGCTCGGCCCGACCCACGAGGAACTGTTCACCGACATGGTGAAGGGGGAGTACTCCTCTTACAAGGATTACCCGGTCACCCTGTACCAGATCCAGACGAAATACCGCGACGAGGCCCGCCCCCGGGCGGGCATCCTGCGTGGTCGAGAGTTCGTCATGAAGGACTCCTACTCCTTCGACCTCGACGACGACGGGCTCAAGCGCTCCTACGAGCGGCACCGCGAGACCTACATCAGGATCTTCGACCGGCTCGGCATCTCCTACAAGATCTGCTTCGCCACCTCCGGCGCGATGGGCGGCTCCGCCTCCGAGGAGTTCCTGGCCCCCGCACCCACCGGCGAGGACACCTTCGTGGCCTGCCACCACTGCGGGTACGCCGCCAACGCCGAGGCCGTCGTCACCCCCGCCCCGGAGGCGGTCACCGGCGAGCGTCCCGCCATGCGGGTGCTCGACACCCCGGACACCCCGACCATCGAGACACTGGTCGCCCACGTCAACGAGCACCACGGACTCGGCGTCACCGCGGCCCAGACGCTCAAGAACGTCGTCGTCAAGGTGACCCTCCCCGGTTCGGACAAGGCCGAGACCCTGGTCGTCGGCGTGCCCGGAGACCGCGAGGTCGACTTCAAGCGCCTGGAGGCGTCGCTGGCGCCCGGCGAGCCCGCCATCTTCGAGGCCGAGGACTTCGCCAGGCACCCCGGCCTGGTCCGCGGCTACATCGGCCCCCAGGTGCTCAAGGAGCTCGGCATCCGCTATCTCGTCGACCCCCGCGTGGTCGACGGCACCGCGTGGGTGACCGGCGCCAACGAGCCCGGCAAGCACGCCGCCGACGTCGTCGCGGGCCGTGACTTCGTCCCCGACGGCACCATCGAGGCCGCCGAGGTCCGCGCCGGCGACGCCTGCCCGGTCTGCGGCTCCGCCCTGTCCATCGACCGCGGCATCGAGATCGGCCACATCTTCCAGCTCGGCCGCAAGTACGCCGACGCCGCCCGGCTCGACGCCCTCGGCCCCGACGGCAAGCCGATCCGCGTCACCATGGGCTCCTACGGGGTCGGCGTCTCCCGCGCGGTGGCCGTGCTGGCCGAGCAGCGGCACGACGAGCTGGGCCTGCTGTGGCCCCGTGAGATCGCTCCGGCCGACGTGCACATCGTGGGCACCGGCAAGGACGGTCAGATCGAGGCCGCGACCCGGATCGCCGAGGAGCTCCAGGCGCGTGGCCTGCGCGTCCTGCTCGACGACCGCCCCGCGGTCTCCCCCGGTGTGAAGTTCAAGGACGCGGAGCTGCTCGGCATGCCGACCATCCTGATCGTCGGCCGCGGCCTCGCCCAGGGCGTCGCCGAGCTGCGCGACCGCGCCACCGGCGTCAAGGAGGAGATCCCGCTCGCCGAGGCCGCCGACCGGGTGACGGCCGCCTGCCGGGCCTGACCCGCCGCGCCGGGAGGCCGCACGACGGCCGGCCGTGGGCGTAGGAAGGTGCGGCGGCCGGCCGTGGACGCGGAAAGGTCATGACGGGAGCGGCCCGTCCCCGACGGTGAATTCCGGGGGACGGGCCGCTCCTCGCCGTTCCAGGGGCCGCGCGGGCCGCGTCAGTAGTGGCCGCGGTACCGGGAACGCCTGCCGATCGCCTTGCCCACGTGGAAGCCGCCGGGCAGGTTGACGGTCACGTACTTGCGGCCGTCGGGGGTTCTGGAGACGTGGAAGCGGCGGTTGCCGAAGCTGTGGCCGACTCCTCGCGGAGACAGGTCGATGCGGAAGGGGCCGATCTTTATTGACTTCCGGTATCCCCAGCCCATGTTCTTCTCCCGAAAACTCGACGTGTCATGAAAACGAACGCCGTGAGGGAATGGTTCCGGATCGAGCCCGGCCGGCGCGGAAACCCCTCCCACGGCCCGGGGAGGACGCCGGGACGGGGTGGGCGCCGAGGACGCGGGCACGGCGCCGGGCCGGGGCGGTCGCCGGAGGCACCGGCGCGGGAGTCAGGACGGGGTGGTCGCAGACGTCGGCGTGGGGGCGGGCGTCGGCGTGGGCGCCGCCCGGGGCATGCCGGGGAAGGCGTCGATCTCCGGCCGCAGCTCGTACGCGCGGACGACGCACTCCTGCATGGCCAGCGCGGCCAGCTCGCGCACGGCGGCGTCCGCGGAGGCCGTCAGCTCCAGGTAGGCGGCGGTCACCCCGCGCTCGACCAGCACGGCCAGCTCGACCGCCTGGGTCTCGCCCGTCGGCGTGACCGGCAGCCGGTAGACCGCCGTCGGTTCGGCGGGTGTGCCGCCCGCAGCGATGATCATCTCGCGGAGCCGGTCGCGGCGGGCGCGGTGGGCGTTGAACGCGGCCGTCGCCGTGACACGCAACCGGCCCGTGGTCCTGGCCGCGATCACCCCGTACGCGTAGACGGCCGCGTGCTCGGCGGCCAGAGCCGTGTCGAGCCCGCCGGCGGCGCTCACAGCGACCTCGACAGGGCCAGCGCGTGCGCGGCCTCACAGGCGCCGATGGAGGCGATCAGCTGGGCCAGCGCGGGGGAGACCCCAGCCAGCTGGCGCGGGCGCAGCGCCGCGGCCTTACGCTCCAGGTCCCGCAGGGTGCGCACCGTCGGCCTGCGGTTCCGGGACGGTGACGGGGTGGGCACCGCGGAGGCCGGCGCGGCCCCGGAGGGTGCGGGGGCGGTCGCGGCGTCCGGCGGCAGGCGGCGGCGGAGCTCGGCCAGGTGGGCCTCGTGCCGCTGCCTGAAGGGTGTGAGGCGGTCGGAGCCGGCCGAGGCGTACAGGGCGACGGTCCGCTCCTTGGCCGCGATCAGCTCCCTGACGAGGAGGGTCTCCGGGTCGGGCGGCTTGGCGGCGAGGCGCACCGGCTTCTCCTCGGCGCACCCCGCCAGCGTCACGGTGGTCACCCCGAGTGCGCCGCCCCGCAACAGGGCACGCCGGGAGACGGAACGCACGGACGACCTCCGGTCATGTGTCGGGCAGCTGGCGCATCTAGCATCGTACGGGGTTGGCATAATCGCACTCACCACGCTTCTCGGGCGGCGTCGCCACACCGAGTGGCGCCGTTTCTACGCCCTGGTGTGGATAGGCTGGTTATCCGCTTGGGCGAGGTCCGCCCGGCTGAGATCGTGACAATGGGAGGCCGGCATGGGCAACGCCACATCCCGCGACCGCCTGATGAAGCTTCTGGAACCCGTCGTCGGAGCCGAAGGGCTCGACTTGGAGGACGTCACGGTCACCCCCGCGGGTAAGCGGCGCCTGCTGCGCGTCGTCGTCGACCGTGACGGCGGGGTGAGCCTGGACGACGTCGCCCAGGTCAGCCACGCCGTGTCCGCCAGACTGGACGCCGACGACGCCATGGGCAACGCCCCGTACGTGCTGGAGGTCTCCTCCCCCGGGGTCGACCGGCCGCTCACCGAGCCGCGCCACTGGCGCCGCGCAGTGCGGAGGCTGGTCAAGGCCGACCTACGGGACGGCACGACAGTGGAGGGACGGATCGCCGCCACCGACGACGCGGGCGTGGAGCTGGACGTCGACGGCACGCGGCGCCGTATCGAATATCAGGACCTGACCCGAGGACGGGTGCAGGTGGAGTTCCGCCGGTTCGATGACGCCGAAGACGACGGCGAAGACGGCGACGAGGGCTAAGGGGGAGCCTTGTGGACATCGACATGAGCGTCCTGCGTAGCCTGGAGCGGGAGAAGGACATCTCCTTCGACCTGGTCGTCAAGGCGATCGAGGACGCACTGCTGATCGCGTACTTCCGGAGTGAGGGTGCGGCGCCCAAGGCGCGGGCCGAGCTCGACCGCACCTCCGGGCACGTGACCATCTTCGCCGCCGAGATCGACGCCGAGAGCGGGGAGGTGCTCAGGGAGTTCGACGACACCCCGGGCAACTTCAGCCGCATCGCCGCGACCACCGCCAAGCAGGTCATCCTGCAGCAGCTCCGCGACGCCGAGGACGAGATCAACTTCGGCGAGTTCGCCAGCCGCGAGGGCGAGCTGGTGGCGGGCGTCATCCAGCAGGGCAAGGACCCCCGGGTGGTCCTGGTCGACCTGGGCAAGATCGAGGCCGTGCTGCCGCACAGTGAGCAGGTCCCCGGGGAGGAGTACGTCCACGGCGACCGCATCCGCTGTTACGTGGTCCAGGTCAAGAAGGGGCACAAGGGTCCCTCGGTGACCCTGTCGCGCACCCACCCCGGGCTGGTCAAGAAGCTGTTCGCGCTGGAGGTCCCGGAGATCGCCGACGGCACCGTCGAGATCGCCGCGGTCGCCCGCGAGGCCGGTCACCGCACCAAGCTCGCGGTCCGCTCGCGCCGGCCCGGCGTGAACGCCAAGGGTGCCTGCATCGGCCCGATGGGCTCGCGGGTGCGCAACGTGATGAACGAGCTGCACGGTGAGAAGATCGACATCATCGACTGGTCGGAGAATCCCGCGGAGTTCGTGGGGAATGCCCTGTCGCCCGCGCGCGTTTCCCACGTAGAGGTGATCGACTACGAAGGCCGCGCCGCGCGCGTGACCGTGCCGGACTACCAGCTCTCCCTGGCCATCGGCAAGGAGGGGCAGAACGCCCGGCTGGCCGCTCGCCTCACCGGTTGGCGCATCGACATCCGTCCGGACACCCAACCGGGGGATGCGACCGGTTCCGTAGATGCGCCCACGCGGTAAGCTGGAATATGGTGGCCAGGCTGCCCCACAAAGAACCTGCGTGGGGTGCCGGGTTCGCACGGTTTCCTCCGAGCTGCTCCGTCTGGTGATGGTCGAGGGCGTTATCGTCCCCGACCTGCGGCGACGGCTCCAGGGGCGTGGTGCTTCACTGCATCCCACCCTGAGCTGTCTCCACCTCGCAGAGCGTCGCCGGGCGTTTCCGCGCGCTTTCCGCGTCGCGGGACCGCTCGACCTGTCGCTCGTGCGGGGTCATCTGGAAGGGCTATCGGCCGAAAGGATCGGGTGAAGTGGTTACCGACTGTCATGTAGGACGCCGAATTGATGGGCTGGTCAGATAGCTATGAGCGCCTGATGAGCATGCGGCGATGAGTACGTCAACGTAACGACGGTCCGGTGGCACCGCCTCCCGGGCCGAGACAAGGGAGTGCAGTGGCGAAGGTCCGGGTATACGAGCTCGCCAAGGAGTTCGGTGTGGAGAGCAAGGTCGTCATGGCCAAGCTCCAGGAGATGGGCGAGTTCGTGCGTTCGGCGTCCTCGACTATCGAAGCGCCGGTGGTCCGCAGGCTCACGGAAGCTTTGGGCGGCCCCACCAAGGGTTCGTCCGACAGGGGCAGAGGCCCCAGGCCGCCGCAGGCGGCCCCTCGGCCGGAAGGCCAAGCAGGCAACGGCGCTTCGACGCCGACCTCCATCCCCAAACCGGGCCCCAGGCCCGGCCCGCGTCCGGGTCCCGTCCCGGCGCGTCCCGCAGCGCCTGCGCCGCAGGCCCCGCCGGCCGCGGCCCAGCCGCCGCAGCCCCAGCAGCCGCCGCAGCCTCAGCCGCCGCGGCAGCCCTCGCCGGTCCAGCCGCCCAGGTTCGAGGCTCCTCGCACCGACGCCGGCCGCCCGGCCGCCGGTCCCAAGCCGGGCCCCAGGCCCGGTCCGCGTCCCGGCCCGGCCCCGCGTCCCGACGCGCGTCCGGCCGGCGGCGCCGGAGCCCCCTCGGGCCAGCGTCCCGGCGCGGGTGCCCCCGGTGCGGGTGCTCCCAAGCCCGGTCCGCGTCCCGGCCCCCGTGGCCCGCGTCCCGGCAACAACCCGTTCTCGTCGAACGCCAGCGGCATGGGCCAGTCCCGTCCGCCGCGTCCGGGCGGTCCCGGCCGCGACGGCGGCCCCGGCGACCGTGGCGACCGCGGTCCGCGTCCCGGCCCCCGGGAAGACCGTCCCGGCCGCGACCAGGGTCGTGACAGCGCCGGTCCCCGTCCGCCGGCCGGTCGCTCCGGCGCGCCCGGCGCCGCCGGTCCGCGTCCCGGCCCGCCTTCGGGCGGCCCGCGTCCCGGTGGCGGTCCCGGCGGTCCCGGCGGTCCCCGTCCCGGTGGCCCGCGTCCCAGCCCGATGATGATGCCGCAGGGCCGTCCCTCCGCTCCCGGTGGCGGCGGTCCGCGTCCTGGTGGCGGCGCGGGTCGTCCCGGTGGCGGCGCGGGTCGTCCCGGCGGCGGTGCCGGTCGTCCCGGCGGCGGCGGTTTCGCCGGCCGTCCGGGTGGCGGCGGCGGTGCCGGTCGTCCCGGCACCGGCACCGGCGCTCCCGGTGGCGGCGGCGGCGGTTTCGCCGGTCGTCCCGGCGGCGGCGGCGGACGTGGCCGCGGCGGCGGCACCGCGGGTGCCTTCGGCCGTCCCGGCGGGCGGCCGACCCGTGGTCGCAAGTCCAAGCGCCAGCGGCGCCAGGAGTTCGACAACATGCAGGCGCCGTCGATCGGCGGCGTGCAGGTTCCCCGCGGCAACGGCCAGACGATCCGCCTGTCGCGCGGCGCCTCGCTGTCCGACTTCGCCGACAAGATCGGCGCGAACCCGGCGTCCCTGGTGCAGGTCATGCTGCACCTGGGCGAGATGGTGACCGCCACCCAGTCGGTCAACGAGGAGACCCTCCAGCTCCTGGCCGCCGAGCTCGACTACAACCTCCTCGTGGTCAGCCCCGAGGAGGAGGACCGCGAGCTCCTGGAGTCCTTCGACATCGAGTTCGGTGAGGACGAGGGCGACGAGGGCGACCTGGTCGCGCGGCCGCCGGTGGTGACCGTCATGGGTCACGTCGACCACGGTAAGACCAAGCTGCTCGACGCCATCCGTCAGACCAACGTGGTGGCCCGCGAGGCCGGTGGCATCACCCAGCACATCGGTGCCTACCAGATCGCCACCGACCACGAGGGCGAGGAGCGCCGGATCACCTTCATCGACACCCCGGGTCACGAGGCGTTCACCGCCATGCGTGCCCGCGGTGCCAAGGTGACCGACATCGCCATCCTGGTGGTCGCGGCGGACGACGGCGTGAAGCCGCAGACGATCGAGGCGCTGAACCACGCCCAGGCGGCCGACGTGCCGATCGTGGTCGCGGTCAACAAGGTCGACAAGGAGGGCGCCGACCCGAGCAAGGTCCGGGCCCAGCTGACCGAGTACGGCCTGGTCGCCGAGGAGTACGGCGGCACCACGATGTTCGTCGACATCTCCGCGAAGAACGGCACCGGCATCGACAGCCTGCTCGAGGCCATCCTGCTCACCGCGGACGCCGAGCTCGACCTGCGGGCGAACCCGACGATGGACGCCCAGGGCGTCGCCATCGAGGCCCACCTCGACAAGGGCCGCGGCCCGGTGGCGACCGTGCTGGTCCAGCGCGGCACGCTCCGCGTCGGCGACTCCATCGTCTGTGGCGAGGCCTTCGGCCGCGTCCGGGCGATGCTGGACGACAACGGCGACTCGATCGAGGAAGCCGACCCGTCGCGTCCGGTGCTGGTCCTCGGTCTGACCGCGGTGCCCGGTGCCGGTGACAACTTCATCGTGGTCACCGACGACCGGATGGCGCGTCAGATCGCCCAGCAGCGGGCGGCCCGCAAGCGCATCGCCGACATGGCCAAGTCCGGCCGCCGGCGCACCCTCGAAGAGCTCTTCAGCGAGATGGAGAAGGGCCAGGTCGACGAGCTCAAGCTCATCATCAAGGGTGACGTCTCCGGCTCGGTCGAGGCTCTGGAGGACGCGCTGCTCAAGATCGACGTCGGTGACGAGGTGCGCCTGCGGGTGCTCCACCGCGCCGTCGGTGCGATCACCGAGTACGACGTCAACCTGGCGGTCGCCGACGACAACGCCGTCATCATCGGCTTCAACGTGCGTCCCGAGGTCCGGGCGCGCGACCTGGCCGAGCGCGAGGGCGTCGACATCCGCTACTACTCGGTCATCTACCAGGCGATCGAGGAGATCGAGGCGGCCCTCAAGGGCATGCTCAAGCCGGAGTTCGAAGAGGTCCAGATGGGCACCGCCGAAGTCCGCGAGGTCTTCAAGGTGCCGAAGATCGGCAACATCGCCGGTGCGCTGGTCCGCTCGGGCACGATCGTCCGCAACAGCAAGGCCCGTCTCATCCGCGGCGGCGTCGTCATCTCCGACAACCTCACCGTGTCCTCGCTGCGCCGTTTCAAGGACGACGCGACCGAGGTCCGGGAGGGCTTCGAGTGCGGTATCGGTGTCGGTTACAACGACATCAAGATCGATGACGTCATCGAGACCTTCGAGATGCGGGAGAAGCCGCGCGTCTGATGCCCCCGGCGAACGCGGTGGCCCGTTCCGCCGATCGCGTCCCACCCCTGGCGGGTGGGACGCGACCGGCGGGCGGCCCCGCACCCTCCCGTGGCACGGTGACACCCGTGGCGAGTGACCCACCATGTATGTAGGTGCTCTGACATTGGACATCCTGCTCGGCGACGTCCGTTCGCTGAAGCAGAAACGCTCGGTGGTGCGGCCCATAGTCGCCGAGGTGCAGCGGAGGTTCCCGGCCGTGGCCGTCGCCGAGACCGGCCACCTCGACCTGCACCGTCGCGCTGAGATCGGGATCGCGGTCGTCTCGGCCACCGCCGCCAACTGCGGCGAGGTGATGGACGACTGCGAACGCCTGGTCGCCTTCCACCCGGAGATCGAGCTGCTGTCGGCCAGGCAGCGGCTCTACAACGACGAGGACTAGATTCGGGAACGGCCGGACGCGCAAGCACGCCGCAGCGCCCGGCCGTGCCCGTGAGAAGGGGGGAGCCAAGATGGACGCCGCACGCGCACGCAAGATCGCCGACCGGATCCGCCAGGTCGTGGCCGAGATGCTGGAACGCCGGATCAAGGATCCCAGGCTCGGGTTCGTGACCGTCACGGACGCGCGGATCACCAACGACCTGAGCGACGCCACGGTGTTCTACACCGTGTTCGGCTCCGAGGCCGAGCGGGCCGATTCCGCCGCCGCGCTGGAGAGCGCCAAGGGGCTCATCCGCTCGGAGGTGGGCCGGCAGACCGGTCTGCGCCACACCCCGACGCTGACGTTCACCCACGACCCGATCCCCGAGAGCGCCCGTCACCTCAACGACCTGTTCGCCGAGGCCAGGGCGAGGGACGCCGAGATCGCCAAGCGTGCCGAGAGCGCGCGGCACGCCGGTGACGCCGACCCGTACCGCAAGCCGGAGGATCGCGGCGAGGCCGGGGACGACGAGGACGAACCTTCGGAACGAGCGGGATACCCGGCGACGTGACGTCCGACCCGCGTAACGGCGGCCCGGTCTCCGCACGCGACTGGGACAGGGCCGTCGAGCTCATCTCGTCCGCCGACGAGATCGCACTCGCCTGCCACGTCTCGCCCGACGGCGACGCGCTCGGTTCGGCGCTCGCGGTCGGGCTCGCGCTGCGCGCGGCGGGCAAGCGGGTCGCGGTCTCCTTCGGAGAGCGTCGCTTCCGGGTGCCCCGGCTGCTGCGTTTCCTGCCCGGCCAGGAGTTGCTGGCCGAGCCCGCCGACTATCCCGCGGCCCCGGAGGTCATGGTCACCTTCGATGTGCCGACCGTGGAGCGCCTCGGCACGCTCACCGACACCACGTACAAGGCGCGTGAGCTGATCGTGGTGGACCACCACCCGTCCAACACCGGGTTCGGCACGGTCAACCTGGTCGACCCGGGGGCGGCGGCCACCGCCGTGCTCGCCGAGGAGCTGATCGACCGGCTCGGTCTGCCGGTCGACAAGGCCATCGCGACCTGTCTCTACGTCGGTCTCGTCACCGACACCGGCTCGTTCAAGCACTCCTCGACCACCCCGCAGGCGCACGCCATGGCCGCCCGGCTGGTGGCCACCGGGCTCAACCCCGAGGAGATCGCCCGCGAGCTCTGGGACCGGTCCCCGTTCGGTTACCTCAAGGTGCTCGGCGCCGTCCTCGGCAGGGTGCGGCTGGAGCCGGAGGTGGGCGGCGGACTGGTCTGGACGTACGTCACCCGGGCCGACCGGGCCGCGCACGGGCTGCCCTACGACGAGATCGAGGGGATCATCGACGTGGTCCGGCGTACCGACGAGGCGGACGTCACCGCCGTCCTCAAGGAGGACGACGACGGGCTCTGGCAGGTATCCACCCGCTCCAAGGGCGGGGTGGACGTCTCGCGCGTCTGCGCCGTGCTGGGCGGCGGCGGCCACGCCAAGGCCGCGGGTTTCACCTCCCGTCTGCCCCTGGAGGAGACGATCGCGAGTCTCCGGGCACTTCTGTAGACCTTCGAGCGCTCCCGCGGAAGGACCCCGAATTGAGTACGGCTCGCGCCAAGCGCACCCCGCCGCCCAGCGGCCTGATCATCGTCGACAAGCCCGCGGGGTGGACCTCGCACGACGTCGTCGCCAAGCTCCGCGGCATCGCGGGCACCCGCCGGGTCGGGCACGCGGGCACCCTGGACCCCATGGCCACCGGTGTGCTGGTGGTCGGGGTGGAGAAGGCCACCCGGCTGCTGGGCCACCTGGCGCTCACCGAGAAGGGTTACGACGCCACGATCCGGCTCGGCGAGTCCACCAACACCGACGACGCCGAGGGCGAGCTCGTCGCGTCGGCGTCGGCCGCCGGTGTCTGCGACGAGGACGTGGCCAAGGGCGTCGCGGCCCTGACCGGGGCGATCATGCAGATCCCGCCGCAGATCAGCGCCATCAAGATCAACGGTGAGCGGGCCTACAAACGGGCCAGGGCGGGGGAGGAGGTCGAGCTCCAGGCGCGGCCGGTGACGGTGTGGGCCTTCGAGGTCACGGACGTGCGCCGGCACGGCGACGTCGTCGACGTGGACGCCTCGGTCCGCTGCTCCAGCGGCACCTACATCCGTTCGCTCGCCCGCGACCTGGGCACCGGCCTGGGCGTCGGAGGTCACCTGACGGCCCTGCGCCGCACCCGGGTGGGCCCCTACGACCTGTCCGGCGCGCGCACCCTGGAGCAGCTCGCCGCGGACTGCGCGATCCTCCCGATGGCCGACGCGGTCGCCGCGGCCTTCCCACGCCGCGACGTGACCGCCGAGGAGGCGGACACCGTCGCGCACGGCGGCCGGCTGCCCGCGCTGGGCCTGAACGGCCCGGTGGGCGTGTTCGGGCCGGACGGCACGTTGCTCGCCCTCATGGAGGAGCAGGGCAGGAGCGCCAGGTCACTGGCCGTCTTCGCACCCTCCTGATCCGGCCGCGCGCGTCGTTTCCCCAGGTCGGCGGATGTGACGCCGCCGAAGGGGCTCCCCGATTCGGGGTAGGGCCACCGAGCATGGCAGGCTTTAGGGGTCGATCCACTACGAGGGGAAGAGGCTGCGGTGCGAGGCTGGCACGGATTGGACGACGTGCCCGAAGACTGGGGCAGGTCCGTCGTCACGATCGGCGTCTTCGACGGTGTTCACCGCGGTCACCAGCAGATGGTGGCCCGTGCCGTGAACATGGCCGCGGATCTCGGGGTGCCCTCGGTGGTGGTGACCTTCGACCCTCACCCGGAGGAGGTCGTACGGCCCGGCACGCACCCGCCCCGGCTGACGACGGCCCGGCACCGGACCGAGCTGCTCGCCGCGCTCGGCGTCGACGCGGTGTGCGTGCTCCCCTTCACGCTGGAGTTCTCCTGGATGACCCCGGACGAGTTCGTGCAGACCGTGCTCGTCGACCGGCTGCACGCCGCCGGGGTGGTGGTGGGGGAGAACTTCCGCTTCGGCCACAAGGCCGCCGGCGACGTGGAGACGCTGCGCACACTCGGTGAGAAGTACGACTTCGTGGCGGAGGCGGTCCCGCTGGTCACCGACGGGGAGACGATCTCCTCCACTCTCATCCGCGAGCAGATCGCCGCCGGTGACATGGAGGCGGTCACCGCGACGCTCGGCCGCCCGCACCGGGTGGAGGGCGTGGTGGTCCGCGGTTACCAGCGTGGGCGGCAGCTCGGCTTCCCGACGGCGAACCTGGAGTCTCCGGAGTTCACCGCGATCCCCGCCGACGGTGTCTACGCGGGCTGGCTGCAGGGCGTGCCGACCGGCAACCTGCCGGCCGCCTACGGTGGCGAGCGCTGGCCCGCGGCGATCTCGGTCGGCACCAACCCGACCTTCGAGGGCGTGCCCCGCACCGTGGAGGCGTACGCCCTCGACCGTGACGACCTCGATCTCTACGGCGCCCACGTGGCCGTCGATTTCGGCCCCCGCCTCCGTGGCAACACCAGGTTCGACTCGATCGAGGCGCTGGTCGCGCAGATCCACGCGGACGTCGAGCAGGTCCGGCGGCTGACGGCCTGATCCATCGGCCGGTGCACCGCGGGGCCCTGAGGTTCCGCGGCGCTGCCGCGCGATGTGCGGACGGGTGAGCGCCGGTGGTAGCCTGGCATGTCAGCTCTGTGGCCGGTGGTCCTGTGATCCCCGGGTGCGGATCTCGCCACGGCGACTGTAGGCACGCATGGTCGCTCGGGCTCTGGAAATCACGCGTGCCCGTAGAAGTCCAAGGAGAGATGTGTCGCTCGACACCGCCGCAAAGAAGCAGATCATCGGTGAGTACGCCAAGGGTGAGACCGACACCGGTTCCCCCGAGGTGCAGGTCGCGCTGCTGAGCAAGCGCATCAGCGAGCTCACCGAGCACCTGAAGCTGCACAAGCACGACCACCACAGCCGCCGTGGCCTGCTGCTTCTCGTCGGCCGCCGTCGCCGGCTGCTGAAGTACCTGCAGAACAAGGACATCGAGCGCTACCGTTCGCTCATCGAGCGGCTCGGCCTGCGCCGATAGATTGTGGGGGAGCGGCGTTCGCGCCGCTCCCTTCTCTCATATGGTCGGGTTTCGGCGCGTCGCGCCGTGTGAAAGCCCGTCCGATGGGCAAACTGAATAGCCGAGAAAGTGCCCCGCGTCCACGAGCAAGCGCGCCCCACGGCGTCAGAGGGCCGGTCCTCGGTAGTGGCCCCCGGTCATCATGGCGTAAGCCATACGGAACCGGGCGCTTCAATCGAAGACCGGCGCTGCACCACGGGGAGCCGGCGACAAGGACGACCCAGGTGCGCACGGTGCGTCTGGGCGGACGCGGGCGACCGAAGTACAAGGAGGTCCCCCGTGGAGGGTGTCCACAGCAGCGAAGCCGTCATCGACAACGGCTCATTCGGCACGCGTACCGTCCGGTTCGAGACCGGTCGTCTCGCGCGTCAGGCGGCGGGTTCCGCCGTCGTCTACCTCGACGACGACACGATGGTCCTGTCCGCGACCACCGCGTCCAAGTCTCCCAAGGAGAACCTCGACTTCTTCCCGCTCACGGTCGACGTCGAGGAGCGGATGTACGCCGCGGGCCGCATCCCCGGCTCCTTCTTCCGGCGTGAGGGCCGTCCCTCCGAGGACGCCATCCTCACCTGCCGCCTGATCGACCGGCCGCTGCGCCCGTCGTTCGTCAAGGGTCTGCGCAACGAGGTCCAGGTCGTCGCCACCGTCATGGCGCTCCATCCCGAGCACCTGTACGACGTGGTCGCCATCAACGCCGCGTCCCTGTCCACCCAGCTGGCCGGGCTGCCCTTCTCCGGCCCGATCGGCGGCGTGCGCGTCGCGCTGATCGAGGGTCAGTGGGTCGCCTTCCCGACCCACGCCGAGCTGGCCAGGGCCACCTTCGACATGGTGGTGGCCGGCCGCGTGCTGGACGACGGCGACGTCGCGATCATGATGGTCGAGGCGGAGTCCACCCGTGACACGCTCAAGCTCGTCGCGGAAGGCGCCGTGGCGCCCACCGAGGAGACCGTGGGCCAGGGCCTGGAGGCGGCCAAGCCGTTCATCAAGGTGCTGTGCGACGCGCAGTCCAAGATCGCCAAGGTCGCCGCCAAGGAGACCGCCGAGTACCCGGTCTTCCTCGACTACCAGGACGACGTCCTGGACGCCGTCACCAACGCGGTCAAGAGCGAGCTCGCCGCCGCGCTGACCATCGCCGGCAAGCAGGAGCGCGAGGCCGAGCTCGACCGGATCAAGGCGCTGGTCGTCGAGAAGGTCGCCCCCGACTTCGAGGGACGCGAGAAGGAGGTCGGCCCGGCGTTCCGGTCGCTGACCAAGAAGCTCATGCGCGAGCGCGTCATCGCCGAGGGCGTCCGCATCGACGGCCGCGGCGTCAAGGACATCCGGCAGCTGAACGCCGAGGTCCACGTCGTGCCCCGGGTGCACGGCTCCGCCCTGTTCGAGCGCGGCGAGACCCAGATCCTGGGCATCACCACGCTGAACATGCTCCGCATGGAGCAGATGATCGACACGCTCAACCCCGAGCGCACCAAGCGCTACATGCACAACTACAACTTCCCGCCGTACTCCACCGGTGAGACCGGCCGGGTGGGCTCGCCCAAGCGCCGCGAGATCGGTCACGGCGCGCTGGCCGAGCGGGCGCTCATCCCGGTCCTGCCCAGCCGCGAGGAGTTCCCCTACGCGATCCGCCAGGTCTCCGAGGCGCTCGGTTCCAACGGCTCGACCTCCATGGGGTCGGTCTGCGCCTCGACGATGTCGCTGCTGGACGCCGGTGTCCCGCTGAAGGGCATCGTGGCCGGCATCGCGATGGGTCTGATCAACGAGGGCGACCAGTACGTCACGCTGACCGACATCCTCGGTGCCGAGGACGCCATGGGCGACATGGACTTCAAGGTCGCCGGCACCAAGGACGTCATCACCGCGCTCCAGCTCGACACCAAGCTCGACGGCATCCCCGCCTCCGTGCTGGCCGCCGCGCTGAAGCAGGCCAAGGGTGCCCGGCTGGCCATCATCGACGTGATGCAGGAGGCCATCGACTCCCCGGCGGAGATGAACGCGACGGCTCCGCGCATCATCACGATCAAGATCCCGGTTGACAAGATCGGTGAGGTCATCGGCCCGAAGGGCAAGATGATCAACCAGATCCAGGACGACACCGGCGCCGAGATCACCCTCGAGGACGACGGCACCATCTACATCGGTGCCACCGACGGCCCGTCCGCCGAGGCGGCCAGGTCGGCGATCAACGCCATCGCGAACCCGCACATGCCGGAGGTCGGCGAGCGCTACCTGGGCACGGTCGTCAAGATCGCCGCCTTCGGTGCCTTCATCTCCCTCATGCCGGGCAAGGACGGTCTGCTGCACGTCTCCCAGATCCGCAAGCTGCACGGCGGCAAGCGCATCGAGAACGTCGAGGACGTCATGAACGTCGGGGAGAAGATCCAGGTCGAGATCGCCGAGATCGACTCGCGGGGCAAGCTCTCCCTGGTGCCCGTCGAGGTCGTCGAGAAGGAGGCCGCGGCCAAGGCCGAGGCCGGCGACGCGGAGGAGCAGCCCGAGGCCCCCGCCGAGGAGCGTCCCCGCGAGGAGCGGCCCCGCCGCACCCGCGTTCGCAGCCGTGGAGGGGAAGACCGCAACTCGTGATCACCACCACTCTGCATCCCGGCAAGGACGGCGCCGGGGTGGTGCGGCGCACCGTCCTCCCCGGTGGGCTCCGGGTGGTGACCGAGTCCATGCCGACCGTGCGTTCCGTCGCGGTCGGCATGTGGGTCGGCATCGGTTCCAGGGACGAGGCCCCCGAGCACATGGGGGCCTCCCACTTCCTGGAGCACCTGCTGTTCAAGGGCACGCCCACACGGGACGCGCTGGAGATCTCCGCGGCCGTCGAGGGTATCGGCGGTGAGATCAACGCTTTCACCGCCAAGGAGTACACCTGTTACTACGCGCGGGTCCTCGACGAGGACCTGCGAGTGGCGATCGACGTGCTCGCCGACGTGGTGACCTCCTCCGTCATCGACCCCGACGACGTCGAGGCGGAGCGTGGCGTGATCCTGGAGGAGATCGCCATGCACGACGACGATCCCTCGGACGTGGTGCACGAGCAGTTCTCCGCCGAACTGTACGGCGACACCCCCATCGGCCGGCCGATCCTCGGCACGGTCGAGTCGATCACCGCGATCACCCGCGACCGGATCGCCGAGTACTACCGGCGCTACTACCTGCCCACCCACACGGTGGTGTCGGTGGCGGGCAACGTCACCCACGAGCAGGTCGTGGCCATGGTGACCGAGGCGTACGAGCGGGCCGGGGCGTTGGGCGGCGACGCCGCCCCGTTGCCTCCGCGCCTGTCCGGGCCGGGCGTTCCGGCCCGCTCCGGCGCGCGGGTGCTGCACCGGCCGACCGAACAGGCCAACCTGGTCCTCGGCACCACCGCGCTGACCCGCACCGACGAGCGCCGGTTCGCGCTCGGCGTGCTCAACGCGGCGCTCGGCGGCGGTATGTCCTCCCGGCTGTTCCAGGAGATCAGGGAGAAGCGGGGCCTGGCCTACTCGGCCTACTCCTTCACCTCCGCGCACGCCGACACCGGCCAGTTCGGGATCTACGTCGGCTGCCTGCCGTCGAAGATCGACGATGTGCTGAAGATCTGCCGCGAGGAGCTGCTCCGGGTGGTCGCCGACGGCATCACCGAGGAGGAGATCGTCCGGGGCAAGGGCCAGATGCGCGGCGGCCTGGTGCTGGGCCTGGAGGACACCGGCTCCCGGATGTCGCGGATCGGCAAGGGTGAGCTGGTCTTCGACGAGCTGCTCTCGGTCGACGACATCCTGGCCAGGATCGACGCGGTGACCCCGGAGGAGATCTCCGAGGTCGCCCGCGACGTCCTCCGGCGCCCGATGTCCCTGGCGGTCATCGGCCCCTACGAAGACCGGGACTTCACCACGTTCCTGGCTTAGCGGCGCACGGCCGGGTCCCGGCCGTGCCCGCTCCCCCGGGCGGAAGGGCGGAAGCCTCGCCCGGGGGCGAGCCGGGCGGTCCGGCACGGCCCGGCCACGACGGACGGTATACCCTGGGCCCGTGATCAGGGTTGGAGTTCTCGGCGCCCGAGGGCGTGTCGGTATCGAAGTGTGCAAGGCCGTCGAAGCGGCCGGTGACCTGGATCTGGTCGCGGCCGTCGACAAGGACGACCCGATCGAGCGGCTGGAAGGCGCCGAGGTGGTGGTCGACTTCACCCACCCCGACGTCGTCATGGGCAACCTCGAATGGTGCATCTCCCACGGTGTGCACCCGGTGGTCGGCACCACGGGCTTCGACGCCGCGCGCCTGGCGTCGGTCCGGGGCTGGCTGGACGCGAACCCCGGGGTGAACGCGCTGATCGCCCCGAACTTCGGCATCGCCGCCGTGCTCATGATGCACTTCGCCCAGCAGGCCGCCCGCTACTTCGAGTCGGTCGAGATCGTCGAGCTGCACCATCCCAACAAGGCCGACGCGCCTTCCGGCACCGCACGGCGTACGGCCGAGCTGATCGCCGAGGCGCGACGCAAGGCGGGCTCCGCGCCGATGCCCGACGCGACCAGCTCCCAGCTCGACGGGGCCCGCGGCGCCGAGGTCGAGGGGGTCCACGTGCACGCGGTACGCCTGGCCGGGCTCATCGCCCACCAGGAGGTCCTGCTGGGCGGGGACGGTGAGATCCTCACCATCCGCCACGACACCATGAACCGCTCGTCGTTCACGCCCGGCGTGCTGCTGGGTGTGCGCCGTGTCCGTGAGCTGCCTGGTCTGACCGTCGGCCTGGAGCACCTTCTCGACCTCTAGCGTCCACGGCTGCATTCGGATGACTCGGATGAGTCGGGCAGGTCGCTGCTGTATCGTCCGGTCCCATGACGACTACCGGGGTCCGCTGGGCGGAGGCGGAGGAACTGGCCGGGCTGGCGGCGGTGGAGACCGCGGCCGACGGGGTCTTCGCCCAGGTGGGCATCGTCTTCCCCGCGGGCACGACGATGATCGAGGAAGTCGACGATCCGTCGCGTGTTCTCGTCGCGGGGGTTCCGCCGGTCGGGTTCGCCCTGCTCGGCCGGGTCGACGGGCAGGTCCACCTCGACCAGCTCGCCGTCCACCCCGGGCACGGGCGACGGGGGGTCGGCGGGCGCCTGCTGGAGGCCGTCTGCGACCACGCGGCGGCGGTCGGCTCGGCGGCCGTGACGCTGACCACCTTCCGCGACGTGCTCTGGAACGGGCCCTGGTACGCCGAGCGCGGTTTCACCGTTCTCACTCCCGCCGAGTGGGGGCCGGAGATGGCCGAACTGGTCCGCCACGAGCGGGAGCTGGGCATCGAGCTCGCTCCGCGCGTCGTGATGCGCCGCCGTCTCTGACCTCGCGTCCGTCTTCGCCGTCGACCGGTCGCCGGTTGCGCCGGGCCGGGCGAGGTCGCGATGGCCCGGGTGGGATGGAGCGCCTTGGGTGGAGCGGCGGACCGGGTGAGGCGCCGCCTCACCCGAGGCGGCGGTGGCCCGGTCGCGCGGGGGTTCACGAACGGTCCGCGGTGCCGGCCTCCACCGGGCTCATGGCCCCGGACACAAGCGCCTCGACGAGCCAGGAGAAGCTCTCGTCGACGGAGACGTCCAACGCGAACATCCCGGCCGCCTCCAGCGCGCAGAAACCCTGGACGGCGCTGCGGATCCCCCGGGCGGCGTGTACGCGGGAGGACTCGGCGAACGCACCGGTGGCCAGGACGTCGGCGGCGACCGCCGCCGCCTCGTCGGCGGCACGGCGGACCTCGTCGCCGCCGTGGCCGTCGATGGCGAGACCGGTGGCCGCGTAGAGGGCGGGGTGGTCGCGGGCGTAGTCACGCTGGGCGTGGGCCAGGGCACGCAGGGCGTCGGCTCCGGAGCGGCCGGTGGCGGCGCGGCGGCAGCGTTCGGCGATGTCGAGGTGTCCCCTGGCGCAGAGCGCGGCTCGTAGCTCACGCAGGCCACCGGGCAGGTGGACGTACAGGCTGGGGGCGGCCACGCCCAGATGGCGGGCCAACGCGCTGATGGACAGGGCGTCGAGGCCGTGCCGGTCGGCGTAGGCGATCGCAGCGTCGATCGTCGCCTGCCGGGTGAGTCCCTTGCGCATCATTCATCCCTTGCCTATGGGCTGTAGGGCTAATCCTAATACTTGTAGGATTCGCTGCTCCAGGTGAACGTTTGGTTGAATGGCGCCTTCGGGGCGAGCATGGCGATCGCCGTCACTCGGTTCGGGCCGTGCGGGCTGCCCGCCCTTCCTGGCAAATGTCGCAAAAGTACGCGTCGGTCTTAATTTGCCTATAGGCTTAAGGATATATCCTAATGGTAGTAGGAGGGGATTGATGGACGCGCCCGTCGCACCTCTGCCCGCCGCCGGGCTGTCGCCCGGCGGGCCGGCTCGGCTTGCGGGCCGGTCGGCGGCCGGCCTCATCGCGAAGAGCGACCACGTTCGTGCGGTCGTCGTGGATTCCGCCGCCGGTGTGGCCGAATGAACATCTTCAGCGAGTCGAACCCGGCTGAGGAGGGCCACCCCGCCGGGCAGGAGGGGAAACGCGCGCGTCGTCCCCTGGTCCGGGTGTCGGCCGGGTCGGGCGTCATGCGCCTGGCCGTGATGGGGGTCGTCGGGGGGATGCTGGTGGCGGGGCTCGCCCTGCCCGCCGTGGGTGGGGCGGGGGCGATGGTCGTCACCGCGTCGGACCAGCTGAACCTCAGACCGGAGGCTCTGGAGGAGCCGCCGCTGGCGGAGAAGACGACGGTGCTGGACGCCCGGGGTCGGCAGATCGCGCAGTTCTACGAGGAGTACCGCGAGGTCGTGCCGCTCGACAGGGTCTCCGAGGTGATGAAGACGGCGATCATCTCGATCGAGGACTACCGCTTCTACGAGCACGGCCCGATCGACATCGAGGGCACCATCCGGGCCTTCGCCAAGAACCTCTCCTCGGGCGGGGTGGCCCAGGGCGGCTCCAGCATCACCCAGCAGTACGTCAAGCAGGTGCTGCTGAACACCGCCGTCACCCGGGAGGAGAAGGAGAAGGCGCTGGAGGCCAGCTACGCGCGCAAGCTCAACGAGCTGCGCTACGCGATGGCGGTGGAGGAGAAATACACCAAGGACGAGATCCTGGAGAAGTATCTGAACATCGCCTATTTCGGGGCCGGAGCCAACGGTATCGAGGCCGCGGCCAAGCGGTTCTTCGGGGTGCCGGCCGCGGAGCTGGACCTGGCGCAGGCGGCGACACTGGCCGCGGCGGTGCAGTTGCCGATCAACACCGACCCCGAGGGCGGCAGGAAGAACCGGCAGCGGCTGCTGGAGCGGCGCAACGTGGTGCTGGACCGGATGGCGGAGCTCGGCAAGATCTCCCAGCAGGAGGCCGACCAGGCCAAAGCCCGGAAGCTGGGCTACAAGGGCACCCCGCTGCCCGGCGGGTGCACGGCCAGCCCGTATCCCTACTTCTGCATGTACGTGCGCAGCGAGATCCTGCGTAATCCGGCGTTCGGCAAGACCGAGAAGGCCCGTACCCGCTTCCTCAACCGCGGCGGTCTGACGATCAAGACGACGCTGGACCCCCGGATGCAGGCGGCGGCCGAGCGGGCCATCAAGAAGTGGGTGTACGCCTCCGACAACCCGGTCGCCTCCCAGGCCCTGATCCAGCCGGGCACCGGGGCGATCAAGGCGATGGCGGCCAGCCGGAAGTACGGCACCTCCAAGGCCCGCAACGAGATGTCGTACAACGTCGTGGCGGACGCGGCGCACGGCGGAGGGGTGGGGTTCCAGCCCGGCTCGACGTTCAAGACGTTCACGTTGATCACGGCGCTGAAGAAGGGCATGAAGATCAACGATGGTCTCACCGCCGGCGCCGGCTACCGTGCGCCGGGGTATGCGTCGTTCAAGAACTGCAAGGGCGAGAACATCGGCGACCCGACGCACACCGTCACCAACGATGAGGGCAATCCCGGTTTCAAGACGCTGCAGACCGGCACCTGGGGGTCGGTCAACACCTTCTTCCTGGAGTTGGAGCAGCGGGTCGGCCTGTGTGACACCGTGCAGACCGCCAAGTCGCTGGGGATCAAGCGCGCCGACGGGCTGCCGCTGCAGGAGTACGAGACCTTCACCCTCGGCATCAACGAGATGGACCCGGTGACCGTGGCCAACGCCTACGCCGCGATCGGAGCGCGCGGGAAGTACTGCGCGCCGATGGCCATCACCCAGATCGTCGACCGCAACGGCAAGGTGACCGACTACCGGCCCAAGTGCCGGCAGGCGCTGGATCCGGAGGTCGCCGACGCCACGGCGCACATCCTGGCCGGGGTGTTCACCAAGGGCACGATGCGGGCGGTGGGCGGGCTGCCCGGCCGCGACGCCGCGGGCAAGACCGGTACCACCGACAACCAGGCCACCGCCTGGTTCGCCGGGTTCACCCCCGACCTGGCTGGCGCGGTGAGCATCGGCGACCCGCGCGGCTCGCAGAATCACAAGCTCAACGGCGTCACCATCGGCGGCAGGTACTACGGTTCGGTCTTCGGGGCCACCATCCCCGGGCCGATCTGGAAGGACACCATGCTGGCCGCGCTGAAGGGGGTGAAGGCCACGCCCTTCACCCCGATCAACGCCGCGCGCTTCGGCGGCTGCGGGCAGGGCTGCGCACCCGTGCGTCCGCCGCGGAGCGACGAGGGGGGCGACGACGGCGACCGTGGGGACAACAGGGGCAACGGCCGTGGCGGCAACAGAGGAAACGGCCGGGGCGGTGACAACAACGTGATCCAGGGGCCGCAGGACCGATAGCCCCTCGGGACCGCGTGCTGCGGGGAGACGCCGGGCCGGAGATCCGCATCGCCGATCTCCGGCCCGGCACGCGACTCCTCGACTTCACCACCGCTACAAAAATCTCAGCGACGAGGAAGAAGCCTCACCGATTCCGAGATCTCCTCAACCACCGGAGCGACGTGCTCTACATGGAAAACGCCCTGGTCCTGAGCCGAATGACCTGGAGAGGCACTCGGGAACCCAGAGGTTATTCCTTAGTATGGGTGCGGTAGAAACGCACCGCACTGGGTCGCAGACCTGACAGAACCCAAACTCTTTCCGGTCACCCAGCGGCACCAGCCGAGGTAAACGCCTCCATCCTCGTCCTCTGCCGATTCGGTCCCGTGGACTGTTCGGCAGTAGAGCGCCGAAACCCGCCCTCTCCGAGAGGCATAACAGGCCGCATCGGACCCTCACGAACCCCGGGGGCCCGGCCGCGGACCGCTTGCGAAAAACCAGGCCAGGGTCATATCCGCCCGGTTTTTCGCGAGTACTACGGGGACCCCTCGTAGCGGCCATCAACGAGTGGCTGTGATCGGCACCTCCACGGGGGTCCTACGCGACCCTGACCACGTACTTGCCCCGGACGCCGCCCGCCTCCAGCGCCCAGTGGGCCGCTGCGGTCTCCTCCAGGGGGAAGACCGTGTCCACCGCGGGGCTCAGCTTGCCCTCGACCACATGACGGGCGAGATCGTCCAAGTGCCCCTGCGTGGGGTTGCCGCTGAAGAAGCGCACCCGGCCACGTCCGTGGATCGCGCTGGCCGCGAGGTAGCCGAGCGATGCCGCGGGCCGTTCCAGGTCGAAGGCGATGGTGACCATGCGCCCGCCAGGATTCAGTAGGCGCCGGAAGGTCCGCAGGTCGGTCCCCGCGGTGTCCAGGACCACGTCGAAGCGGCCCAGTTCCGCCGGGCGGACGCCCCGGTGGTCGACGGCCTTGTGCGCGCCGAGCCCGCGGACGAAGTCGAGGTTGGCTGCACGGGCGAGGGCCGTGACCTCGGCGCCGTACGCCCGTCCGAGCTGGACGGCGGCGTTGCCGACGCCGCCCGCCGCGCCCCGGACGAGGAGTCGTTCGCCGGAGCGCAGCCCGGCTTTGTCCCGTAGGGCGGTGACGGCCGTGGTGGCCACCGGCAGCGCGGCAGCGTCCACCAGATCCAGCCCGTCAGGGACCAGGCCGATCCGCTCGGCAGGCACGGTCACGTACTCGGCGGCGCTGCCGAACCCGGAGGTGCGGCCCAAGACCCCCCATACGCGGTCGCCGCCCGCGAGCCGTGTGACTCCGGCCCCCAATGCGGCGACCTCGCCGGTGAAGTCCAAGCCGACACGCTGGGGGAATTTCCGGCCGGTCACGAGGCGGACGCGGCCGGCTCGGGCTGCCAGTTCTCCGCCGTTGACGCTGAACGCGTGCACCTTCACCAGTACCTCGCCGGCGGCCGGCTCGGGGCGTGGCACGCGGCCCAGGTACAGCACATCGGGGCCGCCGTAGCGGTCGTAGAGCACAGCTTTCATCATGCGGTCGTTCATCGTTCTGCCTTTGCCGCCGGTCGTCGTACAAGGAACCAACACCGACGGTAGGCTCCTAAGTGGATGCAATCGTCCGTTTTGACCCGAAGCGAGAGGCAGTGATGGTGGAATCCTCTCGGATCGCAGCCCAAGGCGGGCTGCGGGCCGACGCCCGGCGCAATCGGGAGCGCGTCCTCGCCGCCGCCCGCGTGGTCTTCGCGGAGTACGGGATCGACGCCCCGATGGCGACCGTGGCGCGTCGGGCCGGAGTTGGCGTGGCGACGCTGTATCGGCATTTCCCGACCCGGGACGCCCTGGTGCGGGGCGCGTTCGCGCAGCAGATGGACACCTGTGTGCGAGCGCTCACCGAGGCTCTGGCCGCCCCTGACCCGTGGCAGGGATTCCAGCAGTTGATCGAGACGGTCTGCGCTCTGCAACGGGAGGAACGCGGGTTCCCGGCCGCGTTCGTCGCGGCCTTCCCGGAAAGCACGTCGCAACACGCGCAGTCTCGGCAACGAGCCGAGCGGGGCTTCGCAACCCTGGTACGCAGGGCTCAGGCGTCGGGCGCTCTGCGGGCCGATTTTCACCCTTCCGATCTCGCCGTGGTCCTGTTGGCACACTGTGGTCTGGTGACCGCCCTACCGGGCGACGATGCAGCGTCCCGGCGCCTGGTGGCCTACCTGCTCCAGTCGTTCCGCGCCGACACGGCCAACGAGCCGCTGCCTGCGCCGACTGGACTGACACTGCGCAGTCTCCCGCTTGCAGCTGACAGTTCCCAGCGGCAGCGAGCCCCCAGAGCCTGAAGGGCATCGCGGCCGGCGAGCACACCGAGCGCTCCCTGATTCTCGATCTGGCCCTGGCCCTGTCCGAGGACCAGCGCCGCGACATCGTCCGCAAGACCAAGGACGGCCTGGAGGCGGCCCGCCGCCGCGGCCGGGTCGGCGGCCGCCGACCCGTGGTCGACGACGACAAACGCGCCGCCATCCTCGCCCGCCGCCAGCGCGGGGAATCCATCCGCACCATCGCCGCCGGCGTCAAGGTCTCCGTCGGCGTCGTCCACAAGACCCTCGCAGACGCCAAGGATTCGTAGACCGCCCCGGCAGCCACCCGGACCGGAACGGCGAGTGGCGGTAAGTCGCGCCCCGACGCCTCGCTAACGCCACTGACCGTTCCATTGCTGCTCGACCCCCGATCCCGGTCCGCGGCGGAGGTGAGCACTTCCGTTCCGCCGCGGTCCTGCCGGAGGGGTGTCCTCCGATGCTGTGCGACACCGGGACGAACACCGGCCCGGCCGAGGGTTTCCTTTGATGCGCTGCGATACCGGGACGAACCTCCACCGGAAGCGGAGCGCCAGACCGAAACGGTCCAGCGTCGGACGGGCTCCCGGGCGTCAGAGCGCCAGGCCGACGGTGAACAGCAGGCCGTACACGAGTTGGAAGCGGCCCGTCTGCTGGAGTGTGGCGATGAGGGCGGGGCCGGTGGCGCCGCCCATGACGGCCGTGACGGGCGCGACGGCGAGCGGGGCTGAGAGCAGGGCCAGCGCGGCGAACGGCTGCCACGGCACGACGGCCAGGGCGACGGCGAGCGGCACCGTCAGGCAGAGGACGTACAGCAGCCGCGTGCGGCGCTCACCCAGCACCACGGCCAGGGTGCGTTTGCCCGCCGGGCCGTCGGTCACGATGTCACGCAGGTTGTTGATCACCAGCATCGCGCACGCCAGCAGGCCCACGGGGACCGCCGCCGCGACCGCGAGCCAGGGGAGCCATTCGAGCTGGACATACGTGGTGCCCGCCACGGCGACCAGCCCGAAGAACACGAACACCGAGATCTCACCGAGAGCGCGGTAACCGTACGGCGTGGAGCCGCCGGTGTAGAACCAGGCCGCGGCGATGGACACCGCGCCGACCAGCAGCAGCCACCACGCCCGGGTGGCCACCACCAGCACCAGGCCCGCCACCGCGGCGGCCAGGAAACAGGACAGGGCGGCGGTGAGAACCTGGCGGGGCGGTGCGGCACTCGAGCCGACCAGGCGCATCGGGCCGACCCGGTCGTCGTCGGTGCCGCGCACTCCGTCGCTGTAGTCATTGGAGTAGTTGACGCCCACCTGGAGGGCGAGCGCCACGAAGAGCGCCAGCAGGGCCCTCCACCAGACCGCCCCGCCGTATCCGATCGCCACCCCGGTGCCGACGGCGACGGGGACGACGGCGGCAGGGAGGGTGCGCGGACGCGCTCCGGCGATCCACTGGCTCGGGGTGGCCATGGTGTTGCGGTGTTTCCTCTCCGGGACTAGCTGATGTCGGTCGCCAGGCGGACCATCCGCACCGTGCGGCCCATGTCGATGACCCGCTCGGCCCCGTCGTCACCCCACCCGGCCGACTCCAGGAAGCCGAGAAGCGGGTAGTTGTCGGCGAAGGCCCAGGTCACGACCGTACGGTAGCCGTCTTCACGCAGGTAGTCGACCGTGGCGTTCAGCAGCCGGCTGCCGTGGCCCCGCCGGACGTGGTCGGGGTCGATCAGGAACGTGAGCATCTCGCCGGTGGTGGTCGGGTCGAGGTCGGGGTCTTCCGCCGGAGCGTGCGAGGCCAGGCCCACCACCTTCTCCGCACCTTGCATCGCCGCCATGGCCTCGATGCCGCCCGGGCCGAGCGCGGGGAAGGCATCGGTGTCGAGGACGACCTGCTCGACGGCGACGAGCACCCGGTGCCGGGAGCTGGGCGGGGAGGTTATCGCGTCCTCCCACTGGAGCCGCCACATTCTCTCGGCCGCCGGGCCGGTCATCTGGTCCAGCGGTCCTTCGGGAAGGAAATCCCGGTAGCCGTATCTCCACGCGCGGATCTGGGTGCTCGTCACCGCGGCGACATCCTCGTGCCGAGCCGCCCGCACGCCTACGTCTGCCATCTCGGCCCGCTCCTTATCTGCCGTCTGCCGTCGCCTCGGAACGCGCTGTCTCGCGGATCTCGTGCCACGCGAGCGGGCATCAGGCGGGTGGATCCGTGAGGCAGGCCCTTACACCGTATCGGGGAATCCGACTCAGAGACGACGCGAACCCGTCTCCGCCTGCCGTCGAGCCCGATATGCCCGTGTCTTCGTCCGGTTGCCGCAGACTCTCATGGAGCACCACGACCGCGAACGGTTCTTCGACGAGTCGACGAACGCCCATTGGCAGGTGCTCTCGGTGCACACCTTCAGCCGCGGCCAGACGCCGTCGGCGCGGGTGCTCACGACGGCGGCGACGATCCCGGCCAGCCCTCCGCGCACCCCGTCCTCGACGGGCTCCAGCACCGGTCCGCCGGGGGTCAGCGCGACCCGCAAGGGAAGCGCGGCGAACACCCGCGCCGCCTCCGGAACCTCGGGTGGAGCCGCGTGTCCGCCGTGCGCTCCGTTCCCGCCGGGCCCCGCGTCGTCCGGGTCGCGATCGCCCGCCGCGGGGTCGCCCTGGTCGCGTATGCCCGGACCGCGGTTGTCGTGGTTGTGGCGGAGTGCCGAGCGGAGGCTCTCGCGAAGCGCGACGGCCGTCGTCAGGTCGCCCTCGCCGGCCGTTTCACCCGGCCCGATCAGACCTCGTCCGCCGAGCCACGCGACCAGCGCGGCCGGGGTGGGGATCGTGTCGGTGCCGCTCTCGACGTCGTAGGTGTTCACGAAGTCGATCACCAGGTCCGAGGGGTTGTCCATGTTCTCGCTCACCTCTTCGCAACCACTGTATGCCATTAGGAGGTTGTATTCAGCTCGACACCTTCATAGTGTTTTCAGTGGTGTCTCCAAGGGGTCGACATGTGCTACCTGGCCTGTCTCGCGATCCGGGAAAGCCGGAAACGCGGGCCGGATCAGGGGAAAGGTCATGATCGTGTTCAGCGCGCCGGGCGCTGTCCGAGCGCGGCGGAGGTCAGGATCCGTCCAGGGCCGTCGCGAGGCGGCGGACGCCCTCGACCAGCTCCGCCACGTGGATCGGAGCCGAGTGGGTCACCCGGATGCGCGGCCCCGGAGGTTCGGCCGGGTAGTAGATGCGTCCGGGGCTCACCAGGACGCCCGCCAGCCGAGCGGCCTCCACCACGGCGTCCTCGTCCCGGTCGGCCGGGAGCCGTAACCACATGTGCAGGCCGCCCCGGGGAATGAGATGGATCTCGGCGGCGGGCACCCGGGCGGTCAGGGCGGCGGCGAGCGCGTCTCTGCGGACGGTCAGCTCGGTGCCCAACGTGGCCAGGTGGCGCCGCCAGGCGGAGGAGCTGATGAACTCCAGCGCCGCCTCCTGCAGCGGTCTGGCGACGAAGGACGACTCCACGACCTGGCTCGCCCGCAGCCGTCGCGCGACCGGGCCCCGGGCGACGACCCCGGCGATCCGCATGCTGGGAGACAGGGCCTTGGTCAACGAGTTGATGTGCACGACCGTGCCGTGGCCGTCCAGCGAGATCATCGGGGGCGGCGCGGGGGCTGCGGTGAAGTAGCGGGCGTAGTCGTCCTCGATCACGAACGCCCCCGCGGCGCGGGCGATCGCCAGCACCTGTCGGCGCCGTTCGAGGCTGAGGGTCGCCCCGGTGGGGTTGTGCAGGGTCGGCTGGCAGTAGAAGACCCGGGCGCCGGTGACGGCGAACGCCTCCGCCAGGAGCTCCGGCCGCACTCCGTCACGGTCCACCGGCACCGCCGTCGCCCGGAGCCCGGCGGCGCGTGCCGAGGCCAGCGCGCCCGGGTAGGTGGGGGTCTCGACGAGTATGGGGGTGCCCGGGGCGGCGATCGCACGGAAGGTGTGGGTGAGCGCGGCCTGCCCACCGTTGACGACCAGCGCGTCCGCCGGGGTGACGTCGCCGCCGAGCTCCTGCGCGAACCACCTGCGCAGTTCGGGGAGACCGGTCAGCGGCGGCGCCGCCCACGCGTCGGGGCGGCGCAGTGCCCGGGAGGCGGCGCCCGACAACGCCTTCGACGGCCGCAGGGCCGGATTGAGATAGCCCCCCGTGAGCGGGATGACCCCGTCGGGCGGGGGCGTCAGCAGGCCGATCATCTCGGTGTCGTCCACCACCCGGTCGCCGAGCGCCACCGTCTGCCAGGACAGGTCGGCCGCGTCGTCGCGCCGCGTGACCGCGGGGGCGACGTACGCCCCGCTGCCCGGCTTCGTGATCACCAGTCCTTCGGCGGCGAGTTGCCCGAGCGCCCGGGAGACGGTCACCGGGCTCACGTTGTGCGTCCGGACCAGCTCGCGGCTTGACGGCAGCCTGTCGCCGGGACGCAGCCGCCGCGTCTCCTCACGCAGGATGGCGGCCAACCGGACGATACTGCTATCGTCATTCATGAGAGATAAGAATAGCGCTATCGCTCCGGATCGAGTAGCGGTCGCGGACGGCGAGACTCCGTCCGCCGGACGCGGGCCCGTGATCTCTCCGGGCGGGCGGACGGCGAACCCTGCGGGCACCGCGTGGCGGGGCACGCTCCTGGCAGGGCTCGGAGTGCTGGCGTTCTCGGGCTCGTTCCCCGCGACGATCTTCGCGATGGAGGGCTTCGACCCCTACCTCGTGGCGTTCGGGCGGGCCGTGATCGCCGCGGTCGCGGCGGTGGCGTTCCTGCTCGTGGCCAGAGCGCCGCTGCTGCCGCCCAGATCCCAGCTCCGGTCGTATCTCGCCATCGGGGCCGGGGTGGCGCTCGGTTTCCCCCTTCTCAGCGGCGTGGCGCTCGACGCCGGGGCGAGCGCCGCACACTCCGCCGTGGTGATCGGGTTGCTGCCCGCGGCCACCGCGGTCTGCGCCGTGGCGCGGGCGGGGGAGCGGCCCCGGCCGCTGTTCTGGGTGGCCTGCGGGCTCGGCGCGATGTCGATCACGATCTTCACCCTCGGTGCGGGCGACGGCCACATCACCGGAGCCGACCTGCTGCTCGTCGGCGCATTGCTGTCGGCCGCCGTCGGATACACCGAGGGCGGGCGCCTGGCCCGTGAGACCCCCGGGTGGCGGGTGATCTCCTACGCCCTGGTCGTCGTCGCCCCGCTGACCGTGCCGGTCACCGCGGTACTGGCGCTGACCACCGGCATGCGGCCGGACGCCGTGTCGCTGGCCGGGTTCGCCTACGCCGGCCTGGTCTCGATGTTCCTCGGCTTCATCCCCTGGTACGCGGGCATGGCCATCGGCGGGATCGCGCGCGCCGGGCAGACCCAGCTCGTCCAGCCGTTGCTGACGCTGCTGTGGGCCTGGCTCCTGCTCGGCGAGAGGTTCGGCCCGGCCACGGTCGTCGCGGCACTGGTCGTCCTCGCGTGCGTCGCCCTGACGCAGCGGACGCGCTCGGCGGTTCCGGCGGGACGCCTCCGCTCCGGCACGCCGGAGCGGCGTGTCTCCTCCGGCACGCCGACGTAGCGGTCTCCGGAACCCCGACATGTGCATACTTGCGGAGCTCCGGTACGACGATCGTGCTCTGGAATCCTTCATCACCTAACAGAAATGTCGCAACCTGGTCATTCTGGAGTTTTGCTCCGGCAGGTGAGTCGGTCGACAATGGGGGCCGGAACGCCGACCTCCTCCGCCACCCGGTCGCGAAGGCCCGGTACGGCCGGTGGAGGCCCTCCAGTGACGTTGGGAGACATGTCGTGGGTGTGAGCCTGGCGGTGGGAGACGTGGTCGGGGACTTCGAGCTTCTCGACGAGACGGGGACGCCGCGGCGGCTCACCGACTTCCTGGCCAAAGGACCGGTGGTGCTGTTCTTCTACCCGGCCGCCATGACGTCCGGGTGTACGGCGGAGAGCTGCCACTTTCGGAACCTGGCCGCCGACTTCGCCGAGGTCGGCGCGAGCAGGATCGGGATCAGCCGCGACAGGGTCGAGCGCCAGGCAAGGTTCGCCGAGTCCAACCAGTTGGGCTTCCCGCTGCTGTCCGACCCGGACGGCACCGTCGCCCGCCGCTTCGGCGCCCGTCGCGCCATCGCGGTGGGGCCGTTCCTCACCCGCCGGATGACCTTCGTCATCGACGTGGACCGCAGCATCCTGGCCGTGATCCACAGCGAGAGCGCGATGGAGGCCCACGCCGACCGAGCCCTGGAGGTCCTCCGCTCCCGTCCCTACCCCTGACCCGGACGCGAGGGCCGCCGCCCACCGGGACGCCCGGTCATGTGCCCGCCGGCCGCGGTGCTCGTCCTCCTGCCGCCCGGCCTCAGTCGGGGGGATCGGGCCACCTCTCGGGTGGCGACACGTAGGTGCCGCGACGGCCGGCGGTGACGACCCAGCCCTGCTCGCGAAGGAACGCGACCGAGTTGCGCACGGTCACCCGGGCGACCCCGTAGCGCTCCATGAGCGTTTTCTCGTCGGGAATCCGGCGACCGGCCCTGAGCGCGCCACGCCGGATCATCCCGGCGATCTCCATGGCGATCTCCTCGTACAACGGGGTCGTCCGCCGGTGCAGCCGGGTTCCCGCCGGGCCGACGAAGGTGCCCTTGCCGTGGACGGTGTGCACCAGCCCCCGCTCCCGGAGCTCGCGGGTCACACGGCGGGCCGTGGTGCGCGCGATGCCGTAGCCGGCCTCGAGCTCCGCCTCGCTGGGGACGGCCTCCCCGGGACCGAGATCGCCGTCGTCGATGTGACGCTGCACGAGGTCGGCGACCTGCTTGTACAGGGGCACGGGGCCGTCTCGATCGAGCACGCTCCCACGCTAGACATCCGGGAACCGGTTCCACCGGCGAATCCGCGAACGGCGCCGTCACCTCCCGGGCCACTCCTCCTCGGCGGAGACGTAACTGCCGCGTTGCGGCACCGTGTAGATCCAGCCCTGCTCGCGGAGAACGCCGACCGCGCGCCGCACGGTCTCCCTCGCCACGTCGTACTGCTGCATCAGCGTCGTCTCACTGGGGATGGGACGGCGCGGGCGTAGATCGCCGCCGCGGATGCGTTCGGCGACGTCTTCCGCGATCTGCTGGTACATGGGGATCCTGCGCGGCCGGCGGACTCCCCCGTCGGGTGGGCCGACGAACGTCCCCTCACCCTGCACGGTGTAGACGAGCCCTTCGTCACGAAGGATCTGCATCGCCTTCCTGGCGGTCGTGCGGGCGACGCCGAACTCGCTGCGGATGTCCGCCTCGCTCGGGACAGCGTGCCCCGAGGGGAGGGCCGCCTCCGTGATCCGCTGCCGGATGATCTCCGCGATCTGCAGGTAGAGGTGAGTGTCTCCGTCGTGATCGAGCACATTCGGAATATAGGCGAACGAGCACGTACATGCTCATATCGGAACATCCGCAAAGGCGAAACGCGACGGATGATTAGACGAGGAGATACAACTAGACGTATGATGCTCGTGTGGACGGGCGAGAGACAGGGGCGTCGTGGTGGCCGGGGTGTCGTTCGAGCGACATCACAGCCGCCACGTCGCCCCGCCGCAGATCAGGTACGAACGCGTCGACTGGCGGCCGCAGCGGCCGAGGTCCGACCGGGTGCGGGTGCAGGAGTACACCTGTGACTGCGGGAGCGTCTTCTACGAGCTCTGCCAGTCGGGCGGGCTGCTGTTCGTCCGCAGGACGGAGACGAGGGCCAACGGGGCGACGGTCGTGCACGAGTCGCCCTGGGAGATCGCGAAACAGGCGCGGGAGCTGTGGTTCCGGCTACTGATGGGTGCGGCCCGTTGACAGGCCCATGCCGAGCGGAGGGCGGACCGTCCCGCTCGGCTTCTCGAAGCCCCCGGCCTTCCTGAGAGGGGTAAGACGTCAGGGAGGCCGGGCGGC
Organism: Streptosporangium becharense; assembly: GCF_014204985.1. Lineage (NCBI taxonomy): Bacteria > Bacillati > Actinomycetota > Actinomycetes > Streptosporangiales > Streptosporangiaceae > Streptosporangium > Streptosporangium becharense. The sequence goes on along the minus strand of NZ_JACHMP010000001.1, from coordinate 2,142,468 downwards.
GGTCCCGCACCGGCGGAGGGGCCGGTGCGGGACCGCCGGCAAACGGCCCGGCAGGCGTCCCTTCCCACACCTGCCTGCCGGGCTCGTCTCCTCCGGGTGGCACCGGGATGTCCGGGAGGTCATCCGGTCGTGACGAGGAGGCGGGAGGGGCGTGCGATGCGGCGGGCACGGTGAAGGCCGGGGCCCGGATGCTCATCCGCGGTGGCGGACACTCTCGGACCGGTCGCAGGGGACGCGCCGCCAGGCCGTGTCGGTGACGACCAGGTGGTCGAGGAAGCGCAGGCCGAGGGTCTCGGCGGCGTCGTGGAGGCGGGCGGTCACCTCCAGGTCGGCCGCGCTGGGGGTGAGGGAACCGCTGGGATGGTTGTGGGCCAGACCGAACGAGGAACCGCCTGCGGCGAGGACGGTGCTCATGATCTCTCGGACCGGGGCCGGGGCGTGGTCGCTGCCGCCCTCGCCGACGATCGTCCTGCGGATCACCACGCCGCTCGGGCCACAGACCACCGCGACCACGCGTTCGTGACTCAGGCCGCGCAGGAGTGGGGCGGCCACCGCGGCCAGGTCGTCGGAGCAGGTCACGCGGCGGCGCTCCGGCTCCGACTGGGCCTGCCGCACCAGCTGGAAGGCCGCGACGACCCGTGCGGCCTTGGCCGGGCCGATGCCCGGGACCGACATCAGCCGATGGGCGTCGGAGCGGGCCAGCCCACGCAGGTCACCGCAGTGGGCGATCAGATGGGAGGCCAGTTCCATCGCGTTGGTGCCGCGGCTGCCGGAGCCGATGAGCAGGGCGAGGAGTTCTCGGTCGGCCAGGGAGGTGGCGCCGCCGGACAGCAGACGCTCACGGGGCTGGTCGTTGGGGGGCAGGTCCTTGACGCGCAATCGGCACCTCCGGCTCAGGAAACCAGGTCGGTTGTACCAGGAGGCGCCGACATTCCGGCGGGGTGTTCCGGACCGCCGCCCCGCTCCGGTCTCCGAAGCGGTCCGCCGAGGTCAGGCATGCAGGGGGTGGGTGTAGACGAGGCGGAAGCGGTCGCCGGGGATGACGATGTCACTGGTCTCCACCGGGCGGTCGCCGGCCCAGTGGGTGCGCTCGACGTGGAGGACGTGCACACCCGCGGGCAGGGCGAGGACGTCGCTCTCGGCGGGCTGTGGGACGCGGGTATAGACCTGCTCCACGATCTCGGTCACCGTGGCGCCGGCCATGGGCGGGCGGGGGCCGGGGCCGCGTGCCCCGTCCTCGTGCGCGGACTCGACGGGTTCGTAGGAGGTGGCGAGCTGCACCGGCCTGCCTTCGCCGCGCAGGACGTACCGGGTGCGGATGACCGGGGCGAATTCGTCCAGCCGGAGACGCCGGGCGATGTCGGGGGTGGCCTCCGCGGTATCGGTCCGGCGGTCCCAGCCCGGACGGCCCCCCTGGGGATGGGCGTCGGCCCCGAAGGGGAGACGGTCGTACGGGCGCCAGCGGTGCAGAGGGACCAGCGCCGGCCGGTCTCGCACGTAGTGGCCCGAGCCGACCCGGCCGACGATCAGTCCTTCGGCGGCGAGCACGCGGAGCGCGTGCCGGGCGGCGGTCTCGCCCACGCCGTACTTCCTGGTGAGCCGAGCGCGGGAGGGGATGAGGGCGCCGGGCGGAAGGGAACCGTCGACGATCTGACGGCGGATGTCGGCGACGACGCGCAGGTAGACAGGATCGGAACTGGCCACGTGTCCATCCCTGGGTTCGACGGGCGTTGCCCCATCCTGGCGTATTCGATGCACAACGCACGGTAACGGCGGCGATTTGGAACCCCAACTTTGCCGTCACTTCGGTGCGCGACGGAAAAATATCGCCGAGAGCGTGTAACGCCCGCGTAAGCACCCCCGATTGAACGGTAGAGGTCGTCGATGTGTGTACCCCCGAGCACATATCGACGGCCTCTTCCTCATTCTCCGCAGGTTCCGCGGACGCCGGGGAAGCCTGCGGCCGGCCCGTCCCGTCCCCCGGGTACGGCGCAGGGCGGGCATTCACCATGGCGGTATATATCCCCGTGTACGGTGTGCAGCGGGCACCTCGGGGGGATATTCGCTCCGGGGCACATCGGTGGACGGAGGTTAGGCGGGGTGGCGGAGTCCGCCGGTTCCACGGATCCAGGTAGCGTTCCCTCTATGGCAGCGCCAACTGGAACCTCCGACGCCCCCTTCGGCCGCATGCTGACCGCCATGGTCACGCCCTTCACCCGTGACGGATCGGTCGACTACGAGAGCGCGCAGCGCCTGGCCACCCACCTGGTGGACGACCAGCGCAACGACGGCCTGGTCGTGAGCGGCACGACAGGGGAGTCGCCGACGACGACCGACGACGAGAAGGAGCGCCTGCTGCGCGCCGTCGTCGAGGCGGTCGGCGACCGCGCCGCGATCGTGGCCGGGGCGGGAACCAACGACACCCACCACAGCCTCGGGCTGGCCCGCGCCGCCGAGCGCGCCGGGGCCCACGGTCTCCTGCTGGTGACGCCCTACTACAGCAAGCCGTCGCAGGAGGGGATCTACCGGCACTTCACGGCCGTGGCCGACGCCACGGGGCTGCCGGTCATGCTCTACGACATCCCCGGCCGCAGCGGCGTGCCGATCGGGAGCGAGACCCTGGTGCGGCTCGCCCGGCACGAGCGGATCGTCGCGGTGAAGGACGCCAAGGCCGACCTGTTCGCCGGTTCCCAGGTGATGGCGGCCACCGGCCTGGCCTACTACTCCGGTGACGACGCCCTCAACCTGCCGTGGCTCTCGGTCGGGGCCGCGGGATGCGTCAGCGTGGTCGGCCACGTCGTGGGCACCGAGATCGCCGCGATGATCGAGCTGTACCGAACCGGGGACGTCGCGGGTGCCCTCGCCGTCCACCGCAGGCTGCTCCCGGTGATCTCCGGGATCATGATGCAGGCCGGCGGCGTGGTCATGGCGAAGGCGGCGCTGTCCCTGGTCGGGTGGCCCGCGGGGCCGGTACGGCTGCCCCTGGCGGAGGCCACGGACGCGGAAGTGGCGCGACTGCGCGAAGACTTGATCGCCGGCGGCGTGAAGCTGTCCGACGGAGTTGTGGCATGACGGAGAACACGGTGGCCGATACCGGCCGCATTCGGGAGGAACGAGAGTTTGCGCGACAGAAGATACAGCGGCCCCCTGCGGGTCCGAGTGCTCGGCGAAGGGGTGGCCCTGCCGTCCGTGGGGGCCGCCGGCGCCGGTGAGACAGGTAAGAGAGGTGTGACCGGATGAGTCACCCCCATCCCGAACTGGGGCCGCCGCCCGCGCTTCCCGAGGGTGCGCTGCGCATCGTCGCGCTGGGCGGCCTGGGTGAGATCGGCCGCAACATGGCCGTGTTCGAGTACGACGGCCGGCTGCTGATCGTCGACTGCGGGGTGCTGTTCCCCGACCTCGAACAGCCGGGCGTCGACCTGATCCTGCCCGACTTCGAGTACATCCGCGACCGCCTCGACGACATCGAGGCCGTGGTGCTGACCCACGGGCACGAGGACCACATCGGCGCCGTGCCGTACCTGCTGCGTGAGCGGCGCGACATCCCGATCGCGGGGTCCAGGCTGACCCTGGCGCTCATCGAGGCCAAGCTCACCGAGCACCGCATCCAGCCGGTCAAGCGCGAGGTGGTGGAGGGCGAGCGGCACAGCTTCGGGCCGTTCGACTGCGAGTTCCTCGCCGTCAACCACTCCATCCCGGACGCGCTGGCGGTCGCGATCCGCACACCCGCGGGCATCGTGCTGCACACCGGCGACTTCCGGATGGACCAGCTGCCCAGCGACGGGCGCCTGACCGACCTGGGGGGCTTCGCCCGGCTCGGCGCCGAGGGCGTCGACCTGCTGATGTCCGACTCGACCAACGCCGAGGTGCCCGGGTTCGTCACCAGCGAGCGGGAGATCGGGCCGGTCATCGACGAGGTGATCCGCACCGCGGAGAACCGGGTGATCGTGGCGAGCTTCGCCTCCCACATCCACCGCGTGCAGCAGGTCATGGACTCCGCCGCCAAGCACGGCCGCAAGGTCGCCCTGGTCGGCCGTTCGATGGTGCGCAACATGGGCGTCGCCCGTGAGCTGGGTTACCTGCGGGTCTCCCCGAACCTCATCGTCGACTCCCGGGACATCGAGGACCTGCCGCCGCGGGACGTGGTGCTGATCTGCACCGGTTCGCAGGGGGAGCCGATGGCCGCGCTGTCGCGCATGGCCAACCGCGACCACTCGATCAGGATCGCCGAGGGCGACACGGTGCTGCTGGCCTCCTCGCTGGTGCCCGGCAACGAGACCGCCGTCAACAAGGTGATCAACGGCCTGAGCCGCTGGGGTGCGCGGGTGGTGCACAAGGGCAACGCCAAGGTGCACGTCTCCGGGCACGCCGCCGCAGGCGAGTTGCTGTACGTGCTGAACATGACCCGCCCGTCCAACTTCATGCCGGTGCACGGGGAGTGGCGCCATCTGCGGGCGCACGCCAAGCTCGCCGCGCTGACCGGGGTGCCCGAGGACCACATCGTGATCGCCGAGGACGGCGTCGTGGTGGACCTGGTCGACGGCCGGGCGCGGATCGTGGGTGCGGTGCCCGCCGGTTACGTCTACGTGGACGGCACCTCGGTGGGCGACATCACCGACTTCGCGCTGAAGGACCGGCGGATCCTGGGCGAGGAGGGGTTCGTCTCCATCGTCATCGTGATCGACACCGCCACCGGCAAGCTGGCCGCCCCGCCGGAGATCCACGCCCGAGGCTCGGGCATCGACGCCACGGGCTTCGAGGAGGTCCTGCCGCAGGTCGAGCGTGCCCTGCAGGAGAACGCGGCCGACGGGGTGGTCGACATCCAGCAGGCCCGCCGGGTGGTCCGCCGGACCGTCGGGCGGTGGGTGAGCGACAGCTACCGCCGCCGGCCGATGATCATCCCGGTGGTCGTCGAGGTCTGACCCCGCGTCCCGTGCGGCGATCGCGTCCCGGCCGCCGCACGGGTCCGCGCCGTCGCGCGGGCCGGTCCCCACTGCCGTGCGGGCCGGTCACCGCATCCCGAACGGCCCCCCTCCGCGGGGAGCGCGATCAGCAGACGCCGGGCAGGGAGCAGACCTTGCCGGCCATCTTCCTGGCATCCCTCAGCTGCTCGGTGAAGTCGCGGTCGTACACCTTCTCGGCGGAGTCGCCGGAGAGGAGGTAGACGGCCACGGCCCGGCCCTTGCGCATGACCACGGCCCGCTGGCCCTGCAGGCTGGGTTTCCCGGTGCTGGGGTGGTCGCCGCCCTGGATCGCCACCCGCACGGCCTGGTCCCCCGCCTTGACCGGCTGCGTCGTGGTCTTGAAGGGCACGGAGTGGGATGTGAACTTCGCGCACTTGCGGGCCTGCTTGAGCAGGCCGGCGAACGCGCTGCGCGCGGCGCTCTCCGAGCGGTAGACCACCAGCTGCTCGCCCCGGTAGAAGAGGGGGGCGTTGAAGCCGACCGTCCGCGCGCTCACCTGACCGCCGCGCATGTGCTTGCTCAGGTCACACGGGGAGAATCCGGGGTTCTTGCCCAACTTGTTGCTGATCGTCCATTTCTCTTCGGTCGGGTCGTCCACCGGCTTGCGGGCCTCGGACTCATACAACAGGAAGTCCTTGGGGAACTGCCCGGCGGCCTGTCCCGTCTCGGCGAGGGCGGTGCCGCCGGCGAGCGCGGTCGCGAGCGTCGCGCCCGCCACCGCTGCCGCCGTCGTCACGCGCAGCGCCATCCGTCGTCCAGTTCCGGTCATCGTGAGCCTTTCCGCTTCGTCGATCCTTCTCCCCGCCCGGTGAGACGCGGGTGCTCCGGTGAAAGTTCGCGCGGCCTCCGGCGCCGGAGGCCGCGTCGCCGTCGTCATGCGGTCAGCAGACGCCGGGCAGCGAGCAGACCTTGCCCGCCATCCTCCGGGCGTCCACCAGTTGCTCGGAGAAGTGGTCGCTCTTCACCGAGTGGTACTCGGCCCCGTGGAGGTAGAGCGCCAGGGCACGGCCCTTGCGCACGACGACGGCCCGCTGGCCGCCGACGACGGGACGCCCGTTCTTGTCGTAGGCCTGGATGGTCAGCCGCGCGGCCTGGTCGCCGATGCCGACCGCCTGCGCCGAGGCCTTGAAGACCAGGGAGCCGGACTTGTCGACCTTGCATCGGTTGACCTGTGCGAGCAGGCCGGACATGGCGGAGCGTGCGGCGCCGGCGGTGCGGTAGAGAACCAGTTGCTCGGCCCGGTGGACCTCGGAGAAGGAGTACTCGATCGTCCGGGCGCTCACCCGGCCGCCGTCCGAGGGGCTGTTCAGGGTGCACGGGTTGAACGCGAGGTTGCTGCTCAGCTTGTTGCTGATCGTCCACTTCTCCCCGAGAGAGGGGTCGACCGGCTTGCGGGCCTCCGCCTCGTACAGCAGGAAGCCGCGGGGGATCTGCCCCGACGTCTGTCCCGTCTCGGCGAGGGCGACGCCCCCGGTGAAGGCGGTCGTGAGGGCCGCCCCCGTCGCCGCCACGAACAGTGCGGTCCGCCTTGTCCCGGTCATCGAAGTCCTTCTCCGTTCGTCGTGTCGTCTCCCCGTACGCCATGAGATGCGGGGGCGGCGCGGAAAGTTCGCGGAACGCGGTGACGGGTGCGCGGAGAGAGGTGCCGTTATATGCTCGTACTGTTCTATGTAGCAGCTTTTAATTCCATGTAGTAGAACAAAGGAGGATCGATGGAGGTACGGCACGCCACGGCACCCGACCAGATACCCGGGGCGACCACCGACTGGCTGCGCCGCCGGTTCCTGGCGGAGCGGCTCTTCGTGCCCGGGGAGGTCCGTCTGCTCTACTCCCACGAGGACCGGATCGTGATCGGCGGCGCGCAGCCGGAGGACACGCCGCTGAGGCTGCACAGCCCCGACCCGCTCAGGTCCGACTACTTCCTCCAGCGCCGTGAGCTGGGCGTGGTCAACGTGGGCGAGGCGGGCACGGTGACCGTCGACGGCGTGTCGTACGGGCTGGCGCCCAGGGAGTGCCTCTACGCCGGTCGCGAGTCGCGCGAGGTGACTTTCGAGGGCGGTCCGTTCTACCTGGTCTCCACCCCCGCGCACGCGACCCTGCCGACCGCGCGGGCGACGCTGGAGGACGCCGAGCCGGTGCGGCTGGGCGGCCGGGACGGGTCCAACGAACGCACGATCTACAAGTACATCCACGCCAAAGGCGTCCAGAGCTGTCAGCTCGTGCTGGGCGTGACCGTGCTGGAGCCCGGCAGCATGTGGAACACCATGCCCTGCCACACCCATGAGCGCCGGACCGAGGTCTACCTCTACTTCGACCTGCCGCCGGGGGAGCGGGTGATCCACCTGATGGGGCGGCCCGACGAGACCCGCAACCTGGTGGTCGCCGACCGGCAGGCGGTGATCTCGCCGTCCTGGTCGGTGCACTGCGGCTTCGGCACCCGGAGCTACTCCTTCGTCTGGGCCATGGGCGGGGAGAACCAGGCGTTCGAGGACATGGAGCAGGTCGCGATCGGCGAGATGCGCTGATGTTCTCCCTGGAGGGCAAGACCGCGCTCGTCACCGGCGCGCGCACCGGGATCGGGCGGGCCCTGGCGGTGGGCCTGGCCGCGGCCGGGGCCGATTTGGTCCTGCACGGCCGTGACGACGACCTGGACGAGGTCGAGGCCGAGGTACGCGAGATCGGCCGGCGGGTCTCGCGGTGGATCCTCGACCTGTCGGACCCGGGACGCGTCCCCGAGGCCGCCGGGCGGCTGGAGCCGATCGACGTGCTGGTCAACAACGCGGGGATCATCCGCAGGGCTCCAGCCGCCGAACACCCCTACGACTCCTTCCGCGAGGTCCTCGACGTCAACCTGGACGCGGTCTTCCTGCTCAGCCAGGCCGTCGGGACGCGCATGCTGGCCCGCGGCTCCGGGAAGATCATCATGATCGCCTCCATGCTGTCCTTCCAGGGCGGCGTCAACGTCCCCGGCTACACCGCCTCCAAGCACGCCGTGGCCGGGCTCACCAGGGCTCTGGCCTGCGAGTGGGCGGGCTCCGGGGTGCAGGTCAACGCCATCGCCCCCGGCTACATCAGGACGAACAACACCGAACGCCTGTGGGACGACCCCGCGCGGGAGGCCGAGATCCGGGCACGCATCCCGGCGGGCCGCTGGGGTGCTCCGGCGGACCTCGTGGGAGCGGCCGTCTTCCTGGCGTCCGCTGCCTCCGACTACGTCAACGGGCACGTGCTGGCGGTGGATGGAGGCTGGTTGGCGCGCTGACCAGTAGGCTCACGGTCGTGGTCAGGGAAGGCAGCTCCATCGACAAGGCGCTGGCGGTGCTGGAGGCGATAGCCGAGCACCATCGCGTAACCGACATCGCCGCCGCGACGGGGGTGTCGAAATCGACCGTCCATCGCATCCTCCAGTCGCTCGTCGAGTGGGGGTTCGCGCGGGCGGACGGCAGCGGGGGTTACGAGCCCGGCCCCCGCATCCTCACACTGGCGGGGCGGGTCATGAACCGCTTCGACCCGGCCCGCCAGGCGTCCGTGGCGCTGAACGCCCTGCACGAGCGGATCGGCTACACCACGCACTTCGCGATCCGCAGCGGCGACGAAGCCGTCTACGTCGACAAGCTGGAGGGCCGGCGGCCGTACCAGATGCCCTCGCGCGTCGGCATGAGCCTGCGCCTGCACTGCACCGCGATCGGCAAGGCGATCCTCGCCCAGCTGGGCGAGGACGAGGTCCGCGCCATCTGTGCCCGCACGGGCATGCCCGCCGCCACGCCCGGCACCCTGACGACGCCGGACGGGCTCGTGGCCCATCTGGCCGAGGTGCGCGCCCGCGGCTACGCGCTGGACGACGAGGAGAACCTCCCCGGCATCCTGTGCGTGGCGGCCCCGGTCTTCGACCACACCGGTCAGGTGCTCGGCGGCATCTCCATCTCCGCCCTGGCGATGGACATGAGCCGCGAGGACGTCGAGCGGTTCGCCCCCGAGGTGGTCGCGGCGGCCAAGGAGGTCTCCCGCGCTCTCGGCGCTCCCGAACCGGTCCTGCGCGGCTGACGGGCGGGGGCCGTCAGCCCGCCGCTCCGGCCGGCGGCCCGTTACACCACTTCTGAGTCCGCGATGGCTGCTCGGCGCATATTGTTTCATGTAGCGGAATCTGGTGTCATGTTATGCAACACAATGATCCGGAGGTCGTCATGCCGAACATCACCGTCGAGCTGCTGTCGGGTCGGACCCTCGACCAGCGCCGCGAATTCGTGGCCGCGCTGACCGACGCGGCGGTGGACATCCTGAAGGCGCGCCGCGAGGCGGTGCGCATCGTCTTCACGGAGATCGAGAAGTCCGACGTCGCCAACGGTGGCGTCCTGGAGTCCGACAAGTAGTACGAGGCCGCCACGTCCGAGGCTCCCGGCGGGAGCGGACGTGGCGGCCTCGCGGCGGTCCTGCGGCAACGCCGTGGTGCCGCCATGGCGGCCCGGTGTCAGCCGCTCGCACCCGCCCGCTCCGGCGCGGTGTCGGCGTCGGTGTCCAGGGAGTCGACCAACGCGTCGCGATCGGCGCGGTTCTCCGGCTTCAGCAGCCCGATCGCCACGTAGAGGACCAGTGACGTCACCAGCGGCACGCCGACCACCATCGCGGTGTCCTTGGCCTCGACGATCCACTTCACGTACGCCCAGACGCCCAGGCCCGCGGCCCAGGAGACGATCGCCGCGGTCGGGCCGCTCCGCCGGAACCACGGCAGCATGCCCAGCATCAGCGGGATCGAGATCGGTCCCATCGTCGCCGCGACCAGGTCGACCACGATCTTCAGTACGACGCCCTGACCCTCGGTCGAGATGGCGATCACCATGCTGATCAGTACGAAGACGAACGTGGTCACCCGGGCGAAGGTCAGTTCGGCCCGGGCGGACAGTTCGCGCACCCGGCGGACGATCACCGGGGCGATGTCCCGGGTGATGACCGAGGAGATCACGTTGGCGTCGGAGGCGACCATGGCCATGGTGTGCGAGAAGAAGCCCGCCAGCACCAGGCCGATCACACCCGGCGGCAGCAGGGTCTGCGCCAGCCGTACATAGGCCTCTTCGGCGTTGGCCAGGCCGGGCACGATGAGCGGCGCGGCGAACATCGGGATGAACAGGATCAGCGGCCAGATGAGCCACAGCGCGCTCGACAGCAGCGCCGAGCGCTTGGCCTCCGAGCCCGAGGAGGCGGCCATGTAGCGCTGGGCGAGGTTCCACATTCCGCCGTTGTACTCGAAGGTCTTGATGAAGAGCAGGGCGAGGAAGAACGTCGTCGTGTAGGGCCCGTTGAAGGGGTCGCCGTGCCCTTCGGGAAGCTTGTCCCACATCGTCCACAGGGTGGCGACGCCGTCCAGGTGCGCCATGATCGCGATGAACATGGCGACGCCCGCGACACCCTGGATGACGAACTGCCCGAAGTCGGTGAGCACGTCCGCCCACAGGCCCCCGGCCGTGATGTAGATCAGCGTGACGGCTCCGGTGACCAGGATTCCCCACCGGATCGGGATCCCCGCGAAGCCCCGGAGCAGGATCGCGATCGCCACCCACTTGGCCGCGATGTCCACCACCTTCAGCAGCGCGCCGCTGTAGGCCAGCACCTGCTGGGTCGGCAGGTTGTAACGCCTGGCGAGGTACTCCAGGGGGGAGACCACGCCGTGCTTCGACCGGAGCCGGTTCCACCGGGCCGCCCAGAGGAAGGCCCCGACACCGACGCCGAGGCCGATGGTCAGCGCCCACCAGACGTACATGGCCAGCCCGTACTGGTAGGCGACGGCCGCGAACGCCACGAACATGATCGCGCTGTAACCCGACATGTGGTGGGAGATGCCGGATAACCACCAGGGGATGCGGCCGCCGGCGGTGAAGAAGTCGACCACATTCTTGATGCGGCTCTTCGACCACACGCCGATGGCGACCATGACAAGGAAGTACGCCCCAAGGACGAGCCAGTCGAGTGCGGACATGTGTCTCCTCCCAACGCTCTGTTGGTGAGGAGGTTCTATTACATGGAACGCAATGTCAATACATAGAATGGAATGCGCTTTCCTTGGGGGCCATTGGGGGATTTAAGGGTTTTGTCGGTTTTGCTGGAGTATCGCCATTAATGTGATGCTGATCACGGTAGGGAGGAGAGCGTCGCCGTTCCGGCGTGCCTCCCTGCGATTCACCACCCGTCTCGTTAGCCTCGTTAACATGGCCACCCGTACGTCTAAAGGCGCCTCAGGCAAGCCCTCCGGCAGAGGGCCCGCCGGCCGGCCCGGGTCCCCCTCGGCCCGCACGTCGCCCGCCCGGCGGGCCTCCACCGCGCGGCCGAAGGCCGCAGCCTCGGCCCGCAGGCCCGCCCCGGCGCGGCCCGATCCGATCGGCTGGGTCCTCATCATGATCGGCAAGCTGTTCATGGGGGTCTGGATGCTCCTCGCCGGGGGCATCGGCAGCGCGGCGCGGGCCCTGGGGCAGAACGCCCGCGAGCTCGACCCCGCGCACCGTCGCGACGGCCTCGGCCTCGCCGTGTTCGCCGGGGCGATCGTGCTGGCGGCCATGACCTGGCGGCAGAGCACCGGCACGGTCTCCGGTGTGGTCAACGCCGTCATGCGCGGTGTCTTCGGGTCGCTGACCTGGCTGGTCCCGATTCTGCTGGCCCTGCTGGCCTGGCGACTGCTGCGCCATCCGGACCAGAACGCCGACACCGGCCGGATGATGATCGGCTGGTCCGCCCTCGCCGTCGGCGTGCTCGGTGTCGTGCACGTCGTCCACAACACGCCGTACCCGTCGGGTGGCCCCTCGGACGGCATGGACAAGGTCTCGGCGGCGGGGGGGATGATCGGCTTCGTCGTCTCGGCGCCGCCGGCCAGCATCCTGCCCGCCTTCGTCACCATCCCGCTGCTACTGATCCTCTCCGGCTTCGGGGTGCTGGTGATCACCGCGACGCCGGTGCACCGGATCCCCGAACGGCTGGCGGAGATCCGGCACATGCTCTTCAACCGCGAGGCGCCGGCGCGGCCGCGCACCCCCAGGAAGCGGCCCGTCACGCGCAAGAAGCCGGCGGCCGACGGCTCCGAGCCGGGCGACACCGTCAAGCCGTACGACACCCCCGTGGTCGCCGGGTCGCAGGAGGACAAGCTCGCCGACCACGCGCCGGAGATCGTTCCCGGCCTGGTCACGGAGGAGGAGCCGCAGGCCGCCATGCCCGTGCCGGCCGAGCCGCCCGTGCCCACCCCGGCACCGCGCAAGGTCGAGCAGCTCGTGCTGTCACCGCAGGCCGGGCCCTACACCCTGCCCGACGCCCAGCTGCTGCGTCCCGGCAGCGCCCCCAAGCCGCAGACGAAGGCCAACACGGTCGTCGTCAACGCCCTCACCAGCGTGCTGGAGCAGTTCGCCATCGACGCCCAGGTGATCGGCTTCACCCGGGGACCGACGGTCACGCGCTACGAGATCGAGCTCGGCCCCGCGGTCAAGGTCGAGAAGGTCACCGCGCTCACCAAGAACATCGCCTACGCCGTCAAGTCCGCCGACGTCCGGATCCTGTCCCCCATCCCCGGCAAGTCGGCGATCGGCGTCGAGATCCCCAACACCGACAAGGATCTCGTCTCGCTGGGCGACATCCTGCGTTCCCAGGTCGCCCAGGCCGACCACCACCCGATGATCGTCGGGCTGGGCAAGGACGTCGAGGGACGCACGATCGTGGCCAACCTCGCCAAGATGCCGCACCTGCTCATCGCGGGCGCCACCGGTGCCGGAAAGTCGGTCTGCGTCAACGGTCTGATCTCCTCGATCCTGATGCGCGCCACACCGGACGAGGTGCGGATGGTCCTGGTCGACCCCAAGCGGGTCGAGCTGAGCGTGTACGAGGGCATCCCGCACCTCATCACGCCGATCATCACCAACCCCAAGAAGGCCGCCGAGGCCCTGGAATGGGTCGTCGGGGAGATGGACCGCCGCTACGACGACCTGGCCGCCAGCGGCTTCCGGCACGTCGACGACTTCAACAAGGCGGTGCGCTCGGGCAAGCTCGTGCCGCCCCCCGGCAGCGAACGGGTCTACCAGCCCTACCCCTACCTGCTGGTGATCGTCGACGAGCTCGCCGACCTGATGATGGTCGCCCCCCGCGACGTGGAAGACTCCATCGTCCGCATCACCCAGCTCGCCCGCGCCGCCGGGATCCACCTGGTCATCGCCACCCAGCGGCCCAGCGTGGACGTCGTCACCGGCCTGATCAAGGCCAACGTCCCCTCGCGGCTGGCGTTCGCCACCTCGTCGCTGTCCGACTCCCGGGTCATCCTCGACCAGCCGGGCGCCGAGAAGCTCGTCGGGCAGGGTGACGCGCTCTTCCTGCCGATGGGCGCCAGCAAGCCCATGCGCCTGCAGAACGCCTTCATCTCCGAGAAGGAGATCACCGAGATCGTCGCGCACTGCAAGGCCCAGATGGCGGCCGAGTACCGCGACGACGTCGCCGCCGTGTCGACCGCCAAGAAGGAGATCGACGAGGAGATCGGCGACGACCTCGACCTGCTCGTCCAGGCGGCCGAGCTGATCGTCACCACCCAGTTCGGCTCCACCTCGATGCTCCAGCGCAAGCTCCGGGTGGGCTTCGCCAAGGCGGGACGCCTGATGGACCTGCTGGAGAGCCGGAACGTGGTCGGCCCGAGCGAGGGGTCCAAGGCCAGGGAGGTCCTGGTCAAGCCCGACGAGCTTGCGGGGCTTCTGGCCGACTTGAGAGGAGAATGACGATCCCACTGCGCACTCTCCGCCCGATTACTGATTGAATGGGAGTCGCTACGCAACGTCGGGGGCTGGGGGGCGTGCGCTATGGACATAGGCGGCGATCTGGCGGAGGCGCGACGGTCGATGGGGCTGACCGTCGGGCAGTTGAGCGCGCGGACGCGCATCCGCGAGGTGATCATTCAGGCGATCGAGCGGAACGACTTCTCCGCCTGCGGCGGCGATTTCTACGCCCGCGGGCACATCCGCAACATCGCCAGGGTCGTCGGGCTCGATCCCGAGGCCCTGGTGCACCGTTACGACGAGGAGCACGGGGGCGTGCCGCTGCCGGTCCGCGCCGCGAGCATCTTCCAGGCCGACACGCCCATCAGGATCCGCGAGCGCCGCTCGCCCAACTGGACCATGGCCATGGCGGTCGCGCTGGTCATCGTCGTCGTGTTCGGCGTGGTCCGGACGATGGGCGGCGACGGCGACACGCCGACCGCCGACGTCGTCCCGGTGCCTCCGGCCGCGCCGTCGGCTCCGGCCGGTTCGGCGCCCGACTCCCCGCGCCGGACGACGCCGCTGGCCAAGAGCAAGCGCAGCGACGTGGTCGTCCTGAAGGTCCGGGCGGAGCGGTCCTCGTGGGTGGAAGCCGAGGACGCGAACGGACGCAGGCTCTTCGCCGGAGTCCTCGGAGCGGGCAAGACCACCGTCCTGCGGGCCAGGAAGATGAAAGTCACCTTCGCCGACGGAGGAGCGGTGACCCTGCAGATGAACGGCAAGAACATCGGTGCCCCCGGGCGTCCCGGGCAGGTGGTCAACCGCTCCTACGCGGTCTCCGCGGCCAAGGAGGGCCGGCGCTGAGGTCGCTCGAATAGGGGGGAGGTGCACCGGGTAGTGGCCAACTCCCGATACCGTAGTCATCACCATGTCATCCCGCCGAACCGCATCGCTGATCACACTTGGCTGCGCACGTAACGAGGTCGACTCCGAGGAGCTCGCCGCCCGTCTTGAGGCTGCCGGTTGGCAGCTGGGCGACGACGATCCCGACGTCATCGTCGTCAACACGTGCGGCTTCATCGACTCCGCGAAGAAGGACTCCATCGACACGCTGCTCGCCGCAGCCGACTCGGGCACCAAGGTGGTCGCCGCGGGCTGCATGGCCGAGCGGTACGGAGACCAGCTGGCCGACGCGCTGCCGGAGGCGGCGGCCGTCATCTCCTTCGACGACTACACCGAGATCGGCGCGCGTCTCGACGACGTGCTGGCGGGCAGGCCGCTCGTGCCGCACAGCCCCCGCGACCGCCGGACCCTGCTGCCCATCTCGCCGGTCGAGCGGGCCGCCGCGGCCCCCAAGGCCAGCATCCCGGGCCACGGGGAGCTGCCGGAGGGAGTGGCCCCGGCCAGCGGTCCCCGGCCGCTCCGCAAGCGCCTGGGCACCGGTCCGGTGGCCTCGCTGAAGCTGGCCTCCGGCTGCGACCGCCGCTGCACCTTCTGCGCGATTCCGGCCTTCCGCGGCGCGTACGTCTCGCGAGCCCCCGAAGAACTGCTCGCCGAGGCCGCCTGGCTGGCCGGGGAGGGCGTCAAGGAGCTCGTGCTCGTCAGCGAGAACTCCACCTCCTACGGCAAGGACCTGGGCGACCTGCGGGCGCTGGAGAAGCTGCTGCCCGCCCTCGCCGCGACCGAGGGCATCGAACGGGTGCGCGTCAGCTACCTCCAGCCCGCCGAGCTCCGCCCCGGGCTGCTGGAGGCGATCGCCGCGACCGAGGGCGTCGCCCCGTACTTCGACCTGTCCTTCCAGCACGCCAGCGGTTCGGTGCTGCGCCGGATGCGCCGCTTCGGCGATCCCCGCCGCTTCCTGGAGCTTTTGGGTTCCATCCGTGCCCTGGCCCCCGAGGCGGGCGTGCGCTCCAACTTCATCGTGGGGTTCCCCGGCGAGACCGAGGAGGAGTTCGCCGAGCTGACCGACTTCCTGCAGGAGGCCAGGCTCGACGTGGTCGGCGTCTTCGGCTACTCCGACGAGGAGGGCACCGAGGCGGCCTCCCTGCCGGGCAAGCTCGACCAGGAGACCGTCGACGCCCGGGTGGCCGCGCTCACCGAGCTGGTCGAGGAGCTGATGGCCCAGCGGGCCGAGGAGCGGATCGGCACCGAGATCGACGTCCTCATCGAGGAGGATCTGGGAGACGGCGGCTACGAGGGCCGTGCCGCCCACCAGGGGCCGGAGGTCGACGGTTGCGTAACGGTCCAGGGCATCGGCCTGGTCACCGGCCAGATCGTCCGCGCCGTCGTGGTCGACTCCGAGGGGGTCGACCTGATCGCGCGCATCAAGGCCGCACCGTGAGCGCGCCGCCGGGGCGGGAGATCGTATGACCGATACGCCAGACACCGGCACCGGTCCGACCACGGCATCCACGCGCCCCAAGGTGAGCACCTGGAACATCGCCAACGTCGTGACGGTGATACGTCTGGCGATGGTTCCTTTCTTCGCGGTCTGCCTTTTCGTGCCGGGCTCCGGCTGGCGGGTGACCGCGTTGGTGGTCTTCCTGGTGGCCTCGCTCACCGACCTGCTCGACGGCGAGCTGGCCCGCCGCTACGGCCTGATCACCGACTTCGGGAAGATCGCCGACCCGATCGCCGACAAGGCCCTGATCGGTGCCGCTCTGATCGGCTTCTCGGTGCTGGGGGAACTGCCCTGGTGGGTCACCGCCGTGATCCTCGGCCGGGAGCTGGGCGTCACCGCACTGCGGTTCGCGGTCATCCGGCACGGGGTCATCCCGGCCAGCTACGGCGGGAAGGTCAAGACCGTCCTGCAGATCGCCGCGATCGTCTCCTACATCTGGCCGGGAGTGCCCGGCCCGATCCGCTGGGTCATCATGGGGGCGGCCGTGGTGGTGACCGTCGGCACCGGCCTCGACTATGTGATCCGGGCGGTCAAGTTGCGGCAGGTCGCGAAGCGGGCGCGGGCACGATGAGCCACCGGCTTCTCCAGGCCACCCAGGTGCTCTCGCTCCTCGTCCGCCGGGGCGAGACGGTGGCGGTGGCCGAGTCGTTGACCGCGGGGTTGATCGGCGCCGCGCTCACCGGCCCTTCGGGGGCCTCGGCGGCCTTCCGGGGCGGGGTCCTGTCCTACGCCACGGAGCTCAAGCACCGGCTCCTGCACGTCCCGGCCGACCTGCTCGACCGGGAGGGCGCCGTCCACCCGGAGGTCGCCGCGGCCATGGCCGTCGGTGTCCGCCGTCTCGCCGATGCCACATACGGCCTGGCCGCGACGGGTGTCGCCGGGCCTGACCCGCAGGACGGCAAACCGGTGGGTACCGTCCATCTGGCCGTTAGCGGTCCGGGCGGGCGGGTATGGCACCGGGACCTGCGCCTTGCGGGGTCCCGTGAGGAGATCCGCGAGCAGACGGTGAATGAGGCCATAGACCTGTTGAGAGGTGTGCTTGAGGCGAACTTGGGGGAACATTCCGGGTGATTACCGCGTTACGTCCCCAGCGAACATGCTCACCATGGTCTGCCGCGGTGTCGGTGGATACAGGTACGGTGGAACTGTGAGTGAGGTAAAGGTCAAGTGATGATGACGGCGAGGAGTATGTACCAAGGGTCGCGTTCGAAGAACGGGCGGCACGAACCGATCGCGCGGAATGTCGTGAAGACGCCCGCGCCCGGGAGGGAGCGACAGATGGTCCTGCTGCGTCAGCTGCTGGGTGACGTTCTCCGGCGGCTGAGGGTGCGCCAGAGTCGCACCTTGCGTGAGGTTTCCACGCTGGCCAGGGTTTCCCTGGGTTACTTGTCCGAGGTGGAGCGGGGCCAGAAAGAGGCCTCGTCGGAGCTGCTCGCGTCGATCTGCAACGCCTTGGGCGTGCCGCTCTCGCAGGTGCTTCGTGAGGTTTCCGACCAGTTCGCGTTGGCAGAGCTCCAGCACGCGCCGGTGCTGGCCGGCGACGTTCCCGAGCGGGAGCGCCTGCCGATCCCCGAGACCGTGCCGGATTCCGTCTTCCCCGAGGTCAACGACATGGTGGCCGCCTAGCCCGCCGGTTCCTCCGGTTGGCAGTGACGGCACCAGACGATCAGCCGCTCCTGCGGCTGTGCTCCTATCTCACCACGACTGATGCGGTGCCCGCAGCGCAGGCAAGGCCGTCCGGCCCTGCCATATACCCACATGCCCCGTCCCGGGCGAAGGTCGCCGGTGGTAGTCCTGTCCGGGCGCTCCTTGTTCGCGTCCATCAGCCGCCGCGCCAGTGACACGATCGCTCCCAGATCTCCGATCGTCCCCACCCGCCGCCATGGCGACATCCCGGCGAGGAAAAGTATCTCGGCCCGGTAGATGGCGCCGATTCCCGCCAGATTGCGCTGGTCCAGCAGCGCGACCCCGATGCTGGTCTCCGGCTGCCGTGCCAGCCTCCGCACGGCCTCGGCCTCATCCCAGTCCGCTCCCAGCAGGTCGGGCCCGAGATGCCCGACCAGCCGCTCCTCGGAGTCCGTCGCGACCAGGTCGACCATGCCCAGCCGGATCCCCACCGCCTGCCACCGCGAGTTGGCCAGCACCAGGCGGATCACATCGCCCCGGGGCAGCGTGCGACCCGCCGGTGAGATCTGCCAGCTTCCTTCCATCCGCAGGTGCGTGTGGACCGTCAGGCCACCCTCGACCCGGGTGAGCAGGTGCTTTCCCCGGGAGACGGTCGTCAGGACGGTCCGGCCGGTCAGGTCGGCCGTGGCATGGCGCGGTACGCGGAAGTCGGAACGGGTCAGGACACGCCCGTCGAGCGCCTGGCCGAGCCGCCGGGCGGTGCGGTAGACGACGTCACCCTCGGGCATGACCCGTCACCGCCGCCGGGCGCGGAGGGCGGCGGCATGCCGGGCGCCCGCCGCGGTGACCGTGCCGGCCCCGATCGCCTGACCCGCCGCGCCGGCCGGGGCCACCGCGGTCACGAGGACCGTCATGGTCGAGGGGACCGCCATGGTCAGTCCCACGCCGCGGGGTCGGCGGCCAGATCGCGGACCCGGGCGGGCAGGAGGCCGGTGGCCACGTTCTCCAGCGTGACCTCCTCGAGGATCGCCCGTTCGCTGGCGCGCAGCGCGATCCAGACCTGCTGCAGCGACTCGGCGGGGCCGCGGTAGCCGACGTGCTCGGGGCGCTCACCCCGCACGTTGGCGAGCGGGCCGTCGACGGCGCGGATCACGTCGGCGAGGCTGATCTCGGATGCCGGGCGGGCCAGCACATAGCCGCCCTCGGGGCCGCGCTGGCCGCGTACCAGCCCCGCGCGGCGCATCTGGAGCAGGATGTTCTCGAGGTACTTCGGAGGCATGTCCTGCTCCTTGGCGAGCTCGCCCACGGTGGTAGGTCCGTCGCCGGCGGCGGCGAGTTCGGCGGCGGCACGCAGGGCATAGTCGACACGAGCAGATAGACGCATGTAACCGATTATCCCGCCTGCTATTGGTCCTTTACCCGCCAGGGCCCGGACGGGCCGGGCCCTGGCGGACGCGAGACCTCGGACGGGCCGGGTCTCGGCGGACGCGAGAGCCCGGCCGGCGCCCACGGCGGGAAGGGGCTGCGGGGGGCGCCCACGTGGCCTCCCGTGCCCCCTTCGCAGGGCTAAACTATCAGGAAGCTTTATTAATGAATACCACCGCTATTCTTGCTTGAATGTAATTGCGGCGGGAAACGGCGAACAAGAGAGCATGCGTATGGAGCGACGTCCTGGCGTACCCAGGTTGCTGAGAGAGATCAACGACCGAGCCGCGCTGGAGTTGTTGCTCGCCTCCGGACCGCTGACCAGGGGGCAGATCGGGGAGCTCACCGGTCTGTCCAAGGTGACGGCGTCCCAGACGCTCGCCCGGCTGGAGGAACGCGGGCTCGTCGAGGTCGCCGGAGAACAGGCCGGAGGACGCGGCCCCAACGCCGCGCTTTACGGGGTCATTTCCTCCTCCGCTTATGTGGCGGGCCTCGATGTGGGCCCGGAATTCGTCACCGCCGCCATCGCCGATATTCACGGGGACATCGTGGCCGAGGTGCGCACCGCGCCGGATGGGGACGACGACCTGGTCGCCCTCGTGCACGGCGCGCTCGTCAAGGCGTGCCGGACGGGCAAGGTCGCGCTCTCCAAACTACGGGCCGTCGTCATCGGCACCCCGGGCGTGGTCGACCCCCGCACCGGAGACGTCCGGTTCTCCTTCGATCTGCCGGGCTGGCACGAGGGCATCCACGAGGCCCTCTCGCGTGACCTGCGCCGCGATGTGAAGATCGAGAACGACGTGAACCTCGCCGCCGTCGCTGAACGCACCCTGGGAGCCGCCCGGGACGCCGATGATTTCGTGCTCCTGTGGGTGGGGCGTGGCATCGGCCTCGGCGTCGTGCTCGGCGGTCGGCTCCACCGTGGCCGGTCCGGCAGTGCGGGTGAGATCGGTTACCTGCCGGTGCCGGGTGTGCCGCTCGCCGAGGACGTACGGGCCGTCCCCGGCAGGCTTCCGTCGCTCGCCGGAGGACTCCAGTCGCTGGTCAGCGCCGAGACGATCGTCGAACTCGCCGGCACCTACGGTTTCGCGGGGGGAAGCGCCGCCGAGTGCGTCGCCGCCGCGGCCATGGCGGGAGAGCCGGGGGAGCCGTTGCTGGACGAGGTCGCCGGTCGGCTGGCGCTGGGCGTGGCGTCGGTGTGCGTCGTGCTCGACCCGGGGCTCGTGGTGCTCGGCGGCGAGATCAGCCAGGCCGGGGGCGAGGTGCTCACCTCCCGCATCGAGGAGGCGGTGGCCCGGATCTGCCCGGTCCGGCCGCGGGTGGTGGCCAGCGAGGTCACCGGTAACCCGGTGCTGCGCGGCGCCGTCATCGCCGCGCTGGAACAGGCCCGGGAGGAGATCTTCGTCTCCTGAGCACCGTCCCCCCGGCCTTTCCTCATGAGTGCCGTCCTCCCGATGCCGTTTTCCCGGCCCGTCCTCGTGCGTACCGTCCGCCCCGGGCCCGTCAGACGCCGAGCAGCTCGGCGGCGGCCTGGGCGTTGGCGCGAGCGGCGCCGTAGGTGGCCAGATAGGTGACGCCCGCGGGACGCCAGATCGGCAGGCCCATCTCCACCACGGTGGCGTCCGGGCGGGAGGCCAGCAGCGCGGAGACCGCCGACCGGCTCGTCTCGTAGCGGTGGGCGTCCTTGACCACGACGATCAGGGACCGGCCGGTGGCGCGGCGCAGGATGCCCGGCAGGTCCGCGGCCTCGGGCCTGACCCGGACCACCTCGGCCCGCGACGGCAGCGGCGTGAAGCCCCACGGCACGTCGCCGACCGCGATGGTCGGTGGCGTGTCCATCTCGACCACCAGTGGATCGATCATCCGGGAGACCGGTCCGGTGAGGCGGACCGCGCGGCGGGCGGCGGCGAGCCCGATCATGCTCCCTTCGCCTTCGCCGCTGCGGGAGGCGCCGAACCAGGCGCGCAGACGGGCCACCCGCTCGGCGGCCTCCTCCAGGCGGGCCGCCGGCAGTCGCCCGTCGCCGACGGCCTCGACGATCGCGTCGGTGATCCGGCGGACGTCGTCCGCGGTGGGAGTGGGGCCCAGGCAGAGCAGATCGGCTCCGGCGGCGAGGGAGAGCACCGCGCCGCCGGCCAGACCGTAGGCGCCGGCGACCGCCCCCATGTCGAGCGCGTCGGTGACGACCACGCCGTCGTAGCCGAGCTCGCCGCGGAGCAGACCGGCGACGGCGGCGGGGGAGAGCGTGGCGGGCACGTCGCCGGTGACGGCGGGAACGCGCACGTGAGCGGTCATGACGGACCTGACCCCGGCTTCGACCGCGGCGCGGAACGGCACGAGTTCGCGCTCGTGCAGCAGCTCCCGGGAAACGTCGACGAGCGGCAGCTCCAGGTGCGAGTCCTGCCGGGTGGCGCCGTGGCCGGGGAAGTGCTTGACGCAGGCGGCCACCCCGGCCGACTGCAGGCCCTGCACGGCGGCGACGGTGTGCCGGGCGACGAGCGCCGGGTCCGCCCCGAACGAGCGGGTGCCGATCACCGGATTGTCGTCGGCGGTGTTGACGTCCGCGGACGGGGCCATGTCGAGGTTGACGCCGCAGCCGGCCAGCTCGTCGCCCATCGACCGGTGGACACGCCGGGTCAGCTCGATGTCGTCCACCGCGCCGAGTGCGGCGCTGCCCGGATACGGGCTGCCCACGTGGTACGCGAGCCGGGTGACGTCGCCGCCCTCCTCGTCGAGCGAGACGACCGGGTCCCCGGCCTCGCGCAACCGGGCGGTGAGGGCGGAGAGCCGGGCGGCGTCGGCGACGTTGAAACCGAAGAGGGTGACGCCGCCGAGGCCGTCCTGCAGGCCCCGCAACACCCAGTCGGGGGCCTCGGTGCCCTGGAACGCGGCGAGCAGCGTGCCGGCCGCGAGACGGCGCAGTTCCCGGTCGCCGCGGCCCGCGGTGAGCTCAGACATGTGGTGGGTGTTCCTTACCTGGGGTCGGGTGAGGTGTCGGATGTGAGAAGGGGCGTCACGGCCCGGGGCCGGCCGGTGCGGGCCGCGTACGCCGCCAGGGCCCGCGTACCGCCGTCGCGGCGCCCGGGTCCGCGTTCGTCGTCACGGCCCGGGGCCGGCCGGTGCGGGCCGTGACGACGCCGGTGGGGTCAGCCCTTGACGGCGCCCGCGACGAGACCGGAGACCATCCGCCGCTGCACCAGGAGGAAGAAGACGACGACCGGGATGGTCATCAGGGTGGAGGCGGCCATGATCGCGCCCCAGTCGACCGATCGCTGGCTGACGAAGTAGCGCAGCGCCACCGGCATGGTGAAACCGCTCTGGTCGCTCATCAGCGTCAGCGCGAAGACGAACTCGTTCCACGCGGTGATGAACGAGAAGATGCTCGTCGCCACGAGGCCGGGGGCCACCAGCGGGAAGAGCACCCGCCAGAAGGTGGTGAACCGGCTCGCGCCGTCGATCCAGGCGGCCTCCTCCAGTTCCTTGGGAACCGCCGCCACGAAGGTGCGCAGCATCCAGATGGCGAACGGCAACGTCAGCGCGACGTTCACCACGATCAGGCCGAGGAGCTGGTCGTACAGCCCGGCCCGGCGGATCATCATGAACAGCGGGATGAGCAGTGCCTCGCCCGGCACCATCTGCACGATGAGCAGCAGGATCAGGAACGAGGTGCGTCCGCGGAAGCGGAAGCGGGCCACCGCGGTCGCGGAGAGCAGGGCGAAGACCGCGCCGACCACGACCGTGCCGAGCGCCACGATGGCGCTGTTGAGCAGGTAGCGCCAGACGGAGTGGCCCGCGACGCCCTCGGTGAAGACCCGCTCGACGTGTTCCAGCGTCGGGTCCGTCGGGAACGGGATGAACTGGGTGGTGAAGATCTGCTGGTTGCTCTTGAAGGCCGTGCTCACCATCCAGTAGACGGGGAACACCGCGAACACGAACACCGCGACGGCCGCGGTGTTGAGGCCGATCCGGCCGAGCCGCTTGCGGTTGCTGAGCTGCCGCCGCGTCCTGGGACGCGCGGGCGCCCGAAGAACGGTCATCGCACGTCCTCCGTTTTCACGATCTGGCGGACGTAGAAGAAGGTGATGACGAGCAGGATGACGGTCAGCACCACCGCGATCGCCGCGCCCATGCCCATCTTGACCGGTGCGCTGAACGCCTGGGTGTAGGAGAACAGCGACAGGTTGAACGCCTCCCGGTTGGACGTGCCCCCGGCCAGCACGAAGAGCTGGGTGAAGACCTTGAAGTCCCAGATGATCGACAGCACCGTCAGCACGGCGAAGACCGGCTTGAGCAGCGGGAACGTGATCCGCCAGAAGATCCGCCACGCGGAGGCGCCGTCGACCCGGGCCGCCTCGTACAGCTCCTGGGCGATGCTCCTCAGGCCCGCCAGCACCGAGACCGCGATGAACGGGAACGACGCCCAGACGACCATCAGGATCAGGATCACGTAGATGCTGACCGGGTCGTTGAGCCACGGCTCGCCGCTCCAGTCGGCGCGGCCGAACAGCAGGGTGGACAGCCAGTCGGGCAGCGCGTTGAGCGCCCAGTTGATGACGCCCGACTCCGCGTCGAAGAGCCAGCGCCAGATGATCGCGCTGGCGATCTGCGGGGTGGCCCAGGCGGCCATGATGCCGACGACGAGGAAGGTCGACATCGCCTTGCTCAGCTTGTTCAGCAGCAGGCCGACCAGCGTGCCGAGGATGAGGGTGAGCGCCACCGTGACGGCGGCGAAGACGACGGTGTTGCGGAGCGAGGTCCAGAACAGCTCCGTCTCGAACAGCTTGGTGTAGTTCTCGAAGCCGACGGACTCGGCCGGCGCGCCGCGGACCTCACGCAGCCCCACCTTCTGGAAGGACATGACCGCCATCTGGAACAGCGGGTAGAGCAGGAGCCCTCCGATGACCAGCAGGCCCGGTACGAGCAGCACGTAGGGGATCACCCAGGCCGGCAGGCCCCCCCGCTTGCGCGGGGGCGTGTCGTCCCGGTGCCCCCGCGCCGGGGCGGGGGAGGCACCCCCGCCCCGGGCGATGGTTGAGGTGTTCGCCATGGTTACTGGTTCAGGATCTCTTCGAGTTCCTTGTTGGCGTCGGCCAGCGCGGTGTCGACGTCCTTCTTGCCCTCGATGACGGCGCGGGCCGCGCTCTGCAGGACGGCCTTGGTGTCGTTGGCCTCGGCCCAGTTGGTGTCGTTCGGGAAACCCTTAGCGATCTTGAAGGTCTCGGCGAACGGCGCCTGCACCGGGTCCGTGGCGTACTCGCTCAGGGCCTCCGGGTAGAGCGGCAGCAGGCCGCCCTCCTTGGCGTAGCGGGTGCCGAACTCCTTGCCGGCGGCCAGCTTGAGGTACTCGGCGGCCAGTTCGACGTTCTTGGCGTCCTTCCAGATGGCGATGTCGTTGCCGCCCTGGAAGGCCGGAGCCGGGCCGCTGCCGTCCTTGGACGGGACGGAGAAGAAGGCCATGTCCTTGTCGGCGATCTTGCCGCCGCTCTGTTCCTTGATGGTGGTCAGGTCCCAGGCGCCGGTCACGTACATGCCGACCTTGCCGTTGGCGAAGCGGGTGGCGATGTCGGTCGAGTTCTGGGTGAGGGCGGACTTGCGGGAGATGCCGTGCTTGGCGACCAGGTCGGTGTAGTACTGGAAGCCCTCCTTGAAGCCGGGCTGCGTCAGTTTGCCGACCCACTTGCCGCCCTCGAAGGCCGCGAAGTCGCCGCCGGCGGACCAGACGAACGGGGAGAGCGACATGTTGGCGTCGGCGCCGCCGTTGAAGGCGAAGCCGTCGACGTCCTTGCCCTTCTTCTCGACGATCTTCTTGCCCGCCGCGACGAGGTCCTCCCAGTTCTTGGGGGTCTCGATCTTCAGCTCGTCGAACCAGTCCTTGCGGTACAGGACCGCGCGGGTGCCGCCGCCCCACGGGGTGGCGTAGATCTTGCCGTCGACCGTCTCGTAGCTCCACAGGTTCTGCGGGATCTGCTGGAAGTCGGGGTGGCTCTTGACGATGTCGGTGATGTCGGTGAGGGCGTCCTGCGCGACCCAGGCGGCCACCTGGTCGTTGCCGAACTCCGTGACGTCCGGGCCGTCGCCGCCGGCGAGCGCGGCGGTCCACTTGGCCTGCGCGTCCGGCCACGGCACCCACTGAAGCTTGACGTCGGCGCCGGTGAGCTCCTTGAACTTGGCGTTCAGGTCGTTCATGAACGCTGTCTGCTTGGAGTCGGGGGCGCCCAGGCGCCAGACGGTCAGCGTCTGGCCGGCGAACTTCGGTCCGGAGGCCGGTGCCGACGTGCCGGCGTTCTGCGCCGGCGCGGTCTCGGCGCCACCACAGGCGGCGAGACCCAGGGCGAGGGCGGCGGTGACTGCCGTCGTGGTGGCGATTCTCGCGAACTTCACTGGAGTTCTCCCTTTCAGGCTTTCGCCGGGATCTTTCGCTCGTCGGTAATCGGCTGGGGTCCCCCGTGACCCTCTGGACTCAACTGGGAGCGGTCAGAACTGCCGCGGCCCGTGGGGCAGATCGCTTGCCCCTGGGCCGACCATGGTTAAACTAACAAGAAACTTTCTTAAAAGAAACGATCGTTAGCGGATCGTGACGGGGAGGGGCACCGTGTCCAGACGTCCGGGGACGCCTCGGCTGCTGCGTCAGCTCAACGACCGTGCGGCGCTGGAGCTCCTGCTGTCCGTCGGTCCGCTCACCCGGTCCGAGCTGGGCGAACGCACCGGTCTGTCCAAGGTGACCGCGGGACAGCTCCTCGCCCGCCTTCAGGAACGCGGCCTCGTCACGGTGGTCGGCGAACAGGCGGGCGGACGGGGACCGAACGCGGCCCTCTACGCCGTCGTGCCGTCGTGCGCGTACGTGGCGGGCCTCGACGTGCTCCCCGACCGGATCGCCGCGGGCGTCGCCGACATCACCGGTGAGATCGTCGCCGAGGTCGCGGTCGACCCGAGCGGCCACGACGACCCGGTACGGCTCGTGCGAAGCGCGGTGCGCAAGGCGTGCGCGTCGGCGGGCATCGGCGCCGACCGGCTGCGCGCCTTCGTGATCGGCACCCGTGGCGTCGTCGACCCCGGCACCGGTGACGTCCGCTTCTCCTTCGACCTGCCCTCCTGGCACGCGGGCGTGCTCGCCCAGCTCCGCCGGGACCTGGACATCCCCGTGACGATCGAGAACGACGTCAACCTCGCCGCCCTGGCCGAACGCGCGCACGGCGCCGCCCGGGACGCGGACGACTTCGTACTCCTGTGGGCCGGAGTGGGGCAGGGCCTCGGCGTCATGCTGGGCGGCCGGCTGCACCGCGGCGCCACCGGCGGCGCCGGTGAGATCGGCTGGCTCCCGGTCCCCGGCGAACCGCTCCCGACCCAGGTGAACGAACCCCAGTCGGGGTCGTTCCAGCGTCTCGTCGGCGGCGACGCGGTGACCGGCCTGGCGCACGCCCACGGCATCGTCCCCGCCCTGGCCGCGGCTCCCGCCCCCGCGGGCGGCCTGTCCGCGCCGGCCCTGGCCGCCGGCTCCGGCTCGGTGGGTGACTACGTCCGCATGGCGGTGGACGGGGGAGCCGACGCGTTCCTGGAGGAACTGGCCGGGCGGCTGGCCGTCGGGGTCGCGGCCGTCGCCGTGGTGCTCGACCCCGGGTTGATCGTGCTCAGCGGCGACGTCGGCCGGGCCGGGGGAGAGGCGCTCGCCGTCAGAGTGGAGGAGGCCGTGGCCCGGGTCTGCCCGAGCCGTCCCAGCGTTGTGATCACCGAGGTCCGGGGCAATCCCGTGCTGCGTGGCGCCCTGGTCTCGGCCCTGCAGCAGGCACGGGAACAGGTGTTCTCCGACACGGTGTGACGCCTCGGGGAGGGCGGCGTCTCCGGGACGGTGTGACGCCTTGGGAAGGGCGGCGTCTCCGGGACGGAGGCGTCTGGGGGAGAATTGCCGTCATGCGCGACATCGTTCTGATCTCCGACCCCCGGGTCGTCTCGATCCCCGTCGAGGAGTCCGGTGAGCCGTTGATCGACGTGCGGGGGCGGCTGCGTACGGACGGCCGGCTGGCCGATCCAGAGGGGGCGTTCGCCCACCTGCGGCAGGGCCTGCTCGCCCGGCTGGAGCAGGCGCAGGAGCACCTTCCCGACGGCTACCGGCTGCTGGTCGTGGAGGGGTACCGGCCGGTGACGACGCAGCAGCGGATCTTCGACGAGTACTCGGCGGAGCTGGCGGCGCTGTATCCGGACATGCCGCCCGACGAGCTCCGTGCGGCGGCGAGCCGCTACGTCTCGCCCGTCGAAGTCGCCCCGCACACCGCGGGCGCGGCGGTCGACCTGACCCTGTGCGCCGAAGACGGGTCCGAGCTCGACATGGGTACCCCCGTCAACGCCACCCCCGAGCAGAGCGACGGCGCCTGCTACACCGACGCCCCCGGTCTGTCAGCCGAAGCACGCCACCACCGCAAGCTGCTCGGCGTCGCCCTGGAGGCGGCCGGTCTGGTCAACTACCCCACCGAGTGGTGGCACTGGTCATACGGCGACCGCTACTGGGCCATGACCGTCGGGGCCTCCGGCGCGCTCTACGGCCCGGTCACCCGCTGACCGACCCGCGGATCGGACGGCGGTGCCGCACGAATCGGCGGCTCCAGGACGAATTCGCGGCATCGGGACGGGATCGCGACCCTCAGAAGGAGCCGCGGTGCTTCAGGAAGAAGCTGTGGCTTCAGGACGGGGCCGCGGCGCTCAGGACGGGGCCGCGGTGACCGGCGAGGTCGGCCTGTCTCCGACCTTGAGCACCAGGATGGCGATGTCGTCGTTGGGCAGGCCGGACTGGAACGTCAGTATCTCGTCCATCAACCGGGCGGCGATGCTCGCCGCGTTCCCGCTTCTGGCGGCGACCAGCACGTCCTGCATCCTGCCCTCACCGAACATCCCGTCGTCGCCCCGCGCTTCGACGACACCGTCGGTGTAGAAGACGATGACGTCCTCCGGGAGGAGGTCGATGTCGATGTCGGTCAGGCTGACCTTCTTCAGGATGCCCAGCAGGGTTCCGGGACGGCCGATCCTGCCCAGCCCGTCCCCGGAGATGTGCACGGGGGAGGGATGACCGCCCAGGGAGAGGGTGAGGTGGAAGTGGTTCTGCGCGTCGTGGGAGATCTGTGCGTACGCCGCCGTCAGGAACCGGCCCGCCTTCTCTCTCAGCAGCACCTGGTTCAGGCTGGTGAGGATCGCCGCGGGGCTGTCCTCCCGGAGGGGTGCGGCGCGTAGGGCGTAACGGGCCAGGCTGGTCACCACGGCCGCCTCCACCCCCTTGCCGCATACGTCCCCGATGGCCAGTGCCCAGCCGCCCTCGGTCTCGTGCATGTCGTAGAAGTCGCCGCCGACCTCGTCGCCCCGGCCGGCGGGCCGGTACATCCCGGCGACGTCCATCCCGGGGATGCGGGGCAGCGCCGGTGGGATGAAACTCTTCTGCAGGGTCTGGGCGAGCTCACGCGCCTTCGCCTCGGACTGCTCGGCCCGCTGCCGTGCGCGCAGCAGCTCACGTTCGTACTCCCGGCGATCGGTCGCGGCGAACACGCAGATCCGGACCAGCTCCGGCCGGTGCGGCGTCCTTTCCTTCGTCACCGCGTTGAGCAGCACCGGCAGCCTGGTCCCGTTCGCGCACCTCAGGTCGATCGCGACCTCCCGGACCACCGCCTGCATGGCCAGGAGCGGAGCGAAGTGCGTCTCGTAGAAGATCCGGTCGCCGATCGGCAGCAGGTCGTGGATCCGGGCCCGGCCGACCAGTTCCTCCCTGGAGTAACCGGTCAGGGTGAGTATCGTGCGGTTGGCCCGGATGATCGTCCCGTCGACCCGCGTGGAGAGGTAGCCGCACGGCGCGTCCTCGTACAGCTCCTCGAAGTCGTCCTCGGCCATGCCCGCCTCATCACGCCCGGTCATCGGTCCTCCGGTTACAGGAACGCCTTGATCGCGGTGACGGTCTCCTCCGGGGCGCTCAGGTTGGGGCAGTGGCCGGTCGCTCGCAGCCGCACCAGCTCGCTGTCGGGGATCGCCCGGTGGACGTACTCACCCACCTCCACCGGGGCGATCACGTCGTCGGAGCACTGCAGGATCAGTGAGCGCACCGGGACCTTGGGGAGGTCCGCCCGGCAGTCGGACAGGAACGTCACCCTGGCGAACCGCCTGGCGATCTCCGGGTCGGTGCGGCAGAAGCTGTTGGTCAGCTCGTCCCCCAGCTCCGGGCGGTCCGCGTTCCCCATGATCACCGGAGCCATCGCGCTCGACCACCCCAGGTAGTTGCTGTCGAGTGACTCCATGAGTTCCTCGATGTCGGCGGTGCTGAAGCCGCCGACGTAGTCACCGTCGTCGATGTAGCACGGTGACGGGCCCACGAGCACCAGTTGGTCGAACCTGTGCGGCTCCCGGATGGAGGCCAGTGCGCCGACCATCGCGCTGACCGAATGCCCGACGAAGACAGCGCCGGTCAGATCCAGTTCCTCGCAGATGTCGATGACATCCTGGACGTAGCCCTCAAGGGAGGAGTAATGCTCGGGGGAGTAGGCGGAGACGACGGAGTTTCCGGCTCCGACGTAGTCGAACAGGACGATCTTGTATTCGTCCGTGAAGGCGGGGGTCACCAGGCGCCACATGTTCTGGTCACAGCCGAACCCGTGGGCGAAGATCATAGGCTTCCCGTCGGGACGGCCCGAAACCTTGACGTTGTTACGAACTGTGACATCCACG
Organism: Streptosporangium becharense; assembly: GCF_014204985.1. Classification (NCBI taxonomy): domain Bacteria; kingdom Bacillati; phylum Actinomycetota; class Actinomycetes; order Streptosporangiales; family Streptosporangiaceae; genus Streptosporangium; species Streptosporangium becharense. Next base: position 2,112,649 of record NZ_JACHMP010000001.1, on the reverse strand, counting down.
CTGGCTGACCGCCCTGTCGTCGGGAGTGCTCCACCGAGATGATCTTTATGTGATCACGCAGGGTGATGTCGAGCAGGTCCTTTCATGCCCAATTCGGTTGGACAGTAGGAGGGTACCCGCTCTTCCAGAAAAGGATGTTATTCACATAATTTGCCATCTTTGTCAGTTTTCGAGGGGTATCACGAAATCCATGGAAGTTCAACGCGTCCAAATGACGTCTCACCCCGGATTCGACGATCAAGCTTTTGCAGGCTGCGGGCATCCCGCAGGGCACTCCCAGCGTGACCGCGGACCGGCTCCGAGGCAGCCGGCCTTCGAAGCGCGTCGTCCTCCGCGGCACACCGGCCTACGACACGCGCCTGGCCTTTGAGACGCCCCCGACCTGTCCGCGGGCACGGTCAGGCGCGCAGACGCAGGCCCCGCGGGGTCGGATGGAACCCGGCGGCCTCCAGAGCAGCGGCCAGGGGTGAGTCGTTGATGGCGGTGCCGTCGGCCCGCTCCACGGTCAGCTTGCCCAGAGCGCCGTCGCGCACAGCCAGCGCCAGGGCGTCGACGGCGGGCCGGAGACGGTCGTCGTCGGCGAAGGACAGCAGGGTCTTGCCACCACGTTCGACGTAGAGCGCCAGGTGCCCGTCGACCAGCACCACCAGGGCGCCCGCCTTCCGGCCCGGCTTGTGCGACACGTCACCCGGATGGGCGGGCCACGGCAGGGCCGCGCCATACGGGTTGGCCGGGTCGGCCGCCGCCAGCACCACCGCCCGCCTCGCGTCTGCGACCGGCCGCCGTGGGCTCCACGGACCGGCGGCTCCCATGGCCGCGTCCCATGAACCGGTCCCCGGCGCCGTATCCCACGAATCGTCCGGCGACGCCCCGCGCCGCGGATCGGCTTCCGCTTCCGGCGCCGTCTTCCCCGGGTAGGTCTCCGACGTCCCGCTCCACGGGGTGGTCGTGGGTGTCCGGCTCCATGGGTCGGCCGCCGGTGTCCTGGCCTCCGGGCCGGCCGTCGGTGCCGCGTTCCCGGGCGGGGCGGAGGCGGCGCGCATCCGGTCGACGGCACCCGGTAGGGCGAACTGGGCACCCCCCAGCCCGTCGACGAAGTAGCCCCTGCGGCATCGGCCGCTCTCTTCGAAGGCACGCAGCACCGGGTAGACCGCGGCGAACCCACCCGCCAGCCGTTCGGCGACGACCGCGCCCTTGGTCACCACGCCGTGCCGTTCCAGCAGCACCTCCGCCTGAGCGTGTGCCCGCTGGGTCGCGTCGTCCGCCGGGCTGGGCAGCAACCACCAGCGTCCGCCGACCGTCGGCGGTCCGCTTCTGGTCGGCAGCACCGCCCGCCGTCTGCGCGTGGCGGCGGGACGGTGCGCGGGGCGTCCCGTGCCGAGCACCGCCCGCAGTGGCGCCAGCGTGTCACCGGTGATCCTCCCTGACCACACCAGATCCCACACCGCGGCGACCAGCACCCTGTCGTCCAGTACCGAACCGGCCCGGACGGCCAGTTCCCGGAAGAACAGCGCACCCCCGCCGCCAAGGGCCTCCAGCACCGCCTCGTGCACCGGCGTCATGGTGACGGCACCCGGTTCGGGCATCAGCAGCGGCGCGGTCTCGGCGAAGTAGAGCGCCACCCAGCCGTCACCGCCCGGCAGTGACCCCTGCCCGGCCCAGACCACCTCGCCGGAGGAGGTCAGCTCGTCCAGCAGTGAGGGGTCGTAGCCGGACACCCGCGAGGGCAGCACCAGGGTCTCCAGCGCGGAGGCGGGCACCGCCGCCCCCTGCAACTGCTCGATCGCGGACACCAGAGCGTCGACCGGCGGCCTGCCTCGCTGCGGGGAGCCGCTGATGCCGTGCCAGGCGGGTGTGAAGGCCGCAAGGGTCTCCGGCGAGACCGGCTCCACCTCCTTGCGGAGTCTCGCCAGCGACCTGCGACGGAGCATCCGCAACACCCCGGCGTCGCACCACTCCTCGCCCCGGCCACCGGGCCGGAATTCTCCGCTCACCACCCGCCCCGAGGCGGCCAGGCGGCGCAGCGCGTCGGCGACGACCGCCGGGCCGAGGCCGAAACGGGCCGCGGCGGTGTTCGCCGGGAAGGGGGCGCGGGTGCGGGCGTGCCGGGCGAGCAGGTCGCCCAGCGGATCGTCGACCGGCTCCAGGAAAACGTGCGGCACCCCCACGGGCAGCGGCACGCCCAGCGCGTCGCGCAACCGGGCGGCGTCCTCGATCGCCGCCCATTGCTCCTGCCCGGCCACCCGAACCCGGATCGCCCGCCGGGACTCCTCCAGCGCGGCGAGCCACGCCGGGTCACCCCCGCGGACGCTCACATCGTCGGCGAGCAGCGGGCCGTGCGAGCGGAGCAGGTCGGCCAGATCCTCGGCGTCGCGCAACGGCCGGTCGAGCCTGGCCAGCTCGCGGTCGGTGTCGGCGATCACGTCGGGGTCGAGCAGTTCGCGCAGGTCGGCCTGGCCCAGCAACTCGGCCAGCAGGGTCGTGTCGAGGGCGAGCGCCTGAGCGCGCCGCTCCGCCAGCGGGGCGTCTCCCTCGTACATGAAAGCGCCGACGTAGTCGAACAGCAGCGACGCCGCGAACGGCGACGCCTGGGAGGTCTCAACCTCCACCAGCCTGACTCGCCGCGCAGAGATGTCCCGCATGAGCCGGACCAGCCCCGGCACGTCGAAGACGTCCTGCAGGCACTCGCGCATCGTCTCCAGCACCACCGGAAACGACCCATAGCGCCCGGCGACGGCCAGCAGGTGCGAGGCCCGCTGCCGCTGCTGCCAGAGCGGAGTCCGCTTGCCCGGCGTGCGGCGCGGCAGCAGCAGGGACCGCCCGGCGCACTCCCGGAACCGCGCCGCGAACAGCGCCGAGCCGCCGAGCTCCTCGGTGACGATCTGCTCGATCTCGTCCGCGTCGAAGACCGCCACGTCGGACGGGGGATCGGAGAGGGTGTCGGGGATGCGCAGCACGATCCCGTCATCGGAGTGGACGGCCTGCACGTCGACGCCGTAGCGCTCCCGCAGCCGCCGTCCGATCGCCAGCGACCACGGTGCGTGCACCCGTGCCCCGTACGGGGAATGGACCACGACCCGCCAGTCGCCCAGCTCGTCGTGGAAACGCTCGACCAGCAGCGTCCTGTCGTCCGGCACGTATCCGGTGGCCTGGCGCTGCTCGGCCAGGTAGGAAAGCAGGTTGGCGGCGGCGAAGTCGTCCAGCCCGGCCGCCCTGACCCGGTCCAGGGCCCCGGTGCCCGCACCCGCCGCCGACATGTCGCGCAGGAACGCGCCGATGGCCTTGCCCAGCTCCGCGGGACGGCCCGCGGTGTCGCCGTGCCAGAAGGGAAGCTTGCCCGGCTGTCCCGGGGCGGGCGTGACCAGGACCCGGTCGGCGGTGATGTCCTCGATCCGCCAGGAGGTCGCGCCCAGCACGAAGACGTCCCCCACCCGCGACTCGTAGACCATCTCCTCGTCCAGCTCACCGACCCGGGACGCCTTCTCGCCGACCAGGAAGACTCCGAAGAGCCCACGGTCGGGGATCGTGCCGCCGTTGGTCACCGCCAGTCGCTGCGCGCCGGGACGGCCCTGCAGGGTGCCGGTGACCCGGTCCCAGACGATACGGGGCCGCAGCTCGGCGAACTCCTCGCTCGGGTATCGCCCGGCGAGCATGTCGAGCGTCGCCTCCAGCGCGCTCCTGGGCAGCGTCCGATAAGGGGCGGCGCGGCGCACAACGGTCTCCAGCTCGTCGACCGTCCATTCGTCCAGCGCTGTCATCGCCACGATCTGCTGGGCGAGTACGTCGAGCGGGTTGCGTGGATACCGCAGATCCTCGATTTCACCGGTTCTCATCCGCTCGGCCACCACGGCGGTCTGAACCAGGTCACCGCGGTACTTGGGAAAGATCACGCCCCGGGAGACCGCCCCCACCTGGTGCCCGGCCCGGCCGATGCGTTGCAGACCGCTCGCCACACTCGGCGGTGCCCCCACGCAGGCGACCAGGTCGACCGCGCCCATGTCGATGCCGAGCTCCAGGCTGGAGGTGGCGACCACGGCGGGCAACCGCCCCGACTTCAGCGCCTCCTCGATCTGAGCGCGCTCCTCCTTCGAGACCGAGCCGTGGTGGGCCCGCACGATCTCCGGGACCACCCCCTTGGCGGCTCCGGCCTGAGCCATCATCTCCGCCGGGGTCGCGGTCGAGGCGGGCGGGACGGGGAACCCGCCCGCCCAGTGCACCGGCCCGCCCTCCGCCTCCGCGGCACCCTCGGCGGCCTGCCCGACTCCCGTGGAGCGGCCGGACGAACCGCCCTCCGGGGCCCGCCCCCGTGCTCCGGCCCCCGCGTCGACGTCGGTCTGCCCGGTGCCGGGGGACCGGCGCTCCCAGGCCAGCTCGTTGAGGCGAGTGCACAGCCGTTCGGCCAGCCGCCGCGAGTTGGCGAACACGATCGTCGACCGGTGACCGCCGATCAGGTCGAAGAGCCGCTCCTCGACGTGCGGCCAGATCGAGCGCCTCGCCGGAGGCTCGATCAGCCACCGGTCTTCGTCGGGCACGTCGGCGGGCGAAGGGGAGGGAACGGGGGCGTCGAGCTCGGTCATGTCCTCGATCGGCACGACGATGTCGACCTCGATGGTCTTCTCCGCGGGCGGCTGAACCACCACCGCCGGTCGCGATCCGCCGAGGAAGGCGGCCACCTCGCTGACCGGGCGCACGGTGGCCGACAGGCCGATCCGCTGGGCGGGCCGCTCCAGCAGAGCGTCGAGCCGCTCCAGGCTGAGGGCCAGATGCGCGCCGCGCTTGGTGGCCGCCACCGCGTGCACCTCGTCGACGATGACGGTCTCCACCTCACGCAGCGCCTCACGGGCCTGGCTCGTCAGCAGCAGGAACAACGACTCGGGGGTGGTGATCAGGATGTCGGACGGCCTGGTCGCGAACCGGCGTCGCTCCTCGGGCGAGGTGTCACCCGACCGGATCGCCACCGTTATCTCCGGCACCGGGAGCCCGAGCCGCCGCGCGGTCTGCTTCACCCCCGCCAGGGGCGCCCGGAGGTTGCGCTCGATGTCGACGGCCAGGGCCTTGAGCGGCGACACATATAGGACACGGCACAGCCTCGTGGGCCGGTCGTCCTTCGCGCGTGGGCGCCGCCCGGCGCCTTCCGCCCGCCCGGCCGCACCGCGATGCGCGCCGCCGTCACCCGCGCCGTCACCCCCGGTGCCACCGCCGCCCGTGCCGCCCTCACCGGTGCCGCCACCGGTATGAGCCCTCTCGACGTGATCGGCCGCGAGCCGGTCGAGCGACCACAGGAAGGCGGCCAGCGTCTTGCCCGATCCGGTCGGCGCGACCACCAGTGTGTTGTCGCCCCGGGCGATCGACGCCCACGCACCCTCCTGGGCGGCGGTGGGGGCGGCGAACGCCCCGGTGAACCATTCCCTGGTCACCGAGGTGAAATGGTCGAGCGCCCCGTCCGTGTTGGTGGTCTCCTCCATCGCTGGCCTCCTCGCCCCGACTCGACCGGCCACCGGCTGACCGCCCCATACTGCACGGTCCCACCGACAGAATCGCCCGGCCCCGCAGGCGGGGATCCGCCACACCCACCTGCGGCGGAACCGTGCCGGGTGGTCCGGGGGAAAACCCGGCCGGGGCGATACCGCCATCATGGCCTGACGTTCAAGATAGGTTGGCTCCCTCTCGTCACGGAGATAGAGCCTGACGAACACACGATGCATTGAGCGGTGAACGACGATGAGCATCGACTATCCGGCCATCGAGGCGACACGCGAGCGGATCAGGGCCCAGCACCTCAGGGAGCATCGGCCGCCCAGCAGCGCCAGAGGGCTGCACCATTTCGCGCTGATCTCCTCGGACGTCGAGGCCACGATCGCCTTCTACCAGGACCTGTTGGAGTTCCCCCTCACGGAGATCTTCGAGAACCGTGACTACCGCGGCTCGAACCACTTCTTCTTCGACATCGGCAACGGGAACCTGCTGGCCTTCTTCGACTTCCCCGGCCTGGACCTCGGCCCCTACAAGGAGATCCTCGGCGGGCTCCATCACGTCGCCATCTCCGTCGACCCGTCCACCTGGGAGCGCCTGCGCGGCAAACTGGAGGCCGCCGGCGTACCCCACCAGGTCGAGAGCGGCGCCTCCATCTACTTCGCCGATCCCGACGGCGCCCGTCTCGAACTGCTCGCCGATCCCCTCGGCGAGATGTACGGATCCCACGTCATCTGACGGTGCGACCGTGGTGAAGCGTCTCCCGTGTGCGCTCGGCCGGTCATCCGGCCCCGTGGTGTTCCCGGCCGGTCCGGCGGCCCCGGGCCGGAGGCGCTCGTCCGCGCTCACCGGACGCGGCGGACGGCCGCCGCACACCGGGGACGGACCCATACTTGGGTCATGCGCCTGTCCGAGTTCTGGAGACGGATGAAACTGCACTTCGGTGACCAGTACGCCGAGTCGTGGGCCCGTGACTACGTCATCGCCGAACTCGGGGGCCGGACGGTCGTCCAGGCCCTGGCCGACGGGATCGGGGCCAAGGAGGTCTGGCAGGCCGTGTGCAAGGTGACCGAGGTCTCCCCCAAGCTGCGCTGAGTTTTCCCGGCCGGAGCCGAGTTCCGCTGTGCGCCGTGTGCCGGGCCGCGGGACGCTCCGGCGTCGGCACGGCCCGGTCGGAGCGATCCGGCGAGGCGGGTCTTTCACGTGCGCGGTCCTCACGCAGGTCCCGCATGACCGTCTTCCGGACCGTCGCCCCCCGGGGCGCCGGGAGAGTCGGGAGGGCCGTCTCCCGCGAGGCCGTCCGCCGGGTCGAGGAGCCTGCTGATCATCTCGGCTGTGTGCGCGGGATCGGCGGCGTCCTGCTGACCGTCCGGTGACCACAGGAAGAACCAGCCGTCCATCGCGGGGGTGGCGAAGACGACCGTCTGCCGGAGGCTCCCCGGATGCCACACCCATAGGACGGGAGCGGTGGCTCCGACCTTGCGGCTGGTCAGCCCCCGGTGCCGGAGTTCGGCCGCCAGGGAGTCGAGATGGACGAGACGCTGCTGCAGGAACGCGTTCGGCACGCCGGGCACCTCGGAATCGTTTTGCCCTCAGGATCACCTCCGGGCGGGCGGGCGGCAACGGATCCGGGGGGTGCTTGAGAATGTCGTCCGCGAGACGAATCCGTTGCCCCGGCGGTACGAGGCGGCCCGCGGGCGGGATCCGGTCAGGAGTCCGACCGGCGGGCACCGGACCCCGCCCAGGGTTTTCGCAGGAGCCGTCTCCGGGTCCCGGCGAGGGTCGCCTTCGTGTTCCGGCGGGAGTCCGCGCCGGGTTCCGAGGTCCGTCGGGCCCGGTGTGCCGACCGGCGGCGATCGAACAGTCGTTCGGCTATATTGAACAGGCCACCACTCCTGGCGTGCCCTCCCGAAAATGTCGGTGGCACACCGTAGCTTTCTGGCAACCGATCCAAACCGCGACCTCCAGGGGGGCTCCCATGGCATCCAACGACCGCGAGAAGGCGCTCGAGACCGCGCTCGCTCAGATCGAGCGGCAGTTCGGCAAGGGGTCCATCATGCGCCTGGGCGACGAGACCCGGGCGCCCATCGAGGTGATCCCCACCAGCTCCATCGCGCTCGACGTGGCACTCGGCATCGGCGGGTTCCCGCGGGGCCGCATCGTGGAGATCTACGGCCCCGAGTCCTCGGGTAAGACGACGGTCGCCCTGCACGCCGTGGCCAACGCCCAGCGCGCCGGCGGCATCGCCGCCTTCATCGACGCCGAGCACGCCCTCGACCCGGAGTACGCCCAGAAGCTGGGCGTCGACACCGACGCTCTGCTCGTCTCCCAGCCCGACACCGGTGAGCAGGCGCTGGAGATCGCCGACATGCTGATCCGCTCCGGCGCGGTCGACCTGCTGGTCGTCGACTCGGTCGCGGCCCTCGTGCCCAAGGCCGAGATCGAGGGCGAGATGGGCGACAGCCACGTCGGTCTTCAGGCCCGCCTGATGTCCCAGGCGCTGCGCAAGATCGCCGGTGCGCTCAACAGCACCGGCACCACCGCCATCTTCATCAACCAGCTCCGCGAGAAGATCGGCGTCATGTTCGGCTCGCCCGAGACCACGACCGGTGGAAAGGCGCTGAAGTTCTACGCCTCGGTCCGGCTCGACATCCGCCGCATCGAGACGCTGAAGGACGGCACCGAGGCGGTCGGCAACCGCACCCGGGTCAAGGTCGTCAAGAACAAGATGGCTCCGCCCTTCCGGGTGGCCGACTTCGACATCCTCTACGGGGTCGGCATCTCGCGTGAGGGCGGCCTGATCGACATGGGTGTCGAGCATGGCTTCGTCCGCAAGTCAGGCGCCTGGTACACCTACGAGGGCGACCAGCTCGGCCAGGGCAAGGAGAACGCGCGAAACTTCCTGCGTAACCACCCCGACATGGCCAACGAGATCGAGAAGAAGATCAAGGAGAAGCTCGGCATCGGTCCGCGCCTCGACAACCCCGCGACCCCGCCGGCCGCACCCGCTTCCGCCGCCGCTCCGGCTCCCGCAGCTTCCGGCCGCGGTTCCAAGGCGGCGGCCAAGCCGGGTGACGCCTGATCTCGGCTGAGCGATGACAACGGGTCCTGATCCCGGTCCGGCCGGTGCGGCCGGATCGCGAGACTGGGGTGCCTGGCCCGATGAGCCGGAGACGGCTTCGCGATCCAGGGTGACCCCGCGGTCTGAGGCGGCCTCTCCCGGTACGAACCGATCTCAGGAGCCAGGCGCAAGCCGGTTCCAAAGACGCCGGGAGAGCAGGCCGCTCCGGAAGGGCACACCAGGCGCGGAGAATGTGTCAAGTGCGGAAAACGCGCCGCGTCTGGGAGACATACCCGGTTTGAGAAGTGCTTCGAGTTTGGGAGGCATCCCGGGCCTCGAGGGCGGCTCAGACGCGGAGGGTGCTTCGAGCCTGGGCGGTGCTCCACGCCCGGATGGCATGCCGGGCTCGACGGAAGACAGGCCACGAGAAGGAAAGGCTCGCTCGTCCCGGCGCGGGACCCGCCGATCGCGGGGCGGCTCTCCGGGGTTCCTGCCCGACGGCCCGGCCGACGAGGGGTCCGCGGCCGGCCGAGGGCCGGATGCCGACCCCCAGGCGGTGGCACGGGCGATTTGTCTGCGGCTGTTGACCATGGGTCCGCGCACCCGGGCCCAGCTGGCCGAGGCACTGCGCAAGCGTGAAGTGCCGCAGGAGGCGGCCGACGCGGTGCTGGAACGCTTCTCCGAGGTGGGGCTCATCGACGACGAGGCGTTCGCCGCCGCATGGGTGAGTTCACGTCACGCCGGGCGTGGCCTCGCCCGCAAGGCGCTGGCCTCCGAGCTTCGCCACCGCGGTGTGGACGAAGACACGGTGAAGGAGGCGGTCGAGCAGGTCGACCCCGAGCAGGAGGCTGAGACGGCCCGCCGACTGGTGGAGCGCAAGCTCCGTGCGACGCGTGGCCTGGATTCCGCGGTCAGAACCCGCCGGTTGGCCGGCATGCTCGCCCGGAAGGGATACGGCCCCGGATTGGCCTTTCGTGTGATTCGAGAGGCTCTGGAGAACGAAGAGACGGAAGACCCCTCAATCTCCGCTGACCTGGACCATCCGTTCGACTGACTCAAGGCAGCTGACGCAGGTCTTTGCTTGCTCGTTACCTCTCTGACGCTTAACCTCAACGGCAGTGAGGAGTTACTCCGCGCCGTGCGGATTGTCATAGCGGTGTATTACGGGCAAGTAGGTTTGGCGGATAAGGAGGGGAGCGGCAGACCGGTTGGCGTAGCCGGTGTGCGGTCTCGCCTGGATTGACATCTGTCCTGATGGTGCCGCCGCTTGAGCTTTCCGTGCCGTGTGTGTGACACCTCGTGTGCTTGATATTTGCGACGCGAGGAAGGTGGGCCACGCATGGACCCCGGTGTGGTCGTCATGTTGGCAGTGGCGGTTGTGGCTCTTGCCGTGATGACGATAGCCGTTTCGGTCGTGCTCCTGCGTCGTGTCGGCGCAACCGGCGGCAGGCTCAAAGGCCCTACCGTTGAGCAGGAGGCCCAGTTCCAGACCTTGCTCGACGAGGCCAAACGTGAGGCGGACGAGATCCGCGCCAAAGCTGAGGGCGACGCCGAAGAGCTTCTGCGCCGTTCGGAGGCGGCGGTCGAGGCTGCGGCCGAGACGCGTAAGGAGGCCGAGGCCGAGGGCCGGGTGCTGAAGTACGAGCTCAAGGAGCTCCGGGCCGATCTCGAACGCCGGGAGCATCGACTGGCCGAGCGCGAGCAGCGTCTCGACGAGGAGGCCAGGCGCCAGGCCGAGCGGGCCCGCAAGCTCGCCGAGACGGAGATCGAACTGGCCGATCGCCGTGAGGAGCTCGAACGGGTCGCCGAGGAGCGCAAAGCCGTCCTGGAGCGGGTCGCCGGCCTCACCGGCGACCAGGCCAAGGCGGAGCTCGTCCGGGAGATCGAGAACCAAGCCAAGCGCGAGGCCGCCTTGATCGTCCGGGAGATCGAGAGCCAGGCGCGTAAGGAGGGGGAGAAACGGGCCACCAAGATCGTCACGTTGGCGGTGCAGCGTGTCGCCACCGAGCAGACCGCCGAGTCCGTGGTCAGTGTCCTCCACCTACCGGGTGACGAGATGAAGGGCCGAATCATCGGCCGGGAGGGGCGTAACATCCGCGCCTTCGAGTCCACCACCGGGGTCAACCTGATCATCGATGACACGCCTGAAGCGGTGTTGCTGTCGTGCTTCGACCCGGTTCGCAGGGAGACCGCGCGACTGACCCTGGAGAAGCTGGTCCTTGACGGCCGCATTCATCCGCAGCGTATCGAGGAGGCTCACGAGCGCAGCAAGGCAGAGGTGCAGGAACTCTGCGTGCGCGCCGGTGAGGACGCCCTCATGGAGCTCGGCATCACCGACATGCACCCTGAGTTGATCACTCTGCTCGGCCAGCTGCGCTACCGCACGTCCTACGGCCAGAACGTGCTCGGCCACCTCATCGAGTCCGCGCACATCGCGGGAATCATGGCGGCCGAGCTCCGGCTCGACGTGCCGCTCCTCAAACGTTGCACGCTTCTGCACGACATCGGCAAGGCTCTCACCCACGAGGTCGAAGGCAGCCACGCGCTCATCGGCGCCGAGATCGCCAGGCGGTACGGCGAGCACGAGGATGTCGTCCATGCCATCGAGGCCCATCACAACGAGGTGGAGGTCAAGACCGTCGAAGCCGTCCTGACTCAGGCCGCCGACGCGATCAGCGGCGGCCGTCCGGGGGCCAGGCGTGAGTCGCTGGAGGCATACGTCAAGCGGCTGGAGCGCCTGGAGGAGATCGCCACCTCCTACGACGGGGTCGAGAAGGTGTTCGCGATGCAGGCCGGCCGGGAGATCCGGGTCATGGTGAAGCCTGACGCGGTCGACGACATCCAGGCCCAGGTGATCGCCCGTGACGTCGCCAAGCAGATCGAGGAAGAGCTGACCTATCCCGGTCAGATCCGCATCACCGTCGTCCGTGAGTCACGGGCCACCGAGTTCGCCCGCTGACCCCGGTTCGTCGTGCTCGGTACCGGGGTTCGTCGCCTCTGGCTCTGGTTTGCCGTCTTTGGGCTGGGGGTTCGTTGTTCTTGGTTCTGGGTGTGCCGTCCCTGGCCCTGATTTGCCGCCCTTGAGCCAGGGGACGTCGTTCTCGGCTCGGGGGTGTGCCGCCCGCGGCCCTGGTTCGTCGTTCTCGGCTCGGGGGTGTGCCGCCCGCGGGTCCGGTTCGTCGTTCCTGGCCGCGGTCGCCCTTCCCGGTACCGCTCGGTGGTCCTGGTCCTGTCCGCCGCTACTGACCCACGCTTCGGCATCGTCGCTCCGGCACCGCCGAAGCGTGACGAGACCACTGAAGCGTGACGAGACCGCCGGATCTCAGCTGTGGAAGATCTGCTGGTAGAAGGCGAGTTCGGTGGCCAGGGCGGCGCTGCGGGTCTCGGCACGGCGGAATCCGTGCGCCTCGCCCTCGAACGTCAGATAGGTGCAGGGCACTCCGCGCTCGGCGAGGGCGTCGGCGAACGCCTGCGACTGGGCCGGAGGAACCACGGGGTCCGCGAGGCCCTGGAGGAGCAGCATCGGGCAGGTGACCCCCCCGACCTGGGCGAGAGGCTCACGTGCGGCGTACAGGGCGGGGTCTTCGGGGCCGATCAGCCATTCGACGTAGTGCGACTCGAAGTCATGGGTGGTGGTGACGAACGGCGCCAGCGAGCTCACCCCGAAGTAGGAGACGCCGCCGGCGAACACGTCGGACGCGCAGCAGGCAGCCATGACCGTCCACCCGCCCGCGCTGCCGCCCCGGATCGCGATGCGCGCCGGGTCGGCCAGGCCCTCGGCGGCCAGCCATTCGGCGGCGCCGACGGCGTCTTCGACGTCGACCACGCCCCACTGGCCCTTCAGCCGCTCGCGGTAGGCGCGGCCGTATCCGGTGGAGCCTCCGTAGTTGACGTCGAGCACGCCGATGCCCCGGCTGGTGAAGAACGCCTTCTCCAGATCGAGCGCTCCGGTGCTGTGGCCCGTCGGCCCACCGTGCACGAACACGACGTACGGCGGGGCGCCCGTGCCGCGTGCCCGCGGGTGTGTCGGCGGATAGAGGTACGCGTGCACGAGGCGGCCGGACCGGCTCTCCATCCGCAGGGCCCGGGGGCGTGGCAGGTAGGCCGCCTCGGGCAGCTCGTCGACATCACGGCGGAGCTCCTCCACCTGCCCGGTGCCGAGGTCGATTCGGACGACCGAGCGGGGTGACGTGGGACCGTACCCGATCCCGGCGATGGCGCGGCCGTCGGTGGCCAGCACCGGGAGCCAGCCGTCGTAGCGGACGTCGAGGTCGCGCAGCACGCCGCGGTCGGGGTCGAGGACACCCAGGCGCAGGTCGCCCTGTCCGTGCAGGACCGCGAGCCTGCCATCGGCCAGCTTCGCGTACGGTGCGCCGCCGAGTTGCCACAGTGGTCCGGCGAACTCCTCCTCGGCCGGGTGGAGGGCCTGCGGCGGGGAACCGTCGATCCCGGCCCGGTAGAGGTTCCACCAGCCCGACCGGTCGGAGACCAGGTAGAGGGTGTGGTCGTCTCGCCAGCTCGGTGCGAGCACCGACTCACCGGGACCGCCCGCGATCGTCCGGCAGGCGCCGTCGGCCAGGCGGAACACGCGCAGCTCGGTCCCGTTCCACGGCATACGCGGGTGATCCCAGCAGACGAACGCCAGGTGTGCGCCGTCAGGTGAGATCGCGAGGGAGGCGTAGAAGTCGCTGCCGCCGACCCGTTCGCGTGGTTCCCGCCGGGCCGCGTCGTCCCCGCTATCTGCACCCTCCGCTGCGTCTCCGTCGTCTCCGGCGTTCCGGTCGTCTCCGACGGTCTCGCCGTCGCCGCGGTTCCCCTCGTCCTCGCTGTTCCCGTCATCCCCGCCGTCCTCGGCGGGCAGCGGAATCGACACGATCGAACGGCTCACCGTGCCGTCCGGGTGGTGCCGTTCCCGTACACACCAGATCTGCCCGTCGTGGAGGATCATCTCGGCGTACCGGAGCGCGGCGGGCTGGTCGGGCTCCGGCGTGAGAGGGTGCGGCTCGCCGTCGGAGGGCAGCAGGTAGAGGCGCTGATCGGTGAGGTTGGCGAACACCACGCCCCGGCCGGGCACGACGGCGTACGACTGCCCGCCGTACTCGTGGACCCTGGTCCTGGCGCTCCAGGGTGCCCTGAGCAGTTCGCGGCGGGTGCCGTCGGCCCCCCGGTGCATGATCGTGGTCCGGCCGCCCTCGGCGGGGCGGTCTTCGGTCCACCAGACCTCATGGCCGAGCACCGTCGGGAAGCCGAGGTGCAGCCCGGAGCGGGCGACGTCGGACGTGGAGACCGGCGAAGGCCAGGTGGCGTACGGTAGGACGACCTGCTCGGGGGACATGGCGTAATCCTGCCTGATAACCCGGCGTGTGTCGCCGGTATGACGCTCACATCGAGCGAGACTCGTGGCCGGTGGCCGGAGCAAGTGCAACAAACCCGAGCGAAGGGGTGTCCCGGTGTCCGCCCGGATTCCCGCGGCTGTGGCGTGGATCCGCCACAGGCCGCACGAGCCTCCCCGGCGCCGCCGTTGCCGTTCGCGGCCGATCTTCCGCGGCTCGGAGGACGTGTCCTTCCCGGCCCTCCCGGGTGGGGCGGCAAGGGTGCCCCACCCGGCTGTCCCGCCCGGTCATGACGCTGTCACATCGTGGGTCTCTTCGGATGTCCTTCGACCGCGTCCGATGAGTCGGGATGGACGATCGGCTGGGCGATCGCTTCGACCGCGCTCGGTGAGCCGGGGCGGGCGATCGGCTGGGCGGCCGTCTTCCTGCTGCGGCGGCTGCGCCGCTCCAGCCAGACGGCGACGGCGCCCACGGCCAGGTTGATGATGATGTAGACGATCGCGATGACGATCACCGACGGGATGATGTTGTTGAAGTTGGAGGGCAGCACCCGTGCCCCCGCGTTCAGCAGATCTTCGAAGGACACGATGAAGCCCAGGGCGGTGTCCTTCAGGAGCACGACCAGCTGCGCGACGATCGCCGGCATCATGGCCGTGACCGCCTGCGGCAGCAGGATCATCCACATCACCTGGCTCTTGCGCAGGCCGATGGCGAGCGCGGCCTCCCCCTGCCCCCGGGGGACGGCCAGGATGCCCGCCCGCACGATCTCCGCCAGCACCGAGCCGTTGTACAGGACCAGGCCGACCACCACCGCGGTGAAGGGCGTCACGGTGAGCCCGAAGATCGCGCTTCCGCCGAACATCACCGCGAAGATCATGATGAGCAGCGGGATGGCCCGGAAGAACTCGACGACCGCCCCGGCCGCGAGGCGGATCACGGCGTGTTCCGAGAGCCGGGCGATGCCGAAGACGAACCCGAAGGGCACCGCGATCAGGGAGGCGACCGCGGCCGCGGCGAGGGTGTTCAGCAGGCCGGGCACGATCAGGTTGACCCACACGTCGCCGCGGAGGAAGGGCGTCCACAGCGCGGGGTCGAGCTGTTTCTTCTCACCGAGCTTGGTCACCATCACGTAGACCGCGAACAGCACGGCGAGGATGACCAGGACGGTCAGTACGTTGTTGCGTATGCGTGCCCGGGGGCCCGGGACGTCGTAGAGGACGTTCATGGGATCGGAGCCCTGGACGCGTCTGCGCGCCGGCCGCCGTTCGCCGGTCACCGCGGTCATCGGATCACCGCCAGGCGCTTGGAGAGCCAGCTGAACAGCAGGCCGGTGGGCAGGGTCAGGACCAGGAAGCCCAGCGCGAACCCGCAGAAGATCGGCACGACCGCGTCACCATGCCTCTCGAACAGCGCCTTCATCGTCAGGGACGCCTCGGTGACGCCGATGGCCGCGGCGATCGTGGTGTTCTTGGTGAGCGCGATCAGGATGCTGCCGAGCGGGGCGACCACCGCGCGGAACGCCTGCGGCAGCACGATCAGTCTCAGGTTCTGACCGAAGGTGAGCCCGATCGCGCGGGCCGCCTCGGCCTGGCCGACGGGCACCGTGTTGATGCCCGCCCGGATCGCCTCGCAGACGAACGCCGCCGTGTACGCCGACAGGCCGATGATGGACAGCCACATGTAGTTGGTGGACAGGCTCGTGGAGAACGAGACCTCCAGCACCGTGCCGAGGCCCAGCCCGCAGAACACGATCACCAGCGTCAGCGGGGTGTTCCGCACGACGTTCACGTACACCGTGCCGACTCCGCGGAGCACGGGCAACGGGCTGACCCGCATCGCCGCGAGGATCGTCCCGAGCACCAGCGCCACCGCCCCGCTGGCGAGGGTGAGCCGTATCGTCAGCCAGAAGGCCTGCAGGATGACCGGGAATTCGTCGATGAGTGCCTGCACTCATTCCTCCAGTGGTCACCGGCCGGGGCGTCCGCGAGCCCCGGCCGAGGGGTGACCGGATCAGTAGCGTTCGACGGCCGGCGGGTTGGCGAAGAACTTCCCGAACTCGCCGAAGTTGGCGTCGACGGCCTTCTTCCAGCTGCCGTCCTGGAACATCTTCTCGATGGCCGCGTTGATCTTCTCGCGGGTGTCCTTGTCCTCCAGCTTCACGCCGACGCCGTACTTCTCCTCGGAGAAGGTCTTGCCGACGAGGCGGAACTTGCCGGGCGACTGGGCGGCGAAACCGGCCAGGATCGTCGCGTCGGTGGAGATCGCGTCGACCTGCTTGTTCTCCAGCAGCGGCAGGCAGGCGCCGTAGCCCTGCTGCTCGGTGAGGTACTGGTCCTTCCACGCCGCGCCGAACTTGTCCGCCAGGCGCTGGGGCGACGACGAGCCCTGGGCACCGCAGACCTTCTTGTTCTTGAGGTCCTCGACACTGTTGATCGTCGTGTCGTCGGCGCGGGTCAGGATGTCCTGGCCGGTGACGAGGTACGGCCCGGCGAAGGCGACCTTCTTCTTGCGGTCGTCGGTGATCGAGTAGGTGGCGATCACCATGTTGACCTGACCCTGCTGGATGAACGACTCACGGTTGGCCGAGATGGCCTCCTTGAACTCGACCTTGTCGTCCGGGTAACCGAGTTCCTTGGCGATGTACTTGGCCACGTCGACGTCGAAACCCTTGAAGGAGCCGTCCGGCTGCTTCTGGCCGAGCCCCGGCTGGTCGAACTTGATTCCGACGACGAACTTGTCACCGCCACCGCCGCTGCCGCCGCCACAGGCGGAGAGGCCGGCGACCGCCGCGGCTGCCACCACCACGGCTCCAATACGACGCATACGCATTTTCGCTACCTCGTTCTTTCCTCAGGGGTGAGCCGTCAGTGAGTGAGGATCTTGGAAAGGAAGTCTCTGGCCCGGTCGGTCCGGGCGTTGGTGAAGAACTCGTCGGGAGTGTTCTCCTCCACGATCTGACCCTCGGCCATGAAGACCACCCGGTTCGCCGCGCGGCGGGCGAAGCCCATCTCGTGGGTGACGACCATCATGGTCATACCCTCCTGGGCCAGGCCGATCATCACGTCGAGCACCTCCTGGACCATCTCCGGGTCCAGCGCCGAGGTCGGCTCGTCGAACAGGATCATCTTGGGATCCATGGCCAGGGCACGGGCGATGGCCACGCGCTGCTGCTGACCGCCGGAGAGCTGCGCGGGATACTTCGACGCCTGGGCTCCGATGCCGACCCGTTCCAGCAGTTCCATGCCCCGTCGCTCGGCGACGTCCCTGGCGGTGCCGCGGACCCTGATCGGCCCGAGCGTCACGTTCTCGAGGATCGTCTTGTGCGCGAACAGGTTGAAGGACTGGAACACCATCCCGACCTCGGACCTGAGCCTGGCCAGTGCCTTGCCCTCCGCCGGAAGCGGCCTGCCGTCGAAGACGATCGTGCCCTCGTCGATCGTCTCCAGCCTGTTGATCGTCCGGCACAGGGTCGACTTGCCTCCGCCCGAGGGGCCGATGACCACGAGGACCTCGCCCCGGGAGATCGTCAGGTTGATGTCGCGCAGGACGTGCAGGCTGCCGAAATGCTTGTTGACACCTTCCAGCACGACAAGTGGAGTCTTGTCCCCGTTCTCCGTCATGCTGCACAACGTAATTCTGTAAAGGCCACCTCGGGCTAACCCTGGGGTACCGATCAGATCACGGCCGTCTCACGCCTTGGTCATCGAATCTGGCTCAACGCGGCCGGGTCGAGGGTGAGCTTGAACGGTTCGGTCAGGTCGACGGTCGTTCCTGCGGCCACGCGATGAATGAGCTGGTATTCGCCGGCCTCGTCAAGTGAGTACGTGAAAATCACCGGAAGCTCGTCGGATCCCTGTCCACGGAACGGCCGCATCTCGACGCGCCAGAAGTGAGGGATGCCAGCCTCGGCATATTTGGCGTGTTTGACGGTCCGGTCGGTGGCAGTGGTGGACTTGGAGACGATCTCAACCACCAGATGGACCCATTCGGGCAGGGCGACTTCGGCTCCGTCTTCGAACGGTGCCAGCTCTACCACCATCAGGTCGGGGATCACCCCGGGCTTGTGGTCAAGGAGGAGGCCCGTCGCGGTGACGGGGATCATCTCTTCCGGTGCCATGGTCTCCAAATAGGTCTGGAGCCGGTCTCCGATGCGCTGATGTCTGAACGGTGGGGCGGGGGACACGATGAGGCTCCCGTCGATGAGCTCGTAACGACCGCCGTCATCGCGGGAGTTGAGCTCGAACCACTCTTCGACACTGAGCTCACCGGGCGTCTCCCAGACGCTCGTTTTCGGCGCCGCCTTCTTGTGCGGCTTCCTGGCCTTCACGGGCGCCTCCGAGGTCTGCATGAGCATTGCCATCGTGGCTCACCACTCTCAGCGGTCGGACGAGTCTCATTCTCGCATGTGGCTCTGGAGCCCCAGGTTAGCCACACCTTTCACTCTTCGTAACTGATTCATCACTGAATCCTCGGAAGGTAGGCGTCGTCCCCGCGGCTCGGCGGAGCGCCTACCCTTGTCTGTGAGATGACTGCCACCGTGGAGAGCGCCCGCACGTACGAGGTACGTACCTACGGGTGCCAGATGAACGTGCACGACTCCGAGCGCCTGTCGGGCCTGCTGGAGGACGCCGGATACGTTCCGGCCGCACCGGGCGAGACGGCCGACGTGGTCGTGTTCAACACCTGTGCCGTGCGGGAGAACGCCGACAACAAGCTCTACGGCAATCTCGGGCACCTGCGACCCGCGAAGGTGGGCAACCCCGGCATGCAGATCGCCGTGGGCGGCTGCCTGGCGCAGAAGGACCAGGGCGAGATCGTCCGCAGGGCACCCTGGGTGGACGTGGTGTTCGGCACCCACAACATCGGCTCGCTGCCGGTGCTGCTGGAGCGGGCACGCCTCCAGCAGGAGGCCCAGGTCGAGATCAGGGAGTCGCTGGAGACCTTCCCGAGCACGCTGCCGACCAAGCGGGAGTCCGCCTACGCGGCATGGGTGTCGATCTCGGTGGGGTGCAACAACACCTGCACGTTCTGCATTGTGCCGTCGTTGCGCGGCAAGGAGAAGGACCGTCGGCCGGGCGACGTGCTCAACGAGGTCCGTACCCTCGTCGGCCAGGGCGTGCTGGAGGTCACCCTCCTCGGCCAGAACGTCAACACCTACGGGGTGGAGTTCGGCGACCGGCTCGCCTTCGGCAAGCTGCTGCGGGCCTGCGGCGACGTCGAGGGCCTGGAGCGGGTCCGCTTCACCAGTCCGCACCCGGCCGCGTTCACCGACGACGTCATCGCGGCCATGGCCGAGACGCCCAACGTGATGCACCAGCTCCACATGCCGTTGCAGTCCGGCTCCGACCGGGTGCTCAAGGCGATGCGCCGCTCCTACCGGGCCGAGCGTTACCTGGGCATCATCGAGCGGGTCCGTGCGGCCATGCCCGACGCGGCCATCTCCACCGACATCATCGTGGGTTTCCCCGGCGAGACCGAGGAGGACTTCCAGGCCACCCTGGACGTGGTGCGCGCCTCCCGGTTCGCCAACGCCTTCACCTTCCAGTACTCCATCCGGCCCGGCACCCCCGCCGCCACCATGGACGACCAGGTGCCCAAGGAGGTCGTGCAGGAGCGCTACGAGCGGCTCGTCGCCCTGCAGAACGAGATCTCCTGGGAGGAGAACCGCCGGCAGGTCGGGCGGACGGTCGAGGTGCTGGTCGCCGAGGGTGAGGGCCGTAAGGACGAGGCGACCCACCGCATGTCCGGCCGGGCCCCCGACAACCGCCTGGTCCACTTCGCCCCCGGCGCCGAGGTGCCGCGTCCGGGCGACATGGTGAGCGTCGAGGTCACCTACGCGGCACCGCACCACCTGGTGGCCGACGGGCCCGTGCTGAGCCTGCGCCGCACCCGCGCGGGCGATGCCTGGGCGGCCCGGCAGGGCGTCGCGGCGGGCACCGGTCCGGGAGTCATGCTCGGTATGCCCTCCATCGGGCGTCCCGCGCCGCTGCCCCAGGTCTCCGGCTGCTCCGTCACGCGCTGACGACTTCGCGGTGGCCGGAGCCCGCCCCGGCGGCCTTCTCGGCCGATCTCGCCGGTGGAGGCCGCGGCGGCCGGTGCGGCCCGGTTCCGTCGCCGGGCGGGGCCGGGGCCGGCGGCTCCGTTAGGCTGACCGCGTGCTTGTCGCCGCAGCCATCTGCCCGCATCCGCCGCTGCTGATCCCCGAGCTGGCCGGTGCCGCGGCCCCCGAGCTGGATGATCTCCGCGCCGCCTGCGCGACGGCGGTGACGGCGCTGCGCGAGGCGGCGCCCGACGCGGTCGTCGTGGTCGGCGGGGCCGACCGGACCGCGACGTACGACGCGGACGCCGCCGGGAGCCTGGCGCCATGGGGCGTCGACGTCCGCGCGGGCGAGGGGGAGCCGGTCCTGCCGCTCTCCCTGACGATCGGCCGCTGGCTCCTCGACCGGGAGGGGCCGGCCGCCTCGGCGTTCCACGCCGTCTCCTTCGACGCCCCGCCGCGGGAGTGCGCCGTCCTCGGTGAGCGGCTGGCGGGCACGGCCGGGCGGGTGGCCATGCTGGTCATGGCCGACGGCTCGGCCCGCCTCACCGAGAAGTCGCCGGGTTACCTCGATCCCCGCGCGGAGCCGTACCAGCGGGCCCTCGTCGAGGCGCTCGCCCGGGGGGAGGTCCCGCCGCTCGACCCGGATGAGGCCGCGGAGCTGTGGGTCGCGGGCCGCGCGGCCCTGCAGGTGCTCGGCGGAGCCGGCGCCGCCCGGCGGGCCGAGATCCTCTACGACGGCGCGCCGTACGGCGTCGGCTACGTCGTCGCCCGCTGGAGGTGACCGTTGCGGCGGGGGACGGGAACGCGGAGCAGGTCCCGGGCCAGGACGATGTCCCCGTCGTCGCCGCCGAACGCCTCACCCGCCTCCGCCAGGAACCGGGGCTCGTCGCGGGCGTCGTACCGTTCGGAGATGTGGGTCAGCACGAGACGGCGGGCACCCGACTCGGCGGCGACCCGGCCCGCCTGCGCGGCGGTGAGGTGGCCGTACCGGGAGGCGAGTGTCGACTCCCCGGACAGGAACGTCGACTCGATGACCAGCAGGTCCACCCCTTCGGCCAGGGCGAAGACCCCGTCGCACAACCGGGTGTCCATGATGAAGGCGGCGCTCTGGCCGGGGCGGGGTTCGCTGACCTCCTCCAGGCGGACGACGGTCCCGTCGGGGCCGGTGACGGCGCCCGCGCGTTGCAGCTCGCCGACCCGGGGGCCGTGGACCCCGCGCTCCCGCAGCCGTTCGGGGACCATCCGGCGCCCGTCCGGCTCGTCCAGGCGGTAACCGTACGACTCGACGGGGTGGGAGAGCGGCCGGGCGGTGAGCGTCACCGGCCCGGCGTCGAGACGGGTGAGCTCTCCGGAGACCGGCCGTTCGACGATCACCGAGGTGTCCGCGAAGACGGTCGCGTGGCGCAGCCGGCGCCAGTACGTCTCCCCGCTCGCCGGATAGGCCGCCTGGACGGTGTGCGTGACGCCGTCCCGGGCGATGCGCTGGACGATCCCCGGGACGCCCAGGCAGTGGTCGCCGTGGAAGTGTGTGACGCAGATCCAGGTGACGTCGTGGGAGCCGACGCCGGCGTGGACCATCTGGCGCTGGGTGCCCTCCCCGGGATCGAACAGGAAGCCCTGGCCGTCCCAGAGGAGGAGGTACCCGTTGTGGTTACGGTTGCGGGTGGGGACCGCGCTTGAGGTGCCGAGGACGACGAGTTCGCGAAGGGACACGAGGCCCATGGTAGGAACGGTGGCGTTCGGGAGCGTCCCGACGCGGTTGGGGGAGATGGTCGTCGCCGTGACCGAGGACGGCGTGGTGAGCGTCTCCTGGGGCGGTCTGGACGACTTCAGGGGGCGGGTGCTGGGCCGGCTCGGCATGGCGGAGGTCGACGACCCCGGCAGGACGGCCGCGGTCCTGGGGGAGCTGGGCGACTACTACGCGGGGCGGCTGCGGGTCTTCAGCGTCCCGGTCGACTGGCGGCTGACCTCGCCGGTGCAGCGCAGGGTGCTGGGCACGTTGCGGGAGACGGTCCCCTACGGCAGGGCCGTCACCTACGGGGAACTGGCCGCCCGCAGCGGGACGGGCGTCCCGGCGCGGGCCATCGGGTCGATCATGGGGGCCAACCCCGTGCCGGTCATCGTGCCGTGCCACCGGGTGGTGGCGGGGAACGGGCTCGGCGGGTTCAGCGGGGGTGAGGGCGTGGAGTCCAAGCGGTGGCTGCTGACCCTGGAGGGATACCTGCAGCCGACGCTCGACTGGGACTGACCCGGCCCGCGCGAAGGCCGGTTCCGGCGCGACGGCGCATCGCCCTGCTCGACCGCCCCCGGTGACTTGGCAGACTTGTCCCCGTGTCTCAGCCACCTGTCATCGCCGTCGTCGGCCCCACCGCCGCCGGGAAGTCCGACCTGGCCGTGGATCTCGCTCTCGAACTGGGAGGCGAGGTGATCAACGCCGACTCCATGCAGCTCTACCGCGGCATGGACATCGGAACGGCGAAGCTGCCTGTGGCGGAACGGCGCGGGGTGCCCCACCACCTGCTCGACATCTGGGACGTGACCACGACGGCCAGCGTCGCCGAGTACCAGGCGCTGGTCCGGCCGCTCATCGACGATCTGCGGTCCAGGGGGGTCGTGCCGATCCTGGCGGGCGGGTCCGGGCTGTACGTACGGGCCGCGCTCGACAACCTGGAGTTCCCCGGCACCGACCCCGAGGTGCGGGCCCGTCTGGAGGCCGAGGTCGGCCGCGTGGGCACGGCCCCGCTTTATGAGCGGTTGCGCGAGCGTGACCCGAGGGCCGCCGAGACCATCCTGCCGAGCAACGGCCGCAAGATCGTCCGGGCGCTGGAGGTCATCGAGATCTCCGGACGTCCGTTCTCGGCCACCATGCCCTCCTACGACGCGGTCTACGACAGCGTCCAGCTGGGGGTGGAGGTGCCGCGGGAGGTGCTGGACGTCCGGGTCGAGGCCCGGGTCGGGCACATGTGGGAGGCCGGGCTGGTGGACGAGGTCCGTGTCCTCGCCGCCCGGGGTCTCGCCGAGGGCCGCACGGCCAGCCGGGCGCTGGGTTACGCCCAGGTGCTGCGCTTTCTCGACGGCGAGTGGACGGAGAAGGAGGCGCGTGACGAGACCGTCCGGGCGACGCGCAGGTTCGTCCGCCGCCAGGAGTCGTGGTTCCGCCGCGACCCCCGGGTGATCTGGCTCCCGCAGCTGGAGCCGCGCCTGCTGGATCGCGCGCTCGCCGTGGTACGCCGCTGATCCGGACGGGGGAACCGGTTGCCGGAGCGCGCCGCCCCCCGTTCGCCGGAGCGCGCCGATCCGGACGGTGCTCCGGTGGCCCGCGCCGGCGAGCCGGTGGGTCGGTGGGCGGGATGACGTGCCGGGGGCCGCGACCAGCGTGGATAGAGTTGGGGGATGCGATTCGCAAAAGGCCACGGCACCGAGAACGACTTCGTCATCCTTCCCGACCCCGACGCTGAGCTGGAGCTGTCGGCGACGTTCGTGGCGGCGGTGTGCGACCGTCGCGCGGGGATCGGCGCGGACGGCGTGCTGCACGTGGTGCGGACGAAGCTGAGCGCCGAGGTGGCCGACCAGGCGGACGAGGCGGAGTGGTTCATGGACTACCGCAACGCCGACGGCAGCCTCGCGGAGATGTGCGGGAACGGGATACGGGTGTTCGCCCGCTACCTGGTGGACACGGGGCTGGCCGGAGCGGGCGAGTTCGGCGTGGCGAC
Source organism: Streptosporangium becharense (assembly GCF_014204985.1). Lineage (NCBI taxonomy): Bacteria > Bacillati > Actinomycetota > Actinomycetes > Streptosporangiales > Streptosporangiaceae > Streptosporangium > Streptosporangium becharense. The sequence continues at coordinate 2,089,030 of NZ_JACHMP010000001.1, read as the reverse complement.
CCGTGCGGGGGTCAGGCGGGTGCGCCTGGAGGAGAGCGGTGACGTGAGCGTGGACATGGGCCTGCCCCGGGTCCTGGGCACGAGCCGTACGAGCGTGTCGGGGCGTGAGTACGAGGGGCTCCACGTCGACATGGGCAACCCCCACCTGGCGTGTGTGATCGGTGACCCGGTGGCCCAGCTCGACCTGGGGCGTCAGCCGGTGTTCGACCCCGAGGTCTTCCCCTCCGGGGTCAACGTCGAGCTGCTCAACCCGGTCGGTCCGCGCCGGATCGTGATGCGGGTCTTCGAGCGGGGGTCGGGCGAGACGCGGTCCTGCGGCACCGGCACGGTGGCCTCGACGGTGGCGGCGGCGCACCTCGCCGGGGAGTCCACCGGAACCTGGACGGTGGAGGTGCCGGGCGGCACGGTCACGGTCACCCTGGACGAACGCACCAGCCATCTCACCGGCCCGGCGGTCCTGGTCGCCTCGGGCGAGCTCGATCTGTGAGGACGCCGTACGGCCGGACAGTTGCCGAATGATGTTCTTTCCGGCAATGCTGGGTTCCTTCAACAGACCTAGGAGGCCCGCATGGTCGATCCACAGGTGACGGCGGCAAGGGTGAAGGCGCCGATCGGGGCGCTCGGCGGCGGTTTCATGATCTCGCGGGAGGCCAAGGCGCTGTGTGAGCGAACCGGCCTGCCCGCCCGGGCGATGTACTTCCGGGGACGGTGCGGGGTGCTCGGCGAGGTGTCCGCCGACGTCGTCCTCGCCGCCACTGTCTTCTTCCCCGCCGAGCACGTCAGGGAGAACTGGGAGGCGGGCCGCGCACTGCCGGTCGCCGAGGCCGTCGAGCTCTACGCCGGTGCCTGCCATGACTGGGGAAGGCGCCGGTTCGGCTCCTTCGCGGGCGCCGCGCGCCTGGCCGAGCTGCTGCAGCCGGTGGTGGCAGGCGCCGACGTCCTGGGCGCCCCGCTCTTCGCGGGCTGGCGGGAGGTGCCGCTGGCCGACGATCCCCCCGCCCGCGCCGCCCAGCTGCTGCACCTGGTCCGTGAGCTGCGCGGCGGACTGCACGCGGTGGCGGTCCTGGCCGAGCGGCTGTCCCCGCTGGAGGCCACGCTGCTCGCCGCTCATGACGGCACTCCGCTGGGCCTGTCCACGGGCGAGACCATGGCGCGGTTCTTCTCCTGGCCCGAGCCGTTTCCACAGCCGGGACCGGAGGCGGCCGAGCGCCGCAGGCGCGCCGAAACGCTCACTGACGTGCTGATGGCGCCCGCGTTCTCCGTCCTCGGCGAGGCGGACTCGGCTGAGCTGGTCGAACTGCTCGACAGGGCGGGATAGCCGAGTCGTTTTGGGCACGCCCGCCGACCTGGCAGACTGACGTCTCATGGACGTGGACATCTGGGCCTGGGTCGGCGACACCCAGCGGCAACTGCACGAAGCAGGAAACACCGGTCTGGCCATGGCGATCGGAGACGTGCCGGCGCAGGCGCTGGAGGGCCGTTACCCGCAGCTCGACGTGATCGCCCCGGCGATCGCACAGCAGGCGGAGGGCCTGCAGCTGCCGTGGCTGGAGTTCTACGCGCGCTACTGGCACCTGATCGGCCGCATCGGCAACCGCGCGCAGGGCGCCGTCGCGATCGCGGACGCCGAGACGCTGGCGGAGTTCGCCGAGCGCGACGACGTCCGCGACTGCCCGTCCGCGCCCGGCGCCGTCGTGGCGTTGGCCATCGCCCAGGCCAACACCGACGGCCCCGGCTATGCCGCCGACCGGGTGGCCGCGCTTTCGGCCCTCGACGTCCCGCCCTCCTCGCCCGCCTTCGCCGCCGTCGCCGAGCAGCAGGTCGCGGCACTGGTCGACGCCGGCCGGGTTCAGGAGGCCATCGCGCACGCCGAGGCGGCCGTGGAGGCGCTGGGCGGTGCGGGCCGCGAGGCCAGCTGGGAGCTGGGAGCCGCCTCCGCCCGCGCGCTGCTCGCCGCCGGTCGCACGGAGGACGCGCTCAGCGCGCTCGACTCCGCGAGCGGCTTCAAGCCCGACGACCCGGTGGCCAAGGAGCACCGGGAGGGTGTGCTCCGCGCTCTCCTGCTCGCCACCCTCGGCCGGGTACAGGAGGCCGTCGACGCCCTCCCCGACCTCGACGTGGTCGGCGACCACCCGCGCGTCTGGGTGGAGTGGTCGCGTGCGGTCCACAAGCTCGCCGGGTCGGAGCAGATCACCAACAGCTGGCAGCTGGGCCGGGTGATCAAGCAGTGGATCGACTACTTCGCCATGATGGGCGGCTACCGCGCTCGCGCCGAGCTGGCGCTGGTCGCCGGTCACCTGGCCGTGGCCCGCAAGGGCGTCTGGCAGGCCCGCCTGCTGGCCGACCTCGCCGAGTCCGCCGTGGGCGAGCTGCGGAGCCCCGGCGATCTCGCCGAGCGGATCGCCGAGCTGCGCACCGCCGCCGACCAGACCGTTCCGCTTCCGGCGCCGGGTCCCGACGCCGAGCTGGTCGCCTACTTCGACGCCGCCGACGGCTTCAACGCCGACCCCGAGCGCTGGGTGGGCTGGCTGGCCCCGCTGTCCGGTCAGGACTTGGAGGCCACCCGCCGCCACACCACCACGGTGGGTTTCCTCGGCTACCCCGCCAAGGGCGTCGACATCTACTGGGCCATGCTGGTGGAGTCCGGTGAGATCGAGACGGCCGACCCGCAGGACGTCACCTACCTCACCGGTCTGCTGATCGAGGCCCGCCAAGACGAGCGGCTGGAGCAGATGGCCGAGCGGCTTCCCGCCGCCCAGCGTCACATGGCCCTGGGCCGGCTGCACCGCGCGCGCGAGCGCTGGGAGCAGGCCGCGGCCGAGGGCGAGGCCGCGGTCGCCGCGGGTGTGGGCGTCGAGGCGAACCGCCTGTGGTCGGCCGCGGTGCAGCAGCTCGGGGACAACGCCAAGGGCGCCGCCATCCTGCGGGACGTCCTCGACTCCGAGGAGATCGAGCACCCGGACATCTGGCGGATGATCACCATGGCGACGGCGGCGGAAGACTGGGAGACGGTGCGTCTGGGGGCCGCCAAGATCGGAATGCCGCTGCAGTCGGCCGAGGGGCCGATCGAGGAGGACATGGGCCTGGTGCGCATCATCCTGCCCGCCCCCGACGGCAGCCAGCGTCAGGTCCTCAGCCTGCGCACCGGCCCGGCGACCGCGCGCCTGGCCATCCCGCAGCCCCCCGGGATGGACTACAACGCCGGCGACCTGGTCGTCTTCGAGCCGCAGCTGCTGGAGCCGATCCCGGAGAGCGCCGAGGAGCAGGAGCACTTCGTCCCGCCGTTCGCCGCGGTGAGCATGCTGCGTCCCGGCGGCTACACCAGCTGGTTCTTCGACGGAGCCGCTCCCAGCGAGGCCGACTGGACCGAGTTCAACGACGTCCTGGCCGAGCGCGGCTGGCCGATGTGGGTCTACAGCGACGAGAACTACAAGGTGACCCACCCGAGCACGGGTGAGCCGCTGCCCGGCGTGTTCGGCTGGATCGCGGTCCCGCCGGAGGTCTCCCCGGTCGAGGTCGACGCGCTCCTGGACGACGCCACCGAGCGCTGGGTGCACCCGCTGGCCTGGCTCGACCTGGCCAAGGCCGTCGACATCGAGGTGGAGCGGCACGAACGGATCGTCAAGGAGTACGGACTGTAGGACCGCGCGCGATCCGCGCCACGACGCCACGACGCCCGCGGGGATCCCCGCGGGCGTCGTGGCGTCATGGCCCTAGAATCTCATTCGGTGCGTTCTGCGGATGAGGGAGGCCCGGATGCTGGAGCGGTTCCGGCTGGACGGCAAGGTCGCGATCGTCACGGGGGCCTCCTCCGGGCTCGGTGTCGCGTTCGCCAGGGGGCTGGCCGAGGCCGGTGCGGACATCGTGATCGGTGCGCGCAGGAAGGACCGCCTGGAGGAGACCCGCGGCCTGGTCGAGGAGACCGGCAGGCGGTGCGTCGCGCTCGCCACCGACGTGTCCCGGCCCGAAGACTGCCAGGCCCTGGTGGCGGCGGCGGTCGCCGAGTTCGGCACGGTCGACGTCCTGATCAACAATGCCGGCGTCGGCACGGCGGTGCCCGCGCTGAAGGAGACACCCGAGCAGTTCCGTCAGGTCGTCGACGTCAACCTGCACGGCACGTACTGGATGGCGCAGGCGTGCGCCGGGGTGATGCGGCCGGGTTCGTCGATCGTCAACATCGGCAGCATCCTGGGCGAGACCACCGCGGGCCTGCCGCAGGCCGCCTACAGCGCTTCCAAGGCGGGGGTCGTCGGCCTCACCCGTGACCTCGCCCAGCAGTGGACGGGACGCCGCGGCATCCGGGTCAACTGCCTCGAACCCGGTTTCTTCGCCTCGGAGATGACCGACCAGTACGCCGAGGGCTATCTGGAGTGGCAACTGCAGCATCGGGTGCTGATGAGGCGGCCCGGCGACCCGGCCGAGCTCGTCGCGGCGGCGATCTTCCTGGCCTCCGACGCCTCCTCGTACGTCACGGGCGCGGTGATCCCGGTGGACGGGGGGATCCTCATCACCTGAGCCGCACTGTTTCCTTCCCCGGCGCGGCGGCATGCGGCTTTTAAGATTGAGAAAGTTTTCTGGGGTAATTTGCCGCTTCAGATGTGAAAAACGTGGGCGGGGAGGGCGAGGGTGCGGGCTGCGCTGGAACGAGGTGCGGTCGCCGCGGTGATCGTGCTCGCGGTGGCGGGCTGCGGCCCGGAGGGCGGTTTCGGCGGCGGTTTCTCCGGCGGAGGCGGGAGCGGCTCCGGGAAGTCCGCGCCTGCCGCATTGAAGGAGCTGGAGAAGCTGGAGGTCAAGGGCCGGGCTCCGATGACCGGGTTCGACCGCGACGAATTCGGCACGGCCTGGGCGGACGTCGACAAGAACGGCTGTGACACCCGCAACGACATCCTCCGCCGTGATCTGGAGGAGGAGACCTTCAAGAAGGGCGACGAGTGCATCGTGCTGACGGGTGTCCTCCACGACCCGTACAGCGGCAAGACCATCACGTTCGAGCGCGGTGCGCGGACCAGCATGGCGGTTCAGATCGACCATGTCATCGCGCTCGCCGACGCCTGGCAGAAGGGTGCGCGGCAGTGGTCCACGGCCAAGCGGAAGGCGCTGGCCAACGACCCGCTCAACCTGCTCGCGGTGGACGGGCCGTTGAACAACCAGAAGGGGGCCGGGGACGCGGCGACGTGGTTGCCCCCGCGCCGCGCCTACCGGTGCCCCTATGTCGCACGTCAGATCGAAGTGAAGGCCAAGTACGGCCTGTGGGTGACGGCCGCGGAGAAGGACGCCATGAAGGCCGTGCTCACCTCCTGCTGAGCGGCCCGGCCGGGCCCGCCACGGGACGGCCGGGCCCGTCCCGTCAGTCCTCGTAGTCGCGCTCGAACGCGACAACCTTCCCGTTCTTCACCGACACGTGGACCTCGTACTCCCAGCGACCCTTCTCCAGCTCCACCTTCCAGGTGCGGTGACCGCGCTCCCACTCACGGTCCACATCGGTCACCCGCGCGCCGGGAACGCGTTTCTCGGCGATCTGCACCGCCCTGCGGGAGGAGATGCCCGCCGTAGCGGAGGTGCCGGTCGCGCTGCCGGCCGTGGTGGTGCCGGTCGTGGCGCCGGTCGTGCCCGCCGCGTCGGCGGCGGTCTGGGCGGTCTGGGCGGCGGCGAAGGCGGGTCCGCCCCCGCCGGCCAGCAGGGCGGCGGCTCCAAGGGACACAACGGTGATTTTGGCGATGTGCTTCATGCGCCAAGCTTTTCGGTGATCGTGATAGGACCACGCTAAGAGACGGTTAACCCGCGGTGTGCCCGTACGACGTGCCCCGGAGCACGGTGCCGTACGCATCCGGAGGCGGCGGGACACGAGGCGGCGGGCGGGGAGACACCCGGCGGCGGGGCTACGCCAGCAGCATCCTCAGCCGGACGCGTGAACCCTCCGGTCTCCGCTCGATGGTGAACTCGTCGCAGAGCTGTCCCATGAGCCACAGGCCGAAGCCGCCCGACGCGCCGACGGCCGGCCGCTCACGGCATGTGTCGCCGGGACGCAGCAGGCCGCAGCGGTCGACCACGTCGACGGTCACGTACCTCTCGTCGTGCCACACGGTCACCGTGCCCTCGCCGCCCCCGTGCCGCAGGACGTTGACGGTGGCCTCGTGAGCGGCCAGGAGCAGGTCGTCCAATCGCCTGCCGTTCAGCCCCGCATCCGCGGCGTGGTGCGAGATGTTGCCGCGCAGGGTGCTCAGTTCACGGCTGATGGCCCATCGGTGGCGGATCCGGGTGTCCACACGCCCTCCCTCGCAGCGCCATGGCCGGCATCACATGACGGGTGGCCGCGGTCGCCCATGCGGGTGTTCCCAGTGCTCCATGCCAGGGCCCCTACCCGCGATACCGGCCGTGACGCACCACCGGCGTGGCCGGGCGTACCGGCGGCGCCGGATCAGGCCGGAGAGACGCCGCGGTCGCCCACCAGGCGCCGGGCGACCTCGTGCACCTTCAGGTGGGAGGTCTGGGAGACCCTGCGCAGTTCGGCGAACGCCCGGTCGGCGTCACACCCCAGAGCCTGCATGATCATGCCTTTGGCCTGTTCGATGGGCCAGCGGCCGGCCAGGACGGCACGTACCCGGCGGACCTGCCGCCGGGCGGCGTCCGACGTGTCGAGGGCGGTGACCAGGGCGGCGGCCTGCCCGGCGAGGACGGCGAGCGTGCCGGCCCCGCTCCCACCGGATACGGCCGGCCGCAGACCGTATGCGGCCACCACGACGGTGACGTCCGGCCCGCGCGCGGCGACGGCCGTGCAGGTGCGGACGCCGTGACGCAGCGACGCCAGGGAGTGTTCCGGCCAGCGCCGGTCACGGAGGGTGTCGCCGACGTGCACCGGGCCGCCCTCCGCCCGCGCCTGGGACAACGGGCCGCCGAAACCGGTGTCGCTCTCGGCGATCTCCCCCAGGTCGGGGTGTGAGGCGACCAGCAGGCCGGCCGGCCCGCCGGGCCCGCCCTCCCCGTCGCGCCACATCGCGACCGCGGCGCCACAGCAGGACACGGCGTCGCAGACCTGGTCGGAGAGGCCGCTGAGCAGCGTGATGGGTGTGGCGTCCGGTTCTCCGTCGTCGGCGCGCATGTCCTCGGCCTCCCGTCCCCGCGGTGGCAGTGCTGACCAGGAATGAGGCACCTACCCCCAGGGAACGTGGTCAGACCAGGAAAGCGGTGATGGGGGAGCGTGAACGGTATGACTGATCCGGATGCTCTCGGCCGGGAGTGCCGCCGCCTCCGGGCACGCCTGGACGAGTTACGGAGCTCCTGGCTTCTCGCACGGGGCGGCCCGGAGACCGAGGCGATCGCTGAGGCGGCGTTCCTCGAACTGGACGCCGTCTGCGAGGCGCTGCGGGCATCGCGGGAGAACGCCGGCGAGCCGTCGGCCGAGATACCGCCCGCCGAGCCGGTGGCGGAGCGCGACAGGCGGCTGCTCCGGGCCGCGTTCATGCAGTCGCCCGTCCCCGCTCTGCTGCTCGAGGGGGAGGAAGGCGTCGTCACGTGGGCCAATGACGCCGCGCTCGGCCTGCTCGGCCAGTCCCGCGCCTACCTCGGCGGCCGTCCGCTGGCGGTCCTGGTGGACCTCAGGACCCGCGCCGCCTTCCGGTCCGCCCTCACCGCGGTGGCGCGCCTCGGTGGACGGCGAGAGCTGGACGGCCGGCTCGTCACCCGCCTGCGACCGGTCCACACGCGGATCCTGCTGACCAGGCTGGAGGCCCACGGCGCCGACCGGCCCCAGATCCTGGTGACGGCACCGGGGACGGTGCCCGCCGAGTCCGCCGAGTCCGCTGGTTCTTCGTCGCGGCCGCTGGACGACATCGTGTCGCAGACCCGCCGCGCCGATCTCCTCGGCTCCGTCGCCGGTGTCCTCGCCGACGCGGGTCTCGGTGCCCGCGACCTGCTCGACCGGGTCGTCGAGCTGCTCGCCGGGGAGTTCGGCGCGTTCGCCGCCGCCGACGTCGTGGCGGGGGAGGAACTGCGCAGGGTGGCGGTGCACGGCGGCGGGGAGGGGGAGAAGACGCTGTGGCTGACGGAGACCGGCCGGGGCATGCTCGACCTCCCTGGCCGGGTCCGGGCGACCGGCCGTACGGTGATCAAGCCTCACTTCGACGACGCCCGGATGCTGGGAACCGACGGTGAAGGAGTCCCGGTGGCGGCCCGGCTGGACGCGGTCTCCCTGGTCTGTTCCCCACTGGGAGTGGGCGGCGACGCGCCGGGTGTCGTCACCGTGGTCTGGCCTGCCGCGGCCGGCCCGTGCGCCATGGCGGAGGCGGCGCTGGTGGAGGAGGTCTGCGCTCTGACCGGGCGGGCGTTGCGCTCACGTCCCGGCGGACCGGGATGAGCCGTCCCGGGCTCGCGGCGGGGTCCGTCGGCCGGGGCCCACGGCGGTTACGCTCCGCCGTCCGGCCGTGGGTTCCGCCGGGGTCCGTCCGGAGGCGGGCACACCGGACTCCGGGGAAATCTCGCAGGAACCCGCATGCCCGCTCCGGAAGGGGGTAGTGCCAGCTTCGGCTGACCAGACATGCCATCCTTGTCCGTCCGTCACCGCTGCGAACCGGCGCCCGGTGTCGCAACGGTGCCCGGCACACCCTGGTGTCCATCCAGGTGGGAACGGTGAACCGCGCCGCGTGGCGACACGCCCCGGCACCGCTTTCGCCGTACGCGCCTTCCCGGCACCCGACGTCGCCCGTCGTCCACGCGGCGCGTGAGACGCCCGCACCTTTGGCGACGGCCGCGTACGTCCGGTCGCGCGGCGGCATGGTCCACGTCCTGTGGCGGGGGCCGGCGGGGGCGTCACGGTGCGAGCCCGGCAAGGACCCGAAGCAGGACCATCAGAGGAGCTGTTCGTGACCTTCAACCCGTTGCAAGAACGCGGCATCCCGCTGGACCGGCAGTTGCGCAACTGGAGTGAGCTCAACGTCACCCCGATCGATCCCGACCACGTCGACCCGTACACCCGGTGCCGGATCATCGCCATGAACGGCATCGAGGTCGAGGCGATCCTCTTCAGCCACCAGTTCACCCGGCGCTGCCCCGACCCGGCCGTCAAGCAGCAGCTGGCCCAGGTCCGCTACATCGAGGCGCAGCAGCAGAAGGCGGTCAACTGGCTCCTGCCGGGGCTGGCCTCCGTGCTGGAGACCACGATCGCCTACGAGCAGGTCGCGGTCGACCTGACCGCCTGGGTGGCGCGGATGGAACCCGACCCGTACCTCAAGCAGGCCTACCAGTTCGGCGTCCTGGAGGACTTCGACCACCTGTACCGCTACGCGAACCTGTACGAGATGATCGAGCACCGCAAGGCGGAGAAGATCGTCGACAACCTGACCGAGGTCACGCCGGGCAGGCCCACGTACCTCCACCACCGTCATCCCATCGACAACCTGCGCCAGCCCTACGACAAGACGGCCACCGAGCCGATCTCCAAGCTGCACGCCCTGACGATCATGGCGGCCGAGCAGCAAACGATGAACTTCTACATGAACGTGGGCCCCACCTACATGGAGCCGATCGCCCGGCAGCTCTACCAGGAGATCGGTCTGATCGAGGAGGAGCACGTCACGCACTACGAGTCGCTGGTCGATCCGGGGGAGACGTGGTGGGAGCAGCTGCTCGACCACGAGTACAACGAGTGCTACCTGTACCACTCGTTCATGGAGACCGAGTCGGACCCGAAGGTCAGGGCGATCTGGGAACTGCATCTCAACATGGAGCTGGAGCACCTGCGCCTGGCCGCCGAGCTGTTCAAACGGTACGACGGCCGTGACCCCCAGGAGGTCGTCGCCCCGGCCCTGCCCGCGCCGGTCACCTTCGAGCCGAACAAGGCCTACCTCCGCGAACTGCTGGAGACCCAGATCGACTTCACCACCATCGGCACCGGCTACGTCCAGGAGGCGCACGAGCGGTTCGAGCAGCTGCAGGCACAGATCCACGGAGGCGAGGCGCCGCCGAGCGAGCGGGTCATCGACGAGAACCGCGCCAAGTCGGGCCGCGAGTACCGGCTGGAGACCGAGGGGCCGCACCCGGTCCCCAGCCTGCGCGCCGACCGTTAGCGGGACCGGGGCCGCCGGCCGGAGGGGTCACTTCCGGCCGGCGGCCCTCCGGTTTCCCGCGCCAAAGGTGCCTCCGGTTTCCCGCGCTGAAAGTGCCTCCGCGGTCTCCCGCGCCAAACATGGGGCCCACCGGTTCGCCGTGCTCAACGTGGGGGACGGCCCGCCGCCGGGGAGACGGCGGGCAACAGGACGGCCACCTCCGCCCCGCCCTGCGGGGACGTCCCCAGCCGCAGCGAGCCGCCCGCCGACTCCGCCGTGCGGCGGGCGATGTCCAGGCCCAGCCCGGTCGATCCCGCGCCGCTCTCGCCGCGCTCCAGGGCGGTGGACGTGGCGAAGCCCGGCCCGGCGTCGGAGACGGTCAGCAGCGCGCCGTCGGTGGCGGACTCCAGCCGCACGGAGAACGACGCCCCTTCGGGCGTGTGCGCGAAGACGTTGCCGAGCAACGCGTCCACGCAGGCGGCCAGGTCTCCCGCGGAGACCGCGACGGGCAGCGGACCGGGGGCCAGGTCGAGCGTGAAGTCACGACCCTGGTCCTCGGCGAGCACGGACCAGAAGGCGACCCGGGCCCCGGTCACCGCCGCCGCGTCGCACTCGGCCCGGCCCTGGGAGCGACGCCTGGCCTCGTTGATCACCGCGGTGACGGCGCGCTCCAGGGCGTCCACCCTGGCCTCGATCCTGGACGCCTCCTCCGGGTCGGCCAGCGACTCGGCCTCCAGCCGGAGACCGGTCAGCGGGGTGCGCAACCGGTGGGACAGGTCGGCGACGTTCTCCCGCTCCTCGTCGAGCAGGTCGGTGATGCGTCCGGCCAGGTGGTTCAGGGCCAGGCCGACCGCGTGGACCTCCGGGGGACCCTCGGGCACGGTCCTGGCGGACAGGTCTCCGGCGGCGAGCCGGTGGGAGACCGCCGCCAGCGACATGATGGGCCTGATCACCGCGCGGGCGAGCCGGTCGCCGACGAGGATGCCCAGCCCCACCAGGGCCAGCCCGAGCGCCGCCAGGCCGATCCACACCTGGGTGACGCCCCTGGTCAGCAGGTCGTCGCTGAGGAACACCCGGACCACGGCCGTGCCGCCCGGAGCACCCCGTACCGCGACCAGGATCTCCCGCCCGCCCGGGGCGGTGGCGGTGACGCTGCGGCCCCGGGCGGCGAGCCGCACGGCCGCGGAGCGGGGGGCCGGGGCGCCGACCACCTGCCCGCCGGGCAGGAAGACCGTGACCGGGTGCGCCAGCTGCTCGGTGGTCAGCTGCAGGGTCTCGGCGTCCAGCGCGCCGACCGCGGCAGCCACGGAATCGGCCTCCGCCTGGGCCTCGCTCACGGCGCCGCTTTCGGCGACCGTGCGGACCAGCAGGGCGAGCGGGACGAGCAGGGCGACCAGCACCAGGGAGGTGGTGGCCGCGACCAGCAGGGCGAGCCAGCGCCTCATGCCGGGGCGGCCAGCCGCACGCCGACGCCGCGCACGGTCTGCAGGTAGCGGGGCTCCTGGGACGTCTCACCCAGCTTGCGGCGCAGCCACGACAGGTGGACGTCCACTGTCTTGTCGGCACCCCCGTACGGGATCTGCCAGACGTGGGTGAGCAGCTCACGTTTGGTGATCACCTCGCCGGCCCGCGCGGCCAGGTAGTGGAGCAGGTCGAACTCCCGGGGGCTGAGGTCCAGCGGCGCGCCGTCCAGGGTCGCCTCCCGGGTGCGCGGGTCGATCCGCAGCCCGCCGACGGTGACCGAGCTGTCGGCCCGGCTCTCCCCGGCGCGCCGCAGCACCGCCCGGATCCGGGCATCCAGCTGGGCCGCGCTGAACGGTTTGACCACGTAGTCGTCGGCCCCCTCGTCCAGCAGCCGGACCATCACCGTGTCGCCGTCCCGCGCGGTCGCCACGATCACCGGGACCCGGCTCACCGCGCGGATCATGCGCAGCAGGTCCAGCCCGTCCATGTCGGGCAGTCCGAGGTCCAGCACGACCAGGTCGGGCCGTTCCTCGACGGCGAGCCGCAGGCCGTCGAGGGCGGTGGGTGCGGACGACACGGCGTGGCCGCGGTCGCGCAACCCCCGGGTGAGCGAGGTGCGGATCGCGGCGTCGTCCTCGATGAGCAGCACGTTCGACATCGGATGCCACGTTAGCCCGCCCAGGAGCCACGTCGAAAGCGCGTTATCCGCCCCTTAACCGTGTCTTATCGTTGCGGGTGGCACAGTGGACGCGTGCGCAGGCGTCTTCCCCTTGTCGTGGCCGGATGGCTGGTCACCGGAGTTCTCGCGACCGGAGCGGGAGTGGCGGTGACCAGCGGGCTGAGTGAGCCCCTGACGGACGGCGGCCTCCGGCCGCTCTCCGCGGCCGAGGTCGACGAGGCGCTCCGTCTCGCCACGTCACCCGCCGCGTCCGCCGTCCCCGGCGGCACCGCCGCGTCCACGCCGGGTCCGGGCGGCCCGGCGGGCACCGACGCTCCGACGACAGCTCCCTCCTCTCCGACGGCCGCGTCCCCCTCGGCGTCCCCCCCGGTATCTCCCTCGGCGTCCCCCTCAGTGCCCCCTTCGGCCGCCCCGCCCGCCGCGTCACCGTCCGGCAGGAGCCGGGCGATCGACACGCCGGGCGGCAGCGTGATCGCCCGGTGCGAGAACGGCCTGGTGACGCTCCGCTCCTGGAGGCCGGCGCAGGGCTTCCAGACCGATGACGCCGAGCGCGGCCCGGCCCGGCAGGTGCAGGTCGAGTTCGAGGCGGAGGAGAGAGACGTCCAGGTCGAGATCAGTTGCTCGGCCGACGGAGTCCCCGTCCACCGCCTCCAGCCCTGACGGGCCACGGACCACGGGTCGCGGACCGGTCCGGGGGGCCGGGACCGTCAGCCGCGGTCGTCGGGTTCCCACTCGCGGCACCCGGCGCTCCCCGCGCCGGGTGGGGGCGGAACGCCGGACGCTAACCGACCGGTATCCCCAGCCGGAAGCCGTTGCGGTCGCGGACGACGCCGCCGGACGCCTCGCCGATGGCCAGGGCGAGCCGCTCGGCCTGCTCGACCACGGCCGAGGTGATCGGCCCGTGCGCCACCGACACCTCGTAGTCCACCTCCCCGTCCTCGCCGCCGCAGAAGGTGATCTCCAGAGGGTTCCGGTCTGCGGACAGCAGAGTGATGTCGAACCCCGGCACCGTCCTGGGACGCGCACCCGGCAGCAGGCCGGTCAACCGCTCCAGGGGCAGCGCGCCGCCGGTGACGGTGAACAGGTCGGGAGAACGCGCGGGGTGGCGCGGGCAGCACAGGCCACCGAGCCGCTCGGCCAGCCCGGCCACGACGGTGGCGGGGTCGGTCTCGCGCTCGGTGCCCGGAGCGTCCACCACGTAGGCGACCGGCCAGCCGACGGGCAGCCCGGTCAGGAGCGCCAGTTCGCGGCAGACGGAGTAGGGGCCGCGCAGCCGCACCCCGTCCCCGGTCCTGATCGCTCCGCCCTGTGACGCGGCCTCGGGGCTGCGTAGCCGGACCGCCTCCAGCACGTCCTGGGGCGTGACAGAGGACGGCAGCAGCAGGGTGGGGCCGCGCCGGAGCCGCCTGGCGAGCAGAAAATCGAACACTCCCATGACGCCGGAGTCTTCCAGCGCCGACTTGCATGTCACTGGTATCCGGCCGGACACGTGTCCGTCCGCTCTTGTGGCGGGCTTGCGTCGCAGGTGGGCGGACCATTCAGGGCCGCGGGCAGGCGGACCGTCCCGGGTCGCGCGCGGGGTGACCGGCCCGGCCTGCGGGCGGGCGGCGCTTGCGGGCCGTGGGACGCGGGCGGCGCTTGCGGGCCGCGGGCGGGTGAGCGCGGGACGCGCGGCGAGGAGCGGACCGGCCGCCCCGGGCCTCAACCCGCCGGACCGGCCGCTCCGGGCCTCAACCCGCCGGACCGGCGGGGCCCAGCTCCGCGCCGAATTCGCGGGCGATCCGGCGCATGCCCTCGGCGAGATCGAGGCGGTCGAGCGCGTCGATCCGCTCGGCCGGGCCGGACACCGACATCGCGGCCACCGTCCGCGACCCGTCGCGTACGCCCACGGCCAGGCAGTGCACGCCCAGCTCCTCCTCGCCGAGGTCCATCGCGTACCCGTTCTGACGCACCCGGGCCAGCTCGGTCAGCATCGAGGGCAGGTCGGTGATCGTGTTGGCGGTCCGCCGGGGCATGCCCGTCCGCTCCACCAGCGACGCCACCTCGGCGTCCGGCCGGTCGGCCATCAGGACCTTGCCCACCGCCGTGCTGTGCGGCAGCACCCGCCTGCCCACCTCGGCGAACATCCGCAGCCGCCGCGGGGAGGGGACCTGGGCGACGTAGACCACGAAGTCGCCCTCCAGCACCGCGAGGTTGGCCGTCTCGCCGGACAGCTCGACCATCCTCGTCAGGTACGGCTGTGCCCACACGCCGACCATGCGCTCGGCCACGCCGCCGAGCCGGACCAGCGCGCCTCCCAGGGCGTAGCGGCGGTCGGACTCCTGGCGCACGTAACCCCGCACGAGCAGCGTGCGCAGCAACCGGTGGATGGTCCCGTACGGCAGGCCGGTGCTCGCCGCGATCTCCGACAGGGCCGCCTCCCCGCCCCGCTCGGCCAGCGCCTCCAGAACGTCCAGTGCCCGGTCGACCGACTGCACCCCGCTCATCCGTCCCCCTCTCTCCCGGTGGTCCCGGGCTCGTGAACCCGTCGTGTCGCCGTGCCCGTCGTGTCGCCGTGCCCGTCGTCCCGTCCGCTCACGGCACCTTCGCCAGACCGCGCAAGGACGCGTCGAGCACCTGGGCGGTGTGCGCCACCGGGATCGGCGCGACCCCCCGGCGGCGGATCGCCGCGGAGATCTGCATGGTGCAGCCGGGGTTGGCGGAGACCAGCAGACCGGCGCCGGTGTCGAGGACCCGCTCCGCCTTGCGGTCGCCGAGATCCCTGGCGGTCTCCGGCTCGAACAGGTTATAGGTCCCCGCCGAGCCGCAGCAGATCGACGACTCCGCGATCTCCCTCAGCTCCAGGCCGGGGATCGCGGTGAGCAGCGCGCGCGGCTGGGAACGCACCCGTTGCGCGTGGGCCAGGTGGCAGGCGTCGTGGTAGGCCGCGACGACCGGCAGCGGGTGCCGTTCGGCCACCGGGCCCAGCTCGACGAGGTACTCCGCCAGGTCGACGGTCCTGATGGCCCGGGCCCGGTCCGCCCACGCCCCGCCGAGGATCTCCGCGTAGCCCTTCATCGTCGAGCCGCAGCCCGCCGCGTTGACCACGATCGTGTCCACGCCCGCCCGCTCGAAGGCGGTGATCGTCCGCCTGGCGAGGCGCACGGCCTGCTCCTCCCGCCCGGAGTGCAGGGACAGTGCCCCGCAGCAGCCCTGCGACGCGGGGACGACCACGTCGCAGCCCTCCATCGCGAGCACCCGGGCCGTGGCCGCGTTGACCTGCGGGAAGAACTCGCCCTGCACGCATCCGGTGAGCATCCCGACCGTGGCCCTGCGTGGCCCGCGTGCGGCGATCCTGCCCGGCAGCCGCACCCGTGCCCGCACCGGCGGCGCGAGGTCGGCCATCGCGGCCAGGGACGGGCTGATCCGTTCCAGGCCCGGCGCGAGACGGCGGCGCAGCCCCGCGCTGAGCCGGAGCGGCAGCCGCAGCGCCCGCAACCGCCGGGGGTAGGGGAGCAGCTGGAACACCGAGGCCCGCAGCATCCGGTCGCCGGGCCGCCTGCGGTGCGCACGCTCCACCTCCGCCCGGGTCTGCTCGATCAACCGGTCGTAGCGCACCCCGGACGGGCAGGCCGGCACGCACGCCATGCACCCCAGGCACGCGTCGAAGTGCCCGGCCATCTCCGGGGTCAGCGGTGTGCCCTCGACGTGCTGCTTCATCAGGTGGATCCGGCCGCGCGGGGAGTCCATCTCCTCACCCCACAGCACGTACGTAGGGCACGAGGGCAGGCAGAACCCGCAGTGCACGCAGTCGCCGATCAGTTTCGGGTCCATGCCGGCTCCCTCCCACGGGCCATCGGCGGACGCATGTCAGATCCCGCCCACGAACCGGCCGGGGGACATCCGCCTGCCGGGGTCGAACCGCTCCTTGATCCGCCGCATCAGCGGTTGCGCGCTCGACGGGCCCCAGCGGTCGACCCCGTCCGCGAGTCCCGGTGGCGCGGCGAGCACCGTCAGGCCGCCGCCGAACGGGTGCAGCCCGGCGCGCACGCCCGTGACGAGGCCGGTGAACGCCTCCCGGTCCATCCCGGCCGGGAAGGACATCCGGAGCACCGCGGAGGCCGCCGACCCGCGCACGCGCGCGGGCAGCCCGTACGCGGCGATCACCCGCAGCGCGTGGTGCGTGCAGGCGGGCGGGACCCGCAGTTCGAGCAGCGTGTCCTCACCCGGCGCCGCCGCCCACCATTCGGGCGCCTCGGTGCGCAGCCACGCCGTCCCGTACGCGCTCATCAGCTCGCGCAGGGCCTCCGCCCGCGCGCCGGCCGACACGCCCTCGACGAGGACGGCCACGGTGAGGTCGTGTCGCGGGCCCGGCCAGTCGATCTCGATCGCGCTCGGCTCGGCCTGGGCCGACGCCAGCGCCGTGACCAGGCTGTCCAGCCGGCCGAACCCGTCTGATCCCGGCGGGAGCCCGCCCGGCCGGTACGCCTGCCCGCCCGGGGTGCCGCCGGTCCGCGGCGCGGGCAGGTCCACGCCGGCCCAGCGGCGGTCGGCGGGCACCGGATGGAGGCGGAAGGTCGCCTCGGTGATGACGCCGAGTGTGCCGTACGAGCCGGTGAAGAGCTTGCCCAGGTCGTAACCGGCGACGTTTTTGACGACGGCGCCGCCGGAGCGGGCGACCGTGCCGTCGGCCAGCACCACTGTGACGCCGATCAGCAGGTCTCGGGCGGTGCCGTAACGGAACCGGCGGGGCCCGGCGGTCGCGGTGGCGAGCGTGCCGCCGACGGTACCGCCGACGGTGCCGGCGCGCGGGACGCCGTCGAGGGCGAGCTCCTGGCGGGACCCGGCGAGCATGGAGTTCAGGGTGCCGAGGGCGAGCCCGGCGCTCACCCGTGCCACCAGGTCTCCGGCGGAGTGCTCGACGACCAGGCCGTCGCCGAACGTCAGCCCGCGGGTGTCGAGGAGCAGGTCGCACCGCTCGGGAGGGTTCCCCCAGTCCAGTTTGGTCCGGTCACCGGCCGGCACCACCGCGAGGTCGCGCGCCGCCGAGACGCGCATCAGCGCGGCGACCTCCCCGGTGTCGCGGGGGGAGGCCACCCAGCGCGGGGCGACCCCGGCCACCGCGTCACCGGGGGCCGCATCCCGGATCACCGCCCCCGTCGCGCGCAGCGCCTCCATCGCCTCGGGTGCCTCCGGCGGGCCCCCGGTGCCCGTCGCGTCCGTCACGCCCATCAGAACTGCTCCGCCAGCCCGGCCTCGACCAGCGGGTGCGCGCCCCTGCGTACCCCGGGCGCCTCCCCGCACAGGCGCGGGGTCGGGAAGACCTTGCCCGGGTTCGACAGGCCGCGCGGGTCGAAGGCGCAACGGACGAGCTGCATGGTGTCGAGGTCGTCCGCGGAGAACATCTTCGGCATGTAGCGCGCCTTGTCCACTCCGACACCGTG
Source organism: Streptosporangium becharense (assembly GCF_014204985.1). Taxonomy (NCBI): domain Bacteria; kingdom Bacillati; phylum Actinomycetota; class Actinomycetes; order Streptosporangiales; family Streptosporangiaceae; genus Streptosporangium; species Streptosporangium becharense. The sequence continues at coordinate 2,071,424 of NZ_JACHMP010000001.1, read as the reverse complement.
CTCACCGGTGATGGATCCGCCGTGCTCGATGCACAGGTCGAGGATCCGCCCGGAGACCAGTTCGGCCCGCTCGGCCGCACCGGGCTCGGCGTCGTCGAACAGCACCAGCGGGTGCAGGTTGCCGTCGCCCGCGTGGAAGACGTTGGCCACCCGGATGCCGTACTCGTGGGAGAGCCGGTCGATGCTCGCCAGCACGCCGGGGAGCGCGGTGCGGGGGACGACCCCGTCCTGGACGATGTACGCCGGGCTGATCCGGCCCACCGCGGCGAAGGCCGACTTGCGGCCTTTCCAGATCGCCGCCCGCCGCTCGGGGTCGTCGGCGACGCGCAGCTCGAACGCCCCGGCCTCCCGGCAGAGCCGCGTCACCTCGCCGAACTGGTGGGCCACCTCCTCGGCCGGGCCGTCCAGCTCCACGATCAGCACGGCACCCGCGCCTTCGGGATAGGCGCAGGCCACCGCGGCCTCGGCGGCCTCGACGGCGAGGGCGTCCATCATCTCGATCGCGGCGGGCACGATGCCGCCGCCGATGATCGCCGAAACCGCCCGGCCGCCCCGCTCGACGTCCTCGAAGGCCGCCAGCAGCGTGGTCACCGTCTCGGGTGCCCGGCTCAGCCGCACGGTGACCTTGGTCGCGATGCCGAGGGTTCCCTCCGAGCCGACGAACGCTCCCAGCAGGTCGTAGCCGGGGCCGCTCTCCGACAACTCCACGATGTAGCCGTCGGGGGTGACGATCTCCAGGCCGAGTACGTGGTTGACGGTGAAGCCGTACTTCAGGCAGTGGGCGCCGCCGGAGTTCTCCGCCACGTTGCCGCCGATCGTGCAGACCTGCTGGCTGGACGGATCGGGTGCGTAGTAGAAGCCCAGGCCGCGCACCGCTTCGGTGATCGCCAGATTGGTGACGCCGGGCTCCACCGTGGCCCGCCGGTTCGGCAGGTCGATCGAGAGGATCCGCCGCATCTTCGCGGTGACGATCAGCACCCCGTCGGAGCGCGGCAGGGCCCCGCCGGACAGGCCCGTCCCGGCGCCACGGGCGACGAACGGCAGATCGTGCTCGTTGCAGATCCGGACCACGCCGGCGACCTGCTCGGCGGTGTCCGGCAGTACGACGACGCCGGGGGTGACCCGGTGGTGGGTCAGCCCGTCGCATTCGTAGGTGCGCAGCCGGACGGGATCGGTGATCACCGACCGGGGGCCGAGGAGCTCCTCGAACCTGCGGGCCGGCCCGTCCAGCGGTCTGATCGACATCGTTCCTCCTCGGATGTGCGGGGCCGCCCGGCGGCCCCGCACCGGTTCTTCCCGGGTGCCGTTCCCCGCCGGAGCCGGCGCCCGGGAAGGAGCGTTCGTGTCACGGCATGCGCGCGTAGGCGGGGAGAGTGAGGAACTCCGCGAAGTCGTCGTCGAGGGCGACTTCCTTGAACAGGGCGACGGCCTGGTCGTAGCGGGTCTCGTCGTAGCCCGGCTCGGCCTTGATCCCGGCGAGTTCCTCGTCGATGATCCGCTCGACCAGTTCCCTGGTGACCGTCTCGCCGGTGTCGGCGAGCTCGATGCCGTTGTGGATCCACTGCCAGATCTGGGAACGGGAGATCTCGGCGGTGGCCGCGTCCTCCATCAGGTTGTGGATGGCCACCGCACCCAGCCCGCCCATCCAGGCGGCCAGGTAACGCAGGGCCACGTCGACGTTGTTGCGCAGGCCCGCCTCGGTGATGTCACCGGGGGTCTTGGAGACCGCGAGCAGGTCGGCGGCGGAGACGGAGACGTCCTCGCGCAGGCGGTCGAGCTGGTTGGGCCGGTCGCCGAGGACCGCGTCGAAGACCTCGCGGCAGACCGGGACCAGGTCGGGGTGGGCCACCCAGGAACCGTCGAAGCCGTCGCCCGACTCGCGGGTCTTGTCGGCGGTGACCTTCTCCAGGGCGACCTTGTTGATCTCGGGGTCGCGGCGGGAGGGGATGAACGCCGCCATACCGCCGATGGCGTGGGCGCCCCGCTTGTGACAGGTGCGGACCAGCAGCTCGGTGTAGGCGCGCATGAACGGGGCGGTCATCGTCACCGCGTTGCGCTCGGGGAGCAGGAACTCCCGGCCACGGGTGCGGAACTTCTTGATCACGCTGAAGAGGTAGTCCCAGCGGCCGGCGTTGAGCCCCGCGGAGTGGTCGCGGAGCTCGTAGAGGATCTCCTCCATCTCGAACGCGGCCGGGTAGGTCTCGATGAGGACGGTCGCCCGGATCGTGCCCTGCGGGATGTCGAGCAGGTCCTGTGCCCGGACGAAGACGTCGTTCCAGAGACGGGCCTCCAGGTGCGACTCCATCTTCGGCAGGTAGAAGTAGGGCCCCTTGCCCTTGGCCATCTGCCGCTGCGCCGAGTGGAAGAAGTAGAGACCGAAGTCGACGAGGGACCCGGACAGCGGGGCGCCGTCGAGCGTGAGGTGTTTCTCCTCCAGGTGCCAGCCGCGGGGGCGGACCACGATGGTGGCCAGTTCGGCGTCGGGCTTGAGGGTGTAGCTCTTCCCGCCGGCGGAGAAGTCGATGGTCCGGTCGAGCGCGTCGCGCAGGTTGATCTGACCGTTGACGGTGTTCTCCCAGGTGGGAGCGTTGGCATCCTCGAAGTCGGCCAGCCAGACCTTGGCTCCCGAGTTGAGCGCGTTGATCGTCATCTTCCGGTCCACCGGGCCGGTGATCTCAACCCGGCGGTCGACCAGGCCTGGCGCGGGCGGGGCGACGTGCCACTGCGACTCGCGCACGTGCCGGGTCTCCGGCAGGAAGTCGAGGGTGCCGCCCGCCGACAGCTCCGCCTGCCGTGCCTGGCGGGCCTGGAGCAGCTCCACACGCCGGAGGCCGAACTCCCGCTGGAGGGCGGCCAGGAAGGCCAGGGCCTCCGGCGTGAGGATCTCGTCGAACCGGTCGTGCGAGGGGCCGTTGATCTCAACGCTGTCCATGAGCTCTCTTTCCATAGAGTGGAAAAATAGTTCTGAATTGTGGAATCGAAGCTACTTTACGGCTCCTCGCCGGTCAAAGAACAGGGGCTTCCTCAGGGCAGTCTCGGGGGCTTCCCGGATGATCGGCGGCAGGAGCTCGTGGACAGTGGGACATGCCCCGCGCGAGGGGCCCGCCGTGACGGGAAGCGACAGGGAAGCGAACGGCTTCCCGAGAACCGAGGATTGAGCGCATGAAGAAGAACCTGCTCGTCGCCGGAGCGCTACTGGGCTCGGTGTCCGTCCTCTCCGGCTGCCAGTTCGGCCTGGACTTCCGCGAGCGGGAGCAGGACGTCATCTCCTACGACGTCACAGACAAGGTGACCGTCCTGGACGTCGACAGCGGCGCGGGGGACATCGTGGTCACCGAATCGAACCGGTCCGGCGTCCACGTCACCGAGACGATCCACTGGCGCGGCAAGCGGCCGGTCACCGCGCACCTGGTGGACGGCGACCGGCTCAACCTGCACTACCGCTGTGACGGGTCCGACTGCTCGGTCGACTACAGGGTCGAGATCCCGCCGGGCCTGGCCGCCACGCTGAACAGCGGCTCGGGAACCCTCACGCTGCGCGACCTGAGCGGAGAGGTCACCGCCGTCAGCGGCTCCGGCGACATCGACGCCTCCGGGCTGCGCGCCAGGCGGTTCCGCGCCGAGGCCGGATCCGGCGACGTGGAGGCGGGGTTCAAGGAGACGCCCGACCACGTGGAGGTCGAGACCGGTTCCGGTGAGGCCACGGCGTATCTGCCCGGCGGGAAGTACGACGTGACCCTCGAAACCGGCTCCGGCGACAAGACCGTCCAGGTGACCGACGACCCGTCCTCGCCGCGCAAGATCACGCTGCGGACCGGCTCCGGCGACGCCGGGGTCCTGCTGAGCTGACCCCCCGGCCCTTCCCCCCGGGGGGTCGATAACCAGATGATGGCCGGGGGGTTCGCGTGGCACCATCGGAGGGAAGAGACCGGGGGTGCTCGCGCGTTCACTCATATGAGAAGAACGTGTTACGGACAACCATTTGAATGGGAGCGACGACATAGACACTCGTGAGCCGCTGGACATCGACCGATTCGACGACCTGCCCGACATCGGCGAGATGGAACTGGCCGAGCGCCAGGCGTTGCGCCGGGTGGTGGGGCTCTCCACCGAGCTGGAGGACGTCACCGAGGTCGAGTACCGCCAGCTGCGACTTGAGCGGGTCGTCCTGGTCGGTGTCTGGACCTCGGGTACGGCGATCGACGCCGAGAACTCACTCCTGGAGCTCAAGCTCCTCGCCGAGACCGCGGGTTCCCAGGTGCTGGAGGGTGTGATCCAGCGCAGACAGAAGCCCGACACGGCGACCTACATCGGCTCGGGGAAGGCCCTGGAGCTCGCCGACATCGTCTCCGCCACCGGTGCCGACACCGTGGTGTGCGACGGCGAGCTGAGCCCCGGCCAGCTCCGCCAGCTCGAGGAGGTCGTCAAGGTCAAGGTCATCGACCGCACGATGCTGATCCTCGACATCTTCGCCCAGCACGCCAAGAGCCGCGAGGGCAAGGCCCAGGTCGAGCTCGCGCAGCTCAACTACCTGCTGCCGCGCCTGCGGGGCTGGGGTGGCAACCTCTCCCGCCAGGTCGGCGGACGCGCCGCGGGCGGCGTCGGCATCGGCGGCCGCGGCCCCGGTGAGACCAAGATCGAGCTGGACCGCCGCCGGATCCGTGAGCGCATGGCCAAGCTGCGCCGTCAGATCGGCGAGATGACCACGGCGCGCGAGACCAAGCGGGCACGCCGCCTGGCGCGCGAGATCCCCGCCGTGGCCATCGCGGGCTACACCAACGCCGGCAAGTCCTCGCTGCTCAACCGGCTGACCGGGGCGGGTGTGCTGGTCGAGGACGCGTTGTTCGCCACGCTCGACCCGACGGTCCGCCGGGCGCGCACGGCCGACGGCCGCCCGTTCACGCTGGCCGACACCGTCGGATTCGTCCGGCACCTGCCGCACCAGCTCGTCGAGGCGTTCCGCTCCACGTTGGAGGAGGTCGGCGACGCCGACCTGATCCTGCACGTGGTCGACGGCTCGCACCCCGATCCGGAGTCGCAGCTCGCAGCCGTGCGCGAGGTGTTCGCCGACATCGAGGGCGCCCGCGACATCCCGGAGATCGTGGTCATCAACAAGGCCGACGCCGCCGACCCGGTGGTGCTCGCCCAGCTGACCGCGCGGGAGAAGCCCGCGGTCGTGGTCTCGGCCCGCACCGGCGCCGGGATCGAGGAGCTCCGGGCCGTCATCGAGCGGGAGCTGCCCCGCTTCGACCAGGAGGTCAAGGTGCTGGTGCCGTACCAGCGCGGAGACCTGATCTCCCGGGCGCACCGGGAGGGCGAGGTCCTCGACGTCGAGCACACCGAAGACGGCACGATCCTGCACGCCAGGGTCCTGCCCGGTCTCTACGCCGAGCTGGAGCGGACCGCCAAGCCGGTCGAGACCGTCTGATCCGATGCCGTCCGGCCCGCACGCCGGCCGCGCCGCCCCCCTGGGGAGCGTGGCCGGCGTGCGGGCCGCGGTGTCCGGAGAATCCGGCTCAGCCGGCCGCCTCACGACGGAACATGACCAGCGCCACGTCGTCCTCGCGGGCGCCGAACCGCGCGATCAGGCGGTCGCAGAACGCCTCCAGGTCGCAACCGGTGTCGTCCGCCAGGCGGCGCGCGATCTCCAGGCTCTCGTCCAGCAGCTTGTCGCGGTCCTCGACGAGCCCGTCGGTGAACATCAGCACGGAACCGCGCTCGGGCAGCGTCAGCGAGTCGACCCGGTAGGTCTCCTCGGCCACGCCGAGCAGCAGGTTGCCCATGTTGTGGTAGACGGCCTCCCCGGTGCCGATGAGCAGCGGCGGGATGTGGCCCGCGTTCGCGATCTCCAGCTCGCCGGTCGCCGGATCGAGCAGGGTCAGGCACACGGTGGCGGTCATGCCCGGGTGGTAGCACCGCAGCACGTTGTTGAGCAGGGCCATCGACGCACCCAGGTCCGCGTTCGCGATGACGGACGCGCGCAGCGCGTGCCGGAGCTCCGCCATGACCGTGGCGGCCAGCAGTGAGTGCCCCTGGACGTCGCCGATGGCGATGAGCACCCGATGATCCAGTTTCAGGACCTCGTAGAAGTCGCCGCCGACCTCGACGTTGTCGACCGCGGGCTGGTAGCGCCAGCTGATCGTGAGCCCCGGGATGTCGGGAATCCGGGCGGGCAGCAGGCTGCGCTGCAGGGTGAGGGCGATGGTGTGCTCCTCGGTGTAGGCGCGCAGGGCGTCCACGGTGAGGGCCAGGGCCTGGCCGAGCTGGCGCAGGATGTTGATCTCGTCCTCGTCCAGCGGCGGGACCGCGTCGATCCCGAGGTAGACGGGCGGCCTGCCGACCTTGGTGCGGCAGAGCACCGACATGACGTCGCCGCTGATGTCGGCGTCCGGCACCAGCTTCAGCCACTCGTCGATCGACGTCGTGAAGACCCGGGTGCCCGCCGCGCCGTCCAGGGACATCGCGCTCAGCCTGGTCAGCGTCTCCGGAGGCGCGACCTTGGAGACCGCGGTGTCCGCCGCGGGGCGGGCGCTGAACCTCCGGGTCCGGCCGTCCGGCGGCAGGGCGAGGGTGCCGGCGGTCCGCCCGAGGATCCGCGAGGTGCCCTCGACGGCCGTGGCGAGCAGGTCGTCGAACGTCTCGGCGGCGTTCATGGCCAGCGTGACCTCGGTGAGCGCGGTCAGGCGGCGGGCCATCCGCTCGGCCCGCTGCCGCGCGCGGTAGTACCGCAGGGTGGCCTCGACCGTCGCCGCGAACTCGTCCGGCTCGACCGGCTCGGCCAGGTAGGCGTCGGCTCCCCGTTCCAGGCCCTGTGCCCGGTCGGCGGGGGTGACGGCCGCACCGGAGATCTGGATGACCGGGATCGACGACGTCGTCTCGTCGGCCTTGATCTGTTCGCAGACCTCGTAGCCGGTGATGTCGGGCAGCCGTACGTCGAGGACGACCAGGTCGGGCTGGAGCTCCCTGACCTTGGCCAGCGCCTCCACGCCGCCGGTGGCCTGCACGACCTGGTGACCCGCGCGCCGCAGCCAGCTGGACAGGATGTAGAGCTTGGTCGGCGTGTCGTCCACGACCAGCACCGTCGCCTCGTTCTGCTGGCTCTCACTCATCGCCGAGCCCCAGGGCGATCCTGACCGCCTCCAGCAGGCCGTCGCGACGCAGTCCCTGCTTGGGGAGGACCAGGCGGGCCCGGCCGGGTGACTCGTCCGGCGCGCCGGTCACGACGATCACCGGAACCTCCTGCAGCCGCTCGTCGTCGGCCATCCGCGCCATCAGGGCGGTGCCGTCCAGCCGGGGCATGAGCAGGTCGATCAACGCCAGGTCGGGCGGATCCCCCGCCATCGTCTCCAGCGCCACCAGGCCGTCGGGGGCCTCGTCGACGTGCCGGGCGAACCCGGTGAGCATCCGCCGCACCGTGGCGCGGAACTCCTCGTTGTCGTCCGCGACGAGCACCCGGTCGACCACCGGCTCATCGCCGTGGTGGTACGGCAGCCGCAGGGTCACCGTGGTGCCGCGCCCGACGGTACTGGTCAGCTGGAGGGTGCCGCCCAGCGCCTCGGCCAGCCTGCGCGCGTACGGAAGACCCAGACCGGTGCCCCTGGCCCGCACCGGGACCGGGACCGGTCTGGGCACCTGGAAGAACTCCTCGAAGACGCTCTCCAGGTGCTCCTCGGGGATACCGATCCCGGTGTCGCTCACGCTGAAGATCACATCCTGGGTGGCCGCGTCGAGGCACACCTCCAGCCGCACCTCGCCCTCCTCGGTGAACTTCAGCGCGTTGGACAGGAGGTTGCGCAGGATCCGGGTGAGCATCACCTCGTCGACGACGATCTCCGGCGGCGCCTGCGACACCTCCATGGTCAGCGTCACCCTGTCGCTGCCGGTGGTCGGGCCGAGGGCCATGCGCAGCTGCTCGGCCAGCACCACCGGGTCGACCGGGGAGGGCTGCGGGTCGAGCCGCCCCGCCTCCGCCTTCGCCATGTCGAGCAGCTCGCTCACCAGGCCGAGCAGTGTCTCGGCCGAGGAACCGATCAGCTGGATCTGGTGGCGCTGCTCGTCGGCCAGCGGTTCCCCGCCGGGCCCCACCAGGAGGCGGACCAAGCCGATGATCGAGTTGAGCGGGGTGCGCAGCTCGTGGCTGACCGTGGCCCAGAACCTGTCCTTGCTGGCGCTCGCCGCCCGCAGTTGCGCCGACTTCTCGTCCAGCTCCGCGTAGAGTGCGACGACGCCGCGGTTGGTCTGCTCCAGCTCCTCCGACAGCTGGTTGTAGAGCGCCATGACCCCCTGGTTGGTCTCCTGGAGCTCCGTGTTGAGCTGCAGGACCTCCTCCAGGGTCGCGGCGAGCTCCTGGTTCTGCTGGCGCAGCTCGTCGAGGGCCGTAGCCGGTGTCACCTTGGCCAGCCTGGCACGCATCTCCTGCGCGGAGGGCGTCGGGCGGCCCTGCGGAAGCCGTTTGACCATGCTTATTCTTCCCCCGGCGGGATCAAGCCTGATCAGGTCGACGAGACGTCCCGCCAGCATCACGCCGTCAGCCGAAGCGATGTCGTTCTTCGCCGGGAAGTCGATGGTGACGAGCAAACCTTCCCTCCCCAGCAGGAAGGCGACCGAGGCGCCGTCGGTGCCCTCGCCGAGCAGTTCCCTGCCGATCTCGCTCAGCGCGGTGGCCACCCGGATCTGGTCCTGGGCCTCCAGGCCGACGGTCTCGGCCACCTCCCGCCCCAGCTTACGCATGGCGAAGATGTCCTGGTCATCCCGGATGTGGATTCTGATCAGCTCGTCGGCGTTCATACGCCCGGCCTCAGGGCGACCACGCAGGCGTCGTCTCTGCGCGTTCCGGCGTCGCGCAGCAGTGTGGCGGCGATGACGGAGGGCAGCCGCGTGACCAGACCCGGATAGGTGGTGATGTCCCAGCGCTCGGAGAGCCCGTCGGAGTGGAGCACGACGACGCCGTGCGGAGGCACCGTGTACTCGTACTGCCGTAGGGTCCTGGCCTGGTGGCCCGCGATGCCCGGGACCGAGACCATGCCCTGCCGGCCGTCCTGGTGGACGATCCACGCCGAGACGTTGCCGAGACCGGCGAAACTCGCCTTTCCCGCCGCCCTGTCGACGCGGGCGACGGCGACGGCGCCGCCCCTGGTGTGGTTCAGGCCCCGGTGGATCCGTTCCAGGAGGGCGACCGGGGTGGGATCGGTCTCGGCGTGCTCGGCGAAGATCCGCGCGGCCTGCTGGGACGCCTGGGCGGCCGCGCCGCCGTGGCCGAGCCCGTCGCAGAGCATCGCGGTCATCGTGTCGCCCGTCTCGGCGATCACAAAGGCGTCGCCGCAGACGCTCTCCACGCCGATCGGCCGGGTCACCCCGCTGGCCAGCGAGGCGGGATGCGGGGAGTCGTGCGCGACGAAGTACATGCCGAGCACAGTGCCCCGGCCGGGTATGGAATGAACCTCATAACCGCTGGCCATCCGGGTGATTCCCCCCAGCCCGATGCCGAGGGTTCCGGTCGTGGAGTAGCCGTCGCGCAGGGCCCGGGCCACGTCTCCCATTCCCGGCCCCCGGTCGACCGCGAGGACCTCCACCGCCGTGTCCAGCTCAGGGTGCGGCCGGATCAGCATGATGCCCTCGACCGCGTGCTTGACGAGGTTCGACGCCGCCTCGCTCACCGCGACCGCCACCCGGCCGACGTCCTCCTCACCGAACCCGCGTCGTCCGGCGAGCGCCACGGCCGTCCGGCGCAGCGCGCCGATGGCGCTGGCGTCCTCGGCGCGCACCCAGACGTCGTTCTGCGAGCGGATCAACGTGCCCACTTGGTCACCGTGATCCGGGTGCCCTCACCGGGGGCCGAGGTCAGGTCGAACTCGTCGACCAGACGGCGGGAACCGCTCAGCCCGAGGCCGAGGCCGTTGCCGGTGGTCCACCCGTCGGTGAGCGCCTGCTCGATGTCGGGGATGCCGGGCCCGTCGTCGCTGAACGTGAGCTTCAGGCCCCTGCGCAGGCCGTTGTCCACCACCTCGATCCGCACCTGCCCGCCTCCCGCGTAGACCAGCGCGTTGCGCGCCAGTTCACTGGCCGCAGTAACGATCTTGGTCTGGTCGATCAGGGAGAGCCCGATGTTCACCGCGGCGGTCCTGACGTTCTGGCGGACCAGGACGACGTCGCCGTTTCCGGTGATGGGCAGTTCGCCGGAAGCCGTCACTGCGAGGCCGCGACGATCTGCGAGTTCTCGATCTGGTTCAGCAACGCGACGCCCTTCTCCAGATTCAGCGCCGTGCGTACGCCGCCGAGGGAGAGGCCCAGCTCGACGAGGGTGATCGCGACCGCTGGCCGCATGCCGACGACGATGGTCTCGGCGTCGAGCATGCGGGAGATCGCCGCGATGGTGGCCAGCATGCGGCCGATGAACGAGTCGACGATCTCCACCGCGGAGATGTCGATGATCACGCCTCGCGCTCCGGTCTCGACCACCTTCTCCGACAGGTCCTCCTGGAGCACCAGCACGCTCTGGTCGTGCAGGTCGATCTGGATGGAGACGATGAGGACGTCACCGAGCTTGAGGATGGGGACCCGGTCCATCATTCCTCCACCGTCCGCATGGCGATGCGCGACTGCCTGCCCTTGAGGAACTGTACGCCGCTGGCCCGCAACGTGTGGGCGAGGGCGTCGGCGAGCGTGGCCTTGGTCACGATGTCGCCGAACTCGATGCCCAGGGTGACGATGGTATGGGCGATCTGCGGGCGGATACCGGAGATCACGCACTCGGCGCCCATCAGCCGGGCCGCGACCACGGTCTTGAGCAGGTGCTGGGCCACCTCGGTGTCCACGGCGGGCACACCCGTGATGTCGATGACGGCGTGCTCGGAGCCGGTGTCGACCAGCGTCTGCAGCAGCTTCTCCATGACCACCTGGGTCCGGGCCGAGTCGAGCGTGCCGACCAACGGCACCGCCACGATGCCCTCCCACAGCTTCACCACCGGGGTGGACAGCTCCAGGAGCTGTTCCGCCTGGTCGGCGATGATCTTCTCCCGGGTCGCCGAGTAGGTCTCGATGGTGAAGAGCCCCAGGTCGTCGATGACGCGGGAGAACCAGATGAAGGCCTTGGCCGCCTCGGGGGAGCCGTCGTCCTCGATCACCCCATGCAGTGCCTCCTTCAACCCGAAGACCACGATCGCGGTGTCGGTCGGGGTGAAACCCTGGCGCGCGCGTGTCTGGGAGAGTTCGGCGAGCAGGCCGCGCAGGTCGCTGAAGTCGCCGGAGTCGCCGAGCGACCGGCGCAGCGCCTGGTAGATCTCACGGAGCTGACCGGGCAGCCCGGCCCGGTCGGCCTGGCCGCCGGCCGAGTTGCCGGCGATCTCAAGCCATCGCTTGAAAACGCGGTCCTCCTGTTCGTGAAGGAGTTCTTCGATGCGACGCCGGCCGGCGTCCGCGTGGATGGACAAGGTGACTCCCATGCGTGCGACCTGTCGAAATCTCGCACGAAAGCGTACACGGGACGCCCTGCTTGAGACCTTCGCCCGCAGGCCGGCGACCGCGATCCGGCGGGCCCGCAGGCGCGGAGGAGCGGACGAGGCCGACGTCGCCGGACCCCGAGCGCCCCGTTTTCCAGGCTAAATCGATCATGGGTGATGCTTCAACACCTCTCCTTGTGCGATGGAGGGTGTCTGATGTGCACTGTGAGTCTTGCGAAGTGCGCAAACGACCATAAAAACGACAGTGGTCGGCCTAGGTTTAGATTGCTACCATAAGGCAAATCTAGTGAGATGTTACTACTCAAGTTGCTCTGGCGACCGCCGTTGTGGGCGGGGAAAAAGGGGCTTGAGCTGCGAAAAGGCACGTGGTCTCGGATATGGCCGCCAGGCCGACGGGTGGGGCGTGGTCGTGGTCGGGCGGCGTTCTTCTCAATTAGCCTGTACAACCGGCTCGCTTGTGAAATAACGTAACTGAACTGAAATCGCCCGATCATGATCCTGGCGATACTGTCGCCGCACACAGATACGCGGATGAGAGCAGGAGACCCCCGATGCCGTCCGGATTCAGAACGGGCCTGACGGGTGCGGTGCCCGGCAGCGTCTGGGTCCGCCGGCTCCATCCGGGCATGGTCCCTTCCCGAGCGTCTTCCCCTGCGCACAAGGCGGTGATGCGGTGACGGTCCGCCTTCTGACCAACATCGGCCGGCTCTGGACTGGAAACGACGTATTCAGTAACGCGGCGATCCTCGTCCACAACGACCGGATCGCCTGGGTCGGCCGCGCCGCGGACCTGCCCCAGAGCGTTCCCGGCGTCGTGGACGACATCGTCGACGTCGACCATGTGGAGAACCTGGGCGGTGCGCTGGTCACCCCCGGCCTCATCGACGCCCACACCCACCCCGTCTACGCCGGCAACCGCTACGCCGAGATGGCGATGCGATCCGGCGGCTCCACCCCGTCCGCGATCACCGCGGCGGGCGGCGGCATCGGGTCCACCGTCACGGTGACCCGCGGGACCGACCCGTGGACGCTCTGCAACGGCGTCCGCGAGCGGCTGCGCGCCTGGCTGCTCAACGGCACCACCACGGTCGAGGCCAAGACCGGCTACCACCTGACCCGCGACGGGGAGCTGGCCGACGTGCGGCTCCTGCGCGAGCTGGAGAAGGAGCCGATGATGCCGCGGGTGCACGTGACCTTCATGGCCGCGCACGTCGTCCCGCCGGAATACTTCGGCCGCCAGCGCGACTACGTCGAGGCGGTGGGCGCCTGGTGCGCCGACGCCGCCGCGGCCGGCGCCGACAGCGTCGACGTCTACTGCGACGAGGGTCACTTCACCGCCGAGGAGGCCCACTGGGTCCTCGCCTCCGGGCGTAGCGTCGGCCTGCTGCCCCGCGTCCACGCCGGCGCCTACAGCCGTCGCGGCGCCGTCCAGCTCGCCGCCGAGCTCGGGTGCGCCTCGGCGGACCTGCTCCACCACACCACCGACGAGGACATCGCCGTCCTGGCCCGCTACGGGGTGCCCGCCGTGGTCTGCCCGGGGACCGCACTCCAGCGCGGCAGCCTGCCCCCGGTCCGCCGGATGCTCGCCCAGGGTGTCACCGTCGCACTCGGCAGCGACCACAACCCCGGCCACTGCGGGATCACCTCGATGTCACTGGTGATCAGCCTCGCCGTGGCGGCCTTCGGGATGAGCGTCGGCGACGCCCTGCGGGCGGCGACCCTCGGCGGCGCCACCGTCCTGGGCGTGCCCGACCGGGGCGTGCTGACCCCCGGCCGGCTGGCCGACATCGTCCAGTGGGACGCCGACCACGAAGGCGCCTTCGCCTGGGCCTTCGGTCTCAAGCCGCGCCGCGTCTGGCGCGGCGGCACCCCCGTTCAATAACCCGGCCGGGATCGCGGGCGACTCGGCAACCCGGCCGGGATTCCGCGTGGCCTGGCGCTCCCGGCGTCGGCCGGCGCGGGAGCGGACGGGACCGCCCGTCGCCCGGCGTCGCCGGGATGAGCCGGTCGCCGGGCCCTTCCCGGGGTGATCCCGGCTGGATAACCTCTGGACATGTCCCCGTCGGTCACTGTTGTCACGGATTCCACCGCTTACCTGCCACAGGAGGAGGTTTCCCGCCTCGGGATCGTCGTGGTGCCGCTCCAGGTGATCGTGGGCGGCAGGCCGTTCGACGACGTCGTGCCGCTTGACGGTGTCGCCCGAGGTGACAGTGCCGCGCGGAGCCGGGGTGGCAGTCGGGCCGACGGCAGGGGCGTGATGGAGGCGCTCGGGGAGCGCGGACCGGTGACCACCTCCAGGCCCGCACCCCGGCGTTTCGCCGACGCCTACGCCGAGGCGGCGGCCCGGGGCGCGACCGGCGTCGTCTCCGTTCACCTGTCGGCGGAGATGTCCGGCACGGTGGAGGCCGCCCGCATCGGGGCCGCGGACTCTCCCGTACCGGTCGAGGTCGTCGACAGCAGATCGATCGCCATGGGGCTCGGTTTCCCCGTCCTCGCCGCCGCGGAGGCCGCCGCCGCGGGGGCGACCCGGACCGAGGTCGCCGACGCCGCCCGCCGGTGCATGGAGTCGGTCCGGAGCTTCTTCTACGTGGACACCCTGGAGTACTTGCGCAGGGGAGGCCGCATCGGCGCGGCGGCGACCCTCCTCGGGTCCGCCCTGATGATGAAACCGCTTCTGCACATCTCCGGCGGTGTGGTCGTCCCCCTGGAGAAGGTCCGCACGGCCGGGCGTGCCATCGCCCGGCTGGAGGATCTCACGGCCGAGGCCGCGGGCGCCGCCCCGGTGCGGGTGGCCGTCCAGCATCTCAGGGCCGAGGCCCGTGCCGAAGCCCTGGCCGCGCGGCTTCCCCGGCGCATTCCCGGCCTCACCCGGGTCACGGTCGTCGAGGTCGGCGCGGTCGTCGGTGCGCACACCGGTCCCGGCATGCTGGGGTTGACCGTCTCGCCGGCGACCTTCTGACGTCCGGGGCTCCCGGCTGCGCGAGGCCGTCTCCGGCGGAGCCCGTTTCCCTTACCCCGCCGCCCCTCTCTCCCGGAGCCCGTGCTTCTCCGGTGCGGCCCCGTCTCCTCGCGGGGAGCCCGTCCTTGCGGGGAGCCCGCCTTTCCGAGGGCCCGTCCTTCCGGGAAGTCCGTCCTTCCGGGGAGCCCGTCCCTCTCCCACGCGGTCCGTTCTCCTTCCCGGGAGCCCGTCCTCCTCCTGTGCGCTCCTTCTCGCCGGCCCGGTTGTCCACAGCCGCGCCACGGGCCGGCGTGTTATCCCCAGAACCGGGTTCGGGGCAGAGCTGCCCGATGATGGAGACCTAACGTCCTGGGGGTGCGGACCACAGGCCAGACCACTGAGCGGTTACGAGCCGAGTCGCGGCTCCGGATCCTCATGGGGCACGACCGTTTCTCCGTCATGTCGTCCCCGCGTCTTCCGGCGCATCCTTCCCCGGCCGATCCGCTGGAGTTCCCGGCTGATCCGACGGGGGATGACACCGTCCGTCCCGGTCCCGGTTCTGAGACCGGCCCTGGTCCCGGCTCCGGCTCCGGTCCCGGCTACGGTTCCGACTCCGGCCGTGGTGCCGGTTCGGGGGCCGCTCGCCTGAGCCGCCCCGGCGGCATCCGGCCAGACGGCACGCTGCCCCCGCTTCACGTCGTCCGTCCGGCCGGGCCGGGGTTCGAGCCCCGCGACCACCGGCCAAGCGTCCGCGATACCGGATCCAGCCCGGACCGGGAAGAAAATTCGACGGGCCCGTCTCCCGTCATGTGGCCGGACGGCTTGCGGGAGGCCCCCTGGCCGGCCGCGGGCATGCGTTCCACGCCGATGCCCCCGTCGTTCGAGAAGCTTCGCGGGGTCGTGACCGGCCAGGGCGGGCTGCGCGCGGTCATGGCCGACCACGATGGTGCGCTCGTACCCGGCCGCCCCGGGCTGCGCATCCTCATGATCGTCGCGGTCGTCGCCATCGTCGCCGGAGGGGCCTACGCCTGGTGGGCCCAACCGCAGCCCGAGCCCCTGACCCCGCCCGCGCCGCTCTCCGGGCCACCGCTTCCGGCGCCGCTCACCACGCCGGGAGCCCACCCTTCGTCCGCCGCCGAGCTGACCGTTCACGTCACCGGCAAGGTCCGCCGCCCCGGGGTGATCACGTTGCCCGGCGGGTCCCGGGTGGCCGACGCGGTTCGGAAGGCCGGAGGGCTCCGCGGCAGGGCCGCCGCGGCATCCCTCAACCTGGCGCGCAGGCTCGTCGACGGTGAGCAGATCGTCGTCGGAGCCCCCGGGGGCGGCGGGGCCTCCGGTCTTCAGGGTGCTCCCGGCCCCCTCGACCCCGGCCTCACCGGGGCATCCGTCCCTACGGACCCCGCCGGGGTCATCGACCTGAACACCGCCACTGTGGAGCAGTTGGAGCGGTTACCCGGGGTCGGCGAGGTGCTCGCCCGCCGTATCGCCGAATACCGCGAGGCCCACGGCGGTTTCCGAACGGTGGATCAGCTTCGCGACGTCAGCGGCATAGGTGATCGCAAGTATGCCGAGATGCGGGAGAAGGTCCGCGTATGAGGTGCCCTCCCATCCGGGAACGGACATCCGGATATGTAAGGCGTGCCCTACAGGCCGCTATGACAGGGGCCCAGGTGTCCGGAACACCGGGCGAAAGCGCTGCCGTGAAAAGGGGCGGGGCCACAGGGGGAGACGGCCCCGGGCCGGAGGGCGGCGGCGTAGGAGGTGGAACCGCAGGAAAGGGCGGAACCGCGCACGCCCTTCATCTGGTGCCACCGGCCGCCGTCTCATGGGTGACCGCCCTCGTGCTGCTCGGTTGCCCGGCCGGTGCTGGAGCCGCCGCCGCGGCGGTCATGGCCGGGGGTGCGCTGGCCGTGGCCGTCACGGTGCCGGCCACCAGGATGAAGGGCCTTCGCACCATGGTGCTCGCGGTGCTGGTGTGCGCGGCGGCGGTCGCGGGGTCGGTGGCCTTCCGGGTTTACGCCGTCACCACCGGGCCGGTGTCCGAACTCGCGGAGAGACGGGCCTCCGCCATGGCCGAGGTCGTGGTGACCGACGACCCCCGGGAGGTGACGAGGAAGAGCGGGCCGATACGCCGGGAGAGCTTCGTGGTCCCCGCACGGGTCGAGTCCGTCGAGACACCGGCGGGCCGGGTGACGCTCCGCGTCCCGGTTGTGCTGTTCGTCTCCGGAGGGGAATGGCGCCCCTTGCTCCCCAGCCAGCGGATCGCGGTCAGCGGGCGCTTCGCTCCGGCCGACCCCGGAGAACTGGTCGCCGGGGTGGTGCTCGTCCGGGGCGCCCCGAGGGTCCTGAGCGGGCCCTCGTGGGAACAACGCGCGGCCGAGGCTCTCAGGTCCGGGCTGAGAGAGGCCGCCGGGGTGCTGCCGCCGGCACAGCGCGGGCTGCTTCCCGGCCTGGTGGTCGGAGACGTGTCCCGTATGGACGATCAGGTCAAAGCCGATTTCAAGGACGCCGGGCTCACTCACCTGCTCGCGGTCTCCGGCGCGAACCTGGCGATAGTGGCCGGGGCTGCGGTCGCGCTGGGCAGGGCGGCAGGGCTGCCTCTCGCGGCGCGCGCGGTGCTGGCCGTCGCCGCCATGGTGGCCTTCGCGGTCGTCGCGCGTCCCTCGCCCAGTGTGCTCAGGGCACTCCTGATGGGCGGTGTCGCCGCCGTCGCGCTCGGCACAGGCCGTCGGCGTGACGGTGTCGCGGCCCTGTCGGTGACGGTCCTGGGGTTGATCCTCTTCGTCCCCGGCCTCGCCCGGTCGTACGCATTCGCCCTGTCGATGTTCGCGACGGCGGGAATCCTGGTTCTCGCCCCTCGCTGGCGCGACCGGCTCTCGGCCCGCATGCCGCGATGGCTGGCCGAGGCGATCGCCGTCGCGGCGGCGGCGCAGGGAACCGTCACCCCGGTTCTGGTCCTCATGTCAGGACAGCTGGCACCGGTGGCGGTCCCGGCCAACCTGCTGGCCGGTCCGGCGGTCGCACCCGCCACCCTGCTCGGATTCGCGGCGGCACTGGTCGCGCCCCTGCACATGGGGCTCGCCGAGTCGCTGGTCCGCCCAGCAGGGCTGGCCACCGGATGGATCGTCACGGTCGCCGAGTACGCCGCCCGGTTCTCGCTCGGCACCCTTCCCTGGCCGGGCGGCGTCACCGGCCTCGTGCTGCTGGTCGCCGCGTTCCCGGTTGCGCTGCTCGTGCTGCGGCACAGGTGGTCACGCCGGATCACCCTGGCCCTCCTCGCCGGCGCCGTCGCCGCCGCGACGGTGGCCGTGCCTCTCGTGGTCCGCTGGCCGCCTCCCGGATGGCTGCTGGTGGCGTGCGACGTCGGTCAGGGAGACGCCTTGCTGGTCGCCGCCGGCCCCCGGCGGGCCGTGGTGGTGGACACCGGGCCCGACCCGGTGCTCATGGACCGGTGCCTGCGCTCCACGGGGATCGAGGAGGTGCCGCTGATCGTTCTCACCCATCCGCATCTCGATCACGTCGGAGGGCTCGCCGGGGTCTTCCGGAGGCGCCGGGTGGGGGCGGTGGTGGTGACCCCGCATGGCGCCGATGGGCGGGAGAACGCGGCGTTGAACGCGGACCTCACCCGCCGCCGCGTCGTCGCGTGGGCGGCACGCCCCGGTACGAGCTGGCGGTTCGGTCCCTCCGAGCTCACGATCATCGCTCCGGGGCCCGAGGCGTCCCCGCCGGGGGCGGGGGAGGGGTCGGCCGCCAACAACGCCAGTGTCGTGGTGTACGCGAGGTGGGCGGCCGGAGCCGCGCTGCTCAGCGGTGACATCGAGACCGAGGCCCAGGAGGAGTTGGTCCGACGCGGGCTGCCGCCCGCTGCGATCCTCAAGGTGCCCCATCACGGCTCCGGGCGGCATGATCCAGCTTTCTTCGCCGCGGTCGGCGCCCGCGCGGCGCTGATCAGCGTGGGCGCCGACAACGGGTACGGCCATCCCGCCTCCTCGACTCTGGCCCTGCTTCACCGGCTCGGTGTCCGCGTCCACCGGACGGACCTGTCAGGCGATCTCGCGGTGGTGGCTCATGCCGGATCGCTGGCGGTCGTCTCCCGAGGCCGCCGAGGCTCGAAGTGAGACCGCCGAGGTCAAGTGACGGATGGATATGGGCGAAGGGGAGCGAAGCGGACGGTGGTGACGGGGGGGACGGCGGACGGGGTGCCGATGACGGGCTCACCGAGGTCAGATCCCGGTGCCACGATGGCCGGGGCGTAGTGCTCCCGTCCTGTGGCATACTTACCGTACGTCGTACGGTAGCTAGTACGTGCAATGCGTCTGATCTCACAGACGTGATCGGCCTGACGGCAGGTGCATCGGCGAGATGTCGTCCACGAAGGAGCGAAGAATGACGGAAACGCAGGGGTCCCCGTTCGGCAGCGGTTCTTTCACCCCCACCGCGGAGGATCTGGCGAGCGTCGAGGCGTGGTTCGCCGAATACGACGCCCACAGTGCGAAGGTCGACGTCGAGCGCATGGCCGACATGGCGATGTTTCCGCTCAACGTGGTGACGGACAGCCCCGGAGGAGACGGTCTGGCCGCGCAGTGGACGCGTGAGCAGTTCATGCGCACGATGGCGCAGGCTATGGGCGGCGCTGAGACCGGCGACGGCGAAACCGGCAGGGGTGAGACCGGGGGCGGCGAAACCGGCAGGGGTGAGACCGGGGGCGGCGAAACCGGCGGTGGTGAGACCAGGGAGAGCGAAACCGGTGGCGGTGAGACCGGTGGAATGGAGATGACGTCGACGCGTACACCGCACTTCCTGACCGGGAATCTGGTCGTCGTCGTCACGGACGCCACGGTGACGATGAACGGTCAGACGTACGACATGCGTTACGCCGACCTGCTCGTGAAATCCGGTGGCCGGTGGGTCTTCCAGACCATGGTGCAGGGAGGCTGGGCCCACGTCTGGAACGCGGCGCCACAAGAAGCCTGAACAAGGACCGCGGGGTGGGCCTCATCGCCACATGAGCGAAGGGGCCGGCCTGCGTCGCGCGAGCGCCGGTGACATGGACCGTAGCGGGACGCCGAGACCGTAACCGGACGCCGATGTCGTGCGCCACGGATGCGGCCATGTGCCGCGGACGTGGCCTGTGCCACAGGTGTGGTCATGCGGCGCCGGTGCTGCTTCGGGGGCCGGTGCCGAGGTGCCGATGGGGCGTGGTGGATGCTCGCGGGGCTGATGTCTGCGGTGTGGGTGGTGTGATCTTCACCGCAGGTGTGGTCATGCGGCGCCGGTGTCGCGGGGCACCGGCGCGGTGCGATGTCGTCGTGTGCCGTGATCCCCGGATGCCGGGGCGGCGGGACTCAGACTCCGGTCGTGGCCGGACGGCGGAACTCGGTGTCCACGTCGGCGGCGTAGACCGAACGGCTGCAGCGCGCGCAGCGGTACACGATCGGGCCCTCGTCAAGAGACGTCCCGCAGCGGGGACAGGCGTGGCGGCAGATCACGGACTTCGTCATTCTTGATACCTCCTCTACTGAGGAAAGGGTGCCCCGCCGCACCTGCAATCGGATTGCGAACGGCTTGACGGTTGGGCCCCTGCCGCCGAGACGTGGCATGCTGCTCGACATGGCGGCAACCGACCTGGCACCCGTGACCCTGATCCTCGGTGACGAGGAGCTGCTGGCCGACCGCGCGGTGAGTGAGGTGGTCGCCGTGGTCAAGGCCGCCGATCCTGCTGCCGAGGTGCACGACCTGCCGGGAGCCAAGGTGGAGGCGGGAGAGCTGACCCGGATGACGTCGCCCTCGCTGTTCGGCGACAGGTCGGTGGTGGTCATCCGTTCGGCCCAGGACCTCGGAAAGGACGTCATCGCCGAGGTCGTCTCATACTCGGCGCGTCCGGCCGAGGAGACCGTCCTGGTCCTCGTCCATCCCGGAGGGGTCAAGGGCAAGGCCCTCGTCGACGGGGTGAAGAAGGCCGGTGCGCGCGTCGTCCCCGTGGCCAAGCTGACCAAGCCGGCCGAGCGGCTCGCCTTCATCAAGGCTGAGCTGAGGCGGGCCGGGCGCACCATCGGGGCCGAGGCCGCCGAGGCGCTCCTCGACGCGGTGGGAAACGACCTGCGGGAGCTCGCAGCAGCCTGTAGCCAGCTTGCCTTCGACACTCCGGGCAAGGCCATCGACGAGGCCGCCGTCGCCCGATACCACCGGGGCCGGGCCGAGGTCAGTGGTTTCACCGTGGCAGACTCGGCCGTGGAAGGGCGCCTCGGTGATGCCCTGGAGCAGTTGCGCTGGGCCCTCGCCACCGGAACGGCACCCGTCCTGCTGGTGAGCGCGGTCGCCGGGGGCCTGCGTTCGCTGGCGAAGGTGGGCGGCGCGCCGCGTAACCTGCGGGGCGCCCAGCTCGCAAGTCATCTGGGCATGCCGCCCTGGAAGATCGAGCGTGTCCGGCGGCAGCTGAACGGCTGGGGGCCGGAGGGGCTGGCCCGCGCGCTCCAGGCCGCCGCGACCGCCGACCAGCAGGTGAAGGGCGGCGGCGCCGACCCCGCCTACGCGCTGGAGCACATGATCCAGACCGTGGTCGCGAACCGCACCGGAAGTTAGGTCGTAGGGGCTTGGCGGTCGCACCGGGAGTTAGGTCGTAGGGGCTTGGCGGTCGCACCGGGAGTTAGGTCGTAGGGGCCTGGCGGTCGCACCGGGAGTGCGCTCGACCGGCGTCGTGCCCACGCCCCGCACGCAGGTCATGGCTCCGCGCGTGGTCATCCCATGGCATGGCGTGATCCGCCGCCATGCTCGTTCATCTCATGGCATGGTGTGGTCCGCCGCCATGCGGGGTGACACGCCGGATCCCGGAGTCATCGGCTCCGCGTCGTCTCATGTCCGACGGGAGATCTCCGGGCGTCGATCGTCCGGGCGGACCGGACGCGTGCGGGGCCTGAGCACCGGCGGCGCCGGAAGCTGGCCGAGAACGGTCGCGGTGAGCGCCAGGGCGAACCCGGTGAGCTGGAGCGGGCTGAGCGCCTGCCCGAGGGCCAGCCAGCCGAGCAGCGCCGCGGTGAGCGGGCTGAGGGCCCCGAGCAGGGAGACCCGGAGGGCGGGCAGCCGGGCGACGCCGCGGAACCACAGGGTGTAGGCGACGGCCGTGCCGACGAGTCCCAGCCACAGGTAACCGCCGACGGCGGCTCCGTCCAGCGTGGACGGCATGCCCTCGACGACGAAGGTCAGCGGGGCGATCAGCAGACCACCCGCGGTGAGCTGCCAGCCGGTGAGGGCCAGGTCGCTCACCCCGTCGGGCTTGCCCCACATGCGGGTGAGGACGAGTCCTGCGGCCATGCCGGCCGCACCGAGAAGACCCGCGGCGACGCCGACGGCGTCGAGGGCGGCGTCGGCTCTGAGCACCACGAGGCAGACGCCGGCCGTGGCTGCGATCCCGGCCAGCACACGATGAACAGGGACGTTCTCACGGAGCGCGGCGCGGGTGAGCGCGGCGACGATGAGCGGCTGGAGGGCGCCGAGCACCGCGGCGACGCCGCCGGGTAGCCGGTAGGCGGACAGGAAGAGCAGGGGGAAGAACATGCCGATGTTCAGCGTCCCCAGTACGGCGGCCCGCCACCACCAGCCGCCCCCGGGGAGCGTCCGGGTCACCGCGACCAGAAGCAGCCCGGCCGGTAGCGCCCGGACCAGGGCGGTGAACAGTGGACGGCCGGGAGGCAGGAACTCCGTGGTCACGGCATAGGTAGTGCCCCACACCGCCGGGGCCAGGGCGGTGACGGCCACGAGGCGCGGGGTGGACATGAGGGCTCCTTCAATAGCTCAACACAAAGTAACTTACCATCGAGATATTTAGCGTCAAGCTATAGTGTGGGCATGACGGAGGACCCGGTCGACCGGATCGTGCAGCAGTGGCAGCGGGAACGACCGGATCTGGAGCCATCCCCGATGGGGATCTTCGGGCGGATCTACCGCATAGCCCGTCTCATGGGCGACCGGATGGAGGCGGTCTACGGGTCCTACGGCATCGGCCGTGGCGAGTTCGACGTCCTCGCCACACTCCGCCGAGCCGGTGAGCCGTACACGCTGTCCCCGGGCGCGATGACCGCCACGCTCATGCTGACCTCAGGCGGTATGACAGGGCGGCTGGACCGGCTGGAACGGGCGGGGCTGATCGCCCGCAGCCCCGATCCCGATGATCGCCGAGCGTTGCGCGTCAGCCTGACCTCCGAGGGGCTGCGGCTCATCGACGAGGCCGTGGCCGCAGGGCTGGGTCCACAGCATGAGACGCTGGCGGTGCTCTCGCCGGAGAGGCGGGAACTCCTGGCCGGCTTGCTCAGGGACGTGCTCGGAGAGCTTGAGCGGCCTCGGGGCGGCGCGGCCCGGTGAGGACCTGCCGGCGTGGTATCCCCGCGGAAGGACGCCGGAGCGAGCGGCGGGGAAAGCAGGCGGAGTAGCCGACGGGCAAGACTGCCGGAATGAGCGGCAGACGAAGCGGCCACTCCGACGGGCAAGACTGCCGGAATGAGCGGCGGGCGAAGCGGCCACTCCGACGGACAAGGCCGCCGGGGTGGCCGACCGGCAACCGGAGTGGCCGACCGGCAAGCGGGGTGGCGGCTGTCGGGCAGAGCGGCCGGGGTGGTCGACCGGTAACCGGAGTGGTCGGCGGCTGGAGCGACCGGAGTGGTGGCTGTCGGGCAAGGCGGGCGGGCGAAGCAGGCGGGGAAAACGCCTGGGAAAAGCAAGAACGCCGCACCCTCAGAGGGTGCGGCGTCCGCAGAACCCGGACTACTTGGCGACCGACAGGGCGGCCACGCGCTGGGCGATCGCCGACTTGCGGTTGGCGGCCTGGTTCTTGTGGATGACGCCCTTGCTGGCGGCCTTGTCGAGCTGGCGGGCGGCGGCGCGCTGGAGCACCAGGGCCTCGTCGACGTTGCCCTGCTCGGCGGCCTCGCGGAACTTGCGGATGGCCGTCTTGAGGGAGGACTTGACAGCCTTGTTACGCAGCCGGGCCTTCTCGTTCTGCCGGTTGCGCTTGATCTGGGACTTGATGTTCGCCACGAAGAAGCCTCGGTGAATGTCGTCGGATGGGGCGCGCGGGCAGAGAGGGCGCGCCACACGCAGTTGACTAGGCTACCAACTGCCCGAGTCGTCGCTCAAATCGACGAGCCGCGCAGAGGGATGCTCGACAACTGTACCCTGCGCTCCCTGTGACGTGAGCCGTATTCATGGCTTGAACCAGAATTCCCGATACTCGTCCCAGTCCTCCTCGGTGGCCGCGAAGTCGACGTAGAGCGCCAGGCCGAACCGCTCGCGCTGCCTTCCGTACGCGGTCAGCGCCAGCCTGGCGCCGCGGGCCGCGTCCTTGACGCTCTCCGCCTCGTCCCCCCATCCGACGTCGTGGTCGTGATAGGCCGGGGCGCCGATGAGCAGCGTCTTCTGCTCGGGGACGAGATCGAGCGCGAGCGTGCCCTGCCGCACGACGTAGCCGCCGTACATGGCGGGGAACGGCAGGTAGGAGTCGTAGGTCATGATCGCCACCTGGTCGGTCAGGCTCGCCACCTGGCGGAAGTAGTCGGGCGACCAGTACTTGTCGTGACCGATGACGGCGCGGGCGACGGGGCGGGTGAGCGGGAACGGCTCGATCTGCGGGGTGGAGGTGGACAGCAGGCCGTCGCCCACGACCGCGCGGGTCTTCGCCAGCAGGTCGAGGAAGTCGGTGTCGCCGTCGCCGATCGGCTCGAAGTTGTAGTGGACGCCGTCGAAGCCGAGCGCCATGATCGCGCGGGCGCCGTCCAGCACCCGCTGCCGGGAGGCCGGGTCGTCGAGGTCCAGGACCCCGTCGACCTTCTGCCCGAGCCAGGCCGACACCCTCACCTCGGGCAGCTCCGCGCGCCACCACTTCAGGAAGTCGGCCGCCTTCGGATGATTGGCGGCCGGCAGTGCCCCGTCGGAGTCGAACGGGCCCGAATGGAGGTACACGTCCCTGACGCCCGTCTTGCGGAGTCGCTCCGCGAGTTTCCGTACGTCCTTCTCGGTGCGGCGGCCGTCCACCCACGCGTGGCCGAGCCACAGGGCGTCGTGACCGGTGGTCTTCGCCCAGGAAGCCGGTGTCCCGGTAAACTGCAGGGTGAGGGTGGCCACGGCCACTCCGGGAAGGGCGATGAGCAGGGCCGCCACCATCGCGAGAAAACGCAGGCCACGTCGTGCTCTGGTCCGGGCAATCACCTGGACATGTCACCATGGAAGACGGCTGGTATGCCAGCCATAGATCGTCATTCATCCCGTCGAAACGGACACCGGTGCGCATTCAGCCTGGCCAGACCGATCCCGCGGTGATCCGCAACTTCTGCATCATCGCGCATATCGACCACGGAAAGTCGACCCTCGCCGACCGCATGTTGCAGATCACCGGTGTGGTCGACGACCGCTCCATGCGTGCCCAGTATCTCGACCGGATGGACATCGAGCGCGAGCGCGGCATCACCATCAAGTCGCAGGCGGTCCGGCTGCCGTGGAAGGTCGGCGACACCGAGTACGTCCTCAACATGATCGACACGCCCGGCCACGTCGACTTCACCTACGAGGTCTCCCGGTCGCTGCAGGCGTGCGAGGGTGCGATCCTGCTCGTCGACGCCGCGCAGGGCATCGAGGCGCAGACCCTGGCCAACCTCTACCTGGCCATGAACGCCGACATGACGATCATTCCGGTCCTCAACAAGATCGACCTTCCCGCGGCCCAGCCGGAGAAGTACGCCGCGGAGATCGCGCACCTCATCGGCTGCGAGCCGGAGGACGTGCTGAAGGTCTCCGGCAAGACCGGTGTGGGCGTCCGCGAGCTGCTGGACCACGTGGTCGCCAGCGTCCCAGCGCCGGTCGGCGACGCCGAGGCGCCCGCCCGCGCGCTGATCTTCGACTCGGTGTACGACACCTACCGCGGTGTGATCACCTACGTCCGGGTCGTCGACGGCCACCTGGGCAGGCGCGAGCGCATCCTGATGATGTCCACCACCGCGGCCCACGAGACGCTGGAGATCGGCGTCATCTCGCCGGAGCCGAAGATCGCCGACAGGGGGCTGGGCGTCGGCGAGGTGGGTTACCTGATCACCGGCGTGAAGGACGTCCGCCAGTCGCGGGTCGGCGACACGGTGACCTCCGTCGCGCGACCGGCGGCAGAGGCCCTCGGCGGCTACGAGCACCCCAAGCCGATGGTCTTCTCCGGCCTCTACCCGATCGACGGCGACGACTACCCCGAGCTCCGCGAGGCCCTGGACAAGCTCCAGCTCAACGACGCCGCCCTGGTCTACGAGCCGGAGACCTCCGCGGCGCTGGGCTTCGGCTTCCGCTGCGGCTTCCTCGGCCTGCTCCACATGGAGATCGTGCGTGAGCGCCTGGAGCGGGAGTTCAACCTCTCGCTCATCTCCACCGCGCCCAACGTGGTCTACCGGGTGATCATGGAGGACGGCAAGGAGGTCACGGTCACCAACCCGTCGGAGTTCCCCACCGGCAAGGTGGACAAGGTCTTCGAGCCGGTGGTGAAGTCGACCGTGCTGGTCCCGTCCGAGTTCATCGGGGCGATCATGGAGCTCTGCCAGAACCGCCGCGGCAACCTCCAGGGCATGGACTACCTGTCCGAGGACCGCGTCGAGATCCGCTACACCATGCCGCTCGGCGAGATCATCTTCGACTTCTTCGACCAGCTCAAGTCCCGCACCCGGGGCTACGCCTCGCTCGACTACGAGCCCTTCGGCGAGCAGGAGTCCGAGCTGGTCAAGGTCGACATCCTGCTCCAGGGCGAGGCCGTCGACGCCTTCAGCGCCATCGTCCACAAGGACAAGGCGTACGCCTACGGCGTCGAGATGGCCAAGAAGCTGCGCGAGCTCATCCCGAGGCAGCAGTTCGAGGTGCCGATCCAGGCCGCCATCGGCGCCCGGGTCATCGCCCGGGAGAACATCCGCGCCATCCGCAAGGACGTCCTCGCCAAGTGCTACGGCGGTGACATCTCCCGTAAGCGCAAGCTGCTGGAGAAGCAGAAGGAGGGCAAGAAGCGGATGAAGATGGTCGGCCGTGTCGAGGTGCCGCAGGAGGCGTTCGTCGCGGCGCTGTCCACCGAGTCCTCCGCCGACAAGGCCAAGAAGTAGCCGGCGCGCGAACGTGCGTGCGGGGCCGCGGATCCGGGATCCGCGGCCCCGCGGTGTGAGCGGTCGGCTCAGCGCAGGACGCCGTAGAGCGCCGAGGTGAGCGAGGCTTTGGCGTCGTCCTGGTCGACGGACCACAGCATGGAGCCGCCGAGCCCCTTCAGCCGGATGTACGCGGCCTTCTGGACCAGCGAGGCCGGGTCGTCGTAGGACCAGAACTCGTTGCCGTCGTAGAGCCAGAGGGAGCCGGTGCGCAGGTCGCGGTAGCGCTTGCCGGGCTTCTTCGCGAGGACCTCGTAGTCTTCGCTGCCGGGGGCGTGGGTGCCCGGCGCGGGACCGGTGGCGGTTCCGTACAGGCCGTTCCTGCCGCCGGTGACACCGGTCCAGCCCTGCCCGTACGCCGGGACGCCGACCACGAGCTTCCTGGCCGGGGCGCCGCGTGCCAGGTAGTCGCGGACGGTCTGGTCCACGCTGTACTTCACCGGGTTGGGGTCGTGCCGGTCGGTGAACAGGTTGCCGTTGTGGCCGGTGACGGTCTCCCACGTACCGTGCAGGTCGTAGCCCTGGATGGTGGCGAAGGTGAGCTGCCTGAACACGTCGCGGACCTCGAAGCCCGCGTCGATCTTCGCCGCCGCGGCCGGCAGGAAGGCGGTCAGTTCGGTGCGCCGGTCGAACTCGTTCATCTGACGGCGCAGTTCGGTGACGAACAGGGTGAAGTTGCGCTTGTCCTCGGGCCGGATGACGTTGCCCTCGGCGCCGGCCGAGCCCGGCCATTCCCAGTCGAGGTCGATGCCGTCGAAGACGCCCGCGCCGGTGCCGGGTGCGGTGCCGGGCAGGTTGCCCCGAAGCCACAGGTCGATGCAGGAGGTGGCCAGCCTGGCACGTCCCTCGGGGGTGAGCACCGCGTCGGAGAAGTACTTCGAGCCGGTCCAGCCGCCGAGCGAGATCAGCACCTTGAGTCCGGGGTGCTTGGCCTTGAGCTTTCTCAGCTGGTTCAGGTTGCCGTTCAGCGCCTGTCCCTCGGCGTCCGCGACGCCGTCGACGCTCTGCTCGGCGGGCACCGGGCGCTGCCAGTCGGCCCACGCGTCGGCGGAGACGCAGTCGCCCGCGGCGTCCACGAAGCCGAAGGCGTAGTTGATGTGGGTGACCTTGCCGGCGGCGCCGCTGGTGTCCATGTCCTTGACGTGGTAGTCGCGGGCGTAGACGCCCCACTGGATGAAGTAGGCGACCCGTTTGAAACGGTCGCCGTGGCCGGAGGCGGCCTGGGCGGGGGCGGGGGCGGACAGCGCCGCGAGACCTGTGGCGAGGGTCACCGCGATCACATGACGGAGGAGTCTCTGCACGGGCTTCTCCACTGCTCGGGATAGCAACTTATAGGAAAGTTTCCTGTAAGTTTTCCCGGATCGTAGACCTGGCCGATCGGGGCGTCAACGGTCCGCGACGTTCCGGCGGACGGCCTCCCGAGCGCCGGCTCCCGGCGTACCGGGCATCACCGCGAGAGCGGCAGACTTGGGGACGTGCCATCCACACTTCCCGACGGGGACCCCGTACCGGCCTCGGGCGAGCTTCCGGCGAGCGCGCTCGAAGGGCTCGGCGGACGTCCCTTCGGCTTCTACGTCCACGTCCCCTTCTGCGTGACCCGCTGCGGCTACTGCGATTTCAACACCTACACGGCCGCCGAGCTGGGACCCGGCGCGTCGCGGAAGGACTACGCGGACACCGCGATCGACGAGGTGCGGCGGGCGCGGGCCAACCTCGGGGAGGCGGACCTGCCGGTCGAGACCGTGTTCTTCGGCGGCGGCACCCCGACCCTGCTGCCCGCTGCGGACCTGGTCCGGATCCTGGACGCGATCGGCGAGGAGTTCGGGCTCGCCCCGGGGGCGGAGGTGACCACCGAGGCCAACCCCGAGTCGGTCGATCCCGCCTACCTGGCCGAGCTGCGCGCCGGCGGGTTCAACCGGGTGAGCTTCGGCATGCAGAGTGCCCGCGAGCACGTGCTGCGGGTGCTCGACCGCCGGCACACTCCCGGTCGTCCGGCGCGGGCCGTCCGGGAGGCCAGGGACGCGGGGTTCGACCACGTCAACCTCGACCTGATCTACAGCACGCCGGGGGAGAGCGACGACGACTGGCGTGCCTCGCTGTCCGCCGCGATCGAGGCGGGGCCCGACCACGTGTCGGCGTACTCGCTCATCGTGGAGGAGGGCACCGCGCTGGCGGCCAGGGTCAGGCGGGGCGAGCTCGCCATGCCCGACGACGACGTGGCCGCCGACCGCTATCTCATCGCCGACGCGATGCTGGCCGAGGCGGGATTCGAGTGGTACGAGGTCTCGAACTGGGCGACCTCGGAGGCCGGGCGCTGCCGGCACAACCTGCTCTACTGGACCGGTGGCGACTGGTGGGGGGTCGGCCCCGGAGCCCACAGCCACGTCGGCGGCACCCGCTGGTGGAACGTCAAGCACCCCGCGGCGTACGCCCGGCGCCTGGCCGCCGGGGTCTCGCCCGCGCACGCGCGTGAGGTGCTGACCCCGCAGGACAGGGCGGTGGAACGGCTGATGCTGGAGCTGCGGCTCGTCCGGGGCTTCCCGGTGCGGGATCTCGAACGGCCCCCGGTGGTCGCCCGCGCGCTGGCCGACGGCCTGCTGGAGACCGAGGCGTTCAAGGACGGCCGCGCGGTGCTCACGCTACGCGGCCGGCTACTGGCCGACGCCCTGATCCGCGACCTCACCTGACGCCCGCCGGCGCCCGTGAGGCCGACGCCCGGGATCAGCTGACGAAACGGATGTTCATCGGATAGCGGTACCTGTCTCCCCGGTTGGCCGCCACCGCGGCCATGACCGTGAAGACGAGCGACCCGATCCAGACGAGGGGGAACAGCAGGAAGCCGATGAGCAGGAACGCGAGGAACATCGAGACGAAGTAGGCGATCATCAGTGTGATCTGGAAGTTCAGCGCCTCGGCCGCCTGGTCGCGCACGTAGGGGGAGTCGTCCTTCCTCATGAGGTAGATCACCAGCGGTCCGAGGAAGGAGGTCAGCAGGCCCAGCAGGTGGGCGATCATCGCCATGGTGGTGTCATCGCTGCCGGGCCGGGGGCCGTACCCTCCGGCGGGCGCCTGCTGGCCGTAGCCGTAGCCGTAGCTCGCCGGCTGGGCGTACGGGTCGGGCTGCGGGTATCCGGACTGGTAGGCACCGTAACCGCCCGCGTCGTAGGAGGGCTGGGCATCGTAGCCCTGGTTCGCCTGGGGGTAGCCCTGGCCCGGCTGGGTGTGGCCCTGGAACCCCTGGCCCGGTTGGGTGTAGCCCTGATTCTGCTGGGTGTGGCCCTGGCCCGGCTGCCCGTAATCCTGGAACCCCTGGTTCGGCTGGGTGTGGCCCGGCCCGGCGGGGTGCCCGGGATCCTGGACCGGTCCGCCGTAGCCGTAGCCGTAGCTCTGGCCGGGCTGGGTGTGACCGGACTGGGGGTGGCCGAACTGGGTGTGGCCGGGCGACGGCTCGCCGGCGCGGCGTGCCTGGTCGTCCGCCGGTGAGGTTTCGGGATGCTCGCTCATGGCCCCTCCTGGGGGGTTAAGGAATCAATGATCTTCATCGGGAGCCGTCACGAAGTCGATCAGCTCTTCGACCGGGCCGAGGAGTTCCGGCTCCAGGTCGGCATATGTCGTGACTGCTCCAAGAATGCTGCGCCATGCGTCGCCAGGTTCGGCGTCCCAGCCCAGGGCGGCGATGACACCCTCTTTCCAGGGTATGCCGCGCGGCACCGACGGCCAGGCCGCGATGCCGAGCGTACGGGGCTTGACCGCCTGCCACACGTCCACGAAGGGATGCCCGACGACCAGCACGTGGGGTGAGGAGACCCGGGCGGCGATCCTGCTCTCCTTCGAGCCGGGCACCAGGTGGTCGACGAGCACGCCCAGGCGCCGGCCCGGCCCGGGGCCGAACTCCTCGACGATCGAGGGCAGGTGGTCGACGCCTTCCAGATACTCCACGACCACCCCCTCGACCCGCAGGTCGTGACCCCAGACCTTCTCCACGAGCGCGGCGTCGTGCACGCCCTCCACGTAGATCCGGCTCTCCTGGGCGACCCGCGCGCGCAGGCCCTCCACCGCGATGGAACCCGAGGCGCTGCGCCGCGGCGCGCGCGGCGCGGCGGCCGGCCGCACGAGTGTGACCACTTTGCCCTCCAGGAGGAACGCGGCGGGCTCCAGCGGGAACACCCGCCGGCGCCCGAACCGGTCCTCCAGGGTGACGGCCTCCTTGTCGCACGCCACCACGGCGCCGCAGAAGCCGCCGTCGGCATCCTCGACCACCAGGTCGAGCTCCGCGGGAACCTGAGGGATCTTCCCTTTCAGGGGACGCCGCCAGTCTCCCGCCAGAACGTCACGCTCGTACATCACCGACCGCCCACCGTCTCGTACCAGGGATCATGTGGACGGTAGCAAAGGCGACCGTCAGCTACCGTACGGACGGGTCTGCCCCCACGGTCCCGCCGAGTGGGCGGGGGCCGCCGCGGCGGCCTGGCGCTTGCGTGCGCGGCTCCGCTTGACCAGTACGACGATCGTCACGACGATCGCCAGCAGGATGCCCACCAGGGGGATGCCGAACCCGGCGACGACGCCCGCCACCGCACCGGTCACGAACTCCCGGCCCACACCGAACTTGGTGGTGTCCGCCTGGTCCGCGACGCAACGGACCTGGTAGTCGCCCGCCTTGTCGATCCCGATCCGCAGCCCCTGCTCCCAGACGACGCCGTTGAGCGTCACGGTCTGCGTGCCGACCGACTTCTCCAGCCGGGGCTTGTCGGCCTCGCTGGCGCCCTGGAGCGAGCACTCGTACTTGGTCGGGGCGGAGGTGGATATGTAGATCGCGGGCTTGTTCGCGGGGTCGAGCGAGACCGTCACGGTCTCGCCGGAGGCGAAGGACTCGGTGGGGGCGGCGTCGGCGACCGCCTTGACGAGGCCGACGCCGCCGCCGACGATGGCGACGATCCCGATGATGACGCTGACGATCGCGAGGAACCAGGCGCCGAAGATCCAACCGAGGCTGGGCTTGACCTTCGTCGCGGCGGGCGTTCCCTGCGGAGTTCCATAGTTGGGCGGGGGGTATCCGCCGTAGGACGGGCCGCTCGAGTACTGCTGACCGTACGGCTGCTGAGGGGCGCCGTAACCAGGACCACCCGGGGTGCCACCCGGGAAAGATCCATAATTATTAGACATACACCAATGGTGACGTGTGGTACTTGGATCGCGATAGCAGTTGACTTGCCAACGACTTGGCCCGGTCGTCCACACCTCCTGCTTATCGCGCCTTCCGGGCGGGGGCCGTACACTTGGCACTCGGGAACACAGAGTGCCAGGCCTCGTGTTTCCCCTTCGGACGCAGGCAGGAGGTGACCACGTTGGTCGACGACCGGAAGCTCGCCGTGCTGCGCGCCATCGTCGAGGACTACGTGTCCACCAACGAACCGGTGGGGTCCAAGGCTCTCACGGAGCGGCACAACCTGGGCGTGTCGCCGGCGACCATCCGCAACGACATGGCGGTGCTGGAGGAGCAGGGCTACATCGCCCAGCCCCACACCAGCGCGGGCCGGGTGCCCACCGACAAGGGCTACCGGCTCTTCGTCGACAGGCTCTCACAGGTGAAGCCGCTGTCGAGCGCCGAGCGGAGGGCCATCGAGAGCTTCCTCGCCGGCGCGGTGGACATCGACGACGTCGTCACGCGCACGGTGCGGTTGCTGGCCCAGCTCACCCGGCAGGTCGCGGTGGTGCAGTACCCCACGATGAGCAACTCGACGGTACGGCACGTCGAGCTGGTGCCGCTGAGCGAGCGCCGGCTGATGTTCGTGCTCATCACCAACACCGGCCGGGTCGAGCAGCGCGTGATCGAACTGCCCGACGCCGTGGACGACAACCGCGTCGCCCACCTGCGGGCGGTGCTCAACGCGTCGCTCGACGGCTGCGGGCTCACCAGCGTTCCCGACAGGGTCGCCGACCTGCCCGGCCGCCTGCCCCCCGAAGACCGGCCGCTGGCGACCACGATCCTCTCGGTGTTGCTGGAGTCACTGGTGGAGCGGCGCGACGAGAAAATCGTCTTCGCCGGGGCGGCCAACCTCGCCGGAGGCGACTTCACCGTCGGGCTCCGCGAGGTCCTGGAGGCACTGGAGGAGCAGGTCGTGCTCATGCGGCTGCTCGACGAGACCGCCGGCCAGTCGTCGGTGACGGTGCGGATCGGCTCGGAGAACCCCTACACCGGGCTCCGGGGCACGTCCATCGTCGCCGCCGGGTACGGTTCGGGGGACAAGCAACTGGCCCGGCTCGGTGTGCTGGGTCCGACGCGAATGGATTATCCGGTCACGATGGGCGCGGTGCGCGCGGTGGCACGCTACGTCAGCCAGATCCTGGCTGCATCCTAAGAGGTCAACGAAAAGTGGCTAAGAGCGACTACTACGGCACCCTCGGGGTGCGCCGCGACGCCAGTCCGGAAGAGATCAAGAAGGCGTACCGCCGCCTGGCGCGCGAACTGCATCCCGACGTCAACCCCGACCCCGAGACGCAGGAGCGCTTCAAGGAGATCACGCAGGCCTACGAGGTCCTGTCCGACTCCGGCAAGCGCCAGATGTACGACATGGGGGCCGACCCCTTCTCCCCGGGCGGCGGCGCCGGCGGGTTCGGAGCGGGTTTCCCGTTCAGCGACATCATGGACGCCTTCTTCGGCGCCGCGGGTGCCGGCGGAGGCCGCGGCCCGCGCTCCCGGGCCCGTCGTGGCCGCAACGCCACCATCAGGGTCGAGCTCGACCTGAACGAGACGGCCTTCGGCACCACGCGTGAGCTGGTCGTCGACACCGCCGTGGTCTGCGAGGTCTGCTCGGGCGCCGGGGCCGCTCCCGGCACCCACCCCGACACCTGTGACATGTGCCACGGCCGCGGCGAGGTCTCGCAGGTCACCCGCTCCTTCCTCGGGCAGGTCATGACCTCCCGGCCGTGCCCCCAGTGCGGCGGCTTCGGGTCGATCATCCGTCACCCCTGCCAGGAGTGCTCCGGCGACGGCCGGGTCCGCACCCGGCGGACGATCAAGGTCCGTATCCCGGCCGGCGTCGAGGACGGCACCCACATTCAGCTCGCGGGCGAGGGCGAGGTCGGCCCGGGGGGCGGCCCTCCCGGCGATCTGTTCCTGGAGATCGTCGAGCGTCCGCACGAGATCTTCGAACGTCGCGGCGACGACCTGCACTGCACCGTGCAGATTCCCATGACCGCGGCGGCCCTCGGCACCACGCTGACCATGGAGACGCTCGACGGCGCCGAGGAGCTGGACATCCGGCCCGGCACGCAGTCGGGGCAGACGATCCCCCTCTACGGCCGGGGCGTGCAGCGTCTCAACGAGACCGGCCGCGGTGACCTGATGATCCACGTCAACGTGGAGACCCCCACCCGCCTCGACGCGGCCCAGGAGGAACTGCTGCGGGAGCTGTCCCGGCTCCGTGGCGAGGAGCGACCGCCCGGCAGGTTCGCCCCCGGCCAGCAGAGCTTCTTCTCCCGGCTGCGGGACGCCTTCAATGGTCGCTGACGGCCTCGCCGGCCCCGGCGGGACCGGCGGCCGATGACGGTCCCGGTCTTCCTGGCCGACCCCGCCGACCTGGCCAGGGCGGAGTTCGCCTTCGGCGGCCCCGAAGGACGTCACGCGGCGGCCGTACGCCGGCTGCGGGCCGGGGAACGGCTCGACCTGACCGACGGGGCCGGCACCGTCGCCGAGTGCGTGGTGCTCGACGCGGGCAGAGACTCGCTCCGGGTCGAGGTGCTGCGCCGCTACGACGTGCCGGTGCCCAGCCCTCGCCTGGTCGTCGTCCAGGGGCTTCCCAAAGGCGACCGGGGGGAGCTGGCGGTGGAGATGATGACCGAGGCCGGGGTCGACGTGATCGTCCCGTGGGCGGCGGCCAGGTGCGTCACCCAGTGGAAGGGCGAACGGGGGGCCAAGTCGCTGGCCCGCTGGCGTTCCACGACACGCGAGGCGGGCAAGCAGTCGCGCCGTTTCCACCTGCCGGAGGTGACCGAGCCCGCCACGACCGCGGCGGTCGCCACGCTGCTGTCGGCGGCGGCGCTCGGCGTCGTCCTGCACGAGGAGGCGTCCGCTCCGCTCTCCACCCTGCCGCTTCCCGTCGGAGGCGACATCGTCGTGGTGGTCGGCCCCGAGGGCGGGGTCAGCGAGGAGGAGATCGCCGCGTTCCGCGCCGCCGAGGCGGTGCCGGCGCTGCTCGGGCCCACGGTGCTGCGCACCTCGACGGCCGGGGTCGCCGCGGCAGCCGTCCTGCAGGCGCGTACGGGGCGTTGGTGAGGCGTACGCCCGGCGGGCCCGGTGGGCCCACCGGGCGGCCGGCCGGAGCCGGCACGGAACACCGCTGACGGCCCGGCGCGCGGCCCGGGCCTAGCCTCCGACCGGGGTCGGGGCGCCGTCCTCGACCGGCAGCGGCGGCGACGAGTCGTCCGGTGACGGGCAGTCGTCGGACGGGCATCCGCTCGGAGAGGGGGTGGTCGGCTCCGTCGGCGTCGGCGCCGGTTCGCCCTCGTCGCACCGCGCGG
This sequence comes from Streptosporangium becharense, assembly GCF_014204985.1. NCBI lineage: Bacteria > Bacillati > Actinomycetota > Actinomycetes > Streptosporangiales > Streptosporangiaceae > Streptosporangium > Streptosporangium becharense. The sequence continues at coordinate 2,036,355 of NZ_JACHMP010000001.1, read as the reverse complement.
TGGGCCCGGCCGGTTCGGCGGGCTCGCCCTGCACGGCCGTGGGACAGGGCGTGGGCGTCGGGCTGGGTGTGGGGGTCGCCCTGGGCGTCGTCGGCCTCGGACTCGGCGACGTGCTTCTGGTCGGTGTGGGCGACGGTGTGGCCGACGGCGCGTTCGTGGGCCTGGAGACCGCCGGGAGCGGGGTCGGGGCCGGCGGCGCCGGAGGCCGTGAGGTGGCCGACAGGTCGGGCGGGGTCGACTCGGTGAAGTTGACCTCACCGGTGCTGACCTCGGGGATCACCTGCTCGCGGAGCTGGGGGACCACCATGACGACGGTGGCCGCGACGAGAGCCGCTCCCGCGACGGAGGCCCCGACGCGCCACCACATGAGGTTGCGCAACCCGCGTCGCTCGATGCGGGCGCGAATGATCTCCAGTCCGTCCGGGGAGGGAACGACCGAGTTCGCCTCCGCGTTGAGCGCACGGCGGAGCAGCTCGCCGTACTCATCCGGGGAGTCGGTCATGACAGTTGCTCCAGTGCAGTCCGTAGGGCGGCCATGCCGCGAGCCGTGTGACTCTTGACCGCGCCCTTGCTGATGCCCATGGCGTGGGCGATCTGCGCCTCCGACAGGTCTCCGTAGTAACGCAGGACCAACGCCTCCCGCTGGCGTGTGGGAAGGCCGCGGAGCGCCTCGATCACGGCGGAACGCTCGAACTCGCCGATCGCCCCGTTCTCGGCGCTCGGCGCGTCGGGCATTCCCTTGGGCGCGTACTTCTCAACGACCGCCCGGTGCCGCAGCACCGAACGTGATCGGTTGACGACCGACTGACGCAGGTAGGCCAGTGCCTTGTCGGTGTCACGCAGGCGGCGCCAGGCGCCGTGGATGGCGACGAACGCGTCCTGCACGACCTCCTCCGCGGTTGCCATGTCGCGGACGAGCAGCACAGCGAGACGCACAAGAGACCGGTAGTGCGCGCTGTAGAGCGCGGTAACGGCCATGTCGGCATCCCATCCGACGGGCACCGCCCCGAGCGACCTGTCGGCCACGAGGGTCTCGGTGGTCACATCAGTGGGACGCTCGGCCTTCCCCGAGGGTTTACGCTCTTCCGGTTCATTAGGGGGCATGACCCAGTCGTGTCCTCGCCAGGCGGCCTTATCGCGCTGCGCGCAACGGTCTGTCGTTGGTTGAAGTTTTGCACACCCACCATATCCATGCGGATCTTTGTATGCGGACGGGGAACCATCACCGATTCACAACGGCCTCGGCGATAAGGTGCGTGCATGGTAAGTGAAACGAACTGCCTGTTCTGCAAGATCGTGGCCAAGGAGATTCCGGCCGAGGTCGTCCACGAAACCGACCGCACGTTGGCATTCCGCGACGTCAACCCGCAGGCGCCCACGCACGTCCTGGTGATTCCCAAAGATCATTATCCGACCGCCGCCGCCCTGGCCGCCGCCGACGACGGTCTGGCCGACGAGGTCCTGCAGGCCGCGCATGCCGTCGCCGAGCAGGAGGGCGTCGCCGAGCCGGGTTACCGGCTGGTGTTCAACACCGGTCTCGGGGCCGGTCAGACCGTCTTCCACGTGCACGGACACGTCCTCGGGGGACGCGACTTGACGTGGCCGCCCGGGTGAAAACCCGCAAGCATGATTGCGAGGATCGCGGATACGATGGCGTAGAAGTCCGACGCCTATATCTGGAGGCGAACAGGCCGTAAGGCCCGCCCATGTCCGAGACACACGATTCCAGCAGAACCCCACTGAAGTCCAACAGCCCCAGCCGGACACAGGCGAAGGTGGTGATTCCGGACGATCAGTCGATGGTCAGCCTGCTGGGCTCACGCGACGAGCTGCTGCGCGTCATCGAGGGGGCCTTCCGCGCCGACATCCACGTCCGGGGCAACGAGATCACCGTCACCGGCAGCCCCGAGGAGAGCAGCACGGTGGTGCGTCTCTTCGAGGAGATGTCCGAGCTGGTCCGCGGAGGCGCGCAGCTCACGGCCGACGCGGTCGAGCGCAGCATCGCCATGCTGCGGATGTCCTCCGATCGTCCCGCCGAGGTGCTCTCCCTCGACATCATCTCGTCGCGGGGCCGCACCATCCGCCCCAAGACGGTCAACCAGAAGCGCTACGTCGACGCGATCGACAAGTTCACGATCGTCTTCGGCCTCGGTCCTGCGGGCACGGGGAAGACCTACCTGGCCATGGCGAAGGCCGTCAGGGCCCTCCAGGAGAAGAAGGTCAACCGGATCATCCTCACCCGCCCCGCGGTGGAGGCCGGTGAGCGGCTCGGCTTCCTGCCCGGCACGCTCTACGAGAAGATCGACCCCTACCTCCGCCCGCTCTACGACGCGCTGCACGACATGCTCGACCCCGATTCGATCCCCCGGCTGATGGCCGCGGGCACGATCGAGGTGGCCCCCCTCGCCTACATGCGAGGTCGCACGCTCAACGACGCCTTCATCATCCTCGACGAGGCCCAGAACACCTCGCCGGAGCAGATGAAGATGTTCCTGACGCGGCTGGGCTTCAACTCGAAGATCGTCGTCACGGGCGACGTCACACAGGTCGACCTGCCCAGCGGCACGCTGAGCGGCCTGCGGGTCGTCCAGGAGATCCTCGACGGTGTGGGCGACATCCACTTCAGCCGTCTGACCAGCGCCGACGTCGTACGCCACAAGCTGGTGAGCGACATCGTCGACGCCTACGGGCGCTACGACGAGGCGCAGCGGGAGAACGCGGCGCAGCCGATCAAGGGCGTCGTCAAGCGCCCCCGGGGGAGAACATGAGCGCGACCGCGGCACTCGGTCGCGGTGAACGAGGAGCGGTGAGCGACCGATGAGCGGGGAGCGAGCCCGACGCAGTGCGTGGAGTGGGTCGCGAGGTACGAGTGGGCCGCGGAACGAGCGAGGAGCGGTGAGCGACCGATGAGCGGGGAGCGAGCCCGACGCAGTGCGTGGAGTGGGTCGCGAGGTACGAGTGGGCCGCGGAACGAGCGAGGAGCGGTGAGCGACCGATGAGCGGGGAGCGAGCCCGACGCAGTGCGTGGAGTGGGTCGCGAGGTACGAGTGGGCCGCGGAACGAGCGAGGAGCGGTGAGCGACCGATGAGCATCGAAGTCAACAACGAGTCGGGTGCCGAGGTCGACGAAGGTCTCATCGTCGCGCTGGCCGGGCACGTGCTGGAGCGGATGGGCATCAACCCGCTGGCCGAGCTGTCGATCCTGGTGGTCGACGAGGAGGCCATGGCGGTGCTGCACGAGCAGTGGATGGGTGAGCCCGGCCCGACCGACGTGCTCGCCTTCCCGATGGACGAGCTGCGTCCCGGGGCCGGTGCGGGAGCCCGGCAGGAGGGTGACGCGCCCGCCGACCCGGCGCTCCTGGGCGACGTGGTGCTCTGCCCGCAGGTGGCGGCCAAGCAGGCGGCCGAGGCGGGGCACAGCACCGAGGCGGAGCTGGAGATGCTCTGCACGCACGGCATCCTGCATCTGCTCGGCTACGACCACGCCGAGCCCGAGGAGCACAAGGAGATGTTCGGCCTGCAGGGCGAGCTTCTGGAGTCGTGGCAGGAGGTGCGCACCCAGCGGTGAACCTCGCCAACGGGTGGTTGTTCTCAGCCGTCGTCCTCGTGGTGGTCGGCGGTCTGATCGCCAGTGCGGAGACGGCCCTGACCCGTATCTCGCGGGTGCGGGCGGAGGAGTTCGTCCGTGAGGATCGCCGCGGCGCGGTGCGCCTGCAGGCCATCGTCGCGGACCCGCCGCGTTACCTGAACCTGCTGTTGCTGTTGCGGCTCAGCTGTGAGCTGCTCGCCACGGTGATCGCCACGCTGCTCTTCATCGACTGGCTCGGCGATCGCGGCTGGGCCTACACCGCCGCCGCGGCCGTCATGATCGTGATCAGTTATGTGATCGTCGGGGTCTCCCCCCGCACCCTGGGCCGCCAGCACGCGGAGCCGATAGCGCTGGCCAGTGCTCCTGTGGTGTACGGGCTGACCAGGATCTTCGGTCCCCTGCCGAAGCTGCTCATCCTGCTCGGCAACGCGGTGACCCCGGGCAAGGGCTTCCGGGAGGGGCCGTTCACCTCCGAGGCCGAGCTGCGTGACCTGGTCGATCTGGCCGAGGAGCGCAGGGTCATCGAGCCCGACGAGCGGGAGATGATCCACTCGGTCTTCGAGCTCGGCGACACCCTGGCCCGGGAGGTCATGGTGCCCCGCACCGACATGGTGTTCATCGAGCGCGGCAAGACGTTGAACCAGGCCTTGTCGCTCGCCCTGCGCAGCGGCTTCTCCCGGATCCCCGTGGTCGGTGAGAACGAGGACGACGTCATCGGCATCGTCTACCTCAAGGACGTCGCGCGCCGGGTGCAGGACGCCGGTGACGACGGACGCGCCGCGCAGGTGGAGTCGATCATGCGTCCGGCCACCTACGTGCCGGAGAGCAAGCCGATCGACCAGCTGCTGCGGGAGATGCAGGCCCGCCACATCCACCAGGCCATCGTCATCGACGAGTACGGCGGCACGGCCGGCCTGGTGACCATCGAGGACATCCTGGAGGAGATCGTCGGCGAGATAGCCGACGAGTACGACCAGGAGGTTCCCCGGGTCGAGCAGCTGGACGACGGTTCGGTCCGGGTGACCGCCCGGCTCCCGGTCGGTGACCTGGCCGATTTGTTCGACATCGAGCTTGAGGTCGACGACGTCGAGACCGTCGGCGGCTTGCTGGCGCACGCGTTGGGCCGGGTGCCGATCGCCGGATCCCAGGCGGTGGTGGAGGGGCTGAGCCTGACGGCGGAGAGCCTCGCCGGGCGCCGCAACCGGATCGGCACGGTTCTCGTCACCCGGACCGCTCCGGCCGAGCCCGACTCGGTCTCGGCCTCCGCCGAGCAGGGGTAGTCGTTGTCTCCGTCCGCGGGCCGCGCTTTTCCCGCAGTCGTGTCGTTGCGGGCTTTCCGGGTGGGAGGGGGAGGCTCGCCCGGTCGTCCGCGGAGCGGAGGACGGCGCGGGAGCCTCCCCAAGTCGTCTTCAAGTGGCCTGCAAGCGGGGTACGCCATCGTCGTCACTGGCACCCGGTCGCGCGGGTGTCAGTGGGGGGTTCCGGACGCCGGGAGGGGTTCGCGGTGTCGGAGCCGCCTCGCGGGGAGAAATGAGTTACGCAGGGCTCCGAGGCTGTCCTGCGTCGCTCGCTTGAGGGTGTTCTCGACCGTGAAGTGCGGTTGGGGGCACCCTTAGGCGTTTCTGGATGATTGCCGTTTTTGCCGAGCGGGAAGAACGTCGATCGGTGAGGGTGGGGTGCCTCGTACATGACATCGGGGGAATGGTCATGACGCGAATGATGGGTATTGTCGCTTTTCTTCCTTTATGTGGTTTTCTCGCGGCGATCTGCGCGGGATGCGGCGGCGGGGCCGGATACGGGGGCGGCGCCGACGCGAACGCGGAACGGGCCCGGCTGCGCGGACTCCTCGGCGAGGCGCGGAACCTGCCCGACGGATTCTCGGCCCGGCCGCGCGACGGGTGGCGCGCTCCGTTCCGGTCCGCCGACGAAGACTGCCGACTCGTCCTGGACGCCGCGGCGGCCGGGTCGGCGCAGGCGGTCGCGGGGGTACGGGTGGCCGTGACCTACCAGGGTGACCGGGTGGGGGAGCTGGCGGGGGTCGGCCTGACCTCCTACGCGGGGGACACCGCCGAACGGCGCTTCGCCGAGCTGACCAGGGCACTGGGCGACTGCGCCGTCGTCAAGGGGGGCGTAGCGGGCCGGAGCACCACCTTCACCGTCTCCCCGCTCGACCTGCGCGGAGTGGGCGGTGACGTGCAGGCGCGGCGGTTGAGCGGCCGGTTGAACGGATACCCCTACGAGATGCATCTGGTCTTCGCTCTCAGCGGCCACACCGTGGTCTCGCTCGTGCACACCGGGATGGCCGCCGTGGACGTCGAGCGCACCCGGCAGCTCACCCGCTTCCTGGTCGGCCGGACCGCGGCCTGAGGGCTCTTGAGGCGTCTTGAGGGCCTCAGGTGCAGCCAGGGGGGTTCAAGAGGCGCCGAGGGGTGTGGGGGTGCTTGAAAAGCCCGGAGAGGCCCGGAGAGGGGCGTCCGCCGGTTCGCGGCCGATCCGGCGCGGCCGATGTCGATCCGGTGCGGTGCGGTGCAGGCGACGTGGCGCGGGCGACGTGGCGCGGCCGAGCCCGTGCCCCCGTCGCCGTGGCCGGTGGGGGCTGAATACCCTTGGACTGTGAGTGACGCGACCCTCGACCCCGAGGACAACAAGATCATCGTTCTGGCCCGATCCGCCCGTGCCCGCAACGGTGCCGCGGAGGGTGCGGCCGTACGCGACGAGACCGGCCGGACGTACGCGGCGACGAACGTGGCGCTGCCCTCGTTGACGCTTTCGGCGCTTCAGGTCGCCGTGGCGATGGCCGTGTCCAGCGGTGCCGAGTCGCTGGAGGCCGCGGCGCTGGTCACCGCGGGGGAGGGGCCCGCCGAGGCCGACGCGCGGGCGGTCAGGGAGATGGGCGGCACTACCCTGCTGGTGGCGGGCCCCGACGGCACGCTGCGCCGGGGCTGAGCGGGCACGCTGCGTCAGAGTCGAGGCCGGTATCGGGGACAATGGGTGACGTGAGTTCCTCAGCCGCTGATTTCCATGCCGGATTCGCCTGCTTCGTCGGCAGGCCCAACGTCGGCAAGTCCACGCTGATGAACGCGTTGGTCGGCACCAAGGTGGCGATCACCTCGTCCAAACCGCAGACGACCCGCCGGGTCATCCGCGGCATCGTGCACCGCCCCGACTCCCAGCTCGTCATCGTCGACACACCGGGCCTGCACCGCCCCCGCACCCTGCTCGGTGAGCGGCTGGACAGCCTCGTGCTGTCCACCCTCACCGAGGTGGACGTGATCGGCTTCTGCGTGCCCGCGAACGAGCCCGTCGGCAAGGGAGATCGGTTCATCGCCGAGAAGCTCGCCGGCGTCAAGAAGACGCCGGTCGTCGCCGTGGTGACCAAGTGCGACCTGGCGACCCGTGACCAGATCGCCGCGCAACTGCTCGCGGTCTCCGGGCTTGCCGAGTTCGAGGATGTCGTCCCGGTGTCGGCGCAGTCGGGGGAGCAGCTCGACGTGCTGTCCGGCGTGCTCGTCCGGCACCTGCCGGAGAGCCCGCCGTTGTACGAGGGCGGGCAGCTCACCGACGAGCCCGAGCAGGTGCTCGTGGGCGAGCTGATCCGCGAGGCGGCCCTTGAGGGCGTCCGCGACGAGCTGCCGCACTCGATCGCGGTCGTCGTCGACGAGATGCTGCCCAGGGAGGGTCGCGACGACCTGCTCGACATCTACGCGCACATGTTCGTCGAACGGCCGTCGCAGAAAGCCATCGTGATCGGGCACAAGGGCTCCCGGCTCAAGGAGGTCGGCACCCGCGCACGCAAGCAGATCGAGGCGCTTCTCGGCACCCGGGTCTACCTCGACCTGCGCATCAGCGTCGCCAAGGACTGGCAGCGCGACCCCAAGCAGCTGCGCCGCCTCGGCTTCTACGACTGACCGGCGGGTGGCGTCCGGCGTTCCCCCGCCTCATCCCCGCCCCCCGCCTCCCGGTTCTCCACGACCGGCCGGCACCGGACCTCCCCCGGCGCCGGCCGGTCGTTCTGTTCTCCGCATGTGTCCGCGACGTCTCGCGCACTTGTTTTCGACTGAACAGTTGTTTACTGTACTGAACATGTGTTCAGCACGTGACGAACGGACCGCGCGGGCGATCATCCGCGACCGGGCCCTGGAGTTGTTCGCCGCCCACGGGCCCGCCCAGGTGACCGTCCGCCGGATCGCGGCGGCGGCGGGAGTGTCACCCGCGCTCGTCATCCATCACTTCGGTTCCAAGGAGGGGTTGCGCGCCGCGGTGGACGAGCACGTCTCCTCGATCTTCGACGGGTTGCTGGAGCGGGCGGCCGGCGGCGGGCTCGACACCTCCGACGGGGCGTCCTTCGCCCAGGCGCTGCTGCGGGAGCTGCCGCCCGGCTCGCCCGTCCCCGCGTACCTGCGCCGGCTGTTGTTGTCGGACGACCCGGCGGGCACCGGGGTGTTCCGCCGCTGGTTCGAGGTCAGCCGGGCGACGGTCGAGGAGCTCGCCGCGGCCGGGGTCATGGCGCGGGGCCGGGATCCCGAGGTCCGGGCGGCCTTCGTCATGGTCAACGACCTGGTGCTGCTCCTGGTCCGCGAGCAGCTCGCCGACGTGCTGGGCACCGATCCCCTCGGGCCGGAGGGAGCCGCCCGGTGGGCCGAGGAGGCGCTGGCCGTCTACCGCGACGGGCTTTTCACCCGTGAAGGAGAACCGGAATGAGAGTTCTGATCTGTGGGGCCGGGATAGCCGGTCTCACGCTGGCCTGGTGGCTGCGGCGGGCGGGCGCCGAGGTGACCGTGGTGGAGAAGGCGACCGGGCCGCGCAGCGACGGCTACATGATCGATTTCTTCGGCTCCGGCTACGACGTGGCCGAGCGGATGGGAATCCTCGACGCCCTGGGCGAGGTGGCCGCCGACATCACCGAGCTGACCTACGCCGATCGGCACGGCCGGCGGAGCGGCGGCCTGTGTTACGCCTCCTTCACGGCCATGCTCGACGGCCGGGTGTTGAGCCTCATGCGCGGCGACCTGGAGGCGACCCTGCGCTCGGCGCTCGACGACGGCACCGAGATCCGGTACGGCACCAGCGTCTCGGCGGTCCGCGACGTCCCGGGCGGGGTGGACGTCGAGCTGACCGACGGTGACGTGCGCCGGGCCGACGTGCTGGTCGGCGCCGACGGAATCCACTCCGTCGTACGGAGACTGGTCTTCGGCCCGGAGGAGGGGTTCCTGCACCCGCTGGGCTACCACACCGCCTCCTACCTGTTCGATGACGCCGAGCTGGCCGAGGAGGTCGGCCGCCGGTTCCTGCTGGTGGGTGTGCCCGGTCGTCAGGCCGGGCTGTACCCGACGCGAAGCGGCGCGCTGGCGGCATCCCTCGTCCACGCCTCAGCCGCGACGGGGCCGCCGGCTCGCCCGCGCGCCGAGGTCCTGGCCGCCTATCGTGGACTGGGCCCGATGATCGACCGGGTGCTGGCGCACTGTCCGGAGGACCCCTACTACGACCGTGTCGCCCAGATCCGGATGCCCGGCTGGAGCAAGGGCCGGGTGACTCTGCTCGGTGACGCCGCCCACGCGGTGTCGCTGATGGCGGGGCAGGGCTCGTCGATGGCGATGGGCGGGGCGTACACGCTGGCCACCGAGCTGCTCGGGGCCGGCGTCGAGGCCGCCCTCGACCGCTACGAGCGGCGGATGCGACCGTTCGCCCTGGACAAGCAGCGGAGCGGACGCAACACCGCCGAATGGATGGTCCCGCACCGGGCCTGGCGGATCACCGTGCGCAACCGCCTGTTCGGCCTCGCCGAGCTGCCCGGCGGGACCGCCGTCATGGGCCGCGGGCTCAAGCGCCTGGGCTCCAGTGTGGTCACCGCGGCGAAATGACCTGCAAGGCCCCGGTCCGGAAGGCCCCGGTCCGGCGGCCGCAGGTCCGAAGGCCCCGGTCCGGGAGCCGCCGCGGCTCGGCGGCGGCTCCCGTGGAGCGGTGAGGACCGGGGTGGTGGTCCTCACCGGAGTGCTCAGCGCATCCGGAAGGTGGTGAGCACCGCCGCGTGGTCGGAGGTCCACGCGTTGTCGGCATGGCCGGGGACGGGGGCCGGGGTGCCCTCGACCAGGGTGCGGGAGTCCAGCACCCGGAGCCTCCCGGCGTAGTGCACGAAGTCGATGCGGTCCTGCGGCTCGGGCTCGCCCTTGTGGCCGTCGTGGCCGTAGCCGCCGGTGAAGGTCGGGTAGACCGGCGACCAGGTGGTGCCGGGGGCGGCGACCGGGTCGGGGTGTGCGACGCGGAAGGAGTCCTTCAGACCGGCCTTCTCCGGCAGCACCGAGGCGGGCCAGGGCACGGAGCCGTACCCGCAGCGCCGGACGGTGTCGGTCCAGTCGAGGTGGGACGGGGCGTTGAAGTCGCCGACCAGCAGGACCGGAGTCCGCCGGGCGGCGGCCAGGTCGGCCTTCATCGCGCCGAGGATCGCGGTGATCTGCGGGGTGCGTCCGGAGGAGACCTCGTTGGCCAGCAGCTGCTCACGGGTCATCTTGCCGAAGCAGGCGTCGTAGGGTCCGTAGGGCGAGTGGCCGAGGTGCACGTTCCAGACGGAGACCTCCTGGTCGCGCCGGTCGTCGAGCCGGACCCTGACGTTGACCGCGGGCAGGCCCGACTCCGACGGCAGCGGACCGCGACCGGTGATCGGATAGCGGCTGACGACGCCCAGGTCGGGCCCCGCCTGGAAGTGGTCCCAGCCCAGCGCCTCGGCCAGCTCCCTGGCCGAGGTGGAGGAGGTCTCCTGCATGCCCACCACGTCCACGTCGTGGTCGAGCAGGAACTTCAGCTGCTTGTCACGGGAGCCGTTGACCCGGCTGCCGCCGTGCCAGAGGTTCCAGCTCATCGCCTTGAGCTCGGGCACCAGCCTGGTGCCCGGCACCTTGACCTCGATCGTGGCGGTCGCCGACGTGACCTGCCCGGCGCCGTTGCGCGCCTCGATCCGCACGGCCGCGGGGCGGAGCGCGTCAGACACGCGCGGGGTACCGGTGACCGAACCGTCCGTGCCAACCGTCACCCAGCGGGGCCCGGAGACCTTGTGGAACGTCAGCCCCGCGGTGTCGCCGCGGACGAGCCCGCCGACGGTCGCCGCGTACGGCTTCAGCGCGCGGGCGTTGCGCAGCGGGATGTCGTCGTTGACGAAGCGCGGGGGCCGGGGGTCGGTGAGCTTCAGCTTGACCGGCCGGGCGAGCCAGGCGTAGCCGTCCTTGGCCAGGGCGTAGGCGACGTAGTCGCCGGGTTCGAGGCCGTCGGTGGGCAGCGTCGCGGTGCCCGACCCCTTGGGGATGTAGACCCACTTGAGGGAGGAACCGACGTAGGTCTCATTGACCGGGCCGTTGCCGGGGTCGGTGTACAGGCCGATCCAGTTCTTGGGGTCGGGTCGGGGGGTGGAGTAGGTCAGGGTGATCGGCTCGCCGACCTTCACCGATGCCGAGGCGAGGCTCAGCGTTCCGTCCGCCTCGGCCGTGGCGGGGGTGATCGACAGGCCGAGTGCCAGTACGGCTGTCGCCACCATGAGTGACCGGCGCATCCAGGCTCCTTGTGTGGTTCTTGAGGCGGGACAAGCCTGGAGTGCTCCGGTGAAGACGTGGTGTATGACAGCTGTCGTTCTTATTGCGCGCACCGGAAAGCTATTGCTGCTGCTCACAAGCTTTGTAGCGAGCCAGTTGTCTGTACAGGTGCGCGCAATCTGGCGATGCTGACCGGTTTTCGTGCGGGTCCTGATGGTTTGTGGTTCACCGTCTGGTCCGGTTCTCCCGGGCGGGAGAACCGTTCGATCACTTGTTGGTGAAGGGTCTCCCCTTCGCCGCCCGCGGCGGCATAGCCTGCCTGACAAACGGAGTCCGGGGGTGTCATGACGGAGAAACCTGCGGACGGGGGAGCGCAGACGGAGGAGGCCGCGGCCTCCGGGCGGAGACCGGAGCGGGAGCCCGGCTCCCCGTCCGGTGCCGAGGCGGTCCGGCGCGAGCGGGGGCGTGAGCCCGACGACCGGTCGCGGTACGAGGACGACGAGTACGGGCACGAGGACGACGACCGGCGTGACCGGTGGCGGGACGACGATCATGAGTACCGCACCCCGGAACCTCCGGGTTCCGGGGTGCGTCCGCGTCGTGTCCGCCGGTTCCGGTTGGCCGCGTGGGTCATGTTGATCCTCGCCGCGGTCGTCGTCGGTGTGTCCGTGGTCTGGGTGAACGGCCCGCCCACCGAGGCGGAGCTGCGGGAGAAGGCGGGCCTGTTCAACAAGGAGAGGCTCCGGATCGGCGTGAAGTCCGACACCCCGGGCATCGCCCTGCAGGAGCAGGGCGGTCGGCGGATCTTCGAGGGCTTCGACATCCAGATCGCCTACATGGTCGCCGCGGATCTGGGATTCCCGCCGGACAAGGTCGACTTCCTGGCCATCGAGACCGAGGACCGGGCACGCATGCAGGCGCTGGACGACAACGGGCGGTTCGTCAAGGTGGACCTCGTGGTCGCCACCTTCAGCGTCACACCCGCCCGCAAGGCCGACCCGTCCGTCGGCTTCTCCACGCCCTACCTGTTCACCGAGCAGTCGGTGGTGACCACGTCCGACCACCCCGGCAGCATCACCTCGCTGGGACAGCTGGAGGGCAAGAAGGTGTGCACGCTCGGCACCTCCACCTCCGAGAGCGAGTTGTCCAGGGCGACCCGGGCCGTCATCACCGGCAAGAACCTGCTCAGCGACTGCGTACAGGGGCTCAAGGACGGCGAGTTCGACGCGGTGACCACCGACGCGGCACTCCTGGCCGGGTTCGTCGCGCAGTCGGACGGCAAGCTCCGCCATCACGACATCGCGCTGGAGAAGACCGAGATGTGGGCGGTCAACGTCGGCTCCAACAACGCGCTGCGCACCCTGGTCGACCTGTCGCTCTACCGCTCCTACGCCGACCCCCACGACCAGCGCTGGGAGCAGGCGTACCGGACCCACCTCGATCCGCTGCTGTCGGCCAGCCCGCGCGTGAACGTGGCGCAGGCGGAGCAGCCGTGTGCCCTCCCCCCGCCGGTGCGCCGCTGGCCCTGGGAGCGGACTCTCCCCGTCCAGGAGTGCCCGTCCCGGTGAAGACCGACCGGGGCCGGGAGGACGACGCGCGGGAGGGGGACGGGCGGAACGACCCGCCCGCCGGGCGCGTCAGGCGGGTCAAGGACGCGCCGAGGAACCAGGAGTGGCTGCTCACGCTGCTGCCCGCCTTCCCCCTCGTGCTGCTGGTGATGCGGCTGTGGTACGCCAGCAGGCAGGACACCCAGACGCTGCTCCTGCTCGTGCAGACCATCAGTCCGCTGGGCCTGCTGAGCGCGGTCCTGCTGACCACCGTGTGGGTCCTGCCCGCGCTCGTCCTCGGCGGACGCCTGCTCGGCACCCTGCACTGGCTCAGCACCGGCCGCTCCTCGTGGCTGGTCCGCGCCGCCGAGCGGCTTCCCGGCTGGGTCGTGGTCCTGAGCGTCGTCGTCGGGCTGTGCACCTGGCAGCTGCGCTTCCTGCCGACGCTGGCGATGATGTCGCTGGCCGTGGCGGGCCTGACGGTGCGCGACCGGTATCCCGGCCACGAAGGGCTCCGGGCGGTCGTCTGCTACGCGCTGCCGGTGGCCGTGGCGGTGCTGTCCTACGTGCTGCTCTGGCCGGCCGTCGTCGCCGCGTTCACCGCGCGGGACGTGGCCACCGCGATCCTGCTCACGCTCCCGCCGGGGCTCGGGGTGCTGCTGACCGGCCCGGTGCCCGGGGCGTCCGCCGGAGTGCTGACGCACGGCATCGCGATCGGGATGTCGGTGATCACGCCGTTCCTGGTCGGCGTGGTGGTGATGAAGGCGCCGATCCTCCCGCTGATCGCGTTGCAGATCGAGGAGAGAGAAGCCCAGGAGGTGGTCGTGGGCTACCTGGTCGCCAGTGACGATCAGATGTCCACGGTTCTCGGCCGAGAGGGTGCCGTACGCTTCATCTCGAACGACCGGATCCGGTCGAGGGTGCTGTGCCCCGACCCCGGCGAGGTGCCCAGGACGTGGGTGAACCTGCACGGCTGGTACGTCGAGCAGAGCGTGCTGTCCTGGCTGGCCCCGACCGCGCAGCCGGAGCCGGTGGACCAGCGGTGCCAGGGCCGCGCCGTCGACGACCCCGTGTCCGGCTGACGCCCGCCGTCGCCCGGCCCGCCGTCACCGCCCGCCTCGCCGTCACCGCCCGCCCTGCCGTCATCGCCCGTCCGGCCGGCTGAGGCACGCCGCCGCGTGGCTCGCCGGGCGGCTACTGCCGGTAGCCCTCGACCTCGTCGATGGGGCGGGGAGCCGCGGCGTCGGGGTCGTCACCGAACTCGCGGCGTGCGCGACGCTGCCTGAGCAGGTCCCAGGCCTGGTCGAGGGCTTCTTCGATGTTCCTGATCCGGTTGTTCTCCTCGTGGGAGGAGATCGAGTGCGCGGCGAGCCTTTGCCGCAGCTCCCGTTCCTCGGCGATGAGCTCATTGATGTGGGTGAGGATGTCGCGATCCTTCATATCCGTTCCCCCTGTCAGAGTTCTTTTGGACTGTATCGGATCAGCCGCGGCCGCCTCCGGTAGGCCGGGTCGGGCGTGCCACCGTCGCGCAGGTGACCCTTCCGGCTATGGCCGAGGCCGACGGAGACCGGCGGAGACCAGCGTGTTCCGCTATGTGAGACCGCGGCTCAAGCATCGGAAGGCGTCTGCTAACGTGCTATGCATGCTGCGCGGGCTGCTTCTTAGCTGCCGCGACGAGGGCCTGTAGAGGCCGGCCCCCTCGTCGCGGAGCGAGTCATGCGCGTCGGCCGCGATTGTTTTCCAGTCGAGGAGCCTTGCATGTATTCGCAGCAGCAGCCCAGCCCCATGCCGTTCCACCGCTATCAGCCTTTCCAGCCGGTCAAGCTGACCGACCGCACCTGGCCCGACAAGGTCATCGACAAGGCCCCCCGGTGGTGCGCGGTCGACCTGCGTGACGGCAACCAGGCGCTGATCGACCCGATGGACTCCCACCGCAAGCTCAAGATGTTCGAGCTGCTGGTGAAGATGGGTTACAAGGAGATCGAGGTCGGCTTCCCCGCCGCCTCGCAGACCGACTTCGACTTCGTACGGCAGATCATCGAAGAGGGCCTGATCCCCGACGACGTCGTGATCCAGGTCCTGACCCAGGCCAGGGCCGAGCTGATCGAGCGCACCTTCGAGTCGCTGCGCGGGGCCAAGCAGGCCATCGTGCACCTGTACAACTCCACCTCCACCCTCCAGCGCCGGGTCGTCTTCGGCCAGGACCGCGAGGGCATCACCGCGATCGCGGTCGAGGGCGCCAGGCTCTGCAAGAAGCTGGCCGCCGAGATGGACGACACGGAGATCTACTTCCAGTACTCCCCGGAGTCCTTCACCGGCACTGAACTGGAGTACGCCGTCGAGGTGTGCAACGCGGTCAACGACGTCTGGCAGCCCACCCCCGATCGCAAGGTGATCGTCAACCTGCCCGCCACGGTCGAGATGGCCACCCCGAACGTCTACGCCGACCAGATCGAGTGGATGAACCGGCACCTGGCCTACCGCGACTCGATCGTGCTGTCGCTGCACCCGCACAACGACCGGGGCACCGCCGTGGCCGCCGCCGAGCTGGGCTACATGGCCGGGGCCGACCGGATCGAGGGCTGCCTGTTCGGCAACGGCGAGCGCACCGGAAACGTGTGCCTGGTCACCCTGGGCATGAACCTCTTCTCCCAGGGCGTCGACCCCGAGGTCGACATCTCCGACATCGATGAGATCCGCCGGATCACCGAGTACTGCAACCAGCTGCCCGTGCACCCCCGCCACCCCTGGGGCGGCGAGCTGGTCTACACCGCCTTCTCCGGTTCCCACCAGGACGCCATCAAGAAGGGCTTCGAGCACCTGGAGCGCGACGCCGCCGCCGCGGGGGTCCCGGTCGACGACTTCACCTGGGCGGTGCCGTACCTGCCGATCGACCCCAAGGACATCGGCCGCACCTACGAGGCGGTCATCCGGGTCAACAGCCAGTCCGGCAAGGGCGGGGTCGCCTACATCATGAAGGCCGACCACCAACTGGACCTGCCACGCCGCCTGCAGATCGAGTTCTCCCGCACCGTCCAGGCCCGCACCGACGCCACGGGCGGCGAGGTCAGCCCGGAGCGGATGTGGGAGATCTTCACCGACGAGTATCTGCCGAACCCGGCCAGCCCGTGGGGCCGGCTGGGCCTGCTCGCGCACCGCACCACCTCCCGGGGCGACGGCGAGGACGCCATCAGCGCCGACCTGCGCGTCGAGGGTGAGATCCGCGAGGTCGAGGGCGTCGGCAACGGCCCCATCTCCGCCTTCTGCGACGCCCTGTCCAAGGTCGGCGTCGAGGTGCGCGTCCTCGACTACGCCGAGCACGCCCTGAGCGCCGGAACCGACGCCAAGGCCGCCTCCTACATCGAGTGCGAGATCGACGGCCGGAGCCTCTGGGGCGTCGGCATCGACGCCAACACCACCACCGCCGCGCTCAGGGCCGTCATCTCCGCCGTCAATCGCGTCAACCGCGCCGACCACTAGGAGACCGCGGGAGACCACGGCCGCGACGCGGCCACCGCAAGCCCACCGAGCTGCGCCGCCCGGCACGACCTGCCGGAGTCACGGCGCCCGACGACAGCCCACAAGGCATCCGTGTCGTGCACCCGACCGCGTCCGCGTGAACCTCGCGCGGGCGCGGTCGCGTCATGGGTGAACCGGTCGCGTCATGGGCAGGCCGGTCGGCTCATGGGCGGGCCGGTCGGCGAGAGATGATCTGGGTGAGCGACACGGCGGGAGACGACCGCCGTGCCGCGTGTGACATGGCCCGGATATGGAGAGGCGCGGCATGAGCGGACGGCGGGGCAACTGGGCTGGCAACATCACCTACGGCGCCGCGCGGTTCCACCGCCCCGGCAGTGTCGAGGAGCTGTGTGAGCTGGTCGCCGGGAGCCGTGCCGTGCGGGCGCTCGGCACACGGCACTCCTTCAACGAGATCGCCGACTGCCCCGGCGGTGACGCCGTCTCACTGGACGGTCTGCCCGGGGCGCCGGAGCTCGATCCAGCACGCGGCACGGTCACGGTCGGCGCCGGGACGCGCTACGGCGAGCTGAGCCGGTGGTTGCACGGCGAGGGCCACGCGCTGCGCAATCTCGGCTCGTTGCCGCACATCTCGGTCGCCGGTGCCTGCGCCACCGCCACCCACGGTTCCGGTGACGCGAACGGCAACCTGGCGACCGCGGTGGCCGCCGTCGAACTCGTCACCGCGGACGGCGAACTCGTCACCCTGAGCCGGGAGAAGGACGGCGACCGTTTCGCCGGAGCCGCGGTCGCCCTCGGCGCGCTGGGCGTCGTGACCCGGCTCACCCTGGACGTGGTCCCGGCCTTCGAGGTGCGGCAGTACGTCTACGAGAACCTGCCGTGGGAGAGCCTGGAGGAGCACTTCGACGAGATCACGTCCGCCGCGTACAGCGTGAGCCTGTTCACCGGCTGGCGCGGCCGGGTGATCGACCAGGTGTGGGTGAAACGGCGTGCGGGCGACTCCGGGGTGTGGGAGCCCACACCCCGCTGGCTGGGTGCCGTCGCCGCCACCGCCGACCTGCACCCGCTGCCGGGCATGCCCGCCGTCAACTGCACCGCCCAGCTCGGCGTGCCCGGCCCGTGGTACGACCGGCTGCCGCACTTCCGCCTGGACTTCACCCCCAGCAGCGGGGAGGAGTTGCAGTCGGAGTACCTGCTGCCGCGCCGCCACGCGCTCGCCGCGCTCCGCGCGCTGGACGGGATCAGGGACGTCGTGGCTTCGGTGCTGCAGGTGTCGGAGATCCGCACCGTCGCCGCGGACGACCTGTGGCTGAGCCCCGCGTACCGGGAGGACGTGGTGGGTGTCCACTTCACCTGGAAGAAGAACTGGCCGGCCGTGCGCCGGGTGCTCGGCGTGGTGGAGGAGGCACTGGAGCCCTTCGAGGCACGCCCGCACTGGGGCAAGCTCTTCACGACGCCCACGGGGATGGTGCGTTCCCGGTACGCGCGGCTTGGCGACTTCCGGGAGCTGGCGGTCGAGTACGACCCGGCGGGGAAGTTCCGCAACCCGTTCGTCGACGACCTGCTGTTCGGCGGGGAACACCGGGGTTGAGGGCGTGCCGGTGGTCGTCTCACCGATGGCGCCGGACGCCTCCCGCGATGCGGCGAGGGAAGGGGCCGGACTGCGTTGGGCGGCACCGGAAGGTGTCGGGTTCGTGCCGGAGACCGTGAGGCTTCCCGCCGCGAGGCTTCACTCGCCGCCGGGGGTGACGGTCAGCCGAAGGCGCCGTCCTTCACGGCCGTGAGGAACGCACTCCATTCGCCGGAGCCGAAGACCAGGACGGGACCGTCCGGGTCCTTGCTGTCGCGGACACCCCGGCGACCGCGGGAGAGGGAGGCGACCTCGACGCAGTTACCGCCGTCGGGCCCCGACAGGGTGGACCTGCGCCATGTGGTGGAGGTGATCTCCTGGGTCAGTTCGTCCATCGCGGTAGCGTCTCCTTGATCAGCTCTAGGGACTCGCGCTGTGACAATGCTTCGGAACGAATCCCCTCATATCTATATATCAAGGTGCGGACATCTTCTGGTCGTTCCGTCACCCGGCTCATTACTCCGGCGGATTCGACATATGCCGTGTCGAAGGCACCCTGCGTTTGTGCGATGGCGAATCCTCCGGCGAGGCCGGTCGTCGAGTAGGCGTTGAGGGGAAGAACCTGAATGGTGAGCCGGGGAGTCTGCCCGGCCGCAAGGAGGTGCTCCAGTTGGGCCGCCATCACCCTGGGGCTCCCGATCGGGCGGTGGAGGACCGCTTCGTCGATCACCACCCAGAAGAAGGGCGGTCTGGGACGTCTGAGAATGGACTGACGTTCCATCCGGGTGGACACCTGCTCCTCGACCTGCTCGGGAGTCACCCCGATCTCGCCGCTGAGAATGGCCCTGGCGTACTCCTCCGTCTGGAGCAGGCCCGGCATGATCAGCGGTTCCCAGGTGCGCAGCGCCTCCGCCGTCGCCTCCACGTCGAGCCACGGACGGAACCAGGGCGGGGCCGAGGCGTGGCTGACCATCGGCCAGAGCCGCATCAGCGCTCCCTCCGCCTCCAGTGCCTCATCGCAGTGCCGGGCGAACTGCTCCGACGGTGACCGTTTCGCGGTCTCGATCATGCTGATCGTTCCCACGGAGTAGGGTACGGCCTTCGACAGCCGGATCTGGGACCACCCCCGGGTCTTGCGGTGCCTCCGCAGTTCGAAACCGAAAAGGGCGGTGGGGGAATCGGATGGGCACAGGTCGCTTTCCTTCGGCATTCCGCCTCCCGGGGGAATCGGCGTTTCAACATGCCTTTCACCGAAACTGTTCATAGCTGATCGAATTCGATCCGCTACCGAATGTGGCGACTGTTTGGGATCGCCGGAGGGTCAACCGGGGAATGTCTCCCCGAATGGATCTCCAAGTGGGTGAAGCCATGAAAACGGCGAGTCCGGGGCCGAGGATCGTCGGCCGGATCGACCTGCCCGGTGTCCGCGAGCCGGTCCCGCGTGCCCGTTCCGAGGTGCGCGGGTGGCTCGGGGACGACCATCCCGCGATCGACGACGTCGTGCTGGTCACCTCGGAACTGGTGACGAACGCGACCAGGCACTCCGGCGCCGGGGCGGGTGATCTCATCGGTCTCACCGTCACCGCGACGGCGGACGTCGTCCACGTGGAGGTCGGCGACCCGGGTTCGGCGTTCTCCGCGCCTCACGTCCGGAGGGCGGCGGACGCCGAAGACGGTCGCGGCCTGCTGATCGTCCGGGAGGTGGCGCTGGAGTGGGGGACGCGCGAGCGCGGGCGGGGTGAGGGCCGCACGGTCCGGTGCATCGTCCGGGCTGTCCCCCTCGACCACGTGCCCGCCTGCGGATCGGCGGCCGGTCAGGGGCGCCGACGGTCCGGTGCACCGTCCGGCGGGACGTCAGGGCACGGTGACCAGACCGCGGTTGATGGCCTCCTCACGGAGACGTTTCAGCGGGATCGCGACGCCGTCGCGCTCGATCCGCCAGACGTCCCAGCCGGCGCACGCCCTGGTCCCGGCGACCGCGGCCCCGGCGGCCGACAGGGAGGGGAAGGGCTGTCCGGTGTCCAGCCGGATCGTCCCGTCCTCCTCGACGGTCGCGAAGTGGACCTCGCCCTTGACCGTACGGAAGATCTTGGCGTTCGGCGGTATCAGGCCAGCCGCGATCAGGTCGGTGACCTCGACGCCGTAGCGGCGGCGGGCAGTGGGGCGTTCGGCGGGAACCCCGATCACCGGCAGCCGGAACCCGAGTCTGTCCGGGTTCCAGATCTCCTCGCAGAGGAGCCGGTAGAGGTGCTGCCGCAACTCGATCTCCCGGACGCCGAACTCCGGGCAGGGCCGGAACGCGCTGTCCAGGCCTGAGGCCTTGAGATATTTGGTGAACGGTGTGTTCCGCAGGCGGCTCTTGGGGTGCAGGGAGGCCGCGAGCCTGTTCTCGGCGTAGTAGTGCTCCAGCTTGCGCTCGTAGGGGTCGTCCCGGAAGCTCGCGTTGACCGACTTGGGCAGCAGGAGCAGGGCACCGAGGCGGTTGCGCCGGAGATGGAACTCCGCGGTGGTCTCGACCTCGGCGCGGTAGCGCTCGAAGCGGTTGGCCCAGATGTGCTCGATCTCGTAGTCGCGACGTCCCTGGAGGAAGTCGTAGTCGTGGTCTCCCCCCTCGCACGCGCGCTGGACGTGGGCGGTCATCCGCGCGAGCAGGTAGCGGACCAGGCGGCGGTTGTTCGCCCGGAGCCCGAAGGAGACGATCTCCCGGAAGTCGTACTCCAGCAGGGAGGTCTCCCGGCCGAGGACCGCGGCGACGTCGTCGGCCGTCCGGCAGATCCGCAGCAGCGGGATCAGCCGCCGGACGATCTGGTCGAGGTCCCGGCGCTGCACCGGCAGGTTGTTGACGCACCGGCGCACGTAGACGAGATCGAGGAACGCCGCGGCCATCGAGCACTTCTGGAGGAAGACCGCGTCGGTGTCGTCGGGGGAGACGACGGAGAGCAGCAACGTGAACTGGTCGTCGATGCCGTTGTACCCGTTGAAGAAGACGGCGGCGAGGTCGGGCCGGTAGTCCTGGCGGGCCCGGAGCAGCACGCAGTAGCGCTCGGAGACCTCGGTGAGCCGCTCGACGAAGTCCCGGGCGCCCGCCGGGTGGTCGAGGCCGAGCTGGACCTCGTTGCGAAGGATCCACTCGTGGGCGGCCCGCCCGATCTCGGCGGCGTCCGCGGACGCCTCGTCGAAGTGCGCGTACCGCGCCAGGAGGAAGGAGCGGACGTAGGCGCTGGGTGTGCCGGCGTCGGGGGAGTCCGTCTCCGCGGTGGTGAGGCGGGCCAGCATGTCGGCCCACGCCCTGCCCAGCTCCTCGCGTGCCCGCGGGCTGACCCGCCGGAACAGGTGGCCCTTCAGCAGGTCGACGTGGCTCAGCCGGAGCCCCCGGTCGTTCATGGACACGAAGATCTCGCGGCCGTTCTCCTGGTCGAGGGCCCGGATGCCGACCAGGCACACCCGGTCGAGCAGCCACCGGACGAACGGGACCAGGGCCTCGTCGCGCAACCTCTCGGGGAAGTCCTCGTCGATCTCCCTGCTCCGGTCGTGCAGGTTCCGCACGGAGACGTGGGCGTCCTCGGGCAGCGTGAAGCCCTTCAGCCCGTTCCAGTCGGTGACCAGGGAGTTGAGCAGCTGCGCGCGGGCCAGCTCCTCGGAGCTGCCGACCTTGAAACTCCGTTTGCCGTGCCGGGCCGTGTAGGTGAGCCCCTCCAGTTCGTCAGCGTAGATCCACTTCTCCTGGTCGAGCAGCAGCTGCCGGAGGTAGATCAGCAGGAGGTGCAGCGTCGTGACGCGTTGCTGGCCGTCGACGAGGAACGTGCGGCCGTCGCTCTCGTGGTAGACGTAGGGGCCGAGGAAATACGGGGCGTAATCGCCGACCTCGTCGTTTTCCCGTAAGGGGTCCCACTGGTCGAGGAAGCGCCGGCTGAGGTCGTCGATCAGTGTGCCGACCTCGTGACGGGTCCAGGTGTATTCCCGCTGGTAGTAGTCCAGTGCGAAGGAATTCCGCTCGAAGAGCGCGCGGACCGTGACGCCTTCGCCGTGAATGGGACTGTCCACCATGGAATCGGATACGCCTCTCACCTATGGGGAGTGTCCCTCTGCGGGCCGATTCATTTCATCTATCACGTCAGACGCGAAAACGGCGTGAATCCCATAGAAGTCATCGTCTGATCGCGGACCATGCGTCGCGGACCGTGCGCCATGGACGGTGTCGCGGACAGCGCTGCGGCACGGCTCTTCCGCGCTGGAAGCGGTCATGCCGCGGAGTCGTCGCGGGGTCTACCGGGCGGGCAGGCCCAGGGCGGCGGCGTGGCAGCGCATGGCGTAGTCGAAGGCCGCGGCGCGGTCGAGGATCGCGTTGTCGAACTGGCCGAAGAGTTCGAAGCTGATCCAGCCGAACAGGCCGGTCCAGGCGTTGAGGGCGAGGACGATCACCTCGTCGGGAGCGCCGGGGATCATCTCGCGCACCCGGGCGGCGTCCTCGGCGAAGGACGGCGGGGTGGGCGGATGGGGAGCCGGCGGGTTCAGGGTTCCGGCGTGGAGGGCGTCGGCGACGATCCGGCCGTAGACGAGGGTGTCGCGGGTGGCCGGGCCGACGGTGTCCTGCGGGGCCTGGTAGCCGGGGACGGGTGAGCCGTACAGCAGGGCGTACTCGTGGGGGTGGGCCAACGCCCAGTCGCGTACGGCGTGGCAGACCGCCAGCCACCGGCCGGCGTGGTCCTCGCGGGGCAGGGCGGCGTCGGCCTGCTCCACGACCTCGCCGACGGCGTTGTAGCCGTCGATGATCAGGGCGGTGAGCAGATCGTCCCGTGACGGGAAGTAGCGGTAGATCGCCGAGGAGACCATGCCCATCTCCCGGGCGACCGCGCGCAGCGACAGCCCGGCGGCGCCTTCGGCGGCCAGTTGCCTGCGTGCGACGTCGGTGATCTCACGGGTCAGCTCGGCCCTGACCCGCTCTCGCGCGGTACGGCTCACACTCATGGCCCGACCTTAGCAGAGCGCTGAGAAAAAACGAGAGCACTGCTCTTGACGAACGGTGCTCCAAACAGAGAGCATTGCTCTCGAAAGGGAACGGCAATCTCCAAGGAGCTCCCGTGACGGTGCCCGTCTCGAAGGAGACGGGACTCTCCTCGACACGGACGGCACTCCCCTCGAAGCAACGGAAAGGAAGAACACCCATGACCAAGCACGTGATCGCGGGCGCCGGACAGGTCGGCTCCCAACTCGCCGGGCTGCTCGCCGGACAGGGGCACGAGGTGGTCCTGATCAGCAGATCGGGATCGGGGCCCGACCTGCCCGGGATCCGGCGGGTCGCCGCCGACGCGGCCGACCGGGAACGACTGACCGGCCTGACCCAGGACGCCGCCGTCCTCTACAACTGCGTCAACCCGCCCTACCACCGCTGGGCGGGCGACTGGCCGCCGCTCGCGGCCTCACTGCTGGCGGCGGCCGAGGCCACCGGCGCCGGATACGTCATCCTCGGCAACCTCTACGTCTACGCCGCCCCCGACGCGCCGATGACGGAGGACGACCCGCTGACCCCGCCCAGCGTCAAGGGCGGAATCCGGGTCCGCCTGTGGGAGGAGGCCCTGGCGGCGCACCGGGCCGGGCGGGTCCGGGTGACCGAGGTGCGCGCCTCCGACTACTTCGGGCCGGGCTGCCTCGACCAGTCGCACCTGGGCGACAGGTTCGTCCCGAAGCTCCTGGCCGGAAAGCCCGTCCGCTTCGTCGGCGACCCCGCCCAGCCGCACAGCTGGACGTACGTGCCCGACGTCGCGCGGGCCCTGGCCGCGGCCGGTGCGGACGACCGCGCCTGGGGCCGGGCCTGGCACGTCCCGACGGTCGACCCGATGACGATACGCGAGGTCGCCGAGCGCCTGTGCGCGATCGCCGGGGTGCCGAACCCCGGGGTCCGGGCCATGCCTCATTGGCTGCTGCGCGCCGCGGGCGTGTTCTCCACGATGATCGGCGAGATAGAGGAGATCCGGTACCAGTTCACGCGTCCCTTCGTCGTCGACTCCACCGCTTTCCGATCCGCCTTCGGGATGGAGCCGACCCCGATGGACGAGGCGCTGGCCGAGACGGTCACCTGGTGGCGCGGACGCCTGGCGGCGGCGGCCTGAGCGGTGCCGGGACTTCTCTCCCGCGCAGGTCGCGCTGCGTGCGCTGAGCACCCGGTTGCGGGGGCTGCACCTCGACAAGGGCCGGCCGAGCCTGCGCGACCTCGTGACGCGGATCGACGAGCAGATCGGTGAGGACGCGGTCGGTCCGACCACGGTGCGCACGGTTCTGTACGGCACCGCGGTACGGCCGGTCACCGAGGCGTCGGTTGCCGGAGCACCGGACGCGGTACCCGCGTGGCGCCGGGCGGCGCGCGCCGTACGCTTCGGGTATGAAGATCGCCGTCATCGGCCTGGGGGACATCGCGGAGAAGGCGTACCTGCCGGTCCTCGCCGCGACCCCCGGCCTCGACCTCCACCTGTGCACCCGTGACCGCGCCACGCTCGACCGCCTGGGCGACGCCTACCGGGTGGGACGCCGGTTCACCTCGGTGGCCGGCGTGCTGGACGCGGGGGTCGAGGCGGCCTTCGTGCACGCGGCCACCGGTGCCCACGTCGAGGTCGTGGAGCCGTTGCTGCGGGCGGGCGTCCACGTCTACCTGGACAAGCCGATCGCCTACACCTTCGCCGAGTGCGAGCGCCTGGTCCTGCTGGCGCGGGAGACGGAACGCTCACTGTTCGTCGGGTTCAACCGCCGCAGGGCCCCGTCCTACGCGGCCCTGCGCGACCTGCCGCGCGACCTGGTGATCATGGAGAAGAACCGGGCGGGCCACCCCGACGATCCGCGGATCGTCGTCTACGACGACTTCATCCACGTCGTCGACACGCTCAGGTTCCTGGTCCCCGGTGAGGTGCGGCACACCGGCATCCGCACCCGGGTGGTCGACGGCCTGCTGGAGCACGTGACACTGGAACTCTCCGGTGACGGTTTCACCGCGTTCGGCGTCATGAGCAGGGTGAGCGGCAGCGCCGAGGAGACCGTGGAGGTCATGGGCGGCGGCGTCAAGCGCCGGGTGGTCAACCTGGCCGACGTGATCGACCACACGGGCGGCGAGACCCTGACCCGCCGCGGCGACTGGACCCCGGTCGCCCGGCAGCGCGGCATCGAGGGGGCCTGCCTCGCGTTCCTGGACGCCGTCCGCTCCGGCGCCGTCGTCGACGCCGGCGACGCCCTGGTGACCCACGCGATCTGCGAGGACATCGTCGCCGCCTGCGCGGGGGAGACCTCGGCCGGATACGACCCCGTCTGAACGGGCCCGTCCGGCCGGTCCCGTCCACGACGCGGCGGCGCGGTGGGTCAGCGCTGGGCCAGGTACTCCCGGCCCAGCGCGCGCAGCCGGTCGTGGGCCGACTCGTAGACGGCGGGTCCGCCGAGGACGGACTTGGGGAGCCGGGCGACCATCGTGTAGTTGGTGTCGCAGACGTTGCCGACCGGGGCCTCGCCGATCTGGCTGACCAGCTGGTAGGCGTCCAGGACGTCCAGGCCGGTGAGGTAGGCGGCCCAGGTGACCAGGTCGTGCTGGCTGATCCGGTAGGCGTCCTCCAGCGGGCGGGCCGAGCCGGTCGACATGAGGTGGGCGTCGTCCTCCATCCGGGGCCACGGGGTGATCACACCCTTGATCAGCTCCACGGCGACGACGGTGTTCATCGCCGTCTCCACGGCCGTGCCGCACACCTCGCCGTGCCCCTGGCGGGCGTGCCCGTCGCCGATCGCGAACAGCCCGCCGGAGACGTTGACCCCCAGGTAGACGGTCACTCCGGCGCGCAGTTCGGGGGAGTCCATGTTGCCGCCGTGGGCGTCCGGGGTGATGGTCATCCGCGCCTCGGACGCCCCGGGTGCGACGCCGACCGTGCCGTGCATCGGGTCGAGCGGGAGCTCGGCGGTGAAGTCGCTCCTGCGGGCGTGGTAGCGGACCACCCCGGCGGCGACGTCCACGTCGTAGAGCCAGACGACCTCGTCCAGCGGAGGGGTCAGCATGGCGGTGGTGTGGGTGCCGGTCAGCGCGCCGAAGTGCGGGAAGGTGGTGGAGACCGCCCAGTCCCTGGCGGGTTCGACGCAGACGAGGTGCAGCGCCAGCGTGTCGCCGGGTTCGGCGCCATCCACGTGGAAGGGGCCCGTCACCGGGTTGAGGTAGGGGAAGTCGCAGACCCGCGAGGGCAGGTCGTCGACCGAGGTGACCCGGCCGGCGAAGCAGTCCTCGGTGTACATCTCGACGATCGTGCCCGGCTGGATCCGGGCGACGGCGGGACGCCCGCCGAAGGTGTAGGCGAGTTCCTCCGGCTTCGGGCGGTAGGAGACGACGTTCATCGGGCACCTCCACGGGGATCGGACGTGCCGGACGGGTCCGGGGCGTCGGTGAGCCCGGCCAGGGTGGGCCGGTGGCCCGACGCGTAGGAGACGGCGAGCAGGACCAGCCCGATGCCGAGCCAGAGCAACCCCAGCGTCTGGGCCGCGATGCTGGCGTTGATCACGACGTAGACGAGGATCGCGAAGCCGATGACCGGGGCGATCAGGTGCCGCCACCAGTCGCGGCTGCCGCCGCGTACGACGTAGTGGACGACCACCGAGACGTGCAGTGCGAGGAAGGCGCTCATCGCGCCGAAGTTGACCAGGCTGCTGATCAGCGGGATGCCGTCCTCCCGGGTGGTCAGGTAGAGGCCGACGACCAGGGAGACGGCGGCGACCATGAGGGTGGCGTTGACCGGCACCCGGTGTTTGGCGTCGACCCTGGCCAGGAAGTGGGGGAGCTGGCGGTCGCGGGCCATGGCGAACAGCAGGCGGGAGGTGGCCGCCTGGGCGACCAGGGAGTTGGCGAAGCCCCAGGCGATGGCGGTGGCCACCGCGGTCAGCACCCCCAGCCAGGGGCCTCCCGCGAACGCGGCCATGTCGTAGAAGGCGCTGCCCTGCGGGTCGCCCTCGGCCAGCAGCCGGCTCCGGTCGGGGGTGAGCAGCGCGGCGATCCAGGTCTGGGCGATGAACAGCACCCCGGCGAGGACCAGCGCGGCGACCATCGAGGCACCCAGCCGCCGGGCGGTCTCCCGGCTCTCCTCGGCCAGCATCGAGATGCCGTCGAAGCCGAGGAAGGAAAGGACCGCGATCGAGACCGCGCCGAAGACGAGCGGCCAGGAGAACGTCGAGGGGTCGAAGAGCGGGCTGAGCGCGCCGGCCTGAGACCTGCCCCGGGCGATGGCGGCCAGTCCGACCACGATGAAGATCGCCAGGACGATGAGCTCGCCGACCAGCATGATCTTCGTGACCCGTGCGGTCATCTGGATGCCCGCGTAGTTCACGATCGTGTTCAGCACCACGAACGCCACCAGCCATCCCCAGACCGGGATGAAGGGTACGAACGACGCCATCGCCGCGCTCGCCACGAGGTACAGCAGGGCGGGCACCAGCACGTAGTCGAGCAGGATCACCCACCCGGCCAGGAATCCGACGGGGACCGCGATGCCGCGACCGGCGTAGGTGTAGACGGAACCGGCCATCGGGAACGCGCGGGCCATCTGCGCGTACGACAGGGCGGTGAAGGCCATCGCGACCATGCCGATGGCGTAGGCGAGGGCGACCATGCCGCCGGAGGCCTGGAAGACGCCGCCGAAGATGCCGAACGGCGCGATCGGCACCATGAAGATCAGGCCGTACACGAGCAGGTCGGTGAAGCTCAGGGACCTGCGGAGTTCCTGCTGGTAGCCGAACTGCTCAAGGGAAGGCTCGGTGGTCACGGCACCGCCTCCTCGAAGAGGGCCTCTCGAAGTAGGTGCAGCCGTACCCAGAGCCCGGGGCTTCAAGGGAAAGAGCCTTCCTCGAAACCTTTGGCGGAAAATGACGAGGGCCGGAGCCGGGCGCCGTCCAGCGCCCGGTTCCGGCCCGCCGAGGTGCCTCCCGGCTCAGCGCATGCGACGCGGGTCGTCGTCGACGTCCCCCTCGACGTCGATGCGTTCCTTGCGGACCTGTCCGGAGACGGTCTGGTTCTCGGTGACCTCTTCCTTGGTCATCCGGACCTGCTCGACCGGCACGGCCTCGGTGGTGACCACCGGCCGCTCCTCGTGCAGCGTCACCTCGTGCTCGGACTCGGTGATGTCCGGACCGCTCAGCGCGTCGCCCCGGTTGGCGTCGGTGATCGGCTCACGCTCGATGCGGACCTCCTCCCGGGTGACCGGTACGGTGACCTGCTCCTCGTCGGTGACGACGTACTTGCGCAGCCGGGCCCGGCCCGTCTCATGGGTCTCGGTGCCGGCCCGCAGCTGCTCCTCCGAGCGGGTCATCGCGTCGCCGGACGCCGTACCGCGGCCCATCGAGGTGGTCTCCCCGGTGATCCCGGTTCCACCGGCCATCGGCGCCTGGCCGGCCATCTCGCCCGCGCGGCCGAGACGCTCCTGCTCCCGCAGGCCGCCGGAGTGGGCCCAGCCGCCCTGGCCGGGCTCGTTGGCCTGCTGCCACGACTCTTCCCAGCTGAGCTCGTAGTAGCGGTAGAGCTCGCGCTCCTCCTCCGCCGACAGGTGCCCGCCCGACTCGACGTCGACGTTCGGGGCGTTCTTGATGCGGGCCTTGTCGTAGCCGACTTCGACGTGGTCCTCGACCACGTTGGCATCGCGGATCGGGACGAAGGTCTCCTTCATCCCGAAGAAGCCGGTCTTCACACACAGCCACTCGGGCCGGCCGGTGGCGTCGTCGAGGTAAACGTGCTTGATCTCGCCGACCTTGTCGCCGTCGCGGTCGTACAGCGGGTGGTCGATGACCATGGGAATCTGCTCTCGCGTGATCATGCTGTCTCCTTCCGGGTGAAAGCCCTGACTGCCATACCGCTGAGGCGACGGAGGAAACCGAACTTAAGAGATAAAGTGCTCAACTCCTGATAAATGGCATTTTTTACGGCATGGTGCAGGCGTTGCCGCCGCCCGATAACCGGGCGGCGGCGTCAGGAGTTCGGGAGTACGGCATCACGCGCCGGCGCCACCGACCCGGACCCCGGGGCACCGGGATCCGGGGCCCGGTAGCACGGATCCCGGGGCACCGGGAGCACCGGGCCGGGCGGCGTCAGGAGTGCGGCGCCGGGCGGCGCCGGTGCTTGGAGACCCGCGGTGTCAGGAGCACAGGCCGCGCAGGCGGTGGGCCTCGGCGACGCGGCCGACGCCGACCAGGTGGGCGGCCTGGCGCAGGGTGGTCCCGTGCTCGGCCGCGACCGCCGCGACCGTGTCGGAGGTCTCCTCCACCAGGCGGCGCAGCCTCGCGTCGATCTCCTTCGCGCTCCAGGAGCAGGCGTGCAGGTTCTGCTCCCGCTCCAGGTGGGAGACGATCACGCCGCCGGCGTTGGCCAGGATGTCGGGGACCACGGTGGTGCCCGCGTCGGCGAGGATCACGTCGGCCTCGGGGGTGACGGGGCCGTTGGAGCCCTCCACGACCAGGCGGGCACGGACCCGGGGGGCGTTCCCCGCGCTGACGGCCTCCCCGGTGGCCGCGAGGACGAGCACGTCCACGTCGAGCTCCAGCAGATCCTCACGGGACAGCGAATCGGCGTGCCGGTGGCCGCGGACTCCGCCGTTCTCGTCCGCCCACGCCGACAGGGCACCGACGTCCAGGCCGGAGGCGGCGGCAACGGCGCCGGTGCCGTCGGAGACCGCGACCACGCGGCAGCCCGCGTCCGCGAGGTGGCGCGCGGCGCGGGCGCCGATCCTGCCGAAGCCCTGGACCGCGACGGTGCGGCCCTCGGGGGAGCCGGGCAGGGCCTTGAGCGTCGCGGTCGCCAGGCCGCGGGAGGCCGCCTCGGTCCGGCCGCCGCCCGGCGCGACACCGGTCACCGCGCCGCTCGCCGGGTGGCCGCCGGCCGGGTAGCCGTCCAGGAGCCAGGTCATGGTCCGCTCGTCGGTGCCGAGGTCGGGGGAGGGGACGTCCTGCTCGGGGCCGAGTACCGGCAGGATCTCGCCGGCGTAGCGGCGGGTGAGCCGTTCCAGCTCGCGTCCGGTCAGCCCGGCCGGGGTCACGCACAACCCGCCGGCGGCGCCGCCGTACGGGATGCCGACCAGCGCGCACCGCCAGGTCATCGCCATGGCCAGCGCGGTGATCCGGTCGAGGTCGGCGTCGGGGTGGAACCGGACGCCGGTCATGGCCGGGCCGCGGGCGGTGTTGTGCTCGACCCGGAAGCCCCGCACCACCTCCATCCGGCCGTCCTCGCGGCGGACCGGCACCGAGACGGTCAGCGCGCGGCGCGGGGTGGCGAGCATGGTGCGCAGGCCGTCGTCCAGCCGGAGGCGGTCGGCAGCCTGGCCGAGACGGGACAGCGCGGAGTCGAGGGCCTGCCGGCCGGGGGAGACGGTGGTTGCCGGCGTCGTCGACGGCACCGTGAGCGTCATGGAAGGAACCTCCGTACAGTGGGCGGAGCGCCGTTGCCCCGCCCGGGGGCGGATCGTCATGATCAGGCTAGGTCCGGTTCTTTGCCCGGAGGGACGGGTCGTGTTTCGTTCTGGTGACTGACCGTCATGTGACCGGCTTCTGGGTGTTCCCCCACTTCGAGAGTGATGTGTTGTTATCAAAGTGGGCTTCCGGGCACTGTTGGGGAATGCGCCAATATGGCGGTATCCGCGTGGGATGTCCGCCGGTGTGTAGTGGCTGAGGGGATGGACGTGCCGGAACTTGTGGTCGGTCCGATGCTGCGTTACGTGGATGAGACGAGCGCGTCGGTGTGGGTGGAGACCAGCGAGCCGTGCCAGGTGGCGGTCGAGGTCGGCGGGGTGCGTTCGGAGGCCCGGACGTTCACCGTGCACGGTCACCACTACGCCCTCGTCGACGTGGAGGGCGGCGGAGCCTACCGGGTCACCCTGGACGGGGAGACCGTCTGGCCGCTGCCGGACCACCCGCCCAGCCGCATCCGCCTCCTCGGGCCCGGCGGTCCGGGAAAGGTGCTGTTCGGCTCCTGCCGGACCAGCGTGCCGCACGACACGCTCCACACCCTCTCCCACGGGGTCGACGTGCTGCGTTCCTACGGGTGCAGCCTGATGGAGCGGCCCGAGGACGACTGGCCCGACCTGCTGCTGCTCCTCGGCGACCAGGTCTACGCCGACGAGCCGTCCGCGGAGATGCTGGAGTTCGTCAGGAACCGCCGCCAGGAGGAGCCGCAGAGCGAGGTGGTGGACTTCGAGGAGTACGCCGAGTTGTACCGGCAGGCATGGACCGACCCGGAGATCCGCTGGATGCTCTCGACCGTCCCCACCGCGATGATCTTCGATGACCACGACCTTCGCGACGACTTCAACACCTCCGCCACCTGGCGCGAGCAGATGGACCAGGTGCCCTGGTGGCGGCGACGGGTGATCTCCGGGCTCGGCAGCTACTGGGTCTACCAGCACCTGGGCAACATGTCGCCGCAGGAGCGCGCCGCGGACGAGGTGCTCACCAAGGTGTGCGCCGCGGAGGGCGACGCGGCGCACATCCTCGACGCGTTCGCCGAGCACGCCTACCAGGTCCCCGCCGACAGCCGGTGGAGCTACGCCCGCGACCTCGGCGACACCCGCCTGGTCATGCTCGACTCCCGCTGCTCCCGGCAGCTCGATCCCGCCGACCGGCGGATGCTCGACCCGGTGGAGTGGGAGTGGCTCACCGACCAGCTCCGCAGGGGCGGCGCGGAGCGCTTCGTGATCGGCTCGTCGGTGCCGTTCCTGCTGCCCGCGGGCATCCACCACATCCAGACCTGGAACGAGGCCCTGGCGCGTGGCGCGTGGGGCAGGCTCGCGGCCCGCTGGTCGGAGATACTCCGCCAGGCGGTCGACCTGGAGCACTGGTCCGCCTTCCGCCGCTCGTTCGACGACCTGTCCAGGCTGCTGGCCGGGCTCGGCAAGCCGGTGATCATCCTCTCCGGCGACGTGCACTACTCCTACGTCGCCAAGGCGGACAGGTTCCCCGTCTACCAGCTGGTGTGCTCGCCGATCCGCAACCCGCTGAGCCGCACGCTCCGCTTCGCCAACATCGTCGCCCAGTTCGGCATCGCCACCCTGGTCGGCGGCTGGGTCGCCCGTCTGGCGCGGATCCCCAAGCCCCTGTTCAAGTGGCGGATCACCAACGGCCCGTGGTTCTCCAACGCGATCGCGACCCTGTCCCTGGACGGCGGCCCGGTCGTGGCCCGCTGGGACACCGCGACCGCCTCCGAGGTCTCGGAGATCACCACGGTGGAGCTGCCGGAGGTCTCCCCGGCCCACTGACCGGCCCCGCGGCCCGCGGCCGTCGTCCCGTGGGGCCGTCGTCCCGTGGGGCCGCTCGTCCCGTGGGGCCGCTCGTCCTGCGGGGCCACTCGTCCGATGGACCGGCCCGGCCCGGCCCGGCGCTCGTCGTCCCGGCGCACCCGGCGGCCCCGCGGAGTCCGCTCCGCGGGGCCGCGGGACGTCAGGCGGAGAGCTCCGCGAGGACGTCGGCGAGCCGGTCGACCGCCCAGGAGAGGTCCTCCTCGGTGACGACGATCGGCGGAGCCAGGCGGATGGTCGAGCCGTGGGTGTCCTTGGCCAGCACGCCGTGGCGCATCAGCGCCTCGGAGACCTGCCGTCCGGTGGCGAGGGACGGGTCGATGTCGACGCCCGCCCACAGGCCGCGGCCCCGTACGGCGACCACACCCCTGCCGACCAGGGCGTTCAGCCGCTCGTGCAGGACCGCCCCCAGCTCCGCGGCCCGCCTCTGGTACTCGCCCGTGCCGAGCAGGTCGATGACGGCGGACGCGACCGCGCAGGCCAGCGGGTTGCCGCCGAAGGTGGAGCCGTGCTGGCCCGGCTTGATCACGCCGAGCACGTCGGCGTTCGCGGCGATCGCCGAGACCGGGACGACGCCGCCGCCCAGGGCCTTGCCCAGCACGTAGACGTCCGGCACGACGTTCTCGTGGTCGCAGGCGAAGGTGTCGCCGGTGCGGCCGAGCCCGGACTGGATCTCGTCGGCGATCATCAGGATGTTCTCCGCGGTGCACAGCTCCCGCACCTGGGTGAGGTAGCCGTCCGGCGGCACCAGCACGCCGGCCTCGCCCTGGATCGGCTCCAGCAGCACCGCGACCGTGTTGGCGTCGACCGCCTCGCGGATCGCCTCGATCGAGCCGTACTTCACGACCCTGAAGCCGGGCGTGTAGGGGCCGAAGCCGTCGTGGGCGTCCGGGTCGGTGGAGAAGCTGACGATCGTGGTGGTGCGGCCGTGGAAGTTGTCCTCCATCACGATGATGTTGGCCTGATCCGCGGCCACGCCCTTGACCTCGTAGCCCCACTTGCGGGCCACCTTGATCGCGGTCTCCACGGCCTCGGCGCCGGTGTTCATCGGCAGGACCATGTCCTTGCCGGTGAGGTCGCCGAGACCGGCCGCGAAGGCGGCGAACTGGTCGTGGAAGAAGGCGCGGCTGGTCAGCGTGAGGCGGGCCAGCTGTGCCTGCGCCGCCTCGATGATCTTCGGGTTGCCGTGCCCGAAGTTCAGCGAGGAGTAGCCGGCCAGGCAGTCCAGGTACCGCCTGCCCTCCACGTCGACGACCCAGGCGCCCTGCGCCTCACGGATCACGACCGGGAGCGGGTGGTAGTTGTGCGCGCTGCGGCGCTCGCTGAGCTCGATCAGCTCGTTCGTGGTGGTCATCCGATACTCGCCGTTCCTTGGTTCTCGGCCGTCCCGCCCGGCCCTTGCTCTCGGCCGGATGCCCGGCCCCCTGCTCCTCGGCGCCGCTCGGCGCTCCCCGGTCGTGCCGGTCGTCAGTCCCTGATCTCCAGGGTGCAGCACTTGGGCCCGCCGCCCGCCTTGCGCAGCTCCGACAGGTCCACCGGGATGACCTCGAAGCCCTGGCGCTTGAGTTCGAGCTGGAGGCCGGCCGCCTCGGCGTTGATCACCACGTTCCTGCCGTCGCTCACCGCGTTGAGGCCCAGCACGGCCGCGTCGTCCTCACTCGCGATCACGGCATCGGGGAAGAGGTTTCGCAACACCTCCTGGCTGCTCGGAGAGAAGGCTCCCGGGAAGTATGCCACGTTATGTCCGTTTAGCGGGAAGAGTGCGGTGTCCAGGTGGTAGAAACGCGGGTCCACCAGGTGCAGCGTCACCACGGCCCGGCCGAGGAACTCCTGGGCCTCCCGGTGCGCGGTGACGTCGGTACGGAAACCGGTCCCGGCCAGGATCAGGCGGTCGAGGGTGAGGAAGTCGCCCTCGCCCTCGTTGGTGAAGGTGGCCTCCAGGGCCCGGTCGTAGCCGTTGGAGGTGAACCACTCCAGGTACGCCGGTCCCTCGGCGGCGCGCTGCGGATGGGTGAACCGAGCCCCGTACACCCGGCCGCCGACGACCAGCGCGCCGTTCGCGGCGAAGACCATGTCGGGCAGGCCCTCCAGCGGGTCGATGAGGCTGACCCGGTGCCCCAGCTCCTCGTAGGTCCGCTTGAGGGTCTCCCACTGCCGGACCGCCGCCTCGCGGTCGGCACCGGCCTCGGGGTCCATCCAGGGGTTGATCGCGTACTCGACCGCGAAGTGGTCAGGCCGGCACATCAGGTAATGCCTCGTCATGGATAACCCCGCAGAGATACGTCGTGATGATGGCGTGGAGGTGGCCGCCATCGGCGTACCGGTGGCGGCCACCACAGCCTAGGAACGGCATTCCCGCAGGCCAAGAGCCTGATCTTGCGTGACTGCGCAGGTCTTTTGCGTCTTTCAGAGGATGAACGCGGATTCGTTGTGCGGGCCGATGAAAGGCTCGTGCCGCGAGGTCACCAGCGGCGCCTCGATCAGCCGGGAGAGCACGATGGAACTCTTGGTGCGCACCACGAACGGCTCGGCGGCGATGCGCTCGATGACCCGCTCCACGTGCCGCACGTCGGTGGCCCGGATGTGCAGCAGCGCGTCGGCCTCCCCGGTGATGGTGCACGCGGAGACCACCTCGGGATGGCGGCCGACGGCCACGCCGATCTCCGCAGGAGAGGTCTTGCCCGCGCAGAACAACTCCACGTACGCCTCGGTGGTCCAGCCGAGCGCGGCGGGTTCCACCCGGGCGGTGAACCCGGTGATCGCCCCCGTCTCGCGCAACCGGTCGACGCGGCGCTTCACCGCCGACGCCGACAGGCCCACCCGGTGCCCGATCTCCGCGTACGTCGCGCGGGCGTCCTCGACGAGCGCCTTGATGATGTCACGATCCAGCCGGTCCAGTTCCACGCTGCTTTGTAACACACGGAAAGGGCCGCGACGGTCGTCGCGGCCCTGTGGTGCCCGCCCCGGAGCGCCGGTAAGCGCTCGCGGGCGGGCGGGGTGCCCCGGAACGCCGGGGCCCGGGTGGTCGGGGTGGCCCGGATCAGGTGGGCTGGTCCTCGCCGACGGCCTGCTCCTGCGCCTCCTCGGGGGACGCCTCCAGGTCGTCGCCGGCCTGGGCGAGCGCCGACTCCTTGTCCAGGCGCACCCAGCTCGTCACGCTCTCGACGGCGAACAGCACACCGAGGTAGAGGGTGAGCGCGGCCAGCACCCAGGTCAGCACGCCCAGCGCGGCACCGGCTCCGATCAGCAGCAGCCGGAGCTCCCAGCCCAGGCCCGCCTGGAACACCCAGGGAGCCGGCCAGATGCTCTGGCGCGTCCGGTAGACCGTGTCGTAGGTGTGGTAACCGATCACGTAGAGCAACACGAACAGCAGCCACCGGGGGGCGTCGGCGGCCAGGCCGACCAGGATGATGGTGAGGAACTCGGTGCCGCGGATGAGCGGCGGCACCAGCCAGTCGAGCTTGCCCAGGTGCGAACGGGGGGCGGTGGGCAGCACCAGCACGACCATGACCAGCACCGGGACGAGCAGGACCGGCCCGTTCGTGAGGATCCCGGCCGCCGCGATCGCGACGATCGCCAGCAGCGCGGCGAGCGCGGCCGGCACCGGCGGCAGCCCTGGCCCGAGCTTGCCGCGCAGCGCCATCACCAGCGGGCCGTCGTCGCGGTAGGCCAGCAGGCGCGCGGTCTGCACGCGCAGCCGCTCCTCGTACGGATCCGGGACGGGCGGGGTGGTCTGCGGCTGGGTGATCATGCGAGGGACCTCATCAGGCGGCCGGTGAGCGAGTAGACGGCGCCGACGGCGCCCCAGGTGATCAGGACCAGGAAGGTGACCCTGGCGTCGAACAGAGCGCTGACGATCGCGATCGCGGCGAAACGCTCACCGATCGGGAACACGATCATCTTGCGGGCCCAGTGGACGGTGCGGTACTTGCCGGCCTTGCCCCACATCTTCAGCAGGCTGCGGATGCCGCCGGTGTTGCGGGCCATCTTGCGCTCCTCCAGCGCCTGGCGCAGGCCGGTGTCGGGGCTGACCGACAGCGGCACCGAGGGCAGCGGCGACGGAGGCTTGCGCCGGTTCGCGGCACCGTAGGCGAAGTCGAGCAGGTGCCTGATGGACTGCACGGAGAGCGCGATCAGCGCCAGGACCCAGACGTCGCCCACACCGGAGACCGCGGCGCCGACCGCCAGGCCGGCGAAGACCACGTACTCCTTGAAACGGTCGAAGGTGGCGTCCAGCCAGGCGCCGAGCACACCGAACTTGCGGGCGTACCGGGCGACCTGGCCGTCCACGCAGTCGAACACGAACGCGAAGTAGATCAGCACGCCACCGGCGATCATCCCGGCCCGCTGGCCGGTGGCGAAGCACAGCGCCGCCGCCACACCGAGGGCGATCGAGATCAGCGTGACCTGGTTGGGCGTCAACCCCCGCCTGGCCGCCCAGCGGGCGATGAACCGGGAGTAGGTGCTGACGAAGTACGTCGTGAAGAAACCGTCGGCGCCCTTGACCGCGTTGTTCAGCCGCGCGCGGTCCTCGTTGAACGTGGACATCTCGGCGACCGCCTCGGCGGCCTGCACCGGGTCGGAGATCCGGCGGAAGAACAGGTCGCGGCGGCCCCGGACGCCGACCGAGACGCCCCGGCGCACCAGGCAGAGCACCAGGAGCTGGACCAGGTCGTCGTCGGGGCCCAGCAGGTGGGCCATGTCCGCCAGTTCGCGGCAGGCGTCGGCCAGGGTGGCCGCGTGCTTGTGGTGCAGGTGCAGCGGGCCGAGGATGACGGAGTTGGGCCGGGTCACGGCGTGGAAGGCCGAACCCACGGAGATGACACGGGACTTGCGGGCCCGCACCCGGACCGGCAGGCCCTCCAGCCGGCGGTCGCCGATCTCCGGCAGCGCCTCGTCGATCGGGACGTCGGCGACGACGGTGTCGCCGTTCTCGTCCTCCTCGCGGGGCTCCTTGGTGATGAGCGCGAGCGCTCCGCGCTTCGACTTGGTGATCTGGTAGATCAGCTCGTCGTGGATCAGGGAGTTCGTCGGCAGGAAGAGCAGGTTCTCCGTGGAGTGCTCGATCGCGTCCGCCACGGCGCGCAGATCGCCGGCCAGGTCGGAGGTCGTGACGAGCTGGCCGGGAAGTCCCCGGTAGAACGTGGCGTCACCGGAACGGACGATCGTCACCGGTGACGGATCGATCGAGGCGATCTGGCCGTGCAGCTTGCCGATCACCGTGGGACAGCCGGGAAGCGCGGGCAGGGTCAGCGCGGCGGGCGGCGCCACCTGGCCGGGAGCGATATCAGGGCTGGGCGATGAGCCCAGCAGGACCACGCGGGGCATGGCACCCTTTCGAGCGGAGACGGGCGTGAGGCGGTAGAACGCGGGCGGGATTTCGCCAGGAGCCAAAGTTTAGTGAGTTTTGGGTGAACAACACGCACCGGTGATCCATCCGTGTCGCTTGATCATGATTCCACCGATGCCACGCGGGCCGTCCCACTAGACTGGGCGGGTGAGTCTGTACCGGGACGACGGCATCGTGCTGCGCACCCACAAGCTGGGCGAAGCCGATCGGATCGTCACCGTCCTGACCCGGCGCACGGGCAAGATCCGGGGCGTCGCCAAGGGCGTCAGGCGTACGACATCACGATTCGGCGCACGCCTCGAACCGTTCACCCACGTCGACGTCCAGCTCCACACCGGCCGCACCCTCGATGTGATCACCCAGGCCGAGACCATCCGCCCCTACGGCGAGTCGCTGGTGGCCGACTACCCGCGCTACACGGCGGGCGTCGCGATGCTGGAGACCGCCGACAGGCTGGTCATGGGGGAGAAGGAGCCCGCGCTCCGCCAGTTCCTGCTGCTGGTCGGCGGCCTGCGCACGCTGGGCTCGGGGGAACACGAGCCCAGGCTCGTCCTGGACGCGTTCTTCCTGCGCTCCC
The DNA here is from genome assembly GCF_014204985.1 of Streptosporangium becharense. Lineage (NCBI taxonomy): Bacteria > Bacillati > Actinomycetota > Actinomycetes > Streptosporangiales > Streptosporangiaceae > Streptosporangium > Streptosporangium becharense. Next base: position 1,998,444 of record NZ_JACHMP010000001.1, on the reverse strand, counting down.
TCGCCGTCGCCGGATACGCCCCGGCCCTGGAGACCTGTGCCCGCTGCCGGACGCCCGCGGTGCGGGCCTTCGCCATCGTGGCCGGCGGCGTGGTCTGCGGAGCCTGCCGCCCGGCGGGGGCCGCCGTGCCGGAGGGGGAGACCCTGGCCCTGATGACGGCGCTGCTGAAGGGCGACTGGGCCACCGCGGACGCCTCCGCGGCCCGGCACCGCGCCGAGTGCAGCGGTCTGGTGGCCGCCTATCTCCAGTGGCACCTCGAACACGGCATACGCTCTCTCCGACACGTAGAAAGGGAGCTCGCCACGTGAACGTCCGCCCACCCGCCCCCCACCCCTCGGGCGCCACCCCGCCCCCCATCCCCCGCGGCCTCGTGCCCCGGCACGTCGCGATCGTGATGGACGGCAACGGCCGGTGGGCCAAGCAGCGGGGCCTGCCCCGCACCGAAGGCCACAAGGCGGGCGAGGCGTCGCTGTTCGACGTGATCGAGGGTGCGATCGAGCTGGGCATCCCCTACCTGTCGGCCTACGCCTTCTCCACCGAGAACTGGAAGCGCTCCCCGGACGAGGTCCGCTTCCTGATGGGCTTCAACCGCGACGTCATCCGCCGCCGCAGGGACCAGCTCCACGCGATGGGGGTGCGCGTCCGCTGGGCCGGCCGCCCCGGCCGGCTCTGGAAGAGCGTCATCCAGGAGCTGCAGGACGCCGAGCGGATGACCGAGGGCAACTCCACGCTGACGCTGCAGTTCTGCGTCAACTACGGCGGCCGTGCCGAGATCGTCGACGCCGCGCTGCGCCTGGCCCAGGACATCGCCGAGGGACGGGTCAAGCCCGGCCGGGTGAAGGAGGAGACCTTCGCCCGCTACCTCGACGAGCCGCAGATCCCCGACGTCGACCTGTTCGTGCGCTCCTCGGGGGAGCAGCGCGTCTCCAACTTCCTGATCTGGCAGACGGCCTACGCCGAGATGGTCTTCCTCAACCGGCTCTGGCCCGACTTCGACCGCCGCGACCTGTGGGAGGCGTGCGAGATCTACGCCAGGCGCGACCGCAGGTACGGCGGCGCCGTACCGAACGCCGTGCCGAGCGCCGCCCGGGACACAGTGCCGACCACAGTGCCGACCACAGCGGCGGACGCCGCGCCTGGCGCAGCCGCCCGCGCGTAGGCGGCTCGGACACGACTGCGGGCCAGGACCGGTCTCGGCCTACCGTTCAACTGTCGGAGCCTCGCCGCCGGTCCGTCAGGCGCGGCGGCGGGCCCGGTAGGCGGCCACGTGCATGCGGTTTCCGCAGGTGCGGCTGTCGCAGTACACGCGGGAGCGGTTGCGCGACTCGTCCACGAAGACGTGCCCGCAGTCGGGGGCCGAACAGGTGCGCAGGCGTCCCCACTCGCCCTCGACGAGCAGATGGGCGAGGGCGACCCCGAGGTCGGCGGCCAGGTGCTCGTGGAGCGAGGCGCCCGGGGCGAAGTAGTGGACGTGCAGGGGGTGACCGTCGTGCTCGGTCAGCCGGGGTGTGATGCGGGTGCTGCTCAGCAGGGTGTTGAGCCGGATGACCGCGGTGGCCTGGTCGGGGGCGGTGAAGACCTTGTGGAACGCCTCGCGCAGGGTCCGGATCTGGGTCAGGTCGGTCTCGCCCAGCACCTCGACGCCGCTGACGTGGTGCCGTTCGACGAACGCGCCGAGCTGTCGCAGGTCGGTCAGGGTGTCTTCGCCCCCGGTGGACGGCGAGGTGTTGATCAGGTCGACCACAGTGGCGAGTGAGTGCACCATGTCATGTCCGAATGGCATGTTGACTCCTGTCGAAGAGTTCTCGCGTGGGGGCGCGTACGGCGTATCACCGTGTCGGAAGCGTATCTCTCCCGTGGACCGGTCGGGCTCTTCCACACGTGCGCATCGTCGCATCTCCGCACTTGCGGAACATGACAAGTCGCCTTTATTTGCTTTTATCCGCTCAATCTCGCTGTTACGGTCATGCCGTAGCCGCTCGTCGCGGCAGGAGGAGCCCCTTCCGCCCGCGTCGGCCGGGGGTCACTCCTCCCGCACCCGCCCCGGATCAGGCGGAGCCCGCGGCGCCGGCCGCGCCCGGCGACCCGGACGGCTCGGCGGTGGTGGAGCAGCCGGCGCAGGTGCCGAACACCTCGACCGTGTGGGTGATCTCGGTGAAGCCGTGCTCCGTGCCGACCGCCTCGGCCCAGCGCTCCACCGCCGGCCCGGCCACCTCCACCGTCCGCCCGCACTTGCGGCAGACCAGATGGTGGTGGTGATGACCGCTGGCGCACGCCCGGTAGACCGACTCCCCGTCGTCGGTCCGCAGCGTGTCGACCCGTCCGGTCTCGGCCAGCGCCTGGAGCGCCCGGTAGACGGTGGTCAGTCCGATCTTGGCGCCTTCCGCGCGCATCTCCGCGTAGACGTCCTGCGCGCTGCGGAAGCCCTCGCTCTGCTGGAGGACCGCGTGGACGGCATCACGTCTGTTGCTCATTGGTGGACTCCTGAGGTCGGCTTCGGCGTACGAATCTACCGAGCCCGAGGGCGAGGACGAACCCCGCCAGGGCGACGATCACGATGATCGCACCCGGAGGCACCTCCACGTAGAAGGAGGAGGTCAGGCCGCCGACCGTGGCGATCATCCCGAAGACCATGGAGAGCAGCATGGTGCTCCTGAACCCCCGGGTGAGCTGCTGGCTCGTCGCCACCGGCACCACCATCAGGGCACTGACGAGCAGCAGCCCCACCACGCGCATGGCGATGACCACGGTCAGCGCGGCGGTGACGGCGATCATCAGGCTGAGCAGGCGCACCGGCAGGCCGCTGGCCCGGGCGACCTCCTCGTCCTGGCAGAGCACGTAGAGCTCCCGGCCGAACACGGCCACCACCCCGAGCACCGCGACCGCCAGCAGCCCGATCACCCACACGTCCTCGACGGTGACGCTGCTGATCGAGCCGAACAGGTACGACATCAGGGTGGCGTTGCTGCCGCCGGGGGCCAGCGAGATGAGCAGCACCCCTCCGGCGATGCCGCCGTAGAACAACAGCGCGAGCGCGACGTCGCCGCTGGTCCTGCCCCGCGCGCGGACCAGCTCGATCGCCACGGCGCCGAGCACCGAGACCGCCACCGCGGTCAGCACCGGGGCGGTGCCGGTCAGGAAGCCGAGCGCCACCCCGGTCAGCGCGACGTGCCCGATGCCGTCACCCAGCAGGGCCAGGCGGCGCTGCACGATGAAGGTGCCGATGGCGGGGGCCGCCAGGCCGACCAGAAGCGCGGCGATCAGTGCCCGCTGCATGAAGTCGAACCGCAGGAGCTCGATCATGACGCGGGCCTCCAGTCGAGCGGGCTCGCCGGCTTCTCCTCGGCGTGCGGGTGGACGTGGTCGTGGCCGGGCAGCGCGTGCGTGCCGACCGCGTGCGGCGGCGGGCCGTCGTGACAGACGCAGCCGTCCCGCAGGACCACGGCGCGGGTGATCAGAGGCTCCAGCGGGCCGAGCTCGTGGGCGACCAGCAGGACCGTCTTGCCCTGCTCGACCAGCGAGGTGAGGGTGTCGGCGAGCAGTTGCTGGCTCGCGGCGTCGACGCCCGCCGTGGGCTCGTCCATGACGAAGGTGTCGGGTTCCCCGGCGAGGGCACGGGCGATGAGCACCCGCTGCTGCTGCCCGCCGGACAGGGCCTGGACCGGGTCGGAGGCGCGGTGGGCCAGGCCGACGGTCTCCAGCGCGCGCGAGGTCGCCTCGCGGTCGGCGGCGCCGGTCGGCCGCAGCCGCCGCTGCCGGGCGATCCGGCCGGAGGCGACGACCTCCCGGATCGTGGTCGGCACGCCGCCGCCCACCGACAGCCGTTGCGGCACGTAGCCGATCCGCCACCACTCGCGGAACCGGGCCGGGGGAGTCCCGTACAGGAAGGTGCCGCCGCCGGACAGCGGGACCAGGCCGAGCAGCGCGCGGATGAGGGTGGACTTGCCCGACCCGTTCGCACCGAGCACGGCCACGGCCTCACCGGGCCGGATGGTCAGGTCGATCCCACGAAGCACCGGACGGCGGTCCAGGTGGACCTGGCCGCCGTTCATGGTGAAAACAGTCTGGGTGGATGTCACAGATGGCCTTTACGAGCAGCTGAGCGCCGCCTTGAGTGCGGTGAGGTTCTGGCGCATGGCGGACAGGTAGTCGCCGTTCGCCGGCTTGCTTTCGACCGGGTCGAGGACCGCGGTCTTGGCACCGACCTCCTGGGCGAGAACCTCGGCGACCTTGGGGCTGACGAGTGTCTCGGTGAAAATCGTAGTTACTTTCTCCTCCTTGGCGATTTTCGCCACCTCCGCGAGACGGGCGGGGGAAGGCTCGGCGTCCGGGTCGATGCCGCTGATGCCGATCTGGTGGAGCTTGTAGCGGTTCGCGAGGTAGCCGAACGCGGCGTGGCTGGTGACGATCGCGTCCGAGGCGCACGTGCCCAGCCCCTTGGCCAGTTCGCCGTCGAGGGTGTTCAGCTCGGCCGCGGTCGCGGCGGCGCGGTCCTTGTAGCCCTGCGCGTGCGCGGGGTCGGCGGCGGCGAGCTTCTCGCCCAGCTGGGTGGCGACCGTCGCGAAGCGGGCCGGGTCGAGCCAGATGTGGGGGTCGTAGTCCACGTCGTGCGTGTGCTCCTCCTCACCCTCGTGCCCGTGCTCCTCCTCGCCCTCGTGGGCCGCCTCCTCGGCGCCGTGCTCGTCGTGCCCCTCCTCGGACGCCGGGAGGGTGGTGACCGCGGTGGCGGCGTCGAAGCCCCGGTCGGCGGCGTGCTGTTCGACCGCCTCGTCCACGGCGGGCTGGACACCCTTGATGTAGACGATGAGCCTGGTCTTCTCCAGCCCGGCCACCTGGACCGGGGTCAGCTCCAGGTCGTGCGGCTCGACTCCGGGCTCGGTCAGGCCGGTGACGGCCACGTCAGGGCCGCCCACCCGCTCGGTGAGCCACTGCAGCGGATACATCGCCGCGGTGACGCCGGTCTTCCCGGGCGCCGCCGACCCTCCCGGCGAGCCACCGCCCTGCGCGGCACCCGAGTCGGTGCCGCAGGCGGCGGTGGCGGTGAGGACAGCGGTGACGGCGAACACGCCTGCGGTACGCATGCGGATACGTCGGGATGACTCGGACATCATGCCGACCAGTATGCGGGTAAATGAAAATGGTTGTCAAAATCGCAACCCATCACCTTTGTCCGAATCAGACTCGGCCGATGTCGCACCCGGGGCGGGCGGGGACGGGATACGGGGTGGGTGTGCAGGAGACGCAGGCGAGGCGTCGGCGGAGGCGAGCAGGGTGTGAGCGCGGCACCACGGAGAGGCGGTACCCCGAGGAAGGGTCAGAAGGCGCCGAAACGGTCGGCGGCCACCAGGATCAGGAAGGTCAGCAGGGCGACACGCATGATCCGCCCGCCGGTGCCCAGCGACGGCCACGACATGTAGGCCAGCCAGCTCACGAACGCGATCACCGGTAGCACCGCGAGGCCGCCCCAGAAGGACGACACCGCGAAGGCCGCCAGCATGAGCGCCACCAGCACCGCCGGGGCGATCCACCGGGGCAGCTGGAACAGGAAGACGAGCGGGGCCGCGCTGCGCAGCTCGATCTTCCGCCGCAGCCCGGTCGCACCCGGCGTGAAGAACTGCTCGCCCGGCGGCAGCGGACGCCGGCCCTGCCGGGGACGGCCGTCCTGCCGGGGACGGCTCTGTGCCAGCGGGTGTGCGGGGCGCTCCCCGCGCTTGTCGGCCACGGTCCGAGCCTAACCCGCCGGGCGGGCTCTGGCATGCTGGGCGGATGCTTGCTCTCATCCGCTACTCCGTGCCGCAGGACCGCACCGAGGAGTTCACGGCCCGGGCGTACGAGATCGTCGACGCGTTCGCCGGGCAGCCGGGGTTCGTACGCGGCCGGGTGTCGAGGTCGGTGGACGAGCCGGAGCTGTGGGCGCTGGTCAGCGAGTGGGACGGCGCGGGGTTCTACCGCAGGGCACTGAGCGCGGCCCGGATGGTCATGTATCCGCTGATGACGCTGATGGTCAACGAGCCGAGCGCGTTCGAGGACGTCGACCGTCCCTGAGCCGCCGGGCAAGCTTTGCCGGGTCGAGGCCCCCATCATGGTTTATGGGCATGTCCCGCCCTCCCGACTCCCCTAAGCTGGATGCCCAGTCAATTCCTCGCCGACCTCCAGCCGGATGGAGATTCCCTTTCATGGCACGCCGTACGGACATCATGGACACCATCGTCAGCCTCGCCAAGCGACGCGGGCTCGTGTACCCCTCCAGCGAGATCTACGGCGGCCTGCGCGCCTCGTGGGACTACGGTCCACTGGGCGTCGAGCTCAAGAACAACGTCAAGCGCCAGTGGTGGAAGGCCGTCGTGCAGGGCCGCGACGACGTGGTCGGCCTCGACTCCTGCGTCATCCTCGCCCGTGAGGTGTGGCAGGCCAGCGGCCACGTGGAGACCTTCACCGACCCGCTGACCGAATGCCAGTCGTGCCACAAGCGCTTCCGCGCCGACCACCTCGAGGAGGCGTACGCCGACAAGCACGGCAAGCCCCCCGCGGGCGGCCTGGCCGACATCACCTGCCCCAACTGCGGCACCAAGGGCGCCTTCACCGAGCCCAGGCAGTTCAGCGGCCTGCTCAAGACCTACCTCGGCGCGGTCGAGGACGAATCGGGCCTGGCCTACCTGCGGCCGGAGACCGCCCAGGGCATCTTCATCAACTACCTCAACGTCCAGCAGTCGGCGCGCCGGAAGATCCCCTTCGGTATCGGCCAGATCGGCAAGTCGTTCCGGAACGAGATCACCCCGGGCAACTTCATCTTCCGCACCCGCGAGTTCGAGCAGATGGAGATGGAGTTCTTCGTCAAGCCGGGCACCGACGAGGAGTGGCACCAGTACTGGATCGACGAGCGTTTCCGCTGGTACACGGACCTGGGCATCAACAAGGACAACCTGCGCATCTACGAGCACCCGCAGGAGAAGCTGTCCCACTACTCCAAGCGGACCGTCGACATCGAGTACCGCTTCAACTTCACCGGCAGCGAGTGGGGCGAGCTGGAGGGCGTCGCCAACCGCACCGACTACGACCTGACCGCGCACGGCAAGGCGTCCGGCACCGACCTGAGCTTCTTCGAGCAGGACACCGGTGAGCGCTACGTCCCGTACGTGATCGAGCCGGCCGCCGGTGTCGACCGGGCCACCCTCACCTTCCTGCTCGACGCCTACACCGAGGACGAGGCGCCCAACGCCAAGGGTGTCATGGAGAAGCGCACCGTGATGCGCCTCGACCACCGCCTCGCGCCGGTCAAGGTCGCAGTGCTGCCGCTGTCGCGCAACGCCGACCTGTCGCCGAAGGCCAAGGACCTGGCCGCGCGGCTCCGCCGCCGGTGGAACGTCGAGTTCGACGACGCGGGTGCGATCGGCCGTCGCTACCGCCGCCAGGACGAGATCGGCACGCCGTTCTGCGTTACCGTCGACTTCGACACCCTCGACGACCAGGCGGTGACCATCCGTGAGCGCGACTCGATGGCCCAGCAGCGCGTCGCCCTCGACCAGGTCGAGTCCTACCTGCGCCAGCACCTCAACGACTGACCCGACGGCGACCGGCCCCGGCCGGCCCGCCCGGTAACCCGATCCGACCGTATCCGCCCGGCGGCTCACCACGAGCCGCCGGGCGGACGCGGTTCGGCCCGGCTTGCGACGGCCGGTGGCCCCTGTCACGGGGCCGCCGGCCGTCGTCTTCGCCCCCCCGTTCTCCCTGTCCTTCTGGTCCTCCTGCCCCCTTCTCCGCTGTCCGCCTGCGCGGAAGCCTTCTGCCCGCCCGCGCTGGAAGCCCCGTCCGCCTGCGCGGAAGCCTTCTGCCCGCCCGCTCCGGAGGCCCCGTCCATCCGCGCCGGAGGCCGGATCCGGCGGGCGGTGCGCGGCCCCGGACGAGCGCTGAACCTTCCGTGAACGTGTTTGAATGCTGAGACAATTGGTTTATACCAATTGGTATAAACCAATTTTTCGTCTGATGGATATGGTTGCGGATTTGACGGTTATTTGAAGTGGATTAGACCGGTATGTAGGCTCTGAGCTGCGAAGATGCGATGTCCATCGGTGTGTGCCGTTTCGGTATCTTCTTTATCGGTAGAGTCCGAGAGAGGCGGAACCAGACGTCGCTTGAAGTCGCAGAAGGAGCAACCGTGCCCAAGTACGTTTACGACTTCACCGAGGGCAACAAAGATCTCAAAGATCTGCTCGGCGGTAAGGGGGCGAACCTCGCCGAGATGACCAATCTCGGACTGCCGGTGCCCCCCGGCTTCACCATCACCACCGACGCGTGCCGCAGCTTCCTGGCGGACGCCGCCTTCCCCGACGGCCTGGAGGAGGAGATCTCCGAGCATCTGGCCGCGCTGGAGGCCCGGATGGGCCGCCGGCTGGGCCAGGCTGACGACCCGCTCCTGGTGAGCGTGCGCTCCGGAGCGGCCTTCTCGATGCCGGGCATGATGGAGACCGTCCTCAACATCGGCCTCAACGACGACTCCGTACGCGGACTGGCCAAGCAGGCGGGCGGCAACGAGCGCTTCGCCTGGGACTCCTACCGTCGTCTCATCCAGATGTTCGGCAAGACCGTGCAGGGCATCGACGGCGAGCTGTTCGACGACGCCCTGGAGGAGCTCAAGGACGGCCGCGCCGACCTCGACCTCCAGGCGGCCGACTTCCAGCGCCTGGTCGCCACCTACAAGGACATCGTCCGCGCGCAGACCGGCGAGGACTTCCCCGCCGACCCCCACCGGCAGATGAACATGGCGGTCCGGGCCGTCTTCGAGTCCTGGAACGCCCCGCGGGCCGTCCTCTACCGCCGCCAGGAGCGCATCCCCGCCGACCTGGGCACGGCGGTCAACGTCTGCTCCATGGTCTTCGGCAACTGCGGCATGGACTCCGGCACCGGGGTGGCCTTCACCCGCGACCCGGGCACCGGCCACCAGGGCGTGTACGGCGACTACCTGCAGAACGCGCAGGGCGAGGACGTGGTCGCGGGCATCCGCAACACCATGTCGCTGCAGGAGCTGGAGGGCATCGACAAGCCCGTCTACGACGAGCTGCTGCGCATCATGGACACCCTGGAGAACCACTACCGGGACCTGTGCGACATCGAGTTCACCGTCGAGCGCGGCAAGCTCTGGATGCTCCAGACCCGCGTGGGCAAGCGCACCGCGGGCGCCGCGTTCCGCATCGCGGTCCAGCTCGTCGACCAGGGCGTGATCGACCTCGACGAGGCGGTGACCCGGGTCTCCGGCGACCAGCTCGCCCAGCTCATGTTCCCCCGCTTCGCCAAGGACACCGGCGGCACGGTGATCGCCAAGGGGATGAACGCCTCGCCCGGGGCGGCCGTCGGAAAGGCCGTCTTCTGCACCGAGCGGGCCGTCGAGCTGGCCGGGCGGGGGGAGGCCGTCATCCTGGTACGCCGCGAGACCAACCCCGACGACCTCGCCGGGATGATCGCCGCCCAGGGCGTCCTGACCAGCCGCGGCGGCAAGACGTCGCACGCCGCGGTGGTCGCCAGAGGCATGGGCAAGACCTGCGTGTGCGGCGCCGAGGAGCTTGAGGTCTCCACCAGGGAACGCAGGTTCACCGCGCCCGGCGGCGTCGTGGTCTCCGAGGGAGACGTCATCTCCATCGACGGCTCCAGCGGGCTGGTCTACCTGGGCGAGGTGCCCGTGGTCCCCTCACCGGTGGTGGAGTACTTCGAGGGCACGGGCGACCTCGACGACGAGCTCGTCCGCGCCGTCGACCGCATCATGTCCCACGCCGACGCCCGCCGCCGGCTGCAGGTGCGCGCCAACGCCGACAACGCCGAGGACGCCGCGCGGGCCCGCAGGTTCGGTGCCCAGGGCATCGGACTCTGCCGGACCGAGCACATGTTCCTCGGAGAGCGCAGGCAGCTCGTCGAGGACCTGGTCCTGGCGTCCTCCGACGAGGAGCGCGAGCGCGCGCTCGCCGCGCTGGAACCGCTCCAGCGGGCCGACTTCACCGAGATCTTCCAGGCGATGGCGGGCCTGCCCGTCACGATCCGCCTGATCGACCCGCCGCTCCACGAGTTCCTGCCCGACTACACCGAGCTGGCGGTGAAGGTCGCCCTCGCCGGCGACGCGGCCGAGGAGAAGGACCGCAGGCTGCTGGCCGCGGTCAAGCGGCTCCACGAGCAGAACCCCATGCTGGGCCTGCGCGGCGTGCGGCTCGGCCTGGTCATCCCCGGCCTGTTCGCCATGCAGGTGCGGGCGATCGCCGACGCGGCCGCGGCCGTGCCGGGCGCCCGCGCGGAGATCATGATCCCGCTCGTCGGCGCGGTCCAGGAGCTGGAGCACGTCAGGGACGAGGCACGGCGGATCCTCGCCGAGGCCGGAGTCGAGGCGCTGGTCGGGACGATGATCGAGGTGCCGCGCGCGGCGCTGACCGCCGGGCAGATCGCCGAGGCCGCCGAGTTCTTCTCCTTCGGCACCAACGACCTCACCCAGATGACGTGGGGCTTCTCCCGCGACGACGTCGAGGCGGCGTTCTTCTCCAAGTATCTGGAGCTGGGCGTCTTCGGCGTCTCCCCGTTCGAGACCCTCGACCGTGACGGCGTCGGCAGGCTCGTCGCCCTCGCCGCGGAGGAGGGTCGCAGGACCCGCCCCGACCTGAAGCTCGGCATCTGCGGCGAACACGGCGGCGACCCGGCCTCGGTCCACTTCTGCCACCAGGTCGGCCTGGACTACGTGTCCTGCTCGCCGTTCCGCATCCCGGTCGCGCGTCTGGAGGCCGCCCGCGCGGCTCTGGTCTGCGCGGGCTCCGACACCCGCTGATCTCTTCTGTCCCGTCGCGGGGCCCCGGTCTCCCGGCGCGTCCGGAACCGGGGCCCGCGTTCTTTTCGGGGCGCCTCCCCCGCGCAGGGCACCGGGGCCGTACCCTGCGCGGACCGCCGATCCGGCGGAGGGCACGCGCCGGTGAGGCCGGTCGCCACCCCCGCGCAGGGCTTGTGCTGGTCAACAGGTGTTTTCCCACCGTTCGGAATGATCACCGGCATCGCGGATAAAATCAGGGCACTTATGCATGGCTACGACGAGCGTGATCAGGCCAGATGGGTGCCGGAACCACCCGGCAACCCGCGCAGGAGCCCGTTCGGGCGTGACCGGGCCAGGGTGCTGCACAGCGCGGGGCTGCGGCGGCTCGCGGCCAAGACCCAGGTCGTCGGCCCGGGGGAGACCTTGGGCAGCGGTCACCACGTCGCCCGCACGAGACTGACCCACTCCCTGGAGTGCGCGCAGATCGGCCGGGAGATGGGCGAGGCCCTCGGCCGCGACCCCGACCTGGTGGAGACCGCCTGCCTGGCCCACGACCTCGGCCACCCGCCGTTCGGGCACAACGGGGAGGCCGCGCTCAACGAGCTGGCCGCCGGGTGCGGCGGCTTCGAGGGCAACGCGCAGAGCCTGCGCCTGCTGACCCGGCTGGAGGTGAAGGTCCTCACCGAGGACGGCCGCAGTGCCGGGCTCAACCTCACCCGCGCGTCGCTGGACGCCGCCGTCAAATACCCGTGGACCCGGGAGCGCGGTCCCAAGTACTGCGTCTACGCCGACGATCTTCCGGTCTTCGAATGGATCAGGGAGGACGCGCCGGCGGGGCGGGTCAGTTTTGAGGCGCAGATCATGGACTGGGCCGACGACGTCGCCTACTCGGTGCACGACCTGGAGGACGCCCTCCACTCGGGCAGGGCCGAACTGGAGGCGCTGCGCGACCCGGCGGAGCGCCGCGAGATCTGCGCCGTCACCCGTGACTGGTACGCGCCCGACGCCGACCCCGGAGAGCTGGAGGAGCTGTTCGGACGCCTGGTCGCGCAGCCGCTGTGGCCCCGCCACTTCGACCGCTCCCTCGCCGGACTCGCCGCGATCAAGGGGCTCACCAGCGCGCTCATCGGCCGTTTCTGCAGGTCGGCGGAGTTCGCCACCCGGGAGGCGTACGGCACCGCCGCCGGTCGCCACAGCGCCGACCTGATCGTGCCTCGGGCGGCCCGGCTGGAGTGCGCGCTGCTCAAGGGCGTCACCGCCCACTACGTGATGACCAGGGACGACCACCACGCCAACCAGGCCAGGCAGCGTGAGCTGATCCACGACCTCGCTCACCTGATCATGCTGGGCGCGCCCGGCACCCTGGAGCCCGCGCTGCGTTCCGCCTTCATCCGGGCCGCGGGCGACGCCGAGCGGCTCCGGGTGGTCGTCGACCAGGTCGCCTCGCTCACCGACACCTCGGCCGTCGCCCTGCACCGTGAGCTCTCGGGACGCTGAGACGGTCGGCTCGGTGCCCTGACGCTGAGCCGGCCGCCTCGGCGCCGGCACGACGTCCTTGACGGGACGCCGGCTGACGGGACGCCGGCTCACCCGCCTGGGGCAGCCGCTCCGAGACGGCCCGTCCGGCTCCGGTGCGGAGGTCCCGGGAGAGGCCGGTGCGGCCGGGCCGTCAGTCGCCCCCGTTCAGCGGGATCTGCTCGGGCTGGCTCGGCCTCGGCTTCGGCTTGGGTTTCCGGGTGGGCCCGGGGGTGGGCTGCGGTTTGGACGCGCACAGGGTCACGCACCCGGGCGCCGCCCCCGTCCGCTTGCGCACGGCCAGCATCGCGGCACGCGGGGAGAACGTGGGGTTGCCCTCCCGCCAGGCGTCCAGGTAGTCCCACGGCTCCACCATGCCCCGGCGCACCCACCACAGCGACGGGTCGGCCTTCCAGGAGATCGCGAAGTAGAGGTTGCTCGCGGTGGAGCGGGCATTGCCCGAGTTGCCGATCCGGCCGAGAACCTGGCCCGCGTTGACCTTCAGGCCCGGCCGGACGCCCTCGGCGACGGTGTCCAGGTGGCCGCCGAGGTAGCGCACGCCGTCGTCGCCGATGACGGTGACGAAACGGCCCTCGCGGTCCGCTCCGCGGTCGGTGGACGGTTTCCACCGGTTCTTGACATTGACCTCGTCGACCACGCCGTCCACCGGGGAGACGAACGAGCAGCCCTTGGCCGCCCAGATCGTGGTCTTGGGCAGCACCAGCAGCCGGCGCTCGTAGGTGACCCGGCAGTCCTTCACCGGGAAGACGTAGGTGTGGTCGGAGACCTTGGGCGGCGGGACCCGCACCGGCGGGTCGGGCTTGGGCCGGTCGACCGCAGTCGGCGGGGCGGGGGTCTCCGAGGTTTCCGCGGTGGGGGTCTCCGAGGTCTCCGGGGTGGAGGTCGCCGGGCTCGTCGCGGCGACCGTGCCCACTGTGCCCACTGTGCCCATTGTGCCCGCCGTGTCCACCACACCCGCCGCGCCTGTGTCCGGCCCCGGGGACGGCGTGCCGATGCCCGCCACCCCGATCGGGGACGCGCAGCCCGCGGTGACGAGCACCGCACCGGTCACGATGGCCAATCGTGCTGTATGCCCCGATCGCATGATCTCCACCCGCATAAGATTATCGAGAATGCGTCTTTACCTTTGTAACCGACCTGGTGGTTGGTCATGACCTCTTCGGGAAAGTCGGTGTTCCTCCTGTCACGTCCGTCTCCGTCGTACCGCCCCGACCTGTCGGAGGCCGGGGCTAGACTCGCCGCGTGGCAGGCCGGATCAGTGACGAGGACATCGCGCTCGTACGAGAGCGCTCACCGATCGCCGACATCGTGGGCGAGCACATCCAGCTACGCAACGCGGGCGGCGGCAACCTGAAGGGGCTGTGCCCCTTCCACGACGAGAAGAGCCCCTCGTTCAACGTCACCCCCGCCCGGGGTTACTGGTACTGCTTCGGCTGCGGTGAGGGCGGCGACGTCATCACCTTCGTCCGGCGCCTGGAGCACCTGTCGTTCGCCGAGGCCGTCGAGCGCCTGGCCAACCGCGCCGGCATCCAGCTCCGCTACGAGCAGGGTGGTTACGTCCCCGGCCGCGAGCAGGGCGAGCGCAGCCGCCTCATCGAGGCCCACCGGGCGGCGGCGGAGTTCTACGCCGCGAAGCTGTCGGCGGCCGAGGCCGCACCCGGGCGCCGGTTCCTGTCCGAGCGCGGGTTCGAACGGGTCGACGCCGAACGCTTCGGTGTGGGTTACGCCCCGGCCGAGTGGGAGGCGCTCGCACGTCATCTGATGGCCCGGGGGTTCACCGCCGCCGAGCTGATCAAGGGCGGGCTGGCCAAGGAGGGCCGTCGCGGCCCGATCGACCGCTTCCGCGGCCGGCTGGTCTGGCCCATCCGCGACATCACCGGCGACGTCATCGGATTCGGCGCCCGCAAGCTCAACGACGCCGAAGACGGGCCGAAATACCTGAACACCCCGGAAAGTCCGCTGTACCGCAAGAGCGAGGTGCTCTACGGGGTCGACCTGGCCAAGCGTGAGATCTCCAAGCGTTCCCAGGCCGTGATCGTCGAGGGCTACACCGACGTGATGGCCTGCCACCTCTCCGGTGTGCCGACGGCCGTGGCCACCTGCGGCACCGCCTTCGGCGAGGAGCACATCAAGGTGCTGCGCCGGCTGCTGCTCGACCAGTCGGGGTCCCGCGGCGAGGTGATCTTCACGTTCGACGGCGACGCGGCGGGCCAGAAGGCGGCGTTGCGGGCCTTCGCCGAGGAGCAGAAGTTCGTCACCCAGACCTTCGTGGCCGTGCAGCAAGACGGTCTCGACCCGTGTGACCTGCGCCTCAAGCACGGCGAGGCGGCCGTGCGCGACCTGGTCGCCAGCCGGGAGCCGCTGTTCGCGTTCGCCATCCGCAGCGTCATCTCCCGCTATGACGTCAGCACCAACGAGGGCCGGCTCTCCGCGCTCGACGCGGCGGCGCCCATCGTGGCCGGGATCAAGGACCGGTCCCTGCGCCAGCTGTACGCCGTCGACCTCGACCGCTGGCTGGGTTTCAACAACGAGCGCTTCGTCGTCGACCGGATCGCGGAGATCTCCGCGACGGCGGCGCCGGCACGCCCGCAGCGCCCGGCCGGACCGCGCCGGGTCGCCGACCTCACCGATCCCGGCGTCCGCACCGAGGCCGAGGTGCTGCGACTGGCCGTGCAGCGTCCCGCGCTGCTCGGAGCGCGCTTCGAGGCGATCGGAGCGGAGGCGTTCACCCTCCCCGAGCACGTCGCGCTGCACAGGCTGATCATCGACGCCGGCGGCACCGCCGCGGCCGGACCGGGCGGGCGAGAGTGGGTCGACCGCCTGCTCGCCGAGGCCGACGAGTCGCTGCGCGGCATGGTCACCCGGTTCGCCGTGGAGGAGCTCCGGGCCGACCTGACGAGCGAGGAGCGGTACGCCTCGGCCATGCTGGCGGCCCTGGAGATGATCTCGGTGACGCGGGCCATCGAGCAGTTGAAGTCGCGGATGCAGCGCACCAATCCCGTCGAGGAGCAGCAGGAGTACAACCGCCTGTTCGGTGAGCTGGTCGCGCTGGAACAACAGCGGCGCGTCCTTCGGGAACGCGCCGCCGGGAGCTGACGGCGTAATTCTCTTTGATATCCGCGGCTCGATTCCGCCAAACCCCGAAAAGGTCTCGATCCGATAATGATCGGGATCTTACCTTGGGTGACAAAAATGGGTCTGCCATTTAGCGGTGCCAATACAGCAGACTGTCCCTCGTGGGTGCATCGGTGCTGCCAAGTGGGCCGCCATCGGTAGACCAGGTGGCCGACCTCGTTGCGAAGGGAAGGGAGCGCGGCAGCGTCACGGTCGACGACGTGGCCGCCGCTCTCGACAGATCCGAGCTGCCGTCCGACGCGCTCGAACGCGTCGCGCGCATGCTCGCCGAGCACGGAGTGGAGGTCCTCGAACCCCAGGGGGACGAGGAACCCGCCCGCGCCGATGAGGAGGATGTCGGTAAGAGGGCCCCGACCAGCGATCTCGTCCGCATCTACCTGCGGGAGATCGGCCGGGTGCCGCTGCTCACGGCCGAGGAGGAGGTGGAGCTCGCCAAGTCGATCGAGGCGGGACTGTTCGCCGAGGACAAACTGACCGGCGTCGCGTCGCGCATGGTCTTCCCGGAGTTCAAGGAGCTCGTCTGGCAGGGAGCGCGGGCCAAGCAACGGCTGATCGAGGCCAACCTGCGGCTGGTCGTGTCGATCGCCAAAAGATATGTGGGACGGGGGATGCTGTTCCTGGATCTCATTCAGGAGGGCAACCTGGGGCTCATCCGCGCGGTGGAGAAATTCGACTACACCAAGGGTTACAAGTTCTCCACTTATGCCACGTGGTGGATTCGTCAGGCGATCACCAGAGCCATCGCCGACCAGGCGCGTACCATTCGCATTCCGGTGCACATGGTCGAGACGATCAACAAGCTGGTGCGGGTCCAGCGGCAGCTCCACCAGGATCTCGGTCGCGAACCCGTGCCCGAGGAGATCGCGCTGGAGATGGACCTGCCGATCGAGCGGGTGATCGAGATCCAGCGGATCGCCCAGGAGCCGGTCTCGCTCCAGTCGCCGATCGGCGAGGAGGACTCCGACCTCGGTGACTTCATCGAGGACGCCGACGCGGTCGTGCCGATGGAGGCGGCGGCCTTCATCATGCTGCAGGACCAGCTCGACGACATCCTTGCGACGTTGTCGGAACGCGAGCAGCGCATCATCCAGCTGCGCTTCGGGCTCGCAGACGGGCATCCCCGTACCCTGGAGGAGGTCGGCCGGGAGTTCGGCGTGACCCGCGAACGCATCCGGCAGATCGAGTCCAAGACCCTGGCCAAGCTCCGCCACCCGACCAGGGCACAGATGCTCCGCGACTACCTCGACTGAGGCGGCGAGCCGAGCGGACCCCCTCCGCCGAGGCGGCGAGCCGAAGGGCGACATCGCGCCGGTGAGCCGAAGGGCGACGACCAGACCGGGTTCCGGGTCGTCGCCCTTCGGCTTGTCCGGGCGGAACCTCCGGGTGGAACCTCCGTGGAACCTCCGCGGAACCTTCACACGGAACCTCCGGGTGGAACCTCCGCGGAACCTCCGGGTGGAACCTCCGCGGCACCTCGGGGCGGAACCTTCGCACGGAACCTCCGGACGGAACCTTGGGCCGGGAGCCCATACCACGTCTTCCTGAAAGCCACCCTGGTTGACGCTGTGAAGTAAGGGAAGGCTAAGTTAGGGACGCCTAACCGATATAGGAGCCTTCATGTCCCCCACCACCCGCGCACTCGCCACCTGCGGCGTTCTCGCTCTCGCCATCACCGCCTGCAGCTCGGCCGACGACGGAGCCGACGGTGGGTCCGCGAGCGGCAGCGGCAGCGCCGCCGTCGCCCCCCAGGCGGCTCCGACCGGCGCGGTGACCGAGACCGTCGACGTCGCGGCGACGGACACGACGTGCGTCGCCGCCAAGACCGCCCTGCCCGCCGGCGTCGTCGGCTTCAAGCTGAAGAACGACGGCAAGGAGCCGACCTGGCTCTACCTCTACCGCGCCGACAAGACGGTGGTCGGCGAGCGCGCCAACATCGCCCCCGGCGCCAGCGGGGACCTGGTCGTGGAGCTGCCGGCGGGCACGTACCAGCTCGCCTGCAAGCCCAACCACGAGGGCGACGGCATCCGTCAGGAGATCACGGTCTCCGGTGAGCTCGCCGCCCAGACCGACCCTCGTGTCACCCGCGCCGTCGACGAGTACCGCGCCTATGTCGAGACCCAGGTCGACGACACCATCGCCAAGACCGAGGACTTCGTCGCCGCGGTGAAGAAGGGCGACGTGAAGAAGGCCAAGGCCCTCTACGCGCCGAGCCGGGTCGGCTGGGAGCGGATCGAGCCGGTGGCCGAGGCGTTCGGTGACATCGACCCCAAGGTCGACCTGCGCGAGGCCGACCTGGAGGACGGCCAGAAGTGGACCGGCTGGCACCGCCTGGAGAAGGCACTGTGGGAGGCCCCGAAGACGGTCAAGAAGGAGGCCGAGTACGGTGACGTGCTCCTGGCCGACCTGGACGCGCTGAAGAAGAGGCTGCCCACCGCGGAGATCACCGCCAGCTCCATGGCCAACGGCGCCAAGGAACTGCTGGACGAGGTGGCGACCGGCAAGGTGACCGGCGAGGAGGAGGCGTTCTCCCACACCGACCTGTGGGATTTCAAGGCCAACGTCAACGGCGCGTTCAAGGTCTACCAGCTCCTCACGCCGATCGTGATGGAGCGGAACCCCGGGCTGGTCACCACCCTCGACACCGAGTTCGCCGAGCTCGACGCGCTGCTCGCCAAGTACGGCAAGGGCGACGGGTTCGTCTCCTACACCGAGCTGTCCAAGGAGCAGGTCAAGGAGCTCGCCGACGCCGTCAACGCCCTCGCTGAGCCGCTGTCCGGCCTGGCCGCGGTGGCCGCGGGCTGACCCGCCCGCGTTCCCGCACGTCCGGATCACACGTCCGGGCTGTGAGCCCTGGTCGTGAACCCGGACTGCGCGTCCGGGCCGCCGGGCCACCGGGTTCCGAGCTCCGAGAGAACGAGAGAGAAGAGGGGGACACATGGCCGATCTCAGCCGGCGCAGGCTGCTGACCGGTGCAGGCATCGCCGTGGGTGCGGGGGCCGCGGCGGTCGCCGGCGCGGCGTTGGTGAACCAGGACCGGCCCCATCCGCGGGCCGAGCCGGTCCTCGCCGCCGCCTCGGGCGGGGTGATCCCCTTCCACGGCGCCCACCAGGCCGGCATCGCCACCCCCGTCCAGGACCGGCTGCACTTCGCCGCCTTCGACCTGAGCACCGACTCCCCGGAGAAGGTGGCGGCGATGCTTAAGGCGTGGACGGCGGCGGCCGTCCAGATGACCTCCGCGCAGGAGGTGGGCCGAGGGGCGACCGGGGCCGCGCTGGCCCCGCCCGACGACACAGGTGAGGCCATCGGGCTGCCCGCCTCGCGGCTGACGCTGACGGTCGGGTTCGGCCCCTCCTTCTTCGACCGCCTCAAGCTGCCCCGGCCGGCCGGGTTCGAGGAACTGCCCCGCTTCCGCGGTGACAGGCTCGACCCGGCCCGCAGCGGCGGTGACGTGTGCGTCCAGGCGTGCGCGGACGACCCTCAGGTCGCGGTGCACGCCGTGCGCAACCTCGTACGCATCGGTTTCGGCACCGCCTCGGTCCGCTGGTCGCAGCTCGGTTTCGGCAAGACCTCCTCGACCACCCCGGAGGCGCAGACCCCGCGCAACCTGATGGGGTTCAAGGACGGCACCAACAACATCGCGGCCACCGACCGCAAGAAGTTGGACGACCACGTCTGGGTGGGAGACGAGGGGCCGCAGTGGCTGCGCGGAGGCTCGTACCTGGTCGCCCGGCGCATCCGCATGCACATCGAGACCTGGGACCGCACCTCGCTGAAGGAGCAGGAGGACATCTTCGGCCGCACCAAGCGCGAGGGCGCCCCCTACGGCGGTACCCGCGAGCACGACCCCGTGGCGGTGGAGAAGCTGCCCGCCGACTCCCACGTCCGGCTGGCCCATCCGGACTCCCTGGGCGGGGTGACGATCCTGCGCCGGGGTTACTCCTTCACCGACGGCACCGACGGTCTCGGACGTCTGGACGCGGGCCTGTTCTTCCTGGCCTACCAGCGTGACCTGAACAAGGGTTTCATCCCGATCCAGCGCGCTCTGGCGGCCAAGGACCTGCTCAACGAGTACATCCAGCACGTCGGTTCCGGCGTGTACGCCTGCCCAGGCGGGGTCGCGTCCGGCTCCTACTGGGGGGAGGCGCTCCTGAACCAGGCCTGACGCGCCGCCCCGGTCACCGGTCGGCTCCAGTCACCACAGCCTCATTTGCGGCGTATTCGGGAAAACGGGGCTGTTCTGGTGGCCTGTGGAGGCGCAAACTGGGCGAATGGAGGCGCGAGCAGCGGTGGACGACGCCGCTCTCGGGCGTGAGGCCTGGTCCGTGCTCACCGCGAACTGGACGGGGTCCGCCACCGTGCCCGCCCCCGGCCTCTACCCCCACCAGTGGAACTGGGACTCGACCTTCGTCGCGATCGGCCTGGCCCGCTGGGACACCCGCAGGGCCGGGGCCGAGTTGGTCAGCCTGCTGGCGGGGCAGTGGCGTACCGGGATGGTCCCGCACATCGTCTTCCGCCCGGCCCACGCGGAGGGGTACTTCCCCGGCCCCTCCGTCTGGCGTTCGGAGGACCACCCGGATTCGCCCCACGGTGTGCGCACCTCCGGGCTGACCCAGCCGCCGCTGCACGCGTTCGCGCTGTGGTGGGTGTGGCGGTACGCGACCGACCGCGACACGGCCGCCGCCCTCGTACGGCGCCTCTACCCGATGCTGGCCGCCCAGCACGGCTACCTCGCCGCGGCCAGAGACCTCGGCGGGGGCGGGCTGGCCGCGATCGTGCACCCGTGGGAGTCCGGGATGGACGACAGCCCCGCCTGGGACGCCCCGCTCGCGGCCCTGACGCAGGTCCACCGGACCCACCGGAGCGCCGGGCCGCCCGGACGTCACCCCGGCAGCAACCCCGACCGCTACGTCTGGCTGGTCCTGCGGTACCGGGACGCGGGCTACGACCCGGCGTACCTGAGGCAGGAGCATCCGTTCGCGGTCGAGGACCCGATGTTCAACGGGATCTGGCTCGCCTCCTGTCAGGCCCTCGTCGAACTGGCGCCGGTGGCCGGCGCGGATCCGGGGCCACACCGGGAGCAGGCGGAGCACATCCGGTCGGCGCTGCTGGAGCGGCTCTGGGACGACGGAGCCTTCCACGCCCGCGACCTGCGCGGCGGGCGGCTCGTCCCGGTGTGCACGGTCGGCTCCTTCGGCCCGATGCTCGACCCGGGGCTGCCCTCCGAGAGGGTGGCACAGCTGGCGCGGGTGCTGGAGTCGCCCCGTTTCATGGGCGCCGCCGGATATCCGGTGCCGAGCTGTGAGATCCGCGCTCAGGAGTTCGACCGGTCGTGCTACTGGCGCGGGCCGTCCTGGGTGAACACCAACTGGCTGCTGCGGCGGGCCGCGGCCGTGCACGGCCTGACGACGCTCGCCCACGTGCTCGGCACCTGCACCCTGCGCCTGGTGCGGCAGGGGGGCTTCCGCGAGTGCTTCGACCCCTTCGACGGCAGCGGCCGGGGCAGCCGTGACTTCTCCTGGTCGGCCGCGCTCACCCTCGATCTGCTCGCGGGCGACGGCGGATGATGCACCGGACCGCCGGGCACGGGGCGACACGCCGGATGCCGGGTGATGCGGTGGGCATCGGCGGTGTGCGCCGGACGTCGGCGGTGCGGTGGGCGTCACGC
This sequence comes from Streptosporangium becharense, assembly GCF_014204985.1. Lineage (NCBI taxonomy): Bacteria > Bacillati > Actinomycetota > Actinomycetes > Streptosporangiales > Streptosporangiaceae > Streptosporangium > Streptosporangium becharense. The sequence continues at coordinate 1,977,331 of NZ_JACHMP010000001.1, read as the reverse complement.
CGGACGTCGGCGGTGCGGTGGGCGTCGCGCCGGGCGTCGGGGCAAAAATGGAGCAAGGCGCCGGATAACGTTGGGACATGAGGCTCTTCAACCGCATGCCCGCCGAGGTCCGCGCGGCGGTCGACCCGGCCGACCGGGTGCTCACCTACGCCGAGGGGCCGGACGGCTATGTGATCGCCGCAGACCGGGCCCTCTACCTGGCCGGGACCCGCATGCCCTGGTTCCACGTGGACCGCGGCGTGTGGGACGAGGAGGGGCTGACGGTCGTCACCACGGACGGCCGATCGCACCGGGCACGCCTTCCCGAACCCGGGCGGGTCCCGGAAGCCGTGCGGGAGCGGGTGACCGCCTCGATCGTGGTCAGCCAGTACGTCCCGCTGGACGCGCGCGGGGGAGTGCGGCTGGTGGCGCGGAGGGCGGAGGACGACCGGCTGGTGTGGGAGTTCGTCTTCGACTCCGGCCTCGACCCGGACGATCCGGGGTTGCGGGCCACGGCCGAGCAGGCGCTGGAGGAGACGCGCCGCAGTTTCGGGGTCTGACCGACCCGCGGGCCCGCGGATGGAACGTTCCGCGGGCCCACAGCGCCGGTCGGTAGCCGGTCGGTAGCCGGTCAGTAGGGTGCCGGGGTGGTCTTCTGGCCCTCCGGCCAGCCGGTGCCGCTCTCGTCGTGCTTCTCGGTCTGCCAGTCGTCACCCGAGCGCATGAACGACAGCCGGTTCTTCGCCACGTCGCTCACCTTGGCTCTGGCCACGCCGGTCGCCCGGGAGACCTTGGCGCCCACAAGGCCGGCGGTCTCCTGGATGGTGGGGTTGTCCGACACCCGCTGGGCCATCCGTTTGATCTCCTCATAGCGCTCCCGGCCGGCGCGGCTCCCCAAGATGTAGCCGATCGCGAGACCCACCCCGAACATCAGTCGATAACGCATGTCCACCTCCACAAGCAGGCTCCGCCGACCTTGATCCTTCATCATCCGCGGAGTGCAGTCGACTCGGGACTACCCCGGAGTATCGATGCGACACGCACCCCCCGAGTGCGCTAATCTATTCATGCGCCGCAAGGAACGGGGAGAAACCCCGCCGAACAGCGCAAACGCACGATCCCGTGTAGCTCAATCGGCAGAGCAGCCGGCTGTTAACCGGCAGGTTATAGGTTCGAGTCCTATCGCGGGAGCCAGTCTGAAGGCCCCGGGAGCCCAGCTCCCGGGGCCTTTCGCGTCTCCTGCGCCGGTTCCGGGGACAAATCCCGGTGAATCCCGGAAAATAGGGGTCGCCGCGCGCGGTGTCCCTCCGATCGCCCTGTGTGATCCGGTGGGCCGGACACGCCGGTGCGCGTTCGCCGCGGACCACAACGAGCACAGCGGGGAAGGGCCGCTGTGCCCAGGGCACCGTGCCGCCCGGAACGGCCGTCGTGCCCGTGAGCCACCTGGGTGGTTGTTGCAGTGCTGACCTGGCGGAGATCACGGCACGGCGGGCCGGAAGCGGTTCGCGGCGTCCGTACGGAGGGGCCGGAGCACGCGGTGCCTCCCGTCGACATGACGGCGGCCGAGGACTATCTGAGGCTCTTCCACGCGGAGAACCCCGGCGCGGGGGACCTACGTTCGCGCCTGCGCGAGGTGCGCGCGGAGATCGCGCGGACGGGGACGTACACCCACACCCCCGGGGAGCTGACGTTCGGCGCCAGGGTGGCCTGGCGCAACAGCGGCCGGTGCATCGGGCGGCTCTACTGGCGCTCGCTGCGCGTACGCGACCGGCGGCACGTCGACACGCCCGAGGGCGTCGCCGTCGAGTGCGTCAACCACCTGCGGGACGCCGCGCCGGGCCGCCGGATCCGTCCGACGATGACGGTGTTCGCCCAGGACCGCCCCGGGGCACCGGGCCCGCGGATCTGGAACGAGCAGCTCATCCGGTACGCCGGGTACGCCATGGACGACGGGTCGATCGTCGGTGACCCCCGCTACGCCGACTTCACCACGATGGTGGGCAAGCTCGGCTGGCCGGGCGGTCCGGGGAGTCCCTTCGACGTGCTTCCCCTGGTGATCTCGATGGGCGACGGGCCGCCGCTGTTGTCGACGATCCCCGGCGACGCCGTGCTGGAGGTCGCGCTCTCCCATCCCTCCCACCCCTGGTTCGCCGAACTGGGGCTGCGCTGGCACGCCGTGCCCGCGATATCCGGCATGTGCCTGGAGATCGGCGGTGTCTGCTACCGGTCGGCGCCGTTCAACGGGTGGTACATGGGCACCGAGATCGGTGCCCGCAACCTGGCCGACGCCGACCGCTACGACCTGACGTCGCTGATCGCCCATAGGCTGAACCTGGACACTGGCACGGAGCGCTCACTCTGGCGTGACCGCGCTCTGGTGGAGCTGAACGTGGCGGTCCTGCACTCCTTCGACCGGGCGGGGGTGACGATCACCGACCACCACACCGAGTCCCACCGTTTCCTGACCCACCTGGAGCGTGAGGAACGAGCCGGACGGGTCTGCCCGGCCGACTGGACGTGGATCGTGCCACCCATGTCGGGCTCGGCCACGCCGGTCTTCCACCGCTACTACGACGACGTGAGCCTGTCGCCGAACTTCACCTACCACCCCGACTCGCTGGAGCGGGCCCTCGGCCGCTGGGACGCGCCGGGAGGGTGATTACGGCAAGCGGCCGGGCGGAACCGGTCCGGCGTCTCGGCGAGTCCGGTACGGGATCGGGGGCCGGTCCGACGCCCGGGGACCCCGGTACGGGATCGAGACCGGTCCGACGCCCCGGCGGACCCCGATACGCCGCGCGCTGTCGCCGGAGGGAGAAAAAGTGTAGAACTATATTCTGCGGCGTTCCGGTCCGGAACGCCGGACGGGGACGCCCCCGCACAGGGCGAGGGCTCCCAGGAGGGAGTCGGGATGCTGGACCTGGTTCTGCCGTCCGTCGAACAGGGCGTGCTGACGCTGACGTTCAACCGGCCGGACCGGCTCAACGCCTGGACCGACGAGATGGGGCGACGCTACTTCGACCTGCTGGCCGAGGCGGAGAAGGATCCCGAGGTCCGGGTGATCGTCGTCACCGGCGCGGGCAGGGGCTTCTGCGCCGGAGCCGACTTCCAGACGCTCCACGCCATCCAGGACGGCTCCTACGACTCCCGGCCGGACCCGCGTCCCACGACCTTCCCGGCCACGATCCGCAAGCCGGTCATCGCGGCGGTCAACGGTGCCTGCGCCGGCCTCGGCATGGTCCACGCCCTGGTCTGCGACCTGGTCTTCACCGCGGCCGAAGCCAAGTGGACCACAGCTTTCGCCCGGCGCGGCCTGATCGCCGAGTACGGTCTGTCGTGGATCCTGCCCCGGTTGGTGGGACAGGCGAAGGCGATGGACCTTCTGCTGTCCGGCCGCACCTTCACCGGTGCCGAGGCGTTCGAGCTGGGGCTGGCCGCCCGGTCGGTGCCGGGGGAGGGGCTGCTCGCCGAGACGCTGGCCTACGCCCGTGAGCTCGCGGTGTACAGCTCTCCGGCCTCGATGGCCGTGATCAAACGCCAGGTCTGGGGTGACTGGCGGCGCAGCCTGGAAGAGGCCGAGTCCGCGGCCGTCCGCCTGATGGCGGAGTCCTTCTCTCGGCCCGACTTCGCCGAGGGCGTCGCGAGCTTCGTCGAGCGCCGCGCCCCCGAGTTCCCGCCCCTGTAGGCCCGGCGCACCCGCGGCGCGCAGATGTGCCGGGCTCGGGTGGTCCGGGCCGGTCGGCGAGGGACGCGGATCCGGGGTGTGAGGCTCGGGTGGTCCGGGCCGGTCGGCGGGGGCCGCGGATCCGGGGTGGGCGGGCCGGGCTCAGGTGACCCGGGCCAGCCAGTGGGGCGCCGCGGATCCGAAGGGGGCGGCACCGGCGCCGACGGCCTCCAGCAGCCGGTCGGCGGCGGCACGGGCGTTCTCGACGACGTCGGGCGGGTAGGCGTACCGGACCCGGTGCTCCTCGAACTCGTCCTCGTCGTCGAGGAAGACCCGGCCGTTCCCTCGCATTCGGATCACGTCGAGGTCCAGATCGACCATGGTCACCTCGCCGTCGCTCCACCGCGGCACGGTGGAGACGTCGCAGTAGATCTCGACGTCGTTCGGGGCGGCGTTGAAGACGGCGGTCCACCAGCCGTCTCGGGGGAAGAGCATCACGAACGCGTAGGGCCATACGACCGGGGGCCCGTCACCCTTGTGGCCGCTGGAGCCGGCCACGCAACCGGTCCAGACGCCGTGTTCGTCCTCGCCGAGCAGCAGGCCGCGGTGGTGCCAGTGCAGCGATCCGTCGTACTTGCGGTAAACCACTCTCACGCTCTCGTGTGACATGCCCTGACCATACGGCTTGACAATGATCCATGTATTTCCTACCTTATAACTAGGTTAAGAGCGTCAGCGTGAGGCCCGGCCGGCTGACCGGCGTCCCTCCCACCACGGCGGGACGCCCCGGGAAGACCTGGCGGCACGGCAGGCGTGCCGCGAGTGCGCGGACCCGTCACGGGGCCACCGAGGCATGCCTGGAGCGACGACATGTCAGAGATCACACTGAACACGGTCCCCGCCTTCCTCGGCACCCGCGGCTGTCGCCGTCCGGGCCTCCCGTCCCCCCTCCCCGGGAACGCCGGTTCCGGCGCGGTCCCCGTTCCCGGGGAGGGGGGCGGTGCCCGGCGGCTCCGCGGCGCGCCGCTCCACGCAGGCCGGGACGGGGCCCGCCGCAGAGCGGCCGCGCTATGACCGCCTCGATCGCCGTGATCGGCGCCGGCCCCGCGGGCACCTGCCTGGTGGAACAGATCTGCGCCAACGCCTCCGGACTGCTCGGCCTGCCACCGCTGGACCTGCACGTCGTCGACCCGCACCCCCCGGACGAGATCCGGGGCCGGGAGCGGACCGATCTGTTACGGGCGGCTCCCCGCGGGGTCCGGGTACACGTGCACGTCACCCGGGCGGTCGACCTGGTCGACGTCCCCGGCGGGCAGGCGGTCCGGTTGGAGGACGGCCGGACGCTCGACGTCGACGCCGTGATCCTCGCGGGGGAACACCATGACCCGACCTCCGCCCGGCAGGAGCACGGGCCAGCCCCGGTCGGGCAGGGGGACGGGCGGACCTCGGTCGGGCAGGAGGACGAGCCGGACGCCCGGATCGCGTGCACCGGCCCGGACCGTCCGCCCACCCCACACGCGGCGAACCTCGACCCGGACGGGATCCCCGCCGGCGAGCCGGTGATCATACGCGGTCTGGGGGCGGCTTTCACCGACCTGACGACACTGCTCACCTCCGGTCGCGGCGGACGCTTCTCCCGCGAGTACGACGGCGAGCTGGTCTACCTGCCCAGCGGGCGGGAACCCCTGCTCCACACCGGGTCGCACCGCGGAGTGCCGTACCGTGCCCGGACCGGCCGTCTCCTTGCGGGCGCCCGCCCGCCGGCGCCTCGCTTCCCCACCGTGCGGACGGCGGGTGACGGGCCGTGGAACTTCCGCAGGGACCTCTGGCCGCTGGTCGCCAAGGAGCTGACCTTCGCCTACTACCACGAGCTGATCACCGCCCATCCCGAGCGGTCCTGCCTCGCCTGGCCGGGATTCGAGGAGGCGTTCGCCGCGGAGGAGTGGCGCAGTCCCGAGATGCGCAAGCTGATCCGCACGGCCGTTCCCCGGCACCGGGACCGGCTTGACCTCGAGCGCCTGGACCGGCCCCTGGAGGGCATGCGGTTCGGTGACGCGGCCGGGCTGCAGAAGTGGATGCGCGGCTACCTCGCGGCCGACCTGGAGCGGCGCGCCGACCCCGGGCACAGCGCCGACCACGCCGTCGTCCTGGCCCTGTTCCCGGTTCACGGTGTTCTCGCCGCGCGGGGCATCCACGACCCGTGGTTCCAGAGCTTCTTCGACCACGTCACCGGCGGACCGCCCGGCTCCCGCCTGGAGGAACTGCGCGCGCTGGTCAGCGCGGGCGTGCTCACCTTCCTCGGCGCCGGCCTACGCGTCGAGCACCACGAAGGACGGTGGCTGGCGCAGAGCCCCACCGTGCCCGGCACCGTCCGGGCGGAAACCTTGATCGAGGCCCGATCGTCCGTGTCCGGCGTGAGCGGGGCCCGATCGTCCGCGTCCGGCGTGAGCGGGGCCGCCGACCCGCTGATCGCCTCCCTGCGGGGGCGGGGCGAGGTCACGGAGGAGTCCGGCCTGCTCGGGGTGCGTCCGGCCGACCATCGGGTGCTCGACCAGTCCGGCATCCCCCACCCTCGCAGGTTCGCCTTCGGCCCCCGGACCTCCGGCGGCCCGGCCGACGACGGCTTCACCCGCCCTGGCACCGACGCCCCACTCCTCCGCCACACCGACGCGCTCGCCCGGATCGTATTGTCCGAAGCCGTCGGCACCCACCTCCACCACGTCGCTTGACAGTGAGCCTGACCGCGAGGACGCGGAGGTGCCTCCCGGCGGTTCAGGCCCGTCAGGCCCGTCCCCTCCCGCGCCGTCGCGGCCGTCCCGGCGGGAGGGGAGGCATTCCCGGCCCTGCGGCGGCACCGCCCGGGAACCGGTGTCCGGGACCGGAACCGGCCCGGCCCCGGTGCTCCGGCCCCGGTGCTCCGGCCCGCAGGCCGGAGAGCGCGTCAGGCGACGCCTGACTCGGCGGCCCGGCTGGGCAGATTGTCGCCGGAACCGGTCCGACTGGACGGGTCGTCGGAACCGGCCTGGCTGGCCGGGGCGCCGGGACCGGTCCGGCCGGGCAGGTCGCCGTCCGTGCCGGTCCGGTCGGGGTGGTGGTCCTCCGCGTCCCTCATGCCGAGGTCGCGGATGTCCGGCAGCAGCAGGACGCCCAGGGAGGAGATCGCGATCACGGCCGCGGAACCGTACAGGGTGACGGCCGTACCCGCCGCGTCGGCCAGCGGACCGGCCAGGGCCATGCCGAAGGGCATCAGCCCGAGGGAGAGCATCCAGTCGTAGGCGGACACCCGTGAGACCGCCTCGGCGGGGATGTGCTCCTGCACCGCGGTCTCCCACAGCGGAGCCATGAACGCCAGCCCGCCGGTCATCATCCCGTACGCCGCCGCGACGACCAGCGCGGGCGCCCCAGCGGCGAGCGCGACCAGCGGCAGCGCACCCAGCGCGAGACCGATGTTGGCCGCGGCCAGGGGCCTGCGGGGCCTGACGCGCAGCACCAGGAGGGCGCCGCACAGCGCGCCGATCGTGCCGCCCTGCACGATCGTCCCCCACGCCAGCTCACCGCCGAGGCTGCCGACGGCGATCACCGGGCCGACGGTGATCAGCACACAGCGGCCCAGGTTCCACAACGAGTGGCCGATCAGGTTCGTCCAGTACCAGCGGTGGCGGCCCAGCTCCAGCCAGCCGTCGGCGAGCTGCCGGACGAACGGCTCGTGCGGTGCGGCCGGAACCGGCGGGATCCGGAGCCGTCCCAGCAGCACGGCGCTGACCGCGTACGTCACGGCGTCTAGCAGGAGTGCCCAGCCGGGCCCGGCGGTCAGCGCGATGGTGGTCGCGATGCCCGGTCCGAGCAGCATCGCCCCGCGCTGGGCGATCGCCATGAGCGCGTTCGCCCGGGGCAGGAGCTCGGGCGCCACGGTGGCGGGCACCAGACCGGTCGTGGCGGGCAGGAAGAACGCCGAACCGGCGCCGGAGACGGCGGCGAGCACCGCCAGGTGGACGATGTCCACCGTGCCGGTGACCAGCTCGATGCCCATCACGGCGTGGGCGATCCCGCGGACCACGTCCGCGGTCAGCATCACGCGATGGCGGGGGAGCCGGTCGGCCCAGACTCCGCCGGGGAGCATCAGCGTCACCGTGGCGACCGACTGGGCGGCCAGCACGATGCCGAGGTCGGTGGCGGAACCGGTCGCCTTCACGATCGCCAGCGCGAGGGCGACCGCGGTGATGGCGTCACCGACGTGTGAGAGCGTCTGGCCGCTCCACAGCAGCAGGAACCGGCGGTCGCGGAGGGGCGCCCAGATGTCTCTGAGAGGGGTCATGGGGTGAAAATTTACTACGAAATAAGAATATATGCATCCATAATAAAATGATCTTCGTCATGGGCCGGGCAGGGGAGGGGCGGGCGAGGGCGAGAGCGGTGCCGGGACGGCCGTTACGCTGTGGGCATGGCCGAGCCGGACTCCATCGACCGACACATCGCGCACTGGTCACGCGAACTGTCCGACCTCGACCCCCAGGCCGAGGGGATCATCACGCGCATGCAGATGCTCATGCGCCTGCTCAAGCGCAAGGAAGAGGCCTGGCTGACGGCGAGTGGGTTCAAGCCGTGGGAGTACAAAGTGATCCACTACCTGGTCGCGGCGGGGCCGCCCTACCGGGCGACGCCGTCCCGGCTGGCCGAGTGGCTGGACACCCACCCGGCCACGATGACCAACCGGCTCGACCGGCTGGAGCGGGCCGGGTACATCGAACGTGCCCACGACCCCGGCGACCGCCGCCGCCTCCTCGTCGCACTCACCGACGCGGGACGCGCGGTGTGGGAGGAGCGCATGGCCGAGGGCGACCGGTCGGAACGGGCCCTGCTCTCCGCCCTCGACGCCGGCGAACTCGAACTGCTCGACGGCCTGCTGCGCCGGATGGTGCGCGCCGCCGAGGCCGACGGCACACCGCTGATGCCCGATTGGTCTGCGGACCGGAAACCGACCGTCGCCCCTCGGGAGTGACCTCGGAAGGCTGCGGCGCCCCCTCTCCACGACCGGCTCGTCATGCCGGAGGCGGGGGACAGGGCCCTCGGGCCGGTCCTCGGGCCGGCCCGTGAGGTCGGGTTCTCGGACCGGTCCGCGGGGCCGGGTCCTTGGGCCGGTTCGCGGGGGCGGGCCCTCGGGCCGGTCCGCGGGGCTGGGTTCTCGGGCCGGTCCGCGGGTCGGCGTTCCTGGACCCCTGGACCGGCCGGTGGAGGTACGGCTCTCAGGTCAGCCGGCGGGCTCCCGCCGCCGGGGTCGCCGGGTAGATCTCCGGCGCGGCCCAGCCGCGTTCGGCGTAGGCGCCGGTCACCGACTCCCGCACCGATTCCACCCGGTCGTCGGCCACCAGCGCGATCGCCGACCCGCCGAACCCGCCGCCGGTCATCCGCGCACCACGGGCACCACCCTGCACCGCCGACTCCACGGCCACGTCCAACTCCACACAGGAAACCTCGTACTGGTCGCGCAGCGACAGGTGGGAGGCGTTCAGCAGGGCCCCGACCTCGCGCACCGCCCCGGCCCGCAGCAGCCCGATCACCGCCTCGACCCGGTGGTTCTCCGTCACGACGTGCTGAACCCGTTTGCGCTCGTCACCGCCCAGCTTCGCCAGGGCACCCGCCAGGTCGGTGACGTCGCGCAGCGCGTCGACGCCCAGTCGCTTGGCGGCGTTCTCACAGTCCTGCCGGCGGCGGGCGTACTGCCCGTCGGCGAGTTCGTGATGAACCCCGGTGTTGATGATCAGCAGCTGGAGGCCGTGCTGCGCCAGGTCGAACGGGATGTTCCTGGTGCCGAGGCTCCGGCAGTCCATGAACAACGCCTGACCCTCCTGCGCGAGGGCCGAGGCCGCCTGGTCCATGATCCCGCAGGGCATGCCCACGAAATCGTTCTCGGCCTTCTGGGCGGCGAGGGCGACCTCCATCTTGGACAGGCCCAACCCGTACAGCTCGTTGAGCGCCGTGCCGACGACCACCTCCAGCGCCGCGCTCGACGACAACCCCGCTCCCTGCGGAACGTCCCCGTCGATCACCACGTCCGCACCCCCGGCCCGGTGCCCGGCCTCACGGAGCACCCAGAACACGCCGGCGGCGTACCTGGCCCAGCCCTCGGCCTCGTCGGGGGACTCCAGGGTCACCGGGGCACCCGTCTGCAGCGACCGCAGCCGGACCACTCCGTCCTCGCGCGGTGACACGGCCGCGGTGACCCCCCACGGCACCGCGAAGGGCAGCACGAAACCGTCGTTGTAGTCGGTGTGCTCCCCGATCAGGTTGACCCGGCCCGGAGCATGCCAGACGCCCACCGGCTCCGCGCCGTACGACTCCCGGAAAGCTTCAACAACGCGCATGATCCAACACTCCTCAACAAGGTCCTACATCAGGGTAGCGAGTCCATCGGAGGGCGGTCCCGCCGTCCTCCCCGGATTCGACCCGTCAAGGTCACATCTTGAACCCGGCACGCCCGGCGGATGTGCGAATGCCACGTACCTTTGGTTGAATGCCCCAGTACGGCGTGCACGAGGGGCGGTAGCTCAGCCGGTTAGAGCAGGGGACTCATAATCCCTGGGTCGCGGGTTCGAGTCCCGCCCGCCCTACCTCTTGTGAACTGCGGATATACAGTTTTCTTGATCGATTTCGTGTCTGCTTCGGTGTCTGATGGACACGCGGCGGGCGCACGATGGTCCACTGCTGGCCCATCGGACGACTCCCCGTTCCACTGTGGTCATTGATCAGTTTCAGATGTGGACCGGGGCATGATCGCGGCCACGGCCTCGGCGGCGGCCTTGGGTACCTCCAAGAAGATGTGCTGGTAGTTGTGGACGGTAGGCCAGGCGCCGAACTCCTCAAGCATCTCCTGCCACTGCCCGCCCGTCCTGAACCGCCAGATCACGCCCTCGAACTGCTGTCGCAGCCGCTCGAGGTACGGGCCGAACCTGTCGATCGGCAGGTAAGGCTCGATGAACTCCCACTCCTCGTCCGTCAGTTGGACCCGCGTCATACAAGATGACCTACCGGGTCAGGTGCCGCCACAAGGGCGAACTCCCCGATTGATCGCAACTCGATGCGCACCCTAGCCGAGGCCACGGGCATCACCACGCCCGTCCTGTTCTAGCCGCCAAGCGCTCGACGCGAGGCTGACTTTCGCGAACTCGATGGTGTTCCCGAGGTCCCCGTATCCATGGCCGTCCGCACTCTCATCGGTGATGGCCTCGCCGGACCCATCTGGCTGCCCTGCGGATCGCAAGGACCACGACAGCGGCTGGCCGAGCTGGGTAAGGTCTCGTCGTGCCCCCGACGTGCTGAATTCGTTGATGCACTGAATGGCGGGACACACCGACGAGCAGGGGAATTCAATGTGATGGTAGGCATACAATCCGCACCTGTGTGATGTGGGCATGTGACGGTGGTGCTTTATGGGCGAGTCGGCCCTGTCATCGCATCATGCGAAAGGGCTGTGAGCGGCAAGAGCTGTTCATGAGGGGAGGTCAAATCAGTTTCATAGAACGCATCGGTGGCCATATTATGGCAACACTCCTGATGGATTGGTTCGCGGTTGCCTGGTATTCATTCGCATGGCCTCGCTATGAGGTTGTTCAGGAGATCGCGGGAAGTGAATTCGGCTTTGCGTATTGATGATAATCAGACTCTTCGTGGAGGCCTGTTCCTTATCGTTTTGGATCATAAAACGACTCCCTGTCGTCTCTCAAGTCTGTCATCCTGGTGAGCCACCCTGCGGTGTCCAGACAACCGGGTGAGGAGGTGGGGTTGACGTGCAAGATCCTGTTCTTCGCTGAAGGAGATTCCTCCATGACTGACAGCAGGAAGAAGATATCCGCTTTTGAGGAGCGGTTAGTTGCGTGTGCCGACGAGCGATCCTTCAAGGTCTCGAAGAATCCGACGCTGTACTATATCGAGCTTGAACACACCAGCAGGAGCCGGGTTGTCTATCTCGACCGCCGTAAGGCGCTCCTCAATGCCATTGCAGTATCCGTTTCGCCTGAGAGTGACCTCGGATGTTTGGCCTCCATCCCGGGACTCGTCATTCCCGTAGAATTTCGCCATGGCTCCGGTATGACCAGGTTCCCCAAGCGTGCGAACAAGGGGGAGAGGCCCATCCACTATGGATATCTGATTATTTGTGCGGATATCGGCGCCTACGGTCGGCTACTCAAATGGGTGGCTGACGAAGGGGCGGACACCGACTGATCGGTTTCCAGCGGCCGGAGAGCGCGTCTTCTCAACGGCCGCCAGCTTGGACGCGGCCGCCCAGATCATCGAGAAGCCTGTCGAGCAAGGGCCGGAGGTGTGGGGTGCCGAGGGTTTTCAAGATGCGGGGCACGTTCACTCCGACACCGGTGAGCCTTGCGATCGGAGCGCCGTCGAGGCGGCGCAGGACGACATGGTCCGGCTCGATGTCCCGGTCGGCGGCGAAGAGGATGTACGCGGTGGAGGTCTCCTCCCTGTTCGCCGCCTGGCCGTAGACGAAACTCTGGTAGAGGTCGGCTGATGCGATCGTCCGGTCGCCGTAGAGCTTGTATTTGACGTCGACCGGACGCCGCCAGGCACTCGGGCCGTGTCCCCGAATGAGCTGGATGTCCGGAGTGATCGAGGTGTAGTGACGGCCGTCGGGACGGCTGATGCTGCGCGACAGGCTCTCCTGCGCATGCACAGCGACGCCGGTACGGTGCGTGGCCTCGCGGAGCAGCCGCGTGGCGAAGGCCTCGAACAAGCTGTTCATATCCAGCAGGAAAGTGCGAGATGACGGCCCGGCGGTGGAGAAGAGATCGACGAACCCGGGCGCCTGCAGTAGGAGCAGCGCCCATCGGTGTGCCTGGCGGTAATGCTCGTTGTGACGGTGGTAGACCAAGTGCTGCGCGGCTTGGCGCGCGTCGAGACTTTCCGCGGTGCAGGCTGCGGAGAAGTCGCTCGCCACGCGGCGAGCCCGGGTTCGTACGGCTCTGTCCCGAGCGGTACGGGCGGCCATGTGGAGGGCGGCCACGCATACTTGATTGTCGAGGATGTCGCCGTCGAACTCATCGAAGCGGCACTCCAGCGCATCCAGACGGCCGAACCGGCGCAGTACCTGCCGATCGGCGAGCAGACGGCCGCGCATCGCGGGCAGTGTCTCCTGCCGCCGGACGTAGTCGCGCCGCAGCCCACGCCGTACCAGCCCCTCGCATTCGAGCGTCAGCAGCAGGCAGATCAGATCTCGCAGGTCGTGCCCGCTGTCCGGAAGGTCGCGCAGGCGGTCCACCTGCCGGAACGCTGGCAAGCCACTCGCATAGTCGAGCATCTTCAGCACGGCCAGCTCGCGGCCGACCAGCTTGGGGCGAATATGGATCGTGACGCAGTCTAGGGCGACGACTCCTACGTGCGAAGTCGCCTCTACTTCCAGCTTCCCGCTCGCCAGCCAACGTAGTTTCAGCCGACCTCCGAGAACGTCGGAATCGGCCGCCGCCCGGTCGGCAGGACTCGGTGTCAGACCGCTGATAAAGATCTTCCGATACTCGTCCACGACCTCGGTTCTCATCAGCCGCCCCCGTCCACCTGCAGTTCGGCGTAGAGCGCATCGATGAGTTTCTCGTCGTCGATGTCGTTGATGCGGTGCTCGACGTCGTCGACGATCTCAGGCCCGAGAAACCGGACGAGCATGGAGTAGTCGTCGTAGGCGTACTCCTGCAGCAGAGGCAGCACCTCGTTATGGATCACGGCGGCGAGGGTGGCCTCGTCCTGTACGGGTTTCCCGTCGAGGAGAAAGAACGAGTGGCCGATCTGACGCTCACGGCCCAGTTCCTTGAGCACGCGGCGGTTGAGCTCGTCGAGCAGGTCACCGAGGTCGATCTTGCCTATGAAGGAGCCCTGGAGCAGGGCGGCGTCCGGAAGCAACTCCTCGAAGGCGAACCGCCTGCGCAGCGCGGAGTCCAGCAGCCGGATGCTGCGGTCCGCGGTGTTCATCGTGCCGAGTAGGTAGACGTTCGGCGGGACGCTGAAGTCCTCGCCGCTCTGTGGGAGGACCACGCTGAGGCCGCGTTTGTCCTTCTCCAGGAGAGTGATCAGCTCTCCGAAGATCTTCGGTATGTCGCCGCGGTTGATCTCATCGATGAGCAGCAGATACGGATGGTCAGGATCTTGCTCTGCGGTCCGGCAGATGCGTTTGAAGACACCGTCCACGAGGGACAGATGTAGGCCTGAGCCCTGGCCTTCGACTGGACGGAAGCCCTCGATGAAATCCTCGTAGCCGTACGCCGGATGGAAGGTCACCTGGGTGAGGTGGCCTGCCGGTCGCCCGTCGCGCCGGGACAACTCGGCCGCCAACTGGTGGATGGAACCGCCGTCGGGGTCGGCGTCGGACTCCAGTCCGAGCTTCTCCGAGAGCCACCAGGCGGCGAAACGTAGGGAGGTGTACGTCTTACCGGTGCCCGGCGGGCCGAACAGCACGAGTTGCCCCTTGCGGGTAAGCGCTGTGGCGAGCCTGGAGAGCTGCGGATCCGCCTGCGGCACCACCGGGCCGTTTCCTCGTCCGGGGACCGGTTCCTTCCGAGTGCCGGTTCCCGCTTTAATGATCTTCCATAGGCGGGTCGGCACGCTGGCCACGGTGACGACACCCCAGCGGTTCTCCGGCCCTGGAAGCGTCTGGGCATAGGAGATGTCCCACTCCACGGCCACCGTATGCCGGAACTCGGGGCGATCCTCGCGCCAGGCGTAGCCGGTTTCGGTGACGTGTCCGACGGCGAGAACCTGTCGGATGCCCTTGTTGGCGACGATCAGATCACCGGGCTGGAGCTGGGTCAACCGCCACAGTTCCCGAGCCTTCGTTGTGATCTTGGATTGCTTGTCCTTGTACTCCTTGCCGTAAGTCGTTCGGAACGCTTCGAGGAAGTCGTCCTCCGACGGGTAGGCGGTGAGGTCTCCGACGCCGTCCCAGCCGACGCAGATGTATCCGCCCTCCAGGCACTCCTGCCAGTACTGCGCGTCCGGCCCAGGTGCGATCTTGACTATGGCCGCGCTCTGCCTGGGATCGCTCCACCAGTACAGGAAGCTCGCTATCTCTCTGCCGTGCCATCCACGGAAGTGATCGATCTGGTCGACCAGCTGTTTCAGTCGTGCATGGGCCTCGAACGGTTCCAGCTTCGAGGCATCCTCGCCCGACAGCAACGAGATGAAGTGGCGGACGTGCTCCCGGCCGTAGATCGGCAGCATGCGGTCCGGGAAGTGGACGTAGAGGGTCTTCGCCGTCAGGCTGGGGCCCGAACGGAGCGCTTTGATCCCGTTGACCGCCGCGATCTCGCCTTTCTCCGCCAAGGCGAACGCGTCGAGGAACCCTTGCCGTAGATGTGTCCACGCCTCCTGCTCGTTGTCGAAGGCGGGGTCGTGGTACCAGCGCTGGTCCTTCTTCTGACGGAAGATCATGTGTTTGCGGGCGCTCCCACCGCCGATGCCGCCCAGTCCTGCGGTGCCGAACTCCATCTGGTAGCAGAAGGTGTTCCTGTAGTCGGCGACTCCGAGTGCATACCGTTCGAGTGGCATGTCGGCCCAGGCCGTGAGAGGAAATTCTTGGCGGACCCGCTCGAGCTCGGAGACGGCTCTGGAGACATCGTCCACGGCGGTGGACCGGTCGAAGGCCACAAGGGCCTCGGCCAGGGTCATGCGAATCGGACGCCCGTCCTCGGTCATCGGGACCTCCCTCAAGATGCAGTCGTCACAGGCGTCGGTGATCGGTTCCCCGACGCCGTTGAGCAAACCGTGTACCCGGGCGAACTCCCGGCGGCTGTCCCGATCGCTCGACGGAGCGGAGTCGAGGAGACGGCGCCAGGTGAGACCGTCGGGATCGTCGTACAGCCGCCAGCCGGACCGGTCGCCGCCCCGCAGATGCCGACAGTCCTCGCTGTGGTGCATGCTCTTGCCGCTCCTGGAGCAGATGACCTTCCGCGGTGATGGTGCCAGCCTGTAGTTCCTGCCTCCGTACTCGATGATCTCGGGCATGGCATTGGGCATCCGGGCTCCAGGTCGGGGGAACGAGGCGGCCTACGGTGCTGGGGCCCGTTTGCCGTAGGGGGGGCGGGCGTCACTACGATGATCGATTCTCTCTGTAAGAGATACATCACCGGCCGCTGTGGGCGATGGATAAGCGGAAAACTTCCACCATCGATGGGAACTGCTCCTGGAGGTATGGGGGCACGGCGTTTTCAGAGGGTGAAGCGGTGATGCAGGGCTTTGAAGGCTCCTTGGCCGAGCGGGCTCCGAGCATCAGCGTCGATCATCTGGCAGATGAACGGTTTGAGCTCGTGAGACACGCAGGGCAGTCAGCGGGCCGTCAGTTGCGAACCATTGGGAGCCACCGTTGGATCAGGTGCCGGGGGATAGCGGCATCGACATGCCACAGCCTCCTCGTCCCGCACCAGCCAGGACGTATGCCAGCAGCGCGTACCACGCCCTTGAACTCGTCCTTCTCGTTGAAGGGGACGTGTATGTAGAGCCGTCCGTCCAGCACATCGCCCGCCCTGACGTCGGAAACCCGACCGGATTCAGGCCCGGCAGCAGGCGGTACCTGCTTCCAGGTGCGAGCGGGGCGTTCCATCCGCGCGCGGTCGACGATATGACGGACCTGTCGGCAGGAGGATGGGTCGGTGATCCGCATCATCAGGTCAGTGGCGCCCGTGTTGGCGAGGAGGTTGAGTGAACCGTGCCAGAGCACGGTGTCGTCGACAATCATCACTTTCTCGTGCATGCGCTCACGTATGGCGACCAGGCAACCGGCCGCCTCCAGTTCCCGTACCAGATCGCGCCTGCGCGGGTCATCGGCCTGGTCCCGGGTGTGGATGGTGACTTGGACCCCCTCACCGATACGCGGGGTGAGGTGCCGCAACCATTTGCCGACAGGAACGGGGTCCAGGAAGGCGCAGTAGATTTCGATGCTGCGCTGAGCCCGTTTGATGTCCCACTCGACGGCGAGGGGTACCTCGTCGGCGGGAAAGAAAGCAGGCCGGGCCAGGTCGTCCTCGCTCAGCCCCGCCAGATCGGCCGCACCGCGGAAAGGTACGAGGTCGTCGACCGAGAGTATCTGCGCATGCCGCTCCAGGTGGGTGAGCATCCGGGAGGCTTCACTGCCCGGACTGAGATTGTCGTGGAGGAACCGGGTGTCGGCCACGACGACGAGATGGTCCTGCGCTCGACTGAGGGCCACGTTGAGCAACCGGCAGGTGGAGGATGACAGCCCTGTCCCCTCGTAGAAGTAACCGAGTCTGTCGCCTGCTCCGGCGACGGTGTCGATCACTACGAGGGGACGCTGGCTGCCCTGGAAGCGGTGGACGGTGTCCACCAGCCCTTCGTAGCTCTCGCCGAACCGGTAGGACAGGCTGTTCCGGAGCGCCTTCACCTGATCCCTGTACGGAGCGATCACGGCCAGCCGGTCGGCAGGCCGCTCTCCGGCGACGAGGTCCACCCATTTGCGAGCGGGCAGGACCTCGTCGTACTGCAGACCGCGCACGAGCTCGTGAATGACCGCTTCATGCACAGCGTTGATCTTGTGCCCGTTGCGGCGGCCCTTCGGATTGGGCAGGCGGCGGGGGGTAGTGTCGACGAGAACCAGCGGCCCGTCAATCAGCGGTGAAGGTGGGAGGAGATCGCTGCGGTCACCACGTGCGGTGTGCAGGGGCGCGTCAGGGTAGGCGACGATATTGACTATCTCGCATATCGACGGGCGCATGCGGTACTGCGTGTCCAGGCAGACCATCCGGCGGTCCTGGCGAGCCGAGCCCGATGGATCCACTAGCCCGGCCGCGGTGAAGACATCGCGGTCCATCCAGAGCCCGGCGTGCTGCCTGTCCTCGGGTAGGGCGTACTGATCGCCGGACGCCCTCGTCACCGCAGGAAGTTGCCGGAAATCGCCGGCGACGATGACCCGCCGGGCGGCGAGCCCGGCGGCGCACCATGCCGAAGGAGTGTTCACCATGCCGACCTCGTCGATGACGACCGCGTCGATCGAGTCGAGCAGTCTGCGAGACTGCAACGCCTTGGCGACGGTGGTGCCCATGACACGGCAGTTGGCCCGGACCACTTCGGTGATCTTCCGCTGTTCCTGTTCCAGCGCAGTGAGCTGCTGCTGGAGGCTCTCCACGGCGTTCCGGAGAGGACCGGCCGCGGGAACTCCTCTCAGCCGGCCTTGCAGCGCGGCCAGTTCCGGTTCGAGCCTGGCGATCTCGACGGTACGGTTTCGCTGGACGGCCTCCGCGGCGTGCAGTTGCCGGTCGAGCGCGGCGATGGCGTGCTGATACTCCCGATGCGCGCGGTTGAGGTCGTCGAGTTGGGCCTGCTTCTTCTTGGCGAAGAGCCCGTAAGGGGAGCCGATCTCGCGGATCCGCTGTTCGATTCCGCTGAGGGAGACTTGCCCGGTCTGGATCTGGTGGTGCAGAGCTACAGCATGCCGTCCGGCCTCATCGCGTTGGGTGCTCAAATCCCGCAGTTCGCCCGAGACATACTCGGCCTCGGTGTGGAGGGCGAGATCCTGCCGCGCCGAGTCCAACAGCTCGCGTGTCCCGTTGATCTGGGCAGTTACGGCGTCGGCAAGCCGTGCGACGATCCGTCCAGTGCTGATTTGCTCACCGAACTTGGTGGACAGGGAAGTGAGCTCGATGTCTCCGGCGCGCTGCACGAGCCCCGTGTCGAAGCCCTCGTCATCGGAGAGCAGGTCGCAGATCCGCTCCAGCGCCTGATCTACGGCCACCTTGGTCGGTGCAACGAAGAGCACCCGCATCCCCTGCCGGTAGCAGCCCTCGACGATGGAGGCGACGACATCGGTTTTTCCAGTTCCCGGCGGTCCCCAGATGAAAGTGAGCTCACTACCGAGGGCCTGCTCGATCGCCTGCCGCTGTCGAGGGTTAAGCCTACGTGCGCGGTATTCCCGGATGAAATGTTCTGGAGTGGTGCAACGGCCGATATTCGGGCGTCCCTGACCCAATATCCAGCCCGCAGTAGTGAGATTGACCAGGCCGTCGCTCTCACCAGCCGACTCCACTCGCTCGGCGAGGGCTTCCATCCCCGCCGACTCGTCTTTGCGTAGCTGAGCGTTACCCGGCTGGCTGCCTAGATCGGCCGAGGTGCGGACCGTGATCTTGCCGTCGGCCATCCGTACGGCTTCGGCACTCGCCCACGGGTCGCGGGAACGTGAGAGCCGGACGAGTAGCTTCTCTCCGGAGAATGTGTCCTTCCAGCTCCTGCAGGAGAACAGATACTCCTGGACCTCCCCGTCGTCTCCGACCTTGCGTCCAGCGGTCAGGGATACCCTCTCTCCGTCACCGTCGCTGCGGAGCTCAGCGTTGATCTCCAGATGTACGGCCCGTAACAGATCATCGATGGGAAAAGGTTTCTGCCGTGTGCTTGTCATCGCGCTCCCTCGGAGGTAAGGAGATCGGCGTGTCCATGATCGGAAACTTACCCTTTTCGGGCAGGGGATGAAGAGTACTGCTTTTGCTGATGCTCAGCAGGGTCGTCCACTGAGGTTGAACTCGGGGTGCCATAGGTCTTGATGTACCTGACTACCGGGTACATCGGCACCATGGGGTATGTCCAAGGCGGAGAACTGTCCGCCGAGCGAAGAGCGTTCCGCGAAAGGCTGCGGCTACAGATAACTGAAAGGTTCGTCCGAGAGGAATCCGGCACGGCCGTCGCCTGGGACCTGCGGATCAATATCCGATCCATTCGGTGCTGAAGAAAAGATTGAGACCGGCAGGCCGGAGCGCTGCGCTTGCACGGGTCGGTCCCCCTACCCTGGCTCGGCAAGCGGCAACTCGCCGCGCAGGAGCAAGAACTGATCGAGGGGCCGATCGCGCATGGTTGGCCGGATCGGCACTGGACCCTACCTCGTGACCTGCAGAAACGTCCCTATTTGAAACCCTGGTGCTCGCCCCGGCGGTGATCCCGGCTGGAAGCGCCTCATTCCAACGAGTCTTGGAAGGGCTGATCATCACAGGGGGAGCACAGGTGGGAAACATGTCGCCTTTCCGGATCCGCCTCCGCAGAATGGGTGCGGAGGGCAGAAGAGGAGAGCGGCCGTGGTGGCGCAATCAGGAGAGGTGACCACGCTCTGGAGACCAGCCGGGCCGGAGGAGCTGGAGTTGGTGCGCCGGTCGGGGTGGCGCAGGTGGCCGCCGCGCCTGCCGGAGCAGCCGATCTTCTATCCGGTGTTGAACGAGGGGTACGCGGTGAGGATCGCCCGGGACTGGAACGTCCCGTACTCGGGCTCCGGTTACGTCACCCGCTTCCGGGTCGACAGTGGCTTCGTCGCCCGTTACCCGGTCCGGCAGGCGGGCGGCAGGGACATCCTGGAGCTGTGGGTGCCGGCCGGGGAACTGGAGGAGTTCAACGACCACATCGTCGGCCTGATCGAGGTCGTGCACGAGTTTCACCAGGTAGGGAGCGGGCCGTGACGGGCGCCGTCTCCTGTTTCGAGCCGGAATGAGGGAGACCACGCTCATGACCGGCCTCCGAAGTGCCGCAGGGGGGCAGGCCCGATGACGACGGGCGGCGGCCGGAGGCGGTGCGAGGGCCGGCTCGCGATGGGTACGCAGAGATGACCGAACCCACCGCGAACACCAGGGGGAATGTCATGAGCAAACCGGTTCTCGAACCGGCGGCGCAGGAGATCGCGGACACCACCTCGAACCCGCCGTTCCTGTACGAGCTGGGTGTGCAGGGTGCCCGTAAGGTCCTCGACGACATCCAGGCCGCGCCGGTCGACAAGCCCGAGGTCGACGAGAAGTGGATCACGGTGCCGGCCGAGGTCGGGGACGTACGGGTGCGGATCGTCAGGCCCCCGGGGGCGGACGGCGTGCTACCGGTCGTCCTCTACGTCCACGGAGGCGGGTGGATCCTCGGCAACGCCGGCACCCACGACCGGCTCGTCCGCGAGCTCGCCGTCGGCGCGAACGCCGCGGTCGTGTTCGTCGAGTACGACCGTTCCCCGGAGGCCCGGTATCCGGTCGCGATCGAGCAGGCGTACGCCACCGCACAGTGGATCACTCGGCACGGCGCCGGCGAAGGGCTCGATTCCGCCCGCCTCGCGGTCGCCGGTGACTCGGTCGGCGGCAACATGACCGCCGCGCTGACCATCCTCGCCAGACAGCGCGGTGACGTGACCTTCGTGCACCAGTCGCTGTACTACCCGGTGACCGACGCCGCCCAGGACACCGCCAGCTACCGGGAGTTCGCCGACGGCCCGTTCCTGACCGCCAAGGCCATGGCCTGGTTCTGGGACGCCTACGCCCCCGATCCCGGGCAGCGTGCGGAGATCACCGCTTCACCGCTGCGCGCGAGCCTGGAGGAACTCGCCGGACTGCCGCCCGCCTTCGTCGTCGTCGACGAGAACGACGTGCTGCGTGACGAGGGCGAGGCCTACGCCCGCAAGCTCACCGAGGCCGGGGTGGTGACCACCAGCGTGCGCTACAACGGCATCATCCACGACTTCATGATGCTCAACCCCGTCCGCACGACCAACGCGGCCACCGCCGCCGTCGAACAGGCCGTCCACGTCCTCCGTAAGGCCCTCGGGAGCGCTTGACGGCGTCCGGGAGGTTCCGGCCCACGTGCGGTGGGGCCAAGGGGGCCCTGCACCCTTGGCCCCGCCGTCCGGGCACCGTCTACACGTGGGGAAGCAGGGCCGCGCCCGGGAAACGGGGAGATCCAGAAGAGCGAACCGTATCGGGGGGGGCGGGACCACGCTCGGGGGAACGGTGCCGGAGGTGACGTCCGCTCAGCCGCCGGTCCTGACGTAGCGCATGAACTGGTCCTCGTACTCCTTGGCGTTGGTGCTGGTGGCGAGCACCCGTTTCACCTGACCCTTGAAGTCGATGACCACGGCTTCATGGACGGAGCCGCGCTTACGCCAGGCGACGATGTGGTTATCGTCGTACCAGCCGATGACCCGCTTGGTCGCGAACGGGATCCGGGCCTTCGGCTCACCGTCGGCGACGGTGGACCAGGTGCAGATCTCCTGTTCGGTCCCCTTGCAATAGGTCATGATCAACGTGCCGGACGGGTTGACCTCCTCCGCTTCGACCGGGAGCGGGGTACCCGCGTCCAACAGAGTCTGCAGGATGGTGCCCTGCGGGTCGTAGAAGCGGATGCGCTGGGTGTCGCCGTTGATCGCCCAGGTGCCGATCGCCTTGCCGTCGCCCCGCCAGAAATAGGCCCAGTCCCCGACGTCCTTCTCCTTCACCCGGACGACCTTGGCCTTCTTCGTGGCGACGTCGATGACCGCGAAGCCGTAGGGCTTCGGCGGGGCGTTGTTCTCGCCCGCCTCGAGCAGGGTCAGCAGACCCTTGGTGCCGTCCGGTGACCAGTACGGGTAGAGCCCGTAGACCGGTGACTTGGCGATCTTCACCTTGCTCTCCGCGCCGGTGCCGTGGTCGACGATCGTGACGACCTCGTAGTTGTCCGTGCTGTAGTAGAAGTCCGTGGCGAGGGCATGGGTGCCCGCCGGGTTCGGCGTGTAGTGACGGTACTTGTCGCTCTTGACGAACTCGTCGGTGTCGGTCTTGCGGACGTAGAGGTTGTTGGTCTGTCCCGTCAGGATGGTGTAGGAGGCCAGCTTGATCGGGTCCTTGTCGCTCTCGTGGACGGTGAGGGAACTGCCTGGAAGTTTGATCTTCCGGTCCGCTGGGGGTATCGCGGGAACGGACGGGGTGGGCGTGGGGGTGGCGGTGGGGGACGTGGTGACCCTCTTCGTGTCGGAGGCCCGTGTGTCCGTGGCTCCGTTCCGTACCACCAGCGTGATCGTCACCGCGACGAGGGTGAGCGCGAGCCCGGCGCCGACCACGGCCCAGATCCGGCGCATGCGCCGACCGCCGTCCGGCCTGGGCCCGTGCCCCACCGGATAGGTCGTCTCGTGCGGCACGAACCCGTGCGGCAGCGGGTAGCCGCCGGAACCGGCCTGCGGGTAGCCGCCGAGGCCGGCCTGGTGCGGCGCCGCGGCCAAAGGCCCGCTCTGGTGGGGGTGGTTGTCGAAGCCCGGCTGGTAGGACACGCCCTGCGCTGCGGCGGGATAGGTCGCATGACTGTCCGGGCCGGTCTGGTACGGCGGGGTGGCCTGGTACGGGGAGGCGGTCTCGTATGGCGGGGTGGCCTGGTACGGGGAGGCGGTCTGGTATGGCGATCCGCTGTGGTAGGGCGATTCGATCTGGGCGTCGGTTCGGGGACCGGCCTGGTACAGGGAGGCGTCCGGACCGGTGTGCTGGGCCGCCACAGCCGACCCTTCGGCGAGGATGCCCTGCGACGCGGCCGGCAGCGCCGAACCGGTGCTCGCCCCGCCGGTCATGCCGCTCGCCCCGGTGGCGTGGCCGAGCAGCCGCATCAGCGCCTCGCTCGCGGTGGGTCGCTGGGCCGGGTCCTTGGCCAGGCAGTGCCCGACCAGCTCGCGCAGCGCCGGATCGGTGATGGCCGACAGGTCCGGGGTCAGGTTCATGATCCGGTTGAAGATCGCGGCCAGGCTGTCGGTGCCGAACGGCGGCGACCCGGTGGCGGCGAACACCATGGTGCAGCCCCAGGCGAACATGTCGGCCGGTGATCCGGCGTTGTCGCCGGCCAGTTGTTCGGGGGTCATGTAGGCGGGGGTGCCGATCGCGGTGCCGGTCAGGGTGGAGGTGCGGTCCAGGGCCTTGGCGATGCCGAAGTCGATCACGCGGGGGCCGTCGGGGGCCAGCAGCACGTTGGAGGGTTTGAAGTCGCGGTGCACGATCTCGGCCTGGTGGATGGCCACCAGCGCGGTGACGGTGCCGATGGCCAGCCGGTGCAGCGCCGAGCCGGTGCGCGGGCCCTGGCCGGTGACCACCTCCTGTAGCGTCGGCCCGTCGATGTACTCGCTGACGATGTAGGGGCGTTCGTGCTCCACGCCGGTGTCGAGCACGGCGGCGGTGCAGAACGGGGAGACCCGCCGGGTGGTGCTGACCTCGCGGACGAAGCGTTCCATGGCCTCGGCGTCCTGGGTGAGGTCGGCGCGCAGCAGCTTGACCGCGACGCGGGCTCCGGTGGGGGACTCGCCGAGGTAGACCGTTCCCTGGCCGCCCTCGCCGAGGCGGGCGGTGAGTCGGTACTCCCGCACGTGCTCGGGGTCCTCGGGCCGCAGAGGCGCAAGGTCCGGCATAGTGACACCCTCCCGTACAGACATTCAGCCCCCCGTTTTCCGGGGAAAAGATGATGGTTCATGCGTGGTGGCCGACACCGCTGATGGCATCTGCCTCGCCGGCCGTGTCGGTGGAACGGGCGGTGAGCGGGACCATTCTCCCTGGTCTGACCTGATTCGCCCTCGACCGCCGTGGCGCAGGGTGCTCGTCGTCCCGGTTCCCCCGCTGCTCACCCGGGTGGAGGCGGGCGTCTGGTTGCGCGGAGGCCGGTTCCGGCAAGAAGCCATGACCCCCATGAAGCCTCCTGTGTCTCAGCGCTGGGAGTCCAGATTCACAGAACGCACTTGTGTCTCACTTGTACGTGACCCGGAAAGCACCCTGCCCCGGACGAACGCTGCCCGGTGTGAACACCGGCGCTCGGCCGGGCTCGTACGACACCCGGTTCGAATCCCGCCGGAGGGGGTGGGGTCACGCGTCCGGGAGATCCCGGAGTCCACACCGGAGACCTCCACGTCCTCCCCGGGAAAGTTTCGGGTCGCGCATGAAGTGCTCTGCCGGGTTTCACCTGGGCGGACGGTGTTCCGACGAGGCGGGTGGCCCGGTGCCGGCGAGGCCGGGTGAGATCCGGCGCTTGACCCGTACCTTCCTTGGGGCGTACAAGTGCGAAAAGAGTTGGATAGCGCTTTCCCACACTTCGTCCCAGCGCGTCGCCACGGATCCGCCTTCGCGTTTCGCCGGAGGCTCGGCCGCGTCCGGAGCCCCTCGCCAGGGGGCGGCGGACCGGCTCCTGCGGCGCCTGGGGACACCGCTCGCCGGGGCCACCGGCCGGTCGGCGTGTGCTCGCAGAGTGCGGCCACGTCGGCGTCGCCGGTTCCGGTCCTGGTGTGAGGCCATGGTCCGGCCGAGCCGCAACGTGGTCGGTCGGCGCCGACGGAACTGGAGGTTCCACAGTGCGAAGAAGGAAAGGCCGCAACACCGGCTCGTTGTTCGTCGCGTTCACGGTGACCGTCGCCGTCACGGTGCTCGGAGCGCTGGCGCTGCTGGCGGTGCCCAGCGCGTTCGCCGCGACGCTGTTCGGCGACGACTTCGAGGACGGCAACGCCACAGGATGGTCGAAATCCGGGGGAAGCTGGTCGGTGGCCGCCGACGGCTCCCAGGTTTACCGGCAGTCCGGCACCGGCGCGGACGCCAGGGCGGTGGCCGGTGCCGGATGGTCGAACCAGGCGGTGCAGGCGCGGGTCAAACCGACCGCGTTCAACGGCAACGGCAGGTACGCCGCGGTGCTGGCCAGGGCCCAGAGCACCAGCAACTACTACTTCCTCGGGTTGAGCAACGCGGGTTCGGTCATCCTGGGCAAGCGGGCCGGTGGTGGTCCGACGACTCTGGACTCGGCTCCGGCGACGGTGACCACAGGCACCTGGTACACCCTCAGGCTGGAGGTGTTCGGCTCGACGCTGCGTGGCTTCGTCAACAACGTCGAGGTCGTCTCGGCGACGGACACCGCCTTCGCGTCCGGCAAGGCCGGCCTGGCCGGATACTACGCGAGCGCCTCGTTCGACGACGTGCTGGTGACCGACGTCGGCGGGCCCAGCCAGACGCCGACGGTCACCCCCACGGTCACCCCCACCGTGACCCCCACGGTCACACCCCCGCCGGGCTCCTGTCCCACCTCGGGGACGCCCACCGGGTTCGCCTCGGCGAACGCCTGGGGACAGAACGGCACCACGGGAGGCGCGGGCGGACCGACCGTCGAGGTCGACACGGCGAGTGAGCTGATCTCCGCGATCGGCCAGAGCGGACCGCTGAACATCTGCGTACGCGGGACGATCACGGTCCCGGCCGGGATGCACAACGTCGCCTCGGACAAGACGATCGTGGGCGTCGGCTCGGACGCCGGCATCAGCGGCGGCGGGCTCAACATCGGTCTGCCCCTGGACAACACGATCACCTCGCCGCCCGCGAACGCCGTGCACAACGTCATCATCCGCAACCTGTCGTTCCGCAACGCGACCGACGACTCGATCAACGTGCAGATGTTCTCCCACCACGTCTGGATCGACCACAACGACCTGTGCTGCGGCTACGACGGGCTGCTGGACATCAAGCGCGGTTCCTCCTACATCACCGTGTCGTGGAACCACACGCACAAACACACCAAGAACATGCTGCTCGGCCATGATGACGGCAACGCCGCGCAGGACGTCGGCCAGCTGAAGGTCACCTACCACCACAACTGGTTCGACCAGACCCCGCAGCGTAACCCGCGGGTGCGGTTCGGGGAGCCGGTGCACGTGTTCAACAACTACTACTTCTACAACACCGACACCGGTGTGGCCTGCCAGGCCAACGCAGGCTGCATGGTCGAGGGTAACTACTTCGACCGGGTCGAGGAGCCCGTGACCAACTCCTACGCCGGGCCGGACGGCAGGTGCGTCGCGCGCAACAACGTGTTCGTCAACGAGTCGGGCCAGCCCGACTGCAGTGGCAGCGTGCAGGAGCCCAGCACCTACTACAGCTACACGCTGGACGACCCGAACTCCGTGAAGGCGATCGTCACCGCGGGGGCCGGGGTCGGGAAGATCGGCGGCTGACGGCCCGGAGGTAGGTGAGCGTCTCCCGGTGGGCCCGCGGGCCCGTGGACCCGCGTGGGCCCGTGGACCCGGCCCGCGGGCCTGTGGACCCGGCGCGCGGGCCCGTGGACCCGGCGCGCGGGCCCGTGGACCCGGCGCAGGGGCCCGGCAGAACCGGCCGGCCCCTGCCGGGAGACGCTCTCCCCCGCCCGCCCGGCGCGGATCCGTCCTCACTTCCATCGGCACCTTCCACGCCTCCGGTCACGTCGTCACCGGCGCCGTCTTCCCACCGCCACCAGGGGCTGGCCGCGTGGCAACGGCAGATCATCCGCCTCACCGTCCAGGGCTGACCAGCCGGGAGATCGGTGGGCGGTTTTCCTTTTTCCCGCACGGTTGATTTACGCGTTTATCATAGATTTTCGTGAATTGTGGCCGTTGTTGGGGGCCGGTTCCGTGGCCTCATGAACGTGCAGGACTCCGGGAGACGTGTACGGCCGCCCCGTGACTTCGCCGGTGCGGCGGATTTTGTCGGAGGCGGCGTTCACACTGGTCGACGTCTTTCCATTCCTTCCGGAGTTCCCCCGGAGTCGTTTTCCGGACGCTCCCGTTCGGAGCCCCCCTTCTGGAGGTCGCGATGGCGAAACGTAGGTCCCCGGCACGGAGACGCGGCACCCGCCGGAGCCGGAAGCGCGAGGTCAGCCCACTGTGGCTGGTCCTCCCGGTGGTCGTCCTCCTCGCGGCGCCCAGGGTGCTCGACGTCACCACGTCGGCCTGGACGACGCTGCTCGCCGCCGTCGCGGGACTCGCCGTCCTGTCGGCCGCCGCCGTCGTCGCGGCGCGGCGCATGGGCGCGGCCTACCGCAGGGACGCGCTGCGACGCGCGCAGCTCGACCGGCTGGATCCGCGGCGGTTCGAGGAACTGGCCGCCGAACTGCTCCGGAGAGACGGTTTCCGTGGGGTCCGGGTCGTCGGCGGGGCCGGTGACCGCGGGGTGGACGTGGTCGGCGTCGCGCCGGACGGCCGGTCGTACGCGATCCAGTGCAAGTACTACACCCGTGCCGTCGGCCCCGGCTCGGTGCGTGATTTCGTGGGCGCCCTGCAGGCCAGGCCGTATCAGGGGCACCGAGGCGTCCTGGTGACCTCGGACCGTCTCAGCGCGCAGGCGGCGGCGACGGCGCGTGAGCACGACATGGTCGTCGTCGACCGCGACCTCCTGGCCGACTGGTTGCTGGGCGCCTACCACCTCGGTTCGCGGCGGAGGTCGTCGCCGGCCTGGCTGGTCCGGCTGCGTCGTGGCCGTGCGGCACGGGAGCATCCGGAACCGGAGCCGCTCCCGTGAGCCGGCGACGCGGGTGCGGGTGACCGGGCTGAGGCACGGGACCGCTCCGGAGCGCCGGAGCCCCGGAGCGGCGCAGCGGCGGAGCCCCGGCGTGTCGAAGCGTCAGAGCGCTGCAGCCCCGGAGCGCTGCAGCCCCGGAGCGCTGGAGCGCTGGAGTTGTTGGAGGGTCGGAGTGGCGGAGCGGCGGAGTGTCGAAGCGTCAGAGCGCCATGTAAGTCAATATTGCCGTATTTATGAAATGCGACTCCGGCGCATTGTGGTGATGCTCGCACCTTAATGCTATTTCTCCTTATGGAAGGATGAATCTGGACATAAAGAAAGTCGTCGTTGACAGTCCTGTGAGGGTGCGACATTTTGTCGGAGGAAGTTCCGGCAATTTGTTTTCCGTCGCCTGCCCCGCTGCGCACCCGGTGTCGCGAGGCGCCGCGGTCACCGTGGTGCGCGGCATTCGGGTTTCGCGGTTCCGGCGGTGTCATGGATCCGCTGAAAGGAATTCGTACGTGAAACATTCTCGTGCGCGCAGTCGCGCACTGGCCTGTCTGGCGATGTTCCCCCTGGCTGTGGCACCGGTCGTGGGCCAACCCGGCGTCGCGTCGGCGGTGTCCGGTTCCGCGGAGGTGGTGTCCGGTTCCGCGGGAGTGGTGTCCGGTTCCGCGGGAGTGGTGTCCGGTTCCGCAGGGGTGGTGTCTAGCGCCGCGGGGGCGCCGTCGGCTCCCAGGGTCGTCTTCGCGGAGGACTTCGAGAACGGTCGGGACGCCACACCGATCCTCGTCACCGGCTACACCGGCGCGGCCCCCCTCAACCAGACCTACACCGCCGACCCCGCGTGGCTGGCCAACTGCAACGGCTGGCTCGTCTCGCAGCAGGCCCCGGCGGCCGTTCCTCCGGCCACCGGCTGTGGTGGGTGGTGGGCCACGGTCAAGCAACTGGCGGGTTCGCTCGGCCAGTGGGCGGGCGGCGACCAGGCGACCAACCATGCCGTCACCGCCTTCACCCATGCCGACCCCGGCGTGGGCAGGATCCAACTGGAGACCGGCTCACCGGTAGGAGTCGGCGCAGGTAAGCGGTTCCTCACCTTCTCCGTCGACGCCGCCGAGGTCAACTGTCACGGCAACCACGCCAAGCTCGGCTTCCACCTGCTCGACGGAGCCACCGCCATCCCGACCTTCACCACCCCCATCGAGCCGTGCGTCGACTCTGAGACGGTGCTGAACGGCATCTCGGTGGGCACTTACACCAGTGACGCCCCGGTGCTCTTCGGCGGTTCCGCGGTCGGGCTTCGGCTGGTCAACCTCCAGGGCAGCGGTTATGGCAACGACGCCGCGTTCGACAACGTGCGCGTCCTCGACGTCACCCCCCGGCTCGGTCTCGGGTTCGCTCCTGTCTCCGCGGAGGTGGGTGACCCCTCCACGTTGACGTTCACCGTCACCAACACCAGTGAGCTGGCGGTCAAGAAGGGGTGGGCGTTCACCGAGAACCTGCCCGCCGGTCTCAAGGTGACGGGAGCCGCCCCGGTGACCGACTGCGCGGACGCCGCGGTGACCGTTCCCCCGGACGGCGCGAAGATCACCGCGACCGGAACCCTCCCCGAGGGCAAGGCGTCCTGCGCCGTGAAGGTGCAGGTGACGGCGGCACGGGCCGGCACATACCCCGTCTGTCCCGACGACCTGAGTGCCATGGCCGGGATCGATCCGCCGGAATGCGCCGAGGTGACGTTCGTCCCGCCGATCCTGGCCTTCGACGCGCACGCCCACGGCGGCAGCCTCACCACCCCGCTGGTCACCGTCCCGCCGCTCGCCCCGTCCGACCTCACCTGCGTCACAGGTGCCGGCGCCGACGACGCCACGCTGGCCACCGCCACGCTGCCCGGCCTCGGCTCGCTGGGAGTGATCACGACGAAGGCGTCGGGCCAGATCGACGCGGACGGGCTCCGCACCGCCGCGGCCACGGCCAAGACGGCCCGGATCCGCCTGCTCAACGGTCTGGTCACCGCGGACGAGATCACCAGTACGGCGAAGGCCCGCAGTGACGACTCCGGTGATGTGACCACCACGGGCGAGGTGGATCTCGTCAACCTGAAGGTGAACGGGGTCTCCATCACCGAGCCCGGCGTCAGCCGTACGATCGAGATCCCGCTGGTGGCCAAGGTCGTGATCAACGAGCGGGTGGCCACCGCAGGCGGCGACGGCATCGCGGTCAACGCCCTCCGCATCCGTACGGTGGCCGGTGTCGACCTCGTCGTCAGCCACGCCAGGGCCTCGTTGACCACGCCAGGGCAGCCCTGTCCGGCCCTCTGACTCCCTGGTCCCTGACTTCCTGCCCTCCCTGCCCGCTGACCCTCTGAACCTCTGCCCTTCCTGACCCTCTGACCCCCTGACTGTCCCGTGCGTCCACGGGCCCGCCCGCGCAGAGCGCGCCGGCGGGCCCGTTCATGTCGAGTGTGGTGGCCGGCCTGCCCGCGTTGGGAGCAGTGACCGGCATGTCCACGTCGAGTGCGGTGGCCGACCCGTTCATGGCGAGACGGCACTCACCCGCTCATGGCGAACAGGTCCGTCGGCATCGGCCGGGCCTGCGCGCTTGTGCACGCCGTCGGCGGAGCCGACGACACGGACGGCGGGTTGTAAGGAATCTTCGCTACATTGGCCACCGGATACCGGCCCGGCCCGGACCGGTTCCGTGGGGATCCGTAGCGCAGTGGTCGTCGTGCCACCCTGCAAAGGTGGAAGACGCCGGTTCGAATCCGGCCGGATCCCACGGCTCCTCGGGGAGCCCGTAACGCAGTGGCTGTCGCATCCGCCGTCCTCGGCGGGAGCACATGAGACGCTGGTTCGCCCCCGTCCGGGCTTCATCCCAGGAAGGACGGATGGACGAAGAGAGCGTCTCGGCGGTCATGCGGATGCTCGGTGAGGCGCGCAGGCTCCCGGCGGACGATCAGGACCGTCTCCGGATCGAGCACACGGCCCTCTCGCTGGTCCGCGACGGGCAGCGACGCCGCAAACGGGAGCGTGAGCGCGCACTGCGGGAGGCGGACGCGGCGGTGCTGGCCGCGACCGCGATGGGCTCGCCGGACCGGGTGGCCGACGCCCCCGTCGGCGGGTCGCCGGAAAGCAAGTGGCAGGAAAGCGGGTTGCCGGAAGGCGGACTCCGGGAAAGCGGGTCGGCGGAGAAGGCGCCGTCGGAAGACGGGCTGCGGGGAGGTACGGCGCGGGAAGGAGGGCCATCGGAAGGCGGACTCCGAGGAAGCGGGTCGGCGGAGGAGGCGCTGTCGGAAGACGGGCTGCGGGGAGGCACGGTGCGGGGGGACGGGCCGTCGGAAGGCAGGGCGGGGGGAGGCGGGTGGCAGGGGCGGCTGGGCAGGGCACGGCGCTGTTACATCTGCAAGGGCCCGTTCGACCAGGTGGGCGGCCTGTACCACCAGCTCTGCCCGCCGTGCGCCGCCTCGAACGCGGCACGCCGCGCGGCCCGCACCGACCTGCGGGGACGGCGTGCCCTGGTGACCGGAGGCCGGACGAAGATCGGGCACCATCTCGCGCTGAAGATGCTCCATGACGGTGCACACGTCACGGTGACCACCCGGTTCCCCTGCGACGCGGCCCGGCGTTTCGCCGCGGCCGGTGACTGGGACGGGCGCCTGGAGATCGTCGGCATCGACCTGCGCGACCCCCGGCAGGTCGTCGCGCTCACCGACCGTTTCCTGACGGCCGGTGATCCTCTCGACATCCTGGTCAACAACGCCGCCCAGACCCTGCGCCGCCCACCGGCGGCCTACGCGGCCCTGGTCGAGGGGGAGCGGCGCGGGCTGCCGCATGGAGCGCCGGTGTCGACGGCGCCCGGCTTCACTCCGCTCTTCGAGAGGTCTTCGGAGTTCCAGAGGTTCCCGGGGGTCGAGGGGTCTCCGGGGAAGGCGCCGGTCGTTCAGGACGGGGTACGGATCGTCCAGGGCGGAGGACCGGTCGTGTGGGATGGGGCACCGGTCATGCGGGACGGGTCTCCGGTCGTTCGAAATGGGGGACCGGTCGTGCGGGACGGGGTGCCGGTCGTTCAGGACAGGGTACGGATCGCCCAGGGCGGGGGACCGGTCGCGCGGGACGGGTCTGCGGCCTTCCCGGACGCGTCCCAGGTGCCGGACGTCTCGGGTCTGCTCCCGGACACCTCCTCACGGAACTCGTGGACGGCCCGGATCGGGGAGGTCGACCCGGCCGAACTGCTGGAGGTCCAGCTGGTCAACGCGGTCGCGCCGTTCCTCCTGATCGACCGGTTGCTGCCGCTGCTGCTGAAGGCTCCCGCGCCGCGCCGCTACGTGGTGAACGTCTCGGCGGTGGAGGGCCAGTTCACGGTGGCCAACAAGACCGGCCGCCATCCGCACACCAACATGGCCAAGGCCGGGCTGAACATGCTGACCCGTACCAGCGCCGCCGATCTCGCACGGCGGGGCGTCTACATGTGCAGCGTGGACACCGGCTGGATCACCGACGAGATCCCCGGGCCGATCCGCGACCACCTCGACCGCAGGACCCCGCTGGACGTGATCGACGGGGCCGCGCGCGTCTACGACCCGATCGTGCGCGGCGAGGCCGGCGACCCGGTCCACGGGGTCTTCCTCAAGGACTACGCGGAAGCACCCTGGTGACCGGGAACAGAGCCGCGAGCAGTAGCCGGGAACAGGGGTGTCCCCCCGGTCAGGGCGTCAGGAGTTCCACTGTGCCGCGCTCGCCGTCGACCCGGATCCTGGCACCGTCGCGCAGGCGCATGGTGGCGTTGCCCGTGCCGACGACGGCGGGGATCCCGAGCTCCCGGGCGACGATGGAGGCGTGTGACAGGGGTGCCCCCATGTCGGTCACCACGGCGGCGGCGCGGGGGAACATCGGGGTCCAGCCGATGTTGGTCAGGGTCGTCACGAGGATCTCGCCGGGGGCGAGACGGTCGCCCTCCTCGGGGGTGGCGATGACGCGGGCCACGCCCTCGACGACACCGGGCGCTCCGGGGAAGCCGGTCACCGTGTCGCTCACCGGGGTACCGTCACCGCGGGCGTCGAAGACATCGCTGCGCCGGGCGGGGTCGGCCGCCCAGCGGACCGGATCGAACCGGCCGACGATCAGCATGGGGTACGGGGGCAGGGCGGCGTAGCGCTCGTAGGTCGCCCGCCGGATCGCCACCCGGGCCGGCGGCGGGGCGTCGCCGCCGCGCAGGACGGCGAGGATCTCCTGGATCGACAGGAAGAACAGGTCATCACCGTGGCCGGTCAGCTCCCCGGCCCGCAGAACGAAGGCACGCAGTGCCCAGAAGGCACGGACCACCTCGGAGCGGGCCGTCTCCCGGTCGCGGACGATCGCGTTCCACCGCTTCACCAGGTCGCGCGTCTTCGCCGCCCTGCCGGGACTGCGCCGCTCGAACCGCCGCCAGGCCGCTTCCCGGGCCTCACGCTGACGCTCCAGCAACGCGCCGGTCCGTTCCCCGGACACGGTCGACGCGGCGAGTTGGGCGTCGATCCACGCGGGGTCCTCGCCGGGGCGGGGGAGGGAGACCTCGAACTCGTGCGGGCCGCGATGCCCGTAGTCGCGGGCGAACGTCTCCCGGTCGATCTCACCTCCGGCGAGTTTCCGCAGGCCGATGATCGGCCCGAGGCTGGCCAGTTCCCCGTCGGCGCCGACCCCGGTGAGCATGGCTTCGGCGTCGGTCTCGCCCACCATCTTGCGCAGTCTGTCGCGGGTCATGACCAGGGTGTTGCCGCCCTGTCGTCCGGCGGCCTCCAGCACCCGGCAGGACTGGACGTAGTAGGGCAGCAGTTCCTTCTCCCACAGTTCGGCCAGCTCACCCGGGGTGCCGGCGGCGGCGATCCGCTCGCGCAGCTCCGTGTTGCGCCGCCGTGCCGTGGCGAGGAAGGCGGGCATGTCCCGGAGGGTGGCCGTCACACGCCTGCGCAGGGTGACCACGGTCGGCAGCAGGGCCTTGACGATCCGCCAGCGGGAGACGGGCAGCAGCGGCACGTCGAGGCCGGGGGGTAGTTTGCCGAAAACCTGCTCGACCGCGCCGAGCCGCCCTCCCATGCCCACCGCCCGCGCGACGGAGACCACCACGCTGAGGTTCATGTAGAAGCGTCCGCCGATGTTGCCGACCATGGGAAACCCGGGGATCGGCAGGGACGCCATGGCCTCGCCGATGAAGATCTGGACGAGTGACCATGTGCACGGCGTCATCACGTCGGGGATGGCCTCGCCGAGGTTGGAGCCGGTCCACAGGTAGTCGCCGATCAGGCTGTCGTTCCACTCCTCGACCGGCTGCCTGAGCCCGGTGATCGGGCGGGCCTGCACCACGGCGAACTTCCCGTCGCGCAGTGTCCACTCCACGTCCATGGGGGTGCCGTACAGTTCCTCGATCCGAGTGCCGAGCCGCGCGAGCCGCAGGGCCCGGTCGCGGTCGAGCACGGGGCGGCGGCGCAGTTCCTCGGGCACCGGTTCCTCCCGTGTGCCGCCGGGGACGCGGACGGTCATGACGGCCTTGTCACCGACGTGTTCCTCGACGATCTCGCCGCCGGGCCCGCCGACCACGACGGTGTCGGGCGTCACCTGCCCGCCGACGACGGCCTCGCCCAGGCCCCACGAGGCGTTGATCACCACTCTGCCGCGGTCCCCGGTGACGGGGTCGGCGGTGAAGAGCACGCCCGCCGCGTCGGCGGGCACCAGTTCCTGCACCACCACCGCGATCGCCACCTCGTCCTGCGGGACGCCGTTCGCGGACCGGTAGGCGATGGCGCGCGCGGTCCACAGCGACGCCCAGCAGCGTTTGACCGCGTCCGGCAGGGCGTCGTCCGAGACGTTGAGGTAGGTGTCCTGCTGCCCGGCGAACGACATCCCGGGAAGGTCCTCGGCCGTGGCGGACGACCGCACGGCGACCGGCACGTCATCGCCGAGCCTCGCGTACGCCGCCCGTATCTCCCCGGCGGTCTCCGGCGGCATCTCGCGGTCGGCGAACAGGGCGGCGATGTGCGCGGCGGCCCGGTCCGGGGGTGAACCGGCGACGGCCTCCATGATCAGGTCGTGGAGGCCGTCGCGGGAGACGAAGTCGCGGTAGGCGTCCGTGGTGACGTGGAAGCCGGCGGGAACCGGCAGGCCGGCGCGGGCCAGCCGGGCCAGCGAGGCGCCCTTGCCGCCCGTCAACGCGAGATCGGCCGCCTCGTCGGCGAGGGGGAGGACCTTCATGTCGCACCTTTCTCGGAGCCGAGGGACGCGTGCAGCTTCCGCCGCGCGGCCTCCACGGCGATGTCGACGTACTCCAGGGTCGCCCGTTTGATCATGTGGGCTCCGTCGGGCGGGACGGTGACGCCGGACTCCACCGCCCGGCTCGCGGCGTCGGCGAGCAGCTCCGCCAGCCGGTCGTCGGAAACCCCGTGACCCTCCGGTGTCATCCGCGGGGCGAGCAGGAACCCGTACATCACCGAGGTGAGCACGGTCACGTGCTCGGCGGGTGAGAGGTCGGTCCGCAGCGTGCCGTGCTCACGCAGTACGCCGAGGTAACGTCCGAGCCCGGCGCTCGGCTCGGTGTCCGGAGCGCGGTCACGCTTGTCGCGGATGAGCCTGCCCAGCACCTCCGAGTCACCCAGGACGCTCGCGCGCATCAGCGGCCGTCGCATCAGCTCGGAGGCGAACAACCGGAGCAGCTCGCGGAGCGTGCCGGAGCCCTCCTCCAGCCGCCGCCGCACCTCGACGAGCATCTCGACCCGTTCACGGCGCAGCAGCGCGGAGAACATCTCCTCGCGTGTCCGCCAGTGCAGGTAGATCGTGCCCTTCGCGACGCCGGCCCGCCGGGCGATGTCCTCGACGGTGGTCTTGTCGTATCCCCAGCGCAGGACCAGGTCACCGGTGATGTCGAGGATCCGGTGCGCTCGCGCGAGCCGGTGGGAGGGATCTCGGGGTGGCCGCCCCGCCTTCCTGGCCTGTGCCGCCATGTCTCATCCCCCGTTTTCCATAACAATGACCAGATATCATCATACGGTCATTTAATTGAACCACGGGAGGCGGTCCCCGTCTTCCGGTGGTGAGCCGGGGCCCCGGGCCGTGGTCAGGCGCGGGGTCTGAGCTGTCGCAGGGTGTAGCCGTCGCCCGCCGGGTCCAGGGTTCTGGTGGCCTGCTTGAAGAGATACTCGGCTCGCTCGTAGGACAGGCGGCGGCGGCCCGTCTCCGGGCACAGGTCGGCCCGCGCCGGCATCCGGGCCGGGCCGGGCCGCCGGTCGGAGAGGAACAGCGGACCCCGGGCCCGGCCGGCCACCAGGAGAGGGAGGAGCCGGGCGGTTCCGGAACGCCAGCTCACCCGGGCGTCGTCCGCGCCGCCCCGGCGGCCGTCCAGATCCAGGTCCTCGACGTTCAGGGACAGCACCGCGGTCACCCTGGCCGCCGACTCGTGCAGGAGCCGCCACAGGGTCCGTTCCCGCAGGGACAGACCGGGGCGGTTCCACAGCGCCTCCAGCTGCGCCGGGCCGATCGGCTCCGTCCGGCCGCGGGCCTCGGCGCGCCGGTCGAGCTCCGCGGCGAGGTCGTCCAGGGACGCCCAGGCGCCGAACGACCGGACGGCCGACCGGTGCCGGTTCCAGGTGGCGGCAGCCACCCCGCCCCAGGCCGTCGCGAACACCCGCGCCACCTGGCCGGCGGTGAGGGACGCCAGCGGTGTCTGATCGCCCAGGCTCAGGCGCAGCCGCCGCAGGGTCTGCCCGTACGACCGGATCGTCCCCGGGTCCAGATCGTCGCGTCCCAGGAAGTCCTGAACGGCCCGCGCGAGAGTGACTCCCGGCGCACCGGGGGCGGAGATCTCGTCCGCGCGGCGGCGCAGGAAGGCGCGCTCGGCGACGTTCGCGGTGAGAGACGCGGCCCGCTCGAACTCCAGCCGTGCCTCCTCGTGCCGCCCCAGCCGGATCAGGAGGTCACCCCGGACGCCCGGGAGAAGGTGGTAGTCGCGCAACGCGGGGTCGGCGGTCAGGGAGTCGGCCAGGGCGAGCCCCTCCCGGGGGCCGTGTGCCATTCCGACCGCCACGGCCTGGTTGAGCCGCACGACCGGCGTCGGCAGCAGCCGGGCCAGCGCCTCATATAGGGCCGCGATCCGCACCCAGTCGGTGTCGTCGGCGGTGCGCGCCTGCGCGTGGCACACGGCGATCGCCGCCTGCAGCACGTACGGGCCGGGGGTGCCGCCCACCTCCCGCGCCCGCAGCATCGCGGTGAAACCTCGGCGGATGAGCAACTGGTCCCAGCGTCCCCGGTTCTGCTCGTGCAACCGGACGGGCTCGCCCGCCGGCCCGGTCCGCGCGGCCGTGCGGGACGCCTGGATCTCCATCAGCGCGACCAGCCCGTGCACCTCGGCTTCGTGCGGCGCCAGCGCGGCCAGCATCCGGCCCAGGCGCAGCGCTTCGAGGCAGAGCCCCGGCCGCATCAGGTCGTCCCCGGACGTCGCCGAATACCCCTCGTTGAAGATCAGGTAGATGACCCCGAGTATCGACGACAGGCGCTCGACCACCTCCGAGCCGTCCGGCAGCTCGAACGGCACCCGCTCCTCGGCCAGGATCCGCTTCGCCCCGGCGACGCGCCGGGCGATCGTCGGCTCGTCGACCAGGAACGCCCGCGCGATCTCCGCGGTCGTCAGGCCGCCGAGCAGACGGAGCGTCAGCGCGACCCGTGCCTCGGTCGGCAGCACGGGATGGCAGGAGACGAACATCAACCGCAGGACGTCGTCCTGCTCGGCCTCCTGCTGCCGTTCCAGCTCGTGGGCGAGCTGCCCCTGCTTGCGCTCCAGACGTTGCGAGCGCCGGATGTGATCGACGGCGCGGCGTTTGGCCACGGCCGTCAACCAGGCGCCGGGGTTGTCCGGGACCCCCGACCCGGGCCACTGTTCGAGCGCGGAAACGAGCGCGTCCTGGGCCAGCTCCTCGGCGAGGCCGACATCGTGCACCATCCGCGTGAGCCCGGCGACGATCCTGGCCGATTCGAGTTTCCAGACCGCGTCGACCGTGCGATGGACCTCCTCCGCGGCAACCGTCACAGCACCGATGACAGCACCACCCCCGCTCGCCCGCAAACCGGGGCGGTGCCGCCGGTGGTGCCGTCAACGGTGCCGGTACCACCGTCAGCGGTGCTGTCAGCGGCGTCGGTACCCCGTCAACGGTGCCAGCACCACCGTCAGCGGTGTTGTCAGCGGCGTCGGCGGTGCCCGGTACCCCGTCAGCGGCGTCGGCGGTGCCGGTAGCGCCGTCAGCGGTGCCGCTGACGGCGCCGCCGGCGGTTCAGGGGCCGAAGACCTGCCGCATCACGCTCTCGCCATCGCCGACGATCCTGCGGAAGCGGCGGCCCAGCTCGATCGCCTCCTCCTTGGAACGGACCTCGACCAGCGCGAAGCCGGCCACGGCCTCCTTGGCCTCGGCGAACGGCCCGTCGGTCACCGTGATCTCCTCGCCGGAGGACGTGATGCGGACGCCGCCCGGTTCGAGGCCGCCGGTGGCCAGCAGGACGCCCGCCGCGGTCAGCTCCTCGACGAACTTGGCCATCTCGGCGTACAGGTTCTCGTCGGGGACGGTGTCGGACGCCATGGACATCATCAGGTAGCGCATGTGGTTTCTCCTTTTCCTTCTTCGTTCTGCCTACACGTCGAACGAACGATGTGACAGGGAATGCCGCAGTTCCCGGTCAGCGCCGGCAGGGGCGGGCGGTCCGCCGGGCCGTGGAGCGGCGATCGGTCACGTGGGGGACGACGTCCGGTGCCCCGTCACCTAGATTTCCCGGCTCAGCCCCGCCCGGTTCCGGCGCGGGCAGGACGCAAGGGAAGGTCTCATGTCGGTACTCTCCGATCCGCTCAGGTTCCGCCGGTCGGCGGCCGGGCTGTGTCTCATCGCCGCGCCGCTCGTCTACGTCGTGGGGATCGTGGTGGATCCCAACCTCCGGCTGGGAGGGGTGGAGGAATCCCTCGGGATCTACGGCAGATATCCGGAGCAGGTCTCCGTCAGCGCCTCGCTGCTCCACTGGAGCTGGGTGCTGCTGATCCCGGGGATCATCGGAATGATCCATCTGATCCGGCGCCGCGCCGTGGTCTTCGGTCACATCGCCGGCGGCATCGCGCTGCTCGGCATCGTGAACCTCTCCGGACTGATGCTGGGCGACTTCTTCTACTCCCGGCTCGAACGCGACCTGCCACCCCAGCAGGGGGCGGACCTCGCCGACCTGGCGTTCGCCGACCCGGGGGTCCTGATCGCCTTCCAGATCCCGGCCTTCACCGGGTTGCTGGGCCTGCTCCTGCTCGGCCTGGCCCTGGCGTACGAGGGCCAGGCACCGTGGTGGGCGCCTGTCGCGATGGTCGTGGGAAGCATCGGCGCCACGGTCTTCCCGATCGGCACGGTCGTGGGCGGCCTGCTCTACCTGGCCGGCTCCGGCGTGATCGGGCTGCGGATGCTGAGGATGAGCGACGCCGAGTGGGCCGGGGAGGCCGCTCCTCAGCCGGTCTCCGTCGCGGTGCCGAGCGGGAACCGGGCGGCCACCCGGTAGCCGCCACCGGGGAGGGGGCCGGCGGACAGGTCGCCGCCGTGCATCGCGGTCCGTTCGCGCATGCCGATCAGACCGTGTCCGCCTGTGCCGTGTCCGCCCGTGTCGTGTCCGCCTGTGCTGTGTCCGCCTGTGCTGTGTCCGCCCGTGTCGTGCGCGGTGCCCGGAGCGGGTCCCCCGCCTGCGCCGTCATCGGTGACCTGCACGTTCAGCTCGTCCGGGCCGTAGTCGACGACGACGTCGGCCCGGCCGGCGCCGGCGTGCTTCAGCACGTTCGTCAGGGCCTCCTGGATCACCCGGTAGGCCGACAGGTCCAGTCCGGGCGGCAGGGGCCGCGGCTCACCGATGATCCGGAGACGCACGTCCGGCCCGGCCTCCCGGACATGCGCGACAAGCCCCTCCAGGCGGCTCAGCCCCGGCCGGACGGTCTCGGGGACGTGGTCGCCGGCCTCGCGGAGCACCCCCAGCATGAGCTGGAGTTCGCCGACCGCCTCGCGTCCGGCCTGCTCGGCCGTGAGCAGCATGTCCCGTTCCCGTTTCCGCTCCCGGTCGTCGTCGAGCAGCATCCGCACCCCGCCCGCGTGCAGGGTCATGACGCTCACCTTGTGCGAGATGACGTCGTGGAGCTCCCGGGCGATCCTGGCCCGTTCCTCCGCGACCGCCCGCCTGGCCCGCTCCTCGCGTTCCACCTCCAGCCGGGTGGTGCGCTCGGCGAGCCGTAGCGTCTGGTCGATCTGGCGGCGCAGCAGGATGCCGCTGCCGTACGCCACGCTCATGAAAACGGCACTGATCAGCACCTCGGCGATGTCGTTCGTCTGCAGCGTCTGCAGGTAGGCGTACGCCGTCAGCACGCACCCCAGGCCGACGCCCCCGCGGTAGCTGCGCAGTTCCACCGTGCTGGCCACGGTGTGGACGAGGATCAGGGTGGAGTAGAAGTGCCAGGCGGCGTAGTAACCGGTGCCGACGGCCTCCCGTACGGCCAGGCCCACCGCGATCAGCGTGAGGAGCATGGCGATCGGGGACCTGCGGCGCAGCAGCACCGCCGCCGCGGCGGCGACGGCTCCCGCCGCCATCGGCACCGGGTGGCCGATCTGCTCCTGCCGGCCGAACGACTCCACGAGGCCGGCGACTCCCACGGCGAGGGCGAGGAGCAGGTCCAGCCAGGTCGGACGCCAGTCGCCGAGCAGTCTCCTCAGCACGGCCGTTCGCGCCGCCGGTCACGCTGCCCGGCCCGGACGATCCCGGCCTCGTAGGCGAACACGACGGCCTGAGTTCGGTCCCGGAGGTCGAGTTTCCGCAGGACCCGGGCGACGTGGGTCCTGACGGTGGCCTCACCGATCTCCAGCTCCCCGGAGATCTCCAGGTTGGACAGGCCGCGGGCCAGCAGGCGCAGCACGGCCAGTTCCCGCTGGGTGAGCGCGGCCAGCTCGGGCGGGGCGGCCGGCTCGTGCAGGGCGGCGAACGAGGCGATCACCCGGGTGGTGGCCGCCGGGTCGATGAGCGCGTCACCCGAGGCCACCACCCGTACCGCCTCGATCAGTTGCTCCGGCGGTGAGGTCTTCAGCAGGAAGCCGTTCACTCCCGCGCGCAGTGAGGCGCGCAGGTTGTCGTCGGTGTCGAAGGTGGTGAGCATGATGATCTTCGGTGGGTGCGGGTCCGCGAGCAGCCGCCGGGCGGCGTCCAGCCCGCCCAGATGGGGCATCGCGATGTCCATCAGCAGCACGTCCGGACGCAGCCGCCGGGTGACGGCCAGGGCTTCCTCCCCGTCGGCGGCCTCCCCGACGACCTCGATGCCGGGTGCGGTCTCCACGACCATCCGTAACCCGGCGCGAATCATGGCCTGGTCGTCCGCGATGACCAGTCTGATCATCGTGAGCGGTCCCCCGTCCTACCCGGCATGACCGCAGGCTACCGAGATCCGCCGTGTACCGGCGACCCTCCGCGTAGGGGGCGGGGGCCGGGAACGGGTCCGCCGCGCGGCGGATGCCTGGTCAGCCGTGTGACGGGTGCCTGGTCAGCCGCGTGACGGGTGCGCCTCCGCCTTTTCATCATGTTGAACGTCTGTTTTGCGAAGGTGGGCGAGGGCGTCGATACGATCGACAGAGATCGCCGGGAGACCGGCTCCGCACGGGCGGCCGGTGCGCCGGGCGGTGAACCCGCGCGGACGGCCGATGCGCCGGGCGGCGAGGCGGCCGAGCGGGCGGACGGAGCGGTCGAGCGGGGCGGGCGGGGGCCGGGTCCGGACCCGCGGCCCGCCGATGGTTTCGCACCGTGCCGTGTGGTGACCGCGACGGCCCCGGCGGAACCACCGAGGAGACTCCAATGGACGAAGCCAGGCTTCAACAACTCGTGGAACAGGTCGTACTCGACATGGGAGCCGCCTACGGCGCGGCGACGGTCATACTCGGCGACCGGCTGGGCCTGTGGCGGGAGATGGCCGGGGCCGGGCCGCTCAGCGCGGGGGAACTGGCCCGGCGGACCGGAACCAACGAGCGTCTCATCGCCGAGTGGCTCGCCGCCCAGGCCGCCGCCGGATACGTCTCCTACGACGACTCCCAGGACGGAGGCGCCTACACGCTGACCGAGGAGCAGGCGACCGTCTTCGCCGACGAGTCCAGCCCGGTGTTCATGACCGGGCTCGCGGAGATCGCCTCCTCCGTCTTCCGCGACGAGGACAAACTGGTCGAGGCGTACCGGGGTGACAAGGGCATGGCCTGGTCCGACCACGACCGCGCACTGTTCCGCGGGACCGAGCGGTTCTTCCGGCCGGGGTACGCGGCCAACCTGCCGACCAGTTGGATCCCCGCCCTCTCCGGTGTCGAGGAGAAGCTGGCCGCCGGTGCCCAGGTGGCCGACGTCGGCTGCGGGCACGGCGCCTCGACCATCGTGCTGGCCCAGGCGTACCCGAACTCGCGCTTCACCGGTTTCGACTACCACGGGCCCTCCGTCGCGCGTGCCCGCGAGCTGGCCGACCAGGCCGGGGTGGCCGACCGGGTGGCGTTCGAGACGGCCGCCGCCGACGACTACGCCGGAACCGGCTACGACCTGGTCTGCCTGTTCGACTGCCTGCACGACATGGGCGATCCCGCCGCCGCGCTGCGGCACGTCCGCTCCACCCTGGCATCCGACGGCGCGGTGCTGCTGGTCGAGCCGTTCGCGTACGGGCGGCTGCCGGACGACCTCAACCCGGTGGGCCGGCTGTTCTACAACGCATCGGCGACGATCTGCGTGCCCAACGCCATCTCGCAGGGCGGCGTGGAGACCCTGGGGGCCCAGGCCGGGCAGGAACGGCTGTTCGCGCTGGCCCGGCAGGCGGGGTTCACCCGCACGCGCCAGGCGGCCGCCACCCCGTTCAACCTGGTGCTGGAGCTGAAGGCCTGACCTCCCCGCAGGTGGACACCGGCGGGGGAGCGGGATGCCGTGCGGTCCCCGGCCGGTGCGGGCACCTGCGCGTGCGCCGAAGGCCACTGCCCGGGTGGGCGCCTAATGTTGAATATGTCGATGTCTAATGAAAAAAAGGCGGTCATGACGCATCCGGCCTCCGTCCGCCCATACGTGAGGCGCGACGGCGAGGGCGACACCTTCTGGTTCCTCGGCAGCCTCGTCACGGTCAAGACCACCGGCGCGGAGACTCACGGCCGCCTCACCATCGCCGAGTTCGTCAACCCGCCCGGCTTCTCCCCTCCCCTCCACCGTCACCTGGCCGAAGACGAGCTGTTCTACCTGCTGTCCGGGGTGGCGACCTTCCACTGCGACGGCGAGACCTTCACCGCCGGCCCCGGTGACCTGGTGTTCTTCCCGATGGGGCTGCCGCACAGCTTCGTCGTCGGACCCGACGCGCCTCTCCGGTCGTTGCAGATCACCACGCCGTCCGGCTTCGAGCACTTCGCCGCCGCCGTGGGCGAGCCCGCGTACGAGCGGCGACTGCCGGGCCCGTTGCCCGTCGACCCCGCGGCCCTCGGCCACGCCGCCGCCCGGTACGGGATCGAGGTCCTGGGCCCGCCCCCCGAGCCTCCGCCGGGCCGCTGACCCGTCCGTCCGGCGGAGCCTCCCGGACCGGGCCCCGCACGCCACCGCGTTCTCGTCGTACGGCCCCGCCGAACCCCCGTAGGGTGGGGCGGAATTGCCGGATTCGGAATCGATGGCGGGAATCGTGGGTGGTTGGGAAGGAACTCCGGCGGTGCTCGCCGGCCGGTACCGGCTGGACGAGCTGATCGGCCGTGGCGGGGCCGGCGAGGTGTGGCGCGGCCACGACC
The DNA here is from genome assembly GCF_014204985.1 of Streptosporangium becharense. NCBI lineage: Bacteria > Bacillati > Actinomycetota > Actinomycetes > Streptosporangiales > Streptosporangiaceae > Streptosporangium > Streptosporangium becharense. The sequence goes on along the minus strand of NZ_JACHMP010000001.1, from coordinate 1,933,884 downwards.
TGCAGCGGGACTGGCCGGTGGCGGTCAAGCTGCTGTCGCTGGAAGCGGCCGACATCTCGATGCGTGAGCGGTTCGCCGGAGAGGCGCGGACCGCGGCCCGGGTCGTCCACCCCAATGTGGTGGCGGTCTTCGACGTGGGCGAGCACGAGGGCCGGCCGTTCCTGGTGATGGAACTGCTGACCGGCCGGGACCTCGCCGCCGAACTGGCCGAGACGGGCCCGCTGAGCGTCGTGGAGGTGTGCCGCCTCGCCGGGCAGGCCGCGCTCGGCCTGGACGCCGCGCACCGGGCCGGGGTCGTGCACCGCGACGTCAAACCGGCGAACCTGTACCGCACCGCGAACGGCGCGCTCAAGGTGGTCGACTTCGGCACGGCCCGGGTGGCGACCGCCGCGGCGATGCGGCTGACGTCGGCGGGGAGCGTCATCGGCACGGCCGCCTACCTGTCGCCCGAGCAGATCCTCGGTGAGCCCGGCGACGCGGCGTCCGACCTATACTCGCTCGGCTGCGTGTGCTACGAGCTGCTGTGCGGACGGCCCCCGTTCACCGGCCCGGCGGGGGAGGTGCTCTCCCAGCACGTCAGCGCCCGTCCCGACCCGCCCAGCCGATACCGTCAGGCCATTCCGGCGGAGCTGGAGAGGCTGGTGCTGGCCCTGCTGGAGAAGGACCCCGCGCGACGCCCCGCCAGCGCCGAGGTGGTCCGGCAGGTCCTGGCCGGCATCGGTCACCGGCCGGTGCCGCCCGCCCGTGACGCCACGCTCAGGCACCCACCGGGTTCCTTCCCCGCTCCGCCCGCGCCGCAGGGGCGGCCCGCGTTCCACAGGGAGTCCGTGCCACCGGCGCCGCCCGCGCCGCAGGGACCACCTCCGCCATCGGGACGACCGGCGCCGCAGGGGCGGCCCGCGTTCCACAGGGAGTCCGTGCCACCGGCGCCGCCCGCGCCGCAGGGACCACCTCCGCCGCCGGGGTCGCCTCCGCTGCCGAGGTCGCCCGCACCGCCGGGGCAGCCTTCCGCACCGGCTCCCGCGCCGGTGTCGTCCGCCTCCTCGCAGGGGGCCGGACCGGTGCCCGGGGACGGTACGGCGGTGTACGGTACCGGGCCGCGCCCGGCGGGACTCGTGGACGGGATCCTGCGGGGAGGCCCGGGGAGAAGACAGATCGGAATCGCGCTGGGTGCGGTCGCCGTGCTCGTGGTGGTGGTGGTGCTGTGGGCTTCGGCGGGGTCGGACCCGGACGGCGCGGCCACCGCCGCGACATCTCCGGTGACGGCGTCCGCCCCGCCGTCCTCCGCTCCACCCCGAACCCCGACCCCAACCCCGACCGTGACCGTGACTCGGACCCCGACGCCCGTCCCGACCCCGGCCTCTCCGGTCCCCACCCCGGTGGCGACCGGGTGGCAGGCCCGGCTGGTGGCCTTCAGCCAGGCCGTCCTCAAGCAGGAACACCAGAGAGGCATCCATCCCGAGGTGGCGCGGAAGGTCCGCGAGCGGATCGTGAAGATGGCCTGGCACATCCAGAAGGGGGAGGAGAAGGGCGCCCGCAAGGAGTTGCAGAGGATCGCCCGGGAACTGGCCGAGGCACGGCGCAGGGGCGAGCTCGCCCCGCACGGACCGCTGATCGACTTCCTCCGCGCCTTCGGCTTCTCCCTCCAGGGGGACGACCGGGACCGCTGGCGGGGCGGCCACGAGGACGACGAGGACGACGAGGACGACGACTGAGTGGCCCTGTTGTCATGCCGCCGCCGCAGCCGCAGCCGCTGCCGCCGCAGCCACGGGCTCGGGCTCGGGTGTGGGCGGCGCCGCCTGCGGGGTAGGGCTGCCCGTATGAGCGCAGAATCGAAGGACACGCTGGCCGACCTGGACCCCTTCGACCTCTTCGACACCGAGGCGGCCCGGCTGGATCGGTATTTCGCGAGTCTCGGCGACGAGGAGTGGAACCGCCCCTCGCGGGCCGCGGGATGGTCGGTCCGCGACGTCCTCGCGCACCTCGCCGGGGAGGAGCTTTACAACCACGCCTGCCTGGACGGCGACCTGGCGGGGTTCACCGCGCTGCTCGAACGTGAGGGGATCGCCGGTTTCAGCGACTTCAACGAGTGGTGTGTGCGACGCCGCCGGGATCTCCCCGTCGGGGAGGTGCTCGAGGAGTGGCGGAGGGAGAACGGGGAGACCCGCGAGCGCATGCGGGCTCTCGGTCGCGACGCGTCGCTGGAGACCTCCGCCGGGCCGTACCCGGTGGGCCTGCAGACCTTCCACTACTACTCCGAGTACGCCACCCACGCCGACGACGTGGGAGCCCCCGTCGCGGAGGACGAATACGACGAGCGGGCTTGGCGGCGGGCCCGCGTGGGGGCGTTCGTCCTGCGGGAACAGGGGTCGCAGGCCCAGGTCGAGCTGACCGCCGACGGGGTGTGGGTGCACGCGGCCGGTACGAGCACCCAACTGTCCGAGGCCGCGTTCGTCGAGGCGACGGTGGCCCGGCTGCCAGAGGACCACCCGCTCGATCGCGGGCTCAGGGCGGTTCTGCGCTGCCTGGCCTGAGCGCGCCGCCTGGCCTGAGCGACCGCGGGGACGGTACTCCCCGGCACTCCCCGATCTCGATCGGCCTGTTCTTGACCGGCCTGTTCTTGAGCGGCCTGTTCTCAACCGGCGGGCCTCCGGCCGTGGCCGGGCCGTCCTTCTCCGGCCCGGCTCCCGTCCGATCGCTCCTCCGCCCCGTCCCGCTGCCCCGGCTCCTGCGTTTCCCCTCCCTGCTCCCGCTGACCGTCTCGTGGCTGGGCCTGCCGCCTGTGGCCCCGGTGCAGGGTGCCCGCGTGAGCGCGCTCCTCGGGGTGCTCGCGCACTCTGCGCAGGCTGACGAGGACGGTGACCAGCAGCACCACGAAGATCACACCGAGCGAGACCGGAGTCGGCACCTCGGGAAAGGACTCCGAGACGTCCTGGTGCAGGAAGGCCAGGATGAGCTTCAGACCGATGAACCCGAGGATCACCGCGAGACCGATCGACAGGTAGACCAGGCGTTCCAGCAGGCCCTCGATCAGGAAGTACAGCGCTCGAAGTCCGAGCAGCGCGAAGGCGTTGGCGGCGAAGACGACGAGTGGGTGCCGGGTGACGCCGAAGACCGCGGGGATGGAGTCGAGGGCGAAGAGCAGGTCGGTGCTCCCGATGGCGAGGAAGACCACGAACAGCGGTGTGGCCATCCGCTTGCCGTTCTCCCGGACCAGCAGCCGCCCGCCGCGCATGTCGTCGGTCATCGGAAAGATCTTGCCCGCCCGGCGGACCAGGGGATTGCGGTCGATGTCGGGGTCCTCGTCGCGGTGCCGGACGAGCTGGACCGCCGTCCAGATCAGCAGCAGGCCGAACACCACGAACGTGAAGGAGAACAGGGAGATGGCCGCCGCGCCGATCACGATGAGGACGGTGCGCATCGCCAGGGCGGTGGCGATGCCGAACAGCAGCACCTTCTGCTGGTACTCCGGCGGCACCGAGAACCGCGCCATGATGATGACGAAGACGAAGAGGTTGTCGACCGACAGGCTCTTCTCGACCATCCAGCCGGCGAAGTACTCCGTCGCGAGCCCGGCTCCGGCGACCCACCACAGCACCAGCCCGAAGACTATGGCCACGCCGATGTAGAAGACCGTCCACGCGGTGGCCTCGCGCATGCCCACCGCGTGCGGGCGACGCGCCGCCACGACGAAGTCGAGGACCAGCAGTGCGACCACCACGCCGCTGACCACGATCCACGCGCCCGCCGAATCGATCGTCATCCGCGTCCCCCTTGCCGCCGAGACTCCTCGCCGTACCCCTGGCGCGCACCCCCACACCCCCGTGCCCGGGGGTGCGGGGGTGCTCTCCGAGCTCAGGACGTACGGGGGGGCGGAGCGGTCGGCACGGGACGGGTTCAGCGGGCGGCGCAGCCGATGAACGCCGTCGCGATGGCGGCCCGGTCCGAAGCCGCCGGCCACGGCGGGCCCGGCCTGATTCAGCATCGAACACCTCCGGTGTGAGGCCCTGGGCCTCCGGCGCCGGGGGAGCCGGATCTTGCGGATCTCGAACTCCATCGCATTTCTCAAGCTGGGGTGTTGCGACGCCCCTTAGAAAGGGGCCATCGCGGAGGGGGGCGATTTTCGTGTTCCTGAACGCTAGGGCGTGGGTGTGGTGGCGGCGAGCAGGGTGCGCAGGCGGGTTTCGGCCTTCTGGACCGCTGCGGTGAGGGCATCCGCGTGGGCTTCGGGGAGATCGTCCCTTGGCGCAGCTGGTGGCGGTTGTACCGCTCCCACGCCCGGCTGTTGACTGATCGGGGTCGGCCGTCACGCCTTCTCCTGCGAGTGAGGGTTCACGCGATCTCGCTGCAACAGCCATAGGTCGCGAAACAGTCCGGGCCGGGCCGTCAGCTCCGTGAACGTCCCCCGGTCGATGACGCGTCCGGCTTCCATGACCACGATCCGGTCGGCGACCATCGTGTTGGACAGGTTGTGAGTGACCAGGACGACCGCCCGGTCCTTCGCGAGCTCGCGCAGCCCGGTGAAAATCCGGTGCTCGGCGCGTGCGTCCAGGTCGGAGGTGGGCTCGTCCATCACCAGCAGACCGGCGTCGCGGTGGATCGCGCGGGCGCCCGCGATGCGCTGCCACTGGCCCGACGACAGGGCCACCCCGCCCCACCATTCGCGGGCCAGCAGCGTGTTCAGTCCGCTGCGCAGCACCGCGATCACCGCGTCGGCGCCGCTGGTGACCGCCGCGCGCCGTACCGCGTCGTCGGCCTCGGGGCGGGGCTGGCCGAGGGTGATGTTCTCCCGGGCGGTCATCGGCCAGCGGGCGAACTCCTGCGGCACGACCGCGCACTGCCGCCACAACGCGTGCGGGTCCAGGTCGCGGGTGCTGACACCGTCCCAGGTGACCACCCCGGCGGTGGGGAGGTTGAGGCCGGACAGCAGTTTCATCAGGGTGGTCTTGCCGGAGCCGTTCTCGCCGACCACGGCGACGATCTCCCCTTGGCGGACCTCGAAGTCCACCTCGTGCAGGGTGTCCTGGTCGGCCTCGGGGTAGCGGTAGGTGACCTGGTGCAGGGCGACATGCCGGGGACGGCCCGGCACGATGCTTCCGCGATCCAGCCGCTGCCCGCCCGCCTCGGCGATGAACTCCTCCCAGTCGTCCAGGTACCGGCCGGTGCGCATCAGGTCGGTGCCGTAGCCGACGATGCCGTGCAGCCCGCCGGCGGCCGAGCGCAGCGCGAACACCAGCGTGCCGGCGACGGCCGCGCCGATGGCGCCGGTGCCGAGCAGCACCATCACCCCGGCCCACATCAGCGCGGCGGCCAGGCCGCTGACGGCTGATCCCAGCAGGCTGATCTTGGCGCGCTGCCAGGCGGCCTCGTCGACGGTGCGGTCCACCCGCGCGCCGCTGGCCCGGTACTTGTCCAGCAGGTAGGGGGCCAGGGTGTCGGTGCGGATCTGGTCGGCCTGTTCCTTGTGGGACAGGTGCCAGCGCAGCATGCTCAGCATCCGCCGGTCATGGAAGGTCCGCAGCGTCGCCAGGTAGGTGACGCGCTCGCCCGCGACCGACGCCAGCGCCTGCGGCACCGCGGTCAGCACCAGCAGCGGCAGCAGGATCGGTGCCAGCGCGGCGACGACCACGGCCGCGGCGGCCAGCGTGGCCGCCGAGGACACCAGGTTCTGCGACTGGCCGATCATGTCGCGGCTGACCTCGACACCCCGGTCGGCCTTGTCGTAGCGGTCGTTGAACCCGGGATGGTCGTAGGCGGCCATCTCGGCGCCGGTGGCCGCGTGGAGCATGCGGTACTCCGCCTCCCGGGAGATCCGCGGACCGAGCCGGTTCGACAGTGCCTGGATCGCGATCCCGAGCACCGCGCGCAGCCCGGCAGCCCCGGCCAGCACCGCCACCGACGGCAGGGCCGCGACCAGGTTCGCGAGGTCGTGGGCGGACTGGATCAGCGCGCTGAGCGCCGCCGTGGTGGCGAACAGGCCGAGCGCCTCCAGCAGGCCGGAGATCACCTGGCAGGCCAGCAGGGCGATCGTCGAGCGCCGGTCCACGGCCCAGGCCAGGGCGAAGGAGCGGCGCACCAGCGCCGGCAGGCGGGCGGCCAGGCTGCGCCCGGTCAGGTGCCGGGCCAATTCGGCGGTGTCGCCGCCACTGAAGTTGAACGTCAGTTCTTCGCCGTGCTGCCGGGGGGTGACCTCGTTGTCGGTGACGGCTGTCTCGTCAGCCACGTCAGCGGCTCCTGTTCCAGTGTCGGGGGTTGACCGGTGGGGGCGAAGGCGCGGTGCGCCGCGTCGGCGAGGTGATCGCCAGCGGTGGGGGTGGTGGGGCAGAGCCGTTCCGTGGATTCCCGGTGCCGGCGCCGCGGGCCTGCATAGGTGCATCACCTCTCTTGATGGTGACGGTTGGTGCTCGTGATTGTGCTGTGGGTAACGGTCTCAGATGGCGCCGACATTTTCCTCGCGCGCCGGAGGCGGCACAGGCTGTCCGGCCATAGGCTCCACGCCCGGACCAGGTCTTGCTGTCCTCCCCGGTGCCGTGTCCACGCAGTAGCTCACCGCCGGACCGTGGGGCTCGTCGTCGGTGATGTGGTGGACGCGGGTGGCAAAACGAGTGATCGGCCGCGGCGGCTGGATCAGGGTGCGCAGGACCGGCTGCGGCACCGCCTGGTGGGCGTCGCCGCCGCCCACGTCCAGGACCCGCTGCGGTTCGGCGGGCAGGTGCTCACGCAGCGCGCGGGCGACCAGGGCGTGACGCAGCGCGCCGCGCAGCGTGCCGGCGTGGCGGGCGTACCCGGTGGCCAGGTCAGCCCCGGAGTCCGACGTCCAACTGTTGGTCACGATGCCTCCATGAGATCGATCAAGGGGTTGAACACGTGCGGATGCTGTAACACCAGCCGGATCGACAGGTACCGGGTCCGCAGCAGGTTCCGTAGGAGAAGAGCCTGCGGCGTGTCGGGCAGGGTGCCGTCGCGGATCGCGCCGCGCAGCGTGAGCGGGTGCGGCAGACGCGCTTCGAGCTCCCCCAGGTCCACGAAGCCGCCGCTGTGCCAGGCGTGGAACCGGTCGGTGGTCATGGCCTCCCACACCACCGTGTCCCGCCACGTGCGCTCGGGCCCCTCGACGGTGACCGGGTGCGGCACCCGGCACAGGTGCGGGCCGGGCAGCGGCGGCGCGACAGGGCTCGTCACGCACGCCCCGTACAGACCGCGACGGCACCGTATCGCGTGCAGGTGCCCAGCGAAGGTCACCGCCAGCCCAGCGTCGGGTAGGGGGACGTCGGCGGGGATGACGGTCATCGCGGCGGCCCGGGAGCGGCGGGCTGCGGCGAGCACGATCCACATCGCTGTCACCGGGGCGGACGCCGGGTAGCAGAGGCGCCGCTTACCGCTGGTACCAGGATCGCCGTCGGCGCGCTCGGCCCGCGGGGCGACGGCCTGGGTCTGTTGCCCGACACGGACGCCGACTGATCCGCCGGAGCCGGCCGGCGGCGCGCCTTTGGATGCCCGCCGGTCTTCCCGGGAGCGGTGAGCGCGGTTCGCCGTCCGGTGTCCGGTGTCCGCCGTGGCCCAGCGGGGTCCTTCCGTGGTGCGTCCGGGGCCGGTCGTGGCCCACCAGGGTCCCTCCGTGGTGCGTCCGGGGCCGGTCGTGGTTCCGGTTTCCCGCTGGATGTACAGAATGTACGTTCCCTGTTGTGATCGGCACCGTGACAGTCCTTTGCGGGCCCGGTCGTCCTGGGGCGACCCGGGCCGGCTCCGCTCCGTCCGCGCGACGGCGGCGGATGGAGCGGGGGATCTCATGACGTCCCGTCCCGCCCCGTACGAGCCCGTGCTCGCCCTCGTCCCCGGCGACCCGGAGCCGCTGGCCGAGGTGATCCACCGCGAGTACCGCGACCGGCTGCTCGTCCGCGATCTGGCCGCGGTGCTGGCCGACAAGCGGCCGGGCCGCCGGCTGCTCCCGATCTTCGATCTCCTCCCGGTGCGGACGGACGTGTGGGCCGAGCTGCAGGCATGCCTGCTCCAGGAGTTGGTGCTCCGCGGGATGCGGCTCTCCCGGGTGCCCGCCGCGGTGCGGTGCGCCGAAAGACTCCGGGAACTGGGCCACCCCCTGGCCGGGCTGCCGCTGAAGCGGAGCAGGGGCGAACGCCGGTTGAACGTGCCCGTGTACGACGCCCCCAGGTGGGATGGCATCTGGACCGTCCACGTGCCCGAGCCTTCGGAACCGCCCGACGTCTCGGCCCTCTCCACTCGTCCGACCGGCAGCCCCGACCGGAAGAAGGCCGCCGCCGCCCGTCCGGAGGACATCGTCGACGGCGGCGACCCGAAGCTGATCGTCGCGGCGGTCGCGCACTGGGGGCCCACCCTCGCGACGTTGATGAGGCTTCCCCGGCACGTCGCCCCGGCGGACCTTCTCGCGCCGATGGCGGTCAACCGGTTCCTGCCAGGGGGGCTGCGGGAGGGGGTCGTGCTCAACGGCGTGCGGACCGGCCTGGAGTCGGTGGTGGCCGACCTGCTCACCGCGGCCTACCGGAACGCCACCTACGAGGTGGGGCTGCGCGGCGGCTACGGCAGGGTGGCGGTCTGGCGCTCGGTGGCCGGTCTGGTCGGGGCCCCCGGGGACGCGTCCGTGCACCGGGTCAACGAACTGGCGGCCCGCTGGCACTGGCTGGCGTTCCGGGTCACGCGGCGGGAGCGCTACTGGGTGGACCAGGAGCTCGCCGTCGGCGCGCTCAGCCCGCGCGGCGACCGGCTGGGCCTGCTGATCGCCCACGACACCGACTGACCTCCGGAAGGAAGGCGCCGCCGCGACGTCTCCAGCGGGATGTGAGCGTTAACAGCCACGAGTGCCCACCATTCAAACCGTGTGTGGGCGGTGACGTCAAGAGCCCCTTGGCGACGATTCCCGCGTGATCGGACCGTAATGTGACAGGAGCTTGACGAGAGGGCTTGTTAACGCTCACAGTCGGTGCGAAGCCATCGTGAGGAGATCCCGTGAGCCCGAGCCAGGACCGCCGCCAGCCGGTGATGGCCGACGTGGCCGTGCGTGCCGGCGTGTCGCACCAGACGGTCTCGCGGGTCCTCAACGGCCACCCCAACGTGCGCGCCGAGACCCGCGACCGGGTGCTGCAGGCCATCCAGCAGCTGGGCTACCGCCGCAACATGGTCGCCCGAGCCCTCGTCACCAGGCACACGCGCACGCTCGGCGTGGTCAGCTTCGACACCACCCTGTACGGCCCGGCCAGCACGGTCTACGGCATAGAGCGGGCCGCCAGGGCGGCGGGCTACTTCGTCAGCATGGTCAGCCTCCGGACCATCGACCGGGACGGGGTGCGCGACGCTCTCGACTACCTGGCCGAGCAGGGGGTCGATGGCGTCGTCGTGGTCGCGCCGCAGCGCTCGGCGGCCCAGGCGCTCACCGGCATGCCCACCGGTGTCCCCGTCGTCGCCGTCGAGGGCGGCCACGCGGGCGACGTGTCGGTGGTCAGCGTCGAGCAGGTCCAGGGTGCCCGGCTGGCCACCCGCCACCTGCTCGACCTCGGCCACGAGACGGTGTGGCACGTCGCGGGGCCCTCCGACTGGCTGGAGGCCGAGGGGCGGATGCAGGGCTGGCGTGCCACGCTGACCGCGGCGGGCCGCCCGGTCCCCGAGCCGCTGCCCGGCGACTGGAGCCCGCGCTCCGGATACCTGGCGGGGCTGCGCCTGGCGGAGACCCCGGGCGTCACCGCGGTTTTCGTGGCCAACGACCAGATGGCTCTCGGGACGCTCCGGGCCTTCGCCGAGCGCGGGGTGCGGGTACCCGAGCAGATCAGTGTCGTCGGGTTCGACGACATCCCCGAGTCCGAGTTCTTCACGCCTCCGCTGACCACCGTCAGGCAGGACTTCGGGGCGGTAGGGAGGTACAGCATCGAGGTGTTGCTGCGGCAGATGGAGGCGGGGCCCGGGTGGTCCCACGAGCGACACGTCGTGCCGCCGGAGTTCGTGGCCAGGGCCAGCACCGCCGTGGCCCGTTCATAGGCCGTCGCGGGCCCCGCGGGGAGGGTGCCGCATCGAGTATGTGATGTTAGCGCTAACAAGAGAGGACCCCCACCGTGTTCAAGAGGATGTCGGCGCTGTTACTCATCGGCGCCACCGTGCTGACCGTGGCCGGCTGCGGCAGCGGAGGATCGAGCGGCGCCGCGGGCGACGGAAAGATCACCATGGGGTTCGCCCAGGTGGGTGCGGAGAGCGGCTGGCGCACGGCCAACACCACGTCGGTGCGGGAGGCGGCCGGGAAGGCGGGCATCGAGCTGAAGTTCTCCGACGCCCAGCAGAAGCAGGAGAACCAGATCAAGGCGATCCGCTCGTACATCCAGCAGAAGGTCGACGTCATCGCGTTCTCACCGGTGGTGGAGTCGGGCTGGGACACGGTGCTGAAGGAGGCCAGGAACGCGAAGATCCCGGTCATCCTCACCGACCGCGCCGTGGACTCCACGGACACGAGCCTCTACAAGACCTTCCTCGGTTCGGACTTCGTGGAAGAGGGCCGCAAGGCCGGCAAGTGGCTGGTGGAGGAGTACGGGGACTCCAAGGACCCGGTGAACATCGTCGAGCTGCAGGGCACGACCGGTTCGGCTCCGGCCAACGACCGCAAGGCGGGTTTCGCCGAGGTCATCGGAGCGGACCCGAAGTTCAAGGTGGTCGCCTCGCAGACCGGTGACTTCACCCGGGCCAAGGGCAAGGAGGTCATGGAGGCGTTCCTGAAGTCCAACCCGGACATCGACGTGCTGTACGCGCACAACGACGACATGGGACTTGGTGCGATCGAGGCGATCGAGGGTGCGGGCAAGGTCCCCGGCAAGGACATCAAGATCATCACGATCGACGCGGTCAGGGACGGCATGCGGGCCCTGGCCGACGGGAAGATCAACTACATCGTCGAGTGCTCCCCGCTGCTCGGCCCGCAACTGATGGACCTGGCCAAGAAGGTCGTCAAGGGCGAGCAGGTGCCCGCCCGGGTGGTGACCGAAGAGACCACCTTCACCCAGGAACAGGCCAAGCAGGCCCTGCCCACCCGCCAGTACTGACCTTCCGGCGGGCCGCTCCGGGCGAGAGCGCGGAGCGGCCCGGCCCCGTCGAGGAAAGGGACGCCGCATGGCCGCACCCGATCCGATCCTGCGGGTGAGCGGGATCTGCAAGCAGTTCCCGGGCGTCAACGCCCTGACCGACGTGGACTTCCGGCTCCTGCCGGGTGAGGTGCACGCGCTGATGGGGGAGAACGGCGCCGGGAAGTCGACGCTCATCAAGGTGCTCACCGGCGTCCACGACGTCGACGCCGGCGAGATCGAGCTGGCCGGGACGCGGGTCGCCTTCGCCGGCCCCCTGGAGGCGCAGCGCGCCGGGATCAGCACCGTGTACCAGGAGGTCAACCTCTGCGCCAACCTCTCGGTCGCGGAGAACATCTTCATCGGCCGCGAACCGCGCCGCCTGGGCCGCATCCGATGGAAGGAGATGCGCCGCAGGGCCGCCGAGCTGCTGGCCCGGCTGGAGCTGGACGCCGACGTCTCGGCGCCGCTGGCGGCGTGCTCGCCGGCCGTGCAGCAGATGGTCGCGATCGCCAGGGCGGTGGCCGTCGACGCCAGGGTGCTGATCCTCGACGAGCCGACCTCCAGCCTGGACGCCGGGGAGGTCGCACAGCTGTTCCGGGTGATGCGGCGGCTCAAGGAACAGGGGATCGCCATCCTGTTCGTCTCGCACTTCCTCGACCAGGTCTACGAGATCTCCGACCGGATGACGATCCTGCGCGACGGCAGGCTCGTGGGGGAGTACCTCACCGCCGAACTGAGCCAGGTCGAACTGGTCGGCAAGATGATCGGCAAGGAACTCGCCGACCTGGAGCGGCTCGACGGCAAGCCCAAGGAGCCGAACGAGGCCGCCGTGCCCGTCGTCGAGGCGCGGGGGCTCGGCCGGGCCGGGGCCGTCGAGCCGTTCACCCTCGCCATCCACGAGGCCGAGGTGGTCGGGCTGGCCGGGTTGCTCGGCTCCGGCCGCACCGAGGTCGCCCGCCTGCTCTTCGGGGCCGACCGCGCCGACACCGGCGAGGTGGTGATCGACGGCACGCCGGTGCCGCTGCGCACCCCGCGCGCCGCGACGGGTCACCGGATCGCCTTCTGCTCCGAGAACAGGCGCACCGAGGGGCTGATCGCCGACCTCACCGTGCGGGAGAACATCATCCTCGCCCTGCAGGCCGCGCGCGGCTGGTCCAGGCCCGTCCCGCGCCGCCGCCAGGACGAGCTGGTCGAGAAGTACGTCCGCGCACTCAAGATCAACCCGCCTGACCCCGACCACCTGGTGAAGAACCTCAGCGGTGGCAACCAGCAGAAGGTGCTGCTGGCCCGCTGGCTCATCGTCGAGCCGCGCCTGCTCATCCTCGACGAGCCCACCCGGGGCATCGACGTCGGCGCGAAGGCGGAGATCCAGCGGCTGGTCGCCGAACTGTCCGACGGGGGCATGGCCGTGCTGTTCATCTCCGCCGAACTGGAGGAGGTGCTCCGGCTCAGTCACCGGGTCGCCGTCCTGCGCGACCGGCGGCTGGTGGCCGAACTGCCCAACGATGCCGACCTGACCACCGACGTCCTCATGCGGACGATCGCGAGCGGAGCCCGTTCATGAACGCCGCCCTCAGGCACCGGCTGTTCTGGCCGGCCCTCGTCCTCGTCCTGCTGATCCTGCTCAACGTGCTGTTCACCGACGGCTTCCTGTCGATCCAGATGCGGGACGGCCACCTGTACGGCAGTGTGATCGACATCTTCAGGTTCGGCGCTCCGCTGATCCTGGTCGCCCTCGGCATGACGCTCGTCATCGCGACCGGCGGCATCGATCTGTCGGTGGGCTCGGTCGTGGCCGTCTCCGGGGCGCTGTCCTGCCTGTGGATCAGCGGGCTCGACGACCAGGACAGCGTGGGCGGCGTCCTCGCCGCGGTCGGCCTGGCACTCGCCCTCTCCCTGGTGCTGGGGGCATGGAACGGCCTGCTCGTCGCCGGGGCGGGCATCCAGCCGATCATCGCGACGCTGATCCTCATGGTCGCCGGGCGGGGCCTGGCCCAGCTCATCGCCGACGGGCAGATCATCACCGTCAACAGCGACCCGTACAAGCTCATCGGCGGCGGTTACCTGCTGACGCTGCCGTTCGGCGTCATCGTCGTGCTGGCCGTGCTGGCGCTGACCGCGTTCCTCACCCGTCGCCTCGCCCTCGGCCTGCTCGTCGAGTCGGTGGGCGGCAACGCCGAGGCCAGTCGCCTGGCGGGCATCCGCTCACGGGGCGTCATCGTCATGGTCTACACGTTCGCCGCCCTCTGCGCGGGCATCGCCGGGTTGATGATCAGCTCGAACGTGTCCAGCGCCGACGGCAACAACGCGGGCCTGTGGATCGAGCTCGACGCCATCCTCGCGGTCGTGATCGGCGGCACCTCGCTGTCGGGAGGCCGGTTCTCGCTCGGCGGCACGGTGCTGGGTGCGCTCATCATCCAGACGCTGACCACCACGATCTACTCCATCGGCGTTCCGCCGGAGACCACGCTGCTGTTCAAGGCGCTCGTGGTGACCGTCGTCTGCCTGCTGCAGTCCCCGGCCTTCCGCGCGAAGGCGTTCCGCCGCCGCGGGCGCCCGCGGGCGACGCGTCCGGCGGCCGGGGAGAAGGCGAGGGTCCCGGCATGAGGCCCGCCGCCACCGCGCCGGAGAGCGCGGCGTCCGTCACCGTGCCGGAAGGCCCGGTGTCTGTCACGGTGCCGGAGGGCACCGTGTCCGTCACCGCGCCGGAGAGCGCGGCGTTCGTCACCGTGCCGGAAGGCCCGGTGTCTGTCACGGTGCCGGAGGGCACCGTGTCCGTCACCGCGCCGGAGAGCGCGGCGTCCGTCACCGTGCCGGAAGGCCGGGCGTGCGTCACCGCGACGGCGGGCCCGGTGTTCGCAGGCGCCGAACCGAGGAGGAGGAACCGGTGACCACCATCCCGCTGACCGGTGGTCGGCAGATCCCGCGCAAGTACCTTCCCGTGCTGGTCACGGCGGCCTTGTTCGCCGCGATGTTCGTCGCCGGCGGCATCCGCTACGAGGGTTTCGCCACCGGCCAGATCGTCCTCAACGTCCTCATCGACAACGCGTTCCTGCTCGTCGTCGCCGTCGGCATGACGTTCGTGATCCTCACCGGCGGCATCGACCTGTCGGTCGGCTCGGTCGTCGCGCTGTCCACGATGATCTCGGCGAGCCTGGTCACCGGCCTGGGGTGGCCGCCGCTGCCGGTGATCGCGCTGGTGCTGGCCGCCGGGGCGGCGCTCGGCTTCGCGATGGGTGCGATCATCCACTACTTCGAGATCCAGCCGTTCATCGTGACGCTGGCCGGCATGTTCCTGGCCCGCGGCCTGTGCTACACGATCGGCACCGACTCCGTCCCGATCACCGACGAGACCTTCACGGCGTTCGCGCAGACCCGGCTCGACCTGGTCGGTGAGGCGTGGATCTCGCCCAGCGTGGTCATCGCCGTCGCGGTGGTGCTGGTCGCGGCCTATGTGCTGCACTACACCCGCCTGGGCCGCAACGTCTACGCGCTCGGCGGCAGCGAGCAGTCGGCGCTCCTCATGGGGCTCCCCGTGGCCCGGACGAAGATCGCGGTCTACACGATCAGCGGTCTCTGCTCGGCCCTCGGCGGAGTGCTTCTCTCCTTCTACATGCTCTCCGGGTACGGCCTGCACGCGGTCGGCATGGAACTCGACGCGATCGCCGCGGTCGTCATCGGCGGCACGCTGCTGACCGGAGGATCGGGCTACCTGCTCGGTACCGTGCTCGGTGTGCTCGTCCTCGGGCTGATCCAGACGATGATCAGCTTCGAGGGCACCCTCAGCTCCTGGTGGACCAAGATCTTCATCGGCCTGTTGCTCTTCGCCTTCATCGTGCTCCAGCGCCTCGGCGCGGTGCGCCGTCCCTGACCCCCACACCCCGGTGCGGGGGCGCCCGCGCCGGGATCCAGATATCCAGGAGTTCTATGTGAACGCTAACAACAACAGTTACGTGGTCGGAGTCGACTTCGGCACGCTGTCGGGCCGCGCCGTGGTGGTGCGCGTCTCCGACGGCGCGGAGGTGGGCACCGCCGTGCACGAGTACGCCCACCGGGTGATCGAGGACCGGTTGCCGGGCACGGGCACGCGCCTGGGGCCCGACTGGGCGTTGCAGTCACCCGAGGACTGGCGCGAGGTGCTGCGCGTCGCGGTGCCCCAGGCGGTGGCCGCGGCCGGGATCTCCCCCGAGCAGGTGATCGGCCTGGGGACGGACTTCACCGCGTGCACCGTCCTGCCGGCCACCGCCGACGGGACGCCGCTGTGCGAGGTCGAAGGGCTGACCGCCCGCCCGCACGCCTGGCCGAAGCTGTGGAAGCACCACGCGGCCCAGCCGCACGCCGACCGGATCAATGAGGTGGCCGCCCGCCGCGGGGAGGCGTGGCTGCCCCGCTACGGCGGCAGGATCTCCTCGGAGTGGGCGTTCGCCAAGGGCCTGCAGGTGCTGGAGGAGGACCCGGAGGTCTACCGGCGCGCCGAGCGGTGGATCGAGGCCGCCGACTGGATCGTCTGGCAGCTGACCGGGGTGGAGACCCGCAACGTGTGCACCGCCGGGTACAAGGCGATCCACCAGGACGGCGCCTACCCCTCCGAGGACTTCCTGGCCGAGCTGAATCCCGCGTTCGCCGCCTTCCCCGCCAAGCTCGGCCGGGAACCGGCTCCGCTCGGCGGCCTCGCCGGGCGGCTGACGTCCCGGGCCGCCGGGTGGACCGGGCTGCCCGAGGGGATCGCGATCTCCGTGGGCAACGTGGACGCGCACGTCACCGCCGCCGCGGCCGACGCGGTGCGGCCCGGCCAGATGGTGGCCATCATGGGCACCTCGACCTGCCACGTCATGCCCGCCGAACGCCTCGCCGAGGTGCCGGGCATGTGCGGGGTGGTGCGCGACGGGATCGTGCCGGGGCTGTGGGGCTACGAGGCCGGGCAGTCGGCGGTCGGCGACATCTTCGCCTGGTTCGTCGAGACGTCGGTGCCCGGATCGTACGAGCGCGAAGCCGGACGGCGCGGTCAGACCGTGCACGAGTACCTGACCGAGCTGGCCGCCGCCCAGCCGGTCGGCGCGCACGGACTGGTCGCGCTCGACTGGCTGGGCGGCAACCGCTCGGTACTGGTCGACCACGACCTGTCCGGCGTCGTCGTCGGCCAGACGCTGGCGACCCGGCCCGAGGACACCTACCGGGCACTGATCGAGGCCACCGCGTTCGGTGCCCGCATGATCGTGGAGACCTTCGAGGCGTCCGGGGTGCCGGTCGGGGAGTTCGTCGCCGCGGGCGGGTTGATCAGGAACCGCTTCCTGATGCAGGTGTACGCGGACGTGCTGCGCCGGCCGATCTCGGTGATCGGCTCCGAGCAGGGCTGCGCTCTGGGGTCGGCGATCCACGCCGCGGTGGCCGCGGGGGCGTACGCCGACATCACCGAAGCCGCCGGCGCGATGGGCAAGCGCACCGAGGCGGCGTACCTGCCCGACCCCGCACGCGCGGACGTCTACGACCGGCTGTACGCGGAGTACCGCCGGCTGCACGACCACTTCGCCGACGGGGCGATGCTCCACGGCCTGCGTGCCCTGCGCAACGAGACGAGCGCGCCGGCGGGCGGGACGGGCACACCGGTGAACGAGACGATCGAGGAGAACGCGTGACCGAGCGCAAGCCGCTGAGCGACGCCGTCGGGAGACTGCGGGAGACGGTGTGCCTGCTCCACCGGGAGCTGGTGCGTTACGACCTGGTGGCCTGGACCGCGGGCAACGTCTCCGGCCGGGTGCCCGGGGAGGACCTGTTCGTCATCAAGCCCTCCGGCGTGTCGTACGACGAGCTGACCCCCGAGTCGATCGTGGTGTGCGACCTGGACGGAGAGCTGGTCGAGGGTGAGCTGTCACCGTCGAGCGACACCGCCGCGCACGCCTACGTCTACCGGGCGATGCCGCACGTGGGCGGGGTGGTGCACACCCACTCGACGTACGCCTCGGCCTGGGCGGCGCGCGGGGAGGCGATCCCGTGCGTGCTGACCGCGATGGCCGACGAGTTCGGCGGCGAGATCCCGGTGGGGCCGTTCGCGCTGATCGGCGGCGACGACATCGGCAAGGGCGTCGTCGCCACCCTGGAGAACCACCGCTCCCCGGCGGTGCTGATGCGCAACCACGGCGTGTTCTCCGTCGGCCGCGACGCCCGCGCCGCGGTCAAGGCCGCGGTGATGTGCGAGGACGTCGCGCGCACTGTGCACGTGGCCCGCCAGCTCGGCGAGCCGCTGCCGATCGCCCAGGCCGACATCGACAGTTTGTACGACCGCTACCAGAACGTCTACGGGCAGAGGAGTCCGCGTTGAACCCGCAAGAGCGTGAGATCTGGTTCCTGACCGGGAGCCAGGGACTGTACGGCGAGGAGACCCTCGCCCAGGTCGCCGAGCAGTCCCGCCGGATCGCCGGGGAACTGGGCGGGCGCCTGGCGTTCCGACTGGTGTGGAAGCCGGTGCTCACCGACGCCGCCGCCATCCGCCGCGTCTGCCTGGAGGCGAACGCCGACGACTCCTGCGTCGGCGTGATCGCCTGGATGCACACCTTCTCCCCGGCGAAGATGTGGATCGCCGGCCTGGACGCGTTGCGCACCCCGCTGCTGCACCTGCACACGCAGGCCAACGTGGAGCTGCCGTGGGCGTCGATCGACATGGACTTCATGAACCTCAACCAGGCCGCCCACGGCGACCGGGAGTTCGGCTACATCCAGTCGCGGCTCGGCGTGCCCCGCAAGACGGTGGCCGGGCACGTCAGCGACCCCGTGGTGGCCGCGCGGATCGACGCCTGGGCTCGGGCCGCGGCCGGACGCGCCGAGGTGGGCTCGCTGCGGCTGGCCCGCTTCGGCGACAACATGCGCGACGTCGCCGTCACCGAGGGCGACAAGGTGGAGGCCCAGCTCCGCTTCGGGGTCTCGGTCAACACCTACGGCGTCAACGACCTGGTCGCCGCGGTCGAGGCCGCCGCCGACGCCGAGGTCGACACCCTGGTCGCCGAGTACGAGGACACCTACAAGGTCGCCTCCGAGCTGCGCGCCGGCGGGGAGCGCCACGACTCGTTGCGTTACGCCGCCCGCATCGAGCTGGGCCTGCGCCACTTCCTGACCGAGGGCGGCTTCGGGGCGTTCACCACCAACTTCGAGGACCTGGGCGGGCTGCGCCAGCTGCCCGGCCTCGCCGTGCAGCGGCTGATGGCCGACGGGTACGGCTTCGGCGGTGAGGGCGACTGGAAGACCTCGGTGCTGGTGCGCACGCTGAAGGTCATGTCCGCCGGGCTGCGCGGCGGCACCTCCTTCATGGAGGACTACACCTACCACCTCGCCCCCGGCCAGGAGCTCATCCTGGGTGCGCACATGCTGGAGGTCTGCCCCACCATCGCCGCGGCGGTGCCCTCGTGCGAGATACACCCGCTGGGCATCGGCGACCGGGAGGACCCGGTGCGGCTGGTCTTCGACGCCGAGCCGGGGCCCGCCGTGGTGGTCGGCCTGGCCGACATGGGGGAGCGCTTCCGGCTGGTGGCCAACGAGATCGACGTCGTCGCTCCCGCCGAGCCGCTGCCCAACCTGCCGGTGGCCCGCGCGGTGTGGCGGCCCCGGCCGAACCTGCGCACCTCCGCCGAGGCGTGGCTGACCGCCGGAGGCCCGCACCACACCGTGCTGTCGGCCGCCCTCACCGTCGAGGAGCTCACCGACTTCGCCGACATGCTCGGCGTCGAACTGCTCGTCATCGACGCCGGCACCACCCCCCGCCAGTTCGCCAAGGAGATCCGCTGGAACCAGGCGTACTACCGCCTGGCGCAGGGCTTCTGACCCGCCGCCGCGCCCGCCGACCGGCGGGCGCGGCCCCCGGGGCGGCCGTCAGGGTGCGCGCGGAGGCGCGGTGGAGGCACGGACGACGAGTTCGGCGCCGACGACGTAGCGGCGCGGTTCCAGCTCCTGGCCGCCGACCGACCGCAGCAGCAGTTCGGCGGCGAGCCGACCCAGCTCGCGGGCGCCCGTGTCGACGACGGTGATCGCCGGGTTCCACCACTCCAGCAGCGGCGTGTCCTCGAACGCGACGACCGACAGCGCGCCCGGCACCTCGACACCCGACCCGGCCAGCACCGGCAGTGCCCCGTAGGCCGCTCCGTTGCTGCCCAGCACCAGCGCGGTCGGCGCCGGTTCCACCGCCAGCAGCCCGCGCATCGCCCGTGCCCCGAACGCCCCCTCGGACGGGCCCCGGCATACCAGCGCCGGGTCGGGGGTCACTCCCGCCTCGGCCAGTGTCTGGACGAACCCGGCGTAGCGGTCGTGGCCGGCGGCGGTGCCCGGTGGGCCGCCCACGAAGGCGATCCGCCGGTGTCCCTGGGCGAGCAGGTGACGGGTGGCCGTCACCGCCCCCTCGCGGTCGGCGGCGAGCACGGCGGGCCCCCGGGAGCCCTCCGCCCCCCGGATGAGGTCTATCACCGTGATGCCGGCCGCCCGCAGCTCGTCCACCCCCTTCACGTTCTCTCCCGTGCCCGCGATCAGCACGCTGTCGACCCGGTGGTCGCGGAGCAGCCGCAGGCAGTCGGCCTCCACCGCCGCGTCGGCGTCGGTGACGCAGAGCAGCGCCTGGTACCCCGAGGCGCGCAGGTGCCGCTGCACCGCCTCCACGACCGTGTGGAAGGTGGTGTCACCCAGGTCGCCGAGCACCAACCCCACCAGTCCGGAACGCCGGGTGCGCAGGCTGGCGGCGGCGAGGTTGCGCCGGTAGCCCATCGATCGGGCGGCCCGGGAGACCCGGCGGCGGGTGCCCTCGGAGATCTCCGGGGAGCCGGAAAGCGCGCGGCTCGCCGTGCTCACCGACACTCCGGCGGCTGCGGCGACGTCACGGAGCGTGGCGGCCATCCCTTCCCCGTTTCCTCAAGCCCTCTGTCCGGCGGTCCGGTCCCCTAAATGATCATTTCGGATGATACGACCCTTGTGGCCCGGGGTCACGGTGCGAAGGCGCGCGGCACCCCGGTCGCGGGCCGTGCGATCCCGGGCACGGGGCCGCGGGATCCCGGGCGTAGAGGTCGTGCGATCTCGGGTACGGGGTCATGGGATCCCGGGTACGGGGTCATGGGATCCCGGGTACGGGGCCGCGGGGTCGCACGCCCCACGGGGCCGGATGATCCGGGGCATGGAGCCGAAGCCGACCCGCGTCGGCCGGCCCGACGTCATGCAAACGATTCCGTTTACCTCTTCCATGTATGGGCGGGTTTGGATAAAACAAGCAGGTGGCAGCGGGTGACAGGACTCGCAATCGTTTCCGGAAGACGCGGGCAGGGGGAGCCGACGTGGGGCAGGACGAGCTCGTACGGCACGGGCGCCGGATGCCGGGCACGGGGGACACCCCCGGGGCGTGGGAGCGGCACGCCCGGCCGGACCGCCTCCCTCCGGGCGGTCCCCGTGACTGAACCGGCCGGGCACGTGGAGATCCTGATCGACGGAGTCCCGATCAGCGCGCGTCCCGGCACGTCGCTCGCCGCGGCGATGATCGCGGCAGGTCGCTGGCACCTTCGTGCGCACCCGGTCACCGGCGTCCCCCGCGGGCCGTTCTGCGGCACGGGCGTGTGCTTCGAATGCGAGGTGCGCGTCGACGGCCGGGACGCCCGGCGCGCGTGCATGGTCACCGTGACCGGCCCGGCGACCGTGGAGACCGGCATGGGCACGCGCCCGTGACCGGCCGGGACGCCGGGCAGCCGGCGCTGCGGGCGGACGTGGCCGTGGTCGGCGGTGGCCCGGCGGGGATGGAGGCCGCCCTGCGGTGCGCGCAGGCAGGGCTGGCGGTGGTCGTGCTCGACGAGCACGAGGAGCTGGGCGGCCAGTACTTCCGGCGGCGGCACCCCGCGATCCGGGAGGTCCACGGCGACCACCGGCCGGAGGGCACCGTGCTGGCGGCGGCCGTGCGGGAGTCGGGTGCGCGCGTGCTCACCCGGCACGCCGTCTGGGGTGTCGACGGCCGGGACCTCCTCGTGCACGACGAGGAACACGACCGCGCGCTGCGGGTGCGGGCCGCCCACGTCGTGGTGGCGACCGGCGCCTACGAGCGGGTGCTGCCCTTCCCCGGCTGGGAGCTGCCCGGCGTCGTCACCGCCGGGTTCGCCATGCACCTGGCCACCGTGGACCGCGTCGCGGTGGGCGAGCGGGTGCTGCTGGCCGGGTCCGGGCCGTTCCTGCTGCCGGTCGCCTGCGCTCTGCTGGAGGCCGGCGCACGGGTGGCGGCCGTGGTGGAGGCGGGCAGGCCGTACCGTCCCGCGGGGCCGGGGGTGCGCGGCGGCGTCGAGGTGATGCGGCACCCCGCCCGCCTGGCCGAGCTGGGCGGTTACCTCACCCGGCTGGCCAGGCACCGGGTGCCGCTCCTGCAGGACCGTCTCGTGGCCGAGGCCGTCGGCGGCACCCGGGTCACCCGGGTCCGCACCGTGCGGACCCGCGGCGGGGGCGACCGCGAGTTCGAGGTCGACGCGCTCGCGGTCGGCTTCGGCTTCCGGCCCTCCACCGAGCTCGTGCGGCTGCTCGGTGCCCGTACGACCGTCGACGCCCGCACCGGGGACGTGGTGACGGCGACCGACGACGACGGCGCGACCAGCGTCCCGGGCCTGTACGCCGTGGGCGAGCTCGCAGGCGTCGCCGGAGCGCACGCGGCCCGGCTGCGCGGCCGGCTCGCGGCGATGAGGATCACCGCCGCCGCGGTCGGCGAGACCCCGGCGGACGGGCGCGAGCGCGAGCGGCTGCGGCGGAGGCTGCGGCGGCTGGTCGCGTTCGCGACGCTGACCGGGCGGCTCTACCCGCCGCCCGTGGAGATGGTCGACACACTCCCCGACGAGGTGCACGTCTGCCGCTGTGAGGCGGTCACCGCGGGCCGGGTGCGGGTGGGGGCCCGGACCGGTCTGCACGACGTCCACGCGCTGCGGAACTGGAGCGGGGCGGGCATGGGCATCTGCCAGGCCCGCGAGTGCGGCACGGCACTGTGGCGGCTGGCCGGCGCGAGCGGCGCGACCCCCCCGCTGCCGGCCAGGATGCCGGTCAGGCCGGTCCCGGCGGGTGTGGTCGCCGACATGGAGGGCGGCCGGGCGGGTGATCCGCCCGGGAGATGAGCGGCCGGCCGGTCTTCCGGGGGAGGGACCGGGCCACCCCTCACGCGGCCGGGAGGAGGAGTGGCCGGCCGGTCTTCCGGGGGAGAGGCGGGCACCCCACACGGCCCGGCCCGGGGGCTGGAGGGGGAGCGGTCAGCCGGTCTTCTGGGGGAGGACCGGGCCCTCGCTGGCCTGGACGAGGACGAACCCCTGCCCCTGGAAGGCCAGCTGGGCGGCCTCCCCGCTGCCGCGTCCGATGAGGGCCCCCATCTTCATGGTCCGGTTGACGCCCACCTGCAGGTGCGCGCTCCAGCACACCGCCGACTGGCCGTCGACGAAGGTCGGCATGCGGGAGGTGTCGAGCAGCACGGGGGAGCCGTGCGCGGTGACCGCGACCCAGCCGGTGCCGCTGACCGTGGTGTTGAACAGGCCGCCGGTGGCCATGCCCGCACCCTGCACCCGCTGGATGTCCCAGGTCAACTGGGGGTCGAAGGCCAGCAGGTTCGTGCCGTTCACGGTGAGCGCCTCGTTCTCCAGGTAGAACAGGTGCACGTCCTGAGCGTTGTCGGCGAGGAACAACGGGCCCTGCCCGCGGACCCGCATCAGCGGCGCGCCTTCGCCGGTGACCATCTTCTTGAACATCCGCCCGACTCCGCCACCCTCGTAGTCGAAGTCCATCTGCCCCTGGAAGGCGACCATCGAGCCCTGCCGCGCCAGCACCTCACCGTTCAGCTGCACCAGCAGCATCTTGGAGTTCTGCAGGACGAAATGGCCGGGAGCCGTGCCCTGGTCGAGGTTGCCGAAGAAGGAACTGCGCATGGGGATATGCCTCTCGATGTCGAGGTGGTCGTACGGTCAATGACGAACCATACGGTCGCGTAGTTCCCGCCCCCTCCCCGCCCCGCGGAGGTGCGGGACAGGGGACGGGCGTCGCCGCCCCCCGACGGCGGTGCAGTACGATCGGCCGGTGCCCGAACCGGGAGGCGGAGCGTGCGCGGACGCCCTTACGTACTGCTGAGTTGCGCGATGTCCGTCGACGGATACATCGACGACGACACGCCCGAACGACTGCTTCTCTCCAACGACGAGGACTTCGACCGGGTCGACGCGGTCCGCGCCGGATGCGACGCGATCCTGGTCGGGGCGGGCACGATCCGCCGCGACGACCCCCGGCTGCTGGTCCGTTCGCCCGAACGCAGGCGGGACCGGGTGGCGCGGGGCCTGCCCCCGTCCCCGGTGAAGGTGACCGTGACCGCGTCCGGCGACCTCGACCCGGCCGCCGCCTTCTTCGCCGCCGGTGACGCCGACCGGATCGTCTACACCGGGTCGGGGGCCGCCGCCCCGCTGACCGCGCGGCTCGGTGGGACGGCCACCGTGGTCGACGCCGGCGACCCGGTCGACCTGGGTCGGGTCCTGGGCGACCTGGCCGGGCGGGGGGTGCGCCGCCTGATGGTCGAGGGCGGCACCTCGATCCACACCGGCTTCCTGCGGGCGGACCTCGTCGACGAGATCCACCTGGTCGTCGCCCCGTTCTTCGTCGGCGACCCCGCCGGCCCGCGCTTCGTCGCCGGCGGCGGCTTCCCCCGGGACCGGCGGCGGCCCATGCGGCTGGCGGAGGTCCGCCCGATGGGTGACGTCGTACTGCTGCGTTACCTCATCGACTGATGCGCCGCCTGTGGGGAGGAACCGGATGAACGATCACGACTGGCTTCGCCTGGCCTGTGACCTGGCGCGACGCTGCCCGCCCTCGGAGACGGCCTTCTCGGTGGGCGCCGTGGTGGTCGGCGCCGACGGGCGGGAGATCTCCCGCGGACACTCGCGCGAGGGCGGCGACCCGCACGTCCACGCCGAGGAGTCGGCGCTCGGCAAGATCCCCCCGGGAGACCCCCGGCTGCCCGGCGCCACCGTCTACAGCAGCCTCGAACCGTGCAGCAGGCGCAGTTCCCGCCCCCGGACCTGCACCCGGTTGATCATCGACAGCGGTGTCCGCCGCGTGGTCATTGCCTGGCGGGAGCCCCTGATCTTCGTCGACTGCCACGGGGCCGAGGAACTCGCGGCGGCCGGGGTGAGCGTGGTGGAGCTTCCCGAGCTCGCCGCCTCGGCCCGCGAACCCAACGCGCATCTCCTCGCGGGCTGAAGGTCCCCCCGGTACCCGCCCCTCTCCCGTACGCCGGTGTGAACCACGCAGCCCCCGCCGTCATCTGAAAGAGTGCGCCGCCCCGCGCGTACGGCACCGGCGGACACCGGCACCGGCACCGATGCCGGTGCCGGTCCGGTGCCGGACTCCGGGGCCGGCGACCCCGCAGGACGCCCGCACCGAGGAACAGGACGGCACCCCCGATGAGCGACCTCCCCCACGTCACAGACCTGTTCGACCCACGGGACCTGGAGGCCGCGATCGCCTCCGGGTACGTCCGCAGCCGATCTCACCCGTCGGAGCCGCTGCGGATCCTCAACTACACCGAGAAGGCCCAGGTCGACCGGGCCTGGAACGCGGTCACGCTGGCCTGCCGCGGACTGATCCTCGACGCCCGCGACCGGGTGGTGGCGCGGCCGTTCCGCAAGTTCTTCAACTACGGCGATCCGCTGGCGGGGGAGCTGGACCTGTCGGCCGAGGTCGTCGTGGTCGACAAACTGGACGGCTCGCTGGGTGTCCTCTACCCGACGTCGGCGGGCCCGGCCGTGGCGACCAGGGGTTCCTTCACCAGCGACCAGGCCACGCACGCCACGGACCTGCTTCGTGCCCGCTACGGTGGATTCGTCCCGCCGGAGGGGCTGACGATCCTGTTCGAGATCGTCTATCCGGGCACCCGGTTGGTCTGCGACTACGGCGACACCGACGACCTGTTCCTCCTCGGCGCGGTCGAGACGGCCACCGGCGCGATCCTGTCGCCCTCCGAGGTCCCCGGCTGGCCCGGCCCGTCGGCGCGGGTCCTCGCCGCCCCGTCGCTGGCCGGGGCGCTCGCCCTGCCGCCCCGCCCGGGTGCCGAGGGGGTCGTCGTACGGCTGGTCGAGACCGGCCGGATGGTGAAGGTCAAGCAGGCCGACTACCTGGACCTGCACCGGGTCCTCGCCGGTCTCAACGCCCGGGTGGTCTGGGAGGCACTCGACGCGGGCAGGACCGTGGCGGACGTCTGCGAGGACCTGCCGGACGAGTTCCACGGCTGGGTCGCCGACCTCGCCGGGCGGCTCAGGCGCGAGACCGACGAGATCGTCGACGGAGCGCGGGCGGCCCACGAGCGGATCCTGGCCGGGTTGCCGGAAGGCTGGGGCCGGGGCGACTACGCCGCCGCGGCGTCGGGGTCGGAGTTCCGGCAGTGGCTGTTCATGCTCCTGGACGGCAGGGACCCGCGTCCGGCCGTCTGGCGGTCGCTGCGTCCTTCGGGGGACGACCGTCCCATCCACCTCGGCGGGGAGACGGCGTAGACGGCGGAGCGGCCGGGGAGACGGCGTAGACGGCGGGGCGGCGCCCGTGGGGGGTGTCCGGTTCCGGTGTCCCGAAGCCCTGAAAGCGGCCGGCGGGAAGTTTTTCACGTCCGGGTGCTATAAGGCGGCGCGCATCGGATAGCGGACTCCCGTCACGTCTCCCGGACGACTCCGGCCGGAGCCGCCCCAGGAGACTGTGACGTGCTCAGGATGAGAAGACCCGCCGAAGGATGGGGGATCACGATGACCGAGACCGATCCGGAGATGGACGATCCTCCGGCCCAGGTGCCGGACGACAGGCAGGACGCGGGGGGCGACACCGCGCCGGGCGGGGACCGCGAGGGTCCGCCGGCGCAGGTTCCCGACGACCGCAAGAGCGCTCCCGGCTCCGGGAACCAGTGACGCGTCCTTCCCCGCGCCGGGGGAACCGGTGACGCGTCCTTCCCCGGGCCGGGGGAACAGGAGAGCGGGGGCCGCCGTGCGGCGGCCCCCGCTCCGGCTCCGGACGCGTGTGACCCGACTGACCCGTGCGGGTCAGTCGGAGGTCACAGCCTCCATCAGGTCGCCGACCGGGGCGTCCGGCAGCGCCTTGGCGACATCGGCCAGAGCCACCATCCCGACCAGGCGGTGACCGTCGATCACCGGAAGCCGGCGTACCCGGTGCGAGGACATCGTCCGCAGGATCTCGCGGGCGTCGTCGTCGGCGCCGATGGTGACGGCCTCGCCCTGGGCGAGGTCGCCGGCGTGGGCGGTCTTGGGGTCCTGGCCCCTGGCCAGCACCTTCACCACGATGTCCCGATCGGTCAGCATGCCCTTGAGCCGGTCGTCCTCACCGCAGATGGGCAGGGCGCCGACGTCCAGGCGGGCCATCTTCTCGGCCGCGTCGAGGACCGTCTCATCGGCCCTCACGCACTCGGGATCCGGTGTCATGATCTCGCGCGCGGTTGTCATGCTCGCTCCTTTCGACAGGTGTGGATCGACGGACGCAGAGTCGTTCCGCTGCCCCCGACCGGCGGATTGAAACCGCCCCCGGGGACGGGGTCAGCCCTCGACTCCGGTCGCGTGGTGCGGGGCTCCGACGGGTTTGGACTCCGGGGACCCGCGCTGGCGCAGGTAGACGGAGAGGACGACCATCGACAGCACGGCGAGGAACTCCGACTGCCAGTTCTGCAGGGTGCGGTTCCAGAAGTCGGCGGACACGACGTACTCGCCCCAGCTGACCGGGTCCTGCAACTGGGCGAGCTGGTCGGTGTTGTAGCCCGCCACACCCGCCACCGACTGGGCCAGCCACGACAGCAGGAAGATCGTTCCCATGACCAGGCCCAGCGAGTTGCCGTACAGGCCCTGCCGCAGCCCGTACGTCCGGGCCCAGGACGGGCTGTCCTTCTCGGCGTGCCGCCCGACCTGCTGTTCGGCGTCGCTCTCCCCGCCTTCCTTGCCGGGCTCCTTCGACTCGGGGGAGCCGCGCTGTACCAGCCAGACCGTGGCCAGGATGAACAGCAGGAACTGGAGGTACTCCGACTGCCAGTTCTCCGCGACGTCGACGGCGAACTCGGAGGAGGTGACGTAGTCCGTCCAGGAGACCGGCGCCCCGCCCTCGGCGATCTGCCGTTCGTTGGCGACGGCGTGCCCCGCGACGGACTGGCCGGCCAGGGCGAGCACGAACGCGACCAGGAAGAACAGGCTGAGCGCGTTGTCCTTGATGAAACGTCTCATTGCGCTCCCCTACCGGTGCAGCAGGCCGATGGTGAAGAAGTAGGCCAGCCCGATCGTGATGATCGTGAGGGTCGTGACGAACATGACGCGCATCTTCAGGTCCTCACCTCACAGTCGTAGGGAAGGTCACCGCGGGACCGGCACCCCGCACCGCGTACCAGCCAGCCGGCGGGGAAGCGATGCAGGAAGACGGTGTCGCGGGTCAACCTCACCTGGGCCTCGTCCCCCCAGACCTGGACGCCCAGCACCTCGCCACCCGGCAGGTCGAGCTGGGCGACGGCGGCGGCGCAGGTCTCGCCGCCGGTCCGCAGGCTCTCGGCCGCCTCCGGGGCGAGCAGCGCGCAGGCCCGTTCACCCTGCCCGCCCTCCACCGCCCCGTAGAACCGCAGGGCCGCCTCCCGCGCGGGGACGTCGTCAGCGGAGGCGCAACCGGTCAGAGACGCCGTCAGCGCCGCGACGGCCACCAACCCGTTTCTGATCTTCATCCGCCTTCCCTACCCCCACCGGCGCGGATGTCACATCCCGGCCGTTCCCGCCGTGCGAGCCGACACGGGCGAGACGTCCGCGACGCGGTGGAGCAGGAGGTCCCAGTCGGCCAGGAAGCGCTCCAGGCCGTAACGTCCGAGGGCGGCGGCGCGGGCGGCCTCACCCGCCCGCCGGGCGGCGCCGGGGTCGGCGACGAAGGCCCGCAGGGCGGCGGCGAGGGTGCCGACGCGGGTGGAGACCACCCCGGCCTCCGGCGGGACCGCCTCCACGGCCTCGGTGGTGGCCGGGGCGACGACGGGCATGCCGAGCAGCATGGCCTCGATCAGCGACAGGCCGAGCGAGGTCCAGCGGTAGGGGTGCAGGTAGACGCGGCGCCGGGCGAGCTCGGTGTGCATCGCCGCCTGCGGCGGGTTCTCGAAGGTTCCCACGGGCACCCCCAGATGCTCCGGCAGGCCGGTGACCCCCATGCCGAAGACGTCGAGGGGGGCCGCGGCGGCGAAGGCCGGCAGCAGGTCCGTCCCGGCGACGCGCCCGCGCCGGACGGGTTCGTTGACGACGACGCCGGCCCGGGGCAGCTCACCGGTGTAGCGGTGCCCGGGGTCGACGACCCCGTGCTCGATGACGTGGACGGGGGCTCTGCCCGAGTCCCAGAACAGCGCGTTGAAGTGGGTGACGTGCACCAGCGGGATGTCGGCGCGGCCGGCCAGCGGGTGCCGGGTGCGGGGGACGTCCCCGGCGGGGGTGTTGTGCTCGACGTAGACGGCGGGCACGTCACGCCCGGGGACACGCCCCAGCCAGGCGCGCGCCAGCTCCTCCTCGTGCGGGCGTTGCAGGACGACCACGTCGACGTCCTCGCCGGCGAGCCGGTCCCACGGCACCTCGCGTACGGTGCCGGGCCACGGGTAGGTCAACGCCCGGCCCCGGCCGTCGGGCCCCCGGCCGGGCACCAGCGGAACCAGGTAGTCGTGGCGTCCCCGGACGAACGCCGTCGTCCACGACCCGTGCACGTGCCACAGCAGGATCCTCACGCCGTCCTCCCGCCGCCGGGGCCGTACCCGGCCGGTTCCGCGGCGCCCGCGCCGCCCCGGGCCGGTGCTCCGGCGGCGGGACCGCGTCCGGGCGGGTTTCCGCCGGCCGCGCCGTGCCGGGCCGGGGGGGCCGCGTCCAGGATCAGATCGACCGCGGCGCGCAGGTCGCGTGCCACCTCGCCGGCCGCCGAGACCTCGTGGGCGAGGGTCAGGGGGGTGGGCACGAGGATGCCCCGGGCCCCGGCCGCGCGGGCGGCCTCGACGTCGCGGCCGATGTCCCCGATCACCACGCAGTCGCGGGCGTCCACCCCCAGCGACCGCGCCGCCGCGAGCACCAGCCCCGGGGCGGGCTTGCGGCAGCCGCACCCGTCGTCCTCGCCGTGCGGGCACACCGCCCAGACGTCGAACGGCCCCAGGAGCTCCTCCACCCTGGCGTTGACCGCGGCCACGTCCGCGGCGTGGACGAGTCCTCTGGCCACCCCCGACTGGTTGGTGACCACGCCGGTCGGCACACCCGCCCGGCGCAGCCGCGTCAGCGCGGGCAACGCGCCGGGAACAGGTTCCACCCGGGCCGGGTCGCCGTTGTACGGGACGTCCGCGATGAGGGTGCCGTCCCGGTCGAAAAGGACGGCGGCCGGTCGTTCACGACCCATCGCCGAGCACCTCCTGTCCGTGCTTCCCCGTGCTTCTGCCGTGCTTTCCCGTGTTCCCGGGCTTGCGCCGTGCTTCCCCGTGTCCGCGTGTTCCCGCCGCCCCCCGGCCGGTGTCGCCGCCGTGTCTTCTCGTCCCCGCCGGCGGCGGTGTCCGCGATACCCGGCGGGCCGAGTCGGCAAACTCCGGAAAAATTACGGAGAGTGACAAAGTCTGGGCTAAATGCCGTGTAGCAGGGATTATGTCCGTTTTCTCCGTTTGAGAAGCGCTTCTCTCGGTAGTCACTAGGTATCGGATGAGAGGTCAATCCATGAGATTTCTCGGGATCAACGCGATCTTCCACGATCCGGCCGCCGCCCTCGTCGTCGACGGCGAGGTGGTCGCCGCCGCCGAAGAGGAACGCTTCAGCCGCCGCAAGCACGGCAAGCGTCCCGTCCCCTTCTCGGCCTGGGAACTGCCGGAGCGCGCCGCGGCCTGGTGCCTGGAGGCGGCGGGCCTGCGGCCGGAGGACCTGGACGCCGTCGCCTACTCCTACGATCCCGCTCTCGTACGACCGGACGGGCCCGGCCAGGACGAGCGATGGGAGGACCTGCGCACCGCCTACGCGTGGCGCGCGCCGTCCTTCCTGGCCACCGCCCTGCCGGGCCTGGACGCCGCCCAGGTCCGCTATGTGCCGCACCACGTCGCGCACGCGGCCTCGGCTGGCCTCGCCGCGCCGTACCGGGACTCGGCGGTGCTGGTCTGCGACGGACGCGGCGAGGCGGTCTCGCACCTGGCCGGGCACTACCGCGACGGCGAGCTGACGATCCTGGCCACGCAGGAGCTGCCGCACTCACTGGGCCTGATGTACGAGGAGATCACCGAGCACCTGGGCTTCCTGCGCTCCAGCGACGAGTACAAGGTCATGGCCATGGCCTCCTACGGCCACCCCCGCCACCTGGGAGAGTTACGCGAGCTGATCCGCTCCGACGGGGAGGGCGGGTTCCGCGTCGAACCCGTCGACTGGGGCGGCTACGCCAAGGCGTTGCGCGCCGGTGAGCCCTGGACCGAGGAGCACGCCGATCTCGCGGCGAGCGTGCAGCGCCGCCTGGAGGAGGTGCTGCTCGACCTCGCGCGCTGGCTGCACGGCAGGACCGGCGACCGCCGCCTGACCATGGCCGGCGGCGTGGCGCTCAACTGCGTCGCCAACACCCGGCTGCTGGCCGAGGGCCCCTTCGAGCACCTGTGGGTGCAGCCGGCCGCCGGGGACGCCGGCACCGCGCTGGGCGGGGCACTGCACCTGGCCCGCGCCTTCGGCGAGCCCGCCGCGCCGATGCCGGGCGCCGATCTCGGCCGCGGGTGGACCGAGGAGGAGCTGGCAGCCTGGCTGCGGGTGGCGCGGGTGCCGTACGAGCGCCCCGCGGACCTGCCCGCCGCGGTCGCCGCGGAGCTCGCCGCCAACGGGATCGTCGCCTGGTTCCAGGGGCGTAGCGAGTACGGCCCACGGGCGCTGGGGAACCGCTCCCTCCTGGCCCATCCCGGATACGCCGCCAACACCGAGCGGCTGAACGACGTCAAGGGCCGCGAGCAGTTCCGCCCGGTCGCCCCGATGGTACTGGCCGATCGCGCCTGCGAGATCTTCGAGCGCGGCCCGCTGCCCAGCCCCTACATGCTCTTCGTGCACGACGTGCGTCCCGAGTGGCGCGAGCGGATCCCCGCCGTCGTGCACGTCGACGGCACCGCCAGGATCCAGACCGTGGACCGGGCCGGCGACCCGCTGCTCGCCCGGACGCTCCAGGAGTTCGAGCGTCGCACCGGTCTTCCCGTGGTGGTCAACACCAGCCTCAACACGGCGGGACGGCCCATGGTCGACGATCCCCGGGACGCGCTGGAGTGCTTCGGGTCCTCGCCGGTGGACCTGCTGGCGCTGGGGCCCTTCCTGATCCGCAGGGGGGAGCTGTTCACCTCATGATCACCGTGGTGGTTCCCACGATCGGCCGGGCCGGCCTCGCCGCGACGCTCGCGGCGCTGGATGAGGACCTCGACGTCATCGTGGTCGACGACCGGCCGGGCCGGCGAGGGGCCGACGCACCGCAGGGAGCCGGCGCGCCACGCGGGTCCGACGCGCCGTACGGGTTCGGTGCCCCGCACGGGGCCGGTGCGCCGGCGGACGACCCGGTCGCCGCCGCGGTCGCCGCCGCACCCCGGATCCGGGTGCTGCGCTCCGGAGGGAGGGGACCGGCCGCGGCGCGCAACGTCGGATGGCGGGCCGCGCGCACCCCCTGGGTCGCCTTCCTGGACGACGACGTGGTGCCCCGGCCCGGCTGGGCGGACGCACTCCGCGCCGACCTCGCCGGCCTGCCGGAGGAGGTCGCCGGCAGCCAGGGACGGATAGAGGTCCCGCTGCCGCCCGACCGGCGTCCCACCGACGCCGAACGCAACACGGCCGGTCTCGCCGCGGCTCACTGGATCACCGCGGACATGGCCTACCGCCGGTCCGCGCTGGAACGCGTCGGCGGCTTCGACGAGCGCTTCCCGCGCGCCTACCGGGAGGACGCCGACCTGGCGCTGCGGATGCTCGCCGCCGGGTACCGGCTGGTCAGGGGGGAACGGGTGACGCTGCACCCCATACCGGACGGCGGCCTGTGGCACAGCGTCCGCCTCCAGCGAGGCAACGCCGACGACGCGCTGATGCGCCGCCTGCACGGCCCGCACTGGCGGGCCGCCGTCCGCGCGCCGGGGCGGCTGCGCAGGCACGCCCTCGTCACCGGGCTCGGCGTGCTCGCGCTCGGCGCCGCCGCGCTGCGGTCACCCCGGACGGCCGCCCTGGCCGGGGCCGCCTGGGCGTTGCTCACCGCCGAGTTCGCCTGGGCCCGCATCGCCCCCGGCCCCCGGACCGGGCGGGAGATCCGGTGGATGGCGATCACCTCGGCGGTCATCCCGCCGGTCGCGTGCGCCTACCGCGTCCGCGGCGAGCTGAGGGTCAGGCGATGACCGGCCCGGCCGGGGACGGTGCCGCAGGGGACGGTACCGCCGGGGCCGGCACCGTCCTCGTCGCCCGCCCGGACAACGCGGGCGACGTCCTGCTCGCCGGGCCGGCGATCCGGGCGGTCGCCGCGGGCGCGCGCGAGGTCGTGCTGCTCGCGGGACCGCACGGCCGGGCCGCGGGTGAGCTGCTGCCCGGCGTGTCACGGGTGGTGGAGTGGCGGACCCCCTGGATCGACCCGGCCCCGCCGCCGATGACCGGGTCGCATGTTCTGCGCCTGCTGCGGATCGTCCGGGAGGCGGCCCCGGAGCAGGCGCTGATCCTCACCTCCTTCCACCAGTCGCCGCTGCCGCTGGCCCTGCTGCTGCGGCTGGCGGGGGTGCCGAGGATCGCCGCCATCTCGGCCGACTACCCCGGCTCGCTGCTGGACGTGCGGCACGTGGTCGACGAGGACGCGGACGTGCCGGAGGCCGAGCGCATGCTCGGCCTGGCCAGGGCGGCGGGATTCGACCTGCCGCCCGGCGACGCGGGCGGCCTCGCCGTGCGGCACCCGCTGCCCGAGGTCGGCCACCTGACCGGCCCGGCCGGATACGTCGTCGTACACCCCGGGGTCTCCGCCCCCGCCAGGTCGTGGCCGGCGGAGAGCTGGACCCGGGTGGTCCACGACCTCGTCCGCGCGGGCCGGCGCGTCGTGGTAACCGGCGGCCCCGGTGAGCGGGCCCTCACCGCCAGGGTCGCCGGCGGCGCCGGGCTGTACGGGCTGTCACCCGGCCCCGCCTTCCCCGGTGGCTGGCCGGCCGGCGGTCCCGCCCGCCTGCCCGGCTGGCCCGGCGTCCACCCCGGCGGGCCCGCTCCGGACGGCGGCCCGGCCGGGACCGGGACGGCCGTCGCACCCGGGCACACACCCCAGGAGGCGGGGCGGGAACTGGCCGAAGTCCTCGGGGACGCGACGGGGCCCGCCGGCAGGTCCGTCGTCGACCTGGGCGGACGGACGGACCTGGCAGAGCTGGCCGCGGTGCTCGCCGGGGCCGCCGCGGTGGTCGTCGCCAACACCGGCCCCGCCCACCTCGCTGCGGCCGTCGGCACTCCCGTGGTCAGCCTCTTCGCCCCCGTGGTGCCGGCCGGGCGCTGGGCACCGTACGGCGTGCCGGTCGCGCTGCTCGGCGACCAGCAGGCCCCCTGCCGGGGGAGCCGGGCGAGGGTGTGCCCCGTCCCGGGCCACCCGTGTCTGTCATCCGTGCCAAGCACCCAGGTCGTCGAGGCGGTGAACCGCCTGACGTGCGTGAAGGAGGCCGTCACATGAGGATCGCTCTGATATCGGAGCACGCCGATCCCCTCGCGACCATCGGCGGCGTCGACGCGGGAGGGCAGAACGTCCATGTCGCGGAGCTGGCCGCGGCACTGGCCCGGCGGGGGCACGAGGTCGTCGTCCACACCCGGCGAGCCGCCGCCGACGAGCCGGAGCGGGTGCCTCTGGGGCCGGGCGTGAGCGTGGAGCACGTGCCGGCGGGTCCCGCCACCGCCCTCCCCAAGGACGAGTTGCTGCCGTACATGCCGGAGTTCGCCGAGCACCTCACGCGCAGGTGGGCGGTGAACCCGCCCGACGTGGCCCACGCCCACTTCTGGATGAGCGGCCTGGCCGCGCTGTCCGCCGCCGAGGTCACCGGGGTGCCGGTGCTGCAGACCTTCCACGCGCTGGGCACGGTCAAGCGGCGCTGGCAGGGGGCCGCGGACACCAGCCCGGACCGGCGGATCGCCGCCGAGGCCGACATCGGGCGCCGGGTCCACGCGATCGTCGCCACCTGCACCGACGAGGTGAACGAGCTGCTGCGGATGGGCGTGCCCGGCGACCGGATCACCGTCGTGCCGTGCGGCGTCGACCTGGGGCTCTTCCGGCCGGAAGGTCCCGCCGCACCCCGCGGGGCACGGCGGCGCGTCCTCAGCCTCGGCCGGATGGTCCCCCGCAAGGGCGTGGACACCGTCGTGCGGGCCATGCGGCACCTGCCGGACGCCGAACTGGTCGTCGTGGGCGGCGAACCCGGCGACGGGGAGGTGGCGCGGCTGGCCGCCATGGCCGCCGCGTACGGGATGGCGGACCGGGTCCACCTGATCGGCAGCGTCGGCCGGGCCGAGGTGCCGGCGCTGATGCGCTCGGCCGACGTCCTGGTGACCGTGCCCTGGTACGAACCGTTCGGCATGGTCCCGCTGGAGGCGATGGCCTGCGGCGTGCCGGTGATCGCCTCCGCGGTGGGCGGTCACCTCGACACGGTCACCGGGTGCGGTGTGCTGGTGCCGCCGCGCCGCCCGAGTGCCCTGACCCGGGCCCTGCGCGACGTGCTGGACCGTCCCGGGCTGCGGGGATCGCTCGCGGCGGCCGGGCTGCGGCGTGCCCGGTCCGGATACGGCTGGCCCCTTGTGGCCGAGCGCACCGAGGCCGTCTACCTCGACGTGCTCACCGGCCGCCGGGCGGGTGTCGCCGCGGCGGGGGGGTGACCGTGCACCCGCATCTGTCCCGCCTGGCCAGCGCGCTCTCCGCCGTGGACGCCAGCACCCCGACGATCTCCGTCTGGGGACGCAAGCTCGCCGCCGTGCTGAGCGGCGGCGGCAGGCTGCTGGTCTGCGGCAACGGCGGTTCCGCTGCGGAGGCCCAGCACCTGACCGCCGAACTGGTCGGCCGCTACCGCGACGACCGGCGCCCGTACGCGGCCATACCGCTGCACGGCGACACCTCCTCCCTCACCGCGATCGCCAACGACTACGGCGCGGAGGAGGTCTACGCCCGCCAGGTGCGGGCCCACGGGCGGCCCGGCGACGTCCTGCTGTGCCTGTCGACCAGCGGTTCCAGCCCGAACGTCCTGGCCGCCGCGTTCGCCGCCCGCCAGTGCGGCGTCACTACCTGGGCACTGACCGGCCCGGCGCCCAACCCGCTCGCCGGGATCTGCGACGACGCCCTGCCGGTCCCCGCCCGGGACACCTGCACTGTGCAGGAGGTGCACCTCGCGGTGATCCACATGCTCTGCGAGTCGGTCGAGGAGGTCCTGCGATGAGGCTCTCAACCACCGGCCCGGGGACGGTGCGCCGGTGAGCGGCGCCGGCCCGATGGTCGTCATCGGGGACGCGCTGCTCGACGTCGACGTCGAGGGGGACGCCGACCGCCTGTGCCCGGACGCGCCGGTTCCCGTCGTGGCGGGCGGGCGCGAGTTCCGCCGTCCCGGCGGCGCCGGCCTCGCGGCCGTCCTGGCCGCCGGGGACGGTGCCGAGGTGGTCCTGGTCACCGCCGTGGGCGACGACCCGGCCGGGCGGAGCCTGTGCGGCATGCTCTCCGGGCGGGTGGAGGTGGTGCGGCTGCCGCTGCGCGGCAGCACGGTCACCAAGACGAGGGTGCGTGCCCGCGGTCAGACGCTGCTGCGGATCGACACCGGCGACGGGCGGCCGGGCGGCGTCCCGGACGCCGCCACGGCCCGCCGCGCCGCCCGGCTGCTGAGGAACGCGAGCGCGGTGCTCGTGTCCGACTACGGCCGCGGTGTCGCCGACGTGCTCGGGCCCTTCCTGCGGGACCTCCCGGTGCCGCTGGTCTGGGACCCGCACCCGCGCGGTCCGGCACCGGTGCCGGGGTGCGCGCTGGTCACGCCGAGCGAGTCGGAGGCGAGGCTGCTCAGCGCCCGGCCGTACGCCTCGCCGGGGCAGACCGCGCGCCACCTCGCCCGCCTGCTGCACGCGCGGGCGGTGGCCGTCACCCTGGGCGAGCGGGGAGCCGTGGTCGCCGGACCGGGCGGCCGGTTCGCCCGGATACCGGCCCCGGCGTGCCCGGCGGGGTCCGACGCCTGCGGGGCGGGCGACCGGTTCGCCGGTGCCGCGGCCCTGGCGCTGGGCTCGGGTGCGACCGCCGAGGACGCCGTCACGGCCGGGGTCCTGGAGGCCGCCCGTTTCGTGGCCGCCGGCGGGGCCGCGTCCGTGCGCGACCCCGCCCCCGCCGTCCCCGCCGTCCCCGGTGACCGCCCCCGCACCGCCCTGGAGGTCGCCGGCCTCGTCCGGGCCACCGGCGGCAGACTGATCGCCACCGGAGGCTGCTTCGACCTGCTGCACGCCGGGCACGTCAGCCTGCTGCGCCGCGCCAGGGCACTGGGCGACGCGCTGATCGTCTGCGTCAACTCCGACGCGTCGGTCCGGCGGCTGAAGGGGCCCGGCCGTCCCGTGGTCGGTGAGCAGGACCGGGTCGAGGTGCTGCGCGCGCTGGAGTGCGTGGACGCGGTGGCGGTCTTCACCGAGGACACCCCCGAGGCGCTCATCGAGCGGCTCAGGCCCGACGTCTGGGTCAAGGGCGGCGACTACGACGCCCTCGACCTGCCGGAGGCGGAGAGCGTGCGGAGGGGCGGCGGGGAGACCGTGATCCTGCCGCAGGTGTCCGGGCGCTCCACGACCAATCTGATCGCCGCCGCACGGGCGGCCAGCTGACCCGGGGAGAGACACCCATGCTCGGAAACATCCTGATCACCGGTGGCGCGTCGGGTCTCGGCCGGGCGTGCGCGCTCACGGTCGCCAAGGAGGGGGGCCGCCCGCTGGTCGTCGACGTCAACCCGCCCGACGACGGCGTCGACCACGTGATCGCCGACCTCGCCGACCGGGCGGACGCCGAGCGGGCGGTGACGGAGCTGGCGGAGCGGGCGGGCGGCCTGGACGCGGTCGTGACCGCGGCGGGCGTCGACGCCTGCGGGCGGCTCGCGGACGTCTCCGCCGACGCCTGGGAGCGGGTGATCCGGGTGAACCTGCTGGGCACCGCCTCGGTCGTCCGGGCCGCGCTGCCGTACCTGACCGCCTCCCGGGGCAGGATCGTCACCTGCGCCTCCACCCTCGGCGTGCGGGCGGTGAGCGACGCGACGGCCTACTGCGCGTCCAAGTTCGGCGTGGTCGGCTTCACCCGTGCCCTGGCCGCCGAACTCGCCGGCCGGGTCGGGGTGACGCTGCTCATCCCGGGCGGCATGCGCACCCACTTCTTCGACGACCGGGCCGAGCAGTACCGGCCGGGCCCCGACGCGCGCCTCAACCAGCCCGAGGACGTCGCCGCGGCCGTCGTCTTCGCGCTGGGCCGGCCGGAGGGGTGCGAGGTGAGGGAACTCGTGGTGTGCCCGGCCACGGAGACGTCGTGGCCGTGAGCGCACGGGGGCCGGTCCTGCTGGTGCTGCGCGGGCTCGGCCTGGGTGACCTGCTCACCGCGGTCCCCGCGCTGCGCGGGCTGCGGCGGGCCCACCCGGGGCACCGGATCGTGCTGGCCGCCCCGCGTGCCCTGACGCCCCTGCTGCCGCTGACCGGCGCCGTGGACGCGCTGCTCGACGTGGCGGGGCCGGGCCCCGTCCCGGCGGGGCCCTCCCCGGACATCGCCGTCAACCTGCACGGCGGCGGCCCGCAGAGCGTCGCGGCACTGCACGCCACCCGCCCGGGGCGGCTGCTCAGCCACGCCCACCCCGGCTTCCCCGGCGTGCGCGGCCCGTCCTGGCGGCGTGACACGCACGAGGTCCGCCGCTGGTGCGACCTGCTCGCCTGGTACGGCGTCCCCGCCGACCCCGCGGACCTGGCACTCGCGCCGCCACCCGGACCGGCCGTCCACGACCGGACCGCGGTGCCGTCCGGCGGCGCCCGTCCGGTGGTGGTCCACCCGGGAGCCGCCTTCCCCGCGCGCCGGTGGCCCGCCGACCGGTTCGCGCGGGTGGCGGCCGGACTGCGGGAGGCAGGGCACGAGGTGCTGATCACCGGGAGCGCGGCCGAGCGGCCGATCGCCGAGGAGGTGGCCGCCCGCGCCGGACTGCCGGGGGAGTGCGTGCTCGCCGGTCGCACCGGCCTGGGGGAACTGGCCGCGCTGGTGGCGGGGGCCCGGCTGGTCGTCTGCGGCGACACCGGGGTGGCCCATCTGGCGACCGCGTTCGCCACCCCCTCGGTGGTCCTGTTCGGGCCGGTGGCGCCGGCGCTGTGGGGGCCGCCGCGGCGGGGGCCGCACGTCGTGCTGTGGGCCGGGCGTTCCGGCGACCCTCACGGTGACCGCCCCGATCCGGGCCTGCTGGACATCGGCGTCCGGGACGTCCTGGACGCCGCCGCCGATCTGCTGGAGGTACTC
This sequence comes from Streptosporangium becharense, assembly GCF_014204985.1. Lineage (NCBI taxonomy): Bacteria > Bacillati > Actinomycetota > Actinomycetes > Streptosporangiales > Streptosporangiaceae > Streptosporangium > Streptosporangium becharense. The sequence continues at coordinate 1,895,347 of NZ_JACHMP010000001.1, read as the reverse complement.
AGATGAACGCGCAACGGGTCGTGGTCACCGGCGGAGCCGGGTTCCTCGGGTCGCACCTGTGCGAGCGGCTGGTCGGGGAGGGGGCCGAGGTCGTCTGCATGGACAACTTCCTGACCGGGTCGCCGCACAACGTGGAGCACCTCCTGGGGCGGCCGTCGTTCCGGCTCGTCGAATGCGATCTGACGGGTTTCGTCCACGTCGTGGGGGACGTGGACCTGGTGCTCCACTTCGCCTCCGCGGCCTCCCCCGTGGACTACATGCGGCTGCCGATCGAGACGCTCAAGGTGGGCAGCCTCGGCACCCTGCACGCCCTCGGGCTGGCCAGGGAGAAAGGCGCCCGCTTCCTGCTGGCGTCCACCAGCGAGGTGTACGGCGACCCGCTGGAGCACCCGCAGCGGGAGACCTACTGGGGAAACGTCAACCCCGTCGGCCCGCGGAGCGTGTACGACGAGGCCAAGCGCTTCGCCGAGTCGCTGACGACGGCCTACCGGAACTCCCGGGGGGCCGACACCGCGATCGTGCGGATCTTCAACACCTACGGGCCGAGGATGCGGCCCCACGACGGCCGGGCCATCCCCACCTTCATCCGCCAGGCCCTGGGCGGCGAGCCGATCACCGTGGCCGGCGACGGGACGCAGACCAGGTCCGTCTGCTACGTGGACGACACGGTGGAGGGGATCCTCACCCTGGCCCGCAGCGGTTTCGAGGGCCCGGTCAACATCGGCAACCCGGCGGAGATGACCGTCCTCGCTCTGGCCGAGACGATCCGGGACCTCGTCGGCTCGCGGTCGCCGATCCGGTTCGTCGAGCGGCCGGTGGACGATCCCGAGGTCCGCCGCCCCGACACCTCGCTGGCCGCCGCGCGCCTGGGGTGGCGGCCCCGGGTCGACGTCGTCGAGGGGTTGCGTCGCACCATCTCCTGGTTCGCGCGGGAACTGCGCGGGCCCGGGGAACTGGTCGACCGCTGAGGAGCCCGCCCCGGGCCCCGGGAGGGGGGTGGACCGCTGAGGAGCCCGCGCCGGGGCGGGGGCTCAGTCCCCGCCCCGGTCGTCGGCGCGGACGAGCCGCAGGAACGCCTTGAGCCCGGCGATCACCTCGTGGTTGTCGGTGAGGCCGTCCACCGTGTCCTCGAAGCGGCGGGCGAGGCCGGTGATCCGGCGCTCCAGGGCCTCGTCGCCGGTCCGCAGGTCGGCGCGGAGCACCTCGGTGTCCTGCCGGAGACGTTCGACGGCCTCGGTGAGCGCGGCCGTCTCGGTCGCCAGGCCGTCCACCTTCGCGACGAGGGAGACGACGTCCTCGCGCGGGTGACGGGCCTCGCTCATCAGGGTGGCGACCCGCTCGCGCTGGTGGGACAGATAGGCGCCGGCGGGCCGGAAGAACGTGCTGAGCAGGTAGAACCCGACGAAGTAGTAGCCCACGTCGGCGCCGGAGAAGTAGGTGATGACGGCGAGGACGGCGGCCGAGACGAGATGGCCGCCGACCGCGAACCGGCGCATGCGCCGGGCGATCTCGGACGCCTCGGCCTCGTGCCCCTCAGGCACCTCGATCCCGCGCTCGCGCGACACGTGGATCTCGTGCACGACCTGGCGCGCGCCGAAGTAGAGGTTCCACGGGACGGTGAGGAGCACGATCAGCCAGATGAGGCTGATCGCGCCGAGCGCCAGCGACAGGAGGGTGGACAGGGGGACGTCCGCGTACACGAGCAGCCACCCGGCCACCACCGTGGTGACCAGCGCGACCAGGAAGATCCACCATTTCATGACGAGAGTGTCCCGCAGGCCGGGGACCCGGGGGAGAGGACGGGAACTCAGCCCCGGCTGGGCGTTCCTACTCAGATCGCCCGTTCCCGCTGGGATCCTCCCGCCCTTGCCCGGGTCCTGTTCCTGCCCGGATCCTCCCGCCCTTGCCCGGGTCCTGTTCCTGCCCGGATCCCCTGGCCCTCGCCCGGCTCCCCCGCTGCGGGGGCGGTCAGGCGGTGGCGAAGGACTCGTCGACGGTGCCCGGGGCCAGGACGTGCTCGATCACCATGACGGCGGCGCCGACGACGCCCGCGCGGTCGCCCAGCTCGCTGGCGGCGATCGTCAGGTGCTGGGTGGCCAGGGGGAGCGAGCGGCTGTAGATGACCTCGCGCAGGCCCGCGAGGACCTGCTCGCCGGCCTCGGCGATGTCGCCGCCGACCACGATGACCGAGGGGTTGAAGAAGTTGACGATGGAGGCGAGCACGTCGCCCACCTCCCGCCCGGCCTGCCGGATGAGCTGCACGGCCCGGGTGTTGCCGCCGCGGACCAGGCGGATCACGTCGCGGCTGTCACGGGCCTCCACCCCGTCGGCGCGCAGTCTGGCGGCCAGTGCGGCGCCGCCGGCGACGGCCTCCAGGCAGCCGACGTTGCCGCAGCGGCAGACGGTGTCGAGGGCCGACGTCACACGGATGTGCCCGATGTCGCCGGCCGCACCCTGCGCTCCCCGGTGGAGCCGGCGGCCGCTGATGACCCCGCAGCCGATACCGGTGCCGATCTTGATGAAGATGAGGTGGTCCGTCGCCGGGCGGGCGGCCCAGTGCTCGCCGAGGGCCATGATGTTGACGTCGTTGTCGACGAGGACGGGGGCGTCGAACCGCGAACCCAGCCATTCGGGCACCGGGAAGCCGTCCCAGCCGGGCATTATCGGTGGGTTGACCGGTCGTCCCGAGCTGTGCTCCACCGGGCCGGGGAGCCCGACGCCGACGCCGCAGACATCCCGCCGGGTCCGGCCGGTTCCGGCGAGCATCTCCTCGAACGTGCGGTGCAGCCGGCCCAGCGTCTCCTCCGGCCCGCGGTCGACGGCGATCTCCGCACTGTGCTCGGCCAGGATCTCGCCACCGAGGTCGGTGACCGCCACCCGGGCGTGCGTGGCGCCGAGGTCGGCGGCGAGGACGACGCGGGCGCCGCGGTTGAAGGCGAAGGCCACGGCGGGGCGGCCTCCGGAGGAGACGGCCTCGCCGGCCGGGAGGATCCACTCCCGGCTGACCAGGGCGTCCAGGCGCTGCGTCAGGGTGGACCTGGCCAGCCCGGTCAGCTGGACCAGCTCGGCTCTCGTCCTGGGCCGGCCGTCACGCAGAATCCGTAGCAGCACCCCCGCGCCGGCGTTCGAGCCGTTCCCCTCGCGAACCATGTGCCCAGTCAACACCGCCTGTTTTGGCGGCGTCAAAACGACTTACGCTTACCGCCCACCCCTGTTACGCCTGGTAGTCACCCGCTTTTGGTTGATCATCGCCGTATTCAGGCCGGCGGACGCCGGAAGAAGGCGGCCACCGCGTACGGGTCGACGGGGTCGGCGAGCAGCGCCCGCATCTCCTCCGCGCGCGCCGGATCGACCTTGAACGGGTGGCCGAACACGTGCGGGCCCGATCCGTCGCCCAGCAGCCTGGTCAGCATCAGGTCGCCGGGCACGGCCTGCCGGGAGAGCAGCGGGTCGCGGAGCGTCACCCGCTCCTCACCCTCGCCCACGGTCACCTCCTCCCCGGTCACCGCCACGACCTCCCACAGGCGCAACGGTGTGCGCCGCCACGACTCCAGCAGCTCCACCTCGTCGTCGCGCAGCCACTCGGCCCGCGCGTCCAGGAACTCGCCGACCACGTCGTGCTCGAACAGCGCCAGATCCGCCAGCGCGGGCTCGGCCACCCGGACGCTCAACCCGACCAGATCCTCGATCAGGCGGCGGCGGGCCGGCCGGTAGGCGTAGACGAGCAGCTGCCGGAACAGGTGCTCGGCCCGTTCGGGCAACGGGGCGCCGGGCTCGGTGCGGCACGCGGCGTACTCGGCGGCGTCCCGCTCGGCCGGGGCGAGCTCCGGGGCGAGGGACAGCGCCTCGGAGACCAGCCCGGACGCCTCGAACGAGCGGCCCTGGCCCTCGGCCGACCTGGCGAGCAGCAGCAGCGCGGCCGGTTCGGTGCGGGGAAGCGCCTCGGCCAGCGCCGGGCCGAGCGGTTCGCGCTCCACCTCGTCGGCGATCCGCTCCAGCACGGCGTCCGACCGGGACAGGTAGGTGACCGCCTTGGACAGGTCCGCACCCTCGCCGTAGGTGCGCAGCGCGCTGCGCACCAGGGCCAGCCTGATGACGTCCAGCGGCGCCAGGCCCGCCACCGACTCCGGCTCCCACGGGGCGCCCACGATGCCCACCCGGCCGCCGCGCAACTCCAGCGAGGCGCCCGCCAGCAGCGGGGCCAGTGGCGGGAGCGGGTCGGCGAAGGTCTCCGGCGCCTTCATCAGCAGTTCCAGGACCACCACGTCGATCGGTACCCCGGGGCTGGGCTCCAGCCCTTCGGCGAAGGCGCGCAGCGTGTCGAGAGCCTGCTCGCCGAACTCCTGCACCACCCGGAGCGCCCGCTCGGCGGGGACGTCGTCCAGTGCGACGACCGACAGCTCGAAGGCGCCGCCGCGCAGCCGCAGCGCGACCGCCTGCTCCGGCTCCACTCCGGCCAGCCAGCCCTCCGGCCCGGTCAGCACCGGCTCGCCGGTCTCGACCGAGGTGCGCACCCGCCCGCCGCCGGCCAGCGGCACCCCCGCGCCGTCGGCCAGTCGCGCCCACAGCCGCAGGTCGTCGGCGGCCAGGAGGACCCCGTCCGCCAGTTCGGCCCGGGTGACGAGATGCGTCAGGACCGCACCCTCGCTCAGGGTCAGAAGCTCGTTCATCCCCCCATTCTTCTCGACCCCGGGGTGTGACGGAGCCCGGCGCCGGGGGAGCACCGCGGTGCCCGGTCCGCCGTCAGCGGGAGGTGCCCAGGCCGGGGTTGTCGGCCAGCCAGACGGCGTACCGCCTGCTGCGCCGCACCGCGTCGGCGTGCGCGGCCTTGGCGTGCTCGAAGATCGACGGCGCGGCGCCCGCGGCGGGTGATTCCGGGTGCCAGCCGAACAGCTGCCGCCAGCGCAGCGGAGCCCCGGCGAGCGGCACCAGCCGCAGCCCTTCGGCGGGCTGGAAGGTGGCCTGGCAGAGGGCGGCGGCCCGGCCGACCTGGGCCAGGTGCATGCAGGTGGCCACGTCCGTCTCGTAGATGGTCCGGGGTGTGAAGCCCGCGCGGGCGCAGGCCGTGGCGAAGCAGTCTCCGAAGCAGCTGTCGCCGGGAGTGACCGTCCACTGCTCGTCGGCCAGCTCGGCCAGGTCGACCTCCGCCCGGCGGGCCAGCGGGTGGTCCTCGTTGAGCAGCACGAAGACCGGGTCGATGCCGACCGTCAGCCACACCACCGGCCCCTCCGCCGGAGGCAGGCTCTCCCCGCAGGCGCCGGTGAACACGAAGTCGAGCTTGCCGAGTATCACCATGCCGGTCAGCTCACGGGCCGACCAGGAGGTGTGCGTGCTCACCGGCGTCGACGGCCAGGCGGTGGCCAGGCGGTCCATGAGGCCGCCGAGTATCGGCCCGTTGGTGGCGCCCAGGCGGTATCGGGGGATGTCGGCGTTGGCGTTGGCCAGCCGCCGCGCCTCCTCCTGGAGCTCCCTGGCGGCCGGGAGCAGCACCATCGCCCTCGACAGGACGAGCTCGCCCAGCGGGGTCGGTCGTGCGCCTTGGTGGTCGCGGTCGAAGAGGGTTCCGCCGAGCAGCCGCTCTATCCGTTTGAGCTGTGCCGTCAGCGCGGGCTGGGCCAGGCCGAGATGACTGGCCGCCTTGGTCACGCTGCCGGCCTCGGCGACCGCGCGGACGATCCTGAGGTGTCGGAGCTCAAGGTCCATCGGGTTCGCGCGGAGGGAACCGCCCGCCGTGGCCGGCGGGGCAACCCGCGCTCCCTCCCTTCGGGTTGTGTCGGCGCGGGCCGATGGCGGTGGCTGTCGGCGGGGCGGAGACGAACACGGCGATCACTGTTTCGCGCAGGGCGGGACACGCCCCTTACGAGGCCGCAGGGGCCACTCTGTGAGCAGCCGCTCTCTTCAAGGGACGGAGGAGCCACACCGGGAAGGTAAATCCACGGCGGTATGCCTGCAATGCAATCAAGTAAGGAAATTTGACCTAATTTTGTGTAGTCGTCGGTATCGGAATTGCGGACCGATGAAAGGCGCTCTTTCGGCCATCCGGCCGTTCATTCCGGCGAAACAGCCGGGAAAGGCCAGGTGGGGCGAGTGAGGGGGTGGGTGGGCCGGGTTCGCGGCCGCTGGCCTCTGTGACGCCCGTGACGCCCGTGACGCCCGGCGGGGTGACCCCGCAGGCCGCCGTCATGGCCGGCGGGGTTGTCGTACGCCATCGGTCACCTGCCCGGCCACACGGCGATCACCGACGCCGGGGGCGACCGCCGCCGGGTGCCGTGAGGCCTTCCAGCTGGGATGCCGGGGAGGGGGCGCCGGACCGGTTGTCGATCTCGGTGTGCGGCACCGCGGGAGGCTCGTCCACCCGGATCGCCCGCAGATAGTCGTCGAACCGGTCGAGCTTTCCCGCGTCCCGGGGCAGCCCCCTGGCGACCAACCGGGAGCGCAGGGTGGGGGAGTCGGAGCGGACCCAGAGCAGGTGCACCGGGGGCCCGCCCAGGTCCCCGACCCAGCGCTCCCACACCGCCGCGTCGTGCACCTGGGTGGTGAAGGGCCCCTCCAGCACGACCGGGCAGCCGTGGGCGCGGATCTGCCGGGCGAGCGCGGTCAGCCCCTCGTACTCGTGCCGTTTGACGTGCTCGTCGTACCAGGGCCCCTCGCGCTCACCCTGGTCCCGGCCGTGCGCGCGCAGGGTGGCCGCCACGAACCCGCCGTAGACGGTGTCCTTGTCGAGCAGGGCGGGCACCGGGTCGAGCAGGGCCAGCAGCGCCGCCGCCACGGTCGACTTCCCCGCGCCCGGCGGCCCGCTCACCACCCACAGCGCCGCGGGTCCGGTCGCGCCGCGGCCGGCCGGATCCCGTTCCGCACCCACGGCCCTCAGCCCTTCCAGACCCCGGCCACGCTCTCCGTGACGGCGGACGCCTGGGCGAGACCGGCCGCGAACGCGGGGCGCCACAGCTCCGGGTCGAGGACGTCGACGCCGAACACGGCCACGGCCGCCTCGTCGGGGACCACATGGGCCAGCGCGGTACCGTCGAGCGCGGCGATCTCGGTCTCGAAACGCCGCCGGGGGGTGAGGTGCGCCAGCGGCTCCAGGACGACCGCGGCGCAGGCACCGGCCGCCAGGTCGGCGTTGGTCGTCGAGCGCACCCCGCCGTCCATGTAGTGCCGGCCGCCGATCTCCACCGGCGGGAAGACGCACGGGACCGCGCAGCTGGAGGCGACCGCGGAGACCAGCGACGCACCGGAGTCGCGGTCCCAGACCACGAACTCGCCGCTCCCCGCGTCGACCGCGGTGATGAGCAGGCGGCGCTCCGGCCACTCCTTGACGGGCAGCCGGTCGCCGATCGTCCCGATCCTGACGCCGGTGTCCTTCACCCCCAGGGCCAGCTCGCCGACCCGGCGCCGGGCCTCCCGGGGTTCGAGGGACGGGTCGTTCAGGATGCCGAAGGAGGCCATGACCGCCTCCATGTCGACGGCCGAGACGGTCGCGGTCTCCGTCTTCGCCTGGGAGGCGACCGCGCTCTCCAGGTCGGCCCCGGTGGCGATCAGGGCGGCCACCACCGATCCGGCCGAGGTGCCGACCAGCAGGTCCGCCTCGCCCAGATCCACGCCCTCACGGCGCAGGCCGGTGACGATCCCCGCCTCCCAGGCGATGCCCGCCACGCCCCCGCCGCCCAGTACCAGTGTTCTCGTCATGCGGCCCATTGTGACCCGTTTCATGGTCCGCCGTAGTTGATCACCCTTTAAGCCCGGACCGGGAGATGCCCTCGATGACCCAGCGCTGGGCGACGAGGTAGAGCGCGATCACCGGCAGGCCGGCGATCACCGCGCCGGCCATCAGCAGGTCGTAACGGATGTTGTTGGCCCCCTGGAAGTTGCCCAGGCCCGCGGGGAGCGTCAGGGACTCGGGGCTGAGCAGTACGTAGATCGGCCACAGGAAGTCGTTCCAGTTGGTGAGGAACGACAGCAGGAAGAGCGTCACCAGCGCCGGGCGCGCCAGGGGCAGCGCGACGGCGGTGAAGATCTGCCAGCGGTTGCAGCCGTCCAGCTCGGCGGCCTCCTCCAGCTCGCCCGGCAGGGTGAGGAAGAACTGCCGCAGGAAGAACACTCCGAACGCCCCTGCCGCGGCGGGGACGATCACCGCGGGCAGGCTGTCCACCCAGGCCAGCTCGTTGACGATCAGGAAGTTCGGGATCAGCAGCACCACGGGCGGCACGAACAGGGTCGCCACGATCGCCGCGAAGATCGTGTTCCGGCCGTGGAAGCGGAGCCTGGCCAGCGCGTACGCGGCCGGCGTGGCCGTCACCAGGACCAGCGCCGCGTGCGCGGTCGCGGCGGCGAGGCTGTTGACGAACCAGCTGACGATCGGGCTGTCCGCGCTGTTCAGGATCTCCCGGTAGGCGTCCAGGGTGGCCGGGCCGGGAATCCACCGCGGGGTGGTGGCCCCCGCGTCCTCGCGGGTCTTGAACGAGGTGGAGACCATGTAGACCAGCGGGCTCAGGTAGAGCGCCGCGATCACCGCGAGGACCAGGTGGAGCAGTGCCCGCCGGAGCCGGCGGATGTCACGGGTCATGTCCTGTCCCTCTCCCGGAAGGCGCCGAAGACCAGAGCGCTGGCGGCCATCAGGAAGGCGGCGAGGACGAAGCTCATCGCCGACGCGGTGCCCATGTCGAACTGGCGGAGGCCGGTCTCGGCGATGAGGTAGATCGCGGTCTTCGTCTGGTCGGCCGGGGCGCCACCGGTGATCAGGTACGACTGGCCGAACATGTTGGCCGAGGCGAGGATCGTGGAGTTGACCACGAAGACCATGACAGGCCGCAGCCCCGGCAGCGTCACCGCGCGGAACCGGTGCCGGGCGGAGGCGCCGTCGACCATCGCCGCCTCGTGCAGTTCGCGCGGGATGTCCTGGAGTCCGGCGAGGAAGATCACCGAGTTCAGGCCGAGCGTCCACCACACCGTCACGCCCACCAGCGCGACCCAGGCGGGCGGCACGTCGGTGGTCCACTGCACGTCGAGACCGAGGTAGTGGTTGACCAGGCCGATGTTGCCGTCCAGCAGGAAGCGCCAGACGAACCCGACGACCGCCACGCCCAGCACGTACGGCGTGAAGTAGACGGCGCGGTAGACGTTGCGGCCCCGGAAGCGGCCGTTCATCAGCAGCGCGGTGAGCAGCGGCAGCACGATGAGCAGGGGCACGGACGCGACCGTGAAGATCCCGGTGGCCCGCATGGCCGTCCAGAAGCGGGAGCCGTCCACGCTGCCCGGGTCGAACAGGTCGGTGTAGTTCTCCACCCCGACGAACGGCTTGCGCGGGAGGTTGACGTCCCACTCGTGCAGGCTCGTCCAGAACCCGAAGCCGATCGGCAGCACCATGAAGACGGCGAACAGGGCGAGGTAGGGGGCGAGGAACGCGTACGGGGTCCAGGGACGCATCCTCCGTGCGGCCCCGGCGGGCGGCCCGTCCGGCACGTCGGCGCCGGGCGGGCGCTCCTTCCGGGTGAGCACGCTCATCCGCCGTACTTCCGCTTGTTCTCGGCGAGCAGCTTGTCCGCGGTCGCCACGCCCTCCTTCAGCGCGTCCGCCGGGGACGCCTCCTTCAGCACGGCCTTGGCCACCGCCAGCTCCAGTGCCTTGGACTGCACGTCGCCGACGCCGGGCAGGGCCGGCAGGAAGTGGAAGGCGTTCACGTCGGCGGCCAGTCCGATCTGCGGCAGGCCGGCGACGGCCGGGTCCCGCCGGACGGAGTTGCGGGCCGGGATCATGCCGGCCCTGGCCCACTCGGTCGACCGGCGGCTCATGTGATCGATGAAGAACTTGGCCGCCTGGACCTTGGCCGGATCCTTGCCGGCCTGGGCGGTCAGCACGAAGTTGTGCGAGGAGGCCCAGACCGCCGCGGTGCCGCCGATGTTGGGCACCGGAGCCAGATCCCACTTCAGGGACGGGGCGTTGGCCTTCAGGTCGTTGATCTGCCAGATGCCGTCCCAGGTGAAGCTGACCTTGTCGTTCTTGAAGGCGGCGTACTGGCTGTCCTGCGCCACCTTGGCCGGGCTGAAGCCCTTGTCGATCTGCTCGACCATCCAGGCCAGGGCCTGCGCGCCACGGTCGGAGCCCCACAGTGCCCGGGTGCCGTCCTCGCTGTAGAGCTCGCCGCCGAACTGCCACAGCAGGCTCATGAACATCAGGTGGGCAGGCCACTTGCTGGGCATCCAGAAGGGGTTCTCGATTCCGGCGTCCTTGAGCGCGGCCAGGGCGTCCTGGTATCCGGCCCTGTCCGCCGGGGCCGCCTTCAGCCCGGCTTTCTCCAGGTGGGCCCGGTTCCAGTAGTCGCCCAGGCTGTGCACGTCCAGCGGCACGCTGTAGCGCCTGCCGTCGTAGACCCCGGCGTTCCACACGGCGGGGATGAAGTCGGACTCGCCGAGCCGCAGCGCGCCGACCACGTCGTCCAGCGGGATCAGGGTCCGGCGCGCGGCGAAGGTACCGATCCAGTCGTTGTGGATGACGGCCACGTCCGGGCCCTTGCCCGCGCTGATGGCCGTGGGCATGGCGGGGTAGAGGTCCTCCCAGCGCCGGGTCACGTTGCGGACCTCGATGCGGCCGGAGTACTCCTTGTTGAACGCCTCCAGCATGGCCCGCATGTGCGGGCCGTCGCCGCCGGTGAAGCCGTTCCAGTAGTCCAGGGTCACCTTGGGCCCGGTGTACTCCCCACCCGCGAACGACGGCGCCGCCGAGGCCGCGGGCGGGGAGTCCGCGCCGATCCTGGTGCCGCCCCCGCAGGCGGTCAGCGCGGCGGTGAGGCCCGCGGCGCCGGTCAGGCCCAGGAACGAGCGGCGGGACAGGGGACTGGTCATCTTTACTCCTGGGGGGAATCGGGGGCGAGGCGGATGACGCTCCATGAGACGGGCGGAAGGGTCAGGGACGCCCGGCGTCCCCGGAGCCGGAGGCCGGTCCCCGGCCTGGGTCTGACGCGGTCGGGTGTCTCGGCGGTGTTGACCGCCGACAGGTCGTCGTCGGTGAGTTCGAGGTGCTCCACCGGCCGCAGCTCCCCGGGGAGCGCGACCTCCAGCGCGCAGGGCTCCCGCCGGTCGCGGTTGACCACGAACAGCGCCAGCTCGCCGGTCGTCTCGTCGTACGTGGCGGTCGCCCAGATCGCGGGCACGTCGCCGTGCTTCGCGGTCGCGATCGTCGCGCACTCCGGTTCCACCCGGAGCACCTGGCCGCGGGCGTGCCGGGCGGTCAGCGCGAACGGGTGGAAGATGCTCTGCCGCCAGGCGGGACCGCCCGGCTCGGTCCTGATCGGCGCGATGACGTTGGCGAGCTGCGCCTGGCAGGCCACCCCGACCCGGTCGGCGTTGCGCAGCAGGGTGATGAGGAGGCTGCCGACCACCACCGCGTCGGTGACGTCGTAGGCGTCCTCGATCAGCCGGGGCCGCTCGGTCCAGTCCAGCGCCGCCTCGCCCGGGAAGCGGCTCTGGTACCAGACGTTCCACTCGTCGAAGGAGAGCTTGATCTTCTTCCGGCTGCGCAGCCTCGCCCCCACGTGGTCGGCGGTCGCGGCGATCGAGCGGATCATGTGGTCCATGTCGGCGCCGCTGGCCAGGAAGGAGTCGACGTCCCCGTCGGACGGGTCGTAGTAGGCATGCAGCGAGACGTGGTCGACCATCTCGTACGTCGCCTCCAGCACCTCCGCCTCCCACGCGCCGAAGGTCGGCATGGCGCTGTTGGAGCTGCCGCAGGCCACCAGGGACAGCCCGGGGTCGAAGCGCTTGAGCGCCCGCGCGGTCTCGGCGGCCAGGCGGCCGTACTCCGCGGCGGTCTTGTGCCCCATCTGCCAGGGGCCGTCCAGCTCGTTCCCCAGACACCACAGCCGCACGTCGTGCGGTCTGTCGAAGCCGTGCGCGCGGCGCAGGTCGGACAGCCGGGTGCCGCCGGGGTAGTTGGCGTACTCGACCAGCTCCAGCGCCTCGGCCACCCCCCGGGTGCCCAGGTTGAGCGCCATCATCGGCTCGACGCCGGCCTTCGCGGCCCAGACCATGAACTCGTTGAGCCCGAAACGGTTGTCCTCCAGGCTCCGCCAGGCCAGGTCGAGGCGCGCGGGCCGGTTCTCGACCGGCCCGACGCCGTCCTCCCAGCGGTAGTTGGAGACGAAGTTGCCGCCGGGGTAGCGCACCAGCGTCACCCCGAGCTCCCGCGTCAGCTCCAGCACGTCGGTGCGCAGGCCGTCGGCGTCGGCCGCCGGGTGACCGGGTTCGAAGACGCCGGTGTAGACGCAGCGGCCCATGTGCTCCACGAACGAGCCGAAGAGCCGGGGCTCCACCGGGCCGATCCGGAAGGCGGGGTCGAGGGTGAGACGGGCGGTGGTCGCCAAGACACGGCCTCTCTGTCGGGGCGGTGATGCGGGTAGGTGCGTTTGTACAACGTTGTTTCAACGTTGTAAACAGTGGCCGACGCGTCGATACCGCGGCGTTACGATCGACGGTGCCGGATCTCCGCATGGTCGCCGGCGACCGCTCCCGGCGGTCGCGGTGCGGCGTCCCGGCGGTCACAGGGCAGGAAGAGGTGGGCAGGTGGGAGCCAGTCTGCGCGACATCGCGCGCCTGGCGGGGGTCTCGGTGAAAACCGTCTCCAACGTCGTCAACGGGTACGCCCACGTGTCACCGGCCACGAGGGCCAAGGTCGAGGAGGCGCTCTCCCGGCTCGACTACCGGCCCAACCTGTCGGCGCGGAACCTCCGGCAGGGCCGCACCGGCGTGATCGCCCTGGCCCTGCCCGAGCTCGACTCGCCCTACTTCGCCGAGCTGTCGCGCTTCGTCATCGACGCCGCGGCCGAGCTGCGGTGGCTGGTCGTGATCGAGCAGACCGACGGCCGCCTCGACCGGGAACGGCGGATCCTGGACGGGGTCCGCGACCACCGGGTGGACGGTGTCATCCTCAGCCCCATCGCGATCGGCGCCGACGAGCTCGCGGCGCGCACCGACGACACCGCGCTCGTCCTGCTGGGCGAGCGCATCCACGACGGCCCGGCCGACCACGTGGCGATCGACAACGTCCGGGCGGCACGCGACGTCACCGAGCACCTCATCGGCCTGGGCCGCACCCGCGTCGCCGCCCTCGGCGCGGAGGACAACGCCGCCAGCGGCACCGCGCCGCTCCGCCTGGCCGGATACCGCGAGGCCATGGCCGCCCACGGCCTGCCGGAGACGGTCGCCAAGGTCGAGCGCTACCGCAGGGACCAGGGGGCGGCGGCGATGGCCGCGCTGCTGGCGCGTCCCGAGCCGCCCGACGCGGTGTTCTGCTTCAACGACCTGCTGGCGCTCGGCGCCATGCGGACCGTCCTGTCCGCGGGGCTGCGGGTCCCCGAGGACGTCGCGCTGGCCGGGCTCGACGACATCGAGGACGGCCGGTTCAGCACACCGACCCTGACCACGGTCGCACCCGACAAGGCGCAGCTCGCCCGGATAGCGGTCGACCTGCTCAAGCGGCGCATCGACGGCGGCCCCGGGGCCCTGCCCCGGGAGGTCGGCGCGGGGTACCGCCTCATGGTGCGGGAGAGCACGACCGGAAGGGGAGGCGGGGGTGCCGCACGGTGAGGCGGCCGGTCCCGGCCGCCGTGGTGCGGCAGGGCGGCGGGCCCGGGTGGTCGCCGTGCGGTGGGGTCGGTGGGTCCGGGCGGTCGCCGTACGGTGGGGCGGCGGGCCCAGGGGCCACTGTGCGGTGGGGCGGCCGGTCCCGGCGGTGATCCCAGGTGTGATGATCCCGGAAACCTGGACCTTGGTCGAGGTGGCGGTAGGCTGGGCCATGCCCAACTCGGAGTTGACCGTCGGCCAGCTCGCCGCGCGCAGCGGGGTCGCCGTGTCCGCCCTCCACTTCTACGAGGCCAAGGGCCTCATCCGCAGCCGCCGCACGGCGGGCAACCAGCGCCGTTTCTCCCGCGACACACTGCGCAGGATCGCCTTCATCCGGGTCTCGCAGCGCGTGGGGATCCCGCTCAAGGCCATCCGGGAGGCGCTGACCGCCCTCCCCGACGAGCGCACCCCCACCAGGGAAGACTGGGCGAGGCTCTCGGCGGTCTGGCAGGACGAGCTCGACGACCGCATCAGGCAGCTCGAACGCCTCCGCACCGGGCTGACCGACTGCATCGCCTGCGGTTGCCTCTCCCTCGACCGCTGCACCCTGGCCAACCCCGACGACGTGGCCGCCGCCCGGGGGCCGGGATCGCGGCTGATGCTTCCTCCCCGGCAGGACCACGCCGGGTGCGAGGCGGAGGTCTAAGGCGCTCGGTGGCCGCGGGCTCATTAGTTGCTGGTCCAAACTATTGACGGGCCGGGGTCCGGCGTGTGACCCTCTGGGCGTTCATGCACGCGCATCATGGGCGGTCGAAGGTCAGGGTCCCGTCACCTGATCGTGCATGGCGGTTTGTCCATTGCGTAGCGAAGGGAAGCCGTACATGCGAAGAAGGCTGTTCAGCATGCTCGCCGCCGTGGCGGTGGCCTGCGCGCCGGCCGCCGGGGCCGTCACGGGCGGGCCCGCGGCGGCGGCGTCGGGAAGCGCGGAGCCGGCGGTCGCCGCGGAGTCGTACGAGTGGCGGAACGTCAGGATCGACGGCGGCGGGTTCGTGCCGGGGATCGTCTTCAACCAGACCGAGAAGAACCTGATCTACGCCCGCACCGACATCGGCGGCGCCTACCGCTGGGAGCAGTCCACCAGGACCTGGACACCGCTGCTGGACTGGGTGGGCTGGGACAGGTGGGGCCACAACGGCGTGGTCAGCCTCGCCACGGACCCGGTGGAGACCGACCGGGTCTACGTCGCCGCCGGGATGTACACCAACAGCTGGGACCCCGGCAACGGCGCCATCCTGCGCTCGGCCGACAAGGGCGCCACCTGGCAGGCCACCCCGCTGCCGTTCAAGCTCGGCGGCAACATGCCCGGCAGGGGGATGGGGGAGCGGCTGGCCGTCGACCCCAACGACAACAGAGTCCTCTACCTGGGGGCACCCGACGGCAACGGCCTGTGGCGCAGCACCGACAAGGGCGTCACCTGGGCGAAGGTCGCGAGTTTCCCCAACCCGGGGAACTACGCGCAGGACCCGGCCGACCCCAATGGTTACCTCAGCCACCGTCCCGGCGTGGTCTGGGTGACCTTCGACCCCACCTCGGCGACCGCCGGCGACACGACGCAGAAGATCTACGTCGGCGTCGCCGACAAGGAGAACACCGTCTACGCCTCCGCTGACGGCGGCACCACCTGGAGCCGCGTCCCCGGGCAGCCCACCGGCTACATCGCGCACAAGGGCGTGCTCGACCACGACAACCACACCCTCTACATCGCCACCAGCGACACCGGCGGCCCGTACGACGGGAGCAAGGGGGACGTGTGGAAGCTCGACACGCGGACCGGCGCGTGGACCCGGATCAGCCCGATCCCGTCCACCTCGGCCGACGACTACTTCGGCTACAGCGGCCTCACCGTCGACCGCCGGGACCCGGGCACGCTCATGGTCGCCACCCAGATCTCCTGGTGGCCGGACGTGATCTTCTTCCGCTCCACCGACTCCGGGGCGACCTGGACCCGGATCTGGGACTTCACCTCCTACCCGAACCGTAGCTTCCGCTACAAGATGGACATCTCCTCCTCGCCGTGGCTGAGCTTCGGGGCCAACCCGCAGCCACCCGAGGTCTCGCCCAAGCTCGGGTGGATGACCGAGTCGCTGGAGATCGACCCGTTCGACTCCAACCGCATGATGTACGGCACCGGCGCCACCATCTACGGCACCGAGGACCTTCTCAAGTGGGACACCGGCGGCCAGATCACCATCAAGCCCATGGTGAAGGGCCTGGAGGAGACCGCCGTCCTCGACCTGGTCAGCCCACCTTCCGGCGCTCCGCTCGTCAGCGGCCTGGGCGACATCGGCGGGTTCCGGCACACCGACCTCGACGCCGTCCCGCCCATGATGTTCACCTCGCCGAACTTCACCTCCACCACCAGCCTCGACTACGCCGAGACCAACCCGTCCGTCATGGTCCGCGCCGGCAACTTCACCGACTCCGAGCGGCCGGGCGACAGCCACGTCGCCTTCTCCACCGACGGCGGCGCCAACTGGTTCCAGGGCACCGAGCCCGCCGGGATCGACGAGGGCGGCACCGTCGCGGCGGCGGCCGACGGCTCACGCTTCGTCTGGGCGCCGAAGGGCGTCGCCGTGCACCACTCGGTGGGGTACGGCAACACGTGGAAGGCGTCCACCGGCCTGCCCACCGGGGCCGTGGTCGAGTCCGACCGGGTGAGACCGGGGACCTTCTACGGCTTCAGCGGCGGGAAGTTCTACATCAGCACGGACGGCGGCGCCTCGTTCGCCGCCACCGCCGCGACCGGGCTGCCGGCCGAAGGCAACGTCAAATTCAAGGCCGTTCCCGGCCGCGAGGGTGACATCTGGCTGGCCGGCGGCACCGGCGGCACCTCCGGCGTCTGGCACTCCACGAACGGCGGCGCGTCGTTCACCAGGCTGCCCGGCGTCACGAGCGCGGTCAACATCGGGTTCGGCAAGGCCGCACCCGGCAGGAGCTACCAGGCCCTGTACGCGGTCGCCACGGTCGGCGGCGTGACCGGTGTGTTCCGCTCCGACGACACCGGCGAGAGCTGGGTGAGGATCAACGACGACGCGCACCAGTACGGCAACATGGGCGAGGCCCTCACCGGCGATCCGCGGATCCATGGTCGCGTCTACCTCGGCACCAACGGCCGCGGCATCCTCTACGCCGACAAACAGGGCACCGTCCCGCCCGACGACACCGTCCCGCCGACCAGGCCCGGCACCCCGGAAGCCTCGGCGATCACCTCGACGGGCGCGAAACTGGCCTGGACCGCCTCGACCGACGCCGTCGGGGTCACCGGCTACGACGTCTACCGCGAGGCGGGGGCGACGGACGTCAAGGTCGGCTCGCCGTCCACGGCGTCGTTCACCCTGACCGGGCTGACCCCGGAGACCTCCTACACCTTCTATGTGATCGCCCGTGACGCCGCGGGGAACAGCTCCACCGCCTCCGGGCCGGTGACCTTCACGACCCCGCCCGGGTCGTCCGGCGGGGACGGCTGCACCGCGGCCTACAGGGTGACCGGCTCCTGGCCTGGCGGTTTCCAGGGTGAGGTCACCGTCAGGAACGCCGGCACCTCGCCGATCGGCGGCTGGACCGTGAAGTGGTCGTTCCCGGACGGCCAGAAGGTCACCCAGCTCTGGGGCGGCGCCCACACCCAGACCGGGGCCGACGTCACCGTGCGGAACGCGAGCTGGAACGGCACCCTGGCCGCGGGGGCCGCCACGGCCTTCGGCTTCGGCGCCACCTGGACCGGTGCCAACGGCGTCCCGGCCACGGTCACCTGCACCGCCTCCTGACCCGCCGGTCTCCCCCGGCGCGGGTGACCGTGCCGGGGGAGACCCGTACTGGGGGTGACGGGGGAGACTCGTGCTGGGTGAACGGGGGAGACTCGTGCTGGGTGATACGTCCTGCAAAGCGGTATGTTCGCACCAGGTATCCCGGCTCGCGGTGTGATCGCACGTCTCTCCGGTAAGGAGCACGTAATGCCGCGGCGGGAGCCCGGCCGGCCGGCCGACCTTATTCTGGAAGAAACCGACTGTCCGGGGGAGAGCATGGCGATCTCAGACGGGGCGCGAAACCCTCGGGACGCGACCGCGCAACCGATCGAGACCGGTGAAACGTCGCGGGAGGAGGCGGCTCCCCGCTCCGGCATCCACGGCTGGCTCGACGGCATCAGGTCCACCCGCACCGGCCGCCTCACGCTGAAGATCGTCATCGGGGTCATCGGCGCCGTGCTCGTCGTCGGCGGCCTGATCATGGTGCCCTTCCCCGGCCCCGGCTGGCTGGTCGTCTTCGCGGGCCTGGCCGTGCTGGCCACCGAGTTCCATTGGGCCCACCGCGTGCTGGAGTTCGGCAAGCGGACCCTGTCGGGCTGGACCGCCTGGCTCTCCCGCCGCGGCTGGACGGTCAAGATCCTGGTCGTCCTCGTCGCCGCGGCCACGGCCACGGCCATCGTCTACTTCGGCCTCAAGCTCAGCTTCGACCTCGACTTGATCGTCGAGGCCCAGAAGCTCCTCACCCGCTAGTCCCCGCACGGGCCGACGCCGTCGCCGTCCTGCGGGGCCGGCACGGCCGGTGATCGGCACGGTTGCGTACACGACGCGTCGGGCCGGGCACGGCGGCCTCCCAGGGGCGATCTTCAAAGCTTCCACCCGCGGCGGGCGGCCGTTCCCCTGCATGCCACCGGGGCGCCACATGCGGCCACCACGGTGCTACGCGAGATCGTGAGCACCTGGAGAACCCCATGGAAGACCCCTCCCGCCCCGACGTCGGGCGTCGTTCCCTGCTGTGGGCGGCGCTGGCCGCCCCGGCGGTCGCCGCCGCCTCGACGACCGCCGTCGCGCTGGACGCGGCTCCGGCGAGCGCCGCCGGAGCCTCCGTCCGAACCGGCCGTTTCGACGAGGACGACCCGCGCTTCGCGATCGGCGTCCTGCCGGACACGCAGTACCTCTTCGACGAGGACAGCTCCGACCCGACCCCGTTGCGGGCGACCTTCCGCTACCTGACCGAGCAGCGCAAGGCCCGGAACATCGCCTTCATGACACACCTCGGCGACGTGACCGAGCACGGTAGCGAGCACGAGATCGAGCTCGCGGGCGACACGTTCCGCGCGATCGACGGCAAGGTCTCCTACAGCGTGCTGGCGGGCAACCACGACGTCAGGTCGTCCACCGACGACCAGCGGGGCGACAGCGCGTATCTGCGGGCCTTCGGACCGGCCCGGTTCGCCGCGATGCCGACCTTCCGCGGCGCCTCGCCGGACGGGTACAACAGCTACCACGTGCTGCGCGCCGCAGGCCGCGAATGGCTGGTGCTCGCGCTCGACTGGCGGGTCTCCGACAAGGGCCTGGCGTGGGCACAGGGTGTCGTCGACGCCAACCCGAAGCTGCCCATCATCCTCACCACGCACGACCTGGCCTGGTCCGACGAGGCCGGTACGGCCTCCCTGTCGGACTTCGGCCGGCGCCTGTGGGACCGTTTCATCCGGCGCAACGACCAGATCTTCCTCACCCTCAACGGCCACTACTGGCCGCCGGGCCGTACCGTCCTGAAGAACGACGCCGGCCACGACGTGCACGTCCACATCGCGAACTACCAGGACCGTTACTACGGCGGCGCCGCGATGATCCGCCTCTACACGTTCGACCTCGCCCGCAAGGTGATCGACGTCGAGACGTTCTCGCCCTGGCTGCTCGACCGCGACCCGGAGGACCGGACCCCGCTGGAGGCCGAGAACCTCGAACTGACCGGTCCGGCCGACCGGTTCAGCCTCCAGATCGACTTCGACGAGCGGTTCGCCGGCTTCGCGCCGCGGGTGCTCCCCGAGCCGCGACCGGCGAGCGCGGTGATGCCGAGGGGAACGGTGGCGTACTGGCGTTTCGACGCCTCCGGGCTGCAGAGCGCGGGGACGGACGGCGGCGTCGTCCCGGCCGGCGCCGTCGCGCGGGACCTGACCGGCGGCGGCAACGACCTCACCGTGGAGCTGCTGCACGCCAGTGCGGCGGAGGTGCTGAAGTGGTCGGCCGAGCACCACGAGGGCCAGCCCGCGCACGCGAGCCTCCGTTTCGACGGCGGCAAGAACCCCGACCGCGGCGCGGTCCTGCGTACCGGGCCCGCCGCCCCGCTCAACAGCATGAAGTTCGAGTCGGGATACACGATCGAGGCGTTCATCAAGCTCCCCGAACCCTTCGAGGGCGACCACGCCTGGATGGGCATCCTGAGCTGGGAGGGCCGCAGCGGCGACGCGGGCAAGACGAGCGGCTGGTCGCAGGACGAGCCGACCTGCAGCCTCAACCTCTCCCCGGAGCGGTTCCTGCAGTACGTCGTCTACCCCACCGACCGCGACGCGGACCCCACGTCGTGGAGTCACGCGCTGCCCGTCGGGCGGTGGACGCACGTGGCCGTCGTCAACGACGGGCGGCGCACGGTGGTCTACGTGGACGGGTCGAAGATCGCTCGCAACCCGACGCAGCGGTCGAAGGGCATCTCCACGCTGGGCAAGCCGTTCGCGATCGGCGGCACCCAGTTCGCCCAGAAGTACGGTCAGGGGTACTACGGGTGGATCGGAGACGTCCGCATCGTCTCCCGGGCGCTCAGGCCTCGCGAGTTCCTGACCCCGTTCGATTCCTGACCCGGTCAGGGGTGTTCGATTCCTGACCCGGTCAGGGGTGTTCGGTTCCCGACCGGGTCAGGGGCGTGTCCGGCTTCCGATCAGCTCGGCCACCCCGTCCAGGATGCGTTCCAGGCCGAAGGCGAGCGCGTGGGCGGGGTCGGCGACCGACTGGTACGCCTCGCCCGCGGCCTGCCCGACGCGCGAGGCGACGGGGAAGCGGGCCGCGTCCATGACCTTGGCGAGCAGCGGGGCGCTGGACACCCACCACTCGGCGTCGGTCATCCCGGTGTCCCGCTGCACCTGCGTCTGGTTGACCTTGGTCCTGGCGGTGCTCTCGACATGGCTCAGGACCAGGGTCAGGACGGAGTCCATCTCCACGTCGGACAGGCCGATGCCGTCCAGCGGGCGTAGTTCCGCCTCGTACTTGAGCGTGGCGTTCGGGCCGAGGGTGGAACGGAGGTCGGCGATCTGCATCAGCCAGGGGTTGCGCTGGTAGAGGTCCCAGTTGCGGGCGGCGACGAACGAGAGCGCACCCCGCCATCCGCCGGGCTGCCGCGAGGGGGCGTCCACGTCGGTGTAGAGATCCCCGTACGCGGTGTCGACCATGAGGTCGACCAGCTCGCCCTTGCCGGGGACGTGAGTGTACAGGGACATGGTCCCGACCCCCAGCCGTTCGGCGACCTGGCGCATGGAGACGGCGTCGAGCCCCTCGGCATTGGCCAGCTCGATGGCCGCCAGCACGATCGAGCGCACCGTCAGCCCGGATCGCCCCGGTTTGTTATGCGACCCCCAGAGCAAGGCCAGGCTGCGTGCCGGATCGGCCTCCGACGCTTTCTTTCCACTCACGGGAACAGTCTCCACCTTCTCGACGTCAGGACCACCGTAGCTGAGTCGTACTGCGTACGGTACGGTCCGCGTGAGGGGATGTCGACCGGTGATGTCCAGCCGCCTCCCGATCGGGAATCGCGTGCCGGAGTTCTTCCTTCCCGGCCCCGGAGATTATGCTTCCCGGGATATGGGGGGTCCGTAAAATGTGGTGCGGGCGGCGTGAAATTCGTGACCGCGAAATTCGTGACCGTTAAATCGCCGTCCTGTGCGGACCGCCGCCTTTTGCGGACCGGCGTCCTTTGTGGGCCGCCGCCCTGTGCCGGCCGGCGTCCTCGCCGGGCCCGTCGGCACCGCCGGATCCGATCTCGGGTCAGGGGCCGACTGTGCCGTCGTGCCTGGCCGCGTCGTCCCGGAGGGGTTCCGCGCTCGGAATGGGTTATTCCGGCCGCCCGGTTCCCGCGCACTTCCCGCCACTTGGGGATTCAATCGGTTAATCGCCGGAACATCACCGGTGATCGTGGGATTCACACTTCTCCCAACCGGTTTGTTCTAGATCAAGATCTTGCCGGATTTCCGTCCTAGGATGCCGCCGTGGCTGTGACTCCTGGGATTTACCGGTTGCTCGCCTTTTCCGTCATCGCGGTCCCGGTGGCCGTGTCGGCCCCGCCGGCCGCGCACGCCGCCCCCGTCGACCTCGCGCTCCCCGGCACCCGGGTGACCGTCAGGGAAGACTCCGCGGACCCGCTCAGGGTGACCTCCTACGGTTTCGGCAAGGCGGCCTACCTCCGCAAGGGCGCCGGGTTCACCTTGCAGAGCGCCTATCAGGAGATCACGACCGCCCCGAAGGGAGGCAAGGCCCTGGCGGTCCCCGCCTCCTACAACGGCGGGTACGACTCGGTCGTCCTGCTCGACCCGGCGACCTCCAGGGGCACCAGGATCCGCACGGTCCGCAAGCCCCTCGTCGCGCACTACGTCCACTGGAGCCGGAACGGGGCCAAGGCGGTGCTGACCGTCGAGCGGAAGAGCGGCACCGCCTGGGTGACCTCCGGGTTCGTCATCGTCGACGCGGTCGCGAAGACCGCCAAGACCGTGACCGTGGCGAACGTCGACCCGGCCGCGCGGTTCCGGTGGAGCTCCGACGGCGCCGAGCTGGTGGCCGAGTACCGCGGCGGCACCCGCTTCTACGGGCCGGACGGCGAGGTCCGCCGCACGTTCGCCAAGACCGGACGGCCCGGCGGTGGTGAGGACGTCTTCACCCCCTCCGGACGCGGGCTGATGACCTGGTGCCCGTCCACCTACGCCGAGCACGTCTGCGTGTGGGACCGCACCTCGGGCAAGCTCGCCGCCAAGGTGCCCGGTATCAAACCGAAGGCGCTGTGGGGCTGGTGGGACGAGAAGCACTTCATCGCGGTCGTCCGCGCGGGCGACGTCTACCGCGTCGTCCTGTCCGACCTCAGGGGCACCCCCACCCGGGTGCTGGCCGCGATGTCCGCCGACGACTGGAACCGCCGGGTCTACCTCAGCTACACCCGGCGGTGACGAACCACCCGCGCGGGCGGGGTCGTGTCCGCAGAGCGGGTGCGCATGGCGCCGCGAGAGACGCGGAACGGCTGAAAGCGCGCTGCAAGAAAGGCGCAGGGCGGGGAGCCTAGGGTCCTGCCGTGATCGAGATGCGATACGCGAAGACCTTCCGCCCCTTCCTGCTCATCCCCGGCCTGCACATCATGTGGCTGCCGGTGGGCGTCGGCTTCCTCGTCCCCGAGCTGCTGGGCCATCGGCTCTCGACGGGGAGTGGGACGGACATGGCCGTGGGGGTCGTCGCCTGCTCCCTCGGGGCGGTCGCCGCCGTCGTCACCGTCGCCCTGGCCGTGCACTTCGGCAGGCGCGATCGCGAGCGGCGGTTCCTGGGCGAGTACGGACTGCGGGCCAGGGGCGTCGTCACCGGGATCTACGACGGCCACGGCAGGATCCAGGGACGGCGGCTGATGCGCGTGCACATCGAGTCGCCCGAGGTGCCCGGCCTGTCGTTCAAGCACCTGACCTTCACCCCGCCCCCGCGGGGCAGCGAGCTGACCGTGGCCTACGACCCCGCGGACCTGCGCAGGGGAGTGGTGGTCGGCCGGTGAGCCGGGTGCCCGGGGCGTGTCACAGATACAGGCCGGTGCCGTTGTCGGTCTGCTGGGTGGCGATGGCGTGCAGGTCGCGCTCGCGCATGACCAGGTAGATCTGCCCGTGGACCTCGACCTCGTACTGGTCTTCGGGATTGAACAGGACCTTGTCGCCCACCTTGACCGTGCGGGCGTTCTGGCCCGCGCCGCAGACCTCACCCCAGACCAGGCGGTTGGCCATCTTCACCGTCGCCGGGATGACGATACCGGCGGTGCTGCGCCGCTCTTCGGCCTGCTGCTCGGTCTTGACCATGACGCGGTCGTGGAGCATCTGAATCTCGAACTTCGGGTCACCCACGGCTAGAAGTTTATGGGAACGGGGGAAGCGCACCGGCTTGTCCCCAACTCCGGGTGACAGGCCGTGGTCGGTGCGGTGAGGTCTGCCGATCTCTTCGGCGCGGAGTGTTCTCCGCCGCGGTACGGATGCGATAGAAGATCATTGCACCTACTGTCTCCCCTTGAGGTATACGTGAAGAAGCTCCTCCGAGTTCTCGCGGCTCAGCTGTTCGCCGCTGCTTTCGTCCTCACCGCGCTCTCCGCCCCCGCGCACGCCGGCACCGCCGACACCGACCCCGTGCTCGCCGCCGAGTGGCAGACCACGTGGGACACCTACAGGTTCTCCGACGCCTCGCCGCCGCCTCTGCCGGGCTCGGGCCGCGAGCGGGTCAAGACCAGCATCTCCATCGAGATCGCCGCCCCGGCGGAACAGGTGTTCACCGCGTACTCGAACATCAACAACCACCTCGGCATGCACTCGTTCCTGAAGCGGGTCGTCACCCACAAGGACTGGTGCCGGGACGACACGCGTTACATCAACTTCACGGCCGTCGAGGAGATCCCCTATCAGGGCCAGATCGTCGTCAGCAACACGCACGCCCAGCAGCGGATTCACCAGGACGAGCTCTACTACGAGACGGACACCTGGTCACAGCCCAACGTCGTCACGCACCAGAAGATCGTCTTTACTCCGCTGGACGGCGGGAGGACCAAGGTCACCGAGCACCTCACCTTCGACGCGGACACCTCGCTGATCGACTTCGCCGTCACCAACGGCGTCGCCTCCCATGAGGTGACGCAGGCGGCGCTCAAGCAGGCGATCGAGAGCGGCGAGCTCTGATCCGGGCCGGGGCGGGGTACGCGTCCGCGCACCCCGCCCCGGTGCCGGGATCCGCGTCCGCGTCCCGGTGCCGGGGCCGACCCCGTCCGCGTCTCGATGCCGGGATCCGCACCCGCCCCGGCGGTCGGGGCCGCCTCCCGTCCCGGTGCCGGGTGCTCCGGCGTCAGGTCCGGGTTCGCGCGCGGACCTGACGGCGCGACTCGGGGACGATCAGCGGGGTACCGCTCTGCGGGTCCTCGATGATCTCGCAGCGCAGGTCGAAGACCTTCTCCACCAGCTCGGCCGTCACCACCGAGGCGGGGTCGCCCTCGGCGACGATCCGGCCGTCGCGCATCACGATCAGGTGGGTGGCGTAGCGGCAGGCCTGGTTCAGGTCGTGCAGCACCGCCACCAGGGTCCTGCCCTGCTCGTGCAGGTCGGCGCAGAGGTCGAGCACCTCGATCTGGTGGGCGATGTCGAGGAAGGTCGTCGGCTCGTCCAGCAGCAGGATCGGCGTCTCCTGGGCCAGGGCCATGGCCAGCCAGACACGCTGGCGCTGGCCTCCGGAGAGCTCGTCCACGCAGCGGTCCGCCAGGTCCGTCACATCGGTCGCCGCCATCGCCGTGGTCACCGCGACCTCGTCCTCGCGGGACCACTGGCGCATCATCCGCTGGTGCGGGTAGCGGCCCCGGCCCACCAGGTCGGCGACCGTGATGCCGTCGGGCACGATCGAGCTCTGCGGCAGCAGGCCCAGCCTGCGCGCCACCTCCTTGGAGGGCAGGGAGGTGATCACGCTCCCGTCCAGATGCACCGCTCCCGCGCGGGGCTTGAGCATGCGGGCCAGGGCACGCAGCGTGGTGGACTTGCCGCACGCGTTGGGCCCGATGATCACGGTGAACGACCCGTCGGGGATGGTGACGTCCAGGTCGGTGGCCACCACGCGCTTGTCGTAGGAGAGCGTCAGGCCGCTTCCGTACAGTCTCAACGTCGTTCCCTCCGGAGCAGAAACACCAGGTACGTGCCGCCGATCGCGGCGGTCATGATCCCGACCGGGAGCTGGACGGGCGCGAAGAGGCGCTGAGCGGCCAGGTCCGCGCCGACCAGGAGCACCGCGCCGGTCAGCGCGGACGCGGTCAGCGTGATCCCGGCGGAGCGGGTCAGCCTGCGCGCGAGCTGCGGCGCGGCCATCGCCACGAAGATCACCGGGCCGGCTGCGGCGGTGGCGACGCCGCACAGCAGGACGCCGGCCGCGATGGCGACCGCCCGGATCGGCTCGACCCGGACGCCCATGGCCTTGGCCGCGTCGTCCCCCATCTCCAGCATCCGCAGCGGACGCGAGAGCCACGCGCACACGGGCAGCAGCACGACCAGCGCGGCGGCCACCGGGAGCGCGTGGTCCCAGCCGCGTCCGCCGAGGCTGCCGGTGATCCACGATCCGGCGGTCGCGGCGTCGTTGATGTTGGCGCGGGTGAGCATGTACCAGGAGGCGGAGACCAGCAGCGCGTTGACGCCGATGCCGACGAGGATCAGCCGGTAGCTCTGCACCCCGTTCCGGAAGGCCAGCGCGTAGACCAGCAGCGCGCAGGCGACGCACCCGGCCAGCGACGACCCGGCGATCTGCCAGGCGGAGCCGCCCAGGATCACCGCGGCGACGCCGCCGGCGGAGGCGCCGGAGGTGAAACCGATGAAGTCGGGGCTGCCGAGCGGGTTGCGGGTCAGGCTCTGGAAGATCGCCCCGCTCAGTCCGAACGCGGCGCCGACCAGCAGGCCGGTCACCACCCGGGGCGCCCGCAGCCGGCCGACGATCAGTTCGGCGGCCGGTGGCCCGTCGCCGAGCAGCGCGGCCACGATGTCGGGGACGGGGACGGTGAACTCACCGGTCGAGAGCGCGAGGAGACTGACGGCGACACCCAGGACGGCGAGGGTGGCCCCGACGGCGAGGCCGCGCGGGGAGAGCCGCAGCGACCAGGCGCGCAGGCGGAGAACGGTCATGGTGCGGTGGGCCTCCGCGGAGGTACGGACGGGGGCTGGGCGGCCGGTGGTGCGGGGGGCGGCACGGAGCCGGGCCGGGGGATGTCTCCCGGCGGGGGCTGGTCGGTCATAGGGCGGCGAGCCTCCGGCGGCGGGCGAGCAGGATGAAGACCGGGGCACCGAGCACGGCGCACATGATGCCGACCTGCACCTCGCCGGGGGCGGCGATCACCCGGCCGGCGACGTCCGAGGCGAGCAGCACCGCGGGAGCGAGCACGACGGTGTAGGGCAGCATCCAGCGCTGGTCGGGGCCGGTGAAGGCGCGTACCGCGTGCGGCACGGCCAGGCCCACGAACCACAGCGGCCCCGCCGCGGCGGTGGCGGCCCCGCACAGCAGGGTGACGGCGACCGCGGTCAGTCCGCGCGTGCGGGCCACGCCGACGCCGAGCGCGCGGCCGGCCTCGTCGCCGAGGGCGAGGGTGTTGAGCGGCCTGGCCAGCAGCAGCCCGAGGACCAGCCCCACCGCCAGGAACGGGGCGAGCCGCAGCGCGACGTCGGGGGTGACCCCGGCGAGCGAGCCGGTGAGCCAGAACCGCATCCGGTCGAAGGTGGCGCTGTCGATCCGCAGGATCGCCGAGGAGGCCGCCTGGAACACCATGCCCAGCGCGACCCCGGCGAGCGTGAGCCGGACCGGGCTCGCCCCGGAGCGTCCGGCCGATCCGAGCGCGTAGGCCAGCGCGGCCGTGACGGCCGCCCCGGCGAAGGCGAACCAGACGTACACCGAGGGGTCGCTCAGCCCGAACAGCCCGAGGGCGAGGGTCACGCCGAACGCCGCGCCGTGGTTGACGCCGAGCAGTCCCGGGTCGGCGAGCGGGTTGCGGGTCAGGCTCTGCATCAGCGCGCCGGCCAGGCCGAGCGCGGCGCCCACGCCGATGCCGATCAGTGTCCGCGGTACGCGCAGGTCGCGGACGACCGTGTGGTCGCTCGATCCGTCGGGTGCGAGCAGGGCGTCCAGCACCGTGGACAGCGGCACCGAGCGTGACCCCACCGCGATGCTGACCAGCGCCAGCAGCACCAGCAGTGCCACGCCGGCCACCAGTCCGGCGGCCAGCACCGCGGGGCGCCCCGTCCGCCGTGGTCGCGTCCCGTCCGGCTCCCCGGTCTCCTCGGACGCGGCCGTCGTCACACCGGCCGTGCTCACCCGGTCCCCTCTCCCTGTTGTGATTAGGTAAGGCTAATCTAATGCAATACCCATTTAGGTAAGCCTATCCTTTGGAGGGGGAAATGTCGCTATCTGCTCTGCCGCGGCGAGACTTCCTGGCAGCCGGTCTCGGCCTCATGTTCGGCCTCACCGCGTGCGGGGGCGGTTCCGGCACCACCCCCGCGGCTCCGGGCGCCTCGGCGGCCTCCCCGGGGGCGGGCCCGTGGACCTTCACCGACGACCGGGGGAAGAAGATCGACCTCCCCGCCCGTCCCAGCCGTATCGTCGCCCAGGTCGGCGCCGCCGCGGCGCTGTGGGACTTCGGCATCCGCCCGATCGGCGTCTTCGGACCGCACAAGCTCAAGGACGGCGGCAAGGACCCGCAGGTCGGCGAGGTCGATATCACCAAGGTCGAGTCCCTCGGCAACGTCTGGGACGAGTTCAACGTCGAGAAGTACATCTCCCTCCAGCCCGAGCTGCTGATCAGCGGCATGTACGACGACAAGGCCCTCTGGTACGTGCCGGAGAAGTCCAGCGCCACCATCGAGCAGGTCGCCCCCACCCTCGGCGTCCGCCAGACCGGCCGGTCGCTGCCCGAGATCATCGGGAAGTACGCCGAGGTCGCCGCCGCCCTCGGCGCCGATGCCAACGCCCCCGGGGTGGCCGCCGCCAAGACCCGGTTCGAGACGGCCTCCAAGGCGCTCGTCACCCCCGAGATCGCGAAGCTGAAGGTCATGATCATGGCGGGCGGCCCGGAGTCCCTGTGGGTGGCCAGTCCCGCCGACCATCCCGACGTGCGCTACTTCAAGGAACTGGGGCTGGACGTCGTGGTGCCGGAGAAGGTCGATCAGGGCGGGTTCTGGCAGACGCTGAGCTGGGAGAACGCCGACACCTACCCGGCCGACGTGATCCTGACCGACGCGCGTGCCCAGTCGATGCAGGCCGAGGAGATGAAGAAGAAGCCGACCTTCGCCGACCTGCCCGCGGTCAAGGCAGGGCAGGTCTACCCCTGGCTCGCCGAACAGCGTTACAGCTACCAGGGCTACGCCGACGTGCTGGAGCGGCTCCACGCCGCCCTCGCCGCGTCCAAAAAGGTCTGACCCCGCGCTCCCCGAACGCGCGGCGGTACTCCTGCGGGCGCCTGACCCCGCGTGGTGGGCGGCCGGGGGTCAGAGGAAGGTGCCGCGGACCTCGACGATGTCGGCCAGCGGGAACTCCAGGTAGTCGCCGGCCTCCTCGCACCACGCGTCGAGCACGCCGCCCCGCAGCTCGCCGTGGCTGACGGTGGCGGTGAGGCCGTCGGCCAGGGTGATCGCCGCCCGCACGCCGCGATCGACGACGAAACCGAGCAGCGACTGCTGGGCGGTCGGCAGGCGGGAGGCCATGCGGCCGATGACCGCCCAGGTCCTTCCGGCCGGCCGGACCGCCTCGCCGTCGGCGGTGAGCAGCCGCCGGGCGTGTTCCCGAGGGTCGGGCGGCGGCTCCGCCGGAGGATGCGCCTGCTGCTCCAGCTCGGCCACCCGGCCCCCGGGCAGCAGGATCAGCCGCCCGTGCCGCGGCTCCTCGATCCGGGCCCGGCGGACGGTGACCTCCCCGGTGTCCTCCACGAGGACGGGGACGTAGCCGTTCGCCCTCAGCGCGGCCAGGGTCTTGTCGGCGGGCAGCGCGCCGACCAGCACGGTCGGGGCGAGCAGGCGCAGCCCCAGCCCGTCCAGCCGCCGGTGTCCGGCGATCTCGGCCAGCAGCGCGGGGTCGGAGGCCTGCACGATGCAGGCGACCGAGGTCACGGTGACCTCGCCGTGCCGCCTGGCCACGTCGCGCACCAGATATTCGAGGGGCTGCGGCACCGAGCCCACCGCGGACAGGTCGGCCAGCAGGCCCTCGGCGGTGTAGCCGGAGTCCATCGCCCGGCGCACGCTGGCCGGGGTGAACCGCCACACCGAGGCCGTGCCGCGCGACTCGCGGTCGGCGGCCCGGTCGAGCAGTTCGGCCAGCTCCCCGGCGGGCGGCCCGGTCACCACGGCGGTGAGGTCGGCGCCGAACAGCGCGCTCCGCCGCACGCTGGCCAGTGCCCTGGCCGAACACTCCACCAGGGCCGGGTCGTTCTCCACCGCCGGTGCGGCGTCGTCCGCCTCGTGGCCGGCGTGGGCGTCCAGCGCGGCCAGAGCGCGACCGAGGTCGGTGATCGTGTCGAGCGCGACCAGCCCGAGCATCCGGGCCTCCTCCAGCACCGCGGGGGCACACTCGTCCAGGAGCGGCCGGTCGAGCAGCGGGGAGTGCCAGTGCGCGGACGCGACCAGGCCGGCCAGGTCGGTGCACGCCGTGCTCGCGGGCAGCCGGGCCAGCACGCCGAGCACCGCCCGCCTGACACGGGCGACCTCGGCGCCGGCCGGGTCGTCGCCCAGCACCGTGCCGTACCTGCCGCCGATCCTGCGCAGCGACGAGCGTTCCATCCGCCACCAGGCCGACAGCAGCACCCGGAGCCTGGCCGCCGCGTCGTCCAGCCGCCAGCGGTCGAACTTCTCGGTGGGCACCAGCCCGCCGGCCGACTCGTCCCAGGCCAGCAGCCTGGCCACGGCGCAGATCTCCAGCAGCAGCCGGGTCTCGTCCTCGTCGCAGCCGGTGTCCCTGGCCACCCGCCGGACCTCGCGCACCCCGACTCCGCCCGCCCGAAGCAGCGGCAGCGGGACCTTGGCGGTGTTCTCCAGCATCGCCGCGCAGCGCTCCACCACATGCGGCGCGGCCAGCGTCATCAGGTGGTCGACGGCCTCCGGGTCGACCGGGACCGTGGCGAGGTCGGGCGGGACGGGGGTGAAGGGCGGGCGGTGGCCGGGGCCGCGCGGCGCGTCGGCGTCGGCGGTCCGGAAGGCCGGGTGGCGGGCCGGCGGCTCACCCGGCCCGCAGGGGGTGTCCCACCGGCGGGCGAGTCCGGCGGCCACGTGGACACGGCCCTCGGCGTCCGGCCACGCCAGCGCGTGGTCGTGGAGCAGGCCGAGCCAGGGCGTCACCTCGGCCTCCGGCACGCCCAGGAACCGGGCGACCGCCCCCGGCGTCGCCTCCTCGCCGAGCGCCAGCGCCACCTGCGCGACCTGGAGGGAGGGCAGCGGCAGACCCCGTATGACCTCGATCGTGGTGGGCCCGCCGCCCAGTCGTTGCGCCAGGGTGTCGAGGCGGCGCGGCCACGGCGGAGCGATGGCGTCCAGCCGGTTGGCCAGCACCCGGGCGAGCCGTTCTTCGTCGAGGGTTTTCAACCAGCCGAGCAGATGATCGTCCATCTCGCAGCTCTCTCAGGAACCTCACGCGGGGACTCTCCGTGAGCCATGAACAACCACGGTAATGCAGAGGGCCGCGCCGACGGCATGCACAACGCAGAATGCAACACGTTATAAGGCCGTCCCATCCCGCCGGTCCCGGGACCGGCGGGGCTGGAGGGGGTGGTCCCGGGACCGCGGGGTGGGAGGGAGGGCGGTCCCGGGACCGGCCGGCGCCGGATGAGGGGAAGGGGCGGCGCCGTCGGAGGGTGGCTCGGTGGGCCGTCCGGTCAGGGACGCCCGGGGCGGTCCGGAGCCTCGCAGGGGACCGACTGCAGGACAGCCCAGACGATCTTGCCGTACGGGGCGAGGGGGGCCCAGCCCCAGCGCAGGCTCAACGACTCGACGATGTGCAGTCCGAGGCCGCCGACGTCGAGGGGGGAGGACTCGCGAAGCGCGGGAAAGCCCGCTCCGGGGTCGTTGAGCGTGCAGGTGACCAGGGAGTCCCGGCGGATCAGCGAGAGCCGGATCGGTTCCTTGGCCCGCGCGCGCTCGGCTAGCCGCAGGCCGTGCCGGAAGGCGTTGGTGGCCAGCTCCGAGACGACGAGTTCCATGTTCTCGCCCAGCTCGGTGAGACCCCAGCCGGTAAGGGTGCCGGTGGTGAAGCTGCGGGCGGAGTGGACGGATTCGACGTGCGGAGGGAGGACGAAGGTGGCGCTGGCCGTGGCTTCCGGCGATCCGGGGAGGAGATCACGAGCGGAGTCGGGCCACCAGCCGAGCGGGGGCCACCAGTCGAGCGCCGTCCAGGACGTTGACGCTCGGCGGGGCGCGGTTTGGGCGGACTGCACAGTCGCAATCATGGTCCAAACTCCTGTGCAGGTGCAAGAGCGAATGCACGTGCATAAGGTGTGTGCAACCGCTACCGTTACCCCTGATCCGACAACTCCACAGGAAGGGGATCTTGGACGCGGCCAGGGGATCTTGGGCCGCAGAAGTGACAAACTGTCGATCAGGAAAGCGAGCGAGGAGCACCACGTGTCCATGGACCCGCCCGGTACCGGTTCCACCGTTCGGCGCATCATGCTCGGCGCGAGCCTGCGCCGGCTGCGTGAGGAGAAGGGGCTCACCCGCGAGGCGGCCGGATTCCACATCCGGGCCTCCGAGTCCAAGATCAGCCGCATGGAGCTCGGCCGCGTCGGTTTCAAGACGCGTGACGTCGAGGACCTGCTCACCCTGTACGGCGTGCTCGACGACGCGGAACGGCGCGGCCTGCTGGAGATGGTCCGCGAGGCGAACACCCCTGGCTGGTGGCACAAGTACGGCGACCTGTTGCCGAACTGGTTCACCACCTATGTCGGGCTGGAGGAGGCGGCGAACATGATCCGCACCTACGAGGTGCAGTTCATCCCCGGCCTCCTGCAGACGTCCGCCTACGCGCGCACCGTGATCCGGTTGGGCTACCCGGACGTGCCGGAGGCGGAGATCGAGCGTCGTGTGCACATGCGTATGCAGCGGCAGGATCGCCTGACGAAGAAGGAGGGCCCCCGACTGTGGGCCGTCATCGACGAGGCTGCCCTGAGACGCCCCATCGGAGGCGGGGAGATCATGCGTGAACAGCTCCAGCATCTGCTGGAGGTGACCACGCTGCCCAACATCACCATTCAGGTGATGCCCTTCCGGTTCGGTATGCACGCGGCCGAGGGTGGCGCGTTCAGCATCTTACGGTTTCCTGAGTCCGACCTGTCGGACGTCGTCTATGTCGAGCAGCTCTGGGGTGCCCTCTACCTCGACAAACGTGAGGATGTCGATCCGTACCTCACGGCCATGGAGCAGCTGTGCGTGGAAAGCACCACGCCTGGGGGCACCGCCGAGATCCTCGGCGACCTTCTCAGAGAGATGTAAATGGAGAAGACCTACAACGGCATGCCCGCAGCCGACCTTGCCGGGGCCAGCTGGCGTAAGAGCCGCTACAGCAACTCGACGGGCAACTGCGTCGAGCTCGCCGAGTTGCCGGACGGCAGCATCGCCGTCCGCAACTCGCGTTTCCCGGAGGGGCCGGCCCTCATCTACACGCGTGACGAGATCCGTGCCCTCGTGCTCGGGGTGAAGGACGGGGAGTTCGACAGTCTTACGGTGTAACACCGTTTTTACATCCGGCCGCTCGTCTTAACGGCGGCGCGCCGATGATGTAACCGGGGGAGGGGGTCGGCACGGCAGAGTTCGAGCCCGGAGAGATTGGGGGCTCAAGACCGTGCTCGACCAGATGACCTTGTATCCGGTGGCCGACGACGTGCTCTTCGCACCGGGCGGACGCGTCGTGATCCGCACGTACGGCGTCGCATCGGCGGCCACGGAGGACGGCGCGACCACTCCGGTGTCCTACCGCACATGGGTCACCGGGGTGCGCGACCAGCCCCGCTACTGGCACTGGGGTCACTTCGAGGACGCCTGTCACGGCCACCGCAAGGTCCTCGAATGGCTGACCGGCCGGGGGCCCCAGCCCGCGACCGCGGCCGCCTGAGGGCACCCGCCGGCACCTACCGGTATCGGCGGATACCTACCGGCACCGACCGATACCGCCAGCACCTGCCGGCGCCCGGCGGTACGGGCCGGCACGGGTCGGCACGGGTCGGCACGGGTCGGCTCTGTACGGGGTGATCCTCCTCGACTATGGTGCCAACCAAGCAACCGCTTGGGTCGAGGAGGCGCTCATCGTGCGGCGAGGCATCTACCTGATCGAAGAGGTCGACTTCCGGCCGATGAACTCCCGCAAGCCGCTGGAGTACCTGAGCTGGCTCACCCGCTACAAGGATGAGGACCGGCTTCTCGACGCACCCGAGCTGACCCGGGGCCTGTCGATCAGGTCGCGGCAGATCGACCTCGCCGGCGCCTTCTACGCCGTCGGCATCACCGGGCACCCCCAGTTCAGGGCCGTCACGCTCTGGGACTGCCACGGCGGCTGGGACGGCGGCTGGCGCCAGATGATGGAGATCTACGACGGCGTCGACGGCAGGCTGTTCCTGTCCGACATCGACGACCTGCGCTTCTCGGCGTTCTCCCGGCCGCTGGGCGCCGTGCGCGGCAGCCCGGCGTTGGCCGACCTCGCCGCGGAGGGCTACGCCGCCCCCTTCTACCTGTTCGAAAGCGCGCAGGTCCGTCCCGGCGCCGCCCTCGACTACCTCGACGCCGTCCGCGAGGAACGTGCCCCGCTCCTCGCCGACCACGGCCACCGGCCCGTCGGCCTGTACGAGGTGCTGTTCTGCGACACCGAGGTCGTTACCGTCTGGGGTACGTCCCTGGACGACCACCTCGCCCTCCAGCGGGCCAGGGACGCGGCCCTCGGCCTGGACGACGAGGCCGAGCCGGACGGGCGGTTGCTCGACTGGAGCAGGCGGGCCAGGGACTTCCTGACGGGCCCGTGGCGGGAGACCCTGCTCGCCCCCTTCCCCGGCTGCCGCCTGTCCCCGCTCCCGGCGGCCGGCCGGGAGCGGGAGGCGGCGGCCGGTCCGGAGCGGGAGGCGACGGCCCGTCCGTGACGAAGCGGGTCGCGCTGGAGCGGGTCATCGACCTGGACATCCGGTTCGACGTCCACCGGCCCTCGATCACCCGGTTCGATGTCCACCGGCCCTCGATCACCCGGTGACCGTCGCGGGGAACGCTCTCGGTCAGACGGGGGCGTTCCAGGTGAGGGTGACCGGCTCGCCGTGCTCGAAGCCCAGCCGGGAGTAGGTTCCGGTGTCCAGGCGGAAGAGACGGCCGTCCTGCGGGGGCAGGCCGAGCCAGCGGGCGCACAGCACCCGCAGGAAGTGCCCGTGGGCGACGAGCGCCACGTCGCCCGCGACGGCCCGCGCGCGGGCGATCACCCGGTCGGCGCGGGCGCCGACCTGTTCGGCGCTCTCGCCGGGGTGGGCGGTGTCACCCGGGACGACGCCGTCACGCCACAGGTACCAGCCGGGGCGGGTCTCGCGGATGGACGGGGTGGTGATGCCCTCGTAGCCGCCGTAGTCCCACTCCCACAGGTCCGGGTCGGTCTCGTAGTCGCGTAGACCGGCCAGGTCGGCGGTGTCCCTGGCCCGGCGGGCGGGGCTGACCAGGACCAGGTCGAAGGCGCGGCCGTCGACCAGCGGCGCCAGCGCCCGCGCCTGGCCCTCGCCCCTGGCGGTCAGCGGCAGGTCGGTGCGTCCGGTGTGCCGGCCGTCGCGGCTCCACTCCGTTTCGCCGTGTCGCAGCAGAATCATCTGGTT
Source organism: Streptosporangium becharense (assembly GCF_014204985.1). Taxonomy (NCBI): domain Bacteria; kingdom Bacillati; phylum Actinomycetota; class Actinomycetes; order Streptosporangiales; family Streptosporangiaceae; genus Streptosporangium; species Streptosporangium becharense. Next base: position 1,860,392 of record NZ_JACHMP010000001.1, on the reverse strand, counting down.
CATGATGGGACCATCATGCCGGTGCCTCCCGCGCCGCGTTCCGGCCGCCCCGCCGGTCCCGCCGGTCCCGCCGTCTCCGCGTTCCGACCGCCCCGCCGGTCCCGCGCGCGGCGGTCAGCGTCCGGCGAGCTCCTCGACGACCGGGCTGAAGGCGTCCAGGTCGCGCTCATGGTGGAGCACGAAGTACGACAGGTCGTGCGTGTCGCGCCAGTGGCGGAGCTTGTCCACGATGTCGCGCCGGGTGCCGAGCAGCACCTGGGGCGTCTCGTCCTGCCGGGAGGAGTCGGCGGCGCTCCACGGCTCGCCCTCCCTGCGGACGCCGAGTTGCTGGACGCTCGTGCCGAGCTCGATCCGGTCGTAGCGGCCGGTCGCGGCCTTCCGCACCACGTCGATCTTGGCGAGGAAGGCGGCCAGGCCGCCGTCCGTCCCGTCCGGGCCGGTGCCGTCGGCGCGCACCCGCATGCCGAGGTTGATCACGTCGGCCTCGCGGGCGGCCAGCCGCAGCATGCGGGGTCCGCCGCCGCCGAGCAGCAGGCGCGGGTGGGGGCGGCGCCACGGCTTGGGAGTCTGCTCCAGACCGGTGATGCGGTAGTGCTCGCCGTGGAAGGTGAACGGGCCGTCCGCCCACAGCCCCTTGAGCACGGTGATCGCCTCGGCCAGCCGGCCGACCCTGACGCCGGGGGGCTCGAACGGCAGCCCGGCGCCGGCGTAGTCGGCGGCCATCCAGCCGGTGCCCAGGCCCAGCTCCAGCCGGCCCTCCGACAGCAGGTCGACGGTGGCCGCCTCCTTGGCGAGCACGGCGGGGTGGCGGAAGTCGTTGGCGACGACCAGGGTGCCGACCCGCAGCCGGGTGGTGGCGCACGCGGCGGCGGTCATCGCCGCGACCGGCGCGAAGCGGGGGCCGACCAGGTGGTCGGGGACGAGCAGCGCGTCGAATCCGGAGCCCTCCAGACGCCGGGCGGTCTCGGCCCAGGCCCGAGCCGAGGGGGCCCCGCGGATCACGGCGGCGAACCGGAACGGGCGGTCCATGGGCACTCCCCGGGTTGTCACCAAGCGCTTGTCGGCCACTATCCGGGAAACCCGCCGCGGACTCAACCTGTCATTACCAAGCGCTTGCTTTAGTGAGCCGGAAGGTCCGACACTGAGCCCATGGCTGACAACCCCCCGGTTCGTGACGTGACCGACGACGAGGTCGCCTTCTTCCAGGACAACGGCTGGGTGCGCCTGCCGTGCCTGGTCGAACCCGGCCGCGTGGCGCTGCTCCGCGACCGGGCCGCCGGCCACCTGCGTGCCCGCCCCCAGGCGGTCGCCTCCAGGGTCTCCAGAGTCGATGAGGCGTTCGGCCAGTCCAGGGACATCGCCGGGACCGACGAGCACTTCAGAGCCCTGGCCTTCGCCCCGGCGCTCGGCCGCGGCGCCACCCGGCTGCTGCCCGGGGTGACCGGGGTGCGGATCCAGGTGACCAACCTGCTGATCAAGGAACCGGGCGGCGGGCACGGGGCCACCGGGTTCCACCAGGACTTCCCGTGGATGCCGATGGACCGCTCCGCCATGCTGACCGTCTGGCTCGCCCTGGTGGACGTCCCGGCCGACATGGGATCGCTGCGCTTCGTCAGCGGCTCCCATCGCCACGGCCTGCTCGGCCGCTCCTTCGCGAGAGACGGTGACGACCAGCTCAGCCAGCACCCCTGGCTGAGGGAACTCCGGGTCTCCCCGCCGCTGGACCTGGCCGCGGGCGACGCCACCGTGCACCACGCGCTGACCGTGCACGGCGCTCCGGCCAACCACGGCAACACCCCCCGGCTGTCGTTCACGGTCACCTACTTCGACGCCGACGCCCTCTACACCGGCACCCCGTACCGGCAGACCGACGGCCTCGGGCTCACCGTCAACCAGCCGTTCGACCACCCCGCGTTCCCCCTCGTGGCGCACACGTGACGGCCGTCGAGACGGTCGGCGGACCCGTCGCGGACCTGGGAGCCACACTCATGCACGAGCACGTCTTCGGGCTCAGCCCGGAGATCCTGTGGAACTGGCCGGACATCCCCGAGGGGTGGGACCAGGAGCGGCGGGCCCGGGAGGCGGCGGCCGAGCTGGACGACCTCAAGCGGCACGGCATCGACTCCATCGTGGACCTGACCGTGGTCGGTCTCGGCCGTTATGTGCCCGCGGTGCGGCGGGTGGCCGAGCTGACCGACGTCAACATCGTGGTCGCCACCGGCCTGTACACCTACGACGCCCTGCCGCCCTACTTCGGCAACCGGGGGCCGGGCTCGTTGTTCGGCGGCGTGGACCGGCTCGCCGAGTTCTTCGTCCGGGACATCACCGAGGGCATCGGCCGCACCGGCGTGAAGGCGGCCGTGCTCAAGTGCGCCTCCGACCACCTGGGCATGACGAAGGGCTGCGAGCGGGTCTTCCGCGCGGTCGCCGAGGCGCACCTGGAGACCGGGGCGCCGATCTCCACCCACTCGCACAGCGCCTCGGCCGGGGGCCTGGCCCAGCAGAGGCTGCTGGCCGGGATGGGCGTGGACCTCACCAGAGTGGTCATCGGGCACGCCGGGGACTCCACCGACCTCGCCTACCTGGAGGAGCTGATCGCGAACGGCTCCTACCTGGGCATGGACCGGTTCGGCATCGACACGATCAGCTCGTTCGAGGACCGGGTGTCGGTCGTCGCCGAGCTCGCCGCCCGCGGCCACGCCGACCGGATGGTGCTGTCCCACGACTCGTACTGTTTCAACGACCGCTTCGACCGCGACGTGGTCCGGCGGCGCCACCCCGACTACCACCTGCTCCACATCTCCCGGGACGTGCTGCCCGAACTGCGCAGGCGGGGCGTCACCCAGGAGCAGATCGATCTGATGCTCACCGTCAACCCCCGGCAGATCCTCGCCCGGCGAGGGCCGTCCCGAGAGGCACGTCATGATCACCGCTGAGGACTTCGACGTCAGCGCGGCCTGGCACGTCGCCGCACCCTACGACTTCCTGCGCCGACTCCGTCACGAGCGTCCCGTCTTCCGCAGCGAGCACCTGGGTGCCCACGTCCTGACCCGGTACGAGGACGTGCGCGCCGCCTACGGCGACCCGCGGCGCTTCTCCTCGGCGGGTTCGCTGACGATCTCACGCAGCCTCGCCGACGGGACCAGGCGGGTGCTCGGCGAGCACGGCTCGTTCCTGTCCAGCTTCGTGGCCAACGTCGACCCGCCCGTCCACACCCGGCTGCGCCGTTCGGTCTCGCGGGCCTTCACCCCGCGCGCGGTCGCCGCCCTGGAACAGCGCTTCCGCGACCTGAACGAGGAGGTGCTCGACCGGGTGGCGTCCCGGGGCGGCGGCGACCTGGTCGCCGAGATCGCGCACATCCCGTCCATCAAGCTCACCGCCCGTTTCATCGGCGTCCCCGAGGAGGACGAGCGGTTCGTCCAGGAGCACGTCAAGGACTGGTTCCAGCTCTTCCTGTCACCGCAGCCACCGCAGCGCCAGCTGGTGCTGGCCGAGAGCTTCCTGACCTACCTCGACTACGTCGACCGGCTCGTCGCCGCCCGCGCCGCCGAGCCGGAGGACGACTTCGTCTCGCTGATGACGGCCCTGATCGGCACCGAGCTGTCACACCGGGAGGTCGTCGAGCTGATCTCCACGATCCTGCTCGGCGGCAACGACACCGTGCCCAACCAGCTCGGCAACAGCGTCCTGCGGCTGCTGCGCGAGGGCGTCTGGCCGGTGCCGCCCGAGCTGGTCCGCAACGCGGTCGAGGAGTGCATGCGCATCGACGGCGCCAGCCTCGGCTCCTTCCGCCACACCACGGTGGACGTGGAGCTGCACGGCGTGACCGTCCCCGCGGGATCCCTCTGCCTGCTGTCCACCGACTCCGCGGCCCACGACGAGACCGTCTTCGACGAGCCGGAGCGGTTCGTGATCGACCGGGGCAACGCCGACGCGCACATGACACTGGGCTACGGCATCCACTTCTGCGTCGGCGCCGCGCTCGCCCGGCTGCAACTGCGCACCGCCCTGGAGGTGCTGGGCCGGCGCCTGCCCGGCCTGCGCCTGGACCCGGACGCCCCGCCGCCCGCCTACCGCACGTCCATCGTGGGCCGTGGCCTGACCGCGCTGCCCGTCCGGTGGTGACCTGCCCCGCGGCGCGTCACGGCGACCCGCCGGGTGACGGCGGCGGCCCGGCCGGACCGCCGCGCACCGGCCGGAACACGCGATCAGGGGGCGGGGGCGTGAGAAACTGAAGCGGTGACGGTATCTGTGGGCCTGGTCGGCGCCGGGCCGTGGGCGGAGATGGTGCACGCGCCGATGCTGGCGGCCGGGCCGAACACGCGCCTGGCAGGGGTGTGGGCCCGCCGCCCCGAGGCGGCCGCCCGGTTCGGGGCCCCGGTCTTCGAGCGCGTCGAGGAGCTGTTCGACAACTGCGAGGCGGTCGCGTTCTCCGTCCCGCCCGCCGTCCAGGCGGAGCTCGGCGTACGGGCCGCCAAGGCGGGCAAGGCGCTGCTGCTGGAGAAGCCGCTCGCGGCCGACCTCGACGGGGCCCGCCGGCTGGCCGAGGCGGTCGCCGAGGCCGGGGTGGCCTCGCAGATGGTCCTCACCTGGCGCTACTCGTCCGCCATCCGCGCGTTCCTGGCGAGGGTGTCGGCCATCGAGCCGTTCGGCGGGCGGGCGGCCAACATCTCCGGCGCGATGCTCGGCGGAGCCTTCGCCACCTCGTGGCGCCTGGAACGCGGCGCGGTGCTCGACGTCGGCCCGCACATGATCGACATGCTGGACGCCGCACTCGGCCGGGTCGTCGGGGTCCGGGCCCACGGCAACCCGCTGGGCTGGGTCGGTCTGCTGCTGGAGCACGAGAGCGGCGCGGTCAGCGAGGCCTCGCTGTGCATGAGCGTGCCGGGCGAGTCGCCGCCGGCCAGCGTGGAGGTCTACGGCCGCCTGGGCCGGGAGGCCGTCGACGGCACCCGTCTCGGCTCCGACGTCTTCCCGCAGATGCTCGCCGAGTTCGCGGTGACCGTGCGGCGCGGGGGTCACCCGCTGGACGCCGCGCACGGCCTGCGGCTCCAGGAGATCATCGCCGCCGCCGAGGAGCAGCTCGGCTGAGCCGCCACCGGGACCCTTGACTCCGGGCCGTCCGGAGCGATTGATAGCGTTCGTTCGACGCGCAGCGAGAGCGAAGTCCGGTGTGAGTCCGGCGCTGTCCCGCAACTGTCATGGCCCCGACGGGCCGAGCCAGGTCGCCTCCGCCGCGCCGACGCCGTCAACCCTCGTGGAAAAGGGTGACCCGTCCGTGTTCCCGGGTCTCTCGGTTCCGGCAACTGAAAGGACCTCGTGTGAGGCCCCTGTCCACCGCACTCGCCGGTGCCCTGTTCGCCGCCCTCTCCCTGGCCGGATGCGGCGGGCAGGGCACCGCCCCCGCCCCGTCCGGCGCCTCCGCCCCGCCCGCGGCCCCCGCCCCGTCCGGCGCCTCCGCCCCGCCCGCGGCCCCCGCCTCGCCCGGCGCGGCCGGGTTCCCCGTCACGGTCGAGGCGGGCAACGGATCCGTCACCGTCGCCGCCCGGCCCGAGCGGATCGTCTCCCTGTCGCCCACCGCGACCGAGAGCCTGTTCGCCATCGGCGCCGGGCCGCAGGTGGTGGCCGTGGACGACCAGTCCGACCACCCCGCCGAGGCGCCGAAGAGCGACCTGTCCGGTTTCAAGCCGAACGTGGAGGCGATCATCGCCAGGAAGCCCGACCTGGTCGTGCTGGCCAACGACGTCGACGGCGTCGTGGCCGATCTGGGCAAGGTGGGCGTCCCCGTACTGCTCGAACCCGCCGCCACCAAGATCGACGAAGCCTACGACCAGATCGCCGACCTCGGCGCGGCCACCGGCAACACCGCCAAGGCCGCCGAGGTCGTCGCCGGGATGAGGAAACGGCTCGGCGAGCTCGCCGCCGCGGCGCCAAAGGATGCGAAACTCACCTACTATCACGAGCTGGACAGCACGCCCTACACGGCGACCTCCGCCACCTTCATCGGCCAGGTCTACGCGCTGTTCGGCCTGACCAACATCGCCGACAAGGCACCCGCCGCCGCCGGCGGCTACCCCAAGCTGGCCGCCGAGTTCGTCCCCAAGGCCGACCCGGACCTCATCTTCCTGGCCGACACCAAGTGCTGCGGTCAGTCGAAGGAGACCGTCGCCAAGCGACCCGGCTGGTCCGGGCTCTCGGCCGTCGAGAACGACCAGGTCGTCCCGCTCGACGACGACATCGCCTCCCGGTGGGGGCCGCGCGTCGTCGACCTCGCCGAGCAGGTCGCCACGGCCGTCGAGAAGGCCGCGGCCGGGTGACCGTCCGGCCGGGCACCGCGGAGCGCCGGCCGGACGGACGGCGGGCGGCGCCCCGGGCGGCGCCCCGGGCGGCCCGGCTCAGTCCGTGGGTCGCGCTGGGCACGGCAGGAGCGCTGCTGGCGAGCATGCTCACCGGGCTGCTCGTCGGCGCCGCCGAGATCCCCCCGGGAAGCGTGCTGCTCCAGCTGCTCGACTGGCTGCCGCGCGTCGAGGTCGACTCGGGGCTCGACCAGGGCGAGCTGGGGGTGCTCGCCGAGCTGCGCCTGCCCCGGGTCCTGCTCGCCGCGACCGTCGGCGGGCTGCTGGCCATCGCCGGCGCCGGCTACCAGGGCGTCTTCCGCAACCCGCTGGCCGACCCCTACCTGCTGGGCGCCGCCGCCGGCGCCGGCCTGACCACCACGGCGGCGATCGTCTTCACCCGGGGGGACGGGGAGGCGTTCCTCATCCCGGCCTCCGCGTTCGCCGGGGCCGTCGGCGGCGTCATGCTCGCGTACACGCTGGGCAACACCGCGGGCCGGGGCGGCGGCGTCGCCACGCTCGTCCTGGCGGGGGTGGCGGTCTCGTCCTTCCTCGCCGCCGTCCAGACGTTCCTGCAGCAACTGCGGGTCGAGGAGCTCCAGCGGATCTACGCCTGGATCCTCGGGGACGTCGGCGGAGGCTGGGAACAGCTCGCGCTGATCGCCCCGTACGCCGCCGTCTCGACGGTGATCCTGCTGCTCCACGGCCGGTTGCTCGACGTCCTCTCGGTCGGCGATGACGAAGCGGCCACCCTGGGGCTGAACGCCGCCCGGGTCCGGCTCGTCGTGCTGTTCGCCGCGTCCCTGGCCACCGCGTCGGCCGTGGCGGTCAGCGGACTGATCGGCTTCGTCGGGATCGTCGTCCCGCACGCCGTCCGGCGCCTGGCGGGCGGCTCCTACCGGGTCGTGCTGCCGCTCTCGCTGATCGGCGGCGGCGCCTTCCTGGTGCTCGCCGACCTGATCGCCCGGACCGCGCTCGCCCCGGCCGAGCTGCCCATCGGCGTGGTGACGGCCTTCGTCGGCGCGCCGTTCTTCGTGGTGGTGCTGCGCATGACCAGAAGGGCGGAGATGTGAGCGCCGGGGAACAGGAGGAGACGGTCGCGGGGGAGCAGGGAGAGGCGACCGCGGAGACGGCGGAAGACACGGCCGTGACCGCGGGGAGGCGGGGGGACGGGCCCGTGGCCGACGGAACGCCGACAGACGGCCGCCGGGCGGGCGGCCTGCGGGTCACGGGCCTGTCGGTCGTCCTGGACCGGCGGACCGTGCTGTCCGACGTCGGGTTCGACGTCCGCGCCGGAGGCTGGCTGGCCGTCGTCGGCGCCAACGGCGCGGGCAAGTCCACCCTGCTGCGGGCGGTGGCCGGAGTGCTGCCCCACGCGGGGGAGGTGCTCGTCGACGGCGCGCAGGTCCGGCGGCTGTCCCCGAGGAGGCGGGCCAGGCTGATCGCCTACGCCCCGCAGTCGCCCGCCCTCCCGGCCGACATGACCGTGTTCGACTACGCCCTGCTCGGCCGCACCCCGTACATCCCCTACTTCAGCCGTGAGGACCGCCGCGACCGGGAGGTCACCGCCTCGGTGCTGGAGCGGCTGGACCTGACGGAGCTGGCCGCGCGCCGACTCGGCCACCTGTCGGGCGGCGAGCGCCAGCGGGTCGTGCTCGCCAGGGCACTGGCCCAGCAGGCCCCGGTGCTGCTGCTCGACGAGCCCACGACGGCCCTGGACCTCGGGCACCAGCAGCAGGTGATGGAGCTCGTGGACCGGCTCCGGCTCGCCGACGGGCTGACCGTCGTCACGACCCTGCACGACCTGAGCCTCGCCGGCCAGTACGCTGACGCGATGGTGCTCGTCTCGGGCGGCCGGATCGCCGCCGCCGGCGCTCCCGCCGAGGTGCTGACCGGGGAGCTGATCGGTGAGCACTTCGACGCCCGCGTCCGGGTCTCGACCGGCCCGGGCGGCAGGCCCGAGGTCCATCTGGAGCGCCCGTGAGAGCGGGTCGCGCACAGCCGCTCCGGGCACCTTCGGCGCCGGATCCCGCGGCAGGGGGCGTCACCTCCCTCGAAACCTCCCCCGGAGCACCCGTGAAGCTGAGCCACCGCGTCGAGGACGGGGCCCGGCTGGCCTCGCTGCTGTGGGAGTTCGGGCCCGGCCGGCGGGCGATCTCCTCGGCCGTGCTGGGCGGCGGCATCGGCCCGGTCTCCTGGGCGCTCAACGCGCAGGTGGTCGCCGGGTACTCACGGATGGACCCGGTCGCGCACCTGCGGGAGCTGGCACCGCCCGGTCCCGGCGTCGGCATGCTCACCGCGGCCTCGGTCGAGCGGTTCACCCGGGCGTGCGACGGGGGAGCCGAGGCCGTGGCGACCGTCGGCCTGCGCGTCCCCACCTGGGCCGCCGCCCCCGAGGGCGTCCCCGACCCCGAGCCGGCCCCCATGCGTCTGCCGGGCACGATCAACATCATCGTCGCGGTCCCGGTCTCGATGAGCGACGCCGCCCTGGTCAACGCGGTCATGACGGTGACCGAGGCCAAGGCGCAGGCACTGGCGGAGATCGGCTTCCCTGGTACGGGCACCGCCTCCGACGCCGTCTGCGTGGTCGCCCTCGACCGCGTCCCCGCAGGCCCCGAGGAGCCCTTCGGCGGCCCCCGCTCCACCTGGGGAGCCCGGATCGCCCGCGCCGTCCACGCCGCGGTGCTCCGGGGAGCCCTCGACTGGGCGGACCGTGACGGTTCGGCTACCTGAGGTGAGGTGATTATCGGAAGTAGCATGTGCGTGGAAGCGAGACTCCCGATACTGGGCAGGTGACCGCGATGGCGACGACGGAGCCGACGACCAGGCGGACGGTTCTTCAAGGAGAGCCGCCGTTCACTGTCGACGACCTGCTGAGGTTCCCCGACGACGGGAACCGTTACGAGCTCTTCAACGGGAGCCTACTGGTGAGTCCCTCTCCCACCCCCATGCATCAGTTTGTGAGCCTACGTCTCGTTCGGATTCTGGAAGACGCCGCACCGGCGGAGTTCCAGCCCCTCCAGGAGGTCAACCTCCGGGTGGGCCGCCGTGACTTCTTCATCCCCGACCTGGTCGTGGTGCCCGCGGCGGCGGTCGCGGAGACGGAGCTGATGTTCCGGCCGGAAGACGTCCTGCTGGCCGTCGAGATCGTCAGCCCGACCACCGAGGCACGCGACCGCCACCTCAAGAGGGCCGCCTACGCCGCCGCGGGCATCCCCGTCTACTGGCGGGTCGAGCTGGGGGAGGGGCCGTCGATCCACGTCCACGAGCTGGCCGGTGACGAGTACAAGCCCGCGGAGAGACACGAGGCGGGGGAGACGGCGGCCCTGCTCGCCCCCTTCGAGGTGCGGTTCGACCCCGGAGCGCTCCTCCTGCCCCGGACGTGAGCCCGGTGGGCAGCCCGGTTGGCGCGGCCGCGTCGCGGGTGCGCCGGCGAGGGGGAGGCGTGCGCGGTCACGGGGGAGTGCGCAGGCCGGTGCCGTCGGGGCGGAGGACGACGCCGTAGTCGGCCAGGGCACCCGCGGGGGTGACGCGGCCCGTTTCGAGGTCGGCCACGACCTCCGCCACCGGGCGTTCACGCGGCGGGCCGATGCCGCCGCCGCCGGTCGTCTGGATCACGAGGGCCTCCCCGGCGGCGAAGCGGGCGTTGTTGACCTTGGAGGGGAGGCGTTCCAGCGAGCCGTCGGGGTGCCGCCGGTAGAAGCCGCCGAGCCTTCCCGGCAGGCCGCCCGACCGGCCGGGCGGGGCGTTGCGCAGCCGGTCGCCCCGGGTGGTGACGTGGGCGTCGGCCAGGAAGCGGATCACCGTCCGGGAGCCCAGGCCGCCGCGGTGGCGACCGGGTCCACCGGAGTCGGGGACGATCTCCACCGATTCCACGACCAGCGGGCAGCGGGTCTCCACCGGTTCGACCTGCGGCACCGAGTTGCGGCCGACGCCGAAGTGCACGCCCGTGGCGTCCGGCCCGTCCTTGCCCTGCCGGGCGCCCACCCCGCCGAAGTCGTAGGACAGGTGGATCCAGTACGGCGCCTCGACGGCCGCGACGGAGAAGGGTTGCAGGATTCCGCTCGCCGCGATGGCCCGCTCCGGCATCGCGTCCGACAGCGCCTGGAAGACCGCCTCCATCGCCGCGTAGATCGGGACGAACCGGCCGCCGCACGGGTAGGGGGAGCGCGCGTTCAGCAGCGAGCCCGGCGGCAGCCGCACCTCGATCGCCCGCAGGCAGCCGTCGTTCATCGGGATGGCCGGATCCAGGAAGCAGCGCATCGCGAACACCGCGGCGGCCAGTGACTGCGACGCCGAGGCGTTGATCGCCGCGGGGACCTGCGGGCCGGTGCCCGCGAAGTCCAGCACGGCGGCCCCCGTCTGCGGGGTCAGGGTGACCGCGACCCTGACCGTGTGCGGGGTGGCCGGATCGAGGCCGTCGTCGTCGATCGGGTAGGACGACTCGTGGCGGCCCGCGGGCAGGGCGGAGAGGGCCGCGCGGGTGCGGGTCTCGGTGTGGTCCAGGTAGTCGTCGACGCCCCTGGCGAGCCCTTGCGGGCCGTACTCGGCGAGCAGCGCCTCCATCCTGGCGGCGGCGACCGCGGTGCCCGCGACCAGGGCCCGCACGTCGCCCACGACCTTGTCCGGGGTGCGGCTGTTGGCCCGCAGGATCGCCTCGACCGCGGGTTCCGGGCCGTGCGCGGTGGCCAGCCGGACCGGCGGGAGCTGCAGGCCCTCGGCGAAGACGTCGGTGGCGAGCGGGGCCATCCCGCCCGCGGACAGACCACCGAGGTCGGAGACGTGGATCATCGTGGCGGTGAAGTAGGCGGGTGCCCCGGCGACGAAGACCGGCCGGTAGACGAGCAGGTCGTTGGTGTGCACCCCGCCCCGGTACGGGTCGTTGAGCGCGAACACGTCGCCGGGACGCATCGAGGCGGCGGGGATGTCCGCGAGCAGCTCGGGCAGGGCGACCTTCAGGGCCATGCTGTTCATGAGCGTGGTGGCCGTCGACTGCGCGACCAGCCGTCCGCGCGCGTCCAGGATCGCCGCCGAGGCGTCCGACCCCTCGACGATGAACGTCGAGTAGGCCGACCGCACCACCACGATGCTCGCCTCCTCCGCCGCCACGACCAGCGCGTTGCGCAGCACCTCGGCGGTCAGCGCCTCGGCCGCCGCGCTCATGTGCCCGCCCCGGTGAGGACCACGGCGTCCTTCCGCCCTGGCCGGGCCGTCCACCCCGGCGGTACCACGATCGTCGACTCGGCGTCCTCGACGATCGCCGGCCCGGTGACCGCCCCTCCGGGCGCCCGCGCGAGACAGGCCCGGGTGAGCACCGGCACCGGGACGTACCCGCCCGCCTCCGGGAAGTACGCCCGCCGCGTCGCCGGAGGCCACGGCGGGTCCGGGCGGCGCCGGGGGTGCGTGGGCGGGGGCCGCCGGGCGGGCGGGGGATCGGGGGCGGCACGGGTGACGCGGACGCGGTAGCTCACGATCTCGACGGGTCCCTCCTGCTCGATCCCGTACACCTGCCGGTATCCGGCGAAGAAGCGCGCGGCCAGTTCGCCGGGGGAGTCGCTCCAGGGCACGGTCAGGTCGTGGGCCTGCCCGGCGAAGCGGACGTCGGCCGAGCACGTGACGGACACGCCGGGGGAGCCGAGGTCGGCGTCCAGGTCCGCCGCGGCCGCCTCGGTCAAGGAGGCGAAGACCCGCGCGGGGTCGGCGTCCAGGGCGGACAGCACCCGGTCGGCGGACAGGTCCGCGGTCAGCAGGCCGGCCGCGGAGCCGACGCCGCAGTACGCGGGCACGACCACGGTGGAGATGCCGAACCGGGAGGCGACCCGGGCCGCGTGCATCGGTCCCGCCCCGCCGAAGGCCACCATCACGAACCCCCTGGGGTCGATGCCGCGCTGCACGGTCACCACGTGGACGGCCGACCCCATCGAGGCGTTGGCGATCTCGTGGACGGCGTACGCGGCCTCGGCCCGGCCGACCCCCAGCGGTCCGGCCAGGTGGCGGTCGACGGCCTCGCCGGCGAGGTCCGCCGACAGCGGCACCGTCCCCGAGGCGAAGGACGCCGGGTCCAGGTAGCCGAGCACCAGGTTGGCGTCGGTCACCGTCGGCTCGTCACCGCCCAGCCCGTAGCAGGCCGGGCCGGGCTCGGAACCGGCCGAGCGCGGCCCGGCCCGCAGCGTGCCCGCCGCGTCCACCCAGGCGACGCTCCCGCCGCCGGCTCCCACCTCGGCCAGGTCGACGGCCGGGGTCTTGATCGGCACCCCCGTCCCGGCGCGGCGCCCGCCGAAGCTGCCCCGGCCGCCGACGTGGAACTCGTGGGTGATCTCCGGTCTGCCGTCCCTGATCACGCAGGTCTTGGCGGTGGTGCCGCCCATGTCGAAGGAGATCGCGTCCGGGTACCCGGACGCGGCGGCGGCCAGCACCCCGGCGGCGGGTCCGGACTCGATCGTGGCCACGGCACGGCGGGCGGCCAGTTCCGCCGACATCACGCCGCCGCCGGAGTCCATGACGTGCACCGGGGCGGTGATCCCGATGCCGGCCAGCCGCGAGGCCAGGCGCCGTAGGTATCCGGCCATGACCGGCCCGACGTACGCCGACATGATCGTGGTGGTCGCCCGCTCGTACTCACGCAGCTCGGGCCAGACCTCCGAGGAGATCACCACGGTCGGAACCGAGACCCGAAGGATCCGCGCGACCCGCTGTTCGTGGGCCGGGTTGGCGTAGGAGTGCAGCAGGCAGACGGCGGCCGTGGTGATGCCCCGCCGGGCGATCTCCGTGCCGACCCCGGCCACGGCCGCCTCGTCGAGCGGTTCGAGCACCTCGCCCCGGCTGCCGATCCGTTCGGGCACCTCGAAGCAGTCTCCGGCGGCGACCGGCGGGGCGGGCGGGTCGAACCACAGGTCGTAGCGGTCCTCCTCGACCCGGGCGTACCGGCCCAGGGGGATCGCCGAGCGGAAACCGCGGGTCGTGACGTAGGCGACCCGGACGCCCCTGCGTTCGAGGATCGCGTTGGTGGCCAGTGTGGTGGCGTGCACCACCCGGGTCACCGAGGAGGGGGCGGTGTCACCGAGGACGGCGGTGATCCCCGCGACGACCCCGTCCGCCGGGTCGCCGTGGGTGCTCAGGCGTTTGGCCACGGAGATCTCGCCTCCGGGCCCGCTGAGCACCACGTCCGTGAACGTTCCCCCGACGTCGACCCCGATCGCGTGGCTCACCGGCGCTCCCCGTGATGTCCGAAGGTCCCGACGAACGGCAGGCTATTTCCCTAGCAAGCGCTTGTCTATGAGATGGGAGGTCCCGGACCGCGAGACGGAAAGAAAGCCAAGCCTTCATGCTCAGACGGTTCACTTATCGACTCCTCTTTGCGACCCTTGTCCTAGCCCACGTTGGGAGCGGCGATGCGGCGATTCGGTCCGGCACTGGTGGTGGCCGGTGGTCTCTGTCTGGCGGTCACCGCGGTGGCGCCCGCCCTGGCGCACGAGCACCCCAGCGGGATCACCGACCTGGTGACCCCCGCGGTGGTCCGGATCGAGGCCACGGCGAAGATCGACGTCACGCTGCTCGACCACCTCGGCGAGCTCATGCACGTGGAGCGCTCCTACGAGGTCCCGGTCGGCGTCGGCAGCGGCACCGTGGTCAGCCCCGAAGGGGGCATCGTCACGCTCACCGGCGTGGTCAAGAGCGACCGCGACATGCGGATCCACGCCGCCAACAAGATCTTCGCGGAGCACTTCAAGGTCGACATCCCAGGCGACTTCGAGCGGCACTCCGTCAAGGACGACCAGCTCAACCGTCACCTGCAGCAGTGCTACCCGCCCAAGGTGCCCACCGCCACCTGCATCTTCGACGTCACCACCGAGATCAAGGTCTTCCCCAACATCTTGCCCCCTGACAAGGAGGGGTTCACGGCCGAGATCGCCCACACCGGAAGCACCCCCGACACGCCAGCGGTGCTGAAGGTGACCGGGCACGCCGACGGCGGCGCGGGACTTCCCACGGCGCCGCTGGCCGCCGGGGTGCCGTCCAAGGAGGGCTCGCCGGTCGCGGTCGCCGGGTTCACCGGGCGTCCCGCCGCGAACCTGAAGGAGACCGTCGACATCGCCCACCTGCGGGCGGGCGGCTCCGGTGAGGGAGGCCGGGGGTTCAAGGACCCGGAGAACAAGGTCGACGAGCCCAGGAAAATCGGTGCCCTGGTCGACCGGGGATTGCGCGGCGGCCCGGTCATCGAGGACAAGAAAGGCGAGGTCGTCGGCCTGCTGATCGGCGGCGGCGGGGACGCCCGGATGATCGGCGTCCGCGAGGTGACCAAGGCGCTCGGCGAGGCGGGCGTGGTGCCCCGGCGCGGGCCGATCGACGTCGCCTTCGAGCAGGCGCTGACCCGTTTCCACACCAAGTACTACGGTGACGCGGTGCCGGCCTTCCAGCGGGTGCTGGAGCTCTACCCGGGGCACACCGTGGCCGCGGCGCACCTGAAGACGTCCCAGGAGAAGCGCGGCACCGCCGAGGATGAGGGGGTGAAGGCCGCGGTCCCCCGCGACACCCGCGCGCTGATCCCGCTGTGGCCGTTCCTCGCCGGTGGCGCGCTGGTGCTGGCCGTGCTCGGGATCACGGTGCTGCTGTGGCGCCGCAGGTCGGCCGGGCCCGAGCCCGAGGCGGAGCAGCCCGTGCCGGTCGGCGCTCACCCGTCCGCGCCGCCGGGAGCGCCGCCGCCGATGCCGCGGCGGCCCGCCTTCGACGAGAAGGCCGACCCCACGATCGTGGTCGGCCGGTCCTTCCCCTCGCTGCCCAAGGTCTCCACCTCACCCGGCCAGCCCGTGCTGGTCGCCCGCGAGGCCGACGCCAAACCGGTCGAGACCCCGGTGCAGAAGTACTGCACGGGCTGTGGAATGCGGCTGGGCCCCGCGCACAGCTTCTGCGGCTTCTGCGGCCAGTCCGCCAAGGCGTGATGTCCGTGAACGACAGAGCGCTGATCGGGCAGGAGATGGCCGGGTATCACATCGAGGACATCATCGGCAAAGGCGGCATGGCCGTCGTCTACCTCGCGGTCGATCCCCGGTTGAACCGCCGGGTGGCGCTGAAGATCCTCAACCCGCTCCTCGGCGAGGACGAGCGGTTCCGCCAGCGGTTCGTCCTCGAATCCCGCACGGTCGCGAGCATCGACCACCCCAACATCATCCCGATCTACGAGGCCGACGCCGCCGACGACGGCACGCTCTACATCGCGATGCGCTACGTCAACGGCCCCGACCTGCGCAGGCTCTTCTATGACCGGGGCCCGATGCCGGTCAGCCAGGTCAACCGGATCTTCGCCCAGGTGGCCGCCGCGCTCGACACCGCGCACGCCCACGACCTGGTCCACCGCGACGTCAAGCCCGCCAACATCCTCATCGCCGCGCACACCGAGGGCGACCACGCCTACCTCACCGACTTCGGCATCACCAAGCACCGCACCTCGATCTCCGGGCTGACCCAGACCGACCAGTTCATCGGCACCCCGCGGTACATGGCGCCGGAGCAGATCAACAAGGAGCGCATCGACGGCCGTTGCGACCAGTACGCCCTGGCGTGCGTGGTCTACGAGGCGCTGGCCGGGCGGTTGCCGTTCGAGCGCGACAACGAGATCGCCCTGCTCTGGGCCCACCTGGCCGAGCCGCCCACACCGCTCACCACGCTCCGTCCCGAGCTCCCGCTCCAGGTGGACGGCGTCATGATGCGAGCCCTGGCCAAGTCGCCCGAGCAGCGCTACGACACCTGCACCCGCTTCGTCGCCGAACTGCGCGACGCGATCAGCGGCTCCGACCACCCCTACCGGCTCGCGCGGCCCGAGACGCCGCAGAAGGCGCCGGCGGAGCGGAAGCCGGGCAGGCGGAAGAGGAAGGACGCGCAGACCGTCCCGGAGCCGGCCGGGGTGGCCGGTACGGCGGCCGGGGGCGGTGCGGCGGGCGCGGCCACGCGCGCGTCCGGCGCGAAGACGGGCAGGCGCGGCGGGAAGGGCGTCCTCGTCGGCGCGGGTGCGGCGGTGGTGGCGATCGTCGCGCTGGTGGCGCTGCTGGTGACGTTCCTGCAGGGTGGTGACGGCTGGAAGTCCTACCCGGGGTCACCGGCGGTGCCCATCGCGTTCCAGTACCCCGAAGGCTGGACCCTCCAGCAGCAGGCCGACGTGTTCGTGGTGGCCTCGCCCCGGGTCGAGGAGTTCCGCACGCTCTTCGGAACCCCGGTCACCGCCGACTGGGCGACCGTCAACGAGACCATCAAGAGCTCTCCCGAGGAGGCCACCGGCCTCTACTCGCAGACGCTCGACACCCTCGACCCCCGCGGCGGGCCCCAGCAGCTCCAGGAGACCCTGCAGTCGTCGCTGCCCGGCACGGTCAGTGTCTTCTCCGAGGTCGTCCAGGTGAGCGTGGGCGGGCAACCCGCCGTGCGCCTGGAGGGGTCGATCACCGACCCGCAGCGCGGCGGGCAGCTCGACTTCACCGGGTGGGCCGTGGAGCTGCCGGAGGAGCCCGCGCTTATGATCTACTTCTGTGCCCCGGGGAGATGTGACGACACGGTGGCCAACCGGTTCATACGGAGCGTGTCGTTCGGGCGATCCTGACTTGCGGCAGACTTGTGAGCGGCTTGGCTGGGCGTTTTGTCCTGTATGCAAGGCTGTCGTGAGGGTTTAGTCTCCCCGCATGGCGGTTTCCGTGCCCTCTCCCCGGTATCTGCGCGTGATGCCGGGATCCGGTGCGCCGATCGGGCGAACCCGGGTACGAGGCGCCGAGCCGCCCGGCAAGGAGGAGAAGTGAGCATCCGTATCGTGATCGCCGACGACCAGGCGATGGTACGCGCCGGGCTCAAGCTCGTCGTGGAGAGCGAGTCCGGGATGGAGGTGGTGGGCGAGGCCGCCGACGGGATCGAGGCCGTCGCGGTGACCCGCCGCACCAAGCCGGACATCGTGCTCATGGACATCTCGATGCCGCGCATGGACGGACTGTCCGCCGCCCGGCAGCTGCTGGACTGGCCGGACCCGCCGAAGGTCGTCATGCTCACGACCTTCGACACCGACGAGAACCTCTACGCCGCCCTGCGTGCCGGGACCAGCGGCTTCCTGCTCAAGGTCTCGCCTCCCGAGCAGCTCGTGGAGGCGATCCGCGTCGTGGTCGGCGGCGACGCCCTGCTCGACCCGGCCGTCACCACCCGGGTCATCGCCTCCTTCGCCGGACGCCACGACCCCGCGCCTCCGCCGCAGCTGTCGGAGCTCACCCCGCGTGAGCTGGAGGTGCTGCGCTTCCTGGCCCGCGGCCTCACCAACGCCGAGATCGCCGCCGAGCTGTTCGTCGGCGAGGCCACGGTCAAGACCCACGTGGCGCGGGTGCTGATGAAGCTGCACCTGCGCGACCGGGCCCAGGCGGTGGTGTTCGCCTATGAGTCGGGCGTCGTGCGGCCGGGTGCGTCCGTCAGATAGCGGGCTCACCGCTCACCGCCCGCCGGGGCGTGAGCCCGGTCGGCGGGGCCGGTGTGGGAGATCCAGTGCTCCCGGCCCATCCGGAGGACCGTCACTCCGATCCACACCGTGAGGAGCAGCGGGATGAAATCCAGCACCGGCCGTATCGTCACCAGGACGAGCAGCAGCAGGAAGGTCACCGCCAGGTAGGGGGCCAGCGTCACGGCCGCCCAGATGGCGGGGACCAGCCAGTGGACGATCCCTGCCCGCCACAGGCCGACCACCAGGATCAGCGTTCCGGCCGTGCCGAGCAGTGACGGCAGGAGAACGGCGACCTCCGCGAGCGGGTGGTCCTGCTCGTAGAGCGCGCGCGCCGCCTCCACCCCGAGTGCGTCCAGCAGGATCAGCCCCCAGAGGAGGGCGTTGCCGGCGACGGCCAGCCAGCCGCCCAGCCGCCAGAACACCGCCCGGTGCCGCACCAGCCGCAGCAGGCCGATGAGGGCGGCGACCGTCACCAGGACGCTCCCGAGGGACAGCACGTCCTCGAGCGTGGCGTACACCGAGTCCTTCTGCGGCGGGACGGGGAACAGCCAGATGAGGGCACCGAGCAATGGGCCGACGATCAGCAGTACGCCGGTGGTGACGCGCCAGAGGTCGGCGGTGTCCTTGATCATCTGACTTTCCTCGCCTGTGTGGGGCCGTGACCGGGACGGTAGGCCGCCGGCCCCCGCCGGGTCGTCCGCCGCGGGGGTGATTCGCCGTCCCCCGCGTGAGGTAACCGCCCTGCTCCGCTGTCCGCCCGCCGTCCCCTCCCAGGGGCCGCCCGCCGTCCCCTCCCAGGGGCCGCCCGCCGTCCCCGCCCAGGGGCCGCCCGCCGTCCCCGCCCCGGTGTCCGCTCGCCGTCCCGCCCCGTCCCGGTGCCCGGACCCGTGCGATGCCGATGCAACTTCGGCGGACATACCGTCACGGCACTTCGGCTGACCGGCCGGGCTCCGGCCACGTCTCCACGAGGAGCACACAATGACGGCGGACCTGCAAGCGGCATCAGACGTCCTGACCAGACAGGACCTACTCCGGTACTACCGGGTGATGCGCACCGTCCGGGAGTTCGAGGAGAGACTGCACATCGAGTTCGCGACCGGGGAGATCCCCGGCTTCGTCCACCTGTACGCGGGCGAGGAGGCGATCGCCGCGGGTGTCTGCGCGAACCTCCGCGACGACGACTACATCGCGAGCACGCACCGCGGCCACGGTCACGCCATCGCCAAGGGCTGTGACGTCAGGGGCATGATGGCCGAGATCTACGGCAAGGCCACCGGGATCTGCCGGGGCAAGGGCGGCTCGATGCACATCGCCGACCTCGCGGTCGGCATGCTGGGCGCCAACGGAATCGTCGGCGGCGGCCCGCCGCTGGTCTGCGGCGTCGGCCTCAAGGCCAGGGTGACCGGCACGGACCAGGTGGCGGTCTCGTTCACCGGGGACGGCGGCTCCAACCAGGGCACGTTCCTGGAGAGCCTCAACCTGGCCGCGGTGTGGAACCTGCCGACGATCTTCGTGGTGGAGAACAACGGCTACGCGGAGGCCACCTCGCCGATGTTCCACCAGGCCGGGATCGAGATCGCCAAGCGGGCCGACGGCTTCGGCCTGCCCGGCGCGGTGGTCGACGGGCACGACTTCTTCGCCGTGTACGAGGCGACGCGCGAGGCCGTGGAACGTGCCCGCTCGGGCGGCGGCCCGTCGCTGATCGAGTGCAAGGTGCTGCGTTACTACGGGCACTTCGAGGGCGACCAGCAGACGTACCGGGATCCCGACGAGGTCCCGGACGCCCGCGCGAACAAGGACTGTCTCCTGCTCTTCGAGCGGCGGGTGACGGGCGACGGGCTCGTCGGCGCGGACGAGCTGAGGGCGATCGACGGTGAGATCGCGACGTTGATCGACGAGGCGGTCGCCGAGGCGAAGCGGGCACCCGAGCCGGCTCTCGACGCCGTCCTGGCCGACGTCTACGTCTCGTACTGACGGGAGATCCCGATGACACGCAAGATCACGTACCAGCAGGCGATCAACGAGGCGCTCGCGCAGGAGATGCGCCGCGACCCGACCGTCGTCGTGTTCGGCGAGGACGTCGCCGGCGGCATGGGCACCGACCAGGAGAAGGACGCCTGGGGCGGCGTGCTCGGCGTCACCAAGGGACTGTGGCCCGAGTTCCCCGACCGGGTGCTGGACACCCCGATCAGCGAGTCCGCCTACATCGGGGCGGCGGCGGGCGCGGCCTCGGCCGGTCTGCGTCCGGTCGCGGAACTCATGTTCGTCGACTTCATGGGCGTCTGCTTCGACCAGATCTTCAACCAGGCGGCGAAGTTCAGATACATGTTCGGCGGCAAGGCGGAGACGCCGATGGTGATCCGCACCATGTACGGCGCCGGGATCCGGGCCGCCTCGCAGCACTCGCAGAGCCTGTACCCGCTCTTCACGCACATCCCGGGCCTCAAGGTCGTGCTGCCCTCCACCCCGTACGACGCCAAGGGCCTGCTGATCCAGGCGATCCGGGACAACGACCCGGTGATCTTCTTCGAGCACAAGGTGCTCTACACGATGCAGGGCGAGGTACCTGAGGAGGCGTACGTCGTGCCGTTCGGCGAGGCCGCCGTCGTCCGCGAGGGCGACGACGTCACCATCGTGGCGCTGGGACGCATGGTGCACATGGCCGCCGAGGCCGCGGACACGCTCGCGGCCGAGGGGGTGAGCTGCGAGGTGATCGACCCGCGCACCACCTCGCCGCTCGACGAGGAGACCATCCTCGAAAGCGTCGAACGCACCGGCAGGCTCGTCGTCGTGGACGAGGCCGGCCCGCGCTGCGGCATGGCGGCCGACATCGCCTCACTCGTCGCGACCAGGGCCTTCGAATTCCTGCGTGCCCCGATCCGCACCGTGACGCCGCCGCACACCCCGGTCCCGTTCAGCCCGGTCCTGGAGGACGTCTACGTGCCGGACGCCGCCTGTGTGACGGAGGCCGTCCGCTCGGTCACCGTGCGGCAGTTCACATGAGCGGCGGGTGCGGCGGCGCCACGCGGGCGCTTCCCGGAGAGGAGAAGGCATGAGCGACGTGCAGCCGGTCGGCATGCCCAAGTGGGGGCTGTCGATGACACGGGGCCAGGTCGGCGCGTGGATCGTCGACGTGGGTGACGAGGTCTCCGTCGGCGACGACGTCGTGGAGATCGAGACCGAGAAGATCAACGGGGTGGTCGAGTCCGCGGTGAGCGGCGTCGTGCGCCGGCGCGTCGTCGACACCGGCGCCTGGGTGCCGGTCGGCGGGCTGCTCGCCGTGGTCGCCGACCCGTCCGTGCCGGAGGAGGAGATCGACCGGTTCGTCGAGGAGTTCCAGGCCGGGTTCGTCCCGGAGGAGGAGGACACCGAAGACGGTGAGGCCGGCCCGGAGACCGTCGAGGTGGGCGGACGCGCCATCCGGTACGCCCGGTGGGGCGAGAGCGGAGACCCGGTCGTCCTGGTGCACGGTTTCGGCGGCGACCTCGGCAACTGGCTGTTCACCGCCCCCGCCCTGGCGGAACGGCACCGCGTCTACGCACTCGACCTGCCCGGGCACGGCGGTTCCGCCAAGAACGTCGAGCCGGGGGATCTGGCCTCGCTCGCGCAGACGTTGCTCGGTTTCCTGGCGGTGAACGGCATCGACCGGGCACACCTCGTCGGGCACTCCATGGGCGGGCTGGTGGCGATGGCGGCGGCGCTGCGGGATCCGCGTCGCGTCGCGTCGCTCGCCCTGATCGGCAGCGCCGGGTTCGGCACCGAGATGGACGGCGCGTACATCGACGGCTTCGTCGGCGCCGGCAGCCGCCGGGAGCTCAAGCCGGTGCTGCAACGGCTGTTCGCCGACCAGGGGCTGGTCACCCGGCAGCTCGTCGACGACGTCCTGAAGTACAAGCGGCTCGACGGCGTCGGCGCGTCGCTCCGGCTGCTGGCCGACGAGCTGTTCCCCGGCGGAGCGCAGCGGCACGTGCTGGCCGGCGACGTCGGCGCGCTCGGGCTCCCGGTCCTGGTCGTGTGGGGTGACCGGGACCAGGTCGTCCCGCCGTCGCACGCCGCGAACGCCCCGGCGGGTGCCCGGGTCAGCGTGCTGGAGGGTGCCGGGCACTCCCCGCACATGGAGCGGGCCAACGACGTCAACCGCCTGCTGGAGGGCTTCCTCTCCGGCGCGTGACACCGCCCGCCGGCGGGACCGGCCCTCAGCGGCCCCGCCGGCGGCACGTCACTCACACCCATGGGCCGTCAGGCTCCGCAAGAGGGGTTCAGAGACATGAGAGCTGCCAGATTCCACGGTCCCGGTGACATCCGCGTCGAGGAGGTCCCAGAGCCCGAGGTCCGCCCGGGAACGGTGAAGGTGCGCGTGGAGTGGTGCGGCATCTGCGGCACCGACCTGCACGAGTATCTTGAGGGACCGATCTTCGTCCCGCCCGCGGGGAGCCCGCACCCGCTCACGGGCGAGGAGCTTCCGGTGATCATGGGGCACGAGTTCGCCGGTGTCGTCACCGAGGTCGGGCCGGGTGTCACCGGCCTCGCGGAGGGCGACCGGGTGGCGGTGGAGCCGTACCACACCTGCGGGAAATGTCCCGCCTGCCTGGCGGGCCGGTACAACACCTGCCGTTCCCTCGGCTTCGTCGGGCTCTCCGGCGGCGGCGGGGGCTTCGCCGAGTACTGCGTGGTGGACGCCGCCAGAGCGCACCCGCTCGGCGAGATCCCCACGGACCTCGGCGCGCTCGTCGAGCCGCTCGCCGTCGGCTACCACGCCGTGCGGCTGTCCGGCGTGCGGCCCGGTCAGACCGCGGTCGTCTTCGGTGCCGGGCTGATCGGGCTCGTCACCGTGGCCTGCCTGCGCGCGGCCGGGGCCGGGCGGATCGTCGTCGTGGAACCGGCGGCGGCGCGCAAGGCGAAGGCGCCCGGAGCGGGGGCGGACGTCGTGCTGGACCCGGCCGTGACCGACGTGCCCGCCGCGGTGGCGGACCTGACCGGGGGAGCCGGCGCCGACGTCGCGTTCGAGTGCGCCGGGATCGACCGCGTGCTCGCCCAGGCGGTCGCGTCCGTGCGGGCGGGCGGCACGGTGGTGAACGTGGCCATCTGGGGCCGACCGGCGACCGTGCAGATGAACGACCTGGTGATGAAGGAGGTCAACCTCCTGGGCACGCTCGCCTACTGCGACGACCACCCCGACACGATCCGGCTGCTGGCCGACGGGAAGATCGACGCGGAGCGGTTCATCACCGCGCGGGTCCCGTTGGACGACATCGTCGACGGGGGCTTCCGTGAGCTGATCGGCAACAAGGAGGAGCACGTCAAGATCCTCATCCGGCCGTGACCGGGACGCCGCACCGGGCCGGGCGACGTGCTCCGGGCCGGTGCGGCCCGCCTCCTTCCGGCCCGGGGCGGTGCTCCGGGGCCGGTGCGGCCCGCGTTCCGGGACGTCCCGGGAGACGGCCGCGTCAGCGCGGCCGTCGTGCGAGCGGGTCGCCGGCGCCCGGCCTCGGCCGGGAATGTCGCAGCCGCTGAAGCAGACGGGCCTCGTGCGCCGCCTGCGCGCACAGGCGGTCGTACCGGGCGACGACCGCGGCCCGCCGCGGGTCCGCGGGCGGAAGCAACCTCAGCAACCGGGACAGCGCCTCCAGGTCCTCCCTGCCCTCGTCGAGTTCCGTCCAGCGCAGTACGGCCGCCGCGTCGCCGCGGTCGATGACCGTCCGCCGGACGGCGGCCGTCAGCTCCTCCCGCTCGTCCCGCACCGCCGGTGCGTCCGACATCGGCAGCAGGGCACCCCGGTACGCCCCGAGGACTTCCGCGGCACATCCCGTGCCGAGCAGGTTCCGGATGGTGACGAAGTCCGCCTCGACCGCCGCCACCAGGCGGTACGGTTTCGCCTCGACGACACCGCTGAGCAACGCGCGCAGACGGTGCATCTCGGCGCGTACGGTCACCGGGTTCCCCGCGTCCCCGTAGAGGTGGGCGGCGAGTTGGTCGGCGGTGAGCCCTCTGGGGTGCAGCGCCAGCATGGCGAGCAGTTCGGCGTGCCGCAACGTCAACGGCGTGGGCCGCCCGGAGAGCACGGCCATCGGCGGTCCCGCGCCGAGGAAGGTGAGCTTCAGGGCGGGTCGGGACGCCTGTGCGGCGTGTCCCGGTTCCGCGGCCCGGACCAGGAAGCCGCCGCGGATCGGCTCGGCGATCGCGAGGTCACCGCTCGGCAGCAGGCATTCGCCGCCCTCCGCCGGGATGTCGAGGCGACCCTCGGCCCATCCCGCGGGCGAGGTGGCGAGGATGCGTCCCGACGCGTTCAGGAGCGCGCCGGGCGTGCCGCGCAGCCGGTCGAGGTGGGCCATGTTCCGCTGGCGGAGCCGTTCGTCACGTGCGGCCATCCGGATGCGCAGGTGTTCCTCGGCGAGCCGGGCCGCCGCGTTGACGAGCGCGGACGTCGCGGGGTGGATCGTCTGGAACGGCCCGCTGACGTCCACCACCCCGAGTATGGCGCCGGTGTCGGGGTCGTGGACGGGCGCCGCCGCGCACGTCCAGACATGCTGGCCGCTGGCGTAGTGCTCGGAGGCGTAGATCTGCACGGGGCTGTCGATCGCCAGCGCCGTACCGATCGCGTTGGTGCCCACGGTCTCCTCGGCCCACCGGACGCCCTCGACGAACTGGAAGCGGTCGGCCAGCCGCCGTACCTCCGACTGGCCGTCCATCCACAGCACGTGCCCCTGCACGTCGGTGACGACCATGACGTGCCGGGCCTCCTCCGCGACGCAGAGGAGGGTGGAGCGCAGCAGCGGCAGCACCTGGGCGAGCGGATGCCCGGCCCGCATCTCGTAGACGGTCTTGGGGTCGAACGGGCTCAGCGACCGCTGCCTGTCCGGGTCGAGGCCCGCGCGCAGGCAGCGCCGCCACGACTCGGAGACCACCGGGCGGGGAACCACCGGGGTGCGGTCACCGCTGAGGACGGCATGTCTGACCTCGGCGAGGAGCGGGGCGAGGCCCACCGCGTCGGTCGCGATCCGGACGGCGGACAACTGCTGGTCTGAGCCCATCGATACCTCCCCACCTCAGGGTGTGACCGAGGCGACACTCATGGAGGCCCCGATCAGTCGATGATGACTCCCCCGTAACACCGCCGACAAGACTCCGCAACGTGGATGCAACCTTGCCGACCTGCCGAGACCGCTGTGCGCCGGGGCTGAGCACCGCTGTGCACCGGGGCCGAGCACAGCCGGTCGCCGGGGCTGAGCACCGCTGTGCACCGGGGCCACCTGCCACCGTACGCCGGGTCCGCGCATCGCCGGTCGCCGGGTCCCCGTCCTGCCGTGCGGCGGGGCGGGCGGTCCCGGCGTCGGCGTCCGCCGCGGGTGGCCCTGGCGTCGGCGTCCGCCGCGGGTGGCCCGCCGGTGTCCGCCGAGGCGACCCGCCGGCCGGGTCGCCCCCGGCTCCGGAACCCCCGGCCCGGCCGGAGGATTCTCTCCCGGAGGACCGGATCCACCGTAAGGGATGTGTCCAAAACTGGAGGGAATGTGTATATTTTCCGTCGTTAGGTCTGATGTGAGGGAGGATTTACCGTGACGGCTTTCCCGCGGGTACTTTTCGACGAGGCACACAGCGAGTCGTGGACCATCCGGCGGGATACGGCCGAGACGATGAACCCCGGCCATCCCGACGACAGCAGCTACGCCCGCGCCGCCGAGACCCTGCGCCGTCTCGGTCACACCGTCGCCGCGCACACCGAGGGTCCGCTGACCCCGGCCCTGCTCGGCTCGGCCGATGTCTTCGTGATCGCGCACCCGTCCGCCGAGCGCTGGGAGCGCACCACCGGCCTGGGCAGCCCCGTGCTGGCCGTCGAGGAGCTCGACGCGATCGAGGAGTACGTCGCCGCCGGCGGCGGCCTCGTCGTCCTCGCCGAGTACGAGCAGGACAAGTACGGCAGCAACCTCACCGACCTGCTCGGCCGCTTCGGCGTGGGGGTCGAGCACACCCTCGTCCAGGACCCGGGGAAGGCCCACAACGGCGTGGCCGCCTGGGTCCTGGGCGTCCCCGGCGACACCGCCGCCGGTGCCGCGGCCGGCCAGGATCTCCTCGCGGGCGCCCGCCGCGCCTGCTTCTACCGGTCCGGCGTGCTCACCGCCCCCGCGGACGCGACCGTGCTGTTCCGGACCTCGCCCACCGCGACGCCCGCGGACCGCCCCCTGGCGGTGGCCGTGCGGCACGGCCGGGGCCGGATCGTGGTCGTCGCGGACTCCGACCTGTTCGGCGACGACTCGATCGGCGACTACGACCACGCCACGCTCTGGGGCAACCTCGTCACCTGGGTGGCGCGCGTTCCCGCCCCCGCGGCCGAGGCCGGGCCCTCGCGCGCGCGGGAGGCCTTCGCCGGGCTCAAGGACGCGATCGAGCGGCTCAAGCCGCTGCAGGCCAAGGACGGCTCCGTCGAGGGCGACCGCGAGACGGCCGCGGCGCTGGTCGCCGAGATCGCCGACCACGTGGTGCGGCTCGCGCCGAGCTTCCCGCACGACGCGGCCTACCTCGACGCCGTCGTCGCCGACCTGCGCAAGTGGGTGGAGCAGGGCCTGGGCGTGCCCGACTTCCTCGACTCGCTCGACGCCTTCCACCCCGACACCCAGCGGGTGGACGGCCTGGAGCACCTGGTCGTCTTCCCGATGTACACGCAGAACGGCACCACCTTCCGCTACCTGGAGGCTGTGTGGATCCGCACCATCTGGCCCGAGTGGCTGGCCGAGCTGGAGCGGACCCGCTACGACAATCCGATGTTCGTGCCGATCGCCTTCGAGGACTTCACCTCCGGCTACGACACCAACTCCGCGGTGCTCTTCCCGGAGACCGTCGCCGTCCGGCAGACCCCGTCCCGCTTCACCTGGGGCGGCATCTTCGCCGACCGGGAGGCCGCCCGGTTCCGCGCGGTCAGCGGGGCCGCCGCGGAGACGCTCAAGCTGGCGCTGCCGCCGGACGCGGCCAGGCTGATCGAGTCGCAGGAGCTGGCCCAGGACACCTTCGTGCTCTGGGACCTCGTCCACGACCGCACGCACAGCCACGGCGACCTGCCGTTCGACCCGTTCATGATCAAGCAGCGCATGCCGTACTGGCTGTACTCGCTGGAGGAGCTCCGCTGCGACCTGACCGCCTTCGGTGAGGCGGTCAAACTGGAGCAGGAGGGCGTTCCGCACGCCCGTTACGTGCAGCTGGCGATCCTGTTCGACCGGCTGTTCCGCTTCCCGATCACCGGTGACCGGGTCCGCAACTACGACGGCCTGGGCGGGCAGCTGCTCTTCGCCTACCTGCACCGCAACGACATCGTCCGGTGGACCGACAACCGCCTGAGCGTCGACTGGGCCCGGCTCGCCGACGGCGTCGCCGATCTGCGGGCCGAGGTCGAGAAGCTCTACCGCGACGGCATCGACCGCTCCAAGCTCGCCCACTGGCTGGCCGCGCACCAGCTCGTCGCCTCCTACGTCGAGCCGCACCCGGCGTCGGTCTGGAAGGGCGGCGCTGCCGCGCTCCCGACGGAGGGCTTCCCGAAGGCCGTGGTCGACGCGGTGCTGCCCGACGAGTTCCCCCTGAGCATGTTCTACGAGGCCCTGCGCCGTAAGCTCGGCGATGTCGTCGAGTCCACGAAGGGTATCCGGGCATGATCATCCTTGTCGCCGGCGCGGCCGGCCCCACGGGCCGGGCCGTCACCCGCCGGTTCACCGAGCAAGGCCACACCGTCATCGGCGTCGACCGGTCCGGTGCCGACGGGACGCTCCCGGTGGACCTGCTGGACCTCGAGGCCGTGCGGGAGCTGGCCGGGCGGATCGAGGCCGAGCACGGCCGCCTCGACGGGATCGTGCACCTGGTCGGCGGCTGGCGGGGGTCCAAGACCTTCGCCGAGACGTCACTGGACGACTGGGCGTTCCTGCACGACCTGCTGATCCGCACCCTCCAGCACGTCACGCTCGCCTTCGAGCCGCTGCTCAAGGCGAGCGAGCGCGGCCGGTTCGCCATCGTCTCGGCGAAGGCCGCCGAGCACCCGACCCAGGGCAACGCGGCCTACGCCACGGCCAAGGCCGCCGCCGAGGCGTGGACCCTCGCCTTCGCCGACGCCCTGAAGGACACCCCCGCCACCGCGAACATCCTGGTCGTCAAGGCGCTGGTGCACGACGGCATGCGCGCGGCCGCCCCGGAGAAGACCTTCCCCGGGTTCACCGACGTCGACGACCTCGCCGTGGCCGTCGAGCGCCTGTGGGACACCGACGCCAACGGCACCCGGGTGGACCTCACCGGCTGACCCGGCGGGCACCACGCACAGCACACGAGCACGACGAGCACGACGAGCACGACGGCGGCCGGGTGCGGGCACCCGGCCGCCGGACGAGGAGAGACGACGTGACGGACGCGATCCGCAGGCACGACCCGCTGGTGAAGGGCTTCGCCAGCGACAACTACGCCGGGGTGCACCCCGAGATCCTCCAGGCGATCGCGCTCGCCAACGGCGGCCACCAGACCGCCTATGGCGACGACGTCTACACCGAGGCGCTGCAGAAGATCTTCCAGGAGCACTTCGGGCCCACCGCCGAGGCGTGGCCCGTGTTCAACGGCACCGGTGCCAACGTGGTCGCGCTCCGTTCGATGACCGCCCACTGGGAGGCGGTGGTGTGCGCCGAGTCGGCCCACGTCCACACCGACGAGGGCGGCGCGCCGGAGCGGTCCGGGGGGCTCAAGCTGTTCACGGTGCCCACCCCGGACGGCAAGCTCACCCCCGAGCTGATCGACCGGCAGGCATGGGGCTTCGGCGACGAGCACCGGGCACAGCCCAAGGTGGTCTCGATCACCCAGAGCACCGAGCTGGGCACGCTCTACACGCCCGAGGAGATCAGGGCGATCTGCGACCACGCCCACGGGCTGGGCATGACCGTCCACCTCGACGGCGCCCGCGCCACCAACGCCGCCGCGGCGCTGGACGTGCCGCTGCGCGCGTTCACCACGGACGCGGGCGTGGACGTGCTGTCCTTCGGCGGCACGAAGGCCGGTCTGATGTTCGGGGAGGCGGTCGTGGTGCTCAACCCCGACGCCGTCCGCGGCCTGCGCTACCTGCGCAAGACCGCCATGCAGCTGGCTTCCAAGATGCGGTTCGTCTCGGTGCAGTTCGAGGCGCTGCTCGCCGGGGACCTGTGGCTGCGCAACGCCCGCCAGGCCAACGCCATGGCCCGGCGGCTCGCCGACGCGGTGCGCGACATCCCCGGTGTGGAGATCACCCGCCCGGTGGAGGCCAACGCGGTCTTCGCGATCCTGCCCCGGGACGTCACCGAGCGCCTGCAGAAGCGCTTCCGCTTCTACACCTGGAACGAGGCCGTCGGCGAGGTCCGCTGGATGGCCGCGTTCGACACCACCGAGGCCGACGTGGACGCGTTCGCCGCCGCCGTGGCGGAGGAGCTATCCTCGATCTCATGAACAAGCACAGTCTGGGTCTGTGGCGGGCCGCCTTCCGGCGGGTCCGCTAGCCAGTCCCCGACTGCGCACCGAAACGACCGCCGTTCACCGGCGGTCGTTCTCGTTTTCCCTGCCGCCGGTGCGGGGCGGTCCCTCTTCCCTGAGGAGTGACCATGACCAAGCGTGTCTTCTCGGCGTTCAAGCCGACCGGCCGCCTGACGCTCGGCAACCTGCTGGGTGCGATCATGCCCGCCGTCCGGCTCCAGGACGAGGCCGACTGCGTCTACGCCGTCGCCGACCTGCACGCTCTGACGATCAAGCATGATCCGGAGCGGCTGCGCGTCCGCACCCGCGAGGCGGCGGCCCTGCTGCTCGCCTGCGGGCTCGACCGTTCCCTGCTGTACGTCCAGTCGCAGGTGCCCGCGCACACCGAGCTGGCGTACCTGCTGGAGAGCACCGCCCACTTCGGGGAGATGCGGCGGATGATCCAGTTCAGGGAGAAATCGGCGCGGCAGGAGGAGGTGCGGCTCTCGCTGCTCACCTACCCCGCGCTGATGGCCGCCGACATCCTGCTGCACCGGGCCGACCTCGTGCCGGTGGGGGAGGACCAACGCCAGCACGTCGAGCTGACCAGAGACCTGGCGCTGCGGTTCAACCGCCTCTACGGTGAGACCTTCACCGTGCCGGAGGCGGTGCACCCGCCGTTGGCCGCCCGGGTCATGGACCTGACCGAGCCCACCTCGAAGATGGGCAAGTCGGACGGGTCGGATGCCGGGACGGTCTACCTGCTCGACCCGCCCGCCGACGTCCACCGGAAGGTCATGCGCGCGCTGACGGACTCGGAGGCCGAGGTGCGCCACGACCCCGAGGGCAAGCCGGGGGTGTCCAACCTGCTCACCGTGCTGGCGGCCTGCACCGGGAAGCCGGTGGGGTCGCTCGGGTACGACACCTACGGCGCGCTCAAGCGCGCGACGGCGGAGGCGGTGGTGGAGACGCTGCGGCCCGTCCGGGAACGGTACGCCGAGCTCTCGGCGGACCAGGGCGAGCTGTCGCGCCTCCTCGCGGCCGGGGCGGCTCGGGCGGCCGAGCGCACCTCCGGCCTGCTGACCGCGGCCAAGAGAGCGATCGGCCTGCCGTGAAGAGGTGAGCCGCCACGGTCCGGGCGGCCGGAGGCGCGACGGGGCGGCCCGGCCGTGCTGCCGGGTGGAGGTGCGGCGGGGCGGCCCGAGGACGGCGGGACGGCCCGGCCGTGGCGGGAGGCGGGAAGGCGGCGGGGGGACCGGCCGGGGTCAGTTCTTGCGGCCGGTCTCCTTCTCGTACGCGGTGAGCTGCTGTTCGAGGGCCTTCATCAGCTCGAACACCTGGCTCGGGGGGATGCGGATCCGGCTGACGATCCGGGTCGGCACACTGACGAAGTGCTGCCCGGAGGACGGGTCGTTGGCCAGCTGGGGCGGCCTGGTGATCACCGCGAAGTCGAGGACGAAGCCATCCTCGGTGTGCCACACCGAGGCGAAGTTTGCGTACTGCCCCATCTCTACTTCGGCGGAGATGCTCACCTCCAGCCGGTTCTCCGGCTCGTCGTGCACCATTCCTCTTCCTTCGGCCAGGCCGGCCCCACGCTGTCCCGGCAGGGAACCGGTCGTGCGGGGACGCGCCGTAGCCGGCTGTCGGTCGTTGTCGGTCGTGGTCAGAGAGTGTCGTGGTCAGAGAATGTCCTGATCAGAGAATGTCGTGATCAGAGGACGTCGAGGTCAGAGGATGGAGGGCAGCGGCTGCCCGCCGCGCTGCCGCAACATGTCGGTCATCAGGGCGATCTCTCCTGCCTGACCGTTGACGATGTTCCTGGCCATGGTGGCCACCTCCTCGCGGTCGGACAGTTTCAGCAGGGACTGTGCCATCTGCACGCCGCCCTCATGGTGACGGATCATGAGCTGCAGGAAGAGGATCTCCTGGTCCTTGCCCGCGGCCCTGGTGAGCTCTCCGAGCTCGTCCCCGCTGGCCATGCCGGGCATCGTGGCGGGGGCCCCTGGTGCCGCCGGAGAGGAGTGGCCGTGACCGGCCATCCACGCCATGGGCGGCCGCTCCGTCGACTGGTTCAGCCCCCACTGCTGGAGCCAGCCCATGAAGATCCCGCGCTGGGCCGTCTGCGTGACGATGATGTCGTAGGTCAGCGTGCGCAGCGCCTCGTCTTCGCTCCCGTCTCTGGCGATGAAGGACATCTGGACGGCCTGGGCGTGGTGGACGGCCATGTCACGCGCGAAACCCGCCTCGGGCGAGGCGTCGGTCGGAGCCGTCGTCCTGCCGACGACCAGCAGCAGCAGCGCACCGGCCAGGACGAGGCAGCCCAGCAGCACGCCGAGCGCCGGGCCACGCCGGGGCTTGGGGGGATCTTCGACGGCGGTTTCCATCGCAGCCCAGAGTACCCACTGTCAGGAAACGTTGGGCTATCACAGTTCATCAACGGCTTATTCTCCGCATACGCCCATAGGGCATAGGGTGACCCGGAGATATTCGCTGGCTGGAGGGCAGATGAAGGAGAAGGCGCAGGCGAGGCGTGATCATCTCGCTCGGATGCGCGCGGAGCAGAAGCGCAAGGAGCGCCGGGCCGCGTTCCTGATGTGGGGCGTCGGCGGCGCCGTCATCGTGCTGCTCGTCGGCGTCGTCGGCTTCTATCTGGTCAATGATCGGGCGACGAACTCTCTCGACGGCGTCACCAGCGCGAACTACCCCGCGGCCCAGCACGTGCTGACGAAGGTCTCCTACAAGGAGAACCCGCCGGTCGGCGGCGAGCACCACCCGTCCTGGCAGAACTGCGGCGTCTACGACCAGCCGATCAACAACGAGAACGCCGTCCACTCGCTGGAGCACGGCGCCGTGTGGATCACCTACCGGCCCGACCTGCCCACGGCGGAGGTCGACCGGCTCAAGAAGCTGGCCTCCTCCGACTACATGCTGCTGAGCCCGTACCCGGGGCTGCCCGCCAAGATCGTCGCCAGCTCCTGGAACAGGCAGCTCACGTTCGACAAGGCCGACGACCCGCGCCTGCCCAAGTTCATCGCCAAGTACAAGAACGGGCCCGACACCCCCGAACTGGGAGCCTCCTGCGACGGCGCGGTGGGCACCACCACCGCCGAGGCCCCGATCCCGACGGCCACGCCGAGCGCGTCGCCCAGCCAGAGCGGGAGCGCCGCCCCCGAGACGATGCCCGGGTCCCCGGCGCCCTCCGCCTCGCCCAGCGGCACCCCGGCGCCCTGAGGCGTCAGGTCAGCGCACTCTCCAGGGGCACCGCCTCCAGCCCGTGGGCCTCGGCCACGGGAAGGTTGGTCAGGTGCCCCTCGTGCGTGTTCAGGCCCAGGGCCAGCGCCGGGTCGCCCCGCAGCGCCTCCCGCCACCCCAGGTCGGCGATCGCCAGGGCGTAGGGGACGGTCACGTTGGTCAGCGCGTACGTCGAGGTGTGCGGGACCGCGCCGGGCATGTTGGCCACGCAGTAGAACACCGAGTCGTGCACCCGGTAGATCGGGTCGTCGTGGGTGGTGGGCCGGGAGTCCTCGAAGCAGCCTCCCTGGTCGATGGAGATGTCCACCAGCACCGAGCCGGGCTTCATCCGCGAGACCAGTTCGTTGCTGACCAGCTTGGGCGCCTTCGCACCCGGCACGAGCACCGCGCCGATGACCAGGTCCGCGGCCAGTACCGCCCGCTCGATCTCGTACGTGTTCGAGGCGACGGTCTTGCAGTGGCCCTGGTAGATCACGTCCGCCTGGCGGAGCCGGTCGATGTTGCGGTCGAGCAGCAGCACCTCCGCCTGCATGCCCAGGGCGATGACGGCCGCGTTCATACCGGAGACCCCGGCGCCGATCACGACCACGTTGGCCGCGTGGACACCGGACACGCCGCCCATCAGCACGCCACGCCCGCCGCCCTGGCGCATCAGGTGGTACGCGCCGACCTGCGGCGCGAGCCGTCCCGCCACCTCGGACATCGGGGCCAGCAGCGGCAGGAAGCCGTTGGGGCTCTGCACCGTCTCGTAGGCGATGCCGGTGACACCGGACCCGAGCATGGCCTCGGTGCACGCCCGTGACGCGGCCAGGTGCAGGTAGGTGAAGAGCACCTGCCCCTTGCGCATCCGGTGGTACTCCTCGGCGACCGGCTCCTTGACCTTCAGGACCAGGTCGCCCTCGGCCCACACGTCGTCGGCGGAGTCGAGGATGACGGCCCCCACGCTCTCGAAGTCGGCGTCGGGGATCGACGACCCCACCCCGGCGTCCTTCTCGACGAAGACCTGATGACCGTTCCTGACGAACTCATGGGCTCCGGCGGGGGTGAGAGCCACGCGGTACTCGTGGTTCTTGACCTCGCGGGGAACTGCGATCTTCACGGCTCCTCCAGGGGTCGTGCCTGTTCTCCTCTCACTGTGCGTTCCCAGGAAGGCGGTCACCACGCACAAGGTGCCATGAATCGGTCGAGGTTGATGACAGCATGTCAGAGCTTTCGCGAAGCCGGCTTTCCGGGCCGCTCTTGACTTTCCGGTTACCGGCTCCTTGCGGTGATCGGTAGGCTCGCCGCGAGCGAGTGTGAGCATTGCGGGGATGTGACGATGGGCAAGCACGCGGGTCCGGGCGGGTCCTCCGGGCCTCAGGGGCCTCAGGCCGGGTCGTTCGACCCGTTCGCCGGTGCGCCGGGGCCCGCCTCAGATCCGCGTACCCGCGGTCACTCCGACCCGGCGCACGGCTCGCCCGTCCTGGCCGCGCCAGGCCATGCCCACCCCTCCGGTCCCGCGGGTCCGGGGCCCGGCGGATCCGGTCCTACCGAGTCCGGCGTGGGCACGCCCGGCGGACCCGGTGAACCCGGGAGGTCCGGCGTATCCGGCACCGATGCTTCCGGCGTGGCCGGAGCCGGCGCGCCGGGGGGACCCGGAGCAGGGGGTCCCGCCGGGTACGGAACTCCCGGCGGGCCCGGGATTCCCGGTGGGTCCGGAGCGGCCGACGGGGCTGGGAGTCCCGGAGCGGCCGGCGGTCAGGCGCCGGGCGTCCCTGGCGGTCAGGTCCCCGGAGCACCTGGCGGTCAGGCGCCGGGCGCCCCAGGCGGGCGGCGGTCCGGTGGGCGGCGGCGCAAGACGACGAAGAGCGGCACCCCGGCGGTGCCGGGCCCTCCCCAGGCGAGCCGGGCCACCACCGCGATCCTGGTGACCGCCCTGGTGGTCGTCGTGCTCGTCACCGGCGTGCTCGGCACCATCGCGGTGCTCATGACCCGCAACCCCGACATGCCCCTCGGCGGCAAGCTCCCCATGGCTCTGGCGACCCCCATCCACTTCGCCCCGGTCCTCGAGGCGAAGGCCGGACCCTGCACGGCTCCCGACACCTACCCCGACGACCCGGGGCAGACCTGCTACACGGTGGACGCCGGGGTCACCGTGAACGCCGTACGGAAGATCGAGGCCGTCCAGGAGAAGAGCGGCGCGTACTCGGTCAGGATCGCCTTCGCCCCGGTGTTCCGCGAGCAGATCAGCGACCTGACCCAGGAGATCGTCAAGCAGGAGATCCCCGTCCGGCAGCAGATCGCCATCGTCGTCGGGCAGAAGGTGGTGGCCGCCCCGCGGGTCGCCCAGGCGATCACCGACGACAGCCTCAGCATCGCGGGAGCCCTGACCAAGGAGCAGGCGGACGCCATGGTCGCCCGTCTGCTTCCCCCGAGCGGCACCGCGAGCACACCGCCGGCCGGGCCGCAGCCGAACTCCTCGATCTTCACCCCCTCGGACCCGGCCCAGCCGGGCACCGGTACCCAGCCTGGTACGGGTACTCAGCCGGGTACGGGTACTCAGCCGGGTACGGGTACTCAACCGGGTACGGGTACTCAGCCGGGTACGGGTACTCAACCGGGTACGGGTACTCAGCCGGGTACGGGTACTCAACCGGGTACGGGTACTCAGCCGGGTACGGGCACTCAACCGGGTACGGGCACTCAACCCAGCACGGGCACTCAGCCCGGCACCGGCACCCAACCGGCTACCGGCGCTCAGAGCGGTGCCGGTGCACAGCCCACCTCCGGCGGGCGGTCGAACGCCGATCCCGACGCGCCGATCGCCCCGGCCTCGGGTGACCTCGACCCCAGGTACCGCACTTGCAGGGCCGCCATCAAGAACGGCTACGGCCCCTACTACCGGGAAACCCACCCGGAGTACGCCTGGTACATCGACGCCGACAAGGACGGGGATACCTGCGACAAGTGACGCCTCCGCGTCCGCCCCGGCTCCGCTCCCCGGCGCGCTGTGATCACGGTGAGGCGGATCCGCACCTCCCGGCCGGCTCAGGCGAACAGCGCTCTGACGGCCTCGACGGCGAAGTACAGAATGAAGATCGCCGTGACCGCCCAGAGCAGCCAGGGAATCCGCCGGACCCGTCCCAGCGCCGCCTGGACGACGGTGTAGGCGATCACCCCGGCGCCCACGCCGTTGGTGATGCTGTAGGTGAACGGCATCAGGGCGATCGTCAGGAACGCCGGGACCGCGATGGCCAGGTCGTCCCAGGGGATGTTCTTGACCTGCGTCATCATCAGCGCACCCACCAGCACCAGCGCGGGGGCCGCCGCGGCGGCAGGGACGACCGTGGCGATCGGCGTGAACAGCAGCGTCAGCGCGAACACCGTGCCGGTGACGACGGCGGCCAGGCCGGTCCTGGCCCCCTCGCCGACCCCGGCCGCCGACTCCACGAACACCGTGTTGGCCGAGGAACTGGTGACCCCGCCCAGGGCTCCGGCCACGCCGTCCACCGTCAGGATGGCCCCCAGCCGGGGCACCCGGCCTTCCTCGTCCACCAGGCCCGCCTCGTCGCTGACCCCGATGATGGTGCCCATCGCGTCGAAGAACCCCGACAACACCAGGGTGAACAGCACGACCGTCGCGGTGATCGCCCCTGCGCGGGTGAACCCGCCGAACACGTCCACCTGGCCGACCAGCCCGAAGTCCGGTGCCCCGACGACGGCCTCGGGCACCCGGGGCACCACGACCCCCCACCTCTCCGGGGGGATGGTGAAGACCGTGTTGACCAGCACCGCCAGCACCGCGGTCGCCACGATGCCGATCAGGATCGCTCCCCGGACCCTGCGCACGTACAGGACGACCATCAGCAGCAGGCCCACACAGAACAACGTCACCGGCCAGCCCGTCAGGTGCCCGGTGGCGCCGAGCTGCACGGGCGAGCCGGTGCCCCGCCCGACGAAACCGGCGTCCACCAGCCCGATCAGCGTGATGAACAGGCCGATCCCCACGCTGATGGCGTGCTTGAGCGCCAGCGGGATGGAGTTCATGATGATCTGCCGCAGTCCGGAGACGGCCAGCAACACGATGATCAGCCCTTCCAGCACGACCAGGCCCATCGCCTGTGCCCAGGTCATGTAGGGTGCGGCCTGGTAGGCGACCACCGCGTTCAGCCCCAGCCCCGCCGCGACCCCGAACGGCGCGTTTCCCACCAGGCCGATCAGCAGCGTGCTCAGCGCCGCCGCGAGGATGGTCGACGTGGTCAGCTGGGGGATCGACAGCTTCGCCCCGGTGACGTCGGCCGCCCCGCCCAGGATGATCGGGTTCAGCAGGATGATGTAGGCCATCGCCATGAAGGTGGTGATTCCGCCGCGCACCTCGCGGCCGATCGTCGTCCCCCGCGCCGACAGCTCGAAGAACCGATCCACGGCTCCCCCTTTCCGACAAGGGGGATGGACGGTTCCTACCCCTTCAACGCGATGTCATGGGGGCGGATCGGCACGCGGGTCAGCGGCAGGCCGGTGGCGTTCCGGACCGCCGTGGCCACGGCCGGGGGCGACGACAGCGTCGAGGTTTCACCCGCGCCGCGCAGGCCGTACGGGGCGTGCGGGTCGGGTCGTCCGGCGGCAGGGTGGCGAGTTCGCGCAGCATCTCGGCCAGCGGCGCGGGGGAGTCGATCACCTGTCCGGTGATCGGCGCGGACCCCTGTGAGACCGCGTTGCGGACGCGCACCTCCACCGGGGAGATCCCGCACGCCCCGGCCGGGCGGCGGGGATGGCCATCTCCTCCGCGGGCAGCGGGCCCTCGGCTCCTCGTCCCTCTCGGCTCCTCGTCCCCCGTCGCCCGGGCGGCCGCGCACCGGCCCCGGGACGCCGACGTGTAAATCTTCTCCATGGAATCCGGTGCTCACCGCGACGGTTGTTCCGGTCTCATCCATAGGGCCTCCGCGCGCGGGCGGGAACGGCGCAGCGAAGTCGTCGAGAATCGACCTGTCCGATTATTCGGGGACGGCTTTCCCGATTTTTTGTTCAGTGCCGTCGGCCGGTGTTCCGGAGACGGCGAGTCTTTGCCGCGATTTCGGTGACGGAGATTTCCCGTTGACGTTCGTCGGACATCGGAAAAGCGACTCGGGATGAGCCGATCCGCCGGGAGCCGGTTCCGGGCCGGTCATGTTATTCCCGCCGTCGCGGCCCGAATGCCCGCCCGGAACCCACTCCGCGTCCCGACGCG
The DNA here is from genome assembly GCF_014204985.1 of Streptosporangium becharense. Classification (NCBI taxonomy): domain Bacteria; kingdom Bacillati; phylum Actinomycetota; class Actinomycetes; order Streptosporangiales; family Streptosporangiaceae; genus Streptosporangium; species Streptosporangium becharense. The sequence goes on along the minus strand of NZ_JACHMP010000001.1, from coordinate 1,822,699 downwards.
CTCCGACGTGCTCCACCGTGCCGGCCGTGTGGCGGCGCACGACCCGTGACACACGGCCTGCCGCCGCGATGCGGTCGTCGGTGATCAGGAGGTTCTCGGAGATCGGCGGCCCGGCTCTCGGTTCCGCCGCATTCAGGGAACCGGCGAATTCGGACGGTGAGCCGGTGACGATCGTCAACCGCGCGTCCGGCGGGACGGTGACGGGGTGAAAGAGCACGACATCGCCCCCCGAACCCGGCAGGAGTGCAGATATGTCGCCTCTCGTGGGCGAGCATGGCTTTCGACGTCGCGCCGGGCCCGAGATCCCTCTTCCATCGCAGGAGAGACTGGAGAAAACGGCCATGCCCTCCACCGTCCTGTAGCCCCGGACGCGTGGTGATGTGCCGGGCATCTGTGTTCCCACACGAAGAAGCAGTATGTGGTGGCTGTTCGCGTGTTTTACGGATTGTCGGGGAGTTCCCGCCGTCCCTCTCGCGGGCGCCTCTAAAGATCATCCGGAGACGCCCACGGATGCCGCCAGGCCCGAGGGGCACCTCGCGCGGGGTCGACCCGGGCGGCCTGGCCGCCGACCCCGTCGCTCCGGCCTGCGTCCGCCGTCCGCGTCCGGCGTCACGACTCCGGTGTCATCGGGACGGGCGTGGACGTTCGGCGCGTTCGCGGAGCATGTCTCGTGCGGCGCCCGAGCCGAACGCCCATGCGCCGGTGCCCGCGTGGCGCGCACCGGCTCCGCCTCGTGGAGCGGTCACCGGTGGAAGCCTTCCGTACCGGTGTATGAACAGGGTCTTGTCCGCTCCTGTGTTCTATGGGCAAGCTGAGTCGTCGATCAGTCCGGGCCGTTCCAGCCCAGGTTGATCTCGTTCTCCCAGTGCAAAGAGTACTCACCGGGGTCTTTCGGAGGGGCAGACGAATCAGCACTCGCGGTCGTAACATTGCCAGTGATGGCAAAAGAGGCCGCAAATAGCGCGGAGAGGGCAGACAAGGCAAGACGTCGGCGCACGGGGAGACTCCTGTCGTGGGTTCTGCTGTTCAAATGATATCTTTCAAGGGGTAACGTGACTGGTCAAGACTTGGTCGGGCAGCGCATCAAGATCGTTCGTCGTCAGCGCGGTCTTTCTCAGGCGCAGCTCGCTCACCCCGAACTTTCTGATAGTTACGTATCCCTTATCGAGAGCGGTAAGCGTACTCCGACGCCGGCCGTGCTGGAGCTGCTGGCCGAGAAGCTCGACTGTTCCCTCACCTATCTGGTCAACGGTGTGACGGCCGAGCAGATGCAGGAGATCGAGCTCGCGCTCGGTTACGCGCGGCTCGCCATGGAGAACGGCGAGGTCGCCGAAGCCCGCACGCGCTACGCCGAGCTTCTCGCCGACGACTCCCTGGCCGGCCTGCCCCAGCTGCGGCAGGACGCCGAGTACGGCCTGGCCCTCGCGACCGAGGCCTGCGGCGACCTGGAGCAGGCGATCGCCCTGCTCGACCGGCTGCACGAGAACGACACGGGGACGATGTCCTCCGAGCGCCACATCGCGGTCGCCGTCGCGCTCTCACGGTGTCACCGGGAGCGAGGAGACCTGTCCCAGGCGGTGCGAGTCCCCGAGCGGATCCTCGGTGAGGCGGTTCGGCCGGCCTGGACCGACGGCCTGATGAGGCTGGGCAGCCAGCTTCTCATCGCCTACGTCGGCCGCGGTGACCTGCTGCGGGCCCGTCAGTTCTCCGCGGAGCTGCTGGACGCCGCCGAGATGCTCGGATCGCCGCTGTCGCGCACCCTGGCGCACTGGGGAGCCGCGATCGTCGCCGTCGAGAGCGGCCTCGCCGAGGAGGCGGTCACGCACGTCGAGCGGGCCATGGCCATACAGTCCGAGCACGGCGATCCGCGTCGGCTGGCCCGGCTGCGCGGTGACTACGCCCAGGTCATGCTGACCGTGCGGCCCATGGAGGCCGAAGCGTGGCGCGACGTGCTGGTGAAGGTGGAGACGGAGCTGTCGGAGAGTTCGGCCAACCCGATGGACAAGATGCGCTGCGCGATGAACCTCGCCCGCGCGGAGTTGCTGCTCGCCCGGCCCGATCGAGCCGCCGAGCACGTCCGGACGGTCTGTGATCTGCTCGACGGGATGCCGAAGGCTCTGCAGACGGAGGCCCGCCTCCTGTTCGGCGAGGCGCTGGCCGAACTCGGCATGCGGGAGCCGGCCTTCCGGGAGATCCTGATCGGGGTGGAGTTCCTGGCGCAGGCACCGGCCACCCGGAACACCGCCCACCTGTGGCTGACCGCCGCCCGCGTCCTGGAGCGCATCGAGGAGCGAGACCGCAGCGTCGACGCCTACAAGCAGGCGCTGGCCTGCGTCGGGCTGTAGGCCGACACGGACCGGGACGGGGAGGTCGAGACCGGGTGAGGGCGTCGGTAGCCTTGTGGTTGCCATGAAGACTTCCCCAGTCGCGGTCATCCTCGCGCTTCTCGCCGCCTTCGTCCTCGGCACGGCCTTCGCCTCGCCGGCCCTCGCCCACGACCGGCTCAAGAGCAGCGATCCGGCCAAGGGCACCGAGGTCGAGAGCCTGAGCGAGGTGAAGCTGACGTTCACCGCCTCGGTGCGCTTCCCCGCCGTGGTCGTCCGTTCCGGAGACGACTCCTGGCAGGAGGGCAAGGCGACCACCGACGGCCCGGTGGTGGTGCAGAAGGTGCGCGAGGGCCTCCCGCCCGGCGAGTACGTCATCGCCTACCGGGTGGTCTCCTCCGACGGCCACCCGATCGAGGGTGAGATCCCCTTCACGCTGAAGGGTTCCGCCGAGGCCACCCCGTCCCCGTCCTCGCCGGAGGCCGCCGGGAGCGTGTCCGCGCCGCCCGCCCAGAGCCCGGCCGCCGGCCCGGCGGAGAGCCCCGCGGCCACCGGTCCGGCCGGGGGCACCCCGGACGCGGCGATCAGTCCGGCACCCGCGGCCCGCGCCGCGGACGAACCCGGCTCCTCCGGCGGCGTCCCCGCCTGGGCCTGGGTCGTCGTCGGCGGCCTGACCGGCGTCGGCATCGGGCTGTTCCTCAGCATGCGCAACAAGAAGCGGCCATGACCAGGACCGCGCGGCCCGCGCCGGCCGAGGAGCGCGGCGACGGCCGCCCGGTCCGGCTCGCGCTGGCCGGCGGGGCCGCGGCGGTCGGCGCGCTGGTGATCGCCATGGTCGCCGGTGGCGCGGCCAACCCGCGCATCATCCCCGGCCTGCCCGACCAGGGAGTGATCACCCGCTGGGGGCTGCCGCTGTCGAAGCTCGCGATGGACGTCGCGGGCGTGCTCACCGTCGGTGTGCTGCTCACCGCCGCCTTCCTGCTCCCCAACGACAAGGGCCTGCTGGGCAAGCCGGCCCTCGGCTACGTCAAGGCGGCCTCCTGGTTCGCCCTCGGGTGGGCCGGGGCCGCCGCCGCGACGCTGATCTTCAGCCTCTCCGACGCGCTCGGACTGCCGGTCGCCGACGTGCTCGCCGGCAACGAGCTGACCAGCTACGCCAGCCAGGTCTCCCAGGGCATCGCCCTCACGTTGGTCGTGCTGTTCGCGGTGGCCATCGCGCTGTTCGCCCGCGGGGCGATCACCGCCGGTTCGGCCGCCGGGCTGCTGGTCCTCGCCCTGGTCACCCTGCTCCCTCCGGCGCTGACCGGCCACTCCTCCTCCTCGCCCAACCACGACCTGGCCACCACCGGCGTCGCCGTCCACCTGGTGGTCCTCGCGCTGTGGGTGGGCGGGCTCGCGGTGCTCTGCGCGCACGCGCTGGGCCGCCGACCGCACCTGGAGGTCGCCGCCGCCCGTTTCTCCTCGGCGGCCCTGTGGTGCTTCGCCGGGGTGGGGCTGTCCGGCCTGTTCAGCGTCATGGCCCGGCTCACCTCGGTCTCCGAGCTCTTCACCTCTGCCTACGGCCTGCTGCTGCTGGCCAAGACCGCCGCGTTCGCGCTGCTCGGCGCGGCCGGCTGGTGGCATCGCAGGCGCACCATGCCGCTGCTCGCCGCCGGTGGTGCCGGCGCGTTCGTCCGCTTCGCCACCGGTGAGCTCGTCGTCATGTTCGCGGCCATCGGGCTGGCGGTCGCCCTCTCCCGGACCGCGCCGCCGCCGGCGGTGCTGCCGGTCGATCGGGCCTTCGAACTGCTCGGCTACACCATGCCGCCGGAGATCTCTCTGGGCAACCTGGTCTCGCTGTGGTGGTTCGACCTGTTCTCCGGCACGCTGATCGCCCTGCTCGGCGGCTTCTACCTCGCCGGTGTCGTACGCCTCAGACGGCGCGGCGACTCCTGGCCCGCGGGCCGCACCGCCGCCTGGTTCACCGGCGTGCTGATCCTGCTGGTCGCCACCCAGAGCGGCGTCGCCCGGTACGCGAAGGTGCTGTTCAGCGCGCACATGGCCGAGCACATGACGCTGTCCATGATGGTTCCGATCTTCCTGGTGCTCGGCGCGCCCGTCACCCTGGCCCTGCGTGCCCTCAAGCCCGCCGTCCGCCGCGGCGACCGCGGGCCCCGCGAATGGCTGACGACGATCCTGCACAGCCGGTACGTACGCTTCATCACCCACCCGGCCATCGCCACCGCGATCTTCATCGTCTCCACGTACGCGCTCTACTTCACCCCGTTGTTCGCCGCGGCGATGGAGGAGCACCTCGGGCACATCGCCATGACGGTGCACTTCCTGGTGAGCGGTTCTCTGTTCTTCTGGGTGATCATCGGTATAGACCCCGCTCCCCACAAGCTGCCGCACGTGGCCAGGCTGGTCCTGCTGTTCGTGACGATGCCCTTCCACGCGTTCTTCGGCATCGCGTTGATGAGCATGACCGCCGTGCTCGCCGCCGACTGGTACGACCAACTGGGCCGCACCTGGGGCGCCTCCGCGATCTCCGACCAGCAGACCGGCGGCGCCATCGCCTGGGGCTTCGGTGAGATCCCGACACTGGTGGTGCTCATCGCGCTTGCCTTCCAGTGGTGGCGTGACGACGACCGCAGAGCGCGGCGTGCCGACCGCCGGGCCGACGCCGCCGCGGCCCGTGACGGGGGAACCGGCGATGCCCAGCTCGACGCCTATAATGACTACTTGGCCAAACTCAACAAGCGAGACAGCGGACGATAGCCGGACGGCTACCGCTCCGTGTCTCACGGCCACCACTGCGGCGTCCCGGTAGCCTGGTGGGCAGGGGGCCCGTGCCCGCCTCGGCGCGCGCTTCGACGCCGCGCGCCATACCCAGCCACCCAAGCAGCCCGGGGCAGGTGTGGTTGTCATGTGCATCAGGAAGGTTGAGCGGTGTCCGAGGAACTGCGCATACGTGACGGCCGGAGCCTGAGCCTGGCCCAGGCCCTGGAAGAGCGCCTGGCCGAGTGGTCCGAGCGGACCGGCATCGCGGTCGAGATCTGGGCACGGCCGGGCCAGGACGCTCCACCCAAGATCGCAAAGGCCGTCCTGGCCGTTCTCGAAGAGGCGCTCGCCAACATCGAACGGCACAGCCGGGCACGTGTCGTGTCCGTCGCCGTCACCATCGGCCGCGGCGGTCTGCGCATGACGGTCAGCGACAACGGCGTCGGTTTTCTCGGTGTGGCCCAGGGCCGGGGCGTCACCGCCATGCAGTCCCGCTTCGCGGAGCTGGGAGGTTCACTCAGCGTCAGCGGTGTGCCCGGTGAGGGCACCACCGTCACCGGAGTGGTGCCCCGCCGCCGCTAGACGCCTCACGGCACACTCCGGCCGGGGCCCGGCCGGAGCGCGCGAACCGCGACTCCCGCGTCTCCCCGCAGGTCAGGGAAGGGACCTTCCCGCAGGTCGGAGAAGGGGCCTTCCCGCAGGTCAGGGAGGGGTAGGAGCTCGTGGCCGGGGTCAGGGAAGGGTCAGGATCTCGTGGCCGGTCTCGGTCACCAGCACGGTGTGCTCGAACTGGGCGGTCCGGCTGCGGTCCTTGGTCACGGCGGTCCAGCCGTCGGGCCAGATGTCGTACTCGATGGTGCCGAGCGTCAGCATGGGCTCGATGGTGAACGTCATACCCGGCTCCAGGGTGACCGCCAGCGACGGGTCGTCGTAGTGCGGGACGATCAGGCCGGAGTGGAACGTGGTGCCGATGCCGTGCCCGGTGAAGTCGCGCACCACGCCGTAGCCGAACCGCTTGGCGTAGGCCTCGATCACCCGGCCGACCACGTTGAGCTGGCGGCCCGGAGCGACGGCCTTGATGGCACGGCTGGTCGCCTCCCGGGTGCGCTCGACCAGCAGCCGCGACTCCTCGTCCACCTCGCCGACCAGGAAGGTGGCGTCGGTGTCGCCGTGCACCCCGCCGATGAAGGCGGTGATGTCGACGTTGACGATGTCGCCGTCGCGCAGCACGGTGTCGTCCGGGATGCCGTGGCAGATCACCTCGTTGATCGAGGTGCACAGCGACTTGGGGTATCCCCGGTAGCCGAGCGTGCTCGGGTAGGCCCCGTGGTCGCAGAGGAACTCGTGGCCGATCCGGTCGAGCTCGTCGGTGGTGACGCCGGGGGTCACGTGCTTGCCGACCTCTTCGAGCGCCTGGGCGGCGATCCGGCCGGCGACCCGCATCCGCTCGATGACCTCGGGGGTCTTGACGTCGGACTCACCGGTTTTCGGGGTTTTCTTCCCGACGTACTCCGGCCGCGGGATGTGGGCGGGAACCTTGCGCGTGGGCGATATCCGACCGGGCTGGAGCAGTGTCGTCATGGTCCCCCAGTCTAGTTGCGCTTCTCACTGGGCAGGATTGCCGCATGAGTGATCAATGGTGGTTCTGTCTCAAGCACATGGCCGTCGAGCCGGAGAAGGGTTGCCCGAACAAGGACCGGATGGGGCCCTACGAGACCCGGGCGGCCGCGGCCGACGCGTTGAAGGCCGCGGCGGATCGCAACGAGGCGTGGGCGGAGAAGGACCGGGCCTGGGAGGAGGACGACTGACGGCGCTCGCGGCCTCTCGCGCAATCCGCGTCGGCCCGGGGTGTCCGGCCCCCGTGCAGCCCCGGGCCGGCCGCGTTCCCGCGCCGCCCTGGGCGGGCCGCGTCCGCCCGCCCCACGCCCCACGCCCTGGGCCGGTCGCGTCCGCCCGCCGCCCTATCCGCCGACGACGGCGTACGCGCGGACGGGGAAGGTGCCCATTCCCGCCACCATCGGCGGGGCGGCATGGAACCGGAACCCCTCGTCGGGCAACGCGGCCAGCCCCGTCATGTGCTCGACGATCGGGATGCCGGCACCCAGCAGCACCGTGTGAGCGGGACGTTCCCCGCGGGGCGGCGTGTCGTCGATGTTGAGGCTGTCGATGCCGACGAGCGCCGCACCCTGCTCGGCGAGCCACCGGGCCGCGTCCGGTTCGAGGTAGGGGTGGCCGTGGAAGTACTCCTCGGTGCCGAAGTGGCGGTCCCACCCGGTGTGGACGAGCACGGCCCTGCCGCGCACGTCGAGCCCGGCGAACCGCTCCGGGCCGACCGAGGGCAGGCCCTCGGCCCGTACGACCAGTCCGGGCAGGTCGGCGATCGCCTCCAGCGGCACCCCGGCCAGGTCGGGGCCGTCCGGGTAGCGGTGGTGGGGGGTGTCGAGATACGTGCCGGTGTTGGCGACCAGTTCGATGCTGCCGATGTGGAACTCGGTGCCCGGCGCGTAGACCTCCCGGGAGTCCTCCCGGCTCAGGTGCACGCCCAGTCTGGGCGTGGGGACGCCCGGGTAGGTCACCATGCCTTCGGTGATGCGGTGGCTCAGCTCGATCAGACGGCGCACCGGTGCACCTTCCTTCCTGCGGGACGGGCCGTGGCGCGGGCCCGGCCGATGGGGGAGACGGGACAGGACACCGGGTCAACCGCCGGTGGGGAAGGAGAGCATGGGGCCTATGATTTCCGGCCTCGTATCTGAAGCGCAAATCAAGCCCTCTTGATCGCTGCGTAAGCTGACCTGCATGGACATTGATCCCCGGCGGCTTCGCGTGCTCCACGAGGTCGCCCGGCGCGGTGGCGTGATGCGGGCCGCGGAGGCGTTGCACCTGACGGCCTCGGCGGTCTCCCAGCAGCTCGCGCTCCTGGAACGGGAGGTCGGGCTCGCGCTGATCGACCGGTCGCAGCGCCGGGCCGCGCTCACCCCGGCGGGCCGGGTCCTCGCCGGGTACGCCGAGCGCATCGACGAGGAGCTGGCCGAGGCCAGAAGAGAGCTCATCGGTTTCACCGAGCGGCTGGCCGGGCCGGTCTCGATCGCCGCGTTCCCCACGGTCATCCGGCATCTGCTGGTGCCGGTGCTGGGCAAGATGGCCGAGCGCCACCCCCAGATCACGCCGCGCATCCGGGAACTCTACGGCTCGCCCGCGCTGCGCGAGCTCCGGCTCGGCACGGTGGACCTGGCCCTCACCGAACAGGACGCCGACATGGCCGCTCCGGCGCGGCAGTCGATCATCTCGCACCCCCTCTACGTGGACGAGTACCGCATCGTGGTGCCGCCGAGCTGGACGGAGGTCCCGCGTGACGTCGCGGACCTGGCCGACGCCCCCTGGGTGGCCGGCCCGCCCGACCAGGCGTGCGGGCGGGCGATGGAACGGCTCGCCACCCTGCACGGCTTCACCCCCCGCCGGGTGCACTTCGTCCAGGAGTTCCCGCCCACGCTCGCCCTGGTCGCGGCGGGGCACGGGGTGGCGATCGTGCCGTCGCTGGCCTTGCTCGACGTGCCGGACGGCGAGGTCGTGGTGACCGGGATCACCGATGTGGGGGCACGCAGGCTTGACGCGGTGACCCGTCTCGGCCGTGCCCGCTCGGGCGAACCCGACCCGGTGCAGGCGGTGGTCATCGCCGCGCTCCGGGAGGCGGCCGACGAGCTGACCGTACGGCTCGGCGAGCGTTGGACGGCACGCTGAGGACAGCACTCCGAAGACGGCACGCTGAAGGCGGCATCGCCGGAGACGGGGCACTGCCCGAAGCAGCGCGCCGGAGACGGCACTCCGGAGACGGCACTGCGAAGGCGGCCCGCTGAGAACGGCGCCGTGGCCGGGAGGGCGGTCCCGGTTGCCGTCAGTCGGCGACCCGGGGACCGCTGATGCGCTCCAGCAGCGCGGCCAGCCGTTCGCGCAGGCCGCGCCGCCGCTCGACCTCGCCGGCCGCCATGCTCACCAGGTGCTGGGCGCCGTCGAAGGAGAAGGGCGCCCGTTCGGGGACCGTCAGCGCGTCGTGCGCCAGACCCGTCAGCTCGGGGTCGCCGCCGTCCAGGGCCAGGATGGTCGCGCCGGTGCGGCGGGCGTCGCTCACCCGCTCCAGCAGGGTCTGCGGGGCGGGTTCCTCCGCCACCACGAACAGCGTCTCGCCCCGTCCGGCCTCCTCGATCCGCTCCAGCCCGACGCGCAGGTGGGCGGGGGCGCCCGGCGGGGGAGCCCAGCGCACCAGGGTGGGGGCGAGTTGCGGCAGCCCGGAGAGCCTGGCCTCGTCGCCCAGGTGCGCGGTCAGGTGCCAGGGTTCCTCCTGCGGGGTGCCGACCAGCAGCAGCCCCCCGGGCGAGCGCGTCGCGCGCAGCGCGAGACCGAGCTCCCGGGTGCGCTCCACCCAGCCGGTCGAGTCGAGGATCTCCCGCAGCAGTGTCACCGACCTGGTGTCCATGGGCTCCATCGTGCCCCAGACGACCCGGAATGGTCCTCCGAACGGGGGCCTGACATGATCGGAGCAGGCTGAGGACGACGAGGAGTGGCGAGTGAGCACTGACATTCCGGATGTGAGCGGCATCACGATCGGGATCCTGGGCGGGACCGGTGACCAGGGCAAGGGCCTCGCCCGGCGGTTCGCCCTCGCGGGGCACACCGTGCTGATCGGCTCGCGGAGCGCGGAGCGGGCCCGGGACGCGGCGGCGGGCATCGGCGCCGAGAGCGGCGCCGGAGGCGCCGGGGGTGCCGGGGGTGCCGGGGGTACGGTGCGCGGCGCGGACAACGCGACCGTGGCGGCCGAGGCCGACGTGGTGATCGTGGCGATCCCGTGGGACGGGCACCGGTCCACCCTGGAGTCCCTGCGGGCCGAGCTGGCCGGGAAGATCGTCGTCGACTGCGTCAACCCGCTCGGCTTCGACAAGCAGGGGGCCTACGCGCTCCCGGTCGAGGAGGGAAGCGCCGCCCAGCAGGCCGCCGCGGTCCTGCCGGACAGCCGCGTGGTCGCCGCCTTCCACCACGTCTCGGCCGTGCTGCTGCTGGACCCGGAGGTGGCCGAGATCGACCTCGACGTGCTGGTGCTGGGCGACGACCGCGAGGCCACCGACCTCGTGCAGGCGCTGGCCGGCCGGATCGCCGGCGTGCGCGGGGTGTACGGCGGGCGGCTGCGCAACGCCCACCAGGTGGAGGCGCTGACGGCCAACCTGATCTCGATCAACCGCCGCTACAAGGCCCACGCCGGGCTGCGCGTCACGGACGTCTAGGCGTACCGGGCCCGCCCCCGCTCCCGCGTGCCGGACGCTCCGGGAGCCGGCCCCGCGTGTCGGACGCCCCGCGAGCCGACGGTGCCCCGCGAGCCGACGGCGTCGCGTCCGCGATCGCGGCCGGCGGTCCGGGGGCCGGAGGGCGTCAGATCCAGCCGGCGTCCTCGGCGATGCGGACGGCGTCGATCTTGTTGCGGGCGCCGGTCTTGGCGATGGCGCCGGTCAGGTAGTTGCGCACGGTCCCGGCGGACAGGTGGAGCCGCCGGGCGATCTCCTCGGCGGGAGCGCCGCGCGCGGCCTCCCGGAGCACGGTGGTCTCGCGGGGCGTCAGCGGGCTCGCACCGTACTCGACGGCCGCGGCGACCAGTTCGGGGTCCAGCACCCGCAGTCCCCGGGCGGTGCGCCGGATCGCGTCGGCCAGACGGTCACCCGGGGCGTCCTTGACCAGGAACGCCTCGATGCCCGAGGCCATCGCCCGGCGCAACTGGCCGGGCTGCCCCATGGCGGTCAGGATCAGGACCCGGCAGCCGGGCAGCCTCTCGCGCAGCTCCACCGAGGCGGTGATGCCGTCGATCCCCGGCAGGTCGATGTCCAGCACCGCCACGTCCGGCCGGGAGCGCAGCGCGGCGGGGACGATCTCGTCGCCCCGGGTGACCTCGGCGACCACCGCGATGTCGCGTTCCAGCCTCAGCAGCGCGCCGAGGGCGGCGCGGATCATGTGCATGTCCTCGGCGAGCAGCACGTTGATCATGCGGGCACCTCCACCGCGAGCCGGAAGCCGCCGTTCCCGGTGCGTTCCGCGCTCACCGAGCCGCCCAGGCCGGCGGCCCGCTCCCGCAGCCCGGTCAGCCCCCCGCCGTCCGCTCCGGGCTCCGGGGCGCCGTCGTTGACCAGCTCCAGCCGCACGGTGCCGCCGTGCGCGGAGGTGCTGATCGAGCAGGTGGTCGCGCGGCTGTGCCGCACCACGTTGGTGGTCCCCTCGCGCACCGCCCACGCCAGGGCCTCGTCGACTCCCCGGGGGACCTCCAGCCCGGCCAGGTTGGTCTGGCAGCTCACCCCGGACGCCTCCAGCAGGGCGACCGCCCGCTGCACCTCGTCGGTCAGCGACATCGTCCGGTAGCCCCGGGCGACCTGCCGCACCTCCTGCGCGGCGTCCCTGGCCACGTGCACCAGCTCGGTGAGCTCGTGCTCCGCCGCGCCGGGGTCGCGCTCGACGAGCCGCCGCGCGAGGTCGCCCTTGAGGGCGATGGCGGCCAGGCTGCCGCCCAGCCCGTCGTGCAGGTCCCGGGAGATCCGTAACCGCTCGCGCAGCACCGCCGCCTCGGCCAGTTCCATCCTGGCCTGCTCCAGCTCCCGGCCGATGACCACCAGCCGGACCACGCAGTAGATCACGAAGCCGGTCAGGAAGAGCGTGGTGGCACCCTGCAGGGCGTACAGCGGGTCGAAACCCCGCGGGTCGGCGGCCCCGGCGGCGACGAACTGGAGCACGGCCATCAGCACCGTGACGGGCAGGGCGAGCGGCGGACGCAGGCGCAGCAGCACCGAGCCGAGCAGGATGGTCGGCGCACCCCACCACAGCGCGCCGAGCCCGTCCGGCAGGAGCGGGATCGGCGCGTAGGCGGCCACGGCCTGCACCAGGAGCGCCACCCCGGGGCCGCCCGGTTCGGCGCCGCGCAACGCGGCGCGGACGTGCAGGTAGTGGGGGACGAAGAAGGCGACGAGCGCGACCGCGAGCATGGCCGTCCCGACCGGTCCGCCGCCCCGGGCGATCAGGACCACCGGGGAGATCATGAAGCCCACGGAGATCAGGACGATCAGGCCGACGGCCAGCCGCTGTGGAGACACCCGCATGCCGTCGAACCTACGGCTTCCGCGTTTCCCAGCGAAACCAGCGCCGGATCACGAGAAGGGCGGCGACGGCCCAGACGGCCAGCGTCAGCGCCGGCACGGCCGCCGCCCGCAGGTCGCCCACGAGGGTGCCGCCGGCCGCGTACGCGACGCGGGACGCCTCGACGATCGCCGCGGTGGGCAGCAGGTCGAGCACCGACCTCACCCAGCCGGGGAGCAGTTCCGTCATCGGGCCGAACCCGCCCGCGCCGAGCCCGGACAGCAGGAAGAACGGCATGGTGACGACCGCGGCGACCTCGGTGCGCGGGATGATCACGGTGATCGCGGCGCCGAGCAGGCACAGCACCGTGCAGCCCGCGACCACGGCCGTCAGGTACAGCAGCGGGTCGCGCGGCGGGCGCAGGCCGGTCAGCGTGTACAGCGCCACCGAGACGACACCCGTCAGCAGGGTCGTCTGGACGACCAGGTTGGCGATCTCCCCGCCGAGGATGTCGCGGTCGGCCAGCCCGGTGGCCCGCATCCGCTTGAGGAGCAGCTGGTCGCGCCGGGCGGTGAGCGTCACCGCGATCTGGCTGAACGTCGCGATGGTGAGGATCATCGCGAGCACCCCCAGGTGCTGGGCGAGGACCATCTCCGGATGCCCCGGGCGGATGCGGTCCATCATCAGCGGGAGCCCGATGCCGAGCCCCAGGGAGAGCGCCACGGACGTGCTCAGCGCCACCTTGTCGCGCCAGTACAGGCGGGCACCGAAACGGCCCACCGCCGCGAGTTCGCGTGCGGCCACGGTCACGCCACCTCCTTCGCGTCCTCGCGCGCGGCGAGGTCGAGGAACAGGTCCTCCAGGGTCGCCGTGCGGACCTGCAGGCCGCGTAGGCGCAGGCCGCGCTCGCCCGCCCAGCTCAGCAGGGTCTGCGCGGCGAGGTCGGGGTCGGGGACGCGGCACACCGCGGTGCGTCCCTCCATCGCCGTGACGGGCACCGGGAGGTCGCCGGGCGCGACGGAGTCGGGCAGTTCGAAGGCGACCCGGCCGGTCCGGGCGGCCAGGGTCTCGGCCATGCCGCCGGCGGCGACCGCGACACCCCTGTCCATGATCAGCATCGTGGAGGCCAGGTGCTGGGCCTCCTCCAGGTAGTGCGTGGTGAGCAGGACGGTGATGCCCTGCTCGGCCAGGTCGCCGATGACCTCCCAGGTGTTGCGGCGCGCCTCGGGGTCCATGCCCGTCGTGGGCTCGTCCAGGAACAGCAGGTCGGGGCGGCTCAGCAGGGCCAGGGCCAGGTCCAGGCGGCGTTTCTCGCCGCCGGAGAGCTGGCGGACCCTGGTGCCGGCCCGGTCGCCCAGCCCGGCCAGCTCCAGCGCCTCGTCCCGGGGCCGGGCGGCGGGGACGAAGTCGCGCCAGGCGTCCACGGTCTGCGCCACCGTGAGGTCGGGGAAGAACCCGGCCTCCTGGAGCATGATCCCGGTCCGGGCGCGCAGCGCGCCGCGATCCTCGACGGGGTCGAGCCCGAGCACCCGCACGGTGCCCCCGTCGGGCGGCTGGAAGCCCGCAAGCACCTCCATGGTGGTGGTCTTCCCCGCGCCGTTGCGTCCGAGCAGGGCGAAGATCTCACCCTCGGCCACCTCGAAGGAGACGCCCCTGACCGCGGGGAAGTCCCCGTAGCTCTTCCTGAGCCCGTCCACGTGAATCGCTGCCATGCCCCCGATCCTGGCGGCGGGCCCGATCGGGGCACAGTGAGAAATTCACGATGTGCCGGGCGTCCGCCCGCGACAGGCGGGTCTCACCGGGCCGGATCTGACAAGCAGCCCATTAACCGGACATTCTTGACACATGACTGATTACCATCCGGAGACCCGTACCGTTCACCTTCCCCAGCCCACACTGGACGGCAGCCGCCCGATCGCGGTGCCGCTCTACCAGACCTCGGGGTTCGTCTTCGACGACCCGGCCGTCTTCGCCGACGGGATGGGCCGTCCCGACGGGCCCTTCGTCTACGGGCGCCTTTCGAACCCGACGGTCCGCTCGCTGGAGGAGGCCGTCGCCGGGCTCGAGGGCGGGGTCGCCGCGGTGGCCACCGGCTCCGGCATGGGCGCCATCAACTCGGTGCTGCTCGGCCTGCTCCAGCCGGGCGACCACCTCATCGCGCAGAAGGCACTCTACGGCGGCACCGCCGCGATGATCAACGACCTGACCGAGCGGTTCCGGATCTCGGTCTCCTACGTCCCCGAGGACGACCCCGCCGCGCTGCGCGACGCGGTCCGGCCGGAGACGAAACTGGTCTACCTGGAGACCATCGCCAACCCGGTGACCCAGGTCGCCGACCTGCCGGGGATGTGCGCCGCCGCCCGCAGGGCGGGCCTGGTCTCGGTGGTCGACAACACCTTCGCCTCGCCGATCCTGTGCCGCCCGCTGGAGCACGGCGCCGACGTGGTGGTCCACTCCACGACCAAGTATCTGAGCGGGCACGCCGACGTGCTCGGCGGGATCGCCGTCTTCGCCGACGAGGAGCTGCACCGCAGGGTGTGGTCCTTCGCGATCGAACTGGGTGCCACCGCCGATCCCTTCGCCGCGTGGCTCACCCTGCGCGGCATCCAGACGCTGCCGCTGCGGATGGAGCGCCACTGTGCCAACGCCCGTGAGCTGGCGCTGCGGCTCGACGCCCACCCGGCGGTCTCCGCCGTGCACTGGCCCGGCCTGCCGTCGCACCCCTCCTACGAGCTGGCGGCCAAGCTGCTGCCCGACTTCGGCGGGGTCTTCTCCTTCGACCTCGCCGGAGGCCGGGCCGCGGGGGAGCGGTTCATGAGCTCGGTGCGGCTGGCGCTGCTGGCCCCGTCCCTGGGCGGGGTCGAGACGCTGATCCTGCATCCGGCGACCACCTCCCACCGCGCGCTGTCGGCCGAGGAACTCGCCCGGCACGGAATCGCCGAAGGCACCGTCCGGGTGGCGGTCGGCATCGAGCACATCGAGGACCTGTGGGCGGACTTCGAGCAGGCGCTCTCCGGTTCGGAAGGGGCACACGCGTGAGTGTGTCGATCGGGGACGTGGAGCGGGCCGCCGCGCGGATCGCGGGACGCGTCCGGCGGACGCCGGTGCTGGAGGTCTCACCCGGGCTGTTCCTGAAACTGGAGGGGACCCAGCACGCCGGGTCGTTCAAGACGCGGGGCGGGTTCAACAGGGCACTGTCGGCGGGGCGGCTGCCCGAGACCGGGCTGATCGCGGCCAGCGGCGGCAACCACGGCCTGGCGGTGGCGTACGTGGCGCGGAGCCTGGGCGTCCGGGCCGAGATCTTCGTGCCGACGGTCGCCAGCCCGGTCAAGGTCGAGGGGTTGCGCGCGCTGGGTGCCGTGGTCACCCAGACCGGCGCCGTCTACGCGGAGGCGTACGAGGCGTCCGCCAAGCGCGCGGGTGAGACCGGCGCGCTGGACGTCCACGCCTACGACCAGGCCGAGGTCGTCGCCGGGCAGGGCACGGTCGGCCTTGAGGTGCTGGAGCAGACCGGCGGGGTCGACACCGTCCTCGTCGCCGTCGGCGGCGGCGGGCTCATCGCGGGGATCGTCGCGGCGGTCGCCGGCCGGGCCCGCGTGGTCGCCGTCGAGCCGGAGCTCATCCCCACCATGCACCGGGCCCTGGCGGCCGGTGGGCCGGTCGGGGTCGAGGTCGGCGGGGTGGCGGCCGACGCGCTGGGCGCCAGCCGTCTCGGCGACATCGCCTACGAGATCGCCGGCGCCGCGGACGTGCACAGTGTCCTGGTGCCGGACGAGGCGATCGTCGAGGCGCGGCGCGAGCTGTGGCGGACCTGCCGGGTGGCCGCGGAGTACGCCGGGGCCACCGCCTACGCGGCCCTGATGACCGGCGCCTACACTCCCGCCCCGGGGGAGCGGGTGGCCGTGGTCGTCTGCGGCGCCAACACCGACCCCGCCACCCTGGTCTGATCCGGTCCGCCCGCCCGCCCGCGCGGGCGGACCGGACCGGAGCCGGTGGACGCCCCGCACCGGGCCCGCGCGGACGCCCTGCACCGGGCCCGCAGGGAGGGCGGGCCCGGTGCGGGAGCGGTGGTCAGCGGTAGCTGTGCTCGGCGGCCGGGAAGGCCCCCGTGGAGACCTCGTCGGCGAAGGCCCGCACCGCGCGGTCCATCTCCTGGGCGAGGTCGAAGTACTTCTTGACGAACTTGGCGGGACGGGCGGTCAGGCCCATCAGGTCCTGCCAGACCAGGACCTGGGCGTCGGTGCCCGGGCCCGCGCCGATACCGATCGTCGGAATGGACAGCGAGGAGGTGACCCGCTCCGCCAGCTCCGTGGGCACGCACTCCAGGACCACGGAGAAGGCCCCGGCGTACTCCAGGTCCTTGGCGTCGGCCATCAGCTCGTCCCCCGCCTGGCCGCGGCCCTGGACCCGGTAACCGCCGAGCGCGTTGACCGACTGGGGCGTCAGGCCCAGGTGGGCCATCACCGGGATGCCGGCCGAGACCAGCGCCTCGACCTGGGGGAGCACCCGGCGCCCGCCTTCGAGCTTCACCGCGTGTGCCCCGGCCTCCTTCATGAACCGGGCGGCCGTCTCCAGCGCCTGCTGCGGGGAGGACTGGTAGGAGCCGAACGGCAGGTCGGCGACCACCATCGCGCGGGACGAGCCGCGCACCACGGCCGCGGTCAGCGGCATGAGGTCGTCCACCGACACCGGGAGCGTCGAGTCGTACCCGTACACGACCATCGCGGCGGAGTCGCCGACGAGCAGGACCGGAATGCCGGCCTCGTCGAAGACCCGGGCGGTCATCGCGTCGTACGCGGTGACCATCGGCCACTTCTCGCCCCGCTCCTTGGCGGCGGCGATGTCACGCACGGTGATCCTTCGACCGGCCTGGCCGCCGTACAGAGTGGTGGGCCGGCTGATGACGGAGGGAGAGGACATGTGGGACCTCCAGGAAAGTCTCGAGGCGCCCCAGTGGCGTCCCCGGACGGTTCCGATGATGGCACGCGTTCGACAGGTGCAACAGACCCGGGTCGCGCGGTAATCCGGTGGCGGGCACCTCGGTGGGATACGACACAATGCTGGCGGAGGTAAGTAATAAAAATGGCTTTGGACCCTTACCGTCGTCTGCTGGGCATCCCGGGCGTGCGGTCGTTGCTGCTGGTGGGCATGTTCGCGCGCATCCCGTCGACCGCGGTCGCCATCACGCTGACGTTGCACGTCGTGGAGGAGCTCCGTCTGGGCTTCGGCGCGGCCGGCCTGGTGACGGCGGCCGCCACGGCGGGGATGGCCGTCGGCTCGCCCCTGGCCGGGCGGGTCGTCGACCGGCGCGGCCTGAGACCGGTGCTGGCGGTGACGACGCTGGCGCAGCTCGCCTTCTGGGCGACCGCGTGGGCGATGCCGTTCCCGGTGCTGCTGGTGGCCGCGGTGCCCGCGGGGCTGCTGAGCCTGCCGGTGTTCAGCGTGATCCGGCAGTGCCTGGCCGCGCTGGTCCCCGTCGAGCAGCGCCGGATAGGTTTCTCCCTCGACTCGGTGATCGTGGAGCTGTCCTACATGGCCGGTCCGGCGCTGGCGGTCGCCGGGGTGACGTTCATCGGCAGCGTCCCGACCATGGGCCTGGTGGCGGTCGGCCTGGTCGCCTCCGGGACGACGCTCTTCGTGCTGAACCCGCCCATCCGGTCCGCCGCGGAGCTCAAGGAGCCGGCGGTGAAGGTCTCCTGGCGCCAGTGGCTCACCCCGGCCCTGTTCGGCCTGCTCGGCATGACCGCCGCGGCGACGTTCGTGCTGGCGGCCACCGAGCTCGCCCTGGTGGCGACGATGAAGCAGGCCGGCGACACCGCGTGGGTCGGGTTCGCCATCGCCCTGTGGTGCGCCTACTCGCTGCTCGGCGGCCTGGTCTACGGCATGCTGCCCCGGGGCCTGTCGCCGCTGGTCCTGGTCGCCGCCATGGGGCTGCTGACGGTCCCCGTCGGGCTGGTGGGGGGCGACTGGCACTGGCTGATCCTCGCCCTGCTGCCGGCCGGCATGCTGTGCGCTCCGGCGCTGTCGTCCACGGTCGACACCGTGAGCCGCTGGGTTCCCGCCGGGGCCCGCGGCGAGGCGATGGGCCTGCACGGCACGGCGCTGCTCATCGGGGGCGGTGTCGCGGCGCCGATCGCCGGCGCGATCATCGACGGTCACGGTCCCGGCTGGGCCTTCGCCTTCGCCGGGGCCGTCGGCGTGGCGATGGTGCTGCTCGCCCTGCCGTTCTGGCGGCGTACGGCGGCTCCCGAGGAGGAGACGCTTCCGGCCGCCGCCTGATCCCGGCGTTTCTTCGGGGCTCGCGTGGTGTTTCCCGGGGAGTCCGTCCGGTGTTCCCCGGGCGTCCGCCCGGCGCCGCTCCCGCCGTGAGTCCGCCCGCGCGGCGGGCGCCGGGGAGCCGCCGTCACGTGTGCCCGGGGCCGGGTTCCGTTCCCCGGCGGTATCCGCCGGGGTTCCCGGCCGGCACGTTAACTCCTCGTAAATACGAAACGATACTGTTGCGTATCGGAACGACTGCCGCTACGGTAGCGTTTCGAAACTAGAGCGTATCGAAAAACGGGGACCCCTGTGGAACGGCAACTCGGCCATCCCAGACGATGGCAGATTCTCGGAGTGCTGGTGTTCAGCCTCCTGGCGGTCGTGCTCGACAACACGATCCTCAACGTCGCACTCAAGACGATCGCCGACCCCGGAGAGGGACTGGGGGCCACCCAGGGCGAGCTGGAGTGGGCGATCAACTCCTACACCCTGGTGTTCGCCGGCCTGCTGTTCACCTTCGGGGTGATCGGCGACCGGACCGGACGCAAGCGGATGCTGATGACCGGCATGGTCCTGTTCGGCCTCGCCTCGCTGGCCAGCGCCTACGCCCAGGACCCCATGCAGCTCATCGTGGCCCGCGCCTTCATGGGCGTCGGCGGCGCCGCGATCATGCCGGCCACCCTGGCGATCATTTCCAACGTCTTCCCGCCGCAGGAGCGCGGCAAGGCGATCGGCATCTGGGCCGGCGGCGTGGGCCTGGCCGTGGCGATCGGCCCCATCACCGGCGGCCTGCTCATCGAGAACTTCTGGTGGGGCTCGGTCTTCCTGATCAACCTGCCGATCGTGCTGGTCAGCATGGCCCTGATCGCGTTCGTCGTGCCCGAGTCGCGCGACCCCAAGCCGTCCAGGCTCGACCCGGGCGGTGTGATCCTGTCCATCGTGGGTCTCGTCGCCCTCACGTACGGCATCATCCGCGGCGGCGAGCTGGGTACGGTGGCCAGCGTCCAGGTGCTCGGCCCGACGATCCTGGGCCTCGCCGTGCTCGCGGCCTTCGTCTGGTACGAGCGGCGCATCGACCACCCGGCCTTCGACGTCACCTACTTCCGTGACCCCCGCTTCGCCACCGCGGTCGGCATGATCGGCCTGGTGTTCTTCGCGATGATGGGGGCGACGTTCTTCCTGGTCTTCTATCTCCAGATCGTGCTGGGCTTCAGCGCGCTGGAGGCCGGAGCCCTGATGATCCCGTTCGCCGCCGCACAGCTCATCTTCGCCCCCCTGAGCCAGCAGCTGACCGCGCGCTTCGGCGGCAGGCTCACCGCCACCGTGAGCATGGTCGTCGCGGGCGGCACGCTGGGCTCGTACGCGCTGATGGACCAGCACACCCCCGTGCTCGTCCTGGAGATCGTCTTCTTCGTCCAGGGGGCCGCGATGGCCGTCATCATGCCGCCCGCGACCACCGCGATCATGGAGTCGCTCCCCAGGGAGAAGGCCGGCGTCGGCTCGGCCATGAGCAACACCGTCCGTCAGGTGGGGGGTGCGCTGGGCGTCGCGCTGCTCGGCTCGCTGCTGTCGGCCACCTACCGAGACGAGATCGCGCCCGCGCTGACCGGCCTGCCCGAGCAGCTTCGGCACATCGCCGGCGAGTCGCTGACCGGCACGATCGGCGTGGCGCAGAGCCTCGGTGAGCGCGGTGCGGCGCTGCTGGAACCCGCCAAGCTGGCCTTCATCGACGGCATGCACGTCACCGCCCTCGCCTCGGCCGCGATCGCGCTGGCCGGTGCCCTGGCGGTGTTCCGCTGGCTGCCCGGCAAGCACGCCGTCGCCGCTCCTGTCAGTGGCGAGAACCATGACAAGGAACCGGCGGTAGTGTAGGCACCACCATGACCACGACGGATGAGACGCGGCCCGCCCGCCCCACGGGCCGCCCCCGCAGTGTCAGGGCGGAGGCGGCGATCATCGACGCCGCCCTCGATCTGATCGGCGAGGGCATGACCTTCGCCGAGTTGTCGATCGAGGCGATCGCCGCCCGGGCCGGGGTGGGCAAGACGACGATCTACCGGCGCTGGTCCAACAAGGAAGACCTGGTCATCGACGCGCTGACCAAGCTCAAGGCGCCCCTGCCGAAGCTGGAGGGCGAGTCGGTCCGGGAAGATCTGATCGCCTACCTCCGGATCGTCCAGCGCGACGCGTGCGACGCGCGCAGCCGATGTGTGATGAACATCGCGATGAACGACGCCGAGCGGCATCCGCGCCTGGCGGAACGGTTCCGCCAGGCGGCGCTCGAGCCGCGCAGGGCGGCGATGGCGGCCATGCTGCGGCGGGGCATGGCGACCGGCGAACTCAGGGCGGACCTCGACGTGCCGATCGCGATGGCGATGCTGGCCGGCACCATGATGTGGTACATCCGGGGCGTGGAGTCGGGCGGGGACGGGGAGATCTCGCAGGACACCGCCGAACGCATCGTCGACCAGCTCCTGGCCGGCCTCGGCCCCCGCTGACCCCTCCCGCGCGGTCCATGCGGCGCGGGAGGCGGCGGGAGTGTGTCAGCGAGCCGTCTCGCGCCAGCGGTTGGTGATGGGCAGCCGGCGGTCGCGGCCGAAGTTCTTCGGGGTGATCTTCGGGCCCGGCGGGTACTGGCGACGCTTGTACTCGGCGAGGTCGACCAGGCGGATGACCCGGGCCACCAGGTCCGGGTCGTGGCCCGCGGCGACCAGCTCGGCCGAGCCCATGTCCTTCTCGACGTAGTCGTCCAGGAGCCGGTCGAGGATGTCGTACTGGGGCAGTGAGTCGGTGTCGCGCTGGTCCGGGCGAAGTTCCGCGCTGGGCTCCTTCTCGATGGAGTTCTCCGGGATCGGCGGCACCGTGAACCCGTGCAGGAAGTCGCCCGACGTGCCCGCCTGGGCGTTGCGCCAGCGGGAGAGCTCCCAGACCAGGGTCTTGAGCACGTCCTTGATGGGGGCGAACCCACCGGCCGAGTCGCCGTAGAGGGTGGAGTAGCCGGTGGCCAGCTCGCTCTTGTTGCCGGTGGTCAGGACCAGATGCCCCTCCTGGTTGGACAGGCCCATCAGGATCATGCCGCGCACCCGGGCCTGGAGGTTCTCCGCGGCCAGGCCGGACAGCTCGATCTCCTTCTCGAAGGCGCTCACGATGTCGGCGATAGGCACGACGCGGGCGTTGATCCCCTGGCGGGCGACCAGCTCCTGCGCGTCGCCCAGCGAGTGGTCGGAGGAGTAGCGCGAGGGCATCAGCACCGCGTGCACCCGCTCGGGGCCGATGGCGTCGGAGGCGATCGTGGCGGTCAGCGCCGAGTCGATACCGCCGGACAGGCCGAGGATGACGGACTCGAAGCCGTTCTTGGCGACGTAGTCGCGGACGGAGAGCACCAGCGCCGCGTACACCTCGGCGGTGTCGTCGAGGTACGGGGCGATCGTGGGAGGCTCGGGCTCGTACGGTTCGACGGGCGAGGACGACAGCTCCAGGCGTTCCACGGTGATCACGGTGCCGTCGCCGGCGTCCACCTGGAACGTCCCCAGGCCGCCGAACCGGGCCTCGGGCAGCTCCAGGTCGGTGACCAGCAGCTCCTCGGAGAAGCGTGCGGCGCGGGCGACCAGCTCGCCGGAGGCGGAGACGACGACGGAGTCGCCGTCGAAGACCAGTTCGTCCTGACCGCCCACCTGGTTGACGTAGGCGAGAGCGCACCCGGCCTCCTTGGCGCGCCGGCGGACCAGGGAGAACCGTACGTCGTCCTTGTCCCGCTCGTACGGGGAGGCGTTGGGCACCACCAGCAGCCCGGCGCCGACCTCGGCCACCACCGCGACCGGGCCGCCCTCCTGCCACAGGTCCTCGCAGACCGCGATCGCCACGTCGACGCCGTGCAGCCGGAAGACGGGCAGCCGGTCACCGCGCACGAAGTAGCGGTACTCGTCGAAGACCCCGTAGTTCGGCAGGTGGTGTTTGGCGGTCCTGGTGACCACCCGTCCCCGGTGGAGCAGCGCCGCCGCGTCGAGCGGGGCGCCCTTGGGCTGCCCGACGCGCGGCGCGAGGTCGGCCCGGTCGACGTAGCCCACGACGACGGGGACGTCGCCCAGCCCCTCCTCGGCCAGCCGCCGCGCGACGTCCTCGACCGCGGCGACGGACGCCTCCACGAAGGAGCTGCGCAGCACCAGGTCCTCGGCGGGGTAGCCGGTCAGGAACATCTCGGTGAAGACCACCAGGTGCGCGCCGCGCTCGGCGGCGAGGCGGGTCCACTCGACGAGCTTGTCGGCGTTGGCCGCCAGGTCTCCGACGGCGGGGTTGGTCTGGGCCAGGGCGATCCGGAGTTGAGCCACGGGCCCATCTTATGGGGACGCGGCCGGCGACTACCGGTCAAGCGATTCGTGTCGCCCTGTTTTCCTTACATAACCGGAAATAGAGGAATATGTGGTTCCCAGCCGCCCCCGCCGCGCGGCCGGAGACTACTCCAGCACCCCGACCAGGCCGAGAGCGCGGACCTTGGCGGGCTCGGGCAGGCGCTGGAGCTCCTTGCCGGAGGGGGAGAGGATCACCAGCGTGCCGGCGGCGCTCCCCCCGGTGTTCCCCCTGACCCGGACCGCGAGGCGGCCGTCGCGCAGGTAACGGGCGCCCAGCAGCCGGCCCTTGACCGGGATGGCGATCTTCGCACCGGTCCTGGTGTCGTAGACCGACGGGGTGAAGGACATCGGCCAGGAGCCGTCGCCGCCCGGCGCGTCCGGGCCGATGGCGTTGACCACGACCCTGCGGGCGTCGGGGGAGAGGCTCTCCACGTGGTTGGCGAGCTTGACACCGGGGACGCGGACGGAGACGCGCCGGCGGGTGTCGAGCAGGTGGACCCCGGCGGTGTCGCCGGCGTACCCGGCGAGCGTCCGGCCGTCGGCCGACCAGGTCAGGTGGCAGGGACCGGACGTCCGGCCGCCGACGGAGCGGCCCGTCCCGTCGGCGCCGACCACCGCCACGGTGGTGGCGGCGCCGGAGCCGCCGCCGACCGGGTACGCCAGTCGCTTGCCGTCGGCCGTCCAGGCGGGGGTCATGCAGGGCGCTCCGGCGGCGGCGTTCCTGGCGACCACCTTGTCCGTGCCTCCGGCGCTGACGTGCAGGCGTCCCCCGTCGTCGATCCAGGCGACCCGCAGGCCGTCCGGCGCCACGGCGAACTGCCCGGTGAAGCCGGCGCCGCCGGCGGTGTGGCTGGTCCATCCGCCCCGGTGGACCAGCACCTTGACGCCGCCGGCGCGATGGCCGACGTAGACGGCGCCCGCGACGGGAGCCGCCTGCCGCGAAGCCGGAACGGCGGCGCCGACGGCACCCGCGACGCCGGAGGGGGCGGCGGCGAGGGCGGGGGCGGCGGTGAGGGCGGCCGACACGGCGAGTGCGGCGCCGACGGCCAGGGCCCGGTGTTTCAAGGAGATCTCCTCAGCTGAATTCTCTGACGGAGATAAGAGCCCCGAGCGGCGGAGAAGGTTTACACGCGGCCGGTCGGCACCGGGACGGACTCCGGCGACCCCGCCGGGGCCGGGACGGACGGGATCGGCAGCACGGCCTCCACCACCGTGCCCCCTCCGGGAGCCGGCTCGATCACGCAGCTGCCGCCCAGCTCGGCGGCCCGCTCGCGCATCGACAGCAACCCGATCCCCGAGCGTGACTCCTCGGGAAGGCCGTGCCCGTCGTCCCGGATCCGCACCACCAGCGACTCCCCGCGCGTCAGCGAGACCACCGCGGAACGCGCGCCGGCGTGCTTGCGGATGTTGGTGAGCGCCTCCTGCGCTATCCGGTAGGCGGCCACCTCGACCGCCGCGGGCAGGTTCGCCAGGTCGCCCTCGATCTCCACGGCGACCCGCGGCGTGCCCTCGACGGCCAGCGTCCGCACGGCCCCCGCCAGGCCGAGTTCGTCGAGGGTCGGCGGACGCAGGCCGTACACCAGTTCGCGGATCTCCTGGCTGACCGCGTCCATCCCGCCGCGCAGCTCCAGCAGGAGCCGGTCGGCCGAGGCCGGGGCGGTGCGCAGGTTGATCATGGCCATGTTGATCGACATGGCCATGTCGGTCAGCGCGTGGCCGAGCCCGTCGTGCAGGTCCCGGCGCAGGCGGCGGCGCTCCTCCTCCCGGGCGGCGAGGATGCGCTCCCGCGAACGCTGCAGGTCGGAGGTCATCCGCACGGCGTGCGCCACGTCGGCGACGTACGGGGCGGCCACGGCGATCAGGCGCTCGTTGTGCGCCGCGGCGAACCTGCGGGGGCCGGGGGAACCGAGGATCAGCCGTCCGACCGGCTCACCGTGCCAGACCAGCGGCATCTCGCGCGGCGCCGGGCCCAGCAGGCCGACCTGCACCTGCCTGGCCCCGGGTTCGTACACCTCGACCGCGACCCCGGTGACGCTCAGCCCGTCCTTGACCACCGCGGCGACGGAGGCCAGCGCGTTGGCCGGCTCGGTCACCCGGACCTCCCGGGCCAGCCGGGCGGCGAACGCCCGCGGGTCGCCGTGCGTGCCGTACATGAGCCGGTCGACCAGACTGCGGAGCCGCCGCCGGA
Source organism: Streptosporangium becharense (assembly GCF_014204985.1). Taxonomy (NCBI): domain Bacteria; kingdom Bacillati; phylum Actinomycetota; class Actinomycetes; order Streptosporangiales; family Streptosporangiaceae; genus Streptosporangium; species Streptosporangium becharense. Next base: position 1,797,719 of record NZ_JACHMP010000001.1, on the reverse strand, counting down.
GCGGATGGAAGATCACTCCGGCGAACAGGGCCGCCACCAGGCCGCCGATCCGGTCGTAGCCCGACAGCGCGAGACCGGCGACCGCGCCGACCACGTAGATGCCGCTGACCACGGCGAGGAGACCGGCGGCGACGAAGGCGCGGCTGATCACGGTGTCGATGCCGTAGAGCCGGTAGCGGAGCACCGAGAAGGCGATGGCCAGGGGGATGACCGGGGCCCACAGCGTGCCCGGCAGCCACGTGTGCTCCTGGCCCACGATGAAGATGACGTAGACGGCGAACGCCGACAGCGGCCAGGCGATCTGGCGGCGCAGCAGCGGCCCGGCCCGCCGGAACCGCAGGATCAGGGACGCCAGGGCCAGCATCGCCAGCACGACGGTCGCGACGATGGGGAACTGGTTCAGAGCCGGGGCGTAGGGGGCGAGCGCCTCCACCCCCAGCGGGTTGGGGATGACCCGCGGCCAGGGGTAGTCCGCCGGGTCGGGGTCGGGGCGGAGGAGCGAGGCGAGGCTGTGGATCACGACCATCGCCGCGGTCGCCGCCACCACCGGCCGCCATCGCCGCGAGGGCAGTCGCCCGTCGGGGGAGTAGAGCGGAAGCAGGACCGCGAGCACGGCGGCGCCGAGCACGTAGAAGATCTGGGTGGCCCAGCGGAAGTACCCGGCCGTCGCGAGGTCTCCGCCGGCCGCCGTGCCGAGCGTCATCGCCTCTGCGAAGGCGGTGAGCGCGCTCATCAGCCCGCCGGCGCACATCAGCCACGCCGTGGCCGGGCGGGCACGGTGCGACAGCAGGAACGCCCCCACCACCGGGAAGGTCAGCCCCGCCGTCAGGCTGGGCGTGGCGGGCAGGGACGGTGCCCACGCGGCGGGCAGGCCCCTGACGATCACGAAGGCGGCCACGGCGAGCCCGATCGAGACGACGGCCACCGCGGCGGAGGCCAACCGCACCGCCGAACCGGGCAGGCGGTACGTCAGCGGCACGGCGGGCCCCGCGGCGGTCACGGCGACCGCGTCCAGGGCCCGCCGGGGCACGCCGTCCGCGCCGGCGAGGACCCGGACGCGGTCGCGCATCCGCATGTCCATTCGCTACCTGCCCGTATCACCCGGATTGACCAGGCCCGACTCGTACGCGGCGACCACGAGCTGGGCCCGGTCGAACAACCCGAGGTGATTCAGCAGTTTGATCACCGACTGCGCGACCGACCGCTCGGATACCGCCAGGGTCTCCGCGATCTGCCGGTTGGTCAGCCCCCGGGCGACCAGCTTCATCAGGTCCAGGTCCGCGTCACCGAGACCGGTCAGGCCGGGCGGGGCGGCGGGGTTGGTACGACCGGCGAAGGCCGCGATCAGCCGGGTGGTGACCGCCGGGTCGATCAGCGCGTCACCGGCCTGCGCCGCCCGCATCGCGGTGATGAGCTGCTCGGGGGCCGAGGTCTTGAGCACGAAACCGCTCACCCCGGCGCGCAACGCCGCGTAGAGGTTGTCGTCCGTGCCGAACGTGGTCATCATGACGACCTTCGGCGGCGCCTCGTCGGCCAGGATCCGCCGGGCCGCGGTCAGCCCGTCCAGCCGGGGCATCTGAATGTCCATCAGCACCACGTCGGGGGAGGTCTCCCGGACGAGCGCGATCGCCTGCTCGCCGTTCTCGGCCTCGCCGACGAGCTCGAAGCCCGGTTCGCTGTCCAGCACCACGCGCAGCCCGGTGCGGACCAGCGCCTGGTCGTCGACGATCACGACCCGCAGCGCCGGCAGGGCCCGCGTCTGTTCGTCGGCCGCCGCGGCGCGGGGGGTGGCGGGCTCGGCCGGCCGCGCGGCCGGCGTCCCGGCGGGCTGGTCGAGGTGGACCGCCTGGGCCAGCATGTCGCCTTCCAGGCGCTGCAGGGCGGGGCTGAGGTCGAGGCCGAGCTCGTCGCGGAGCATCGTCCTGGCCCGGCGGAGCGCCCCGAGTGCGTCACCCTGCCTGCCGTTGCGGTACAGGGCCAGGGAGAGCAGCCGCCACGCCTCCTCGCGCAGCGGGTGGGCCGAGGCGTGCGCCTCCAGGTCGGGGACCAGGGCGCCGGAGTGGCCGAGCACGAGCCCCGCGGAGGCACGGCGCTCGACCGCGATCAGCCGCAGCTCCTCCAGCCGGCCCGACTCGGTCACCGCCCACGGCAGGTCGGAGAACTCTGCCAGCGCCGGGCCCCGCCACAGGGCGAGGGCCGCCTCCAGCCGTTCCCACATCTCGGCCGGTGTGCCGTCGGTCTTGACCGCGCTCTCGAATCTCCAGGCGTCGACCTGCCCGGTGGAGGCGCGCAACGCGTACCCCGGCGGAGCGGAGACCAGTACCTCGGCCTCCTCGCGCGGGGCACGGTGGGGTTCCAGGGCACGGCGCAGGCGCGAGACGTATCCCTGGATCGTGGACAGGGCCTGGGCGGGCGGCTCGCCGGGCCAGAGCTCGTCGATGAGCGTGCTCACCGGGACGGCACGGCCACCGGCGACCAGAAGCCGGGCCAGCACCGCCATCTGGCGTTGCCCTCCGAGGTCGAGCACCACGTCACCGTGGCACGCCTGGAAGGGGCCGAGAGCGCGAAATGTCAGCATTGCAGGCGCAAGGGTAGAGCTACCTGGGACAACGTCATAGGGCAATACCCGCCATCGTTCGCATGCCGTAAGAAATCATCGGTGGTCAGATCCCTACATTCAAGTTCACCGGAAGCACCGCTTCAACCATCGTGCCGCCCTCCGGGGGCGATGTGATTATGCAGGTTCCGCCCAGTTCCGCGGCACGCTCACGCATCGACGCCAGCCCGACCCCGGAGCGCCGGTCCACGGGGACGCCGACCCCGTCGTCGCTCACCCGGACCGCCAGGTGGTCCCCGTCCCGTTCCAGCGACACCCGCACGGTCCGGGCCTCGGCGTGCTTGCGGACGTTGGTCAGCGCCTCCTGGACGATCCGGTACGCCGCCACCTCGGCCGCCGCCGGCAGCCCGGTCAGATCTCCCCTGACCTCGACCGTGACGCCCGGCCCCGCCATCTGCTCCACCGCCCTGGCCAGTCCGAGGTCGTCCAGAGCGGGCGGACGCAGACCGTAGACCAGGTGCCTGATGTCGCTGGTGACGGTGTCCATGCCCGAGCGCAGCTCGACCAACAGGCGCTCGGCGACCTCGGGCGAGGCGTGCAGCGAGAGCCGGGCCGCGTTGATCGACATCGCCATGCCGCTGAGCGACTGGCCGAGGCCGTCGTGCAGATCACGGCGGAGACGGCGACGCTCCTCCTCGCGGGTGGTGACGATCCGCTCCCGGGAACGCCGCAGCGCGCCGACCAGCCGGACCGCGTGGGCGGCGTCGGCCACGTACGGGGTGAGGGCGGCGATGACCCGCTCGTTGTGCGCCGCGGGCAGGCGCCGGACGCCGGGCGGGCCGATGAGCAGGCGGCCGACGGGCTGGCCGTGCCACACCAGCCGGATGTCGCGGGCCACCTCGTCCAGCGTGCCCGCGACGGTCTCCTCCGGCCAGCCGTCCTGGAAACGCACCCCGGTCCCGCTGACCGCCAGCCCCTCGCGGAGCACCTCCAGGGTGGCGACCAGGCCGCCCACCGGGTCGGTCCGCTGCAACCGCCGCCGCAGTTCCTCGGCCAGCGCGACCGGGTCGCCCTTGCTGCCGTAGAGCAGCCGGTCGGCGCCGCGCTGGAGCAGCCGCCGCATCGGGTGGAAGAACGCCCCCGCGCACAGGGCGGCGATCAGGCCGCCGATCCGGTCCACATCGGACAGGAACAGGCTGGAGGCGGTGCCCACCGCCACGTACACGCCGCCGATCACGCCCACCAGACCGGCCCCGACCAGGGTCCTGGTGATGAGGGTGTCGATGCCGTACAGGCGGTGCCGCAGCACCGAGAAGGTGATCGCGACCGGGACGAGCGGGATGGTGAACGAGGCCAGCCACCACACCGAGCTGCCGATCACCCAGGGGACGATGACGGTGGCGATCGCGATCAGCGGCCAGAGGATCTGCCTGCGCTCCTCGGTGCTCGCCTTGCGGAACCGCACGGCCAGCGAGACGAAGGCCAGGATCATCGCGAGGTCGGTGAGCTGGTTGAGGGCGGTTCCCACACCGTAGCCGGACGACTGCGGGGCCGAGACGTCGAACGGCAGGAACTCCGAGGAGAGCGTGCCGGCGGTCAGCACCGCGAGTGTGAACCAGATCAGCGGGCGCCAGCGCGGCGAGGGAAGCCTGCCGTCCGGGTAGAGCAGCGGCAGCAGCACCGCGAGGAACAGGATGGTCAGCTTCCAGCTCACGTCGGCGACCGTCCAGACCGCGTCCGGCAGGAGCATCCAGTCCATCGTCGCGTCGAGGGAGGCGAGGTTCATCGTGAGGCTGTTCAGCGCGGAGCACAGCCCGCCCAGGCAGAGCAGCCAGCCGATGACCAGCCGGGGCCGCTGGAAGACCAGCAGCGCGCCGATGATGGGGAACGCCGTGCCCGCCACGTCCTCCGGGGAGAACGGCAGCGGGGTGTAGGAGGGCTGCGGCAGCTGGGCGGTGACCCAGATGTTGACGCACTCCATGGCGACCGACACGGTGGTGATCAGCACCGCGATGATCCGTGCCCGTACAGGCGACAGCGTGGGGAACACCCGGCTCAGCCCGCGCATCGCCTCGGCCCTTTCATGTCGTACTCAAAAGGACCCTAACCGCCTTCGGCAACAAAACTATCAATAAGTGCTTAATGCCGAATCGATCCCATGCGCCGGCGCAGGGCCGGGCCGATCGCGAGCACGGCCGCCGCGGCCACCAGTTCGATGGCGCCGACGGTCACCCAGAGCGCCACGGGGCTCACGTCCAGCATCCGGGTGCCCAGCAGCGGGGCGAGCGCCGTCCCGCCCGACCAGGCCAGGCCGTACAGCCCGGAGTAGCGCCCGCGCAGGTGGGCGGGGGCCAGGGCGGCGACGATCGCGCCCGCGATGCCCGCGGTGACGATCTCACCCACGGTCCACACGACGATCGTGACCGTGTATCCGGCGACGCTGGAGACGGCCGCGGTCAGCGCGAAGCCGACGCCGATGATCGCCATTCCGGTGGCGAGCACGACGCTGTGGTCGCGCCTGCCGAGCCAGTCACCGGTCAGCGGCTGGAGGAGGACGATCAGGACGCCGTTGACCGCGATGGCCGTGCCGTAGGCGGTGGACGGGAAGCCGGCGCGGGCCATCGCCATCGGCAGCGTGGTGAACGCCTGGATGTAGACGAGGGTGGAGACCACCGTGATCAGCGTGAAGGCGACCATGAGCCGGTCGGAGAGGACCGCCGCGAAGCCCCCGCGCCAGGCGCGCCGGCCCGCCCCGGCCTCCCGGCCGGTCGCGGTGCCCGCGGAGTCGCCGACGCCCTCGTCTTCCCCGGTGTCGCGGGCGGGCAGGGTCTCCGGAACCGCCCGCCACACCAGCGCGCCGAAGGCCAGCGCGGTGGCGGCGTTGATCCCGAACATCCAGCCGTACCCGGCCTGGGCCAGCCAGCCGCCCGCGACCATCGCCACCGCGAAGCCCAGGTTCATCGCCCAGAAGAGCAGACCGTAGGCGCGTGCCCGGTCGTGCCGCGGGACGAGGTCGGCGACCAGCGCGTTGGCCGCGGGCCGGTAGGCGTCCACCGCGACGCCGAGCACGAACATCATGGTCACGAGCGCCGGCAGCGAGGTGCTGTAGCCCAGCGCCACCATGGCCGCCGCCGTGGCCAGCATGCCGCCGGTGAGGGTTACCCGGCGGCCGAACCGGTCGGCGAGCCATCCGGCGAGGACCTGTGACAGCAGCGACCCCGCCCCGAACACCGCCATGACCGTGCCCGCCGCCGCGTACGACATGCCGCGCGCCTGGGTCAGGTAGACCCCCATGAACGGCTGGACCATCATGCCGGTCCGGCTGACCAGTGTGCCGGTCCACAGTGCCCAGAACGCCCTGGGCAGGCCGCCGATCTTCGAGGTGAGGAAGGTGTTCCGGGCGAGGGTCGTGGTGCTCATGCGACCAAGGTTCGACAGACGCCCCCGCTGTCGCCAATCCTTTAGCCATGTCTAAAACGTGCCGTCAGGTCGAATGGATCTTCACACCGGAGGACGTGGCCAGGATCCGCTTCGCCTTCTCGCCCATCTGGGAGCTGGTGATAAGCCTGCGGGCCGTCCGCGACCCGGCCCGGCACTCCCTCCACCTGCCGTGGGTGCGAGCCGTACGGCCCCGCCTGGCCGGTCTCGACCTGACGGAGCTGTTCGCGCTCGTCCCGCCCCAGGGATACGTCGTCGACTTCCTCACCCCGCCCCCGGAGAGCCCGATGCCCGACTTCGCCGCGGACCTCGAACGGGTGCGCCGGGCCGACCCGGAGCGCGCCGCCGCGGAGGCCGTCCGGGCGAACGGCTCCGCGTCGGGGGGCGTCGCCCGCTTCGTGGCCGACCCCGAGGCGGGCGTGGTCAGGGTCGCCGACACCCTGGAGCGTTACTGGGCGATCGCCTTCGCCGAGTTCTGGCCCCGCATCCACGGCCTGCTGGAAGGGGACGTGCTGCGGCGGGTCCGGCGCCTGGCCGCGGGCGGGGCCCGGGAGCTCTTCGCCGACCTGCACCCCAGCGTGCGCTGGACGGGTGACAGACTCGCCGTCACCCGCCCGCGGCAGTACTCCGAGCCGCTGGGCGGCGAGGGCCTGGTGCTCGTGCCGAGCGCCTTCTACTGGCCCGACGTCGCGGTGATGATGAAGCCGTACCGGCCGATGCTCGTCTACCCGGCCACCGGCGCGGGCACACTGTGGGACGAGGGTCCGCCGCCCGCCCCCGGTGCCCTGGCCGCGCTCGTCGGGCGGACCAGGGCACAGATCCTCATCGCCCTGGCCGAACCCGCCACCACCTCGGTGCTCGCCCGGCGGATGTCGATCACCCCCGGGGCGGTCAGCCAGCACCTGGGCGTCCTGGCCGACGGCGGCCTGGTGACCCGCCGGCGTCTGGGACGCGAGGTCGTCTACCGCCGCACGCCGGTGGGCGACTCGCTGGTCTGCGCCTCCTGAGGGGCCCGTCTCCGGGACCGCCGCCGAGGCCGTTTCCAGGGCCGTCGCCGGTCCCGCCGCCGGGACTGCCCCCGGGGCCGCCTACGGGACCGCCTCCGGGGCCGCAAGGCCCCGCCCGTCGTACCGGCCGGACTCCAGAAGCCACTCCAGCTGGGCCCGCGGCGCCGCGAGGAACGCGTACGCCACCCGGCCGATCTGCCGGGACTGCCCGGCCGAGAGCCCGAACCGGTCGAACAGCGCGGGTAGCCGCCCGGTCGCGGCCCGCAGGTCGCCGGCCCGGCGGGCGATCCGCCGGTTCACCCACGCCACCGCGCCGCCGTCGGACAGGCCGAACGCCGTGGCGGCGACCGTCACGTAGTTGTGCACGTCGCCGTTGGCGCGCTCCTTGGGGTGGGAGGCGACGTCGTTGCACCAGGCGGTGACGTCGTTGCAGGCGTCCACGAGGATCCGCCAGGTGACGTTCCAGCGCAGCCGCGCGGGCACCTCCACCCCCAGGCAGGGCTCCACCAGTTCGAACAGGTACGGTCCCGCGGTCCCCCGGCGCAGCCGGGGATACTCACCCGGTGAGGGCACCCGGCCCGCGCACCGGTTCTCGGCCTCCGCCCGGCACGCCCGCCCCTGCGCGGCGAGCCCCGCCAGGAAACGGCGGCGCCACCGGGGGCTCATCCGGCCCGCGGTGGCCTCCCACAGGTCGGCGAAGGCCGTCTCGACGGGAGAGCGGGGCGTGAAGCGGTCATCGCCGGGGGGCCGGGAGCCCGCGGGAGGGCCCGCGATGCGGGCGAGCCGCGCGAAGGCGTTCTCGACGGTCTCCGCCACCCGCCCGGCGGGCTTCTCATCCCATTCGTCGTCGAAGTGGAACAGCCAGGTGAGCCACTTGGCGAACAGCAGCACCGCGTCCACGCCGGAGTCGGCGAAGGCACGCCCCGCCATTCGTTCGAACCCGGCGCTCGGGTGCGTCTCCAGGCCGAACCCGCGGGCCCAGCGGGCGAGCTCCACCCCCACCTCGTCGACCGCCGGATGCATGGGACACGGCGCCGCCAGGCCCGGTACCGACTCGGTGAGGGGCAGCAGCAACGTCGCGGCGGACACCGGGCCGTCGCCTCCACGCTCTCCGGGACGGGCCGCGGGCGAGGGCGGGAGCGGGTGCTCGGGACGGGGCGGGACGGGGCCCGGCGGGCGGGCCGGGACCTTGGACCGCGGGCGGGCGTGGACGGGCGGCCGGGGCCCCGCCTGGGCGGCGGGCGGAACCCGGCCCGGTGGTCCGGGCGCGGCCTGGGGCTGCGGCCGGGCCGGTGCCGGGGACAGGGTCCGGGTATGGGCCCGCGGGGCGGCGGCCGGCACGGGCCGGACTTGGGACTGGGGCTGGGCTGCGGATCGCGACAAGGTATGGGTCTTGGTAGAGGGCTGGGACGGGGGCTGGGGTTGGGGCCGGGATCGGGGCGGAGACTTGCCGAGGGCCGGGACGGACGTCACCGCAGCGGCCCGAGCAGGCGGTCGCCGGCCGCCTCCGGATCGGAGGCCGGCTCGGGGCCGGGTGCCGGTGCGTGGTCGCGAAACCTGGTGTTCATCGTTTACCTCCTGGTTACCGGGTGAACGGTGATCGTTACTCTAGGTGACGATACCGAGACGATTCCAGGAGCCACTCCAGGTAAGCCCTGGGGATGGTCAAGAAAGCGCACGCCACCCGCATCACCTCCCGGGAGGCGCCGAACCCGAGGCCGTGCCCGTCGAGGAGCAGCGGGACGGCCCGTGCCGCCGTCCACAGTTCCTCCATCCGGTCGCCGACGCGGTCGACCAACCGTTCCGGGAGCGCGTCCCGGGAACGTTCCAAGAACACGCCCGCGACGGGTGCGCGGTCGCCTCCGGAGACGAGGTCCACGCACCAGGCGGCCACGTCGGCGCTCGCCTCGACGACCGCCCGCCACTGCCGGCTCGCGCGCACCGGCTCCGGGACCCGTACGCCGGCGCAGGGCTCCGCCAGGTCGAGCAGGTAACGCCCGAAGGCGTCACCCCCGGCCCGCGCGGGGCGGCCGGTCGCCGCAGCCGGGCCGGCGGCGGCCGGCGCCTCGCGCTGGGCGGCCAGCCCGGCCAGGAACCGCGCGCGCCACGGGTCGTCCATGCCGGCCGCGCAGGTCTCCCACAGGCCGGCGAAGGCCCGCTCCAGCGGTGTCCGGCCCGGTTCGCCGCCTTCGGCCGCCGCGATGACCGCGGGGATCGCCGCGGGCCGTTCGCGGACCCGCGAGGTCCAGACCAGCCAGCGGGCGAACGTCTCCGCCGCGTCGGGTTCACCGTCGGCGAACGCCCGGGCCGCCAGCCGGTGGAGGGCGGGGTCTCCGGGGCGGGCACCCAGCCCCGCCCGGCGTGACCACCCGGACACCGCGGCGCCGATGCGGTGCGCCGCCGGATGCGCGGGGCGAGGCACCGCCATCGCCGCCAGTCGCTCGACGAGCCGCGCCAGCGGCTCCGCGCCCGGCGCGGCGGGGTGCGGTGGCCGGTCGGTCTCGGTGCGCATCGCCCTCTCCCCGGGATGGAACTTCCAACGGTCCGGTCGCACACTGTAAGAGGAGAAAGGGCCGGTCACGGGGAGGCGCGACGAGCCCGATGCCGCGCCTCACCGCTCTTCCCCGTAACGTGTGCGAAACACCGAGCGGGCAAACTGAAAGACCGTCAGGCGTGTCGCACCGCGCCGGAACGAAGGAGAAGCCTTGGACCGCCAGCAGGAGTTCGTTCTCCGCACCCTCGAGGAGCGCGACATCCGTTTCATCCGGCTGTGGTTCACCGACGTGCTCGGGTTCCTGAAGTCGGTGGCCATCGCCCCCGCCGAGCTTGAGGGCGCCTTCGCCGAAGGCATCGGCTTCGACGGCTCGGCGATCGAGGGGTTCGCCCGGGTCTACGAGTCGGACATGCTCGCCAAGCCCGACCCGTCGACGTTCCAGATCCTGCCCTGGCGCAGTGAGACGCCCGGGGTGGCCCGCATGTTCTGCGACATCCTCATGCCCGACGGCTCCCCGTCCCACGCCGACCCGCGCTGGGTGCTCAAGCGCATCCTGGCCAAGGCCTCCGACATGGGTTTCAGCTTCTACACCCACCCGGAGGTCGAGTTCTTCCTGCTGAAGAACCGCCCCGAGCGCGGCGGGCGTCCGGAGCCGATCGACGACGGCGGCTACTTCGACCACACCCCGCACAGCTCGGGTCACGACTTCCGGCGTAATGCGATCATGATGCTGGAGTCGATGGGCATCTCGGTGGAGTTCAGTCACCACGAGGGGGCCCCGGGCCAGCAGGAGATCGACCTGCGTTACGCCGACGCCCTCACCACCGCCGACAACATCATGACCTTCCGCCTGGTCATGAAGGAGGTCGCGCTGGAGCAGGGCATCTGGGCCTCGTTCATGCCCAAGCCCTTCACCGAGCACCCCGGCTCCGGCATGCACACCCACATGTCGCTCTTCGAGGGTGACCGCAACGCCTTCTACGAGCCCGGCGCGGAGTACCAGCTCTCCAAGATCGGCCGGTCCTTCATCGGCGGCCTGCTCGCGCACGCCGCGGAGATCACCGCCGTCTGCAACCAGTGGGTCAACTCCTACAAGCGGCTCTGGGGCGGCGCCGAGGCGATCGCCGGGGCCGGCGGCGAGGCGCCCAGCTACGTCTCCTGGGGCCACAACAACCGCTCCGCCCTGGTCCGGGTGCCGATGTACAAGCCGCACAAGAGCGGTTCCACCCGCATCGAGTTCCGGTCGCTCGACTCCGCCTGCAACCCCTACCTGGCCTTCGCGGTGATCCTGGCCGCCGGGCTGAAGGGCATCGAGGAGGGCTACGAGATGCCGCCCGGCGCCGAGGACGACGTCTGGGCGCTCACCGCGGCCGAGCGGCGGGCGCTGGGCATCCAGCCGCTGCCGCAGTCGCTGGACGAGGCCATCACGGTCATGGAGCGCAGCGAGCTCGTCGCCGAGACCCTGGGCGAGCACGTCTTCGACTACTTCCTGCGCAACAAGCGCAGCGAGTGGAACGACTACCGCCGCCAGGTCACCGAGTTCGAACTGGGCCGCTACCTGCCGGTTCTGTAGTCCGCGGCCGGCCCCGGCGGGAGTTTCGGGCGTCTCGGGCTCCCGCCGGTCACGGCTTTCCCGCCGAGCCCGGCGGTGGCGTATGTCATGGCGGCCGGATACCGGAAAAGCCGTGACGGATCAAGATGGGGCGTGTACTGTGTCGCCTCCGCCGGAACGTCATACCTGCGTCACCGCCAGCTGATGGAAGCGTCATCGACCCCGAGTTGGCTGTATGTACAAGCACTCCGGTAAAATTGGTTGTCCGTTTAGCATGATTTCCGAGGATTAATCGCCGCTTAGGCGACAGGAGGTGTGGCATGACGACGGCTGCCGAGCTGCAGACGGTGCTGACCGTCCCCGCGCGTTTCCGCGGGCCCGAGGGCATCGCGAACGGCGGCTGGATCGCCGGTACGGTCGCCGAGGCGTTGCACGGTGCCCGGCACGACTCGGCCGTCGAGGTCACGTTGCACGCACCCACCCCGCTCGACGCCGAGCTGTCCCTGCGGCACCTGGCCAACACCGCCACCCTCACTCACGACGACACCCTGCTCGTCGAGGCGATCACGGTCGCCGAGCGGTTCGACGCCCCGGCCTTCGTGCCCTTCAACGAGGCGGCGCGGGCCGAGCGCGGTTTCGCCGGCCTCATCGAGCACGCCTTCCCCGGCTGCTTCGCCTGCGGCCTGCGCGAGCCCGGCGACGGGCTGCGGATCTTCCCCGGTCAGGTGCCGGGCACCGACCTGGTCGCCGCCGGCTGGCGGGTGCCGTTCACCGTGACCGACGCCGACGGCGTCGTACCCGACGCGATCGTCTGGTCCGCCCTCGACTGCGCCACCGGCTGGGCACACTTCGGCCCCGGTGAGTCCGCCCTGCTCGGCCGGCTGACCGCCCGGGTGCACCGCCGGATCTACCCCGGCGGCACCTACTCCGTGGTCGCCCGCGCCACCGGGCGTGAGGGCCGCAAGCTCTTCGGTGAGAGTGCCCTCTACGAGGTCGACGGCACCCTGGTCGCCACGGCCAAGGCCACCTGGGTCACCCCCGCCTGATCCTCCGCTCCGCCTCCCCGCCCTCCCCGGCCCGCTCCGGCGGGGGAGGGCGTCGCCGTGCGGGCGTGGGGCCCGGACCCTCAGCGGGTGAAGCGCTCGGCCAGCAGCTTGGCGCAGCGGTCGTCGAAGAGGATCGTGTAGTGGTTGCAGTCGTCGACCACCTCGTCCTCCAGCGCGGGCAGCCGCGCGGTCCAGGCGGCGGCCAGCTCGTCGGGCATCATGCCGACCGGCTGGTTCAGCAGCCCCCGCGGGGCACGGAGCAGCGACAGCGGGGACGTGATCGAGCCCAGCGCGGCGCCGATCGCCTCCCCCTCGGTGAGCATCCACCGGCCGTCCTGGCGGACCGCCTCCTCCCGTGCCCGGGAGCGCACCGCCCCCTGTGGGCCGGACGCGTCGTAGCGGACGTACTCCTCCGCCTCGGCGGACCAGGCCCCGGCGAAGCCCGGGTGCGCCTTGAAGAAGTCGACGTAGGCGTCGGCGGTCGGGAAGTTCCGGCTCAGCCGGTCGATGGCCGGGCCGAGCGTGCTCTCCAGCACCGCGTCGGGGTCGGCGCCGGCGGGCAACGGCATCGGCAGGCCCCCGTCGACCAGCACCACCCTGGCGTAGTCGTGCCCGGCCGCGGCGAGGGCGGTGACGTAGGCGCCCATCGAGTGGCCGACCAGCACGATGCCGGCCTCCGCCCCCACCGAGCGGGCGACCAGGTTCACGTCCTCGGCGTGCCGCGGCAGGCCGTACGGGCCGGGCAGCCCGGCGCTGTGGCCGCGGCCGCGCAGGTCCATCGCGACCAGCGACCACTCGGTGGGCAGGTGGCGCGCCACACCGGTCCAGGACATCAGCGAGGCGGTGATGCCGTGCACGGCCACGATGACACGCGGGCCGGTGCCGAACCGGGCGACGCGCATCGCGCCGCCGGGGACCTCGACGTCGCCGAAGACAGGGTTCAAGGGGGTCTCCTCGGGGATCGGCTGGGAAAGGGCCAGTCTGCCACCCGCCGGACCGGTGCTGGATCGTCGGGTTCCGGTGCCGGAGCATGCCCGATTTCCGCCCATAATTCATTGCATGAGAATCACCGTCATCGAGCACGAGGCCGACGCCGGTCTGGGGTTCTTCGCCGGGTGGCTGGCCGAGACCGGTGCCGTGTGCGAGGTCGTCCGGCCGTATCTGGGGGAGACGGTGCCCGGCCGGGCCGCGGACGGGCTGATCGTCCTCGGCGGTGAGGCGGCGGCCTGGGAGGACGAGCGGTTCCCCTGGCTGCCCGCCACCCGCGAGCTGATCAGAGTCTGCCTCGAGGAGGGCGTGCCGACGCTGGGGATCTGCCTGGGCGCCCAGCTCATGACGCTCGCGTGCGGAGGTGCCGTCGAACGGGGCGGTCCCGGCCTGGAGGTCGGCGCGGCCGAGGTCGTGCCGCTGCCCGCCGCGGCGGCCGACCCCCTGTTCGCCGGGCTCGGGCCCGCCCCGGCCGTGCAGTACCACCGCGACGCGATGACGGAGCTCCCCCCGGGCGCGGTGCCGCTGGTCACCGGGGACCCCTACCCCAACCAGGCGTACCGGCTGGGGGAGCGGGCCTGGGCGGTGCAGTTCCACCCGGAGGCGACCCCGGACATCTTCGCCGGTTGGACGGCCGGGACGGCCGACCATCTGACCGACCTGGGGCACTGCGTCGACGACCTCAACGCGGGCGTGAAGGCCGCCGAGGAACGTCTCATCGCCGCCTGGCGACCGCTGGCACAGGCGTTCGCCCGGGTGGCGGCGGGCGGCTGACCGGCTCCCGACAAGTGATCGGCCGGTGAGCTCCAAGACGATCATGGTATACCGGCGGCATGAGTGATGAGATCCCCCCTCTGAGCCGTAGCGAGGAATCCGTGTCGCGGGACCCGGAGGAGCCCGCCGGCGGTTCAGGAACGCCCGCGGCCGGGCCCGAGGTACCTCTCGACACCTCTCTGCCGGACGTGTGCCGGGAGAGGTCGTGCCTCGCGCGCCACGTCCGGTCGGAGGGCGGCATGGGCTCCCTCCTGGGCGGCCTGGCGTTGCAGTGGGGGTTCTTCGTCGGGCTGGGGGCGATCGCTTCGTTCTGGACGTCACCGTGGGCGATCGCTGTGGCGCCGGGGGTGATGGCGGTGATGCTGCCCGTCGGGCTCGTGCTCGGGCGGATCGACGGACACCGGGGCTGGTGCTGGTTTCTACGCTCGCTGGACGCCGTGGAGATCGCCGACGGGCTCTCTCAGCTGTTCCCTCTGCTCGTGGCTTTTCTCTTCTCCCGGTTGCTGCGGCCTTTCCTGTCGCTCCTGCGGCCGCTGAGCCGGCTCTCAGCACCCCTTCGCCGGCTCCTGGCGCCTTTCCGCCGGCTCCTGCCGGCTCTGCGCTGGTTCGTGCACTGGTCCCCCGGATCCGCACACTCCTCCTCACACCCGGAGGAGACCGCCGACGGGCGGTGACCCACGCCGGGACGGCCGCCGGATCGCGCGTCCCTGATCGTCCGGGGTAGAAATGGGGGAGACCGCCCGTGCGTGTGATCGAGGACGAGGAGGGTCGGTGGACGCCGCGCCGCGGATGCAGACGACCGCCGGGAGACTGGCCCGGCTCGGCTTCGCCGACGGGGCGAGAGCCGAGCGCCTGCTGGACGAACTGGGCCCCGAGGCCGCGGGAGACGTCGCCCTGCTCGGCTCGCTGGTCGGCACGGCCGATCCCGACCTGGCGCTGACCTCGCTCAACCGGCTGGCCGAGCAGGACCCCGATGTCCTCGGCGCGCTCCGCGCCGATCCCGGCCTGCGGGCCAGGCTGCTCGGGGTCTTCGGCGTCAGCGCCGCGCTCGGCGACCACGTCGTCCGGCACCCGGAGCACCGGCGCCTGCTCGGCGGGGCGGCGGCCGTGGAGAGCCCGGCGGCGGCGGAGCTCCGGGCGGAGCTGCTGCTCGCGGTCGGCGCCGACCCCGGCGACGCGGAGCCGGTGGCCGCCGACGACTCCGTCGCCACCCTGTCCGCGCTGCGGGTGGCCTACCGGGGCCGCCTGCTCCACCTGGCCGCGCGTGACGTCACCGGCGCCGCCTCGCTGGCCGAGGTCACCGCCGAGCTGTCCGACCTGGCCGCGGCGGCGCTGGAGGCGGGGCTCGCCGTCGCCCGGTCCCGGCATCCGGAGGCGGGGGCGGTGCGACTGGCCGTCATCGGCATGGGCAAGTGCGGGGCACGCGAGCTCAACTACGTCAGCGACGTCGACGTCGTCTTCGTCGCCGAACCGCGTGAGGACGCGGACGGGGCCGTCGACGAGCACCGGGTGGTCCAGCTCGCCACCAGGCTGGCCCAGGGCATGATGCGCGCCTGCTCGGCGACCACCCCCGAGGGGTCGCTGTGGCAGGTCGACGCGGCGCTGCGGCCGGAGGGCAAGGCCGGGCCGCTGGTCCGCACCCTCGCCAGCCACCAGGCGTACTACCGGCGCTGGGCCAAGACGTGGGAGTTCCAGGCGCTGCTCAAGGCCCGGCCCGTGGCGGGCGACACCGCGCTCGGCGGGCAGTACGTCGAGGCGATGAACGAGATGGTCTGGCAGGCGGCCACCCGCGAGAAGTTCGTCGAGGACGTGCAGGCCATGCGCCGCCGGGTGGAGGCCCACATCAGGGCCGGGGAGGCGGAGCGCCAGCTCAAGCTGGGCCCCGGCGGGCTGCGCGACATCGAGTTCGCCGTCCAGCTGCTCCAGCTCGTCCACGGCCGCCTCGACCCGCTGCTGCGCCGCCGCGCCACGCTCCCCGCGCTGGCCGCGCTCTCCCGGGGCGGCTACGTGGGCCGGGACGACGCCAAGGCGCTCGCCGAGGCGTACACGTTCCTGCGCCGGGTCGAGCACCTCATCCAGCTGCACCGGCTCCGCCGTACGCACGTGGTGCCCGAGGAGGCCGCCGACCTGCGCCGTCTCGGCCGGAGCCTCGGCATGACCGCCGACCCGGTGGGGGAGTTCACCGCCCGCTGGAAACGGCACGCCGTGGAGGCGCGGCGCCTGCACGAGAAGCTGTTCTACCGGCCGCTGCTGCAGGCCGTGGCCCGGCTGCCCGAGTCGGAGGCCCGGCTCTCCGCCGCGGCGGCCCAGGCCCGCCTGGAGGCGCTGGGGTACGCCGACCCGGCCGGGGCGTTGCGCCACATCGGCGCGCTGACCAGCGGCGTGTCCCGCCGCGCGGCGATCCAGCGGACCCTGCTGCCGGTCATGCTCGGCTGGTTCGCCGACGCACCCGACCCCGACGCGGGACTGCTCGGCTTCCGCCAGGTCTCCGACAAGCTCGGCGCCACCCCCTGGTACCTGCGGCTGCTGCGTGACGAGACCGCCGTGGCCGCCACCCTGGCCAGGGTGCTCGGCACCAGCCGCTACGTGACCGGGCTGCTGATGAACGCGCCCGAGGCGGTGTCGATGTTCGGCTCCGACGCCGAGCTGGTCCCCCGGCCCGCCCGGGCGCTCCTGTCGGAGGCGCGCACCGTCGTCGGCCGCCATCCGGGGGAGGCGGAGAGCGCGGTGGCCGCGGTGCGCGGGCTGCGCCGCAGGGAGCTGCTGCGCACCGCCGTCGCGGACCTCTCCGGGGTCATCGGCATCGAGGAGGTCGGCCGGGCGCTGTCGGCGCTCAACGACGTGACGATCCAGGCCGCCCTCGACGCCGCGGTCGGCAAGGTCGAGATGGAGCGCCGCACCCCGGTGGGCACCAGGTTCGCGGTGATCGCGATGGGACGCCTGGGCGGATTCGAGTCCTCCTACGGCAGCGACGCCGACGTGATGTTCGTGCACTCGCCGCTCGCGGGGGTGCCGGAGCGCGAGGCGACCGAGGCGGCCTTCGCGGTGGCCAACGAGCTGCGCCGCCTGCTGGCCCTGCCCGCCCCGGACCCGCCGCTGCTCATCGACCCGGATCTGCGGCCGGAGGGCCGCCAGGGGCCGCTGGTCCGCACCCTCGCCTCCTACGCCGCCTACTACGGGCGCTGGTCGTCGCCCTGGGAGGCGCAGGCGCTGCTGCGTGCCCGGGTCTCCGCCGGGGACGTCGAGCTCGGGACCGGACTGCTCCACCTGGCCGATCCGCTGCGCTACCCGGCCGAGGGCATCCCCGACTCCGCGGTGCTGCACATCCGCAAGCTCAAGGCCCGGATGGAGGCCGAGCGCCTGCCCCGCGGCGCCGACCCCGCGTTGCACACCAAGCTCGGCCCCGGCGGGCTGTCCGACGTGGAGTGGACGGCCCAGCTGCTCCAGCTCCGGCACGCCGGGCGTCTGCCGTCGCTACGGACCACCCGGACCCTGGAGGCGCTGGGTGCGGCCGTGACGGAGGGCCTGCTGGCGGAGGCCGACGAGGCCGTGCTCGCCGACGCCTGGCGGTTCGCCTCACGCATCCGCGACGCCATCATGCTGGTGCGGGGCAGGGCGGCCGACTCCATCCCGGTGGACGCCCGCGAGCGCACGCTCATCTCCCGGGCGCTAGGTTACCCGCCCGACGGGACGGAGGACTTCGTGGACGACTACCGCCGCGCCACCCGCCGCGCCCGCCGGGTCGTGGAGCGCGTCTTCTACGACGACTGACCCGCGTGGGAGAGCGCGCCGGGGCGGGGCGCCCGCGCGGGGAAGGACGCCGGAGTCGTCCGGTTTCGCCGATCGCGTTGCGGTGCCCGGTACGGGCGTGTATCAACGGTCCGGGTGATCCTTTTGATATCGGTTTACATCGACCTGGCCATCGGGCTGGTCCTGGCGTTCCTCCTGCTGTCGCTCCTGGTGAGCGGGGTCAACGAGGGGATCGTCCGGCTGCTCGGGATCCGCAGCAAGTTCCTGTGGGCCTACCTGCGCGACACGCTGGACGGCGGCTCGGCGGACGGCGGGTCGTGGATCCCGGCGAGGATCGCCGACGTCTTCGCCAGGCTTCCCTTCTCCCGGCGTGATCCGCGGCCGGTGCACAGCCCCGACCCGGCCCCGGCCGTCGTCGAACCGGTGCCCGTCGAACCGTTGTCCGCGGATCCGGTGCCCGCCGGGCCGTTGTCCGCGGATCCGGTGTCCGCGAATCCGGCCGGTGACCGGCCCGGCCCGGAGGCCGGGTCCGTGTCGCCGGTCGACATGACCGCGCGGCTGTACGAGCGGCTCCAGGAGATCGACCATCCCAAGGGGGCCCGCACCAGCATCGCCTACATCCCGCCCGAGCGGTTCTCCGGGGCGGTGCTGGAGCTGGTCGCCGCCGAAGGCGACGGCGTGGAGGGGCTGCTGGCCAAGCTGGAAGCCGTCGGCAGCCCGCTGGCCGGGCACCTCAGGGGCGTCTGGGAAGGCGCCCAGCGCGACATGCAGCGTTTCCGCAAGGGCGTGGAGAGCTGGTTCGACGGTGAGATGCAGCGCCTGTCCGGGTTGTACGCCCGCTACGTCAGGTGGGTGCTCCTCGCGCTGGGCGTGCTGCTGACGTTGCTGTTCAGCATGGACTCGCTGGAGTACGGCAAGACCCTGCTGCGTGACAACGCCTACCGCGCCGGGGTGGTCGCCATCGCCGGGGGCGGGCAGGAGGGGTACGCCGCGCTGCGCGACAGGTGCGCCGGAGGCGGGACGGGCCCCGCCGAGCCGTACGCGTGCGTGACCGAGGCGCTCAGCTCCCCGGCGCTGGTGAAGATCTTCGACCACGCGGTGGTGAGCGTCGCGATCCCGCCCGAGGGCTCGGGCGGCCCGTCCTTCCGCTGGAACGGCGCCGCCTGGTGGGACCGGCTCACCACTGCGGGGCACTGGCCCGGTTACCTGGTCACCGTGGTCGCGCTGCTGTTCGGGGCCTCGTTCTGGTGGGACGTGCTGCGCCGGCTGACCGGCGTCCGCGGCCACCGTCCGTAGCCGCGGACGCGCCTTCTAGCGGAGCTCCGCCAGCAGCAGCTCGACCTGGGGCAGCGGGTCGGGCCCGAAGGGACGGACCACCACCGTGTCGGCGCCCGCCTCCCACAGGGACCTGACCGCGTCGGCCGCCGCCGAGGGGGAGCCCACCGCCTGGGTGACGTCCTGGGGCGGGATCCCCAGGAAGGCGGCGGAGTCCGCCGCGAGGGCGGCGCCGACGGAGGCGTCCTCGCCCACGTACAGGTGGGTGAGGAGCACCAGCTCGTGGTCGTCCCCGCCGACGAGCTCGCGGACCTCCTCGACCCGGTCGGGGCCGGTCCCCTCGGGCAGGATCGTGCCCTGGGCCACCCGCGCCGACAGCTCCAGTGAGCGGGGCCGCATCACGCCGGCCAGGACGGTCGGCGGGTCGGCGGGGGGATGCACCAGGCCGACTCCGTCCAGGTGCACCGCCCGGCCCTGGAGCGTGACCGTCTCGCCGCGGAGCAGCCCGCGCACCGCCGTGATCGTCTCCTCCAGGAGCGCCAGCGGCGAGGGGGCGAGGGCACCGACCTGACGCATCCAGTCTTGGACCCCGTGCCCGATGCCGGCCGCGAGCCGGTGCGGATGCACCCGGGCCAGGTTGCCGAGCTCCATGGCGAGCAGGGCCGGGTTGCGCAACGGGGCGGGGGCGATGCCGATGCCGACGCGGAGCCGCTCGGTGACGGCGAGGGCGGTGGCCGCCGAGGAGATCGCCCCGGTCCAGCCGAGATCCTCCACCACCCAGACGTCCTCCACCGCCAGTTCGTCGAGGTGGCGGCAGAACGGGATGAGTGTCTCGGGGGCAAGACCTCGGTCGAACATGACGCCCAGGCGCATTTCTCTCCTAACGGGGTTTCACAGGTAGCGGAAGTAGCCGGCGAAGTCCTCGATGACCGTCACCGGGTCGATCCGGATCTCGGTCCCGGTTCTCAACGCGTTGACCATTCTGCCCTGGCCGACGTAGACGCCGACATGGTGGGTGCTGATCTCGTCGCGGCCGACCGTGCCGTAGAAGACGAGGTCTCCGGGCCGGGCCGCCGCGGCGGGGACCCTCGTGAGCCGCCTGACGTGGTCGTCGGTGTTGCCCGGCCCGAGCACGTCGCGCCCGTAGGCCAGGTGGTAGACCCAGCGGGCGAAGCCGGAGCAGTCGAGGCCGAGGGTGCTGGTGGCCGGGCAGGGCCGGATCGAGCCCCGGTAACCCTGGCAGGTGCCGAAAGAGGGGCCGGGGGTCTCGGCGTGACCGCCGCCCCAGGAGTACGGGATCCGCCCGCCCCACCAGCCCGGCTGGTGCCGGCCGGCCTCGATCGCGTACGCGATGACGGTGATCCGGTTGAGGGAGGCGGGCAGGACCGGCGCGGAGGAGACGGCGACCGTGAGAACCGTCAGGAGCGCGGTGGCGACCGCGAACCGGCGGCGGTGGGCGGATCCCACGCTCGTCGTCCGCGTCACGGGGGCGTCAGTCACAGTCGTCGATGTCAAACTTCTTCTTCGGCTTCCGTGTCGAGGTACCGGCTCCGGGGCTCTTCGGTCCCTTGGTGGCCGCCGCGGCGGCCACGTTCGTGGTATCGCCCCCGGCGGCGCACACCTCGCCGCCGGCGGTGCACGCGACGAGCGAGGAGAGGACGACGGCGACGGCTGTGGTGACGCCTGCGGCGGTGCGGAACACGATGATCTCCCGGAGATGCGGTCTCTTACGCACCATTCATAGGAGGAACCGGTTGTGATGCACTATTGACTGACTTGATGGGCAGTTCAGGCGGTATGTCCAACCAGTCGGGCGGGCCCCGCGGGACCAGGCCGGTGCAAGGGCCGGCCGGCTCCCGCGGAATCGGGCCGGTGCGCGGGCCGACCGGGTCCTGCGGAACCGCCGGCCGGCGGCGTCACGCCGGGGAGGGGGCGACCAGGTGCCGTTCGAGCCACCGCACGACGTTCCCGATGAAGGTCTCCCGGTTGACGGTCCGCCGGATCTCGTGCCCCTCGTCCTCGAACAGCAGGTAGTCGCAGGTCACCCCGCGTCCCCGTGCCGCCCGGACCACCTGCTCGGCCTCGTGGACCGGGACGTTGGTGTCGCGGGCGCCGTGCACCACCAGCAGCGGAGCGGTCAGCCGGTCGAAGGAGTGCAGGGGCGACAGGGCCCGCAGCAGCTCGCGGTCGGCGACCGGGTGGCCGTACTCGCTGACGGCCGCCGCGGCGATCCACGGCTCGGTCCGCTCGTAGAAGGTCGCGAAGTCGGCCATGCCGCAGACGTCGATCCCGGCCCGGAAGACGCGCGGGTGGGTGACGAGGGCGGCCAGCGTCAGGTAGCCGCCGTACGACCGGCCCATGCAGGCGATCCGAGCGGGGTCGGCGACGCCGAGCCGCACCAGCTCGGCGGCGCAGTCGGCGACGTCGTCGATCGCCCGGAAGCGGCGGGCGTGGTTGTCGGCGTCGCGGAAGGCACGCCCGAACCCGGTCGAGCCGCGGACGTTCGGTGCGAGCACCCCGATCCCGGCGGCCAGCAGGGCCCGGAACAACGGGTTGAAGGTGGGCCGCTCCTGACTCTCCGGGCCGCCGTGCAGATAGACCACGAAAGGGGCCGGAGCCTGAACTCCCGGGACCGGGTGAAGCCAGGCGGTCAGCTCCACGCCGTCGCGCGCCGGGAAACGCAGCAGTTCGGTCCCGGCCCCGCCGGGGAGCCGCCCGGCTCCCTCGACCCGCCGGTAACCGCCGGTCTGCAGATCACACAGCAGGACATGGGAGGGCAGGTCGGGTCCCTCGGCCGCGAGCACGGCCAGGCGGCCGTCCAGGGACATCCTGACCGAGGACACCACCTCGGCGGGCGGCGGCGGGAGCGCGCGCGCCACACCGGCGCCCGTCTCCACCAGCTCCAGCTCGGACCGGCCGGAGACGTTCCAGACCAGCACCGCGCGGCGGCCGTCGGCGCTCAGCGCGAAGCGGTCGAGCTCGGCGTCCGGCCGCTCGGACAGCACGGTGACCTCACCGTCCGCACCCGCCGCGAGCAGCGCGGCCCGGTCACGGCCGGCGTCGGACAGCAGGTAGGCGGTCGTCCCGTCGGGGGACAGGACGCCGTGGTCGGTGGAGCCGGGCAGCCCCGCCAGCAACGGGTGTTCCCCGGGGCCCGGCGGGTCGCCCGCGTGCCCGTCCGGAAGACCGCAGGCGCCGGGGAGAGCCGGGCCGCTCCGGGCCGGGCCGGTGGCCGCGGGTCTCCCCGCCGGGATGGGGGCCAGGTACATCCGCCGTACCCCGCGCGGGCCGCGCCGCAGCAGCATCCGCCGGTGGTCCCGGCTCACCGACGCCGGGTGCGTCAGCACCCCGGCCGCGACGACCTCCCGGTTGCCGGAGGCCGCGTCGACCAGCACCGCCTCGGTCCGGCCCGACGCGGAGACCTCGGCGACGAGCAGGACGTCCCCCTGCCCGGTCCAGCGGACGAACGACGCCGATCCGCCCTCGGGTGCGGCCAGCGGACGCAGGTCACCGCCGTCGGGCCGGACCGTCCAGACCTGCGTGTGCTCCCCGCCGCCCGGGACGACGAGCACGGCCAGCCGCCCGGTGCCGGGCGACCAGCTCACGTCGGCGACGGGCTCCGGGCCGGTGTCGACCGGCCACGCCCGCGCGTCCCGTCCCAGGGGCCGGACCCAGACGCGCGGCGAGCCGTCCCGGTCGCTGACGAAGGCGACGGCGCCCGCGTCGGGCGCCAGGGCGGGCGCCCAGCAGCTCCAGGCGGTGCGACCCGTGCCCGCCGGCGGATGGGGACGGGTGCCGACGATCTCCGACATCAGACTCCTCGCGCTTGCAACCACAGCTCCAGGAGTCCAACCTGCCACAGCGCGTTGGCCCCCAGGGTCGTCCGGTGCTCGTCGGGCGCGGCGAGCAGCCTGTCCACGTACGCCCGGTCGAACAGGCCGCGGGAGCGGGCGGCCGGGCCGGTCAGCGCGTCGCGGACGAGCTCCAGGAAGGGCCCGTGGATGTGCCGGACGGCGGGCACCGGGAAGTACCCCTTGGGGCGGTCGACGATCTCGGCGGGCAGCAGACCCCGGGAGGCCTCCTTCAGGACGCCCTTGCCGCCGTGGGCGAGCTTCAGCTCCGGAGGGCAGGCCGCCGCCAGCTCGACCAGCTCGTGGTCGAGGAACGGGGTCCGGGCCTCCAGCCCGTAGGCCATCGTCATGTTGTCCACGCGCTTGACGGGATCGTCGACCAGCATGACGGAGGTGTCCAGGCGCAGCACCGCGTCGAGCGCGGTGTCGGCGCCGGGCGCCGCCAGGTGGCGCCGGACGAACGCGCCGCTGACGTCCTCGTCCACCAGGTAGTCGGGGGTCAGGATCTGGGCCAGGGCGTGGTGCGGCCGGTCGAAGAACTCCCCGGCGTACACGCCGGCCGCCTCCTCACGCGCCACCCCGGCCAGCGGCGGGTACCAGCTGTAGCCGGCGAACACCTCGTCGGCGCCCTGGCCGGACTGCACGACCTTGACGTGCCGGGAGACCTCCTGCGACAGCAGGTGGAAGGCGACGCAGTCATGGCTCACCATCGGCTCGCTCATCGCCCCCACCGCGTGCTCCAGGGCGGGCAGCAGGCGCGAGTCGTCGACGGGGATGCGGTGGTGGTCGGTGCCGAACCGTTCGGCCACCAGGTCGGAGTAGGCGAACTCGTCCCCGGACTCGCCGCCCGCCGCCTGGAACCCGATGCTGAAGGTCGACAGTCCCCGCTGCCCCTCCTCGGCCAGCAACGCGACGATCATGCTGGAGTCGAGGCCGCCGGAGAGCAGCACGCCCACGGGGACGTCCGCGACCATGCGCCTGCGCACCGCCGTGCGCAGCCGGTCGAGCACGGCCTCGTGCCACTCGCCGGCGGTCAGCCCGGCGTACTCGGGCAGGGCCGAGCGGGTGAAGGGCGGCCGCCAGTAGCAGTGGTCGGCGGTCGTGCCGTCGGCCTCGACGGTCCGCACGGTGGCCGGGGGGAGTTTCCGCACCCCGGTGAGGATCGTCCGCTCGGCCGGCACCACCGAGTGGAAGGTCATGTAGTGGTGCAGGGCCACCCGGTCGATGTCGGTGTCGACCCCTCCGCCGGCCAGCAGCGCCGGCAGCGACGAGGCGAAACGCAGCCGCTCGGCGTCCCGGGCGACGTACATCGGCTTGATACCCAGCCGGTCGCGGCCGAGCGTCAGCCGGCCGGTGTCCCGTTCGAGGACGGCGAAGGCGAACATGCCGGTGAAACGGCCGACGCAGTCGGGCCCCCAGCGGTGGAACGCCTTCACCAGCACCTCGGTGTCGGAGGTGGAGAAGAAGCGGTACCCCTCGGCCCGGAGCTCCTCGCGCAGCTCCCGGTAGTTGTACAGGCAGCCGTTGAACACCGCCGCCAGGCCGAGCGCGCTGTCCACCATCGGCTGGGCGGCCTTGTCGGACAGGTCGATGATCTTCAGCCGCCGGTGGCCGAGCGCCACCGGTCCCTGCGACCACAGCCCCGACCCGTCGGGGCCGCGCTCGTGCATCGCATCGGTCATCCGGCCCACGGCGCCGATGTCGGCCGCGCGCCCGTCGAACCGGATCTCACCGCTCAGTCCGCACATCAGTCCTCCTCCGCCAGCCAGGTGTCCTTCGCGCCTCCACCCTGGGAGGAGTTGACGATCATGCTGTCGGCCGGCGCGACCCGGGTCAGCGCGGCCGGGGGCACCACCGGGCTCTCCCCGAAGCAGACGAACGCCCGCAGGTCGACGACGCGGGGGCTCAGCCGCTCCCCGTCGAAGGCCGGGTGGGTCGACAGCCGGACCGTCTCCTGGGCGACCCACCCGTCGGGCGAGGCGAGGATCGTCTCGGCGACCTCGCGGAGCTCCTCACGGGAGGCGTCGGGCCCGACGACAACGCCCTGCCCGCCGAACCCGTCCACCGGTTTGACCACCAGCTCGGCCAGCCGGTCGAGCACGTGCTCGCGGTCGTCGGGGTCGCGGCACAGGTAGGTGGTGACGTTGTCGATCAGCGGCTGCTCGCCCAGGTAGTACTCGATCAGGCGGGGCACGTACCGGTACAGGCACTTGTCGTCGGCCACGCCGTTACCCGGCGCGTTGGCCAGGACGACGGCGGAGCGTTCCACGGCGTCCAGGACGTCCGCGCCGGCGGGGCCGGAGAGCAGGTCCTCCTCATCGATCCGGCGGTAGATCACGTCGATCCGGCGCCCGGCGACCTCGACGTAGCCGTTCCTGACGGTGAGGTCCTCCGGAACGGCCAGCACCGCCCCCATCTCCTCGGCGAGCATCCGGTGCTCGTAGTGGGCGGAGTCGCCCGGTCCGGCGGAGACCACGGCGATGGTCCGCGAACCGTCCGCGCCCGCGGCCAGCAGCGCCTCCCGCAGCGTCCCCAGGGCCTCGCGCGGGTCGGCGAACCCCTCGCCGGGGGCGAGCTCTGGCAGGGCGTCCTCCATCAGGCGCCGGTTGGCCACGGCGTACCCGATGCCCGACGGCACCCGCAGGTTGTCCTCCAGCACCGCCCACCGGCCGACGTCGTCCCTGACCAGGTCGAGCCCGGCCACGACGCAGCGTACGGCGTCACGCGGCACCCGCCGCCCGGTCTCCCGGTAGCCGGGGGACTCATCGACCACCCAGGCCGGGAGCACACCGTCGCGGATGACCCGGCGCTCGCCGTACACGTCGCGCAGGAACGCCTCCAGTGCCCGCACCCGCTGCGGCAGGGCCTGCCGGATCCCGGCCCACTCACCGGGCGGGACCAGCCGCGGGACCAGGTCGAACGGGATGATCCGTCCCTCCTGCTCGCCCTCCACCTGGAAGGTCATGCCGTTGTCGCGCTGGAAGCAGTCACGGCGGAGCTCCCGTTCGCGCAGACCGCCGGCCCCCAGCCGGTCGAGGACCCGCAGCACCGGCTGGTAGGGCTCGCGCACCGTGCCCTCGATGACCACCTCGTCACCCGGGGCGTCGTAACCGTCGAGCAGGCCGGTGCGCATCCGCGGCGTCGGCCCGCCGAAGGCGGTCTCCCACTCCTCGGACCGGGTCTCGGTCAGGATGAGGTCGACCACGTCGGACAGCCGGCCGCCGCGGGCGAAGGCCCGCCGCTGGCGGGCCGAGGAGCTGCCCCGCGCCAGCGCGTCGGAGGCCAGGGACGTGACGATCTCCCAGTCGCCGGCCTCCTCCAGGTGGGGCCGCAGGTCCTCCAGCATCCGCCGGATCACCTCGGCGGCCGGTCGCGGGACGCCCTCGGTGGGATCGACGAGCTCGCCCTCCAGGCCGGAGCGCGCCGCCCGCCACGTCGCGGCGCGGACCATCTCCAGCCGGACCGTGCGGCCGGGGTCCCGCTGGACCGCCTCAAGCTCCCGGGCCACCAGGGCCCGGAACAGCCCGGCGATCAGCACGACGTCGTCCACCCGGGGACAGCCGTCGCATATCCGCAGCTCCACGGTGGGGAGATGCGCCGAGGGCCGGATGTCGAAGTAGATCATGCCGGGGTCGGTGATCACCCCTGAGCGCACGAGCTCGCCGACCACCCGGTCGTACTCCGCGGCCGAGGAGAAGGCGGCCACCGGCCCGGTGGTGGGCCAGCGCTGCCAGATGAGCGGGCGGTAGCTGGCGTACCCGGTGTCGGACCCCAGCCAGTACGGCGAGCTGGAGCTCAGCGCGAGCAGCGGGGGCAGCCAGGGGGCCAGCCGGTGGGCGACGGCCACCGCCAGGTCGCGGTTGTCGACCTCGGCGTGCACCTGGGTCCCGCAGATCAGCTGCTCGCGGGTGAGGAGCTGGTAGTCGGCGAGCATCTGCTCGTAGCGGGGGTCCGGGGAGATCTTCAGGGCCTCCAGGTCCACCAGCGGCACGCTCCCGGCCGCCGCGATCCCCAGGCCCACCCCGTCGGCCGCGCCGATGACGGTGCGGCGCAGCGCGGTCAGGTCGTGCCCGAGGTCCTCCAACCGCACGAAGGGCCTGCTGTTGGCCTCCACCACCGAACGCTGCAGCTCGTGGGTGAACCGGTCCGCCGGCAACTGCTCCAGCAGGACACCGGCCCTGGGTACGAGATGCCGGGTGTCGAGGTCGACGACATGGAACTCCTCCTCGACACCTACCGCGATCGGTCCCGCGAGACCCGCCATTGATCACCACTCCAGAAGTGCGCCGCTTTACACGGATTTTTCGCTCTCTTCCCAAAGAAAGAGCTTTCGCACTTCAGCGGCCGTACGAAGACGGCAGAGAGACGAAGCACACACGAAGGGCCGCCGACCGGATCTTGATCAGACGGCCGGTCGGCGGCCCCTCAACGGAACCGCCCGCCCCGGACACGTCCGGAGCGGGCGGCGAGCCCGGAACGGGTGGCAACACCCCCCGTCCTACGGCGTCACACGTCGTAGTACAGCTCGAACTCGTGCGGGTGCGGACGCAGCCGGATCGGGTCGATCTCGTTCTCCCGCTTGTAGGAGATCCAGGTCTCGATCAGGTCCGGCGTGAAGACGCCGCCCTCCAGCAGGTACTCGTGGTCGGCCTCGAGCGCGTCGAGCACCTCGGCGAGCGTGCCCGGCACCTGTGGGATGTTGCGGGCCTCCTCCGGAGGAAGCTCGTAGAGGTCCTTGTCGACCGGCTCGACCGGCTCGATCTTGTTGCGGATGCCGTCGATGCCCGCCATCAGCTGGGCGGCGAAGGCGAAGTACGGGTTGCACGACGGGTCCGGCACGCGGAACTCGATGCGCTTGGCCTTCGGGTTGGAACCCGTGATCGGGATGCGGATGCACGCCGAGCGGTTGCGCTGGGAGTACACCAGGTTGACCGGGGCCTCGTAGCCGGGCACCAGACGGTGGTAGGAGTTGACCGTCGGGTTGGTGAAGGCCAGCAGCGACGGGGCGTGCTTGAGCAGCCCGCCGATGTAGTAACGGGCGGTGTCGGACAGCCCGGCGTAGCCGACCTCGTCGTAGAAGAGCGGCTCGCCGTCCTTCCAGAGCGACTGGTGGCAGTGCATGCCGGAGCCGTTGTCACCGAAGATCGGCTTGGGCATGAAGGTGACCGTGTGGCCGTGCTCCAGCGCCGTGCTCTTGACGATGTACTTGTACAGCATCATGGTGTCGGCGGCCTTGAGCAGCGTGTTGAAGCGGAAGTCGATCTCCGCCTGGCCGGCCGTTCCCACCTCGTGGTGCTGCATCTCGACCTCGATGCCGGCGTCGATGAGCCGGCGCACCATCTCCGAGCGCAGGTCGGTGAAGTGGTCCATCGGCGGAACCGGGAAGTAGCCGCCCTTGAAACGCGGCTTGTAACCGAGGTTGCCGCCCTCCTGGGCCTTGCCGGTGTTCCAGGCGCCCTCGATGGAGTCGATGTGGTAGTAGCTGGCGTGCGCGCTGGTCTCGAACCGCACGTCGTCGAAGATGTAGAACTCGGCCTCGGGGCCGAAGTAGACGGTGTCGGCGATGCCGGTGCCCTTGAGGTATTCCTCCGCCTTGCGGGCGACGTTGCGCGGGTCACGGCTGTACGCCTCGCCCGTCAGCGGGTCGTGCACGAAGAAGTTGATGTTGAGCGTCTTGTGCTGGCGGAAGGGGTCGAGCACCGCCGTCGACGGATCGGGCAGCAGGAGCATGTCCGACTCATGGATGGCCTGGAACCCACGGATCGACGACCCGTCGAACATGAGACCGTCGGTGAAGACACCGGCCCCGAAGTTCTCGGAAGGGAAGGTGAAGTGGTGCGTCGTCCCCGGCAGGTCGGTGAACCTGACGTCAACGAACTGCACGCCTTCGTCCTTGATGAACTTCAGGACCTCATCGGCGGAGTTGAACACGCGAACCTCCCATGGGGCACGGGTAATCAGACTTAAGGTATGCCTTCGCCGTTTCTGCCCCGTGTCCCGTTTGTTTCACCCTTGTTAAGGGGGAG
This sequence comes from Streptosporangium becharense, assembly GCF_014204985.1. Lineage (NCBI taxonomy): Bacteria > Bacillati > Actinomycetota > Actinomycetes > Streptosporangiales > Streptosporangiaceae > Streptosporangium > Streptosporangium becharense. The sequence continues at coordinate 1,768,962 of NZ_JACHMP010000001.1, read as the reverse complement.
CCGCCTTCACGCTAGCCCCCGGTGCGGGACGCACACCCCCTGACCTGCTGTTCTTTGCCCGAGTTTCACGTCATGGCCGGGCGTGGGGGCCGCCGCCCCCGCCCTCGACGCCACCAAGGCGTGAGAGCCGCGGGGGACGCCCGTGTCGTGTGGCTCGCGGGATCCTCCGGGCCCGGCGCCGGCCCGTACGGGGCTCACCGAATCATCCGGGTCACCGGCGCCGGACTCGGCGCCGGGCCCGGCACCGGGCGAGGGCGGGGGGCGGCGCCGGGCGAGTGCGGGGGGCGGCGCCGGGCGAGTGCGGGGGCGGAGCTCCGGGCGGCTACCGTTGAGGTCATGAGCAGCAGGCAGCAGCCCCGTTGGACCCAGACATGGCTCGGTGGCGTCCGGTCGGCCGGAATCGACCTGGGATACCCGGGTGAGCGGCTCGGGCTGCCCCAGGAGGGCAGCGGCTCGGTGGCCGGGTTCGGCCGCAGGATCGGTGCCGTCCTGGTCGACTGGCTGATCTGCACCTGGGCCATCACGCAGGGCTTGCTGCGGCTCGACCCCACCAGGGAGCCGTGGGTGCCGGTGCTGATCCTCGCGGCCGAGTATCTCCTGCTGGTCGGCACCATGGGCATGACCTTCGGGATGCGCCTGTTCGGCGTCCGGGTCGCCGCGCTCGACGGGGGGCAGCCCCGCTTCGTCCCCGTGCTGGTGCGCACGTTCCTGCTGTGCCTGGCCGTGCCCGCCCTCATCTGGGACCGCGACCAGCGGGGCCTGCACGATCGCGCGGCGAACACCGTGGTCGTCCGTCTCTGAACCGGTCACCCGGGCCGAACCCGGCCGTCCGTCTTCGAACCAGCCATCCCGGACTGAACCCGGCCGTCCGTCTTCGAACCAGCCATCCCGGACTGAACCCGGCCGTCCGTCTTCGAACCGGCCGCACGGACCGGTCTCATGGGCCCGACCCGGCCGCACGGACGAACGCACGGACCCGACCGGCCGCGCGGCCCCGCGACGTGACCTCCCCGTCCGTCCCGCGGCGGGGAGAGCCCGGACGTGACCTCCCCGTCCGTCCCGCGGCGGGGAGAGCCCGCACGACGAAACGGCCGCGTCCTCCACCCCGTCGCGGGGCGGAGACGCGGCCGTGTGCGGCTCGGCGCGTCTAACGCGTGTCCGGCGCGCCTAACGCGTGCAGCTGAAGATCGCGGTGCCGGGCAGGTGACGGCCGCGCAGCGGGCTCCAGCCGCCCCACTCACGCTCGTGGCCGCTCGGCCACTCCGGCTCGGTCAGGCTCCGCAGCACCAGCCCGGCGGCGGTGATGAGCCCCACCCAGTCGCCCAGCGTGCGGTGGTGCTCGACGTAGGACGGCTGCCCGTCGTCGCCCATCTCCACGTACGGCGACCGGTCGAAGTAGGACCGGTCGGAGGTCAGCCCGGCGGGGCCCGGGTCGTCGGGGAAGGCCCAGCGGATCGGGTGGGTCACCGAGAAGACCAGCAGCCCCCCCGGGCGCAGCACCCGGCGCGCCTCGGCCAGCACGGCGCCCGCGTCGGCCACGAACGGCAGCGCGCCGAACGCCGAGCAGGCCAGGTCGAACGAGCCGTCGGCGAACGGCAGAGACTCGGCGTCGGCCTGAACCACCGGCAGCGAGGAACCGGTGTCCAGGTCGATCCGGCGGGAGTGCTGGAGCTGGCGGAACGACAGGTCGAAACCGGTCACCCTGGCGCCCCGGCCCGTCAGCCACCGCCCGCACTGGCCGGCGCCGCAGCCGATCTCCAGGACGTCCTTGCCCGCCACGTCGCCGAGCAGGCGGGCGTCGGTCTCGTCCAGGCCCTCGGGGCACCAGACGAAGCCGGAGTCACGCAGGAACTCGCCGTGCTCGGCCTGGTACTCGTCGGAGGAGCGGTCCCACCAGCCGCGGTTGGCCCGGGAGGTGACCGTCGCGTCGACCGCGTGGCGGCTCACCCCGGCGAGAGTCATCAGCGAATCCTCGGCCTGGGCATCTTCGCCCCGCGCGGCAGCGGGCCCTTGGGCATCGGCAGCGTCTGCGGCAGCGCCTTGAGCCGGTTGTTGACCTCGTAGATCGCGGGCTTCTTCAGGTTGCGGGGCAGCTTCATCAGGTGCCGCTGGAGCTTGGCCAGCGGGATCTGCCCCTCGCCGTCACCGGACTGGATGTCGTAGACGGGGATGTCCAGCGCGATCCGCTGGATGCGCTTCTTCTCCGCCACGAGCATCTTCTGCACGCGGTTGCCCGGCCCCTCGGAGACCAGGACGACACCGGGGTAGCCGACCACGCGGTGCACGATGTCCTGGTCGCGGGTGACCGCGACGGCGGGGGTGACCTGCCAGTTGCCGCGCATGCTCTGCAGGATCGCGGCGGCGGCGCCGACCTGGCCGTGCAGCATGGAGTACTGCGCCTTCTGCGCCAACTGGCCGAAGACGACGAGGCCGACGGTCATGGCCAGCATGATCCCGATGAACAGCAGGTACCAGAACCAGCCGGTGACCAGCCCGATCACGATGCACAACGCCAGCGTGCCGAGCGCCGAGGCGTAGACGATCGGCATCCCCTTGGGATTGGCCTGCTTGATGATCTGCGCGATCATGCGGAGCTGCTTGACGCGCCCCGGGCGCTCTGAGTCTTCGGGCTTCTTGGCCATGTTCTGAAGGATACAAATCCCGGGGTCAAGAAGTGAAAACGTGACCTGCCGACCGGCCCGCGGGACCCCGGGCGGACGACACGCGGATGGCCCGGGACGGCGCGGGCGGGCGTGCGCGGAACCCCCGGCGGGTGCCGCGGGGGCCCGCAGACGCGTGACGCCCTCCCCCGTACCGGCGCGGGGGAGGGCGTCCGCGACGGGTCAGGCGCGCTGACGGGCCTCGACGGCCTGCTTGTAGAGCCGCCCGGCCCGGTAGGAGGAACGGACCAGCGGGCCGGACATGACACCGGCGAAACCGATGGCCTCCGCCTCCTTCTGGAGCTCCACGAACTCCTCGGGCTTCACCCAGCGGTCCACGGGGTGGTGCCGGGGGGTGGGACGCAGGTACTGGGTCACGGTCAGCAGGTCACAGCCGGCCTCGTGCAGGTCGCGCATGGCCTGGACGACCTCCTCGCGCTCCTCGCCCATGCCGAGGATGAGGTTCGACTTGGTCACCAGCCCGGCCTGGCGGGCCTTGGTGATCACTTCCAGGGACCGCTCGTAGCGGAACGCCGGCCGGATGCGCTTGAAGATCCGCGGCACGGTCTCGACGTTGTGCGCGAAGACCTCGGGCCTGGCGGAGAAGACCTCCTCCAACTGGGCCTGGTCGCCGTTGAAGTCGGGCACCAGCAGTTCGACGCCGCAGCCCGGCAGGAGGTCGTGGATCTGCCGCGCCGTCTCGGCGTACAGCCACGCGCCACCGTCGGGCAGGTCGTCGCGGGCGACACCGGTCACGGTCGCGTAGTTCAGGCCCATCTGCCGCACCGACTCGGCCACGCGGCGCGGCTCGTCGGTGTCGTACGCCTTGGGCTTTCCGGTGTCGATCTGGCAGAAGTCACAGCGCCGGGTGCACTGGTCACCACCGATGAGGAAGGTGGCCTCACGGTCTTCCCAGCACTCGGAGATGTTGGGGCACCCGGCCTCCTGACAGACCGTGTGCAGGCCCTCGCGCTGGACGAGCGCCCGCAGCTCGGTGTGGTTGGGGCCGGTCCGGAACCGGGTTTTGATCCACTCAGGCTTCTTCTCGATGGGGGTCGCGGCGTTGCGGACCTCCAGACGGAGGAGCTTTCGGCCTTCGGGGGCGACGGTCATGCGAGCTCCTTCATCGGTCGCCGGACCGAGGTGCTGTACGTCGAGGTGCTGTCCATATCGTCACGCTCGCTCACCTCCCCAGCTTATGTCCCGCCGGAGGCCGCGCCGACAGGGGGCTCACCGCCGGAACAGCTCCTCCTCCGGCAGCTCGAAGGGCTGCGCGCCGAGCGCCTCCGCCAGGTGCTTCTCGGCGTACGGCAGGACCTCGTCGACCACGATCCGGCGGCCCGTCTCCGCCGACAGCGAGGAGACCCCGGCGTCGCTGATCCCGCAGGGGACGATCCGGTTGTACCAGCTCGGGTCGTTGGAGCAGTTGAGCGCGAAGCCGTGCATCGTCACCCCGCCGGAGACCCGGATGCCGATCGCGCCGACCTTCCGGTCGGGCAGCCCGTGCGAGGGGTCTCCGGCCACCCAGACGCCGCCGCGGCCCTCGACCCGGCCCGCCTGCACCCCGAAGTCGGCGCAGACGTGGATGAGCGTCTCCTCCAGCAGCCGGACGTAGGAGGTGACGTCGAGCCGCTCGCCGAGCTTGACGATGGGGTAGCCGACCAGCTGACCGGGGCCGTGCCAGGTGATCCGGCCACCGCGGTCGACGTCGATGACGGGGGTGCCGTCGGTGGGCCGCTCGTGCGGGGCGGTGCGCCTGCCGGCCGTGTAGACGGGCGCGTGTTCAAGCATCAGGCAGGTGTCGGGGATCTCACCGGCGACCCGCCGGGCGTGGATCCGCCGTTGGAGGTCCCAAGCCTGCTCGTAGGGGAAGTCGACACCGAGACGGACGAACGCCAGCTCACTCACGCATCAAGAGTAATTGACCCGCCGCTCATCAAGACGTGAGAAGCCGAGGCTCGATGCGGAACTCCTTGGCCCCTCCCGCCCCGTCGTGCTCGACCCGGTAGGCGTAGGCGTCACGGTCGACGGCGACGGCCTGGATGAACTCGGTGCCCACGTAGTGGAGGCCCACCCCCTCGTCGGCGGCGTAGCCGTCGGGCAGTTCGCCGGAGGCCACCGACTCGTGCAGCAGCCTGCGGCGCTGCGGGTCGGAGTCGTAGTGCACCCCGCAGGCGTACGGCAGCAGGCCGAGGCCGTCGGCCCACACCCGCAGTGTCGGCCCGAAGGAGTCGGTGTTGCCGCCCACGTGCCAGCAGAGCGCGCCGGCGCTCTGGCCGGACAGCACCACGCCGGCCCGCCACGCCTCCTCGAAGATCTCGTCCAGGCCGTGCAGCCGCCACAGGGCGGCCAGGTTGGCCACGCTGCCGCCGCTGACGTAGATCATGTCCTGGCTCAGGACCCACTCCCGGGGGTCGTCGACGTTGGGCATCGGGAAGACCGTCAGGTGGCTGACCTCCACGTCCCACTCGCGGAACGCGCCGTACATCTTCAGCAGCCACTCCGAGTCGTCACCGGTGGCGGTGGCCAGCAGGCCCAGCCGGGGGCGGTCCTGGCCGGTGAGGTCGAGGGCGTACCTGAGCAGGGGGCTCGCCTCGATGAACCCGTAACGCGCGGACGGGCGGAAGGAACCGCCCCCGATCGCGAGAATGTGCGACTGCCCGGACCTGCCCATATCGTTCTCCCACTGCTCCATCGGTGAACAGGCCCCCTAGAGTACGGCGGCCAGTGCGTCACCGAGGCGCATATGCCGGAACGTGTGGCCGTCGTCGAGCAGGCGCCGGGGGAGCACCCGCTGGCCGATCAGCACACCTTCCCCGGCGAACCCGCCCATGGCCGCGCGCAGCGCCGCGCCGGGCACCGCCAGCGGCATCGTGGGCCGACGCAGGACTCTGCCGAGCTCGCGGGTGAACTCCGCGTTGGTGACCGGCTCGGGGGCCGTCAGATTCACCGGGCCTGACATCTGCGGATTCCGCAGGATGTGCCGGACGGCGTGGACCCAGTCGTCGATGGAGATCCACGACCAGTACTGCCGCCCGGAGCCCAGGGGGGCGCCCAGACCGAGCCTGAAGACCGGCAGCATCTTCACCAGCATGCCGCCCCGCCCGCTCAGCACCAGGCCGGTGCGCAGCCGGACCACCCGCACGCCCGCCTCCTCGGCCGGCGCCGTCCGCTCCTCCCAGGGCACCACCACCTCCCGGGCGAGGAACCCCTCGCCCGGCGGCGCCGTCTCGTCCACCGCGCGGTCTCCGGTGTCGCCGTAGAAGCCGATCGCGGAACCCGACAGCAGCGCCGGAGCGTCACCTGCCAGGTCCGCGAGCGCGCCGGCGAGGGTCTCGGTCCCCCGGACGCGGCTGCGGACGATCTCGCGCTTGTAGGCGTCGCTCCAGCGGCGGTCGCCGATGCCCGCACCGGCCAGGTGGACCACCGCCTCCGAGCCCTCCAGGACCGCCCGGTCGACGACACCCTTCTCCGGGTCCCAGAACGACTCGTCGTCGCCCCGCGGCGGGCGCCGCACCATGCGGACCACGCGGACGCCGTCGGCCCGCAGGGCCCGCACCAGAGCCGATCCCAGCAGCCCGGACGAACCGGTCACGATGATCGTCATGTCGTTCAATGTAACCGACCTCCCACCGGAACCTTCGGAGGCGGACACCCGCCGGACTCACCACGGAGCGGAGACCCCGGAGACGACGACCGGGCCGGCCCACGCGTCGCGGACCGGCCCGGAGGAGGCGGGAAAGCCGGGAGTTTACGCGTTGAGCCCCAGCTGGTTCTCGAAACGGCCCTCCTCGAGACGACGCTTGATCGTCGTCAGGAAGCGGGCGGCGTCGGCGCCGTCGACCAGGCGGTGGTCGTAGCTGAGCGCCAGGTACACCATCGAGCGGACGGCGATGACCTCACCCTCGGGGGTGTCGAGGACCACCGGCCGCTTGACGACCGCGCCGGTGCCGAGCATGCCGACCTGCGGCTGGTTGAGGATCGGCGTGTCGAACAGCGCGCCACGGCTGCCGGTGTTGGTCAGCGTGAACGTGCCACCGCCGAGCTCGTCCGGGCTCACCTTGTTGGTGCGGGTGCGCTCGGCGAGGTCGGCGATCTTACGGGCGAGGCCGGCGATGTTGAGGTCACCCGCGTCCTTGATCACCGGAACGATCAGGCCGCGCTCGGTGTCCGTCGCGAAGGCCAGGTGCTCGGCGTCGAAGTAGGTGACCTCGTTGGTCTCGCTGTTGATCGTGGCGTTCAGCTTCGGGTGCTGCTTGAGCGCCTCGATGGTGGCCAGGGCGAAGAACGGCATGAACGAGAGCTTGACGCCCTCGCGCCGCTGGAACTCGGCCTTCGCCTGCTCGCGCAGCCGGGCCACCTTGGTGACGTCGACCTCGACCACGGTGGTGAGCTGCGCCGAGACCTGGAGGGACTCGACCATGCGCTTGGCGATGGTCTGGCGCAGGCGCGACATCTTCTCCGTACGGCCGCGCAGGATGGTGTCGACCGCGACCGGCTCGGGCGCCGGGGCGGCGGCCTGCGCCGGGGCGGCGGCCTGCGGAGCCGCGGCCTGCGCCGGGGCGGCGGCGCGCTCGCGCTGGGCACGCGCGGCCTCCAGGACGTCCTGCTTGCGGATGCGTCCGCCGACGCCGGTGCCGGTCAGCGCCTCCAGGTCGACGTCGTGCTCGGCGGCGAGCTTGCGCACCAGCGGCGTGACGTACGGGCTCTCGCCGGAAGGCGCCGCAGCGGCCGGGGCCGCGGCGGGGGCGGCCGGGGCGATCGGGGACGGCGGGGCGGCCTGCGGAGCGGGAGCGGCCTGGACCGGAACGGGCTGCGGCGCCGCCTGCGGAGCGGGAGCGGCCTGCGGAGCCGGGGCCGCCTGCGGGGCCGGGGCGGGAGCGGCCTGCGGGGCCGGCGCCGCCTGCGGGGCGGGCTGCGGGATCGAGGAGATCGGCTGCTGCGGGGCGGGCTCCGGCTCCGGCTCGGGCTGGGGCTCGGGCTCCGGCGCCACAGCGGCGCCCTCGGTGGCGTTCTCGTCGATGACGGCGAGCTCGGCGCCCACCTCGACGGTCTCGTCCTCGGCGACGACGATCTTGGTGAGGATGCCCGCCGCGGGCGACGGGATCTCGGTGTCGACCTTGTCGGTGGAGACTTCGAGGAGCGGCTCGTCGGCCTCGACGCGCTCGCCCTCCTTCTTCAGCCAACGGGTGACGGTGCCCTCCGTGACGCTCTCACCGAGCTGGGGCATCTGTACGGACTTCGGCATTGGTGTCTTCTCTCGCGTTCCGGGGAGGGCTTACTTAGTTGTGGACGTGCAGCGGCTTGCCGGCCAGCGCCAGCATCGCCTCGCCGACGGCCTCGGACTGGGTCGGGTGCGCGTGGATGAGCTGCGCCACCTCGGAGGGGAGCGCCTCCCAGTTGTAGATCAGCTGACCCTCGGTCACGAGCTCGCCGATACGGCGGCCGACCATGTGGACACCGAGCACCGGGCCGTCCTTCTGGGCGATGACCTTGACCGCACCCTGCGTCTGCAGGATCTGGCTCTTGGGGTTGCCCGCGAGGTCGTAGGTGAACTCGACGATCTCGTGACCGCGCTCCCGGGCCTGTGCGGAGGTGATGCCCACCGAGGCGACCTCGGGGTCGGAGTAGGTGATCCGCGGCACGCCGTCGTAGTCGATCGGCACGGGGTTCAGGCCGGCGATGTGCTCGGCCACCAGGATGCCCTCGGCGAAGCCGGCGTGGGCCAGCTGCAGGGTCGGGATGAGGTCGCCGACCGCGTACACGCCCGGAACGCTGGTCTGGCAGAACTCGTCCACGGTGACGGTGCCGCGCTCGATCGCGACGCCCGCCTCCTCGAAACCCATGCCGGCGGTGACGGCGCCGCGACCGACCGCCACGAGCAGCAGCTCGGCGTCGATGGTCTTGCCGTTCGCCAGGGTGACGACCACGCCGGTGTCGGTGGTCTTGACGCCGTCGAAGAAGACGCCCAGCTCCTGCTTGATGCCGCGGCGGCGGAAGGCGCGCTCCAGCAGCTTGGAGCTGGACTCCTCCTCGAGCGGGAGCAGGTGCGGCAGGGCCTCGACGATGGTCACCTCGGCGCCGAAGGAACGCCAGATGCTGGCGAACTCGACACCGATGACGCCGCCGCCCAGGACGACCACCGAGGTGGGCACCCGGTCGAGCCTGAGCGCGTGCTCGCTGGTGATGACCCGCTCACCGTCGATCTCCAGGCCGGGCAGCGACCTGGGCGCCGAACCCGTGGCCAGCACGATGTTGCGGCCCTCGTACACCTCGGAACCGACGGCCACCCGGTTCGGGCCCGCGAGGCGGCCCTCGCCCTCGACGATCGTGATGCCCTTGCTCTTGAGCAGGCCCTGCACGCCCCGCCAGGCGCGACTGACGATCTTGTCCTTGAACGCGTGGACCGAGGGCACGTCGATGCCCTCGAACCGGGCCTTGACGCCGAAGGCCGCGCTCTCCCGGGTCTCGTCGGCCACTTCCGCGGAGTGCAGAAGAGCCTTGGTGGGGATGCACCCCCGGTGCAGGCAAGTGCCGCCGATCTTGTCCTTCTCGATCAGCGCGACCGTCTTGCCCAGCTCGGCCGCCCGCAGGGCACAGGCGTACCCACCGCTACCGCCACCCAGGACGACGATGTCGTAGGGGCCGCTGCCATCAGCCACAGGAAAGCTCCTTGTCGGATCGGAATACCGTGTTCACGGTCGCGCCCGGCCCGGACCCGAGCCGGCCTCGCGGATCCTTGATCGTATCCATGGCGCGGCCGGGTCCGGCTCGACGCTGCGCCGGTGCCCGCTCTCGGCCTGGCCCCGGCAACCGCATCTTTTCATCTGTCTACGTCGTATGTGACCCGCTTGCGCGGCGACGACTACGACGTCATGCCCGCATAGCGCTCGGCGAGACCGACGAGCGTCCGGGTGATCGCCCCGGTGCCGCCCTTCGGCGTGTAGCCGTGGGCCTCACCCTTGTTGAAGGCGGGACCGGCCATGTCGATGTGGGCCCAGCGGACTCCCTCCGGCACGAACTCCCGCAGGAAGAGGGCCGCCGTCAGCATCCCGCCGAAACGCTCGGGGTGCAGGTTGGCGATGTCGGCCACGGGGGAGTCGAGGCCCTTGCGGAGCTCCTCGGGCAGGGGCATGGGCCAGGCGGCCTCGCCCTGCTCGCCGGCCACGGCGACGACCTCGTCGCGCAGGTCGTCGTCGTTGCCCATGACGCCCGCCGTCCGCCAGCCCAGCGCGACGATCTGCGCGCCGGTGAGGGTGGCGACGTCGACGATGACGTCCGGGTCGTCCTGGCCGGCGCGGGCGATGCCGTCGATCAGCACCAGGCGGCCCTCGGCGTCGGTGTCGAGCACCTCGACCGTCTTGCCGGCGAAGCTGGTGAACACGTCGGAGGGACGCTGCGCGGTGCCGCTCGGCATGTTCTCGGCCAGGCAGAGGTAGCCGACCGCGTTGATCTTCAGGCCCAGCCGGGCGATCGCGAGGAGCGCGCCGAAGACGGCACCCGCGCCACCCATGTCGGACTTCATCCAGTCCATCGAGGCCGACGGCTTGAGCGACAGGCCGCCCGAGTCGAAGGTGATGCCCTTGCCGACGAACGCGAGCGTCTTGGCCGCGTCGGGGTGGCTGTAGGCGAGGCGGACCAGCCGCGGCGGGTTGGCCGAGCCCTGCCCGACGGCGAGGATGCCGCCGTAGCCGCCCTCCTTCAGGCCCTTTTCGTCGAGGACCTCGACCGCGAGGCCGGCCTCGGTGCCCACCTGCTCGGCGATCTCGGCGAACCGGGCGGGCCACAGGTCGGACGGCGGGGTGTTGACCAGGTCGCGGACCAGCGAGACCGACTCGGCCAGGGTGGTGGCGCGCCCGACCGTGGCCTCGGCGCCCTCGGCGCGGCTCAGCACGGTCACCTCGCCCACCGGGGCGGCCGTGTCGTCGCCGGTGCGGTACTTGGTGAAGGAGTAGGCGCCCAGCAGGCCGCCCAGGGCCACCGCTCCGGCCTGCTCGGCGTTCGCGGCGGGCAGGGCGAGCGCCACCCGGGCGGTGCCCGGCAGGGTGCGGACCGCCGCGCCGGCGGCGCGGCGCAGGGCTTCGGCGTCGTAGTCGCCCTCGGGGGCGTCGCCCAGGCCGACGACGACCAGCAGCGGCGCGGTCAGCGCGCCGAAGGTCGGGATCTTGGAGACCTCTCCGGCCTGGCCCTTCGCGCCGACGCTGCCGAGCGTCGCCGCGAGTCTGCCGCCGAGCGCGTCGTCGAGGCCCTCGGCCCCCGGGGCGGTCACGAGGCCGTCCGGTCCGGTGTGGACGCCGACGACCAGGGCGTCGGTGTCGAACGAGACAGCGTTGTCAGTTGGGTTCAGCCGCACAGTGGTCACGTAGGCCGATGCTAGTCCCGCTTGCTCAGTACGCATAAACGAGGGTTCGTCCTACGAATCGTGCCGCCCCGATGGTGCTATCAGGAGTGGCACCATCGCGGAAAATAGTGCTAATGTCGCTAGCATCATGTTGCTCACCTTAGATCTCCACGATCCCCGGCCCCTGCACGAGCAGGTCGCCGAGGCGATCAGGCGCGCCGTCGCCGAGGGGTCGTACGCTCCGGGCGACCGGCTTCCGCCCGCCCGTGACATGGCCGCGGCGCTCGGCGTCAACGCCAACACCGTGCTGCGCGCTCTGCGCGAGCTGCGCGACGAGGGGGTGCTGGAGTTCCGCCGCGGCCGCGGTGTGAGCATCCTCAGCCGTCCCGACCCGCGCAGCGTGATCGAGGAGAAGCTGCGCGCTCTGCTCGCCGAGGCGGTGCAGTACGGCTACCGCCACGACGACGTCATCGAGCTCATCAGGGAGCTCTCATGACCGGGCCCGGCGCCCGGTCCCCGGAAGGAAAGATCGCTATGGGTCTGCGAGGCCGTTTTCTTGTCATGGCCACCGTCTGGTTCGCGCTCGTGACCATCACGTTGGTGGCCGTCCCGTTCGCGCTGCGCGACCGGCTGCCCGACCCGGTGGCCGTCCACTGGGGGCTGTCGGGCGCCCCTGACCGGTCGGCGTCGTTCGCCGTCGCGCTCCTGGTCGGGGTGGGCCTGTGGGCGGCGATCATGATCGCCGCCTGCACGTCGGCCGTCGGCCGGGCACGGGTGCTCGGGCGGCGGGCGGGTCGCACGGCGGTCGGCGCCATGCTGGGCGGCGGCGGCCTGTTCGTCCTGGGGCTGCAGGCGGCCACGGTCTGGGCCAACCTCGACGTCCCCGACTGGCGGGAGGCAGGCGACCTCGCCTGGGGTGCGGCGGTGCCGTTCGCGGGACTGCTCGCCGGTGCGGCCCTCGGCGCGCTCGTCGCACGCCCCGGGCCCGACGAGGTGTCACCGTCGGCCGGAGTCCCGGAGCGCCGGATCCGGCTCCGCGGCGACCAGCGCGCCGTGTGGGTCTCCTCACTGCGCAACGGCTGGCTCACCGCGGTCGGCGTGGCCGCCCTGACCGCGGGCGCGGCGCTGTGCGTGTTCGCCCTGACCGGCGACGACCGCACGCTCCTGATCCCGGCGGGGATCACGCTCGTCGTCGGCCTCGTCGGCGTGACCTTCAGCTCCGTGCAGGTGCAGATCACCGACGACGGCCTGTCCGTCTCCCACGGGCCGCTGCGCCTCCCCCGCCGGCGCATCCCGCTCGCCAAGGTGGAGCGGGCCTGGTCGGAGGAGCTGTTCCCCTCCCAGGTCGGCGGCTGGGGCATGCGGGGCCTGCCCGGGTCCTCCACGGTGATGCTCCGCGGCGGAGAGTGCCTCGTCGTGGGTTACGTCTCCGGTGGCCGGTTCGCCATCTCGGTCGACGACGCGGACAGCGGCGCCGCGCTGCTCAACACCCTGGTCGCCAAGCACGCCACCGGTTCCGCGTCCCGGCACTGACCCGGCTCCGCACTCCCGGACCGCTTCCGTACCCGACCCTCCGGCCCGTTTCCCCGTCGAGCCCCGCTCGACCCTGAGCCCTGCCGGTTCCTGCCCCCGCCCCCCTTGAGCCCTGCCCGTTCCCGTGCCCGCGGCGGAGAGCCGCGTGAAAGGAGATGCCCGATGCGAGGAGATGGCGTGTCCCGCCGTCCAGCCGAGCTGTGGCTGTTCCTGCTCGTCGCGTTCGGCCTGTCCTGGCTGTTCGCCCTTCCCGTCTGGCTTGCGGACCACCCGCTGGGCTCGCCGACCCTCACGCTCGCCGCCCTGGCGATGATGTTCACCCCGGCCCTCGGTGTTCTCGCCGTGTGGCTGTCCGGCAGACGACGCGGCGAGCCCGGGACGACCTGGCGAGAGTGGGCCCGGAGCACGGGGCTGACCCTGGGGGAGCGCCGGGGACGCACCGTCGCCCTCGTCGCCGTGGCGTGGCTCGGCACCCCAGTGCTGGTCATCGCGGCGATCGCGCTCAGCGCCGCCCTCGGGGTGCTCTCCGTCGACCTGCAGGGTCTCAGCCTGTTCCGGCGGAGCCTCGAGGCCGCCTCGGGCGGGCAGGCGATCTCCCTGGACCCATGGGCGCTGGTCGCCGCACAGGTGGCGTCGGCCTTCCTGATCGCCCCGCTGATCAACACGATCGCTGCCTTCGGCGAGGAGTGGGGATGGCGCGGCTGGCTGCTGCCGTGGCTGGCGCCGCTGGGCACCTGGAAGGCGCTGCTGGTGTCCGGGCTGATCTGGGGGCTGTGGCACTTCCCGCTCACCTTGCGCGGATACAACTACCCGGAGCTCGGCGCGTGGGCCGCCCCGACGTTCATGATCTTCTGCGTGGCCTTCGGCGCACTGCTCGGCTGGTCCCGTCTCCGCTCCGGCAGCGTCTGGCCCGCGGCGATCGGTCACGGTTCCCTCAACGGCTCGGCGGCCCTCGTCCTGCTCGTCGGCGACGCAGCCGAACCGCCCAGCCTGGTCGTCGCCGGGATCACCGGGCTGGTCGGCTGCGTGCTGGTCACGGCGGTCACGGTGGTGCTGTTCAGGATCAAGCCGGTCGGGCGTCCCGTCTCCCAGGAGGTCTGAGGGGACGAGCGCGGGCGGTCAGAGCGGTTCCCCGAGGCGGGCGGCGGGGCGGGTCGCCGCGCGGGGGCGGCGGGTGGGACCGCCAGCTTGTGAGGGGCGTCAGCGCGAGCCCCGGGGCGTCAGCGCGAGCTCCAGGGCGTCAGCGCGAGCCCCGGGGCGTAACCGCCGAACGGGTCGGGCTGGGCCACGGCCTGTGGGGGACGTCAGCCCACGAGGACGGCACACGCCAGCAACGTCATGGCGGTGGCGATCTCGACGACGGCGCCGAGCACGTCCCCGGTGACACCACCGAGTCGTCGCACCGCCCTGCGCCGTACCATCCAGGCGGCCAGCAGCCCCGCGAGCACGGCCGCGGGCAGGCCCCACACGGCCTGCGGCACCCCCGTCCAGGGCAGGAGCATGGTGCTCACCGGGCCGGGGGCCTCCGCGGCGGATGACACGGCGATCTCCCGGGTCATCCGGTAACCGTCCTCCAGCCAGCCGAGTAGAAGAGACCGGACGAACGAGTCGGACAACCACGGGCCGAAGACCGTGTCGCGGTCGGGCAGGGCCAGGAGCGCGGTGAGCGCGAGCACCAGGGCGGTGACGATCGCCGCGACACCCCGTCGCACGGTGCCCGCCACCATTCTGCCGAGCCCGTCGGCACGGGCGGCGGGGACGCCCGTGCGGCAGGCCCAGGTGAGAGCCAGCCTCCCGGCCGTGCAGGCCGTGACCATCGCGATCGGGCCCGCCCCCGTGGCGGTGAGCTCCGCCAGGGCCGCCACCTGCGCCAGCACGGTGAACAGCAGTGTCACCACACCGAACGGGCCGATGTCGGAGCGCTTCATGATCTCCAGCGCGCGTTCGGCCGGTCTGCCGCTGCCCAGCCCGTCGGCGAGGTCGGCCAACCCGTCCAGGTGCAGTCCCCGGGTCAGCAGCGCCACGGTCGCGACGGCCAGCACCGACGCCAGGAGCGGTGTCGTCCCCAGCCACATCGCCACCGCGAGCACCAGCCCGCCGCAGATTCCGATCGCCGCTCCCACCATCGGGGCGACCGCCATCGCGATGCCCCCGGCCCGGCGGTCGACGATCCCCGGCCGGACCGGGAAGACGCTGAGCGTACCGATCGCGAGACGCACCCCGTCGGCGAACGACGACGGGGTCTCCGGGGGCTGGCTGCCAGACACGATCGACGATCGTAGCCTGCCGTCCCACCGGGAACGCGCTGCCCGCGCCGGGCGGAAGCGGACCATGACGGGGTGAGGGCGACGACGGGGTGAGGGTGGCAGTGGCGAGGCCGATGGTGGCAAGGACGTCAGCGGGGCGGGGCTGTCGGTGGGGGAGGCCGGAGGGAGGTCGGCGGCGGGATCAGGCCGTGGGGCGGGCTGACGGTCGGGCCAGGCCGGGACGATGGGCAGGTCAGACCGGGAGGGGGATGGAGGAGCCAGACCGGGAGGTCAGACCGGGAGGGGGATGGAGAAGCCAGACGGAGAAGTCAGATCGGGAGGGGAAGGAGGCGGCCGGCCACGACGAGGGCGACGTCCTCGGACTCCCCGGCGAGGCGCTGGTTCAACCGGCCCAGGGCGTCGCGGAACAACCGGCCGCCGGAGGTGGCGGGCACCACGCCGAGACCGACCTCGTCGGAGACCGCCACGACCCGGACCCGGGCCCGCCGCCAGGCGTCGACCAGTTCGTCGAACCGGGCCGCGACCGCGTCCCGGCCGTTCTCGCCGGACCAGGCGTCACACTCGTCGAACACCGCGGCCACCCAGGTGCCGAGCCCGTCGATCAGCAGCGGGATCGTGGCAGACCGGAGCAGGCCGGCGAGGTCGGTGGTCTCGGTCGTGCCCCAGTGGGCGGGCCTGCGGTGCCGGTGCGCCTCGATCCGGCGCAGCCACTCGGGGTCGCCCTCGCCCGACGGCCCGGTCGCGACGTACAGGACCCCGGGTTCGGCCGCCAGCCGCAGCTCGGCCTCGGCGGACTTGCCGGAACGGCTGCCACCGAGCAACAGGGTCCGGCGGGGCACGGGGGCCGGGGCGGGCGGGGCCTCACCGAGGTCGACGACCGTGCCGTCCGGCACGACGCGCACCCCCCACAGCGCCGCCCGCCGGGCCAGCTCGGCCTCGGTCGGCACCCGGTGGTCGACGTCCACGGCGATCACGTGCGTCCGCGGGCCGACCAGACCGCGCCGCCGCAGGTCTCCCAGACGCTCCGGTCGCTCCAGCACGTCCGCCAGCACCAGGTCCGGCGCCGGGCCGCAGCCGTCCTCCCCGCCTCGCGAGCCGGTGGGACGGTCGTCCGGTGAGGGAAGGGCTCGCCTGCCGTCCTCTCCGCCGCACGGGAGGAGGAGACCGTCCTGCGGGGTGGCGGGCCCGTCCTGCGGGACGGGGGAGCGGAGTGGGGCGGCGTACAGGACGCGACGGCCGCCGGGGGTGGTCACGGTGAGTCCGTCAGGACCGGATGAGGCCCGGTGACCGGAGGGGAACGGGCCGGTGGGCGGGAGACGCACGGAGCCGCTCAGGACGACCGAGGTGGGACGGCGGTGGCCGGGGTCGAGCCGGCCGCAGGAGGCGCACTCGCAGCCCGGGGACGGCCACCCGCCCGCACCCGCCGTACCGGAGATCAGGACTTTCACCCCGGCAGCGTACGCCGGGCGGCGGGACGGCCGGACGGGCCTGTCCGAAGGTCACGCAGGATCCTCACGCGTCCGGCGGCGCGGCGGGTCCGGGCGAACGGCCTCCCTTCACCGTCCTCGGCCGCCTCGGAGAGGTAGGGTTCGCTGAGCTGTCGAGGGGCACCGGCAGGACCCGCGAAAGGAGCGCATGGCATGACGTGGCACTGGCGTTACGAAAACGCGAACGGCGGCGAGGTCACCGATGGTGTCTCGCCGTCGGACACGTTCCCGAGCCAGGCCGACGCCGAGTCGTGGCTCGGTGAGAGCTGGCGGGAACTGCTGGCCGCCGGAGTCGACGCGGTCACCCTGCTGGAGGGCGACCGCGTCGAGTACGAGAGCATGTCGCTGCGCGCGGAGTGACATCCTCCCGGCCCTGCCGGTGACGGCCGCCGGGTGACGACCCGGTGGCCGTCCCGTGATCCGACGGCCTCCGCGGCCGGGCGACCGTCCCGTGATCCGAGGGACCCTGCGGCCGGTCGCTCGTCCGGCGGCTCCCGTAGCCGGGTGGCCGTCTGCGGACCCCGCGGCCGGGCGGCCGTCTCGGCGCCGAAGGCGGAGGTCAGGGGCGCTTCGGCGGGCTGACGGTCTTGGCCGGGTCGCGCTCGACGACCGGGTCGAGGATGTCGTCGATCCTCTTCAGCACCTCGGCGTCCAGCTTCACACCGGATGCCTTGACGTTGTCGCGCACCTGCTCGGGCCTGCTCGCTCCGATGATCGCCGAGGCCACGTTGGGGTTCTGCAGCACCCAGGCGACGGCGAGCTGGGCCATGGTCAGGCCGAGCTCGTCGGCGATCGGCTTGAGCTCCTGGACCCGGGTGAGCACGTCGTCGTCGAGCATCCGGGAGATGAAGCCGCTCCCGGAGGGGTCGGTGGCCCGGGAACCCGAGGGCGGGGGCTGACCGGGCAGATACTTACCGGTGAGCACACCCTGGGCGATCGGCGACCAGACGATCTGGCTGACGCCCTCCTCCTGGCAGAGCGGCACGACCTGGCTCTCGATGACCCGCCACAGCATCGAGTACTGCGGCTGGTTGGAGACTAGGCGGTCGAACCCCATCTCGTCGGCGATCTTCAACGCCCGGGAGATCTGCTCGGCGTTCCACTCGCTGACGCCGACGTAGAGGACCTTGCCCTGCCGTACGAGATCGTCGAAGGTCTTGAGAGTCTCCTCCAGCGGTGTCTCGTGGTCGAAGCGGTGGGCCTGGTACAGGTCGACGTAGTCGGTCTGCAGGCGCCGCAGGGAGCCGTGGATGGACTCGGTGATGTGCTTACGTGACAGGCCGCGGTCGTTGGGGCCGGGACCGGTCGGCCAGTAGACCTTGGTGAAAATCTCCAGAGACTCCCGGCGGACCCCCTTCAGCGCGCGGCCGAGAACCTCCTCCGCCTTGGTGCCCGCGTACACGTCGGCGGTGTCGAAGGTGGTGATTCCCTCATCCAGCGCCGCCCGCACGCACTCTTTGGCGGCGTCCTCCTCGACCTGGGAACCGTGGGTGATCCAGTTGCCGTAGCTGATCTCGCTGACCATGAGACCGCTGCGGCCAAGGTGACGGAATTCCATGGTTCGACCCTAGTAGGTGCCATGGCGTGGGCCGATTCGGGATACTCTGCCCGGCGTGTCGCGGTTGATCACCTCTCGTTGGTTCCGGTTCACGCTCGCCGCCGTAGCGGCGGCGGCGATCGTCGTGGCCGTCGCGCGCCTGCGCCGGCGGCCGTACGGTCTCCGGACGGCTTCACCCGGTGAGGGGCCGTCGGCAGTCCCCCGGTCCGGTACCGGTACCGCAAGCACGACCGGCGCGGGGAACGCGACCGGGGCCGGTGGCATCTCCGGAGTGAGGGCCGGCGGAGAGCGCAGGATCGTGATCCGCAGGACCGGGACCGGTGGAGCGGGGACCGGGAGCCGCGGGACGGGGACTGCGAACCGCAGGACCATGACCGTGAACCGCGGGGCCGTGACCGGCAAGCGCGGGGCCGTGACCGTGAACCGCGGGGCAGCCGGGACCGATGCCCGGCGGCGGCCCGCGACGGAGTGGACACCGGCTTCCACACCGGACACCGCCCCCCCTGTTCCGGCCGTTTCCGCCTTCACCGTGCCGGACGACGTTCCCGTCTCGGACGTCGCAGCTTCTGTCGCGGCTGTTCCGGCTTCCGCCGCCCCGGGTGCTTCCGCCGGTGCCCTCGAACGTGACGCCTCCACGGCCTCTGAGTCCTCCACGGCCTCTGAGTCCTCCACGGCCCCGGGGAACGTCGCCGGAACCGTGGCGCGGGGATCCTCACGCCGGGCCGTCCGGCGTCGCGTGCTCCGCTGGGGCGCGGTCGGGCTGGGGGTGTGCGCGCTGATCTTCGGAACCCAACTGCTGGAGATCGTGCCTCCCTTCGGGGACGCGGGGACGCGGGTGGCCGGCTCCACTCCGCAGCCGACCCGGAGCACCGCGGAGACGAACCGGGACACCGTGGAGGCCGGTCTGGTCCGTGACGAGTACTGTCATCCGCGTGTCGGCACGCCGAGGGTGCGGCCGGTCAGTCCGAAGGTCACCCGGGCGGTGAACCGGCAGTGGCGGCGGATCGAGCGGTGGCTGCGGGTCAATGCCCCCGAGAGCCGCCGGACCCTGGGCAGGCCCGGCAGGGCCCGGACGATCGCGATCGCCGAGGCGCAGATGGGTGTGCGCTTCCCCGATGATCTGCGCGCCTCGCTGCTCCGTCACGACGGGGCGGTCCCCACCGCGTCCGCTCGTGGGTTCGGCTTCCTGGGGAAGGTGAACCTGAGCGTCCGCGGGATCCGCGACACCTGGCGGCAGCTGTGCGGGGTGCACGACGAGGTGAAGAACGGTCAGCCAGGAGACGGAGCACACGGGGAACGGTGGCACGGGCGGATGATCCCGTTCGGTGCCGACGGGAGTGGCGGCCACCTGGTGATCGACTCGTTCAGGCGCGATGTGGGGAGGGCGGGCCGCGACGGGGGAGTCATGAGCCTCACGTCCGGTGAGACCCCGATCCGCTCCTATTACGCCCTGCTGAAGGCGACGGCCGACGCCCTCGAGACGGGCGGGCCGGTGGGGGACTGGAAGCCCGGCGCCACCGGCGGCGAACTCAGGTGGGACCTCACCAGGGCCTCCTGACCGCGGTCCGGACGCATCAGGCCGGCCACGCCGTCCTGGCGGCATGGGCCGGCCATCGCTGTCCCGGACGGGCCGGGCGATCACCGCGGTCTCCGGGACGCACGAGACCCCGCCGCTCCGTGACAGGAGGGACGGGGTCTCGGTGAAACTCACACGGTCCCCGGGAAAGGCTCCGGGGACCGGTGGACTGCCTCAGTTCTTCGGCGGGACGGGCTTGCCTCCCGGGAGCACGGCCGGGGGCGGGAAACGCAGCTTACGGATCTGCAGCGCGCGCATGGCCGCGTAGAAGCCGACGCCCCTGGTGTTCTCACCGGGGAACTTCTCGGCCACGAGCTTCTTGACCTTCCACGACACCCACACCGAGGTGAGCAGCACGCCGACCATCATGACGGGCCAGCCGATCGTGATGACCGCCAGGTAGACGTAGCCGCGGATCTGCACCGGGAAGGGAATCCAGGTGAGCAGCAGGATGAGGATCGAGAACGGCAGGAAGTACTGGCTGACGATGCGGCGCGAGTCGACCCAGTCGCGTGCGAACTTCCTGGCGGGCCCCCGGTCGCGGGCCGGGAAGTAGCGCTCGTCGCCGCGGAGCATGCCCTCGCGCGCCTTGACGCGCTCCTGGGCCTGGCGCTCGCGGAGCTGCCGGTAGGCCTCCTTGCGGTTCTGCGGGGCGTTCACCGGCTGACGGCGACGGCCCTCGGCGTCCCGCCGCTTGGGTGTGGGACGCCCCTTGCCCACGGGCTTAGGATCGTTAGCGGAGGTGGGGGAGTCGTCCGCGGTGGTCTGGGTACGTCGGAACACAGCGTCAGCCTACCGGGAGTGCAACTTAGTGACGCCCCCGCTCGTTATGCGTAGGGTGAACCCTATGGTGGCTCCGGCGCTTTTTCGGGGGCTGGAATCGCTCGGGGTGGTCCGAAGCGCACGTGAAGAAGGGGACGGCCGACGCGCATGAGCGTGATGAAGAGACTTTCGCTGATCTTCAGGTCCAAGGCGAACAACGCGTTGGACAAGATGGAAGATCCTCGCGAAACCCTTGACTACTCCTATCAGCGTCAGCTGGAGCTGTTGCAGAAGGTACGTCGGGGCGTGGCCGATGTCGCCACCTCGCGCAAGCGGGTGGAGCTCCAGATCAACCAGCTTGAGGCCCAGTCGCGCAAGCTTGAGGACCAGGGGCGCAAGGCGCTCGGTGTCGGCCGGGAGGACCTCGCCCGAGAGGCCCTGACCCGCCGGAGCGGACTGCAGACCCAGATCGCCGACCTGCGCGTACAGCATGACAACCTGCAGGCCGAGGAGGAGAAGCTCACCACGGCCTCCCACCGCTTGCAGGCCAAGGTCGACTCCTTCCGCACCCGCAAGGAGACGATCAAGGCGACCTACACCGCGGCCGAGGCACAGACGCGGATCAACGAGGCGTTCTCCGGCATCTCCGAGGAGATGGGTGACGTCGGCCTGGCGATCCAGCGCGCCGAAGACAAGACGGCCGCCATGCAGGCCCGTGCGGGTGCCATCGACGAACTGCTGGCCAGCGGTGCGCTCGACGACTTCAGCGGGCACCGCGGCGACGACATCCAGGCCGAGCTCGACCGCATGGGCGGCGGCCGGGACGTCGAGCTGGAGATCGCCCGGATGAAGGCCGAGCTCGGCCAGGGGCCCGCGCCGCAGGGCGCCATCGAGCCCGGTCCGGCCTACCCTCAGCAGCAGCCGCAGCAGCAGCCCCAGCAGCAGCCGCACCAGGCTCCGTCGAACCCCACCCAGCAGTACCGTCAGCAAGGGGAGGGCCTGTGATCGTCCGCATCATGGGGGAGGGGCAGGTCGAGATCGGGCAGGACGATCTCGACGTGCTGAACGCCCTCGACGGCGAGCTGGAGGCGGCCATCGAGGCGGGCGAGGAGGAGGCCTTCCGCGAGCGGCTGCACGCCCTGCTCGACAAGGTGCGCCACGTGGGCAAGGCACTGCCGGACGACAGCCTGGCGTCCTCCGAGCTGATCCTGCCGCCGGCCGACGCCTCGATGGACGAGGTGCGGGAGATGCTCGGTGACGAAGGGCTGATCCCCGGTTAGTCCGGATGCCATCGCGTAGGCCCGGGGCGTGGAGTGAACCCGGGCCGCACGGCACAGGCCCGGTTCAGGGCCGATCGGGGGTACGGCGTTCACCCCGCGTCCTCACGCGGGGTCACGCCGCGCAGTGCGTTCTCCCCCTGCCGGGTCGTGCGGTGTCCCCGCCGTCCGCCCCCCGTCGCCGGTGTCGCCGATGCGTCCGGTTCCCCGTCGACGGCGTCCATTCCCGCGTCCGGTTCCCGTCGACGGCGTCCGGCTGTGTGTCCGGATTTCCGCCCCCGGCAGTCCGCTCCCGGCAGGTGGGACGGGGTCGGCCGGGGGGCTTCTTCCCCGGGTGGCTTCTTCGCAATTCAGGTGCGGCGCGTATGTAAATGGGCCGGTGGTGTACGGGGCGTGGAAGGCGGCGGTCCGAAGCGCGGCCGTGGTGCCGTTTCCCGCTCATCTGATCTTTGACCTGGGGCTTTCTGCGGGAAAAACCGTCGAATGTGCCATTTTGTGACCGTCCGACTTGTCGGTTCATGCACGTCCTGTGATTCTTTGCCCTCACAATGGTCCCAGGAATCCATCAAGGAGAGGGTGTGGTCATGGCGGACCTCGCGTCCTTGCGACCTGGGGATCCCGAGTACGTACGGGAGTACCGTCTCACCGCACGGCTTGGCGAGGGCGGCCAGGGAACGGTCTACCTCGGCGAGTCCCCCACCGGAGCCCGCGTCGCGGTCAAGCTGCTGCGCGCCGACCTCACCCAGGACGCCGAGGCCATGGAACGCTTCGTCCGCGAGGTCAGCACCACCCGGCGGGTCTCCCCGTTCTGCACCGCCGCGGTGCTCGACACCGGCGTGGAGCACGAACGCCCCTACATCGTCAGCGAGTTCATCGACGGGCCGACGCTGCACGAGGTGGTGACCGGCGAGGGCCCGCGTGAAGGCGCCGCGCTGCACCGGCTGGCCATCGGCACCGTCACCGCGCTGGTGGCCATCCACCAGGCCGAGATCGTGCACCGCGACTTCAAGCCGACCAATGTGCTGCTGGCCCCCGACGGCCCCCGCGTGATCGACTTCGGTATCGCCAAGGCCCTGGACCGCACCTCGACGCTGACCGCGATGGCGATCGGCACGCCCGCCTACATGACCCCCGAGCAGTTGGAGGGGAAGAACGCCGGGTCGCCGGCCGACATGTTCGCCTGGGGCTGCACCATGGTGTTCGCGGCCACCGGGTCGCCGCCGTTCGGCACCGACAGCCTGCCGGCCATCTTCAACCGGATCATGAACCTGACCCCGGACCTGTCGGCCATCACCGATCCGGCGCTGCGCGAGCTGGTCGGGCAGTGCCTGGCCAAGGATCCGGCCCAGCGGCCCACCGCGGGCGAGGCGCTGATGCGGCTGCTCGGCCACGCCACCGGGGCGAGCACCGGTTCGGCGCTGCCGGCCGCGCCGCAGGGCATCCTCGCCGAGGGGTCGGCTGTGGCGGCCCAGTACACCGGTCCCGGTCCGGGCGGATACCCGCCCGGCACCATGCCGGGCGGCGCGCCGTTCAGCCCGAACCCGCCAGAGGTCGCCGACCGCACCTGGTATGGCGGGGCGTCCACCGGCGGATATCCGCACGCGGCCGAGCCGTACGGCCCCCCGCAGCAGCCCGGCACCGGCGGCTACCCGATGCAGACCGGGCCGCAGGGTTACGCCCGGCCGGACGGTTTCGGCCCTCACGGCGGCGGGCAGACGGGATACGCCTCGCAGTCCGACCCCCGCGGCTACCCGCCGCAGCAGGGGCATGGTGTCACCGGGAACTTCCCGCCGCAGCCCGGTCACGGCACCACCGGGAACTTCCCGCCGCAGAGTGGTTACGCCACCGCCGGGTATCCCCCGCAGCCCGGTCACGGCACCACGGGGAACTTCCCGCCGCAGAGTGGTTACGCCACCACCGCCGGTTACCCGCCGCAGCAGGGGCATGGTGTCACCGGCAACTTCCCGCCGCAGCAGGGGCACCCGGTCGGCCCCGCGCACCAGACCTACGGCAACGGCCCGACCTTCCCCTCCAGTGCGGTGCACCAGGGGGTCCAGAGGGGTCCGGCGTACCCGCCGCAGGCCGCGCCGGTCAAGAAGCGCGGGCCGTGGCTCGCCGTCGCGGCCGGCGTCGCCGCGACCATCCTCGTGATCGCGGGCGTCGTGGCGGTGCTGAACAGCGGTTCGTCGGACACCCGGGCGGGCGGGTCCGACAGCTCCGGCACCGCGACGCCGACCCCCAAGGCCGCGTCGGTCCCCGCGGCGAGCAACGAGATCAAGCTGCCCGGCGGTGCGGTCACGTTCTACGAGAGCGACCTCGACCCGATCCGGCTGACCTCGTACAGCATCGACAACGGCGAGACCCTCTACATCCGCAAACCCGGCACGGACCAGTTCACCAAGAACGACAAGTACTTCGAGTACGTGCCCAACGTCGCCGACACCCAGGCGCTGGCCATCGACAGGCAGTTCGACTCGGCCGGTTACTGGATCGTCTCGGTCGTCGACCAGCAGACCGGTGCGGCGAGCAAGATCAGGATCACCAAGTCGCCGATCTTCCCGCGCCTGCCGCAGTGGTCGCCGGACGGCAAGTTCGGTCTGGTCACCCTCACCGAGGCGGCCGGCGAGAACGAATTCAAGCCGTACGGCTTCGCCGTCATCGACATCGCGGCGAAGAAGGCCAAGCTCGTCCGGATCAACCAGGCGGACGCGAGCGAGTGGTCCTACTTCTGGCGCAGCGACGGCCGGGCGGTCGGTAGCTGGGTGCTCACCGAGAAGACCCAGCGCATCCGCTTCTACGACCTGGAGGGCACCATCCTCCAGACTCTGCTCGACGTGGGCTCACCCGTCGCCGTCGAGGGCTACGACGTCTCACCGTCGGGCTCGTCGATCGTGACCTACTGCAAGGGGACCACGAAGGAGATCTGCGTCTGGTCGGTCACCTCCGAAGGCCCCGCGCAGGCCCGGATCCCGTTCGAGACCGACCGGCTCATCGGCTGGTACGACGACAAGCACATCGCCGGCTGGCGGCGGAAGGGCTCCGGCTACGAGGCCGTGGTGTTCGACCTGAAGGGCAAGGTGCAACGGGTGATGGCCACCACCAAGGCCCAGGTGTACGAGAAGCAGTTCATGATCTTCACCCGGAACGGCTGACCGGGCGGTCCGGCCGGAAGATCAACGTACGGCCCGTAGTCCGATCAAGACACGGCAGGTCACGCGGGCGGCTCCCCGGCCGGGCCGCCGCCCCGTGCTGCCATGTGGTTATGATCAAGATGTCACATGCCGTGGCCGCGGCCGTGCTCGCCTCCGCGGGCCTGTTCGCCGCTCCGGCACTCGCCGACTCCGGTCCCCCGAAGGTGATGGTGGAGGACGAACGCCCGCAGGTCACGGTCGTGGGGGAGGGCAGCGTCTCCTTCGCCCCCGACGTCATGCGCCTGAACGTCGGTGTCGAGGTGCGACGCGGCACCGCCGGGGAGGCGTTCACCGCCGCGCGCGGCTCCGCGGCGGCGCTCACTCAGGCGCTCACCCGGGCCGGCGTCGCGGTCAAGGACATGCGGACCAACGAGCTGTCGCTCGGCCCCGAGTACGACACCTATCCCAAGGTCTCCGGCTATCGGGCGGCGCAGGGCGTCGAGGCGGTGATCCGCGACCTCGACGCCGCGGACGACATCGTTGACGCGGTGGCCGCGGTCGGCGAGGACGTCCGGCTGAACGGCGTCGCCTTCGAGGTGTCCGACCCTCGCAAGGCGCTCGCGGCGGCGCGTGAGGCCGCCTTCAGGGACGCCGAGGCCCGCGCCAGGCAGTACGCCAGGCTCGCGGGACGCGAGCTCGGCCGCGTCGTGAAGATCAGTGAGGAGAGCGCCGCCGCGCCGCCGCGCGTCATGGAGGACCGCGCGTTCGCGGGCAAGGCGTCGATCAGCGCCGGCCGGCAGGAGATCTCAGCCGTCGTCCGGGTGGTCTTCGCGCTGAGGTAGGTCGCACCGCGGGCCGCGTCGTCGCGCCGGTGCGGTCTCCGGGCACGCGGTGGGTTCCGGCGGGCGGGTGGTCCGCCCGCCGGCGGGCGTTTCGTCCGCCCCCGGGGCCCCGGGAGTGGACGGCGCGGAGAGGGGATCAGGGGAGGGCGAGCATCCGGTCCAGGGCGACCTTCGCCCAGTGGGTCGTGTCGTCGTCCACCGTGATCTGGTTGACGACCTGACCGGCGGCGAGCGACTCCAGTGCCCACACCAGGTGAGGCAGGTCGATCCGGTTCATGGTCGAGCAGTAGCAGACGGTCCGGTCGAGGAACGTCACGTGCTTGTCGGGGAACATGGCCCCCAGGCGCTTGACCAAGTTCAGTTCGGTGCCCACCGCCCACGAGGAGCTGGCCGGTGCCTCGGCGAGCCTGTTGATGATGTACTCGGTGGAGCCGACGTAGTCGGCCTTGGTGACCACCTCGTGCCTGCACTCGGGGTGGACGAGCACGTTGACCCCGGGGATCCGCGCGCGGACGTCGTCCACGCACTCGGCGCTGAAGCGGCCGTGCACCGAGCAGTGCCCCTTCCACAGGATCATCTTGGCGTTCTTCAGCTGCTCGGCGGTCAGGCCGCCGTTCGGCCGGTGCGGGTTGTAGACGACGCAGTCGTCCAGCGACAGGCCCATCTCCAGCACCGCGGTGTTGCGGCCCAGGTGCTGGTCGGGCAGGAACAGCACCTTCTCCCCGCGGGAGAAGGCCCAGTCGAGGGCACGCCTGGCGTTGGAGGAGGTGCAGACCGCGCCGCCGTTTCGCCCGCAGAAGGCCTTGATGTCGGCGCTGGAGTTCATGTAGGTGACCGGGACGGTCACCTCGGCGATCCCGGCGTCCTGGAGTGCCTCCCAGCACTCCTCCACCTGGTCGAAGGTGGCCATGTCGGCCATGGAGCACCCGGCCGCCAGGTCGGGCAGCACCACCCGCTGGGAGTCGGAGGTGAGGATGTCGGCGGACTCGGCCATGAAGTGCACGCCGCAGAAGACGATGTACTCCGCCCCGGGGCGGGCCGCGGCCTCACGGGCGAGCTTGAACGAGTCACCGGTCACGTCGGCGAACTGGATCACCTCGTCGCGCTGGTAGTGGTGGCCCAGAACGAAGACCCTGTCGCCCAGCGCCGCCTTGGCCCGCCTGGCACGCTCCACGAGCGCCGGGTCGGAGGCGGGCGGCAACTCGCCGGGGCAGTCGACGCCGCGCTCGCTGTGCGGGTCGGTGCCCCTGCCGAGGACGAAGAGCGGCAGCCCGGTCTCGGTGGTCGTCACGACCACACCCCCTTATCGTCGAAGTGACGACTAATGATGACACACGGCAATGGGGGATTTATTCCGGGGAGGGGTGTCTGGCCTCCCGGCGCCGGGCGACCGGCTCCGCACCGGAGGGTGGCGCCTTCGCTGCGGGAGCCGTGCGAGGCCCCAGGAATGTGTAGCGGTGGGCCGGTGTTGGTAGCGTCTAAGAAGGACGTCACAAACAGACAGCCGCTCCCGGTGAGCGGTTGACGCAGACGCGGGAGTCACCACATGTCGGTTGAGAGCACCGAGACCACGGCGAAGGGCCTGATTCTTACTTCCGCCGCCGCGGCCAAGGTCAAGAGCCTGCTGGAGCAGCAGGGCGAAGAGGGCCTGCAGCTGCGGGTCGCGGTGCAGCCCGGTGGCTGTTCCGGCCTGCGCTACCAGCTCTTCTTCGACGACCGTTCGATGGACGGCGACGTCGTCTCCGACTTCGACGGCGTCAGCGTGGTCACCGACCGGATGAGCGCGCCGTACCTCGTCGGTGCCACGGTCGACTTCGTCGACACGATCGAGAAGCAGGGCTTCACGATCGACAACCCGAACGCCACGGGCTCCTGCGCCTGCGGCGACTCGTTCAACTAAGCCCTACCGCCAAGGCCCTCCGGAGCGACCCTCGTCGCTCCGGAGGGCCTTCGCGTGCCGACGGTGTCGCGTATCCTTGCGTGGCCCGCACGCCCAGCTGGATGCTGACAACGAGGAGAAGAACCCCGTGCGCATCGCCGTAACCGGCTCAATCGCGACCGACCATCTGATGACCTTCCCCGGGCGCTTCGGTGACCAGCTCATCGCCGAGCAGCTCGACCGGGTCTCCCTGTCGTTCCTGGTGGACGAACTGCAGATCCGCCGCGGCGGTTGCGCGGCCAACATCACCTTCGGCATGGCCTGCCTGGGGCTGCGTCCGATCCTGGTCGGCGCGGTCGGCGCCGACTTCGCCGACTACCGCTCCTGGCTGGAGCGGCACGGGGTCGACTGCGACTCGGTTCACATCTCCGAGATCCACCACACCGCCCGTTTCCTGTGCACCACGGACGACGACCACAACCAGATCGCGTCCTTCTACACCGGGGCGATGGCGGAGGCGCGGCTGATCGAGCTCGGCCCGATCGCCGAGCGGTTCGACGGCCTCGACCTGGTGCTGGTCAGCCCCAACGACCCCGAGGCGATGCTCCGGCACACCGACGAGGCGCGCCGGCGCGGCATCCCGTTCGCCGCCGACCCCTCGCAGCAGCTCGCGCGGATGCCCGGTGAGCAGATCCGCCAGCTCATCGACGGCGCCGCCTACCTGTTCAGCAACGACTACGAGAAGGGGCTCATCGAGCAGAAGACCGGCTGGTCCGACGAGGAGATCCTCGACCGGGTCGGCGTCCGCGTCACCACGCTCGGCCCCAAGGGTGCCGTCATCGACCGCAAGGGCGAGCCGTCCGTGCATGTGGCCCCGGCGCCCGAGCTCGGCAAGGCCGACCCCACCGGGGTCGGCGACGCCTTCCGCGCCGGCTTCCTGGCCGGTGTGGCCTGGGGCCTGTCTCCGGAGCGCTGTGCCCAGGTGGGCAACCTCACCGCCACCCACGTGCTGGAGCAGGTCGGCTGCCAGGAGTACGAACTGGGGCAGAAGGTCTTCCTGGAGCGTTTCGCCGACGCCTACGGCGCCGAGGCCGCCGCCGAGGTCGGCCGCTTCGTCAAGTGCTACCACGCCTGAGCGGCCGTCAGACCCGGGCCGTCGCGCCACCCCGGGCCGTCACCGTGCCCGGGCGGCCGTCGCGTCCGTGTCGTCGCCGTACGGGCACCGCGTCCGGGGTTCCGCGTGCCGGCACCGGGTCCGGGCCGTCGGCGGTGCGGCGGCCCGGACCCGCAGGTCAGTAGTTGCGCCGTACGTGGATGGCCCAGCCGCGCTGGGGCAGCTCGTAGCTGGCCACGTGGTGGTGGGACTTCAGCCGGCACCACGCCGGGATGTCGGTGACGGCGGCGGGGTCGTCGGCGAGAACGGCGACGATCCCGTTGAGCGGCACGTAATTGATCTGCTCGGCCAGCATGATGATGGGGATCGGGCACTTCTTGCCCAGCGCGTCGATGGTCAGCGCCGGGGGCTGGGTCGATCCCGCCGGGGTGGCCTGGCCGGACGTCATGACGTCTTCACTCCCTGCGTGTCGGTCACTGTCTGATCCCCGCCTCCTCACGGATCCCGCGCACCGCTCCGGGCAGGACGGCGAGGAAGCGGTCGACCTCCTCCGCCGAGGTGCCCCGGGGCAGTGACACGCGCACGTTGCCGTGCGTGAGCACGCCCATGGCTTGCAGAACGTGCGATGGACGAAGCGTACTCGCCGTGCAGGAACTGCCGGACGATACCGAGAATCCGGCCTTGTCGAGTTCAGTCAGCAACGCCTCACCTTCCACGTAAAGACACGAAAAGGTGACAATATGCGGGGCCCGTGCGACCGGGTCGCCGATGACCTCGACATCCGGGACGAGCCTGGGCACCTCGGTTCTGACGCGTTCGACGAGCGCCGAGAGCCTGGCGGACTCGCGGGCCGACTCGGCGACCGCGGCCCGCAGCGCGGCGGCGGACGCGACGATCGCCGGCACGTTCTCGAAGCCGGGCACCCGGCGCCGCTCGCGGTCGTCCTCGGGCAGCGGGGCCCGCCACCGCACACCCTTGCGGACCACGAGCACGCCGACCCCGGCCGGGCCGCCCCACTTGTGCGCGCTGGCGGTCAGCACCGACCAGCCGCCGGGGAGCGGCATCCGGCCCGCCGTCTGGGCCGCGTCCACCAGCAGCGGCACGCCCGCCTCGGCGCAGGCCGTCGCCGCCTCGGCGACCGGCTGGAGCGTGCCGACCTCGTGGTTGGCGCTCTGCAGGCAGGCCAGGGCCGTGCCCTCGGCGAGGACGGCCTCGCGGAAGGCGCCCGGGTCGACCGCGCCGGTGATGCCCACGCCGACCGTCTCGACGGAGCCGCCCTCGTGCTCGTGCAGCGCCGCGGCGTGCAGCACGCTGGAGTGCTCCACCGCCGATGTGGCCAGGCGCCGGCCCGCCCGGCGCCGCCCCCGCAGCGTGCCGAGGACTCCCAGGTGCACGGCCTGGGTGCCCGAGGAGGTGAAGGACACCTCGTCGGCCCGGACGCCGAGCGCCTCGGCGACCTCGGCCCGCGCCTGTTCCAGTAACATCCTTGCTCGGCGGGCGGAGCCGTAGAGCCTCGCGGGGTCGGCCCAGCCGGCGTCGAGGGCCGCGATGAGAGCCTCGCGCGCCTGGGGGTGCAGCGGCTCGGTGGAGGCCGCGTCGAAGTACGCCACATTCCCATCGTCGCACCACGCGCGGCGCAAGCGGGGGCTGCGGGGGAGGGCGGGGGTGGTCCGCGCTAATGTGTCCCCCAGCGTGAAGCTGTGAACTACAACCTTTGAACATGAACAAACAACCGCTCAGGAGTGACTCCTGGGCTCCATCTGTGGGGTAGGCGATCCGTGAGTCCGACCCGCCGTTCTGCACGGCGTCCGTTGGCCCGCCGCCGGGTGCCACGCGCTGCCGCTCTGGCGCTGCTGCTGGTGTCCGTGACGGCGTGCAGTGCCGAAGAGTGGTCCCGAGGCGGCTTGCCCAAGGGGGTCACCGAGCAGTCCGACGCCGTCCAGAGTCTCTGGAACGGGTCCTGGATCGCCGCCCTGGCCACCGGTGTGGTCGTGTGGGGCCTGATCCTGTGGTCCGTGGCCTTCCACCGCAAGAGGAAGAACTCCAAGGAGCAGCTGCCGCCCCAGGTGCGGTACAACCTGCCGATCGAGATCCTCTACACGGTGATTCCGATCATCATGGTCGGTGTCTTCTTCTACTTCACCGCGCGTGACCAGAACTACATCACCTCGGTGTCCGGCAAGCCCGACGTGAAGGTCAAGGTCGAGGCGTTCCAGTGGAGCTGGCGCTTCACGACGGAGTACAACGGCAAGTCCGTCCAGGTCGTCGGCCTGCCCGTCAACGACTACACCAAGGGCCCCCAGCTGGTGCTGCCGGTCGAGAAGAACATCGAGTTCGACCTCACCGCGCCGGACGTCATCCACTCCTTCTGGGTGCCGGCGTTCCACTTCAAGCGCGACGTCATCCCCGGCGTCAAGGACAACAAGTTCGAGGTGAAGACGCTCGGCCAGACCGGTGTCTTCGCCGGCCGCTGCGCGGAGCTGTGCGGTGTGGACCACAGCAAGATGCTCTTCTCGGTGAAGCTCGTGCCGCAGGCCGAATTCGACCAGTACATCGCTAGCCAGGCGGGTGCCCAGTGACCGCGCACAACGAAGCCCTCTCCCCTCAAGCGGTGCCCTTCCGTAAGGGGTCGGTCGTCGTCAAGTGGATGACGTCCACCGACCACAAGATCATCGGGCACCTCTATCTGATCACTTCGTTCGTCTTCTTCCTGATCGGCGGCGTCATGGCGCTGATCATGCGAGCGGAGCTGGCGCAGCCGGGCCTGCAGATCACCACCAACGAGCAGTTCAACCAGCTGTTCACCATGCACGGCACGGTCATGCTGCTGATGTTCGCGACGCCGCTGTTCGCCGGCTTCGCCAACGAGCTGATGCCGCTGCAGATCGGCGCGCCGGACGTGGCGTTCCCGCGACTGAACATGGTCAGCTACTGGCTCTTCCTGTTCGGCAGCACCATCGCCCTGTCGGGGTTCCTCACCCCCGGCGGCGCGGCCAGCTTCGGCTGGTTCGCCTACACCCCGCTGTCGAACGCGATCAGCTCGCCCGGCATCGGCGGTGACCTGTGGATCATGGGCCTGACCATCAGCGGTCTGGGCACGATCCTCGGCTCGGTGAACTTCATCACCACGATCATCTGCATGCGCGCTCCCGGCATGACCATGTTCCGCATGCCGATGTTCACCTGGAACGTCCTGCTCACCTCGATCCTGGTGCTCATGGCCTTCCCGGTGCTCGCCGCCGCGCTGCTCGCGCTGGAGGCCGACCGCAAGTTCGGCGCCCAGATCTTCGCCCCCGAGACCGGTGGCCCGATCCTCTGGCAGCACCTGTTCTGGTTCTTCGGCCACCCCGAGGTGTACATCATCGCGCTGCCGTTCTTCGGCATCGTGACCGAGATCCTGCCGGTCTTCAGCCGCAAGCCGCTGTTCGGCTACATCAGCCTCGTCGGCGCGACCATCGCCATCGCCGGCCTGTCGATCACCGTGTGGGCACACCACATGTTCCCGACCGGCCAGGTGCTGCTGCCGTTCTTCTCGTTCATGACGTTCCTCATCGCGGTGCCCACCGGGGTGAAGTTCTTCAACTGGATCGGCACCATGTGGCGCGGCCACCTGTCGTTCGAGGCGCCGATGCTCTTCTCGATCGGCTTCCTGGTCACCTTCCTGTTCGGCGGTCTGACCGGTGTCATCCTGGCCTCGCCGCCGCTCGACTTCCAGGTGTCCGACTCCTACTTCGTGGTGGCCCACTTCCACTACGTGGTCTTCGGCACCGTCGTCTTCGCGATGTTCGCGGGCTTCTACTTCTGGTGGCCCAAGTTCACCGGCAAGATGATGAACGAGGCCCTGGCCAAGGTGCACTTCTGGACGCTGTTCATCGGCTTCCACGCCACGTTCCTGGTCCAGCACTGGCTGGGTGCGCAGGGCTTCCCGCGCCGGTATGCCGACTACAGCCCGATCGACGGGTTCACCGACCTGAACATGGTCTCCTCGGTGGGCGCCTTTCTGCTCGGCGCCTCCACGCTGCCGTTCCTCTACAACGTGTGGAAGACCCACAAGACCGCTCCGCAGGTCACCGTGGACGACCCGTGGGGCTACGGCAACTCGCTGGAGTGGGCGACCTCCTGCCCGCCGCCGCGGCACAACTTCACCTCGCTGCCGCGCATCCGTTCCGAGCGCCCGGCGTTCGACCTGAAGTACCCGCACATCACGCCGGCCCGTGAGCTGGAGGAGGTCTCCCGATGAAGGTTCAGGGCTGGTTGTTCATCCTCTGCGGCGCCTTCTTCGCCGCGGTGGACGTGGTCTACTGGTTCTGGTCCAAGGAGCCGGTCGGCACGACGGCGATGGCCATCTCGGTGGGCTTCGCCTTCATGATCGGCTACTACCTGATGTACACGGCCCGCCGCATCGGCGAGCAGCCGGAGGACAACAAGCAGGGCGAGATCAGCGACGGCGCCGGAGAGCTCGGCTTCTTCAGCCCGCACAGCTGGTGGCCGCTCTTCGTCTGCCTGGCCGTCGCGCTGACCACGGTCGGCTTCGTCATCGGCTGGTGGCTGTTCCTGATCGGCGTGTTCGCGATCATCATGAGCATGATCGGGTTCGTGTTCGAGTACTACCGGGGTCACTTCTCACACTGACCTTCGCGTACCTCGCTTCTCACACCACGTGTGACAAGCCCGGAAAGCGGGCCATGGAGGCTTCCATGGTCCGCTTTTTGGGCTTTATTGGACACATGGGCAGGTCATCTTATGGAGCTGATCGCTCACTCCGGGTAATAACTGACAGAGGAGATCAGTCCGGAACAGGGGAGTTCATGTGGGACACGCGATCCGTCGTTCGGTCCGGGGAGCGGGATCGCTGGTCCTGGCGCTGGCGACCGTCTCCTGCTCCGGTACCACCGCCCCGCGGAGCGAGGGCACCTCCCAGACTCCTCAGTCCTCCGCGGCCGCCGTCATCAGCGTCGCACCCCTCGACAGGACCACGGGAGTGCCGACCGACACGCCCGTCCTGGTCGCCTCCCGGGGCGGCACCCTGCAGAAGGTCGTGGTCAGGGCCGTGAAAGGCGCCAAGGGCTCCCTGCCGGGCGTGCTGAGCGCCGACGGCACCCAGTGGCGCAGCCGGGGCACGACGACGCCCGGGGCCTCCTACGAGGTCTCGGCGACCGCGGTCAACGAGGCCGGTGCGGTCACCGAGACGACCTCCACCTTCTCCACGGTCAGGAGAACGGCCACCTTCACCATCGACGGCATCATGCCGAGCGCCGAGACGACGGGTCTGACCGTCGGCGTCGGCATGCCGGTGATGATCACTTTTGACCGGGACATCTCCGACCGGGTCGCCGTCGAGCGGAACCTGCTGGTCACCGCCTCCAAGCCGGTCATCGGCGCCTGGCACTGGTTCGACAGCCGGACGGTGCACTTCCGCCCCAAGCACTTCTGGCCCGCCCACACCCGGGTCAGGGTCGAGGCCCGCCTGGCGGGCGTACGCGGCGGCGCGGGCCTGTACGGCGCGGCGAACCGGACCATCGACTTCAGGATCGGCCGCTCCCAGATCACCCGGGGCAGCGTCCTGACCCACCTGCTGACCGTGCGCCGCGACGACAGGGTCGTCCGTCGCATGCCGATGAGCGCCGGCCAGGGCGGCGTCTGGAAGTACCACACGACCAGCGGCATACACCTGGCCATGTCCCGTGAGCCGGTCACCATCATGGTCTCGCCCGGGATCGGGCCCGGCTCTCCCGGCTACTACCGGATGACGGTCTACAACACCGTCCGCATCTCCAACAGCGGCGAGTACGTCCACAGCGCGCCTTGGTCGGTCGGGTCGCAGGGGCACGCCAACGTGAGCCACGGCTGCGTCAACGTCAGCCCCGCCGACGCCAAGTGGTTCATCGACAACACCCTGATCGGAGACCCGATCATCATCACGGGCTCGCCGCGCAGGCTGGAACCCACCAACGGCTGGGGCCACTGGCAGGAGGACTGGAAGCAGTGGCTCAGGTGGAGCAGCCTCAAGCACTTCACCACCGACGATGCCTGACCGCTGGCTCTGGAGCCCTCAACGGCCCGTACGGACGCCGCCCGCCCGCCCGTGAGGAAATTCCTCCGCTCCGAGCGGCGCGCGGCCCAGCGTGGCACCGGGGGCCGGGAACGGGGCGGCGGCCGGACACCGGACGTCGGGGACCGCGAACGGAACGGGGCCCGGATGCCGGGGGCCGGAACGCAACGGGCCCGGACGTCGGACGCCGGGAACGGCACGAGGCCCGGACACCGTGGTGTCCGGGCCTCGCAGTGTGGCCTTCAGCTTCCGTCGCCGGTCAGCGGGTCAGTGACTTCTCGTCCCCGCCGTGGCCGACCGCCGAGTGTTCCTCCTCGTGGTGACCGTCGCCGTGGCCGTCACCATGACCGTCGTCCAGCGGGATCTTCTCACCGCCGTAGTTCTTGCTCATCGTGGCCTTGAGCTTGCCGAGCGGGCCGCGCATCCCCTTGGGCGGGATGCCGTCGCCGTCGGCGTCGGCCCCGGCGATGACCGGGATCGGCGTCTTGCCCCGCATGTGGGCCTCGATGCCCTCGTTCGGCGGCACGTGCACCTCGATGTACTCACCGTGGGGCAGCCGCTTGATCACACCGGACTCCACGCCGTGGCCGATGATGGCCGCGTCGCTGCGCTGCAGGCCGAGGCAGATCCGGTAGGTGACGATGTAGGTCACCAGCGGAGCGGCGAAGACCAGGAAGCGGCCGACGTAGGTCGTCCAGTTCAGCGAGACCTGGAAGTACGAGGAGAGCTCGTCGTTGGCGCCGAGCAGCCACAGCACACCGTAGAACGAGATCGCGGCCATGCCGATCGAGGTGCGGTGCGGGTTGTTGCGGGGGCGGTCGACGACGTGGTGCTCACGCCGGTCGCCGGTCACCCACTGCTCGATGAACGGGTACAGCGCCAGACCGGTCATGATGATGCCCATCGGGACGAGCGCCGGGATGAGCACGCTCAGCGCGAGGGTGCCCCCGGCGGTCCCGAAGAGGTTGATCTCCCACGACGGCATCAGACGCAGCGAGCCCTCCAGGAAGCCCATGTAGAAGTCGGGCTGCGAGCCCGCCGAGATGTCTGCCGGAGTGTAGGGGCCGAACAGCCAGATCGGGTTGATCTGGGCGAACGTCCCCAGCGCCGCGATGACGCCGAACGTGAACATGAAGTAGGCGCCGGCCTTGACCATGAAGGCGGGGTAGAACGGGGAGCCCACCACGTTCTCGTTCGTGCGGCCCTTACCCGGCATCTGCGTGTGCTTCTGCACCCACATCAGGATCATGTGGGCCGAGATCAGCGCCAGCAGGATGCCCGGGATGAGCAGGATGTGCAGCGAGTAGAACCGTGCGATCACATCCTCGCCGGGGTACTCCCCGCCGAAGAGGAAGAACGTGATCCAGGTGCCGACCAGCGGCAGCGAGATCGCCACGCCCTCGGTGATCCGCAGACCGGCGCCGGAGAGCAGGTCGTCGGGGAGGGAGTAGCCGGTCAGGCCCTCGGCGAGGGCCAGGGTCAGCAGCAGGACGCCGATCAGCCAGTTCAGCTCGCGCGGCTTGCGGTACGCCCCGGTGAAGAACACCCGGAGCGCGTGCACCATCATGCCGCCGATGAACAGCAGGGCCGCCCAGTGGTGCATCTGGCGCATCAGCAGGCCGCCGCGCACGTCGAAGCTGATGGACAGCGCCGACGCGTACGCCTCGGACATCATGACGCCCTTGAGGGCGTCGTAGGAGCCCTGGTACTCCACGTGGCCCATGCCGGGCTTGAAGAAGAGCGTCAGGAACGTACCGGTCAGCAGCAGGATGATGAACGAGTACAGGGCGATCTCGCCCAGCAGGAACGACCAGTGGTCGGGGAAGACCTTGCGCAGGTTGCGCTTGAGGAAGTTCCCGGCGCCCAGGCGCTCGTCGATGAAGTTGCTCGCACCCGCGATGGGCTTCGGAACCGTTCCGGTGCTCACGCGTGGCCTCCGTTCTCACGGACCTCGGCCTCGGCGTCGCCGCGCTCCCAGAAGCTCGGACCGACGGGGACGGCGAAGTCGCCCGTGGCGACGAGGTAGCCCTCCTCATCCACACCGATCGGAAGCTGGGGCAGGGGCCGGGCGGCCGGACCGAAGACGACCTTGGCGCCGTCGGCGGCGTCGAAGGTCGACTGGTGACAAGGGCACAGGATGTGGTGGGTGCTCTGCTCGTACAGGGCCGCGGGGCAGCCGACGTGCGTGCAGATCTTGGAGTAGGCGATGATCCCGTCGTGCGTCCAGTTCAGGTTCGTCCCGGACTTGATCTCGTCCGGACGGAGCTTGATCAGGATCAGGGTCGCCTTGGCCAGCGCGTTCAGGTCGTGCTCGTACCCCTCGGGCACCACCGACAGGATGCCGCCGGGGGAGTTGAAGTCCGCCGCCCGGATGGGGTCGCCGGTGCCCTCGATGACGAGCTTGCGGGGCTTGCCCTCCTTGGTCTTCTCCCCCCAGACGGTGTGCCGGAGCTTGGCGGGGAAGTCCTTGTAGGCCGGGCCGAGGTCGCGCAGGAGGACCAGCGGGGCCAGTCCCAGCGGGGCGGCCGCGGCCAGCAGCGTGCGGCGCAGCAGCGGCCGCTTGGTGAGGCCGCTCTCCTCCGCACCCTGCAGGAAGGTCTCGCCGACGTAGGCACGCGCCTCGCCGCCGGAGACCATCGGGTGGCGCTCCTGGACCAGGTTGTACTTCGGCATGACCATGCGGACCCAGGTCACCATGCCGGAGGCCAGGGCGAGCAGGGCCACCGCGAGCGAGCTGCCCAGCGCGAAGTTGGAGGTCGCCGTCGAGTTGATGTCGCCGACCTGGAAGACCACGTAGGAGACGACGAAGGCGATGCCGGCGAGGAAGGCGACGATGAAGCAGAGCGCGGTGATCCGCTCGCCCTTCTTCGCCGTCTTCTCGTCCTGCGGGATCACGCCGGGGACCTGCCGCGTCCCACCGCCCGCGGGAGCCTCGGTGCCGAGCAGCGAGGTGCTCGCGGCCGGCGAGGGTGTGCCGATGACGCGCTTCGGCGAGCGTTCTTCCGGCTGCTCTATGCCGTGCTTGATGTCAGTCATTTGGCCTGTCGCCTCTTCGCGGTGATCCAGATGGCGGCCAGGGAGAGCAGGCTGAGGCCGACGACCCAGGCCACCAGGCCCTCGGTGACCGGGCCGATGCGGCCGAGGCCCGAACCGCCCGGGTCGACCTGCTGGCGCACGCCCACGATGTAGGCGATCATGTCCCGCTTCTGGTCGGGGGTGATGATGCTGTCGTTGAACACCGGCATCGCCTGAGGCCCGGTGATCATGGCCTCGTAGATCTGCTCCGGAGTGGCCGGGTTGAGCTGCGGGGCGTACTTGCCCTGGGTGAGGGCGCCGCCGGCGCCGACGAAGTTGTGGCACTGGATGCAGTTGGCCCGGAAGAGCTCGCCGCCCTTGGCCGCGTTGGCCTTGCTGGTGTCGACGTCCGCCTTCGAGACGGCGGTCGGACCGCCGCCCAGGGACTGGATGTAGGCCCCGAGCTGCTCGATCCTCTTCTCGCCCTCCTTGCCGACGGCCCAGGGTGCGGGCTGCTTGCGCGGGGCCTGCGAACCGGGGTTGGCCAGGGGCATGCGGCCGCTGCTGACCTGGAAGTGCACCGCGGCCGACCCGACGCCGACCAGGGTCGGCCCGGTGGAGGTGCCCTCGGCGTTGAGCCCGTGGCAGCTGGAGCAGCTCTGCTCGAAGAGCTTCTTGCCCTCCGCCACGTCGTCGGCCCGGCCCGACGCGATGGCCGCGTCGGCCCGCTGGCCGGAGGAGACCGCCAGGGCGACGGTGTAGAACCCGCCGATCAGCCCCAGGGCCAGGAGCAGGACGGCGTATCTCGCGAGGGGATGCCGCCGTCCAGCGGTGATCCTATTCACAGAGATCCCCGATTCCTTATTGGATGCCATAGATGGTCACGAAAAGCCCGATCCAGACCACGTCGACGAAGTGCCAGTAGTAGGACACGACGATCGCGCTGGTCGCCTGTTCACGGGTGAAGCGCTTCGCGGCGTACGTGCGTCCCAGCATGAAGAGGAACGCGATCAGACCACCGGTCACGTGGAGGCCGTGGAAGCCCGTCGTCAGGTAGAACACCGAGTCGTACGCGGAGTGCGACAGGGTGTGCCCCTCGTGGACCAGCTCGCTGTACTCGTACAGCTGACCGCCCACGAAGACGGCGCCCATCAGGAAGGTGACGATGTACCAGGCGCGCAGCTTGGCGACCTGGCCCTTCTCGGCCGCCCACACACCGAACTGGCAGGTCACACTCGACGCGACCAGGATGATCGTGTTGACCAGGGAGAACGGGACGTTCAGGTGAGCCTCGGGCCACGGCTTCTCCAGGCCGATGCTCACTGACCGGATGGTGAAGTACATCGCGAACAGCGCCGCGAAGAACATGAGTTCAGAGGACAGCCAGATGATCGTCCCGACGCTGACCAGATCAGGTCTGCGGGACGAGTGCGCTGTCGTCGTCGTTGAGGTTGCGGATGCTGTCGCCACGGGCAGCATTATTGCGGCTCGCCTGGTCGGGTCGGCGCACGACCCCCCGATAGGGTGCCCAAACGTAACCCTAATGCGGATCTATGGGGCAATTCACCCAGCTGTGCCGCTGCCCTGGGTAGGCGGGCGAGGCGACCGGTAGCATCCCAGGTGACCATACATCGACGAGGGATAGTGAGCGCGACCGTGACCACCGACGACAAGATGAGGGTCCTCGTCTACAGCGACGACGCGAGCACCCGCGAGAAGGTGCGCCAGGCGATCGGCCGTCGTCCGGCGGGCGACGTGCCCCTCGTGGAGATCGTGGAGTGCGCCACCCACCCCAAGGTCGTCCAGCACTTCGACTCCGGCGAGATCGACGTCGCCGTGCTCGACGCCGAGGCCCAGCCGGCCGGCGGGATGGGCGTGGCCCGGCAGGCCAAGGACGAGGTCCACGACTGCCCGCCCATCTGCCTGCTGATCGCGCGCCGCGACGACCGCTGGCTGGCCGAGTGGTCGCGGGCCGACGCCGTCGTGCCGCAGCCGATCGACCCGGTGACCCTGGCCGAGGCCGTCGCCGGTCTGATGCGCCGCCGCCTCTCCACCCGCCTGACCGCCGGGTGACGACCCTTCCGACCGTCCGGCAGAACCCTTCTGGAGATCCTCATGGACGCGCGCACCACCTGGCCAACGCTGTTGTCGGCCCTGCTCGCGGGTGAGCACCTGACGGCCGACGAGACCGCCTGGGCGATGAACGAGATCATGTCCGGCTCCGCCACGTCCGCGCAGATCGCGGCGTTCGCGGTGGCGCTGCGCGCCAAGGGGGAGACCGCCGCGGAGGTGACCGGCCTGGCGCGCACGATGCTGGAACGGGCCACCCCGCTGTCGGTCGAGGGGCCCGTCGTCGACATCGTCGGCACCGGCGGAGACAGGGCCCACACCGTCAACGTCTCCACGATGGCCGCGATCGTGGCCGCGGCCGCGGGTGCGCGGGTGGTCAAGCACGGCAACCGCGCGGCGTCCTCCTCCTGCGGGGCCGCCGACGTGCTGGAGCACCTGGGCGTCGTGCTGGACCTGGCGCCGGCCGACACCGCCAGGGTCGCCGTCGAGGCCGGCATCGCCTTCTGCTTCGCGCCGGTCTACCACCCGGCGCTGCGCTTCGTCGGCCCGCCGCGCAAGGAGATCGGCGTCCCGACCGTCTTCAACTTCCTGGGCCCGCTCACCAACCCGGCCCGGCCCGCCGCCCAGGCGATCGGCATCTTCGACGCCGGGATGCTGCCCGTGGTCGCCGGCGTCTTCGCCGAGCGCGGGGTGTCGGCGCTGGTCTTCCGGGGCGACGACGGGCTCGACGAGCTGACCATCGCGACGACCTCCACGGTCTGGGTGGTGCGCGACGGCGACGCCGAGCAGACCGTCTTCGACCCCGCCGTCCTGGGCATCCCCAGGGCGGGGGCCGACGCGTTGCGCGG
Source organism: Streptosporangium becharense (assembly GCF_014204985.1). Classification (NCBI taxonomy): domain Bacteria; kingdom Bacillati; phylum Actinomycetota; class Actinomycetes; order Streptosporangiales; family Streptosporangiaceae; genus Streptosporangium; species Streptosporangium becharense. The sequence goes on along the minus strand of NZ_JACHMP010000001.1, from coordinate 1,728,550 downwards.
CGGTGACGTGGCGTTCAACGCCCAGGCCGTCCGTGACCTGGTCGGCGGCAAGACCGGGCCGGTCCGCGACGCGGTGCTGATCAACGCCGCCGCGGCGCTGGTCGCCCTCGGCGAGACCGGCGACGACCTGAACACGGCGATGGCGGCCGGCTACGAGCGCGCCGCACACGCCGTCGACTCGGGGGCCGCGGCCACGACCCTCGACCGATGGATCGAGGTCAGCCGCTCGCTGAAGCGGTCCTGACCTCCGTGGCGGCGTCCCGACCCAGGGCCGTGACCGGGGCGACCGGCGACGACCGGCCCCGTCCCGGCGGGCCTGCCTCCCCTCGCGGGCGGATGGAAGGTCCGCCCATGAGGGGATGTAACTCCTGATGCGGCCGATCTACATTGCGCTCATGTGGCGTGTTGACCCCTCCTCCGGCCAGGTGCTGACTGTCCTGGTCCCCCTCGTTGCCCTCGGCCTCTGCCTGCTCGTCGGATTCCTGCTGTACGAGCGCAGGCGGTTGCTGCTGAGAGTGCGGTCCGGGGAGGCCACGCTGGCCGTCCAGCAGGACGCGCTGGCCCGCGCCACCTACACCGAGCAGCGGGCACGCATCGCCAGGGAACTGCACGACGTGGTCGCCCACGGGGTCAGCATGATGACGCTCGGCGTGGGGGCAGGCCGGATGATCATGGAGAAGGATCCGGCGCGGGCCAGGGAGACCCTGCGGGTGGCCGAGGAGTCGGGCCGCCAGGCGCTCATCGAGCTCCAGCGGACCCTGGCGCTGCTCGACACCGGTGGTTCGTCCGGCGGCAGGACCCCGCAGCCCAGGCTGTCGGACCTGCCCGACCTGCTGACCCGGATCCGCACGGCAGGCCTGCGGGTGGAGATGGCGGAGGACGGCGTCCCCGCCGAGGTGGGGCTCGCCCTGGAACTGTCGGCCTACCGGATCGTCCAGGAGGCGCTGGAGAACACCCTGCGGCACTCCGGGGCCCGTTCGGCCCACATCATGCTGCGCTGGCGGCCGGGTTTCCTGGAGGTGCTCGTGCGTGACGACGGCCGGGCCGCCCGACCGGCGCCTCCCGGACGCGGGCTGCTCGGTATGCGCGAACGCGCGATCCTCTTCGGCGGCACGCTCGACGCGGGGATCCTGCCCGAAGGAGGGTTCGAGGTGCGAGCCCGGCTGCCGACGACCGGCGAGGCGAGGTCCGGGCAGGCCGACTCCGACGAGACGCGGCTCATCCTCGCCCGGTCGCCCGCCGCCCGGCCCGGCACCGCGGAGACGGACGCGGCCCGCCCGGGCCCGCTCCTGCGGGGCGGTGCCCGGCCCGGTCCGGCCTAGCCGGGCACCGCCGAGGTCGTACGGCCGTGCCCGACCGGCCGACGCGCCCGTGAGGCGGAACCGGAACCGGCCGGGGCGTGGTCAGTCGAGGACTCCGGAGGCGGAGCGTGCCCCGGAATGTCAGTCGGTCTCGCCGAGACCGATCGAGAAGGCGGCGTCGAGATCGTGCCGGGAGTAGGTGCGGAAGGCGATGTGGGTCTCGGTGTGCAGCACACCGGGAACCTTGTTCAGCCGCCCCGGGATGACCTCGGCGATCTCCTCGTAGGCGGTGACGCGGACCATGGCCAGCAGGTCGTACTCGCCGGTTATGGAGTAGACCTCGCTCACCCCGTCGATCTCGGCGATCGTCTGGGCGACCTCGGGGATCTTGTCCACCTCGGCGTTGATGTGAACGATCGCGGTGATCACGAGCTTCCTCCTCATTGAGTGCAGCCTTGCCGTGTACGAAATTATCAGCGCGGTGGACGGCCCTCACGTGAGCGGCGTGGTTCGGCCACCCGGTAGGCCCGGTCGATCCGGTCCCTGAGCCGGCCGGCCCCCGTCACGGGCAGGCTCCAGGAGCCCTCCACCTGCACCAGCCGCACGCCGGGGCTCTCCAGCCAGCGCAGGACGCACTCGGTCTCCTCGGCGCCGGCGGCGTGGACGGGCCCCGGACCGGGGACGACCGTCTCCGCGGTGGCCGTCAGCGCCTCGACGAACGCGTCGGGATGGGCACCCTTCGGCATGACCCCCGCAGAGGCGAGCCGGCCGTAACGGACGACGTGGATCTCCCAGGCCCCGTCGGCCACCGGGGCCGCCGCGACCATCTGGGGGATCGAGGTCAGCGACCGCAGCCGCTGCATGCGCGCCGAGGTGCGGACGTAGGCGGCGAGCCGGTCGCGGTCGGCCGCGGCCTCCTCGTAGCGCTGGTCGAGGGCCAGGCGCTCCATCCGGGCCTCGACGGCGGAGAACACCGGAGCGGCGTCCAGCTCCATCACCCGGCGGGCCGTCGCGACGTGCACACCGTACTCTTCGACGCTCTGGCGCCCCTCGCACGGCGCCCCGCACTTGCCGATCTCGGCGAGCGCGCAGGCCGAGCGCCCGCGGCCGGGAGTGATCCGCTCGGTGCACTGCCGCAACGGGACGGCCTCGTGCAACGCGGCACGGGCGTCCTCGGCGGCCCGGGTGCTGGTGAACGGACCCAGATAGGAGGCGCCGTCGTCCCGCACCTCGCGGACGATCGACAGCCGGGGGAAGTACTCGTCGGTGAGCTTGATCCAGAACATCTTCTCCGGGAAGCGCGACCTGCGGTTGTAACGCGGCTTCGCCGAGCCGATCAGTCTCAGCTCCCGCACCTCGGCCTCCAGCGCGGTCGCGCAGGCGATGGACCTGATCCGCGCGGCGACGCCGACCATCTCCCGGATGCGGGGCCGGGTCTCGGCGGCGGTGAAGTAACTGCGCACCCGGTTGCGGAGGTTGGTGCTCTTGCCGACGTAGAGCGGGTCGCCCCCTTCGTCCTCGAACACGTAGACGCCGGGACCGGTCGGCACCGAGTCGGCCAGGTGCCGTTTGCGGCGCTGCTCGGGGCTGGGTGCGCGGGCGAAGCTCCTCAGCTCCTCCAGGGTGTGCACCCCGAACGAACCCGCCCGCTCCAGCAGCGCGTGCAGCACGTCGACGGTGGCCCGGGCGTCGGAGAGCGCCCGGTGGCAGGGCTCGGTGTCGCTGAACATCCTGGCCAGCGTGGACAGCTTGCAGTTGGGTGCTTCGTCGCGGGTCAGCAGCTTGCGCGCCAGGTCGACGGTGTCGACCACCGGGTGGGTGGGCGGAGGGTAGTCGTGCGCGGCGCAGGCCGCCTTGATGAAGCCGACGTCGAACCCGGCGTTGTGCGCCACGAGGGCGGCCCCGGAGGCGAACTCCAGGAACGCCGGCAGCACGGCCCTGATCTTCGGCGCCGCCGTCACCATGCCGTCGGTGATGCCGGTCAGCACCGAGATGAACGGCGGGATCGGCGAGCCCGGGTCGACCAGGGTGCCGAACTCGCCGAGCACCTCACCGCCCCTGACCTTCACCGCCCCGATCTCGGTGATCGCATGCTCGGCCGCCGAGACGCCTGTGGTCTCCAGGTCGAACACGACGAAGGTGACCTGGCTGAGCGGAGTGCCCAGCTCGTCGAGTGTTCCCTGCACCGCGTAGTCCACGGTTCCCGACCATAGAAGCCCTCACCGACATTTACCGACGGGGGACCGCCGGTGAACGAGGGCGGACGGCCCGGTGTGCACAGGGGGACGCGGGGATCCGGCGGGCACGGAGGACGGAGGCAGAGGGCCGGGGACACGGGGGCACGTGGGCACTGGGGTGGTGCGGCACGGGGACAGAGGGGCCGGAGCGCGGGGTAGAGGGGCCGGAGCGCGGGGTAGAGGGGCCGGGGACGCGCGGCACGGGACGCGGCATCGTCAGGGACGACGGCGGGCGCCGTCCAGCATGCGCTCGATCGACGCCCGGTGCAGAACCAGGTCGTCGGGATCGCCGGGCATGGGCTGCTCGCCGAAGTGGATGCGGCGCCGCCAGACCCGGGCCATGATGACGCCGTGCCTGAGCGCGGCGTACATCTCGTAGAAGTCGAGGTCGCGAGGGGTGTGACCGGTCATCTCCCGGTAGGCCCGGCACACGTCCTCGCGGCGCATGAACCCCGGTAGCCCGGGTAGCCCCATCATCTCGGCGACGTCCTGGAAGAAGCGGTGCAGGAAGATCATCCATCCGAGGTCCGCCTCGCGGGGGAGCACGGCGGCCATCTCCCAGTCGAGCACCGCCACCGGAGTGAAGTCGCGGTACATCACGTTGCCGATCCGGGCGTCACCCCAGTTCAGCACGTCCGGGCCCGGGGCGTCCGGCCAGTGCTCCTCCAGCCAGTCGAAGGCCCGTTCCAGCACCGGGATCCGCAGTGAGCCGTGTGCCCACTCGTAGTAGGCCCGCTGGTCGTCGACGTGCCGGCGCAGCGCGGAGGAGTCCCGCCCCGGGGGCTCGAACGGGCGTAGCTCCCGGGCGGTGAACGGGGTCTCGTGCAGCCTGGCCAGGATCTCGACGCTGCTCCGCTGGAGCCGCTCGCGGTCGGCGGGCGAGGCGTCGAGCAGCCAGCCCGCCATGGTGTAGGGCGTCATGTCCGGCGGGACCTGCCCGCGCAGGCGCTCCATCACGAGGAAGGGTGCGCCCATCGGCTCCGGGTCTGGTTCGAACCACATGGTCCGGGGCACCGCGATCGCCGTGCGCTCCCCGACCAGCCGCATCACCTCGAACTGCCGGCCGAGATCGTAGGAGGGGAAGACCGGCACCGCCTCGCTCGCCGGGGCCATCCGGGCCACGCACCGCATCGTCCGGCCGTCCCCGGGCGACGCGCGGCGGGCGTCGAAGATCAGTGTCTCGCTGGACAGGCCGTTGCCGGCCGGCCGGGACAGCGGGGAGACCTCGACGGGCGAGCCCAGACGGCGGGAGAGCCAGGCGCGCATCCGGTCGCGTAACTCGGCGAGATCGCGGGTGGAGGTCCGCATCCTCCCGGCCTGCCCGCGCTGTCGTTGCATGTATCGTCTCCCGGGTGATGTGCGTCACAAAGCGGTGTGCACAGTCGTATACCTGAGATCAAGCGCTTGTCCATGAACGGTTCATCCCGGGGTCGGCCGTCGTCCGCATTCGGGTCAGGTCGGGGTCAGGGTCAGGTAGCCGTACCCTTGACGTGAAGACCGATCCGAGTAGGGGCCGTGATGAGTTCAGCCGGAGAGGGCCTGTCTCGTCCGCTACCCGAGCAGGTTCGTTTACACGTCGTGGAGCTGGCGTCCCAGGTTCTGGGGTCGATGCCCGCGGCTTCGGTGCCCGCTCCCCTGCGGGGGATCGCCAGGTTCGATCCCCGCAAGCGGGCCAAGCTGGGGAGCGCGCCGATCGCGGCCCAGCTGGAGACCGACAAGAAGTTTCGTGAGCTGGTCGCCGAGGCGGTGACGGCCGGCTGGCCCGAGCTGGCCGAGAGCCTCGCCGAGGGGTCGGTGCCCCCGGCCGCCGAGCCCGTCCTGGTCGCCGCCGCCGCCTATCTGACCCGCCCGCCGGGCTGGGTGGGCATGGTGGAGACCGCCCGCGCGGATCTGGAGCGCTCGGCCGTGGTGGCCGAGGGCACCGCGCAGGAGCAGCTGCTCGCGCGGTTGCGCGAGCAGCTGGCGGCGCAGAAGGCCGCGGCCAAGGAGGAGGCCGACCGGCTGCGCGAACAGCTCAAGTCGTCCCGCTCGGAGATCTCCGACCTGCGCCGCAGGCTGCACGACGCCCGCGAGCGCGCCAGGGCCGCCGAGGCGCGGGCCGCGGAGGTCCAGGCGGAGGCCGAGGAGGCCAAGGCCGCCGTGCTCTCGGCGGGCAACACGGCGGACGGTGAGCTGCGCCGTCTGCGTGAGCGCCTGGCCGACACCGAGCGCCAGCTGGAGGCGACCCGCCGGGCCGCCAGGGAGGGCCGCAGCGTCGAGGACACCAAGGTGCGCATGCTCCTCGACGTCCTCCAGGACGCCGCCGCCGGTCTGCGCAGGGAGCTCGCTCTGCCGCCCAGCATCCACCGGCCCGCCGACTCGGTGACCTCGGTCGTCCCGGGTGGGCAGGGGGTCCAGGCGGTGCCCGCGCGGGCGCTCGCCGATGACGACCCCGCGCTGCTCGACCAGCTGCTCGCGCTGCCGCAGATCCACCTGATCGTCGACGGCTACAACGTGACCAAGACGGGGTACGGCACGCTCACCCTCGCCGACCAGCGCAACCGCCTGCTGACCGGTCTCGGCGGGCTCTACGCGCAGACCCGCACCGAGTTGACCTGCGTCTTCGACGGAGCCGAACTGAACGGCCCGGTTCCGGTCTCGGCTCCCCGGGGGGTGCGGGTGCTGTTCAGCTCGCCCGGACAGATCGCCGACGACCTGATCCGCCAGCTGGTGCGCGCCGAACCCCAGGGGCGGGCGGTCGCGGTGGTCTCCTCCGACCGTGAGGTCGCCGAATCGGTCCGCAGAATGGGCGCCCGCCCGGTGCCCTCCATGCTGCTCCTGCGCCGTCTGGGGCGTGGCTGACCGGCGGTCAACCACGGCGCTTCCACATTCTCCACAAGATACGTAAACCTTTTGCGGCCGTGGCGCATCGGATCACGCAGGAGGTCGATTCGATGAAGAAGATCATAGCGCTCGCCTGCGTCGCCGTCGCCGTGGCCGTTCCCGCCGCGTCCGCGATCCCCGCGGCCGCCGTCGCGGCGCCCGCCATCCCCAAGGGTTTCCTGCTGTACGAGAAGGACGCCGCCAAGAAGGACGACGACCCCGAGACGAACTGGAAGGTCAGCCACTCGGTCAAGGCCAAGCTCGCCGTCAATCCGTGCGACAGGGGCAGCCTGGCCAGAGTCGGCCGGGTGGCGGCCCGCACGGTGACCTTCACCGGGGTGCCCGACTTCATGAAGGTCGAGCAGGTCGTCCTGTACGCCTCGCCGGCCGACGCCGCCAAGGCCGTCACCCAGGTGCGGTCCGCGCTGGCCGCCTGCGGGACGACGACGAGCGCCGGCTCCACCTACCGGTACGTCCCCACCCCCGTCACCGGTCTCGGCGACGAGGCGCTGAAGGTCTCCGGGCAGGTCTACTACGGCAAGAAGGCCGGGGTGGGCGGTGACCGCAGCGTGCTGGTCAGGAAGGGGAACGCCGTCCTGGTCTACCTCTGGGCGGGGGAGTACAGTGCGCCGGCCAAGGCCGACTGGGCCACCCAGCTCCGCGACGCCAGGAGGATGACGGCCAAGATCTGCGCCATCGCCGCCTGCCGCTGAGGAACGAACTTGGCGAAAAGGTGAGCTGGTCCTTACTTCTTCTGTACTATTTCGCCGCAGTCGATGCGTTCGGGAGGCGTTGTCGTGGCCGTGGCGGGTATGCCGGGTAGGTTGGTTCGGATTCCGGTTGCTGCCGGGCTCGCTTTCGCGCTCGTGATGGCCGTTCCCACCGGCAGTGCCGGTGCCGAGCCGAAGCCGACGCTCGCCCAGGCGAAGAAGAAGCTGGACAAGCTCAACGAGCAGGCTGACCAGGTCGTCGAGAAGTACAACCAGGCCTCCGAGAAGTGGAAGCGGGCCAGGAAGAAGTACCAGACGCTCAACGCCGACCTCACCCGGCAGAGCGAGCGGGTCGCGGGCCTGCGCAAGGAACTCGTCACCATGGCCGTCAGCAGCTACCAGTTCGGAGCGGTCGGCGGACTGGAGAACCTGGTCAGCCAGGCCGACCCCGGCGCTCTGCTGAGCGGGCTGGCCACGGCCGACCAGATGTCCGCCACCCGTGCCCAGTCCCTGAACGCCTTCGACGAGGCCACCAAGGAGCTGCGGGACAGCCGCGACAAGGCCAAGCAGGCGTTGGACGAGGCGGACCAGACGCGTGACGAACTGGCCGGGGAGAAGGCCAAGGCCGAGAAGATGATCAAGGCGCAGAAGAAGCTCCTGCGGGAGCTCGGCGCCTACAACCCCGGCGACCCCAACAGCGCCGGCATCCAGTACAACGGCCCGGCGTCGGGCAACGCCCGTGCCGCCCTGGAGTTCGCCTTCGCCCAGATCGGCAAGCCGTACCAGTACGGCGGCACCGGCCCGGGCGGCTGGGACTGCTCCGGCCTGGTCCAGGCCGCCTGGCGCAGCGGCGGCGTCAGCCTGCCCCGTACGACCTGGGAGCAGTGGAGCTGGGGCGCCGCGCGCAAGGTCTCGCTGAACGAGCTTCAGGCGGGCGACCTGATCTTCAGTGAAGGGCTCGGCCACGTCGGCATGTACACCGGAGACGGGCGGGTCGTGCACGCCCCGCAGACCGGCGACGTCGTCAAGGTCGTCCCCCTGTCCGGTTACGGCCGCCGCCTCGTCGGAGCCGTCCGCCCCTGAGCCGTCCCGGGTTCACCGCTGGACACCGTCCCTCCCTGGGCGGCCTTGGATTCGCCGCTGAGCGCCTTTCGTTCTTTTCGGGCGGCTTGGGACCGATGGTGGGGGACCGCGCTCCATTCCGGGCTGTGGGGCCGGCCGGTGGTGGCGGGGAAGCGCGCTGCGGGCCTCGGTGATCCGCGCCGTGCCTGGCCCGCATCGCCTGCCGGTGCTCTGCTGCTCGTCGGCGGTCTGCGACGCTCGCCGATGGTCTGCGACGGCCGCTCTCGTTCTCCGCTTCTCCGCGCACCTTGCTCCGCGCACCGTGCCCGGTTCCCTCCACCGCCGCTCCCGAACCGATGTGTCCGTGCCCTCGCCGGGTTCGGGAGCGCCGCGCCTGCCGCGGCGCTGGCCCCGGGCGGGTGCCTTGGAGTGCCCTTGGGTGCCTTCAGGGCCGAACTGGGTGTCTCCCGTTCCGGCGGGGAACAAACCAAGATCTACATCACTGTGACGCATGTTACATATGGGGCGATCTCTACGGTGTGGTGCGAGGAATGTGACGAGGATCATATCTCGTTACTATAAATATGCATTAAGCAGGGATAACGGGTAGATCACGAAGCCATTTTCGATCTACACGGTTGGGGAGACCTTTGCCGGATGTTGAGGATCCGGGTACCTTCTGGCCTCGCGGCTGCAAGCCATGCTGCCGCGGTCGAGACCGGCCTCCGGGCCGGTTCCCGCATAGAGAATCCAACCGGCCACCGTTCCCTCTGCCCGGGGGTACGCCCCCACGCGGTGGCCTGCCGAATTCGTGCAGCCAGGAGGCACGAAACCGGGGACCCAAAGGGCCCGCGAAAGCATGGCCAGGGGTGAATCGGCAGTTCCATGCCGTAGGGCATCTTCCAAGCCCGAATCCGTCAGCTAACCCGGTAGGCATCAATGGAAGTCCCAAGGAGAAATCCTGTCTACCACCCTGCACAACCCCCGTCGTTCGCATCTTCTCCGCCTCTCCCTCGGCGGGTTCGCCCTCACTCTGACCGCCTCAGCCGGAGCGGTCACCCTGGGGCCCATGACGACGAATGCGATGGCGGACAGCGCGCCCGCGCTTCAGGTCAACGGCACCGCGAGCGGTTCCGAGCAGGCCGGGAACACCGAGGGCACCGCGAGTGCCGCGAGTGCCGGAAGCGCCGACAGCGAGGGCAAGGCCGAAACCGACGCCAAGGCCGAGAGCAAGGCCAAGAGCGGCGAGAGCAGGGCCAAGGCCAAGCTGAGCAAGGCCGCGCTGCAGAAGATCCGGGCGGGCAAGGCCGTCTCGGTGGCCAAGAAGCAGATCGGCGATCCGTACCGGTGGGGAGCCACCGGCCCCGGCGCGTTCGACTGCTCCGGGCTCGTCAAGTACGCCTGGGGCAAGGCCGGCGTGACCCTGCCCAGGATCACGCACAGCCAGTACCGGGCGATCAGGAAGAAGGTCTCGTGGAGCAATCTGCGCCCCGGTGACCTGCTGTTCTTCAGTGGAAAGGGCCATGTCGGCATGTATGTCGGCAAGGGGCGGATGGTCCACTCGCCGAGCAGCGGCAAGACGGTCCGGATCGTGAAGCTGAAGGGGCACTACCGGTCCTCCTTCGCCGGAGCGGCCCGGCCGGGAGCCTGATCGGCGGATGACGGCCCCGTCCATCCTCCGGGAGGGACGGGGCCGATCCACGTCCGCCGGTCTTCGAGCCGATCCACGTCCGCCGGTCGGTCCGGTCTTCGAGCCGATCCACGTCCGCCGGTCGGCCCCCGTCTCCGGGCAGGCGTCCCCGCGTCGGCCCGACTGCGTTCGCCGCCGTGTCATCACCGTCGGCGTCGCGCGGCGCGTCCCGGCCGGATCCGTGACCGTCAAGTAGTATCGAGCCGTATGTCCACCCCGAAAGGGCGCCGCGCCGTGCTCGCCGGGATGCTGGCGCTGATGAGCGCCGGTTCGCTCTCCGGGGCCGGGCCGCTGCACGGCGGTGCCGGGTGGTCCTCGCGCGAGCCGGACACCGCACCCGATGCCCCGGGAAGCCCCCGGGCCTCCGCGCCGGAGACCCCGCCGGGCGGCCCCCGCGTCCTCCCCGGGTTTCCCCGCGACCTCCGCGACCTGCCGCCCGACCTCCGTGACCTGCCACCGGACGTTCCGGGACTATGGCCCGGTGAGGTCACCGCCGTCCGGGGCGAGCACTCCCTGGTGCTCGGTCACCGGGTCCCGTCCACCGCCCTGCGTGACCTGGCGGTCCGGGCCGACCAGGCCCGCCGCGCGGTCGGGGCCGTCTGGGGGCCGGTGCGGGCCCTGGTCCTGTTCCCCGCCACCGACGCCGAGGCCGCGGCGCTCGCCGGGGCCGGGAGCACCCGGGGACTGGCCGCGATGGCGACGGCCGACCGGGTGATCGTCCTGCCCTCGGGTTACGCGCGGCTCACCCCGACCGGCCGGGACGTGGTCGTCGCCCACGAGCTCACCCACGTGGCCACCGGCGCGACCCGGGGCGGCCGGGTGCCGGTGTGGCTGTCGGAGGGGTTCGCCGACTACGTGGGATACCGCGACGCCCCGATCCCGGTCCGCGAGGCCGCCGCCGAACTCGCCACGGAGGTGCGCGCGGGCACCGTCCCCGTCCGCCTCCCGGTGTCCGCCGACTTCGCCCCCGGCGCCCCCCGCCTCGCCCAGGCGTACGAGGAGGCGTGGCTCGCCTGCCGGTTCATCGCGGAGCGCTTCGGCGAGAGGGCACTGGTGAGGCTCTACGGTAACGATGTCGGGAGCACGCTGGGCCTGCCGGAGGCCGGGCTCACCGAGGCATGGCGCGACTACCTCCGGAGGGAACTCACCTGATGCCGATCACGACGGAGAAGCCCGCGGGCACGCGCGCGGCGGGGTGGGCGCTGGCCGCTCTCGGAGCGGTCACGCTGGCGGTGGTGGCGTTCACCACGCCCTGGCGGACGCTGCCCGGGAACGCGCCGCAGGTCGCTCCGGACCCGGCCCGTGACTTCACCCCCGCCCAGATCGCCCGGTCCGAGACCTTCGACGCGCTGGTCGGCGTCCCCGGCTACCTGTCACTGGGGCTCACCCTGGTCGTCGCCGGGGTGCTGGTGGCCACCCCGCTGGGCGGGCGGCTGGTCGGCCGCCTGCGAGGGCCGTGGTGGTGGCGGGCACTGCTGGGCGTCGTGGCGCTGTCCGCGGCGACCGAGGCGCTGCGCTGGCCGCTGGGCGTGTGGTCGGAGACCTACCTGCGTGACTTCGGGCTGTCCACCCAGACCTGGCTGACCTGGACGGCCGACCGGCTCAAGAACATCGGCGTCAGGACCGCGCTGATCGCGATCATGGTGCTGGCCGTCATCGCGCTGGCGCGGCGTTACCGGAACTGGTGGATCCCCGCGGCGGCCGGTGCGTTCGGGCTGACCCTGCTGGCGTCGTTCGCCTACCCGGTGGTGGTCGAGCCGCTCTTCAACGACTTCCGGCCGATGCCCGCCGGGCAGCTCCGCGACGATCTGCTGGCCATGGCCGCCCGCGACGGCGTGCCGGTCGACGACGTGCTCGTCGCGGACGCCTCCCGCCGGACCACCGCGCTCAACGCCTACGTCTCCGGGTTCGGCGCGACCCGCAGGATCGTCGTCTACGACACCCTGCTTCAGGCCCCCGCCGACGAGGTGGAGCTGGTGGTGGCGCACGAGCTGGGTCACGCCGAGGCGGGTGACGTGCTGGCGGGCACACTCATCGGCGGTCTCGGCTCGGCCTTCGGCGCCTGCCTGCTCTACGCGGTGACCTCGGCGGGGGCGGTACGGCGGCGGACCGGGCTCTCCTCACTCGGCGACCCGCGGGCGGCGGCCCTGCTGACGGGGGCACTGAGCCTGGCCACGGTCCTGTCGGGGCCGGCGACGAACCTGGTCAGCAGGCACATCGAGGCCCGTGCCGACGCCCACGCGCTGGACCTCACCCGGGACCCGGCGACGTTCGTCGCCATGCAGAAACGGCTTTCGGTCACCAACATCTCGGACCTGTCGCCGGACGTCGTCGAGTATGTGCTCTATGTCTCTCATCCTCCGGCGCCGGAGCGCATCGCCATGGCGCGCTCCTGGGCCCTGCTGAACGGGTTGCGGGAGCCGTGAAACGTACGCTCGTCGTCACGAACGACTTCCCGCCCCGGACCGGTGGCATCCAGTCGTTCGTGCACGGCCTCGTCTCCCGGCTGCCGCCGGACAGCGTGGTCGTCTACGCCCCCGACTGGCCCGGATGCGCGGACTTCGACCTGCGCCAGCCGTACCCGGTCGTGCGGCACCCCACCTCGCTGATGCTGCCCACGCCCGCCGTCGCACGCCGGGCCGCCGGCCTGATCGCCGAGTTCGGGTGCGACACCGTGGTCTTCGGGGCGGCGGCCCCGCTCGGGCTGCTCGCACCCCGGGTACGCGCGGCGGGGGCGGACCGGGTCGTCATGGTCACGCACGGCCACGAGGCGGCGTGGGCCGGGTTCCCGGCCGGCCGCCGCCTGCTCGCACGGATCGGCGCGCACGCCGACGTCGTCACCTACTTGGGCGAGTACACCCGCAGGAGGCTGGCCGGGGCGATCCCGGAGGGCAGGCTCGTCCGGCTCGCGCCCGGAGTCGACACCGCGGTCTTCCACCCCGGCGCGGACGGAGCGCGGGTGCGCGCGGTGCTGGGGCTGGGCGAGCGGCCGGTGGTGGTCTGCCTGTCGAGGCTGGTGCCCCGCAAGGGCCAGGACACGCTGCTGCGCGCCTGGCCCGCGGTACTGCGCGACGTGCCCCGGGCCGTGCTCCTGATCGTCGGCGGCGGCCCCTACCGCAGGAAGCTGGAACGGCTGGCCCGGCCGCTGGGCGGGTCGGTCAGGATGACCGGCCCGGTGCCGGAGGCGGAGCTGCCCGGTCACCTCGCCGCCGGAGACGTGTTCGCCATGCCGTGCCGGACCCGCCTGGGCGGCGCCGACGTCGAAGGGCTCGGCATCGTCTACCTGGAGGCGTCCGCCAGCGGGCTGCCCGTGGTGGCCGGCGCGTCCGGCGGGGCCCCCGACGCCGTACGGCACGGGGAGACCGGCCTGGTGGTCGACGGCAGGTCCCCCCGGGAGGTCGCCGCGGCGCTGTCCGGGCTGCTGAGGGACCCGGTGCGGGCACGGGCCATGGGAGAACGCGGCCGGGAGTGGGTCGCGCGCGAGTGGAGCTGGGACCTCGTCGCCTCCCGGTTCGCCGGGCTCCTCGAACCGGCGTAGACCTCCCGGCCGCGGGGGAGCCGGTCAGCCGTAGAGGGAGTCGATCTCCTGGGCGAAGTCGCGCATCACGAGGTCGCGCTTCACCTTCAGCGACGGGGTGATGTGCCCGCTCTCCTCGGTGAGGTCGGTGTCGAGCACGACGAACTTCTTGATCTGCTCGGCCTTGGAGACGGACCGGTTGGCCTCGTCCACCGCCTTCTGGATCTCGGCGAGGACGGCCGGGTCGGACCGGAGCTCGGCGAGGGCGGCCCCGGACCTGCCGTTGGCGCTCTTCCACTGCTCCAGGGCCTCGGGGTCGAGCGTGACCAGCGCCGCGACGAAGGGACGGTCGTCGCCGACCACCATCGCCTGGCTGACCAGCGGGTGGGCCCGGATGCGGTCCTCCAGCGGGGCCGGGGCGACGTTCTTGCCCGCGGCGGTGACGATGATCTCCTTCTTGCGGCCGGTGATGCGCAGGTAGCCGTCGTTGTCGAGCTCGCCGATGTCACCGGTGTGGAACCAGCCGTCGGCGTCGATCACCTCGGCGGTGGCCTCGTCGTTGTTCCAGTAGCCCGCGAAGACGTGGCGGCCCTTGACCAGCACCTCGCCGTCGTCGCCGACGGCGATGGTGACGCCGGGGAACGGCTTGCCGACGGTGCCCACCTTGTTGGCGCCCGGTATGTTCACCGAGGACGGCGCGGAGGTCTCCGTCAGGCCCCAGCCCTCGAAGACCTCGATGCCCACGCCCCGGAAGAAGTGGCCCAGCCGCTCGCCCAGCGCGGAGCCGCCGCACACCGCGGCCGACAGCCTGCCGCCGGTGGCGGCCCGGAGCTTGGCGTAGACGAGCTTGTCGAACAGCGCGCGCTTGAGGGTGAGGAGCAGCCCGGCGCCGCCGGACGACTCCGCCCTGCTCCAGTCGATGGCGGTGGCGACGGCGGCGTGGAAGATCCGGCTCTTGCCCCCGGCGGCGGCCTTCTGCTCGGCGGTGTTGTAGACCTTCTCGAACACGCGGGGCACGCCGAGCAGGAACGTGGGCTTGAACGACTGCAGGTCGGGGCCGACGTTGCGCATGTTGGGGGTGTGCGCCATGACCGTGGCGGTCTCGACCAGCACGATCTGGATGATGCGCGCGAAGACGTGCGCGAGCGGGAGGAAGAGCAGCGCCGCCCTGCCCTGCACGGTGAACAGCCGCTCCAGCGGGCCGCGCGCCACGTTCCTGGCGGTGAACAGCAGGTTGTCGTGGGTCAGCCGGCAACCCTTGGGCCTGCCGGTGGTGCCCGAGGTGTAGACGATCGTGGCCAGGTCGGCGGCGACGCGGCCGGCCCTGCGTTCGGCCAGCGTCTCGTCGGAGACCTCGGCGCCGTCCGCGGCGAGCCGCTCCAGCCCGCCGCCCTCGATGCGCCAGACGTCCTTGAGCTCCGGCAGCTCCGACGCGCCTTCGCGGACGGTCGCCTCGTGCTCCTCCAGTTCGACGAAGACGGCTCTGGCCCCGCTGTCGGAGAGGATCCACCCGACCTGCTCGGCCGAGGAGGTCTCGTAGATCGGCACGCCGACCGCCCCCGCCGCCCAGACGGCGTAGTCGACGACGGTCCACTCGTAGCGGGTGCGCGACATCAGGGCCACCCGGTCGCCCGGTTCCACACCTGCCGCGATCAGGCCCTTGGCCACCGCCACGACCTGGTCACGGAACTCGGCCGCGGTGACGGCGGACCAGTCGTCCCCGACCCTGCGCCGCATGACCACGGTTCCCGGCTCCTTTTCGGCGCGCTGGAACACCGTGTCGGTCAGGTTGGCGGAGGCGGGGACATCCACCATCACGGGGACGCTGTACTCGCGCACGGGGTCACTCCTGAGGACGCACGATTCGATGGGCTGCCTGGAAGCTATCGCGATGAGTTACGCATGAGTAGATTCGTCACCCAGGCGTTATGGAGGGAGGTTTCACCGTACCAAGCCTCCTCGTGTGAAGATCTCCGGCCGCGCCGTCGCCGCCCCCGTCCCTTCCCTGTCCCTTATGCCGGTATTCATCGATGGTTAGGATCTCCGCATGCGGGTTCATGTCGTCAGTGATGTGCACGGAAGAGCCGACGCCCTGGCCCGTGCGGGAGACGGGGCCGACGCGCTGATCTGCCTCGGCGACCTGATCCTCTTCGTCGATTACGACGACCACTCGCAGGGCATCTTCGCCGAGCTGTTCGGGGCCGAACGCGCCTCGGAGTTCATCGGGTTGCGCACGGCCAAGCGGTTCGACGAGGCCCGCGCGATGTCCGCCGCCCTGTGGGCCTCGCTGGAGGGCGACCCCCGCGACCACATCGAGCGTTCCGTGCGGCGGCAGTACGGTGAGATATTCGCCGCGATGCCGACCCCGGCCTACCTCACCTACGGCAACGTGGACCTGCCGCGCCTGTGGCCGGAGTACGTCAGGGACGGGCACCGGGTGCTCGACGGGGAGACGGTGGAGATCGGCGGCCTGCGGTTCGGGTTCGTCGGGGGCGGCCTGCGCACCCGGTACCGGACCCCCAACGAGATCGACGAGGAGGAGTTCGCCCGCAAGGTCGAGGCGGTGGGCGAGGTGGACGTGCTCTGCTGCCACATCCCCCCCGCCGTCCCCGAGCTGCTCTACGACGTGGTGGCCCGGCGTTTCGAGCGGGGCAGCGAGGCCACGCTGGAGCTGATCCGGCGGACCCAACCGCGCTACGCCCTGTTCGGTCACGTTCACCAGCCCCTGGCGAGCCGCACCCGTATCGGCAGGACCGAGTGCCTCAACGTGGGGCACTTCCGCGGCCGGGGTGTGCCCTTCGCGCTGGAGTGGTAGCGGCCCACCGGGGTCCCGCGGTGGAGCGGTCGCGGGACCCCGGCGGTCCCCGGGCACCCGGCCCCGCCCGGCGCCGCCGGAGTGCGGTTTCCCAGCCAGGTCCGGCGCCGCCGGACGTACGCGGGCGATCGTGAACCGAGTACGGTTAGCCCATGGCTGATCGCACCACTTCCAGCATCACGATCGGCGCGGACCGGTCGACCATCATGACGGTCATCGCCGATTTCCCCTCCTACCCGCAGTGGGCGGGTCAGGTGAAGGCGGTGCAGGTGCTCTCCACCGGGGAGGACGGCCGTCCGGCCACCGTCCGTTTCGTCCTGGACGCAGGTGTGATCAGTGACGAGTACACCCTCGGCTACACCTGGCACGACGACGAGTCCGTCGAGTGGAGCATCGTCGAGGGCGGCAAGATGGTCTCGGGGCTCACCGGCAGCTACCGGCTGGCCGGGACGGGCGGCGGCACCGAGGTGACGTACGAGCTCGCGGTCGAGCTCAAGGTCCCGATGATCGGCATGATCAGGCGCAAGGCGGAGAAGGTCATCATCGACACCGCCCTGAAGGGGCTGAAGAAGCGCGTGGAGGCCCCGTGAGCGGGCCGGCCGCTCCGCTACGGTCCCGAAACCGGGACCCACGCCACCCGGCCGGGTGAGCGGGGTCCGGGCCCTGCCCGCCGCGCAGGTCCGCGGGGCGGGTGCGCGACGCGGCGCTCCGAGAAGGGTTTCTCCGGGTACGGTTCGATTCGGGAGGGCCTGATGACCGATAACACGAACGACGCAGGAAAGACGCGCAAGCCGCGGACGCCCCGGAAGACCGCGGGGACCGAGACGTCCCCGGTGACGTCCACAGCCTCCGGAACGCCGGCCACGCCCGGGGAGGCGGTGGCTCCCGGGGAGGCGGCGAAGGCCCGCACGCCCGCGAAGGGCGGGACGGCGAAGAGGACGACGAGGAGCGGGACGACCGCGAAGGCGGCGGGCGCCGCGGCGAAGGCCGCCCGTACCGCGAAGGCGGCCGACGCCCCCAAGCCTGCGGGTGCGGGCAGGACCACGGGTACGGGCAAGACCACGAGGACCGGCGGAGCCGGTGGTTCGGGCAAGGCCGAGACCGCGGGCAAGGCCGATGAGGCGGCGACCCCGGGCGGGCCGCAGGCCGGGCATGAGACACGGGCCGCGGAAGAGGCTGAGCGTGCCGCGCGGGAAGAGGCCGAGCGTGCCGCGCGGGAAGAGGCCGAGCGTGCCGCGCAGGCCGAGCAGAGGGCACGTGCCGCCTGGTTCGAGCGCGCCGAGCGCGCCGCGCGCGAGACGAGGTCCTGGCGTGCCACGGCGTCTCCCCGTACCGGTCACGCGGAGCGGTCGCCCCGGGCCCAGCACGCGGAACGCGCGGAACACCCCCGGCACGCGGAACGTCCCCGGCACACCGAGCGGCAGCGGAGCGACGAACGCGCCGGGAGCGACCGCCGGTCGCCGGGGGAGGCGCGGTCGGCACGGGCCGGCGACCCGCTGGGCAGCGCGGTCGAGGAGGCGTCCAAGCTTCTGGAGGCCCTGCAGCGCAGAGCCGCCAGGGAGCTGGGCAAGGGTCTGATCAAGGGCACGATGAGCGGGTTCGGCGGCGCGTTCTCCGGTGGCGGCCGCAGGAGAGACCGGGACGTGTGGGAGGAGGCGGTCTCCGATCACGAGGAGTACATCTGCCGGGCCTGCCCCGTCTGCCGCGCCATGGCCGCCCAGCGCGAGTCGGGCGGCGCCGTCACCGAGCACCTCGTACAGGCCGGCACGGAGTTGTTCGCCGCGTTCAAGTCGGCCGTCGACGGGCTGAACAGCCCTCCGCCGGGCCGCCGGGCACGGGAGCGCGGGCGAGAGGAACCCCCCGTGGAGCACATCGACCTGGGGTGAGCCCAGGGGGAAAGGGTGAGTGGACAATGGCGCTGACCATCGGCGTTGACATCGGCGGGACGAAGGTCGCGGCGGGAGTGGTCGACGAGGAGGGCCAGATCGTCGAGCATCTTCTGCGGCCCACTCCGGCCGACAATCCCGATCAGGTCGCTCATACGGTCGCCGACGCGATCCTGGAACTCGCCAAGAGCCGGGAGATCGAAGCGGTGGGGCTCGGTGCCGCCGGGTTCGTCGACGAGACCCGGTCCGTGGTGCGGTTCGCCCCTAACCTCGCCTGGCGCGAGGAGCCCCTGCAGAAGAAGGTGTCCGACCTCGTCGGTCTGCCCGTCGTGGTGGAGAACGACGCCAACGCGATGGCGTGGGGTGAGGCGCGGTTCGGCGCCGGACGCGGTGAGAGCCACGTGGTGTGCGTGACCGTCGGCACGGGCATCGGCGGCGGCATCGTGTTCGACGGCTCGCTCTACCGGGGCCGCTGGGGCATGGGCGCCGAGCTGGGGCACATGCAGACGGTCCCCGAGGGGCGGTTGTGCGGCTGCGGCAACCTCGGCTGCTGGGAGCAGTACGCCAGCGGCAACGCCCTCGCCAAGGAGGCCAGGAGGATGGCCGAGCACGACCCGGAGCGGGCCGCCACGCTGCTGGAGATCGCCGGAGGCACCCCCGACCGGATCGACGGCAACGAGGTCACCGAGGCCGCCCGCCAGGGTGACCCGGTGGCGCTGGACGCGTTCTCCTGGATCGCCCGCTGGATCGGCCAGGGCCTGGCCGATCTCGCCGCCGTCCTCGACCCGGGCTGCTTCATCCTCGGCGGCGGCGTGTCGACCGCCGCCGACATCTGGTTCGACCAGGCCAGGGAGAGCTTCCTCCGCTCGCTGACCGGGCGGGGGCACCGTCCGCCGGCCGACGTCCGCCTGGCCGAGCTCGGCGCCTCCGCGGGACTGGTCGGCGCGGCGGACCTGGCACGGCATCGCTGATCCCGCACCGCCCTCCCGCGTTCCGCGGGGCCGCGTACGCGCGGGGCGGCTCCCCCTGCCGGACGCGGGCGTCGGCGGGAGGGTGACGCGGTCACGCCCGCGGTGTCCACCGGTGAAGTGGAGTGGTCGCGTGGTGCTCAGGGTCGCCAGCTACAACGTCCGCTCGATGAAGGACGACGTCGGGGCGCTGGAGCGGGTGGTCGCCGCGCTCCGCGCCGACGTGCTGTGCGTGCAGGAGGCACCCCGCTTCCTGCGCTGGCGCCGCAAACGCGTGCGGCTCGCCGCCTTCGGCGGGCTGAGCGTGGTGGCGGGCCGCCGCAGGGGCGGTGTCGCCGTCCTGGCCGGGCCCGGGGTGAGGGTGGTGCACGGGGAGGGACACCTGCTGCAGCCCTTCCTCGGCCTGGAACGGCGCGCCATCGCCATCGGCGTGGTGGAGTCCGACGGATGGCGTGCCGCCGTGGGCTCCGTCCACCTGGACCTGGACGAGACCGCCCGGGTGCGCCACGCGGCCGAGGCGCTGGCGCTGCTGCGGGCCACGGCCGACCGGTTCGACGCGCTGCCGGTGCTGGCCGGGGACATCAACGAGCAGGCGGACCAGCCGGGCTGGCGGCATCTCACCGAGCGGCTGACCGACTGCTATCCGGTCTCGCCGCGCGGCGCGGGTCTCACCTTCCCGGCCCGCGGTCCGCACCTGCGCATCGATGCGATTTTCGCGGCGCCGGACCTGTCCGTGGTCTCCTGCGGCGACGCCGGGGCCGACCCCGCCGACTTGGTGGCCGCCACCGACCATCTTCCGGTGATCGCCGAGTTGACCTGCGCTGATCCGGGTGGGATCGGCGGTGCGGGCGAAGCGGCCCGGGACCTCGGAAGCGGTCTCGGGCGGCACGGCGCCGGTGAGAATCGGTAGATCGTCTTTCCCGATCGTGACCATCATCTGGCCGGAGCTGCACGCGACGATGGGAAGCCGCCCGTACCATTTGGTGCATGACCCGTCGCCTTCCGCGGCGTGCGCTGGCTCTGTGCGCGGGAGGCCTGCTCCTGCTGTCCTCGCACCCGTCCGTCGCTCACGCCGACCCTGTCAGCCCGCCCGTGGCGGAGGCGTGGCAGGCTCCGGCCAGCGCCGGGTTGAGCAAGGACGGCTCGCTGTCCGACGTGGCGGCGGTCTCGGCCACGAGCATCTGGGCGGTCGGCCAGCAGAGCGTCTGGGACGTCTGGCAGAGCCGCGGCGCGATCACCCACTGGGACGGCTCGTCGTGGAACGAGGTCGGCATCCGCAACGACCCCACCGGGGCGGGATCGCTGCGTTCCATCGCGGCGGCCTCCGCGGACGAGCTCTGGGCGGTGGGTGAGGGCCACGACGGCCTGCCGTACCTGGCCAGGGGAGACGGGGCGTCCTTCGACCGGGTCGTCCTCGACCGGCTGCACGTGGGCGACTGGCTCGGCGGCGTCGCCGCCGTCTCAGGCAGGGTGACCGCCGTCGGCCGCCGCGACGGGCAACCGCTGATGGTGACCGGTGCCGACGGGAAGTGGAAGCTGACCCACCTTCCCGACCGGGGCACGCTGTACGGGGTGTCGCTGTCCGGGAAGAGCGAGGGCTGGGCGGTGGGCGACGCCGACGGCAAGCCGCTGATCATGAGGCAGTCCGACGGGCGCTGGAAGCCGTTCAAGACCCCCGACATTCCCGGCGGCTACCTGCGCGACGTCCACATCGACGGCCCCAGGCGGGCCCTGGCCGTCGGCGGGGTCCACCAGAGCGGCGGCGAGGTCGTCCCGCTGGTCCTGTCGTGGAACGGCAGGAAATGGTCCCGGGTGACCCCGCCGCCCGGGGACGTCCGTCTGTACGGGGTGACCGGCGACCGCAAGGGCCACTTCTGGATCTCCGGGGTCGATCTCGGGCAGCCCGGAGAGGCGTTCCTGGCCCGCTACGACGGCCGCACGGTCGAGCCGCTGCGCGGCCCCGAGGCGGACACCTCCCGGACGGTGCGCCTGCAGTCGGTGGCCTACCTGCCGGGCACCGGCACCGTGTGGGCCGTCGGCCACGTGGTCGACGCCTCCGGCAGGTACACCGACGTGATCGAGCGCTTCGGCGTCCCCAAGCCGTAGCCGTAAGCCGCACCGGGTCGTAACGGGCTGGGCCGTACCGAGCCGGGCCGTACCGGGCTGGGCCGGGTCGTGCGGCGCCGGAGCGTGCGGCACGGGGACGGCGATGCTCAGACGACGGCGCCGTCGTCCCAGCCGGAGCCGCCGGGCGGGCCGTCACCCATGCGGACCACCAGCGCCACGAAGCCGCCGATGAACGCGGCGACCGCGGTGAACAGCATCCAGCCTTCCAGATGCCAGTTCAGCGCCGCGCTGAGCAGCAGATAGGCGGGACCGCCGAACAACGCCAACCACGCGATCTTGGTGGTGGTGTCGGTCTTGGGCAACGGAGGCGGCGGTGGCGGCACGTAGTGCCCCTCGTCGTCCGCGTCGGCCTGCTCACCCTCGGACTCGTGTCCGGGCGTGGGAAGGTCGTCCTCCCGCAGGAGCTCTTCCTCGTCCGACTGCTTGATCACCCGTCGCGGAGGTTCGGCCGGCAGATTCTCGCTGTCCGGCCAGGGCTGATCGCCCGAGGCGCGCTCGGCGGTGTCGTTGAAGGAGGCGACGATCTGACGCCAGACCTCGTCCTCATCGCTTTGAGGTGTCACTTAGCTGGGCCCGTTGCTCATCGGCCGATCACTTTCTCCCGGAGACCGCGCATCCCCCGCTCGCGATCAGTCTCCCTGCAAGGGTACAGACGCGTACGTCCTGATGAACTCCAGGCTCCCGGCAAAGATCCGATCGGCATCGTTGTCAAGCGTCGCGACGTGGTAGCTGTCGGCGAGCTCCACCACATTCAGATTCCCCCTGGTCAGCTTTTCCCGCAGAATACGCACACTGGTCGGTTTCACCACATGGTCCTGCGGGCTGTGGAAGACCAGTACGGGCTGGGTGATCTTTTCCAGCTCGGACCGGGTCAACGCCCACAGCCGGGGCAGGGAGGCCGCGGCCCTGACCGGCGTGCGAGTGTAGCCGAGCTCGGCCGCCCCCTCCTTCTTGATGTCTCCGGCCACCCCCGGGACCGAGGAGATCACGAACTTCAGCACCGGCGCCAGCTTCAGCAGCGGCACGTCGTTGGCCACCGACGGGTTGACGACCACCACCCCGGTGATCCCCGCACCGTGCACCTCCGCCAGCCGCAGCGCCAGGCAGCCCCCGAGCGACAGGCCCATGACGAAGACCTCGTCGCAGCGCCCCCGCAGATCGCCCAGGGACCTGTCGAGCTCGGCGTACCAGTCTTCCCAGCGGGTGCGGCTCATCTCCTGCCAGGTGGTGCCGTGGCCCGGCAGCCGGGGGAGCGCCACGGTCATGCCGGCCTCGGCCAGATACTCGGCCCAGGGACGCAGAGACTGCGGCGACCCGGTGAATCCGTGGCAGAGCAGGACGCCGATCCGCCCTCCCTCGTGGTGGTACGGCTCGGCGCCGGGCATGACTGGCATCGCGGCTCCTTGTCAGGTTCGACCGATCGTCGCATGACTGGGACGTGTTTTGCGAGAGGTCGTTTTGGGCGCTTCTGTGGGGTAGGTGGGTACCCCCGGAGATGGGAGGATAATTCCAGGTTCCCGCCCGTCTACCAAAGGAGCATCGAGTGTTCTACTGGGTGGTGAAGGCCATCCTCTCGCCCCTCCTCCATGTGATCTTCCGTCCGTGGGTGGAGGGCCTGGACAACGTGCCCAAGCAAGGACCGGTGATCCTGGCCGGGAACCACCTGTCGTTCGCCGACCATTTCTTCGGTGCGCTCTTCCTGCGGCGGAAGGTCATCTCCCTCGGCAAGTCCGACTATTTCACCGGCCGCGGCCTCAAGGGCATGCTCAGCAGGGCCTTCTTCAGTGGGGTCGGCACCGTCCCCATCGACCGCTCCGGCGGCAAGGCGAGCGAGGCGGCCCTGCGCACCGGCAAGCGGATCCTCGCCGAGGGGCAGGTGCTCGCCATCTACCCGGAGGGCACCCGCTCCCACGACGGCCGCCTCTACAAGGGCAAGACCGGCGTGGCCCGGCTGGCGCTGGAGTCACGCGTCCAGGTCGTCCCGTGGGCGATGGTCAACACCTTCGAGATGATGCCTCCCGGCAGCCTCGTCCCCAAGCTGGGCATCCGGCCGGGCGTGAAGTTCGGCAAGCCGCTCGACTTCTCCCGCTACTACGGGATGGAGGAGGACCGCCTCGTCCTGCGCGCCGTCACCGACGAGATCATGTACGCGTTGATGGAGCTGTCCGGGCAGGAGTACGTCGACAAGTACGCCGCCAGCGCCAAGGTCGAGGCCACCCGCGCCGCGATGGAGGCCAAGCAGACCGCCAAGGACACCCGGGGGCCCCGGGGGCGCGGCTGACGGCCGGCCATCGAGCCGGGCCCGTCTCAGCGCGTCTCATGCCGGGTCCGTCGCGCAGCGTCTCGTGATGCCCGTGGTGCCCGGTGGCACTTCGTGATGCCTCATGGCGCCGGAGGGGAGCGCTCAGCGGGTCGACTCGCGCACGACCAGCTCCGGCTGGAACATGATCTGCTGGTGGGCGTGCGATCCGGGGTTGTCGCACTCGTCCAGCAGTAGCTCGGTGGCGACCCGGCCGAGCCGGTGGGTCGGCTGGCGGACCGAGGTGAGCGAGACCGCCGAGGCCGACGCGAAGTCGATGTCGTCGTAGCCGACGAGGGAGACGTCCTGCGGGACGCGCACGCCCGCCTGGAGCAGCCCGCGCAGCAGGCCCAGGGCCAGCAGGTCGTTGGCGCAGAACACGGCGTCCGGCAGGTGGCCCTCCGCGAGCAGCTTCTCCGCCGCCTGCTGACCGGACCTGGCGTTCATCGCGCCCATGGGGATCTCCTTCAGCGACTCCCGGGGGTCACGTCCGGCGTCGGTCAGCGCTCGCTCGGCGCCGACCAGCCGGTCGGCGCACTGGCGGACGGTGAGGGGGCCGGTGACGTACGCGATCCGCTCGGCGCCGGAGGCCAGCAGATGGGAGACGGCCATCGCGCCGCCGGTGACGTCGTTGACCGCCACCGAGCACTGGTCGGGACGCTCGGCCGGGTGGTCCACCAGGACGACGCTGATGCCGCGTTCCCTGAGCCGGTCGACCTTGGACATGTTCTCCCCGGCGGGAGTGATGAGCACCCCGCGGACCCGCTGTTCGGCGAAGACCAGCAGGTTGCGCTCCTCCTTGAGGCGGTCGCCCGAGGAGTTGCCCAGGATCACCGCGTAACCGCGCTCGCTGGCCACCTCCTCCACTCCGGCCGCCACGTCGGTGAAGAAGGGGTTACCGATGTCGATCACCGACAGTCCGACGGTGCGGCTGTGCCCGGCGCGCAGGCTGGAGGCGGAGCCGTGCCGGACGAACCCGAGCTCTCGGATGGCCTCCTCGACCCGGCGGCGGGTGGTCGAGGCGACCTTCTCCGGGCGGTTGAGCACGTTGGACACCGTCCCGGGCGACACCCCGGCCCGAGCGGCGACTTCCTTGATGCTCACCGAACTCATGGCTCTAGATTAAAACGTAATAACAGTTTGCGCGCCAGGAAACCGCGATGATGCACGCGATTTCGCACCGCCGCGTATCCGGCGAGGGGTAAAACGTTTCATGGGGAAATGGGGTGGAGTCGTATTCCGCCGGCGGTGTGAGGGGCCCGGCGGGGCGGCGGCACCCGGCCGGGCCCGGAGCCTACCGGGCCAGCAGCTTCCCGGCGGTCCTGAGGTGTTCGGCGACCTGGTCGGAGGCGCCGCCCTCGTGGCCGTTGAAAGCCCACACCTTGATGTCCTTGGGGCCCGCGTGGTGGTTGTAGGCCGCGAAGACCGTGGAGGCGGGGGTGACGCCGTCGCGCAGGCCCACCGAGAAGAGAGCGGGGGTGGTGTTGCGGGCGGCGAAGTTCAGGCCGTCGAAGTGGTCGAGAGTGTCGAACACCTGGTCGACACGGTGACGGTGCGTCTTGAGGAACCGGCCGAGCTCGCCGTACGGGTCCTCGTCGGTGATCTCGGCGGCGCGGCGGAGGTGGGACATGAACGGCACGTCGATGAAGGCGAACAGCAGGCCGGGCACCAGCGCGCTCACCGCCTGGGCGATAGCCCCGCCCTGGCTGCCGCCGGAGACGACGACGCGGGAGGCGTCCACCAGGGGGTGCGTGCGGGCCGCCTCGACGGCGCGGACGCCGTCGGTGTACAGGCGCCGGTAGTAGTAGTCGTGCGGGTCGAGTACGCCCTGGGTGAGCTTGCCGCCGACCTGGGGCCCGGTGCCGCCCACCGGGTCGGCGGTGTCGCCGGCGCTCCAGCCCCCGCCCTGGCCGCGGGAGTCCATCACGAAGACCGCCCAGCCGGCCGCGGGCCAGGTGAGCCAGTCGTGCGGCCGGCCGCGGCCCCCGTTGTAGCCGATGTACTGCACCACGCACGGCAGCGGTCCGTCGACCGCGGCGGGCACCAGGAACCACCCCTTGATCTCGTGCCCGCCGAAGCCCGCGAAGCGGACGTCGAAGCAGCGCACCAGCGTCAGGCCGGTGTCCACCTCGGTGAAGACGGCGCCCAGGTCGTGCTCGCGGGCCTCGGCCAGCGTCTTCTCCCAGAAGGCGTCGAACCCGGCGGGCTCCCGGCGCTCGGGCCGGTACTCCCTGAGCTGGTCGAGGGGCATGTCGATGAACAAATGATCTCCCGAGATCGAGACGTTCTCCGGCGGAGGGCGGCGGGCCGGCCGCCCGTCGCCGGACGTGCCTGGCGCTCCGGGCGACGGGATGGGGCATGACGCGGCCGGGGCACCGGCCTCATTGTGGCGATTCCCCGCGCGTTCCGCCACGCCGCCCCTTCCGCTTCCCGGGTGCTGTGCCACGTCGCCTCCTCCGCTTCCCGTGCGCTCCGCGGCGCCGCCTCCGGCGCCCAGCTCGGTGAGCGTGCCCCCGGCCGCCGCCGAGACGGACCGCGGTGATAAAAACGTGCTAATCAAATGAGGGTACGGAGTGGCCTGGTCGGTCTTCTATGGCATGCGTAGCGCCACACTTCGTGCTTAAAACGTTTTAGAAACGGAACCCGTGTGACGCGTCCACCACCGGAGCGTGGACGTCGCACGACGAGTGAGTGGAGAGATGCCATGCCTTCGTCGCCTTCGTCGCCTTCGTCGCCTTCGTCGCCTTCGCCGGTTGAGGAGCTGTTGCGGCGGTCGCACGCGTTGGGTGCCGATCCGCGCAACACGAACTTCGCGGGTGGGAACACCTCGGCCAAGGGCACCGCGGTCGATCCGGTCACCGGCACGCCGGTGGAGCTGATGTGGGTCAAGGGCTCCGGCGGTGACCTGGGCACGCTGCGCGAGGCCGGGCTGGCGGTGCTGCGCCTGGACCGGCTGCGCGCGCTGACCGGCGTGTACCCGGGGGTGGACCGGGAGGACGAGATGGTCGCCGCGTTCGATTTCTGCGCCTTCGGGCCCGGCGGGGCGGCGCCGTCGATCGACACCGCGATGCATGGCCTGATCCAGGCCGCGCACGTGGACCACCTGCATCCCGACGCCGGTATCGCGATCGCCACCGCGGCCGACGGTGAGGAGCTGACCACGCGGATCTTCGGCGACCGGGTGGTGTGGGTGCCGTGGCGGCGGCCCGGGTTCCAGCTGGGCCTGGACATCGCCGCGATCCAGGCGGCGCATCCGCAGGCGATCGGATGCATCCTGGGCGGGCACGGCATCACCGCCTGGGGGGAGACCTCGCAGCAGTGCCAGGCCAACTCGCTGGAGATCATCCGCACCGCGGAGGCCTACCTCGCCGAGCACGGCCGCCCGGACCCGTTCGGGCCGGTGCTGGCCGGTTATGAGCCGCTGGGCGAGCAGGAGCGGCTGGCGCGGGCCGCGGCGCTGCTGCCGGTGGTCCGCGGTCTGGCCTCCACCGACGCCGCCCAGGTGGGCCACTACACCGCCACCTTCGAGGTGCTGGACTTCCTGTCGCGGGCCGAGCACCGGCGGTTGGCCGCGCTGGGCACCTCCTGCCCGGATCATTTCCTGCGTACCAAGGTGGCGCCGCTGGTGCTGGACCTGCCGGCCACCGCCCCGCTGGAGCAGGCGATCGAGCGGTTGCGCGAGTTGCACGCCGCCTACCGGGCCGACTACGCCGCCTACTACGCCCGGCACGCCACCGCGTCCTCGCCGGCGATGCGCGGCGCGGACCCGGCGATCGTTTTGGTGCCCGGGGTGGGCATGTTCTCCTTCGGCAAGGACAAGCAGACCGCCCGGGTGGCCGGGGAGTTCTACCTCAACGCGATCAACGTGATGCGCGGTGCCGAGGCGGTGTCGGCGTATGCGCCGATTGAGGAGGCGGAGAAGTTCCGCATCGAGTACTGGGAGCTGGAGGAGGCCAAGCTGCGCCGGATGCCGGCGCCGCGGCCGCTGGCGGCGCGGGTGGCGCTGGTCACCGGCGGCGGGTCGGGGATCGGTGCGGCCACCGCGCGCCGGTTGGCCGCGGAGGGGGCGTGCGTGGTGGTGGCCGACCGGGATGTGGCCGCCGCCGAGGCGGTGGCCGGGCAGATCGGCGCGGGTGCGCATCGGGTGGCGGACGTGGCGGTCGCGGTGGAGGTGGACGTCACCGACGAGGCGCAGGTGATCGCCGCGGTGCGGGCGGCGGTGCTGGCCTTCGGCGGGGTGGACCTGGTGGTCAACAACGCCGGGTTGTCGTTGTCGCGGTCGCTGCTGGAGACCAGTGTGGCCGACTGGGACCTGCAGCATGACGTGATGGCCCGCGGGTCGTTCCTGGTGGCGCGGGAGAGCGCCCGGGTGATGATCGAGCAGGGCATGGGCGGGGAGCTGGTGTACATCGCCTCGAAGAACGCGGTGTTCGCCGGGCCGAACAACGTGGCCTATGGGGCGGCCAAGGCCGATCAGGCGCATCAGGTGCGGTTGCTGGCCGCGGAGCTGGGCCGGTACGGGATCCGGGTCAACGGGATCAATCCGGACGGGGTGGTGCGCGGGTCGGGGATCTTCGCCTCGGGGTGGGGGGCCAACCGGGCCGCGGTGTACGGGGTGGCGGAGGAGGAGTTGGGGGAGTACTACGCGCAGCGCACGTTGTTGAAGCGGGAGGTGCTGCCCGAGCATATCGCCGGGGCGGTGTTCCAGCTGACCCAGTTGACCCAGACCACCGGGTTGCACATTCCGGTCGATGCCGGGGTGGCCGCGGCGTTCCTGCGCTGAGGACCCCCCGGGGGGTTCCGGTCCGGGGGTGGGGGTGGGGGTTCGGGGGCCGGAACGGCCACCGCGCTTCCGCGCCGAAAGGGCTCCGTCCCGGGGCTCCGTCACCCCCGGGCCCGGCCCCGGCGCCACCGCGCCGAGGTCTTTCCGCAGTCTCGGTGTGCGCCGACGGCACGCACCGAGACCACGGCCGGCACGGCCCCACGGGGGTGGGGCCGTGCCGGCCTGACGGTCCTCGCGGGGACGGCCGTCTCAGACCGGTCCCGGCCCGACGAGGTGGGAGCGGATCTGGCGGATGTGCTCGGGAGTGGTGCGGCAGCAGCCGCCGACGAAGGCCGAGCCGGCGGCGATCCACCCGACCGCGGCCTCGCCGAACTCCACCGGGTCGGCCAGCCCCAGCCAGCGGCGGTTCTCCGGGTCCCAGGTCTCGCCGGAGTTGGGGTAGACCATGGCGGGCTTCCCCTCGATCCGGGAGATCAGGCTGATCATGTGGCGCGGGGCGGTGCAGTTGACGCCGACCGCCATCACCTGGGGGTCGCCGGTGAACAGGGCGGCGGCCTTCCGCAGCGGGGTGCCGTCGCTGATGTGCTCGCCGTCGCGGCAGGAGAAGCTCACCCACGCCCGCATGCCCGGCGTCTCGGCGAGCAGCCGCTTCAGCGCCCGGGCCTCCAGGTAGGACGGGATCGTCTCGCAGGCCAGCAGGTCGGCCTCGCTGTCGGCGAGGATGTGCCAGCGGTCGCGGTGCCAGTCGGCCAGGCCGTCCTCGTCGAGGTCGTAGTCACCGGTGTACTCCGCGCCGTTGGCCAGGTGGGCCCCGTAGGGGCCGACGCTGGCGGCCACCGCGCCAGATCCGTGGGCGTCACGGGCCTGGGCCGCCAGGTGCACCGAGAGCAGGATGAGATCCTCGGCCTCGGCGGCGGTCAGGCCACGTCGCAGGAACGCCGGAATGCTCGCCTGGTAACTCGCCGTGATCGCCACCTCGGCGCCGGCGGCGAAGTAGTCGAGATGCGCCTGTCGGATCACCGAGGGGTTCTCCAGCAGGAGTTTCGCCGACCACAGCTCGTCGCGGAGGTCCGCTCCCAGGGTCTCCAGATGGGTGGCCAGGCCGCCGTCCAAAATCACCATCCCGCTACTTTACGTGCAACGGTCCGGCCTCCGTCCCGCCGTGCTTTCCCGGGTTCCGTCCGCGACCCGTCGGCTCGCGGATCGGCCCGGAGGCGGCCCGGCGCGGCCGGTCGACCGCGCCGGACCGGGGTTCAACGCTTCCAGAACGGGCGGCGCTTGACGGGACGGACCAGTGCCTCCAGGCCCTCCACCGCCCGCCGCCACAGCGTCTCCACGTCCCCGCCGGCCTGCAACTCCTCGGCCAGGGCCGCCAGTTCGGCGTGGCCGCCGAGGTG
Organism: Streptosporangium becharense; assembly: GCF_014204985.1. Taxonomy (NCBI): domain Bacteria; kingdom Bacillati; phylum Actinomycetota; class Actinomycetes; order Streptosporangiales; family Streptosporangiaceae; genus Streptosporangium; species Streptosporangium becharense. The sequence continues at coordinate 1,698,896 of NZ_JACHMP010000001.1, read as the reverse complement.
GGCGGCCAGGGCCGCCAGGCGACTGCCCAGGTCCTGCAGCATCCGCAGCCGTTCGGCGGCCGGGAGGGACACGGCGGCGCGCAACCGCTCCAGCTCCTCGGTGAGCTGCTCACGCGGCGGCTCCTGCGACCTGCCCCGGCGGGCCGACGGGGCAGGTGCGGGGACGCCGCCGTACCCGCCCGGAGCACCGCTCGGCGGAGGGCCACTTCGCGCCGGGGCGCCGCCGTACCCGCGCGGGGCGCCGCTCGGCGGAGGGCCGCCGTACCCTGCCGGGGGGCCGCCGGCCGGGGCGCCGTACCCGCCCGGGGCGCCGCCGTACGCCACGGCCCTCATCGGAGCCGCCGCCGGGGCCGGGCTGCCCCAGCCGCTGGGCGGCTCCACCGGCTGGATCACCCGGTGCCCGGGGCCGCCCTCGGCCACCGTCCGCGTGTCGGCCGCGACGAACGCGGTGAAACGGCAGAGCACCCCGTACCGCAGCGACGTCTTGACGATCTCGTCCTCCAGCCAGGGGCTGCCGGTCGCGTAGCGGTCCTCCAGCGTGCGCAGCCGGGCCCGTGCCCAGATGGCCCGGGTCGCCGGGTTGGCCGCGACCGTCGCGGTGACCCGGTGCTCCCACGGCCGTCCTGCGGCGTCCAGGCCACGCGCGGTCAGGGCCCCGCCGCCCGCGCCGCGGTAACGGCCGAGGACGGTGAGGGGGACACCCGGGTAGATCGAGCCGATGTGGCCGACCGTCTCCGTGATCACGTCGAGCCCGTCGGCCTCGACGGAGAGGTCGGTGACCAGGGGGGCGCCGATGCGGCGGTGGATGTGCTCCATCGCCTCGTCCAGCCGGTCCTCGGACTCCACCAGCTCGCACCGGCCGCCGCCCAGCCCGGCGAGCCTGCCCAGGAAGCCGGCGTTGACCGCCCGGTCGATGCCGACCGTGTGCACCCGCACCCCGCGCAGCCGGGTGCCGAGCGCCTTCAGGATCCGGTCCTCGTCGCCGACCTGCCCGTCGGTGACGAGCACCAGGACCCGGTCGCCGCTCGCCCCGGCCAGCAGTGTCGCGGCCCGCTCCAGCGGGTCCAGCATCTCGGTGCCGCCGCGCGCCTCCAGCCTGGCCAGGTGTTCCACGGCGCGGTAGCGGTTGCGGTCGGACGCCTCGACCAGGCCACCGCCGAGTTTTTCGGGGTGCTCGACCACATCGTCGAACGACAGCACCGCGAACCGGTCCCGTGAGGTGAGCGTGTCGACGATCCGGGCCGCGGCGCGCCGGGCGGCCACCATCTTCCAGCCCGCCATGCTGCCCGAGCGGTCGAGCACCAGCACGACGTTCCTGGGGGTGGTGGTGGCCGGCGCCGGGTCGGGGACGACGGTCAGCGTGAACGTCCCGCCCTCGCCATCGTCGTCGGGGGCCAGCGCCAGCGAGGTCGAGGCGTCGAAGAGGAGACGCAGGACGAAGTCGCGGTCGAGCCGCTCGCCCGGCCGCAACCGGACCGTCGTGCCCTCCTCCCGGACCACGTGCAGGCTGGAGCACATCTCGCGCAGTTCCAGTCCGGCCGGATCGACCGAGACGGCGAGCGAGAGCCGGACCGGGTTGGGGAAGCCGGGCAGCAGCACCGGGGGAGTGATCCGGGAGGCGTCGGGGGCCGCGTCGGTATCGGATGACCAGCCGTCCCCCGCCTGTTCGCCGTCGAGCGGCGTCCCGGGGATGTAACGGGGGGCCACGACCAGCGGGAAGCGGAACGTGGCCGCGCCGTCCTCGTACGGGAGCGGCTGGTTCAGCGTCAGGTGCACGGTCACGCGCTCGCCCGGCACGATGTTGCCCACCCTGATGGTGAAGACGTCGGGCCGGTCCTCCTCGGCGATCGCGGCCCGTCTCCCCTGCGCGAGCGCCTGGTCGTAGTCGGCCCTGGCCTGTCCGCGCTCCTTGAGGACGCCCTCGACGACCCGCCCGTCGGCCTCCATCCTGAAGGCGGTCACCGCGGCGCGGTCGGGCAGCGGGAAGACGTACGTCGCCTCCAGCGCCACGTCGTGCGGGTTGCGGAACCCCTGGACCACCTCGACCCCGGCGACGAGGCCGGACACGGCGGCGGTGACGTCCACGCTCTCCAGCGGCAGGTTGCCGCGCGCGGTGGACAGCGCTCCCAGGCCGGCGTCCGGCACGGGGGGGCATTCCTCCGGCCGCAACGTGGTGATCGAGCTCAACATGGGTGCTTTCCCTTCGAAGATGTGAGGCCGCGGTCGCGGAGCAGTTTCAGGAGCGCCTCCGACGCGACGGCGATCTCGGCGAGGTCGTCGGAGGACGGGGCGTGGCCGGCGCCGTCGAGCACCAGCGTGACCCCGGGTGCGAGCCGCACGCCGTGGACGAGCGCGGCGGGTGCCGCGCGCGGGGCGGTGCCGGCCGGGTGGGGACCGGTTGAGGCGACCGGATCCGGGACCGCCGGGGACGCGGCCCAGAAGCGGGCCCGGGGTGCCCCGGCCGCGGAGGGGGAGGCGGCAGGGGCGGGAGCGGGGGTGGTGCTCGCGGGTCCGGGGGGGCTCACGATGCCGTCACCGCCGTCACCGTCGTCGGCTCCGTCGGGGGTCGTGGGGGCGGGGAGGTCGGCGATCGACTCCAGTGCCCTGTCGGTGGCGCCGGTGAGCTCGGCCTGGATCTCGGCGATGGTCCGGCCGTCGGCCTGTCGGCGCTTGACGGCGACGAGCTGGAGCAGGTGGCGCCTGCCGTACAGGGCGACGCGGCCCCGGCGGGCCAGGGGCGGGTCGAGCAGGCCGATCGTGGAATACCACCTGATCAGACGCTCGTTGGGCACGTCCCGCACCCGCCCGTTGGGCCGGGTGGTGGAGGACAGCGCCGCCGAGGCGTGCTCGATCAGTTCGCCGATGGTCCATTCCATGTCCCGATAGTGACACTGTCATAGTGACAGTGTCAACAAGGCGGGAGAGTTTCGGTAGTTAGGGAAGGAGGTGGGGGGTATGGGGTGTTTCACCACAGCGAGAGAACTAATGCCGAACTAAGGGGGAGGCATACCTCATGTCCGCTATCACCAGCCCGCTCAACCCCGAGGCCCAGAAGGTCGTCGCCGCAGCCCTGCAGGGAGCCCTCGTCGACCTCCTCGACCTGTCGCTCCTGGGCAAGCAGGCCCACTGGAACGTGATCGGCCACAACTTCCGCTCGCTGCACCTGCAGCTCGACGAGATCGTCGCGGCGGCCAGGGAGCACGCGGACACCGTCGCCGAGCGGGCGGTCGCCATCGGCGCCAACCCCGACGGCCGCTCGTCCACGCTGGCGAAGACGACCGAGGTGCACCAGCTGGAGGCGGGCTACATCAACGACGGCAAGGTCGTCGCCGCGCTGACGGACATCCTGGAGTCCATCGTCCGCAGGATGCGCGAGCGCATCGAGGCCACCGACGAGCCGGACCCGGTGACCCAGGACATCCTCATCGCGATCACCCAGGACCTGGAGAAGCACCACTGGATGCTTCAGGCCCAGCGCTGACCGTCCCCGCGACGGGGAAACGGTGAGGGGGACGCCGCGCGGCGTCCCCCTCACCGGCGGGCGCCCCGGTCACCCGGCCGGGGCGCCTTCGTGTCTCCGATCCGGCCGGCCGCAGGGCTCTCCCGGCCAGACGAGATCGGAGCGAAGCCTCGACGCGGCACTGCGGGCGCTTCGCCACTGACCGAACCCGCGACCGGTCACGCCGACGGTCACGGCCGTTCCTCCCGGCAGTACCAGCCCGTACACGTCGTGGCTCCCGGGCGAACTGGGTGAGGCCGCACCCGAGCTGCTGGTCGCGGAGCCGCTGCCCATGATGACCTTCGGCCTGGTCGAGGCGAGGACCGGCCGCCGGGCCGTCCGGCGCCGCGACACCGTCGCTGTCAGGCCGGTTCCCGAGGACGTCAGCTCAGTGCTCGGAGTGGAGAGCGGCCCCGGGGCCGACCTGTTCCGCCGGATGTTTGCGCTCTGGTTTCCGCAAAGTTTGGGATCGCGCGGACTCCACGTTCACATGGGTTCGATCGACTGGCGGCGTACCGAGAGGGCGAGGAGGAGGGGCCATGCCGCGCCGTACGTCCGTGCGCACCGGGGGGCCGGCCGCGGGGGCGGCTCTGAGCGGATCACTGTGGCGGGGCGCCGCGCACACCGGATCGTACGGCTCCACAGGCCCGTACGATCCGTCCGGCACCGGTGGCCCGTACGGTCCGCCGCGCGCGCCGGACGCCAACGGGATCGCGCTGCCCGAAGGTTTCACCAGCCGGATCGTCGCCCGCACCGGCCGCCGGGTCGGCGGGGTGCTGTGGCACCCGGCGCCGGGCGGCGGGGCGTGCTTCCCCGACGGCGACGGTTGGATCTACGTCTCCAACTCGGAGATCCCGCTGCTCGGCGGGGCGTCGGCGATCAGGTTCGGCCCGGACGGCGACATCGTCGACGCCTACCGGATCCTGTCGGGCACCAACCTCAACCGCGCCGGCGGACGCACCCCCTGGGACACCTGGCTGTCGTGCGAGGGGATCTTCCGCGGCCGGGTCTTCGAGTGCGATCCCCACGGCTCCCGTGCCGCGATGCCCCGCCTGGCCATGGGCCGCTTCAGGCACGAGGCCGCGGCCTGTGACCCGGAGCGGCAGGTCGTCTACCTGACCGAGGACGAACCGGACGGCTGCTTCTACCGGTTCCGGCCGGCCCACTGGGGTGACCTGACCTCAGGGCTGCTGGAGGTGCTCTGCGCCGACGGCACCGGCTCGGTGACCTGGCGGCGGGTGCCCAACCCGGCCGCACTGCCGGTGCCGACCCGCGAGCAGGTCGCCGGGGCCAGGCGCTTCTCCGGCGGGGAGGGCTGCCGCTACTCCGGCGGCGTCTGCTTCTTCACCACCAAGGGTGACAACCGGGTGTGGGCCTACGACGCGCGGGAGGAGCGCCTGCGGGTCGTCCGCGACGCGAACGCCCCGCAGGCCGGGATCGACGACATCACCGGCACTTCTTCGGGCGACCTGTACGTCGCCGGGGACGGCGGCGACATGGGGATCGATCTCATCACCCCCGAGCGGGTCGTCACCCCGTTCCTGCGCGTCTCCGGCCACCCCGAGTCGGAGATCACCGGCCCGGCCTTCTCCCCCCGGGGGGACCGTCTCTACTTCTCCTCCCAGCGCGGCACCCGGGGCGACGCCTCGGGCACCGGTGGGATCACCTACGAGGTCGGCGGGCCCTTCCGCCACTGAACGGAGCCGCCGTCCTTCCGTGGCCGCCCTGACATCCCTCCGTGCCCGCCCCGTGCCCGCCCTGTGCCCGCCCTGTGCCCGCCCCGTGTCCCCGCGCGTCCGCCGGGGACGGCCGCTCCCCGGCCCCGGCCGGTGGGCAACGGGGGCGACCCCGGGCGGGGGCGGTGCGTGGCCGCCCTCCGGCTGCGCTACCTTCGCAGACTGGCCCAGAACGAATGACAGGGCGGCGCGTGCCGCCCCGACGGCGGCGGGAGCATGATGGCTGAGGTTGCGTACATCGGCGGATACACCCCGGACACCGGCGGGTCCGGGCCCGGGATCACCCTGGTGGAGCTGGGGGGCCTCACGCGACTCGGCACGACGCCGGCTCCCGGCCCGTCCTTCCTCGCCGCGCACCCCCGCCTGCCGGTCGTCTACGCGGTGGAGGAGAGCGAGCGGGGCACGGTCGGCGTCTTCGCGCGCGCCGCGGACGGAGGGCTCACCCCGCTCGCCCGGCACTCCAGCGGGGGAGCGTCCCCCTGCCACCTGGCCGTCGACCCCACCGGCACGCGGTTGGCGGTCGCCAACTACGGCGACGGCACGGTCAGCGTCCACGGCATCGACGACGCCGGCCTCCTCACCGACGTGTGGACCTTCCCCCACCGCGAGGGGACCCACGCCCACCAGGCGGTCTTCGGCCCCGACGGCGTCCTGTACGTGACAGACCTGGGGGCCGACGAGGTCCGCCGCTACCTGCCGACCGGGGACGGGGTGGTCGCGCACCCCGGTGGCCCGGTGCGGCTCGCCCCAGGCATGGGCCCCCGGCACATGGCCCGCGCGGGCGGCCACTGGTACGTGGCCGGTGAACTGGACGGCACGGTCCGCGCCTACGACACCGGATGGCGCGAGGTGCTGGCCGTCCCCGCCAGTGGCACCGCGGGCGAGAACCACCCCTCGCACCTGGAGGCGCACGACGGGTTCGTCTACGTCGCGAACCGCGGCCCGGACACGATCTCGGTCTTCACCGCGTCCGGCCTGGAACGGGTCGCCGAGGTCTCCTGCGGCGGTGTCTGGCCGCGCCACTTCGCCGTCGTGGACGGCCGCGTGTACGTGGCCAACCAGCGTTCCGGGACCGTCGTGGTCCTCCCGCTGAAGGACGGCGTCCCCCAGGCGGAGGACGGGTGCCTCGCCGTCGGCACCCCCTCGTGCGTACTGCCGCTGACCCGCTGAGAACCCTTTCGGAAACCGACCCCGCCGGGCTCCGCCCGGCGGGGTCGCGACGTTTTCTCTTACCCGTGGAAATCGTTTGCCAACCCCGGTTAAGGAAATGTGAGGAGTCCTTTTACTTGGTCTAGACCATTGGGCCGATCGGGAGGCAGAATGCGTCTCGTCGGCGATGGAAATCCCTCGCCGGCCGCACTACCCCACTTAGTCTGGCCATCTTGCCTCGGAACACCACCGGAGGATGCCATGCGTATCGGAGTGCTGACAGGGGGCGGCGACTGCCCCGGCTTGAACGCTGTGATCCGCGCCGTAGTTCGCAAGGGCGCGACCGTCTACGGACACGAATTCGTCGGATTCCGCGATGGCTGGCGCGGGCCCCTGGAGGGCGACACCATGCCCCTCGACATCCAGGCCGTGCGCGGCATCCTGCCCCGTGGCGGGACGATCCTCGGTTCCTCGCGGACCAACCCCATCAAAATCGACGGCGGTGTCGAGAAGATCAAGGAGAACCTGGCCGCGGGCGGGGTCGACGCGCTGATCGCGATCGGCGGTGAGGACACCCTTGGAGTGGCCAAGCAGCTCTTCGACAGGGGGGTGCACGTCGTCGGCGTGCCCAAGACGATCGACAACGACCTCAACGCGACCGACTACACCTTCGGCTTCGACACGGCCGTCAACATCGCCGTCGAGGCGATCGACCGGCTGCACACCACCGCCGAGTCGCACCACCGCGCGCTGATCTGCGAGGTCATGGGCCGTCACGCGGGCTGGATCGCGCTGCACGCGGGCATGGCGGGCGGTGCCAACGTCATCCTCATCCCGGAGAAGCCCTTCGACATCGACCGCGTCTGCGCCTACGTGGAGTCGCGCTTCCAGACCAGGTACGCGCCCATCGTCGTGGTGGCCGAGGGCGCGCACCCGATCGAGGGCCAGATGACGCTCCAGGCCGGTGAGCTGGACTCCTTCGGGCACGTACGGCTGGGCGGCATCGGCGAGAGCCTCGCCAAGGAGATCGAGAAGCGCACCGGCAAGGAGGCCCGCACCACCGTGCTGGGCCACATCCAGCGCGGCGGCACGCCCACCGCCTTCGACCGGGTGCTGGCCACCCGCTTCGGCCTGCAGGCCATCGACGCCGTCCACGCCGGTGACTTCGGCACGATGGTCGCACTGCGGGGCACCGACATCGTCCGGGTCGGCCTCGACGAGGCGACCAGGGAGCTCAAGACCGTCCCGGTCGGCCGCTACGAGGAGGCCGAGGTCTTCTTCGGCTGACGGGGCGGTCCTCGGCCGACGAGGCGATCTTCGGCTGACGGGGTGGTCTTCGGCCAGTGGGGCGGTCCTCGGCTGACGGGGCGGTCCTCGGCCGGCGGGCGGTAAGGTCCTGCCGGTGACGGGAATCGAGGGTCCGTTCTGGCGGGCGATCGCGGTCTTCCGCGTCGCGTCCCTCGTCTACGCGGTGGTCCTGCTCGCCCGAGCCGGAGGGTACGCCCATCCGGCGACCGGCTGGCTGGTGATCGGCGTCATGGCGTTGTGGACGGCGGCGACGGTCTTCGCCTACTCCGTCACGGAGTTCCGCGGGCGCCCGCTGCTGGCCGCCGACATGCTCGTCACCGTGGGCTGCCTGCTCGCCACCCCGTTCGTCCAGGGCCCCTACCAGCAGGGCAGCCTCCCCATCACCGCCACCTGGATGGGCGGGGCGGTGCTCGCCTGGGGCGTCCACGGCGGGCGGCGGCTGGGTGCCCTGGCGGCCCTGGCCGTCTCCCTGGCCGACCTGGCGGCGCGCGCGGCCGGCGCGTCCGGCCCGCCCGGCGTCGAGGCGGTCCCGATCAACGGGGTCGTGCTGCTCTTCCTCGCCGGGGTGCTGGTCGGGCACACCGCCAGGCTGGCGAAGAAGGCCGAGGAACGCATGCAGCAGGCGGTCGAGATGGAGGCCGCCGGACGGGAACGGGAGCGGCTGGCGCGGGGCATCCACGACTCGGTGCTCCAGGTGCTCTCCCTGGTCCAGCGGCGCGGGCAGGAGATCGGTGGGGAGGCGGCCGAGCTGGGCAGGCTCGCGGGCGAGCAGGAGGCGGCGCTGCGCGAGCTGGTCAGGCTCCGCCCCGTGGAGCCCGCCGCGGGCACCGCCGACCTGCGTACCCTGCTCCAGCGGTACGGTTCGGCCACGGTCACCGTCTCGGTCCCGGCGACCCCGCTGTCGCTGCCGGCCGGCGCCGCCCGGGAACTGGCCGCCGCGGTCGGCGCCGCCCTGGACAACGTCACCCGGCACTGCGGGCCGCAGGCCCCCGCGTGGGTCTTCGCCGAGGGCGACGATGGAACGATCACCGTGACCGTCAGGGACGAGGGGCCGGGCATCGCGCCGGGCCGCCTGGAGCAGGCCGCCGCCGACGGGCGCCTCGGTGTCTCCCAGTCGATCCGGGGCCGGGTCGCCGACCTGGGCGGCACGGTCACCATGGTCTCCGCCCCCGGCCGGGGCACCGAGATCGAGATGGCCGTCCCGGCCCCCGAAAGTTCGGACGTTCCCCACCAAAACCCCTAAGGTGGGCGGGTGCGTGTGATGGTGGTGGACGACCACCCGATGTGGCGGGACGCGGTGGCCAGGGACCTGGCCGAGGCCGGGTACGAGGTCGTGGCCACCGTCGGCGAGGGCCGGCAGGCCGTCCGGGTGGCCCCCGCGGCCCGGCCCGAACTGGTGGTGCTCGACCTGCAGCTGCCCGACCTGTCCGGTGTGGAGGTGGCCCGCCGGCTGGCCACCGTGCAGCCGCCGCCCCGGGTCCTGGTGCTGTCGGCCAGCGGAGAGCAGGACGACGTGCTGGAGGCGGTCAAGGCGGGTGCGTCCGGATATCTGCTGAAGTCCGCGAGCAAGGAGGAGTTCCTCGACGCGGTCCGGCGCACCGCCGCGGGCGACGCCGTCTTCACCCCCGGGCTGGCCGGGCTCGTCCTGGGGGAGTACCGCCGTCTGGCCGCCCAGTCCGTTCCCGACACCACGCCCCGCCTGACCGAGCGGGAGACCGAGGTGCTCCGCCTGGTCGCCAAGGGCCTGTCGTACCGGCAGATCGCCGAGCGCCTCACGCTGTCCCACCGCACCGTGCAGAACCACGTGCAGAACACGCTGAACAAACTCCAGCTCCACAACCGCGTCGAGCTCGTCCGCTACGTCATCGAGCAAGGACTCGACGAGTCATAGCCCCTACTAAAGTGACAAAGTCGAGACGCGTTCTCACGCGGTCCCGCGCGACACTTGACGTATCCCCACGTCCCCTCGAAGCTCCACCGGAGGTTGCACCATGACCATGTCCGCCCTGGGCGAGCCCTGCGTTCTGCTCAAGCTGGGCGAGGTCGTCCTCAAGGGAAACAACCGGGAGCTCTTCGAACGGAGGCTTCAGGGCAACATCAGGGCCGCCCTGAAGGACGTCGGCGTCAAGGTCGACCTGCGGCAACGCCACGGCGTTATCGCGCTCCTCCTGCCGGACGGCACCGGTGCCGAGGTCGCCGACGCCGTGGCCGAGCGCGTCTCGTACGTCCCCGGCCTCGTCTGGATCCACCGCGCCTGGCGGGTCGCCAAGGACCCCACGGCGATCACCAAGGCGGCGATCGAGCTGCTGGCCGACCGCGACGACGTGCGGCGCGGCGTCTCCTTCGCGGTCCGCTCCCGCCGCCGCGACAAGCGTTTCCCGCTCACCTCGATGCAGCTGGACCGGTCGGTCGGCGGGGAGCTCAACGACATCTACGGCCTGCCGGTCGACCTGAAGAAGCCCGAACTGGTGGTCTCCATCGAGATCGACCGCGACGAGGCGTTCGTCTTCACCGGCGGCCAGCCGGGGCAGGGCGGGCTGCCGGTCGGCACCAGCGGCCGGGGCCTGGTGCTGATGTCCGGCGGCATCGACTCGCCCGTGGCGGCCTACCGGATGATGCGCCGCGGCCTGCGGGTCGACTTCCTGCACTTCTCCGGCATCCCCTTCACCACCTCCGAGTCGATCTACAAAGCGTACGCGCTGGTCAGGGCACTCGACAGGTTCCAGGGCAAGTCCCGGCTGTGGGTCGTCCCCTTCGGCAAGGCGCAGCAGTCCATCAAGGCGTCGGGCCAGGACCGCCTCGCCGTCATCGCCCAGCGCCGTCTGATGCTCAAGACCGCCGAGGAGGTCGCCCGCCGGCTGCGCGCCGGAGCCCTGATCACCGGCGACTCCCTGGGCCAGGTCTCGTCGCAGACGCTGCAGAACATCACCGCCCAGGACGACGCGGTCGACATGCCGATCCTGCGTCCCCTGATCGGCCTCGACAAGACCGAGATCATGGCTGAGGCCCGTCGCATCGGCACTCTGGAGATCTCCGAGCTTCCCGACGAGGACTGCTGCACCCTCCTGGCGCCGCGCCGCGCCGAGACCGCCGCCAAGATCGCCGACCTGAAGCAGATCGAGCGCCGCCTGGACGCCGAGGAGCTCGCCGTGCAACTGGCCGGCTCCCTGCAGGAGTACCGCCTCGACGGCTGACCCCGACCGCTCGGCCGGCCGTGACCGGATCGACCGGTCACGGCCGCCGTGGCCGGTCACGGTGGAACCGGCCGGCCACGGCGGCGGCGATCAGGCGGAGACCAGGGCGTCGGCGGCGGCGGTCTTGCCCAGCATCGGCGGGAACTGGGCCATCACCCGGGCCAGCTCCTCCAGGTCCCTGTCGACCAGTGCCTGGGGGCCGTCGCACAGGGCCTGCTCGGGGTGCGGGTGGACGTCGATGATCACGCCGTCGGCGCCGACGGCGAGGGCCGCGCGGGTCAGCGGCAGCACCAGGTCGCGCCGGCCGCCGGAGTGGGAGGGGTCCACGATGACCGGCAGGTGCGACAGGCGCTGGGCGACCGGGACCGCGGAGATGTCCAGGGTGTTGCGGGTGGCGGTCTCGAAGGTGCGGATGCCGCGCTCGCACAGCACGATGTCGAGGTTGCCGCGCTGGGCGATGTACTCGGCGGCCATCAGCCACTCCTCGATGGTGGCGTTCATGCCGCGCTTGAGCATGACCGGCTTGCCGGCGGCGCCGACGGCCTGCAACAGGGCGAAGTTCTGCGCGTTGCGGGTGCCGATCTGCAGCATGTCGGCGTAGGAGGCGACCAGGTCGACGTCGTGGGCGTCGACGACCTCGGTCACGACGGGCAGCCCGGTTTCGGCGCGGACGTCGGCGAGGATGCGCAGGCCCGTCTCGCCCAGCCCCTGGAAGGCATAGGGGGAGGTGCGGGGCTTGTAGGCGCCGCCGCGCAGCAGGGTGGCGCCGGCGGCCCGCGCCATGCGCGCGGCGGCCAGGGTCTGCTCCGGGGTCTCCACCGCGCAGGGGCCGGCGATCAGCGTGACCGTCCGAGGCCCGATGGGCACGCCGCCGACCCGGACGGTGGAACGTTCCGGGTGGTGGTCGCGGCTGACCAGCTTGTAGGGGGTGCTGACCCGTATCACGTCGGCCACGCCGCTCATCCCGCGCAGATCGAGCGTGGCGAACCGGTCGACGTCACCGACCAGGCCGATGATGGTGCGGCTGACGCCCCGGCTGACGAACGCCTCACCCCCCGCCGCGCCGACGGTCTGCGCGACCGCCTCGACGTCCGCCCTGGTGGCGTCGGGCCTCATGACGATGACCATGTCTTTCCTTCTTTCGGTGAGATGGCTTCGATGACTTCGGTGGAGAGGAGCCGGAGGGACCCGGGAAAAGCAGAAGGCCCCGGGTCCGAAACGGACCCGGGGCCTTCTGTTCGCCAGGCTGTCAGCGCAGCATCTGGAGGCGAACGGTCCCACCCGCGGGTCCGTCGCCATACCAAAACCAGAACGCAGTACGCATAGCCGCAAATAGTAGCGCACCGTCGGGGTACGTCGACCCGATGTTCCGGCATGTTCCACCGGGCGCCCTGCCCGGGGAAGCCCGGAGCCGCAGTGGAGCGCGTCGTCGGAGGGCCCGGGGCACCGGCGGAGCGTCCCGTCCGGGTGGCCCGGGGTGCCGGTGGAGCGTCCCGTCCGGGGTGTCGCATCCAGGGGCGGTGACGGGCGGGGGTTACCCTGTGGCCGCGGTCGGTGGACACGCGGGACCGGGGGAGACGAGGGAGGCCTCATGAGGCGGTGGGAGGCCTTATCCGGTGGCCGCCGCGATGCCGTAGGGCGGGCGATGGCAGGATTGCCCCGTGCCGTCGGCCAACCGGCGAGGGGAGTGATGGTGGAGCAGCCCGAACCTCCGGGCGAGGAACCTCGCCTGCCTCCGGGGCAGTATGTCCCTCGTGGACGTCCGGTCATCCACTACGGCCGGGTGCCCACGTTCCGCCCGGCCACGTGGGAGCTGCGCGTCATGGGGGCCACCGCCTCGGGCGAGCAGCACCGCTTCACCTGGCCCGAGTTCTCCGCGTTGCCGCGTACCACGGTCATGGCCGACTTCCACTGCGTCACCAAGTTCTCGGTCATGGGCAACGAGTGGGGTGGGGTGTCCACGGCGACGCTGATGGAGATCGCCCCGCCCGCCCCGGGCGTGAAGCACGTGATGATCTGGGGGGAGTACGGCTACAGCGCCAACGTGCGGATGAGCGACTTCACCCGCCCGGAGACGCTGTTCGTCCTGGAACTGGATGAGAAGCCCATCTCCGCGGAGCGCGGTTTCCCCGTCCGGATGGTCGTCCCGCACCTTTACGCCTGGAAGAGCGTCAAATGGGTGCGTGCCGTGGAGTACATGCTGGAGGACAGGCGTGGCTTCTGGGAGGAACGCGGCTATCACAACATCGCCGACCCATGGCGTGAACAGCGCTATTCCTATCAGGAGGAACCCGGAGAGGGCCCACCGTGATCGTCGTCCTCCCCGGCCGCCCCGCGCGGTGCGGACGCGTGGGCCCCTGCCGGATCCGCGATGAGGACTACGGCCCGGCCTCGGCGGTGACATCACGCGGGGACTACGGCCCGGCCTCGGCGGTGACACCGCGCGAGGGCACCGCGATGCGGTTCGGCGTGTCCAAGGTTCCCCTCACCAGTAGCTATTTGTAGTCAAACTATTACCCGAAGTTGCCATGACGGTTGCGGCGAGTGTGGTTCACGAGGCAGCGTGGGGCCATGTTGCGAGTCCTGGCCGTTGACGACGAGGTCCCCGCTCTGGAGGAGATCGCCTGCCTCCTGAGCCAGGACCCCCGGATTGAGCGTGTCGCCACCGCCGTCGGCGGTGTCACGGCGCTCCAGGACATGGTCCAGATGATCGGCAGGGGTGAGCGGCTCGACGGGGTGTTCCTCGACATCCGCATGCCCGGCCTGGACGGCCTCGACCTGGCCAGGCTCATCGCGGGCTTTCCCAACCCGCCTCGCCTGGTGTTCGTCGCCGCCGACGAAGACTGCGCGGTGCAGGCGTTCGAACTGGAGGCGGTCGACTACCTGCTCAAGCCGCTCAGGGCCGACCGGCTGGCCGAGGCGGTACGCCGCCTGGAGGCCGCGGTCCCCGCCGTGGCCGGTCCCGCCCCGGAGGACGTCATCCCGGTCGAGCTCGCCGGTCGCACCAGGTTCGTGCCCCAGCAGGCCGTCTGGTTCGCCGAGGCGCAGGGTGACTACGTCCGCCTGCACACCGACGAGGGCAGCTACCTGGTGCGGATGCCCCTGGCCTCGCTGGAGAGACGCTGGGCCGATTCCGGGTTCATCCGGGTGCACCGCAGCACGCTGGTCTCGGTGCGCCATGTGAGCGAGCTCCGCTTCGACGGGGGCCGGGTGATGATCCAGGTCGGCACCGAGACGCTGCCGGTCAGCCGCCGCCATACCCGTCAGGTCCGTGAGCAACTCGTCCGCCGGTTCCGCGACCGACCGACCGCTCCCGGTGCGGCGAAGGGCCGCCCGGTCCGCTCCGGCGCTCCCGGATAACTGCGAAAACGAAATCCGGCCGAAGAGGGAATTCCCGGGAAGTCGGCCCGCCGTCGAGGTCGGCGGGTCGGAATTTCGTTATGTGGTGGGTCGCCCTCGTATGGTGCGGGTGATCTGCCGCATAAGGCGAAATGATTCGGTGATGATACCGGGAAAACCTGGTTGTAATTGTTGTGCCGTATTATTCGCCCTTTTTGGGTCCTGTCGCTTTGCTGGGGAATCTTGGGAAACGGTCACCGCGCCGGGCGTCGCCCGGTGGCCTTTCGGGCCCGCCGTCCGAATCCTCTCCGCCGCGACGAAGTGATTTCGCGGCCGGTTCACCACTGGCGGTGAATCCTCACCCGTGCCTGTCCGGGCCTGTCCGGGCCTGTCCGTGCCGGCCGGCGGGTCCTGGGCGTCGCCGACGACCTCGGTGCGCCGCCTGCTTCGTGCGGCCTGAAACACACCACCTGCTTCGTACGGGCCTGGAACGCGGGGCCTACCGCGTGCGGGCCTGAAACCGGGAACCGGCCCTGGCCGTTTCACCGTCCCGGAAGGGCTCCTCCATCGTGCGCAGCTGAGCCGGCGAGTGGGCCCGGAGGGGATGGCGCTGTGTCACCGGGGCTCTTCGAGCCCCCTCGCGGACCGTTCGTCGTCTGTCGCACACCGCTCGTCGCGCGAACACTCTCCGTACATCGACGACTATCCGCCGTTAATCGTGTCGCTCGGAAAGCGGCCCGCACGCGTTCGGGCGGGCCCTTAGTGTTCCCTCATCGGAGAGCGAGCCCGCGACATCAGGGGGGACAGGGCCGAAAAGGCCCGCACACGACCTGGCGCGTGGGCTCGGGTGGTCGTCGAGACACGATCACCCGGCCACCGGGTCCTGACCGGGGGGTGGGGCCCGGCGACCTCTGATACGACGGGACGCCCGCGTCAGCCCGCGGGCCGGACCGTGATCCGGCCCGCGGGGGCGGTCGGATCATGAGAACGGGCGTCCCGTCCGTTCCCGGCCCGGCTGTGTGGTCTGTTCCCGGCCCGGCTGTGTGGTCTGTTCCCGGGCCGGCCGTGCGGTCTGGCGGTCTGGCGGTGCGGCCGGACCGCACCGGTCACGTGAGGGAAATGCCGTCCGTCGGGGATCCGGTGTCGCGGAGCTTCTTGAGCAGCTCGATGTCCTCGCGGTGTTTCTCGGCGCCGCCCGGCGTCTCGATGCAGAGCGGCACCCCCGCGGCCACCGGGTGGCGCATCAGGTCGGCGAACGGCTGCGCGCCGATGTGGCCCGCGCCGATGTTCTCGTGGCGGTCCTTCTTGGAGTCGCACACGTCCTTGGAGTCGTTGGCGTGGATCAGCTTCAGGCGCCCCGGCGCGATCGCGTGCAGGGCCTCGAGGGTCTCCCCGACCCCGCCGGGGGCCGACAGGTCGTGGCCCGCGGCGAAGGCGTGACAGGTGTCGAGGCAGACACCCGCCTTCGGGTGCCACTCCAGGGCCTCGAGATAGGGCTCCAGATCCTGGACGGTGGCGCAGAGCATCGACCCCTGCCCCGCCATCGGCTCCAGCAGCAGGTCGGGACCGTCGTCGGGGATCTCCTCCAGCAGCGGCAGGAGATGCTCGTGCAGCTGCCGCATGGCGTCGTCGCGCGACTGGCTGACCGCCGACCCGGTGTGGATCACCATTCCCTTGGCGCCGATGTCTCTGCCGCGCCGCAGGCCGTGCCGCACGGTGGCCACCGACTTCTCCAGCGTCTCGGCGCTGGGGGAACCCATGTTGACCAGGTACGGCGCGTGCACGAAGGACAACATGCCTGATTCGAGCAGCTTGGTGTCCTGTGCGCGGTTGCCCACGGCGAGCGCCCAGCCGCGGGGGTTGGTGACGAAGACCTGGATCATCTCGGCACCGATGTCTGAGGCGTACTGCAGCCCGCCCTTGGCCAGGCCGCCGATGACGGAGACGTGTCCGCCGATGGGAGAGAGAGGAGTCATGTTGACGTCAGTGTAGGTGTTGCGCGGGACCGTTTCCGGTTCCGCACCGCGGTTCCCCGGGGGCCGTATCGCCCGGCCCATCCCGGTGGCCGTGCCGTCCGGCCCGTCCCGGTGGCCGTATCGCCCGGCCCGTCCGGCCCGTCCGGACCGCCATGCCCGCTGTGCCCGCCGCCCCTCCGCCACGCCCTCGGCCCTCCGGCCGTGCCGGGGCGCTCCGCACGGGGGGTCGCCTGGTCGCGGCGGGGCGGACCGAGGGGCGGCGGGTCCGCGCCGTCGATGGCCTGGCCGACGGTGACCGGCTCCACCCGCTCCAGGAGGCGTTCGTCGAGTGCGGCGCCGTCCGGTGCGGTTTCTGCACGCCCGGTCTTGTCGTCCAGGCCCACGACCTCCTCGAACGGGTACCGCGGCCGTCCGGTACAGAGACCGGTACGGAGATTCGCCTACGCCGTGACCGGCCCGGTGCGGACCCTGGTCTTCGGCACCCGGCGGCCGCCGCCGGCCCGGCTGCCGGTCGGAGGCGAGACCGTCGTCGAGGACGACGAGCTGCGTACGGTCGCCCAGGACCGGCTGGGCCGCGCGGGCGCCGAGGTGCGCCGCCGCCTCATGCGCCTGGCCGGGGAACAGATGTGATGATGGTCGTCCATCGCACCGGATTCCGGCACGCGTCCCGGGCCGCTCGCACCGGCGGGGAAGGCGTGCCCGCCGATCCTCCACCAGGGAGCAGGGTTGTTTAAGTCGGGATATGTCGTTATTGCTCCGGACAAGTTCAAGGGGTCGCTGACCGCCGCGGAGGTCGCCACGCGAGTGGCCGCGGGCCTCGGACCCGGGGTCGACGCGGTCGTGCTGCCGGTGGCCGATGGCGGGGACGGCACCGTGGACGCGGTCGTGGCCTGCGGGTTCACCCGGGTCGAGGTCGAGGTCACCGGTCCCGTCGGGGAGCCGGTCACGGCCGCCTACGCCTGGCGCGACGCCCGCGCCGAGGGCGAGGTGCCGACGGCGGTCGTCGAGCTGGCCGAGGCGTCCGGCCTACGGCGCCTCCCGGCCACCCCCTCGCCCGCTCCGGGCACGACCGGGCCGGCCGAGGCGGCTGCCGGGCCGGCCGGGGAGCCGGGCTCGCCCGCCCACCGGGGCGTCGCACTCGCCCCGCTCACCGCGACCAGCCGGGGCGCCGGCGAGCTCATCGCCCATGCCCTGCGGCGCGGTGCCCGGCGCGTCGTGCTCGGCCTCGGCGGCAGCGCCTGCACCGACGGCGGCTCGGGCATGATGGGGGCACTCGGCGTCCGTTTCCTGGACGCCTCCGGGCAGGAACTCCCGCCGGGCGGAGCAGCCCTGCGCGATCTGGAGCGGATCGATGTCTCCGGGCTCGTCCCGCTCGACGGGGTCGAGTTCGTCGTCGCGGGCGACGTGGACAACCCGCTGCTCGGCCCGAACGGCGCCGCGGCCGTGTACGGCCCGCAGAAGGGTGCGAGCCCGCAGGACGTGAGGACGCTCGACGCCGCCCTCGCCCGGCTCGCCGCCGTCGCCGCCCACACCCACGGCCTGGTCGGCGCCGTCGAGCACGACGGTGTCGTGCGCGCGATGGGAGTGGCCGGACAGCCCGGCGCCGGCGCCGCCGGCGGGGTGGGCTTCGCCGCGCTCGCCTTCCTGTCCGCCGGATTCAGGCCCGGGATCGACTACCTGCTCGACCTTCTCGGCTTCCGCGACCGGCTCGCCGGTGCCCGCCTCGTCATCACCGGCGAGGGGTCGCTGGACGAGCAGACGCTGCGCGGCAAGGCCCCGGCGGGGGTCGCGGCCGCCGCCGCCGAGGCCGGTGTCCCGGTCGTCGCGGTCTGCGGCCGGCGCACCCTCGGTGACGCGGAGCTGGCCGCGGCGGGCATCACGGCGGCGTACGCGCTCACCGACATCGAGCCCGACCCCGCCGTGTGCATGGCCAAGGCCGGCCCGCTGCTCGAACGGCTCACCGGGAAGATCGCGGAGAACCACCTGTAGCGGGGCGCCCCGTACGGCGGCCCCCGCAAACCTCGGCCCCGGAAACCGTGACCCCCGGAGACCGCGACCCCTGGAGACCGCGGATCCCGGTCCCGGAGCCCCGGACGGGGCCCGGAACCGGGATCGGGAAGGGACGCTCAAGGCCAGATGGTCATCTCAGTGCCAGATGGTCACCTCGGTGCCGGAGGGAGCCGGCTGACCGCCCGCCGGGGTCTGGGCCAGGACCCGTCCCCGGCCCAGGGCTTTTTTCACCTTCACCCGCATCCCCGCCGTCTGAAGTTCCTGGGTGGCCGCCTTGACGTCCTTGAACACGATGTTCGGGATGACGACGACGTTCCCGCCGGGCTCATTGGGGTTCTGCCCGTTGTTCTCCCAGGGCCAGTGCCATTCGGGGTTGCTGCACTGTGAGAGGGTCAGCCGGACCACGGCACCCCGGTCGACCTCCGCGCCGGGCTGCGGGTCCTGGGCGATGACGGTGCACGGCTGGGCGGCGTCGACCTGCTCGACGAACTCGGGGACGAAACCCGCCGCGCGCAGTGTCTGGTCGGCCTGGTCACGCGGCATGCCCTTGATGTCCGGCATGACGAGGCCCGCGCTGACGACCAGATTGACCTTGGTGCCCTCCTTGACCTGGTTGCCCACGGCCGGGCTGGTGCGGATCACCTGGTCGCGGGGGACGGTCTCGTTGGGCTGCCTGCGGACGCTCCCGGGGACGAGCCCCGCCTCCGACAGCTTGACGCGGGCCTCCGGAGCGCTCAGCCCCACCACGTTGGGCACGGCGATCCGCTTGGGGCCCGCCGAGGCGATGAGGATCAGCTTCGCCCCCGGCTCGGCCTCGGTGCCCGAGGCCGGTTCGGTGCGCAGCACGTTGCCCTTGGGCACCTTCTCGTCGTGCTCGGCCTTGCCCTCCTCGACGACGAAGCCGCGCTGCTTGGCCTCGGCGACGGCGAGGGTGATGTTCTGCCCGATCAGGTAGGGCACCTTGATCGAGGTCTCCTGCGAGAACAGCCAGCCGGTCACGCCGACCGCGGCCACCATCACGACGGCCAGCGCGATCAGGAACCACCGGGCCCGCGGGCCGCGGCGCTCCCTGGCCGGTGCCGCCGGGACCGGCGCCGGTGGCGCCGCGGGCGACGCCTGGCCGCCGGCGGGGCTGGTGAGCAGCTCGGCCCTCGGCTGGATGAGGGTGTGGTTGACCGGCGCGGGCGGGGTGGACGCCGGGTGGACCTGCGTGGCATTCGACGGGCCGGCGACGGGGGGGATCGCCGGCACCGGGCCGCTCTCCCTGGGGAGCATCCGGTGCGCCTCGACGGCGGCGACCAGCAGCGCGGTGGCGTCGGCCGGCCGACCGGCCGGGTCGCGCGCCGTCGCCTGGGCCACCAGCGTGTCGAGCAGCGGGGGCGAGCCGGGCAGCAGCGCCGAGGGTGCGGGCACGGTGTCGTGCACATGCCGGTAGGCCACCGACATCGGCGTGTCACCCTCGTACGGCTGGCGGCCGGTCAGCAGCTCGAACAGCATGATGCCGGCCGCGTAGACGTCGCTGCGGGCGTCGGCGGCACCGGCGGTCACCTGCTCGGGCGACATGTAGCCGATGGTGCCGATCATGACACCGGTACGGGTCTGGTTGGTCGCCTCGATCGCGCGGGCCAGGCCGAAGTCCACGACCTTGACCCGCCCGTCATCGGCGATCAGCACGTTCTCCGGCTTCACGTCGCGGTGGACGAGGCCGGCCTGGTGGGCGGCGCCCAGCGCGGCGAGGATCGGGATCATCACCTCGAGCGCCTCGCGGGCGGGGAACCTGCCCCGGGCACGGAGCACGTCGCGCAGGGTGCGCCCCGGGACGTACTCCATCGACAGGTAGACGTTGCCGCCGTCCGTGCCCTGGTCGAACACGTGCACCACGTTGGGGTGCGAAAGGCTCGCCACCGACTTCGCCTCACCGATGAAACGCCGCACGAAGGCGGGATCCTCGGCCAGCGAGCGGTGCATGACCTTCACGGCGACCGTGCGGTCGAGCCGGATGTCCAGGGCCAGATAGACGGTCGCCATGCCGCCCCGGGCGATCCGGGACTCGACGCGGTAACGCCCGTCGAGGAGTTTCCCGACCAGGGGGTCAGTAAGCGTCGTGTCCACGTGCCCGAGTTTACGGGCGATTTGAGGGCCGCCGGGTCCGCGAATCCCAAACCGATGCCGAGACGTGGTCGTTTTCTATCGATGAAGCGGTGAGGACGCCTCCGCGTAGCGACGCCGGGGTATCCGCCCGGCCAGGCGGGCCGCCCGGCCCGCGCCGACCGCCGACCGCATGGCCTGCGCCATCAGCTCCGGCTGCCGGGCCCGGGTGACCGCCGTGGCGAGCAGCACCGCGTCGCAGCCCAGCTCCATCGCCAGCGCCGCGTCACTGGCCGTGCCGATCCCGGCGTCCAGGATGACCGGCACGTTCGCGAACTCCACGATGAGTTCGATGTTGTGCGGGTTGCGGATGCCGAGCCCGGAGCCGATCGGCGCGCCCAGCGGCATCACCGCCGCGCAGCCCGCCTGTTCCAGCCTGCGCGCCAGCACCGGGTCGTCGCCGATGTAGGGCAGCACCGTGAACCCGTCGGCGACCAGGCGTTCGGCGGCGTCGAACGTCTCGATGGGGTCGGGCAGCAGGGTGCGCTCGTCGGCGATCACCTCCAGCTTCACCCAGTCGGTCTCCAGCGCCTCCCGAGCCAGCCGCGCGGTCAGCACGGCCTCCCCGGCCGTGAAGCAGCCCGCGGTGTTCGGCAGGACCTTGATGTCGCGCCTGCGCAGCACGTCGAGCACCGAGCCGCGGGCGGCGGGGTCGAGCCGCCGCATCGCGACCGTGGTCAGCTCGGTCCCGGAGGCGGCGAGCGCGGCGTCCAGGACCTCCAGGGAGGGTGCGCCACCGGTGCCCATGATGAGGCGGGAGGAGAACTTCTCCCCGCCGATGATCAGATCGTCGTTCATGTCCGTCACCCTCCCTGCACCGCCGTCAGCACCTCGACCCGGTCGTCCTCGGCGAGCGCGGTGGAGTCCCACCCGCCCCGGGGGACGACCTCGTCGTTCACCGCGACGGCCACCCCGCTCCTGTTCTCGGTCAGTATCAGCACGGCCTGCGCGACGGTCGCCCCCGCGGGCAGTTCGTGCGCGATCCCGTTGACGGTCACTTTCATCGGCGCTCCTGGAAACGGAGGGGAGAGCAGATCGCGGAGAGCTCCGGATCGGCCGTGTCCGAGCAGAGGTCGGCGGTGAGCGGGGCGAGCAGCACCCCGCCCCGGTGGTGGCCGGTGGCCAGCCACAGTCCCGGCACGGCGGCCGGGCCGACGAGGGGCAGGTTGTCCGGGCTGCCGGGGCGTAGTCCCGCCACCACGTCGGTCACCTCGAACTCCGTCACGCCGGGGACGAGCTCCCGCGCGTCGCGCAGCAGCTCCCACAGCCCGCCGGCGGTGACGCGGGTGTCGAAGCCCATCTCCTCCTGGGTGGCGCCGAGGACGACCTCCCCGTCCCCCCGCGGCACCAGGTACACGTACGAGCCGTGCACGGTCCCGCGCACGCATCGCCGCAGGATCGGCGCGGAGGAACGCAGCCGCATGATCTGGCCCTTGACGGGACGCACCGGGGGCAGCGCCTCGGGGGGCAGTCCGTCCAGGGTCGCCGACCACGCGCCGGCCGCCAGCACGACCCGGTCGGCGCCGACGGTCTCGCCGGTCTCCAGCCTCACCCCGGTGACGGTGCCCGCCGTCGTGACCGCCCCGGTGACACGGGTCCGGAGCAGGGTGCCCCCGGCGCGCTCCAGCGCGGACAGCAGGGCCACGACGACCCTCCTGGGGTCGACCCAGGCGTCTTTGCCGGCCAGCATGCCGCCGCGGACGGCGGGGGCGAGCATGGGTTCGAGGCGGCGGCACTCGCGGCCGGTCAGGCGTTCGGCGGGCAGCCCCAGCTTGGCGACGAAGACGGCCAGGTCGTCCAGCGCGGCCAGGTCGTCGGAGCCGAAGGCGACGTCGAGGGTCCCCTCGGTGCGGTAGTCGACGTCGTGCCCGCTCGCCTCGGCGAGCTCCGCGGCGAAGGCGGGCCACCGCTCCAGGGAGGCCAGGCCCAGCCGGAGCAGCGGTTCCTCGGTGTAGGTGACCTCGCTGACCGGCGCCAGCATGCCCGCCGCCGCGTGCGAGGCCCCGGTGCCCGGCTCGGGGTCCGCCACCGCGACCCGCAGGCCGCGTCCGGCCGCGCGCCAGGCGACCGACAGTCCGATCACGCCCCCGCCGATGACGAGGACGTCGAAATGATGTGCCATGCGTACTCCGCTCCCTTCGCCGGTATGACCCGGATCAGGTTCCTGGCGGTCGAGGGCTCGCCCGCGGTCTCGCCCGGATCCCGCGTCCCGTCCCGATACCGTCCCGGCCGCGCGCTCGCGCGGCGCGGTCTCCGGCACACCGGTGGTCCGCTGGGGTCCTCGCGCCCGCAGCCCTCCTCTCAGCCCGGTGCGTATCCGGGCTCCCGCGCGTCTTCCTCCTCCACCCTAAGGGCTCGCGTACCGCACCTAGCGCGTGGGATGTGAGCTAAATACCGTTTTCGTTACCAACGACCGTTGGTAGGAGGTACCCGCTGGCGCTTATCGTCGTGAAGTGTGAATCATGTCGTGGTGGTTGGGGCCGGCCTCGCCGGTGTGCGCAGCGTCGAAGCCTTACGGGCCCGCGGGTTCGGCGGCACGATCACGATGATCGGTGAGGAGCGGCACCGTCCCTACGACCGCCCGCCCCTGTCCAAGGGCGTGCTGCTCAGGGAGACCGACTCCACGATCGTCGACTCCGACCTCGACGCGCTCGAGGTCGACTTCCGTCCCGGCGTGGTCGCCAAGGGGCTGCACTCCGGTGTGGTCGAGACCACGGAGGGCGAACTGGCCTACGACGGCCTGGTGATCGCCACCGGCGCGCGGCCGGTCCGGCTGCGCGGCGACGGCCCCCAGCACGTCCTGCGCACCATCGACGACGCGCTCGAACTGCGCTCCCTGCTCACCGCGGGAACCTCGGTCGTGATCATCGGCGCCGGCTGGATCGGCGCCGAGGTGGCCACCGCCGCGCGCAGGGCGGGCTGCGCCGTGACCGTCGTCGAAGCCGCCGCCGCGCCGCTCGCCGCCGCGCTCGGCCAGGTCGGCGCGCACACCGTCCCCTGGTACGCGGAGGCGGGCGTCGACCTGCTCCTGGGTTCCCTGGTCGCCTCCGTCGACCAGGGCGGCGTCACCCTGGCCGACGGCTCCGTGATCGAGGCCGAGGTGGTCGTCACCGGCGTGGGCGTACGTCCCGCCACCGACTGGCTGGCCGGCTCCGGCATCCGGCTGGACAACGGGGTCGTCACCGACGAGCACCTGCGCACCTCGCTGCCGGACGTCGTCGCCGCCGGAGACTGCGCCGCCTGGTGGTCACGCCGTTACGGCCGCCGCCTGCGCGTCGAGCACTGGGACACCGCGCTGAGCGCCCCCGAGGTGGCCGTGGCCACCTTGATGGGCGCGGCCGCGGTCTACGACCCGGTCCCCTACTTCTGGTCCGAGCAGTTCGGGAACATGGTCCAGTACGCCGGTGACCACGACGGTGCCCGCATGGTCGTGCGCGGCGACCCGGCGGCCCCGGGGAAGGCCAGGTGGGCGGTGTGCTGGGTGACCGGCGACGACCGGCTCGCCGCCGTCCTGGCGGTCAACCGCCCCCGCGACCTGCTCCAGGGGCGCCGTCTCATCGAGAGCGGCCAGCGGCTCGACACCGGCCGCCTGGCCGATCCCGCGGTGCCGTTGCGCGACTGCACGCCGGTCTGACCCCGCTGCCAGGTGTTTGGTACGGGGCGTGATGTGGTAGTGGTGGGTTCGTGACGCTTTCTGTTGCGCAGATCGACCGGGAGACCGACCAGCTGGTGGGCGAGTGGCTCACCCTCACCGAGGTGGCCGCCAGGCTCAACCTCAGCACCGGTCGCGCAAAGCAACTTCTCAAGGACCACAAGCTCATCGGGGTACGCAGGGACGGTGGGGGGCCACAGGTGCCCGCGGCGTTCATCGCCGGAGGCGATGTCGTCAAGGGGCTGCCCGGCACCCTCACCGTGCTGCTCGACGCCGGATACGACGACGTCGAGGCCCTCCGCTGGCTCTTCACCCCGGACGACACCCTGCCGGGTTCGCCGGTCGACGCGATCCGCGCGGGCCGCCACACGGAGGTCAAGAGACGTGCCCAGGCCCTCGCTTTCTGACGCGCGGCTGTACCTGTGCACCGACGGGCGGCGTGAGCGGGGCGACCTGGCCGACTTCCTCGACGCCGCCCTCTCGGGCGGGGTCGACATCGTCCAGCTCCGGGAGAAGGGCCTGGAGGCGCGGCAGGAACTGGAGCTGCTGTCCGTCTTCCGCGAGGCCTGCGACCGGCACGGCGCGCTCCTGGCCGTGAACGACCGGGCGGACATCGCGTACGCGGTCCGCCCCGACGTGCTCCACCTCGGCCAGGACGACCTGCCGGTGGCCGTCGCGCGCGACCTGCTCGGCGACGACATCCTCATCGGGCGTTCCACTCACGCCCCCGAGGAGGCGTCCGCCGCGGCCGTCGAGCCCGGCGTCGACTACTTCTGCTGCGGCCCGATCTGGCCCACGCCCACCAAGCCCGGCCGGGCCGCACCCGGCCCCGACCTGCTCAGACACGCCGCCGCGTTGCCGACCGGCCGACCCTGGTTCGGCATCGGCGGCATCGACCTCGCCAACCTGGACGAGGTCATCTCCTACGGCGTGCGACGGGTCGTCGTCGTACGGGCCATCACCGAGGCCGACGACCCCAAATCGGCGGCCGAGGAGTTCAAACGGCGCCTGGCCGCCGCCTGACCCGCGTCCGGGCGGCCCCTCCGGCCGCCCGGACCCCGCCATGTCCCGCCATGTCCCGGGTGTCCCGGTGGATCCGCGGTGTCGTACTCCGCCCCGCTCGCGGCCGGCCGGCCGGTCAGGTGCGGCGCGAGGTCGCGGCCACGGCCAGGCCGGCCAGGGCCGCCCGGGCGTCGTCCGCGATCGGGGAGCCCTCCAGCGAGACGAGCGCCTCCTCCAGATAAGCCTTGATCATCTCCTCGCACGCCGCGAGGGCGCCGGTCTCCTCGATGATCTGCCGCAGCCGGTCGACCCCGGCGGCGTCCAGCTCCGGGTCGCCGAGCGTGTCGCGCACCACCGCGGCCTGCTCGGGGGAGGCTGCGGCGAGCGTGCGGGCGATGAGCATCGTCCGCTTGCCCTCCCGCAGGTCGTCGCCCGCCGGCTTGCCGGTCTCCTCCGGATCGCCGAAGACCCCGAGGACGTCGTCGCGGAGCTGGAAGGCGATGCCCACGCACCGCCCGTAGTCCTCGCAGAGCCGGTCGATCCACGGCCGCCTGCCCTGTGCGGCGAGCACGAGGCCGAGCCGCAGCGGCTGCTCCACGGAGTACTTGCCGCTCTTGAACAACGCCACGCGCAGCGCGCTGTCGAAGGTGTTCTCGCCGTGCGCCTGCTCCAGCAGGTCCAGGTACTGGCCGCACATCAGCTCGGTGCGCATGTCGTCGTAGACCTGCTGGGCCGCCTCCAGCGAGGCCGGACGCAGCCCGCTGGTCCGCCACATCTCACCGGACCAGATCAGCATCAGGTTGCCGAGCAGGATGGCCGCCCCCTCGCCGAACTGTTCGGCGGACCCGCGCCAACCGGCCTTCCTGTGCAACTCCTCGAACCTGCGGTGCGCCGAGGGCATGCCCCGGCGCAGGTCGCTGGCGTCCATCACGTCGTCGTGCACCAAGGCGCTGGCCTGCAGCAGCTCCAGCGACGCGGCGGCGGCGAAGATCGCCGGATCGTCCGCGTCGCCGCCAGCGCCACGCCAGCCCCAGTAGCAGAAGGCGGGCCGTAGCCGCTTGCCGCCCGACAGGAAGTCCTCCGCCGCGGCGACCACGGGCGCCAGCTCCGGGGCACCCACCTGAGGACGCTGCCGGTCGACGAACCGCCGGAGAGAACGCTCGACCTCGGTGCGGATGAGGTCGAGCGCGGCTACAGAAGCGATCATCGAATCTCCTTGAGCGTGGAGACCCCGGGCCTCGGCCCTGGGCAGGGAACGCGGCATGGCGCCGTCCGGCGGATTTCTCGAAAGTCTGAACAACCTTGGCATATGGGGCGTTGCATTACGTAACGTGACGCAGCTCGTGAAGCATACGGACAATCTTTGTTTCTACCCGATTCCTCCGAAGTCAGGAGAACCTGCCCGGGTATCCGGCCGTGGGGGAACGGCCATCCGCGCGATGAGACCAGTACCCTGGACCCATGGCTCTGGGTCGCCCGTCCGTTCTCCCCGATCGCGTTCCCACCGTCCGCGAGCTTCTCGCCGCCGGTGCCCGGTCGTTCTCCTTCGAGTTCTTCCCCCCGAAGACCGACGAGGGGGAGCGGCAGCTCTGGCGCGCCGTCCGTGAGCTGGAGGCGCTGCACCCCACCTTCGTGTCCGTCACCTACGGTGCCGGCGGCAGCACCCGCGACCGCACGGTCGACATCGTGGAGCGCATCGCCCATGAGACCACGCTGACCCCGGTCGCCCACTTCACCGCCGTCAACCACTCCGTCCGCGAGCTGCGCCACCTGGTCGGCCGGTTCGCCGGGGCGGGCGTGCGCAACATCCTCGCCGTGCGGGGCGACCCGCCCGGTGACGTGACGGGCGAGTGGGTGCGCCACCCCGAGGGCGTCCTGTACGCCGAGGACCTGGTCCGGCTGATCCGCCAGGCGGGCGACTTCTGCGTGGGCGTGGCCGCCTTCCCGTACAAGCACCCGAGGTCGGCCTCGGTCGAGTCCGACACCGAGTACTTCGTGCGCAAGTGCCGCGCGGGCGCCGACTACGCGATCACGCAGATGTTCTTCCGCGCGGACGACTACCTGCGGCTGCGCGACCGGGTGGCGGCCAGGGGCTGCGACACCCCGATCATCCCCGGCATCATGCCCGTCACGCAGCTGAGCACGATCGCCCGGTCCGAGCAGCTCTCCGGCGCGCCGTTCCCGCCCGAGGTGGCCGCCAGGTTCGAGGCCGTCGCCGACGATCCCGCCGCGGTGCGCAGGCTGGGCATCGAGCACGCCGCCGAGCTCTGCCAGACCCTGCTCGACGAGGGCGCTCCCGGCATCCACTTCATCACCTTCAACCGCTCCAGCGCGACCCGCGAGGTCTTCCAGGCGCTCGACCCCGTGCCGAGCGCGGCCTCGCTGCCCGCCTGAGCGTTCCGGCGCGCTCCAAGCCGCCCGTCGCCGGCCGTCCCGCCGGGCCGTCCGCCGTCGAGGAGGGCGGCCCGGAGTGCGAGTGCCCCCGCCGCCCACCGGTGCGCCGCCGGCTCAGTCGCGCAGCGGCAGCACGGTGCCCAGGATCGCGTAGTGCTCGTAGCCGCCGGGGAAGACGAACCGGGTGAGCAGGTCGACGAAGCCGATGCTGCGGTAGAGGTGCCGGGCCGCGGTGGGCCGGTCACGGGTCGACAGCACGGCGGTGCGCTCCGCGCGGTCCGCGCACAGGCCCCGCACCAGCCTGCGGCCGATGCCCTTGCCCTGGTAGTCGGGGTGCACGTGGATCTCGGCGAGTTCCAGCGCGTCGCCCAGCCACCCGCGGGCGCTCGCCTCGCCGTTCTGCTCCGCGAGGGCCCGGCTGACCACGTCGTGCCACCACTGCCCCGGGACGCCGTGGAAGCCGTAGGCGACGCCCACCGGCGTGCCGTCGGAGCGTTCGGCGAACAGGCACGCGAACCCGGGGTTGGCGGCGTGGTTGCCCATGATGACCTTGCGGCCGGCGATCTGGTCGGCGGGCGGGTTCATCGCCGCCACGTAGACGTCGAGGACCGCGTCCAGCCGGAGGGTGAACTCATCGGGGTCGATCCGTCGCAGTCCGATCACGCGTCGCACCCTAGCAAAACAGACATCTTGCCGGTCAGTAGGAGGTATGAAAGCGACGTTCAGCGTTTTTTATGGGATTTTTGGCAGGGTTTTCGGTAGCCGCGTCCGCCGCCCGCCGCGCCGTGACGGCGGGTGCGGCGGGCGGCGGCGCACGGCGGCGACCGGCGTCACTCGACCTCGACGGGGGTGCCCCCGGTGAGGCGGACGAGCTCGTCGAAGGACGTGGGGAAGACCGTGTGCGGGTGACCGGCGGCGGCCCAGACCACCTCGTGCTTGCCCAGCCAGGTGTCGACCAGGGTCCGGATCGGGGAGGGATGGCCGACCGGGCCCACACCGCCGATGACCTGGCCGGTGGCCGCGCGGACGAAGTCAGGGCTCGCCCGCCGCACCTTCGCCGCGCCGACGGCCCCGGCGACCAGGTCGGTGTTCACCCGATGGGCTCCGCTGGTCAGCACCAGGAGCGGCTCGCCGTCGGCGTCGAACACCAGGCTGTTGGCGATGGCGCCGACCTCGCAGCCGAGCTGGGCGGCCGCCGCGGCGGCGGTGGGTGTGGCCTCCGAGAAGACCACGATCTCCCCGGGGACGCCGTGCTCCCGCAGGACCGCGGCGACCCTCTCGACGTTGGGATGAAACTTTTCTGGCACGTGGCCACTCTAAACAGATTGACCGCCGATCGCCGCCCCGTGAACCGCGGCGGACGCGGGGGTCCGTCCTGATCCGATCGCTAGCGATACGAGGAGTTGGTGCAAGGTGAGAGGTGGACGGCGACTCGGGGCGGCCGCGCTGATGACGGCCGGAGCGGTGCTGCTCTCCACGGCGGGCGCCACCGCCGCCCAGGCCGTGACGCCGGCCACGGCACCGGCGGCGACGGCCGTCGCGGGACAGGCGGACACGCAGGCCGAAGCGTCCCTGTTCGCCGCTCCCGGCAAGACGCTCAAGCTCGGGGCGAAGGGTTCGGCGGTGAAGACGCTCCAGACCCGCCTGGCCGAGCTCGGCTACGCGCCGGGCCGGATCGACGGCAACTACGGCGGGGCGACCCTGGCGGCGGTCTGGGCCTTCCAGAAGGTCAACGGCATCACGCCGACCAGCACCGTGGCGCGCAGGACCTGGGACGCACTGGAGACGCCGCGGGCCCCGAAGGTGCTCGTCCCGGGCGGCAAGCCGACCCGGGTGGAGGTGAACCTCGCCACGCAGGTGATGGTCCTCTACGTCGGCGGCGCGGTGAAGCTGGTCAGTCACACCTCCTCCGGCAGCGGGATCCCCTACTGCGAGACGGCCACCTGGGAGGGGAAGACCCAGAGGTTCTGCGGCGACGCCC
The DNA here is from genome assembly GCF_014204985.1 of Streptosporangium becharense. NCBI lineage: Bacteria > Bacillati > Actinomycetota > Actinomycetes > Streptosporangiales > Streptosporangiaceae > Streptosporangium > Streptosporangium becharense. The sequence goes on along the minus strand of NZ_JACHMP010000001.1, from coordinate 1,669,508 downwards.
GCACGCCGACGGGTGACTACAAGACGACCTGGCGCCGCGACGGCTGGCACCGCTCCTATCTGGGCCAGCTGTACAACCCGATCTTCTTCAACGGCGGCATCGCCTTCCACGGCGCGCTCTCGGTGCCCCTGACACCCGCCTCCCACGGATGCGTCCGGCTGCCGATGCACGTGGCGGAGGTCCTTCCCGGCCTGCTCGGCACGGGTGTTCCGGTGCACGTACGGGGCAGGTTCGCCCGGTAGCCGCGCCGGCCGCGGACGAGGCCCCGGGAGATCTCTATCTCCCGGGGCTTTCTCGTTCTCCGGGAGATCGAACTTTTGTTCGTGGTTTCACTTGACACCTTTAGTGATCGAATTTATGTTCGATGTAATGACGCGGGGCTCGCGGCCCGTGTCCAGGGCGGTAGACCGGGCCCGTCGTCGTCGGCGGCGGCGATCGGGCCGGGTCACGCCGGACGGGGAGAGGGGAAGCTCCTCGTCCGGCCGCCCGGCGAATTGTCGGTGAGGTCTGCGAGTGTGGTATCACCGGCGAAAACGCTGGGAGCCGCTTGCGACCAAGGAGGCTGAAGCACATGACCCCTCGGCCCGGCGATTCAGGTGGGCCCCGGCTGTCACCCACGGTGCGGGCGCATCTAGCCGACGCGCGCGACTGCCTTGAAGAGGCCGCCGCCGCCAAGACCTCTGCCACCCGTTACGTCGCCGCGCACATGGCGGCGCTCAGGGCTGCCGCGGCGGTCCTGGCCGCGCGGCCACGTCCCATGCAGGGCCGCAGGCGCAGGCTGCGCAGCGCCTGGGAGCTGCTGCCGGAGGCCGAGCCCCGGCTGGCCGACTGGGCGCCCTACTTCGAGACCAGCGCCGCCAAGCGGGCCTCGGCCGAGGCCGGGGTCACCCGGGTGATCTCTCCGCGAGACGCCGAGGAGCTCATCTCCGAGGCCGAGCGCTTCGTCACCGAGGTGGAGACGATGCTCGGCGTGCCCGCCCAGCCGATGCTACCGGCCCGCGTCCCCCTCGCCGGATAGCTCCCCGGCCGAACAGTCCCCCGCCGGTCATCGGACCGCCCGTCGGCCGCCGGGCGGTTACCGCGGGACAGTCCGCCCCCGTCGGCCGCCGGGCGGAGCCCCCGGCCGGCTCTCCTGCCGACGTTCCCGCCCATCTCAGGCGGCCGAGGAGCTCTCGCGCGCCGCCCGGTGGCGCAGCAGCAGCATGGCCGCGTCGTCGCCCAGCGGCCGTCCCACGTGGCGCAGCAGGTCCGCGCGGAGCGCGTCGAGCGAGCCCTGCGGGTCGTCCCCGCTCAGCAGATGCGCTCTCGTCGCCAGCGGGTAGAACCGCCCGCTCCCGTCGCGGGCCTCGATGACCCCGTCGGTGTAGAAGAGCACCTGGTCGCCGGGTTCGAACGGCACGATGTAGGGCACCGGGTCCACCGCCTTCAGCGACCCCATCCCCAGCGGCAGCGCCTCGTCCGGCGGCTCGGCGAACCAGCGTCCGCCCTCGGCGTCGAGCACCATGGGCGGCGGGTGGCCGCAGTTGATGACCGTGATCGTCGATCCGCCGTTGATCTCGGCCAGCACGGCGGTCACGAACTGCTCGCCCGACAGCTCCCGGGTCAGGGCGTTCTCCAGCCGTGCCACGACCCCCTGGAGCCTGCGCTCGTCGTGGGCCGCCTCGCGGAAGGCGCCGAGCACCACCGCGGCGGTCTCCACCGCCTCCAGGCCCTTGCCCTGGACATCCCCCACGATGACCCGCACCCCGTGCGGAGTGGTGACGACCTCGTACAGGTCGCCGCCGATCCGGGCCTCGGCGGTGGCGGAGGTGTAGGAGACGGCCACGCCGATCTCGGGTCCCGCCCGGCGCGGCACCGGCCGCAGCAGCACCCGCTGGGCGGCCTCGGCCACCGAGCGCACGTCGGCGAGCTGCCGCTCGTGGCGGAGCCGGCCGGCGCTGGCCAGCACGCTGGCCACCGTGACGCCGAGAATGGCGATCATCGTGATGTTGGTGCGCGGAGACCAGAGGATGTCGTTGTAGACGCCGAGCACGACGCACAGCGCGAGCGCGATGACGCCCACCGCCGTGGTGCGGGCCAGCCCGCAGGCGACACTGGCGAAGGCGGGACCGAGGGCGAGGAGGGGGAGGAGCCCGGCCGTGGGACCGGAGGCGAAGTCGATGAAGGCCACCACGGCCATCACGACGAACGGCAGGAGTTTGAGCGTCTCCTGGGTCTTACTGGTGCCGATCGACGTCAGCAGCCTGAGGAAGGCGCGGGTCCTGGTCGATCCCAGGGACGCCATGACGGCGCGCAGACGGCTCTTGAGGCGCGCTTGAGAGTGATCGTGCCGATCCTCCCCGGGGGCCATGTCCACCACATCTCGCTAAGTGCATGTTTGCCTTTTCCTACCACAGCGACGGTCGTCTGCGGCGGCGTGAAGGCCACGTTTAGCTGAGAGCAAGATTTTCGGCGGGGTGGGCACGCCGGCCCCGGCGCACCCACGACCGGACGGGCCGTCAGAAGGACTCGACGGCGCGGCGCGCCTCGGGGTCCAGCACCCCCCAGCCGATGAGTTCCTCGGTCAGTTCGCTGGGGGACTTGTCGTAGATCACGGCGAGGGAGCGCAGGTCCTCCTGGCGGATGGACAGGACCTTCCCGTTGTAGTCGCCGCGCTGGCTCTGGATGGTCGCCGCGTAGCGGGCGAGGGCACCGGCCTTCTCCTTGGGGAGCTGGGCCAGGCGCTCAAGGTCGATCACGAGCTTCGGCGTCGGGCCGAGGGGGCTCGGGGCGGCGCCGCCGGGAAGCAGCTCCGAGACCGGCACCCCGTAGAAGTCGGCCAGCTCGGCGAGCTTCTGCACGGTCACGGCGCGGTCGCCGCGCTCGTAGGAGCCGACCACGACCGCCTTCCAGCGCCCGCGGGACTTCTCTTCGACCCCGTGCAGGGACAGGCCCTGCTGGGTGCGAATCGCGCGGAGTCGTGCACCCAGCGACTTGGCGTACTCAGACGGCATCGTGTTGGCCCCCCGGCTCTCTATGTACTGCTCTCACATTGATTGTGCTACCTCGCAACTTATGACCCGACCACCGGGCCGGTGCCTGGGGTAGGCACCATCGGTGACCGGAGCGTCGGGGTTCACCCGATAACGCCGCGAGGTGTGGTTACGGACAGTGACGGTAAAGCTGTGGGCGCCTAAGGTCAAGCTGATTGGAAAAAAGATGGCGATTCCGATCCGATGCGGTCCGCCTTAAATGTCAGACTTGTCCTATTCGACATGGTGAATCTTCGCTCTTCCCGGTCTCACGGGCGGATCCGCGTTTCCGGAGCGGGCCGGAGTCGAGATCGTCGCCGGCCCGGCGGAGGAGTATGATCTTCATGGACGTGGCGCGGTGAGACGTCCGGATGCGACGTTTCCGCCGTCCGGTCCGGGTCAGATCCCGTCGCGTTCGAGCGGGCAGCTCATGCAGCGCGGGCCGCCCCGGCCCCGGCCGAGCTCGCTGCCCCGGATGGTGATCACCTCGATCCCGTTGGCGCGCAGGTGGTTGTTGGTGGTGGTGTTGCGCTCGTACGCCACGACCACGCCCGGCCGTAGGGCCAGCACGTTGCATCCGTCGTCCCACTGCTCCCGCTCGGAGGCGTAGACGTCCTGGGTGGGGGTGAGCACCTTGATGTCGTCCAGGCCGACGGCGTGCGCGATGGCCCGGTGCATGTCCTCGGGGGCGTGGTCGGTGATCTTCAGCTCCTTCTCGCTGTCGCCGGGCTCGACCGTGTAGGAGGGCAGCATGCCCAGTCCCGCGTACTTGGTGAAGACGCCCACGTCCACGTTCGTCATGACCGTGTCCAGGTGCATGAACGCCCGGGCCTTGGGCATGTCCAGCGCGACGATCCTCCTCGCGGCCCCCCGGGCGAACAGGTTGCGCGCGAGCATCTCGACCGCCTGCGGCTGGGTGCGCTCGCTGATCCCGACCAGCACCGCGCCCCGGCCGAGGACGAGCACGTCGCCCCCCTCGATGGTGGCGGGCGCGGCGGGCGTGCCCGGCATCCAGACGTCGTAGCCGCCCTGCCGTGCCCGGTCGTACCCCGCGGCGAAGAGCGGGTGGTAGCGGTAGACCGCCTCCATGTTCACGGTCTCGCGGCGGCGCGCCTTCTTGCGCATCGCGTTGACGGAGACGCCGCCGTAGATCCAGCAGGAGGGGTCCCGGGTGAACAGGTGGTTGGGCAGCGGGGGGAGCACGAACTCGTCCGGGCCGAGCGTGTGGAAGGCGAGGCTCGCCGGGTCGGTGCCCGCCTCCACCAGCTCGCGTTTGGTGATGCCGCCGATGAGGTAGCGCTGGAGCTCGGCGGAGTCCATCGCGTCGAGGGCGTTGCGGATCGCGTCGACGGCCATCGGCCCGAAGAAGCGCTCGTCGACGATGCCGTCCAGGATGTGCTTGCGCGCCTCGGGGATCTCCACCGTCTCGCGGAGCAGGTCGCCCAGCAGGTGGACGGTGACGCCCTGGCCGGCGAGCACCTTCTGCCACTCCTCGTGCTCCTCCACGGCACGCTGCACCCACAGCACGTCGTCGAAGAGGAAGTCGTCCTTGTTCGACGGCGTGAGCCGTTTCAGCGCCAGATCGGGCCGGTGGATCAGGACCTGGTGGAGCCGGCCGACCTCGGAGTCGACGTGAAAGGTCATCTCTCTTCCTCCGCAGTCCTTCGCAGTCCTTCGGGGCGGTGACGGGATCTCCGGGAGGCGCCGCCCGGCGTCGCGCCGGGCGGTCGTCCGTCGCACCTCACACTGATCTCGTCTGGTCTCATGGTGGTATCGCCGGGTTCCACGGTGGCGCCGGTGCGGAATCCGCCGTGGGACGGTGCGGCGGGCGGGGATCCCGGACGGTGCCGGCATGGAACTCCGGAAGATGCGGACACCGAACGCACTACCCGGTGAGTACCCCGGGAAGCCGGGGAAGATCGGATTATTTATCCCCATTTATGGGAACAAGCCACCGTCTCCTCGTCGGCCGCGTGCGCCGCCGCCGTCCGTCCGCGCGGTGCCGGGCGGCTCCCGGGCGCCGTTCACCGAGGTCGCGGCGGGGAGGGTCGGTTCGGAGCAGCCGTCGCGCGGCTGATACCGTGAGGTCATCGACTTCCTTTAAGACCCGTCCCGTGAGGCGGGAAAGGCGGTGTTCCCCTTGGCCGATGCCATTTCGCATGCGCGCGGCGGCGCGCGTGCCGTCCTCGACGGGCCCGACATCAACCGGGCCCTCATCCGTATCTCCCACGAGATCCTGGAGCGGACCAAGGGCGGTGAGAACGTCGTCCTGCTGGGCATCCCCACCCGGGGCGTGCATCTGGCCCACCGCCTGGCCGCCCACATCAGGCAGTTCGAGGGCCGCTCGGTCCCGGTCGGCTCCCTCGACGTGACGATGTACCGCGACGACCTGCGCCTGCGTCCGGCCCGCGCGCTGGGCCGCACCGAGCTGCCCGCCGACGGCATTGACGGCAGGCTCGTCGTCCTCGTCGACGACGTGCTGTACTCCGGCCGCACCGTCCGCGCCGCGCTCGACGCGCTCAACGACCTGGGCCGCCCGCAGGCCGTGCAGCTGGCCGCCCTGGTCGACCGCGGTCACCGGGAGCTGCCCATCCGCCCCGACTACGTGGGCAAGAACCTGCCGACCTCCAAGGCCGAGAGCGTCAAGGTCTACCTGGAGGAGAACGACGGTCGCGACGCCGTCCTGCTGCTGAAGGAGGAGGACGGAAGGTGAGACGGCACCTCATCTCGGCGGCCGACCTGAGCCGCGACGACGCCCTGCTGATCCTCGACACCGCCGACGAGCTGGCGAAGATCTCGGAACGCTCCATCAAGAAGCTGCCGACCCTGCGCGGCCGGACGGTGGTCAACCTCTTCTTCGAAGACTCCACCCGGACCAGGATCTCCTTCGAGGCCGCGGCCAAGCGCCTGTCGGCGGACGTCATCAACTTCTCCGCCAAGGGCTCCAGCGTGTCCAAGGGCGAGTCGCTCAAGGACACCGCGCTGACCCTGGAGGCCATGGGCGCCGACGCCGTGGTGATCCGCCACAGCGCCTCCGGCGCGCCGCACCGGCTGGCCGGCTGGGTGCGCGGCAGCGTCGTCAACGCGGGCGACGGCACCCACGAGCACCCCACCCAGGCCCTGCTCGACGCCTTCACCATGCGCCGCCGCCTCGGCTCGCTGGAGGGCAGGCGGGTCGCCATCGTCGGCGACGTGCTGCACAGCAGGGTCGCCCGTTCCAACGTGCTGCTGCTGGCCACGCTCGGCGCCGAGGTGACCCTGGTCGCCCCGCCGACGCTCTTCCCGGTCAGCGTCGGCTCCTGGCCGTGCGAGTTCTCCTACGACCTCGACGCGGTGCTGCCCAAGTCCGACGTGGTGATGATGCTGCGCGTGCAGCGCGAGCGGATGAACGCGGCGTTCTTCCCCACCGAGCGGGAGTACAGCCGCCGCTACGGCCTCGACCGCGACCGCGTCGCCCGGATGCCCGACCATGCCCTCGTGATGCACCCCGGCCCGATGAACCGGGGGATGGAGATCGCGGCCGAGGTGGCCGACTCGCCGCGCTCGACGATCGTCGAGCAGGTCGCCAACGGGGTGACCGCACGCATGGCCGTCCTTTATCTGCTGCTCGGCGGGGCCGAACTCGGGGGAGAGAACTGACATGAACGACCGCACCCAGAACTCCGCCGGGGGGCGTGGCGGCTTCCTCATCAGGGGCGCGCGGCTCCTGGGCGGCGAGGCGACCGACATCCTGGTCCGCGACGGCGTCGTCGCCGCGATCGGGCGGGGGCTCCAGGCCCCCGGGGACGCCGAGGTCGTCGAGGCGGCGGGCCTGGTGGCCCTGCCCGGCCTGGTCGACCTCCACACCCACCTGCGCGAGCCCGGCCGGGAGGACGCCGAGACCGTCGCCACCGGCACCCGCGCCGCCGCCCTCGGCGGCTACACCGCCGTGCACGCCATGGCCAACACCGAGCCGGTCGCCGACACCGCCGGCGTCGTCGAGCAGGTCTGGCGCCTGGGCCAGGAGGCCGGTCACTGCGACGTGCAGCCCGTCGGCGCCGTCACCGTGGGCCTCGCGGGCGAGAGCCTGGCCGAGCTCGGCGCGATGGCCGACTCCGCCGCCCGGGTCCGGGTCTTCTCCGACGACGGCAAGTGCGTCTCCGACGCGGTGCTCATGCGCCGGGCGCTGGAGTACGTCAAGGCGTTCGACGGTGTCATCGCCCAGCACGCCCAGGAGCCCCGCCTGACCGTGGGTGCGCAGATGAACGAGGGGGCGGTCTCCGGCAGGCTGGGCCTGACCGGCTGGCCCGCGGTCGCCGAGGAGGCGGTCATCGCCCGCGACTGCCTGCTCGCCGCGCACGTCGGCTCGCGCCTGCACGTCTGCCACGTCTCCACGGCGGGCTCGGTCGAGATCATCCGCTGGGCCAAGTCCAAGGGCTGGGACGTCACCGCCGAGGTGACCCCGCACCACCTGCTCCTGACCGATGACCTGGTGGAGGACTCCCCGGTCGGCTCCTACAACCCGATCTACAAGGTCAACCCGCCGCTGCGCACCCACGCCGACGTTCAGGCGTTGCGCGAGGCCCTGGCCGACGGCACGATCGACTGCGTGGCCACCGACCACGCCCCGCACCCGGTCGAGGACAAGGAGACCGAGTGGGCCGCCGCGGCCATGGGCATGATCGGCCTGGAGACCGCGCTGCCGGTCGTGCAGGAGGCGATGGTCGACACCGGACTGCTCGACTGGGCGGGTGTCGCCGAGCGCATGTCGTACGCCCCGGCCAGGATCGGCAGGCTCACCGGGCACGGGCGGCCGATCGAGGTGGGCGAACCGGCCAACATCACCCTGTACGACCCGGCCGTGCGGGCCGCGGTCGACCCGGCGGGCTACGCCTCCAAGAGCCGCAACACGCCGTACGAGGGCCGGACCCTGCCGGGCCGCGTGGTGGCGACCTTCCTGCGCGGCAGGCCGACCGTCCTCGACGGGAAGCTCGCGTGACGGCGTCCGCCCGCCGCGCGTCCGCGACCGGCCGCGCGCGGCGTTCCCGCCGCCTCCCTTCCGTCCGCGGGTGCGCGGGCGCCTCGCGGGAGAGGACCGGGCACTATGTCGGATATTTCATACTTTGCGGAGCGATGACCGGGATGATCGGGGTGTGCGAGTGACCGCAGTGCTAGTGCTGGAAGACGGCCGCGTCTTCCACGGGACCCCTTACGGCGCCGAGGGCGAGACCTTCGGCGAGATGGTCTTCAACACGGGGATGACCGGCTACCAGGAGACGCTGACCGACCCCTCCTACCACCGGCAGATCGTCGCGATGACCGCGCCGCACATCGGCAACACCGGGGTCAACGACGAGGACCCCGAGTCCTCGCGCGTCTGGGTCGCCGGCTACGTGGTGCGCGAGCCCGCCCGGGTCGCCTCCAGCTGGCGGGCCAGGCGCTCCCTGGACGAATACCTCAGGGACCAGGGCGTGGTCGGCATCGCCATCCCCGGCACCCGGGCCCTCACCCGCCACCTGCGCGAGCGCGGCGCCATGCGGGCCGGCGTCTTCTCCGGCGGGGCGCTCGCCCCCGTCGAGGAACTGCTGGAGCGCGTCCGGCGCAGCCCCGCGATGGAGGGCGCCGACCTGGCCGGCGAGGTCTCCACCCCGCAGCCGTACGTCGTGCCCGCCATCGGGGAGAAGAAGTACACCGTGGCGGCCGTCGACCTCGGCATCAAGGCCATGACCCCGCACCGGATGGCCGAGCGCGGTTGCGAGGTGCACGTCCTGCCGGCGTCGAGCACCGCCGCCGACATCCTGGCGCTCGACCCGGACGGCGTCTTCTTCTCCAACGGCCCCGGCGACCCCGCCGCCTCCTCCGGACCGGTCGAGGCGCTGCGCGGGGTCCTCGACGCCGGTGTGCCGTTCTTCGGCATCTGCTTCGGCAACCAGATCTTCGGCCGGGCCCTCGGCCTGGGCACCTACAAGCTCCGTTACGGCCACCGCGGCGTCAACCAGCCCGTCCAGGACCGCGGCACCGGCCGGGTCGAGATCTCCGCGCACAACCACGGCTTCGCCGTCCAGGCGCCGCTGGAGGGGGCGTTCGACACCCCGTACGGGCCGGCCGAGGTCAGCCACGTCAACCTCAACGACGGCTGCGTCGAGGGTCTGCGGCTGCTCGACCGCCCTGCCTTCAGCGTCCAGTACCACCCCGAGGCCGCAGCCGGCCCGCACGACTCCGCCGGGCTGTTCGACCACTTCTGCGCGCTGATGGAGCGGACGCGGGCGACGGCCGGCGCAGTGAGCACGACCGACAGCGGAGCCGGCGACGAGCCGGGCACGACCGCGAGCACGGAGGGAAGCAAGGGTGCCTAAGCGCACGGACATACAGTCGATCATGGTGATCGGCTCCGGGCCGATCGTGATCGGCCAGGCCTGTGAGTTCGACTACTCCGGCACCCAGGCCTGCCGCGTGCTGCGCGCCGAGGGCTTCCGCGTGATCCTCGTCAACAGCAACCCGGCGACCATCATGACCGACCCGGAGTTCGCCGACGCCACCTACGTCGAGCCGATCACCCCGGAGATCGTCGAGAAGATCATCGCCAAGGAGCGGCCCGACGCGCTGCTGCCCACCCTCGGCGGGCAGACCGCGCTCAACACCGCGATCGCCCTGTACGAGGCCGGCGTCCTGGCCAGGTACGACGTCGAGCTGATCGGCGCCGACGTCGAGGCCATCCAGGCCGGCGAGAACCGCGAGCTGTTCAAGGGCATCGTGGCCAAGGTCGCCGCCGAGCGCGGCCTCAACGCCGAGTCGGCCCGCTCGTTCGTCTGCCACACCATGGACGAGTGCCTGGCCGCCGCGGCCGAGCTGGGCTACCCGCTGGTGGTGCGTCCCTCCTTCACCATGGGCGGCGTCGGCTCCGGCTTCGCCCACGACGAGGAGGGCCTGCGCCGCATCGCCGGGGCGGGCCTGGACGCCTCCCCGACCACCGAGGTCCTCCTGGAGGAGTCGATCACCGGCTGGAAGGAGTACGAGCTGGAGGTGATGCGCGACCGGGCCGACAACGTCGTCATCGTCTGCTCCATCGAGAACATCGACCCGATGGGCGTGCACACCGGCGACAGCGTCACCGTGGCCCCGGCGCTGACCCTCACCGACCGCGAGTACCAGAACATGCGCGACGTCGCCATCGCGGTCATCCGCGAGGTCGGCGTCGACACCGGCGGCTGCAACATCCAGTTCGCGGTCGACCCGCGCACCGGCCGCATGGTCGTCATCGAGATGAACCCGCGCGTGTCGCGCTCGTCGGCGCTGGCGTCGAAGGCCACCGGCTTCCCGATCGCCAAGATCGCCGCCAAGCTCGCCGTCGGCTACACCCTCGACGAGATCCCCAACGACATCACCAAGGAGACCCCGGCGTCGTTCGAGCCCACGCTCGACTACATCGTGGTCAAGGTGCCCCGCTTCGCCTTCGAGAAGTTCGCCGGCGCCGATGCGACCCTCACCACCCACATGAAGTCGGTCGGCGAGGCCATGGCCATCGGCCGGTCCTTCCCCGAGGCGCTGCAGAAGGCACTGCGCTCCCTGGAGAAGAAGGGGGCCGCCTTCACCTGGGCCGGCGAGCCCGGCGACAAGGACGAGCTGCTGGCCGCCTGCCGCACCCCGCACGACGGGCGCCTGGTCACCATGCAGCAGGCCATCCGCGCCGGGGCCACCGTCGAGGAGCTCGCCGCGGCCACCTGTGTCGACCCGTGGTTCCTCGACCAGCTCCAGGGCATCGACGAGGTCGCCGGCCGGTTGCGCGAGGCGTCCCAGCTCACCGCCGAGGTGCTGACGGAGGCCAAGCGGAACGGCTTCAGCGACGCGCAGATCGCCGAGCTGCGCGACATGACCGAGGAGCGGGTGCGCGACCTGCGCCACGCCCTGGGCGTGCGGCCCGTCTACAACACCGTCGACACCTGCGCCGCCGAGTTCGCCGCGCGCACGCCCTACCTCTACTCCACCTACGACGAGGAGACCGAGGTCCCCCACGGGGACCGCCCCAAGGTCCTCATCCTCGGCTCCGGGCCCAACCGGATCGGTCAGGGCATCGAGTTCGACTACGCGTGCGTGCACGCCTCGTTCGAGCTGTCGGCCGCGGGTTACGAGACCGTCATGGTCAACTGCAACCCCGAGACGGTCTCCACCGACTACGACACCTCCGACCGGCTCTACTTCGAGCCGCTCACCCTGGAGGACGTCCTGGAGGTCGTCCACGCCGAGCAGCAGACCGGCCCGGTCGCGGGCGTCATCGTCCAGCTCGGTGGCCAGACGCCACTGGGCCTGGCCCAGGCGCTCAAGGACGCCGGGGTCCCGATCGTCGGCACCTCGCCGGAGTCGATCCACCTCGCCGAGGAACGCGGCGCCTTCGGCCGGGTCCTCGCCGAGGCCGGCCTGCCCGCACCCAAGCACGGCACCGCGGTGACCGAGGCCGAGGCGCTGGCCATCGCCGCGGAGATCGGCTACCCGGTCCTGGTCCGCCCCTCCTACGTGCTGGGCGGCGCCGGCATGGCCATCGTCTACGACGACGAGACCCTGTCGGCCTACATGGCCAAGGCCGGTGCGGCCAGCGACCACCCGGTGCTGGTGGACAAGTTCCTCGACGAGGCCGTCGAGATCGACGTCGACGCCCTGTTCGACGGCGAGGAGCTCTACCTCGGCGGCGTGATGGAGCACATCGAGGAGGCCGGCATCCACTCCGGCGACTCGGCGTGCTCACTGCCGCCGATGACGCTGGGCGGCTTCGACATCAAGCGGATCCGCGTCGCCACCGAGGCCATCGCCCGGGGCGTCGGCGTGCGGGGCCTGCTGAACGTCCAGTACGCCATGTCGGCCAACATCCTGTACGTGCTGGAGGCCAACCCGCGGGCCAGCCGTACCGTCCCGTTCGTCTCCAAGGCCACGGCGGTGCCGCTGGCCAAGGCGGCGGCCCGGGTGATGATGGGCGCCACCGTGGCCGAGCTGCGCGCCGAGGGCATGCTCCCCGCCGAGGGCGACGGCGGCACCCTGCCGCTGGACGCGCCGATCGCGGTCAAGGAGGCCGTGCTGCCGTTCAACCGGTTCCGGGGCGTCGACATCGTGCTGAGCCCGGAGATGCGCTCCACGGGCGAGGTCATGGGCATCGACGAGTTCTTCGGCACGGCCTACGCCAAGTCGCAGGCCGCCGCCTACGGCTCGCTGCCGACCAAGGGACGGGCCTTCGTCTCGGTCGCGAACCGCGACAAACGGGCCATGATCTTCCCGGTCAAGGCGCTCGCCGACCTCGGGTTCGAGATCCTGGCCACCGAGGGAACCGCCGAGGTGCTGCGCCGCAACGGCGTCCGTGCCAAGATCGTGCGAAAGCAGAGCGAGGGAACCGGTCCCGACGGGGAGCCGACGATCGTGCGGCGAATCCTGGAGGGGGAGGTGGATCTCATCGTGAACACGCCCTTCGGCAGCCCCGGCCAGTCCGGGCCGCGGCTGGACGGCTACGAGATCCGCACCGCCGCCGTGCTCCGGGGCATCCCCTGCATCACGACCGTCCAGGGCCTGGCAGCGGCGGTGCAAGGCATCCAGGCGATCGTCCGCGGCGACATCGGCGTACGGTCGCTCCAGGAGCACGCGAAGCGGTTGCGGATGCCCTAGCGGAGGTGAGGGAGACGCCTGTTACTCCGGTACAGGTGACGGGCACGGTGCTGACGACGCGCCGCGTCGACGCCTACCATGCGTTGACCGTGGTGGCACCCGGCATCGCCGAGCGGTTCCGCCCCGGCCACTTCGTCGGGGTGGCCGTCGGCGGGCCGAACACGTCGATGCTCACCCGCCGTGCCTTCTCCGTCCACGACGTCAAGCCCGACTACGGCGGCACGGTCGAGTTCGTCCTGTCGCCCCGCGGGCCGGGGACGGCCTGGCTGGCCGAGCGCCGTGCCCGTGACACCCTCGACCTGGTCGGCCCGCTGGGCCGCCCGTTCCCGCTGCCCCGTGATCCGGTGACGTGCGTCCTGGTGGGCGCCGAGTACGGCTCGGCGACGCTGTTCACGGTCGCCGACGCGCTCCAGCGGCGTGGCTGCCGCGTCGACTTCGTGCTCGGCGCGGCCTCCGCCGACCGGGTGTTCGGCGCCCTGCGCGCCAGGAGGATGGGGGAGACCACCACGCTCACCACCGAGGACGGCTCCCTGGGCCTGCGCGGCCGGGTGACCGACGTGCTGCCCGCGGTGATCGCCGACGTCCGCGCCGACGCGGTCTACGCCTGCGGCCCGATGCCCGTGCTGCGCGGTGTGACCGCGGTGGCCGTCGAGCTCGGCATCCCGGTCCAGGTGGCCGTGGAGGAGCGGATGGCGTGCGGGATCGGCGTGTGCATGACGTGTGTGCTGCCGGTCATCGGGGAGGACGGGGTCACCCGCATGGTGCGCTCGTGCGTCGAAGGACCGGTCTTCCGCGGCGAGCGCGTCCGTTTCGACGACGTGGGGACGATCCCGTTCGACGCGCTGGGGGCACCCGGCGGAGGAACACGGCATGTCGGTTGACATGCGGACGTACCTCGGGCACGTGGAGCTGGCCAACCCCGTCACCACGGCCGCGGGGTGCGCGGCGTCCGGCTCCGAGCTCGCCCAGTTCTTCGACCTGGGCAGGATCGGCGCGCTGACCACCCGGTCGATCACGATGGCCCCCAGGGCGGGCCGTCCGACCCCCAGGATGGCGGAGACCCCCTCGGGCCTGCTCAACGCCGTCGGCCTCCAGGGGCCGGGCGTGGACGCCTTCCTGGAGCGCGAGCTGCCCTGGCTGGCGCAGCGGGGCGTCAAGACCGTGGTGTCCATCGGCGGCGGCACCGTCGCCGAGTACACCGCGCTGGCCCGCAGGCTCACCGACGCCCCCGGCGTCACCGCCGTCGAGGTGAACCTGTCGTGTCCCAACATCGAGGACCGCGGCCGGGTGTTCGCCCGCGACGGCGCCGCCTCGGCCGAGGTGATCGCCTCGGTGCGCTCGGTGATGCGCTACGAGGTGCCCGTGGTGGCCAAGCTCTCGCCGGACGTGCTGGACATCGTGAGCGTCGCCCGGGCGTGCGTCGACGGCGGCGCCGACGCGCTCTCAATGATCAACAACCCGCTCGGCATGAGCATCGACACCGAGGCCATGCGTCCCACACTCGCGGCCGTCACCGGCGGCCTGTCCGGTCCGGCCATCCGCCCGCTGGCCGTACGCTGCGTGTGGCAGGTGCACGCGGCCCTGCCCAGCGTGCCCATCATCGGCATGGGCGGCGTGCTGACCGGCAGGGACGCCTTCGAGTTCATCCTCGCCGGGGCCTGCGTCGTCGCGGTGGGGACCGCGTTGTTCCACGACCCCTACGCCTGCCTGCGCGTCCTGCGCGAGCTGGAGGAGCTCCTGGCGGCCCGGGGGTTCCACCGGCTGGCCGACGCGGTCGGGCTGGCCCACCGCCCGCCGGGGGCGTCCACCCGGCACCGCATCGATCTGGAGGAGAGTTCCCTATGACGCCCGCACCCATCGCCGTCGCCCTGGACGCGCCCGACCTAGAGACCGCGGCGCACTGGGCGAGCCTGGTCACCCCCCACGTGAGCACGGTCAAGGTCGGCCTCGAACTCTACCTCCGTTACGGCCCCGACGTGATCGCCTCGGTCCGCGGCGCGAGCGGCGTCCAGGTCTTTTTGGACCTGAAGCTCCACGACATCCCCAACACCGTCGCGGGCGCCGCCAGGGCCGTCGCGCGGCTCAAGCCCGCGATCCTGACCGTACACGCCGCCGGGGGGCCCTCGATGATCAGGGCGGCCGTGGACGCCCTGCCGGGCACCCGGATCGCGGCCGTGACGCTCCTCACCTCGCTCTCCGAGGCGGATCTGGAGCGGGTCGGGGTCAACGGCCCCTCCGAGGACGCCGTGCGCCGCCTGGCGGCCGTGGCCGTCGGAGCGGGAGCCCAGGCCCTCGTCTGCTCGCCGCGCGAGCTCGCCGCCGTGCGCGCGGAGGTCGGGCCCGGCATCGTCCTGATCACTCCCGGTGTCCGCCCCGCCGGCTCCGCGGTCCAGGACCAGGCGAGGGTGGCGACCCCCGAGCAGGCGTTCGCCGACGGAGCCGACCTCCTCGTGATCGGCCGGCCGATCACCGGTTCCCCCGACCCCGGCGCGACCGCCGCGGGCATCGCCGCCGCGCTGCGGCGCGCCTCCGCCGCCGCCGGAAGGCCCCTGTGATCCAACCCCGGAAAACTCGGCCATGAGCGTAGTTTCATCGACGCAGCGCGTTTTGCCGCGCACGTAAAGTCACGAAGTAGATTTTCTAAGGGGATAAAGTGGTCTTGACGTTGCTTGAAACGCCATGACCAGCTAGTTTCCCTTCCCGTCCGAGTACATCGACAGGAAATTCGAGGTGACCCGGCGTGGCTCTTCCTCCCCTTACCCCTGAGCAGCGCGCCGCAGCCCTAGAGAAGGCTGCCAAGGCCCGCCGAGAGCGTGCCGAGGTGAAGAACCGTCTCAAGCACGGTGCCGTATCTCTGGCTGAGGTGCTCAAAGACGGGCAGACCGACGACGTCATCGGCAAGATGAAGGTCTCGGCTCTTCTCGAGTCGCTGCCCGGAGTGGGCAAGGTCCGCGCCAAGCAGCTCATGGAGCGGCTTGGCATCGCAGAGTCCCGCCGCGTGCGGGGTCTCGGCACCAACCAGCGGGCTTCGCTCGAGCGTGAGTTCGGCGGGGCCGAGAGCTAGTCTCGGTTCAGGCACGGGCTCGGCTCAGTAAGGAAACACGCTCCCCGCACGGGGAAACTGCATCACGGGGGGTTTGGAGTGACCGGAACGTCGTGGTCCGACGGCAGTCGGACCTCGCAGGTGGCCGCCGATGGCGGATCCGGTCGCTCCTCATCCTCGGCCGGAGGTCCGCAGGAGGCGTCAGCCTCGGCGGGGCTCACGGCCGGCAAGCGCCTGACGGTCCTGTCCGGGCCGTCCGGCGTCGGCAAGTCCACGGTCGTCGCCGAGCTTCGGCGGGCACACCCCGAGGTGTGGCTGTCGGTCTCGGTGACCACCAGGAAACCCCGCCCGGGCGAGACCCACGGGGTGGAGTACTTCTTCGCCGACGACGACGAGTTCGACCGCCTCGCCGCCTCCGGCGAGCTGCTGGAATGGGCCGAGTTCGCCGGCAACCGGTACGGCACGCCGCGCGGCCCGGTGCTCGCCAAGCTCGCGGCCGGGGTTCCCACCGTGCTGGAGATCGACCTCCAGGGGGCCCGGCAGGTGCGCGCGACCATGCCCGAGGCACTGCTCGTCTTCCTGGCGCCCCCGACCTGGCAGGAGCTGGAGAAGCGCCTGCGCGGGCGCGGCACCGAGCCCGAGGACGTCATCGCCCGGCGCCTGGCGGCCGGCCGGATCGAGATGGCGGCCGAGCAGGAATTCGACGTGACCCTGGTCAACACGTCCGTCCAGGACGTATGTCATCGGCTGATAGCCTTGATGGCTGATGCTCCCGAGGCTCCACGCCCCGGACGTTCACCTAGCTAGGGGAAAACACACGTGGCAACCAGCGCCGCCTACTCCGAAGGCATCACCAACCCGTCGATCGACGCTCTGCTGGAGGTCGTCGACAGCAAGTACAGTCTCGTGATCTTCGGCTCCAAGCGGGCGCGTCAGATCAACGCCTACTACTCCCAGCTCGGCGAGGGCCTGCTGGAGTACGTCGGCCCGCTCGTCGAGACGCACGCCCAGGAGAAGCCGCTGTCCATCGCGCTGCGCGAGGTCAGCGAGGGCCTGCTCACCGCCGAGCCGATCGAGGGCTGACCTCCTTCGATGCGGACCCCTGACGAGGGCGCGGCCACCGCCGGGCCCGCGGAGCCGGGCGCCGGGGAAGGCCGCCCCGGATCTGCCGGGGCCCGCCGCAGGCCCCGGGTGGTGCTCGGCGTGAGTGCCGGCATCGCCGCCTACAAGGCCTGCGAGCTGCTGCGCCTGTTCACCGAGTCCGGCCACGACGTGCGCGTCGTGCCCACCCGGGAGGCGCTCCGCTTCGTCGGCGAGCCGACCTGGGCCGCGCTGTCCGGCAACCCGGTCACCGCCGACGTGTGGGAGTCGGTGCACGAGGTGCCGCACGTCCGCATCGGGCAGAACGCCGACCTGGTGGTCGTCGCCCCCGCCACCGCCGACGTGCTGGCCAAGGCCGCCCACGGGCTGGCCGGCGACCTGCTCACCAACACCCTGCTCACCGCGCGCTGCCCGGTGGTGTTCGCCCCCGCGATGCACACCGAGATGTGGGAGCACCCCGCGACCCGCGCCAACGTGGCCACGCTCCGCGAGCGCGGCTCGATCGTCGTCGACCCCGCGGTGGGCCGCCTGACCGGCGCCGACACGGGCCCCGGCCGGCTGCCCGACCCGAAGGAGATCTTCGAGGTCTGCCGCCGGGTCCTCGCCGGGCGCCCGGCCGACCTGGCGGGACGCCGGGTGGTCGTCTCGGCCGGCGGTACCCGCGAGGCGATCGACCCGGTCCGTTTCATCGGCAACCGCTCCTCCGGCCTGCAGGGGTACGCGCTGGCCCGCACCGCGGTCGCCCGGGGCGCGGAGGTGACCCTGGTGGCCGCCAACGTCGCGCTGCCCGACCCCGCGGGGGTCCGGGTGGTCCGGGTCGAGTCGGCCCTGCAGATGCGCGCCGCCGTGCTCGACGCCCTGGAAGGCGCCGACGCCGTGGTCATGGCCGCCGCGGTCGCCGACTTCAGGCCCGCGGCGCGCAACGAGTCGAAGATCAAGAAAACCGGGGCCGAGCCCGATCCGGTGCACCTGACGAAGAACCCCGACATCCTGGCCGAGCTGGGGGAGCGGCGTCGCGACGGCCTCAAGCCGTACCCGCGGGTGATCGCCGGGTTCGCGGCCGAGACCGACGACGTCCTCGCCAACGGCCGGGCGAAACTCGCCCGCAAGGGCTGCGACCTCCTCGTGGTCAACCAGGTGGGCGACGGCCTCGCCTTCGGCACCCCCGACAACGCGGCGACGATCCTGGTGGCCGGCGGCGAGCCGGTCGAGGTGCCCCGGGGGCCCAAGGAGGAGCTCGCCGACGTGGTCTGGGACCTCGTCGCCGCGCGTCTCGCCTGACCACTTGCCCGGCTCACTCCCGCGGCGGATACTGCGTCCGAGGTGACCCAGGCCGTTGGGACAGGGAGGGGTCCGATCATGCCGGTTGCCGCCGTCGTCCGAGCCCGCTGCCGCGCGCTGCTTCCCCCGGGCGAGGAGATCTGCTATGTCCTTCCCGCGCTGTCGGTGGGTTCCCCGGGGATGGCGACCTTCCTCATCGTCGTCACCGACCTGTCCGTCCTGGTGCTGTCCACCAAGTTCTTCGACCGCGACGCGCCCACCTCGGTGTACGCCGCCCATCCCCGCCGCACCCGCCTCGGTCCCGTCGAGTTCTCCGAAGGTGCGTGCATCGAGCTGGGCGGGATGGCGTTCGAGATCGAGGAGGAGTACGTCGCGGTGGTCTGCGCCGCCGACGCCGAGGTCTTCGCCCCGGAGACCCTTCCCTGCGACCCGCTCCCGGACCTGTGACCGGGCCTCCGCCTCGTCCTGTCCCCGGTCTTTCCGACACGATGCGAGGCGGTTTCGCGGCGCCGCCGTCCGTGCGGCTAGACTTCGGCGGAGCGCTACTGGTGTCCCGCCGACGCCAGAGCCCCCAGACGCCAGCAGCCGCTGCATGAGGAGCCACTGACTTGTCCCGTCGCCTGTTCACCTCCGAGTCGGTCACCGAGGGCCACCCGGACAAGATCGCCGACCAGATCAGTGACGCGATTCTCGACGCCATGCTCAAGGGTGACCCCAAGAGCCGTGTCGCGGTCGAGACGCTGATCACCACCGGTCAGGTCCACGTCGCCGGAGAGGTGACGACGGAGACCTACGTCGACATCCCCGGCCTGATCCGGGAGAAGATCCTGGAGATCGGCTACGACGCCTCGCACAAGGGCTTCGACGGCGCCTCCTGCGGCGTGTCGGTGTCCATCGGCGCGCAGTCGCCCGACATCGCCCAGGGCGTCGACGACGCCTATGAGGCCCGCGAGGGCGAGGCCGGCGACGAGCTCGACCGCCAGGGCGCCGGCGACCAGGGCCTCATGTTCGGCTACGCCTGCCGCGAGACCCCCGAGCTGATGCCGCTGCCGATCCAGCTCGCGCACCGCCTCGCCGAGCGCCTGTCGCAGGTCCGCAAGGACGGCACCGTGCCCTACCTGCGTCCCGACGGCAAGACCCAGGTCACCATCGAGTACGACGGCGACCGCCCGGTCAGGCTCGACACCGTGGTCGTCTCCACCCAGCACGCCGCCGAGATCGACCTCAAGGAGATGCTCGCTCCCGACATCAAGGAGCACGTGGTCGACCCGGTCCTCGCCGGTGTGGAGCTCGAGACCGAGGGCTACCGCCTCCTGGTCAACCCGACCGGCCGTTTCGAGATCGGCGGCCCGATGGGCGACGCCGGCCTGACCGGCCGTAAGATCATCGTCGACACCTACGGCGGCATGGCCCGTCACGGCGGCGGCGCCTTCTCCGGCAAGGACCCGTCCAAGGTCGACCGCTCGGCCGCCTACGCCATGCGCTGGGTCGCCAAGAACATCGTCGCCGCCGGTCTCGCCGACCGCGCCGAGGTCCAGGTCGCCTACGCCATCGGCAAGGCCCACCCGGTCGGCGTGTTCGTCGAGACCTTCGGCACCGAGAAGGTGGAGATCGACAAGATCCAGGAGGCCGTGCTCAAGGTCTTCGACCTGCGTCCGGCCGCGATCATCCGCGACCTCGACCTGCTCCGCCCGATCTACTCGGCGACCTCGGCCTACGGTCACTTCGGCCGGCCCGAGTTCTCCTGGGAGGCCACCGACCGCGCCGACGCCCTGCGCGCCGCCGCCGGTCTCTGACCCGACCTCCGAACGGCCTCCGTGAGACTCCTCACGGGGGCCGTTTCCTGTCACGGGGCCGCACCGGGCGGAGCGCGGGAGGCATCGGAGCCGGACGGCACGGGCGCGGCGCCGGGTTTGTCGGGGGCGTCAAGGCGGCCGGGAAACGCTTGTCCCGCTCCACGCTGACAGCGGGCCCGCGGTGGCTGTTTCATCGGGCACATGCTGGAACAACCGATGTACGCGATCGACGATCCGCGGGTGTTGCGGGAACTGGTCGCGGCCCACGGGTGGGCGATCCTGGTGAGCGTGTCCGACGGCGGGAAGCCCGTGGTCTCGCACCTGCCGGTCATCCCCGACCCGGCCAGTCCCGGGCCCGCCGTGCTGGGGCACCTGGCCCGTGAGGACGCGGAGGAGCACGGGCTCGGGCGGCGCCCCGTGGTGATCGTCGTCGAGGGGCCGGAGGGGTATGTCTCGCCGACCCTCTACCGGGCGGGCCCGTACGTGCCGACGTGGAACTTCGTCGTCCTCCACCTGCACGGCACGCCGCAGGTGCTGAGCCCCGAGGAGACCTACCGGGTGCTCTCGGACACCGTGGACCACTTCGAGGCGGGGCGTCCCGAGCCGTTCCGGCTGGGGTCGGTCGAGGAGTACGCCCACCGGATCGCCCCGGCGGTGACGGGGTTCCGCCTGGTGCCCGACCGGGCCGTGGGCAAGGCCAAACTGAGCCAGGAGAAGCCCGCTGAGATCGTCGAGCGGGTGATCGAAGCCCTCGACGGCGGCGGCGCGTACGGCAATCCCGCTCTCGCCGGAGCCATGCGCGCCGCGCGATGAGGCCGGTCCGCTCCCGGGAGGGGAGCGGGTCGCGGGGGACCGGTTCGACGGAGGAAGGCGGGCCGCGCCGGGGACGCGGGCGGGCCGTGCCGGTGAGAGCACGGCCCGTCAGATTCAGGCGTGGGCCGCGCCGGCCAGGATGCCGCCGTACTGGATGGCGACCAGGTGGCCGATCGGGATCGTCTCGTCCGGTGTGCCCGCCTCGGCCTCGGCGCACCACGCGGCGTAGGTCTCCGACAGGACGCGGGCCCGCGTGCGGATGGCCGGGGTGCCGTTGCCGATGGCCAGTTCGCCCTCCAGAGCGCGCAACAGCATGCCGCCGAACCGGAGCCGGACGCTGTGCACGGTGTCGTGGCAGGACCGCCGCTCGGCGACGGTGGCGGGCCGGTCGCTCTCCGGGGCCTCGGCGCGGTGCCGCGCCGTGGCGGCCATGCCCTCGACGAACGGCACGAAGAACCTGCTCGCCCGGATGAACGGGGAGCGGGTCGCCAGGTCGGCCGAGACGGCGGACAGGGTCTCGTCGAGCACGGCGAACGACTCACGCAGGTCCGCCGCGTGGGCCCCGAGCAGGTCGGCGTAGGAGATCCCCGCGGGGGAGCGGTCCCCGGCCGCCGGTTCGCGCCAGTAGGGCAGCTCGGCGGCCAGGCAGAGCGTGCCGTACCTGGCCGCGTAGGAGTCGCTGGCCCCGCCCGCGATCTGCGCCACGGGGTCCTCACCGAGCGCCTCGATGTAGTCGTAGGCGTCCTCCATGCGGGGGGTGAGGAAGACGGCCTCCTCCAGCGTCCGCACCGAGGGGTGCTCCGGCTCGCCGGCGTGCAGCGGCACCCCGTAACGGCCGGGCAGGGCCTTGAGCACGGACTGCAGGGCCGGCACCGGGCGGTTGAGGTAGAAGAACGCCCCGCCCATCTCGGCGTTGTGCAGGGTGGTCATGAACGCCGGACGGGTGTCGTCGATCAGCCGCATCAGGGCCAGGGTCTCGGGTGTCACCCGGTCGAAGTAGGCGCGCTTGTAGGCGAAGGGGAAGGTCCACTCGACCTGCTCGTCACCCGCGGGCCGGTAGAAGTGCCTGCCGTAGTGGGCCTTGGTGAAGGGGCCGGCGAACCATCCCTCGTTGAGCCTGGTGCCGTCCGGGTCGAGGCAGCCCACGATGTGCCAGGTGCAGCCGGTGGAGGCGCGCAGCCCGGCGTCCTCGCACAGCCGGGTGGCGAGGTGGATCACGGTGAGGCCGCCGATGGGCTCGTTGGGGTGGGGCATCGCGCCGACCAGCGCGTGCCGCGGCCCGTCCCCCACGGTGAGGCAGAGGATCGGCTCGCCCAGGGCCGAGCTGCCCACCCGGCGCAGCGAGGCGACGCCGGGATGGTCGCCGGCCAGCCGGGTGAGGGCGGCCGTGATCTCGTCCACGGTGGCGAAACGGTCGTAGTGGGGAACGGAGTCGAGCTCGTCGCTCAGCGCAGGATCGATCACCCCCACAGTGTGCCGACCGGGGTTCGGACGCGGCACCGTGCCAGGTCCCAAGGTCGTACGGTGGTATTTGTGGTAATCGTCAAGCGGTCGTCACGGAGGAAACGGGCTGCTTCAATTGATATTTCCGGTCCGTGCCGAACCCGGACGGGTGCCGGTTCGCGCCGTGCCCGGAACGGCGGTCGCATCCGGAAGGCCCGCAAGGACCCCGGAAGGACGGAGAGGGAGGCGGATGTCGCCGGCTGACCTGCTGCCCGACGCCTCGATGGTGCGGCCCTACCGGCCCCCGCTGAGTCAGGTCCTCCGGACGCTGGGACGCGATGTGGTCTCCACGGCGTACCTTCCCGGCGACCCGCACCTGACCGTCGGCGAACCCGTCGTCCACGATCCCGACGACCCGCTGGAGGAACGCCCCGGGTGCGTGCTGCTCGCCGTCGGGGCCCGCGCCGCCAGCCCGGCCACCCGGGAGCTCCTGCTGCGGGCGGGCCGGCACGGTTACCACGCCGTGGTGGTCAAGGACCGGGGCGCCGACCTGGCCCCGCTCATCGAGGCCGCGCGGCAGGCGGGGGTGGCGCTGCTCGTCGCGCCGGAGCAGGTCCCGTGGCGCCAGCTCGACGCGCTGCTGACCGCGGCGACCGCCGGCCCCGGCGAGATCACCACCACCTACTCCGCGGTCGGCATGGGAGACCTGTTCGCCCTGGCCAACGCGATCGCCTCCACGATCGGCGGCGCCACCTGCATCGAGGACCCGCAGGGCAACGTGCTGGCCTACTCCAACATCCCCGGCCAGGAGATCGACGAGATCCGCAAGCTCGGCATCCTGGGACGCAAGACGCCCAAGCGGCCGACCAACCGCAGCGAGTACAGCCGCGTGTTCCGGGCCGACGGCCCCGTCGGGTTCGCCAGCCTGGAGCCCGGTCACACCCCGCGTCTGGCGACGGCGGTACGGGCCGGTTCCCAGCTGCTCGGGTTCATCTGGGTGCTCGACGGCACCCCGCCGGTCGTCCCGGACGCCGCGCAGCTGCTGGAGGACGCCGGGCGGATCGCCGCCCTGCACATGCTGCGCGCCCGCAACCCCAGCGACCCGCAGCGCTGGCAGCGCGCCGAGACGCTGCGCGCGCTGCTCGACGGCGCCGTCTCCGGGTCCGCGGCGGTCGCCCGGCTCGGCCTGTCGGCCGACACGCCGGTGGTGATCGTCGCGTTCGCGCCCGCCATGCCTGCGGCCGAGCCGGGTACGGTCGTGGCGAGTGTCGCCGACCTGATCAGCCTGGGGTGCGAGGCGTGGCACAACGAGGCGGTCTGCACCACGGGCTGGGGCAAGGTCTACGCGCTGCTGCCGGTCGCCCCCGGCATCCCGGTGAAGGATCTGGTGCGGGCCGTGACGGATGTCGCGGCCTCGGTCCGCAAGTCCACCGGGATCGGCCTGCACGCCGGGATCGGTCCGGTGGTCGAGAGGCTGGCCGACGCCCCCGTCTCCAGCGGGCTGGCGGACCGGGTCGTCCGGGTGCTGGCGGAGACGGCGGCGGGGACGGCGCGGGTCGCCACCGACGAGCAGGTGCGCAGCCGCATCGCCCTGCTGGACCTGGCCGAGCGGGGCGGGGTCGCCACGCAGATGCTGGCACCGGTACGGCGGATGCTGGAGCACGACGCGGCGCACTCCACCACGCACGCGGCCACACTGCTGTCGTACCTGGACGCCTTCGGCGAGGCCGCCAGGGCCGCAGCGGAGCTGTCGGTGCACGAGAACACGCTCCGCTACCGCATCCGCAGGCTCCAGGAGCTGTTCGACGTGGACCTGGCCGACCCGGCGGAGCGGCTCGTGATCTGGCTTCAGCTCCGCCTGCTGCACATGCGCGAGGAGATCTGACGCCCGCCGTGCGGGGACGGCGGCGGGACGCTGTGGCGGGGCACAACGACACCCGGGGGAAACGTCCGCCCTCGACGATGAGCGGTCGCGGTGTGCCCGCCTAGCGTCAGCCCCATGTCTTCTCACCTGCTGTTGCGCAACGCGCGGATGGGTCTCGGCGGCCCGGTCCGCCATGTTCTGATCGTCGACGGCCGGGTCGCGGAGGTGAGCGCCGATCCGCCTCCCCGCGGCGGGGCGGTGGAGAGCGTGGACGTCGCGGGCGGCACGCTCCTGCCCGGTTTGTGGGACGCGCACGTGCACTCGCTGCAGTGGGCACAGGCACGCCGCCGGATCGACCTGACCTCCGCGCGGTCGGCGCGGGAGGCCGCCGAGCTCATCGCCCCGCACGCGGGCCCGGCCGGTCTCACGATCGGGTACGGGTTCCGCGACGGCCTGTGGCCGGACGCCCCGCACAAGTCCCTGTTGCAGGCGGTGGCGCCCGGCAGGGCGATCGCCCTGGTCAGCAACGACCTGCACACCGTCTGGCTCAGCCCCGCGGCGCTGGCGGCCGTCGGCAGGGGCGAGCACCCGACCGGCGTGCTGCGTGAGCGCGACTGCTACGACACGATGGCGGAGCTGCCCCCGCCGCCGGCGGCGGAGCTCGACCGCTGGGTGGCCGAGGCCACCACCGCCGCGGCGGCCCGGGGCGTCGTCGGCATGCTGGACTTCGAATTCGCCGACAACGTCGCCGACTGGTCCCGCCGGGTCGCCGAGCACCGGATCGACGTCCGGGTCACCTGTTCGATCCCGAAGGACCGGCTGGAGGAGGCGATCGGCCGCGGGCTGCGCACCGGGGATCCGGTGGCCTCCTCCGCCGGGCTGCTGGAGGTGGGCCCGGTCAAGATATTCGTGGACGGTTCCCTGAACACCAGGACCGCCTACTGCGAGGACCCCTACCCCGGCACCGACACGCGCGGGCTGTTGGAGACCGGGCCGGACGAGCTGCACGGGGTCATGTCCCTGGCCGCCCGGAACGGGATCGCCTCGGCGGTGCACGCCATCGGCGACCTGGCGGCGGGCATCGCGCTGGACGCCTTCGAACGGGTCGGCTGTCCGGGAAGGATCGAGCACGCCCAGCTCGTCCGCGCCGAGGACTTCCCCCGGTTCGCCCGCCCCGGCCTCGTCGCCGGGGTGCAGCCCGCCCACGCCCCCGACGACCGGGAGGTGGCCGACCTGCACTGGCACAGCCGGACCGGCCGGGCCTTCGCCTACGCCGACCTGCTCGCCGCCGGGGCCACCCTGGAGCTGGGCTCGGACGCCCCGGTGGCGCCGCTGGACCCCTGGGACGGCATCGCCTCCGCCGTGACCAGGACCGACGACGACCGGCCGCCGTGGCACCCGGAGCAGGCGCTCCCGCTTGCGGTGGCGCTGGCCGCGGCGAGCAGGGGGCGGACCGGGATACGGCCGGGCGACCCCGCCGACCTGATGATCACCGAGTCCGACCCGGCCGCCCTGGAGGGGGAGGATCTGCGCCGGATGCCCGTCCTCGGCACCCTGCTCGGCGGACGCTGGACCCACCGCCGCTCCATCTGACCCCCGGGACCGGCGGTCACCCGCTCCATCTGACCCTGTGCCCGCCGGTCCCGGACCCTCGTCCCGGGCCCGCGCGTCCGCCGCCACCCGGCAGAGCCGGAGGGATCTGCGGTAACCCGGCGGAAACGCGGGAGTCACCGGACGGTGGCCCACTGTTGCGGGAGACAAAGGGACACCGCGCGGTTGAACCTCTCCGACAATGAACCGCCCGGCTCCGCTGTGGCACGCTCGACCCCAGGCGATCGCCCCCTCACCCGGTGGAGCGTAGGAACACCCCCCCACGTCACCCGGCAGCTGCCGCATCTGGACCTTCCCCGCACGCACCAATGGAGGTGCCAGCAGATGTCTGACCGATCACCACGAGCCCGAGGGATCCGCCGGGCGGCGGCCGCGGCCGCCGCCGGAGCCCTGGCCGTCACCCTCGCGGCCTGCTCCGGCGCCTCCGGCGGGGCGGGCGGCGGTGCCGCGCCGGCCGGCGAGAAGACCTACTCGGTGGGCGTGACCACCTACTTCCTGTCGCACTTCCTGCCGGGCAAGGCGGTCGGCTCGAACGTCGACTACGCCATCTACACCCCGCTGACGAAGGTCGACACGGCGACCGGCAAGGCCGTCAACGCGGTGGCCGAGTCGATCGAGTCCGAGGACAACAAGGTCTGGACCATCAAGATCAAGAAGGGGTGGACGTTCCACAACGGTGAGCCTGTCACCGCCCAGTCCTTCGCCGACTCGTGGAACGCCACGGCCTACGGCCCCAACGCCTACACCAACAACTACATGTTCGCGAACTTCAAGGGGTACGTGGACCTGAACCCCGCCGAGGGGAAACCCAAGGCCGAGACCCTCTCCGGGGTCGAGGTCACCGGCACCGACACCCTGAAGGTCACCCTCGACAAGCCGCTGGCACTGCTGCCGTACGTGCTGGCCCAGTCGGCCTTCGCACCGGTCCCCAAGGCCGCGCTCACCGGCGCCGACGCCTTCGACCGCAAGCCCATCGGGAACGGTCCGTACCAGATGGAGGGCGAGGGGATCGTCACCGGCGCGACGAAGGTGAGCCTGAAGAGGTTCGCCGGGTACGCGGGCACGCCCGGCAACGCCGAGCGGATCGAGGTGAAGTCCTACCAGGACGAGGGCGCCGCCTACCGCGACCTGCAGGCGGGCAACATCGACGTCACCCTGGTCAGCGGCAACAACCTCACCAGCGCGTCCACCCAGTTCAAGGACCGCCTCGTCCAGGCGCCGTTCCCCGCGCTGATGTATCTCGGCTTCCCGCTCTGGGACGAGCGCTTCTCCGACGTCCGGGTCCGCCAGGCGTTCTCGCACGCCGTGGACCGGCAGGCGATCGTGAAGTCGCTGCTGCGGGGCTTCGGCCGGCCCGCCACCGGCCTGGCCGGGACGACCGTCCCCGGCGGGGGCGCG
The DNA here is from genome assembly GCF_014204985.1 of Streptosporangium becharense. Taxonomy (NCBI): domain Bacteria; kingdom Bacillati; phylum Actinomycetota; class Actinomycetes; order Streptosporangiales; family Streptosporangiaceae; genus Streptosporangium; species Streptosporangium becharense. The sequence goes on along the minus strand of NZ_JACHMP010000001.1, from coordinate 1,642,523 downwards.
GACGAGTGCTCCGCGTGCACGTACGACCCGGCGAAGGCCAGGACGCTGCTCGCCGAGGCGGGGGGCTGGAAGGGCCCGCTGAAGCTGTGGACCTACCAGGACCCGCTGAACACCGTGATCCTGGAGGCCATCGGCAACCAGCTCCGTGCCAACCTCGGCATCGAGGCCGTCACGACGCAGGCCCAGCCCGTCGACCAGCTCTACCCCAACATGACGGCCAAGAAGATCGACGGCCCGGTGCTGCTCTACATGGGCGCGGGGTACCCGCACCTGTACGCGCTGGCCGACCAGCTCTTCACCAAGGGCTCGGCCGCCAACGTCACCGGGTACGCCGACGAGGAGTTCGCCTCCCTGATGGCCGAGGCGGCGGGCGCCGGGCCCGACGAGGCCGTCGGGCTGACCCGCCGGGCCACCGGGCACGCCCTCGGCGGCCTGCCACTCGCGCCGCTCTTCTGGCCGGTCGGCGGCCTGCCGCACTCGGCGGAGGTCGGCGGGGTGAAGCCCGAGTTCCTCGGCGGGGTCGCCCTCTCCGCGGTCACGGTCGGCTGAGGGAGGTCGTCCCGTGGGTGGGTACATCGTCCGCCGGCTGCTCATGGCGGTTCCGGTCCTCTTCGGGACCACCTTCATCATCTACGTCGCGGTCTATGCCCTGCCCGGGGACCCGGTCCAGGCCCTGGCCGGCCCGAACCAGGTGGTCTCGCCCTCGCTCGCGCAGGCGATGCGCGAGCGGTACCACCTGGACGAGCCGCTCCTGATCCGCTACGGCCTCTACCTGCGAGGGCTGCTCGGCGGCGACCTGGGCGTCAGCTTCAGCGGGCGTCCGGTCTCGGAGATCATCGCGGCGAGCTGGCCGGTCACCCTTCAGCTCGGCCTGACCGCGTGGCTGTTCACCGCGGTGATCGGGGTGCCGCTGGGCACCCTGGCCGGCGTCCGCCGCGGCCGGGCGGCGGACATGCTGGTCCTGGCCGGGACCACCTTCCTGATGGGCGTGCCGTTCTTCGTGGTCGCCTACGTCGCGCAGATCGTGCTGGGCGTCAACCTCGGCTGGCTCCCGGTGTCGGGCACGGAGGCGGGCTGGCCGCTCGCCTACGTGCTGCCCGGCCTGGTCCTCGCCCTGTACGGGCTGCCGCAGGTGGCCCGGCTGACCCGCACGAGCGTGCTGGACAACCTGGGCGCCGACCACGTCGACACCGCGATCGCCAAGGGCCTGCCCCGCCGGACCGTGGTCCTGTGGCACGTGGTGCGCAACTCGCTGGTCCCGGTGGTGTCGCTGCTCGGGGTGAGCCTCGGCTACCTGCTCAGCGGCACCGTCCTGATCGAGGGGATCTTCAACCTGCCCGGCCTGGGCTACCAGATCTTCGTCGCCGTCCCGCAGCACGACGGCCCCGTCGTCGTCGGTGTCGGGACCCTCCTCGTCATCGTCTTCCTGCTGGTGAACCTGATGGTGGACCTGCTCTATGGCATCCTCGACCCCCGCATCCGCCTCGACTGAGCCCCCGGCCGAGCCCCTGGCCGGGTCCCCGGTGAAGCGGCCGGGCCCCGGCTCCGGCCCCTGGCGCCGGCTGCGGCGGCGGCCCTCGTTCCTCGTCCCGGCCGTCTTCGTGCTGCTGGTCTGCGCGATGGCCGCCTTCCCGCCGGCGTTCGCCGGCTGGTTCGGCCACGGCGACCCGCGCCGGTGCGACCTGGCCGACAGCGGGCTCCCGCCCACCCCCGGCCACCCGTTCGGCTTCGACATCCAGGGCTGCGACCTGTACAGCAACGTCGTGTACGGCGCGCGCTCCTCGGTGCTCATCGCGCTCCTGGCCACGGCCGGGATGCTGGCGATCGCCGTGGTCCTGGGCCTGCTGGCGGGCTACTTCCGCGGCTGGGTGGACGCCCTCGTCAGCCGCGTCATGGACGTGTTCTTCGGCTTCCCCTCACTCGTCGGGATGATCGTCATCCTGCAGACGCTCAGCGTGCACAACGAGGTCGCGGTCGCCGGGGTGCTGGTCCTGTTCGGCTGGCCGGTCCTGGCCCGCGTCATGCGGGGCTCGGTGCTCGCCGCGGCGAGCACCGAGTACGTCGCCGCGGCGCGCGGCATCGGCGCGAGCGCCCCGCGGATCCTGCTCCGCCACGTGCTGCCCAACTCCTTCGGCCCGGTCGCGGTCCTGGCCGGCCTCAACGTGGGCCTCGTCATCGCCTCGGAGTCGGCGCTCACCTTCCTCGGCGTCGGGCTGCAGACCCCGGCGATCTCCTGGGGGGTGCAGCTCAACACCGCCCAGCAGTACTTCACCTCGGCCCCGCACCTGCTGCTGTTCCCCTCGGTCTTCCTGACCGTGACGGTGCTCAGCTTCGTGCTCCTCGGCGACGCCCTCCGCGACGCCTTCGACCCCCGGCTCCGGTAGGCGCCGGTGCGACCGACAGGAAGTCCGACAGGAAGGGCGTGCGCCATGGGCCCGCTGGAATCGTCACCGGGTTTCGACGGCTCGGCGCCCCTGCTCGCCGTCGAGGACCTGCATGTGGAGTTCGCGGCCCCGCACGGGGCGGTCCGCGTGCTCAACGGCGTCGGCTACACCGTGGAGGCCGGCGAGACGCTCGCCGTGCTGGGCGAGTCGGGCAGCGGCAAGAGCGTGACCGCCCGCGCGATCATGGGGCTGGTCCGGCCGCCCCGGGGAAGGGTGGTCGCGGGTGCCGTGCGGCTGCGCGGCGTCGACCTGCTCGCGCTGCCCGAGGAGGGCAGGCGCCGGCTGCGCGGCACCGTCGTCGCCATGGTCTTCCAGGACGCGTTGTCCGCGCTGAACCCGGTGCTCACGGTCGGCCACCAGATCGCCGAGCTGTTCCGCGCACACCGCGGCATGTCCAGGAAGGACGCCCACCGCGAGGCCGTCGCGGCGCTCGACGCGGTGCGCATCCCCTCGGCGGCCCGGCGGGCGGGCGACTACCCGCACCAGTTCTCCGGCGGCATGCGCCAGCGCGTCGGCATCGCGCTCGCCATCGCGCTCAGGCCGCGGCTGATCATCGCCGACGAGCCGACCACCGCCCTCGACGTGACCGTGCAGGCGCAGATCATCCGCCTGCTGGCGGAGATCCAGCGCGAGCACGGCACGGGGCTCGTGCTCATCACCCACGACATGGGCGTCGTCGCCGACATCGCCGACCGGGTCGCCGTCATGTACGCCGGGCGGGTGGTGGAGCGCGGCACCGCCCTGGAGGTGTACGCCCGCCCCGCCCACCCGTACACCGAGGCGCTGCTGGAGGCCGTTCCCCGGCCGGACCTGCGAGGCCGCCGGCTGAAGGTGATCCCCGGTGTCCCGCCCGACCCGGCCAGGCCGCTTCCCGGGTGCGCGTTCCGGCCCCGCTGCGGGTACGCCACGGCGGCCTGTGCCCACGTCCCCGTGGCGCACGAGATCGGACCGGGCAGGCTCACCGCCTGCCACGAATGGGAGAGGGTGACGCCGTGACCGAGACGGTGCTGGAGGCGCGCGACGTGGTCAGGCACTTCCCGGTCACCCGGGGCGCGGTGCTGCGGCGCGTGGTCGGCCGGGTCCGGGCCCTGGACGGGGTGAGCCTCACCCTGGCCAGGGGGGAGACACTGGGCATCGTGGGCGAGTCGGGGTGCGGCAAGTCGACCCTAGCCAGGGTGCTCACCGCGCTGGACCGGCCCGGCTCCGGCGAGGTGACGGTGCTCGGCATGCCGCTGCACCGGATGCGCGGGTCCGAGCTGCGCCGGGCCCGGCGCCATGTCCAGCTCGTCTTCCAGGATCCCTACGGCTCGCTCGACCCGCGCATGACCGTCGCCGAGATCGTCCGTGAGCCGTACGAGGTCCACCCCGACCTCGTGCCGCGCGGGCGGCGGGAGGAGCGGGTGCGCGAACTGCTGGAGGTGGTGGGGCTCAACCCCGACCACTCCGGCCGTTTCCCCCACCAGTTCTCCGGCGGCCAGCGGCAGCGGGTCGGCATCGCGCGCGCTCTGGCCCTGCGGCCGGACGTGCTGGTCTGCGACGAGCCCGTCTCGGCGCTGGACGTCTCGGTGCAGGCGCAGATCGTCAACCTGCTGGAGCGGCTGCGCGAGGAGTTCCGGCTCGCGTACGTCTTCATCGCGCACGACCTGGGCGTGGTGCGGCACCTCGCCGACCGGGTCGCGGTGATGTACCTCGGCAGGGTCGTCGAGACCGGTTCCGCGTCCGACGTGTACGAGCACGCCGCCCACCCCTACACGCGGGCGCTGCTGTCGGCCGCGCCCGTGCCCGATCCGGCCTCGCGCGGCACCCGGCGGGAGATCGTCCTGACGGGTGAGCCGCCGAGCCCGGTGGACGTGCCCCCGGGCTGCTCCTTCCATCCCCGCTGCCCCGTCGCGGTGGCGGACTGCCGCCGGCTGCCGCCGGTCCTCGCCCCTGTCGCCCGCCCCGGCCACCTGGCGGCCTGCCACCTCGCCGGCCGGTAGCCGCCGGGCCGTGCCCTCCCGCGGGCGGGCCGCGGGTCGCGTCCGCGGTCTCCGGCATCTGGTAGGACAAGTGGGTGACCCACACCAGCCTCTCCCCGGACGACGGTGCCCTGCTGCCGCTCGACGCCGTGCGCGAGCGTCCCGCACCCGGCGACGGGGCGGCGCCGGAGGGGGCCGCGGGAGCCCCCCAGCGGGCCGAGGAGACGCGGGGAGCGGCCCGGGTGGCGAGGGGGACGCCGGGTGCGGCCGGAGCGGCAGGGGCCGCCAAGGGCGTTCCGGAGCCCGCCGCCCGGCTCCCGGTCGCCCGGGTCGCCGTCGACAACCCCCTGCCGCACCTCGACCGGCCGTTCGACTACCTCGTCCCGGCGACCCTGGACGCCGAGGCGGTGCCGGGCTGCCGGGTCCGGGTCCGGTTCGCGGGCAAGCTCGTCGACGGGTTCCTGCTGGAGCGGGCCGAGACCACCGAACACCAGGGCACGCTGACCCGCCTGGAGCGGGTCGTCTCCGCCGAGCCCGTGCTCACCCCCGAGATCGCCCGGCTGGCCCGCGCCGTGGCCGACCGCTACGCCGGCACCCTCGCCGACATCCTGCGGCTGGCGGTCCCGCCCCGGCACGCCCGGGTCGAGGCCGAGACCGTCGCCCCGCCCGCCTCTTCGCCGTCCGTCACCCCGCCCGCCGCTTCGCCGTCCGGCCCGGTCCCCGCCCGTGCCGGGGCGGTCGCGTCCTGCGGCCCGGTTCCGCGGGACGCCCGGGACGCCCGGGACGCGACGCCGGAGACGGCCCCCGGCCCGGCGAGCGCAGGGCCCGGCCCGGTCGCTCCGCCGGGGCCGTGGGCGGAGTATCCGGACGGCCCCGCGTTCCTCGCGGCGCTGGCCGCCGGCGACTGCCCGCGGGCCGTGTGGACCGCGCTGCCCGGCACCGGCCCCGACGGCCCCGGATGGCCCGCGGCGGTCGCGGCGGCCGTACGGGAGACCCTGCGCGCGGGCAGGGGAGCCCTCGTGGTCGTGCCCGACGGCAAGGACCTGGCGCTGGTCGACGCGGCGCTCGGCGCCGTGCTGGGCCCCGGCGGGCACGTGGCCCTCTCCGCCGACCTGGGGCCCGCCGAGCGCTACCGCAGATGGCTGCGGGCGGCCCGGGGGCAGGTGCGCGCCGTCGCGGGCACCCGGGGCGCCGCGTTCGCCCCGGTGCGGGATCTCGGCCTGGCCGTCGTCTGGGACGACGGCGACGACCTGCACGCCGAACGGCTCGCCCCGTACCCGCACGCCAGGGAGGTCCTCGCCCTGCGTGCCCACCAGGCGCGGGCGGCCCTGCTCATCGGCGGGTACGCCCGCACGGCGGAGGCCACCCAGCTCATCGCCGCAGGCTGGGCCGGGCCGATCACCCCCGCCCGCGAGACGGTCAGGGCCAGGGCCCCGCGGGTCCGCCCCGCCGGGCAGGACTCGGAACTGGCCAGGGACGAGGCGGCCAGGGCCGCCAGGCTGCCCAGTCTCGCCTGGCGCACCCTGCGGGCGGGTCTCGACACCGGCCCGGTGCTGGTGCAGGTCCCCCGGCGGGGCTACCTGCCCGCCCTCGCCTGCCAGAGCTGCCGGGCCCCCGCGCGCTGCGGGCACTGCGGCGGGCCGTTCGCGCTGCGCGGCGGCCACGCCGTCCCCTACTGCCGCTGGTGCGGCCGGATCGCCGGCGAGTGGCGCTGCCCGGCGTGCGGCGGGGCCCGGGTCCGGGCCCTGGTGGTCGGCGCCCGGCGCACGGCGGAGGAACTGGGGCGAGCCTTCCCCTCCGTCCCGGTCAGGACCTCCGGCAAGGACGGGGTGCTCGCCACGGTCGACGCCGGCCGTGCCCTGGTGGTGGCCACGCCGGGCGCCGAGCCGGTACCGGAGGGCGGGTACGCCGCGGCGGTGCTGCTGGACGGCTGGGCGTTGCTCGGCCGCCCCGACCTGCGCGCGGCCGAGGAGACGCTGCGCCGGTGGATGAACGCCGCGGCGCTGCTGCGGCCCCGGGCCGAGCTGGTCGTGCTGGCCGACTCCTCGGTGCCCGCGGTGCAGGCGTTGCTGCGCTGGGATCCCGTCACCCACGCCGAACGGGAACTGGCCGACAGGACAGAACTCGGTTTCCCCCCGGCGGTAAGAATGGCGACGCTTACCGGATCTTCCGCCGCAGTCAGGGAAATGCTCGCCGAGATGACGCTTCCGGGCCACGCCCAGGTGCTCGGCCCGGTCCCCGTGGACCCGCCGCACGCCGACGACGTGCGGGAACGTGCCATGGTGCGCATCCCGCGCGGCTCCGGAGCGGCGCTGGCCACGGCGCTCAAGGGGGCCGCCGGGGTGCGCTCGGCGCGCAAGGCCCCGGACGTGGTCAAGGTATGCATTGACCCGCTCGATGTGATTTGAGTTGTTTCCCCGATTCGCGGTGCTGGCAGTAAGCCGTTAATTTTCCCCTGTGTCGATCGAATGGGTGAATCGGGCCGTAGACGACCTGCGTGCGTGGGGGCGTGCGCAAGGCCTGGACGTTGACGTGGACGAGGTCCGGTTGCTCTGCGACTACGCGAGCGACTACCTGGACGTGCACGAGCTGGGTGACTTCACCCCGGTCGCCTTCGAGGAACTGCTGCTCAACATCTATCCGCGCAAGGTCATCGCGCCGCCGGAGAGCGCCCCCGAGACCGTCGCCGCGGCCCGTACCCTCGTCGACTTCCTCCTGGACACCGAGGAGATCGGCGGCAAGATGGCCAACCGGATGCGGAGCGTCCTGGACCGCATCGAGCCCGAGATGCCGATCGCCCTGGCCGACACCTCCCGGTTCGGCATGGCCAAGAGCCTGTTCAGCGCCATGGGCGCCGACGCGCTGGAGAAGGGCGTCGTCCTGCCGGTCTCCGGCCTGTCGGTCTCCGGCGCGGACGAGCGGCCCGTCGCCGAGGAGTGCGACTGTCCCGGCTGCTCGCCGCTGCCCGCGGTCCGGCTCGCCCCGCCCGAGACGCTCGCCCGCGACGCCGCCCGGGTGCCCCTGCTGACCGACGCCCGCCGGTTGGTCCAGTGGATGCTCGCCGGGGGCCGCACCCCGACCGTCAAGGGCCGGCTCAGGGTCCGCGACGCCGCCGAGGCGACCGCCCAGCTCGGCGTGGCCGACCCCGGGCTGCTGTGGAGGCTGGCGGTCCACACCGGCCTGGTCGAGGTCCAGGGCACCGCGGTCTTCGACGGCGACGGGTTCGACCCGCTCGAGGTCTGGGCCGCCGCGGTCGAGTTCGTCGTCGAGAAGGACACCGGCGGCGCCGTGACCGGCGACGTCTCCCTCGACGAGGAGCTCTACGGCCTGTGCGACATGCTCTACCGGCTCCAGGCGCCGGTGCCGGTCTCCCTCGTGGGCGACTACCTGGAGGAGATCGGTCTGGTCGACGACGGCGGGATCGACGTCCCCGAGGCGGTACGGCGGCTGGCCTACTGCGGCCTCGTCGAGCCGGGCGAGGAGGTCCTGGAGCTCACCCCGCTGGCCGTGTGGGGCCTGCGGAGCCTGTACACGGGCCTGGGCATGGAGGCGCCGGAGGCGCCCGACCTGGCCGCGGCGGACGCCTCCGAGCTGATCGAGGGCCTGCTCTCCGGGATGCCCGCCGAGGCCGCCGAGACCGACATCCGGGCGTGGCTGGCCAACCGGACGCCGCTCCAGGCCGCGGCCGAGCTGCTGGGTGCGGTCTCCGGGGCGCCGTCGGTCGCCCGGGGGGTCGCGGTGACGATCGTCGACCGTCTCGGCCCCGAGGCCGAGACGGCGGTGCGAGCCTTCCTGGGCGACGCCGAGCTGCGTCCGCACGCCGTCCACTGGCTGACCTCCCGCGGCCTGTCCGCCCCGGCGCTCACCCAGGAGGAGGTGCTCTGGATGAGCGTCGACATGCTCGCCCTGGCCATCCCCGCCGCCGAGGACGACCCCGAGACGTTCGCCGAGAACATGTCGGCCTCCGGCCCCCCGGCCCACCTCATCGAGGAGATGTGGCGGGTCGACCACCCCGAGGTCGTCGACGTGCTCGAACTGCTCGGCCGCTCCCTGCGGGACCACAACGTGGCCAAGGCCGCCCGCAAGGCGGCTTTCAAGGCACGTTCCCGCGCCATCGGCTGAGCCGTGTATGCGTGGGGCGTGAGTGCAGTAAGTTTCACGGGTGGCAAAGAGCGGGAACAGCGGCAACGTCTTCGACCTCGACGAGCTCCGCAGGCTGGTCGACGAGCTGGGAGCGGCACCCCGTGAGCTGCGGGCGGCCGTTCTCGACCACACCGTCCCCGCCGGCGGCGGCCACGCCCGCCCCCCGCGCCGCGGCGACGCGCTGAGCTTCCCGCCGGTCGAGCCGGCCCCCGAGGCCGAGCTCGCGCGGGCCGTGCTCCGGGTCCCGCTGGTGCTCGACGCGCGACGGCTGGCCGACTGGACCGGCACCCGCCGGGTCACCCCGGAGGGGCTGCTGCCCGACCCGTTCCTGCCGTGCTCCGAGCTCGCTCTGCCCGGCCCGGCCCGGCTCCACCTGCTCTGGGTGGTCGCGGTCAACACCGGGATGCTGCGCATCTCCCGGGGCACGGTCACCCGCGGCCCGTTCGAGCCCTCGCCGGACCTGCCGCACCCGGTGCTGCTGGAGTTCTGGGACGGCGTGGTCATGGACGTCCTCGACCGCGCCGACGAGGACCTGACCGGGTCGCGGGTGATCGACGACCATCTGGCCGAGATGCTCGCCACACTGTACGCCGTGCGTGACGGCCTGTCCGCCGCCACCCTCGTCAAGGGCGTCCTGCAGTCGCACGAGGTGGCCTGCCAGGCCCGCCCGGCCGAGATGCGGGCGCTGGCCGCCGCGCTGCCCGGGCAGCTGGAGGCGGCGCTGTCGCTCCTGGGCTACTGCGGGCTCGTCGAGCGGTCGCCCGCGGGATGGCCCCGGCTCACCCCGCTCGGCGTGTGGGCCGTCCGGCAGGACCTGCTGCGCGAGGGCCACGACGCGCCGACCGGCGCCGAGGTCGCGGTGTTCGCCGGCATGTGCGCGGACGAGCTGGTCGAGGCGATCCTGGCGGGCTCCGCCGCCCCCAGCGCCGTCACGGTGTGGCTGGAGTCCCGCCACCCCGAGGCCGCCGCCCGCGAACTGGTCAAGATCGCCGCCTCCGGCACCGCGGGCCGGCGCGGCACCGCGGGCTCCATCCTGGAGGAACTCGGCCCCGAGGCCGAGGCCCCGCTGCGGGAGGCCCTCGCCGAGCCGGCCATGTGGCGTTACGCCGCCTCCTGGCTGCACATCCGCGACCTGCCCGCGCCGGCCCTCACGCCCGCCGACAACACCTGGCTCGCGGTCGACGCGCTCGCCGCCATGCTGGAGCGCGGCGACGTCTCCGAGGCGATATGCGAGTTCGACGCGCTCGAACCCGGCGAGGACCTGGTCCGCGTCGTCGAGGAGATGGCCCTGGCCGACCACCCCGACACGATCACCGTCCTCGACATGCTGGGTGCGCACCACGCCAACGCCGCGGTGGCCAAGTCGGCCCGCAAGGCCGCGATGAAGGCCCGTTCCCGCTAGGCCGCTTTCGTCCCGGCACGCCCGAGGGAGGCGGGCAGGGCCCTTAGACTTGGTGAATCCCCCCGTGAGCGTGAGGAGATCCTCGTTGGCCGTCAAGCCCATCCGCCTCTTCGGCGACCCGGTGCTGCGCACCCCCGCCGATCCGGTGAAAGACTTCGACAAGGAGCTGCGCAGGCTCGTCAAGGACCTCACCGACACGATGATGGACGCCCCCGGAGCCGGGCTGGCCGCGCCGCAGATCGGGGTCGGGCTGCGGGTCTTCACCTACTACGTCGACGACCAGCTCGGGCATCTGATCAACCCCAACCTCGACCTGTCCGACGAGGCGGACGAGGAGGGCGAGGAGGGCTGCCTGTCCTTCCCCGGCCTGTCGTTCCCCACGCCGCGGGCGGTGCGCGCCGTGGCCACCGGCTTCAACATGCACGGCGAGCCGGTGACCCTGGAGGGCACCGACCTGATGGCCCGCTGCTTCCAGCACGAGACCGACCACCTCGACGGTGTGCTGTTCATCGACCGGATGGACCCCCGGCAGCGCAAGATCGCGATGAAGGCGATCCGCGAGGCCGAGTGGAGCGGGCTGTCGGCCCCCACGTTCAAGTTCTCCCCGCACGCCACCCAAGGGAAGGCTCTGTAGGAAACGTGCGCCTGGTCTTCGCCGGAACCCCGGACACCGCCCTGCCGTCGCTGCGGGCCCTGCTCGACTCGCCCCGTCATGACGTCGTCGCCGTCGTCACCCGGCCGGACGCCCAGTCGGGCAGGGGCCGGAGGGTTCACCCGAGCCCCGTCGCCGAGCTCGCCGAGGAGGCGGGCGTCGAGGTGCTCCGGCCGCAGAAGGCCGGTGACCCCGCCTTCCTGGAGCGGCTGCGGGAGATCGGCCCCGACTGCTGCCCGGTGGTCGCCTACGGCGCGCTCCTGCCGCAGGCCGCCCTCGACGTCCCCCGGCACGGCTGGGTCAACCTCCACTTCTCGCTGCTGCCCGCCTGGCGCGGCGCGGCTCCCGTGCAGCACGCCGTGCTGCACGGCGACGAGATCACCGGCGCGTCCACCTTCCGGATCGTCAGGGAGCTGGACGCGGGCCCGGTCTACGGTGTGGTCACCGAGGAGGTCCGGCCCGCCGACACCAGCGGCGAGCTGCTGGCCCGCCTCGCCGAGTCCGGCGCGGAGCTGCTGCTGGCGACCCTCGACGGGATCGAGGACGGCAAGCTGGAGGCCGTGCCGCAGCCCGCGGACGGCGTGAGCCTCGCCCCCAAGATCGGTGTCGACGACGCCCGGGTCGACTGGGCGGCGCCCGCCATGCGGGTCGACCGTCTCATCCGGGCCTGCACCCCGGCCCCGGGTGCGTGGACCGGGTTCCGCGGCACGCGGGTCAAGCTCGGCCCGGTGCGTCCCGTCCCGGACGCCCCCGCCCTGGCCCCCGGCCGGATCGCGGCGTCCAAGCACTCCGTCCTGGTCGGCACCGCCACCCACCCGGTCGAGCTGGGCGAGGTGCAGCCGCAGGGCAAGCGCCTGATGCAGGCGGTGGAGTGGGCCCGCGGTGTGCGGCCCGGCGACGAGGATCGGCTGGCGTAGAGATCATGAACAGCGGGGGTAAGGGCGGCGGCGCTGCGCGCGGCGGCGATCACGGCTCAGGCGGCCGCGCACGCGGCCGGGGCGGTCAGGGCTCCGGCGGGCGTGGCGGCCAGGGGGCCGGCGGTAAGGGGTCCGCAGGCGCGGCTTCCGGGGGGCAGGGCTTCGGAGGGCAGGGTTCCGGTGGTCGCGGGGGTCAGGGCTCCGGGCGACGCGGCGGCGCTCCACGTCCGCAGGGCGGAGGCGCCGGGCGGCCGGGCGGCCGGGGTACGCGTCCGGCCAGGCCGGTCCGTGACGAGGCGCGCAACGCCGCCTACGACCTGCTGCGCGCCGTCGACGAGCGTGACGCCTACGCCAACCTGCTGATGCCCACGCTGCTGCGTGAACGCCGCCTGTCCGGGCGCGACGCGGGCCTGGCCACCGAGCTGGCCTACGGCACCCTGCGCGGTCTCGGCACCTACGACGAGGTCGTCGCCGCATGCAGCGACCGGGCACCGGAGGACATCGATCCGCCGCTGCTCGACGCCATCCGCCTGGGTGTGCACCAGCTCCTCAAGACCCGGATCCCCCCGCACGCCGCCGTCGGCACGACGGTCGACCTGGTGCGGCTGCGGGTGGGCGCCGGGGCGTCGAAGTACGCCAACGCCGTGCTGCGCAAGGTCTCCACCCGGTCCCTGGAGCAGTGGCTGGCGATCGTCGCCCCCGACCCGGCCGCCGACCCGGTCGGCCATCTGGCCGTGGCCCACAGCCACCCCCGGTGGATCGTCGACGCGCTGCGCGACGCCGTGGGCGGCGACGCGGACGAGACCGCCGCGCTGCTCGCGGCCGACAACGAGCGTCCCCGGGTGGCCCTGGTCGCCCGTCCCGGCCGGTCGACGGTCGAGGAGCTCGTGGCCTCCGGTGCCGAACCGGCCGCGTACTCCCCCTACGGGGCCTATCTCGCCGAGGGCGACCCCGCGGCGGTCCTCGCCGTGGCCGAGTCGCGGGCCGCCGTCCAGGACGAGGCCAGCCAGCTCGTGGCCCTGGCTCTGACGCGCGTCCCGGTCCCGGGCCGCGACTCCCGCTGGCTCGACATGTGCGCCGGTCCGGGCGGCAAGGCCGGCCTGCTCGACGCCATCGCGATCCACGGGGACCCCGCGGGCGTCCCGGCGGCCTCCGGCGCGTCCGCGCGGCCGGGCTCCGCTCCCGGGGCGGCCGGTCCGGCCGCCTTCGGCGGCGGCGCGCACCTGGTCGCCGCCGAGGTGCAGTATCACCGGGCCCGGCTGGTGTGGCGGACCACCCGCCAGGCGGCGGTGATCACCGCCGACGGCACCGTGCCCGCCTGGCGGCCCGGGGCGTTCGACCGCGTCATGCTGGATGCCCCCTGCACCGGGCTGGGAGCGCTGCGCCGCCGTCCCGAGGCGCGCTGGCGCCGCGACCCGAGGAGCCTGGCGGAGCTGGGCCGGCTCCAGCGCGACCTGCTGGGCTCCGCCGTCGACTCCGTCCGGCCCGGCGGCGTCGTGGCGTACGTGACCTGCTCGCCGCACCTGGCCGAGACCGTCACCGTGGTCGGAGACCTGCTGCGCCGCCGGGACGACGTCGAGACGCTGGACGCCCGCGCCTATCTCCCCGAGGTCGAGGGCCTGGGCGACGGGCCGTACGCGCAGTTCTGGCCGCACCGCCACGGCACCGACGCCATGTTCCTGGCGCTGCTGCGCCGCCGCTGAGCGCTCACCGGGACGCCCCGGCCATCCGGTCCGGGGCGTCCCGGTGAGCGCACCGCCCCCGGTGAACGCGGCGGCGCCCCCGGCGGACCCACCGGTGACCGGAGGTGCCGGCGCGCCTCGTAGAATCTGCCAATCATGGCCGTACAGATCTCGCCCAGCATCCTGTCCGCCGACTTCGCCCGTCTCGCGGAGGCGGCGGCGGCGGTGCCCAACGCCGACTGGCTGCACGTGGACGTCATGGACAACCACTTCGTGCCCAACCTGACCCTCGGCCTGCCGGTCGTCGAGTCCCTGCTCAAAGCGACCTCGACGCCGCTCGACTGCCACCTCATGATCGAGGATCCCGACCGGTGGGCCCCGGCCTACGCCGAGGCGGGGGCGGGCAGCGTGACCATCCACGCCGAGGCGGCCAAGGCCGCGGTGCGCACGCTGCGGCAGATCCGCGGCGCCGGCGCCAGGGCGGGGCTCGCGCTGAACCCGGCCACCCCCGTCGAGCCGTACGAGGACCTGCTCGGCGAGGTCGACATGCTCCTGCTGATGACCGTCGACCCCGGTTTCGGCGGGCAGAAGTTCCTCGACCTCGTGCTGCCCAAGATCCGCCGGGCTCGTGAGCTCATCGGCAGGCACGGCGGCCAGGTGTGGCTCCAGGTGGACGGCGGCATCGCCGTCGGGACGATCGAGCGGTGCGCCGAGGCCGGCGCGGACGTCTTCGTGGCCGGCAACGCCGTCTACGGCACGGACGACCCGGCCGGTGCGGTCGACGCCCTGCGCGCGCTGGCCGGCGGCTGACGGCCCGGGCGGGCGTCCCAGGGCGGGCGTCACGGTGAGTCCCACGGCGGGTGTCCCCTGAGTTCCAGGGCGGGCGTCACGGTGAAACGCGAAGACCTCCGTGCGGTGTGGAGCCTCGGGCACCTTCACCGCGTCGGAGGTCTTCGCCGTCGATCACGCCCCGCCGCCGGCGACGTCCGGGGACGGCACGCCCGGCGGGCCGGAGCGCCTATCCGAGAGGCTTCTTGACGGACCCCTTGAGAGGCCCCGTCTCGGACACCGCATCCGTCTGCGGGTGCGACGGATCGGCTCGCAGAGCCGGGTCCAGCACCACGTCATGGCCGTGCACGGTGGGCTCCTCGGGGAAGTGGCAGGCGGTCAGGTGCCCCTCGGCGTTGCCCTCCAGCCACACCAGGGGCGGCTCCTCCTGCGCGCACTTCTCCTGCGCCTTCCAGCAGCGGGTACGGAAGCGGCAGCCGGACGGCGGGTTGACGGGGGAGGGGACGTCCCCGGCCAGGCGGATGCGCTCGCGCGGCCGCTCGTCCTCCAGCACCTCCGGCACCGCCGACAGCAGCGCGTGCGTGTACGGGTGGCGGGGACGCTCGTACAGGGAGGTCCGGTCGGCGATCTCGACGATCTTGCCGAGGTACATGACCGCGACCCGCTGCGAGAAGTGCCTGACCACCGCCAGGTCGTGCGCGATGAACAGGAACGCGATGCCCAGGTCCCGCTGGAGGTCCTGCAGCAGGTTGATGACCTGCGCCTGGATGGAGACGTCCAGGGCGGAGACCGGCTCGTCGGCGATGATCAGCTTCGGGTTGAGGGAGAGCGCGCGCGCCACCCCGATGCGTTGCCGCTGGCCGCCGGAGAACTCGTGCGGGAACCGGTTGTAGTGCTCGGGGTTGAGGCCGACGATCTCCAGGAGTTCCCGGACCCGCTTGTCCCGGCCGCCCGGCGGGTTGATGCCGTTGATCTCCATGGGGCCACTGATGATGCTGCCCACGGTGTGGCGGGGGTTGAGCGAGGAGTACGGGTCCTGGAAGATCATCTGGATCTCGGCCCGGATGGGCTTGAGCTCCCTGCGGCCGGCGTGGCCGATCTCCTGCCCCCGGTAGCGGATGCTGCCGCCGCTGGGCTCCAGCAGCCGGGCGGCCAGCCGGCCGGTGGTGGACTTGCCGCAGCCCGACTCGCCGACCAGGCCCAGCGTCTCACCGGCGTGCACCGTCAGGTCGACGCCGTCGACCGCGTGAACCCGGCCGACCTGCCGCTTGATGACGAAGCCGCCCATGACGGGGAAGTGCTTCTCCAGCCCGGACAGCTCCAGCAGCGCCTCGCCGCGGGCCTCGCCGGTTGTCTCGCTCACTTGTGGATCTCCCTCTTCTGGGCGAGGGTCAGGTAGCACGCGTCGCCGTGGCCGCGGTGCGGGGACAGTTCGGGCCGCTCGGTCCGGCAGATCTCCGGACCGGCCAGCTGCATGTAGTCGCAGCGGGGGTGGAACGGGCAGCCGGCCGGGATGTTGATCAGGCTCGGCGGGGTGCCGCGGACCGGCTGGAGCGGCACGTCCACCGAGGAGCCCAGGCTGGGCATCGAGGCCAGCAGTCCCCAGGTGTAGGGGTGGCGGGGCTCATGCAGCACCTCCCTGACCGTGCCGCGCTCCACCGCCCGCCCGGCGTACATCACCAGTACGTTGTGCGCGGTGTTGGCGACCACGCCGAGGTCGTGGGTGATCAGGATGATCGAGGTGCCGGTCTGGTCCTGGAGATCCTTGAGCAGGTCCAGGATCTGGGCCTGCACGGTCACGTCCAGGGCGGTGGTCGGCTCGTCGGCGATCAGCAGGTCGGGGTCGCACACCAGGGCCATCGCGATCATCGCGCGCTGCCGCATGCCGCCGGAGAACTGGTGCGGGTAGTCGTCCACCCGCAGCTTCGGCTGGGGGATGCCGACCCGCGTCAGCATCTCGATCGCGCGCTGCCTGGCCTTCTCCCGGCTGGCGCCGGTGTGCTTGCGGTAGACCTCGCCGATCTGCCGGCCGATGGTGTGGTACGGCGAGAGCGCCGTCAGCGGGTCCTGGAAGATCATCGCGACCTTGTTGCCGCGCAGTTTCTCCATGGTGGAGCGGGGGGCACCGATCAGCTGCTGGCCGTCCAGCAGGATCTCACCGCTGATCTTGGTGGTCTCCGGGTTGTGCAGGCCCAGCACGGTCAGGTTGGTCACCGACTTGCCCGACCCGGACTCGCCCACGATCCCCAGCGTGGTGCCCTTCTCCACGTCGAAGGAGAGCCCGTTCACCGCGTGGACGACGCCGTCCTCGGTGTGGAAGTCGACGGTCAGGTCACGGACCGAGAGGAACGGAGTTGACACTTTCTTCAAGCTCCTAGCCCAGCCGCACGCGGGGGTCGATGACGGCGTACAGGATGTCGACGATGATGTTGAAGATGACGATCGCCCCGGCCGCGACGAGCACCGTCGCCATCAGCATGGGCAGGTCGGAGTTGGTGACGGCCCTGATCGAGAGCTGCCCGAGGCCCTGCAGGCCGAAGGTCGTCTCGGTGATGATCGCCCCGCCGATCAGGGTGCCGAGGTCCACGCCCAGGATGGTGATGATCGGTGTCAGGGTGCCGCGCATGGCGAACCTCAGCACGACCGAGCGGCCCGACATGCCCTTGGCCCGCGCGGTGCGGACGTAGTCCTCACCGAGCTGCTCCACCATCGTCGAACGCGTCATACGGGTGTAGTTGGCGGTGAAGATGATCGACAGCACCAGCCAGGGCAGCAGCAGGCCGGTCATCCAGGCGATCGGGTCCTCGGTGAGCGGCACGTACTTGGGCCGGGCGAATATCTGGTTCTGGTAGACGAGGAAGTACAGCGCGAGCGTGCCGATGAAGTAGATCTGCACCGAGGCGCCGATCAGGGACGACACGCTGGCGATCTTGTCCAGCGGCTTGCCCTGCCGCAGCGCCGCGATGATGCCCGTCGCCACGCCGAAGGTGAAGAAGATGACCGCGGCCCCGATGGTGAGCGAGACGGTCAGCGGGAGCCGGTCCAGGATCGTCTCGAACACCGGTGCCCGGTTGACGAAGGAGTAACCGAGGCAGGGAGCCGGGCAGTGGCCCAGGCCCTCGTAGTCGCGGCCGACGAAGATGCCGGCCAGCCAGGTCACGAACTGGACGACCACGGGCTTGTCCAGCCCGAGGTTGTGCCGCGCCTGCTCCAGCAGCTCGGGCGGGCAGACCTTGCCGCAGGAGAGTCTCGCCACGTCGCCGGGCACCATGAAGAAGAGGAAGAACGTGACCGCGGCGATGATCAGAAGGGTGACCGCGGCGCCGAGGAGGCGGCGGATGATGAATGGAAGCATTGCCTGTTTTCCCGAGGTGGCTGGGACCGCTGCGGGGCCTTCTCCGGCCCCGGCCGCGACCCCGTGAGAGGGGTTCTCCCCCGCACGGGATCGCGGCCCTTTCGGTGTCTCCTACGCTTTCGTGGGCGTCACTGCTTCACGAAGATGGTGTTCGGCGAGACGACCCACGACTGCGGGTCGATCTCGGCGCCGCCCACCTTGGAGCCGTGGAGCGTGTTGGCGATCCGGTTCTCCGCCACGACCAGGGGAGTGATCTTCTCCTGGATCTCCTTGTCCAGGGCCATCCACGCCGCATTGGCCGCGTCGAGGTCCTCCATGGCCATGATGTCGTTCATCTTCTTGGTGAGCTCTTCGTCCTTCAGGTGCGAGTAGTTCGGCGCACCGTCGCCGACCGGGCCGAAGATGACCGGCATGACCGTCGAGCCCGACGGCCAGTCGGCGCCCCAGCCGCCCCAGTACAGGTCGAAGTCGTTCTTCACCTTGCCGATGGAGTCGTAGTAGGTCTTGCGGTCCAGCGGCTTGGTCACGACCTTGATGCCGGCCTTCTCCAGAGCGTTCTTGATCACGATGGTGACCTGCTCCTGGACCGGGGTCTGGTTGTAGGCGTAGACGATGGTCGGCGTCGGGTTGCTCGACTCGGCCAGCAGCTGCTTGGCCTTCTCGATGTCACCTTCGGGCTTGGCGTCCTTGCCGAACAGGTCGTAGGCCTGGTAGCCGACCGTGGTGTTCTCGTTCAGGATCGTGGTGGGCAGCGCCGCGGCGGCCGGGCCGCCCATGACCTGCTGGATCTGCTTGGACGGCCAGGCGTGGTTGACGGCCTGGCGGATCTTGATGTCCTTCACCCGGTCGAGGTTGAAGTAGTAGTAGTTGCCGTACGGCGACGGGCTCTTCATCAGGCGCGGGGCCAGCGACGCGTCGCCGAGCACCTGCTGGAGCCGCTCCGGCGGGACGGTGGCGTAGAAGGTGAACGCCGTCTGGTCCGGGCCGGTGTCGGCCATCAGGCGGTCGGTGATCTGCAGGGCCTCCTGACCGAACTCCAGACGCCACTTGTCGGGGTAGGCGCCGCGGATCGGGTCGGTGGCCGGGTCCCAGTGCGGGTTGCGCTCCAGCTCCATCGACTTGTCGGGCACGTGGCTCTTGATGACGTACGGCCCGGCGGAGAAGGGCTTCTTGTCGTACTGTTCCTTGGTGTCCTTGGCCTTGGGCACGATGGCGTAGCCGCCCATGGCGAAGGCGTAGTTGGCGTCGGCGTGCGGCGTCTTGAACTTGAAGACGATCGTCTTGTCGTCGGGCGTCTCGATGGCGTCCAGGCGCTTGCCGTCGTACGGGCCCTTGTATGCCTTCTTGTGGTCGACCTCGGTCAGCCACTGCTGGACGTAGGTGGGGCCCTGGGTGATGTAGGGGGCGAACGTCCGCTCGATCGTCCACTTGACGTCGTCGGAGGTGATCGGCGTGCCGTCCTCCCACTTCACCCCGTCCTTGAGGGTGAAGGTCCAGGTCTTGCCGCCGTCGGAGGGGGTGCCGGCGTCGGTGGCCAGGTCGCCGACCAGCTTGTAGTCGCCCTTGGCGACGCGCTTGTAGCCGGTCAGGGTGCGGTGGACCAGCAGGCCGAAGTTCGTCATGGTGTTGACGTAGCTCTGGCCGGGATCGAGGTGGCCGATGTCGTCGCGGTCGATCATCGTGACCGTGCCGCCCTTGACGACGCCCTCCGGCGCGATGGCCGGGCCCTTGGAGTCGTCGGCGGTGCCGAGCGTGATCTTCGGGGGGGTGTAGGTAGCGGCCGGCGCCGCGGCGCCACCGGAGGCACCGGTGCCACCGCCGGGGGCCGCGGGGGCGCCCTGGTTGCCGGCGGCGCACGCGCTGGTCAGCGCGAGGACGCCTGCGGCGAGAACGGCCACTGCTGACCGCTTGCGCACTTTCATCTCTCTCCTATTCGGATCTATCGCTTGAGCTTGGGGTCGAAGGCGTCGCGGATCGAGTCACCGAGCAGGTTGAACGCGACCACGAAGACCAGGAGGGCGACACCGGGGAAGATCAGGTAGGTGATGTCGTTCATGTAGATCTCGGTCCCGCGCCGGAACATGCGGCCCCAGTCGGGGATCGGCTCGATCATTCCGACGCCCAGGAAGGACAGGGCCGCCTCGGCGGTGACCATCGCGGGCAGCAGCAGCGTCGACTGGATCAGGATCGGCGTCCACAGGTTGGGCAGCAGCTCCTTGAAGATGATGCGGGAGGGCGAGGCGCCGGTCACCTTGGCGGCCTCGACGAACTCCCGCTCGCGCATGGAGAGCACCTGGCCGCGCAGCAGCCGGGCGATGCCGGCCCACCCGAACGCCGTCAGCAGGCCGATGAGGGTCACCACCCGCAGCCAGATCGGGGTGTTCTCGTCCGGCTTGACGAAGAGGTTCTCCACCACCGGGATGAACGCGATGATGAACAGCGTCGAGGGGAACGACAGGACGATGTCGATCAGCCGGCCGATGAAGTAGTCGGTCCTGCCCCCGGCGTATCCGGCGACGATGCCCATGACGATGCCGATGATCGAGATGAGGACCGTCGCGGTCATCGCGATCGCCAGGGAGGTCCTGATCCCGTAGACGAGCTGCGTGAAGACGTCCCGGCCGAGGCCCGGCTCGATACCGAACCAGAACTCCGAACTGATGCCCCCGTTGGGCAGGACCGGGTAGCCGTAGTCGTTCAGCAGGCCCGGGTTCTCCTGCCCGTAGAGGGTGTACGGGTCCTTGCCGTAGAGCATGGAGATGACCGGCGCGAGGATCGCGACGAGGAGGAAGAAAATCACCACCCCGGCGGAGACGAGGCCGGTGCGGTCGCGGCGGAAACGCAGCCACATCAGCTGACTGGGGGAACGGCCGACCGTCACCGGCGCCTTCGGCGAGGGTGTCTCCCCGGTGGTGGTCGCGGCTGGTGCAGGGATGGTCATCGTGCGGGAGCCCCCAACGAGCATGGCTGAGCGTGATCCCTGGAACCATCGCAAAACACGCGGTGGCAAATCAATGGTCTAGAGCCTAGTCGTATTTTTGTTGTGCAACTTCCATCTGTTTGTAGCTTTAATTCCGTTGACTATTGCGGGGGGTTGTATGGAAGAATGGATTAGGTCATGGATGGATTTTCACGGATTTGTGACACTTCCATGACGCGACGGTGACACCCTTGTCAGGGTCTCGTCCTGCTTGTGTCACAAGCTTGCGACGAATGCATCAAACCCGGCTTGTAGGGTAATCGTGTGCTCACGGGAGGGATGAGCGCATGGATCACGGTCTCTTCGGCCCCGGTTCGGTGACGTGGCGGGTCATGGGGGAGCCCATCCTGCTCGTCGGAGGCTTCCGCGCACTGCTGATGCAGGGCCTGCATCCCCGGGCCATGCGCGGGGTCGCGCAGAACTCGGCGCTCATGGACCCGGCCGAGGCGTGGTCCCGCTTCGTGCGCACCACCGAGTTCGTGCGCGTGCGCACCTACGGCACCACCGAGGAGGTCGCCCGCGCGGGCGCCAGGGTCCGGAGGATCCACGCGAGCCTCACCGCCCTCGACCCGGACACCGGTGAGCGTTTCCGGCTCGACGACCCCGACGCGCTGCTGTGGGTGCACGTCGGCGAGGTCGACTCCTACCTGTCGGTCGCCCGGCGGGCGGGCGTGGTCCTGACCGACGCCGACGCCGACAGGTTCGTGGCCGAGTGGCGGCGCGCGGCCGAGGTCGTCGGTCTCCGCTCGCAGGACGTCCCCGGCTCGGTCGGGGAGATGGACGACTACATCCGGGCGTGCCGCCCCCGCCTCTACTTCGCCCCCGAGGTGCCGCACCCCCTGCGCCAGTCGCTCAACGCGCCGCTCCCGGTCCGGCTGACGCCGCTCAAGCCGATGTTCCCCATGGTCACGCTGCTCGCCTTCGCCACCATGCCGCGCTGGGCCCGCAAGCTGTACGGCCTTCCGGCCACGCCGCTGGGCGACCTGTGGGCGACCGTGACGCTCAGGACGCTGCAGACCGGCATCGGCCTGATCCCCGCCCAGGTCCGTTACGCCCCCGAGGCCCGCAGGGCACGGCGGGTGGCCGAAGGGCACGCCGCCTAGCCCGTATCAAGCGACCGCTTGGTCCACATGGCGGAGGGGGGTGTCGTGTGGTTTGCCGGACATGGCACACTGATGTACGGGCGAGGAGCCGGCTTCGGCGACCCGCCCGGAAACAGAGCAGCGTGCTCCGGGGTCGGTGAAAGTCCGAACCGGCGGTGACAGTCCGCGACCCGGCCGAATCCATCGGCCGGTTGACCTGGTGAAATTCCAGGACCGACGGTTAAAGTCCGGATGGGAGGAAGCGCGCGAGCGGAGAGTGCCTTCGGGCACCCTCCGCTTATCGGGTGTACGCACCTGTCCGATCCCCCCGGGGCCCGCGGTGGCACAGAGCTACTCGCGAGAAGGAGACCTCGGGTGACTGATCGGGCGCCGACGCGCCGCGTCGCCGGGCACGCGTCCCACGGACACCGCGCCGCCCCCCGCCTTCCCCGCCGTCCCGCCGGACGTGACGTTCCCCGTCCCGGCGTTTCCGGTGTCTCCCGTCCCTGCGCCGTGCTCCCGTTCAGAACCCCCGAAGGAGCTGTGCATGTTCACCGGAATCGTTGAGGAACTGGGCGAGATCGCCGCGATCGAGCCGCTGCCGGAGGCGGCGCGGCTGTCGATCCGCGGCGGGAAGGTCACCGCCGACGCCGGGCACGGCGACTCCATCGCCGTCAACGGCGTCTGCCTGACGGTGGTCGGCGTGACCGGCGAGGTGTTCACCGCCGACGTGATGAAGGAGACGCTCGACCGCAGCTGCCTCGGCGCGCTGCGTCCGGGCTCCCCGGTCAACCTGGAGCGGGCGGTCCGCGCCGACCAGCGTCTGGGCGGCCACATCGTGCAGGGACACGTCGACGCCACCGGCGTCGTGCTGGCGCGCGACCCCGGGGAGCACTGGGAACTCGTCCGGATCTCACTGCCGTCCGAGCTCGACCGCTACGTGGTCGAGAAGGGCTCGATCGCGGTGGACGGCGTCAGCCTCACCGTGGTCGAGGTCGGCGACGGAGGCTTCACCGTCAGCCTGATCCCGACCACCCTGGGCCTGACCACCCTGGGCGCCAAGCGCCCCGGCGACCCGGTCAACCTGGAGGTCGACGTGATCGCCAAGCACGTGGAGAAGCTCGTCGGCGCGTACGCCCCGGCGGGAGCCTCCACCCGGGTGAGCGTCTCCGTCCACGCCGACCTCTCCGCCGCGTCGGACGCCTCCGGCGAGGTGGGCGGCTCCAGCAAGGTGGACGCCTCCGGCGGGGCGGGTCTGCCGGGCGAGGCGGACGCGCGGGCGCTCACCGGCCGGCAGGACAGGTCGTGAACTGGGCCGAGGCGGGATTCGAGGTCCTCGGGACCCGGGTCCTGTGGACCGACCTGGTCGGCAACCTGGCCGCGCTGTCCACCGTGCTGCTGGCGATCCGCAAGTCGATCTGGACCTGGCCCGTGCAGTTCACCGGGGCGATCCTGCTGTTCGTCGCCTCGATCAGCGCGCAGATCACCGGCAACGCGCTCAAGCAGGCCATGTTCGCCGGGCTGGCCGTCTACGGCTGGTGGCGCTGGTCGCGCGGCACCCGTGACGGGCAGGACCTGGCCGTGCGTCCCGCGACGGGCCCGGAGCGGCTCGCGCTCACCGGCGTCATGGTGGCCGGAACCGCGCTGGTCGGCGTGCTGTTCTACGTCACCGGCCTGTCCTGGGGGGCGAGCGTCCCGGCGCCGGAGGGCTACCTCCTGGTCGCCGCCGACGCCTACATCTTCGTCGGCAGCGCCGTCGCCACCTGGGCTCAGGGCCGCGCGCTGGTCGACTTCTGGCTGATCTGGGTCGCGGTCGACCTGGTGGGCGTCCCACTGGCGTTCAGCTCCGGGCTGGTCGTCTCGGGAGCCGTCTACGGGGTCTTCTTCGTGCTCGTCCTGATCGGATTCTTCAACTGGCTCAAGGAGTACCGGTCGACGACCGTGCTCACCCCCAAGGAGGCCGTGTGACCACGCCTGACCCGATCAAACTGGACCCGATCGAGCGGGCCGTCGCCGACATCCGCGACGGCAGGGCCATCGTGGTCGTCGACGACGAGAACCGGGAGAACGAGGGCGACATCATCTTCGCCGCGGCCAAGGCCACGCCGGAGCTGCTGGCCTTCACCATCCGGCACACCAGCGGCGTGGTCTGCGTGCCCATGCGCGGCGACGACCTCGACCGGCTCGGACTGCCGCTGATGGTCCACGACAACAAGGAGCGTCTGCGCACCGCGTACACGATCAGCGTGGACGCCCGCGACGGGGTGACGACCGGCATCTCGGCGGCGGACCGGTCCAGGACGATCCGTGCCCTGAGCGACCCGGCGACCGAGCCGTCCGACCTCGTGCGGCCCGGCCACGTGTTCCCGCTGCGCTACCGGGAGGGCGGCGTGCTGGTCAGGCGCGGCCACACCGAGGCGTCCGTGGACCTGGCCGTGATGGCCGGGCTGAGCCCGGCCGCCGTGCTCGCCGAGGTCGTCAACGACGACGGGACCATGATGCGCCTGCCCGAGCTGCGCCGGTTCTGCGACGAGCACGACCTGGCGCTCGTCTCGATCGAGCAGCTCGTGGAGTACCGGCGCCGCACCGAGCGCATGGTGACCCGCGTCGCCGAGACCCGCCTGCCGAACCGGCACGGCATGTGGCGGGCGTACGGCTACGCCAGTGCCCTGGACGGCGGTGAGCACCTGGCGCTCGTCCTCGGCGACATCGAGGACGGGGAGAACATCATGGTGCGGGCGCACTCCGAGTGCCTGACCGGGGACGTGCTCGGGTCGCTGCGGTGCGACTGCGGGGTGCAGCTGGAGTACGCGATGGAGCGCATCGCGGCCGAGGGCCGCGGCGTGGTCGTCTACCTGCGCGGCCACGAGGGACGCGGGATCGGGTTGCTGGCCAAGCTGCGGGCCTACAGCCTGCAGGACCGCGGCAGCGACACCGTCGACGCCAACCTGGAGCTGGGGCTGCCGATCGACGCCCGGGAGTTCTCCAACGCCGGCCAGATCCTCGCCGACCTCGGGGTGAAGTCCGTCCGGCTGCTGACCAACAACCCCGCCAAGATGCGCGGCATGGACGGCTACGGCGTCAAGGTGCTCGGCCGTGAGCCCATGCCCGTCTCGGTGAACCCGCACAACGAGAAGTACCTGTCGGCCAAGCGCGAGCGGCTCGGCCACGACATCCCGGAGCAGAGCGCGTGAGCGACACGAGTGAACGGAGTGAGCTGATCATATGAGCGGTACCGGACGACCGGACGCGACGGCTGTCGAGGCGCGGGGTCTGACCGTCGGCATCGTCGCCGCGCGCTGGCACGAGAAGATCACCGACCAGCTCCTGGCACGGGCCCTGCGGGCCGCAGGCGACAGCGGCGCCACCGCGACCGTGGTCCGGGTGGCCGGATCCCTGGAGATCCCGGTCGTGGCGCAGGCCCTCGCCAGGCGCTGCGACGCGGTCGTCGCGCTCGGCGCGGTGATCCGGGGGGAGACCGCGCACTTCGACTACGTGTGCGACTCGGTCACCTCCGGCCTGACCAGGATCTCCCTCGACGAGGAGGTCCCGGTCGGCAACGGGGTGCTCACCTGTGACTCCCTCGACCAGGCCCTCGACCGGTCGGGCCTGCCCGGCAGCGACGAGGACAAGGGGTACGAGGCCACGGTGGCGGCCCTGGAGACGGCGCTCCTGCTGCGGGAACTGCGCGCCTGAGACCGTGCCGACGCGTGCCCGAGGCCGTGCCGGTGTGCGCCGGTGTGCGCCGGTGCGCACCGTGACCGCGGAGGGGTTCCCCGCCGCACCCGGTGCGTACCGGGACCGGCGGGGACGTGCGGTAGGTTGCCATCGGCACCCTGTCCGGTCCGCAGCCGCCGTGACCGTGGCTTCCCGAAGGATCGTGATCACCAAGTGAGCCCAGAGAGCGTCTCTCCGCCCCCGCTGCCCGTCGTCTGGCGGCCGAGGAACGGGCGGGCCGTCGCGTACGGCTTCGCGGGGGTGATCGTGCTCGGCGCGCTGCTGATGGCGGTCTTCCTGCCGCCGCCGTTCAAGCTGTCCGACCGGGTGGCGATGGTCGCGCTCGGCGGTCTGATCGCCTGGGTGCTGCACCTGCTCGGACGCTGCCGGGTGGAGGCGGACGAGCGGGGTGTCACGGTGGTCAACCCGCTGCGTGTGCACCGCTACGAGTGGCCCGAGGTCATCGACGTCACCCTGGTCGAAGGCGAGCCCTGGGCGAAGATCGACTTCTCCGACGGCGCCACGATCGGCGCCGTGGGCCTGCAGGGCTCGGAGAAGGGCCGCACCGTGCGCCAGGTCCACGAGCTGCGCGCGCTCATCCGGGAGCGCGGCGAGGCCGACGAGACCCGCTGACCCGGCCCGGTCCCCGGGCCCCCGGTTTCTCAGCCTCCCTGGCTTCTCAGCCTCCCCGGCTTCTCAGGTCTCCTCGGCGAAGCGCTCGGCCTGGTCGGTCTCACCCGCCACGAGCAGGGTGTCGCCGCTGCGGATCAGCGTCTCGGAGGTGGCGTAGGTGAACCGGCTGCCGGGCTTCTTGATCCCGACCACGGTGACCCCGTACTCCTTGCGGATGCCCAGCGCACCCAGGGTCTTGCCGTCGGCCCAGCCCGGCGCCTTGGTCTTGATCAGGGCGTAGCCCTCGTCGACCTCCAGGTAGTCGAGCATCCGGCCGGTGACCAGGTGCGCCACCCGCTCGCCCATGTCGTGCTCGGGCTGCACCACGTGGTGGGCGCCGACCCGCTGCAGGATGCGGCTGTGCTGCAGGCTGATCGACTTGGCCCAGATGTCGGGCACCTCCAGGTCGGCCAGGACCGAGGTGGTCAGGATGCTCGCCTCGATGTCGTTGCCGATCCCGACCACGGCCCGGCCGAACTCCGCGACACCGAGCTGGGTCAGGGCCTCCGGGTCGGTGGAGTCGGCGCACACCACATGGGTGAGCTGCCCGGAGAACTGCTGCACGATCCGGGAGTCGCTGTCGACGCCGAGCACCTCGATGTCGCGTCCGACCAGCTCGATCGCCAGCGCTCCGCCGAAGCGGCCCAGACCGATCACCGCGACCGCGTCGGCACGGTACTTGTTGTCAGCCAACGAGGGGACGCTCCTCCGGATAGCGGAATCTACGGGTCTGCGCGTGCAGCGCGAGCGCGGCGCCCAGGGTCACCGGGCCGAGCCTACCGACGAACATCAGCGCGGTCAGAACCAGGTGCCCGGCCGTGCCGACGTCCGCGGTGATCCCGGTCGACAGCCCGACCGTGGCGAAGGCCGAGATCACCTCGAACAGCACGCGGTCGAGCTTGAACGGGGTCACCATCATCATGACGAAGGTGCCCAGCGCGATGAAGGCCACACTCAGCAGGGCGATGGTGAGCGCCTGGCGCTGGAGGTGCTCGGGGATGCGGCGGCGGCCCGCCGAGACGTCCGGCTCACCGCGCAGCTCGGCCATGATCACGAAACCGAGGAGCGCGAACGTCGTCACCTTGATGCCGCCCCCGGTGCTCGCGCTGCCCGCGCCGATGAACATCAGCATGTCGCTGACCAGCCAGGAGTTCTCATTCATCTGGGAGATGTCGACCGAGTTCAGGCCGCCGCTGCGGGTCATCGTGGTGTGGAAGAACCCGGCCATGATCCGCAGCCCGGGGGAGAGCGGCCCCAGGGTACCTGGATTGTTCCACTCGATGCCGGTGATGGCCAGGGTCCCGCCGGCCAGCAGGATGGCGGTCATCCCCAACGTGATCTTCGTGTGCAGGCTCCAGCGCTTCGGACGGCGCCAGTTCTCCCGGAGCACGGCGTAGACGGGGAAGCCCAGCCCTCCGGCGACCACCGCCAGCGCGAGAGGCAGGCAGATCCACGGGTCGGTGACGAACCGCATCAGGCCGTCCGGCCAGAGCGCGAACCCGGCGTTGGTGAAAGCCGAGACGGCGTGGAAGACCCCGTAGTAGAGGGCACGGCCGACCGGCTCGCCGTACCCGGTGACGAAGCGGACGGTGAGCACCGCCGCGGTCAGCGTCTCGGCCACCAGCGCGACCTTGGCGACGCCGGTGATCACCTGGCGCACGTCGCCCGGCCCCAGGGTCTTCGTCTCGGCCTGCGTGTTGAGCCGGGCGCGCAGCCCCAGCTTCCCTGAGACGATCAGCGCGAGGATCGAGGACAGCGTCATGATCCCGAACCCGCCGACCTGCATCAGCACCAGGATCACCAGCTCGCCGAAGACCGACCAGTGACTCGCGGTGTCGTGCACCGCGAGTCCCGTCACGCACACCGCCGACGTCGCGGTGAACAGGGCGGACGTCAACGAGGCCCGTTCGCCCTCGATCGCGATCGGGAGCGACAGCAGCCCCGTCCCGATGAGGACCACCGCCATGAACGCGAACACCACCACTCGCGACGGCGTGTTGATCTGCCCCAGGAGGTTCTTCACAGGGGGTGAGAATACGCGTGCCGGCCCCCGTCTCCCGTATCGTCCAGGTGGTTCCCGTACGCGGCGTTCGGCCGGGTGCCCCGGTACGGTCGCCGGGTCGCGTCGGATCCGCCAGATCCACGGCCGGCAGGTCGCATCGGCTCCGGCGGATCCGCGGTCGTCATGCCGCGGTCAGGCGGGCGGGTGCCCGCCGGGCGTAGCCTGAGATGGTGGTGAGGCGGACAATCGACGCATCCGATGTGGAGTCGCCCGCGCGGCTGGCGGAGCTGCTCGGCGAGCATTCGTACCTGGCCGACGAGGGACTGGCCACCGTGGCCTTCCTCGCGCTGCGGATGGGCCGCCCGTTGCTGCTGGAGGGCGAGGCGGGCGTCGGCAAGACCGAGCTGGCCAGGACCCTGGCCGCGGTGCTGGAGGCCCCGCTGATCCGGTTGCAGTGCTACGAGGGTCTTGACGCGTCCCAGGCGCTCTACGACTGGGACTTCGCCCGCCAGCTCCTGCACCTGAAGGCCGCCGAGGCGGCCGGGATCACCGACGCCGCCCGGTTGGAGGGCGAGGTCTACGACCGCAGGTTCCTGATCGCCAGGCCCCTGCTGAAGGCCATCGAGACACAGCCCGCCGTGCTGCTCATCGACGAGGTCGACCGGGCCGACGTGGAGTTCGAGGCGATCCTGCTGGAGGTGCTCTCGGACTTCGCGGTCTCCGTCCCCGAGCTCGGCACGATCCGGGCCGCCCGGCCGCCGGTGGTCGTGCTGACCTCCAACCGCACCCGTGAGGTGCACGACGCGCTGAAGAGGCGGTGCCTCTACCACTGGCTGGAGCATCCCTCCTTCGAGCGGGAGGTGGCGATCCTGCGCCGGCGCCTCCCCGAGTGCTCCCGGATCCTGGCCGAGCAGGTGGCCGGGGCGGCCGGGCGGTTGCGCGAGGCCGACCTGATCAAACCGCCCGGAGTCGCGGAGACCCTCGACTGGACCGAGGCGCTGCTGGCCCTCGGCGCGCGTGAGCTCAACCCCGACGTCGCCGCCGCCACGCTCGGTGCCCTGCTCAAGCACCGCGAGGACCACGAGACGGTCGCCGGGAACGGGTTCTTCGGTGGCCGCCGCGGCTGACGGCCCCCCGGACGGGGGAGTGCCGGACGAGGCGTCCCGCACGGGACGGGCCCCGGGCGGGGAGTCCCGCCGGGAACGGGCCCCCGGCGAGGCGTCCCGGCGCGCGCGGGCCCCGGACCGGGTGCCTTCCGGTGCCGGGCCGGGGGACCTGGTCGCCGTCATGACCGGGTTCGCCAGGACCCTGCGCGCCGCCGGGGTCCCCGCCGACCACGAGCGGACCCAGAGCATGCTGCGCGCTCTCGCCCACCTCGACGCCTCCCGTCCCGGCGACGTCTACTGGGCCGGGAGGTTCACCCTGTGCGCCTCGGCCGACGACCTGCCCCGCTACGACCGGGTCTTCCGCGCCTACTTCGGCGGCCTGCGCGCCGGCCGGACGACGCCCCCGGCGATCACCGTCACCCGGCACACCACCGTCCTGTCCGGTGCCCCGGGCGGCGGCGACGAGGCCCCGGCGCTCGCGGCGACCGCGAGCGCGGTGGAGGTGCTGCGCACCCGGGACGTGGCCGCGATGACCGCGCCGGAGCTGGCCGAGGCGCACCGGCTGCTCGCCCTGATGCGCGTGGGACGGCGGCAGCGCAGGTCGCGGCGGTTCCGGGCCGCGCGCCGGGGGCGGCTGGACGGCCGGGCGACGATCCGCGAGACCCTGCGCAGGGGCGGGGAGACCGCCGGGCTCCGCTACCGCGCGCACCGCACCAGGCCGCGCCGGGTGGTCCTGCTCGTCGACGTCAGCGGCTCCATGAGCCCCTACGCGGACACGCTGCTCCGCCTCGCCCACGCGCTGGTGCGCTCCGAGCCCCGCGCCACCGAGGTGTTCAGCGCCGGCACCCGGCTCACCCGGATCACCGCCGAGCTGCGCCACCGCGACCCGTCCACCGCGATGAGCGCCGTCTTCCGGGCCATCCCCGACTGGAGCGGCGGCACCCGGCTGGGCGAGGAGCTCAGACGGTTCCTGGCGCGCGGCGACGCGGGCGGCGCGATCGTGGTGATCGCCTCCGACGGCTGGGAACGGGGCGACGCCTCGCTGCTGGGTGCGCAGATGGCCCGGCTGTCGCGCACGGCCCACCGGGTGATCTGGGTGAACCCGCACAAGGGGCAGCAGGGCTACCAGCCGCTCACCGCCGGCATGCGCGCGGCCCTGCCGTACGTCGACGACTTCGTGGCCGGGCACAGCCTGGCCGCGTTCGAGGAACTGGCCGGGCTGCTGGGAGGCGGTAATGCGTGACGTGCTGTCGCAGATCATGCGGTGGTGGGAGGCGGGGGAGACCTTCGGCCTGGCCACCGTGGTCGGCACCTTCCGCAGCGCTCCCCGCCCGCCCGGGGCGTCCATGGCGGTGCTCGGCGAGGAGGCCGAGGGAAGCGTCTCGGGCGGCTGCGTCGAGGGCGCCGTCTACGAGCTGGCCCGCGAGGTCGTCGCCTCGGGCACACCCGTCCTGCAACGGTACGGGGTGAGCGACGACGACGCCCTCTCCGTCGGGCTGACCTGCGGAGGCATCCTGGACGTCTTCGTCGAGCCGGTCTCCAGGAAGACCTTCCCGCAGCTGGGGGCGGTCGCCGCCGCGGTGGCGGAGCACGAGCCGGTGGCGGTGGCGACCGTGCTGTCCGGACCGGGCGTGGTGGGCGCCCGCCGGGTGGTCTGGCCGGACCGCTCCGCGGGCTCGCTCGGCGTGGCCCGGCTGGACGAGGCCGTCGACGACGACGTCCGGGGCATGCTCGCCCAGGGGCTCACCGGGATCCGCAGGTACGGAGCGCGGGGTGAGCGGCGCCTCGACGAGCTGGCGGTCTTCGTCCACTCCTTCGCACCGCCGCCCCGGATGCTGGTCTTCGGCGCGATCGACTTCGCCGCCGCGGTGGCCAGGATCGGCAAGTTCCTCGGCTACCACGTGGTCGTCTGCGACGCCCGGCCGGTGTTCGCCACGGCCAAGCGCTTCCCCGAGGCCGACGAGGTGGTCGTCAGGTGGCCGCACGACTACCTCACCTCGGTCGCGGTGGACGAGCGGACCGTGATCTGCGTACTCACCCACGACCCCAAGTTCGACGTCCCCCTGCTCGAGGTGGCCCTGCGCACCCCAGCGGGCTACGTCGGCGCGATGGGCTCACGCCGCACCCACGAGGACCGGCTGGCCCGGCTCGCGCGGGCGGGGCTGGCGGAGGCCGAGCTGAAGAGGCTGCGCTCCCCGATCGGCCTCGATCTGGGAGCGCGGACGCCCGAGGAGACGGCGGTCTCCATCGCCGCCGAGCTGATCCAGCTGCGCTGGGGCGGTTCGGGACGGCCGCTCAGTGACGTCCCCGGCCGGATCCACGGGGAGGGGCGGGCTCCGTGACCGCGGGCGACGACGCCGGGGCGGTCCGGGAGGAGGCCGTCGCACCGGCCACGTCCGGACTGCTGCTGGCCGCCGGATCCGGCTCCCGGCTCGGCACCCCCAAGGCGCTGGTGGACTTCCACGGCGAGCGGCTGGTCGACCGGGGGGTCCGGGTGCTTCGCGCGGGCGGCTGCCGGCCGGTGGTCGTGGTGCTGGGTGCGGCCGTCGCCCCGGTGCCGGGGGCGGTGACCGTGCGCAACCCGGAGTGGGCCTCCGGGATGGGGTCCTCGCTCCGGGCCGGCCTGGAGGCGCTCCCCGCCGCCGCCGAGTACGTGGTGATCGCCCTGGTGGACCAGCCGCTCGTCGGGCCGGAGGCGGTGCGGCGCCTCATCCGGGCGGCGGGGGAGGGCGCCTCGGTCGCCGTCGCCACCTACGGCGGACGACGGCGCAACCCGGTGCTGATCGCCAGGGAGCACTTCGCGGAGGTCGCCCGCCTGGCGGCCGGCGACACGGGCGCCCGGCCGTTCCTGAGGGCGAACCCCGGGCTGGTCGTCCCGGTGCCCTGCGACGACGCCGGCGATCCGGCCGACATCGACACCCCGGCCGACCTGGCCGCGCTGCGGGCGCCGGCCGAGGCGCCTGCGGCGCGGGCGCCTCGGCCTCCGCCCGCCTGAACGACCGGCGCGGCGCTCGCGGACCCGCCCGCCCGAACGGCCGCCGAGGGGCGGGCCAGGTGCGGGCCGCGCGGGGCCGCTGGCGCGGCGAGGCGATCCGCATGGGGTCAGAAGCGCAGCGAGGCGACGGCGGCCCGGTGGTCGCTGCCCGGGGCGTACTCCACACCGGCGCTGGTGGCGGTCAGACCGCGGTAGAGGATGTGGTCGGGCCGGGTGACCGGGAAGGACGACGGCCAGGTGAAGCCGAACCCGCTGCCGGCCTCCTGCTGGGCGTCCGACAACGGCGGCACCAGGTCGGAGCGCTTGCGGTCGGTGGTGGCGGTGTTGAGGTCGCCGAGCAGCAGCAGCCGCTCGCTGTCGTCCCCGTTGACCATGTCGCGCGCGTGCGCGAGGGTCTCGTCCCGCTGCGCGGTCTGGCCGGGCCGGGCGGAGGCGAGGTGCATGACGTAGACGGTGAGGTTCCCCTTGGGGGTCCTGACCACCGCCCGCAGCGCCCGCGCCCAGTCGAGGCCGATGTCGACCTTGCGTGACTCGACGATCGGGAACCGGCTCCACAGCCCGACCGTGGCGATCCGGTAACGGTGCGGGAAGCGCTCGTTGAGGACCACCGCCGCCGGGCCGCCCGGGGTCAGCTCCTGGACCGCGACGAGGTCGCGGCCCGCGGCGACGATCCGCGCGGCCTCCGCCGACTCGGCGTTGGTCGCACCCACGTTCAGCGTGGCCACCGACACGTCGCTCGGCCCGCCGGGCGGGGTGCGCAGCAGCGCCGGGCCGAACATGACGCCCCACACGGTCGCCGGGAGCAACACCGCGAGGATCACCTGCCACGAACGGGTCGCCAGGGCGGCGACCAGCAGGATCGGCACCGCGACGCCCAGCCAGGGCAGCAGGCTCTCCAGCACGGGGGTGAAACCGCCGAGTTCGGGGAGGAGCCGATGCCCTCCGAGCGTCAGGGCCACCATTCCCGCCACGACGACGATCGATCGCCTCAGCTCGTCCTCCTCGTCCGCCCCTGCCGGGGTTTCAGGCCCCGGCCCCGTAGGCTACCGGCCCCGCGGCGGTGGCGCGGGGTTGGTGGTTCAGTGGTGAGTCGATACCCTTTGCCCTCAGAACAGTGGAATAAAATTCGGTTTCGTCGGTGTGCGCGGAAGGACGGTCCCACCATGCGTATCGGTATGGCCCTGAACTACTCGGGGGGCTTCAAGGAGACGGTGGCCGAGCTGGCCGACTACGAGAAGGCCGGTCTCGACATCGTCTTCGTCGCCGAGGCGTACACTTTCGACGCGGTCAGCCAGCTGGGCTACATCGCGGCGAGGACCGAGCGGCTGCAGATCGCCTCCGGCATCCTGCCGATCTACTCCCGCACCCCCGCGCTGCTCGCGATGACGGCCGCGGGCCTCGACTACGTCTCCGACGGCCGTTTCACCCTGGGCCTGGGCGCCTCGGGACCTCAGGTCATCGAGGGCTTCCACGGCGTGCCGTACACCGCGCCGCTCGGCCGCACCCGCGAGGTCGTGGAGATCTGCCGCCGGGTCTGGAGACGCGAGCGCCTGACCTACGAGGGCCGGCACTACACCGTCCCGCTCCCGGCGGACCAGGGCACCGGTCTCGGCAAGCCCCTGAAGCTCGTCAACCACCCGGTCCGCGACCGCATCCCCATCGTGATCGCCGCCATCGGCCCGAAGAACGTCGAGCTCGCCGCCGAGCTGGCCGAGGGCTGGGAGCCGATCTTCTACCTTCCGGAGAAGGCCGCCGACGTGTGGGGGGCGTCCCTCGCGGCGGGCCGGGCCAGGCGCGAGGAGTCCCTGGGCGAGCTGGACGTGATCGCCCAGGCGACGCTGGCCATCGGCGACGACGTGTCCGGCTGGCTGGAGCTGGGCCGCCCGATGGCCGCCCTCTACATCGGCGGGATGGGTGCCCGGGGCAAGAACTTCTACAACGACCTCGCCCGCCGCTACGGCTACGAGAAGGAGGCGGAGCTGATCCAGAACCTCTACCTCGACGGCAAGAAGGACGAGGCCGCCGCGCACGTCCCGCACGAGCTGCTGCAGGGCATGTCGCTGGTCGGCTCCGAGGGGCACGTCCGCGAGCGCCTGCAGGCCATGAGGGAGTCGGGGGTCACCACGATCAACGTCACCCCGCTGGCCCGCACGCACCAGGAGCGGATCCGGCTCATCGAGCGGGTCAGGGAACTCGCCTCCTGACCCGCCGCTAGGCGCCTCCCGCGCCCCGCCCGGGACGCGGGAGGCGGGAAGCGGGTCAGTCCCGCGACATCAGGGTGAGCGCGTAGAGCGCGATCGCTGCGAAGTCGTCGGCCGGCTCGGACGCCTGCCAGGAGCGGACGTCGTCGACGTAACGGGAGCCGCGGCCGGTGAACTGCTCGTAGCGGTCCACGCCGTCGCCGGGGCAGAGCTTCATCTCCGCGAAGTGCCCGCCCAGGCCGTCCTTGAACAGGTCCGCGTTGTTGGGGCCGTTCACGACCGCGCCGGTGGCGGCGGGGCGGCGGCCGTCGGTCCGGCCGTTGAGGTTGGCGATCTGGTGGTGCGGGCAGCGCGCGGAGTTCTCACCCGCGCCGACCATGAACGACACCCCCCAGGCGTTGGCGCCGAAGACCCAGTTGCGCTGCCGGGTGCCGAAGGCGTCGTAGGAGCGGTCGCCGCTCACCGAGCGGTACAGCCGGGAGGTGGCGGCCAGCCCGAAGGCGTGCGGCACCGCGTCGAAGCCGTCGTAGACGGCCCCGGCCCGGAACGGGTCCGCCGCGGCGCGCCGGGCTCCGATCTCCAGCTGCGCCTTCAGGTCGCCGAGCAGGCGCGCCTCGTCCACCGCCAGTCCGGTGGCCCGGCTCGCCCGCAGCGCGCGGACCAGGTCGGCGTGGCCGAGGGCACTGACGTCGTAGAGGTTCAGCGTGTCGGACCCGGTGTCGTG
The DNA here is from genome assembly GCF_014204985.1 of Streptosporangium becharense. Lineage (NCBI taxonomy): Bacteria > Bacillati > Actinomycetota > Actinomycetes > Streptosporangiales > Streptosporangiaceae > Streptosporangium > Streptosporangium becharense. The sequence goes on along the minus strand of NZ_JACHMP010000001.1, from coordinate 1,607,702 downwards.
CTCCAGGTACTGGCCGGCCCAGTGCGCGGCCTGCCTGAGCCACTCGCCGGCCCTGGGATCGCCGAGGCGCTGCGCGGCCAGGGCCAGCTCGGCTCCGCCGAGCTCCATGTCGTCGCGCCACACGCTCTCGGGATAGAAGGCCCATGGCAGCGAGGTCGTCAGCCGGTCCACGTTCTCGGTCTTCGCCAGCGCGTAGACCGAGGCGGCCTGCTCCAGCAGCCGCCGGGCCCGGGAGCGGTCGGGCTCGACCTGGGCGGCCAGGGCGAAGGCGGCGGCCGTGCGGCCCGCGAGATTCGGGCTGATCGGCTCTCCCGGCGGGGCCGCGCGGAAGACCGGACGGTTGCGGATGAACCGGTGCCCCTCCTGCGTGTCGTGATCGTCGGCCTCGGGCAGCCGCCAGACGTCGTGGTCACCGGCGAAGGTGCCCTCCACGTTGCCCGCGCCGATGCCCACCTGGATGTAGAGGGTCTTGGACTTCTCGTCCCACATCTTGTCCAGCCACTTCAGGCCGTGCGCGGCCTCGGCGCGCAGGCGGGGGTCGGTCAGGCGGCCCCCGTCCCGCTCGGCGGCCCACAGCAGCGTGTCGACGTAGGCGAGGATGTGGGTGAACTTGAGGTAGTCGCCCGCGTCGAACCAGCCGCCCTCGGCGTCGACGGTTCCGCCCAGTGGGATGAGCTCCCCCTTGATCTGGTCGGTGTCGGGGCCGTTGAAGGCAGGCCACTCGTAGACCGCGGCGGTCCGGTCGTTGAGGTGGCTGGGCTTGCGCCGCAGCTCCCCGGGGACGACGTCGGCGCCGTCGCGCTGGGAGCCGAAGAAGGTGACGACCTTGGCCGCGGGCAGCGCGAACCCCGCGGCGGGTGCGACGCGGAAGGCGGGCGAGATGGAGGAGGCCGTTTTGATCCGGTAGGTGCCCGGGGTGCGCAGCCCGCTGACGTCAAGCGAGTAGACGTGCCCGTACTGGGCGTTCCAGGAGCCGAGGTCCGCGCCGGCCCGGCCGCGCAGCACCCTCCTGCCCCACTGGTCGACCACGGTGAACGGGGTGCCGGCCGCCGGGCCGGTGGTCATCAGGTAGGCCGTCTTCGACTCACCGGGGGAGAAACCGACCTGGTCGACCCGGATCAACGGGGCCGGGGTCTCCGCCAGGGCGGGGCTCGCGGACACAACGAGGGTCAAGAGGGCTAGGGCGGCGGGGACACGTCGCATCGGCGCTCCAGGGGGGATAAGTTAGGAAACCTTCCTAACCTCTCCGGCACGCTAGTCATCCCTCACAGGTCCGGTCAATACCGCGCTCGCGCCTCCGGCACGCCCCTCGCGGCGGCGGTCCGGTCATGGAGGCGGGGACACGGCGACGGGGACACGGCGACGCGGTACGGGGACGGGGGCGAACGGGGTCTCCGGGGGAAGGCGCGGACCCGGGCCCCCGCTCCCGCCGCGGCAGCCGGAGCGTGACCGCGGGCACGCTAGACTTGAGGATCGAGTTCCGGTCACCGTCGCGCCCGGGGGGCACCCGCTGGGCAGGGGCGGCGTCCGCACCGAGGGCACGCCCGTGGGGCGTGATGACGGGCCGGGGCTTCTCACACGGACGACCAAGGAGCTGCTCGTCCTTTAAGAGCGGCCGTACGCAGGAGAGACTAGTGGCGACGACGAACGACCTCAAGAACGGTCTGGTGCTCAAGCTCGACGGCGGTGAGCTCTGGACCGTTGTGGAGTTCCAGCACGTCAAGCCCGGCAAGGGCGGTGCGTTCGTCCGCACCAAGTTGAAGAACGTCACCTCGGGCAAGGTCGTCGACAAGACCTTCAACGCGGGCGTGAAGGTCGAGGTGGCCAACGTCGACAAGCGGGAGATGCAGTTCTCCTACATGGACGGCGACGACTTCGTCTTCATGGACACCGAGACCTACGACATGATCCACGTCTCCCGGGTCGCGGTCGGCGCCGCCGCCAACTACCTCCTAGAGAACATGCTGGCCACGATCGCGATCAACGAGGGCAACGTCCTCTACGTCGACCTGCCCGCGGCCGTCGAGCTGCTCATCGCCGAGACCGAGCCGGGCCTGCAGGGCGACCGCTCCACCGGCGGCACCAAGCCCGCCACGCTGGAGACCGGCGCCGAGATCAAGGTCCCGCTGTTCATCACCACCGGCGAGAAGGTCAAGGTCGACACCCGCACCGGCGATTACCTCGGCCGCGCCTGATGTCGGCACGGGGTAAGGCGCGCAGGCGCGCGCTGGACATCCTCTTCGAGGCCGAGGCGCGCAGCGAAGACCCGCTCAGGATCCTCGCCGAGCGCCTGGAGCGGGCCGAGCCGCCGGTGAACGAGTACACCGCCACGATCGTCGAGGGCGTGTGCCGGCACCGGTCGCGCATCGACGAGCTGATCACCACCTACGCCGAGGGCTGGACCCTCGACCGCATGCCGGCCGTCGACCGCAACCTGTTGCGCGGCGGCACCTACGAGCTGCTGTGGATGCCGGACGTCCCCGAGGGCGTCGTCATCAGCGAGTGGGTCGGCCTGGCGTCGGAGCTGTCGACCGACGAGTCGCCGCAGTTCGTCAACGGCCTGATGGCCCGCTTCAAGCAGCTGAAGCCGTCCCTGACGCTCTGACGCCCTCCCCGCGGGGAGCCGGGCACCTCCGGCCCCCCGCAGCCACGTTCCCGCCCCCCGGCTCGCTCCCGCCGTCCCGGGAAGAAGATCCGCTCAAGCGGGAGCAGGGATCCCGCCTGGACCGCGCCACGGGCCGCGCGGCGTAGGCTGGGCTCGTCACCGTGAAAAGGGAGGCGATCCGAAGTTGCACGCCGTAGGCATCTCGCGGCAGGCAGGCACCTCCGCGGTCCGCACCGCGGTCGTCTGGGACGTCCTGAGCGCCGTGCTGGCCGAGCGGGCGGCCGCGACCGGCCGCGACCGGCTCGACATCGTCGACGCCGGAGGGGGCACGGGAGGGTTCGCCGTCCCGCTGGCCGGCCTGGGGCACACCGTCACGGTCGTCGACGCGAGCCCCGACTCGCTGGCCGCGCTGGAGCGACGCGCGGCGGAGGCCGGAGTGCGGGTGCGCGCTCTGCAGGGTGACGCCGCGGATCTGGGGGAGCTGCTCCCGTCCGGCGACGCCGACCTGGTGCTCTGCCACAGCGTGCTGGAGTACGTCGAAGACCCCACCGGCGCGCTGACGGCCATGGCCGGGCTGCTGCGCCGGGACGGCGTGATCAGCGTGCTCGCCGCCAACCCTCTCGCCGCCGCGCTGCACCGTTCGATCGCCGGCCGATTCGACGAGGCGCGCCAGGTCCTGGACGACCCGCAGGGCCGCTGGGGCGACCGCGACCCCACGCCCAGGCGCTTCACCGGTGAGGCCCTGGAGGGGCTGCTGGCCGCCGCCGGATTCACACCCGGGCAGGTCCACGGTGTGCGGATCTTCGCCGACCTGGTGCCCAGCCGGCTGCTCGACGGCGAGCCCGGCGCGGCGCGGGCCCTGGTCGCCCTGGAGCAGGCCGCGGCGGCGCACCCGGTGCTCCGCGACATCGCCACCCAGTTGCACGTGCTCGGCCATCGGTGAGCCCGGCGTCGAACGCGTGTTCCCGTAGGATGGCGGCGTGTCGAGGAAGCAGCAGATTCCGCGTCCGGAGTCGGATCTGGGATCCGACGACACCGGCTGCCCGATCCTCCATGTCGACATGGACGCCTTCTTCGCCAGCGTCGAGCTGCGCGAGCGCCCCGAGTTGCGGGGCCTGCCCGTCATCGTCGGCGCACCCGGCGCGCGCGGCGTGGTGCTCAGCGCGACCTACGAGGCCAGGAGGTTCGGAGTGCACTCGGCGATGCCGATGACCCGGGCTCGCCGGATATGCCCCCAGGCGGTGATCATCCCGCCCAGTCACGGCAAGTACTCGGAGGTCTCCCGGGGCATCATGGCGCTCTTCGGGACGTTCACCCTCGACGTCGAGCCGGTGGCCTCCGACGAGGCGTTCCTCGACGTGGGCGGGGCACGCAAGCGTCTCGGGCGGCCGGTCGAGATCGCCCGCATGATACGGGAACGGGTCGTGCGTGAGCACGGCATCACCTGCTCGGTCGGCGTGGCGAACAGTAAATTCATGGCAAAGCTTGCTTCGCGTCACTGCAAGCCCGACGGTCTGTTCGTCGTACCGGCCGACCGGGTGACCGACTTCCTCCACCCGCTGCCCGTCGCGGCCCTGTGGGGTGTGGGGGAGCGCACCGAACGCTCCCTGACCCGGCTGGGCGTCAAGACCGTCGCAGACCTCGCCGGCGTTCCGGTGGCCGCGCTCCAGCGCGAGCTCGGCCAGGCGATGGGCGCCCGCCTGTCGGCACTCGCGTGGGGACGCGACGAGCGTCCCGTGACCCCGCACGCACCCGACAAGAGCATCGGCGCGGAGGAGACATTCGCCACAGACGTCGACGACCCCGTGGAGATCCGCAGGGAACTGCTCCGCCTGGCGGAGCGGGTGGCGGCCCGGCTCCGCCGGGGCGGCCACGCCGGCCGCACGGTCAGCGTCAAGCTCCGCCGCGCCGACTTCACCACGGTCTCCCGCTCCCGGAGCCTCCGGGAGCCCACCGACGTCGCACAGGTCCTGTACGGCGTCGCCCGCGACCTGTACACCGCCTCCGGCCTGGAGGGCGTCCCGTTGCGCCTGGTCGGCGTACGGGTGGAGAACCTCCACCCGGCCGACGGGGCGAGCCGTCAGCTCAGCCTCGGAGAACGCGAGAGCGGCTGGCGTGAGGCCGAGCAGGCGATGGACAGGGCCGCCCGCAGATTCGGCCGGGATGCCGTGCTCCCGGCGTCGCTAGTTCGCCCGCCGTTTGATGGAATGGATCCATGACTCCGCCTCCGGTTTGGACTACGTTGGACGTTTTCTTTCGTCTACGTCTACAGCCTCGTATTCTGGGGATAACCGACCGCGAGGTTCGGACACCCCGAGTCGTCCGTCACCGTCTTCCCCGTCCTGGGGCTGTCCTTGGGAGGCGCCGTGCCGCTCTCTGAGCACGAGCAGCGCTTGCTCGACCAGATCGAGCAGGCCCTCTACGCCGAGGACCCGAAGTGGGCCAACACCGTCAGGATCAGCGATCCACGCAGCCATTACCGGCGCCGCCTGGTGAAGGCCTCCATCGGCTTCATCCTGGGCATCGTCCTGCTGATGGTGGGCGTTGTGATCATCAACATCCCGCTCGGCGTCGGCGGTTTCGTGGTCATGCTCGCCGCGTGTCTGTGGGGCCTGTCCAGCTGGAAGCGGATGAACGGCTTCGGTGAGACCGCGGCCACGCCGTCCGACCAGCTGCGAGGCCGGCCCGGACGCCGCGGCGGCCCCCGCCAGAGCTTCATGGAACGCATGGAGGAGCGCTGGCGCCGCCGCCACGACGAGCGCTAGCGGAAGACACCGGCCACCCCCGGCGGCCGGTGCCCTTCTGACGGACGATGGGCCACTCCCGGCGGGAGCGGCCCATGTCGTCGGTGGTGTCCTCCGGCTCTCCGCTCAGGTGCTCTTCCCGGCCGGCCACCGCAGCCGGATGTTCCCCAGCCGGTCGAAGCCGTCCAGAAGCCGCCCGCCCGCCGTCCGCGCCCGCAGCAGCGTCGAGGGCGGCAGCAGCGCCGCGCGGATCCGCCGGCCCCGGCTGACCGTGGCGGCCAGCGCCCGCCGTACCGTCCGCATGTCCTCGCGCAGCGAGCCGGTCTCCCCGGCCGTCCTGGCGAAGAGCATCCGCTCGACCGCGGTGGCGATCCCGGACAGCGCCGCCGCCGCCTCAGGGGTGAGGGAGTGCTCGGCGGACAGCCTCCTGGCCAGTGCCCGCGGGCTCTCACTCGCCTGCCGCGACATGCCGTAGTCGTACAGGATGTCGTCGAGCTCCGCCCAGGCGGCCGCGACCGCGGGGCTCCGGCGCGCGCTTCTGACGGTGACGGGACCGGCCGGATCCCGGGAGCCGGGCCGCCCTCCGGGGGAGAGGGAACGGAGCCGGCGGGTCCGCAGCGCCCAGCGGAGCAACGCCGGAACCAGCGCCACCAGCAGGACGCCCACGACGCCGAGGCCGATCCACACGGCCGTCGGCACGCCCTCGTCGACCTGGACCGTCCCGCCGCCGAAGTCCTGGTCCAGCAACTGCTCGCGGCGGTTGTTCGCCGGGCTGTTCGGCTCGGTCGAGCCGTCGGCGCTCGACGACGGGGCGGCGGCCGGCTCGTCCGGGGTGCTCGGCGCGGTGACCCGGGGCCGGGTGTACGACGGCACGGTCGCGCTGCCCTGGCCCGCCCCGCCGGCCGGGGTGGGTTCGAACCTGAGCCACCCGGTGCCCTCGAAGTACAGCTCGGGCCAGGCGTGCGAGTCGTGGGTGCGCACCTGCCACTCGCCGGAGGAGACGCTGCCGCCGGTGTACCCGATGGCGACCCGGGCCGGGATGCCGAGGACCCGCGCCAGCACCGCCATGGAGGCGGCGAACTGCTCGCAGTAGCCCGTCCGGCTGCGGAGCAGAAAGTCCGTCAGCGCAGGGCCGTCGTGGCCCTGGGTGGCCAGGCTGTAGGTGAACCCGCCGTCCGAGGTGAAGAACTTCTGCAGCTGCATCGCCTGTTCGTACGGGGTGGCGTCGCGGTCGGCCACCCGCGCGGCGAGCCCCCTGATCTCATCCGGCAGGTCGGCCGGCAGTTCCAGGTAGCGTTCCCGGATCTCCTCCGGCGCCGTGCCCGCCGCCTTGAGCCGGTCCGCGTCGGCCTCCGGCTCGCCGGTGACCACCTCGTACGTCAGTCCCTCGGCGGTGTCGCGGGTGGAGAAGACCATGAGGGTGTCGCGGTCGGGACGCCAGTCGCCCTCCACCGTGATCCGGGCGGCAGGGTAAGGCAGGGGCAGGAAGCTCATCCGCTTCACCTCCTGGCTCACCCCGATCCGCAGGGTCGCCGGTTTGACGGGGACGTCGGGGCTCTGTCCCGGGGGCGACGGCAGCGGCCCCTCCGAGGTGCGGTCCTCGGGGCGCCCCCTGGGCTCCGACATCGTCCACTGCTCGCCGTCGAAGACGTCCAGCGAGTACATCCGCAGGTAACGCGGCAGGCTGTCGCTGGAGGTGTAGGTCAGGACGGTGGAGTTGCCCGGCAGGGAGAGCTGGCCGCGCAGGTTGACCATCGGGTTGGGGACGCTGATGGAGTTGCCGCCGCGGCCCTTGCCGTTGCCGACGCCGAAGCCGAACAGCGGGTCGGGTTCCAGCGTGGGCAGCAGCGCGGGCAGCAGGACGGCCAGCGCGACCGCGGTGAAGCCGATGCGCTTGCCCGACAGCCGCGGCAGCCCGTTGCCGGAGGACCACTCGGTGGTGAAGGACGTCGTCCGGCGCGCTCGCACCGTCCTGCCCCAGTGGCTGACCCGCTCCCGCCCGTCGGCGACCAGCAGCCCCAGGTAGCCCAGGGCCGCGAGGATGAACGCGGGCCAGCCGATCGGCTCGGCCACCACCGCGGCCGGGACGGTGAACAGCGCCAGCAGGGGAAGACCGGTGAGCGCCGCCCGGCGCAGCCGGACGGCCAGCAGGTCGACCGCCACCGCGATCACCCCGACACCGCCGCAGGTCAGCAGGACGATGCCGGTGCTGTCCGGCACCGGGGCGGCGAAGCGCTGGATGTCGGCGAAGCCCGCGGCCAGCAGGTCGCCCAGTTCGGCGACCGACCTCCCGGTGGGCACCACCCGGGCCCATGCGTCCTCGCGGGCGAACACCGCCGTCAGGTAGACCAGCAGCGCCGTCAGCTGGGCCGGTGGGGCCAGCCAGGCGGGCAGCGTCCGGCGGCCGATCAGCGCGCCGACCCCGGCCACGACCAGGATGGCGCCGAGGCTGGTCCAGAACCAGTCGTCGCCCTGGAAGAGGGGGTAGAGCGAGACGGCGACCGCCGCGGTCGCCGCGCCCGACGCGATGGGAAGTCTCATGAGTCACCTCTGACTGCCGCGAACCGCCCGCTCTGCGCGGCCTCATGCCACACGCTCGCGATGGAGACGCCGGAGGGCAGCCGCACGACGCGCCACCCCGCTCCTGCGAGCACCGCCCGCGCCGCCTGGAACCCCTCGTCCGGGTGACCGGTGTCCGGACGCTCCCAGCCGGCCACGTCCAACATCACCGCCACGCCGGTCATGTTGCCGTGCCTGACCCTGGCCAGTGCCCGGGCCTGCTCGGCGTCCATCGCGCCGAGCACGGCCACGACCAGCCCGTCGCCGCCGCCCTGACGCAGCGCGCCGACGCCGAACTCCAGCGACCGCGCGGCGCTGGCCCGCACCACGGCCAGGGTGTCCAGCAGCGACCAGCTCACCCCGCCGTCGGCGAGGTGCTCGGCGCCCTGGTCGGTGACCAGGCGCAGGCCCAGGCCCTGGTGGGCGAGCTGCACGCCGATGGAGGCGGCGGCGGAGACCGCCGTCTCGAACGACGAGCGCGGGCCCTCACCCCAGTGGGCGGAGCGGCGCGTGTCGAGCAGCAACGCCCCCCTGCTCTGCCACTGCTGCTCCTCGCGCCGCACCATCAGCTCGCCGCGCCTGGCGGTCGAGCGCCAGTGCACCCGGCGCAGGTCGTCACCCTGCCGGTACTCGCGTGGCGCCACGTCGTCGTCCCCGGCCGCGGCCACGTTCCTGGCGCGGCTGTCGCCGCCGCCGGCCCAGTCTCCGGAGAGCCGCACCTGGGGGAGCGGCACCACCCTGGGCGTCACCACCAGGCTGTCGCTGATGGTGAACGACCTGGTCAGCTCGACCAGGCCGAAGGGGTCGTTGATCTGGACGGAGAGCGGGCCGATGGGGAAGCGGCCGCGCAGGTCGGAGCGGACCCGGTAGTCGATCTCCCGGACACCCTGCGCCTCGATCCGGTCCAGGACGAACCTGGGCCGGGCGCCCAGCGCGTAGGGAACGGTGTCCTCGACCATCAGCAGGCCGGTCGGCAGCCGGGTGACGTTCTCCAGCCGCAGCGTCACGACGGCTTCGCCGCCCGCCTCGGTCCGGGGCGGGTCAAGGCGCCGCGCGCAGCTCAGCCGGTAGCGCGTGCGGGCCACCACCATGGCCGCCAGCAGCGGCAGGGAGATGATCAGCACGGCGATCCTGAGCAGGTCGTGCTCGCCGAGGAGGAAGGCGCACAGCAGCGCCGCGACGCCCGAGGCGAGGAAGGACCTGCCGCGGGCGGTGAGCGCCTTGAGGCCCGAGATCACCGTACCTGGGCCTCGGGGACGGGCACCCGGCGGACCAGGTCGGCGATCACCTGTTCGGGCAGGCGCCGCTGCCCCTGCGCCTCGAGGCTCGGCAGCAGGCGGTGCGCCAGCACGGGGACGCACAGGTCCTGCAGGTCGTCGGGGATGACGTAGTCGCGGTCGGAGAGCGCGGCGTGCGCACGCGCGGCTCTGACGAGCTGGAGGGTCGAGCGCGGGGAGGCGCCCAGCCGCAGTTCGGGCGACTGGCGGGTGGCGGTGACCAGGTCGATGGCGTACTTCTTGATCGGCTGTGAGACGTAGACGCCGCGCACCGCCTGGATCAGCGCCTTCACCTCGGCGGTGGTGGCCACCGGCTCCAGCTTGTCCAGCGGGGAGGCGGCGCCGTGCACGTCGAGCATCTCCAGCTCGGCCGAGGGAGCCGGGTAGCCCATGGCGATCCGGGCGGTGAAGCGGTCGCGCTGGGCCTCGGGGAGGGGATAGGTGCCCTCCATCTCGATGGGGTTCTGCGTCGCGATCACCATGAAGGGACTGTCGAGCCGGTAGGTGGCGCCGTCGACGGTGACCTGGTGCTCCTCCATGCACTCCAGCAGGGCCGACTGGGTCTTCGGCGAGGCCCGGTTGATCTCGTCGCCCACCACGATGTTGGCGAACACCGGACCGGGCTTGAACTCGAACTCCCGGGTCTGCTGGTTGTAAGCGCTTACTCCGGTGATGTCGCTGGGCAGCAGGTCGGGTGTGAACTGCACGCGGCGCACCGGGCAGTCGATGGAGCGTGCCAGCGCCTTGGCGAGCATCGTCTTCCCCACCCCCGGCACGTCTTCGATGAGGAGGTGGCCTTCGGCGAGCAGTACGGTCAAGGTCAGGCGGATGACGTCGCTCTTGCCTTCGATCACCGACTCGATCGACTCGCGGATCCGGTGCGCGGTGACCACAAGATCATCGAGCGGAGGTGAGACGTCATGGGTTACTGCCACCAGGCCTCCATGAGGGTGCGGCGGTTGCGCGCCGGGGATTCGTATTGCGGGGCTTTGTCGGCCCATGGTTCATTCTGTGTGCCGACACTACGGCGCTGTGCGTCCAGCGGCGACTTTATGTGGTCATTAGGGATGATTTCGGGTGAACAGCCCCAACGCGTACACCGGTTGTCGTGTTCCCGCCGTTCCCGCCGTTCCCGTCCGCGCGGTGCGCCGGTGCCGCGGCGGGTGGCGGGACGAGACGTGAGTCGGTGCGTCTTCCACCATTCTTACCCCTCTTACGGTTAATCTCCGGATCTTCCCGTTATCCGGACACCTTTTCGACACTTCGCGGACACATGCCGCGCCGCTTACCCCCCTCCACTCCACGCCACCCCTTCTGAACTGGGAAAACGGTCATCCGACCCGCCGTCGCGGCGCCCGGAATCAGTTGACGGTGGAGAGAAGTGGAGTATGGTGGTGCGCAGTGGAGGGCAGAGGCAGCGATGCCTGGCGCTCCGCTGGGCACAGGAGGTGGAGCCGGTGTTCCTCGGCACCCATCACCTGCGCCTCGATGACAAGGGACGGCTGTTCCTGCCGGCGAAGTACCGTGAGGAGCTGGCGGAGGGTCTGGTGATCACCAAAGGCCAGGAGCGCTGCCTCTACGTCTTTCCCGTAGAGGAGTTCCAGCGCATAACCGAGGCTCTGCGCAACGCGCCGGTCACCGCCAAGGCGGTCCGTGACTACAGCCGCGTCCTCTTCGCCAGCGCGTCCGACGAGGTCGCCGACAAGCAGGGACGCATCACCGTGCCGCAGGCTTTGCGTGAGTACGCCAGCCTGAGCCGCGACTGCGTGGTCATCGGAGCCAACACCCGGCTGGAGATCTGGGCCGCGAACGCCTGGGAGACCTATCTGGCCGATCAGGAGCAGGCTTTCGCCGATCTGTCGGAGGAGGTGCTGCCAGGGATTCTGTGATGCCACGGTCGACTCATCGGTGAATACGTCGTTCGGCGAGGTCTCCACCCGCAACCACCTGTCGGTCAGCTGATGCACCTTCCCCGGTGTCAGGTGACCGACGGACACGCGGGTGCGGATGGGGACCTGGCCGGACGGCCCCGGGGGTGGGGGCCAGATCAGGGACACCGGTGAGCGTCCGCCGCATGTCCGCGGACGGGCGCGGCGAAATGAGGGGGTTCGCGCTTCATGCGCGCCGAAGACAACAGCAACGAGGTTCAGGCGTCCGGCGGGCACATCCCCGTCATGCTCGACCGGGTGCTGGAGCTGCTGGCTCCCGCGCTCTCCCGCCCCGATCCGGTCCTCGTCGACGCCAACCTCGGCCTCGGCGGCCACGCCGAGGCGCTACTGGCCGCGCATCCCGCGCTCCACCTGATCGGGATCGACCGCGATCCCTTCGCCATCGAGCACTCCACCGCCAGGCTCGCCCCGTACGCCGGCCGGATCACCCTGGTCCGGGCGGTCTCCGACGAGCTTCCCCGCGTGCTGGCGGAGCTCGGCCGCCCCCGCATCGACGGTGCCCTGTTCGACCTGGGTGTCTCCTCCCCCCAGCTGGACGAGGCCGAACGCGGTTTCGCGTACTCCTACGACGCGCCGCTGGACATGCGGATGGACCGCGACCAGGAGCTCACGGCGGAGACCGTCGTCAACACCTACCCGGTCGCCGACCTCATCCGGATCCTGCGGGATTACGGAGAAGAACGATTCGCCCCGCGTGTCGCGCGGCTCATTACCAAGGAAAGGGCCAGGGAGGCCATAACGTCGACCAAGCGGCTTGCGGAGATCGTCCGTGAGGCCATCCCGGCCGCCACCCGCAGGACCGGGGGCAACCCCGCCAAAAGGACTTTTCAGGCGTTGCGAATCGAGGTGAACGCGGAGTTGACGGCGCTGGAACGTGCGCTCCCCGCCGCGCTCGACGCGTTGACGCTGGGCGGGCGCGCCGTCGTGCTCGCATACCACTCCCTCGAAGACCGGCTGACGAAGCAGGTTATGACCACGCGAACCCGGGATAGCAGTCCCCCCGGGCTCCCTGTCCCGCTGCCGGCTCACCAGCCGCGGTTCGCGTTCCTGACGAGGGGAGCCGAGCTTCCGAGCGAAGAGGAGGTGGCCCGCAACCCGCGGGCGGCCTCTGCCCGGTGTCGGGCGGTAGAGAGGATCCGTGAGGCAGTTGACGAGGAGTGACACAGACGTCCGCCGCACCGCGCCCGGCCGCGGTGCGCGACCCGTGCGCGTCCCCCGCGCCACGCCGCAGCGACGCCGCGGCGGCCCGGCCGGGCCCGCGCCCGTCGCGGACCAGGCCCCGCCGGTCAGGGCCGTCCGGCGGCCCCGTCCGGCGCGCGCGCCGCGGACTCCTTTCGTGCTGCTCGTGGTCGGCCTGCTCGGCGGCGGCCTGGTCAGCCTGCTGCTGCTGAACACCGTCCTCGCGCAAGACTCCTTCCGGGCCAGCGAACTGCGCAGGGACACCAAGCACCTGCGCCTGGAGAAGCAGGAGAAGGCCAACCGCAACGCGCAGATGGAGATGCCGGGCACCCTCGCCGGCAACGCCGAGAAGCAGGGCCAGCAGCCCGACTGGGAGACCTCGCGCGTCATCGTCCCCGACGGTTCGGCGGGACGGACCGCCAGCGAGAGCCTGAACCCCGTCGGACGGGAGCGGGCGGAGGGCACGGGCCGGTGAGAGAGACCGGCGGACGGGACGCCGGACCGGATCGCGGAGCCCCCGGCACCCCAGCCGGGGGCTCCGGTCGCCGGGCCCCCGGCGGTCCGGGCCGTCCCGCGCGGCCGGGAGGCGCCCCCGACGCCACCGGCAGGCCGGGCCCGGCCCGCGCCGGAGGACCCGCGTCCCCGGGCGCGCAGGAGGCGTCTGAGGGCCGTCCCGGGTCCGGTTCCGCGGGCAGGACGCCCGCGGAGGGGCCCGCGGGCAGGTCCTCCGGCTCCGCGGCCAGGACGGGCTCCACGGGCCGGTCGTCGGCGCGCTCTTCCGGTGGCGCGGGCGGTTCCGGCAGGCCCGGCGCCTCCGGCCGGGCGGCCACCCCGGACGGTCCCGCCCGGCAGGGCTCCGCCGGACGGCCCCCGGCCGCCGGCGGTTCCGGCAGGGCCGGTTCACCCGGGAGGCCTTCCAGCGGCGCGGGCGGCTCCGGCAGGGCCGGCTCGCCCGGCAGACCGGCTTCGTCGGGCAAGACCTCCGCCGACGGCTCCGCGGGCAGATCCTCCGGCTCCGCGGCCAGACCGGGCTCCGCGGGCAGGTCCTCCGTCCCCGGCTCCGCGGCCGGATCCGGTTCCACGGGCAGGTCGCCCGCGCGGCCTTCCGGCGGCGCGGGCGGTTCCGGCAGGCCCGGCGCCTCCGGCCGCGGCGGGGCACCGGAAGGTTCCGACCGGCAGGGCCCCACCGGCCGGCCGGCGTCCTCGGACCGCTCCGGAAAGAGCCGGGGCACCGCCGGAGGCGGCAGACAGGCTTTCCCGGGCAGGGCTTCCGGCCCCGGCGGGCCGGGCTCCGCGAGACGCCCGGCCGCCGGCGGCTCCGGCAGGCCCGCCCCCGCTCCGAGGCCGCCCGCCACCGACGGCCCGGGACGACCCGGATCGGCCGGGAGGTCCTCCGGCGCCGGCCGTCCGCCCGCCTCCGACGGGAACGGCGGCTCCGGCCGGCCCGCACGTCCCGCGACCGGCCGGCCCGCACGACCCGGCGGCCCGGACAGGCGCGCCCGCCACGACACGACCGGCGGGCCGGGCCGGACCCGGGGGCCCGCCGACCCGGACCGCCCCGGAACGGGCGGGCCCGCTCGTCGCGAGCGGTCCGCCGGACCGGGTGCGGGACGGCCCGCCGGATCCGACAGGCCCGGCAGACCTCCCCGGCCCGAAGGCCCCGGCCGCTCCACCCGGCCGGAGGGGCCCGGCAGGCCGGGCAGGGCGGAGACGGGCAGGTCCGCGCGCCAGGAGGCGGCGGACAGGCCCGCCGGGCCGCCCGGTCCCGACCGGACACGCCGGCCGGGACGCCCGCGCGGCGACGAGCCTCCGGCGCCCGCCGGGCGGGGCCGCCCCACGCCGGGGCACAGACCCGAGCGGCCCGGCGAGACCGAGCACACGATCAACGCCGTGCGCGGCCCGGGCGGCGGGGGCGGAACGAGACCGCCGCGGCCCCCGGCGCGGCCGGCCGCGGTGCTGCGCCTGGGCAACCCCCGCAGGCGCATCAACGTCGGCCTGGTCGTGATGACCTTCGTGCTGTCCATCTTCGCGGGGCGGCTCGTCCAGTTGCAGGGCCTCGACTCGAAGATCTACACCGCGGAGGCGGCCAAGCAGCGCGTCCACGAGGAGACGCTCACCGCCAGGCGGGGGTCGATCACCGACGCCAACGGCCACGAGCTCGCGGTGACCGTGGAGGCGCGCGAGATCTTCGTCGATCCCGCCGAGGTCGAGGCGGCCAAGCGCGACCAGGTGGCGACCGTCCTGGCCAAGGAGCTCGGCGAGCCCAAGGAGCGCGTCGCCGGCCTGCTGGCCAACACCGCCAGCCGCTACCAGAAGGTCGCGGTCGCCGTCCCGTCCGTGGCCGAGCGGATCATGGCGCACGGGTTCAAGGGCGTCGGCAGCACGCACCGCTACCGGCGCGAATACCCCGGCGGCGACCTGGCGGGCACCCTGCTGGGGTTCGTCGGAGACGCCGGCACCGGACTGGCCGGCCTGGAGAGCACCTTCGACAAGGTCCTCTCCGGCCGCGACGGCAAGCAGCTCGTCGAGACCGGCGCCGCGGGCCAGCGCATCCCGATGACCCGAAGCACCCAGCAGGCGCCCGTCGACGGCAGGAACGTGCGTCTGACGATCGACCGCGACATCCAGTGGGCCGCGCAGAAGGCCGTCGGCGAGCAGGTCGCGGCCACCGGGGCCCGCACCGGCAGCGTCATCGTGATGGACGTGCAGACCGGCCAGGTGTACGCCATGGCCAACGCCCCCGAGCTGGACCTGAGGAACTGGGCGAAGACCCCCCAGGAGAACTGGGCCAACCGCGCGGTGACCGAGGTCTTCGAACCCGGCAGCACCAACAAGGTCATCACCGCCGCCGCGGCCCTGGAATCGGGCGCCGTACGGCCCGGCACCGCGTTCACCGTCCCCGACCGGATCAGGTGCGCCGACCAGGTGCTGAAGGACTCCCACCCGCACGCCACCGAGCGCCTGACCTTCTCCGGCGTCGTGGCGACCTCCAGCAACGTGGGCACGATCCTCGCCGCGCAGCGGATCGGGGACCAGAAGCTCCACTCGATGCTGGAGCGCTTCGGCTTCGGCGCCAAACCGGGCAGCGGCCTGCCCGGCGAGGAGGCCGGCCTGCTGCCCGACTGGCGGACCTGGTCCGGCAGCCAGCGCTGCACGGTCGCCTACGGCCAGGGCGTCTCGGTGACCGCGCTGCAGACGGCCAGCGTCTACCAGACCATCGCCAACGGCGGCGTGCGCGTCACCCCGCAGATCGTGGCCGGCACGACCACCGGGAACGGCGCGTTCACCCCCTCCGCCCCGGGCAAGAAGACCCGGGTGGTCGGCGAGCGCACGGCCAAGGAGGTCACCGCCATGCTGGAGGCCGCGGTGAGCGAGCAGGGCACCGGCAACCTGGCGGCGATCGACGGCTACCGGGTGGCGGGCAAGACCGGCACCGCGATGCGCTACGACCCCAGCTGCCAGGGCTACTGTGGATACACCGCGACGTTCGTGGGCTTCGCCCCGGCCGACAAGCCCCGCCTGGTCGTCCTGGCGGTCGTCCAGGACCCGCGTGAGGGCTACTACGGCGGTGAGATCGCCGCTCCCGTGTTCAAGAAGGTGATGACGTTCGCTTTGAAGAGCTTGAAGGTTCCGCCGACCGGAACCCGGCCGTCCCCGGTGCGGATACGCGCCGGAGGGTGACGAGTGCCGGTACGCTCTCGCCGTGCGTCCCCCGTCGTCCATGCGACCTTCAACCAGTCCACCCCGTCCGCTCTCGGGGCTGGCGAGTCTGCTCGGCGCGCCGTCCGGCACGTCGCGAGCACCGCTGGCCGCCGTCTCCGGGGTCACCATCGACTCGCGCCGGGTCCGGCGCGGAGATCTCTACGTGGCGCTGCCCGGTGCCACGGTCCACGGGGCAGGCTTCTCCGCGCAGGCCCTCGCGGCGGGGGCCTGCGCGATCCTGACCGACGAGGCCGGCAGGCCGGCCGCGGTCGCGACCGGCCTGCCGGTCCTCGTGGTGCCCGACCCGCGCGCCGTACTCGGTCAGGTCGCCGCCTGGGTGTACGGGCACCCGGCGGCGGACGTGACGGTCATCGGCGTCACCGGCACCAGCGGCAAGTCCACCTCCACCTTCCTGCTGGAGGCCGGACTGCGGGCGGCCGGGCACCGGACCGGCCTGATCGGCGGAGTGGAGATCCACGCGGGCGGGTTGCGCTTCACGCCCGAGCTCACCACCCCCGAGGCCAGTGACCTGCACGGCCTGTTCGCCCTGATGCGCGAGCAGGGCGTCACCGCCGCCGCCATGGAGGTCTCCAGCCACGCGCTGGCGCTGGGCCGCGTCGACGGTGTCCGCTACGACGTGGCGCTGTTCACCAACCTGTCGCAGGACCACCTCGACTTCCACCGCGACCTCGACGACTACTTCGCCGCGAAGGCCAGGCTCTTCACCCCCGAGCGGAGCCGCGCCGGCGTCGTCAACATCGACGACGCCCACGGGCGCGCGCTCCTGGGCATCGCCGGGATCCCGATGACCACGTTCTCGGCCGCGGGCGCCCCGGAGGCCGACTGGCGGGCCGCGGACGTGCGCCTGGGCCCCGACGGCAGCGAGTTCCGGGTGGTGGGCCCCGGCGGCGTCGAGGAGGCCGCCACGGTGGCCCTGCCCGGCCCCTTCAACGTGGCCAACGCCCTGGGCGCGATCGTCGCCCTGGTGGAGGCCGGGGTGCCGCTGCGGGTCGCGGTGGCGGGCGTCGGCACCATGACGGGGGTCCCGGGCCGGATGGAACGCGTCCCCGGCGGGGACGACTTCACGGCCATCGTCGACTACTCGCACAAGCCGGGCGCGGTGGAGTCGGTGTTGCGTTCGCTGCGCGAGGTCGCCGCGGGCAGGCTCATCGTCGTGCTCGGCTGCGGCGGCGACCGCGACCGGGGCAAACGCCCGATGATGGGCGAGTCCGCCGCCAGACTGGCGGATGTGGCCATTCTCACCAGCGACAACCCCCGTTCCGAGGACCCCCTGCGGATCCTCGCGGAGATGATGGACGGAGTGCTGGGCGTTCCCCAGGACGGCCGCGCGCATGTGATCATTGAGCCGGACCGTGCCGCGGCGATCGACCTGGCGATCGGTCAGGCGGGCCTCGGCGACGTCGTCGTCGTGGCCGGCAAGGGCCATGAGCAGGGCCAGTACGTCGGTGACAAGGTGCTCCCCTTCGACGACCGGCAGGTCGTGGCCGACGCGATCGCCAGGCGGCGGAACCGCACCCGACGCCGAAGCACACATGGAGAGTAGGGAAGACGCATCATGATCCCGTTGCCGCTGGCCAGGATCGCCGAGATAACCTCGGGCGCCCTCACGGGCATGGCCGATCCGCGCGCGGTGGTGCGCGGTCCGGTCGTCATCGACTCCCGCGACGTCCGGCCCGGGGCGCTGTTCGTCGCCATCAAGGGCGCCCGCGTCGACGGGCACGACTTCGCCGCCCAGGCCGTCCAGGCCGGTGCGGTCGCCGTGCTGGCGGCCCGGCCGGTCGACGCCCCCGCGGTCATCGTCGGCGACACCGTGCGGGCCATGACCGAGCTGGCCACCGCCGTCTGCGCGGACCTGCCGGCGACCACCGTGATCGGCGTCACCGGCTCGGCGGGCAAGACCACCACCAAGGATCTGCTGGCCCGCCTCACCGCCCGGGTCGGCCCGACGGTCGCGCCGGTCGAGTCGTTCAACAACGAGATCGGCCACCCACTGACCGTGCTGAAGGCCGGGGAGGAGACCCGCTACCTGGTGCTGGAGCTCAGCGCGCGCAACGTCGGGCACATCGCCCACCTCACCCGCGTCGCCCCGCCGTCGATCGGCGTGGTCCTCAACGTCGGCACCGCCCACCTGGGCGTCTTCGGCAGCCGGGAGACCATCGCGCGGGCCAAGGGCGAGCTGGTCGAGGCGCTGCCCGCCGACGGCGTGGCCGTGCTGAACGCCGACGACCCGCTCGTGGCCGGGATGGCCGAACGCACCGCCGCCCGCGTCACCTGGTTCGGCCGCGGCGAGTCCGCCACCGTGCGGGCCGAGAACGTCGTCGTCGACGAGCGCGGGCGCGCGTCCTTCACACTGCGCACCCCCTCCGGCGCCGCCCCGGTGACCCTGCGCCTGTACGGCGAGCACGCCGTGGAGAACGCGCTGGCCGCCGCCGCGGCCGGCTACGAGCTCGGCCTGCCGGTCGCCGTCATCGCTGAGGAGCTGTCGGAGGCCGAACCCCGCAGCCGCTGGCGGATGGAGGTCACCGACCGCCCCGACGGGGTGACGGTGATCAACGACGCGTACAACGCCAACCCCGACTCCATGCGCGCCGCCTTCGCCGCCCTCGACGCGTTCGCCGGATCCCGCCGCCGTCTCGCGGTCATCGGCGCGCTGCGCGAGCTGGGCGAGGAGAGCGACGCGCTCAACGAGGAGCTGGGCCGCCTGGCCGGGAGCTCCGGCCTCGCCGCCCTGCTCGTCGTCGGAGGCGCCGACGCCGGTCCGGTCCTGGCCGGGGCGCTGGCCGCCGCCGGGCGGGCCGCGGACCCCGTCCCGGCCGACGTCCTCGCGGGCGCGCAGGGGGCCCCGGACGGCGCCGGAGGCCCGCCGGGCGACGGAGCGGGCGGTCCACCCGGCACGGGCGCGGCGTACGACACCGGGGCGCCCGGCGCCGCCGGGGGCACGTACGGCGCTCTGGCGGGCACTGCGACGCTGGTCTCGCACGCCGCCGACGTGACGCAGGCCGCCGCCGCGCTGTCGGCCCTCCTCGTCCCCGGCGACGTGGTGCTCCTGAAGGGGCCGCGCGCCGCCGGTCTCGAACGTGTCGCCGAGGCGCTGCTCGGGGGTGACGGCCGATGAGGGAGATCCTTGTCGCGGCCACGGTCAGCCTGCTGATCTCCATGCTCGGCACCCCGCTGGCGATCCGCCTGTTCTCCCGGCGCGGCTACGGGCAGAGCATCCGGGAGGAGGGCCCCTCCGGTCACCACGACAAGCGCGGCACGCCCACCATGGGCGGCACCGTCTTCGTGATCGCCTCGCTCATCGGGTTCGCCTGCGCGCACCTGTACAGCTTCACCCCGCCCACGGCCTCCGCGGTGCTGGTGCTGTTCCTGATGACCGGCCTGGGCGCGGTCGGCTTCCTCGACGACTTCATCAAGATCTACAAACAGCGCAGCCTCGGCCTGCGCAGCGGCGCCAAGGCCCTGGGCCAGCTCATCGTCGGCGCGGTCTTCGCGGTCCTGGTGACCCGCTTCCCCAACGCCTACCAGATCACCCCGGCCGAGACGCGCCTGTCGTTCCTGCGGGACTTCGGCCCGTCCATCGGCATCGTGGTGTTCACCGTCTGGGTGCTGGTCATGATCGTCGGTTTCTCCAACGCGGTGAACCTCACCGACGGCCTCGACGGGCTGGCCAGCGGCGCCACCGGCGTGGTGCTGGCCTCGTACGTGCTGATCGGCAACTGGCAGCTGCGCAACAGCTGCACCACCCAGCTCAGCCCCAACTGCTACTGGGTCCGCGACCCGCTGGACCTGGCCGTGGTGGCCGCGGCGGTGCTCGGCGGGCTCGTCGGCTTCCTGTGGTGGAACGCCCCGCCCGCCAAGATCTTCATGGGCGACACCGGGTCGCTCGCCCTGGGCGGCGTGCTCGCCGGTCTGGCGATCACCACCCGCACCCAGCTCCTGCTGATCATCTTGGCCGGCATGTGCGTGCTCATCACGATGTCGGTGATCATCCAGGTCGGTTTCTTCAAGATGACCGGCAAACGCGTCTTCAGGATGGCGCCGCTCCAGCACCACTTCGAGCTGGCGGGCTGGGCCGAGACGACCATCGTGGTCCGCTTCTGGCTGATCGCCGCGCTCTGCGCCGCGACCGGGCTCGGGCTGTTCTACGTCGAGTGGACGCCCATCCTGTGAGCCGCCGGGGGACGGACCGATGAGCACGACCGAGCACGACGATTCCGGCCGCCGGGCCGGTGGGGGAGGCCGCATGATCTGCGTCGCCGGCCTGGGGGTCTCGGGCACGGCCGTCGCCCGTGTCATGGCCGCCCGGGGCGAGAAGGTGATCGTCCTGGAGGGGCGGGACGGGGAGCGGGCCCGGCGGACCGCCGCCGAGCTCGCGGGGCTCGGCGTCGAGGTCCGCTTCGGCGAGCCCGCCGAGCCGCCCGCGGGCACCTCGCTGATCGTCACGACCGGCTGGCCGCCGCACCACCCCCTGATCACCGCCGCGGCGGTCGCCGGGATCGAGGTGATCGGCGAGGTCGAGCTGGCCTGGCGGATCCGGCCGGCCGGATCCGCGCCATGGCTGGCGCTGACCGGCACCAACGGCAAGACCACCGCGGTCCGCATGCTCACCGCGATGCTCACCGCGGCCGGGCACCGGGCGCTCGCCGTCGGCAACGTCGGCACCCCCGTCGTGGAGGCCGTCACCGGGCCCGGCGACGTGCTGGCTGTGGAGCTGTCCAGCTTCCAGCTGCACCGTTCGCCGAGCATCGCCCCGCTCGCCGCCGCCGTGCTCAACGTCGCGCCCGACCACCTCGACTGGCACGGCTCCATGCAGGAGTACGCGCGGGCCAAGGGAGAGATCTTCGCCCGTGCCGGGACGGTCGTGTACAACGCCGACGACGAGTGGGCCGTCCGCCTGGCCGCGCCGTACGGGAACGCGGGCCGTCCGAAGGCGCCGCGCCACGTCGGCTTCACCCTCGACGTGCCCAGACCCGGACAGCTCGGCCTGGTCGACGACCTGCTGGTGGACCGGGCGTTCGTGGACGACCCGGTGAGCAACGCCGAGGAACTCGCCTCCTTCGCCGACGTCCGCCCGTTCGCGCCGCACAACGTGGCCAACGCGTTGGCCGCCGCGGCCCTGGCCCGGGCCTACGGCGTGCCCGCCGCGGCGGTGCGGCGGGGGCTGCTCGACTTCGTCCCCGACCCGCATCGGATCGCGCACGTCGCCCGGGTCGCCGAGGTCGACTACGTGGACGACTCCAAGGCCACCAACCCGCACGCCGCCGCCGCCTCGCTGGCCGCCTACCCGTCGATCGTCTGGGTCGCCGGAGGACAGCTCAAGGGGGCCGACGTCGGCGAGCTGGTGCGCCGGGCGGCGCCCAGGTTGCGCGGCGCGGTCCTGCTGGGCGCCGATCGCGAGCGAATTCGTGAGGCTCTGGCGCGACACGCCGGGAATGTGCCGGTGGTGGAGGTGCCCGGGCAAGACACTGGGGTCATGGACCGAGTCGTCAGCGAAGCCGCCAGGCTCGCCGCCCCCGGAGACACCGTGCTGCTGGCCCCGGCCGGCGCCTCCCTCGACATGTTCAGCGGCTACCCGGCCCGGGGGGAGGCGTTCGCCCGGGCCGTGCACCGGTTGCGTGAAGCGCAGAACGGCTCCCCGAACGCATGAGGTCACGCGTTCAGGCCCGCCACCGGACCCTCCGCCCGGCCCTCGGCCCCGCCCTCCGCCCGGCCCTCGGCCCGCGGACGGCGGGCCGGTCGCCGGGGCGGGGCCTCCGGTCGCCGGGAGAGGGGTGAGGAGTGGTCTCCGAGGTCGATCGGCCGCTGAGCGCTGACTCCCCCCGAAGTCAGCTCGCGCAGATGAGGGATCTGCTGGAGCGTCCCCTCTTCTCGTACCACCTGCTCAGAGGCATCACCGTGCTGCTCATGGCCCTCGGACTGATGATGGTCCTGTCGGCCTCCAGCATCGAGGCGCTCCAGACGCGGGGATCGCCGTTCGCGCTCTTCGGGCGCCAGTTCATCGCGATGACGCTGGGCCTGCTGCTGATGTGGATCTGCTCCAGGCTGCCCGTCAGGTTCTTCCGGCTCGCCGGCTATCCGCTCATGGCGTTCGCGACGCTGGGCCTGGTCCTCGTGCTCTTCATCGGCCAGTCCGAGCTGGGCGCGCAACGCTGGATCTACATCGGTGAGCTGACCATCCAGCCGTCGGAGCCGGCGAAGCTGGCGCTCATGCTGTGGGGGGCCGACCTGCTGGCCCGCCGGGCGCGCGAGGGGGTGATCGAGTGGCGCAACCTGTTCATCCCGCTGATGCCGGGCACCGCGATCCTGGCCGTCCTGGTCATGCTCGGAAGCGACCTCGGCACCACGCTGGTGCTGGTGATGATCTTCCTCTCCCTGCTCTGGGTGGTGGGTGCGCCGCTGCGGCTGTTCGGCGGGATCCTCGCCGTGGCGGTGCTCGGAGCCATCGTCATGATCAGCACCGAGGGGTACCGCGCCGACCGCATCCGGGGTTGGCTGGATCCGTGGGGCGACGCCGCCAAAACCGGCTACCAGGCCGTTCAGGGGCAGATCGCCATCGGCAGCGGCGGCTGGTTCGGCCTGGGGCTGGGGTCCAGCAGGCAGAAGTGGAGCTGGATCCCGCACGCCGAGAGCGACTTCATCTTCTCCATCCTCGGCGAGGAGCTCGGCCTGATGGGCACGCTGGTGGTGGTGCTCCTGTTCGGCCTGCTCGGGTACGCGGGGCTGCGGGTGGCCACCCGGGTCAAGGACCCGTTCATCCGGCTCGCCGCGACCGCCACGGTCGCCTGGATCGTGGGACAGGCGATCGTCAACATCGGCGCGGTCATCGGCGTGCTGCCGATCACCGGCATCCCGTTGCCACTGGTCTCCTACGGCGGCTCGGCCCTGCTGCCCACACTGGCGGCCCTGGGCATGATGCTGTCGTTCGCCAAGCAGGAACCCGGGGCGCGCGAGGCTCTGGCGGCCCATGGCCCCGGACCGGTGGCGCGGGGCCTAAGCTGGCTTGGCCTGGCCGGTCCGGCCCGCAAGCGCCGGCCGGACCGCGGAAGACGATAAAGCGAGCGGAAGACGATAAGCGAAAGGACCGACATGAGGGTGGTCCTCGCCGGCGGCGGGACAGCCGGTCATATCGAACCGGCACTGGCCCTGGCCGACGCGCTGCGCCAACTCGACCCCACCGTCGGCATCACCTGCCTCGGTACCGAACGCGGCCTGGAGACCCGGCTGGTGCCGGCCCGGGGGTACGAGCTCCAGCTGGTCCCGGCGGTGCCGCTGCCCCGGAGCCTGACGCCCCAGCTGCTGACGGTGCCCGGCCGGTTGGCGGGCGCCATCAGCACGACCGCGGCCATCATGGACCAGGTCCAGGCCGACGTGCTGGTCGGCTTCGGCGGCTACGTGGCGACCCCCGCCTACCTGGCGGCCCGGCGGCGCGGCGTGCCGATCGTGGTGCACGAGGCCAACCCGCGGCCCGGGCTGGCCAACCGGCTGGGCTCGCGCCTCACCGACCACGTGTTCACCGGCCACCCCGACACGCCGCTGGGCGCCCGCGCGGAGTACGTGGGCATCCCGCTCCGCCGGGACATCGCCAACCTGGACCGGCTGTCCATGGGCGACAAGGCGCGCTCCTGGTTCGGCCTGGAGGCCGACCTGCCGACGCTTCTGGTCACCGGGGGCTCCCAGGGCGCCCGCTCGCTCAACCAGGCGGCCCTGGCCGCGGGCCCGGCGCTGCGCCGGTCCGGGGTGCAGGTGCTGCACGTCATAGGCCCGAAGAACACCCTGGAGGTGGAGCCGCCGCCCGGCGACCCGCAGTACGTCGTGCTGCAGTACGTCGACCGGATGGATCTGGCCTACGCCGCCGCCGACTTCGCCCTGTGCCGCGGCGGCGCGATGACGTGCGCCGAGCTCACCGCGGTGGGCCTGCCGGCCGCGTACGTCCCGCTGCCGCACGGCAACGGCGAGCAGCGGCTCAACGCCGCGCCGATCGTCCAGGCCGGCGGTGGCATCATGATCGACGACGCCGAGCTGTCCGCCGAGTGGATCGTCCACAACGTGCTTCCCATCCTGTCCGATCCCGAGCGCGTGGTCAGCATGTCGGAGGCCGCGTCCAGGATGGGCCGCAAGGACGCGGACCTGGCGCTCGCACACAGGGTGCTGCAGATCGCGGCACAGGGGAGGGGACGATGAGAGTGGTGAACGACGGATGAGCCTCGTCAAGCTGGTCGACCCGGTCGCGGCCGGTGATCTCGGGCGGGTGCACTTCATCGGGATCGGCGGGGCCGGGATGTCCGGCATCGCGCGCATCCTGCTCAAGCGAGGCGTGCCGGTCTCCGGCAGCGACTCGCGCGGCTCGGACCTGGTGAACGAGCTGCGGGAGCTGGGGGGCCGGATCCACGTCGGCCACGCCGCCTCGCACATCAAGGGCGTCGACACCGTCGTGGTCTCCACCGCGATCCGCGACTCCAACCCCGAGCTGGGTGAGGCGCTCCGCCAGGGGGTGCGGGTCATCCCCCGGGCCGCCGCGCTGGCCTCCGTCATGGCGGGCCGGACCGGCGTCGCCGTGGCCGGCACCCACGGCAAGACGACCACGACGTCCATGCTCACGGTGGCGCTGCAGAAGTGCGGCGCCGACCCCTCCTACTGCGTGGGCGGCCAGCTGGTCACCACGGGCCTGGGGGCGGACGAGGGCACGGGAGAGGTGTTCGTCGCGGAGGCCGACGAGAGCGACGGCTCCTTCCTGATGCTGGCCCCGGACATCGCCGTGGTCACCAACGTCGAGCCCGACCACCTGGACAACTACGGCGACCCGCGTGCGGTCTACGACAGCTTCGGCCGGTTCGTCGAGAGGATCGCCGCGACCCTGATCGTCTGCGCCGACGATCCGGGGTCGGCCGCGCTGGCGCCGGTGGCCCGTGCCCGCGGCCTGAAGGTGATCACGTACGGCGAGACGGAGGACGCGGACCTGCGGGTGGGGGAGATCAGGCCCGACGGGCTGGGCGTCACCTTCGAGGTCCGTGGGCACGGGCAGGTGCGCCTGGCCGTCCCCGGCCGCCACAACGCGCTCAACGCCGCCGCGGCGATCGCCGTGGCGGGGGAGCTGGGGGTGTCCTTCGCCGAGATCCGCGACGGCCTGGCCGCCTTCACCGGCGCCAAGCGCCGCTTCGAGGCCAAGGGCGAGGCGGGCGGGGTGGCGGTCTTCGACAGCTACGCCCACCACCCGACCGAACTGGCGGCGGACCTGCGCGCCGCGCGGGACGTGGTGGCGTCCTTCTCGGGCAGCGGCAGGGTGATCGCGGTCTTCCAGCCGCACCTCTACTCGCGGACCCGGTTCTTCGCCGACGACTTCGGCACCGCCCTCGGGCTGGCCGACGAGGCCATCGTGCTGGACGTCTACGGCGCCCGCGAGGATCCCGAGCCCGGGGTGTCGGGGGCGCTGGTGGCCGGCAAGGTGCCGCTTCCCGCCGAGCGGGTGGCCTACGCCCCGCAGCGCGAGAGCGTGCCCGCCCTGGTCGCGGGCCGGGCCCGGCCGGGTGACATCGTCCTGACCATGGGTGCGGGTGACGTGACCGAGCTGGGGCCCCGGATCGTGGCGGAGCTGGCCGCACGGTGACCCGTGCCAGCGGGCGCGGGTCGCCGGAGGGGGAGGGACTGTGAACGGGGTGTGGCGCTCTGCCTTCCTGGTCCTGCTCACCGTCGGGGTGGTGGGAACCGCGGCGTGGCTGGTGTTCTTCTCCTCGGTCCTGGGAGTGCGGGAGATCCAGGTGGCGGGCAACGCGGGTCTGCCCGCCGAACGGATCCGGCAGGCGGCGGGGGTGGCCAGGGGCACGCCCCTGGCGACGGTGGACGTGGCCGAGATCGAGAAGCGGGTCGGCGGGATCCCCCAGGTCGAGTCGGTGGAGGTCGGCCGCAACTGGCCGGGCACCCTGCGGGTGGAGGTCGTCGAGCGGGAGCCGGTGGCGGTGGTTCCGGTGTCGGGCAGGTCGGCGCTGATGGACCGGCACGGGGTCGTCATAGAGGCCAGGGACGTCGCGCCGCCGACGTTGCCGGTGCTCCGTGTCGACCGGCCGGGACCGTCGGACCCGGCGACCCGGGCGGGGCTCACCGTCATCGGCGCGTTGCCGGACGATCTGGCCCGCCGGGTCGCGGAGGTTCTCGCGCCTTCCGCCGAAACGGTGTCGCTGCGGCTCAAGGACGGCCGCGCGGTGGTGTGGGGCGGCGGCGACCGTCCGGCGGACAAGGCCCAGATCCTCGTTACGCTGCTCAAACGGCCTGCGGACACCTACGACGTGAGTTCACCCGACGTCGTGACGGTGAAATGATCTACCGGGATCGGGCGCGGCGCCGAAAAGGACGCCCGGCGACACGCCGGGCGCGCTTGCGGCGCGGTTAGTTGACCCGCCAGGAGCGCAACTCCTACTGTCCGTATCACTCCTCAGGTTGACATAAAGCTAAATCTCAACTTGAGGGTGAGGGTTTGGGAAACGACGGCACGGGACCCCGTGCCGCATGAAATTGCAAGTCAACGAGCGGAAAGGCCCCTCGTCGTGGCAGCACCGCAGAACTACCTCGCGGTCATCAAGGTTGTAGGAATCGGCGGAGGCGGAGTCAACGCCGTCAACCGGATGATCGAGGAGGGACTCAAGGGCGTCGAGTTCATCGCCATCAATACCGACGCCCAGGCGCTGCTGATGAGTGACGCCGACGTCAAGCTCGACGTGGGGCGTGAACTCACCCGCGGCCTCGGCGCCGGGGCCAACCCCGACGTCGGGCGAAAGGCCGCCGAGGACCACCGTGAGGAGATCGAAGAGGTCCTCAAGGGTGCCGACATGGTGTTCGTCACCGCCGGTGAGGGCGGCGGCACGGGCACCGGGGGTGCGCCGGTGGTCGCCAACATCGCGCGGTCACTGGGCGCGCTGACCATAGGTGTGGTGACCCGCCCCTTCAGCTTCGAGGGCCGGCGGCGGGCGATGCAGGCCGACGCGGGCATCGAGACCCTCCGCGAGGAGGTCGACACCCTCATCGTCATCCCGAACGACCGGCTGCTGTCGATCTCCGACCGGCAGGTGAGCGTGCTGGACGCCTTCAAGGCGGCCGACCAGGTGCTGCTCTCCGGTGTCCAGGGCATCACCGACCTGATCACCACGCCCGGTCTGATCAACCTCGACTTCGCCGACGTGAAGTCCGTCATGTCCGGTGCCGGTTCGGCGCTCATGGGCATCGGCCACGCCCGCGGCGACGACCGGTCGGTCGCGGCGGCCGAGATGGCCGTCTCCAGCCCGCTGCTGGAGGCCAGCATCGACGGCGCCCACGGCGTGCTGCTGTCCATCGCGGGCGGCTCCGACCTCGGCCTGTTCGAGATCAACGAGGCGGCCCAGCTCGTCTCCAACGCCGCCGCGCCGGACGCCAACATCATCTTCGGTACGGTCATCGACGACGCCCTGGGCGACGAGGTGCGCGTCACCGTGATCGCCGCGGGCTTCGACGAGCCCGCCCCGCAGCCCAAGCCGCTGCCGCAGCAGGCGAACCGTGCCCAGTCCGCGCGTCCGGCGGCCTCGCCGCCGGCGGCGCCTGCGGTCCGCGCGGTGGCGCCCACGGTGAAGGCCGAGCCCCGCCCGGAACCGCGGGCCGAGCACGCGCCGCCGCTGGTGCGGCCCGTCTCCACCCCGGCGCCGCCGGTGGAGCCCCCGGCCCAGCAGATCCACCCGGTTCAGCCCGTCCCGGCGATCTCGCCCGCCCCGCCGGCGGCGCCTGCGGTGGAACAGGCCGAGCCGCAGCGCGCGGAGGAGCCGTCCGCCCCGCCGGTGTCGATCCCGCGTCCGGCTCCCGAGCCCGCGCAGCCGACCCCGATCTCGGCCCGGGTCCCCGACCCGGCCCGGCGTCGTCCGGTGATCTTCGAGGAGCAGGAAGAGGAGCTCGACGTCCCCGACTTCCTGAAGTGACATTGCTCACGGCCGGGTGGGCGACGGATCACCCGGCCGTGACGGGGAGAATGGACTCCGCCGGTTTCCCAGCGTTCGAGCGGCGGAGATGTGACGGAGACAACACGACGTGACGAGATCGCGGCCGGGCTGGCGCGCGTCGAGGCGGAGATCGCCGAGGCGTGCCGGGCCGCCGGCCGTGACCGCAAGGAGCTGACGCTCATCGCGGTGACCAAGACCTACCCGGCCTCGGACGTACGGCTGCTGGCCGGGCTCGGGGTGACCGACGTGGGGGAGAACCGCGACCAGGAGGCTTCGGCCAAGGCCCGCGAGTGCGCGGACCTGAACCTCTCCTGGCACTTCGTCGGCCAGTTGCAGACCAACAAGGCCCGTTCGGTGGTCCGCTACGCCGACGTCGTCCACTCGGTCGACCGCCCGCGTCTGGCCGAGGCGCTCGGCCGCGAGGCGGCCGGCGCCGGCCGGCGTGTCACCTGCCTGGTGCAGATCGCCCTCGACGACGACCCGGACCGGGGCGGCGTACGGCCCGCCGGGGCCGCCGCGCTGGCCGAGGCGATAGCCGGTACCGAGGGGCTCGTGCTGGGCGGGGTGATGGCGGTCGCGCCGCTCGGCGCGGATCCCGGGCGGGCCTTCGCCAAACTGAGGGAGATCGCCCAGGAGGTGCGAGAGGCCCATCCGGGGGCGGACGTCATCTCCGCGGGCATGAGCGGCGACATGTCCCAGGCCATTGCCAACGGGGCGACACACCTGCGTGTCGGTACGGCGTTGCTCGGTCGCAGGAAGCCCTTCGTCAGGTAATGTCCCTTCAAGTGGGCCTTGGCGGCCGCGTACCCGGATAGTGGTCGAACGGTGATGGGTTCAGGAAGGTGTCGTTCCGCCCCGAACACATCGAAGTAAGACGGAGGAAGAAGCAGCGATGGCCGGCGCGATGCGCAAGATGGCGGTCTACCTCGGTCTTGTGGAGGACGACCGCTACGACAGGTACGACGGTTACCCCGACGACGACTACGACGACTTCGAAGAGGCCCGGCGTGACGTCGAGGAGCGGCCTGGCACGGTCCACGAGCGCGACGACGACACCGAGACCGGCGTACCCGCCCAGCGGCCCGCGACGGCGGTCCTGGAGCGCCGCACGACCGATCTGGCCCGCATCACCACGCTCCACCCCCGCACCTACAACGAGGCCCGGACGATCGGCGAGCACTTCCGGGACGGCACCCCGGTCATCATGAATCTGACCGAGATGGTTGACAGTGACGCAAAGCGGCTCGTTGATTTCGCGGCAGGTCTTGTCTTTGGCCTACATGGCAGCATTGAACGTGTTACCAACAAGGTGTTCCTGTTGTCCCCAGCCAATGTCGAGGTGACCGCCGAGGACAAGGCTCGAATCGCCGAACGCGGATTCTTCAACCAGAGCTAGAGTGCCACCATGAACAGTGACCGGCCGGACGGGTCCCGACGGGGCCGAGGGCGGCAGAGCGAAGTGGAGGCGGGGGCAGGCCGTGGGGATCGTTAGCGGGATCTTGGTCTTCGTCCTGTCCATCTACCTCGTCCTGCTGATCGGAAGAATGATCTTGGAGACGGTGCAGGCGTTCGCCCGCCAGTGGCACCCCACGGGTGTCGTCCTGGTACTGGCGGAAGCCGTATACACGGTGACCGACCCACCTCTCAAGTTCCTCCGCCGTTTCATTCCGCCACTCCGGTTGGGTACGGTGGCCTTTGACCTAAGCTTCACAGTGCTGTTCATTGTGGTCTTGGTCTTGATCCAGCTCGTGTCCGCGCTTCGTTGATCGGGTACCGTCCCTCCGGACAGACTCCAGGCGCGCCAAGGAGACCGAAATGCCGCTGACGCCCGCAGATGTGCGGAACAAGCAATTCAGTACGACCCGGCTCAGGCCGGGCTATGACGAGGAAGAGGTAGACGCCTTCCTCGATGAGGTCGAGTCCGAGTTGGACCGTCTCATCCAGGAGAACGAGGAGCTCCGCGCCAAGCTCGCGGAGTGCATGCGGGGCAAGGTCCCCGGCGGGATGGGCATGGCCATGGCTCCGGCCCCGGTCGCCGAGCCCAAGCCGGAGATGATGATGCCGCCCCAGCCGGAGCCGATGCGGGCTCCCGAGCCGGTCCAGCACCAGCAGCCCGTTCCCGTCGGCATGGGCATGCCCCCGGCCGAGGACAACATGGACACCGCGGCCCGAGTGCTCGCCCTCGCGCAGCAGACCGCCGATCAGGCGATCGCCGACGCCCGCCGGGAGGCGGACGAGACGGTGACCCGGGCCCGCCGCGAGGCCGACGACATCCTGGGCAAGGCCCGCCGCCAGGCCGAGCAGATCATCGGCGACGCCCGCGCCCGCGCCGAGACCCTGGAGCGCGACGCGCAGGAGCGGCACCGCCAGGCCATGGGCACCCTGGTGCAGACCCGTGACGAGCTTGAGCGCAAGGTCGAGGAACTGCGCAGCTTCGAGCGTGAGTATCGCAGCCGCCTGAAGCTGTACCTGGAGAACCAGCTCGCGGAACTGAACGTCGCGGCCGAGGGCAGCGGCGGGTTCCCGATCGTGAGCGGTCCTCCGGCGATGTCGCACGCCGTGACCCCCGGCCAGCCCACCCTGCAGAGTGCGCCGAACCCGTTCGGCGGTGCCGAGCCGTCGCAGCACTCGGGCGCCTTCCAGGGCGTTGACGGTCCGCACAACGACCGCCGCTAAGGTGTCGGGTCATCGTCTTGACCCGCATCCGGGAGTCTCTCTGTGATCCTCATCAGCGCTGGCCTGGTCCTCACGGCCATCGTCCTGCTCATCGCGGGATTCGTGCTGACCAAGCCGTTTCTGGTCATGTGGTCGATCGCGGTCAGTGTGCTGTCCGCGGTCTTCCTGGTGATCGGGGCGTTGTTACGCCGCCACGAGTTGTTCCCCGGCGCTTCCGCCGGGGCCTCTCCGCCCCAGCCCCCTCAGGGGCCGTTGCCCCCCGGTGCCGTCCCCGCGCCGCATGGCGTGCCGAACCGGCCTCCGGCGCCGCACGGGATGGTGCCGCCCGGTGTGCCGCAGGCGGCGGTCGTGCCGCCCGGTGTGCCGCAGGCGGCCACCGTCCCGCCCCAGCCGCGGCGCGGCCCGGCGGCCGGTCCGGCCACCGCCGTGAAGCAGGGCGGTCTGGGCGCCGAGGCGATCGTCCTGGTCATTCCCGGGCGTAAGCGCTACCACATCGCGGGATGCCGCCAGCTGGCCGGCCGGGATCATGAGGAGCTCACCCACGAGGAGGCACGGGAGGAGGGCTTCACGCCCTGCACCACGTGCCTGCCCGAGTTCACCGCGGCCCCCCTGCCGCAGGAGGCCCCGCCCGGGGCCAAGGAGACCGCCGGTCCCCCGGCCGCCGCACGGGAGCCCGCTCCCGCCGGGGGCGTCCCGGAGTCAGGTCCCCGAGAGCCCGGACCGCACGAACCCCACTCCCGCACATCCGGTTCCCAGCCCCCCGGTTCCCCTGAGCCCGACCGGCACGAGGCCACGGCCCGCTTCGTCCCGCCGTACACCCCCGTCACCCGGCAGGGGCCTTCGCAGGCTTCGCCGGTCGCCCCCGAGGCGCAGCCGGTGAGGCGCGACCCCCAGCCCGCGGCGGCCGAGAACGCGGTGTCCCGGGCCACGGAGCCCGAGGCCACGGTGTCCCGGCCTGCGGGGCCCGAGGCGGCGGTGTCCGAGGCGGCCCCGCCGTTGCGCGCGGCGAAGCCCGCCGCGCCGGCCGAACCGGCCGAACCGCAGGTGTCCGCCGAGCCCACGGTGTTCCTCGAGCCGCTGGTGTCGATCGAGCCCCCTGCGCCGGTCGAGCCCTCAGCACCGGCTGATCCCCAGGTGCCGGCCGAGCCGCAGGAGCCCGCCGAGTCCTCGGCGTCCACGGTGACCTCGTTCCCGGTGCTGCCGCCGATCCCCGAGATACCGCACGCCGAGTCCTCGGCCACGAACTGGTTCAGCCGTGACGAGGCCACCCGGTCGCTCCCGCCGGAGTCCGCCGAACCGTCCGCGGACGAGGGCGGGACACCCTCCGAGCAGGAGGAGGCATCCGCGGGCCGTCCCGCGCCGTCCGGCTCACCGGCCGCCGCTGAGGGGCCCGTAGCCGACGCCGGGGAGAGCTCCGGCCCCGTGCCCCGCACGGGCTCCGGAACGGCCCCGGCCGAGCCTGTGGCGGCCGGGCCGGAGCCGTCACGGGCGACGGGGGCCGACCCCGAGCCGGTCCGGACCGAGACGACCGGGTCCGCCGGGCCCGAGTCCGGAGAGATCGAGATCGTCGACGACGAGCCGGAGACCGGCGGAGCCGTCTCCGCGGGTCACGCCGACGAGGACGCCGATGAGGACCCCGAGCCGGTGGAGCCGGCCGAGACCGAACCCGGGCGGCCGACGGCGGCCGACTCCGCCTCGCCGCGGCCGGCGACCCGGACCACGGCCCCGGTCGCGTCACCCGGCCCCGACGACGAACGCGACGAGGAGGTCACCTCGCCCGGCGGTCTACCGGTGATCAAGGATGAGCCGCGTCCCGTCCCCGGAACGGGGAAGGCGGAGCCCGAGGCGGGCGGCGCGACAGTGAAGATCATCTCTGGTACGCGCCGCTTCCACGAAGCCTCCTGCCCCATCGTCAAGGGCGCCGACATCGGCGGCACCGGTGTGGAGACCATGTCCCGCGCCGAGGCTGAGGAGGCGGGTCTGAGCGGCTGCCCGATCTGCCGGAACGACCGCTAGGCGCGCCGGTCACGAGCGTCGCCGGTGGCGGGGGATCACCCGATCGACGGTGAGGACCTCCGGGGATGGAGCAGCCGTGCTCCATCCCCGGAGGTCTTCGCGTTCCGCCGGGCGGAACATCCGCCTCCACCGGCCCGCGGCGGGGTTCGCCGCCGCGGGACGGTGGGGTCAGGCCGTGACGCGCCGGAGCTGGAAGGTCAGGCCCAGGTCGCCGTCGTGGTGGACGGGCAGGCCGTCGGCCGAGCCCTCGGTGAAGGAGACGGCGAGCACCTCGTCGGCCACGGCGCCGCCCTGGGTGCGCAGAGCCTCGGCCAGCTCGGGGTCGCCGGTGGACCACCAGACGTCGATCCGGTCGCTGATGGCCAGGCCGGTCGACTTGCGGGTGTCCTGGAGCAGGCGGACGACGTCACGGATCAGGCCGGCGCGGCGCAGCTCGTCGGTGATGGTCAGGTCCAGGGCGATGGTCTCGCCGGCCCCGGACTCCACCGCCCAGCCCGACCTCGGCTGCTCGGTGACGATCACGTCGTCGGCACCCAGCTCGACCGTGCCCAGCTCGCCCGCGTCCACCGTGACCGGCGAACCCGAGCGGAGCGCTCCGGCCAGTGCCGCGGGGTCGGCGGCGGTGACGGCCGCGGCGACCAGCTTGGTCTGCGAGCCGAACCGCTTGCCCAGCGCCCGGAAGTTGGGCTTGACCGTGTACGCCACCAGGTCGGCCCCGATCCCGGAGAGGTCCTCCAGGTTCTTGACGTTGAGCTCGTCGGCGATCAGCTCGCGCAGCTCCGCCGAGAGGCCGGCCCAGCCGGGGGCGCCGACCAGGGCCCGGCCGAGCGGCTGACGGGTCTTCACCCCGCTCGCCGCGCGGGCCGAGCGGCCCAGCTCCACCAGGCGGCGCACCAGCGCCATCTGCTCCGTCAGCGCGGGATCCAGCAGTTCGGCGTCCGCCCGGGGCCAGGAGGCCAGGTGCACCGACCCCGGGGCGTCGGCCTGACGGAGGACGTCCCAGACGTGGTCGGTGGTGAACGGCACCACGGGTGCCATCAGCCGGGTGACGGTCTCCAGGCACTCGTACAGCGTGGCGAACGCCGCGGTGTCACCGGCCCAGAAACGCCGGCGCGAGCGCCGGACGTACCAGTTGGACAGGTCGTCGAGGAACTCGGTCAGCCGCCGCCCGACCCGGGCGGTGTCGAAGACGTCCATCGACGCGGTGACCTCGCTGACCGTACGGTGCAGCTCGGCCAGGGCCCAGCGGTCGATCAGCGGGCGCGCCGCGGGAGCGGGGGCCTCGGCGAGCCGGGACGGGTCCCAGGACTCGGCGTTGGCGTACAGGGTGAAGAACGACGCGGTGTTCCAGTAGGTGAGCAGGACCTTGCGGACGATCTCCTCCAGGGCGCCGTGGCCGACCCGGCGGGCCGCCCACGGGGAGCCGGAGCAGGCCATGAACCAGCGCAGCGCGTCGGCGCCGTGCTGGTCCATCAACGGGATCGGCTGGAGCACGTTGCCCAGGTGCTTGCTCATCTTGCGTCCGTCCTCGGCCAGGATCAGGCCCAGGCACAGCACGTTCTCGTACGACGACCTGCCGAACACCAGCGTGCCGACCGCCATCAGCGAGTAGAACCAGCCGCGGGTCTGGTCGGTGGCCTCGCAGATGAACTGCGCCGGGTACGCCGCGTCGAGCATGTCGGCGTTGCGGTGCGGCGCCCCCCACTGGGCGAACGGCATCGAGCCGGAGTCGTACCAGGCGTCGATCACGTCCGGCACCCGGCGCGCCTCGGCGCCGCAGGCGGGGCAGGGCAGCGTGACGTCGTCGACGTAGGGACGGTGCGGGTCGAGGCCGGAGACGTCGCGGCCGGACAGGCGGCTCAGCTCCTCCAGCGAGCCGACGCAGGTCACGTGCGACTCGTCGGCGGTGCAGACCCACAGCGGCAGTGGGGTACCCCAGTACCGGGAGCGTGACAGCGACCAGTCGACGTTGTTGCGCAGCCACTCGCCGAAACGGCCCCACTTGATCGTCTCGGGGTACCAGTCGGTCTTCTCGTTCTCGGCGAGCAGTTCGTCCTTGATCGCGGTGGTGCGGATGTACCACGCGGGCAGGGCGTAGTACAGCAGCGCGGTGTGGCAGCGCCAGCAGTGCGGGTAGCTGTGCTCGAAGTGGTTGCCCCGGTACAGCAGGCCGCGCTCGGCCAGGTCGGCCGTCAGGCCCTCGTCGGCGTCCTTGAAGAACTTCCCGCCGACCTGCGGCACGCTGTCCAGGAAGCGGCCGTCGGGACCGATCGGGTTGACCACGGGCAGGCCGTACCGCTTGCAGGTGGTCATGTCGTCGGCGCCGAAGGCGGGCGCCTGGTGGACCAGGCCGGTGCCGTCCTCGGTGGTGACGTAGTCGCCGAGCACCACGTAGTGGGCGCCGGGGATGTCGACCAGGTCGAACGGGCGCCGGTAGGCGGTGTGCTCCAGTTCGGCGCCGGGGAAGGAGGCCAGCACCTCGGCGTCCTCGCCCAGTGCGGCGGTCAGCAGCGGCGCGGCGACCACCAGCACCTCCTCGGAGCCGGCCGGTCGCGCCGCGACGTAGGTCACGTCGGGGTGCACCGCGACGGCGGTGTTGGACACGAGGGTCCAGGGGGTGGTCGTCCAGATCAGCAGCGACGCGCCGAGCTCGGCGAGCGGGCCGGAGACGGCGGGCATGCGGACGTAGACCGACGGGCTGGAGACCGTCTCGTAGCCGCCCGGCTGGCCCAGCTCGTGGTCGGACAGGCCGGTGCCGCAGCGGGGGCAGTACGGGGTGATCCGGAAGTCGCGGAAGAGGAGGTCCTTGTCGAAGATCACCTTGAGGGACCACCAGACGGACTCCACGTACGCCGGGTCCATCGTCCGGTACGCCTGGGACAGGTCGATCCAGTACCCCATGCGCTCGGTCATCTCTTCGAAGGCGTCGACGTGCCGCAGCACCGACTCGCGGCACCGGGCGTTGAACTCGGCGACGCCGTACTCCTCGATGTCCTTCTTGCCGGACAGGCCGAGTTCCTTCTCCACGGCGACCTCGACGGGCAGCCCGTGGCAGTCCCAGCCGGCCTTGCGGGGCACGTTGTAGCCCTGCATCGACTTGTAGCGGGGGAAGACGTCCTTGAAGACGCGGGCCTCGACGTGGTGCACGCCGGGCATGCCGTTGGCGGTGGGCGGTCCTTCGTAGAAGACCCAGTTGGGGCCGCCGGAGTTCTGCTCCACCGAGCGTTCGAAGATCTTGCCGTCCCGCCACCGGCCGAGCATCTCGTGCTCGAGTGCGGGCAGGTCAACCTGCGCGGGAAGAGAACGGAAATAGGCGGACATAACGGGTGGGACCTCCACGCGACGCTGAAACGGGCAGTGGTGTGGAGGGACGAGACCTCGCGGCCCCGCGGTACCACCCTCCTTGACCTTCACGGGGAAGGCCCTCTTCCTTCGGTCTGCGGCCGGGTCTACTGGGCCGTCGCGACCGCCTCGGCGGGCGTCGGGCTGTTCTTCCGGCGGCTCCGGGGTGATTTTCCCTCCGCGCCTCGCCCCGGGCTCGCACCGTCCCCGGGTCGCTCCCGCGAGGGGCAGCGGAGGTAGTTGTCCCCATCATCGCTTTGCAGGTTCCACACGATAACGCACCCGCACTGCGGAAGCTTCCCCATATCGGTGAGGGCTGGGGGGAATCAGGGGGAAGGGGCTGGATGTTACGGGAGTGGTAAACAATGCGGCGGGTCGTTTGCCGTTCTGTTATGGCGGACCTATGCTGCCCGCACCGTTTACCGCATCGGAGACGGTCCGATCGAGCGAGGAGGCCGCCATGGCCGCGACTGTGCGCGCTGGTGAGAGCGCGGTATTGCCGTCACAGAACGGTGTCGTCGTCACGTGGTCGGCCGAGGAGCTCGCGGAGGTGCGCGCGCGACTGGCCGAGGAGATCCAGGAGCTCAACCAGGAGATCGCCAGAGCGGAGTCCGAGATCGCGTCCGCAGACGTGACCGACGGCGCGGGCGACGACCAGGCCGACGCCGGGGCCAGGACGTATGAGCGCGAGCGTGAGATCGCCCTTACCCTGAACTCGCGCGATCTGGTCGCGCAGAACGAGCGAGCGATCGCCCGGATCGACGCGGGGACCTACGGAGTGTGCGAATCGTGCCATCAGCCGATCGGAAAGGAGCGCCTGCAGGCGTTCCCGAGGGCGACGCTGTGCGTGACCTGCAAGCAGCGGGAGGAGCGCCGCTGACCGGCGACGCCGCGGACGGGGCGGCGCCGGCCGCCCCGCCCCTGGCCCGGCGGCGGGTCGCCACGCTCATGACGGTCTTCCCGATCGTCTACGTCCTCGACCTCGTGACGAAGACGATCGTGCTGCGGACCCTGGAGGGCAGGGAACCGCTCGTGATCATCCCGGACCTCCTCCAGTTCCGGGTGATCTTCAACTCCGGGGCCGCCTTCGGCCTCGGTACGGGCCTGACGATCGTGTTCACGTGTGTCGCGACGGGGGTCGTGGTGGCGATCCTGCGCACCGCCCGCAACCTGCGCAGCCTGCCCTGGGCGGTGACGCTCGGCCTGCTGCTCGGCGGGGCGCTCGGCAACCTGACCGACCGCGTCTTCCGCTGGCCCTCGGGCTTCGGCCCCGGCAGGCCCTCGCCGTTCCAGGGGCACGTGGTCGACTTCATCGAGACCTTCCCCGGGCACTTCCCGATCTGGAACGTGGCCGACTCGGCGGTCGTCTGCGGCGGTATCCTCGCTGTCCTCCTCGCCTGGCGGGGATACCAGATCGACGGCACCCGCGACATGGAGCAGGGCGGGCAGGACGGAGAGGAGAAGAACGATGGCTGACCGGCGGAGTCTCCCGGTTCCCGACGGCCTGGAGGGCGAACGCCTGGACGCGGCCCTGTCACGCCTGTTCGGGCTCTCCCGCACCCGCGCCGCCGAGCTGATCGTCGCCGGTGACGTCCTCGTCGACGGCTCGCCCGCGGCCAAGTCCGACCGGGTCCACGGCGGCGCCTGGCTGGACGTGCTCCTCCCCCCGCCGCCCAGCGCGCCGATGCCGGTGGCCGAGCCGGTCCCCGGCATGCAGATCGTCTACGAGGACGACGACATCGTCGTCGTCAACAAACCGGTCGGCGTGGCCGCCCACCCGACCACCGGCTGGACCGGTCCCACCGTGATCGGCGGCCTGCTCGGCGCCGGGCACCGGGTGGCCACCAGCGGCGCGGCCGAGCGCCAGGGCATCGTGCACCGGCTCGACGCCAACACCACCGGCACCATGGTGGTGGCCAAGAGCGAGCACGCCTACTCCCACCTCAAGCGGGCCTTCAAGGAGCGCACGGTCGACAAGCGCTACCACGCGCTCGTCCAGGGTCATCTCGACCCCCTCCGCGGTACGGTGGACGCACCCATCGACCGGCACCCCGTCGGCGACGGCCGATGGGCCGTGGTGGCCGGTGGCAAGGAGTCGGTGACCCACTACGACACGGTGGAGGCGTTCCGGTCGGCGTCGTTGCTGGACATCAAGCTGGAGACCGGCCGGACCCACCAGATCCGCGTCCACATGTCGGCGCTGCGCCACCCGTGCGTCGGTGACATGCTCTACGGTGCCGATCCCACGCTGGCCGCCCGGCTGGGCGTGAGCCGCCAGTGGCTGCACGCGGTCTCGCTGGCCTTCGAACACCCCACGACGGGCGAGTGGATGTCCTTCACCACCGACTACCCGGACGACCTCGCCCTGGCCCTGGAACTGGTCGCGGCCGACCACTGACACCCGCGGGCCGCAGCCCCCGGGCCGGGCCGGCAGGCGGCCGGCGCCTTCTCACTTCGCCTTCCCCTTCCCCTTCTTTCCCTTCGTCTTGCCGTGGCCCTTCCCCTTGCTCTTTCCCCTGCCCTGGCCGTTCGTGACGGGGCCGCCCACGCTGCCGGCGGGCTCCACCCGTTCGCCGGAGAGTTCGTCCTCCTGACCGGTGCCCTCGTCGGAGCCGTCGCCGGAACCCTGCCCGGTGTCCGTGTCCTCGCCGGTGCTCCCGGAGTCGTCCCGGCCGGAGTCCTGCTCCGACTCCTCACCGGAGCCGCCGGAGCCGCCGGAGTCGTCGTTCCGGGAGTCGTCGTTCCCGGAGCGGCCGCCCCCCTTGTCACCGCGTGAATCGTCGCGCGGGCCCCCGTCCGACGGCCGGTCGGACGGCTCGCCGGAGGGCCTCTGGGTGGGAGCGGGACTCTCCTGTCCGGATCGGTCGGGAACCGGGAGAGCGGGGGAGGCGGACCCCTCCCCGGTGCCTTCGGGCCGGGCCGGTGCGGAGTCCTTCCGCGTGGGCAGCCGGGCCTGCTCGGGCCTGTTCTCCGGGGTACCGCTCTCGGCGGGCACGCTCACCGGGGCCGGTGGGCCGGCCGGGGGCTGCTCGGAGCCGTTGACGGCGACCCAGGCCGCCCCGCCCGAGGTCAGGACGAGGGCGAGCACTCCCGCCACCAGCGCGGACAGCGCCGGACGCCGCCGCCTCCTGCGAGGGGCCTCACCCGTGCCGGACCCGGCCGAGGAGGCGGGCTCCGGGGCGGGGCCGGACGACGACAGGGACGCCGCCCCGGACGAGGCCGCGGGTGCCGGTACGGGCGGGGAGGCAGGTGCCGGCATGGGCGGGGAAGCGGACGCGGGCCCGTACGAGGGCCCGGGTGCGACGTCTCCGGTCGCCGGCATCGGAGCGGCGGCCGATGAGACGCCCGGACCGGGAACGGCCCCGGCCCCCGGCGCGGGCACCGGCGCCGACAGGTCGATGGGCATGGTCGGCTCCGGCGAGGTGCCGTTCACCAGGGAGGCCAGGTGAATCTGCAGGTCGTGCGCGGACATGCGCTCCGCCGGATCCTTGCGGAGCAGACCGAAGATCACCGGGCCGAGCGCTCCGGCACGCCGGAGCGGTGGCGGCTCCTCGTGCATGACGGCGCTGAGCGTCGCCAGCGGGTGGGCCCGCTCGAAGGGGGAGCGGCCCTCGACCGCCATGTAGAGCGTCACGCCCAGCGACCACAGGTCGGAGGCGAACCGCGCCGGCCCGCCGTTCGCCCGCTCCGGCGCGATGAACGCCGGGGTGCCGATGAGCGCGCCGGTCCTGGTGACCGAGGAGTCACCTTCCAGCATGGCGATGCCGAAGTCGGTGAGTACGGCCCGGCCGTCCCTGGCCAGCAGGACGTTGTCCGGTTTGACATCCCGGTGGAGCACGCCCGCCTGGTGCGCGGCGAGCAGCGCTCCGAGCACCTCCAGCCCGATCCGCGCCACCCGCGCCGGGGGCAGCGGCCCCTCCTGTCTGATCACCGCGCCGAGCGTGCGGGAGTCGACCAGCTGCATGACGATCCACGGCCGGCCGTGCTCCTCGACCACGTCGTAGACCGTGGCCACCCCCGGGTGCCCGATCCGTCCGGCGGCGCGTGCCTCCCTGAGCGTCCGAAGGGTGAAGACCTCGCGTTCGGGGCCGGTCAGGTCAGGGGATGGGATGACCTCCTTGACCGCCACATGCCGTCCCAGCACCTCGTCACGCGCCCGCCAGACCGTTCCCATGCCTCCCCGGCCGATGTGCTCCAGCAGGCGGTAACGGCCTCCGATGATCTCCTGAGAATCGGACATGCGCCTCGACTACCCCTGAAAAGTGGTGACAATCAGGGCCCGGCGGATGACCCGCCGGGGGAGGGACGCCCTCCGGTGATCACCTCTCCGCTCCGGCCCGGCGCTGACCTGCGGGGCCGGGCGCTCCCCACCGGGGCACCGGAGGACGTGTATCGGTGAGGTAGATCTTCTACGGGCGAGGCATGACGGTCGCCGCGGGGACGCCAGGCCCGGCGTGCGCCGAGGCTCAGCCCAGCAGATACCGCGTCGCGGCGGTCACCACGGCCGCCACCGCCAGGACCACCAGGAACGGGGCACGGGCCAGCAGGGCCACGACGGCCGCGCCGAGCCCCGCGGTGCGCGGCCAGTCGACGTGGAGTTCCTGCCCGTGCGCGAAGGACTGCACCGCGATCAACGCGGCGAGCAGCGCCACCGGGACCAGCGCCGCGAAGCGCTGCACCCCCGGATGGTCGAGGATCCGGCGCGGCGCCGACAACCCGGCCAGCTTCAGCATGTAACACGCGGCGCACGTGGCGGCGACGGCCCACCAGATCGTCACTTCGGCCTCCTCAGCAGGACGGCGAGCGCGGCCACGGCCGCCAGCAGCACCGGCACGCCCGGCGGGGTGAACGGGGTCGCGGCCAGTGCGACCGCCGCACCGCCGCCCGCGACCAACCGTGAGGTCCGGGCCTCCCGTCCCCGGCCGGTGAGCCGGGGCCACAGGATGGCCAGGAACGTCGCGGGGCCGACCGAGTCCAGCCCGAACACCGCGGGGTCGGCGACCTGCGAGGTGCCCACCGCCCCGAGCAGGGTGGTGGTGTTCCAGGTGAGATAGAGGCTGGCGAACGTGACGAAGAACCCGGTCCTGGCCGACCGCTCGTCCGGCTGGGCCAGGGCGACCGCGGCTGTCTCGTCGATCACTCCGTGGGCCGCCGGCAGCCTGGCCCAGCCCCGTACGCCGAGCAGATCGGCGAGACGCAGGCCGTACAGGCCGTTGCGAGCCCCCAGCAGTATCGCACCCGCGGTGCCCGCGACCAGGCTGCCGCCGCCCGCGACGACGCCGACCAGCGCGAACTGGGAGGCGCCGGTGAAGGCGAACAGGCTCAGCACGCAGGCCTGCATGACGGTCAGCCCGGCGGTGACCGCCGCCGCGCCGAAGGCCACCCCGGCGAGACCCACCGCGATCCCCACGCCCAGTCCGTCCCTGATCGCCGAGGAACGAGTGGTCTCTTTCATGAGAAACGAGCTTATGTCCGTCTGTTAACCCTGGTCATGGCCGGCATACGGGTGGAGGCGCGCCGTCCATCCGGCCGGGGCCGCACCCCGCGGCGGCTCACGGCCGGAAGGTCCTGACGAACCGGTCGAAGTAGGAGGAGTCCCACTCCGAATCGGGGCTCTCCCAGTAGATCGCGTACGGATTGTCCTCGCGGGTGCGGAAACCGCGGTCCAGCACATGCCTGCGGACGCCGTCCTTGACGTAGGTGAACTCCCAGTCGGCGGCGGGCACACCCTGGTAGGTCAGCTCGGTCAGGCCGACCCGCTCGTACTCGGGCCACACGTTCTGGGCCGTCCCGGCCTGCTCCACCTTCTCCCAGTGCCGCAGCGGGTCCTTCTCGGGGTCTTCGGTCGACTCGATCCACAGGAAGGCCTCGGACCCCGGCTCCCGGAACTCCACCCGGTTGCGGCCCTTGGAGTAGGTGACCTCCCAGCCGCGGGGCACCGCGACGGAGAAGCCCAGCGGGTCGCGGTGCACCTTCCAGCCGGCGGGGATCTTCGAGCTGGGGGTGGGGGTCGCCTCGGGGGTCTCCTCCGCAGACGGCTCGGGAGTCTCGGCGGAGTCCGTCCGGCCGCCGGCGACCGGAGCGGTCGTCCGCGTGCCGCCCGGGTCGTCCGTCGCGCCGCCCGTGCCGCGCACGGCCAGCCATCCGCCGACCCCGACCGCCGCCACCAGTGCGACCACCCCGATCAGGAGCACCGGCCGTCCGGCCCGCGACCGCCTCACCGGCTCGTGCCCGCCCTCGGCGCCGTGCGAAGCCTGCTGCGGCCAGACTTCCGGCCGCGGGGGCTGGGAGTCGTACGGTGAATACCCGTGCCGGGTCGGAGCGGCCGGGTACGGCGGTTGCGGCGGAGGGCCCTGGTGGCCCTGCTGGCCCTGGTGTCCGCTGTGGGTGGGGTGTTCCTCAGGGGGTGCTGCGCCGAAGGGCGGCTGTACGCCGTGGCCCTGGTGTCCGCTGTGGGTGGGGTGTTCCCCGGGGGGTGCTGCGCCGAAGGGCGGCTGTACGCCGTGGCCCTGGTGTCCGCTGTGGGTGGGGTGTTCCCCGGGGGGTGCTGCGCCGAAGGGCGGCTGTACGCCGTGGCCCTGGTGTCCGCTGTGGGTGGGGTGTTCCCCGGGGGGTGCTGCGCCGAAGGGCGGTTGCACGCCGTAGGGGGTGGGGAAGCCGTAGGCCGTGGCGTCGGGCTGCAGGGGCAGCGTCGGGCGGTGCGGGGTGTTCCCCCCGGGGGAGGTGCCGCCGCCCCGCTCGGCCTGGCTCAGCAGGGCCTCGGCCTGCTCCGCCGTCATCCGCGCGGCCGGATCCCCCGCCAGCAGGCCGAGGATCACGGTGGCCAGCGGGCCGGTGTGGGACATCGGGCTCGGCTCGCCGTTGAGGACGGCCATCATGGTCGCGGCGGGCGTGGCACGCTCGAACGGCGGCCGGCCCTCCAGCGCCGCGTACAGCGTCGCCCCCAGGGACCACAGGTCCGACTCGGGGGTGGCGGGCAGGTTGTGCAGCCGCTCCGGCGGCAGGAACGCGGGGGTGCCGACCACGCCGCCGGTGCGGGTGATGCCCGCCTCCTGCGTCATGGAGGCGATGCCGAAGTCGGTCAGCACCACCCGGCCGTCGTCGGCCAGCAGCACGTTCTCCGGTTTGACGTCGCGGTGCAGGACTCCGGCGTCGTGCGCGGCACGCAGCGCGCTCAACACGCGCAGCCCGATCGCCGCCACCCGCTCGGGAGGGAGCGGCCCGCCGGAGCGGACGGTCTCGCCCAGCGACCGGGACCGGACCAGCTGCATGACGATCCAGGGGCGCCCGTCCTCCTCGACCACGTCGTGGACGACGACCACGGAGGGGTGGTCGAGCCGCCCGGCGGTCCGGGCCTCGCGGATCGTGCGCCGGTTCAGATCGGCGCGAGCCTCCTCACCCACTCCCCGGTAGTGGACCTCCTTGACCGCGACGACCCGGTCGAGGAGCTCGTCGTGGGCACGCCAGACCACGCCCATGCCCCCCTCACCGAGGGGTTCGAGCAGCCGGTAGCGGCCCGCGACCTTTCTTTCCGTCATTCCCGCAGCTCTTTCCGTCGTTCCCCCGGCCCTCTCACAGGCCCACGAATCGT
The DNA here is from genome assembly GCF_014204985.1 of Streptosporangium becharense. Taxonomy (NCBI): domain Bacteria; kingdom Bacillati; phylum Actinomycetota; class Actinomycetes; order Streptosporangiales; family Streptosporangiaceae; genus Streptosporangium; species Streptosporangium becharense. Next base: position 1,564,087 of record NZ_JACHMP010000001.1, on the reverse strand, counting down.
AGCCGGTGCGGAGCCTCCCTCACTTCTTCGAGGAGAACGTCGCGGCGAACCCCTCGAAGTAGTGGAAGTTCTTCTTCCAGTCCTTGGCCAGGGTGTGCCAGTAGATCGCGTAGCCCCGGCCGCCCTTGGTGACGAACCCCCGGTTGAGCACGCGGGCCTTGCCCGAGCTCATGTTCCAGGTGAACTCCCAGTCGGCGGCCTTCTTCATGTAGTCGGCCTTCTCGATCCGGATCCGCTTGTATCCGGAGAAGGAGCCGCGGACGACGGGCTCCTGGTCGTACCAGTCCTGCTTCGGGTCGGGGCCGGGGTTCTCGGTGTACTCGACCATGACGTAGCTCGACCGGTTCGGCCCGCGGAACCAGACCTGCTGACCGGGCCGCTTGTCCACCTTCCAGCCCTTGGGCAGGCCGATGGAGAAGCCGTTGGGGTCCTTGTGCGTGTGCCAGCCGTCGGGCAGGGCGGACTTCGGCTTCGACTTCGTGGGGCTCGGCGAGGACGGCGACTCGGGCGACTGGGAGCCGGCCGAGCTTCCCGGGGACGCCTTCTCCCCCTTGCCCCGGCTCCCGGACTCGCTCGACCCACCGGACGGCGACTCCGACGTGGCCGGGTGTTTCCGCTGGGTCCGCTCCATCTCACTGCTGCGCATGCCGAGCCACCCGGCGACGCCACCGACGATCAGCAGCGCGGGCAGGAGCACCAGCAGGCCCCGTTTGATCGGGGCCGGCCGGGATTCCGGCTCCCGCGAGGTGACCATGGGGATGCCGGAGCCGTAGTCGTCGTAGGAGGAGGTCGCCGGCTCCGGACGGGGAGCGGGTTCGGTGCGGGCGGCCGGGACGGGCTCCGGCGCGCGTGTCACGGGGGTGCGTCCCACCGGAGGGAAGGGGTTGGGCCGCGCGGACGGGGCGGGTTTCGTCCGCGCCGGGGTGGACGCGGGCTTGCCGCCGGACGGCGGAGCGGACGTGGGGCTCGCCGCCTCGGCCGCCGCCTTGGCCGCGGACCCGGCGGCGGGGGATCCGGCCGCGGACCCGGCGGCGGGGGATCCGGCCGCGGACCCGGCGGCGGGAGGTTCGGCCGTGGACCCGGCGGCGGACGCGGAGAAGCCCACCGGGGAAGAGCCGGTCGCGGACGCGGAGGGCCGGGCGGCGGTGGACCCGGCCGCGGCGGGGGGTTCGCCCGTCGCGGCGGGGAACTTGGCCGTGGGAGCGGGTCGGCCCGCGCCGGTCACCGGCCTGGCCTTGGTGGTGGGCCGGTCGGCCTCGGCGTCGTCGCCGGCGGAGACCGCGCCGGGCTTGCGGGCCGGTGCCGGGGCGGGCGGGTTCCCCGCCTTCCCGCCGCTCTTCCCCTCCCGGGCGGTGGCGGCAGGCGCCACGGCCGCGCTCTCCTCCGCCTCCTCGCGGCGCGACGGCGCGGGGGCGGGCTTCTCCGGAGCCGTACCGCCGGACGCCGCGGGTCCGCGCGTCTTCGGGGCGGGGGCACCGGAGGCGGGTGTCTTCGGGGCCGGAGCCCCGGGTGCGGCGGCCTTCGGGTCCGCGCCGCCGGACGCGGCGGGTACGCCGGGTACGCCGGGTACGCCGCCCAGCTTCGCGCCGGTCTCCGGCACCTCCTCGGACCGGAAACGGGCCCCCGGGTCGGTCTCGTCCGCCGGGCCCGCGACCGGCATGACGGCGGTTCTGGCGGGCCGGGGCCGCTCGGGCTTGCTCTCCTCCTCGATCGCCCTGCGCAGCAGCCGTTCGGCCTGGGAGTAGGTCAGGCGCTCGGCGGGATCCTTGCGGAGCAGCCCCTCCAGGACCGGGGACAGCCGTCCGGCGTGGACCGGGGGTGCGGGCTCGTCGTTCAGGATGGCGTGCATGGTCGGCAGGGCCCCGCCGCGGTCGTGCGGGGGCTTGCCCTCCACGGCGGCGTACAGGGTGGCGCCGAGCGACCACAGGTCGGACTCGCGCTGCGCGCTCGCGCCTTTGATCCGCTCCGGCGGGATGAACGCGGGGGTGCCGGCGATGCCGGTCATGGTCAGCGCGGTCTCGGCCTCCAGCGTCGCGATGCCGAAGTCGGTCAGCACCACCCGGCCGTCGTCGGCCAGCAGCACGTTCTCCGGCTTGACGTCGCGGTGCAGAACCCCCTGGGCGTGCGCGGCCCGCAGCGCGTCCAGCAGTTGCAGGCCGATCTCCGCGACCCGCCGGGGCGGCAGCGGCCCGTCCTGCCGCAGGACCTTGCCGAGCGAGCGGGACTCCACCAGCTGCATGACGATCCAGGGGCGCCCGTCCTCCTCGACCACGTCGTGGACGACGACCACGTTCGGGTGGGTCAGCCGCCCCGCCGCGCGAGCCTCGCGCTTGGTGCGCCGGTTGAAGTCGTCCTGGGTGGCCTCGCCGAGCATGTCCGCGTAGCGGACCTCCTTGATGGCGACCTCGCGGTCCAGGAACTCGTCATGGGCCCGCCACACGATGCCCATGCCACCCCGGCCGATGGCTTCGAGCAGGTGGTAGCGGGAGGCGATACGGCGCCCCTCGGGCTGTGCTTCGGCCATCAACCGGCTTACCTCCTTCTAAACCCCCGAATCCTCTCACAGCCAAGTAAAGTGATCGACTCGCACGAACCCGTGTTGTCCATATGTCGAGACTCGATGTCCAGTGGGTGGCGGGTGCCGGGGACATGACCTAAGGTGGAACCCATGACTTGCTGTTTCGCGTTTACCGAGCCGGCTCCGGAGGGCCGGTCGTGACAGCGTGATCTAGCGACCAGCCGGAGCCGGCACGAGGCGGAGACGCGGAGTCTCTGCCTCTTTTCTGTTTCTGACCGACCGCCGGCTCGCGGGACGCGCGCCGGCCGACCACGGGAGCCGACATGTCGACCGCACGTCCGGAACGCGGAGCCGTACGGGTGGGCACGCTCACGGTGGGCGCCGGACCGGCCGTGGTGATCGGCGGTCCCGGTGCGGACGCCCGCTGGGTCAGCCCGGCCGAGCATCGCGGGCGGGCCCGCGCCGCCGGGTCCCCGGCCGAACCGCCGACCGGCCCCCCGGCCCAGTCGCCGACCGGGTCGCCGGTCGAGTCCACCGCCGAGTCGATGGCCGAGGCTCTGGGCAGGGTCCGTGCCCGCTGGGCGGGGCCGGTCCTGGCCGAGCCCCGGTCGGCGGCCGATCTGCCGGCCGCGGCGGGTGCCGACGGCGTGGTGCTCGGCGCCGCTCAGATGCGGGACCCCGCGCTGGTGCGTGCCGCCGCGGGGCTCGGTCTGCCGGTGCTCCTGCGGCGTGCCCCGGCCGCGACGCTCCAGGAGTGGCTGGCGGTCGCCGACCGCTGCGCGGCCGGGTGCGGCGACCGGGTCATGTTGTGCGAGAGCGGCAGCCGCACCGAGCCGGGGGGCACGACCCTCGACCTGGCCCTGATGCGAGCCGCCCGCGAGCGGTCCGGCCGTCCCGTCCTGGCCGATCTCGGCGCCGATCCCGCCCTGGCCGCCGCCGCCGTCGCCGCGGGTGCCGACGGGCTGCTGCTGGCCCCGGACGCCGGTGCGGAGGAGACGCTCGCCGCCCGCGAGGCCGTCCGGATCGTGGGGGCCGTCACCCGCAGGGAGGTCCCCGAGTCCGTGGTGGCCGCCCGCGGCGCGATCGACCGGGTCGACGCCGCCCTCGCCGTCCTCCTGGAGCGCCGGGCCGAGCTGGCCGGCACCATCCAGCGGCTGAAGCCCGTCGGCGGCTTCGCCGGACGCGACATGGAGCGCGAGCGCCGCCTGGTCGCCGAGATGGCGCGCCGCGCTCCCACCCTGGGCGAGGCCCGCCTGGCCCCCATCATGAACGCCGTCATCGAGGCCGGTCTGCACCTCGCCGAGGAGCGGCGCGCCGCCGCCCGCGACTGAGAGCGTCTCCCCGGGCGGTTCCGCCGCCCCGGAGAGCGAAGAAATGTCCGATATATGGCTGTAAGCGTATTATCGAGCACGGGCGGGCCCCTCGACGCGAGGACGCCCGATACGCCGTTCCGGGTCCCGACGCGCCCCGGCCGACCCGAAGCGCATGAGTCACTTGGGCAACTCGGATTTAGGTACGCTTCCTTCGCCACGGCGCGACAAGGGGAGGGCGGGGCCGCATGTCAGACTCGTTTGTGCATCTGCATGTCCACACGGAGTACTCCATGCTCGACGGAGCCGCCCGTCTCAAGCAGATGTTCAAGCAGGTCGGCGACCTGGGCATGCCCGCCATCGCGATCACCGACCACGGCAACATGCACGGCGCCTACGACTTCTACCGGCAGGCCACCGGCGCGGGGATCAAGCCGATCATCGGCATCGAGGCGTACGTCGCCCCCGCCTCCCGCCACCAGAAGAAGCCGGTCCTGTGGGGCGAGCCCCACCAGAAGAAGGACGACGTCTCCGCGGGTGGCTACTACACCCACATGACCATCTGGGCCAGGAACGAACGCGGCCTGAAGAACCTGATGAAGCTCTCCTCGCGGGCCTACACCGAGGGCTTCGTCCGCAAGTGGGCCCGGATGGACGCCGACATCCTCGCCGAGCACGCCGAAGGGCTGATGGCCACCACCGGCTGCCCGTCCGGCGAGGTGCAGACCCGGCTGCGCCTGGGGCAGTACGACGAGGCGGTCGCCGCCGCGGCGAGGTACCAGGAGATCTTCGGCAAGGACGACTACTACCTGGAGATCATGGACCACGGGCTCGACATCGAGCGCCGGGTCCGCGACGGCCTGACCCGCATCTCCAAGGAGCTGGGCATCCCGCCGCTGGTCACCAACGACTCGCACTACACCTACGAGTCGGACGCCACCTCCCACGACGCGCTGCTGTGCATCCAGACCGGCAAGCAGCTGTCCGACCCCGACCGCTTCCGCTTCGACGGCAGCGGCTACTACATCAAGACCGCCGACGAGATGCGCGCCATCGACTCCTCCGACCTGTGGGCCGAGGGCTGCCGCAACACCCTGCTGGTCGCCGAGAAGGTCGACCCGGCCGGCATGTTCACCTTCAAGAACCTGATGCCGACCTACCCGGTGCCCGACGGCATGACCGAGGAGGAGTTCTTCCGCCGGCAGGTCTGGGAGGGCATGAGGCGCCGCTGGCCGGAGGGGTGCGACGAGGAGCACCGCAGGCAGGCGGAGTTCGAGCTGGACGTCATCCTCCAGATGGGCTTCCCGTCCTACTTCCTCGTGGTCGCCGACTTCATCATGTGGGCGAAGGAGAACGGCATCCGCGTCGGTCCCGGCCGTGGTTCGGCCGCCGGCTCGCTGGTGGCGTACGCCCTGGGCATCACCGACCTCGACCCGCTGCCGCACGGCCTGATCTTCGAGCGGTTCCTCAACCCCGACCGTGTCTCCATGCCCGACGTCGACATCGACTTCGACGAGCGCCGGCGCGGTGACGTGATCCGTTACGTCACGGAGAAGTGGGGTGCGGACAAGGTCGCCATGATCGCCACCTTCGGCACCATCAAGGCGAAGGCGGCCATCAAGGACGCGGCCCGCGTCCTGGGCTACCCGTACGCGCTGGGCGACAAGGTCTCCAAGGCGTTCCCGCCCGCGGTGATGGGCAAGGACATCCCGCTGTCGGGCATCTTCGACTCCGGCCACCCGCGCTACAACGAGGCCGGTGAGCTGCGCAAGCTCTATGAGGAAGACGTCGACGTCAAGGCGGCGATCGACCTCGGGAAGGGCCTGGAGGGCCTGATCCGGCAGACCGGCGTGCACGCCGCGGGCGTCATCATGTCGTCGGAGGTGCTGACCGACTACATCCCGATCATGCGCCGCGACTCCGACGGTGCGATCATCACGCAGTTCGACTACCCGACCTGCGAGACGCTCGGCCTGCTGAAGATGGACTTCCTGGGCCTGCGCAACCTGACGATCATCGACGACTGCCTGAAGATGATCGAGGCCAACACCGGCACCATGATCGACCTGCTCAAGCTGCCGCTGGACGACCGCAGGACCTACGAGCTGCTGGGGCGGGGCGACACCCTGGGGGTGTTCCAGCTGGACGGCGGCGGCATGCGCTCGCTGCTGCGGCTGATGAAGCCCGACAACTTCGAGGACATCTCCGCCGTCGGCGCCCTGTACCGGCCGGGTCCCATGGGTGCCAACTCGCACACCAACTACGCGCTGCGCAAGAACGGCCAGCAGGAGATCACCCCGATCCACCCCGAGTTCGAGGAGTCGCTGGCCGACATCCTCGGCACGACCTACGGCCTGATCGTCTATCAGGAGCAGGTCATGGCCATCGCGCAGAAGGTCGCGGGATTCTCGCTCGGCAAAGCGGACCTGCTCCGCCGCGCGATGGGCAAGAAGAAGAAGGCCGAGCTGGACAAGCAGTTCGAGTCCTTCGAGAAGGGCATGAAGGACAACGGCTACTCCGCTGCGGCGATCAAGACGCTCTGGGACATCCTGCTCCCCTTCTCCGACTACGCCTTCAACAAGGCGCACAGCGCCGCCTACGGCCTGGTCTCCTACTGGACGGCCTACCTCAAGGCCAACTACCCGGCCGAGTACATGGCCGCCTTGCTGACCTCGGTCAAGGACGACAAGGACAAGTCGGCGCTCTACCTGAACGAGTGCCGCCGCATGGGCATCAAGGTGCTCCCGCCGGACGTCAACGACTCCGACTTCGACTTCACCCCGCGCGGCACCGACATCCGCTTCGGCCTGTCGGCGATCCGCAACGTCGGCGGCAACGTCGTCGACGGGATCATCGCCGCCCGCAGGGAGAAGGGCCGTTTCGCCGACTTCAAGGACTTCCTGCGCAAGGTCCCGGCGATCGTCTGCAACAAGCGCGTCATCGAGTCGCTGATCAAGGCCGGCGCGTTCGACTCCTTCAGCCATGTCCGCAAGGGCCTGATGATGGTGCACGAGCAGGCCGTCGACGCGATCATCGACATCAAGAAGAACGAGGCGATCGGCCAGGACTCCCTGTTCGGCGCGGTCGAGGGCGCCGAGGACCAGACCTTCGACGTGCAGATCCCACCGGGGGAGTGGGACAAGACCACGCTGCTGGCCTTCGAGCGGGAGATGCTCGGCCTCTACGTCTCCGACCATCCGCTCTTCGGCGTGGAGCACATCCTCGCCTCCGGCGCCGACTGCTCGGTCGCCGCGCTCCAGGACGACAGCCGCCCCGACGGCCAGGTCATCACCGTCGGCGGCATCCTGAGCGGCCTGCAGCGCAAGGTCACCAAGAAGGGCGACACGTGGGTCCTCACCCAGCTGGAGGACCTGGAGGGTGCCATCGAGGTGATGATCTTCCCGTCGACGTACCAGCTCTGCGCGACCATCCTCGCCGAGGACGCCATCGTCTTCGTCAAGGGCCGCCTGGACAAGCGCGAGGACGTCGGCAAGATCATCGCGATGGAGGTCACCGCTCCCGACCTGACCCGCGAGGCCGGTGGGCCGCTCTCGGTCAGCCTCGCTCTGAACCGCTGCACGCCGCCGGTGGTCGGCCGGCTGAAGGAGGTGCTGACCGCCCACCCCGGCACCACCGAGGTGCACCTGCAGGTGCACAACGGCCCCAAGACCACCATCGTCCGCCTGGACGACCGGTTGCGCGTCTCCCCGTCGCCGGCGTTGATGGGCGACCTGAAGCAGCTGCTCGGCCCGGCGTGTCTGGGGGCTTGACGGGCCCTAACAGGTTAGGAAACTTTCCTAACTTCTATTGACGACGCGTCCGGCCGCTTGTCACCATGCCGATGAGCGGCTTGGCGCGGCGCCCCATGGGGCGTGACGCGCTCAGTGAGAGATGTGCTGTCCCGGCCGCACCGTCACACGGCGCCGGACGGCGCCGTGACCTTCGCCTCTCACCCCCAGGAGACAGTGCGTGCGTTCGACGATGCCTCAGTCACCTCCCCTACGCCTCCTCCCCGTCCTCGCCGTGGTCACCGTCCTCGTCGCCGGATTCCTCGTCGCGACCGGCCGCGCCGAGGCCGCCGAGACCCTGCTCTCCCAGGGCAGGCCCGCCGCCTCCTCCTCCAAGGAGGCCCAGTCATACAGCTCGGGCAAGGCGGTCGACGGTGACTTCACCACGACCCGCTGGGCCTCCCTGGAGGGCAGCGACCCGCAGTGGATCCGCGTCGACCTCGGCTCGGTCCAGCAGATCTCCCGCGTCAAACTGTTCTGGGAGGACGCCTACGGCAAGGCCTACCAGATCCAGGTCTCCGACGACGCGTCCACCTGGACGACCGTCTACTCCACCTCCGACGGCGACGGCGACGTGGACGACCTGAGCGGCCTGTCCGGGTCGGGACGCTACGTGCGCATGTACGGCACCGCCCGCGGCACCTCCTACGGCTACTCCCTGTGGGAGTTCCAGGTCTACGGAGGCCAGGGCGGCGGCCCCAGCCCGACCCCCACCGTCACCCCCACCGTGCCCCCGGGCGACCGCTTCACGGTGGTGGCGGCCGGCGACATCGCCGACCAGTGCACCGCGAGCTCCAGCTCCTGCGCTCACCCCAAGACCGCCGCGCGGGTCGAGGCCATCAACCCCGAGTTCGTCATCACCATGGGTGACAACCAGTACGACGACGCCCGGCTGTCGGACTACAAGAACTACTACGACAAGACGTGGGGCAGGTTCAAGAACAAGACCCGTCCCATCCCCGGCAACCACGAGACCTACGACCCGGCCGGCACCTACGCCGGTTACAAGGGCTACTTCGGCTCCATCGCCACCCCGCAGGGCAAGACCTACTACAGCTACGACCGCGGCAACTGGCACTTCATCGCGCTCGACTCCAACTACTTCGACGACTCGGCCCAGATCAACTGGCTCAAGGCCGACCTGGCCGCGAACACCAAGGGCTGCATCGCCGCCTACTTCCACCACCCGCTGTACAGCTCCGGCGGGCACGGCAACGACCCGGTGAGCAAGCCCGTCTGGAAGATCCTCCGCGCCGCCGGGACCGACCTGGTGCTCAACGGCCACGACCACCACTACGAGCGGTTCGCGCCGCAGAACGCCGAAGGGCAGGCCGACCCCGGCGGCATCGTGGAGGTCATCGGCGGCATGGGCGGCATGACCCCCTACGACATCGAGAACGTCCAGCCCAACAGCCAGAAGCGGATCAGCGGCATCTTCGGCGTGCTCAAACTGGACTTCGCACCCACCTCCTACTCCTGGCAGCTGATCGGGACGGACGGCGCCGTCAAGGACACCAGCCCGACCTACACCTGCCACTAGATGTACATCGCGGCAAACCGGACCGCGGACGGCGTTCGTCCGCGGTCGCGGTTCTCCTGGGCGGTCCCGGGGAACGTGCTGGCGCTCGGGGCGGTCAGCCTGGTCACCGACATCTCCTCGGAGATGGTCACCGCCGTGCTTCCGCTCTACGTGACGCTCTCCCTCGGACTGAGCATGCTCCAGTTCGGCGCGCTCGACGGGCTCTACTTCGGGGTGACCGCGCTGGTCCGCCTCGCCGGAGGACAGCTCGCCGACCGGTGGCAGCGGCGCAAACTGGTCGCCGGCGCCGGGTACGGGCTGTCGGCCCTGTGCAAACTGGGTCTCCTCGCGGCCGGCGGGTCGCCCGCCGCGCTGGGCGGGGTGATCGCCGCCGACCGGACGGGCAAGGGACTGCGCACCGCCCCGCGCGACGCGCTGATCTCGCTGAGCGCGCCGCCGGACCGGCTCGGGCACGCCTTCGGCGTGCACCGCGCGATGGACACCTTCGGCGCGCTGCTCGGCCCGCTGGCCGCCTTCGCCGTGCTCATGGGCACCGGCGGGGCGTACGACGCGGTGTTCGTGGTCAGCTTCTGCGTCGCCCTGCTCGGCCTGCTGCTGCTGGCCATGTACGTCCGCGACCACCGAGAGCCGCTGCCCGGCGGCCCGCGGGCGCCGGCGTCGGTCCGGGCGGCGTTCGGGCTGCTGCGCGACGCGCCGTTCCGGCGGCTGTGCGTGGCCGCGGCGGCCCTCGGGCTGGTCACGGTCAGCGACGCGTTCGTCTACCTGCTGCTGCAGAAGGGCGGCCGGATCGACCCGGCGTACTTCCCGCTGCTGCCCCTCGGCACGGCCGCCGCCTACCTGCTGCTCGCCGTGCCCGCAGGGCGGTTCGCCGACCGGCTGGGCCGGCTCCCGGTCTTCCTGGCCGGGCACCTCGCGCTGGTCGCGGCCTACCTCGTGCTGCTCGGCCCCGGCTGGCTGCCCGTGGTGCTCGTCCTGCACGGGGCGTTCTACGCCGCCACCGACGGGGTGCTCATGGCCGTGGCCGGGCCGATGCTCCCCGGGCACCTGCGGACCAGCGGCCTGGCCCTGCTCCAGACCGGGCAGGCGACGGCCCGGATGTTCTCCTCGGTCCTGTTCGGCGCGGTCTGGACGGTGTGGGGCGGCGCCCAGGGGCTGGCGATCATGGCGGCGGGGCTCACCGTGTGCGTGCTCGCAGCCTGGTCCGCCGTACGGGCCGGCGTGCTCCGGAGCGGCACGGCGCCGGGGCCCGCGGCCCCCGGTCCCGGAGAGTCCCGAGAGACCGGAGAGAGGAGCGGGCGATGAGCCCCGGCCGACGGCTGCTGGTCCTGATCCTGGCCGTCGCGGTGCTCGGCGGAGCCGCCGCGGGTTACGCCGTCTGGGCCGGGGCACGCACCCCGGCCCAGGGCCCGGTCCGGGCGGGACAGGACGCCGGCGTCGTCCGTCCCGGGCAGCTGGTGTTCCGCACCGAGGCCGGACGGGTCGCCGGGGTGCCGCTGACGGCCCCCTCGGCCCGGCCCACGGAGAGCGGCCTGACCTGCAACCGGTTCTCCACGGCGGCCGGCACCTCGATCTGCCTGGCCGCCAGGCCGGGGCCGGTGGCCATGACGGACGCGACGATCCACGACCGTTCGATGCGCGAGACCCGCCGGATCGAACTGGCCGGCATCCCCAACCGGGCCAGGATGTCGGGCAGCGGCCGGATGGCCTCCTGGACGGTGTTCGTCACCGGCGACTCCTACAACGAGGGCGGCTTCTCCACCTGGACCGGCATCCTCGACACCCGGACCGGTTACCTGGTGACCAACATGGAGGACATCCCGCTGACCCTGGGCGGCCGCCGCTACCACGCGGTCGACGTGAACTACTGGGGCGTCACCTTCGCCCCCGACGACAACCGGTTCTACGCGACCGTGTCGACGAAGGGCAAGACCTACCTCGTCGAGGGCGACTACGGCGCGTGGCGGGCCCGGACGATCCGGGAGAACGCCGAATGCCCCTCGCTCTCCCCCGACGGCACCCGCCTGGTCTTCAAGAAGCGCGTCTCCGCCGGAGCCGACCGGCCGTGGCGGCTCCACCTGCTCGACCTGGCCACCATGCGGGAGACGCCGCTGGCCGAGACGGAGAGCGTCGACGACCAGGTGGCCTGGCTCGACGATCGCACCGTCATGTACGGCAGGGACGGCGGTGTCTGGTCGGTGCCCGCCGACGGCTCCGGGGCCCCGGCCCTCCTGGTCCGCGGAGCCTCCTCCCCGGTGGCCGTCCGGTGACGGCCGCCGGGGGGAGCCCGGTCAGCGGAAGAAGCGGTCGCGGTGGTGGTCGCGGTGGAAGAAGCGGTCGTGCCGGCGGTGACGCCAGAACCACTCCCAGCGTTCGCGCTTCCTGAGGCGCTCGCGTTCCCGGGCGAGGGCCTCGGCCATGCCGGGGGTGTGGCCGCCGCCGAAGCGGCGCATGTCGGGACGGTGGAACGGGGTCGGCGGCGTGTCCCGCAGCGCCGCCGTCATTGACGCCACCCAGATCGGGCCGGGCAGGGAGGCACCCTGGACCTGGCCGTAGTACGAGCCGCCGATGACCACGTCGCGCAGCGGGTAGCGGTAGGAGCCCCGGATGTCGCCCACGCTGACCGCGGCGGCCAGGTCGGGGGTGTGGCCGGCGAACCAGGCCGACGTGTAGCCGTTGTTGGTGCCCGTCTTGCCCGCGGCGGGCCGGCCGATGCCCTGGCCGGCCATGGTGCCCTTGGTGAAGACCCCCGCCAGCAGGTGGTTGACCGCGTCGGCCACGTCGCGCTCGACGGCCTGCGCGCAGCTGGGCGGGACGAGGACGCTCCTGCCGTCCCGCTCGACGAGCTCGACGATGGCCACCGGGCGGCAGTAGCGACCCCGTGCCCCGAACGCGGCGAACGCCGCGGCCACGGTCACCGGGTCCATCTCGTTCACCCCCAGGGTGAAGGTCGGGACCTCGCGCAGCGGGGCGCCGTCGGCGCGGACGATGCCGAGGGCCCTGGCGGTCTCCACGACCGGGCACAGGCCCACGGCCTGCTCCAGCATCATGTAGAAGATGTTCACCGACTTCCAGGTGCCGGTGGACAGGCTCTGCGGGCCGCCCCTGCCCTCGCCGCCCGCGTTGTGGATCTCGGTGCCGGGGTCGTCGACCCGGCGGCCGGCGCAGTCGGTGAAGCCCGAGGCCGGCACGAACCGGCCCGGGGTCATGAACCCCTGGTCGAACCGCCAGCCCTGGCTGAGCGCGGTCGCCAGAGTGAACACCTTGAACGTGGAACCCGCCTGGAACCCCTGGCCGCCGCCGTGCGCGGTGTCGGCCACCAGGTTGTAGGTGGTCCTGGGGCCGTCGCCGGAGTCGCCGGGGTTGCGGCCGTACAGCTTGCTGGCGGCCATCGCCCGGATGCGTCCGGTGCCCGGTTCGACCATGGCCTCGGCCGCGACCTCGGTGTCCTCGGGGTCCACCCGGCCGGCGATGGCGCGTTCGGCGGCCCGCTGGACGTCCGGGTCGAGGGTGGTGCGCAGCACGACGCCGCCCCTGGTCAGGCGGCGTTCCCGCTCCGCCCGGCTGTGGCCGAACACCGGGTTCGTCAGCAGCTCGCGGTGCACGTAGAGACAGAAGTACGGGTAGCGGCTGCCGTCGCAGCCGCCGGGCTCCGGACGCATGTTCAGGCGCAGCGGGCTCCGCCGGGCGGCGTCCGCCTCGGCGCGGGTGACGAGCGACAGCTGGGCCATCCGCTCCAGGACGATGTCCCGGCGCTCACGGAGCCGCCGGCGGCGCTGGTCGCCCAGCGACGGGTCCGTGGCGTACGGGGTGCGGACCGCGCCGGCGAGCGCCGCCGCCTGCGGCAGGGTGAGCCGGGCGGCCGGGACGGAGAAGAACCGCTGGGCGGCGGCCTGCACCCCGAACGCCCCGGCCCCGAAGTAGGCGATGTTGAGGTACCGCTCCAGGATCTCGTCCTTGGTGTACTTCTTCTCCATGGCCAGCGCGTACCGCAGCTCAGTGATCTTGCGTTTGAGGCTGGGTGCGCGGGCCTGGGCCCGCTCGGTGTCGCTCTCGGCGTTCTCGACCAGGATGTTCTTGACGAGCTGTTGGGTGAGGGAGGAGCCGCCCTGCCGCACCTCACCCGCCCTGGTGTTGGTCACCAGGGCCCGCAGGGTGCCCTTGATGTCCAGGCCGCCGTGCTCGTAGAAGCGCGAGTCCTCGATCGCCACGATCGCCGACCGCATGACCGGGGCGACCCGGTCCAGCGGCACGATCGTCCGGTTCTGCGAGTAGAACTGGGCGAACTTCCGGCCGTGCCGGTCCAGCAGCACGGTGCGCTGGGGGAGCGGGTTCTCCCGCGGGCTGGGCGGCAGGTCCAGGACGGTGGCCGCGACGTCGTTGACGGTGAGGCCCGCCGTGCCGACGGCGGGCAGGGCCGCCGCGGCGGCCAGCAGCCCGCCGAACACGCCGCAGGTCACCAGCCCGCGCAGGCACGCGGCCCGGCTGCGCCTGCCCGGTGGTCGCGATGTCACGCATAGTAAGGTGCAACCGGATGATCAGCTACAAACACCCGATTGCCAATCCTTACTCGTCCTGCACCTTTTCTCTACTGATCTTCAGGCCGAGCGAGGCGAACTGCTCGAACGGCCGGTGGTAGCCCCGCTCGATGTGGTGCACTCCGCGCAGCGTGGAGGTGCCCTCCGCGGCCGCCGCGGCCAGCACCGCGGAGAACCCGGCCCGGATGTCGGGCAGCGTCACGTCGGCGCCGCTCAGCTTGGACACCCCGCGCACGACCGCCGAGTGCTTGGCGTTGGTGTCGTGGTAGCGGCAGGCCGGGCCGCCGAGGCACACGTCGAAGACCTCGATCTCGCAGCCCATCTTCTGCAGCGCGGGCACGTAGACCAGCCGGTTCTCGAACACCGTCTCGTGCAGCACCGACATGCCTTGGGCCTGGGTGAACAGCACCATCAGGGGCGTCTGCCAGTCGGTCATGAACCCCGGGTGCGTGTCGGTCTGCACGGCGGCGGCGCGCAGGCCGTTCGGGGCGGACGCCGACAGGTACTCGTCGGTGATGTCGACCTCCGCACCCATCCTGGCCAGGGTGGTGATCGCGGTGACCAGCCGGTCCTGCGGGCAGCCGTGCACCCGGACCTGCCCACCGGTGATCAGACCGGCCGCCAGGTAGGAGAACGCCTCGATCCGGTCGCCGGCCAGCCGGGTGGACGCGCCGTGCAGGCGCTCCACGCCCTCGATCACGATGCGGCGGTCCGGGCTGAGCTCGATACGCCCGCCCATGCGCTGCAGGAACAGGGCGAGCTCCACGACCTCGGGCTCCATCGCCGCACCCTTGAGCACGGTCTTGCCCTCGGCGAGCACGGCCGACATCAGGACCGTCTCGGTGGCGCCGACGCTGGGGTAGGGCAGCTCGATCCGGGTGCCGCGCAGGCGGCCCGCCTTGGCGTAGACGCCGGTGTCGCTCACCTCGACCTCGGCGCCCATCGCGCGCAGCGCCTCGACGTGGAAGTCGACGGGCCGCCGGCCGATCGGATCGCCGCCGACCAGCGGCACGAACGCCTCACCCGCCAGGTGGAGCAGCGGGCCCAGCATCAGGATGGGGATCCGGTTGAGGCCGGTGAACGCCGCGGGGACATGGGGGTTGATCCGCTCGCCGGGAGCGATGGCGATCTCCCCGGAACTGATCTCCACGTCGATGCCCAGCGCGCGCAGCATCTGCGCGGTGATGCCGACCTCGCCCACGTCGGGGGCGTTGTGGATCCTGCTCTCCCCGGTGCCGAGCATCGCGGCGACCATGTGCTTGGAGACGCCGTTCTTGGAACCGCGGACCTCGACGTCACCGCGGAGCGGCCCGGAGGGTTCGATCAGCCATACCTCTTCGTTCACCCCGCAAGAGTAACGGGATTCGGACGAAACCTCGGGTGGCGCCCTGCGGGCCGATGGGTAACATCGGGCACATCAGCACAGAGGGTGAGGGGACCGCATTGCGCAACGCGCGTGACTTCATGATCACCGTGCTGGTCCTGGCCCTGGCCGGAGTCGCCGCCGGGGCCCTGTGGTCCTTCGCCGCGCCGCGTCCGCCGTACGTGATGACCGAGCAGGGCCCGCGGCTCGCCGATCCCTCGACGCAGGCGCTCATCGCGGCCGACGGCTGGTTCGCCGTCGTCACCGGCGTCGTCGGGCTGGCCTGCGGAGCCGCCGGGTACAGCGTGTCCCGCAGGGGCCGCCCACTGCCGACGGTGGTGGGCCTGGCGGCCGGCGGCCTGCTCGGCGCGCACCTCGCCCGGCTGGTGGGGGAGGCGGTCAACGTCGGCGCGGTGAGCGTCACCGCGTCCGGGCCGTCCGCGTCGCTGATGCCGGGACCGCTGGCGGTGACCGCCCAGGGCGTGCTGTACGCCTGGCCGACGCTGGCCGTCGGCCTCTTCTTCGCCCTGGAGGGCATCACCGGCTACCTCGACTCGCCGCTGCGCCGCCCGTTCGGCGGCGCCGACCCCTACGGGCCGCTGTCGTCGTACGACATCAGCGGCCGGTAGGGCGGGCGGCACGCTCCAGGGCGGGCCGGGACGATCCGCGCGCGGGGACAGGTGGGGGTCCACCGGAGCCGCACTCAGGGCAGGGGCGGTCTGCGGGAACCGTGCCCGGTGGCCCGTTCGAAGGCGTGTGCCAGCCGCAGGACCCGCATGTCGGCGAAGGGCGGCCCGATGATCTGCACGCCCACCGGCAGCCCGCCCGCGGTGAACCCGCAGGGCACCGACGCGGCGGGGGCGTGCAGCACGCTGACCCAGTAGGCCGAGCGCATCCAGGCCAGGTAGTCCGGCAGCGCCTCCCCGTTGATCTCCGAGACGTACGGCGCCTCCACCGGGAACGGCGGCACCTGGCTGACCGGGGCGAGGATGAAGTCGTACTCACCGAAGAAGTCGTGCATCCGCCGGTACAGGCCGCTGCGCAGCCGCTCGGCGCGGGCCAGGTCGGCGCCGGTCACCTCGCGTCCCCGCTCCACGTTCCAGCGCACGTTCGCCCCCAGCCGCTCCTGCGGCAGCTCGCCGTAGGCCAGCGCGTAGTACCACGCCCGGTAGATCCGGAAGGCGTCCTCCGCGTCCGACAGGTCCAGCTCCACCGGCTCGACCCGCGCACCCAGCCCCGCGAGCACCGCGGGCGCCCGGGCGGTGACCTCCGCCGTCTCCGCGTCGACCGGCAGCCCGCCCAGGTCGGGGCTCCACGCGATGCGCAGCCCGGCCGGGTCGATCTCCAGCGGCCCGGCGAAGACCTCACCGCCCTCGGTGATCGACAGCGGTGAGGCGGGGTCGAATCCGGAGATCACGCTCATCAGCAGCGCCAGGTCCTGCGCGCTGCGGGCCATCGGCCCCGGCACGCTCAGCGTGAACCAGGCCGCCGTGGGCGAGGGCGACGGCACCCGGCCGGGGGTCGGCCGGAGCCCGGTCACGTTGCAGAAGGAGGCGGGGTTGCGCAGCGAGCCGCCCATGTCGGAGCCGTCGGCCAGGGGCACCATGCCGGTCGCCAGCGCGGCGGCGGCCCCGCCGCTGCTGCCCCCGGCCGACCTGGACAGGTCGTAGGGATTGCGGGTGGCGCCGAAGATCTCGTTCACGGTGTGCGAGCCGGTGCCGAACTCCGGGGTGTTGGTCTTGCCGACGGTGATCGCCCCGGCCTCGCGCATCCGCCGCACGAGCGGTGCGTCCGAGGCGGGAACGTGGTCGGCGAAGAGGGGGGAACCGTACGTGGTGCGGATCCCCGCCGTGTCGGCGAGGTCCTTGTGCGCGACCGGCAGCCCGTGCAGCGGTCCCCGCCACCGGCCCCGCGCCAGGTCGCGGTCGGCCTGCGCCGCCTCGGCGAGGGCACGTTCGGCGGCCAGGGTGACGATCGCGTTGACGCGCGGGTTGACCTCCTCGATCCGGCGCAGGTGCGCCTGGAGCAGCTCGACCGCGCTGACCTGCCGCGCGCGCAGCAGGGTGAGCATCTCGGTGGCGGTGAGGTAGTGCATCTCTCCCCCGATCCGGCCCGCCCGCGCGGCGCTCGCCCGCGGGTACGGCCTGCGCCGAGTCTGTCCGACGGCCGGCGTCCGGCGCGTCGGCAACCTTCGACAGGATCACCCGCGCTTCCCCGGCCCGCCTTGCCCGGCCTCCTCCTCGGCCCGTCCCGTCCGGCCTCCCCGGGCCGCCCTCGCCATGCCGGCCACCCGCTCGTCCCGCCGGGCCGCCGCTCCGGGCCGGGGACCGCCGGCTCAGCCCGTCTTGCCGATGGGGGCGGTGACCGCCCCGGTGAGCCGTACCAGCTCCGACGGCGCGGTCTCGATCTGCAGGCCCCTCCGCCCCGCGGAGAAGTAGACCGTCTCGAAGTCCAGCGCCGAGGAGTCGACGACCGTCGGCAGGCGCTTGCGCTGCCCCAGTGGGCTGATGCCGCCCACCACGTAGCCGGTGACCCGCTCCACCTTGGCCGCCTCGGCCATCGCCGCACGCTTGCTCCCCAGCGCCGCGGCGAACGCCTTGAGGTCCAGCTTCCCGGCGACCGGCACGACCGCGACGGCCAGCCCGCCCTCCACCTCGGCCACGAGGGTCTTGAAGATCCGCTCGTACGGCACGCCGAGGGCGTCGGCGGCCTCCTCGCCGTAGGCCTGGGCGTTCGCGTCGTGCTCGTAGGGGTGGAGGGTGAAGACGACCTTCGCCTGGGTCAGCGCGACCGTCGCGGGGGTCCCCTGGCCTCCCTTGCCCTTGCTCTTGCTCATGGGGGAGAAGCGTAGCGGCCGATTAAAATCTACATAGTAAAGGCATTGTCCGGATAATGGACGAGGCGGTACCGCTTGCCTGACCTCCGTAGACTGGACGGGTGATTTCCCGTACCGACCTGCGAGGGGCCCTCCCCGAGGACCTCCGCGACGTGCTGCCCCGTGCCGACCTCGACGTCGAAGCCGCCCTGGAGAAGGTCCGGCCCATCTGTGAGGACGTGCATCATCGCGGGGTCGCCGCGGTGCGGGAACTGACGGCCAGATTCGACGGAGTCGAACTGGAGTCGACCCGGGTGCCCGCCGAGGCGATCACCTCGGCCCTGGCCGGGCTCGACCCCCGGGTCAGGGCGGCCCTGGAGGAGTCGATCCGCCGCGCCCGTCTCGTCCACCGCGACCAGCGGCGCACCGACGTCACCACCCAGGTCGTGCCCGGCGGCACCGTCACCGAGCGGTGGGTCCCGGTCGAGCGCGTGGGCCTGTACGTCCCCGGCGGCCGGGCGGTCTACCCCTCCAGCGTGGTCATGAACGTCGTGCCGGCCCAGGAGGCGGGGGTGCCCTCGCTCGCGGTCACCTCGCCCGCGCAGCGCGAGTTCGACGGGCTGCCGCACCCGGCCATCCTGGCCGCGTGCGCGCTCCTCGGCGTCGAGGAGGTCTACGCCGTCGGCGGTGCCCAGGCGGTGGCGATGTTCGCCTACGGCACCGAGGAGTGCCCGCCGGTCACCATGGTCACCGGGCCGGGCAACATCTGGGTGGCCGCGGCCAAGCGCCTGCTGAAGGGCCGCATCGGCATCGACTCCGAGGCGGGCCCGACCGAGATCGCGATCCTGGCCGACGCCACGGCCGACCCGGTGCACGTCGCCGCCGACCTGATCAGCCAGGCCGAACACGACACGATCGCCGCCGCGGTGCTCGTCACCGACTCGGCGGAGCTGGCCGACGCCGTCGAGCGGGAGCTGCCCCGCCAGGTCGCCGCCACCAAGCACGGCGAGCGCATCACCGAGGCCCTGTCCGGGCGCCAGTCGGGCATCCTGCTGGTCGACGACATGGAGGCCGGGTTGCGCGTCGTCGACGCCTACGCCGCCGAGCACCTGGAGATCCACACCGCCGGGGCACACGAGCTGGCCGCCCGGGTCCGCAACGCCGGGGCGATCTTCGTCGGCCCGTACGCGCCGGTCTCCCTGGGCGACTACCTGGCCGGCTCCAACCACGTGCTGCCGACCGGCGGCTGCGCCTGCCACTCCTCAGGGCTGTCGGTGCAGACGTTCCTGCGCGGCATCCACGTCGTCGACTACACCCGTGAGGCCCTCGCCGCCGCCGCCGCCCACGTGTGCGTGCTGGCCGACGCGGAAGACCTGCCCGCGCACGGCGCGGCCGTCCGCGCGCGTTTCGACTGGGAGGTGCCGTCGTGAGGACCTGCCCGCACGCGTTCACCGGGTGCGCGGCCGTCCGCGCGCGTTTCGACCAGGAGGTGCCGTCGTGAAGCTCGGCGACCTGCCGATCCGCGACGACCTGCGGGGCCGCACGCCGTACGGTGCCCCCCAGATCGACGTCCCGGTCAGGCTGAACACCAACGAGAACCCCTACGGCCCCTCCGCCTCCCTGGTCGGCGACCTGGCCGAGGCGGTGCGCCGGAGCGCGGGCGACCTCAACCGCTACCCCGACCGCGACGCCCTGGAGCTCCGCCGGGAACTGGCGGCTTACCTCGGCCACGGGCTCGCCCCGGAGCAGGTCTGGGCCGCGAACGGTTCCAACGAGGTCATCCAGCAGATCCTGCAGGCGTTCGGCGGGCCCGGCCGCGTCGCGATGGGGTTCGAGCCGTCCTATTCGATGCACCCGATCATCTCCACCGGCGCCTCGACCGAGTGGGTCGCCGGGGCACGGGAGGACGATTTCGGCATCGACCCGGCCAAGGCGGTCGCCGCGATCGAGGAGCACCGGCCCGACGTCGTCTTCCTGACCTCCCCGAACAATCCGACCGGCACCGCGCTCGACCCGGAGGTGATCGCCCGGATCGTCGGGGCCGCGCCGGGCATGGTCGTGGTCGACGAGGCGTACTTCGAGTTCGCCCGCACCGGAACCCCGTCGGCGCTGACCCTGCTGCCGGACAATCCCCGGCTCATCGTGACGCGGACGATGTCCAAGGCGTTCGCGATGGCGGGCACCCGGCTGGGTTACCTGGCAGCGCATCCGGCGGTGGTCGAGGCGCTGCTGCTGGTCCGGCTGCCCTACCACCTGTCCTCGCTGACCCAGGCGGCGGCGCTGGTCGCGCTGGCCCACCGTGACGAGCTGCTCGGCACGGTCGACGCGCTGCGCGCCGAGCGCGACGCCGTCGTGGAGTGGCTGCGCGGCAGGGGGCTGACGGTCGCCGACTCCGACGCCAACTTCGTGCTGTTCGGCCGTTTCGCGGATCGCCGTGCCGTCTGGCAGGGGTTGCTGGAGCACGGCGTGCTGATCCGCGAGGTGGGCCCGCCTGAGTGGTTGAGAGTGTCCGTCGGAACGGTCGAGGAGATGGCGGCCTTCCGCGCCGCCCTGGAGGAAGTCCTGTGAGCATCACCACCGGCGCCGGGTTCGCGCCCCGCCGCGGTCGTGTCGAGCGCGTCACCAAGGAGACCTCGGTGCTGGTCGAGGTCGACCTCGACGGCACCGGGAACGTCGAGGTGTCCACCGGTGTCGGTTTCTTCGACCACATGCTGAACCAGCTCGGCAAGCACGGCCTGTTCGACCTGACGGTGAAGACCGAGGGTGACCTGCACATCGACTCCCACCACACGATCGAGGACACCGCGCTCGCGCTGGGGGCCGCGTTCCGCGAGGCCCTGGGGGACAAGTCGGGTATCCGGCGGTTCGGCAACGCGTCGTGCCCGCTGGACGAGTCGCTGGCCGAGGTCACGGTCGACCTGTCCGGCCGGCCCTACCTCGTCCACAGCGAGCCCGAGGGCATGGCCCCGATGATCGGCCCGGAGTACGACACGACGATGACCAGGCACATCCTGGAGTCGTTCGTGGCCCAGGCCGCGATCTGCCTGCACGTGCGCGTCCCGTACGGCCGCAACGCCCACCACATCGTGGAGGCGCAGTTCAAGGCGCTGGCCAGGGCGTTGCGGGCGGCGTGCGAGCGTGACCCGCGGGCGGGCGGGGTGCCCAGTACCAAGGGCGTGCTGTGACCGGGCGGGCCGCCCGGTGCGGCCCGCCCGGCGCGCCGGGGAGGGAGGGGGAGTGACCGGCAACTGGACGGCCGTGGCGATGGCCTTCGTCGCGCTCTTCCTCGTCGGCGGGATTGTCTCTTTCCTCAAACAGGGCCTGAAGAAGGGGGCGGTGCTGCTCGCCGTCCTCGCGGCCCTGGCGACTACGGCGGCGGTGCTCTGGTGGTGAAGGTAACCGTTCTCGACTACGGCTCGGGCAATCTGCGCTCGGCCGAACGCGCGCTGGCGCGGGTCGGCGCGGAGGTCACGGTGACGGCCGACTACGAGGCGGCGATGGAGGCCGACGGCCTCGTCGTCCCCGGGGTCGGCGCGTTCGCGGCGTGCATGCGCGGGCTGCGCGAGGTGCGCGGCGAGCGCATGATCGGACGCCGGCTGGCGGCGGGCCGCCCGGTGCTGGGCATCTGCGTCGGCATGCAGATCCTCTTCGAGACCGGCGTCGAGCACGGCGTCACCACGGAGGGCTGCGGCGAGTGGCCGGGCACCGTGGAGCGACTGGAGGCACCGGTCCTGCCGCATATGGGATGGAACACCGTCAAGCCGCCCGCCGGGAGCCTGCTGTTCGCCGGGATCGACGCCGACACGCGCTTCTACTTCGTGCACTCCTACGGGGTCCGCACCTGGGAGCTCGACCCCGGGCCCGGTTTCGCCGCGCCGCTGGTCACCTGGTCGGAGCACGGCGCCCCGTTCGTCGCGGCGGTGGAGAACGGCCCGCTGGCGGCCACCCAGTTCCACCCCGAGAAGTCGGGCGACGCCGGCGCGCAGCTGCTGTCGAACTGGCTCGGAACCCTGAAGTGATCCGTTGAGCAGGGAGCGGGCCAGGCGCAGGGCCGAGCGCGAGGCCGAACGGGCGCGCGCGGCGGCCCTGCGCGCCGAACGGGAGGCGAGGCTGGCGCGCCGGCGCGCGCTGACCGGCCGGGTGGCCGCCCTGCTGCCGCGGCGGTCCGCGCGGATCGTCTCCCAGGGGGGGATCATCGCTCGTCGCCGCCGGACGCAGAACGGGGTCGTGGCGGTCCTGTTCCTGATCGCCCAGGCGATCGTCTGGCTGCTGTGGTCCTCGTGGGCGGCGCGGCTCGGCGCGCTCGTGCTGTCGCTGTTGTTCGTACCGCTTTTCGTCACCCTCGTCTTCGACCGGAGGTCTTGAAACAGATGTCGCTTGAGCTGCTCCCCGCGGTGGACGTCGCCGACGGCCAGGCGGTCCGCCTGGTCCAGGGCGAGGCCGGCACCGAGACGTCGTACGGCGACCCTCTGTCGGCGGCGCTGGCCTGGCAGGAGGCCGGCGCCGAGTGGATTCATCTGGTCGACCTCGACGCGGCCTTCGGCCGTGGCAGCAACCGTGAGCTGCTGGCCGCGGTGGTGGGTGCGCTCGACGTGAAGGTGGAGATGTCCGGCGGCATCCGCGACGACGCCTCCCTGGAGCTGGCGCTGGCCACCGGTTGCCGCCGGGTGAACATCGGCACCGCGGCGCTGGAGAACCCCGCCTGGTGCTCCAAGATCATCGCCGAGTACGGCGACCGGATCGCGATCGGCCTCGACGTCCGCGGCACCACGCTGGCCGCCCGCGGCTGGACGAAGGAGGGCGGTGACCTGTGGGAGGTCCTGGCCCGCCTGGAGGCCGACGGCTGTGCCCGTTACGTCGTCACCGACGTCACCAAGGACGGCACGTTGCGCGGTCCCAACCTCGACCTGCTGCGGGAGGTCTGCGCCCGTACCGACAAGCCGGTGGTGGCCAGCGGCGGCGTCTCGTCCCTGGACGACCTGCGAGCCCTGGCCGAGCTGGTGCCGATCGGCGTCGAGGGTGCGATCGTGGGCAAGGCGCTGTACGCGCAGGCGTTCACCCTGGAGGACGCCCTGGCCGCGGTGCGGTCCCACCCGTCGCGGTGAGACCCTGGAGGCGGGGCCACGGGGGAGACGCCACGGCCCGCCCGTCCGCGCCGGGACGCGGAGCGGGCCCGGCCACGGTGGTCGCCGGTCGGGCCGCCGGAGCGGCGGTCCGGTGCCGGGGCCGCGGCGTACCGGGAGTTCGAGGCATACCGGGAATGAGGAATGGCAAGTGAGTGTCGCGGTACGAGTGATCCCCTGTCTGGACGTGGACGCGGGGCGGGTGGTCAAGGGCGTCAACTTCGAGAACCTTCGTGACGCGGGCGACCCGGTCGAGCTGGCCCGCCGCTACGACGAGGAGGGGGCCGACGAGCTGACGTTCCTCGACATCACCGCCTCCAGCTCCGACCGGTCCACGATGTACGACGTGGTGCGCCGGACGGCCGAGCAGGTGTTCATCCCGCTGACCGTGGGCGGGGGCGTGCGCTCGGTCGAGGACGTCGACCGGCTGCTGCGCGCGGGCGCCGACAAGGTCGGCCTGAACACCGCGGCGATCGCCCGGCCGGAGCTGCTGACCGAGGCGGCGCAGCGGTACGGCGCGCAGTGCGTCGTGCTGTCGGTGGACGCCCGGCGGGTGGTCGACGGCCCGCCGACCCCGTCGGGTTTCGAGGTGACGACCCACGGCGGCCGCCGCCGTACCGGTCTCGACGCGGTCGAGTGGGCCCGCCGGGGCGAGGAACTGGGGGCGGGGGAGATCCTGCTCAACTCGATGGACGGCGACGGCACCCGCGACGGCTACGACCTGGAGCTGCTCCGCGCGGTGCGGAAAGTCGTGTCGGTCCCGGTCATCGCCAGCGGTGGCGCGGGCACGCTGGCCGACTTCCCTCCGGCGATCGAGGCGGGAGCCGACGCGGTGCTGGCCGCGTCGGTGTTCCACTTCGGCCAGCTCAAGATCGGTGAGGTCAAGGAGACCATCCGCCGGGCGGGGTACCCGGTCCGCTGACCGCGTCACCGGCACGAGACGGCCGTGGCGGCCGGCCTCTCGCGCTCAGGTGAGCGTTCCAGGGGCGATGGTCAGGGGGACGGGGCCGGGCAGGGGGGCCGCGGTGCCGAGGGCGATGGCGGCCGCCTGCCGGCAGAGATCTCCGTCGAGCCGGTGTACATCGATGACCAGAGTGTTCTGGTCGATGATCCGGTACCACCCGCACTCGGCCCAGGCGTAGCGGTTCATCTTCGTGAGGCGGTCACGGTCGGAGCCGGTGGACGTGACCTCCGCGAGGATCTCGATCTCGTGCGGTTCCACGTGCAGGTCGCTGTCGGTGCCGCGGCGGAAGACGGGGATGTCGGGGGCGAACACGGTGTCGGAGTCGAGGCGGTCGTTGACCGGCCCTGTCTCCGGCGGCCTGCCGGCCCGGAGGCGGCGGCGGGCCCGGAGGCGGCGGCGGGCCCGCTCGGACGCGGAAGCACGGCAAGCCGCCGGTCCGCATGAAGAACAGCCATACCCTTTATTGCATATGCTCAAATGTCCCCTTGGGACGCATGCTTTATCCGTTCACTGAGCTACGGGTGGTAACGAGGTGGAGTTCCGGGTTCTCGGTCCGGTGGAGGCCTACGGCGACGACGGTGCTCCTGTCGACCTCGGAGGCCCGCGGCAGCGTGCGGTGCTCGCCCGGCTACTGGCCGCACGGGGAGTGGTCGTCTCCACCGACATGCTGATCGACGACGTGTACGAGAACGACCCGCCGGCGAGCGCGCTGGCCACGATCCAGGCGTACGTGTCGCACCTGCGGCGTGCGGTGGAACCCGACCGGGCCCCGCGCGCACCCGCCAGGCTGCTCGTCGGGCGACCGCCCGGCTACGCGCTCGTCGCCACCGACGTGGACGCGATCCGTTTCACCAAGGCCGTCGCCCAGGCGGAGTCCATTCCTCCCGACGAGGCGCTCACCCTGCTGGACGGGGCCCTGAGGCTGTGGCGCGGCCAGCCGTACGGCGAGTTCACCGACGAACCGTGGGCGGCGTCGGAGACCAACCGG
The DNA here is from genome assembly GCF_014204985.1 of Streptosporangium becharense. NCBI lineage: Bacteria > Bacillati > Actinomycetota > Actinomycetes > Streptosporangiales > Streptosporangiaceae > Streptosporangium > Streptosporangium becharense. The sequence continues at coordinate 1,539,143 of NZ_JACHMP010000001.1, read as the reverse complement.
TTGCGGGAGCTGCGCCTGGTCGCGGTCGAGCGGCGCGCCGAGGCGCTGCTGGCCCTCGGACGCCCACAGACCGTGATCACCGACCTGGAGGCCGAGACCGCCGCGTATCCGCTGCGTGAGCGGCTGTGGTGCCTGCTGGCCCTGTCCCTGTACCGCACCGGACGCCAGGGCGACGCCCTGGCCGTGCTGCGGCACGCCCGGCGGATGCTCGCCGACCAGCTCGGGCTGGATCCGGGGCCCGAACTGCGGACGATGGAGGACGACATCCTCCGGCAGGCCGACTCGCTCGCCCCCCTCATCCCCGCCCGGCCCGCCGTGCCCTCCCCCATCGTGCCTCCCCCGCCTGTCGTGCCGACGGTGGAGGGTCTGGTCGGCAGGGAGCGGGAGCTCGGGGAACTGGCGGCGCTGGTGAGCCGGACGGCCCGCCCCGGCCCGGCCCTGGCCGCGGTGACGGGGGAGCCGGGCATCGGTAAGACCCGCCTGCTGGAGGCGTTCGACGAGCACTGCACCGGGTCGGGGCACCTGGTGCTCTGGGGGCGTTGTCACGACACCGAGGGTGCTCCGCCGCTGTGGCCGTGGCTCCAGGTGCTGGGCGCGCTCGACCGGATCTGCCCGCCCCGGGACCGGACCGCGCTGGCGGGGCTGCTCGAGGAGGAGACGCCCCGCGGGTCCGGTGGGACGGTGTTGCTCCGCCGCAACCAGGCCGTCGCCGACTGGCTGACCGAGGCCGCACGGCCCCGCCCGCTGGTGATCGTCCTGGACGACCTGCACTGGGCCGATCCGGCCTCGCTGGAACTCCTGCGGGACCTGGTCGTACTGATCGGCGGTTCGGCGCCGGGCGGTGCCGTCACACTGGTCGCCGCCTTCCGTGATACGGAGGTCCGGCGGACGGCCCTGCACCACGACGCGCCGGGTCTGTCGGTGAGCGAGCTGCTGACCCGCCTGGCCCGTTACGACCTGCTCCGCCTGCACCTCACCGGTCTCGCGCCGGAGGCGGTGCTGACCGTCGCGGAGAGCATGGGCGGCGAGGTGGACGAGCCCACCGCTCGCGCGCTGGCCGAGCGCACCGGGGGCAACCCGTTCTTCGTCAGGGAGAGCGCCCGGATGCTCGCCCAGGGCCGTTCGCTGGACACGGTGCCCGACGCGGTGGCGGACCTCATCCGCTGGCGGATCGACGCGCTCGGCCCGCGTACCGGCGAGGTGCTCACGGTCGCCGCGGTCGTCGGCCGCGACTTCGACCCGGCCGTCGTCGCCGCCGGCCACGCCGACGCGTACGAGGCGCTGGACGGGGCCGAGCGGGCCGGGCTGGTCGTCGCCGGGTCCGGCCGGATGGCCTTCGCCCACGACCTCATCCGGGAGACCCTGCTCGCGGACGTCGCGCCGATGCGCAAGGCGGCGCTCCACCGTGAGGTGATGGACGTGCTGTCCCGCAGACCCGGCACCGATGTGGCCGTCATCGCGCATCACGCGGTCGAGGCGGGTCCCACGGCGTACGCTGAGGCCGTGCGCTGGGCCCGTGCCGCCGCCGAGCAGGCCTCCCTGCGCCTGGCCTACGCGGAGGCGGCCATGTGGTGGGGACATGTGGTGGCCGCGCACGGGGCCAGGGAGGGTGACCCTGCCGAGCACGTGGAACTGCTGCTGTGCCAGGTGCGCGCTCTGCTGGAGGCCGGGGACGCCCTCGGGGCACGGCAGGCCAGGGCTGCCGCCGTCCGGGCCGCCGACCGGGCCGGGGCCGGCCCCGAGACGACCGCCCGTGCGCTGACCGCGCTGGACGCACCCTCGGTCTGGACGCTGCGCAACCCGTACGAGGCGGTGGAGCTGCGGCTGGTGCACCGCTTCGAGGCGGCGCTGCGCGAGCTTCCGGAGACCGACAGTCCGGAACGCGCCCGCCTGCTGGGCGGCCTGGCGCAGGAACTGTACGACGGGACCGACGACCCGTCCCGGGCCTTCCTGTCGTTCCAGGCGATCGAGATGGCCCGCCGGTTGCGTGACCCGCACCTGCTGATGGCGGTGCTCAACGCCCGCTACCTCTCACTGCCGACCCTGCCCTCCTACATCTCCGAGTACCTGGGCATCGCCGAGGAGATCCTGGAGTTGGCGGTGCGCACCCAGGCGCCGGCGTTCGAGCTGCTCGGGCAGATGATGCTGACCCACCACAAGCTGGAGATGGGCGACCTCACCGGCGCCGACCGGGCCGCCACCTGCTGCGACGCCCTGCTGGAGCGGCTGCCGCTGCCCTGGCCGCGCTTCCAGCACACGGTGTGGCGGGCGGCCCGGCTCGCCCTGGCGGGCCGGTTCGACGACGCCGAGATCCTGTACGACGAGGCCGGGGAGCAGGCCGAGCGGATCGGCATGTGGTACGCGGGCGCCGTGGTGGCCACGGGCCGCATGTGCATGAACCACCAGCGCGGCACCATGGCCGACGTCGGACCGCTCGTCGAGGCGATCACCGGTATCCACGCCTCGATGGACCACGACGCCCGGGTGCTGCACCTGTGCGCCCGGGGACGCGTCGAAGAGGCCCGGGAGCTGGTCTCCGGCGGCTGGCCCACGCCGCCGGCGGACTGGTCGTGGCTGACCATGACCTGCCTGCAGGGGGCGGCGCAGGCGGCCGTCGGCGACGTGCCCGCCTGCCAGGTGACCTATTCGGCGTTGCTGCCCTACAGCGGACGCATCTCGGTGGGTTCCGCGGTGGCCTCCCTCGGGCCCGTGGACTGGTTCCTGGCCCTGCTCGCCTCGGCGCTGGGCGACCACGACGCCTGCGTCCGGCACCTGAAGACCGTGGGACGGCTGGCCGGCCAGACCGGGCTCATGGTGTGGCGTGACCGGGCCATGGCCGCGGTGCCCGGGCCTTCCCAGACGCGGCCGAACGTGCCCTTCCAGGGCGGCACCGTCCAGGGCGGGTAGTTTCCGGCGGTTCCCCCGGCCGGCGGGACCGCCGCGGCCGGGGGCGTCAGAAGACCCGGAAGTGGTGGAACAGTTCGTACGCCTCGTCCCGGGCCGCGAAGGCCCTGGCCTCGGAGCGTTTGACGGCCAGGTAGGCGGAGCCGCGCAGTGGGCCGAGGGCGGTCATGAGCACGTCGTCGGCCTCCAGGGCGTCCAGGGCCTCGTCGAGGGAGCACGGGAGGCGGGGGACGCTTCCCTCCGGGAGTGTGGCGGGGTCGACGTCGACCGCCTCACCCGGATCGAGCCCGCGGCGGATGCCGTCCAGGCCGGCGTGGATGACGGCCCCCAGTGACAGGTAGGGGTTGGCCGAGGAGTCGGAGGGTTTGAACTCCAGGTTGGCGCCCGCCGCGGTGTCGCCGCCCAGGGGGGAGCAGATCCGCACCGCGGCCTCCCGGTTGTCCATGCCGTAGCAGGCGTAAGCGCTCGACCACGTCCGCGGCGCCAGACGCCGGAAGCTGTTCACCGAGCCGCAGGTCAACGCGGTGAGCGCCGGGAGGTGGGCGATGAGGCCGCCGATGAACCGGTAGGCCGCAGCCGACAGGCCGTACCGGCCGGAGGGATCGGCGAAGGCGTTGGCGCGGAGTTCGGGATCCCAGAGGGACAGGTGCAGGTGGGCGCCGTTGCCCGCCTGGTCGCTGAGGGGCTTGGGGGCCAGGGACGCCCACATGGACATCCGGGCGGCGACGCCCCGGACCGTCTCACGGTAGATCACCTGGTTGTCGGCGGCGCGCACGGCGGGGGCGTGGTGGATCGACAGTTCCTGCTGGCCGTGGCCGAGCTCGGGGTGGTAGTGCTCGACCTGGAGGCCCTGGATCTGCAGGGCGTGGATCAGGCTCATCGTGTAGTCGTGGGCCCGGTCGAAGCCGGTGGTGGCGTAGCACAGGCTGTCGTCGACGGGGACCAGCCGGTCCGGGCCGTCGCCAGGGCCGGCGACCCGGTGGCCGAGGGTGAACTCCGGTTCGTAGGCGGCGATGAGGACGTATCCCTCGGCGCCGAGGGCGGCGACGGCCTCGCGCAGGAAGGTGCGGGGGCAGACGGGCCATGGGGAGCCGTCGATCTGGCGCAGGTCCGAGAGCATGGCCGCCGCGCCGGGAGCGTAGGGCAGCCGGACGAACGTGGTGGGGTCGGGGACGAGGCGGACCTCGCCGACCGGGCCGAGGTGCTCGACGTCCTGGAGTTCGTCGAGCATGTTCATCGCCATCATCGCGACGGTGTGCCCGATGCCGGTGCTGAGCCGTTCGGCCAGCCGGGAGCGTGCGGACGCCTTGCCGCGGATCACGCCGCCGTGGTCGGCGTAGAGGAAGCGGATCAACTCGACGCCCTCGGTCCCGGCGCGCTCGACGACGCGCCGTGCCGCGGGATCAAGCGTGTGAGCTGCGATGATGTCGCGCCGGTCTCCCATGCTTCCTGGGTAACACGTCAGCGCGGACGGCGGAAGCACCCCGCGCACCGGCCGGTGTGCCGCGGTGTGTCCGCGCCCGGCCGGGGAGAGCGGCCGGACGCGGGATCCGGGTGCGGCGGCTTCGATCCGCGGGCCGGGGAGGTGTGGTGTGCGGGAACGAGGGTAGGGAGGCGTGGCCGGGACGCCGCCCGGGGGCGTTTCGCGGTCCGCGAGAGGCGTGCCGCGATGGTCTTCGGGGAACGGCTCGGCGGTGCGACGTTGGGGGGTGCCGCGCTCCCCGGGGCGATCGGCCGGGAGCGCCGAGGTGATGTGGTGTTACAGGGCGGGGGCGGGCCTCCGCCAGGCGGTCATCCGAGTACGCGTGTCACGAACAGGGCCAATTGGTCCGCTCCTCTGATGATCCCGTCGAAGACTCCGTTGACCGCGCTCGCCGCTTCGGCGGGCTTGGTGAACAGATAGAAGACCACGAACGCTACCCCTAGGTAGGTGAGGACCTTCTTGACCTGCATGGGGGCCTCCTGGCAGTTCCAATCCCAGCCGTATATACCCGAATTTTATCGATCTTTGGCATTTGCGGCCCGGGGGGCTCCCGGATTTTGAGGATCATATCCGTCTCGCGACGGCGACCCGCGGCCGGGTCGCGGGGTTGGCATGGCTCACACTCGCCATCGTGGGGTCGCGGGGCGTTCCTGTCCAACGTTCACTGCTACTTGTACCGATAGAGGTAGGAAGGTGGGGGTTCCGCCTCTCGGCGGCGGACGCCCGGGGCCGCGGTGGAAGGCGTGACGGGAGGGGTTCAGGCGGGAAGGCGCTCGGCGGCGGGGCCCTCGCCGGGGGGCTGCGCGGTGAGGTTTCCGCCGGGGGTCTGCGCGGCGAGGACCCCGGCGGAGGTCTGCGCGGCGGGGCGCCCGGCGGGAGGGGCACCGGCGGGAAGGCGGAAGGAGAGCAGCGTCGCCACGGCGACTCCGGCGAGGAGCGCGGCCGCCGCGACCAGCGTGGCGGCGTCGGGCCGCAGCAGCGGCTGAGCGCGCAGCGCCTGCCAGGTGACCAGGGCCACCAGTCCCGCGTAGCCGCCCCCGGCGACGAACACCAGCCGCAACCGGACGGTCTCCCCGCGCAGTGGCGCCAGGGCCATGACGACCAGCGGCAGTACCTGGATGGCGTGCATGCCGACGAAATGCGGGACGCGCAGGTCGCCGCCGACGGTGCTCCAGCCGGCCAGCGGCAGGCCCGGCCCGCCGTCGGGAACGCCCACACTGTGCGCGCCGATGACGGTGCCGGCGACGTCGGCCAGCTGCGCGGCGGTCGGTACGGTCATCAGGTAGCCCAGGCCGATGCCGACCGTGGAGATCACCAGCCCGAGGCGGATCGCCCAGGTCTGGGCCGGGTCGCCCTGTCGCTCGCGCAGCACCAGCACCGCCGCCGCGATGTTGGCGATCATGAGGATGACGACGGTGAGGCCCATGATCGAATACAGGGCGGAGTCGAGCGGGGTGGCGAAGTTGAAGTGGCTGCGCCGCCCCCGGGCGGCCTGTGCCGTGATGAGCAGCACCTCGGCGGTGCCGGCGACCGCCAGGACGGTGCCGAGCCGCCGGCCGGCCCGGGGGGCCCGTCGCCGAAGGGACAGCAACCAGGCCCAGGTGAGGGTGTAGAGGCCGAACGAGACGGCGAACTTCAACGGTTTGGCCCAGACGGGCATGCCGTCGAGCATGCGGTCGTCGAGCAGCAGCCCGGCGAGGGAGACGACCGCGACGACGGCCATGATCACGGAGGAGTACACGAGGGGACGGTGGAGACGGGTCATCGGGATGACTCTCTAATAGATAATGGATAGATCCGTTATCTATCACTAGGGTGGGGAGGGTCCACAAGAGGGGGTGGGAACGTGCGGATGGCGGAGCTGAGCCGGGTCACGGGTGTCTCCGTGCCGATGATCAAGTACTACCTGCGGGAGGGGCTGCTCCCCGCGGGGGAGCGGACCGGCCCCAACCAGGCGCGGTACGGCCCGGAGCACGTCCGCCGCCTCAAACTGGTCCGGGCCATGGCCGAGTACGGCGGCCTGTCGCTCGCGAGCATCGCCACGCTGCTGGAACAGCTCGAACGGCCTGAGCTGAGCCTGCACGACCGGCTCGGCGTCGCCCAGCGGACCGTGACGCCCCGGCACGAGCCAGGGGAGGGGGAGCGGTGGGACCTGGCCGCGCGGCAGGCCCGGGAGCTGATCGCCCGGCACGGATGGCACCACCACTCCGACAGTGAGGCCATGCGGGCCGTCGCCGGTGTGCTGTTCACCCTCGGTGCCCTGGGCTACGACGGCGTCCTGACCCGTCTCGACGAGTACGCCGAGGCGGCGGCGCGTACCGCGCGCGCGGACGTGGCGGCCCTGATGGACGAGCCGGACCTGGAGCGGATGGTCGAGCTGGTGGTGGTCGGCACCCTGCTCGGCGACACCCTGATCGCCGCCCTGCGCCGGATCGCGCAGGGCAACATCTCGGCCGGCGCGCTCGGGCAGAAGCTGCAGGAGTGCCGGGCGGAGCCCGGCGGCGAGAGGCCCGGAGGTGCCGGGGGCCGGCCGCTGACGGACACCGGCGGTGAAGGGCCCGAGCGGTGAAGGGCCCGAGCGGTGAAGGGCCCGAGCGGTGAAGGGCCCGAGCGGTGAAGGGCCCGAGCGGTGAAGGGCCCGAGCGGCGCCGGCGGCCCTGGCGGACCTCGGGGGTGCCGGGGGCCTCAGACGCCCAGCGGGGCGTCCATCAGCCCGGCCACGGTCTCCTCGGCGCCGCTGAGCTCGACCCTGGCGTGCGCCTGGCGGCCGAAGCAGAACAACAGCAGCTCCCCGGCCCCGCCGGTCACCTGCACCGGTGGGGCGTTCCTCGGCCCGCCGATGGCGATGCCGCCGCCGGTGCGGCGCAGCACGACGCGGGCCGGAGCCTTGCGCAGGAAGACGCCCCTGCCGGCGCGGACCTGCGACCAGAACGTCTCCTCCAGGTCGGCGGGCAGCTCGCGCGGCTCCCAGACCCGCTGGGCACGCCGGACGTCCTCGTGGTGGATGAAGTACTCCGCGGTGTTGACCAGCCGGTCGAGGCCCGGCACCAGGCGGTAGAGCCCGGCGGGGCCGGTGCGCATCAGCTCGACGAGGCCGTCGTAGCCGTACCTGGCCTTCATCGACTCCTGCACCGAGGCCGTGTGGCCCGCCAGCCGCTCGAACATGATGCCCGGGGCGGCGTCGGGGCGGTGTTCGCGCAACACCAGGTGGGCGGCGAGGTCGAAGGTGGTCCAGCCCGCACAGAGCGTGGGGGCGTCCGGGCCGAGCCGGGACAGCAGGTCACCGAGGGCGGCTCGTTCGGTGCGGGCGTGATTCATCCGCTGATCTTAGCAAGATTGTCGTATGGGCCCTCGGAGGATGATTTATCCGGACGGGCCCCTGGGGAATAAGACGTTGATCAGAAGTGATAGGCACTTATGTAGCAATGTTCCCCTTCGAAAGGACAGCCCCCGAGTGGCGAGTGAAGTGACTTCCGCAGTCATGCGCCAGGGGCTCCGGCTCCTCGGGGTGGCCATCCGGACGGAGAAGGCGGTCTTCGCCGCCGCGGCCCTGTCCAGCGCCCTGTACGGCGTGATGACGGTCGCCTCGGCCTGGGCGCTGGGCTGGGCCACGGAGAACGCCGTGCTCCCCGCCTTCCGGCGCGGTGACATCACGACCGCGACCCTGACCCTCGGCACGCTCCTGATCCTCGGGACGGCGCTGCTGAAGGCGCTGGGGGTGTCCGGCCGCAGATACTTCGCCGGAGTCATGCAGTACCGCATGCAGGCCCGCTCCCGCCGCGACGTCACCCGGCAGTACCTCAGGCTCCCGCTGGCCTGGCACCACCGGCACCCGACCGGGCAGCTGCTCTCCAACGCCAGCGCCGACGTGGAGGCCGCCTGGGCGCCGCTCGCCCCGCTGCCGATGGCCGTCGGGGTGGTGATCATGCTGGTCACCGCCGCCGTGGGGCTGGTGATCACCGACCCGGTCCTCGCCCTGGTCGGTTTCCTGATCTTCCCGGCGATCGCCGTGCTCAACCTGGTCTACCAGCGCAGGCTCAACCCGCTGGCCACCCGGGCCCAGCAACTGCGCGCGGAGGTCAGCGAGATCGCCCACGAGAGCTTCGACGGCGCCCTGGTCGTCAAGACCCTCGGCCGTGAGGACGAGGAGGCCGCCAGATTCCGGGCAAAGGTCGACGAACTGCGCGACGCCAACATCGCCGTCGGCCGGGTGCGGGGCCTGTTCGACCCGGTGCTGGAGGCGCTGCCCACCATCGGCGTGCTCGCCGTGCTGCTGATCGGCGCGGCCCGGTTGGAGAGCGGCGCCATCGAGGCGGGCGTCCTCGTCGAGGTCGCCTACCTGTTCACCCTGCTGGCCTTCCCGATCCGCGCGCTCGGCTGGGTGCTCGCCGAGCTGCCCCGCGCGGTCGTCGGCCACGAGCGGGTCACGTCCGTGCTGGAGGCGACCGGGTCCATGGAGCACGGCGCCGCCGAGCTGCCCGGCAGCGGCCCGGCCCGGCTGGAGGTGCGCGGCCTGGAGTACGCCTACGACGACTTCCCGGTGCTGCGCGACGTCGACCTCGCCGTCGAGCCCGGCCGCACCGTCGCCCTGGTCGGCCCCACCGGCTCCGGCAAGTCCACGCTCACCCAGACCCTCGTCCGGCTGGTCGACCCGGTGCGGGGGGCCGTCCTCGTCGACGGGGTGGACCTGCGCGACGTCGCCCGCGGCGGGGTCAGCGACGCGGTCGCGCTGGTGCCGCAGCAGACGTTCCTGTTCGACGACACCGTGCGCGGCAACGTCACCCTCGGCCTGCCGGTCGGCGACGACGAGGTCTGGGCGGCGCTGCGCCTGGCGCAGGCCGAGGGGTTCGTCAGCGCTCTGCCCTCCGGCCTGGACACCCGGGTCGGCGAGCGCGGCGCCACCCTGTCCGGCGGCCAGCGCCAGCGCATCGCCCTGGCCCGTGCCCTGGTGCGCCGCCCCCGCCTGCTCGTCCTGGACGACGCCACCTCCAGCGTCGACCCCCAGGTCGAGGCCAGGATCCTGTACGGCCTGCGGGACGCCGCGCACGCCTCGACCGTGGTCGTGGTCGCCTACCGGATGGCCACCATCGCGCTGGCCGACGAGGTCGTCTACCTGCACCACGGCCGGGTCGTCGACCGGGGCCCCCACCGGGAGCTGATCGCCCGCTGCGAGGGCTACCGGAACCTGGTCACCGCCTACGAACGTCAGGAGGCCGAGCGCGAGGCGCTCGGCGCCGAGGAAGAGGAAGAGGTCACCGCGTGAGGGAGCACAACCGGCCACGGAGCCGCCGCGACGCCGCGGCGGGCGCCCGGAGCGGCGCGGCACGGGGCGGTCGGTGCCGGTGAGCTCGTTGCAGGGGGTCGAACGCTCCGCGCTGGCCACCGTCCGGCACGGCCTGGCGCTCACCCCGGAGTTCCGCAGGGGGATCGTCGTGACCCTCCTGCTGGCCGTACTGGCCACCGCGGGCAGGGTGATCGTGCCCATCGCCGTGCAGCAGACCCTCGACACCGGTCTCGCCGGTCCGGTTCCGGACCTGGCCTTCATCCGCACCGTCGTGCTGCTGTGCGCCGCCGCCGTGGCGGTCACCGCGCTGTGCGCGTACCTGATGAACGTCCGCCTCTACCGGGCCACCGAGTCCTCCCTCGCCACGCTCCGGGTGCGCGGCTTCCGGCACGTGCACGACCTGTCGGTGCTGACCCAGAACTCCGAGCGGCGCGGAGCCCTCGTCTCCCGGGTCACCGGCGACGTCGACCAGATCAGCGTGTTCATGCAGTGGGGCGGGCTGATGTTCATCATCGCCATGGGCCAGCTGCTGGTCGCCACCGTGCTGATGTTCGTCTACTCCTGGCGGCTCGCCCTGCTGGTGTGGGCCTGCTTCCTGCCGCTCATGGTCATGCTGCCGCGCTTCCAGCGCTGGCTGTCGGGCGCCTACACGCGGGTCCGCGAACGCACCGGCGACCTGCTCTCGGCCGTCAGCGAGTCGGTGGTGGGCGCGGCGGTCATCCGGGCACACGGCGCGGAACGCCGCACCGCCGAGCGGGTCGACGCCGCGATCGAGGCCAACAAGGCGGCGCAGGCCCGCACGCAGCGGATCGTGGCGACGGTCTTCCCGCTGACCGACGTCGTCGCGGCCGTCGCCCTGGCCGCGGTGGTGCTGCTCGGGGTCCGGCTGGGCCTCGACGGTGACATCAGCGCCGGCCGCCTGGTCGCCTTCCTGTTCGTGATCACACTGTTCATCTCGCCGATGCAGATCGCCACCGAGGTGCTCAACGAGGCGCAGAACGCGGTCGCCGGGTGGCGGCGGGTCCTCGGCGTGCTCGACACCCCGCCCGACGTCGCCGACCCGGGCCCGGCCGGTGTCGAGCTGCCGCGCGGCCCCATCGAGGTCTCCTTCCGGGACGTCGGGTTCTCCTACCCCGGCGGGGTGCCGGTGCTGCACGACGTCAGCGTGGACATCCCGCCGCGCTCACGGATCGCCGTGGTGGGGGAGACCGGTTCGGGCAAGACCACCTTCGCCAAGCTGCTCACCCGCCTGATGGACCCCGTCTCCGGCCGGATCCTCGTCGACGGGCACGACCTGCGGACCGTCCGGTTCTCCTCGCTGCGCCGCCGGATCGTGATGGTGCCGCAGGACGGATTCCTGTTCGACGGCACCCTGGCGGAGAACATCCGCTTCGGCCGTCCCGCCGCCACCGACGACGAGATCCGCCTGGCCATGACCGAGCTGGGCCTGACCGACTGGCTGGAGGGGCTTCCCGCCGGCCTGGAGACCGCGGTCGGACAGCGCGGCGAGTCGTTGTCGGCCGGGGAGCGCCAGCTCGTCGCGCTCGCCCGCGCCTATCTGGCCGACCCCGACCTGCTGCTGCTGGACGAGGCCACCTCCGCGGTCGACCCGGCCACGGAGGTGCGGCTGGCCCGCGCGCTGGAGGGGGTCACCCGGGGCCGGACCGCCGTCTCCATCGCGCACCGGCTGTCCACCGCCGAGGCGGCCGACGAGGTGATCGTCTTCGAGCGGGGCCGTGTCGTGCAGCGCGGCCCGCACGCCGAGCTCGTCCGGCAGCCCGGCGTCTACGCGGAGCTGCACGCCTCCTGGGTCTCCGCGGCCCACTCCTGACGGGCCGCCGCCCGCCGAAGCCGGAGGATTAGACGTCCCGTGGCGAGGTAGGGGACGGGAAAGGGGCGGTCTCCCCGCCGGGGGAGACGGTCCGCCACCCGGGGAAGTAGGGGACATGACAGAGGTGCTGGGGGAGGATCCGCAGGCGCAGACCCCGCGGTTCTCCGTTCTCGACCCGCAGTCGGCCGCCGCCCGCAGCGACCTGCTCGACGACATGCCCAACCTGCGGGTCATGGACGACGACGACGACGATCCGGTCCTGGTCCGGCTGGACGGCTCCCCGGTCGACACCTGGCGGGAGAAGTATCCCTACGCCGAGCGCATGGGGAGGCCGGAGTACGACCGGCTCAAGCGGCTGCTCCAGATCGAGCTGCTCAAGCTCCAGTACTGGATCAAGGACACCGGCGGACGCCTGGTGATCCTCTTCGAGGGGCGTGACGCGGCCGGCAAGGGCGGCACGATCAAGCGGTTCATGGAGCATCTCAACCCGCGCGGGGCCACCGTGGTCGCGCTGGAGAAGCCGAGCGAGCGCGAGAGCACCCAGTGGTACTTCCAGCGGTACGTCTCCCACCTGCCGGCCGCGGGGGAGATGGTCTTCTTCGACCGCTCCTGGTACAACCGCGCCGGGGTGGAGCGGGTGATGGGCTTCTGCACCCCGGAGGAGTACCTGGAGTTCATGGAGCAGGCGCCCGAGTTCGAGCGCATGCTCGTCCGCGACGGCATCCACCTGGTCAAGTTCTGGTTCTCGGTCTCGCGCTCCGAGCAGCGCACCAGGTTCGTGATCCGCCAGGTCGACCCGGTGCGCCAGTGGAAGCTCTCCCCCATGGACCTGCAGTCGCTGGACAAGTGGACGCAGTACACCGAGGCCAAGGAGGACATGTTCCTGCACACCGACACGGAGGAGGCCCCGTGGACGGTGATCAAGAGCAACGACAAGAAGCGGGCCCGGATCGAGGCGATGCGCCACGTGCTCAGCCTGTTCGAGTACGAGGACAAGGATCACGAGGTCGTCGGAGTCCCCGACCCCAACATCGTCGTCCACGCCGCCGACGTGCTCGACGACGACCGCGCGCACTGAGCGGCGGGGCCCGTCTCCCCGGGGCGGTGTCCCGGGGATCCGTGCCGTGCCGGACGCCGGCCCTCTCCCCGGGTGCGGCACAATTACCGCATGTCCCTTGACCCCGCCATCGCGGCCCGGCTGAAGCGCACCGCCGACGGGCTGGTGCCCGCCGTCGTCCAGCAGTACGACACCGGCGAGGTGCTCATGCTCGCCTGGATGGACGACGAGGCGCTGCATCGCACGCTCACCACCGGCCGGGCCACCTACTGGTCGCGCAGCCGCGGCGCCTACTGGGTCAAGGGCGACACCTCCGGCCACGTCCAGCACGTCAAGTCCGCGGCCCTCGACTGCGACGGCGACACGATCCTGCTCAGGGTCGACCAGGTGGGCGCCGCCTGCCACACCGGCGACCGGACCTGCTTCGACGCCACGCCGCTGGCGGTGACCGGGGCGTGAGAGCCGGGCGCGAGCCGTGGATCTGGGCGGCCGTCTGCGCGGCGGGCGCCGCGCTGGTGCTGCTCGCATCCGGCCGCGAGTGGTTCGCCGTGACGTACGGGGCGCGGCGGGTGCCCGTGTCCGCCGCGGATCTGGCACCCGCGCTCGGCCCCGCGGCCTGGGCCTCGCTCGCCGCGGTGGTCGCCGTGCTCGCGACGCGGGGGGTCTGGCGCCGGGGCGTCGGCGTGGTGATGGCGCTCTGCGGGGCCGGGGTGGTCGCCGGCTCCTGGTGGGGGAGCGGCGCGGACGCGGCACTGCGGATCTCCGCCGAGCAGGTGCCCGCGGCGGCGGGAACCGTTCCGCAGGTCGTCCCGGCCCTCGTCTGGCCGGTCCTCGCCTCCGCGGGCGGCCTGCTGCTGGTGGCCGGCGGCGTGCTGGCGGCCCTGCGGGGCGCCCGCTGGCCCGGCATGTCCGGCCGCTACGACCGGCCCGGGACGGCGGCCGGCGGCGAGACCGCGGCCCCCGGAGCCCTCAACGAGCGGGCGTTGTGGGACGCCCTCGACCGCGGCACCGACCCCACGGCCGGCCCGGACGACGAGGACCGCTGACGGCCACGGGCCCATGGTGTGCGCGAATCCCCCAATAAATGGGAGGATTTTAGCTAGTATTCCGCCTTTAAAGCGGATAGTTGGAGTCATTTATGAGCTATGGCAATCAGCCCGGTGGTCACCAGCAGCCCCCGGGGGGTGGTCACGGCCCGGCCGGTGGCTACGGCCCTCCCGGTGGTTACGGGCCGCCACCCGGGGGCTACGGGCCGCCGCCCGGAGGCCATGGCCCGTACGGGGGCTACGGAGGGCCCCCGCCCCGGCGCAACAACGGCATGGCCATCGGAGCCCTGATCCTGGGCATCGCCGGTCTGTTCCTGTGCGGTCTCCCCTCGCTCCTGGGCGTCATCCTCGGCCACGTCTCGCTGGGGCAGATCAAACGGACGGGTGAGGACGGGCGTCCCATGGCCATCATCGGCCTGCTCCTGTCCTACGGCGGGATCGTGCTGTGGCTGCTTCTGCTGCTGACCTGGTCGTTCACGATCGGTGAGTTCGTCGACTCGGTCGTCGACTCGAATCCGGGTGAGGACTACTACGGCGTGCCCGACGTGCCCGACGTGCCGCTGGATCCGGAGCCGTTCGACGTGCCGACGGCCGAGGAGACCGCGCCGGCGCTGTGACCGGCGCGCCGGCCGGTCGGGCGGCATCGGGCCGAAAGGCCGCCCCGGCCCCGGAGCCGTCCGGTTTGAGTATCGTGGCCGTCGAGGGGGCGTCGGCGGAGGGGGGCACACCATGGCGACGGGGAAGGTCACGGGGCCGCGCGCGTCACGGGCGCGGGCGCTGGCGGCGCCTCTCGGCGCCGCGCTGGCGGCGGGCGCCGCGGTCGCGTTCGTGGGGGCGGTCGACCCCAACGAGCCCGGCCACTACCCGACCTGCCCGTTCCTGATGCTCACCGGGCTCTACTGCCCGGGCTGCGGCGGTCTGCGGGCCGTCCACGCGCTGGTCCACGGCGACCCGGCCGCGGCCCTGGGGCTCAACCCGGTCGTGGTGGTCATGATCCCGGTGCTGGCCGTGCTCTGGTCGCGTTGGACGCTGCGCTCCTGGCGCGGCGGTCCGCCTCCCGGTGAGTCCGTTCGCCCGGTCTATGTCTGGCTGTTCCTGGCCCTGCTGATCCTCTTCTGGATGGCGCGGAACCTTCCTTTCGCGGAATTCCTGGCCCCGTAGTCACCCATAGGTCTCACCCGATGGCGGGGCGACTCCGGTCGGGCCGATAGCATCGGCGAGACAGGGCAGTCGATCGGGAGGGGCCTTACTCGTGAGCGAGCGGAGCGAGCGAACCATGAGCACGGCGACGTTCGCGAACCTGGCCTCCGAGCTTCGCGAGGAGGGCAAGTGAGCGTTCTGGAAGAGATCCTCGAAGGGGTCCGCGCCGACCTCGCCCAGCGGCAGGAGAGCGTGTCGCTGGCCGAGCTCAAAGAGCGTGCCCAGCGGGCGCCCGCCCCCCGTGACGCCTACGCGGCGCTGGGCGGCGACCAGGTGGCGGTGATCGCAGAGGTCAAGCGGTCGAGCCCGTCCAAGGGGGCACTGGCGGCGATCGCCGACCCCGCCGCGCTGGCGGCCGACTACGAGTCCGGCGGCGCCCACGTCATCAGCGTGCTGACCGAGAGGCGCCGCTTCGGCGGGAGCCTCGACGACCTGGCCGCCGTGCGCGCGGTGGTCGACATCCCCGTCCTGCGCAAGGACTTCATCGTCACCTCCTACCAGCTCTGGGAGGCCCGCGCCTACGGCGCCGACCTGGCGCTGCTCATCGTCGCGGCGCTCGACCAGAACGCGCTGGTCTCCCTCATCGAGCGGGCCGAGTCGATCGGCCTGGCCCCGCTGGTCGAGGTGCACACCGAGGAGGAGCTCGACCGGGCGCTCGCCGCCGGAGCCAAGATCATCGGCGTCAACGCGCGGAACCTCAAGACCCTGGAGGTCGACCGCGAGGTGTTCGCCAAGCTCGCCCCCAAGGTCCCCGACGGCATCATCAAGATCGCCGAATCGGGCGTGCGCGGCCCCCACGACCTGCTCGCCTACGCCAGAGCCGGCGCCGACGCCGTCCTGGTCGGCGAGAGCCTGGTCACCGGCAAGGACCCCCGGGCAGCCGTGGTCGACCTGGTCACCGCCGGCGCCCACCCCGCATCCCGACCTGAGGGGCAGTAAGCGAAGTGACAACGCAAGAAGGAACCGTCCTGACCGCCGCGGACCTCGCCGGGAACGGCGTCCACGGCGACGACCCGGACACCCAGGGCAAGTTCGGCGTGTTCGGCGGGCGCTATGTGCCCGAGGCGCTGATCCCCGCGCTCGACGAGGTCGCCGCCGAGTACGACAAGGCGAAGAACGACGCCGAGTTCATCGGTGAGTTCGACCGCCTGCTGCGCACCTACGCCGGGCGGCCGACCACCCTCACCGAGGTGCCGCGCTTCGCCGAGCAGGCGGGCGGGGCCCGGATCATCCTCAAGCGCGAGGACCTGACCCACACCGGCGCACACAAGATCAACAATGTGCTCGGCCAGGCCCTGCTGACCAAGCGACTGGGCAAGACCCGGGTGATCGCCGAGACCGGCGCCGGCCAGCACGGCGTCGCCACCGCCACCGCGGCCGCCCTGATGGGCCTGGAGTGCGTCATCTACATGGGGGCCGTCGACTGCGAGCGCCAGGCGCTCAACGTCGCCCGCATGAAGCTGCTCGGCGCCACCGTCGTCCCGGTCACCAACGGCAGCCAGACCCTCAAG
This sequence comes from Streptosporangium becharense, assembly GCF_014204985.1. Classification (NCBI taxonomy): domain Bacteria; kingdom Bacillati; phylum Actinomycetota; class Actinomycetes; order Streptosporangiales; family Streptosporangiaceae; genus Streptosporangium; species Streptosporangium becharense. Next base: position 1,522,827 of record NZ_JACHMP010000001.1, on the reverse strand, counting down.
GACGCCATCAACGAGGCGTTCCGCGACTGGGTCGCCAACGTCGACCACACCCACTACCTCTTCGGCACCATCGCCGGGCCGCACCCGTTCCCGGAGATCGTCCGCGACTTCGCCCGCATCATCGGCGTCGAGGCCCGCCGCCAGATCATGGAGCTCACCGGCCGGCTGCCCGACGCGGTCGCCGCGGCCGTCGGCGGCGGCTCCAACGCGATCGGCATCTTCCACGCCTTCATCGGCGACGAGGGCGTGCAGTTGCACGGCTTCGAGGCCGGCGGGCGCGGCCTGGAGAGCGGTGAGCACGCCCTGACCCTCACCGCGGGCTCCGTCGGGGTGCTGCACGGCTCGCGCACCTACGTGTTGCAGGACGACGAGGGCCAGACGGTCGAGTCGCACTCGATCTCCGCCGGTCTCGACTATCCGGGCGTCGGCCCCGAGCACGCCTGGCTCAAGGACAGCGGACGCGCCACCTACCACGGCGTGACCGACGCCGAGGCGATGGAGGCGTTCGCGCTGCTCGCCCGGACCGAGGGCATCATCCCCGCGATCGAGTCCTCGCACGCACTCGCCGGAGCCCTCAAGCTCGGCCGTGAGATGGGCCCCGACGCCACCATCCTGGTCAACCTGTCCGGCCGGGGCGACAAGGACATGGGCACCGCGATGAAGTACTTCAACCTCTGACGACCGACTTGCTTCCCCTCCGGCGTCGCCGGCGGGGACGGCGGCCCCGACCCGCAACGGAACCAACGATGACGACTCTTCAGACGGTGTTCGCCAAGGCGAAGGCGGACGACCGCGCCGCCCTCATCGGCTACCTCCCCGCTGGATTCCCCAGCAAGGACGGCGCGATCGCCGTCGCCACCGCCATGGTGGAAGCGGGCTGCGACGTGATCGAGATCGGCCTGCCGTACTCGGACCCGCTCATGGACGGCCCGACGATCCAGGACGCCGTCCACCGGTCCCTGGTCAACGGCACCCGCATCGCCGACGTGCTGCGCACCGTCGAGGGCGTGGCCAAGACCGGCGCCGCCACCCTGGTCATGACGTACTGGAACCCGATCGACCGCTACGGCGTCGACCGGTTCGCCCGCGACCTGGCCGCCGCGGGCGGGGTGGGCACCATCACCCCCGACCTCACCCCCGAGGAGGCCGGGCCCTGGCGCGCGGCCAGCGCCGACGCCGGGATCGACACGGTCTTCCTGGTGGCACCCAGCTCCACCGAGGCCCGCATCAAGGCCGTCGCCGACAGCTGCACCGGCTTCGTGTACGCCGCCTCGCTGATGGGCGTCACCGGCGCCCGCGACCAGGTCGGCACCGCCGCGCAGGGCCTGGTCGAGCGGACCCGCCCGCACACCTCCCTGCCCGTCTGCGTCGGCCTGGGCGTCGGCACCGGCCGGCAGGCCGCCGAGGTGGCCGGTTACGCCGACGGCGTGATCGTGGGCTCGGCGTTCATCCGCCGGGTCCTGGACGCCCCCGACGAGGCGTCGGCCCTGGCCTCGGTCCGCGAGCTGGGCGCCGAGCTGGCGGCCGGCGTCCGCGCCTGACCGTAGTCGTTCTCCCGGATGCGGCCCCCCGGAAAGGGACGGCCGCATCCGCCGCTCTTCCTGCCCGTTCCCCCGCTCGGCCGGCTTATCCGACGCTTATCGCGCCCGTGATGGGGTTTCCTCGGATACCGTGCACCCGCCGGAGACGTCCGTGCCGAGGCACCGGAAAGGAGACGAAGGTGCTCTTGACTTCTGAAAGCTCGCGCCCGTGAGGTCGCGCAACGTCATTTCAGCGATACCCTGGGTGACGACCGTCTCGCGGCTGGTTATGGCGGGCGTACTGATCGTCGCCGGGTGGGGCAAGATCGGCACGCCGGTTCTCTCGGTCCAGGCGGTCGAGGCATACGAACTGCTCCCGGAATCGCTCGCCAGGGTGGTCGGCTACGGCCTGCCCATCCTGGAGATCGTCGTAGGGGTGTTGCTGGTTCTCGGGTTGCTCACCCGTGCCGCGGGCGTCGTCTCGGCGCTGCTGATGCTCGCCTTCGTCATCGGCATCGCCTCGGCGTGGGCGCGCGGGCTGCGGATCGACTGCGGCTGTTTCGGCGGCGGCGGTCAGCTCGCCGCGGGGGAGGAGCCCAGCTACCTCATCGACATCCTGCGGGACTTCGGTCTCTTCGCGCTCGGTGTGATCATCGCCTGGTTCCCGCCGGGCCGCTTCGCGCTGGACTCCGCGCTGGGACTGACCCCGGATCGGGGACCGTACGACGACGCCGAGATGATCGAGGACGAGGAGCCCCTGGAAAAGGAGAACGACTGATGGGCAAGGGCGCGCGGGAACAATCAGCCCGTGATCGGATCAAGGCGCAGCGCGAGGAACAGCAGCGCAAGGACAGGGCCCGGCGGATCACCACCATCGCGGCCGCCGCCGTGGTGGCGATCGCCGCGGTCGGGGCCGGCTGGTGGTACGCCGCCCAGAGCAGCAAGTCCGAGGAGGCCACCGCCGCGCTCGCGCCGGTCACCGTGGCCGCGGACGGTTCGGTGGTCATGGCCAAGGCCGGCGTCGAGAAGCCGGTCCTGGACGTCTACGAAGACTTCCAGTGCCCGGCCTGCCAGTCGCTGGAGAAGGCCGTCGGCCCCACGATCAAGAACCTGGCGGCCGAGGGCAAGGCCAAGGTGGTCTTCCACCCGATCACGATCTTCCCCCAGGAGATGAACAACGGCATCACCCGGGGCAACTCCGTCCGGGCCGCGGTCGCCGCCCGCTGCGTCCCCGGCGGCGCCCCGTGGCTCAAGCTCCACGACAAGATCTTCGAGGAGCAGCCCGCGGAGACCGCCAAGGGCTTCGAGGTCGCCGACCTGGTCGCGTGGGGCAAGGAGGCGGGCGTCACCGACGCGAACTTCGAGAAGTGCGTGACCGGTCAGGAGAAGGCCGCCGACCACGACGCCTACAGCAAGAAGATCCTGGAGACCCAGAAGCTCCAGGGCACGCCGACGCTGAAACTCGACGGCACCGAGGTCCCCAACGACGTGGCGTTCTCCCCCTCGGCGTTGCGCCAGACCGTGCTCGATGCCGCCAAGTAGCCCGCAGACACGGTAACGTCACCTGACATGCCCCTCGCCTCGATTCCCAGCCCCTCCCAGGGAGTCTGGTATCTCTTCGGCGTGGTCCCCCTCCGGGCCTACGCACTGTGCATCGTGCTCGGCGTCATCGCCGCCGTGGTCCTCGGTGAGCGCCGCTGGCGCGCTCGCGGCGGCGAGCCCGGGACGATCGTGGACCTCGCCGTGTGGGCCGTGCCGTTCGGCCTGGTCGGCGGACGGCTGTACCACGTCATCACCGACTGGCAGCTCTACTTCGGTCCCGACGCGCCGAAGGAGCCGATCGAGGCGCTGTTCATCTGGCAGGGCGGGCTGGGCATCTGGGGTGCCATCGCGCTCGGCGCGCTGGGCGTCTGGTTCGGCTGCCGCGGCAGGGGCATCTCCCTGTCCGCCGTGGCCGACACCGTCGCCCCCGGCGTCGCGCTGGCCCAGGCCATCGGCCGCTGGGGCAACTACTTCAACCAGGAACTGTTCGGCAGCCCGACCGACCTGCCGTGGGGCCTGGAGATCGACCCCGACCGGCCGGGCACGGTGCCGGGCGAAGACACCTACCACCCCACGTTCCTGTACGAATCGATCTGGGACCTGGGCCTGGCACTGGTCCTGATCTGGGCCGGACGCAGGTTCGCGCTCCGGCACGGCCGGGTGTTCGCCCTCTACGTCGCGGGCTACACCGTGGGCCGCTTCTGGATCGAGGGCCTGCGCGTCGACCCCGCCCACCACATCCTGGGGCTGCGCCTCAACCAGTGGACCTCGATCATCGTGTTCCTGGGAGCCGTGGCCTACTTCTGGTACGCCAGGAACAAGAGCAACGAGGAGAAGGTCCGGGCGACGCCCGACCCCACCGCCGACCCCGCCGCCGACCTCGGCGACCCGGCCGATCCGGCCCACCCGTCGGACCAGGCGGACGAGGCGGACGAAGCGGGCGAGAGCGACGGGGCCGAGCCGGCCGGTGACGCCGGCGACCACGGCTCCGGGAAGGCCGGGGCGGAGACCCCCGCCGGGGCGTCCCCGGCGCCGGTCTCCGCCGCACCCGCCGAGGGTGACCGGTCCGACGGCGACGCGGAGGGCACGGCCCGCGAGGAGGCGCCGCGTGCCGCGCTTGGTACGCTCGCAGCCGAGGGCACGGTCGACCCGGCGCACCCGGCGGGCGAGGCCGAGCCCGCCGAGAACGACGACCAGCCCGGGAAGGCACCCGGCGCGTCCGCCGGGGCCGCCCGCGATGACGACCTCCACGAGGAGGTCACGGGCACGACCGCGTCCGAAGGCGGGAAAGAGCGACGATGAGCGCAGGCGGCGCGGGCGACCGCGCCGAGATCCACCACCAGCACCGCGACGTCAACGGCGGCTGGCTGCGGCCGTCGGTGTTCGGTGCGATGGACGGCCTCGTCTCCAACTTCGCCCTGATCGCGGGGGTCGCCGGCGGCACCGACAGCACCAAGGTCGTCGTACTCGCCGGTGTGGCCGGTCTGGCGGCCGGCGCGTTCTCCATGGCCGGCGGCGAGTACGTCTCGGTGGCCAGCCAGCGGGAGCTCGCCCTGGCCGAGATCGACGTCGAGCGGCGTGAGCTGGAACGCCACCCCGACGCCGAACAGCAGGAGCTCGCCCAGCTGTACGAGGCCCGCGGCGTCGAGCCCGCCGTGGCGGCCGAGGTGGCCCGGCAGATCTCCCGGGATCCCGCCAAGGCACTTGAGGTGCACACCGAGGCTGAGCTCGGCGTCACCCCCCGCGATCTGCCCTCACCCAGGACCGCGGCGTTCTCCTCGTTCCTGTCCTTCAGCGTTGGCGCGATCCTGCCGCTTCTGCCGTACCTACTGGGGGTCACCAGCCTGGTGGCCTCGGCGGTGCTCTCCTGCCTGTCCCTGTTCGGCGCGGGAGCGCTGGTCTCCCGGGTCACCGCGCGCAGCTGGTGGTACAGCGGGCTGCGCCAGCTCCTCGTCGGGGTGGTCGCGGCCGGGCTGACCTTCGCTCTGGGCAACCTGCTGGGAGGGACCGGACTGTGACCACCCCCACCCCCACCCCCACCCCCACGCGCAAACGCCGCCGCTCCTCCGGCAAGGAGGAGAGCTGGAGCATCCCTCTGCTGGAGGAATGGGGTCTGACCCCGATGCAGCAGCGGGTGCTGGTGGTCCTCGCCTCGGTGGCCGGCGTGCTGGTCACCGTGGTGGGGCTCATCGTGGTGATCGAGGGGCTCGGCGGCGACCGCGCACCCGAGCGGGCCGCCGCCGGCGCGGCCGTCGTCACCCAGCCACGGCCCGACACCTACCAGGCGTGGGCGTCGTCGAAGGTGTTCGCGCCGCTCGCGCAGAGCACGTCCGATTCCAAGCCGGTGACGCTCAAGGAGCTCTTTCCCACCAAGACCCTCAAGGAGGGCAAGGTCACGCTCCGGCTGGCCGGCACCGGCCTGGAGACCGACTGCGCGGCGGCGGTCTGGGGCCAGGGGCTCGTCGACCTGCTCGCCGGCGGCGGCTGCACGCAGGCGGCCCGGGGCCTTTACGTCAGCGCCGACGGCCGCTACGTCGCCCAGTACACCTTGTTCAACCTCCGCGACGCCGCCTCGGCCGACCGGCTCGTGGCGGAGCTGACCACCCTGTACCGCGGCGGCTGGGTCCATCCGCTCCAGACGGGCCGGGCGACCTTCCCGACCGGCGGCCACACCGAGTCCAGCGGGCACGCCATGGGTCACTACGCGGCCCTGGTCTGGATCGGGAGGGCCGACGGCGCCGACCCGGGGCCCCGCGACGACTTCGTCTCGCTCTCCCTGACGGTCCGCGGCGTGGAGAAGGCGATCTTCCGCCGCGTCGTCGCCGTCACCGACGGCTCGCCGTAGCCCCGGCGCGTCGTCCGCCGCAGTAGGCTCACTCGTCATGCGCAAGTGGATCGCCGGCGTGGCCGTGCTGGTCGTGGCCGCCGGGGCGGCGGCCTTCCTGTGGCTGGGGGACGGCACCGCAGACGTCCGCCCGGCCGTCTTCCGGGCCGAGTCCAGCACGGCCCACTACGCGCCGATCGCGACCCGTGCCCTCGACCCCGAGCCGCTGACCGCGGCGGAGATGTTCCCCGGCGCGTCGGTGACGGCCGGTGAGGTCACGCTGGAGCGCAAGGACACCGAGTCCCTCGACGACTGCGCCGAGGCCGTGTGGGGAGCCGCGGCGGACGCGCTGGCCGGGTGCACGCAGGTGCTCCGCGCCCGCTACGCCACCGCCGACGGGAAGGTCACCGGCCAGTTCCTCATCTTCAACCTCGCCGACTCCGCCGCAGCCGACCGGCTCGTGGCGGCCTTCAAGGGCGACGGGTTCGTCCGGCCCGCCCCCGGAACACCCGAGGGCTTCGACGCCCCCCGCAGCTGGGCCCAGGCCCGCGCTCTGGGCCACTACGTCACGGTGAGCTGGGTCGGCCCGGCGGTCTCCGGTACGAAGGCGGACCTCACCTACCCGCAGGTGGCGGTCGACGGCGTCGGCCTGGTCATCCAGCGCCGCCTGCTGCGCTGACGGCCGCCGACGGTGCCGGGCTCCGCTGCCCCCTCCCGTCTCACGCGTCGTCCCGGTCTGACCCCGCTCCCGCGGCCGTGCCCGCCGCGTCGAGGGAGCGGGCCACCGCGGCCGGCAGCTCGCGCAGGCGATGGGCGGGCAGCTCCAGCACGGTGACGTCGCCCGCCCAGGGAGCGACGCCGGCGACGACCGCGCGGGCCTGCTTCTTCGTCAGCCCGCTCCCCGACCTGGTGAGGGCCTCGCGCCAGGTGTTGGCGAGCTTGCCGTGCGCGTTGTCCAGGATGCGGCGCAGCACCCGGTCCGCGTCCGTCTCGGGGGCCGGCAGCCGGACGGCGCGCACGGTCCGGCCGTCGACGGTGAGCCGGTAGACGGCCGACAGCAGGTCGGCGGGCAGGTCCCGGGGCGGGGCGGCCAGCGTGAGGCGGACCTCACGGGCTCGGGTGGCCAGCAGCAGCCGGGGCAGCGCCGCCTCCAGCCCGGCCGGCACGGCGACCGCCACCCGCTCCGGGTCGCCGGCGTGCGGCTTGGCCAGCCAGGTCGCCAGCCGGGTCCGGGGAACCTTGGGCAGCAGGTCGCGGGGCCACTCGCCGACCAGCACCTGCGGTGCGAAACCATCGCCGGTCTCGCCGGGCACGGCGGGGGACACCGTGGGAGACACGGCGGGAGACACGGCGGGAGAGGAGCCCGCGGACTCCACCGACTGCGGGCCCTGCGTGTAGATGGCGGTGCCGGAGGACTCGACCCGGGCGGTCACGGCCGGCCAGGTCTTCGTGGTGGGACGCAGGACGTACAGGTCGGCGGCCGAGCCGATGGCCTCCGCACCGAGGTAACGGTTGAAGTCGGGGTAGACGGCCTCGCTGAGCAGGTTCAGCCGGGACAGGGCCTGCTGCACCTTCAGTGCGAGGGCGGGGGTGCGCTCGCTCGCGCCGTACGCAAGCAGGATCCGGCCCTGCTCGCGGTCGCGCAGCCCCTCCGCGCCTCGGGCGACGAACAGCCCGACCCCCTCGGGGGTGTAGGGCGGGTCGGTGATCGCCAGGTCGGCCCAGCCCTGCACGGAGGCGGGCAGCCCCAGGCGGAGGTCGGCCCAGCGGGTGCGCACGGCGAGGCCGAGCCGGTCGGCGTGGCCGGCGATGTAGCCGAGGATGCGCTCGTCGACGTCGACGACGGCGACCTCGACGCCGGGGTGGAGCATCGCGGTCGCCAGCGAGGTCAGGTCGTGGTCGCCGACGCACAGCAGCCGGGCGCCGTCCAGCCAGAACCGGGCGTCCATCAGCAGGGCCCGCCGCACCACGGTCTCGCCGGTCGCGGCCACGTGGTCCAGCGTGTGGCGCCCCCGCGGGGCCTTGGCGATCAGCTCGTCCAGGCGCGCGACGAGGTCCGTGTGGCCGGCGAGCAGGTGCTCCACCGGATCGGCCGGTGTGAGACTCCTCACGCCCGCCGACGGCGGCGGTGCGGGGAGGCGGAAGCGGTCGCCGGACCGCTCCAGCTCCGGTTCCACCGCGCGCAGCAGCGCCTCCACGGTCCGCCGGGAGGTCGCGGTCCGGCGGACGAGATCGCCGAGGGTCCACCAGCGGCCCTCGCCCAGCGCCGCCAGCACCCCGCGCGGCCGCCTGCCGTCCACGCCCGCCCGCGCGAGCAGTTCCGTCACCGGGTCGTGCGGAACGCCGGTTCCGGCGGGGTTCTCCGGGGTCGCGGGCCGCGTCGGCACGCCCGGCGTGTCTGGCGTGTCCGGCCTGCCTGCGGCGCTGGCGCCGGTCGGTCCGGCGGGGCTGCTCGATTCCATTGGCCCACCTTAGAGCCGGACGGCGGGCACGGCGGGGCCCGCGGGAATGCGGGAGCGGCCGCGGCGTGTTGGCCGAACCAGGCGAAATGAGTGCTATCGAGACCGGGTAGGCAGGTAACCGACAGGGTACGGTAATCTCTACCCACCACGCAGCAGGGCCAACGTCGTCCCTTGCTTGTTCCAGCGAAGCAAGACGACGGGAGGGATTCAATGCCTGCTGCCCACCTCGGCTTTCCCGAGCCTCAGGGCCTTTACCACCCCTCGCACGAGCACGACGCCTGCGGTGTCGCCATGGTCGCGGATGTGGCCGGTCGCCGTAGCCACGACATCGTCGAGAAGGCTCTGACCGCGCTGTGCAACCTTGATCACCGGGGGGCCCAGGGTAGCGAACCGGACACCGGCGACGGCGCCGGAATCCTGACGCAGATCCCGGATGCCTTCTTCCGTGCGGTGGTGGACTTCCCGCTGCCCGGAGCGGGCTCGTACGCCGCCGGCACGGCCTTCCTGCCGGCCGACGCCGAGGCGCGCGAGAGTGCGGTGCGGACGATCGAGGAGATCGCGGCGGATGAGGGCCTGACGGTCCTCGGCTGGCGCGACGTCCCGACCGACGTGACGCTGCCCGGCCCCAGTGCCCGCGCCGTCATGCCGTTCTTCCGGCAGATCTTCGTCGCCTCGCCGAACGGCGAGAGCGGCCTCGCGCTGGACCGGCTGGCCTTCTGCCTGCGCAAGCGGGCCGAGCACGAGGCGCGCGTCTACTTCCCCTCGCTGAGCTCCCGGACGATCGTCTACAAGGGCATGCTCACCCCGATGCAGGTCGAGCGGTTCTTCCCCGACCTGACCGACGAGCGCTACGAGACCGCGATCTCGCTGGTCCACTCGCGTTTCTCGACCAACACCTTCCCCTCGTGGCCGCTGGCGCACCCGTACCGCTACGTCGCCCACAACGGTGAGATCAACACGGTCAAGGGCAACCGCAACTGGATGCGGGCCCGCGAGGCGATGCTGGCCACCGCGAACATCCCGGGTGAGCTGTCGCGGCTCTTCCCGATCTGCGACCCGGACGGCTCCGACACCGCCTCCTTCGACGAGACGCTGGAGCTGCTCCACCTCGCCGGGCGTAAGCTGCCGCACGCGGTGCTGATGATGATCCCCGAGGCGTGGGAGAACCACACCGAGATGGACCCCGCGCGGCGGGCGTTCTACGAGTTCCACTCCACCCTGATGGAGGCGTGGGACGGCCCCGCCTCCATCACCTTCTCCGACGGCACCCTGGTCGGCGCGGTCCTCGACCGCAACGGCCTGCGTCCGGGACGGTTCTGGGTCACCGCCGACGGCCTGGTCGTGCTGGCCTCCGAGGCGGGCGTGCTGGACATCGCCCCCGAGCAGGTGGTCCGCAAGGGCCGCCTGCAGCCGGGCAGGATGTTCCTGATCGACACCGCGCTCGGGAAGATCATCGAGGACGACGAGATCAAGGCCGAGCTCGCGGCCGAGCTGCCCTACGAGGACTGGCTGCACGCCGGGCTGGTCCGCTTCGAGGAGCTGCCCGCCCGCTCGCACGAGGTCCCGACCCACGAGGCGCTGATCAAGCGGCAGCAGACCTTCGGCTACACCGAGGAAGAGCTGCGGATCATCCTGACGCCGATGGCGGCCACGGGCGCCGAGCCGATCGGCTCCATGGGCACCGACACCCCCGTCGCCGTGCTCAGCGAGAAGCCCCGGCTGCTGTTCGACTACTTCAGCCAGTTGTTCGCGCAGGTCACCAACCCGCCGCTGGACGCGATCCGCGAGGAGCTGGTCACCTCGCTGGCCAGCACCCTCGGCCCCGAGGGCAACCTGCTCGACCCGGGCCCGGCCTCCTGCCGCCAGCTGGTGCTGCCCTACCCGGTGATCGACAACGACGAGCTCGCGAAGATCATCCACATCAACGACGAGGGTGCGCTGCCGGGCTTCCAGCCGCGCGTCGTCAGTGGCCTGTACGAGGTCGCGGGCGGCGGGGAGGCGCTGCTGCGCCGCCTGGAGGAGATCCGCGCCGAGGTCTCCGCGGCGATCCGGGGCGGGGCTCGGATCATCGTCCTGTCGGACCGCGGCTCCTCCGAGACGCTGGCGCCGATCCCGTCGCTGCTGCTCACCGGCGCGGTCCACCACCACCTCATCGCGGAGAAGACCCGCACCAGGGTCGGGCTGGTCATCGAGACCGGCGAGGCCCGGGAGGCGCACCACATGGCGCTCCTCATCGGCTACGGCGCGGGTGCGATCAACCCCTACCTCGCCATCGAGACCGTCGAGGACATGGTGGACACCGGCGTCCTGGCGGTCGACCGGCACAAGGCCGTGCGCAACCTCATCAAGGCGTACGGCAAGGGCGTGCTGAAGATCATGTCCAAGATGGGGGTGTCCACGGTCGCCTCCTACACCGGCGCGCAGATCTTCGAGGCGCTCGGCCTGGGCAGGGAGGTCGTCGACGCCTGCTTCACCGGTACCACGTCCCGCCTGGGCGGTATCGGGTTCGACGTCCTGGCCCAGGAGGTGGCGCTGCGCCACCGGCGGGCCTACCCGCGCGTCGAGAACGCCCACCGCCGCCTGGAGGTCGGCGGCGAGTACCAGTGGCGTCGCGAGGGCGAGCCGCACCTGTTCAACCCCGAGACCGTCTTCAAGCTCCAGCACGCCACCCGCTCGCGCCGTTACGAGATCTTCAAGGAGTACACCGGGCTGGTGGACTCCCAGGCCGAGAGGCTCATGACGCTGCGCGGCCTGTTCAGGTTCAGGGAGGGCGTCCGGGAACCGGTACCGATCGACGAGGTCGAGCCGGTCAGCGAGATCGTCAAGCGGTTCTCCACCGGCGCCATGTCGTACGGCTCCATCTCGATGGAGGCGCACGAGACCCTCGCCATCGCGATGAACCGGCTGGGTGCCAAGTCCAACACCGGTGAGGGCGGCGAGGACCCCGAGCGGCTCTACGACCCCACCCGCCGCTCGGCCATCAAGCAGGTGGCCTCCGGCCGCTTCGGCGTGACCTCGGAGTACCTGGTCAACGCCGACGACCTGCAGATCAAGATGGCCCAGGGCGCCAAGCCCGGCGAGGGCGGCCAGCTGCCCGGCCACAAGGTCTACCCGTGGATCGCCAAGACCCGGCACTCCACCCCGGGCGTCGGCCTCATCTCGCCGCCGCCGCACCACGACATCTACTCCATCGAGGACCTCGCCCAGCTCATCCACGACCTGAAGAACTCCAACCCGGCCGCCCGCGTGCACGTCAAGCTCGTGGCCGAGGTCGGCGTCGGCACGGTCGCGGCGGGCGTGTCCAAGGCCCACGCGGACGTCGTGCTGATCTCCGGTCACGACGGCGGCACCGGGGCCTCCCCGCTGACCTCGCTCAAGCACGCGGGCGCCCCCTGGGAGCTCGGGCTGGCCGAGACCCAGCAGACGCTGCTGCTCAACGGCCTGCGCGACCGCATCGTGGTGCAGGTGGACGGACAGCTCAAGACCGGCCGCGACGTGGTCATCGCGGCGCTGCTGGGGGCGGAGGAGTACGGTTTCGCCACCGCCCCGCTGGTCGTCTCCGGCTGCGTGATGATGCGCGTGTGCCACCTGGACACCTGCCCGGTCGGCGTGGCCACCCAGAACCCCGAGCTGCGCAGGCGCTTCAGCGGCAAGCCGGAGTTCGTGGTCAACTTCTTCGAGTTCATCGCCGAGGAGATCCGCGAGTACCTCGCCGAGCTGGGTTTCCGCAGCCTGGACGAGGCCATCGGCCATGCCGAGCTGCTGGACACCACCGCGGCCGAGAACCACTGGAAGGCGTCCGGCCTGGACCTGGCGCCGATCCTGCACCAGCCCGAGCTGCCCGCCGACGCCGCGCTGCGCCGCACGGTCGAGCAGGACCACGGCCTGGACAAGGCGCTGGACAACACGCTGATCCAGCTCGCCGAGGGTGCGCTCAAGGACGGCTCCCGGGTCACGCTCGACCTGCCCATCCGTAACGTCAACCGGACGGTCGGCACCATGCTCGGCCACGAGGTGACCAAGCGGTACGGCGGTGCGGGCCTGCCCGACAACACCATCGACGTGCGCTTCACCGGTTCGGCGGGCAACTCCTTCGGGGCCTTCCTGCCCCGGGGCGTCACGCTGCGGCTGACCGGCGACGCCAACGACTACGTCGGCAAGGGCCTGTCCGGCGGCCGGATCGCGATCCAGCCGCACGACGAGGCGCCGCTGGACGGCCACATCATCGCCGGCAACGTCGCCCTGTACGGCGCGACCTCCGGTGAGGCGTTCATCCGCGGCGTCGCGGGGGAGCGGTTCTGCGTCCGCAACTCCGGCGCCACCGCGGTGGTCGAGGGCGTCGGCGACCACGGTTGCGAGTACATGACGGGCGGCAGGGTGGTCGTCCTCGGCCCGACCGGCCGCAACTTCGCGGCGGGCATGTCGGGCGGCGTCGCCTACCTGCTCGACCTCGACGTCGCACGGGTCAACCGCGAGATGGTGGAGATCGAGGAGCTGACCGAGGCCGACTCCGAGGCGCTCCGCGAGGTCGTCGAGGCGCACCTGGCGGAGACCGGCTCGACGGTCGCCAAGACGCTCGTCGCCGACTGGGACCCGTCCCGGTTCAGCAAGATCATGCCGACGGACTACAAGCGGGTCCTGCGGGCCGCCGAGTCGGCGCGGCTGGAAGGCCGCGACATCGACGAGGCCGTCATGACCGCCGCGGTTCAGGGATAAGGGAGGTACGACCGATGGCAGACCCCAAGGGTTTCCTCACTCACGGGCGCGAGCTGCCGGCGCGCCGCCCGGTGGACGTGCGCATCCGCGACTGGAGGGAAGTCTACGAGGACTTCCCCCGGCCGGCGCTCGCCAAGCAGGCGTCCCGGTGCATGGACTGCGGCATCCCCTTCTGTCACAACGGCTGCCCGCTGGGCAACCTGATCCCCGAGTGGAACGACCTGGTCTACCGGGACGACTGGCGGGAGGCCGCCGAGCGTCTGCACGCCACCAACAACTTCCCGGAGTTCACCGGCCGCCTGTGCCCGGCTCCGTGTGAGGCGGCGTGCGTGCTCGGGATCAACTCCGACCCGGTGACGATCAAGCGGGTCGAGGTGGAGATCATCGACCGGGCCTTCGCGGAGGGCTGGGTCACCCCGCAGCCGCCGGCCTCCAGGACCGGAAAGCGGGTCGCGGTCGTCGGTTCGGGCCCCGCCGGCCTGGCCGCCGCCCAGCAGCTCACCCGGGCGGGGCATGACGTGGTGGTGTTCGAGCGCGCCGACCGGATCGGCGGCCTGCTGCGCTACGGGATCCCCGAGTTCAAGATGGAGAAGCGGCACATCGACCGCCGGCTGGCCCAGATGCGGGCCGAGGGCACCGAGTTCCGCACCGGCGTCAACGTCGGCATCGACATCACCGCCGCCCGGCTCCGCGAGGAGTTCGACGCGGTCGTCCTGGCCGGTGGCGCGACCCGGTGGCGCGACCTGCCCGTCGCCGGACGCGACCTGGCGGGCATCTACCAGGCGATGGAGTACCTGCCGCCGGCCAACAAGGTCCAGGAGGGCGACTTCCCGGTCTCGCCGATCAGCGCCGAGGGCAAGCACGTCGTGGTGATCGGCGGCGGTGACACCGGCGCCGACTGCATCGGCACCGCGATCCGGCAGGGGGCGGCCTCGGTCACCCAGCTGGAGATCATGCCCCAGCCTCCGGCGGAGCGTCCCGGCAACCAGCCGTGGCCGACGTTCCCCATCTTGTTCAAGATGGAGAGTGCCCACGAGGAGCTGGCGGACGGGGGCGGCGACCGGGTCTACGCGGTCTCCACCACCGAGTTCGTCGGCGACGCCGACGGCAACGTCCGGGCGCTGCGCCTGGTCGAGGTGGAGGGCCCGCAGACCGGGTTCCGGCCGGTGCCCGGCACCGAGCGGGAGATCCCGGCCGAGCTGGTCACGCTGTCGATGGGCTTCGTCGGGCCGGAGAAGGAGGGACTGCTGGAGGACCTCGCCGGGCTCGCCGGCGGCGAGTTCTTCGACGCCCGGGGCAACGTGGCGAGGAACGCCGACTACATGTCGTCGCTGGAGGGCGTCTTCGTCGCCGGTGACACGGGCCGAGGGCAGTCGCTGATCGTCTGGGCGATCGCCGAGGGCCGCTCCGCCGCCTCCGCGGTGGACCGCTACCTCACCGGCCGGACGGCCCTGCCGGTCGCGATCCCGCCGACCGCCCGGCCGCTGGTCTGACAGTCGCAGGGGCCGCTCCCGAACCTCCGGGAGCGGCCCTTTCATATGCCATAAAAGGCAAAAATGGGCATACATGGCCTTCAAGTTGCTTTGTCGCTTGTATCACTGAAGGATGCTTGTCTGTGATCAGGTACGGCATGGAGGGTCGATGAAACGCGGGATCAGGAGCCTGGCGGGCGGGACGACGGTGCTGGCTCTGGCGGCGACCCTCACGGTGGGCGCCCTGGGCGGTGGAAGCCCCGCCCTCGCCGAGCAGAACCGCGAGTACCTGGTCTTCTATGCCGACGGCGCCCGCGACCGGGCGCTGGCCGCGATCGGCGAGAGCGGCGGCACCGCGCTGTCCACCGAGCCCAGGCTCGGCTACGTCGTCGCCCGCGGTCCCGGCTCGCGCTTCGTCGAGAGCCTGGCGGGCAGCGACGCCGTCGAAGGGGTGTCCTCCGACCGGAGGATCGGCCAGGCCACCTCGGTCCGCGTCGCCCCCGCCCCGGCCAAGGCCGGCCCGGCCAGCCCCCGGGCGTCCGACATCCGGTCGGTCACCGTGGTCGCCGACGAGCCGCTGGCCGGCCGGCAGTGGGACATGAAGATGATCGGCGCCACCGCCGACGGTTCCTACGCCACCGCACCCGGGGACAAGAAGGTGCTCGTCGGCGTCATCGACACCGGCATAGACGGCAAGCACCCCGACATCGCGCCGAACTTCAACCGGGAACTGAGCCGCAACTTCGTCGTCGACCGGCCGAAGGACCCCAACGGCAAGCTCCTCGACGGCCCCTGCGAGTTCAAGGACTGCAAGGACCCGGCCGACTGGGACGACGACGGCCACGGCACCCACGTGGCCAGCACCATCGCCTCCCCGATCAACGGGCTGGGCATGGCCGGCGTCGCACCTCAGGTGTCCCTGGTCAATCTGCGCGCGGGCCTGGACTCCGGCCTGTTCTTCCTCAAGCCCAGCATGGAGGCGCTCACCTACGCCGCGGACGCCGGCATCGACGTGGTCAACATGAGCTTCTACGTCGACCCGTGGCTGTTCAACTGCAAGGCCAACCCGGCCGACTCCAAGGCCGAGCAGCTGGAGCAGCGGGGCGTCATCACCGGCATGCAGCGCGCTCTCGACTACGCCCGCAAGCGCGGTGTCACCCTCATCGGTGCCATCGGCAACAACTCCACCGACCTGGGCAAGCCCAAGAAGGACACCCAGAGCCCCAACTACCCCAAGAAGACCGAGCACGACCGGAAGATCAACAACTCCTGCCTCAACGTGCCGGCCGAGTCCGAGGGTGTCATCTCGGTCTCCGCCGTCGGCCCGACCAAGCGCAAGGCGTACTACTCCGACTACGGCATCGAGCAGACCGACCTGGCGGCGCCCGGCGGTGACGAGTTCGACGGCGGCAAGGAGTACGACCCGGCCAAGGGCATCCTGGCCGCGGCCCCGGAGAACATGCTCCGTGCCCAGGGGCTCATCACCCTGAGCGGCGTCCCGAAGAGCGAGTCGGTCGTGCAGGACTGCCGCAACGGCACCTGCGCCTACTACCAGTACCTGGTCGGCACCTCCATGGCCGCCCCGCACGCCACCGGCGTCGCCGCCATCCTGATCAGCCGCTTCGGCAAGCCCGGCAAGGGGGGCCTCACCATGAAGCCCGCCGAGGTCCAGCGCCTGCTCTACTCCACCGCCGAGCGGCGCTCCTGCCCCTCGCCGCGCAAGTACACCTACGACATCGAGCTGCTGACCAAGGAGACGCACAAGTGCGAGGGGTCGAAGTCGCGTAACGGCTTCTACGGCCACGGCATCGTCGACGCCGCCAAGGCCGCCGCCGTCACCCGCTGAACCGGCCGGGACACGCGGGGGCGGCCATGGGGGACGCCGGGCAGGTTCAAGAAAGGGCTAAGCCCCGGGTGGCCGGTGGGAGGCGGGGGAAGGACCGCAGCAGGCGAGCGGGGCCGCCGCCTGCTGAGACATGGGAGCAATCATGAGGATCATGACCCGCCCGCACCAGTTGCCGCCCAGGGTCGCCGCCGGTCTGGTCATTCTGAACTCGGGGCTGACCAAGAGAGGGGCCGACGCGGAGACCGCCGCCGGGCTGCACGGGATGGCCGTCGGGACCTACCCGTTCCTGAAGGACCAGGACCCCGAGCGGTTCGTCGGGCTGCTGTCCAAGGCGGAGATCGCGCTCGGTGTCGCGCTGCTGGTCCCGGCGGTGCCCTCGGTGCTGGCGGGCGCCGCGCTGACGGCCTTCGCCGGCGGGCTGATCGGCCTCTACCTCAAGACGCCCGGCATGCGCGAGGAGGGCAGTCTGCGTCCGTCGCCGCAGGGGATCAGCATCGTCAAGGACGTCTGGTTGCTGGGCATCGGCGCCGGGCTGGTCATGGAGGAACTGACCTGCGACTGACCCGTGCCCGGTCCGGTCCGGCCCCTTCCCGCGGGAACGGGTGGCCCGAGGCGCGACGGGGACCTACCGTCGAGACATGGGCTACCGTCTCATCGGGGAAGCCACGATGGTCGTGCACTTCCTCTTCCTGGTGTTCCTGGCCGTCGGCGGGTTCCTCGCCTGGCGGTGGCCGCGGCTGATCTCGGCCCACCTGGCCGTGGCGGCATGGGGTCTGCTGTCCCTCACGACGGGCGTCGAGTGCCCGCTGACCGTCGTCGAAGACTGGGCCAGGCGCAACGCCGGGCAGCGGGGGCTGCCCAGTGGCGGGTTCATCGACCACTACATCGAGGGCGTCGTCTACCCCGGAGAGCACACCGTCCTGGCCCACGTCGTCGTCCTGCTCCTCGTGCTCGTCTCCTGGTCGGGATACCTGCGCCGGCGTCCGATCGTGCTCCTCTCCTGGTCGGGATGCCCGCGTCGGCGTCCGAGGGCCGGTTCACCGCCCGCGGCCCGCCAGAGGTAGCGTTGTGTCACCGAATTTTTCACCGGCGCTCCGGGCAACGTCACAACCAAGTGGTCTGTACCAATTAGGGTGGGATCCGTGACTCGTCGCGCGAAAATCGTCTGTACTCTCGGCCCCGCCACCTCCTCCCCCGAACGCATCCGCGAGCTGATCGCGGCGGGGATGGACGTGGCCCGTTTCAACCTCAGCCACGGCAGCCACGAGCTGCACAAGGAGGTCTACGACAGGGTGAGGGAGGCTGCCGAGGAGCTCGGACGTGGCGTGGGCGTGCTGGCCGACCTCCAGGGCCCCAAGATCCGTGTGGGCAAGTTCGAGGAGGGCCCGGTCCGGCTCGGTTTCGGTGACGTGTTCACGATCACCACCGAGGATGTCCCCGGCGACCGCGAACAGGTCTCCACGACCTACCAGGGCCTGCACAAGGACGTCCGGCCCGGCGACAGCATCCTGGTCGACGACGGCAGGGTCCGGCTGGAGGTCACCCGGATCGACGGCCCCCGCGTCACCACCCGCGTGATCATCGGCGGCATGATCTCCGACAACAAGGGTCTCAACCTGCCCGGCGTCAACGTCAGCGCCCCGGTCCTGACCGACAAGGACGAGACCGACCTGCGCTGGGCGTTGCGCACCGGTTTCGACATCGTCGCGCTCTCCTTCGTCCGGCGCCCCTCCGACGCCGACGTGGTGCGCAACATCATGGAGCAGGAGGGCATCCGTCTCCCACTGCTGGCCAAGATCGAGAAGCCGCAGGCCGTGGAACGGCTCCCCGAGATCATCGAGGCGTTCGACGGCATCATGGTCGCCCGCGGCGACCTCGGTGTCGAGCTGCCCCTGGAGGAGGTGCCCATCGTGCAGAAGCGCGCCATCGAGCTCTGCCGCGAGAAGGCACGCCCGGTCATCGTCGCCACCCAGATGCTCGAATCGATGATCACCGCCCCGCGTCCCACCCGCGCCGAGGCGTCCGACGTCGCCTACTCGGTCATGGACGGCGCCGACGCGGTCATGCTCTCCGGGGAGACCTCGGTCGGCAACTACCCGATCGAGGCCGTCGAGACGATGAGCCGCATCGCCCGGGCCGCGGAGGTCTCCTCGCTGGAGGCCACGCACAGCCTCGACCGGCTCCCGGAGACCACCGGCGGCGCCATCGCCCGTGCCGCGGCCGAGGTCGGCGCCATCGTCGGCGCCAAGGCCCTGGTGGCGTTCACCATGTCCGGTGAGACGGCGCGCCGGCTGGCCCGCTACCGCTCGCCGATCCCGCTGCTGGCCTTCACCTCCGCCCCGCACGTCCGCAACCAGCTGGCGCTGACCTGGGGCGTGGAGACCTTCGAGGTGCCGTTCGTCCACCACACCGACGACATGGTGCGCCAGGTCGAGGCATCCCTGCTGGCCAACGCCCGGCTGGAGAAGGGCGACAAGGTCGTCATCGTCGCCGGTTCGCCTCCCGGCACGGCCGGCTCCACCAACGCGCTGCGGGTGCACACCATCGGCGCGGCGGTCGCCCACCCCGCCTGACGTCCCCCGTCCGCCCCGTCCCACCCCGTCTGACCCGCCCCGAGACGGCCACCGCTCCGGCGGTGGCCGCGCACGGCCGATCGCGCCAGGTCATCGGCCGGCCGAGCCGGGCCACCGATCGGTCGAGGTGGGCCACCGGCCGGTCGAGGTGGGCCACCGGCCGGTCGAGGTGCATCGCCGGGACCCGGCGTCTCAGGCCCCCTGATACTCCCAGGTCTGCAGCAGCAGCCGGCGGCCCGCCTTCCCCTCGGCCGGGATGGGCGGCGCGTCCGTCAGGCGGTATCCCGCGGCGCGGGCCACCCCCGTGCTCGCCGTGTTCTCGGCCTCGATCTTCAGCAGTAGCCGCGACAGCCCGGCCGTGCCGAGAGCGAACTCCGTCATCATCCGCAGGGCCCGGCTCGCCAGCCCCCGTCCCCGCCAGGCGGCTCCCACGCTGTAGCCCAGATCGGCGACCTCCGGGTCCGCCCCGTTCAGCATCAGCAGCACCTCGCCGGCCGGTTCTTTCCCGTCCACGGTGATCGCCAGTTGCACCCGCTCCCCGGCGGCCCGCTTCTGCGCCGCCGACTTCAGGTAGGCCCGCGCGGCCTCCAGATCGAATGGCGAGGCCAGCGGCGTCCAGTGCGCCACCTGAGGGTCGTCGAACAGCTTCGCCATCGCGGCCAGGTCGCCGTCCTCCCACTCCCGGAGCACGATCCCGTCCTCGCTCAGCCTGATCTTCGCCGGAAGGCGCACCAAGCCGCTTTCCTGTCCATCTCTACTGTTCTCCACCGTTTCCACACCGTCCTCCTTCGATCAACCGTTTCCCGGCAATCTACTGCTCGACAGAGGGGCAGCAGGACGGGTGTGCGGCCGTCCTGGGATCGGCGTGCGATGGCGGGCCGCCTGCGGCACGCCGTGTGACGGGCGGGGGAGGCGGCTGCCGGGGAAACGGGGGAGGGACGACCCGCCGGGTGGGGAGAACGGCGCTCTCCGCCGCTCCGCCGCGGTCGGCGGGCTCCGTCCGTGGCCGGGAAGACGACAGGCCGCAGAGGCGGCAAAGCCGGAGAGTCAGCAAAGCCGCCCGGCCGGGTGGCCGGGCGGCTGAGATGTGCCCCGGGTGGGACTCGAACCCACACTGTACGGGTTTTGAATCCGCTCCCTCATGCCAATTGGGGTACCGGGGCGTGGACCCAGACTTGTCCGAATCCATCCGAACTTCTTCCGTGCAGCATAGCCAACAACGATCATTGACCGTAACCGGCGTGGTCCTAATCTAGCGGACGTCGGTACCCTCTTGCTCGTGAGTACGCAGCGGCGAGTGGTGATCGCGGAAGACGAGGCGCTGATCCGCCTCGATTTGAAGGAGATGCTGGAAGAGGAGGGGTATGCCGTCGTCGCGGAGGCAGCCGACGGGGAGACCGCGGTCAAGCTGGCGATGGAGCACCGGCCGGACCTGGTGATCCTGGACGTGAAGATGCCCGTCCTGGACGGGATCTCGGCCGCGGAGCAGATCGTGACGCAGCGGGTCGCGCCTTGCCTCATCCTGACGGCCTTCTCGCAGCGTGACCTGGTCGAGCGGGCCAGAGACGCCGGTGCGATGGCGTATCTGGTCAAGCCGTTCACCAAGTCCGACCTGGTGCCCGCGATCGAGATGGCGGTCAGCAGGCACCAGGAGATCGCCGCGCTGGAGCGCGAGGTCGGCACGCTCTCGGAGCGGCTGGAGACCCGCAAGCTGGTCGAGCGGGCCAAGGGGCTGCTGATGGAACGCCACGGGTGGAGTGAGCCGCAGGCGTTCCGCTGGATCCAGAAGGCGTCCATGGACCGCAGGCTGAGCATGCGCCAGGTGGCGCAGATCGTGGTCTCCGACGCGCCCGCGGCCTCCGGGGACGACTCCTCCCGGGAGGTCACGCCGGAGGCCTGACCGCGGTCCGTCACCCTGTCTCCTCCCGGCCGGACCTCGTCCCCGGCCGGGCCGGACGCGTCCCGTCCGGGCCCGTCTCCCCGCCCGGCCCCTCGCGTCCGCTTCCTCGCGTCCGCTCCTCATCCGGTCCTTCGCGTCCGCTTCCCGTTCGGTCGCCCCGCTTCCCTGCGCTCGCTCCGTTTCTCTACGCCAGCTCTGGCCCTCGCGTCCGCCCTGTTTCTCCACGCTCGCTCCGGCCCTTGCTCCGGCGCCCCGCCCGGCCGTCCCGCTTCTCCGCCCCAGGGGTCCCTCGGGCCGCTTCTGTCTTCCCTCTCGGCCCGCCTCGTAGATTTTTGCGAAAAATGTCCAAGACGCCGGTGAGGCCGGGTTTTCCGGGGTTCTCCGTGCCCTCCCGGCACTGGTGGCGATCTTCGCTCTGTACATAACCTTGCCAGTGACCACGGCTTTTGTGTCTGATAGCCGAAAAGGATCGGTGTAATAACGAAGCAGTAACGGCGGGCCGTCCTGTATCGACCCGTGACATCCGCTAGCTGTACTAACCGACACGACCCCCTGGCCACCCCGCCAGGGGAGGGCATCTGTGAACTCGGTCCTGACGAGGGACTGGGCGAAAGGAAGGCAACCTTGCGGCCTAAGACTGCACGCCTCGGTGGAGTGCTTGCCGCCGGTGTGGCGCTCACCCTCGGTCTCGCTGCCTGCGGTGACGGCGGTACTGAGGCTTCCCCGGCGGGCGGCGGCTCGGGTGGTGCCGCCGGCAACACCGTCAAGCTCGGTTTCATGGGTGACCTCACCGGCCCGAACGCCGGCATCGTCATCCCGCCCCGCAACGGCGCGAAGCTCGTCATCGACGAGTACAACAAGACGAACCCCGCCGTGAAGATCGAGCTTGTCGAGTACGACAGCCAGGGTGACCCCTCCAAGGCTGTCGCGCTGGCCCAGCAGGCGATCAAGACCGACAAGATCGCCGGTCTGATCGGCCCTGCCTTCTCCGGTGAGTCCGCCCAGGTCGGGCCGGTGCTCGAGGAGGCGCAGCTGCCGAGCATCTCGGCCTCGGCGACCAACGCCAAGCTGTCGCAGAACGGCTGGAAGTTCTGGCACCGGGTGCTGCCGAGCGACAGCGTCCAGGGCCCTGGCATCGGCGAGTTCATCGCCACGGGCCTCGCGGCCAAGAACGTCTTCGTGATCGACGACAAGTCCGAGTACGGCAAGCCGCTGGCCGACGCCGTCCGGACCACGCTCGAGGGCAAGGGCGTCAAGATCACCACTGACTCGCTCGACCCGACGGAGAGCGACTTCTCCTCCGTCGTGAACAAGGTCGCCGCGGCCAAGCCCGACGCGGTCTTCTTCGGCGGCTACTACGCCGCGGGCGGCAACCTGCTCAAGCAGATGCGTGACAAGGGCGTGAAGGACGCCAAGTTCCTGTCCGGCGACGGCTCGCTGGACAAGGGCCTGATCGACGGCGCCGGTGCCACCAACGCCGAAGGCGCCCTGGTCGGCTGCCCGTGCTACATCGCGACCCCGGACGTCACCGACGCCAAGGTGAAGTCCTTCGCCGAGGCGTACAAGGCCGCCTTCGGCGCCGACCCGGCGATCTACGCGGCCGAGGGCTACGACGCGGCGACCGTCTTCGTAGAGGCGATCAAGGCGGGCAACACCACGCCCGACAAGATCAACCAGTTCATCTCCACGGTCGACCTGGCCGGTGTCTCCAAGCAGGTCAAGTTCGAGGGCAACGGCGAGGTCGCTGCCAAGGACATCTACATCTACCAGGTCAAGAACGGCGTCATCGGCCTGCTCGGCAAGGCCAACGAGGCCAAGCTGGGGTAGCCGGAGACTCGGAGGAGAGTAGGTAGTCGACGCGCGGGGAGCGGGAACGCCGCGATGCGTTCCCGCTCCTCTCGTACCTCCACCAGAGTCCACGAGGTTCTGCTCGGAGGCGGTGTGCTACCGGCAGTGCAGGCGACCCCCGCTGGAAGTGGTAAACCCTAGTGTTCAATGACTTCATCGCTCAATTGTGGCGAGACTTCACCGATCAGTTCTGGCCGGCGACGATCGACGGCCTGTCCTTCGGTTCGATCTACGCCCTGATCGCGCTCGGCTACACCATGGTGTACGGCGTGCTGCGACTGATCAATTTCGCGCACTCCGAAGTGTTCATGATCGGAACCTTCGGCGCGATGTTCGTGCCCTTCATCCTGGGCATCAACACCACGCTCACCGGCATCGCGCTGGTCGGGATCATCCTGGCGATGATCCTGGCGGGCATGCTCGCCTCGGCGGGCACCGCGATCGCCCTGGAACGGATCGCGTACCGGCCGCTGCGCCGGCGCGGCGCCTCCCGGCTGGCGGCCCTGATCTCCGCGATCGGCGCCTCCATCTTCCTGCAGGAGCTGTTCGCCCTTCTGGTGATCCCGAAGGTCTTCGAGCGGCCCGGACAGGGCGGCCGGGTCCAGATGGGCCTGCCCCGGCTGATGGAGCGGACCGAACTCTTCTCGATCTTCGGACACACCGTCCGGGTCGACCAGGTGTTCGTCGTCGTCGCCGCGGTCGCCATGATGATCGCGCTCGACGCCCTCGTGAACCGCACGAAGATCGGCCGGGGTATCCGCGCCACCGCGCAGAACCCCGAAGCGGCCGTTCTGATGGGCGTCGACATCGACAAGATCGTCCGGATGACGTTCCTCATCGGCGGGGCCATGGCCGGTGTGGCCGGTGCGCTCTACCTCATCTCGTACGAGAACACGAACTACCTCATCGGATTCCTCTTCGGCATCAAGGCGTTCACCGCGGCCGTCCTCGGCGGCATCGGCAACCTGCGCGGTGCCCTGGTCGGAGGTGTCGTGCTGGGTCTGGTGGAGAACTACGGAGCCATCTTCTTCGGCTCCGACTGGAAACACGTGATCTCCTTCACGATCCTCGTCCTGGTCCTGATGTTCCGTCCCACCGGCATCCTCGGTGAATCACTCCAGCAGGCGCGCGCATGAAGCAAAAGAATCCGGCGAAAGGCCCCTCTTACCGGCTGGGTGAGGTCATCGCCCGCGTTCTCAGTCCGCTCGGCCGTCTCTTCGCTCCGCTGCGTCTCGCCTTCCGCTGGCTCGACCGCGCCGGCGACGCGCTGCGGGACCGCTGGGCGGGCGCTTCGGGCTGGCAGCGCTGGACCGTCTACCTGCTCCTGATCGTCGGCGCACTGCTGCTGCCGTCGGAGAGCCTGGCGCCCATCATGTCGCCGTACACCGACTGGGGGAGCATCCTGTTCTTCCCGATCGGGACGTACGTGCTGCTGGCCATCGGCCTGAACGTGGTGGTCGGCCAGGCGGGCCTGCTCGACCTGGGCTTCGTCGCCTTCTACGCGGTGGGCGGCTACGCGATGGCGCTCCTGGGCACCCGGCTGGGCTGGAACTTCTGGCTCATCCTGCTGGTCGGCATCGGTATCTGCGCGCTGTCCGGCATCACGCTGGGTGCGCCGACGCTGCGGTTGCGCGGTGACTACCTGGCGATCGTCACGCTGGGCTTCGGTGAGATCATCCGCATCACCGCCCGCAACACCGACGAGATCGGCGGCCCGAACGGCATCCGCGACATCCCGCACCCGCCGAGCATCGAAGGCGTCGAACTGTTCGGCATCAAGATCTTCAAGTATGGGGTGCTGGACCCGCGGCCGTACTACTACCTGCTGGTCGCGCTGGCCGTCATCGTGATCATCCTGGTGAAGCGCTGGGAGAAGAGCCGCGTCGGGCGCGCCTGGGCGGCGATCCGCGAGGACGAGGACGCGGCCGAGGTCATGGGCGTGCCGACCTTCCGCTTCAAGATGCTCGCCTTCGCCATCGGCGCGTCGATCGGCGGCGCCATGGGTGTGCTGTGGGCCTCGAAGGTCGTCTCGATCAACCCGAACGACTTCCAGTTCCTGCTCTCGGCGACGATCCTGGCCGCCGTGGTCATGGGCGGCGCAGGCAACCTGCCCGGCGTCATGCTGGGTGCGTTCGTGGTGGCCTGGCTGCCGGAGCGGTTCCGCGGCCTGGCCGAGTACCGCATGCTGATCTTCGGCGCGGCGCTCGTGGCACTGATGATCTTCCGTCCGGAGGGCCTGCTGCCCTCGCGTCAGCGCAAGGCGGAGCTGAAAGAAGGGACCGGCGGAATGGGCAGCCTCGGAGCAGAGGTGCCCGGGCCGGAGACGAAGGGGCAGGAGGTGGCGGTCAAGTGAGCACCGAGGTGAACCCGTCGGCCGAGGCGGGCCCGGAGGCCGGGCAGGGCTCGAAGACGGTGACCGCGCGGCAGACCGGTCGGCCCATGCTGGAGCTGCTGAACCTCGTCATGCGCTTCGGTGGCGTCACCGCCCTGCGCGAGGTCGACCTGACCGTCCACGAGGGGGAGATCTTCGCCCTGATCGGCCCGAACGGCGCCGGCAAGACCACGGTCTTCAACGTGGTGACCGGCGTGTACCAGCCGACCGAGGGAGAGGTGCGC
Source organism: Streptosporangium becharense (assembly GCF_014204985.1). Lineage (NCBI taxonomy): Bacteria > Bacillati > Actinomycetota > Actinomycetes > Streptosporangiales > Streptosporangiaceae > Streptosporangium > Streptosporangium becharense. The sequence continues at coordinate 1,497,508 of NZ_JACHMP010000001.1, read as the reverse complement.
TTCCAGGACCAGAGGATCAGCGGCGTCAAGCGCTTCAAGATCACGAAGCGGGGCATCGCCCGGACGTTCCAGAACATCCGGCTCTTCCACAACATGACGGCCCTCGACAACGTCCTGGTAGGCGCGGACGCGCACCACAAGTCGGGCATGGTGAGCGTCGCGCTGGGGCTGCCCTGGCACCGGAAGGCGGAGAAGGAGGGGCGCAGGCTCGCGATGGAGCTGCTCGACTTCGTCGGCATCTCGCACCGCGCGCACGACTACGCCAAGAACCTGCCCTACGGCGACCAGCGCCGCCTGGAGATCGCCCGCGCTCTGGCGACCAACCCGAAGCTGCTGCTGCTGGACGAGCCCGCCGCCGGTATGAACCCGGCGGAGAAGATGGCCCTGCAACAGCTGATCCTGGACATCCGCGCCGCGGGCCGGACGATCCTGATCATCGAGCACGACATGAGCCTCATCATGGGTATCAGCGACCGTATCGCGGTGCTGGACTTCGGTCAGAAGATCGCCGACGGCCTGCCGGACGAGGTGCGGAACGACCCCCGGGTCATCGAGGCGTATTTGGGAGCTCCCGCAGATGCTTCTTGAGGTCAGCAACATCCACGTCCACTACGGCAAGATCGAGGCGCTGAAGGGCATCTCGGTCGAGGTCAACGAGGGCGAGATCGTCACGCTCATCGGGGCGAACGGGGCCGGCAAGACCACGACCCTGAAGACGATCTCGGGCCTGCGCGGCCTGACGTCGGGGAGGATCATCTTCGACGGCCGGGACATCAGCAGGATGCCCGGTCACCTGCGCGTCATCGCGGGCCTGGGACAGGCGCCCGAGGGGCGGGGCGTGTTCCCCGGCATGACGGTCCACGACAACCTGCTCATGGGCGCCTACACCCGCTCGGGTGACTTCACCGCCGAGCTGAACGAGGCGTACGAGCTGTTCCCCCGCCTGGCGGAGCGCCGCAACCAGGCGGCCGGCACGATGTCCGGCGGTGAGCAGCAGATGCTCGCCATCGGACGGGCGCTGATGGCCAAACCGAAGGTGCTGCTGCTGGACGAGCCCTCGATGGGGCTGGCGCCGCTGCTCGTGCAGCAGATCTTCTCCATCATCGAGGAGATCAACCGGCGGGGCACCACGGTCCTGCTGGTGGAGCAGAACGCCCAGCAGGCGCTGAAGCTCGCCCACCGTGCCTACGTGCTGGAGACCGGGAAGGTGGTCAAGAGCGCCCCCGCCGACGAGCTGCTCAACGACCCCGACGTGCGGGCCGCCTACCTGGGCGGCGGGCACGACGCCCCCCAGGACAAGGGGCCGGACGCCGCCCAGGACACTTCGGACACGCCGAACCCCAAGGCGTGACCGGTCGCATGCGGCCCGCGTCGCAGTGACCGTCCCGCGGGGCGGGGCAGCCTCGGCCGCCCCGCGGGACGGTCTCCGGCGACCGGGGGAGGTACGTCCGGGTGGTGGGCGGCACGCGGGCGGCAGGCCGCCGGCGCGCCGTCAGGGCGGCGTCGGTGCGCCGCCCGCGTGCCGTCACCGCGGCGCCGCAGCGGCGTCAGGGCAGGGTGACCTGAACCCCCCGGGTCTCGCCCACCACGCCGAGGGGCGGGTCGCCGAACAGCTTGATCGCGCTGACCTTCGTCCCCTCGGGGATGTCGAACCACAGGTCCATCTCGATCCTGACCCCGGCACCCAGCGGGAGCGTGTCGGGCTGGCGCTTGATGGCCTGGGCGAACCTGTCGATCCCGTAGGTCTTCCCGTCGGCCGCGATGAGGCGCTGCCGTTTGGCGTCGAAGCGCGAGTTGGTCCGGCCCGGGTTCTCCGCCACGATCCGCACGACCACGTACTGGCCCTTGGCCTTCCATTCGGCGTGGCTGCCGAAGAAACCCTCCAGGCCCTTCTGCAGGCCGATCACCTGGAAGCGGGTGTCGCCGTCGTCCACCGGAGCGGAGGTGATGGGTGTCTCGCCGGGGCGTACCGGCCGCGCCGGGAGCGGGTAGTGGGTCGGGGCCGGCGTGGCCCGCGGGGACGCGGCGGACCCCGGCGCGTCCGTCTCCGTGCAGCCGGTCAGGACGGCGACGGCGAACGCGGCACCGGCGAACAGGGTTGGGAGGTTGCGCACACCGGGCAAGGTAACCGAGACGGGTTCCGCGGATCAACGCTCTGCGGTGTCCGTTTCCGGCGCGCGCCGCGGCCCCGGCGGACCCGCTCGGCGGACCCTGGTCCGTGGTGGACGGGCGGGTCGTTCACCATTGGATGAACGGCCGGCCTCTGATCCGGCACCGGAAGCGGGTATCGAGAAAGAAGCCCCGAACGTGGTTGTTGTCCGAATTGTGTCGTGGCGGTGACCTGCATGATTATGCAGGTGAGAGAGCATTACCTGCACTGAGGTATCCATACAAGACGCGACATTGACCGAAGGAGGCCTTCGTGGGCCTGAGTTTTGTTTCCCGTCGTGCGCTCGCGGTGGGCGCGATGGTCGTCGCCGGTGCGCTCGGCCTGTCGGCCTGCGGTGGCGGTGAGTCCACCACCGCGAGCCCGGGTAACGGTGCCTCGGGAAGTGCCCCCGCGGCTGCGGGCGGTGTCAAGCTGGTCAAGCCGGGCAAACTGACCACCTGCACCAACCTGCCGTACGAGCCTTTCCAGTTCAAGCAGGGTGACAAGGTCGTCGGGTTCGACGTCGACATCGTCGACCTCGCGGCCAAGAAGCTCGGTCTGACCCAGGAGATCGTCGACATCGACTTCGCCGTCATCAAGAGCGGCGCGGCGATGGCCGCCGGCAAGTGCGACGTGGCCGCCGCCGGTATGACGATCACCGAGGAGCGCAAGGCGAACATCGACTTCTCCGAGCCCTACTTCGACGCCACGCAGGCTCTGCTGGCCAAGAAGGGGCTCGGCGTGAAGACCCTGGAGGAGATCAAGGCGAAGAACCTGCGGCTCGGCGCCCAGGCCTCGACCACGGGTCTCGACTACGTCAAGAAGCAGGGGCTCGACCCCAAGGAGTTCGCCGACTCGCCCAAGGAGCTGCTCGGCCTGCAGTCCGGCCAGGTCGACGTGATCGTCCAGGACCTGCCGGTCGTCCTGACCTGGCTGAAGAAGCCCGAGATCGCCGACAAGTTCGAGCTGGTCGCCAGCCTCGACACCGGCGAGCAGTACGGCATCGGCCTGAAGAAGGGCGCCGACCCGGTCCTGCTCAAGACGATCAACGAGACGATCGCGCAGGCCAAGTCGGACGGCACCTACGATGAGATCTTCGTCAAGTGGTTCGGCAAGAAGCCCGGCGAGCTCGGCTGATCGATGACCGAGAAGTCGACGACGACTGAGTCCGTCCCCGCCGGGGGACCCTTCGGCAGGAGCGGACTCAGTCCCCGTAAGCGGCAGCGCATCAGCAGGGCCGTCCAGTACGTCCTGCTGATCGTCGTTGTCGCCTTCCTCATCTGGCGCATCGAGTGGGGCCAGCTCGCCGCCAACTTCGCCAAACCCGAGGTCGCCGAGGAGACGCTCCCCGAGCTCTTCACGATCGCGCTGAAGAACACGATCATCTACTCGGTCGGCGGATTCCTCTTCGCCTTCCTGCTCGGCCTGCTGTTCGCGCTGATGCGGCTGTCGTCGGTGCGGCCCTACCGGTGGATCGCGATCGCCTACATCGAGATCTTCCGGGGCCTGCCGGCGCTGCTGGTCTTCCTCCTCATCCTGTTCCTGCCGCTCGCGCTGCCCGGGTTCGAGGTACCCGGCGGCACCTACGGCCAGGGCATTCTGGGCCTGACCGTCGTCGGCTCCGCCTACATGGCGGAGACGCTCCGCGCGGGTCTGCAGGCGGTGCCGAAGGGCCAGATGGAGGCGGCGCGCTCGCTGGGCATGTCGTACAGCCGCTCGATGGTCAGCATCGTCATCCCGCAGGCCGTGCGCATCGTCATCCCGCCCACGACCAACCAGTTCGTGTCCCTGCTCAAGGACTCCTCGCTGGTGCTGTTCCTCGGCGTCTCCGGCGAGTACGTCGAGCTCACGAAGTTCGGCAACGACATGGCCTCCACCCACGCCAACGCCACCCCCATCCTGGTCGTCGGCGTGACGTACCTCCTGGTCACCATCCCGCTGGGCTACCTCGCGTCCCTGCTGGAGAAGCGTCAGGCGAAGGGACGGTGACTCCGATGACCCTGGTGATGCGCGCGGTCGAGATCCGCGACCTGCACAAGTCGTTCGGCCATCTGGAGGTGCTCAAGGGAATCGACCTGTCCGTCGACTCCGGCCAGGTCGTCTGCATCATCGGCCCCTCCGGCTCGGGCAAGTCCACGCTGCTGCGCTGTGTGAACCTGCTGGAGCAGCCCACCCGGGGCAACGTGATCGTGGAGGGCGTCCACCTGACCGATGAGGACGCCGACATCGACGCCGTCCGCCGCCGCATCGGGATGGTCTTCCAGCAGTTCAACCTGTTCCCGCACATGACCGTGCTGCAGAACGTGATGATCGCCCAGCAGCGGGTCCTGAAGCGGGGCAAGGCGGAGGCGGAGCGGATCGCCAGGGAGAACCTGGACAAGGTGGGCGTCGGTGCCAAGGCCGACTCCTATCCGATCCAGCTCTCCGGCGGTCAGCAGCAACGGGTGGCCATCGCCCGTGCCCTGGCCATGAACCCGGCGCTGATGCTCTTCGACGAGCCCACCTCGGCGCTCGACCCGGAGCTCGTCGGCGACGTGCTCACGGTCATGCGCAAGCTCGCCGAGGAGGGGATGACCATGCTCGTGGTCACCCACGAGATGGCCTTCGCCCGGGAGGTGGCCGACCGGGTGGTCTTCATGGACGGCGGGGTGGTGGTCGAGGACGGCCCCGCCGAGCAGGTGATCGGAGACCCGCAGCACGAGCGGACCCGGACCTTCCTGCGCCGTGTGCTCGACCCGACGCACCACGAGATCTGAAGGGCCCGCCCCTTCCGAAGGAGCGACCCGCCCGTGGCACGGCCCGCGTCCTTGCGGCGCGGGCCGTGCCGTCGTACGGGGCCTGCGCGGGCCTGTGGGCGACGCAGCGCCGCCGCGAGCCGTCACCTGACCAGAGGCGGCCGGTACGTGCGCGGGGGCCTCACGGTCGCTCTGAGGAGAAGTGAGAGCGGGGGTGCGGAGGCGGCGCGGGCAGGGGCCAGGTGGATCCCGGCCGCCCCGCCGGCCCGACGAGCCCGGGGGAGGCCTTTGGCGCCGTATGGAGCTTCCCCGACTCCGTACGTTTTCTACTCGGCCGCCCCGCGGGCATCGTCGTGACCCACGGTAGCGGACCCGTCGCGTCGGGAAGGCAAAAAAGCGCCCGGAATATGATCGAGTCCGAGATCTGCTCAGATGTCGCGGAGCATGCAGGTCAGACGGGAGGTGCACACCCGGCGGCCCTGCTCGTCGGTGATCTCGATGTCGTAGGTGGCGAGCGTCCGGCCACCGTGCAGACGGGTCGCCACACCGGTCACCAGGCCCGAGGTCGCGGACCTGTGGTGGGTGGCGTTGATCTCGATGCCGACGGCGATACGCCCGGGGCCCGCGTGGATGGCCGCGCCGGTCGAGCCCAGGGTCTCGGCGAGCACGCAGGAGGCGCCTCCGTGCAGCAGACCGTAGGGCTGGATGTTCCCCTCCACGGGCATCGTCCCCACCACCCGCTCCGCGGTGGCCTCGGTGATCTCGATGCCCATCCGCTCGACGAGGGTGCCGCGGTGGGAGGCGCCGAGCTGTTCCTCCAGACGGCGGGCCGCTTCGCCGGGATCTGTCATGGTCAAGGGGGCGTCTCCTGTCGCACGAGGCACGGTTTTCTGTCGCACCAGGAGACTAGGCTTCCGTTGTGCCGAAGAGTGAAGCGACCCCCGATCGTCCGTGTCTCCTGTTGCTGGACGGCCATTCGCTGGCCTACCGGGCCTTCTACGCGCTGCCCGAGGAGAACTTCTCCACCACGACGGGCCAGAAGACCAACGCCGTCTACGGCTTCACCTCGATGCTGGTCAACGTGCTCCGCGACGAGCGGCCCACCCACGTGGCGGTCTGCTTCGACCGGTCGGAGCCGACGTTCCGCCACGAGGAGTACTCCGAGTACAAGGCGAACCGCAGCGCGAGCCCCGACAGTTTCCGCAGTCAGGTGAGCCTCATCCACGAGATGCTCGACGCCCTGCGCGTGCCGCACCTGTCGCTGCCGGGCTACGAGGCCGACGACCTGATCGCCACCCTCGCCACGCAGGCGTCGGCCCGTGAGATGGACGTGCTGATCGTCACCGGTGACCGCGACGCCCTCCAGCTGGTCGACGAGCGCGTCACCGTGCTGATGACCCGCGTCGGGATCAGCAACATGACCCGCTTCACGCCCGAGGCCGTCCTGGAGAAGTACGAGCTCACTCCGGCGCAGTATCCCGACTTCGCCGCCATCCGCGGCGACAGCAGCGACAACCTCAAGAACATCCCCGGCGTGGGCGAGAAGACCGCCGCCAAGTGGATCCGCGAGTTCGGCTCGCTGGAGGAGCTGGTCAACCGGGTCGACGAGGTCAAGGGCAAGGTCGGCGACAAGCTCCGCGAGCACCTCGACCAGGTGCTCATGAACCGCCGCCTGACCCAGTTGATCCGCGACGTCCCGCTGGAGCGGGGGATCTCCGAGCTGGAGCTGGGCCCCGCCGACCGCGACGAGATCAACAAGATCCTCGACACGCTGGAGTTCCGCGGCGAGATCCGCGACCGGCTGTTCAAGATCGTCGGATCGGCCGAGCCCACGAGCGACGAGGGCTTCGAGGGCGAGGTGGTCGTCCTCGGTCCCGGCGACGTGGCGGCCTGGCTGCGGGCACTGCCCGAGGGCCGCGCCGGTCTCGCCTTCAGGGGCGAGTACGCCAAGGGCACCGGGCGTCTCGACGGCATCGCCGTGGCCGCGTCCGCCGGGACGGGCGGGCGGGCCGCCGCGTTCCTCGATCCCGCCGCGCTGACCGAGGACGACGAGACGGCCCTGCGCGAGTGGCTGGCCGACCCGGCCAGGCCTAAGGCGGTGCACGACGCCAAGGGCCCGATGCTGGCGCTGTGGTCGCACGGCATGGAGCTGCGCGGGCTCACCTGCGACACGGCGCTCGCGGCCTACCTGGCGATGCCCGGGCAGCGCGCCTTCCCGCTGGAGGAGCTCGTCCGGGTCTACCTCGGGCGTGAGCTGCGCGCCGAGGCGGGCGGCGGGGGCCAGGTGAGCCTCTTCGACGAGGACGACGACGCCGCCCGCGAGCTGGCCCTGCGGGCCCTGGCGGTGACCGAGCTCGCCGACGCCCTGGAGGCGTTCCTGGAGCCGCGCGGCGGCACCGGCCTGCTGCGCGACGTGGAGCTGCCGCTCGTCACCGTGCTGGCCGAGATGGAGCGGGCCGGCATCGCCGCCGACCGTGAGTATCTCGAGGGGCTGGAGACCGAGTTCGCCGCCGCGGTCAAGCAGGCCGTCGAGGCGGCGCACGCGTCGGTGGGCGAGCAGTTCAACCTGGGCTCGACCAAGCAGCTGCAGGAGCTGCTGTTCGTCAAGCTCAACCTGCCCAAGACCAAGAAGACCAAGACGGGCTACACCACCGACGCCGAGGCGCTGGCCTGGCTGGCGGCCCAGACCGAGCACGAGCTGCCGACCATCATGCTCAGGCACCGCGACCAGGCGAAGCTGAAGGTCACGGTCGAGGGCCTGATCAAGGAGATCGCCGACGACGGCCGCATCCACACCACGTTCAACCAGACCGTGGCGGCCACCGGGCGGCTCAGCTCGGAGAAGCCCAACCTGCAGAACATCCCGATCCGCACCGCCGAGGGCCGCCGCATCCGGCAGGGCTTCGTGGTCGGTTCCGGCGGTCCCGGCGGGGCCTTTGAGACCCTCCTGACGGCCGACTACAGCCAGATCGAGCTGCGCATCATGGCGCACCTGTCCGGCGACGAGTCGCTGATCGCGGCCTTCGAGTCCGGGCACGACTTCCACAAGGCCACCGCGGCCCGGGTCTTCGGCATCGAGCCGGAGCAGGTCAACGGGGAGATGCGAGCCAAGATCAAGGCGATGAACTACGGCCTGGCCTACGGGCTGTCCGACTACGGCCTGGCGGCACAGCTCAACATCCCGACCGGCGAGGCCAGGACCCTGAAGGAGGAGTACTTCCAGGAGTTCGGCGGCGTCCGCGACTTCCTCAACGCCATCGTCGCCCGGGCCAGGAACGACGGCTACACCGAGACCATGATGGGCCGGCGCCGCTACCTGCCCGACCTCAACAGCGACAACCGCCAGCGCCGCGAGATAGCCGAGCGGATGGCGCTCAACGCCCCCATCCAAGGATCGGCCGCCGACATCATCAAGGTCGCGATGCTCAACGTGCACCGGGCGCTGAAGGAGGCCGGCCTCACCTCCCGGATGCTCCTGCAGGTCCACGACGAGCTCGTGTTCGAGGTGGCCCCCGGTGAGCTGGAGCCCCTGCGTGAGCTGGTCGTCGGCCGGATGAACGCCGCCTGCTCCCTGCGCGTCCCGCTGGAGGTCTCCGTGGGCGTCGGCCGCACCTGGGAGGATGCCGGGCACTAGCGCGATTGCCCGGACCTGTCCAAGTCTGTTCTAGGCTTGTGCGGCATCGAAAAGCTCGACGGGCATGGGAGTTTTGTGCGGAGCCGGATCCCCCTGACACAGATCATCCTGCTCGCCAACGTGGTGGTCGTCGTGGTCGCGGTGGTGGCGCTCCTGGCGCTCCCCACCGCTCCCGTGCCCTCCGGCGAGCCCCGGGCCGGCAAGACGGCCGGTGGCTCGCCGCCGCCGTCTTCGCCCCCGGCGTCGCCGACGCCGACGCCGGACATGCCCTCGGCCGAGCTGCCGCCGCCGGTCACCGCCTCTCCGGAGTTCGCCCGGCAGGTCAAGGCCAACGAGGCCGGGATGGTGCCGATCCTGATGTACCACCGGATCATGAAGAAGCGGCTGGCGTCGATCGACCGCACGCCCGACCAGGTGCGCAAGGAGATGGAGCGGCTCGCCAGGGACGGCTACGTGCCGATCACCGCGCGGGAGTTCGTCACCGGGAAGATCGACATCCCGGCGGGCAAGTATCCGGTGGTGCTGACCTTCGACGACGGTCACCACAGCCACTTCGCCCTGGGCGCCGACGGCATGCCGGCCAAGGACACCGCGGTCGGCATCATCTACCAGGTCGCCAAGAAGTATCCGGACTTCCGGCCCGTCGCCACCTTCTGGGTGAACCGCCAGCCGTTCGGCCTGCAGAGCGCGCAGGACCAGGCCCGGGCGGTGCGCTGGCTGACCTCCCGGGGTTTCGAGGTGGCCAACCACACCTGGAGCCACCCGTACCTGCCCGGGCTGACGAAATCGAAGATCGCCGAGCAGATCGTCCGGGTCGAGCTGATGCTCCGCAAGCTCGGCGGCGCCGCCTCGGAGACCCTCGCGCTGCCGTTCGGCGCGATGCCGCGCACCCGGTCCACCGTGCAGTCGGGGAAGTGGAAGGGCAACGACTTCGCCTTCAAGGGTGTTTTCCTGGCCGGAGCCCAGCCGTCGGTCTCACCGTTCGCCAAGGACTTCGACCGGCGTTCCATCCAGCGCGTCCAGAGCAACGGCAAAAAAGGCGAGTGCCGCAAGTGGTGCTCGCAATACTGGCTGGAGTGGCTGGACAAGCACCCCCGCGAGCGCTACACGGCCGACGGCGACCCCGACCGCATCTCCATACCACGCGGGCTTCGGGGTAATATCAGACCCGACCGGAGGCGTCAGATCAACGCCTACTGAGCGAGATCGTCGTCTCTTCGGTCCATGAACGCGTAGCCTCGTCGAATTGACCGTACCCGTCTGGTCTCATATGCTGATCGCTGCGTTGTGGGCTCGCGCGTGTCTCGGACGGAGTGGGCTCGCGCTCGATCACGCCGATGCCAATCCCTTCGGCTGAACGGTAAGAGGCCTGCCGCGCGTTCGCCACATCGACATCTGTCCGCGTTCGGAGCAACTCCACACATGACGAGCAGCACTGAGGCCACCTCGAGCACCCCGCAGGTAGCGGTCAACGACATCGGCTCTGAGGAAGAGTTCCTCGCAGCGATCGACCTGACCATCAAGTACTTCAACGACGGCGACATCGTCGAGGGCACCGTCGTCAAGGTCGATCGAGACGAAGTTTTGCTCGACATCGGCTACAAGACCGAGGGTGTCATCCCCTCGCGTGAGCTCTCGATCAAGCATGATGTCGACCCGGCGGAGGTCGTCGAGGTTGGCGAGCACGTCGAGGCCCTCGTCCTCCAGAAGGAGGACAAGGAAGGTCGCCTGATCCTGTCCAAGAAGCGCGCGCAGTACGAGCGCGCCTGGGGCACGATCGAGAAGATCAAGGACGAGGACGGCATCGTCACCGGTACCGTCATCGAGGTCGTCAAGGGCGGTCTCATCCTCGACATCGGCCTGCGCGGCTTCCTCCCGGCCTCCCTGGTCGAGATGCGGCGCGTGCGCGACCTCCAGCCCTACGTGGGCCGCGAGCTCGAAGCGAAGATCATCGAGCTCGACAAGAACCGCAACAACGTGGTCCTCTCCCGCCGCGCCTGGCTCGAGCAGACCCAGTCCGAGGTTCGCCAGACGTTCCTCAACACCCTGCAGAAGGGTCAGGTCCGCAAGGGCGTCGTCTCCTCGATCGTCAACTTCGGTGCGTTCGTCGACCTCGGCGGCGTCGACGGTCTGGTGCACGTCTCCGAGCTGTCCTGGAAGCACATCGACCACCCCTCCGAGGTCGTCGAGGTCGGCCAGGAGGTCACGGTCGAGGTCCTCGACGTCGACATGGAGCGCGAGCGCGTCTCCCTGTCGCTCAAGGCCACGCAGGAAGACCCCTGGCAGCAGTTCGCCCGCACCCACCAGATCGGGCAGGTCGTCCCGGGCCGCGTCACCAAGCTGGTGCCGTTCGGTGCGTTCGTCCGCGTCGAGGAGGGCATCGAGGGCCTGGTCCACATCTCCGAGCTGGCCGAGCGCCACGTGGAGATCCCCGAGCAGGTCGTCCAGGTCGGCGACGAGATCTTCGTGAAGATCATCGACATCGACCTGGAGCGTCGCCGGATCTCGCTGTCGCTCAAGCAGGCGAACGAGACCGCGCTCGGCGCCGACGTCGAGTTCGACCCCACGCTGTACGGCATGGCGGCGACCTACGACGAGTCGGGCAACTACATCTACCCCGAGGGCTTCGACTCCGAGACCGGCGAGTGGCTTGAGGGCTTCGACAAGCAGCGGGAGGAGTGGGAGCGGCAGTACGCCGAGGCCCAGAACCGCTTCGAGGCTCACAAGCGGCAGATCGAGGAGGCCCGCAAGGCCGAGGCCGAGGCCGGCGAGGCCGCGCCGACGTCCTACTCGGGTGAGACCCCGTCCTCCGGTTCCGGCTCCTCCAGCAGCGGCTCGTCCGCTCCGGCGTCCGGTGCCCTCGCCTCCGACGAGGCTCTCGCGGCCCTGCGCGAGAAGCTCGCGGGCGGCCAGAGCTGACCGGTCAGGACAGAGGGTAGACAGAGATACACGGAAGGGCCCCGCTCCGGCGGGGTCCTTTCCGCGTTCCGGGGTCTTTTCCACGCTCTCACGCCCTCCGGGGGTTTCCGCGTTCTCGCGGACATCGGGGGGACGCCGTCCGCCGGGTTAGGGTGGCGCCGTGACGGTCATCGAGTGGGCCAGGCCCGGCGACGAGGGAGAGATCCTGACCGTGCAGCGCGCCGCCTACGTGAGTGAGGCCCAGCTGTACGGCGACCCGTTCATCCCGCCGCTGGTGGAGTCGGCCGCCCAGGTCCGCGCGGCCGTCGAGACGGGCACCGTGCTGGTGGCCCGGGAGCGGGCGAGGATCGTGGGTGCGGTGCGCGGCCGGGTCTCCGACGCCGCCTGCCTGGTCGGCCGTCTGGTGGTCGCACCCGACATGCAGGGCGGGGGGATCGGTGGCGCGCTGCTCGCGGCCCTGCACGAGGAGGTCGCCGCGCCGGTGTTCGACCTGTTCACCGGACACCTGTCGGAGGCCGGCCTGCGGCTCTACCGCCGCCTCGGCTACCGCGAGGCCGGCCGGGAGCGGATGAGCGACCACCTGACCCTGGTCCACATGCGCAGGGAGCGGCCCGCGGGGTCGTGACGGGGCGTGGAGCCTTGGAGGGCCGCGGGGTCTTGAAGGACCATGGGCCTTGGAGGGCCGTGGGGCCTTGACGGGCGATGCCGGGTCCGCACCGCGTATGCTGCGGATCATGTTGAAGGTGGGGCTTACCGGCGGGATCGGATCGGGCAAGAGCGAGGTCTCGCGGCGACTGGGTGCCCGGGGAGCGATGGTCATCGACGCCGACAAGATCGCACGCGAGGTGGTCGAGCCGGGAACCGACGGCCTGGCGCGCGTCGTCGCCGTCTTCGGCCCGCAGGTGCTCCGCGAGGACGGCTCGCTCAACCGGGAGAAGCTGGGCTCGATCGTCTTCGCCGACTCCGAGAAGCTCGCCGCCCTCAACGCCATCGTCCACCCCCTGGTCGGAGCCCGGGTCGCCGAGCTCCAGGCCGCCGCCGACCCCGGGGCCGTCGTCGTCTACGACGTGCCGCTGCTGGCGGAGAACAACCTGGCCCCCATGTACGACGTGGTGATCGTCGTGGACGCCTCCGACGACGTGCGCCTGGCCCGCCTGGTCGGGACGCGGGGGATGAGCGAGCAGGACGCCAGGGCCAGGATCGCCGCCCAGGCGACCCGGGAGGAGCGCCTGAAGGTCGCCGACATCGTCATCCCCAACGAGGGCACCCTGGACGACCTGGAGGCCCGGGTGGCCGAGGTCTGGGCCGAGCTGACCGCCCGCGTCGCGACCTGAGCGGCCGAGGTCGAAGGGAAGGGCTGAAGTCAACTCCCCGGGGAGCGTGATCGGCCCGGCGCGGTCATGCCGCAAGCACGGGGAACCCCGAAGGCGGCGGGCTGACCGCCGCACACCAGAGGCTCCGCGGACCGGTCGTGCCGGTGCGGGCCGGCTGGCGCCGCGGCCCGCACCCGTTCGACGCGCGTCGGAGGGCGGGGTTTCGTCCGCGTCCGATGATCACCGGGGGCCGTTCGTCTGCAGCAGGTGAACGCCGAGCCCTCTCCCGAAGACGGGAGTGTTCACGCCGACATCGAGGCCGTGGACGACCTGGGCGGCGGCGGTGGAGATTCCCCCGGAGGTGCCGCGCAGGACGGTCAGCATGCCGCGGCCTCCGTTCTTGCCGGGGGCACCGATGACGACCTCGGCCTTGCCGTCACCGGTGACGTCGAGGATCGAGATCGCCAGGCCGAAGTTGTCGTAGGCGGCGGACTGTTCTGCGATCGGGTCGGCGGATGCCGAGGCGGGATCGTGGGGAGAGGTGATGCCGTCCTGGCTGATGATCTGTACGTCGGACAGGACCGGGCCGGTGGGCGAACCCGAGACCAGCGCGATGTGACCGGCCTCCTGCTGCCCGGAGACCGTAACCCGAGGGGCGCCGATGGCGATCTCGGCGGCGCCGTCGCCGTTGACGTCACCGACGGCCAGGTTGCGGGGGAGCGGAGGGGGGCTGCCGAGGGGGTGCATCCACGACACCCGTGAGACGAAGTTGGGATAGGAGGCGAATCCCGAGGCCGAGCCGTACCAGATCTGCAGCCGGCCGGTACTGGGGGTGGACATGACCAGGTCGGCGCGTCCGTCGGCGTTGACGTCACCCAGGGCCACCTCCGAGTCGGCTTTCGGGCAGATGTCGATGGACGACAGAGCCGGCGGGCTGCAGTGGTCCGGTGACCCGAGCGTGGTGACCGTCCCCGACGCGCTGTGCGGCTCGTCGAGGACCAGCAGGTGCACGTCGCCGTTCCAGCCGTTCTCGAAGACGGTCGCCACCTCCAGCTTGCCGTCGCCGTCGAGGTCGGCGGCGTCCATCGAGTGGAAGGCACCCTGCTCGCTGCCCGGAAGCGACGGCCCGGTGTAGGTAGGTGACTGTGCCCCGTTGTACCACCCGATGAGCTTTCGGTATTGGCTCTCCGCGGAGACGATGTCCTTTCCGGGCTGGCCGTCGATCTGCCCGGCCACCAGATGGCCGCTACGGCCGGCGGAGTCGAGGGACACATGCGTGCGCCGCATGATCGTGGTGATCCGTGGCTTCCACGCCAGGACCTCCATGTCGGCGGCGCCGGCGAAGACGAGGTCGGTCCTGCCGTCGGCGTCGAAGTCCGTCGCGCTCAGACCCCGACCCCACAGGTAACAAGGCGCGGGGCTGCCGTCGGGGTATTTGGTGCTGACGCAGCCGGGCCTGGGGCGGATGGTGTAGTGGGGGCCCAGCCCGTCGGGTCCGCCGTACAGCACGCCGACCAGGCCGGCGTTGCTGGCTCCGCCCGGGAAGCCGGGATAGGTGGGAACGCCGAAGGCCAGGTCGTTGTAGCCGTCGCCGTTGAAGTCGGTGTTCGGGCCGGCGGCCGCCTGCGCGGGGCCGGCCGGGATGGTGAGGGCCGCGGTCAGGGCGAGTACCGCCGCCGACTGGGTGATCTTGCGGATGTTCATGGACCGGAGTATGACGAGCCAGAGCGAACCTGGCGTCACCTGTACGGCTGACCGGCCATGCGTGGTGAGGATGACACGGCCTGGCCGCACCGTCCACGCCGCGGAGACGTCGCATCCTCCTTCGAGGACCAGGGACCTACCTGCCGGGGATCTCCGCGCTGCCTGCGACGACCCGGTGATTCGGTGGCACCGGAATCGCGTCCGGTTCACCTGCCGCGATACGAATTGACGCGCGGAGCGCTGAAGCGATCACTGCTCCTCGATCACCTGGATTCCGGGCCAGGAGGAAGCTCGAACACCGGCACCCGACCGCCGGAACGATCGGGTGCGTTCGATCCTCGGGAGAAGACGAACTCTCCGGCAGTGTGCTCGGAACCGAGAGCCGGGAGCGGTCTCGCCGGTCAGTCGAAGCGGCCCGACTTCACGGCATTGAGGAAGGTCTGCCAATCGCCTGAGGTGAAGGTGAGGGCCGGGCCGGTGGGGTTCTTGCTGTCGCGGACGGCGACGACCCCAGGAAGGTTTCCGGCGACCTCGACGCAGTTTCCACCGCTGTCACCGCTGAGGGAGCTCTTCTTCCAGGCGGCCCCGGAGAGGTCAAGGCCGATCAGGTCTGCTGCTTCCATTGGTCCCTCGCTTCTTTGATCATTTCTAGCGACTGCCCGGGACGGTGCGCCTCTGCTCGGATCCTGTCATATCTATCCCATACGGCGGTTACCAGATGATGATCCGCTGAAACCTCGCCCTCTCCTGCGGACTCTATGGAAACGGCGGTCGGTGCGTCCGGCAGTTGGGCGAGTACGAATCCGGACATCAGGCCGGTCGTGCAGCAGGTGTCGTGAGGGACGATCTGCACCTTCACATTCTGCTGATCGGCGACGGTCGCGAGGTGGTCGAGCTGCTCGTACATGACCTCCGGGCCCTCGATTCGTGGGGCCGGCACGAGGACACGGTGGGACGGGTCGTCTGGTGCCGGGTGGCGTGGCGATGACCGGCACGCGGAGCGAAGGCGCACCGGGCCCCGGGACGATCGCCGTCCTGATCGCCCGCTACGGCCTTTCCGCTCCAGCGGGTCACCACCCGCCTGACAATTCGATCCGTTCAATCAGAGGTGGAGCCGTGGACGTACCGCTCTTCGAACGGAAGGGCGGGATCACGTGGATTTCCATTGGGCGGAGGGACCGGCTCACGCGGGTTTTCATGGTGGCGGGCAATAGGGCATACGGCTGTATTCGATAAAAACGGGTGTGCCCTGGCGACCAGGGCACACCCGTACGCGGAAAAGCTCAGAACCAGCCGCGCTTGTGGGCCATGGCCTGCAGGCCCGCCCTCAGCGACTGCTCCACCTGGCCGGGGTGGTCGGTGTAGTGGACGGTGAAGCGGCTGTAGGTGTCGTGGCTGGAGCCGAAGCTGCCGCGCTTGTCGGCCTCCAGGATCACGTCCATCGCCTGCGGGCCGGCGATGAAGGTGAGCTCCAGCTCGTTGAAGTGGCGGTGGTACTCGCCACCGGCGTAGTACTCGATCTCCTGGAAGAACGGCATGTGCGAGCCGTGCAGGGTGCCGCGCTCCAGGTCGGCCTTCTTGAAGCGGAAGCCCATGTTGTCCAGCGCGCCGAGCAGGTGGTCCTGGGCGGGCAGCGGGTTGACGAACAGCGGGTCGAGGTCGCCCTTGTCGAGCGCGCCGGCCAGGGCGAGCTCGGTGGAGACGCCGAGCTGCATGCCGCGCAGCGGGTAGCCGCCGATGGCGCTGATCGGGGTCTCCCAGGGAACCTGGATCTCGAACGGAGCCGACTGGGGGGCGCCGGCGGCGAGGTGGAACGGCCCGGTGATCTGCTGACGCAGGAAGCTGTAGGTCGTCTTGTACTCGTTGTCACCGCTCTCGACCTCGACGACCGCGGTGAAGTCGATGAAGATGCCCTCCACCTTGTAGTCGGAGCCGCCGCCGCGGAAGTTGACCTGCCCGCGCAGGAGCTCACCGGGACGGACCTGCGAGTTCTGCAGGACGGTGTCGACCTCGACACCGGCCCCGAACGCGGCCATCAGTTTGCGGAACACCATCTGGACTCCCAGGGGATAGAGACTTCTCAGTGAGACTGTGCGGGGGGCTTGACCTGGCCGTTCGTGCCGCCGAGCTGGGGCAGGATCTGAGCCAGGAGCATAGTGGACAGGGCGGAGGCGTCGCCGGAGGCGCCGGAGGTGCGGACGACGACGGGACGCGGGGCGCTCTCGGCCAGCTTGGCGCCCACGTCGAGCCGGCGGCGGGCCAGCTCGTACTGGAGCACGGCGCGGTTGTCGCGGTAGGAGTCGGCCAGCCTGCGCAGCCCCTTCGCCTCGTTCTCCGCCGCGGTGAGCTCGGCGCGGCCCTTGGCCTCGATCTCCCAGCGCACCCGCTGCGCCTCGGTCTCGTGTTCCTCCAGCATGCGGGCGACGTCCTTACGCGCGGTGTTGGCGGCGGCTCTCACCTCGACGATACGCGCGTCACGCGTCTTCTTGGCGCGTTCGATCTCCATCAGGAGGGTGTCGATCCGTCGCTTGCGGGTGAGCTCCCACTCCCGCTCGAAGGCCGACAGCTCCTTGGCGACCTTCTCCCGGGTGGCCAGGTGCTGCTGGTACTGGTCGGGCAGCTGCACGTCCGGGATGTTGGCGCCGGTGATGCGCACCCCGTACCGGCCCAGCTGTCGGGTCAGCAGCTCCTGCATGTCACCCACGTCGGAGCCGCGCAGGTCGTAGGCGCGCTCGGTGTGGACCAGGCGGCTGCGCTGGCGGATGGCGTCCTGGACGGCGCTGCTGAGCACCAGGTCGAAGTTACCGGCGCCGATGGTACGGACGAAGGCCACCGGGTCGACGATGCGGAACTTCAGGAAGAACTCGATCGACTTCAGTGGGACGTTCTCCGCCGTCGGGCAGGCGGCGATGGGCGCCGAGTAGGGGATCTCGGTGGAGGTGTCGACCACCGCGTCCACCCGGTCCCACGGCAGCCACAGGTAGTGCCGTCCGGGCGGCAGGGTGCCGACGATGGCGCCCCACCGGCTGCGCACGCCGGTGGTGCCCTCCTCGATCTCGATGATCGCCCGGCGCCACATCCACACCAGGCCGACCACCAGGGAGAACACGGCGGCGACCGCGGCCAGGAGCGCCAGCGCCCCACCGGCGAACACGGCCGTGCCGGCCAGGTAGAGCGCCAGGAGCAGCATCGTCACCCAGGCGAAGCCCCGCCGGTCCTTGGGGATCACGACCGGGACCAGCTGCCCTGACTCGCCGCCGCGCAACAGCTGGCGGATCTCCGACCACGAGGCCAGGGACTCCTTGATCTTCGAAAACTCCCTGCTCACCGGTCGCTCACCCTTCCTCGCCCGCCGCGCGGGCCGCTCGTCCGCCGTGGATCGCTCCGCTCACCGTGCCGGGGCCGTTCCCCGGTCGCCGGCCGTGCACCGTTCTTCACACCTGTCATGACCCGGTCGCCCATGCGCCTCTCACATCTCCTCCCGCGCGGCGGCGTCCGCTTCCCGTACGGAAGGGGCCGGCGTCTCCCGGGCCGGGGCGGACGCGGTCGCGGTGGTCGCGGTCGCGTCGGGCACGGTCGCCTCGGCGGGCGGGTTGAGCAGGGCGCCGATCTCGGCCGCGCGTCCCTCGACACGGTCGCCGATCTCGACCATCCGTGCCCTGATCGCGGCCATGTCCGCCTCGGAGAACAGCTGCGTCTCGCGGGTGCCGACCAGCTGCCGGGCCAGGGCGAGCAGGTCGATGTCGGTGGTCTCGCCCACCTGGACCACCCGGGGCAGGTGGGCGGCGACCGCCTCCAGCTTGTCGAGCAGGTCCTGCTGGAAGCGGTAGTCGAGGATCTCCGGGGCCTCCGCGGCGCTCAGCGCCCGGATGTCCAGCGCCTGGGCCTCCAGCAGCGCCGCGTTGGCCTTGGCGGTCG
Organism: Streptosporangium becharense; assembly: GCF_014204985.1. NCBI lineage: Bacteria > Bacillati > Actinomycetota > Actinomycetes > Streptosporangiales > Streptosporangiaceae > Streptosporangium > Streptosporangium becharense. The sequence goes on along the minus strand of NZ_JACHMP010000001.1, from coordinate 1,479,136 downwards.
ACTCCGCCTCCACCATCCGCTGGCTGGCCTGGGCCTTGGCCTGGTGGGACGCCCGCTCCAGCGCGGTGTCCATCCGGGCCTGGTAGCCGGCGATCTCGGCCTGGATGGCGGACAGCTGCTCCTGCAGGCCGGCCAGCTCCTTGACCAGGTCACCCTCGTTCTGCTCCTTGCGGAGCTGGAGCTCGTACTCGTAGGTGTACGCCTCCTTGGCGACCCTGATCATCTCCGGGGCGGCCAGGTCCATCCGGTACTCCTGGCTGGACGGCTCGGCGTGGGTGATGTTCACATCGGTGAGCCGGACGGCGGGCAGGAACTGCTGGTTGAGGCTGTCCAGCATGCCCATGGTGCTCTCGCCGACCAGGTCGTAGATCTCCTCGGCGCGCTGGGCGTAGATGAGGGAGCGGGTGACCTCGCTGATGGCGTTCTGCAGCTTGGCCTGGAAGCCGCTGACCGAGCCGAGCACGAAGATGAACTCGGCCGGATTCTCGATCCGGAACTGCAGGAAGAGGTCGACGCTGGCCTTGACGCCCTGCTGGGTGGGGGCCTCGCGGATTGGTGCGTTGAAGGGGTACTCGCGGGTGGTGTTGACGATGTAGCTCACCCGCTTCCACGGGTTGAACAGCGTCACCCGGCCGGGGTCGGCGACCTGCACGAGCTTGCCGAACTTGGTGATGAGGGCCTTGCAGCCCTCGGGCACCATGACCACGCTCCGGCGCCACCACAGGAACGCCGCGGCCAGCACGAGCACCGCCCAGTAGTGCGGGCCGAACAACGCGCGGGCGCCGTCGGGCAGGCCGGTGGCGAGGAGCCCGGCCAGTCCGAGCACCGCCAGGACGACCAGCGGGAGGACCATCCGGGCGGTGCCGCTCTTGGGGATCACGACCGGAGATATGACGTGGACCGGCTCGCCGCCCGGGCCCTTGGCGGTGAAGCTGCGGTTGACGACCTCCCCGGCCTCGCCGAGCGACACGCTGCGCGCCTCGATGAGCGTCCCCACCGAGGCCGCCTGGTCGCGGGCGGCGACGAAGTCGGAGGCGTTGAGTGCGAAGCCCTTCTCCCCGGGCAACTGCCCGGCGAGCTGTTCGACCGCCTGCCCGACCACCTGGCGTACGTCTCCGCCCTGTCCTATCGCCTGGGCCGCGGCGAGCGCGGACTGCATGGCTTCTCTTGGCCGGGACATCAAACCTCCGGAGTCATCGCATGTCGAAAGGCCGATATATCACGCTTGGTGAGCGTTCGCACGACAACAGTCAAGTAGGTGACGCTTGCGGCTCGCTTGTCGCGCGGTTGAACCCGGCGCGGCCTTCCGGGGAAGAACTGTCGGGGGCTCCGCCTACAGTGGGTCAGGTGAGGCCGGTAACTGATTTGCAGCGCAAGGTGGCTCCCATCGAGGTCGTCACCGACATGATCCCCTCGGGTGACCAGCCCGCCGCGATCGCCGCGCTCGAGCGGCGTGTCAAGGCCGGGGAGAAGGACACCGTCCTGCTCGGCGCCACGGGCACGGGCAAGACCGCGACGGTCGCCTGGCTGATCGAACGCCTCCAGCGGCCGACCCTGGTCATCCAGCCCAACAAGACGCTCGCCGCGCAGTTCGCCAACGAACTGCGCGAGATGATGCCCAACAACGCGGTCGAATACTTCGTCTCCTACTACGACTACTACCAGCCGGAGGCGTACGTCCCGCAGAGCGACACCTACATCGAGAAGGACTCCTCGATCAACGAGGAGGTCGAGCGGCTCCGCCACTCGGCGACCAACTCGCTGCTGACCCGCCGCGACACCATCGTGGTGGCGTCGGTGTCGTGCATCTACGGTCTGGGCACCCCGCAGGAGTACGTCGACCGCATGGTCCGGCTCAACGTCGGTCAGGAGATCGAGCGCGACCGGCTCCTGCGCCGTCTCGTCGACATGCAGTACACCCGCAACGACATGGCCTTCACCCGCGGCACCTTCCGGGTCCGCGGCGACACCATCGAGATCATCCCCAAGTACGAAGAGCTCGCCGTGCGGATCGAGATGTTCGGCGACGAGATCGAGAAGCTCTCGACCATGCACCCGCTGACCGGCGAGGTGATCACGGAGGACGACGAGCTCTACATCTTCCCCGCCTCCCACTACGTGGCGGGCCCCGAGCGGATGGAGAAGGCCGTCCGGGGCATCGAGGCCGAGCTCGCCGAGACCCTGGAGACGATGGAGCGACAGGGCAAGCTGCTGGAGGCCCAGCGGCTGCGCATGCGCACCACCTACGACCTGGAGATGCTGCGCCAGATCGGCAGCTGCTCCGGTATCGAGAACTACTCCCGCCACATGGACGACCGCCCCCCGGGCAGCGCACCCAACACCCTGCTCGACTACTTCCCCGAAGACTTCCTGCTGGTCCTGGACGAGTCCCACCAGACCGTCCCGCAGATCGGCGCGATGTACGAGGGCGACGCCTCCCGCAAGCGCACGCTCGTCGACCACGGCTTCCGCCTGCCGTCCGCGATGGACAACCGCCCGCTGAAGTGGGAGGAGTTCCTGGAGCGCGTCGGCCAGACCGTCTACCTGTCGGCCACCCCCGGCCCCTACGAGCTGGGCCGCACCGGGGGCGAGGTGGTCGAGCAGGTCATCCGCCCCACCGGCCTGGTCGACCCCGAGGTGATCGTCAAGCCGACGAAGTCGCAGATCGACGATCTGGTGCACGAGATCCGTGTCCGTACGGAGAAGGACGAGCGGGTCCTGGTCACCACGCTGACCAAGAAGATGTCCGAAGACCTCACCGACTACCTGCTCGAGATGGGCATCCGGGTGCGCTATCTGCACAGCGAGGTCGACACCCTGCGCCGCATCGAGCTGCTCCGCGAGCTGCGGATGGGCGAGTTCGACGTGCTGGTCGGCATCAACCTGCTCCGCGAGGGCCTCGACCTGCCCGAGGTGTCGCTGGTGGCCATCCTCGACGCGGACAAGGAGGGCTTCCTCCGTTCGGAGACCTCCCTGATCCAGACCATCGGCCGCGCGGCCCGTAACGTCTCCGGCCAGGTGCACATGTACGCAGACCGGATCACCCCCTCCATGGAACGGGCGATCGAGGAGACCAACCGCCGCCGGGCCAAGCAGATCGCCTACAACGAGGCCAACGGCATCGACCCGCAGCCGCTCCGCAAGAAGATCGCCGACATCCTCGACTCGCTGACCCGGGAAGACGCCGACACCGCCCAGCTCCTCGGCGGCAGCGGCCGTCAGCAGTCGCGCGGCAAGGCGCCCGTTCCCGGCTTCGCGGCCAAGCAGGTCGGCCAGCACGCCAAGGCGATCGCGGGGGAGATGCCCCGGGCCCAGCTGGAGGCGCTGGTCGAGTCGCTCACCGAGCAGATGCACCAGGCCGCGGCCGACCTCCAGTTCGAGGTCGCCGCCCGGCTCCGCGACGAGATCAAGGAACTCAAGCGGGAGGTGCGTGACATGCGGGAGGCCGGAGTCTCCTGACGGGCCTTTCCGGCCCGTTTCTGCCCCGGCCCCGCGGAAGGAACGGGCCGGGGCCGGGACTCAAGGGCCGATGAACTTCTCGAGATCCAGCTCGATGTCGACCTCGAACCCGATGTCCGTCCTCAGTCGCCCTCGGTGGATGCCGGTCGGGACATAGGCCCTGACCGAGGGTTCCAGCTCGAAGGTGTAGACGACGGGCCGATCGTCTTCCTGCTCCACACGCCAGAGGTGTTTGATCCCGGCGTCGGAATACTTGATGGGTTTGGTACTCCGATCCCGCTCGACCGACTCCGGAGAGACCACCTCGACCACAAGACGAACGTCCTCCGGCTTGAACGAGGTCGTCTTCAGGCTCGTCAGCGCCGATCTCGTGACCACCATGATGTCGGGTTCGGGCCGCTGCCGGATGCCGAGCGTCACGCTCATCTCCCGGACGACGATGAGGTTGTCCGGGGGGGTGAGCGCACGCTCAAGGAGCCGGAGCATGAGCATGTGGACGGCGGTCTGCGGAGACCTCGTGATGAGTGACCCGTCGATCAGTTCGACGTGCGGGGGCGCATCGGGAGGAAGACGATCGAGCATGTCGGCGGTCCAGCCGCCCTCCGGCCCCAGGTGGAACCACTCAGGCAAGGCGGCTGTCATCAAAGGTTCTCCTTCGGCGACACCCCGAGATATCGCTCGACGGGGTCATCATGCCACCGTCCGTGCCCGCTTCGCAGGAATGCCGCCACGGACGCGGATCGAGGCCGGGCCGGGCAGGAGCCCGGCCCGGCTTCGCCCACCGGTGGCTCCAGGCGGGGGGTGTCGGCGGGGGCGGAGCGGTCTGCGCGGGTGATCCGCTCGACCGGCTCCGGAGAGGCCGCCTCGACCGGGTGCCGGCCCGGCCGTGGATCAGTCGCGGATCAGCGCAGCTCGTCCGGCTGGGAGCGGTTGATCATCGTGCGGTTGTAGAGCTCGTCGATCTCGTCGAGCGGGTCGGGGGCCCGGCGGCGCGCCTCGATCTCCAGATTCGTGCGGTTCTGGATCTCGTCGATGTTCCCGGCCGTGTGCGCCATCTGGTCATTGCGCAGGTCGGCGCGGATCCGGGCACAGGACGTGGTCAGCTTGGCGTGGTGCTCGCGCAGGCGGCCGAGGGCGGTGTGGTCGACGTAGGCCGACACGCGCCGCTCCTGGGCGTACCGGGCGAGCTGGGCGTCCAGTTGCTCGGCGTGCGCCGAGATCTCGGCGACGAGCTGGGGGAGGTCGCCCAGGCCCCATCCGTCGCCCAGCGCGCCGTCGACGGCCTGGCGGGTCAGTGAGACCTCGCGACGCAGGTCCAGGCGCATCCGTTCGGTCTCCGCGGCGTCACCGGTGCCCATGGCCGCCATGTTGGTGGCGACACGGGTGGAGACCTTCCTGGCCTTCTTCGCTGCCTTCTTGCCGACCTTGACGAGCAGGTAGAGCCCAGCCGCTCCCAGCAGGAAGAGGAACAGCAGGATCACCAGCAGGACGATGAGCAGATCGCCGATCGGAGCCACCTCCCGACAGGGGCTGGACGAGATGCTTCGAGCATATCCCGCGTGCCCGTGTGGTCGCGGGTGCCGAAGCCGTGGGGACAAGGGGGCCGGACGGTCCGGAACCGGCCGCCGAGGGGGCCGGCGACGAAGTCCGGGGCCGTGCGGCAGAGGGGCGGGCACGGCCGTGGTGCGGGGAGGGCGGGGCCGGGCCGCGGCGGTCGCAGACAGTGAGCGCCGGCGACGGTTGTCTGGACCACGCGGTCGAGGTGCGGGGGAGGAGAAGACGGGGGTAACCGCCGGAGACGGGTCATGCCGGGCCCAGTCCGGTGGGGCGACGCCGGCGGCGGATCCGCCGGGTCGCCCACCAGGCCGACAGCGCCAGCCCCGCCACCACCACGACGACCAGGACCGGCAGGAAGACCGCCACCAGGCTGATGCCGAGTGACCCGGCGTCCTCCACCGTGCTGACCACGGGTGCGCCGACCCCGGCCGTGCCGGCGTTGACCACCGGCCTGGTGACCGACTTCATCACGTGTACGGCCAGTGCGATCCCGATGCCCAGCACCCAACCGATCCAGGGGCGGTCACTCATCCAGGACGACCCGTCCAGCCGGGCCGCGGCCTCCGTCGCGCTGAACACCACTCCGCCGGACGCCGGGCGGACGACGGTCTGGATCATGTCGTTGACGCTGTCGACCACCGGCACCTTGTCGAGCACGAACTCGGCCAGGAGCAGCACGCCGATGATGCCCAGCACCCACCCGTCGGCCAGCCAGGCGAACTCCGGCGGCAGTCGCACGTGGTCGGTGAAGTTGGCCAGCAGGCCGACCACCAGCAGCGGGATGTAGGCGTTGAGCCCCGCCGCGGTGGAGAGCCCGAGCCCGGTCAGCGCCGCGAGCATCGCACCTCCGTCGTGTCCTCTTCTCCCCCCAACGATCGCGGACCCCTCATCGATCCCGGGCCTCGCGTATTCCCGTTGCCGAACTCATGGATTCCGTAGTTCGGCGGGTTCGATCTGCCCGGCGGGTTCGATCTGCTCGTGCGGCTCGTGCGGCCCGGCGGGTTCGTGCGGCCCGGAGGGTTCGATCTGCCCGGCGGGTTCGTGCGGCCCGGAGGGCTCGGCCCCGATCGCGGCGTTGCCGCTCAGGTGGGGCGGGAGCCATCCCTGGCCGGGCGTGTAGCGGCGCACCACCTTGGCCGGGATGCCGGCGACCACGCTGTGGTCGGGAAACGTCCCGCGTACCACGGCCCCGCCCGCGACCACGCACTGCCTGCCGATCCGGGTGCCCGGCAGGATGATCGCGCCGGTGCCCAGCCACGACCCCGAACCGATCACCACGGGGTTGTTGCGCGGCCACTGGCGGCCGATCGGCGTCTCCGGGTCGTCGTAGACGTGGTTCTGGTCGGTTATGTAGACGTACGGGCCGGTGAAGACGTGGTCGCCGATGTCGATCGACTGATGGCCCACGATGTGGCTGCCCCGGCCGATCGAGCAGCTCCCGCCGATCCGCACGATCGAGTCCGGGCCCAGGTCGACCCCCGGGCCCATGCCGGCGGAGATGGAGACCCGCTCGCCGATGAGGGTGTGGTCGCCGATCTCGATCCAGGCCTCGCCGAAAATGGCTCCGGGCGGGAACGACAGACAGGCGCCCTCGCCGAGCCGCCGGAAGCGGTAACCGGCGGGGCTCGCGGGGCTGACGGCGCCGGCCCTGCGGACCGCCGCCCAGCTACGGTGGATGAGAGTGCCCACGGCGCGCCGTACCGCACCACGAAGTGACATAACGGCTCAAGTTACCGCTTGGTCGGGTTCGGCGGGAACGCGGGGCCGGATATCCGGGCACTTCACCGGCGTCGTTTGATATTCTGAGAGCCCGTGGACCTTACGGCCATTCATCAGGATGTGCCGACTGATCTGTAACGACCACGGGAGCCCCTCTTGCGTAGCGCCGCACACACCAAACATCTGTTCGTCACCGGCGGCGTCGCCTCCAGTCTTGGCAAGGGGCTGACGGCGTCGAGCCTCGGGCGCCTTCTCAAGCTGCGTGGCCTGCGCGTCACCATGCAGAAGCTCGACCCCTATCTCAACGTCGACCCGGGCACCATGAACCCGTTCCAGCACGGCGAGGTCTTCGTCACCGACGACGGCGCCGAGACCGACCTCGACGTCGGCCACTACGAGCGCTTCCTCGACACCGAGTTGCACGGTTCCGCCAACGTCACCACCGGCCAGGTCTACTCCAACGTCATCGCCAAGGAGCGCCGCGGCGAGTATCTCGGCGACACGGTCCAGGTCATCCCGCACATCACCAACGAGATCAAGGACCGGATCCGGTCCATGGCCGGTCCCGACGTCGACGTGGTCATCACCGAGGTCGGCGGCACCGTGGGCGACATCGAGTCGCTGCCCTTCCTGGAGGCGGTCCGTCAGGTCCGCCACGAGGTGGGCCGGGACAACGTCTTCTTCCTCCACGTCTCCCTCCTGCCGTACATCGGGCCGAGCGGGGAGCTGAAGACCAAGCCGACCCAGCACTCGGTCGCCGCGCTGCGCAGCATCGGCATCCAGCCCGACGCGATCGTCCTGCGCTCCGACCGGCCGGTCGGCACCTCGATCAAGCGCAAGATCAGCCTCATGTGCGACGTCGACGAGGACGCGGTGGTCTCCGCCGTCGACGCGGCGAGCATCTACGACATCCCCAAGGTCCTGCACTCCGAGGGGCTGGACGCGTACGTGGTGCGCCGCCTCGGCCTGCCCTTCCGCGACGTCGACTGGAAGGAGTGGGAGCAGCTCCTGCGCCGCGTGCACCGCCCGGCCAAGGAGGTGACGATCGCCCTCGTCGGCAAGTACATCGACCTTCCCGACGCCTACCTCTCGGTCACCGAGGCGCTACGCGCGGGCGGCTTCGCCAACGACGCCCGGGTCAACATCCGCTGGGTCAAGAGCGACGACTGCGAGACCCAGGAAGGCGCGGCCCGAGAGCTCGACGGCGTCGACGGCGTGCTCATCCCCGGCGGTTTCGGCGTGCGCGGCATCGAGGGCAAGGTCGGCGCGATCCGGCACGCGCGGGAGAACAAGGTCCCGCTGCTCGGCATCTGCCTGGGCATGCAGTGCATGGTCATCGAGGCCGCCCGCAACCTGGCCGGCGTCGACGGCGCCGGCAGCACCGAGTTCGACCCCGACGCCCCCCACCCGGTCATCTCCACCATGGCCGACCAGGAGGACGTCGTCTCCGGCGAGCGCGACATGGGCGGCACCATGCGCCTGGGTCTGTACCCCGCCAAGCTCGCCGAGGGCTCCCTGGCCCGTCAGCTGTACGGGATGGCCAAGGTCGACGAGCGCCACCGCCACCGCTACGAGGTCAACAACTCCTACCGCGACCAGCTGGAGAAGGTCGGTCTGGTCTTCTCCGGCCTGTCGCCCGACGGCCGTCTGGTCGAGTACGCCGAGCTGCCCACCGACGCGCACCCCTTCTTCATCGGCACGCAGGCTCACCCCGAGTTCCGCTCCCGGCCGACCCGCTCCCACCCGCTGTTCAAGGGCCTGATCGGTGCCGCCCTGGCCTACGCCGACGTCCGCGGCACCGTCGTCAAGGCCGGACGGGGCAAGTGAGCGCGTCCGGGGCGCGAGCCGAGGAGGCCGGGGGCGTCCCGGAGGTCCGTGACGTCCCCGAGGAGTGGAAGACCGTCTCCTCCGCCGAGCACTTCCGCGGGTACGTCATCACCGCGGTGACCGACGCCGTCGTGATGCCGGACGGGGAGGCCGTCAAGCGCGACTACGTCCGTCACCCCGGGTCGGTGGCCGTGGTGGCTCTCGACGACCGGGAGCGGGTCCTGATGATCCGTCAGTACCGCCACCCCGTCCGGCGCCTGCTGTGGGAGCTGCCCGCCGGCCTGCGCGACGTCGAGGACGAGCCCCTGCACGTCGGCGCGGCCCGCGAGCTGGCCGAGGAGGCGGGCTACCGGGCGGCCACCTGGCACACCCTCGTCGACGCGTTCACCTCGCCGGGGATGACCGACGAACGGACCCGCGTCTTCCTCGCCAGGGATCTCGAACCCCTCGCCGAGGGGGAGCTCGACTTCGTCCACCGGCACGAGGAGGCCGACATGCCGGTGGTCTGGATTCCCCTGTCCGAAGCGGTTCGGCGTGCCATGGCGGGAATGATCCACAATTCCCAAGCCGTGGCCGGTATTCTCGCCGCATACGCCGCTTCGGCGGACGGATTCGCCTCGCTGCGGCCCGCCGACGCACCGGAGGCATGACAGGAGGAGATTCTGAGCGAGACGGAGGCCGTCCTGTCCAGCTACCTCACCCACCTGGCGGTGGAGCGTGGTCTGGCGGCCAACACCCTGGCCTCCTATCGCCGTGATCTCGTCCGGTACGTGGAGTACCTGAGGCGCCGTGGCCGCGCCACCTTCCGGGAGGTGGCGCAGGACGACGTCGCCGCCTTCCTGACCGTGCTCAAGGAGGGCGACGACAAGCACCAGGCCCTCGTCGCCAGCTCGGCGGCGCGGGCCGTCTCCGCGGTGCGCGGCCTGCACCGGTTCGCGCTGAGCCGGGGCGTCTGCCCGCACGACCCGGCCCATGACGTGCGACCACCGCGCCAGCTCCGCAGGCAGCCCCGGGCGATCAGCGTCGACGAGGTGGAGCGCCTGATCGCCGCCTCCGGCCCCGACGGCGCTCCGCTGACGCTGCGCAACCGCGCGCTGCTGGAACTGCTGTACGGCACCGGCGCGCGGATCTCCGAGGCGGTGGGGCTCACCGTGGACGACGTCGACCTGACGGCCGGCGCCCAGCGGGTGCGGCTGCGCGGCAAGGGCGGACGCACCCGGCTGGTGCCTCTGGGCCGTTTCGCCAGGGACGCCATGGGCGCCTACCTGACCGGGGCCCGCCCGTGCATCGCCTCGCGGGGCCGGGGCGGGCCGGGGCTCTTCCTCAACGCCCGGGGCGGGCGGCTGACCCGCCAGGGGGCCTGGGAGGTTCTCCAGGCCGCCGCCGAGCGCGGCGGGCTGGAGGGCGTCTCGCCTCACATGTTGCGACATTCGTTCGCAACGCACCTCCTGGACGGGGGTGCGGACGTTAGGGTGGTTCAGGAACTGCTCGGCCACGCCTCGGTGACCACCACCCAGGTGTACACCCAGGTCACGGTCGACGAGCTCCGCGAGGCCTGTGTCGCCGCGCGCCCGCGCACGCGGCATTGACCTTACTTGTGTCCGGGCGTGCCGCCTTGCCGCATACGTGTTGACGCCATAGTGTCCGTCCGGACGGTCCGGTTCGAGGCCGTCAGGGAGGTTCGACTGGTGACTGTGACCACCGACGGTTCTATCCGGGGAACGACCCCCGCAAACCCCGAGAATCCCTGGGGTGACACCAAGACCGCCGGGGCCCCTCACAGTGGGGGTGTCCTCGGCCCGACCGGGCGGCCTCGCCCGGTCTTCCCCGACCCGCCCCCCCGGACCGTGCACGGGCCGGCGCGGGTCGTCGCCATGGTCAACCAGAAGGGCGGCGTCGGCAAGACGACCACCACCATCAACCTCGGCGCCGCGCTGGCGGAGGCCGGGTTGAAGGTCCTGCTGGTCGACTTCGACCCCCAGGGCGCTCTCTCGGTGGGCCTCGGGATCAACCCTCTCCAGCTCGACCTGACGGTCTACAACCTCCTCATGGAGCGGCAGATCACCGCCAGGGACGTCCTGCTGGAGACCGGCGTCGAGGGCATGGACCTGCTGCCCAGCAACATCGACCTTTCGGCGGCCGAGGTCCAGCTCGTCACCGAGGTCGCCCGCGAGCAGGTGCTGGGGAGGGTGATCAAACCCCTGCTACCCGAGTACGACGTGTGCCTGATCGACTGCCAGCCCTCCCTGGGGCTGCTCACGATCAACGCCCTGGCCTGTGCCCACGGCGTCATGGTCCCCCTGGAGTGCGAGTTCTTCGCGCTGCGCGGCGTCGCGCTGCTCATGGACACGATCATCAAGGTCCAGGAGCGCATCAACGACGAGCTGGTCATCGAGGGTCTTCTCGCCACAATGTACGACGCCCGCACCTTGCACGGCCGCGAGGTGCTGGCCCGGGTGGTGGAGGCGTTCGGCGACAAGGTCTTCCACACGGTGATCAACCGGACGGTCCGCTTCCCCGACGCGACCGTGGCCGGAGAGCCGATCACCAGCTTCGACTCCTCGTCGCTCGGCGCCAGCGCCTACCGCGAGCTCGCCCGCGAGGTCCTCGCCCGGTGGGCCGCGCTGGAGCGCTGACCGCGTCCGCCGGCGTGCCCGCCGACGCGCCTGCCGCGACCCGCGGATGCGGGACAATGGCGGGATGACCGAGACCGAGCAGCCGCAGGCCGCCGACGACACCTTCAAGGTGCACCTGGAGGTCTTCGAAGGTCCCTTCGACCTGCTGCTGGGTCTGATCTCCAAGCACAAGCTGGACATCACGGAGGTCTCCCTCAGTCAGGTCACCGACGAGTTCATCGCCTACATCCGGGCCAGAGGCCCGGAGTGGGACCTGGACCAGACGAGTCACTTCCTGCTCGTCGCGGCCACCCTTCTCGACCTGAAGGCCGCCCGGCTGCTGCCGTCCGGCGAGGTCGAGGACGAGGAGGACCTGGCTCTGCTGGAGGCGCGCGACCTGCTTTTCGCGCGTCTGTTGCAGTACCGGGCGTACAAGGAGGTCGTGAAGGTCTTCTCCACGCGGATGGCCGAGGAGGCCCTGCGGTTCCCCCGGTCGGTGCCGATGGAGGCCCCGTTCGCCGACCTGCTTCCCGAACTCGTCCTGGGCATCGGCCCGGAGCGCCTGGCGGAGATCGCCCGGCGGGCGTTCACCCCCAAGGCGCCGCCCTCGGTCTCGGTGGCCCACATCTACCAACCGCTCGCCAATGTCCGCGAGCAGGCGGCTATCCTTGTCGAGCGGCTGCGGCGCCTGCGCCGGGCGACCTTCCGGGCCCTCACCTCCGACTGCTCCGGCACCTTCGAGGTCGTCGCGCGTTTCCTGGCCGTCCTGGAGCTCTACCGGGAGGCGGCCGTCTCCTTCGAACAGGTCGAGGCCCTCGGGGAGCTGCACGTGACCTGGACCGGAAGCGACGACGGTGACGTCACCGTCGCCGATGACTACGACGAGAGCCCGAAGAGGAAAGAGCCCGCCGATGACTGACGTGGCACCCGAGCCGGACCTGCGTGCCGGGCTGGAGGCCATCCTCATGGTGGTCGACGAGCCGGTCGCCGAGGTGACCCTCGCGCAGGTGCTGGAGCGGCCCACCCAGGAGGTGGCCAGGGTGCTGCGGGAGCTGTCCGCGGAATACACCGGCGCCGGACGGGGTTTCGATCTGAGAGAGGTCGCCGGCGGCTGGCGGTTCTACACGCGGCCCGAGTGCGCGCCTCTCGTGGAGCGGTTCGTCCGCGACGGCCAGCAGGCACGGCTCACCCAGGCCGCGCTGGAGACGCTGGCCGTGGTCGCCTACCGGCAACCGGTCAGCCGGGCCCGGGTCGCGGCCATCCGCGGCGTCAACAGCGACAGTGTCATGCGCACGCTGGTGACCAGGGGGCTGGTCGAGGAGGCCGGCACCGAACCGGAGAGCCAGGCCGTCCTGTACCGGACGACCCCCTACTTCCTTGAGCGGATGGGCCTACGGGATCTCGACGAGCTTCCCGAACTGGCACCGTTCCTGCCCGACGACATGGAATCCCTAGAGGAGCAGAAGCAGTGAACAACAGGCGCAGCACCCCGTCCGGTGATGGACGCGGTCGAGGCCGTGGCGGAGCCCCGCGCGGCGGCGACCCCCGAGGGAGCGGTGGCTCCAGGGGGGCCTCGCAGTCCGGCGGCTCCCGGGGCGGTTTCCGTTCCGATGGTCCGCGTCGTGATGAGCGGGGTGGTTTCCGTTCCGACGGTCCGCGTCGTGATGAGCGGGGCGGTTTCCGTTCCGACGGTCCGCGTCGTGATGAGCGGGGCGGTTTCCGTTCCGACGGTCCGCGTCGTGACGACCGCGGCGGCTTCCGCGCCGACCGTGACGGCTCGCGCGACCGGTACGACCGCCCCGCGGGCGGCCCCCGCGGAGCTCTCCGGTCCGGTTCCGGACGTCGCGACGACCGTGACGACTTCCGGCCGCGTCAGAGCGAGCGTGACGACTCCCGGGCCGGTTTCTCCGGTCGCGGCGGACGCGACCGGTCCGGCGACGCTTTCCCGCGGGGTGACGAGCGGGATGCTCTCCGCTCCGAGCGCGGTGGTTCGCGGAGCCGGTACGGGCGCCCGGAGGGCGGTTCCCGGCCCGACGGTCCGCGCCGCGACGACCGCGGCGGGTTCCGCGACGACCGGGGAGGATTCCGCGCCGACCGTGACGGGTTGACGTCCGGCTCCTCAGGCGAGGGCGAGCGCGGTGGGTTCCGCAGTGAGCGCGGCGGGTTCCGGCCGGAGCGCGACGGGCGCGGCCGACCGGCCGCCACCGGTCAGCGTGGCCGGTACGGCAGGACGACCGGTCGCCGTGACGAGGTCCAGACGATCGGCGGCGGCCGTGCCGACGCGTACGGCGAGCGTCGTGGCGCGGCGGGTCGCACCGGCGCCGCCAAGGCCGGGCAGCGTCCCGGCGCGGTCGACAACGACCGCTTCAAGACCTCCCGTCAGCCCCGGCGCGACTCCGCCTTCTACGACCGCGACTACACCGACGAGCGCGACACCACCGAGGTGCCGGACGGTGTCCGTCTGCAGAAGGTCCTCGCCCAGGCGGGCGTGGCCAGCCGCCGCGCCTGCGAGGAGATGATCGGTGAGGGCCGGGTGACGGTCGACGGTCAGGTGGTCCGCCGCTTCGGCGCGCGGGTCGACCCGGCCAAGCAGGTCATCCACGTCGACGGCAAGCGCCTGCCGACCATGCCCGACCTGGTCTACCTCGCCATCAACAAGCCGATCGGCGTCGTCAGCACCATGTCCGACCCGGAGGGCCGCCCCGCGCTGGCCGACTACGTGGCCGACCGCCCCGAGCGGCTGTTCCACGTCGGCCGCCTCGACACCGAGACCGAGGGCCTCATCCTGCTCACCAACGACGGCGAACTGGCCAACCGGCTCACCCACCCGAGCTACGGCGTGCAGAAGAAGTACTGGGCGAAGGTCCCCGGCAAGATCGAGCGGGACCTGGTCCGTCGCCTGAAGAAGGGCGTCGAGCTGGAAGACGGCATCGCCAAGGTCGACTCGTTCACCGTCGTCCAGGAGCACGGTCAGCAGGCGCTGGTGGAGATCGTGCTGCACGAGGGCCGTAAGCACATCGTCCGCCGGATGCTGGAGGAGGTCGGGCACCCCGTCATCGACCTGGCCCGCATCGAGTTCGGTCCGGTCAAGCTCGGCCGCCTCAAGCCGGGGACGGTCCGTGCGCTGACCTTGAAGGAAGTCGGTGACCTCTACTCCGCCGTCGGCCTGTAACCTTCCCTGATACGCGCGTTCAGGACACGCCGGGCCGCCCTCGCGGGGGCCCGGCGTGAGTCGATATGGAGGAACGAGGATGGTGCGGGCGATCCGCGGGGCGATCCAGGTCGAGGCGAACGACCGGGACGCGATCCTGTCCGGGGTGACCGAACTGGTCACCGAGGTGATGGGACGCAACAGGCTCACCACGGATGACGTGATCAGTGTGATCTTCACGGCGACGCCCGACCTCACCGCGGAGTTCCCCGCTCTGGCGGCCCGCAAGCTCGGTTTCCACGATGTCCCGTTGATCTGCGCGTCCGAGATCGACGTCCCGGGCGCGCTCCCGCGGGTGGTCCGGCTGATGGCCCATGTGGAGACCGACCGGCCGCGTCACGAGATCCAGCACGTCTACCTGCGGGGTGCGGTCGCCCTGCGAGTGGACATCGCCCAATGATCGTCATACCGGCGCACGGTCGGGGAACACCCGTGAGTGAGCGAGCCGGTGGTGGCGTCGCGCGGACACTGCTGGTGGGGGAGCTGTGAGCGAGCGGAGCGAGCGAGCCGGTGGGTGCAGTAGCGTCGCGCGAGCGCTGCCGACGGAGGAGGCGGCGTGAGCGTCCTTGGGAGTGTCCTCGTCGTCGGCACGGGCCTGATCGGCACCTCGGTGGCCCTGGCCCTGCGTGAGCAGGACGTCACCGTCCACCTGGCCGACCGTGACGCGGGCGTGGTCCGGCTCGCCCGTGAGCTGGGCGCCGGTATCGAGTGGGCGGAGGGCGTGACCGTGGACATGGCGGTCATCGCGGTGCCTCCGCACGTGGTCGCCGACCAGCTCGCCGCGCTGCAGAAGGCCGGCGCGGCCCGCTTCTACACCGACGTGGCCAGCGTCAAGGCGCTCCCGCTCCGGCGGGCGGCGCACCTCGGCTGCGACCTGACGACCTACGTCGCCGGGCATCCGCTCGCCGGCCGTGAGCGGTCCGGTCCGGCGGCGGCGCGCGCCGACCTGTTCCTCGGCCGTCCCTGGGCGCTGTGCCCGACGCCGGAGACCTCCCCCGAGGCCCTGGAGGCGCTGCACGGGCTCGTCAAGCTCTGCGGGGGCGAGCCGGTGACCGTGGACGCGGCCGAACACGACAGGGCCGTGGCGGTCGTCTCGCACGCCCCGCATGTGACCGCCTCGGCGGTGGCCGCCCGGCTGGCAGACGCGCCCGGTGTCGCGCTCAGCCTGTCCGGGCAGGGGGTGCGTGACGTCACCCGCATCGCCGCGGGCGATCCCGCTCTGTGGACCGGGATCCTGGCGGGCAACGCGCTGCCGGTGGCCGAGGTGCTGGAGGCGGTGGCGGACGATCTGGCCGCCGTGGCCGCGTCGCTCCGCGCCGTGGCCGACGCCCGCACCGGGCCGGCCGGCATGGCGCGGGTCACCGAGTTGCTGCATCGCGGTGTCGAGGGCACCGGGAGGATTCCCGGCAAGCACGGCGGTCCCGCCAGGGCCTACGCGATCGTTCAGGTGATCATCGGTGACCGTCCCGGTGAGCTGGCCCGGTTGTTCCGGGTGGCCGACGAGGTGGGCGTCAACATCGAGGACGTCCGCCTGGAGCACGCCCCCGGGCTGCCGCTGGGTGCCGCCGACCTCTCGGTGCAGCCCGAAGCGGCGGAGGTGCTCTCCGCGGCGCTGCGGGAACGCGGCTGGCACCTGCCGTAGGGACGCGCGACGGCTCGATGCGCGCTTCCCGGCCCGGTCCCGGTAGCCTCGTACGGACAACTGAACCGGGCTGCAAGGGAGAGGCGTCGTGACCGGACTGGTCGTCGCCATGGACGGTCCTTCGGGATCGGGCAAGTCGAGTGCGTCGCGCGGGGTCGCGCGGGCGTTGGGGCTGCGCTACCTCGACACCGGGGCGATGTACAGGGCGATCACGTGGTGGATGCTCCAGCAGGGTGTGGACCTGACCGATCCGGGGGCGGTCGCCGCCCAGGCGCTCCAGCCGGTCCTCACCATGGGCACCGACCCGGACGCCCCCGCGGTGGCGGTCGACGGCACCGACGTCGGCGGCCCCATCCGCACCGCGGAGGTCACCGCGGCCGTATCGGCGGTCAGCGCGGTCCCCGAGGTGCGCCGGCGGCTGGTGGCCGAGCAGCGTGAGATCATCGGTGCCGGGGGCATCGTCGTCGAGGGCCGCGACATCGGCACGGTGGTGGCGCCCGACGCACCGGTGAAGATCTTCCTGACCGCCAGCGCGGACGCCAGGGCGGTCCGCCGCACCGCGGAGCTCGCCGGCACCACGGTGGAGGCGCAGCGGGCCGCGATGGCCCGCCGCGACACCCTCGACTCGACGCGGAAGACCGACCCGCTCGCCAAGGCGGCGGACGCCGTCGAACTCGACTCCACGGCGCTGAACCTCGAAGAGGTCATCGCCGAGATACTGCGCGTTATTAAGGAAAAAGAGTGACCGGGGAATACGACGACGACAGCGGCTGGATCGATGCGGAGCTCGCCGATCCAGGTACCGACGACAGCTCCGAGCAGGCCGGTCCCGACACCGGCCCGCAGCCGGTCGTGGCCGTGGTGGGCCGCCCGAACGTGGGCAAGTCCACGCTGGTCAACCGGATCATCGGCCGCCGCGAGGCGGTCGTGGAGGACGTGCCGGGCGTGACCCGCGACCGGGTCACCTACGACGCCACCTGGCGCGGGCGCCGGTTCACGGTGGTCGACACCGGAGGCTGGGACCCCGACGCGACCGGCATGGCACTGAAGATCGCCGAGCAGGCGCAGGTCGCGGCCGAGCTGGCCGACGTGATCCTGTTCGTGGTCGACGCCGTGGTGGGGGTCACCGACGCCGACGAGATCGTCGGCCATGTGCTGCGCGGTTCCGGCAAGCCGGTGATCCTCGCCGCCAACAAGGTCGACAACCAGCAGATGGAGATGGAGGCCGCGGCCCTGTGGTCGCTGGGCCTGGGCGAGCCGCACCCCGTCTCCGCTCTGCACGGCCGTTCCAGCGGTGATCTGCTGGACGTGATCCTCGACAGACTGCCGGAGACCCCCGGGCAGCGGTTCGGCGTCGAGCGCGGCCCGCGCAGGATCGCCCTGGTCGGCAAGCCCAATGTGGGCAAGTCCTCGCTGCTGAACAAGCTCGTGGGGGAGGAGCGGGTCCTCGTCGACCCGATGGCGGGCACCACCCGCGACCCGGTCGACGAGCTGGTCGAGCTCGGCGGCAAGGTGTGGCGTTTCGTCGACACCGCGGGCATCCGCCGGCGTGACCGCGAGCTCAAGGGCGCCGACTTCTACGCGAGCATGCGCACTCGGGGGGCCCTTGAGCGTTCCGAGGTGGCCGTGGTGCTCATCGACGCCGAGCAGGTGCTGACCGAGCAGGACCTGCGCATCATCTCGCTGGTGATCGAGTCCGGCCGGGCCATGGTCGTGGCGTTCAACAAGTGGGACCTCCTCGACGAGGACCGCCGCTACTACCTGGAGAAGGAGATCGACCGCCAGCTCGTCCGCGTGCCATGGGCGCTGCGGGTCAACATCTCCGCCAAGACCGGCTGGCATGTCGACAGGCTCGTCCCGGCCATCGAGAAGGCCCTCGACTCGTGGTCCACCCGGGTGCCGACGGCCCGCCTCAACGCCTTCCTCAGCGACCTGGTCGCGGCCACCCCGCCCCCGGTCCGCGGCGGCAAGCAGCCCAAGATCCTCTTCGCCACCCAGGCGTCGACGGAGCCGCCGAAGTTCGTGCTGTTCACCTCGGGTTTCCTGGAGGAGACCTACCGCCGCTTCATCGAGCGCCGTATCCGCGAGGAGTTCGGCTTCGCCGGCTCACCGATCGAGGTCACGATGAAGATCCGGGAGAAGCGGCAGTCCCAGACGCAGAAGAAGAAGTAACGCCTTGCGGGCGTTCCCTCCGAGGGATCCCCCGGAGGGAACGGTCCTCACGAACGGCCCGGCCCACGCCGGGCCGTTCGCCGTTTTCCCGGCGTTCTTCCCGGACCGCCCGCTGTCTCCCCGGATCGTCAGTTCCTCGCAGATCACCCGCTGTCTCCGCGCGGTGTCCGCCCTTCCCGGATCGACCTTCTTCCGTATCGTCTGCCCTTCCTGGATCACCCGCTTTTCCCCGGTTCGGTTGGCTTTCCTCGTGCCCGGCCCTCCCTGTCCGGACTTTTCCCCACGCCCACATGGTCTCCGGTGGATCGTCCGCGACACGAGCTCGATCACAGAGGGCAACTGTTCGATACGCTCCGTGATTCGTGCTACGAAGATCAGGTTGATCTCTCAAGCGCCCGAGGAGGCCTGATGAAACTCGTCAACGCTGGTCGTGCCCTGTCTCTCGCAGCCGTCTCGCTCATGTTCTCCGCCACCACGGTGTCGGTCGCGGACGCCGCCGCCGAACCGGCGGAGCGGTCGGGGGCGAGGTTCACCGCTACCCTGGTGGCCCGTCACAGCAACAAGTGTCTGGATGTGCAGGCCGTCAGCACGCAACAGGGGGCCAACGTCCACCAGTGGACGTGCATCGACGGCCAGCCCAACCAGCAGTGGCAGCTGGTGGCCACCAGCGGCGGCTACTACACGGTCCGGGCCGCGCACAGCGGCAAGTGCCTGGACGTCTCCGGGGTCAGCACGCGTGACGGCGCCAACGTGTACCAGTGGACCTGTCTGCCCAACCAGCGCAACCAGGAGTGGAAGCTCGTCCAGAGGGACAACGGCTACTTCACCGTGGTGGCCCGGCACAGCGGCAAGTGCCTGGACGTCTCCGGGGTCAGCACGAGCGACGGCGCCAACGTCCACCAGTGGACCTGCCTGCCCAACCAGCGCAACCAGGAGTGGCGTCTCGGCTGACGGCAGAGGAGCACCCCGCAGTGGTTCCGGCCGGATGACCGCAAGGTCTCCGGCCTGGAGCCACCGGTCCCGGCCGTGAGGCGTCCACCGCCGGAGACCCCGGCGACCGTGAGGACCGGGGCGGCACCGGTAGCACCGCGGAGCCTCAGCCGGCGTCCGGGCGGGAACGGCCTGGCAATGCCGCCGCGACCAGCACCCCCAACGCGCACAGGGCCGCGGTGATCAGGAAGATCTCGGTGTACTCGGTGTGCAGGGCGGCCCGGATGCGGGCCTCGTACCCGGCGAGCCGCTCGGCGTACACGGCAGGGTCGACGCCGAAGGGCAGCGGGGTGTCGAGGTCGGCGGTGAGCGACTGGAAGCGGTGGAACCCCCAGGCCGACAGTCCGGCGACGCCGAGCAGCATGCCCATCATCCGGGCCACGACCACCGCCGCCGAGGCCACACCGTGCTGGGCGGCGGGAGTGGCCCGCAGCACCGCGGAGGAGACCGGCGCGATCACCAGCCCGAGGCCCAGCCCGGCGACGACCAGGTCGGCGTCCACGCGGTAGCCGGCGGAGGCCAGGTCCAGCGGCCACTGGCCGATGCGCACGTAGCCGACCGTGGCCATCGCCAGCCCGATCACCGTCACGGCGCGCTCACCGTACCGGCGGGCCATGACCCCGCCGACCAGCGCGGCCACCGACAGTGCGACGAGGAAACGCGACAGCACCAGCGCACCGGCCAGGGTGTCCAGCCCGAGCAGCGTCTGCGCCGCCAGTTGCACGTCGACGAGGGTGACCAGCAGCGCCGCACCGGTCAGGAAACTCACCGCGAGGGTGGCGAAGAACGGGCCGCGCAGGACCCCCGCCATGTCGACGAGCCGGGTCGCGGAACGGGTCTCCCAGACGACGAAGGCGACCCCGGCCACGGCACCGGCGACGACCGCGGGCGGACCCCAGGGCGGCAGGACCGACTCGCCCGGATCCGGGTTGTACAGGCCCGCCACGAGCAGGCCCAGCGCGAGCGCCAGCAACAGCCCGCCGACCACGTCGACGCGGGCGGCGTGGTCGGCGCGACCACCGCGGGCCCGGTCGCGGCCGGGCGGCGGCACGGACCGTTGCACGGCGAACGCGGCCAGGGCGACCAGCGGGACGTTCAGCCAGAAGATGGACCGCCAGCCGCCGAGCTGGACACCCCCCACCTGGAGCGCGGGCGGGACCAGGGCGGTCAGGGCCGCGCCGTACAGCGGGCCGAGCACGCTGCCCAGCTCCTGGGCCGACCCGACGGCGCCCAGCGCCACCGGGCGTTCGTCCTCGTCCCACAGGTCGCCGATCAACGCCATGGTGATCGGCAGCAGCGCACCGCCGGCGACGCCCTGGAGAGCGCGGCCCGCCACCAGCCAGGCGACGCTGTCACCCAGCGCGGTGACGACCGACCCGGCGGCGAAGCCCGCCAGGCAGAGCTGGATGAGCGGCCGCCTGCCGTACCGGTCGGAGAGCTGGCCCAGCAGCGGCATCGCCGCGATGTAGCCGAGCAGGAAGCCGGTGACGATCGGGGTGGCCCGCTCCAGGTGGTTCAGCGGGACGTCGACGTCCTTGGCGACGTCGACGAGGACGGTGACCACGACGTAGGCGTCCAGGGCCGCCAGCAGCACCGCGGTGCCGCCGACGCCGAGGACGATCCGCCGCCGGGCACCGGTGCCGCCGTCGAGGGCGGGGCGGGTCACCGTCACTCCGCCGGCGCGGTCACCTGGACCGGCACGTCGTAGTCGCTGAAGGAGACCAGCACCTTGCCGCCGGTCAACGGCAGGTCCGCCTTCAGCAGGCGGTTCGTGGCCTTGTCGATCCAGAGCTTGCCGGTGACGTCCTGGCCGAGGCCGGGCACCATCGTCGCGAGCACCTGCCGGGAGAGGGTGGCCGAGACCCGGTAGGCGTCGACGCCACCGACCTTCTCCGCCGCCTCCGCCTTCGGATCCAGCGCGTTCGTCAGCAGCTGCACCACCCCCCGGTCCGGATTGAGGATGACGGACGGGTCGTAGATGGCGGCCAGCTGGCTGCGGGTCATCTTCTGGAACCCCCCGGTGACGCCCTTGAAGTGCACGGTGTCACCGATCAGCACGAAGCTGATCTCCTGAAGGTTGCCGAGCACGTCGACCTGGATGGTGCCGTCGCCGTCACCGGTCTCGTTCAGGCGGCCGTCGGCCTTCTTGACCTGGACCGGAGGGGTGCCTTCCGTCTCCATCGAGAAGGCGGCGGATTTGACCGTCCGCATCGCCTCCGCGGCCTTCTTCACCAGCTCGGGACCGCTGGGCAGAGCCGCGCCCGGGTTGGAGGCTCCGTCGCCGCTGCACGCGGTGACCATGGAGAGGGCGGTGATCACCGCGGCGATGAAGATCCGGCGAGGGGACATGGGCGGATCGTAGCTACCGGTCGGTCTATTACCGGCGAAGTCGCGGTATCGGTTTCGCGTCGGAGCGCGTTTCCCTCAGCGCAGGCTTTTGAGGTGCTCCACCACGGGCGTGTAGGCCGTTTCCAGCTCTTGGAGCTGATCGTCGGTGAGCAGGTCGATGAAGTGCCGGCGGACGCTGGCCACGTGGTGCGGGGCGACCTTCTGGATGGTGGCCCAGCCGTGGTCGGTGAGGACGGCGAAGGTGCCGCGCCGGTCGTCGGCGCAGGTCTCCCGCACCACCAGACCGGCCGTCTCCATGCGGGAGATCTGGTGCGACAGGCGGCTGCGTGACTGGATCGTGGCGTCCGCGAGGTCGCTCATGCGCATGCGGTGGCCGGGGGTCTCCGACAGGTTCACCAGGATCTCGTAGTCGTTCACGGAGAGCCCGAAAGCCTGGAGCTCACGGTCGAGCCTGTGCTCCAGGAGCTTGTGCGCCGCCAGGTGTGTGCGCCATGCCCGCTGCTCCACTGACGACAACCAGCGGGGAGACCCGTCGTTCACCGCTTGCTCACCGCTTTCGCTCGTCGCGCGGGTGGAGGTGCTCCCCGGCCGGCCACTCCGCTCGCCGGGCGGGGCTTGCTTCAGGCTCATGGCTCAGAACTTACCCCAGAAGACGGCCGTCCCCCCGTGACAGGCCGTGCAGGCACGGCGACAGGTCGCCCCGGCCCCTCCCCGCCGTCAACGCAGCGCGGCCATCCACCCCTCGACCTCGTCCGGGTGGCGTGGCAGGCCGGACGACATGAGGCGGGCCCCGTCGGCGGTGATGACGAGGTCGTCCTCGATGCGCACGCCGATGCCGCGCAGCTCCGGGGGGAGGGTCAGGTCGTCGGGCTGCAGGTAGAGGCCGGGCTCGACGGTGAGCACCTGTCCTTCCTCCAGCACCCCGTCCAGGTAGGTCTCCGCCCGTGCGCGCGCGCAGTCGTGCACGTCGAGGCCGAGCATGTGGCCGCTGCTGCACAGGGTGTAGCGCCGGTACAGGCCGTTTCCGGGTTCCATCGCCTCGTCGACGCCGATCTTCAGCACACCCCAGTCGTGCAGGCCCTCCGCGATGACCCGCATGGCCGTGCGGTGGAAGTCACGGAAGCTGGCGCCAGGCCGCAGGGTGGCGATGGCCGCGTCCTGGGCCTCGTAGACCAGCTCGTAGACCTGCCGCTGGATCGGGGTGAACCGCCCGGACAGCGGCAGGGTCCTGGTGATGTCGGCGGTGTAGAGGTGGTCGGTCTCCACGCCGGCGTCGAGGAGCAGCAGCTCGTCCTCGTTCAGCCTTGCGTCGTTGCGGATCCAGTGCAGCACACACGCGTTGGCGCCGGAGGCCACGATGCTCTGGTACCCGACGGCGTTGCCCTCCAAGCGGGAACGCAGGCCGAAGACCCCCTCCAGGTAGCGCTCGCCGCGCCGGTGGCCGAGGGCGGCCGGCAGGGCCCGCACCACGTCCTCGAAGCCGCGGGTGGTCGCGTCGACCGCGAACTGCAGCTCGGCGATCTCCCACTCGTCCTTCACCAGTCGCATCTCGGAGAGGAACGACTCCAGCTCCGCGTCGCCGTCGTGGGGCGTGATCCGCGCGTCCACCGAGGCGTCGACCCCGCGCAGGACCCGCGCGGGCCCGCCGAGCACCCCGTCCAAGCGGTCGATCGGCGCGCAGTCGATCTGGTACAGCGTCTCGGCCTCGGCCAGGTCGGCGCGGCGGCCCACCCAGAACTCGCCGTAGCGGCGGTCGCGGTAGAACTCCTGCCCGGCCGTGCCGGGTGCGGAACGGGGTGAGCGCGGACGCAGGAACAGCGTGGCCTCGCCGGAGGGCTCGACGACCAGGACGTGGTCGGGTTCCTGGGCGCCGGTGAGGTAGGCGAACGCGCTGTGTGCCCGGAACCGGTAGTCGTCGTCGTTGCTGCGTGCCTTGAGCGTGCCGGACGGGATGACGAGCCGTTCGCCGGGGAAGCGGGCGGCGAGCGCGGTGCGGCGTTTGGCGGTGTAGGCGGCCTGGGGGAGGGGCGCCAGGTCGTCGCGGTGCGTGTCGGCCCAGCCGGTGCTCATGAACGCGGCGAGGGCGTCGGACACCGGAAGGTCGTGGCTGCCGGTGTTCAGTTTCTCGGTCATCGTGGTCCCGGGAACGATAGGTGCTTGTGGTATTTCACACGCTATCTCGGGGTGGTGCGGCTCGCATCCTCCGGACGCGGGCCGCACCTCGGACCGATGCTCAGCCGACCGGAACCTGGTACTCCTTGGCCAGGTCGGACGCGGCGGCCTCCTTGAAGATCACCGCGCCGCCCAGGGCGGCCTTGTCGGGTTTGGCGACGTAGGACAGCAGCGAGGCGGGCTTGTCGAACCGGGTGAAGTCCATCGTCGTGCCGAACTGCTCGCCCCACGCGGACTGGCTGCGGTGTGCGCCGACCACGCCGGCCCGGGTGAGGTCCTTGCCCTCGCAGGCCTTCTTGAGCGCGTCGACGACGATCGCCGCCGCCGCGTAGCCGGAGGAGACGCCGCTGTCGATGGGCGTGTCCGGGTATTTCGCCGCATAGTCGGCGGCCAGTTTCTTCATGGCGGGCCGGTCGGAGCTGATCGGGGCGCCGCCCGTCATGTAGTAGAAGTCCTTCAGCAGCGCGGGCCCGGCCGGGGTGGGCAGCAACTGCGGGGAGTAGGCGGAGTTGCTGCCGACGAACGGCACGTCCATGCCCTTGGCGAGGGAGACGCCGACGAGCGAGGCGGTCTGCTTGGGGCCGACCGAGACCAGCACGGCCTTGACGCCTTCGGCCTTGAAGGCGGCCACCTGAGCGCTCATGTCCTGGTCGGTGGCCTTGATCTTCTGCTCCACGATCTTCAGGCCGAGCTTCTCCGCGGCGTACTTGGAGCCGTTCAGCGCGCTCTCGCCGTAGTCGCCCTCGAAGTACAGGTGCCCGATCTTGTCCCCGGACTTGATCCCCTTCTCCTTGGCCAGGAAGTCCACCCCGTTGATCATGTCGATGTCGTAGGTGGTCGCGGTGACCTGGATGGGCTTGCTGCCGAGCAGTCCGGTCGCCCATGCCTGCGGGATGGTGAGCATCTGGTCGGTCTCGATGCGCTGCTTGATCGCGTTGACCATGGGCGACCCCACCACGTGGGCCAGCGCCACCACCTTGGGGCCGATCTCGGTGTAGGCGGCCACGGCCTTCTGCGCGTCGTACCCGTGGTCGCGCACCACGGCCTCCAGTTGCCGTCCGCACACGCCGCCGGCGGCGTTGGTCTGCTCGAAGTAGAGCTGCTGCGCCTGGGTGAGGCTCTTGCCGAAGGAGGCGTACGGGCCGGTGAGGTCGGTCATGAGACCGATGGAGATCTTGTCGGCGGTGACGCCGGGGCCGGTCTTCACGCCGTCCCCGCCGACGGCGGAGGGGTCGGCCGCGCCTCCGGTGGCCTTCTGGCTGGCGCATCCGGCCAGGGCCAGGGCCAGGACGGCGAACGCGGCGATCCGGCGGGCCGGATTTCGGGGGATCGACATGTCATCAGTTCCTTGCGTCGGGGGCGGGAGAGGGGGAGAGCGAGGCCGGGTGCCCGGCCGGGGAGGCGGCGCGGCGGGTGGTGGCCTGGCGGAGCCGGGCGGCGAGGCCGGCCAGCCCGCCGGGCAGGAAGAGGACGGTGACGACGACGGCGGCCCCGTACAGGAGCCGCGCGGCCTCGGCGGGCGTCACCCCGCCGGAGCCGGGCTCGGCCACCAGCGGCAGGGCGTCGCTGTAGCGGCTGAGCAACTGGGGCAGCATCGAGATGAAGACCGCTCCGGTCACCGCACCCGCGACCGAGCCGAGCCCGCCGATGACGATCATCGCCAGGTAGTCGAGAGAGAGCAGCAGGCCGAAGTAGTCCGGGACGGTGCGCTGGAAGACCAGGGCGATCAGGACCCCGGCCAGCCCGCCGTACATGGACGACAGCACGAACACCCCGGCCCGGTAGCGGGCCACGGGCACGCCCATCACCCCGGCGGCGATCTCGTGGTCGCGGATGGTGTTCATGGCCCGCCCGGGACGGCCTCGCAGCACCCCCCGGGCGAACAGCGCGGCACCGGCCAGCAGGGCGATCCCGAGGAACCACAGCCGTTCCAGCGCGCCGAACGGCACCTGGGCCACCACCAGCTCCGGGGAGTCGGCGAAGACGAACCCGAACAGCTCCATCGGTGGCACTGCCCGCCCGTTGTAGCCACCGGTCACCGGTTCGGCGTTGAACAGCACGTGCTGACCGAGGAAGATCAGCGCGAGGGTGGCGATGCCGAGGTAGGCGCCTTTCAGGCGCCCCGCGATGGGGCTGAACAGCCCGCCGGCCACGCCCGCGGCGAGCACCGCGAGCAGCGCCGCCAGGGGGGCGGGCAGGCCGAGGCCGCCCAGGCCGTGCGCGCCGCCTTCGGGCTCGGCGGCGAAGTAGACGTAGGAGTAGGCGCCGACGGCCAGGAAGAACGCGTGTCCCATGGACAGCTGGCCGGTCGCCCCGGTCAGCAGGTTGATGCCGATCGCCCCGATCGCCGCCGACATCGCGAACAGCCCGGCCTGCAGCCAGAAGCCCTCCAGGTAGAACGGCACCGCGACCGCGGCGACCAGGGCGGCGCAGCAGAGGATGACCTTCTTAGACACGTGCCAGCTCCCTCGTCCCGAACAGCCCCGCGGGGCGGATGAGCAGGACCACGATCATCACGAGGAACGGCGCGACGTCGCCGATGCCCCTGCCGAGGAAGGCCAGGTCGTTCTGGTAGCCGCTCATCATGGCCTCGACGACCCCGATGATCAGCCCGCCGGCCAGCGCTCCCGTGGTGGAGTCGAGCCCGCCGAGGATCGCCGCGGGGAACGCCTTCATCGCGGCGAAGGTCGTGCTGCGGTCCAGCCCGGGGGTGGGGAAGACGCACAGGAACAGGGCGGCCACGGCGGCGAGCGCCCCGGCGACCGCCCAGGCCCCCATGGAGACCCGTTCGCGCCGCACGCCCATCAGGGCGGCGGTCTCGGGGTCCTCCGCGGTGGCGCGCATGGCGACGCCCCAGCCGGTGTACTTGAACGCCAGCAGGAACGCGGCGATGAGGACCACCGCCACCGCCAGCGCGACCACGCGGGTCTGCGCGATGGCGACCGGTCCCAGGTGCAGCACCCGGTCGCGCCACGGGTCGCCCAGGGCGAGCACCTCGGTGCCTATCCGGCGGGTGAGCTCGGTCGTCAGCACGATGTCGACGCCGATCGTCACGATCGCGAGGACGCCGTGCGAGGAGACCTTCGCCCGCCGGATGACCAAGAACTCGATCAGCGCACCCACGACGGCCGCCGCGGCGACGCCCAGCGCCAGGGCCGCCCAGAAGCCGACGGACGGGTGAGCCCTGGCGACCACGTAGCCGCCGACCAGCAGCAGCGAGGCGTGCGCGAAGTTCACCACCTCGGTGGCCTTGAAGATGATGACGAAGCCGAGCGCGATCAGTGCGTAGACGGCTCCGACGGAGAGCCCGTTCGCCAGGAGCTCGAGGAAAGTGATCATGATGCGTTCTCCCGGGTGCCGTCCTCGGCCGCGGCGCCCAGGTAGGCGCGGACGACCTCGGGGTCGCGCTGGACCTCGCCGGGCGGCCCGCCGGCGATGCGCCGGCCGAAGTCCAGGACCGTCACGGTGTCGGCCAGGCGCATGACCATCCCCATGTCGTGCTCGACCAGCAGGATCGAGATGCCGAGGCTCTCCCGCACCGCGACGACGAGCTCGGCCATGTCGCGCCGCTCGCCGCCGTTCATGCCGGCCACGGGCTCGTCGAGCAGCAGCAGCCGCGGCTCCATGCACAGTGCCCGCGCCAGCTCCACCCGTTTCTGCACCCCGTACGGCAGCAGCCCGACGGGGGTGGCCAGCCGACCGGCGATTCCGACGAACGCCGCGATCTCGGCGACCCGCTCGCCGTGCGCGGCGGCCTCGCGCCGGGCGGACGGCAGCCGTAGCCCGGCCGCCAGGAACCCCGCCCGGGTCAGCCGGTGCCGGCCGAGCATCAGGTTGTCACGCACCGACAGGTGGGGGGAGAGGGCGATGTTCTGGAAGGTGCGCGCCACGCCGAGCGCGGCGATGCGGTGCGGGGCGAGGGCGGTCAGTTCCGCGTCGCCGAACCGTACGCTGCCCGCCGAGGCGCGGTAGACGCCCGACAGGACGTTGAAGCAGGTCGACTTGCCCGCCCCGTTGGGCCCGATCACCGCGTGCAGGCTGCCCGGTTCGACGGTGAAGCCGACCGCGTCCAGCGCGGTGAGGCCGGCGAAGCGCACGGTGACGTCCCGGACCTCCAGCCGGGGGACGGAGATGTCCATACCGCCTGGTTGGTATGTCGTGCTCACGCCGACCACCTCGCCAGGACCGGTCGCGGGGACGCCGAAAGGTCCCGGCGGGCACCGCCCGAGGTGCGCGCGGCCGGTCCGCCGTCCCCACCCCCGCCGTTCCCGTCGTCGCCGTCGTCCTCGACGCCCAGGTAGCGGCGGCGTACCTCGTCGCTGGCGGCGAGCTCGCCGGCCGGGCCGGACAGCACCACCTCGCCCACCTCCAGCACGTACGCGTGGGAGGCCAGGGACAGCGCCATCGCGGCGTTCTGCTCCACCAGGAGGACCGTCGTGCCCTGGCCGTTGATCTCGCGGACGGTCTCGGCGATCCTGGCCGCCATCATCGGGGCCAGGCCCAGGGTGGGCTCGTCCAGCAGGAGCATCCTCGGCCGGGCCATCAGAGCGCGGCCGATGGCGAGCATCTGCTGCTCGCCCCCGGACAGCAGGCCCGCGCGCTGCCGGGCACGTTCGGCCAGCACCGGGAAGAGCGTCAGCACGCGGTCCCTGGACTCGGCCGCCGCCCGCCGGTCGCGCGCGCCGAGCGCGCCGGCCCGCAGGTTCTCCTCGACCGTCATCCGTGCGAACACCCGGCGGCCCTCGGGGACCTGGACGACGCCGGCGGCCACGACGGACGAGGCGGCCGTCCCGGACAGTCTCGCCCCGTCGAAGCGGACCTCACCCGCGGTCACCCCGCCCCGGTGGAAGCCGAGCGTGCCCGACACGGCGCGCAGCAGGGTGGACTTGCCCGCCCCGTTGCCGCCGAGCACGGTGACGATCGAGCCGCGCGGAACCTCCAGCGACACCCCCCGCAGGGCGGCGACCGGGCCGTAGCTCACCGCCAGGTCCCTGACGATCAGCCCGGAGCCCTCGGGGGGGCGAGGGTCGTGCACGTCCATGTGTATGCCTCCTGAGAGCCGATGACCGCACCCAACCCAGGTGGTTCACCGGCGTCCAGGGGGCCCGGTGAAGTCGGGGCGGGTGCCCACGCCGGGCGTGCGCTGGTTGTGCGCGGGCACAGCCGAGGGTCACGAAACATAACAGAACCTTGTTCCGGTGCTGGTCGCGCTGACACCATCACCGGATGGGGACTCGCGACGTCACCGAGGAAGAAGTGCGCAGGATCATGCGTCTGGCCGCCCAGCGGCTGATGGGACGGCTCCCCGAGCTGGCCGACGAGCTCACCGCGAAGATCCGCGACACCGACGAGGCGTACCGCCGGATGGTGCCCACCGACGACCACTGGCAGAGCGTCTACGACGCCATGCACCACGGCATCGGCGCGATCCTGCTGCCCCGGTCCGAGCGGCGCGACGTGCCGCAGGCGGAGAAGACGGCGCGGCGCAGAGCGGAGCAGGGCCTGCCCATGGACTCGCTGCTGCGCAGCTACCGGCTCTCCGCCGAGGTGATGTGGGACGCCCTCATCGACGTGGTCACCGAGGAGGAGCTGGAGAACCTGCCGGTGCTGACCCGCAGCGCCACCAAGGTGTGGCACGCCATCGACCGGCAGGCCATCGCCGCCGCGGACGCCTACCGCAGGCGGGAGGCGGAGATGTTCGGCCGCACAGCCGAGCGGGTGCAGTCGCTGCTCGACGCGCTCCTGCGGGACCGGGCCGACGCCGCCCTGGTCCGCAGCGCGGCCGCCGCGCTGGACCTGCCCGAACGCGGCCGGTACGCGGTGGTCGTCACCCGGCTGCCCGGCCGCTCCGACCACGGGGACGAGGCCGTGCGACCGGCCGCCCTGGGGGCGATGCGGCTGCTGTGGCGGATGCGTCCCGACGACGAGGTGTCGGTGGTCCTGCTGCACGACGCGGGTGCCGACGACCTGACCCGTGAGCTGCGTCCGCACGTCGCCGGGTACGCGGGGATCAGCCCGGTGGTCGAGGGCCTGGCCGAGCTGGGCCGTGCCCGCCGGCTCGCCGAGCTGGCCCTGCGGACCTGCGTGGGGGAGGGGCCGCAGATCGTCAGGCTGGAGGACAGGCTGCCGGCGGCACTGGTGGTCAGCCAGCCGGAGCTGGCCGGTCACCTCAGCGCGGCTGTGCTCCGGCCCATCCTCGCCCTCGACCAGGCCGACCGGGAGGTGCTGCTGGGCACCCTGGAGGTGTGGCTGCGGTGCGAGGGCTCGGCCGTACGCGCCGCCGGGCAGCTGTACTGCCATCGCAACACGGTCTTCAACCGCATCCGCCGCATCGAGCAGCTCACCGGCCGTTCGCTGTCGCGTCCCCTGGACATCGTGGAGCTCGCCCTGGCCCTCGACGCGGTGCGGCTGCTGCCGGCGACCTGAGGGTCACGGGCTGGGCCGGCCCCCGGCGGTCGCACGCCCCGGCCGGCACCGACCCGGCGATCACCGGTTTCCGCGCCGGCGACGGCCCGGGACCGCACGCTCCACCGCTGTCCGCGCTTAGCGGGATGCCCGGCGGGGCAAGGGATATGAATACCCCGCAGGCGTGAACCGAGGTGGTGTCGATGCTGATCGGTAGGATTCTGCAGCACAAGGGAACCGAGGTGACGACCGTCCGTCCCGACGTGACGGTCGCCGAACTCCTGGCCGTCCTGGCGGACAACAACATCGGTGCCGTGGTGGTGTCCGAGGACGGCTCGTCGATCGCCGGCATCGTCTCCGAGCGTGACATCGTGCGCCGGCTCCACGACCGCGGCGCGGGCGTGCTGGACGCCCCGGTGTCGTCCATCATGACGGCCGAGGTCCGCACCTGCTCTCTCGACGCCGACGTCGACGAGCTGCGACACACCATGACCACGCACCGGATCCGGCACGTGCCGGTCATGCGGGACGGCGGGCTGGCCGGGATCGTGAGCATCGGCGACGTGGTCAAGAGCGCCATCGAGGAACTGGAGACCGAGAAGGCGTACCTGGTCGACTACCTCCACCGCTGACGCCCACCGCCCGCCGGGCCGGGGCTCCGGGCCGGCGGGCGGCTGCCGCCGACGCGGGAAGCCGAGGCCGTCCGGGCCGCGGCCGGGGGCACGTCGTCAACGGCGGGGGACCGTTCACGGCGGCCGGCCACGGCGGGGGAGCGTCCGGGAGGCGCGTGCCCGCCCGGACGCCCCCCGGTCAACCGCCGAACCGGCCGAACGTCGTGACGGAGTCGGCCCAGCGGCCCAGCAGGACGTCGTCGTGGCTGATGGCCAGCACACCGGCGCCGGTCCGCTCCCGGTAGGCGTTGACGACCGCCACCAGGTGGGCCTGGGTGGAGGCGTCCAGCATCGTGGTCATCTCATCGCAGATCAGGTAGCGCGGTTCCAGCGAGAGAGCCCTTGCCAGGCAGGCCCGCTGGAGCTGGCCGTCGGAGACCTCGTGCGGACGCCGGGTCAGCAGGTCGGGGGTGAGGCCGACCTCGGCGGCCAGCTCGCCCGTCCGTTCCGGATCCGGCCTGCCCACCGCGGCCCGCGGCTCGGCGATGATCTCGGTCAGCGTCAGCCGGGGGTCCACCGCGAGCCGCGGCTGCTGGTAGACCAGCGCCACCGAGATGCGCAGCTCCCGGTCGGCGCGTTGCCGCCAGCCCCGTACGGGGTGGCCGTCCAGCGTCACCGTGCCCGAGGCGGGCCGGAGCATCAGTGCCAGCACCCGCGCCAGCGTCGACTTGCCGCAGCCGCTGGGCCCGCCCAGACCGGTCACCCGGCCCGGCTCCAGGGTGAAGCCGACCCGGTCCAGCACCGTCTGCCTGCCGTACCTGACGGTGACGTCACTGGCCTTGAGCACGGCCGGCCTCCAGGGGACGCTCCAGTGGGTGGTGACAGGCCACGCCGTCCGCCACCGGCGGCGGTTCCCCGCAGGCGGGGCTCGCCGCCGGGCAGCGCGGGGCGAAGGCACAGCCGTCCGGCAGCCGGGTCAGCTCGGGCGGCATCCCGGGGACGGGGACGAACGCCCGGTCCGGCCGGGCGTCGAGGAGCCCGGCGGTGTACGGGTGACGGGGGCGGTTCAGGACCCGCTCGGCGGGCCCGGTCTCGACCAGACGGCCGGCGTACATCACCGCCAGGTCGTCGGCCACCTGCTCGGCCGCGCGCAGGTCGTGGGTGATCAGCAGCACGGCCCTGCCCTCGTCGCACAGCCCGCGCAGCGCCGCCATCGCCCGGTCGACCAGCGGCCGGTCCAGCCCGCTCGTCGGCTCGTCGGCCAGCAACAGCCACGGGTCCCCGGCCAGCGCCATCGCGTTGGCCACCCGCTGGGCCATGCCCCCCGACAACTCGTGTGGGTAACGGTCGAGGTCGGCCGGTCGCAGCCCGTACCGTTCGGCGAGGACGTCCGCCCGCTCCCTGACCTGCGCGGCGGGCGTGCCCAGCTCCCGCAGCGCCTCCTGCAACTGCGCTCGCGCGGTCCGCACCGGGGTGAGATGGGTGGCCGGGCTCTGCGGGATCAACCCGATCGAGCGGCCGCGCACCCGCCGCGCCAGCACGGCCTGCGAGGCACCGAGCAGCTCCACCCGCTCGTCCCCCTGCTCCAGCCACGCCTTCCCGGAGACCGAGGCGTTGCCGGGCAGCAGGCCGAGCAGCGCGTGCGCCAGCACCGACTTGCCGCAGCCGGACTCACCGACCAGCGCCAGGCAGCGGCCGGGCCGCGCCTCGAAACAGGCGCCGGTCACGGCCCGCACGGTCGCCCCCGGAATCCGGAAGGAGACCGTCAGATCCTCCACCACGAGCGCGTTCACAGATCCTCCAGCACGGACCGGTTCACAGGGACAGCTCCGATCGCCGGCGGGGGCTGAGCCGGTCGCGCCAGTACTGCGCGAGCACCGCCACGGCCAGCGTCGGGACCAGCACGAACAGGCCGGGCACCAGGCTCGACCACCAGTCGCCGACCAGCAGCGAGTGCCGTCCGTCACTGATCATGTTGCCGAGCGAGGCCAGGTGGGCGGGGAGCCCCAGGCCCAGGAAGCTCAGCGCGGTCTCGTGCCAGATCGCGTGCGGCACCATCAGCACCGTGGCCAGCAGCAGGTGCGGCAGCAGGTGGGGCAGCAGATGACGGCGGATCACCCGCGAACGACCCGCGCCGCCGGAGATCGCCGCCTCCACGAACGGCCGTGACCGCAGCGACAGCACCTCCGAGCGGATGATCCTGGCGGCCGTCGTCCAGTGCGTGACGCCCACCGAGACGACGACCGCGACCGGGCTCGGCGCGAACAGCGCCACGATGAAGATGCCGAACAGCAGGTGCGGCACCGAGTTGAAACCGTCGACGACCCGCATGAGCAGGCGGTCGGGCATGCCGCCGAGGCTGCCCGCGGCCAGGCCCACCAGGCCGCCGATCACCATGCTGACCAGCGCGGCGACCAGGCCCACCAGGAACGACACGCGCAGGCCGTAGACGGAGCGCAACAGCACGTCCCGGCCCACCTGGTCGGTGCCGAACGGGTGCGCGAGGGACGGCGGCAGCCCCGCCGAGCGCAGCTCGACCAGTTGCTGGTCGAGCCGGGCGAACGGCGGCACCAGCAGCACGGCCAGGCCCAGCAGGACCAGCGTCACCGCGGCCAGTCGCGCCGTACGCGGAGCCTCGGTCCACCACCGCATCTCAGCCCACCCCCAGGGTTCGCACGCGCGGGTCGGCGACCGTGTACGCCACGTCGGCCAGCAGGTTCCCGCAGACCACCGCCAGGGTGCCCAGCAGGGTGAGCGCGGCCAGCAGCGGGAAGTCCACGGCCAGGGCCGCCTGCACCGAGGCCGAGGCGACCCCCGGCCAGGAGAAGACGGTCTCCACCAGGATCGCCCCGGTGACCAGCTCGGGCACCCGCGCGCCGAGGAGGGTCAGGAAGGGCAGCAGCGCCGAGCGCAGCGCGTGCCGGACGACCACCGTCCGCTCGCGCAGGCCGCGGGCACGGGCACCCACGACGAAGTCCTCGCGCAGGGTGCCGATGACCGACTCCCGGACGTACAGCACGAGCCACGACGACTGGGAGACCGCCAGAACCGTCACCGGCAGGATCATGTGCGCGGCCACGTCCCCGGCCTCCACGGTCGACGACCCGGCGCTGGTCAGGCCGCCCGCGGGCAGCCAGCCGAACTGAACCGAGAACACCCACACGGCCAGCAGACCGAGCCAGAACACCGGGGCCGCCTCGTTGGCGAACGCGCCACCGGTGATCAGCCGGTCCGCCCACGAGCCCTCGCGCCACGCCGCGAGCGTGCCCACCAGCAGGCTCCCGGCCAGCATGAGGACGATCGCCGCCGAGGTGGCGAGCAGGGTCCACGGCAGGCGTTCGGCGATGACCTGGGTCACCGGCAGATGCAGCGAGCGCGAGTCGCCCAGGTCGCCGCGGAACAGGTTGCCCACCCAGGTCGCGTACTGCTCCAGGACGGGCCGGTCGAGGCCCCAGTTGGCCCGGATCCGCTCGACCACCTCGGGGTCGGTGACCGTCGCCCGATCCCCCAGGTACTGGCGGACCGGGTCGAACGGGGACGCCTTGGCCAGGGCGAACATGCCGGCGGTCACCGCGATCAGCAACGGCACGGCGAACGCCAGCCGCCAGGCCACCAGGCGCAGGACCACCGCCCCCAGGCCGCCGGAGGAGGGCCGCCCTCCCCCGCCGGCGCCGCCGGGGGAGGGGAGGGGCTCCGGCGCACCGGGGACGCCGGGTCCGGCGGGGACGGCGCCGAGGGGTTCGGCCGGGACGGTGCGGAGGAGCCCGGGTGCGCCGGGAGCGGAGGGGAGCCCGCTCTCCGTGCCGCCGGGGACGTGCTCCCCGGAGGACGTGGCCGGTTTCACGACGCGGGCCTCCAGGTGTGGATGTCGCGGAACAGGCCGCCGGTGGCGTGCTCGTGGGCGTCCACCCCGGGCCGGACGCCGGCGGGGTTGCCGCGGATCACGTAGACGTGCTTGAGGAAGACGAGGTACGTCCACACCTCGTCGTCGTGCACGATCTTCTGGAAGTCGCGGTACACCTGCCTGCGGACGGCCTCGTCGCCGGAGGCGCGGCCGGTCTCCAGCAGTTCGTCCACCTTCGGGTTGGCGTACCCGCCCGGGTTGAAGAAGCCCTTGCCCGCGTAGGCGGAGTGGAAGAGCTCGTAGTTGACGTAGTCGGGGTCGTACGGGCTGCCCCAGCCCATGATCAGAGCGTCCTCGGACATGCGCGGCTCGATCGCGTCCCAGTCGAGCCCGGCGAGCCGCACGTCGACGCCGACCTTCCGGGCGTCGGAGGCCACCGCCAGCGCGAGCTCCTTGCGGAGCGTGTCACCGGCCGGGTACATCAGGGAGAACTCGGCCCGCCTGCCGTCCTTGACCCGGATGCCGTCGTCGCCGGCCTTCCACCCGGCGTCCTGCAGGAGCTTCCTCGCCGCCTCGGGGTCGCCCGCGGCCGGACCGGTCACCTCGGGATTGTGCCAGGCGGTGTCGGGGGAGACGGGCCCGAAGGCGGGCCGGCCCGCCCCGGCGAGGATGGTGTCCACCATCGCGCCGCGGTCGATGGCCAGGCTCAACGCCCTGCGGATCGTCCGGTCACCGGTGACCGGCTGCTTCAGCGGGAACATGATGCCGCGGTAGTCGGCGCTGGGCACCCGGTGGACCGTGATGTCCGGCTGTCCGTCGAACCGGGCCGCGGCCTTGGGCGGGAGGATCGTGGCGTCGAACTCCCCGGCCGACATCCGCGCCGCCCGGACGTTGTCGTCCTCGGCGAAGGCCAGGACCAGCCGGGTGATGGCCGGGGCACCGGCCCAGTAGCCCCGGTTCCCCTCCAGCACGATCTTGTCGCCGGGCGTCCGCGACACGAACCGGTAGGGCCCGGCGCCGGGCGGCGGGTCACCCGTCAGCGGACTGCCCTTGGGCACGACACCGAGCGTGGTGCGCTGCACGAGCGGGGCGTACGGGTGCTTCAGCGTGAAGACCACCGTCTTGGCGTCCGGTGCGGCGACCTCCTCGATCGCCGTGTAGTCGCCCCGGATGGGGGAGTTGTTGGCCTCCTCCAGCAGCGCCTCGTAGGTGTACTCCACGTCGGCGGCGGTGACCGGCCTGCCGTCGTGGAACTTCACACCCTCGCGCAGGGTGAAGGTGACGGTCTTGCCGTCGGCGGAGGTCACCGGCGCCGTCGCGGCCAGCGCCGGTTTCATCGACAGGTCGGGTTCGCGGCTCATCAGGCCCTCGTAGATCAGCGACCCCCCGTCGGGGGAGTAGCCCATCACCGGGTTGAGGGTGTCGAACTCGGAGCTGAGACCGATCACGAAGGCGTCGCCGGGGGCGGGGGTGCCGGTGGTCGGTGCGGAACAGGCTGCCGTGAGCAGGCCGAACACGGCGGACAGGGTGGCCAGGCGTCGAGCCAGCCTCATTTGACCCCTTCCAAAAATCGACAAAACCACCCGGAACATAACCTTATTGCGACTTGGTGGCAACTACCATCGCGTTGCGGACGGCGGCGATGCGTACACTGACCCCAGGTGACGCGCGGGAGGCCTGGTGAAGCTCAAGCTGGATCTGCACCCCATCTACAACCGGGGCGGAGAGATCGACAAAGCACTGCGGGACGTCGTCGACGAGGCCATCAGGAAGCGGGCCACCGAAGTCGAGATCATCCCGGGCAAGGGCTCCGGCCAGCTCAAGAAGAAGGTCCTGCGTTTCCTGGAGCAGAAGGAGATCAAGGCCCTCTACCACCGCATCGACAAGGACTCCAAGAACCACGGCCGGCTGTTCGTCTACTTCCGGCACAAGTAGGAAAGGGGGTCTCCGGCCTGCGGAGACTCCCGCCCTACCCCGTCTGAGCTGGGGTTTCTTGTCCTGCTGGATCTCGTTTGATCTCAGGTCGTCTGGGGGTGGTGTGCCCGCCGTGTGCCCTGAGACGCAAGAGCCCCGCCCCTTCTCGGGTCGGGGCTCTTGCTGTCCGGTCTCGAATCATCGCTCGCCCGGCTACTCCTTAAGAGCTGCTAACACAATGAGCTGAGGCGGCGCCAGCAGATCAACGCGCACCCAAGCTTGAGGAAGGCCTCATGGATGTCGGCGCGGACCTCCCGGCGGATCCGCAGCCGGCGGAAGTGGTGCAGCAAGGCGAAGGCCTGCTCCACCACCCGGCGCTGTGTGCCCAGACCGGAGCCGTGTTCGGTGCCGCGGCGGGCGATCAGCGGGCGAATGCCGAGGGCACGAACCTGCCTGCGGTGCTTGTCGTGGTCGTAGCCGCGATCACCTGGGACGACCTCGGGGCGCCGACGCGGGCGGCCGCGCTTGCCGCGCACCGGCGGGACGGCCTGCAACAGCGGCACCAACCGGGTGACGTCGCCCGCGGTTGCCGCCGGTGAGGACGGCGGCGTGTGCGAGACGCTCCTGCGCTCCTCGGCCGAGGAACTCGCGCAGGAGCTGGCCATCCAGGTGGAACTGGTGCAACGGACGCGGGCCGTGGACACCTTCACCTCATGAGCCGGCGCGGCGGCCCGGACGCCCCCGTGCCGTGTCGTCGCGCTTTCCAACTCCCCGCGGGCGATGGTGCGCAGACCAGGGACCGCCAGCGGGGGGGGCAGACGCGGCTGGATGGCATCCAGGCGAGACGTCGTCGAGCGCCAGCCGTTGGCGGTGCCCCGTCAGGGGTGGCGGGGCACCGCCAACGGCTGGCGCTTCCGGGAAGATCCTCAAAATCGCGACAGCGGAAGGCTGCGATTCTCCAGGGCTGGGCATATCGTGGGCATTGCAACTGGGCATTTACTGGGCATCGTCCTCACAAGGAGGTGGAACCCCATGCCGCCACCCGATCCGCAGCCCTCTGACATCGCCACCGAGCTGCGATCTTTCCTCCACACCGGCCTACCGGTGCCCTCCACTCTCACCGCGCCGGCCCTGCTGGCTCTTTCCGGGGTCGCTCTACGCGCCACCGACCCGCGCAGCACGGCGAGCCGGGCCCGTGCCCTGGACGGGGTGCTGCGCTGGCAGCTCGCCCAGCTCAAGCACGACCTTGCCGACGCGGCCCGGATCCTGTTCGGAGCCTCACCAGGGACGGCCGGAGCCTCATTGACCGACCGCAGGGCCGCAGCGGCGCAGGCCGCCGGCTATGAGGTCCACCACTTCCGCAAGCGTGTCGAGCCGCGGCTGTGCCGGCTCCTGGCCGACATGCTCGCAGCCGACTCCGAGGAGGTCACCGCCGTCCACGTCGCACCGCCGATGCTGACCGCGGCCAGCCGCGGACCGCTGCACCTGCCCGCCGACGTCTTCGCCTGGGAAGCAGTCGAACACGAGCGGATGCTGTCCACCTTGTGGGCGGCGATCTACGCGCTGCGTGCCGAGCTGCTCGACCTGGCCCGGCTGATCAGCATGGACGCCCCCGCCTCTGACCGCCGACGCGCGGCCGAGACCACGATGTGGCGTTACGCGCAGGTGCTGGCCGCGGCCGACGATTACCGCACCGCCTACGGCGATGCGCTCCTGCACGCCGAGACCACCCTCACCCCGCGCGGCATGGCCCGATTGGCCGGATGGATCCCGCCGCTGCCCGACGACGTGATCGATCACCTGTCGGCCGCCGCGCACCTCGCCGCCACCCGGGAGGACTTCCTGGCCCGGGTCGACGCCGCAGACCGCGACGTCTGGCACACCGCGATCAGCACCACCAGCACGACCGAAAGGACGGCATCGTGACCCCTCCCACGACGTCAGCCCCGCGCCGCTACGTCATCACCGGCGGCCCCTCCACCGGTAAGGACAGCCTCTTCACCTGCCTGCACGAGCGGGGGATCCCCTGCTCGGACGGAGAGATCGCCCGGGAGATCTACCGCGCCCACCGGGAACGCCTCGGCCGACACCTACAGGTCGGCGACCGGCGGGAGTACTCCCGCGAGGTCCTCGCCGGCTTCATCTCCGAGTACAGCTCCCACAAGCACGGCCCCCGCTTCTACAACCGCGGCATCCCCGACGGCTACGGCTGGGACCGCTTCTTCGGTCTCAGCCCGTACCCGGAACTGGAGGAGGCCAGCCGCGCTTACCGCTACGACCGGGTGTTCGCCTTGGACCCGCTGGACAACTTCACCAGCGCCGATGACCTGGTCTGGGCCAAGGAACGCGAGATCGCCCGCGTCCACCAGCTCATCATCCAGGGCTACTACGACGCCGGATACCAGCCCATCTTCGTGCCCGCCGACGACGCCGCCGCGCGCGTCGACTTCATCATCGCCAACCTCCCCGTCCCCTTATGACCCGTGTCCGAGGAGAGCCATGAACTCCATCTCGCTCGTCTCGCCGAACAACGTCACCGCCAACGCCATGGTCCGGGCGATCGACATGATCCGCCCGCAGATCCAGGCCCGTCGGCCGGCCCTGGTCGCGTTCTGCGTCGGTACGCAGATCAACGGCACCCCGCACCTGGGCACCTCCCTGGTCCAGACGGCCGCGTTCCTGCTGGCCGCCACCGCCCGCCGCGCCTTCGCCGTCGAGGCCGTGGTGCGCTTCGGCGCCCTGGACAACGCCCCCTACGACGTTCAACTCGACCCGGAAACCCACCACGCCTACCAGGTCACCTATCACCACGCCCTCGGCGCCGACGGCGTGAACGACATGATCGACAAGAACTACCGGGCGTTCTTCGACTCCCTGGCCGACGCCACCGGCATCGACTACTAGATCGAGACCTACACCGAGCAGCAGACCACCCCAGCGTTCCGCGCGGAGTTCCTGCGCACCCTGCGCCACCTGGACGCCATCCGCTGGCCGCTGTCACCCTCCCACGGCGTCGTGCACCTGCGCCTGCCCTGCCCGGCCTGCGGATGGGCCGAGAAACGCGCTGAGCGGACCAGGCTGATCCATATCGGTGACGCCTCGGCGACGCTCACCGCGGTCTGCACCGACCACGGCGACTACGAAGTCACCGTGATCCCCGAGGACAACGCCTACATCGACCTGGCCACCCTGTACCGCAACCTGGTCAAGGAGCGCGTCCTGGCCGGCGAGGCCGCCACCCTGCCCGTGATGGTCAAGGGCGGCGACTGGGCGCCCGGCTGCCAGCTCGTCGACACCGCATTCGCTGCCCTGCACGGCATCCACCCGCCGGCGCGCATCTTCACTCCGATGATCCTGACCGACACCGGGGCCAAGCTGTCGAAGTCTCTGATCCGAGACAACAAGGTCGCCCCGCCGCCCGGCGCGCAGCCGTGGATGCTGAACGCCACCGAGTGGAACGGCAGCATCGACGACTACGTGGACGCGATGGTCTGGCTCGTCCGGCTCATGCTGTCCGACCCCAAGCACTTCTACCGCTCCTACACGACCTTGGAGGTCGACCGCCTTATGAGCGCCCGCACCGTCACCCCGACCAGTCCGCCCCGTGCCCGTCACATGAACCTCTACCGGCGCTACTTCGACCTGGTGGTCTCCGGCCGTAAGGCGATCGAGGTCCGCGTGCAGTACGCCAACCTGCGCAACCTCGCCGCCGGTCAGTACATCCGCTTCGCCTGCGGTACCGACGAGTGCTTGGTACAGGTGAAGCGGGTGGCTCGCTACACCTCATTCGAGGAGATGCTCGACACCGAGGGGCCGGCCAACGTCAACCCGGACAGCCCACGTGAGGAGCAGCTGGCCAACATCCGCCGCATCTACGGCCCGGAGAAGGAAGCCCTGGGTGTTCTGGCGATCGAGATCACGCGGGTGTGAGGAAGGGCCAGTGCTCCCTGAGCCGCACATGGGTAGCCCGGTACGGGCGGGCCGGAAAGCGCCCCGCCCCGTCGCCGGTCGGCGCGGAGACGGACTTGTCAGGCGGGATCCGGCGCGGCGGCCCGTTCCGCGAGACGTTCCAGGGCCGCGTACCCCCGGGCGTCTCACCCGCGTCGTTCCAGGACCGTCGTTCCAGGACCGTGGAATCGCCGAATTCCGGATATGAGGTGATGTCAATGGATCGACGGCGAGTGGGGTGGTACGGCACCATTATGTGATCGCCTGATGGCAACGTCCCATCTGGTGATCGGTGAAGCTTTCGGCGGGTCGCGGGGGCGGTGGGGTCCTGCCCGGGCGGTGACCGCGTCCCGGTTGGAACGATCTCGCAGAGAGCCCGCCGTTCCCGACCGCACACGTTCCACGTTCCCGAAAGGCCCTCCCCCCATGACCGATATCAACGCCCTCCTCGCCCAGCGCGCCGAACTGGACCGCCAGATCGAGGAACTCCAGTACGGCGACCTGAAGGAGCGCGAGAACGTGCTCGGCGGCATCCTGACCGCCGTCGCCGAGTGGGCCACCTCGCGCGGCCACGAGGCGCTGAGAAGGGACCTGAAGAACTGGGAGTACATCACCTTCTCCGGCATCGAGGTCGGCGTGGGCCACGACGGCGGCGACCGCTGGGGGCTGCCGCAGACCTCGGTCACCGTGATGGACTCCGTCAGCGGCACCGACGTGGAGTTCGGCGCCACGCCCCCGCCGGTCCAGGCCGTCATCGGGCTGCTGGACGGTCTTCTGGCCACCCGCTGACCGGTACGCCGCGCCGGTGCCCCGCCCCCGTCGAGGGCGGGGCCGCCTTCCCCTGCCCGGTCTGAAGGACCGCCCGAGCCGTGACTCCGGTCCGCCCTGCGACTCTGGTCCGGCCCGCGGCTCCGGCCCGCCCCGGAGGACCGCCTGAGCCACGGCTTCGGCCCGGCCCGCGGGTCAGAGCTTGCGGAAGGTCCTGGCCTCCTCCGCCGCCGCCAGGACGGCCTCCAGCGGGCTGTCCGCGCCCGCGGACACCGCGGCCGCGATCGCCCCCTCCACGAACGGCACGTCGGCGATCACCACGCGCTCCTCCTCGAAGAGCCGAGCGGTGAGCACCGAGCTCCCCAGGTCGGGGATGAGGATCACCCCGTCCCCCCGGTCCACCTCCTCGATCGCCGCGGCCACCAGGTCGGGGCTGGTGCCGAGGCCGCCGTCCTCGGCGCCTCCCGCGGCCGCCAGCGGAACGCCCGCGCCGCCCAGTTGCGCGGCCAGCAGCGCGACCTCCGCCGCGAGCGGGCCGCTGTGCGAGATGAGGACGATCCCTACCACCGCCGCGTCCCCTCCCGCCGGGCGAGGGCGTCGCGAACGCGGGCGGTGCCCGGTGGACGCGGGTGCCGGGTCATCGCGCCGCCACCGTGTGCAGGGCGGTGAGGATGAGCGCGGTGGAGGCGGCACCGGGGTCCTCGTGACCCACGCTGCGTTCGCCCAGGTAGCTGGCCCGCCCCCGGCGGGCCCGCATCGGGATCGTGGCCTCCGCCCCCTCGCGGGCCGCCGCCGCGGCGGCGGCCGCCGCCTCCCGGGGTTCCGAGCCCTCCTCCAGGGCCCGCCGGAGCGCCCGCACCGCGGGGGCGAGGGCGTCGACCATGGTCTTGTCGCCCTCCGCCGCGGATCCGAGCCTCCGGACTCCGGCCAGCCCGGCTTCCAGGGCGGCGCACAGCTCGCCGGGGGACACCTCGGCGGTGTCGCCCAGGTCGCCCAGTGCCCTGCCCATCTCCCGGAACGCGGTACCGTACAGCGGGCCGGAGGCGCCGCCGACCTTGCGGATCAGCGTCGTGCCCACCACGGTCAGCAGTGCGGCGGGGGTGTCCGGCTCCTTGACGGCGAGAGCCCGGACGACCGCGGTGAAGCCCCGGTCGAGGTTGCTCCCGTGGTCGGCGTCGCCGATCGCGGCGTCCAGGTCGGTCAGCCGCTCCTTTCCGGCGGCGACGGACCGGGCACTCTCCTCGATCCAGGCGGCGAAGAACGCGGTGTCCATCTCAAACCCGGTGGCCATCTCAACGGCCCCAGCGCAGGGCGGGTGTCTCCACGGGCGCGTCCCACAGGCGGACGAGCTCGTCGTCCAGCAGGCAGACCGTGATCGAGAATCCCTGCATGTCGAGGCTGGTGACGTAGTCACCGACCAGGCTCCTGGCCGCCGTCACGCCCTTCTCCGCGAGGTAGGCCGAGACCTCGGCGAAGGCGACGTACAGCTCGATCAGCGGGGTGGCGCCCATGCCGTTCACCATGACCAGGACGTCGCCGGAGAGCGGCAGGTCCTCGTGGAGGGCGTCCATCGCCACCCGGACCAGTTCCGCGGCCGGTCGCATGGCCGAGCGGGCCCGGCCGGGTTCGCCGTGGATGCCGATGCCCAGCTCGACCTCGGTGTCGCCCAGTGCGAAGGTGGGCCTGCCCGCGGCCGGGGTGGTGCAGGCGCTGAGCGCCACCCCGAAGGAGCGGCTGCGGGCGTTGACCGTTC
Organism: Streptosporangium becharense; assembly: GCF_014204985.1. Taxonomy (NCBI): domain Bacteria; kingdom Bacillati; phylum Actinomycetota; class Actinomycetes; order Streptosporangiales; family Streptosporangiaceae; genus Streptosporangium; species Streptosporangium becharense. The sequence goes on along the minus strand of NZ_JACHMP010000001.1, from coordinate 1,436,180 downwards.
CGGCCACCCGCGCGACCTCGGCCAGCGGGGCACCGCTCTCGGCCGCCGCACCGGCGATCTTCTCGACGAAGACGGTGGCGCCGGTCCCCCGGCGTCCGGCGGTGTGCAGGGAGTCGCGCACGGCCACGTCGTCGTCGACCAGCACGCTCGCCACCTCCACCCCCTCCTCGGCGCTCAGCTCGGCGGCCAGCTGGAAGTTCAGCACGTCACCGGTGTAGTTCTTCACGATGTGCAGGACACCGGCCCCGCCGTCCACCGCCGTGGTGGCCTCGATCATCTGGTCGGGCACGGGAGAGGTGAAGATCTCACCGGGGCAGGCCGCGTCGAGCATCCCGTACCCGACGAATCCGGCGTGCAGCGGCTCGTGCCCGGAACCGCCGCCCGACACCAGGCCCACCTTGCCGGGGCGGGGCCCCGAGTCCCGGAACACGATCTGGTTCTCCACGTCCACCCGCAGCCCGGGATGGGCGGCCGCGATGCCGCGCAGCGCGTCGGGCACGACCGACTCGACACCGTTGATGAGCTTCTTCACGTCTCCCAACGTCGCTCTGTTCGCCGGAGATGGCAAGCACCGGCGCCGACGGACACCGGCCGGGCCCTTCGGCCGGAGAACCGCCGACGGACACCGGCCGGGCTCTTCGGCCGGAGAACCGCCCCCGTGCCGGGCCCGTGGAGGTGGCGGTGACCGCGACGCTGTAGGAGGATCTGGCCAGGCCGTTTTCCGGTGCCGGAGGTGGGAGGCGTCATGTCGGTGTTGCGGGATCTGGTGCGGAGCATCCGTGACGGCGGGATCGAGGTCGTCGACCTCACCGCGCCGCTGTCGTCGCAGACGCCGATCCTGCGGCTGCCCGAACCGTTCGGCAACACCGTGCCGTTCACGTTGAAGGAGATCAGCCGGTACGACGACCGCGGCCCCGCCTGGTACTGGAACGACTTCGAGACCGGCGAGCACACGGGAACGCACTTCGACGCACCGGTCCACTGGGTCACCGCCAAGGAGGGCGAGGACGTCTCGCAGGTGCCGGTCGGCCGCCTGATCGCCCCGGCCGTGGTGCTCGACTTCGCCGCGGAGGCGGCCGAGGACCCCGACTTCCTGCTCCGGGTCGAGCACGTCAGGGCGTGGGAGGAGGCCAACGGGCCGCTGCCCGAGGGCGGGTGGCTGCTCTACCGCACCGGCTGGGACGCCTACGCCCACGACCAGGAGCGCTTCCTGAACGCCGACGAGACGGGCCCGCACACGCCCGGCGTGTCGGTCGAGTGCGCCAGGTGGCTGGCGGAGGAGACGCCGATCGCCGGGCTGGGCGTGGAGACCGTGGGCACCGACGCGGGCGCCGCGCACGGGTTCGACCCGGCCTTCCCGTGCCACTCGTTCCTGCTGGGCGCCGGGAAGTACGGTCTGACCCAGCTGCGCAACCTCGACCGCCTCCCGGCCGTCGGCGCGGTGGTCGTCGCCCCGCCGCTCCCCATCGTCGGCGGCTCCGGCAGCCCGGTGCGGGTGCTGGCCCTGGTCGAGCGGTGAACGTCGCCGAGGCGGTGGGCCGGGCCCTCGCCTCCCTCGGGGTCGAGACCGCCTTCGGGGTGGTCGGCAGCGGCAACTTCCACGTGACCAACGCCATGGTCGCGCACGGCGTGCGCTACGTCGCCGCGCGCCACGAGGGCGGCGCGGCGACCATGGCCGACGCCTACGCGCGGCTGAGCGGGCGGGTCGGCGTGCTCACCGTGCACCAGGGGCCCGGCCTGACCAACGCGATGACCGGCATCGCCGAGGCGGCCAAGAGCCGCACCCCGCTCGTGGTGCTCGCCGGCGAGACGACCGAGCGCCGCTCCAACTTCTTCGTCGACCAGGCCGCGCTCGCCGAGGCGGTGGGTGCGCGCTCCCTGCGCGTCACCTCCGCCGAGACCGCCGTGGCCGAGACGGTGGAGGCGTTCCGCACCGCCCGTGACGGCCGCCGCACCGTCCTGCTCAATCTGCCCCTGGACGTGCAGTCCCGGTCCGTCCCCGCCGTCCGTGCGCCGGGTGTCGCCGGGGGATCCGGACCGGATCCGGCGCCTGCGGCGGTGGGCGTGCCGGGGACGCCGGTCGCGGCGGAGGGCGGCTCCGGCGGAGAGGCGGACCGGCCGCCGGCGGAGCCCCCGGGCACGGAGGCGGCCCGGCTCGCGGCGCTCCTCGCGGGAGCGCGCCGCCCGGTCTTCGTGGCCGGGCGGGGAGCGCGCGGTGCCCGGCGCGAGCTGGAGGAACTGGCCGGCCGGACCGGCGCGCTGCTGGCGACGTCCGCGGTCGCCAAGGGCCTGTTCCGGGGCAGCCCGTGGGACCTGGACGTCAGCGGCGGCTTCGCCTCACCGCTCGCCGCCGAGCTGATCCGTGGCGCCGACGTGCTCGTGGGCTGGGGCTGCGCGCTCAACATGTGGACCACCCGCCACGGCACGCTGATCGGCCCGGACACCGTCGTCGTCCAGGTCGACCTGGACGACGACGCCCTCGGCGCGCACCGCCCGATCAGTCTCGGCGTCACCGGTGACGTCGCCCGCACCGCCCGGGCGGTCACCGGCCTGCTCGACGACGGGCCGTACGCCCCCGGCGGCGGCCCGCACGCCGCGGACCGGGACTCCGGGGGCGGGCCGGGGGAACGGTCCGGGCTGGAGGAGCAGTTCGGGCCGAAGGAACGATCCGGGCCGGAGGAGCAGTTCGGGCCGTGGGAGCGGCCCGGTTCGGGGGAGCGGCTCGGATACCGTTCGGCGGAGCTGGCCCGCCGGATCGCGGCGGAGGTCCGGTGGCGGGACGTGCCCTACGCCGACGAGGGCGGCGCGGGCAGGATCGACCCGCGCACCCTGACGATCGGGCTGGACGACCTGCTCCCCGCGGAACGCGTTGTCTCCGTCGATTCCGGAAATTTCATGGGATATCCGTCAATGTTCCTCGATGTCCCGGACGAGGAGGGCTTCTGCTTCACGCAGTCGTTCCAGTCGATCGGCCTCGGTCTGGCCACCGCGGTCGGGGCGGCCCTGGCCCGCCCGGACCGGCTCCCGGTGGCCGCGCTGGGTGACGGCGGCGCGCTGATGGGCGTCGCGGAGCTGGAGACCGTCGTCCGGCTCGGCCTTCCGATGGTGATCGTGGTCTACGACGACGAGGCGTACGGTGCCGAGGTGCACCACTTCGGCCCGGACGGGCACCCCTTGGCCACCGTGACCTTCCCGCCCGCCGACATCGCGGCCATCGCCCGGGGCTTCGGCTGCCGGGCGGTCACCGTACGGGACCGGGAGGACCTCGCCGCGGTGGCCGGCTGGCTGGACGGGCCCCGCGACCGTCCGCTCCTGGTCCACGCCCTGGTGAGCCGCTCCGGCGGCTCATGGTGGCTTCAGGAGGCGTTCCGGGGTCACTGAGACACGGGTCCGGGCCCGCGTCTCCCGGACGACCCTTCTCCCGCACGGCGGGCGGCCGGTCAGGAAGGGGGCGGGCGGGAGGGGCCGGGGGGCGGAGGGCTGGGGTACGGTTCAGCCATGGCTGAGATCGTGTACCCCCCGGTCATCGGGGCGGCGTTGACCATGTTCCGCGCGCTGGACCTCAAGATCCGCATCGAGGGTGCCGACCGTATCCCGCGTACCGGCGGAGCCGTGCTGGTCAGCAACCACATCAGCTATCTCGACTTCATCTTCGCGGGCCTGGCCGCGCGTCCCGCCGGGCGCCTGGTGCGCTTCATGGCCAAGAAGGAGGTCTTCGACCACAGGATCTCCGGTCCGCTGATGCGCGGCATGCACCACATCCCGGTCGACCGCGCGGCCGGCGCCGCCGCGTTCGGCGCGGCGCTGAAGGCGCTCCGCGGCGGCGAGGTCGTGGGCGTGTTCGCCGAGGCCACGATCAGCCGGTCCTTCACCGTCAAGGAGATCAAGAACGGTGCGGTCCGGATGGCCGTCGCCGCGAACGTCCCGATGATCCCGATCGCACTCTGGGGCACCCAGCGGCTGTGGACCAAGGGCCGTCCCCGCAGGCTGCTCCAGCGGCACGTGCCGATCACCATCGTCGTCGGCGAGCCGATGACCCCCAAGCGCGGCGACGACTACGACGCCGTCACCACGGACCTGCGCGGGCGGATGAGCACGATGCTCGACGAGGCCCAGCGGGGCTACCCGGAGATCCCGCCGGGCGTGTGGTGGCAGCCCCGCCACCTCGGCGGCACCGCGCCGACCCCGGAGGAGGCCGCCAAGCTCGACGCCGAGGAGGCGGAGGCCAGGGCGGCACGGAAGGCGCCGTGACGTTCCCATGAGCGACGCGCTGGAGAACCTCGCCCGCGCCTTCCAGCCGGGGCCGCGCCCCGGCCCCGGCCGCACGCCGGGCCCGATCGGCATGACGATACTGCTGCTGCTCTGGGTGGGCCTGGGCGTGCTGCCCTTCGTGTCCGCGGTGTCCGACCTGAAGCTGGCGACCGGCTCCGTCGGCACCCCCGGCACCCTCACCGTCGTCTCGTGCGAGGACCTGGGCGAGGGCCGCTACGACTGCAAGGGCAGTTTCACGCCAGACGGAGGGGGAGCGGCGATCCCGGTCGACGCCTCGCCCGACTCCTCCGCCGGTGACGTCAAACGGGCCCGGCTCACTCCCGAGGGCGACCGCGCGGTGCCCACCGGCACCCCGGGGATCCTCGCCGCGCTGACCCTGCCGTTCCTCGGCGTCGGCGTGTTCGCCTTCCTGCCGTACGTGGTCATGTACGTCTTCGGGGTGCGCCGGGGCCGCCGCGCCGCGGTGGCCTTCGGTGGTCTCCTGGTGGCCGTCTCACTCGTCGGGGTCGTCGTCGGCATGGTGGCCGCCTACTCCTGAATCCCCATCCCGCCCACCCGCCTCACACCGGGTGGGCGGGGCAGTCGTTAGCATCGTCGGCGGGCCGTGTGGGGGTGCACCCCCACCATCCATCTGCGAAGAGGAAACAAATGATCTTCATTACCGCGAAGTTCCGGGTGCTGCCGGAGCACGCCGACCGGTGGCCCGAGATCACCGGGGAGTTCACCCGGGCGACCCGCGCCGAGCCGGGCTGCCTGTGGTTCGACTGGTCCCGCAGCGTCGACGACCCGTCCGAGTACGTCCTGGTCGAGGCTTTCCGCGACGCCGACGCCGGGGCGGAGCACGTGCGGTCCGAGCACTTCAAGCAGGCGCAGCGGACGCTCCCGCCGCATCTCGCCGAGACGCCCCGAATCGTCAACGCGACGATCCTGCAGGACGACTGGTCCCTCCTCGGGGAGATGGAGGTTCCCGGGCGGGGCTGACCCGCCGGGAGAGGGCTCGTTCTGGTCGTTCCCGCCCTTCGGATCAAGCCGCTTGTACGGTGCTTTCCATGCAACGGATGACCGCTATGTTGATCGGCGCAGTTTTTGGAACAGTCTTCGTATATGTGAACTCGGGTGCCCCGCTCAACCCGATCGCCGCTCTGGCCTTCCGGGTGGCCGCGGCCGTCGCCCTGCTCGCCGTCGTCGTCGTGTGGTTCCTGGCCGCCGGGCAGGGCCACCGGCGCTGAACCCGGAGTCGCCGGTGGCCGGAGCGGCGGGAAGATGTTCGGCATGGGCTTCGCGCTCATCGTCGTGATCGAAATGGTCCGCCGGCCCGCGGCGGCCGGCGTACGGCACGTGTGCCCGGCACGATTCGTCGGCCGTGAGTCGCGTCGTTTGATGTAAAGAAAATTAGACATCGTGTCCACGTTGCTTTACATTCATGGCATGCCGTTCGAAGAGAAGCTCGCGTGGATCATGGCGGGGGTCAGCACCGCCGCCTACGCGACGTACCTCACCCTGCTCCTCGTACGGGCGGGCTCCACCCCGCTCGCCGAGGTGCCCTATGTGCCGGCGATGCTGTGGACCATCGGCGCCGCGATCCTCGCCGGGATCGTGCTCCGTGTCGTGGCCGCGGCCATGGCCCCCCAGGACGCGGGCCAGAGGGACCAGCGCGACCGGGAGATCAACCGGTTCGGTGAGCACGCCGGCCAGTCGTTCGTCGTCGTCGGCGGCGTCGTGGCCTGTGTCCTGGCGATGGCCCGGGTGGACCAGTTCTGGATCGCCAACGTGCTCTACCTGGCGTTCGTCCTGTCCGCGATCCTCGGATCCGTCGCCAAGATCGTCGCCTACCGCCGTGGCTTCTGGCCGTGGTGAAGCCGACCAGGGTCACCAACTCGATCCGGTCCCTCCGGTTCACCCACGGCGAGATGACCCAGGCGGAGCTGGCCAAGCGCATCGGCGTGACCCGCCAGACCGTCATCGCCATCGAGCAGGGCCGCTACTCGCCGTCCCTGGAGATGGCCTTCCAGATCGCGCGGGTGTTCGGGGTCCCGCTCGACGACGTGTTCCAGTACCCCGGCAGCGCTGAGGAGAACTCATGAAGGCGATCGTCCAGGACACCTACGGCCCGGCCGACGTGCTGAAGCTCGGGGACATCGACCCGCCGGTGCCCGGGGACGACGACGTGCTCGTCCGGGTGCACGCGGCCGGCGTCGACGCGGGCGTCGTGCACCTCGTGACGGGCCGGCCGTACCTGCTGCGCCTGTTCGGCTTCGGGCTGCGCGCGCCGAAGACACGGGTACGCGGCATGGACGTGGCGGGCCGGGTGGAGGCGGTGGGCCGCAACGTCACCCGCTTCCGGCCGGGGGACGAGGTGTTCGGCACCTGCGAGGGCTCCTTCGCCGAGTACGCCCGCGGGCGGCAGGACAAGTTCGCGCCGAAGCCGTCCCGTCTCACCTTCGAGCAGGCGGCGGCCGTACCGGTGTCCGCTCAGACGGCCCTGCAGGGTCTCCGCGATCGAGGCGCGGTCCAGCCGGGCCAGAAGGTGCTGGTCATCGGGGCCGGAGGCGGGGTGGGGACGTTCGCGGTGCAACTGGCCAAGGCGTTCGGCGCGGAGGTCACCGGCGTGTGCGGCCCGGACAAGACGGACCTGGTCCGTTCGATCGGCGCCGACCACGTCATCGACTACACGCGCGAGGACTTCACCGACCTGCCGTCCCGCTACGACCTCATCCTCGACATCGCGGGCAACCGCCCGCTGTCCCGGCTGCGGCGGGTCCTCACCCCGCGCGGGACGCTCGTCATCATGGGCGGTGAGGGCGGCGGGCGGTGGATCGGCAGCATCGACCGTCAGCTCCGGGCGGTGCTGCTGTCGCCGTTCGTGGGCCACCGGTTGCTCATGCTGATGTCGATACCGCGTGAGCAGGACCTTCGTCTCCTGGCGGAGCTGATCGAGACCGGCCGGCTCACCCCGGTCGTCGGCAGGACGTACCCGCTGGACGAGGCCCCCGACGCGGTCAGGTACGTGGGCGAGGGCCACACGCGGGGCAAGGTCGTCATCACCGTGTGAGGCGGCCACGCCATCCACATGATCTTCGTGGACGACTTCGACGCGCGCGTCGCGCGGATCGCCGAGCGGGGGATCGTCCCCGCAGAGCGGGAGACCTCCTCCAACGGAGCGCAAGGCCGTCTACCGCGATCCCGAAGGGAACGAGATCAGGTTCGGCGGCGCTCCGCTGTGACCGGCCCGGCCCGCGGATCACCCGATCACCGGAGCCCGCCGGTGCCGCACCTCTACTCGTGCCCGGCCTGTTCTCCTCGCCCGCCGGGAACGGTCCGAGTCAGGTTTCGCGCGGGTCGTGACAGCCGCCAGACCACATCGACGCCGTCGTCCCCGGGAGCCGGCGGCGGCTGGGGAGTCCGGCGGCCGACCTCATGGAAACCCGCACGCCGGGCCACCGCGCCACTGGCGGCGTTGGCGGCATCATGAACGATCTCGACGTAGGCCACCTGCGGCAGTGCGAAGGCCTGCTCGGTCAGGGCCGTGACGGCTACCGTCGCCAGGCCGTGACCGGTGGCGGCGGGATGCAGCCAGTATCCGACCTCCCACCCGCCGGGTTCCGCACCGCCGAACAGCGAGCAACTGCCGACGACCGTGCCGCGGTGGACGATCGCGTAGTTGTAGGCCTCACCCTGCTCCCAGCGCAGCTCGTGGCGGGCCAGGGTGTCGGCGGTGGTCTGGCTGCTGTGCCCGGCCGCCCACGGCAGCCACATGCGGAGATGATCCAGTGACTCCTCGATCAGCCGGAACAGGGTCTCGAAGTCCTCCGGCCGCCAACGCCGCAGGACGACCTCTCCGAGATCGATCACCGGTCGCGGTCTCATGCCTCGATGGTCACGAATACCGCGGGGCGTCGCAACGTGATTATCGATCGAGCGCACCGTCCGGTGTGGGGCACCGCCGGACAACGTGGCGTGCTGCTGTGAACGCAGGTGTCACACCGGGACTCGCCGAGTGCGTCGGCCGGGGAAACCTTCCGCCGCCGCTGGTCCTTCAAGTATCCCAGCCTTCTGGCTTTCTGAAGGCTCATGTATTCCAGGCCCTGCTGCCCGGCCTCATTCTGGGAACACTCGGAGCCTTCTTCCGGCCCGTATTCTTCCACCCTCGCTGGGGCACCTCCAATCCGTCGCTGACGATGGCCGCCCTCGCACTTCGCAGCACCGAACACATGCATCAGGAGCTCTTGTGCCGCCGCAGGTGCGCCATCCGGTGAGCCTGTTCCGCTCTGCCCGTACAGGCCCCGGGTGTCCGTGCGGTCAGTCCGTGCGGTCAGTCCGTGCCGAGTCGCACGCAGGCGCGGGCGAGTTCGAGCGAACGCTCCAGGTCGCCGCGATCCCACGTCCTTGCGGGGTCCACCCCCCTGCGGGAGTCCAGCACCCGTTCAAGGTGCGGGCCGAACTCCGGGAACCTGTCGGCGGCCAGCTCCCCGCCCTCCGACTTCGAGACGATGCGTCCGGTGAGGACGGTCGCCAGCAGGCGAGCCGGTCCCAGGGACATCCACTCGATCTCGAACGTCGGTACCGACTGATCTGCTCTGTGCTGCGGATACATCTGTTCGGACAGGTCGGCCCTGTTGCGCCAGTACTCGTCCAGATTCGCGCGGGAGAACCTGACAGCCCCTTCGCGCAGGGTTTCCTCCCGGATGGGGATCCCGCTGTCCTGCGGATCGACCGTCGTCATCACGCCGTCCGGTGTGAGCGGAACGCTCACACCGGACTGCACGATGTTGAGCCAGGTCACCCAGTTCAGCGGTCCGTCCGTCGACTCGGCCTGCAGAGTTCCGGCGACCGACGCCACGACGGACGGGATGCCTTCGGGGCCCTTGGCCAGAGCGTCGCTCGTCACGTACATCGCGTCGATCGTGTGACCGTATTCATTCCAGGAATTCCCGTGCAGCGGTGAGACGGCGTCACGCGCCTGTGAATCCAGCTCCCGCCCGACCGTGCAGACGAGGTCGATATCGCTGTTCGCCTGCCAGTCCCCGAGCGATGCGGACCCTATCACCACGACATCGCGGAGAACGCCGTCCAGGGCGTCGGCCAGTCGATTCGCGAAGTGCCGCGCGAGACTCCACGGCTCCCGGGCGGGGTCGATCTCACGTGAAGAAATCAATGTTCGCCTTTCCTCGTGCTGTCGGTCGTGCCGTACGCGGTGGCGCTTGCCGGAGCAGACGGCATCCCGCCGCGGCGGGCACGATCCTCGCGCCTCGTCGTCCCGATCGCGGTCGATCGAGGGGCCACGGCATGTCGAAAACTGGTGACCAACCTTCGGCCAAGGGTAGAGAGATACCGCGATCACACGTGTGAGAGGCTGCCACTCATGTTCTCGGACCAAGACACCGGCATTGTGGGTATCGGCTACGAGGGAAGAGATCTTGAATCGGTCGTGAAGGACGCGCTGGCGTATGACCTGACAACGCTGATCGACGTTCGCCTCAATCCGATCTCTCGCAAGCCGGGTCTCAGCAAGCGGCGACTGGCAGCCGCTATGGCCGAGAACGGCATCGAATATGTCCACATGCCCCAGCTCGGCAACCCCAGGTGGAACCGTGCGGGCTTCGCCGGCTCGGCGGCCGAACTCACTGAGGCCCGGGACAACTACGCGGCCCACGTCGCCTCTTCAGAGGCTGAAGCCGCGATGGATGAGATCGCGGTATGGGCGCAGAAAGGCCTCGTGGCCGTGCTCTGCTTCGAGGCGGACGAGCGACGCTGTCACCGCTCGGTGGTGCTGGACCAGGTCCGTCGGCGCCTGCCGGGCATACTCTAACGCGGTGGGTAGAAGAGGCCAAGCACGCTGAACACATGCTGGCGTTTGGCCTGGTTCCCGATGTAGAAGACCGTGTCCTTGTCGTCCCCGCACATCTTGTCGAACCAACGGGCCCGTAGTTCGGCCTTCGCGCTAGCCTCGTCCCAGTCGGAGAGGCGCCGCTGATGCAGGACGAACTCCCAGTCCAGAAGGCCCTGCCGATGCCCCTTGCACTGCCGTGAATCGCAGCGGTAGCGGTACCAGGCCTTGAAACGGGGAGCCTCCAGAGCTCGCCGAGGAGCATTGTCGAACAGACCGAGCTGGTTCACATAACTTTGGATCTTCGCCCGCTCCTCCTGGCTCCACCCCGGGTGGTTTTCGATGATGATGTCGTCGATCTCCTGCGGTCGGATCGCCGCCAGTGACCGTGCCGGTGGATCGTTCCTTACCGCGTTGAGCACGTCGCACATCGAGCCTTGGACATGGTCCTCGACCCAGGTGGCGCGCTTCTTCCAGTCCCTCAGGTGGCCGACGGTGTTCATAGTCGTCAGTGCAGGTCGCCAGCTCTCGCAGCGAGGGTCGTTACGAGCCGGCCGGGCCTCGAAGTCAACGAAGTCATACTTCTTGAACTCGTTGGGGTCGTCGAGCGCACGAAAATTGATGGGGTACAGGCGAAGCCAGCCGGTGGCCTGAAAGTCGGCGCGAAGGCCGGCCACGCATACCGTCTCCCCATAGGTTTGGGATGGATTCGGCGCAGCCTTCACCAGGATCAGCACCTTCAAGCGCTGTGGTTGATCTCCGGGAGGTTTGGCCCTGGCGGCGTCTGGCTCCGGCCCGAAAAGCGATTGCTGCGTCACCGTACGGCTCCTCCAAGCGTCAGTGAACGGGCAACCGCCTATCACCGCACGGGTGCACCTCTTCGGTTGTAACTCCAAATCTCGCTCAAGTCACCTGTCAGTCGACGCCACTATGGACATGCGAGCCGTTCAGAATGCCGTCAGTCAAGTCACTTCGACTCACCTTCACAGGCGTGGAGTCAGCCGTCCCGGGAGCCTGATGGCACACCGCCGGCGTCCGGGCTACGGGGGAAAGCTCACTCCAGGTCTAACGGCCTCCGGAAAGTCGGCGCTGTTGAGTCATCACCAGAGTGTCAACCGTTTACTCATGTCACACGTCGGATAGAAGCGCAGACGTCACTTTTAGATCTGACTGCCTTGGCTGCGCAGTGTTTAACCCGATCTGATATGCATTCGAGCGAAGGTAACTGGCTTCCATGGCGCGCCGCTACAACCCACCCCCCAACTGGCCAGTCCCACCAGCGGGATGGAGCCCGCCTGCCGGATGGCGACCTGACCCCTCTTGGCCGTCTCCACCACCCGGCTGGGAGCTGTGGATCGAAGACCGAGAACCTGCATGGTTGCTGATAGGCAAGCGAATCTACCTAGGTCCCGCACACAACCCGCCGGTACGCAAAGTTGTGCGGGCGGGCCTTCTGGGGCTGGTGACGATCAGCATCCTGGTAGCACCCTTCGGTGGCGCCAATCCCAACCCCGGTGGTACTGACCGAGTCGCCGTACAGGGCTCGGCATCACCCGGTGGAGGCGCCAACCCAGCGCAGGCTCTGGCGCAGCCCACCCTGCCGCCTGCGACCGTCTCTCAGGAGGCTGCATCGATCCTGATGCCCGACCTCGTTGGCCAAGATGGGGCGAATGCTCGGGACCTGCTGCGGAAGCTGGGTGTCCGGGGTGTCGGTGTCGTGGCGGCGAATGGCAAGCCGGTGATCATAGCGTCCTTGTGGACCGTGGTCGGTCAGTCTCATGTACCGGGTACACCCATCGCCGCGGATACCGCGATCACGTTGACGGTGGACAAGATCCAGACGTCGGAACCGGCGCAGGTGGAAACGGCCCAACCGCAGCAATCCCAACAGACGGAGCCGACGAAACCCGCACTGCCGACAGTGCCAGCGAAATCTACGGAGCCAGCCAGACCGGAAAAGCCGAAAAAAACTGAACCGCCAACATCACCAGAGCCGCATCCTTCGTCGGAGAAGCCGACACAGCCTCCGCCGCCTCCCCCGCCGAGTACCGATCCTCACTACGGCACGTGTGCTGAGGCGAACGCCAACAACTACGGGCCTTACCAGAGGGGAGTGGACCCCGAGTACGACTGGTACCAAGATCGAGATGGTGACGGCAAGGTCTGCGAGCCGCGATGACGTCCCGACGGCGCCATCATGATGATCAATCTGACGGTGTCTGACGGCGGATGTGTCGCGGGCGGAACCTGATGAGAGCTACCGGATCGCCTTCGGGCAGACTCGAGCCCGGTAGCCGCCGCCTTCGTGACGAAGGCTCATGGCCCTTGACGATCATCAGTGGAGCACCGCCTAGCGCATGCGCGGGGATGGCAGCCCGGCACTGATGGTGCCGGACGGGCGAGGAAGGGGAGCTTGGCGTAGGTCGTGACGAGCGGTGTGGTGGGTCAGCTTCAGTGGCTTCTGGTCGCCGGGTGTGTCGAGGTGCTTGGACTGTGGCGGCCACGCCGACACCAGTGACCGGCTCCTGATCGTGATCTGGAGCGGCCGGGGAAGAAACGGCGATGCCCGGGACTCGGATTCGTGAGTCCCAGGCATCGCCGTTACCCGTCGCTCGGGTAGCCGAACTTCCTCAAGTCGGGCTCCCGCCGGCCGCTCTGCGGAATGTCAGCCCATGTGCGGGTAGCGGTGGTCGGTCGGCGGGACGAACGTCTCCTTGATCGTGCGGGCGTTGACCCAGCGGATCAGGTTGAGGATCGACCCGGCCTTGTCGTTGGTGCCCGAGGAGCGGGCGCCGCCGAACGGCTGCTGGCCGACGACCGCGCCGGTGGGCTTGTCGTTGACGTAGAAGTTGCCGGCGGCGAAGCGCAGCCGCTCCGATGCCGTGGCGATCGCGTAGCGGTCCTGGGCGATGATCGAGCCGGTCAGGGCGTACTGGGAGACGTTCTCCATCTGGTTCATGACCGTGTCGAAGTCTGCGTCGTCGTAGACGTGCACGCCGAGGATCGGCCCGAAGTACTCCTTGGCGAAGATCTCGTCCGTCGGGTCGGCGGACTCGATGACGGTCGGCTTCACGAAGTAGCCGGTGGAGTCGTCGTAGGAGCCGGTCAGCACGTTGGTCGAGTCGAGCGAGCGGGCCCGGTCGATCGCCTCCCTGTGCTTGGCGAACGCCCGGTGGTCGATGACCGCACCCATGAAGGTGGACAGGTCGGCGGCCACGTCGCCGATGGTCAGCGACTCGGCGGTGGCGACCAGTTCGTCGCGGATGGCCGACCAGATCGAGCGCGGGACGTACGCGCGGGAGGCGGCCGAGCACTTCTGCCCCTGGTACTCGAACGCGCCGCGGATGAGCGCGGTGGTCAGCACCGCGGGGTCGGCCGACGGGTGGGCCAGCACGAAGTCCTTGCCGCCGGTCTCGCCGACCAGGCGCGGGTAGGACCGGTAGGAGGCGATGTTGGCGCCGACCGTGCCCCACAGGTGCTGGAAGGTCGCGGTCGAGCCGGTGAAGTGGATGCCGGCCAGTTCGGGGTGGGTGAGGGCCACCTCGGAGACACCGGCGCCGTTGCCGGTCACCATGTTGATGACGCCCGGCGGGAGCCCGGCCTCCTCCAGCAGGCGCATGGTGAAGTGCGCGGCGAACTGCTGGGTGGGGGAGGGCTTCCAGACGACGACGTTGCCCATCAGGGCCGGCGCGGTCGGCAGGTTGCCGGCGATGGCGGTGAAGTTGAACGGCGTGATCGCCAGGACGAAGCCCTCCAGCGGCCGGTACTCCATCCGGTTCCACGCCGCGGACGTGGACAGCGGCTGGTCGGCGTAGAGCTGGCGGGCGAAGGCGACGTTGAACCGCAGGAAGTCGATCAGCTCGCAGGCGGAGTCGATCTCGGCCTGCTGCGCCGACTTGGACTGGCCGAGGATCGTCGCGCCGTTCAGCGTCTGCCGGTACGGCCCGGCGAGCAGCTCGGCGGCGCGCAGGAAGACCGCGGCCCGCTCGTCGAAGGGGAGAGCGCGCCAGGCGGGCGCGGCCTTCAGCGCCGCGTCGATCGCGGCGCGCACATCACCCGCGGTGGCCTCGGCCGTACGGCCCAGCACCGATGCGTGGTTGTGCGGCTGCACCACGTCGATCGAGGCGCCGCCGCCCATCCGCTGCTCGCCGTCGATCGTCATGGTCAGGTCCAGCTGGGCACCGGCCAGTTCCTTGACGCGGTTCTCGAGCGCGGCGCGCTCGGCGCTGCCCGGCGCGTAGCCGAGCACCGGCTCGTTGGCCGGGGTCGGGACCGTGGAGATGGCATCCATCACTTGCCTCCAAGAGCGCGAAGAAAGAAGGCGATGTTCGCCGGGCGTTCGGCCAGCCGGCGCATGAAGTAGCCGTACCAGTCGTCGCCGTAGGGGATGTAGACACGCATCGTGTGGCCGGCCCCGGCCAGGGCCCGCTGCTTGTCGGTGCGGATTCCGTAGAGCATCTGGTACTCGTACTCGCCCCGGGAACGTCCGAACCGGTCGGCGAGCGTCTCGGTGATCGAGATCAGGCGGTCGTCGTGGGTCGCCACCATCGGGTAGCCCGCGCCGGACATGAGGATCCGCAGGCAGCGCACGTAGGCCTTGTCGACCTCGTTCTTACTCTGGTGCGCCACCGAGGCCGGCTCGGCGTAGGCCCCCTTGACCAGCCGGACCCGCGAGCCCTCGTGCGCCAGGTCACGACAGTCGGCCTCGCTGCGGAACAGGTAGGCCTGGATCGCGACGCCGGTGGCGGGGAAGTCGTGGCGCAGCGCCCGCAGGATCTCCAGGGTGGAGTCGACCGTGGTGTGGTCCTCCATGTCGAGGGTCACGTTCGCGCCGACGGCGTGGGCGGCCTCGCAGATGCGCAGGGCGTTCTCCAGCGCGATCTTGCCGCCGTCGGACCCGAGTGCCTGGCCGACGGCGGAGAGCTTCACCGACGCCTCGGCGCGGTCGCCGAGTCCCAGTCCGCTCAGCGCGCCGAGCAGCGCGACGTACGCGTCGGCCGTCTGCGTGGCGGCCTCGGCGTCCTTCGTCTCCTCTCCCAGGTGGTCGACGGTGACGGTCAGGCCGGCGGAGGTCAGCCTGCGGACCGCGTCGACCGCGTTCTGGGTCGTCTCGCCGGCGACGAAACGATCGACGACCTTGCGCGTCAACGGCACACCGGACACCGCGCGCCGGACCAGCGGCACCCGGGATGCGCCGAGAAGTAGGGAACCGAGCATGCTTCCACCCTAAAACTCCAGCTCAGCGGAGCGTGATGTGCATCTGCCACGATACGCGGCAAAAGTGTTCATACAAATGCACAACAATGGTGAGGTGCTACAGGAGACAGTCGATGAGATAGCCGCCAGGCTCGGTGCTTCGGCCACCCTGGAGGACCGCTCGTTCCAGCTCCTGGCGTACGCCGCGCAGAGTGGTGACATCGACGCGGTGCGTCAGGAGTCCATCCTCCGCCGCCGCGCCACCGAGGAGGTGCGGTCCTACTTCGAGGGGTACGGCATCGCCACCGCCCGCGGGCCGGTCCGGATTCCGGCGGACGCCGACCTGCGGGTGCTCGCCCGGGTGTGCGTGCCGCTGCGGCACCGGGAGGTGACGTACGGCTACCTGTGGCTGCTCGACGACGGCACGCTCGGCGACGACGCCCTCGCCTCGGTGGCCGGTCTGGTCTCCCGGGCGGCGGCGGCCCTCGCCCAGGAGGCCCGCCGCCGCGAGGACCTGGGCAGGTATCTGCGGGAGCTGTTCTCCTCCGACGCCGAGGAGCGCTCCTCGGCGCTGGCCCGGCTCGACCTGCGCGGACCGGTCGCGGCGATCGCGGTCCACGGCTCCCCGGACCGGGTCGCCGCGCTGTGGACGCTCCCGCGCGGCATCCTCGCCGACCCGGCCGTCGGAGCCCAGGACGAGCCGATGGTGGCGCTCCTCGCCCCGGCAGGCCAGGCCTGGGAGCTGGCCTGCCGGATCCAGGCCATGTACGCCACCGCGGCGGGCGTCGGCGACTCCCGGGCCGACCCCGCGCAGGCGTGGCGGAGCTGGCGGGAGGCCGTGCACGCGCTGCGGGTGGCCGCGCGGGTGCCCGCGTTCGCGCCGGTCGCGACCTGGTCCGGCCTCGGGATCTACCGCGCGCTGGCCCGGATGTCCCCGGTGGAGCTCCGGGAGCTGGCCGCCGAAACCGGGATCCTGGCCGGTGACCCGGAGCTGGCCAGGACGGTGGAGGGCTATCTGGACCGCGCCGGCCATGTGCAGAAGACCGCGGCCGCGCTCGGCGTGCACCGTCAGACGCTGTACTACCGGCTGGCCAAGGCCGAGCGGCTGACCGGCCGGGATCTGGCCGACGGTGAGGACCGGCTCCTGCTCCACCTCGGCCTCAAGGCGGCCCGGCTGCTCTGACTGCGCGGGGGAGGAGCGCTATCTATCCAGATTTATCCACTTCTATGTCACTATTCCGGACATGAGCAGTGCTGATCCCGTACGGCGGGCACTGGAGCGGCTGGTGGACTCCGGCGAGCTCCGCGCCGACCAGGTCGAACCGGTCGCCCGCGCGGTGGCCGGGGCACTGCGGGAACACCAGGACGGAGCCGGGGGCCGGGCACCGTGGAGCGAGATCGTCGCCTACGTCGGCGGAGGGCTCGTGCTGGCGGGCGCCGCCGCCTTCCTCGGCCTCGGCTGGGACCGGATGGACCAGCCGGCCAGGATCACCGTCCTCGCGGTGATCACCGTCCTGCTGCTCGGGACGGCCGCCGGCCTGGGCCGGGCCGCACGGTCGGCGACCGGCCGGACGGCCGTCGTGGAGGGCAGGGTGGCCGCCACGCTCGCCGCGCTGGGCGCGGTCGCCGCCGCCTTCTGCACGGGAAGCGCGGTCGGCGGCCCCGACGGACTGGAGAGCTACCGGGAGGCGGTCAGCGGCGCCGCCGGACTGGCGGTCGCGGTGGCGGGGTACACGCTGCTTCCCACCGCCGTCGGCCTGCTGACCTGCGGGGCGTTGGCCGTCACCACAGTCGCCGGCCTGGTCGCCGAGCTCGCCGCGGACTCCTCCACCGCCGTCTTCGGAGGCTTCGCCTACGTCGCCCTGGGCGCTCTCATCGTGACGCTCGCCCTCACCGGCCGGCTCGTCCCGCGTGACCTGGGCACCGGCATGGGCGCCGCGGTCGCGCTCGGCGGCGGGCAGTGGCCGCTGCTGTGGGACGGCGGCGCTCTCGGCTACTGGCTGACCGCGGCGGTCGCGCTGGCCTGCCTCGCGCTGTACGCGCGTGAACGCACCTGGGTGCTGCTCGTCAGCGGTGTGGCCGGGCTGACGCTCGCCGTGCCCGAGGCCGTCTGGGACTGGACCGACGGGGCCGTGGGTGGCGCGGTGGTCCTGGTCCTGGCCGGGGCCGTCCTGCTGACCGCGAGCGGCGTCGGCGTGGTCCTCCACCGTCGCGTCGGGACGCGCTCCCGGCGTCCGTGACCCCGGTCCCCGGGAGTACGGCGGTCTGCGGGACCGGCGTGGACGGCGCTGACCTCCGTGACTCCCGGTCCCCGGAGACGGCCGACCCGGGACACGGACCCGGGCGGCGAACACGGGTTACGGGCCCCGGGTGGTGAACGCGGGACAAGGGCCTGGGCGGTGAACACACGACCGGGGGCCCCGTTTCGGGGCCCCCGGTCGTCGTGGTTCCGGTGCGGGGGGACAGGCCGCCACCGGCGGCCCGCCCACACCTCAGCGGACGCCGGCCAGCGCGTTCTCGTAGACGTGCACGAGCTCCTGGCTGATCCGCTCCCACGAGTAGCGGGACCGGGCACGGTCGGCGCCGGCGAAGCCGAGAGCCGTACGGCGGGTCGGGTCGGCGAGGAGCTCCCGGGTGAGGCGGGAGGTCCGGGCCGGCCGGTCGGCAGGCACCAGCAGACCGGTCACACCGTCCACGACCGAGTCGAGGTGGGCGCCCACCGCCGAGGCGATGACCGGCACGCCGCAGGCCATGGCCTCCAGTGCGACGACCCCGGCCGGGGCCTCCTGCGGCAGCGACAGCACCACGTCGGCGCTGCGCATCAGCTTGGGCACCGAGGAGTGCGGGACGTGCCCGAGCAGCGTGATCCGGTTCTCGACGCCGACCTCCTTGGCCAGCAGCATCACGCGGTGCGCGTCGGCGTCGTGCTCCAGCTCGGTGGCGGCGGGCCCACCGGCGATGACCAGCTCGGCGTCCGGGATGCCCTCCAGTGCCCGGATCGCGGTGTGGACGCCCTTGTCGTACGTCAGCGGGCCCACGTGCAGCAGCCGCGGCCTGCCGTTGCGCGCGGCGGCCGGACCCTGGCGCTTGAAACGCTCGACGTCGACGCCGCAGGGGATCACCGCGATGTTGCGGCGCGGCACGCCCAGCCGGATCAGCGAGGACTCCTCGTCACCGCACCCGGCGATCACCGCGCTGGCCCGGCGGCCGATGGCCCGCTGCAGACGCACCTTCTTGGCGTCCTTGGCGTCGTGGGCGTGCTCGCTGCCGAAGGTCTGGGTGAAGGGGACGTTCAGCCCGTTCGCGCCGGCGATGGCGGCCAGGCCGCCGGTCCAGGAGTGCGCGTGGATCACATCCGGCCGGTCCTGTCCCCAGCGGCGCATCAGCTGGTCGCCCAGGTCGGACAGGTAGGGCAGCACGCCGTCTTCGGGAAGCTCGGTGGCGGGGCCGGCGGGCAGGTGCTCGACGGTGACGCCCTGCGCCACGCGGACCCGGTCCTTGCCGCTCTCGGAGTTCTTCCGGGTGTAGATCGTGACCTTGTGCTCGCGGCCGAGCTCGCGCGCCATGGCCAGCAGGTGGGCACGCTGGGCGGCGAGGTCGGACTCGTCCTGGGCAGGAGCGAGGGCTTCGGAAGAGACGAACGCAATATTCACGGCACACCTCTGGGAGGAGATAGGCATGACAAGCCTGTGATTCCTTCAGGGGTGCCTGCGTCTTAGGCACACGTCTGTATGCCGCCTACCATACCCCGATCTCGGGGAAAGCCAAACCTCAGTACTTCCGGCTCTGCCGGAGCTCCTCGGCGCGTGCGCTCGGGAAGCACAGCTGCACGGTGCATCCGTCCTGGTCGTGATGGATGTCGAGGCGGTCGCAGAGCTGCCGGGCGATCCACAGCCCGTCACCGGGGTCGGCCGACGACCCCGGCGGGAGGAACCCCGCGGCCGGATCGGGCACGCGTCCGTCGGCGCAGTGGACCCGGCAGGTGACCGCACCCAGGCGTTCCCACAACCGGACCGTCAGCGGAGTCCCGAGCATCCCGGCGGCCTCGTTGGCGGCCACGGCGAGCAGTGCCGCCCGGTCGTGGTTCAGCCCCATGAAGGACGCCTGGTCGGTGACGAACGCCCGCAGTTCGTGAAGCGTGCCCACCCGGGCGTGCGCCGCGTCGTCCGGCGGCTCCGGCGGAGGCACCGAGTCGCACTCGCTGATGAACTCCGCCGGGTCGGTGTACTCGGGGCAGGGAACCGGCGAGCGGCCGTCCGGTGACAGGGCGGGATGGGTGCGTCTGGCGGCGGCCACCACGTGCCGGTCCAGGACCCTCGCGTCGTACGGGCAGATCATCCACACGTTGGTGTCCCGCAACAGCAGGTTGAGCGCCGCCTCCAGGCGCTGCCAGGCCCGCACCTGGGCCGGCGCCCGGCCGCCCCACACCGGCTCGGCGAGGATCCGCACGTGCCCGCCGCGGGACACCTCGGAGCCGCGCCGCTGCCAGTAGCGGTGGAAGGCCGTGGCACGTTCCACGGTCCGCCGGCCCAGGAAGCCGCTCTCGGCGTAGTCGACCAGGCGGCCGTCCCTGCCCAGCGTGTCACCGAGCAGTTCCAGGTTGGCCGAGGTGACGGCGACCAGGACCGGGTCGCCCCGGTCCAGTCCGTCGCGGACGAACGGCACCGCGACGTCCAGGAAACGCCGGTCGGAGTCGTAGACCGCGGCCTGATGGATGGAGCTCATGAAGGACCGTCCCCACTCCGTTGCGCGCGGACGTCGCCGGAGACGGGCGATCGTCACGCGGCGAGACCACCTGTCACGCCAAGTCAGCAAACCTATACGACGCGGAGCGCGAGAATCACGATCTCGTCCCACACCCGTCCGCCGGAGAACGCGTGCCGGTCCTCCTCGACGGTCTTGACGACCTCGGCGGGGGAGCGTCCCGCGCACCGCGCCAGCACGTCGGCGAGCCGGGTCTCCCCGTACGCCTCGCCCTGCTCGTCGCGGGAGGCGACCAGGCCGTCGGAGTAGAAGACCAACGTCTGGCCGGCGGTCAGCGTCAGCTCCTCGGAGAACATCTCAGCCTCCGGGCCGATGCCCAGCGGGACACCGCCTCCCGCAGTGAAACGCACCCCGCCGTCGGGCCGCAGCAGGGCCGCCGGATGGTGCCCGGCGCTGGCCAGCCTGATCCTGCGTCCCCGGATGAACCCGGCCACGGCCATCACGAACATGCCGCTGTGCTGCGCGGCCAGCGCCTGGTTCAGTTTGCGCAGGGCCTCGCCCGGGTCGGACTCCCAGACGCTGAGCACCCGCAGCCCGTTGCGCACCATGGCGCTGACCGACGCGGCCTCCTCGCCCTTGCCCGCGGCGCCGCCGAGGGCGAACCCCCAGCCCTCCCTGACCGGGAAGACGTCGTAGAACTCGGCGCCCACCAGGCTGGAGCCGGCGTGGTAGATCGCCGCGGCCTCGAACCCGGGAATGTCCGGCAGCGTCCGCGGCACCACGCTGGTACGCAGCGCCTCGGCGGCCTGGGACCGGGTCTGGAAGCTCTCGCGGGCACGCAGGGCCAGCCCCAGGTGGGCGCCGATCTCCTCCATCAGCCCCAGATCGGCCAGTGAGAACGGTTCGCGGTCGCGCAGCCGCACCAGGGACAGCGTGCCCAGCACGGCGCCGTCGCCGCCGCAGATCGGCACGATCAGCGCGGAGGCGGCCCCCATCACCCGCAGCAGCGGAGGCCCGCCGGGGACGTCGCCGAGCAGCGTCTCCTCCTCCAGCATCTCGTGCACCACGCCGGAACCGCCGGTCAACACGTGCGCGACGGCCGGAGCGGTCAGCGGGTTCATCGTCTCGGTCACCCGGACCAGCTCGGTCACCGGCTTGTCGCTCGGCCCGATCACGCAGGCCCGCCGGGGCATGCCGTCGCGGACCACGTCGGCGATCACCCAGTCGGCCCACTCGGCGGCGAGCAGCCGGGACGCCCGGGTGACGGTCACCGGCTGGCGCAGGCTCTCCTCGTCCAGCAGCAACCGGCCCATCCTGGCCAGCAGCTCCTGGCGGCGCGCCGCGGCCAGCACCAGGGCCGCGTCCGACCGGTCGGCCGGGCCCGGAGGCGGACCGGGCACCTGCGTCTCCAGCGGCAGCACCATGACCGCGACCATCTCCTGCGGCTCGCCCGGCATGGTCAACCGGGTCAGCGCCAGCTGGACGGTGTGCGCACGGCCCTGGTGGGCCAGCCGGGTCTGGAACGTGGCGGTCTGGCCGCCCTGCTGGACCGCGGTCAGGTGCGAGCGGAAGGCCGCCCGCCGGGAGACGTCGACGAACAGGGGGAACGAACGGCCGATCAGGTAGCCCGCCGGGCTGCCGAGCATCCGGGAGGTCTCGTTGCTGATCCTCCGCACCACCCCCGAGGCGTCCAGCACCACCACCGGCACCGGGAAGGTCCGGAACACCTGCCGCAGCAGCTTGAGCTCCCGCTGCGACCCGCTCTCCCGCTCACCCGACCTCCTGGGTGCCCTGCGCAGCTCCCGCAGGGATGCCTCCAGCAGCTCGCGGGCCGTGTCGAGCTCGGCGAGGGCCGCGTCGAGTGTGGACCGGGGGTCGGCGGGGTAGGCGGACTTGGCCTCGCGCAGGGAGGAGACCCTGGTGGTGAGTGCGCTCAGCGCTTGTTCCAGGGCCTGAAGGCCGATGGCGTCGGTCAATGCACGTCCTCGTCAGGAGCCGGAATGGGCCTCGTCCCGTCGTAGACGGTACGCCACCCGGTGGGCCGAATCGATGCGCGGTCGGATAGTGATTAAGTTAGCGAAAGCAGGAAGGGGGCTCGCGGGATGGATATGGTGACACCCGTGCTCGCCAGGGATCTGGCGTCCCTCGGCAGGGTCAGCGAGGAAACCTCCAGCGAGAGCGTGCTGCGCGGCCTCACCGCGACCCTCGCCGGGGGGGTGCCCGGCTGCGCCGGCGGCTCCGCCGAGCTGTGGCGCGAGGAACGGATGGTCGTCTCCGCCTCGCACAGCGAGCTGATCGTACTCGTCGACAGCGAGGGGGACATGGGGGAGGGGCCCTCCGCGGAGGCCCGCGCCACCCGCCGCCACGTGATGATCCAGGACACGCTCCGTGAGCCGCGCTGGCCCGCCTACGCCGCGATGGCCGTCCGCTGCGGCGTCCGCTCGGTCCTGACCCTGCCGATCACCGTCGAACGCGCCGTGCTGGTCCTCGGCCTGTACGGGGTGCGGCCCGGCGTCTTCGCCGCCAGGAACGTCCCGCCGCTGGCCGACATGCTCGCCGGGCAGGTCGGCGTGGCACTGGCCAACATGTGGGACTACGACGAGGTCCGCACCGACGCCGCCCAGATGCAGGAGGCGCTCGCGGGCCGGGCCATCATCGACCAGGCCAAGGGCATCATCATGAAGTCCAGCGGTTGCTCGGCGGAGGCCGCCTTCGACGAGCTGCGCCGGGTCTCGCAGCACCACCAGGTGAAGGTGGCCGACCTGGCCAGGCTGCTGGTCGAGGAACACCAGCGCAACCGGGGCGCCGCGAACTCCTGAGGCCGGCCGCGGGAGCCGCCGGAGGGAGCCCGGCCGTGGGGAACCCGGCCGTGGGGGAGCCGCGGACCGGCCGCGGCCGGTCCGGTCCGCGTCCCCGGTCAGCCGAAGGCGGCGAGCGCGTCGTCGATCGTGTCGTACATGGGAAGCCGCTGGGCCAGACCGGTGATCCACATGACCTTGGTCTTGGCGTACTCGACCCCGATGAGGGCGAACTTGGCACCGGCGTCGGTGCTGAGCTGCCAGTGGTGGACGATCAGCCCGAGCGCCCGGGAATCCATGAAGGTGACCCCGCCCAGGTCGAGGGCCATGTCGGGCCCGTGCTCACTCGTCTCGGCCGCCAGGTAGTCGGCGAACTGATCTCTCGTCGTCGCGTCCAGCAGGCCCGTCACCCGGATCACGTTGATCCCACCGACCAGCGCCGACGTGAGCGTCAGGGCTGCCGATCTCTCGCCGTTCTCCGACACCGTCACTCATAGCCTCCTCGCGCCATTCGATTAGCAACCTTACTGTTACCTGCGGGCGAGGAATACTCCTGGAATCGGGGTAATACTGGAACCAGAGGTCCAGCAGAGGGCCTCGCCTCGAAACGTGGTCGAGGCGATGCCGTCTGCCCGGATATGGCTCCGTGGTCTCGGCTCGCCCGACAGTAATACCAGGGAGCAGCAATGTCTGTTCAGGCACTCGAAATCATCGACATGACCGCCGAGGAACTCCTGGCGGAGATGGCCCTGCCTGAGATCTCCGAAGAACGTGCCGAACGCCTGCGTGAGCGCATCGTCGAGATGCACCGCCCCCTCGCACTGGAGATCGCCCGCCGCTACCGCTACCGCGGCGAGCCCCTGGAGGACCTGCTGCAGGCCGCGTACGTCGGCCTGATGAAGGCCATCAACGGCTACGACCCGACCCTCGGGCACGCCTTCCGCGGATACGCCGTAGTTACCATGACCGGCGAGGTCAAGCGTCACTTCCGCGACCGCACCTGGGCCATCCGCGTTCCCCGCGTCTACCAGGAGCGCAGGGCGGAGCTGAACCGGCTGGTCGCCGACCTCAGCCAGGTGCTCGGCCGTTCCCCCACGGTCTCCGAGCTGGCCGCCAAGATGAACATCTCCGAAGAGGACGTCCTGCTGACCCTGGACGCCTCCGCCGCCTACAGCGCACTGTCGCTGGACGCCCCGCTCGGCGCCGACGACGACGCTGCGGCGCTGGGCGACGTCATCCCCGACGAGGACGACGCGCTGGGCACGCTGGTCGACCGCGAGGCGGTCAAGCCGCTCATCGGCAAGCTGCCGGCCCGCGAGAAGAACATCCTCCTGCTGAGGTTCTTCGGCAACATGACCCAGGCCGAGATCGCGGCCGAGTTCGGGATCTCCCAGATGCACGTCTCCCGCATCCTGCGG
The DNA here is from genome assembly GCF_014204985.1 of Streptosporangium becharense. Lineage (NCBI taxonomy): Bacteria > Bacillati > Actinomycetota > Actinomycetes > Streptosporangiales > Streptosporangiaceae > Streptosporangium > Streptosporangium becharense. Next base: position 1,411,965 of record NZ_JACHMP010000001.1, on the reverse strand, counting down.
AAGGTGCTGGACCAGCTTCGCGAGGAACTGGTCGCCGAGTGCTGAATACACCGTCGGTAACCGGGCACCCCAGTCGGCGACGACACGGCTGTAGGGTGCGGTTTGGAAATCCCCCATGCTGATGAAAACGGCGGAACGGAACAGGGGAGGCGGATTCCGGGTGAACGAGGACGGTGCTCGTCCTGCTCGCTTCATGGCGGGCGGCGACCGTTCCCGTATCCCCTCTGTCACGGCCTCGGTGGCAGAGCTCGCCTTCTGCCTCCCCGATCTTCCCGATGTCCGCGACTTCGCCGCCGCCCACGCCGTGCGCAGCGGCATGTCACAGGAGCGCCTGGCCGACTTCCTGGTCGCCGTGAACGAGGTGGCCACCAACGCCGTCACCCACGGGCACGCCACGGCCAAGGCGGTGCTGCGGATGTGGACCGTCGGGCGGACCCTCGTCGTGGAGATCCGCGACGAGGGTCACTGGGAGCCCGAGACCACCCCCGGCGAGACGCCTCCCGGCCCCTACGCGACCAGCGGCATGGGGCTGTGGGTGGCCCGGATGGTCAGTTCCGACATCAGGTTCACCACTGGCGCTTCGGGCACGTCCATCGTCATGTCGTTTAAGGTCTGACCTGCTTTTTCGGGGTACGCCCGGTTCATGAGGCAACCCGTTCACATAGTGATCGTCGGCGGCGGCTACGTGGGCATGTACACCGCCCTGCGGCTCCAGCGCCGGCTACGCCCGCACGAGGCGCGCGTCACCGTCGTCGGCGCCGACTCGTTCATGACCTACCAGCCGTTCCTGCCCGAGGCGGCGGCGGGCAACGTCGAGGCCAGGCACGTCGTCGTACCGCTCCGCCGGGTCCTGTCCCGTTGCGCCGTCCTCAACGGCTGGGTGGTCGCCATGGACCCCGCACGGCGCACCGTCGAGCTCCAGCCGCACACCGGACCCGGCCGCACCCTGGAGTACGACCTGCTGGTCTTCGCGCCGGGCTCGATCTCCCGGCTGCTGCCCGTCCCCGGCCTGGCCGAGTGCGGTGTCGGCTTCAAGACGATCGAGGAGGCCATCCGCCTGCGCGACCACGTGCTCGCCCAGCTGGACCTCGCCGTGTCGACCACCGACCCGGCGGTCCGCGCCAAGGCGCTGCACTTCGTCTTCGTCGGCGGCGGGTACGCCGGTGTCGAGGCCCTGGCCGAGCTGGAGGACATGGCCCGCGACGCCTGCCGCTACTATCCGGGCCTGGACCCCGGGGACCTGCGCTGGCACCTGATCGAGGCCACCGGCCGCATCCTGCCGGAGGTCGGCCCCGAGATGGGCGTGTGGACGCTGGAGCAACTCCGTCAGCGCGGCGTCGACGTGCGCCTGAACACCCGGCTGGAGTCGGCCGTGGACGGGCACATCGTCCTCGACGACGGGACGAGCTTCGACACGGCCACCCTGGTGTGGACCGCGGGGGTCAAGCCGCACCCGATCGTCCTGCGCAGCGGGCTGCCGCTGGACGCCATGGGCCGTGTCAGGGCGACCGCGGAGCTCACCGTCGAAGGCTCCGCCGAGATCTTCACCGCCGGCGACTGCGCGGCCGTGCCCGACCTCACCCGGCCGGGGACGACGTGCGCACCCAACGCCCAGCACGCCGTGCGCCAGGCGCACACGCTGGCCGACAACATCGTGGCGACGATCCGCGGCGGCGGACTCACCCCGTACCGGCACGCCTACGCCGGATCGGTCGCCTCCCTCGGCCTCAACAAGGGGGTGGCCCAGGTCTACGGCCGCAAGGTGCGGGGCCGGGCGGCCTGGTTCATGCACCGCACGTACCACCTGTCGCGGGTGCCGACCGTCAACCGCAAGGTGCGGGTGCTGGTCGACTGGACGCTCGCGCTGTTCTTCCGCCGGGAGATCACCTCGCTGGGGGCGCTCACCCAGCCCCGCCGGGCGTTCGAGCACGCCGTCCGGTTCGCCGAAGCCGAAGCCGGAACCGAAGCGGAGGCGGGGGCGGGGGCGGGGCGGGGAGCCTGACACGGTGGTCGCGGTGCTCCGGGCGTCCCGGGAGCTCTCGCCGGGAGAGTCAGCGGACCGAGGGGAGGGGGACCGGGGACACGAGGGCCGGCGGGGGATCGGTGGAAGGGGAGGCGAGGGGAGAGGACTCCGGTGCGGAAGCACCGCAAGCGCAGACGTGGAAGGGAGACGTCGAAGGGGCCCGTCCACGTGGACGGACCCCTTCGACGTCTCCCGGCGAGCCGCCCCCGAGGGACCTGGGCGAGGCCCCGGCCGCCGTCTAGCGCCTCATGCGCCATCCTCCGCCCCGCGGACCCGCGGAGCCGATCCCGGCCTGGTGCAGCGCGAGCAGCAGCAGCCCGAGAAGCAGGAACGTCGTGCCGGTGATCCCGCCGATCCTGGTGTTGACCAGATCGAGCAGGAGACCGAGGCCGAACACGACGGCGGCGGCGATTGCGAGCATTGGTCACCTCGTTCCCGTGGAGATGTTCAACAGTTCTTCCAGGGCCGCCCGGTAGTCGCGCAGGGCGGTGCGGAGCTCCTCGGTGTCACCGGAGTCCTTGGCGTCGCCGGAGCCCTTCCACCGTCCCCGAAGCTCGGCGGTGCGAGCCTCCAGCGCGCTGCGGAAGGCGTTCACGACCTCGTCGAGCAGTGCGTCGGCCCGTTCCACCGAGTCACGTGGGTCGTCGACGAAACTCGCCTGGACCGCCTGCCAGCGCCGCCGCACGTCCTCGGCGTCCTGCCGGAGCAGGATCCCGCGGGTGCCGCCCGCGTGCGCGGGGACACCGGGCTCGGTGCCGGTACCGGTGCCGGGCAGGTCACTGCCGGCGTCGGGCAGGCCGGTGGCGGCGTGCGCGGGGACACCGGGCTCGGTGCCGGGCAGGCCGGTGGCGGCGTGCGCAGGACCGGTGTGCGCAGGACCGGTGTGCGCAGGGCCGGCGTCGGGCAGATCGGCGTCGGTGAGACCGGTGCCGGCACCGGTGTCGCCCGGGGTGGCCACGTCGTCGGGCCGGCCCGCGGTGGCCTCCGGGAAACCGGCGGTCGCCGGAGCGCCGGCGGGCACATGGCCGCTGGAGCGGACGTCGGCCGGCGAGGCTCCCCGGCCCGAGCCGTCCGGAGCGTCTCCGGGACGAGGGTCCCCGGTGGCCGGGGCCGTGTCGTCGGTACGCTGCGGCGGTACCGTCAGATCTTCCTCATCACGCTTGTAGACCAGGCGGTCGTGGCCGTGGCCGGACCGGTCCTCCATCTCCCGTCACCATCCTCGTGTGTCGCGGCGGGCGGCTGGCGCGTCGCCGTCGGTGGTCTCCCGCAGTCCCGGGCCCCCCTGCCGGGGGACGCTGCCGCCGTCGACCCCGTTCACGCCGTCGGCGGAGTTCCCGAGAAGCTCCTCGAACAGGGCCCGGTAGTGCACCATCGCCTGCCGGAGCTCCTCGGTCGAGGCCTCCTTGCGGACGGCCCGGCCGCTGATCTCGTGAGCCCGCCGGTAGTGGTCGAGCGTGCGGCCGTGCGCGACGGACAGGTCCGAGAGCCGCTGCTCGAAGTCCTCGGTCGGGTAACCCCGCTCGGCCATCACGGAGGTCACCAGATGGTCGGCCTCGGTGACCGAGAAGCCCGGAGCGTCCACGAACCGCTCCTGAACCTCCATCCACTTCTTGGCGTAGACCTCACGGGTCCTGGGGTCCAGTTCACGGATGTCGAGGGAGTCGACCCGCTGCTGGCGGGCCATGAGTTCCTGCTCCGCCTCCCGCCTGGAGTCGTGCTCCTGTACGGTGCGTTCGTATTCGGGGCCGAATCGGTCACGGAGGCGGTGCCGGCGCTGTTGCCGCAGCAGGAAGTATCCGACTGCCACGATCGCCACCACCGCGACCACGATCACGACCACCCAGCTCACGGTGGACATGTCTGCCTCCGGTTGTATAGGCGCTTGTCCCCGTGCGCTGCCCCAGAGGCAGGGCTCGAAACCGGCTACCGCCGTTCATGGTTTCCGGTGACTCGACACTCGTTTCGGGTTTTATTGCTTTTTATTGGGCAATGTGGATTCTTTTGCAAGTCTTCACTTACGGGGCGGTTCCCGGTTTTCCGGAGCCTGCGGTGGCGTCGGTGACTCTTGTGCTCGGGCGGCCCCTGCGGCTCGGGTGACTTCCGCGGCCTCGGTGGCGTCCAGTGCCCGCCGCGCCTCGGCCAGCACCCGCCCCACCAGCCAGTCGTCCTCCGTCGCCGGAACCTCGTGAAACCCCAGCCCGGGGTCGTACGAGACGTCCAGTTCGGCCGCCACCAGTCGCTCGGCCCAGCGGAGCGCCGTGTTCAGCCTTTCGGAGGCGACCGGCCGCCCCTGTGCGACGGCCGACAGGTTCCGCAGGTTGGTGGCCGGACCGGACTGGTTGTGGGCACGGTTCAGCTTCCAGGGAATGGCGCGGGAATGGTCGAGCATCGGCTTGGAGAGCCCCGCCGCCCGCTTGGCCTGGAGAATTCCGGACTCGCTCACCCCGAACCGCACCGCCAGCTCAGCGTTCGACAACCCCTGCCCGGCCAGTCGCCGCAGCTCATCGTGGTCGATCACCGCCTTGCGTCCCATTCGCGCCTCGCCCTTCTCGTGATCACATGCCCTGCCGGGCACCATGGCGTGCACATGCCCGTCCGATCTGCGCTAAGGTTATGACGTCCGCCCGAGAGGGAGCCGGACAACCGGGACGTAGCGCAGCTTGGTAGCGCACTTGACTGGGGGTCAAGGGGTCGCAGGTTCAAATCCTGTCGTCCCGACCACGCTTCGGCTGGTCGGCAAGGGTGTCACCCGCAAGGGAGACACCCTTTCTGCATTCCGGGTGACTGTCACCCTGTTCGTAACCGCAGGCGCGGCCGGGCCCTGTGGAAGGCCCTCGTCATCTGTGCTCATACCGTGGACAGGACCGACGAGGAGGCCGCGGGGGCACGGCGCGTCCTCGGTAAGATCCTTGCCGAATACGAGGCCGGTAGCCGCTCGGCAGCGCCGACCGCATCGTGCGACGCGGCAGGCGTACGTGGCGTTACCTGACATTTTGTGACTGCCTGATTACGATCGGTGCTGAATCGCAGTCGTCCTCTGACACCATGGCGAGCGCCGTCGCACCCGTGCGGTAGTGCCCATCCCGAGGTCATGACCATGGAGGGCGTGACCGAAGGAGAACTCATGTCCATCCAGGAAAGACCGGCCGACGAGACCATGGACGGGCCGCAGTCACAACCGCAGTCCACACTGCCGCCGACGCCGTCGGCGGTCCACGTGACGCAGCGGATCGCCTCCGGGCACACGTCGCCCGGAGAGGGCTGGGAGAACTACTACGGCACGGGCATCTGCATCCAGGTGGACACCAGCTCGGCGGGCTTCAACGGCGCCCCGATCTACACGACCTCCATCGGAGGTCTCGCCCATCACTGGCTGCTGTCGGGCACCAACGCCATCTACAACTCCAGCCCGACCGGATTCACCCTGTACATCCGGCGCAGCGACGGCGGCCACCTGGAGCCCGCCGACGCGCAGAGCCAAGGGTGGTACGTCAACTGGATCGGTATCGACACCCCTTAGGTCGGCCGGTACGAACGCGGGAGGACGGGGAGGCCGATCCCTTGGCGGAGGCAGGCCGTGACCCTGAACCGGGCGGAAGGCACGGCGGCGGGGATCGTCGGATCGGGAGTCGCCGACAGCCTTCCCGCGGGAGCCCCAGGACTTCCCGCGGAAGCACCAGGGCGAGGAGCGCCGGGCACGGAACCGGATTCCGTGCCCGGCGTCCGCCCCGTGAACAGGGGGACAGGCGGCCGGTCGGCTTCGGTGCCTACCGGCGGGGAAGGAGCGAGCGGACGGCCTCCTCGCTCCGGGCGACGGCGGCCGTTCCGTCGTCGGCGGTGATGATGGGGCGCTGGATGAGGACCGGGTGGGCGGCCAGCGCCTGGATCCAGCGGTCGCGGCTCTCCGGGGTGCGGGGCCAGTCGGCCAGGCCGAGCTCGGCGGCCACGCTCTCGCCCGTCCGGGTGATGTCCCACGGTTCGAGACCGAGCCTGGCCAGCACCTCGCGCAGTTCCCGTTCGTCGGGCGGGTCGTCCAGGTAGCGGCGGACGGTGTACTCGGCCTTCTCGGCGTCCAGGACGGACAGCGCGGAGCGGCATTTGGAGCAGTCGGGGTTGATCCAGATCTCCATGTCGCCTTCCTTCGGGAGTCGGGGTCATCGGCGGGAGAGCGGCGTCCGCCGCCGGAGCGGGCGCCGTCGCGGGCGTTCCCGGCAGGGTAGCCGTCGGGTGCGTTCCCGGGAGGACACGAGGTGACGGTACGGGAACCCGACGCGGCGCGGCTGCGGGAACACGCCGGCCACCTCCCCGCACCGCTTCGGGACCGCCGGCGGGCCGGGGCCCGTCCGGGACGGGAGCCGGGTACCCTCGCAGGGTGAACGCCGCCTCCCGCTCCCGTCGTACGTCGCCGCGCGCCGGCGCGCGGCCCTGTCCCTGCGGCCTGCCCGCCGCCTACGGCGAGTGCTGCGGCCGGTTCCACGCCGGGCAGGCGGCGCCGACGGCGGAGGCGCTCATGCGTTCGCGCTTCGCCGCGTTCGCGGTCGAGGACGAGGCGTACCTGCTGCGAACCTGGCATCCCACCACCCGGCCGGCCCGTGTCGGGTTCGAGCGGGGCATGCGGTGGACCGGGCTGGAGATCGAGGACGTTTCCGGCGGGAGCCCGTTCCACACCGACGGCACCGTCACCTTCCGCGCCCGTTACGCCCATGGCGGGCAACCCGGCGAGCTGCACGAGCGAAGCCGGTTCACCCGGCATGAGGGTGCCTGGGTCTATCTGGACGCCGTCTTCACGAACTGACCGGCCCGGCGGGTGCCCTCCCGGCTCAGGGAAGTCAGGGAAGCCAGTATCGGGCGGGAACAGCCGTCTCCCGGTGCTTGCCCGCCCCGTCGGCCTCGACGAACCACGCGTTCCGGTCAGGAAGGACACCGAGGGCTTCGTGGAGGCCGGTGCCCACGTAGTGGAGGGCGACACCGTCCTCGGTGGCGTATCCCGACGGGAGGACCCCTTCGCCGACGAGCCGGCGGAAGCGCGACCGCCGGGGCTGGTCGCCCAGGTCGTCGTGGACGCCGTTGCTGAACGGCAGGAAACCCAGGCCGTCGCCGACGGCGTCGAGGCCGTCGCCGTAGGAGTCGGTCACCCCGGCCAGGTGCCAGCACAGGCTGCCCGCGCTCTGGCCGGCCAGCACCACGCCCGCCTCCCAGCACTCCCGCAGGATCGCGTCGAGCCGGTGCGCGCGCCAGACCGCCAGCAGGTTCACCACACTGCCTCCCGACACGAAGATCACGTCCTGGGCCAGAAGGTGGGCCCGGACGTCGGTGACGTTCGGCTGGGTGAACAACTGGAGGTGGGACAGGTCGGCGTCTCCGAACGACCCGGCCCGCGCGTACCAGTGGTCGATGTGCTCCCTGGAGTCGCCGACCGCCGTGGCGATGAAGCACATCCGCGGCCTGCGCACGTCGGCCAGCCGCATCGCCTGCCATATCTGGACGCCCGGGGGAAACCCTTCCGGGGGATACAACACTCCGGAGCACGCGAGAATCTGTCGCTCTCTGATCATGAGCACATTGTCCGAGTGGCGAAGGACGCCGGCAACGGCTGCCTCGCGGGCGTTGCGGTCTCCGGCCGGGTTCCGCGCGGCAGGCCGGTCATCGTGGCCGCCGTGACGTCCCGCCTCGTCCTCGTCCTCGCGGTCCGGGGTCTCGTCCCCGCGGTCCGGGGCTGAGGCCCCGGACCGCGGGGGCGGTGGGCGGTGACCGGTCAGGACGTCTCCACCCGGCGCAGCTCCAGCAGCTCACTGCGGTAGTCCGGGCCGTCCGGGAGCCTGGTGGACAGGACGAGGCCGAGGGACATCAGCGTGCGGCCGTGCCAGCGGGAACCGACGGGTGCGGTCGCCCCGGCCTCGCTCGTCACGACCTCGTAGCGGGCCTCGGGGTCGAGCCCGGCCAGGCGCAGCCGCCTCGGAGTCTCCCGGTCGAGGCCGAACGGGTTGTAGGCGAGCACCACGACCCGGTCGTCCAGGACGTACTGCACGGCGGAGGCGGTCAGGCCGGGCGTGCCCCCCAGGCGGTGCAGGCGGCCGTGTTGCACGACGGGGCGGACCGCCTTGTAGGCCGCGACGAGGTCACGGGCCTCGGCGAGCTCCTCCGCGCTCCACGTGGCCAGGTTCCCGCCGATGCCGAGGACGCCCGCCATCGCGACGTGGAAGCGGTAGCGCAGCGGCACCCGCCTGCGGGTGTGCGGGTTGGGGCTGTCGGTCACCCAGGCCGACATCACCCCCGCCGGGTACAGGTACGTGAAGCCGTGCTGGATGGCCTGCCGGTCGCGGGCGTCGGTGTTGTCGGAGGTCCACACCTGGTCGGTGCGGCGCATGACGCCCAGGTCCACCCGGCCGCCGCCGCCCGAGCACGACTCGATGCGCAGGGCGGGGTGGCGCCGGCGCAGCTCGTCCATGACGGTGTAAACGCCGTGGGTGTGCTCGATCCACAGCATGTCCGCCCGGTCCCCGGCGTCCGGCCAGCCGGCCTGGCTGAAGCTCCGGTTCATGTCCCACTTCAGGTAGGCCAGGTCGTACGCGCGGACCAGCCCGTCGAGCCAGTCCGTCGCCCACTCGCGCACATCGGGGCGGGCGAAGTTGAGCACGAGCTGGTTGCGCATGGTGTCGCGGCGCCGCCCCGGATGGTGCAGCACCCAGTCGGGGCGGCTGCGGTACAGGTCGCTGTCGGGGTTGACCATCTCCGGTTCGACCCAGAGTCCCGCGGCCATGCCGAGCCCGCGGACCTCGTCGAAGAGGCGGGTCAGCCCGTCGGGGAACCGCTCCGGGTCGGGCCACCAGTCGCCCAGGCCGCGCGAGTCGCAGTCGCGGGAGCCGAACCAGCCGTCGTCCACCACGAACAGCTCGACGCCGAGCGCGGCGGCCTTCGCGGCCAGTTCGAGCTGGCCCGCCTCGGAGAGGTCGAAGCCGGTGGCCTCCCAGGAGTTGTAGAGGACCGGCCGCTCCTCGCCCGCCGCCGGCTGGACGTGGCGGCGGGCGTGGTGGTGCCAGGCGCGGCTGGCGGCGCCGTACCCGCCGTCGCTGTAGAGGCCGAGCGCGGACGGGGTGCGCAGGTGCTCACCCGGTGCAAGGTGCCAGGACGGCCCGTCGTGGCCGAAGCCGGAGGTGACGGCCACGTCACCCTCGGGGCGGCGCTGCGCGGTGAGCCGCCAGGAGCCGCTCCAGGCGAGCGCCACGGTCCACACCTCGCCGCTCTCCTCGGTGGCGTCACCCGCGTCGATCATGATCCACGGGTTGGCGCGGTGGCTGGTGGCGCCGGTCCTGCTGGTGAACGTCGTCTCCCCGACCGGCAGTTCGGCCCGCTGGAGCTGCGTCTCCCGGGCCCATGCCCCGAACACCCCGGTGCAGCGGTAGGCGGGCTGCTCGGGGATGACCCAGCTGCCGGAGTCGAGCCGGCCGAACCGGACGGGGGCCGTGCCCTCGTTCGCCACGGTGACCCACCGTTCGATGACGTCGGTGTCACCGGCGCAGCGCACGTGCAGGCCGACCCGCAGGCCGTGGGCCTCGTCGCGCAGGACCAGTTCGATCTCGTCGGGGCCGGGCACGGCCTCGGAGAAGGCGAGCTCGACCGAGCGCACTCCGCCCTCGTAGGTGGCCTGCAGGGACGGCACCCCCCAGCGCCGTCCGCCGTCCACCGGCAGGAGCTCGTCGATGTCACGCGGGTCGAGGAAGCTCGACCCCTGCCGTGGCGGCACGAGGAGCGCGGCCTCGGCCAGTGCCGCCTCCGGCAGTCTCGGCCCCCAGTACCACTGGACGACGCGGAGGTCGTCCCCATCGGTCTCCACACCGAACAGGTAGGTGGAGGCCGGGGTGACGGCCGCCCAGGTGTGCTCTGCCACCGGGATGATGGACATGCGCTGCTCCGGTCATAATATATTCACGGATTTAACCAACCCTGAGGAAACCAGAGAGACATAGACTTGCCAAGGGCGGAGTTGATTCACGCCGTGAATGAATCTGTATCGTGACAGTGTTCTCCGAGTTCTCCGAGTTCTCCGATCTCTCGCCGACCGCGCGGGCGGTCTTCGCCGAACTGCTCGTGCACGGGCCGCTGTCGCGCGCGGAGGTGGCCCGGCGGCTCGACCTGTCGCCCTCCGTGCTGACCAAGCTGACCCGCCCGCTGCTGGACGCGGGCCTGCTGTGCGAGGAGCCGCAGGGCGGTGGCGGCGCGGCGCCGGGACGGCCGTCCTTCCCGTTGCGAGTGGATCACTCCAGGCGTTCCTACGTGGGCGTCAAGATCACCGCCGACGAGCTGTTCGCGGTCCGTACCGATCTCGGCGCGACCGTGCGCGAGCAGGTCGGGCTCAGCCTGCTGGGGCACGAGGTCTCCCAGGTGGCCGACCGGGTCGGACAGGCCGTGGAGCTGCTGTCCGGGTCCGGCGCGCCCGCCGCCGTCGGGGTCGGCCTGGCCGGTACGGCGGCACGTGACGACCGGGTCGTGCGCCGCTCGCCCTTCCTCGGCTGGCGCGACGTGCCGCTCGCCGACCTGGTGGAGCGGGCCGTGGGCGTGCCCACCGTGCTGGAGAACGATGTGCGGGCGCTGACCGCGGCCGAGCACTGGTTCGGCGCGGCGGTGGGACGCCGGACCTTCGCCCTGGTCACCGTGGGTGAGGGGCTCGGTTGCGGTCTGGTCGTGCACGACCGGCTGGTGTCGGGGAAGGACGGGGTGAGCGGACTGATCGGCCACCTGCCGATCGACGACCGCGGCCCGCTGTGCGAGCTCGGTCACCGTGGCTGCGCTCGCGCGTACGTCGCCGCGCCGTCCGTGCGCCGCTCCGTGCGGGCCGCGCTCGACCGTCCGGAGCTGAGCTTCGACGACTGCCTGCGTCTCGCCGGTGCGGGCGACCCCGCCGCCCGCCGGATCTTCGACGAGGCGGGCGCGGCCCTGGGCCGTGTGGTCGCCACCGTCGCCAACCTGATCGGCCCCGAGGTCGTCGTCCTGTCCGGTGAGACGGTGCACATGTACGACGTGTGCGCCTCCGCCTTCGCCGAGTCCCTGGCCGCGCACACCCACTGGACCTCCGAGCCGGTGGCGATCCGGGTGCAGCCGTTCGCCTTCACCGAATGGGCCCGCGGCGCGGCGGTCATCGCCATCCGCCACGACCTGGGAGCCGGGTGAACGGGGCCCGCCGGGTCGCGGGGAGTTCGGTCCCGGGAAGGGGGCGGCCCATGGGAGGTTGTCACCGGCCCGGGAGGGCGTCGGCCCGCGGAAGGTCATGGGTCCGGGGAAGGGGCCGGCCCGCGTGAGGTCGTCGGTCCTTGGAAGGTCACCGGTCCGAGGAAAGGCGGTGGCCGGGCAGGGTCACCGGTCCGCGGAGGGGGTAGGCGGGCTGGGAAGCTCGATCTCGTCGGCCGTCCCGTCCGGCCAGGTGACGCGCGCGGCCGACGGGCCGGTCCACGCGACGGCCGGTGTCCCGCCGGGCCCGTCCGGCGTGGCGGTCCGCCCTGCCCGGTCTACCCGGGCTGCGGAGCCGTCGTCCGGATGATCCGCGGAGCCGTCGTCCGGGCGGTCGCCCCAGCCCAGGAACACCGCCGCCTCGTACCAGGTGTCCAGCCGCGCCTGCGCGCGCGTCGCGCACCACGGGACGAGCGTCCACGGCGCCAGCGGCGAGGCCGCCCCGGCCGACGTCACGCCGGACGCCTCCAGCCCGGGGCCGCCGACGACCTGTGAGCGCAGCCTGCCGTTCTCCGCCGTACCCTCGCCGGTGACGTGAGGGGCACCGACGTGGGAGGCACCGGTGGCGAGGGCGGGGGATGCGTGGGCGGCGAGGGCGGGCAGGGGCCACCCTCCGACGCGCAGCACCCCGTACTCCTCCCCGCCACGGCCCTCACCGTGCTCTCCGGTGTGCTCCCCGGTGTGCTGCTCCCCGGTGTGGTCTCCGGCGTGTCCCTCACCGCGCCTCACCTCGCGTCCTCCACCGTGTCCTCCATCGTGTCCCCCGCCGTGTCCTCCACCGTGTCCCTCGCCGCGCTCCCCGGCGGCGGGTGCCGACAACCGCACGAGGCGCACCTCCCAGGCGCCGCGCACGACGGAGAACACGCAGATCCACGGCCCGAGACGGACCGGTCCGGAGCGCCCGAGGCCGTGGTCCGGGCTCTCCCGCTCCGGGTCGACCCAGTGGGCACGCCAGCGTGACCCGCCGGTCAGCGTCCCGGAGGGGAGGCGCCCGGCGGCGAGCGTCTCGAAGCCCGTCCGGTGGCTGGGGCGTCCGAGGGCGTCGAGGAGCACGACAGACTGGTCCAGCGGGTGCTCGGCGTGCTCGCCTGCGAGGACGGGGGAGGTCGCCGTCGAGTACCCGAGCCGCGCGTACAGCGGGGAGTCGGTCAGGTGCGATCCGGGACGGGAGTGGTCGGTGCCGTGGTTGGTCGCCCGGACGACGCCGTCCCGGCGGGTGCCGGTGACGAGCCACCCCGCCGAGGGGACGACGAGGCCGTAGTCGCCCGACTCGACCGGCAGCGGCTCCTCGACGGCCGTCCACACCGGGTGGTCGGCGGGCAGCGCCAGGCCGAGGAAGCCCTTGGCGGCCCAGTACGGGGAGCCGGGCCCGGAGTACGACTGCGCGATCGGCCGCCACGGCCCGTGCCAGCCGAGCGTCAGCACCCCGTCGGCGTCGGGTGCGCCGTGTTCGGCGAAATGGCGTACGACGCCGGACGCCGCCCGGCGCAGGAGCCCCGGAGCCGGGGTCCGGACGCCCGCGCGCGCACCGGACCAGAACTGCGCGGCGGCGGCGAACCGGTAGGTGAGGCTTCGCCCCTGGACGAGCGGCGACCCGTCGGCGCCGACGAGGTGTACGGCGTCGTGCAGGTACTGCTCCAGGTGACGCAGGTACGCCGGGCGTCTGGACTCCGCCCGGGGGTCTCCCGCGGCCATCTCGCTCCACAGCAGCGGGTAGAAGTGCAGCGCCCACCCGGCGTAGTGGTCGTAGGAGCGTTCGGGACCGTCGGCGTACCAGCCGCCGTCCCGGGCGAAGCCGTCGGCGAGGGCGAGACCGTCGTCGATGTCCCCGTCGTCGAAGGGGCCGCCGACGGACGCGAGGAACTGCTCGACGACGATCTGGAACCAGATCCAGTTGATCGGCGGGTACTCCGACCCGATGGCGGGGCTCAGGTAGTCGACGACCTGCTCCCGCACCGTCGGCGTCAGGCGGTCCCACAGCCACGGCCTGGTGAGATGGAGCACCAGCGCGATGGAGGCGGCCTCCACCTTCGCCTGATGGTGCTCGTCGAGGCGCACCCAGCGCTCCGGGGAGTGGGGATCGGTGCCGGCGGCGATCCCCTCGGCGTACCACTCCATGAGGCCCAGCGGGTCGTGCCCGCCCTCCCCGGCGACCCGGAACCCGGCGGCCAGGAAGGTGCGGGCGAAACCCTCCAGGGCGTCGACGTCGGCGCCGTACCCGCCCGGCGCCCCCGGGAAGGAGACGCGGGCGTGGGAGGCGGAGGCGTATCGGCGGGCCGACAGCAGGAGCCGGTCGGCGAGGGCCGCCCAGTGGTCGCGGGTCCACCCCGTGAAGGGGGAGAGCCGGTGGTCGTCGAACTCCCGCAGGGAGTCCGTCAGGGGGGAGGGGCGGGCGGCCGTCGTCATACGCGGATCTTCCTGCTCGGACCGGAGCCGGACCCGGCTCACCGCGAGGTTTCCGGGCCGGTGCGGGGACGTCCCGGCCAGTAGAGCCCCGGCGGCCCGGGGAGTCAACGCGTGCCGGGGGAAACGATCAGAAACGATCCATGGCGGGTCCGGGCGGCGGCCCGCTCGAGTCACGCACGTTCAGCACCGGGAGCAGGCGGACGCGCTGGGCGGGGAAGGGCTCCGCCTGCGGCGCCGAGTGGGCGACGGCGCGCAGGCAGGCGTCGATGGCGGCGAACCCGATGGCCTTCTTGGGCGGCGCGACCGCGGTCAGCGGCATCTCTCCCAGCCCGGCCACCTCGTCGTCGTAGGCGACGATCGTGATGTCCCCGGGGATGTCCAGGCCCGCCTCCAGCGCCGCCTGCGCGAACTGCAGCGCGAGCCGGTCGGGATGGACGAGGGCGGCCGTCACGCCCGCGGCACGTGCCTCCGCCAGGTAGCGCCGGACGTTCTCGGCGGGTGCGATGGAGCTCCAGTCGGGGTGGCCGTAGTCGAACTCGGGAACGTGCATCCGGCAGCCGTGCGCGCGGGCGGCCGCGCGGGCGCCCGCGGAGATCTCCTGGACGTGCGGGTTGTCGTAGGTCCAGACCGCGATGCGCCGGTGCCCCAGCCCGACCAGGTGCGCCACGGCGATCTCGGCGCCGTGCCGGTGGTCGGACCGGACGGAGTCGACCACACGCCCGCGCGTGGGGAACTCCCAGATCCGCTCGACGACCGTGACCGGTATCGGGGACGCCTCGATGAGCGCGCGCAACGGGCTTCCGGCCAACTCCGACTTGCTCGGCGTGATCAGGATGCCGTCGAGGCCGATCGTCGTCATCCGTTCGAAGAGCCTGCGCTCCTCGACCTCGTCGTACTCGGAGACGGCCAGCACCAGGCGGACCCCGGCCAGGCGCGCGGCCAGCTTCGCGCCTTCGATGGCCTCGGCGTAGTAGTAGGCGCCCGTGGGGGCGATCATGCCGATCGTCGCCACCGGCGGGTCGTCCCCGCTCCGGTGGGGCGAGAGGCCGAACGTCGCGGCGAGCTGCTTCGCCGCGCGTTCCGGGCCGTCGTCCGCGGGCCGCTGGAGGTGCCGCGCGCCGCCGTGCACACGCGAGAGCCGCCCGGCGCGTTCGAGCTCGCGCAGGTCGCGGCGGAGCGTGACGTTCGCCACCCCGAGCCTGGCCGCGAACTCGGCGACGCTCAACGTGCCGCGCAGCCGGAGCTCGCGGAGGATCGCCTCCCTGCGCTCGGCGCCGATCACGATGATCTCCTCCGTCTGGTCGGGGAAGGGGAATGGGGCAGGGGAAAGGGGAGAACAAAGGGGAGAACGAGGAAGAAGGGGAAACGGACCCGGATCGGTCGACTGTTTTGGATCGGACGATCCGGAACGGGCAGGTGGTCCGGGCGGGCCGATGCCAGCGTAACGGCTGCCGTGCTCCCCGCAGGCTGACCGTGCTTCCCGCAGGCTGACCGTGGACGGAACCCGGATGGGCCCCAGATCGATTTTGATCGTTTCATCCTGCCCGTATTGACCCCCGCTCGACGCCGAACGAAGAATCAACCCGCGCGACATCCAGCCGTAGCACCCCCGCGCGGACGGTGGAGATCCGGCGTGCCGTCCCGGCCCGGGCCGAGGAGCCAGAGAATGCGAGCGTCAATGAAGCCAGTGGTGTCAGGCCGCCCCGACTGGGCGGTGGGGACCTGCATAGGCCGGGAGTGGTCCCGGTCGGTCCTCGCCGACCGGGTGAGGACCGCCATCCGGCACCGGGTCGATCTCGTGGAGGTCGACCCGGCCGCGGGCGGCGCGCGCGACGACATCCGCGTCCTCATCACCGGCTGGGGGTCGCCGTCGCTGACCGGCGACGTCCTGGACCGCCTGCCCTCACTGGAGCTGGTGCTCCACGCGGCGGGCAGCGTCCGCGGCATCGTCACCGAGGCCGTGTGGGAACGGGGCATCCGGGTGTCGACGGCGGTGTCCGCCAACGCCGTCTCGGTCGCCGACTTCACCTGTGCCCAGGTGCACCTGTCGCTGAAGAACGTCTGGCGGCTCGCCCTGGACGCGCGGGCGGCCGGCGGGCCGGTGGAACGGACCGGTGTCCGCGGCGTGGACGGCGCGACGATCGGCTTGGTCGGGCTGGGCCACATCGGACGTCTCGTCGCGCGGCGCCTGGCCGCGCACGACCTGCGTGTCCTCGCCTACGACCCGTTCACCGGACGGGAGGAGGCCGCCGAGCTCGGCGTGGAGCTCGCCGACCTGGCCACCGTCATCGCCGGCAGCGACGTGCTCACCCTGCACGCCCCGCACAACGACACGACGCACCACATGATCTCCACGGCGGAACTCGACCTGATGCCCCCGCACGGCACGCTCCTCAACACCGCCAGGGGCGGGCTCGTCGACCACGACGCGCTGGTGGAGTTCCTGACCCGCCGGCGCGACGTCTTCGCCGTCCTCGACGTCACCGAACCCGAGGTGCTGCCCGTCGGCCACCCGCTGTTCCGCCTGGGCAACGCGCTCGTCACCCCGCACATCGCCGGCAGCCTCGGCACGGACGAGGCGAGACTGGGCGATCTCGTGGCCGCCGAACTCGTCCGCTTCATCGAGGGGGACGCCCTCGAACACGAGGTGAACGAGGAGCGCCTCGCCCTGTCCGCGTGACCCGGCCGCGAAGCGGTTCCCTGGTACCCGGCACGTGAGCCTCGTGAGGTGCCGCCCGTCACGGGCGGCGGGGGAAGCACCCCGTCACGCGTTTCTCCAGACGATCGGCGTGTCGAGTGCCTCGGGGAACTTGCGCTCGGCGTGGCGCAGGTATTCCTCGATGTGCCCCGCCATCGCGGTGGCGGCGGCTTCGGGATCACGGGTCTTGAGCGCCCGGTAGATCTGCAGATGAGCTTTGTGCACCGTGGCTTGGCGGGCCTCCGGATAGTCGGTTCCGATGGCGGACCCGTCGAGGATCTCCAGAAGGGCGTCGACCAGGTATCCGAATACGGCGTTTCCCGATCCGTGGGCGATGATGTCGTGGAACCGCTTGTTCTCGTCGAGGAAAACCGCGTGGTCGCCGAGGTGCTTGCGCATGGTGTCGACGCTGTCTTTCAGGGCGGTGAGCCGTTCGTCGCTCATCCGCTCGGCCGCCAGCCGCGCCGTCATCGGCTCAAGGCCGGCGCGTGCCTCCGCGATGGTGCGGAACGGCGCGTTCTCGAACTGCAGCAGCAGGCTCAGCGTGGTCGCCAGGCTGGCCGCGTCCGGCCGCTGCACCACCGGGCCGCCACCCGGCCCGGGCTTGAGGGATATGACGCCCTGGAGTTCCAGAAAACGGAGCGATTCTCGCAATGTTCCGCGACCCACGTCGTACTCGTCGAGCATTGCGCGTTCGGGAGGCAGCCGATCGCCGACGGTGTTGCCCCGGCGATTGATGTCCGCGACGATTCGCTGCGCGACGAGCATGGCTGTCTTCTGCGGACGTAATGACACCGGCGCCATTTTCGAGACCTCCGACCGAGCCGCCCCGGCGTCTCATGCGACGCCGGTTTCCGAAAATGATCCCATAACTCGCGTGTGGCCGTTGCCGCCGATAATGGAATCCGTCCGGTTTGAATGGCCGGGTGAAACCGGGCGGCCGGGAGGGGGACCGGGATTCCCCGGAGATCCAAGTGGGTTGCCATTGGGAGGCAAGTGGCGGCCGGGACAGTGGTCCCGGCGGAACCGGTGATCGGACGCCACGCGACCACGACCGCAGGAAAGAGATGACGGCACCAGAACGCGACCCGGACACCACCGCGACGACCGCGACGACCGCGACGACATCGCCACCAGTGGGCACCTCTCGGCGGTGGGGGCCGCGACGGGAGATGAAGGCGTCCAGCATCATCACCCTGCTCACCGTCGGGGTGGTCTCCTTGACGGTCGTGGCGTCCTGCCTGGCCGGTGAGAACGACAAGGAGATCACCGCCGACTGCGTGAACATCGACTCCCGCGAGGACGACGGGTCATACGAGGTCGTCGACGAGGCCCTGTGCGACCTGTACGACTTCGACGACCTCGAAGACCCCCACGGCTCCGACGACTCCGGTCTCGGCTACTCCTACCGCGCCTACCAGTGGTACTACGGCGGCGTACGTGACGGTTTCCGGGCGTCCGGAGGCACCACGGTCCGTCCTTCGGACGCCCGCGTCTCCAGCCGCGGCGGCATCGTGATCCAGCGTGGTGGTTTCGGCGGTCGCGGTTCGAGCGGGAGCTGACAGCGGGGTCACCCGCTGACCGCATGGCCGGCGCGCGAGAAACCCTTGTCGGAGATAGGGTGATGAAACAGAAGTAATGCCTGCCGTTGTGCGTGGTGCCTCCCCGCGGTCCGCGGCCGGTGCCACAGGTTCCCGCCCCAGCGGGCCCCGGCGGGCCCCGGTGGAGGTTCCGCCGCCCCGGCGGGGGGAGGCGGGTCATCGGCTCGGAGCCCGACATGAGGATGGAGCCCGGCCGGCGGATCGGGCCTGGAGGTCACGATGAGCGAGCCCAGCGACGCCGACATCCGGGCGATGCTGCTGGTGATGATCCATCGGGCGGGCGGTGTCGTGGAGATCGGCAACGCCGAGCTGTACGACGCGATGATGCCGGCGGGCGGCAGTTCCACCGCGCGCTTCACGGTGGAGGAGACCTCCTCCGGCATCCGGGTGCACCTTCATGAGGATCCGTCGGTAAAAGGGTGATTCCCGCCTGGGGCGGGGCCTGACGGGTGACGACGGGGTCATTACCCATGAGATTGACATCCCCTAAATCAGGGGGGTAGCTTGCACGTGTTGCAGTCTGGTTTTCCTCGAACGTTTTTATCTTCGAAGCGCCCGTGGGAAGTTTTTGACAGCGGGCTTCTCGCTTCTCCCGAACGGGTCGGCGCAGGCGGCCCGTGATGCAATCTCCTGACCGCCGCGGTGGCGGTCCGGTGAGATTCTCAGAAGGAGAAGTAGTGGCTGAAGGCACCGTGAAGTGGTTCAACGCCGAAAAGGGCTTCGGTTTCATCGCCCCCGATGACGGCAGCCCCGACGTTTTCGTGCACTTCTCGGCGATCACCACGGGCGGCTACCGCAGCCTGGAGGAGAACCAGCGCGTCGTCTTCCAGACGGCGAACGGACCGAAGGGGCCGCAGGCCGAGCAGGTCACGCCGATCTAGCCGGTCGCCCGGCGGATTCCCCGTCGAGCCCGCCTCCCCCGGGGAGGCGGGCTCGACGGCGTTCACCGGGTGTTTCCGTGCCCTGTCCACGACCCCGTGATGGCCCAGCACGAGGTCGAGGTTCAGCCGGACGGTGAGAGAGCCGGTCGTCGAGACGGCGGTTGAGGAGGCTGTGCCCGGTGCGATGCGGTAGAGCAGTTTCGGCGTCATGATCGGCAGGTCTGTCCGGGCACGGGAAGGCCGTGGTCGCGAATCGCCTTGGGCGTCGTTGGCTCTGATACCAGCGCACGGGATGTCCTCGGTGACCTCAGCCGACCCCGTCGGCGCCACTGCCGGGGGGAAGGCGGTCGCCGCGGTCATCGGGAACCGGGGATCGGAGCCGGGCGGCCCCGGGAAGAACGGGACCGCCCGGCCGGGATCTCCCGCCCGGCCCGGGGAGGCTAGCCGATGCCCGGCTCGGCCCAGAAGAGCGTGCCGGAACCGCGCAGCTCGACCGGGCCGGAGCCGGCCGCGGTGAAGGCTGCCTCACCGGGACGCAGCGTCAGCCCGCCGGCCTCCACCTCGCCCTCGGTGCACAGCAGGATGCGCGGCAGCCCGCCCTCCAGCGTGAGCCCGGAACCCGGGGTGGCCGTGCCGAGGCGGAACTCCGGTGCCGGGGTCCGGTAGAAGGCGCCGGACGGTTCGATCGGCAGCGGCGAGACCGAGGGGTCGGTGACCCGCAGCAGCTCCTCGACGTCCATCGGCTTGCCGGTCAGCCCGGCGCGCAGCACGTTGTCGGAGCCGCCCATGACCTCCACCCCGAGGCCGCTCAGGTAGCAGTGGAGCACTCCCGCGTCCAGGAACAGCGCCTGCCCCGGCCGGAGCTCGTGGCGTCGCAGGAGCAGCGGGGCCAGGCAGGCCGGGTCTTCGGGGTGGATGCCGGCCAGCCGGACGACCAGTTCGTGGTCGGGACCGCCGGTGACCGACGCGGCGCGTACGATCGCGTCGACCAGGCCGGGCCTGGCGTCCTTCGGCCACTCCACCAGCTCGCGCAGCGCCGCGGAGACGTCCCGCGCGGCCAGCGACGCGACGACCGACTCCAGCTCGGGCACGCCCAGCCCGCCGACGAGCGCCGCCGCCTCGTCCGCGGGACGGAACCCCGCCAGCGCGGTGAACGGGGTGAGCGCGCAGATCAGCTCGGGCTTGGGAAACGGGTCGACGTAGGTTCCCCGGGCGAACCCCGCCTCCGCCTGTTCCCGCGACGGGTGGACCTGGAGCGAGAGGGGGAGGTCAACGGCGATCAGCTTCAGCAGGTACGGCAGGCGCTCGCCGAACCGTTCCACGGTCGCCGCACCCAGCTCGGCCCGGGGGTCGGCGGCCACCGTGTCGGCGAGGGAACGCCACGTCCCCGCCCGCAGCACCGACGAGGAGCCGGACGGGTGGGCGCCCAGCCACATCTCCGCCTCGGGCAGCTCGGTGGGGGCGGGACGACCGGTCAGTGTGGCGATGGCCGTACGCGACCCCCAGTCGTAGTTCTTGACGGGATTGCGCAGCGGGTCCGTCATGACGCCTCCGTCCGGGTGGGCAGAGTGGTGTCGGGCCGTTCGCCGCCGGTCTCCGGCCGGCGGGACCGCCGCACGGGGATCTCGACCGGCCCTGCCGTTCCTGCCGCCGGGCGGGCGGCGAGGGTGAAGGAGTCGTCCATTGTCCTCTGGGTCCGTGAGCGCGAAATGAATGAATGCCGCAGAACGCTGATGTTACGCGCGTCCGGCGCGCCGCGGCTGCCGGGGCGCCGTCCGGGCCGGGGCGGGGCGTGCCGGGGCCGGTGCGGGGCCCCGCCCCGGCGGGTCCGCAGAACCCCTACCGCGGGCGCCTCGGCAGGGGGTGCGGTGGCGTGCCCACCGTTCCGGGAGGATTCCCGCAGGCCGGACGGGG
Source organism: Streptosporangium becharense (assembly GCF_014204985.1). Classification (NCBI taxonomy): domain Bacteria; kingdom Bacillati; phylum Actinomycetota; class Actinomycetes; order Streptosporangiales; family Streptosporangiaceae; genus Streptosporangium; species Streptosporangium becharense. The sequence goes on along the minus strand of NZ_JACHMP010000001.1, from coordinate 1,391,217 downwards.
GGCACGCGGCCGGGTGGCCCCCCTTCGCGCTCCTGGGGCGATCAGGGGTTCCCAACGCGGCGGCGGTCCTGGAGACTCCGCTCGGGGAGTCCGGCGGGGAGACTCCGCTCGGGAAGTCCGGCGGGCTCCCGGGCGTGGGGAGGCGCCCGGTGCGCGTACCCCGGCCTCGCCACCCCCTCCCGCGCCTGTGACCTCGCGCTCCGGACCCGCCGGGGCGGGCGTCCCACGGGGCGGGGCGAGCCGGCCTCAGGGAAGGAAGAGCAGCATGCGTCCACTCGGCATCGACGGTGCGTGGGTGTTCGAGCCCAGGGTGTTCCCCGACGATCGGGGCAGTTTCCACGAATGGTTCCGCGGCGGGGCCTTCCGCGAGGCCACCGGTCACGACCTGAACCTCTCCCAGGCGAACTGCTCGGTCTCCCGGCGGGGCACGCTGCGCGGCGTTCACTTCGCCGACGTGCCGCCGAGCCAGGCCAAGTACGTCAAGTGCGTGCGCGGCGCCGTCCTCGACGTGGTCGTCGACATCCGGGTGGGATCTCCCACCTTCGGGCGGTGGGAACCGGTGCGCCTGGACGATGAGGACCACCGCGCCGTCTACGTCTCCGAAGGGCTCGGTCACGCGTTCATGGCGCTCAGCGACGACGCCACCGTGGTCTACCTCTGTTCCGAGGGGTACGCGCCGGAGCGCGAGCACGGGCTGCACCCGCTCGACCCCGAGCTGGGCATCGAGTGGCCGGCGGGGGTGGCGCCGCTGCTGTCGGAGAAGGACGCCGCGGCCCCCACCCTCGGTGAGGCCCTGCGCAAGGGTCTGCTCCCCGACTACGAGGAGTGCCGCCGCTTCTACGCCGAACTCCGCGGCTGACGGGCCTCGCGGGGCCCGGCCCCTCCGCCGGGCCCCGTGCCCGGCGGTCAGGTGGCGCGCAGGCCGGACTTGAGCGGCTCCCACCAGGCGCGGTTGTCGCGGTACCAGGCCACCGTCTCGGCCAGGCCCGTCGTGAAGTCCTTGCGCGGCCGGTAGCCCAGCTCATCGCGGATCTTGCTCCAGTCGACCGAGTAGCGGCGGTCGTGTCCCTTGCGGTCGTCGACGTAGTCGATCATGCTCTCGTCCGCGCCGCAGGCCGCGAGCAGCATGCCGGTCAGCTCGCGGTTGGTCAGCTCGGTGCCGCCGCCGATGTTGTAGACCTCGCCGGGACGGCCCGCCGCGCGGACCAGCTCGATGCCCCGGACGTGGTCGTCGACGTGCAGCCAGTCGCGTACGTTGAGGCCGTCGCCGTAGAGCGGGACCTTCCTGCCGTCGAGCAGGTTCGTGATGAACAGCGGGATGACCTTCTCGGGGAAGTGGTGGGGTCCGTAGTTGTTCGAGCAGCGGGTCACCCGGACGTCCAGCCCGTGGGTGCGGTGGTAGGAGAGCGCGAGCAGGTCGCCGGCCGCCTTGGACGCGGCGTAGGGGGAGTTGGGCCGCAGCGGGTCGGTCTCCGGCCAGGAGCCCTCGGAGATCGAGCCGTAGACCTCGTCGGTGGAGACGTGCACGAAGGTCGTCGGCCCGCCGTGGAGCGCGGCGTCCAGGAGCGTCTGGGTGCCCGTCACGTTGGTCCTGACGAATTCGGCGGCGCCGAGGATGGACCGGTCGACGTGGGACTCGGCGGCGAAGTGGACCACCTGGTCGTGTTCGGCGACGAGCTTGCCGGTCAGCTCCACGTCGCAGATGTCGCCCTGGACGAACGTGAAGCGGTCGCTGCCGCTGACCGCGGCGAGGTTGGCGAGGTTTCCGGCGTAGGTGAGCTTGTCCAGGACGGTGACCGTCTCCGGCCCGTCCGTCCCGAGGAGGGTTCGCACGTAGTGCGAGCCGATGAACCCGGCACCTCCGGTGACGAGAATCCGCATGGAAAGATCCACCTCGCTGTGGTCACTGGGCAGGGGAGGCGCCGATCTCCGTTCCGCGGTTCCGGAAGGCGCGGTTTCCGACTGTAAAGGGTGGGCTCCGGCGTGAGAAGCCCCGATCACCGCAGTGAATTCGTCACCCGGGAATAGGGGGACGGGAGGCGCCGGTAGGGGGTTGATGGCGTCTATGGCCCGTGTGAGTCTTCTCCCCAACGGTCAGCCATCCATCTACTCCCGCCGGCTGGCTTCGCCACGAAGGGCTTTTCCATGAAAGGCATCATTCTCGCGGGCGGTCACGGCACGAGGCTATATCCGCTGACGCTTGCCGTCTCCAAGCAGCTTCTGCCCGTCAACGACAAACCGATGATCTATTATCCGCTGTCGGCGCTCATGCTCGCCGGCATCAGGGACATCCTGGTCATCTCCACGCCCACCGACCTGCCTCAGATCGCCCGCCTGCTGCGGGACGGATCGCATCTCGGTCTCACCATCAGCTACGCCCAGCAGGACGAGCCGAGGGGCCTGGCGGACGCGTTCATCGTCGGAGCGGACCACATCGGCGGCGACACGGTGGCCCTGGTGCTCGGGGACAACATCTTCCACGGGCACTCCTTCTACGACATCCTCCAGGAGAACGTCACGGACGTGGACGGGTGTGTGCTGTTCGGCTACCCGGTCAGCGATCCCGAGCGCTACGGCATCGGGGAGACGGACGCCGAGGGCAGGCTGCTGTCCATCGAGGAGAAGCCCGAGCGGCCGCGGTCCAACCGCGCCATCGTCGGCCTGTACCTCTACGACAACGACGTGATCGACATCGCCAAGAACCTCAGGCCGTCCCCCCGGGGCGAACTGGAGATCACCGACGTCAACCGGACCTACCTCGACCGGGGCAAGGCCCGGCTGTACGACCTGGGCAGGGGGTTCGCCTGGCTGGACGCCGGGACCCCGGAGTCCATCCTCCAGGCCAGCCAGTACGTGCAGGTGCTGGAGCACCGGCAGGGTGTGCGCATCGCGTGCGTCGAGGAGATCGCCCTGCGCATGGGCTTCATCGACGCGGAGGCCTGCGACAGGCTGGGGGCCGAACTCGCCGCCTCCAGCTACGGGCGGTACGTGCGCGCGGTCGCCGCGGAGTTCGGCTGAACCACCGGCACCGGGCGGTGGCCGGCCCGGGAACACGGATCACATCAGGTGAGAACACCGATCGGAGGTATTCCAGGTGCATGTTTCCACCGGTCCGGCCGACGGCGCCCCAGGCGCCGGGACGGAAAGCCGTATTCATCCCGGATTTGTTTCCCCGGCGTCCGACCGGGCGGATGTCGACGTCATACTCGAGGGCGGCCCGGCCGATATTCCGCGTACGCTCCGCGTCGACGGGGTGATGGCCGCGGGGGGAAAGATAAAGATTCCCCGTAACAATGGCTACGAGCACTTCGAGTGGCATGAGGAGTCGCCGGGGGCCGACGGCCGGGAACCGTTGCTCTTCCGGTGGACGACCCGCACGAGAATCGCCGAATGACGGGCCCGGCCGGACCGCCCTCTCCCCGCTACCCGACCATCCCGCCCACCGGGTCCGCCCCCCTGCCGCAGGGTTCTCCCTCCCGGTGCTCGATCAGCACGGCGAGGCCGTCGAGGAGACGCCGCAGGCTGAACTCGAACCACTCGTCGATGTCGATCTGGTCGCCCTGCTCGGCGTAGAACCGGGACAGCATCGGGAACCGGCCGGATTCCAGGATCTCCCGGAGCATCGGCGTCTTCGACGCGCGCCACTGCGGTGTCGTGACGCCGGTGCGCCGCTCGGTCTCCGCCTCGTTCACCAGCATCAGCGCCGCGCCTTGCACCTGTGCGCTCACCATGGTGGCCACCCACTGCATCGTCCTGGAGTCCAGGCCCAGACCGTCCAGGGCTCGCATCGTCCACTCGACGTCGGTGAGCAGATTCGGCCCGAGGGGAGGGCGGGGCGTGGCGATGACCCGCAGCACCCAGGGGTGTCTGGAGTACATCGTCCACTCCCGCCGCGCGGCCGCCTCCAGCCTCGCGCGCCAGTTCCCGGGAACGGGAGCCGGGTATGCGTTCTCACCGAAGACGGCGTCCACCATCAGCTCGATCAGCGCGTCCTTGCCCAGCACGTAGCGGTACAGCGACATCGTGCCCGCACCGAGCTCGGTCGCGACCCGGCGCATGGACAGCGCGTCCAGTCCTTCGGCGTCGGCGATGCGGATCGCGGCGCGTACGATCCGCTCGGTGCTCAACCCGCTCCGGAGTTCGGAGCCCTCCGGCGTGGCCGCCGCGTGCTCGCCCGTCACGGGGCGGGCATCGCCGAGATCGTCGTAACCCGCGGACTCGCCGGTTCCGTCCGCGGACGGGAGAACGGTCCGGACGGCGGGCACCGCCGTCCGGGTGGCGGCCGGCTCGGCGGCGGGCGGCGCGACGCGTTCGGCGGCGCGGGACCGGTACGCCCGCGCCTGGCACGCCCGCGAACAGTACCGGGGGCGCCGCCCCCGGGGCGCGGCCTGCAACGGCTTTCCACACTGTGCGCACATCAACATGGGTCCCTCGCTCGGCTCTGTCTCACCAGGCTGTGCGTGACGAAACTCTAACACATGTGTTCTGTGACGTAATTGGGAGCCGGCGTGTGACGTTAATGTACGCCGGACGGCTGCGGATGGATTGACTCCCCCTTGTTTCCTGGGATTTCCCGGGGAAACCGGGAGGTGTCCCGGACGGGTGGGCGTTGTGCGTCCCGCAGGAGTGTGCGTACGATGTATGCACCTTCATGCGTACAAAGTACTTGAGGAGTGAGACCGTGGTACGAGACGTGACGACGGCCGGACGGAAGGAGTGGCTCGGGCTCGCCGTGCTGGTCCTGCCTGTCTTGCTCATCTCGGTGACGGTGACAGTGCTGTACTTCGCACTGCCCTTCCTGAGCGCCGACCTGTCCCCCACCGGGTCGCAGCTGTTGTGGATCGTCGACATCTACGCCTTCCTGCTGGCCGGCCTGCTGATCACGATGGGCACCCTGGGCGACCGGATCGGCCGCCGCAAGCTGCTGCTGCTCGGCGCCACGGCGTTCGGGATCACCTCGGTCATCGCCGCGTACGCACCCAACGCCGACCTGCTCATCGCGGCCCGCGCTCTGCAGGGAGCCGCGGCCGCGAGCCTGATGCCGCCCACCCTCGCGCTGATCCGCAACATGTTCCACGACCAGCGGCAGCGCCGGATGGCCATCGCCCTGTGGGCGGCGAGTTTCGCCGGCGGAAGCGTGCTCGGGCCGATCGTGGGCGGCTGGCTGCTGGAGCACTTCTGGTGGGGTTCGGTCTTCCTGATCAACGTTCCCGTCATGTTGCTGCTGCTGGTGCTGGGGCCGATCCTGCTGCCCGAGTACCGTGACCCCGACCCCGGCAGGTTCGACCTGCTCAGTGCCGTACTGTCGCTGGCGGCGGTGCTGCCGATCGTCTACGGGGTCAAGCAGTTCGCCGCCGACGACTTCGGCGCCGTGTCGGTGCTGAGCGTCGTCGCCGGACTGCTGATCGGGGCCGCGTTCCTGAACAGGCAGCGCAAGCTGCCCGACCCGATGCTCGACCTGCGGCTGTTCGCCGGTCGCGGCTTCACCATGTCGCTGATCACGAGCACGCTCGCGATCTTCGCGCTGGTCGGCCTGTTCTACTTCATCGCGCAGTACCTGCAGATGGTGCTGGGGCTGCGGCCGTTCGTCGCGGGGCTGCTGACGCTGCCGGCGGCCGGTATGGCCCTGGTCGGCTCGATCCTGGCCGCCGCGCTGGCCCAGCGGGTCCGTCCCGGGCACATCATGGGCGGCGGCATGGCGCTCGGCGCCGCGGGCTTCCTGGCGATGAGCCAGGTCGACGTCGACTCCGAGCGGTGGGTGCTGATCGTCGGCCTGGTCCTGCTGGGAGCGGGGATCGGCGCGGTGCAGGCGCTGGCCTCCGACATGATCGTCGCGGTCGCCCCGCCGGAGCGCGCCGGTTCGGCCTCCGCCGTCCTGGAGGCCGCGACCGAGCTCGGCGGTGCGCTCGGCATCGCCATCCTGGGCAGCGTCGGCCTCGCCGTCTACCGCGACGAGTTCACCACGGCGGCCCCGGCCGAACTGTCCCCCGAGGACGCCGAGGCGGCCCGCGAGACCCTGGGCGGCGCGGTCGGGGTGGCCGGCCGGCTGCCGGAACAGGCCGGGGCGGAGCTGCTCGACGTCGCACGGGCGGCGTTCACCGGGGGTATGCAGGTCGCCGCGCTCATGGGCACGGTCCTCATGGCGGCGACGGCCGTACTGGCCACGATCCTTCTCCGGAAGGTGCGGGTGGACGCCTCCACCGCGGACGCCCGCACCGAGTGAACCGCTCGCCGCCCGCGTACCCCCGGTCGTCCCCCACCGGCGGCGGACGCGGGCGGCGAGCCGGTTCCACCCCGGACGGGGTGCGCCTGCACCGGGCCGCCCCCGGCGGGGACGTCGCGCCGGGGCGGCCGGCGTCACATCTGGGAGAACTGCGCGGGCAGGTCCCTGCGGCCCCGCACGTTGAGCTTGCGGTAGATGCGGGTCAGGTGCTGCTCCACCGTGCTGACGGTGATGTAGATCTTCCTGGAGATCTCGCGGTTGGTGTAGCCCAGGGCGGCGAGCGAGGCCACGCGCTGCTCGGCGTCGCTGAGCACGCTGATCGCCTCCGGGCCGCCACCGCTCTCGCCGCCGTCGGTGCTGTGCCGCACGGCCTGCCGCAGCGGTTCGGCCCGGCACTCGCCGGCCACGCTGTCGGCCCGGTAGCCGATCATCCGTGCCTTGTTGGGCTCGCCCAGCTCGTTGAGCGTGTGGGTGAGGTCCACCAGCGCGTAGGCCATCTCCAGGCGGTCTCCCGCGGTCTGGAGCATGTCGATCGCCTCGCGGAGCAGCGGGGGCCGCTGCCGCAGGTCGCTGGCCGCGGCGAGCAGGCGCTGCGCGATGCCCCGGATCCGCAGCGAGTCGCCGCTCGCCAGGTCGTAGGGCTGCTCCAGGAGCGCGCGTGCCTGCTCCTGCTGACCCATCTGGAGCAGCGCGGCGGCGGCACCGTGACGCCAGGGCACGAGCGTGGGGGTGTCCAGCTCCCAGTCGCGCATCAGCCGCCCGCAGTCGGAGAAGTCGCTGAGCGCGGCGTGCGCCTGGTCGGTCGCCAGATGGTAACGGGCCCGCGCCTGCAGGTAGTACAGCCCGAACCGGGTCTCGAAGATCGTGTCCGGGACCGGCTGCCTGAGGTACTGCGCGGCGACGTCGTACTTGCCCATCTCCGTGGTGGCGCTCACCAGCGCGGCCAGCGGCAACCCGATGCGGACGCCCAGGCTGCGCGGCGGCAGGATGTCCAGCGCCGTGCGGGCGTACTTCTCGGCCGCCACCAGGTCACCCTGGCGGATGGCGATGCTCGCGCGCAGGGAGGCGAACAGGGCACGCCAGGTGGGGGAGCGGCGCCGGACGGCCTCGGCGTACAGCACGTCGCACCAGGAGGCGGCCTTGTCCGTCCGATCCGCGTGTATCAGGGAGAACAGCGCCGACTCCGCGGCGTCCAGGTTCGCCTCGTCCAGGGTGGCGGAGCGCAGGACGCGCTCGGCGGCGTCGGCCGTGCCGGCGTCCGGGCCGTCGCGCAGCATGGAGGCCAGCAGCGTGGCCCCTGCTCCCCGCGGGTGCGAACCCGGGGCCGGGGTGTCCGCCCCGCCGGTGACGGTGCCCCCGCCGGCACGGGCGAGCACGGAGGGGTGCGTGCACGACAGCCAGCGGCGGACGGCGTCGAGCCGGGCGGCGGCGTCGTCCGCTCCCGGTTCGGCGGCCCGCCCGGCCATCCGCCCCAGCACCTCCACGGCCTCGTCGTGCTGCCCGTACCAGAGCAGGAACCTCAGCAGCGCGTACAGTCCGCGGAAGCTCAGCCGCTCCTCGCGGGCGGCATCGAGGAGCGGCTCGACGTGCCGGTTGGCGGCGGCCGGGTTGATGCGCCACTCCGCCTGCGCCAGCATCGTCGTGGTCCGCGTGCGCTGCCTGTCGTTGTCGGTCAGTTCGGCGGCGAGCCTGAGGCACTGCACCGCGAACTCGTGCCGGTCGTCCCGCAACGCCTGGTCGGCGGCCTCGCGCAGCTCGGCCAGTGCCCAGGGCTCCTGGAAGCGCTCGGCCTCGATGAGGTGCGCGGCGACCACCGTGGCCGCCGCACCCTCGGCGTGCAGGAGCTGCGCGGCCCGCCGGTGCATCTCCCGGCGTTGTGAGGGGTCGAGGTCGTCGAGCACCGCCGCCTGGGCCGCGGGGTGACGAAAACGCAGGGAGTCGAGGATCCCGACGGCGTCGAGGCAGTTCAGCGCCTGGTTGACGGTGGTCGTCCTGATGTCCAGTAATTCGGACAGCAGAATGGGAAGGGCGAATTCCCCGAGCACCGCGAGAGCGCGGGCGACCATCAGCATCGTCGGGTCGCTGCGGTGCAACAGAGCGCGGACCGACCGGGAGAAACCGTCGGACACGGCCGGTTCCCTGTCACCGGCGCCCGCGCCGCGGTGGTCGTCCATCAACGCCTTGACCAGCAGCGGGTTACCCCCGGTGATTCTGTGGAACGCCGGTCCGAGCGCGACCGCGGCGGCGTCGCCCATGGACGCGGAAACCATGCCCATGACGCCCTGGAAAGAGAGGGAGGTCAGCCCGATGCGCTCGTAATGGGGGTGGCGCATGAGGTCGATCTCGATAAGGGGGTCCATGCCCTGCGGGCCCTCGGCGGCGGTGAGGATGATGAATACGTTGGCGCTCTTCAGGCGGTGCACGAAATTGAGAAGAATCTGCCACGACAGCGAGTCGGCGTATTCGACGTCGTCCACCGTGATGAGGACGGTGTTTTTATTTGATATTTCAAGGATGACCGACCACAGGCCCTGGGTCGTGCGCAGCCACTCGGACTCCTGGGGCCGCGCACCCGACGCCCCTGCGCCGAGGGAGGCGTCCTCCACGAGCCTGGCCGCCCGGGAGGCGTGGTCGATGGAGAGCGCCGCGCTGTGGAAGAGCTGGCTCACCACGCCGAACGGCAGGTTCCGGTCCGCCTGGGAGCAGGTCGCGCTCAGCCAGGTGACCCCGGCCTCGGCCGCGCGGCGGCTGAAGGCGTACACGAGTTCGGTCTTCCCCGTCGCGGTGGGGCCGGTGATCGTCGCGACGCGACCCCTGCCCCTCCTGCACTCCGTGAGCAGATCTGTGAGATGCGTGATATCGGTATCCCGCTCAATTAACGTCATCGGGCTCCCCGTTCGCCCCTGCATGCCTAGATGAAAGGAGGTGGTGGAACGGCGGCGGCCGGCGGGCGAAAGGCGGGAGCTCCTTCTTCGCCTGCCTTCTCCTGCTGGCCGGGTCGAGATTTACGCTTCTCCGGAAGGGTCTTGCCGGAGGACGGCGGCTCTCCCGGGTTTCATCACGTCGCAGCGTGTTATTTCATCATTCCTCTGTACGTAGTTTCATCACGATGTCGTGTATATGGTGCGGAAGCGACTTCGTATACGCTCCTGCGGGATCATCTCCATGATCTGTCAAAAATGCAAACCCCCTATTCACCCTTATGGAGTCCCGGGATTTAGGGGGGCTTGGCGTACGGCGCCGCTGGATCGTCGCAGGTAGCTCGGAATATCGTGGTCCGCGTCGGCGGTGGAATATCGCCTTAATGTGATCGCGAGGAGACGTTGGGTAACGGGTTCTTCCGGGTTAAATGTACGTGACATGTTTGACAGAACTTAATTCTGGACCAGTTCGACAAATGTACTGGCCGCATATGTTGTTTAAGATGTCCGAAATCGGGGCGCGCGGTGCCGGACGGAAGGCCGTGGACGTCCCGGTGAACCAGAAGGAAACGGATCTCATGAATGAGCTCAACGACGTCGATGCCTGGATCCGGCGTTTCCCCCAGTCCGGCGGTCACGCCGGGGCGTCCGCGGTGCTGGCCTGCTTCCCGCACGCCGGAGGTTCGGCCAGTTTCTACCTGCCGGTCTCGCGCCTGGCCCCGTCCTCGGTCGAGGTCGTCGCGGTGCAGTACCCGGGCCGGCAGGACCGGCGCGCGGAGCGGTGCGTCGACGACATCGGCGAGCTGGCCGACCGGATCGCGGAGGCGCTGCGGCCGTGGACCGGGCGCCCGCTGAGCCTCTTCGGGCACAGCATGGGGGCGACCGTCGCCTTCGAGGTGGCCCGCCGGCTGGAGGCCTCGGGAACCGCGCCGTTGGCCCTGTTCGCCTCCGGCCGCCGGGCCCCGTCGATCCACCGTGAGGGGCGGGTGCACCTGCGGACCGACGAGGGGCTCCTGGCCGAGCTGCGCGGGCTCGGCGGGACGGCCTCGGCGGTGCTCGGCGACGAGGAGTTCATGCGGGCCGTGCTGCCCATGCTCAGGAGCGACTACCGGGCCATCGAGACCTACCGCTACCGGCCCGGGCCGAAGCTGTCGTGCCCGATCACGGCCTTCGCCGGCGCGGACGACCCCAAGGCCCGCCCGGAGGAGGTGGGGGCCTGGCGCGACCACACCGAGGCGGGGTTCGAGATGCGGACCTTCCCCGGCGGTCACTTCTACCTCGCCGACCACGCCGCCGAGATCGTGAACCTCGTCGCGGCCCGGATCTCCTCGGCCCTGGACGCGCTCCGCGCCTCCTCGGCCGGCACCTCCCGAGCGTAATTCGTACACCATCTCGATCGTGACGAAACAGCGTGGCCCCGCGTTGAAAACCCCCGGCGGCGCGTCGAAAACGTCCGGCGGCACACCGCAGGGGCCCGGGACGGCGGGAACGGTGCCCCGGGACGACCCCGAAGACGCGTGAACGGTCCCGGACCGGGTCCGGGACCGTTCGGAGAAGCCCCCGCCGCGCACCCGCCGGACGTCCGGCGGATGCGCGGGCGTCCGGGAGCGGGCGTTCAGGGGCGGCGGATGCTCGCAAGCAGCGGGCGTTCAGGAGCGTTCAGGAGTAGGAGTGGAAGCCCCGCCCGGTCTTCCTGCCGAGAAGACCGCCCTCGACCATGCGCAGCAGCATCGGCGGGGGAGAGTACTGCGGATCCTTGAACTCCTCGTACAGGGCCACGGCGATGGAGGCCACCGTGTCCAGCCCGATCAGGTCGGCGAGCTTGAGCGGCCCCATCGGGTGGGAGCAGCCCAGCACCATCCCCTGGTCGATGACGTCGGCGGTGGCGAAGCCCGTCTCCACCATCCGGATCGCCGCCAGCAGGTACGGGATGAGCAGCGCGTTGACCACGAAGCCCGCGCGGTCGGGTGAATGGATCACCTGCTTGCCGAGCGTCACGGCGACGAACGCCTCCGCCCGGACCCGGGTCTCGTCCTCGGTCAGCAGCGAGCCGATCAGCTCCACCAGGGGCAGCACCGGGACCGGGTTGAAGAAGTGCACGCCGATCACCTGGCCGGGCCGCCCGGTGGCGCGCGCCATCCTGATGATCGGGATGGACGAGGTGTTCGACGCCAGGATCGCGGCGGGATCCTCCACGATCTTGTCCAGCGCGCCGAACACGTCGAGCTTGACCGACTCGTTCTCCGGGGCGGTCTCGAAGACGATCTGCCGGTCGGCGAGGTCGCCCAGGTCGGTGGTGAACGAGACCCGCTCCAGGGCCCCGTCCCGCTCCGCCTCGGTGATCACCGCCTTGCGCAGGCCGTAGTCGAGCGACTTCGACAGCCGCCGGCGGCCCCGGGCCGCCGACGCCTCACCGGACACCGCGACCCGCACCTCCAGCCCGGCGCGGGCGCACACGTCGGCGATGCCCGACCCCATGACACCGCATCCGACGATGCCGACCCTCCGGATCTCGCTCATCTCGCCTCCCCGGACGCCGCCGCCGACCAGCGGAGCAGGGCCGCACCCACCGCCATGCCGCCGCCGAACCCGGCGAGCAGCACCAGGTCGCCGTCCCCGATCATGCCCGTCCGGCCGGCCTCGTCCAGTGTCACCGGCACCGAGGCGCTGCCCACGTTGCCGTACCTCTCCAGCGTGCGCGCGGTGCGGGCGCCGGTGAGCCCGGCCTGCTCGACCAGCTGGCCCAGCAGCACCCCGTTGGGCTGGTGCGGGACGAACACGTCGACCTGGTCGAGCCGGTGTCCGGCCCTCCGCACCAGTCTCTCCAGCACCGGTGAAACGTTCTCCATCACGAAGTCCCTCACCCCGCGGCCGTCCATCCTGAAGTAGTGGTCACCGGCCGCGACGGTCTCGTACGAGGCCGGCAGCCGGCTGCCGCCGGCCCTGACGCCGATGAGCCCGCTCGCCTCACCCCGGCTGGACAGGTCGCAGGCGATGATCCCGTACGGTTCCGGCACCGTGCCGACCACCGCGGCACCGGCACCGTCGCCGAAGAGCACCGCGGTGCGCCGGTCGGTGGGATCGAGGATCCGCGAGTAGACGTCCGCTCCCACCACGAGCGCGCACGTGTCCGGGCGGAGCGCGATCAGGGACCGGGCCAGCTCCAGGGCGTACACGAACCCGCTGCACACGACGTTGACGTCGAAGCAGGCGGCACCGTGGACGCCGAGCGCGTCCTGCACCAGGTAGGAGGTGGGCGGCTGCGGGGAGTCACCGGTCGAGGTGGCGACGATGACGTAACCGATCCGGTCGGCGCCGACGCCGCTCCGCCGCAGGGCGTCGGCCGCGGCCCGCGCCGCGAGGTCCGAGGTGGCCTCGTCCGGTGCGGCGCGGCGCCGGAAGGCGATCTGGGTCTTGCGCAGGATCCACTCCGCGGTGACCCCCGCCCGCTCCGCGACCTCCTCGTTGCCGACCTCCTCCTTCGGCAGGTACGAGCCGGTCGCGAGGATCCCGACGGTTGGTGTGGCCACCGCCGGTTACGCCTTCCTGGCGGAGACGAGGTCGCCGTGCCCGTTCGCGAGCGCGCCCGGAGCCGGGGCGGCCGGGAAGCCCGGGCCGCGCAGCGGGTTCAGCCGCTCCTCGCCGATCCTCGCGCGCAACCCCGGATCGGTGACGCCCAGGCCGGCCTCGGGAGCCATGCACAGCACCCCGACTTTGCCGAGGTGCCCGTTGGTCTGCACCAGCCGGGTGGCCTCGGCGACCTCCGCGAGCGGGTAGACCGTCGACAGGGTCGGCACCAGCATGCCCAGGTCGAACAGGCGCAGGCACTCCCACAGCTCCTGAAGGTTCGCCGCGTGGCTGCCGACGATGCGCTTGAGGTTCATCCACAGGTAGCGGTTGTCGAAGTGGTGCTGGTAGCCCGTGCTGGAACCGCAGGTGACGACCACGCCGCCGCGCCGGGCGACGAACACCGAGATCCCGAACGTCGCCTGGCCGATGTAGTCGAAGACGATGTGCGGGTCACCGCCCGCCCGCTCCCGGATGACCTTCCCCAGACGCCTGCCCAGCTCGATCGTCCGCTCCGGGCTCGGCGGGCCGTCCTCGCCCATCCCGATCTCGTTGCGGTTGATGACGATGTCGCAGCCGAGCCGCTCCAGTGCCCTGGCCTTCGTCTCGGAGCCGACCACCCCGACCGGGATGCCGCCGCCGTTCTTGACCATCTGCACGGCGAACGCGCCGAGCCCGCCGGTCGCCCCCCAGATCAGCACGATGTCGCCCTGCTTCATGCACGCGCCTTGGCGGCTGACCAGCATGCGGTAGGCCGTCCCCGCGCACAGCGTGATACAGGCGGCCTCCTCCCAGGTCAGGTGGGCGGGCTTGGGGACCAGCTGGCTGGCGCGCACCACCGTGTACTCGGCCAGCCCGCCGAAGTTCGTCTCGAAGCCCCAGACGCGCTGCTCGGCGCCGAGCATGCCGTCGCCGTGCGTACCCGGTTCCTGGTCGTCGACCTGGACCGGGCTCATCACGACGTGATCGCCCACCCGCCAGCGGCGCACCCCGCTGCCGACCCGGACGATCACCCCGGCGCCGTCGGAGCCCAGGACGTGGTACGGCAGGTCGTGCCGGCCCGCGAACCCGCCCGTGGCGCCGAACCGCTTCAAGAAGGAGAACGTCGGCAACGGCTCGAAGATCGCCGACCAGACGGTGTTGTAGTTGATCGAGCTGGCCATCACCGCGACCAGGACCTCGTCCGGGGCCAGCTCGGGCATCGGCACCGCGCCGACGCGCAACGACTTGCGCACGTCCTTGTCGTCGATGCCGGTGAACATCTCGACGTCCTCCACCCGCAGGTGGGCGGCGACGTACTCCTCGGGAAGCGGGGTCCGCGCCAGCTGCTCGGGGGTCGCCCCGCCGAGCAGCGCTTCGGCCATGGGGTCCATGTGAGTCCTTCCTTCGTCGGGGGACGGGCCCGGCCACGCGGCGGGGCGGCCCTCCGGAGGCGGTCAGAGAGGGATGTTTCCGTGGCGGCCGCGGTCGGCCGGGGCGGCGGCGAGGGCCTCGGCGAGCCTGCGCCGGGTGTGCACCGGTTCGATGACCTCGTCGACGACGCCGATGGACATCGCCCGGCCGACTCCTCCGGCAGTGCGGGTGTGCTCCTCGACGAGCCGGAGCCGCAGCGCCTCCCGCTCGTCCTCGGGGGCGGCGGCGAGCCGCTTGCGGTGCAGCACGCCGACGGCGGCCTCGGCGCTCATCACCGCGATCCGCGCCTGGGGCCAGGCGAACACCGCGGTCGCCCCCAGGGAACGGGAGTTCATCGCGATGTACGCGCCGCCGTACGACTGGCGGGTGACCAGCGTGACCCGGGGGACGACGGCCTCGGCGAAGGCGTGCAGGAGCTTCGCCCCGCGCCGGATCACCCCGCCCCACTCCTGCCCGACGCCGGGCAGGTAGCCGGGCACGTCGACGATCACCACCAGCGGCACGCCGAACGCATCGCACATGCGGACGAACCTGGACGCCTTCTCCGCGCTCAGTGAGTCCAGGCAGCCGCCCTTGCGCAACGGGTTGTTGGCGACCACGCCGACGCTCGCCCCGGCCAGCCGGCCGAGACCGACGACCACGTTGGCCGCCCAGCCGGGCTGCATCTCCACGAACGGCGCGTCGCCGTCGAGGATCTCGCGCACCAGTGGCCGCACGTCGTAGGCCCGCCGGGGGTTGTCCGGCAGCAGTGCCCGCAGGTCGGAGCCCTCACCCACCGCGCCGGGGTCGACGACCGACCTGCGGGCGAGCAGCTCGGTCGTCGCGCGCGCACGCTCGTAGGCCTCCTCCTCGGAGCCGACCACCACGTGCGCCACCCCCGACTTGCGGCCGTGCGCGACGACGCCGCCGAGGGACTCCATGTCGATCTGCTCGCCGGTGACCGCGCGCACCACGTCGGGGCCGGTCACGAACATCCGGCCGGCCGACGCCATGATCACGACGTCGGTCAGCGCGGGCCCGTACGCCGCGGCGCCCGCCGCCGGCCCCAGGACGACCGACACCTGCGGCACCCGGCCCGAGGCGCGGGTCATCGCGGCGAACACCCTGCCCACGCCGTCCATCGACTCGACGCCGTCGGCCAGCCGTGCGCCGCCCGAGTGCCACAGGCCGATCACCGGCAGGCCCTCCCGCAGGGCCGTGTCAATGGCGTCCACCATCCTGCGGGAGCCCGCGGCGCCCATCGCACCGCCCATGTCGGTGGCGTCGGTGCAGTAGGCGATCACATTGAGGCCCGCGACACGGCCGCGCACGGCGGAGACGCCGCTGTCGTCCCGCTCGTGCAGCGGCACCACTGAGCCGGGGTCGAGCAGGCGGGCCAGACGCACGGCCGGCGTGCGCGGGTCGAGCCCGCTCTCCGACTCGGTGCTCGGGTAGCCGACGGTCAACGCCATCATCCATTCCCAGGAAAAATAGATACGGTACGGGGCGTATTTCCGTGCACGTGGGGCACCCCCAGGAAAGTCGGTTAAGGGAGCGGCCGTTCGACGACGGCCGGGAAACGTTCGGGGTCACGGGGCAGAAATCCGCCGTGTTCTACCCGGCCCGTGCCCGAAACGCTATATGCCGGCGATGCGCGCACCAACCCTTATCGCACCCCTAGTGGATTTCCTGTCCGCGTTCCCGCCGCCGGCCGGACGGGTACCGCGAGGTCACCGGGGCCGCCCCCGCCGTTAAGGGGCGGCTAGGGGTTGTCCGGAGGCGGACCGCCGACCAGCATGAGCGATGTCGGCGGGAAGCGACCGCCGGGCGCCGTCCCGCCGGGCCGGTGAGACGCCCGCCGGATCCGTCCCGGCGGCGGACCGGCGACGGCGGGAAGACGACGTGAAGGGGTGGGAACGCGCCTTCCGGAAAGGCGGCGTGAGGCGGCGGACACTTTATCGGCAGGACGTGCCGAACCGAGTGCGCTCGCGCGCGCTTTTCCCGGCTTCTTTCCCGGTTGTTTTCCCGGAGGTGCGATTCCGCGCGTTTTCCGCCGGGAAGGCGCCCGCCGGTCGCACCGGTCGGTTTCCTGGAAGCGGTTCCCCGGCAGACGACAGATCCCCAGAAAGGTTTCGGACATGCAGATCCACCAGCTCGCGGTGGACGGCTCGTACCTGGTCACCCCCAAGGTCTTCTCCGACGACCGGGGCCTGTTCCTGGAGACGTTCAGCCAGCCGGCGTTCCGCGAGGCGGTCGGCCACCCGCTCTCGGTCGCCCAGGTCAACTGCTCGGTCTCCCGGCGCGGGACGATCCGCGGCTTGCACGCCGCGGCCCTCCCCGGCCAGGCCCGCTACGTGACCTGCGCGCAGGGGGCCATCGTCGACATCCTCGTCGACATCCGGACCGGCTCGCCCACCTACGGCCGGCACGTCGCGGTGGAGCTGAGCGCCGACAACCGGCAGGCCCTGTACCTGGCCGAAGGACTCGCGCACGGCTTCGCGCCGCTGACGGAGCACGCCACGGTCGTCTACCTCTGCTCCAGCACCTGGTCCCCCGAGCGGGAGATCCAGATCGACCCGCTGGACCCGGAGCTCGCCCTGCCCTGGCCGACCGGGTACGAGCTGCTGCTGTCGGACAAGGACCGTGCCGCCCCCTCCCTGCGTGAGCTCGCCGAGCGCGGGCTGCTGCCCGCGTACGCCGACTGCAGGGCCCGTTACGCCGAACTCGCCGACCACGCCTTCACCGGATGACGACCCCGCGGACCGTTTGGAGCCGATCATGATCCCACTGTTCAGCGTGTCGATGTCCGCCGCCGCGCCCGCCGCGGCCGCCCGGGTCCTGGGCAGCGGCCGGATCGGCCAGGGCACCGAGGTCGATGAGTTCGAGCGGGAACTGGCGGGCAGGATCGGCAACCCCAGGGTGGCCACGGTCAACAGCGCCACCTCCGGGCTGCAGCTCGCCGTGCACATGGTCGCGGGCGGCCCCGCGTCCGCGGGTCACGCGCACGACCCCGAGGGCGAGGTGCTGTCCACGCCGCTGACCATGGAGGCCACCAACTGGGCGATCCTGGCCAACGGGCTGCGCATCCGCTGGGTCGACGTCGACCCGGCCACCCTCAACGTCGACCTCGACGACCTCGCCCGGAAGATCTCCCCCCGGACGCGCGCCATCATGGTGGTGCACTTCGCCGGTTACCCGGTCGACCTCGACCGCCTCGCCGCGATCCTGGACGAGGCCGAGGCCAGGTTCGGGTTCCGCCCGGCGGTGATCGAGGACTCCGCGCACGCCTGGGGTGCCACCTACCGCGGCACCCCGATCGGCACCCACGGCAACATCTGCGTCTTCAGCTTCCAGGCCATCAAGCACCTGACCAGCGGTGACGGCGGCGCGCTCGTGCTGCCCACCGACGAGCTGCACCGGCGAGCCCGGCTGCTGCGCTGGTTCGGCATCGACCGCACCGCCGACCGGCTGCGCAACCCCCCGGACGTGCCCGAGTGGGGCTTCAAGTTCCACATGAACGACATCAACGCCGCGATCGGCCGGGCCAACCTGGCCGAGGTCGACCGGGTGCTGGCCCGGCACCGAGACAACGCCGCCTTCTACGACCGCGAGCTCGCCGGGATCCCCGGCCTGGAGCTGACCGAGCGGGCCGGCGACCGCGAGTCGTCCTTCTGGATCTACCCGATGAAGGTCGAGGACCGTGAGTCGTTCATGAAGCGCATGGACGACGCCGGGATCATGGTCAGCAACGTGCACGAGCGCAACGACCTGCACACCTGCGTACGCGAGTACTCCGCGCTGCTGCCCAACCTCGAACGCGTCGCCCCGCGCGTCGTCTGCGTCCCCGTCGGCTCGTGGGTCACCGACGAGCAGCGCGAGCACGTCGTCGAGACGATCAGAAAGGGCTGGTGACGGCCCCCGCGGCGGTGACCGGCCGCACAGCGGGGGCCGGGCACGCAAGGGTGCCCGGCCCCCGGATCCGCCGCCCGACCGGACCCGCCCGCCCCGGATCCCGGCGGGCGGGTGCCCCAGCGACTCCGGCACGGGCGGCCGGCGCGCCGACCCGGTGAGGTAGGTTCACATGTCCATCACCCCCACCACCAAGGGGACCGTGCCCTTCGGCGAGCACAAGACCTGGTACCGGGTCACCGGCCACCCCGGCTCCGGGCGGCCGGCGCTGGTCGCCCTGCACGGGGGGCCCGGCAGCACCCACGACTACCTGGTCGGCCTGACCGCGCTCGCCGAGTCGGGCTGGCCGGTCGTCCTCTACGACCAGCTGGGCAACGGCGGCTCCACCCACCTGCCCGACGCGCCTGCGGACTTCTGGACGCCGCAGTTGTTCCTCGACGAGCTGGACAACCTGCTCGGCAGGCTCGGCGTCGCCGACGACTACGTGCTGTTCGGCCAGTCGTGGGGCGGTCTGCTGGCGGCCAAGCACGCCTCGGCCCGGCCCGCCGGGCTGCGCGGCCTCGTGGTCGCCAACGCCCCCGCCTCCTACCCGCTGTGGCTGCGGGAGATGCGGGTCCTGCGCGACCGGTTGCCGCCCGGGGTCGACGAGACGTTGCGCAGGCACGAGGCCGCGGGCACGACGGACTCCCGGGAGTACTTCGACGCCATGATGGTCTTCTACAACAGGCACGTCTGCACCCTCCAGCCGTGGCCGCGCGAGTTCATGGCCACGTTCATGGAGATCTACAACGACCCCACCGTCTACTACGCGATGAACGGGCCGAGCGAGTTCCACGTGATCGGCTCGCTGCGCGACTGGGGGGTGACCGACTGCCTGCCGGACATCGCGGTGCCGACCCTGCTGATCTCCGGCCGGCACGACGAGGCCACCCCCGCCACGGTGCAGCCCTACGCCGACCTGGTCCCGGACGTGCGCTGGGAGATCTTCGAGAACTCCAGCCACATACCGCACCTGGAGGAGCCGGAGCGCTTCACCGACGTCATGATCGATTTCCTCAAGAGTTTGGGATAGCCATATGGAGACCGGTGCCAACGCCCGCACGGCGATCGTCTTCCCCGGTATGGGGCCCACGCGCTTCGCCGACGTCGCCGCGTTCATGCTCGGCAACCCCTCCGCCCGGCGGCTGGTCGCCCGCGCGGACCGGGCGCTCGGCTACTCGCTGACCGACCACTTCCGCGACTCCGGCACCGACTACACGGAGGCGGCGCAGGTCGCCTTCATGGTCAACTGCCTGGCCCTGGCCGACTGGGCGGGGGAGGCGCTCGGCATCGAACCGCAGGTGTGCGCGGGTCCCAGCTTCGGCGGCAAGGCCGCCGCCGCCTACTCCGGCGCACTGCCGTTCGAGGACGCCGTGCGCATGACCGCCGCGCTGGCCCGCTGCACGGAGGACTACTTCAGCCGCGAGCACACCGACATCGTCACCCACTCCTTCGTGCGCGTCCCCGAGCCCCGGTTGCGCGAGCTGCTGGCGGAGCTGGAGGGCCAGGAGGAGTGGTACGACCTGTCCTGCCGCGTCGACCACGACTTCCACATGGTGTCGCTGCGGGAGGGAAAGGTCGACTGGCTGCAGGCCCGGGTCCGCTCGGCGGGCGGCCTCTCGCTCTACACGATGCGGCCCCCCATGCACTCGGCCGCCTTCGAGCCGCTCCGGCGGCGGGCCGCCGAGGAGGTCCTCGACGGCCTGGAGTTCGCCGACCCGAGGCTTCCGGTCGTCGACGACCACGACGGGACGGTGCTGACCACCGGGGAGGGCGTGCGGACGATGTTGCTGGACGGCTTCGTGCGGGCGCTGCGCTGGCCGGTGGTGGTGGAGACGCTGCTGCGGCTCGACGTGGCGCGTGTCTGCGTCGCCGGGCAGGACAGCCTGTTCGGCAGGGTCCCGGTCACCACGAAGAACTTCACGGTGGTCCCGGTGAACCCCCGGGTGGCGATGGCACCGCAGCCGGTCCGGTCGTCCGGCGTGTGAGCGGGACGGGACGTCGATGACGGGGCCCGCGGACTTCGAGGGGGATGCGTCCGCGGGCCCCGGCGCCGCCGGTCAGGCGACGGGTCTGAGCATCTCCGACAGGGTCTTCCAGAGCGTGCCCGGAGTCCTGAAGGTCTCCATGGTCAGCGCCTCGTCCCGGAAGTGCACGCCGTACTCCTCCTCCAGACAGGAGAGCAGCTCGACGATGCCGAGCGAGTCGAGACCGAGGTCGGACAGGCCCGTGCCCTCCTCGATCCTCTCGTCGGGCGGCAGAAAGGGAAGCTGCCGGCGCAGGATCTCCTCGAACCGATCATCCCACATGGAAATCGATTTCCCTTCTCAGCGGGGAGTTCGTGTGGAAGGGGGCCGCGATCCGCGGGATTCACCCCAGGAATGGCGCCCATGCCGGGCGCGGCTGCGGTATCGGTTCCGCTGCCGTTCAAGCTAGCGCGGCGCCGGGGGGATGTCCACCGTTCCCGATGAAATACAGGAAATTGTTCCATCGCTTTCCGAGGAGGACGCCGAAATGACCGCGGACACTAATCCATATCCTAGGACGGAAATGAACGTGGAAACCTCATGTGCTCTCTACGCGCGTTTCCTGCGCGGTCTCGCGGCCTCCCCCGGCGGGGCGGCCTTCCGGGTGGGTGCCGACACCGCGACCTACGCCGAGGTGCACCGGACGGCGCTGCTGTGGGCCGGCGCGCTGCTGCGCCGGACCCCGGTGCCCCTCGGAGCCGTCGGGGTGCTCGCGGCGAAGGGGGCCACGGCCTACACGGGCCTGCTCGCCGGCCTGTACGCCGGGGTGACCGTCGTACCGCTCCAGCCGGACTTCCCGGCCGCCCGCACCCGGCAGATGATCGAGGCGGCGGGGGTGTCCGCGCTGGTCGTCGACGAGCGGGGCCGGGCACGGGCGGACGAGCTGCGCGCCGTGGGCCTGGACGTCGCGATCCTGGACCCGGCCGCCTCCCCGCCCGACCCCGCGCTCGCGCTCGCCCACCCGCGTCCGGTCGAGGCCGCCGACATCGCGTACGTGCTGTTCACCTCGGGGTCCACCGGCCGGCCCAAGGGGGTGCCGATCACCCACGGCAACACCGCCCACTACTTCGCCTTCCTGGACCGACGCTACGACTTCACCGCGGACGACGTCTTCTCGCAGACCTTCGACCTGACGTTCGACTGCGCGATGTTCGACCTGTTCTGCGCCTGGGGGGCGGGGGCCACCGCGGTCGCCGTGCCACCGCACGCCTACCGGGACCTGCCGGCCTTCCTGCGGGAACAGGAGGTCACGGTGTGGTTCTCCACGCCGAGCGCGATCGCCATGGTCCGCCGGAGGGGCGGCCTGGAGCCGGGCTCCATGCCCGGCCTGCGTTGGAGCATGTTCGCGGGTGAGGCGCTGAAGTGCGCCGACGCCACCGACTGGCAGCGCGCCGCGGACGCCTCGACGCTGGAGAACCTCTACGGGCCGACCGAGCTGACCATCACCATCGCCGGCCACCGCTGGAACCAGGAGACCTCCCCCGGTCTGGGCGTCAACGGCCTGTCGCCGATCGGCGCCGTCAACGACGGGCACGACCACGTCCTGCTCGACGAGGCCGGCCAGCCCTCGGACACCGAGGGCGAACTGTGGATCGCCGGGCCGCAGACCACCCCCGGCTACCTCGACCCGGCGGACGACGCGGGCCGGTTCGCCGAGCGCGACGGACGCCTGTGGTACAACACCGGTGACCGGATCCGCCGCGCGGCCAACGGCGAGCTGGTCTACCTGGGCCGGGCCGACGCCCAGGTCCAGGTGCAGGGCTGGCGGGTCGAGCTCGCCGAGATCGATCACGCCGTGTGCGGCTGCACGGGCGTCACCGACGCGGTGACCGTGAGCAGCACGATCAACGGCGTCACCGAGCTCGTCGTCTTCTACACCGGGACGCCCACGCGGCCGGCGGACCTCGCCGCCGAGCTCCGCAGGGTCCTGCCGCCGGGCATCATCCCCCGCCACTACCGGCACATGGACGAGTTGCCGCTCAACCCCAACCGCAAGGTCGACAGGGCGGGCCTGCGCGACCGGGCCGTCGACGTCCTGTCCGGTGCGGGAAAGGGCGCCTGAGCCGGCCGGAGGGCAGGCGCCCGAGCCGGCAGCGGGGCCGGTGCGGGCTCAGATGCCCGCGCGGGTCGCGGGAAAGGACACCCGACCCGGCCGGGAGAGCACCTTGGGCGGCATTCACGGAACCGTGGAAAGGAAATCGGCGAACCGACCCCGAAAGGTGACCTCCAAAGGCGACCCCAGCGTGATCCGGTGCCGGCCGATTTCTTTAGGGGGGCCTAGGGGTGTGGCTCACGCCAGGGGCCGGGGTAACGTTTCCGTGGATTTGTCTGGCCCCACCCGGTCGTATACGTGTGGGCCGCCGGAGGAAATTCCTTTCTCATTCGGAGACTGGAGAGTCATGGTGGACGGCTTGATTCCCGGGGCGCGGTCCCCGCGGTCGGATCTCATACACCAGTTGCTGGACGACGCCGCGGCCGACCGCCCGGCGGACCCCGCGGTCCGCGACTCGCGAGGCGGGTGGGACTACCGGCGGGTCGTCGAGCTCAGCCACGCCGTGGAGCGCTGGCTGGCGGACAACGGGGTGGACCCCGGCGACCGCGTGATCGTCCAGCTGCCCAACCGGCGGGAGACGGTCCCGATCGTCTACGGCGTCTCCCGGCGCGGTGCCGTCCTCGTGCCGCTGAACCCCGGGATGAAACCTTTCCATCTGCGCTCGGTGCTCGGCGACTCCGAGCCCGCGCTCGTCCTCGTCTCCGGCCAGGCGGGCGACGCGGCGCGGGAGAACGCGACCGTGCCGGTGCACGACATCGACGACGTCTGGGCCGATGTCGAGGCCCGCGTGGAGTCCTCGGGGTCCCCGGGGTCTTCGGGCCCGTCAGGGCGGGACGAGCCGGCCGGGGCCCGGGGCGAGGACGTCGCGATCCTCATCTACACCTCGGGCAGCACGGCCGCACCCAAGGCGGTGGTCTGCCCGCACGCCAGAGTCGTCTTCGCCGCCTCCGCCATCAACGCGGTGCTCGGCTACCGGCCGGGCGACGTGGTCTTCTGCCGGCCGCCGATGTCCTTCGACTACGGCCTGTACCAGATCTTCCTGTCCGCCCTCGGCCGCGCCGAGCTGGTGCTGGCCGGGGACGAGCCGGACCTGGTGCTGCTCAAGCAGATCCGCGAGTGCGGCGCGACGGTCGTGCCGATCGTGCCCTCGCTGGGCAGCATGATCGCGACCCTGGCCCGGCGGGCCCCCGGCTCCGCGCCCGCCGTGCGGATGTTCACCAACACCGGCGCCGCGCTGCCCGCCGCGACCATCGCGAACCTGCACGAGTCGTTCCCGGGTGCGCGGGTGGTGCGGATGTACGGCATCACCGAGTGCAAGCGCGTCACGATCATGGAGCCGGAGCTGGACCGCGAGCGTCCCGGGGCGTCCGGCAGGCCGCTGCCCGGCACCCGGGTGCTGATCCTGGACGATGCGGGACGCCCGCTGCCCGCCGGGGAGGTCGGCGAGATCGTGGTGGACGGGCCGAACGTGATGGCCGGCTACTGGCGCGACCCGGAGCTGTCCGCCCGCGCCTACCGTCCCGACCCGGAGACCGGCCGGACGCGCCTGCACACCGGCGACTACGGCTGGCTCGACCAGGACGGCTACCTCTACTTCGAGGGCCGGCGCGACGACATGTTCAAGCGCAGGGGCACCCGGATGAGCACCGTCGAGATCGAGGCCGCCGCGATGGACATCCCCGGCGTGCGGGCGGCGGTGGCGCTGCCCCCGGCCGGGGAACGCGACCTGGTGGTGTTCGTCGAGGGCGAGCTCGACCCGCACGCGGTCCTGCGCGAGCTGGCCCTGCGGCTGGAACCGCCGAAGGTGCCGGCGGCCTGTCACGTCCTGGACCGTTTCCCGCTGACCCTCAACGGCAAGAACGAACGCAAGCAGCTGACGCTGCTTCTGGAGGGGAGTGCCCCGTGAGCCGCCACGCCGACCTCGTCGCCCGCTACGGTTCCCCGCTGTACGTCTACGACCTCGACCGCGTCACGGCCGCCCGCGACGCCCTGCTGTCCTCGCTGCCGGAGGGCGTCGAGCTCTTCTTCTCCTTCAAGGCCAACCCGCACCCGGAGATCGCGCGGGCGTTGCGGGGGGACGGGCGGAACGGCTGCATGGCGGAGATCAGCTCCACCGGCGAGCTGGCCGCCGCGCTGGAGGCCGGCTTCGACGGCTCCCAGGTGCTCTACACCGGGCCGGGCAAGACCTACGCGGAGATCGAGGCCGCGGTCGACGCCGGGGTGGCCATGTTCTCGGTGGAGTCACCGACCGACCTCCAGCACGTGGGGGAGGTGGCCACCGGTCGCGGCGTGGTGGTCGACTGCCTGCTGCGGGTCAACAGCGCCACGTCGAGCGCGGCCACCAGCATCCGGATGACCGGCACGCCGTCGCAGTTCGGCATCGACAGCGAGACGCTGCCGGAGCTGATGCCCGAGCTGCGGACGGTGCCCGGCACCCGCCTGGCCGGGGTCCACCTGTTCTCGCTGAGCAACTCCAAGGACGAGGAGAGCCTCGTCGCGGAGTTTCGCAACACCATCTCGGTCGCCGCGCGGCTCGAACGGGAGGCCGGGCTGCCCATCCGCTTCCTGGACATCGGCGGGGGCTTCGCCGCCCCGTACCTGACGCCGGGCGAGCGGCCCGTCTACCCCAACCTCCGGGCGGAGCTCTCGGCCATCCTCGACGAGCACTTCCCCGCCTGGCGCGAGGGCACCCCGCGGGTGGCCTGCGAGTCCGGCCGACACCTGGTGGGCGACTGCGGCGAGCTGCTGTCCACCGTCGTCAACATCAAGGAGAGCCGCGGACGCAAGTTCGTCATCCTCGACGCCGGCATCAACACCCTCGGCGGGATGTCCGGCCTGGGCCGGCTGCTGCCGGTGTCGGTCCGCCCGGCCGAGGACGACCTGCCCGAGGGGGCCGGCCCCGCCGAGCAGGAGGTCGCGACCCTGGCCGGGCCGCTGTGCACCCCGGGCGACATCCTCGGCAAGAACGTGCGGCTGCCGGTGCTGAAGATCGGCGACGTGGTGGGCATCCCCAACGCCGGCGCGTACGGGATGACCGCGAGCCTGCTGATGTTCCTGGGGCGGCCCGCCCCCGCCGAGGTCGTGGTGCGCGGAGGCGAGGTCGTGTCCGCCTCCCGCATCGAGTTCGTCCGCACCTACCAGTGAGCGCTCCGGCCCCGGTGTCCCCGGGGCCGGGACGCGCGGAGCGAGACGGCTCGCTCCTCCCCGCCCGGGCCACGTGCCCGGCGCCTCTCATGTGACTTTGCCGTTTTATACGACTTTTCCATACGACGTGGAGTGTACGGATGAGCGAGTCCGAGCAGTTCGTTTCTGGCACCTCCGGCGCCCCGGACGGGGGATGGGGAGAGCCCTCGGCGTTCGCGCTCCGGCTGGCGGAGCTCCCCGCCGAGCGCCGGACCGGTTTCCTGGTCGAGATCGTGCACGACCTGACGGTCGAGATCCTGCGCACCGTGCTGCCGGACGCGCCGGACGCGGTCGATCCCCACCAGGCGTTCCAGGAGCTGGGCTTCGACTCGCTGGCCGCCGTGGAACTGCACGACCGGCTGGCCGAGACGCTCGGCGCCGAACTCCCGATGACCATCGCCTTCGACCACCCCACCCCGGCCGCCGTCGCCGCCTACCTGTACACCGAGGTGCTCGGCCTGGCCGGCGAGGAGACCGCCGAGATCCACGCCGCGGCCGGGTCCGACGAGCCGATCGCCATCGTCGGCATCGGCTGCCGCTACCCGGGCGGCGTCGCCACCCCCGAGGAGCTGTGGCGGCTCGTCGTCGAGGGCGGCGAGACGCTCACCGGGTTCCCCACCGACCGCGGCTGGGACCTGGAACGCCTCTTCGACGACGACCCGGAGACGCCCAACACCAGCTACGCCCGGGTCGGGCACTTCCTGCACGACGCCGCCGAGTTCGACGCCGCCTTCTTCGGGATCAACCCCCGCGAGGCCGAGGCGATGGACCCGCAGCAGCGCCTGGTCCTGGAGACCGCCTGGGAGGCCCTGGAGCGGGCCGGCATCGACCCGCGCTCGCTGCGGGGCAGCCAGACCGGTGTCTTCATGGGCGCCGAACCGCAGGACTACGGTCCCCGCCTGGACAAGGCCCCCGGCGACGTCGAGGGATACCTCGTCACCGGCAACGCCCCCAGCGTGGTGTCCGGGCGTGTCGCCTACACCTTCGGGCTGGAGGGCCCGACGCTCACCGTCGACACCGCCTGCTCGGCCTCCCTGGTCGCCATCCACCTGGCCTGCCAGTCGCTGCGGACCGGTGAGACCTCGCTCGCCCTGGCCGGCGGCGTGACCGTGATGTCCACCCCCGGCACCTACACCGCGTTCAGCCGCCAGCGCGTGATCGCCGCCGACGGCCGCTGCAAGGCGTTCGCGGCCTCCGCCAACGGCACCGGCTTCTCCGAGGGCGTCGGCGTCATCGTGGTCGAGCGGCTGTCGGACGCCCTCCGCCGGGGTCACCCCGTGCTGGGGGTCATCCGCGGGTCGGCGATCAACCAGGACGGCGCCAGCAGCGGCCTCACCGCGCCGAACGGACCGTCGCAGGAGCGCGTCATCCGCCAGGCGCTGGCCAACGCCGGGCTCTCCAGCGGGGACGTCGACGCCGTCGAGGCGCACGGCACCGGGACCAAGCTGGGCGACCCGATCGAGGCGCACGCGCTGCTGGCCACCTACGGACGCGACCGCGGCGACGCCCCGCCGCTCCGGCTGGGCTCGATCAAGTCGAACATCGGCCACACCCAGGCCGCCGCGGGCGTGGCCGGCGTGATCAAGATGGTCATGGCGATGCGGCACCGGCTGCTGCCCCGCACCCTCCACGTGGACGAGCCGTCCCCGTACGTCAACTGGTCGCTCGGCGCGGTCGAACTGCTGACCGAGCACCTGCCCTGGGACAAGACCGGCGCCCCGCGCCGGGCCGGCGTCTCCTCCTTCGGTGTCAGCGGCACCAACGCCCACGTGATCATCGAGGAGCCCGTCGCCCAGGACGAGCCGGCGGCCGGGGAGGCGCCCGCCGCCCCCGCCGGCGTGGCCGTCGCCGAGGGCGAGGCCGTCCCGGCCGCCGGCGACGGGGCACGCCCCGTCGCGGTGCCCGTGGTGGTCTCGGCCAAGGGCAGGCAGGCGCTGCGGGCGCAGGCGGCCCGCCTGGCGGCCCACGTGGCCGCCCGGGAGGACCTGACGCCGATCGACCTCGGCCACTCGCTGCTGACCACCCGCTCGGAGTGGGAGAACCGCGCGGTGGTCGTCGCCGGCGACCGCGAGGAACTGCTCGCCGGCCTGGCCGCCCTGGCGGAGGGGGAGTCCGCCCCCGGCGTCGCCGAGGGGGTCGCCACCGCCGAGCGGCGTCCCGTCTTCGTCTTCCCCGGCCAGGGGTCGCAGTGGGCCGGGATGGCCGTCGAACTGCTCGACTCCTCACCGGTCTTCGCCCGGCGCATGCGGGACTGCGCCGCCGAGATCGAGACCTACGTCGACTGGAAGGTCCTCGACGTGCTGCGCGGTCAGCCCGGCGCGCCGTCCCTGGACCGGCTGGAGGTCCTCCAGCCGGTGCTGTTCGCGGTGATGGTGTCGCTCGCCGCGCTGTGGGAGTCCTTCGGCGTCCGCCCGGCCGCCGTGGTCGGCCACTCGCAGGGCGAGGTCGCCGCCGCGTACGTGGCGGGCGGCCTGACGCTGGCCGACGCGGTGCGCGTGATCGTGTTGCGCAGCCGCCTGTTCGCCGAGACCCTGGTCGGCAAGGGGGCGGTCGCCGCGATCGCGCTGCCGTCCGCCGAGGTCGAGCGGCGGCTCGCCCGCTGGCACGGCAAGCTGTCCGTCGGCGGCAAGAACGGCCCCTTCTCCTCGACGGTGGTCGGCGACGCGGACGCGCTCGCCGAACTGGTCGCCGAGTGCGAGGCCGCCGGGGTGCGCGCGCGGATCGTCCCGTCCACGGTCGCCTCGCACTGCGCGCAGGTCGAACCGCTGCGCGAGCGGCTGCTGGAGATGCTCGCCCCGGTGTCGCCCAAGAGCGGGGACATCCCGTTCTACTCCACGGTGACCGGCGGCCTGCTCGACACCGCGGAGCTGACCGCCGAGTACTGGTTCCGCAACGCCCGCCACCCCGTGGAGTTCCACCAGGTCGTCCAGACGCTGCTGGCCGACGGGCACCGCGTCTTCCTGGAGTCCAGCCCGCACCCGGTGCTGGCGATGAGCGTCCAGGACGCGATCGACGAGACCGGCGTCGAGGCCGCCGCCTCCGGCTCCCTCCGCCGTGACGAGGGCGGGCTCCGCCGCTTCCTCACCTCCGTCGCCGAGGTCTACACCCGCGGCGTGCGGGTCGACTGGGAGCCGGTGTTCGCCCCGTACGGGCCGCGCCGGGTCGAGCTGCCGACCTACGCCTTCCAGCACCGGCGTTACTGGCTGGACGTCGCGACCCCGGTCGGCGACGTCACCTCGGCCGGCCTGGTCGCCGTCGAACACCCGCTGCTGGGGGCGGCCGTGATGCTCGCCGACTCCGACGGCGTGCTCCTCACCGGTCGGTTGTCGCTGCGGACGCATCCGTGGCTGGCTGATCACGCGGCGTCGGGGACGGTGTTGTTCCCGGGGGCGGCGTTCGTGGAGCTGGCGGTGCGTGCCGGTGATCAGGTGGGGTGCGGGGTGGTGGAGGAGCTGACGCTGCGGGCGCCGTTGGTGCTGGGCGAGGGCGGCGGGGTGCGGTTGCAGGTGTCGGTGGGGGCGCCGGACGGGGCGGGGCGTCGTGCGGTGGGGGTGTATTCGCGGTCGGAGGAGGCGGCGGTGGATGCGCCGTGGGTGTGTCATGCGGTGGGGGTGGTGGTGGCGCCGGGGGTGGCGGAGGTGTTCGATCTGGTGGAGTGGCCGCCGGTGGGGGCCGAGCCGGTGGATCTGGCGGGGGTGTATGAGCGGCTGGCGGGGCGGGGGTATGGGTACGGTCCGGTGTTTCGGGGGTTGCGGGCGGCGTGGCGGCGGGGTGGGGAGGTGTTCGCGGAGGTCGCGTTGCCGGAGGGGGTGCGTGGGGAGGCGGAGCGGTTCGGGGTGCATCCGGCGTTGCTGGATGCGGCGTTGCATGCGGAGTCGTTGTTGGAGACCGCGGATCAGGGGGTGAGTCTGCCGTTCGTGTGGTCGGGGGTGTCCCTGTACGCCACCGGCGCCGCCACCGCACGGGTACGGCTCTGGTCGGACGGCCCTGACACGGTGTCGCTGCGGCTGGCCGACGCCTCGGGTGCCGCCATCGCCTCGGTGCGGTCGCTGGTGTCGCGGCCGGTCTCGACCGAGCAACTGGCCGCGGCCTCCGCCGCCCACCGTGACGCGTTGTTCCGTCTCGACTGGGTCACCGTGCCCGCGGTGGAGGAGGTCTCCGCGGGGGGTGTGGCCGTGCTCGGTCCTGACTCCTTCGGTCTGGCCGCCGGGTTGCGGGCGGCGGGGGCGGAGGTCGCGGAGTTCGCCGGTCTGGACGCCCTGGCCGGTGCCGGGACCGTCCCCGGCGTGGTGTTCACGACGTTCGGCACCGGGGACGATCGCGACGACGTGGCGGGTGCGGCGCACGCCGCCACCCGGCGGGCGCTGGAGCTGGTGCAGGGGTGGCTGGCCGAGGAGCGGCTGGAGACGGCGAAACTCGTCGTCGTCACCCGCGGCGCCGTCTCGACCGGCCCCGGCGAGAACGTGCACGACCTGGTGAACGCCCCGGTGTGGGGCCTGCTGCGTGCCGCGCAGTCGGAGAACCCGGACCGGGTCGTGCTGGTCGACGTGGAGGACGGGCCGGTGCCGGGGTCGGCGGTGCGGGCGGCGGTGGCGTCGGGTGAGCCGCAGGTGGCGGTGCGGTCGGGGGCGGTGCTGGTGCCGCGGTTGGCGCGGGCGGCTTCCGGTGGTGGGCTGGTGCCGCCGGCGGGGGTGGCCGAGTGGCGGCTGGACGCTCCGGTGAAGGGCAGTCTGGCGGATCTGGCGCTGGTGCCGGCTCCGGAGGCGGCGCGTGCGCTGGGGCCGGACGAGGTGCGGGTCGCGATCCGCGCCGCCGGGCTCAACTTCCGCGACCTGGTCGTCACCCTCGGCATGGTCCCCGAGAACGACGAGCCGATCGGCGGTGAGATCGCCGGAACCGTGCTGGAGGTCGGGGCGGACGTCGCCGACCTGGCCCCGGGCGACCGGGTGATGGGCCTGCTGGACGGGGCGTTCGGTCCGGTCGGGGTCACCGACCGGCGGCTGCTCGCGCCGATCCCCGACGGCTGGACCTACGAGACGGCCGCGTCCCTGCCCGTCGTCTACCTGACCGCCTACTACGGCCTCGCCGACCTCGCGAAGCTGCGCGCCGGCGAGTCGGTGCTGGTGCACGCGGGTGCGGGCGGGGTGGGCATGGCGGCGGTGCAGCTGGCCCGGCACTTCGGTGCCGAGGTGTTCGCCACCGCGAGCCCGGCCAAGTGGGAGGTGCTGCGGTCGCTGGGGCTGGACGGGGAGCACATCGCGTCCTCGCGGGATCTGGAGTTCGAGGGGCGTTTCCTGGAGGCGACCGGCGGGCGGGGGGTGGACGTGGTGCTGAACTCGCTGGCCCGCGAGTTCGTCGACGCCTCGTTGCGCCTGCTGCCCCGCGGCGGCCGGTTCCTGGAGCTCGGCAAGACCGACCTGCGCACCCCCGGCGACGTCGCCGCGGCCTGCCCCGGTGTCTCCTACCTCCCGTACTCGCTGATGGAGGCCGGCTACGACCGCCTGCACGGCATGTTCGCGGAGGTGCTGGGGCTGTTCGGGCGTGGGGTGCTGGAGCCGTTGCCGGTGCGGTCGTGGGATGTGCGCCGGGCTCCGGAGGCGTTCCGGTTCCTGTCGCAGGCCCGGCATGTCGGGAAGATCGTGTTGACCGTGCCGGGGGTGTTCGATCCGGCCGGGACGGTGCTGGTGACCGGGGGGACCGGGACGCTGGGTGGTCTGGTGGCGCGGCATCTGGCGGGGGTGCACGGGGTGCGGCATCTGGTGTTGACCAGCCGGCGCGGGCATGACGCGCAGGGGGTGGCGGAGTTGGAGGCGGAGCTGGCCGGGCTGGGGGCGGAGGTCACGGTGGCCGCGTGTGATGTGGCGGATCGGGAGGCGTTGGCCGCGCTGTTGGCGGCGGTTCCGGCCGATCGGCCGTTGACCGGGGTGGTGCACACCGCCGGCGTCCTCGACGACGGTGTGATCGGGACGCTCACCGCCGACCGGCTGGAGACCGTGCTGCGGCCCAAGGTGGACGCGGCGTGGCACCTGCACGAGCTGACCCGCGGTCTCGACCTGTCGGCCTTCGTGCTCTACTCCTCGGCCGCCGGGGTCTTCGGCGACGCCGGGCAGGCCAACTACGCCGCCGCCAACGCCTTCCTCGACGCGCTGGCCGCGCACCGCAGGGCCCACGGGCTCCCCGCCACCTCACTGGCCTGGGGCTTCTGGGAGCAGCGCAGCGGCATGAGCACGCACCTCACCGACGCCGACGTGGCCCGCATGGAGCGGTCGGGCGCCCGCGCGCTGTCGTCGGAGGAGGGCATGGCCCTGTTCGACGCAGGCCGCGCGCTCGACGAGGCCCTGCTGGTGCCGATCCACCTGGACCTCGCCGCGCTGCGCACCCGCACCGACACCCTGCCCGCGCTGCTGCGCGGACTCGTCCGCACCTCCACCCGCCGTGAGGTGACGGCATCCGCGACCCCCGCCGACGGCTCCCCCCTGCAGCAGCGGCTCGCGGGCCTGCCCGAGACCGAACGGGACCGCATGCTCGTCTCGCTGGTCCGCGCGCAGGCCGCCACCGTGCTCGGCTACTCCGACACCGACGCGGTGGAGTCCACCCGCGCCTTCAAGGAGCTCGGCTTCGACTCCCTCACCGCCATCGAGCTGCGTAACAAGATCAACGCCGCCACCGGGCTCCGCCTGCCGGCCACCCTCGTCTTCGACTACCCGACACCCGCCGCGCTGGCCGAGCACCTGAAGGAGCGGCTGCTCGGCGCCACCGCCGGCACCACCGCCACCGCCCCCGCCGCGCCGGACGCGCGGGCCGTCACCGCCCCGGCGGACGACGACCCCATCGCCATCGTGGCCATGAGCTGCCGCTACCCCGGCGGCGTCGACTCGCCGGAGGCGCTGTGGCGGCTGCTGGCCGAGGGCGGGAACGCCATCTCCGAATTCCCCACCGACCGGGGCTGGGACCTGGAACGGCTCTTCGACCCCGACCCCACCCGGCACGGCACCAGCTACGCCCGCGAGGGCGGCTTCATGCACGACGCGGGACAGTTCGACGCCGGCTTCTTCGGCATCTCGCCCCGCGAGGCCCTGGCCACCGACCCGCAGCAGCGGCTGCTGCTGGAAGCGTCCTGGGAGGTGCTGGAGCGGGCCGGGATCGCCCCGGACACGCTCAAGGGCAGCGCGACCGGCGTGTTCGTCGGAGCCACCGCCACCGGTTACGCCACCGGGCTGGCCACGCTCCCTGAGGGGGTCGAGGGCTACCTGCTGACCGGCAACTCCAGCTCGGTGATGTCCGGCCGCGTCTCCTACGTGCTCGGCCTCGAGGGACCCGCCGTAACGGTCGACACCGCGTGCTCGTCCTCGTTGGTGGCGCTCCACCTGGCATGCGACTCCCTGCGCCGCGGCGAGAGCACGCTCGCGCTGGCCGGCGGCGTGACGGTGGTGTCCACCCCCGAGCTGTGGGTGGAGTTCAGCCGCCAGCGCGGCCTGGCCCCCGACGGCCGGTGCAAGGCGTTCGCCGAGGGCGCCGACGGCACCGTCTTCTCCGAGGGCGTCGGCATGGTCGTCCTGGAGCGGTTGTCGGACGCGCGCCGCAACGGCCACCCGGTGCTGGCGGTGGTGCGCGGCAGCGCGGTCAACCAGGACGGGGCCAGCAACGGCCTGTCCGCCCCCAACGGCCCCTCCCAGCAGCGGGTCATCCGCCGCGCTCTGGAGAACGCCCGCCTCACCCCCGGCGACGTCGACGCCGTCGAGGGCCACGGCACCGGCACCACCCTGGGCGACCCGATCGAGGCGCAGGCGCTGCTGGCCACCTACGGCCAGGACCGCCCCGCCGACCGGCCGCTCTGGCTGGGCACGGTCAAGTCGAACATCGGCCACACCCAGTGCGCCGCGGGCGTCGCGGGCGTCATCAAGATGGTGCTCTCCATGCGCAACGGCGTGCTCCCGCGCACCCTGCACGTGGACGCCCCCTCCTCCCACGTCGACTGGTCGGCGGGTGCGGTGTCGCTGCTGACCGAGCCGGTCGAGTGGCCCGACAGCGGCCGTCCCCGCCGGGCCGGGGTGTCGTCCTTCGGCATCAGCGGCACCAACGCGCACGTCATCCTGGAGCAGGCCCCGGCCGACGTCCCCGGCGAGGCCGACACCGCCGGGGACGGGCGGCGCGACGGTTCGACCGCCAGGACCGCCGCGACGCCCGCCGCCGAAGAGGCCGCCGCGGAGACCGGGACCGTGCCGGACGGGGCCGTGCCGGACGCGACCGCCGGGCTGCCGCTGCCGGTGCTGGTCTCCGCGCGGACCGAGGACGCCCTGACGGCCCAGGCCGAGCGGCTGCGGGAGTTCGTGACGGAGCGCGGGGACCTCGCGCTCGGCGACCTCGCCTACTCCCTCGCGACCACGCGCACGGCCCTGGACCACCGTGCGGTGGTCGTGGGCGGGGACCGTGCCGGGGTGCTGGAAGGGTTGTCGGCGTTGGCGGGCGGCCGGTCGGGCCCCGGGGTGGTGCGGGGCCGGGCCGGTGAGGGCCGGTTGGCGGTGTTGTTCTCCGGGCAGGGCAGTCAGCGTCCCGGGATGGGCCGGGTGCTGGCGGGGGCGTTGCCCGGGTTCGCCGCGCACCTGGAGGAGGTGTGCGCGCATCTGGACGGGCATCTGCCGCGTCCGTTGCGGGAGGTGATGTTCGCCGATCCGGGTAGCGCGGAGGCGGCGTTGCTGGATCAGACGGTGTTCACGCAGGCGGCGTTGTTCGCGGTGGAGGTGAGCCTGTTCCGCACCCTGCAGGGGTGGGGGCTGGTGCCGGACTATCTGCTGGGGCATTCGATCGGGGAGCTGGCCGCGGCGCAGGTGGCGGGGGTGTTCTCGCTGGCCGATGGGTGTGCGCTGGTGGCGGCGCGGGGCCGGTTGATGCAGGCGCTGCCGGAGGGTGGGGCGATGCTGGCGGTGCGGGCGGCCGAGGCGGAGGTGGCCGGGGTGCTGGCCGAGGTCGATCCCGAGGGGGTGCGGGTCGGGATCGCGGCGGTCAACGGCCCGGCCGCCGTCGTGGTGTCGGGGGATGTGGACGTGGTGGAGCGGGTGGGTGCGCGCTTTGCGGTGTTGGGCCGTAAGAGTCGCCGGTTGCGGGTCAGTCATGCGTTTCATTCGCCGCGGATGGAGCCGATGCTGGCGGAGTTCGAGGCGGTGGCCGCGGGGGTGGCGTACGGGCCGGCGCGGTTCCCGATCGTGTCGAACGTGACCGGGCGGGTGGCGGGGGAGGAGTTGGGCGGCGCGGGGTATTGGGTGGCGCATGTGCGGCGGGCGGTGCGGTTCGCCGACGGGGTCGCGTCTTTGCGTGCGGCCGGGGTGGGGGTGTTCGTGGAGGTGGGTCCGGACGGGGTGTTGTCGGCGATGGGCCAGGACTGTGTCTCGGCCGGGTCCGATACCGAGACCGAAACCGCGGCCGGTTCCGGCCTCGCCGCTGCCGGGGCTGCCGGTGAGGTGGTGTTCGTGCCGGTGTTGCGTCGGGATCGGGACGAGGTGGCGCAGGTGGTGTCGGCGGTGGGTGCGGTGCACGCGGCCGGGCACGCGGTGGACTGGGAGACGTTCTTCACCGAGGTGTCCGGGCCGCGGGCCCCGCGCCGGGTCGAGCTGCCCACGTACGCCTTCCAGCACCGCCACTACTGGCTGGAGACCGGCGGCGCCGTCGCCGGGGACGCGACCGGCTTCGGGCAGGTCCCGGCCGAGCACCCGCTGGTCGGTGCGGTGGTGGCGCTGCCCGAGTCCGGCGGCGCCGTCCTCACCGGGCGGGTCTCGCTGACGAGCCACCCCTGGCTCGCCGACCACACCATCCTGGGCACGGTGCTCGTGCCGGGCACGGCCTTCGTCGAGCTCGCCGTGCGGGCCGGCACCCAGGTCGGCTGCGAGACGGTCGAGGAGCTGACCCTCCACGCGCCGCTGGTCCTGCCGGCCAAGGAGGGGGTCGCGCTCCAGGCGGTCGTCGGCGCCGCCGACGACACGGGCCGCCGCACCCTGTCGCTGTACTCCCGGACGGGCACCGGAGAGGAGTCCTGGACCCGCCACGCCACCGGCGTGCTGGCCCCGGCCTCCCCGGCGCCGTCCTTCGACCTGGCCGAGTGGCCGCCGCCCGGCGCCACCCCCGTGGACCTCACCGGCCTGTACGAGCGGCTCGCCGCCGAAGGCGCCGGATACGGCCCGGCCTTCCAGGGCATGCGCGCGGCCTGGACCCGTGGCGAGGAGGTGTTCGCCGAGGTCGCGCTGCCCGACGACCTCGCCGCCGACGCCGCCGGGTTCGGCATCCACCCGGCCCTGCTGGACGCCGCCCTGCACGCCGTCGAGCTCGGCGGGCAGCCGGCGGAGGATCGGCCGGTGGAGCTGCCCTTCGCCTGGAGCGAGGTCGCGCTGCACGCGACCGGTGCCTCCGCGGCGCGGGTGAGGGTCGTCAGGGACGGGGCGGACGCCGCCTCGCTCCAGGTGGCCGACGGCACCGGTGCCCCGGTGGTCACGATCGGCTCGCTGGCCATGCGTCCCGTCTCCGGCGACCAGCTCGGCGCCGCCCGGGACGCGCACCGCGAGTCGCTCCACCGGGTGCGCTGGACGTCCGTGCCCGCCGGTGCCGCCACCGGCGACTGGGCGATCCTCGGCACCGGGCACACCGGGCACACCGGGGACGTCGGTGACGTCGGGGACGAGCTGGGCCGGGCGTTGCGCTCCGCCGGGTTCGAGGCCCGTTCCGTCGCCGATCTCGACGCGCTGCGCACCCTGCCCGCCCGGCCGGCGACCGTGCTGCTTCCCGTCCCCTCCGGCGGGGACGGCTCCGGAGGGGACGGCGACGCCGCCGCGCCGGAGGCCGCGCGGGCCGCGACACTCCGGATGCTGGACCTGCTCGGCGCGTGGCTCGCCGACGAGCGCCTCGCCGGGACGAGGCTGGCGGTGGTGACCCGCGGCGCCGTCCGCGCCACCTCCGACGACGGCGCGCCGGACCTCGCCCAGGCGTCCCTGTGGGGCCTGGTCCGCGCCGCCCAGGCGGAGAACCCGGGCCGGTTCCTGCTCCTCGACATCGACGGCGGCGACACCTCCTACCACGCGCTGCCCGGCGCGCTGGAGGCCGGGGAACCCGAGCTGGCGCTGCGCGGCGGGCAGGCGCTGGCCCCGCGCCTCGGCCGGGCGACCCCGGAGGGCACGCTGGAACCCCCGGCCGGCGCGGGCGCCTGGCGCCTGGAGATCACCCGGCCGGGCACGCTGGACAACCTCGCCCTGACGCCGTGCGACGCGGCCGACCGGCCGCTGGAGCCGGGCCAGGTGCGGGTGGCGATCCGCGCCGCGGGCCTGAACTTCCGCGACGTCATGATCGCCCTCGGCATGTACCCCGACCGGGCGGACCTGGGCGCCGACGCCGCGGGCCTGGTCGTCGAGGTCGGGCCGGGCGTCACCCGGCTCGCCCCCGGCGACCGGGTGATGGGCCTCATCGACGCGGGCTTCGGCCCGTACGCCGTGACCGACCACCGGATGGTCGTGCGGATGCCGCGCGGGTGGACCTTCGCCCAGGCGGCCTCCGTGCCGGCCGTGTTCGCCACCGCCTACTACGGCCTGGTCGACCTGGCCGGCCTGGAGGCGGGGGAGAAGGTGCTCGTGCACGCCGCCGCCGGCGGCGTGGGCGTCGCCGCGGTGCAACTCGCCCGCCACCTGGGCGCCGAGGTGTTCGGCACGGCCAGCGACGGCAAACGGGACGCGCTGCGCGCGCTCGGCCTGACCGGCGACCGCGTCGCCTCCTCCCGCGACCTGGGCTTCCGGGAGAGCTTCCTGCGGGCCACCGGCGGGGACGGCGTCGACGTCGTGCTCAACTCGCTGGCCGGCGACTTCGTCGACGCCTCCCTGGACCTGCTGCCCCGCGGCGGCCGGTTCGCCGAAATGGGCAAGACCGACATCCGTCGCCCGGAGGAGGTCGCGTCCCGGCACCCCGGCGTCGCGTACCGGGCGTTCGACCTGTCCGACGCGGGACCGGACCGGACCGCGGAGATCCTGGCCGAACTGGTCCGGCTGTTCGAGCGGGGGGCGCTCACCCCGCCCCCCGTCCGGGCCTGGGACGTGCGCCGCGCGCCGGAGGCGTTCCGGTTCATGGCGCAGGCCAAGCACACCGGCAAGATCGTGCTGACCGTGCCCGCGCCGCTCGACCCGGAGGGGACCGTGCTCGTCACCGGCGGGACCGGCGGCCTCGGCGCGCTGGTCGCCCGGCACCTGGTGACCCGGCACGGCGCACGCCGCCTCCTGCTGGCCGGACGCCGCGGCCTGGAGGCCCCCGGGGCCGAGCGGCTCCGCGACGAACTGGCCGCACTGGGCGCCGAGGTCACCGTGGCCGCCTGCGACGTCTCCGACCGGGCCGCGCTGACCGCGCTGCTCGACGGCCTGCCCGCCGGGCACCCGCTCACCGCGGTCGTCCACACGGCGGGCGTCGTCGCGGACGGCGTCGTCGGATCGCTCACCCCCTCCCAGGTGGACGCGGTCTGGCGGCCGAAGCCGGACGCGGCCTGGCACCTGCACGAGCTCACCCGGGAGCTGGACCTGTCGGCGTTCGTCCTCTTCTCCTCCTCGGCGGGCACGCTGGACGGGGCGGGGCAGGGCAACTACGCCGCGGCGAACGCCTTCCTGGACGCGCTCGCCGAGCACCGCGGGATCACGGGCCTGCCCGGGGTCTCGCTGGCCTGGGGCATGTGGGACCCGCAGATCGGCGGCATGACCAGCGCGCTGGGCGAGACCGACCTGCAGCGGCTGCGCCGCTCCGGCCTGCTGCCGCTGTCGGCGGAGGCGGGAACCGCGCTGCTGGACGCGTCGCTCGAACTGGGCGAGGCCGCGCTGGTGCCGATCCGGCTGGACCTCGCGGCGCTGCGCTCCCGGGACGGGGAACCACCGGCGATGCTGCGCGGCCTGGTGACCGCCAGGACCCGCCGGGCGGCCCGCGACGCCACCCCGGAGCAGACCGGCCCGTCGCTGCAGCGGCAACTGGAGGCGCTGCCCCCCGCGGGCCGCGACCGGCTCCTGCTCGACCTGGTCCGCACCCACGTCGCCGCCGTCCTCGGGTACGCCGACGAGAACGCGGTCGACGCGGTCCTGCCGTTCAAGGAGCTGGGCTTCGACTCGCTGACCGCGGTGGAACTGCGCAACCGGCTCGGCTCCGCCACCGGGGTGCGGCTGCCCGCCACCCTCATCTTCGACTACCCGACGCTGGCCTCGGTCGCCGGCCACATCAAGACCGAGCTGGTCGGCGAGGAATCACCGGCGGCGGCGCTGGAGGCGGAGCTGGCCAGGCTGGAGCACGCCATGGAGACGGCCCTGGCGGACCCGGCCGAGCACGACAGGATCACCGCCCGTCTGAAGGACCTCACCTCCCGGTGGGCCGGAGCGCGTCCCGGGGAGCCGGGCGAGCGGGACGGGGCCGAACTGGCCTCGGCGACCGCGGACGAGCTGTTCGACATCCTCGACAGCGAGCTGTGAGGAGCCACGACCGGGGGTGGGCTCCTCGCGTCACGCGCGAGGAGCCCCTTCCCCGGGACAACCGGACCCTCACCACCACCACCCGCCGGAGGAATGAGGTGAATGGCACCTCAGGCCGATGTGATGTCTATGATCCGCTAATTACGCTTCGCCCCATGGACGCCCAAGGGATTCGCACGGAGAACGAAGGAGCCGACGAGATCGTCCGGCTCGACTCGGTACGAAAGACCTACCGGAGCGGCACGGGCCAGGTGGTCGCGCTGGGTGGTGTGACGATCGGCTGCCCGCGCGGCAGCCTCACCGCGATCATCGGGCCGTCCGGGTCCGGCAAGAGCACACTCCTGCAGTGCGCCGCCGGGCTCGACCGCCCGACCTCCGGGACGGTCCTCCTCGACGGGGAGGACCTGACCGGGCTCGACGAGGCGGCGCTGACCAGGCTGCGCCGCGACCGGGTCGGCTTCATCTTCCAGACGTTCAACCTGCTGCCCGCCCTGGACGTGGAGGAGAACGTCACCCTGCCGCTGTCGCTGGCGGGCCGCAGACCCGACCCGTCCCTGCTGGTGGACGTGATGCGGCGGGTCGGCCTGGCCGGTCACACGCGCCACCGGCCGGCCGAGCTGTCCCCCGGGCAGCGGCAGCGGGCGGCGATCGCACGGGCCCTGATCACCCGCCGTACGGTGATCTTCGCCGACGAGCCGACCGGCGCGCTGGACGCCCGCGACAGCGGAGAGATCCTGGACCTGCTGCGGGACACGGTGCGCGAGACCGGTCAGACGGTGCTCATGGCCAGCCACGATCCCCTGGTCGCCTCCTACGCCGACCGCGTCGCCTTCCTGTCCTGCGGCCGCATCATCGACGAGCTGAACCTCCCGATGGACAGGGCCGTGGCCCGGCGGATGACCCATCTCGGCCTCTGGGACCGGCTGCCGGACGAGAAAGGGGAGGATGTCGGCTGATGTGGCGCCTCGCCCTGCGCACCCTGTCGTTCCGCAAGGACCTCTTCACCGCCGTCTTCACCGCGATGTTCCTCTGCGCGGTGATCCTCTCCGCCGCGGGGACCCTCACCGAGACCGGTCTCCGCAAGATCGTGCCGCCCCAGCGGCTGGCCGGCGCGGCCGTCGTGGTGACCGGAGACCCCTCCTACGCCCTGCCCGAGGCCGGCCCGCGCGACGAGGACGTCGAGTGGGTGCGCCTGACCGAGCGCGTACGGCTCGACGCCGTCCTGCTCGACGTGGTGCGCGCGGTCCCCGGCGCGGCCGGCGTGGTCGGCGACCTGTCCTTCCCGGCCACCGTCCTCCGGGGCGAGCGGCCCTCGGGGACCGGCCACGACTGGAGCTCCGCGGCGCTCACGCCGTACGAGCTCGACGTGGGCGTCCCGCCGGCCGGTCCCGGCGAGGTGGTGCTCGACGCCGCCCTCGCCGGCCGGTCCGGCACCCGGCCCGGCGACCGGGTCGAGGTCGCGGTCGGTGGCGTCACCGAGACCTACCAGGTGACCGGCGTCGCCGCACCCGCGACCGGCCGCGCGGTCACCGAGGCCGCGATGTTCTTCTCCGCGGCCGATGCGCGGCGCCTGACCGGGCACCCCCGGTCGGTCGACGCGATAGCCGTGGTGCCCGCCCCCGGCGTCGACGCCGGGGAGCTCCGGCAACGGATACGGGCCGCGCTGCGCGGCCACCCCGCACTGGTGCTGACCGGCGACGACCGCGGCATCGCCGAGTTCCCGCAGGGAAGGGACGGCGGTGACAACCTCCTGCTCATCTCCGGGGTGACCGGGGGGATAACGCTCCTGGTCGCCCTGCTCGTCGTGGCGGGCACCCTGCGGCTCTCCGTCGAGCACCGGATGCGGGAGATGACGCTGCTGCGGGCGATGGGCACACCCCCGGGACGCATCCGCCGCATGGT
This sequence comes from Streptosporangium becharense, assembly GCF_014204985.1. Lineage (NCBI taxonomy): Bacteria > Bacillati > Actinomycetota > Actinomycetes > Streptosporangiales > Streptosporangiaceae > Streptosporangium > Streptosporangium becharense. The sequence continues at coordinate 1,350,532 of NZ_JACHMP010000001.1, read as the reverse complement.
GCTGGGCGAGGCGGTCACCGTGTCGGCGCTCGCCGTACTGCCGGGCTGCCTGCTCGGCCCGCACCTCGGCCGGTGGCTGTTCGACCGGCTGGTGGCCGACGGGGTGGTCCCCGGGGTGATGCCGCTCCAGCAGAGCTGGATCCCGGTGCCGGTGGCCGCCGCGGCGTGCATGCTCGCCGCGGCCGCCGCCGCCTACCTCCCCGCCCGGCGGGCCTCACGGGCCCCGAACGTCATGGAACCCGGCGGCGCCGTGCTCCGGGACCGCCCACCCGGACCGGTGCGGCCGGCGATCGTCCTGGTCTGCCTCGGCGGCGGCGCCGCGCTTACCCTGTCCGCGGCGCTGGCGCCTCGCCCGCCCGCGGTGAGCGTCGTCTGCCTGACCGTGCTCGCCCTGGCGGTGGGGCTGACCCTCATCGCGTCCCGCATCACCGGGGCGATGACCGAGCTGCTCCGCAGGCCGGTGCGGGCCCTCTTCGGCCAGACGGGACACCTCGCCATCCTCAACGCGCGGGCACGGACCGTCCGCATGGCCGCCGCGATCACGCCCATCATGCTCGTCACCGGGATCGCCCTGTCCAACGTCTACCTCCAGACGACCCAGGCGGACGTGGCCGAGCGCGCCTACATCAAGAACCTGCGGGCCGACGCCGTGCTCACCGCGGAGACCGGCGGGCTGGCCCCCGCCCTGCTCGGCAGGGTCCGGAGCCTTCCCGGTGTCGCGGGCGCCTCGGAGTTCGTGACCGGCACCGCGTTCCTCGAACACCCCCACGACGCCTGGCAGAGCGAGGACGGCTGGCCGGTCCAGGGGATCAGCGGGGAGGACGCCGGGCACGTCACCGCGTTCACCCTCACCTCGGGCACGCTCACCGGCCTGCGCGGCAACACCGTCGCGCTCGCCGAGGGGCACGCGCGCCAACTCGGCCGAGGTCTCGGCGACGTGGTCAGGATGCGCCTGGGCGACGGCCACGCGGTCGACCTGCGGCTGGTCGCCCTGTTCTCGGCACGCCCGGGAGCCGAGACGATCCTGATGCCCGCCGGACTGCTGGCCGCCCACACCACGGCCGGCCTGCCGCCGCAGATCCTCGTCCGCGCGGCCTCCGCCGCCGACGTCCCCGGGGTGACCGCCGCCCTCGCCCGGTCGGTCGCGGCCGTGCCGGGACTGCGGGTGACCGACGGCGGGGTGCTCACCGCCGTCCACACCGACCAGCAGCGCACGCGGGCGTGGGTGAACTACCTGTTCATCGGGACGACCGTCGTCTTCGTCGTGATCTCGGTCGTCACCACCCAGGCCGCGGGGGCGGCGCGCCGGTGCAGGGAGTTCCGGCTCCAGCGGCTGATCGGCTCCAGCCGGGGGCAGATCCTGCGGATGGTGGGGATCGAGGGCGTCCTGGTCGCCGTCATCGGCGTCGGCCTCGGCACCGTCTTCTTCATGCCGGCCCTGCTGCCGTTCACCATCGCCACCAACGGGTCCCCGCTGCCCTCCGGGCCGGTGTGGATCTACGTCATCGCGGTCTGCGCCGCCGCCCTGTCGGCGTTGATGGGGGCCCTGTCACCGACCTGGCTGATCATCCGTCCACGCCCCGCCGCGGCCGGCCCGGCCGACGGGTGACCGGGGGCCCGCGGGGGCGGGTGGCCGGGGGCTCGCGGGGGCCCGCTTTCCAGGGCCCCTCGGGTCCGCCTGCCCGGCCTGCCGGCGGGTGACCGCAGGGGATCCGTCCCCCGGGCCCCTCAGGTCCGCCCTCCCGGCCCGCTCCCCGGCCCGCGCGTAGGGGTGACCCCGTCCCCCTCTTTCCGCCACCCCCTTTCCAGGGGGTGGCTTCCGCGTGTCCGCCCTGCTCCGCCCCGCTCCCGCGGACGGCGCCGCGGGGGCCGGGCCGGGCAGGCCACAGGGGCGGCGCAGGGGTGGCCTAGGGGTCGGTTCCGCGGCCCGCCCGTATGTACCGTGCTAATTGATTCGGCGCGGGAAACGGCGCACGGAAGATTCCCGGGCGGAGTATTCCAGGGCCGTGCCGGAACCCGCGCGGTGAAACGCCGCCGCGGAAAACCACAGCGAATTCGAAAAACGGTCCCGGAATGCGGCCTGACCGGTCGTGCCGACCAACCATCCGGAGGAAAACCGATGCGTGTCCTGTTCACCCTGCACGCCGCGACCGCGCACCTGTTCCTCGTGGTCCCGATCGCGTGGGCGTTGCGGGCCGCCGGGCACGAGGTGATCGTCGCCACCCAGCCGGACATCGTGGAGGAGGTCACCCGGACCGGTCTGACCGCCCTGCCGGTAGGGCAGCCGTCCAACGTGGCCGAGCGGCTGGCGAGCATGGCTCCCGAGGAGCACATCTTCGGCTCCGGCTTCGACATCGCCGAGGAGCGCCCGGAGGTGCTCACCTACGAGTACGTGCGCGACTGCATGGCCGCGTTCGCCTCGCCGCTGGCGCTGGACCTGATCACCGATGAGTCGATGTACGACGACCTGGTCGCCTTCTGCCGCCAGTGGCGGCCCGACCTGGTGGTCTGGGACTCGATCACCTTCCCCGGCCCGGTGGCCGCCCACGCGTGCGGCGCCGCGCACGTCCGCTCCACCTTCGGCCGGGACCACTGGGGACGGATGCGCTCGCTGTTTCTGAGCATGCGCGACCGGCAGCCCGGCGACGTGCGCGAGGACCCGGTGGCCGACTGGGTCACCGCGAAGCTGGCCAGGTACGGCCTCCCGTTCCACGAGGACGCCATCCTGGGCCAGGCCACCGTCGACTCGATGCCCCTGTGGACCCGTTTCCCGGTCGAGCACCACTACCTGCCTGTCCGCTTCGTCCCCTACAACGGCCCGGCCGTCATCCCCGACTGGCTCCGTGAGGCGGGCCCCGACCGGCCCCGGGTCTGCTTCACCCTCGGGGTGTCCGGCCGGGAGATGTGGGGCGGGCACGGCAGCATCCGGGCCGCCGACCTGTTCGACGCCGTGGCCGACCTGGACGTCGAGGTCGTCGCGACCCTCAAGGCCAACCAGCTCGACCCCGACGTGAAGGTGCCGGACAACGTCAGGATCGTCGACTACGTCCCGCTCAACGCGCTGCTGCCCAGCTGCTCGGCGATCGTCCACCACGGAGGCACCGGCACCTTCGGCACCGCCATCGCGCACGGGGTGCCGCAGCTCGTCGTCCCCGCCGCGCTCTACGACGAGGCGGGCATGGCCCGGCAGATCGCCGAGCAAGGTGCCGGCCTGGTCGTCGACCCCACCGACCTGTCCACGCGGACGCTGCGGGAGAACCTGGTGCGGCTGATCGGGGAGCCGTCGTTCCGGGAGAACGCCACCCGGCTGCGGCGGGTGGCGCAGACCACCCCGGCCCCGCGCGACCTCGTGTGCGTCCTGGAGGACCTCGTCGCGCGCCACCGGGCGGGCGGGCCCCGGGACCGCCGGGCGGGGGACGCGGCCCAGGCGTGACGGGTCCCGGAGCGGGCCGGCCCCGTATCGGCCCGCGAAGGTGCCCGGATCCCGGCGCGGCCGGATTCCCGTCCTTTCCGATGTTCCTGCGGCGCGCCTTCACCGGGCACCTTCGCGCCGCTTTCATCGGCGCTTCTCAAAAGCGCCTTTCCGACGCCGACTACCGTGCCGATCGCACACCGGCCCGCGACCCGCGGGGGCACGCATTCGTCTTCTCATCCCGGATGCGGTGCTCGATCGGACAAGCCTTCCCGAGCGGTCTGACACTTCCCGAGCGGTTTGACAGAGGTGACGTGGTGGAGAACGAGGAAAAGATTCTCGACTATCTCCGGCGGGCGACCGCCGACCTGCGGGAGACCCGCCAGAAACTGCGGGACGCCGAACGCAGGGAGACCGAGCCCATCGCGATCGTCGGGATGAGCTGCCGCTTCCCCGGCGGTGCCGACAGCCCCGAGGCGCTGTGGCGGCTGCTCGCAGAGGGGGATGACGCGATCTCCTCCTTCCCCGCCGACCGCGGCTGGGACGTCGACGACCTCTACGACCCCGACCCCGGTCGTCCCGGCAAGAGCTACACGCGTTCGGGCGGGTTCCTCTACGACGCGGCGCAGTTCGACCCGGCCTTCTTCGGGATCAACCCCCGGGAGGCCGTGGCGATGGACCCGCAGCAGCGGCTGCTGCTGGAGACCGCCTGGGAGGCGTTCGAGGACGCCGGGATGGACCCGGTCTCCGCCCGGGGCACCGCCGTCGGCGTCTACACCGGGGTGATCTACCACGACTACGGCTCACGGGCACGCGTCGTCCCCGACGACCTCGGCGGCTACATCGGCAACGGCAGCGACGGCAGCGTCGCCTCCGGCCGGGTGTCCTACGTGCTCGGACTGGAGGGCCCCGCGGTCTCGATCGACACCGCGTGCTCGTCGTCCCTGGTGGCGCTCCACCTGGGGGTGCAGGCGCTGCGCCAGGGCGAGTGCTCGATGGTCCTGGCGGGCGGCGTGACGGTGATGTCCACGCCGAGCACGTTCGTCGAGTTCAGCCGCCAGCGGGGTCTCTCCGCGGACGGCCGGTGCAAGGCGTTCGCCGCGGCCGCCGACGGCACCGGCTGGGGTGAGGGCGCCGGGATGCTCCTGCTGGAGCGGCTGTCGGACGCCCGCCGGGCGGGCCGCGAGGTGCTCGCGGTGATCCGCGGGTCGGCGATCAACCAGGACGGCGCCAGCAGCGGGCTGACCGCGCCGAACGGCCCCGCCCAGCGGCGGGTCATCCGCCAGGCGCTGGCCAACGCCCGCCTGTCGGCCGCCCAGGTCGACGCGGTCGAGGCGCACGGCACCGGCACCTCCCTGGGTGATCCCATCGAGGCCCAGGCGCTGCTGGCCACCTACGGCAAGGACCGCCCCGAGGGCAGGCCGCTCAGGCTGGGCTCGATCAAGTCCAACATCGGCCACACCCAGGGTGCCGCCGGTGTGGCCGGCGTGATCAAGATGGTGCTGGCCATGCGCCACGGTGTCCTGCCCAGGACCCTGCACGTCGACGAACCCTCCCCGCACGTCGACTGGTCGGCCGGCGACGTCGCACTGCTCACCGAGGCACTGCCCTGGGAGACCGGCGGCACCCCGCGCCGGGCCGGCGTCTCCTCCTTCGGCGTCAGCGGCACCAACGCCCACGTCATCCTGGAGGAGGCCCCGCGGCACGAGGAGGCTGAGCCGTCCGCGCCGTCCACCGCGTCCGGCCCGGCCGGGGTACCGGAGACGCCGCGAGCGTCCGGGGCGGACGGGCCGGGCGGGGCTGGCGGGGCGGGCCCCGCCACCGGCGCCGGCTCCGCCCCCGTCGTACCGTGGGTGGTCTCCGGCAAGGGCGAGCGGGCACTCCGGGCCCAGGCGGAACGCCTGGCGGCGCACGTGGACGCGGACGCGACGCTCTCACCGGTCGACGTCGGATACTCGGCGGCCACCTCGCGGACGGCCTTCCAGCACCGCGCCGTGGTCGTCGGCACCGGCCGCGACGACCTGCTCGCGGGCGTGCGCGCCGTCGCCGGGGACACCACCGCGCCGAACGTCGTACGGGGCACGGCGAACCCCGACCCGAGGGTGGTCTTCGTCTTCCCCGGGCAGGGCGCCATGTGGCCGGGTATGGCCGTCGAGCTGATGGACACCTCGCCGGTCTTCGCCGCCCGGATCGCCGAGTGCGGCGACGCCCTGGCGGAGTTCGTCGACTGGAAGCTGACCGAGGTGCTGCGCGGCGAGCCGGGCGCGCCGTCCCTGGAGCGGATGGACGTCGTACAGCCCGCCATGTGGGCCGTCATGGTCGCGCTGGCCGAGCTGTGGCGCTCCCACGGCGTCGAACCCCACGCCGTGGTCGGCCACTCGCAGGGTGAGGTCGCCGCCGCCTGCGTGGCCGGTGCGCTCTCGCTGGAGGACGCGGCCCGGGTGGTCGCGCTCCGCGGCCTGGCCATCACCCGGGAGCTGTCCGGCCGCGGCGGGATGCTGGCCGTCGCGCTCTCGCCCGCGGAGGCGGCCGGGCGGCTGGCCCCCTGGGACGGGCGTGTCTCGGTGGGAGCGGTGAACGGCCCCGGCTCCGTGGTGCTCTCCGGGGAGGCGACCGCCCTGGACGAGGTGCGGGAACATCTGCTCGCCGACGGGGTCCGGGTCAAGAAGGTCCCCATCGACTACGCCTCGCACTCGGTGCACGTGGAACCGATCAGGGACCGCGTCCTGGCCGACCTCGCGGGCGTCTCCCCCCGCTCGTCGCAGGTGCCGTTCTACTCGACGGTGACCGGCGGCCTGCTCGACACCGCCGGGCTCGACGCGGACTACTGGTACACCAACCTGCGGCGGCAGGTCCGTTTCGACGAGGCCGTCCGCACGCTCATCCGGGACGGGCACGGGCTGTTCGTCGAGGTCGGCCCGCACCCCGTGCTGACCATGGGCGTCCAGGAGACCGCGGAGGCCGAGGCCGGCGCCATGACCGGCAGCGTGGGCGGCACTGTGAGCGGCACTGTGGCCGCCATCGGGACGCTGCGGCGCGACGAGGGCGGCATGGCCCGCTTCGTCACCTCGATGGCCGAGGCGTACGTCCACGGTGCTCCCGTCGACTGGGAGCCGGTGTTCGCCCCGCACGGGCCGCGCCGGGTCGCCCTGCCCAAGTACGCCTTCCAGCGCGAACGGTACTGGCTGGAGGCCACCGACACCGTGGACCTGGCCTCCACCGGCCTGACCCCGGCCGGCCACCCGTTCCTCGGAGCGGCGGTGGCCGTGGCCGGCACGGACGAGGTGCTTCTCACCGGTCGGTTGTCGCTGCGGACGCATCCGTGGCTGGCTGATCACGCGGCGTCGGGGACGGTGTTGTTCCCGGGGGCGGCGTTCGTGGAGCTGGCGGTGCGTGCCGGTGATCAGGTGGGGTGCGGGGTGGTGGAGGAGCTGACGCTGCGGGCGCCGTTGGTGCTGGGCGAGGGCGGCGGGGTGCGGTTGCAGGTGTCGGTGGGGGCGCCGGACGGGGCGGGGCGTCGTGCGGTGGGGGTGTATTCGCGGTCGGAGGAGGCGGCGGTGGATGCGCCGTGGGTGTGTCATGCGGTGGGGGTGGTGGTGGCGCCGGGGGTGGCGGAGGTGTTCGATCTGGTGGAGTGGCCGCCGGTGGGGGCCGAGCCGGTGGATCTGGCGGGGGTGTACGAGCGGCTGGCGGGGCGGGGGTATGGGTACGGTCCGGTGTTTCGGGGGTTGCGGGCGGCGTGGCGGCGGGGTGGGGAGGTGTTCGCGGAGGTCGCGTTGCCGGAGGGGGTGCGTGGGGAGGCGGAGCGGTTCGGGGTGCATCCGGCGTTGCTGGATGCGGCGTTGCATGCGGAGTCGTTGTTGGAGACCGCGGATCAGGGGGTGAGTCTGCCGTTCGTGTGGTCGGGGGTGTCCCTGTACGCCACCGGCGCCGACGCTCTCCGGGTGCACCTGTCGCTCGCCGGCACCGACGTGATATCGCTGCGACTGGCCGACTCCTCGGGGGCCGCCGTGGCGTCGGTGGAGTCGCTGGTGTCGCGGCCGATCTCGACCGACCGGCTTCCCTCCGCCGCCCACCACGACGCGTTGTTCCGTCTCGACTGGGTCACCGTGCCCGCGGTGGAGGAGGTCTCCGCGGGGAGTGTGGCCGTGCTCGGTCCCGACTCCTTGGGTCTGGCCGCCGGGTTGCGGGCGGCGGGGGCGGAGGTCGCGGAGTTCGCCGGTCTGGACGCCCTGGCCGGTGCCGGGACCGTCCCCGGCGTGGTGTTCACGACGTTCACCGGGTCCGCGGACCCGGCCGGTCCCGCGGCGACCACGGGGCGGCCCGGTGACGACGCCGCGGCCGGGGAACGGCCCGGCGGCGATGTGGCGGGTGCGGTGCACGCGGCCATGCGGCGGGCGTTGGAGCTGGTGCAGGGGTGGCTGGCCGAGGAGCGGCTGGAGACGGCGAAACTCGTCGTGGTCACCCGCGGCGCGGTCGCGGCGCGGCACGGCGAGGATGTCGCCGACCTGGCCGCGGCCACGGTGTGGGGCCTGCTGCGTGCCGCGCAGTCGGAGAACCCGGACCGGGTCGTGCTGGTCGATGTGGAGGACGGGCCGGTGCCGGGGTCGGCGGTGCGGGCGGCGGTGGCGTCGGGTGAGCCGCAGGTGGCGGTGCGGTCGGGGGCGGTGCTGGTGCCGCGGCTGGCGCGGGCGGCCTCCGGTGGTGGGCTGGTGCCGCCGGCGGGGGTGGCCGAGTGGCGGCTGGACGCTCCGGTGAAGGGCAGTCTGGCGGATCTGGCGTTGGTGCCGGCTCCGGAGGCGGCGCGTGCGCTGGGGCCGGACGAGGTGCGGGTCGCGATCCGCGCCGCCGGACTCAACTTCCGCGACGTCGTGGTGGCGCTCGGCATGGTGCCCGAACGTGACGTGCCGATGGGCGGTGAGGGGGCCGGCGTCGTCCTGGAGGTCGGGGCGGACGTGGCCGACCTGGCCCCGGGCGACCGGGTGATGGGCCTGCTGGACGGGGCGTTCGGCCCGGTCGGGGTCACCGACCGGCGGCTGCTCGCGCCGATCCCCGACGGCTGGACCTTCGAGACGGCCGCGTCCGTCCCGGGGGTGTTCCTCACGGCGTACCACGGCCTGCGGAACGTGGCCCGCCTGCAACCCGGCGAGTCGGTGCTGGTGCACGCGGGTGCGGGCGGGGTGGGCATGGCGGCGGTGCAGCTGGCCCGGCACTTCGGTGCCGAGGTGTTCGCCACCGCGAGCCCGGCCAAGTGGGAGGTGCTGCGGTCGCTGGGGCTGGACGGGGAGCACATCGCGTCCTCGCGGGATCTGGAGTTCGAGGGGCGTTTCCTGGAGGCGACCGGCGGGCGGGGGGTGGACGTGGTGTTGAACTCGCTGGCCCGCGAGTTCGTCGACGCCTCGTTGCGTCTGCTGCCCCGCGGCGGCCGGTTCGCCGAGATGGGCAAGACAGACATCCGTGACGCCGCCGAGGTCGCCGCCACCTGCCCCGGGGTGGAGTACGCGGCCTTCGACCTGATCGACGCCGGTCGCGATGAGATCGCGCAGATGTTCGCGGAACTGCTGGGGCTGTTCGGGCGTGGGGTGCTGGAGCCGTTGCCGGTGCGGTCGTGGGATGTGCGCCGGGCGCCGGAGGCGTTCCGGTTCCTGTCGCAGGCCCGGCACGTCGGGAAGATCGTGTTGACCGTGCCGGGGGTGTTCGATCCGGCCGGGACGGTGCTGGTGACCGGGGGGACCGGGACGCTGGGTGGTCTGGTGGCGCGGCATCTGGCGGGGGTGCACGGGGTGCGGCATCTGGTGCTGACCAGCCGGCGCGGGCGTGAGGCGGAGGGGGTGGCGGAGTTGGAGGCGGAGCTGGCCGGGCTGGGGGCGGAGGTCACGGTGGCCGCGTGTGATGTGGCGGATCGGGAGGCGTTGGCCGCGCTGTTGGCGGCGGTTCCGGCCGATCGGCCGTTGACCGGGGTGGTGCACACCGCCGGCGTCCTCGACGACGGGCTCGTCGAGTCGCTGACCCCGGAACGCGCCGCCGCGGTGCTGCGGCCCAAGGTGGACGCGGCGTGGCACCTGCACGAGCTGACCCGCGGTCTCGACCTGTCGGCCTTCGTGCTCTACTCCTCGGCCGCCGCGGTGCTCGACGGAGCAGGTCAGGGCGGCTACGCCGCCGCCAACGCCTTCCTCGACGCGCTGGCCGCGCACCGCAGGGCCCACGGGCTCCCCGCCACCTCACTGGCCTGGGGCTTCTGGAACCAGCGCAGCGGCATGACGGGCCACCTCGCCGACGCCGACGTGGAGCGGATGGCCCGCTCCGGGATTCTCGGGCTCTCCTCCGAGGAGGGCATGGCCCTGTTCGACGCCGCCCACGCGGTCGACGAGGCCCTACTGGTGCCGATCCACCTGGACCTGGCCGCCCTGCAGGGCGGGACCGGCACGCCGCCCGCGCTGCTGCGCGGCCTGGTGCGCACCCCGGCCCGCCGCGTCGTCCGGGCCGGGACCGCCGCCCCCGCGTCCACCGCCTCCGGGCTGGAGCAGCGGCTGGCGGGCCTGCCCGCGGACGAGCGGCAGGACGCCCTCGTACGGCTCGTCTGCGCCGAGGCGGCGGGAGTGCTCGGGCACGCGAGCACCGACGCGGTGGAGCCGGAACGGGCGTTCAAGGAGCTCGGTTTCGACTCCCTCACCGCCGTCGAGCTGCGCAACCGGCTCAACGCCGCCACCGGGATCCGGCTGCCGACGACCCTGGTCTTCGACTACCCGACCCCGCACGCGCTCGCCGGCCACATCATGGCCGAGATCGCCCCGCCCGCCGTCGACCCGTCCGCGTCCGTGCTCGCGGAGATCGACCGGCTGGAAACCGCGCTGTACGAGGCGGGCGGCGACCACGTCAGGATCACCGCCCGGCTGCGGGCCCTGGTCCGCAAGTGGGACGACACGCACGGCGGACCCGCGGAGGCCGCGCCACGGCAGGACCTTGAGTCGGTCACGGACGACGAGCTCTTCGCGGTCCTCGACGACGAGCTCGGCATCTCCTGACGGCCGGCCCCCATGACCCCATCCCTACTGCCCCGAGGCTGGTTGACGTCCGATGGCGAATGACGACAAGCTGCGCGACTACCTCAAGCGTGCCACCGCCGACCTGCAGGACACCCGACGGCGCCTGCGCGAGGCGGAGGCCAGGGAACACGAACCCATCGCGATCGTGGCGATGAGCTGCCGCCTACCCGGCGGGGTGGACAGCCCGGAGCGGCTCTGGCGGCTGGTCGCGGACGGCGGCGACGCCGTGTCCGGCTTCCCCGACGACCGCGGCTGGGACCTGGAGCGGCTCTTCGACTCCGACCCGGAGACCCCCGGCACGACCTACGCCCGCCACGGCGGCTTCATCCACGACGCCGGCGGCTTCGACGCGGGTTTCTTCGGGATGAGCCCGCGTGAGGCCCTCGCCTCCGACCCGCAGCAGCGGCTGCTGCTGGAGACCTCCTGGGAACTGCTGGAACGGGCCGGGATCGACCCCGGATCGCTCCGGGGCAGCCGGACGGGCGTCTTCGTCGGCGCCGCCTCCAGCGGGTACGGCACCGGTCAGGGCGCCTTCCCCGCCGGCGTCGAGGGTCACCTGCTGACCGGCGGCTCCACCGCGGTGATGTCCGGCCGGCTGTCCTACACCTTCGGGTTCGAAGGGCCCGCGATCACCGCGGACACCGCCTGCTCGTCCTCCCTGGTCACCCTGCACCTGGCGTGCGAGTCGCTGCGGCGGGGTGAGTGCACCCTGGCCATCACCGGCGGCGCCACCATCATCTTCACCCCCGAGATCTTCGTGGAGTTCAGCCGCCAGCGCGGCCTGGCCCCCGACGGCCGGTGCAAGGCGTTCGCCGCCGCCGCAGACGGCACCGGTTTCTCCGAGGGCGTCGGCCTGCTGCTGCTGGAGCGGCTGTCGGACGCGCGCCGCAACGGCCACCCGGTGCTGGCGGTGGTGCGCGGCAGCGCGGTCAACCAGGACGGGGCCAGCAACGGCCTGTCCGCCCCCAACGGCCCCTCCCAGCAGCGGGTCATCCGTGAGGCGCTGGTCAACGCCCAGCTCGTGGCGTCGGACGTGGACGCCGTCGAGGCGCACGGCACCGGCACCATGCTCGGCGACCCGATCGAGGCGCAGGCGCTGCTGGCCACCTACGGCCAGGACCGCCCCGCCGATCGGCCGCTCTGGCTGGGCTCGGTCAAGTCGAACATCGGTCACACCCAGGCCGCCGCGGGTGTGGCGGGCGTCATCAAGACGGTGATGGCTCTGCGGCACGGCCTGCTGCCCAAGACCCTCTACGTCGACGCACCCACCCCGCACGTCGACTGGTCGGCGGGTGCGGTGTCGCTGCTGACCGAGCCGGTCGAGTGGCCCGACAGCGGTCGTCCCCGCCGGGCCGGGGTGTCGTCCTTCGGCATCAGCGGCACCAACGCGCACGTCATCCTGGAGCAGGCCCCGGCCGACGTCCCCGGCGAGGCCGACACCGCCGGGGACGGAAGCCTCGGCGGAACGGCGGCGACCGCGGCCCGGAACGGTTCGCCCGCCGTCGCGGAGACCGACGCCGAGCCGTCGCCGTCGCTTCCGCTGCCGGTTCTGGTGTCGGCGCGCAGCGAGGAGGCGCTGGCCGCCCAGGCCGGACGGCTGGCGGCGTTCGTCGGGGAACACCCGGGGCTCCGGCCTCTGGACGTGGCGTACTCGCTGGCCACCGGCCGGGTCGCCTTCGAGCACCGTGCGGTGGTCGTGGGCGGGGACCGTGCCGGGGTGCTGGAAGGGTTGTCGGCGTTGGCGGGCGGCCGGTCGGGTCCCGGGGTGGTGCGGGGCCGGGCCGGTGAGGGCCGGTTGGCGGTGTTGTTCTCCGGGCAGGGCAGTCAGCGTCCCGGGATGGGCCGGGTGCTGGCGGGGGCGTTGCCCGGGTTCGCCGCGCACCTGGAGGAGGTGTGCGCGCATCTGGACGGGCATCTGCCGCGTCCGTTGCGGGAGGTGATGTTCGCCGATCCGGGTAGCGCGGAGGCGGCGTTGCTGGATCAGACGGTGTTCACGCAGGCGGCGTTGTTCGCGGTGGAGGTGAGCCTGTTCCGCACCCTGCAGGGGTGGGGGCTGGTGCCGGACTATCTGCTGGGGCATTCGATCGGGGAGCTGGCCGCGGCGCAGGTGGCGGGGGTGTTCTCGCTGGCCGATGGGTGTGCGCTGGTGGCGGCGCGGGGCCGGTTGATGCAGGCGCTGCCGGAGGGCGGGGCGATGCTGGCGGTGCGGGCGGCCGAGGCCGAGGTGGCCGGGGTGCTGGCCGAGGTCGATCCCGAGGGGGTGCGGGTCGGGATCGCGGCGGTCAACGGTCCGGCCGCCGTCGTGGTGTCGGGGGATGTGGACGTGGTGGAGCGGGTGGGTGCGCGCTTTGCGGTGTTGGGCCGTAAGAGTCGCCGGTTGCGGGTCAGTCATGCGTTTCATTCGCCGCGGATGGAGCCGATGCTGGCGGAGTTCGAGGCGGTGGCCGCGGGGGTGGCGTACGGGCCGGCGCGGATTCCGGTGGTGTCGAACGTGACCGGGCGGGTGGCGGGGGAGGAGTTGGGCGGCGCGGGGTATTGGGTGGCGCATGTGCGGCGGGCGGTGCGGTTCGCCGACGGGGTCGCGTCTTTGCGTGCGGCCGGGGTGGGGGTGTTCGTGGAGGTGGGTCCGGACGGGGTGTTGTCGGCGATGGGCCAGGACTGTGTCTCGGCCGGGTCCGATACCGAGACCGAAACCGCGGCCGGTTCCGGCCTCGCCGCTGCCGGGGCTGCCGGTGAGGCGGTGTTCGTGCCGGTGTTGCGTCGGGATCGGGACGAGGTGGCGCAGGTGGTGTCGGCGGTGGGTGCGGTGCACGCGGCCGGGCACGCGGTGGGCTGGGAGACGTTCTTCACCGACGCCGCGACCGCCGCGACCACCGGCGCCGCGACTGCCGTGACCACTGGCGCCGCGACCGCCGGCGCCTCCGGGACCGCGGGTGCCGACGGCACCGCCGCCGTGACCTCCGGCGCCGCCGCCGGGGTGACGGCGCCGCGCCGGGTCGAGCTGCCCACGTACGCCTTCCAGCACCGCCACTACTGGCTGCACACCCCCCGCTCCGGCACCGACCCGGAGTCCGCCGGGCTCGGCACGCCCGGCCACCCCCTGCTGGGTGCCGCGGTGGAACTGCCCGACTCGGGCGGGCACCTGCTCACCGCGCGGCTCTCCGCGCAGACGCATCCCTGGCTGGCCGACCACGCGGTGGGCGACGCGGTGCTGTTCCCGGGCACCGGGCTCGTCGAACTGGCCGTCCGCGCCGGTGACCAGGTCGGCTGCGGCAGGATCGAGGAGCTGACGCTGGAGGCCCCGCTGGTCCTGCCCGCCCGGGGAGGCGTCCGGGTGCAGGTCGTGGTGGGCGCCCCCGACGAGTCGCAGGCCCACACCGTCAGCGTGTACGGACGCGCCGAGGACGCCCCGGCCGACGAGCCGTGGACCCGCCACGCCACCGGGCTCCTCACCCCGTCCGCGGCACCCGCCGGCACGGGGCTCGCCGAGTGGCCGCCGCCCGGCGCGGAAGCGGTGGAGGTGGACGGCCTGTACGAGCGGCTCGCCGCTCTCGGACTCCACTACGGCCCGGCCTTCCGGGGCCTGCGCGCGGCCTGGACCCGCGGCGAGGAGGTGTTCGCCGAGGTCGCGCTGCCCGACGACCTCGCCGCCGACGCCGCCGGGTTCGGCATCCACCCGGCCCTGCTGGACGCCGCCCTGCACGCCCTCGCGCTGAGCGAGGTCTCCGCGGAGCACGCCGCGCTGCCGTTCGCGTGGTCCCAGGTGGACCTGCACGCCGCCGGGGCGTCGAGCCTGCGGGTGCGGGTCGCCCCCACCGGCGGCGACTCGCTGCGCCTGGAGGCGGCCGACCCCGCGGGTCACCCGGTGGCGTCGATCGGCTCGCTCGTGCTGCGTCCGGTCGGAGCCGCCGGTGTGCGGGCCGCCCGCCCCAGCGCGGAACGCTCGCTGTACCGGGTCGAGTGGACGCCGGCCGAGACCGGGGCCGGGTCTCCGGGCGGCACCGCCACCGGGACCGCCTCCGGGACCGCGTCCGGGGACGCCACCGGCACCGTGTTCGGGGACGCCACCGGCACCGGTGCGCTGGCCCGTGGCTGGGTGCTGGTCGGCGACGACGCCTTCGGCCTCGGCGCGGCCCTGGCCTCGGCGGGGACTCCGGTGGAGTCCCACGCCGGCCTGTCCGACCTGCTCGCGGCCGTCGAGTCCGGAACCCCGGCCCCCGTGGTCGCGGTCGCCGTCTCGGACGTCCCTTGCGGCGACCCCGGCGTCCCCGGCGACCCCGGGGATCTCGGCGACTCCGGCGGCGATCCCGGCGGCGAGGCGGTCGCCGGCGCCGTCCGGTCGGCCGTGCACCGGATCCTCGACCTGGCGCGGGCATGGGCGGCCGACGAGCGGCTCGCCGACTCGCGGCTCGTCGTCGTGACCCGGGGTGCCGTCGCGGCGGGACCCGGTGAGAGCGTCCCGGACCTGGCCGGCGCCTCCGTCTGGGGCCTGGTCCGCGCCGCCCAGGCGGAGAACCCGGACCGGTTCGTCCTGGCCGACCTCGACGGCCACGCCGCGTCCGCCGCCCTGCTGCCCGCCGCCGTCGCGACCGGCGAACCACAGCTCGCGATCCGCGAGGGCAGGGGAGTGCTGGCCGCCCGGCTCGTCCGCGCGACCGGCGCCGTCCTCACCCCGCCCGAGGGAGCCGCCTCCTGGCGGATGGACAGCCGGGACAAGGGCACCCTGGAGAACCTGACCCTCCTGGACGCCCCCGAGGCGGTGGCGCCGCTCGGCCCGGGGCAGGTCCGGGTGGCGCTCCGCGCGGCCGGCGTGAACTTCCGCGACGTGCTCAACGCGCTCGGCATGTATCCGGGCGAGGCCGGCGCGATGGGCCTGGAAGGCGCGGGTCTCGTCGTGGAGGTCGGCCCCGGGGTCACCGCGTTCGCCGCGGGCGACCGGGTGATGGGCATGTTCGACGGCGGCGCCTTCGGCCCGCTGGCCGTCACCGACCACCGCCAGCTGGCCACCGTGCCCGAGGGGTGGACCTTCGCCCAGGCCGCCTCGACCCCGGTCGCCTTCCTGACCGCCTACTACGCGCTGGTGGACCTGGCGGGCCTGAAGGCGGGCGAGAGGGTGCTGGTGCACGCCGCCGCGGGCGGCGTGGGCATGGCCGCCGTGCAGCTGGCCCGGCACTTCGGCGCGGAGGTGTTCGGCACGGCCAGCACCGGCAAGTGGGACGTCCTGCGCTCGCTCGGTCTGGACGAGGCGCACATCTCCTCCTCGCGCACCCTCGACTTCGAAGGCGCCTTCCTCGCCGCGACCGGTGGGGACGGCGTCGACGTGGTGCTCAACTCGCTGGCCGGCGACTTCGTCGACGCCTCTCTGCGGACGCTGCCGCGCGGCGGCCGGTTCGTGGAGATGGGCAAGACCGACATCCGCCCGCCGGAGGCCGTGGCCGCCGCCCACACCGGGGTCCGCTACCGCGACTTCGACCTGGTCGAGGCCGGGTACGACCGGATCGGCGAGATGCTCGGCGAACTGGTGACGCTGTTCGAACAGGGGGCGATCCGGCCGCTGCCGGTGACCGGCTGGGACATCCGCCGTGCCCCGGAGGCGTTCCGCTTCCTGTCGCAGGCCAGGCACGTCGGCAAGGTCGCGCTGACCATGCCGGTCCCGTTCGACGCGGGCGGCACGGTGCTCGTCACCGGCGGCACCGGCGGGCTCGGCGGGCTCGTCGCCCGCCACCTGGTGACCGCGCACGGTGCCCGCAACCTGCTGCTGACCAGCCGCCGCGGCCTCGCCGCCGAAGGCGCGCGCGAACTGCGCGAGGAGCTCACCGCGCTGGGCGCCGACGTCGAGATCGCCGCCTGCGACGTGTCCGACCGGTCCGCCCTGGCGAAGCTGCTCGCCGCGGTGCCGGCCGGACGCCCGCTCACCGCCGTGGTGCACGCCGCCGGTGTGCTCGACGACGGTGTGCTCGCCTCCCTCACCGGGGAACGGGTGGACGCCGTGCTGCGTCCCAAGGCCGACGCCGCGCTGCACCTGCACGAGCTGACCCGGGACTTCGACCTGTCGGCGTTCGTGCTGTTCTCCTCGGTGGCCGGCACGCTCGGCAGCACCGGGCAGGGCAACTACGCGGCGGCCAACGCCTTCCTGGACGCGCTGGCCGCCTGGCGCCGCGCCAGGGGGCTGCCGGCCCTGTCGCTCGCCTGGGGGCCCTGGGCACAGTCCGGCATGCTCGGCACCCTCACCGACGCCGACGTCAGCCGGATGGCCCGCGACGGGATCGTGCCGCTCTCCCCCGACGAGGGGCTGGCCCTGTTCGACGCCGCCGCCGGGCGTCCCGATCCCGTGCTGGTGCCCATCCGCCTCGACGCCAAGGCGCTGGCCGCCCGGGGCGAGGGGCTGCCGCCGCTGCTGCGGGGCGTGGCGCGCGCTCCCGGCCGCCGCGCCGCGGCGGCCTCCGCGGGCGGGGACGCCACCGCCGGCCTGCACGCCAGGCTGGCGGCGCTGCCCGTCGCCGACCGTCACCAGGCGCTGCTCGACCTGGTACGGGCGGAGGTCGCCGCCGTGCTCGGACACTCCTCGGCCGACCAGGTGGAGGCCGACCGCGCCTTCGACGAGATGGGCTTCGACTCGCTCACCTCGGTCGAGCTGCGCAACCGGCTCAACGCCGCGACCGGGCGGCGGCTGCCCGCCACCCTCGTGTTCGACTACGCGAACCCGTCCGCGCTCGCCGCGTACCTGCGTTCGGAGCTGGTGCCGGACGAGGGACCGACCGAGACCCAGGTGCTCCAGGAGCTCGACCGGCTGGGCCGGCTGCTCGCGGAGGTCACGCCGGACAAGGAGACGCGCTTCACCGTCGCCACCCGGCTGCGGGGCCTGCTGGCGCAGTGGCAGGGCGACGGCACCGGCCAGGACACCGGCGGCGGCGCCGCCACCGGTGACGGCGTGGAGTCGGCGAGCGCCGACGAGCTGTTCGCGCTGATCGACAAGGGGCTCTGAGCCCGATGTCTCTCCGTGATCGACGATCTGTCCGCGCCGGCCGCCCCGGTGGGCGTCCGGCACGGCATATGGGGAAGGTGACGTGACGTGGCGGACGAGCAGAAGCTCCTCGGCTATCTCCGGCGGGTGACCGCGGACCTGCAGAACGCCCAGCAGCGGCTGCGCGAGGTGGACGCCCGGGACCGCGAACCGATCGCGGTCGTCGCCATGGGCTGCCGGTTCCCCGGGGGGGTCCGCACCCCCGAGGAGCTGTGGCGGCTCGTCGCGGACGGCCGCGACGGCATCTCGGCGTTCCCGGACGACCGCGGCTGGGACCTGGACGCCCTGTACGACCCGGACCACGCCAGGCCGGGCACCAGCTACACCCGCGAGGGCGGGTTCCTCTACGACGCCGGTGACTTCGACGCGGCCTCGTTCGGCATCTCGCCGCGCGAGGCGCTGGCCACCGACCCGCAGCAGCGGCTGCTGCTCCAGGTCGCCTGGGAGGCGTTCGAACGGGCCGGGATCGATCTGACGACGCTGAAGGGCAGCCAGACGGGCGTGTTCGTCGGCGCCTTCTCCAGCGGGTACGGCACCGGTCTTGTGACACCGCCGGAAGGGGTTGAGGGCCACCTGCTGACCGGTGGCTCCACGGCCGTGATCTCCGGCCGGATCGCCTACGTCTTCGGGCTCAAGGGCCCGGCGCTCACCGTCGACACCGCGTGCTCGTCGTCCCTGGTGGCGCTGCACCTGGCGTGCGAGTCGCTGCGGCGTGGGGAGAGCACGCTCGCGCTGGCCGGAGGGGTGACCGTCATGGCCACCCCCGAGACCTTCGTGGAGTTCAGCCGCCAGCGCGGCCTGGCCGCCGACGGCCGGTGCAAGGCGTTCTCCGACGACGCCGACGGCACCGGCTGGGGAGAAGGCGCCGGCCTGCTGCTGCTGGAACGGCTGTCGGACGCCCGCCGCAACGGCCACCCGGTCGTCGGCCTGATCCGCGGCTCCGCCGTCAACCAGGACGGGGCCAGCAACGGCCTGTCCGCCCCCAACGGCGTCTCCCAGCAGCGGGTCATCCGCCGCGCGCTGGCCAACGCCGGCCTGGCCGCCTTCGACGTGGACGCCGTCGAGGCGCACGGCACCGGCACCACCCTGGGCGACCCGATCGAGGCGCAGGCGCTGCTGGCCACCTACGGCAAGGACCGCCCCTCCGACCTGCCGCTCTGGCTGGGCTCGATCAAGTCGAACATCGGCCACACCCAGGCCGCCGCCGGCGTGGCCGGTGTGATCAAGATGCTGATGGCGCTGCGCGGCGGGCTGCTGCCCAGGACGCTGCACGTCTCGGAGCCCTCGTCCCACGTGGACTGGTCGGCAGGGAACGTCCGCCTGCTCACCGAGCCCGTGGCGTGGCCCGAGAGCGACCGGCCCCGCCGCGCCGGGGTGTCGTCCTTCGGCGTCAGCGGCACCAACGCCCACGTGATCGTGGAGCAGGCGCCCGCCGGGGATCCCGCCGAGGCGGCCGAGCCCGTTCCCGCCCCAGCGGCGGGCACCTCCGCCGTGCGGGCGGGCACCTCCGCACTGCGGGCCGGATCCCCCGGCCCCGCCGGGCACGGGGCGGGACCGGCCGCGGACCCCGGCCGGTCCGGGACGCCGGGCGACGCCGGGCGACCGGCCGCGGCGGCCTGGACGGTCTCGGCCAGGAGCGCACCCGCGCTGCGCGCGCAGCTCGACCGGCTCCGCGCGCACGCCGAGGAACACCCCGGCCACTCGGCCGCCGACATCGGTCTCTCCCTGGCCGCCTCCCGCACCGCCTTCCCGCACCGGGCCGTCGTCGTCGGCCGCGACCGGGAGGAACTGCTGGCCGGGGTGCGCGGGCTGGCCGCGGGCGACGAGACCGCCTGCGCGGCCACCGGCGTGGCGTCCGGAGCGCCGGGCAAGACGGTGTTCGTCTTCCCCGGCCAGGGGTCGCAGTGGGCCGGGATGGCCACCGAACTGCTCGCCGCCTCACCGGTCTTCGCCGCCCACATCGGCGACTGCGAACGCGCTCTGGCGCCGTTCGTGGACTGGTCGCTCACCGGGGTGCTGCGCGGGCGGCCGGACGCCCCCTCGCTGGAGCGGGTGGACGTGGTCCAGCCCGTGCTGTGGGCGGTCATGGTGTCGCTGGCCCGGCTGTGGGCCGAGTACGGGATCAGGCCGGACGCCGTGATCGGCCACTCGCAGGGTGAGATCGCCGCCGCCACGGTGGCCGGCGGGCTCTCCCTCGACGACGGCGCCCGGGTGGCGGCCCTGCGCAGCCGGGCCATCGGCGAGGTGCTGGCCGGCCGCGGCGGGATGGTCTCCGTCGGCCTGCCCGCGGAGGAACTGGCCGGGTGGCTGGAACCCCGGCGGGGGGCGATCTCCCTCGCCGCGGTCAACGGGGCCCGCTCGGTCGTGGTCTCCGGTGAGCCGGACGCCCTCGACGAGCTGACGGCGGCCCTCACCGCGCAGGGCGTGCGGGCCAGGCGGGTCCCGGTCGACTACGCCTCGCACTCCGCCCAGGTCGAGGAGCTGCGCGAACGCCTGCTGCGCGACCTGGGACCGGTCGCGCCGCGGTCCGGCGACGTGCCGATGATCTCCACGGTCACCGGGGACTGGATCGACACCTCCGCTCTCGACGCCGAGTACTGGTACACCAACCTGCGCCGCACCGTCGGCTTCGACCCCGCCGTCCGTGCCCTCGCCGCGCAGGGGCACGGCGTGTTCGTCGAGACCAGCCCGCACCCGGTGCTCACCATGGGCATGCAGGAGACCCTGGACGCCCTGGGCCGCGACGCGGTGGTCACCGGCACCCTCCGCCGCGACGACGGCGGGCCGGTCCGGCTGCTGACCTCCGCCGCCGAACTGCACGTCCGGGGTGTCACCGTGGACTGGTCCGCCCCGCACTCCGGGGGACGCCGGGTCGACCTGCCGACGTACGCGTTCCAGGAACGGCGCTACTGGCTGGAGTCGGCCCCCGCCGCGAAGCGGGCACAGGACGCCGACCCGGTGGACGCCGCCTTCTGGGAGGCGGTCGAGCGCGGAGACGCGACCGGCCTGGCCGGTGACGACGGAGCCGACGCCGCCGCCCTGGGCCGGCTGCTGCCGGCGCTGTCGTCGTGGCGGCGGCGCATGCGGGAACGCGCGGCCGTCGACACGTGGCGCTACCGCGTGTCCTGGCGGCCGGTCGCCGACCCGCCCGCCGCCGCGCTGACCGGCACGTGGCTGCTCGCGCTGCCCGAAGCCGGCGACGCCGCCCCGGTCACCGGCGACGCCGCCCCGCACGCCGGGCCGGCCGGCGCCGCCCACGCCGCCCACGCCGCCCACGCCGCCCTCGTCGAGGCGGTCGCCGAAGGGCTCGGCCGCCACGGCGCCCGGGTCGTCCCGATCCGGGCGGCCGGGCGGGACCGGGCCGGGCTCGCCGCGGAACTGCGCGAACTGCCGGCGGACGAGCAGCCGGCCGGCGTGCTCTCCCTGCTCGCGCTGGACGAGCGTCCGCACCCGGTGCACCCGGCGCTCTCCCGCGGCACCGCGGACACCGTCACGCTGGTCCAGGCCCTCACCGACGCGGCCGTCACCGCCCCCCTGTGGGCGGTGACCTCCGGCGCGGTGGCCACCCGGTCCGCGACGCCGCAGGAGCCCTCCGAGGACGCCAGCCCGTTCCAGGCGTCCGTCTGGGGCATCGGCACGGTGCTCGCCCTCGACCACCCCGGCACCTGGGGCGGCCTGGTCGACCTGCCCCCCGCCCCGGACGAGCGGGCCGTCGCCCGGCTGTGCGGCGTGCTGGCCGGATCCGGCGGCGAGGAACAGCTGGCGGTCCGCGACACCGGGATCCTCGCCCGGCGCCTCGTCCGTGCCCCGCTCGGCGACGCCGCCCCCGCCCCCTCCGGGACGGCTCCCGGTGCCCGGGGCACGGCGCTCGTCACCGGAGGCACCGGAGGGGTCGGCGCGCACGTGGCGCGCTGGCTGGCCCGCCGGGGAACCGGGCACCTGGTGCTCACCAGCCGTCGCGGGCCCGCCGCCGCCGGCGCCGAAGAGCTGGAGGCCGAGCTCACCGCGCTCGGCGCGAAGGTCACGATCGCCGCGTGCGACGTCGCCGACCGCGAGCAGCTTCGCCGGCTGCTGGACTCCCTGCCCGCCGAGCTCCCGCTCACCACGGTCGTGCACGCCGCAGGCGTCGTCGGCGACGACGTGCCGCTGGCCGACACCACACTGGAGGAGTTCGCCGAGGTCGGGCGGGCCAAGGTCGCCGGTGCCCACCACCTGGACGAACTGCTGGGCGACCGCCCGCTGGAGGAGTTCGTGCTGTTCTCCTCCGGCGCCGCCGTGTGGGGCCAGGGAGGGCAGGCCGCCTACGCCGCCGCGAACGCGTTCCTGGACGCGCTGGCCGCCCGCCGCCGTGCCCGAGGGCTCGCGGCCTCCTGCGTCGCGTGGGGCGCCTGGGGCGGCGGCGGCATGGTGGACGAGTCGATCGGCGCCCGCCTGCTCCGCCTGGGCGTACGTGTGATGGAGCCCTCCGCGGCCACCGCCGCGCTCGGCCAGGCGCTCGACCGCGGCGAGCACCACCTGGTGGTGGCCGACATCGACTGGACCCGTTTCGCCCCCGCGTACGCCCTCGCCCGACCCAGGCCGCTGCTGCGCGCGCTGCCCGAGGTCACCGCGATCCTGGCCGGCGGGTCGGACCCCGGCGACGAGGAGGAGGGCGGCGCCGCGCCGCTCGTCGCCCGGCTGGCCGGCCTGCCGGAGGAACGGCGGCTGGACGAACTCCGCGAGGCGGTGCGCGCGCACGCGGCCAGGGTGCTCGGCCACCCCGGGCCCGAGGCGGTCGACGCCGACCAGAACTTCCTGGAGGCCGGCTTCGACTCGCTCACCTCGATGGAGCTGCGCAACGCCCTCATCAAGGCGACCGGCCTGCGGATGCCCGCGACCGTGGTCTTCGACTACCCCAACCCCGCGGACCTGGCCAAGCACCTCCTGGGCGAGCTGGACGCCCGCCTCGCCGGCCCCGGAGCCGAACCCGCGCGCGGCGGGGCGGACCCGGCGGACACCCCCAGCGCGCTGCTTCACGAGGCGGCGCTGAAGGGGAAGATGCACGAGGGCATGGCCATGCTGCGGGCCCTGGCCGACCTGCGGCAGTCGTTCTCGTCGCCGGAGGAACTGGAGGAGATCCCGCCGCCGGTGAAGCTGGCGGCGGGCCCCGGCAGGCCCAGCCTGTTCTGCTTCAGCACCCCGATGGCGCTGGGCGGGGCGACCCAGTTCGCCCGCCTCGCGGCGAACTTCCGGGACGTGCGGGACCTGTTCGCGCTCCCGGTCCTCGGCTTCGCCCGGGAGGAGAGCCTGCCCGCCACGGTGGACGCCGCGGTGCGGACCTGGGCGGAGTCCGTGCGGCGCGCGGCCGGCGACGAGCCGTTCGTCGTCCTCGGGTACTGCGCCGGGGGGATCTTCGCGCACGCCGCCGTCGGCTACCTGGAGAGCCTCGGCGTCAACCCGGCCGGTCTCGTCCTGCTGGACACCTTCATGCCGGACGACAAGGTCATCGACGACCTCGGGACGCAGATGGTGCAGGGCATGTTCGACCGGGAGGCGTCCTTCGGGCCGTTCACCAGCGCGCGACTGGGGGCGATGGGCCGCTACTACAAGCTGTTCCGCGAGTGCGCGGTCGGAGAGGTGAAGGCCCCGATCCTGTTCCTGCGTCCCGACACGCCGCTTCCCGGCCCCGGCGGCGAGCCTCCGGCGACGGAGGACTGGCGTGCCTCGTGGCACACCGACCACGTCGCGCGGGAGGTGGAGGGAGACCACTTCACGATGCTGGAGGACAGGGCCCCGTCGATGGCCCGCGCCATCGAGGACTGGCTGGCGTCGCTGGACGCCGGCCGCTGAGCGTCCCGCGGCCGGGAACCCTCCCCTCCCGGCCGCCGGGCACGGCCCCCGCCGCCCGGACGGGCTCCCGGCCGCCCCGGTGCCCCCGGTAGGGCTAAGTCTCGGGTGTAGACCGTCCTGGGGGAAGGATGGCCCTACCGGGGGAGTCTCAGCCCACCGGATGGGGCGCGGGCCGAAGGTCGTGAACCTGGACGACCAACTGCGTGGCCAGCGCGTAGGGAAGCAGCGTCTCGTCCTTCAGACTGATCTCAACGTTGTGCTCGCCCGTGTGGACGGCTCTCCCGTTCGGCCCGGGGGTGAACATGTCCGCCAGCACGGCGGCGGGCTCGCTGCGCGCGGCAGTGCAGACGGCCGACGAGATGTGGAGTTGGGGGCAGGTGGCCAGCGCTTCGGGGATGCACGCCTCGCAGGTGGGGGGAGCGCTGGTCAGGCCCCCGGTGGGGTCGTCGGGAAGCTCGCGGAACGCGGTATCCGTCATGATCCACGGGATGCGCCCCGAGGCGGGATCGGTGGCCGGCTCGCCGCAGACCTGGCACAGGTGCCGTTCCATGCACCGCCACTGCCGCAGCGTGTTCAGCATCCGCCACTGCGGTGCCCCCTGCCGGGTGCCCCGGACCCGCACGCGCAGCACCCCGTACGCCTCATCACCCCGGCGCGGGTCGTCGTAGGCGAGCCGCAGCCCACCGAGCGGACGACGAACGAACCGAAGGCGCTGAGGTACGGCCTCGCCCGCGTGAGCGATGACGTAAGGGATACGAAGTCGTGTCGCCACAGGGCCCTTCACGCCGTCCCCTCCCTCGGCGAGGGGACGGAAGCGGCCCAGATGCTCCGGGCGATCCGCTTGGCGATGCACCGCACCTCAAGATCCCCGAACGTCTCGGCGGTCACGTCGGCGGGAGCGGTCTGCGAGGTGTCCGTGAACCGGGCCTCAAAGGTGCCGTCAGGTCGTTCGATCACATCGAACTCGAAAATCGGCCGCATCGCCATGACCCGGCCCCCGAGCAGTCCGAAAGGATGAGATCTACAACCTGCTGAGGTCCTCGCACCGGCTGAAGGCCGATGCCGTTGCGAGACACCAGGTAGCAGCCGGTCCGCGGTCCCACGGCCACCGTGGCGACCATCCGTCCCGCGTCGCTGTAGGCGACGAGTTCGGGGACGTACCGCTTGTGTTCCCCCCGGGGGAACGGCCTGCCGTCACCGGACAGCTTCAAGCTGATCGTGTGAACGGCGTACGCGCGAACTCGCCGGTCTCTCAAGAGGCGTTGCACGACGGCCAACGCCCTGTCGTGTCGCTCTGCCGTTGCGTCGGTCACTTCGTTGTTCCCGGGTCCCTCGCGGGGCTCTGCTGCTGTCTGTCCGGTCGCCATGCCTCAGACCGTAGAAACGGCGGACACGGCCCCTCAATGAACTTGTACGAACTTGCACGGATTAACTAAGCGCACCGATCGCAGCAGTGATCAAGGAACGTGCTTTGTTGCCGTAGACGGCTTGGCCGGCCAGCTCGCTGAAACCCTTGAGGTAGAGCGCGATCTCCCGTGGTTGAGTGACCGTCACGCCTGCTGACAGCAACTCCACAAAGACACGTTTGTCGTCGTAGATCGAAAAGGTCTCCATGGTCCACAGCTTGCGGCGGGTGCCGGACGGGATGATGCCGAGCGAGACGGACGGCAGGGACATCCCCTCAAGAAGCTGACCGAGTTGACCCGCCATGACATCGTCGTCGGCGATCCGATCGTGGAGTACCGACTCTTCCATCACCATGGCGAATCGGTGGTCGCCTTCGTAGAGCAGGCGGCTTCGGGCAGACCGTGCGGCAATCGCCTCGTCGATGTCGCGTGGTGCGTCGTGGAAGTCGGCAAAGGCCGACAGCACGGCTCGCATGTAACCGGGCGTCTGGAGTGGCCAGGGCATGAACTGTGAGCAGTAGAAGCGGAATAGCCGGGTTTCCTCGTACAGGGACACCCGGGTTTCTTGCAGCCGCCTCATGCCGCTGCGCTGCAACCGCCTCCACTCCACGTACATGCTGTCGGCGTCGCGAGTCGCGGCGATCAGGTCGGGGATCTCGTTTTCTGCATTGCAGATCCGGCACCAGACGCGAATGTCGTCATCGGATGGCAGCGTGCGGCCGTTGATGAGACGAGAGCATTTGGACTCGTCCCACCCGGCCGCATGTGCCAGTGCCCGAGCGGTAATGCCGGAGTCGCGCAGGATGTCACGAAGCCGCCTGCCGATGGCTCGGCGGGCCTGCTGGGCGCTGGAAGATGGAGAGGCGGACACGCGCGGAGGTCAGGTGGGCCGGTACTCGGCGTGATCGACGCCGCGTTCCCAGACCCCTTCAAAGGCCGTTACGCATAGCTTCACCACCGCTGGATCTTCGGACACTTCGTAACCGGCGGGTTCGCCGTCTCCGGAGTGGAAGGCGAAGCGCACCAGCCGACCGTCGAAGAGCCAGAAGTCGTTACCGGGCAGCGCCAGGTCGGATGCCTTCTGGCGCGGCAACCAGCGAACTTGCTCACCTCCGGCGAGGTTGGCGTAAGGCGTGGCCGAGTGCTCGTAACGGATGTAGTCGCTCACGGGCTCAGAGATGATTCGGGCACGGCATACCACGACACCGCGCTCAACGGTGTCCCTGATCAGGTTGACCCATGGCGCGTCGAAGTCGGTCCGATCGAAGGGGACGCCTTCGCGCCACGCGCGGAACCCAGGGCTCGAATTGCCGTAGCCGTCGCGCATCTCCAGGTGCAGCGCGGAGCGCTCGCAGTGTTGAAACAGCTCATCCAACGTTGGGTTCGCGCTCACCGCACGCCTCCAGTAAGTAGCCACGCATTCGCGCAGGAAGCCTAACGATCATCTCATCCGGCGCGAGCGGACTCCGGGTGACGACTTGAGTCAGCTCGTCTGGATCGGTGACCACGATCCCCTGAATCACGAAGCTTCCGTCGATGTCATCGACCCAGACCGAGGGGCACCCTCCGTGCTCGCTTCCTGTGTCGATGCCGATGAACCGTAGCGTCATGGTCGCCTCCGAGGCTGCGAATGTGCGCGGACTTGCACACACGCGAGCCTGACCGGAGGTTGTAGTGCCGTCAAGCGGTTCAGCAAACCATGTGATCCCCCTACTCAGGCATGGGTGCGCCGACGGGTCAGCACAACGTCAGCACCGGTGCTGACAACATCGATGATCAACCCGGAACAACAAGAAGCCCCAGTCTCTCGGCATGCGCCGTGAGCTGGGGCTTTGCCTCCTGCTTGACCAGGTCAGACCTGGTCTGCCAAGGAGCCTGGTGGACGATACTGGGATTGAACCAGTGACCTCTTCCGTGTCAGGGAAGCGCTCTCCCGCTGAGCTAATCGTCCTCGCTGAAAACCAGAGGTGGAGACGGGATTTGAACCCGTGTACACGGCTTTGCAGGCCGTTGCCTCGCCTCTCGGCCACTCCACCGAGTGAGGGCCGTAGCCCCTTTCCGAGCGGAAGACGGGATTCGAACCCGCGACCCTCACCTTGGCAAGGTGATGCTCTACCACTGAGCCACTTCCGCGTGTGTCTCCGGGATCGCCCCGGACTCACTGTGAGAACTCTAGCGAATCCCCGGCGACTCCCCAAACCGAATACCCGGGTATCTTGTGATGTAAGGGGCCAACCCGGGGGGTACCAGTTACCCATGCTCGACTACGCGAG
Organism: Streptosporangium becharense; assembly: GCF_014204985.1. Classification (NCBI taxonomy): domain Bacteria; kingdom Bacillati; phylum Actinomycetota; class Actinomycetes; order Streptosporangiales; family Streptosporangiaceae; genus Streptosporangium; species Streptosporangium becharense. The sequence continues at coordinate 1,323,542 of NZ_JACHMP010000001.1, read as the reverse complement.
AGAGTGACACCATGCGCGACAACGAGGTCGTGAACATCGGGCCGGAGCCGCTGAGCTTCGACGAGGTCGTCAGGGTGGCCAGGCACGGCGCCCCCGTCCGTCTCACCGACGACGCGGTGGCCGCCATGGCCGCCGCCCGGACCCGGGTGGACGAGCTCGCCGAGAGCCCCGTCCCCGCCTACGGCGTTTCGACCGGGTTCGGTGCCCTCGCCACCCGGCACATCGACCCGTCGCTCCGCGCGCAGCTGCAACGCTCCCTGGTCCGCTCGCACGCGGCCGGATCGGGCCCGGAGGTGGAGGTCGAGGTCGTCCGGGCGCTCATGCTGCTGCGCCTGCGCACCCTGGCCACCGGCCACACGGGGGTCCGCCCGCAGACGGCCAAGGTGTTGCAGAGCCTGCTCAACGCGGGCATCACCCCGGTCGTGCACGAGTACGGCAGCCTGGGCTGCTCCGGCGACCTGGCCCCGCTCTCGCACGTGGCCCTCACGATCATGGGTGAGGGTGTCGTCCGCGACGCGGCGGGCGACCGCGTCGACGCGGCGGAGGCGCTCAAGCGGGCGGGCGTCGAGCCCGTCGAGCTCGCGGCCAAGGAGGGGCTCGCGCTCATCAACGGCACCGACGGCATGCTGGGGATGCTGATCCTGGCCATGGACGACCTCGCCCGGCTGTTCACCACCGCCGACGTCGGTGCGGCCATGAGCGTGGAGGCGCTGCTCGGCACCGACCGGGTCTTCGCCGCCGACCTGCAGGCCCTGCGACCGCACCCGGGCCAGGCGGCCAGCGCCGCCAACCTGCGGGCACTGCTGCGCGACTCGCAGATCATGGAGTCCCACCGGGACGGCACCTGCACCCGCGTCCAGGACGCCTACTCGCTGCGGTGTGCCCCGCAGGTGGCCGGCGCCGCCCGCGACACCCTCGCGCACGCCGCCGCGGTCGCCGGCCGGGAGCTCGTCTCGGCGATCGACAACCCGGTGGTCCTGGCCGACGGCCGGGTGGAGTCCAACGGCAACTTCCACGGTGCCCCCGTCGGCTACGTGCTCGACTTCCTCGCCATCGCGGCCGCGGACATGGCGAGCATCTCCGAGCGCCGCACCGACCGCATGCTGGACGTGGCCCGCAGCCACGGCCTGCCCGCCTTCCTCGCCGACGATCCCGGGGTCGACTCGGGGCACATGATCGCCCAGTACACCCAGGCCGCGATCGTCTCCGAGCTCAAGCGCCTGGCCGCGCCCGCGAGCGTCGACTCCATTCCCAGCTCCGCCATGCAGGAGGACCACGTCTCCATGGGCTGGTCGGCGGCGCGCAAGCTGCGCCGCGCCGTGGACGGCCTGACCCGGGTGCTCGCGGTGGAGATCCTCACCGCGGCGCGGGCCCTCGACCTGCGTTCCCCGCTCCGCCCCGCCCCGGCGACCGGGGCTGTGACGGCCGCGCTGCGGCAGGCCGTCTCCGGTCCGGGGCCGGACCGTTTCCTCGCCCCGGAGATCGAGGCGGCGGTCCAGCTGGTCGCCTCGGGCGGGGTCGTCGCCGCCGCCGAGACGGTCACCGGCCCGCTGGCGTGACCTGCTGAGCCCGCTCGCAGTCCTCCCCGGCCACCGGCGCCCGTGGGCGTGACCTGCCGCGCCCGCGGACCGTCGTCCCAGGTCACCGGCCCGCCGGTGGGAACCGCCACGCCCGCGGGCCGGACCCCGGCCGGCCCGCACTCCGGTGCGTCTCCTGACCGGCGTGGCGGGACAATAGGCGCGTGCATGACTCATTCGCGCATGTCACCGGATATCTGGCCACCGGGCTGCGTGACGTGACCACCGACCTGGCCGCGCTCGACGGTGAGGGATGGTGGGCCGTCGTGGCCGACTACGAGGGCAAGGTGACGTGCGCCAGGTTCGGCGACGTCCGCCGGGCGCCGTTGCCCGCGCCACGTGGTCCCTGGCGCGGCCCGCACCGGTCGGCGTGGCGCAGCTCACTCGACCGGGACGCCTACGAGGACGGGGTGCGGCGCATCCGCGCCTACATCGAGCGCGGCGACGTCTACCAGGCCAACCTGTGCCGGGTGCTGAGCGCGCCGCTGCCGGAGGGCACCGAGCCCGACCCGCGGGCGCTCGCCGCGCGGCTGGCCGAGGGCAATCCCGCCCCCTACGCCGCCACGGTGAGCCTGCCGGGCCTGGGGGTGGTCTCGGCCTCCCCGGAGCTCTACCTCTCCAGGGACGGCGACGTCGTGGAGTCCCGGCCGATCAAGGGGACCGGGGCCACCGTGGCCGACCTGATGGAGAAGGACTACGCCGAGAACGTGATGATCGTCGACCTGGTCCGCAACGACCTGGGCCGGGTCGCGGAGGTCGGCTCGGTGAGCGTGCCCGCGCTGTGCGAGGTGGAGGAGCACCCCGGTCTCGTCCACCTCGTCTCCACCGTCCGGGCACGCCTGGCGCCCGGGGCCGGGTGGCCGGAGCTGTTCGCCGCGACCTTCCCGCCGGGGTCGGTGACCGGCGCCCCGAAATCCTCGGCCCTGCGCATCATCGATGAGCTCGAACCCGAGCCCCGCGGACCCTACTGTGGAGCCGTGGGCTGGGTGGACGCCGACCGGCGCCGGGCGTCGCTGGCCGTGGGGATCCGCACGTTCTGGTTCTCCTGCGGGGAGATCCGCTTCGGCACGGGCGCGGGCATAACCTGGGGCAGCGACCCTCGGCGCGAGTGGCACGAGACCGAGCTGAAGGCCTCCCGGCTCATCACGCTGGCTTCCACGTCTGGTTCAGAAGGAGTTACATGAAAGTACCCGTATGGGTCAACGGTGCGCTGATCCCTCCAGATCAGGCCACCGTCTCGGTGTTCGACCACGGCCTGATGGTCGGGGACGGGGTGTTCGAGACCGTCAAGTGCGTCAACGGCGTCCCTTTCGCGCTCACCCGCCACCTCGACCGGCTCAGGCTCTCGGCGCAGCGGCTGGACCTGCCGGAGCCGGACGTCGAGGAGATCATCGCCGGTGTGCGCGCCTGCCTGGCCGAGGCGCCCGCGTGGCCGCTGGGCCGCATCCGGATCACCTACACCAGCGGCCCGGGGCCGCTCGGCTCCGACCGGGGCGACCAGGGCTGCACTGCCATGGTGATCGTCGCCGAGCAGAAGCCGTTCCCGGCCACCGCCGACGTCACCGTCGTGCCGTGGCCGCGCAACGAGCGCGGCGCGCTCGCCGGGGTGAAGAGCACCTCCTACGCCGAGAACGCCAAGGCCCTGTTCCACGCCAAGGCCAGGGGCGGCGGTGAGGCGATCTTCGGCAACGTCGCGGGCGACCTGTGCGAGGGCACCGGCAGCAACATCTTCATCGTCCGCGACGGCCGCCTGGTCACCCCCACACTCGCCTCCGGCTGCCTGGCCGGGGTCACCCGCGGCCTGACGCTCCAGTGGTGCGGGGGAGTGGAGGAGGACGTCCCGCTGTCGGCCCTGTACGAGGCCGAGGAGGCGTTCCTGACCTCCACCACCCGGGATGTCCAGCCGATCCGCGCCGTCGACCAGACCGTGCTCCCGGCCGCGCCCGGCCCGGTCACGGCCAAGGCGATGCGGGTCTTCGCCGAGCGTGCGGCGGCCGACCTCGACCCCTGAGCGGGCCGGACGACCTCCCGTGCGGCCCGTGCGGGCCGCACGGGAGGTCGTCACGACGAGTCCCCGCCGTGCTGGAGAGCCAGCGCCGCGAGGTCGCCGACGGTGCGGCGTTGCAGGAAGACCGCGACCGGGAGGTTGATCTCCAGGTCGGCCGCGATCCGGTTGCGCAGCTGGACCGCCATGAGGGAGTCGATGCCGAGCCGGTGCAGACGCTGGGACGGGTCGACCTTCTCCCGGGGGAGGTGGACGACGGCGGCCACCTGGGAGCACAGGTAGGTCGCGACGAGCCGCCGGGCCGTCTCCTCGTCCGTCCCGGCGAGCATGTCGCGTGTCAGCTCCGGCTCGGCCGTCCGCTGCCCGCCGCCCTCCCCGGTGTCCTCCCCGGCGAGCTCGCGGAAGAGCGAGGACGATCGCAGGGCCGGGAAGAAACGCGTCCAGACGGCGGGTGTGAAGGACATGATCCCAGCCTGGGCGGGTGGGTCGCCGAGCAGCCGGCGGAGGGCCGTGAAGGCGTCGGCGGGGGCGAAGGCGGCGAAGCCGCGCTCGTCCAGGCGGAGGTCCCTGCCCGCCTTCGCCACCTGGCCGGTGCCGGCCCACTGCCCCCAGTTCACGGTCAGGGCGGGAAGGCCGTTGGCCCGCCGATGCCGGGCCAGGCCGTCCTGGTAGGCGTTGGCGGCGGAGTAGTTGCCCTGGCCGGGTGAGCCGATGAGGGAGGCCGCGGAGGAGTAGAGGAGGAAGAAGTCGAGGGGCAGGTGCCGGGTGAGCTCGTGCAGGTGCCACGACCCGTCGACCTTCGGGGGCATCGGGGCGAAGAAGCGGGTGCGGTCGAGCTGGGCCAGCGTGCCGTCGTCGAGGACGACGGCGGAGTTGACGACGCCCCGGAGAGGGGGCATGCGCCGGGCGATCTCGTCGAGGAGACCGGCCAGCTGGGGACGGGAGGTGATGTCCGCCCCGGCGACGAGGACCTCCACGTCGCCGGCCGTCATCGCCCTGATCCGCTCCTCGGCCTTGGGCGTGGCGCCGCGCCGGCCGACGAGGACCAGATGACGGGCGCCGTGCCCGATCAGCCACTCGGCGGTCAGCAGCCCCACGCCGCCCAGGCCTCCGGCGATCAGGTAGGTGGCGTCGGAGCGGACGGGCACCGGCCGCTCGGAGGGGAGCCGCTGCCGCCTGAGCCGGCTCGCGTACCTGCGGCCGTCCCGCAGGGCGATCTCGGTCTCGGTTCCCCCGGCGGTGATCTCGGCGCGCAGGGCGGCGAGCGCGGCCGGGCCAGGCCGCGCCGGAAGGTCGATCATCGAGCATCGCAGCTCGGGGTGCTCGTAGGGGATCACCCGGCCGAGCCCCCACACGGCGGTCTGTTCGGGGTCGACGTCACCGGAGCCGAGCGGAGCCTGGGCGGCGGTGGTGACCAGCCAGAGACGAGGGGGGTTGGGGTCGCCCGCGGTCAGGGCCTTGACCAGGTTCAGCACGTGGAAGCAGCCCTCGAGCGTCCGCGTTCCGGCATCGGAGGCGGCCGGCAGGTGAACGACCCCCTCCGGGGGCCACGTCCCTGCCGCGGACTGCTCCTTGACGAGCTTCTTCCAGTCGTCCTCGGAGGCGGGGTCGAGCAGGCAGTGGTCAGGACCGGCCCGGTGGTAACCGGAGCCCGACTGGACGAGAAGTGCCCGGCCCCCGTTCTCGGTGAGCTGGGCACACAGTTCGGGGCCGAGCGGCGAGTCGGTCACCACGAGCCAGCGCGCCGCGTCGGGCCGCGAGGGGGCCGGCGGCTCCAGTTCCGTCCACTCGACGCCGTACAGCAGTCTGCGCGTCCGGTGTTCGACGACCTCCGGCGGTTCGGAGGACAGGCGCCTGAGCTGGAAGCCGGTGATCGCGGCGATCAGCCGTCCGCCGTCGTCGGTGATCAGGACGTCGCCTTCGACCAGGTCCTTCTCCTGAGGTGGTGAGGTGCGCACCGCGTGGGACCACAGCCGCTTCCCCGCTTCGGGCCGGCCGTACAGGCGGAGGCGTCCGGTCCGTACCGGCAGGTAGGTGTCCTGGTCCACGCCGGTGACGTCGAGCAGGGTCATCAGCGGCTGGAGGGCCGAGTCGAGCAGCGCGGGATGGAGCAGGTACCGGCCCAGGCCGGCGACGATGTCGCTGTGCACGGCCAGCTCGGCGAGTACGGCGCCGTCCTCGCGGTGCAGAGCCGCCACTGCCTGGAAGGGACCTGACTGTTCGATGCCGCGGCGCCGGGAGGCGGCGTAGTGCTCGGCGACGTCCACCGGCTCCCGGTACGCGGCGGGGTCGGGAACGTCGATCGCGTCGTCGTGCGGGGGGCACGGTCTCAGCGACGCGGTGGCGATCTCGGCCCAGCCCGCGTCCTCGCCCCCGGTCGCGTCGGCGGTGAAGGCGGTCCAGCGGCGGCTTCCGTCGTCTCCGGCCGCGTCCAAGCAAACCTGGACGCGCTGGACGGTCTCGGAGGTCAGGAACAGGGCATGCCGCAGGCACAGGTTCTCCACCTCGAAGGGCCGGTCCGGGTACGCCTCCGTCCCGGCCGCCAGCGCGAGCTCATGGTAGGCCGCGCCGGGCAGCACCGGCATCCCGTGCACGCGGTGCTCGGCGAGGTAGGGCAGCCGGTCGAGGTCGAGGTCGAAGTCCCAGACGAACCGGTCCCCCGGCGCGAGCCGCAGGGCCTCGCCCATGATCGGGTGGCCGGAGCCGGTCGCGCCGCGCTTCGCGCCGGTCTTCCCGGGGGTCTTCCAGTACCGCTCGTGCTGCCAGGGGTAGGAGGGCAGGCGGACGTCGTGACGGTCGTACGGCTGGATCAGCCCGAAGTCGACCCGGCGGCCGGTGACGAACAGCTCGGCCACGGCCTCCAGCAGGGCGGTACGGCCCGGGACGTCCCTCGCCAGCACGGTGACGACGGTACCGTCCGCACCCGCGTGCCGCAGGTTCCGCTGCACGGCGCGGGCGAGCAGCGGGTTCGGGCTGAACTCGACGAACGTGTCGAACCCCTCCCCGGCCAGACGCTGCACCGCGTCGGCGAACAGCACCGGCTCGCGCAGGTTGTCCACCCAGTACGCGGCGTCCATCTCCGGGCCGCGCAGGAAACGCGCGGTGACCGTCGAGAACACCGGGACCGTCCCTGGCCGGGGACGCAGGGGTGCCATGAGTTCCAGCAGGGGCCCGCGCAGCGGGTCCATCTGCGGGCTGTGCGAGGCGAAGTCCACCTGCACCCGGCGGCCGAAGACGCCTCGGCCCTCCAGGTCGCGCAGGATCGTGTCCACCGTGCCCGCGTCGCCGGCGATGACGGTCGAGGTGGGGGCGTTGCTCACCGCCACGACGACCTTCCCCCCGTACGGGGCGACGAGCGCCTCGGCCTCCCGGGCGGACAGTTCGACGGCGGCCATGGCCCCCCGACCGCCGGTGCCGCGGACGAGGCGGCTACGGCCGCAGATGATCCGGGCCGCGTCGTCGAGGTCGAGGACGCCGGCCACGTGGGCGGCGGCCACCTCACCCATCGAGTGCCCGACGACCGCGTCGGGCTCGAACCCCCACGAACGCCACAGCCGGGCGAGCGCCACCTGCACCGCGAAGATCGTCGGCTGGACGACGTCGATCTCACTGAGCCGCGCCGATCCGGCGTCCGTGCTCAGGACCTCCCGCAGTGACCAGTCCGCGTAGGGCCGCATGGCGCGGTCGCACTCGGCGATCGCCTCGGCGAAGACGGGTTCGGCGGCGAGCAGGTCACGGCCCATGCCCGCCCACTGGGCACCCTGGCCGGGGAACACCCACGCGGTCCGGTGCCGCCCGCCGGCCTCGGCGTCGGTCTCGCCGACGTGCACGCCGTCGCCGTCGCCGTCCGCCACGAACGAGTCGAGCCTGGCGACCGCGTCACGCCGCGTGTCCGCGACCACCGCGAGCCGCAGGTCGTGGTGGCTGCGCCGGACACCCGCCGCCGCTCCCACCCCCGCCAGGGACGTCCCCCCAGAGCCGAGCAGGTCGCGGTACCGCCCCGCCAGCGCCGTCAGCGCCTTCGGCGAGCGCGCCGACAGCGGCAGCAGCACCACCCCGCCCTCGTCATCCTCGTCGTCCCCGGACGGCGGCGGCGCCTCCTCCAGCACGACGTGGACGTTGGTCCCGGCGATGCCGAAGCTGCTCACCCCGGCCCGGCGCGGGCCCTCCTGCCGCGGCCACGCCTGCCCCCGGTCGCAGACCCGCACCCCGATCCGGTCCCAGGGGATGGCGGGGCTGGGGGTGGCGAAGTTGAGGCTCGCCGGGAGCCAGCCGTGCTTGAGGCACAGCACGGTCTTGATCAGGCCCGTCACCCCGGCCGCCCCCTCGGTGTGGCCGAGGTTGGTCTTCACCGACCCCACCAGCAGCGGCCGCCCCTCCGGCCGCCCCCTCCCGAGGATCGCGTCCAGTGCGGCGATCTCGACGGGATCGCCGGCACTCGTCCCGGTTCCGTGCGCCTCCACATAGGCGACGGTGGCCGGATCGACCCCGGCGTTGCGGTAGGCGGCCTCCAGCCCGCCCCGCTGGCCGGGGACCTGCGGGGCCATGAAACTCTCGCCGTGCCCGTCGTTGCTGGCGGCCACGCCGCGGATGAGCGCGTGCACGCGGTCGCCGTCGGCGAGCGCCCGCGTGAGGGTCTTCAGGACCACGACCCCTGCTCCTTCGCTGCGTACATAACCGTCGGCGCGGGCGTCGAACGCCTTGCACTGCCCGTCCGGCGCCATCATCGAACCCTGCGAGAACCCGACGGCGTGGTCGGGGGTGAGGATGGCGTTGACGCCGCCCGCGAAGGCGATGTCGCACGATCCGGCGCGCAGTGACTGCACCGCCAGATCGATGGCGACCAGGGAGGAGGAGCACGCCGCGTCGAGAGCCACGCTGAGACCGGTCAGGTTCAGCGCGTAGGAGATGCGGCCGGCGTTGCCGCCGCGGGTGCTCCCGCCGACGGTGTGAACGTCCAGTTCCCGTACGGCGCCGGACTGCAGGTCCCAGTAGTCACTGGTGATGACCCCCATGAACACCGCGCCGGTCATGCCGGGCATCTGCTCAAGCGTGAGACCGGCGTCCTCGAACGCCTCCCAGGCCACCTCCATCGACAGGCGGTGCTGCGGGTCCATGCGCGCGGCCTCACGCGGTGAGATGCCGAAGAACCCGGCGTCGAACTCGTCGATGCCGGACAGGAATCCCCCGTAACGGGACGACAACTTGCCAGGGGTGCCGGGAACGGGGTGGTAGAACTCGTCCACCGGGAACCGGTCGGCGGGGATCTCCGATATCACGTTGGCGCCGCGGCACAGCAGGTCCCACAGCTCCTCGGGGGAGTCCGCCCCGGGCAGGCGGCAGGCCATGCCGATGACGGCGATCGGTTCCCGCGTTGACGGTTTTTCATGGGGGGAGGTCATGACGGTGCGGCCCCTCTCGGGCGGTTTCCAGTGCGGGGGCTGACGGAGTGGTGTCTGTTGAACACCGCGGGCCGACAGGTGCGGAACCCTCCAGGGCAGCCCTCTTATCCGTCCGGCGCAGAACCGGTGGGGACTCCCCGGGTCGCCGCCGGACAACACGCACACTGCCATCGGCTACTTGTGGATCGCTGTATCGGTCTTGGGTCGCCCGGCCGCCGCACCGCTCCGCCCGGTTCCCGCTCCTCGCGTCGGCCGGTTCCGGCGCTCTTCCCGGAGGACCTCGACGATCTCCGCTTTGGGGGCCGCGGTGGCGACTCGACCTCCTCTCCTCAGGGGGCCAACCGGTAGACCTGGGTTTCGAGATTCATGCTGATCTCGCAGCCGCTGCCGAAACAGTGCTCCCGGGCCTCCTGGAAGAGCGGCTCGATGCCGGGCTGGGAGCGTACGAAGGACAGCAGACTCCACGCCTCCGCCACCCCGAGGCGGATCTCGTCCCGGCCGGGAAGCGGTTCGCGGTCCCCGGTGTTGCGAAGCCTCGTGCGGAAGCGGTCGAGGAGCCGGAAACCGAACTCCCCGGCGCGTCCGGGAAGGTCCTTCATGACGACGCGGTCGCCGATGTAGTCGCGGTCGTAACTCTCGATCATCCGCTGGGCGACTTCCGGGCCGGAGAAGCTCGAGTCGTCCACGTCCACGACGTACAGGAGCCCGCCCGGTTTGAGGACGCGACGCATTTCGAGCAGGGCCAGGTCCGGGCTCCGAAGATGGACGAACAGGAAGTTCGCCGTGATGACGTCGTGCGAGGAGTCCGGCTCACCCGTCAGGTACGCGCTGCCCTGGCGGAATTCGAACTGCGGGAAGTTCGAACGGGCGCGCGCGAGCAGGTGGGGGACGGGTTCGATGCCGTGAACCCGGTATCCGGCGAACCGGTTCTCCCGTGTCACCGCCGCCAGGTATTCGCCCGTCCCGGTCCCGATGTCGAGGAGCGACGCGGGTGCCGTCGGGAACGGTGCCGAAGCCAGGCGCGGCAGCTGCTCCGCGAGGATCATCCGCCCCTGGGCCGTCAGACGGGACGCCTCCGTGTCGAGGGACAGCGGCTGGAGGTAGTTGTTCTCCGCGCCGAGACGCTCCGCCGCCAGAAGATCACTGCGATCGTTGTCCGCCAGGAAACGGACGAGGGAGGGGACCGGTATCGCCCCTTCCCCGGCGGAGGCGTCCCTGGTCAGTTCCCGATGCTTGAGGTAGAACTCATCCAGGGCGTCCTCACCGTCCACCTTCATCACGGCGATGGCGTCGTCGCCCGATCCGATCTCCGTGTGATAGACGAACCGTCTTCTCGCGTACCGGTCGATGAGGTGCCGGAAACGCTTCACCCGGACGATGAGGAAGAACCGGGAGGGCCGCAACGACTCGCAGATCTGCCGCAGCATCGAGGTCCCGATCTGCGCGCTGATGAGGTGGCCGCGGTGTGAGGGGAGTTCGACGCGCTTGCCGATCTCGACCGTCGGTCCGTCGATCTCCGGCAGCTTCACGGAGGCGAGTTCGGGTGCCTCCGGCTCGTAGACGTAAGCCGAGATCGCGGCCACCATCCTCCCGTCGGCGAACGCGCACAGGTGAAGCCCCTCCGCGTCCCTGCCGTGACGGATCCATTCCTCCGGCCAGCCGAGCTCGTCCGTGAAGACGCGCCTGCGGAGATCGAGGATGTCTTCGCCGGCCTCACGCCAGCTCAACCACCGCGCCTGTATTTTGCTTTCGACGAGCATTCTTCAAGACCCTTTGCGAGAACCGGTCGGGCGGGTGACGGTTCATAGGCTGCCCGACCGGTCTTGGCGCGTTCTTGACCGCTCTTGGGTCCTCTGGAGCGGGGACCGCGAAGCGGGGCGGCCGTACCGGGGGCGGTGTCCGAGACCTGCACCCCGTAGCGGACCGTGATCGTGTGTCGACGGTTCGCGCACGCTCTGGTGCCGCTCTGGCCACTCGGCAGGCCCATCGGCCCCGGACGCCGTCAGCGATCTTGATAAGTGGGTCGAAGAACTTCGCAAGCGCGATCGGTGATCCTGCCCACCGGACCGAGGTCCAGCGGGCTTTGCCGGGAGTGTCGCCTCGGGACGGGGCGCCCGACGGCGACTCGTAGGCCCTCGTCCTCCCCTGCGGCACCTTCGACCTGGGAGGTCGTGCCTTGAACCCACTTCTGCGAAGCATCTCCGTCAAATGGGTGGCGATATCGCTGTCGGTCGCGGTGGCGAGCGTGCTTGCACCGCCCGGAGTCGCGCGCGCCGCACCCGAGCCGGAACCGTCACGGAAAGCGGAGACGGCCGCCCCGGTGGGTGAGGTCAAATTCACCGATCTGGGACCCGCGTCCAGAATGAGCATGGTCGGCATCAACGAGATGGGCCAGGTCGCCGGAACCAGACACCAGCGGCCCGTTCTTTTCTCCGAGGGATCCGTCATCGAAATCGGCGAGATGCTCCCCGCCGACACTGTTTGGAGCTGGGCTAGCGACATCAATGACAATGGCGACGTCGTCGGCCATTTCATGAGATTTGAGTTGGGGGATGAATGGTCCTTCTATCGACGGAAGAACGGTGTCTCGGACGTCTTCCCCCGGCCATTTGGCCGTGTCATCAACAACAAGGGGCAGACCGCGGGTGATAACTGGGTGCGTGATCCCGACGGTTCGGAGCTGAATATCTCGGCGTTCAAAAATCAGTCGTTGACCATCAAAGGGCTGAACGACTCCGGTTGGGCCGCGGGAACCGCCGACATGAACCCCGACCCGGACGTGGAAGACGTCCGCGCGTTTCGCGCGCGACCAGGCGAGCGCCTCGACGTCAACCGGGATCGCCTGAACTACCTCTACGGTAAGTCGACCGCCGCCTACGGCATCAACGACAAGGGGCAGGTGGCAGGGTACGGGCTGGACGCCAACGGCGGTTACACCCCGCTGATCTGGGAACCGGATGGCAGGGCCATACCGCTGGACACCCCTTACGGCGGCTGGGTGGAAGAGATCAACAACGCGGGCGTCGGCGTCGGGGACATGTACTGGCGTGATCCGCGCCGTGGCACGTACTGGCTCAAGCCGGCCGTTTTCCTGAATGGTGTCGGATACTACCTGAACGACTTGAAGCCTCCGGGCTACGAGAATCTGGATATCCAGACAGCCTGGGACATCAACGAGTCCGGTCAGATCGTCGGCCTCGCCAAGAAGACCGATGCGCCCTACCCCGAGTCGGTAGAGCACGCCTTCATTCTCGATCTGGGGTCGCCCAAGCCGGTGATCAAATCGATCACCGTCGAGACCCGGAGGTACCCTTCCGAAGACTGGGTCGACGCCGCGCCCGGAATCGGCATCACCGATGGAAGCCCGATGCGTATCACGGTCTCCGTCGAGAATCCGGCGTCCCATCCCATGTCCGTGCAGCTGAAGTTCTTCCAGGCGCCCACCATGGGGGAGAAGGTTCCGGGCACACCGCTGCCGATTGAACCGATCAACCTTGATCTCGATCCGCTCGAGACCGTCGAGGTCCGGGCCACCTGGAAGAACGCGGCGCTCGCCTGGGACGCCGGCGGCAAACCGGTTCAGCACCGTTTCGTGAAGGCTCGACTGTACGTCGGCGCCGCCCAGCAGAGCTACGCGGAGACGACCGGGATCCAGAGCAGGCCGAAGCCCGTGGTTCTGGTGCACGGTTACAAGAGTGACGCGGAAAGCTCATGGGGGAAGGCCTACCGACCACTGAAGGACATGCACCCCAACATGGGCGTGTTCGCGGTGGGCGACGGTCAGTTCGGTGACGACGGCGGCACTCTCAACACGGGAACCGAACTGCATCCGTTCGTGGAGACCAACTCTCTCGACGAGAACGTCGACGAGCTGGCGAAGTACATCGAGAACGTGCGCGAACGGACAGGCGCATGGCAGGTCGACGTCGTCGCCCACTCGATGGGCGGGCTGATCACCCGCCAGTACATCCAGAGCACGATGCCGAGGGTCACGGACGGCAGGCCCGCGGTGAACCGGATGCTGCAGATGGGCACTCCGAACCAGGGGACCCCGTGCGCGAACATGGTCATGGAAACGGCGATGCTGACATGGCCGTACGCCGTCCCCTACTTCCCGGCCACCCTGGAGAACACCACTTTCTTCGTGCGCGACGTCTTCAACGAGAAATACTTGAACCTCAAGGGGGCGAAGGCCTCCAATCTGGTCGGCGTGGGCCAGCTCGTGCCCTGCGTCAGCTTGCGGGGTGAACTGCCCCGCATGGGCGACCTGATCGTTCCGCGATGGAGCGCGCAGTTCATTTACACCGACGTCCCCACGACCGAGACGATGCACACGTCGATGCCCGAGTCGGTGCCGGACCTGCTGTCCTATGTCAAGCCACGGCTGGCAGGCATGACAGCCGGTGGTGCGTCCGCGCTGGCGAAGGCCTCGTCCGCACCGGTCTCGGCCCAGGCCGACGACGGCGCCGCGGGTGACACGGACGGGATGTCGACATTCGCCACGCCTTCGGTTCGTGCGGAGCCGGGCCAGACGGTGAGCGCGCCGTTGGAGGTTCCCCCGGGTGAGGTGCTCGGCGTGACGGGGGCGTTGCCGTCGACGGTGGGGTTGGTGTTGCGTGATCCGTCAGGTAAGGCGGTGGCGCAGTACGCGGCGGGCAGCGAGGCGGCCAAGCAGCCGATTCAGGGGTTGAGCGTGGCTGATCCGCAGGCGGGGGCGTGGAAGCTGGAGGTCACGAACACCGGGGGTGAGCCGGTTACCGCGAATGTGGGTGCCTGGGTCGCGGGTAACCCGGTGAAGGTGTCGGTGACCAGGGCTGAGCAGTCCTCCGATGAGGGCCGGGTGCGTGTGGTCGCTGCTGTGAGCGATGACGGCCGACCGGTCACCGGGGTGCCGGTGCGGGCGATCCTGCTGGCAGCGGACGGCACCCGCCATGAGGTGGCGCTGAAGGACGACGGCGGCAGCGACGACGGTGCCGCCGATGACGGTGTGTACGGCGCCGTGTCCGAGCCCTTGGCCGATGGCGTGCACATGGTCCTGGTGAAGGCGGACACCGCGAAGGGTATGCGGACGGCGCGGGATGTGGTGGAGGTGAAGAAGCCGGACCTGCGGGAGTTCGAGTTGTCGTTGTCGGCGCAGCCGGGAGGTTCGGTGTCGGCGTCGCCGGCGCGGGACACCTACCGTGCGGGGACGACGGTGACCTTGACGGCGACCGCGGATGCGGGGCGTATCCCCGTGGGGTGGACTGTGGACGGCGAGGAGCGGCCGGCCGGCGCGTTGAAGATTGTGATGGACGGTCCGCACACGGTGGTAGCACGGTTCGGCACGTATACGGTGACCGAGCTGGGCGGGGCTGCCGGTAGGGATCCGTCGGCCACCGAGGCGGTGGCGTTGAACGATCGTGGCCAGGTCGCCGCCACGGTGACGTGGCGTGACGGGGGGCAGAGGCTGCAGGAGCGTGCGCTGCGGTGGCAGGGGGGTGTGTTCACCGAGCTGGGTGGCGTGGAGTGCGCGGACACGGATGATCGTGCGTGTGGTTCACGTGCGATGGGAATCAACCAGGCCGGCGATGTGGCGGGGTATGCGGTCGCGTCGGTGGACGGTGGCAACCAGGAGCACGCTGTGGTGTTCCGCGGGGACGGTTCGGTCACCGATCTGCAGCCGGGTTCGCAGGGTTCGCCCGGCCGGGCGTTGGACGTGAACGACCGCGGTCAGGTGTTCGGCCGCAAGGACGGCAGGTGGGTGATGTGGGACCGGGGCATCCCGGGTGCGCTGCCGGACACCCCGCCGTTCCACGCGGGCGCGGGCGGGCTCGGTTCGTCCGGCAGCCTGGCGGCGGCGCGGATCAATACCGGCGGCGCTGTCGCTGGCGCGTATGTGAACGACACGAGCCTGGGCATTCCGGTCAGCTGGGCTCCGGCGGTCCATCGGGACGGGGCGACTGAGGAGCTCCCCGGGTTGGCGGTCGAGGGGCGTGACTGTGCCACGCCGCTGGGCGTCGGTTATGACATCAACACCGCGGGTGCCGTGGTCGGTTCGTGGGCGTGTCACCGGTTGAACTCCGAGCAGCACGCCGTCGTGTGGCGGGACGGCCGGCCGACCGATCTCGGTGTGGGTGTGGCGAGCGCGGTCAACGACGGCGGTCTGGTGGCGGGGCTCGCCCAGGGGGCCTCGAAGCACGATCCGTGGGTGCCGGCGCTGTGGCTGGACGGTGAGACCTACAAGCTGGCGGATCTGCTGCCCCGACCGATGTGTCCGAAGGACCTGACGCAGACGACGGCACCGTGCATGGGGCTACGGTGGGTGTTCGATGTGAATTCCTCCGGTCAGATCCTGGCGCAGGGTTTCGTCCGCGACCGTGACGCCTCCGGACCGACCCGCTTCACGGAGAAGGCGCGGTCGTTCCTGCTGACGCCCACGACGGCACGGGCCGATCTCGAGGTCACGCACAGCGGGCCCGCGGTCGAGCCGGCGCCTGGTGCGAAGGCGACCTGGACGGCCACGGTGACCAACAAGGGTGACGACCCCGCCACCGATGTCCGGCTGGACGTGCTCATCCCCCAGGGCGTCACCGGCGCGACCTGTGACACCTGGCGCGGCGCCTGCGCCGCGATCACCGGCGGGTTCCGCAACACCGTCAAGGTGCTGGAGCCGGGCTGGTCGGCCACGGTGGAGGTGACCGCTGCGGTCGCGTCCGGGACCGTTGTGGGCACGGACCTGAAGACCGAGGCCCACGGCTACAGCCTGGCGGTGCCCGATCCCGAGCGGGGCAACGACATCGCGACGGCGACGGTGACGGTGCGGCCTCTACTGGACAAGGCCGGCATCGCCTGGGCGGAGCCGGTGCGGGTGGGATCGAGCAGTGACCAGGTGCCGGTGAAGCTGACCAACCGGCTCGGCGCGCCGATGCCGCTGCGGGTGATCTCGGCCGATGCGCCGTTCGCGCAGACCAATGACTGCCCGGTGGAGTTGCCCGTGGGGGCCTCGTGCACGGTGCAGGTGACCTTCTCCCCGGCGCAGGCGGGGGCGGCGAACGGAAAGCTGGCCTTCTTCACCGGAGAAGACGCCGAGCCGACCTACTGGCTGCCCTTGACGGGCCAGGGAGCCCCGGCCAACGCCGTGCCGGTCGTCCAGGCACCGTCGGCTCCGCTGCGCGGGACGGCAGGCCGGCCCTTCACCCTGAGCGTGTCGTTCACCGACGCCGACACCGAGGACACCCACACCGCGGTCGTGCTGTGGGGCGGCATCGGGCCCGGCTCGGCGGAGGTCAAGCAGGAAGCCGGCGGCGGCACCGTCGAGGCCACCCACACCTTCACCGAGCCTGCCCAAGGGATCGCGGTGGTGCAGGTCACCGACAGCAAGGGTGACACCGGACGGCAGACGGTACCGTTCCTCATCGAGGAGGCCGCGCCGAACGCGGCTCCGACGGTGACGGCCGGGACCGACGTCGAGCTGAGCGTGGGTGAAAAGCTGCAGCGGACGGTGACCTTCACCGACCCCGACTCCACCTCCTGGACCGCGACGGTGGACTACGGTGACGGGGCGGGCCCGCACGCGGCGACGCTGAACGGACAGGAGTTCGCGCTGGAGCACCAGTGGGACGCGGCGGGTGTCTATCCGGTAACGGTCAAGGTGAAAGACGACGGCGGTCTGGAGGCCACAGCCACCTTCACCGCCACGGTCAAGCCCATCGAAACGCCCAACCAGCCTCCGGCGGTCACGCTGACCGGACCCGGCACGGCCGTCGAGGGGGCCGTCTGGACCACGCAGGCGTCGTTCACCGACGCCGACTCCGCTTCCTGGACGGCGACCGTGGACTACGGCGACGGTAAGGGGCCCGGCAAGCTGGAGGTGGACGGTGGCAAGCTGAGGCTGGACCACACCCCCGCCGACGACGGTGGCCGCACGATCACGGTGGCGGTGACCGACGACAAGGGTGCGACTGGCACCGCGACGCTGGCCGTGAACGTGTACAACGCGGTACCGGCGGTCACGTTGAAGGAACCGGTCGTGGCTGCGGTCGTTCCGGTGGGGACACCCATGTCGCTCAACGCGTCGTTCACCGACACGGGCAGCGCCGACAGTCACACCGCCGTCTGGACGATCGGCGGGCAGCAGGTCGCCGGGGCGGTGTCCGAAACCGGCGGCACCGGCACGGTGAGCGGGTCACACGTGTTCACCAAGGCCGGGCGGTATCCGGTCTCGGTGACGGTCACCGACGACGACGGCGGCGCGACCACCGCCGATTCCATCGACCGGGAGAAGACGTACGTGATCGTCTACGACCCGGCGAAGTCACTGGTCGGCGCCGGATGGACGACCTCGCCCGCCGGGGTGTGCACGTTGAACGCCAAATGCGCCCGGGAGGGCAGGGCGACCTTCCACGTCGCCGCCCGCTACCGCCGCAAGGACGACACCCCCACGGGTGAGCTGCACTACAACGTCCCCGGGTTCGACCTGCGCGACACCTCCTACACCGTGCTCGCGGCGGCCGACCGTACCGCGATCCTGCGCGGAACCGGAACGGTCAACAAGACCACCAAGGTCACCTACGAGGTCACCGCGATCGACACCGGCAAGCCGGTTGACCGCAGCGACCGGCTGATGATCAGAGTCTGGAACATCGATGGTGAGCTGATCTACGACAACAGTGGCAAAGCGGCGCCGGTGATCGGCATCATCCGCGTCAGCGACTGATCGTCCGCCTTCCGGAAGAACTCCGCGCCGGCCGGGCCGTCCCTCGGGACGGCCCGGCCGGCCGTCTTCCCGCGAGTCTCGACGAAGCCGTCTGGAAGCCAGCCCGCCGTGATGCCCCGTGCCGGATCATCGACCACCGCCGGTTCCATCCTGCCGTCCGGGCGTGATCCTCCCATCACACGAGGCCGGCGTCGGGACGCCCTCGATGGGTGCGGGGACAGCCGCGCCGGCCCGCCCCGCCGCGAAGCACGCTAGTACGACACCTGGGTCTGCGCGTTCAGCTCGGTGGTCTTCACCTGCTTGGCCGGGTCGGTCAGCGGGTCGTCGATGCGGAGCACGTCCAGGCCCTTGCTGATGTCGCTGGAGTAGATGTGGCCGTTGTAGTAGTAGGCCGACCAGGAGCCGCCGACCCCCTGGACCGGGCCGCGCTCGAAGAAGCCGATCTCCCTGGGGGCGGTCGCGTCGGTGAAGTCCCAGATCGACACCCCGCCCTGGTACCACGACTGGACCATGATGTCCTTGCCGGGGATCGGCAGCAGCGACCCGTTGTGCGCGACGCAGTTCTCCTCGGGCGTCTGCTCGCGCGGGATCTTGAAGTAACCGAGGCGCCTGAGCCTGCGGTCCGCGCCGAGCTCGTACACGGCGTTGGCACCCTTGGTCTTCGCGATGGTGGAGTCGCAGGTCGCGCTCACCCCGCCGCCCAGCTCGTCACCGAATACGATCTTGGTGGCGTCGTTGTTGAACGTCGCCGAGTGCCAGATCGCGAAGTTCTCCTCGTCCTTGACGTGCTGGAGGACCTTGGGGTTGGCCCGGTCGGTGATGTCCATCAGGATCCCGTCGCCGAAGCAGGCGGCGGCGGCCAGGTTCTTCTCCGGGTAGACCGTGATGTCGTGGCAGCCGCTGAGGAGCTCGGCCTCCTCGCCCACCTGGGCGAGCACCGGCTGGGAGACCACCTTGGCGGTGGCCGGCGCCTTCAGCGGCACCTCCACCACGGAGATCTTGTTGTGCGGCGCCGGGCAGCCCGGTGTCTGCGGCTCCGGGCCGGGGGAGGAGACGTACAGGTAGACCCGCTCCGCGTCGCCGGGGACGAGGGTGTGGGTGTGGGAGCCGCAGTCGGTGCGGACCGCCGACAGGAACCTGGGGTGGGCCTTGTCCGAGATGTCGAAGATCCGGATGCCCTCCCAGCTGCTCGTCTCCACCCCGCCCCGCCCGGCGTCGCACCCCGGGCCGCTCCGCGCGGTGTCGACCGACAGGAACAGCAGGTTCCCGGTCACCGAGACGTCGTTCTGCTCGCCCGGGCAGAGCACCTGGCTCACCACGGACGGCTTGGCCGGGTCGGAGATGTCGAAGACGGTGAAGCCGTCGAAGTTGCCGACGAACGCGTGGTCGCCTTGGAAGGCCAGGTCCGTGCCCCAGGCCTGCGGCCCGTTGAGCGGCGCCCGGGGCGGGACGTTGGCCACGTGCTTGACGTTCGCGCTGACGCGGACGTCACCCGCCGAGACCGGGAAGGTGGTGGAACCGGCCGCGGCCCCGGCCGGGGAGGAGGTCGCGGGCCCGGCGGAGGAGGAGACGGCCCGCGGGGCGGGTGGCGCGGGATCGGCCGCGCACCCGGCAAGCAGAAGCAGACCGGCCAGGCCGAACGCCGCGGTAGATCGCACAGTGCCCCCATCGGATCGGTTGTCCTGCCGCATCATTAAAGCTATGTGGAGGATGCGGCTGCCGGGCCAGGGTATCGCGGTGATCTTTTCGCTATCGCTTCTCGCGGGCTGCACCGCCACCGAGCCCGAGGGGCCCGCCGCGCTCGTCGCCGGCTCCGGCGCCCCGGTGATCGTCCCGGGCGGTCCCGGCGACGCGGGCCGCACCGCCACGCCGGGCGAGCGGCTCGGTGAGTCGGAAGCGGGGGTCACGGCGGCCGACGTCAGGTTCGCCGAGGACATGATCCCGCACCACAGGCAGGCTCTGGAGATGGCGGGGCTGGTGGAGGCGCGGACCTCGTCGCAGCCCGTGCGGAGACTCGCCGAGCGGATCACCGCCGCGCAGCGGCCCGAGATCGGCGCGATGACGGCGTGGCTGCGGGCCCTCGGCCGCACGGCGGGCGGCCACGAGGACCACACGGTGAGCCCGGAGCAGATGAACGAGCTCAGGACGGCCAGGGGAGCGGCCTTCGACCGGCTCTTCCTGACCCTCATGATCGATCACCACGAGGCGGCGCTGACCATGGCCGGCCGGCAGCTGCGCGAGGGCAGCGACCGGGCCATGCTGGCCACGGCCAAGGACGTCCTGTCCGGGCAGAGCACCGAGATCACCCGGATGCGGCGCCTGCTCCGTTCCGGGACCTGAGGAGGCCCGGCGAGGCCGGGCCGGCGGTCACGGGAGAGGGGCGGACGGTCGCCGGGAGGGGTCAGGAACTCCAGAGCATGTTGCTGAGCTCGGCGTCGAGATCCATGAAGTCGGTCTCGCGACCCGCCGGGACCAGTTCGTACGTGCGGTGCAGGAACTCCGTCAGCGGAGCCAGCGGCACCTCGAACAGGGCCTGTCCGAACGGCGACGTGAGACTGATGTGCAGGGTGCGCTCGCCGTCGGCGCGCGCGGGCCAGACCTGCACGTCTCCGTCGCCGACCCGCCGCACGATGCCGACGGTCAGCAACTCGCGGGCGAAGATCCACTCGACCGGTTCGTCGTTCCCCACATGGAAGGCCATTCTGATCGCGTACGGATCACCGGCCGTGTAGCTGAGCCCGGCGAGCAGGGGGACGGTGGTACGGTCGGGGACCACAAGCCGAAGGCCTAGCTCGGCAGAGACGGTGGCGCTGTTCATCGTCAGCCAAACCTTTTTTCCTCGTCGGTCCCCTCTTCGGGGCTTTCACTGCTCAGACGGGCGTCGTCCCGCCGGAGCCACCCACGCGGAACGACGAAACCTGTAGGAAAGATTCCGCCTCCACGCCCTTCTGTAACACACATCACAGCGCGACATTTGGGCATCTACCTGGCTAAACATCACCAACAGGGCCGTATTTGCGAGGGTTTTGCATCTCGTTTTGGTCACCGTCGACTCCCGGGTAGGGCGTCTCGGGTGATTCGGGTCGAGCCCGGGTCGTACGGGCTCTTCTCCGGATCAGGACGATGCTATGTCACCGTAGCCCACCACCGGATGCATCCCCGAAGCTTTGCCTCGTCACCGTGTCGCCTATCAAGATCGTATTGGGTGGTGACATCGCTTCGCGAGCGCTCGCCGATTGCTGTATGGTTTCTCTCGTCGGCACCGAGAGGCGCCGCACAGGGCGGGCGATTAGCTCAGCGGGAGAGCGCTTCGTTCACACCGAAGAGGTCACTGGTTCGATCCCAGTATCGCCCACAGCGTGAAACAGCAGGTCAGAGCCCGGCGGACTGTACAGTCCGCCGGGCTCTTCTGTGTCCAACAGCCCCCGTGGGAGATCTTTGGGATAACAAGATCGTGACGGTGGCCCGTCGGCGTGTCGCCCGCGGCGCCGGCCCCGGTTGCACCGGCAGCCGGCTCACCAGGTGGGGCGCTCCTCCTCCGGCGGCTGATGCCGGTTCGGCAGCCCTCGTCCCCGTGTGGCGGCGCACTGCGTTGAGGGCGGGGAACGGGTGTCGGACGCCGATGATCAACGGTGCGACTCGCGATCGGCCGGTGGGTGACCTGGGCCTCCCGCCGGCGGTTTCGCAGGCGTGCCCCTTCACGGCGTTCACAGGGCCGAGCGCTTCTGGTGGCTTCAAGTGAACCCCAAGTGTGTGGATCTAGCCTTTCAAGTCGCACGGACCTGTATCGATCATGAAATCCCTGGAGTTTCCATATGCGCACCGGCATCCGAGCCCTGCTGGGCCTGACCACGGCGGCGGCCCTCGTCCTCGGCGGTTCCACCACCGCCTCGGCCGCGTCAGACCCTGGCACCTGGAAGTGGGGCTCGATCTACTCCGCCGACCACAAGGCCTACGCCAAGGGCAAGGTGGTCGCCCTCCAGTCGGGCTTCGAGGTCTCCGGAACGCTCAACGACAGCGCTGGCGCCGGCTGCGGGTGGGTGCAGCTGAGCTACCGGGACAGGTTCAGCACGGAATGGAGCGGGGCCAACCTCTTGAACTGCTTCAACAGGCCGACGACGTTCCGCACGAGCGTCGGGGGCATCGATCTCATCAGGGCACGGGTCTGCGAGGGCACGTACCAACGGCCGACGGCGTGCTCCAACTGGCGGGTTGTCTTCTCCAACTGACGGCTCCGCAGACACCGCGCGGGCGGGTGCGGTGCCCGCGGAGCCGCCGGCTTCGGGAAGCGGTGCCCGCAGCGGCGTCGAAAGCTTTCAGCAGGCCCCAGCCTGGATTCCACCGCCGGTTCCGCAGGTCTTTTCGGTGTCGGAGGGAGTTCTGCCGGTTCCGTGTTCATCGTGGGCTCTCGCTCGTGACCGCTCCGGGCGCGGGGGGCTCCGGGCTCCCGGTGTCACGGAGGGGAGAGCAGGTCACGCAAGGCGCGGCATTCGAGGACGGCCCGGTTCGAGCCCTTTCGCCCGGCCATCGCCGTGACCTCGGGGATCTCACCGGTCGCACCGATCCGCCGGGCCGTCTGGCGGGCGAAGGTGAGGAAGCCGACCAGTCTCCTGCCGGACCGCTCGCCCGCGGCGGGCATCAGATGGGGCAGGGCGGCGGTGATCATGGCCCACGCCTCTCGGTGGGCACCCTCGTGGACGAAGTCCTCCATGATCTTCCGGAATGCGGCGAGCGGGAGCCAGGAGTGGCGCATCCGCCGCCCGAACTCCGCGCCCATGGCCGCGGCGGGCAGGTCTCCGGTGGCCGAGAGGTATTGCACGGCCCGGCGCCGGTACACCGACATGCCGAGGGCCAGCCGTTCCACCAGCAGCAGGGCGGTCGCCTGCCCGGCCGGTCCCTGCGCGCAGGCGAGGTCGGTGAGCCGCGGCCCGTCGGTGAGGTCGCCGGTCCAGTCGCTGTGGAACCGGAGCGGGATCATGTGGGCGGCGATCACCTCGCGGTGGGACGGCATGACGCCCGGCCACCAGCCGATGAGCTTGCCGTGACGACCCTGTCCCTCCTGCAGGAACGGAGGCGGCGCGACCAGGAGGGCGGCGATCAGCGATCTGGCCGCGCGCACCACCGGCTCACCGGCCGGCGCTCCTGCCCCGGCCCAGTGTTCGTCCGGGATGATGGAGACCACCACGGCGGTCTGCCACCACTTGAGCCTTCCCTCCGGTTCACGCTCGTCGAGCCAGTGCCCAGCCGGATTCTCCGCCGTCCAGCGGGCGATCTCGCGTTCGACCGCGGAGACCGCAGGTAGTCACCGGCGCGCGAGGCCACCTCGGCCGGGGACGGTTCGAGCAGTTCGTGGAGGCGGGCGAAGAACCGCAGGTCGGTCACACTTCCCCCGCGCAGGAAGCGGCCCACGCAGCCCCGTAGCAGCAGCTCCCGGTCCACCCGCCCCTCGGCGGCCAGGGTGTGCAGCGCGCTCAGCCACGACGCGGCGGCGGGCGGGTCGGCCCGCTCCTCCCGCAGAACCGAGCCCACCCCCTGGGCCTGGAAGAGCCTGGGCAACAGCGTGTCGAGCAGCGGGTCGTCGCGCAGCCGCTCCGCGGTCGGCGGCGTGCTGGCCCAGACGACCACGAGCGGGTCGTGCTCGGGCGGCGTCACACCGGTGCGGCCCAGCAGCGCGAAGGTGAGCGGCAGGTTCCGGTCGCGCGGATCATCCTCCCACCGGTCGCGCCGGACGCGCACCCGCAGCGCGAGCCGCGTGGCGAGATCGGCCTGCCATTCGGCGGGGCGGGCGGCGACCGCCTGGAGCACCGGTTCGACGAGGTCGGCGAACCCCCGGCGGCGTTCCATGTCGCGCCGGTTGAGCCAGGCGACCACGGCCGCCGCTCCGGAGATCGTGCCCGCACCCGCGACCCGCATCGGGTCGATCCAGGCGTCGTACTCGGCCCGGGACGGATATTTCCTCTCCGCCTCCGGCAGGCTCAGCCGGGGATCCTCCCAGGTGCCCTCCATGTCGCCGCCCCAGCCGAGGGTCTCCGCCCACCGGTGGTGGATCTCGCGCAGCGGCACCCCGCGTTCGCGGGCGAACCGCTTGTAGGCCTCCCCCCGTTCCAGCCGGATCCGGCCGAGCCTTTCCGAGCGCTCACCCAGCCGCCTCTCCACCTCCCACCGGGCCACCTCGATGTGGCCCGGCAGTTCCCGGGCCACCTCCCTCCGCCCGGCGTCGTCGAGGCCGGCGACCCCGGCCGCGACCTTGAACGCGTCACCGGTGCCGATGAGGTCGCGGATCTCCTCCCACACGGTCATGACGGCATCTCCTGAAAGTCGGTCCGGATCACCCGGACGAAAGCGCGCGGCGCGCCGGTCAGGAGGGACGCTAGGGGAGGCCCCGGACAGGAACGGGCCCCCGGAGCCCCGGCGGAGAAAAGATCACCCTGTGGGCGGACCCCGCCTTCCCGGAGGGCGGACGTCCGCCCCGGGCGTTCCGGGGTGGCCGCGGTCGGCACGCCCTACCGGGGTGTCAGCCGGCCGCGGCCGGTCCCCCGCCGGCCGGGGCGCCGAGGAGTGCGGAGATCTCGGCGGCCGTCTCGCGGATCAGCGGGCCGTACCGCTCGGCGCTCTCGGGGGAGACCCGGGACTCCGGGCCGGCGATGCTGACGGCTCCGCAGACCTTGTTCTCGGCATCGAACACGGGGGCCGCGAAACCGCGGATGCCCTCGCGGTTCTCGGCGTCGTCGATCGAGTAGCCGCGCTGCCGGGTGCGCTCGAAGTCCGCGAGCAGGTCGGGGATCGTCACGATCGTGTTGGGGGTCCGGGCGGCCAGCGTCCCGGGCAGGTGCTCCCGGAGGTCGGCGGGCGGGAGGAAGGCGAGGATCGCCTTCCCCACGGCGGTGGCGTACGCGGGGACCGCGTCACCGACCCGGCTGAAGATCCGCACCGGTTGCGGGCTGTCGGCGACGTCGATGTAGACGACGTTCGAGCCGGACAGGATGCCGAGGTGAGCCGTTTCCCGGGTCTCGACGACCAGGCGGCGCATGGCCGCGAGCGCGGCCTGCCGGAGGGTGACCCGGTTCAGGTAGGTCGACCCCAGTCTGGCGTTCGCCACCCCGAGGGAGTAGACGCCGAGGTCCTCGTCGTAGTGGAGGAACTCGCGGCGGGTCAGGGTGCGCAACAGGCGCTGCGTCGTGGGCTTGCTGTAGCCGAGGATGCTGCTGCACTCGGCCAGGCTCAGGCCCGGGGGAGGACTGGCCGCGATCTGGAGCAGGACGGACAGAGCGCGGTCGAGCCCCTGGGTTCCCGACACGGAGTCGCCGCCGGAAGCGCCCGGAATGCTCTTCTTGCCGTCCTTGGCCGTGCTCACTGCCATCTGTGCCCTCTTCTCCAAAGGTCATCGGTGTCGGATGTCGCCGGACGGGCTGTGCCGCCGGTGTGCCGCCGGTGTGCCGCCGGTGTGCCGCCGGTGCGCCGGAGCGCCACCGGCAGTGTGCCGGTGATGCTCCGGCGGCACACCGGTCTTCCGCCGGGTCATAAATGATCATCCCGGCAGGATGGGATCCGCGCGGCGTCGGAGCCCTCGGCGGGTCCCGTCCTGCCGCGGATGGTCCCGGCCGGCCCCGGATGGTGCCGGATGGTCCTGGCCGGTGTCCGCGCCGTCGGCGGCGGACGGTCCCGTTCCGATGCCCGCGCGGTCGCCGGGCATCCGGCGACCGGCCGTGTGTTTCCCGCCCATGAGATTCCTTCCGCCACCGTGACCGGGAGGTGGCGATCCGTCAAACATCTGTTGACGTGCGGAGCGATTTTGAAATAGCGTACCAAAATCTGCAGCGGTTCCGTACAGCCGCAGGTCACAGCGCATGGAGGTGTCCCATGGGGACCGTCGACCACATCGTCTTCCCCGCCGAGGCGCGGGAGGAGGTGCCGGGCGTCCGGCTGCGGACCGTCCCGGCCCCCGACGGGACGGTCTGGAACGTCGTCGAGTACCAGGCCGGCGCCGTAAGGGACGACGTGTGGTGCACCAAAGGCCACCGCGGATATGTCCTGACCGGCACGATGAGCTACGAGTTCCGGGACGGCGGCTCGTTCAGCGTCGGGCACGGCGCCGGGTTCATCCTCGGCCCGGGACGCGCTCACCGGGGCCGCAACCTCTCGGACGCGGCCACCCAGTTCCTGATCATCGACGATGCGTCCTGACCGGGAACCCGGCGTGCTGCGGGGCCGTACGGCGCTGGTCACCGGCGCCAGCCGCGGGATCGGCGCGGCGATCGCCGTCGCGCTGGCCGGGGCCGGAGCCGACGTCGTCGGGGTCAGCTCGGCTCTCGCCACCCAGGAGGCGGTGGCGGAGTCGGTCCGCTCGGCCGGCGGGCGGTACGCGGCGCGGGAGTGCGACCTGGCGGACCGGGGTTCGCTCTACCGCCTCCTGGACCGGCTCGAGGAGGCGGGCGAGGCGGCACCGGACATCCTGGTGCACGCCGCGGGGATCAACCGGCGGGCGCCCGCGGTCGCCCACGGCGACGAGCTGTGGGACGAGGTGCTCGCCGTCAACCTCACCGCCCCCTTCATCCTGACCCGCCGGATCGGGGCGGAGATGGTCGCGCGCGGTTCGGGAAAGGTGATCTTCCTGGCGTCGGTCATGACGTTCCAGGGTGGGATCACCATTCCCGGGTACGCGGCGAGCAAGGGAGGCGTCGGCCAGCTCGTCAAATCCCTCGCCAACGAGTGGGCGTCATGCGGAGTTAACGTGAACGCAATAGCGCCGGGATATGTGAATACCAATATGAACGAGGCATTGCTGCTCGACGCGGACCGACACGCGAAGATCAGCGAGCGGATCCCGGCGGGACGGTGGGCCGAGCCCTCTGACATCGGCGGCGCGGCGGTGTTCCTGGCCTCGTCCGCCGCCGACTACATCCACGGGGTGACACTGCCCGTCGACGGCGGCTGGCTGGGCCGCTGACCTCGCAGGCGCCAGCCGCCCGTCCTGTGGCATCCGGTTCCCGGCCGGCCCGCCGGGCGGGTGCCGCTCCGGGGGCCGCCGCGGCTCCGGCGGCGCCGGAGCGTTCCACCATCCTTCTCCGAGGCGGCCGGAATGTCGTTCCTCTGATACCTGGAATCGTTTCAACAAATTCACCGGAAAGGCGGACGGGATGAAATTCAGGGTCCAGCCGGGCACGGCGGCGGACGGCCGCGCGATAACGTCATGAGCGGGCTCGTCGTGCTCGACACCTCCTACGGGGACATCCTCGTCGAGCAACGGGCCGCGGCGCCGCTGTCGGTCGGCGTCACGGACGCGCGCCGGGGCGGTGACCTCGGCACCGCCGAGGGCGTCCTCGTCCAGTACGCCACCATCGGCGCCGAGCAGATGGACGCGCACCCCACCTGGCGGGTGATCGGACGCTACGGGGTCGGGGTCGACACCATCGACCTCGCGGCGGCCGGCGAGCGGGGGATCGCGGTGGTCAACGTCCCGGACTACTGTCAGGAGGAGGTCGCCACCCACGCGGTCGCCCTCATCCTGGCCGCCAACCGCCGTCTGACGGGCGGCGACCGGCTCGTCCGCGACGGGCACTGGCCGCAGTGGTCCCGGCTGCGGCCCGTGGTCCCGCTCTCGGAGCAGACACTGGGGCTGATCGGGATCGGCCGCATCGGCGCCGAGGTGATCCGCCTGGCCGGGCCCTTCTTCCGTGAGGTCGTCGCCCACGACCCGGCGGTCACCGCCGCGGCCGGGGCACGCATGGTGGATCTGCCCGAGCTCCTCGCGCGGGCGGACGTGGTCAGCCTGCACTGCCCGCTGCGGGCCGAGACCCGGCACATCCTCGACGAGCGGGCCTTCCGGTTGATGAAGGACGGTGTCACGGTCGTCAACGTCTCCCGCGGCGGGCTGATCGACTCCGCGGCCCTGGCGGCCGCCCTCGGCAGCGGGAAGGTGACGGCGGCCGGCCTGGACGTCCTGGAGGACGAGCCGCCCGGTCCGGACGACCCCCTGCTCCGCGCACCGAACACCGTTGTCACCCCCCACTTCGCCTGGTACTCGGAGACGGCGGAGGTGCGGCTGCGCGGACTCCTCGCCGAGCGGTGCGCCGCCTACCTGCGGGGCCGCGAGGTGCCCTCGATCGTGAACGCGACCACGCTGAAGGCCACGACATGACCGCCCCCATCGAGAACGCCGTCCCCGCACCGGTCGGTATCGACGACCACGACGCGCGCGACCTCCCCCTCACCCCCACCGGCAGCCCCCAGGTCGTCGTCTCGGGCGATCCGCGGACGGCCGAGCACGTGCTCCACGAGTCGCCGGAGGTCGAGGTCGGCGTCTGGGAGGTCACCCCCGGCGTGTTCGACTCCCGCAAGGCCGGCTGCTCGGAGATCATGCACTTCCTCTCCGGGGAGGGACGCCTCGACCACGCCGACGGCACGCACTCCGACATCCGCCCGGGCGTGACGGTCATCCTGCCGGAGGGGTGGACGGGCCGGTGGACCGTGACCTCGACCGTCCGCAAGATCTACACGATCTGCCGCGTGACGGCGGCCACCCCGGAGGACGCATGAGCGTCGACGCCCCGCCGCGTGCCCCCGGGACGCCGGCGGCCCCCGCCGGCGGACCCGGGACCCGGCCGGGGTACCGGCGCGTGCGGGACGGGGTGTCCTACGGCCTCATCGCGGTGCCCTTCGCGATCCTGTTCACCCTCCTGTACGCCTGGCCGCTGGCGAACGTCGTGCTGCGCAGCCTCAGCGAGACCGGCTCCCTGGACTACGGGAACCTCGGGTTCTCACTGGCCAACTACGCCAGCCTGTTCCAGGACGACTTCCTGCTCCTCATCGAGTGGCGCACGGTCCTGCTCGCCGTCGGCTCGACCCTGCTGACCGTGCTGGTGGCCCTGCCGGTGGCGTACTTCCTGTCCCGGCTGCCCCGCCGGGTGGCCGGAGTGCTGCTGCTGCTCGTGCTGATCCCGTTCTGGGTGTCGATCGTCGTCCGCCTGTTCGCCCTGACCGCGTTGCTCAGCCCCAACGGGGTGGTGAACGAGACGAGCCAGGCGCTGGGGCTGGGGGAGCTCTCCCTGCTGCACAGCTTCGGCGGGACGCTGGTCGGCACGACCTGCTACCTGCTGCCGTACATGATCCTGATCCTGTACTCCGGGATGTCGGCGGTCGACGGCAACCTCATGCTGGCGGCCAAGACGATGGGCGCCTCACACGGCCACGCGCTGCGGCGCGTCTACCTCCCGCAGATCCGGCCCTCGCTGGTCAGCGGCACGCTGCTGGTCTTCATCCTGGGCCTGAGCTTCTTCATCGTGCCCGCCATCTTGGGCGGGCCGCGCCAGTCGACGATCTCGACGTACATCCAGCAGCAGATCGACATCTTCCAGTGGGGCGTCGCCAGCGCCATGGGCGTGCTGCTGCTCGCGGTGACCCTGGTGCTCTACGCCGGGATCGTGCGGATCACCGGGCGGATGGATCCGGGTGCCGCCATGGCGACCCAGGCCAAGGGGGTCAGCGCCGCGGAGCCGTTCCGGTGGAGCGCGGGCATGATCGCGGCCGCCGCGGTGACCGCGGTGACGCTGCTGGTGCTGATGGCCCCGGTCCTCCTCGTCTTCCCGATGTCCGTCGGCGAGACCTCGACCGTCGTGTTCCCGCCCCGCGGGTTCACCCTCGACTGGTACGGCAAGGCGTTCGAGGGCAGGACCTGGACCGTTCCACTGCTGCGGAGCCTGGTCGTCGGGATCGGCACGGCGCTCCTGTCGCTGGTCATCGCGCTGTCGCTGTCACGGCTGACGCAGCGCACCCGGTCGGCGGCCGGCCGGGCCCTGATCCAGGCGCTGGCGTTCGCCCCGATCATCACCCCCGCGATCCTGCTGGCGATCGGGATCTACGACGTCGAGCTCCGGCTCGGACTGGCCGGGACCACGGTGGGGCTCGTCCTCGCCCACACGGTCATCGCCTTCCCCCTCTCCTTCGCCGTCGTCAACACCGCGCTGTCGGCGGCGGACCGGTCACTGGAGCAGGCGGCCTGGACCCTCGGCGCCTCCCGCACCAGGACCTACTGGACGATCGTGGTGCGCCGGGCGCTGCCCGCGGTCGTCGGGGCGGCCGCCGTCGCCTTCGTGACCTCCTGGGACGAGGTCGTCCTCGCCCTGTTCCTGCAGACGGGGCCGGACAAGACCCTCCCGGTCACCATCTACCAGTACCTGGAGAGCGGGATCGTCCCCACCGTCCCGGCGGTCGCCTCGATGCTGATCGTGGCCGTCGTCGTGGTGGTCCTGATTACTCGTGTCCGTCGTCGCCGTCAGGCCCAGGGTGGAGGTACCTCATGAGATCCGCAGTGCGAACGCGTCCGGGCGACGTGACCACGCCGGTACGGCGGGGGGAGGTCCGGGCGGAGGCGATCAGGCTCGCCTACGGCGGGGTCACCGCCCTGGACGAAGTCGACCTGCACGTCGAGGCGGGGGAGTTCTTCACCCTGCTGGGACCGAGCGGATCGGGAAAGACCACGCTGCTGCGCCTGATCGGCGGCCTGCTCGAACCCGGCTCCGGGCGGATCCACCTCGACGGCCAGGACGTGACCGGCCTGCCGCCGCAGAAACGCGACATCGGCTTCGTGTTCCAGAACTACGCGCTCTTCCCGCACCTCACCGTGGCGGAGAACATCGAGTTCGGGCTCCGGGTGCGGAAGATCGACCCGGCCGCCCGGCGGCGGCGGGTCACCGAGATCCTCGAACTCGTGGCGCTCGGGGGCTTCGGCGACCGGCACCCCGGCGAGCTGAGCGGCGGCCAGCAACAGCGGGTCGCCCTCGGCCGGGCGCTCGCCCAGCGTCCCCGGGTGCTGCTGCTGGACGAACCGCTGGGTGCCCTCGACCGGCGCCTGCGGCAGGAGCTCGGCGCGGAGGTGCGGAGAATCCAGCAGGAGGCCGAGACCACCGCGATCTACGTGACCCACGACCAGGACGAGGCGTTCCTGCTCTCGGACCGGATGGCGGTCATGGACGCGGGGGCGATCCGGCAGACCGGGACGCCGGAGGCCCTGTACCGGCGGCCGGCCGACCGGTTCGTCGCCCGGTTCCTCGGCGAGACGAACCTCTTCGACGGCCACCTCGTCGACGGGGGCCCGGACACCGTCGTCGCCGTCGGGGGCGGGACGGTGGTCTGCCTGCCTCCCGACAGCGCGATCACCTCCGGCGCCGTGCACTGCGCGGTGCGGCCGGAGCAGATGGTCATCGTCGAAGCCGGAACCGTACCGCCGCCCGGGCTCGGCGTGCTCGGCCCGGCCGAGGTGACCGCCTCCCGGTTCCTCGGGCAGCGACACGCCATCACCCTCCGGGCGGGGGAGCGCGTCTACCACGCCGCCGTCGACCCCGCCGGGGAGCATCCGCTCGTCGGCGACCGGGTCCAGATGTGCGTCCGCGACGGCCAGGCCGCCGTGGTCCCGCACGGTGACCGGAGCACGGGCCGCACCGACCGGGACGCGAGCCACGCCGACTGACACGTGAGCCGCGCCGACCGGGACGCGAGCCGTCCCCTCTCCTCTTTCCCGCACCTCCTCTTCCAGTTCTCCCTCCGAGTTCTCCCTTCCCCCAGGTCCTCCTCTTCTCCAGAGCGACAGGAGACATCACCATGAGCACATCCCGCATGAGACTGACGCTGACCGCGGCCGTGGCGTCCGTGCTGGCCCTCACCGCGTGTTCGGGCGAGAGCGGCGGCGCGGACGGATCGACGTCCGCGGGCACCGGCGCGATCGGCGGCGACATCATGTTCTACGACACGAGCGGCGGCGAGGTGTGGACCGAGTTGTCGGCCACGCTGTTCGCCAACTTCACCAAGAAGACGGGCGTCACCGTCTCGGACGACTACAACGAGGCCTCGACCAAGTTCATCGCCGCCGCCGAGGCCAAGCAGGTGCCGTGGAGCCTGGTGTTCCTGCCGACCGTCGGCGACGCGGCCGCGGCGGCCGAGAAGGGATACCTCGCCGAGCTCGACACGTCCGTGGTGCCCGTCGACAAGCTGGAGTCCGGGTCGTACGACAAGTACGGGGTCCAGGTCGGCACGTTCGGCATGGTGCTGGCGTGGGACGAGAAGGCCTATCCGGCGGACGCGCAGCCGTCGTCGGTCGCCGACCTGTTCGACGTCGCCAAGTTCCCGGGCAAGCGCTGCTTCTTCAACAACCCCCAGTACGGCTGGACCCTGGAGGCGGCGCTGCTCGCCGACGGGGTCACCGCGGACAAGCTGTACCCGCTGGACGTCGAGCGGGCGCTGAAGAAGCTGGACGGGATCAAGAACGACATCACCTGGTGGTCGAGCGGTGCCGACTCCATCGCCAACTTCGAGAACGGTTCGTGCGACATCGGGATCCTCTGGGCCAACCGTGCGCTGGTCGCCAAGCGCGCCGGGTTCCCGATGGCGATCAGCTGGAAGGACGGCGGCTACTCGAACAGCGTGTGGGCCGTCCCGGCCGGCGCGCCGAACGCCGCCGCGGCCCAGCAGCTGATCGCCGACGTCATCAACGACGAGGCCGGCCAGATCGCCTTCGCCTCCAAGATCCCGACGCCGATCCCCGCCGCGGTCAAGGGAGCGGACCCGAGCGCCTACCCCCAGGACATCCAGCCCTACCTGCCGCTCGGGGACAACGTCAGGTCCGCGGTCAAGCAGGACGGCGTCTACTACCAGAAGAACCTGACCCAGATCGTCGACCGGTTCAACCGCTGGGTCGGAAAGTGATCCCGCACCACACGCCCACATCCCGCCCGACAGCCGAGGTCTCAGCATGAGGATTGTCTGCATCGACGGCGAAGCGCAGTACCGCGACATCGTGGACAGGGACGTGGCCCGTCCCCTCGCCGCCGCCGGCCACACGTTCGACTGGTTCGAGGAGAGGTTCGACGACGTCCCGGCCGCGATCTCCCGGGCCGCCGGGTACGACGCGCTGTACGTCGTCGGCGACCAGGGCCCGGTCCCGGACGGACTGCTCCGCGCGAACCCGGGCCTGCGGCTGGTGAGCTTCGTGGGGACTGGCGCACGCCGGTTCGTCAACATGGCCGAGGCCGCGGAGACGGGAGCCGCCGTCACCAACGTCCCGGACTTCGCCTCCGCCAGCGTCGCCGAGCACACGATCGCGCTGACCCTCGCCGTCGCCAGGCGCGTGGTGGAGGGCGACGGCATCGTGCGCTCGGGGCGGTGGGCCAAGCACCAGGGCCTGAAGCTCGCCGGCCGCCGGTTCGGGGTCGTCGGCGCCGGCGCCATCGGCTCGCGGGTCATCGGGCTCGCCCGCGGGCTGGGCATGACCCCGGTGTACTGGTCCAGGTCCCGTTCGCCCGAACGGGACCTGGAGCTCGGCGCCCGGTACGCCGACCTGGATGAGCTGTTCCGGTCCTGCTCCGTGGTGTCACTGCACCTGGCCCACACCCCCGACACCGACCGTCTCGTCGGCAGGGCCCTGCTCGACCTGCTGCCGTCCGACGCGATCCTCGTCAACACCGCACGCGCGGAGATCCTCGACACCGCGTACGCGGTCGAACTCGCCGGGAACGGGAGGATCTTCGGCCTCGGTCTCGACGTCTTCGACCGGGAACCGCCCGAGCCGGAGACGATCCCCGGGGCGGGGAACATCGTGCTGACCCCCCACGTCGGGTTCCACACCGACGAGGCCGACGACGTCTTCCGGCTGGCCGGCGAGAACATCGTCAACTTCGCCGCGGGCACCCCGACCAACGTCGTCTCCTGACGGCGTGGGCCGCCCCGCTCGGCGTTCCACGCCGCCGGGCTCCGGCTCAGACCGCCCGCACCTCCGAGAGTCGGTCCAGGTCGTCCCACTCCCCGAGCACCGGCTCGGGCCGTTCGCACCCCTGAGCTCCGGCTCAGGTCGCCCATATCCCTGAGCGTCGGCTCAGGTCGTCCACACCGCCGGGCGTCGGCCAGACCGCCCACGCCGCCGGGTACCGCTGAGAAAGGCAACCGCCGCCATGAAGGTCCGTCACGCCACCCACCCGTCAGAGCTGGAAGGGCTGGACAGCGACCGGCTCCGCGACCGTTTCGTGGTCGACGACCTGTTCGTCGAGGGTGAGGTATCCCTGCTCTACTCCCACGAGGACCGGATGGTCGTCGGCGGCGCCGTCCCCGTGGCCGGCCGGCCGCTGCGGCTGGAGTCCGCCGGCCCGCTCCGGGCCGAGCACTTCTGCGAACGGCGTGAAC
The DNA here is from genome assembly GCF_014204985.1 of Streptosporangium becharense. NCBI lineage: Bacteria > Bacillati > Actinomycetota > Actinomycetes > Streptosporangiales > Streptosporangiaceae > Streptosporangium > Streptosporangium becharense. The sequence goes on along the minus strand of NZ_JACHMP010000001.1, from coordinate 1,289,696 downwards.
TCGCCGTGGTGTGCGTCGGCCGGGCGGGGCACGTCGAGGTCGACGGGCACCGGTACGACCTGGCCCACATGGACGTCCTCTACGTGGGCCGGGGTGCGCGCGACGTCGTGTTCGGCGCGGAGACGACCGGGGACGCGGTGTTCTACCTCGTGTCGGCGCTCTCGCACGCCGCCCACCCGACCACGCTCGTCCCCCTGGACCAGGCGCACCGCACCGAGGCCGGAGCGCAGGAGACCGCGAACCGGAGGGTCATCTACAAGCACGTCCACGCCGACGGCGTGCCGAGCTCCCAGCTGGTCCTGGGGATCACGGTGCTCGAACCGGGCAGCGTGTGGAACAGCATGCCGCCCCACGTCCACGACCGGCGCACCGAGGTCTACCTGTACTTCGACCTCCCCAGCGAGGACCGCATCGTCCACATGATGGGGCAGCCCGACAGCACGCGCAGCATGGTGCTGCGGGACCGGCAGGCGGTGATCTCGCCGAGCTGGTCGGTGCACTTCGGGGTGGGGACCCGCAACTACGCGTTCGTCTGGGCGATGGCCGGGGAGAACCAGTCGTTCGCCGACATGGACCAGGTCCCGGTCAGCGCGCTCTCCTGACCCCGTCCCGGCCGGGAACCGGCCCGGCGCGGCCCCATACCGGAGTGGGAACCGCGCCGGGGCGGTGGCAGACTGCCCATGTGACCCACGATGAGGCCCGCCCGCTGCTGCCCAACATGCGCCTGGACGAACTCCTCGCCGAGCTCCAGCTCCGCCTGGAAGCGGTGCTGGCGACCCGGGACCGCGTGCACGCCCTGCTCGACGCGGTGGTCTCGGTGGGCAGCGACCTGGACCTGGAGACCGTCCTGCGGCGGATCGTGCAGACCGCCACCACGCTCGTGGACGCCGGCTACGGAGCCCTGGGCGTGGTGGGGCAGGGGAACACCCTGGTGCAGTTCATCCCGGTCGGTCTCACGGAGGAGGAGATCGCCCGGATCGAGCACTGGCCGCACGGGCTGGGAGTGCTCGGCCTCCTCATCAAGGAGCCGGTGCCGCTGCGGCTGACGCGCATCTCCGACCATCCCGAGTCCTACGGCTTCCCGCCCGGCCACCCCCCGATGGGGTCGTTCCTGGGCGTCCCGCTGCGGGTGCGGGACGAGGTGTTCGGCAACCTCTACCTGACCGAGAAGCGGGGCGGCGGGGAGTTCGACGAGGACGACCAGGCGATCGTCATGGCGCTGGCCACCGCGGCCGGTGTCGCGATCGAGAACGCCCGGCTGTATGAGGAGACGCGGCGCAGGGAGACGTGGCTGCGGGCCTCCTCGGAGATCACCACGAGCCTGCTGTCCGGGGCGGAGCCCGGCGAGGTGCTCACGCTCATGGCGCGCCGGGCCCGCGAGATGGCCGACGCCGACGTGGCGGCCGTCCTGTTGCCCGACCGCACCCGCGAGCACCTGATCACGGTGAACGTGGACGGCGCGGACGGGGTGGACACCGGCCCGTTCGAGCGCGCGGAGACGGTCGTCGAGGACACCCTGGCCGGCCGTGCCCTCACCGGGGGCGAGCCCGTCATGGTCGCCGGCCCAGCGGGGGGTGGCGGCTCGCAGGCGGAGAACGGGGGCGTCCGGGGCGGACCTGCGGCGGCCGTGCCGCTGGGCGCGGCCGGGACCGTCCGCGGCGTGCTGACGCTGAACAAGCGTTCCGGCCGGCTCCCGTTCAGCGAGGCCGAGCTGCGCATGCTGCACGCCTTCGCGGGGCAGGCCGCCATCACCCTGGAGCTGGCCGAGAGGCGCAAGGACGCCGAGCGGCTCGGCCTGCTGGAAGACCGCGACCGCATCGCCAAGGACCTGCACGACGTGGTCATCCAGCGCCTGTTCGCGGTGGCCATGACGCTGATGAGCACCGTCCGGCTGGTGGACCGCCCGGAGGCGTCCTCCCGGCTGCAGACCGCGATCGACGAGCTGGACGAGACCATCCGGCAGATCCGCTCCACCATCTTCGCCCTGCAGGCGCCGCGCGACACCGAGACCCCCAGCTTGCGAGCGCAGATCGTCGAACTGGTCGAGGCGGGCCGCGGCCATCTCGGCTTCATGCCGGGCCTGAAGCTGGAGGGGCAGCTGGACAACCAGGTGCCGCCACGGCTGGCCGAGCACCTGCTCGCGGTGCTGCGCGAGGCGCTGTCCAACGCCGTCCGGCACGCCCGCGCCTCCCGGGTGGACGTGACCGTGCAGGCCCAGGGCGGTGAGCTGGTCCTCGTCGTGGAGGACAACGGGGTCGGCCCCCGCCCCGGCGGGCGCCGCAGCGGGTTGCGCAACCTCCAGGAGCGGGCCGAGAGCCTCGGTGGCGTCTTCGCGTTCGAACCCCGGCCCGAAGGAGGGTCGTCGCTGTGCTGGCGTGTGCCGCTCGGTGAGACGCCGTCCGGGTGAACCGGGCCGGCGCAGGATTCCGGGGCCCGAGGATTCCGGATGCCGGCCCCGAGGCACCGGTCCCGAGGCGTCGGTTCTTAAGGCACCGGTCTCGAGGCGTCGGCCCTTAAGGCACCGGGCCACCGGGGCCACCGGGGTCGTCGGGGGCCGCCGTACGCGGCCGGGGCGGCGCCGTGCTCAGACGCTGGTCACACCGTACGCCTGGAACTGGGCGTGGACCCGCGCGAGGAGCGCCCGGTCCGGGGGTTCGACGTCGGCCAGGGGGAAACGGAGGCCGAGCCGCCGGTACTTCCCGGTGGCCATGCGGTGGAAGGGCAGGACGTCGACCCGCTCGACGTTGCCCAGCTCCGCGGCGAACCGGGCCAGGCCGTCCACGTTGCCCGGATCGTCGGTGAGGCCGGGGACGAGGACGAAGCGCACCCAGGCCGGGCGGCCGAGTTCGGCGAGGCGGCGGGCGAAGCGCAGGGTCGGTTCCAGGCAGACGCCCGTCAGCCGCCGGTAGCCGTCCGGATCCGACGACTTGATGTCCAGCAGGACCAGGTCGGTGTCGGCGAGCATCGCGTCGGTGGCGCGGTCGCCGAGGAACCCCGAGGTGTCCAGGGCGGTGTGCAGGCCGCCGTCGTGGCAGCGGCGGAGCAACTCGGCGGTGAAACCGGGCTGCAGCAGTGGTTCGCCGCCGCTGACGGTGACCCCGCCGCCCGCCACGGAGATGAACCGCCGGTATCCCTCCAGTTCCGCCATCACCTCGTCGACGGTGACCCGCCGCCCGTCACGCATCCGCCAGGTCTCGGGGTTGTGGCAGTACAGGCACCTGAGCGGGCAGCCGCAGGTGAACACCACGAACCTGGTGCCGGGGCCGTCCACGCCGACGGAGACGTCCCAGGACTCGATGACGCCGGCGCCGGCCGCGGCCGGCGGCCGGCGCAGCTCGGCGGCGGCCTGCAGGAGCACCTCCTCACGGGGGTTCACAGCGATCCGTGGAAGGTGCGGTTGACGACGTCCTGCTGCTGCTCGCGGGTCAGCCGGACGAAGTTGACGGCGTACCCGGAGACCCGGACGGTCAGCTGCGGGTACCTGTCGGGGTGCTCCATGGCGTCCAGCAGCACGGCGCGGGTGAGCACGTTGACGTTCATGTGGAACCCGCCGGCGTCGAAGTAGCCGTCCAGCACCCCGACCAGGTTGCCCACGCGCTCGGCGTCGGTACGGCCCAGCCCCTCGGGCGTTACCGTGTTCGTCAGGGAGACGCCGTCGAGAGCCTGCCCGTAGGGGATCTTGGAGACCGACAGCGCCGAGGCGACCAGGCCGCGCCGGTCGCGGCCGTTCATCGGGTTGGCGCCGGGCGCGAACGGTTCGCCCGCGCGCCGGCCGTCGGGCGTGTTGCCGGTGTGCTTGCCGTACACGACGTTGGAGGTGATGGTGAGCACCGACTGGGTGTGCTCGGCGTCCCGGTAGGCCGGGTGCCGCCGGATCTTGTCCATGAAGGAGCGGACCAGGTCGACGGCGATGGCGTCGGCGCGGTCGTCGTTGTTGCCGTAGGCCGGGTAGTCGCCCTCGACGACGTAGTCCACCGCCAGGCCGGTCTCGTCGCGGACGACCCGGACCCGCGCGTGCCGGATGGCCGACAGGCTGTCGGCGGCCACCGACAGGCCGGCGATGCCGCAGGCGAGCGTGCGCTTGACGGGATGGTCGTGCAGCGCCATCTCGATGCGTTCGTAGGCGTACTTGTCGTGCATGTAGTGGATGATGTTCAGCGCGTTCACGTACGTGGCGGCCAGCCAGTCCAGCATCCGGTCGAACGCCGCACGGACCTCCTCCTCGTCGAGATACTCCCCGGTCAGCGGCGGGCAGACGGGGCCGACCTGCTCGCCGGTCATCTCGTCGCGGCCGCCGTTGATCGCGTACAGCAGCGTCTTGGCGAGGTTGACGCGGGCGCCGAAGAACTGCATCTGCCGGCCGACCGGGGCGGCCGAGACGCAGCAGGCGATGGCGGCGTCGTCGCCGAGACGCGGCCGCATCAGCTCGTCGCTCTCGTACTGGATGGAACTGGTCTCGATCGACAGCCGGGCACAGAACCGCTTGAAAGCCTCCGGCAGCCGGGGCGACCAGAAGACGGTCAGGTTCGGCTCGGGTGCGGGGCCGAGGTTGCGCAGCGTCTGCAGGTAGCGGTAGCTGGTGCGGGTCACCAGTGTCCTGCCGTCCGTTCCGATGCCGCCGATCGACTCGGTGACCCAGGTGGGGTCGCCGGAGAACAGCTGGTCGTACTCGGGGGTGCGCAGGAATCGGACGATGCGCAGCTTGATGACGAAGTCGTCGATCAGTTCCTGTGCCCGCTCCTCGGTGATCAGCCCTTCGGCGAGGTCCCGTTCCAGATAGACGTCCAGGAAGGTGGAGGTGCGGCCCAGCGACATGGCCGCGCCGTTCTGTTCCTTCACCGCGGCCAGATAGCCGAGGTACAGCCACTGGACGGCCTCGTGCGCGGTGGTGGCGGGCCGGGAGACGTCGTGGCCGTAGGAGGCGGCCATCTGCTTCAGCTCGTCCAGCGCGCGCAGCTGCTCGGCCAGTTCCTCCCGGTCGCGGATCACCGCGTCGGAGGCGGCGGCGCCGTCGAGGGAGCGCAGCTCACCCCGCTTGGCCTCGATCAGCCGGTCCACGCCGTACAGGGCGACCCGCCGGTAGTCGCCGATGATCCGGCCGCGGCCGTAGGAGTCGGGCAGCCCGGTGATGATCCCGGAGCGGCGGGCGTTGCGGATCTCCGGGGTGTAGGCGTCGAACACGGCGTCGTTGTGGGTCTTGCGGTACTTGGTGAAGATCTCCCGTACCCGCGGGTCGAGCGTGCGACCGTAGGCGGCCAGGCCGTTCTCCACCATCCGCAGCCCCCCGGCGGGCATGATGGCCCGCTTCAGCGGGGCGTCGGTCTGCAACCCGACGATCAGCTCACGCTCGGGGTCGATGTGGCCGGGCCGGTGGGCGGTGATCGACGACGGGGTGGTGACGTCCACGTCGTGGATCCCGCGCCGCCGCTCCTCGGGGAACAGCGCGGAGACCTTCGCCCACACCGCCAGGGTGCGCTCCGTGGGCCCGGCCAGGAATCCCTCGTCGCCTTCGTACGGCGTGTAGTTGGCCTGGACGAAGTCGCGCACGTCGATCGCCGCGCGCCACGTCGTCCCGCGGAACCCGCGCCACGCGGCCGGCCCCGCCGGTGCCGCCAGATCCGTCAGTTCCGCCGGTTCCCCGGTGACCGGTGTGGCCGTCATCGAATCCCCCTCGTGTCGAGCCCGTGTCGAAGTTCTGATCCCACTGTCGTCCCGCCCGGGCCGCCGATCACGGAGCGGAGGTCACCGATGGGCGGGACCTAGGTCCTCACGGGCGCCGCGGGGCCGCGGCGCCCGTACCCTCCTCGCGGCCGTCAGACGTAGCTGGTCTCCAGCTCCGCCGCCGGGCGGCGGGGAGCGCGGGGCACGGGCGGGCCGTACCCGAACCTCATGATCATCTGGGGGTGTCCGAGGGCATGGCGCGGATCGGTGTGGCGCAGGATGTCGCGCAGGTCCAGCGGCTGGTTGAGGAACGACGCGGACACGTCGTGCAGCGTCGCGGTGAGCAGCACCCGCTGCAGGGCCTGGCCGGCGCGCAGCCAGTCACGCGGGCCGTCACCCGCTGTGGTGAGCACCGCGATCTGCGGATGCGGCTCGAAGCGCGCGGTGTGCTCGTGGCGGCCGAAGTCACGGGTCGGGGACGGGTCCTTGGCGCCGCGCGGCCCCTGCACGTAGCCGGGAACGCCGTCGTGCCGGGCCTTCGGCATCGTCCACGCGGCCAGCTCGGCCCGGTAGTCGCGGTCGCGGGCCAGCCCCTCCTCGGCGATCGCCACGTGGTCGAGCAGGTCCGCGGGGTCGGTCATGAACAGCGAGGCCCCCTCGGCCGCCGCGGCGGCGCGCATGTCGTCGACGACCTCGGCCGGCACGCTCCGGTCCTCGTAGGGGTATCGGTTGGTGCGGCGCAGGGCGATGGACGCGTACAGGTCGCGCTCGGCGGGGGAGGGCGGGCTGACCCGGGGCACGCGCACCGTGGCGAGCAGATCCGGGTAGTCGTCGGGAGCGGGCAGCAGCCGGGTGATCGGCAGCCACCCGGCCACCCGCACGGCCAGACGGAGGTTGAACAGGGCCGCTCCGCAGCTCACGTGGAGGGAACGTCCGCGCGGGTCGCTCACCCGCAGCCACCGGTCCCGGTCGGCCAGCAGCTCGACCGCCTCCCTGCCGACCACCCTGAACCTCCACGGCTGGGTGTTGTGCACCGACGGAGCCTGTCCTGCGGCGGTCAGCAGCCGGCGGACTCCGAGATCGGTGGCGAGGGGTGAGGACACGGCACACCTCCATGGTCGGGGTTTTCGCCGTCCACGCTCGTCCGGGCGGAGGGCCCGCGGCAGGGCCGGAGGACCCGCCCGCGAGGGACTTTCGCCGGGTGCGGGACACGGGACCAACGTCCCGCCCGGACACGGCGAACGACCCTGGAACGACCGCTCCCGGCACGGTGATCCTTGGCCGAGGACCCAGGAGGTGGTTTCGATGCGAGGCGTGGCCTCGACGTGGGCACGGTACGTCCGCCTGCTCCGGTTCGACGGCAACCCGCTGCGCCGGCGCTCGGACCGGGTCGAGGCACTGGTCCTGTGGGGGGTGCTCGCGCTGCTCGTCACCGGCGTCGCGGCGGCGGCCGTGCTCGGGGTGAACACCTACCGGGACGGGGTGGCGGCCGAACGGTCGGGCCGGTGGGTGACCGTGACCCTGCTGGCCGACGCCCCCGAGATGACGTGGACCTCTCCCGGCGGCCGGGCCGCCGTGGTCCGGGTCCGGGTGCGGTGGACGGACGAGCGGGGGGCAACCGTCACCGCCCTGGCCCCCGTGCTCCAGGGGTCCAGGACGGGCGGCACGGCACGGGTGTGGCTGGATCCTTCCGGCAGGCCGGTTCTAGGACCGCCCGCCCGGCTCGACACCGTCGCGAAGGCGATCCTCGCCGCGGTGGGCCTGACCGCCGTGGCCGCCGGGACCGGCGGGCTGCTCTACTCCCTGGCGCGTGCCCGGCTCGACCGCCGCCGGTACGCCCGCTGGGAACGCGCGTGGCTGGCGGCCGACCAGCGCTGGCGCAGGCCCAAGGAGGCGTGAGCGCGGGCCCGCGGGGCCGGCGGAGGCGCTCATGCCGGTCCCGGCCGGGTTTGCGAGCGCGGGCCCGCGGGGCCGGGCCGGCCCTCAGGTGGCTCGCACCGCGGTGGCAGGCGCATCGGCACGCGGCCCGGCGTCTCCGGTCGCGGGGTGGCCGGTTCCCCCGTCTTCACCGCCCGTGAGGAGGGCATCCGGTTGCACGATGCCCCGATGGTCTGACGATTACCTTAGCGATGACCGGAAGAAGACGACGGACATCTGCCGTGTCCCGGGCATGCCTTTTCATCGGCTCGTCCACACGTCCGGAGCCGACGCCGGGAGCCGATGCGTGTCGCCGGGTTGTGCCGGACTGTGCCGGGCTGTGCCGGATCGCCGGACGGGCCGGTGGGACGGTTGGTGCGATCGCAGATCAGAGGAGCCTGTCTCCCCGACAAGCCGCACTTACCGGACCGTTGACGCGGTCGTAGCACCTATGTAACATCTGGTCATCTCGATGTAATATTTTTACAAAAAATCCATCGTCTTCTTTCTTCTCTCTGCAAAACACGCATGCATCTGCCATGTCTTGCGTTCCCGTTCACAGAGAGGCCCCAGATGATGCCGGTCCCGGTGTCACGCGGCAGGTCGCCGCCCGCCACCCCCGCCCTCGCCTCGGCCCCTGCCGCAGCACCCACGCAGCTTCCGTCTCGGCGCTCCGGTCGTGGCGCCTGCGCCGCGGTGCCCCCGCTTCCGCGCGTCGGCGCAGGCTCGCGCGTCGTCCTCCGGACCCGCCGTGGGCCCGACGTCCACGCACTCCGCAGCCCGCCGGTCATCCCTCCTCCGGGACCGGCGGCCCGGCCACCGACACCCCCCGGTCGTCCCGGACGACAGATAGAGGAACCAATGCGCAGCAAGCATCTGCTCTTACGGTTGGTCGCGGCGATGGCCGCGACCTGCCTTCTCGTCACCGCGGGGCCGCCCTCCCCGGCCTCGGCGGCGGACGGACCCAACCTGGCGGCGGGCAGGACGGCCTCGGCCGGCGGCTCCCACGACGTCTACGTGCCCCGCAACCTCAACGACGGCGACCAGGCCAGCTACTGGGAGAGCGCCAACAATGCCTTCCCGCAGTGGGCCCAGGTCGATCTCGGCGCCCCGACCGGTGTGAACAGGCTCGTACTGAAGCTGCCGGCGGGCTGGGAGAGCCGCACCCAGACCCTCACCGTGCAGGGCAGCGCCGACGGCTCCGGCTTCACCACCCTGGTGGCGTCGGCGGGCCACACCTTCAACCCCGCCACCGGCAACACGGTGACGATCGGTCTTACCACGGCCGTCACCCGCTACGTGCGGCTGCACATCACGGCCAACACCGGCTGGCCGGCCGGGCAGCTGTCCGAGCTGGAGATCTACGGACCCGCCACCGGTGACACGCAGCCGCCGACCGCTCCGGGCGGCCTGGCCTTCACCGAGCCCGCGGCCGGGCAGATCAAACTGACCTGGGCCGCGTCGGCCGACAACGTGGGCGTGACCGGGTACGACCTCTACGCCAACGGCACACTGCGCAAGAGCGTGCCGGGCGACGTGCTGACCCACACCGACGTCCAGCCGGTCGGCGCGACCGTGTCGTACCACGTCAAGGCCAGGGACGCCGCGGGCAACCGGTCCGCCGCCAGCAACACCGTCACCCGCCACGGCACCGGCGGCGACACGAACCTGGCCGTCGGCAAGCCGATCACCGCCTCGTCCACGATCCACACCTATGTCGCCGAGAACGCCAACGACGGAAGCGTGACGACCTACTGGGAGGGCGGCGCGGGCGGCTACCCCCACACGCTGACCGTCAAGCTGGGGGCGAACGCCGACGTCGGCTCGGTCGTGCTGAAGCTCAACCCCGCCGCCGAGTGGGCGACGCGCACCCAGACCGTCCAGGTGCTCGGCCGCGAGCAGAGCGCCTCGGCCTTCACCAGCCTGTCGGCGGCGGCGGTACACACCTTCGACCCCGCCACCGGCAACACCGTGACCATCCCGGTCACCGCCACGGTCGCCGACGTGCAGCTCCGCATCACCGCCAACTCCGGCGCCACGGGCGGGCAGGTCGCCGAGTTCCAGGTGATCGGCACCTCCGCGTCCAACCCCGACCTGACGATCACCGGCATGTCGTCGTCCCCGGCCGCTCCGACGGAGACCGACGCCGTCACACTGAAGGCGACCGTCAAGAACATCGGCACGGCGCGCTCCGGCGCCACGAACGTCACCTTCTACCTGGACGGCGCACTCGCCGGCACCGCTCCCGTCGGTGCCCTGGCCGCCGGGGCGAGCGCCACGGTCACGGCCGACGCCGGTCGCCGGGACGCCGGGACCTACCCGCTGAGCGCCAAGGTGGACGAGGCCGGCATCGTCATCGAGCAGAACGACGCCAACAACACCCACGTCCACCCCTCGCCGCTCGTCGTCAAGCCCGTCGACAGCTCCGACCTGGTCGCCTCCTCCGTCACCTGGACACCGGGCAACCCGCGCGGCGGCGACACGGTCGCCTTCTCCGTGGTGATCAAGAACCAGGGCGCCGTGGCCTCCGCCTCCGGCGCCCACGACGTGACCCTGACGGTCATCGACGGCGCGGGCGCCGTCGTCCGCACACTGACCGGCTCGCACACCGGCGTGATCGCCGCCGGAGCCGTCACGGCCCCGGTCGACCTGGGCACCTGGAAGGCCGCCGACGGCAAGTACACCGTCAAGGTCGTGCTCGCCGACGACGCCAACGAGCTTCCGGTCAAGCGCGCCAACAACACCGGCACCCACCGCCTGTTCACCGGTCGCGGCGCGGACATGCCCTACGACCACTACGAGGCGGAGGACGCCGTCACCGGCGGCGGCGCGGCCGTGGTCGGCCCGAACCGGACCATCGGCGACCCGGCGGGCGAGGCGTCCGGCCGCAGGGCGGTGACGCTCGACACGACGGGCAGCTACGTCGAGTTCACCACCAGGGCCAGCACCAATACGCTCGTCACCCGCTTCTCCATCCCGGACGCCCCCGGCGGCGGCGGCATCTCCTCGACGCTCAACGTCTACGTCGACGGCACCTTCCTCAAGGCCATCGACCTGACCTCGAAGTACGCCTGGCTGTACGGACCTGAGGCGAGCCCCGGAAACTCCCCGAGCGCCGGCGGGCCGCGCCACATCTACGACGAGGCCAACATCATGCTGGGCCGGACCGTCCAGGCCGGCAGCAAGATCAGGCTGCAGAAGGACCCGGCCAACACGACGACGTACGCGATCGACTTCATCGACACCGAGCAGGTCTCGCCCCTGCCGAACCCCGACCCCGCCAGATACGCGGTTCCCGCGGGCTTCACCCACCAGGACGTGCAGAACGCACTCGACCGGGTCCGCATGGACGACACGGGCACCCTGGTCGGCGTCTACCTGCCGCCGGGCACGTACCAGACGGCGGAGAAGTTCCAGGTGCACGGCAAGGCGGTGAAGGTGGCCGGCGCCGGACCGTGGTACACCCGGTTCCACGCGCCGGCGACGCAGGACAACACCGACGTGGGCTTCCGCGCGGACGCCACCGCCAAGGGCTCCTCGTTCACCGGCTTCGCCTACTTCGGCAACTACACCTCGCGCGTCGACGGCCCGGGCAAGGTGTTCGACTTCTCGAACATCACCGACATCGTGATCGACGACATTTGGAACGAGCACATGGTCTGCCTGTACTGGGGCGCCAACACCGACCGTGTGACGATCAAGAACTCCCGGATCCGCAACATGTTCGCCGACGGCGTCAACATGACGAACGGCAGCACCGACAACCTCGTCAGCAACAACGAGGCCCGCGCCACCGGCGACGACAGCTTCGCGCTGTTCTCCGCCATCGACGCCGGCGGGGCCGACATGAAGGGCAACGTCTACGAGAACCTGACGGCCATCCTGCCCTGGCGCGCCGCGGGCATCGCCGTCTACGGCGGCTACGACAACGTCTTCCGGAACATCCACATCGCGGACACGCTGGTCTACTCCGGGATCACGATCAGCTCGCTCGACTTCGGCTACCCGATGAACGGCTTCGGCGCCGATCCGCCGACGAGGTTCGAGAACATCTCGATCGTCCGCGCCGGCGGCCACTTCTGGGGTGCGCAGACCTTCCCCGGCATCTGGGTCTTCTCCGCCTCGAAGGTCTTCCAGGGCATCCGGGTCAGCGACGTGGACATCGTCGACCCGACCTACCACGGCATCATGTTCCAGACGAAGTACAGCGGAGGACGGCCGGAGAACCCCATCAAGGACACGGTCTTCACGAACATCACGATCACGGGCGCCCGCAGGAGCGGGGACGCCTACGACGCCAAGTCGGGCTTCGCCATCTGGGCCAACGAGCTGCCCGAGCCGGACCAGGGGCCGGCGGTCGGTTCGGTGACGTTCAACAACCTGCGGATGAGCGGCAACTTCCAGGACATCAGGAACACCACCTCGACCTTCACCATCAAGGTCAACCCGTAGGGCCCGGCGGACACCACCCGCCACGACGGGCGCCCGTCCCCCGCCCGGGGGACGGGCGGTGTCGCAGGCCGGCCTTCACGAGCGCATCGGCGCCCGTCCCCCGCACAGGGGGCGGGCGCTCCCCGCGTCCGCCCCCGGGCGGAACATGATCCTCGTAGAATGACCCGATGGTCACCCCCGAGAACGGTCCCGAGATGAGTGACGCGACGCGCGTGCTGCGCCGCGTCTTCGGCTACGACTCGTTCCGGGACGGTCAGCAGGAGATCATCGAACACGTGGTGGCCGGCGGCGACGCGCTGGTGCTCATGCCGACCGGCGGCGGAAAGTCGCTGTGCTACCAGATCCCGGCGCTGGTCCGCAAAGGCGTCGGGGTGGTCGTCTCACCGCTCATCGCGCTCATGCAGGACCAGGTCGACGCGCTGACCGCGCTGGGCGTGCGAGCCGGCTTCCTCAACTCCACGCAGGAGTTCGAGGAGCGCCGGCAGGTCGAGTCGGCCTTCCTCTCCGGCGAGCTCGACCTGCTCTATCTGGCGCCCGAGCGCCTGCGGCTCGACGCGACGCTCCGGCTGCTCGACAGCGGGGTCGTCTCGCTGTTCGCCATCGACGAGGCGCACTGCGTGGCCCAGTGGGGGCACGACTTCCGCCCCGACTACCTCGCGCTGTCCGCGCTGCACGAACGCTGGCCGGACGTCCCCCGGGTCGCGCTGACCGCGACGGCGACCCCGGCCACCCACGCCGAGATCGCCGCCCGGCTGAACCTCCAGGACGCCCGCCACTTCGTGGCCGGCTTCGACCGTCCCAACATCCAGTACCGCATCGCGCCGAAGAACGAGCCCAGGCGGCAGCTGCTGGAGCTCATCCGCACCGAACACCCCGGTGACGCGGGCATCGTCTACTGCCTGTCGCGCTCCTCGGTCGAGAAGATCGCCGAGTTCCTGACCGGGAACGGCGTCCGGGCCCTGCCCTACCACGCGGGGCTCGACGCGCGCACCCGGGCGGAGAACCAGGCGCGCTTCCTGCGTGAGGACGGCCTCGTCATGGTCGCCACCATCGCCTTCGGCATGGGCATCGACAAGCCCGATGTCCGTTTCGTCGCTCACCTGGACCTGCCGAAGTCCGTCGAGGGCTACTACCAGGAGACCGGCCGGGCCGGCCGTGACGGGCTGCCCTCCACCGCGTGGCTCGCCTACGGGCTGCAGGACGTCGTGCAGCAGCGCAAGATGATCGACACCTCCGAGGGAGACGAGACCCACCGGCGCCGCCTGGCCGGTCACCTCGACGCGATGCTGGAGCTGTGCGAGACGGTCGAGTGCCGCCGGGTGCGGCTGCTCGCCTACTTCGGCCAGCGGGGCGAGCCGTGCGGCAACTGTGACACCTGCCTGTCGCCCGCGCAGTCGTGGGACGCCACCGTGCCCGCGCAGAAGGTCCTGTCGACGGTGTTCCGTCTCATGCGGGAACGCCGTCAGAAGTTCGGCGCGGGCCAGATCGTCGACATCCTCCTCGGCAGGAAGACCGCCAAGGTCATCCAGTTCGACCACGACGCGCTGACGGTGTTCGGCGTCGGCACCGAGCTGGGCGAGGCCGAATGGCGCGGAGTGGTGCGCCAGCTGCTGGTCCAGGGGCTGCTCGCGGTGGAGGGCGACTACGGCACGCTGGTGCTGACCGACGCGAGCGCCGAGGTCCTGGGGCGGCGGCGCCAGGTGCTGATGCGGCGCGAGCCCGAGCGGCCGGCGCGGGCCGCCAAGGCCGCCAGGCAGGCCTCCTCCGGGTCCCGCCGGGCCGAGCCGGTCGAGATGCCGCAGGAGGCGGCGCCGGTCTTCGAGCGGCTCCGCGCCTGGCGTGCCGTCACCGCCAGGGAACAGGGCGTCCCGGCGTACGTGATCTTCCACGACGCCACCCTGCGTGAGATCGCCACCCGCTCCCCGTCGTCCCTGGAGGAGCTGGCCACGGTCGGTGGCGTCGGCGAGAACAAGCTGGCCAAGTACGGCCGGCAGATCCTCGACACCCTCGCCGAGAGCACCGGCGCAGCCGCGGACGACCCGGGCGTGGCCGGGGACGGTGACGGGGGCGACAGGGCCGCGGACGACCCGGGCGGGGCCGGGACCGGAGGTGAGTGAGGCCGCGGGCGGTCCGGGCTCTCTCGCCTGACCGCTGAGATAGGATCGGGCACTCCGGGCCAGGTGGCCCGAGACGGCGGGACGCGACAAGAGGCCGGAGTGCCCTCCGCTTCCGGGTTGCGCGCCTTCGCACATCCTCCCGCGGCTGCGGATCCCCGGAAAAGGACGATCGTTGGCTGACAGAAGAAACGACCCGGTGGTGGTCGTCGGTCTGGGCCGGTTCGGCAGCTCCCTCGCCCTGGAGCTCTTCCGCCGCGGGACCGAGGTGCTGGCCATCGACAGCCGCCCCAAGCTGGTGCAGAGCCTGGCCGGCAAGCTCACCCACGTCGTCGTCGCCGACTCCACCGACATCGAGGCGCTGCGCCAGATCGGCGTCCCCGACTTCTACCGGGCCGTGGTCGCCATCGGCACCGACCTGGAGTCCAGCATCCTCACCACGTCGCTGCTCGTCGAGCTGGGGATCGAGGACATCTGGGCCAAGGCCGTCAGCCGCGAGCACGGGCGAATCCTGGAGCGCGTCGGCGCCCACCACGTGATCCTGCCCGAGCACGACATGGGCGAGCGGCTGGCCCACATGCTCAACGGACGCATGCTCGACTACATGGAGATCGGCGAGAACTACGCGCTGGCCAAGACCCGCCCGCCGCGCGAGTACGTCGGCGTCCCTCTCGGGGAGTCCAACCTCCGGCGCAAGTACGGCGTGACCGTGGTCTGCGTCAAGGGCCCGTACGACGAGTTCACCTACGCCGACGCCGGCACCGTCCTGGGCTACGGCGACGTGATCGTCATCGCCGGCACGATCGAGCAGGTGGAGCGGTTCACCGAGCTGCCGTGAGCCGGCCGCGCGGGCCCGCGCCGGTTCCCGGCGTGAGAGGCTCGCGGCCGTGCGACGTTCGTCTCACCGGACTCCCGAGGGCCGTCAGACCCCGAAAGCCGCCAGGATCGGCCAGGCCGAACCGGCGCCGGCGACGACCCCGGCGGCGACCTGGGCGGCGGTGTGGTGACGGAGCCGCACCCGCGCCCAGCACACCGCCGCCACGAGCGCCGTGCCCACGACGAGCGTGGGCACGGCGGGCAGCACGTGGGCGAGCACCACCACGGTGCCGGCCGACACGGCGGCGTGGAAGGAGATCTTCCACCTGAGGGTGATCGGGACCGTCACCGCGAGCGCGGCCAGCATCGCGGTCACCGTGGCCACCAGCAGCAGGGGGGCCTTCAGAGCGACCATCAGTGTCAGCGCGGCGATCACCGCCGCGACCGCCACCAGCAGCGGGCCCGTCCGGCTCGCCCGGTCGACCAGGTGGTGGGAGTCGAGCCGTCCGGAACGGACCCCGGCCAGGATCACTCCGGCGGGGATCCCACCGCACAGCGCCGACGCGATCAGGCCCCACAACGCCCCCCGGGAACCGTCGGCCACCAGCCCGATGAGCGGGGGCAGCCCGATGACCAGCACCTGCGGCGCGAACAGGCCCGTCACCCACCGGGCGACCGCGGCACCCCCACCGCCAGCCGTCTCCCGACCGGTCATCCGGCGTCCCTCCGTGCGAAGTCCGTGGGACAACCCTGCCAGGTGAGCGGCCCGGGAACGAGTTTCCGCGGGCCGTGGCGCCCGGCGCGCCGGATCAGTCGTTGGCGTGCAGGACGCTGTTGAGTTCCACACCCGTGCCCCGGCGGGCGACGGCCTCCACCGCGCCGGAGGTGGAGTTGCGGCGGAACAGCAGCCCGGAGCTTCCGGAGAGCTCGGCGGCCTTGACCACCTCGCCGCCGGGCAGGGCCACCTTCGTCCCCGCGGTGACGTACAGGCCCGCCTCCACGACGCAGTCGTCGCCCAGGGAGATGCCGATGCCGCTGTTGGCGCCGAGCAGGCAGCGCCGCCCCACCGAGATGACCTGCTTGCCGCCACCGGACAGGGTTCCCATGATCGAGGCTCCGCCGCCGACGTCGGAGCCGTCGTCCACGACGACGCCCGCCGAGATCCGGCCCTCGACCATGGAGGCGCCGAGCGTGCCGGCGTTGAAGTTGACGAACCCCTCGTGCATCACCGTCGTGCCGCTCGCCAGGTGCGCGCCGAGACGCACCCGGTCGGCCTCGGCGATGCGGACGCCGGAGGGCACCACGTAGTCGACCATCCGCGGGAACTTGTCCACGCCGTACACGGTCACCGGGCCGCGGGCGCGCAGCCGCAGGCGCACCTGCTCGAAGCCCTCCACCGCGCACGGGCCGTGGTTGGTCCACACGACATTGCTGAGCAGGCCGAACAGTCCGTCCAGGTTCTGGCCGTGCGGCCGGACGAGCCGGGCCGACAGCAGGTGCAGGCGCAGGTAGGCGTCGTGCGCGTCGGCCGGGGCCTCGGACAGCTTGGCGATCCCGGTGCGCACCGCGACCACCTCCACCCCGCGGTCGTCATCCGGGCCCAGCAGCGCGGCGACCCCGGCGCCGAGCTCCTCGACGGCTTCCTGCGCGGTCAGCCGGGTGGTGCCCGGCGAGGAGGGATCGCCCAGCCGGGGCGAGGGGAACCAGGTGTCGAGCACGGTCCCGCCGGACGTGATGGTCGCGATGCCGGCGGCGTACGCGCCGGAGGTCTGGGCTGCTGCGTTCACGCCGACCAAGCCTAGCCAAAGTGGCTGCAACGACAGTACGCCGAGGGAGCGTCGGGCGTGTGCCGGGCGTGCCCGGCGGTTAGCGTGGCCGCCATGTTGCACGGCATCGACGTGTCGAACTGGCAGGGCGCCGTCGACTGGGACGCCCACGCCAGGGCGGGCGTGTCCTTCGCCTTCGCCAAGGCGAGCGAGGGGAGCACCTTCACCGACCGCTGGTTCGGCGCCAACTGGAACGGTATGCGGGAGAACTGGATCGTCTGCGGCGCCTACCACTTCGCCCGGCCCGCGGGCGACCCCGACGAGCAGGCGGCGCACTTCCTGCGGACCGTGCAGCAGGCGGGCGGGCTGCGCCGGGGCGACCTGCTCGCGCTCGACCTGGAGACCGGCGACCGCATGCCCGCCTTCCAGGTGGCCCGCTTCGCCCGCCGCTGGTGCCAGGTGGTCGCGGCCCGGACCGGACTGAGGCCCGTGGTCTACACGTACCTGTCGTTCGCGCAGAAGGGCAACTGCGCGGGCCTGGAGGACCATCCGCTGTGGATCGCCGCGCCGGACGCCCCCCGGGGCAGGCCCGAGGTTCCGGGGCCGTGGCGCGGATGGGTCATCCACCAGCACTGCGACGACCCGCTCGACCGCAACGTCTTTCGCGGCACCAGGGCCGAGCTGACCTTCCTCGGCTACCGCGGACGCCGCAGCGCCTGATAAAACGCGTCGCGGACACCGGTAGCATCGGTTCCCAGACCACCAGACGACACATCCCAGGGAGCAACCGTGTCCGCCGTGCCAGAACTTCGCATCACCCTCGCCGGAGCCGAGCGTGTGGTGGCGGGAGGCACGACGTACGGCGACGCGCTGGAGGCCGACGGCCGCTCCGTGGTCGCCGCCCGGGCCAACGGCGAGCTGAAGGACCTGGCGGCGGCGGTCGCCGACGGCGACGTGATCGAGCCCGTCGAGGCGGGCAGCGCCGACGGGCGGGCGATCATCCGCCACTCCACCGCGCACGTCATGGCCCAGGCGGTCCAGGAGATCTTCCCCGAGGCCAGGCTGGGCATCGGCCCGCCGGTCGAGAACGGCTTCTACTACGACTTCGACGTCAAGAACCCGTTCACCCCCGACGACCTCAAGCGCATCGAGAAGCGCATGCGCGAGATCGTCAAGCAGGGGCAGCTGTTCTCCCGCCGGCCCGTCTCCGACGAGCAGGCCACCGAGGAACTCGCCGCCGAGCCGTACAAGCTGGAGCTGATCGGCCTCAAGGGCGGGGCCGCCGACGAGGAGAACGTCGAGGTGGGCGGCGCGGAGCTGACCATCTACGACAACCTCGACGCCAAGACCGGCGAACTGTGCTGGAAGGACCTGTGCCGCGGCCCGCACGTGCCGACCACCCGGTCCATCCCGGCGTTCAAGCTGATGCGCTCCGGCGGCGCCTACTGGCGCGGCAGCGAGAAGAACCCCCAGCTGCAGCGGATCTACGGCACCGCGTGGGAGTCGCGCGAGCGGCAGGACGAATACCTGCACCTGCTGGAGGAGGCCGAGAAGCGCGACCACCGCAAGCTGGGCGCCGAGCTCGACCTGTTCAGCTTCCCGCCGGAGCTGGGCAGCGGCCTGCCGGTCTTCCATCCCAAGGGCGGGCTCATCCGCAAGGAGATGGAAGACTACATGCGCCGCCGGCAGGGCGAGGCGGGCTACGAGTTCGTCAACACCCCGCACCTGACCAAGTCGCAGCTGTTCGAGACCTCGGGCCACCTGCCGTGGTACGCCGAGGACATGTTCCCGCCCTTCGAGCTGGACGGCACCGAGTACCGCGTCAAGCCGATGAACTGCCCGATGCACAACCTCATCTTCCGGGCACGCGGGCGGTCCTACCGCGAGCTGCCGCTGCGGCTGTGCGAGTTCGGCAGCGTCTACCGCTACGAGAAGTCCGGCGTGGTGCACGGCCTGACCCGGGTGCGCGGCATGACGCAGGACGACTCGCACATCTACTGCACCAAGGAGCAGATGGGCGGCGAGATCAAGAGCCTGCTCGCCTTCGTGCTGAGCGTGCTGCGCGACTTCGGCCTGTCGGAGTTCTACCTGGAGCTGTCCACCCGTGACGACTCCGACAAGTTCATCGGCGACCAGGCCGACTGGGACGAGGCCACCGAGGCGCTGCGCCAGGCGGCCGAGGAGTCGGGGCTGCAGCTGGTCGACGACCCGGGTGGTGCCGCCTTCTACGGCCCCAAGATCTCGGTGCAGGCCAAGGACGCCATCGGACGCACCTGGCAGCTGTCGACCATCCAGCTCGACTTCAACCAGCCCAAGCGCTTCGCGCTGGAGTACCAGGCCGCCGACGGAAGCCGCCAGACGCCCGTCATGATCCACCGGGCGCTGTTCGGCTCCATCGAGCGCTTCCTCGGTGTGCTGGTCGAGCACTACGCCGGTGCGTTCCCCCCCTGGCTCGCCCCGGTTCAGGCCGTCGGCATCCCCATCGCCGAGGCCCACGTGCCCTACCTGCGGGATCTGGCCGAGAAGGCTCGTGCGCGCGGCGTCCGGATCGAGGTCGACGCCTCCGACGACCGGATGCAGAAGAAGATCCGCAACGCGCAGAAGGGCAAGGTGCCCTTCATGCTGCTGGCCGGCGACGAGGACATCGCGAACGGCGCGGTCTCCTTCCGCTTCCGCAACGGCGAGCAGAAGAACGGTGTCCCGGTCGATGAGGCGATCAACGAGATCGTCGACGTGATCGCGCGCCGCGTCCAGGTCTGACCCCGAGCGCCGCGTCCAGGGCCGTCCGTGGGCGGGCCGTTCGGGTGGAACCCCGGACCGCCCGTTCCCGCCGGCCCCGGGAGGCGGGCTCCGGCGGAACCACGAGAAGGCGGGAGGTCCGCACGGGCCTCCCGCCTTCTCGCGTGCCCGTTCCCGCCGGCCCCGCCTTCTCACGCGCCGCGGCTCAGGCGTCCGGCCCCGCCTTCTCCGGCTCCTCCGTCTGCCCGGGAAGGACCTCCCCGGGCAGACGGACGTCGTCGACGTTGACGTTGACCTCGACGACCCGCATCCCCAGCATCCGGCTGAGCGTCCGGGCCACGTTGGTCTTGACCTCGTTGGCGACGTCCATCACCACGTGCCCGTACTCGGCGACGATCGCGACGTCGACCGCGACCGTGCGGTCCTGTACGTGCGCGCCGACGCCCCGGCCACGGCGCCGGGCGCCACCGCGTCCACGGGACGGTGCGACCGGCCGGGACGACTCCTCACCGGGGCCGGTGACGCCCTCGCCCAGGGCGGCGACACCCGTGACCTCCAGCGTGGCGAGGGCCGCGACCTTCTCCACGACCTCGTCGGCCACTCTGATCCGGCCCTTCACCACGGCCGAGGACACCGCCTCGACCACGGCGGGGGACGCCTTGTCCGCCGGGGTCATCACCGGCCTGCCCGCCGGCTTCCCGCCCCGCTCGGCCACGGGGGAGGCGGCCTCCCCGGCGACGGCCGCGGGCGCCTGCCCGGCGGCCGGGAAATCCGGCTGGGCCGTCGTCTCGGACTCCGGGGACGCCGGATCCGCCGCCTCCTCGGGGGCCGGGGACACCGAGCCCGTCGTTCCCCCGCTCGCCGGCTCCGGAGCCTCCTCGGGGGACCGGAGCGCGGTCCCGGCCGTCTCGGCGGCGTCCGAACGCGCCGGGCCGGTCCCGGCACCGGTCTCGGGCTCGTCCGACGGGCCGTCCGGGACGGCGGGCTCCGCTCCGACCGCGTCCAGGACCGCGGTCTCGTCCGCGGCCGGAACCTCCGGCCTGCTCGCGAAGGCGCCCGACGGCCTGCTCGACGGCCCGCCCGCCGGCTCCGAGAAAGCGGACAGGCCCAGGGAGAACGGGCGGTGCGGCCTGGCGTCCTCGACGGGGGACGCGAGGGAACCGGTCCCCTCGGTGAGATCCTCGACGGAGACGTCGGTCATGGGGTGCTCCTCGGCAGTCGATGGTCACGCTGGGGGGATTCTGCCGGAAATCCGCCTTATTTGTCCGCCGATGTCGCGTAGTGCGGGTGGTCACCCTCGCACAAGGCGGTGCCCGACCTTGCGCGGCGCGGGTGATCGGCCACACGTGGGGCGGGTGATCGGCTACGCGCGGCGCGGATCATCGGCCCCACGTGACGCGGGTGGCCGGCCCCGCGTGACGCGGGTGCCGGGCCCCGGACGGTGCGCCGGGTGGGGAGGTGCCAGACCGGGCCGGGCGCCCGGGCAATATGCTGATCGCCATGACCAACGACCCGGAGGCGCAGCACGGGGCAGGCACACCGGACGCCTTCCAGAGACTCTGGACCCCGCACCGGATGGCCTACATCAAGGGAGCCAGCAAGCCGACCGGCTCCGGCCCGGAGGACGGCTGCCCGTTCTGCGAGATCCCCCGCATGAACGACGAGGACGGCCTGATCATCGCCCGGGGCGAGTCGGTCTTCGCGCTGCTCAACCTCTACCCGTACAACTCCGGTCACCTCATGGTCTGCCCCTATCGGCACGTGGCCGACTACGCGGACCTGGAGGAGGCGGAGACCGCCGAGCTCGCCGACTTCACCAAGCGGTCGCTGACGGCCCTGCGCAAGGCCAGCGGCGCGCAGGGCTTCAACGTGGGCATGAACCTCGGTTCGGTGGCGGGCGCGGGCATCGCCGCCCACCTGCACCAGCACGTGGTGCCCCGGTGGGGCGGCGACACCAACTTCATGCCCGTGGTCGGCCAGACCAAGGTGCTGCCTCAGCTGCTGCGTGACACCAGGGAACTGCTCGCCGGGTCCTGGCCCGCCGCCTCGTAGCGCGGGCCGAGCTGGAGTGCCCGGACGCCCGCCGACAGGGTCAGCGGCACGGCCAGGGCGAGCGCCATGGACAGCACGGCCGCACCGGAATCGTTGACCAGCATGCCCACCACCCCGCTGATCAGCGTGCCGATCAGACCCGCCCGGAGGGCGGGGGAGTGGGCGAACGCGGCGGGAAGCACCCCCGCGGTCGCCTGCTCCGGCCGCAGCAGCGTGTAGACCAGGAACGCCGCCGCGGCGATCACGATCGGCATCAGGTTGGGGCTGAGCAGCGTGCCGAGCATGGCGTCGAACTTGCGGCCGATCACCTCCAGCGCCTCGCCGCTGAACACCTGCCCGACGAAGCGGCCCAGATGTGACTGCGAGCTCAGCGGGCGCAGGTAGTCGAGGTAGGCGATGGTCATCACGGTGACGCCGCCCGCCACGCAGAACGCTCCCAGCTTGACGACGGACACCCGGCTGCCGGCGATCAGCAGCGCGGTCACCGCGATGCCCGGCACGAACGCGATGACGCCGCCGAAGTCGCTGCCCACGCCCGGCCAGCCGCCCAGGAGCATCGCCAGGACGCCCAGCGTCGCCACCACCGCCACGGCGGGACGGGTGCGTCCCTCGCGGAGCAGCCGGTGCGCGATCACGGCGGAGAGCAACAGCACCGAGGTGGCGAAGAGCGCGAACGGGATGTTGCCCAGGCCGTGGTAGCGGGCGCCGACCACCGCGGTGTATCCCATCACGCTGTTGAGCTGCAGGGGCGTTCCGCTCAGCAGGTCGCCGCCGAGTACCGCCGCCGTCACCGCCGTCACCACCGCCAGCGGCCCGAGCGGCCGCCGCCGCCAGGGGCCTCCCAGCGCCAGCGCGATGACCAGCAGCGCGCATCCGGCGATCCCGCCGGCCAGCACCGCCAGCGGGGCCTCCGCGCGGTGCCAGGGAGCGAGGTTCACCAGGTACGTGGAGACCGGTACCGAGGCCAGCGCCACCGCGGCCACCCGGATCCCGCTCAGTCCGCGTCCGCGGCGCAGCAGCAGGAAGGCGGCCAGGTAGAACACCACCTGAAGCACGGCGACCGTGGTGAAGAAGACCCCGCCGATCCGCCTGACCGTCTGCCCGGCCACGTCCGCGTCGGCCAGCGCGTCCCGGGCCGCCTCGACGCCGCCGGTGCGGGTCTCGCTCACCCGCCAGGGCGCCCCGACCACGTGCGGCGGCATGGGGATCCCGGTCAGGGAGAGCATCGTCGCGGTGATGTCCGGCAGGATCGTGACGTCCTCGCGGTGCGTGGTGTCCGCGCCGAGGAATCGGTCCGAGACGTTCCCGTGGCGCATCATGGCCACGCGCAGGTGCGGGGTGCCTCCGTGGTCGGACAGGCCGGCCAGCAACACGGAGGCGTCCGCCGGCAGCACGCTCAGCACCGCCCCCGCCTTGGCGTCCGCCAGGCGCAGCGCCGCGGCCCGCTGCTGCGGAGTCAGCGGCTCCTCCGCGGAGGGCAGTCGCCCGCCGGTCACGTAGGGCCTGATCAGGTCGTCGACGTCCACGGCGATCACCCTGCACCGGCTGAGCACGTCGGCGCGGATCTGCGCGGGGGAGGGTGCGTACACGTCGACCCTGCCCGAGCGGTCGGCCAGTGCCAGCGCCGCCCCCGGGCCGATCGCCAGCGTGCACTGCCCGGCGGCGTGCACGGCCTCGCCGAGCGCGCCGGCGTTCCGCTGTCCGGCGGTCCGGTGCAGGTAGTCGTAACCGGGGATGACCGCGCCGTCCCCGCCCGGCTCGGGCTGCGGAGGCAGGCCGCAGCCGTAGCCGACCGCGGATCTGACCCCGGCCGACACCGTCAGCCACCCGTCGTAGGGGCACGTCACCCGGCCGACCGCCCGCACCGAGAGCGAGCCCACGGCGCTGTCGCGGGCGAGCTGCCACAGGTTCGGAGTGCCGGTGGGGGTGATGTCGCTCCACTGCAGGCCCGGGACGCCGATGAGCACCACACGCCCGTCCGCCCGTCCGGTGGACGCCTGCGCGGTGGACACCTGGGTGGCGGCTTGCGTGGCCCCCGGCCACAGCACACCCAGGATCAGCGCAAACGCGACAAGCGTCCGCTTCACGAACGACCCCCCTAGAGCTTCGGCCAAGTGCTGGCACCGTAGGGGAAGATCGTGCCACGGGTCCAGCGCATCCGCGGATCCGCCCGGGGCGGGGCGGATCCCGTGCTCGCCTTCAGCCTACGGCGGCCCCCACGGGCGGCCGCGCATGACCGGTCGCGCACGGCCGACCGACCGCGCGGCCCCACGGGCGGGGAGCCGGTCCGCCGCCGGGGGAGCCGGCCCCGCCGCCCGGGGCGGGGTTCAGGCCCCGGTGACGGTGGTGGCGTCGCTCTCGTTGTGCAGGCGGTCCAGCGCGGTCACCAGGTAGGTGCCGCCGTCCTGCACGGTGAAGGACTGGCGCTCGCCGTCCGTGGCCGCAACGACCGCGACGAGGTTGCGGGCGTCGGCGGTGGCACACGGGCCGGACTTGCCGGAGGCGACCCGGTAGACCGCGTAGGAACGGGCGCCCTCGGAGGGCTTCCAGCTGAGCGAGGTGCCCTGCAGCCGCGCGTCGGCGGGCTTCGCCGGGGCCTGGCCGCCGCGTTCCTTCATCAGGGGCAGCAGCGCCGGCCGCGAGTAGTGGTCCTTGGCGATGCGGTCCATCACGCCCAGCGGGTTGGTGAGGATCTGCTTGGCACTGAAGTAGACGTCGCCGTCGACCTGCTTGTGCTTGCGGTTCGCGGTGAGGTGCGAGGGCAGCTCGCCCGGCTTGGTCCAGGCCGGGGTGTCGGTGGTGCCCACCCGGTAGAGGCCCTGGCCGATGTACAGATGGACGTCGGTGCCCTTGACGAGGTCGGCCCACCACGGCATCAGCACGTCGTAGTCGGCGGCCTTGAACCCGCGCGGCCAGTAGAGCTGCGGCATGACGTAGTCGACGGTGCCCTTGCGGATCCACTGGCGGGCGTCGGCGTAGATGGCGTCGTAGGCGGACATGCCGCCGGTGGCCGAGCCGGCGGGGTCGTTGCTCTTGTTGCGCCAGATGCCGAAGGGGCTGATGCCGAACTTCACGTGGCTCTTGGTCTCGTGCACGACCTCGTCGACCTGGGCGACCAGCTTGTTGACGTTGGCGCGGCGCCAGTCGGCCAGTGCGGCCCCCTTGCCGTACTTGGCGAAGGCGGCGTCGTCGGCGAACTTCGCGCCGCTGCTGCCCGGGTAGGGGTAGAAGTAGTCGTCGAAGTGGATCCCGTCCACGTCGTAACGGCTCACCACGTCCTTGATGACGCCGGTGACGTGCTCGCGCACGGCGGGCAGGCCCGGGTTGTAGTAGGCGCGGCCCTCGTACTTGACGATCCACTCGGGGTGTCTGCGCGCCGGGTGGTTCGCCGGGAGGCCGCCCACGTCGCCTTCGGAGGCGCGGTAGGGGTTGAACCAGGCGTGGAACTCCAGGCCGCGCCGGTGGGCCTCGGCGATGAGGAAGGGCAGCGGGTCCCAGCCGGGGTTCTTGCCCGCCGTGCCGGTCAGATACTGCGACCACGGCTCCAGCTCCGACTTGTACAGGGCGTCGGAGGCCGGGCGGACCTGCACGAACACCGCGTTGAGCCGGCGCTTGACCGCGTTGTCGAGGATCTTGACGTACTCGGCCTGCTGCTGGGCGGGCGTGAGGCCGGTGCGGGAGGGCCAGTCGATGTTCTTGACCGTGGCGATCCAGACGCCCCGCAGCTGCCGCTTGGGGAACTTCACGCTGGTCGCGCACTGCTGCGCCCCCGGGGCGGCGGGGCCGGCCGCGGGGTCGGCGGCGGTGGCCGGCCGGTCGGCCGCCTTGGGCCGCGCCGGCTTGGCGTCGGGGCCGAAGGCGTAGGCGGCACCGGTGGTCAGGACGGCGAGAGCGGCGGCGGCAAGCAGAGGGCGTGCGTTTCGCATGGTTCCACAGTCTGACATCGGCGCCGCTGTGCTTCGGCCCGAAGAAAGAAATCGTTTCGTGACTCTTCTGTTATCGGATGGCATTCCCGGGAGACGTGCGCCGGACGGGGTGTCTTCTGCGGGCCGCCGCCCGGCGTCCGCCGCACGTCTCCGGGCCCGTGTCAGCCGGTGACTTTGCCCACCAGGTGCGCCGGGAGCGGCTCATAGCGCAGGAAGGTCCGCTGGAAGGTCCCCGTTCCGTGTGACATCGATCTCAGATCGATGGAGTAGCGGGTCATCTCCAGCTCGGGCACCTCGGCCTTGACCAGCGTGCGTCCGTTGCCGACCGTCTCGGTGCCCAGCACCCGGCCCCGGCGGGAGGACAGGTCCGACATCACCGCACCCACGTGGTCGTCCGCCACCAGCACGGACACCTCGTCGACCGGTTCGAGCAGCAACGTGGGCACCTTGGCCGCGGCCTCCTTCAGCGCGAGCGCCCCGGCTATCTGGAAGGCCATGTCGGATGAGTCGACCGAGTGGGCCTTGCCGTCGTACAGCGTCACCCGCAGGTCCACCATGGGATACCCGGCGACGACGCCGCGCTGCATCTGGGTGCGCACGCCCTTCTCCACCGAGGGGATGAACTGGCGCGGCACCACCCCGCCGACGATCTTGTCGACGAACTCGAAACCGCCGCCCGAGGGCAGGGGTTCGACCTCCAGGTGGCAGATGGCGAACTGCCCGTGGCCGCCGGTCTGCTTGACGTTGCGTCCCATGGCCTGGCACTTGCCGCCGAGGGTCTCCCGGAGCGCCACCCGGAGCTCGGTCCGCTCCACCCCCACCCCGTGCCGTCTGCCCAGCCGGTCGAGCAGCACGTCGGCGTGGGCCTCGCCCATGCACCACAGCACGAGCTGGTGGGTCTCGGGGTTGTTCTCCAGGCGGAGCGTCGGGTCCTCGGCGACCAGCCGGGAGAGCGCCTGGCCGAGCTTGTCGTCGTCGGCCTTCGACCTGGCCTGGATCGCCACCGGCAGCAGCGGGTCGGGCATCGTCCAGGCGGTCATCAGCAGCGGGTTGTCCTTGTCGGAGAGCGTGTCGCCGGTCTCCGCCCGCGACAGCTTGGCCACCGCGGCGATGTCCCCGGCCACGCACTTGGCGGCCGTCCGCTGGTGTTTGCCGAGCGGCGAGGAGAGCGCGCCGATGCGCTCGTCCACGTCGTGGTCCTCGTGCCCGCGGTCGGCCAGGCCGTGCCCGGAGACGTGCACGGTCATGTCGGGCCGCAGGGTGCCGGAGAAGACCCGCACCAGGCTGATCCGGCCCACGTAGGGGTCGCTGGTGGTCTTGACGACCTCGGCCACCAACGGTCCGTCGGGGTCGCAGGTGATTCCGTCGACCGGCCTGCCGTCGATCGAGGTGATCTCCGGCATCGGGTGTTCGAGCGGCGACGGGAACCCCTGGGTGACGAGTTCCAGGACCTCCGGCGCACCCACCCCGGTCCCGGCGGCGAGCACCGGATAGAAGCCGCCGCGCGCGACCGCCTTCTCCAGGTCGTCGATGAGGACCTTGGTGTCGATCTCCTCTCCGGAGAGGTAACGGTCCATCAGGGACTCGTCCTCGCTCTCCTGGATGATCCCCTCGATCAGCTCGCCCCGGTAGGCCGCCATCTGCTCCTCGTAGGCGGGGCCGGGGGCGTGCTCGGTCCGGCTTCCCGTCGCGTAGTTGTAGAACTTCCGGGTCAGCAGCCCGATCAGGCCGTTGACCTGGCCGTTGGTCACCACCGGCAGGTAGAGGGGCGCCACGCCGTCGCCGAAGGCGTCCTGGCAGGCGGTGAGGGTCTCCACGAAGTCGGCCCGATGGTGGTCGATCTTGGTGATCACGACCGCCCTGGGCATGTCGACGGACGCGCACTCCTCCCACAGCATCCTGGTCAGGCCGTCGATGCCCTCGACGGCCGAGACGACGAACAGCGCGGCGTCGGCCGCGCGCAGCCCGGCCCGCAGGTCGCCGACGAAGTCGGCGTAGCCGGGCGTGTCCAGGAAATTGATCTTGATGTTGTTGTGGACCACCGGGGCCACGGTGAGGTTCACCGAGCGTTGCTGCCGCACCTCGACCTCGTCGAAGTCGCTGACGGTCGTGCCGTCCTCCACCCGTCCGGGCCGCTGGACGGTCCGCGTCGCGGCCAGCAGCGCCTCGACCAGCGTCGTCTTCCCCGCGCCGGAATGGCCGACCAGCACCACATTGCGAATCATGTCCGGCCGGTCGGCCTCGGGTGCCCTACCCGCGGCTCCCGTTGTCCCTCCGGTTGCTCTCTCCGCCACATCGCCTCCCGCGTCGTCGCCGAAGGAGCGCGGCCAGGTGGGGCCACGCCCCCGGATCTCCGCCGCCGTGCCCGCGCGGCGCACGGACACGGTGTGTTCACCAAATACCCATGTGGCGGACATCACAAGAGGGGCATGGCAATCCTCTTGCGAGAAGGAGGTGCAGTCGCTATCCGTCCGCGGCGTTCCGGCTGACCCGCCCGCGGCCCGTGACCCGCTCGCGGGCACGGGCGGATCCGCGGGAGGGCCCCGCGGCGCGGGCGCGCGCTCGCAGACCAAGTGGCCTACGATCGGACCGCGATGCTGAAACTTCTGCGCCCCGCCGTCACCCGAGTACTGACCCCGCTGGGCAGGGCACTCGCCCGCCACGGGATCAGTCCTAACGCGGTCACCGCGGCCGGCACGCTCGGAACCGTCGCCGCGGCGTTGTTCTTCTACCCGCGGGGCCAGCTGTTCGCGGGCACAGTGGTGATCACCTTCTTCGTGCTGGCCGACCTCCTCGACGGGGTCATGGCCAGGATGTCGGGGACGGGGAGCACCTGGGGCGCCTTCCTCGACTCCACCCTCGACCGCCTGGGCGACGCCGGGATCTTCTCCGGGCTGGCGATCTGGCTCGTCGTGAGCGGTCAGCGGACGCTGGCCGGGATCGCGCTGTTCTGCCTGGTCGCCGGGGCTCTGGTCTCCTACGTCAAGGCCAGGGCCGAGGGGCTGGGCATGACGTGCGACGTCGGTCTCGCCGAGCGTCCCGAGCGTCTGGTCGTGGGCCTGGTCTCCGCCGGGCTCGCCGGTCTCGGCGTCCCGTACATCCTGGCCGTGGGGCTCTGGCTGCTCGCCGCGGCCAGCGCGATCACGGTCGGCCAGCGCCTGCTGCACGTGTACCGGCAGGCCGTCTCCGCCCCGTCCCGGCCCCTCCGCTCATCGGGAGAGCGATGACCGACAAGCCGTCCCCCCAGGATCGCCTGGTCGCCGCCGCCTTCGGCGCCGGCTGGACGATCGTCCCCCTGCTGCCGGAACGCCTCACCGCGTGGGCCTTCCGGGCGGCGGCCGACCGGCTCTGGAAGCGCCGCGGTAAGTCGGTGCTCCGGCTGGAGGCCAATCTGGCCCGGGTCAAGGGCACCTCGCCGGCCGACCCCGCGGTCCGCCGGCTCAGCCGCGCGGGCATGCGCTCCTACTTCCGTTACTTCCACGAGGTGTTCCGGCTCCCGCACCTGTCCGTCGACGAGCTCGTCTCCCGGATGCACGTCACGGGGGGCGAGCCGGTCTACGAGCACCTCGCCCAGGGGCGCGGGGTGGTGCTCGCCCTGCCGCACATGGGCAACTGGGACCAGGCGGGCGCCTGGTTCGCCGGGACGGGCCACCGGTTCACCACGGTCGCCGAGCGGCTCCGGCCCGAGTCGCTGTTCCACCGCTACACGGCCTTCCGCGAGGGGCTGGGCATGGAGGTGCTGCCGCTCACCGGCGGCGAGGGCCACACCTTCGGCACGCTCGCGCAGCGCCTGCGCGCGGGCCGGCCGGTGGCGCTGCCCGCCGAACGGGACCTGACCGCCAAGGGCGTCGAGGTGCAGTTCTTCGGTGCGGCCACGCGGATGCCCGTCGGTCCCGCCCTGCTGGCCGTGCACACCGGGGCGCCGCTGATCCCGGCGATCCCCTACTTCGCGGGGCCCGACTGGGGTCTCGACTTCCACGAGGAGATCCCGGTCCCGGCCGAGGGCAGCCGGAGGGAGAAGGTGGCCGTCGTGGCCCAGGGCCTGGCCACCGTCTTCGAGAAGGGCATCGCGGCGCACCCGGAAGACTGGCACATGCTCCAGCGCCTGTGGCTCGAGGACCTGGAGTCCCGGCCGTGAGGCGCCGGGCGCGCACCCACGGGGCGCCGGGCCGGCCGGCCGCTCCGCGACACCCGCGGGCGACGGCGAGGCGGCGATGAGAGTCGGCATCGTCTGCCCCTACACCTGGGACGTCCCCGGCGGTGTCCAGGTCCACATCCGCGACCTCGCCGAGGCCCTCATCGAGGACGGCCACCACGTCTCGGTGATCGCCCCGGCCGCGGAAGGCGCCCCACTGCCCCCGTACGTGGTCTCGGCGGGCCGTGCGGTGCCGGTGCCCTTCAACGGGTCGGTGGCGAGGCTCTCGTTCGGCTTCCTGTCGGCGAACCGGGTGCGCCGCTGGGTGCGCGAGGGCCGCTTCGACGTGCTGCACGTGCACGAGCCGGCCATCCCGTCGCTGGGCCTGCTCGCGTGCTGGGTGGCCAGGGGGCCGATCGTGGCCACCTTCCACGCCTCCTACGCGGGCTCCCGCTCCTTCTCGGCCACCGCGTCGGTCATCATGAGCGCGCTGGAGAAGGTGACGGGCCGGATCGCCGTGTCCGACGCCGCGCGCAAGACCCTGGTCGAGTTCCTGGGCGGCGACGCGGTGCTCATCCCCAACGGGGTGACGGTCTCCCGCTACGCCGCGGGTGAGCCGCTGCCCGGCTGGGACGACGGCGAGGTGATCGGCTTCCTCGGGCGGATGGACGAACCGCGCAAGGGCCTGCCGGTGCTGCTGGAGGCGTTCGTCCTGCTCGCCGCGGAGCGGCCGTCGCTGCGCCTGCTCCTGGCCGGTCCCGGTGACGCCGAGGAGGTGCTGGGGCGGGTGCCGGCCGCCCTGCACGACCGGATCGGTCTGCTCGGCATGGTCAGCGAGGAGGACAAGGTGCGTGCGTACCACACGGTCGACGTGTTCTGCGCGCCGAACCTGGGCGGGGAGAGTTTCGGCATCGTGCTGACCGAGGCGATGTCGGCCGGCGCGGCGATCCTGGCCAGCGACATCCCGGCCTTCCGTAAGGTGCTGGACGACGGGCAGGCGGGTGCGCTGTTCGCGACCGGCGACCCGGCATCCCTCGCCCGTGAGGCGGCCGCGCTGCTCGACGATCCCCGGCGGCGGGCGAAGCTGTCGGAGGAGGCCCGCACCGCCGTGCGCAAGTACGACTGGTCCACGGTCGCCCGCGACGTGCTGCGGGTCTACGAGACGGTGGCCAGCACGGCCGGGGTCGAGGAGGACGACAGCCGGTGACGACCTCGCTTGTCCTGGTGGTGGGAGCGGTCGTCGTGCTCACCGCCGTCTACATCTCCTGGCGGGCCGGCCGGCTGGACCGGCTGCACATCCGGCTGGAGCTGGCCCGCGAGTCGCTGGACGCCGCCCTGGTGCGCCGGGCCGCCGTCTGCCTGGAGCTGGCCGGCTCGCGGCTGCTCGACCCGGCGACGAGCCTGGTGCTGGCCGCCGCGGCCCACGAGGCCCGCACGGCGGGCCCCGAGGAGCGCGAGCACGCCGAGAGCGACCTGTCACGCACCCTGCGGGCGGTGATCGACCAGGATCGCCTCCGCGACCGGCTGGCCGAGACCCCGGCGGGGCCGGATCTGCTGGAGGAGCTCGACGGCTCGGTGGCCAAGGTCGTCTACGCGCGCCGCTTCTACAACAACGCGGTGGAGGTCACCCGGACGGCGCAGCGCCGCTGGCTCGCGCGCACGTTGCGCCTGGCCGGGCACACCGAGTATCCCGACTTCTTCGAGATCGACGACGCCCCTCCGAAGGCACTGGCCACCGAATGAGACGTACATAAACCGGGGTATCCGGCAAGTCGGACACCTGTAAGCTCTTGGCGTTTCGTGGCCGACTTGAGGAGATGAGCCGTGCGGGTGCCCCGGATGATCGCCGTCGCGTTGGCCGGAGCCGCCGTACTCGCCCCCACCGCGGCGTGTTCCTCCGACGACCCGCCGCCCGCGGGCAAGCCGCAGGCGGGGGCCGCTGAGCCGAGCGCGGCCCCGACCCCGACGCCCGAGCCCACCCACCCGTTCACCGGGCTCCCCGGCGCCGCCCGCAGACCGGTACTGGCGGTGAAGATCGAGAACACCTCGGCGGGCAAGCCGCAGCTCGGTCTCCGAAGCGCCGACATCGTCTACGTCGAGCAGGTCGAGGCGGGCCTGACCCGGCTGATGGCGATCTTCTCCTCGAAGATCCCCGCCAAGATCGGCCCGGTCCGCAGCGCCCGCATCTCCGACCTGCACATCGTGCCGCAGTTCGGCAAGCCCGCCTTCGCCTACTCGGGTGCGCAGACCAAGATGCTGCCCATCATCGCGCAGGCGTCGCTCTTCGACGTCTCCGACAGCCGGGCGCCGGGTGCGTACTTCCGCCAGCCGGGCCGGGTCGCCCCGTACAACCTGTTCGCCAACACCCGGCAGCTGCTGGCCAAGGCGCCGAGCGCGAGCAAGGCCAAGGACGTCGGCTTCACCTTCGGCGACGCCCCCGAGGGCGGGGTGCCGAGGAAGGCGTACACCGTCAAGTACCCCGCCGCCCGCTTCACCTTCGCCTGGTCGCAGGCGGCCGGGAAGTGGCTCATCTGGCAGGACGGCGAGAAGGACATGGCCGCCGAGGGCGGCCAGCTCGGCGCCCCCACCATCGTGGTGCAGTACACCAAGACCGAGCGCTCGCAGTTCCACGACAAGAACCAGAGCTACACCCCGCTGGTGCACACCACGGGGGAGGGGAACGCGATCGTGCTCCGCGACGGGCAGGCTTTCAAGGCCAGGTGGTCGCGCGAGAAGGAGGAGGACGGCACCGTCTTCACCACCCCCGGCGGGGAGCCGATGAACTTCGCCCCCGGCCAGGTCTGGGTGGTCCTGGCCTCCCGCAAACCGGTCATCCCCTGACACGCGAGCCGTACATCATGTCCAACAAGAAGGTCCAAGAGCGACAAGGTGGCGTGTGAGGGCACGGGCCGCCCAGCACCTACCATGGGAGGCGTGGTGGCCGTCCCTCCGTGGCGGCCCGTGATCCGCAACCAGCCGTCGTGAGGTAGAGACCCGTGTCCAGCAGCACGCCCGAAGTCACCGAGACCGCCGTCACCGGAACCGCCCGGGTGAAGCGCGGCATGGCAGAGATGCTCAAGGGCGGCGTCATCATGGACGTCGTCACCCCCGAGCAGGCCAAGATCGCCGAAGACGCCGGCGCCGTCGCCGTCATGGCGCTGGAGCGCGTCCCGGCCGACATCCGCGCTCAGGGCGGGGTCTCCCGGATGAGCGACCCCGACATGATCGACGGCATCATCGAGGCCGTGTCCATCCCGGTGATGGCCAAGGCCCGCATCGGCCACTTCGTCGAGGCCCAGGTCCTGCAGGCGCTGGGCGTCGACTACATCGACGAGTCCGAGGTGCTCACCCCGGCCGACTACGCCAACCACATCGACAAGTGGCGCTTCACGGTGCCCTTCGTCTGCGGCGCGACCAACCTGGGCGAGGCGCTGCGCCGCATCACCGAGGGTGCGGCCATGATCCGTTCCAAGGGTGAGGCCGGCACCGGCGACGTCTCCAACGCCACCACGCACATGCGCAAGATCTGGGGTGAGATCAAGCGCCTGACCTCGCTGCCCGAGGACGAGCTGTACGTCGCGGCCAAGGAGCTCCAGGCCCCGTACGAGCTGGTCGCCGAGGTCGCCAAGACCGGCAAGCTGCCGGTCGTGCTGTTCACCGCCGGCGGCATCGCCACCCCGGCCGACGCCGCGATGATGATGCAGCTCGGCGCCGAGGGCGTCTTCGTCGGCTCGGGCATCTTCAAGTCCGGCAACCCGGCCCAGCGCGCCGCGGCGATCGTCAAGGCCACCACCTTCTACGACGACCCCGACGTGATCGCCAAGGTCTCCCGCGGCCTGGGCGAGGCCATGGTGGGCATCAACGTCGACGACATCCCGGTCCCGCACCGCCTGGCCGAGCGCGGCTGGTAGCGGGTCCCGCCGCCGGCCGGGGGTCTCGCGCACCCGGCCCGGCGGCCCCGCGGGCCCGGCGGAGGCGATCCGCCCGCCCGCTTCCCGGCCCGCCCGGTCCACCCGGCCGGCCCGCCTGGCCCGCCCGTCTGCGGTCGCCCGGCCGACCCGCGGTCGCCCGCCCGTCCGCCCGGAGCGGCCCGAAGCTCGACCGCTGCTTGAGCTGGTTTGGGGCGATCTGTGAAGTGGCCATACGCTGAAGGGGCATTCCGAGTTCGTCGAGAGGACCACCGGTGACCGTCGCCCCCACGATCGGCGTTTTCGCCCTGCAAGGAGACGTGCGGGAGCACGTGCGCTCTCTGGAGGCGGTGGGCGCCGTAGCGGTGCCCGTGCGGCGTCCCGCCGAGCTGGAGGCCGTCGACGGGCTGGTCATCCCGGGGGGCGAGTCGACCACGATGTGGAAGCTCGCCGAGACGTTCGAGCTGCTGGAGCCGCTCCGGATGCGGATCAAGGCCGGCATGCCCGCCTACGGCTCCTGCGCCGGCATGATCATGCTGGCCGACCGCATCGAGGGCGGCATCGAGGGCCAGCGGACGGTCGGCGGCATCGACATGGTCGTCCGCCGCAACGCGTTCGGCCGCCAGGTCGACTCGTTCGAGGCCGACATCGACTTCGCGGGCCGCGGGGACATGCGCGCGGTGTTCATCCGCGCCCCGTGGGTGGAATCGGTGGGTCCGGAGGTCGAAGTGCTGGCCCGGGCCGAACCTGGGGATAGGATCGTCGCGGTCCGTCAGGGACCGCTGCTCGCCACGTCCTTCCACCCGGAGCTTACCGGGGATGTCGGTGTGCATTCATATTTTGCTGAGATGGTGAGGGAGCTCTAGGCGATGTCCGGCCACTCCAAATGGGCGACGACGAAGCACAAGAAGGCGGCGCTCGACTCCAAGCGCGGCAAGCTGTTCGCCAAGCTCATCAAGAACATCGAGGTCGCGGCCAGGACGGGCGGCCCCGATCCGGACGGGAACCCGACGCTGTACGACGCCATCACCAAGGCGCGTAAGAGTTCCGTCCCGCTCGACAACATCGAGCGCGCCCGCAAGCGCGGCGGCGGCCTGGAGGCCGGCGGCGCCGACTGGCAGACCATCATGTACGAGGGGTACGCCCCCGGCGGCGTCGCGGTGCTGATCGAGTGTCTCACCGACAACCGCAACCGCGCGGCCTCCGAGGTCCGCGTCGCGCTGACCCGCAACGGCGGCTCGCTGGCAGACCCGGGCTCGGTCTCCTACATGTTCAACCGCAAGGGCGTGGTGATCGTCCCCAAGGGGACCCTGTCCGAGGACGACGTGCTGACCGCGGTCCTCGACGCGGGTGCCGAGGAGGTCAACGACCTGGGTGACCAGTTCGAGGTCGTCTCCGAGGCGTCCGACCTCGTCCCGGTCCGCAAGGCCCTGCAGGACGCCGGGATCGACTACGACTCGGCCGAGTCCAGCTTCCTGCCGACGCTGAACGTCCCCCTCGACGAGGACGGCGCCCGTAAGGTCTTCAAGCTGATCGACGCCCTGGAGGACAGCGACGACGTGCAGAACGTCTGGGCCAACTTCGACGTCTCCGACGACGTCATGGAGAAGCTCGACGCCTGATCGTCCGGGTGATGCCCGCCCCCTCGCCGGGGCGGGTGTCACGCGTTGGGGGACCGTTCACTGTTCTGTCGGGCTTCGGCATACTCTGCGAGGTTTGTCCATCGGGTCAGGGGCATATCACGCGGACGATGGGTAACCCTGATCTGATCTTCGTAGTCGCGGGCTGTGCCGCCCTGCTCGCCGCCGTGCTGCCCAGGCTGCTCAACCGGCGGCCCTTCTCACTGCCGCTCGCCTGCCTGCTCGGCGGGCTGCTGATCTACTTCCTGCCCCTGGACCTGCCCACCCCCGATCCGGTGGCCCACCGGGGCCTGGTCGAGCACGTCACCGAGATCTGCGTGCTGATCTCGCTCATGGGTGCGGGGCTCGCCATCAACCGGCCCTTCGGCCGGCGCGACTGGTCCTCCACCTGGCGCCTGCTGGGCCTGACGCTCCCGTTGACCGTCGCCGCCGTGGCCGCCGTGGCGTACGGGCTGCTCGGCTGGCCGCTGGCGGCCGCGCTCCTGCTGGGCGCTGTGCTCGCCCCCACCGACCCGGTGCTCGCCTCCGACGTGCAGGTCGGCGAGCCCGTCGACTCCGAGGAGGACGACGACGAGGTGCGCTTCACGCTCACCTCCGAGGCCGGCCTCAACGACGGCCTGGCCTTCCCGCTGGTGTACGGCGCCATCGCGCTGGCCCTGAGCGGGGGTGCCGGTTGGATCGGCGAGTGGGCGCTGGTCGACCTGCTCTACCGGTGCGCGGCCGGAGTGGTGTGCGGGCTGCTGATGGGCCGGCTGCTGGGCAGGATGTTCTTCCACGCCCGGCCCGCCAACCTGCGCCTGGCCGAGCACCGCGACGGCTTCGTGGCGCTGGCGGCGACGTTCCTGGCCTACGGCGTCACCGAGCTGGTGCACGGGTACGGGTTCATCGCGGTGTTCGTCACGGCGTGCAGCATCAGGGCCGCCGAGCGGACCCACGGTTACAACAACGTGCTCCACGGCTTCATCGAGCAGATCGAGCGGTTGTTCACCGCCTGGCTGATCGTCCTGCTCGGCGGGTTCATCGCGCTGGGCGGCCTGTCCGCCCTCACCTGGCGGGGGGTGGCGGCGGCCTTCCTGCTGCTCCTCGTCATCCGTCCGCTGACCGCGTGGTTGGCCGCACTGGGCGGCCCGGCCGGCCCCCGCGAGCGCATCGCCACGGCGTTCTTCGGCATCCGCGGCATCGGGTCGCTGTTCTACCTCGCCTACGCCCTCGGCCAGGCCGACTTCGGGGTGCCCGCCGAGGAGCTCTGGGCGGTGGTCGCCTTCACGGTCCTGGCCTCCCTCGTGGTGCACGGCATCTCGGCCTCGCCGGTGATGAACCGCCTGGACCGTCTGCGCGTCCGCGTCGGACGGGAACGGGACGAGGAGCCCGCGGCCCAGCATCTCTGACCGGGTGCGGCGGGCGGGCACCGGATAAGGATTCGCCCCGGCCGCGCGTCATCCCTATGTTGGGCGACTGTGCAGATACGTGAACTGACCGTGGACGACATCGACGCGGTGTACGACAATCGCCGGCGCGCCTTCGGGCCTCTGTCCGAGGGGGACGCCGAGACCTGGCGGGAACTGGTCCTCCCCGCCCTCGCCGCGGGGAGGTACCTCGGTGTCGTCGACGGTTCCCGGCTGGTCGCGACGAGCAGGATCAACGACCTCACCCAGTGGTGGCACGGCAGGCCGATCTCCATGGGCGGGGTCGCCTCGGTGACGGTCGCGCCCGAGGACCGCGGGCGCGGCGTCGGCCGGATGATCATGAGTGCCGTTCTCGACCGCTGCGCCGAGCTCGGCCACCCCGTCTCGGCGCTCTACCCGGCCACCACCCACCTCTACCGCTCCCTCGGCTGGGAGCACGCCGGCGCCATGCACCGGATCACCCTGCGGGCCGAGGCGCTGCGCACGATCAGGTCCACCGAGCGGGTCGAGGTCCGCAGGATGGGCCCCGGCGACGCGGCCGAGGTGATCGCCATCATCGGCCGGATCCACGGCGCCTCCCGGGCCTCCGGGCCCGTCTGCTGGGACGAGGAGGCCTGGCGCCTGTGGCTGGCCGACGAGAAGGACTTCCTCTACCTCGCCGACGACGGGTTCGTCGTCTACCGCTGGGACGACGGCGACATCGAGGTCGAAACGCTCATGGCCGGCTCCGAGGCCACCGCCCGGGCCCTGTGGTCGATGGTCGGATCCTCCTCCTCCATCGCCGAGTCGGTCCACGCCATCGTGGCCCCCGACGACCCGGTCCTCTGGCTGATCGGCGAACGCTCCAAGGAGCAGGTCAAGCAGACCCGCTGGATGCTCCGCGTCGTCGACCTGCCGGCCGCCGTCGCCGGGCGCGGCTTCCCCGCGGGCGTCGCCCTCGACGCCGTCGTCCGGGTCGACGACCCTCAGCGTCCCGGCAACTCCGGTCTCTGGCACCTGTCGGCCGCCGACGGCACCGGTGCCGCCAAGCCCGCCGAAGGGTACCCGGGGGACGTCCCCGTCCTCACCGCCGGCGGCCTGTCGGCCCTGTACGCCGGAGTCCCGGTGGCCACGCTGCGCCTGACCGGGCTCCTGTCCGGCCCGGCGGACGCCGACGAGGCCCTCGGCGCGGCCTTCCACGCCAGGCCGTACATGCTGGACTACTTCTGACCCGCCACGGGCGGGCCGATGCCGTGCGCCGCGTGCGCGCACGCGGTAGAGTCGGGCACCGAACAGATGTTCGGCGAGTGGAGGCGTGTCGGTGCGGGTGCCCGAGCTGCGGGTGATGGGGGTGGACCCCGGGCTGACCAGGTGCGGGCTCGGCGCCGTCGAAGGGCGGCCCGGGGCCCCCTTGCGGCTGGTCAAGGTCGGGGTGGTGCGCACTCCCGCCGACGACGCGATCGGGGCCAGGCTGGTGGCGATCGAGGCCGGCATCGAGCGCTGGCTCGACGAGGTCGAGCCCGACGCGGTGGCCGTGGAGCGGGTCTTCGCCCAGCACAACCTCCGGACGGTCATGGGCACCGCGCAGGCCTCGGCCGTGGCGATCCTGTGCGCCTCCCGCCGGGGCCTGCCGGTCGCGCTGCACACGCCGTCGGAGGTCAAGGCCGCGATCACCGGCAGTGGCACGGCCGACAAGCAGCAGGTCGGCACGATGGTGACCCGCCTGCTCCGGCTGGACGCCATGCCCAAGCCCGCCGACGCGGCCGACGCGCTCGCCCTGGCGATCTGCCACGTGTGGCGGGGCGGTGCCCAGAACCGGCTGGCCGAGGCCGCCGCCGAGGCCGCGGCCAGGGCGGGGGGCGGCACCGGCACGACCGCGGCGGCCTACTTCCGCGGGCGGGGCAGGGCCGCCGGATATTCGAGAGGAACCACGAATTGATCGCCTCGGTGCGAGGACAGGTGACCGCGGTCGCACCCGACGGCGCGGTCGTCGAGGTGGGCGGGGTGGGTGTGCTCGTGCACTGCACGCCGGGCACGCTGGCCACGCTCAGGGTGGGGGAGGAGGCCAGGCTGGCCACCTCCCTCGTGGTCCGCGAGGAGTCACTGACGCTGTACGGCTTCGCCACCGACGACGAGCGCGCGATCTTCGAGATGCTCCAGACGGCCAGCGGGGTCGGCCCCAAGGTCGCCCTGGCGATGCTCGCGGTGCACACGCCCAACGCCCTCCGGGTGGCCGTGGCCGCCGCCGACGTCAAGGCCCTGACCAGGGTGCCCGGGGTCGGGCCGAAGGGCGCCCAGCGCATCATCGTCGATCTCAAGGACAAGCTCGGCACACCCGAGGAGGCCGTCAGCGCCGCGCTCAACGGCCGTCCGGCCGTCCCCGCCTGGCGTGACCAGGTCCACTCCGGGCTGGTCGGCCTGGGCTACTCGGCGAAGGACGCCGACGAGGCGGTCGCCGCCGTCGCCCCGCAGGCCGACGCCGCGGTGGCCGAAGGCCGTGTCCCGCAGGTGGCCACGCTGCTCAAGGCGGCCCTGCGCGTGTTGAGCGTCCGTTGACCGGCTCCGTCGCGCGGGTGCGCGAAGACGCCGCGCCGCCCCGCCGTACGGTGTACCGGAAGGCGTGCGGGGAGACCCGCCGGGTGCGGTCCCTGCGCACGAGGGGAGGTGGACGGGTGTGAGCGAGCGCGATCTGGTGTCGCCGGACGCCGACGGCGACGAGAAGTCGATCGAGGCCGCGCTGCGGCCCCGGCGGCTGGAGGAGTTCATCGGCCAGGCCCGGGTGCGCGAGCAGCTCTCGCTGGTGCTGCAGAGCGCGCTGCGGCGTAACCGCCCGCCCGACCACGTGCTGATGAGCGGCGGCCCCGGGCTGGGCAAGACCACCCTCTCCATGATCATCGCAACCGAGCTGTCCGCGCCGATCCGGATCACCTCGGGTCCCGCGCTGGAGCGGGCGGGCGACCTGGCGGCGATCCTGTCGACGCTGTCGGAGGGCGAGGTCCTGTTCATCGACGAGATCCACCGGATGTCCAGACCCGCCGAGGAGATGCTCTACCTCGCGATGGAGGACTTCCGCGTCGACATCGTGGTGGGCAAGGGGCCGGGGGCGACCGCGATCCCGCTGGAGATCGCGCCGTTCACCCTCGTCGGGGCCACCACCCGGGCGGGCATGCTCCCCGCGCCGCTGCGTGACCGGTTCGGCTTCGTCGCGCACATGGACTTCTACACGGTCGGCGAGCTGGAGCAGGTGCTCCAGCGCTCCGCGCGCCTGCTGGGCGTCGCGCTCCCCGACGACGCCGCCCGCGAGATCGCCGGTCGCTCACGTGGCACGCCCCGCATCGCCAACCGGCTGCTGCGCCGGGTCCGCGACTTCGCCGAGGTGCGCGCGGACGGGATCGTCACCCGCGACATCGCCTCGGCCGCGCTCAACCTCTACGAGGTGGACGCCGAAGGGCTCGACCGGCTCGACCGCGCGGTCCTCGGGGCCCTGCTGCGCAAGTTCGGCGGCGGTCCCGTCGGGCTGTCGACGCTGGCGGTCGCCGTGGGCGAGGAACCGGAGACGGTCGAGGTGGTCGCCGAGCCGTTCCTGGTGCGGCAGGGCCTGCTGGCCCGCACCCCGCGCGGCCGGGTCGCCACCGCCGCGGCCTGGACGCACCTCGGCCTGACCCCGCCGCCGGACGCCTTCGGCGCCTCGTTCATGATCGATCTTGAGGATGACGGCGGGCAGGTCTAACGTTGGGATTCAGTGGGGAAGCCGTACAGAGTTGATCACAGATGAGTGACAACGGTATCGAAACGGGAACTTCCCCGTGCGCCGAATCGTGACCTCGTTGCCGCGCTTCTAACAGCTCGCCTAAACTCCGTGGCTTGGCTGGCTGTGTAGGCTGACGTGCTGAGCGGCGTGGCCCGTATACGACGTCCGGCGACGGCCGGTCATTCTCAAGAGAGGGAGCGGTCCAGTGGGCGGCAACTATTCGAGCCTCATCATGATCGCCCTTATGGTCGTGGTGTTCTATTTCCTGCTCATCCGGCCGCAGCGCAAGCGGCAGCAGGAGCAGATCCAGATGCAGAACAGCATCACGCCGGGCACCCGCGTCATGACCACGACGGGTCTCTTCGCGACGGTCGTGGCCATCGACGCCGACGACGTGATCCTGGAGGTCGCACCCGGCGTGGAGACCCGCTGGGTCAAGGCGGCCATCGGCCGCGTCGTGACCCCCGTCCCCGACGCGGAGGACGCTCCCGAGGCGTCCGACGACGTGGTGAAGACCGTCGAGCAGGGCGACGACCACGACTCGACGACCAGAAAGCCGTGATCAGGTTCACCACCGATCCCCTATAACCGAAAGAATCGACGACCAGTGGCCCGACCGACCAGCGGCCAGAGCAAACCGGGGCGCATGCTCCTGGTGCTTCTGGCGATCATTCTCGCCATGGGCGGGGCGATGTTCCTGAACAGGGCACTCACCCCCGAATATGGCCTCGACCTCGCCGGCGGCACGACCGTGACGCTGCAGCCCATCACGCCGAACGGGAGCGCTCCCTCGGAGGAGAGCCTCGACCTGGCGGTGAACATCATCCGCGACCGGGTGAACGGCAGCGGCATCTCCGACGCCGAGGTCGCCAAGGCCGGCGACAACATCGTCATCTCCGTCCCCGGGGTGGGCCAGGAGGAAGTCGTCAAGCTGGTCGGCACCACCGCGGAGCTGCGTTTCCGCCAGGTGCTGGCGATCGGGCCCGGGACCCCCACGCCCCCGGGCGAGCTGTCCACCCAGGCGCCGACCCCGACCCCCGCCGCGTCTCCCACCGCCTCCCCCACCTCGTCCGGCCGCCAGAAGGCCAAGGCGACCCCCACGCCGACCCGGCCCGCCCAGACCGCGGCGCCCGGCCCGAGCGGCTCGCCCGCCGGCCGGGCCCTGTCGTCGGCGCTCACCAACCCCAGCCCGGCCCCCTCGGCGACGCGGGGCGCCGACGCCTCTCCCTCTGCGAAGCCGCGCCGCAACACCCCCACGCCGACCGCGACGCCGAAGGCGACCGCCACCCCGGACGCCGGGGCCACCCCGGCGCCCGACCAGGCGGCCGAGAACGACCCGCTGGCCGGCGTCGACACCACCGGCATCGATCCGGCGGCCCTCGAGCGCTTCAAGACGCTCGACTGCGCCAAGGAGAACGGCCAGGGCGCCCAGGACGACCCGAACAAGCAGTACGTCGGGTGCGGTTTCGACGACCTGAACGACAACGACCCCAAGAACGACGTCTATGTCAAGTACATCCTGGACAAGGCGGCCCTGACCGGCACCACCATCGACAGTGCGAGCTCCGGCGTCGAGCCGAACACCGGCGCGTGGGTCGTGCAGCTCTCCTTCAAGGGCCAGGGCCCCGACCAGTGGTCGAAGCTCACCACCACCGCCTTCAACTCGCAGGCCCCGCGCAACCAGGTCGCCGTGGTCCTCGACGGCGTGGTCATCTCCGCGCCGGCCATCCAGGAGCCCATCACCGGCGGCCGTGCGCAGATCACCGGCGGCTTCACCCAGCCGGAGGCCGACGAGCTGGCCAACCAGCTGAAGTACGGCGCGCTGCCGCTGAAGTTCGAGAAGAGCTCCATCGACGAGGTCTCCTCCACCCTCGGCGCCGACCAGCTCCGCGGCGGCCTCATCGCCGGCGGGATCGGCCTGCTGCTGGTGCTCGTCTACTCGATGCTCTACTACCGGGGTCTGGGCGTGGTGTCGGTGCTGAGCCTCGTGGTGGCCACGGTCCTGACCTACCAGTCCGTGGTGCTGCTCGGCGAGTTCGCGAACTTCCGCCTGTCGCTGCCGCACATCATCGGTCTGATCGTCTCGATCGGCATCACCGCCGACTCGTTCATCGTCTACTTCGAACGCATCCGTGACGAGATGAAGGAGGGCCGCCGCTCGCTGCGCGCGGCCGTCGAGGTCGCCTGGGTCCGTGCCCGGCGCACCATCCTCATCGCCGACGCGGTCATGTTCATCGCCGCCGTGGTGCTGTACTTCCTGGCGGTCGGCGGCGTGGCCGGGTTCGCGTTCGCGATGGGCCTGACGACCCTCA
Source organism: Streptosporangium becharense (assembly GCF_014204985.1). Lineage (NCBI taxonomy): Bacteria > Bacillati > Actinomycetota > Actinomycetes > Streptosporangiales > Streptosporangiaceae > Streptosporangium > Streptosporangium becharense. The sequence continues at coordinate 1,247,122 of NZ_JACHMP010000001.1, read as the reverse complement.
TCGACATCGTGGTGGTGTTCATGTTCACCAAGCCGTTCGTCGCGCTGCTGGCCAGGCTGAGGTTCTTCGCCAAGGGCCACAAGCTCTCCGGTCTCGACGCCGAGCGCATGAGCGAGACCACCGTCGCCCCCAAGACCGCTCCGCAGGAGGCCTGATGTCCGGCATCGCGAGCCGGCTGTACCGGGGCGAGGTCAACGTCGACTTCGTCGGCCGCAGGAAGCTCTGGTACGGCCTCTCCGCCTTCCTGTTGCTCATCTCCATCGCGGGTCTGGTCGTGAACGGCCTCAACCTGGGCGTGGAGTTCAAGGGCGGTTCGGTCTTCTCCTTCAAGCCCGCCCAGACCGTGAGCATCGAGAAGGTGCGCGGCACCTTCGTCGACGCCGGCGTGCACCAGGTGATCGTGCAGGAGACCAACAACGGCTGGCGGGTCACCACCGAGAGCCTTCCCGCCGAGAAGGTCACCGAGGTGCAGAACGCGGCCGCCAAGGGCTTCGGCCTGCGGCAGAACGACGTCACCCTCCAGGTGATCGGAGCCTCGTGGGGCGGCCAGGTCGCCGACAAGGCCATCCAGGGCCTGATCGTCTTCATGCTGGCGATCATCCTGTACCTGACGATGGCCTTCGAGTGGAAGATGGCGCTGGCCGCGGTCGTGGCCCTCGTCCACGACCTGGTCATCACCGCCGGCGTCTACGCCTGGTCCGGCTTCGAGGTCACCCCGGCCACGCTGCTGGGCTTCCTGACGATCCTCGGCTACTCGCTGTACGACGCCGTCGTCGTCTTCGACATGATCAAGGAGGTCACCGCCAAGCTCGGCACGACCTCCAAGGTGACCTACACCCAGGCCGCCAACGACGCCCTGAACCACACGCTGATCCGGTCGCTGAACACCACCCTGGTGGCGATCCTGCCGGTCGCGGCGATCCTGTTCATCGGCACCACGCTGTTCGGCGCCGGAACGCTGAAGGACCTGTCGCTGTCGCTGTTCGTCGGAATGATCGTCGGCACCTACTCCTCGCTGTGCGTCGCGACGCCGCTGCTGGTCACGCTGAAGGAGCGCGAGCCGCGCTACCAGGCGATCGCCCGCAGGCTCGCCGCCACCGGCGGAGCGGGCTCCGGGGTCAAGGCCGCGCGTCAACCGGTGGGAGCGACCGCCGGCGGCACCCCGGCCGGTGACGAGAAGCGCAAGAAGAAGTAGGCAAGTCTGACCCGCCTCCGCTCCCGCCGGGAGCGGAGGCTTTTTCGTAAAGGGGAGTGACCATGACCGACCTGACCAGCCTGATCCTCGACCGGATCCGCGACGTGCCCGACTACCCCCAGCCGGGAGTGCTCTTCAAGGACATCACCCCGCTGCTCGCCGACCCGGTGGCGTTCGCCGCGGTGGTCGACGCCCTCGCCGGGACGTACCGGGTCGACAAGATCGTCGGCATCGAGGCCCGGGGGTTCATCCTGGCCGCTCCGGTCGCCCACCGGGCGGGCGCGGGCTTCGTCCCGGTGCGGAAGAAAGGCAAACTGCCCTCCGAGACGCTTGAGGCGTCCTACGATCTGGAGTACGGCTCCGCCACCATCGAGGTTCACCGGGACGCCTTCCACCCCGGTGAGCGTGTCCTCATCGTCGACGACGTGCTCGCCACCGGAGGCACGGCGCAGGCGGCGGTGGAGCTGGTCCGCAGGGCGGGGGCCGATGTCGTCGCCATCGCCGTGCTCATGGAACTCGGCTTCCTCAAGGGCCGCGACCGCCTGGTCGACGTCGAGGTGCACTCCCTCGTCGTCGTCTGATCGGCCCTGCGGACGAATACACCCAAGCCGGTCTGGATACACTGAGGGATCTGGACTCGAACATGAGGAGTCTGCGTGCCCCGTGATGTGGTCGTCCCCGACGTGACCGCCGGCGGTGGCGGCCCCGAGACGGCCGCGCCGGCAGGCGATGCCGGTTCCGCCGTGTCCGGAGCCACCGAAGAGAAGCCGGCGGTCAGGCGCAGGCTCGCACGCTTTGGGGGGCAATGGAGTGGCACCATGAATCCCGTGCTGGAGCCGCTCTTCCGTACGGTCCGTGCGACCCACCCGAAGGCGGACCTGCGGCTCATCGAGCGCGCCTACGACGTGGCGGCCTACCACCACCGCGACCAGAAGCGCAAGAGCGGTGATCCGTACATCACCCACCCGCTGGCGGTGGCGACCATCCTGGCCGAGCTCGGCACCGACGACGAGACCCTCTGCGCCGCGCTGCTGCACGACACCGTCGAGGACACCGCGTACGGGCTGGACGAGCTGCGCGCCGACTTCGGCGACAACATCGCCCTGCTGGTCGACGGCGTCACCAAGCTCGACAAGGTCAAGTTCGGCGCCGCGGCCGAGGCCGAGACCGTGCGCAAGATGGTCGTGGCCATGTCCCGCGACATCCGGGTGCTGGTGATCAAGCTCGCCGACCGGCTGCACAACATGCGCACCATGCGCTACCTGCCCGAGCACAAGCGGCACCAGAAGTCCCGTGAGACGCTGGAGATCTTCGCGCCGCTCGCGCACCGGCTGGGCATGAACACCATCAAGTGGGAGCTGGAGGACCTCGCGTTCGCCATGCTCTACCCCAAGCGGTACGACGAGATCGCCCGGATGGTCTCCGAGCGGGCCCCGCGCCGGGACCTGTTCCTGCAGGAGGTCATCGAGAAGGTCTCCGGCGACCTGCGTGAGGCCAAGATCCGCGCGGCCGTCAAGGGCCGCCCCAAGCACTACTACTCCGTCTACCAGAAGATGATCGCCAGGGACGTCGCCTTCGACGACATCTACGACCTGGTCGGCATCCGGGTCCTGGTCGACACGGTCCGCGACTGCTACGCGGCCCTCGGAACGATACACGCGCGATGGAACCCGGTTCCCGGCCGGTTCAAGGACTACATCGCGATGCCCAAGTTCAACATGTACCAGTCGCTGCACACCACGGTCATCGGCCCCGAGGGCAAGCCCGTGGAACTGCAGATCCGCACCCACGCCATGCACCACCGGGCCGAGTACGGGGTGGCGGCGCACTGGAAGTACAAGGAGGAGATGGCCGGCGCGGGCTCACCGGGGTCGAAGCTGAAGCCCGCCGGTGACATGGCGTGGCTGCGGCAGCTCCTCGACTGGCAGAAGGAGACCGCCGACCCGGGCGAGTTCCTGGAGTCGCTCCGGTTCGACCTGTCGGTCTCGGAGGTCTACGTCTTCACGCCCAGGGGGCAGGTCATCGCGTTGCCGGAGGGTGCCACGCCCGTCGACTTCGCCTACGCCGTGCACACCGAGGTGGGCCACCGGTGCATCGGCGCCCGGGTCAACAGCCGCCTGGTGCCGCTGGAGTCGCGGCTGAGCAACGGCGACACCGTGGAGATCTTCACCTCCAAGTCGCCCGACGCGGGGCCGTCACGTGACTGGCTGAAGTTCGTCAAGTCCGGCCGGGCCCGCAACAAGATCCGCCAGTGGTTCTCCAAGGAACGCCGGGAGACCGCGATCGAGGCCGGCAAGGAGGCGATCGGCCGGGCCATGCGCAAGCAGGGCCTGCCGCTGCAACGCCTGATGTCCGGCGAGTCCCTCCTGGTCCTGGCCAGGGACCTGCGCTACGCCGACGTCTCGGCTCTCTACGCGGCCGTCGGCGAGGGCCATATCGCCGCGCAGGCGGTGGTGCAGAAGCTGCTCACCTCCATCGGAGGGGTGGAGGGCGCCGAGGAGGACATCGCCGAGACCTCCGTGCCGACCAAGCTGCGCGGGCGCCCGCGCGGCAGCGGCGGTGCCGGCGTGGTGGTCGCGGGAGACTCCGACGTCTGGGTGCGTCTGTCGCGCTGCTGCACGCCCGTCCCCGGTGACGAGATCATCGGCTTCGTGACCCGAGGACACGGGGTGTCGGTGCACCGCACCAACTGCCCCAACATCGAGCAGCTCAGGTCCGAGCCCGACCGCCTGGTCGAGGTCTCCTGGTCGGCCGCCGACGACTCGGTGTTCCTGGTCGCCCTGCAGGTCGAGGCCCTCGACCGGCCACGCCTGCTGTCCGACGTCACCCGGACCCTGTCGGACCAGCACGTGAACATCCTGTCGGCGTCGGTGACGACGTCCAGGGACCGGGTGGCCATCAGCAGGTTCACCTTCGAGATGGGCGACCCGAAGCACCTGGGCCACGTGCTGAAGGCCGTCCGCAACATCCAGGGCGTCTACGACGTCTACCGGGTCAGCGGCGCCGGTTCCTGAGGCCCGGCCCGCGCGTCGCCGCGTGGCGTCCCGTTCCTCCGGGATCACCCGGTCGCCGCGTCGTGACGCACGGGGCCGCGGGAGGCGCTCCGAGCGGAAGCGCCCCCCGCGGCCGCCGGGGTTCTCCGGGCGGGGCCGCCCGGTGGGTCAGGAGAACTCGGCGAGCGTGCGCTCCGCCTCCTCCAGCCAGGAACGCCGGGCGGTCAGGGCCTCCTCGGTGTCCTTGACCTCCTTGTCCTTGCCGGCCGCCTGCGCCTTGGCCAGGCGGTCCTCCAGCTGCCCGATCGACTTGCGGAGCTGGTCGACCGTGTTCTGGGCACGGGCGCGGGCCTCGGGGTTGGAGCGCTTCCACTCCGCCTCCTCGGCCTTGCGGACCGCGTCGTCGATCTTGCGCAGCCCGCCCTCCAGGCGGTCGCGCTGCTCCCGGGGAACCGGCCCGGCGGCCTCCCAGCGCTCCAGGATGCCCCGCAGGGTGTTCCTGGCGCTGCGGGCGTCGGAGACCGGCAGGATCTTCTCCGCCTCGGCCAGCAGCTCCTCCTTGACCTCGGCGTTGGCCGCCAGCGAGGCGTCACGCTCGGCGAAGACGGCCGAACGGGCCTGGAAGAACTGGTCCTGGGCGCCCTTGAACCGAGCCCAGAGCTCGTCCTCCACCTCACGGGAGGCCCGGCCGGCGGCCTTCCACTGCTGCATCAGCTCGCGGTAGGCCGAGGCGGTGGCGCCCCAGTCGGTGGACGAGGCGAGCGCCTCGGCCTCGGCGACGATCCGCTCCTTGGTGGCGCGGATGCTCTCGCGCTGCTCGTCCAGCCCGGCGAAGTAGGCCTTGCGCCGCTTGGCGAAGGCCGTACGGGCCGTCGACAGCCGCTTCCACAGGGCCGCCTCGGTCACCCGGTCGATGCGGTCGGCGGCCTTCCACTCCTCGATCAGCTCGCGCAGCCGCTCACCGGCGCTCTTCCAGTGGGTGGTCTCGTCGGCGATGCGCTCGGCCTCGGCGACGATCCGCTCCTTGACGGCCCTGGCCTGCGCGCGAGCCACGTCACGGGCCGCCTTGACCTCCTCGCGGCGCTGGGCGACCAGCTCCGTGAGGGCGTTCAGCCGGCCCAGCAGCGAGTCGAGGTCGCCGACGGCGTGCGCGCCGGTGATCGCGTCGCGCAGCTTGACGATGGTCGCCTCCGCCTGCGCGGGCGGCAGATCGGTGCCGCGGACGCGCTGCTCCAGCAGCGTCACCTGCCCGGCCAGCTCGTCGAACTTGCGACGGAAGTAGGCAAGGGCCTCCTCGGGTTCCCCGGCCTGCCAGGACCCGACGGCCCGCTCTCCCTCAGCCGTACGTACGTAGACGGTGCCGTCGTCGTCTACCCGGCCCCACGGGTCGGTGCTCACCGTGTCCTCCCGCACTTTCATCAGCCTTTCGGGACTGGTTTGTCCCTTGGATGTATTACGTCAGCTCTCGCTGGACATTGTCACGTCTTTGATTTCAACGGTTTCCTTCGGAGCCCCGGTGTCGTCCGGCCCCGGGGTGATGACACCGGCCTTGTTCACCTTGTCGATGATTTCCAGCCCTTTGGTGACCGTACCGAACGGGGTGTAGTCGGGGCTCAGCGGGGCGTCCCCGTACACGATGAAGAACTGGCTGCCGTTGGTGTCGGGTGCGCCGCTGTTGGCCATGGCGACCACGCCGCGGGTGTACTTGGCGCCTTCGAGGTTCTCGCTGAGGAAACGGTAGCCCGGTCCGCCCTGACCGTCGGTCGGGTTCTTGCCGTCGGCCTTGGCCAGCGGGTCGCCGCACTGCAGCACCGGGAACCGCTTGGATCCCATGCGGTGACACTTCGAACCGTCGAAGTAGTCCTTCTCCGCCAGGAAGGCGAAGGAGTTGACCGTGCACGGCGCCTTGTCGGGTGACAGCTTGATCACGATGTCGCCCCGGTTGGTCGCCAGGGTCATCGTCGTGGGCTTGCCGGTGACCTTCGCGGGGGGCATGCCCACGTTCTTGGCCGGGCTGCCGTCGGTGTCGGCGCCGTACCCGCAGGTGCCGCTGGCCGGATCGAACGCCCTGGGCGCCGCGGCCGCCTGCGGCGTGGTCCCGGTGTCGGCCCCCCCGGTCTTGGTGTCGGACCCTCCGAACAGGACGGTCGCGGCGATCACACCGCCCACGACCACCACGCCGGCCACGCTGGTGCCGATGAGCGCGTTGCGCCTGACACGGGCGTCGTGCGCGGCGCGTTCGGCGCGTCGCTGCATCTGCCGCTCGTAGTGCTCGCGCGCCAGCTGCTTCTGGCGCTCCTTGCCGCTCACCGCTTCGTCCTCCCGAGTGCTGGAGTATCACTTAATGAGGTGGGCGAATCGTATCGGCCAACGGGCAATGGTTCGCAGCCCGCCGACCCGCACCGGTACCCTTCGGTTACATTCCCATCCGCATTCTTGACGAGATCAGCTGAGGCAGATGCTCATCGCCGGCTTTCCCGCAGGGTCCTTCCAGACCAACTGTTACGTCGTGGCTCCCGCCGCGGGCGAGGAGTGCGTGGTCGTCGATCCAGGCCAGAACGCCGTCGGCGACCTCGACGACGTGCTGCGCGAGCACCGGCTCAAGCCGGTCGCGGTGCTGGTCACCCACGGTCACATCGACCACATGTGGTCGGTCGCGCCGGTCTGCGGCGCGCGTGACGTCCCCGCGTGGATCCATCCCGAAGACCGCGAGCTGCTGTCCGATCCCGGCAAGGGGCTGTCGCTGTCCACCCGGCAGCAACTGTTCGGCGGCCTGACCTTCGCCGAGCCGGACGACGTGCGCGAGCTCGCCGACGGCGAGGTGCTGCGGCTGGCGGGCATGGAGATCACCGTCGACCACACCCCGGGCCATACCAGGGGGTCGGTGACGTTCAGGCTGCCCGGCGCCGAGGAGATTCCCGACGTGCTGTTCTCGGGCGACCTGCTCTTCGCCGGCTCCATCGGCCGCACCGACCTTCCGGGCGGCGACTACCCGACCATCCTGCGCAGCCTGGCGACCAAGTGCCTGCCGCTGCCGGAGGAGACGGTGGTCCTGCCCGGTCACGGACCACAGACCACGATCGGCCACGAGCGTGCCACGAACCCGTATCTCGCCGAGGCGAGGGCGGTCGCGGGTGCCGGCTTCGCGGGCCCCGGGCACGACCGTGGTCCCGGCAGGGGACTTTAAAAATGAATTTGCAGGCGCCCAAGGGCACCTTTGACTGGCTTCCACCCAGATCCGAGCGGGCGCTCGCCGTGCGCGAGACGCTGACCGCCCCCGTCCGCAGGGCGGGCTACGGCTACATCGAGACCCCGGTCTTCGAGGACACCACGCTGTTCGTACGCGGGGTGGGGGAGTCGACCGACATCGTCTCCAAGGAGATGTACACCTTCGAGGACAAGGGTGGGCGTTCCATCACGCTCCGCCCCGAGGGCACCGCCCCGGTGGTGCGCGCGGTCCTCCAGCACAGCCTGCACACCGGGCGGCTGCCGGTGAAGCTGTGGTACTCGGGCAGCCAGTTCCGCTACGAGCGGGCACAGAAGGGCCGCTACCGCCACTTCTGGCAGGTCGGCGCCGAGGCGCTCGGCGCGGAGGACCCGGCGCTCGACGCCGAGCTGATCCTGCTGGCCGTCGACGGCTACACCGGGCTGGGGCTCACCGGGGTGCGCCTGCTGCTCAACACGCTGGGCGACCGGGAGTGCCGTCCGGTCTACCGGTCCGCCCTCCAGGAGTTCCTGCGCGGCCTCGACCTCGACGAGCCCACCCGGCAGCGCATCGAGATCAACCCGCTGCGGGTGCTCGACGACAAGCGGCCCGAGGTGCGGGCCCAGTTGACCGGGGCGCCGCTGATCGTCGACCACCTGTGCGAGGCGTGCAAGGCCTACCACGAGGAGGTCCGCTCGCTGCTGACCGCCTCGGGCGTGGCCTTCGTCGACGACCCGCGCCTGGTCCGCGGTCTCGACTACTACACGCGCACCACGTTCGAGTTCGTCCACGACGGCCTGGGCTCCCAGTCGGCGGTCGGCGGCGGAGGCCGATACGACGGGCTGAGCGAGATGCTGGGCGGTCCCGCGCTGCCCAGCGTCGGCTGGGCGCTGGGCGTCGACCGCATGATCCTCGCCATGGAGTCCGAGGGGCTGCTCGGGGACGACGTCGGGACGGGCGTGCAGGTGTACGGTGTGCCGCTGGGCGAGGAGGCACGCCGCCGGATGTTCCTCCTCGTCACCGAGCTGCGACGGGCCGGACTGACCGCCGACATGTCGTTCGGCGGCAAGGGCGTGAAAGGCGCGATGAAATCCGCCGATCGCTCGGGGGCGGGCTACGCCGTGATCCTCGGCGACCGCGACCTCGCCGCCGGGACCGCCCAGGTCAAGGACCTGGCCGGTGGCGACCAGACCGCCGTACCGCTCGCTGAGATCGTCATGACGCTGAAGGAGAGACTGGACAAATGATCCGCACGCACGAAGCGGGATCACTGCGCGGAGAGCACGCCGGGCAGCGCGTGACGCTGGCCGGGTGGGTGGCGCGCCGCCGGGACCACGGCGGCGTGGTCTTCATCGACCTGCGTGACGCCTCGGGCTCCGCCCAGGTGGTCTTCCGCGAGGAGGACGACGCGCACGGTCTGCGCGCCGAGTATTGCGTCAAGGTCGTCGGAGAGGTGCGGGTCCGTCCCGAGGGCAACGAGAACCCCGACCTGCCCACGGGCGCGATCGAGGTCGTCGCCTCCGAGGTGGAGATCCTCAGCGAGTCCGCGCCGCTGCCGTTCCCCGTCGAGGGCGGCGTGGGCGTCTCCGAGGAGGCCCGGCTGAAGTACCGCTACCTCGACATCCGCCGCCAGCAGGTCGCCCAGGCCATGCGCATCCGCTCCAGGGCCACCTACCTGGCCCACGAGGTGATGAACGAGCACGGGTTCACCTACGTCGAGACCCCGACGCTCACCCGTTCCACCCCCGAGGGCGCCCGCGACTTCCTGGTCCCCGTCCGGCTCCAGCCCGGCAGCTGGTATGCCCTGCCGCAGTCGCCCCAGCTGTTCAAGCAGCTCCTCCAGGTCGCCGGCCTGGAGCGCTACTACCAGCTGGCCAAGTGCTACCGCGACGAGGACCTGCGCGCCGACCGTCAGCCGGAGTTCACCCAGATCGACGTCGAGATGTCCTTCGTGGAGCAGGACGACGTCATCGCGCTGGGTGAGGCGCTGATCGGGCGGATCTGGAAGGAGATCCTCGGCTACGAGCTGCCGGCGCCGCTGCCCCGGATGACCTACGCCGAGGCCATGTCCCGGTACGGCTCCGACAAGCCCGACCTGCGTTTCGGCCAGGAGCTCGTCGAGATGACCGAGTTCTTCGCCGACACCTCCTTCCGCGTGTTCCAGGCGCCGTACGTGGGCGCCGTGGTCATGCCCGGCGGCGCCTCGCAGACCCGCAAGGAGCTCGACGGCTGGCAGGAGTGGGCCAAGTCGCGCGGCGCCAGGGGCCTGGCGTACGTGCTCGTCGGCGAGGACGGCTCGCTCGGCGGGCCGGTGGCGAAGAACCTCTCGGAGACCGAGACCGCTGGTCTCGCCGCGAAGGTGGGGGCCGCACCCGGCGACGCGATCTTCTTCGCGGCCGGTCCCGCCGCGTCCTCCCGCGACCTGCTCGGCGCGGCCCGGCTGGAGATCGGCCGCCGCTGCGGCCTGATCGACGAGTCGGCGTGGAGCTTCCTGTGGGTCGTCGACGCGCCGATGTTCGAGCCCGTGCACGACGAGGTCGGCCGGCAGACCGGGTGGACCGCGGTCCACCACCCGTTCACCGGCCCCAAGCCCGAGTGGGCGGACACCTTCCAGGACAACCCCGGCGAGGCCCTGGCGTACGCCTACGACATGGTCTGCAACGGCATGGAGATCGGCGGCGGCTCGATCCGTATCCACCGGGCCGAGATGCAGCAGCGGGTCTTCGACGTGCTCGGCATCTCCAAGGAGGAGGCGGAGTCCAAGTTCGGCTTCCTGCTGGAGGCGTTCAAGTACGGCCCCCCGCCGCACGGCGGCATCGCCTACGGCTGGGACCGGGTCTGCATGCTGCTGGCGGGCGGCGACTCGATCCGCGACGTCATCGCCTTCCCCAAGACGGCCTCCGGCTTCGACCCGCTGACCGCCGCGCCGACTCCGATCACGGCCGAACAGCGCAAGGAGGCGGGCGTGGACGCCAAGCCCAAGGCCGAGGCCTGATTCGTCCCGTTCCCGGGCCCTCGGCGGGGTCCGGGCTGAGGCGGACGGCCGGGTCATGACGAGGGGCCCCGGGGGAGTCATCCCCCGGGGCCCCTCGTCGTCTGCGGCCTCGCGTCCTCCCGTGGCGGCCCGGCGTCCTGCGGCGCGGCCTCGCGTCCTGCGGCCCGGTCTCCTCCCGCGCGGCCCGGCGCCCCTCAGAGCGGCCCTGTGCGGCCGGGAGGGGCGGCCGCCTCCGAGGAGGCGTGAGGCGGGCTGCGATCCACGCTCGGTCTTCCTGGGCCCGCTCGGGACCCGGCCCGCCCCGTGCTCCGGCCCTCGCGAGGCTCGACAGCGTTCCGTGCCCGGACGGGGCCCACAGCGCGTCCCCCTCGGCGCCCGAAGCCCCGACGCCCCGGCGGTCCGATGACCGCCGGGGCGTCGGGGGCGTCCGCAGCCGGGGCCGCTGGAGGAACTCGTCCTAGGAGATCCGCACGTCCTTGATGATCAACGGGATCTTGGGGGCGGTGGAGCCGCCGTCACCGGTGATGTCGTCGGGGTTGGTGATCCATCCACCGTTGTAGATCTTCTCCAGGACGTCCATGCCCTTGGAGACGACACCGAAGGGCGTGTACGCCTTGTCGATCTGGTTGGTCTCGTCCGCCATCGAGATCCAGAACTGGCTGCCGTTCTGGTTGCTCGCGTCGACGGGCTGAGCCAGGGCGACGACTCCCTTGGTGTACTGCGCGGTCTCGAGGCTCTCATCGTCGAAGACGTAGCCCGAGCTGCCCTGGCCGTCGGTCGGGTTCTTGCCGTCGGCCTTGGCCTGCGGGTCGCCGCACTGGATCAGGCCGACCCCGGAGTTCTCCGGGGTGGCCAGGCGGTGGCACCTGGTGTCGTCGTAGAAGTTCTTCTTGGCCAGGAAGGCCATGGAGTTGACCGAGCACGGCGCCAGCTCGGTCAGCAGGTCGATCACCACCACACCATGGTTGGTGGTGATCGTCATGGTCTTCGCCTTCAGGTCGGGCTTGGCCGGCGGCATGCCCACCTTCTTGGCCGGGCTGCCGCTGGTGTCCTTGCGATACTCGCAGGTCTTCTTGGCCAGCTCGGCGGGGGAGGGCGGAGTCAACGCCGGGACACTCGCGCTTGCCGTGGGGGTGGGGGAGCCGGAGGCCGCGGTCTTGCCGGTGTCACCGTCGTCACCCCTCGTGACCAGGGTCATCGCCACGACCAGCCCGGCGACGACGACGACCACCGCGGCGACCGCTCCAAGCGTGGCGTTGCGCTTCGACTTCGCCGCCTGTTCGGCACGCTTCGCCTGCCGCTCCTTGTGTTCCCGAGCCAGCTGGCTCTGGCGGTCCTCGGCGCTCACCGCTACGTCCTCCAGGATTGCTGTTACTTGACTACGGACAGGCCGAAAGCGTACCGGCCTCAGCGTGTGCTGTACGTAAGTGACGCAATTCGCCACATGTGCCGATAGGGAGTGACGGGATTTTCTTCACACTCTCCATAACCTGCCCATGGTGGGATCCATACCTGCTGACAACGGAACCCCCCACACCGGAGCCACTCATGTTCGACGAGATCCTCGGCCTCCCCGCCCACCCCCTGATCATCCACGCCGCCGTGGTTCTCACCCCGCTCCTGGCGATCCTCGCCTGCGTCTACGCGCTGGCGCCGCGCACGCGTCCCGTGCTCGCCTGGGCGGTGGTGGGACTGGCCCCGATCGTCCCGGTGAGCGTCTTCGCCGCCAGGGCGAGCGGCGCGGCGCTCGTCGAGAGCCGTTTCTCCTCCGCGAGCGGCGAGTTCGGTGCTCGCATCGCCGAGCACGCGAGCTTCAGCCTTCCGCTGTTGCTGGCCGCGGTCGGCCTGGGGGTGTCCTCGCTGGCGCTGGTCCACATCTCGCGCGCCGACCGGTTCGGCCGCCCGGTCGAGCTGGCCGTCTCCGGGCTGACCGTGGTCCTGGCCCTCGCCGCGCTCTACTACGTGGTGCAGGCCGGGCACACCGGCGCCACCGCGGTCTGGGGGAGCTGAGGTACGCCCCGTTCCGGGACCGGTACCGTCGTCGGCGGCGGTACTGTCTCAGACGTGGACAGCCTGTTCGATTCGGCGGCGGAGGAGGCCCATCGGGGCCAGGAGCCCCTGGCGGTGCGGATGCGCCCCCGGAGCCTGGACGAGGTGATCGGCCAGCGGCACCTGCTGGGCCCCGGCACGCCCCTTCGCCGCCTCGTCGAGGCGGAGGCGCCCATGTCGCTGTTCCTGTGGGGCCCGCCCGGCACCGGAAAGACCACCCTCGCCTACGTCGTGGCGGGCGTCACCGAACGCCGCTTCGTGGAGGTCTCCGCGGTGTCGGCCGGTGTCAAGGAGGTCCGCGCCGCCATCGACCAGGCCAGGCGTGAGCTCGGCATGTCCGGCCGCCAGACCGTCCTGTTCGTCGACGAGGTGCACCGTTTCAACAAGGCCCAGCAGGACGCGCTGCTGCCCGCCGTGGAGAACCGGTGGGTCACCTTCATCGGCGCCACCACCGAGAACCCCTTCTTCTCCGTCATCTCGCCGTTGCTGTCGCGCTCGCTGCTGCTGACCCTGGAGTCGCTGTCGGAGGACGACGTGCGGGCCGTCGTCGAGCGTGCCGTCGCCGACCCGCGCGGCCTGGGGGGGAAGGTCGCACTGACGCCCGAGGCCGCCGAGCACCTGGTCCGGCTGGCCGGCGGAGACGCCCGCAGGTCGCTCACCTACCTGGAGGCGGCCGCGCTGATCGCCGACGGTGAGATCACCGTCGAGGTGGTGGAGCGCGCGGTGGACAAGGCGGCCGTCCGCTACGACCGCCAGGGCGACCAGCACTACGACGTGATCAGCGGCTTCATCAAGAGCATGCGCGGCTCCGACGCCGACGCCGCCCTGCACTACCTCGCCCGCATGATCGAGGCGGGGGAGGACCCGCGGTTCATCGCCCGCAGGATCGTCATCTTCGCCTCCGAGGACGTCGGCATGGCCGACCCCACCTGCCTGCAGGTCGCCGTGGCCGCGGCCCAGGCGGTGGAGTTCATCGGCCTGCCCGAGGGACGGCTCAACCTGGCCCAGGCCGTCATCCACTGTGCCCTGGCCCCCAAGTCCAACGCGGTGATCAAGGCGATAGGCGCCGCCGTCGAGGACGTCCGGCGCGGTGCCATCGGCCACGTCCCCGAGCACCTGCGCGACGCCCACTACGCCGGGGCCCGCAAACTCGGCCACGGCAAGGGCTACCGGTATCCCCACGACTTCGAGCACGGCCTGGTCCGCCAGGAGTACATCCCCGGGGAACTGCGGGAGCGGCGCTACTACCAGCCGACCCGCCACGGCGCCGAGGCCGGCTTCGCCGAGCGCTGGTCCAAGATCCGCTCCTTCGTCCGCGGGGAGCGGGGCGAGACGCGATAGGGTCTTGCCCATTCCGGCCGGGTGAACTAAGGAGATCGGCGCATGCTTACCGCAGGAGAGGTCGCTGGACTGATCGTCGCGATGGCCTGGGCGATCCTCGTCTGCTTCCTGATCGTGGTCCTCGTCAGGCTGGCGCGGCTGCTCACCGAGACCACCAAGATGGTCTCCGAGCTGAGCGAGCGCGTCGTGCCGCTGCTCGAGGACGTCACGGCGGCCGTCGGCGAGACCAACCGCCAGCTGGTCGCGGTCGAGGCCATCACGCGCGACGTGAAGCAGGTCAGCGGACACGTGGCCAAGGTCAGCGACGTGACGCAGAACCTGGTCACCGGTCCTCTGATCAAGCTCGCGGCCCTCACCCACGGTGTCCGTCACGCCCTGGGCGCCCGCAGGCGCGGCAGGCCCGGCCCCCGCGTTCTGGAGAGGCGGCGTCGATGATCCGCAGACTTTTCTACATGGCTCTGGGCGCGTTCGGCGCGGTGTGGGTCATGCGTAAGCTTCAGACACTGCATCCGAACCACCTGGCGCGCCGCGCCGTGCGCAACGCCACCGGGATCCTGGAGCAGGCGCGAGACTTCGCCGGCGACGCCCTGGACGGCGCGGCGGAGCGGGAAACCGTGTTGCGGTCCAGGTTCGGGCTCGACACTGTGGAAAATCCCTATAACTACGACGTAAAGGATGGCCGCTGACATGGAGTCGGCAGAGATCGCCCGCCGCTTCCTGCGCTTCTTCGAGGAGCGTGGGCACACCGTCGTGCCCTCGGCCAGCCTCATCGCCGAGGACCCGACCCTGCTTCTGGTCAACGCGGGCATGGTGCCGTTCAAGCCCTACTTCCTGGGCCAGCAGAAGCCCCCCTACAAGCGGGCCACCAGCGCGCAGAAGTGCGTGCGGACCCTCGACATCGACGAGGTCGGCAAGACCACCCGGCACGCCAGTTTCTTCCAGATGCTCGGCAACTTCTCCTTCGGCGACTACTTCAAGGAGCAGGCGATCCCGTTCGCCTGGGAGCTGCTCACCCGGTCCGAGGCCGAGGGGGGCTTCGGCTTCCCCGAAGATCGGCTCTGGGTCACGGTCTACCTCGACGACGACGAGGCCGCCGACATCTGGCAGAAGAAGGCCGGCGTGCCGGTGGAGCGCATCCAGCGCCGCGACCTCGCCGACAACTACTGGCACATGGGCGTGCCGGGCCCCGGCGGGCCGTGCAGCGAGATCTACTACGACCGCGGTCCCGAGTACGGCCGCGAAGGTGGTCCGGTCGCCGACGAGAACCGCTATCTGGAGGTCTGGAACAACGTCTTCATGCAGTTCCAGCTCAGCGCGGTCCGCACCAAGGTGGACTTCGACGTGGCGGGCGAACTGCCGGCCAAGAGCGTCGACACCGGCATGGGCCTGGAGCGCATGGCGGCGATCCTGCAGGGCGTCGACAACATCTACGAGATCGACACCACCTACAAGATCCTCGACCGGGCCGCCGAGCTCACCAAGTCGCGCTACGGCCGTGACCCGCGGGCCGACGTCTCATTGCGTGTCATCGCCGACCACGTCCGGACCGGCGTGATGCTCGTCGCGGACGGCGTCCTGCCCTCCAACGAGGGCCGGGGCTACGTGCTCCGGCGCATCCTGCGCCGCGCCATCCGCAACCTGCGCCTGCTCGGCGCGGGCGAGGAGCGCTACATGCACGAGCTCACCGCGGTGACCGTCGACGTCATGGGCGAGCAGTACGCCGAGCTCAAGGCCGACGCGCCGCAGATCCACGGCGTGATCGACGCCGAGGAGGCGTCCTTCCTGGGCACCCTGCGCACCGGCACCGCCATCTTCGACGTGGCCGTGGAGGAGAGCAAGCGCAAGGGACGGGGCACGCTCGCCGGCGAGCAGGCGTTCCAGCTCCACGACACCTACGGCTTCCCGATCGACCTGACCCTGGAGATGGCCGCCGAGCAGGGCCTCAAGGTAGACGAGGAGGGCTTCCGCCGGCTGATGAAGGAGCAGCGCGACCGGGCCAAGGCCGACGCCGCCGCGAAGAAGACCGGCAACGCCGACATCTCGGTGTTCGGCGAGATCCTCGAGAAGACCGGCAGGATCGAGTTCCTGGGCTACGACCAGGTGACGGCCGAGTCCGAGGTCGTCGGCATCCTCGTCGACGGGCTCCCGGCCCCCGCGGCGGGTGCGGGCTCCTTCGTCGAGGTCGTGCTGAGCCGCACCCCGTTCTACGCCGAGGGCGGCGGTCAGCTCGCCGACCAGGGCGTCATCCGCACCGGTGGGGCCGAGCTGGAGGTCACGGACGTGCAGTCGCCGGTCTCCGGCGTCATCGTGCACCGGGGCAAGGTCCGCGTCGGGGAGATCCGGGTGGGTGACCAGGCACAGGCCGAAATCGACGTCGAGCGGCGCCGGGCCATCTCCCGCAGCCACACCGCCACCCACCTGGTGCACCGCGGTTTCCGCAACGCGCTGGGCGAGACCGCGGCGCAGGCCGGTTCGGAGAACTCGCCCGGCCGCTTCCGCTTCGACTTCACCGCGGCCGGGGCCGTCTCGCCCAGCGTGCTGCGCGACGTCGAGGACGAGGTCAACGCGGTTCTGATCAACGACCTGAGGGTCAACGCCTTCCACACCTCCCAGGCCGAGGCCCGCGCGATGGGCGCGCTGGCCCTGTTCGGTGAGAAGTACGGCGACACCGTCCGCATCGTCGAGGTCGGCGACTACTCCCGTGAGCTCTGCGGCGGCACGCACGTCGCCAGCTCTGGGCAACTGGGCCTGGTGAAGGTGCTGGGCGAGGCGTCGATCGGCGCGGGCGTGCGCCGGGTGGAGGCCCTGGTCGGTCTGGACGCCTTCCGCTTCCTGGCCAAGGAGAGCGTGCTCGTCGCCCAGCTGTCGGAGCAGCTCAAGGCCCGCCGCGAGGAGCTGCCCGAGCGGATCGAGGGCATCGTCACCCGGCTGCGCGCCGCGGAGAAGGAACTGGCCGGCCTCCGCTCGGCCCAGGTGCTGGCCGCGGCGGGAGAACTCGCCGCGAACGCCCGTGACCTGCAGGGCGTCTCCGTCGTGACGCACCGCGCGCCTGATGGCACCTCCCCCGACGACCTGCGTAAGCTCGCGCTTGACGTGCGCGGCCGTTTCCCGGGCGACCGCGCCGCGGTGATCGTCGTCGCCGGTGTCCCCGGTGACCGGCCGGTCGTCGTCGCCGCGGTCAACGAGGCGGGACGCGAGCGCGGCCTGAAGGCGGGCAGGCTGGTCGGTGTCGCCGCGAAGGCGCTCGGTGGCGGCGGTGGCGGCAAGGACGACGTCGCCCAGGGCGGTGGTGTGCGTCCCGAGGCGATCGACGAGGCGCTCGGCGCCGTCGGGCAGGCGATCGCCCAGACGCTCGGCTGACGATCGACGACGCCCTCGTACCGTCCGGCAGGAGGGTGGAGCAGAGATGATGAGAGACGGCGTTCGACTGGGTGTCGACGTCGGCTCGGTCCGCATCGGCGTGGCCCGCAGCGACCCCTCGGGGCTGCTGGCCACGCCGGTGGAGACCGTCCGGCGCGGCAAGGGGGATCTGGACCGGCTCGCGGAGCTCGCCGCGGAGTACGAGGTCGTGGAGGTCGTGGTCGGGCTTCCCACCTCGCTCTCCGGTCGTGAGGGAGCGGCGGCGGAGGCCGCCCGTGACTTCGCCGACCGGATCTCGCGCAGGCTCGCGCCCGTTCCGGTACGCCTGTTCGACGAGCGGCTGACCACGGTCACCGCTCAGCAGGGCCTGCGGGCCAGCGGGGTGAAGGCGAAGCGGCAGCGCGGCGTGGTGGACCAGGCGGCGGCCATCGTGCTGCTCCAGGCGGCGCTGGACGCCGAGCGGGCGACCGGCCGTCCTCCGGGCAGGCCGGTCGGGCCTTCGCCCCAGGCCGGCCCCGGTGAGGACCCGGGGCGTGAGGTCCCGGGTCCGCGCGGCGGCGCCGGGCCGGAGCCGAGCGGCGGGAACGCCCGGTGAGTCGCCGGTGTCCCGTGCGGCCGCCGGCGGCCGGTGTCCCCTGTGCGGAGGGCGGGCATGCCGCGGACCGTTCGAAGATCGCTAGAGTGAGCTGCGACCGGACCGAGGACCGGCCGGCGCTCCGGCCCGGTACGACGGCGTCGCGCGTCAGGGATCGCGGGGTTCCACCGCCGCCCGGAGCCGCCGCGACGCGCCTTCCACGCGATATCCGCCTCAGGATCGGCTCCCTGTCCGCACCCGTTGCCAGGCCAGGGAGAAGGCGTTGATCGAGGTGTTTGAGGCGGACCGAGGTGATAAGTCCTGGTTTGTCGTGACCACTCCGGCGCATAGAATCACGAAATTCACTGACAAAGAGAGTGGGTTTGTGA
Organism: Streptosporangium becharense; assembly: GCF_014204985.1. Lineage (NCBI taxonomy): Bacteria > Bacillati > Actinomycetota > Actinomycetes > Streptosporangiales > Streptosporangiaceae > Streptosporangium > Streptosporangium becharense. The sequence continues at coordinate 1,229,021 of NZ_JACHMP010000001.1, read as the reverse complement.
GATACCGGGAACAGCTGAACAGATACCTCGGGAGGCGTTGATGCCCGGCGGAACACCCCCCGTTCCGTCGCATATGGCGACCCGCACCGACGGGCCGGACGATCCTTCGGGATACGAGACCTCCGGCCGGGTGTCTTCCTTCGGTTTGGCACACCCGCTTGACGCCAGGCCGCCCCAACCGGGAGATTGGCCGACGTATCTATGAACGATCTGGATATGGACTTCCTGGTCGGCTCCGACGACGACGGCGATCGGTCGGGCCGCAAGTCTCGCGCATCCTCGGGGCGGCGTGGCCGCCGCAGGAGGCGCCGCCGCAACCGGGGAGGGTTCCTCGCCCCCATGCTCGCGGTCATCGTCCTGCTGGGTGGCATCGGCGCGGCGGGTTTCTATGGCTACCGCTGGGTCAACGACGCGATAACCCCCGACGACTACACGGGCCGGGGGACCGGCGAGGTCGTCGTGGAGATCAAGGACGGCCAGAGCGCCACCGAGATCGCGCAGACCCTCGAGGAGAAGGGTGTGGTGAAGAGCGCGAGGGCCTTCACCGACGCCGTGGCCCAGGCGGGCAAGAGCTCCTCCCTGCAGCCGGGTGAGTACACCATGCGCAAGCAGATGGCCGCCGCCGAGGCGGTCAAGCTCCTCGACCCGGAGAAGCGACTGCTGGAGCGGGTCACCCTCAAGGAGGGGCTGCGCCTGAACGACACCCTCAAGAGGCTCGCCGAGGCGACCGGCAAGCCGCTGCGGGAGTTCCAGCAGGCGGCGAAGAAGACCCGTGACCTCGACCTGCCCTCCTACGCCGGGGGCAAGCTGGAGGGGTACGCCTTCCCCGCGACCTATGACATCACCCCAAAGATGACGGCCACCGACATCCTGAGCCTGATGGTCGACCGCTTCCAGCAGACCGCCAGCAAGGACGACCTGCAGGCCAAGGCCAAGCGGCTCGGACGCACCCCGCACGAGATCATGACGATCGCCAGCATCGTCCAGGCGGAGTCGGGCAGCATCGACGACATGGGCAAGGTCGCCCGCGTCATCTACAACCGGCTCGAGAACAAGCCGGCGCTCGACGGCGCCACGCCGCGCCTGCTCCAGATGGACAGCACAGTGATGTACGGGCTGAACAAGTACGGCATCTCCGCCACCCACAAGGACCTGGAGAGCACCTCGCCCTACAACACCTACAAGTACGAGGGCCTGCCCCCGGGCCCGATCGCCAACCCGGGCGACCACGCCATCCAGGCGGCGCTCAACCCCACCAAGGGCGGCTGGATCTGGTTCGTGACCACCGACCCGAAGCGGGGCATCACCAAGTTCACCGCCTCGGAGTCGGAGTTCTTCAAGCTCAAGGCGGAGTTCGAGCGGAACCGGGCGGCGGGCGGATGAGGGCGGCGGTCCTGGGGTCGCCGATCGTCCACTCGCTCTCCCCGTACCTGCACCGCGCCGCCTATGAAGCGCTCGGTCTGCGCGACTGGCACTACGAGGCGATCGAGTGCGACGAGGCCGCCCTGCCCGGTCTCCTCGACGGGCTGGGCGGCGGGTGGGCCGGGCTCTCGCTGACCATGCCGCTCAAGCGGGCCGTGCTGCCGCTGCTCGACTCCGTCTCGGAGCTGGCGGTCCGGGTGGGCGGGGCCAACACCGTGGTCTTCTCGGACGGTGCCCGGCACGGCGACAACACCGACGTGTACGGCATCGTCCGGGCGCTCGCCGAGGCGGGTGTGGCCCCGCCCGGGACGGCGACGGTCCTGGGCGGGGGGGCCACGGCGTCCTCCGCGCTGGCGGCCCTGCGCGAGCTGGGCCTGGGCGAGGCGACCCTGGTGGTGCGCACCCCGGCCAGGGCCAGGGAGACCCTGGAGGCCGCCGAGCGGCTGGGCGTGGCCCTTCGGGTGCTGACCTTCGACAGGTTCGACACCGCGCCGGAGACCGACCTGGTCGTCTCGACCCTGCCCGCCGGGGCGGCCGACGGCCTCACCGGTCTGCTGGCGGGCGTGCCCGCCCTCTTCGACGTGGTCTACGCCCCCTGGCCGACCCGCCTGGCCGCGGCCGTGGCGGAGCGGGGCGGCATCGTCGTCGGTGGCTTCCCCATGCTCCTGCACCAGGCGGTGCGTCAGGTGGAGATGATGACCGGCCGCGCCGACGTGCCGGTGGAGGCCATGCGCGCCGCGGGCAAGGCCGAGATCGTCAGGCGCGCCGCCCCGGCGGGCTAGCACCCCCGCCGGGGAATGATTCCGGGTGAGCGGGTAGTTGTGGTAGTGTAACGACTCGATCGGTCCGGCATGCCTGCTGGACGCGCAAGCGGAGGTCGTTCTCCCACCTCGTCGGCCGCAAGGCTGACAGGTCAGGATCACACCGGGTGAAACCGGTAAGAGCTTACGGCGTAAGCCTTCGAGTTCGGTGGCCCCGCATGCGCGACGTGTGGGGCATTTCGCGTTGAAGGGCCCAGGCAGGGCGCGCATCGCGCGATCTCCCGGCACGATCGAGCATGTTGCGGACGTTCGAAGGAACGGCCGCGGATCGCAACCTAGGAGGCCCCATCAGCGCCGAGCCCCGCATCAATGACCGTATTCGCGTGCCCGAGGTCCGCCTCGTCGGCCCGAACGGCGAACAGGTGGGTATCGTCTCCATCGGAGACGCCCTGAAGCTGGCTCAGGAAGCCGACCTCGACCTGGTCGAGGTGGCGGCCACGGCTCGCCCGCCGGTGTGCAAGCTCATGGACTACGGCAAGTTCAAGTACGAGTCCGCGATGAAGGCACGCGAGGCGCGCCGTAACCAGGCGTACACGATCATCAAGGAGATCAAGCTCCGGCCGAAGATCGACCCGCACGACTACGAGACCAAGAAGGGTCACGTGGTGCGGTTCCTCAAGGCCGGTGACAAGGTCAAGGTCACGATCATGTTCCGCGGGCGGGAGCAGTCCCGGCCCGAGCTGGGTTTCCGGCTCTTGCAGAGGCTGGCGGAGGACGTGACGGAGCTGGGCTTCGTCGAGTCCCAGCCCAAGCAGGACGGCCGAAACATGATCATGGTGATCGGCCCGCACAAGAAGAAGGCCGAGGCCAAGGCTGAGAAGGCCGCGGCCAAGGTGCGACAGGACGAGAGCTCCTCGGGTGACGAGGCGTCCGTCGAAGAGACGGTGTCCGCTCCGCAGGAGTGACTCGCATAGCCTGAACACTCAGGCAGTCGCGAGACGAAGCCGAGACCGGGTCCGGTCTCGCAGTCAGGCATGCCCTTGACTCGGGTGACCGGCCCGGGACATCGGCGCGATCGAGGGAGAGACGGCTGAGATGCCGAAGATGAAGACGCACAGCGGTGCGAAGAAGCGGTTCCGGCTCACGGGGTCCGGCAAGCTCGTGCGCCGTCGCGCCAACCGCGCGCACTACAACGAGTGGAAGTCGTCGAAGTTGACGCGTCGTCTCAAGCCCGAGGTCGTGCTCTCCGACGCCGACTCGAAGAAGATCAAGAAGCTGCTCGCGAAGTAACGGCCCCCGGGGAGATAGATACACATGGCACGCGTGAAGCGGGCGATCAACGCCAAGAAGAAGCGCAAGGTCGTTCTCGAGCGGGCGAAGGGGTACCGGGGGCAGCGCTCCAGGCTGTACCGCAAGGCCAAGGAGCAGATGCTCCACTCGATGACCTACGCCTACCGCGACCGCAAGGACCGCAAGGGCACCTTCCGCCGTCTCTGGATCCAGCGGATCAACGCCGCCGCCCGCCAGAACGGCATCACCTACAACCGGCTCATCCAGGGTCTGCGGCTGGCCTCCATCGAGGTCGACCGTAAGATCCTCGCCGACCTCGCGGTGAACGACGCCGCGACGTTCGCGACGCTGGTCGAGGCAGCCAAGAAGGCGCTCCCGGCCGACGTGAACGCGCCGGTCGCCGGCTGAGCCGGAAACTGACGAGCCGTGCGGCCCGCAGCGATCACGCTGTGGGCCGCATCGCATTTCCTGGGGGAGTGGCATGGCCGGGTCCGAGCTGACCAACATCAAGTCGCCGCGTGTCAAGGCGGCCAGGCGGCTGACCAAGCGGGCGTTCCGCGATCGCGACCGCTCCTTCCTCGCCGAGGGACCGCAGGCGGTCCGCGAGGCGCTGACGCTGGACGGTGTGGTGGTGGAGCTGTTCGCCACCGCCGAGGCCGAACTGCGGCACGCCGACATCGTCGCCGCGGCCACCGCCGCGGGGGCGCCCGTGTTCCGCGCCAGCGGTGAGGTCATGGCGGAGCTGGCGCAGACCGTCACCCCGCAGGGGCTGCTGGCCGTGTGCCGTTTCGTGCACGTGCCGCTGGAGACCGCCGTGACCGCCGACGCCAGGCTGGTGGCGGTGCTCGCCCACGTCCGCGACCCCGGCAACGCCGGCACCGTGCTGCGCACGGCGGACGCCGCCGGCGCCGACTCGGTGGTCTTCACCGACGCCTCGGTCGACCCCTACAACGGCAAGTGCGTGCGGGCCAGCGCGGGCAGCCTGTTCCATCTCCCGGTCTCCACGGGCGTGCCGGTCTCCCGGGCGGTCGAGCGGCTGAAGGAGTCGGGCCTGCGGGTGCTGGCGGCCGACGGCGCGGGTGACCGGACCCTCGACGACGTCGACCTGTCGGCTCCGACCGCCTGGGTGTTCGGCAACGAGGCGTGGGGGCTGCCAGAGGAGATCCTCCGGCTGACCGACGAGGTCGTCCGGGTGCCGATCTACGGCCGGGCCGAGAGTCTGAACCTCGCGACCGCGGCGGCGGTCTGTCTGTACGCATCTGCCCGATCTCAGCGCATCGGTTCCGTCCTCGGGTGAAGCCGCCCGGCGCCGAGGCTGCCGTACGACACGGGAAACCCGCTATTGTCGGCCTTGTAGCGTCGAGGAGGCGGGGTCGTGCACGGCGAACACACCGGCGAGCGGAGGGCTCGTCCCGCGTCTGTGATCGACGTTGACGATCTTCCTGACGGTCTCGTGGTGACCGACCGGGACGGTCACGTGCTGACCGTCAACCGGGCCGCCACGCGCCTGACCGGTGTCACCCGGGAGCAGGCCGTCGGCGGCCACGTGCGCGACGTGTTCTCCTTCCGTGACCACGACGGGCGCGACTGGTGGAAGTGGCTCGATCCTTACGGAGGGCTGTCCAGCCGCACCCGCCAGCCCGAGCTGCCGTTACGCACTCCCGCGGGGCAGGAGATGCTCGTGGCCGCCCGCCTGGTGCGCGAGCCCGAACGGGGCGGCCGGGTCGTCCGGGTGGTCATCACGCTGCGCGACGCCGGCGCCCGCGCCCGCCTGGAGCGCAGCCGCGCCGACCTGGTCTCCACGGTCGCCCACGAGCTGCGCTCCCCGCTGACCAGCGTCAAGGGGTTCACCGCCACGCTGCTGGCCAAGTGGACCCGTTTCACCGACGACCAGAAACTGGTCATGCTCGAGACGGTCAACGCCGACGCCGACCGGGTGACCCGGCTGATCACCGAGCTGCTCGACGTCTCCCGCATCGAGTCCGGGCGGTTGGAGATCCACCGCCAGGTCGTCGACATCCCGGCCAGAATCCACAAGATCATCACTGGGCGGGTCGCCGCCGGCGAGCCGGAGGACCGCTTCCGGCTCGAGGTGCGCGGCGAGCTCCCCGAGACCTGGCTCGACCAGGACAAAATAGATCAGGTGCTGTCCAACCTGATGGAAAACGCGGTGCGGCACGGGCGCGGTACGGTGACAATAGTCGTCGAGCCGAACGAGCTGGGAGTGACCGTGTCCGTCCGAGACCAGGGAGAGGGCATCCCGCCCGAGCTGGTCACGCGCGTCTTCCGGCAGTTCTGGCGGGGAAACGCCCGCCGCCGCGGCGGCACCGGGCTCGGCCTGTTCATCGTCAAGGGGCTGATCGAGGCCCACGGCGGCACCATCTCCGTGCGGCGCGGGCCCGAAGGCGGGGCCGAGTTTCGATTTATGGTGCCCACCGGCACCCCTGACTTCGCCTGAGCGCGAATGCAGGCCGGTGGGCTCACCCGACTAGACTCATGCCCGCCCAAGCCCTGGATTCGGAGCCCTCTCTTGTCAAACTACGACCCGGTCGAGGTGACCCCGCTGCACGCCGACGAGGTGGCGCGCATGCAGGCCGACGCGCTCGACGCCATCAAGGCGGCGCGGGATCTCGACGAACTCAAGCAGGTGCGTCTCGCGCACGCCGGTGACCGGTCACCGATAGCCCTGGCCAACCGTGAGATCGGCGTGCTGCCGCCGGCCGCCCGCGCCGAGGCGGGCAAGCGCGTCGGCGGCGCCCGCAAAGCCATCGCCGACGCTCTCGGCGAGCGTCAGGCGCAGCTGGAGGCCGAGCGCGACGAGCGGGTCCTCGTCGAGGAGACCGTCGACGTCACGCTGCCGTCCGGCCGCGTTCCCCGTGGGGCCAGGCACCCGCTGACCACGCTCCAGGAGCGCATCGCCGACGCCTTCGTCGCCATGGGCTACGAGGTCGCGGAGGGGCCCGAGCTGGAGGGGGAGTGGTTCAACTTCGACGCGCTGAACATCTCCACCGACCACCCGGCGCGTTCCGAGCACGACACGTTCTTCGTGGAGTCGGTCGACTCGGGCAAGGTGCTGCGCACCCAGACCTCCCCGGTGCAGATCCGCGCGCTGCTCAGCCGGAGCCTCCCGGTCTATGTGATCTCCCCGGGCAAGGTGTTCCGCACCGACGAGCTGGACGCCACGCACACCCCCGTCTTCCACCAGGTCGAGGGGCTGGCGGTCGACGAGGGCCTCACCATGGCCCACCTGAAGGGCACCCTCGACCGGTTCGCCGAGGTCATGTTCGGCGAGGGCATCACCACCAGGTTCCGTCCCAACTACTTCCCGTTCACCGAGCCCTCGGCGGAGATGGACCTGCGGTGCTTCGTCTGCCGGGGCGCCTCCGCGCTGCCCGGCAACCCGCCCTGCCGCACCTGTAAGTCGGAGGGCTGGATCGAGTGGGGCGGCTGCGGGATGGTCAACCCGCGGGTGCTCGTCGCCTGCGGGGTCGACCCCTCACGCTACAGCGGGTTCGCCTTCGGCATGGGCGTCGAGCGCACCCTGATGTTCCGGCACAACGCCGAGGACATGCGCGACATGGTCGAGGGTGACGTCCGCTTCACCCTTCCGTTCGGAATGGAGGTCTGATGAAGGTCCCGCTTTCATGGCTGCGGGAGTACGTCGATCTCCCCGCCGTCACCCCGCACGAGATCGCCGACAGGCTCACCGCGGCCGGGCTCAAGCTCGAGTCCGTCACCTCCTACGGCCACGACATCAAGAACGTGGTGGTGGGCGAGGTGCTCGCCATCGAGGAGCTGCAGGGCTTCAAGAAGCCGATCCGGCACTGCCGGGTCGAGGTGGGGGAGGCCGCGCCGCGCGAGATCGTGTGCGGCGCCGTCAACTTCGAGGCCGGCGACCGCGTCCCGGTCGCGCTGCCCGGCGCCGTGCTGCCGGGTGGTTTCGAGATCGCCTCCCGAAAGACCTACGGCAGGCTGTCCGACGGCATGATCTGCTCGGAGGCCGAACTCGGCGTCACCGACTCCTCGCCCGGCATCCTCGTGCTGCCCGCGGACACCCCGATCGGCGCCGACGTGGTCGAGCTGCTCGGCCTGCGCGACGACGTGCTGGAGCTGGAGATCACCCCGGACATCGGCTACGCGCTGTCCATCCGGGGTGTGGCCCGCGAGGCCGCCGTCGCCTTCGGGACGGCCTTCGTCGACCCGGCCGACGTCTCCCCGCCCGCGGGTACCGGCCCGGCCTATCCGGCCTCGATCGCCGACCCGTCGGCGTGCGACCGTTTCGTGCTGCGCGAGATCCGCGGTTTCGACCCGTCGGCGCAGAGCCCGCTGTGGATGCGCGTCCGGCTCCAGCGCGCCGGGATGCGTCCGGTCTCGCTGGCCGTGGACGTCACCAACTACGTCATGCTGGAGCTCGGTCAGCCGCTGCACGCCTTCGACGCCGCCAGGTTGAGCGGAGACATCGTCGTGCGCCGGGCCGAGCCGGGAGAGAAGCTGGAGACGCTCGACCATGTGGTGCGCGCTCTCCACCCCGAGGACGTCCTGATCGCCGACGCGTCGGGGGCGATCTCGCTGGCCGGCACGATGGGCGGCCTGCACACCGAGATCTCCGGCGCATCGACGGACATCGTGATCGAGGCCGCCCACTTCTCGCCCAGCGGCGTCGCGCGCATGTCGCGCCGCCACAACCTGGTCAGCGAGGCGTCCAAGCGTTTCGAACGTGGCGTCGACCGCGAGCTGCCGCTGTACGCGTCCTGGCGCGCGGCCCGGCTCCTGGCCGAACTGGGCGGCGGCGAGATCCAGCCGGGTGTCACGCACGCCGAGGTGGCGGTCGAGCCGGTCCGCATCGCCATCCCGAGCGACTACCCCGGCAGGGTCGCCGGCACGGTCTACGACCGCGAGACGGTCGTCCGCCGCCTGGAGCAGGTCGGCTGCACGGTCGAGAGCGGCACGCCGGCGCCCGGTACCGCCGGGGCGGGCGAGCGCACCCCCGCCGAGGAGATCGCCGCCCGGCTCGTGGTCGCCGGCGACGACGTGCTGACGGTCACCGTGCCTTCGTGGCGGCCCGATCTCACCGACCCGAACGACCTCGCCGAGGAGGTCATCAGGCTTGAGGGCTACGAGAATCTGCCCTCGGTCCTGCCCGCCGCCCCGGCGGGCGCCGGCCTCACCGAGAGCCAGCGCCTGCGCCGCCGGGTGGGCCGTGCCCTGGCCGCCGCGGGTTACGTGGAGATCCTCGCCTACCCGTTCAACGGCGAACGCGACTTCGACAACCTGCAACTGCCGGCCGACGATCCGCGCCGGGTGGCCGTACGGCTGGCCAACCCGCTCAGCGAGGACGAGCCGCTGATGCGGACCACTCTGCTGCCCGGCCTGCTCAAGACGCTGGTCCGCAACGTGGGCCGCGGTTTCGCCGACGTGGCGCTGTTCGAGACGGGCCTGGTCTACCGGCCCTCGCCGGACGCTCCCGCGGTCGCCCCGGTGCTCGGTGTGCACCGCAGGCCCGAGGAGGAGGAGCTCGCCTCGATCGAGTCCGCGCTGCCCGCGCAGCCGGTCCGGGTCGGGGCGGTGCTGGCCGGGGAGTTCCAGCCCTCCGGCTGGTGGGGCCGGGGCCGCAGGGCCGACTGGGCCGACGCGGTGGAGGCGGCCCGTACGGTGGCCCGTGAGGCGGGCGTCGACGTCGAGGTCCGCGCCGACCGCCACGAGCCCTGGCATCCGGGGCGCTGCGCCGCGCTCTACGCCGGGGACGTGCTCGTCGGTCACGCCGGTGAGCTGCACCCGCGCGTCGTCGAGGCGTACGGCCTGCCGCCGCGTACCTGCGCGATGGAGCTGGAGCTGACCCGGCTGCTGCCGCTGCTGCCCGGCCCGGTGGAGACACCGGTGATCTCCGCCTACCCCGTCGCGACCCAGGACGTGGCGCTGGTCGTCGACGCGGCGACCCCGGTCGCCCCGGTGGAGGCCGCACTGCGCGAGGGGGCGGGCGAGCTGCTGGAGTCGATCCGGCTGTTCGACGTCTACACCGGTGCCCAGGTCGGCGAGGGCAGGAAGTCGCTGGCGTACTCGCTGCGGTTCCGGGCGCCCGACCGCACGCTCACCGTCGAGGAGACCACCGCGGCCCGTGATGCGGCCGTGGCCCTGGCGGGCGAGCGTACCGGCGCCCAGCTCCGCGGCGTCTGATCCATCCAGGCCCGAGAGCCCCGGCGGCACCGCCGCCGGGGCTCTCGGGCGAGCACGATCTCCACTGCGGGAGGGGAGATGAGACACCTGCTGGTGTTCGGCGGCCGTGACGACGCCGAGGAGGTCGCGGAGACCGTGGCCGAGGAGTTCCCGGACATCGAGCCGTCCGTGGTCAGGGAGGCCCTCGCCGGTGAGGACGACGCCGAGGACGCCCAGTGGCTCGTCGTCGTCGAGGACCCGGACGACGAGCTTCCCCGCGAGGTCGTGGCCCGTCTCGAGGCTCTCGCCGACGACTACGACGGCTGGCGCGAGGTCGACTGACGCCCGGCTCTTGCCGGGAGAAGGCGACGGCCCTGCCAGGGGGAGGGCCGGCCGTCCGGAGAAGGGGCGGCGTCAGGCGCCGGCGACTTCCTCCCTGCGAGCCCGTTCCCTGATCGCGTGCTCGTCGGTGCGGGCGTCGTAGCGGCGGAAGGCCGGCAGCAGCCCCGCCATCGCGGCCACCGCCCCCACGCAGAGCACGCCGCCCGCCCCCAGGGAGAAACGGGTCCCGCCGAGGTGGGCCATCAGACCGGCCCTGGCGTTGCCGAGCATCGGGCCGCTGGTGTAGGAGAGCAACTCGATACCGGCCAGGCGGCCCCGCAGCTCGTCGGGGATGGTCTGGTTCCAGATGGTCGCCCGGAAGACACCGCTGATCATGTCGGCGGCCCCGGCGACGGCGAGGAAGGCCAGAACCCCCCAGACGGTGGGCATGAGGGCGGCCAGCGCCACCGCCGCGCCCCACACGACCGCCGCGACGATCACTCCCAGGCCGTGCCGGTGGACGCGGCCGGTCCATCCGGAGGTGACCGAGGCGATCAGGGAGCCCACGGCCGAGGCGGAGAAGAACAGGCCCAGCGACTCGGGGGAGCGCATCTCGTCGGCGAGGAACGGGTACAGCGCGGTGGAGAAGGCGAAGACCATCGCGGCGATGTCGACCAGGTAGGTGCCCATGAGATCGGGGCGGCCCACCGCGTACCGGACGCCCTCGACGAGCGACCTGAGCGAGGCCGGGGGAGCGTCCTCGGACTGCGGCGGCGACGTGACCAGCCAGAGCAGCGCCAGCGAGACCAGGAACGTCACCACGTTGACCCCGTAGGCGACGCCCACCCCGTACCAGGCGGCGATGAGGCCGCTCAGGCCCGGGGCGACGATGGCGCCCACGTTCCACCGGAAGGCGTTCAGCGCGGTGGCGGCGGCGAGCTGGTCGTGCCGGACCACGCGGGGCATCAGCGCCTCCAGGCTGGGCCGTTGCAGGCTGCCCAGCGCAGCGGAGAGCGCGCCGACCACGTACAGCACCCAGACCTGCGGCCGGGGAAGCAACGCGTTGACCATCAGGGCGGCGACGGTCAGGCAGAGCCCGACCTCGGTGTAAAGGATGATCTTCCGCCGGTCGAGGGCGTCGGCGATCGCCCCGCCCCAGAGCCCGCACACCACCATGGGCACGAACTCGGCCGCGCTGACCAGGCCGACGGCCAGTTCCGAGCCGGTGAGCTGTTTCATCTGCAGCGGGACCGCGACCAGGGTGAGGAAGGTGCCGAACATCGTGACCAGTCCGGAGGCGAACAGCAGCCGGAAGTCGCGGGAGTCGCGCAGCGGGCTGAGGTCCATCGCCAGATGGCGGGCCAGGGTCTTGAGTGAGCGATCGGTCTTCTCGGGCACGAACAGCCAGTTTCGGCGATGACCCGCACGGGAGCAAACGGTTTTCCCGGCGGGTCGCCACCGGAGCGTCAGGCGCCGAGGACCTCCCTGCGCAGGCGAGTCTTGAGGATCTTGCCGCCGGGATTGCGGGGGAGTTCCTCCTCGCGGATCCAGAACCGGACCGGGATCTTGAACGCCGCGATCCGCTCCCGCAGGAACGCCTGCAGTTCCTCCGGTCCGGCCGGGGACGACAGCCGCACCACCGCGCCGACCTCCTCGCCCAGCTCGTCGTGCGGGATGCCGATCACCGCCGCGTCCTCGACCGCCGGGTGCTCGAACAGCGCGGCCTCCACCTCGGCGCAGTAGACGTTCTCGCCGCCGCGGATGACCATGTCCTTGGCGCGGTCCACGATGAACACGAACCCCTCCTCGTCGACCCTGGCCAGGTCGCCGGTGTGCAGCCAGCCGTCGACGAAGGTCTCGGCGGTGGCCTCGGGGCGGTTCCAGTAGCCGAGGATGACGTTGGGCCCGCGCAGGCACAGCTCGCCGACCTCGCCGGCCGGAAGCTCCCGCCCGGACGGGTCGGTGATCCTCACGTCGACGACGGCCATCGGCAGGCCGACGCTGTCGGGTTTGGCGTAGTAGTCGGTGCCGCTGTTGCCGATGGCCAGGGCGGTGGTCTCGGTCATGCCGTACCCGTTGGAGGGGGCCCGCCCGGCCAGCTGCTCGGTGATGCGCTCCAGCAGTTTCGGCGGGGCGGGCGCTCCACCGTAGCCGAGGGCACTCAGGCTGGAGATGTCGTACTTGTCCAGGTCGGGGTGGGATAACAGCTGCCAGACGTTGGTGGGCACGCCGCTGATTCCGGTGATCTTCTCGCGTTCGATCAGCTCCAGCGCGCGGCCCGGGTCCCACTTGTACATCAGCACCAGGCCGCCCCCGGTGAACATGGTGGTGGTCATCACCGCGAAGCAGCCGGTGACGTGGAAGAGCGGCACGGTCAGCAGGGTGACGCGCCGCTGTCCCGCCGTCGCCGCGGGGTCCCTGCCCTCCCGTGCGACGCTGCGCAGGATGCTGTAGGAGACGGTCATGGGGGACTGCCCGAGGTTGCGGTGGCTGCCGAGCGCGCCTTTGGGCCGGCCGGTCGTGCCCGAGGTGTAGAAGATCGTGGCCGGGTCCTCCGGGGAGAGGTCGACCGGCGGCAGGGTCACGTCCGCCGTCACCTCGCCGAGTACGTCGGCGAAGGAACGGGCTCCCCCGGGTGTCTCGCCGCGCGTCACGATCAGGGCGGGACCGGTTCCGGCGAGCGCGGGCGCCCGCTCGCCGTCGGCGATCACCACCTTCGCCCCGGAGTCCGACAACCCGTACTCCAGCTCCTGCGCGGTCCACCAGGCGTTGAGGGGCACGGCGACGGCCCCGGCGGCCAGCGCCGCGGAGAAGGCGATCACCCATTCGGGGTAGTTGCGCATCGCGATGGCCACCCGGTCGCCCTTGGCCACCCCGTAGTCGTCCACCAGCCGGTGCGCGAGCGTGGCCGCCCGGCGGAAGTGTTCCTCGTAGGTGAGGTGCTCGTCGTCGTAGGTCAGGAAGACCTTGTCACCGTGGAGGCGGCTCACCTCCAGCAGGGCCCGGAAGTCGCGGGGGGCGTGCTTCCAGGTCCTGACGGTGGTGCCGCGGCTGGTGACCTCTTCCATCTCGAAAAGCTGTCCGGGACCGGTGAGCCGGGCCTGGACCTCGTCATTGCCGACAGTCATTCGTTCGTACTCCCGGGGCGAAGAGGGCCGGAAAGGTCACGATACCGACCGGTAGGTACGTGCAACAGGGGCGCTGCGGAACCGGAGGACTTCTTCCGTCTCCCGGTTTCCGGGTGAACCGCTCCCGCGCGGCCCGTCCCGCCCGCTGCGTCCCGGGCGCCGAGTCCGCCGGGGGAGAGTCCGCCTGCCGAGTCCCGGGCGCCGGGTCCCGCGCGCCGAGGCGGCGGGTCGTGTCCTGCATGCCGACCCGTGCGCGCTGAATCGTGCGTGGCGAGCGGCGAAGAGCCGGCTTGCATGAAAATCCCAGGCAATGCATAATCTCTCCAGTAAGTCCATGAGCAAGATTGCATGACTATGCAGAAACCGGGGGGCGGATGAAAGCGGCGATCGCGGGTGCCAGCGGCTACGCCGGAGGTGAGCTCCTGCGCCTGCTGCTCTCCCACCCCGGCATCGAGATCGGCGCGCTGACCGCGGGCTCGAACGCCGGCAGCGTGCTCGGCGCCCACCAGCCCCACCTGGCCCCGCTGGCCGACCGGCCCCTGCTGGCGACCACCCCGGACAACCTGCGCGGTCACGACCTCGTCTTCCTCGCCCTCCCGCACGGCCAGTCCGCCGCCGTCGCCGAGGAACTCGGCGACGACACCCTGGTCGTCGACTGCGGCGCCGACTTCCGGCTCGCCGACCCCGCGGCCTGGGAGCACTTCTACGGCGGCGCCCACGCCGGGACCTGGCCCTACGGCCTGCCGGAGCTGCCCGGCCAGCGCGAGAGACTGCGCGCCGCCCGCAGGATCGCCGTCCCCGGCTGCTATCCGACCTCCGTCACCCTGGCGATGTTCCCCGCCTTCGCCGCGGGCCTTGTCGAGCCCGACGTCGTCGTGGTCGCCGCCAGCGGCACCAGCGGCGCGGGCCGGGCGCCCAAGCCCAACCTGCTCGGCAGCGAGGTGATGGGCTCCGTCAGCGCGTACGGCGTGGGCGGCGTGCACCGGCACACCCCCGAGATGGAGCAGAACCTGTCCCCGCTGGCGGGTGAACCGGTCACCGTCTCTTTCACGCCCGTGCTCGCGCCGATGAGCCGCGGCATCCTCGCCACCTGCACCGCCCCCGCCAAGCCGGGCGTCACCTCCGGGGCCCTGCGCGAGGCGTACGAGCTCGCCACCAAGGACGAGCCGTTCCTGCGGCTGCTGCCCGAGGGCCACTGGCCCGCCACCTCGATGACCCTCGGCGCCAACACCGCCGCCCTCCAGATCACCCTGGACGAGCGCGCCGGACGCGTCGTCGCCGTCATCGCCATCGACAACCTGACCAAGGGCACGGCGGGAGGCGCGATCCAGAGCGCCAACCTCGCCCTCGGCCTGCCAGAAGAGCTCGGTCTTCCTCTCAACGGAGTCGCCCCATGAGCGTGACCGCCCCCCTCGGCTTCCGGGCCGCGGGCGTCGCAGCCGGGATCAAGTCCGGCGGCGCCCGTGACCTGGCCCTGATCGTCAACGACGGCCCCTCCCGCGCCGCCGCCGGTGTCTTCACCGCCAACCGTGTCAAGGCCGCGCCGGTCCTGTGGTCGGCGCAGGTGCTCTCCGGCGGGCGGGTCCACGCGGTCGTCCTCAACTCCGGCGGCGCCAACGCCTGCACCGGCCCGCTCGGCTTCCAGGACACCCACGCCACCGCGGAGAAGGTCGCCGAGGCGCTGGACGACTCGGCCGGGGAGATCGCGGTCTGCTCCACCGGCCTGATCGGCGAGCGGTTGCCGATGGACGCGCTCCTCGACGGGGTCGACCTCGCGCTCTCCCAGCTCGCCAGGGACGGCGGTCTGGCCGCCGCCGACGCCATTCGCACCACCGACACCGTCTCCAAGATCTCCTTCAGGAAGGGCGACGGCGGCTACATGGTCGGCGGCATGGCCAAGGGGGCGGGCATGCTCGCCCCCGGCCTCGCCACCATGCTCTGCGTGATCACCACCGACGCCGACCTGCCCGCCGAAGCGCTCGACGCGGCGCTTCGCAAGGCGACGAGGGCCACCTTCGACCGGCTCGACACCGACGGGTGCATGTCCACCAACGACACGGTGCTGCTGCTGGCCAGCGGCGCCTCCGGCGTCGTCCCCGGCCTCGCCGAGTTCGAGCAGGTCGTCCACGCCGTCTGCGCCGACCTCGCCCGCCAGCTGCTGCTCGACGCCGAAGGCGCCTCCAAGGCGATCGCCATCGAGGTCGTCGGCGCGGCCTCCGAGGACGACGCCGTCACCGTCGGCCGCGCCGTCTCCCGTTCGAACCTCCTCAAGTGCGCCATCCACGGCGAGGACGCCAACTGGGGCCGGGTGCTGTCGGCCGTCGGCACCACCGACGCCGTCTTCGAGCCCGACCGGCTCAACGTGGCCATCAACGGCATCTGGATCTGCCGGGGCGGCGCCGCGGGCGACGACCGCTCCAAGGTCGACCTCGCCCCGCGCGACGTGACGATCACCATCGACCTGTCGGCCGGCCCGCACTCCGCGACGATCCACACCACCGACCTCACCGCCGAGTACGTCCACGAGAACTCGGCGTACTCGTCATGAGGCGTGCCGAGGCCCTGAAGAAGGCCGCGACCCTGATCGAGGCGCTGCCCTGGCTCGCCGGGTTCCACGGCGCGACCGTCGTCATCAAGTACGGCGGCAACGCGATGACCGAGGAGCACCTGCGCGAGAAGTTCGCCGAGGACGTCGTCTTCCTGCGCTACGCGGGCCTGCGGCCCGTCGTCGTGCACGGCGGCGGCCCGCAGATCAACACCCAGCTCGACCGGCTCGGCATCGAGTCCACCTTCACCGCCGGCCTCCGGGTCACCACCCCCGAGGCCATGCAGGTCGTCAGGATGGTCCTCGTCGGCCAGGTCAACCGCGACGTGGTGGGCCTGATCAACCGGCACGGGCCGTTCGCGATCGGCATGTCCGGCGAGGACGCCCACCTGTTCACCGCGGTCCGCAAGCACGCGGTCGTCGACGGCGTCAGCGTGGACATCGGCCAGGTCGGCGAGATCGTCAACGTCGAGGCGGGCGCGGTCAGGGCACTGCTGGACGACGGACGCATCCCGGTGATCTCCTCGGTCGCCCGCAGCGACGACGGCACCGTCTACAACGTCAACGCCGACACCGCCGCCGCCGCGCTCGCCGTGGCGCTCCAGGCGTCCAAGCTGATCGTCCTGACCGACGTCGAGGGCCTGTACCGCGACTGGCGTCCCGGCGCCGGGGACGGCGAGAACGAGGTCGTCGACCGGCTCTCCGCCACCGAGCTGGAGAAACTGCTGCCGACCCTGTCCAGCGGCATGGTGCCCAAGATGGAGGCCTGCCTGACCGCCGTCCGCGGCGGCGTGCCCCAGGCGCACGTGCTCGACGGCAGGGTGCCCCACTCGGTGCTGCTGGAGATCTTCACCGACGAGGGCGTCGGGACGATGGTGCTGCCGGACGCCCCCCGGGCGGTGGCGGTGCCGAAACCGGTCACGCGGCGGCTGACCGCCACCGCGCAACTGAAGGGGAACGACGAGTGAGCCCGCACGACAGTCCCAACGGAGAGGCGCTCGCCAGGCGCTTCGAGACCGCCCTCATGCCGAACTACGGGGTGCCCCCGGTGGCGCTGGCCCGCGGCGAGGGCTCACGGGTCTGGGACGCCGACGGCCGCCGCTACCTCGACATGATCGGCGGCATCGCGGTCAGCTCGCTCGGCCACGGCCACCCCGCCCTGGTCGGCGCCGTCTCCCGGCAGGTCGCCACCCTCGCGCACACCAGCAACCTGTTCCTGCACGAGCCCGAGGTGCTGCTCGCCGAGCGGCTGCTCGGCCTGCTCCGTGCCCCGGCCAAGGTGCTCTTCACCAACTCCGGCACAGAGGCGAACGAGGCGGCGCTCAAACTCGCCATCAAGTACGGCAAGGAACGCGGCCGCACCTACTTCGTGGCGGCGGAGAACTCCTTCCACGGCCGCACCCTCGGCGCGCTCGCCCTGACCGGCAAGCGCTCCATCCGCGACCCGTTCGGCCCGTTCCCGGTCGATGTCCGGTTCGTCCCGTACGGCGACGCCGACGCGCTGAAGAACGCGGTCACCGAGGAGTGCGCCGCGGTCTTCCTGGAGCCCACCCAGGGCGAGGCCGGGGTCGTGCCCCCGCCGGACGGCTACTTCACCGCCGCCAGGGAGATCTGCGACGCCGCGGGCGCGCTGCTGGTGGCCGACGAGATCCAGTCGGCGATCGGCCGCACCGGCCACTGGTTCGCCCACCAGTACGAGGGCGTCGTGCCCGACGTGCTCACCCTGGCCAAGGGCCTGGGCGGCGGCCTGCCGATCGGCGCCTGCATCGGCTTCGGCGCCGCGGCCACCGTCTTCGCCAAGGGTGACCACGGCTCCACCTTCGGCGGCAACCCCGTCTCGGCCGCCGCCGCGCTCGCCGTGCTGGACACGATCGACGGCGACGGCCTGCTGGAGCACGTCCGCACCGTCGGCGCCGAGCTCGCCGCCGGAATCACCGCGATCGACCACCCGCTCCTCGCCGGCGTCCGCGGACGCGGCCTGTGGCTGGCCCTGGTGCTGACCGCCGAGCGCGCCGCACAGGTCCAGGCCGCCGCGCAGCGGGCCGGGTTCCTGGTCAACGCCCTGCAGCCCGACGCGGTACGGCTCGCACCCCCGCTGGTGATCACCTCATCGGAGATCGCGTCCTTCGTGGCCGCGCTCCCCGCGATCCTCGACGAGGCCGCCGATGTCCGGTGACCACACCCCCCGGGTGCCCGTCAGGCACTTCCTCAAGGACGACGACCTGTCGCCCGCCGAGCAGGCCCGGGTGCTCGACCTGGCCGAGGCCATGAAGAAGGACCGCTTCGGCTACCGTCCCTTCGCCGGTCCGCAGACCGTCGCCGTGCTCTTCGACAAGCCGTCCACCCGGACCCGCGTCTCGTTCGCCGCCGGCATCGGCGAGCTGGGCGGTCTGCCGCTGATCCTCGACGCCGGGGCGTCCCAGATGGGCCGGGGCGAGTCGATCGAGGACACCGCCCGGGTCCTGGAGCGCCAGGTGAGCGCCATCGTGTGGCGGACCGCCGGACAGGAGAGGATCGAGGCCATGGCCTCCGTCTCCTCGGTGCCCGTGGTCAACGCGCTGACCGACGAGTTCCACCCCTGCCAGATCCTCGCCGACCTGCAGACAGTCCGGGAGCACTTCGGCCGGACCGCCGGGCTCACCCTGGCCTACTTCGGCGACGGCGCCAACAACATGGCCCACTCCTACCTGCTCGGCGGCGCCGTCGCCGGCATGCACGTCCGGGTCGCCGCCCCGGCCGGTTACCACCCCGACCCGGCGATCCTCCGGCGCGCGGCCGAGGTCGCCGCGGGCACCGGCGGGTCGGTCACCGTGCTGTCCGACGCGGCCGAGGCCGCAGCCGGAGCCGACGTGATCGCCACCGACACCTGGGTCTCGATGGGCCAGGACGGCAAGGAGCAGCGGATCGCCGACCTGACGCCCTTCCAGGTCAACGCCGAGCTGATGAGCCTGGCCGCCCCCGGAGCGGTCGTCCTGCACTGCCTGCCCGCCTACCGCGACCTGGAGATCTCCGCCGAGGTCCTCGACGGCCCGCGGAGCCTGGTCTGGGACCAGGCGGAGAACCGGCTGCACGCCCAGAAGGCGCTGCTGCACTGGCTGGTCTCGGCCTCCGGGGCCGCGGGGGAGTCGGCATGAAGATCCCGATGACCAAGGTCGCCCGCCAGGCCCGGATCGCCGACCTGCTGCAACGCCAGCCCGTGCGGTCCCAGCCGGAGCTCGCCAAGCTCCTGCTGGAGAGCGGCGTCGAGGTCACCCAGGCGACCCTCTCCCGCGACCTGGACGAACTGGGTGCGCTCAAGCTCCGCGCCGAGGACGGCTCGCTCGTCTACGCCCTGCCGGGCGAGGGCGGCGGCCGGATCCCGCTGACCCGCCTGGGCTCCGGGGAGTCCCCCGACGCCAGGCTCAGGCGCATCGCCGAGGAACTGCTCGTCGCCGCCGAGGCGTCCGCCAACCTCGTCATCGTCCGCACACCGCCGGGAGCCGCGCAGTTCCTCGCCTCGGCCATCGACCACGCCGACTGGGAGTCGATCCTCGGCACGGTCGCCGGAGACGACACCATCCTCGTCATCAGCCGCGACCCGATGGGCGGCGCCTCGGTCGCCGAGGCGCTGCTCCGCCACGCCGACCGACGTATTCAGCCCGCTCCGGCGGGCGACCCTGGCACCATCTGACACCTGTGACGAACGAAGACTCTGGAGATACCAATCATGACTGACCGGGTCGTACTCGCCTTCTCCGGCGGCCTCGACACCTCCGTTGCCATTCCCTTCCTCGCCGAGAAGACCGGCGCCGAGGTCATCGCGGTGGCCATCGACGTCGGCCAGGGCGGTGAGGACATGGAGGTCATCCGCAAGCGGGCCATCGACTGCGGCGCCGTGGAGTCCGTCGTCGTGGACGCCCGCGAGGAGTTCGCCGCCGACTTCTGCGTGCCCGCCCTGCAGGCCAACGCCCTCTACATGGACCGCTACCCGCTGGTCTCCGCCCTCTCCCGGCCGCTCATCGTCAAGCACCTGGCCGCCGCGGCCAAGGAGTTCGGCGGCACCCACGTCGCGCACGGCTGCACCGGCAAGGGCAACGACCAGGTCCGCTTCGAGGCCGGCCTGGCCGCGCTCTTCCCCGAGCTCAAGGTCATCGCCCCCGCCCGCGACTACGCGTGGACGCGGGACAAGGCGATCGCCTACGCCGAGGAGAAGCACCTGCCGATCGAGACCAACAAGAAGAACCCCTACTCGATCGACCAGAACATCTGGGGCCGGGCCGTCGAGACCGGCTTCCTGGAGGACATCTGGAACGGCCCCATCGAGGACGTCTACGCCTACACCGCCGACCCGGCCCAGCCGCGGGAGGCCGACGAGGTCATCATCAGCTTCGTCAAGGGCGTCCCGGTGGCGCTGGACGGGCGGCACCTCACCCCGTTCCAGATCATCGAGGAGCTCAACCGGCGTGCCGGCGCCCAGGGCGTCGGCCGGCTCGACATGGTCGAGGACCGGCTCGTCGGCATCAAGTCCCGCGAGGTCTACGAGGCCCCCGGCGCCATCACCCTGATCACCGCGCACATGGAGCTGGAGAACGTCACCGTCGAGCGCGACCTCGCCCGCTTCAAGCGGTCGGTGGACCAGCGCTGGGGTGAGCTGGTCTACGACGGCCTGTGGTTCTCCCCGCTCAAGCGGGCCCTCGACACCTTCATCGCCGAGGCGCAGGAGCAGGTCACCGGCGAGATCCGGATGACCCTGCACGGCGGCCGGGCCACGGTCACCGGCCGGCGCTCCGAGGCGTCCCTGTACGACTTCAACCTCGCCACCTACGACACCGGCGACACCTTCGACCAGTCCCTGGCCAAGGGTTTCGTCGAGCTGTGGAGCCTCCCCTCCAAGATCGCCGCTGCTCGGGACGCCCGACTGGCCTGATTGGGCTAGGGTCGCGGATTGAACGAGGAGGAGACAACGGTGACTGATGGTGGTAAGCCGATGCGGCTGTGGGGCGGCCGGTTCGAGGGAGGTCCGGCCGACGCTCTGACCCGGCTCTCGGTGAGTGTGCACTTCGACTGGCGGCTCGTGCCGTACGACCTGCTGGCCTCGCGCGCGCACGCCCGGGTGCTGAACCGCGCGAACCTGCTGACCGACGACGAGCTGACCCGGATGCTCGAGGCCCTGGACGACCTGGAACGGGCCTGCAAGGCGGGCGAGTTCCGGCCGACCGTCGCCGACGAGGACGTCCACACCGCGCTGGAGCGCGGCCTGCTGGAGCGCCTCGGCACACTCGGCGGCAAGCTCAGGGCGGGTCGCAGCCGCAACGACCAGATCGCCACCGACCTCCGGCTCTACCTCCGCGACCACGTCAGGCACATCGTGTCCCGGCTGGTCGAGCTGGAGACCGCGCTGATGAGCCAGGCCGAGGAGCACGCCGAGACGGCCGCCCCCGGCATGACCCACCTGCAGCACGCCCAGCCGGTCTCCTTCGGCCACCAGCTCCTGGCCCACGTGCACGCCTTCGCACGCGACATCGACCGGCTGCGTGACTGGGACCGGCGGGCGGCCGTCTCCCCGCTCGGCTCGGGCGCCCTGGCCGGGTCCTCGCTGCCGCTCGACCCACAGGCGGTCGCCCGGGAACTCGGCTTCGACTCGGCCGCACCCAACTCGATGGACGCGGTCGCCGACCGTGACTTCGCCGCCGAGTTCCTGTTCGACGCGGCGATGATCGGCACCCACCTGTCGCGGCTGGGCGAGGAGATCGTCCTGTGGGCCTCGCAGGAGTTCCGCTGGATCGAGATGGACGACGCCTACTCCACCGGTTCGTCGATCATGCCGCAGAAGAAGAACCCGGACGTGGCCGAGCTCGCCCGCGGCAAGAGCGGCCGTCTCATCGGCAACCTCATGTCGCTGCTGACGACGCTCAAGGGCCTGCCGCTGACCTACAACCGCGACCTCCAGGAGGACAAGGAGCCGGTGTTCGACTCCGTCGACACCCTGCTGCTGGTCCTGCCGGCCGTGGCCGGTCTGGTCGCGACCATGCGCGTCAACACCACCAAGCTGGAGGCTTCGGCCCCCGACGGTTTCGCGCTGGCCACCGACCTCGCCGAGTTGCTGGTCCGCCGCGGCGTCCCCTTCCGCGAGGCGCACGAGGCGGTCGGGCACCTGGTGGTCTGGTGCCAGGTCAACGAGAAGGAGTTCGACGAGCTCACCGACGAGGAGCTGGCGAAGGTCTCCCCGCACTTCACGCCCGACTCCCGTGAGGTCCTCTCGGTGCCCGGAGCCCTGGCCGCCCGCAAGGCGCACGGCGGCACGGCGCCCGACCGGGTCCGCGACCAGCTCGTCGCGCTGCGCGAGATCGTCGACACCCAGGCCGCCTGGGCCAGCGGGAACTGATGCCCGCTGACGGAGCCGGCGCGCGCGGACCGATGCCCCGGCTTGCCGGAGGAGAGCAGGCCGGGCGGGAGCCCTCGCCCGGCGGAGAGAGCGACGGGCACCGGCTCTCCGGGTCCGCCGCGCTGCCGCGTGACTTCTTCGACCGGCCCTCGCACGAGGTGGCCCCCGACCTGCTGGGGCGGGTGCTCGTGCACGGGCCGGTCGCCGTGCGCCTCACCGAGGTCGAGGCGTACGGCCTGCCGGGGCAGGACGCGGCCTCGCACACCTACCGCGGCCCGACACCCCGCAACGCGGTGATGTTCGGGCCACCGGGTCACCTGTACGTCTACTTCACCTACGGCATGCACTTCTGCGCGAACCTGACGTGCATGCCGGAACAGATCGGATCCGGGGTGCTGCTGCGCGCCGGAGAGGTGATCGCCGGGAGCAGCGTCGCCCTGGCCCGCCGGACCGCCGGTGCCGCCCGCACCGTCTCGGAGCGGGATCTCGCCCGCGGCCCCGCGCGCCTGGCGGTGGCGCTGGGCTTCACCCGTGAGCACAACGGGCTCGACGCCTGCGTGCCGGGACGGCTCTCGGTGCTGGAGGGCGAGCCCGCCGAGACCTCGTCGATCCTCTCGGGGCCGCGCACCGGGGTCTCCTCGGCGCAGGAGACGCCGTGGCGCTTCTGGATCGACGGCGACCCGACCGTCTCGCCCCACCGCCGTCACGTCCCGCGCCGCCGTCAGGCACCGTGACGGTCCTGCCGGGGGGCGCCCCAGGAGGGAGAAGGCGGCGCCCGGGTTTCGAGTGGCGCGGTGGCGCCGCCATCAGGCAGTGTGTACACGAACGGATATGTCCCTTCGAACATTGGAAAGTCAAGAGCCGTGACCGACATCCTCGATGAGCTCGAATGGCGCGACGTCATCGCGCAGACCACCGATGCCGACGCGCTGCGCCGTGCACTCGCCGAGGGACCGATCACGGTTTATGGAGGCTTCGACCCGACCGCGCCTTCGCTGCACGCCGGCAACCTGGCCACGCTGCTGATCCTCACCCGGTTCCAGCGGGCGGGTCACCGGCCGATCGGCCTTGTCGGCGGTGCCACCGGCCTCATCGGAGACCCGAGCGGCCGCAGCACGGAGCGGTCCCTCAACTCCTCGGATCTCGTCGCCGAGTGGGTCGCGCGCATCCGCGTCCAGGTGGAGAAGTTCCTCTCCTTCGACGGCGGTCCGACCGGCGCGACACTCGTCAGCAACCTCGACTGGACCGCGCAGATGTCCGCCATCGACTTCCTGCGTGACGTCGGCAAGCACTTCCCGGTCAACCGCATGCTGGCCCGGGAGTCGGTGTCCGCCCGCCTGGGCGGTGACGGGCTGAGCTACACCGAGTTCAGCTACCAGATCCTTCAGGCCAACGACTACCTGGAGCTCTACCGCCGCCACGGCTGCACGCTCCAGCTCGGCGGCAGCGACCAGTGGGGCAACATCACCGCGGGTGTCGACCTGATCCGCCGGGTGGAGGGTGCGCACGTCCACGCTCTGACGGGCAAGCTCATCACCAAGTCGGACGGCACCAAGTTCGGCAAGACCGCGGGCGGCGCCATCTGGCTCGACCCGGCGCTCACCTCGCCGTACGCGTTCTACCAGTACTGGCTCAACGCCGACGACCGTGATGTGATCCGCTTCCTGAAGGTGTTCACCTTCCGCACGCGGGACGAGATCGCCGAGCTGGAGAAGGCCGTCGCCGACCGGCCGGCGGCCCGGGAGGCGCAGCGGACTCTCGCGGAGGACGTCACCACGCTCGTCCACGGTGCCGAGGAGCTGGAGCGCGTCGTCGCCGCCTCGCGAGCCCTGTTCGGCCAGGGCTCGCTGCAGGATCTCGACGCCCGCACCCTCGGATCGGCGCTCGCGGAGGTTCCGTGCGCGAAGGTTCCCGCCCTCGGCGCGTCTTTCGTGGACCTGCTCGCCGACAGCGGTCTGGTCAAGTCGAAGTCCGAGGCCAGGCGCACGGTCAAGGAAGGCGGCGCCTACCTCAACAATGTCAAGGTGAGCGACGAGGCCTACGTGCCGTCGGCCGAGGATCTGATCCACGGTCGGTTCATGGTGCTGCGGCGGGGCAAGCGTTCCATCGGTGGCGTCGAGGTCACCGGGGCCTGACACCCTTCTTCGCGAGGATGGTGTCACCCCGATGGTGCGACCTTCTTCGTGAGGGCGGTGCGGCCTCCATGGCGCGACCCTCTTCGTGCGGGCGGTGCGACCCGTCATGGCTGCTCAACCCCATGATCGTGCGTGTCTGACGCCCCGGCTCCGGTCGGGGCGTCAGACATGCGGCCGGGTAACGTTCCGGTAGAGAACATCCCAGGTGCTGTCAAGAGTTGCCGCTGACCTGCGGTTTCGTCCGGCCGCGCTGATTTGACGATGCCGCGGAGGCGGCTTAATCTTCTGAATGCCCCGGAGCGAGCCGGACGCCTGATCGGCGGACGGGCCCAGGGAGCCCCCTGCTGGACGAACCTCAGAGTTCAGGTCCCATGTAGATCACCGAAAAACCGGTTGATTCGCCATGAACCAGATGACGCGGTAAGTTCAACGGGTTGCTCCGAATCCGGAGCGGAAAAGCCCTTCAAGCCTTTCCGGTTTGACCGAACAGCCGAAATTCGGCGGTTTGACACAAACTAGAAAAGCTCGTAGGGTTGAAATACGAAATGGAACGCCCCGGGCGTTCGACCCCGTGAAAAAGGGGTCGGTCATCCGGTGAACGCGTCCGTTTCTTGAGAACTCAACAGTGTGTTAAAAGCCAGTGCATGAAGCACAACCCCGTCCGACTCGCCGGTCTGTGGCCGGTGGGGGGATGGGATTCCTTTGGTTGATGTTCCCTCGTGTCCGCCGGGCCGTTTCGGTCCCGGGGGGTGACGGGGGGCTTTCAGCCGGGAGAACTCGAAGACATTGTTTGGAGAGTTTGATCCTGGCTCAGGACGAACGCTGGCGGCGTGCTTAACACATGCAAGTCGAGCGGAAAGGCCCTTCGGGGTACTCGAGCGGCGAACGGGTGAGTAACACGTGAGTAACCTGCCCCTGACTCTGGGATAAGCCCGGGAAACTGGGTCTAATACCGGATATGACACGTTCCTGCATGGGATGCGTGTGGAAAGTTGTTTCGGTTGGGGATGGACTCGCGGCCTATCAGCTTGTTGGTGGGGTAACGGCCTACCAAGGCGACGACGGGTAGCCGGCCTGAGAGGGCGACCGGCCACACTGGGACTGAGACACGGCCCAGACTCCTACGGGAGGCAGCAGTGGGGAATATTGCGCAATGGGCGGAAGCCTGACGCAGCGACGCCGCGTGGGGGATGACGGCCTTCGGGTTGTAAACCTCTTTCAGCAGGGACGAAGGTGACGTGTACCTGCAGAAGAAGCGCCGGCTAACTACGTGCCAGCAGCCGCGGTAATACGTAGGGCGCAAGCGTTGTCCGGAATTATTGGGCGTAAAGAGCTCGTAGGTGGCTTGTCGCGTCGGGTGTGAAAGCTTGGGGCTTAACTCCAGGTCTGCATTCGATACGGGCTGGCTAGAGGTAGGCAGGGGAGAACGGAATTCCTGGTGTAGCGGTGAAATGCGCAGATATCAGGAGGAACACCGGTGGCGAAGGCGGTTCTCTGGGCCTTACCTGACGCTGAGGAGCGAAAGCGTGGGGAGCGAACAGGATTAGATACCCTGGTAGTCCACGCCGTAAACGTTGGGCGCTAGGTGTGGGGGCCTTCCACGGTTTCCGCGCCGTAGCTAACGCATTAAGCGCCCCGCCTGGGGAGTACGGCCGCAAGGCTAAAACTCAAAGGAATTGACGGGGGCCCGCACAAGCGGCGGAGCATGTTGCTTAATTCGACGCAACGCGAAGAACCTTACCAAGGCTTGACATCGCCCGGAAAGCTCTGGAGACAGAGCCCTCTTCGGACTGGGTGACAGGTGGTGCATGGCTGTCGTCAGCTCGTGTCGTGAGATGTTGGGTTAAGTCCCGCAACGAGCGCAACCCTTGTTCCATGTTGCCAGCACGCTCCTTCGGGGGTGGTGGGGACTCATGGGAGACTGCCGGGGTCAACTCGGAGGAAGGTGGGGATGACGTCAAGTCATCATGCCCCTTATGTCTTGGGCTGCAAACATGCTACAATGGCCGGTACAGAGGGTTGCGATGCCGTGAGGCGGAGCGAATCCCTAAAAGCCGGTCTCAGTTCGGATTGGGGTCTGCAACTCGACCCCATGAAGTCGGAGTCGCTAGTAATCGCAGATCAGCAACGCTGCGGTGAATACGTTCCCGGGCCTTGTACACACCGCCCGTCACGTCACGAAAGTCGGCAACACCCGAAGCCCGTGGCCCAACCAGCTTGCTGGGGGGAGCGGTCGAAGGTGGGGCTGGCGATTGGGACGAAGTCGTAACAAGGTAGCCGTACCGGAAGGTGCGGCTGGATCACCTCCTTTCTAAGGAGCAGTCGGCTCGCGTGGTTCCACCTCTTGGGGTGGGGGCGCGGGTTCATGTCGTGTCTGCAGGCGCGTGTCCTGCACACGGCGCGCTCATTAGTGGAGCACTGGCTATTCAACCAGGCCGGGGTCACCGGGCCGTTAGTACCGCTTCCGGGGTTCGTCTCCGGGGGAGAGGGAACGCTGGTCTGCCGGAGGGCCGGGCTGGTTGGACACACTGTTGGGTCCTGAGGGAACGGACACTCTCGGGGCGTGCCGGCCGGTCGTCGTGATGGCGATGCGGTGGGTGGGTCCTGGTTCGTTTGGCCTCGTGTACAGGGCCGGATCGCTTGTCTCGGGTTGTCGGGGTGGGTGGGTGCGGTGGCTGTTTGTTGTTTGAGATTTGCATAGTGGACGCGAGCATCTTTGTGGCCAAGTTTTTTAGGGCACACGGTGGATGCCTTGGCATCAGGAGCCGATGAAGGACGTGGGAGGCTGCGTTAAGCCCCGGGGAGTCGCCAACCAGACGGTGATCCGGGGATGTCCGAATGGGGAAACCCAGCACCAGTCATGTGGTGTTGCCTCCGCCTGAATGTATAGGGCGGTTGGTGGTAACGCGGGGAAGTGAAACATCTCAGTACCCGTAGGAAGAGAAAACAAATAGTGATTCCGTGAGTAGTGGTGAGCGAAAGCGGAAGAGGCTAAACCGTGCACGTGTGAGAGCCGGCGGGCGTTGCGTGTGCGGGGTTGTGGGACTCTCCGACGGTCTCTGCCGGGACTGTGAGAAGTGATAAACCTCTGTGATAGTCGAAAGCTCTGGGAAGGGCTGCCGTAGACCGTGAGAGCCGGGTAGGCGAAATCGTGGGGGCTTCTGGAGGGGATCCCAAGTAGCACGGGGCCCGAGAAATCCTGTGTGAATCTGCCAGGACCACCTGGTAAGCCTAAATACTCCCTGATGACCGATAGTGCACGAGTACCGTGAGGGAAAGGTGAAAAGTGCCCCGGTGAGGGGTCGTGAAAGAGTACCTGAAACCGTGTGCCTACAAGCCGTAGGAGCGTAGTCCTCTTCGGAGGGCTGTGATGTGACTGCGTGCCTTTTGAAGAATGAGCCTGCGAGTTATGGTGTGTGGCGAGGTTAACCCGTGTGGGGGAGCCGTAGCGAAAGCGAGTCTGAAGAGGGCGTTTGAGTCGCATGCTGTAGACCCGAAGCGGAGTGATCTAGGCATGGGCAGGTTGAAGCGCGGGTAAGACCGCGTGGAGGACCGAACCCACCAGGGTTGAAAACCTGGGGGATGACCTGTGTTTAGGGGTGAAAGGCCAATCAAACTCCGTGATAGCTGGTTCTCCCCGAAATGCATTTAGGTGCAGCGTCGCGTGTTTCTTGCCGGAGGTAGAGCACTGGATGGCCGATGGGCCCGACAAGGTTACTGACGTCAGCCAAACTCCGAATGCCGGTAAGTGAGAGCGTGGCAGTGAGACTGCGGGGGATAAGCTCCGTAGTCGAGAGGGAAACAGCCCAGATCACCGACTAAGGCCCCTAAGCGTGTGCTAAGTGGGAAAGGATGTGGAGTCGCAGTGACAACCAGGAGGTTGGCTTAGAAGCAGCCACCCTTGAAAGAGTGCGTAATAGCTCACTGGTCAAGTGATTCTGCGCCGACAATGTAGCGGGGCTCAAGTACACCGCCGAAGTCGTGGCATTCACGCGTGTAGCCTGGCAGCTTTCGGGTTGTCTGGGTGCGTGGATGGGTAGGGGAGCGTCGTGCGGCCGGCGAAGCAGCGGGGTGACCCAGTTGTGGAGGCCGTGCGAGTGAGAATGCAGGCATGAGTAGCGAATCAGAAGTGAGAAACTTCTGCGCCGGATGACCAAGGGTTCCTGGGGCAGGCTAATCCGCCCAGGGTAAGTCGGGACCTAAGGCGAGGCCGACAGGCGTAGTCGATGGACAACGGGTTGATATTCCCGTACCCGCTGTGATGCGCCCATACTGAATCCAGTGATACTAAGGGTCCTTAAGCCCTTCGGACCTTCGGGTCTGGGGTGAGGCTGAACGCCTGGCCTGATCTGGTAGTAGGTAAACGATGGGGTGACGCAGGAAGGTAGCCCAGCCCAGGCGATGGTTGTTCCTGGGGTAAGCATGTAGGGAGGACCGTAGGCAAATCCGCGGTCCGCGTATCCTGAGATGTGATGCCGAGCCGATTGTGGCGAAGTGGGTGATCCTATGCTGCCTAGAAAAGCCTCTAGTGAGTGTCGCGGCGGCCCGTACCCGAAACCGACTCAGGTGGTCAGGTAGAGAATACTAAGGCGATCGGGTGAACTGTGGTTAAGGAACTCGGCAAATTGCCCCCGTAACTTCGGGAGAAGGGGGGCCTTCGCTGGTGATGGACCGTGCGTCCGGAGCTGGTGGGGGTCGCAGAGGCCAGGGGGAAGCGACTGTTTACTAAAAACACAGGTCCGTGCGAAGTCGTAAGACGATGTATACGGACTGACGCCTGCCCGGTGCTGGAACGTTAAGGGGACCGCTTAGCCAGGCTTGCCTGGCGACGGTGAGAACTTAAGCGCCAGTAAACGGCGGTGGTAACTATAACCATCCTAAGGTAGCGAAATTCCTTGTCGGGTAAGTTCCGACCTGCACGAATGGCGTAACGACTTCCCCGCTGTCTCAACCGCAGACCCGGTGAAATTGCACTACGAGTAAAGATGCTCGTTACGCGCAGCAGGACGGAAAGACCCCGGGACCTTCACTACAGCTTGACATTGGCGTTTGGAGCGTCTTGTGTAGGATAGGTGGGAGACGGTGAAGCTCGGACGCTAGTTCGGGTGGAGTCATTGGTGAAATACCACTCTGGTCGTTTTGAACGTCTAACCTCGGTCCGTGATCCGGATCAGGGACAGTGTCTGGTGGGTAGTTTAACTGGGGCGGTTGCCTCCTAAAGGGTAACGGAGGCGCCCAAAGGTTCCCTCAGCCTGGTTGGCAATCAGGTGTCGAGTGTAAGTGCACAAGGGAGCTTGACTGTGAGACCGACGGGTCGAGCAGGAGCGAAAGCTGGGACTAGTGATCCGGCGGTGGCATGTGGAAGCGCCGTCGCTCAACGGCTAAAAGGTACCCCGGGGATAACAGGCTGATCTTCCCCAAGAGTCCATATCGACGGGATGGTTTGGCACCTCGATGTCGGCTCGTCGCATCCTGGGGCTGGAGTAGGTCCCAAGGGTTGGGCTGTTCGCCCATTAAAGCGGTACGCGAGCTGGGTTTAGAACGTCGCGAGACAGTTCGGTCCCTATCCGCTGCGCGCGCAGGAGACTTGAAAGGAGCTGTCCCTAGTACGAGAGGACCGGGACGGACGAACCTCTGGTGTGCCAGTTGTTCCGCCAGGAGCACGGCTGGTTGGCTACGTTCGGAAGGGATAACCGCTGAAAGCATCTAAGCGGGAAGCTCGCCTTGAGATGAGGTCTCCCACCCTGTGAGGGGGTAAGGCTCCCGGGAGATGACCGGGTTGATAGGCCGGAGGTGGAAGCGCAGTAATGTGTGGAGCTGACCGGTACTAATAGGCCGAGGACTTGACCATGAAGCAGTCTTTTTTGTTGCTCGCGTCCACTAGGCAATTCTGAGGCAGCAACCGGTGGGTTGTGTGTTTCATAGGGTTACGGCGGTTATGGCGAAGGGGAAACACCCGGTTACATTCCGAACCCGGAAGTTAAGCTCTTCAGCGCCGATGGTACTGCACCGGGGACGGTGTGGGAGAGTAGGTCGCCGCCGGACAATCGTTATGTGAGGGGGAGGGGTCCGTCCCGTGAGGGGACGGGCCCCTCCCCCTCTTTTTTATTTCTGTGGAAATACCTCCAGGTGAGGCCCTTTTCTGCCTTCAGCGCTCTTCCCCCGGTATGTGCAGGACTCCACAAGGCGCTCACGGTGGCCTGTCCAGCCCATGTGATCACTTGACGGCCGAGGTGCTGAAGTAGAGGGCCGGAGGAGAGCAGGTCTGCGGACTTTCCCGGGCTTGCTAGGCTGGAGGGGCCGGGCCACCCCACCAGAGGGTGGCCTTCTTCGCGCCAGACTACGGTGGGTGCGGAGCAGCGACAGCGAACAGGGCGCATCCCGCGGCCGGAGACCGCCCGTACAACGAATCGTCCCATCCGTTCGAGACGACGGGACGCGCTCGCAGAGTGAGCAGACGAATGGACCAGAAGTGAACAGTGATAACGGGCGTGACGGCGCGGGCCGCCGCGAAGAGAGCGAGAACCGCGGATCCGGCGGTCAGGGAGGATATCGCAACGATCGCGGTACTGAGAGGGGCCGTCCCGGAGACGGGCCCCGCTACGGTGAGCGCCGAGAGGGGCGTCCGGGCGGGTCATACGGTTCCAGGGACCGGGGTGACCGTCCGGGGTTCGACCGCGATCGTGGCGCCGGCCGTCCCCCGTCCGACCGTGATGATCGTCCGCGTGGTGGTCAGCGGTATGGCGATCGTGATCAGGCTCGTGGCGGCTCCTATGGTTCGCGTGACCGGGGCGACCGTCCGTCGTTCAACCGGGACGACCGTCCGGGCGGTGGTTACCGGGGTGACCGTCCGTCGTACAACCGGGACGACCGTCCGGGTGGTGGTTACCGGGGTGACCGTCCGTCGTACAACCGGGACGACCGTCCGGGTGGTGGTTACCGGGGTGACCGTCCGTCGTACAACCGCGACGACCGTCCGGGTGGTGGTTACCGGGGTGACCGTCCGGGGTTCGATCGCGATCGTGGCGCGGGCCGTCCCCCGTCCGATCGTGATGATCGTCCGCGTGGTGGTCAGCGGTATGGCGATCGTGATCAGGCTCGTGGCGGCTCCTATGGTTCGCGTGACCGGGGCGACCGTCCGTCGTTCAACCGGGACGACCGTCCGGGCGGTGGTTACCGGGGTGACCGTCCGGGGTTCGATCGCGATCGTGGCGCGGGCCGTCCCCCGTCCGATCGTGATGATCGTCCGCGTGGTGGTCAGCGGTATGGCGATCGTGATCAGGCTCGTGGCGGCTCCTATGGTTCGCGTGACCGGGGCGACCGTCCGTCGTTCAACCGGGACGACCGTCCGGGTGGTGGTTACCGGGGTGACCGTCCGGGGTTCGATCGCGATCGTGGCGCGGGCCGTCCCCCGTCCGATCGTGATGATCGTCCGCGTGGTGGTCAGCGGTATGGCGATCGTGATCAGGCTCGTGGCGGCTCCTATGGTTCGCGTGACCGGGGCGACCGTCCGTCGTACAACCGGGACGACCGTCCGGGCGGTGGTTACCGGGGTGACCGTCCGTCGTACAACCGGGACGATCGTCCGGGTGGTGGTTACCGGGGTGACCGTCCGGGGTTCAACCGGGACGACCGTCCGGGTGGTGGTTACCGGGGTGACCGTCCGGGGTTCGATCGCGATCGTGGCGCCGGCCGTCCCCCGTCCGATCGTGATGACCGTCCCGCGGCGACCGACCGTGGCGATCGCGGTGAGCGTCGGACGTACGGTGATCAGGTTCGGGGCCGGTACGGCCCCCGGCCTGGCGGCGGTGAGCGCAGGTCGTTCGGCCGTGACGACCGTCCCTCCTTCAACCGGGATGATCGCCCGGGTGGCGGCTACCGGGGTGACCGTCCCCGGTTCGAGCGGGACGACCGTGGCGGTCGTCCCTTCGGGGACCGTGACGGTGCCCCCCGTGGGGAAGGACCGGGCTCCCGTACCCGCTATGGCCGCGACGACCGTGACGGTGGTCGGCAGGAGGGCCCGAGCGTCCA
This sequence comes from Streptosporangium becharense, assembly GCF_014204985.1. Lineage (NCBI taxonomy): Bacteria > Bacillati > Actinomycetota > Actinomycetes > Streptosporangiales > Streptosporangiaceae > Streptosporangium > Streptosporangium becharense. The sequence goes on along the minus strand of NZ_JACHMP010000001.1, from coordinate 1,196,871 downwards.
GCGGGAGGAACTCCCCGCACTCGCTCCGGACATCACCGCGGAAGAACTGGACAAGGAGATCCGGGAGGAACTGCGTTCCCTCCCGCTCGACCTCGCTGACCTGATCTCCCGTCACCTTGTGGCGGCCGAGCGGGCTCTGGCCGAGGACGACGCCGAACGGGCGTACGAGCACACCAAGGTCGCTCGCCGGTTCGCCGCCAGGATCGGTGTGGTCCGTGAGGCCGTCGGCATCGCCGCGTACCGGGCCGGGAACTTCGCGGAGGCGCTCAGTGACCTGCGCGCGGCCCGTCGCATGACGGGCTCGGATGCCTTCCTGCCCGTCATGGCGGACTGCGAGCGCGGACTCGGCCGTCCTGAGCGCGCGCTCGACCTGGCCCGATCCAAGGAGGCCGAGCGGCTTGACCGCGCCGGCAGGATCGAACTCGCCATCGTGGAGTCGGGGGCCCGCCGGGATCTCGGTCAGAAGGACGCCGCGGTCATCACCCTGCAGCGCCTTCCCGAGCTGCGCGACACCCACCCGCACCCCTGGTCGGCGCGTCTCGCCTTCGCCTACGCCGACGCACTGGCCGACGCGGGTCACGAGGCGGCCGCCACCGACTGGTTCGGCCGGGCGGTGGCCTTCGACGAGGACGGCGAGACGGACGCGGCCGAGCGCTATGCCGAGCTGACCGGTGCCGTCATCGAGGATCTCGAAGAGGACTACGAGGACGAGGACTACACGGACGAGACGGACGAGGACGGGGAGGAGATCCCCGCCGAGGCGCTTTCCGGCGAAGGTGTCCGAGACGGCGTCGGCTCGGAGACGTACGACGTCGACGACCTCGATGACGAGGCGGATGAGGATGACTCCGACGACGAGGATGACTCGGACGAGGAGATCGACGATGTCGCGACCCTCGACGCCCGGATCGAGGACGAGGACGAGTTCGACGACGAGGAGGAGCGTCCGATCGGTGGCGACGAGAACGGCGCCCAGGGTGGTCCTGAGGACAGCGCGGGGGCCGAGCGCGTCGAGGAAGTCGAGGAAGACGCCGTGACGGAAGCGTCGAAGGAGTCTGACAGGTCCGGCCGAGTCGACGTCGGTGTCGCTCCGGCCTTCATCGAGCCCGATTTCGGTGACGCCCTCGACGACGCCACGGACGAGGGCGACTCCGGCGGCCAGGAGAAGAACGACAGGAAGTAGTCTCGCGCCCGTCCGGGGAACGGGATGTCCCATCCGGAACCGTTCACCCGAGGCGGGGGCGTGAGACAGCTGTGGTGCGGATGCCTACGGCTGGACCCGGTCCAGCCAGTGCAGGATTCCAGCCACGTTGGACGGGGCGCCGCTCAGCAGTTCGAACTGCTCGGCGGTCGCCTCGTCCGCTTTCAGCGCCGCGTAACGTTCGCGGGTGCGGTCCCTGACCATGGCGACCGCATGGTCGAGGTCCATGCCCTCGGAGCGGGCCTGCCGGGTCAGGTCGACCCAGACACGGAGTTCCTCGGCGGAGCGTCCCAGTGTCTCTCCGACGTCCGTGACAGGGCCGTAGTGGCTGAAGAGCAGCCGTTGCGGCCCCAGCGCCTCAAACAGCGCGATCGAGTTCAGCGCGGTCTGCAGGTCGAAGTCCGGTGGCGGGGTGGCGGGGCGCAGGTCACCTGTCTGCGGCAGGTATACCCCTGCCGCGTCTCCGACGTAGAGGTCGCCGGTCCCGGAGTCGATCAGCCCCACGTGGTGCTTGGCGTGCCCGGGGGAGTAGTGGCTGCTCAGTGTGCGGCCGTTGCCGAGGTCGACGGTGCCGGTGTCGCCGAGCGCACGGATGCGTGAGGCGTCGGTGGGAGAGAGTTCACCGAACAAGGTATCCAGTTTGTCGCCCCAGACCATCCGCGCGCTGGCCATCAACCGTGAGGGGTCGGCGAGGTGCCGGGCGCCCTTCTCGTGCACCACGATCTCCGCCTGGGGGTAGAAACCGGCGATGTCGCCGACGCCTCCGGCGTGATCGAGGTGAATGTGCGTGACGACGACCGTGGCGAGATCGCCGGGACCGACGCCCAGGGAGGTCAGGGCGTCACGGACCACCGGTGCGGAGGTGGACGTGCCGGTCTCCACCAGGCAGGGGCGGTCGCCGAGGATCAGGTATCCCGCGGTGATGCCGGAGTATCCGGCCATTCTCGTGTCGATCTCATAGACGCCTCCGCCGAGGTCGGTGATGTTGTCCACAGGCCACCTCCGAGCTGGAACCGGTATCCCCAGAACGCCGTTCGGCCGTTCGGGCACAGCTCACATCGTAGAGAGTCGTCCTCGGTCAGCAGAGATCGAAGGAGGATCCGATGGATCGCAACGAGGTCATTTTGGTAGGTCGTCTGCCCGAGACGGCCAACATCAGGTCGTTGCAGAGTGGGAACACCCTCGGCACCTGGCGTTTGATCGTCCGCAGACGGCATCGCGGTCGCGGGGCGCGGGTCGACACCATCCCGTGCGTGTCGTTCGACCCCGAGGTCACCGGGATCGTGGCCGACTGGCTGCCCGATGACATCGTCGAGGTGGCGGGGGCATTGCGCCGCCGGTGGTGGGGGAGCGAGGGTGCCAAGTCGTCGGGGTACGAGGTCGAGGTGTGCTCGGCGAGGCGGCTCGAACGCCGGGTCACCACGGTCCTGCGCGACAACGAGGCCACGGCTCCCGCATCCGTCGCACCACGGCCGATACGGTCGCTCATCCGTCCGGCGGGCGCCATACCTCGGACCGACGGTGATCAGACCATCGGGCGACCAGGAAGCCGAGGCGCGGATCAGGGCGATCGTCGACCGGCGCAGGCCGGTCGTGTCCTGGCGTGAGGTAAGCGTCCTGGCGGGGAGGGTGACGGTCCTGCGTGGCGGGGTGATCGTCCTGGCGAGGGGCGGCGGTCCTGCGGGTGGCTGACGGTCGGTCCTGTGTGGTGGGGTGGCGTCCCGGTCCCGGTCCCGGTCCCGGTGCCGGAATCTGGTGTCTGTTTCCGTCGCCACCCCCCGGGCAGCCGTCCCCGCCCCGGGGGCAGGGAGTCCGCCCGAAGCAGGCACGGCTATCCGAGGCGGCAGGCATGTCCGGGGCAGAAGGGCGATCGACGCGTTCCGAGGGAGAAAGGCGATCGACACCCGTCTGGAGATCCGCTCACGCGCCCGCAGTCCGCTGTGGGGGCCTGCTGTTCAGGGCCGGATGTCGTGCTCCCACGTGAGGACGCGCAGGACCATCCCGGTCAACGGCTTGGGGCCGAAGGAGGTGGACTTGCGGGGCACCCGCTCCCCCTGCGCGGCGACCGCGAGCACGTCATCGACCGCTAGCGGACGCAGCAGCACCGCGATGCCGTCGGTCTGCCGGGCAAGCCGAACGGCGGCTTCCGGATCGTGGTGCACGATGCGCACCATCCGCTCGTCGTCGGCCATCCCCCAGACCTTGGGCAGGAGGAACTCCGCGAGTACGGAGGTGTTCAACGCCCGCCATCCGGCCGAACGGCCGGATGGCATGGCCTGCTCCAGCCGAACCGGATCGGGATCCGTGAGCAGGTAGGTGCGGCCTCCGGCCGACAGCAGGTAGGCCGGTCCGTCGGTTCCCTCCAGCGCGGTCAGTCCGGCGGTGAGATCCGCGTGCTCGTGCACCCGCCATGAGTCCTTGGCCCTGTCCAGGGCCTCGTCGAGCGAAAGATCGGGAATGACCCGGTGGATCGCCTTGAGGTCGGGGGGATAGCTGCGGGAGTCGACCAGGAGGGCGAGGCCGAAGTCCCACGGCCCCGGCTCGGAGGGGGTCCTTCTGGCGCTCTGGGCACTCCCGTCCCCGGCCTTGGCTGCGCCTCCTGCCTCGCTCCCGTCCTCAACCCTGGCTGCGCCTCCTGCTCCATCCCCGTCCCTGTCCCCGGCCCTGCTTCCGGCACCGTCCCTGCCCCCGGCTCCGGCATGGTGCTCCCTCTGCAACGCGAGGTAGGTGGCGTAGCGGTGGTGTCCGTCGGCGATGAGGGCCTGCCGGGGGCGAAGATCGGTGGCGATGGCATCGAGCTCGCCGACGTCGACGATGGCCCACAGGCGGTGCCTCAACCCGTCGCGGGTCGTTGCCTCCGCCAGCGGAGGCCGGGAGCTGGCCACCTCGTCGACCAGGCGGGTGGCGGTGCCGTCCGCTCCGTCGTAGAGCAGGAAAATGGGCTCCAGGTTGGCCTCGGTGGTGCGCATCAGGGCCAGCCGGTCGGCGACCGGACCGGGCATCACGTCCTCGTGCGGCAGGATGATGCCGAGCTCCGGGGCGGCCAGGCCGACGTCGCCGATGAGGCCGCGCTGCAGCACCCCCGGTCCCGACTGTTCGTATACGTAGACCGCGGGTGTCCCGTCGGCGGACAGCATCCCGTCGGAGAGCCACCGCCGGAGTGTTTCCCGTGCCTCGGCGTATCGGTGGCGGTCGGCGCCGGGAAGGATCAGGCGCACCACGTTGTTGGGATGAGCGTCCAGCAGACGCCGCACTCCGGCTTCGTCGATGAGGTCGTACGGCGGGGAGGTGACCGCGGCCAGATCGTCGATCGTGAACCGCACACCGCGAAACGGGCGTAGCACCAGCCCGTCCGGTACCGGCAGTTCAGGATCTGTGGCAAAGGGCATATCCCGATAAAGGCCTGAAACGTCCGGGAGTCGCTTCGAGGCTGCAGCTGCCCCCGGTTTGTCAGGGAATCGGTCAGATCTGTCGTCTGTCGATGAAGGAGGCCTCACATAATGATCCAAGGACGTGGCGGCCCGTCTGATTCCCCCGGCCCTGAGGCGGGCGGTCCGGTCGGGGATGTCTATGAGTGGTTTCAACGAGGGATGAAACTGCTGTCGGAGGGCAGTCCGGCGGCTGCTGCCGCGTTGCTGGAGCGTGCGGCCGACGCGGAGCCGGAGTCGCGCAGCGTCCGCGAGGCGCTCGCTCGAGCCCAGTTCAACTCCCGCCAGTACGCCGACGCCGCCGACAGCTTTCGCTGGATCATCGACGTCAATCCGGCCGAAGACTACGCCTACTTCGGTCTCGGCCTCGCCCTGTGGCGGACCGGTGACATGGAGGGAGCCCAGGAACCCCTGGCCATCGCGGTCGCGATGCGTCCCGACCAGCGGCACTACGTGTCGGCTCTGAAAAGTGTGCGGGCCACCTTACGCGCACGCCGGATGTGACACGTGCGGGTGATGGAATGGGGCGGTGGACATACAGCCGCTGATCGCTCCATACGACACTCTTCTTCTTGACCTTGACGGGGTGGTGTATCTAGGGCACAACGCAGTGCCGAAGGCTCCTGAGGCGCTGCGCCGGGCGGCCGAGCACGGCGTGCGCCTCGCCTACGTCACCAACAACGCTTCGCGCACCCCCGGAGCCATCGCCCAGCATCTGAATGCGCTGGGCGCTCCGGCGACCCCTGACGACGTGGTCACCTCGGCCCAGGCCGCGGCGCGGCTCGTGGCCGAGCGGGTCGAGCCGGGAGCGCCGGTGCTCGTGGTCGGGGGGATGGGAGTGCGCACCGCGCTGCGCGCCCACGGCCTGCGGCCGGTCAGCACCGCCCTGGACGCGCCGGTCGCGGTGGTTCAGGGCATCGCGCCGAACCTTTCCTACGCTCTGCTGAGCGAAGGCGCGCTCGCCGTTCGGCAGGGTGCGCTCTTCGTGGCGGCCAACGCCGACACGACCATGCCGACAGGCAGAGGAGAGCTTCCCGGCAACGGGGCGATGGCCCGGGTCATCGCCACGGCGACCGGCGTCGAGCCGATCGTCGCGGGCAAGCCCGAGCCGCCGCTGCACCGTGAGTCGATGCTGCGGACCGGGTCACGGCGGCCCCTGGTGGTCGGTGACCGGCTCGACACCGACGTCGAGGGGGCGGTCAACGCGGGGGTCGACAGCCTGCTGGTCCTGACCGGGGTGGCGACCCCGCTCGACCTGCTGACCGCCGCTCCGCGCCATCGGCCCACCTATGTCGCCGCAGACCTGTCCGCACTGCACCTGCCCTACCCCGAGGTGCGCCGGGATGAGGACAGTTGGACCTGCGAGGGGTGGACCGCTCGCTGGGACGGTGACCGGCTCACCCTCGACGGCCGCGGGGAACCGCTCGACGGTCTCCGGGCGGCCTGTGCCGCGACCTGGGAGGCCGTGGGCGACGACCGCGCCGACGAGGACGCGGTCAAGGCCGCGCTCGGTCCCCCCCTCTTCGCTCGGGGGTGACCCCGCCCTCTCCAGGGCCGTGCCCCGTGCCCGCCCTCTCCAGGGCCGTGTCTCGTGGCGGGGAGGCCGATGGCTGTGCCGAGCGACCGGCCCTCCGGTTCGCGGGCCGGAGGGCCGATCGCGGTGCCCGGAGGAGGTGAGTCGCGGTGCCCGGAGGCGGCGGGACGCGGCGCCTCCGCCGGGCGTCCTCTCAGAGGAGCTTGCGCAGGCGCAGCAGGTCTCCGAAGCTGGCATCGACCTTGACCCGGCCGCTGAACACGGCCCTTCCCATGTCGAGTTCTCCGTTCACCAGGGAGACGAGGTCGTCACTGCTGAGGGTCAGCTTCACGTCGGCCGGTTTGCCGTCGGCGGGAGGCGTGTCGTCGAACGGTCCGAGCCCGCCGTGGTGGATCCGGCCGTAGAAGGTGACGCCGAGGTCTTTGAGGTGGCAGCTGATGCTGCGCTCGACCACGTGCCTGGCGCGGCTCTCCGAGTCGACCTCGTTGAACTGCTCGCCGAGTTTGCTCAGTGCCACCCGGCACTCGTCGACGGTCGCCATCGCGTGGCGCTCCTTTCTCTCCTGCATCTGCCGGACCCGCTGCGGGTACGGACGGTAGCGTTTCACGGTCCGGCGCCTTTCGACGCTGCGGCAGGGGACGACATGTTCACCCAATGGATGCCGGCTCGCCCTGTTCCTGTCCTGCCACACATCCTGCATCGGTTGAAGATCTAGTAACGCGCGGCGTACCACGTCGGTGACTCGCCGAACATGTCCTTGAAGTCCCGGACGAAGTGCGCCTGGTCGGCGTACCCGAGTTCGGCGGCCAGCCCGGCCCAGTCGATCGGTGTGCCCCGCGCCAGCCGCTCGGTCACCTCGTGCAGCCGGTAGCGGCGGATCACCCACTTCGGGCCGATTCCGACGTGCTCAGCGAACAGTCGTTGCAGTTCCCGGACGCCGGAGCCGAGGCGGCGAGCCAGCGTGCCGACCCTCGTCACCTCCGGGGCGGCGGCGATCGTCGCCACCGCTTCCATCGCTCGCTCCGCCCCGGTGTCGGCCCCGGGAAACCGCGCTCGCAGGAAGTCCTCCACGGTGGCGACCTCCGGCGGATCGGGCAGGTCGCCGGGGAACACCTGACCCGCGTCGACCGACCGATCGGTGATCGTCGAGACGGACGCACGGAGGAAGGGCCGGAAGCCCCCGGGACGAAACGTCACCCCGAACACGCCGTTCGTGCCCTCCAACACCCTGATCTGGTGCCCGCTGCGCACACCCTGCACCTTCGCGCCGCCGTCCTGGAAGATCAGGTGCACGTTCGGGTACGGCACGATCAGCTGGCGGTAGGGCTCGTCGTAGTCCCAGGAGGCCGCCCAGTAGTGATCGACGTACGGCGCCAGGTCCGGTGACGGGCTCCGGAAGGAGTGGCGCTGGAACCGCGTCCACGCGCCGGCGAGCTCACGGGTGTCCCTGGGCATGCGGTCGAGCCTATGTCGTGTTTGTTCAAGACACCCGGTGGCCGTTGTGCTTTCTTGGGCGTCATGTCTGATGCGAGATGGGTGGCCCGCGTGGCCACGCCTCTGATGGAGATCATCCTTGGCATAGAGCCGGGGCAACTGGATGCCCCGACCCCCTGTGAGGAGTACGACGTGCGCGGGCTGGTCAACCACCTGCTGTTCTGGGGGCCGTCGCTCGAGGGCGCCGCCCGCAAGGAGGCCGTGCCGCCGCCCGCCGCGACCGAGACCGACGTGAACCTGACCGGGGGCGATTGGGCGACCGAACTGCGGGTGCAGGTCGGGCGAATCCTCACGGCCTGGAGCGAACCCGCCGCCTGGGAGGGAACGACGCACATGGGCGGTCCGGCGGAACTGCCGGCGTCGCTGGTCGGCGGGATGGTCGTGGGCGAGTTGGTCGTGCACGGCTGGGACCTCGCGAGGGCGACCGGCCAGAACCCGGTGTGGGACGACGACCTCGTCGCGTACGTGCATGAGGAGGTCGCCAAGACCGCGGAGCAGGGCCGGGAGATGGGCATCTACGGGCCGGAGGTCCCCGTCCAGGTCTCGGCGCCGATGCTGGACCGGGTGCTCGGCCTCACCGGCCGTGACCCCGCCTGGAGCCGCTGAGGCGCCGGCCGCTCCCGCTCTGCCGGGGCCTCTCTACCGCTCCCGCTCTGCTGGGACCTCTCTGCCGGGGCCGCTGAGGCGTCGGCCGCACCCCCCGCCGGGCCCGCGAAGGGACCGGCCGGGGCGACGGAGGTCCCGGCTTCCGATACGGTCGGGGAGTCCGCGGGCGAGGCGGCCCGCGAGCCGCGCCGCCCGAGTGCGGCGGTGAGGACGACCGGCGCGGCCGGATGGTCGATGCCGCCCGGGGCGGCCGGGCCGCCGAGACGGACAGGGCGACCAGGACGGCCGAGGTGGCCGGGAGCGGTTCCGGAGGGGGCTGATGACGGATCTGCTGGAGGAGACGGGTGACGAGCGGGCGGACGCCGCGTTGAGCGGGCTCGCCCATCTCGGCGCGCTGCCCGTGTCGGCGCACGTGAACGTCTTCGAGGAGGTGCTCGCCGGCCTGGAGCAGGCGCTCGCCGCGGTGGACGACACTCCGGACCGGTCCCGGTGACCCGCCGCGCGCGTCTCGACAGCGAGCTCGTCCGGCGCAGGCTGGCCCGCTCCAGGGAGCACGCGGCCCAGCTCATCGAGGCCGGCCGGGTCAGCGTCGGCGGCCGGGTGGCCGCCAAGCCCGCCACCCAGGTCGACACCGCTTCGGCGATCGTCGTCGCGGAGACCGCCGCCGGGCCCGACTACGTGTCCCGGGGAGCGCACAAGCTCCTGGGCGCCCTGGAGGTCTTCGGGCCCCGGGGGCTCACCGTCGCGGGACGCCGCTGCCTCGACGCGGGGGCGTCGACCGGCGGTTTCACCGACGTGCTGCTGCGCAACGGCGCCGCGCACGTGCTGGCCGTCGACGTCGGCTACGGCCAGCTCGCGTGGTCGTTGCGGACCGACGACAGGGTGACCGTCATGGAGCGGGTCAACGTCAGGGACCTGACCCCCGACGTGGTCGGCGAGGCGCCCACGCTGGTCGTCGGTGACCTCTCCTTCATCTCCCTGCGTCTGGTGCTGCCCGCTCTGGCCGGGTGCGCCGCCGAACGCGCCGACTTCGCCATGCTGGTCAAGCCCCAGTTCGAGGTCGGCAAGGAGCGGGTCGGCGCGGGCGGCGTCGTCCGCGACCCCGCGCTGCGGGCTCAGGCCGTGCATGATGTGGCCGGGGCCGCGGGAACGCTCGGCCTGACCGTGCGAGGCGTCACCGCGAGCCCCCTGCCGGGGCCGTCGGGAAACGTCGAGTACGTCATCTGGCTGGGCAAGGGCGAGGGGGTCCCGCCGGTGGCGGACCTCGGCGCCGAGATCGAGCGAGCGGTGGCGGAAGGTCCCCGGTAGTTGGCCGAGCGAGAGAGTGATGCATGACTGCCAAGCGCACCGTGCTGGTCACCGCCCACACCGGGCGGAAGGCGGCTGTCGACAGCGCTCGCCTGGTGATCCGGAGGCTGCTGGACGCCGGTCTGACCGTGCGTGTCCTGAACGCTGAGGCCGAGGAGATCGCGTGCGCGGGTACGGACGTGGTGCCCGCCGGCCCGGCGGCGGTCGAGGCCGCCGAGATGATGATCGTTCTCGGTGGTGACGGCAGTCTCCTGCGGGCCGCGGAACTCGCCCGCCCGGCCGGCGTGCCGTTGCTGGGTGTGAACCTCGGCCACGTCGGCTTCCTGGCGGAGGCCGAGGTGGAGGATCTGGCGGGCGCGGTCGACTGCGTGGTGCTGGGACGCTACGACGTCGAGGAGCGGATGACCATCGAGGTCACCGCCCGTCTCAACGGCACCCTGCTGGCCGACACCTGGGCGCTCAACGAGGCCACTGTGGAGAAGAGCGAGCGCATGCTGGAGGTGGTCGCCGAGGTCGACGGCAGGCCGCTGTCCCGTTGGGGCTGTGATGGGGTGATCTGCGCGACCCCGACCGGCTCCACCGCCTACGCCTTCTCGGCCGGCGGACCGGTCGTCTGGCCGGAGGTGGAGGCGCTGCTGCTCGTCCCCATCAGCGCCCACGCGCTGTTCGCCCGGCCGCTGGTGGTCTCGCCCCGTTCCCGGCTGGCGCTGGAGGTCCAGCCCCAGACGGCGGGGGCGGTGCTCTGGTGCGACGGGCGCCGCAGGTTCGACGTGCCGGCCGGGACCAGGGTGGAGCTGCGCCGGGGCGGGCAGCCGGTGCGCCTCGCACGGCTGCACGGCCTGGAGGACACCGGCGCGCCGTTCACCGACCGGCTGGTCGCCAAGTTCGGCCTGCCGGTGCAGGGATGGCGCGGCCGGGCAAGGCCGTAGTTCGTTCGGGCGATCGGTGTCCCGAGCGCGTAGGATCGTGCCCGCGCACCGCACTGATGTTCGGTGAATTCGATGTGACGGGAGGGACCAGTGCGACCTAGAGTCGAGGAGGTCCGCATCCGGGGGCTCGGTGTGATCGACGAGGCCGTCCTGGTGCTATCGCCTGGATTCACCGTGGTCACGGGCGAGACGGGTGCGGGCAAGACCATGGTGGTGACCGGTCTGGGGCTGTTGTTCGGTGGCCGGGCCGACCCTGCCCGGGTCCGTCCGGGCTCCGACAAGGCGTCCATCGAGGGCACCCTCGTCATCGATCCGGCGGGCCGGGTCGCCCAGCAGGTGCGGGACGTCGGCGGCGAGGTCGAGGACGGCGAGTTGATCATCGCGCGCACGGTCTCCGCCGAGGGACGCAGCCGGGCCTGGCTGGGCGGACGCAGCGTGCCGGTGGGCACGCTCACCTACCTGGCCGACGACCTGGTGGCCGTGCACGGGCAGATGGACCAGCAGCGGCTGCTGCAGCCGGGCCGGCAGCGCGCCGCCCTCGACCGTTACGCCGGTGAGGAACTCGTCAAGCCGTTGCGCGCCTACGAGCAGGCGTACAGACGTCACCGGCGGATCGCCGAGGAGCTCGCAGAGATCACCACTCGGGCCCGGGAGCGCGCACAGGAGGCCGATCGGCTCAGGTTCGGCCTCGACGAGGTGGAGCGGGCCGATCCCAGAGCGGGCGAGGAGATCGAGCTCCGCGAGGAGGAGGAGCGGCTCTCCCACGCGGACGCCCTCAGGAACGCGGCCGAGACGGCGCACCGGGCGCTGCTCGGCGATCCGATGTCCGGTGAGCAGAACCTGCCGGACGCCATCGCGCTGGTCGGCGAGGCCCGCGCGGCGGTCGAGTCGGTGCGCGACTTCGATCCGGCGCTGGCCGGTGTCGCCGACCGGCTGGCCGAGGCGGGCTACCTGATCGCCGACGTCGCCACCGAGCTGGCCGCGTACGCCGAGTCGGTCGAGGCCGACCCGGGCAGGCTCGCGGCCGTGCAGGAGCGGCGCGCCGTGCTCACCCACCTGCTGCGCAGGTACGGTGCCGACACCGCCGAGGTGCTCGACTGGGCCGCGCAGGCGGCGGCGCGCGTCGCCGAGCTGGAGGGCGACGACGACCGCATCGCCGAGCTGACCCGCGAGCACGAGGAGCTGACCGGGCGCCTGACCGAGCTGGCCGCCGAGCTGACCCGCATCAGGACCGCCGCCGCCGAGCGGTTCGGCCGGGCCGTCACGGAGGAGCTCGCCGCGCTGGCGATGCCGCACGCCCGGGTGGTGGTCTCCCTGTCGCCCGCCGCCGAGTTCGGCCCGTACGGGGCCGACGAGGTCGAGCTGCGCATGTCGCCGCACCCGGCCTCGCCGCCGTTGCCGCTGAACAAGGGCGCCTCGGGCGGTGAGCTCAGCCGGGTGATGCTCGCCATCGAAGTGGTCTTCGCCGGCGCCGACCCGGTCCCGACGTTCGTGTTCGACGAGGTCGACGCGGGCGTGGGCGGGAAGGCCGCGGTGGAGATCGGCCGCAGGCTGGCGCGGCTGGCCCGGACCTCCCAGGTGATCGTGGTCACCCACCTGCCGCAGGTCGCCGCCTTCGCCGACCAGCACCTGGTCGTGGAGAAGTCCGACGACGGCAGCGTGGTGCGCAGCGGCGTGATAGCGCTCGACAAGGACGGCCGGGCACGGGAGCTTTCCCGCATGCTCGCCGGCCTTGAGGATTCGGAGCTGGGCCGCGCGCACGCGGAGGAGCTTCTCGCGATCGCGGCGGCGGACAAGGCGTGACCCGTCCCCGCCGGTGAGATAGATCACCCTCGCCGGCGGGGCGCCGTCACGGGGTCCGGCGGCCGCACCCGGCGCCGGCGTCGGAAGCGACCGCCGCCGCAGGTCGGGCCGCCTCTCCGGCCGCACTACCGGGCGGGCGCGGTGGGGCAGCCCGTGACCGCCCGGTGGGACACGGTCGTCCGTCCCCGTCGTGACTTGGCAGGATTGATTCCACAGCCCCGGGGGAGGTGGGGCCCGGGGACCTTCGATGACGAATCTGACACGCCGTCGTCCGTGTGGCTCGCCCGGTCGTTCGCTCTGGCAGGATGGTCGTGATGAAGGTGCCGATTGACGGGCTTCAGAACAAGCTCACCGGTTACCTCCGCCGCAGGAAGGTCACAGACCTTCCCGGGGTGACGGCAGTGGCGAGAATCGATCGGCGGACCAAAAGGCTGACCAAGCGCCTGCGGCCCGGAGAGATCGCGATTATCGATCACGTTGACGTTGACCGGGTGAGCGCGGAGGCGCTTGTCGCGTGCGGCGCGGCAGGCGTGGTCAACGTTGCCGCGGGCGTCAGCGGTCGCTACCCCAACCTGGGCCCGCAGATCATCGTGGACGCCGGGGTGCCGTTCATCGACAACGCCACCCCCGAGCTGTTCGAGCGGGTCAAGGACGGTGACCTGATCCGCCTCCACGAGGGTGTCCTCTATCTCGATGACGAGGTGGTCGGCAAGGGCGACGTGCAGACCGCCGAGTCCGTCGAGGCCGCGATGACCGAGGCGCGGGCCGGGCTGACCGTGCAGATCGAGGCGTTCGCGGCCAACACCATGGAGTACGTCCGCCGCGAGCGCGACCTGCTCATCGACGGGGTCGGCGTGCCCGACGTCCGGACCGACATGGAGGGCAGGCATGTTCTCATCGTGGTCCGCGGCTACCACTACAAGGAGGACATCGCCGCCCTCCGTCCCTACATCCGTGAGTACCGGCCGGTCATGATCGGGGTGGACGGCGGCGCGGACGCGCTGCTGGAGGCCGGATACACGCCCGACATCATCGTGGGCGACTTCGACTCGGTCTCCACCAAGGCGCTCACCTCGGGCGCCGAGCTGGTCGTGCACGCCTACCGCGACGGCAGGGCGCCGGGGCTTGAGCGGGTGCAGCAACTCGGCCGCACCGCCGTGCTCTTCCCCGCGATCGGCACCAGCGAGGACATCGCGATGCTGCTCGCCGACGACAAGGGCGCCGACCTGATCGTCGCCGTCGGCACGCACGCGACCCTGGTGGAGTTCCTCGACAAGGGCAGGTCGGGCATGGCCAGCACCTTCCTCACCCGCCTGCGGGTGGGCAGCAAGCTCATCGACGCCAAGGGCGTCAGCCGGCTCTACCGCAGCCGGATCTCCACTCCGTCCCTGCTCCTGCTCGTCGCCACCGCGCTGATCACCATGGGGGTGGCGATCGTCGTCTCCCCGGTGGGCAAGATCTGGCTGGACAGCGTCCGCGACGTCTGGAACGGCTTCATCTTCTGGCTGGTCGGACTCTTCTCGTGATCGATTTCCGCTATCACCTCGTCTCCATCGTCGCGATCTTCCTCGCGCTGTCGGTCGGCATCGTGCTGGGCACCACCCTGCTCGAGGACCCCGTCATCAAGGCGAGCGAGACCCTCGCCAACCAGCTGCGCGAGGGCAACGACGAGCTGCGCACCCAGGTGGACGCCCTGCAGAAGCGTCAGGCGGGCAGCGACGCCTTCGTCGCCGCCGACACCGCCCGGCTCGTCAAGGACATGCTCGCGGGCAAGACCGTCGTGATGGTCGAGGCCCCGGGCACCACGGCGAACACGCGTGACGCGATACAGGAGGTGATCGCCGAGGCGGGGGCGACCGTGACGGGGCGGGTCACCCTGACCGAGCGGTACACCGACCCCACCCAGGCGGTCTTCGTCGACAAGCTCGCCACCGGGGCCAAGGCCGCGGAGACGGTCTTCCCCGACGGGGCCTCGGCTCACGACAAGGCCGCCGACGTGCTCGCCGGGGCGATCGTGACCAACGACCCCGCCCAGGTCGGCAAGGAGCACGCGGCCGGGCCCGCGATCCTCGACGCCTTCCAGCGCGGCGGCCTGATCACCGTCGCCGACGAGCCGGCCAAACGCGCCGAACTGGCCGTGCTGACCGCTCCAGCGGAGGCGTACACGGGGGAGACCGCCGACGAGCAGGCCGCCGCCGTCGTGGCGACGGCGCTCGGCCTCGACGAGGCCGGTCTGGGGACCGTTCTCGCCGGGCCGCAGACCTCCGCCGCCGCCGGCGGGGTCGTCGCCGCGCTCCGGGAGGACACCGCCTCCATGGAGAAGGTCTCCACCGTCGACACCGTCGATATGCCCATGGGGCGGGTCGTGGTGGTCTACGCTCTCCGGGAGCAGTTGTCCGGGCTCACCGGGCAGTACGGCATAGGCCCCGGCGTCACGGGCATCGCGCCCACCCCCACGCCGACCCCCTCGGCCACAACGGCCACCACGGCCACCTCCGGAGGTTGATCCGATGGCTCGTCGCGCTTGTCTCGGCGCCCTCGCCGGCGCGGTTCTCGGTGCGGTCGCCGCGCGCGCCGCGTACGCCGCCTTCACCCGCCGGCCGCCGGTCGGCGACGCGGAGACGTGGGCCCGTACGAACCACCGCGGTGAGCCCATCACCCTCCTGGAGGGTCCGGCGTTCGTCGCGGGGGCGGGTGTCGCCGCGGCCGCGGTCCCCGGCCTGCCCGGCAGGGTGCGCGTGGCCGCGCTGCTGGCGGTCGCGGGCGGCGGCGGTCTCGGCGCCTACGACGACCTGTACGGCGCGACGTCGTCCAAGGGGTTCAAGGGACACCTGAGCGCTCTGGCCAAGGGCGAGATCACCAGCGGGGCCGTGAAGCTCCTCGGCATCGGCGCGACCGGGCTGGCCGCCGCCGCGGTGACCTCGCGCTCGGTCCTCGACGTCCCGGTCGACGCCGCGCTGATCGCCGGTTCCGCCAACCTGGCCAACCTCTTCGACCTGCGTCCCGGTCGCGCCGTCAAGGTCGGCCTGATCGCCGGTGCGCCA
Organism: Streptosporangium becharense; assembly: GCF_014204985.1. Taxonomy (NCBI): domain Bacteria; kingdom Bacillati; phylum Actinomycetota; class Actinomycetes; order Streptosporangiales; family Streptosporangiaceae; genus Streptosporangium; species Streptosporangium becharense. The sequence continues at coordinate 1,181,524 of NZ_JACHMP010000001.1, read as the reverse complement.
CTGCTCGCCGCCGGTCTGCGCCGCGATGACTCCGTCTCGGCGGCGCTGGCGGCGGTGCCCATGGGTGCCGCGGCGGCGTTGCTGCCCGAAGACCTCGGCGAGCGTGCCATGCTGGGCGACGCCGGCGCCAACGCGCTGGGTGCGCTCCTGGGCCTGGCCGCCTCGGTCACTCTCGGCCGTCCCGGTCGCCTGGCCGTGCTCGGCGCCGTCGTCGCGCTGACCGCCGCCTCGGAGAAGATCAGCTTCACCAAGGTGATCGCGGGCAACCCCGTCCTCAACCGCATCGACATGCTCGGCCGCCGTCCCGTGGAGCAGCCCCCAGCCGGCCGATGATCAGAAAGATCGGCCAGGGGATCGCGGGAGCGGCGATCCTCATCGGGGCCGTGACCGTCATGGCCCGCGCCGTGGGGTTCGGTCGTTACCTCTTCCAGTCGCAGAGCGTCGGCAACCTCTGTCTCAGCACCGCGTACAACACCGCCAACTACGTGCCGAACATCGTCTTCGAGCTGGTGGCGGGCGGCGCGCTGGCCGGGACGGTGGTCCCGGTGCTGGCTGCGGCCGTCTCCCGGGCGGAGGCGGAGCCCGGTGCCAGGGAGGAGACCGGCTGGATCACCTCGGCGCTGCTCACCTGGGTCACGCTGGTCATGGTGCCCCTGGCGCTGCTGATCGCCGCGTTCGCCGGGCCGATCGTGGCCCTGCTGGCGGGTGACTCCCCCCAGTGCGACGTGGCCCGGGTCGTCGAGGTCGGTGCGGACATGCTCGTCCTGTTCGCCCCCCGAATGATCTTCTTCGGGCTCGCCGTGGTCCTGTACGGCGTTCTCCAGGCCCACCGGCGGTTCATGGGCCCGGCCCTGGCGCCGCTGGTCTCCAGCCTGCTCATCGTCGCCTCCTACCTCGCGTTCGAGTGGGTCGGCGACGGAGGCGCCGAGGACCTGGCGGATCTGTCCGGGGCCGGGGAGCTGACCCTCTCGCTGGGGGCGACCGTCGCCGCCGCCGCGATGGTGGTCACCGTGATCGGGCCGGTGGCCAGGCTCCGGCTCCGGCTGCGGCCCACGCTGTCCTTCCCGCCGGGCATCGCGGCCCAGGCGCGCAGGCTCGCCACCGCGGGTCTCGCCGTGCTGGTCGCGCAGCAGATCGCGCTCGTCGTCGCGATCGTCCTGGCCAACGACCTGGACGGTCAGGGGGCCGTCGGCGTCTACACCTACTCCTGGGCCCTCTACCAGCTGCCCTACGCCGTGCTGGTGGTGCCGGTCGCCACCAGTTCGTTCCCGGTGCTGTCCACCCGGGCGGCCGAGGGGGACCTGACCGGCTTCGCCACGCTGACGTCGTCCACCACCCGGGTGATCCTGCTGATGACGGGGCTCGCCGCCGGAGTGATGGCGGCGGTCGCCGGGCCGGCGGCCCGGGTGTTCCTGGAGGGGAGCGAGGGCGGGGCCGCCGCGGAGCCCAAGATGGCCGCGGCGGTGGCGCTGTTCGCCCCCGGCCTGGTGGGGTACGCCCTGATGCTGCACCTCGCCCGGGTGCTGTACGCCTGCGGGCGGGGGCGGGCGGCGGCGACCGCCTCGGTGGCCGGGTGGGCGGTGGCGCTGGTCGCCCAGATCCTGCTCGCCCACGCCGCCGACGACCCCGCCGACGTGGTCGGGCGGCTGGCGCTCGGCAGCACGGTCGGCATGACCGTGGGCGGGGCGCTGCTGGCGCTCGCCGTGTTCCGCGCCGGGGGTGCGGCAGCGCTGGACGGCGTGTGGCGGGCTCTGCTCGCCGCCCTGGCCGGCGGCGGTGCGGCCTGGGGCGCCGGGGCGGCGTGCGTGGCCGCCTTCGGCGACGTCTCCCGATGGGTGTCGGTGCCGGTCGGGGGGGTCGCCGCGCTGGCGGGCACCGCCGCGTTCGCGCTCGTGGCGGTGGTGGTCGACCGGCCGGACACCCGGGCGATGCTCGCCAGGCTCCGCCGGGAGCCCGCGCGAGGATGACCTCGGCCGGACGCTGTGAGCATGGATTTCCTGCGTGAAGGGGGCTGTTTCGGTGGTCGACGGGAAGACACGGGTGGCGCTGGTGCTCGGGACGAGCACCGGCGGGGTCGGGCGGCACGTGGCCATGCTGGCCGCGGGCCTGGTGCGCGACGGCCGACGGGTCGTCGTGGCCGGGCCGCCCGGCACCGCGGAGTCGTTCGGGTTCGCCGCGCTCGGCGCCCGGTTCGTCCCGGTGCCGATCGCCGATCGGCCCCATCCGCGCAACGACCTGCGGGCGATCCGGACGATCCGGGCCCTGCGGGGGGCGGACGTGGTGCACGCCCACGGGCTGCGGGCCGGGGCGCTGGCCGCGCTCGCCCTGACCGGCAGTGGGACCGCCCTGGTGGTGACCCTGCACAACGCCGCCACCGCGGGCGGCGCGGTCGGGGCGGTCTACGGTCTCCTCGAACGGATCGTGGCCCGCCGCGCCGACCGGGTCCTGGCGGTCTCCCCGGATCTGGGGGAGCGGATGCGCCGCCTGGGCGCCCGGCGTGTCGGGGCGGCCGTCGTCCCCGCGCCCGTACCGGTCGTGTCGGGGCGGCGGCCGGAGGAGATCCGGGAGGAACTGGGCACGGGTGACGCGGCGGTCATCCTGACGGTGGCCAGGCTCGCCCAGCAGAAGGGCCTGGAGACCCTCCTCGACGTGGCCGGGAGTTTCGCTCCCGGGGCGGGGGAAGTGGAGGGCGGGACGGACGCGCGGACGGCGGTGTTCCTGGTCGCGGGGGAAGGGCCGCTGCGGGGGGAGCTGCAGGGGCGGATCGACCGGGAGCGGCTGCCCGTGCGATTGCTCGGCAACCGGGGCGACGTGGGAGATCTGCTCCGGGTGGCCCGGGTGCTGCTGACGCCGAGCCGCTGGGAGGGCCAGCCGCTCACCGTGCAGGAGGCGCTGCGGGTGGGCACGCCGGTCGTCGCCACCGCGGTGGGGGGTGTCCCGGCGATGGTGGGGGAGGCTGGTCTGCTCGTGCCGTACGGCGACGTCGCCGCGATGCGCGACGCGGTCGCGAGGGTGCTGACCGACGACGACCTCGTGGCCCGGCTGGCGGAGGCCGCCGCGGCGCGGGGCCGTGAGCTGCCCGGCGAGCGGGAGGCGCTGGAGGCGGTCCTGGAGACCTACGCCGCCCTCGCGCCGGGAGCGCCGGGAACGGGGTGAGCGGGCCCCCTTCCCGGAACGCGGGATCCTGGGAGGAGCGGGAAGGGTGAGGTGGGCGGGTCGCCGGAGGCGGTCACGCGGGAGCCCCGGAACGGGCGGACGCGGGGGTGCGGGAGCGTCGGGAGACGCCGGGAACAACGGGCCGCCCCGCTCTGTTGGATTAGGCGAGACCAGGCCGTACACCTATACTGGCGTGGTTAGGGGGGGAGTATCCCTTCGCGACAGTCTCGTCATCACGGTGTTGCCTCACCCCACGAGGCCCCCGGGGCTGTCGGTCCGTGCCGTTGATCGTGTTTCATCCGGGCGGGAGAGACCTCTGGCAGTCTGTCGCGCGCGCCGCCGGAGGTTTATCAGCTGTGACTGTTCCCGCGTGGGCTTGGTTCGCCGTCATCGGGGGGTTGCTCGTCGTCCTCGCCTTCGACCTGTGGGTGGTCGACCGTGGTGAGCCGCGTGAGTTCTCCTTCAAGCAGGCGGGGTTCTGGGTCGGCTTCTACGTCACCCTGGCGGTGATCTTCGGGGTCGGGATGTTGCTGATCGCCGGCCCGGTTCCCGCGGGGCAGTTCTTCGCCGGCTACCTCACCGAGTACAGCCTGAGCGTCGACAACCTCTTCGTCTTCTACATCATCATGAGCCGCTTCGCGGTGCCGAAGGCGTACCAGCACAAGGTGCTGCTGGTCGGCATCCTGATGGCGCTGGTCATGCGCGGCATCTTCATCGCGATCGGCGCCGCCGCGCTGCACAGCTTCAGCTGGCTGTTCTACGTCTTCGGCCTGTTCCTGATCTACACCGCGGTCCAGCTCGTCCGCCAGCACGGCGAGGACGAGGAAGAGGTCTCCGAGAACGCGGTCCTGCGCTGGGCCCGCCGCGTGCTGCCGCACACCGACGACTACGTGGGCTCCAAGGTCACCGTCAAGGTCGACGGCAGGCGCATGGTCACCCCGCTGCTGATCGTCATGATCGCCATCGGCACCACCGACCTGCTGTTCGCCCTCGACTCGATCCCGGCCATCTTCGGCCTGACCACCGACGCCTTCATCGTCTTCACCGCGAACGCCTTCGCCCTGATGGGCCTGCGCCAGCTGTACTTCCTGCTGGGCGGCCTGCTGCAGAAGCTGGTCTACCTGAGCTACGGTCTCGCGTTCATCCTCGGATTCATCGGGGTCAAGCTGATCCTCGAGGCGCTGCACGGCAGCGGTTTCGCCTGGGCGCCCGCGGTTCCGATCTGGCTGTCGCTGTCGGTCATCGTCGTCACCATGGTGATCACCACCGTGGCCAGCCTGCTGAAAATCCGGCGGGACGTTCCCGAGAACAAGGAGGACACCACCCCGGCGAGCGCCAACCAGGGCTAGCCAATCGGCGTGTGAGGAGCTTTGCTTGTCTCGTTGCGACCCTATAAGGGTGGAGAGATAGGTAGCATCCTGCCTCAGGGCGGGTAGACATACCGGTCTAATGCCGCATGACATTACAAAAGGTTCCCTGTGTCCCACGATTCAGCAAGCCACCAGCCAGGCCCCCGAATGAGCCTGGCACGTGGCGTCTCCCCGTGGTTGCTCCCGACCGCGGCGGCCGCCGCCGTGACGTCCCTGCTCAGCGGCCGTGACCGCCGCTGGGCTCTGGCAGCGGTGCCGTTGACCGCGCTCACCGGCGGGATGCTCTGGTTCTTCCGCGACCCCGAGCGCGCGCCGGGCGCCGGGCGGATCCTGTCACCGGCCGACGGCGTGGTGCAGAGCATCGACCCGTGGCCGGACGGCCGCACCAGGGTCGCGATCTTCATGAGCCCGCTCGACGTGCACGTCAACCGGGCGCCGCTGGCGGGAACGGTCACCTCGATGGAGCACGTGGCCGGCGGGTACCTCCCCGCGTTCAACAAGGACAGCGACACCAACGAGCGTGTCGTGTGGCACCTGGAGACCGCTCTCGGCGACATCGAGTTCGTCCAGATCGCGGGCGCCGTCGCGCGCCGCATCGTGCCCTACGTGGCCGAGGGGGCGAAGGTGGCCAAGGGGGAGAGGGTCGGGCTGATCAGGTTCGGCTCGCGGGTCGACGTCTACCTCCCCGAGGGGATCGAGCCCGCCGTCTCCGTGGGGCATCGGACCGTCGCGGGGGTGACGAGTCTTGACCACGGCTGATGCGAGCTGGCCGATGGACGAGACGGACGACGAGCCGCAGGGTCCCGTCGGGAAGGCGTTCCGTCTGTCCGCCGCCGACTCTCTCTCGCTCGGCAACGCCCTGTGCGGTTTCCTCTCCGTCTGTGTGCTCGCCTGGTCGGCCATCAGCTCGCTGCAGGAGAACAAGCCCTTCGCGGCCGACCCCCGGTTCTTCGGCACCGCCGTGGTGCTCCTGCTGATCGGCGCCACCTGTGACCTGTTCGACGGTCTGGTGGCCCGCAAGTTCCGTGCCTCGGCCATGGGCGCCGAGCTCGACAACCTCGCCGACGTCATCAGTTTCGGCTTCGCGCCCGCCTTCATGGTGGTCATCTGGGCTGGATTCAACCATCGGATCCCCTTCATGCTGGCGATGGTCGCGGCGGCGTCCGTGCTGCTGGCGGGGGTGATCCGCCTCGCGCGTTTCGCCTGTGTGAAGACCAAGAGCGGCGACTTCATGGGTCTGCCGATCCCCATGGGGGCCATGACCGTGGTCTCGGTCGTGCTGCTGTTCCCCCCGTCGATCTGGACGATCCTCCCCATCTTCGGCGTCGCCTACCTCATGGTGAGCCGGATCGAGTACCCCAAGCCCAAGGGCAACCTGGCGGCCGTCGTGCTCGCCTGGATGATGATCAACGTCGCCTGCCTCACCATCTGGGCCGCGGGCCTGGCCGGGGGAGACACCCTCATCAAGGTCGGTGCCGTCATGCAGATGACCATCGTGGCGGCCATCCCGCTGCGGGTTCTGATGTTCAAGCGGGAGAAGCGCAAGGCCGCCGCGGGCGTCCGCTGACCACCCGTGACCGGGCCGGTCGCGCGCGCCGGTGAACCGGAGACGGCGACCCGGTCAGCGTCCGAGCTGAAGTCCGACCGAGGTCAGGGTGTGTGCCAGGGCTGTCCGCCGGTCCACAGATCGATCGTCGACATCGCCGCGGTCAGCGGACGGCTCCGCTCTGGACCTGTGAAACCGATCCCGGTGGTGCTTCGCCGGGTCAACCTGGCGAAGCACCACCGGGATCGGTAGCTACAAAAAAGATCAAATTAGATAAAAGTGCTTCAAGTGGGGTCCAAGAGCCACTGGAGAGCATGGGGTTCCGCTACCGGAAACGGAGGGACCCCATGATGAGAAAAACCGCGACGCTGTTGAGCGCACTGCTGCTCGGCGGTCTGCTGACCGCTCCCCCCGCGCGGGCGGGCACGGCCACCGCGTCGCCCGAGGGCACGCCGCGGCCACAGACCGTCAGCGGCACCCCCGGTGACGCGACACCGGCCAACCTGACCATCCGCTACATGCTGACGAAGCTCTTCCGCGGTTCCTGTGACGGCTCCTTCCCGCTGACGGCCGAGGCGATGATCACGTCGGACCGCGACACGGACGTCGATTACCGGGTCGTCGTCGACGGCAAGCCGGGCCCGACCAGGACGCAGCGGGTCAGAGCCGGGGTCAGGAACTACCTCAGCGACTTCTGGTACAACACGTCGCCGGGCCCCGGAAGCGGTCGGGTGCGCATCGAGGTGCTGAACCACAACAAGCCCTCCAAGGAGGAGCCCTACAGCTGGAAGTGCCTGCTGCCCTCGCCGAATCCCGTGCGCATCAGCGAGATCTCGCCGATGGCCTACTACGGCGACTGCGCCGAGGCGCCGTACATGACCGCGTACGGCGCATTCGAGGCGCGGCCCGGTGTGGAGATCACCTATCGCTGGACCATCGACGGGGTGCAGACGGCCGCCAACACGCTCGTCGTGCCGCCGAGCGGGGTCCTCGAAGTGCAGGCCGGCCACTGGTGGCGGGAGCCGAAGCAGCTCGGGATCATCGGGCTGGAGGTGCTGAACCACCAGGTGAACAAGCTCTGGGCGGACTACCCCGTCACGTGCCAGAGCTAGCGGCGCTCCGCCGGACGGCCGGGGCGGCCGTCGTCGGCGGACGGGCGGGGACAACCGCCGGTTCAGCGCGGGGCCCGGTCCGCTGAGCGTCCGCCGCCGGATCCGCCCGCACCATCCGCGCGATCCGCCCGCACGAACGGCGTCGCGCGGGCGGATCGCGCGACGCCGTTCGTGCGGGTGCCGTGCGCGGTCCTCTACGCGGCGCCGTCCGCGTCCAGCGCGGTGAGCACGCGGTTGGCGGTGTCGACGCTGGACTGCGGGTTCTGGCCGCTGATGAGGTTGCCGTCGACGACCACCTTGCTCGCCCAGGCCGGTCCGGCCTCGACGACGGCGCCCAGCTCGCGCAGCCTCGTCTCGACGAAGTACGGAGACCTGTCGCCGAGGCCGCCCTGGTGCTCCTCGTCGTCGGTGAAGACGGTCAGCCTCCGGCCCGCGAAGGTGAAACCGCCGTCCGGCCGGGCCGTGCTGAGCAGCGCCGCCGGGCCGTGGCACAGCGCCGCGATGACCTGCCCGCGCCGGTCGGCCTCGTCGAGCAGCCTGCCGAGGTCGGGGTCGCGCGCGAGGTCGGTCATGGGACCGTGCCCGCCGGGGATGTATACGCCGTCGTAGTCGGACACCGAGACCTCGGCGACGGACAGCGGCCGGGCGAGGTCGTCGGCGATGGAGTCGAGGTAGTCGCGGAACTCCTTCGCGTCGGCCTCGGCCACGCCGCCGCGCTCGTCCAGGCTGACGGGGTCGACCGTGGGGCTCGCGCCGCCGGGGGTGGCGATGTCCACCTCGACGCCGGCCTCGCGGAGCACCCGGTGCGACGCGGCGACCTCCTCCGCCCAGTAACCGGTCGGGTGGGCCGTGCCGTCGGCGAGCGTCAGGCTGTCGGCCGCAGAAATGATCATGAGAATCTTCGCCATGGTGCGTGTTCCTCCTCTTCCCGGTCCCTTCCGGGACCCGTTTCCCGATACCCCGCGGGACGCCGGTGCGAGGTGACCGTTCGTCCCGCAGATGCCCCGGACAACGGCGGATCCATCACGAGCCATCCACTAATCTGAGCCGATCGATCAGATTTCTTATGGCTGGAGCGTTGCGTGCCCGACCTCGACCTGCTCCTGACCTTCCTGGAGATCTACCGTGCCGGGTCGCTCACCGAGGCGGCGACCCGGCGGGGGCTCACCCAGCCCGCGGTCAGCGGGCAGCTCACGCGCCTGGAGCGGCAGGTGGGCGAAGCGCTGTTCGTCCGCTCACGCCGGGGGGTGAGTCCCACCGGCCGGGCCGACGACCTCGCCCGGCGCATCGGCACGCACCTCGACCAGTTGCGCTCCGCCCTCGACGTCCTCGGCGACGGCGGAACGGCGTACGGGGGCACGGTGCGCATCGCCGGCCCCGCGGAGCTGATGACCGCGCGCATCCTGCCCGCCCTGGCCCCGCTGACCGGCCGGGGACTGCGGTTGAGGATCACCCTCGGCCTGGCGGGCGACCTGCTGGCGGCGCTGGCCGACGCGCGCCTGGACCTCGTGGTCTCCGCGGTCCGCCCGACCCTCAGGAACCTCGTGGCCACCCCGTTCGCCGATGAGGAGTTCGTGCTCGTGGGGCCCCCGATCCTGGCGCGTACCGTCGATGCCGGCCTGCTGGCCGGTGACCCGGTCAAGGCACTGGCGCACCTGCCGCTCGTCGCCTACGCCGAGGAGCTGCCCATCGTCCGCCGTTACTGGCGCACCGAGTTCGGCCGCCGTCCGCCCAACGGCGTCGCGGTCGTCGTCCCCGACCTGCGCGCGGTGCTGGCCGCGGTGGTGGCCGGGGCGGGCGTGTCCGTGCTGCCGCGCTACCTGGCCGAGCCGGCGCTCGCCTCCGGGTCGGTGGAGGTGCTCCACCGACCGCAGGTGCAGCCGTTGAACACCCTGTTCCTCGTCACCCGCGCCGGTGGGCCGGCCGCCCCGTCCGTGGCTCTCGTCCACGGTCACCTGATGGAGCGCTCGCGCGCCTGGAGTTCTCTGTGACCGCGCGATCTACACGGTGGCGGTGTGGCAGCGGTGCGAGGGGCCGCCCGCGCCGGGCGGGCAGCGGTGCGGCGGAGCGGCGGGCCACCCGCGCCGGGCGGGCGGCCCGACCGGTTGCCCCGGGTTCACCAGCCGCGCTCACGCCACTCGGGCAGTGAGGGGCGTTCGGCACCCAGCGTGGTGTCCTTGCCGTGGCCGGGGTAGACCCAGGTGTCGTCGGGCAACCGGTCGAATATCCGCTCCGACACGTCGGTGAACAGCTGCGTGAACCGCTCGGGATCCTTGTTGGTGTTGCCGACCCCGCCGGGGAAGAGCGAGTCGCCGGTGAACAGGTGGCCCGGGTAGTGCAGGGCGATCGACCCCGGGGTGTGCCCGCGCAGGTGGATCACCTCCAGGCTAACCACCCCGACGGTGACCCGGTCGCCGTGCTCCACCTCCAGGTCGACCGGGACGGGCAGCGCGGGCGCGTCGAGCGGGTGGGCGACCACCGAGGCGCCGGTCGCCCGCACGACCTCCTCCAGGGCCTGCCAGTGGTCGCCGTGCTGGTGGGTGGTCACGATCTTGCTGATCGGCATGTCGCCGATCAGCTCCAGCAGCCGCTCGGGCTCGGCGGCGGCGTCGATGAGCACACCGTCCCCGGTCTCGGTGCACCGCACCAGGTAGGCGTTGTTGTCGTAGGGCCCGACGGCCAGTTTGGAGATCGTCAGGGCGGGCAGCTCGCGCACGTCGGCGGGGCCGCCGACGTGCACGTCACCGGTGTATGTCACGGATTCTCCTCAGACGGGGTCGCGGGAAGGCGCGGAGCGGGTGCGGCCCGCCCCGCCTCCCATCATCCCGTTCCGGCGCCGCCGCCGGGCATAACGGGGGGTGCCCGCGCAGTTGAAAGAGCTGAGAGCGCAGTAGGACGCGGGGGAAGGCCGTAACCTGGGAAGGGCGGGACCCCGAGCCCCCCGGATGCCGGTCCGCGAAATTGTCGGACCCGCTCGCTACTCTTCCCGCGACCGCTCTTGACCCTTCAACACCGACGTCGGGACTGCTGTGGCTGACCGCCTCATCGTGCGTGGCGCACGTGAACACAACCTCAAGGACGTCTCGCTGGACCTCCCGCGAGACTCTCTGATCGTCTTCACTGGACTCTCCGGATCGGGAAAGTCCAGTCTCGCCTTCGACACGATCTTCGCCGAGGGCCAGCGTCGCTATGTCGAGTCGCTGTCGGCGTACGCGCGGCAGTTCCTCGGGCAGATGGACAAGCCCGACGTCGACTTCATCGAGGGGCTCTCGCCCGCGGTGTCGATCGACCAGAAGTCGACCAGCCGCAACCCCCGCTCGACCGTCGGCACGATCACCGAGGTCTACGACTACCTGCGCCTGCTGTGGGCGCGCATCGGCAAGCCGCACTGCCCGCAGTGCGGGCGCCCGATCGCCAAGCAGAGCCCGGAGCAGATCGTCGACCGGGTGATGGAGCTTCCCGAGGGCACCCGCTTCCAGGTGCTCGCCCCGGTGATCCGCGGCCGCAAGGGGGAGTACGCCGAGCTGTTCAGCCAGCTGCAGGCCAAGGGCTTCGCCCGCGCCCGCGTCGACGGCACGGTGGTCCGGCTGGACCAGCCGCCGACGCTGAAGAAGCAGGAGAAGCACGACATCGAGGTGATCGTCGACCGTCTCGCGGTGAAGGAGGGGGCGGGCAGCCGGCTGACCGGGTCGGTGGAGACCGCCCTGCAGCTGTCGGGCGGCACGATCACGCTGGAGTTCGTCGACCTCCCTGAGGACGACCCCAACCGTGAGCGCTTCTACTCCGAGCATCTCCACTGCCCCTACGACGATCTGTCGTTCGAGGAGCTGGAGCCCCGCTCGTTCTCCTTCAACTCGCCCTTCGGCGCCTGCCCGGAGTGCACCGGCCTGGGGGTCCGGATGGAGGTCGACCCCGAGCTGATCGTGTCCGACCCGGAGAAGACCCTGCGCGAGGGTGCGATCTTCCCGTGGGCCGGGGGGCACACCAGCGACTACTTCATCCGCCTGGTCGAGGCGCTCGGCCTGGCCATGGGGTTCAATCTCGACACCCCCTGGGAGCGGCTGCCCAAGAAGGCGCAGAAGGCCCTCCTGCACGGCTACGACGAGCAGGTCCACGTCCGCTACAGCAACCGCTACGGCCGCCAGCGCTCCTACTACACCACCTTCGAGGGGGCGATCCCCTGGCTGCAGCGCCGTCACGCCGAGTCCGACAGCGACGGCATGCGGGAGAAGTACGAAGGCTACATGCGGGAGGTCCCGTGCCCGGCGTGCAAGGGCGCGAGACTCAAGCCCGTCTCCCTGGCGGTCACGGTCGACGGCCGTTCGATCGCCGAGGTCTCCGCCATGTCGATCGGCGACTGCGCGCGGTTCCTGGCCGGGCTGCGGCTCTCCGAGCGTGACATGCACATCGCCGAGCGGGTGGTCAAGGAGATCAACGCCCGGATGGGTTTCCTGCTCGACGTCGGCCTCGACTACCTGACGATGGACCGCGCCTCCGGCACCCTCGCGGGCGGCGAGGCGCAGCGGATCCGGCTGGCCACCCAGATCGGCTCCGGCCTGGTCGGTGTGCTGTACGTGCTCGACGAGCCGTCCATCGGCCTGCACCAGCGCGACAACCAGCGTCTGCTGGAGACCCTCATCAGGCTCCGCGACATGGGCAACACGCTGATCGTGGTCGAGCACGACGAAGACACCATCGCCGCCGCCGACTGGGTGGTCGACATCGGTCCCGGCGCCGGTGAGCACGGTGGTCAGGTCGTCGTCTCCGGCACGGTGCCCGAGCTTCTGGCCTGCGAGGACTCGATGACCGGCGCCTACCTGTCGGGTCGCAGGAGCATCGCCGTCCCCGCCGCCCGGCGCAAGCGCGACCGGAAACGGCAGATCACGGTGAAGGGTGCCCGGGAACACAACCTCAAGGGCGTCGACGTCGAGTTCCCCCTCGGCGTGTTCACCGCGGTCACCGGTGTCTCGGGGTCCGGCAAGTCGACGCTGGTCAACGACATCCTCTACAGCGCGCTGGCCAAGGAGCTCAACGGCGCGCGCACCGTTCCGGGGCGGCACTCGCGCATCACCGGGATGGACCTGGTCGACAAGGTCGTGCACGTCGACCAGTCACCCATCGGCCGCACCCCCCGCTCCAACCCGGCGACCTACACGGGTGTCTTCGACAAGGTCCGCGACCTGTTCGCGCAGACCACCGAGGCGAAGGTCCGGGGCTACCAGAAGGGCCGTTTCAGCTTCAACGTCAAGGGCGGCCGGTGCGAGGCGTGTTCCGGAGACGGCACCCTGAAGATCGAGATGAACTTCCTGCCGGACGTCTACGTCCCGTGTGAGGTCTGCCACGGTGCCCGCTACAACCGGGAGACCCTGGAGGTCCACTACAAGGGCAAGACGATCGCCGAGGTGCTCGACATGCCGATCGAGGAGGCCCTGGGCTTCTTCGACTCCATCCCGTCGATCAAGCGCTACCTGCAGACGCTCAACGACGTCGGCCTGGGGTACGTCCGGCTCGGCCAGCCCGCCACGACCCTGTCCGGCGGCGAGGCCCAGCGTGTCAAGCTCGCCGCCGAACTGCAGCGCCGCTCCACCGGCCGGACGATCTACGTGCTGGACGAGCCCACCACCGGCCTGCACTTCGAGGACATCCGGCGGCTGCTCGGCGTGCTCGGCAAGCTCGTCGACGGCGGCAACACGGTCATCGTGATCGAGCACAACCTCGACGTGATCAAGACTGCCGACTGGCTGATCGACATGGGTCCCGAGGGCGGCTCCAAGGGCGGAACGGTGATCGCCACGGGCACGCCCGAGGAGGTCGCCCTGGTCGAGGAGAGCCACACCGGCCGCTTCCTGCGCAAGATCCTGGGCGTCTGAGGCCGGGGACGAGGCCGGGCTCCCGCGCGGACGTTCCGCAGCGGGGCCCGGCGGCGGTGGCACGGGTCCGGTACGGCGTGGGATGCCGTGTGGGCGGACGGCGATCGGCGGTGACGGAATGGGCTCGATACGGCGTGGACGTCATGGAGGCGAACGATGACCGACGGACGGAACAGGTGCGATTCGACACGGACGTCGTGCGGGCGGCCGTGACCGGCGGTGACGGCGGTCCCGCCGTACGGACGGGTGACCGGATGCCTCAGAGCTGAGGTGTGCCGGATGGTTCCGGCCGGAGGTCGTGGCGGGCACTACCGGCGGTGACCAGGGTTTTTCTCCCGGTCAGCGAATCCGGGTGCTCCGGAACATGTGGGATGGGCGTATTTCTTCACAGTTTTCTGACACGGCCTACGGCATGCTGAACCGTCATCGGGCTTCGGACCGCACCTGAAGATGATGACCCCCTGGGAGGGCGACCATGACAGAGACCACACGCCGCGCGGTGATGTTGAGCGCCGGAGGCGCCGGCGTGGCCGCGCTCCTGACCGCGTGCTCAGGGTACGGCGAGCCGGCCGCGGGCGGCGGTGACACCTCTGCCACCACGTCGTCCGCTCCCGAGACCGGCGCCGCGGCCCAGCCGGGCGACTCCGGGGCGCAGGCCCTGGCCAAGACCGCCGACATCCCGGAGGGCGGCGGCAAGGTCTTCAAGGAACAGAAGATCGTCATCACCCAGCCCACGGCCGGGCAGTTCAAGGCATTCACCTCCGTCTGCCCCCACCAGGGGTGCGACGTGGGCAGCGTCGAGGACGGCGTGATCGTGTGCCCGTGCCACAACAGCAGGTTCAAGATCAACGATGGTTCCGTGACGGAGGGGCCGGCGAAGAAGCCGCTGGAGGAGAAGCAGATCAAGGTCGACGGCGACTCCATCACCCTCGCCTGAGCACCGGTGCGGCCCGGCCGCCGGGAACCGTCCCGGCCGCCGGGCCGCCCGCGTTCCGGCCGAGGTTCCCGTGGGAGCCCGTCCGTGTTCCATCCGGGCTCCCGTGCGAGTCCGCCAAGGGCTCGTGCGAGGTTCCTGTGTGAGTCTCCGCCGGGGGCTCGTGCGAGGCTCCCGTGTGAGTCCGCCGGGGGCTCGTGCGCGGTTGCCGCAGCAGTTCGCCGAAGGTTCTCCCGAGGGCCCGGAAGGGCCGCGTGGGCAGGGATCCTGTCGGTGGGGGCCGATAGGCTTTTCACGTGGCGAGATCTGTGAACGGTCCGGTGGGTTTCCGGCCGAAGCCGGGGTCGATCCCCGAATCCCCCGGTGTCTACCGGTTCAAAGACGCCGAAGGCCGGGTCATCTACGTGGGCAAGGCCAAGAGCCTCCGCCAGCGCCTCAACTCCTACTTCGCCGACTTCGCGGGCCTCCATCCGCGCACCCAGACCATGCTCACGACCGCCGTCGGCGTCGACTGGACGGTCGTCGGCACCGAGGTCGAGGCCCTCCAGCTCGAATACTCCTGGATCAAGGAGTACGACCCGCGGTTCAACGTCAAATACCGCGACGACAAGTCCTATCCCTACCTCGCGGTCACCATGGGGGAGGAGTTCCCCCGGGTCCAGGTGCTGCGCGGGGCCAAGCGCAAGGGCACCCGTTACTTCGGTCCCTACTCCCACGCCTGGGCGATCCGGGAGACCGTCGACCTGCTGCTCCGGGTCTTCCCGATCAGGAGCTGCTCGACGGGCGTGTTCCGCCGGGCGGGGCAGATCGGCCGCCCGTGCCTGCTGGGCTACATCGACAAGTGCTCCGCCCCCTGCGTCAGCCGGGTCACCGCCGAGGAGCACCGCGGGCTGGCCGAGGATTTCTGCGACTTCATGGCGGGCAACACCGGCCGGTTCATCAAGCGGCTGGAGCGTGAGATGCGCGAGGCCGCCGCAGAGCAGGAGTACGAGCGGGCCGCCCGGCTGCGCGACGACGTCCAGGCGCTCCAGCGGGCGATGGAGAAGCAGGCCGTGGTGCTCGGCGACAACACCGACTGCGACGTGATCGCCCTGGCGGAGGATCCGCTGGAGGCGGCGGTCCACGTCTTCTACGTCCGCGGCGGGCGGATCAGGGGGCAGCGCGGCTGGGTGGTCGACAAGGTCGAGGAGACCGGTCCAGGGGAGCTGGTCGAGCAGTTCCTGCTGCAGATGTACGGCGACGCCGCCGCGGAGTCGCTGCCCAGGGAGGTGCTGGTCCCCGCGCCGCCGCCGGACGCCGAGGCGGTCGCCGAGCTGCTGAGCGAGCACCGCGGGGCCCGGGTGGAGATCAGGGTTCCGCAGCGCGGAGACAAGAGGTCGCTGCTGGAGACCGTCGAGCGCAACGCCAAGGAGGCGCTCAACCAGCACAAGCTCAAGCGGGCCAGCGACCTGACCTCGCGCAGCAGGGCGCTGCAGGAGGTCGCCGACGCCCTCGGTCTCGACCAGGTGCCGTTGCGCATCGAGTGTTACGACGTCTCCCACATCCAGGGCACCAACGTGGTGGCCTCGATGGTGGTGTTCGAGGACGGCCTGGCCCGCAAGAGCGAGTACCGCAGGTTCGCCGTGCGCTCCGCCGAGGGCGACGTGGCCTCCATCCACGAGGTGATCTCACGCCGGTTCAAGCGCTATCTGGAGGAGCGTTCCGCCACCGGTGACCTCGACGCCGACGCCGGGGCGGAGCCGGGTGGGGAGCAGCCCTCCGGCATCGACCCGGAGACCGGCAGGCCGCGCAAGTTCGCCTACCCGCCGCACCTGGTCGTCGTCGACGGCGGCCCGGCCCAGGCGGCCGCCGCCCGCAGGGCCCTCGACGAGCTGGGCGTGGACGACGTGGCGGTCTGCGGCCTGGCCAAGCGGCTGGAGGAGGTCTGGCTCCCCGGAGATGACCTGCCGGTGATCCTGCCCCGCTCCAGCGAGGCCCTTTACCTGCTTCAGCGGGTACGCGACGAAGCTCACCGCTTCGCCATCGCCTACCATCGGTCCAAGCGGTCGAAGAGTGTTCAGCAGAGTGCTCTGGACGAGGTCCCCGGTCTCGGCCCGGCCCGCAGGCAGGCGCTGATCAAACATTTCGGATCGGTCAAACGGCTGCGGGAGGCGACCGCGGCGCAGATCTGCGAGGTCCCCGGGATCGGCCCCTCGACGGCCGAGACGATCGTGTCGGCCTTGAAGGGGCAGAACCCATGAGCGAGAGAGACACAGCCTTCGTCGTCGTCACCGGCATGTCCGGGGCGGGGCGGAGCACCGCCGCGAAGGCCCTGGAAGACCTGGGCTGGTTCGTCATCGACAACCTGCCGCCGGGCCTGTTGTTCGCCATGGCCGAGGAGGCCGGGCGGGTCAAGCTCGCCGCCGACAAGGTGGCCGCGGTCGTCGACGTGCGGAGCCTGGCTTTCACCACCGACCTCAACACCGCGATCGAGGAGCTGGAGGGGCGCGGCGTCGGCGTGCGCGTGGTGTTCCTGGAGGCCAGCGACGAGGAACTGGTCCGCAGGTTCGAGAACGTCCGCCGCCCCCACCCGCTCCAGGGCGACGGCCGCCTGGTCGACGGCATCGCGCGGGAACGGGGCATCCTGCGTGAGGTCCGGGCCAACGCCGACCTGGTGATCGACACCTCCAACCTCAACGTCCACGAGCTGCGCGGCAAGATCGTTGCCTTCTTCGGCGGCGAGAACCGGCCCGGGCTCCGTGTCAACGTGGTCTCCTTCGGTTACAAGTACGGCCTGCCGGTCGACGCCGACCTGGTCGTCGACTGCCGGTTCCTGCCCAATCCCCACTGGGTGCCCGAGCTTCGTCCGATGAACGGCCTCGACACTCCCGTACGGGAGTACGTTCTCAACCAAGCGGGTGCGAAGGAGCTCCTCGACGCCTACGAGGAGGTGCTGGGCATCATCGCCTCCGGCTACACCCGCGAGGGCAAGAGCTACGCCACGCTCGCCGTCGGCTGCACCGGCGGCAAGCACCGCAGCGTCGCCATGGCCGAGCAGATCGCCGTGCGGTTGCGGGACCGGGGTGGCATGGACGTGCAGGTGAGTCATCGGGATGTGGGCCGGGAGTGAATGAGGGTCTCGAGCACGGGCCGGGAGCGGCCGAAGGTTTCGAATACGGGCCGGGAGCGGACGGGGGCTCCGAGTACGGGACGGCAACAGCCCGGGGCCCCGGGTACGGCCCGCGGGCGGACGGGGGGCCCGAGTACGGGACGGCGACAGCCCGGGGTCCCGAATACGGGCCGCAGGCGGACGGGGGCCCCAAGGTCGTCGCGCTGGGCGGCGGACACGGGCTCTACGCCTCGCTGTCGGCGTTACGCAGGGTCGCCTCGCAGCTGACGGCGGTGGTCACGGTCGCCGATGACGGGGGGTCGAGCGGTCGGCTCCGCCGTGAGCTCGGTGTGCTGCCCCCGGGAGACCTGAGGATGGCCCTGGCCGCGCTGTGCGGTGACGACGACTGGGGCCGCACCTGGAGCGAGGTCGTCCAGCACCGTTTCCGCAGCGAGGGCGATCTGCACGGTCACGCGGTCGGCAATCTGCTGATCGTGGCCCTGTGGGAGCGCCTGGGCGACACGGTCGCCGGGCTCGACTGGGTCGGGCGGTTGCTGGGCGCGCACGGCCGGGTGCTGCCGATGTCGTCGGTGCCGCTCGACATCGTCGCCGAGGTGGAGCTGGACGGGCTGGTGAGCACGGTGCGCGGCCAGGTGGCCTGCGCGCTGACCCCCGGCAGGGTCCGGGCCATCTCACTGGTGCCGGCCGACCCGCCCGCGTGCGCCGAGGCCGTCGAGGCGGTCCGTTCCGCCGACTGGGTGATCTTCGGGCCCGGTTCCTGGTTCACCAGCGTGCTGCCCCACCTGATGGTGCCGGAGCTGGCCGAGGCGCTGCACGACACGCGCGCCCGCAGGCTGGTGGCGCTGAACCTGGCACCTCAGCCCGGCGAGACCGACGGGTTCTCCCCGCAGAAACACCTGGAGGTGCTGCGGGAGCACGCGCCTTCCCTGGAGGTCGACGTGGTCCTCGCCGACACCGGGGTGGCCGACGACCGGGAGGAACTGGAGAAGGCCGCGGCCGGATTCGGCGGGAGGCTGGTGCTGGCCCCCGTCGCCGAGCGGGACGGCTCCCCGCGACACGATGCGCAACGTCTTGCCTCCGTCCTGGACGAGATTTTCCGTGAGAAGCGTTGATCCTGGTCAGCGGTGCTTGGGAGTGCGAGAAACTTCTGTGAGCCTGACGTATCTCGGGCCGCATGGGGTCTGTATGGGGGAGGACGAACGCACATGGCGATGACAGGTGTGGTGAAGGACGAGCTGAGCAGGCTGCCGGTCCTGAAGCCTTGCTGCCGTAAGGCCGAGGTGTCGACGCTCCTTCGCTTCGCGAGCGGGTTGCACCTGGTGAGCGGACGGATCGTGATCGAGGCCGAGCTCGACACCAATGTCACCGCCCGGCGGCTCATCAAGGACATCGGCGAGGTCTTCGGGCACAAGGCGGAGGTGCTCGTGCTGGCCCCCGCCGGGTTGCGCAAGGGCTCGCGTTATCTCGTCCGGGTCTACCGCGACGGTGAGGCGCTCGCCCGGCAGACCGGCCTGATCGACAACCACGGCCGGCCGGTCCGCGGTCTGCCGCGCCAGGTCGTCGCCGGGGCGACCTGTGACGCCGAGGCCGCCTGGAGGGGGGCGTTCCTGGCGCACGGCTCGCTGACCGAGCCGGGGCGCTCCATGTCGCTGGAGGTCACCTGTCCCGGTCCGGAGGCCGCGCTGGCGCTGGTCGGATCGGCCCGGAGGCTGAAGATCCACGCCAAGGCCCGCGAGGTCCGCGGCGTCGACCGGGTCGTGGTCCGCGACGGCGACGCCATCGGCGCCCTGCTGACCCGGCTGGGGGCCCACGACAGCGTGCTGGCCTGGGAGGAGCGGCGGATGCGCCGCGAGGTCCGGGCGACGGCCAACCGGCTGGCCAACTTCGACGACGCCAACCTGCGCCGCTCCGCCCGCGCCGCGGTCGCCGCGGGCGCCAGGGTCCAGCGCGCTCTGGAGATCCTCGGTGAGGACGCCCCCGAGCACCTGGTGGTCGCCGGCCGCCTGCGGGTGGAGCACAAGCAGGCGTCCCTGGAGGAGCTCGGGCAGCTCGCCGACCCGCCGTTGACCAAGGACGCCATCGCGGGCCGTATCCGCCGGCTGCTGGCCATGGCCGACAAGCGTGCCCAGGACATCGGCATCCCCAACACCGAGGCCAACCTCACCGTCGACATGCTGGCCCCGTAGGGCCTCTTCGCCCGCCCGGCGCGCCGGGCGCCTCCCGGGACGCCGCGGGTACGCCATCGGGGGAGCCGTGCCCCCGGGGGACGTTTGGGCACGCCAGCCGGGGACGCCCCGAAACGCGTGGGTCACGCCGGGAGGCCGTGGGCCTGATCCCGGGAGCCGCACTCCCGGAAGACGCCTGGGCACGCCAGCCGGGGACGCCCGCCGAGACGCGCGAGCGCTACGGCCCCGGGACGCCCGGACACGCCCCTTCGAGACGCGCGAGCACGCCCCGGGGAGCCGCCCCCGAAACGCCCTCCGAGACGCGCGAGCATGCCCGCGAGAGGTGCTCGGGTACGCCCCGGGAGCCGGGCGGCCGGAGACGGATCGTCGTCCGTGACAGCGGATTTTCCAGGGGATGGACGCGTTTGAAGGGGCGATTCGGGCACTTCGCTTGAACGGTGCGATACACGTTCATGGGGTGGGGAATGCCGAAGGCCACCCCACCAGTGGTCTACACCAATTTGGGTCCGATAGGGTGCGTGGTTGAGGTTCCAGCCCGCCCCAAGCCGCCGGGTTCCACCGGCCGGCGCACCGACGTACGAGGAGATCTGCACAGTGAGCATCCGCGTAGGGGTCAACGGATTCGGCCGCATCGGCCGCAACTTCTGGCGTGCGGTCGCTGCCAGCGGCAAGGACATCGAGATCGTTGCGGTCAACGACCTGACCGACAACGCTACGCTCGCCCACCTGCTCAAGTACGACAGCATCCTCGGCCGCCTGCCTTACGAGGTGAAGAGCACCGCCGACGAGATCATCGTGGACGGCAAGGCGATCAAGGTGTTCGCCGAGCGCGACCCGGCCAAGCTGCCCTGGGGCGACCTGGGCGTGGACGTCGTGGTCGAGTCCACCGGCCTGTTCACCGACGCCACCAAGGCCCGGGTGCACGCCGACAACGGTGCCAAGAAGGTCATCATCTCGGCCCCGGCCAAGAACGAGGACGTCACCATCGTGATGGGCGTCAACCACGACAAGTACGACCCGGCCCAGCACACGATCATCTCCAACGCGTCCTGCACCACCAACTGCCTGGCCCCTATGGCCAAGGTCATCAACGACACCTTCGGCATCGAGAAGGGTCTGATGACCACCATCCACGCCTACACGCAGGACCAGAACCTGCAGGACGGCCCGCACAAGGACCTGCGCCGTGCACGCGCCGCCGCGTTGAACATCGTGCCGACCTCGACCGGCGCGGCCAAGGCCATCGGCCTGGTGCTGCCCGAGCTCAAGGGCAGGCTCGACGGCTACGCGCTGCGCGTGCCGATCCCCACCGGCTCGGCCACGGACCTCACCGTCGAGGTCGGCCGCGAGACCACCGTCGAGGAGGTCAACGCCGCGCTCAAGGCGGCGGCCGAGGGTGAGCTCAAGGGGTACCTCACCTACACCGAGGACCCGATCGTCTCCAGCGACATCGTCACCGACCCGTCGTCCTGCATCTTCGACGCAGGCCTCACCAAGGTGACCGGCAACCAGGTCAAGGTCGTCGGCTGGTACGACAACGAGTGGGGCTACTCCAACCGTCTCGTGGACCTCATCGAGCTGGTCGGTCGCGGCGTCTGATGAAGGACCTGTCCGAGTTCGACGTGGCGGGTCGGCGCGTCCTCGTCCGTGCCGACCTCAACGTCCCCCTCGACGGGGACGTCATCACCGACGACGGCCGCATCCGCGCCTCGGTGCCGACGATCAGGGAGCTCGCCGGCAAGGGAGCGCGTGTGATCGTCACGGCTCACCTGGGCCGTCCCAAGGGCCGGCCCAACCCCGAGTACTCACTGGCCCCGGTCGCCGAACGCCTGGGTGAGCTCCTGGGCGCCGACGTCGCCTTCGCCACGGACGTGGTCGGGGAGTCGGCGCGGGCCACCGTGGAGGCGCTCCAGGACGGGCAGGTGGCGCTGCTGGAGAACCTGCGCTTCGAGCCCGGCGAGGAGTCCAAGGACGACGCCGAGCGCGCGGCGTTCGCCGAGAAGCTGGCCGCCCTCGCCGACCTGTACGTGGGCGACGGCTTCGGCGCGGTGCACCGCAAGCACGCCAGCGTCTACGACGTGCCCGGCCTGCTGCCGCACGCGGCCGGTCAGCTGGTGCTGGCCGAGGTCCGGGTGCTGGAGAAGCTGACCGAGGCTCCCGAGCGGCCGTACGCCGTGGTGCTGGGCGGAGCCAAGGTCTCCGACAAGCTCGGCGTCATCGGCAACCTGCTCACCAAGGTCGATCGGCTGCTGATCGGCGGCGGGATGGCCTACACCTTCCTGAAGGCGCAGGGCTACGAGGTCGGCCGGTCGCTGCTCCAGGAGGACCAGCTCGACCAGGTGCGCGGTTTCCTCGACGAGGCGGCCAAGCGCGGCGTGGAGCTCGTCCTCCCGGTCGACGTGCTGGCGGCCGTGGAGTTCGCCGAGGACACCGAGTACGAAGTGGTGGACGTCACCGCGATCCCGGCCGACCGGCAGGGTCTCGACATCGGCCCGCGCACCCGCGAGCTGTTCGCGGGCAAGCTGGCCGACGCCCGCACCGTGTTCTGGAACGGCCCGATGGGCGTCTTCGAGTTCGAGGCGTTCTCCGGCGGGACCCGCGCGGTCGCCGAGGCGCTGATCGGGTCGGAGGCCTTCACGGTCGTCGGCGGCGGCGACTCCGCGGCCGCGGTGCGCCGGCTCGGCCTGCCCGAGGACGGCTTCTCGCACATCTCCACCGGCGGCGGCGCCAGCCTGGAGTACCTGGAGGGCAAGACCCTGCCCGGCCTCGTCGCCCTGGAGGACAAGTGAACCGGTTCGGTGACCGATGAGCGCCACCACGCGTAAGCCGCTCATCGCCGGCAACTGGAAGATGAACCTCAACCACCTTGAGGCCATCGCGCACACCCAGAAGCTGGCGTTCGCGCTCAACGACAAGGACTTCGACAAGGTCGACGTGGCGGTGCTGCCCCCGTTCACCGACCTGCGCAGCGTGCAGACCCTCGTGGACGGCGACAAGCTGCGCATCGTCTACGGCGCGCAGGACCTGTCGGCGCACGACGGCGGCGCCTACACCGGGGAGATCTCCGGAGCCATGCTCGCCAAGCTCGGGTGCTCCTTCGTCACCGTCGGCCACTCCGAGCGGCGCCAGTACCACGGCGAGGACGACGACGTCGTCAACGCCAAGGTGCTGGCGGCCTACCGGCACGGGCTCACCCCCATCGTGTGCGTGGGGGAGGGCCTGCCCGTCCGCCAGGCGGGCGGGCAGGTGTCCTTCAGCGTCTCGCAGCTCGACGGGGCGTTGCGCAAGGTCACCGCGGAGCAGGCCGCGTCGGTGGTGCTCGCCTACGAGCCGGTGTGGGCGATCGGCACCGGTGAGGTGGCGACGCCCGACGACGCCCAGGAGGTCTGCGGAGCGCTTCGGGCCCGACTCGCCGAGCTGTATGACGCCGAAGTGGCCGCCGGGGTACGTATCCTTTACGGTGGGTCGGTCAAGTCTGACAACATCACCGGCATCATGGCCCAGCCCGATGTCGACGGTGCCCTGGTCGGCGGCGCGAGCCTCGATCCCGGGGAGTTCGTCAAGCTATGCCGTTTCGGTGAAATGTCCGGCTGACTGAGCCATTCGGGGGGTGTGACTTGACAGCAGGTCATACCCTCTTAGAGCAGGTTTGAATCGTCACGCCTCAGGCGTCACACAAGGGTCGTGCCCGGACGCGGGTCACGCGCACATAGGGAACAGGTCAACGGTGACAATCGGAATCTCCATCGCCCTCATCCTGTCGAGCTCGCTGATGGTGCTGCTCGTCCTGCTCCACAAGGGCAAGGGCGGCGGCCTTTCGGATCTGTTCGGTGGCGGTTTCTCGTCGTCGTTCGGAGGGTCCTCGGTGGTCGAGCGCAACCTCGACAGGCTCACCATTATCACCGGTGTGGTCTGGTTCGTGTGCATCATCGCGCTTGGCCTGCTCCTGAAGCCCTGACCTGGGCTCAGACAGGCGTGACAGTGGTTCAGTGCCCCGCATCTCAAGCGGCGGGGCCATCGAGCGAGGAGTTCATCCGTGGGTAGTGGCAACGCGATCCGTGGCAGCCGTGTCGGTGCCGGCCCGATGGGGGAGGCGGAGCGCGGCGAGGCGGCTCCCCGCGTGCGGGTCCCCTTCTGGTGCGCCAACATGCATGTGACGCGTCCCAGCTTCGCCAGCGACGCGGCCGTTCCCGAGTTCTGGGACTGCCCCCGGTGCGGCCTCCCGGCCGGTCAGGATGAGGCCAACCCGCCCGCGCCGCCGCGCAACGAGCCTTACAAGACGCACCTCGCGTACGTCAAGGAGCGGCGCAGCGACAAGGACGGCGCCCAGATCCTGGCCGAGGCGCTGGAGCGGCTGCGCTCCTCCTCTCGCCCGATCTACTAGCACCGCCCGCCGTCCGGGCACGCACCGCCTCGCCGGTCGCGCCTGTACGGCACCGCGGACACCGTCACACCGGTGGCCGCACGCTTCATGAGACCCCCGCGGGATGCCGCGGGGGTCTTTCGCATGCGGCGGTCGTGCCGCGTGTGCCCGCCGCCGCTCGGTTCACCGTCGGGGCCCGCGGTCAGGTGCCCCGTCGGGGCCGGCGCGGAGCCGGCCGCGGGTGCGCATCAGGATCCGGCCGAGCATGTTCTTCCCGGTCCCCGTTCTGCCGCGGCCCCAATAGTGGTCGGACGTCGTGTCCTCGACGATCTCCTCGTCCCCGGTGGACAGCAGGATCTCGCGGATGTCGGCGTGCGCGCGGAACTTGGCCGCCACGGCACGGCGCATCACATCGTCTTTCACCCGCTCCCAGTCACGCCGCAACGGGCGGGACCGGTCACGGCCCAGTTCCGCGGCGCGCAGCGGGGTGCGGGCCTGACGGATGAGGACGGCATGTCGGGTACCGGGGAACTTCTGTGCCTGGAAGTAGTGCTCCGTGGTCGGCCACCAGTGCCCGTCGAGGTTCACACCGTGGGCGGAGAAATTGGAGAAGCAGCCATAGGGGGCTTCGTCGGCACCATAAAAGTAGATCGTCATCTGGACCCTCGCGGCAGTCGTGGGAATCGCACGCTGCCAGGCGCCGTCGTGCGATCGCAAATGATTTCCCGGTCCGGGTTCAGCCCGCACTCCGCCGACGGCCCGGCGAACCTTCCCGGTCACGGGCGGAGGCGGGGCCGGTGGTCGGGGTCCGGTCGGGGTGGGCCGGTCAGCCGGGTGCCCGAGCGGGTGGGGAGGGCGAAAGCGACGGCCTTGGCCGGTGCCCCGGTGGAGGCCGTCGTGAGGTAGGCGCGGCAGTGGCCCAGGGAGAGCTCGCGCACCAGGACCAGGCCCCGGCCGCTCTCGGCGAGCGGGTCCGGGGCGGCCGGTGGCCGGGAGCGGCCGAGGAGGGCGGGAATCCAGCCCAGGTCGGGATCGCCGTCGAGGAGTTCGCACCACACGGGAACCCCGGCGAGGCGCAGCAGGCGGAGCTCGTACGGTGGGTGGGCGTGCCGCTCGCAGTTGGCGGCGAGCTCGGCCGCGGCCGTCTCGGCGTCGGCGACGTCGTCGGGGGAGACACCCGCCGCCCGGAGCACCTCGCGTACGACGGCGCGGGCCCGGCGCGACGCCGAGCCGGGGTGCAGGGCCGTCACCGACACGCCGGCGGCGCCGGGACGGGCCTCCGCCGGAGTCCCGGGGGCGGCCTTCCCGCCGGGAAGGAGTGGGCGTGCGGGGCGGGCACCGGACGGGTGCCCGGCGTGGGTGCCGCCCGGGTGCCCGGTGCGCGCATCGGTCGGGTGTTCGGCGTGGGGGCCGGGTGGGTTCGCCGGGGCGTCGGGGGCCGGTCGCATGTGGGCACTTCCCTTGCTCGTGGCGGTGCGGGTGGCCGCCGGGGCGTTCGTGATGGCTGCGACCAGCAGGAGACGCCATCGGGCGGGCAGGAGGGCAGGGCCGGGTGTGGGCGTAGGGGATCGTCCCGCGAGCCGGCGTGGGGGAGGGCCGTCGCCGTTCGCCTCGTGGGCCGTCGCGACCGGTGGTCGTTTTCCGGTCGTTCCCGCCGCCGGTCGACGCGCGGGGGCGGATGTGATGACAATAGGTAGCTGATATGTGACCTAAAGTGATCGAGGTGGGTGTGGGCGGGACGGGACGGGACGAAGGGCGTCCGGAGCTGGCGCGGGCCCGCAGGCGACTGGGCCTGAGCCAGGACGCCATGGCGGAGGCGCTGTGGGTGTCGCCGACGACGTGGAGCCGCTGGGAGCGGGGGCGGCAGGAGATCCGGCCGGTGTACCGGGCACGGATGGCCCAGGTGTTCGGGGTGGACCCGGCCGAGGTCGAACGGTGGATCGAGGGCGGGCAGCCGGTCGATACGGAAGCCTGGCTGGTGCCGGACTTCAGCGACCTGTCGCTCGCGGCTACGGTCGAGGCGGCCGGGCGACTGTGGAGGTGCGATGTGGATCCGGATCGGCGCCGGGTGCTGGCCGCGCTGCCGTTCGTCCCGGCGGCGCTGGGCGGGTGGCTGGCGGAGTGGAGCTACGGTGCGCCGGTCACGTCGAGGGCGTATCAGGGATCCGGGCCTGCGGTCGGGCTCTCCGACGTCCGGCGGATCATCGAGGCACGAGAGGCTTTCGGGCAGATGGACCACCGGTTCGGAGCGGGAATGATCCGCCCCGCCGTGGTGGACTACCTGCACAGCACGGTGGCTCCGATGCTGCGCGGCCGTTACGACGACGAGGTCGGGGCCGCGCTGATGACGGCGGCGGCCGGGATGACCCTTCAGGCGGGCTGGACCGCCTTCGACCTGGGACGCCACGGCCAGGCCCAGCACTACTTCGGGCAGGCGCTCACACTGGCGAAGGCCGGTGACGACCCGTTGACCGGCGCCTGGGTCCTGACGACGATGACGGTCCAGTCGATCTACCTGGAGCAGCCCGCCTGGGCGGTGCGGCTGGCCCGAGCCGCCGTCGATTCGGCCCGCCGGGCCCAGGCGCCGCCGCGCGTCATGGCCGAGCTGCTGAGCAGGGAAGCCTGGGCGACGGCCCTTCAGGTGAGCATGAGCGACACCGCTGACCGTCACGGTGCCAGACGAGTCGAGCGGTTGCTCGCCGAGGTCGAGCGGTTGCACACCCAGGGCACCACCGATCGGGATCCGACCTGGGTTGCCTGGTTCGAGTCGACGGAGCCCGTCGCGGAGGCGGGTATCTGCTGGTCGCTCATCGGCGAGCACTCACGAGGTGTCGCCTGTGCGGAGGCTGTGCTGCGTGAGTACGACGAGCGTCGCACCCGGTCGGCTCAGCTCAGCCGGGTGAGCGCCGCCGAGGCGTACCTGGGTCTCGGAGAGCTGGAGCGGGCCGTCGACTCGGCGCGGGCCGCGGTCCCGATGGCCAGGTCGCTGACCTCGCCCCGCCTGGTCGGACGCATCCGGAGGTTCGCCGGCCGCCTCGACCCGTACGGCACGACCGTCCAGGTCAGGGAGTTCCGCTCCTTCCTGGACGCCGAGCTCGCCCGCTGAGCGCAGGGTCCCCGGACCCCGCCGGTCAGGTGCCGTCCGTCCCGGGAGCCGGTGCCTTCACTTCTCGGCGTCGTCCAGGGCGAAGCGCAGGTAGCGGTCGGCGGAGCGGCGGACGGCCTCGGCGCCGTCGGTGTGCACGACCCGCCCCCACCAGGCGCCGTAGACGCGCTCGAAGGCGTACGGCTCCAGCAGCGACAGGGCACGGCGGATCGTCCCGGGACGCTCGGGGATGAGGTTGGGGTAGCTGTACATGAAGCTCACCCAGCGCCGGTCGCCCACCACGTGGACGATGTCGCCGGAGAACAGCGCGCCGCGTCCCTCCTCGCCGTCACGCCAGTGCAGCACCTGGCCGCCGTCGAAGTGCACGCCCGCGTTGACCAGGGTCAGCCCCTCACGGATCTCCAGTGTGTCGCCCTCCCAGAAGACCACCGACTCGTCGGGGCGGGCCACCCACGCGCGGTCGGCCGCGTGGACGTACACCGGCGCGTCGAACGCGTGGGCCCACTCGACCATGGAGCCGTAGAAGTGCGGGTGGCTGATCGCGATGGCGTCGATGCCGCCGAGCTCCTCCACCTGCCTGATCGTGTCGTCGTCCAGGTGGGTCACCATGTCCCAGAGCACGTTCCCGGCGGGGGTGCGCACCAGCAGTGCCCGCTGCCCGATGGCCGTGGCGGGGTCGGCGCCGATCCCGACCACCCCGTCGCCCTCCTCGGCGACCTTCGGCCGGTGCCCGGAGCGGCGCAGTTCGTTCAGGGAGGTCCACCGCTGGCCCTCCCAGCCCACGTACTGCCGTTCGTCCTCGCAGATCGGGCAGTTCTCCCGCGGCCCGCCGTACTGGACCCCGCAGGTCACGCAGATGGGCAGATCGTTCACGGTGTCCTCCCCGGAGACGGCCCCCGCCCCGTGCGGGGCGGGGGTTTCGGCAGGCCTTTCCCGCACGGTAGCGGGTCCCTCCGGGGGACGGGACGCGGCCCGGCCCCCCGGAGGGCCGGCGGGAGGAGACGCCGGGTCAGCGCCGGTAGACCTGCTCGCCGCCGACGAAGGTCATGGCCACTTCCGTCCGCCAGATGTCGGCCTGGGGCTCGGTGAACGGGTCGCGGTCCAGGACGACCAGGTCGGCGCGGTTGCCGGGGGTGATGCTCCCGGCCTCGTCGTCGTGGTTGATCCAGGCCGAGCCCGCGGTGTAGGCGGTCAGCGCGGTGGCCAGGTCGAGCCGCTGGCCGGGCAGGAACGGGGTCTGCGCCGTCGGGTAGCCGGCGTGCACCGAGCCGCCGGGTTCGGTGCGGTTGACCGCCACGTGCATGCCCTGGATCGGGTCGGCGTTGGAGACCGGCCAGTCGCTGCCGGCGCAGAAGCGGGCTCCGGCGCGCTGCAGGTCGGCGAACGGGTACTGCCACGACGACCGCTCCTCGCCCAGGAACGGGATGGTCAGCTCGTCCATCTGGGCGTGGTGGGTGGCCCACAGCGGTTGCAGGTTCGCGGTCACGCCGAGCCGGGCGAAGCGCGGCACGTCGGACGGCTCGATGATCTGCAGGTGCGCGATGTGGTGGCGGTTGGCCGGGTCGCTGCCCTCGAAGCTGTCCAGCGCCTCGCGGACGGCCCGCTCGCCGATCGCGTGGAAGTGCACCTGGAAGCCGTGCCGGTCCAGCTCGGCGACGTAGCCCTTGAGCAGCTCCGGGTCCACGTACGACAGGCCGGTGCCGCCGCAGCGGCAGTAGGGCTCGATCACGGCGGCGGTGAAGTTCTCCGCGATGCCGTCCTGCATGATCTTGATGGAGGTGGCGCGGAACCTCTCCAGGCCCGCGGCCGACGCGCGCCGCTCCACCAGTTCGGGGATCTGCTCGGCGCCGCGCGTGCGGTCCCACCACAGCGCTCCCACCACCCGGGCCTTGAGCGCGCCGGACGCCGCGGCCGAGACGTAGGTGGGCAGCTGGTCGTCGGAGCCCGCGTAGGAGCCGACGATGGCGTCCTGCCAGCCGGTGATGCCCTTGGAGAACAGGTAGCTCTGCGCTTCGAGCAGCGCGTCGTGCATGTCCCGCGCGGTGGGACGTGGGGTGAGCAGCCCCACCAGGTCCATCGCGCCTTCGTGCAGCACGCCGCTCGGTGTGCCGTCGGGGTCGCGCTCGATCCGCCCGTCGGCCGGGTCGGGCGTGTCGCGGGTGATCCCGGCCAGTTCCAGTGCCCGGGTGTTGACCCAGGCGGCGTGGTGGTCGCGCTGGATGAGGTAGACCGGGCGGTCGAGGAAGTCGAGCTGTGAGCGGTGCGGCAGGCCGCCGGGGAAGGCCGCCATGTCCCAGCCGCCGCCGTCGATCCACTCGTGGCCGGGGTTGGCCTCCGCGTAGGCGGCGATCCGTGCGACGTATTCGTCGAGCCCGTACTCCTCGGCCAGGTCGCACTTGGCCCGCTCCAGGCCCGCCTGGACCGGGTGGATGTGCGCGTCGGTGAAGCCGGGGGTCAGCAGGCCGCCGCCGAGGTCGACGGTCTCGTGGCCGGCGGAGGCCAGCCGGGAGACGTCGGCCTCGGAGCCGACCGCGGCGATCCGGCCGCCGCGGACCAGCACCGCCTCGGCGAAGGCGCCGGCGGCGAGGAAGACGCGGCCGCCGCGGAAGACAAGGTCACTCACTGCTGCATCATCCTCTGGTGCCGATGGGTCATGTCTCTCCTCAACGTCCGGTGATGGTGTCGGCGACGCGGGCCAATACGGAGGTCCGGCCGAGTCCGGCCTTCTCCCGGGCGTCGGCCCGGCGGTACAGGTCGTACATGGTGTGCACACCGATCCAGCGCAGCGGCTCCACCTCCCAGCCCCGCACCCGGCGGCCCACCCAGGGCAGTGACACCAGCTCGGTGTCGTGGCGCAGGATCAGGTCGCGCAGCGTACGGCCGGCGAGGTTGGTCGTGGTCACCCCGTGCCCGGTGTAGCCGCCCGCCCAGCCGATCCCGGTCGCGTGGTCCAGGTGGACGGTGGAGCACCAGTCGCGCGGCACGCCGAGCACACCGGACCACGCGTGCGCCACCTTCGACGCCCGTACCGCGGGGAACATCCCGGTCAGCAGCTCCCAGAGCGCCTCGATGGTCCAGGAGTGGGTGTGCCCACGGTCGTCGACGCGCGAGCCGTACAGGTAGGGTTTGCCGCGCCCGCCGAACGCGATGCGGCCGTCGGCGGTGCGCTGGGCGTACATGTAGTAGTGGGCCATGTCGCCGAGGAGTTCGCAGTTCTCCCAGCCGATCTCGTCCCACAGGTCGCCCAGCGGCTCGGTGACGATCATCGAACTGTTCATCGGCAGCCACGCCCGGTGGTACTGCTTCAGCTCGGCGGTGAAGCCCTCGGTCGCGCGGATGACGTAGTCGGCGCGGACCGTCCCGTGCGGGGTGCGGGCCTCGTGCGGGACGATCTCGGTGACCGGGGTCCGCTCGAAGATCTCCACTCCCAGGTCGCGCACGACCTTCGCCAGGCCGACGGCCAGCTTGGCGGGCTGGATCCTGGCGCAGTGCGGGCTCCAGATCGCGCTGACCGCGCCGGCGACCCGCAGCCGGCTCTCCCGTTCGGCCGGTTCGAGCAGCCGCACGTCCTCCTCGGTCCAGCCCCAGTGGCGTTCGTGCGCCAGGAGCTCGCGCAGCCGGCGGTCCTGGGCGGCGTTGGTGGCGACCGTGGTGACCCCGCCCTTGACGATGTCGGCGTCGACGCCCTCGGCCTCGGCGACGGTGATGACCTCGTCGATCGACTCGAACATCACCCGCTGGAGCCGCTTGGCGGCCGGTACGCCGTGCGTCTTCGCGTAGCGCTCTGCGGTGCCGGCGAGCTCGCCGACCAGCCAGCCGCCGTTGCGGCCCGACGCGCCGTAGCCTGCGAACTCCTTCTCCAGGACGACGACCCGCAGACCGGGGTCGGCCTTCTTGAGGTAGTAGGCGGTCCACAGGCCGGTGTAGCCGGCGCCGACGATGACGACGTCGGCGTCGCGGTCGCCGGGGAGAGGGGTGCCGGGGGAAGGGATGCCGAGGGAGCGGTACCAGAAGGAGACGTCTCCGTTGACGAAATCCCCAGCCAGGGGAACACGCTTACTCATGGCCTCATATCCTGCTATATCCGTGCATGGAAGCGCACTAACCAACGGAAACCGTTGTATAACCGCTGTCTTGCCGCGTAATGGGTGATCTTCCCCAAGTGTAACGACAGGCTCACTCGTGTGTAGCAGTCCCGTAACAGCGCCAGGCAAGGCTATGCCCTGACAAAGGGAGCATTCTGATGGGGTTTCTGAGGATCCGCACGACCGTCGACGAACGACCGGGGCGTCTGGCCTCGCTGGCCGCCGCTCTCGCGGCCAAGGGCGGCAATATCCTGGGGCTGAGCGTGCAGACCGACGCCGACGGCACCGTGGACGAGTTCGTCGCCGACATCCCCGCGGGGGCGGACGCGGTGCGCGAGGCGCTGGAGGAGGCGGGCGGCCGGCGGGTCCAGGTGGTCACCGCCACCGCCCACGAGCTCACCGACGAGCCCACCCGGGTGCTCCTGCTGGCCTCGCGGCTGCGGACGGCACCCTGGCGCCTGCCCGAGCTCCTGGCGGAGCTGTTGCGCGCAGACGACGCCCGCTGGGTCTACGGTTCCGAGATGAGCGACCTGCCAGACCCGACGCTGCTGACCGTGCCCGTGGCCCCGCGCCGCTCGATCAGGCTCCGCCGCGCCGAACTCCCCTTCACCCTGACCGAGGCCGCCCGCGCCGCCGCCTTCGTCCGGCTGGCGCAGCCGCCCGCCGACCAGCCCGGCACCGACCGCGACGTCACGCTCGCCGACGGCGCCGAGGTCCAGATCCGGCCGCTCACCCCGCTCTACCGCGAGGCCGTCCGCGACCTGCACGACCGCTGCTCGCCCGAGGCCCGCAGGTTCCGCTACTTCACCTCGATGCCGGTGCTCCCGCCCAAGGTCTTCGACCGGCTCTGCGACCGAGCCCGCGGCCACTCCGTCGTCGCCGGGCACGACGGCCAGGTGGTGGCCCTGGCCAACCTGATGTTCACCCCGGACCCCGGCATCGCCGAGATCGCCTTCCTGGTCGAAGACCGCTGGCAGGGCAGGGGACTGGGGACCGCGCTGGCCCGCCTCCTCGTGCACGAGGCCCGCGACCTGGGATTCGCCGAGGTCAGAGCCACCCTGCTCTCCGACAACGTGCGTATGCGCAGGCTCCTGGTGTCGCTCGGCGCGACCCTGAGCTACACCGAGGACCCCGGCGTGGTGGAAGCCAGGCTGGCCGTGGGCGTGATGGCGACGGCATCCCCGAGCTGAACCATCACGTGGCCTTCCCGCTCCGGTGCGGCTCAGGGGCACCGGAGCGGGAAGGCCGCATCTCCGCGTCTTCCTTTTCGGGGGCAGGCGCGGCAGGTCAGGGGGAGGAGATCCGCCCCAGCGAGGAAGGGATCTTCGAGGCGGCGGCCCGGTCGAGGAGGAAGAACGTCCGCCGGCGGCCCCGGGCCCCGGCGGCGGGAACCTGCATGGGCCCGGAGTCGGACAGGGCCAGGCGGACCGCGCCGGCCTTCTCCTCCCCGGCGGCGACCACCCACACCTCGTTGGCACCCTGGATGACCGGGAACGACAGCGAGATCCGGGTGGGCGGGGGCTTGGGAGAGCCGTGCACCGCCATCGCCGGGCGGGTGTCGTACAGGGCCGGGTGCTCGGGGAAGAGCGAGGCGACGTGCCCGTCCGGGCCCATGCCGAGCATCAGCAGGTCGAACGCGGGGGCGGGCCCGTGGTCCTCCGGGCGGGCGGCGCGGCGCAGCTCCTCGGCGTACGCCTCCGCCGACTCCTCGGCGGTCATGCCCGAGTCGGGGCCGCGCATCACGTGGACCCGCGCGGGGTCGACGTCGACGTGGTCCAGCAGCGCCTTGCGGGCCCCGGTCTCGTTGCGCTCGGAGTCGCCGGCCGGCAGGAAACGCTCATCGCCCCACCAGATGTCCAGGTTGCGCCAGTCGATGGCGTCCCGCGCCGGGGACGCGGCGATCTCCGCCAGGGTGGCGATGCCGACGCTGCCGCCGGTCAGCACCAGATGGGCCGAGCCCTTGGCGGACTGGGCGTCGACGATGCGGACGATCACCCGCGCGGCGACGGCCTTGGCGAGCATGTCGGCGTCGCGATGAATGATCACAGTGGGAACGCTCACGGAACTTCTCTTTCACCAGAAAGGGAGCGCCCCGCGGCGTGCCGCGGGGCGCTCGCAGATCACGACCCTTGGGTCCGGGCGAGCCGCCGGATCGCGGACTCATAGGTCTCGTCCGGATCCAGCCGCCGCAGCTCCTCGGCGAGCAGCTCCGAGGTCGGGCGCCGGACCAGTGCGACGTGGCGGTCCGGCTGGCCGGGACGCGACAGCGTCGCCAGGCGGCCGTCACCCCGGGTGATGGTGATGTCGCCCCTGTCCGTCGTCAGCCTGACCGCGGTCAGGCCCGGCCCGGCGGACTCGGTCACCTTCGTCGGGGCGCCCAGGCGCTCACCCAGCCAGGCCGCCAGCAGCATGGCGCTGGCGTGGCCGGGAGCGGCCTCGACCGTGCCGCTCTCGACCCTGCCCACCGGCTGGTCGAACGCAGCGGCCAGCAGGCTCCGCCACGTCGTCAGCCGGGTCCAGGCCAGATCGGTGTCACCGGGCACGTAACCACCGGCCCGGCCCACGATCGCGGTGACCGAGTCGGTCTCGGCGCGCGCGTCGACGATGCGCCGCTGGGCGAGCACGCCGATCGGGTCCTTCGCCGGGACCTCCGGGCACTCGCCCGGCCACCAGACCACCACCGGGGTGTCGGTGAGCAGCAGCGGGCTGACCACCGAGTCGGCGTGCCTGGTCAGCTCCCCGTACAGGCGCAGCAGTATCACCTCGCCCGGGGTGGACTCGCCGAGCCGCATCTCGGCGTCGAGCCGGTTGGGCTCCGCCGGGTCGCGGGCGATGACCACCAGGATCCGGGAGGGGTGCTCCCGGGCCGCCTCGGTGGCGGCCCGCACCGCGTCGTACTGGTTGCTCTCGTTGCAGATCACCACGAGGGTCAGCACCATGCCGACCGCCGGGGTGCCCATCTGGTGCCGCAGCTGGGTGAGCTGGGAAGAGATCTTCGAGGCGGTCGTGCCGCTGAGCATGAAGCTCGTCATCTACAACCTCCTCCACGCGCGCCCGTCGCGGGCCATCAGCTCGTCGGCGGACCTGGGACCCCACGTGCCCGCCGGATACTCCTCCGGCGGACCCTGGGAGGCCCAGAACTCCTCGATCGGGTCGAGGATCTTCCAGGACAGCTCGACCTCCCGCTGGTGCGGGAAGAGCGGCGGGTCGCCGATCAGCACGTCCAGCAGCAGCCGCTCGTAGGCCTCGGGGGAGGACTCCATGAACGACTCGCCGTAGGCGAAGTCCATCGAGACGTCCCGGACCTCCATGGCGGTACCGGGCACCTTGGAACCGAACCGCACCGTGATGCCCTCATCCGGCTGAACCCGGATGACCAGGGCGTTCTGCCCCAGGATCTCGGTGTCGTCCTTGCTGAACGGCAGGTGCGGCGCCCGCTGGAACATCACCGCGACCTCGGTCACCCGGCGGCCGAGCCGCTTGCCGGTGCGCAGGTAGAACGGCACCCCCGCCCAGCGGCGGTTGGCGATCTCCAGCTTGATGGCCGCGTACGTCTCGGTGATGGAGTCGGGCGGGATGCCCTCCTCGTCGGTGTAGCCCACCACCGGAACGCCGCCCTGCCAGCCCGGCCCGTACCGCCCGCGGGCGGTGATCAGCGACAGGTCGGACGGCAGCCGGACCGCCTTGAGGACCTTCTCCTTCTCCCTGCGCAGCGAGTCGGCCTCGAAGGACGTCGGGTCCTCCATGCCGACCAGCGCGAGCAGCTGCAGCAGGTGGTTCTGGATCACGTCGCGGGCCGCGCCGATGCCGTCGTAGTAACCCGCCCGGCCGCCGATGCCGATGTCCTCGGCCATGGTGATCTGGACGTGGTCGACGTAACCCCGGTTCCAGATCGGCTCGAACAGGTTGTTGGCGAACCGCAGCGCCAGGATGTTCTGGACGGTCTCCTTGCCCAGGTAGTGGTCGATGCGGAACACCGAGCTCTCCGGGAAGACCGCGCTGGTGATCGCGTTCAGCTCGCGGGCGCTCTGCAGGTCGTGCCCGAACGGCTTCTCGATCACCACCCGGCGCCACGAGCCGGCCGGACCGTGCGCCAGGTCGGTCCGCTTCAGCTGCTCCACCACGACCGGGAAGAACTTCGGCGGCACCGACAGGTAGAACCCGTAGTTGCCGCCGGTGCCCCGGGTCTCGTCGATCTCCTTGAGCATCATGGCCAGCGCGTCGAACGCGCCGTCGTCGGTGAACTCACCCGGGCAGAAGAAGATGCCCTCCGACAGCTGCTTCCAGACCTCCTCGCGGAACGGCGTCCGCGCGTGCTCCTTGACGGCGTCATGGGTGAGCTGCGCGAAGTCCTGGTCCTGCCAGTCGCGGCGGGCGAAGCCGACCAGGGAGAAACCCGGGGGCAGCAGCCCCCGGTTCGCCAGGTCGTAGATCGCCGGCAGCAGTTTCTTGCGCGCCAGGTCACCGGTCACGCCGAACAGCACCAGCACGCACGGCCCCGCCACACGCGGCAGGCGCTTGTCGCGCGGGTCGCGCAGCGGGTTGGCCGCCACCACCTCGTCGGTGATGCCGGCGATCGCGGCCGAGGTGGCGGTGGTGGCCGTGCTCGGGGTCTCCTCCGCCGCGGCACCCGCGGAACCCGTGGCCTCCTCGTGCTCGGTCACCGCGGCCGTCGTCTCCTCGACCGCGGCGTCCGCGGCCCGCTCGGCCTCGGTCACCGCGGCCGTCGTCTCCTCGGCCCGCGCCTTGGAGCGCTGCTTGCTCATTCTTCAGACCTCCCGCGGCCCATTCAGACCTCCCGTGCGGCCTCGAGGAGCCGCGCGACACCGGCCGCCCGGTCGGTCAGGTGGAGCCGCACGATGGGACGCCCGCGGCCGGCCAGCGCGCCCTGGTCGCCCAGAGCCTGGGCGAGTTGCAGACGGCCCAGGGTGTACGGCTTTCCGGGGACCTCGATGTCCGTCTCGACGGCCCCGGTGATCTGCAGGAACACCCCGTCCTGCGGGCCGCCCTTGTGGTACTGGCCGGTGGAGTGCAGGAAGCGCGGCCCCCAGCCGAAGGTCACCGGCCGGTCGGTGCGGATCGCGAGCAGCCCCCGCAGGGTGGCCGGGTCGGCCGCGCTCCACGCCTCGGTCATCTCGTCGAACGAGGCGCCCTCGGCGGTGGGGACGTCGAACGCCCCCTCCCGGTCGAGGTAGGCCATCACCGCGAGGTAACCGCGCTCCGGGATCGCCTCCAGCAGCTGGGTCAGCACACCGGACAGGTCCTTGGGCGTCTGCCCGCCGGGCAGCTCGCCGTAGACCTCGACCGGGCCGTCGACCAGGATCGGCGTGCCGACCGGCAGCTCCGGCCGGTCGAGCAGGGCTCCGGTGTTCTCCTTGGACTCGGCCACGTTCGGCTGGTTGAACGGGTCGATGCCGAGGACGCGGCCGGCGATGGCGGTGGCGTACTCCCAAAGGAGGAACTGCGCGCCGAGCGGGCCGTGGACCGCCACCGCGCCGTCGGTGTCGATCCCGGCGATCAGCTCGTCGTCGGTGTCGTTCGGGTCGGCGCCGACGATGGGCAGGATGCCCTTGCCTGACTTGCCGGTGGACTCGGCGATCAGCTGCTCGATCCAGTCGGGCAGGCCGTTGATCTCCGAGAGGCCGTCCTCCAGCACCAGCTTGTCACGCCCGGCCAGCGCGGCGGCGCCCAGGGCGGCGCCGAGGTCGAGACCGGGGTTGCCCTCCGCCCGCGCCAGCAGGGGGAGCACCTCGGCCGCGTCGTCGAGCAACCGTGCCACGTCGGCACCGGCCAGCGCGCTGGGCACCAGGCCGAAGGCCGACAGAGCGCTGTAGCGGCCGCCCACGTCGGGGTCGGCCAGGAACACCTGGTAGCCCGCCTCCCTGGCGGCCTGCTCCAGCGGGGAACCCGGGTCGGTGACGACGACGATCCGGCTCGCCGGGTCGATCCCGGCGGCGCGGAACGCCTGCTCGTAGATCCGGCGGTGGCTGTCGGTCTCGACCGTGCCGCCGCTCTTGCTGGCGACCACCACGATCGTGCTCTCCAGCCGGTCTTCCAGCGCGCGGCCCACCTGGACCGGGTCGGTGGTGTCGAGGACGGTCAACGGCACGTCGGCGGTGGTCGTGATGACCTCGGGGGCGAGGGAGGAGCCGCCCATGCCGGCCAGGACCACGTGGTCCAGGCCCTCGGCGCGGGCCCGCGCGACCAACTCGCCGATCTCACCGAGCAGTGCCCTGCTGGTGGTCGGCAGGGTCAGCCAGCCCAGCCGGACGGCGGCCTCCTGCTGGGCCTGCGGGCCCCACAGCGTCGGGTCGCCGCCCGCCAGGGCCTGCGGGACCCCCTCGGCGGCGAGCCGCCGGGCGGTCTCCGCCGCCTGCTCGGCCAGTCTCTCGTCGCCGAACGTCACGGACACTGACATGTGCGCCTCACGCCTTCTTCAGCTCGGCGGTGACGGTGGACAGCAGCTCGGACCAGGAGGCCTCGAACTTCTCCACACCGTCCTCCTCCAGGGACGTCACGACGTCGTCGTAGTCGATGCCGGCCTCCTTGAGCGCGGCCATGGTGTTCCACGCCTGCTCGTAGAAGGGACGGATCGTGTCGCCGTCGATCCTGCCGTGGTCGGCCGCCGCGCCGAGGGTCTTCTCGGGCATCGTGTTGACCGTGCCCGAGGTGACCAGGTCGTCGACGTAGAGGGTGTCGGGGTAGTCGGGGTTCTTGGTGCCGGTGGAGGCCCACAGCGGACGCTGCGGACGGGCACCCGCCCCGGCCAGCGCCTGCCAGCGCGGGGAGGCGACGACCTCCTCGAAGGCGGCGAAGGCCAGGCGCGCGTTGGCGACCGCGGCCTTGCCCTTGAGCGCCAGCGCCTCGGGGGTGCCGATCTTGTCCAGGCGCTTGTCGATCTCGGTGTCGACCCGGCTGACGAAGAACGAGGCCACCGACTCGATGCCGGACAGGTCCAGCCCCTTCTCCCTGGCCTGCTCCAGGCCGGTCAGCCAGGCGTCCATGACGGCCCGGTACCGCTCCAGGGAGAAGATCAACGTGACGTTGACGCTGATCCCCTCGGAGATCGCCTGGGTGATCGCCGGCAGGCCCTCGACCGTGGCCGGGATCTTGATGAACAGGTTCGGCCGGTCGACCAGCCACCACAGCGCGCGCGCCTCGGCGACGGTCTTCTCGGTCTCCCGCGCCAGGCGCGGGTCGACCTCGATCGAGACCCTGCCGTCCACGCCGCCGGTGGCGTCGTAGACCGGCCTCAGCACGTCGGCGGCCCAACGGATGTCGTAGGTGGTGATGGCGCGCACCGCCTCCTCGACGTCGACGCCGCGGACCTTCAGGTCGTGGAGCTGGGTCTGGTAGGCGTCGCCCTTGCTCAGCGCGGAGGCGAAGATCGTCGGGTTGGAGGTGACGCCGACCACCTGCTTGTCGCGGATCAGCGACTCCAGGTTGCCGGTGCGCAGGCGCTCGCGGCTGATGTCGTCCAGCCAGATGGAGACGCCCTGTCCGGAGAGCTTCTTCAGAATCTCACTCATGATCAGTTTCCCGTCGTCTCGCCCTTGTCGGCCCCGGTCCGGGCGAGGCTCGCCTTGGCGGCGGCGGCCACACGCTCGGCGGTCAGCCCGAACTGCTCGTAGAGGGTCTTGTAGGGGGCGGAGGCACCGAAGTGCTCCAGGCTCACCACTTCCCCTTCATCTCCCACGAACTCCCGCCAGCCCAGGGCGATTCCCGCCTCCACCGCCACGCGCGCCCGCACCGCGGACGGCAGCACGGTCTGCTTGTACGCGGAGTCCTGGGCCCGGAACCACTCCACGCACGGCATCGACACCACCCGCGCCGGGATGCCCTCGGCCTCCAGGATCTCCCGGGCCCCGACGGCGAGCTCGACCTCGGAGCCGGTGCCGATCAGGACCACCGCCGGCTGGCCGGTGGAGGCATCCTGGAGGACGTAGCCGCCCTTGGCGACCTTCTCGGCGTCGCCGGTGCCCTCGTAGACGGGCAGGTTCTGCCGGGTCAGGGCCAGCCCGGCCGGGCGGTCGCCGTGCTCCAGCACGACCTGCCAGGCGGCGGCGGTCTCGTTGGCGTCGGCCGGGCGAACGATGTCCAGGCCCGGGATGGCGCGCAGTGCCCACAGGTGCTCGACGGGCTGGTGCGTCGGGCCGTCCTCGCCCAGGCCGATCGAGTCGTGCGTCCACACGTAGATGACCGGCAGCTTCATCAGCGCGGCGAGCCGCACCGACGGGCGCATGTAGTCGCTGAAGACCAGGAACGTGCCGCCGTAGGGGCGGGTGCCGCCGTGCAGCGCGATGCCGTTGAGGATCGCCCCCATGCCGTGCTCGCGGATGCCGAAGTGCAGCGTACGGCCGTAGGGGCCGCCCGGGAACGCCTTGGTCTGGTACTCCTCGGGGATGAAGGACGGCTCGCCCTTCATCGTGGTGTTGTTGGACTCGGCCAGGTCGGCCGAGCCGCCCCACAACTCCGGAAGGACCGGCGCCAGGCCGTTGAGCACCTCGCCGGAGGCCTTGCGGGTGGCCACGGAGGTGCCGACCTCGAAGGTCGGCAGCGCCTCGGTCCAGCCCGCCGGCAGGCGCCGCGCGGAGATGCGGTCGAACTCCGCGGCACGCTCGGGGTTGGCCTCGCGCCAGTTCGCGAAAAGCTTGTCCCAGTCGGCGCGGGCGGCCCGGCCGCGCTCGACGACCTCGCGGGCGTGCTCCAGGACCTTGGCCGGGACGTCGAAGCTCTTGTCCGGGTCCATGCCCAGGATCCGCTTGGTCGCGGCGACCTCGTCGGCGCCCAGCGCCGAGCCGTGGATCTTGCCGGTGTTCTGCTTGTTGGGGGCGGGCCAGCCGATGATGGTGCGCAGCCGGATGAACGACGGCCTGCCGGTCTCGGCGCGGGCCGCCTCCAGAGCGCGGTGCAGCGCCTCGACGTCCTCGACGTAGTCGCCCGTCTGCGTCCAGTCGACGGTCTGGGTGTGCCAGCCGTACGCCTCGTAGCGCGCGACGACGTCCTCGCTCAGCGCGATCTGGGTGTCGTCCTCGATCGAGATGTGGTTGCTGTCGAAGATGACGACGAGGTTGCCCAGCTTCTGGTGGCCGGCGATGGCGCTGACCTCGTGGCTGATACCCTCCTCGATGTCGCCCTCGGAGGCGATGCACCAGATGGTGTGGTCGAACGGGCTGTTCCCCGGGGCGGCGTCCGGGTCGAACAGGCCGCGCTCACGGCGGGCGGCGATGGCCATGCCGACCGCGTTGCCGATGCCCTGGCCGAGCGGGCCGGTCGTGGTCTCCACGCCGACGGTGTGGCCGTGCTCGGGGTGGCCGGGGGTGAGA
Organism: Streptosporangium becharense; assembly: GCF_014204985.1. NCBI lineage: Bacteria > Bacillati > Actinomycetota > Actinomycetes > Streptosporangiales > Streptosporangiaceae > Streptosporangium > Streptosporangium becharense. Next base: position 1,141,361 of record NZ_JACHMP010000001.1, on the reverse strand, counting down.
CTGTCCCACTGGCGCAGAGACTTCAGGTCGTCCAGGCTCAGCCCGTAGCCCGACAGGTAGAGCTGGATGTAAAGGGTCAGGCTGGAGTGACCGGCCGACAGGACGAACCGGTCACGGCCCGCCCAGGAGGGGTCTGCCGGGTCGTGCCGCATCACCTGCTGGAACAGCAGGTACGCGGCCGGCGCCAGGCTCATCGCGGTGCCGGGGTGGCCCGAACCCGCCTTCTCTACCGCGTCCATGGCCAGGGCCCGTACGACGTCGACCGCCTGGCGGTCCAGGTCGTTCCATTCAAGGGCTGGCACGAGTTCACTGCTCAAGTGCTCGATCTCCGGATCTCTGTCGTGTGCTGGTGGCGCCGGTCTGGTATTTCCCGCCCACACCGGACCCTAACGGTTCAGCCTCGTCACCGTGGCGCGGACCGGACCGGGGCGAGCCCGCGAGAGCCGTGAGCAGCGCCGACACCCCCCTCGCGGGGGTCGCGTGGCGCGGCTCCCGCACCCCATGCCGGGACCGGCCACCTCAGCAACTACAGTGAGTCCTCAAGGCTGGCTGGTGCCCGCATTCACGGATCCGCTCTAATCAGAGGTTACGCGTTGACCCCGCACGTGCTGGAAGCGCCTTAGATGGTGCTCATCGACAAGCAATCGACGGCCCCGGTCGAGGCCGGCGTGGCGCCCGACGCCGCGCCGCGCTCCCTCGGCGACGTCGTGAAGGCATACGTCGCCCTCACCAAGCCGCGGATCATCGAGCTGCTGCTGATCACGACGCTGCCGGTGATGTTCCTCGCGGCCAAGGGCCTGCCGCCGCTGTGGCTCGCGGTCAGCACCCTGGTGTTCGGCACCCTGTCGGCCGGCAGCGCCAACGCGCTGAACTGCTACATCGACCGCGACATCGACGCCGCGATGCGCCGCACCCGGCGACGCCCGCTGGCCAGGCACCTGGTCCCGCCGCGCAACGCGCTGATCTTCGGGATCGTGCTCGGGATCCTGTCGACTCTTGGCCTGGGCTTGACGGTTAATTGGCTCGCGGCGGGCCTGTCGCTGGCCGCGAACCTGTTCTACGTGCTCGTCTACTCGATGATCCTCAAGCGGCGCACCCCGCAGAACGTGGTCTGGGGCGGCATCGCGGGCTGCATGCCGGTGCTCATCGGCTGGGCGGGTGTCACCGGCGACCTCGCCTGGGCCCCCGTGGTGCTCTTCGGCGTGGTGTTCTTCTGGACCCCGCCGCATACCTGGACCCTCGCCATGCGCTACCGGGAGGACTACGCCGCGGCGAAGGTCCCCATGCTCCCGGTCGTGGCCACCGAGCGCCGGGTGGTGCTGGAGAGCATCGTCTACACCTGGGCCACGGTGCTCTGCTCCCTGCTGCTGTGGCCGATCGCCGGGACCACCCTGCTCTACCCGGTGGTCGCCGCGGTCCTCGGCGCCGCCTGCCTGTGGGAGGTCCACCGCCTCCTCGGGCGGGTCAACGCCGGCAAGACCGGTGTGGACCTGCGCCCGATGCGCTTCTTCCACTGGTCCAACGCCTACCTGGCGCTGCTGTTCCTGGCCGTGGCCATCGACTCGATGCTGGTCTGAGCGGGCCGCGTCCCATTGTGCGAGGGAGGGCCCGAGAGCCCTCCTGCGGGCACCACCGGAGCCCCCGCGACTCAGGTCGCGGGGGCTCCGCCGTGCGTGGCCCCCTCCGCCACCCGGACCGGGAACACAGCCGGGACGCGACCGGGAACACAGCCGGTGCACGGCTCCCGGCGGGTCTTCGCCGGGCGCCTCCCGGCCGGTCGCGGCCCGACCCGGGGGCGGGGAGGACAGGTCGTGGTTGATCGGTTACGGTTGCCACATGGCGAGCCGCGACCCCCGATGGGTGTTCAAGGACCGCCCGTCGGTCGGGTTGATCGTGGGGCTGGTCGTGACCGGGGTGTGTGCCCTGGTGTCGTTCTCCTTCGACGTGCTGAACGGCGACCCGGTCTACTTCTTCATCGCCCTGGCCCTGGCGCTGGCCCCGGTCCCGGTGCTCATGGCGGCCGTGCTGGCGCTCGACCGGATGGAACCCGAGCCGCGCAGCAACCTGATCTTCGCGTTCGCCTGGGGTGCGGGCGTGGCGGTCCTGGTGGCCGGGGTGATCAACTCCTTCAACCTGCTCTACATCGAGAACGCCGCCGGGCTCGCCTACGACAACGCGCGCAACCTCACCGCCACGTTCGGCGCCCCGGTGGTCGAGGAGACGATGAAGGGCCTGGTCCTGCTGGGCCTGCTCAGGTTCAAGCGGGCCGAGCTCGACGGGCCGACCGACGGCGTCATCTACGCCAGCATGGTCGGCCTGGGCTTCGGCATGAGCGAGAACGTCAGTTACTACGTCGCCGCCCTCGACGACATGGGTGCGCAGGGCCTGGCGGTCACCGTCGTGCTGCGGGGGATCCTCTCGCCGTTCGCGCACCCGCTGTTCACCTCCATGATCGGTGTCGCGGTGGCCTACGCGGCGCAGCGCCACGGATCGGGCCGGGTCGCCGTGATCGCCGCCGGATGGGTCGGCGCGATGCTGCTGCACGGGATCTGGAACGGCTTCGCCTCCTACGTCGGCTTCGCGGGCCTGGCCGTCGCGTACCTGCTGCTGATGGTCGTGTTGTTCGTGCTGGTCTGGATCGTCTTCCGCGACCGCAAGCGCATCGTCGGGTTGATCCAGAACTACCTGCCCGCCTACGAGCAGACCGGGCTGGTCGGCCCGCAGGACGTCGTGATGCTCTCCTCGCTGCCCGGCCGGCGGGCGGCCCGGCAGTGGGCCAGGACACACGGGGGCGGCGCGGGGCTGCGGGCGATGACCGACTACCAGCTGGCCGCGACCGAGCTGGGCCTGCTCCACGAGCGGGCCAGGGGCCGGGTGATCGACGAGCGCACGTTCGACGAGGAGCAGCGGGCCCTGCTGGAGTGCATGGCCGGAGCCCGCGCGCACTTCCCCGTGCCGCCGCCTCCGGCCGGGAGCGCCTACCCGCGGTGACGAGCCTCCCCGGCGTCGTCGGACGACACCGTCCGGGCGCCGCCGGGGAGGCGCCGCCAGGGAGGCGCCTCGGACGGCACCCCGGGCGAGGTCGTCCGGCGGCCGTCTCCAGGGCGGTTCGTCCGGCGGCGTTCACTCCGGTCGCAGCGCGTCCTCCAGCGCGGTCTCGCGCGGCCCGGGGAAGACGGGCGCCGAACTGAGCACCACGGAGTCCAGGAGCCCCTTGGCCGAGGCGAAGAACTCGCGGGCGGCCAGGGCGTAGGTGGTCGCCCACCGCTTGGCGGAGTCGTCGCCCACGCCGAAGGCGTCGATCCCCGCCGTGCGGCACAGGGTGACCGCCCTGGGCAGGTGGAAGACCTGGGTGACCACGGTGGCCCTGGTGGCGCCGAACACGGTGCGGGCCCGCACGCACGAGTCCCAGGTGTCGAAACCCGCGTAGTCGAGGACGAGCGCTTTGGCCGGTATGCCCCGCGCCACCAGGTAGTCGCGCATCACGGTCGGCTCGTCATAGTCCTTGCGGCTGTTGTCGCCGGACAGCAGGATCGCCCTGACCTTGCCCGCCCGGTAGAGCCTGGCGGACAGGTCCAGCCGGCTGGCCAGCATGGGGGAGGGCGTGCCCCCGGGGGCGCCCGCGCCGAGCACCAGCGCCACCGGGGCCTCGGGGACGTCCTCCAGCCAGCCGGGGGAGGAGTCGGCGACCGCCCGGTGCCCGGAGCTGGTCAGCCAGGCCCAGGTCATCGGGCTGAGGCCCAGGACGCTCAGCAGCACGGCGGCCAGGTAGGAGCGCCTGAGAACGGTGCGTGACAGCGGCATACGATCATTGTCCCGTCCGGCGGGACCGGGGCCGTGTGGAGCCCCGGTGCTCCGGCCGGGTGCGGGCGGCGGGTGCGGACACCGGGTGCGGGCGGTGCCGGGCCTGCACCGCGGTGCTTCGGGCGGGTGCGGGCGGTGTCGGGCGGGACCGCGATGCTCCGGTGGCGCGGACGTCAGCCGCGGGCGTCAGCCGCGGACGGCGTCGAGCGGGCCGGTGGTCTCGGCGGGGGCGTCGCGCGGGTCACGGGCGCGCAGCGCGAACACCACGTGGAGCGTGCCGATCCAGACCAGCGCCGAGCCGAGGACGTGCAGGTTGACCAGGGTCGCGGGCACGCCCAGGAAGTACTGGACGTATCCGATGCCGCCCTGGGCCAGCTCCACGCCCAGCAGGGCCAGCGCCGCCCACCTGGCCCGCACCGGACCGTCCGTCACGTACAGCGCGAACAGGAGCGCGAAGGTGAGCCCGACCACCACGTAGGCGATGTCGACGTGGATCCTCGTCACCGCCTCGATGTCGAAGGGGAAACGCGAGGCCAGTTCGTCGCCGGAGTGCGGCCCGGTGCCGGTGACCACCACGCCCGCGACGAGCAGGACGGACACCGCCACGACCAGCGCGGTGCCGAGCGCGCGGATGCCCCGGTGGACCAGCGGGCGAACCGGCCCGTCCTCCTCGCGGGCGTGGATGTACAGCACATACGCGGCGGCCGTCATGGCGACGGAGAACAGGAAGTGCATGCTCACGGTGAACGGGTTGAGCAGGGTGTGCACCACCAGTCCGCCCCACAGGCCCTGCACCGCCACTCCGATCGGCTGCAACCAGGCCAGGCGGACCAGGTCGGGGCGGCGGGACGGCAGCCGCGTCGCGGCGACCACGCAGGCCACGGCGACCAGGAGCACCAGGAAGGTCAGCAGCCGGTTGCCGAACTCGATCGCCATGTTGACCGGCGAGATCTCGTCGTGGGGCACCGGGACGAAGCTGTCCGCGGTGCACTGCGGCCAGGTGGGGCAGCCCAGGCCGGACCCGGTGACCCGCACCGCGGCGCCCGTCACCGTGATCAGGACGTTGACGATCACCGCCGTCAGCGCCCACCCGCGCGCCGAGCGCGACGTGGGCGACCAGATCGAACTGATGAGGGCGGCGGGGAAGCCGCGGGCGCGGTCGGTGGAAGGATTCACGCGTTCATGCTATGAGGCCACCTGGCCGGTGCCGCCACCAGGGAACCGTCGTCGCCGGGGGCTCCGGGCGGGGAGCGGCTGAACTGCCGGAACGGAGATGGGTGTCTGGATTCAGGGCATTGATCCCAGTAAAAGTATGTGACATATTACCGAAGGATCGAGCTGCTGGAGCGAGGTGAACCATGCCGGACGTCGTGGTCGTCGGCGCCGGAGTCGTCGGCGCCGCGTGCGCCTACTACGCGGCCCGTGCCGGGCTGGACGTGGTGGTCGTCGACCGCGGACCGGTGGCCGGCGGCACGACCGGCGCGGGCGAGGGCAACCTGCTGGTCTCCGACAAGGAACCGGGCCCCGAGCTGGACCTCGCCGTGCTCTCCAACCGCCTCTGGCGTGACCTGGCGACGGAGGGTGAGGACGGCGCCGCAGGCGACGGCGGGTTCGAGTTCGAGGCCAAGGGCGGCCTGGTCGTCGCCGAGACCGCCGAGGTGCTCCGGGCCCTCACCGGCCTGGCCGGAAAGCAGGGCGTCGAGTACGCCGTCGTCGCCCCGGACGGGCTCCGCGACTACGAGCCGCACCTGGCCGAGGGGTTCGCCGGAGGCGTGTTCTACCCGCAGGACGCCCAGGTCCAGCCCATGCGGGCCGCGGCCACCCTCATCCGGCGAGGCGCGGAGCGCTTCGGCCGCGGCGCCCTGATGCTACGGACCGGTGTCACGGTGACCGGCCTCGTCCGCGACGGTGACCGGGTCACCGGTGTGGCGACCGACCACGGCGACATCCTCGCCGGAGCCGTCGTCAACGCCGCGGGCACCTGGGGCGGCGAGATCGCCGCGCTGGCCGGGGTGCACGTCCCCGTCCTGCCCAGGCGCGGCTTCATCCTGGTCACCGAGCCGCTCGCCCGGCCGCTCATCCGGCACAAGGTCTACACCGCCGCCTACGTGACCAACGTGGCCAGCGACTCGGCGGGACTGGAGACGTCCGCCGTCGTCGAGGGCACCCCTGCGGGACCCGTCCTGATCGGCGCCAGCCGCGAACGGGTGGGCTTCGACCGCACGGTCTCGATGCCGGTGCTGGAACGCCTCGCCCGGCAGGCGGTCGAGCTGTTCCCCGCGCTGGCCGGCTACCGGGCGATCCGCGCCTACTGCGGCTTCCGCCCCTACTGCCCCGACCACCTGCCGGTGATCGGCGAGGACCCCCGGGCCCCCGGCCTCTACCACGCCTGCGGGCACGAGGGGGCGGGCATCGGCCTCGCCCCGGCCACCGGCCACCTGATCGCCCAGGCCCTGTCCGGCGTCCGACCGGACCTGGACCTGTCCCCCTTCCGCCCGGACCGCTTCACGAAGGAGACGCCATGAGGCGGCAATACCGCCTGGTGCGGGCGCGGCCCGAGCCGGAGTTCGAGATCAGCGTGGACGGCTCGCCGATCCCGGTGGTCCCCGGCCAGACCGTCGGCGCCGCCATGCACGGCGCCGGCATCCGCTCCTGGCGGACCACCAGGTTCGGCGGGCGCCCCCGCGGGCTGTTCTGCGGCATCGGCGTCTGCTTCGACTGCCTGGTCACGGTGAACGGCATCCCGTCCCTGCGCGCCTGCCTGACCGAGGCACGCCCCGGCGACCGGATCGACACCGGCGGCGCGGCCCACCGCGCGGCGGACGCCGCACCCGGTACCGCACCGGACACCGCACCCGGCACCGCACCGGACACCGTGCCGGACGCCGCGGACAGCCACCGCGCGGACGCCTCCTGTAGCCCGGCCACCCGGCACGCGGGCGCCCGTGACGAGACCGCCTCCTGCGGCCCGGATGTCCCGGGCGGCCCGGGTGCCGCCGAGGGGCCGGTGAGCGGGCGATGACGCGGGTCTACGACCTCGCCGTCGTCGGCGCGGGCCCCGCCGGGGTCGCCGGTGCCCTGACCGCCTCCCTGGCCGGTCTCGGCGTCGTGCTGGTCGACGGCGCGGCCCGGCCCGGCGGGCAGTACTTCCGGCGTCCCGCCGACGGGTTCCGCGCCGAGCGGGCCGGCGTGCTCCACCACGGCCTGGACCGGTTCACCCGCCAGTGGGAGGCGCTGCGCGAGCGCGCCGACGTGCTGCTGCGCCACCGCGTCTGGGCGGTCGAACGCGCCGGTGAGACGTTCGTCGTACGGTGCCTGGGAGACCGCGAGGAGCGGCCCCGCACCGTCACCGCGCGAAGGCTGCTGGTCGCCACCGGCGCGCACGACCGGCCGGTGCCCTTCCCCGGCTGGGACCTGCCCGGCGTGCTCACCGCGGGCGGCGCGCAGGCGCTGCTCAAGGGCGAGCTGGTGCTCGCCGGGCGCCGGGTCGTGGTCGCCGGGACGGGCCCGTTCCTGCTCCCGGTCGCCGCGGGGCTCGCCGCGGCCGGTGCCGAGGTGGCCGGGGTGCACGAGGCCAACGGCCGCTTCGGGCTCGCCGCCCACCCGCTTCTCGCCGCGGGAAAGGCCGCGGAGGCCCTCGGCTACGCCGCGACCTTGGCCCGCCACCGGATCCCCTACCGGGGCCGTGAGGCGGTCGTCGCCGCCCACGGCACGACCGCGCTGACCCACGTCACCGTGGCCCGGCTCGACCGGAACTGGCGGCCGGTCTCCACCCGGACCGTCGCGTGCGACACCCTCGCCTACGGTTACGGCTTCGTCCCCCAGCTCGACCTGCCCGTCCAGCTGGGCTGCGCCATCCGGCACGACGCCGACGGCAGCCCGGTCGTCACCGTGGACGCCGGCATGCGCACCAGCGTGCCCGGCGTCTACGCGGCCGGGGAGACCACCGGTGTGGGCGGCGCCGTCCTCGCCGAGGTCGAGGGGCGTGTCGCGGGCCGGGCCGCCGCCGCGGACCTGGGCCGCCGCGTGCCGCCCGACCCCGCCCTGTCCCGCCGCCGCGACGTACTGGCCGCCTTCGCCCGGGCGCTGCACGGCGCCTACCCGGTGCGGCCCGGCTGGCAGGACTGGCTCCGCGACGACACGCTCGTCTGCCGCTGCGAGGAGGTGCCCCTGTCGGCCGTGCGCGAGGCGCAGGCCATGGGCGCCACCGACGCGCGCTCGGTGAAACTGCTGGCACGCCCCGGTATGGGGTGGTGCCAGGGCAGGATGTGCGGCTACGCGGTCGCATGTCTCACCGGCGAGACCCCCGGGGCGCCACGGCGTCCGATCGCCCAGCCCATCCGGCTCGGCGACCTCGCCACGTCGGCCCGACCCCCTTCGGGACGATCCGAAACCCCTTTGGAAGGATGAACCGATGACATCCCGCGCGAAGCCCTGGCACGGCGTGATGGTCGCCACCGCGCTGCCTTTCCACGACGACCTCTCCGTCGACCTGGACGGCTACGCCGAGCACTGCCGCCGGCTGGTCGACTCCGGGTGCGAGGGCGTGGTCCCCAACGGGTCGCTGGGCGAGTACCAGACGCTGACCCCGCAGGAGCGGGCCTCGGTCCTGGAGACCGCCGTCGCGGCCGTGGGCGGCGACCGGGTGATGCCGGGCGTGGCCGCCTACGGCGCTCTGGAGGCGCGCCGCTGGGCCGAGCAGGCCGGCGAGGCCGGCTGCCGGGTCGTGATGCTCCTGCCGCCCAACGCCTACCGTGCCGACGACCACGCCGTGGTGGAGCACTACCGGGAGGTCGCCAGGGCCGGTCTGCCGATCGTCGCCTACAACAACCCCTTCGACACCCGGGTGGACCTCACCCCGCGCCTGCTGGCGACCCTGCACGCCGAGGGCCTGATCGTGGGGGTCAAGGAGTTCACCGGCGACGTCCGCCGGATCTACGAGATCGCCGAGCTCGCCCCCGGCCTGGAGGTGCTGGTCGGCGCCGACGACGTGCTGCTGGAGCTGGGCATCGCCGGCGCGGTCGGCTGGGTGGCGGGCTTCCCCAACGCGCTGCCCGCCTCGACCGTGGCGCTGTACCGGGCGGCGGTCGCCGGTGACCTGGCGACCGCGCTGCCGCTCTACCGCACGCTCCACCCGCTGCTGCGCTGGGACTCCAAGCCGGTGTTCGTCCAGGCCATCAAGCTCTCCATGGACGTGGCCGGACGCAAGGGCGGCCGGTGCCGTCCGCCCAGGTTCGCGCTCGCCCCCGAGCAGGAGGCCGCCGTGCGCGCCGCCACCGAGAAGGCCCTCGCCGAGGGCCTGAGCTGACCCCGTCCGTCTCCGTCCACGGCCGGACGCGGCGTCCCCGCGGCCGGCCGTCTCCGCGGATTCCCCCGACGACCCCGCCGGCTCCGGCACACCGACCCCTCCCGGGAGGAGATCAATGAGGACCAAGAGAGTCTTCCACGCGGTGGACTCCCACACCGAGGGCATGCCCACCAGGGTGATCACCGGGGGAGTGGGGACGCTCCCCGGCTCGACCATGGCCGAGCGGCGCGAGCGCTTCCTGGCGGAGTCGGACCACATCCGCACCCTCCTGATGTACGAGCCGCGCGGCCACTCGGCGATGAGCGGGGCCATCCTGCAGCCGCCCACCCGGCCCGACGCCGACTACGGGGTGCTCTACATCGAGGTCTCCGGCTGCCTGCCCATGTGCGGGCACGGCACCATCGGCGTCGCCACCGTCCTCGTCGAGACCGGCATGGTGGAGGTCACGGAGCCGTACACCACCATCCGGCTGGACACCCCGGCGGGCCTGGTCGTCGCCGAGGTCCGGGTCGAGGACGGCTCCGCCACCGCGGTCACCATCACCAACGTGCCCTCCTTCAGCGTGGGCCTGGACCGCGTGATCGAGGTGCCCGGCTTCGGGGAGGTCTCCTACGACCTGGCCTACGGGGGCAACTTCTACGCCATCCTGCCGGTCGAGTCGGTCGGCCTGCCCTTCGACCGCGCGTACAAGCAGCAGATCCTCGACGCCGGCCTGGCGATCATGCGGGCGATCAACGAACGGGACGAGCCGGTGCACCCGCTGGACCCGGGCATCCGCGGGTGCCACCACGTGCAGTTCACCGCCCCCGGGTCCGGAGCCCGGCACTCCCGGCACGCGATGGCGATCCATCCCGGCTGGTTCGACCGCTCGCCGTGCGGCACCGGCACCAGCGCCCGGATGGCGCAGCTGCACGCCAGGGGAGAGCTCGGCCTCGGCGCCGACTTCGTCAACGAGTCGTTCATCGGCACGAGGTTCGTCGGACGCCTCGTCGAGGAGACGGCGGTGGCGAATCTGCCCGCGGTGGTTCCGACGATCACGGGGCGGGCATGGGTCACGGGTACCGCGCAGTACTTCCTCGACCCCCGTGACCCGTTCCCCGAAGGTTTCCTGCTGTGAACTCCGTGATCAAACTGATCGAGAGCCGTTCCCCGCACGCCCCCTCCGACGTGGTGGCCTCCTTCCCGGCCGCAGGTGAGGCGGGCGTCCACGCCGCCGTCCGGCTGGCGCAGGCCGTGCAGCACGACTGGGCCGGCCGGAACGCGGCGGCGCGGGCCGCCGCGCTGGCCGCCGCCGCGGACGCGGTCGAGGGGGCCGCGGACGAACTCGCCGCCCTGGTCGTCCGCGAGGTCGGCAAACCTGTCACCGAGGCGCGCGCCGAGGTCGCCCGCTCGGTGTCGATCCTGCGTTACCACGCCCAGCAGGTCTTCGACCCGGCGGGTGCGGTGCACGAGCCCTCGGGGTCCGGGCTGCTGTTCACCCGGCGCCGCCCGCTCGGGGTGGCCGGCCTCATCACGCCGTGGAACTTCCCGCTGGCCATCCCGCTGTGGAAGGCCGCCCCGGCGCTGGCCTTCGGCAACACCGTCGTGCTCAAGCCCGCCCCGCAGGCGCTGGCGTGCGCGCTGCGCCTGGCCGAGCTGCTGAACCTCAACGAGTTCCAGGTCGTGCCGGGCGACGCCGAGGAGGGTGCCGTACTGGTCGAGACGGCCGACGTCGTCTCCTTCAGCGGGTCCGCGCGGGCGGGTGCGCCGGTCCGCTCCGCCGCCGCGCGGCGCGGGGTGCCGGTGCAGGCCGAGATGGGCGGGCAGAACGCGGCCCTGGTGCTGCCCGACGCCAACCTGGAGGCCGCGGCGGCCCAGATCGCCGCGGCCGCGATGGGTTTCGCCGGACAGAAGTGCACGGCCACCAAGCGGGTCATCGCGGTCGGCAACGGTGACGAGGTCCGCGAGGCCGTCCTCGCGGCCGTCGGAAAGCTCGCGTGCGGCGACCCCTCGGACCCGGGCACCGTGGTCGGCCCTCTGATCGACGAGGCGGCCCGCGACCGGGTGGTGGCCGCGGCCGGGAGCGCCGCGCGCGCCGGTGGCCGGATCCTGGCCGGCGGCCGGGCCGTGCGGGGCCCCGGGGCGGACGGCGGAGGCTGGTACGTCGAGCCGACGGTCGTCGACGGCCTGCCCGCGGGCCACCCGCTCCTCTGCGAGGAGGTGTTCGGCCCGATCTGCGCGATCCAGGACGCCGGTTCGGTCGACGAGGCGGTGGCGCTGGCCAACGGCGTCCGCTACGGCCTGGCCTCGGCCGTCTACACCACGGACCTCGACCGGGCCCTGGACGTCAGCGACCGCCTGGAGACGGGCCTGGTCAAGGTCAACGCCCCGACCAGCGGGGTGGACTTCCACCTGCCCTTCGGCGGGGAGAAGGACTCCGGCTACGGGGCCAAGGAGCAAGGCAAGGCGGCGCAGGAGTTCTACACCTCCCTGCGTACGGTCACCATCGCCCCGGCGGGCTAGTCAGACCCTTTCTCCTAGGGAAATATGAAATTTCAGCATGTGTGGAGAAAGAGGTTCTTAACGCTAACGGTCTTGTTTCGGCACTTGACGTGATCATGCATTGCTAGTGGTATGTCACACATCATCTGATGTGAGGAGCCGCACATGCGTGCCACCCCCCTTAAGTCCTTCACGTCACTCGCCCTCCTCGGTCTCCTGGTCACCGGATGCGGTCAGGGACTGCTCGGCGGAGGCGGCGCAGGCGAGAGCGCCCCGCAGGCCGGCAAGGACGAGCCGATCACCCTGGGCATGCTGATCCCCCAGTCGGGCAGCGAGGCCGCCATCGGCCCCTACATGAGCAACGCGGCACAGCTCGCGATCGACGAGATCAACGCCAAGGGCGGCGTGCTCGGACGCAAACTGGAGCTGAAGACCGCCGACGACGCCTGCGACGCCCAGTCCGCGGCCTCCGCCGCCAACAAGCTGGTCACCGAGGGCGTCGACATCTCGGTGGGCGGCTACTGCTCCGGGGCGACGCTGCCCACCCTGCCGATCTTCGGCAGGGCGGACATCCCTATGATCATTCCGGCCGCCAACTCCCAGGAACTGGTGGACCAGAAGCTCAAGCACGTCTTCCTGATCAACGGCACCGGCTCCCAGCAGGCCGGCGCCGCGGAGAAGTGGATCGCCAAGCAGGGCGCCGAGAAGGTCGCCCTCATGCACGACAACACCAGCTACTCCAAGGACATCGCGCTGCGCACCGAGGAGCTGCTCGACGCCCCGGGCGGCGCCGAGGCGGTGATCACCGAGGCGGTCACCCCGAAGGAGAGCGACTACAGCCCCAACATCACCAACGTGCTGGCCAAGAAGCCCGACTTCGTCTACTGGACCGGCTACTTCCAGGAGGGCGGCCTGATCGCCCGCCAGCTCCGCCAGGCCGGCTACAAGGGCTCGATCATGGTCGCCGACGGCTCGGTCTCCCCCAAGCTGATCGAGATCGCCGGGGCCGAGGCGGCCGAGGGCGTCTACGCCACGATGACCCAGACCCCCGACACGCTCCAGGGCGCCGAGGGCTGGCTCGACGCCTACCGGAAGAAGTTCGGCGCCGAGCCGGGCCCCTACTCCAACCAGGCGTACGACGCCGTGCGGCTGGCCGCCGAGGCGGTCACCAAGGCGGGCGGCACCGACGGCACCAAGGTGGTCGCCGCGCTCGAGGCGATCGACGGCTTCACGATGTTCTCCGGGCCGCTGAAGTTCACCCCCGAGCACACCCTGGCCAACGGCGGCTTCCAGATCCTCGTCGTCAAGGGTGACGGGTTCGCCCTGCAGGACGCGCTCCGGTGACCGGGCGCCTCACGGGTCCGCGCGCGGCCGGAGGGGACGCCGCCCGGCGCGGCGTCCCGGCCGTCCCGCGGGGGAGACGAGCACCGGGCGGGCAGGCCACCCGGGCCACCCCGGCCGTGCGGGCCGCCTCGGCCACCTGGGCCACCCCGGCCGTGCGGGCCGCCTCGGCCACCTGGGCCACCCCGGCCGTGCGGGCCGCCTCGGCCACCTGGGCCACCCCGGCCGTGCGGGCCGCCTCGGCCACCCCGGCCGTGCGGCGGGGGACGGGGGCCGCCCGATGACCCAGCTCGTCTGGAACGGGCTGTTCGTCGGCTCGTTCTACGCCCTGGTCGCCCTCGGCTACAGCATGGTCTACGGGATCATCAAGCTGCTGAACTTCGCCCACGGCGACCTGTACATGCTCGGCGCGTTCACCGGCTTCGCCGTCCTCGGTGCGGTCGGCGGCGTGCCGGGAGGCATGGCCCTGCCCCTGCTGCTGGCGGTGCTCCTGGTGACCATGGCCGTCACCGGCCTGGCCGGGGTGGCGCTGGAGCGGATCGCCTACCGGCCGCTGCGCCGTGCTCCCCGGCTGTCCCTGCTGATCACCGCGGTGGGCACCTCGTTCGCCCTGGAGTACGGCATGCGCGCCGCGGCCGGCGCCGACCCCCGGGTCTACCCGGTCCGCCTGGGCGGCACCTCGCTGGAGATCCTGGGCGCCCGGCTCACCCTCCAGCAGCTCGTGCTGGTGGGGGTGGCCGTGGTGCTCATGGCCGGGCTCAACCTACTGGTCACCCGCACCCGTGAGGGGCGGGCGATGCGGGCCATCGCACTCGACCCGCGGACCAGCGCGCTGATGGGCATCGACGTCGACGCGGTCATCTCACGCACCTTCTTCATCGGCTCGGCCCTCGCGGGCGCCGCCGGCGTGATGGCCGGCGCCTACTACGGCAAGATCGACTTCCTGATGGGCTTCCTGATCGGTCTCAAGGCGTTCACCGCGGCGGTCATCGGCGGCATCGGCAACATCCCCGGGACGATGCTCGGCGGGCTGCTGCTCGGGCTGCTGGAGTCGTTCGGCACGTTCTGGCTGGGCGGCGAGTGGCGCGACGTGTTCGCCTTCGGGGTGCTGATCCTCTTCCTGACCGTGCGGCCCACGGGCCTGCTCGGCGAGCGCGTGACGGAGCGGGTATGACCACGGCCAAGGTACGCCGCCTGGGCACCGACCGGCCGCCCAGCCTGGCCTCGCGGCTGATGGGCAACCGGTGGGCCGGGCTGGCCGGCCTGCTGGTCGCGATCCTCGCCCCCTTCGTCGACGCCACGCCGTACGCGCTGTCGGTCATGACCAGCGCCGCCATCGCCGTGATGCTCGCCGCCGGGCTGAACATCGTGGTCGGCTACTGCGGCCTGCTGGACCTGGGCTACGTCGCCTTCTTCGCGGTCGGCGCCTACACCAGCGGTGTGCTGGCCACCCGCTTCCAGCTGCCCCTGCTCGCCACCGTGCCCGCCGTCATCGTGGTCACGGTCGTCGCCGGGATCGTGATCGGAGCTCCCACCCTGCGGCTGCGCAGCGACTACCTCGCCATCGTCACCCTGGGCTTCGGCGAGATCATCCGGATCACCGCCAACAACCTGGAGGTCACCGGCGGCCCCTCCGGCATCTACGGCATCCCGCCCCTGGTCGAGCACCCGGCGGCCTTCTACTACGTCACCGTGGCCGTCGTGTCGCTGGCCGTGCTCGGTTCGGCCCGGCTGGGCCGCTCCCGGCTCGGCCGGGCCTGGCGCTTCGTCCGCGAGGACGAGGACGCCGCCGAGGCGATGGGCGTGCACACCTACCGCGTCAAGCTCGCCGCCTACATCGCCGGGGCGGTCTGGGGCGGGCTGGCCGGGGTGCTGTTCGCCGCCCAGCTGTCGGCCGTCTCACCGGGCAGCTTCACCTTCCTCGCGTCCGCGCTGGTGCTGATGGCCGTGGTCCTCGGCGGCATGGGCTCGGTCTCCGGCGTCGTCGTCGGCGCCGTCGTGATCAGCATCCTGCCGGAGATCCTGCGCGACCTCGCCGACTACCGGTTCCTGCTGTTCGGCGTCCTTCTCATCGCCGTGATGCTCCTGCGTCCGCAGGGGCTCTGGCCGGCCCGTTCCAGGGAGGTCCCGTGAGCCTGCTGGACGTCACGGATCTGCGTCTGTCCTTCGGCGGTCTGACGGCCATCGACGGGTTGTCGTTCTCGGTGGACGAGGCGGAGATCGTCTCCGTCATCGGCCCCAACGGGGCGGGCAAGACGTCGGCCTTCAACTGCGTCACCGGCTTCTACCGGCCGGCCTCGGGCCGGATCACCCTGCGGGGCGGCGACCTGACGGGCCTGCGGCCCTCCGCCGTCGCGGCCCGGGGCGTCGCGCGGACCTTCCAGAACCTGCGGCTGTTCGGCGAGCTGTCGGTCCTGGACAACGTGCGGGCCGGATCGCACCTGTGGCTGCGGCAGAGCGTCTTCGACGCCCTGCTGCACACCCCCCGCTACCGGCGCTCCGAGCGCGAGTGCACCGAGCAGGCCCACCACTGGCTGGACTTCGTGGGCCTGCGCGGCGACCGGTACGGCGCGGCCCGCCACCTGCCCTACGGCGAACAACGGCGCACCGAGATCGCCAGGGCCCTGGCCCGCCGCCCGGACCTGCTGCTGCTGGACGAGCCGGCGGCCGGGCTCAACCACGGGGAGAAGGCCGAGATGCTCGACCTGATCCGGCGGATCCAGGCGCTGGGCATCGCCATCGTGCTGATCGAGCACGACATGGGCCTGGTCATGGAGGTCTCCGAGCGGGTGGTCGTGCTCAACTTCGGCAGGGAGATCGCCGACGGCCGCCCCGAGGACGTCAGACGGGACCCGGCCGTCATCGAGGCCTATCTCGGGAGCGACGCCAATGCTTGACATCGACGGGCTCGACGTCCACTACGGCGGGGTGCACGCCCTGCGCGGTCTGTCCCTCACCGTCTCCGAGGGGGAGATCGTCGCGCTGCTCGGCAACAACGGGGCGGGCAAGACCACCACGCTC
Source organism: Streptosporangium becharense (assembly GCF_014204985.1). Classification (NCBI taxonomy): domain Bacteria; kingdom Bacillati; phylum Actinomycetota; class Actinomycetes; order Streptosporangiales; family Streptosporangiaceae; genus Streptosporangium; species Streptosporangium becharense. Next base: position 1,125,406 of record NZ_JACHMP010000001.1, on the reverse strand, counting down.
GCGGCGGTCTCCGGCCTGGTGCGGCCCAGCGGCGGCCGGGTCGTCTTCGACGGGCGGGAGGTGACCCGGGAGAAACCACACCGGATCACCGCGCGCGGGCTGGTGCACGTCCCCGAGGGACGCAGGATCTTCAGCACCCTCACCGTGCACGAGAACCTCCAGGTGGGCGGCTACCTGCTGCGCGAGCAGGCCGAGACACGCAGGCGCATCGACCGCGTCTACGAGCTGCTGCCCCGGCTGGCCGAGCGCCGCGGCCAGCAGGGCGGCACGCTCTCCGGCGGTGAGCAGCAGATGCTCGCCATCGGCCGGGCGCTGGTCACCGGGCCGCGGCTGCTGCTGCTCGACGAGCCCTCCATGGGCCTGGCGCCGCTGGTGGTCGCCTCCATCATGGAGCTCATCGCGGGTATCAACGCCGAAGGCACCTCGGTGCTGCTCGTCGAGCAGAACGCGACCGCCGCCCTCCGGATCGCCCACCGCGGTTATGTCGTCGAGAACGGCGCGTGCGTCCTCGACGGCCCCGCCGCCGAACTGCGTGAGGACCCCCGGGTGGTCGAGGCGTACCTCGGCGGACTCCGGCGGGACGGAGGAAGGTGACCCGGACGGACGGAACGACGGCCGGGGCCCGCCGTGCGGCGGGCCCCGGCGGCGTCGGCGGCGCCGTCGAGGCGGGAGACCCGCCGCTCCCCCCGGCGAACGGTACGATCACCACTGGTCATCTCGCGGGGAACCTCCGGGAACCGGTCACCGGCGCCGTGTCCTCCGGCGTCCCCCGGCCCCGGTCCCCGGGTGTTCGAGAGCGTGGGCATGGCATGGGAGGCCTGGTGGTGGCGGGCGCCGCCTACGAGGCGTGGACGCGAGCGATACGAACATGAGAGGCGCTGGTATGGCTCCTACGGCGGACGACCGGCTCGACCTGCCGGCCGTGGGCGAGAGGCAGAGCCTGCGGGAGCAGGTGGCCCACGCGCTGCGGGCGGCCCTGATCACCGGCGAGATGCGGCCCGGCATGGTGTACTCCGCCCCGGTGCTCGCCGCCCAGTTCGGCGTGTCGGCCACGCCCGTGCGCGAGGCGATGCTCGACCTGGCCAAGGAAGGGCTCGTCGAGGCGGTGCGCAACAAGGGCTTCCGGGTCACCGAGCTGTCCGAACGCGACCTGGACGAGCTGACCGAGATCCGCAGGCTCATCGAGGTGCCCACGGTCGCGCAACTCGCCGACCCCGCCCGCGCCTCCAGCTTCGAGGAGCTCCGCCCGCTGGCCCAGCAGATCGTCGACGCGGCCGAGCACGGCGACCTGCTCGCCTACGTGGACGCCGACATCCGTTTCCACCTGGAGCTCCTGTCGCTGGGCGGCAACGCGCACCTGGTGGAGGTGGTGCGCGACCTGCGCAACCGGGCCCGGCTGTACGGCCTGTCGGCCCTGCACCGCAGCGGCGGTCTCACCGACTCCGCCCGTGAGCACCTCACCCTGCTCACCCTGCTCTCGGCGGGCGACTCCGGCGGCGCCGAGCGGCTGATGCGCGAGCACATCCGGCACGTCAGGGGCATCTGGGCCAGCAAGCCGGAAGACTGACGTCCGACCGGCCGCGGACGACCGGCGCCTCCGGTTCCCGGTTGCCCGGCGGCGCCTCTGGGAGGACTGCCGGTTGCCCGGCGGCGCCTCCGGTTCCCGGTTCCCCGGCGGCCCCTGCGGGGGAAGGACCGTGACCTGCGGGCCCGGGTTCAGCCGCCGCCGCGGGTGGCGCCGACGCTGGCGGCCACCACGCAGCCGATGGCCGCCCACTCGCGCACGCCGAGCACCTCGCCCAGCACCAGCAGGCCGACCATCGCGGCCACCGCGGGCTCCAGGCTCATCAGGATGCCGAAGACCCGCTTGGGCATCCTGCGCAGCGCCTCCAGCTCGATCGAGTAGGGGATGACCGACGACAGCAGGCCCACCCCGAGCCCGATGAGCAGCAGCTCCGGCTGGAGCAGGTCGGCGCCGCCCGTGCCGATGCCCACCGGGGCGACCAGCAGCATCGAGACGATCATTGCGAAGGACAGGCCCGTCGTGCCGGGGAAGCGCCGGCCCACGGCGGCCGACAGCACGATGTAGCCCGCCCAGCAGGCAGCCGCGACCAGTGCGAACCCGATCCCGGCCCAGCTGATCCCCGAGGCCGTCGTGCCCCACGGGGCGAGCAGCACCACGCCGGAGGCGGCCAGCACGACCCAGAGCAGGTCCAGCCGGCGTCGCGATGCGGCCACCGCGACCCCCAGCGGGCCGAGGAACTCGATCGCCACCGCGACGCCCATGGGCAGCCGGGCCAGGGCCTCGTAGAACGACAGGTTCATCAGGCCCAGCGTCGCGCCGAACGCCAGGCCCGCCCCGAGGTCGGCCCGGGTCAGCCCCCTCAGCCGGGGCCGGGCGATCGCACCCATGATCAGTGCACCCATCGCGATCCGCAGGAACACCACCGCGCTCGGCGGCAGCTGGGCGAACAGGTCCTTGGCGAACCCGGCGCCCACCTGGACCGACAGGATGGCCAGCAGGACCAGCCCGGACGGCGGGATCGCGTCGGAGGCCGCCCGCAGCAGCGCCCCGGGGCGGGGCAGCCCGGGCTTGTACGGCTCGGCCGGACCGTGCAGGGCCTCGGCGGTCACGATTCTCCTTGTGCCAGGTGTAACCGAATAGTTGGCACCTTACCGGCCCGGGCCGTCGTTTCCGGACGGCGTCCGCCATGCGAGACGGCGCCGGCGGCGGACGGGTCCCCGAGGTCGGGACGGACGGAACAGGTGGGCCTACCGGGTGTAGAGCGCCACGGTCATCCCGGGCACCCGGCCCACCCGCCACCCCTTGACGCGGGTGAACCCCTCCCCGGTCAGCTCGCCGACCCGCTCGACCCGCGAGGCCGCCTCCGGGCCGCCGCGCCAGATCACCCAGACCCGCTCGCGGTCGGCCAGGGCGGCGGCGATGTCGTCCCGCTCCGGGTACCCGAAGGAGTCCGGCAGGGGAGCGGTGCCCGTGCGCAGCACGTCGTCCGGCAGCCCGCCGCCCCCGTAGTAGAGGAAGCCCTCGCGCAGCGAGGACCGCCCGTAGACGATCGCGTCGCCGGGCTCGGCTCCGTCCGTGATGATCCGCACCGCCCGGGGGAAGTTCTCGTGGTGCCCGTCCTCCCGCCGGACGTCCAGCTGCCCGGGGATCCCCGCGGCCAGCACGCCGGCCAGGGCGAGCCCGGTGACCACGCGGGGCACCGCGGTGAGCGTGAGCCCGGCCAGCAGCGCGTACGCGGGCACCGTCGCGAACAGGTAGCGGTCGACGTACACCGGGGAGACCAGGTGGGAGAGGGTGAACAGCAGCAGCGGCGGCAGGAGGGCCCAGCCGGTCAGCAGCGCGATCCAGAGCCGGTCGATGTCGTGCCGCCTGCGCAGGAACGGGCCGGCGGCGGCGAGGGCCGCCACGACGCACCCCGCCAGGGCGGTGCCCCCGACCATCTTGGGCAGCGACAGGAAGACGTCCGGTCCGGGCAGCTGGATCCAGCTGATCGCGTGCCGCTCGGCGAAGCCGACCACGGCCCACACCGCGCCGGGGACGCATCCCACCGCCATGCCCGCCATCATCCGCAGCAGCACGCCCCGGCCGTACAGCGCCACCGCGAACAGGTGGGCGGCCAGTACGAGCAAGGCGAACACCTGCGTGCAGCCGAGCACGGCGACGGCCGCCGCGTACCCCCACCAGCCCGCGCGCCGCCCCGGCTCCTCGATCGCCCGGTACAGCGCCCAGGTGGCCAGCACCGCCGCGGCGGCGGCGAACGCGTAGGGGCGGGCGTTCTGCCCGTGGTAGGAGACCGACGGCAGCAGGGTGTAGACGGCGGAGGCGACCAGCCCCGCCGGAAGCGAGCCCAGGCGTCGCCCCAGGTCGGCGACCAGCGCCGCGGCGGCACCGGTGGCGAGCACCGAGGGCAGCCGCATCCACCATTCGGCCTGTCCGAATTCCAGCCATATGTGGATAAACCCGTAGTAGGGCAGGAAGTGTCCATCGATGTGCTGGGCCAGCTCCCAGAGCCCGCCCAGGCCGCGGCGGGCCGCACTGAGGGTGGCCAACTCGTCGGATGAGTGGGAGACCGCCGACGAACCGGTGACGGCGACGAGCGCAGCGGTGATACCCATGGCCAGAATCGGCCAGATTCGCCCCGATTGTCGTGTCGCCGGACGATAGGAAGATCGAGTTCCGGTAATGATCACCCGGGGGATGCTAGATCTTGCCGACCGTTATCGGTAATTGTTCCTAGCAGAAATCCGGCCCTGCGGTGTCCCGGTCACTCCCAGCGGAAGGTGCGGGAGGTCAGCAAGAGCGACACCGCCGCCCAGAACGCCAGGACCGCCGCGGCGGCCACCGGCAGCCCGGCCCCGTCGGACAGCACCGAACGCAGCCCGCCGGCGAGCGCCGAGATCGGCAGCAGCTCCAGCGCCGGCTGCACGGAATCGGGGAACTTCGACAGCGGGAAGATCACCCCGCCGCAGCCGAGCAGGACCAGGTAGACCAGGTTGGCCGCGGCCAGCGTGGCCTCGGCGCGCAGGGTGCCCGCCATCAGCAGGCCCAGCCCGCTGAACGCGGCGGTGCCGAGCACGATCAGGAGCAGCGCGGCGAGCGGCGAACCCTGCGGACGCCAGCCCAGGGCGACCGCCACCGCGGAGATCACCGCCACCTGGACGACCTCGACGGCGACCACCGCCAGCGTCTTGGCCAGCATCAGCCCGGTCCGGGACAGCGGGCTCGCGCCCAGGCGCTTGAGCACGCCGTAGCGGCGTTCGAAGCCGGTCGCGATGGCCTGCCCGGTGAAGGCCGTGGACATCACCGCCAGCGCGAGCACGCCCGGGGTGGTGAAGCCGACCCGGGAGGCCGTGCCGACGTCGACCAGCGGAGCGGCCGAGAAACCGACGAGCAGCAGCACCGGAATGATCATCGTGAGCAGGAGCTGCTCGCCGTTGCGGAGGATCGCCTGGATCTCCGCGCCCGTCTGGGCCGCGACCATCCGGCCCAGCGGCGCGGCTCCCGGGGCCGGGGTGAGGTCCAGCGTGGTCAACTCGCGCTCCTGCGGTCTGGCTCTGGCCCCGCCCGGCGGGCGGCGGGCCGTGACGGGGTGGCGGGCGGCCGGCGAAGGGACGGCCGGGCGGGGGGCGGCGCGGAAACCGGGGACGTCATCGCAGCTCACGTCCGGTCAGCTCCAGGAAGACGTCCTCCAGGGTGCGCCGCTCGATGCTGAGATCGTCGGCCGTGACGCCCTCGGCCGCGCACCAGGCCGTCACCGTGGCCAGCAGGGCGGGCCCGACCTGGCCCTCGATGATGTAGTGCCCCGCCGGCGACTCCTTGGCGGTGCTGCCGGTGGGCAACGCGGCCAGCAGCTCGTCCAGGGACAACCCCGGCCGGGCCCGGAAGCGCAGCTGCCGCTCGGCCCCGGTGAGCGAGGCCGGGGTGCCCTGCGCCACCACCCGGCCGTGATCGATGATCACGATGTGGTCGGAGAGCTTCTCCGCCTCGTCCATGTGGTGGGTGGTGAGCACCACCGACACGCCGCTCGCGCGCAGGTCGCCCACCAGCTCCCAGCAGGCGTGCCTGGCCTGCGGGTCGAGGCCCGCGGTCGGCTCGTCGAGGAAGACCAGCTCGGGGCGGCCGACGACGGCCGCGGCCAGTGACACGCGCTGCTGCTGGCCGCCCGACAGCCTCCGGTACGGCGTGCGGGCGTGCTCGGTCAGCCCCAGCCGCTCCAGGAGCGCCACCGGGTCGAGCGGGTGGGCATGGAAGCGGGCCATCAGGCGCAGCCACTGGCCGCAGCGGGTGGCCGGGGGCACGCCGCCCGCCTGGAGCATCACCCCGACCCTGGCCCGCAGCTCCGGCCGGGACGGGTCGAGCCCGAGCACCTTCACCGTGCCGGCGTCGGCCCGCCGGAACCCCTCGCAGATCTCCACGGTGGAGGTCTTGCCCGCGCCGTTGGGACCGAGGATCGCGGTCACCGCGCCGTGGGCGGCGCTGAGGGTCAGGCCGTCGACCGCGGTCGTTCTGCCGTACCTCTTGACCAGATCGACGATCTCGACGGCTGGGGATTCCATGGCCACGAGTCTAGGGACTGCGCATGCCGGTCACGTTCGCGGACCGGGCGCCCGCGGCGCCGGGCGGCCGTCCCGGACCGGCGTCCCGGGGGCCGCCGCACCTCCCGCCTGTCCGGCCAGGTCATCGTCCTACCAGCTTTTTAAGGAATTTTCCTATATCGAGGAATCGGGGTGACCCAATGGTGGTTGGAACCCTCTGGCCCGTCCGGGCCCACTGTGGCCTGCGAGGGAAAAGAGGACAGGGAAATGACCGCCGCCGTCGTCGAAACGGAGACGGTGCCGGCCGTCCGGCGCACGAGACTGCTACTGATCATCCTGGGTTCCCTGTCGGCGATCGGTCCCCTCTCGATCGACATGTATCTGCCCGCGCTCCCGGCCATCGCCGCGGAGATGGGCGCCGGGGCGGCCCAGGTGCAGCTCAGCCTCACCGCCTGCCTCATCGGGATCTCGGCCGGGCAGATCGTCGCGGGCCCGCTCAGCGACGTGCGCGGCCGGCGGGGGCCGCTGCTGATCGGCATCGCCGCCTACGCCGCCGCCTCGCTGCTGTGCGCCTTCTCGCCCTCGGTGTACGGGCTGGTCGGCTTCCGCCTGCTCCAAGGCGTCGCGGGCGGCGCCGCGCTGGTGATCGTCCGCGCGGTCGTCCGCGACCTGTACGAGGGGGCCGAGATCGCCCGGATCTTCGCCACCCTCATGCTCGTCACCGGCCTGGCCCCGATCCTGGCCCCGATCATGGGTGCGCAACTGCTCAACCACACCTCCTGGCGGGGCGTCTTCGTCGCGCTGAGCGTCGCCGGGCTCCTGCTGCTGGCCGCCGCGCTGTTCGGGGTGCGCGAGACCCTCCCGGCCGGCCGGCGCAAGAGCGGCGGGCTCGGGCACACCCTCGTCACCTTCTGGCACCTGATGCGCGACCGGTCGTTCATGGCGAGCGCGCTGGCCGGCGGATTCGGCTTCGCGGCCATGTTCGCCTACATCTCCGGTTCGCCGTTCGTGCTCCAGGAGGTCTACGGGGTGTCGCCGCAGACGTTCTCCCTGGTCTTCGCGCTCAACGCGCTGGGGTTGACCGCCACCGCGCAGGTCGGCGGGCGGATGGCGGGCCGGTGGGCCGATCCCGGGCGGTTGATCCTCGCCGGCCTGTTCGTCCAGCTGGCCGGGGCCGCCGCGCTGCTGGTCACCGCGGCCCTTCACCTCCACCTGGCCGTGCTGGTCGCCGGGCTGTTCGTGATGATGTGCGGGGCGGGGTTCGTCCTGCCCGGCGCCGGCGCGCTCGCCCTGGCCGGCCAGCCCCAGCAGATCGCCGGGAGCGCCTCGGCGTTGAGCGGCGTGCTGCAGTTCGCGCTCGGCGCGTTCGCCGCCCCGCTGGTCGGCCTCGGAAGCGGGGAGTCGGCGCTGCCGATGGCCGTCGTCCTGGCCGCGTTCACCCTCGTCTCGCTCGCCGCCTTCACCGGTCTGCGGAGATCACAGAAGGACGTCGTCCCAGCTTAGGTAAGCCTTGCCTGCGTGACGCATCCCATTGCCGGGGGCCGAACCCAGGTTTGTCAGCGGGGAAGTAATTACGGCACACTGATGTTGTGAAAAACGTGACCGGGATGAGAGAAGTCGAGGAGACCGCCACCGTGCGGCCCGCCGGCGTCTCCGCCGAGCGCAGCACGCGCGCGCGTGTCGCCCGGCTCATCCTGGAGCACGGGCCCGTCACCGCGGCGGCCCTCGGCGAGCGCCTCGGCCTCACCCCGGCCGCCGTCCGCCGCCATCTCGACGCGCTGCTCGCCGACGGGATGGCCGAGACGCGCACGGCCAGGCCGCGCGGCCAGCGGGGACGCGGGCGGCCGGCCAAGCTGTTCGCGATCACCGACGCCGGTCGCAGCGCCTTCGAGCACGCCTACGACGACCTCGCGGGCAGCGCGTTGCGCTTCCTGGCCGACCGCGTGGGCGAGCAGGCCGTGGCGGAGTTCGCCCGGTCCCAGGTGGCCGGCCTCGTCGCCCGCCTGCAGCCACGGATGAGCGAGGTCCCCCCCGACCAGCGAGTGCGCGTCCTCGCCGAGGCCCTGTCCGCCGACGGCTACGCCGCCTCGTCGAGCAAGGCCAGCCTCGGGGGCGAGCAGCTGTGCCAGCATCACTGCCCGGTGGCGCACGTCGCCGCGGAGTTCCCGCAGCTGTGCGAGGCCGAGACGGAGGCGTTCGCGCGCATCCTCGGCACCCCCGTGCAGCGGCTCGCGACCATCGCGCACGGAGACGGCGTGTGCACCACCCACGTAAGCCCCCACCGGTCGGCCGGACCCGGCGCGGCGGAACGTCCCGCGGACGCCCCGCCCTCTCGGCCGGCGCGAACCTCCACAAGCCACGAAACGATCGACACATCGAGCAAGGAGCCCGGAAGGTGACTGTCACCGACCGCCCGGAGCTGGAAGGCCTCGGGAATTACAAGTTCGGCTGGGCCGACTCGGACACCGCCGGGGCGACGGCCCGCCGCGGCCTGTCCGAGGAGGTCGTCCGCAATATCTCCGCGCTGAAGAACGAGCCGGAGTGGATGCTGGACCTACGCCTGAAGGGCCTGCGGCTGTTCGACAAGAAGCCCCTGCCCACCTGGGGCTCCGACCTCAGCGGCATCGACTTCGACAACATCAAGTACTTCGTGCGCTCGACCGAGAAGCAGGCCGCGTCCTGGGACGAACTGCCCGAGGACATCAAGAACACCTACGACAAGCTCGGCATCCCCGAGGCGGAGAAGCAGCGCCTGATCGCCGGTGTCGCCGCCCAGTACGAGTCCGAGGTGGTCTACCACAAGATCCGTGAGGACCTCGAGGAGAAGGGTGTCATCTTCGTCGACACCGACACCGCCCTCAAGGAGCACGAGGAGATCTTCAAGGAGTACTTCGGGACCGTGATCCCGGTCGGCGACAACAAGTTCGCCGCCCTGAACACGGCCGTGTGGAGCGGCGGCAGCTTCATCTACGTGCCGCCGAACGTCTCCGTGGAGATCCCGCTGCAGGCCTACTTCCGGATCAACACCGAGAACATGGGCCAGTTCGAGCGGACCCTCATCGTCGTCGACGAGAACTCCTACGTGCACTACGTCGAGGGCTGCACCGCGCCGATCTACTCCTCCGACTCGCTGCACAGCGCGGTCGTGGAGATCGTCGTGAAGAAGGGCGCCCGCTGTCGTTACACGACCATCCAGAACTGGTCGAACAACGTCTACAACCTGGTCACCAAGCGCGCCGTCGCCTACGAGGGCGCCACCATGGAGTGGATCGACGGCAACATCGGTTCCAAGGTCACCATGAAGTACCCGGCCGTCTACCTCATGGGTGAGCACGCCAAGGGCGAGACCCTGAGCGTCGCCTTCGCCGGTGAGGGCCAGCACCAGGACGCCGGCTCCAAGATGGTGCACCTCGCGCCGCACACCAGCTCCTCCGTCATCTCCAAGTCCGTCGCCCGCGGCGGCGGCCGCACCTCCTACCGCGGCCTGGTGCAGATCGAGGAAGGCGCGCACGGCAGCGCCAGCACGGTCAAGTGCGACGCGCTGCTCGTCGACCAGATCAGCCGCTCCGACACCTACCCCTACGTCGACGTCCGCGAGGACGACGTCTCCATGGGGCACGAGGCGACGGTCTCGAAGGTCTCCGAGGACCAGCTCTTCTACCTGATGAGCCGCGGCCTGGGCGAGGACGAGGCGATGGCGATGATCGTGCGCGGCTTCGTCGAGCCGATCGCCCGCGAGCTCCCGATGGAGTACGCGCTTGAGCTGAACCGCCTGATCGAGCTGCAGATGGAAGGAGCCGTCGGCTGATGGGCCTCGACACGAAGTCCCCGGTGTCCCCGGTGCCCCTGTCGACCCTCCACGAGAGGTCGTCGTACGACGTGGCGGACTTCGCGGTCCCGACCGGCCGCGAGGAGGAGTGGCGCTTCACGCCGCTGTCACGTCTGAAGGGCCTGCACGACGCGGCCCCGGCCGCGGCGAACGTCGTCGTCCAGGTCGACGCCGGCCCCGGCGTCACCGTGGAGACCGCCGGCCGCGAGGACGAGCGGGTCGGCGGGGCCTACGTGCCCGCCGACCGGGTCAGCGCCCGGGCGTACGCCTCCTTCGAGAAGGCCACCGTCGTCACGGTCGCCCGCGAGGCGGTCGTCACGGAGCCGATCACCATCACCGTCACCGGCTCCGGCCAGGGCGCCGCCTACGGCCACACGGTCGTGCGGATGGAGCCGATGGCCGAGGCCGTGGTCGTCCTCGACCACCGGGGCAGCGCGGTCTACGCCGACAACGTCGAGTTCGTCGTCGGCGAGGGCGCCAGGCTCCGGGTCGTCAGCCTGCAAGACTGGGCCGACGACGCCGTGCACGTCTCCCACCACCACGCGCTGCTCGGCAAGGACGCGGTCTTCCGCAGCTTCGTCGTCACCCTCGGCGGCGACCTGGTGCGCCTGTCGCCGTCGGTCTCCTACACCGGCCCCGGCGGCGACGCCGACCTGACCGGCCTGTACTTCGTCGACGCCGGCCAGCACCTGGAGCACCGCATCCTGGTCGACCACTCGCAGCCCGACTGCAAGAGCAACGTCGTCTACAAGGGTGCGTTGCAGGGCCAGGACGCCCACGCGGTCTGGATCGGCGACGTGATCATCCGGGTCGAGGCCGAGGGCACCGACACCTACGAGCTCAACCGCAACCTCCTGCTCACCGACGGCGCCCGCGCCGACTCGGTGCCCAACCTGGAGATCCTCACCGGCGAGGTCGCCGGCGCCGGTCACGCCAGCGCCTCCGGCCGCCTCGACGACGAGCACATCTTCTACCTCCAGGCCCGCGGGATCCCCTTCGACGACGCGCGCCGCCTGGTCATCCACGGCTTCTTCGCCCAGTTGCTGGAGAAGATCGAGATCCCCGAGCTCCGCGAGCGCGTGCTCGCCAAGGTCGAGGCGGAGCTGGAGAAGTGACGTTCGAGAAGGTCTGCAAGGTCGCCGACATCCCCGACGAGGGTGTGATCGGCCTTGAGGTGGGTGAGACCCCCGTCGCCCTGGTCCGCCGGGGCGAGGAGGTCTACGCGCTGCACGACGTGTGCTCCCACGCGGAGGTGAAGCTCAGCGAGGGCGAGGTCTACGACGGCGCCCTGGAGTGCTGGCTGCACGGCTCGTGCTTCGACCTGCGCTCGGGCAAGCCCACCGGTCCGCCCGCCACCAAGCCCGTCCCCGTCTACCGTGTCAAGATCGACGGCGATGACGTCCTCGTCTCGCTCTCGAAGGAGTCATAACAGTGTCTGATTCGAGCCGAGTCCCCTCGGGCTCCACCCTTGAGATCCGCGACCTGCACGTCGCCGTCGGGGACAAGGAAATCCTGCGCGGCGTCGACCTGACCGTCCGGTCGGGCGAGACCCACGCCATCATGGGCCCCAACGGCTCGGGCAAGTCCACGCTCGCGTACGCCGTCGCCGGCCACCCCAAGTACACGATCACCGGCGGCCAGGTGCTGCTGGACGGGGTCGACCTGCTGGAGCTCTCGGTCGACGAGCGCGCCCGGGCCGGCCTGTTCCTGGCCATGCAGTACCCGGTCGAGGTCCCCGGCGTCAGCGTCTCCAACTTCCTGCGCACCGCCGTCACCGCCGTGCGCGGCGAGGCCCCGAAGCTGCGCGAGTTCGCCAAGGACCTCAAGAGCGGCATGGACGCCCTGTCCATCGACCCCGCCTTCGCCCAGCGCAACGTGAACGAGGGCTTCTCCGGTGGTGAGAAGAAGCGCCACGAGATCCTCCAGCTGGAGCTCCTCAAGCCCAAGATCGCCGTCCTCGACGAGACCGACTCCGGCCTCGACGTCGACGCGCTGCGCGTGGTCTCGGAGGGCATCAACCGCTTCCGCGCCACCGGTGAGACCGGCGTGCTGCTCATCACCCACTACACCCGCATCCTGCGCTACGTGAAGCCCGACTTCGTCCACGTCTTCGCGGGCGGCCGGATCGTCACCGAAGGTGGCCCCGAGCTGGCCGAGAAGCTGGAGGCGGAGGGCTACGAGGCCTACACGAAGGCATCGGCCTGATGACGAACGGCTTTGACGTGGAGAGGATCAGGAAGGACTTCCCGGTCCTCTCCCGCGAGCTGCCCGGCGGCAGGCCGCTGATCTACCTCGACTCGGGGAACTCCGCGCAGAAGCCCACCCAGGTCGTCGAGGCCATGCGCGAGCACCTGGCGATGCACTACGCCAACGTCGGCCGCGCCATGCACGCGCTGGGCGCCGAGTCGACGGAGGCGTACGAGACCGCCCGGGAGAAGATCGCCGCCTTCGTCGGCGCTCCCTCCCCGGGCGAGGTGGTGTTCACCAAGAACGCCTCCGAGGCGCTCAACCTGGTGGCGTACTCCTTCGGTAACCGCGCCTGCGACGACCCCCGCTTCCGGATGGGCCCCGGCGACGAGATCGTCATCTCGGAGATGGAGCACCACTCCAACATCGTGCCGTGGCAGATGCTCGCGCAGCGCACGGGCGCCACGCTGCGGTGGTTCTCCGTCACCGACGAGGGCCGCCTCGACCTGTCGAACCTCGACGAGCTCGTCACCGAGCGCACCAGGATCGTCTCCATCGCCCACCAGTCGAACGTGCTGGGCACGGTCAACCCGGTCGCCCCAGTGCTGGCCAGGGTCCGCGAGGTCGGCGCGCTGATGATGCTCGACGCCTCCCAGTCGGTGCCCCACCAGCAGGTCGACGTGGCCGCGCTGGGCGTCGACTTCCTGGCCTTCACCGGCCACAAGGTCGTCGGCCCCTCCGGGATCGGCGTGCTGTGGGGCCGCGCCGAGCTGCTGGAGGCGATGCCCCCGTTCATGGGCGGCGGCGAGATGATCGAGGCGGTCTGGATGGACCGTTCGACCTACGCGCCCGCGCCGCACAAGTTCGAGGCCGGCACCCCGCCGATCGTCGAGGCCGTCGGCCTCGGCGCCGCCGTCGACTACCTGGGCGACATCGGGATGGCCGAGATCGTCCGCCACGAGCGGGAGCTGACCGCGCACGCGCTCGGCGCCCTGGCGGAGGTGCCCGGCCTGAAGGTGATCGGCCCCCTGGACCTGGCCGACCGTGGGGGAACGGTCTCCTTCACCCTCGACGGGATTCACCCGCACGACGTGGGGCAGATCCTCGACGACAGCTTCGGAGTGGCCGTGCGGGTGGGACACCACTGCGCTCGCCCGCTCCACCTCAGGTTCGGGATTCCCGCCACCACGCGGGCGTCCTTCTACCTGTACAACACACCGGCCGAGATCGACGCCCTGGTCCGCGGCCTCCACCACGTGCGGAAGGTGTTCGCCTAGCCGTGGCCGGGCGGCCGGGCCGGTGGGCGGGCAGCGGGCCGGCGGGACGCCCCCCGGCACGGCGGCCGGTGACGCACGGGCGTACGGTGCAGTGAACGAGAAGGTGAGCGCGACCATATGATCGCCGAGTCCATGTACCAGGAGCTGATCCTGGAACACTACAAGCATCCCCAGGGACGGGGGCTGCGCGACCCGTACGACGCCGAGGTCCACCATGTGAACCCGACGTGCGGCGACGAGATCACCATGCGGGTGAAACTCGGCGACGGCGGCAAGGTCGAAGACGTCTCCTACGACGGGCAGGGCTGTTCGATCAGCCAGGCCGCCGCCTCTGTGCTGTACGAGCTCGCCACCGGTTCGACCGTGACGGACACGCTCGGCGTCGTGGACGAGTTCACCCGGCTCATGCAGGGCAGGGGCAAGATCGAGCCGGACGAGGACGTGCTCGGGGACGCCGTGGCGTTCGCCGGGGTCGCCAAGTTCCCCGCCCGGGTGAAGTGCGCGCTGCTCGCCTGGATGGCCTACAAGGACGCGGTCGTGAGGAGTACGACATGAGCAAGGCTGTGGAGACGCCGACGACGGCGTACGACGGTGAGACGACCCATGACGAGGTCATGGAGGCCCTCAGGGACGTCGTCGACCCCGAGCTCGGCATCAACGTGGTGGACCTGGGCCTGATCTACGGGCTCAACCTCGACCCGGCCGGGGAGGGCGTCGCGCCGATCGCCACCATCGACATGACGCTGACCAGCGCGGCCTGCCCGCTGACCGACGTCATCGAGGACCAGGCCAACTCCGCCCTGGAGGGCATGGTGTCCGAGGTGAGGATCAACTGGGTCTGGCTGCCGCCGTGGGGCCCGGACAAGATCACTGACGACGGGCGGGAGCAGCTCCGCATGCTCGGTTTCAACGTCTGAGAGCTCTTTCCCGGTACGGTTCGCACCCCCGGAGGTGCGAGCCGTACCGGATTGTGTGAGAAGATTTCCAGAGCCGGGAAGAAAAGCCCGGCCGGGAGTGTTGGCTCCCATTGACGGACAAGCGGCCGGCCCGGTCGGCCGCCCCGACTCACCTGGCACTGCGAACGCCGGGTATGCTTGATCGTGGTTTGACTGCGTGCGGGTAAGATCCTCCCGCCCCGTGCGGTGCGCCTCGACTTGCACCGCACCACCGCCCCATATGGGCGTCGATCGAGCACGGCCTCCAGGCCGTGCGTTCCAGGCTCGTCCTTTCGCAGGAGTGACGTGCCGCTCTTCTATCGAAAGGCACGACTCTTCGTGACCATGCTTGACGCTGTCCTGCCCGAAATCACCGAGATCTCCGACGCCCGTGACGGCCTCTCCCCGGCCTCCGAGAGCCTGTCGGAGTTCACCCTCCTCGGCCTGCCCAAGCCGCTCGTGACCGGCCTCTCCCGGCAGGGCATCGACAGCCCCTTCCCCATCCAGCGGGCCACCATCCCCGACATCCTCTCCGGGCACGACGTCCTCGGCCGCGGCCAGACGGGCTCCGGCAAGACGCTCGCCTTCGGCCTGCCGATGATGGCCCGCGTCGCCGGGGTCAAGGCCCGGCCGGGCCGTCCACTGGCCGTCGTGCTGGTGCCGACCCGCGAGCTCGCCATGCAGGTGACCGACGCCCTCGAGCCGCTCGGCAGGGGCCTGTCGCTGCGGATGAAGACCGTCGTCGGCGGCATGTCCATGGGCCGTCAGATCGAGGCGCTGCGCCGCGGTGTCGAGGTCGTCGTGGCCACGCCCGGCCGGCTGACCGACCTCATCCAGCAGGGTGAGTGCACCCTGGACGAGGTCCGGGTGACCGTCCTGGACGAGGCCGACCACATGTGCGACCTCGGCTTCTTCCCGGTGGTCAGCGCCATCCTGCAGCAGACCCCGGCAGACAGCCAGCGTCTGCTGTTCTCCGCCACCCTCGACGGCGACGTCGACAAGCTCGTCCGCCGCTTCCTCACCGACCCGGTGACCCACTCCATGGCCCCGGCCGCCTCCGCGGTGGACACCATGGAGCACCACCTCCTCGAGGTGCACCGCGACGACAAGTTCCCGGTGACCGCCGAGATCGCCAACCGCGAGGGCCGGACGATCATCTTCGTGCGGACCCAGCACGGCGTCGACCGGCTCTGCAAGCAGCTCGCCCAGGTCGGCATCAAGGCCGGCGGCCTGCACGGCGGCAAGCGCCAGAACCAGCGCACCCGCATCCTGGCCGAGTTCAAGGAAGGCGAGATCAACGTCCTGGTCTGCACGGACGTCGCGGCCCGCGGCATCCACGTCGACAACATCAGCCTCGTGCTGCACGTCGACCCGCCCCAGGACCACAAGAGCTACCTGCACCGCGGTGGCCGCACCGCCCGCGCCGGGGAGAAGGGCACCGTCATGACGCTGGTGCTCCCCAACGAGCGCCGCTCCACCGACGCGATGACCCGCCGCGCGGGCATCAAGCCCTTCCGCCTGAAGGCCACCCCGGGCCACCCGCGCCTGGAGGAGACCGCCGGCGCCCGCCAGCCCAGCGGTGAGCCCATCCCGGTCTGGGAGCCCGCGGCCCCGGTCGCCAAGCAGCGCCGGCGTCGTGACGGCCGCGAGGGCTTCGGCGGCGGCGGTGGCGGCCGCGGCCCGCGCCGGTTCCGCGAGCGTCCCGAGCACGGCGGCGAGGCCCGCGAGCCGCGTGAGCGCGCCTTCGGCGACGACACCCGCGGCGACCGCCCCTCCGGCGGCTACCGCTCCGACCGTCCGGCCGGCGGCTACCGCGGCGACCGCCAGGGCGGCTTCCGCGGCGACCGCCCCTCCGGCGGCTACCGCTCCGACCGTCCGGCGGGCGACCGCGGCAACGGTGCCTTCCGGGCCGACCAGCGCGAGGGCGGCTACCGCGGCGACCGTGAGGGCGGTTACCGTTCCGACCGTCCGGCCGGCGGCTACCGCGGCGACCGCCAGGGCGGCTTCCGCGGCGGCGAGTTCCGCGCCGAGGGCCGCCCCGACGGCCGCGGCCAGCGTGGCGGCGGCTACCGCGGCCACTCCGGTGGTCACCACTACGGCCGCTGAGCACACCGGACGGCGCCCCGCTCACCGCGGGGCGCCGTCCGTCTTTTTCCGAGCGTTTCGGAGCCTTCTCCGGGCCGCTCAGAGTAGGGTGCCGCGCACCGTGAGCACGTCCGGCAGGTGCCGGGCGACGGGGAACCAGCTGTCGCCGTCGTCCCGGGAGCCGTACACCTCGCCGTCGCGGGTGCCGAAGAAGATCCCGGCCGCCGAGGCGTGCATCGCGTCGCGCAGGACGGTGGCGTACACCGGCTCCTCGGGCAGCCCCGCGCTCAGGGGCTCCCAGGACCCGCCGGCGTCGTCGCTGCGGTAGACCCGGCAGCGGTGGCCGACGGGTGTGCGGTCCTGGTCGGCGCCGAGCGGGAAGACGTACAGCGTGTCGGGGCGTTCGGGGTGCACGGTCACCGGGAAGCCGAAGTCGGAGGGGAGCCCGGCGCCGATGGACGTCCAGGACCCGCCGGCGTCGTCGCTGCGGTAGACGCCGAAGTGATGCTGGAGGAAGAGCCGCTCGGGCCGGGAGGGGTGCATGGCGACCTTGTGCACGCACTGCCCGAACTCCGGATACTGCGATCCCTCGGGGAAGAACGGGGCACGTATCCCGCGGTTCGCGGCCTCCCAGGAGAGGCCGCCGTCGGTGCTGCGGTAGAAACCGCCGGTGGAGACGGCGACCGAGATGCTCTTCGGGTCGTCCGGGTGGGGCAGCACGGTGTGCAGGCACAGGCCGCCGCCGCCGGGCTGCCACCGGGACCGGTGCGGATGGCTCCACAGCCCGTCCACGAGGGAGAAGGTGACACCCCCGTCCTCGGAGCGGAACAGCGCTCCCGGCTCGACCCCGGCCCAGACCACGCCCGGCTCGGTGGGGGAGGGGTGGAGCTGCCAGACGCGGGTGAGCGACGCGCCGGTCTCCTCCGGGAAGGCGATGGGCGCCCGGGGAGCCTCCTGCCAGGTCGTGCCGAGGTCGTCCGACCAGGTGACGGACGGGCCGAAGTGGCCGTACTCGATCCCGGCGAGGACGCGGGGCACGGGGCCGCGGGTGTCGACCGCGACGGCGGGCACCCCCACGGTGGAGAAACGCACCGGTTCCACCTCGAACGGGCCGCCCCTCACGGAGCGGGCCAGGAACAAGCCCTTGCGGGTGCCGATCGCGAGCAGGGCGTCGCGCATGACGGTCTCCCTTCCGGTTCGCCGTGGGAGCGCACGCCCGGAACAGCGGGGTCACGCGGCCGGACCGCCGGATGACGGGTGAACTCCCTCGCTTTATTCGCACAGGCTATCGAAAATCGGCTCGGGAGGGGCAACCTTCGCCACGCCAAGTCTGGGTCAGATCACGGCCGCGGCCGAGCCGCCCGCCTCGCCCGGGGGCGACGACGCCGGCCCCCTGTTCCGGATCCGTTCGCGCCGGGCCGGCCCCGACCCGCGGGCCCGCACGCGCGCACGCCGCACGGCCCGTTAGGCTTGACGGGCACATCCGACGACGCCGAGAGAGATCATGAAGACCTTCGAAGAGCTGTACGCCGAGCTGTCCGAAAAGGCACGCACCCGGCCCGCGGGCTCGGGCACCGTGGCCGCGCTGGACGCCGGGGTCCATGCCATCGGCAAGAAGGTCGTGGAAGAGGCCGCCGAGAGCTGGATGGCGGCCGAGCACGAGTCGAACGAACGCGCCGCCGAGGAGATCTCCCAGCTCCTCTACCACGTGCAGGTTCTCATGATCGCCAAGGGGATCGGGCTGGACGAGGTCTACAAGCATCTGTGAGCCGGTGCGCCCGGCGATCGGCCCCAGTGGATCCCGTCCCCATGTAAGGAAACCCAGTCATGCTGCGTCTCGCCGTACCCAACAAGGGCGCCCTCACCGAGGCGGCCCAGACGATTCTCAAGGAAGCCGGTTACCGCGCCCGCAAGGACAGCAAGGAGCTCGTGGTCGTCGACCCGGAGAACTCCTGCGAGCTGTTCTTCCTGCGTCCCAAGGACATCGCCGTCTACGTCGGCGAGGGCACCCTGGACGCCGGGATCACCGGCCGCGACATGCTCCACGACTCCGGCGCGGAGGTAGAGGAGATCATCCCGCTCGGTTTCGGCAGGTCCACCTTCCGCTTCGCCGCCAACCCCGGTGAGTTCACCTCCGTGTCCGACCTCAAGGGCAGGCGCGTCGCCACCTCATACGCCGGCCTGCTGGAGTCCTACCTGGCCGAGCAGGGCGTGGACGCCCGGGTGATCAAGCTCGACGGCGCGGTCGAGACCGCCATCCGGCTGGGCGTGGCCGACGCGGTGGCCGACGTCGTGGAGACCGGCACCACCCTGCGCAACATCGGGCTTGAGGTCTTCGGCGAGCCCATCACCCACTCCGAGGCCGTGCTGATCAAAGGGGCCGGGGCCGAGGAGACCCAGGGCCTGCGCCAGCTCGTCCGCCGGCTGCAGGGCGTGCTGACGGCCCGCGACTACGTGATGATGGACTACGACATCCGCGCCGAGCGGATCGAGGAGGCCATCGCCCTGACCCCCGGCATGGAGGGGCCGACGGTCTCCCCGCTGCACCGGGAGGGCTGGGTCGCGGTGCGCGCCATGGTCCGGCGCAAGGGCCACCAGCAGGTCATGGACCAGCTCTGGGAGCTCGGCGCCAGGGCCATCCTGGTGACCGAGATCTTCGCCTGCCGCATCTGATCCCGCCGGGTCCCGGGCGCGCCGGCCTCAGCGGGCGCGCCCGGCCAGGGCGGCGGCCTCTTCCTCCTCGATCCGCCGGTTCCACTCCTGCTTGCCGGCGCGCCAGGACTCGTCGTCGCGGCCCAGACGCCAGTAGCCCGAGATGGACAGCCGCTCCAGCGGGATGCCCAGCTCGGTGCGGAGATAGCGACGCAGGTCGCGGACGAACCCGGCCTCGCCGTGGACGAAGGCGTGCACGTCGCCGGAGGGGAAGTCGAGCTCTCGGACCGCCCTGACCAGCCGTTCGCCGACGGGGGCGCTCCCGCGGTGGAGCCACACGACCTTCACGTCGCCGGGTGAGTCGAGCCGCTGCTCCTCCTCGGGCCCGGCGACCTCGACGAACACCCAGGCCGGCGCGCCGGCGGGCAGGCGCTCCAGGGAGGCCGCCATCGCGGGCAGCGCGCTCTCGTCGCCCGCCAGGAGGTGCCAGTCGGCGTGCGGATCGGGGGCATAGGCGCCGCCCGGGCCGAAGAAGGAGATCTCCTCACCCGGCCGGACCCGGCCGGCCCACGGCCCGGCCAGGCCGCTGTCGCCGTGGTGGACGACGTCGAGCGTCAGCTCGCGAGCCTCGGCGTCCCAGCGCCGGACGGTGTAGGTGCGGGTGGTCGGCCACTGTTCCCGGGGCAGGTCGCGCTGGATCGCCTCCAGGTCGAACGGCTGCGGGTAGCTCACGCCGGGAGGCGCGAACAGCAGCTTGACGTAGTGGTCGGTGTACTCGCCCGCGTGGAAGCCGGCGAGGCCCTCGCCGCCGAGCACGATTCGGATCATGTGGGGTGTGAGTCGCTCGACCCGCTCGACCCGGCCGCGTGTCACCGTGCGCGCACGGCGCGCGGGCTTGTCGTCTGTCATGTGTCGCACTCCCGGACTCGCTAGTTAGGTAACCCTAACTCGTACCATACGTCACGGAAGTGAGACGGCAAATGCCCAGTCTGTCCCATTGGCCCCGATCGGCCATGCGCGTCCGGGGAGAAGGCGGCGACCGGGGGTCCCAGCGTCCGGCCGGATCCCCGAAGGCTTCCGCGTCCCCGCCGGGTCCTCGACGGCAGCCGGTCTCCACCGGCCTCAGCGTTGCACGGCCGCGAACTGGCGAATCAGGTCGGCGACGCGGACGACGCCCATGCAACGTCCGACCTCGTCGGTGACCACCAGGTCGTCGTAGACGCGTTCGGCATCGCGGCCGGCGACCTGCATGGCGGCGATGGCCGGGGTGGTCTTGGGGACCGTGCGGGCGGGGTCGGCCAGCCGCCCCGCCGGCTTCTTGCCGTGCAGCGCGTGGCCGAAGCGGCCGGCGATCATCAGCAGGAAGCGGCTGCGATCGAGGCTGCCCAGCGGGCGTTGGTACTCGTCGACCAGGATCACGCTGGTGATCGACGGTTCGCTGCCGAAGGCGTCGATCGCCTCCTCGGCGGTCGCTTCGTAGGGGAGGGTCACCGCGGGCAGCAGGAACTCCTGGACGCGGGGGCCCAGCAGGAGCCGGGTGGGCTCGGACTCGACGACCGGCAGCGGCACGTGGACCCGCCCCCCGGGGCCCGGGACGAGCAGCGGTCCCTGGGCCAGCCGCACCCCCCAGCCGCGGATCATGGCCAGCTGCCCCTCGTCGGTCACCCCGGGGGTCAGCACGTGCGCGCCGGTCCCCCTGGCGAGCCGTGCCAGGCCCTCACCGAGGGCGGCGCGGCGCGGATCGCGGTGCACCCGGGCGACGAGGTCGGGGGACATCACCGCCAGGTACGGCGCCGCGTCGGCCAGCAGGTCCAGCGGGATGTGCCCGGTGCCCAGATCGCCGACCGCGATCAGGTAGCCGATGGCGCGCAGGCCGTCCAGCCCGCTGAGCAGTGAGCGGCGCTCGATCTGCGCGAAGTCGCCCCGCACCAGGAGGATCACCTCGCGGGGGCGGCGCCCGGACACGCGCAGCGCCTCGTGGAGCGGCGCCATCGCGGCCGAGCCGCCGATCACCGCCGCCGTGGGCAGGGGGAGCACCAGGGGAAGCAGGGCCTCGCTCCTGGTGGCGTGCAGGAGGGTCTCGACGGTGGCGGAGATGTTGCCGTGGCCCTCGGCGGCAGCCTGGAGGGCGATGACGCCTCCGGTGTCGAGGTCGACGATCGGCGTGGTGCCCGCGGTGGCCGCCGCGGATGCCTGCGTGAGGACGTGCGCTCTACTCGACACCTTCAGAGGATGAACCAGGACTCCGCCCAGGCAGAAGTCAGGTGCGGTGATGTTCACCGATATTTCGCTGTTCGTTGAAGTCGGCCGGTCCGTGGCTCGGGGCCGCCACCGGGTAGGGTCGCCTTCCATGACGTCACGACCGGCCAGGGGAGGGGGCCGCTGGGTCTCGGTGGGGCACGAACGCCTGGGACGCTGGATCGACGGCTTCGTCGACCGGCACGGCCCACCGGACGTGACGGTCTCCGCAGGCGCCGACGTGGTGCGGCTGGTGGCCGCGGACGGCGCCACGGCCGAGTGCCAGGTGCCGTTCCCGCCGCTGACCTCCGCCGGGGGAGGCCCGCTGGGGCGTCTGATCACCCATGTGCGGACCGAACGCAGGGTCGGGGTGCTCCTGGTGCGGCTGGGCGGTCACGCGGCCGGGATCTTCCACGGTGACGAGCTGCTCTCCTCTAAGGTCGGCTCGCGGCCGGTCCACGGTCGCAGCGCGGCGGGCGGCTGGTCCCAGCGGCGCTTCGCCCGGCGCAGGGAGAAGCAGGTGGGGCAGGCGCACGAGGTGGCGGCGGAGGTGGCGCTGCGGGTGCTCGGCCCGCACGTGGGGGAGCTGGAGGCGGTCGTGCTGGGCGGAGACCGGCGCGCGGTCGACGCGCTGCGGTCCGATCGGAGGCTCGCCCCGGTCTTCGCGCTGGAGACCGGTCCCTTCCTGACCGTCCCCGATCCGCGCCTGGTGGTGCTCAAGGATGCCCCCGCGCAGTTCCGCGCGGTCCGGATCAAGGTCGACGACCCCGGCTGACCGGCGGGAAGACGCCTGGGCCCGGTCGGCGGGAAACGGGGAGAGTCGGGTCGGTAGCGCCCCGTACACTGATCGGTATGCGCACTCCCGACTGACCGGCGTCCCGGCACGAACGAGACGGCCGAGCCGAGAGCCGGGAGACACAGGCGCGCGGCGGGTTCGGTCACAGTGATGTGAGCCTGTGTGTTTCCTCCCCTGGGAGTCTTCTCCAATCATGATCGTAGCTTCTGACATCGAACTGCGCGCCGGCGCCCGACTGCTCGTCGAGGGCGCCTCGTTCCGGGTCAACCCCGGTGACAAGATCGGGCTCGTGGGCCGCAACGGCGCCGGCAAGACCACTCTCACCCGGGTGCTCGCGGGCGAGGGGCTGCCCGCGGGCGGCACCGTCTCCATCGCCGGAGAGGTGGGTTACCTGCCGCAGGACCCCCGTGACGGCGACCTGCAGGTGATCGCCCGTGATCGCATCCTGTCGGCCCGCGGGCTCGACCAGGTCCTGCGTGAGCTGCGCGAGGCCGAGGTCGGCATGTCGTCGGCCGACGACCGCACCAGGGACCGCGCGGTGCGTGCCTACGGCCGGCTGGAAGACCGCCTGCACGTGCTGGGCGGGTACGCCGCGGAGTCGGAGGCCGCCTCCATCGCCTCCAGCCTGGGCCTGCCCGACCGGGTGCTCGGCCAGCCGCTGGAAACGCTGTCCGGAGGACAGCGCAGGCGCGTGGAACTGGCCCGGATCCTCTTCAGCGGAGCGGAGACTCTCCTGCTGGACGAGCCGACAAACCACCTTGATGCTGACTCAATCGGGTGGCTTCGGGATTTTTTACGATCCCACCAGGGCGGCTTGATCATTATCAGCCACGACGTCGGCCTTCTTGAAGCGACGGTAAACCGGGTCCTGCACCTGGACGCCAACCGCGCGGTCATCGACACCTACAACGTCGGCTGGAAGGCCTACCTGGCCCAGCGGGAGACCGACGAGAAGCGCAGGCGGCGTGAGCGCGCCAACGCCGAGAAGCAGGCCGCGGCGCTGATGTCGCAGGCCGACAAGATGCGCGCCAAGGCCACCAAGGCCAAGGCCGCCCAGGACATGCAGCGCCGCGCCGAGCGCCTGCTCGCCGGCCTGGAGGTGGAGCGGCGCAGCGACAAGGTCGCCAAGCTGCGCTTCCCGCAGCCGGCTCCCTGCGGGCGGACCCCCATCTCGGCGGAGGGCCTGTCGAAGTCCTACGGCTCGCTGGAGGTCTTCACGGGCGTCGACGCCGCCGTCGACCGCGGGAGCAGGGTCGTCATCCTGGGGCTGAACGGCGCGGGGAAGACCACCCTGCTGCGCATCCTGGGGGGCCTGGAGGAGCCCGACACCGGCGAGGTCAAGCCCGGTCACGGTCTCAAGCTGGGGTACTACGCCCAGGAGCACGAGACGATCGACCCCGGTCGCACCGTGCTGGAGAACATGCGCTCGGCCGGGGGCGAGCTGCCCGACGTGGAGCTGCGCAAGGTCCTCGGCTCCTTCCTGTTCACGGGCGACGACGTCGACAAGCCGGCCGGGGTGCTCTCCGGCGGGGAGAAGACGCGGCTGGCGCTGGCCACCCTCGTGCTCTCCGCGGCCAACGTGCTGCTCCTGGACGAACCCACCAACAACCTCGACCCCGCCAGCCGCGAGCAGGTACTTTCGGCACTAAGATCCTATTCTGGGGCGATTGTGCTTGTCACGCACGATGAGGGTGCTGTGGAGGCACTACAACCCGATAGGGTGATCTTGCTCCCTGACGGAGTTGAAGACGCATGGAGCGAGGAATTTTCCGATCTTGTGGCACTTGCCTGATCTTAATTTGAGCGGGTACGGATCTTTTCCCATGGAGTAGGTAGCCGATCTCGTTGAAATGACTGATCATGGCGTGTGTAACGCTGCGGAAGTCTGGCACTACAGGAGGTACTCGTGGCCGAGACTCTGAAGAAGGGCACCCGGGTGACCGGGGCCGACCGCGAAAAGCTGGCCGCCGATCTCAAGAAGCGCTACAGCGCGGGTGAGAGCATCCGCGCCCTCGCTGCTTCGACCGGTCGCTCATACGGGTTCATCCACCGCATCCTGAGCGAGTCCGGAGTGACTCTGCGCGGGCGCGGTGGTGCCACCCGAGGCAAGTCCAAGCGCTGACTCCGCCTCGGAACGCGCGACCGCAGCGGCTCGTCCTCCCTCCACGCCGGCATCTGTCCCGCCCGGACCTATAGAACCTCATTCTGGAGAATCGATAGGCTCGGGCGAGGTGGAACGAGAGGCGGGAGAACAGGTCATGACGGAAGCGGCGTTCGGGGGGAGTGCGGAGCAGACCTCTGAGGAGGAGGTCGGTCTGCGCTACGAGGTGGACGGCGAGATCGCGACGATCACGCTGGACCGTCCGGAGAAGCGGAACGCACAGACGTTCGCCACCTGGTCGGCTCTGGCGCATATCGGTGACAACCTGCCGCAGCAGGTGAGGGTCGTCGTGGTCAGAGGTGAGGGGCCGTCCTTCTCGGCGGGGATCGACCTGCGGATGTTCACGCCCGAGGGGGTTCCCGGGCAGGGATCGTTCGCCTCCTCCGCGACGCTCGACGGCTCGGCGTTCGAGAAGCGAGTGGCGCAGGCACAGCGGGGCTTCCTCTGGCTGCGCCGCCCCGACATCGTCTCCGTGGCCGCGGTCCAGGGGCACGCCATCGGTGCCGGGTTCCAGCTCGCCCTCGCCTGCGATCTGAGGATCCTGGCCGACGACGCCCAGTTGTGCATGAAGGAACCGGCCCTGGGCCTGGTCCCCGATCTGACCGGCACCAAGCCGCTGGTCGACCTGGTGGGCCTGTCAAGGGCCATCGAGATCTGCCTCACGGCCCGCACCGTGAAGGCCGAGGAGGCGGCCAGGATCGGCCTGGCCGAGCTGGTCGTGGCCCGCGCGGAACTGCCCGGCGCGGTGCGCGACCTGACCGGTGCCCTGCTGGCGACCAACCGCGACGCGGCGGTGGCGACCAAACGGCTGCTCCAGGGCGCTTCGGGGCGTTCCCTGGAGGAGCAGTGCGCGGCGGAGGCCCGTGAGCAGGCCGCCCGCGTCAAGGCTCTCTTCTCGTAGTCTTTCCCGTAGTCGCAGCGCTTCTGCGGAGGTCCCGCGTCCTCGCGGTCGCCGCGCGGCCACCGGCGCCTCCCCGCGCTTCCCGCGGCGCACGTCGTCCCGCCCGCCCTCCGTGGCCCGCCGCGGGGGCCGGTGGTGTTCGCCGCGAGCTGAGGGGGGAATGGGCAGGCCTCTTTCGGCGCTCGCACCGGGAGAGGAGGCCAGATGGCGATGATGGGCGGGGGCTTCGGTCCCCAGGTGATGCGTTCGATGCGACGCGACAGCTCGGTGACCGAGGCGCGCCTGGCACCGGGCACCGTCCGGCGCATCGCCCGCTACGCCCGGCCCTTCTCCCGGCACATCGCCGCCTTCCTCGCGCTGGTCGTGGCCGGCTCGGTCATCGTGATCGCCAACCCGCTCCTGATGAAGGCGATCATCGACGACGGGATCGAGGCCGGGCGGACGGACATCGTGGTCGGCCTGGCGCTCGCCATCGCCGGCCTGGCGCTCGCCGACGCGGTGCTCACGCTCGTCCAGCGCTGGTTCTCCGCGCGGGTCGGCGAGGGCCTGATCTACAACCTGCGCACCGAGGTCTTCGACCACGTGCAGCGCATGCCCGTGGCCTTCTTCACCCGCACCCAGACCGGCGCCCTGGTCTCCCGGCTGAACACCGACGTCATCGGCGCGCAGCGGGCACTGACCAGCACCCTGTCGTCGGTCGTCTCCAACGTGGTCATGCTGGTGCTCGTGCTCGGGGCCATGCTGGTCCTGTCGTGGCAGATCACCCTCGTCGCGCTCGTGCTGCTGCCCGTCTTCATCCTTCCCGCGAAGTGGGTCGGCAGGAAGATGTCCGGGCTCACCCGCGAGCAGATGGAGCTCGACGCCGAGATGAGCTCCATGATGACCGAGCGGTTCAACGTGGCGGGTGCGATGGTGGCCAAGCTGTACGGGCGGCCCGAGGAGGAGGCCGCCGCCTTCGGCGGCCGGGCGGGGCGGGTGCGCGACGTCGGCGTCACCGTGGCCATGTACGGGACCGTCTTCCGGGTCGCGCTCGGCCTGGTCGCGGCCCTGGCCACCGCCCTGGTATACGGCGTGGGCGGCGTGCTGGCCGTCTCCGACGTCTTCGAGCTCGGCACCCTGGTCGCGCTGGCCGCCCTGCTGATGCGCCTGTACGGCCCGCTGACGAGCCTGTCGAACGTGCACGTCGACGTGATGACCGCCCTGGTGAGCTTCGACCGGGTCTTCGAGGTCCTCGACCTGGAGCCCATGGTCGCCGAGCGGCCCGGCGCCCGGCCGGTTCCCGGCGGGCCCGTCTCCATCGAGTTCGACGACGTGCGGTTCACCTACCCGGCGGCCTCGGAGATCTCGCTGGCCTCGCTGGAGGCGGTGGCCCGCCCCGACGCCGGGCCCGGCCACGAGGTGCTGCGCGGCGTCTGTTTCACCGCCCGGCCCGGGGAGATGGTCGCGCTGGTGGGCCACTCCGGCGCGGGCAAGACCACCGTCACCGGCCTCGTCTCCCGGCTCTACGACGTCAGCGAGGGTGCGGTCCGCGTCAACGGCCTCGACGTACGCGACGCCACCCTGGCCTCGTTGCGCGACACCGTGGGCGTCGTGATGCAGGACGCCCACCTGTTCCACGACACCATCGAGGCCAACCTCCGCTACGCCAGGCCCGAGGCCACCGAGGAGGAGATCTGGGACGCCCTGCGCGCCGCCCAGATCGCCGATCTCGTCGAGGAGCTTCCCGACGGGCTCCGCACCGTGGTGGGCGATCGGGGGCACCGGCTGTCCGGTGGTGAGAAGCAGCGGCTGGCCCTGGCCAGGCTGCTGCTCAAGGCGCCCCGCGTGGTCGTCCTCGACGAGGCCACCGCGCACCTCGACTCCGAGTCCGAGGCCGCCGTCCAGCAGGCCCTGAAGGTGGCCCTGGCCGGACGGACCTCGCTGGTCATCGCCCACCGGCTGTCCACGGTCCGCGAGGCCGACCAGATCCTGGTGATCCAGGACGGCCGCGTCGTCGAGCGCGGCCGTCACGAGGAACTGCTCGCCGCGGGCGCCGTCTACGCCGAGCTCTACCGGACCCAGTTCAGCCAGGCTGGTTAGCGCGGTCCGGACCCGGCGGGGCCGAGCGCGGGGCGGTCCCCGGCCGCGCGATGGGCCGAGTGTGAGCTCGGGACGGGTCAGGAGGGCTCCCGGCCGCGCGGGCGGGATCGGGCGGTCTGCGGCCGGGTGGGCTCCCCGCGGGCGGGTTCAGGCGTAACCCAGGCGGGTGAGCTCCTCGCGGGCGACCTTCGCCACCAGTTCGGCGTCCGCGCCGCGCAGACGGCTCCGCCAGACGCCGACCCGCGGAGCGTTCCCGCCGTACAGGGCGATCCTGGAGACGCGCGTGCCGAGGAAGGCCGTGAGCTGTTCGGCGGTGTCGGCGAAGGAGGCGGCCACGTCCTCGTACCGCAGGGTCAGCAGCTGCTCGCGGGGCAGTTCGCGACGCAGCGACGCCGACAGCCGGACGGCGCTGCGCCAGCGCAGCGCGCACTTGCCGGCGGTCGGCATCGCCTTCCAGCGTTCCCGATGCTCGCCGGAGTTGACGCCCAGGAACGGGTTGGGGAACTCCGTCTCGTCGGTCAGCATGGCCGGCCTGAACCACGCCAGGGCCTCGGGGTCGGCCATCATGTCGGCGGCCACGTCACGCCCGTCCCTGATGAGCTGGACGAACCGGGCGTCGGGGAACGCCTGCAACAGCACCGTGGCGCTGTAGAGCAGGTCGGGGCTGGCGTCGCCGAACCTGGTCACCGAGCCCGCGCTCGCGCAGGGGCCCGCCCCCGTCACACCGCCTGCCTCCCGGCACGGCGCCGGGCACCGGCGGCAGGCGTCCGGAAGGATCCGCCACGACTCGGCCATGGCGTCGCGCAGCACCCGGGTGGCGCCCATGCCCCGTCCGGCGATCGAGGGACGCCGGGCGAAGGCGCGGGCGACGTGTGAGACCGTCGCCTTCCCCATGGTGACGTGGAATCCGGGGGAGCGTTTCAGGGCACGGGCCACCAGCCCCGCGCCGGAGTGCGGAGCGGCGAGCACGAACACCGGCTGGTGGACCTTGATGCCGTTGACCACCAGGATGTGGGGCGGAGGTCGCATATGTCAGCCCAGTGTGGCACCGTTTGCGGAGTGAGCGAACCGGCCATGCCCGCGGCGGCGCCGCCCCCGATCCGCCCCGGTGACACGGTGGCCGTGGTCACCCCGTGCGGCCCGCCCGACCCGGCCCGGCTGGCCCGCGGCATCCGGGTCCTGGAGGGGCTCGGCCTGAAGGTCGTCACCGGTGCCCACGTGCTCGACCGTCACCGCTACCTGGCCGGCGCCGACGCCGCGCGGGCCGCGGACCTGCAGGAGGCGTGGTGCGACCCCGCGGTGTCCGCGGTGTTCTGTGCCCGGGGCGGCTACGGGGCCACCCGGGTCCTCGGCCTCCTCGACTGGGACGCCCTGCGGGCCGCCGGCCCCAAGGCGCTCGTCGGCTCCAGCGACGTCACCGCGCTGCACAGCGCGTTCGCCGCGGAGCTGGGCCTGGCCTCCTGGTTCGGCCCGATGCCCGCCTGCACCACGATCAGCGACCCCGGCGGCCCCGAGCCGCGCACCTTCGGCCACCTGGAGGCCGCGCTCGCCGGCGACCCGGCGCCCGTCGCGGGCGACCGCATGATCGTCCCCGGTGACGTCACCGCCCCGGTGACCGGCGGCAACCTGACCCTGCTGGCCGCGCTCTGCGGCACCCCGTATGCCCTGTCGGCGCGGGGGCGGATCGTCCTGCTGGAGGACGTCGGCGAGGCGCCGTACCGGATCGACCGGATGCTTACCCAGTTGCTCCAGTCGGGGGCGCTGGACGGCGCGGCCGGGTTCGCGCTGGGCTCCTGGGTCGGCTGCGGCGATCCCTACCCGGTGCTGGAGGAGTTGCTCGCCCCGCTGGGGGTGCCCGTTCTCGCAGGGTTACCGGTAGGACACGGATCGCCGCAGTTCTCCGTACTACTGGGGGCACTTGGTGCTATTGATGCTAAATCGTGCTCTCTGACCTACTCAACGGGGGATGTCGGCAAGGCACGCTGAGTGCGAACGTAGGGGGAGACCGGCAGGGGGGACGCGCGCGTGAGGCTGTTCCGGCGGAGCCGTGACCGGCGGGCCAAGACACCGCCGCGTCCGATCGAGGAGGTCGACCTCGACTCCCTGCTCGCGCTGGTCGCCGACACCCTCGGATACACCTGTTCCTTCGATCCCGGCGGGGAGTCGCTCACCCTCACCGGCCCGCGGAACATCGTGGTCCGGCTGACCGGGCTGCGCGCCGAGGCCCGCCGGCGCTCGCGCGAGGACTGGCCGATGCTCGTCTCCGAGCACCTCGCGCACACCCTGGCCACCGTCGACGAGCCCCTCGACGCGTGCGACCTGGACCAGATCCGCCCGCTGCTGCGCACTCGCATCCAGCTCGACGACGACCTGGAGTCGGCCCGCGTGGTCGGCCGGCACCTCACCGCCGACCTGGTCGAGGTGCTGACCATCGGACATGACGTCACCAGCCGCCCGGTCCGGCCCGAGGAGGTCGGCTGCTGGCCGATCACCGCCGCCCAGGCGCTCGACCTGGCCCTGGACAACGTCCGGCAGGACGAACGGCTGTCGATGACCGAGGACGACCTCGGTGGCGTGGCGGTCCGCAGGCTCACCGGCACCACCGCCGGGGCCGCCGCCCACCTGCGGCGGCTCGGCGACTACCTGCCCGTTCCGCCGGAGGGTGTGCTGGTGGCGCTCCCCGACGCGGCGACGCTCATCGTCCACCCGGTCGAGGGCATCGGCGTGGTCCGGGCGATCGAGCGGCTGAGGCTGCTCGCCCAGCGGGAGTTCGACCTGCGTGCCGGAGCGCTCAGCCCGCAGGTCTACTGGTGGCACGACGACCGGCTCACCCTCATCCGGGCGGACCTGGTCAGCCAGGACGGGCAGACGCGCCTGGTCGTCGCACCCCCGCCGGACTTCGCCCGGGTCCTCGCCGACCTGGCCGTCCGCCCCGATCCCGGGACCGGCGGGAACTGACCGCCGATCGCGAGCGCGTCCCCGGTGCGGTGGGCGGTGGGAACTCCTGCCGTCCGGCACATGTACGGTGGGCGACGGGGACGGCCTCGGTGCGCCGCGGGCGGGCCCGGGACGGTCCTCACTCCGCGTTCACCCCGACGGCCCTCGCTCCGCTTTCTGGATTGTTCCCGGCATGTCCGCCCGCGCCCGGGATGTGGTCGCCGGATGCGGGATGATGGGGTCTGGATTTCGAGGAGTGTGAGATGGCGCAGTGGTGCCTCGGTGTCGATCTGGGGACGAGTTTCTCCGCCGGGGTGATAGCGGCCGAAGGGCGTTTCGACGTGCTGGAGGTCGAGGGGGAGCGGCGGGTTCCCTCCGCCGTGATGCTCGACGAGCGGGGGACGCTCGTGGCCGGACGGATCGCCCAGCGGGGGATCGGCATCAGTCCCGAACGGGTTGAGCGCAACCCCAAACGGTACGTCGGCCGCGGGCGGATGCTGCTGGGCGGCGTGCCGGTGGACGTGGTCGACGCCATGGCCGCCCTGCTCGAACTGTTCGTGAGCGAGGGGCGGCGGCGGTTCGACGGGGCCGACCCCGACTGCATCGCGTTGACCCACCCGGTGGCCTGGGGCGCCGACCGCAAGGCGGTGCTGCTGGCGGCGGCCAAGAAGGTCGTGCGGGGGGTGCGGATCGTGCTGGTCGACGAGCCCGTCGCCTCGGCGCGTTACTTCGCCTCCGCGGGCCGGGCCGCGGGCGGCGGGTCGCACCTGGCCGTCTACGACCTCGGCGGCGGCACGTTCGACGCCGCCGTGCTCACCGTCGACGGGAGCGACTTCGCGGTCGTCGGCGAGCCGGGCGGCAGCGACGAGATCGGCGGCGAGGGCTTCGACGAGCAGGTGTTCGCCTTCCTCGGGACGCAGATCGAGCGCATCGACGCCGAGTGGTGGCAGCAGGTCACCACCAACCCCGAGCGCCGCTACGTCAGCTACGCCGCGGACCTGCTGAAGATGGCCAGGGAGGCCAAGGAGACGCTGTCGAAGTTCGACACCTCCTCGCACTACGTGGTCGGCATCAACGAGGACGTGCACATCACCAGGGCCGACCTGGAGGATCTCATCGGCGAGGAGATCATCCGGACGGTCAACATCCTGGACGAGACGATCCGCGGCGCGGGCGTCCAGGTCGACGAGCTGGCCGCGGTGTTCATGACCGGCGGCCCCAGCCGGATGCCGCTGGTGCAGAAGGTCGTGCGCGAACGCTTCGGCGACCGGGTCCGGACCTACGACGACCCGAAGATCGTCGTCGCCTACGGCGCCGCCCAGCTCGCCTGGAAGCTGAAGGTCGAGTCCCGCGATCCCGTCCACTCCTCCGGTCCGGTGCGGGCCGCCGACCACGCCGTCCTGGACGGCTCGCTGAGCGCCTCCCATGCTCTGCCGGTCGCACCCGGGACCGGCCCGGCCGAAGCGTCCAGGGGACGGCACGCCTTCCCCGTCGCGGGGCCGCACGCCCTCGCCGGGCCCGCCGCGGGCCCGGTCGTGACGCCGGCCGGAGGGCACGGCGCCTTCACCGGTCCGGCGGACGGCGCCACCGGCGGGCACCAGATCCCCCCCGGTCCGGCGGGCGCCCCGCACACCGGCCCGCAGGGATTCGCGGGTCCCGTGGCCGCTCCGGCTCCGGCGGGCGGGGTGCCCGCGGGCGCCGGAGCGGGCGGGCCCACCGTTCCGGGCATCGAGAAGGTCATGGACGGCGTGCTGGACGCGCGGGTCGAAGGGGGACGGATCTTCGTCCACCAGGCGTTCGAGAGCGGCCACTTTCTGCGCAGGCTCGACGGTCTCGACGGCCGCCACGACCGCGAGCTCGGGTTCGGCAGGCTGGTGGAGTGGGCGCTCTCGCACGAGGGCCTGGTCACGGTGGAGCAGGTCGGTCCGGCGCAGGTGCTGGTCCGCACGCTCACCCCGGATCTGGCGATCCGCGGCACCTACCCGATGCAGATGTGGGGCAACCCCACCGCGATCGCCCACGGCCGCACGGCGTGGGTCTTCTTCCAGTCACGGCAGCCCACCCCGGTCGACACCACGGTGGGCCTGCCGTGGGGGGAGATCGGGCAGCTGGCGATGATCGAGTTCGATCTGGCCGGGAATTTCGCGTTCCAGCCTCCCCCGCCGCGGGATCTCGGCGTGCAGGCCCAGTGGTTTTTGAACGAGGACAACCGGCTGCGCCGCCTGCTCGACCAGGAGGCGCCCAGCGGCGCCGAACCGTCGCCCTCCGTCGGGGCACTCGGCTGCACCGTGGTGCTCGGGCAGTTCAGCAGCAACAAGCCGATGTTCCAGAACCGGCACCAGGACTTCAGGCCGTGGCAGGTGCTGTGCCTGGTCGACCCCGGCGGGGTGGTGCGTCCGACGGTGCGCGAGCCCGGCCGCCCCTGGCTCCACCAGGTGGTCCTGCACCGGGGACGCTGGTTCACCTCCAGCTCGGCGGGGCTGGAGACCGATGTCGCGGGCGGCCAGACCAAGCTGGTCATGCCGCGTCCCCGGGCGGGGGCCCTGCGCTGGTTCCCGGCCGGGAACCAGATCTACGCGGTCGGCACCGACCAGCTCAGCCCCGCCCGCGGCTGGTCGGTCGGGATCTTCGACCAGCGGACCCAGACGCTGGAGTTCCTGATGGGCAAGCAGTCGGCCACCCTCGCCGGCCACCTCACCTCCCGCTACCGCTGGGAGCGTCCGCGCCTGGTGGCCGACGGCGACTCGATGTGGATGACCATGCTGGACGCCGGCCGCAGCCGGCTGCTGCACGTCACCCCGGGAGGGGCCCGGGAGGTGCACCGCACGCCGGGCATGTTCGAGCCGGTCGCCCGGGTCGCCACCGGCCTGCTCTGCCTGCACCGTCCCACCGACGTCAGCGGGATCGCCCGGGACCAGCCCACCACCCTGGTGCACCTGCCCCTGTGAACGCCACGGCCCCCGCGGACCGGACGGGTCCGCGGGGGCCGGGTGGTGGAGTCCGTCAGGCTCCGGCGGGAACCGGGGGGACGGCCCCCTGCGTCCCGGCGGGGGCCGGCGGGGCGGCGCCGAGGGCGGCCACGGCGGTGGCGAGCTCCTTGCGGAGCGCGTGGCCGCGGGTGGTGAGTTCGGCGATCTTGGAGATGCGCTCCTGGCCCGACTCACGCGCCTTGCGCCGCTCGGCGGCCGAACGCGCCGAGGCGGACTTCAGCTCGGCGCGCCGGGTCTCCAGCTCCTTGCGGCGCCGGGACAGGCTGTCGTCGGCGGCCTGTTCGACGTTCACCCGCCAGGTGGTGACCATCCGCTCCACGTCGAGCGTCATCTCCCGGGTGACCAGGGCGAACTGGTCGCGGAGCGCGTTCCTGATCGCCGCCTGGCTGCGCTGGACCTGCTCCATCTTGCGCCGCCCGAAGTAGATGGCCGCCCCCAGGGCGGGGGCGACCAGGAGGAAGCCCACCGGGCCGAGCGCGGCGGCGGCGAGGCCGCCGAACGACAGGCCCATCGACGCCGACGGCAGCACGTCGCGCACCAGGTCCACGTTGACCGGCTCGTCGGCGGCCGTGTCACCCCTGACCTGGATCTGCGACAGGTTGGGCGCCGTTCGCCGGTCGGCGGCCAGGTTCACCGGGTCGAGGCCGAGATCGCGGGCGAAGGCGTCCAGGGTGGTCCGCGCCAGGGCCTCCACGTCGTAGACGATCTGCGACCAGGCGGCCTCCAGCGAGCGCTGAGCGCTCTCCGGCATCTCCGCCATGTACTTGTCGATCTGCGCCTGGCTCTTCAGGGTGGCGATCGTGTTCTCGTACGGCTGACGGATCTCGGTCAACCGGGCGGCCACGATGCCGCCGACCTCGCGGGCGAGGAAGGTGTTGGCCACCGCGCCGGCCCGGCGCTTGGCGGTCAGCTCGGCGAGGCTCTCCAGATCGGCCTCCACCTCGGCGAGGCGGGCGGCCAGGTCGCCTTCGTCGTCGGAGCCGACGGCGACGTCGTCCTTGGCCCCGGCCGTCAGGGAGCCCAGCGCCGACAGCGCGGCGGCGACCACGGTGGCCCCCCGCGCCGAGTCCCGGCCCTCGGCGAAGGCACGCAGGTGCCGCTCCAGGACGTCCATGCCGCTGCGCGCCCGCAGTGCGGCCGCGCGCTCGTGGCGTCCCTCGCGGCGCTTGGCCTCGGCGGCCTCGGCGAGCTTGGCGCTCACCGGGATCCACGGCGCGGACAGGAGCGGGCTCAGCGTCGCCGTCCTGCCCGGGTCGGCCGCGACCGCCTCGGTGACGAACGTCCGCAGCCGGGCCTTGTTCTCCTCCATGAGGCTCTTCCAGTTGGCCGAGTCCTCCACCTTGGTCAGCACGAACGCGATCGCCTGGACCCGTTCGGCCGCCTCGGCGAGGAACTCCAGCTCGTGCCGGAGCACCGGCTGGTCCTGCGCGCTGAGGGTGAACAGCAGCGCGTCGGCCCGCTGGAGCATCGCCACGGTCACCTGGCGGTGCCCCACGGTGAGACTGTCCACGCCGGGCGTGTCCAGCAGCCGCAGGCCGTCCAGCAGCGGGGTGTCGAGGGTGATGTCCACGCTGACGACGTCGCGGCGCTTGCCGATGTCACCACGCATCGAGGCGTAGTCGGGGATCGACTCGACCGTGATCGGCGTCTGCACGAGCCCCTTGTCGGTGTTGCGGTGGACCACCGCGGCCAGCTGCGGGCCGCGTCGCAGCGACAGGAAGCAGTTGGTGGCCACGTCGGCGTCGACCGGCACCAGGTCGGGCCGGCCGACCAGGGTGTTGATCAGGCGGCTCTTGCCGCGCTTCTGCGCCCCGGCCACCACGATGTCGGTGCACTCGTCCTTCCAGCGGCTCGCGCACGTGGCCAGCATCTCCGCCAGGTCCTGCCTGCCGGACTGCTTGGCCAGGGCGTGGACCTCGTTGGCGTAACGCAGCAGCCGCGCCACGGGGCCGTTCGGGTCGGGGGTCGTCAATGTCGTCGTCTCCTGTCGGGGGAATCGTGCGGCGCCGCCGTCCCTTGCCGGCGACGCCGTCCGCGGGGCGCCCTGGGCCCCTAGGGCTGTTCCTGGTGGTAGCGCGACCAGACGGTCTCGTACGCCTCGCAGAGGGTCTCCGCCGCCCGGCGCTGCCGCAGGGACAGCGGGCGGTGGGTGAGGGTCCGGAAGCGGGCCCCCAGGGCGGCGGCGTAGCCCGCCACCTCGGCGCGCGGGCTGCCGGGCGGTGCGCCGAGCTGGGTGGCGAGCTCGGTGCCGGACAGCAGCAGCTCCAGCGCCCGCCGGTCGTCGGCCGGGACCATGGGGGAGGCGCGCAGGGCCTCGACCGCGGCCGGGTCGACGCGGAGCGGGGGCAGTGCCTCGCCGCCCGCGGCCTGCGGGGTGTCCGGTTCGTCCAGCGCCGCCGTGACGATGTCCTCCAGGACGGTCAGCACGTCCCTGGCCCGGTGCCCGGCGCTGCGGCCCTCACTCATCATGGCGAGCGTGCGCCAGCGCATCGACGCGGTCACGGCCGCCGCGGCGATCTCCTGCCGCGGCGCCCCGGCGGGCAGGCCGAGTTGCTCGGCGGGGTCGTCGTGGCGGGACAGGCGCAGCAGTTCCTCGGTCATCTCCTCGTTCAGGACCAGGGTGCCGCGGCCGAGCGCCTCGGCCGCGGCGAAGATCCGCAGGCCGCCCAGCGCGGTCGCGATCGGCTTGTTCTCGTCGAGCTGCGCCGCGAGCGCGTCCAGGGTGGCGCGGTCCGCGCCCAGCGCGGGCGTGCGGGCGAGCTTGCGCAGCCGGGTCAGCGCGTCGAGCGCCTTGAGCTGGTCGGCGCGGCGGGCGAAGTGGGCGATGCCCGCGGCCACCGAGCCGGTCGCGGCCCGTCCCGCCGAGGCGTATCCCGACCGTTCCAGCAGGTGGGCGGTGAGCGCGCCGGCGTCGCGGACCCCGTTGCGCACCGCCTCCACCGCGGTGGCGATGCCGTAGCGGTGCAGCCGCTCGACCAGGCGGCGCCGTACCTCGGCCGGCACGGGCAGGTCGGACGCCGTGCGGAAGTCCTCCAGGTCGAGGAGGTAGTCCTCCAGGTCGTCCTCGTCGAGCCCGGCCAGCACCGACAGCGCCTCGATCTCCTCGGCGTCCAGCGGGCACGCGCGCGCGGTCTCGGCCAGCAGGCCGATCACCGGGACCACGTCGTAGACCGAGGTGCGCAGGTCCTGGTAGCCCTTGGCGGCCAGCCGCCTGGCGGTGGGCCACGGGTCGTCCTCGTCGCCGCGCCGGTCGACCTGGCCGAGCACGGCGAGGGTGTTGACGCAGCTCATGCCGCAGGCGTCGGTCAGGCCGCGGAACTCCGACAGGGTGGTGTCGTCGAACTTCTGGACGTAGCGCAGCACGTAGATCATCGCCTGCGCGCGGTCGTCCTCGTCACCGGAGCCGAACAGCATGCTCCGGGCCGCCCGCTCGTTGGTGGCGGTCACCGTGTTCATGCCCGGCGTGTCGATGATGGTGACCGTCCGCAGCGACGGCAGGTTCAGCGAGACCCGCAGGCGCCGGATCACGGCCACGTCGACGCCCAGCTCGGAGGGGAGCCGGTGACCCGGCAGCAGCCGGGAGTGGACCACGCCGCCGTCCTTGAGCTCGATCCTGATCAGGCCGTCGTCCTCACCGTACTCGTACTGGGTGACGACGAAGGTGCACTCACCGGCGTCGACCGGGGCGACGGGCAGCCCGAGCAGCGCGTTGACCAGGGTCGACTTACCGCTGCTGACCGCGCCCGCGACCGCGACGCGCAGCGGCGCGTCGAGGTCGGCACGCACCTGCGCCACCCGTTCGCGCAGCTCGGCGCCGGCCAGCTTGGCCGCCGTGGCGTCGCACAGGCCGCGCAGCAGTTCGGCGGGTCCGGCGGTCATGCCCGCCCCCCCGCCGCGTGGTCGGTGCCGTCGGCGTCGTCCGGGCCGCCCGCGCGGTCCGCGGATCGCCGGGCACAGGGCACGAGCGGCCTTGCCGCGCTCTGCGGAGGTGGGGGACCGAACCCATCAGGGCCGGGCAACAGGGACAGGTCGGGGGTGCTCGACGAGAGCGTCTGGGCGAGCATCGCCAGGTTCTCCTCCTCGGTGGGGTACGGGATCGCCGTGAAAAGGAGCCGACGCAGCTCAGTCAGGTCGTCTGACTCCTCCAACGGTGGCCCCAACCAGAGATTGTTACGGTCCAATATCAGGATTTGCCGCTTCTTACCGGACATTCATCCGGCATGGTGTCATTGGCTGACTTTCCACCCGTGGAGGATGGGCGACCGATGACGACCGGGACGCTGGACGCGGAACTCGACGACGAGGCGCTTCTCCTCGCCGGGGCACGCGCCGGTGACGAGACCGCCTTCCGCGCGCTGTGGGCCCCGGTGCAACGTCCGGCCTTCGGCCTCTGCTACCACCTGACGGGGCACCGCGCCGACGCGCTCGACGCCCTCCAGGAGACGCAGCTCGCCGCCTGGCGCGGCCTGCACGCCTTCCGGGGCGGCTCGTCCTTCCGGGCGTGGGTTCTCGTCATCGCGCGCAACGCCGCGTACACGGTGGTGCGGCGCCGCTCCCAGGGGGTGCTCCACGCCGAGATGGCCGAGGACTCGGTGATCGCCGAGCCTTTCGAGGACCTGGTGGCGGGCCTGGCCGACCTGCGCCGGGCGCTGGCCGAGCTGCCGCCACCGCAGCGCGAGGTGCTGCTGCTGCGGGCGGGCGGGCTGGCCTACGAGGAGGTGGCGGCCTCGACCGGGGTGCCGCTCAACACGGTGCGGGTCTGGATCCACCGGGGCCGGCGGCGACTGCGGGCCGCCCTCGCCGAGGGCGTCGCCGAGAACTGAGCCGGACCCGCCGGGCCGAGCCGGCCTCCGGGGCGGGCCCGGTCCACGGGGCGGCGCGGGCACCGGGAGCGCGGCGTTCACGGTGTCGGCCCCGCACCGGAGGGATCGTGCCGGTACACGGCGACCTGCGGCACGCGGATGATCCGCTCGCCGTCGGCGTACCCCCGCTTGACGGTCTCCGCCACGACGTCGTGCAGCTCGGGACGATCGGTCGGCTCGACGCCGAAGGCCTCGTGCGCACGCGGGTCGAACCGCTGCCCGTCCGCGACGAGCTCCCGGACGCCGGCGCGGTCGAGCCCCTCCAGCAGCGTCGCGGCCAGCTGGGGGTGTCGTTCGGCGATCTGGTCCCGGTAGGCGATGCAGGCGGCGACGAGTGCCTCGCGTCCCGGATGCCCGTCGGCGAAGAGCCGCTCCACCTGCTGCGCGAGCGCGGGGCTGATCCCGCTCTCCGTGATCCCGGCCAGGGCCTGCGCCAGCGGGTCGCCCCCGCCGGGCGCCGCCGGTCCCCGCCGGTCGTCCTCCGCCGTCTCCGGCGGGGTGTCCGCCCCCGGCCCGTGCGTTCCCTGGGGAGTGCCCTCCACCTCCTCCACCTGGGGGAAGGGCATGCCGGGGTCGCCGGACGGCGTCGGGCCCGACGCCGACGCTGGCTCCGGTGTCGTCTCGGCCGGTACCCCGGCCGGGGCTTGGGACGTTCCGGGTTCCGCCACCGCCGGCTCGGTTACGGCGGGCGGCGGGCGGTGTTCGGCGTCCGGTGTCCCGGTGGCCGCGTGCTCCGCGGGCATCGCCGGGTTCGGGGGCGTCACCGCGTCCGGGGGCACGGCGGGGGCGGCGGGCCATGTCCCGGGTGCGGCGGGCGGGACGGCTCCCCCCTGGGCCTGGACGGCACCGGGCGGGACGGCGCCGGGCTGAGCGGCGCCGGGTTGCCAGGTTCCCGGAGCCGGGGTGCGGTTGCGGTGCCAGACGTAGAAGGCGGCGGCGATCAGCACCAGACCGCCCGCGGCCAGCAGCAGCATCAGGGGCAGCGGGGCGAACCCGCCCAGCAGCCCCGCATCCTCTTCGGCGGGCCGCAGAGGCCCTCCGCTGGGACGCAGGGGTGCCGGAGGCCCGCCGGGCCCCTTTCCGCGGGAATCCGCCGCCGCCACGCCGCCGGCGGCCAGCACCGGTGGAGCGATGAGCAGCAGGGAAAGGAGCACGCGTCGATGCCTCATCGGTCGCCTTCCTGGTCGGCCGCCCGTGTGACCCGGGTACGGGTTCCCCCCTCGGTGGGATCACACGGGATTATGCCGGGTGATCTGATCAGGCGGAGAAGGGACCCGTCTCGGTGTAGTCGGTCACACCGTCGCCGTTGAGATCGACGCGGACCTCGTCGGTGATGCCGTCGCCGTTGAAGTCGGTGTACTGCACGTCGGTCTTGCCGTCGAAGTTGGTGTCGTAGAGCTCGGTGTCGGCCACACCGTCGAAGTTGGTGTCCTCCAGCACCACGTCGTACGCGCCGTCGCCGTTGGTGTCGTAGGAGTCGGTGACGCTGAAGTCGCTCATGTTCGTTTCCTTTCGGGGTGCTCGTTCACAGGATGAGAGTCGTGAACGCGTCCGATAGTTGCAGAGAAGTTCAAGATTTTTTGGTCTTTTTTCGCCTCTTGTGCCGACGTGCCGCTGAAAACGGTAAAAAGATGGCAAAGTACCCTAAAGGGGGTGGGTCTCAGCTGAGCGCGCGGGCCACGTGGATCAGCGGGACGTGGCTGAACGCCTGCGGGAAGTTGCCGACCATGCGGCCGTAGCGCGGGTCGTACTCCTCGGCGAGCAGCCCGACGTCGTTGCGGAGCGACAGCAGCCGCTCGAACAGCTCGACGGCCTCGTCCTTGCGGCCGATCATCGCCAGTGCCTCGGCCAGCCAGAAGCT
Source organism: Streptosporangium becharense (assembly GCF_014204985.1). Classification (NCBI taxonomy): domain Bacteria; kingdom Bacillati; phylum Actinomycetota; class Actinomycetes; order Streptosporangiales; family Streptosporangiaceae; genus Streptosporangium; species Streptosporangium becharense. Next base: position 1,085,556 of record NZ_JACHMP010000001.1, on the reverse strand, counting down.
GCACGCCAGGAAGGCGCCCTCGCCGCCCGGCAGGCCGTCCACGTCGTTGTCGGCGCAGACCGGGTAGCGCAGTACGAAACCGTCGACCATCAGCTCGCGCTGGACCGCCTCGACCGTCCCGATCACACGCGGGTCCTCCGGCGGCAGGAAGCCGACGATGGGGATCAGCAGCAGGGCGGCGTCCAGCTCCCGCGAGCCGTACGACTGGGTGAAGGTGCCGCGCACCGGGTCGAACGCCTTGTCGCAGATCTCGGCGTGGATGCGGTCGCGCGCCTCCTTCCAGCGCGCCACCGGGCCGGCCTTGCCGAAGGACTCCACCTGCTTGACGGCCCGGTCGAGGGCCACCCAGCACATCACCTTGGAGTGGGTGAAGTGGCGGCGCGGTCCCCGGACCTCCCACAGGCCCTCGTCGGGCTCGTCCCAGTGCTCCTCGACGTAGGCGATGAGCTCACGCTGGATGGTCCAGGCCCGGTGGTCCGGCTCGATGCCCGAGACGCGCGACAGGTGCAGGGAGTTCATCACCTCGCCGTAGACGTCCAGCTGGAGCTGGTCGACCGCGCCGTTGCCGATCCGGACCGGCCGGGAGTCCTCGTAACCGGGCAGCCAGTCGAGTTCGAGCTCGGTCAGGCGGCGCTCCCCGGCGACGCCGTACATGATCTGCAGGTCCTGGGCACGGCCGGCGATGGCGCGCAGCAGCCAGGCCCGCCAGGCGCGGGCCTCGTCCAGGTACCCGGCGCCGATGAGGGCGTCCAGGGTCATGGTGGCGTCGCGCAGCCAGCAGTAGCGGTAGTCCCAGTTGCGGACCCCGCCGAGGTCCTCGGGCAGCGAGGTGGTGGGGGCGGCCACGATCCCGCCGGTGGGGGCGTAGGTGAGCGCCTTGAGCGTGATGAGGGAGCGCACCACGGCCTCGCGCCACGGGCCCCGGTAGGTGCACTGGGCCACCCACTCGTCCCACAGTTCCTCGGTCGCGGTCAGCTGCTCGTACGGGTCGATCTCGACCGGCTTGGGCTCGTGGGAGGGGTGCCAGGTGAAGATGAACGCCAGCCGCTCCCCCTCGGAGACCCGGAAGCCCGCGCGGTGCGCGTAGTCGCCGCCCTGCAGCGGGACGGGGGAGTGCAGCCAGACCGAGTCGGGCCCGCCGACGGCCTGGAGCAGGCCGTCGGTGCGGCGCACCCACGGCACGATGCGGCCGTAGTCGAAACGGATGCGGATCTCGGTGGCCATGTCCACCGTCCCGGACACGCCCTCGACGATCCTGACCAGGTCGGGGTTGGCGTGCCGGGTGGGCATGAAGTCGATCACCCGGACGGTGCCGGTGGGGGTGTCCCACTCGCTTTCGAGGATGAGCGTCTCGCCCCGGTAGCGACGCCGGTCGGCGCGGGGCCGTTCGGCGTGTGAGGGACCGATCCACCACTGGCCGTTCTTCCTGTCGCCGAGCAGCGCCCCGAAGCAGGAGGGCGAGTCGAAGCGCGGCAGGCAGAGCCAGTCGATGGAGCCGTTCCGGCCGACCAGGGCGGCCGACTGCATGTCACCGATGAGCGCGTAGTCCTCGATCCACATGGCTCGACGCTAACCCCACAGCGAGGTCTCTAACCTCTCCGGAAAGTCTCCGCCGGGCCGGCCTCACGCCCCGGGACGCATCCTGGGCATGAAGAACTGGGTCAGCGGTCCGATCGCCAGGGCGAAGACCAGGGTTCCCACCCCCACGGTCCCGCCCAGCAGCCAGCCCACGGCCAGCACGGTGACCTCGATGGCGGTGCGTGCCGCGCGGATGGAGAGCCCGAGCCGGTTCAGGCCGGTCATCAGGCCGTCGCGGGGCCCCGGGCCGAGGCCGGCGCCGATGTACAGGCCGGTCGCGGCGGCGGTGACGACGACGCCGGCCACCAGGTAGGCCCAGCTCACCACGGGCGCGCCCGGGGCCGGGAGCAGCCACATGGCCGCGTCGGCGAACAACCCCACGAACACGACGTTGCTGACGGTCCCCACGCCCGGCCGCTGCCGCAGCGGGATCCACAGCAGCATGACCGCGGCCCCGACCAGGATGATCCAGGCGCCGACCGACAGGCCCAGGTGCACCGAGAGGCCCTGGTGGAAGACGTCCCAGGGACTGCCGCCCAGGTACGAGCGGATCTGCAGGGCGATGCCGACGCCGTAGAGCGCCAGACCCGCGTAGAGACGGAGGAGCCGGTTGGGGAGGGAGCCGAAGGTCGGTAGGGAGAGTTCACTCATAATGCCGTCAATCGTGCAGGCCAATGAATCCCCTTCAAAGGGCCAATCATGAAAAGTGGCCTTATGCTGGGCGAGGTGGACAGGTATCTCAGCGGACCGCAGCTCGCCCGGCTCACGGCGGTCGACCCGGGCGCCAGGCCCTACTACCGGGCGCTGGCCCGGTCCGTGCGGTCGCTGATCCTCGACGGGCGCCTGCCCGTGCGGGTGCGCGTGCCGGCCGAGCGCCACCTCGCCGACGCCCTGGGCGTCAGCCGGACCACCGTCACCGCGGCCTACGACCGGCTCCGTGAACAGGGCTACCTGGAGAGCAGGCAGGGTGCCGGAAGCTGGACCGCGCTGCCCGACGCCGGCTCCCTGGGCACCGCCAACCCCTGGATCGCCGCAGCGGACGACGGCCTGCTCCCGCTGCACACCGCCGCGCCGAGCGCCATCTCCACGCTGCCCGCGGCGATCGCCTTCGCGGGCGAGCACTACCCCCGCTACGCCCTGGGCATGGGTTACGACCCGGTCGGCATCGCCCCGCTGCGTGAGGCGATCGCGGCCCGCTACACGGAGCGGGGACTCGCCACCCGGCCCGAGCAGATCCTCGTCACCACCGGCGCGCAGCAGGCCATCCACCTGGTGACCACCCTGCTGCTCTCCCGCGGCGACCCGGTGCTGCTGGAGTCGCCCACCTACCCGCACGCCATCGACCTGGCCCGGATGCGCGGCGCCAGGATCGTCCCGGTCGGCATCCCCGACGGCGGCTGGCACCTGGACCTGCTGACCTGCGCGATACGCCAGTCCGCCGCCCGGCTGGCGTACGTGATACCCGACTTCCACAACCCCACCGGGCACCTGATGGACGAGGCCACCCGGGCGGGCCTGACGGAGGCGGCCAGGCGGTACGGCACCACCCTGGTGGCCGACGAGAGCTGGGCCGAGCTGGCCCTCGACGGGGACGACGGGCGGTCCCGGGTCGCGCCGCTGGCCGCCTTCGACACCGACGGACGGGTGATCACCATCGGGTCGGCGTCCAAGCTGTGGTGGGGCGGGCTGCGCATCGGCTGGATCCGCACCACCGCCGCCACGGTCCGCCGCCTGGCCGTGCTCCGCGCGGCCGTCGACATCGCCAGCCCGCTCTTCGAACAGCTCGTGACGGTCAGGCTGTTCGAGGACATCGAGGAGTCGCGCGCCGAGCGGGCCCGCACCCTGGGCGCCTCCCGCGAGGTCCTGACGACCGCGCTGGCCGGGCACATGCCCGACTGGGACTTCACCGTGCCCTCCGGCGGCGGCTCGCTCTGGGTGCGGCTGTCCAGCCCGGAGGCGACCGCGCTGGTCGACGCGGCGGCCTGCCACGGGGTGCGGCTCGCACCCGGCCGCTGGTTCGGTGTGGACGGCACCCTGGAGAGCCGGCTGCGTCTTCCCTTCACCCAGCCGCCGCAGGTGCTGACCGAGGCGGTGCGGCGGATCGCCGAGGCCAGGGTCGAAGGCGCGTCCGGGAACCGCCCGCCGGAGTCGCTCACCCCCACCCTTTAGCCACGCGGTGGCCGCGTCCCGCCTACTCGGCCGTCAGGCCCCTGGCCAGGGGTGCGCGCAGGCGCAGCCGGACGGCCGCCACGCGCAGCCCGAAGGCGAGGACCGCGGCGGCGAGGGTGGCTGGCCAGCCGTGCAGGTCGAGTGTGTAGAGCGCCGCCATGGCCGCCGACCCCAGCAGGGCGGGCACCGCGTACAGCTGGCGGTCGTACAGCAGGTTCGGGATCTGCCCGGAGAGGATGTCGCGCAGCATGCCGCCGCCGACCCCCGTGATGACCCCGAGCAGGGCCGCGTGCAGCGGGCTGAGCCCGAAGTCCAGCGCCTTCTCGGTGCCGACCGCGCAGAACAGCCCCAGCCCGGCCGCGTCGAGCACGTTCACCGCGGGCATCACCCGTTCCACGTGCGGGTGCCAGAAGAACACGATCACCGTCGCCGCGACCGGGACGACCACGTAGCCGACGCTGGAGAAGGCGGCGGGCCGCACGTTCAGGATCAGGTCCCGCAGGATGCCGCCGCCCAGCGCGGTCATCTCGGCCAGCACGGCCATGCCCACCACGTCGAGCCGTCTGCGCACGCCCACCAGCGCGCCGGAGAGGGCGAAGACGAAGATTCCGGCGAGGTCGAGCACATGGTCCACGGACCAACCCTCCCACGGCCCGCCCCGGACGCGCCCGGCCGGGTCGCACCGCCCGGGAACCGGCCCGCGCGGGATCACCCCGGCGGGCCCGCACGCGCAGCCGCCGACGACCGCCCGCGGCGCGGCCCGGTGGGCTCCCGCGCACCCGCCGCGGCCCGGTGGGCTCCCGCGCGCACCCGCCGCGGCCCGCAGGCCCGGCCGGGCCTGCGGGCCGTCACCCGCCGGGGTGCGCCGCGTGCTCCCGCATCAGGACGCGCAGCCTGCCCGCCGACGCCAGCAGCGCCGCACCCGCCGCGAGGGCGATCGCCGCGAGGGTCAGGAAGTACGCGGGCTCCGACATGTGCTCGCGCAGCCGGCCGGTCTGCCCGCCCACCGCGTCCCCCACCGAGACGGCGATGAACCACACGCCGAGCATCTGGCCCTTGAACGCCTCGGGGGCCAGCTTGGTGGTGACCGAGAGCCCGACCGGGCTCAGCGCCAGCTCGCCGAAGACCTGGACGAGGTAGACCAGCACCAGCCACCACACGCTGACCCGCCCACTTGCGGCCAGCCGCGCCGCCAGAGCCATGACCACGAAGCTGAGCCCCACCATGAACAGCGCGAAGGCGAACTTCTGCGGGGCGGTCACCCGCTCGCCCAGCTTCACCCAGAGCGCGGCGAAGACCGGGACGAAGACCATGATGAACAGCGGGTTGAACGACTGCGTCGTCGCCGGTGTGACGCGCAGGCCCAGCAGGTTCAGGTCGGTCCGGTGCTCGGCGAAGAACAACAGCACGGTCGGGGCGAGATCGTAGATCATCCAGAAGACGGCGGCGGCGGCGAACAACCAGACGTAGGCCCGCATCCGGGCGTGCTCCTCCTCGGTCAGGCCGTGCGCGCCGAGGAGGATGTAGCCGAAGTAGAGCACCGGGACCGCGACGATGACCAGGGTCATCACGAGCGCGAACCCGTCGAGGCTGAACGTTCCCGAGGCCACCCACACGGCCATGGCCACGGCCACCAGGACGACCGCGGAGACGAGGGCGATGGTGAAGTGCCTGCGCTCGGCCGCCGTCAGCCGGTGGCCGGGCCGGTCGCCCACGCCCCGCAGGTGACGCCGCCCCCGCACGTACTGGGTCAGGCCCAGCGCCATGCCGACCGCCGCGGCGCCGAACCCCAGGTGCCAGCGACCGTCGCGGGCCAGCCAGCCCACCACGATCGGAGCGATGAAGGCGCCGAGGTTGATGCCCAGGTAGAAGAGCGAGAACCCGGCGTCGCGGCGCGCGTCGTCGTCCTCGGGATACAACTTGCCGACCATCGCGGAGATGTTGGGCTTGAGCAGGCCGGTCCCGATCACGATGAGGAACAGCCCCAGCCAGACGAAGGCCGGCGTGGTGACCGGGATCGCCATGCTGATGTGACCCAGCATGATGACGAAGCCGCCCCAGAGCACCGCCCTGCGGGCGCCCAGGACACGGTCGGCGACCCAGCCGCCCGGTAGGGCGACGAGGTAGATGAGCGCGCCGTACACCCCGATGACCGCCTGGGCGGTCTGCTCCGACATGCCGAGGCCGCCCGTGACGGGGGAGGCGGCCATGAAGGTGGCCAGGATGGCCCGCAGGCCGTACCAGCTGAACCGCTCCCACATCTCGGTGCCGAACAGCGTGGCGAGACCGCGTGGATGCCCGAAGAAGGTCCTCTCCCGAGCGGGTGCCCCCGATGTCATTGCCGCCCCCCGAGGTCGTTTGTGTGATTGGGTCACCACTGTAGGTAAACGCGTCGTCCGGCCGTGCGCGGAGGGTGGGAAACGTGGTGTTTCTTCTGTCTTTCAAGGTCTTGTCGAGGGGGAAGCCGGTGTGGTGCGATGCATGCCACTCGTGCAAGTGAGCACTTTCAGGAGGCGCGACATGACCGGTGTCCTTGAGGAGCGTGCGGAGATCGAGCGGGAGATCGCGGGACGGACGGTCTGCGACCGGCTGAAGGAGGCGGCCGAGGGGGATCCCGACGCTCCGGCCTACTCCGACCCGGTCGAGGAGGGGTGGTCCACCCTGACCTACGCCGAGGCCCGGCAGCGGATCCTGGAGATCGCGGCGGGGTTCGTCGCCCTCGGGCTGGAGCCGGGCGAGGCCGTCGCCCTCATGATGGTCAACCGCAGTGAGCACGTGCTCGCCGACCTCGGCGCGGTGCACGCCGGGGGCGTCCCCTGCTCGGTCTACTCCACCTTCGCGCCCGAGCAGGTCGCCTTCGTCGCCGGCGACGTCGGAGCCGGGATCGCCGTCCTCGGCGGCCCGGCCGACCTGGCCCGGTGGGAGCCGGTGCTGGACGACCTCCCCGGCCTGCGCAGGATCATCATGCTCGAGGACGCCCCGTCCGGTGACCGGTTCCTGTCCTGGGACGACTTCCTGGCCCTGGGCCGGGAGCGGCTCGCCGCCGACCCCGCCGCCGTCGAGGCCCGCTGGCGGGCGGTCACCGCCGAAGACACCATCACCGTGCTCTACACCTCCGGCACCACCGGCAACCCCAAGGGCGTGCCGCTCACCCACGCCAACGTGTTCTTCGAGGTCGCGGCCACCAACCGGATGGCCAACCTGCCCACCAAGGGCACCCAGGTCTCCTATCTGACCTACGCCCACATCGCCGAGCGGGTGCTCAGCCTCTACCTGCCGCTCTTCAAGCTCTCCCACGTCTACTTCTGCACCGACCTCGCCCAGCTCGGCACGGTCCTCGGACAGGTCAAGCCGGTGCTGTTCTTCGGCGTCCCGCGCGTGTGGGAGAAGATGATGGCCCGGCTGCAGGCGTTGCTGGCCACCCAGCCGGAGGAGCAGCAGGAGAACGTGCGCGCCGCGATGGCCGCGGGTCTGGCCTACATCGAGGCGTGCCAGTACGGCCGCACGCCCTCGCCCGAGGTACGGGCGGCCTACGAGCAGGCCGACGCCTCCCTGCTGTCGATCATCCGGTCGCTGATCGGTTTCGACAACGCCGGTTGGCTGGCCACCGCGGCCGCACCCATGCCGCTGGAGGTCCAGCGCTTCTTCGCCGGTCTCGGCCTGAAGGTGCTCGACGTCTACGGCATGACGGAGACGACGGGCGCGTTCACCGCCAACGCCCCCGACCGCTTCAAGCTCGGCACGGTCGGCCCGGCGGGTCCGGGGGTCGAGGTCCGCATCGCCGAGGACGGCGAGATCCTCACCCGCAGCCCGGCCAACACCCGCGGCTACCTGAACCGGCCGGAGGCCACCGCCGAGCTGCTGGACGAGGACGGCTGGCTGCACACCGGCGACGTGGGCTCCATCGACGAGGACGGCTTCATCAGCATCGTCGACCGCAAGAAGGAGCTCATCATCACCTCGGGCGGTGAGAACATCTCCCCGGCCAACATCGAGAACCACCTCAAGGAGCACCCGCTCATCGGCCAGGCCCTCGCCTACGGCGACGGCAGGCCGTACCCGGTGGCGATCCTCACCCTCGACGGGGAGGTGGCCCCCGGCTGGGCACAGAGCCACGGCATCGCGTTCACCACCCTCGCCGACCTCGCCGAGCACCCCGACGTCCTCAAGGCGGTGGAGACCGCGGTCGCCGCCGCCAACGAGAGGCTCGCCCGGGTCCAGCAGGTCAAGCGGTGGCGGTTGCTTCCGGTGGAGTGGACGGCCGAGACCACGGAGCTCACCCCGAGCCTGAAGCTCAAGCGCCGCGTCATCCACGCCAAGTACGCCGAGATCATCGACGGCATGTACGCCGGCTGACGCGGCCGCCGCCCTCCGCGGGGCCGCCGGGCCCCGGCCCCCGTCCGCCGGGCCCCGGTTCCGGCTCGGCCTCCGGTTCAGGGCCCGGCCTCCGGTCCGGGGCTCGATCCCCGGTCCGGGGGCCGGGCCTCCGGGTGCCCCCCGGACCGCGGAAGGCACCTGGCGTTCTCCTGCGAAAGCGGAGATACCGGGCGCCGAGCCGTACCGTTTTGCCAACCGGGCGTGTGTCGGCTACCCGCTCCTTACCGGCGCCTGCCTAGCGTCCGGAAACATGACCACGAGAGTTCTTCTGGCGTCCCTGGTCGCGGGAGCCGCGTCCCTGCCGGTGCCCGCCGGCGCTCCGGTCGTCGCGGCGGAGGATCCGGTGATCCGCTCGGTCACGATCCATCCCGCCGCCCCGGTGGTCGGGCCGGCCGACACGGTACGCCTGGTGATCGAGGTGGTCGCCCGTGGCGTGGCCGGGCCCGCCGGGGTGACCGTCCAGGTCGAGCCCGGGGCGGCGGGGCCGGGGGAGACGGTCTTCCCGGTCGGCGTGTCCCGCCCGGCCGCGCAGGCTCCACGCCCCCGTCCGGGAACGGGTCCCGAGCCGCGGCCGGGTCCCGGAGCGTCCCTCGCGCCGCGCCCGGACCCGAGGCCGGGGGGTTCTCCGCCCCTCACCCCGGCCCCCTCTCCGCTTCCCGGTGTGCTCCCCGGCCCGCTTCCCACCGAGGTTCCCTCCCTGCTTCCAGGCCCGGTCTCCGGTCCGTCCCGTACGCCCGCCCCGGCGACGGGGCCGGGACGGGCCGTCCCGGGGCACGCGGCGGCCCGCGCGGGCCTCGTCGTCCGGCGCGCGGCGGACGGCTGGGAGACCTGGCGCTTCAACCCGGAGCAGACTCTCAGCCGCTGGTACCCGGCCGGCCGCTGGACCGTCACGGTGACCGCCAAGGGCACCGGCGGCAGGACGGTCGTCGGGCGCCGGGGCTTCCAGCTGAGACGCCAGACCAGGTTCAGCGCGGTCCGGGCGGTGGCCGGGGGCGAGGGCACGCGGGTGCGCGGCGTCCTCAACCGGGTCGACCCGCAAGGTTATCTCGACTACGCCCCCTTCCCCGAGCGGCCCGTCGAGATCCTGCACCGAACCGGGGAGGAGGACTGGGCGGAGGTGGGCACCGCCACCACCGACGCCCACGGGCGCTTCGGCCGCACCCTGCCGATCCGCCCCGGCGGCCGGTGGCGGATCCGCTTCGCCGGGACGAGCCACTACGCCCCCGGCCTGAGCGCCGTTCACCGGGCGGAGTGAAACCGGGGCTACCGCCGGCCCGGGACGTGCACCGCCGCGCCGTCCACCGGACGGGGTCGCGGCGGCGTCAGGCCAGGGCGTGCACCGCCGCACCGAACACGGCGGGCATCCGCCGTGCCGCCGGAACGATCAGCCGGGCCGCCGGTCCGAAACGGCGCGTGCCCACCAGCGCCGTCGTGAGCAGCCGGTGCCGCCGCGACAGCCGCCGCCAGGCGGTCTCGTACGACTCGGCGGCGCCGGCGCGCAGGCAGCCCACGAGCACCCGGGCGGAGGACAGCGCCAGCGAGACGCCCTCACCGGTGAGCGCGTCGACGTACCCTGCGGCGTCGCCCACCAGCAGCACCCGTCCGGCGACCCGGGTGCGCACCCGCTGGCGCAACGGCCCGGCGCCGCGCACCGGGGTCACCGCGGGGGCTCGCAGCCGCTCCGCCAGATCCGGGAAGTCCGCCAGGTGCTCGGGGTAGCCGCGCCGCCGTGAGCTCAGCACCGCCACCCCCACCAGGCCGTCGCCCACCGGCGTCACGTACGCCTCCCCGTCGGCCGCCCAGTGGACCTCGACGAAGTCCGTCCACGGCGGCACGGGGTAGTGCCGGCGCAGGCCGTACCGGCGGGGCCCGCGGCCGGGCAGCTCCAGCCCGAGCCGGGCGCGCAGCGGGGAGTGCAGGCCGTCCGCGGCCACCAGCCAGCGGGCCCGCAGCCCCGCGGCCTCGACGCCGCCGTCGTCCTGCCGGACCTCGGTCACCTTGCCGGGGACGATCTCCACCCCCAGCTCCTTCGCCCGCAGGGCCAGCGCGGCGTGCAACGCGGTCCGGCGCACCCCCAGGCCCGGCCCGTCGCGGAACGGCGCCTCGGCCGCGCACCGCCCGTCGAGGTAGCGGATACCGCGCAGGGGCCGGCCCTCCACCCGCACGCCGAGCGCGTGCAACGCGGCGGCCCCGGTGGGCATCAGCCCCTCGCCGCACGCCTTGTCGACCGGTACGGGCCGTGGCTCGACCACCACCGCCTCCATCCCGGCCAGCGCCGCGTTGACGGCGGTGGCCAGCCCCGCCGGTCCGCCGCCCGCGATCAGGACGTCGATCACGCGGTGGCCCGGCCGGGGGCGAGCGAGGCCAGCGCGGCCTCCTCACAGCGGATCCGGACCACCATCAGCGCCGCGTTGAGCACGGTGAACACCAGCGCGGTGACCCACGCCCCGTACACCAGCGGCAGCGCCGCCCCCTCGACGGCCACGGCCACGTAGTTCGGATGGCGCAACCAGGGCAGCCGGTACGGGCCGCGCTCGACCACCGACAGGCCGGGCACGACGATCACCTCGGTGTTCCACTGTGGGCCGAGCGCGGTGATGCACCACCAGCGCAGCCCCTGCGCGGCGACCACCAGGGTGAGCATCGGCCAGCCGAGCGCCGGAACGAACGGCCGGCCGGCCAGGCCCGCCTCCAGCAGGCATCCGGCCAGCAGGCCGGTGTGCAGGGCGACCATCCAGGGGTAGTGGCCCCGGCCGTGCACCACCCCGCCGCGGGCCATGCTCCAACGCGCGTTGCGGCGGGCCACGACCAGCTCGGCGAGGCGCTCCAGGCCGACGAGCAGCACCAGGAGCAGGTACCAGGACGACAGCTGCCAGGACATCGGACCTCCGCTACCAGCGCAGCAACACGAGCTCGGAGCAGAACCCCGGCCCCATCGCCAGCAGGAGCCCCGGCGTGCCCGCGGGCGGCGGACGCAGGGCCAGGGTGTCCCGCAGGACGTGCAGCACCGAGGAGGACGACAGGTTGCCGACCTCGGCCAGCGAGCGCCAGGTGAGGTCCAGAGCCCCCTCGGGCAGCCCGAGCGTCTCGGCCACCGCCTCAAGCACCCTCGGCCCGCCGGGATGGCACACCCACGCCGTCACGTCCGCACCGGTCAGGCCGTGGTCGGCGAGGAAACCGCCGACGTCCCGGGCCAGGTGGGTGCGCACCACGTCCGGGACGCTGGCGTCGAGCACCACCCGGAAACCGGTGTCGCCCACCTCCCAGCCCATCACCCCCTCGGAGCCGGGGTAGAGGCGGCTGCGCGAGGCCACCACCTCCGGCCCGGCCGGGAGAGCCGGGAGAGCCGGGGGAGCCGAGGCCGAGGCCGGGGCCGGGGGAGCCGGGACCGGGGAAACCGGAGCCGGGGCCGGGCGAGCCGGGGCCGGGGAAGCACCTCGCGCCCGGGGCCGCCATGCGTCGCCGCAGGCGACCACGGCCGCGGCCCCGTCGCCGAACAGCGCGCTTGCGACCAGGTTGGCGATGGAGGCGTCCCCGCGTTGCAGGGTCAGCGAGCACAGCTCGACCGAGAGCAGCACGGCCACGTGCTCCGGCCAGCCGCGCAGGTAGTCGTGGAGGCGGGCGATCCCGGCCGCCCCCGCGACGCAGCCCAGGCCGAACACCGGCACCCGCTTGACGTCGGGACGCAACCCGAGCCGCCCGGCCAGCCTGGCGTCCACGGACGGCGCGGCGAGGCCGGTCACCGAGGTGAACAGGATCATGTCCACCTCCTCCGGCGCGATCCCGGCGGCCTCCAGCGCGTCGCCGACCGCCGCGGCACCCAGCTCGACGGCCGCCTCGATGAAGGCGTCGTTGGCGGCGCCGAACCCGTCCAGCTTGGCGTACTGGTCGAGGGGGAGCGCCAGGTGGCGGGAGCCCACCTTCGCGGAGGAGTGCAGCCGGTCGAGCAGCCGGCGGTCCGCCCCCTCGGGCAGGCACGCCCGCGCGAACGCGTCGGTGATCTCTGCCTGGAGGTAGCGGTTGGGCGGAAGCGCGCCGCGGACCGCGGCGATTCGCGTCATCTCGTGACTACCCCCTGGCTAGGGAACGGCGGATATCCCCCTCTTGCCCAGCCGCCTGTGCGACATGCGCGATCACCGTTCACCGATCCGTCCCGCGCCGGCCCCGGGGCGGGCCTCCGCCTGCCGGTGGCCGGCGGGACCGTCGCCTACCATCGGTCCGGTGACGAGGAGTGGGCATCCGTCCCCGGCCACCGGGACCGCGCTGCGGGCCGCCCGGGGCCTGCTGCTGGCCTGCCACCCCGGTCCGACCGCCGCGGTCACCGCGCTGGTGACCGCCCTGGCCGTGGCGAGCGGCCGCGGCGCGGCGGGGGCCGCCCTGGTGGGCGTGGCGGTGCTGGCCGGGCAGTTGTCGATCGGCTGGTGCAACGACGCGGTCGACGCCGCCCGGGACGCCGCTGCGGGCCGCACCGGCAAACCCGTCGTGGACGGGACGGTGAGCGCCCGGACGGTCCGGGTCGCCGCGGTCTCGGCCCTGGCGCTGTGCGTCCCGCTCTCCCTGGCCTCCGGCCCGGCGGCCGGCGCCGTCCACCTGGCCGGCGTCGCCGCGGCCTGGGCCTACGACCTCGGGGTGAAGGCGACCGTGCTGTCGTGGCTGCCGTACGCGGTGGGATTCGGCTCGCTGCCGGCCTTCGTGACCCTGGGGCTGCCGGGAGGGCCCTGGCCCGCCTGGTGGGCGATCCCGGCGGCGGCGCTGCTCGGCTGCGGGGCCCACCTGGCCAACGTGCTCCCCGACATCCCCGCCGACCTGGTCACCGGGGTCCGGGGCTGGCCGCAGCGGCTCGGCGCCGCCCGGGTCCGGTTGCTGGTCCCGCTGCCGCTGCTGGCCGCGACGGCGCTGCTCGTCCTCGGCCCGGGGGGGTCTCCAGGGGCGGGGGGCTGGGCCGCCCTCGCGGCGGCCGGTGGTCTCACCGCCGCCGGGCTCGTGCTCGGCGGGCGTTCGCCCCGGGTCCCCTTCGCCGCGGCCGTCGCCGTGGCGGCGGTCGACGTCGTCCTGCTCCTCGCCCAGGGCACCGCCCTCACCGCTTCCTGACGTACCCTCCGCTTGCGGGGGGCGGTGAACCGCGGGGTGTCCGCGTGCCCCGCTTCCGGGATGGGGAGCCGGGCGGCCGGTGACGGGCGACCGGTGACGGGCCGGGTGCGGCCGGGCCGTCATCCCGGCCGCACCCGGCCCGTCACCGCTACGGCAGGCCCGTCACCGCTACGGCAGGCCCGTCACGTGTCCGCGTCCACCAGCTTGAGGGCCTCCTCGATCAGGGTCTCCACGATCTTCGACTCGGGGACGGTCTTGATGACCTCGCCCTTGACGAAGATCTGCCCCTTGCCGTTGCCGGAGGCGACCCCGAGGTCGGCCTCGCGGGCCTCGCCCGGCCCGTTGACCACGCAGCCCATCACGGCGACGCGCAGCGGGATCGGGAAGCCGTCGAAGGCCGCGGTGACCTGCTCGGCCAGGGTGTAGACGTCGACCTGGGCCCGCCCGCAGGACGGGCAGGAGACGATCTCCAGACCGCGCTCGCGCAGGTTGAGCGACTCCAGGATCTGGTTGCCGACCTTGACCTCCTCCACCGGCGGCGCCGACAGCGACACCCGGATGGTGTCGCCGATGCCCTCGGCCAGCAACGCGCCGAAGGCGACGGCCGACTTGACCGTGCCCTGGAAGGCCGGCCCCGCCTCGGTCACCCCCAGATGCAGCGGATAGTCGCACCGCGCGGCCAGCAACCGGTAGGCCTGGATCATCACGACCGGGTCGTTGTGCTTGACCGAGATCTTGATGTCGCGGAAACCGTGCTCCTCGAACAGCGAGCACTCCCACAGCGCCGACTCCACCAGCGCCTCCGGGGTGGCCTTGCCGTACTTGGCCAGCAGCCGCGGATCCAGCGAGCCGGCGTTGACCCCGATGCGGATCGGCACCCCGTGCTCGGTGGCGGCCTTGGCGATCTCACCGACCCGGTCGTCGAACTTCTTGATGTTGCCCGGGTTGACCCGGACCGCCGCGCAGCCCGCCGCGATCGCGGCGAAGACGTACTTGGGCTGGAAGTGGATGTCGGCGATCACCGGGATCTTCGACTTGCGGGCGATGATCGGCAGCGCGTCGGCGTCGTCCTGCGACGGCACCGCGACCCGGACGATCTGGCAGCCCGCGGCGGTCAGCTCGGCGATCTGCTGCAGTGTGGCGTTGACGTCGGCGGTGACCGTGGTGGTCATCGACTGCACCGAGACCGGCGCGTCACCGCCCACCGGAACCGAACCGACCATGATCTGACGGGAGGTGCGCCGCTCGGCGATCGGCCTGGTCCTGACGGACGGGATTCCGAGAGCAACAGAAGTCAAGGTGTCACCTGTCTGATGGGAGCGGCCCGGCCGGTGCGACGGCCCGGCCGGCGGACGGGACGGTCAGAGCCCGGCGTCCCCGGTGCGGGGCCGGCGGATGTCGGCGCGGAGTTCCTGGGGCAGGGCGAAGACGGTCGTCTCGCGTGCGCCGGTCACCTCCGTGACGTCGGCGAAGCCGCGTTCGGCCAGATGGGCGAGCACCTCCTCGACCAGCTCGTTCGGGACCGAGGCACCCGCCGTCAGGCCCACCGTCGTGGCGTCACGGAGCCACTCGTCGTCGATCTCGCGCGCGAAGTCGACGAGGTGCGCGGCGCCGGCGCCCGCCTCGAGGGCCACCTCGCACAGCCGGACGGAGTTAGAGGAGTTGCGCGAGCCCACGACGACGACCACGTCGCAGGACGGGGCGATCTGTTTGACCGCCTGCTGCCGGTTCTGCGTGGCGTAGCAGATGTCGTCGCTCGGCGGAGACTGCAACAGCGGGAAGCGTTTCCTGAGGTGTTCCACCGTCGACATCGTCTCGTCCACCGACAGCGTGGTCTGCGACAGCCAGGCCACCTTCGCCGGATCGCGGACCGTGACCGCGGCCACGTCGTCGGGGCCGTCGACGACGTGCACGCTGCCGGGCGCCTCCCCGGCGGTGCCGACGACCTCCTCGTGCCCCTGGTGCCCGATGAGCAGGATGTCGTAGCCGGCGGCGGCGAACCGGCGCGCCTCGTGGTGGACCTTGGTCACCAGAGGGCAGGTCGCGTCGATGGTCTTCAGCGAGCGGGCCGCGGCCGAGGCGTGCACCTGCGGAGCCACGCCGTGCGCCGAGAACACGACGGTCGCACCTTCGGGCACCTCGTCGTTCTCCTCGACGAACACCGCGCCGCGGGCCTTCAGGGTCTCGACCACGTGCCGGTTGTGCACGATCTCCTTGCGCACGTACACCGGCGGCCCGTACACCTCCAGCGCCTTCTCGACCGTCTGGACCGCGCGGTCCACGCCGGCGCAGTAGCCGCGCGGGCTAGCCAGCAGGACGCGCTTGCCGGCACCTTCCATGCCCCTACCTCTCTTTCCGGGTTCCGGCCGTTCGCGCCGGCGGCCCTGGGGGAATCGGATTCACGAAACGACCGGACAGCCACCGGCCGGCGGCGGGGACCGCCCGCCCGGCGCCCGTCCGGCGGGCGAGCAGGCGCAGGATCTCCCGTTCCAGCGCCCCGGTGCTCAGGCCGATCTCCTCCATCAGCTCGGAGCGACCGGCGACCGGGAGGAACTCCGCGGGGACCCCGAGGTTGTGACAGGGGACCGTGACGCCGGCGTCGTGCAGAGTCTGGGCGAGCGCGGCACCCACGCCGCCGACGCGCGCGCCGTCCTCGACGGTCACCACCAGGGCGTGTTCGGCGGCCAGGGCGGGCAGCGCCTCGTCGATCGGCTTGACCCAGCGCGGGTCGACCACGGTGACCCCGACCCCGTGGGCGGTGAGCCGGTCGGCCACCTGCACGCACCGTCCGGCCATCGCCCCCACCGACACCAGCAGCAGGTCACGGCGGACCTCGGCCGGCGCGCTCCGGGCGAGCACGTCCAGGCCGCCGATCCGGTCCACCGCCGTCACGTCCGCCTCGGCGGGGCCCTTGGGGAACCGTAGTACGGTCGGCGCGTCCCGCACCGCGACGGCCTCCCACAACTGCTCCCTGAGCCGGGTGGCGTCGCGGGGAGCGGCCAGCCGCAACCCCGGCACCACCTGCAGGATCGACATGTCCCACATGCCGTTGTGACTGGGCCCGTCGTCACCGGTCACCCCGGCCCGGTCCAGGACGAACGTCACCCCGGCGCGGTGCAGCGCGACGTCCATCAGCACCTGGTCGAAGGCCCGGTTGAGGAACGTGGCGTAGATCGCCACGACGGGGTGCAGGCCGCCCGCCGCCAGGCCGGCCGCGCTGGTGGCGGCGTGCTGTTCGGCGATGCCCACGTCGATGACCCGGTCGGGGTAGGCGTCCGCGAAGCGGTCCAGCCCGGCGGGGTGGAGCATGGCGGCGGTCAGCGCGACCACGTCGGGACGTCCGGCGCCCACCTGGACCATCTCCTCGGCGAACACCGACGTCCAGGTGCGCGGTGAGGCCGTCGCCACCGGCCGGCCGGTCTCCGCGTCGATCACGCCGATCCCATGGAAGCGGTCGCGGGGGTCCTCTTCCGCGTGCCGGTAGCCGCGTCCCTTCCGGGTGACGCAGTGGACGACGACGGGGCGGCCGAGCTCGCGCGCCGCACGCAGCGCCGCCTCGGTCGCGGCGATGTCGTGGCCGTCGACCGGGCCGATGTAGGCCAGGCCCAGATCCCCGAACCACCCACGGGGCGTGACCGTGTCCGCGGAGGACCCGGAGGACCCGGAGGACCCGGAGGTGCCGTACTGCGTCCCGCACCCGGGCGCGCCGGTCGCGGGCACCCGCCCGGCCGGTTCCCCCTCCCCGGGCGGGGCGTCCGCGTAGCCGCCGCCCGCGCGCAGCGCGGCCAGGTGACCGGCGAGCCCCCCGACGGTCGGTGTGTACGAGCGCCCGTTGTCGTTGAGCACAATGATCACCGGCAGGTCGGGTGCCGCGGCGAGGTTGTTCAGCGCCTCCCAGGCCATGCCCCCGGTCAGCGCGCCGTCCCCCACGACGGCGACCACGACCCGGTCCGTCACCCCCCGCAGGCGCACGGCCCGGGCCAGCCCGTCGGCGTAGGAGAGGGCCGTGGAGGCGTGTGAGTTCTCGATGACGTCGTGCTCGGACTCCGCGCGGCTGGGGTATCCCGACAGGCCGCCCCGCTTCCGCAGGAGGGAGAAGTCCTGCCGCCCGGTGAGCAGCTTGTGGACGTACGCCTGGTGGCCGGTGTCCCACAGGATGCGGTCGTGCGGGGAGTCGAAGACGCGGTGCAGCGCCAGGGTGAGCTCGACCACGCCGAGGTTGGGCCCCAGATGGCCGCCGGTGCGCGACACCGACTCCACCAGGAACGACCGGATCTCCATGCCCAGCAGGACCAGTTGCGCCGGCGTCAGGTCCTTCAGGTCACGGGGCGAGCGAATATCGGCTAACACGATCGTCTTTTCCTTTCGGCTCACTTCTCATCGCCGGGACCGCCCGGGGATGGGGCTCCCGCCCGGCCTGTGAAGGCGAGCGATTCGGGCCCGTCCACGCTCGCTCCCGGGGCTTGTGATTCCCTTGACGTGACTTGTCGCTTTCACACGGTGAACAAGACGGGTCAAGGTCGTGTCGACGGTGGGAGAGGGAGCCGGATGTGCCGCCGGAATTCGCCCCGCCGGAGCGGCGGCACCTGGCGTGACGACCTGGTCCGCGCCTGCGGCCCGTCGCTCAGGGCCGGCGCGGAGACCGACACCTGATCATCAGTAGGCGCTTCGAGCGGATCACAAGGTCGGGAAGGCAGCGTGGTCGGGTCTGACCCACCCGGTTCCGCTCGAGACGGGGCCGCTCCTGAAGGAGACCGTCCGATGTCACCTCAGCCAGGCAGAACCCTGTCCCCAGACGTGCCCGACGTATCGAATGTCCCGGATGCCACGGATGTACTGGACGGGCCGCAGGAGCGGCTCCCGCAGTCCGGTGCCCGGCCCTCCCCCCTCACCACCGCGCGTGAGGTGGACGAGCTGGTGCGCCCGGCCCTCCGCCGGGCGGTGGCCGAACTCCCCGCCGTGGTGCGCCAGGTGGCGGAGTACCACTTCGGCTGGTCGGACGACCGCGGCCCCACCGGCGGAGGCAAGTCACTGCGGTCGGGGCTGGTGCTCGCCGCGGCCCGCGCGGTCGGCGGACAAGCGCGTCAGGCGGTTCCCGGCGCCGTGGCCGTGGAACTGGTGCACGACTTCTCGCTGCTGCACGACGACGTGATCGACGGAGACCGGCTGCGGCGGCACCGGCCCGCCGCCTGGGTGCGGTTCGGGACCGGCGCGGCCGTGCTGGCCGGGGACGCGCTGTGGACGCTGGCGTTGCAGATCCTGGTCCGGGCGGGCGACCCCGCCGCCCTGGACACCCTGATCCGCACCATGGCGGACCTGATGCGCGGGCAGAGCGAGGACGTGGCGTTCGAGAGCCGTGACGACGTCACCGCCGAGGAGTACCTGTCGATGGCCGAGGGCAAGACCGGTGCGCTGCTCGGGGGTGCCTGCGCGATCGGGGCGCTGCTGGGCGGCTCGTCCCCGGACCAGGCGGCGCAGCTGGAGCTGTTCGGCCGGCACCTGGGGGTCGCCTTCCAGTGCGCCGACGACGTGTTGGGGATCTGGGGTCACCCGGAGCGCACCGGCAAACCGGTGGGAAGCGATGTGACGGCGCGGAAGAAGACGTTCCCGGTGCTCGCGGCCCTGACCGATCGGGGGAGCGCGGGCCGGCGCCTGGCCGAGATGTACCGCTCGCCGGACCGTCCCGGCGAGCGGGAATGCGCGGTGATGACCGGCCTGATCGAGCAGGCCGGCGGCAGGGCCGCGGTCGAGGCCGAGGCCGAGCGCCAGGTCGCCATGGCCCTGGCCTGCCTGGACCGCGTCGAGCTGACGCCCGCCGGGCGTGAGGAACTCGACCTGTTCGCGTCGCGGGTGGTGCGCCGTGACCACTGACGGGACGCCGGTGGGTGTGCTGCCGGCGCGGGGGGCGGACGGGGGAACGGCGGCCTCCGCCGCCGACCCGGTGGACGCGCGATGGTTCGGCCTGGACGTCGCCCGCCCCGGCCCCGCGCAGGCGCACCGGGCGCTGGAGATCGTGGCGGCGGCGGACACCGGGGTCGTGGCCGTCCAGCTGACCGGCCGGATGCAGGGGTGGATGCGACGGCTGGGACCTCCCTTCGTGCCCGGTACGGCGACGCTGTGCTGCCTGACCGCCGCCAACGGCACCCCTTGGCTGCCGGCGTCCGCCTGCTACCCGGTCGCCCAGACGGCGGCCTGGCTGCTCGCCCTCGACGCCTGGTCGGACGGGCCCGGCGGTGACGCGGCGACCGTGGAGGACGGCGTGGCGCGCTGTCTGGCGGTCGTCCGGGGTGGGGAGCCCGGGGACGGCGACCCGCTGGCGCTCTCACTCGCCGAGATCCGGGATCACGTCCGGGGCGGGCCGTCGGCCGCCACCGTGTACCCGTGGTGGCAGCGGGCCGCCGCCGCCTCGCTGGTGGGCACCCGCTTCGAACGGCGGGCGGCCGACGCCGTCGCGGCGGGAGGCGCGCCACCGCGGCTGGAGGAGTACCTGCGATACGGCGGCGGCAGCATCGGCCTGGGCATGATCGTCACGGCGGCGTGGTCGGCCATGGCCGAACCGGGCCTGGCCGATCGGCTCCCCGCCCTGCAGGACGCGCTCCAGGACGCCTCAATCGCCCTGCGGCTGGCCAACGACCTGCGCGGGCACGAGCGGGAACAGGCCGAGGGCACCCTCGACGCCCTCGCCCTGGGCCTGTCTCCCCGGGACGTCGCCGGGTTGCTGACCGAGCACCTGGACCGCTGCCGCCGGCGACTCCGCACGCCGGGCGGGGACCTGCCCGGTTCCGTGCTGGCCCTGGAGAGGCACCTGATCTGGGGCGTGCGCATGTACCAGCGGTTCGCCGCGGGCCACACCGGCTGAACGGCGCCCGGCGCCGCCGCGGACCGCGCCGGCCGGGCGGCCCGGCGGCCCGCGCGGCTCCCCGCCGCGACCACCCGTCTTCCGATGACCACTCGTACAGGTTCATACAGCAAGGGACACGCATGACGAACCGGGCAGCCCGCTCTCCTCGGGCCCCGCATACCCCGTCGTCCGCCGCGGACGGCGTGCTGGCCGGGCTCACCGCCCACCCCCTGGGGCAGACGTCGGCCTCGGTGTACGAGACCGGCCGGGTGACCACCCTGGCTCCCTGGCTGCCGGGACTGGACGGAAGGGTCGGCTTCCTGCTCGACGCCCAGCATCCCGACGGCACCTGGGGCGCCCCCGGTGGATACGCGATCGTCCCCACACTGAGCGCGACGGAGGCACTGCTGACCGTCCTGAGCCGTCACCGGTCGCGGTCGCTTCCCGACGCCGCCGGTCTGGACGCCGGGAGGCTGGCGGCCGCCGCCGCTCGTGGTCTGTCCGCCCTGCGGGGGCTGGGGGACCGGAACGATCCGGCGCGCCTGCCGGACACGGTGGCGGCGGAGCTCATCGCGCCGGCGCTGGTGGCGCTGGTGAACGCGCATCTCGACCGGCTCGCGCACGACCCGGTCACCGGTCTCGACGCGTGGGGCCCCGGTGCCCGGCTGGTCCCGCCCCCGGGCGCGGACCCGGAGACGCTGGCCCGGGTCCGGGCACGCCTGGAGGCGGGCGGGGACATCCCGCCCAAGCTGTGGCACTCCCTGGAGATCGTGGGCGACCCGGCAGAGGCCGCCGGGTCGGTGCGGCCCACCGCCGGAGCCGTCTGCTGCTCCCCGGCGGCCACGGCGGCCTGGCTCGGCCCCCGGCCGGACACCGGGCGCCTCGCCTCCTCCGTCGCCTATCTGAACGCCGCGGCGGCCCCCCACGGCGGGGCGGTGCCGAGTGTCCTGCCGATCACCGACTTCGAGCGGATCTGGGCCGTCGGGACGCTGGTCGGAGCGGGCGTCGACGTGCGCGTCCCGCCGTCGCTCCTGGCGGACCTGGAGGAGCGCCTGGCGGCCGGCGCCATAGCAGGGGCACCCGGCCTGCCGCCGGACGCCGACACCACGAGCGCCGGGCTGGCCCTGCTGTCCCGGCTCGGCCGGTCGCACAGCCCCGACCGCTTGTGGGCGTTCGAGCTGGACGACCACTTCTGCTGCTGGCAGGGAGAACGCACCCCGTCGCCGACGGCCAACGCGCACGTCCTGGAGGCCCTCACGGAACACCTCAGGCGGGCGCCGGCCGACGCCGCCCGCCACCGCGCCGCCATGGACGCCGCCATGGACGCCGCCGTTGACGCCGCCATTGACAAGGTCGCCTCGTGGCTGGCCGGGGCACAGCACGGGGACGGCTCCTGGACGGACAAGTGGCACGCCTCCCCCTACTACGCCACCTCCCACTGCACCCTGGCCCTGGACGGGGTGACGGGCGACCGGGCCGGCGACGCGGTGCGCCGGGCGATCGAGTGGACCCTCGCCACCCAGCACAGCGACGGCTCCTGGGGGATGTGGGGCGGTACCGCCGAGGAGACCGCGTACGCCGTGCACATCCTGCTGCGCACCCGGCCCGGACGGGCCGACGCGCGGGCCCGCCGGGCCGCCGCCCGGGGCGGCCGGTTCCTGCGCGGCCGGGACACAGGCCGGCACCCCGCCCTCTGGCAGGACAAGGACCTCTACGCACCCACCGCCATATGCGAGGCGACACGACTGGCCGCGCTGCACCTCGTCGAGGAGCACACCGCGGCCGATGAGGAGACGCGGCCGTAGGGGTGCCCGGGCCGCTCGACGCCCCGGGACGGCCCGCGGACCCGCGCGGACCGCGGTGGTTCACCGGGAGGCCCGCCATGGTTCACCGAGAGGACCATGGAGGTTTACCGAGCACATCGGACTGAGTTGCGGATCACCCGTAAGGGTGATTCCGAATCCCTCTCGTGGCGGACGAACGCGGCGGAGGATGCGCTTAGCGTCTCGGCTGTGGGGGTGGTCTCGGGTAGACTGCCCCCGAAGATCATCCTTCATCGCGTTACTGATGGTGTCCGCACACAGCCGAAGGACGATCCCGCCGGATGGTCCCGCCGGCTGTGCCGAGTTGTAGCAAGTTGTAGGTGGTCCGGTGAGATTCCGGGTTCTCGGCCCTTTGGAAGCGCATGACGACGAGGGAGGCGTCGCAGACCTCGGCGGGCGGCGTCCCCGCACTGTGCTCGCCCGGCTCCTGGTGGCCCAGGGCACGGTGGTCTCCACTGACACACTGATCGACGACCTGTACGGCAGCGCACCCCCGGCGTCAGCCCTCCCCACACTGCAGTCGTACATATCCAACCTCCGCAGGGTCATCGAACCCGGGCGGAACCCCCGGACACCACCCCGGTTGCTCATCGGGCGGCCACCCGGCTACCTACTGGCCACCACCGATGTCGACGAGATCCGCTTCACCGAGCTGGTGAACCGTTCCGAGTTCTGCCCGCCGGGGGAGGTGATCGCCTGCCTGGACAAGG
The DNA here is from genome assembly GCF_014204985.1 of Streptosporangium becharense. Lineage (NCBI taxonomy): Bacteria > Bacillati > Actinomycetota > Actinomycetes > Streptosporangiales > Streptosporangiaceae > Streptosporangium > Streptosporangium becharense. Next base: position 1,062,967 of record NZ_JACHMP010000001.1, on the reverse strand, counting down.
CGCTGGGACTGTGGCGCGGGACGCCCTACGGGGAGTTCGCCGACGAGCCGTGGGCGGTCACCGAGGTCAACCGCCTGCGGGAACTGCGACTGGTCGCGATCGAGCGGCGAGCGCAGGCCCTGCTGACCCTCGGCCGCCCGCAGGCGGTCATCCTCCAGCTGAAGGCCGAGACGGCCGCGAACCCCCTCCGTGAGCGGCTGTGGTGCCTGTTCGCGCTGGCCCTGTACCGCACCGGCCGGCAGGCCGACGCGCTCGCCGCGTTACGCACCGCCGGCGACCTGCTCGCCGAGCAGCTCGGCCTGGACCCCGGCCCCGAGCTCCAGGCGTTGAAGGCCGACATCCTCCGGCAGGTCGAGTCGCTCGAACCCGCCGGCGGCACCATGACCCTGCTGTCCCAGGACGCCTCCGCGCCGCGGCGGGCGCTGCACGGCAGGGAGGGACAGCTCGCGGAGCTGAAGAGGCTGCCGATCCGGGCGGCGGCGGACGGGGTGACCGTCGCCGCGGTGAGCGGCGAGCCGGGCATGGGAAAGACCTGCCTGCTGGAGGCGTTCCGCGAGCACTGCGCGGACCTCGGCTACCTGGTGCTCTGGGGTCGGTGTCACGACACCCAGGGGGTTCCCCCGCTGTGGCCGTGGTTGCAGGTGCTCGGCGCGCTGGCCCAGCGCTACCCGCCGTCCGACCGCAAGGCGCTGGCGGGTCTCCTGGACGATCGGGAACCCTCCGGGGCGACCGAGGAGGCGCTGCTCCGCCGGAACCAGGCCATCGCCCAGTGGCTCGCCACGGCCGCCCGGGAACAGCCCCTGGTCATCGTCGTGGACGACCTGCACTGGGCCGACCCCGCGTCGCTGGAACTGCTCCGGGACGTGATCGTCCTGGTGGGCGGCATGGTGGACGCCCCCCCTCTCACTCTGGTCACGGCCTTCCGCGACACGCCGGCCCAGCACGAGATCACCCACGGGAGCGCGTCCCACGACGGCGCGTCCGGCCTGCCGGCGGACGAGCTCCTGGCCCGCCTGGCCGGGTACGGCCTGGTCCGCCTGGCTCTGACCGGCCTGGAGACGCGCGAGGTGCGGGCCGTCGCCGGTGAACTGGGCGTGGACCTGGACGACGACACGGCGCACGTGCTCACCCTGCGCACCGGCGGGAACCCGTTCTTCGTCCAGGAGAGCGTCCGGCTGCTCGCCCAGGGGCACGCGCTGGACACGGTGCCCGACGCGGTCGCGAAGCTGATCCGCCAGCGGCTCACCGCACTCGGGCCCCGGGTGGAGGAGACCCTCAGGATCGCCGCGGTGGTCGGCCGGGACTGCGACCCCGCGATCATCGCGGCGGTCGGCCACGACGACACGTACGCCCTGCTCGACCAGGCGGTCCAGGCCGGGCTGCTCGTCTCGGACGGCGGACGCGTGACCTTCGTCCACGACCTGGTGCGGGAGACCCTCGTGTCCGGCATCCCGCCGCTCCGCAAGGCGATGATCCACCGCGAGGTGATGACCCGCCTGTCCTCCCGGCCCGGCACCGAGGTGACCGTCATCGCCCACCACGCGGTCGAGGCCGGGCCCACGGCGTACGCCGAGGCGGCGCACTGGGCCCGTGCGGCGGCCGAGCAGGCGGGCCTGCGGCTGGCCTACGAGGAGGCGGCCACCTGGTGGAAGCTGGCGATCAAGGCCCATGACGGCTCCGCGGGCGACCCCGTCGACCACGTGGAGCTGCTGCTGCGGCAGGTCGACGCCCTGCTGAAGGCGGGAGACCCGATCGGCGCGCGCCTGGCCAGATCGGAGGCCATCCGCGCCGCCGACCGGGCCGGAGGAGGGCCCGAGCTGACGCTCCGTGCCCTGACCTCGCTCGACGCCCCGGCCTTCTGGCCGCTCCGCAACCCGTACGACCCGGTGGAACGGCAGCTGGTGCACCGCTTCGAGGCCGCGCTGCGCGAGCTCCCCGAGACCGACAGCCCGGAACGGGTCCGGCTGCTGGGCGGCCTGGCCCAGGAGCTGTACGACGGGATCGACGACCCGCGCTGTCACCCCCTGTCGGCGGAGGCCGTCGCGATGGCCCGCCGCCTGGACGACCCGCACCTGCTGATGTGGGCGCTCAACGCGCGCTACCTGTCGGTGCTTCACTCTCCCCTCGAACGGATGAAGGTCTCCGGCGAGCTGGAGGAGCTGGCAGGGCGTGCCCAGACCCCCGGGTTCGAGCTGCTCGCCCACATGATGCACACCCACAACAGGCTGGAGATGTTCGACCTGCCCGGCGCCGACGCGGCCGCCGCCCGCTGCGACGCCATCCTGGAGAGAGCGCCGCTGCCCTGGCCGCGCTTCCAGCACACCGTATGGCGGGCCAACCGGCTCGTCCTGGACGGCCGGTTCGACGACGCCGAGACGCTGTACCACGAGGCCGACAGGCAGGCCGAGCGGCTCGGTGTGTGGCACGCGCGGCAGGTCGCGGACGTGGCGCGCTTCGCCGCCTGGTACCACCAGGGCCGTCTGGCCGAGTCCGAGCCGCTGGTCGACGCGATCGCCGGCAGCCACCCCTCACTGATGCGTAACACACGGATCCTGCAGCTGTGCGCGCAGGGCCGCGTCGACGAGGCGTGGGAGACGGTTGGGGACAGCTGGTCGCCGCCGCCGCAGGACTGGGCGTGGCCGGCCTCGCTCTGCCTGCAGGGATCGGCCCAGGCCACCCTCGGCTGCGAGCCCGGATGCCGGGAGAGCTATGCCGTGTTGCTGCCTTACAGCGGACGCATCGCGGCGGTTCCCGGAAACTGCTCCTCGGGCCCCGTCGACTGGTACCTGGCCCTGCTCGCCTCGGCCGTGGGCGACCACGACGCCGCGCGCCGGCACCTGGTCCTGCTGGAGCGGCTGGCGGAGCGCAACGGGCTCACCTGGTGGCGCGGCCGGGCACAGGCCGCGCTGGAGGCGCTCCCCACGCCCGCGTCCGGCCCGTCGCGGCGCCGGGCGGCCGGCGAGCCGCCCGGCGGGGAGGACCGGCCGGCCCCGCCGGACGACGAGAACGGAGATCCCGGCCGGTCCGGCGCCGTCCTGCTCCGGCCTCGCTCCGGTCGCGCCGGGATCTTCTCGTAAGCGGTCTCCCGTCCGGCCCGTCCCCTGGAACCGCCTCGCGACTGATCGTCTAAAGGCGCTTCATGTGGTTTCCAAGCGCGAGTCGCCAGCATGGCCGGGGCCGGACCAGCCGACCACCCGGGGAACGGCGAGAGACGACGGGCCTGCTTTCGGAAGAGGACCGATTCGACGGGTGACCGTCCAGGGTGCTTCTCGTTTCGCGGCCATGCGCGGTGGGACGGGAAGTTCGAGCGGCTCGGGTCCCGGAGACCCGAGCCCGTGTCGGGAGGTTCCGGCACCGGGCCGAATCCGGCTCCGTGTCCCCTCGCCGCGTCCTCAGGCGCGGTCTCAGCTTCGGAGACCCTCCCTTGAACCGGTTACCCGTTCACACCTTCCTGCGGCGGGCGGCGCTTCCCCTGCTCGCCGCGCTCGTCGCCACCGCGGCCACTCCCGTGCCGCCGGTGACCGCGTCACCGCCGCGACCACCCGGATCCGGCATGGCGGCGACAGCCGTCGGCCACCCCAGACTCGTCGATCTCGGCCCCCTCGACACCGTCGCAGGGGGGGACATCAGGCCGACCGGGTTCCTCAACAACAAGGGGCAGCTCGCCGCGAGGATCGGTAACAGGACCGACGGGTACTCCCGGGCCGCCCTGCTCGCCGAAGGCACCGTCATCGATGTCCACGCGAGGCTCGGCCTGGGGGAGAACAGCTCCAGTGCGGCCCTGGGGGTCAACGACGACGGCGTGGTGGTCGGCGACTACAGCGAGCGCACACCCGGTAGGCCCCCCGCGGACGGCAACGCGTTCATCCTCGGAGACGGCGCGGCGACCACGTTGCCCCTGCGCGCCGCGAGGGACGTCAACAACGCCGGGCAGGTCGTGGGCGACAACTGGGTGTACGACCGGTCCGACGGCTCGACGCTGAGGATCGACGGATCCCTCAAAGCCGACGCCGTGCACGCCACCGCGGTGAACAACCGCGGCCAGGTGAGCGGGGTCTTCAGGAACTACTCCGACCCGGCGGGCGGCAGGACCACCGCCTTCCGTACCGATCCCGGCCTCCCCGTCGACGTCGACGAGAACCTGCTGACGTATCTCAAGGACCGCAGCAGCGTCGTCTACGACATCAACGACCGCGGGGAGAAGGGGCAGGCCGCCGGTTTCGGGACGGATGAGGGCGGCGGTTTCGTCCCCGTCATCTGGCAGGAGAACGGCACGCCCACCGCGATGAAGACCCGGCACGGCGGCAAGGTGCTGGCGATCAACAACGCGGGCATCGGAGCGGGGTGGTTGTACCACGTCGCCCCCGGTGGCGTGTACGCCGACGAGCACGCCGCCGTCTACCTGGACGGTCAGGGAACCGACCTGAACACCCTGCTGCCGGCCGACACGGCCTTCACCCTCATCCAGGCCACCGGCATCAACGACGTCGGTCAGATCGGCGGTTTCATGCAGGCCAAGGCAGGCGGCAAGATCCACGCCTTCCTGCTCGACCTGGGCGGCAGACCCTCCATTGCGTCGCTCACCCTACAGACGCAGAAGTATCCCTCCGCGGAGTGGATCCCGGTGCCGCCGGACGGGACGTTCGACGGCAACCAGGTCCGGGTCACCGTCTCGATCACCAACCCCGGCAGCACTCCCGCCTCCGCGCAGCTGGTGCTGACCGAGGAGAGATCCGGCAGGTTCCTGCCCGGCGGGATGTTCGAGGAGATCATCCCCCCGTACGGGACCGTCACCAAGCGGGTGGTCTGGGACACCGAGGGTTTCGCCTGGCTGAAGGGCCGGGCCCGCTCGGACCGGGTCGTGGTCGCCAAGCTCCGCGCCGGCGGCGCCGAACTGGACGGCAGGACCGCGCCGCTGCTCATCCGGCCCAAGCCGGTGATCCTGGTGCACGGTTTCAAGACCGACGCGAAGACGGCGTGGGGGGACTACGCCTCCATCCTGGCGTCCGGGCATCCGCTGCTGAGGGGATTCGCGGTCGGCGACGGGCAGGTGCCCGGAAAGCTGTCGCTCGGCGACCCGTCCGACCCGTATCAGCCCACGCTGAACTACGGGCGTAACGGTCATGAGCTGGGCGTCTACATCCGGGGAGTGCTGGAGAAGACGGGTGCCTCGCGCGTCGATCTGCTGACCCACTCCCTGGGCGGTCTGGTCGCCCGGGTCTTCCTGCACAAGTACGACGTACAGAATCCGCTGGACGGCAAGCCGTCGGTGAATCGGCTGCTGCAGATGGGCGTGCCGAACCTGGGAACGCCCTGCGCGGACCTGGTCATGGACCGGATGGCCGGGAGGTCACCGGACGACAGGATGCCCTTCTGGCCGGCGCTGCTGTACATGAGCGAGGCGGCCGCCCGGGAGTTCAACAAGGAGATCACCGACCTGAGCGGGGTGCCGGTCTCGACCCTCACGGGCTGGAACCACAAGGTGAAGTGCCCGTCCCTCGGCGGGGACGGCGGACCCACCGAACTGGATATCGACAGCGACTCCCTGGTGCCGGGGTGGAGCGCGAACTTCTCCTACGACGACAACCCCGAGACCGCCACCGCGCACGCGGAGATGACCAGGTCGCCGGGCGACTTCCTCGCCTACGTGCAGCCCCGGCTGGCGTCGCGGCTGGCCGACGTCGGCAACCCGAGCGGTGAGCTGCCCGAGCCGCAGGATCCCGAGGATCTCAAGAGAGCGAAGGAGCGGGACGCCGCGGAACCGGAGGGTGTGAGGTCCGGCACGAACGGCGTGAAGGCCGGAAAGGACGTCACCGCCGAGGCCGCCGCCGGCGTGGTGTCGACGTTCGCGACGCCGTCGGTGACGGTGAAGGCGGGCGAGACGGCGAGCGTGCCGCTGCAGGTGCCGGCGGGCACCGGGTTCGGTGTCGTCGGGATGCTGCCGCCGACCGTCGGGATGTTGCTGCGCGATCCGTCGGGCAAGGCGGCCGCCTCCTACCCGGCGGGCAGCACGGAGGCCGCTCAGCCCATCCAGGGGCTGAGTGTGGCCGAACCGCAGGCCGGGGCGTGGAAGGTGGAGGTCACCAACACGGGCACCGGGCCGGTCACCGCCTACCTGAGCGCGTGGGTGGCCGGCAACCCGCTCACGGTGACGGCCGCGGCCGAGCAGGCCGGCGACGACGGCCGGGTGCGGGTGTCCGCGACGGTCACCGAGAACGGCGCGCCGGTCACCGGGATACCGGTGAAGGCGGTGCTGGTGGCCGAGGACGCCACCCGGCGCGAGCTGACGCTGGCCGACGACGGCAAGAGCGGTGACGGCGCCGCCGGTGACGGGAAGTACGCCGCGACCAGCGAGGCGCTGGCCGACGGGGCGTACGGGATCGGGGTGCGCGCCGAGATCGCCCAGGGCGACCGGACCACGCGGGCGGCCGTGCGGGTCGCCAAGCCGGATCTGCGGGAGTTCGCGCTGACCCTGTCGGCGCAGCCGGGCGGGTCGGTGGAGGCATCGCCGAAGCAGGAGAGATACCGTTCCGGCACCAAGGTGACGCTCACCGCGAGGGCCGAGTCCGGACGGATTCCGATCGGGTGGACCGTGGACGGGCGGGACCGTCCGGCCGGGAATCTGACGATCACCATGGACGAGGAGCACACGGTGGTGGCCCGGTTCGGGTCCTACACGGTGACCGAGCTCGGGGCGCCGCCCGGGGCGGACCCGGCCGGGACCTGGGCGACGGCGTTGAACGACCGCGGGCAGGTCGCGGCCACGGTGACCGACAAGGACGGCCGCAAGCACGCGGTGCGCTGGCAGGCCGGTGCGTTCACCGATCTGGGCGGGCTGCCCTGCACCGACGGTGGCCTGGTGTGCCAGGCCGAGGCCACCGGCATCAACGCGGCCGGGGAGGTCTCCGGCGTGGCGGTCGCCTCGACCGGACGCGGCAACGAGCGGCACGCGGTGGTCTTCCGCGCCGATGGGACGGTGCGCGACCTGCAACCGGCCGAGACCGCGGCGGGCACCACCAGCCGGGCCGCCGACCTCAACGACAGCGGGCAGGTGTTCGGCTGGATGGGGGTGCCCTACGCCCGCAACCCCCACGTGGTGTGGGAGGACGGGACCGCGGTGCGGCTGCCCGAGCCGGAGTTCACCGACCGCGACATCTCACACACCCGGTTGCAGGTCGGGCGGATCAACAACCGGGGCCAGGTGGCCGGCGCGTACGTGACCGAGCGGGGCCTGGAGGGCCTGCCCCTGGCCTGGCAGCCGGCCCTCTACCGGGACGGGAAGCCGACCAGGCTGTCGGTGACCGGATGCGCGTCCCCGCGCGGCACCGCCTTCGCCGTCAACGACGCCGGGACGGCGGCCGGATACCTCGACTGCGGCATCAACGGCAGCGAGCCCCCGCGCGCCGCGGTGTGGCAGGACGGCAAGCGGATCGAGCTGGGGCCGGGCCGGGCCAGCGCGATCAACCATTCCGGCCTGGTGGCCGGGATGATCGCGCAGGCGTCGCCGGACCGGTACTGGGCACCCGCGCTGTGGCTGGACGGCACCGCCCATCGGCTGGCCGATCTGCTGCCCCGCCCGTTGTGCCCCGACGATGACGACGCCACGACCGCGCCGTGCATGGGCGTGTACGACGTGGTGGACGTCAACGCCGCCGGGCAGGTACTGGTGCGCGGGTTCGTCCGTGACCACTCGACCACCTCGGCCGGGCTTTCTGAGGCAGCGCGGTCGTTCCTGCTCACCCCCACCACCGCGCGGGCCGATCTGGAGGTCGCCCACACCGTGTCGCCGGCCGAGCCGGGTCCGGGGGCCACGGTGACCTGGACGGCCACGGTGACCAACAAGGGCGGCGACGCCGCCACCGACGTGCGGCTGGACGTGCTGGTGCCGCCGGGGGTGACCGGCGCCGCCTGCGACACCTGGCGGGGTGTCTGCACCCCGGTCAAGGAGGGGTTCCGCAACACGGTCAGGGTGCTGGAGCCGGGCTGGAGCGCCACCGTCAAGGTGACCGCGACCGTGCCGGCCGGCACCGCGGACGGCACGCGGCTGACGGCCCGAGCCGGCGCGGCCAGCCTGGCGGTACCCGACCCCGAGCCGGGCGACAACAGCGTCGCGGCCACCGCGACGGTGCGACCCTGGCTGGACAAGACCGGCATCAAATGGGCCGATGAGGTCAAGGTCGGGCAGGAGAGCTCCGAGAAGGCGGTGACGCTGACCAACCGGCTCAACGCGCCGATCACGCTGAAGGCGATCACGGTCACCGGACCGTTCAAGCAGACCAACGGCTGCGGCACCGAGCTGGCGGTGGGCGGGCGGTGCACCGTGCAGGTGAGATTCGCCCCCACCCAGGCGGGTGACGCGTCCGGGACGCTGACGTTCGCCACCGGCACCGACGGCGGCGGCCCGGTCCACACGGTGACGCTGGAGGGGACCGGGACGACCAACGCCGCCCCGGCCGTCCAGGCGCCGGCGTCGCTGACCGGGGTGGTGGGCAAGGAGGTCACGCTGAAGGTGTCGTTCACCGACGCCGACGCCGCCGACACCCACACCGCCCTGGTGGCCTGGGGAGACGGGCCCCCGGATACGCCCCGGGTGACCCGGACCGAGGGCGGGGGCACGTTCACCGTCACCCACACCTACGCCCAGGCGAGGACCGGCACCGTCATGGTGATGGTCACCGACAGCGCCCGCAGCACCAGCACCGTGTACATCCCGTACGAGATCAAGGAGGCCGGCGCGAACCAGGCGCCCAAGGTGACGCTGTGGGGGCCGGCCACCGTCGCCCAGGGCGCGACCTGGGTCGGCCGCGGCTCCTTCACCGACCCCGGCTCCACCTCCTGGACGGTGAGCGCCGACTACGGCGACGGGGCCGGGCCCCGGCCGCTGACGCAGACCGCCGGGCAGTGGAAGCTGGAGCGAGCCTTCACCGCCGCCGGCACCTACACGGTCACCCTGGCGGTGACCGACAACCAGGGCGCCACCGGTACCGCGACGGCGAAGGTGCAGGTGACCAACACCGTCCGGCGGTGAAACCGACGGCGCCGCCCGCCACGGCGGCGGTGGGCCGGCCGTCGTCTGACGCGTCCTTCACCGATCCGGGCCTGTACCCGATCGCGATGACCGTGACCGATAACCACCGCGGGGCCGTCCGGCTTGGGGGGTGACGCGGCCGGAGGCGGACGGCGAACCCGCGATCCGCGCGGCCGGGATGAATGGACCTGCGGTCTGGAAGTCCACTTGTGAGAGCTTGAACGCCTCATCGGCCGGCGGCGGGGCCCGGAGCGGAGGCCCGCCCGCTCCCGTCGCGGCCCAGCCGGGACCCGGTGGCGCTCCGACGTGGCCGTCACCGGCTGCTCCGGTGAGAAGCGGGCGTCCTCATCCTTCGACAAGCGCCGCCAAGGGCTCCAAGTCGTTCACAACGCCGGTTGGCATCGTGACCTGTGCCCGGAAAATCCCGTCCGGGAGAAGGTCTGCCGTACGCCCCCCTTCGACACACCAGCGGGCCGATCCGCCTGACCCGGCGGCCCACGCCCTCCACGAGGGTGCCGCGATCCGATACGCGGTCGCGCGATCAATGCTTCCTCGCAGAAACAGCAGAGGTATCGCCAAGATGACATCGACCGGCGAAACTCAGTCCACGTCCGAACCGATCGCCGTGGTCGGCATGGCCTGCCGGCTGCCCGGTGCCCGCTCTCCGCAGGAGCTGTGGGAGCTGCTGTGCCGCGGTGACAACGTGATATCCGACATCCCCGACGACCGGTTCCCGGTCGAGGAGTTCTACCACCCCGTCCCCGGCACCCCGGGGAAGCTGTCCTCACGGCGCGGTGGGTTCGTCTCCGGCGTCGACGAGTTCGACGCGGAGTTCTTCGGCATCTCCCCACGGGAGGCGGCCGCCATGGACCCGCAGCACCGCCTGACGATGGAGGTGGCCTGGGAGGCGTTCGAGGACGCCGGCCTCACCCTGGAGCGGATGCCCGGCCTGACCGGTGCGGTGTTCATGGGGGTCATCACCAGTGACTACTGGGACCGCCAGTCGGGCCACGTCGGCGACCTGGACGTGCACACGGTCACCGGGAGCACCCGGGGCGGCAACGCCGGCCGGATCTCCTACGCGCTGAACCTGACCGGCATGAGCGTGGCCCTCGACGCCGCCTGCTCCTCCTCGCTGGTCGCCACCCAGCTCGCGGTGCAGTCGCTGCGCGCCGGGTCGTGCGATCTGGCCTTCGCCGGCGGGGTGAACCTCATCCTCGCCCCCGACCACGCCGTCGGGTTCTCCCAGGGACTGATGATGGCCCCGGACGGCCAGTGCAAGGCGTTCGACGCCCGCGCGAACGGCTACGTGCGCAGCGAGGGTGTGGGCGTCATCGTGCTGAAGACCCTCACCCGGGCGCTGGCCGACGGCGACCGGATCCACGCGCTGATCCGCGGCGCGGCGGCCAGCAACGACGGCCACAGCGACGGTTTCATGGCCCCCCAGGTGGGCGGGCAGCAGGCGGCCCTGCGGGCCGCCTACCGCGACGCGGGGGTGGACCCGGCGAGCGTCGCCTACGTGGAGGCGCACGGCACCGGCACCAGCGTCGGCGACCCGGTGGAGATCACCGCGCTGGACGGGGTCCTCGGCGCCGGGCGGCCGCAGGACCGGCCGTTGCTGGTGGGCTCGGCCAAGACCAACCTGGGCCACACCGAAGGCGCGGCCGGCGTCACCGGCCTGATCAAGTCCGTGCTGTGCGTCAAGCACGGCTGGCTGCCGGCCAGCCTGAACTTCGAGACCCCCAACCCCACGATCCCCTGGGACCAGGTGCGAGTGCGGGTCTGCGACCGGGGGCAGCCCTGGCCGGAGGGAGAGGGCCCCCGCAGGGCCGGGGTGAGCAGCTTCGGCATCACCGGGACCAACGTCCACATCGTCGTCGAGGAACCGCCCCCCGCACCGGAGCGGCCCGTGCCGGACGGGCGGGGACCGGTGCTGTTGCCGATCTCCGCACGCACCCGCGAGGCGCTGACCACGCTCGCGGAGGGGTACCGCGACCTGCTGCGCACCGAGTCCGCGTCGCTGGCGCAGGTCGGCGCCGCGGCGGGTGCGCGGCGCAGCCACCACGACCACCGGCTCGCGGTGGTCGCCGGCTCGGCCGGGGAGGCCGCCGCGGCACTGGACGCCGTCGCGGCGGGCGGACACCCCGACGGGGTGCACAGCGGCGCGGCCGACGACGCCCCGGCCGGCGCGCGGCACAAGACCGCGTGGGTGTTCCCCGGCCAGGGTGCGCAGTGGCTGGGCATGGGCCTCGACCTGCTCACCGGCGAGCCGGTCTTCGCCGAGGCGATCGCCGAGTGCGAGCGGGCCATGCGGCCGTATGTCGACTGGTCGCTGACCGCCGAGCTCACCGCGAGCCCGGAGACGTCCCGCCTCGCCGAGGTCGACGTCGCCCAGCCGGTGATCTTCGCCGTGCAGGTGGCGCTCGCCCGCCTGTGGCGCTCGTGGGGGTTCGTCCCCGACGCGGTGGTCGGGCACTCCATGGGTGAGGTGGCCGCCGCCTGCGTGGCCGGAATCCTCGACCTCGACGACGCCGCCCGCATCATCTGCGGCCGCAGCAAGATCGTCCGGGCCGCCGGGGGCCGCGGCGCGATGGCCGCCGTCGAGCTGTCGTTCGAACGGGCCCGGGCGCTGGTGGCGGACTCCGCAGGCAGGGTGGTGGTGGGGGTGAGCAACAGCCCCACCTCGTCCGTGCTCGCCGGTGACCCGGAGGAGGTCGACGCGCTCCTGCGCGCTCTGGAGGCCGAGGGCGTCTTCGGCCGGCGGGTGCAGGTGGACTTCGCCTCGCACAGCCCGCAGATGGACCCGCTGCGCGAACCGCTGCTGGAGCTCCTGGCGCCCCTGCGTCCTCGGCAGGGCGACGTCCCGCTGTGTTCCACGGTCACCGGCCGCCTGCTGACCGGACCGCGGATGGACGCGGCGTACTGGGTGGACAACCTGCGTGAGCCGGTGTTGTTCGCCGACGCGGTGCAGCACCTGGCCGAGAACGGGTTCGACACCTTCGTCGAGTTCAGCCCCCACCCGCTGCTCGCCCGCGCGGTCCGGCAGAACCTGAGCCACACCGGCGCGGACGGGGTCGTGGTCACCGCGCTCACCCGTGACACCACCGGCCGTACCGCCCTGCTGGAGGCGGCGGCCGAGCTGTACGTCACCGGCCGCGACGTGGACTTCGCCCGGATCCAGCCCTACGGCCCGCACCATGTCACCCTGCCGGCCCACCCCTGGCGGCACGAACGGTACTGGAAGACCCCGCGGCGGGAGAAGGCCGACGGCGGGCGTGCCGGACACGGCGGCACCGGTCACCCGATCATCGGCACGGCGCTGCGGCTGGCACCCGACGACCACCTGGTGTGGGACGTCGACGTCGACCTCGACCGGCTGACCTACCTGAACGACCACCGTGTGCACGGGATGCCGATGCTGTCCGGCACCGGCTACCACGAGCTGGCCCTGGCGGCCGGCCGGGAGGCGTACCGCGACCGGCCCTTCCAGGTGGACGACCTGCTCCTGGAGCGGGCGCTGTTCCTGACCCCCGGAGAGCCCCGGCGTCTGCAGGCCCGGCTGGAGGCGGCCACGGACGACGGAGGCCGCCGCTGGGCGTGCTTCGTCGCCGAGGACGGCTCCGCGGCGGGCGGCCCCGTGGAGTGGGTCCGGCTCGCCACCGCGCTGGTGCGTCCGTGCCCGGCCGGCACGCGGGACGGCGAGGCGGGCGTTCCCGACCTCGCCGCGTACCCCGAGCCGATGGACGCGGAACGGCACTACGCGGCCCAGCATGATCGCGGCATCGAGCAGACCGGCCCCTTCGCGGGGGTGACCGCTCTGCACCGGGGCGAGGGAGCCGTGGCCGCCGAGCTCGTCGTACACGGCGACATCGCCGCGGACATGGAACGCTACATCTTCCACCCGGCGCTGCTGGACTCGGCCGTGCAGCCGGTGATGACCCTGCTCGACGCCGCCGACGCCGCACGGGACACCTACCTGCCGGTGCGCACCGCGAGCTGCCGCGTGCACACCCGGCCGGAGGCGGGCCGCCGTCTGTGGTCCCGGGCCGTGCGGACCTCCCCGCCGTCGGAGAGCGACCTGGTCGAGTTCGACATCCTCATCGGCGACGAGACCGGCCGGCCGGTCGCGACCATCGAGGGCTTCCAGATCAGGAGGCTGATCACCGACCCGCCCGAGGTCACGGAGCAGAAGGCGCGGCGGCTGCTGTTCGGCGTCGAGTGGACGGAACCGGAACCGCTCGCCCGTCCGTCGGCGGAACCGTCGAACCGGCTGGTCGTGACCGGTTCGCCGCTCGGGCCGCGGCTGCGCGCCGCTCTCGCCGGGGACGCGGGCCGGGCGGTTCTCGTCCAGCCGGGTGAGGGCTACCTGCGGGTCGGCCCCGGTCACTACGTCCTGGACCCGGAGTCGGAGGACGACTGGAACAGGCTCGTCAAGGAGCAGACGGCGGACGGGGCGTGGCCTCCCCGGGAGGTGGTGCACCTGGCCACCGCAGGCGACGGCGAGCCGGAGGTCCCGCAGGACTGCCTCACCGTGCTGGGCCTGGTCAAAGCCCTGACCGCCCACGGCGGGGAGCCCGCTCCCCGGCTCTGGCTGGTCACCTCCGGGGCCCAGTCCCCGGACGGAGCCGGCGACGTCGATCCCGCGCAGGCGGCCGTCTGGGGACTGGGCCGCGTGATCCCCTACGAGCATCCCGAGCTGCGTTGCTCGATGGTGGACCTCCCCGCGGACCCGGATCCCGTCACGCTCGACGCGCTGTGCGCCGAGGTCGCGTCCGACGGGGCCGAGACCGAGATCGCCCTCCGGAACGGCCGCAGGTACGCCGCCCGGCTCCGGCGCCGGGCGCTTCCGCCCGCGCGTCCCGTTCCCGTGCGGCCCGACGCGACCTACCTGATCGCCGGCGGTTTCGGCGGGGTGGGGCTGCTCACCGCCGAGTGGCTCGTCCGGCACGGCGCCCGTCACCTCGTCCTCACCGGCCGGACCGGTGCGCCGCCCGAGGCCGCGGACCGGATCGCCGCGATGACGGCCTACGGCGTGGAGGTCCGCCCGGCCACGGTGGACATCACCTCCCGCGAGCAGCTGGCCGACCTCCTCGTGGAGATCGCCGGGTGCATGCCGCCGCTGCGCGGGGTCGTCAACTCGGCGGTCGTCCTCGACGACGGGACGCTGGCGCAGCTTGACCGTGCCCGGTTCCTCGCCCCGATGCCCCCCAAGGTGGACGGGTCCCGGAACCTGCACGAGCTCACCCGCGACCTGCCGCTCGACTTCTTCCTCCTGTACTCCTCGGCGGCCTCACTGATCGGGTCCCCGGGGCAGGGCAACTACTCGGCCGCCAACGCCTATCTCGACGGGCTGGCCCGGCACCGCAGGGCCGGCGGCCTGCCGGCGCTGAGCGTCAACTGGGGGCAGTGGGCCGGCACGGGACAGGTGGCCAAGGCCGGCAAGGACCTCCGGCTGGCCGAGCGCGGCTTCGCCGGGTTCTCCCCGGCGGAGGCCCTGGTGGTCCTCGAACGGCTGCTCGCGGACCCGCCCGCCCAGGCGGGCGTCATGTCCTTCGACCCCGCCATGTGGACGCACTACTTCCCCGCCCTGCGTTCCTCCTCCCTCTTCCACGAGCTCGTGCGGGAGGACTCCGTTCAGGACACCGAATCCCGGCTGACCCGGGGCATGCTCGCCGAGCAGGACGCCGACACCGCGGGACGGCTCGTCACGGCCTACCTGTGTGCCCAGGTCGCCGACATCGTCCAGCTCCCCCGGGAGAAGGTCGATCCGGCCCAGCGCCTGCACCGCCTGGGCATCGACTCCCTGATGGCGGTCCAGCTGCGCAACCGGCTCACGCTCGACCTCGACGTCAGCCTGCCGGCCGCGGTGTTCCTGCAGGGCCGCTCGATCGGTGACCTCGCAGACGCGGTCCTCGACCACATCACGAACTCCTGACCACATCCGGGCCGAGCCGTCCGGTTCACCGCCGGACGGCTCGGCCCGGAACCGACCTCCCGGGACAGTACCGGGGAAAGGGGAAATCACGATGGGCAAGCTCGCTGGCAAGGTCGCGCTGGTGACCGGCGGGTCGCGCGGCATCGGCGCGGCGACGGCCAGAGCGCTCGCCGAGGACGGCGCGGATGTGGCCGTCAGCTACACGACCTCGTCGGGCAAGGCGGAGGCGGTCGCCGGCGAACTCCGGGCCCGGGGCGTGCGCGCGGCGGCGTTCAGGGCCGACCAGGCCGACCCCCGTGACGTCGAGGGCCTGATCGGCGCGGTCGTGGAGCACTTCGGCCGGCTCGACATCCTGGTGAACAACGCCGCGGTCTTCGTCCTCGGCCCGGTCGACGGGCCCGACGGCGACGTCGCCGCGTTCACCCACCAGCAGGCGGTCAACTACAGCGGTGTCGTGGCGACCATCCGTGCCGCGGCCAAGGTCATGGAGGACGGCGGCCGGATCATCACGGTCGGCTCCGTGGTCAGCGCACGCGCCGGATGGCCGGGCGTGGCGGACTACGCCACGACCAAGGGCGCCGCGGCCGGTTACACCAGGGCCGTGGCGCGGGACCTCGCGGCCAGGGGCATCACCGCCAACGTCGTCCAGGTCGGCTGCGCCGACACCGACATGAACCCCGCCGACGGCGTCTACGCGCCGGGGTTCATGCCGGGCATCGCCCTGGGCCGTTACGCCCGGCCGGAGGAGATCGCGGCCCCGATCGCCTTCCTCGCCGGTCCCGGCGCCTCCTACATCACCGGAGCCGTCCTCAACGTCGACGGCGGCTACCAGGCCTAGACCGGGCACGACCCGGGTCCGGCCCATGTCTCGTGCACGCCTGGCCCATGCCCGGCCCATGACAGCGCACAGAGCTCACCGCATCCTTTCATTCGACATAGCATGATCTGTAATGGAATCAACGGCCGGACCGTGATGTTGTGAGCGGATGAGGCCCGTTGTTGGGCCGGCGGGGAGCTGGCCTTAGGCTGGCTCCCTGGCCGGGTAGGCGACGAAACGGGAGGCGACCCCCTGTGTTGCAGGATTCGTTCGGTCGTGTGGCGACCGATCTGCGGGTGTCCCTCACGGACCGCTGCAACCTGCGGTGTTCCTACTGCATGCCGCCCGAGGGCCTGGAATGGCTGCCCAAACCCAACCTGCTGACCGCCGACGAGATCGTCCGTCTGGTGACCATCGCGGTGGAGCGGCTGGGCGTCACCGAGGTCCGCTACACCGGCGGCGAGCCGCTGCTCCGCCGCGAGCTCGTCGACATCGTGGCCCGCACCGCCGCGCTGCGTCCCACCCCGCAGGTCTCGCTGACCACCAACGGCATCGGGCTGAGCCGCCTGGCCGCGTCCCTGGCCGCAGCCGGTCTGCACCGCGTCAACGTCTCCCTCGACACCCTCGACCGCGCGACGTTCGCGAAGCTCGCCCACCGCGACCGGCTGCCCGACGTGCTGGAGGGCCTGTCGGCGGCCGAGACCGCCGGGCTGCGGCCGGTCAAGGTCAACACGGTGCTGATGCGCGGTTTCAACGAGCACGAGGCCGTGCCGCTGCTGCGCTACTGCCTCGACCGCGGCTATGAGCTGCGGTTCATCGAGCAGATGCCGCTGGACGCCCAGCACGGCTGGCGCCGGGAGAACATGATCACGGCTGACGAGATCCTCGCCATGCTGCGCACCGCCTTCGACCTCGTCGAGGACGACCCGGTGGAGCGCGGCAGCGCTCCCGCCGAGCTTTTCCTCGTCGACGGGGGACCGGCCAGGGTCGGCGTCATCGGATCGGTCACCCGTCCCTTCTGCGGGGCCTGCGACCGGGTGCGGATCACCGCGGACGGCCAGGTACGCAACTGCCTGTTCGCCACCGACGAGTCCGACCTGCGGGCCGCGATGCGCTCGGGTGCGAGCGACGACGAACTGGCCGAGCGCTGGCGGGCCGCGGTACGGATCAAGAAGGCCGGGCACGGAATCGACGACCCCGCCTTCCTGCAGCCCTCCCGCCCCATGTCCGCCATCGGCGGATGACCCCGCGACACGACGCCTGCATCCTGGCGGGCGGCCTCGCCCGCAGGCTCGGCGGCCGGGACAAGCCCGGCCTGCGCGTCCTGGACCGTCCCCTGGTCGAGTCGGTGGCCGCGGCCGTGCCCGGCGCGGAACGGCTGATCGTGGTCGGGCCGCCCCGCCCCGGTCTGCCGAGGGCGATCTTCCGGCGGGAGGACCCGCCCGGCGCCGGCCCGGTCCCGGCGCTGCGGGCCGGGCTGGCCGAGGTGACGGCGCCGTGGACGGTCCTGCTCGCCGCCGACCTGCCGTTCCTGAAGCCCGGACATGTGACGGCCCTGCTGGAGGCCGCCGCGGGGGCCCCGCCGGAAACCGGCACCGCGATCGACGCCGGAACCGGTGCCGGAGCGAGGGCCGCGGCGGGAGCGGTGCTCGTCGACGACGACGGCCACCCGCAGTGGCTCACCGGGGTGTGGCGCACGCAGGTCCTGTCCGGGGCGCTCGCCCGCTACCAGGGGCGGTCGCTGCACGGGCTGCTGGCCCCCCTGGCGCCGGTGACGCTTCGTCTCGCCGGGCGGCCGTGGTTCGATTGCGACACCGCCGACGACCTGCGGCGGGCCAGAGACGCGGCGCCGGACGAGAGCCGGCCCCACGACGGGTGCGACCGCGCACCGGAGACGACGTTGGCTTCCCCCACGGCAGAAGCCCGGGGCCCGCATGCTGGAGGTATCCGATGAACGTGCTGACGGAGTGGACCGCGTTGGCCTGCCGCGAGCTGGGCGTCGACCCGTCCCTGGTCGACCGCGACGAGCTGCTCGACCTCACCAAGGAGGTCGCGCACGGGGTGGCCCGCCCGGCCGCCCCGTTGACGGCCTACCTGCTGGGCCTGGCCCAGGGGGCGGGCACGGCGCCCGCGGACGCCGTGGAGCGGCTGACCACGCTGGCGCGCAACTGGGAACGGGCGACCACCGAGACCCTCGGCGACGCGTGAGGAGCCGCGGCCACATGTGACGGGCGGATGGCGGCCCCGCGAGGACGCGGGACCGTGCCGGCGGGATCGGCACGGCGAAGAAAAAACTCCACAAAAAAGGCGGCGCCGGGTGGTTACGGGGGCAAACCACCCGGCGCCGCTTCATCGGCGTTCCGACGGGGGCCCGGAACGCCGGCACCAGTGCCCCGACGGGGGACCAGGGCACTTGGTTAAAGCGTACACCTCTAGCCCTTGGGATGCGTCAAGACTTAGTCACGACCCGATCTCGCGTCGGTGGCGTGGAATCTCGCTCTGCCCGGAATCGTCCATGTCGAAGGCTGAGGGAGTCGCGCGGGAGGGTGCGTTCGCCCCGATCACGGCAACGTATGGCAAAAAGATGGCGCCGGCGAACAGCAGCAGCCGTACGGGCAGCGGGGCGGGCACGGTGAAGGCGAGGATCAGGCAGAGCAGGCGGATCCCCATCTTGATCAGATAGCTCTTCTCGCGCCTGCCGATGTCCTCGGTCAGGGAGGGCTGGGCGTCCGTCACCTGATGGACCACCGGGTGCTTGCGCAATCCCCTCACGATTCCCAATGTATGCCTCGCGGCGGGAGGAGGCGAACTGTCATGTGACCACGTCTTTCCGGGAAGGACGATGAGATGACAGATCGAACGTACCGGGTGACGGAGATAGTCGGCACCTCGGGGGAGAGCGTCGAGGCCGCCGTCCGCAACGGGGTGCGCCGCGCGGCCCAGACCCTGCGTCACCTCGACTGGTTCGAGGTGACCGAGATCAGAGGACACATCGTGGACGGGGAGATCGGCCACTTCCAGGTCGGGATGAAGGTCGGGTTCCGCCTGGAGGACGACTGACCGGCCCCGCGCACCGGGCCCGCCCGCTCACTCCCGTCCGGTGCCGGGCCGTCCACCGGCACCGGACGGTGCGGCCGTGCCCCCGTCCACGCCGATCGGCAAAAGCGGCCGCGCCGCCTTGGTCGCCGCCCCCGCGTCGGGCCCGCACGCCGCCTCCAGCAGGTGGTCCCCGATCGCGAAGTCGATGGCGTGCGCGACCGGACCACCGTTCTCATCGAGCTGCTGGTAATTCCTCAGGTTGATGCCGAAAGCGAACTGGCGGCCGCCGTCGGCATCGGAGAACGCGAAGGTCTGCATGCCGGGGACACTCCCGTCGTGCCCCCAGAACCTGCCGCACGGCAGGTCGAGGGGGAAGATCCCGAGACCATAGTCGGCCACGGCGCCCGAGAACGACCGGATGGGCACGGTCTTCTGCATCTCGGCGAGCAGGGCCGCGTCGAGCAGTTCGCCGCGCAGCAGCAGCCGGAAGAAGCGGTTGAGGTCCTCCATCGTCGAGACGACCGCACCCGAGGTCCAGCCCCAGGACATGTTGTAGACGCTGTAGTCCTTGGGCGGGTCGAAGAACCCGAAGAGCGCCTCGTACGCCTTGGAGTTCGGCCCGGGCAGGTACGGCGTACGCGGGAACGACGTGTGCCGCAGCCCGGCCTTCCGGAAGACGTGGTGGGTGATGTACCGCTCGGCGCTCATGCCCGTCACCTTCTCCAGGAGCAGGCCGGCGATGACGAAGTTCGTGTTCGAGTACACCCCGGGTGTCGCCCCCGGCTGCCCGGTCGCGGGGGCGTCGAGTCCCGCCCGCGCCAGCTCCTCCGGCAGGAAGGTACGGAAGCGGTTGGCGTCCAGGCTCTCGACCGTCGAGAAGATCACCTCGGTGTGGTTGGCGATGTGGCTGGTGTGGTTGAGCAGCATGCGTACGGTGATCTGCTGCCCGCGCTCACCCGGGATCAAATCCGGCAGATAGCGGCCGACGGGGGCATCGAGCTCGATCGTGCCCTTGCCGACCTGCTGTAACACGGCCACCGCAACGAACGACTTGGTGATGCTCCCGGCCCGGTGCGCCATCTCGGGACGCATCGGGCGGCGGGTCTCGACGTCGGCGACGCCTGCGGCACCCTTCCAGCTCCGCCGGCCGTCCACGACGTTCGAATAGATGCCGTACATGCCGGCCTCGTGCACGGCGTCCAGCGTCCGGCGCAGCCGCTGCCGGTCGAGGCCGCCGTCCGCGGTGGCGGTCGCGGGGCTCGCCGCGAGCAGCGCGGCGGCCAGGGTCGCGGCTCCCAGCCGCGAGGCGAACGTACCGAATCGACGAATGGTCATGGCGCCCAGCATGCGTCTTCCGCTTCACGTACCGGCTTGCTCTGCGGCGCGACTGCCGTAGGCACGTGGTAAGGCGGACTTACTCAGCGGTAAGGCGGGCTTACTCACTGCGCGCCACCGGCCGCACGGTACAGGCGATCAACTCGCTCTCGGTCGCCCGTCATCAGGAGCGTCATAGCGTCGCCCGGGCCAAGGCTGACCACGCCGACGCGGCGACGCCGGCGGAGGTTCTGCGTGCCGACGCCGCCCGTCATCGGCCTCGCCGACTGATTCCGAACCCGTTCAGGCGATCGCGGTTCCGGCCCGCGCCAAGCAGGACGTGATGTGGAGACGACCTCGCCGTCGGCGATCGCGTACAGGTGCTCGATGCGGGCCTTCTTGACCGCGTAGTCGGGATCAACGGGACGAACGTTGCCTGATGCGGCCCTAACTGGCCTGGCTGACCGTCGACATGTTGAAGTCGGGCACCCGGAGCGCGGGCATGATCGCGCGGGTGAAGTAGTCGTTCCACTCGCGCGGCAGGGTCTGCTCGCAGGCCCCGACCTCGGTGACCCGGCGCAGCAGGTCGACCGGGCTCTCGTTGAAGCGGAAGTTGTTCACCTCGCCCACCACCTCGCCGTTCTCGACCAGGTAGACGCCGTCACGGGTCAGCCCGGTCAGCAGCAGCGACTGCGGATCGACCTCGCGGATGTACCACAGGCAGGTGAGCAGCAGCCCGCGCTCGGTGGAGGCGACCATCTCCTCCAGCGACCGGCCGTCCCCGGGACCCCGCATGATCAGGTTGTCGATCGTCGGGGTCACCGGCAGGGCGGTCAGCTCCGCCGAGTACCGGGTCTGCAGGAGAGCGGCCAGGCGGCCGTCGGCGATCCAGTCGGTGGACGCCAGCGGCAGGCCGTTGTCGAACACCGACTCCGTCCGGCCGGAGGAGCGCGCCACCACGAACGGGGAGCACTCGATGCCCGGCGCCGCCGGATCGCTGTACAGCCGCACCGGCGACGCCGACAGCGGCTCCCCGACGCGGGTGCCGCCGCCCGGCTTGGAGAAGACCGTACGCCCGTCCATCGCGTCGCGTGCCCCGGCCGTCCAGTACAGGTAGATCATCAGGTCGGCCGCGGCGGACGGCGGCAGCAGCGTCTCGTACCGGCCCGCGGGCAGGTCGATCCGGTTCTTGGCCCACTCCAGCCGCCGGGCCAGCAGGGCGTCCAGGGCCGCCACGTCGACGTCCGCGAAGTCACGGGTGGCCACGCCGGTCCACGCCGAGCGCCGCATGTCCGGTGACTTGGCGTTGAGCTCCAGGCGGCCGGTGGGCTGGGTGTGCCGCAACCGGGTGCCGGTCGAGGCGCCCACGAAGGTCGTGGTGACCAGGTGCTCGGCGAAGCCGTACAGCCTGCGTCCGCCCGCCTCGGCCGCGGCGAAGGCCTCACCGAGACCGGGGGCGAAGGAGCCGAACACCTCGATCGAGGTGGCGTCGGCCGGGGCGTCCCAGTCGCCCGAACGCCCGCCGTCCAGCAGCGGGCGGGCGTCCTCGGACGGCTGGGCGTCCTCCGCGGCGTGGTCGGCCGCGGCGACCACGTCCTCCAGTTGCTCGGGCCGGACCGCCGCCCGCGACACCACGCCCACGCCCCGGCCCGCGACCGAGATCACGGTGATCCGCGAGGAGCGGGACACCCCGTTGGTGGTCAGGGTGTTGCCCGCGAACCGCAGGTTGGCGGTCGTCCCCTCGTCCACGATCACGACGGTGTCGTCGGCCGTGGAGAGGTCGAGCGCCTTCTCGATCATCTCCTGAGGGGTCATCCCGTTTCCTTCCCGCCGGCTCGCCGAGCCGTTCACCGTGCAGTCCTCTTCGCCGCCCCGCCGTCGTACGCGCTCAACCGCCGCTCTCCCGGAGGGTGTTCAGCACGCGCACGTCACGGAAGAGCGCGCTCGGGCAGCCGTGGCTGACCGGGGCGATCTGCCCCGGCTGGCCCTTGCCGCAGTTGAACGCGCCACCCAGCACGTACGTCCCGGGCCCGCCGACCGCCTCCATCGACCGCCAGAAGTCGGTGGTCGTGGCCTGGTAGGCGACGTCACGCACCTGCCCGGCGAGCCTGCCGTTCTCGATGCGGTAGAAGCGCTGGCCGGTGAACTGGAAGTTGTACCGCTGCATGTCGATGGACCAGCTCTTGTCACCCACGACGTAGATGCCGCGGTCGACCCCGGAGATCAGCTGCCCGGTCGTGGGCCCGTCGGGCACCGGCCGCAGTGAGACGTTGGCCATCCGCTGGATCGGCGTGTGGCCGGGGGAGTCGGCGAAGGCGCAGCCGTTGGAGGCGCCCAGGCCCTTCAGCAGCGCCATCCGCCGGTCGAGCTGGTAACCGACCAGCACCCCGCCGGAGACGATGTCGAACTCCCGGGTCGCCACGCCCTCGTCGTCGTAGCCGATCGTGGACAGGCCGTGTTCCGTCGTGCGGTCGCCGACCACGTTCATCGCCGGCGAGCCGTAGACCAGCTCACCGAGCCGGTCGAAGGTGGCGAAGCTCGTGCCGGCGTAGGCCGCCTCGTAGCCCAGGGCCCGGTCCAGCTCGGTGGCGTGTCCGATGGACTCGTGGATCGTCAGCCACAGGTTGGACGGGTCGATCACCAGGTCGTACCGCCCCGCCTCGACGGAGGGGGCCCGGAGCTTCTCCGCCAGCTCCTCGGGGATGCGTTCCAGCTCTCCGGGGAAGTCCCAGCCGGTGCCGGTGAGGTACTCGTACCCCCGGCCGGTCGGCGGGGCGAGCGTCCGCATCGAGTCGAAGCGGCCGTCGAGCACCTTCGTGGCCTCCAGCTGGGGGTGGACCCGCACCCGCTGCTGGGTGGTGACGGTGCCCGCCGTGTCGGCGTAGAACTTCTGCTCCTTGACCTGCCGGAGCGAGGCCCGCACGTGGTCGACCCGGGGGTCCTTCAACAGGCCGCCCGACCAGTCGGCGAGCAGGGCCACTTTGGCGCGCGTAGGCACGTCGAACGGGTCGACCTCGTAGGAGGAGACCCAGGTGACGTCGGCGTGGACCGGTTCGGGCGCCAGCTCCACCGGCTCGCGGTTGATCGCCGCGGCCACGGCCGCCACCCGCACCGCCTGCTCGGCGACCTCGGCGGCCGCCTCGGCGGTCAGCTCGATGCCGGACGCGAAACCCCAGGTGCCGTTCCTGACGACCCGCACCGCGAACCCCAGGTCGTCGGCGTCGACGGACCCCTCCAGCGCGGTGTCGGACAGGCGCAGGGTCTCCGAACGGACCCGCTCCAGCCGGAAGTCGGCGTGCTCGGCACCCAGGTCGCGGGCACGTTGCAGAGCCGCGTCGGCCAGCCGCCGCAGCGGCAGGGCGAGGAAATCGGGGTCGATCTGGCGCATGTCAACGATCCTAACCCTGTGATCTTGTTCTTCCCGGACAAGAGGTTTACCCCCCGGTAGCCGATAGCGTCAGGTCATGGCTCGATCTGTTCTCGTAACCGGCGGCAATCGCGGCATCGGCCTCGCGATCGCCCGCGAACTCGCCAAAGCCGGTGACGCCGTCGCCGTGACCTACCGTTCCGGCGAGCCCCCCGAGGGGCTGTTCGGCGTGCGCTGCGATGTGACCAGCGCGGCCGACGTCGACGCCGCGTTCGGAAAGGTCGAGGCCGAGCACGGCCCGGTCGAGGTGCTCGTGTCCAACGCGGGCATCACCAAGGACACACTGCTGCCGATGATGAAGGAGGAGACCTTCACCGACGTCGTCGACGCCAATCTGACCGGCGCCTACCGGGTCGCCAAACGCGCCACGCGCGGCATGCTACGTCTCAAGCGCGGCCGCATCGTGCTGATCTCCTCCGTGGTGGCCATGCTCGGCTCCGCCGGGCAGACCAACTACGCCGCCTCCAAGGCGGGCCTGATCGGCTTCGCCCGGTCGGCGGCCCGGGAGCTGGGCTCGCGCGGCATCACGGTCAACGTGGTCGCCCCGGGGTTCGTGGAGACCGACATGACGGCGGCCCTGGACGAGGCGTACCAGGAGCAGATCCGCAAGAACATCCCCCTGGGCCGATACGCCAGCCCGGACGAGATCGCACGCGTGGTCAGATTCCTGGCCGGCGAAGACGCCGCCTACATCACGGGGGCCGTCATCCCCGTCGACGGCGGCCTGGGAATGGGGCACTGATGGGAATCCTCGAAGGAAAGCGGCTCCTCGTCACCGGGGTGCTGACCGACGCCTCCATCGCCTTCTCGGTGGCCAGGCTGGCCCAGGAGGAGGGTGCGCAGGTCGTGCTCACCGGCTTCGGCCGGCTCAGCCTCGTCGAGCGCATCGCCAAGCGGCTTCCCGAGCCGCCGCCGGTGCTGGAACTCGACGTCACCGACACCGCGCACCTCGACTCCCTGGCCGAGCGGGTCGGCGAGCACCTGGGCGGTCTCGACGGTGTGGTGCACGCCATCGGCTTCGCGCCGCAGACCGCTCTCGGCGGCAACTTCCTGAACACCTCGTGGGAGGACGTGGCGACCGCCGTCCAGATCTCCACGTACTCGTTCAAGTCGCTCGCGGTGGCCGCGCTCCCGCTGATGAAGGAAGGCGGCTCGATCGTCGGCCTCGACTTCGACGCCACCAGGGCGTGGCCGGTCTACGACTGGATGGGCGTGGCCAAGGCCGGCTTGGAGTCGTGCTCCCGCTACCTGGCTCGTGACCTCGGCAAGCACGGCATCCGGGTCAACCTGGTGGCCGCCGGCCCGATCCGGACGATGGCCGCCAAGAGCATCCCGGGTTTCAGCGAGTTCGAGGAGAGCTGGCCCGCCAAGGCCCCGATCGGCTGGGACATCAACGACCCCGTCCCGGCCGCCAAGGCGTGCGTCGCCCTGCTGTCCGACTGGTTCCCCGCCACGACCGGTGAGATCGTCCACGTCGACGGCGGCGTCCACGCCATCGGCGCCTGACACGACCGGCCCGAAGGCCCCCGCCCCGCCGGAGACCGGCCGGGGCGGGGGCCTTCGGGCTGCCGGGGCCCGGCCTTTCGGCCCGGTGAGGACGCCGCCCTTCCCGTGCCCGGCGCGAGGCCCCGGGGCCGGGGGCCCCACTCCCGGCGGGGGGCTACGCCACCCGGTGGCGGTTGGGGGAGACGGGCTCGAACGGGATCGACCCCTTCTCCCTGCCGTACAGCAGGCGGACCGCGAAGATCGCGACGACGAGCAGTGCCGCGGTCAGGACGGTGCCCGGCCAGTCGGACGGCCGGCTGGGAGTCACCTGCCGCCGCTGGGGCATCTGCCGGTGCAACTTCTCCATCAGCGGGCCCGGCCACAGCAGCTCCACCCGGGGCGCCTCGGCGTCGACCCGGGTGGACGGCCCGGAGGCCGCCGGATCATCCTCGTCTCCGGTGGCCGTGCGGTTCCGCGCCGCCCCGGTCCCGCCGGACGGTTGGAACGGTCCCGTGAACGTCGGCGGTCCGCTGGGCGGCGCCACCGCGTCCTTCCGGGGCAGGCCGGGCCGGCGCGTCCGCGACGGGTCGGGGATCGGCGGGCCGTCCGGCCCGGTGCCCCTGCGGGGTGCGTGAGTCTCCGGCCGGCCGGTGCAGCCGGCGGTGGCCGCGGGCGGCGCGCAGAGCGTGTTCGCGGTCTCGGGCGGCGATCCGCCGTCCGACGCCTCCCCGGCGCCGAACGGAGCGCCGAGTTCCGGCGACGGCTCGGCGGTCGTCCGGTCCCCGGCGTCGTCCGCGTCCGCGCCGCCCGTGGCCTCCGCGGCCTCTGCGGCCTCCGCGCCGCCCGGGCCCGTGGTGCCGGGAGCGCCCGTTCCGGCCGGCCTCGCGCCGTCGGCGCCGCGGGTCGTGAGCCCGTCGACCACGCCGTCCAGGATGTCGCCGAGCGTGCCGCCCACGTCGCCGAGACCGCCCGCGTCGGCGGGGTCGTCCGCACGACCGGGGTCGTCGGTGCCCTCGACGTCGTCCGGATCTGCGGAACCGCTCACGGTGGAGTGCGTGTCCGCGGTGCGGTGCGTGTCCGTGGCGGCGTGGGTGTCCGCGGTGGAGCGGGTGCTCGCGGCGGTGTGCGTCTCCACGGCGCGGTGCGCGTTCGCGGTGTCGGGAGCGTTCGCGGTGCCGAGGGCGTTCCCGGCGTCGTCCGCGGCCGCGCAGAGCACGCCGGTGACGGCGGCGAGAGGTCCGGCGCTCCGGCAGTCGTCGTGTGCGGTGCCCGGCCGGCCGCGGGTCGTCGCCGCCCCGGGTGAGCGCTCGTCCCCCACCGGAGACGCCGGGCCGGCGCCCGGTAACGCACCTGTCCCCTTGCCCGGACCTGAGCCCGAACCCGGGCCTGGGTCTGTCGCCGTCCCGGTGTGCGTGACCTCGTGCGTCACCTCGTGCGTGACCCCCGCCCGCGTGACGGCGACCCCCCAAGGGGTGGCGATCGCCCGCGGTGCGGCGAGCGCGGGGACCACCGCGAACGCGCTCACGCCTCCGCCCAGCGTCAGTGCCAGCACTCCGGCGGACATCGCAGTTCGCACGCCGCTTCCTCCCCCCGTCCAGACTCCGGTCATGGCTTCCGACCGGCGTCCGGGCGCCCCCTCCGGCACCCGTTTGACAGTTTTGTGGGGAGGCCCGGTTTTTCCACGGAAAGTTGCGATTCGGTATCGAGTAGTGATACGCGAGACCTAATCTCGTTCTGATCTACGGCGGAGGCACGGCCTTTCCACGCCCGGATCCCGTGGTGGAGGCAGCCGGCGGTGTGACCGTCGGCGGCCCGGGGCCGGGCCCGGACAGGACCGATCGACGGCGGCCTGACACAGCGTCGCTCATTCGGCCGAGACGTCGTCGAGGGCCTCCCGGATCTCCATCGGCAGCGTCAGTTCCTCGGCCTGGAGCACCCCGGTCAGCTGCGCGTGGGTGCGAGCCCCGACGACGGCGGCGGACACCCCGGGCTGGTCGCGCACCCACGACAGGGCGACCGCCAGGGGGGAGACGCCGAGCCCGTCCGCCGCGGTCGTCACCGACTCCACGACCCGGCGGCACCGCTCGTCCAGGTAGGGCCGGACGTAGTCGGCGAAGTGCGGGGTCGCGGCGCGGGAGTCGGCGGGGACGCCGGTGCGGTACTTGCCGGTGAGGACCCCGCGTCCGAGCGGCGACCAGGCCAGCACTCCCGCGCCGACGTACTCGGCGGCGGCGATCAGCTCGCGTTCGGCGTCCCTGGCCAGCAGCGAGTACTCGACCTGGGCGGCGACGATCGGCGCCCGGCCGGGCACCGCCCGCTGCCCGACGGCCGCCGCGGCGAGCTGCCAGCCCGTGTAGTCGCAGACCCCCGCGTACGCGGCCCGTCCCGAGGACACGATGGCGTCCACCGCGGCCAGGGTCTCCTCCAGCGGGACGTCCGCGTCGAAGGCGTGCAACTGCCACAGGTCGACCTCGTCGACCCCCAGGCGGTTCAGTGAGGCGTCGATGGCGGCGATCAGGTGCCTGCGGGAGGCGTCGCGGGGCCTGCGGCCCGCCGGGGTGAGCACGGCCTTGGTGGACAGCACCAGCTCCGAGCGCGGCACCGCCTCACGCAGCAGCCGGCCGAGCAGCCGCTCGGCGTCGCCGCCCGAGTAGACGTCGGCGGTGTCGATGAGCGTGCCGCCGGCCTCGGCGAAGGTACGAAGCTGCGCCGCGGCCTCCTCCGCGCCGGTGTCACGCCCCCACGTCATCGTCCCCAGCCCGAGGCGGGACACCGACAAGCCGCTCCGGCCCACATAGCGCTGCTCCATGATCCGGCCAGATTACCGCCCGGTCCCCTGAAAGGAGTGGAGCCAGGGCTGCAAGACTTGCCCGCGTGACGACCCTGTTGCTGGCCAGACACGGCCTCACCCACCTCACCGGTCCGGTCCTCGCGGGCTGGACCCCGGACGTCCACCTCAACGACGCGGGACGGGCCCAGGCCGAGGCGCTCGGCGCGCGGCTGGCGTCCCTGGAGCTCGACGCGATCGTCTCCAGCCCCCTGGAGCGCTGCCGGGAGACCGCCCAGGCCGTCGCCGCGGGCCGCGTGACGGAGGTGACGACCGACGAGCGCTTCGGCGAGTGCCGCTACGGCGACTGGACCGGCCGGCCGATCGCCGAGCTCGCCAAGGACCCCCTGTGGCCCGTCGTGCAGGCTCATCCCAGCGCCGCGCGGTTCCCCGGGGGAGAATCCCTGCCCGAGGTCCAGCACCGTGCCGTGGCGGCGGTCAGGGAGTGGAACGAGCGTCTGGGCCCCAAGGCCGTCTACCTCGTCTGCAGCCACGGAGACGTGATCAAGGCCATCGTGGCCGACGCCCTCGGGCTGCATCTGGACCAGTTCCAGCGGGTGACGGCCGATCCCGCCTCGCTCACCGCCATCCGTTACACCCCGCTGCGGCCCTTCGTCCTGCGGCTCAACGACGTGGGCGGAGATGTGACCGGATTGCGTCCGGCGGAAGGTTCGGCGGACGCGGACGGGGGAGAAAACCTCACCGTGAGCGACGCCGCGGTCGGCGGCGGATCCGGGACCACGTAAGGTCAGGCTATGCCGGTCTTCGACTACGACCCACCCGAGAGGTTCGTGGCCGGTGCCGTGGGGCAACCGGGATCACGAGCATTCTTCCTGCAGGCCCGCGGTCAGGGCAGGCTGACGACCGTAGGGCTGGAGAAGTTCCAGGTGGCCGCGCTCGCCGACCGCCTCGACGAACTGCTCGACGAGGTGCTGCGGCGCAGCGGCGGGACGGCCCAGGTGCCCGCCGTCGCTCCGGCGGCCCTGACCGACAACGCCCCGCTCGACCTGCCGATCAGCGAAGACTTCCGCGTCGGCACGATGGCCCTGGCCTGGGACGCCGAGGCGGCCCAGGTCGTCATCGAGGCCCAGGAGGCCGTCGTCGAGGACGAGGAGGCGCAGGAGCAGCCGGAGGAGGAGCCCACGGTGCTGCGGGTGCACATCAGCCCCGCCGCGGCCAGGGCCTTCACCCGGCGGGCCCTGGCGCTCGTCGCGGCCGGCCGCCCGCCCTGCCCGCTCTGCGCTCAGCCCCTCGACCCCGAGGGGCACGTCTGCGTACGGCTCAACGGTTACCGAGGCGGCGTCACGTCCGCTGGAGGAGGCGAATGAGTGCCGAGAGCGAGCCGACGCTGAGCGCCGCCCCCGCCGCGGGGCTGGACGACGTGACCGCCCTGCGCCTGCTCCGCGACGGCCGGATCGAGGTGGCCGGTCGTCTCGTCGAGGCGACCAACATGACGCTCTACTGCTCGGTCAGCCTCGGCTCCCTCTCGACCGCCTGCGTGTACAAGCCCGTACGCGGTGAGCGGCCGCTCTGGGACTTCCCCGACGGCACCCTCGCCGCCCGCGAGGTCGCCGCGTACGAGGTCTCCGCCGCGACCGGGTGGCGGATCGTGCCGCCCACCGTCTACCGGGACGGGCCGTTCGGCCCCGGCATGTGCCAGCTGTGGGTCGACACCGACCCCGAGGCCGACCTGATGGCGCTGATCCGCAGCCGTCATCCCGCGCTGCGCAGGATGACGATCTTCGACGCGGTCGTGAACAACGCCGACCGGAAGGGCGGTCACCTGCTGCCGCTCGCCGACGGCCACGTCCATGGCGTCGACCACGGGGTCTCCTTCTCGGTCGACGACAAGCTCCGCACCGTCCTGTGGCAGTGGCGCGGCAAGCCCCTGCCCCGCGAGGCCATGAACGTCCTCGCCCGCCTCGAACGCGACCTCGACCGGGGCACCCTCGGCCGTCGCCTGCGCGAGTTGCTGACCCTGCCCGAGGTGGAGGCGACGTGGGCACGGGTCCGCAGGCTCCTCGACACCGGCCTGCACCCTCTCCCGTCCAAGGAATGGCCCGCCATCCCCTGGCCCCCCATCTGACCGGCCCTCTCCCGCCCGATCGTCCCTCCCATTCGACCGCTCCCGCCTGATCGCCCCGTCCGATCGTCTCTCCCGTCCGACCGCTCCCGCCTGATCGCCCCCCGGCCCGGAGCCGCGGCCGGTCGGCGTTGTAGCCTCCCGGCATGTGCACGGTTGCCGTCAGCATCGACCCGAGCGCCGAGATCCCCATGATCGTGATCGGTGTCCGTGACGAGTTCACCCACCGGCCGTGGGCTCCCCCCGCCGAGCACTGGCCCGGTCTCGTCGGCGGGCGCGACCTGGAGGCGGGTGGCACCTGGCTGGCCGTCGACCCCGCGGCCAGGCGGATCGGCGCGCTGCTCAACGGGCACGGCGTCCTGGCCGACCCACAGGCCCGCCGGTCCCGCGGCGACCTGCCGCTTCTCGCCGCGTCCGGGGGAGAGCCCGTCGCCGGCGGTGTGGCCGGCTACGACCCCTTCCACCTGCTCCGCGCCGACGCCGGCGGCGCCCGCCTCTGGCACTGGGACGGGATCACCCTGGAGTACGACGACCTCCCGCCCGGAACCCACATGATCGTCAACAGCGGCTGGGAACGTGGCGAGGAGAACGACCGGGTCGCCTTCTTCCGCCCCCTGTTCGCCGGGGCCCGGCGTCCCTCCGGGATCGGCGGCCCCTGGACGGAGTGGTACGGGCTCGCCACCGGTGCGGGGGTGCCCGCCGGGGACCCGCGCGCCATGATCGTCCACCACGAGCTGCCCGACGGCCGGGCCTACGGCTCCCTCTCGGTGACCCTGGTGGCCCTGACCTCGACGGAAGTGCGTTACGACTTCACCGCCGACCCGCGTGACCCGGCGGCTTTCCGAACGGTCATCCCGGAATGATCCGGCGAGCTCCGGAGGTTAAGACGAGTGGAAGCGCCGCCGGGGCCGTCCGTCGACTCCGCGGGCCTGTCGCCTCTCCGCCGGTCCGGCGGCGGGGGCGACGCCCGTTGTGAAGGCGGTGACCTGGTCGTCACCGCAGAGCATGTCACCGACCCGCGCGGCGCCGTGCCGTGCCTCCCCCGCGCCGGGGGCCCATGTTGGAAGGATTCAGATGAGATCGTGGTCTGCGCCGAAGGTTCCCCGGCTTCCCGGTACCGGTGCCCCGCCGCGGCTGTACGACACCGCCGCACGAGAGGTGGCTCCCACCCGGCCGGGCCCGACGGCACGGATGTACGTCTGCGGCATCACTCCGTACGACGCCACCCACCTGGGCCACGCCAACACCTACCTGGCCTTCGACCTGGTCAACCGGGCGTGGCGGGACGCCGGCCACGAGGTGCATTTCACGCAGAACGCCACCGACGTGGACGACCCCCTGCTCAAGCGCGCCGAGGAGACCGGTGTCGACTGGCAGGAGCTGGCCGAGCGTGAGATCGAACTGTTCCGGACCGACATGGAGGCGTTGCGGATCATCCCGCCCCGCGAGTACGTCGGGGTGACCGAGGCGATCGACCAGGTGGCCGCGCTCGTCGTGCTGCTGCGCGACAAGGGGGCCACCTACGACCTCGACGGCGACGTCTACTTCGACGTCGCCGCGGCACCCAAGTTCGGCGCGGTCTCCGGGTACTCCGAGGAGCAGATGATCGCGCTGTCCGGCGAGCGCGGCGGCGATCCGGACCGGCCGGGCAAGAAGCACCCGCTCGACTGGCTGCTGTGGCGCGCGGAGCGCCCGGGGGAGCCGTCCTGGGCCTCGCCGCTGGGCCGGGGCAGGCCCGGCTGGCACATCGAGTGCACCGCCATCGCCCTGGCCAACCTGTCCAGCGGCTTCGACGTCGCGGGCGGCGGCTCTGACCTGATCTTCCCGCACCACGAGTGCGGCGCGCACGAGGGCCACGTGGCGTGCGGGGAGTGGCCCTTCGCCAAGGCGTACGTGCACGCCGGCATGGTGGCCCTCGACGGGGAGAAGATGTCCAAGTCGAAGGGGAACCTGGTCTTCGTCTCCCGGCTGCGCCGCCAGAGTGACCCGATGGCCATCAGGCTGGCCCTGCTGGCGCACCACTACCGCTCCGACTGGGAGTGGACACCCGACCAGCTCGCCTCGGCGGAGGTGCGGCTCGCGCGCTGGCGCTCGGCCGTCGGGCTGGGGATCGGCCCCGACGCCGCGGGTGTGCTGGAGCGGGTCCGCGACCGGATCGCCGCCGACCTGGACACCCCCGCCGCGCTCGCGGCCGTCGACGAGTGGGCCGAGCGGGCCCTGTCCGAGGGCGGCAGCGACCCCGGCGCCCCCACCCTGGTCAAGGACGTCGTCGACGCCCTCCTGGGGGTCGCCCTGTAAGGGGGACCCGATCGCGTGTCACGGGCCCCGGGCGGATGCTCCGGGGCCGTGACGGGGCGGATCAGCCGATCGAGGCGAGGAAACGCTCCCGCTCGTCGTCGGGGAGGTGGTCGGCGAACAGGATGCCGTCGAGGTGGTCGACCTCGTGCTGGAGCACCCGGGCGAGCATGCCCAGGGCCCGCACGGTGACCGGCTTGCCGAACATGTCGCGTCCGCGGGCGGTGACCATGTAGGCCCGTTCCAGCGGCCACCAGACACCCGGCGCCGACAGGCAGGCCTCGTCGGCCACGATCCTCCGCTCCGACAGCTCCAGCCGGGGGTTGACCAGGTGACCGGACTTGCCGTCCAGTTCATAGACGAGCACCCGCGCCGGGACGCCGATCTGCGGCGCCGCCAGGCCGGCACGCCCGGTCCCGGCGCGCATGGTCGCCTGGAGGGATTTGACCAGGCCGCGCAGCTCGCGGTCGAACGCGGTCACCGGCTCCGCTACTGTGCGTAGCACCGGGTCGCTGAACAGTCGGATCGGCTGGACGGCCACACGCGCTCCCTGAGGATGTCTGACGGGCACCGAGACGATTCCCCTCGCCGGGCCGGACCAACCGTGACCGCGGAATCCACGGCGTTCACCCGGGAGAGATCTAACTGATCACCATGTTTCCACGCTGTTGCGTATGTGCGACGTGTTGGTTGCATATTTCCGCGGTTAGTTACGTGTAACCGGTGCACCATCACAGAACGTGAATGTGCGTAACGCCGTCCTCCTACATTGCGGTGACGATGCCACCCCCGAACACCGCAGGAGGAACGATGGCGAAGCCATGGATCAGCGACTGGCGTCCCGACGACCCCGCCTTCTGGGAGGCCGGCGGCAAGAACGTGGCCCGCCGCAACCTGATCTTCTCCATCTTCGCCGAGCACCTCGGATTCACGATCTGGACGGTGTGGAGCATCGTCGCGGTCCAGCTCGGCTCCTACCGGTTCTCCACCGACCAGCTCTTCTGGATGGTGTCGCTGCCCAACCTGATCGGTTCGGCGTTGCGCATCCCCTACACCTTCGGCCCGGCGAAGTTCGGCGGGCGTAACTTCACCGTGGTGAGCGCCGCGCTGCTGCTCATCCCCGCGGTCCTGCTGGCCTTCGCGGTCAGCGACCCCGCGACCCCCTACTGGGTGTTCCTGGTCATCGCGGCCACCGCGGGGCTGGGCGGCGGCAACTTCGCCTCCAGCATGGCCAACATCACCTACTTCTACCCCCAGCACAAGCAGGGGTCGGCGCTCGGGCTCAACGCGGCCGGCGGCAACATCGGGGTCAGCTCGGTGCAGCTCGTCATGCCGCTGGTGATCGGCGCGTTCGGGCTGGCCGCCGCCGGGCTGTTCTGGATTCCGTTCATCCTGGCCGCCGCGATCGGCGCCTACTTCTTCATGGACAACCTGAGCACCGCCAAGGCCAGTCCCCGGGAGCAGCTGAGGATCGCCGGACGGGCCCAGACCTGGATCATGTCGGTCCTGTACATCGGCACCTTCGGCTCCTTCATCGGCTACTCCACCGCGTTCCCGCTGCTCATCAAGAGCCAGTTCCCCGAGTACGCCTCCCTGGTCTGGCTGGCCTTCCTGGGGCCGCTGCTCGGCTCGCTGGTCCGCCCGGCCGGCGGCTGGCTGTCGGACCGCCTCGGCGGCGCACGGGTGACCCTGCTCAACTTCGGCGCCATGGCGGGTGCGGCGGCTCTGGTCTGGCAGGGCCTGGCCCAGCACTCCTTCGTCCTGTTCTTCGGCGCCTACATGCTCCTGGTCGGCACCACCGGCGTCGGCAACGGCTCCACGTACCGGATGATCCCCGCGATCTTCCGGGCCAAGGCCACCGCGGGCCTCGCCCCCGGCACGCCCGCCCACGAGGCCGCCGTGGCGGTCGGCAAACGGGACGCCTCCGCCGCGATCGGCATCATCTCCGCGGTCGGTGCCTTCGGTGGATTCTTCATCAACCGGGGTTTCGGCAGCTCCCTGGCCGCGACCGGGGGAGCGGGCGCCGCACTGGCCGCCTTCGCCGCCTTCTACGCCCTGTGCGCGCTCGTCACCTGGGCCTGCTACCTGCGCACCACGGGGCCCGTGCCGAGCCTGGCCGCCGCCCGGGTGTGACGCCCGGCGGCGCCGGCGGGGCCCGCCCGGGTCCCGGCACCGGCACCGGCACCCGTCCCGGCACCGGCACCGGCACCCGTCCCGGCACCGGCACCGTTATCCGTCCCGGTCCCGGCGCCCGCACCGGCACCCGTCCCGGTCCCGGCGCCCGCACCGGCATCCGGCTCACCTCCGGCGCCGGCCCCGCCGACGGACACCTCACTTCCGCCTCGTCTCGCGTGTGAACGCGGTTAGTGGCTTGTAGCACACCGGTAACAGGGGGGACCCCGCGGTGAAACCGCCTGAAAGCACCATCGAACCCATGCCGATCTCACTTCCCGCCCCGGCGCCTGTGAAGGCCGGGACGGCGACACACTGCCCTTACTGCGCTCTGCAGTGCGGCATGAACGTCGCCGCGGGGGAGACGGTCGCCATCACCCCGCGAGACGACATACCCGCCAACGCGGGCGGCCTGTGCCAGAAGGGCTGGACCGCCGGCGAGCTGCTGACCGGTGGTGAGCGGCTCACCACCCCGCTCCTGCACGGGCGGGAGGTCGGCTGGGACGAGGCGCTCGACTTCGTCGCCGACCGCATCCGCGCCGTCCAGGCGGAACACGGCCCCGACGGCGTGGCCGTGTTCGGCGGAGGCGGCCTCACCAACGAGAAGGCGTACCAGCTCGGCAAGTTCGCCCGGGTGGTGCTGCGGACCAGCCAGATCGACTACAACGGGCGCTTCTGCATGTCCTCGGCCGCCGCGGCCACCAACCGGGCCTTCGGCATGGACCGCGGCCTGCCCTTCCCGATCACCGACCTCGCCCGCGCCGACGCCGTCCTGCTCGCCGGCGGGAACGTGGCCGAGACCATGCCACCGTTCGTCCGCCACCTGGCCACGATGCGGGAACGGGGCGGCAGGCTGGTCGTCATCGACCCGCGCGTCACCGCGACCGCCCGCCAGGCCGACCTGCACCTGCAACCGACCCCCGGCACCGACCTCGCGCTGGCGCTGGCCCTGCTGCACATCGTGATCGCCGAGGGACACGTCGACGAGGACTACGTGGCCGCCAGGACGAACGGGTTCGACGCCGTCCGCACCTCGGTCGCGGCCTGGTGGCCCGAGCGGGTGGAGCGCGTCACCGGCGTGCCGGTCGCGCTGATGCGCGCCGCCGTGGAGATCCTCGCGGGCGCGGACCGGGCGGCGATCCTCACCGGACGCGGCACCGAACAGCACGCCAAGGGCACCGACACGGTGAGCGCCTTCATCAACCTGGCCCTCGCCCTCGGGCTGCCCGGCCGCGAGGGCTCCGGCTACGGCTGCGTCACCGGACAGGGCAACGGGCAGGGCGGTCGTGAGCACGGCCAGAAGGCGGACCAGCTTCCCGGCTACCGGAAGATCGACGACCCCGCCGCCCGCGCTCACGTGGCCGCGGTGTGGGGCGTCGACCCCGACACCCTGCCGGGGCCCGGCCGTTCCGCGTACGAGTTGCTGGACGCGCTCGGCACCGAGGCAGGGCCCAGGGCACTGCTGCTGTTCGGTTCCAACCCGCTGGTCTCGGCGCCGCGCGCCGGCCGCGTCGCCGAGCGGCTCGCCCGGCTGGACCTGCTGGTGGTCTCCGACCTCGTCATGTCGGAGACCGCCGCGACGGCCGACGTCGTCCTGCCCACCACCCAGTGGGCCGAGGAGAGCGGCACCATGACCAACCTGGAGGGCAGGGTGCTGCTGCGCCGCCGGGCGGTCGCCCCGCCGCCGGGGGTGCGCAGCGACCTGGAGATCCTCCGGGGGCTCGCCGAGCGGCTGGGCGGGGCCGAGGGCTTCCCCGCCGACCCCCGCGAGGTCTTCGACGAGCTCCGCCGAGCGTCGGCCGGCGGGATCGCCGACTACGCCGGGATCACCTACGAGCGGATCGCCGCCGAGACCGGGGTGTTCTGGCCCTGCCCGGCCGAGGACCACCCCGGCACCCCCCGCCCCTTCCTGGACCGCTTCGCCACCCCCGACGGCCGCGCACGGTTCACGCCGGTGGAGCACCGCGGGCCGCAGGAGGACGTCGACGGTGAGTACCCGCTGTACCTGACGACCGGGCGGGTGCTCGCGCACTACCAGAGCGGCGCGCAGACGCGGCGGATCGCCGCGCTCAACGCGGCGGCCGCCGACACCTTCGTGGAACTCCACCCCGACCTCGCCGAGCGCCTGGCGGTGACGTCCGGCGACAGGCTGCGGGTGGTCAGCAGGCGAGGTGAGACCGAGGGTGCGGCCCGCGTCAACCCGGGCATCCGGCCGGACACGGTGTTCATGCCGTTCCACTGGCCCGGCGCCAACCTGCTCACCAACCCCGCCCTCGATCCGGCGTCGCGGATGCCGGAGTTCAAAGTCTGCGCCGTCAGAGTGGAGCGTGCCGGATGACCAGGATCGTCGTCGTGGGCAACGGTATGGCGGGCGCCCGCCTCGTCAGCGAGGTCCGCGCCCGGGACGAGCACGCCAGGCTGACCGTCTTCGGGGCCGAGACCTGGCAGCCCTACAACCGGGTGCTGCTGTCGAACGTGGTGGCCGGCACCATGCAGCCGGACCAGGTCCGGCTGCTCGACCCGTCCTGGTACGCCGACCACGGGGTCACCGCGATGCTCGGCGTCGAGGTGACCGCCGTCGACCGGGAGACCCAGGCGGTGATCACCGCCACCGGCCGGCGTGAGCCGTACGACGTGCTCGTGCTCGCCACCGGCAGCCGGGCCGTGGTGCCGCCGGTGCCCGGGGCGGAGCGGGCGGTCGCCTTCCGCACCCTCGACGACTGCCGGGCCATCCTGCGGGCGGCCGGCGCCGCGCGCGGCGCCGTGGTGGTCGGCGGCGGGCTGCTCGGCATCGAGGCCGCCCGCGGCCTGGCCGGCCGCGGCCTGCCGGTGACGCTGCTGCACCTGGCCGGGCACCTGATGGAACGCCAGCTGGACGCCGAGGCCGGGCTGGTGCTCGGCCAGACGCTGGACACGCTGGGCGTGCGGACCAGGACCGGCGTCGTGGTGGAGGAGATCCTCGACGACGGCGTGCGGCTCGCGGGTGGCGAGACGGTCGAGGCCGACCTGGTCGTCCTCGCGTGCGGGGTCCGCCCGGTGACGGACCTGGCCCGCGACGCCGGGCTGCACGTGGAACGCGGGATCGTCGTCGACGACGAGATGCGCACCGACGACCCGTCGGTCTTCGCGATCGGCGAGTGCGCCGAGCACCGGGGCACGGTGTACGGGCTGGTCGCCCCCGCCTGGGAGCAGGCGGCCGTGGTCGCCGACCTCGTCACCGGGACCGACAAGACCGCCCGGTA
Source organism: Streptosporangium becharense (assembly GCF_014204985.1). Taxonomy (NCBI): domain Bacteria; kingdom Bacillati; phylum Actinomycetota; class Actinomycetes; order Streptosporangiales; family Streptosporangiaceae; genus Streptosporangium; species Streptosporangium becharense. Next base: position 1,025,303 of record NZ_JACHMP010000001.1, on the reverse strand, counting down.
CCGGGGGTCGCGCCTGGTCACCCGGCTGAAGGCGAAAAGCGTGGAGCTGGCGGCGATGGGCGAGACCCACCTGACCGAGGACGAGGCCGAGGTCGTCCGGTTCAGCCACCGGGCCGCCGGCACCTACCGCAAGCTCGTCATCCGCGACGGCCGCCTGGTCGGTGCGATCCTCCTCGGCGAGACGGCCGCGGTGGGCACCCTCACCCAGCTGTTCGACCGGGGGGCTCCGCTGCCGGGCGACCGCGCCGGGCTGCTGTTCCCCGGCCTGCCCGCAAGTGCCGCCGTCGCCGACAGCCCGGTCAGGATGCCGGACGCGGCGAAGGTCTGCCAGTGCAACAACGTGACGAAGGGACAGATCCGGGCCTGCTGGGAGTCGGGCGCCCGTGACGTGGCGGCCGTGGCCGCCGCCACGCGCGCCACGACCGGCTGCGGCGGCTGCCGCGACGCCGTCGAGGGCATCGTCGGCTGGCTCTGCGAGCAGGAAGGGGTCCCGGTGTGACCGGCCCGATGAACGAAGCGGACGAGAAGGAGGACACGCCCATGTCACGGCTTGTCGTTGTGGGGCACGGGCCGACGTCGAACCGCCTGGTCGAGGCCCTGCTCGCGGGGGGTTTCGCCGGCCGGGTCACGGTGCTGGGGGAGGAGCCGCGGCCCGCGTACGACCGGGTGGCGCTGACCTCCTACCTGGCGGGCAGGAGCGTCGAGGACCTCACCTACCCGGTGCCCGAGGGGGTCGTGCTCCGGCTGTCGTCCCGGGTCACCGCCATCGACCGGGACAGGCGCACGGTCACCGTCGCCGACGGCCACGTCGAGCCGTACGACGTGCTGGTGCTGGCCACCGGGTCGAGCCCGTTCGTGCCGCCGGTGCCGGGCCGGGACCTGCCGGGCTGCTTCGTCTACCGGACGATCGACGACCTCGACGCGATCAGGGAGGCCGCCGCGGGCGCCACCGGCGGGGTCGTCATCGGCGGCGGGCTGCTGGGCCTGGAGGCCGCCGACGCGTTGCGCGGGCTGGGCCTCGCGACCCACGTGGTGGAGATGGGCGGCTGGCTCATGCCCCGCCAGCTCGACGAGGGCGGCGGCGCCGTGCTGCGCGGCCACATCGAGGCCCTGGGCCTGACCGTGCACACCGAGGCCGGCGCGAAGGAGGTCGCCGCCGGGCCGGACGGGCGGGTCTCGGGGCTGGTCAAGCCGGACGGGGAGATCATCGACGCTCAGGTGGTGGTCTTCTCCGCGGGGGTGCGGCCCCGCGACGAGCTGGCCAGGCAGGCGGGCCTGGAGGTCGGCCCGCGCGGCGGCGTCGCGGTGGACGACGGGATGCGCACCAGCGACCCGGCGATCTACGCGGTCGGCGAGTGCGCTCTGCACGACGGCATGGTCTACGGGCTGGTCGGACCGTGCTTCACCATGGCCGAGGTCGCCGCGGACCGGATCCTGGGCGGCGAGGCGGTCTTCACCCGCGCCGACCTGTCCACCAAGCTGAAGCTGCTCGGCGTGGAGGTCGCCCAGTTCGGCGCCATGGACGGCGCGCTGGACGTGACCTTCATGGACCCGGTGGGCGGCGTCTACCAGAAGCTGTTCGTCAGCGACGACGCCCGCACCCTGCTGGGCGGCATCTGCGTCGGCGACGCCACCCCGTACAACACGCTCAAGCCGTTCGTCGGCCGCGACCTGCCCGGCGCGCCGAGCGAGCTGCTGTTCACCGGCGGCCCGGCGAACATGGAGTTGCCCGACGACGCCCAGGTCTGCTCCTGCAACAACGTCACCAAGGGCCAGGTGTGCGCCGCGATCACCGGGAACGGCCTGACCGACGTGGCCGGGATCAAAGCGTGCACCCGGGCGGGCACCACCTGCGGCAGCTGCGTGCCGATGCTGAAGCGGATCCTGGTCTCCTCGGGCGTCGAGGTCTCCAAGGCGCTGTGCGAGCACTTCACCTACAGCAGGGCCGAGCTGTTCGACATCGTCCGGGTACGCGGCATCACGACGTTCTCCCAGCTCATCACCGAGCACGGAACCGGCCGCGGCTGCGACGTGTGCAAGCCCGTCGTCGCCTCGATCCTGGCCTCGCTCGGCAACGGCCACATCCTCGACGGGGAGCAGGCCGCCCTTCAGGACACCAACGACCACTTCCTGGCCAACATCCAGCGCAACGGCACCTACTCGGTGGTGCCCCGCATCCCGGGCGGGGAGATCACCCCCGACAAGCTGATCGTGATCGGTGAGGTGGCCCGTGACTTCGGCCTCTACACCAAGATCACTGGTGGGCAGCGGATCGACCTGTTCGGAGCGCGGGTGGAGCAGCTGCCGCGGATCTGGAAGCGCCTGGTCGACGCCGGGTTCGAGTCCGGGCACGCCTACGGCAAGGCGTTGCGCACGATCAAGTCGTGCGTGGGCTCCACCTGGTGCCGTTACGGCGTGCAGGACTCGGTGGGCCTGGCCATCGCGCTGGAGCTGCGCTACCGGGGCCTGCGCTCGCCGCACAAGCTCAAGTCGGCCGTCTCCGGCTGTGCCCGCGAGTGCGCCGAGGCCCGGAGCAAGGACTTCGGCATCATCGCCACCGAGAAGGGCTGGAACCTCTACGTCGGCGGCAACGGGGGCTTCACCCCGCGCCACGCCGACCTGTTCGCCTCCGACCTGGGCACCGAGGAGCTGATCCGGGTCATCGACCGGTTCCTGATGTTCTACATCCGCACCGCCGACCGCCTCCAGCGGACCTCGGCCTGGGTGGAGGACCAGGGCCTCGACTACGTCAGGCAGGTCGTCCTGGACGACTCCCTGGGGATCTGCGCGGACCTGGAGGCCCAGATGGAGCGGCACGTGGCCGGCTACGCCGACGAGTGGCGCACCACGATCGAGGACCCCGACAAGCTGCGCAGGTTCGTCTCCTTCGTCAACGCCCCCGGCACCCCCGACCCCTCGATCAGGTTCGAGACCGAACGCGACCAGGTCAAGCCGGTGCTGATCCCGCTGGAGGCGGTCCGCTCCTGACCGCCCTGACCGCCCATCCCGCCCAGGCCGCCCCGGCCGTCCGCTCCGCGAGGCCGGGAGAGCCTCCCGGCCGCCGGTCCACCGTCCGCGACACCCGCGACACCCGCGACACCCGCGACACCCACGACACCCACGACACCCTACGGAGAGGGGGCCTTCACCGATGACCGCCCTGCGCGAAGACCTGGAGACGACCTGCTGGACCCCGGTCTGCTCCTACACCGACCTGCTGCCCGAGCGAGGCGCGTGTGCCCTGGTGGACGGCCGGCAGGTCGCGCTGTTCCGCACCTTCGACGGCGTCCTGTACGCGATCGGCAACCACGACCCGTTCAGCGGCGCCCAGGTCCTGTCCCGCGGGATCGTGGGCACCAGGACGGGGGAGCCCTGCGTCGCCTCGCCCATGCACAAGCAGGTGTTCTCCCTGGTCACCGGCGTGTGCCTGGACGACCCCGCGGTGTCCGTGCCGACCTACCCGGTCCGCGTCGCCGCGGACGGGGCGGTGGAGGTGGGCGCTGGGTGAACCCGGCCGCCCGGTCCGGGGCGGGGCACCGGTCGTGACGGCCGGCGAGGGACGGGCCGTCCGCAGAGCGAGCGAGGAATGGTGAGCGAGAGATGAGCATGGCGGTACTGGACAACCCGGCGGTCTCCCCGGAGACCGCACCCGACGCGCTGGCCGGGTTCACGATCGGGGTCACCGCCACCCGGCGGCGCGAGGAGTTCTGTGCGCTGCTGGAGCGGCGTGGCGCGAGGGTGGTGCGGGCCCCGGCGATCCGGCTGGTGCCGCTGGCCGAGGACGCCGACCTGCTGGCCGCCACCCGCGAGGCGCTCACGGCGCCGATCGACGACGTGGTGGTCACCACCGGCGTCGGGTTCCGGGGCTGGATGGCCGCGGCCGAGGGGTGGGGGCTCTCCACCGACCTCGCCGACCACCTGGGTGCGGCCCGGCTGCTGACCCGCGGGCCCAAGGCGCGCGGCGCGGTCAGGGCCGCCGGCCTGAACGACCACTGGACACCGGCCACCGAGTCGTGCGACGAGGTCAAGGAGTACCTGCTCGCCCAGGACCTGCGCGGCCGGCGCATCGCCGTCCAGCTGCACGGGGAACCGCTGACCGGCTTCACAGCGGCGCTGCGCGAGGCCGGCGCGGAGGTCATCGAGGTGCCGGTCTACCGCTGGCTGCCCTACCGGGACGCCTCGCCGCTGCGCCGCCTGGTCAGCCAGGCGATCTCCGGCGGGGTCGACGCGGTCGCCTTCACCAGTGCCCCGGCCGTGCTGGCCATGCTCAACGCGGCCCGCGCCGACGGCCTGGAGGACGCGCTGGTCGCCGCCTTCACCGGGCCGGTCGTCGCGACATGCGTGGGCCCGGTCACCGCGGCCCCGCTGGTCGCGCGCGGGGTGCCCGTCGTGCAGCCGGAGCGCTCCCGGCTGGGTGCGCTGGCCCGCACGCTCGCCCGGCACCTGCCCGAGCACAGCGTCACCCGGCTGACCGCGGGCGGCCACCGGCTGGAGATCCGCGGTCACGCCGTGGTGGTGGACGGGGAGCTGAAGCCGCTGCCTCCCGCGCCGATGGCGGTGCTCAAGCGCCTGGCCGACAAGCCGGGGCACGTGGTGGCCCGTTCCGAGCTGCGGACCGTGCTGCCCGGCGGCCCGTCCCGCGACTCGGCCGAGCACGCGGTGGAGATGGCCGTCACCCGCCTGCGCCGTGCCCTGGGCCCCGCCGGGATCGTCGAGACGGTCGTCAAGCGCGGTTACCGGCTCGCCTTCGACCGGACCGAGGCCCCGTGACGACGCTCGTCCTGGCCGGTCACGGCACGCGCAGCGCCAGGGGGGAGGAGACGATCGCCGATCTGACGGACCTGGTGCGCCGCGTTCGCCCCGGCGTCCGTGTGGAGCGGGCGTTCCTGGAGATCAGCTCGCCCCCGCTGGCCGGTGTGCTCCCCACCCTGCCCGGCCCCGTCGTGGTGGTCCCGCTGCTGCTGGCCGGCGGCTACCACGTCCACATCGACCTGCCCTCGGTGGTGGCGCAGGCCCGGCCCGGGGCGGTCGTGGCGGCCCCACTGGGCCCGCACCCGCTGCTGGCCGCGGTCCTCGCCCGCCGGCTGGCCGCCGCCGGGCTGCGGGCCGCCGACTCGGTGATCCTGGCCGCCGCGGGGTCGTCCGACCCGGCGGCGTTGGCCGACGTGCGCGCCGCGGCGCGGCTGCTGGCGGTGCGGCTCTCCCGCCCGGTCACGGCGGCCTTCGCCGCCACCGGCCACCCCCCGGTCGCCGAGGCCCTGGAGCGGCTGCGCTCCGGGCCCGCGCCGCGTGTCGCGGTGGCCTCCTACCTGCTGGCCCCGGGGTTCTTCCACGACCGTCTGCGAGAGTGCGGGGCGGACCTGGTCACCGCGCCGCTGGGCGTGGACGCCGACCTGGCCGCGCTGGTGTGGGCCAGGTTCGACCAGGCCCGCCGGAGCGCCGCCGGTCAGGCCCGCCGGGGCTCCAGTCTCAGCTCGCGGATGATCTCCTCGGCGCTGTCGTCACGCGACGGCAGATGATCGGCGCCGACGAACATCTCGTGGTAGGCGTGGTGGAAGCACCCCGCCAGCAGTAGCCGGGCGCTGGCGACCGGGTCGACCTCCGGGGCGACTCGGCCCGCCCGCTGCTCGGCCGCCAGATACTCGCTGAGCGGGATCACCTCGGCCATCGGCCCGAGCTCGCTGTCGCGCATCGCCTCCCGGAACCGCACGGTGACCGTGGGCGAGGTGAAGGCGGGCAGCGCCGCGGACTGGATCTCCGAGTAGTAGTCGATGCCCGCCCGCGCGATGGGGAACAGGTTGTCGGCCACCCGGCCCCTGCCGACCAGGTACATCAGGCCGTCGAGGACGCGCAGCCACACCGGCAGCCGGTCCTGGAGGAGGGCGAGGTACATGTCGACCGCGTATCCCGGCGCGGCGGCCCGCCCGGACGCGGGGGAGGCGCTCTCCGCCTCGTCGCGCTTCATCAGCACGGCCATCTCGAGAACGCGGCGTCGCGTCTCCTGAGCCTTCTGGTACGGGTCGAGGTGTGGAGTCGCCATGGTTGCCCTAACGTGCGCGGTCACGCGGAAGACGCGCGGCGTCGTGGCGCGCGGTCCGCCGATGTCTGCGGGAGCCCGCTCTTCCCGGTGGGGAGGCGTGGCCGGTTGCTCCGGAGGTCCGGTACGGCCCGGGCACCGTGAAAGGCCCGGTCAGCTGTGAACTTAGGCGGAAAATAGGACAAAGTGGTAACCGTTCGCCGGCGGTCGTCAGCCGTCGGAGTCACGGTCACGGCGGCGCAGGTAACGCTCGAACTCGGCCGCGATGGCGTCACCGCTCGCCTCCGGCAGCTCGGCCGCGTCCTTGCGCTCCTCCAGCTCCTTGACGTACTCGGCGACCTCGCTGTCCTGCGAGGCCAGCTCGTCCACGCCGTGCTCCCAGGCCCGCGACTCCTCGGCCAGCGACCCGAGCGGCATCGGGATGTCGAGCAGGTCCTCCATCCGGCGCAGCAGCGCCATGGTCGCCTTGGGGTTGGGCGGCTGGGCCACGTAGTGCGGCACCGAGGCCCACAGCGACACGGCGTGCAGCCCCGCCACGCCCAGCGCGTGCTGGAGCACGCCGACGATGCCCGTCGGGCCCTCGTAGCGGCTCAGCTCCAGGTTGATCGCCCTGGCCAGCCCCTCGTCGGTGGCCGAGCCCACGATCGGCACCGGGCGGGTGTGCGGGGAGTCGTTGAGCAGCGCGCCGAGCAGGACGGCCAGCTCCACCCCCAGCTCACGGCAGACCGAGATGATCTCCTCGCAGAAGGCGCGCCAGCGCATGTTGGGCTCGATGCCGCGCAGCAGCACCACGTCGCGGTCCAGGCCGGGCGGCCTGGCCACCGACAGCTTGGTGGTGGGCCAGGTGATGGACCGGGTCAGCCCCTCGCCCATCTCGACGATGGGCCGGGTCACCTGGAAGTCGTAGTATTCCTCGGGATCGAGGGAGAGCAGCGGGCTGGCCTTCCACTCCTCCTCCAGGTGCGCGATCACTCCGCTCGAGGCCTCGCCCGCGTCGTTCCAGCCCTCGAACGCGGCGATCAGCACCGGGTCGACGAGCTCGGGCAGACCTTCGAACTCGATCACGGGCCCCCTCCTTCTTGCCTCGCCGTCCTATCCGGCTAAGCCTATGCGGTAAGGGGCCCTTCACGGCACCAGGCACCTCCCGGCCCGGTATGTCTTCCCCAGCCGGGAGGCCGTCACGCCCCCGGCGCGACGGCAATGATCGACGCGTCGCGGCGGCCCGCCGGGCGACCGGCGGAAGATCCGATCGATGCGCATGAACGATGACGCCCGAGCGGTTCCCAGTACTCTTGTCCCCATGACAAGCACTCCGTCTTTCCGTGAAGTCCTGGCCGAGCGCGTCATGGTCGCCGACGGGGCCATGGGGACGATGCTTCAGGCTCACGACGTGACCATCGACGACTTCGAAGGTCACGAGGGCTGCAACGAGGTTCTCAACGTCACCCGCCCCGACATCGTCCGCGCGGTGCACGACGCCTACTTCGAGGTGGGCGTCGACTGCGTCGAGACCAACACCTTCGGCGCCAATCTTTCAGCTCTCGGCGAATACGACATCGCCGAGCGTGTCTTCGAGTACTCGGAGGCGGGCGCGCGAGTCGCCCGCCAGGCGGCCGACCGCTGGTCCACCCCCGACCGGCCGCGCTTCGTGCTCGGCTCTCTCGGTCCCGGCACGAAGCTGCCGACCCTGGGCCACAAGCCGTACACCGAGCTGCGCGACGCCTACTACGACAACGCGGCCGGCCTGATCTCCGGCGGGGCCGACGCGCTGATCGTCGAGACCTCCCAGGACCTGCTCCAGGTCAAGGCGGCCGTCATCGGCTCGCGCCGGGCCGTCGCCGACGCCGGACGCGACGTGCCGATCATCGCCCAGGTGACCATCGAGACCAACGGCGCGATGCTGCTCGGCTCGGAGATCGGCGCGGCGCTGACCGCGATCGAGCCGCTCGGCGTCGACGTGATCGGCCTCAACTGCGCCACCGGCCCCGCCGAGATGAGCGAGCACCTGCGCTACCTGTCGCGCCACGCCCGCCTGCCTCTGTCGTGCATGCCCAACGCCGGGCTGCCGGTGCTGACCGCCGACGGCGCCTACTACCCGCTCAGCCCGGACGAGCTGGCCGCCGCCCACGACGCCTTCACCACCGACTACGGCCTGTCGCTCGTCGGCGGCTGCTGCGGCACCACGCCCGAGCACCTGCGCCGGGTGGTCGAGCGGGTCCGCGGCCGGGAGGTGGCCGCGCGCCGCCCGCGTCCCGAGCACGGGGCCGCCTCGCTCTACCAGAGCGTCCCCTTCCGCCAGGACATCTCCTACCTGGCCATCGGCGAGCGCACCAACGCCGTGGGCTCCAAGGCGTTCCGCGAGGCCATGCTGGCGGAGAACTGGGAGGAGTGCGTGGAGATCGCGCGGGCGCAGGCCCGTGACGGCGCGCACATGCTCGACCTCTGCGTCGACTACGTCGGCCGCGACGGCGTGGGCGACATGAGGGAGCTGGCGTTCCGCTTCGCCACCGCCTCCACGCTGCCGATCGTCCTCGACTCCACCGAGCCCGCCGTGCTGGAGGCCGGCCTGCAGGCCCTCGGCGGACGCGCGGTCGTCAACTCGGTCAACTATGAGGAGGGCGACGGCCCCGAGTCGCGCTTCCACCGCATCGCGACCCTCGTCCGCGAGTACGGCGCGGCCGTGGTGGGCCTGACGATCGACGAGGAGGGCCAGGCCCGCACCGCCGACGCGAAGGTCCGGATCGCGGTCCGCCTCATCGAGGACCTGACCAGGAACTGGGGCATGCGCGTGGAGGACATCTTCATCGACGTGCTCACCTTCCCCATCGCCACCGGCCAGGAGGAGACCCGGCGCGACGCCCTGGAGTCGATCGAGGCCATCCGCGAGGTCAAGCGCCGCTACCCCAACGTGCAGACGGTCCTGGGCCTGTCGAACGTGTCGTTCGGTCTCAACCCGGCCGCCCGCATCGTGCTCAACTCGGTCTTCCTCAGCGAGTGCGTCAACGCCGGCCTCGACGCGGCGATCGCGCACGCCTCCAAGATCCTGCCGATGGCGCGCATCCCCGATGAGCAGCGCCAGGTCGCCCTCGACATGGTCTACGACCGCCGCCGTGAGGGCTACGACCCGCTGCAGCGGTTCATGGAGCTGTTCGAGGGCGTCGACGCCGCCGCGGTCAAGGCGGGCAAGGCCGAGGAGCTGGCCGCGCTGCCGCTGTGGGAGCGGCTCAAGCGCCGCATCGTCGACGGCGAGCGCAAGGGGCTGGAGGCCGACCTCGACGAGGCCCTGGCCCTGCGTCCCGCGCTGGAGATCGTCAACGACGTGCTGCTCGACGGGATGAAGACCGTCGGGGAGCTGTTCGGCTCCGGCCAGATGCAGCTGCCGTTCGTGCTCCAGTCGGCCGAGGTGATGAAGACCTCGGTGGCCTACCTCGAACCGCACATGGACCGGGTCGAGGGCGAGGTGAAGGGCCGCATCGTGCTCGCCACCGTCAAGGGCGACGTGCACGACATCGGCAAGAACCTGGTCGACATCATCCTGTCCAACAACGGCTACGAGGTCGTCAACCTCGGCATCAAGCAGCCGGTGTCGGTCATCCTGGAGGCCGCCGAGGAGAAGAAGGCCGACGTCATCGGCATGTCCGGGCTGCTGGTGAAGTCCACGGTGATCATGAAGGAGAACCTGGAGGAGATGAACTCCCGCGGCATCGCCGGCAAGTATCCCGTGCTGCTGGGCGGTGCCGCGCTGACCCGCGCCTACGTCGAGCAGGACCTCGCCGACCTCTTCCAGGGCGAGGTCCGCTACGCCCGCGACGCCTTCGAGGGGCTGCGCCTGATGGACGCCATCATGGCGGTCAAGCGCGGCGAGGACGGCGCTACCCTGCCCCCGCTGCGCGAGCGCCGGGTCAAGAGCGGCGCCACCCTGGTCCGGACCCCGGTGGAGGAGCTGCCGGCCCGTTCCGACGTGGCCGCCGACAACCCCGTCCCCAAGGCGCCCTTCTTCGGTGAGCGCGTCGTCAAGGGCATCTCGCTGGCCGAGTACTCCGCCTTCCTCGACGAGCGTGCGACGTTCATGGGGCAGTGGGGCCTCAAGGCCGCCCGCGGCGGTGAGGGGCCCTCCTACGAGGAGCTCGTCGAGACCGAGGGCCGGCCGCGCCTGCGCATGTGGCTGGAGCGGATGCAGACCGAGGGCCTGCTGGAGGCGGCGGTCGTCTACGGCTACTTCCCGTGTGTCAGCGACGGCGACTCGCTGATCATCCTGGACGACGCGGGCAACGAGCGGACCCGGTTCACCTTCCCCCGCCAGCGCCGCGACCGGCACCTGTGCCTGTCCGACTTCTTCCGCTCCAAGGACTCCGGGGAGGTCGACGTGGTCGCCTTCCAGGTCGCCACCATGGGCAACCGCGTCTCCGAGGCCGCCGCCGAGCTGTTCGCCAAGGACTCCTACCGCGACTACCTGGAGCTGCACGGCCTGTCGGTCCAGTTGACCGAGGCGCTGGCCGAGTACTGGCACGCGCGGGTCCGCGCCGAGCTGGGCATCGGCGGCGACGAGTCGCTGGAGGACATGCTCAAGGTCAACATCACCGGCTGCCGTTACTCCTTCGGCTACCCCGCCTGCCCCAACCTGGAGGACCAGGTGCAGCTCATGGAGCTGCTCGACCCGGCGCGGATCGGCGTGGAGCTGTCGGAGGAGTTCCAGCTCCACCCGGAGCAGTCGACGTCCGCCCTGGTCGTCCACCACCCCGAGGCCAAGTACTTCAACGTCTGATCGAGATCATGACCGCGCGGCTCCGTCCACCGGGGCGGGGCCGTGCCGGCCGCAGGGGGTTTTCCGAGGTATGCAAGCGGTTCTCTTCGACATGGACGGTCTTCTCGTGGACAGCGAGAAGATCTGGTTCGAGGTCGAGAGCGAGGTGATGGAGCGGCTCGGCGGCCGGTGGGGCCACGGCGACCAGGAGCACCTGGTGGGCGGCTCCATGCCGAGCACGGTGGCCTACATGCTCCAGGTCGCGGGCGGCGGGGTGAGCCCCGAGGAGGTGACGGCCTGGATGCTGGACGGCATGATCACCAGGCTCTCCGGCGGGGTGGAGATGATGCCCGGCGCGGCGGAGCTGCTGGCCGCCGTACGCCGGGCCGGACTGCCCACCGCCCTGGTGACCTCCTCGCTCCGGCCGATCGCCGAGGCGTGCCTGGAGAGCATCGGCAGGCACAACTTCGACCACGTGGTGACCGGCGACCAGGTCGCCAGGCCCAAGCCCGACCCCGAGCCCTACCTGACGGCCACCCGCCTGCTGGGTGCCGAACCGGCCCGCTGCGTCGTGCTGGAGGACTCCCCGAACGGGGTCACCGCGGCCACCGCGGCGGGCTGCCGGGTGGTGGCGGTGCCGAGCGTGGTCCCCGTTCCCGAGGCCCCTGGCCGGCTGGTGGTCGGCTCGCTGCTGGAGGTCGACGTCGAGACGCTGCGCGAACTGTCCGCCCGCGAGATCTGACGCCGCCCGGCCTTCGGGCGGGCGGACACGCGCGCCGCCCGCCGCGGGGTCTACCGCCGTCTGCTCTCCGGCCGGGGCGGACACGTGTGCCGCCGCCCGCCGCGGGATCTGCCGCCCGGCCCCTCGCCGGGCCGGACGTGGGCACCGCCGTCCGCCTCGGATGTCCACGGATATCAGGGCTCACCCCGATCATCCCCTAGGGGATGATCCCTCCTTCCGGAGGAGCTTCCGCCGCGGTCGCGCGTGCCAGGATGGGAAGCGGGTAAGCCGATACGAGGGGGCGGTCCGCTATGACGTTCGACCAGATCGCGTGGTTGCCGCTCTGCGCCGGGGTCACCGGTGCGGGGCTGGTGCTGAGCTTCCTGCTGCTGCGCCGCAGGGGGGCCGCGGCGGGGCTGCGCGCGGCGGCCTGGTCGCTGCTGCCGATGGCCGCCTACCTGACCGGCGCCCTGCCGACCCTGTGGCAGATCGGGACCGCGATCGTGGGTTTCCTGACCGGCCTGGTGTTCAACCCCTTCGTGTGGGCGGGAGTGGCGCTGACGGGGCTGTCGGCCGTGCTCTTCGTCGTCTCCGGGGTGCTGCGCGGGCGGCGCGGGAGCGCGGCCGGTTCCACCGGGCCCTCAGCTCCAGCGGTGGCGGACAGGAAGCGGGGCGAGGCCGTCACCCCGGGTACGACCGCCACGCAGCCGCTGCCGCGACCCTCCGCCCCGGCGGCCCCGGCCGCCGGCAGGCCCCCGGCGAAGCCCACCGCGAAGCCCGCCGCCGACGACGACTTCTCCGACATCGAGGAGATCCTCAAGCGTCGCGGGATCGGCTGATCTCGGGTGTCACGTCCACTTCGTGTCACAGATTCGAGACACAAGCAGGACGCTCTCTGGACATTGTCCGGCAGATCAAAACAAATGAATTTCGCATAAATCACAGTTAAGCCACATAGCCTCTCAGGGGACTGGTCGGCGCAGCTCAGACCATAGATTCTGCGCACGGGCCAACGGATATCGGCCCGTAGACTGACGGCGCGACACCCCGACCCGGGGGACGCGTTAACGGACAACGTCGTCTGGGATCCAGGGGGCCAACTGTATGACCGCACCGCTCGATGTCTCCGGCACGGCCATGGAGGCCCAGCCGGAGGCCGTTATCGAAGGGGTGGGCGCGAAGGCCATCGAAGGGCGTTCGCTCGGCCAGATCGCGTGGATGCGTCTCAAGCGCGACAAGGTCGCGATCGGCGGCGCGATCGTCGTCTTCCTGCTCATCCTCATCGCCGTTCTCGCGCCGCTCATCGTTGGTCTCTTCGGGCACCCGATCGACAAGTGGAACAACGACCTGGTCGACCCGGGGACCGGTGCCCCGCTCGGCAGCTTCGGCGGCATCAGCTCCGAGCACCTGCTCGGAGTCGAGCCGACCACGGGTCGCGACATCTTCAGCCGGATCGTCTACGGCGCCCAGGTCTCGTTGCTCATCGGTGTCCTCTCCGCGCTGGTCGCGGTGCTGATCGGCACGATCATGGGCGGCATGGCGGGGTTCTTCGGCGGCTGGCTCGACCAGATGATCAGCCGTCTGATGGACCTGCTGCTCGCCTTCCCTCAGCTGCTGTTCGCGATCGCCCTGGTCTCGGTGGTGCCGGACAAGCTGTGGGGGCTTGAGGGCAGCGGCGTCCGGATGGGCGTGCTCATCGTGGTGATCGGACTGTTCGGCTGGCCCTACATCGGCCGGATCGTGCGCGGTCAGGTGATCACGTTGCGTGAACGCGAGTTCGTGGACGCCGCCCGCAGCCTCGGCGCGACCCGGATGCACATCCTCCGTTCGGAGATCCTGCCCAACCTGGTGGCGCCGATCCTCGTCTACACGACGCTGATCATCCCCACCAACATCCTCACCGAGGCGTCGCTGAGCTTCCTCGGCGTCGGGGTGAAGGCTCCCACCCCCTCGTGGGGCCAGATGCTGTCGGACGCGATCTCCACGTACCAGACGGCACCGCTCTTCATGATCATTCCCGGTACGGCGATCTTCGTCACCGTCCTCGCCTTCAACCTCTTCGGAGACGGCCTGCGCGACGCCCTGGACCCACGGGTGCGCTGACCCCGACAGACCGAATGTGTTCCTGGTAGCTAGAGACAAGGGGTGTAACTCCCGAATGAGCAAGTCACGGAAACTGGCCGCCGTCGCGGTCGGCGCGTTCCTCAGCGTGGCTGTCGCGGCCTGCGGCGGGAGCGCCGGAACGAAGCCGGCCGGCGGGAACTCGGCGGCGCCGGGCGGCGTCGAGGCCGCGGGCTACAACAAGATCCTCGACAGTGTGGTGAACCCGTCCGACAAGAAGGGCGGCACGCTGAACCTGTGGGCCTCCCAGGACGCCGACTTCTGGGACCCGGCGCGCGGTTACTACGCGTTCTTCTGGAACATGTCGCGCTACTTCACGCGCAACCTCGTCACCTACGACACCAAGCCGGGCCCCGACGGCCTGAAGCTGGTTCCGGACGCCGCGGCCGAGCTGCCGGAGATCTCCGAGGACAAGCTCACCTACACCTTCAAGCTGCGCGACGGCCTGACCTTCGAGGACGGCACCCCCGTCACCTCCAAGGACTTCAAGTACGGCATCGAGCGCGTCTTCGCCCAGGACGTCCTGCCCGGCGGTCCGGTCTACCTGAAGGACCAGCTGGACCAGGGACAGAACTACCCCGGTCCGTACAAGGACAAGGACAAGGACAAGCTGGGCCTGAAGTCCGTCGAGACGCCGGACGACAAGACCATCATCTTCAAGCTGAAGAAGCCGTTCGCGGACTTCATGTACCTGCTGGCGATGCCCGGCGCCACCCCGGTGCCCCAGGCCAAGGACACCGGCGCCAAGTACACCCTCCGCCCGTTCTCCTCCGGTCCGTACAAGTTCGAGTCGTACGAGCCCGGCAAGAAGCTCGTGCTGGTCCGCAACGACCAGTGGAAGCAGGAGAGCGACCCGATCCGCAAGGCCCTGCCGGACAAGGTCGAGCTCAACATCACCACCAACGCCGACGACCTCGACGCCCGGCTGCTGGCCGGCACCGCCGACCTCGACGTCGGCCAGTCCGGTGTCCAGCAGGCCGCCCGCGCCAAGATCCTGCAGGACCCGAAGCTCAAGGGCAACGCCGACCTGCCGACCACGGGCTTCCTGCGCTACGTGGCCATCGCGCAGAAGGTGCCGCCGTTCGACAACATCGACTGCCGCAAGGCCGTGATCTACGCGGCCGACCCGACCGCGATGCTGAACGCGCGCGGCGGCCCCTACGCCGGCAGCATCGGCGGCAACATGCTGCCTTCGACGGTGCTCGGCTCGGACGAGTCCTACGACCCGTACGGCCGCCTGCAGGGCAAGCCGCAGCCGGACAAGGCCAAGGAGGCCCTCAAGGCGTGCGGCAAGCCGGAAGGCTTCGAGACGAAGATCGCCGTCCGTAACAACCGCCCGGCCGAGGTCAAGGCCGCCGAGGCGCTCCAGCAGTCGCTGGCCGCGGTGGGCATCAAGGCCACCCTCGACCAGTACGACGGCAAGCTCTCCTCCTCGGTGGTCGGCTCGCCCGACAACGTGCACTCCAAGGGCTACGGCCTGATCGTGCACGCCTGGGGCCCGGACTGGCCGGGTGGCTACGGCTACCTCCAGCCGCTGGTCGACGGCCGGGTCATCCTGCCGAACGGCAACAACAACTACAGCGAGGTCAACGACCCGCAGATCAACGAGGCGTTCGACAAGGGCTCGGCGGAGACCGACCCGGTCAAGGCCGCGGAGTACTACAAGCAGGCCAACCAGCGTGTCATGGACCTGGCGCTCTACGTTCCGTACGCCCTCGACAAGGCCCTCAACTACCGTAACCCCCGCCTGACCAACGTCTACTTCGCCTCCGCGTGGGGCATGGTCGACTTCCAGGCTCTGGGCGTCAGCGACGGTAAGTAAGTAATCTCGTACCTGTTGCACATGCTGAAGGGCAGGTGAAGGCCAGCGGTGGCCGGTGAGGTGACCCCTCACCGGCCACTGTGAGGCCGGGCGTATTGCTGGGATACATCATCCGACGGCTAGTCAACGCAGTGATCACAGTCATCGTGATCTCGGCGGTGGCATTCGGCATCTTCTTCGTGGTGCCCGTCGTCACAGGAACAGATCCGGCGCTGATGTACGTCGGCAAGACCGCCGACGCGGCGGCGATCGAAGGCGCCCGCCAGAAGATGGGCATGGACAAGCCCATCCCCGTCCAGTACGCCGAGTTCCTCAAGGGGATCGTCGTGGGGCGTGACTACTCCGACGGCACGGAGGTCACCCACTGCTCCGCGCCGTGCCTGGGGTACTCCTTCAAGACCGAACAGGAAGTGTGGCCGCTGCTGCTCGACCGGATCCCGGTCACGGCCCAGCTGGCCGTCGGAGCCGCGGTTCTCTGGCTTCTCATAGGGGTCTCGACGGGAATCATCTCCGCCCTGCGGAAGGGAAGTGCGGTCGACCGCACCGCGATGACGGTCGCCCTGGCCGGAGTCTCGCTGCCGATCAACTTCACCGGCCTGCTCGCCAGTGCGATCTTCGTCTACGCCCTGGGCTGGTTCCCGGCCACGGGCGACGTCGGGATGCTGGAGGACCCGGTCACCTGGTTCCAAAGCATGCTGCTGCCCTGGATCACCCTGGCCTTCCTCTTCGCCGCGCTGTACGCCCGCCTGACGCGGGCGAGCATGCTGGAGGTCATGGGCGAGGACTACATCCGCACGGCCCGCGCCAAGGGCCTGAAGGAGAAGACCGTCGTCACCAAGCACGCGCTGCGCTCGACGCTGGTGCCGATCCTCACCGTGTTCGGCCTCGACCTCGGCCAGCTCATGGGTGGGGCCGTGCTCACCGAGCGGGTCTTCAACCTGCGCGGCATGGGCTACGAGGCCGTCGGTGCCATCAACCAGGGCGACCTGCCGATCATCCTGGGCGTCACCATGTTCGCCGCGATCTTCGTGGTGCTCGCCAACCTGCTCGTCGACCTGCTGTACGCGGTTCTGGACCCGAGAGTGAAACTGGCGTGAAGAGCGACTCTCCCGAGGCATTCCTCGAACTCCGCGACCTGCGAATCCACTTCCCCACCGACGACGGCCTGGTCAGGTCGGTCGACGGGCTCTCGTTCAAGCTGGAGCGGGGCAAGACCCTCGGCATCGTGGGCGAGTCGGGTTCCGGCAAGAGCGTGACCAGCCTCGGCATCCTGGGCCTGCACAAGGGAGGCCGCGCCAGGATCTCCGGTGAGATCTGGCTGGACGGCGAGGAGCTCGTGAGCGCCCCCCTCGACCAGGTGCGCAAGCTGCGCGGCAAGAAGATGGCGATGATCTTCCAGGATCCGCTGTCGTCGATGCACCCGTTCTACACGATCGGCGCGCAGATCATCGAGGCGTATCAGATCCACCACGACGTCAGCAAGGCGGTGGCGCGCAAGCACGCGATCGACATGCTCGGCCGGGTGGGCATCCCGCAGCCCGACAGGCGGGTCGACAGCTACCCGCACGAGTTCTCCGGCGGCATGCGCCAGCGTGCCATGATCGCCATGGCGCTCTCCTGCGACCCCGAGCTGCTGATCGCCGACGAGCCGACCACCGCCCTCGACGTGACGGTCCAGGCGCAGATCCTGGACCTCATGCTCGACCTGCAGCGCGAGTTCAACTCCGCGCTGATCGTCATCACCCACGACCTGGGCGTGGTCGCCGAGCTCTCCGACGACATCCTGGTGATGTACGGCGGCAGGTGCGTCGAGTACGGTACGGCCGAAGACATCTTCTATCGTCCCGAGCACCCCTACACCTGGGGTTTGCTGGGTTCGATGCCCCGGCTGGACCGGGAGCCCACCGACCGGCTGCTACCGATCAAGGGCTCCCCGCCCTCGCTGATCAACCTCCCGTCCGGCTGCGCCTTCAACCCCCGCTGCTCCTATGCCGACCGCACCGGCGGCAAGGCGACCGCGGAGGTGCCCGAGCTCGCCGAGACCGGCGGCGGCCACCTGGTCCGCTGTCACCTTCCCCGTGAGGAACGGCGGTCCATCTGGGAGAACGAGATCAAGCCGACGATGGAGAGCACGTGAGCGAGCGCGGCGAGCGAGCCACTGAGCGCAGCACCCCTGAGATCACGCAGCCGCGGGAGGGAGTCAGATGAGCCCGGCTGAGAAGGACGGCGCGACCGCGGCCACCCCCGAGGCGCTGCTGTCCGTCCGGGGCCTGGAGAAGCACTTCCCGGTGACGAAGGGCCTCCTGAAGAAGCAGGTCGCCGCGGTCAGGGCCGTGGACGGCGTCTCCTTCGACGTGTTCAAGGGGGAGACACTCGGCGTGGTGGGCGAGTCCGGCTGCGGCAAGACCACGATGGGCCGTCTGATCACCCGGCTGCTCGAACCCACCGGCGGTGAGATCGTCTTCGAGGGTCACGACATCACCCACATGCCGCAGACCAGGTTGCGTCCGCTCCGCCGGGACATCCAGATGATCTTCCAGGACCCGTACTCGTCGCTGAACCCCCGGCACACGGTCGGTGCCATCGTCGGGGCGCCCTACCGCATCCAGGGCATCAAGACCGAGCAGAGCATCAAGAAGGAAGTCCAGGACATCCTCGCCCTGGTCGGCCTCAACCCCGAGCACTACAACCGCTACCCGCACGAGTTCTCCGGCGGGCAGCGCCAGCGCATCGGCATCGCCAGGACGCTCACCCTCAAGCCCAAGCTGATCGTCGCCGACGAACCGGTCTCGGCGCTGGACGTGTCGATCCAGGCCCAGGTGGTCAACCTCCTGGAAGACCTGCAGAACGAGCTCGACCTGACCTACGTCATCATCGCGCACGATCTGTCGGTGGTCCGGCACATCAGCGACCGGGTCGCGGTCATGTATCTCGGCAAGATCGTCGAGCTGGCCGACCGCAAGAGCCTGTACGAGTCGCCCATGCACCCGTACACCAACGCGCTCATGTCCGCGGTTCCGATCCCGGACCCGGCGCGGCGCAAGGACCGCAAGCGCATCCGCCTGCAGGGCGACGTGCCCAGCCCGCTCAACCCGCCGCCGGCCTGCCGCTTCCACACCCGGTGCTGGAAGGCCCAGGAGATCTGCAAGAAGGTGGAGCCGCCCCTGGTCGAGCTGGCCGTCGGTCACCAGGTGGCCTGCCACTTCCCGGAGAACGCGCCCGAGGGCTTCACCCCCGGAGACGTCACGGCCGCGGACCCGGGCCCGCTGAAGACCACCGTCCGCTGACCGCCGGTCGCCGACCACCGTCCGCCGGTCTTCGGCCGCCGGACGGACGCCCGGCGGCCGTGGCCTCCGAGCCGCGGCCTTCAGGCGTCTCGTCGTCTCAGTCTCACGGCCGCGCCGGGGCGGGGGCCCGGCTCCCCTCCCGGACGGACGCGAGCGGGACCGGGGCGGCCACGACCGGGGTCAGGGCAGCGCGCCCGGGGTGGTCAGGCCGGTCTCGTAGGCGAGGATCACCGCCTGCACCCGGTCGCGCAACCCCAGCTTGGTCAGCACGTTGCCGACATGGGTCTTGACCGTCGTCTCGCTCACCACCAGCTCGGCGGCGATCTCCGCGTTGGACATGCCCCGGGCGATCAGCCGCAGCACCTCCAGCTCGCGCTCGGTCAGCCGGTCGAGCCGGGCGGGGGTGGACTGCCGCTGGACCGAGGGCAGGTGCCGGCCGAACCTGTCGAGCAGACGGCGCGTGACGCTCGGCGCGACGATGGCGTCCCCGGCCGCGACCACCCGGATGGCCTGCACCAGTTCGTCCGGGGGGACGTCCTTGAGCAGGAAACCGCTGGCCCCGGCGCGCAGCGCCTCCACGATGTACTCGTCCAGGTCGAAGGTGGTCAGCACCAGCACCCGGGGCACGTGCGCGCCGCCGGCGGCCTCGCGCACGATCCGGCGGGTCGCCTCGATGCCGTCCACGCCGGGCATCCGGATGTCCATCAGCACCACGTCGGGCAGCAGTGCACGCGACTGGTCCTGGGCGGCCTTGCCGTCACCGGCCTCGCCGACCACCGTGAGGTCGGGCTCGGCCTCCAGGATGAGGCGGAAACCGGTGCGCAACAGCGGCTGGTCGTCCACCAGCAGCACCCTGATCGTCATCGTCTGTCCTTGAGGGGGAACCGGGCATTGACCTCGAATCCGCCCCCGGGCCGCGGGCCGATCCTCAGGATCCCACCATAGAGGGCGACACGCTCGCGGATACCCGTCAGACCGTGGCCGCCCGGCTCGGCGTCGGGATCGATGTCCGGGCCGGCGCCCGGGTCGCGGGTCGCGGGCCCCCGTCCGTCGTCCTCCACCCGGACCGTCAGCTCGCCCGGCCCGTGCCGCAGGGTCACCCACGCCCGCGCCCGGGGGCCGGCGTGCCGCAGGCTGTTGGTCAGGGCCTCCTGAACCAGCCGGTAGGCGGCCAGGTCCACCCCGGGCGACAGCGTCCCCGGTTCGCCCTCGACGCACAATCGCGTGCGCAGCCCCGCCTCGGACATCTGGTCGACCAGGGCGGGAATCTCCGCCACCCCCGGCTGCGGGGTACGCTCGGCGGGCGCCGCGTCGGTCCTGAGCACGCCCACCATGCTGCGCATCTCCGTCATGGCGGTCCGCCCCAGCTCCTCGATGGCCGACAACGCCTCGCCGGCCCTGCCCGGGTCGGCGGCCAGCACCCGCCGCGCCGCGGAGGCCTGTACGGTCATCACGCTCACGTGGTGGGCGACCACGTCGTGCAGCTCCCGGGCGATACGGGAGCGCTCCTCGGCCCTGGCCGCCCTCCGGTCGGCCTCCCGAGCGCGCTCCATGCGCCGGGCACGGTCACCCAGCTCCGCCTGGTAGGCCCGGCGCAGGCGCACGTTGCGGCCGACGATCCACGCGGCCGCGATCAGCACGGCGACCGGCAGGTGGGCCCGCACGTCGCCGAGCCGGCCGCCCAGCGCGGCGGAGGCCAGGTGGGCGGCGAGGCCGAGGGCCGGGGCGCCCAGGCTGACCGCCAGACCCCGGTGCGCGGCGATCGAGTAGACCAGCACCAGCGTGACGAGCCAGAGCAGCGAGGTGCTCCGCCCTGTCATGGCCGGCGCGATCTGCGCCAGGCAGACCAGCGTGAGCGCCAGGAACGGCCTGCCGCCCCGCAGCGCCGCCGACAGGCAGCCGGCCACGATGAGGGTCAGGCTCAGGGCGTCGGGCTCGCGCGGCGGCGCCGCGCCGAACAGGGGCGTGACGTAGGCGCAGGGAACCGCGGCGACCGCCAGCGCCACGGCGAGGGCCGCGTCACAGGCCCGCGGATGCTCGCGGAACCGCGCCCGCAGGCTGCCGGTGGTGTTGCGCACACAGTCAATGTAGGTGTCGCCACCATGCCACCACGCCCCCTGTACGGGGGATATCGCCCTCCTCCCCACGGAGGAGCCGACGGGAGGAGGCGGGACGGGCGGCCGGGCGGACGGCCGCGGGTCTCGCGGCGCTCAGAGCTCGTCGGTGGCCGCCCTGGCGGTCTTGGCCGGGCGGGTGCTGCGGACGGTGTCGCCCGGTTGCCGCCCGGGGACCGGAGGAGGGGTGCCGCCGAACTCCGGGCACAGCTCCTTGTAGTTGCACCAGCCGCACAGCCGGCTGGGCCTGGAGCGCCACTCGCCCGTCTCCAGGGCCCGCTCGATCGCCCCCCAGAGCGCCTCGACCTTGCGCTCGGTGGCCAGCAGGTCGGCCTCGTCGGGGCTGTAGCGCAGGACCTCGCCGTCACCCCCCAGATACATCAGCTGGAGCAGGCGCGGCACCGAGCCGCGCAGCCGCCACAGCACCAGCGCGTAGAACTTCATCTGGAACAACGCCTTGGCCTCGAAGGCGGGCCCGGGAGCGCTGCCGGTCTTGTAGTCGACCACGCGGACCTCCCCGGTGGGCGCCACGTCCAGCCGGTCGATGTAACCCCGCAGCATCAGGCCGCTGCCCAGGACGGCCTCCACGTACAGTTCCCGCTCGGCGGGCTCCAGGCGGGTGGGGTCCTCCAGGGCGAAGTAGCGCTCCAGCATGCCCCGGGCCTCGGCCAGCCACCGGACGCGGTCGTCGTCACCGGTGAACATCGTCGCGTAGGCCGGCTCCTCCGCCAGGAGCCGGCGCCACTCCGGCTCCAGCAGATCCCGCGCCTCCTCGACGGTGCGCGCGGGGGCGGGCAGGTCGTACAGGCGCTCCAGCACCGAGTGGACCATCGTGCCGCGCACCGCGGCGGGCGACGGCGGCTCGGGAAGCCGGTCGATCACCCGGAAGCGGTAGAGCAGCGGACAGGTCATGAAGTCGCCCGCGCGGGACGGCGAGAGGGCTCCGATGATCACAGGCTCGGTCGGCGACATGACCGCACTGTAGGTCACGCCGGCGACAGTTCGCGCCCGCGGGACCTCTGCGGACTGCGCCGGGCCCCGCGGCGCGTACCATCGAGGCCTGAGGGCGGAGAGAAGGAGTGGTGAGTCAGCGGTGAGCAGCCAGGGCCCGCGCCGGAGCAATCCCGGACTGCCGATGGGACGCCCGTTCGGCATCCCGGTCTACGTCTCGCCGACCTGGTTCATCGTGGCGGCGTTCATCACCTACACCTTCCAGCAGCCCTTCGCCCTCTACCTGCCCGAGCTGAGCGTCCCGGTCACGTATCTCATCGCCTTCGCCTTCGCCGTGCTGCTGTACGTGTCGGTGCTGCTGCACGAGCTCGCGCACTGCGTGGTCGCCCGGATGTACGGGCTGCCGGTCCGCCGCGTCACGCTCTACCTGCTCGGCGGCGTGTCGGAGATCGAGCGTGAGCCGGAGACCCCGGTCAGGGAGTTCATGGTGGCCTTCGCCGGGCCGCTGCTCTCGCTCGGGCTGGCCGGGATCGGTTTCCTCGCGGGGGAGTTCGTCGACGGCGCCTCGGTGGCCGGGGTGTTGATCCTCCAGCTCTGGGTGGCCAACCTGATCGTCGGGATCTTCAACCTGCTGCCGGGCCTGCCGCTCGACGGCGGGCGGATGCTGCGGGCGGGGGTCTGGAAGCTCACCCGCGACCCCGGCTCCGGCACGGTCGCCGCGGCCTGGGCGGGCCGGGTGCTGGCCGTCGCGCTGGTCGCCGTCCCCGTCGGGCTGGCGCTGGTGAGCGGCCAGGCACCGGGAACCATGATCATCTGGTCGGTGCTGCTGTCGTCCTTCATCTGGATCGGCGCCACGCAGGCTCTGCGCGGGGCCCGGGTGCGGGCCCGCATCCCGCAGGTCAGCGCCCGTGCCCTGGCCAGGCGGGCCATCGCGGTGACCGGTGACGTGCCGCTGGCCGAGGCGCTGCGCCGGGCGGCCGAGGCTCACGCGGGAGCCGTCGTCGTGGTCGACCACGAGGGCCGCCCCACCGGCATCCTCAACGAGGTCGCGGTGGAGGCGACCCCGGAGAACCGGCGTCCCTGGGTGACGGCGGGCTCACTGGCGCGCAGCCTCGAACCGTCGCTGGTGCTGGCCGCCGACCTCGCCGGCGAGCCGCTGATCGACGCCATGCGCGAGTCGCCCGCGGGGGAGTACCTCCTGGTGGAACGGGGCGGCGAGATCTTCGGTGTGCTGGCGACGTCCGACGTGAACCGGGTATTCAGTGGTGTTTAAGCGAACCACATGTGGTTTACATGCGTCTGACTCGATACTCGGCCGAAGGAGCCGGTAGGGCAGGGCTGCCGGAACCCTCCGGCCTGCTCGTCCTCGGCTCGTATAGGGACTAGTGTTTGGCCGACCGAACGCGTTGGCCATGGAGTTTAAGGGACGCATCAATTGGCACCCCCCCAGACGCCGGCTTCCGCCGGTGACCTCACCCCGGAACTGCTGAACACGCCGGAATGGACCGATCAGCTGGTCGCGGCGGCCGGCATCCCGATGTACGACATCCCCTTCCTGACGGTGGGCGGCGGCATCGGGTCCTTCGTGACCGTCGACTACCTGCGCATCTACGGGGTCCCCACCTCGCAGATGCGCGTGGTCTCCAACATCGACCGCCCGTGGCAGACCTACGAGTTCCTCACCCGGTGCTCGCAGATCCCCCGCGGTGAACGGATCCGCTCCGACTCCTCCTCGCGGCCCGACAACCTGTGGGGCTTCCCCTCCTACGCGCTGGAGGAGGCCTGGAAGGACAAGAACCCGGCCTACCTGTGGCAGATCTTCAGCGAGCCCATCATCAACGACTACTGGACCCCGCGGGCCGGCACGGTCTTCGAGAACCTCGAACGCGAGGCCAAGCGCATCAACTACTGGGACATGCTCGTCAAGGGCCAGGTGCGCATGGTCCGCAAGCGGATCGGCGGCGGCTACTTCACGGTGGTCACCCCGCCCGAGGGTGCGGCGCCGACCAAGCGCATCATCTTCCGCTCGCGTTTCGTCCACCTCGCGGTCGGCTACCCGGGCCTGAAGTTCCTGCCCGACCTGCAGGAGTTCCGCACCAAGTACGGTGACTACCAGCACGTCGTCAACGCCTACGAACCGCACGAGCAGGTCTACGAGTTCCTCAAGACCCGACCCGGCGCGGTGGTCATCCGCGGCGGCGGCATCGTCGCCTCCCGGGTGCTCCAGAGGCTGTTCGACGACCGCGAGAAGTTCAACCTGCAGACGCAGATCATCCACATCTTCCGCACGTTCATCAGCGGCGCGCACGGCCCGCACATCTGGTCGCGCCGTAAGGGCGGCAACGGCTGGGCCTACCAGGGCTTCAACTACCCCAAGTCGGTCTGGGGCGGCCAGCTCAAGGCGGAGATGCGCAAGCTCGAGGGCGAGGCCCGGGCGAAGAAGTACAAGCAGATGGGCGGCACCAACACGCCCTACCGCAGGCACTGGCAGAAGCAGATGCGCGAGGGCCGCAGCGGCGGTTACTACCACGCCGTGCAGGGCACCGTCGACCGCGTGGAGCGCACCCCGCAGGGGCGGCTGATCAGCTACGTGCGCAGCAAGGACGGCATCGCCCGCGAGATCGAGTCCGACTACATCATCGACTGCACCGGCCTTGAGGCCGACATCGCCGAACACCGGATCTTCGACGACCTGCTCAAGTACAGCGGGGCGGGCCGCAACCCGGTCGGCAGGCTGGACGTGGAGCGGCACTTCGAGGTGAAGGGCACCGCCAGCGGTGACGGCGCACTGTACGCCTCGGGGTCGGCGACGCTCGGCGGCTACTTCCCGGGCGTCGACACCTTCCTGGGGCTGCAGATCGCGGCCCAGGAGATCGCCGACGACCTGGCGAGACGCGGGTTCGTCCGCAAGATGGGGCCGCTGCGGTCGACCACGCAGTGGTTCAAGTGGGCCTTCAACTCGTCGGTGTAAGGGGCGATCTTCCGTGGTTCCGACTTTGATAGGGCGTATCCAGACGCGCCTGTTCCTCCTCGCCACCGTCGGGGTGATCATCACCCTGTTGCTCATGCCGATCCTCCCGGGCCTGTCCGGGTCGCTCGGCGACCTCTACGTCAACGGCCTGCTGATCCTGGTGGCGGTCGGCGTGCTGGGCATCGGCTGGGAGCTGATCTACCACTTCCTCATGCAGTTCCGCTGGGAGAAGGACTGGCCGACCTCCTTCGGGCTGCTGACGTTCATCCCCGAGGGCCTTCTGCTGTACTTTTTGCTACGGTCCGGTGCGGTTGATTTCATCGATCCGGTCCCACTGGCCGCCTTCTGGACGCACTTCACCGTGGTCTGGGTATGCATGTGGTTGGTGGCGAACGGCCCGATGCGGGTGCCGTTCATCCGGTGGCGATTCCGGGGAGGGAGAGTTCTGTGACCGACCAGGGCTTCGGAGTGGTGCGTCCGCTTCCGGGCAACGGGCTGGTGGCCCACGAGGGCGGCCTGCTGCTGGTGTGCGACGCGGCCGAGGCCGTTGTGGGGGACCTGCTGGGGGCGTTGCGGGAGACCGCCGCCTCCGGCGGCGACGGCAGGGCGTTGGCCCGCCGCGTCGCGCGGGTCCTCGCCGTGGGGATCGGCGAGCCGGTGGCGTGCGCCGTCGCGGGCCCCGCGAACGGGGGGGTGGCGGTCCTGGTCAGCGGCTCGGCGTCCGCGGCGGTGACCGGCTCGGCCGGTGAGGTGCACCTGGCCGGGCGTGACGCGCTGACCTGGTCCGACCGGCTGGTTCCCGGTCCGGTGACCCAGGTCGTGCTGCGTCTGCCCGACGCCGGGGAGGCGCACCCGCTGACCCGGCTGGACACCGGTGTGATCGTCGCGGGTGGTGTCTCCTCCGACCTGTCGGAGACCGGGGGCGCCCCGCCGGCCATGGCGCGGATGGAGCCGGCCCAGCCGGCCATGCAGCAGATGCCCCCCTTCCCGCAGATGGAGTCCGCGGCACCGATGGAGTCGGCGGCGCCGATGGAGCCCGCGCAGCGGATGGAGCCGGCCCAGCCGGTCTTCCGCCAGCCGGCGCCGCAGGTGGAGCCCGTGGTGCCGGCCCCGGCACCCGAGCGGCCCGCGCCGGAGGCTCCGGCCCCGCCGCCCGCGCCTTACCCGCTGGGCGCCTCCGAGCCGTACCCGCCGGCCTCGCCGTCCGCGGTGCCCGCGCCGGGCCCGTCCACGGCCCCCGCTCCGGCGGTCATGGGCCACGACGACATCGAGGCCGCGATGTCGGGCGGCAGAGGCGGCGAGCCCGTCGACGTGCGCGACCAGCCGTTCGAGTACGAGCTGCTGACCCCGGGTGCCGCGGAGCCCGCGCCTTCGATGCCCCAGGCGCCCGCGGAACCGGCCTCCTCGGACGACGAGCCCGAGGCGCGACCGCTGGTCTACGGGGTCGACTGCAAGAACGACCACTTCAACGACCCGCGCGTGCCCTACTGCGCGGTCTGCGGCATCGCGCTGGTCCAGCGCACGCTCGTGCCCTACAAGGGCCCGCGCCCGCCGCTGGGCGTGCTGCTCCTGGACGACGGCACGACGCTGCGCCTCGACACCGACTACCTGGTGGGCCGTGACCCCGAGCGGGCCCCGGAGGTGGCCGACGGATCCGCCCGTCCGGCCAAGGTCACCAGCCCCGACGGCTCGGTCTCCCGGCGTCACCTGCGGGTGGCCCTGGACGGCTGGGACGTCAACCTGGTCGATCTCGGATCGGTCAACGGCACCCAGATCCAGCCTCCGGGCGACTCCAACTTCTACGACATCCCCCCGAACGAGCCGGTCGCGATCATGCCCGGCACGACCGTGCGGATCGGCGTTTCGCGCACCATGCGCTACGAGTCGCACCGCAACCGCTGACGAACCCCGCGTCTCCGGGCGGCACGGCTTCGGCCGCGCCGCCCGGAGACGTTTCGGCGCCGGTGTGCCGTCAGCGCGGACACGACCGCGGTCCGGGCGCGGACTCGGGTGAGGGGTGTCCCGAGGCGGGGCGGTCAGGCCTGGGAGACGGGGGAGCGAAGAGCGGAGACGGCCGCGGCCCAGTCGACCGGGTCGGCGTCCTGCTCGGCGCGGACCAGCAGGTGCGCTCCTTCGACGGCCTGCCCGGTGTCGGCGGCCACGACCAGCGCACCCTCCGGGACCGGTCCCGAGGTCGCCGTCACCCCCAGCTTGGCCAGCCGCTGCGCCAGGGCCGGAGCCCGGCCCCCGCCGGTGACGACCAGCGGACGGCCGTCCAGAGCGGCGAGGATGAGCGCCACGTGGACGGCGATGTCGCCGCCCGTGCCGTAGTGCACCGCGACCGGCGCGGGCACGGAGTCGTGCTCGGCCGGGACGGCGGCGGCCACGGTCACCACACGGCAGGTGGCGGCGCCGAGGAGAGCGGTGTGGCCGGGAGTGGCGGCGGGCAGCACCAGCAGGTCGGGCTGGGCCCCCGAGATCAGCTCGGGCAGCTCGCCGGCCACGTCCGCGCTGAAGCGGCTGACCACTCTGGCGTCCGTGCCGCGTTCGCGGGCCGCGCCGGCCAGCTCCTCCAGGTCGTGCAGGGTCTCGGCGAGTTCGGCGAGTTCCGAGGACAGGCCGTTACCGACCTCCAGCCGCCCCTCCGGGTAGGGCCGCAGATGGCCCAGGACCACCTCGGAGGGGGTCTTGGCGGTGGCCAGCGCGGCGGCCAGGCCGATCAGCGGGCCCTGCTCGGCGCAGGGCTCGGGCACGATCACCAGCACCCGGTGGGCGGCGGTGACGCCGAGCGCGGCGCGTTCGGCGTCGGCGATGTCGCGGGCCACCCGCCGGTCGGGGTAGATCCTGCGCAACAGCGGGCCGGTCATCCCGGTGGTGACCAGGGCCATGACCACCATCAGCGAGTACAGCTCGTTGCTCAGCACACCCTTCTGCAGGCCGACACTGAGGATGACGATCTCGGTCAGCCCGCGGGTGTTGAGCAGGGCGGCCATCGCCCACGACTGCCGGTTCGGCAGCCGCTGCGCGCGGGCCGCCGCGTAGGAGCCGAGCATCTTGCCGCCGATCGCCACGGCCAGGATCCCGGCGAGCGTGCCGAGGCTGGACAGGTCGAGCGTGCGCAGGTTGACGTTGAGCCCCGCGACGACGAAGAACATCGGCAGCAGCAGCAACACGGCCAACTGCTCCAGTCGCTCCAGGATCTCGTGGGTGAGCCGCTCGGCTCCCTCACGCGGCATCACCGTGCCGAACACGAAGGCCCCGAAGATGTAGTGGACGTGCATCCACTCGGTGGCCCAGGCCGACGCGATCAGGCCGATGAGCACCAGCGACAGCAGGCCGGGCGTCAGCCGCCCGGCTTTCTCGTAGGCGGGCACCAGCCGGGCCAGCAGCGGTTTGACGACCAGGAACATCACCAGCGCGTACGGCAGCGCGAGCAGGACCTTCCACTGCCCCTCCGCCTCGCCGGCCCCGGCGATGCCGACCACCACCGCGAGAACGGTCCAGGCCAGGACGTCGATGACGGCCGCCGCGGCCAGGGACAGTCCGCCGAGGGCGATGCGCTGCATCCCGCGGTCGGTGAGGATGCGGGCCAGCACCGGGAACGCGGTGGCCGACATCGCCGCACCCATGAACAGCACGAAGGGGAGGGTCTTGTCGCCGCCCACGTGCTCGCCGGCGATCGACAGCGCGAGCAGGCAGCCCAGCACGAACGGCAGCACCGTCGATCCCAGCGCCACGGTCACCGCGATCCGGCCCTTGCCTCTGACCAGTTTCTGGTCGAGTTCGAGGCCGACGACGAACATGAACAGCACCAGGCCGACGTTCGCCAGCGCCTGCAACGGGGGCAGCATCTCCGGGCCGAACAGCGTGTCGCCGATCAGCGGACCCAGCAGCGTCGGACCGAGCAGGATGCCCGCGACGATCTCCCCGATCACCGGCGGCTGACCGAGCCATTTGGCCGCGGCACCGAACAACCGCGCCGCGGCGAGGACGATCACCAGGTCAAGCAGGAGCAGGTCCATGTGGAGCACTTGTGCGCACGCTTCCCGTAAGCAAAGAAAAGCCCCGACAATGTCGAAGGCGACGTTACCTTGTGTTGGGTCGTCGCCGCGAACGTTGTACGGACGTTGTGCAGGCACGGAGGGAGACCGTTGGTGGAAGGCATCGCCGATTACGAGTTCGTCCGGTCGCTGGGGGCGGGCAACCACGGCGAGTTCTACTTGGCGAAGAGGCCCGAGCGGTTGCCCGTCGAGGCGGACCTGGTCGCGGTGAAGGTGGTGGGGGGCACGGGGAGCGACGCGTTCCGCCGCGCGACCCGGGAGCTGAAGGCGTTCGCCGCGGTGAGCTCGCCGTATCTGGTGCGCCTCTACGACGCCGGGCAGCAGGGAGGGATGTTCTACTACTCGATGGAGTACCTGCCCGGCGGTTCACTGGCCCGTCCGGCCGAGCGGCCGTCGCGGGAGCGGGTGCTGCGCGCCGTCGCCTGCGTCGCGCACGCCGCCCAGGCGCTGCACGAGGAGGGCATCGTGCACCGCGACATCCGCCCGGGCAACGTGCTGCTCACCGAGACGGGGGGCAAGCTGTCGGACCTGGGCCTGTCGCAGGTGCTGACGCCGGGCGCCACGGTGACGGGGATGGGCGACATCGGGTCGGTGGAGTTCACCGACCCCGCGCTGCTGCAGGGCGACAAGCCCGCCCCGCAGGGCGACGTGTGGTCGCTGGGCGCGACCCTGCACTGGGCGATGAGCGGTCAGGGCCTCTACGGCGAGCTGCCCACCCACGACCCGCTGCTGACCCTGCGCAAGGTCTACAGCACGGCGCCGGAGATCAGCCCGGACCTCGAGCCCGAGATCTCGGATCTCGTCCAGGCGTGTCTCGGCGACGCGGCCAAGCGTCCCACCGCCCGGGGGGTGGCCGACCGCCTGCAGGCCCTGC
Organism: Streptosporangium becharense; assembly: GCF_014204985.1. NCBI lineage: Bacteria > Bacillati > Actinomycetota > Actinomycetes > Streptosporangiales > Streptosporangiaceae > Streptosporangium > Streptosporangium becharense. The sequence goes on along the minus strand of NZ_JACHMP010000001.1, from coordinate 995,600 downwards.
TGGGCTGAGGGCGGCACATCCGCGGAGGGCCGGCGGCCGTGCGGGAGCGGCCGGCTCGCCGCTCCCGCGCGAACCGGCCGCTCCCGGGCCTCGCGCCGGCCCGTTCCGTTGACACCGCTGCGGCTCCTCCGTCTATCATCCGCGAAAGACATGAGGAGGGCTCATCATGACCGTCGTCACACTCGGTGTGCACATCGTGGACGTCCTCGCCAGGCCGGTGGAGTCGATCCCCGCAGGGCAGGACACCCACGTGCTGGAGCAGATCCGCGTCACCGCCGCGGGTACGGCGGCCGGAACCGCGGTCGGTCTGGCCGCGCTCGGCGTCCCGGTCGCCTCGATGGGCGCGGTGGGCGACGACGAGCTCGGCGACCTCCTCTTCATGATCATGGAACGACGCGGGGTGGACGTCTCCGGGCTCGTCCGCAAGGCCGGGGAGCAGACCGCGGCCTCGATCCTGCCCATCCGGCCCGACGGCGGGCGCCCCTCCTTCCACGTCCCCGGTGCCAACCTGACCCTGTCGGTGGCCGACGTCGCCCGCGAGCGGGTCGTGGGCGCCAAGGTCGTACACCTGGGCGGCATGGACGTGACCTGGGGGCTGCACGACCCCGCGTTCTTCGCCCTGCTCCAGGAGGCGCGGGCGGCGGGCACCATCGTCACGATGGACCTGCTGTCCAACCTGCCGGATCTCGTACGGGGAGCCCGCAGCTTCCTGCCGTACGTCGACTACCTGCTGCCCAACGAGGAACAGGCGCTGGCGATGAGCGGCGCCGGGGACGTGGAGAAGGCGGCGCGCACGCTCCTGGCGGAGGGGCCCGCGGCCGTGCTCGTCACGCTCGGCGCGCAGGGCAGCCTGGTCGCCGACGCGTCCGGGACGGCCCGCGTCCCGGCCCTCGACGTCCCGGTGGTCGACACCACCGGATGCGGCGACGCCTACTGCGCCGGGTTCGTCGCCGGGCTGGTCGACGGCCTCGACGTCGCGGGGTCGGCGCGGCTCGGCACCGCGCTGGCCGCCAGGGTGGCCGGCGGCCTCGGCTCCGACGCCGGTCTGGGCGGGGCACGCGAGCTCCGCGACGGGAGATGAGCCGCGGCTCCACCGCGGGAGCGGGGCGTTCGGCCCCGTGGGCGGGGTGCGCGGCCCCGGCGAGCGGGCTCTGCCAGGCCCGCGCAGGACTCTGAAAGGTCTCCGAGAGGTCTCTGAAAGGACCGACGCATGTCCATCGACGCCAACCTCAGGGAGCGGGCCGCCAGGGTCGTCCCCGGGGGCATGTACGGCCACCTCAACGCCGCCCTGCACGGCCCGTCCTACCCGCAGTTCTTCGTCGGCGGCCAGGGCTGCCGCCAGCGTGACGCCGACGGCCGCGAGTACGTCGACCTGATGTGCTCCTGGGGTCCCGTCGTGCTCGGTCACCGCCACCCGGCCGTGGAGTCCGCGGTGACCGCCCAGCTCGCCGCGGGCGACTGCCTCAACGGCCCCGGCCCGGTCTACGTGGAGCTCGCCGAGCTGCTGGTGGAGACCGTCCCACAGGCCGACTGGGTGATGTTCTCCAAGAACGGCACCGACGCCACCACCCAGGCGCTGATGGTGGCCCGCGCCGCCACCGGCAGGACCAAGGTGCTCATGGCGCACGGCGCCTACCACGGGGCCGACCCCTGGTGCACGCCCGGTCCGGCGGGCACCACCCCGAACGAGCGCGCCGACCTGGCCGAGTTCGTCTACAACGACCTGGCCAGCGTCGAGGCCGCCGCGGCCGGAGCCGAGGGCGACGTCGCCGCGATCATCGTGACGCCGTTCAAGCACGACTCGTTCGAGGACCAGGAACTTCCCACCCCCGAGTTCGCCCGGGGGGTGCGGGCCCTGGCCGACCGGATCGGCGCCGCACTGGTGATCGACGACGTGCGCGGCGGCTGGCGGATCGACCTCGGCGGCTCCTGGGAGCCCCTGGGGGTCCGTCCCGACCTCTACGCCTTCAGCAAGGCCCTGGGCAACGGTCATCCCATCGCCGCGGTGACCGGTGCCGACTCCCTGCGGGGCCCGGCGCAGTCGCTCTACTCGACCGGCTCGTTCTGGTTCAACGCGGCCCCGATGGCCGCGGCCAAGGCGACCGTCGAGACCCTGCGCGACATCGACGGGATCGCGCTGATGGAGCGGGCCGGCACCCGCCTGCGTGCGGGCCTGGCCGCGCAGGCGGCCTCGCACGGCTTCACGGTCAGGCAGACCGGGCCGGTGCAGATCCCATGGCTGTCCTTCGAGGGCGACGCGACCCTGGAGAAGGGCATGTTCTGGGCCGGGGCCTGCCTGGAGGAGGGGGTCTACCTGCATCCCTGGCACAACTGGTTCCTGTCGGCCGCACACACCGACGACGACATCGACCGCGCGCTCCAGGGCACCGACGCCGCCTTCGCCAAGCTGAGGGCCCGTTTCGGCGGCGACTGACCACGAGCCCGCCGGCCGACCACGAGCCCATCGGCCGTCCGGGTACCGCCGGCCGTCCGGAGAACCGGGAGCCGTCCGGAGAACCGGGGCCCTCGGGCCGGACGGCCGAGGGTCCCGCGGGTCTCGTTCTCTCAGTGCGCTTGCGGAGTCCTTCCGGCGCTCCCTGAGTGCCCCCTCACTGTCCTCTCAGGGCCTTTCGGCACCCTCTCCGTGCCCGCCGAACCGCAGGCCCTCGCGCAGGCGGTACCAGCGCAGGTCGTCCAGGCGTGTGCCGTCCGGGCCCGGAAGCAGTCCGCGCAGGAGCGCCTCCTGGCTGAATCCCGCGCGTTCCAGCACGCGGTGCGAGGCGGTGTTCTCCGGCGCGGTCCCCGCGATGATCCGCACCAGGGGGGTGTGCTCGAACGCCCAGGCGACCAGGAGGTTCACCGCCCGGGCGGCGAAGCGCCTGCCGCGGAACGCCGGCAGCACGCTGTAGCCGGTCATGGCCTCGCCCAGCGGGGGGATCACCCCGGTGAGCTGGATGTCCCCGGCGAACGCGCCGGTGGCGGCGTCGAGGATCGCCACCTCGGCCCGCTCACCGGCCAGCCAGCGCGTGCCCGCCATGCGGCACGTCTCCTCGACCTCGGCGGGGTCGGGAGCCTCCGGCGGGACGCTGTACTTGATCGCGTCCGGCACGTTCCGCAGCGCCAGGTAGTCGGCGGTGTCGGCCGCGGTGATCGGCCGGAGCCGCACCACCCCGTCGGTCAGCGACCCGCCGGGGAAGGGGGGCAGGAACGGGCGTACCGGCTCGCCGGAGTCGCCGCGCAGCCGGGCGAAGGCCACCAGGTCGCCGCGGGTGCCGTCGCGCCGCGGCTCGGCCGCGCGCCGCACGCCCTCGCGGCGGAACCCCGCGGCGAGGGCGACGCGCTGGCTGGCCAGGTTCTCCGGGTCGGTCAGCAGTTCGATGCGCTCGGTTCCGCGTTCCAGGGCCCACGCCGCCAGCGCCCGGGTGGCGGCGGTGGCCACCCCGCGGCCCCGGGCCCACGGCGCGACCAGGTAACCGATCTCGGCGTTGCCCGGCAGGCGCGCGGCCCGCAGGCCGATGTTGCCCAGCCACTCACCGCTCTGCGCGTCCGCGATCGCGAAGGCGGCACCCCCCTCCTTCCACTCCTGCTCGGTCTGCTCCAGGTATCGGAGCGCGTCGTCGTGCGTGTACGGCACGGGTACGGGAGGGATGAACCGGATGATCTCCGGGTCGGAGCAGGCGCGGGCGATCGCCTCGGCGTCGGAAGGCGCGAGCGCGCGCAAGACCACGGGGCCTGCGGGGATTACGTCAGGAGACAGCACACGCAAGAGCTACCAGGTGCCTTTCGATCATTCCAATGATTTTGCCCATTTTCTCACCCGGTCCGGACGGGTCCGGGCTGTGGCCAGTTCCGGCGCGCGGCGGACGGGACGGGCCGCCGCCGGGCGCCGTTAACCTTGCGGTCATGGGTTTTCGCAGGCATGGGCCGTTTCAGGCCGGGGATCAGGTTCAGCTCACCGATCCCAAGAACAAGCGTCACACGGTGACGCTGAAGGAAGACGGCGTGTTCCACACGCACAAGGGCGGAATCCCGCACAGTGAGCTGATCGGCCGGCCCGAGGGCTCGGTGGTGCGCTCGTCCGGAGGCACCCAGTATCTGGCGTTCCGGCACCTGCTGTCCGACTACACGCTCTCCATGCCGCGCGGCGCGGCGGTCATCTATCCGAAGGACGCCGCGCAGATCGTCGCCATGGCCGACGTCTTCCCGGGGGCCCGGGTGGTGGAGGCCGGCGTCGGGTCGGGAGCGCTCAGCTGCTTCCTGCTGCGCGCGGTCGGCACCGAGGGCAGGCTCATCTCCTACGAGCGCCGCCAGGACTTCGCCGACATCGCCGCCAAGAACGTCGAGAAGTTCTACGGCGGCCCGGTGGACCAGTGGCGTCTGGTGGTCGGCGACTTCGTCGAGGCCCTCGACGAGAGCGACGTCGACCGGATCATCCTCGACATGCTCGCCCCGTGGGAATGTGTGGACGCCGCGGCCAAGGCGCTCACGCCCGGGGGTGTGATCTGCTGTTATGTGGCGACCACAACACAGTTGTCGCGTACGGTCGAAACTCTACGGGAGCACGGGAGTTTCACCGAGCCCCATGCGTGGGAGACCCTGGTTCGCGACTGGCATGTGGAAGGTCTGGCCGTCCGGCCCGACCACAGGATGGTCGGCCACACCGGCTTCCTGGTCACGGCCCGCCGCATGGCCGACGGGGTGACACCGCCGCCCCGGCGCAGACGCCCGGCGAAGGGGGCATATGGCGAGGAGTCCACGTCTTCCACCGCATGATGACGATTCAGCTACGACGGTGCTCAAGGGGCTGACGCGGGAACAGATCATTGTGTTCTTATGCTTCAACCACTAAACACACTAAAAGGGATTAATCGCCACGCACTTAATGTAGTCACACGAACACTGCTCGGCCAGGTAAGGGACAGCCCCCAGATGGGTAGGGTTTTGAGTAGTCGGTCTCGACTGGGAAGGAGGTGACGCCGTGGCAGCTCGCGACGACGCTGAAGCTCGAGCCGCGCAGCGCGAACGGGAGGTCGCTGACCTCACAACACAGGTCTCCTTCCTGCAGGAGGAGATCACCACGTTGCGTCGGAAGCTGACGGAGTCTCCCCGGCAGGCCAGGATCCTCGAAGAGCGTCTTCACGACTTGCAGGCGAACCTCGCGGCCGTAACCGGCCAGAACGAGCGTCTGGTGGCCACCCTCAAGGAGGCCAGGGACCAGATCGTCGCCTTGAAGGAGGAGGTCGACCGGTTGGCCCAGCCGCCATCCGGGTTCGGCGTGTTCCTTGAAGCCAGGGAGGACGGCACGGTGGAGGTCTTCACCGGTGGCCGTAAACTCCGGGTGAACGTCAGTCCGGCGGTGGACGTCGAGTCGCTGAAGCGTGGCCAGGAGGTCATGCTCAACGAGGCGCTCAACGTGGTCGAGGCCCTCGGCTTCGAGGAGATCGGCGAGATCGTCATGCTCAAGGAGCTCCTTGAGGACGGCCGGCGCGCGCTGGTGATCTCGCACGCCGACGAGGAGAGGGTGGTCAAGCTCGCCGAGTCGCTGGTCGGCCAGCCGATCCGGGCCGGTGACTCCCTGCTGCTCGAATCGCGGTCGGGCTATGTCTACGAGCGCATCCCCAAGTCCGAGGTCGAGGAACTCGTGCTGGAGGAGGTGCCCGACATCTCCTACGAGGAGATCGGCGGCCTCATGCGGCAGATCGAGCAGATCCGGGACGCCGTCGAGCTCCCGTACCTGCACGCCGACCTCTTCCGCGAGCACAAGCTCCGTCCGCCCAAGGGCGTGCTGCTGTACGGGCCGCCCGGATGCGGCAAGACGCTCATCGCCAAGGCCGTCGCCAACTCCCTGGCCAAGCAGGTCGCGGAGAAGACCGGCCAGTCCGGCAAGAGCTTCTTCCTCAACATCAAGGGCCCGGAGCTCCTCAACAAGTACGTCGGCGAGACCGAGCGGCACATCCGCCTGGTCTTCCAGCGGGCCCGTGAGAAGGCCTCCGAGGGCACCCCGGTGATCGTGTTCTTCGACGAGATGGACTCGATCTTCCGCACCCGCGGCTCCGGTGTCTCCTCCGACGTCGAGAACACCATCGTTCCCCAGCTCCTGTCGGAGATCGACGGTGTCGAGGGCCTGGAGAACGTCATCGTCATCGGCGCCTCCAACCGCGAGGACATGATCGACCCGGCGATCCTGCGGCCCGGCCGCCTGGACGTCAAGATCAAGATCGAGCGGCCGGACGCCGAGGCGGCCAAGGACATCTTCTCGAAGTACCTCATCGAAGACCTGCCGCTCCATCCCGACGACCTGGCCGAGCACGGCGGCAACCGCCAGGAGACGGTCAGCGGGATGATCCAGCGGGTCGTCGAGCGGATGTACACCGAGAGCGAGGAGAACCGCTTCCTTGAGGTGACCTACGCCAACGGCGACAAGGAGGTCCTGTACTTCAAGGACTTCAACTCGGGCGCGATGATCCAGAACATCGTCGACCGGGGCAAGAAGATGGCGATCAAGCAGTTCCTCGAGACCGGCCAGAAGGGTCTGCGCATCCAGCACCTGCTGGCGGCCTGCGTGGACGAGTTCTCCGAGAACGAGGACCTGCCCAACACCACCAACCCCGACGACTGGGCCCGCATCTCCGGCAAGAAGGGCGAGCGGATCGTCTACATCCGCACCCTCGTGACGGGCAAGCAGGGCACCGAGGCCGGCCGGTCCATCGACACGGTGGCCAACACCGGCCAGTACCTGTAGCGGCCGTCCACGTGCGCCGGTGGCGCGGCTCCTTTGCCGGGGGCCGCGCCACCGGCGTCCGCGGCCCTCCTCCCGGCCGCGGACGGTACGGAATCGGCGCAGGGCGGCACAGGGTGGCACCGAGGCAGCGCCGGGGCGGCGCCGGGGCGGCACAGAAGCGGCACAGGGTGGCACCGAGGCAGCGCCGGGGCGGCGCCGGGGCGGCACAGAAGCGGCACAGGGTGGCACCGGGGCGGCGCGGGGGTGAGGCGGGATGACGTGAGGCCCGGCCCGGCAAGGGCTTTCACTTCCGTCACACCGGTCTCGGCGGTCCCGGAACCCAAATGATCGCGGCGCCGTCCAACTGCCGTGCGTGAACATTCCGGCGCGGTCACCCGGTGACCGGCACGGGGTCGCGCGAGGCGGTCCGGGGAAGCGGACGCCTCGCCGAACTCGACCTCCTGCGTTTCGTCGCCGCCCTGGCGGTCCTCGCCTTCCACTACTTCATCGCCTTCGCCTCGGTGTGGGGCGACCGGCCCGCCGAGCTGTTCCCGGCGATCTCCACCCTGTCCGGGCTCGGCATCCTGGGCGTCGAGCTGTTCTTCATGATCAGCGGGTTCGTGATCCTGATGAGCGTCTGGGGGCGGGGCCTGGGCTCGTTCGCCCTGTCCCGGCTGGTGCGGCTGTTCCCCGCCTACTGGGTCAGCGTGATCGCCACCGCCGCCGTCTACGGACTGACCGCCGCCACAGCGCTGGACCCCAAGCTCAGCCTGGGGGAGTACGGCGTCAACCTGACGATGCTCCAGCGGGCCTTCGGCGTCTACGACGCCAACGGCGTCTACTGGTCGCTCTGGGTCGAGCTCCGCTTCTATGTGCTCATCTCCGTCCTGGTGGTCGCCGGGGTCACGCTCGGCCGCTGCCTGGCCTTCATGGGCGTCTGGCTGCTCGCGGCCGGGTTCTTCGCGGGCAGCGAGAACTACTGGGTCGACCTGGTGGTCATGCCCAAGTACGCCGCGTACTTCGTCGGCGGCATGGCGTTCTTCCTGATGACCCGGTTCGGGCCCAGGCTCGTCCTGTGGTGCCTGGCCGGGGTCAGCGGCGGCATGGCCGTCAGCGCGGCGCTCGACCGGGTGGCGGGGCGTATCGACAGGGTGGGGTACGCGGCGATGCCCGTGCCCGAGTGGGCGGTCGTCGCCACCGTGGCCGGTTTCTACGTGCTCATGGCGATGGTCGCGCTCGGCTGGCTGCGGTGGCTGCGCTGGCGCGGCCTGGTCGTGCTGGGGGCGCTCACCTATCCGCTCTACCTGTTCCACACCACGGCCGCGGTCCTGATCGTCCCCGCACTGCGGGACGTGCTTCCCCCCGCGCTGACCGCGCTGGTCACCGTGGTCGCCGCGATGGCGTTCTCGTACCTGGTGTACCGGGTGGCCGAGCGCCCGGTGCAGGAGTTCGTCAAGGCCGCCAGGCGCCGCCGGAAGGGGCGGCCGGGTCAGGCGCCGCCTCCCGGCGCGCCGCTCTCCTCCCCTCTCGCGACGGACGAAAAGGCTTCGGTGCCATAACTGTCCGGCCACCGGGCATAGTGAAGGGTCTAGGGTCGGGAATAGACAACGCGGAGAGAACAGTCCCTGATGAACAGAGGGTGCGCATGACGGTACGGCGGGTGATGGGCATCGAGACCGAATACGGCATCTCCGTGCCCGGACAGCCGGGGGCCAACGCGATGGTGACCTCCTCTCAGGTCGTGAACGCCTACCTGGCCGCCTCGGCGGCCAGGGCACGGCGCGCGCGGTGGGACTTCGAGGAGGAGAATCCGCTGCGCGACGCGCGCGGGTTCGACCTCGCGCGGGAGGCGGCCGACCAGAGCCAGCTCACCGACGAGGACCTCGGGCTGGCCAACGTGATCCTCACCAACGGCGCTCGGCTCTACGTGGACCACGCCCACCCCGAGTACTCCACGCCCGAGTGCACCAACCCCCGGGCCGCGGTGCTCTGGGACAAGGCGGGCGAGCGGGTGATGCACGACGCCGCGGTCCGCGCGTCGGCGGTCCCCTCCAACGCCCCGATCCAGCTCTACAAGAACAACACCGACAACAAGGGCGCCTCCTACGGCTGCCATGAGAACTACCTCATGCGCCGGGCCACGTCGTTCGCCGACATCGTCAGGCACCTGACCCCCTTCTTCGTCTCCCGGCAGGTGGTCGCCGGGGCGGGGCGGGTCGGCATCGGCCAGGACTCCCGCGGTGAGGGCTTCCAGATCAGCCAGCGCGCCGACTTCTTCGAGGTCGAGGTGGGCCTGGAGACCACGCTCAAGCGGCCGATCATCAACACCCGTGACGAGCCGCACGCCGACCCGGAGAAGTACCGTCGCCTGCACGTCATCATCGGCGACGCCAACATGTCGGAGATCTCGACCTACCTGAAGGTCGGCTCCACGGCGCTCGTCCTCGCGATGATCGAGGACGGCTACTTCACCCGTGACCTGGCCGTGGAGAACCCGGTGCAGGCCCTGCGGGCCGTCTCGCACGACCCGACCCTCAAGTACGAGATCGCGATGCGCGACGGCCGCAAGCTGACGGCCGTGCAACTGCAGATGGAGTACCTGGAGCTGGCGCGCAAGTACGCCGAGGAGCGCAGCGCCAACAGCCTGGACGAGCCGACCAAGGACGTCCTGGAGCGCTGGGAGTCGGTTCTCACCCGCCTGGCCGACGACCCGATGCAGTTGTCCGGCGAGCTCGACTGGGTGGCGAAGCTGGAACTGCTGGAGGGGTACCGCACCCGCGACGGCCTGCCCTGGTCGCACCCGCGTCTGCAACTCGTCGACCTGCAGTACTCCGACATCCGCCCCGACCGCGGCCTGTACAACCGGCTGGTCGCCCGGGGCAGGATGAAGCGCCTGGTGACCGAGGACGAGGTGCAGCGGGCCATCGAGGCGCCGCCCAGCGACACCCGTGCCTACTTCCGCGGCCGCTGCCTGAGCCAGTACAGCGACTCGGTCGCCGCGGCCTCATGGGACTCGGTCATCTTCGACATCCCCGGTCGCGAGTCGCTGCAGCGCGTCCCCACCCTGGAGCCCCTGCGGGGGACCAAGGCCCACGTGGGCGAGCTGTTCGACCGCTGCCGCACCGCCGCGGAGCTCGTGGCGGCGCTGACCGGAGAGTGACGTCGCCCCCGGACGGGGGCGGCGCTTCGGGCGGTTCTGGTGATGTTTTCACCCATTGTCGGGATTGACGGGACATGGGAAATCGAGATACGTTCCGGATGTTTTGTGGCGGTGCGAGGGAAATCCGGTGAGATACCGGTGCGGTCGCGCCACTGTGACCGGCCCGAAAGGCCGGGAGCCAGGTCACTCGGCCGCCACCGACCTACGACAAGGGACGCGTCAATCCCACAGGAGGCCCGGTGAGCCAGATCTCGGCTCCGCACACCCAGCCCGTTCCATGGACGTCGATCGCCCGGTGGCTGCTCGCCGTACCGGTGCTCCTGCTCCTGGCCTACCTGGTCACCTTCGACCAGGGTGCGATCTCGCAGGCCGGTGACTACCTGCACGAGCTCATGCACGACGGACGCCACCTGCTCGGCGTCCCGTGTCACTGAGCCGCGTGTGACCGGCAAACTCGTCGTCCGCGGCATCGTCGTCGGACTGCTCGCGGGGCTGCTCGCCGCCGTCTTCGCCTACGTCGTGGGCGAGCCGCGCATCGATCAGGCCATCGCGCTGGAGGAGGCCGCCGCCTCCCTGCCCGCCGCGGAGCCCCACTCGCACGAGGCGGCCGGCTCCGTGTCCCACTCGCACGGGGCCGCCGAGGCCGGAGCCCACTCCCACGGGGAGGAGGGCCTGGTCAGCAGGGGCGGGCAGCGGTTCGGCCTCTTCCTCGCCCTGGGCCTGTACGGCGTGGCGGTGGGCGGGCTGTTCGCCCTCGTCTACGCGGCCCTGCGCGGCCGGGCCGGGCCCCGCTCGGAGCCGGTGCTGGCCGTCGCCCTGGCGGGCGCCGCCTTCGCCGCGATCGTCCTCGTCCCCTTCGTGAAATATCCCGCCAACCCGCCCGCCGTGGGCGATCCGGCGACCATCAACCAGCGCACCGTGCTCTACCTGGTCGCGGTGGCCGTCGGGATTCTCTCCGTGGCCGCCGGCGCCGCCACCCACCGGTACGCCTCGGCCGCCGAACCATGGCTGCGCTGGCTGGCGGCGGGCGCCGCGGTGCTGGTCCCCGTCGCGGCGGCCTGGATTCTCCTGCCGGAGATCGCCGAGGTGCCCGAGGGCTTCCCCGCGGACCTGCTGTGGGACTTCCGGGTCGCCTCGCTCGGCACCCAGGCGGTCTTCTGGACCGGTGTCGGCGCGCTGTTCGCCTTCGCCGCCCGCAGGCGCAGCCCGGTGTGACGGATCGGCCCTCCTCGGGGGTGGCCCGCCTGCTGCTGGTCTGCCACGCCTCCACCGCGGCCACGGCGCGGGCCGTGTTCCCGGGCGACGAACCGCTCGACGAGAACGGCCTGCGCCGGGCCGCCGCGGCGGCGCCGCTCGGCGCCCGGCCCGCGGTCCGCGGCCCCGAGCTGCGCTGCGCGCGGACCGCTGAGGCGCTCGGGCTGCGGGCCGAGCCCGACCCGCTGCTCGCCGACTGCGACTACGGACGCTGGCGCGGCAGGACCCTCGACGAGGTCGGCGCGGCCGAGCCGGAGGCCCTCGCCACCTGGCTCGACGACCCGGCCGCGGCACCGCACGGCGGTGAGCCGGTCACCGCGCTCCTCGGCCGGGTCTCCGGCTGGCTCGCCGGGCTGCCCCCCGGAAGGGTCGTCGCGGTCACCCACCCCGCCGTCATCCGCGCCGCGGTCGTCCACGCCGCCGGCGCCCCGGCCCGTGCCTTCTGGCGCGTCGACGTGGCCCCGCTGGCCCGCGTGACGCTCACCGGCCGCGGCGGACGCTGGCGGCTGAGCTACACCCCGTGAACAACAGGCAAGGAGACCTCGACGGTGCGTGACCACCGCTATCCCTTCACCGCGATCGTGGGGCTGGAGGACCTGAAACTCGCGCTGATTCTCAACGCCGTCTCCCCGCGCGTCGGAGGCGTGCTGGTCAGGGGGGAGAAGGGCACCGCCAAGTCCACGATCGTGCGTGCGCTCGCCGCGCTGCTGCCTCCGGTGGAGGTGGTCGCCGGCTGCCGTTTCTCCTGCGACCCCGCCGCCCCCGACCCCGGCTGTCCCGACGGGCCGCACCCGGCCGAGGGGGAGCCCGCCGCCCCGCGGGCCTCCGCCGCGCCGGTCCCCGGCGTCTCCCCGGCCCCGGGCCCGTCCGGTTCCGCCGTCCGTACGGACGCCGCTCCGGGCCGGGCCGTACGGCCCGCCCGCCTGGTCGAGCTGCCGGTCGGCGCGTCCGAGGACCGGCTGGTCGGCTCGCTCGACATCGAACGTGCCCTCACCGAAGGGGTCAAGTCCTTCGAACCCGGCCTGCTCGCCGCCGCCCACCGGGGCGTCCTCTACGTCGACGAGGTCAACCTCCTCCACGATCACCTGGTGGACCTGCTGCTCGACGCCGCCGCCCTGGGCACCTGCTACGTCGAGCGGGAGGGCGTCTCGGTACGGCACGCCGCCCGGTTCCTGCTGGTGGGCACGATGAATCCGGAGGAGGGCGAGCTCCGTCCGCAGCTGCTCGACCGGTTCGGGCTGACCGTGGAGGTCAGGGCCTCGCGGGAGCCGTCCGAACGGGCCGAGGTGGTGCGCAGACGCCTGGCCTTCGAGGCCGACCCCGCGGGGTTCGCCGCCGTCTGGTCCGCGCGGGAGCGGGCCCTGGCGGACCGCATCGCCGCCGCGCGGGCCCGGGTCGCGCACGTCGCGCTGCCGGACACCGCGCTGCACCGGATCGCCACGGTCTGCGCCGGGTTCGAGGTCGACGGCCTCCGCGCCGACCTGGTCACGGCGAGCGCGGCGATCGCGCACGCCGCCTGGCAGGGCCGCTCCTCCGTCACCGCCGAGGACGTCCGCGAGGCCGCCAGGCTCGCCCTGCCGCACCGCCGCCGCCGCGACCCCTTCGACGCCCCCGGCCTGGACGAGGCCAAGCTGCGTGACCTGCTCGACCAGGTCCCCGACGACCCCGAGGACGACCCTGACGGCGGTCCCGACGGTCCCGGTGGCCCCGACGGGCAGACAGACGCCTCCCAGGACGGCCCGGAGAGCGGTGACCCCGGTGAGCCGGACACCGGCCGGGAGACCGAGGCCCCCGGCGGGCCGGGCACCCGCGACACCCCCGAGGACGGGGCCGCCCCGGACTCCCCGGGGGCCGGCGTCCCCGGACCCGGTGCTCAGGACGGCCGGGCGCCCGCACGCCCCTGCGAAGCGGAGCCGGAGAACGGAACCGCACCCCGGGAGCGGGCGGGGGAGCAGACCGTCGACGCCGATCCGGCCACCCGGACCCGGCTGTTCACCGTCCCGGGCGTCGGCGCCGGCGCTCCAGGCCGGCGCTCCCGTGCCAGGACTCCGCTCGGCCGCACCACCGGGGCCCGCGTCCCCGAGGGGACCCCCGGCTCCCTGCACCTGCGGGCGACGGTCGGCGCCGCCGCCCCGTACCAGGTCGCGCGCGGCAGGAGCGGCCCCGGCCTGCTGCTGCGGCGCGTCGACCTCAGGGAGGCGGTCCGCGAGGGCCGCGAGGGCAACCTGGTGCTGTTCGTCGTGGACGCCAGTGGTTCCATGGCCGCCCGGCAGCGCATGCGCGCGGTCAAGACCGCGGTGCTGGGCCTGCTGCTCGACGCCTACCAGCGCCGTGACAAGGTGGGACTGGTGACTTTCCGCGGCGCCCGCGCCGAGCTGGTGCTGCCTCCCACCTCCTCGGTCGAGGCCGGTGCGGCCCGGCTGCGTGAGCTGCCCACCGGCGGGCGCACCCCACTGGCGGCCGGGCTGCTGCGGGCGGCCGAGGTGCTGCGGGTGGAGCGCCTGCGCGATCCGGCGCGGCGCCCGCTGGTGGTCGTGGTCACCGATGGGCGGGCCACCTCGGGAACGGTCGAGGACGCGCACCGCGCGGCGGGCCTGCTGACCGGGGCGGCGGGAGTGGTGGTCGACTGCGAGAGCGGCCACGTCCGCCTCGGCCTCGCCGGTGCCCTGGCGGCGCGGATGAGGGCCGAAACCGTACGTCTCGACGACCTGACCGACCTGGCAGGGATGATCCGTGAGCGGCGGAGCGCCGCGTGAGAGCAAGGGGTTGACGACGATGCCGCAGGGCAGACCGGCCAGCGTGCCCGAGGACGGCCTGACGACCAGGCAGCGCCGCAACCGGCCGTTGCTGATCGTGCACACCGGCCCGGGTAAGGGCAAGTCCACCGCGGCCTTCGGCCTGGCGATGCGCGCCTGGAACCAGGGCTGGCCGATCGGGGTCTTCCAGTTCGTCAAGTCCGCCAAGTGGCGGGTCGGCGAGGAGCGAGCCCTGCGGGTGCTGGGCGACTCGGGGGAGGGCGGGACGGTCTCCTGGCACAAGATGGGCGAGGGCTGGTCCTGGATCCAGCGGCCGGGCCGGGAGGAGGACCACGCCGCCGACGCCCGGGAGGGCTGGGAGCAGATCAAGCGCGACCTGGCCGCCGAGACGTTCCAGCTGTACGTGCTCGACGAGTTCACCTACCCGATGAAGTGGGGCTGGGTCGACGTCGAGGACGTGGTGGAGACCCTGCGGGCGAGGCCGGGCACCCAGCACGTCGTCGTCACCGGCCGGGACGCCGATCCGCGGCTGCTCGACGCCGCGGACCTGGTGACCGAGATGGGAAAGGTCAAGCACCCCATGGACACCGGCCAGAAGGGCCAGAAGGGCATCGAATGGTAGCCCGCCTGGTCATCGCCGCGCCCGCCTCGGGCGCCGGGAAGACGACCGTGGCGACCGGGCTGATGGCCGCCCTCACCCGCCGGGGCACGGCGGTCTCCCCGCACAAGGTGGGGCCCGACTACATCGACCCCGGCTACCACGCGCTGGCCACCGGCCGGGTGGGCCGCAACCTCGACCCGTGGCTGGTGGGGGAGGACCTCCTCGCCCCGTTGTTCCTGCACGGCGCCGCCGGGGCCGACGTCGCGGTGGTCGAGGGCGTGATGGGCCTGTACGACGGCGCGGGGGCCGGTGACTTCGCCTCCACCGCGCACGTCGCCAGGCTGCTGGATGCCCCGGTCGTGCTGGTCGTGGACGCGGCCAAGCAGAGCAGGTCGGTGGCGGCGCTGGTGCACGGGTTCGCCTCCTTCGACACCCGGATCCGGCTCGGCGGGGTGATCCTCAACCGGGTCGGCTCGGAGCGGCACGAGGTCATCTGCCGTGAGGCCCTGGCGGAGAGCGGTGTCCCGGTGCTGGGTGCGATCCGCCGCAGCGACGCCGTCGCCACCCCCTCCCGTCATCTGGGGCTGGTGCCCGCCGCGGAACGCGGGGCACAGGCGGCCCGGATGATGGACGCCGCCGCGGAACTCGTCGCCGCCTCCTGCGATCTGCCCGCCCTGGTGCGGCTGGCCCGTACGGCCCCGCCGCTGCCCGGCACCCCGTGGACGCCGGGCCCGCCCGCCCCCGTCACCACGCGGGTCGCGGTCGCCGCGGGGCAGGCGTTCACCTTCGGCTACGCCGAGCAGGCCGAGCTGCTGGCGGCGGCGGGGGCCGAGGTCGTGCCCTTCGACCCGCTCGCCGACGAGAACCTCCCCGAGGGAACCGGCGGGGTCGTCCTCGGCGGCGGCTTCCCCGAGGTCTACGCCGCCGAGTTGTCGGCCAACGAGCCGTTGCGCAAGGAGGTCGCCGCGTTCGACGGGCCGATCGCGGCCGAGTGCGCGGGCCTGCTGTACCTCGCCAGGGAACTGGACGGCATGCCGATGTGCGGGATCCTGGATGTCACGGCCAGGATGACCGGCACCCTCACCCTGGGCTACCGGGACGCGGTCGCCGTCCGCGACTCGGTGCTGACCAGGGACGGTGAACGCTACCGAGGCCATGAGTTCCACCGTACGGCGGTCGAGCCCGCACCCGGACGACCGCTGTTCCGCTGGCGAGGAGGCGCGGACGGCTTCGCGGACGGCCGGGTGGCGGCCTCCTACCTGCATCTGCACTGGGCCGGCAGTCCGCACCTGGCCGCCAGGTTCGTCGGCGCCTGCCGCTCCCCGGTTTCTTGATCTACGTTGTAAAGGAGTCGGGAGGCAACCGCGCCGCGGGCAGCAGAGGCGGTGCCACCGCCACCCCCTCGGTGCGGAGGATCTCCGACAGCATGCGGGCCGCCTGCCCACCGCTCATCCGGGCCGCCGGGTCGTGCCGGAGCAGTCCCTCCAGGACCGGCCGGAGCGGTCCGGCCTTCACCGGCGGGGTCACCCGCACCGCCGCCGGCGGACCCGCGGCGGGGTGGGGCGGGCGACCCTCCACGGCGAAGTACAGGCACGCCCCGAACGACCACAGATCGCCCGCCGGCGTCGCCCGGCCGCCCCGCAGCCGCTCCGGTGCGATGAAGGCGGGGGCGTAGCTGAGCGGCATGGTCGTCGACTGACTCGAACCGCCGTGCAGCGCCGCGATCCCGAAGTCCGACAGCACCACCCGGTTGCCCGTCAGCAGGATGTTGCCGGGGTTGATGTCCCGGTGCAGGACACCCGTTCCGTGGGCGTGGCGCAACCCGCCCAGCAACTGGAACCCGATCCACGCCGTCCAGTGGACGGGCAGGTGGCCCAGGTGCCGGACGGTGTCCTTCAGGGTGAGCGCCTCCAGCAGCTCCATGACGATCCAGAGCCGCCCGTCCACCTCCAGGAGGTCGTGCACCGAGATCACGGCCGGGTGGTTCAGCCGCCCGGCCGACCGCGCCTCGCGCAGTGCCCGGTGGCGGGTTTCATGGAGATCGGCGCCGTGCTCGTGGAACTGCGGGCGAATCTCCTTGATCGCCACGTTGCGCCTGAGCAGGGAATCGTGTGCCCGCCACACCGGGCCCGCCACATCCCGGCTCATCGGGGATATCAGCTGATAGCGATTTCCTAGTGAACGTGTCTTTCCGGCCTCTGTTCCCATGAGTCACCCATTGCGCATAGACACCGATTCCCCGCAGCTGTTTTATATTTTCACTGCGGAACGGGGTATATGTGGTTGCCCAGGGTGATTATTAATAACGATTGAGTTGCGTGATGTGCAGTAAATGTCGCGCTATGGGGAATCCGGAAGCGGGGGCAGGGAAACCGGGAGGCGCCGCCGCGGCGTGGCCGCCGGGCGAGCCCGTGTGGCGTCAGGCGGCGCTGAGAGCCGAGCGCACGTCCTCGAGCATCTGCGAGGTGCGTTCCGCGCTCAGCCGGGCCCGGGGGTCCTTGCGCAGCAGGCCGCGCAGCACCGGCTCCAGGGCGCCTGCCCGCTTGGGAGCGCGCGGCGGCTCGCGCAGCGCGGCCACCAGGGCCGCCATCGAGTTCACCGTGCGGAACGGGGTTCTACCCTCCACCGCCATGTAGAGCGTCGCGCCGAACGACCACATGTCCGCCTCGCGGGTGCCGCCCCGGCCCTGGAGCGCCTCCGGTGCGATGAACGCGGGGGTGCCGCGCATCGAGCTCGACGCCACCCCCTCGGGGGCGGCGAAGCCGAAGTCGGCCAGCACCACCCGGTCCCCGGTCAGCATGATGTTGGCCGGCTTGATGTCGCGGTGGATGACCCCGCCGTCGTGGGCGTGTCGCAGCGCGTCGAGCAGGTGGCAGCCCATCGCGGCCACCAGGTGGACCGGGAGGGGACCGGCCTGCACGATCGTGTCGTGCAGCGTCAGCGCCTCCAGGAACTCCATGACGATCCAGAGGCGGTCGGCCTCCTCGGTCAGGTTGTGCACCGTCACGATGCCCCGGTGGCTCAGTCGCGCCGCCATCCGGGCCTCGCGCACCACCCGCCGCCGCTGCTCGGCCGCGGCGGGCCCCGGTGGCAGGGGTATCTCCTTGAGTGCCACCTCTCGCTCCAGCAGCAGGTCGTAGGCACGCCAGACGACCCCGGTCGCTCCCTGGCCGACACGTGAGACGAGCTTGTATCTGCGGGCGATGATGGTGCTCACCCCCCAATGATCGCAGTTTTCGGCCGCTCAGTCCTACTTGGAGCGGTCCCGAACCGCCCGGAAGCCCGCAAATCCACCCGGAACCGCCGGATGTAGTCCTCAGATGAGGCCGACGCCGAGCAGCAGCGTGCCGGTCGCGAGCGACACCCCGCCCAGCGGGACCAGCCAGATCAGCTTGTTCGGCCTGGTGTCGGAGGGGCGTACCACCGACAGGAAGAAGCCGATCGGCATCAGGATCGGCGCCGCCACGATCAGGGTGCGGGTGAGACTGCGCATCCCGCCGGACAGGTCGGCCCGGTCGACGTACAGCAGGGCGACGAGTGCGAAGAGCACCAGGATGCCCGCGTGCGCGTGCCCGGCCCGCCACAGGCCCCGGCGCACCGGGTTGTCCAGGTAGCCGGGCAGGTCGCGCATGATGTGCGCCAGCAGGGAGGCCCCGCCGAAGGCGACGGCGGGCACGGTGACGAGGAGCAGGCCGGCGGTGCTCAGCGATGACGGTGACATGGGACGCCCTTCCATTGGATAGTTCTGCTAGCCAATCTTTGGATAGTTCAACTATCTAGTCAAGTGCGAAGAAGGCCCGTCCCGCTGCCCGCGGCGGGTTCTCCAGCGGGGGAGGGGCTCGGGGCGGCCGTGCTGCGCTCCCCGAAAGATCACAGGCCGATCCACGCGCATTGTGGGCCGGTTCGGGGAAGATATGGGTCAGATACATCCCCCAGGCGGAGGTGCCACAGATGGTGAGCAAGGACACCGGCGGCCAGAAGCAGACGGGCCGGACCGACAAGGAGGTGGAGGAGACCGCCGCGGCGGAAACCTCCGATGTCCAGGAGCGCCACGAGAAGCTCTCGGACGATGTCGACGCGATCCTCGACGAGATCGACGAGGTCCTCGAGGAGAACGCCGAGGAGTTCGTGCGGAGCTACGTGCAGAAGGGCGGCCAGTAAGGTCGCGCGTCCGAACGGTGATGCGGGGGTGGAGGCCGGTGCGGCGGCGCGGCCGGGGAATGCCGCGGAACGCGGTACGGTGCGCGCGCCCGCACCCGGAAATCACGCCGCGCCGCCACTGAGAACGATTCCTATGAGCCAATAACCGGGTATTTCGGGCACGAAATACCGTTCCAGTCGGAAAGACATCGCCGGGCAGGGGGTCTCCGCTCCCCGTCCGGGTGGACGGTCCCGATCGGGTGCGGCGGCGGCCGCACCGCGCCGGCGGTGATCTCCAGCCGTTCGCCCGCCGCGCCGAGCACCTCGGCGCGGCGGGCGGCTCTGTTCGGGGCCCGGGCCACCCCGCGCCGCTCCGGGCCACCCGTGCCGCCCCAGGCCACCCCGGGCCACCCCGCGCCGGCCGGACGTCACCGCCGCAGGTGGTTCGCGCTGAGCTGATCCAGGGAAGTGCATGCAACACGGCAAGATGAGTAAGGTCGGGCCTTAAGGACCGCACCTTTGGAGGGAGTGGCGTGGGATCATTCAGGGACCTGCCCGCCGGCATGGTGAATCACATCTTTACCGACACCGGAAGCTCGTCGTTCACCGAGTTCGTCAGGTCCCATGCGCCAGACCTGCTTCCTGGCCGCAACGAGACCCTGGCGAGCCCGGTGGGTGACCAGATCCCCCATGCCACCACGATCGTCGCGGCCACGTGCGCCGGCGGCGTGGTGATCGCCGGAGACCGCCGGGCGACCTCCGGCAACATCATCTCCCAGCGTGACATGGAGAAGGTGTTCCGCACCGACGACCACTCGGGCATGGGCATCGCCGGAGCCGCGAGCACCGGCATCGAACTGGCCAGGCTCTACCAGGTCGAGCTGGAGCACTACGAGAAGAGGGAGGGCCGCACCCTCTCGGTCAAGGGCAAGGCCAACCGGCTCGCCACGATGATCCGCGGCAATCTCCCGATGGCGATGCAGGGCCTGGTGGTCGTGCCGCTGTTCGTCGCCTACGACCCCGACGCCGAGGGCGGCCGGATCTTCAGCTACGACGTCGGCGGCGGCCCCTACGAGCAGCGGCACCACCACGCGATCGGGTCCGGTTCGATCTTCGCCCGGGGTGCGCTGAAGAAGCTCTACCGGGAGGGCGCCTCGCCCGAGGACACCGTGCTCACCGCCGTCCACGCCCTCTACGACGCGGCCGACGACGACTCGGCGACCGGTGGCCCGGACCTCATCCGCAGGATCTGGCCCGTGGTCGCGGTGATCACCGCGGACGGCTTCCACCGGCTGTCCGACGAGGAGGTCGCCGGATACGTCCAGACGGTGGTCGACACCCGGACGAACCTCCCCGACGGCCCCACCGCCCCGCTGCGCTAACACGAGAGGATCACCCCAGGTGTCCATGCCTTTTGGATATGTCTCGCCCGAGCAGCAGATGCGGGACAAGGCGGACTACGCGCGTAAGGGGATCGCGCGGGGCCGTAGCGTCGTCGTCCTGCAGTACGAGGACGGCATCCTGTTCGTCGCCCCCAACCCGTCCCGGGCCCTGCACAAGATCAGCGAGATCTACGACAAGATCGGATTCGCCGCGGTCGGCCGTTACAACGAGTTCGAGGCGCTGCGTCTCGGCGGCATCCGCTACGCCGACATCAACGGCTACACCTACGCCCGTGACGACGTGACCGCCCGCGGCCTGGCCAACCTCTACGCCCAGAACCTCGGCCAGATCTTCACCGAGTCGCTGAAGCCGTTCGAGGTGGAGATCGTGGTCGCCGAGGTCGGCGACACCGCCGACGAGGATCACATCTACCGGCTGACCTTCGACGGCTCGGTTTTCGACGAGGCCGGCCTGGTGGCGATGGGCGGTCAGGCCGACGCGGTGGCCGGCCGTCTCAAGGAGCGCTACCGTGACGGACTGCCGCTGGCGGAGGCGCTGGACGCCGCGCTGTTCGCGCTGACCGAGCCGGGCGGCGAACGCCCCCCGGCCGGCCAGCTCGAGGTCGCGGTGCTCGACCGCAACCGGCCGCACCGCAAGTTCCTGCGGCTCAACGGCCCGAGGCTGGAGCGCCTGCTGGCTGAGACCCCCTCGGCCGCCCCCGCGCCGGAGACCCCCGAGACCGGAGCCTCCCAGGAGGCGCGGACAGCCCCCGAGGGTGACATCGACACCGGTTCCGGCGGCTGACCGGACGACCACGCGGCGCCGCCCTCCCCGGCCGGGGAGGGCGGCGCCGCACGTTGTGATCAAGGTCATCCCCCATCGTGCCAACCGGGCGTCCCGGGCCGCCGTCGTAGGACACATGAGGCACTTCTCCGTCCTACCGGCCGTCGCCGCCGCGCTCTGCGCCGTCCTCGTCGGCGCCGCCCCTGCACAGGCGGCCGCGATCCCCGGCTTCCCCGCCCCGAAGATCTTCGGGACGACGTTCCAGTCCGATCCCGGTCACGACTTCAGCAAGGGCATCAGCTCCCGCAGGGACGGCATCCTGCGCGGCTGGATCACCCACGTGAGCGCCGGCGAGGCGGAGTACGAACCCATCAGGTGGGTGAAGGGCGGCAAGACCGAGGGCCGCTTCACGGGCCCGCCGGAGGGCGACGTCACCGCCTACCGCTCGCCCGTCGCGAAGAACGTCGTCTTCCTGAGCGTCACCGGCTGCTCGCGCGGGGCGGCGGCCCCGACGGTGAACGGCAAGGGCCTGGGGACCGAGCGCTGCTCCCGTAAGGAGCTGCTGTCCAGGGCCGCGAAGTCCGAACGGCCTTCGCTGATCACGGTGTACCGCGGGAAGATCGTCAAGGTTCAGGAGATCTACACCCCCTGAGCCCCCCGCCTGCGCGGCTCCTGCGTGACCCCGCACGCGGATGTCCCGCCGCTCTCACCGCGGGGGTGCGCCGCCTGTCCGCGCGGTCCGTTCCGCCCTCCGGGGGCGGGCCGTGCTTAGCCGTCCGTCGCCCGGGGCATAAGCCGTAGGACCGAAAACCCCATGATCCCTCCCGCGAGAGGGGTTCGGCGAATAGTGTGAGGCAATGGACCGTCGCATCTTCGGGCTTGAGAACGAGTACGGTGTGACCTGCACTTTCAGGGGGCAGCGGCGGCTGTCGCCCGACGAGGTCGCGCGATATCTGTTCCGCCGGGTCGTCTCTTGGGGCCGGTCGAGCAACGTCTTCCTCCGCAACGGTGCCCGCCTGTATCTCGACGTGGGCAGCCACCCCGAGTACGCCACCCCCGAGTGCGACAACGTCGTGGAGCTCGTCACCCACGACAAGGCGGGCGAGCGCATCCTGGAGGGGCTGCTGGTCGACGCGGAGAAGCGGCTGCGGGAGGAGGGCATCGCCGGAGACATCTACCTGTTCAAGAACAACACCGACTCCGCGGGCAACTCCTACGGCTGCCACGAGAACTACCTGGTCGGCCGGCACGGGGAGTTCGGCCGCCTGGCCGACGTGCTGATCCCCTTCCTGGTCACCCGCCAGATCATCTGCGGGGCGGGCAAGGTGCTGCAGACCCCGCGTGGCGCGGTCTACTGCGTCTCCCAGCGGGCCGAGCACATCTGGGAGGGCGTCTCCAGCGCCACCACCCGCTCGCGTCCGATCATCAACACCCGTGACGAGCCGCACGCCGACGCCGAGCGGTTCCGCCGCCTGCACGTCATCGTCGGCGACTCCAACATGAGCGAGACGACCACGCTGCTCAAGGTGGGTGCGACCGACCTGGTGCTGCGCATGATCGAGGCCGGCACGGTGATGCGCGACCTGTCGCTGGAGAACCCGATCCGGGCCATCCGCGAGGTCTCCCACGACATGACCGGGCGGCGGCGGGTGCGGCTGGCCAACGGCCGGGAGGCGTCCTCGCTGGAGATCCAGCAGGAGTATCTCGCCAAGGCCCGCGACTTCGTCGACCGTCGCGGCGGCGACGACACCAGCCACCGGGTGCTGGAGCTGTGGGAGCGCACGCTCAACGCGGTCGACACCGGCAACCTCGACCTGGTCGCCCGTGAGATCGACTGGGTGACCAAATACCAGCTCATCGAGCGGTACCGCAAGAAGTACGACCTGCCGCTGTCGAGCCCCCGGGTCGCCCAGCTCGACCTCGCCTACCACGACGTGCACCGCCGCCGCGGCCTGTTCTACCTGCTGCAGAAGCGCGGCGCCGTGGAGCGGGTGGCGTCCGACCTGAAGATCTTCGAGGCCAAGTCGGTGCCGCCGCAGACGACCCGGGCCCGGTTGCGCGGGGAGTTCATCCGCAGGGCTCAGGAGAAGCGGCGCGACTTCACCGTCGACTGGGTCCACCTGAAGCTCAACGACCAGGCCCAGCGCACCGTGCTCTGCAAGGACCCCTTCCGCAGCGTCGACGAGAGGGTGGACAAGCTGATCGCCGGAATGTGATGGTCACGCTTCGGCAAGACCGTTCCCGGCTTACCCCTTCCGTATGCGGGGGCGGGTAATGTTGCGCGAACCTGACGTCTGCTTGAGGGATATCTATGCGCCGCCGCAGCATGGCCGTACTTGCCGCAGTTCCCCTGTTGTTCGCCGCAGCCTGCGGCTCGGGGAGCGGTGAGACCACCGGTGCCTCCAACTCCGCCTCGGGCGGGGCCGCGGAGATCAAGGTGACGGGGGAGGCGAACGCGAAGCCGACCGTGACCTTCCCGTCCAAGGTCGCGGAGACCTCCTCGATGAAGGTTCTCACCGCCGGCACCGTCGGCCCGGCCGCCACGGTCGGGACCAACGTGGTCGCCAACTTCACCGTCTTCACCTGGGACGGCAAGGAGAACAAGATCAGCGGGTCGACCTACGACGAGGGCGGGCCGCAGGTCATCCCGGTCAACGAGCAGATCCCGGAGGTCCTGCGCAAGGGCTTCGCCCAGACCAAGGGCGGCGGGCGCTTCGTCTCCGTCGTCGGCAAGGACGCGCTGCCGGCCGAGCAGCAGGCGCAGGTCCCCGCGGGCCAGTCGCAGGTCTTCGTGGTCGACGTGGTCGGTGTTCCCGACGCCAAGGCGGCGAAGGGCGAGGCCACCGACCCCGGCGTCGAGGGGGTCAAGGTCGAGAACCCCGGCGGCGACGCCGCGCCTACGCTGACCACCAAGACCAAGGTCAAGGCACCCAAGAAGCTGGTCGCCAAGACCGTGATCAAGGGTGCGGGCCCCGAGGTCAAGTCCGGCCAGTCGATCCTGGTCCAGTACGCCGGCAAGATCTGGGGCACCGACGTCGAGTTCGACAGCAGCTGGTCCCGGGGCGCCCAGCCGATCATCTTCCAGATCGGCACCGGCAAGGTCATCAAGGGCTGGGACCAGGGTCTGGTCGGCGTCCCGGTGGGCAGCCGGGTGCTGCTGAGCATTCCGCCGGACCTCGGCTACGGCAAGGCGGGCTCCGGCGACAAGATCAAGGGCACCGACACCCTGGTCTTCCTGGTGGACGTCCTGGCCGCCTACTGACGCTTCCGTCCCGTGATCCCGGGCCCGGCCGTGCGCGTTCACGGCCGGGCCCGTGCGCGTTCAGGCCGGGGACGCGGCCGTGCCCCGGCCGGCGTCCCCGTCGGCAGTCGCGTCGCCCCGATCGTCTGGCCGAGGTTCGGCCCCGGGGCGGCCCGCCCCCGGCGACCCGCCCCGGCGGCACTGTCGCCCACGCCGTCGACGTGCCGGCCGCTTACCGACCCTGACCGCAGCCGTCCCGTCACCCGGCTGCTCCGAGGGGGCGGGACGGCCGGCGGGCCGGACCTAGAATCCCCGCTGTGAACAGCGACGACCTTGACACGGTGGCGATCCTCCATGATCCGGTGCGCCGGGCGGTCTACGAGTACGTGGTCTCACAGGGGCGTGACGTGGGACGCAACGAGGCCGCCGAGGCGGTGGGGGTCCAGCGGACCCTGGCGGCCTTCCACCTCGACAAGCTCGTTGAGGCCGGGCTGCTGGAGGCGGGTTTCCGGCGGCTGACGGACCGGAGGGGGCCGGGCAGCGGGCGGCCGGCGAAGGTCTATCACCGGGCGCGGGGCGAGTGGCAGGTCAGCGTGCCCGCAAGGGACTACCGCACCCTCGCCCGGGTGCTCGCCGAGGCGGTGGACCTGCTCGGCGGGGATGAGCAGGCCGAGCAGGCCGCGCGGCGGGCCGGGCGCGCTCTCGCCGGGGTGGGCGAGGACCTGGGCGGGGTGCTACGGCGACGCGGCTACGAGCCGTACGAGGAGGACGGTCCGGACGGGCACGGCCTGGTGCGGCTGCGCAACTGCCCGTTCCATGTACTGGCCGAGGAGCATCCGCTGCTGGTCTGCTCGATGAACCTCGAGCTCTGCCGCGGCATGCTCGAAGGGCTCGGCGCGGACGCCGAGGCGGCCCGCCTCGATCCACGGCGGGGGGAGTGCTGCGTCGTCTTTTCTAAAGATAACGTAGATTGACATAGAAGAGGCGGGGTGGTGTGCTGTGGTCATGCACCTCGCCCAGTTGAACATCGCCCACATGCGAGCCCCCAAGCACTCTCCCGAACTGGCCGGCTTCGTGGCCGCCCTGGACCCGATCAACCGGTTGGCCGAGGCGGCTCCCGGCTTCGTGTGGCGGCTCAAGGGCGGCGACGGCCCCCAGGGCACCGTCGAGCACGGCTACGGCGACCACCTGCTGATCAACTTCTCGGTCTGGGAGTCGCGTGACACGCTGTGGGACTTCATCTACCGCAGCGGCCATCTGGCGGTGTTGCAGCGGCGCAGGGAGTGGTTCCTGCGCATGGCGGAGCCGTACACCGTGATGTGGTGGATCCCCGAGGGCCACGTGCCGACGCTGGCCGAGGGGATGGAACGGCTGGGACGGCTCAGGACGCAGGGTCCCACGCCGGAGGCGTTCACCTTCAAGGACTTCCACGGTGCGCCGGGCGCCCCCGGAACCGGCGACGCCGAGGAGACGGAGGGCGTTCGCGGAGCCGGAGCGCCTTCGATGTAGGGAGGGTGCCCGCGGCGCCGAGGGCGTCCGCGGCTCCCGCGGCGCCGTGGACGCCGGTGGGTCCGGGCGGGGGAAACCGGCACGCCGGTGGGTCCGGGCGGGTGGGAACCGGTGTGCCGGTGGTGTCCCGATGTCCCGGTGTCCGCGGAACCGGGATGCCGGTGGCGCTCCGCGGGCGGCTACGGCGCGGCGGGCGGGCCCGGCAGCAGCGAGGCCGCGTGGCGCCCGGCCGCCGCCGAGGCCAGGAAGTAGACCAGGTCCTCGTCCAGCCCCCGGCCCATCGTCGACAGTCGTACCGGGCACTCCCGCAGCGCCTCGTACAGCCCGTCCACGGGCACCCGGACCAGTTCGTGCCGTTCGCCGAGCGGCCGTGCCTGCTCGGCCACCCGCCTGCCGAAGTCGCCGGTCAGCTCCGGCACCGCGACCGCGGCGGGGGCCAGCGCGACCCGGCCGTAGGCGGTCAGCGAGTGGTGGGAGACCCCGACGTGACGCTCGCGCAGGTCGCCCTCGCTGACCCGCAGCGCCGCGACCGGGCGGCCGCCGAGGACGGCGGCGGCGTTGACCGCCTCCCCGGCCGAGACGCCGGAGAAGCCCCAGCGGGTGCCGCTGCCCAGGTTGCCCGGACCCTGGGTGACGATCGCCACGTCGGCCGCGAGGACGTGGCGGGCCGCCAGCAGGCCGGTGTGCGTCGTCACCGTCTCCACGTCACCGCCGAACGCCTGGCCCACCGTGACCACCCCGCACAGCCAGCCGGCCTCGCGCAGCCGCGCGCACGACATGGAGAACCAGGCGGGCAGGGCCCCGCCGTCGAGCATCACATAGGCGACCCGGGGGACCCGCCGCCCGCCGCCCACGGACGGTCCGCCATGCCCGCCATGCCCGCCATGCCCGGCGGCCCCGGTCGCCGCGGCTCGGGACGCCGCATCCCCGGCCGCCCCGCTTCCGGGGCCTCCCGCCGTGAGCCGCTCCGGATCGCCCGCCCCGGTTCCGGGTGCCCCGCCGGCCGGCGGGTGCGCGCCGTACAGGCCGCAGAGGATCGCCGGCAGGGCCGAGTGCAGGTCGGCGACCACCACTGGCATCCCGTCGAGGGAGTCGGCCTCCCGCAGGACCTCGTGGAAAGGGGAGTCCTGCTCGTCGGCGCCGAGTACGGTGGCCTGCAGAGGGGTGTAACGTGCCTTCACCAGGTGTCCGGGGCCATGTGGATCTTCTGGCAATCGGTCGGGAACCGCCACCACCATGGCGTAGCCTCCCGTACCGAGACCCATCGCGAGCGCGGTCGTGTTGAGCAGCACCACGTCGCCGGGTTCGGGACGTCCCACGAGGGCCGGGTAGGCGAGCGCGCGCACGCCGCCCTCCTCCGTGGTGACGTCGAGTTCCACCGCCCCCGGCCACTCGCGCCGGACTCGCACGACCTCACCCTTGCGCCATCTGATCACGGGGGAAGGGTAGCGTCACTTGAACAGGGAGGAGGCCTGATGTCGCGCCGGAAGACCGAGCGGTTGCTCAATCTCGTGATCTGCCTGCTGGCCACGCGGCGTCCGCTCAGCGCCGAGCACATCCGCCAGGCGGTGCCGGGCTACGACGCGGACAACGACGAGGCCTTCCAGCGGATGTTCGAGCGGGACAAGAACGAGCTGCGGGAGATCGGCATCCCGATCGAGGTCCACAAGGACCCGTGGGAGGAGGACCCCGGATACCGGATCGTCCGTCAGGCGTACGAGCTGCCGGAGATCACCCTGGAGCCGGACGAGGCGGCGGTGGTGGGCCTGGCCGCCCAGGTGTGGCAGCGAGCCAGCCTCGCCGAGGCGGCCGGCGGCGCGCTGCTGAAGCTGCGCGCGGGCGGCGTGGAGACCGACGAGGCCCACGGGGTGCTCGGCGGGGCGCTGGAGTTGCGGGTCGACACCCGCGACCCGTCCTTCCCCTCGCTATGGGAGGCCGTCCGCGACCGCCGGGTGGTCCGCTTCGACTACCGGGGTGCGGCCAGCCAGAACGTGCTGACCCGCACGGTGGAGCCGTGGGGCGTGGTCAGCCGCCGCGGCCGGTGGTACATGGTGGGCCACGACCGCGACCGCGACGCTCCCCGGGTGTTCCGGCTCAGCCGGATCGGCGGCCCGGTGACCACGATCGGCCGTCCCGGCGCCGTGGTGGTGCCCGAGGGCGTCGACCTGAAGTCCATGGTCGGCTACAGCGACGACGCGGTCGCCGAGCGCACCGCCCTCATCCGGGTCAGGGAGGGCACCTGCCAGGGGCTGCGCCAGGTGGCCAGGAGCGTGCGGCCCGCCGGAGACGGCTGGGACGAGCTGGAGGTCGACTTCACCGACCCCGGGCGGCTGGCCGGGTGGGTCGTCGGGTTCGCCGCCGACGCCGAGGTCCTCGGACCGCCCGACGCCCGCGACGCGGTGATCTGCCGCCTGAAGGGAGTACTCACATGAGCACGGCGGACCGCCTGCCCAGGCTGCTGGCGCTGGTGCCCTATCTGATGTCGCATCCCGGAGCGCAGGTCCCCGAGGTGGCGAAGATCTTCGGGCTGAGTGAGAAGCAGCTCATCGACGACCTGCAGCTGGTGTGGATGTGCGGGCTGCCCGGCCACACCCCCGGCGACCTGATCGACGTCTCATGGGACGGCGGTGAGATCGTCATCGACAACGCCGACACCATCGCCCGCCCGCTGAGGCTGGGCGTGGACGAGGCCAGTGCCCTGCTGGTGGCGCTGCGGCTGCTCGCCGAGATGCCGGAGTTCGGGGAGCGCGACGCGCTGGCCCGGGTCATCGCCAAGCTGGAGCAGGCGGCGGGCGAGGGGGCGGCGGCAGTCAGCAGCCAGGTCGCGGTGGAGGTCGACGCCGCCCCCGACGCGCTGCCCAGCGTCAACGAGGCGCTGCGCCGCCACCGGCGGCTGTCGCTGCGCTACTACGTGCCGGGACGCGACGAGGTCACCCCGCGTGAGGTGGACCCGATGCGCCTGGTCGTCGTGGACGGGCGTCCCTACCTGTCCGGCTGGTGCTACCGGGCCGAGGCGGTGCGGCTGTTCAGGCTCGACCGGATGCTCTCCGTCGACGTGCTCGACGTGCCCGCCGACCCGCCCGCCGAAGCGGTGCCCGACGAGGTGACGCCGGGAGTGTTCCGGCCCTCGCCCGACGACGAACTGGTGGAGCTGGAGCTGACCGCCGCGGGGCGCTGGGTGTCGGAGTACTACCCGTGCGAGCGCGTCGAGGAGCTCGGCGAGGGCCGCGTCCGGGTGGCGCTGCGCGCCAGGGAACGGGGCTGGGTGGTCCGCCTGGCGCTGCGCCTGGGCGACACCGGGCGAGTCGTCTCCCCGGAGTCGCTCGCCGAGAGCGTGCGCGCCGCGGCGACCGCGGCGCTGAATCGTTACGAGTCGGTTTCCTGACATGCGGCGTTATGATCTCGCGGTATGACGTGGATCTTCGCCGGGGTCGCGCTGGCCCTCGCCGGGCTGGTCGTCCTGGGTTTCCTGGGCGTCCGGGTGCTGCGGGCCGCCGCCGGGCTCGGCCGCGAGGTGGACGAGGCGCGCAGGAAGCTGGAGCCGGCGCAGCGACTGTTCACCGAGACGACAAGGACAATACGGGCCTCGAGGGGATGAGTCTGTCCCATCGGCAGCGTACGATCGGGACCAGAGACTGCACGTCGCTCGGCATAAGGATGTGTCATGCCCAACCTCGGACCCACTGAGCTGATCATCATCGGCCTGATTCTGGTGCTGCTGTTCGGTGCCAAGAAGCTTCCGGAAGCCGCCCGCGGTCTCGGGCGTTCGCTGCGCATCTTCAAGGCGGAGACCTCCAAGCTCCGTGACGAGGACGACGCGGAGAGCACGACCGCCACGGTCGTCCAGGCGCAGCCCCAGCCCGCGGCTCCGGCCCCGCAGCCGCTCGCCTCCGCCTCCACCCCGGCGCCCGCCGCGGCCCCGGCACCCTCCGCAGAGGAGCAGGCCCGCGTCCTGGAGGAGCAGGCCGCCAGGCTGCGTGCCCAGGCGGGGGCGGCCAAGCAGCAGTGACCGGCGGTGGCCTCGGGCCACCGGCCGACCCGATCCCCGACTCGTCAGACCAGGATGCGTGAATGGCGCTGCTGAAGTGGCCCAAGCCGGGCCGGAACGGGGCGGCACCGCCCGCCGACTCGTCCGACGGCCGGATGCCGCTCATGGAGCATCTCCGCGAGCTGCGCAACCGGCTGGTCATCGCCCTGCTCGGCCTGCTCGTGGGGATCATCGTCGGGTTCGTCTTCTTCAAGCCGCTGTGGGAGTTCGTCTCGGCGCCGTACTGCGGGCTGCCGCAGGCCCAGCAGTTGCGGCCGGGCCAGTGCACGATGCTGATCCTCGGCGTCTTCGACTCCTTCTTCGTGAACCTCAAGGTCGCGGCGATGTTCGGCCTGATCGTCTCCTCGCCGGTCTGGCTGGGGCAGATCTGGGGCTTCGTCACCCCGGGCCTCTACCGCAACGAGAAGCGCTACTCGATCCTGTTCCTCTGCATGGCGGTCCCGCTGTTCCTGGCTGGCGCGGCGCTGGCCTACTTCGTGATGGACACGGGCCTGTCGATCCTCCTCGGGTTCGCCCCGCCCGACACCGTGACGGGCCTGACGATCGACGAGTACCTCAGCTACGCGCTGATCATGGTCATCGTGTTCGGCATCTCCTTCGAGCTGCCGCTGCTGATGGTCTTCCTGAACATCATCGGGGTGCTGCCGCAGGCCACGGTGGCCAAGCACCGCAGGCTCGTCATCTTCCTGATGTTCGTCTTCGGTGCGGTCGCCACCCCGGGCGGCGACCCGTTCACGATGATCGCGCTCGCCCTGCCCATGGTCGTGCTGTTCGCCCTGGCCGAGGGGTTCATGTATCTGCGGGAGAAGAGGCAGCGGAAGAAGAGCGGCGACTTCTCCCACCTGTCCGATGACGAGGCGTCCTCGCTCGACGACGATCCGGAGCCGCTGGACGACGTCGCCCCCGTCGGCGACCCGGCTCCTATCGATTCGAAAACGACCGGCCCCGATTCCAGTGGATAGGGGATAAGTTCCGGTCTGTGCCCGGAGAGATCATCGTCCTCGTCAACCCCGCCGCCCGCGGCGGCCGGTCGAGGAGGCTGCTGCCTCCGGTGCTCGACAGGCTGCGGCGCGGCGGCCGGAAGGTCTCGGTCGTCCTCGGCTCCTGCGCCGCCGACGCCCTGGAACGCGCCCGCGTGGCCGTCGCCCGCCGCCCCGCCGCGCTGGTGGCCTTCGGCGGCGACGGCCTGGTCCACCTCGCCGTCCAGGCGGTCGCCGGGACCGGCGTGCCCCTGGGGATCGTCCCCGCCGGAACCGGCAACGACATCGCCGACGCGCTCGGCATCCCGCCGCGTGACCCGCTGGCCGCCGCCGACACCGTGCTGCGCGGCCGGGTCCGCACGGTCGACGCCGCCACCGTGGGAGCGCCCGGTGCCGCCGCGGGCTCGGGCGAGTGGTTCGCCGGGGTGGTCGCCTGCGGCTTCGACTCCCGCGTCAACGAGCGCGCCAACCGGCTGACCTGGCCGCCCGGCATGGCCAAGTACCTGGTCGCGCTCGCCGGCGAGCTGCGTGCCTTCCGGCCGATCCCGTTCGAGATCGACCTGGACGGCGAGGTCGTCGAGCGGGAGGCGATGCTGGTCGCGGTCGGCAACACCCGCTCCTACGGCGCCGGCATGCGGGTCTGCCCGGACGCGCTCCCCGACGACGGCCTGCTGGACGTGATGATCCTCGGCGCCGTCCCCAAGACCGAGTTCCTGCGTACCTTCCCCCGCGTCTACCGGGGATCCCACGTCGGCCACCCGGCGGTCACCGTGCGCCGCGCACGCCGGGTCGGCATCCGGGCCCCCGACGTGATCGCCTACGCCGACGGCGAGCGGGTCGGGCCCGCCCCGCTGACCTGTGAGATCGTCCCGGGAGCGCTGTCGGTCATCGTGTAGGGGCCCGTGCGGAGCCGCCCCGCCCCGGGAACCCCCGGCCCGGTGCCGCGCCGGCGCCCACGTGAAGCGGCCGGCCGCCCGGGTCCGCCGCCGTCTCCGCAGACGCCGGGCGGGCCGTCCGCTCCAGGCGTACGGGGACGGACCGGAATCCTGATATCGGTAGGCTGGGGGGCATGACGACCCCAGCGGAACGATACGCTGCCTTCCGTCAGAGCCAGGCCGAGAGCGGGCCCGCGCTGACCTCGTTCCGCGGTCTGTACGACTTCGCGCTGGACGACTTCCAGCTCGACGCCTGCCGCGCGCTGGAGGCGGGTGACGGCGTCCTGGTGGCGGCGCCCACCGGGTCGGGCAAGACCGTCGTCGGCGAGTTCGCCGTCCACCTGGCCCTCGCGGAGGGCCGCAAGTGCTTCTACACCACCCCGATCAAGGCCCTGTCCAACCAGAAGTACAACGACCTCGTCAGGCGTTACGGCGCGGCCAAGGTCGGCCTGCTCACCGGTGACAACAGCGTCAACGGCGACGCCCCGGTCGTCGTCATGACGACCGAGGTGCTGCGCAACATGCTCTACGCGGGGTCCGGCACCCTGGCGGGGCTCGGCTTCGTCGTCATGGACGAGGTGCACTACCTCGCCGACCGGTTCCGCGGCGCCGTCTGGGAAGAGGTGATCATCCACCTGCCCGAGTCGGTGCGGCTGGTCGCCCTGTCGGCCACCGTCAGCAACGCCGAGGAGTTCGGCGAGTGGCTGGGCGAGGTCCGCGGCGACACGAGCGTCATCGTCGACGAGCACCGGCCGGTCCCGCTCTGGCAGCACATGCTCGTCGGCAACCGCCTGTACGACCTGTTCGTCAGCGACGAGGAGGGCCACCGCCCCCAGGTCAACCCCAGCCTGATGCGCATCGCCAAGGACGAGGAGCGCCAGGCGTACGGCAGGGGCCGCCGGGGCTACCCCCGGCCCCGCCGCAACGGCCCGCCCGACCGGGCCGCGGCCATCGAACGCCTGGACGCGGGCGGCCTGCTGCCCGCGATCACCTTCATCTTCTCCCGCGCCGGGTGCGACGCCGCGGTCATGCAGTGCCTGTACGCGGGCATCCGGCTCACCACCGACACCGAACGCCAGGAGATCCGCCAGCTCGTCGACGAGCGCACCGCGCACCTGCCCGACGAGGACCTGGCTGTGCTCGGCTACCTGGAGTGGCGCGACGCCCTGGAACGCGGTCTGGCCGCCCACCACGCCGGCATGCTCCCGGCCTTCAAGGAGGTCGTCGAGGAGCTGTTCACCCGCGGCCTGGTCAAGGCCGTCTTCGCCACCGAGACCCTGGCGCTGGGCATCAACATGCCCGCCCGCTCCGTGGTGATCGAGAAGCTCGACAAGTGGAACGGCGAGACCCACGCCGACCTCACCCCCGGTGAGTACACCCAGCTCACCGGCCGGGCCGGGCGGCGCGGCATCGACGTGGAGGGCCACGCGGTGGTCCAGTGGCAGCCGGGCACCGACCCGCTGCACGTCGCCGGCCTCGCCAGCACCCGTACCTACCCGCTGCGTTCCAGCTTCCGCCCCTCCTACAACATGGCGGTCAACCTGGTCGGGCAGGTGGGCAGGGAGCGTGCCCGGACGCTCCTGGAGTCCTCCTTCGCGCAGTTCCAGGCCGACCGGGCCGTGGTCGGCATCGCCAAGCAGCTGCGCCGCGCCGAGGAGGCCCTGCGGGGCTACCAGGAGGCGATGACCTGCCACCTGGGTGACTTCTCCGAGTACGCCGCGCTGCGCAGGACGCTGTCGGACCGGGAGTCGGAGCTGTCGCGGCAGCGCGGAGCCGCCCGCCGCGCACAGGCGCTGCGTTCGCTGGAGGCGCTGCGGCCCGGTGACATCATCCGCGTCCCCGGCGGGCGCCGGGCCGGGCTGGCGGTCGTCCTCGACCCGGGCCTCAACTCCCGGGGGGAGGGCCCCTCGCCGCTGGTGCTCACCATCGGCAAGCAGGTCAAGAAGCTCTCGCCGGCCGACTTCCCCGTCCCGGTGGAGCCGGTCGACCACCTGCGCATCCCGAAGAACTTCAACGCCCGGTCCCCGAAGGAGCGGGCCAACCTGGTCTCGTCCATGCACGCCAAGATCGGCGACCGCGACTTCGGCAAGCCGGTCAGGGCACGCGACCACGCGGCCGAGGACGAGGAGATCCTGCGTCTGCGCCGGGAGATCCGCCAGCACCCCTGCCATGGCTGCGACGAGCGCGAAGACCACGCCCGCTGGGCCGAGCGCTACCACAAGCTGCTGCGCGACACCGACGGCCTGCGCCGCCGGGTCGAGGGCCGCTCCCACGTCATCGCCCGCACCTTCGACAAGGTCTGCGGAGTGCTCGACCAGCTCGGTTATCTCGACGGTGAGAGCGTCACCGCCGAGGGCCGCCGTCTGGCCCAGCTCTACACCGAGCTGGACCTATTGACCTCCGAGTGCCTACGCGCCGGCCTCTGGAACGACCTCGACCCGGCGGAACTGGCCGCCTGCGTCTCGTCGCTGGTCTTCGAGTCCCGGCAGGGCGACGACGCCCGCCAGCCCAGGATTCCCGCGGGCCACGCCCAGAAGGCGCTGGCGGACATGGTGCGTCTCTGGGGTGAGCTGGAGGCGATCGAGAGCGATCACGGCCTGTCGTTCATCAGGGAGCCCGACTTCGGCTTCGCCTGGGCGGCCTTCCGCTGGGCCAAGGGCCACAGCCTGGACGCGGTGCTCGGCGACGGGATCAACGGCGCGGAGCTGGCCGCCGGCGACTTCGTGCGCTGGACCAAGCAGCTGCTGGACCTGCTCGGCCAGATCGCCGACGCCGCCCCCGCCGGGAGCAAGGTCAGGCAGACCGCCGGCAAGGCGATGGACGCCCTGCGGCGCGGGGTGGTGGCCTACTCGTCCCTGGTGTGATCCCCCACCTCCGGGTGCGGACGGGCCGGTGCCGGGACGGCCGCCCGGCGGCTCCTCACCGGCCTCCGTGCGCCTGCGGTCCGGGTGGCGCCGCCTGGCTGACCGCCCGGTCAATACAGTGTGACGGGTGGTGGGCGGAACGTAGCCCCCGGGGCTGTTTCCCCGGGTGAGGCGGCGGAAATCCCTCTGTCGGAAGCAGCTGTCCCCCCAGGGAGGTAAGGATGTTCGCCCTCGCCGCCGCACTGCTCTTCGTCCTGGCTCTGATCTTCCAGATCGCCGGCGTGGCGGTCGGCACCGTCGTCACCGTCACCACGCTCGCCCTCGCCGGCCTGCTGTGCGTCGCGCTGCACCTGATGGGCGTCGGCGCCGGCTGGACCCTGAAGAGGTAACCCCCGCCGGTATCCGCGGACAGGGGGCGGGCGCCCGTCGCCCGCCCCCTGTCCGTGCGGCGCGTCCCCATGCCGGGCCGAAGCGGACCTCAGGCCGGGCTGAAGCGGACCTCGCGGGTGGCCGGGTCGGCGCGCGTCAGCCGCACGCGCAGGGCCTCGCCCAGCGGGAGCCCCTCGCCGTCGCAGCGGGCCACCACCGCGGGCTCGGTGACCTGCACCAGGCCCCACGGCCGCTCCTCGGCCACGTCGACGACCACGGCATCGAACGTCTGGCCCACCCGCTCGCGAAGGACGAACGCCTCCACCAGGTCCACGCACGCCCGCTCGACGCCGCTCGCCCGCCGCCCGGTGGCGTGCATGATCTCCGGCAGTTCCCCCATGGCCTCCTGCACCTCCTGGGGTACCGGCTCACCCGCCGCGACGGCCAGGCAGATCTCCGTGGCGTAGCGGTCGATGAGGCGGCGCAGCGGCGCCGTCACGTGCGCGTACGGCGCGGCCACCGCGGCGTGACCCGCCTGCGCGGGGGGTTCGCCGTTGAAGGCCACGTACCCGGCGCCGCGCAGCAGAACGGTCGACTCCTGCAGGAAGGCCGCCTGCCCGGGGACCCCGGGATCGAGGGCGTGCACGACGTCGCCGTAGTCGGCGCCCTCCGGCCACGGCACGCCGAGCGCGGCGGCCATCCGGCGGACCTGGGCCACCTTCTCGGCCGGTGCGGGCGGCAGCACCCGGAGCAGGCCGATCTCGGCGTCCAGCATCATCGACGCCGCGGCCATGCCGGTCAGCAGGGAGATCTGCGCGTTCCACGCCTCAGCCTCCAGGGGGGCACGGAACCGCACCAGGTAACCGTCTCCGCCGGGAACGACCTCCTGGTCGGGAGTGGGCAGCGTGACGCCGCCCCTGGCCCGCTCCAGGGCGAGCCGCAGCCGGCCCACCTCGGCCAGCAGCCGCAGGGTGCCGTCGGCGGTGCCGGTGTCGACGGCGGTCTGCACATAGCCGTAGTCGAGCCGCTCGCGGCTGCGCACCAGGGCCCGCGTCACGTCGGCGCCCACGATCTCCCCGCCGGAGTCGAGGTCGACGCACCACAGCGCGGCCGGGCGGGTCACCCCCGGCAGCAGGCTGGCGGCTCCCTCCGACAGCACCGGCGGGTGCAGG
Organism: Streptosporangium becharense; assembly: GCF_014204985.1. Classification (NCBI taxonomy): domain Bacteria; kingdom Bacillati; phylum Actinomycetota; class Actinomycetes; order Streptosporangiales; family Streptosporangiaceae; genus Streptosporangium; species Streptosporangium becharense. The sequence continues at coordinate 959,684 of NZ_JACHMP010000001.1, read as the reverse complement.
GGGACGCGGCCGTCGGGCATGTAGACCGTCTCGCCGCGGTCGCGGGCCTCGAGGTCGATCGCGCCGCCGGGCCGGACGAACGCGCCGACGTCGGCGACGGCGTACCAGACGCGATAGCCGCCGGAGTGCTCCTCCAGGTGGAGGGCCTGGTCCAGGTCCATCGCGCCCGGCGGGTCGATGGTGACCAACGGCAGGTCGGTGCGGTCGAGCTGCGGCAGCGAGGGGGACTCGGCGACCCACTCGGCCTCGTCGATCACGGACCGGGGGAACTCGCCGGGCAGCTTCATCTCCCTGCGGATGCGCACGAAGCCGTCACCGAGCCGGGGATGGGACTCGCCGGGCACCCGGATGCTCTTATGGGGCACATCGAGCAACCTACCGCTTCCCGCCACAGGGCCGGGCTCCTCGGGGAGGGGTCGCGGGCCCGGTCGGCGGCGAGGGTTCGTGGACTCAGCGCTCGGCGAGGGCGGAGGAAAGGCGGTCGAGGGGGCCGCCGAGACCGTAGCGCTCGGCGAGGGCGGCCAGTGCCTCGGGGTCACGCGGCTTGGCCGGGAGCGCGAGGTCGGCTTCGGGAACGGGTGCGTCCCGGGCGACCCGGACCACGGCGGGGGCCACGCGCAGGTAGTCGCGTGCGGCCGACAGTCTGGCGCGCTGGCCCGCCGTCAGGTCAGCCCCCTCGTCGACGGCCCGCAGCAGCGCCTCCAGCGAGCCGAACCTGCTGATCAGGGCCGCCGCGGTCTTCTCACCGACCCCGGGCACGCCGGGCAGCCCGTCGCTGGGGTCGCCGCGCAGCACGGCGAAGTCCGCGTAGGCGCGGCCGGGGATGCCGTACTTCTCGGCGACGACGGCCTCGTCGACCGGCTGGAGGTTCTTGACGCCCCGCGCGGTGTACAGGACGCGGACGGGCCGTGCGTCGTCAACCAGCTGGAACAGGTCGCGGTCGCCGGTGACGACGTCGACCGGGCCCCGGGCCCGCGCGGTGAACGTGCCCATCACGTCGTCGGCCTCGTAGCCGGGCACCCCGACGCCGGCGATGCCCACCGCGTCGAGCACCTGCTCGATCACCGGCACCTGCGGGGCGAGCGCAGCCGGGGTCTCCTCGGCGCCGCCGGCGGCGACCCGGTGCGCCTTGTACGAGGGGATCGCCGCGACGCGGAAGGCCGGACGCCAGTCGGCGTCCATGCAGGAGACCAGCTCCGCGGGGGAGTGGGCCCGGACCAGCATGGCGATCATGTCGATGACGCCGCGCACCGCGTTGACGGGCATCCCGTCGGGTGCGGTCAGCGACTCGGGGACCCCGTAGAAGGCGCGGTAGTACAGGGACGGGGTGTCGAGGAGCATCAGGCCGGGCATGGTGACCATTCAACCAGTCAGCCGAGCACGTCGATCGCCAGGACGCAGGTGTCGTCCTCCGGGTTGGGGCCGCCGAGTGTCCGGATCAGCCGGTCGAGACCGTCGTCCAGATCGTCTCTCAGCAGTGCCGCCGCCTCCAGGGCCAGCGAGAAACCCTCGTCGATGTCGCGGGTGCGCCGCTCCACCAGGCCGTCGGTGAACAGCAGCAGCAGATCGCCCCGCCGCACCCCGACCGCCTTCAGGGCGTACGGCTCGTCACAGGTGGCGCCGAGCAGCACCCCGACGGGCGGGTCGAGCTGGACGGCCCTGCCGTCGCGGACCAGGATCGGCGCCGGGTGCCCGGCCTGCCCCCAGGTGAACGTCCCCGAGACCGGGTCGAGGTGACCGACCACCGCGGTCGCCGTGCTCTCCGGCATCCGGTGCAGGACGAGGTCGTTGAGCCAGGCCAGCAACCGGTCGGGAGCGTGGCCGGTCATCGCCAGGCCGATCAGCGCGTGCCGGAGCTGCGCCATCTGGGAGATCGCCGGCATGCCGTGCCCGGAGACGTCGCCGATGGCCAGCAGTGCCCGGCCGTCGGGCAGGGGCAGGGCGTCGTACCAGTCGCCGCCGAGGCCGGCCCTGACGCCGGCCGCCACGTAGCGGACCGCGACCCGCGCGTGCGGCAGTTCGATGGGCTCACCCAGCCCCGGCATGATCGCGTCACGCAGCGCCACGCTCATGTGCCGCTCCTGGGCGGCCCGCTCACGGATCTGCAGCAACCTGTCACGCGACTCCGACATGATGCGCTCGGCCCGGCGCCGGTCGGTGATGTCCTGGACCACGGCGTGCACGGCCGCCCGGCCGCCGGCCGTGACGGAGTCGAGCACGGCGCGCAGGTGACGGACCTCGCCCCGGCGGCGGATGCGGAACTCCACCTCTCCGGAGACGGACCGGTGCACCACGGCCCACAGCAGCCGGTCGAGCCCCGGCCGGTCGGCCGCCTCGGCATGGCCCGGCAGGTCGCGGAGCGGGACCGCCCCCTCGCCGGGATCGCGGCCGAAGATGAGGTGCATCTGTTCGGACCAGGTGGCCTCTCCGGTCTGGAGGTTCCACTCGGCCCAGCCCATGTCACCCAGGCGCTCGGCGTGGGCCAGACGTGCGCTGAGGAGCTGGCGCTCCACGGCCATGTGCTCGTCCGGCTCTCCGCGCAGGCGCTGCACCATCTCGGCAGCGGCGGACGGAGCCGAACCGGTCACGTGGTCGTTTCGTGGGTGGAGGGGTGGCTGGTGGCCGCCCACTACGCCGACCATGTAGCTCGCTCTCGAAATTTATGGCCTTACGGACATTTCGCCAACAAAATGTGATCGTACTTAAACGGATTGTAGTGGTGACCGTGTCGGCCCGGCTGCTTTTCCTGGACTTTCGTTCCCGGCCCGGTCCCCCGCCCGGTTTCCGGCACCGCCGCCGGTCCGGTGCCGGATGTGCCCGGTGTCCGTTCCGGTAGATTGATCCGTGTGACAACGGTGTCCTCTGATCTCTATCCCGTAACCCGTCTGGCCGCCGCCCGCGAGGCGACCGGTGCCGCCGGCCTCGACGCGCTGCTGCTCACGCCGGGCCCCGACCTGCGCTACGTGACCGGTTACGACGCGCTGCCGCTGGAGCGGCTCACCTGCCTGGTGCTTCCGGCCGAGGGTGAGGCGTTCATGATGGTGCCCCGCCTGGAGCTCCCCGCGGCCGAGCACTCCCCGGCGTCGCGGCTGGGGGTCGAGTTCGTCCCCTGGGACGAGACCGACGACCCCTACGCGCTCGTCGCCGCGCGCCTGGGGGCGACGCGCCGGGTCGGCCTGGCCGACCGCATGTGGGCGATGCAGTCGCTGCGTTTGCGTGACGCGCTCCCCGGCGCCGAGCAGATGCTGGCCGGCACGGTCCTGCGGGGGCTGCGGATGCGCAAGAGCCCGGCCGAGGTCGCCGCGCTGCGCGGGGCGGGTGCCGCCATCGACGCGGTTCACGCCCAGGTCCCGGAGTTCCTGCGGGCCGGCCGGACCGAGCGGGAGATCGGCAAGGACATCGCGGATGCGATCATCGCCGCCGGTCACGCGACCGTCGACTTCGTCATCGTCGGTTCCGGTCCCAACGGCGCCAGCCCGCACCACGACCTGTCGGACCGGGTGGTGCGCGAGGGCGAGCCGGTCGTGGTCGACATCGGCGGGCAGATGCCCGACGGCTACTGCTCCGACTCCACCCGGGTGTACGTCGTCGGCGAGCCGCCGGCCGAGTTCGTCAAGTACTACGACGTGCTCCAGCGTGCCCAGCAGGCCGCCTGCGACGCGGTGCGTCCCGGGGTGCCGTGCGAGGACATCGACGCCGCGGCGCGCGAGGTGATCGCCGCCGAGGGTTACGGCGAGTATTTCATCCACCGCACCGGCCACGGCATCGGCCTGGAGGTTCACGAGGAGCCCTACATCATCGAGGGCAACACCGAGCCGCTGGCGCCGGGCTTCGCCTTCTCCGTCGAGCCGGGCATCTACCTGCCCGGCACGCACGGCGCCCGCATCGAGGACATCGTGGTCTGCACCGAGGAGGGTGGCGAGCGCCTCAACCACCGTCCCCGCGAGCTCGTCGTCGTCTGAGGCGTCCGAGGCGCCTGAGGCGCGCTCGGGGCCGCCGTACCCGCGCGAGGTGTCCCCGCGACCGGGCCCGGAACGCCTCCGCGGTCCGGTGGCCCCCGTGCCTCACCCCATCGGCGGCAGCAGCAGGAAGGCCGTGGCGAGAGCCGCGCTGATCAGGGTGATCAGCGCGGTACGCGCGCGGGCCGGGCGGCTCGGGCGTAGCAGCAGCGGGAAGGCCACGCCCAGGACGAGGAGGGCGAGGAGGATCCACGGTCCGTCCGGGGATGGGGCCGGGGACGGGCCGGAGAGGTGCTGGAGGTGCTGGACGACGCGGCCGAACAGCAGGCCGCTGAGCAGCCCCACCGCCAGGTCGCCCCTGGTGCCCGGGCGGCGGCTCAGGTGGCCGGCCAGTCCGAAGGCGATGACCGTGACGCTGAGGGCGGTCCTCCAGCTCTCGCCGGCCTGGCCGAACAGGGCCTCGTCGTAGTCGACCGCCTGAGCGCTCAGGTGGCCCGCGGCCAGCCCGGCGGAGGTCGCCACGCCGATGAGCGACGCCCACCCGGCCTGTCTCTGGCCGCGTGTCATGACCAGCACCAGCAGGCCGTACGCGTAGGGGTCGTAGGCGGCGACGACGTGGGCGGGCAGCACGTCGCTCAGCGACTCACCGGTCAGGCCGAGGACCAGGCCCAGGGCCAGCCCCGCGGACAGCCGGCCGATGAGGAGGCGTTCCTGTCTCTCCCTGGCCCGGAAGTCGATCTGCCAGGGCGTCTCGTGCCGGCCGGTGTGCATGCCCGGATCGATGACCGTCATGTCGCCCCCTTACCGTTGCGGGAGTCCGCCCTGCCTGAAACGTGGTTCTCACATTGCTTTCCTGTTATGTGTAGATCACTATTAATTGAGAAGATAATCCGCTTTTTCGATGGGGATCTCCGGCGCATCGGCCGGGCCGATCGCGGCGGGCCCGGGCACGGCGCCACCCGTGGCGGACTCCGGCGGCGGGCGGCGGCCCTCACCGGCGGCATGGGGATAGGTCCGCCCGCCGGACGGGTAGGCAAGCAGGATGAACCGTGCAGCGAACGCCGCGGGGCCGGCGTGACCGGCCCGCCGGGACGCTGAGCGCGGCGGACGAGCGATGCCCCCGCTCTTCCAGCGGGCCGCCGGCCGGCTGAGCGACGCCGCTCCGGGCTGGCTGGTGGAGACGGTACGGCCGGTCCCGGCGCCGCTGCGCCGGTGGCCGATGCTCCGCATGGCCCTGGTGGTGACCGCTCCACTCCTCGTGGGGATGGCCGCCGGGCACCTCGTGCTCGGCCTGCTGCCGGCCATGGCGGCCATGGGCACCGCCCTGGCCGACCGGGGCGGCGCCTACCGGGTGCGGATCATCCGGATGGGGGCGACCGGCCTCGCCGGCACACTGGGATACCTCACCGGTTCCCTGGTCCGCGGGCACGGCTGGTGGGCGGTGCTCGTCGTGGTGGCCGTCTCCGTGCTGTCCGCGCTGATCAGCACGGGCGGGGCGGCGGGCTCGGTGGCCGGGCTCCAGTTGCTCGTGATGACCGTGGTCTCCGCCGGCGTCGCGCTGCCGGGACCGCCCGGTGTGGGTGCGCTGGCCTTCCTGGCGGGCGTGGCGTGGGCGATCGTGCCCGCGGTCGCCGACTGGCCGTTCCGTCCCCGGGCACCGGAGCAGGCCGCGGTGGCCGCGGTCTACCGGGCCCTCGGCCGGCTGTTCGCCGACCACGACGCCGACGCCCGGACCGCGTTCGGCACCGCGTTGCGCGACGGCTACGACACCGTGCTGGGCGCCCGCTCCACGGCGGCGGGTCTCGACCCGGAGCGCACCCGCCTGATCGCCCTGCTGAACCAGGCCTCGCTGATCCGCCACGCCCTGGTCTCGCTGCGCCATGAGGGACGCGAACCGCCCGCGGGACAGGCCGCCGAGGTGGAGGAGATGAGCGAGGCGCTCGCCGCGGGACGTGCCCCGCGGGAGCCCCGGTGCGAGGGCGGCTCACCCGCCGAGCACGCCCTGTGCTCGGCGATGCGGGGGGCCGCCGGGCTGGCGGCCGGTGGCGAGGTCAGGGCCGACCAGCTGCCGTACGAACCGCTCGGATACCGCGGGCGGTTCCGCGACATATGGGAGAAGATGTGGTACGGCCACCTCACCCGCGTCTACACGCTCCGCCTGGCGCTGTGCATGGGCGCCGCCGCCGCGGTCGGCGAGTTCGGCTGGTTCGAGCGGTCCTACTGGACGACCCTGACCGTGGCGCTGGTGATCAAGCCCGACTTCGGGTCGGTGTTCGCGCGGGCCGTGCAGCGCGCGCTCGGGACTCTGGTGGGCACGATCGTCGCCTCCGTGGTGCTGCTCCTGGTGCCCTACGGTCCGGCGCTCCTGGTCCCCGTCGCGGTGTTCGCGGCGCTCCTGCCGTACGGCATGCAGCGCAACTGGGGGCTGCTGGCCACCTTCCAGGCGCCGCTGGTCCTGCTGCTGGTGGACCTGCTGACCCGCGGCGGCCCGGAACTGGCGGTGATCCGCCTGGTCGACACGCTGGCCGGATGCGTGATCGTCCTCCTGCTGGGATACCTGCCGTGGCCGGGAAGCTGGACGGCCCCGGTCGGACCGCGGTTCGCCGACGCGGTCTCGGCGACCGCGGAGTACCTGCGGCACGCGTTCGACCCGGGCCAGACCGCCAGGGCACTGCTGCGCCGCAGGGCCTACGACGCCCTGGCCGACCTGCGGACGGTGTTCCAGCGGGCGATGACCGAGCCGCCCGCCGTCAGCCGGCGCATCACGACGTGGATGCCGGCGATGACCGCGCTGGAGCAGGTGGCCGACGCGACCGCCGCGACCGCCGTGCGGGTCCAGCGCGGCGCGCCGCACCCGTCGCCGGAGGCGATCCGGACGCTGGCGGACTCCCTGGACGGGATCGCCGCGGACGTCCGCGCGGGCAGGACGCCGAGGGAACTCGGGCCCACCGCCGACGAAGCCCTGGAGAAGGTCGACTCCGCGGTCCGGAGCCTGCGCGACACGGTGGCGGAGGACCGCTCCGGGTGAGCGGCCGGGCGGCCCGGGACGGGCGCCACGGGTGCCGGTCCGGGGGCGTGCCCGGGACTCGACCGGCGGTTCCACCGGCGGCCCGGTCCGGGCGGCGCGCGGCTCTACCGGCGGCGCGCCCGCGCCTTCAGCGGGGTCATCGGCAGTTCGGGCGCCGGCAGCGGCGGGTCGTCCGTGCCGGAGACCGTGCCGAACGCCGAACCCTCCATCCACTCCCGCCGGAAACGGACGATCTCCTCGTGGTCGCGGCCGACGAAGTTCCACCACATGACGATCTTCTCCTCGAACGGCTCGCCGCCCAGCAGCAGCAGCCGCCCCTCCCGCCCGGCCAGCAGGGAGAGCTCCGAGCGCCCGCGGCCCAGGTAGAGCAGCGGGCCGGGGCCGAGGTCGGTGCCGCCGACCCGCACGCCTCCGGACAGCACCAGCGCCGCGTACTCGAAGCCGGGCCGGAGCGGGAGCGTCGTCGCGGCGCCGGCGTCGAGGAGCACCTCGGCTCCGACCAGCGGGGTGTAGGTCGTCGCCGGCGAGGTGAGGCCGCCGAGCTCGCCCATGACGACGGTCACCCTGACGCCCGGCGAGACCAGCACGGGCAGCGAAGGGTGGTGCTCGAAGGCCGGGGCGGTCTCGCGGTGGGCGGCCGGCAGCGCCACCCAGAGCTGGACGCCGTGCAACTCGGCCGCCGCGGGGGAGTGCTCGGAGTGGGAGATACCGCGTCCGGCGGTCATCAGGTTGAGCTGCCCGGGCCTGACCAGCTGCTCGCTGCCGACGCTGTCGCGGTGCGTCACCTCCCCGGCCAGCAGCCAGCTGACGGTCTGCAGGCCGGTGTGCGGGTGCGGGGGGACCCGCATCGTCGCCCGTTCGGGGCCGTAGTGGTCGACGAAGCACCACGCGCCGACCATCCGGACGTCACGGTTGGGCAGGGTCCGGGTGACCTTCATCCCGCGGGTGCCGCCCAGGACCACGTCCCGGCCGGCCAGCAGCTCGTTCACCGGTTCCGACGCCGTGTCCGCCGGACCGCCGCACACGGCCTCCCGCGGATCCCTCTCCAGGTTGCTCATTCCGTGACTGTACGGTCCCGCGCCGACCGTCTGTATCGCCAGGCTTCCTGGGCTTTCCGGTATCTTTCGTCAGTCGCCGGATACCGCGGGCCCCAGCCGGACCGACATCGTGATCGACATCGTGTGAGACGAGAGAGCCGATGACCACCGACACCCCCTCAGCCGGGTCCTCACGGAGCCGATGGAGCGCGCAGACGTGGTTCGACGTCGTGCTGCTGGCCATGGCCGTCCTGCTCGGCCTGTCCGCGGTCATCGGCGCCACGGTCCTGCGCAGCGCCGCGGAGGCGTCCAACCGCCTCATCGACCGCATCTCGGTGGGCAGGATCCAGTCCGAGCGGATGCAGACGGCGCTGCTGAACCAGGAGACCGGGGTGCGCGGCTTCGTCCTCACCGGCAACGAGGCGTTCCTGCAGCCGTACACGGAGGGCCTGAGCGCCGAGCGGTCCGGGGCGGCGCAGATCAGGGAGGCGAACCCGCAGGCCGACCCGCTGCGGGAGCTGGCGGCCCTGGAGGGCGTCGCCGCGCAGTGGCGCACCCGGTACGCGGAACCGATGATCGCCTCCGTCCGGGCCTCGGGGGCGGAGTCCGTCGCCGAGACGCAGGTGGAGGAGAGCAAACGGGCCTTCGACGCGGTCAGGAAGGCCCTGGAGGAGCAGAACGCCGCCTGGGCCCGCGTCCGCCATGCGGCCCGCGCCGAGTTGGAGAGCGCGCGCACGGTGCGGGACATGACCTTCTCCGCCATCCTGGTCGCCTTCCTGGTGACCATCGTCACGATCGCGGTGCTGCTGAGGATCGCGGTGTTCCGCCCGCTGGCCCACCTGCGCGCGGCCTCGCGCCGCGTGACGCAGGGCGACTTCGAGCATCACGTCGACACCGGCGGCCCGGCCGACCTCGCCGAGCTGGCCGACGACATGGAGGCGATGCGCAGGCGCATCGTCAGCGAGCTGGAGGAGGCCCGCAGCTCGCGGCGGCAGATCGCCGCCCAGGCCGAGGAGCTCAAGCGCTCCAACGCCGAGCTGGAGCAGTTCGCCTACGTGGCCTCGCACGACCTGCAGGAGCCGCTGCGCAAGGTCGCCTCGTTCTGCCAGATGCTGCAGCAGCGCTACGCCGCCCAGCTCGACGAGCGGGCCAACACCTACATCGACTTCGCGGTCGACGGCGCCAAGCGCATGCAGGTGCTCATCAACGAGTTGCTCACCTTCTCCCGCGTCGGCCGGGTCAACCACGATCCCGTCGAGACGGACCTCAACGAGGCGGTCGGCCGGGCGCTGTCCAACCTCTCCGCGGTGGTGGAGGAGTCGCAGGCCGAGGTGGAGGTCGGTGACCTTCCCGTGGTCGTCGGCGACAGGACCCAGCTCGTGATGCTCTGGCAGAACCTGATCGGCAACTCGCTGAAGTTCCGCGTTCCCGGCCGGGCCCCCAGGGTCCGGGTCGAGGCCGAGCGCGGGGACGGGCAGTGGCGGATGACCGTCACCGACAACGGCATCGGCATCGCCGCCAACTTCGCGGACAAGATCTTCGTGATCTTCCAACGGTTGCACCAGCGTGACGCCTACGAGGGCACCGGGATCGGCCTGGCGCTCTGCCGGAAGATCGTGGAGCAGCACGGCGGCCGGATCTGGCTCGACACCGAGTACACCGAAGGTGCCCGCTTCGTCCTCACACTGCCCGTCGCTCCCTCCGCCGTGGAGGAGACGGAGCAGGCGGCGTCCTGCGGGAGCGGGACCGGGGAGGACCACGGTGCGCAGGGGCGGGCCCCCGCGGCCGCCGGCGCCACGCGGTGACCGGCGGGCGGTATGCGCGGCACGGGTGGTCCCCGGGTGCCGTTACCGTTGATCGGGTGGAGGAGATCGACCGCCGTATCGTCACGTTGCTGGCCCGGGATGGCAGGATGAGCTTCACCGATCTCGCCAGGGAGACCGGGCTGTCGGTGTCGGCGGTGCACCAGCGGGTGCGCAGGCTGGAGAAACGCGGGGTCCTGCGCGGGTACGCCGCGCTGGTCGACTACGACGCCGTCGGGCTGTCGCTCACCGCGTTCGTGTCGATCAAACCGATAGACCCCGCCGCCGCCGACGACGCCCCCGAGCGGCTGGCCCACCTCAGCGCCATCGAGGCGTGCCACAGCGTCGCCGGTGACGAGAGCTACATCCTCAAGGTCCGGGTGGCCTCGCCGCTCGCCCTGGAGGAGTTGCTCGGCCAGATCCGCACCGCGGCCAACGTCTCGACCCGGACCACGGTCGTGCTCAGCACGCCGTACGAGCACCGCCCGCCCGAGCCGGGCGGTCCCGCCGGGGGAGCGTGAGCATGTGACCGCTCACGCTCTGCGGCGACGGGGCCGGGGCTCCGGCAGGCCGACCTCGTAGCCGCAGGCCGCGAAACCGGCGGGGTCACGTCGCGGCGGGGTCCGGGCACGCGCCCGGACACCGCTCGTCCGGCCGTTCCGCGGCGTTCAGGTTCGCGGTCGCGGGCCGGTCACGCCAGGGCCAGGTAGTGGGCCCGCAGCCGTGCCAGGGACTCCTGGGGGGCTCCCAGGGCCTCCAGGCCGAGCAGGGCCGCGCCCATGACGGGCGGGGCGTCGGCGACGACCAGCTTGGCGTGCGGGACCCGCCCGGCGAACCGGCGCTCCAGCAGTCCGTCCAGCAGCGGGTCGCGGGCGGTGAGGACCCCGCCGCCGAGGACCACCTCCATCGGGGTGCCGAGCAGGTTCAGGCGGCGCAGCGCCACCTCCGCGAGCACCACGACCTCGTCGGCCAGCCGCTCCATGATCGCGCGCGCCACCGGGTCGCCTCCGGCGGCGACGGCCATCAGCACCGGCGCCAGCTCGTTCAGCCTGCCGTAGGACAGCTCGCCGAAGTGGATGCCGAGGGACACCTCCTCGACGGTCGCGGTGCCGAAGTGGTCGCGGACGGCGGGCGCCAGCGCGGTGGCCGGGCCGCGCCCGTCCTCGGCGCGGACGGCGTGCCAGAGCGCCTCCTCACCCAGCCCCGCCCCGCCGCCCCAGTCGCCGGTGATCCGGCCCAGGGCGGGGAACCTGGCGACCTCGCCGGTGGGGGAGACCCCCACCGCGTTGATGCCCGCCCCGCACACCACGGCCACCCCCGCGGGCCCGGACGCCCCGGCGCGCAGCAGCGCGAAGGTGTCGTTGCCGACGACCACGTCCGTGCCGTACCCGCGCGAGACGATCTCCGCGCGGATGGCCTCCTCCTCGACCGGCAGGTCCGCGCCGGCCACGTAGGCGGCCACCCGGTCCGCGTAGGGCGGCGCCGCCTGCGGGCCCAGCGCCGAGCGCACGGCCTCGGCGAGCACGTCGACCGCGGCCGTCACCCCCTCGGCCTGCGGCCGGAAGCCGCCGCCGCGCCCGGTGGCCACCACGGCGCCGTCCTCGGCGAGGAGGACGACGTCGGTCTTGCTGTTGCCGCCGTCGACGGCCAGGATCGTCCTCACGCGGTCGCCCAGGGTAGGTGCGTGCGGTTGGCCTCGACGAGCCGGCGGGCCAGGTCGTCGGAGAGCGACGCCTGTCCGACGAGCGGGTGCGCCAGCAGCGCGTCCGCGACGCGCCGCTCCCCGCCGTGCAGCGCCGCGTCCAGCGCCAGCGTCTCATACGCCGTGACGTGCGAGATCAGCCCGGCGAAGAGCGGCTGGACCTCCTCGACCGGCAGGGCCGCCGCGCCCGCCGCGCTGATCCTGGCCGGCACCTCGATGACCGCCTCGTCGGGCAGGAACGGCAGCGTGCCGTCGTTGCGCAGGTTGACCACCTGGGTGTCGCCGCGGTCGCCGAGCAGCGAGGCGATCAGCGCCACCGCGGCCTCGGAGTAGAAGGCTCCGCCGCGCTTGCCCAGCAACTCGGGCTTGGTGTCCACCGCCGGGTCGGCGTACATCTCCAGCAGGGTCGTCTCCATCGCGGCCACCTCGGCGGCCCGCGACGGCTTGGCCCGCTGCTCCTGCACCACGCGGTCGTGCTCGTAGAAGTAGCGCAGGTAGTAGGAGGGCACCACGCCCAGGTGACGGATCAGCTCCACCGGCAGGCCGACGTCGTCGGCGATCTCCTCGCCGTGCTCGGCCAGCAGCCGCGGCAGCACGTCCACGCCGTCCAGGCGGACCGCCCGCTCCCAGGTCAGGTGGTTGAGGCCCACATGGCCCAGGGAGATCCGCTCCGGGGTGACGCCCAGCGTGGCCGCGAAGCGGCGCTGGAAGCCGATGGCCACGTTGCACAGGCCGATGGCCCGGTGGCCGGCCTCCAGCAACGCCCTGGTGACGATGCCCACCGGGTTGGTGAAGTCGACGATCCAGGCGTCCGGCGCCTGGGCCCGGATCCGCTCGGCGATGTCGAGCACCACCGGGACCGTGCGCAGCGCCTTGGCGAGCCCGCCCGCGCCGGTCGTCTCCTGGCCGACGCAACCGCACTCCAGCGGTAGCGTCTCGTCCACGTCGCGGGCCGCCTGCCCGCCGACGCGCAGTTGCAGCAGCACCGCGGCGGCGCCCGCGGCGCCCTCCTCCACGGACGCGGTGGCCGTCACCCTGGCCGGGTGGCCGGCGCGGGCCAGCATCCGGCGTGCCATGCCGGCGATCAGCTCCAGCCGGCGGGCGTCCGGGTCGACCAGCGAGATCTCGGTCAGGGACAGCTCGTCGCGCAGCCGTGCGAATCCGTCGATCAGTTCCGGCGTGTACGTCGAGCCGCCCCCGATTACGGCGAGTTTCACCCTTTTACTCCTGTCAGCGTGACGCCCTCGATGAAGACCCTCTGGGCGAAGAAGAACACAATGATCACCGGGGCCATGACGAGGAGGGTCGCCGCCATGGTGAGGTTCCACTGCACGCTGTGCAGCGCCCGGAAGGACGCGATCCCGAGGGAGAGCGTCCAGTTGTTCTGCTCGGTCTGGGTGTACAGCAGCGGGCCGTAGTAGTCGTTCCAGCAGTAGAAGAACTGGAACAGGGCCACGGCCGCGATCGCCGGCCGGGCCATCGGCAGGATCACCTTGATCAGGGTCCAGAAGTCCGAGCAGCCGTCCACCCGCGCGGCCTCGGTGTACTCCCGGGGGATCGTGACCAGGAACTGCCGGAGCAGGAAGATCGAGAAGGCGTCGCCGAGCAGCATCGGCAGGATCAGCGGCCACAGCGAGTCGGTGAGCCCGAGCCGTGCCCAGATGAGGTAGACGGGGACGGCGACGACCTGCGGCGGCAGCATCATCATCGTGATGACCGCGAGGAAGGCCAGCCGGCGGCCGCGGAAGCGGAAGCGGGCCAGCGCGTAGGCCACCGGGATCGACGACAGCAGCATGAACGCGGTGCCGAGCCCGGCGTACATGAAGGTGTTGGCGAGCCAGGTCAGCAACGGCGACCGGGTGAACACCTCGACGAAGTTGCCCCAGTTCCAGGTGTCGGGCCACAGGTCGCCGGTGAGCGCCTGGTCGTCGGTCATGAGCGCGGTCAGCGCCACGAACACCAGCGGGCCCAGGAACATCACCGACAGCGCCACGGCGACGGCGTGGGTGGCGATCCAGTACAGGGTCCGGCGCACGCGCGGGCCGCGCGCTCCTGCGCGGGGCGGGGGCGCCGCGGTCGCGGCCGGCCGGGTTGCCAGGGTGGTCACCGGTCTCCTCCTTCGTCGTCGGTGAACGCGCGGAACCGGCGCAGCAGGATGAGCGTGAAGACCATGGACGCGGCGAACAGCAGCAGGGCCAGCACGCACGCGTAGCCCATGGTGTAGTCGCGGAAGCCCACATGGAACAGCCACTGGGGCAGCGTCAGCGTCGACAGCTCGGGGTAGCCGGGCACGAAGGTGCTGCCGGCCGAGTCGGTGGTCCCGGAGGCGACCCTGGAGGCGATCATCGCCTGGGTGAAGTACTGCAGGGCGTAGATGACGCCGGTGACGGCGGAGAACATCAGCACCGGCGCGATGGTCGGCAGTGTGATGCTGCGGAACTGCCGCCAGGCCCCCGCCCCGTCGATCGAGGCGGCCTCGTACAGGTGCTTGGGCACGTCCAGCAGCGCGGCCAGGAAGATCATCATGGTGTTGCCGATGCCCCACAGGCCCAGCAGGACCAGGCTCGGCTTGGACCAGTCGGCGTCGCCGAACCAGTCGGGCCCGGCGATCCCGAAGAACGCCAGGGTCTGGTTGACCGGCCCGGAGGGGTTCATCAGGAAGACGAAGGCGACCGTGCCGGCCGTCAGCGGGATCAGCGACGGCAGGTACAGGACGGTGCGGAAGAAGCCCGCGCCCGCCTTGACCCGGGTGAGCAGCTGCGCGATGCCCAGCGCGAAGATCACCTGGGCGGGGACCATGAAGACCACCATCCACAGCGTGTTCCTGATGGAGACCCAGGCCCGGTCGTCGGCGAAGAAGTAGCGGTAGTTGTCCAGGCCGACGAACTCCAGCGTGAACAGGTCGTAGCGGTGGAAGGAGAAGTAGACCGTGGCCACCAGCGGGTAGGCGAAGAAGACCGCGAACCCGACCAGCCAGGGCGACATCCAGAGGAGGGCTCGAAGGCCCTCGCGGCGCCGCCACCGGGACGGCGCCGCGTGGACGATGCTCATCGCGGATCAGCCCCCGGCGAGCTTCAGCTTGTCGTTGATGCGCCTGTCGACGTCGGCCAGCCCGGCGTCGAGGTCCGTGACGGAGCCCTTCTCCCACTTGACGAGGAACTCCTGCAGCGAGTCCTGGTTGAAGGCGCTGTTGACGGACGCCGGGACGGTGCTCGTCTTCGGGTGGGCGAAGATGTCGAGGAAGGTCTGGAAGTTGGCGTCCTTCTTCAGGTCCGGCGACTCCAGCGCGGCCTTGGTGGTGGGCACGTTGCGCAGCGCGTTGGAGAGCGTGACCAGCGCGGAGGTGTCGGTGGTGAGATACTTCACCAGCTCCCAGGCGGCCTGCGGGTTCTTGGCGCCCTTGGGCACGCCGATCACGGTGCCCGCGGTGAAGCCGCTGCCGTACAGCTCCGGCTTGGCGTCGGCGACCGGGAGCGGCGCGGTGCCGTAGTCGAGGTCCTTCGCCTCGTTGGCGATCATGGCGTTGCGCCATTCGCCGTCGAGGATCATCGCGACCTTGCCCTTGTAGAACGGGTGGTCGGCCGACCACTCCTGCCCCAGGCTCTTGCGGAACTTGTTGAGCTTGTCGTAGCCGTACCAGTCGACGAGCTCCTTCTGCCAGCGCAGCAGTTCCTTCCACGCCGGGTCGGTGCCGATGGCGGAGGTGCCGTCCGGCTTGTACCAGGTGGCGCCGGTCATCGGGGCGAAGTGCGAGGCGGAGTTCTCGTAGTACTCGAAGCTGGGGATGAACCCGGCGACCTCGATGTCGCCGTCGGCGTCGCGCACGGTGAGCTTCTTGGCCAGCTCGGTCAGTTCGCTCAGCGTCTTGGGCGGCGTGGTGCCCTTCATCAGCTTCTTGTTGTAGTAGAGCCCGTAGGCGTCGGCGAGCAGCGGCATCGCGCACCGCTTGCCCTGGAACTCGGTGTAGGAGCGGGCGACCTCCGGCAGTACCGACAGGTCGATGCCGTCCTGCTTGATGACCGCGGTGAGGTCCTGGAACGTTCCGCTGTTGCACCACTGGGCGACGTTGTCGGTGGTGAAGGAGGAGGCGACGTCCGGGGCCTTGCCGCCGCGCACGGCCTGGGTGATCTGCTCGTCCTGGACACCCTTGACCAGCTTGACGGTTATCTGGGGAAATTTCGTACGGAATCCAGCGACGGCATCCTCGAACGCCTTGACCTCGGCGGGGGAGGAGAACCCGTGCCACAGCTCGATGGTGCCGGCCGGGAGGGCGGCGGGCCCCGAACCGGAGGGCTTGGGCTGGGAGCCGAGCGCGGGGGCGCCCTGTGTGCCCGCAGTGCAGGCGGTCAGGGCCGTGGCCGTGGCGACGGCCAGGGCCATGCTGATGAAGCGTCGGTGCACGACGATGCCTCCTCGGAAGTGGGGGGACAGGAGGGGACGGGGGAATGACGCCGCCGGCGCGGACGCCGGGGCGGAGGGCGACGGGGTACGCCGCATGGACGTCGCGGAGACGTCAGGGGACGCCGGAGGCTCGCCCGGGCCGCAGGCGATCGGTGACGGGAGGGGGCGGCCCGGTCGCCGGGCGGTCGGCGGGGCCGGAACGCCGGCGAGGATCGGGGAGGCGGGACCGGCACCGGGGCGGGCCGGAGCCGGCGAGGGTTCAGGAGAGAACCGTGGAGCCGAAGACCTCCTCACGGGTGGTCGCGAGGGCCAGGTCGAGCGCCCCGGCGAGGACGGGGTTGCCCTCGACGGTCGACAGCAGCACCGGCGGACGGGGGATGGTCAGCGCGTGCAGCTCGTGCTCGACGAGCTCGCGCAGGGTGTCGCCGCCGGCCAGGAGCGTCCCCCCGGTCAGCACGATGATCCCGGGATCGACGACGGAGGTGATCGCGGCCAGCCCGACGGCCAGCCGGCCGGCCACGTCGCGCAGTCCGGCCCGCGCGTCGTCGGCGCGCCGTCCGGTGCCGGCCGCGGTCTCCACCGCGTTGCACACCGCCTGGACGGGAGTGGTGGCGCGCACCCCGTACGACCTGAGGATCTTCACGACCGCCGTGCCGCCGGTGAGCGCCTGGTAGCCGTGGTGCCCGTAGCGCCCGGCCTCCCTGGCCGTCGGCGCCCCCGGGGTGGGCATGTAACCGACCTCGCCGGCGCCTCCGGTGGCACCCCGGTGCAGCCGGCCGCCCAGCACCAGCGCCGAGCCGAGACCCTCGTCGGCCCAGAGCAGCACGAAGTCCCGGTGACCGCGGCCGACGCCGTGCGCCTGTTCCGCCTGGGCGACGAGGTTGACGTTGTTCTCGATCGCGATCCGCACGCCCAGGCCGTCGGCGAGCGTGCGGACCAGGTCCGGGATGTGCCAGCCGGGCATGTCCTTGGCGGTGGCGTAGCCCAGCCTGCCGGTGCGGGGGTCGAGCGCGGCCTGCACGCCGATGACCGCGTGCCGCAGCCCTGGAGGTGCCCCCGCGCCGTCCAGGGCCGCGCGCACCCTGCCCACCACGTCGCCGCTGGAGCGGCCTGGGGTGGGCAGCCGGTGTTCGCCGACCACCGCGCCGGTGATGTCGGCGACCCTGGCGTCGATGTGGGTGGGGGTGACGTCCAGCGCGGCCACGTACGCGGCGGCCGGGTTGAGCCGGTAGACCTCCGCGGTGCGGCCGGGCAGGCCCTCGCGGATGCCGTCCAGCACGACCAGCCCCGCTTCCTGCAGGCGGGCGAGCAGCTGGGAGGCCGTGGGCTTGGACAGGCCGGTCAGGGTGCCTATCTCCGGCCGGGTCAGCGGGCCGCGCTCCAGCAGCGCCTGCAGCGCGGCGCGATCGTTGATCGCGCGCAGCAGGCTCGGCGTGCCTGGTACGGGCTGGTTCAACAGGTCCTCCGCATACTTCTGACATCCGGCGATTCCAGCGAGTTAGGAAACTTTCCTAACTCACGATGAATGTAGGGAACCGGCTGGATGTACGTCAAGGGAGGAGTGCGGTGCCGCAATCAAGCTGTGATGGCCGGAGGCGCGAGAATCGTCTCGACGGACCTGCTAGGATGATGGCTTATTGTCACAACTAGCACAATGGTCCGGAGTGTCCCATTACTATCAACGATAATGGAGCGACGGCTACCCGTCAAATCGAGCTGGCCAGGGAACAGGAGTACGTCTCCGGTCTCTACGCCCGGCTCGACGTGCTGCGCGAACGCACCCAGCGCCAGCTGGACGGGGTGCTCGCGCAGGGCGGTAGCGGCGGCACGCACCAGAACCGCTCCGAGCGCGACACCTTCGCCGGGATGTACGCCGAGCGCCTGGGCCGCCTGTGGTCGGTGGAGAACGGCCTGTGCTTCGGCCGGCTTGACAACGCCGACGACACCTCTCTCTACATCGGCCGCATCGGCCTGGCCGATGACGACCAGCGGCGGTTGCTGATCGACTGGCGGGCCCCGGTGGCCCAGCCGTTCTACGGCGCCACCCCGGCCGCGCCGATGGGCGTCACCCGCCGCCGTCATCTGCAGACCAAGGGCCGCACGGTCATCGGCATCGACGACGACCTGCTCGACCTCGACGGCCTCTCCGAGGAGGACGTGGCCACCCTCAACGGCGAGGCCGCGCTGCTGGCCTCGCTCGCCGCCCGGCGGACCGGACGCATGCGCGACATCGTCGCCACCATCCAGGCCGAGCAGGACCGCATCATCCGCTCCGACCTGACCGGCATCCTGGTCGTGCAGGGCGGCCCCGGCACCGGCAAGACCGTGGTGGCGCTGCACCGGGCGGCCTACCTCCTCTACACCCACCGCGAGAAGCTGGCCCGCAGGGGGGTGCTCATCCTGGGGCCCAACCTGACCTTCCTGCGCTACATCGAGCAGGTGCTGCCCTCCCTGGGGGAGACCGACGTCCTGCTGTCGACGGTCGGGGAGCTGTACCCGGGGGTCGTCCCCCGGCGCCGGGAGCGTCCCGAGGTCGCCGCGGTCAAGGGAGACGCCCGGATGGCCCAGGTGGTGGCGCGGGCGGTGCAGGAGCACCAGAGGGTGCCGCGCGAACCGCTGGAGATCCGCCTCGACCGCTACACGCTCAAGCTGGAGGCGAGTGTCCTGGAGGCCGCGCGCAGCCGCGCGTCCCGCTCCCGCAGGACGCACAACGAGGCCCGCGCGGTCTTCGTCCGGCACCTGCTCAACGCGCTCGCCCGTCAGGCGGCCCGGCGCCTCGGCCGGGGCATGATCAGTGACGAGGAGCTGGCCGACCTCCGCGAGGAACTGCGTACCGAGCGGCCGGTCAAGGCCGCGCTGAACCGGCTGTGGCCCTACCTCACGCCGCAGCGGCTGCTGATCGGGCTGTTCACCTCCCCCGAGCGCCTCGCTCACGCCGCCGCGGCCTTCACCGAGGCCGAACGCGAGCTGATGCTGCGCGAGCCGCCCCGGCAGGGGGAGAACTGGTGGGCCGAGTCGGATGTGCCGCTGCTGGACGAGGCCGCCGAACTGCTCGGCGACATCGACCCGGCGGTGCTGCGGGCCGGGGCCTGGCTGATGGAGGAGGAGCAGGCGGCCGCGCGGGCCGCCGCGCTCGACGAACGGCACCACCAGCTCCAGTACGCCAAGGAGGTGCTGGAGCTGACCGGCCTGTCGGAGGTCATGGACGCCGAGAAGTTCGCCGCCCGCCACCTCACCGACGACGTCTACCTCACCACCGCCGAGCGGGCCGCCGCCGACCGCACCTGGGCCTTCGGCCACATCATCGTCGACGAGGCCCAGGAACTGTCGCCGATGGCCTGGCGGATGGTGATGCGCCGCTGCCCCACCCGGTCGATGACGATCGTCGGCGACCTCGCCCAGACCGGCTCGGCGGCCGGGGCCCGTTCCTGGGGGCGGGTGCTCGACCCGTACGCGGCCGGCCGCTGGCGGGAGGAGCACCTGAGCGTCAACTACCGCACCCCCGCCGAGCTGATGGCCGTGGCCGCCGACGTGCTCGCCCTGGTCGACCCCGGGATGAAGGCCCCCGCCTCGGTCCGGGAGACGGGCGTCCGCCCCTGGGCGGTCTCGCCCGTCTCCTCGCTCGGCGACGTCGTCAAGCGCGAGATCGTCGAGGACGGCCGGCTCGTGGTGATAGTCCCGGAGTCACGACGGGAGGAACTCGGCGAGATCGTGGTCCGCGCGGTCGACGGCGCGGTCGTCGGCCCGGGCGCCGCCGCCCTGGAGGCGCCGGCGGCGGTGCTGACCGTCGCGGAGGCCAAGGGGCTGGAGTTCGACGCGGTCGTCGTGGCCGAACCAGAGCTGATCATGGGCGAGTCGCCACGCGGAGCCAGCGATCTTTACGTGGCGCTGACCCGCGCGACCCAGCGTCTTGGCGTCGTGCACGACGGCCCACTGCCCGACGCTCTCTCTCGACTTGAGAGACATCCGATCACATGAGACCATTGACGGCTCTCGTCGATCATGTCCCAGCTGCGGAAACTTGGTGTCTCCGCTGCTGGTGACACGGTTGACATCTGCGCTGGGCTCGGTAGTTTGCTGCCCAGTCCAGCACGGGACTGGCCGGTAGGCCGCCTTCCGACAGCTCCGGTTCCTGCGCCGTGACGGGGGTCACCCCGTCCGTACAGCCAGGCGCAGGGCCGGCGATCCGTCGGGGCGGGGCACTCCTTCCGGGCGGGGGGTTGGACCCAGGAGGGGTCCGGGCACCCAGTAGACAACGGCAATCCGCGCTCGCCGCCGACGGGACGGAACCGGTCCGAAGGGTCGTCCGGGCCCTCTTCCCGCTCCCGTGCGAGCGCCGCAAGCGTCGGGGCGGCCGGAGGTCTCCGCGAGAACCTCCGGCCGCCCCGTTGCCGTCCGAGGCGGGTCCGCTCCGGCCTTCGCCATGGTTCCCCCGGGTTTTCGCGTCGTTTCCCCGGGCGGCGGGCCGGGCGGCTTTGGGCGGCGTGCCTGGCGAGCGGTACCGTTCGGGCTAGAAGACCGGCTCTCACCCGCCCGAGATCACAAGGAGCCCCGCCCGTGCTGCAGGACAAGACGGCCGTTCCGGCGCCGGAGGCGTCCGCGACGGGCGTGCCCGCCGGTGCCACGGGCCCGGCGCCATGGGTCCGGGCCGGCGGCGCGGTCGCGGGCGGCGTACTCATGTATCTCGCCTTCCCGCCGGTCGGACTGTGGTTCCTCGCCCCGCCCGGCGTGGCGCTCGCCCTGCTCGCGGTGGCCGGCACGCGACCGCGCAGGGCGGCGTGGCTGGGCCTGCTGACCGGGCTCGGCCTGCTCCTGCCCGGCCTGCACTGGGTGAGCCCGATCGGCACCGACGCCTGGCTGGGCCTGGTCGTCATCGAGAGTGCCTTCTACGCCGCCTGGGGAGCGGGAGTGGCCCTGGCGGCCCGGCTGCGTCTGTGGCCGTTGTGGGGCGCCGCGCTCTGGGTCGCGGCGGAGTGGGCACGCGGCCAGTTCCCCTTCGGCGGGTTCCCGTGGGTCCGGCTGGCCTTCAGCCAGGGCGAGTCGGCCTTCACCTCGTACGCGGCACTGGGCGGGGCGCCGCTGGTGAGCTTCGCGGTGGCCCTGTGCGGCGGCCTGCTCGCGCTGGTGGCGTCCCGGACGGTGCCGGGTCCCGGGCCGGGCCCCGGGCCGCACGCGGCCGTGCCCGTGCGCTCCGTGCGCTGGGGGAGGGCCGCCCTGCTGCCGCTGGCCGGGGCGCTGGCCGTGCCGGCCGCCGCCGTCGCGGTCCCCCGGTACGGCGACGAGGGCAGGAACGTGACCGTGGGGGTCATCCAGGGCAACGTTCCCGGGCGGGGCATGCACCCGCTGGGCGACGAGCCCGCGGTCGTCCTGCGCAACCACACCCGGATGCTCCACGAGATGGCGCGGGCCGTGCGGGCGGGCACGACGCCCCGTCCCGACATCGTCGTGCTGCCGGAGAACTCCACCGACATCGACCCGATGCGCGACGCCTTCGCCCGCTCCGAGATCGACGCGGCGGTCAAGGACATCGGGGTGCCCGTCCTGGTCGGCGCCGTGGTCGGCGTGGGGGAGAACAACCGCGCGACCCGCAGCCTGGTCTGGGACCCGGTCACCGGCCCCGGCGCGTACTACGACAAGCAGCAGCTCGTCCCCTTCGGGGAGTACACCCCGATGAAGGACGTCGTCCTGGCCCTGTTCGACCGGGCGGGCCTGGTGGGCAAGCAGTCGGTGCCGGGCACCCGCGACGGCGACCTGAGGCTGGGCCCGGTGACCGTCGGCGCGATCAACTGCTACGAGGTCGCCTTCGACGGCATCGTGGGCGCCACCGCCGCGACCGGGGCCAGCCCGCTGGTGGTGCAGACCAACAACGCCACCTACGCGCGGACGAACCTGCCGCCGCAGCAGCTCGCCATGTCGCAGTTGCGGGCGGTCGAGCACAACCGCGCGGTGGTTACCTCCGCGATCACGGGTATATCGGCATATGTAACTCCGGAAGGCTCGATAGCCTGGCGGACCGGCGAGCTCGTGCCCGCCATGAACGTCCTGACCGTTCCGGTCAGGACACAGCAGACCGTCGCCACGCGGGTGGGCGCCCTGCCCGAGTGGGCCCTGATACTTGTGGGGGCGGGCGCGGTGGCCGCCGCCCTGCGGCGCCGGACGGCCGGTATGGCGCGCACCGCGGAACGGGAGGGTGATCAGCAGGTGGGAGACGCGTGATGGAGCAGATGCTTGGTCGGGTGCTTGTCATCGTCCCGACGTACAACGAGCGCGAGAACCTCCCCGTGATCACCAGGCGGCTGCGCGAGGCGGTTCCTGAGGCCCACCTTCTCATCGCCGACGACGACAGCCCCGACGGCACCGGCAAGATCGCTGACGAGTTGGCGGCCGGCGACGACCACGTCCACGTGCTGCACCGGCCGGGGGGCAAGCAGGGCCTGGGCGCCGCCTACATAGCGGGCTTCCGCTGGGGCCTCGCGGAGGGGTACGGGGTCCTCGTCGAGATGGACGCCGACGGCTCCCACCCGCCCGAGACGCTGCCCAGGCTGCTGGACGCCCTGGCCCGCGGCGCCGACCTGGCGATCGGCTCCCGCTACGTCCCCGGTGGCGAGGTCGTCAACTGGCCCGCGTCACGGGAGTTCCTGTCGCGCGGCGCCAACGTCTTCACCCGGTTCATGCTCGGCCTGCCGGTCCGTGACGCCACGGCGGGCTTCCGCGCCTACCGCGCCGCCACCCTGGAGAAGGTCGGTCTGGACAACGTCCAGTCGCAGGGTTACTGCTTCCAGGTCGACCTGACCCTGCGCACGGTCCGCAGCGGGCTGCGCGTCAGGGAGGTGCCCATCACGTTCGTGGAACGCGCCGCAGGGGTCAGCAAGATGAGCCGCGGCGTCATGGTCGAGGCGTTCTGGCGGATCACCGCGTGGGGGGTCACCGGCCTGCCCGCGCGCCTGCGCCGGCGCCGCCTGCACCGCCGGATGAACCGTCGCCGCTGACCCGCGCGGGCGGCGGGCGGGCACGCCGTCCACGCTGAGCGAACACGGAACGCGTCGCCGCCCCGGCGCGTTGTCCCTGTCATACGGCTTTCGCGTGAGTTGAGGACGATATGCGCTTTGTGCTGTTCCTGACCTTCCTCGTGGTGCCGATCCTGGAGATATGGGTGCTCATCCAGGTCGGCGAGGTCATCGGCGGCTGGCCCACGGTCGCCCTGCTGCTCGCCGACAGTCTCCTGGGTGCCTGGATCGTGCGCCGCGAGGGCCGCAGGGCGTGGCGCAACCTGCAGGCCGCGCTGAGCGGCGGGCGGATGCCCGAGCGCGAGCTCGCCGACGCCGCCCTCATCGTCGCGGGCGGCACGCTGCTGCTCACCCCCGGGTTCCTCACCGATCTCCTCGGCTTCCTGTGCATCCTGCCGTTCACCCGCCCGGTGGCCCGCAGGCTCGGCGCCTGGTTCTTCGCCCAGCGGATGCGCACCCTCGCCCGCACCGCCGCGGGCCCCGGCGTCGGCTCACCGTTCGGCCCTCTCGGGTCCCCGTTCGGCCCGGCCGGGTCCCCCTTCGACGCGGCCGGCTCGCCCTTCGACGCGGCCGGCTCGCCCTTCGGCGCGGCAGGCGGGGGCGGGACTCCGGGATCCGGGCCGGTCATCCACGGCGAGGTCATCCGCGACGACCCGGCCACCCCGGACGCCCCCGATGACCGGGGCGGCTCCGCGCGGAGTCTCGGCGGACGCTGAGGCCCGGCTCGGTGGCCGCCTGAGTCAGTGGCCGCTGAGATCGCCCAGGCGGCGCAGCGAGAGCCGGAGCAGCGCCGCGGCGAGCGGTGCGAGCAGCCGCCATCCGAGCAGCCCCACCGGCCCGAGCGGTATCCGCAGGTCCTCCTCCCAGACGATCGTGCTGCCGCCGCCCTCGCGGGGCAGCACGCGGAAGGTCCCGGTGCCGCGTACCAGCCGCCCGGTGTGCCGCACCCCCACCCTCCGGGGCGGATCCCATTCGGTGATCTCCATGGTGTCCAGGAACCCGACCGGGCCCACTCCGGTGAACGCCGCCAGGCGGCTGCCGACGCCGCGGCCGTCCCCGGCGGTGACCCGCGCCCGGGTCAGGATCATCCACTCGTCGTGCCGGGGCCAGTCGGTCAGGACGGAGAACACCTGCTCGGGGCGGGCGTGGGCGTCCGCTGAGACGCTGATACGGGAGTGAGTCACGATCCGATCCTTCCCCCTGGCCCCGGGCCGACGCCTGGGGCGGGGAACGCTCCCGGGTGTGGAGGAGGGACGCGGCGGGGCGGGGAGCGGCGCCGACCCGGGAACGGCCGCAGGCCCGGCCGAGAGGATCGGCCGGGCCTGCGGGGCTTCCGCGGTTTTCTAGGACGCCGCCAGAGCCGGGACGTCGACGTAGGTCTCACCGAAGTCGATCGCCGGGGCGAACCCGGCGAAGTTCCTTTCGACCTCGGCCTTCTCCGCCGCGCTCGGGTAGGCGTTGGTGCAGCTCACCGGCGCGCTCGAACCGGACATCAGGTCCGTGCACCGGCCGGTGCGCCGGTCGGGCAGGCCCAGGATGTGACCGATCTCGTGGGTGGCGATCCGCAGGGGGTTGTACCCCTGCGAGGTGGCCTGCCGTCCCATCCATATGGTGCCGCGGCCCAGGCCGGTCGGCTGGGCACGAGGCCAGCCGTTGTCGGCGCGGACCACCATGTCGGCGGGGCTGCCGGCCACCAGACGGACGTTGGTGACGCTGGAGTTCCACAGCTGGGCCGCCTGGTCGACGACCGACCGGAACTCCGCCGCCCCGCTCGCGTTGTATCTGATCACTCGCACGGCCGCCGTCTGCTCGGCCTGCCCGCCGGTGGGCGCCGCCTGGGCGGGAGCGGCCGTCGCGAGGAAAGCCAGTCCCGCGACGAGGGCGACACCCAGGCGCATGGTCTTCATCATCTCTGTCGGCCTCCTCGGCCTGTCGGGGGGTGCCCCGGAAGGGGGGCGGGGTTCGACTGAGGAGGTGGGATCAGCCGGTGACGAGCGTGAGCCCGTACGTCGAGAGGATCTCGTTGACCGGCTGGTGATAGGTCGTTCCACCGACGCTGCAGTTGCCGGAGCCGCCCGAGGTCACACCCTGGGCCTGGCTGCCGGAGATGAACGACCCGCCGGAGTCACCCGGCTGAGCGCACGCGCTGGTGCGGGTGAGGCCGCTCACCGTGCCCTGCGGGTAGGTGACGCTGGCGTTGTGCTGCTGGATGGTGCCGCAGCGCCAGCCGGTGGTGGAGCCGGAGCGGCAGATGGAGGCGCCGACCGTGGCCTGGGTGGAGCCGCGGACGGTCACGTTGGCGCCGCCGGAGCCGCGCACGTAGGGAGTCGGGGTGTGGCCGGGGGTGGCGACCCAGGCGTAGTCGTTACCGGGGAACGACGAGCCCTGGAAGGTGCCGGACGGGCTGCTGGTGGTGGCGCCGGCCCTGCCGCAGTGCCCCGCGGTGACGAACCCGGGCGTGGTGCCCTTGCGCACCGAGAAGCCGATGCTGCAGCGGCTGGAGCCGATGTAGAAGGCGTTGCCGCCCACGATGTTGATGAAGGCGCGGGGCTCCTCGGCGGAGACGGCCACCCGCACCGCGTTCTTGTCGACGCCGGCCGCGGCGACGAGGGCCTCGCCCGCGGCCTGGTTCTTGGTGAGGACCGTGACGCTGTTGGTGGTGACGTCCACGTACCAGACGGACGCGCCGGCCTTGGCCTGCGCGGGAGCCTGGTCGAGGCGGTCCTTGAGGGCGTTGAGCTCGCCGAGGGTCCGGCCGACGACCACGGGCTGGGCGCCCTTGGCCCTGATGGCGTCCGCCGCGGCGGCGTCGGTGGTGGCGACGGAGAGCTGGGAGGCGTCGCCGTTGAGCCAGGCGCCCGCGAACTTCTCGCCGAGCGTCGTGGTCAGGGCCGACTCGGCCGAGGCGGCGCGCGCCTCGTTGGCCAGTCGCTGGATGGCCTGCTCGGCGGTGAGGCCGAGGTCGCGCTGGAGGGCCTCCAGCATCGCGGGTGAGGGCTGGGGATTGGCGGGAGCGGACTCGGCGCCGGCGGGGGCCACCATGGCGGCCAGGTAGAGAGCCACGGTGGTGGCGCCGGCCAGGAAGGTACCTCGACGTAACATACACACTCCTTGTGAGGGGTGCTGTCAAGGTATTGGCCGAACGGCAGCGAAGGGATCTCTCAAAAAATCCCTATCGCGATGTTATGGGGTCACGGCGGCCGGGCCCGGCGGCCGCCCCCGTACCGGCCGGTTCAGTGCGGGCCGGCGGTCGCGGCCAGGGCGGCGCGGACGGCGTGGGCCGGATCGCCCTCGTGGTAGCGACGCTCGTCGGCCTCGATGTTGTCCAGGAACTCCTGGTAGCGGATCGCGGAGGCCAGGTGCCGCAGCGGCTCGGCGAGGGTCAGCGCGCGCGCCGGGTCGCACCCCGGAACCCGGGTGCTCCAGCTCTCGCACCAGACGGCGGCGGCCCGCTCCCAGCGGTCGGCGGGGAGGTAGTCGCGCGGTCGCAGCCCGTCGACGGCGGGATGGCCGTAATGGGCGTCGGCGAGGTCCAGCACGACGGTGCGGCGCCCGTCGGAGCGCCAGTTGCCGGGGTGGAAGTCGCCGTGCGTCAGTGTGTACGGCAGGCCGCACTCCTCCAGTGAGGCGACGAGCGACGGGAGCCGGTCGGCCATCCCGCGGGCCAGGGACAGCTCCTCGGCCGAGAGGTCCCGGCCCGTCTCGCCGTCGAGCAGTTCGTGCGCCAGGGCGGCCAGGACGGGCGGGGTGCGGTCGGGCAGCCCATCCGGCTTCCCGCCCGCCCAGCGCCGGGCGACGGCGGCCTGGGCCGCCGTGAGGCGGCTCACCGCCTCGCGCACGACCTCGTCCGGGGCGTCCCAGCAGTCGTCGCCGGGCACGTGCTCCAGCAGGACCCGCCGGTTCCGCGGGTCGGCCGCGACGACCGCGGGAACCAGGTCCGGGTCCTCCGCGGCCAGAATCCCGGCCACATGCGCCTCGTCGACGGCGAACTCCGGGGTGATCTTCATCCAGACCGGGCCCGGACCCGTCGGGACACGGAACAGAGCCGCGAGGTTCCAGGTCTTCACCTGGCGCACCGGCCCCGTGGCGGGCCGCCCGGCCGCCCGCAGTGCGTCGTCGGCCCACGCCAGGGCCTCCCGGACGCCTTCGGCCGTGGCCCACGCGGCCCGGTGCGCCGCAGGCTCCCGCAGCGCGGCCACCACGCTCCCCGCAGTCCCTCCGTCCCCGTCCAGGCTCCCGTCCCCGGCGGGCCGGAGGGCACCGGGGAGCGGCTCCGGGCGGCGTAGGGCCTCGACGTGGTAGGTGGTGTGGCCCCCGCGGGGCCCGCCGTGCCCGCCGCCCCGGACGTCCACCAGGCGGAGCACCGCCACCGGCACGCGCAGCACCTCCTCCAGGTGCGCCACGACGGGTCCGGCCTCGGGCCACCACGGGACGTCCACCGGGAACGGGCCGACCGTCCCCAGAAATTCGGTCCCCATGGTCACCAGGGCGCTCACCGTGCGATCCGCCGTCTCGTTCATCCGGTCAGTGTGCCGGGCTCGGGGCCGCCGCTGCCACGGGTTTACCGGCCCCCGCGCCGGCCTCGGGAGCCCGTCCGCCCGGTCCGTGCCGGGCCTCGCGACGGGGCGGGCCCCTCTCCTCGCCGGGTGGCGGACCGGCCAGAAGAAGCACCTGGTGTACGGTTTTGTCACTCCTAATGCCCATAATGGCTGATTAAGAATGCCGTAAATGGCGACATGCAGCCTGTTCTGATCATTTAAAGTGAACACGCGAAGAGAGGAGGCGGGCCGATGACCATGCTCGCCGGTCAGGGACGAAACACGGCGTTGCCTCCCATATGGCCCGACGACCGCTACGAGGTCGTCTGCGAGCGGGACGACCCGCACGGCACCACCCGCGACCGCTACCACTTCCCGCAGTACGCCGTGCACTCGGCCCGCAGCCTGGAGACGGCCGGCCTGGCCCGCAGGGTGCGCGTGTTCCGGCTGGCCGACGACGTGGTGATCTACGACCGTGTCAACGGCATCGACCTGTCGCCCGACGAGTGGTGACCCCGGCACGCCGCCGGAGGCGGCCGGAAACCCGGTCGCGTCCGGCGGCGTGCCGGACCGCCCCGCCCGGGTAGGGATCCACGGAGATGTCAGGTTCCCCGTAGGCGCCTGCCAGGTGGCGGGCCGCGGCTCCCGTCGGAGAGTGGAGCGTACGGGGCGTCGCAGGCGGGTGGGAACGGGACGATGGACTCCTTCGAAGGACGCGCTCGCATGCTCTCGGGGCTGCTGGACGCCAGTCACCTGACCAGCCTCCAGCAGCTGCCGGCCATGGTCCGTGAGCACGCCGCCCACGCCGGCCTGGACGACGTGCTGATCTACCTGTCCGACATCCAGGAGAAGATGCTCCGCCTGCTGACCGGCCGGGGCCCCGACGCCGGGCGGGAGGCGGACCCGGAACCGGCCGAGCTGCGCATCGACGGCACCCTGGCCGGCCGCGCCTTCCAGGAGTTGCGGGTGCTGCACCGCGGCTCGGGCGAGGGCGGGAACCAGTGCTGGGTGCCGCTGCTGGACGGTACCGAGCGGCTGGGGGTGCTGCGCGTCACCGTCCAGCCCGATGACGAGGACGCGCAGGAGAACATGCGGCACCTGGCCTCGATCACGGCGCTGCTGGTGGCGAGCAAGCGCGTCCACAGCGACTCCTACGCCCGCCTGGTGCGGACCCGATCCATGAACGTCGCCGCGGAGATGCAGTGGAACCTGCTGCCGCCGCTCACCTTCGCCAACGACGACGTGGTGATCAGCGCCGCGCTGGAACCCGCGTACACGGTCGGCGGTGACGCCTTCGACTACGCGCTGGCCGGTGACGTCGTCCAGCTGGCCGTCTTCGACGCGATGGGTCACGACGTGTCCGCCGGGCTGACCGCGAACCTCGCGGTCGCCGCCTCGCGGAACCTCAGGCGTGAGGGGCTCGACCTCGCCGCGGTCAGCGAGGGAGCCGAGAAGGTGCTCGTCAAGGAGTTCGGCCGGGGCACCCGGTTCGTCACGGCGGTCCTGGCCGAGCTGAACGTCCACACCGGTGTGTTCCGCTGGGTCAACCGCGGCCACCATCCGCCGGTGGTGATCAGGGGCGGGCGCTGGGTCGCCGCCCTGCGGTGCCCGCCCGCCCATCCCCTGGGCCTCGACCTCGGCCTGCCGGTGACCGTCTGCCAGGAGCAGCTCGAACCCGGAGACCGGGTGCTGCTGTACACCGACGGCGTCACCGAGGCCCGCAACCGGGAGGGCCGGGAGTTCGGACTGGAGCGTTTCGTCGACTTCGTCATCCGGCGGCACGCCGACGGCCTGCCCGTGCCCGAAACCCTGCGCCGCCTGGTCCACAGCGTGCTGGACTACCACGACGGCCGGTTGCAGGACGACGCGACCGTCCTGTTCGTGGAGTGGCGCGGGTCCGCCCAGCGGAAACTGTCCCTGTGAACAGCAGCCGGCGGACCTCCGCGGAGGGACGCTTCCGGAGTGACAGCCCTTCGTTATACGTTCTCCGGGAGCGGGGCCGCCTCAGGAAGCGGCGACCGGCTCGAAGGGGTCACGGCCGTCCCGGATCGCCGAGAGCAGCAGCCCCGTGTGCGCCAGCGCGGCCCGGTGCAGACCGGGGCCGAAACTGACGCGGGCCACCCCGAGCTCCGCCAGCTCCTCCAGCGAGGGCATACCGGGGCGGAACAGGACGTTGACGGGGCCGCCGATCCCCTCGGCCAGCGCGCTGATCGTCTCCGGTTCGGTCGCCATGATCGGGTAGACGCAGTCGGCCCCCGCCTCCAGGTAACGGCGCCCGCGCCGCACCGACTCGGTGAGCCGTTCCCCGGAGTCTCCCGAGCCGTTCATGTAGGTGTCGACGCGAGCGTTGATCACCAGGTCGAGGCCCGCGTCGTCGGCGGCGGCGCGGACCGCTCCCAGAAACGCGGCCTGCTCGGCCACGTCGATCATCTCACCCGTCCGCGGGTCGGAGTCCTCCAGGTTGCAGCCGGCCGCGCCCGCCTCGGCGAGCCGCGCGACCAGTTCGGCGGGCTCCAGCCCGTAGCCGCGCTCGACGTCGGCGGTGACGGGGAGCGCGACCGCGCGGGAGATCCTGGCGATCGCGGCCAGCATCTCCCCGGCCGGCGTCCACTCGCCGTCGTCGTAGCCGAGCGCCGCGGCCACCGCGTCGCTGCCGGTGGCGACCACCGGGAAACCGGCCGCCTCGACCGCGCGGGCCGAGGCCGCGTCCCACACGTTGGGCAGCACGAGAGGACGGCCCGGCACGTGCAACGCCCGCAGCGCCGCCGCTCCCCGCCCGTCCGCCGTGTCCGCAGTCTTCCCGGTGGTGGTACGCGTCGTCATGGCAGCGACCCTAGGAGGGACGCGGACCGGCGGGGAAGAGCCAGTTCCGGGCGGAATCCATGAACCACTTCGGCCGGGCCGTATCGCCCCGCCCCGCGAACACGGAGACCTCCGGCATCCCGAGGATGCCGGAGGTCTCCGTCGCGTCGAGTTTCTCCGACCCGGTCAGGCGCTCTTGCGCCGTTGGGCGCGGAGAATCGCCAGGCGCTCGTTGAGCACCTCCTCCAGGTCCTCGATGGTGCGGCGCTCCAGCAGCATGTCCCAGTGTGTCCGCGGGGGCTTGGCCTTCTTGGCCTCCGGCACCTCTCCGTCGACCCGCAGGGCGGTCGCACCGCACATCCGGCACTCCCAGGTCGCCGGGATCTCGGCTTCGGCGGCAAGCGGAACGTCGAATCGATGGCCCTTCGGGCAGGTGTAGGACACCTCCTGGCGCGGGGCCAGATCGGTGTTGCGGTCGTTCTCGTAGCTGGTCGCCCCGAGCCGGGTACCGCGTAGCGCACGCTCGCCCATGTCTGAATGCCTCCTGAGGGCCCCGTCGTGAGGGGTTCGTCTCCCACGGCGTACAACGCTTGATACCGTGTGTGGATTCCCACAGACGGCGTGATCCAACCGCGTCTTCTCGACCGGGTCCGCGGGGCGGCGTTCCGCGGGAGGCGTCCGTCAGAGGCGCTCCGGCACCCGGTTCCCGGCGGCCCTGATGGCCTTGGGCAGGTCGATCAGCGCGAGCAGCGCCAGGCCCAGCACGAAGAAGATCACCAGGGAGACGATGCCCAGCCGGTAGCTGTCGGTCAGCTGGAGCGCGAGGCCGAGGGTGAACGAGCCGAGGAACGTCGAACCCTTGTCGCTGATCTCGTAGAGGCTGTAGTACTCCGCCTCCTTACCGGCCGGGATCACGTGGGAGAACAGCGACCGCGACAGGGCCTGGGTGCCGCCCATGACGATCGCGATGGCGAACCCCAGCGCGAAGAACGCCGGCGCCGAGCCCCTGGGCAGGAAGTACGCCACGGCCACCACCGCGATCCAGGCGACCAGCGCGATCATCACGATCCGCTTCGCCCCGTAGGCGGCGGCGGCCCTGCCGAGCAGCACGGCGCCGAAGAAGGCGACGAACTGCACCATCAGGATCGCCCCGATCTGGACGGTCTGGTCCAGTCCCAGCTCCTTGTCGGCGTAGGTGGCCGAGAAGGAGATGACGGTCTGCACGCCGTCGTTGTAGATGAGGTACGCGATCAGGAAGGCAAGCGTCAGCGGGTACCGCCGCAGCTCCCTGACCGTGCGGCCGAGCTGGCGGAAGGTGCCCGTCACGGCCTGGACGGCGTTCTCCGCCCCGGAGGGGAGCGCCCGGCGGTTGCGCAGCCGCAGCAGCGGGATGACCGTGAACCCGCCCCACCACAGGCCGGCCGACGCCAGGGCGAGGCGCACCGCCTCCGCCTCGGTGATGCCGAACGACTCGTGGCGCAGGAAGAGCGCCAGGTGAACGGCGAGCAGCAGACCGCCGCCGAGGTAGCCGAAGCCCCACCCCATGGAGGAGACCCGGTCGCGCTCGTCCGCCGTGGAGATCTCGGGCAGGAACGAGTTGTAGATCACGAACGCGGCGGCGAAGGCCGTGTTGGCCACCACGAACAGGGCGCCGCCCAGCAGGTAACGCCCGTCGGCGACGAACCAGAAGCACAGGGTCGCCCCGGCGCCGAGGTAGGCGAACAGGCCCAGCAGCTCCTTCTTGCGGCCGGTGTGGTCGGCCAGGGCCCCCGCCACGGGCATCAGGACGATCTGCAGGACGGCCGCGAAGCCCACCACGAACGAGTAGTAGGCGCTGGGCCGCACGTCGAACCCGAGCACGTCCACGTACGGGCGGCCCCGGGCGGCGCTCTCCGCGATCGTCGTCAGGTACGGGCCCAGGAAGACCGTCAGGACCGTGGTGGGGAAGGCGGAGTTGGCCCAGTCGTAGAAGTACCAGCCGCGCTGCTCGCGGCGGCGGGCCCGGACGGTTTCCTCGGCGACCTGTCGGGAGGTCATGGGCGGTCCTCGGTTCGCTGGGGGTGGTGGGGGACGGTGCTCGCACGCGGCGGGCGCGCGTTCACGCGGCGAGGCTGCCGGGGTGCCACTGGCCGCGGGACTCCAGCACGGCGCGGAGGCCGGAGATGTTGTCGGTCATCACACCGTCCACACCGAGGTCGAGCAGGCGCTCCATGACCCGGGTGTCGTTGACGGTCCATACGTGGATCTGCATGCCGAGGGCGTGCGCGGTGCGGATCAGGGCGGGGGTGGTGATCCGCAGGCCGCGGAAGCCCACCGGCACCTGCGCGCACGGCACACCGGCGCCGGCCAGGCGGGCGAGCAGCCGGCCGTACCCGGAGGTGCTGGCGGCGGCGCGCAGGGTCGCCACGCCGCGCGGCCCGAGCGAGGAGCACACGTCGCGGCCCAGCGCGGCACGGGCGCGGGCCAGCCGCTCCTCGGAGAAGGAGGTGAGGCAGATCCGGTCGTAGGCGGCCGTCCGCCTGATCACCTCGGCGAGCGGCGCGATGGCCGACGCCTCCTTGACGTCGATGTTGAAGCGCGCCTGCGGCCAGGAGCCCAGCAGGTCCTCCATCAGCGGGATCTCGTCC
Source organism: Streptosporangium becharense (assembly GCF_014204985.1). Lineage (NCBI taxonomy): Bacteria > Bacillati > Actinomycetota > Actinomycetes > Streptosporangiales > Streptosporangiaceae > Streptosporangium > Streptosporangium becharense. The sequence goes on along the minus strand of NZ_JACHMP010000001.1, from coordinate 926,781 downwards.
ACCCCGCCGATGCGGGCCTGGCGCACCAGGCGGTACGGCAGCTCGGAGACGCGGCCCCGCCGGTCGGTCACCCGGTCGAGGGTGTGGTCGTGGAAGGCCAGCAGGACGCCGTCGGACGTGGCGTGCGCGTCGGTCTCCAGGTAGGTGTAGCCGAGCTCCACGGCCCGCGTGAAGGCGGGAACGGTGTTCTCCCTGCCCTCGGCGGCTCCGCCCCGGTGTGCGAAGGCCAGCGGGGCGGGATGGTCGAGAAAGGCGTAACGACGCTGCACGTGCAGGAGTATGCCTCCTCGGAGGCGGACTCGTCATCGCGGCGGGGTGAACGTTTGGATCACGGGCGCCGACGGACGGTCTTCCCCGGGCTCCGCCCCCTCCCGCGCCGCCGGGTGGTCTCCCGCGATCCGCCCCCTCCCGCGCCGCCAGCCGCGGAACCCGCCCGCCGCGGGAGGGGGCGGGGACCCGCCGCCCTCCCGGAGAACGACGGCCCGCGCCGCCGGAGGGCCGGGGGCTCACCCGTCGGCGGGAAGCTCCTTGCCCGCCCACTCCCGGCGCCGGACCTCGGCCACCGCGATCGCCGCCGCGGTCGCGACGTTGAACGACCCCACCCGGCCGACCTGCGGGATGTAGCAGACGCCGTCGGCGGCCTCCAGCAGCGCGGGGGAGCAGCCGTGGTCCTCGCTGCCCACCACCAGGCACACGTCGCCGCCCAGCTCGGCCTCGTGCAGGGGGAGCGCGTCACCGGTCAGCTCCACGGCGACCACCGTGAACCCCTCCCGCTTGGCGGCGCGTACGGCCTCCGGCGCGGGGACCGGCTCCTCCCAGGCCACCAGGCGGTCGGTGCCCAGCGCGGTCTTCTGCGCCTTGGGATTGGTCGGGGGAGTGGCGTTGCCCGCCAGCCAGATCCGGTCCACCCCGAAGGCGGCGGCCGTGCGGAAGATGGAACCGATGTTGAACGGGCCGGTCACCGACTCCACGATCAGGGCGAGCCGTCCCTCGGTGTTCCTCCGCCAGGTGCGGTTGAGCCGCTTCACGTCGGTCGGACGCAGCTGCCTGCGCGGGTTTGCCGTCATCGGTCGTTCACCGTTCCTCGCCGTTCCTCGTCCGTCGCGCGGGGCCGTTCCCCGGCCGTCGCGCGCTCCGCCGCGCGGGTGCCCCGCGCGGCGCCTGCCCCTGTCCGCGCCGCCGCGTCACCCGTCGCCGGGGGCGTCCGCCCGCGCACCCACCCGGAGGATCCGGTAGGACGACCGGGAGGCCGCGCGCTCGGCGGGCCAGCCCCGCTCGTTCAGCCAGCGCTGCAGGGAGTCGGAGCCCAGGTGCTTCTGCACGACCAGATGGGCCACGCCGTCCGGGGTGAGCCGGGACAGCCAGCGGGTCAGCATCTCGTGCAGCGCCGCCTTGCCGATGCGGATGGCGGGGTTGGACCAGATCGCCGAGAAGCGCACCTCGGGCGGAACCTCGTCGACATGCAGTGCCCTGACCCCGCCGAGGCTGGCGGCCCTGGCGTTCCTGGCGCACAGCTCCACCGAGCGGCGGTTGACGTCCACCGCCCAGACGTTCGCCTCCGGGGCACGGGAGGCCATGGTCAGCGCGATCGGCCCGTAGCCGCACCCCAGATCCAGCAGGTCACCGCGGGACGGCGGCGCGGGCACGCTCTCCAGCAGGATCCGGGTGCCCTGGTCGACGCGCTCGGGCGAGAAGACCCCGCTGTCGGTCTCCAGCCTCAGATGCAGGTCGGGCAGGACGAGCGTGACCGAGCCGGGACGGCCGGCGACCTCCGGACGCTCCTCGAAGTAATGTGCCACACCGTAGAACGTTACCAACGGTCATGACCGGCTCAGGGCAGCCGCGTCCCCAGCAGCAGCGCCGCCCCCGCCGTCACCAGCCCGACCAGGACCGCCGCCACCACGAACCACTGAGTGACCTCCTGCTCGACCGTCCGGTAGCCCAGCGAGCTGCCGATCTGCTCGTACACCTCACGCAGCTGGCTGCCCGACTCCGCCTCGTAGGCCCGGCCGCCGGTGCCCTCCGACAGGGTCTGCAGGGTCTCCTTGTTCACCGGGACGTTCACCTCGCGGCCCTCGATCGAGACGGTGCCCTCCTGGGTGCCGTACGCGATCGTGGAGACCGGGACCCGCCCGGCCGTCGCCGCCTCGATCGCCTCGGACACCGAGCGGCCCGAGGTGTTGTCACCGTCGGACAGCAGCACGATCGCCGCGGGGGGCGGGTCGGTGACCGCCTGCTGGTCGAAGGAGCGCACCGAGTCGAGGGAGCTGAAGACCGCCTCGCCGATGGCGGTGCCCGCCCGGGTGTTCAGGTTGCCCAGCGAGGTCGCCACCGCCTGGTGGTCGGTGGTGGGGGAGACCACGACCGAGGCGGAGCGGGCGAAGGCGACCAGCCCGACGTTGAACCGCTCCGGCAGGTCCGCGACGAACTTCTGGGCCGCCTCCTTGGCCGCGGCGAGCCGGTTGGGCGGGACGTCGTCGGCCTCCATCGACAGTGAGACGTCCAGCGCGATGATGATCGTCGCCCGGTCGCGGGGGACGCGCACAGAGTCGGCCGGACGGGCCGCGCCGACGATCAGCAGGCTCATCATCAGCAGGAACAGGGCGGGTGCGACGTGCCGGCGCCAGTCGGGCCCCGGCGGGGCCACCAGCGTCAGCAGCGGCAGGTTGGTGAAGCGCAGCGCGTGACGGCGCCGGGCGAACTGCGCGGCCACGTAGCCCGCCACGAGCAGGACCAGTGCGGTGAACAGCCACAGCCAGGCCGGAGAGAGGAAGGTCAACGTGTCGCTCCTGCCCTTGAAGGCCGATGCACCAGGTGCGCCGTCCGCCGCTGCCGCAGCACGAACTGGGCGATGTCGAAGACCCAGTCGCGGTCGGTGCGCAGCACCAGGTGGGCCACCCCGCAGCGGCGCAGCGCCAGCCGGGTCGCCGCCCGTTGCGCGGCGGCGGCCTCCGCGTACGCGCCGCGGAGCTTCGGGGTGAGCCGGACCTCCCGGCCCCGCCCCGTCTCCGGGTCGGTCAGGCTGACCAGTCCCACCGGCGGCAGCTCCAGCTCGCGTGGGTCGATCACCTCGACGGCCAGCACCTGGTGGCGGGCGGCCAGGCGGCGGATCGGCCGCTCCCAGGGTGGCTCCACGTCCGCGTCGAGGGTCGGCGCGGGGTCGAGGAAGTCGGAGACGATCACGCGCAGGCCGTGCCTGCGCCGCGCCGAGGCCAGCAGCTCGATCCCCTCCGCCAGGCCGGGGGCGTCGGCGACCGCGCGGCTCCGGGGGGCCGCCATCAGCGAGTGCAGCAGGCCGTGCAGGGCCGGGCGGCCTCCCCTGGCGGGCATCCGGTGGACGTACTCGTCATGCAGGACGTAGGCGCCGAAGCGGTTGCCGATCCGGGCCGCGAGGAAGCCGACCGCGCCGATCGCGGCCACCACCAGGTCGCGTTTCTCCAGCCGGGCGGTGCCGAAGTCCATGCTGGGCGACAGGTCGGCCAGCGCCCAGGTCTCCAGCTCCCGGTCGGCGATCAGGTCACGCACGTGCGGCACGGTGGTGCGGGCCGTCACCGCCCAGTCCATCCGCCGGATGTCGTCCTCACCGGGCACGTAGACCCGGCTGTCGCCGAACTCCGTCCCGGGGCCGGGCAGGAACCCCTGGTAGGCGCCGTGCAGCAACCCGTCGAGGCGGCGCACGATGGTCAGCTCCAGGCGGCGCAGCGCCTGTTCGGCGGTGCCCAGGGGGATGCCCGGGGGGATGCCCGGCGTCATCGGGGGCCCTGGTTCCAGACGACCAGCGGAGGCGGGACGGCGGCGAGGATCTGCCGGACGATGTCCTCCGGGTCGACGCCGTCGGCCAGGGCGTCGAAGGTGAGCATCAACCGGTGGGACATCACGTCCACCGCCACGTCGCGCACGTCGTCGGGCAGCAGGTAGTCGCGGCCCCGGAGCAGGGCCAGACCTCGCCCCGCGGCGACCAGGCCGAGGGTGGCGCGGGGGCTGACCCCGATCTCGATGTTCTCCTCCAGCTCGGTCAGGCCGTACTCGGCGGGGGAGCGGGTGGCCATCACCAGCCTGACCACGTAGTCGGCGACGAGCTGGTGCACCGAGACCTGGTCGGCCATGGCCTGCAACGCCGCCAGCCGGGCGGGGTCGAGCACCGCCCTCGGGGTCGGCGGGGCCACGCTCATCCGGTGCAGGATCTCCAGCTCCTCGTGGGCACTGGGGTGGCCGACGCGGACCTTGAACAGGAACCGGTCGCGCTGCACCTCCGGGAGCTGGTAGACGCCCTCGGACTCGATCGGGTTCTGGGTGGCGAGCACGATGAAGGGCCTGGGCAGCGGGTGGGTCTGCCCGGCGAGGGTCACCTGGCGTTCGGCCATGACCTCCAGCAGCGCCGACTGCACCTTGGCCGGAGCCCGGTTGATCTCGTCGGCGAGCAGGAAGTTGACGAACACCGGGCCCAGCTCGACGTCGAACGCCTCCCGGGAGGGGTGGTAGACCCGGGTGCCCACGATGTCGCTGGGGACCAGGTCGGGGGTGAACTGGATGCGGGCGAACTCGCCGCCGACCACGGTGGCCAGGGTGGAGGCGGCGAGGGTCTTGGCGACGCCCGGCACCCCCTCCAGCAGGCAGTGCCCCCGGGCGAGGAGCGCCACGAGGAGCCGCTCCACCATGTGCTCCTGCCCCACGATGACCCGCCGGACCTCGTTCAGCGCGTCGCGCAGCAGTCCGGTGTCGATTTCGCTCGGCAGTTCTTCCGCGACGGTCATGTTGATATTCCACCAAATGAAATGCCGGGTCGCACGGCGGGTCGGCTCCGTATTCCCTGACAGTACCCCCAGCACCCCCGGGACCCCCGGGCCCCGGCCACCCGGTCCCGGCCTGCCCGCCGTACGGCGCCCGGGTCCGCGGCCTCCCGGAGCCCGGCCCGGCGGGTGACGCCGCCCGACCACCGGGGTGTGCTTTCATGACAGACGTGGCCACTCCGCTCCAGTTCGGTGATCCGCCCCAGCTCGGGCCTTTCCTGCTGCAGGCCCGCCTGCGCGTGGGGCCCGCGGGGCTGGTGTACCTCGGGCGGGCCCCCGACGGCCGGGCGGTCTCGGTCGCGGTGCTGACCAAGGGAGCCGCCCTCGACCCGGCGGCCCGCGACCGGTTCGTCACCGGGGTGCGCGAGGCCACGGCCGGCCGCTCCGGTGTGCGCGGCTGGGTGGCGAGGGCCACCCGCGGACGCACCGCGGTGGTCGACGCGACCCCGCAGGTGCTGGCCATGGACGGCGGCAGCGCCCCGTGGGTGGTCACCCCGTACGAGCCGGGCCGGGCCGGCGCCGAGCGGTTCCTCGAACCCGTGCTGGTCAGCGGCACGCTGATCGGTGAGCGGCACGGTCCCGACTTCGCGCCGCACTGGGTGGGCGACCGGTCGCCCGCGCTGCCCGCGCCGCCCGCGCCCGCACCACCGCCGACCGAGACCCGGCGGGCGGTGGCCGCCGCCGGCGCGGTGCTGACCGTGCTGACCGTGCTGCTGGTGCTGATGGTCTGGTTCCTGCTGCGCGGGGACGACGAGACCGAGCCGCTGCCGAGGCCGCTGCTGCCGACGGTGTTCGTGCCGACCCCGCCTCCGGTGCCGGGTACGCCGGAGCCCGGCCGGCCGACCCCGGCGCCGTCCCCCAGCCGGAGCGGGACCGGCACCCCGGGGCCCGATCAGGGCGACGAGAACGAGGGAGAACCGATCTGACGCCGCCCGGCTCCGACGGCGGTCCGGCGCGCGACCGCGGCGTCCGCATCATGTGAGCCGCTCACCTGGGTAGGGGCGGCCTGTGAGCGAACTACGGCAGAGCAACCCGGCCGAGCCCGGCATCGTACGACGGCGCAGGGGGAGGGGGTTCAGCTACCACCGTCCCGGCGGCGCGCAGGTCCGCGACAGCCGCACCCTCGCCCGGATCAGGGCACTGGCCATACCGCCCGCGTGGACCGACGTGTGGATCTGCCGGTCACCGGACGGGCACATCCAGGCCGTCGGCACCGACACGGCGGGGCGGCGGCAGTACCGCTACCACGACGTGTGGCGGCGCGAGCAGGACCGCGCCAAGTTCGACCGGGTGCTGGAGATGGCCGAGCGGTTGCCGAAGTTCCGCGAGCGGGTGGCCGAGCACCTGGAGCAGCGGGGGCTGACCCGGGAGCGGGTCCTGGCCGCGGCGGCGCGGATGCTCGACATCGGGTTCTTCCGGGTGGGCGGCGAGTCGTACGAGTCCTTCGGCCTCGCCACGCTCCGGATGGAGCACGTCACCTGCTCGGGCGGCCGGGTCAGCTGCGCCTACCCGGCCAAGGGCGGCAAGTTCCGGGAGCTGGAGATCGTCGACGCGGACGTGTGCAAGGTGGTGACCGCGCTGCGCCGGTCGGCCGACGAGGGCGAACTGCTGCGCTACCGGGACGGCGACCGGTGGACGGACGTGCGCAGCGACGACATCAACGCCTACCTGCGCGAGACCCTGGAGATGGAGGCGTCGGCCAAGGACTTCCGGACCTGGCACGCCACGGTGCTGGCCGCCGTCGGGCTGGCGGTCTCCCTCCGGGCGCGGTCGAGGAGCGGCAGGAAACGGGCGGTCAACCGGGTGATCAAGGAGGTGGCCGGCTACCTGGGCAACACCCCGGCCGTGGCGCGCGCCTCCTACGTGGACCCGCGGGTCGTGGAGGCGTTCGAGCGGGGCCGGACCGTCGCGGGAGCGCTCGGCGCGCTGGGAGCCGACGCCGGGTACGGGCAGCTGGCCACGCACGGCGGTGTGGAGCGGGCGGTCATCTCGCTGCTGCGCCGCGCCCGCGGATGACCACCGCCCGCCGGGCCGGTGCCCGGCATGATCGGTGATCGGGCGGGCATGGCCCCGGGAGAGGTTCCGACACGTGAGGAGAGGTGATCACGACATGCCGGCACGCGAAGAGCTGCCGTCCACCCTGCGGCGCTCGCCGAAGAAGGCCCAGGAGACCTGGATCAAGGCCCACGACTCCGCGGTGGAGACCTACGGGGAGGGTGAGCGCGCGCACCGCACCGCGTTCGCCGCGTTGAAGCACTCCTTCGAGAAGGTCGGCGACCACTGGGAGCCCAAGGGCCGCAAGGGCCCGTCCGACGCCCGCGCGGCCCAGGGCGGGCCGGGGCGGCGGGGCGGGGCCGAAACCGCCGAGGGGGTGGACGCCAACGCCTCCAAGCAGCACCTGTACGACGTGGCCAGGCGCCTGGACGTCCCCGGGCGTTCCACGATGACCAAGCAGCAGCTGGTCGACGCGATCAAGAAGGCCAACCGCAGGGCGACGGCGAAGGCCCGCTGACCGCCCGCCCCGGGCCGGCCCGCCGGACGCCCGGCGCGGCGGCTTCCGGAGCCGCCCGCCCGCCGGGTGTACGCGGACCCGGCGCTCCCGGCGCTCCGGTGTTCCCGGGGTGCCCCCGCCCGGGGCAGGCCCGTCCGTCCGGCGAGGCGGAGCGGAGAACAGCGCGCGCTCAGATTCCACCCCTTTTTATGGAGATTCTTCGCTGAATTCGCTATAAGGCGGTCTTTGTCGGAAAAGGAGGCTCGTGTGCCGGGAAGAAACCCGGCACACCGGAAGCGACCGCCGCAGGGAAGGAACGTCATCATGACGGACGTGTCGAGCATGGGGCCCCGGCCGGGCGATGACCGCCCGGTGCTGACCAACCGGCAGGGGCACCCGGTCTACGACAACCAGAACCAGCGCACGGTGGGCGCCCGGGGCCCGGCCACGCTGGAGAACTACCAGTTCCTCGAGAAGATCAGCCACTTCGACCGCGAGCGCATCCCCGAGCGGGTGGTCCACGCCCGCGGCGTCACCGCCTACGGCTTCTTCGAGGCGTACGGCAAGCTCGGCGACGAGCCGATCAGCCGCTACACCCGGGCCAAGCTCTTCCAGGAGGCCGGCAAGCGCACCGACGTCGCCCTCCGCTTCTCCACCGTCATCGGCGGCAGGGACTCCTCCGAGGCCGCGCGCGACCCCCGAGGGTTCGCGGTGAAGTTCTACACCGAGGACGGCAACTGGGACCTGGTCGGCAACAACCTGGCCGTCTTCTTCATCCGGGACGCCATCAAGTTCCCCGACGTCATCCACGCCCTCAAGCCGGACCCGGTGACCTTCCGGCAGGAGCCCAACCGGATCTTCGACTTCATGTCGCAGACGCCGGAGGCCATGCACATGCTGGTGAACCTCTTCAGCCCGCGCGGCATCCCCGCCGACTACCGGCACATGCAGGGCTTCGGGGTCAACACCTACAAGTGGGTGAACGACCGGGGGGAGACGCACCTGGTCAAGTACCACTGGATGCCCAAGCAGGGCGTGCGGAGCATGACCGCCGAGGACGCGGCGGCCGTGCAGGCGCACGAGCTCGGGCACGCCACCAAGGACCTGCACGAGGCGATCGAGCGCGGCGACCACCCCGAGTGGGAGCTGCTGGTGCAGATCATGAGTGACGACGAGCACCCGGAGCTGGACTTCGACCCGCTCGACGACACCAAGGTGTGGCCGGAGAACGAGTTCCCGGCCCTGCCGGTCGGCCGGATGGTGCTGGACCGCAACGTCGCCAACAACTTCGCCGAGAACGAGCAGATCTCCTTCGGCACCGGCGTCCTGGTCGACGGCCTCGACTTCTCCGACGACAAGATGCTCGTGGGCCGGACGTTCTCCTACAGCGACACCCAGCGCTACCGGGTGGGTCCCAACTACCTGCAGCTCCCGGTCAACCAGGCGAAGAACGCCCAGGTGCGCACCAACCAGCGCGACGGCCTGATGACCTACCACGTCGACTGGGCGGGGGAGAACCCGCACGTCAACTACGAGCCGTCCATCACCGGCGGGCTCCGCGAGGGGCAGTACCCGACCCACGACGAGCAGGGCCCGGTCGTCTCCGGGCGGCTGACCCGCAAGCGCATCCCCCGGACCAACGACTACAAGCAGGCCGGTCAGCGCTACCTGCTGATGGAGCAGTGGGAGCGGGACGACCTGGTGCACAACTTCGTCACCCTGCTGTCCGGGTGCGACCGTCCCATCCAGGAGCGCATGGTCTGGCACTTCCTGTTGGTCGAGGACGAGCTCGGCCTGCGCGTCGGCGAGGGTCTCGGGATCGGTCCCGAGGACGTGGCCCACCTGGAGCCGCTGGCCAGCCAGGACCTGACCGACGAGGACCGGGAACGGCTGTCGAAGCTGGGCAAGAACGGCCCGCGCGACGTGGCCGGGCTGAAGATGACCCACTGCGTTCCCAACGAGCGCGCGGAGGGCGGCCGGTAACGCCCCCCGATGACGTCTCCCCACGCCGGGGCGGCTCGCGGAGCCGCCCCGGCGTCGCGTGGGGAAGCCCCGGCGTCGCGTGGGGAAGCCCCGGCGTCGCGTGGGGAAGAGGGAAGGGAAAGAACATGGGGAAGACCGCGGTGATCGTCATCGACATGCTGAACCCGTACGACCACGAGGACGCCGACCTCCTGGAGCGCAACGTCGCGAAGATCGTGGATCCGCTGGGCGGTCTGATCGGGCGGGCACACGAACGCGAGGACGTCGAGCTGGTCTTCGTCAACGACAACCACGGCGACTTCTCGGCCACCCGGGACGACATCGAGGCGCTCGCGCGCAAGGGGAGACGCCCCGACCTGGTGAATCCCCTGCTGCCGCCGCCCGGTTGCGCCTTCCTGACGAAGGTGCGGCACAGCGCCTTCTTCGGCACCTCGCTGGAGTACCTGCTGCACCGCCGGGAGATCGAGACGGTGGTGCTGACCGGCCAGGTGACCGAGCAGTGCGTGCTGTACAGCGCGCTGGACGCCTACGTCCGCCACTTCGCGATCCGGATACCGCGCGACTGCGTCGCCCACATCCACGACGACCTGGGGGAGGCGGCGCTGCGGATGATGGAGCGGAACATGGGGGCGGAGATCACCACCGCGGAGCGGTGCCTGCCCGGTGGCTGACGGCCGGCGGACCCGTTCACGGCACAGGTTCCGCCTGGTCAGAAACCCAGGGTCAAGGCCGCCCGATTTTTCCGCCTAAAAGGTATGAATGACATTGCAGCGGGCACGCGACCCACAAGCCGATCCGCACGTGTCCAGCCGCCTCCATTCCCATTGGATCGCCATGTCTGCTCAGAACAACGTCATACCGATCATCCACTGGTCCCGCCGCTCCTCCTGTCTCACGGAGGACCCGGAGCTCTTCTTCCCCGTATCCTCCGAAGGGCCCGGCCGGGAGCAGTACGAGCGGGCCAAGGCGGTCTGCCGCCGGTGCCCGGTCGTCGGACGCTGCCTGGAGTACGCGCTGAGCACCCAGCAGGTGTACGGCGTCTGGGGAGGCACCACCCCCGACGAGCGCAGAGCGGCCCTGGCGCGGCAGCGCCGCCGGGTCAGGTGACCGCCCCGACGCCCTTGCCGACCTCGACGAGGTCGCCCGCCTCGTCGAGAAGGACGCGCAGCCGCGCCGCGTTCCGCTGGGAGTTGTCCGCGCAGCAGTTGTTGAACAGCACGTGGGTGACCTCGGCGTGCTCGGCGAGCCCGGCTGTCCTGGCCGCCCACTCCCGCAGTTCGTCCTCCCGGTAGAGGTAGCCGAAGCGCTCCTCGATCTTCTTGCTGGTCCACCGGTCGGAGTGCCCGTGCAGACGCACCACGGCGAGGTCGGAGGTCGCCACCGGCACCGGGGGGACCGACGACGGATGCCCCTGCGGCATGTCGACGCACACGTAGGCCAGGTCGTGCTCGGCGAGGAAGGCCAGCGTCGCCTCACGGTTCTGCTCGTTCATCCAGGTGTGGTTGCGGAACTCCACACTGACCCGCATCGGCCGGCAGCGCCGGGCGCACTCCACGATGCGGCGCCGGTTGCCCGCCCCGGACGGGAACCACGGCGGGAACTGCAGCAGGACCGCCCCCAGCTTCCCCGCCTCGTGCAGCGGCACGAGCGCGTCGACGAACCGGTCCCACACCTCGTCGAGGATCTCCCCGGGCACGTCCTTGGGATAGAGACTGCGCTTCGGCGGGGCGCCGAGCCGCTCCCGCAGGTCCTTGTAGAGGGCTTCGGGCCGGGTCGGATGCCCGGTCAGCAGTGAGAACGCCTTGACGTCGAAGGTGAAACCGGGCGGGGTGCGGTCGCGCCACGCCTCCGCCGTGCGCCGCGCGGGCGGATGGTAGTAGGTGGCGTCCACCTCGACCAGCGGGAACCGCGACGCGTAGAAGGCCAGTCGCGCCGCCGGGGTGGACGCCTGAGGTGGGTACCAGCCCGACTCCAGCAGCGACCGGTCCGTCCACGAGGCCGTGCCCACGAGGATTCTGCCCATGCTCGTGCCCTCCCTGGCGAGTTCGACGGGGTTCGACTGATTCCGGTGATCCGCGCGACGGAGGCGCCGGCCGCGGCCGACGCCTCCGCGGGTGTCTCCGCCTCCGCTACGGCCGCTTCCCGACGCCGGTGACCAGTTCACCGAGGCGGCCGGGCCCGCCGGTACGGGGTGCGAGCGGCGGGGTGTCCATGCCGTCCACGTTGCGCAGACCCTCGAACAGCTCCCGCATCGCCTCGACCGCCGTGTGGCGCGGCTCCCAGCCCAGCTCGGCGCGGGCACGGCCGGTGTCCATCACCGGCATCCTGAGCACCAGATCGACCAGGTAGGGCGAGGCCGGGACCAGCCGCATGCGCCAGGCGGCGGCGACGGTGCTCCTGAGCGTCCACGCCGAGACGGGCAGCAGCCGGGCACCGAGCAGGTCGGCCAGCACGGCAGGCGTGATCACGGGATCCGCGGCGATGTTGAAGGCCCCCGACACCGGCCGGGTGACCGCCAGGCGGTACGCCTCGGCCGCGTCCGCGCTGTGCACCGCCTGGAACGTCAACCCCGGCGTGTCGGGGACGAAGGGGATGAGGCCCGGCCGCATGAGCCGCTGCGGGAGGAACGGCCCGCCGAACAACCGCCGCTGCTCGCTCGCCGCCTCCCGCTTGAAGATGAAGCCCGGCCGCATCCGCACCACCCTGACGCCGGGGTGGTCGCGCTCGAACACGTCGAGCAGCCGCTCGACGTAGGCCTTCTCCCGGCCGTAGGAGGCACCCGGCCACCCGTGGGTGGGCCAGTCCTCGGCGACCGCGGGATCCTTGGGCCCGGAGGAGTAGGCGCCCACCGACGAGGCGTGCACGAGCGCGCCGGCCCCCGCCCGGGCCGCGGCCTCGAAGACCCGGCTGCTGCCGATGACGTTGGTCCGCCAGGTCGTGATCGAGTCGCGGGTGGGCTGGAACAGCCACGCCAGGTGGACGACCGCGTCGGCCCCGGCGAAATACGGCTCCAGGTCGCCGGTGACGACGTCCGCGGTGCGCCAGGTGGTCTTGGGTGGGTGCCAGTCCGGCAGCCTGCGGGCCAGCCCCAGGATGGATGTGACGTTCTGATCGGCCGCGAGGGCGGACACCACACTGGTGCCCACATTGCCGGTCGCGCCGACGACTACTACGCGCATGCCTATCGCCTGCCCCGGCGAGGACCGGTGAACCACCCGGCGCCGTGGTTTTGCCGGACGGTGAAGCACGGCGGCCGGATGGTTTTGCCGGACGGTGAAGCACGGCGGCCGGATGGTTTTGCCGGACGGTGAAGCACGGCGGCCGGATGGTTCTGCCGGACGGTGAAGCACGGCGGCCGGATGGTTCTGCCGGACGGTGAAGCACGGCGGCCGGAAACCCGGTGGCCGGGCGGCGGCGGGTCGTGCCACCGTAGGACCGTGTCCGATCTCAGCGATATGCCCGCTCTCAGTGCGGTGTCCGGAACCGGTGGCGCCGGCGCCCGGGGCGGTGGCTCCGGTGCCGCCCGGCTGCCCCGCTCCGTCGAGGAGGCCGTGGCCGCCGAGCGGGGGGACCGGCCGCCGCGCTACGTGTTCTTCTGGGGGAACCGGCCGCCGCGCGGCGGCGGTGCCGGGACGGGGTGCCTCAGCCAGTGGTGGGAGGCCGGCTTCGCCGCCGACGGCCACGTCTTCGCCACGGCCGAGCACTACATGATGGCGCACAAGGCGTGGCTGTTCGGCGACGGCGAGACCGCGGGCAGGATCCTCGCCGCCGGTCATCCCGGCGAGGCCAAGAAGCTGGGCCGGGAGGTCCGGGGCTTCGACGAGGCCGTGTGGCGGGAACACCGCTACGACATCGTGGTGCGCGGGAACGTCGCCAAGTTCGGTGCCCACCCGGACCTACGGGAGTTCCTGCTCGGCACCCGCGACCGCGTCCTCGTCGAGGCCAGCCCCTACGACCGGATCTGGGGCATCGGCCTGGCCGCCGGCGACGAGCGGGTGGCCTCCGCCGCCACCTGGCGGGGCCTCAACCTGCTCGGCTTCGCCCTCATGGACGCCCGCGACGTTCTCGCCGCCCGAGCCGGCGGTGAGAAGGGGTAGTCCTCCCCGGTCCCGGAGGCCGGCTCCGGCCCGCCCCGGGACGGTTCGCGCTCTGATCCACTTCCCGGTGGTTCGGTCTCTCCGCCCGTCCGGCGGCGAGGACGATCCGGGAAGCGTCGCGGGCAAGACCTTTCACGCACAGGCCCTCGACGCACACCGCCCTACCGGGAGGCGTTCCTGCGGGCGGTGTCGTCGCGGGCGGGGGCGCCCGCGCGGGGGAAGGGCCAGGGGTTGGGGCGGCAGCCGTACAGGGACTTGGTCTGCTGCAGCATCACCGGCGCCCGTCTGCCCGGACCGGGGCAGGAGACGTGCCCATGGCCGAGCCCGTGGCCGACCTCGTGGTTGATGACGTACTCCCGGTAGGAGGCCACGTCCCGGCCGTACCCCTCCGTACCCGAGTTCCAGCGCATCGCGTTGATGACCGCGCGCCCGCCGTTCCAGCACGACAGCACGCCGACCGTCTGCATGGGCAGGCAGCGCCGGTCGGTCATCGCGGGGCTCGACAGCGAGACCCGGATCTTCACCGGGCCGCGGGAGACCCGCTTGAAGCGGAACCCCCACCCGCGGGGGTCGTTGAGGATGCGGTGCACCTCGTCGGCGAACTCCGCCACGTCGAACGGCAGCCCGCGCTCGACCTCGACGATGTACCGGATCACCTTGCCCTTCTTCCGGCTGCGCGGAGGCTGGGCCACGCCCGGCGCGACGGCGTAACGGCCCCGGGCGGCCGGGGGCACCTTCACCCTCAGCGGCTGCCGGCGTCCGTTGGCCATCAGGAGCGGCCGGTCGGGGGCGGCCGTGTCCGCGGGGTTCTCCGGCCCCGGGGTCGCCGTCGGAACCGGCGGTGGGGTGGGCGTCACCGCGACGTCGGGCAGCGCGGCCGGCGGGGATGCCGGCATACCCGGGGACGGGTCGAGAGCACCGCTCAGCAGGGTGGCGAGACCGACCGTGAAGGTGGCTGCGACACTGAAGGCAAGGAACCACAAAAGGGGCTTACGGTCATGTCCGTTGTTGGTGCTGAGCATAGGCCGTAAACCTTATTACCCCGTCGCCGTTTTTGATCAGACTGGGAATACCTGATCATACGCCAGCACGGTACTGGGGTATTGACAGCATTGCCGCGGATCGTGTCGCGATCCGCCGGGATCCGGGGAGATGGCCGTATCCGCCGCCTCGTGACCGGTGTCCGGGCCGTGCCCCCGCAACGTGGCCCGGCCCCGGCGCGGGTCCGCTCCGCTCCGGCCGCTCCGGCCGGATCACCCGGATCACCCGGACCGGACCGGACGGGCCGGCCGTTCCGTGCCGACCGGCCGTTCCGCTCCGACCGGCCGGAATGTTCGCTCACCCAGGTCACCCGGACCGCCGGCGGCCCGCGCGACCGGCTTCGGAAGGAGACCACATGACCACGGACGAGTTCGCGGACCGTGTGTTCCGCTCCGCGCTGGGCACCCTGGAGGTGCTCTCGATACACCTGGGCGACCGGCTGGGCTGGTACCGGGCGCTCGCCCGGCACGGACCCGCCGATGCCGCCGAGCTGACCGCCCGCGCCGGCGGCCACGAACGCTACGCCCGCGAGTGGCTGGAGCAGCAGGCCGTCTGCGGCATCCTCACGGTCGGCGAGGACGGCCGCTTCGCCCTGCCCGAGGCGGCGGCCGAGGTGCTGACCGACGAGTCCAGCCTCTCCTACCTCGCGCCGCTGGCCCGCATGCTCACCGGTGCCGCGACGCAGATGCCCGCCCTGGTGCAGGCGTACCGGACGGGCGGCGGCGTCGCCTGGCCCGCGTTCGGCCCGGACCTGCGCGAGTCGCAGGCCGAGATGAACCGGCCCTGGTACGAGCACGCCCTGCCCGGAGCCCTGGCCGGGGTCGCCGACCTCGACGCCGTGCTGGCGCGGCCCGGTGCCCGCGTCGTCGACGTCGGCTGCGGCGGGGGCTGGTCCACCGTGGCGCTGGCCAGGGCCTACCCGCAGGCGTCCGTCGAGGGGGTGGACATCGACCGGCCCTCGATCGAGCTGGCCGAGCGCAACGCCAAGGAGGCGGGAGTGCGGGTGGGCTTCCGCCACGGCGACGCCGACTCGCTCGAGGAGGACGCCTACGACGTCGTCTTCGCCTTCGAGTGCCTCCACGACATGCCCCGGCCGGTCGACACGCTGGCCGCGGCCCGGCGGGCGATCAGGCCGGGTGGGACGGTCGTCGTCATGGACGAGGCCGCCGCCGAGACCTTCGAGGCCCCGGGTGACGACACCGAGCGGCTGCTGTACGGCTTCAGCCTGCTGATCTGCCTCCCCGACGGCCTGGCCCACCGGCCCTCGGCCGGCACCGGCACCGTGATGCGTCCCGCGACCCTGCGCCGCTACGCCGTCGAGGCCGGGTTCCGCGACATCGAGGTCCTGCCGATCGAGGACTTCGGCTTCTGGCGCTTCTACCGGCTGCTGCCCTGACGCGCTCCCGGCGGCCCGGAGCACCCGGACGATTCCGGTGGCCGTCCGCGGCCGGGAGCGACGGCCGCCGGGGGGACGACGGCACGCCGGCGGTGGTCTCACCCGGTGCCGCCGTCCGGCCCGCCGTCCCCTGCGACGGCGTGCCGGCGACGGCCGCGCGGCGGCCGTCGCCGGTGCGTGTGCCGGGTCTACGAGTGGGGGCAGGTGTCCCGGTACTCGGAGATGGCCCGGTCACCCTGCGGGGCGGGGCAGAGGAACTGCTCGTAGCGGGTGTCGTCGTCGATGAACCGCTTGAGCCAGGAGAGGCTGTACTTGGCGATCGTCGTGTTCGAGGTGTTGGGGGCGAAGTGGCTGGCGCCGTCGAGCTCCAGGTACGCCTTCTCCGACGAGGCCGGGAGGCTGTTGTAGAACGGCTTGGAGTGCGTGGTCACCGAGGCGACCGAGTCGTTCTCGGCACCGATGATCATCGTGGGCACCCGCACGCCGGACCAGGTCTTGGTCAGGTTCCACGGGGTCAGCGGGATCGCGGCCTGGAGCTGCGGCCGGTCGTCGGCGGCCTCCAGGCTGCCGCCGCCGCCCATCGAGTGACCCATGACGCCGAGCCTGCCGCCGTCGACGCGGCTCGCGACCGAGCTGTCCTCCACCAGGTAGTCGAGCGCGGCCAGCAGTTGACGTCCGCGGCTCGCGGGCTGGTCGGAACGGGTGATGGTGTCGATGTTGAAGACCACGAAGCCGTGGGAGGCCAGCCGCTCGGCCAGCCAGGCCATGCTCGACTTGCTCGCGGTGTAGCCGGGTGCGATGGCGACCCCGCCGAACGTGCCCGCGCTCGTGGTCGTCGGGTAGTAGATCGTCCCGCCGCCGAAGCCGGTCACGCGGAGCGAGGAGACGTCGGTCTGGGAGGTCGCGAACGGACCCCTGACCGCCTCGATGAGGGCGTTGGTCGGGTTGGGGCCGCGCTCGTACGGGTTGGCGGCGGCCTGCGCCGCGGGGGTGAACGCCCCGCCGGTGCCGGTCAGGGTGAGGGCCAGGGTCAGCGTGGCGACCGCCGTCGCCCGGCGGGAACGCCTGGACGCGGGAGCCTGGGGGGTGGTCCGGTACGGCTGCACGGTGCTGTACTCCGTTCCTGGGGGGAGGAACCACGGGAACCCGCCGGGATCACGGTGCCACGGCGCCGGGAACGACGACCGAGCGGCGCACGCGCCCGCCGCTCACGGCCGTCGGGCGCCGACGCCGTTCCGCGGTGCCCGGGAGGTTCTGACAGCGACAACTTTCTCGTTGTCAGGCGCGGTGCGCATCGGTGAAATCACCGGTCCTGTCCGGGTGTGTCCGGTGCCCCGGGTCTCCAGCCTTCGCCGCCGCCGTCGTCCGTCTGGCCCGGTGTGGCGGGTCAGGACATCAGGCGTGCCAGCTCCACCCGGGAACGGACGCCGAGCCTGGTGAAGATGTTCCTCAGGTGGTGTTCCACGGTGCGCGGGCTCAGGAAGAGCCGGGCCGCGACCTCCCGGTTGGTGGCGCCGGCGGCGACGATCCGTGCGATCTCGTACTGCTGGGCGGTCAGCTTCTCGGCGACCTTGGGGCGGGGTGAGCGGACGGACTCCCCGGCGGCGCGCAGTTCGGCGCGGGCCCGGGCGGCCCAGAGCCGCGCGCCGGACCGCTCGAACGTCTCCAGGGCACCGTGCAGGTGCTCCCTGGCCGCGCCGGGACGGCGGTTCCTGCGCAGCGCGCCGCCGAACAGCAGCTGGGTGCGGGCCGTCTCGAACTCGCAGCAGCCCCCGCGGTGCAGGTCGAGCGCGGCGGCGAAACGCTCCTCGGCCTCACCGGGACCGGCCAGCAGGGCGTGGCAGCGTTCGGCCAGCGCGCGCCGGTCGGGACTGCGGGTGCTGCTCACCCAGCCGTCGAGAACCCGCAGCGCCGCTCGTGCCCGCTCCCGGTCGCCGGTGCGCACCGCCGCCTCGACGAAGTGGGGGGTCGCCATCACCCGCACGACCAGGTGTCCGTTGGCGCCGTCGGGCCTGGCCGTGGCCCGCAGCCGTTCGGCCGCGTCGGCGTGGCGTCCCGCGGCCAGGTCGAGCTGGGCCAGGGCCCAGTGGCCGACCGCCCCGGCGAGGCCCAGGCCGTGGGCGCCGGCCAGTGCGATGGCGCTCGCCGCCCTGATCCGGCACGTCTCCTCGTCACCTTCGACCGCCGTGGTGAGGGCCAGCCACGCCAGATGCTGGCCGGCGCTGTTGAGCCGTCCCGACTCCCGGGCCAGCCGGAGCCCCTCGACGGCGTTGGCGGCGGCTGAGGCGTACCGGCCCATCCAGATCTCCGCCTGGATCATCAGCTCCAGCACCTGCGGCACCGTGGCGGGCATCGCCCGTGCCCGCGCGGTCTCCACCGCCCGCGTCGCCAGCCGCAGCGCGCGCACGTCGTCGCCCAGCAGCAGGCTGGCCACCCCCGCCCACACCAGCACCGAGGGGTCGCGCACCAGGGGGGCGAGCTCCAGCACCCGCAGGAGCGGGCCGGTCGCCTCCCGGTGCCGGCCGCGGAAGGTCGCCGCCGTCCCGGCCAGGTACTCGAACATCAACCGGACGGCCGCCGGGTCGTCCGGGCGGCGCAGCGCGGCGGCCCGCCGGGCGATGGCCAGGAACCGGCGGTCGTCGCCGGCCAGGTAGCTGGCCTCGCCGGCGCGGATGAGCACGCGCACGGCCCGGTCCCGGTCGCGGGGGAGCAGCGCCTCGGCCGCCGCGAGCAGGCCCTCTCCGGCGCTGGTGGTCCTCCCGCTGCGCAGTTCCAGGTTGCCGCGCACCAGCTCCGCCTGGTCGCGCACCTCCTCGGGGACCGTCACCGAGCGCAGCCGGGCGAGCAGCGACCTGGCCCGCCACGGCAGCCCGGCGTGCCAGGCCCGGTCGGCCGCCGCGGCCAGCCGGGCGGCCCGCACGTCGTCGTGCGCGGTCAGCTCGGCGGCCCGCTCCAGGGCGAGGTACGGTGCCGGGTGGCCGTCGCGCGGGCCGGCCGCCGCGGCGGCGCCGGCCAGTTCGCCGGCCAGTTCCTCGACCGGGCCGTCCAGCGCGGCGGCCCGGTGCCAGGCCCGCCTCAGCCGCCGGTGCTCACAGTCCAGCAGACCGGCGAGCAGCCGGTGCGCCGCGCGCCTCCGGGCCGGGGAGGCGGCCGAGTAGGCCACCGCGCGCATCAGCGGGTCCCGGAAGTCGTACCGGTCGCCGGCCAGGCGGACGATCACGCCGGCCCGCTCGGCCGGTTCGAGCGCGGTGAGCGCGCAGCCCGGCCGGACGGCCCGCAGCAGGGTGGCCGTGTCCAGGTCGGGGTCGGCCGCCAGCAGCAGGAGCACGTCGGCGGTGGCGCCGGGCAGGGCCGCCAGCCGGGCGGTGTGGGCCCGCCAGAGCCGTCCGTCCCGCGGCGGGGTCTCCGGCGGGGCGGCGGCGCCGGACATCTGCTCGGGGGTCAGCGACCCGACCAGTTCCACGATCGCCAGCGGGTTGCCGCGGGCGACCTCGAGCAGCGACGCCCGCACGTCCTCGGCCAGCTCCGGCGCCAGGTCTCCGGCCAGCCGCCGGGCCGCCGCCGCGTCGAGGGGCCCCAGCTCCAGCACCGGCACGTCGTCGGGGACGGCGGGGCCGTCACCGGCACCGGAAGGGGTGTCGCCGGCCCCGATCAGCAGCGCGATCGGCTCTCCGGCCAGCCGCCGGGCCACGAAGAAGATCACCTCACGGCTGGGCGGGTCGAGGTGGTGGACGTCGTCGACGCAGGCCAGCACCGGGCGGCCGGCGGACGCGAGCAGGTTGAGCACCGCCGCGGGCAGCGCCAGCCCGCCGTCCGCCGTGCCCAGCTCCAGTGCCGCGGCCAGCGCCGCGGCCTGCGCCGCAGGGAGCACGGCCAGCCGGTCGGCGAACGGGCGGAGCAGCCCGTGCAGTCCCGCGTACGGCAGCCGCGACTCCGCCACCGTGCCGCGCGTCGTGAGCACGGCGAAGCCGTCCGCGAGACCGGCCGCCGCGCCGAGCAGCGCGCTCCGGCCCGTTCCCCGTGCCCCTCGCAGGACCATCGTGCCCCCCGATCCGCCGCGGGCGGCGTCGAGGAGTCGCAGCAGCGCGGTCAGCTCCGCGTCACGGCCGTGCAGCGCCGGTGACGGGACGGCGGTGGGGGAGGCCATGCCTCAGTGTTACGCCGAGATGTCGCCTCTGGAAAGAACGGATGACGGCCCCGGCACCTGGCCCTCGCTTCTCCCGGGCGTCCGGGGACGGTGCCCGGGCCGGTCGCGGGGGCCGGTCGCAGGAGAGCGGGAGGCCGGGGCGGTCACCGGCCGGAGACGACCCTGAACTCCTACAACTACGCCGAGCCGCGAAGCGGCGGCGGGCTTCCTCGGATCCGCTGCTCACGCCTTGATCCGGGCGAGCGCGCTCCAGCCGTGTTCCAGAAGGTCGAAGGCCCGGGTGATGGCTTCGCGGGGGTTGTCGTGGGCGTAGGCCGCGCGGGGGGCTTCGAGGGCGAAGTGGGCCAGGGCGGCGCAGCCGGGGTCGCCCGCGGCGAGGCCGCTCTCCTCGGCGATGGCCTGGGCGAGTGCGGCGGTGTGGCGCAGCCACATGTTCTGGGCATAGTCGCGCAGCGCGGGAGTACTGGCCACCAGGTTGGTGAAGGCGGTGAAGCCGGCGTCGCTGTCGGCGGCCAGCCGGGTGGTCAGGGCGTGTTCGCGCAGCGCGGCGGGGATGGACTGGCCCTTGGGCCGCTCTCGGACGGCGGCGAGCAGGCGGGTCTCCTGTTCGGAGTCCTCGTCGAAGACGAGGGCTTCCTTGACCGGGAAGTGCTTGAACAGCGTGGTGGTGGACACGTCGGCGGCGTCCGCGATCTCGCGAATGCCGACCTCGTCGTATCCGCGCTCCAGGAACAGGCGCAGCGCGGCGTCGGCGATGGCCTGGCGGGTGGCGGCCTTCTTGCGCTCGCGGCGTCCCACCGGCGCGGGAGAGGGTCCTGTCGCAGTGTCGGTCGTGGTGCTGGGCATACCGGTACCCTACCTCCTCAGTTAATCGACTTCAAAAGTTGTCTTGTTGCACTTATTGAATCGGTGTGTTTTTCTGGGGCGGCGGTTCCGGGCGCCGCCCGGCTCGCCCTTCCTCCTCGGCGAGGCCCCTCCATCCCCCGACCCAGGCATCCCTTCAGCACGGCAGTCAGGCACTGCCGCGTGGAACGAACGGAGCACCACCATGAACATCACTCAGACACCCCGCATCGCCATCATCGGAGCCGGCCCGGGCGGCCTGATCTGCGCTCGCATCCTCCAGCAGCACGGCATCACCGCCGCCGTCTACGACCGCGACGCCGGCCCCGCCGCCCGCGACCAGGGCGGCACCCTCGACCTGCACGCCGACAACGGCCAGATCGCCCTACGTGAAGCCGGCCTCCTGGAGGAGTTCTTCCAACTGGCCCGGCTCGAGGGCCAAGAGATGCGCCAGATGGACCCGGCCGGCACGATCCTCTTCCACCACGTCCCCGAGCAAGATGAGCGGTTCAAACCGGAAATCGACCGCGGCCGGCTGCGCGACCTGCTGCTCAACTCGCTCCAGCCCGGCACCGTGCGCTGGGGCCACGCCCTGCAGACCGTCAGCGGCCCCGCTGAAGGCCCCCGGAAACTGCACTTCACGGGCGGCACCACCATCGAAGCCGACCTCGTCGTCGGCGCCGACGGCGCCTGGTCCAAGGTCCGCCGCGCCGTCTCCTCCGCCACCCCCCGCTACAGCGGCGTAAGCTTCCTGGAAGCCTGGTTCCACGACGTCACGACCCAGCACCCCGACATCGCCGAGCTCGTCGGCCAAGGCGGCGCCGCCGCAGCCGACGGTGACCGCGGCCTGTTCGCCCAGCGCAACAGCGGCGACCACATCCGCGTCTACATCATCCAGCGCGTCCCGGCCGACTGGATCACCGCCGGCGGTCTCACCCCCCAGGCCACCGACGGCATCCGCGACCTCCTCCTGGAGCGCTACCGCGACTGGTCGCCCCGCCTGCGCCAGCTGATCACCGACAACGACGGCCCCTACGTCGACCGCCCGATCTTCGCCCTGCCCGTCCCACACGCCTGGAAGCACAACCCCACGGTGACCCTGCTCGGGGACGCCGCCCACCTCATGCCCCCGCTCGGCGTCGGCGTCAACCTCGCCATGCTGGACGCGTGCGAACTCGCCCTCGCCATCGCCCACCACGACACCCTCGACGAAGCCGTCCACGCCTACGAGAAGACCATGCTTCCCCGCTCCACGGAGATGGCCCGGCTCCTCGACGGGGCCGCCGACGAGCTGCTGTCCACCGAGCTACCCGACTTCGCCACCGCCGGTGACCGCTGACCGTCCCTCACAGTCAGTCGGATGGCCGGCACACTCCACCGCGAGCCCTCCCGGCGAACCGGGCGAGCTCGGGCTTATGCGGGCCACCCCGTGCCGCCTCGAAGGGGGCGGGATCAGGTGTCCGCGATCATCGTTATTCGGGTGCGGTCTGCCGTTCTGGGGCGGCACCGGCCGTTCACGCCCCTGTGCGGCACCGAACAGGATGCCGAGCGCTGCGACCAGTCGATCCCCCGGTCGCACCGCCGGCGTGACGCACGGGATCGTGACCCCTACAGACCCGCCCGCCACGCTCAGCCGCCTCGCGGCTCGTCGTAGCTGCAAGAGCCCGCGGCCGAGCCGGGGATGACCATGTCCCTGGCCTGGGCCGGGCCGTCGGCGTCCAGCGCGAGCCGGGCGTTGTCGCGGCACCGTTCCAGGGAGAGGGCGGCGAGGCTCTCCCGGACCGGGGCGACGCTCGGGGCCGACATGGACAGGCTGGTGACCCCCAGGCCGACCAGCACGCCCGCCAGCAGCGGGTCGGCGGCGGCCTCCCCGCACACGCCGACGGGTTTGCCCGCCGCCCGCCCGGCCGCCGCGCAGTCGGCGACGAGCCGGAGCAGCGCGGGCTGCCAGGGGTCGAGCAGGTCGGCGAGGTCACCGTGCTGCCGGTCGGCGGCGAAGGCGTACTGGCTGAGGTCGTTGGTGCCGATGCTGAGGAAGTCGAGTTCGTCCAGCAGTCGCGCGGCGCGCAGCGCGGCGGCGGGGACCTCCACCATCGCGCCGACCCGTGTGATGCCCCGGGCACGGGCCCGCCGGGCGAAGTCGGCGGCCTCCTCCACCGTGGTCACCATGGGTGCCATCACCCACGGCTCGGTCCCGCTCGCCCGCGCGGCCTCGGCGACGGCGTCGAGCTGGGTGTCGAGCACCCGCGGCCTGACCCGGGAGACCCGCAGGCCGCGAACGCCCAGGGCCGGGTTGGCCTCGCCGGGCAGATCGAGGAACGGCAGCGGCTTGTCCGTCCCCGCGTCGAGGGTGCGGACCACGACGTGCCCGCCGGGGGCGGCCCGGAAGACCGCCTCGTACGCGGCGACCTGCTCCTCGTACCCCGGTTCCTCACGCCGGTCCAGGAACAGGAACTCGGTGCGGAACAGCCCCACCCCCTCGGCGTCGACCGCCGGCAGACCCCGCGGCGGTCGCAGGTCCGCGGCGGAGCCGACGTTCAGCAGGAGTTTGACCGGGTGGCCGTCGGAGGTACGGCCGGGGCCGCGGACGCCGGCCGTCCGGCGGCGCTCGGCGGCGGCCCGCCGCCGGATACCGGCGGCCTCCTCCTCACCGATGCCGGTCTCCACCTCCCCCCGGCCGCCGTCGACCGACACCCACGTCCCCTCCTCGATCCCGGCCGCGCCGCGGCAGGCGACCACGGCGGGCAGGCCGCGAGCGCGGGCGAGGATCGCGGTGTGGCTGGTCGGGCCGCCCCGCTCGGTGACGAGGGCGACGACCGAGGCGGGGGCGAGGCCGGCCGTGTCGGCGGGGGAGAGGTCGCCGGCCACCAGGACGAACGGGTACCCGGGGTCGGGCACTCCGGGCACAGGCAGCCCCAGCACGGCGGCGACGGCCCGGTTGCGGATGTCGTCGAGGTCGGCGGCCCGCTCGGCGATGTAACCGCCCACGGCCTCCAGCGCCCGCCGGTGGTGTGCGCAGGCGGCGTCGACGGCGTGCGCGGCGTCCGCGCCGGACTTGACGTTCGCCTCGACGGACTCGCGCAGGACCGGGTCGCCGGCGATGAGGGACTGCGCCTCCAGGATCGCCCCGGCCTCGGCGTCGGACGTCTTCGCCGCCCGCGCCGCGAGGTCCGTCGCGGTGGCCTCCAGCGCGCGCAGCGCCCGGTCGAGCTCCCGGCCGGGGTCGGAGACCGGGACGGGGGCGGGCAGCGCCGGCGGGTCCGCCATCCGGTGGGCCCGCCCCGCGGCGCGACCCGGGCTGACCCCCAGGCCCCGCAGCCGCTCAGGCATCGGCCGCGTCTCGGGCCGCGTCTTGGGTCGCGTCTCGGGCCGTGTCCTGGGTCGTGTCTCGGGCCGCGTCTTCGGCGTCGAGGTCGCGCGAGAGCAACCCGGCGAGGAGGTCGAGGGCCTCGTCGGCGCCCGGCCCCTCCGCGTCGAGCGTGACCTCGGTGCCCCGCGTCGCACCCAGTGCCAGCACGGCGAGCATGCTGGAGGCCGGTACGGGCCTGCCGTCCCCGACCCGGATGCGGACGGGCGTCCCCTGCCTGGCCGCGGCCTGCACGAAGATCTTCGCGGGCCGGGCGTGCAGGCCCGTACTGGAGGCGATGACCACTGTCCTCTCCGGCATCTCCGGTTCTCCTTCCACGCGTTCTGGGGATCGTGCGGGGGTCAGGGTTCGACGGTCACCTTGATGGCCTCGCCCCTGCTGACGATGCCGATCCCCGCGAGGACCTCGGGGAGCGGCAGCCGGTGGGTGATCAGGTCGGAGACGGGCACCGAGCCGTCGGCGATGAGCCGCAGCGCCCGGGCGTTGTGCGCGGGGCTGGATCCGTTGGCCCCGACCACGGTCAACTCCCGGTAATGCACCAGGTTGGAGTCGCAGCGGATGACCGGGTCGTCCTTGGGCAGGCCGCCGAAGAAGCTGATCCGCCCCCGGCGGGCCGCCATCCGCAGCGCCTGTTCCTGGGCGGCGCCGGAGGCCGCCGCGGTGATGACCACGTCGGCGCCCCGGCCCTCGGTCAGCTTGAGCACCTGCTCGACGACGTCCTCGCCGTGCACGGCCGCGTCCGGGCGGACCAGCCCGGCGGCCATCTCCAGCCGCCCTGCGTTGACGTCGACGAGGAAGACCCGGGCGGCACCCCGCGAGCGCGCCAGCCGAACGTGCAGGCAGCCGATCGGGCCCGACCCCATGACCACCACGTCGTCCCCGTCGCCGACGCGCGCCAGCTCCTGGCCGTTGAGCACACAGGCCAGCGGCTCGGCCACCGACGCCTCGGCGAAGCCCACCCCGTCCGGGACGCGGTTGAGGCCGCCCACCGCCAGGACCTTGGCGGGGACCGTCATGTACTCGGCGAAGCCGCCGTCGTAGTGGTAGCCCATCGACTCCTGGTCCGGGCAGACGGTCATCCTGCCCCGGCGGCACTCACCGCACGTCCCGCAGGGGATGGCCGCGATCACCTGCACCCGGTCGCCCGGAGCCCATCCCGCGACGCCGGCCGCCTCGACCACCTCTCCGGCGATCTCGTGGCCCATCACGCGGGGCGGCCTGATGTGGTGGTGGCCGTGCCTGAGGATCTTCGCGTCGGTGCCGCAGGTCGAGCAGTTGCGTACACGGATCTTGACCTCGCCCGGTCCGGCGACGGGCTCCGGGGCCTCCTCGATCCGGATGTCGCCGGGGGCGTGGAAACGGGCGACCTTCACAGTCTTCTGTCCTCCTCGTCGGGTTGCAGCAGCCGGATCACCTCGGCGACGTCCGTCGCCTCACGCAGGAGCCGTGCCCGGTCGGGGTCCATCAGGACCTGGGCGAGTTCGGCGAGCAGCCGCACATGGCCGTCCCCGCGGGCCGCGATGCCGATGCCCACGGTCACCCGCTCGCCGTCCCAGTCGACGCCGTCGGGGAAGCGCACCACACTGACGGCGTCGTGCCGGACGGAGTCCTTGGCGGCGAGGGTCCCGTGCGGGATGGCGACGCCCTCTCCGACATAGGTGGAGATCGAACGCTCCCGCTCCAGCATGGTGTCGATGTACGGGCTGTCCACGGCGCCGACGGCGACCAGGGCCTGCCCGCACTGGCGGATCGCGTCCTCCCGGTCCCTCGCCGCGGCGGACAGGCGCACGGCGCGCGGGTCGAGCGGCAGTGGCGCGGTCTCAGGCATCGACGGTCCCGCCGTTCTTGATCGTGCTGACCAGGCGGATCACCGCCGGGTCGCCGATGAAGACCTGGAAGGGGATCAGCACGGTGCCCGGGGCGGTCGCCCTCGCCCGGCCCGCCAGGCCGGCGTGGCAGACGACCACGTCGGCGTCCGCCGGGATGGAGTTGACCGGCGTGTGCTCCACCTCGATGCTCTGGTCCTTCAGTTGCCTGCGGAGCTGGGTGGCGAGCATGACGCTGCTGCCCATGCCGGCGTCGCAGGCCACGACGATCTTGCGGATGTCCTTGCTCTCGATGCTGGCCATCGGATCACGCCTCCTTGGCGGCGGGTGCGGTGTCGGATTCCACGCGGTCGCCCGCGGGGATCTCCTCGGCGGTCTCTTCCGGGTTCCCCTCGCCGTCACCCGCGTCCTCGTCCCTGCCGCGGCCGAAACCCAGCAGCGCGGAGGCGACGGCGAAGGAGACGGCCGTGGCGGCGAGGACGCCGGCGAGCACGCCGGCCCACCCGCCCCTGGGGGTCACGGCGAGGTAGGCGAAGATGCTGCCGGGCGACGGCGTGGCCACCAGGCCGGCGCCGGTCACGATGAAGACGAGGATGCCCGCCGCGCCGCCGGCGATCACCGCGACGATCATGCGGGGCTTCATCAGCACGTAGGGGAAGTAGATCTCGTGGATGCCGCCGAGGAAATGGATGATGATCGTGGCGGGGGTGCTGGACCGCAGCGGCCTGGGGCCGAAGAACAGGTAGGCCAGCAGCAGCCCGAGGCCGGGGCCGGGGTTCGACTCCAGCATGAACAGGACGGACTTGCCCTCCTGGACGGCCTGGGCGATGCCCAGCGGGCTGAGCACCCCGTGGTTGACGGCGTTGTTGAGGAACAGCACCTTGGCGGGCTCGATCAGGACCGAGGCCAGCGGCAGCAGGTTGTTGCCGACCAGCCAGCCGACCGCCCTGCCCGCGACGGCGGTGACCTCGCCGACCACGGGACCGATGGCCTTCATCCCGGCCAGGGCCATCGCGCCTGCGACGATGCCGGCGGTGAAGTTGTCCACCAGCATCTCGAAGCCGGCCCCGGTCCGCTCGGAGGTGAAGGCGTCGACGAGCTTCAGCAGGTACGCCGCCAGCGGTCCTATGATCATCGCGCCGAGGAACATCGGGATGTCCGCGCCGACCACGACGCCCATGGTGGCGACGGCGCCGACCACCGCGCCGCGCTGGCCGTGGACCATCCGCCCGCCGGTGTAACCGATCAGGACGGGCAGCAGCATCTTGATGACCGGGTCGACCAGGGCTGCGAAGTCCTCGTTCGGCAGCCAGCCGGTCGGGATGAACAGCGCGGTGATCAGTCCCCACGCGATGAACGCGCCGATGTTCGGCATGATCATTCCGGCGAGGTATCCGCCGAATCGCTGGATGCTCGCCCGTACACCTGTTCCGGTGACGGCCGGAGTGTAGTCGGTGGACATGTGGTGCTGCTCCTTCCGGGGTGGCCGGCGGCCCAGCCGGCCTGGGGGGTGGATCCGCGCCGCCGTCAGCCCCCGGACCTCAGCGGCAGGGCGGGGTCGGCTCCGGTGACGCGGACGTCATCGCGCCGTATGTCACCGGGGGAGGGCATCCGGCTGCCCGGAAGCCCCACCGCGGCGGTCGCCCAGGCCAGCGCCTCGACGAACGCGGCCTCGCCGCGGGCCCCGGCGGCGAGGAATCCGGCGAGCATGGCGTCGCCCGCGCCGACGGTGCTGCGCGGCTCGGCCACCGGGCACTCGCCGTACCAGACCCGGTCGTCCTGGAGGAGGACCGCGCCGTCCGGGCCCAGGCTGGCCAGGACGGTGCGGGCGCCGCGGTCCCGCAGCCTCCGCGCGGCCTCGATCGCGTCGCCCAGCGACATGATGGCCATCCCCGTCACCTCGCCCAGCTCCTCCCGGTTCGGCTTGACGAGCGCGGGGGACGCGGCGACGGCCGCGGCGAGCGCGGGCCCGCTGGTGTCCACCGCGACGTTGATCCCGGCGCCGCCGAAGCGGCGGCACAGCCGGGCGTAGACGTCGGAGGGCACCTCGGGCGGGAGACTGCCGGAGGCGACCACCCAGTCCGCCGAGCCGGCGGCGCTGAGCACGACCTCGGCGACGGTGTCGAGCTCGGCGGGCGACAGGGCCGTCCCCGGCTCGTTGATCTTGGTGACGGTGCCGTCCGGTTCGGCCAGGGCGACGTTGGAGCGGGTCGGCCCGGAGACCGGGACGGTGACCATGTCGATGCCCTCCGCCGAGAGCAGGCTCACCAGCTGCCGTCCCTCGTCGCCGCCGAAGGGGACGACCGCGCGGGAACGGATCCGGTTGGCGAGCAGCGCCCGGGAGACGTTCACCCCCTTGCCGCCGGGATCGAGGCGGGTGGCGGCGGCCCGGATGACGGCGCCGCGGCTCAGCGAGCCGATCTCGATCGTGCGGTCCAGGCTGGGGTTGAGGGTCAATGTGACGATCACGCCCGTACCACCTCGGGTCCGGCGGCGGCCAGCTCCGTCGCGATCTCCGCGTCGAGCCCGGCGTCGCTGATCACGACGTCGATCTCCTGGATCGTGGCGAAACGCGACAGGTAGGTGCTGGTGAACTTGGTGTGGTCGGCGAGCAGCACGCTGCGCTGCGCCGCGCCGATCATCGCCCGCTTGATGGCGGCCTCGGCCGGGTCCGGAGTCGTCAGCCCCTTGGCGGCCGAGCACCCGTTGGCGGCCATGAACGCCACGTCCACGTGCAGGTCCGCCAGGGGCCGCAGGGCCCAGTCGTCGACGGTGGCCAGCGTCCGCCCGCGCACCCGGCCGCCCAGCATCAGCACCGTCAGGTTGGCGCGGGTGGCCAGCAGCGCGGCGTGCGGCGGGGAGTTCACGACCACGGTGAGCTCCCGGTCCAGCGGCAGCGCCTGCACCAGTCTCGCGGTCGTCGACCCGGCGTCGACGATGATCGCGCCGTCTTCGGGGAGTTCGGCGAGCGCGGCCTTGGCGATCCGCTCCTTCTCCGCGGTCAGCACCGCGTCACGGGCGGCCAGCTCGGGTTCGAACCCCAGCCGCTCGACCGGGATCGCCCCTCCGTGTACGCGCCGCAGCACCCCCGAGCGCTCCAGCGCGGTCAGGTCGCGGCGGATGGTCTCGGTGGTGACGGCGAACTCCTCCGCCAGGGTCACCACGTCCACCCGGCCGACGGACCTCGCCCGGCGCAGGATCTCCTGCTGCCGCTCCTCCGCGTACATGCTGTTGGTTCACCGCCGTTTCCATGTTGTTTCGTATTTATTTAAACCCGAATGTGTGGGAAGTCAATGGCCGCCGTCCGGCCGCCCCGCCGGGAGTGGGCACGAAAAACCCCAGGTCGCGGCCTGGGGTGGAGAGGGGCGGATCCGGCCGCCGGGTCACCTCTCCCGGTCGGTCGCGGCCCGCGGCCCTCAGCGGTGACGACTCCCATCCGGCGACGTTCCCCCTGGTTACCGCACCTCCCCGGGGGTAGGGCATGCGGGACGCGGAGGGCTCACTCCCGCAGTGGGCCCGGTACCGGACGGCGCGCAGAGGAGAAGGGGGCCGCGGTGCGGCACTACGACGCTGTGATCATCGGCGGCGGACCGGCCGGGCTGACGGCGGCCCTGGTGCTCAGCCGGTCCCTGCGCCACGTGCTGGTCGTGGAGGACCCCCGGCCCCCGCGCAACGCCGCCTCCGCGGGCGTCCACGGCATCGTCGGCCTCGACGGCGTCAGCCCCGGGGAGTACCGCCGCCGCGCCTGGGCGGACCTGGCGAGGTACGGCATGGCCGAGCGCCGCGAGGCCGTCGCCACCGACGTGGTCGCCACCGGAGAAGGCGGCTTCACCGTCACCGCCGACGACGGCGGCGAGCCGGTCCGGGCCCGGCAGGTCCTGCTGGCCACGGGGGTGGTCGACGTCCACCCCGATGTCGAGGGGTTCGCCGAGTGCTGGGGGAAGACGGTCGTCCATTGCCCCCTCTGCGCCGGCTGGGAGAACCGCGACCGCACCTGGGGTGTGGTGACCTGCGATCCGGAGTTCGCGCGGGAGGCGGCCACGGGGTTCTCGGCCTGGAGCCGCGACGTCGTCGTGCTGTTCGACGGCACCGCCCCGGAGAAGTGCGGTGAGGCGGAGATGTTCGCGAGCAGGGTGCGGAGGCTGCGGCACACCGACGGTCACCTGTACGCGGTGGAACTGGCCGACGGCACGGTCATCGACCGGCAGACCCTGTTCTGGCAGCCCGACCAGCGGCCCGTTCCGCTGGTCTCCCGTCTCGCCGAGCGTCTTGGCCTGGCCGTCGGCGAGGACGGCTACGTCAAGGCCGACGCCTCGGGCAGGACCAGCGTGCCGGGTCTCTACGCGGCCGGGGACCTCACCACCCAGGAACAGGGGGCGATCGAGTCGGCCGCCGCCGGGTCCGCCGCGGCCTTCCAGATGATCTCGGAGATGCCCGCCGTCTGACGGCCCCCGGTCCGCCCGGTCCGCCCCGGCTGGCCCCGGTCCGCCCGGTCTGCGGTGGCTGTCCGCCCCGGTCCGCTCCGGTTCGCCCCGGTCTGCCTGCGCTCGTCCTGGTCCGCCTTCGCCCGACCCGGTCCGCCCGGTCCGCCTCGGTGTGCCGTGGCCGGTGCGCCTACCGCCCGCCGTACAGGGAGACCCGGTCGTCGACCTCGGCGTCGAAGCCGCCGGAACAGAAGAGATCCGGCGACGGCCCGGTGTGGCCGATGCTGATCGTCCACTGTTCGAAGTGCCAGGCCGCGGCGCACTGGCAGCCGGTGAAGCGGAAATTGGCCCGGTAACGGGCCCGCTGCCCGGGATCGAGCAGGAAGAGCCGGCCGATGCGGCCGTGGCGCGGATAGGAGGCGCCGACGGGCATCCGCTCGACTCGGATCCGAAGGTTCCCGTCGTCCGGCGGGCCGGGGGAGAAACGCAGCCCGATCGCCCGGTGCGGCAGCGGGTGCGCGCCGACGGCGGTGACCGGGGTGTATCCATCGGCCTCGTCGAGGGTCACGTCGTGCAGGACCAGCGGCCCCCCGGGCAGCGCGGGGGGCAGCGGGAACGCCTCGGGAAGCGACCGGCGCCGCGTCGCCTCGGCGGCGCCACGCCCCTGCTTGCCCCAGCGGACGACAACCCTCTGCACGATCACCACGGCCGTGAGCACCTCCGCCCCCATTGTGCGGGTCGGCGGGCGGCCGGGCGGCGCCACGGGCATCCCGGCCCGGGGCCGCCCGCACCCGGTCGGACCGGGCTCAGCCGCTCTTGCGGCGGAAGGAGCGCCTGGCCGCGGCCGGGCCGTGGGCGCCGTGGATCTTCGAGGAGTTCTTCCCCTTGCCTCCCGCGACCGCGTCCGCCTGGGCCTGCTTCTTGCGGTCCAGGGCCTCGCGGAACTTGCGCTTCAGCTCGTCGTCGGAATTCTCGGGCTCCTGGGCGACGTCGGAAACGTCAGACATGCGGACCTCCTGATCTGGGCGGCCGTCCGGCCCCCACCAACCGGATCATCATCTTCTCATGCCGGGAACGGCGATCCGGTTGACGGAGGGCGGGCAAGGGCACCACCCGGGCGGGGTCCTAGTGCAGGTCCAGAGCCATCAGCAGGAGCAGGCCCGCCAGGTGGCCGATGACCACGAAGACGATGACGAAGATGAAGATGAACTTCGCGGGCCCGTGCTCGAAGTGCTTGCCCTCCTTGAGGTCGGGGCGGTTGGCCTGACGCTCGGCGATTCGCTCCTCGATCGGCTTGCTGTGAAACATGTGGCTCCTTCGCGTGCCGATACTTGGGGCGGCAACGTTTTGCGTACCAACTATCATACTATGTCAGGGTGGAGGTCTGTATGAGTGATATGACGGATGCCCTGCGCCTGGAGCGTCAGGTGTGCTTCGCCCTGGCGGTCGCCTCGCGTAACGTCATCGGGCTCTACCGGCCGCTGCTGGAGCCGATGAGGCTGACCCACCCGCAGTATCTGGTGATGCTCGCCCTGTGGGAGCACGCGCCGCTGTCCGTCAAGGAGCTGAGCAAGCTACTGAGACTCGACCCCGGTACGCTGTCCCCGCTGCTGAAGCGTCTCGAGGTGATCGGCTACATCCGGCGGCAGCGTGACGGCCAGGACGGGCGTGTCCTGGCCGTATCGCTCACGCCGGAGGGCCGCGCGCTGCGGGACGAGGCCGAGGCGATCCCGCCGATGATCGTCAAGCGCCTGGGTATGGAATTGGAGGAGCTGGAAGAGCTCCACCGCTCGCTGACCCGGGTGATCGCCGCGGCGAACGGCACGCATCACTGATCCGTACGGGAGAGGAAAGGCTCATGGCTGGAAGCCACGGAGGAAGTCCCAAGTCTTGGCTCGCGGTGATCGTCATCCTGGTGGGGTTCACCGTCGGGGGTGTGGCCCTGTGCCTCGGCCCCAACTGGACGCTGTTCTGGGCGGGCGCCGGGATCATCGCGGTCGGCGGTGTGATCGCCCTGGCCGTCGACATCTTCTCCGACGTCATCGTGGACGCGCCTCGCGTGCCGATCGACCAGGGCGGCAGAAGCTGATCAGGCGCCCTGCACGGCCTCCTCGGCGGAGTCGAACACCTCGAACGCGGAGCGCAGGCCGGTGATGGCGAGAATCCGCTCCAGCGTGCCGTGCACGCCGGCGAGCACCAGACGCGTGCCCAGCGCGCGGCTGCGCTGGAGCCCCAGGATCAGCTCCGCCATGCCCGTGGAGTCGCAGAAGGTGAGTCCGGCGAGGTCGATGACGACCGTGGGAGGCGTCGTGGCCTCCCACGCCCTGGTCAGCTCGCTGCGGAACACCGGGGCGTTCCGGTAGTCGAGCTCCCCGCACGCCCGTACGACGAGTGTCGTGCCGAGCATGTTCGCTGAGACCGTGAAAAGGGTCATGCTTCGCTCCTTCGCCCGCGGGTGGCAGGGCGGGCTGCCTTTTTCCTACCAGTTCCACGGGCCTCGTGACGCCACAGCCGTCAGGTGATGCGGTAGAGCAACTCGGGGCGCCCGACCCCGCCGTACTGGGGGATCCTGCTGGTGATCCCGATCTCGGTCAGGTGCTCCAGGTAACGGCGGGCCGTCACCCGGGAGACCCCTATCGCCGCCCCGGCGGTCTGCGCCGACAGGCCGCCGGGGGCCCTGCGCAGCTCCGTGAGCACCGCGTCCAGGGTCGCCTGTGTCATCCCCTTCGGCAGGGGGGTCCGCGCCGGGCCGCGCAGGGCCGCCAGCGCCCGGTCCACCTCGCCCTGCCCGCTGGCCTCCCCGGAGCCCGCGACCGACGACCTGAACTCCGCGTAGCGGGTCAGCTTCTCGCTCAGCGTGGCGAACGTGAACGGTTTGAGCAGGTACTGGGCCACCCCGACCGAGACCGCCGATCTCACCACCGACAGGTCACGCGCCGAGGTGACCGCGATGACGTCCGACATCACCCCCGCGGCCCGCAGCGCCCGGCACACGTCCAGCCCGTGCATGTCGGGCAGGTAGAGGTCGAGCAGGACCAGGTCGGCGGGTTCCCGCCGGAGGAACCGCAACGCCTCCCCGCCCGACCGGGCCACCCCCACCACCCGGAAGCCCGGCACCCGCTCCACGAAGAGCCGGTTCGCCTCGGCCGTGATCTCCTCGTCCTCCACGACCAGTACCGAGATCATGACCCCTCCTTCCCGCGCAGCGGCAGTCGTACGGTGAACACCGCACCCGTCCCGGTCTCCCCGATGCCCGGACCGGCGGTCCCGGCCGGCGGGCCGACGTCGATCGTCCCGCCCAGGCGGCGGACCGCCTGGCCGACCATGGCCAGACCGAGGCCGCGGCCGTCGCCCTTGGTGGTCCAGCCGCGCCGGAACGCCTCACCCGCCGTGGCGGGGTCCAGCCCCGGGCCGCTGTCGGCCACACTGATCAGGAAGGCCGTCTCGTCGACCCGCAGCCGCACCTCCACCCGTGCGGGCGGCGCGCCCGTCATGGCCGCGTCCACCGCGTTGTCTATCAGGTTGCCGAGGATCGTCACCAGATCCCGTGAGTCCAGGCCGATGTCGTCGAGCCCGCTGTCCGGGGTGATCACCAGTTCCACCCCCCGTTCCCCGGCCTCGGCGCTCTTGCCCAGCAGCAGCGCGGCGAGCACCGGTTCGCGCACGGCGTCCACCACCCGGTCGGTCAGCCGCTGCGCCGCCCTGATCTCCTCGGTCGCGAAGGCCACGGCCTGCTCGGTGCGGCCCAGCTCGACGAGGGCGATGACGGTGTGCAGCCGGTTGGCCGCCTCGTGCGCGGCGGCGCGCAGCGAGTCGGCGAAGCCGCGCTCGGCGTCGAGCTGCCCGGCCAGCGACTGCAGTTCGGTGTGGTCGCGCAGGGTGACCACCGTGCCGAGCGAGCGGGAGCCCGAGCGCACCACCGCGGCGTTCACCACGAGCGTCCGCTCCCCGGTCATGTGGATCTCGTCGGTACGGTTCTCGCCGGTCGACAGCCGCTCCGCGAGGGAGGCGGGCAGCCCCAGCGCGGTGATGCGCCGTCCGGCCACCTCCCCGTCCAGGCCCAGCAGCTCGCGGGCGCCGTCGTTGCAGAGCGTGACCGTGCCCGAGGGGTCGACGAGCAGCAGCCCTTCCCGCACGGCGTGCAGGATCGCGTCGTGGTACTCGTACATCCGGCTGAGCTCGGCCGGGCCCATCCCGTGGGTCTGGCGGCGCAGCCGGCTGCCGACGAGGTAGGTGCCGGCTCCGCCGACGGACAGGCCGAGCACCCCGATCAGCGCCGCGCCGGCGATCTGCTCGCGGAGCCTGGCGCTGATCCTGTCGATCGTGATGCCCGCGCTGACCAGGCCCGTCACCCGGCCCCGCGCGTCGCGCACCGGGGCGACGGCGCGCACCGACGGGCCGAGCGTGCCGGTGTAGGTCTCGGTGAAGGTCCGACCGGCCAGCGCGGGTGCGATGGTGCCGAGGAAACGGTGACCGATCTGCGCCGGGTTGGGGTGGGTGTAGCGCACGCCGTCAACGCCCATGATCGTGACGAAGTCGACGCCCGTCTCCCGCCGGACCCGTTCCGCGTACGGCTGCAGGACGGCCGAGTCGCCCATGGCGGCGAGGACCGACGGGGAGTCGGCCACGCTGACGGCGACCGCCCTGGCGGTGCCGGCGGCCTCGTCGCGGAGCAGGTCTCCCGCCTGAAGGAAGGCCAGGGTCGCGCCGCCCGCCACGGTGACCCCCACCACGACGATCTGCAACGCCAGCATCTGCCTGGCCAGGCTCCAGCCGCGTATGTGACTGGACAGTTTCTTCAAGTTCACGAACGAAATGTACGCAATGGTGACGTGGGTCACAGAAGAGGCCCATAGTCGCCTGACCGGAGTTCCCATCCAGGACGGGGAGAGCGCATGTCCGTGAGGCGAGATCGAACACACTACCTCTACATAGCCGTCATCGCCGCCGTGGTCGTCGGCGTCGTGATCGGCCTGGCGGCACCCGATCTCGGCCAGGCGCTGAAGCCGCTGGGCACGGCCTTCGTCGCGCTCATCAAGATGATGATCAGCCCCATCATCTTCTGCACCATCGTGCTCGGGGTCGGGTCGGTCACCAAGGCGGCCAAGGTCGGCCGGGTCGGCGGCCTCGCGCTCGGCTACTTCCTGGCCATGTCGACCGTCGCGCTGGGCATCGGCCTGGTGGTGGGCAACCTGATCGACCCCGGCCAGGGTCTCCAGCTCACCGACGAGCTGCGCCAGGCCGCCGCGGCGGAGGCCGCCAAGGGCGGCGAGAGCGACACGGTGACGTTCGTGCTCGGGATCATCCCCACCACGCTGGTGTCGGCGTTCACCGAGGGGCAGGTGCTGCAGACCCTCCTCGTCGCGCTGCTCGCCGGGTTCGCCCTGCAGGCGATGGGGGAACGGGCCACGCCCATCCTGAACGGCATCGGGCACATCCAGCGGCTCGTCTTCCGGATCCTCTCCATGATCATGTGGGCGGCCCCGGTCGGTGCCCTCGGCGCGATCGCCGCGGTGGTCGGCGCCACCGGCGTGGACGCGCTCAAGAGCCTCGGCGTGATCATGCTCGCCTTCTACGTGACCTGCCTGATCTTCGTGCTGGCGGTCCTCGGGCCGATGCTCTGGCTGGTGGCGCGGGTCAGCCTGTTCTCGCTGCTCCGCTACCTCGGCCGGGAGTTCCTGCTGATCCTGTCGACCTCCTCCTCGGAGTCGGCCCTGCCCCGCCTGATCGCCAAGATGGAGCACCTGGGCGTGAGCCGGCCCGTCGTCGGCATCACCGTGCCGACCGGCTACTCCTTCAACCTGGACGGCACCGCCATCTACCTCACCATGGCCACCCTGTTCATCGCGAGCGCCACGGGCGCCCCGCTCGCCATGGGCGAGCAGCTCTCCCTGCTGGTCTTCATGATGATCGCCTCCAAGGGCGCCGCCGGGGTCACCGGCGCGGGCCTGGCCACGCTCGCCGGCGGCCTGCAGTCGCACCGTCCCGACCTCGTCGACGGCGTCGGCCTGATCGTCGGCATCGACCGCTTCATGTCCGAGGCGCGGGCACTGACCAACTTCGCCGGCAACGCGGTCGCCACCGTGCTGATCGGCACCTGGACCGGCGAGTTCGACCGGACACGCGCCACCGAGGTGCTGTCGGGGCGGGCGCCGTTCGACGAGACCACCCTCCTCGACGAGCACGACGACTCGCCGCCCGCGTCCCCGCCGTCCGCCGAGCAGGACGGCAGGGGGGCGGACCGGGACAGGGAGGTCATGTCACCGGCGTAGTACGGAGCCGACCGGCTCCGCGGCGGGCGTCCGGCTCGGGGGAGCGGACGCCCGCCGCGGAGTCGTCCTCATTCGGCGGCGACATTCGACGGCGACATTCGACGGCG
Source organism: Streptosporangium becharense (assembly GCF_014204985.1). Classification (NCBI taxonomy): domain Bacteria; kingdom Bacillati; phylum Actinomycetota; class Actinomycetes; order Streptosporangiales; family Streptosporangiaceae; genus Streptosporangium; species Streptosporangium becharense. The sequence goes on along the minus strand of NZ_JACHMP010000001.1, from coordinate 889,997 downwards.
ACGCGAAGGCGCCGGGCCTGCCTCGCGTGGCGACGTGAGGAAGGCGGGCCGTCCCACCCGGCGGCGGGGGAGGAGGGCGGGTCCGGTCCGGGCGGGACGGATCACTCCGTCCCGCCCGGACCCGTTCCGTCGGATGCCGGTGTCCGAGCCGTCGCCGGTCTCACGCCGGCGGGGCGAACTTCAGCCGCACGATCACGTTGTCGAGCACCGACGGCGTGCCGCCGTTCTTGTCATTGTTGGTGGAGGTCAGCCAGAGCCCGCCGTCGGGCGTCCTGACGACCGTGCGCAGGCGGCCCCACCGGCCGCTGAAGAACGCCCTGGGCGTGTCGGTCGTGCTGCCGTCGATCCTCATGACCCAGAGCCGCTGGCCGCGGACCGCCGCCATGTAGATCCAGTCGTTCACGATCTCGATGCCGCTCGGCGAGGCGGAAGCCACATCCCACTGCCGGACCGGGTTGACGTAGGCCGTGTTGTCGCACCTGCCCTCGCAGTTGGGCCAACCGTAGTTCTTGCCCGGCTGGATCAGGTTGAGCTCGTCCCAGGTGCTGTTGCCGAACTCGGACTCCCACAGCTGTCCCCTGGAGTCCCAGGCGATGCCCTGCGGATTGCGGTGCCCCAGGGAGTAGACGCGCGGCGCGTTCGGGAACGGGTTGCCCGGGGCGCCGGCGCCCGTCGGCGTCACGCGCAGGATCTTGCCGTTGAGCGAGCCGAGGTTCTGTGCCCGGTTGCCGTCCTGGCCGTCACCGGTGGTGATGTACAGGTAGCCGTCGGGGCCGAACTTGATCTGCCCACCGTTGTGGAACCGGTTCTTGGCTATGCCGGTGACGATCGGCTCGCGAGCGCCGATCCGCCCGTTCTCGTACTTGAACCGGACGACCCGGTTGTCGGACGAGGCCGTGTGGAAGGCATAGACGTAGCGGTCGGCGGCGAAGTTCGGGGAGGCGGCCAGGCCGAGGAGGCCGCCCTCGCCGCCGGTGGTCGTCGCCTCGGTGATCTTGCCGACCACCGTCTTCTGCCCGTTCGGGGTGACCCGTACGATTTCGAACCGGTCGCGCTCGGCGACCAGCGCGCTGTCGTCCGGCAGGAACGTGACGCCCCACGCCAGGTCGAGCTTGGTGACGTCCCGGTCGTAGACGGGGTCGCCGCCGCCCGCGGTACCGGTCGTCCTCACCGGCAGCGGTGCGGTGCGGGGCGAGACGTTGTCGTCGGCGTCGAACGCCTCGACCTCGAAGGAGTAGGCCGTGTCGGGCGTCAGCCCGTCCACGGTCGCGGTGAGGTCCGGCACCGTGGCGATCCTCGTGCCGTCGCGGTAGACGTTGTAGCCGGTCACGCCGACGTCGTCGGTCGAGGCGTTCCAGCCCAGCGTGACGGTGTTCGCCGTGACGCCGGTGGCGTGCAGGCCGGCGGGCGTGCTCGGCGGCGTGGTGTCGCCGCCCGGCGGTGTGGTGAGGTCGACGCTGTTGCTGCCCTGGGAGGGGTTGCCCGCGGCGTCGTAGGCCAGCACGCTGAACACGTACCGCGTGTTGGGTGTCAGACCGGGCACCGTGAGGCTCGTGATGTTGCCGCCCACGGTGACGAGCACGTTCCCGCCGTTGTAGATCCTGTACTGGGAGACGCCGACGTCGTCGGTGGACGCGTTCCAGGCCAGGCCCACGGAGGTGGGCCTGATCTCGCCGACGACGCGCAGGCCGGCCGGGGCGGTCGGCGGTTGGGTGTCGGCGGGGGCGGACGCGCTCAGCCGGTCGAGGTTGGGGCCGCCGTTCGCGGTGGTGGCGGTGGCGCGGACCTTGTTGGCGCCCGCGATGAGACCCGCGGTGACCGACTTCTCCACCCAGGTGGTCCACGCACCGGTGCCGGGGAAGGACAGTCCGGCCGAGACCGTCGTGCCGTTGACGGAGATGTCCATCGGCCGGTCCGTGGTGGTGCCGTTGGCGAAACGGAACGCCAGACGGTAGTTGCCGGCGGTCGCCGCGTTGACGGTGAACTCGACGTGGGAGCCGGCGACGTTGGCGTAGTCGACGAAGCCCGTCCCGGTGAACCCGGCGTGCCTGGTGTCCACGGTGCCCTGGGAGATGGTGGCGTTCTCCGCCTCGTACCGGGTCGGTGCCGCGGCGGCGGGTGACGTCACCGGAAGGCTGAGCAGTAACCCGGCCACGAGCGCACCGGCCAGCGAGCGCGCTCGGATGGAAGGTCTCATCGGTTCTCCTGCTGTTGTCTCGGGGGGAAGAGGGCGAGGAGATCTAGTTAGGAAGGGTTCCTAACTATGAGAGATGGGACCATCGAGACGTTCCCCGGTCAAGTACCGGGATCGCGCCGCCGGGCCGGCGCGATCCCGTGACGTGGATCCGGCGGCCGTTTCCCCGGCCGCGCTCCGCCGCGGAGCCGTCAGGCCCCGTCGGGGCGGAGCCGGGGCTCCTCGTGCGGGGGGCCCTTGAGCTCATGGAAGCCCGGGGTGCCGGCCACCAGCAGTGTCCCGTCCCACAGGCGGCCCGCCCGCTCCCCGGTGGGGATCCTGGAGAGGACGGGGCCGAAGAACACGACACGCTCGTCATCGGCGCCGGTGACGGCGACCACCGGGGTGCCGACGTGTCCGCCGGTGTCCCCGCCGATCAGGCGCATGCCCTCGGCGTGCGAGGCGCGCACCGCCTCGTCGTAGGCCGTCGACGTCCCGGCCTCGGCCAGTTCCCGCGGGAGCCCCGCGGCGGCCAGCGCGTCGTGCAGGGAACCGATCCAGTCCTGCTCGTCGCGGTCGTCCCCGCGGGTCCACAGGGCGGTGTAGAACCTGCCGAGCGCCTGCTGACCGTGCTCCCGGAGCACGGCGGCGCAGACGCGCACGGGCACCCACAGGTAACCCTCGGGGTCGCCTTCGGGATCGTCGTCCCGGCCCTCGTTGAGCACCGACAGGCTCATCACGTGCCAGCGCACCTCGACCGGCCGGACCTTCTCCACCTCCAGCAGCCAACGGGAGGTGATCCAGGTGTAGGGGCAGGACGGGTCGAACCAGAAGTCCGCGATCATCCTGTCCGCCGCCCCGCTCGTCGCTCTGCCCACTGTCTCGATGCTCCTTCGATCGCCGTGCCCGCGCCGGGCCCGGCCCCGGACTCGAAGCCCGGCCCGGAGCCGGACTCAACCCCGGCGCCGGACTCAACCCCGGAGCCTGATCCGGCCCCGAAGCCCCGCCCGGCCCGGACCTGTGCCCTGTCCGTCGTGCCCGGACTCCGGCCGTCGTACCCGCGCCCGGTTCCCCGTCACCGTACGGCGTGCGCGTCCTTTGCCGTCACCAGCGCTCGTGACGGACCACCGCGTCCAGCGGGACGCGCCGGCGCCACCCGTGCCGCTCCAGATCGGGCACCGCCTCCACATGGGTGACCGGCCCCAGGCACAGCCAGGCCACCGGGCGGATGCCGGAGGGGATGCCGAGCAGGCTCCGGACGAACGGCTCGCGGTAGAACGAGACCCAGCCGACTCCCAGGTTCTCCGCGGTGGCCGCCAGCCACAGGTTCTGGACGGCCAGGCAGACCGAGTACAGGCCGGCGTCGGCGATGGCGTGCCGGCCCAGCACCGCGGGACCTCCCCGGGCGGCGTCGTAGGTGACGACCACCGAGAGGCTGGACTCCAGCACGCCGTCGACCTTGATCCGGGCGAACCGCTCCGCCGCGCTCCCGGTGAGGGACGCCGCGAAACGGGTCCGCTCCTCCTGGACGTGGCGGTGGAACGCGCGGCGGGTGCCGAGGTCCCGGACGAGGATGAAGTCCCAGGGCTGGGACAGTCCGACACTGGGTGCCGCGTGCGCGGCCTCCAGCACGCGTTCGAGGACGTCGCCGGGGACGGGCTCACCGGTGAACTGCGACCGCACGTCACGGCGGCGGTGGATGACCTGGTAGATGTCGGGCTGGATGTCGGTGCTCACAGGGCAGGCTCCCGCTGCGTCATGCCACCCGGGCGGTGGCAGATGGAGCGAGGCCGGTCTTCGGACTCTCGGATCAACGCCTGCACCGTCCGCCTTCCCAGCCCGAAAGGCCAGTGGCCGCACGTGAGTGCATGGACGGCGGCTCCCCGATCACCGCGGCGGGCCCGTGCCGGAATCGCACCGGCTTCCCGATTCTCCTCCCCACGGGGAGGCACCTCGCGTCAGTTCGTGCCGGACGCGACTCTAGCGCAGCCGGGTGCGGGTCTCACCGGCCGGGACCGGCGTTCCGGCGTCCCGGCGTCCCGGCGTCCCGGCGTCCACCCGGGGACGCCCCGGGGTGACCCGGGGATGACCGCCCGGTGTCGCCTCCCCGCCCGGCGGCCGGACGTCCGGCCAGGTCGGAGTGGCCCTGCTCCGCCCTCACGCGGTCCCCGGTGCGCGGCGCGGGGCGTGTTAACGGAAGAAGAACTTCGTAATAAAAACGATTGACCGACCTCTTGTCCGCTTTGTGAGCACGCTGCTACATTCCCAGTCAATCGTTTGACCTACCGAGGGGGAACACCGGGGATGGCTGTCACGATCGACCTGGCGGGGCGTACGGCGCTCGTCACCGGGGCCGCGGGAGGGCTCGGGCTCGCATGTGCCCGCGCGCTGGCCGACGCCGGTGCCGATCTCGTCGTCTCCGACCTGGAGGGACCGCGGCTGACCGAGGCCGCGACCGCCCTGGGGGCACGCGACCGGGCCGCCGACCTCACCGACCCCGAGCAGGCGGTGGCCCTGGCCGAGGAGATCGGCCGCATCGACATCCTGGTGAACTGCGCCGGCGTCATGCGCACCACGCCCCTGCTGGAGGTGACCCCGCAGGAGTGGCGCCGGATCATCGACGTCAACCTCAACGGCTCCTTCTGGATCACCCAGGCGGTCGGCCGCCGCATGGTCGAGCAGGGCGGCGGATCGATCGTGACCCTCGCCTCCGTCGCGGCCAGGTCCGGGCGGCCCAACGCCGCGCACTACTCGGCGACCAAGACCGCGCTGCTGTCGCTGACGAAGTCGGCCGCCGAGGCGCTCGCCCCGGTACGGGTCAACGCGGTCTGCCCGGGGATCTTCCTCACCCCCATGTGGGAGGAGATCATCGCCGACCGCGACGCCCGCTTCGGCCCGGACGCCGGGGCGAACTACCTCCAGGAGGTCAGCGGACGCTCCCCGCTCCGGCGTCCCGGCCGCGCCGAGGAACTCGCCGCCGCCGTCCTCTTCCTCGCCAGCGACCTCGCCTCGTTCATCACCGGCCAGGCGCTGAACGTCGACGGCGGACTGGAGATGAACTGACCGTGCAGACCTTCAAGCTGCTCCCCGCCCTCTTCGGCGACGCCGGGATGGCCGGGATCTTCTCCGCCGAGAGCACCGTGCTCTCCTGGCTGCGGGTCGAGGCCGCCCTCGCCCTGGCCCAGGCCGAGGCCGGAGTGATCGACGAGAGCGACGCCGAGGCCATCGCCGCCGCGTGCGTGCCCGCCACCATCGACCTCGACCGCCTGTGGCGGGAGGCCGTGAACGTGGGCTACCCCATCCTCCCGCTGGTGCGGATGATCGCCGCCGCGTTGCCCGAGGGGCCCAACGGCCGCGTCCACTACGGCGCGACCACGCAGGACATCATGGACAGCGGCCTGTCCCTGCAGATGAGGGAGGCGCTGGAGCGCCTGGTCGTCCTGCTGGAGTCCTTCGGCGACGCCCTCGCCCGCCTGGTCGAGGAGCACGCGGGCACCGTGGTGGCCGCGCGCACCCACGCCCAGCAGGCCGTCCCCACCACGTTCGGCGCGAAGCTGGCCGTGCTGCTGGCCGAGGTCACCCGCCAGCGGCGGCGGCTGCGCGACGCGCTGCGGCACGTCCCGGCCGTCTCCCTCTTCGGCGCCGGAGGAACCTCCGCCGCCATGGGCGAGCAGGCCGCGGTGGTCAGGAAGGGCGTCGCCACCCGGCTCGGGCTCGTCCAGACGGACGTGCCCTGGCACGTGGCCAGGGACGGGATCGCCGAGTTCGGCGTCGCCTGCGCGAGCGTCGCGGCGACCGCCGCCAGGTTCGCCCGGGAGGTCGTCGACCTGTCCAGGACCGAGGTCGGCGAGGTCCGCGAGGCCGGCGGCCACCACCGCGGGGCGTCCTCCACGATGCCGCAGAAGGCCAACCCGATCGGCTGCGAGGCGATCATCGGCATGTCCGGCACGGCGGGCGCCCTCAGCTCGGCGGTGTTCCGGGCGATGGAGGCCGGCCACGAGCGGGCCGCGGGCGAGTGGCAGGTGGAGTGGTACGTGGTGCCGCAGCTCGCCGAACTCGCCGCCGGTGCCCTGGTCACCGCCGCCGAGGTCGCCGTGGGACTCCAGGTCTTCCCCGAGGCGATGCGCGGCAACCTCGACGCCGAGGGCGGGCTGATCATGGCGGAGGCGTACATGATGCGCCTGGCCCCCGCGCTGGGCCGCGAGCAGGCGCACGACCTCGTCTACCAGGCCGCCCACCGGGCGCGGGCGGACCGCCGCGCGCTCGCCGACACCCTGCGGGAGGTGGCCGGGCCCGACGACCTCGCGAGCCTCGGGCCGCTCCCGCTTCCCCCCGAGTCCTACATCGGCGACGCCGAGACGATCTGTGCCGTCGCGCTCGCGGCGTGGCGGACGGAGGAGAACGACAATGAGTGAGCGACGGCTCGCGGACCTGCTGGCCATGTGGCGCATCCGCGCCTTCGAGGAGAAGGTGCGCCAGCTGCGCCTTGAGGGGCCGATCGTCGGCTCGGTCCACCTGTGCATCGGGCAGGAGGCCATCCCGGTCGGCGCCTGCGACGCCCTGGAGCCCGAGGACGCGCTGTTCGCGACCTACCGGGGCCACGGCTGGGCGCTCGCCCGCGGCGTGCCCGCCGAGCCGCTCTTCGCCGAACTGCTGGGCCGCGCCACCGGCGTCAACGGCGGCCGGGGCGGCTCGGCCTACTTCACCGCCGCCGAGTACGGCTTCCACGGCGAGAACTCCATCGTGGGCGCCGGTGCCCCGATCGCGTGCGGCGCGGCGCTCGCCGGTCGCCACGACGGCTCCAACCGGGTGGCGGTGACCGTCTTCGGTGACGGCGCGATGAACCAGGGTGCGGTCCACGAGGCGATGAACTTCGCCGCGGCCTTCGACCTGCCGGTGGTCTTCGTCTGCGAGAACAACCGCTACTCGGAGCTGACCCCGATCGCCGACATGGTCCGGGGCGGGCGGCTGGCCGACCGGGCCGCCGCCTACGGCATGCCCGGCTACCGCATCGACGGCAACGACGCCGAGTCGGTCCGCTTCCACGTGCGCGACGCGGTGGAGGTCGCCCGCGAGGGCGGCGGCCCGACCCTGCTGGAGTGCATGACGGAACGCATCGTCGGCCACTACATCGGCGACGCCGAGGCCTACCGGCAGCCCGGCGAGATGGAGCGGATCCTGCGCCGGGAGCCGATCGCGCGGCTGCGCGAGGGGCTGCTCGCCGACGGCGTCCCGGCCGCCGAGATCGACGCGGTGGAGACCCGGGCCAGGACCGAGACCGAGGCCGCCGCCGCGGCCGCGCTGGCCGCCCCGCTCGCCGACCCCGCGACCGTCATGGAGCACCTGTATGCCTGAGACCACCCGCAAGCTGTCGTACGGTGAGGCCGTCAACGCGGCGCTGCACCGGCTGATGGAGGAACTGCCGGAGACCCTGGTCTACGGCGAGGACGTGGGCGTGCCCGGCGGCGTCTTCGGCGTCACCCGGGGCCTGCGCAAGCAGTACGGCGAGCGCGTGTTCGACACCCCGATCAGCGAGTCGGCGATCCTCGGCAGCGCCGTGGGTGCCGCCATGATGGGCCGCCGCCCGATCGTCGAGATCATGTGGGCCGACTTCTCACTCGTCGCGCTCGACCAGATCGTGAACCAGGCGGCCAACGTCCGCTACGTCTCCGGCGGCCGGCTCACCGCGCCGCTGACGATCCGCACCCAGCAGGGCAACGGGCCGGGTGCGTGCGCGCAGCACTCCCAGTGCCTGGAGGCGCTCTTCCTGCACGTCCCCGGGCTGCGGGTGTGCATGCCGTCCACCCCGCAGGACGCCCACGACCTGCTGGTCGCGGCGGTGCACAGCGACGACCCGGTCCTGGTGGTCGAGAACAGGACGCTCTACTTCGGGGCCAAACAGGAGGTGACCGTCGGCGGCCCGGTGCCGCCGGCGGGCGGCTCGCGGCTCCGTCACGAGGGCTCCGACGCCACCGTGGTCACCTGGGGTGCGATGACCTGGCGGGCGGTGGAGGCCGCCCGGACCCTGGCCGGGGAGGGCATCGGGGTCGAGGTGATCGAGACGCCCTGGCTCAACCCGTTCGACACCGGCGCGGTCGTCGGGAGCGTCCGCCGCACCGGCAGGCTGGCGGTGGTCCACGAGGCCAACGTCACCGGCGGCTTCGGCGCCGAGGTCGTCGCCCGGGTGGCCGGGGCGGGGGTGCCGTTGCAGGCGCCGCCGATCCGGATCGGCACGCCGGACGTCCGGATGCCCGCCGCGCCGATCCTGGCGCAGGCGCTCGTCCCGGACGCCCATCGCATCGCGGGGGAGGTGCGAACGCTCGTCCGCGGCGGCGCGCGCTAGCGGTCCCGCGGACGGGCAGCGTATGGATCACCATTTTTTAGTCAATCGTTTGATCATGTGTGACCAGGAGAAACAATGAAGAAGGCAATCTTCGCGATGGCTGCCCTCGCAGTCGGCGCGACCGCCTGCGCGAGCTCCACCGGCTCCGCCGGCACCGACGGCGCCGCGCAGGAGAGCGGGAAGAAGCAGTACACGATCGGTGTCTCCAACCTCGGGCTGAGCTTCCCCTTCCCCGCCGCCATCGGCAAGGGCATCAAGGACGAGGCCGCCAAGCTCGGCGTCACGATCGTCGAGCTGGACGCGCAGGGCAAGGCCGACAAGCAGAGCAACGACGTCCAGGACCTGATGGCCCAGCAGCCGGACGGCGTGCTGATCCTGCCGGTCGACTCCGGCGTCGCGCAGGGCCTGGCCGACAAGCTCAAGGCCGCGGGCATCCCCACCGTCGCGGTGGCCTCCCAGGTCGGAGACCCCAAGACCCGCCAGCTCAAGGACGTCTACCCCGGGCTGGTCGCCCTGGTCACCCAGGACGAGTACGCCGCCGGCGGCAAGGCCGGCGAGATCGCCGCCCAGGTCCTGCCCGGCGGCGGCAAGATCGCCATCGTGGAGGGTGCGGCCGGCTTCGCCGAGGTCGTCAACCGCTGGCAGGAGTTCCCCAAGTCGGCCGAGGCCAAGGGGGCGAAGTTCGAGGTCGTGGCCAGGCAGCCCGGCGACTGGGTGCAGGACAAGGCCCAGTCGGCCTGCCAGAACATGCTGGCGTCCAACCCCGGAGTGGAGCTGTTCTACGCCCAGTCCGACGACATGTCGGTCGGCTGCGCCAAGGCCGTCAAGGCCGCCGGCTCCAAGGCCAAGGTCATCGGCATCGGGGGCAGCAAGCTCGGCATCGACGCGATCAACGCGGGCGACGTGGCCGGCACGGTCTGCTTCAAGCCCGAGGACCTCGGCAAGCTCGCCCTCACCACCCTCTACAAGCACCTGACCGGCGAGCAGAAGCAGGACGCCGCCTTTGTGACCTACGACACCCCGTCGATCACGAAGGAGAACGTCACCGAGTGCACCCCGCAATGGTGACCACCCCGCTGCTCTCCCTGGAAGGCGTCGGCAAGTCGTTCCCCAACGGCACCGTCGCCCTCCGGGGTGCGCGGTTGAACGTGCTGCCCGGCAGCGTGCACGGCCTGGTGGGCGCCAACGGCGCCGGGAAGTCCACGATGATCAAGGTCATCGCCGGAGCGCACGCGCCGACGACCGGCACCGTGCGGTGGAAGGGCGAGGAGGTCGTCTGGCGGACCCCCGGGGCCGCCCGCGACGCGGGCGTGGCGACGATCATGCAGCACGTGCCGCTCGCGCCGACCCTCACCGTGCTGGAGAACGTCTTCCTCGGCTCCCGGGGCCCGTGGCGGCTGCCGCGCGCACGCCGCGCCGAGTTCGCCCGGCTGCTGGAGCGCGTCAACTACGACATCGACCCCGACGCCGAGGTGATGGACCTGGCCATCGGCGAACGGCAGATGGTCGCCATCCTCCAGGCCCTGGCCACCGGCGCCGAACTCGTCGTGATGGACGAGCCGACCGCCTCCCTCGCCGAGGGCGAGCGCCGGGTCGTCTTCGACGTGGTCAGGCGGCTCAGCGCGCAGGGCACCGCGTTCCTGTACGTCTCGCACTTCCTCGACGAGGTGCTCTCCCTCACCGACCGGGTGACCGTCCTGCGCGACGGCACGGTCGTCGAGGAGGGGGAGACGGCCTCCTACGACGAGGACCGCCTGGTGCAGGCGATCGTCGGCCGGGACCTGCTCGCCGTGGAGCGCCGCACGGCCCCGCCGGTCGACGCCGCCGCCCCCGTGCTGCTCACCGTGCGGGACCTGCGCTCCCCGGCGGGCGTGCGGGACGTCTCCTTCGAGGTGCGCGCCGGCGAGGTCGTCGGCTTCGCCGGCCTGCTCGGCTCCGGCCGTTCGGAGATCCTGCACGCGGTCTACGGCGCCGACGCCCGCGCCCGGGGCGAGGTGCTGGTCGACGGCGAGGCGGTACGGCGCACCCCCCGCGCCGCGGTCGCCGCCGGGATGGCCCTGGTCCCCGAGGACCGCAACGCCCAGGGCCTGATCGGCACCTTCCCCATCTGGAAGAACATCTCCCTGCCCGACCTGCCGTCCCTGGCGTCGGGCCGGGCCCTGCCGAGGGAACGCGCCGAGGCCGAGCGCGCCGAACGGGTCATCGCCGACCTCGGCATCGTCTGCCCCGGCCCCGAGGCCATGGTCACCGAACTGTCCGGCGGCAACGCGCAGAAGGTCGTCTTCGGCAAGTGGCTGCACGGCGGGACCCGGGTCTTCATGCTCGACGAGCCCACGGCCGGGGTCGACGTCGGCGCCAAGGCCGACATCCTCGAACTCGTCCGCCGGTTCGCCGCCCAGGGCGGCGCCGTGCTCGTGGCGAGCAGCGAGTTCGAGGAGATCCTCGCGGTGGCGACCCGAGTGTTCGTCGTCCGCGAGGGCCGGATCGTCGCCGAACGACCGGCGCACGAGACATCCGAGGAGGAACTGCTGATGCTGGCCAACGGATTCGGCGAGGGAGGTGCGCAGGGTGCCGCCTGAGAACCCCGCCACCGGCGCCCCGGCCGCCCGGACACCCGCCGGTGCCGGCGCCGCGGCCGCGCGGCGCTCGCGGCTGACCGCCGCGCTGCGGCCCGGCAACGCGGGCGTGGTCTACGCCCTCATACTGATCGTCACCGTGCTGACGCTGCTCTCGGCCCAGCTGGGCAGGCCGAACTACCTGTCCGCGACCAACATCACCAACATCCTCGACCAGTCGTCGCTGGTGGCCATCCTCGCGGTGTTCACCACGGTGGTGCTGATCAGCGGGAACTTCGACCTGTCGGTCGCCTCGGTCTCCGCCTTCTCCGCGGCCACCGTGCTCAGCCTGGTCAGCTCGCTCGGGCTGCCGCTGGCCATGGCGATCGCGCTGGGCGCCGGCCTGGTGTGCGGCGCGGTCAACGGCGTGATCGTCCAGCGGGTCGGCATCAACGCCTTCATCGTCACCTTGGGCACCATGACGGCCGTGCGCGGCCTGGTGCTCATCGTCACCGACGGCCGCACGATCACCGCCAAGGACCCCGAGGCCCAGCAGGCGCTGATCGCGCTGCAGGCCGGCTACTGGACGATCCCGCACATCCTGGCGGTCGCCGGGGTGGCCGCCCTGGTCACCGGGGCCGTGCTCGCCCTGCTGGCCCGCCGGTCCGGCGGCAGCCCGCTGCGCGGCGCCGTCGTCGCGGCGGCCGGCGTGGTCCTCCTCGCGCTCAGCCCCGTGCTCGGCTTCGAGCTGCGGCTGAGCAAGCCCACCTACTACCTGCTGGTGATCGTCGCGATCACCTGGGCCGTGCTGCGCTACACCGTGATCGGCCGCCGCCTGTACGCGGTCGGCAGCAACGCGGAGGCCGCCCGCCTGGCCGGCATCAACGTCGACCGCTACAAGATCGGCGCGTTCGTGCTCAACGGCCTCGGCTCCGGCTTCGTCGGCGTGCTGTTCGCCGCCAAGCTGCTCGCCATCAACCCGACCGGCCTGCAGGGCACCGAGCTGACCGTGCTCGCCGCCGCCATCCTCGGCGGCACATCCCTGTTCGGCGGTCTCGGCAGCGTGCTGAAGTCCGTCGTCGGCGCGCTCATCCTGTTCACCCTGGACAACGGGTTCAACGTGCTCAACCTTGGCGCCAACTACCAGGGCCTGATCGTCGGCACCGTGGTCATCGTGGCCGCCGCCATCTACACCATCGCCGGCCGGCAACGGCAGGTCCGCCGGGTGCGCGAGTCACAGACACCCCAGCCGCCGCAGGCGGCGCCGGAACCGGAGCAGGCGGGAAAGCAGGAGGCACTGCGATGAGAGGCGTCTGGCACTTCTCCTTCACCGTCGCCGACCTCGACCGGTCCGTGGCCTTCTACCGGGACCTGCTCGGCTTCACGCTCGTGCACCGGCAGGACCAGGACAACGACTACACCCGCAGGCTCGTCGGCTACCCCGACGCCGTCCTGCGCATCGCGCAGCTCGCCGTACCCGGCCAGCCGCGCGGGGTCTCCACCCACGACCTGGAGCTCGTCGAGTACGTCGTCCCGCGCGGCGAGGCCCGCGACCCCTCCCGGCACCTGCCGGGCGCCGCCCACCTGGCGCTCACCGTCGAGGACGCGCGCGCCGAGCACGCGAGGCTGACGGCGGCCGGGGTGCGCTTCGTCTCGCCGCCCAACGAGATCACCGCCGGGATCAACGCGGGCGGCTTCGCCTGCTACTTCCTCGACCCCGACGAGATCACCCTGGAGCTGGTCCAGCCGCCGTCACGCTGACCCGGCCGGTCGCGCTCCACCAGGGCCGGAGCGGGCCGCCGGCGGCGTTGACACCCCCGCGGGGTCGTCCTAGTTTGTGCAGGCTCAAACGATTGATCGAAGAAGGAGGCGCGGATGGCCGTGATCGACGCCCACCAGCATTTCTGGAACCTCCAGACGGGTTCCTACCCCTGGCTGACGCCCGAGGCCGGGCCCATCCACCGCACCTTCGAGCCCGAGGAGCTCCTCCCGCAGCTCGCCGCGGCCGGCGTCGAGCGGACCGTGCTGGTCCAGGCCGCCGACACCTACGCCGACACCGACGCGATGCTGGCGCAGGCCGACACCTACGACGTCGTCGCCGCCGTGGTCGGCTGGGTGCCGCTGAACCGCCCGGCCGAGGCCGCCGAGGCCCTGGAACGCTACCGGCGGCACCCCGCCTTCGCCGGGGTCAGGCACCTCATCCACGACGACCCCGACCCCGACTGGGTGGTCCAGGACTCGGTGATCGAGGGCCTCGGCCTGCTCGCCGAGGCGGGGCTGCCCTTCGACGTGGTCGCGGTGCTGCCCCGGCACCTGGAGCACGTGCCCGTCCTCGCCGAGCGCGTGCCCGGCCTGCGACTGGTGATCGACCACCTGGCCAAGCCGCCGATCAGGGAGAGGGGGTGGGAGCCGTGGGCGTCGCTGATCGCCCGCGCCGCCGAGCACCCCAACGTCCACGCCAAGCTCTCCGGCCTCAACACCGCCGCCGACCCCGGCACCTGGACCGCCGAGGACCTGCGGCCGTACGTCGAGCACGCGCTGGAGGTCTTCGGTCCCGACCGGCTGATGTTCGGCAGCGACTGGCCGGTGGCGATCCTCGCGGGCGACTACGCCAAGGTGTGGAAGGAGACCGGGGTGCTGCTGGCGGGCCTCGGCGAGGCCGACCGGGCCGCGATCCTCGGCGGCACCGCCGCCCGCTTCTACGGGATCGAGGTCTGACCCGTGCTCGACCTGCTCGCTCCGATCGCCGCCGCCGCCGACCTGACCATCCCCGCGGAGCACCGGCTCCCGATCGCGGTGGTCGGGGCGGGCGCCATCGTCGACGTCGCCCACCTGCCCGCCTACCGCGCGGCCGGGCTCCACGTCGCCGGGCTGTACGACCTGGACGAAGGGCGGGCACGTGAGGTGGCCGCCCGGCACGGCGTCGGGAGGGTGTACGGCTCCCTCGCGGAGCTGCTCGCCGACGACCGGGTCGCCGTGGTCGACATCGCCGTCGCGCCGCAGGCCCAGCCCGGAATCGCGCGGGAGGTCCTCGCGGCCGGCCGGCACGTGCTGTGCCAGAAGCCCTTCGCCCCCGACGTCGCGACCGGCCGCGAGCTGGTCGAGCTGGCCGCCGCCCACGGGCTGAAGATCGCCGTCAACCAGCAGCTCCGCTTCGACGAGGGCATCGCCGCCGCCCGCGCCATGGTCCGGGCCGGCTGGATCGGTGAGCCGACGACGATGACGTTCACCGTGAACATCGCCACCGACTGGAGCGCCTGGGACTGGCTGGTCTCCACCGACCGCCTGGAGATCGTCTACCACTCGATCCACTACCTGGACGCGATCCGGTCGATCCTCGGCGACCCGGTGACCGTCTTCTGCACCGGCAGCCGCACGCCCGGCCAGCTCCCCAAGGGGGAGACCCGCACCATGAGCACCCTGGTCTACCCGGGCGACGTGCGGGCGCTGGTCCACGTGACGCACGAGAACCGCACCGGCGACTACGAGGCCGCCTTCCGGATCGACGGGACGGAGGGGGCGATCAAGGGCACCCTCGGCCTGCTGTACGACTACCCGCACGGCCGCCCCGACACCCTCCAGGTCAACAGCCGCACCCTGCCGACCGACGGCTGGCTGCCCTACCCGGTGACCACCCGCTGGCTGCCCGACGCGGTCGCCGGCCCCATGGGGTCCCTGCTCGCGGCGGTCGCCGAGGGTGGAGAGCCGGAGACGTCGGGCGCCGACAACCTCGGCACCCTCGCCCTGCTCCACGCTCTCTACCGTTCCATGGAGACCGGGGAGAGTTCACGGCTGGGGGAGGGATGACCCGGCAGGCGACCGGGGGCAGGCCGGTCCGCGTCACCCTGGCCCACGTCGCGGCGGCGGCCAAGGTCGACCGGGCCGTGGTGTCGCGCGTCGTCAACAACGACCCCTCGCTGAACATCCGGCCCGAGACCAGGCAGCGGGTCCTCGCCGCGGTCGCCGAACTCGGGTACCGGCCCAACGTGGCGGCGCGGAGCCTGCGCACGGCCCGCGCTCACATGTTCGGCCTGTTCATCCCCGACTTCGCCAACCCCGTCTACGCGGAGATCATCAAGGGTGCCGAGGCCGCCGCCGCGGCGCTCGGCTACGTGCTCGTCACCGGCAGCTCCACCGGGGCGGGTCTCGGCGGCTACATGGACCTGCTCGGGCAGGGCCGCATCGACGGCCTGCTCCTGGCCGGGGCCGAGGACGAGGCCGGGCTGATCGAGCAGCTCGACCGGACCACCGTGCCGTGGGTCATGCTCAACCGCAGGAGCCCCTCGGTCAAGCGTTACGTGATCCTCGACGACGAGCGCGCGGCCAGGCTCGCCGTCGAGCACCTGGTGGGGCTCGGGCACCGGCGCGTCGCCCATCTCGCCGGGCCCGTCGGCGCCGACACCGCGCTGCGCCGCTCGGCGGGGTACTCCGCGGCGATGCGCGACGCGGGCCTGCCCGTCGGCCCGGTCGTCGCGGCCGACTACACCCCCGCGGGCGGCGCCGCCGCGATGGCCGCGCTGCTCGCCGCCCCCGAACCGCCCACCGCGGTCTTCGTCGCCAACGTCGCCTCCGCCATCGGCGCGATGGACACGGTCCGGGCGGCCGGGCTGGAGATCCCCCGCCAGATCTCCATGGTCGCCGTGCACGATCTCGACCTCGCCAGCTACCTGGCCCCGCCCCTCACCAGCGTCCGGATGCCCCTGGAGGAGCTCGGCAGGAGGGGGGTGGCCCTGCTCGGCGGCCTCAGGCCGGACGAGAGCGTCGAGGAGGTCCTGGACGGCCCCATCGAGCTGATCGTCCGCCGGTCGACGGCCCCGCCGTACGACGCCTGAGCGCGTGGCCCTGCGACGGTCGCCGCGGTGTGCCCCGGCGGGAACGGGACGGAACCGCGGCGGGCACCCGCGCATGACCGGAGCGGACCCTGCGCGGGGCCGGAACGGTGGGCGTCTGTACGGGACCGGAGCGGGAACGGGCGGACACCGGCCCGGGGCCGGGCATCGGCGGGGTCACGGGTTCGCGGACCCCGGCCGGGGCTGGAACCGGTACCCCATGCCCGGTTCGGTGAGCAGATGGACCGGGTTGGCGGGGTCGGGCTCCAGCTTCCTGCGCAGCTGGACCATGTACTGGCGCAGGTAGTGGGTCTCCTTGAGATACGCCTCACCCCACACCGTGGTCAGCAGCTGCCGCTGGGTGATGAGCTTGCCGGGGTTGCGCAGCAGGATCTCCAGCAGGTGCCACTCGGTGCGGGTCAGTCTGGTGCCGTCGGAGACGGTCTTGCCGACGAGGTCGACCTCGAGGCCGCCGACGCGGACCAGGGTGGGTTCCGCCTCCTGGGACGCGGTGCGGCGGGTGACGGCGCGGACGCGGGCGAGCAGTTCGTCGACGCCGAAGGGCTTGGTGACGTAGTCGTCCGCCCCGGCGTCCAGCGCGCCGACCTTGTCGGTGCTGTCCGTCCGCCCGGACAGCACGATGATCGGGACGGCGGTCCAGCCGCGCAGGCCGCGGATGACGTCCACCCCGTCGAGGTCGGGCAGGCCCAGGTCGAGGATGACCAGGTCGGGGTGCCAGTCGGCGGCCTGGCGCAGCGCCGACCCCCCGTCGGCGGCGACCGCCACCTCGTAGTCGCGGGCGAGAAGGTTGATCCGCAGCGCGCGGAGGATCTGGGGTTCGTCGTCGACGACGAGAACGCGTGTCACGTGTGCTCCTCGGCAGGGGCGTCCGGTGCGTCCGCGCCGGAGGGAAGGGCGTCCGGGCGGGGGTCGCCGGAGGGACCGGAGGGGAGGGCGTCCGGGTGGGGGTCGCGGGAGGGGAGGGCGTCCGGGGGAGGGGCGCCGTCCGGAGGTGGGACGGCGGGAAGGGTGAGGACCATGGTGAGGCCGCCGCCGGGCGTCTCGTCGGGAACGAGCGTACCCCCCATGGCCTCGGTCAGCCCGCGCGACAGCGCCAGCCCGAGCCCGACGCCGGTGTGGGTGTCGCGGTCGCCCAGCCGCTGGAAGGGCAGGAAGACGCGCTCGTGGTCGGCCGGCGGGATGCCGGGACCGCGGTCGGCGACGCGGATCTCGACGTGCTCGCCGTGGTGGCTCGCGGTGATCAGGACCTTCCTCCCCGGAGGACTGTGGCGTACGGCGTTGGACATCACATTGACCAGGACGCGCTCCAGCAGGGCCGGGTCGGCGACGACCTCGGGCAGTTCGGCGGAGACGCCGCTCTCGACGCGGTCGCGCAACGGGCCCAGGTCGTCCACCGCCCGGGGCACGACCTCCTCCAGCGCCACCGGGTGCGCGCTGAGGCCGAGGACGCCCGCCTGCAGGCGGCTCATGTCCAGCAGGTTGGCGACCAGGCGGTCCAGCTTGACCAGGGACTCCCCGGCCATGGACAGCAGTTCGGCACGGTCCTCCTCGCTCCACCGCACCTCGTCGTTCGCCAGGCTCTCCACGGCGGCCCTGGCCGAGGCCAGCGGGCTGCGCAGGTCGTGACTGACGGCGTTGAGCAGGGCGGTGCGCATGCGGTCGGCCTCGGCCAGCGGCCTGGTCCGCTCGGCCTGCTCGGCCAGCCGCCGCTGCCGGAGCACCACGGCCGTCTCGGCGGCGAACGCCTCCAGCACCCGGCGGCCGGACGCCTCGATCAGGCGCCCGCGCAGGGCGAGCACCAGGTTGTCGTCGACGGTCAGCCCGGTGTCCGCCGCCCCCGGGCAGGTGCAGGGGGCCCCGCCCGCGGTGGCGACGATGCGCCACGACTCCGGGTCGCCGAGGTCCCCCGGCCGCGGCTCGACCCCGGGACGGCGTTCCAGCAGGGTGACCGAGGTCAGGGCGAACGTCTCCCGCAGCCGGGCCAGCAGGGACGGCAGTGCGGCCTGGCCGCGCAGCACGTGACCGGCGAGGGTCGACAGCACCTCGGCGTCCGCGCTCGCGGCGGCGGCCTGCCTGGTGCGGCGGGCCGCCACGTCGACGACCGTGCTGACCGCGACCGCGACCAGGACGAAGACGAGCAGCGCGAGCAGGTTCTGTGAGGGGGCGATGGACCAGGTGTGCAGCGGCGGGGTGAAGAACCAGGTGAGCAGCAGGAATCCGCCCACCGCCGCGGTGATCGCGGGCCACATGCCGCCCACCAGGGCGACGCCGACGACCAGCAGCAGGAACAGCAGGATGTCGCTGGACAACGCCAGCGTCCGCCGCAGCGGGATGAGCGCCACGGTGAGCGCGGGCAGCCCGAGAACGGTCAGCGCCCACCCGGCCAGCCGCCGGGTGCGGGTGAGGGCGGTACGGGGGGCCGGCGGACGCGGCGCGCCTGCGCCAGCCCCCTCGTGAGTGACCATGTGGACGTCGATGGGCCCGGACAGCGCCGTGACGGTGACGCCCACGCCACGGGAGACGACCTGCGCGAACCGGCCCCGCCGGGAGGCGCCCAGCACCAGCTGGGTGGCGTTGACCCCGCGGGCGAAGTCGAGCAGCGCGCGCGGGACGTCGTCACCGACGACCTGGTGGTAGGTGCCGCCCAGGTTCTCCACCAGCGTGCGCTGACGTGTCAGGCTGGCCGGGTCCGCACCGGTTCTCAGGCCGTCGCCGGTGGTCACGTGGACGGCCAGCAGGTCGGCGCCTCTGGAGCGGGCGGCGATCCGCGCGGCCCGCCGCACCAGGGTGTCGCCTTCGAGGCCGCCGGTCAGCGCGACCACCACGCGCTCACGCGCCTCCCAGGTCCCCTCGATGCCGTGGTCGGCCCGGTACCGGCCGAGCTGTTCGTCGACCCGGTCGGCCACCCACAGCAGGGCCAGTTCGCGCAGCGCCGTCAGGTTGCCCGCCCGGAAGTAGTTCGACAGGGCGGCGTCGATCTTCTCCGGCGGGTAGACGTTGCCGTGCGCCAGCCTCCTGCGCAGGGCCTCCGGCGACATGTCGACCAGCTCCACCTGGTCGGCCCGGCGGACCACCTCGTCCGGTACGGTCTCCCGCTCCGGGACGCCGGTGATCCGCCGGACGACGTCGCCGACCGACTCCAGATGCTGGACGTTGACGGTGGAGACGACGTCGATGCCCGCGTCGAGGATCTCCTCGATGTCCTGCCAGCGCTTGGCGTTCCTCGACCCGGGCGCGTTGGTGTGCGCCAGCTCGTCGATCAGCACGACCCCGGGGCGGCGCGCGATGACCGCCTCGACGTCCAGCTCGGTGCCGGCGCCTCCCCGGTGGGCCGGTGTCCTGCGGGGGAGCACCTCCATGCCGTCGAGCAACTCCGCGGTGCGGGTGCGGCCGTGGGGCTCGACGAGACCCGCGACCACGTCCCGGCCGCGTTCCAGGCCCCGGCGGCCCTCGCTGAGCATCGCGAAGGTCTTGCCGACGCCCGGGGCCGCACCCAGGTAGACGCGGAGCTTCCCGCGTGGCATGCAGATCCCCCTTCCCGCCACCGCTGCCGGGACCGCCGGACGCCAGGCCGGGTTCCGGTACGTCGGCACCGACTTCTTACGGCACCCAGGCTACGGCCGGTCACGCGCCGCGTGACGTGCCGAGTTTCTTGACGGGTTTCCTACGCCCTTCCGTATGCCGTTGTCCTGATTCATGCGCAAGGATCGAGAAGCCGGACCGCCCCCGCATGAGGGTCCGAGACCCGGGGCGGCGCGTCTCCACCGGACGCGCGGTCGCCCCGTATCCGTGCCGTGACCGTGCCATGGCCCGTGCCACGGGCGCGTGGCCGGGACGGCACCCGCCGGCCGCCACGGGGAGGTGCCGGTAGGGGGCGGGTAACGACAGCGCGTCGCAGGGGATGGATCGGGTGAGCACATCGGCTCCGCAGCGGAGCGAATCGGGGGTTCGGCGGTGGCTGCTGCACGGCATGCCGCGTTCGGACGCCAAGACCACCGGGCCGCACCACGGGGAGGTGCCGGGACACCAGCACCCCTGGTGGAAGGTGATGTGCCTGACCGGGGTGGACTACTTCTCCACCCTGGGCTACCAGCCGGGCATCGCCGCGCTGGCCGCCGGGACGCTCAGCCCCGTCGCGACGCTGCTGCTGGTGGCGCTGACCCTGTTCGGGGCGTTGCCGACGTACCGGGCGGTCGCCGAGCAGAGCCCCAACGGGCTGGGCTCGCTGTCGATGCTGGAGCGGCTGCTGCCCGGCTGGCGCGGCAAGCTGCTGGTGCTGTTCCTGCTCGGGTTCGTGGCCACCGCGTTCATCGTGACGATCACCCTGTCGGCCGCCGACGCCACCGCCCACCTGCTGCACAATCCGTTCGTGCCGGCGTTCCTCGCCGACTGGCAGGTCCCGGTGACGCTGGTGCTGATCGCGGCCCTGGGCGGGGTGTTCCTGGCCGGGTTCAGTGAGGCGATCTCCATCGCGGTCGTGCTGGTGGCGGTCTACCTGGTGCTGAACGTGGTCGTGGTGGCCACCGCCCTGCAACGCGTCCTGGCCTCGCCCGGCCTGGTCGGCGACTGGCGGGCCGCGCTGACGGCCGAGTACTCCAGCCCGGTCGCGATGATCGCGGTCTCCCTGTACGTGATGCCCAAGCTCGCACTGGGTCTGTCGGGGTTCGAGACCGGGGTGGCGGTCATGCCGCTGGTCAAGGGAGACCTGCCCCGGCGGATCGGCGGGGCGAAGAAGCTGCTGACCACCGCGGCGCTCATCATGAGCGTCTTCCTGATCAGCTCCAGCTTCGCCACCACCGTGCTGATCCCCGCCGAGGAGTTCGCCGAGGGCGGCAAGGCCAACGGGCGAGCCCTGGCCTACCTGGCCCACGCCTACCTGGGCGACTGGTTCGGCACCGCCTACGACCTGTCCACGATCGCGATCCTGTGGTTCGCGGGAGCCTCGGCGCTGGCCGGGCTGCTCAACATCGTGCCGCGCTACCTGCCCCGCTACGGCATGGCCCCGGACTGGTCGCGCGCCACCCGGCCGATGGTGTTGATCTTCACCGCGGTCTCCTTCCTCATCACGCTGGTCTTCGACGCGGACGTGGAGGCCCAGGGCGGGGCGTACGCGACCGGTGTGCTGGCGCTGATCCTGTCGGCCGCGGTCGCCGTCACCCTGTCGGCCTGGAAGGACGGCCGCATCCGGGCCGCCGTCCCGTTCGGGCTGGTCACCGTCGTCTTCGCCTACGCCACCGTGGCCAACATCATCGAACGGCCCGACGGTCTGGTGATCGCCGCCTTCTTCGCCCTGGGCATCGTCGTCACCTCGCTGATCTCCCGCGCCACCCGCTCCACCGAACTGCGCGTCACCAGCGTCTCCCTGGACGACCAGGCCCGCCGCTACCTCAACGAGACCGGCGAGATCCACCTCATCGCCAACAAGCCGAACGCGCGTGACTGCAAGGAGTACGTCGACAAGGCGCGCGAGGCGTGGGAGCTGCACCGGCTGCGCAGCAACGAAGGCCCGCTGTTCCTGGAGGTCACCGTCCCGGACGCCTCCGAGTTCGCCTCGGAGCTGCGCGTCGTCGGCGAGGAACGCCACGGCTTCCGCATCCTGCGCATGGAGAGCTCCACCATCGCCAACGCGATCGCGGCGCTGCTGCTCTACCTGCGCGACGAGACCGGCAGGATGCCGCACGTGTACTTCCACTGGGCCGCCGAGGGCAACCCGATCGGCGCGCTGCTGCGCTACCTGGTCCTGGGGGGCGGCGACATCCCGCCGCTCACCCGCGAGGTGCTGCGCCAGGCCGAGCCCGACGCGGCCCGCCGCCCCCTGGTCCACGTCGGCTGAGCCGCCCCCGCGGGCGCCGACCGAGGGGGCTACTCGACGACCAGGTTGACCGGGATGTTCCCGCGGGTGGCGTTGGAGTAGGGGCAGACCTGGTGGGCCGCCTCCACCAGGGCGGTGCCGCTCTCGCCGTGCAGGTGGTCGGGCAGTTCGACGCGGAGCGTCACCTCCAGGCCGAAGGCCGCGTCCTTGGAGATCAGGCCCACCTCCGCGGTCACCGAGGCGTCCGAGACATCGGTCTCGGCCCGCCGGGCGACCAGCTGGAGCGCGCTGGCGAAGCAGGCGGCGTAACCGGCCGCGAAGAGCTGCTCGGGGTTGGTGCCCTCACCGGAACCGCCGAGCTCCGTCGGCGCGGCGAGCGTCACGTCGAGCCGCTTGTCGGAGCTGACGGCTCGCCCGTCGCGTCCCGAGGCGGTGGCGATGGCGGTGTAGATGGCGCTCATTGATCTTCCTTTCAATTGAATACAATTTGATTGTGCACAACTAAGTTGCCTGAAGTCAAGAACGTATACTGCGGAGCATGGAGATGACGCTGGACCGGCTGGTCTGCTTCGACGTGCACGCCGCGTCGCGGGCCCTGGACGCTGTCTACCGCAGGGTGCTGAACGAGCTGGGCCTGACCTACCCGCAGTACCTGGTGATGATGGTCCTGTGGGAGCGCGGGCCGGTGACCGTCAAAGAACTCGGCGCGGAGCTCAGGCTCGACTCCGGCACCCTGTCGCCGCTGCTGAAGAGGGTGGAGGCGGCCGGTCTGGTGCGCCGCGAGCGCAGCGCCGCCGACGAACGGTCGGTGCTGGTGCACCTGACGCCCCGGGGGGAGGAGATGCGGCAGCGGGCGTGCGACGTCCCGGAGCGGATCTTCATCGCGGCCGGCCTCAGTGTCGAGGAGGCCCTCGACCTGCAACGCGTCCTGCGCCGGATGATCGCCTCCCTCGACGAGACCCTCTGACGCGACCGCGGCCCGCGGGAGACCTCCGGCCGCCGCGCGCGGGGCCCTCATGTGCGCTGAGCCGCCGTACGTGGGGCCGTCACGCGGCGTGGGGCCGTCACGCACGTGGGGCCGCCGTGCGCCGGTGTACGGCGTTCGGCGGCCCCGGTGCGACGGGACTCGCGTGCGCGTCAGGCGCGCTTGGCGATCGCGGTGATGAACGGCTGGACCAGACGGGCCGCCAGCGGCCCGAACGCCGCCAGGATCAGGACGTACGCCGCGGCCAGCGGACCCAGGTCGGGATGGGCGCCGGCGGCCACCGCCAGACCGGCGATCACGATGTTGAACTCACCGCGGGGGATGAGCGCGATGCCCGCCCGCGCCTGACCGGCCCTGGCGATACCCGCCCTGCGCGCCGCGTAGGCGCCGGTGAGCAGCTTGGTCACCATGCTGACCAGCGCGAGCAGCGCGGCCAGCCCGGCGACCGGACCGATCTTGGCGGGGTCGGTCTGCAGGCCGAAGAAGACGAAGAACACCGCCGCGAACAGGTCGCGGATCGGGGCCAGCAACGCCTGGGCATCCTCGGCCAGCTCGCCGGAGAGCGCGATGCCGACCAGGAAGGCACCGACCGCGGCCGAGACCTGGAGCTGCTGGGCCACCCCGGCGACCAGCAGGGCGAGGCCGACGACCTTCAGCAGCAGCACCTCGGAGTTGGGGCTGGAGACGAACGCCTCGATGAACCTGCCGTAGCGCAGCGCCACCAGCAGCACGACGCTGACCGTGGCCAGCGCGATCGCCACGGTGACGGCGCCGCCCGCGAAGCTCACCCCGGCCAGTACCGCGGTCAGGATCGGCAGGTAGATCGCCATGGTCAGGTCCTCGAAGACCAGCAGCGACAGCACCACAGGGGTCTCGCGGTTACCGATCCACCCCAGGTCCGACAACACCTTGGCGGTGATGCCGGAGGAGGTGGCGTAGGTGACGCCGGCCATGGCGATGGCCGCCACCGGCCCCCAGCCCAGCAGCAGCGCCGCGATGGCGCCGGGCGCCGCGTTGAGCACCAGGTCGACGACGCCCGCGACGGCGTTGCCCTTCAGGCTCGTCACGAGCTCGTCGGCGTTGTACTCCAGGCCGAGGGTGAGCAGCAGCAGGATGACGCCCAGCTCGGCGCCGACCGAGATGAACTCCTCACTGGTGGCGAGGGGGAGGATGCCGCCGGTGCCGAAGGCCAGCCCGGCGATGAGGTAGAGGGGGATGGGGGAGATGCCGACCCGCAGGGCCAGAGCGCCGAGGACGCCCAGCCCGAGGAGGACAGCACCGAGTTCCAGGAAGAGAATCGCGGTGTGCACCCGATGCCCTACCCGTGGGCCAGGATGTCGGCGACCGCCGAGGTGCTCTCCGGGCTGCCCACCACGACCACCACGTCACCGGCGGCGAACACGAAGTCCGGGGCCGGGCTGGCGAACACCTGTCCCTCGCGCACCACCGCGACGATGGAGGCGCCGGTACGGGTGCGCACCCGGGCCTCGCTCATCGGGCGACCGGCGTAGGGGGTTCCGGGCGTGATCGGCAGCTGTAGGCTGACCAGGCCCTCGACTTCCCGGTGCAGGGCGTTCAGGCGCTGGACGATGCGCGGCGCGCCGAGGAGCTCGGCGAGCGCGTCGGCCTCCTCGTCGTTCAGCTTGACGGTCTCACAGGCGCGGTCCGGATCGTCCGGATCGTAGATCACCAGGTCGCGCCGCCCCGTCCGGTGGGAGACGATCCCCAGCCGCCTGCCGGACCGCGTGGTGAACTCGTGCCGCAGTCCTATCCCGGGCAGTGCCGTCTGCTCGACCTCCACCGTGCCGATCCTCCATGTGCGCATACTTGTGCTTTCTCCTAAGAACCTACCAACTAATCGTTTTGGGAGGTTCGGGTGCGGAACCGAGACAGGGGGAGGCTCACCTCCGAGGGCTCGCATCCGGATCGGAAGAGGCTTGCGTCCGGAGCCCGGAGAGGGAAGTCTCAGCCCATGCCTCACGTGCCTGACGACCGTCCGTACGACATCGTGCTGTTCGGCGCCACCGGCTTCACCGGCGCGCTCACCGCCGAGTATCTCGCGCGCACCGCCGGACCGGGCCTGCGCTGGGCCCTGGCCGGTCGCAACCGCGCCAAACTGGCGGGCGTCAGGGACCGGATCGGCCTGCCCGGCCTGCCGTTGCTGCACGCCGACGCCGCCGACCCCGCCTCCCTGGCGGAGATCGCCCGGCAGGCCCGGGTCGTGGCGACCACCGTGGGCCCCTTCGTCGCCCACGGCGAGCCGCTCGTGGCCGCCTGCGCCGACGCCGGCACCCACTACGCCGACATCACCGGCGAACCGGAGTTCGTCGACCGCATGTTCGTCAAGTACCACGACCGGGCCCGGCGGAGGGGGGCCAAGCTCGTGCACGCCTGCGGGTTCGACTCCGTCCCGCACGACCTCGGGGCCTACTTCACCGTCAAGCACCTGCCCGAGGGGGTGCCCCTGGAGGTGAGCGGGTTCGTGCGGGTGTCCGGGGCTCCCTCAGGCGGCACCGTGCACTCGGCCGTCTCGGCCGTCTCCCGGTTCCGCCGGACGGCCGAGGCGGCGCGGGTCCGGCACGCCGTCGAGGAACGGCCCAAAGGCAGGAGGGTGCGCGGTCTGCCCGGCCGGGTCCGGTACGTCGGCGGCTGGGCACTGCCGCTGCCCACGCTCGACCCGCAGATCGTGGCCCGCTCGGCCGCCGCCCTGGAACGCTACGGCCCCGACTTCACCTACCGGCACCACGTCGCCGTCCGGCACCTGGCCGGAGCGCTGGGGCTGGTCGCCGGCGCCGGCGCGCTCACCGCGCTCGCGCACGTCCCCGCGGCCCGGTCCCTGCTGCTGAGCCGGTTCGCGCCGGGCGGCGGGCCCGATGCCGAGCGGCGTGCCAGAAGCTGGTTCAAGGTCACCTTCCTCGGCGTCGGCGGCGGCGAGCGCGTCGTCACCGAGGTCACCGGGGGAGACCCCGGCTACGGCGAGACCGCCAAGATGCTCGGCGAGTCAGCGCTCAGCC
The DNA here is from genome assembly GCF_014204985.1 of Streptosporangium becharense. NCBI lineage: Bacteria > Bacillati > Actinomycetota > Actinomycetes > Streptosporangiales > Streptosporangiaceae > Streptosporangium > Streptosporangium becharense. Next base: position 864,265 of record NZ_JACHMP010000001.1, on the reverse strand, counting down.
TGGCCACCGACGACCTGCCCGCCGTCTTTGGCCAGGTCACCACGGCCGTGGCGATGGGTGAGGCGCTCATCGGGCGCCTCCGGCGCGCCGGCATCACCTTCACCGTGCTGGAGGACTCCCGGACGTAGCCGCCTCCTCCGCAGGAGGGACCCGGTGAGAGGCCCGGCGGGCGGCGACCACGTCGGCGAGGGCCACGGCCAGCGCGGCCAGCACGAAGGCGATCGTGACCAGCAGCGCGTGCCGGAACGCCGTCGCGTGGTCGCCGTGGGAGGAGGCGACCCCGGCGAAGAACACCGAGCCGATCGCCGCGATGCCGACGGCGGCGCCGACCCGCTGCCCGGTCTGCAGCACACCGCCCGCGGCACCCGCCATGGCCACCGGCACCTCGGACAGGGTCAGCGTCTGGTTCGGAGAGATCACCAGGCCGCTGCCCAGGCCCGCGAGGAGCAACGGCACCGCGGTCGCCCAGGCCACGTGCTCGCCGGGGACCAGCCAGGTGGCGAGCGCGGTGACGCCGAGTGCGACCCCGACCAGCAGCAGTCCCCCCACCACCAGCGGCCGGCCGAGCCGGGTGACGATCCGGCCGCCCAGCACGGAGGCCGCGGCCGACCCCGCCGCGAACGGGGTGGTCGCCAGGCCCGCCTCCAGAGCCGAGTAGCCCAGGCCGTTCTGCAGGTACAGGGTCAGGATGAAGAAGATCGCGGTGAATCCCGCGAAGTAGAGGGCCGCGAGCAGGGTGCCGAGCGCGTACGAGCGGCGCCGGAACAGTGACAGGTCGACGACCGGCTGGGCGTGCCGCCCGTACCGACGCTCCCAGGCGGTGAAGACGCCGATCACGGTGAGCCCGGCGAGCGCGAGCAGCCACCTGCCGGGACCGTGCCACTGCTGCCCCTCGACGAACGGCAGGAGCACCAGCACGAGCCCCGTGCCGAGCAGCAGCACGCCCACCGGGTCCATGCTCCGGCGCAGGCGGCTTCCCCGGGTGCCCGCGCGCGAGTCCTCACGCGGGTGCTTCTCCCGGGAGCCCTCCGCGGCGTCCTCCCGGGGCTGTGCCCGCGACGCCCGCCCGCCCCCGATGTAGCGGTACGCCAGCACGACGGCCAGGATCCCCACCGGCACGTTGACGTAGAAGACCAGGCGCCAGCCGTCGTGCCCGCCGCCCAGGTGGATGAGCAGCCCGCCGAGCAGCGGGCCGATCGCGGTCGAGACGCCGATGGTGGCACCCAGCAGCCCGAACGCCCGCCCCCGCTCCGCGCCGCGGAACAACTGCTGGATCAGCCCGCTGACCTGCGGATTGATCACCCCGCCCGCCACTCCCTGGACGAGACGCGCGGCGACCAGCCAGGCGGAGTCCGCGGCGATCCCGGCCGCCGCGCTGGCCAGGGTGAAGAGCGCCACACCGAAGACGAACACGGTGCGCCGCCCGTACACGTCGCCGAACCGCCCGGCGGGGACCAGCACCAGCCCGAAGGCGAGCGCGTACCCGGACACCACCCACTGCAGGGTGCTCTGCGGGGCCGCGAGGCCGGTGCGGATCGCGGGCAGCGCCACGTTGACGATGCTCACGTCCAGCAGCGTCATGAAGCCGGCCACCAGGCAGACGCTCAGCGCCTTCCACCGGCGCGGATCGGCTCCCTGTTGCTCCTCGGCCGAGGCGGACGACCGGCTGACGATCATGGCGGCTGCCTTACTCTCCGTATCCGGCGCGCCTCCCGGCGCTCGGGCAGCGCATACCTACCCTTACGGGCATACCACTCACGATCCTGCCCTCTTTGGTAAAAAACCTCATGTCACCCGGCAGTCGATCTCATGTCGCCAGGCAGTCGATGGAGTCCCGGGGCCTACCATGGCGAGGGGAGATCACGCTCTGGGAGGCTGCCGTGGCGACCGAGACCGAACTGCGGCACCTGCGCCGCTGCGTGGAGCTGGCGGCCGAGGCGCTGGAGGCGGGCGACGAGCCGTTCGGCTCCGTGCTGGTCGCCGCGGACGGGACCGTCCTCGCCGAGGACCACAACCGGGTCGCCACCGGCGACTCCACCCGTCACCCGGAGTTCGAGCTGGCCCGCTGGGCCGCGGCGAACCTCACCCCCGCGGAACGCGCTGCGGCGACCGTCTTCACCTCCGGTGAGCACTGCCCGATGTGCGCCGCCGCGCACGGCTGGGTCGGCCTGGGCCGCATCGTCTACGCGAGCTCCTCCGGGCAGCTCGCCACCTGGCTCGCCGAACTGGGGGTCCCCGCGCCTGCGGTGCGGACCCTGCCGATCCGGGAGGTCGTCCCCGGCGCCGAGGTGGAGGGTCCGTTCCCGGAACTCGCCGAGCAGGTGCGCGACCTGCACCGCCGCTTCCACCGCCGGTCCTGAGGGCGGACCGGTCGCGGACGCGGTACCGGACCCCGGAAGGGGACGACGGCCCCGCCGCCGGCGACCTCCCGGCCCGGCGGGCCCGGGGCGTGGCCGGTCAGGAACGGGAACCGTCCGTTCCCTCGCCGTCACACGGCGAACCCGCCCCCCGCCCCCGGCCGCCACGCGGCGAGAAGGAGAAAAGGCTCTCGTAATCGGAAAGGCGGTCGAAACGTCTGGTGTAGAGAGCCGTATCCGAGTCCAGGTCGTCGTACAACGCGTCGCGGACATCCGCGACTCCTAGGAATTCCCAGTTCACGGTCTGACCGTACTGATTCGAATACGAAGTCTCCTCGTCATGCCCCATCGTCTCGGCCCGCGCCTTCGCCCCTTCGATCGAGTGCTCGTGGATGAGGACGACGTCCTCGCTGTGTGTGACATATCCGCTGCCGTCGTCCACGGTCGTCCGGTACAAGAGGATTGCGATGTAGGGACGCCGTCCTGCGGCGTCGCCCGGCCGTTTCTCCGCCACTTCCACCCTCGATTCCCTTCAGACGCCGCACGAAGTGTCGCACCACTCCACTGCCGTCCGCGAGGCCGTTTCCAGCTCCTCCACAGGCGCTTTTGGGGGAACCTTGAGCCCGGCGTGAGGGTGGAGCCGATGCGGGTGCGGTACTGGACGGATAGGCCATGTGACCATATGTCGGCACATGGCTCTGTCATGCAGACGATCGATGGCGGGTCCCGACGAAGGCGAGTGGCGTCCGAGACCAGCCCGAGCCCGGAGGTTGCAGCCATGGACATGCCCGTGATCAGCGAGTGCCGGGTCGAGGCGTGCGCGTACAACACAGAACACACCTGCCACGCACGGGCCATCACGGTCGGCGACACTCACCACGCGGAGTGCGAGACCTTCTTCCAGATCGAGGCGAAAGGCGGCGATCTGGCCGCCACCGGCCGCGTCGGCGCGTGCAAGATGGCCGACTGTCACCACAACGTCCGGTTCGAATGCCAGGCGCCGGGCATCGTCGTCGGTTACGCGCGCGAAGACATCGACTGCCTGACCTACGACCCCGCCTGACCCCCGTCTGCGGTCCCGCCCGGCGGCGGATCTCGCCGCATGCCGGGCGACCGGCGTCCCGGCCGGGCCGTGCCGGGGCGGAGGTCGGGGAGGGGCGGGACGAGCTCCGCGTCGGTGATCGGTGGGCGCTGAAGGTGGAAGGGCCGGGGTTGCGGCGCGGTGCCTTCACGAGCAGGCTCCCGCACCGTGACATCGGCCTGCTCCTGGGGGTCTCCCATCAGGTGGTCGGCAAGCTCCTGACCGGTCAGCCGGATCTCCCTACCAGCTCTGGTGCGCAGGGCGGCGAGGAAGGCTGCGACCTGGCCGGATGACATCGTCGGCAGGCGCTCATCTCCCGCAGCGTCCCCCTTTCGGTTCGCCTGGCCGCTCTGCCTCCTGTTGCGAAGACAGAGCGGCGGACACGGAATGACCTGGGCGTGTGGTGCCACCCAGGCTTGACGACCTTGCGCATCCTACGGGCGGAGGTTTGTGTTAGCGCTAACGCTCCGCAGTGCGGCCCTCCTTCGGCACCCGGCCTCTTCGGTGGTGATGGCGGCGAGTAAATACAGCGGACCAGCTGCCGTCAAGCGGCGGTGGTCCTGTGCGCGACCATGCCAGGTGGGTGTCGCACATCTGTACAGCCAATCTTCGGGTCCGCAAGTTGCGAAGATAAAGTGAAATTTTCATCCTCAGCTACCGGCGGCTTCCTGCATGCGTTGCGCCGCAATGGGCTCCTTGCGGCCTCACGGCATCACAAATGATCATTAATCCTGGAGTGGTCGTTCCGAAAATTTCGCTTAAGTGTTGACATGTTTCGGTTGCGTTTCCACACTGATCTCCGAGGCGGTCGGCTCCGTCCGATGTGGTGATCGGCGAGGGCCGCCGGTCATGACGCCACCGTGGTGTGCGCCTCCGGTTCGGGGTGCGGCGTCGTCCGCCGGGTTCCCGCACATCCCTTTTTCCGCGATTTCAGTATGGAGTCAGGCATGGGTGTGAAGGCTTTACCTTCATCCGCGTACGGACGCTTCGCCGCCCTCTGCGGCGTCGTGAGCGCCGTGGGCGTCCTGGGTGTCGTAGGCGCGGCGCTGGTCGTGCCGGTTCCCGCGGACGCGGCGGCGAGCACGCTGGCCGCCGCCGCGCAGCAGAGCGGCCGGTACTTCGGCACGGCCGTCGCCGGCGGCAAGCTGGGTGACCAGGCGTACACCACGATCGCGAACCGCGAATTCGACATGATCACCGCCGAGAACGAGATGAAGATCGACGCCACGGAACCCAACCGGGGGCAGTTCAACTTCAGCGCCGGCGACCGGATCTACAACTGGGCGGTGCAGAACGGCAAGCGGGTGCGCGGCCACACGCTCGCCTGGCACTCCCAGCAGCCGGACTGGATGAGGTCGCTCTCCGGCAGCAGTCTCCGTCAGGCGATGATCAACCACATCAACGGCGTGGTGGGGCACTACCGAGGCAAGATCTACGCCTGGGACGTCGTCAACGAGGCCTACGCCGACGGCAACTCCGGTGGCCGGCGCGACTCCAACCTCCAGCAGACCGGCAACGACTGGATCGAGGTGGCCTTCCGCACCGCGCGGGCCGCCGACCCGTCCGCCAAGCTGTGCTACAACGACTACAACATCGACAACTGGAACTGGGCCAAGACACAGGGCGTCTACAACATGGTCCGCGACTTCAAGCAGCGCGGCGTGCCGATCGACTGCGTCGGCCTGCAGTCGCACTTCAACGGCAACAGCCCCTACAACAGCAACTACCGCACGACCATCCAGAGCTTCGCGGCGCTGGGGGTCGACGTGCAGATCACCGAACTCGACATCCAGGGCGGCTCGGCCACCACCTATGCCAACGTGGTCAACGACTGCCTGGCGGTGCCGCGTTGCACCGGCATCACCGTATGGGGCGTCCGCGACAGCGATTCGTGGCTGGGCGAGAGCGCCAGCGCACTGCTGTTCGACAGGAACGGCAACAAGAAGGCCGCCTACAACTCCGTCCTGAACGCGCTCAACAACGCGGACCCGGACCCCTCGCCCTCGCCGACCGTCACTCCCACGTCGGACCCGGGCGGTGCCGGGCAGATCCGGGGTGCGGCCTCCGGACGGTGCGTGGACGTGCCGAACTCGTCGACGGCCGACGGCACGCAGCTCCAGCTGTGGGACTGCCACTCCAACCCCAACCAGCAGTGGGCCTACACGTCGGCACAGGAGTTCCGCGTTCTCGGCGGCAAGTGCCTGGACGCCGCCGGCACCGGCAACGGGGCCAAGGTGCAGATCTACTCCTGCTGGGGCGGTGACAACCAGAAGTGGCGCGTCAACTCGGACGACTCGATCGTGAACGTCCAGTCGGGTCTGTGTCTCGACGCCGCCAACAACGGCACCGGTAACGGGACCCAGCTTCAGGTCTACTCCTGCTGGGGCGGCAACAACCAGAAGTGGACCTGGAACCGGGGCTGAGAAGCCGGATCATGAGACGGCACCGGCCGGTGCCGATCGGGGGCCGGGACGGCGATCACCGCAGCGATCACTGCGGTGATCACCGTCCCGGCCGGTTCCGTCGAGTCCGCGGGAGCGAGCCGATCGCCTCCACCGTGCGGCCGGCGGCGCGCAGTGAGTAAGCCCGCCTTACCACGTGCCTACGGCGGTCGCGCCGCAGAGCAAGCCGGTACGTGAAGCGGAAGACGCATGCTGGGCGCCATGACCATTCGTCGATTCGGTACGTTCGCCTCGCGGTTGGGAGCCGCGATCCTGGCCGTCGCGCTGCTCGCGGCGCGCCCCGCGACCGCCACCGCGGACGGCGGCCTCGCTGCTCAACCACACCAGCCACATCGCCGACCACACCGAGGTGCTCTTCTCGACGGTCGAGAGCCTGGACGCCAACCGCTTCCGTCGGGGACCACCTGCTGGAGGCGGCGTGCGGGCCCGACGCGCCGGCTCCCTCCGAGCCGGACCCCGTGTTACGTCGTCAGCGCTGCAGTGTCAGCAGACCCGGCCGGTAGGGCAGGAGGCCGTAGTCGCCGCCGGAGTCGGGGTTGCGTCCCTGGTAGAGCAACTGCAGATTGCAGGGATCAACGGTCATGGTCTGATCGGGACCGGTGCGGATCAGTTCGCCGTGGCTGATGTCGTTGGTCCAGGTGGCGCCGCTGTTGGCCTTGCCGGCGAAGGGATTGCCCTCGGTCGCGGCCTGCGGTGTCCACGAACCGTTCAGGCTGGTGGCCGTGAACGAGCGGAAGTAACGTCCCTGCGAGCCGATCGCCTCGACGATCATGAGGTAGCGGTTCTGGCCCTGGAGCTTGTAGACCTGAACGGCTTCGAACAGGTTGTTCGTCGTGTCGCTCATGACCACCGTCGATGTCGTGCCGAAGCTGCCCGGGAAATTCCCGATAGGCATGCCGGCCCGGTAGATCTTGCCGTTGTCGCCGGCGAAGAACAGATACATGTTCGTGCCGTCACCGATGAGCGTCTGGTCGATGGGGCCTGTTCCGGAGCCGGAGATGCTTCCGGAGAAGAGCACCTGCTGCGATGACCAGCCATTCGGGTTGGTGGGGTCGCTCGACGTCCTGTAGGAGAAAGCGGTCCCGCCCCACTGGTAGGCGAGCACCCAGATGTTCTTCGGGGCGAAGTAGAAGAGCGTGGGCGCCACAGCGGAGGAGGACATCGCGTTCTGGCTGGCCGAGGCCATCTCCGGCCAGTTCGTGAACAGGCCGAAGCTCATCGAACCCCACCTCGTCCCCGTGTCGTGCGTCGTCGCGTGGACCAGGTGCCTGCCGTTGTAGGGGACGACGGTGAAGTCCTTGAGCGAGACCCATCCCGGCTTCGGCTGCGCCAGCGGGCCCGTCGCTGCGCCGGCACGGCCGATACGTCGAGGTGCCGCCCCTGCTCGCCACCCCGACACCGCGCGTGGCGGGCCTACACCGCCGGCGCCGAGCCGCCCGCCGCCGCCCGTACCGTGCGGATCATCGACCTGCTCGACGAGGAGGTCGCGCTCACCCCCGTGCACCGGGTGAGCGGCCAGAGCCAGTCGAGGCCGTCGGCGTTCACCGAAGCGCGCAACCGCGCGGTGGCGGCTCTCGCGGGGCTGGACATCCCCGGGCTGGCACCTCTGGAACGGCGGCGGGACCTGCCGATGACCAGCGTCGGGGAACTGGCCAGGGCCGGAGTGGTGACCGTCCATCAAGGGCCGCTCAGGATGAGCGTCGAGGAGGGGGGCCTTCCCGTCCTGACGGCCAAGGACCTGTTGCTCGGCCGCGCTCCCAGCGGACGCACCGAGGACGAACCCGGGCTGATCGTCACCGAGCGGGGTGATGTCGTCGCCCCGCTCGTTCCCCGCGGCGACACGGTCGTCCGGGTGATGCGGGAGGGCGGGGCCGCGCTCGGACCACAGCTCCTGCTGTTCCGGACGGACCCCGAGCGGCTCGACCCGCACTTCCTCGCCGGCTGCCTTCGGGTCACCGGGGAGACCAGCACGCGCCTGGGCTCCTCCACCCGGATGGACCCTCGTCGTGCCCGGCTGCCGCGCCTGCCCATCGACGAGCAACGCGCGTACGGCGACGCCTTCCGCCGGCTCCTGGCCTTCGAGGACTCCGTCCACGAGATCAGGAGGATCGGCGACGATCTGGTGCGGTCCGGCTTCGACGGTCTCCTCGATGGAACCCTCCACCCCCGAGTGGATTCCCCTTGTCGATCTTCTCTCTGTGACGCCCGGAGGCGCGGTGGCTGAGCGTACGGTCATCCTCGAACGGTACGAACTCGACGAGGTGCACCTCGGCAAGGGAGGCATGGGGGAGGTCTGGGGCAGCTACGACAAGCGGCTGTCCCGGCTCACCCGGACCGGTCAGATGATGGGTACCGCGTCCTACATGCCGCCTGAGCAGATCCGGGGCGGGACGCTCGCGCCGCAGAGCGACCTTTACGCCCTCGGGTGCGTCCTGCACGAACTGCTCACCGGGAGGAGGCTGTTCACGGGACCCACCGAGTACGGCGTGTACGAGCAGCAGATCCACACCGCGCCGCCCCGGGTGCGGCGGTTCCGGCCCGACGTCCCGCCTGAGCTGGACGAGTTCGTTCTGCCGCTGCTGGCCAAGCGGGTCGGGGAAAGGCCGGAGACCACCGCCGCGCCGCCCCCGCCTTCCACCGGCTCGCCGTGGATCTGGCGAAGCGGTACCACGCCGACGATGAGCGGGTCTTCCAGTGCCGCATGCAGGAGGCCACCTGTCATGTGCATCTCGGCGACAGCGGCCTGGCGCTCCGCTTGATGCACGCTCTGCTCGCCGACGAGTTGCGGGCGTATTCGGCGGACGACCCGCGGACCCTGGAACTGCGCAGGCAGATCGGTGAGCTGCAGAAGAGCACGGGTGACGTCGAGTCCGCCCGGAGCACGCTCGCCGGCCTGCTCGACGATCTCGGCCGCCTGTACGGGCCCGACCATCCGGCGACGGTCCGGGTCCGCGACGGCCTGACCCGCCTGGCTCCCTGACCGGTCAGGGCGGTTCCCGGAACTCCATCCGGTAGGAAACCGGCGTATTCGTGATCCACCGTACGTCCGCGCGCGTCGTCCCGTTCGCGGCGGGCGGTCACCGGTGTTCCGGGGTGCGGTGATCCTGTCCACTCCGTGTCGCCGTTATGTCGGAGTTGTAGTGCTGTGTCAGTATGGCCGGGTAGGCGACGGCGGAACGAGGAAACCGGTGCGAATCCGGCGCGGTCCCGCCACTGTGATCGGCGAGCGGACCCCGACGACGCCACTGCCCGCACGCGGGTGGGAAGGCCGGGGCGAGCGGTGACCCGAGAGCCAGGAGACTCGCGCGGTCGCCTCCTCGACGAAGCCGGGGCGGATCTCCCCGGGGAGGAGGAAGCGTCGGTATGCCCATGGGGACGACCGATCCGGTGCCGTGCCGGGTCACCGTGTGCCGTGACTGCTGCTGCGGCACGTCCAAGGTGCGCGGCGTCGATCACGCGGAGCAGGTCGCGTATCTCAGCGAGCGGATGCCGGTGGGCGTCTCGGAGTGCCTGGGCGTGTGCGAACGGGCCAACGTGGTCGTGGTGCGGCCCTCGGCCGCGGGACGGGCCGCCGGTGGCCGCCCGGTGTGGTTGGGGCTGGTGAACGATCCGGCGGCGACGGAGGACGTCGCGGCCTGGGTGCGGGCGGGCGGCCCGGGTGTCGCCGCGCCGCCCGACATCCTGGACCTGTACGCCTTCACCCCGCCGCGACGCGTCGCCGGCCCGTCCCGCACGCCTCGGGTCGGGAGGCGCAGCCCGTTGCCTGTACTACCGGGTTCTGAAAGGGCGGAAACGCGCAAGCCGCGTCCTGGCGGGCGCGCGGACGGGTGAACCCCGCCCGCCGGTCGGCGGTGAGGAACGGCGGCGCGTTCAATCGTTGCGCCACCGCCTCCCTCCGAGGGGCGGAGGCCGTTCACTCCGTGTCGATATCAGCCTCTCCCAGGAGCTCGTCGGCGTGTTTGACACCCAGCTCGGCCATGAACTCCCGCTCTCTGGCGGCCAGGTCCGCCAGACGGACTTCGATGAATCCCGCGTCGTCCCCTTCCCGGAGCCGGCGCAGGGCCTCGTGGGAAATGCCGTGCGTGCGTGTCACAGCTTCCTCCGTCAAAGGGTCCAGATCGATCAACGCCTGCCGCACGGAGATCCGGGAGGGTGTCGTCATCACCAGTCGATTGGCCGGACTGGACGTTCCCTCTATGCCACGCCTATTGACAACGTGCCGGTATGCCTCGGTATGGGATGTGGCCAGCAGATTCTTGGGATCGAGAGAAGTCCCGTCGGGGTTGACGCGATGGGGAAACTCCTTGAGCTCCCACAGGATGAAAGCCCGTACTCGCGCGCTACGCAGATCGAAACGTTGTGGAAAAGGTCGGGCGTGCTGGTCGCCGAGGCGGAGGGTGCCGTTCCCCGCAGCGAAGTCCTTGATCTCTTGGAGTGACTGCCTGACCTGGGTGGTGTTGGCTCCGGCGAAGTGCCCGGACCACGAGGTCGTCCAGAACCATCGCCTCAGCAAGACGAGTTGCCGTTTGTCGGGCTCTGGGCAGAAGTGGAAGAAGGCGGCCAGCAGCATGATCTGCAGGTTGTAAGGGACCAGGCGTGCCAGCGGAACCCCGGCATGGGACCGGAGGAAGTCAACCGCCTGTTCCAGGGCGAGGTCGGTGGCTTCCACCGCGGAGAGCAGCCCACCCTCCACTCGCTTGGCCAGGGCCTCCCAACGGGTGTCCTGTACGTCCTCCTCTCCAGAGATCGCAAGGATGGCGCGGAAGATCGTGAGTGAGGGTATCTCGCCGAAGCCCGAGACCGCGATGCGTTCCTGGATGGCCTCCATCCGGTCGGCAAGGCTGTCCGGGCCGGTCGTGGCGTAGGTCAGCGCGGTCACCATCTGATCCGGCGTCATCGACTGACCGCTGCTGTTGACCCGCGAGAACACCTCCACTGCATGGGTCAGCGAACCGCCGACCAGGCGGACCGCGGCCATCTTGTACTGCTTGATCCGCTGGGCGACTTGTTCGGCCTCGTCGATGAACGGAGTGATGTCGCCGCCCGGAACCCTGGCCTGTGACAACTCGCGTGCGTAGGCGAGGAAATCCATCGTCCGGAGGATCGAGCCCATCGGCAGGTAGGTATGGGGAGCGCGATCCCCGTACTTCCAGTGCCGGTATCGGGTGGACCTGTCGTCGCCATCCCCCAGGACTCGATAGATCCACCACATCCAGTCGCGCTGTTCCGTGGAGCGAGGAGCGTCTGAGGGGCGCTTCAACCCTCCGAAGAGGGTGGACAGACGCTGATGACCATCGAGGATGTAGGCGACCTGACTGCCCGGCCGATGCGGGGGGATCTTCAGCCCGCCGATCTCGTCGAGACTGGCGAGCTGCTGTTTGGTCTGCCAGATCAGCAGGCTCCCGATGGGATAACCGCGTTCTATGCTGTCGAAGAGGTTGAGCATCTGCTCTGGTCGCCAGACGAAGGGACGTTGGAACTTCGGAACCCGGAGCTCGCCGGCAGCGATCATGTTGAGGATCTGCTCCAGGAGGTAGATCTCCGGTAGTACGGTGATCTCTTCATTGTCGTCGGGCATTTCCACCTCTAGATGATCTTTCTGAGCATGGTGAGAATCGCATGCAGCTCCTCGACCACCCCTTTGCCGAGGTCCTCGAAATGTTCAGCCGTGAGCTTTCCGCTCGCGGCTTCGCGTTCGAGGAGCTCGGTCAACTTGGTCCCGAAGCCCGTCCGTAGCTTATCGATCACTCTGTCCGGCACCCCGTCGTACAGATTCTGGTGTCCTGGGGGAACGCGGAGGCCGTCTTCCCTCGCTTTGGGAAATCCGTGTTTCATGTCGAAGTGACCGCGCTGTTCGGGAGTGAGCTGAGTCAGCTGGTCCAGCAGCCGTGAGGCCTCGCGGGGTCGTAGTGCTCCACGCAGGACCTCGCTAGGAATGTAGTTCTCCGCTTCCCGTAAGTTCAGGATGTGAACGGCGATGCCCAGAGGCTCAAGTCGCTCCGCCAGTCTGTGGCATTTGGTGGTCTCACCGGGGGTCAGGCGATCGCTGTCTAGGAAGAGGGCGACACGAGAGGTGCGTCTGAAGCGTTCCCGTGCTGAAGGCGCCTGTGCGCAGGCGCGATCCTTGCCGCCGCCGTGCAGCAGTTCCAACCTGCGTTCCACAATGGCGTCCATCACGTCGTCACCGTCGAAAACGTGTGCTATGCCTTGGAGGAAACACCTGTCGGAAACCGCGTCCTCGACGATCAGGACGGCGGGTTGGCGAAGGTCGTGCAGGTCGTCTTCGATCGTCACGCGAGAGACGAAGAGCGTCGGCTGGTCGGTGACGCTCCATGCCTGACTGACCACGCTGGTCTTGATCGCGAACTCCGTGTAGGCATGCGCCAGCATGGGGGCGTGCCTATGGAGATAGGTGGAGACCTCCTCGATGTCTTCCGGATCGAGGACCCAGTTGTGGACTCCCCGGGTGAAGAGCCTCATGAACTCCAGGACATCCGCAGCGAGGGCATCGGTCGAGAGGACTTCGCCGCTCAGTTCAACGCGCATCGGGCGTGAACCGCTCTTTCTGTGCGGCTGCCAGTTTGCGCGTCTCCTCGAAATCCTCGGAGAAGACACCGCGCGGCCAGTAGTCGAGATTCCCGAGGGAGTCGATGCCGATCCGTCGGGCTTGGGCTGCGCCTCCGCTGTGCTCCACGAAGTAGATCGCTATGGTGTCGGGGGAGGCATTCCCTTCTGCCACGCGGCGGCGGAGCCGGAGAAGAAAGGTCTCGCTGTGCGTCTCGACGAGGAACCTGACGTTCGACTCCCGGGCTGAGTCGAGCAGGAGGTCCGCGACCAGCGCGTGTGCGGACGGGTGCAGGTGAAGCTCCGGTTCTTCGATGATCTCCAGGATCGGGTGGGCGGGGGGAGTCGCCGCGTCCATGGCGCGCTGTACCAATATCGGCAGGAGTTGCGCCACCCCGGTGCCCGCGTCGCCGAGGTTGATCTGCAGGGTGTCGTCGATGGTGGAACGGAACACCACGGAGTGCATTCCCCCGCCCTGATCGCTCACATCCAGAGTCCAGCCCGGCAGGTTGTCGGGCAGGTATCCGTTGATCTTTTTGATCAGCGAGCCCTGTTGCCGTACGACGTCATGCGCGAGAATGCCGAGGGTCGCCTCGCCGCTTCCCCCGACCTCGGCCGCCACTCTGGAGGGAATCCGATACAGCCGATCCGGTCGTTGCCGGTACGGGCCGAGATACCGGATCCGATCGAACTCGGCCCGGATCCGATCGGCGGCTCTGGAGAGATCACCACCCCGCCGTTTTTGTGAAATTGGGACAACTGTTGGTAGAAGCCCCTGAAAGCGAAATTTGTGCCTTATGGCATCGTGACCGTTCATTCTAAACACATAGGGTCGTTCCTCGGCCCAGGGCACCTCGTCGTGGAGCCATTCATACCGAACAGTTTCAGATCCGGCGCGCAGGGCAAGTTCACTGACCACCTGGGTCTGCCATTCGCTGACGTTCTGAACGGTGGCGTCCAAGCCGTAAGATTCCGCCTGTCCACCCCCACCCTCGAAGTCCATCCGCACCCGTACCGCACCGTGCGGGCGTGTGCCATAGATCAGATCGGGGAACGCGGGAACGGCGTCGCCGAGCTGATCGAGATCGAAGGGGAGTGGGGAGTCCGTGCGGACGCCGGTGGACAGCACCAGGGGTGCGCGCACAAGTGCACTTTTGCCGGAATTGTTCTTTCCCAGCACCACCGTGATCGGACGGAGTTCCACCTCCTGTGCCTTCGGGAAACATCGGTAGTTCTCCACGGAGAAGCGCGCGATCGGCATATGAGGCACAGTAGTCCGTGCTACGGATCAACGAAGGATCAAAGGCGGACCTGGTGACGATTCAGTTGAGGCGGTTTTTCGCCGGCGGAACGTCCCGTCCGGGCGGCATCACTTGTCGCTCGATGCCGGTCGCTTTGCGGACGGGACGCCCGGCCGACGTCTCACCGAGACCCTTGTGCCGCCATGCTCCTGACGGCGGCGGGCCGGTTCGTCAGTTTCGGACGTGCTCCCAGTAGGGGTCGTTGTAGAGCACGACCGTGGTGCCGCGCAGCAGTTGCTCGGGGGCGGAGACCAGCACCAGCTCGCCCATCGCCTCCAGCTGGCGCAGGACGTCGCGCACGCGCGGGCCGACCGGGAGACGGCCGACCGGGAGCCGGAGGGTGTCGCGAACCAGGTCGGCGACCTGGGAGAGGCGGAACGGCCCGGTGAAGCCGGAGATCAGATCGCGCACGACCTGGACGGTGATCGTCATCTCGGCCTCGACGTAGGCGAGCTCCCAGGTCAGCTGAGCCCCGCGCCGGCCGGTCCCGGCGCAGGCCGTGCACTTCTGGGAGTAGCCCGGCACGATGTCCTCGGTGGTGGTGCCCAGGCACGTGGTGCACTGGCCGGTCTCCGCGGCGTGCTGTTCGGCGCCGGCCCGGTCGGGCAGTGACTTCCCGCAGAGGCAGAGGTAGGTCCGGAACCCGCCGCGGACCAGGGCGAGGTCGTCCGCGTCGTCGGGTATCTCTTCCCACATCGCGACGATCGTGTGCTTTTTCATGGTCGTGCGACTCTACCCATCCTCGTCCGCGCGGCGCAGCGTTACCGGAACCAGGCGCATCGGCGCGCTCCACAGCCACTCTTCGGTGATGTACGTGGAGGTCAGGAGCGTCATCAGGGACAGGGCACGCTCCGTCGCGGTGGAGGGATGGGCGCCGCAGTCACCGAATCGGCACATCCACAGCTCCATCATGCTGGTGTCGGTGAGCTGCTCGTACACCGAGGGCCGGGCTACGGCCACGCCGTCGCGCCAGATGTCGACCGATGGGCTGGCGAACGGGAACGCCCCGGCCAGCACCCCGCCGCCGGAGGTGACCGTCCGGCCGACGCCGTCCTGCACCGGCAGGATGCCGTCGGCCTGGAAGAGCACGACCCCGCCCCCGGGCGGGCTGCCCACCCGCAGGACCTCCATCCGGGAGTCCTGCTCGGCCCGGCGCAGCTCGCTGGCCTCCAGCGGCGGGCACAACTCGGGCACCGAGCCCAGACGGCGGACGACATCCTCCTCGGACACCCCGCCGACGAAGGCGACGCACAGCTCCTCGTTGTAGGTCTCGTACGAGAACATCATCGCGTCGACCGTGTCCTGGAGCTCGCGGAGCCGGGGGCTGATGCGCGGGGCGCCCGGCAGGTCCGCGAACAGGCCGGCCATGTCGGTGAAGAGCGCCTGGACACCGGGGGAGCGGCCGGCGATGCACGGCCGCCAGGGGTCGGCGCCCGCGGCCAGCAGGAGCTTGACGACCTCGTCGTGCCCGTGGCGCACGGCCTCCCACAGCGGGGTGGCGCCGTCGGCGTCGACCGGGTCGACCGCCGCGCCGGAGGCCAGCAGCAGCTCGATCACCCCTACGGCGCCTTCCTGCGCGGCCTGGTGTAAGGGCGTCGAACGTAACCAGGGGAGCTGCCGCCCCGGGTCGAACCCGCCCTCCAGCAGTTCGCGGATCTCGGTCAGGTTGCTGTCGTGCCAGGCGCCGGCGTCCTCGGCCCACTCGTTGTCGCCCACTGTCATCCCATCTCGTCGTGCCGTTCGGATCCCATCAGGCCCGGGCGACAGTTCTCGGTCAGCATCCTCCGCGAGAGCCTGTCGGCGGCCCGGGTGGTCTCCGGGAGGCGGTAGCGGAGGGTGAGGTTCAGCACGTTGTGGCACGCCGTGTCGAGGTCGACACGGTGGCCTGCGGAGACGAAGACGGGTTTGACCCCGTCCCTGGTGCGCAGCACACGGCCGACGACGTCGCCGTCCAGACGCAGGTCGGACCAGGAGCCCCGCTCGGGGCCCGGCTCGTCGTACGTGCCGACGAAGGCGGTCTTCCCGACGCCGATCGCCGGCAGCCCGGTCAGTACGCCGAGGTGGCAGGCCAGGCCGAAACGGCGGGGGTGGGCCAGCCCGTACCCGTCGCAGACGACCAGGTCCGGGAGCGCGGACAGCCGGTCGAGGGCGTCGAGCAGGGCCGGGAGTTCACGGAAGGCCAGCAGTCCGGGCACGTAGTCGAAGGCCACCCGCCCGTGGACGGCGACCTCCTCGACGACCTCCAGGGTCGTCCCGTCCAGCACGGTCACCGCCGCCGCCAGGCGGTCTCCGTCGTAGGCGACGTCCACCCCCGCGATCCTGGCGGGGTCGCGGGGGCCGGGACCGGTCAGGTCGAGCAGGGGTCTGAGCTCGTCCTGGATGGCCTCGGCCTCCAGGACAGTCCGGGGCATTCTTACCTTCACCCATATATGATCGCTATTTTTGGTTCATGAAGTCATATTTCGGGAAGGTTGGCCGGATTCTGCGCTGGCCGGTGAAGTCGCTGCGCGGCGAGGAGCTGCCGGAAGGACGGTTCGACGAGCGGGGACTGGCCGGTGACCGGGCCTACGCGCTCGTCGACGAGCGCGACAACCACGCCGGCCGGGTGCTGACCGTGCGGCAGCGGCCGGAGCTGCTCCACTGGAGCAGCGCCTACGGCACCGGCGCCGTCCCGACGCTCACCGCCCCGGACGGCACCGCCTGGGCGTGGGACGACCCCGCCCTGCCGGAGACGCTGGCCCACTCGCTCGGCACCCCGCTGAGCCTGCGCGCCGCCGACGGCCAGCAGGACCGGGGCCCGACCGTGCTCGTCACCGTCGCCGCCTCGCTGGAGGCGCTGGGCGAGGAGCTGGGAGCCCCGGTCGACCTGCTCAGGTTCCGGCCCAACCTCCACCTCGACCTGGTCGCGCCGGTCTTCGCCGAGGAGAGCTGGGCCCCCGGTACGGCGATCACCGTCGGCGAGGTCAGGCTGGAGGTGACCGGCGACAACGCGGGCCCCTGCATCCGCTGCGCCGTGCCCAGCTGGGACCCTCGGGGGCGGGAGCGCTGGCCCGAACTGCAGAAGTGGCTGATCAGCGCGCACGGGAACAAGTTCGGCGTCATCATGCGGGTCACCCGGCCCGGCACCGTACGCCACGGGGACCCGGTGACCGTGCTGCCGGTCGAGGACGTCACGGCGGCCGGATGACGGCCGTGCCGCCGGTCGGGGACGTCGCCATGGCCGGGTGACGACCGTGCCGCCGGGCTGGTCGAGCCGGTCGATGACCCCTGCGGCCGCACCGTCCGACGTGAAGGAGCGGCACTCCCCGTCCGGCACTCCGCGGTGCCTTCTCGAAACAGGTCAGGTCCGGCCTCCGGTTCCGTCTGATGGGATGATCGGCATGACGACACTTCATGACAAGGCCCTGTTGTTCCGCTCGATGCACGTCCCGGGCCGGCCGCTGGTGCTGCCCAACGCCTGGGACGTCGCCTCCGCCCGCATCGTGGCGGAGGCCGGTGCCGCCGCGGTCGCCACCACCAGCGCCGGTGTCTCGTGGGCCCTGGGTTATGGGGACGGCGACCACCTGGACCGGGACCGCGGCCTCGACCTGGTCGCCCGGGTCGCCGCGGCGGTCGACGTCCCGGTGAGCGCCGACATCGAGAGCGGCTACGCCTCCGACCCCGAGGGTGTGGCCGAGACCGTGCGGGGCGTGCTCGCGGCCGGAGCCGTCGGCGTCAACCTGGAGGACTCACTCCGCGCGGGCCCGGCCCCGCTGCGTTCCGTCCCGGAGCAGTCCGAGCGCATCGCGGCCGCCCGTGGTGCCGCGGACGCCGCCGGTGTGCCGCTGTTCATCAACGCCCGGATCGACACGCACCGTCTGCCGGCCGGGGATCCCGCGCGATGGCGGAGGGAAACCCTGGCCCGGGCCGAGGCGTACGTGGCAGCCGGGGCCGACGGGGTGTTCGTCCTCGGTGCCCTGGACGCGGAGGCCGTCACGGCGCTCGTGCGCGCGGTGTCCGCGCCGGTGAACGTCCTGGCGGGTCCCGGGACCCTCACCGTGCCCGAGCTCGCGGCGTTGGGCGTGGCCCGCGCGAGTGCCGGGTCCTCGATCGCCGAGGCGGCGTACGGGCTGGTCGCGCGTGCCGCCCGGGAACTGCTCACCGACGGCACCTGTGGAGCCCTTGAGGGAGGTCTTGCGTACGGCACCCTCAATTCGTTGCTGCTGGCGGGACCCGGCCGCTGACGACCACCCGCGCTGAGGCTGCCACTACCGTTAAGGGCGGGACGGGAAGGCCCGGGAGGAAGGGGAGCCATGTCAGTGCTCGTGGCGTTCAGCGTGACGCCGATCGGTACGGGAGAGGATGTCGGCGAGCTCGTCGCCGAGGCTGTCCGCGTGGTCCGCGCCTCGGGTCTGCCGAACCGGACCGACGCCATGTTCACCACCGTCGAGGGCGAGGACTGGGATCAGGTGATGTCCGTCGTCAAGGACGCCGTCGCCGCCGTCGAGTCCCGCGCCGGGCGGGTCAGCCTGGTGCTCAAGGCCGACATCCGCGCAGGTCAGGACGGTCGCCTGGAGTCCAAGGTCGCCACCGTCGAGCGTCACCTCGCCCAGCCGTCCTGACCGCTCCGCGACCTCCCGGTACTACGGGCGCGAGCCCTCGCGGTCGAGCGTCATCTCGCCCAGCCGTCGTGACTGCTCCGCCGCCATGGCCGCTCCGTCGCCGCGGCCGGTCCGGGCGGTGGGGCCGGTCCGGGTGCTTCGCGTACGGTGCCGCCCGGCGCGGCCCCGAAGCGGATCCGGCGCGAGCTCGGCACAGACCCGGCGCGGGCTCGGAGCGGATCCGGTGCGTAGCGGGAACACCGGCGGGGCCGAGACCGTTCTGTCGGCGGGCTACCTCAGGAGCGTGGAGCGGATGGCGACAAGCAGATCGATCGGGCGTGCCGTCGCGGGCGGGCTGGCGCTGGCCGCGGCCGGATGGGCGTTGAAGGACGTCCCGGCCGAGCTCGGCGGCCGGGCGGCGGGGGAGCGGCTGGAACGGATGCGCCGCTCGCCGCAGTTCCGCGACGGCGTCTTCCGCAACGCCACGCCGGGCGCCGAGGCGCCGTCGCCGCAGAGCGCGCGCGAACTGGTCTGGAACATGTTCCTCAACCGCGGGCAGCGCCGCCCGGCGGCGAGGATCCCGGTGGTCGCCTCACCCTCCGGCGGGCCGTCCCCCGACGGGCTGAGCGTCATCTGGTACGGCCACGCCACCGCGCTGCTGGAGATCGAGGGCCGCCGCGTGCTCCTCGACCCGGTGTGGAGCAGGCGGGCCTCGCCCTCCCAGCTGGTCGGCCCGCGCCGCCTGCACCCGCTGCCGGGGCCGCTGGCGGGGCTGCCGCCGCTCGACGCCGTCGTGATCTCGCACGACCACTACGACCACCTCGACCGCGCCACGGTCCGCGCTCTCACCGCGCTGCAGACCGCGCCGTTCCTGGTGCCGCTGGGGATCGGTGCCCACCTGGAGCGGTGGGGCGTGCCCGCCTCTCGGATCGTCGAGCTCGACTGGGAGGAGGAGACGACGGTCGCCGGTCTGCGGTTCGCCGCCACCGCCGCCCGGCACTTCTCCGGACGCACCCTCAACCGGAACGTCACCCTGTGGGGCTCGTGGGTGATCGCCGGTCGCGCCAAACGGGTCTTCTACGCCGGAGACTCCGGATACTTCGACGGCTACGCCGGGATCGGCGCCGCCTACGGCCCCTTCGACCTGACGCTCCTGCCGATCGGCGCCTACAGCCCCGCCTGGCCCGACATCCACATGACCCCCGAGGAGGCGGTCACCGCCCACCTCGACCTGGGCGGGCGGCTCATGCTTCCGGTGCACTGGGCGACCTTCACCCTCGCCGCCCACCCGTGGGCCGAGCCGGTCGACCGCCTGTGGCGGGAGGCCAAGGCCCGGGACGTCCGCCTCGCCGTCCCCCGGCCCGGTGAGCGCGTCGACACCGGTGACGTGCCGATGCTGGAGAGCTGGTGGGAGATGCTTCACGACGGCGGGTTCCCCCGCCGGACGCGTTAGCCGCTCAGGTCCGGGAGCCCGGTGACCGCCGTCCCGGAGCCCGGAGCGGGGAGCCCGAACCGGGGAGCCCGGAGCGGGGCGGGTTCCCCGGCCCCGCGCGGGGGTCACCGGCCGTACGGGGTTCCGCGGTCAGGCGCGGGGGTCACCGGCCGTACGGGGGAGCGCGGCCAGGCGGGTGCGGACGACCAGGTCGTGCAGGGCCTCGCCCGCCGACGCCGTGTCGGGCAGGTGGGAGGTGTCCCGGGCCTCCTCCAGTTCCGCCGTCAGCCGGGCCACGTCGCCGGCCACGGTCTCCCGGTCCGGGCCGCCGGGCGGGAGCGGGCCGTGCTCGGCCGAGCGTTTGGCCTCGACCAGGTCGCCGAGGTAGGCCGGGCCGCCGGTCAGCCGGGTCAGGTCGGCCTCCACCTCCCCGCTGCGCATCAGGTGGAGACCGGTCAGCAGCACGCGGAAGGTGTACAGCAGCGGCTTGAGTTCGCCGGAACGTTCGAACAGCCGCCACTGGGTGCGGGCGAAGCCCAGGTAGTGGTGGGCGTGGTGGCGGGTGACGAAGCCGGGGGCGAGGGCGACCATCTCGCGGTGGACCGGCGAGGTGGTGACCACCAGCGGGGAGAGCAGCTGCTCCAGCACGTAGCCGTTGCGGCGCAGCAGCAGCCGGCAGAACTTCGCCAGGTCGTGTGTGACCAGGTCGACCTCGACGCCGTCCCGCTCCCAGGAGCGGGTGAGGGTCTCCTCGCCGGTGCGCAGGCCGATCACCTCCGTCAACGGCAGCATGTGGACACCGCGTAGGTCGACGTCGGAGTCGATGGAGGGGAAGCCATAGAGGTGCGCGCCGCTGACGGTGGCGAAGGCCGCCGGGTGGGCCTGTTCGGCGGGGATCTCCGGCAGCCAGGCGGGCAGGACGACGGTCACGACGCCACCCCTCGCGCGTTCGTGTTCCTCGCGTCTCTCGCGTCCATGGTCGTCGTACGGCCGTCCACGGTCACAGTGCCGCCTCCCTCGTCCTCACCAGGTAATCCTCCACACGCCGCCGGTCGGGCTCGGCGGGCAGCACGCTCTCCCCGTCGAACCTCGCCGTCAGTTCCGTCCGCCAGGCGTCGACCTCGGCCCACGGCACCTCGCCGCGCCGCACCGCCAGCAGGCGGTCGCGGTGCTCGTCCATCCGGACCAGGGGCTCGCCGTGCGCGACCAGGTGCAGCCCGCTCAGCAGCAGCCGGATCATGTGCATGGCCTGCTTCCAGCGGGGCCGCTCCGGGTTCAGGCGGCGGAACTGGGCGTCGGCGTACCGGGTGAAGGTCTGGTGGGCACGCGCGGACAGGAACGCCCGGCGGATGGAGATCAGCTCCTCGCCCGCCGGGGACGCGTGCTCGACGGGTGACCACAGGCACTCCAGGACCGTCGGGTTCGCCTCCAGCGCCAGCCCGCAGAACCGTTCGACCTCCCACGAGAACTGCTCGGGCAGCGGCCCCTCGACGTGCGTGGGGGGCTTCGCCAGCCGCCAGAACAGCCGGGTCGGCGCCACGAAGACGCCGCGCCGGTCGACGTCGGACTCCGCGGTCTCCAATCCGTAGGCGCGCGAGCCGGTCACCACCGACAGCACAGAATGATCCGGGACGTACCTGACTTCCATCCGCCCAGCCTGCCAGATCCGGATCTTGTGCTCGTACGGGTTTTCCCGGCCATCACCGGCCGGTCGCCGCCCCTGGTGGGCGGTTAGGAGTGGATTGTCCTATTCGGGACGCTCATGCTGGAGCGTTCCATTGCGAATCAGGCGAAAAGTGACGGGAAAGTGCCGTCGGCGGTGGTGGGGCCGTGACCTGCGTGGTCGAAGGTGAACGGGTGCACCTTCGTGAAGGGTGAGATCAGTCTTATTCCGCCCAATATGATGTGTCACGATTTACCGCCATGCGGGCCTCTCTTGACTGTGCCGATGCGCGTCACGCCCGCCGCTATCTCGCTGGGGGAACAGTGCTACCGGGCTTGTTTTCGCGTGTCCTGAGGTCGCCGGGCCGATGAGCGTCCCGACCGGCGTCGCGAAACCCGTTCCCTACGACTACGAGAGGTTCAGCAAGCTCGCCGGGCCCGTCACCGAGCCGGAGCCGGGAGTGCCGTACCGCGTCCGGTACCGCTCCCTGCTGGCGAGCGAACCGCACCGGGTCAGGGCGGTGCTGCTGATGGTGGCGGCGCTCGTGGTGGAGTTCACCCTGATGGTGTGGCTGCTGCTGCCCGAGCACTGGACCGTGCGTCCCGACCCCTACGGCGGGGTGCCGTGGTACCTGCCGGTCGCCGACCGGATCATGCTCGTGACGATCGCCTGCATCGAGGTCTTCCGCCTGGTCAGCGTGGTCTCCAACGTGCACGCCATGCTCGCCGCCCGCGACCCCGTCCCGGTCGCGCCGGAGCCCGGCACCCGGGTGGCCTTCATCACCACCTGCGTACCCGGCAAGGAACCCCTGGAGATGGTCCGGGAGACCCTGTCCGCGGCCCTGAAGATCCGCCATGACGGCGTGCTCGACGTCTGGCTGCTCGACGAGGGCGACGACCCCGACATCCATGAGCTGTGCGACTGGCTGGGTGCCCACCACTTCAGCCGCAAGGGCGTACCCGAGTGGAACCAGCCCAAGGGGGCGTTCCGGGCCAAGACCAAGCACGGCAACTACAACAGCTGGCTGGCCGCGCACGGCGACGACTACGACTTCTTCGTCTCCGTCGACACCGACCACGTCCCGCTCCCGGAGTTCTGCGAGCGCATGCTCGGCTACTTCCGCGACCCGCGGGTGGCCTTCGTCGTCGGCCCCCAGGTCTACGGGAACTACGACAGCGGGGTCACCAAGGCGGCCGAGAGCCAGCAGTTCCTGTTCCACTCCCTCATCCAGCGGGCCGGCAACCGCTACGGCGCGCCGATGTTCGTCGGCACCAACAACGCGGTGCGCATCCGTGCTCTCAAGCAGATCGGCGGCCTGTACGACTCGATCACCGAGGACATGGCCACCGGCATCGAGTTCCACCGCGCACGCGACCCGGAGACCGGGCAGCGCTGGATGTCGGTCTACACCCCCGACGTGCTGGCGGTGGGGGAGGGGCCGTCGTCGTGGACGGACTTCTTCTCCCAGCAGCTGCGCTGGAGCCGCGGCACCTACGAGACGCTGCTCACCCAGTTCTGGAAGGCCGCCCCCAGGCTGTCGCCCGGCCGGTTCTTCAACTACAGCCTCATGGTCACCTTCTACCCGATGTCCGCGCTCAACTGGCTGCTGGCCGGGGTGAGCGCGACGCTGTTCATGGCCGTCGGAGGCTCCGGTGTGACCGTCCCGATGGACATGTGGCTCATGCTGTACGGCGACGCCGCGCTGCTGCAGGTCATGCTCTACACCTGGAACCGGCGGCACAACGTCAGCCCGCACGAGCCCGAGGGCTCCTCCGGGGTGGCCGGGATGGTCATGTCGGCGCTGTCGGCGCCCATCTACGTGACCTCGCTGATCGGGGCGGCGCTGCGCAGGCCCAGCAAGTTCGTGGTCACCCCGAAGGGGGACTCCGCCAGCCCCGACCAGATCGCCACCTTCCGCATCCACCTGTGGTGGGCGGTGATCTTCGGCGGCGGGCTGCTGGCGACCGTGTTCTGGACCGGCCACGTGCACGCGGTCATGACCCTCTGGGCGATCCTCGCCCTGACGATCTGCCTTGGCCCGCTGGTGACCTGGGCCTGGAACCTGCGGGCCGCCAAGGCGTCGCGGGCCGCCGTGGCCGTGCGGGGTGAGCTGTGAGCAGGCTGCGCAAGAACCTGGCCGGGGCGGCCGTGGTGGCGGTGGTCCTCGCGGTCAACCTGCCCGCGGTCACCGGGTTCGCCTCCAGGAAGTGGCACGAGTACCAGATCAACCGGGACGACTACAAGGCGACCCACGGCCACTGGACCTTCCTCGACGTGCCCGAGGAGTTCAAGGTCAACGCCATCCACGCCGCCCTGCTGCGCACCGGCAAGGTGCTCATCGTCGCCGGCTCCGGCAACAACGCCGCCAACTTCGCCAAGGGAACCTTCAAGACCCTGCTCTGGGACCCGGCGAAGCAGGGCGGGCCCGGCGAGTTCAAGATGATCGACACCCCCGTCGACTTCTTCTGCGCCGGCCACGTGATGCTGCCCGACGGCAACCTCCTCATCGCGGGCGGCACCCAGCGGTTCGAGGTGCTCAAGGCCAAGGTCAAACGCGCCGCGGGCGCGGTGACGGTGAAGAACGAGGATCCCGACGCCAGGCCCAGACACCTGCACCCCGGCACGTTGCTGACCGCGCCCGGCGGGCAGGTCTACCGGACCCTCGCCCACATCACCGTGCCGCCGGCCAGGAAGGTCGAGACCGGAATCCCGGGCCGGGTCCGCGTCACGCCCAGCGAGACCAAGGTCTTCGTCGAGTCGGTGGCCGATGGCGCCGCGGGCGTCCTCGACGCGCGGCCCGGTTCCGTCAAGTACGCCATCCAGGGGCTCAGGGGGCGGGAGAAGCGCAACCTGTACGCCATCGGCGGCGGCATGACGATGGAGAAGCAGGACTTCCAGGGCATCAAGGACGCCTACGAGTTCGACCCCGTGGCCGAGCGCTACATCAAGGTCCAGGACATGGCCGAGGGCCGCTGGTACCCCACCCTGACCGCCCTGCCCGACGGCAGGGTGATGACGGTCTCCGGCCTGGACACCGTGGGGCAGGTCACCAGGGACAACGAGATCTACAACCCCAGGACCAAGACCTGGCGGCCCGGCCCGAAGCGGTTCTTCCCCACCTATCCCGCGTTGTTCCTGCTCCAGGACGACACCCTGTTCTTCTCCGGGATGAGCGCCGGGTACGGTCCCGGCCAGCTGGAGCTGCGGCCTCCCGGCATCTGGGACTACCGCCACGACAGCGATCACCCGGTGAAGACCCCGGGGGGCATCGGCGGCGTGGCGCCCGACGAGATGGAGGCGTTCACCCCGGTCCCCGGGCTCCCGGAGCCCGAGCTCAACGAGACCGGCGCCTCGGTGCTGCTGCCGCCCGCCCAGGACCAGCGGGTCATGGTGATGGGCGGCGGCCCGGTCGGGGAGCGCCAGCCGGGCCTGCCCAACTCCACCGCCAGGACCGCCATCGTCGACCTCGGCCGGCCGGATCCCCGCTACGTGCGCGGACCCGACCTGTCCCACCCGGTGCGCTACCCGTCCGCGGTGCTGCTCCCGGACGACACCGTGTTCTCCTTCAACGGCTCCGGGGACTACCGGGGGCGGGGGGCCAGCGACGTGCTGCGCGCGGAGGTCTACGACCCGGCGGTCAACGCCTTCCGCGAGGCCGCGGCGCCCGCGGTCGGCCGCAACTACCACGCCGAGGGGCTGCTGCTGCCCGACGGCCGGGTGCTCAGCATGGGCTCCGACCCGCTCTTCGGCGACGAGGCGGGCTCGATCCCCGGCACGTTCGACCAGCGGATCGAGCTCTACACCCCGACGTACCTGCACAACGGTGAGAAGGCGCCGGTCTTCACCGACGGCCGCCAGAGCGTGGTCCTGGGACGCAGGGCGGGGTTCAAGACACCCGACGCCGAGCGCATCGACCAGGTGCGCCTGATGCGGCCCAGCGCGGTCACCCACGTCACCGACGTGGAGCAGCGCTCGATCAGGTTGGACTTCACCCGGGTGAACAGTGGGATCATCGTGACGATCCCCGAGAATCCCGCGCTGGTGCCTCCAGGTTGGTACATGTTGTTCGGAGTCACGAAGAGGGGGACCCCGTCCCCGGCCCGCTGGGTGCACATCCAAGGAGTTCGATGAACAGGTACGGCCTCACCGTCGCCGTGCTGGCCCTCGCCCTGGCGGGGAGCGGCTGCACCGGTGATCCCGCCCCCTCCGCCGCTCCCAAGGTCTCCGACGGCCCGACGGACTCCACGCTCTCCCCGCCGTCCAAGGCCCGTGACTTCTACGTCGACCCCGACGGGGCCGCCGCCCAGGAGGTCCGCAGGCTGGAGGCGGCGGGCCGCACCGAGGAGGCCGGGCTGATCCGCAAGATCGCCGACCGGCCGAACGCGATCTGGATCGGTGACCCGGACCCGCACGGCAGGGTCGCCGACATCACCTCGAAGGCCCGGCAGGCGGGCCGGGTGCCGGTGCTGGTGGCGTACCACATCCCCAACCGCGACTGCGGGCAGTTCTCCGCGGGCGGCGCCGCGAGCGCCGCCGAGTACCGGTCCTGGATCGCCCGTTTCGCCGAGGGCATCGGCGACCGGCACGCCTGGGTCGTGGTCGAGCCCGACGCGCTGGCCCACATCCTCGACAACTGCACCCACGGCGGGCAGGCGGGCGAGCGTCTCGACTTGCTCCGCAACGCGGTGGAGACCCTCAAGAAGCAGCCCAACGCCCGGGTCTACGTCGACGCGGGCAACGCCGGCTGGATCAAGAACCCGGACGACTGGATCGAGCCCATGCGCCGGGCCGGGGTGCCGCAGGCCGACGGCTTCGCCTTCAACGTCAGCAACTTCTTCACCGTCGAGGAGAGCGTCGCCGTCGCCGAGCGGCTCTCCAAGGGGCTCGGCGGGGTGCGCTATGTCATCGACACCTCCCGCAACGGCAACGGCCCGGCGCGCGGTGCCCAGGGCGACGACGCCTGGTGCAACCCGAAGGGCCGCGCGCTCGGCACGACGCCGACCACCGAGACCGGCCTCGACCGGGTGGACGCCTTCCTGTGGGTCAAACGGCCGGGGGAGTCGGACGGCGAGTGCCACCGCGGCGAGCCCAAGGCGGGCGACTGGTTCCCCGAATACGCGCTGGAGCTGGCGCGTAACGCGAAATAGCCGTCCTTTCGTTATACCTTCGATCCTGCAGGTCAAGATCGCTCGCAGGAGATTGACCGGAGCCGTCAGATTCGACCGACCCTCTGGAGATCTCCGTGATGAGAAGGTGGAAGGCAGTCCTCGTGGCGTTCGCGGTGGCCGTGCCCTCCGGCACGGTCGCCGCGCCGCCCGCCGCCGCGGCGTCCGGCCCGATGCCCTCCGGGCAGGCCGCCGCGGTGCCCGCTTCGGTGCCCGTCAAGTCGCTCACAACGTCGCCCGCGCCGGTGCCCGCCGGGCCGCCCGGTCCGGTGCCCGCGCCGATGCCCTCCGGGCAGGCCGCCGGTCCGCCCGTGCCGGTGCCCGCCGCGTCGCCGGTGACCGCACCGGGCGGTGAGCAGGAGACCGAACCGGTCCACTCACGCGCCGAGGCGCTGACCGAGACCGTGTTCGTCGAGGTCGCCGGGGTCGACAGCGACGCCGACGGACACCCCGACCGGGTCGCCGTCGACATCATGCGGCCCCGGGCGACCGCCGAAGGGCTGAAGGTCCCGGTCATCCTGGAGGCCAGCCCCTACTACGCGGGCGGCAACGAGGTGCCCAACCACGTCGTCGACCTCGACGGCTCCGACCCGGCGGGCATGGAGTACCGGCGCGACAAGTTCCGTGACCTGCGCGGGGAGATGTTCGGCACCGACGACCTCAGCGCGGCCCGCGCGGTCGCGCCGCCCTTCCCCGGCTACTACGACAACTACTTCGTGCCGCGCGGCTACGCGGTCGCGCTGGTGGAGAACCTCGGCTCGGGCCGCGCGACCGGCTGCCCGACCACCGGCCTGGCCAACGAGACCGCCGGGCCCAAGGCCGTGATCGACTGGCTCAACGGCCGGGCCAGGGGCTTCGACGCCGCGGGCCACGAGATCGGAGCCGGCTGGTCCACCGGGAACGTCGGCATGATCGGCGTCTCCTACAACGGCACGCTCCCCAACGCCGTCGCGGCGACCGGCGTCAGGGGGCTCAAGACGATCGTGCCGATCGCGGCCATCTCCTCCTGGTACGACTACTACCGCGCCAACGGCGCCGTGGTGGCCCCCGGCGGCTACCAGGGGGAGGACGCCGACGTGCTCGCCCGCTACGTGCTGACCCGGCAGGACGGCGCACGGGCCTGCGGGGCGCTCATCGACCGGATGAAGGAGGAGCAGGACCGCGTCACCGGCGACTACTCCGGCTTCTGGGACCGGCGCAACTATCTCAACGACGTCCGCAAGGTTCGCGCGGCCGTCTTCCTGGTGCACGGCCTCAACGACTGGAACGTCAAGACCAAGCAGGCCGTCCAGTGGTGGAACGCCCTCGGCGCGCGGGGCGTGCCCCGGAAGATCTGGCTCCACCAGGGTGCCCACGTCAACCCGTTCTCCTTCGCCGGACGCAACGCCGAGTGGCTGCGCCAGCTCCACCGGTGGTTCGACTTCCACCTGTACGGTCTGCGCAACGGCATCATGGACGAGCCCCAGGCCGATGTGGAGTACGGGCCCGGCCAGTGGGCCCGGCACGCCGCCTGGCCGCTGCCGGGCACCCGCGACGTCCGCCTCCACCTGGCCGCCGGCACCGGCGGCGGCAACGGGACCCTGGGCCCCGGCCGCTCCCGGGAACGCACCGTCGAGTCCTTCACCGACCAGAACGTCCGCACCGCCGAGCAGCTCGCCGAGAACGCCGAGAACGCCGAGAACGCCGAGAACGCCGAGAACACTGCCGCGACCGACCCGAACCGCCTGGCCTACCTGTCCGCCCCGCTGCCCGCCGGGGCACGGTTGTCCGGCACCCCGCGTGTCGCGATCCGGGCGGCGTTCCGGGGCGGGCGCTCGCCGTACCTCACGGCGCTGCTCGTCGACTACGGCACCGACACCCGCGCCTACGGCCGCGTCGCCTACGGCGCCACCCCGGTCTGCTACGGCGAGGGCGTGCCGGGCGACACCGGCTGCGCACGCCTGGCCGAGCACGTCACGACGACCGCCCCCTACAAGATCATCACCAGGGGCTGGCTCGACGTCCGCAACCGGCACTCCGCCTCCCGTACCGACCTGCTGCGGGAGGGACGCTTCCACGACTTCCGCTTCGACCTCCAGCCGGGCGACTACGTCGTCAAGGCCGGTCACCGGATCGGCGTCGTGCTCATCTCCACCGACCGCGACTTCACCCTCCGCCTGCCCGCCGGGACCGGTGTCTCGGTCGAGCCGGGGGCGAGCTCCGTCACGCTGCCGCTGGTGGGCGGTCGCGCCGTCCTCGGCTGAGCCGGCCTCCGTTCCGCCTTCCCCGAGCCGGACGGGGAACCGGCTCGGGGAAGGCGGAACGGGGAGGTCAGGGCCGCCCTGAGGGGAAACCCTGGCTTGACCCTGACATCGGCTCGCGGCCCTGCCGCCGGCCTCGGGCAGGCCCTAGCGTGGAGCACATGGGACGAATCCTTCTGATCGTGGCGGCCGTGGTGCTCGCCTTCTTCTTGCTCGGCCCGATTCTGGGCTTCGCCTTCACGCTGCTCAAGTGGGCGTTGATCGTCGCTCTGGTGGGCGGGGTGGTCTTCGCGGTGAGCAGGCTCATGCGCTCCTCGGCCGCCCGCCGCTGACCCTCGGGACCGCGGGCGGGCGGCACCGCCGCCCGCCCGGTGGGACGATCCGCCCGGTGATCGCCGCCCGGAACGCGCCGCCGGGGGCAGCCGGCTGCGGCGTGGTCTCCGCCCCCATCGCACACCGGAGTGCGCCACCATCCGCAGCCGCCGGCGCTCGTGGTCAGCTCCGGGAGGTCTGTTTGATCCGGAGTTCGTCCAGCAGGGTCTGGGTGGCGGCGGCCACCGCGTCCACGGCCCGCTCGAACGCCTCGGCGTTGCGGGCCGACGGGGAACGGAACCCCGACACCTTGCGGACGTACTGGAGCGCGGCGGCCCGGACGTCGTCGCCGGTCACCTCGTCGGCGTAGGGCTCACGAAGGGTCTTGATGCTGCGGCACATGCCGGGACCGTACTCCGCGCCACCGACATTTCGTCCGGGGCCACGAAGCCCCGCGGCCTTCCGCCGGCTCGCCGGGCTTCGTGGCCCGCGGAGACGGGCACGGTCAGCCGGTGCGTTCCCGCTGGGCGGCGTCGGCGCCGAGGACGGCGTCGAGCAGCCCGGGAAAGAGGGCGTCGAGGTCGTGGCGGCGCAGCGCGTTCATCTTGGCCGTGCCCCGGTAGACCTGGTTGATCACCCCGGCCTCGCGCAGCACCCGGAAGTGATGGGTGGTGGTCGACTTGGTGATCGCCAGCTCGATCGCCGAGCAGACGGCCTCCTCGCCCTCCGGCAGCCGCGACAGGTAGCGCACGATCTTCAGGCGCATCGAGTCGGACAGCGCGTGCAGCACGTCCTCCAGCCGGATCTCCTCGCACGTGGGGTGCTCCAGAGCCCTGACGGATGCGTTCGGCACGATCCCTCCTCTCCTGCGGACCGCTCGATTGTACGACGAAGGTCGTAGTTTGACATTTGTCGTAGTACGTAGCTTATCGTATTAACCGGCGTCCGGGGTGCCGCCCGGGCCGTCCGCGACAGCTGCGAAGAGCCCCCAGAAGGAGCACCACCGTGAGCGCCCTGTTCGAACCCCTGACGCTGCGCGATCTCACCGTCCCCAACCGGGTCTGGATGGCCCCCATGTGCCAGTACTCCGCGGCCGTCCAGGGGCCGGAGGAGGGGGTGCCGACCGACTGGCACCTCACCCACCTGGCCGCCCGCGCGGTCGGCGGCGCCGGTCTCATCCTGACGGAGGCCACCGCGGTGACGCCCGAGGGCCGGATCAGCCCCGCGGACCTCGGGATCTGGAACGACCGCCAGCAGGAGGCGTTCACCCGCGTCACCCGCCTGCTGCGCGAGTACGGCGCGGTGCCCGGCATCCAGCTCGCGCACGCCGGACGCAAGGCGTCCACCCGCCGTCCCTGGCAGGGCGGCGGGCCCACCGGCTCCGGAGAGCACGGCTGGCAGCCGGTCGCGCCGAGCCCGATCCCCTTCAAGCAGGGCCACCCCGTCCCCACGGAGCTGGACGTCGCGGAGATCGACCGGATCGTCGGCGACTTCGCCGCGGCGGCGCGGCGGGCGCTGGCGGCCGGCTTCCAGGTGGCCGAGGTGCACGGCGCGCACGGCTACCTGATCGGCGAGTTCCTGTCCCCCTTCAGCAACCGCCGCGCCGACGCCTACGGCGGCTCCTACGAGGGCCGCACCCGGTTCGCGCTCCGGGTGGTCGACGCGGTGCGCGAGGTCTGGCCGGACGAGCTGCCGGTGTTCTTCCGCATCTCGGCGACCGAATGGCTGGACGAGGACCCCCTGGACGACCGCGAGAGCTGGACCGCCGACGACACCGTCCGCTTCGCCAAGGACCTGCTCGCCCACGGCGTCGACCTGCTCGACGTCTCCACCGGCGGCAACGTCGCCGGGGCCCGCATCCCCACCGGCCCCGGCTACCAGGTGCCGTTCGCGGCCCGGGTGCGGGCGGAGACGGACCTCCCCGTCGGCGCGGTGGGCGAGATCACCGATCCCCGCCAGGCTGAGGAGATCATCTCCTCCGGCCGGGCCGACGCGGTCCTCCTCGGCCGAGAGTTGCTGCGCAACCCGCACTGGCCGAACCTCGCCGCCCGCGAGCTGGCCCCCGCCGCCGCCCGCTGGCCCGACCAGTACGGCTACGCGGTCTGACCCGCGCACGGCCCGGCACGTCCGGTGCGGGCCCGGCG
The DNA here is from genome assembly GCF_014204985.1 of Streptosporangium becharense. Classification (NCBI taxonomy): domain Bacteria; kingdom Bacillati; phylum Actinomycetota; class Actinomycetes; order Streptosporangiales; family Streptosporangiaceae; genus Streptosporangium; species Streptosporangium becharense. Next base: position 832,964 of record NZ_JACHMP010000001.1, on the reverse strand, counting down.
GGCAGGAATCGGGGCCTCGGGGAACGGGCGGCGGACCGGCCGCCCCGGAGGGACGGGCGGCCGGTCCGCAGGGGGGCGGGGGATGACCTGCCCGCGTGGGGGGTTCGCGGGCAGATCCGCCGGGGGAGTGCGGGGGCGGCGGTATTGACGGACCGGCCCGCCAGGGGGCGTGCCCCCGGGGGTCGAGCGGGCCGGTCCGGGCTCATGAGACGGCGCGGCGCAGGGCCATCGCCTCCTGAAGGATCTTGACCGGCGGGTGGCCGTCGACGAGCAGGCGGCGCATCAGCGCCGCGACCTCTCCCATGGCCTCCGGGCCGAAGCCGCGACGGGTCACCTCCTGGGTGCCCAGCCGCAGCCCCCGCGCGGGCTCGCCCGGGGGCTGGCCGGGCAGGGTGGCGCCACCGAGATAGATGCCGCCCTCCGCCAGCGAGCGGGCCGCCTCGTCCCCTCCGCCGAACGCCGCGACGTCCACCGCCACCTGGTGCGAGGCGGTCCAGCCCCGGCCGGGGGCCGCCACGGCGAAGCCCTCGCGGTGCAGCGCTCCGGCCAGCGCGGCGGCGTTGGCGATGCAGCGGTCGGCGTGGTCCGGGCCTCCCGCGGCGTGCTCGGCGGCCGTGACGGCCAGCGGCGCCAGGCGGGACGCGTCGTAGTTGGCGGTCAGGCCGGGATGGGCGACCGACGACACCCGGTGGGCGAGATCCTCTTCACGGGTGATCACGGCTCCGCCCGGCGGGCCGCCGAAGGACGCGTAGGTCGACATGGTCAGCAGGTGAGCGCCTTCCTCCAGTGGCTGCTGGAACCGCCCGCCCGCGACCAGGCCCGCCACCTGCGAGGCGTCGTAGAGCAGCAGCGACCCCGCCGCGTCGCAGGCCGCGCGGATCCGCGCGACGTCGTACGGGAAGAGCATCAGACCGGCCCCGATCATCACCAGGGCGGGCCGGTGCTCACGCAGGAACGCCGGCAGGGCCGCGTGATCGACGTCGAACCGGCCGGCGTCGTAGGGCAGGTCGGCCACCCGCAGGCCCCTGATGGCGGCGGTGCCCCGGGCGTGGTGGCCGGCGTGCCCGCCGGCGCTCTCCGGCAGGAGCGCGACCGTGTCACCCGGGCGGGTGAACGCGCCGTAGCAGGCGAGGGTGGCCAGCGTCGCGCTCTGCAGCCGCACCTCGGCGAACGCGCCGCCCATCACGGCCGCGACCTGGAGCGGGGCGAGCACCTCCAGGACGTCCACCTCGTCCAGGCCGGTCTGCGGCTTCTCGCCCGGCCAGCCCGTCGACGGGCGACCGCCCAGGGAGATCTCGTAGGCCGCCCGTGCCCGCTCGCTCATGGTGTTGGTGCCCGCGTACAGGACCACGCCGTCCTCGTCGAGGCGGCCCCGGTGCTCGGCGAGCACGGCGTCGACAAGGCGGACGACGCCCTCCAGCCCCAGCCCCGCCACCTCCGACTCCAGCTCGGTCAGGCGCGCCCGCGCCCGGGGCGACGCCCAGGGGGCGACGCGGCTGCGTTGCTCCACGGCGGTTCCCTCCCCACGATGACGGCGCGGTGTGGCGCACGGGCCGATGCAAGAACAGATGCAATCACATTTGCACGGGCCGATGCACGGGCTAATGAGTGCGACGCTACGGCCCGCGCCGGGACGAGTCATCGTGCCGCCGGTGGAGATCGTTCCTACATCTGTAGGATCGAGGGGTGATCGCGGATGACGTTCAGGACCTTCTGGAGTCGCTCGCCGCGGCCCTCGGCCGGGGCATGTCCGTGGACGACCTGGAAGGACGGGTCGTCGCGCACAGCGCGCACCACGGTGAGGTCGACCAGGTCCGGGCCCACGCCATCCTGTCGCGTTCGGTCCCGGCGGAGGTGGGAGCCTGGCAGGAGGCGCACGGGGTGGCCGCGACCCGGGAGCCGGTCCGGGTCGCGGAGAACCCCGGTCTGGGCATGGCGGCCCGGCTCTGTGTTCCCCTGCTCCACCAGGACCGCCGCGTCGGCTACCTGTGGATCATCGAGGGCGAGGGACCGCTGACACCGGCCGAGGAGGCCAGGGCCGTGCGCGACGCCGCCGCCATCGCCGCCCTGCTCGACGACGGCGGCAGCTCCCACACCCTGCGCCAGCTGCTCACCGGCGAGCTCACCGTACGGCGGGCGGCCGGGGTGCTCGGTGAGGGACCGCTGCGCCTGCTGGCGCTGCGGGGAGACCCGGCCGTCCTGCGCGACGCGGTCGCCGTCGAGGTCTCCCGGACCGGCCGGCCCCCGGCCTTCACGGTCCTCGACCGGCACGCCGTCCTGCTGCTGAACCGCGGTGAGGATCCCCAGTCGCTGGGGGAACGGCTGAGCGCCAGGACCGGCGGGAACGCCGGGGTCAGCGACGTCCACGCGGGGCTCGACTCGGCCGCCGAGGCGTACGCCCAGGCGGTCACCGCGGCCCGCGCCGCGGCGGCCGAGCCCGCGCTCGGACCGGTCGCCCACTGGGCCGGGCTCGGTGTCTACCGGCTGCTCGCCGGATCGTCCGCCCTCCCGGTCGCCCAGGCCGACACCCCGCTGGCCCCGCTGAAGGAGCACCCGGCGCTCACCCTGACCCTGGAGACCTACCTCGACACCGGGGGAGACGCCCAGGAGACCGCCCGCCGGCTCCACCTGCACCGCACGAGCCTCTATTATCGTCTGACCAGAATCGAGGAGCTGACCGGCCGCCGGCTCAAGGACGGCGCCCACAGACTGGAACTCCATCTCGCGCTGAAACTCGTTCGCTGGAATACGGTGTAGCGGCGGACGAATCAGGGCACAGCACTGCGGTGTTGCAGTTGATCAGCGAGATCGTCGCCTTCACGATCGTGCTCCTGCTCATCCCGCCGGCGTTGTTCCTGATCTCAGTGGTCGTGCTCGCCGTCCTGGGGGCGTTGGCCCTGACGACCGGCCGGGAGCAGCATGGAAGCAGGACCTACCGGAGGTAGACGGTGCGGCAACTGAGCGCGGTGGACACGCAGTTCCTCAACTTCGAGACCTCGACGAACGTGGCGAACATCGGGGGGCTGGCGATCCTGTCCGGCGAGCTGTCGCGCACCCGGCTGCTCTCCCTGCTCGCCCGCCGCCTCCATCTGGCCCCGCCGCTGCGGCTGCGGCTCGCCTTCGTCCCGCTCGGCCTGGACCACCCGTACTGGACCGAGGACACCAGGATCGACCTCGACTACCACGTGCGCGAGATCGCACTGCCCGCGCCGGGCGGCGACGAGCAACTCGGCGAACAGGTGGCCAGGCTGCACGCCCGCCCCCTCGACCGGCGGCGGCCCCTGTGGGAGATGTACCTGATCCACGGCCTCGCCGGTGACCGGACGGCCCTGTACACGAAGGTCCACCACGCGGCGGTCGACGGTGTCACCGGCGCCGACGTGCTCGCCTCCCTGCTGGACGTCTCACCGGAGCCCGCGGAGGTCACCATGGCACCCCCGCGCGAGCCGGAGGAGCGGATCGGCACGGAGGAGATGATCGCCAGAGGAGTGGCCAAGGCCGTCGTCAACCCGGTCCACCTGGTGCGGTTCCTGGCCGAGGCGGTGCCGCGCCTGGACGAGATCCCGGTGGTCTCCCAGCTGCCCGGGGCGGGGCTGGTCTCGCGGCTCACCCGCGACCTGACCGGCCGCCTGTACGGCACCGCCGACCTGCCCTCGATGCCCCGCATGCCCGTCCCCCGGACGCCTTTCAGCGGCCCGGTCTCCGCCCACCGGCGGTTCGCCTTCTCCAGCCTTCCCCTCGACGACGTCAAACAGGTCAAAAACGCCTTCGGCGTCACGGTGAACGACGTGGTGATGGCCCTGTGCGCCGGCGCGCTGCGCCGGTGGCTGCTCAAGCACGGTGCGCTGCCCGACCAGCCTCTCGTCGCGGGAGTGCCGTTCTCACTGCGTTCCCCCGCCGACCACCGCACCGGCAACCAGGTCACTCTGATGATCACTACGCTGGCCACCCAGGTCGCCGACCCGGTGGAGCGGCTGATGGCCGTGCGCGACGCGATGCGCGTGATCAAGGAACGCTCGTCGCTCGCCCCGGCACGCTGGCTACAGGAGATGAGCGACATGATGCCCTCCGCGCTGACCGGCCTGGCGGCGCGCGCCGCGTTCGCCCTCTTCGCCGGGAGCGCGGGGCCGATCAACGTGCTGATCTCCAACGTCCCCGGCCCGCAGGTCCCGTTGTACGTCAGCGGTGTCCGGCTGCTGTCCTACCACCCGGTCTCGGTCGTCACCGACGCGAGCGGCGGCCTCAACATCACGGTCTTCTCCTACGACGGATCACTTGACGTCGGCGTGATCGCCTGCCGGGAGATGGTCCCCGACGTATGGACGATCACCGACCATCTCCGGGACGCCCTGCTGGAGCTGAAGCTCCTCGTTGAGCAGCAGTGAAAGCCCCGGGGCGTCGTCGACGAAACGCAGGAACTTCTCCAGGCAGACCACGGAGCCGTGCTCGGGCCTGCTGGTGAAACGGATGTCGTCCGCCAGCGCCCGCATGATCTGCAACCCGCGGCCGTGCTCCGCGGTGGGGGCGGCCGAGGCGGTCCCGGTGAAGTCGAAGCCGTCTCCGGCGTCCACGACCTTGATCACACACTTGTCGCGGGCGAGCTCGGTGCTCACCATGTAGTCGTCACTCGGAGTCGCGTGCTTGATGACGTTGGAGCACGCCTCCGAGAGCATGAGCTGGATGTCCTCACGGATCCTGGGCTCCACCCCCAGGGTGCGGAGTGAGGAGTCCAGAAGCTGCCTGATGACGGGAACACTCGCGGCGTCACGAGGAAGACGTAGCGCGATCGTAGCCTCCACAGTCCTTCTCCTTCACGTCCGACCCCTACAACCGACCTCTGAACCCTTGCCCCGCCCGGCCTGTCCTAATCGGGGACGGGCCGGGCGGGATCGGCGGGCTACCCGCCGAAGGCGTCGACGGCGCCTGGCAGAAGGCCTTGAGATCGTCGGGCTTGCGGCTGGTGACCAGGGTGTTCGGGCCGCCGGCGCAGACCACGACCTCCCGGTCCTCCCAGGTCGCTCCGGCGTTGCGCAGATCCGTCTGCAGGCTCGGCCACGAGGTGAGCGTCCGGCCGCGCACCACGTCCGCCTCGATCAGGGTCCAGGGGGCGTGGCAGATGGCCGCCACGGGCTTGCCGGTGTCGAAGAAGTCGCCGACGAACCGCACGGCGGCCGGAACGGTGCGCAGGAAGTCGGGGTTGGCGACGCCGCCGGGCAGCACCAGGCCGTCGAAGTCGGCCACCGACGCGTCCTGGACGGTGACGTCCACCGGGAACCGGTCGGCCTTGTCGAGGTGGTTGAACGCCTGCACCTCACCGGGCTCGACGGATACCAGCTTCGGTGTGCCGCCCGCCTGCTTGACGGCGTTCCACGGCTCGGTGAGCTCGACCTGCTCGATCCCCTCCGGAGCGACGAGAAACGCGATCGTCCTGCCGTTGAGCATGTTCCCTCCCGATGACGTGCTGGTACGACCTTTCAGGTCCTTCAGTGGCCCGTCATGCCCGGCACGTCGCGGTCCATGCGATCTGCGTGGTCTGTGTGGCCGAGACGTACCGGGCGCGTCTTGCGCCGGCGCAGCCCCGCCGCGATGAGGCGGCCGACCAGTTCGCGCGACGACACGGCCTGCGCGCCGAGCGCGACGGCCCGTTCGTAGACGGTCTCGGGGACGTCGTAGTGGTCGCGGTCGAACGCCCGGCGCGGCACCCCCAGCGCCGCGGCGAAGGCGTGCAGCTCCTCGACCGAGACGTCGCTGACCAGGTGCGACCAGAGCAGACCGCGCGGACCCGGCCAGTTCGGCGGGTCGATGAGGACGCTCACCGCCGCAGCAGGTCGAACGCGACCTCCAGGGCGGCGGCCTGGCGCTCGTCGTCGGAGATCGTCTCGTCCGGCAGCCCGAACCACGCCGCGTGCAGCGCGAACAGGGCCATCGTGTTCCGCAGCCGGGTGGCCGCGGGGTCACCGGGCTCGACGAGGAAGGCGATCAGGTCGAACATCCGGGCACGGGTCTTCTCCATGGCGGGGTGGTGTTTCAACGCCGGCTGGTTGCGTTCCAGGAGCCGCATGATCTCGCTGTGCCGGCCCCGGCGCAGGCCCTCGGAGTAGCGGCGGATCAGCTCGCGACGGGTCTCCTCGGTGCGCGGCCGGGTCTCGGCCCAGGTGATCAGCTCCTCCACCGCGCGCACCCGGTCCTCGACGAGGCTGGTGACGATGTCCTCCTTGGTCTTGAAGTGGTAGTAGAGGGCCGCCTTGGTCACGCCGAGCTCCTCGGCTATCTCGCGGAGGGAGGTGGCCTCGTAGCCCTGCTCCGCGAACCGCCTCAGGGCGACGTCCTGGATACGGGTGCGGGTGTCGGCGTGATCCCTCATGGTTCCCTTCACGGCGAAATCGGCTTGACGGCCGGCAAGTAAGCGGTCATTCTAGCGACTCGCATCGTGAGCTAGCCGGTCGGCAAGTAAGTAAGGCTTTGGGGGACGGAAGTGAACGAGACCGCGACTGCGTCCGGGCGGCAGCGTGAGGTCATGGTGGTGCTGCCAGGGCTCATGCTCGCCATGGTCCTGGCCATGCTGGACAACATGATCGTCGGCACCGCCATGCCCCGCATCGTCAACGAGCTGGGCGGCCTGGCGCACCTGTCATGGGTGGTGACCGCCTACGTCCTCGGCACCACCGTCTCGACCCCCATCTGGGGCAAGATCGGCGACCTGTACGGCAGGAAGAACATCTTCCTCGCCTCCATCGTCCTGTTCATGATCGGCTCGGTGCTCTGCGGCATGGCCGGCTCCGACCTGCTGGGCGGGCCCTCCGGCGGGATGACCCAGCTCATCGCCTTCCGCGCACTGCAGGGCCTGGGCGCCGGCGGTCTGATGGTCAACGCGATGGCCATCATCGGCGACCTCGTCCCGCCCCGCGAGCGCGGCCAGTACCAGGGCATCATGGCCGCGGTGATGTCGCTGGCCATGATCGCCGGCCCGCTCGTCGGCGGCTTCATCACCGACCACCTCGACTGGCGCTGGGCCTTCTACGTGAACCTGCCGGTCGGCTTCGTCGCGCTGGCGTTGCTGGCGGCCAAGCTCAAACTGCCCAGACTCCGCACCGAACATCGCATCGACTGGACGGGCGCGGCCCTGCTCTCCATCGGGATCACCGCGCTGGTCCTCATCACCACCTGGGGCGGCAACGACTACGCGTGGGGCTCGCCGCAGATCCTCGCGCTGACGGCGGTCGCCGTGGTGTCGCTCGCCCTGTTCGTCCCGGTGGAGCGCCGCGCGGCCGAACCGATCATGCCGCTCGGCCTGTTCCGCAACCGCAACTTCACCCTGGTCTCGCTCGTCGGCTTCCTGCTCGGCTTCGCCATGTTCGGCGCGATCAACTTCCTGCCGCTGTTCCAGCAGACCGTCCAGGGCGCCTCGGCCACCAACTCCGGCCTCCTGCTGCTGCCGATGATGGGCTCCGCCATGGCCGTCTCGCTCTTCGTCGGCCGGGCCATCACCGCCACCGGCAGGTACAAGGTCTACCCGGTGCTCGGTGGGGTGATCATGACCGTGGCGATGTGGCTCCTCTCCATGATGGACGCCCACACGCCCGCCTGGCAGACCGGCGTGTTCATCGCGGTGCTCGGCCTCGGCATGGGCTTCCTCATGCAGACCACCATGCTGATCGCCCAGAACAGCGTCGAGCAGAAGGACCTCGGCGTCTCCAGCAGCGCCTCCACGTTCTTCCGCTCCATCGGCGGCTCGTTCGGCGTCTCCCTGTTCGGCGCGGTCTTCAACAACCGGCTGAGCTCCAGCCTGGAGAGCAAGCTCGGCGCCGAGGGCGGGAAACTGGCCTCCAGTGGCGGCCAGTTCGACCCCGCCGCTCTGGAGCGGTTGCCCGCGAACGTACGGGCCGGTTTCCTCGACTCGCTGGCCTTCGCCATCTCCGAGGTGTTCTGGTGGGCGATCCTGTTCGCGGTCCTGGTCCCGGTGTTCGCGGTCTTCATCAAGGAGATCCCCCTGCGCGGCGGCCCCGAGCAGGCCGCGAAGGCCGAGCCCCCGGTCGCCGTCGACTAGCCGATCAGCCGGCCGGTCAACGGTCCCCAAGTCCTTACCCAGTGACGAGCAAGCCGCCTCCGGCACGATCATGGCCATGACGACAACCGCTTCCGCCGACGGGTACACCACCCGGCGGCCCTCGGCCGACGACGCCCGCGAGATCCACGAGCTGATCTCACTCTGCGACACCCAGGTCATCGGCAAGGCCGACATGACCTTGGACGACGTCGCCGACCAGCTGAACGATCCGGCCTTCGACCTGGAGGCCGACGGCTGGCTCGTCCACGACTCCTCGGGCCGCCTGGTCGCCTGGGCCTGGGCCTGCCGCAAGGGCACCAGCGACAACGTGGACATCGACGTGGTCGTGCATCCCGACGCCCCCGGGCTGACCGGCGGGCTCTGGGACACCGTGACCGAGCGGGCCGGGCGGCTCACCGGCGAGCTGGGCCACGAGCGGGCCGTGCTGGACATCGGCCTGTACCGCGAGGACAGCGGCAAGCGCGCCATCGCCGCCGCCCGCGGCTTCACCCCGGCCACCAGCTTCATCCGGCTCCGCGCCGACCACGGCGGGCCGGTGCCCCACCCCGACCTGCCGCCCGGCATCACGCTGCGCGACGGTCTCACCGAGGAGGTCCGCCGCCACGGCCACGCCGTCCAGCAGGCCGGCTTCGCCGACCACTTCGGGTTCGCCCCCATGGGCTACGACGAGTGGTACGGGGAACTGGACTCCTCCGCCAGCAATGACTGGGCACAACTGGTGGTCGCGTACGCCGACGGTGAGCCGGTGGCGATGCTGCTGGGTACCAACGCCTTCCTCGGCGACGAGAACTGCGGCTACGTGCGCCGGCTGGCCGTGCTCCGCGAGTTCCGGGGCCGCGGCCTGGGCCGCTTCCTGCTGCGCCACGCCTTCGCCGAGGACGCGCGGCGCGGCAGGGTCGGCACCTACCTGCATGTCGACGCCAACAACAGCACGCCCGCGCTGGATCTCTACCTGTCGGTGGGCATGCGCCAGGTGCTGGCGATCGACGTCTGGCGGTGCACCGTCTGACCCGGGCGGGGGATCGGCCGTCCCGGGCGGGGCCATGCCGGTCCGGGAGGGCCATATCGCCCAGGGCCTCCCCGCCCTGGTGGGCCCCTCCGCCCCGGTGGGCCCCTCCGGTCCGGTGGGCGGGTGGGCCTCTCCGTCTCGGACAGGCCGCGGCCGACGACGGCGCGGTGGCGGGCCCACCGGTGGGCTCACCGGTGCCGCAGCAGCGGCAGCGCGCACACCCCGGCGGCCGCGACCGTCACCGCCAGCGCCGTCCCGGTGCCCGTGATCGAACCGGTGCCCAGGTAGAGCGACCCGAACACGGCCACCCCCACGACGTGGCCGAGCTGGTTCACCATCGCGAACAACCCACTCGCGTCCGCCGCGTCCTCGGGGGCGGTGCGGGCGAGTCCCATCGCCAGCGCCGGGCTGAACGCCCCGCCAAGGCCCGCGCCCATCACGGCCAGGGCCGCCGCCAGCAGCGGCCGGTCGTGCCCGCCGCCCAGCGCCGCCCCCAGCATCAGGTAGCCGAGCGCGGCCACGACACAAGAAAAGATGATCATGAAGCGGTGCGGATGCCCGGGAACCCGCCGCCAGCCGATGCCCGCGGCGGCGAAACCCGCGGCCGCGGGTACGAAGGCCAGCCCCGCCGCCGGCGGGCTTTCGCCCAGGACACCCTGCAGGTGCAGGGCGAGGGCGAACAGGAAACCGCCGTAGGTGGCCATCGCCCCGAAGACCACCGCGGCGGCGTGGACGGCGCCCGGAGCCCGGAGCACGCGCGCCGGCACCAGCGGCGCGGCGGCCCTGCGCTCGACCAGCACGAAGACCACGGCGAGTCCGGCACTCGCCGCCATGGCGACCCACCCCCACAGCGGCCAGCCACGCTCGTGCCCCAGCACCAGCGGCACCACCAGGAGGCCGACCGCCAGGGAGAGCGTCACCAGACCGGGCAGGTCCACGGGCCGGTGACGGACCGGGCCGCCCGCGGGCAGCGCCCGCGCACCCAGCGCGAACAGCCCGAGCCCGATCGGCACGTTCACCAGGAACACCGGCCGCCACGCCGCGCCGAACAGGTCGGCCGAGACCAGCACGCCGCCCAGCACCTGGCCGGTCACCGCGGCCACGGAGAGGACCGCGGCGTACCGGCCGAGCGCGCGCGAGCGCGCGGCGCCCTCGAAGTTCGTCTGGATCATGCTCAGCACCTGCGGCACCATCAGGGCGGCTCCCGCCCCCTGGAGGAGACGGAAGGCGATGAGCTGCCCGGCGGAGGCGGCCAGCCCGCACGCGAGCGACGCGGCGGTGAAACCCGCCAGCCCGTACAGGAACAGCGTCCGCCCGCCGTGACGCCCGCCCAGACGGGCGCCGGTGACCAGCAGCATCGCGTAGACCACGGTGTAACCGGAGACGACCATCTGCAGGTCGGAGCCGGACGCGTCCAGGTCGGAACGGATGACGGGTGCGGCGACGTTGACGATGGAGACGTCCAGAACGGCCATGAACTGGCCGACGAGGACGACCGTAAGCAGCCACGGGGTGCGGACGGCCGGAGTGGGAGTGGATGTCAGGGGCATGGCGAAGACTCTGCGGCCGGGCCGGCACCGGTAGTGAGAGCCTGCCGATCCTGGTACCGGCAGCACCTGGCACGCCGTCCGCCCGTCGGCCACCATGGGGGAGTGACCGTGACCAAGGGGCGAACCCGCCGCGCCGAGCTCGCGGCCTTCCTGCGCAGCCGCCGTGACCGCATCACCCCCGAGGCCGTCGGACTGCCCGCCGGGCTGCGCCGGCGCACCCCCGGTCTCCGCCGCGAGGAGGTGGCCCTGCTCGCCGGGGTCGGTGTCACCTGGTACACCTGGCTCGAACAAGGGCGGCCGATCAACGCCAGCGTGCAGGTGCTCGACGCCGTCGCCCGCACGCTCGGGCTCGACCGGGCCGAGCGCGAGCACCTCTACCGGCTCGCCGACGTGCCGGCCGTGTCCGAGCCGGAGGCCGGCGAGCGGCTGGAGCCGGAGACCCGGATCGTCCTCGACCAGCTCGACCCGCTCCCCGCGGCCGTCTACAACGCCCGCTACGACCTGCTGGCCTGGAACGAGACCTACGGGCTGCTGTTGCCCGACATGACCGGCGGCCCGCCGCACGCCCGCAACGCGCTCTGGCAGATCCTCCTCGCCCGGGAGTGCTGCAATCCGGTGGTCAACCGCGAGGAGGAGATACGCCAGATGGTCGCCACCCTGCGGGCGGGGTTCGGGCGGCACCTGGGGGAGCCCGCCTGGACCGAGTTCATCCGCGCGCTGTCGGCGGCCAGCCCTGAGTTCGCGAGCCTGTGGGCCGCCCACGACGTGGCCAGGCCCGGCAGCCGCATGAAGATCTTCCAGCATTTCGCCATCGGCCAGGTGCGCACCACCTCGACGAGCATGACGCTGACGTCGCCGCCCGAGACGAGGATGGTGGTCTACACGCCGCTCGACGAGGAGAGCCGCGAGCGCATCGCCCGGATCCGCGCCAACCCCGGCCTGCGGGCGCCTCACCACACGCACTGAGCGCGTACACGCATTGAGCGAGGCCGCCGCACCCGCCGCCCGCGCACGGCCTCACGATCACCGTCCGCGCGGCTCGTGCCGTCCCCGCCGGCCGTGGCCGTCGTGCCCGATGGAGCGCGACCGCCCGCGCGGCTAACCGGCGGGGGTCACCCGGTGCTTGGAGAGGTGTGCCAGCACCGCCTGGTTGGCCTCCCACCCGTCGGGGAACTTCACCGGCACGCCGAGCGGGACCGGCTCGGCGGAGGGGTGGGAGTCGAGCAGCTCGGGGATCCCCGCCCTGGCGACCACCACGCAGGCGTGGCGGTGCCGCGAGGTGAGCACGCACAGCCGTCCCGACTCCAGGTGGAACGCGGTGGCGTCGCGCCGCCCGGAGAGCGGGTGCAGCACGAACGTCACGTCGTACTCCCGGCCCTGCAGGCGGTTGGCGGTGTCCACCGTGATCTCCTCCGGCACCCCGGCGGCGCGGATCGCGGCGACCTGGTCGCGGTGGGCGGCCCCGATGGCGATCCGGTCGGCCGTGACCCGGTGGCTGCCGCGCTCGGAGTGCGCGACCGGCCCCCGCTGCAGCAGCCGCACCGCCAGCACCGCCGTCGCCTGGACGGCTTCGGCGTCCGTCCGCACCGTGTGCCGGCTCGGCAGCTCGTACAGGGCCCAACCCGACGCGGCGGCCTCCTCCAGCGCCCGGTCGTAGGAGGTGCGCATGCCGTCCACGGTGAGCTCCAGCGACCGGTCGGCGTGGCCCGTCCCCGCGCGGAACCCGGTGAACGGGTAGAACGCCTCGGAGACCACCGGCGCCGCCGACGCGGGCAGCCGCCAGGAGACCGGCAGCCGGTGCACCGGCAGGTCGGGGTTGTGCCGCAGCAGCACCGAGACCGCGCTCTGCACCGGGTCCCACGACAGACCCGCCCAGCGGTCGCCGTCCACGATCGAGAACGGGTCGAGCTGGCCGGGATCGCCCACGAACAGCGCCCGCTCGAAGAGCGAGGCGATGCGCAGCAGCTTGTCCGAGCGCATCTGGTACGCCTCGTCGACGATCGCCCACGGCCAGGTCCGGTCGCCGACCCAGGCCCACTTGTCGGCGGTGGCGATCACCACGGCCGGGTCGCCCAGGTCGGGCAGCTTGCCCGCCACGGAGACGTTCGGGTGGGCGAGGACGCGGCCCGGCGTGATGTAGCCGCCGGCCGACAGACGGCCGATCGTCAGGTCGGGGTGTTCGACCGCGAGCCGGTCGACCAGGTCGTCGACCTGCTCGTTCGTCTGCGCGACGATCATCAGCGGCTCGCCGGTCCGGGCGATGTGCCCGGCCGCCCTGACCACCAGGGTGGACTTGCCCGCGCCGGGGGGCGAGTCGACGACCACGCCGCGATGCCGGGGCAGGTCGGCCAGGACCGCCTCGACCACGGCCGCGGCCTCCCACTGGGGTGTCACGCCGCTCCCGCCGCGGCCCGCCGCGTGCTCCGCCGCCCGGTGAGGGCTCATGACCATTCCTCCTGCGCGTCGTCGTCGGCCACGTACTCCTGCGGCGGGCCGCCGTGGGTCCACGGCGTCTGCTCGGGGTCGGGGAGCGCCGCCGACGACTGGAAGTCGTCCGTCAGCGAGGTGTAGCAGACCTGCTCGCCCGGCCCGGGGACCGACCCCGGCGCCGGGGTCTTGCTCCGCCCCATCCCCTTGACGATCTTCAATACGATCTCCCCGCCGGAGATCTCGACGATCTCGGCGGCGTGGCCGCGCCGGTCGGGGCTGCCGACCGTGGTGCCGGGCATCAGCCGCACCGGGTCTGCGGTCTCGACCGTGACCAGGGGACGCAGCTTGCGGGAGCGGCCCTCGCCCTCGGTGTGCTCGGGGTCGGCGTACGTGACCGTCCCGGCGAAGGCCTCGCCGCTCAGCCGGTACTCGGCCATGATCAGTGGATCGTCGTAGGCCCGCTGCACGTCGTAGCTCGCCTGGGCCCGTTCCATCCCGGCCAGCCGCGCGGCGGCGCCGACCGCGCCGTCCCGGCGCGCCTGGGGCGGCCCGCCCTCGGCGATCCGTTCGACGAACCGGGTGAACGATCCGCGGTCGGCCTCCCAGCGGTCCTTGACCCGTTCCCCCTCGGGCAGGCGCCGCAGCAGGCCGACCGCCCGCCACATCAGCCGCCAGGTCGGGTCGAGCTGGGTGCGCAGCGCCTGGGCGATCCGCTCGACGGCGCGTTCGGTCGGCGCCTCCTCGTACGCGGCGATGGCGGGGGCCAGCACCTCGTTGTCGAAACCCGGGTCGGTGGTGGGCCCGGCCGGCGGCCAGAGCAGCGGATCCTCCGCCTCCTCGGCGGCCTGCGGCCCGGACATCCCGACCGGCGGGTCGATCCAGCCCATCAGCGCCGCCAGGTTGGAGTCCTCCAGCCCGCTCTGCCCGGTCGCCCAGTGCTGGGCCAGCGCCTCGGTGGCGGTCAGCAGCAGGCAGGAGCCCGGCTGGTGCGACCGGTCGGCGAAGTAGGTCAGCCACCGGCCGAGCACGGGCACCGACGGGTGCACCGGGTAGGGGCCGTCGGCCCGCCGGAACCGGGTGGAGCGCCCGAGCAGCCCGGTGAACGAGGCCGCCGGGCGGTTCGGCACGATGATCTGCGGCGCGTCCAGGCACCGCTCGTACGGCTCGCCGCCGCGGCGCTCGACCGTCTCGGTGGTCTTCTGGAACCCCTCGACGTAGGGCAGCAGCACCTCGGCCAGCCCGGCGGCGAAGGCGAAGCGCAGGTCGCGGTTGCGCGGCTGGGGGACGACGAGCAGCCGCGGGTGGTCTGGATCGGTGCCCACCATCGCGGCCAGCGGCGCCGCGCTCTCACCCGCGAGCCTGAGCGGGACGAGGACCATCGGCCGGTCGGCGATGTGACAGTGCCGGACCGTGGTGATCCGCTGCGCCACGCCGTCCCGGGCGGCCCGCAGCCGTGCCAGGGCCGTCAACGTGCTCACGGCGCCTCCTCCACCGGCCCGCGCCGGACGGCGGTCACCGCAGTGACTCCTCACGCAGCCGGTTCGCCAGCCGCAGCAGCTCGGCGATCTCCTCCTGGCCCTCGGCCGGCTCCAGCGTGCCCTCGGCCAGGCCCAGCGCCTCGCTCACCCGTGAGACCCCGCCCAGCTGGTCGCGGACCTGGCGGCCGAGCAGCTCGGTGGAGCCGCACCCGCGGGCCTCGTCGCGGCAGAACATGCACATGTCACACGTCGCCAGGCAGTCGGGGGCGTAGCGGGCCGGCACCCGGCGCAGCGCCTCGGCCAGTTCCTCCGCCGAACGGGTCGGCGTCCCGTCCTCGCCGGGGGCCAGGTCGAAGGTGAGGCCCTCGGGCAGGCCCGAGAGCAGGTGTTCCACCCGGGTCATCCGGGTGAGCTGCCGGGTGAGGACCGCCAGCTGCTTGCGCACGTCGACCAGCGCCCCGGCCGGGCGGTTGGCGAAGTTCTCCGGGCAGATGAGGACCACGTCGTGCGAGACGCGCTCCGGATCGTGCCCCAGGTCGGCCAGGAGCGTGCGCAGCGCCAGCACGTACACCGCCGCCTGCCGGGCCGCCGCCGCGACCTTCTCCGGTTCGGCCTGGCCGTCGACCAGGGCGAACGACTTGATCTCCACGATGTGGAAGCGCCCGCCGACCTGGAAGGCCACCACGTCCGGCTCCAGGTAGGACGTGTGCCCGGCGATCTCCAGGCTGAACAGCGGGTGGTCGTAGAAGACCGCCGTGCCCTCCTCCTCGCGCGCCGCGTGGTCGATCAGTGCCCGGGTGTGGGAGTGACGCAGGTGGGAGCCGACGCTCTCCACGTCCCGGTAGCCGACCTGGGGAATGGGCAGCCCGAGCAGCTCGCGCAGGACGCGCAGCAGTTCGGCGCAGCCGTTCTCCTTGACCAGCGCCTCGAACCCGTTCCCGCGGGTGATGGCGAACTGCGACTGGCCGAAGGGGGCGGGGAAGCCCACATGCCTGGCCGTGCGGTCCTTGTCGATCCCCGCGGCGTCCATCACGGAGCGGCGGGCGCAGCCGGGGTTGGCGGCCAGCGCCGCGATGGCCCGCGCGTCGTGCGGACGTGCCGGCACCGGCCCGCGCAGCTCCTCCAACCTGTTCAGGAAGGCCCGCTCCTGGAGGCGGTTCACGGACCGGCTCCCTCGTCCCGCCCGATCTTCAACAGGCCCCCCTCAGGGTGTTCATCGCGGTGACGCCGAACAGGCGCTCCACGTCCGACAGTTGTCTCGCCGCGCGCGCCGCGACCTCGGACCGCTGGGCGGCGTCGGCGGCCCGGTGCACCTCCAGTTCGGCGCCGGCCGCGCGGAGCGCGATCACCGGGTCGGCCGGGGCGAAACCCGCGGCGGCGCCCGGGATGTTCTGCGCCATCCGCGACAGCAGGCGCACCGCCCCCGCGGGAGGCTCCGCCAGCCGGGTCAGGTGTTCGGCGATGCGCATCGTGGAGGTGAGGAAGTGCACGCGCGGGCTGAGCGGCCCCAGCACCCGCAGCTCCGTCGGCCACGTGCTGTCGGCGAGCAGCCCGCGGGCGGGGGAGAGGCGGTCGGTCAGGGCGGCGCACAGGTAGTACGGCCTGGCGTAGGGGTCGCTCCGGAAGGACCGCTCCTCGTCGCGCCGGAGGCTGGTGAGCTGGGAGCCGCGCAACTCGCGGGCGAAGAACGCGGCGTTCACCGCCACGACCAGCTTGGCCGAGGTGGGCACGCCCAGCAGGGCGAGCGCCTGGTGGACCTGCTCCCTGATGGGCATCAGCGAGACCTCGGCCTCCCGCGGACGCGGCGGCGCTTCGGCGGTGACCGCGGCGTCCCACGCCTGCTCGGCGCGGCGCAGGTCGCCGCGGAGGGAGCGGGCGAGCGCGTTCTCCCGCGCCGCGACGGCCCGCCGCACCTCCGCGCGCAGCTCGGCTATCCGCCGTTCCAGCGCGTCCAGTGAATCACTCACGGCCCGGAGCGTAACAGGAGTTCCACCAGTCTCCGCTGAATTCCAGTGATTTCCAGCATTAAAGTCCAGGTCGCCTCAAGGCAATACCTGGATAAAAGGTGCATTTGGTGTGAAATTTGCCGCAGGGGCGTGTCCGCCGGACCGGGGAAACCCGGCAGGTCAGCCGCTCCCGGTGAAGGGCAGCGCCTCGCGGCACCGGACCAGCGCCTGGACGAGTCCCTCCACCTCCTCCATCTCGAGGTCGGCGCGCACCGCCAGCCTCAGCACCTCCCGCCCGGCCGGCATCAGGGGCTTCTGGAAGACGGACACGACGAACCCCTCCCGGCGCAGGAACTCCAGCACCCGACCGCCCAGGCGGGGAACGCGCAACGGGATCGCGACGATGGGCGTGTCCGCCGTGACGTCGCCCACCAGGTCGAACCCGGTCTCGGCGAGACGCAGGCGGGCATGCCGCGCGACGGCGCGCAGCCGTTCGCGGCGGGTCTCCCCGTACTCGCCGGCCACCATCCCGATCAGCCGGACCGTCGCCGCCGCGATCCAGGGCGGGACGGGAGCGGAGAAGACATGCTGGGGGCTGCAGAACTTCAGCAGCGTCGCCAGCCCGGGGTCGCCGACCGCCGCGTACCCGCCCGGCTGGCAGAACACCTTGGTCAGCGTCCCCATGATCACCAGCCGGTCGCGGTAACGCTCGAAGTCCGCCACCTTGGCGGTGACGCCGCGTCCCCGGGGGCCGAGGACGCCGACCGCGTGCGCCTCGTCCGCGTAGACCAGGCAGTCCCACTCCTCCGCCAGGCGGCACAGCTCGGCCATGTCGAACTCGCGGCCGGTGGCGGACTCCAGGGTGTCGGTGAGGATGACCCGTACGGCGCGGTCGCCGTGGGAGTCCATCGACCGCCGCAGGAGGGCCGCCAGATGGCCGATGTCGCCCGTCCGATAGGTGTGGGCCACGCACGCCCCCTCGTTCAGCCGGGAGGCGAAACGAATACCGTGCCGTGCGGAGAAATGCAGGTCGCCGTCCATGAAGAAGATCGTGGGTGCGGGTTCGGTCGCGGGCACGGGAAAGGCGTCCCGATGCATGCGAATGAAATGACTGTTCGTCCGCAGGCCCAGGGCCTCCATCAACGAGAAGTTGGTGGAATACCCGGAGCTGAAGGTGATCGCCGTTCCGCACCCGAGATGGAAACGGGCCAGTTCCTGCTCCAGAAGATGCGACTGGCCGGTCTGGATAATGGCCTCGCTTCCCGGGATTCCGCAGTCATGGCGTTCGAGGCTTTCGGCCATCACCCGTTTGACCTGCGGATCCGAGCCCAGAGCGAGGTAGTCCAGCCCGGAGAGGTCGATCGCCCGGCCGCCGGGGACGTCGAGGTACTTGCCCGCGAACACGTCCCCGCGCGTTCGGTGGCGCGGCTCGAACACGGTCACGCCTCCGGCGGCGCGCCGAAACGCCTCGGCCTCTTCACGCAGAATTCTGATGCCCATCGCCACGCAGGATAAGGAATCACGCCCGCCCCGCGACAGGGGTTGACTCACATCTTGAGGATGGTAACTGTGAGGTGTGAACGAGCCGGATTCGTCTTCCGCGGTCACGGCGCTGACCCATGAGCTGAAACGGCGCGGCGGGCGGAATCTGATCGATCGTGAATTCGCCGGTCTGGTGCCGGGGGAGGCCGCCCGCGACGACTCCGCCGACCACGCCGCCCACCTGGACGCCCACGGCATCCGTCACGAGAGCAGGCCCATCCCCTTCGAGGCGCTGCCCTATGTGATCACCACATCGGCCTACGCCCGGATGGGCGACCGCTTCCGGCGGCTCTTCGAGATCGTCGAGCGGGTCATCGACCTGTACCTCGCCGAACCCGCCGTACGCGACTTCTTCCGCCTCGCCCCCCGGCATGACGAGCTCATCCGGATGGGTGCCCACTACCGGCCGCGCATCCAGTACTGCCGCTACGACTTCACACTGGACGCGGCAGGCGGTCCCCGCATCTACGAGCTGAACACCCACTCCCCGGCCGCCGCCACCTTCGTCCCCCACTTCGCCCTGCTGCTGCGGCGCAGCCGCACCCTGGCCCGGCTGCGCGAGGCGGGCCTGAGGCCGGTGCCGGTCACGCTCGAGGAGCCGGGCGCCTTCGCGCGGGCCGTGCTCACCGCCGCACGGCGGGCCGGGGCCCTGGAACGGGGGGACAACGTCGCGGTGCTCAACAGCCGCCACCTCACCATGACCACCGAGCTCGACCACATCGCCGCGCAGTTCCGCGAGCAGGGCTGCACCACGGTGCGCTGCTTCGTCGAGGACCTGCGGTTCGACGGGCGCTCCCTGCACCACGACGGCGTCCCGGTGCACGTCGTCTACAACAAGTACGACGACTCGCGGGGGCCGGAGGCGTTCGAGTGCGCCTTCAGCCGCACCACCGCCGAGGTCCGCGCCTACCTGGACGCCTACCGGGCGTCGGCGGTGTTCTCGGTGAACTCGCTGCCCAGCATGTACCTGCCGGAGCAGAAGAGCACGCTGGCGTTCCTGTGGAGCCCGTTGTTCCGCGAGTACGCCGGCCGCGAGGAGCTGGAACTCGTCAGGGAACTCGTCCCCCGCACCCGCCTGGTCCGCCACCTCGACGCGGGCGAACTGGCCGAGGCCGCCGCCCACCGGGAGCGCTACGTGCTCAAGCGCTCCCTGGACACCCGGGGCCGCAGCCTGCTGATCGGCCACTGCACGCCCGGTGACCGGTGGCGCGCCGCGCTGGCGGCGGCGCGGGCCGAACCGCCGGGAGACGACCACGTCCTCCAGGAGTTCGCCGCCCCGGAGCGGAGCGTCACCCGCGACTCGGCCACCGTCCACACCTCGCTGGCCTGCTTCCTGCTCACCGGCGAACCGGCCGGGCTGATCGTGCGCACCTCGGCCGAGGAGACGACCAACGTCGGCCGCCGGGGTTTCATGCAACCTCCGCTGCTGGTCGAGGAGCCGCCGTGGACCCGTCACCCCACTTCCTGAGCCTCCCGGCGGACACGGCCCCCGAACTGCTGCTGAAGGACTTCCGGGCCCGGCTCCGCCGCACCGCCTGGGGGCACGAGACACCCGACACCCTGCTGGTCCCCGCCTGGTCGGAGGCGTCGTCGCTGGAACGCTTCGAGTCGGCGCTGCGGGCGCTCTTCCGCGCGCACCTCAAGGCGCTCGACGCCGCCCGGACCGGCCGGTGCCCCGGGGAGTACGAGCACCTGGGACGGATCGTCGACGACCACTACCTCGACTGGCCGGCCCTGCCCGCCGAGGCGCCCCCGTCGCGGGACGTCTCCCGCCACCTCTTCGGGCGCCCCGACGTCATACTCGCCCCGGACGGCCCCAAGGTGGTGGAGACCAACTTCGACACCGCGGCCGCCGGGCACGAACGACCCGACGACATGTGGACGATCGCCGCCGACCTGTTCCGCGTCCCGGACGACCTCCTGCGCACCGGCCGCCCGATGGAGGGGCTGCGGCGCCACTTCCTCGACCTGTCGGAGGGCGAGCCCTGCGACATCCACTGGATCATGAAGGACGACGAGGCCACGCGCCGGGAACTGGCCCCGTCGATCGACTTCCTCAACCGCGGCCACCGGCAGGTACGGCACACCGTCCACTACGCGGGCGATCCGCCGCCGGCGCCGCCCGCCGGCCGCGCGGCCTACCTCCACCGGTCCTGCTCGATCTTCACGGTGAACCGCGACCGCGAACGGTTCGCCGCCCTGCTCTCCCGTCTCGCACCGGCGACACGCGGCTGCACCGTGCCGGTGAGCCTGTCCCCCCTGTCGTCCAAGCTCTTCCTCGCCTGGCTGAGCGACCCCGGTGCCCGCCCCGCCACGCTGACGGACGAGGAAGGCGCGGCGGTGGACGCCCTCGTGCCGTGGACCCGCGTCCTGACCCTGCTCGACCCGGAGGAACTGCTGCTCGTACGGCGCGACCGGGGCGACTTCGTGCTGAAGAAGGCCGACTCCCACCAGGCCAAGGACGTCCACTTCGGCTGCAACCTGTCCGCCGGCGAATGGTGCGCGCTGCTGGAGGCCGGCCGCTCCGGGCCCGCCGCCCGCGCCTCCGGGCCGGACATCTGGATCGTCCAGGAGCGCGTGCGTCCCCGGGAGTACACACTGACCGAGATCACCGACGCGGGCGTGGTGGAACGCCGCACCGGCCTGTCGTGCTGCCCCTACCTCATGGGCGGGCGGCTGCGGGGCCTGGAGACGTGGGTCATGCCGTTCACCCCGGACATGGGGATGATCGAACGGATGCACTTCCTGGCCCACTTCGTGCGAACCCCCTGAACCGGGCCCCGCCCCCCGCCCCCCGCCCCCGGTCCGCTTTCCCCGTCCCCGGGCGGCTCAGCGGCCAGGCCCGGCGACGGCCGTCCCGGCGGGCTGCGGGAACCAGTCCGGGAGCGGGCCGGCGTGCAGCACGTCCAGCCGCGAGACGGCGCGGGTCAGCGCGACGTACAGCCGGTGGGGGCCCCGGGCCCCGGCCCCGACGATCTCCGCCGGTTCGACCAGCACCACGTGGTCGTACTCCAGCCCCTTGGCCAGCGAAGCGGGCACGGCGGTCACCCGGCCGACGGCCGTGCCGCCGTCCAGGTCGGCGACCTCGACGCCGGAGGACCGCAGCGCCGCCGTCACCGGGCCGAGGGCGTCGTCGGAGGTGATCACCGCGATCGAGCCGTCGTGGCCGAGGGCGTCGCGCACCGCGGCGACCACGGCGGCGGAGAGGCCGGCGGGGCCGCCGCCCGCCCGGTGGACCCGGAGCCGGCCGTCGGCGCGGAACGAACGGGTGGCGGGCACGTCCACGGCCAGTTCCGCCAGCAGCCGGTTGGCGATCTCGACGACGACGGCGGGCACCCGGTAGCCGGTGGTCAGTGCGATCAGCTGGGCGTCCGGCTTGCCCAGGTGCCCGAGCCGGTCACGCCAGTCGCGGGCGGCCCAGGGGGCGGTGCCCTGCGCCAGGTCGCCGAGCACGGTGAGGGAACCGTGCTCGTTTCTGCGGGCGACCGCCCGGCACTGCATCGGCGACAGGTCCTGCGCCTCGTCGACGATGACGTGGCCGTACCCCCGGGGGCGTTCCAGCAGCCCCGCGACCTCGTCCAGCAGCACCATGTCGGCCGCCGACCACCGCGCGCTCCCGGCCGAGCGCGGGGGCCGCCGCCACAGGATCGCCGCCTGCTCCTCCGGCGTGAGGATCCCCTCCGCGGCACCGGCCAGCGCCTCCGGGTCACCGAGCAGCCCGGCCACGACCTCCTCCGGTGTCACGGCCGGCCACACGGTGCCGAGGTACCCGGCGACCGCCCTGCCCGTCTTCCGGCTCCAGGCGGCTCCGCAGGTCTGCCCGCGCGCCTCGGCCTGCCGCCGCAGGACGGCGACGATCCGCGCCAGCACGCGCTCGCGCCCGACCCCGTACGGGATCTCCTCCCGCAGGACACCCGCCACGATGTCGCGCAGTTCCTCCTCGCGCACGCGCCGGCGGTGGGGGCCGTCGGGGACGGCGAGCGGCTCCGCCGGGGCGGTCACCCGCGCGTAGAGCGCCCGCCGCAGCACCGTCGCCATGCGGGCGTCATGCTTGACGAGCACGGCGTCCTCCCGGTCGGCGCCGCGCACCGGCCCGCGTGTCAGCAGCCGCTCCACGGTCGTCTGCTCGACGTCGACCTCGCCCAGGGAGGGCAGCACGGCCGAGATGTAGCCGAGGAAGGCCTGGTTGGGGCCGAGGACCAGCACGCCGGCGCGTTCGAGCCGTTGCCGGTGGGCGTAGAGCAGATAGGCGGCCCGGTGCAGCCCCACGGCGGTCTTCCCGGTCCCCGGCGCGCCTTGGACGCAGATCGAGTCGTCGAGCCCGGCGCGGACCAGTTCGTCCTGCTCGGGCTGGATGGTGGCGACGATGTCGCGCATCGGCCCGACGCGGGGCCGTTCGATCTCGGCCGCCACGATCCGGCTCGCCGTGCCCGTGTCGTCGCCCCGGCCGAGGTGCTCGTCCTCGAAGCCGGTCAGCGCGACCGGCCGCCATGACCAGCCGAAGCGGCGCCGCACGCGCAACCCCTGCGGGTCGCGGGCTCCGGCCTGATAGAAGACCCGGGAGACGGGTGCGCGCCAGTCGAGCACCAGCGGTTGCCGCCCGGTGCCGGCGGAGACGTGCCGCCTGCCGATGTAGTAGCGCCGCCCGGCGTGCTCACCGGTGGCGAAGTCGAGGCGGCCGAAGAAGACCGGTCCGTCCGGCTCCTCGCCGAGCTGCTTGGCGAGGCTCTTCAGGTGGCGTCCGAGCCGCTCCGCGCTGTAGCGGTCACCCGCCACGTGTTCGCCGACGACGACGTTCAGCCGCGCGTCCTCCACCATCCGCCGCATGGCGGCCCTGCACTCGGCCAGGTAGGCCAGTTCCCGGTCCAGTTCCGTGCCGGTCATCCACTCACCCCCAGAATCGTTAACTCGGTTAAAAGATTAACCGAGTTGGCACCCTGTTAGGATGAGAAGGTGACGGGGCTCAGGGAACGCAAGAAGCGGCAGGTCCACGAGGCGATCTCCGCGGCGGCGATCGCGCTGTTCCTGGAGCGCGGCTTCGACGAGGTGCCGGTCACCGAGATCGCGGCGGCGGCGGGGGTCTCCAAACCCACCCTGTTCAAGTACTTCGCCACCAAGGAAGACCTCGTGCTGCACCGGATCGCCGACCACCAGGGCGAGGCGGCCCGGGTCGTGCGCGAGCGAGGGCCGGGTGAGGCGCCGCTGGCCGCGCTGCACCGTCACTTCCGGGACGGGCTCGACCGGCGCGACCCGGTGACGGGGCTCAACGACCACCCCGAGGTGCTCGCCTACCACCGGATGATCTTCTCCACGCCCGGCCTGACCGCACGCCTCTTCCACTACATGGCCCTCGACGAGGAGATGCTGGCCGACGCGCTCGGTGAGCTCACCGACGAGCTCACCGCGCGCGTCGTGGCGGGGCAGGTCCTCACCGTGCAGCGGGTGCTGGCCCGCCGGAACTGGCTCAGGCTGGTCGAGGGGGAGAGCGCCGACCGGATCCATCCCGCGGCGGTGGCCGCCGCCGACCACGCCTTCGCGCTGCTCCCCGCTCTCGCCCCGGCCCGGTGACCACCCCGGCCCGCCCGGACCACGACCCCGGTCACGACCGGGATCACAGTCGGGGTCACGCCCCGGGGCGTGACCGTGACCCGGCGGGCCCGGTGACGACCGGACACCGGGCCCGCACGGGCCGGGCGGCACGGGAACTCCGCCGCCCGGCCCGTGCGGGCGGCTCTCAGGCCTCCACCTCCGTGCGGTCACCCGACCACAGGGTGTGGAACGACCCCTCGCGCTCCACCCGCTCGTAGGTGTGCGCACCGAAGAAGTCACGCTGGCCCTGGATCAGGGCGGCCGGCAGCCGCTCGGCACGCAGCGCGTCGTAGTAGGCCAGCGCGGTCGAGAAACCCGGCACCGGGACGCCCAGCTCGGCGGCCCTGGCCACCACCCGCCGCCACGAGTCCTGCGCGACCGTCAGCGCCTGCGCGAAGTACGGCGCGGTCAGCAGCGTGACCGGAGTGCTCTCCGCCTCGTACGCCTCCCGGATGCGGTCGAGGAAGACGGCCCGGATGATGCAGCCGCCACGCCAGATCGTGGCCAGCGCGCCCGGGTCGACGTCCCAGCCGTACTCCGCGCTGCCCGCCCTGATCTGGTCGAAGCCCTGGGCGTAGGCGACGATCTTCGAGGCGTACAGTGCCCGCCGCACGTCCTCCACGAAGTCCTCACCCACAGGCGCCGCGGGAGCGCCCGACGGGCCGGGCAGCGCGCGCGCCGCCGCCCGCAGGTCCGCGTGACCGGAGAGCGAACGGGCGAACACCGCCTCGGCGATGCCGCTCACCGGCACGCCCAGGTCCAGCGCGATCTGCACGGTCCAGCGGCCGGTGCCCTTCTGCTCCGCCCGGTCGGCGATCACGTCGACGAGCGGCGCGCCGGTGGCCGCGTCGACCTGACGCAGCACCTCAGCGGTGATCTCGATCAGGTACGAGGACAGCTCACCCTCGTTCCACGCCGCGAAGATGTCCGCCAGTTCGGCGGGGGAGCGACCCAACCCCTGCCGGATAAGGTCGTACGCCTCGGCGATGAGCTGCATGTCGGCGTACTCGATACCGTTGTGCACCATCTTGACGAAGTGCCCGGCGCCATCGGGGCCGATGTGGGTGCAGCAGGGCACGCCGTCCACCTTCGCCGCGATGTCCTCCAGCATCGGGCCCAGCGCCTCGTACGACTCCCGGGAGCCGCCGGGCATGATGCTCGGCCCGAGCAACGCCCCCTCCTCACCGCCGGAGACCCCCGCGCCGACGAAGTGGATGCCCCGCTCACGTAGCGCGGCCTCGCGGCGGCGGGTGTCGGCGAAGTGGGCGTTGCCGCCGTCCACCAGCATGTCGCCCGGTTCGAGCAGAGGTGTGAACTCCTCGATCACCGCATCGGTCGGAGCTCCCGCCTTCACCATGATCAGAATGCGCCGGGGCCGTTCCAGCGCCGCGACGAGGTCCTCCGGGGTCTCACAGGCGACGAAGTCCCCCTCGTGCCCGTGATCCTCGATGAGGGCCTTGGTCCGCCGGTGCGACCTGTTGTGCACCGCCACCGTGTGCCCGTGCCTGGCCAGGTTGCGGGCGAGGTTCGCACCCATCACAGCCAGCCCTGTCACGCCGATCTTCGCCTGTGTCATCTTCCGCAACCTCTCTGTAACCGCGGCCAGGAATCACAGTCTGCCCCTGCCGCGGATGGAAAGCGTGAGAGGGGGGCGGAGTAAGGGGGGATGAGGGGAAACGGCGCGGGTGGGTGACCGTCCGGTAAGGGGAGGGGGCGAGGGGAGCCGCCTACGTGCCCGTCTGCCCCTGCCGGGCGGGCGGCCCCTGGTCGCCGTTCTCCATGACCATCAGCCCGATCCCGGCCATCAGCAGGATCAGGAAGGCCACGGCCACCGCGAGGAACACCCACGCGTTGGCCAGGGCGGGCCGCTCGGTGAACGTCTCCGCCGCCCGGGTACCGGACATCGCCCGAGCGCCCGGCGCGGTCAGGTGCGCGCGCACCGGCTCGCCGCCCGGCCCGGGGGGCGGCATCCCGGGGACCATCCCGGGGACACCGTGCGTGGACGCCGCCGGAGCGTACGGGAGCGCGTGCGGAGCCCCCGCCCCCGGGCCCGCCCCGGGGAACGACGGCGGGCCGGGGAGGGTGGAGGACCGCGGGGCGGGAGTGGGAGGTCGGGGGACCGCCCGCGGACCTCCGGCCTCCCGCTCCAGGCGCAGGTCGCTCAGGGCGTCCCGCAGGGCGGCCACGGACGGGGTGCGCTGCGCGGGGTCGGTCGCCATGGCCTGCCGCAGCACGGCGGTGAGCTCCGCCGGGACGTCCGGCAGATCGGGGACGGGAAGGCGGTGCAGGGCCATGATGATCGCGATGTTGACCACACCGCTCTCCGGGAACCGCGGCGGACGCCCCGACAGCAGCGCGTACAGCGTGGCGGCCAGGGAGTAGACGTCGCCCACCGCGGCGGGCTCCGACAGCTCGAACGCCTCCGGCGGAGCGTAGGCCGGGGTGAGCGACTCGCGTGTCACCGAGGCCTCACCGCCGGGAGAGGGCATGGTCGCCAGGCCGAAGTCGGAGAGCACCACGTTGCCGTACCGGTTGATCAGGATGTTGGCCGGTTTGATGTCGCGGTGCAGCACCCCGGCGGCGTGCGCCGCCGCCAGGGCGTCGGCGATGCGGACACCGATGTCGGCGACCTCGGCCGGGGACAGCCGTCCCTCGGCGCGCATCCGGTCCAGCAGAGAGCCGCCCGGGCACAGCTCCAGGACCATGTAGGGGCGGCCGTCGGGCAGGACCCCCGCGTCGTAGACGTGCGCGACGTGCGGGTGGCCGGACAGGGCACCCGCGGAGGTCACCTCGCGCATGAACCGGCGCCGGTCCCGCTCGGAGACCAGCACCCGGTTGTCGACCTTGAGCGCGACCTCACGGTCCACGGCCAGCTGCCGGGCCCGGTAGACGATCCCGAAACCACCCTGGCCGAGCACGCCGGACACCTCGTAGCCCGGCACCGCAATGGCACCTGCTTCGGCCACCTGCCACCTCCTGGAGACGTGCGGCAGATTACCGGAATTTTGCTTTCAGACCGGTTGCATATCCCTTGTCGCCGGAGTCGGGGCCGCCTCCGCGGCCGGTCCGTTCTGACGGGACGGCCGCCCGGCCAGGTCCGACAGCAGGCGGTCCCAGCAGGCGCCGACGACGTCCAGGTCGTACTGGGCCGCCGTCAGGGTGCTGTTGCGGCCGAGCCGGTGGCGCAGCTCCCGGTCCTCGATCAGCCGGCAGATGGCCTCGGCGAGGGCCGCCGGCTTCTTCGGCGGCACGAGCAGGCCGTCGTGCTCGTGCGTGATGATCTCGCCGGGGCCGTGGGGACACCTGAAGCTCACCGTGGGCACGCCCTTGCTCATCGCCTCCAGGATCGTCATGCTGAACCCCTCGTAGCGTGAGCTGACCACGTGGATCGACGACTTGGCCAGCTCGGCGCCGATCTCCGTGGAACTGCCCATGAGCACTACCGAGCCCGACAGGCCCGCCTCCTCGATCCTGGCGCGCAGCCGCGCCTCGGCCTCCGCCTTGCCACGCCCGTAGATGCGCAGCACCCAGTCCGGATGCGCCGCGGAGACCTGCTTCCACGCCTTGACCAGCAGGTCGAAGCCCTTGGCGTGGACGATCCTGCCGATGGCGACGACGCTCTTGTCCTCCAGCTTCGACAGGTCGCCCTTCAGCGGGGGCACCGCGTTGGGGATGCGCAGCAACCGCGCCGGCGGATTCTTCAGCGTCCTGGTGTAGCGGTCCAGGTCCGCCTGGGTGAGGGTGACGAAGGCGTCGAACCGGCCGTAGCGCCGTTTGATGAGCCGCACGACCTCGGGGGAGTGCATGTCCAGCGCCACGTGCTCCTGACCGATCGTGATGACGCCGGGTGGCGCGAACAGCGCCGTGATCAGGTTGAGCCCCGGCCTCGTGGAGATCACCACACCGTTCCGCATGGACCGCAGGAAACCGAGGAGACGCAGGTCGGTCCAGAGGGACACCGCCTTGTAGACGTTCTCCTGCGGCGGCGTCAGCATACTCGGGAAACGCGACAGCAGCCGGGCCAGCGGCCCCCGGCGCCCGACCCTGTCGTCCAGGAACGACACCCGCACACCCGGCGGCAGTGGGAAGAAGGGCTCCTTCGCCACCCGCACCACGCTGACGATCTCCACGTCGCGTTCGCGGGCCAGATAACCCGCCAGGTTGAGCACGGTCCTGATGGTGCCGCCCATCCCGTACGCGTGCTGCAGCAGGATCCGCACCGTTCCGGCGTCCGGTGCCGGGGCGTGAAGCGCCCGCCTCGCGTTGAGGACGTTCAGCAGCCACAGTGCCCCGCGCGCGGCCACCTTCTTCGCGGGCCGGACCGCCGCCCGCAGGCCCGTCACCCGACCCCGGGCCGCCGCTTGGTGGACCGTCCCCCGCACCATCCCCGGCATTCTCCGAAACCCCCGCTCGTCGATCGGCCGTCGATTCCGCAACCCCGGGACCGGCCTTCCGCCGTACGGCGCCTCCAGGGCAGTCGTCCTTTGCCCAGAAAGAGGGATGAATACCTTTTTTGTGGTGCTCTTTCGCGGACCGTGCCACCTCCCGGCCCGGCGGTGCGCGCTCCGCACTGCTCCCCCCGGAGCCCGCGCTGTTCCCCATCCCCCTATTCGCCGAAGCGGGACAACCTACCGCGGGCGCGGGCGTGACGCAGCGCCCAGGCGAACAGCCCGAGGGCCGCGGCGAGATAGGCGACGTCCAGTGCCGCCGCCCAGGCCAGACTCTCCCACGGCACGGCTCCGCCGTTCAGGACGGTCCGCATACCCGTGAACACGTGAGTGGCGGGCAGGCACCAGGCGACCATCTGGAGAGGGCCGGGCAACACCTCCACCGGGTAGAAGATCCCGGCCAGCGGCTGCACGACGAAGACCAGGGACCACGCGATCACCTGGGCGTTCTCACCGAAGCGCAGCACCGCGCAGATGCCCACCAGGCCCAGGGACCAGCCCATCACCAGCAGCAACCCCATGAACGGCACCAGCCCCGCACCCAGGCTCGTGACACCGAAGCCGTACAGGGCGAACGCCAGTCCGGACATGATCAGGACGGCGAAGACGACCTTGCCGAGTGAGAACACGATCAACCCGATCACGTACTCGACGCTCGACAGGGGGCTGACCTGGACGTTCAGCAGGTTCCTGCTCCAGATGTCCTCCAGGAAGGCGATGGAGATCTCGTTGCTGGCCTTCTGGAGCACCTGCCAGAGGAGCACCGCGCCCAGCAGGAACACGGCGACGAACGGTACCTGCTGTGACCGCAGGAAGGTCGCCACGAAACCCCAGACGAGTAACTCGACCGTCGGCCAGAACACGATCTCGAACATCCGGACCGGACTTCGCCGCAGCGCGGCCAGGTCGCGCAGGACGACACCGCCGATCCGCCGCCGGCGGGCGGCGAGACTGAGCGGGGGAAACACCACATTCATGATCGCGCCACCTTGAGAAACACCTCTTCCAGACTCGCCGCTCCGTAGACGCCGGTGAGCTCGGCGGCACTGCCGCCGGCCACGATCCGCCCTCCGGACATGAAGTGGACGCGGTCGCACATCCGCTCCACCTCCTGCATGTTGTGCGAGGTGATGAGCATGGACCGGCCGTTCTCCCGGGCCACCTGGACCAGGAGGTTGCGGATCCGGTCACCGGCGTCGGGATCGAGGTTCGCGGTGGGCTCGTCCAGGATGAGCAGGCTCGGCTCGTTGATCAACGCCTTGGCCAGCTGAACCCGGGTGCGCTGGCCGGAGGAGAGTTCCATGACACGGCGTCTGCACAGCCTGCCCAGATCCAGCAGTTCGACGACCTCCGCCACCCGGACCCGTGGTCTCCGCAGCCCGTACAGCCGGGCGAAGGAGTCCAGCACCTCCCGGACATGCAGGACACCGGGCAGATCAACGTAACTCGCCGCGAAATTAATGCGGCTGAGCACTTCTGTCCGGTGCCTGGACAACTCCTGGCCGAACATATGGATGCTCCCCGAATCAGGAGTGATCAGGCCGAGAATCATGTGCAGGGTCGTCGACTTGCCGGCGCCGTTGGGACCGAGCAGCCCGACGATCTCTCCTGGGGCGACGGTGAGGCTCACTTCCTCCACAGCCGTCACCGGACCGAACCTCTTGGCGAGCGCCACAGCCTCGAGAACCCTCATTCGTCCAGCGTGCGACCGCCGCCTCCCGGTGGGCAACGGGTTTTCCGGCGCCTCCGGGCGGCTGATTTGACGATCGGGAGCGGGGTTCGTAAGGTTCACCAGACCCGAGGGGACGGCTGTGCCGTCGAGACCTCGGGCTCCCTTCCGATCACACTCGCCCTCCGGCCTGATTCGACATGAGCCGGATGATGAAGTAGCTTAGAAGGGTTGCCCCGAAAGGGGAAGCGCCGGAATTCGGCAGGCAGGCGAAATCGAGTCGGTTTGACACGAAAAAGCGGGCCTGAAAGAATAACGGCACAACGAAAGAACAAAACAAAAACGAACGCCCCGGGCGTTCGGCCCCGTGAAAAAGGGGTCGGTCATCCGGTGAACGCGTCCGTTTCTTGAGAACTCAACAGTGTGTTAAAAGCCAGTGCATGAAGCACAACCCCGTCCGACTCGCCGGTCTGTGGCCGGTGGGGGGATGGGATTCCTTTGGTTGATGTTCCCTCGTGTCCGCCGGGCCGTTTCGGTCCCGGGGGGTGACGGGGGGCTTTCAGCCGGGAGAACTCGAAGACATTGTTTGGAGAGTTTGATCCTGGCTCAGGACGAACGCTGGCGGCGTGCTTAACACATGCAAGTCGAGCGGAAAGGCCCTTCGGGGTACTCGAGCGGCGAACGGGTGAGTAACACGTGAGTAACCTGCCCCTGACTCTGGGATAAGCCCGGGAAACTGGGTCTAATACCGGATATGACACGTTCCTGCATGGGATGCGTGTGGAAAGTTGTTTCGGTTGGGGATGGACTCGCGGCCTATCAGCTTGTTGGTGGGGTAACGGCCTACCAAGGCGACGACGGGTAGCCGGCCTGAGAGGGCGACCGGCCACACTGGGACTGAGACACGGCCCAGACTCCTACGGGAGGCAGCAGTGGGGAATATTGCGCAATGGGCGGAAGCCTGACGCAGCGACGCCGCGTGGGGGATGACGGCCTTCGGGTTGTAAACCTCTTTCAGCAGGGACGAAGGTGACGTGTACCTGCAGAAGAAGCGCCGGCTAACTACGTGCCAGCAGCCGCGGTAATACGTAGGGCGCAAGCGTTGTCCGGAATTATTGGGCGTAAAGAGCTCGTAGGTGGCTTGTCGCGTCGGGTGTGAAAGCTTGGGGCTTAACTCCAGGTCTGCATTCGATACGGGCTGGCTAGAGGTAGGCAGGGGAGAACGGAATTCCTGGTGTAGCGGTGAAATGCGCAGATATCAGGAGGAACACCGGTGGCGAAGGCGGTTCTCTGGGCCTTACCTGACGCTGAGGAGCGAAAGCGTGGGGAGCGAACAGGATTAGATACCCTGGTAGTCCACGCCGTAAACGTTGGGCGCTAGGTGTGGGGGCCTTCCACGGTTTCCGCGCCGTAGCTAACGCATTAAGCGCCCCGCCTGGGGAGTACGGCCGCAAGGCTAAAACTCAAAGGAATTGACGGGGGCCCGCACAAGCGGCGGAGCATGTTGCTTAATTCGACGCAACGCGAAGAACCTTACCAAGGCTTGACATCGCCCGGAAAGCTCTGGAGACAGAGCCCTCTTCGGACCGGGTGACAGGTGGTGCATGGCTGTCGTCAGCTCGTGTCGTGAGATGTTGGGTTAAGTCCCGCAACGAGCGCAACCCTTGTTCCATGTTGCCAGCACGCTCCTTCGGGGGTGGTGGGGACTCATGGGAGACTGCCGGGGTCAACTCGGAGGAAGGTGGGGATGACGTCAAGTCATCATGCCCCTTATGTCTTGGGCTGCAAACATGCTACAATGGCCGGTACAGAGGGTTGCGATGCCGTGAGGCGGAGCGAATCCCTAAAAGCCGGTCTCAGTTCGGATTGGGGTCTGCAACTCGACCCCATGAAGTCGGAGTCGCTAGTAATCGCAGATCAGCAACGCTGCGGTGAATACGTTCCCGGGCCTTGTACACACCGCCCGTCACGTCACGAAAGTCGGCAACACCCGAAGCCCGTGGCCCAACCAGCTTGCTGGGGGGAGCGGTCGAAGGTGGGGCTGGCGATTGGGACGAAGTCGTAACAAGGTAGCCGTACCGGAAGGTGCGGCTGGATCACCTCCTTTCTAAGGAGCAGTCGGCTCGCGTGGTTCCACCTCTTCGGGGTGGGGGCGCGGGTTCATGTCGTGTCTGCAGGCGCGTGTCCTGCACACGGCGCGCTCATTAGTGGAGCACTGGCTAGTCGGTTCAGCGGGGTCGCTGGCCGGTCAGTACCGCCCGTGGGGTCGCCGTCATGGTGATCGCGGGGGAGGGGGAACGCCGTGTCGGGGCCGGGCTGGGTCGAACACACTGTTGGGTCCTGAGGGAACGGACACTCAGGGCGGATCGGCAGGTCGTCGTTGGATGGCCGGGGGTTCGCTCGTCTGTTTCGCCTCGTGTACAGGGCTGTGTCGTCCGCTCCGGTGTCGGGGTGGGTGGGTGCGGTGGCTGTTTGTTGTTTGAGATTTGCATAGTGGACGCGAGCATCTTTGTGGCCAAGTTTTTTAGGGCACACGGTGGATGCCTTGGCATCAGGAGCCGATGAAGGACGTGGGAGGCTGCGTTAAGCCCCGGGGAGTCGCCAACCAGACGGTGATCCGGGGATGTCCGAATGGGGAAACCCAGCACCAGTCATGTGGTGTTGCCTCCGCCTGAATGTATAGGGCGGTTGGTGGTAACGCGGGGAAGTGAAACATCTCAGTACCCGTAGGAAGAGAAAACAAATAGTGATTCCGTGAGTAGTGGTGAGCGAAAGCGGAAGAGGCTAAACCGTGCACGTGTGAGAGCCGGCGGGCGTTGCGTGTGCGGGGTTGTGGGACTCTCCGACGGTCTCTGCCGGGACTGTGAGAAGTGATAAACCTCTGTGATAGTCGAAAGCTCTGGGAAGGGCTGCCGTAGACCGTGAGAGCCGGGTAGGCGAAATCGTGGGGGCTTCTGGAGGGGATCCCAAGTAGCACGGGGCCCGAGAAATCCTGTGTGAATCTGCCAGGACCACCTGGTAAGCCTAAATACTCCCTGATGACCGATAGTGCACGAGTACCGTGAGGGAAAGGTGAAAAGTGCCCCGGTGAGGGGTCGTGAAAGAGTACCTGAAACCGTGTGCCTACAAGCCGTAGGAGCGTAGTCCTCTTCGGAGGGCTGTGATGTGACTGCGTGCCTTTTGAAGAATGAGCCTGCGAGTTATGGTGTGTGGCGAGGTTAACCCGTGTGGGGGAGCCGTAGCGAAAGCGAGTCTGAAGAGGGCGTTTGAGTCGCATGCTGTAGACCCGAAGCGGAGTGATCTAGGCATGGGCAGGTTGAAGCGCGGGTAAGACCGCGTGGAGGACCGAACCCACCAGGGTTGAAAACCTGGGGGATGACCTGTGTTTAGGGGTGAAAGGCCAATCAAACTCCGTGATAGCTGGTTCTCCCCGAAATGCATTTAGGTGCAGCGTCGCGTGTTTCTTGCCGGAGGTAGAGCACTGGATGGCCGATGGGCCCGACAAGGTTACTGACGTCAGCCAAACTCCGAATGCCGGTAAGTGAGAGCGTGGCAGTGAGACTGCGGGGGATAAGCTCCGTAGTCGAGAGGGAAACAGCCCAGATCACCGACTAAGGCCCCTAAGCGTGTGCTAAGTGGGAAAGGATGTGGAGTCGCAGTGACAACCAGGAGGTTGGCTTAGAAGCAGCCACCCTTGAAAGAGTGCGTAATAGCTCACTGGTCAAGTGATTCTGCGCCGACAATGTAGCGGGGCTCAAGTACACCGCCGAAGTCGTGGCATTAGCGTATGGACTCGAGCCTTTGTGGTTGAGAGACGCTGATGGGTAGGGGAGCGTCGTGCGGCCGGCGAAGCAGCGGGGTGACCCAGTTGTGGAGGCCGTGCGAGTGAGAATGCAGGCATGAGTAGCGAATCAGAAGTGAGAAACTTCTGCGCCGGATGACCAAGGGTTCCTGGGGCAGGCTAATCCGCCCAGGGTAAGTCGGGACCTAAGGCGAGGCCGACAGGCGTAGTCGATGGACAACGGGTTGATATTCCCGTACCCGCTGTGATGCGCCCATACTGAATCCAGTGATACTAAGGGTCCTTAACCCGGTCTGCTCTTCGGAGCGGGCGTCAGGGTGAACGCCTGGCCTGATCTGGTAGTAGGTAAACGATGGGGTGACGCAGGAAGGTAGCCCAGCCCAGGCGATGGTTGTTCCTGGGGTAAGCATGTAGGGAGGACCGTAGGCAAATCCGCGGTCCGTGTATCCTGAGATGTGATGCCGAGCCGATTGTGGCGAAGTGGGTGATCCTATGCTGCCGAGAAAAGCCTCTAGTGAGTGTCGCGGCGGCCCGTACCCGAAACCGACTCAGGTGGTCAGGTAGAGAATACTAAGGCGATCGGGTGAACTGTGGTTAAGGAACTCGGCAAATTGCCCCCGTAACTTCGGGAGAAGGGGGGCCTTCGCTGGTGATGGACCGTGCGTCCGGAGCTGGTGGGGGTCGCAGAGGCCAGGGGGAAGCGACTGTTTACTAAAAACACAGGTCCGTGCGAAGTCGTAAGACGATGTATACGGACTGACGCCTGCCCGGTGCTGGAACGTTAAGGGGACCGCTTAGCCAGGCTTGCCTGGCGACGGTGAGAACTTAAGCGCCAGTAAACGGCGGTGGTAACTATAACCATCCTAAGGTAGCGAAATTCCTTGTCGGGTAAGTTCCGACCTGCACGAATGGCGTAACGACTTCCCCGCTGTCTCAACCGCAGACCCGGTGAAATTGCACTACGAGTAAAGATGCTCGTTACGCGCAGCAGGACGGAAAGACCCCGGGACCTTCACTACAGCTTGACATTGGCGTTTGGAGCGTCTTGTGTAGGATAGGTGGGAGACGGTGAAGCTCGGACGCTAGTTCGGGTGGAGTCATTGGTGAAATACCACTCTGGTCGTTTTGAACGTCTAACCTCGGTCCGTGATCCGGATCAGGGACAGTGTCTGGTGGGTAGTTTAACTGGGGCGGTTGCCTCCTAAAGGGTAACGGAGGCGCCCAAAGGTTCCCTCAGCCTGGTTGGCAATCAGGTGTCGAGTGTAAGTGCACAAGGGAGCTTGACTGTGAGACCGACGGGTCGAGCAGGAGCGAAAGCTGGGACTAGTGATCCGGCGGTGGCATGTGGAAGCGCCGTCGCTCAACGGCTAAAAGGTACCCCGGGGATAACAGGCTGATCTTCCCCAAGAGTCCATATCGACGGGATGGTTTGGCACCTCGATGTCGGCTCGTCGCATCCTGGGGCTGGAGTAGGTCCCAAGGGTTGGGCTGTTCGCCCATTAAAGCGGTACGCGAGCTGGGTTTAGAACGTCGCGAGACAGTTCGGTCCCTATCCGCTGCGCGCGCAGGAGACTTGAAAGGAGCTGTCCCTAGTACGAGAGGACCGGGACGGACGAACCTCTGGTGTGCCAGTTGTTCCGCCAGGAGCACGGCTGGTTGGCTACGTTCGGAAGGGATAACCGCTGAAAGCATCTAAGCGGGAAGCTCGCCTTGAGATGAGGTCTCCCACCCTGTGAGGGGGTAAGGCTCCCGGGAGATGACCGGGTTGATAGGCCGGAGGTGGAAGCGCAGTAATGTGTGGAGCTGACCGGTACTAATAGGCCGAGGACTTGACCATGAAGCAGTCTTGTTGTGCTCGCGTCCACTAGGCAATTCTGAGGCAGCAACCGGTGGGTTGTGTGTTTCATAGGGTTACGGCGGTTATGGCGAAGGGGAAACACCCGGTTACATTCCGAACCCGGAAGTTAAGCTCTTCAGCGCCGATGGTACTGCACCGGGGACGGTGTGGGAGAGTAGGTCGCCGCCGGACAATCGTTGTGAGGGGGAGGGGTCTGTCCCGTGAGGGGACGGGCTCCTCCCCCTCTTTTTTTCTTTTTTCGCGCGTGTGCGTGTGCGTGTGCGGGGGGCCGGCCGGGATGGTGGGGGGCCCTTCTTTTTTGGTTGTATGGGGTTCCGGGGGGTTTGCGGGCCCCCCTTTTTTTGTGTGTCAGGGGGTCCGGGGGCGGGCCCCCTTTTTTTGTGCGGGTGCGGGTGCGGGTGCGGGAGGGGCGGCCTGGGGGGTGGGGGCCGGGGAGCGGGGCCCTCTTTGTGCGTGGTGCCGGCCGAGCTGGTGCGGGCCCCCTTTTTTTGGCATGTACAGGGGTGGGGGTTCCGAGAGGGGGCCCCTTTTTTTGTGCTGTGCCGCTGATGCAGCCGCCCCGCCTCGCTCGGGGCGGGTGCATCAGGCGGCGCCGAGAATGCCTGACCGGATTCAGGGTGTGGTGAGGTCGAGGTCCCTGATCCGGGGGTCGCCCTCGTCCGCGAAGTAGTGGTCAGGCCGGGTGGCGTCGTCACCGTCGGCCAGTTCGGCGGTGCGGGCGATGACCGTGCCGATCGCGGCGACGGCCAGGTTGACCGCGAGAGCGAGAACGCCCGCGTAGATCGTTGTCTTGGTGTCCAGCCCCAGTTTCTCCAGCGGGAACGCCGACCCGGCGAAGTGGAGCTTGCCGATGGCGGGGTTGCCGATGTTGTAGAGCAGGAGCATGCCGGCGGTCATGCCTGCGACCCAGCCGGCGATCAGGCCGCCGCGGTGGAACCAGCGGGTGTAGAGACCGAGTGCCACGGCGGGGAGCGTCTGCAGGATGATGACACCGCCGATGAGCTGCAGGTCGATGGAGAAGCCCGTGTCCAGGAACAGGATGCACAGCACCGCACCGACCTTGACGAGCAGCGATACGATCTTGGAAATGCGGGCTTCGTCCGCGTCGCTCGCGTTCGGCTTCAGATACTCCTTGTAGATGTTTCGGGTGAACAGGTTCGCCGCCGCGATGGACATGATGGCCGCCGGGACCAGCGCCCCGATGCCGATCGCGGCGTAGGCGATGCCGGTGAACCAGTCGGGGAACATCTGGTCGAACAGCTGCGGCACGATCGTGTTGTTGTCGGGCTTGCCCTCGGTGACGATCGGCTTCACTCCGGCGGCGATGGCCATGTAGCCGAGCAGCGCGATCAGGCCGAGCAGCAGGCTGTAGGCCGGAAGCGCGGACATGTTCCGCTTGATCACGTCCCGGTTCCGGGAGGCCAGTACGCCGGTGATGCTGTGCGGGTAGAGGAACAGCGCCAGGGCGGAGCCCAATGCCAGCGTGACGTACTGGAGCTGGTTGTTCCCGTTGAGCAGGATGCCGTCCCCGGGGGCCGGTGTGGCATCGAACTTGGCCTGGGCCGCGTCGAAGATGGAGCCCCAGCCACCCAGCCGGGCCGGGATCGCGATGATCGCGACCAGGATCACGATGTAGATCAGCGTGTCCTTGACGAACGCGATCAGCGCCGGGGCACGCAGGCCGGACTGGTAGGTGTACGCGGCCAGGATCGCGAAGGCGATGACGATCGGCAGGTGGCCGGTCACGCCCATCGACTTCAGTACCGCCTCGATGCCGACCAGTTGGAGCGCGATGTAGGGCATCGTCGCCACGATCCCGGTGATCGCGACCAGCAACGCCATCGTGGGCGAGTCGAACCGGGCCCGGACGAAGTCGGCGGGGGTCACGAAGCCGTGCACGTGTGAGACGGACCAGAGGCGGATCAGCACCAGGAACACGATCGGGTAGACGACGATGGTGTACGGCACCGCGAAGAATCCCGTGGCACCCGCACCCCAGAGGAGGGCGGGCACGGCTACGAAGGTGTAGGCGGTGTACAGGTCGCCCCCGACCAGGAACCAGGTGACCCACGAGCCGAAACTCCGACCCCCGAGGCCCCATTCGTCCAGGCTGGCCAGGTTCTCCGGCCGTCGCCAGCGCGCGGCCACGAAACCCATGCCGCTGACGAGCAGGAAGAGCGCGGTGAAGATGATGATCTCAGTCAGGTGCTCGTTCATCCGGTCACCGCCGCCGTTTGGTCATCTGGTAGACGATTGTGGTGCATGCGACACCGATGGCGATGAAGGCGAGCTGGAGCCAGTAGAAGAGCGGGAACCCCAGAAGGCGAGGTTCATCTGAATTGTAAAGAAATGGAATTAAAGGTAGGATGATCGGCACGATAAGCAGCCAATTCCATGGGCTGTGATCGCTCCGGTCGCCGTTTGGAGTGGTCAACGCGGTCTCCTCGTGCTGGAGAGGGGACAACCGGGCAGGATCATCCCCTTCGGCTGACCGGCAGCGTAGTTTCGCAGGCGGTTCTCTCAGGTCACAGCGCGCCGAACGAGACGGTTGACGCGCTGAGCGGTAGATGGAGCGGGGATATCGGCGTCACAAGCCCCATCGGGGAGGTCGTGACCTTCGAGGCCGCTTTTCGGCGCCGTATTCCTGCCGATCGTCGAATTCCTGGTGCAATGTTCTTGACATCTTTTCATTCGTCTTGCAAAGGCGCTGCCAAGCGGATGTCGGAACCCGCTTTGCCTCGGAGTCCGCCCGGCGGCCAAGCGCGTGGCCCCGGTGGGCACCTGCGGGCCGGCCGACTGTCTGGAAAGGCGGACGACCGTGAGGCGGTGTTCGGTGCGTATGAGGGCTCGCATGTGTCCCTTCGTCGAGGCGGACCAAGTCCTCTTATCGCGGCGGACCAGTTCCTCGCCGCCGGGGATCCCAGCGGGTTCCGCCGGGAAGGAGCCCCTCGCGCGGGCTGAGATCGCGATCTCGCCCGAGAACGCGGTCTCAGCCCGAGAATGCGATCTCATTGGACGGCCGGTGGCCGCTCGTCGCGCGGCCGGGCGGCGCCGGACCGGGTACCGCACCGCCCTGGTAATTTATTAGGACGTCCTAGTAAATTGACGGACAGCTTCTCGTGGCCGTAGGAGGTCTCTGGTGCACGTTCCTGTCCATCCGGTCCGAGTCGTCACGGCGGCGGCCCTGTTCGACGGCCATGACGCGGCCATCAACATCATGCGCCGGATCCTGCAGTCACAGGGTGCCGAGGTGATCCACCTGGGTCACAACCGGTCGGTCGACGAGATCGTCACCGCGGCGATCCAGGAGGACGTCCAGGGGGTGGCGGTCAGCTCCTACCAGGGCGGGCACGTGGAGTTCTTCACGTACCTGGTGGACCTGCTGCGCGAGCGCGGCGCGGGACACGTGAAGGTCTACGGCGGAGGCGGCGGCGTGATCGTCGCCGAGGAGATCGACCGGCTGCACGCCCACGGGGTCGCGGGGATCTTCTCACCCGAGGACGGGCAGCGGCTCGGCCTGGCCGGGATGATCAACAAGGTCGTCGAGGCGTGCGACGTGGACCTGACCGCCGGGGAGCCGCCAGCGGTGGCCGGGGTGGTCGCGGGTGACCAGCGATCCCTGGCCCGGGCGATCACGTTGCTGGAGACCGGGGCTGCGCCGGACGGATGGCTGGCGCAGGTGCGGGACGCCGCGGCCGCGCGCCGGGTGCCGGTGCTGGGCGTCACCGGAACCGGAGGGTCGGGCAAGTCCTCGCTCACCGACGAGCTGCTGCGACGCATCCGGATCGACACCGAGGACAAGCTGCGGGTGGCGGTGATCGCCGTCGACCCGACCCGGCGCAGGGGCGGCGGAGCGCTGCTCGGTGACCGGATCCGGATGAACAGTCTCGCCGGGGGTGAGGTCTACTTCCGTTCGCTGGCCACCCGCGGCGCCCAGGAACTGCCCGAGCACCTGGATGACGTGATCGCGGCGTGCAAGGCGGCGGGTCACGACCTGGTGATCGTCGAGACGCCGGGCATCGGTCAGGGCGACGCGGCGATCGTCCCGTTCGCGGACGTGTCGCTGTACGTGATGACCCCGGAGTTCGGCGCCGCGTCGCAGCTTGAGAAGATCGACATGCTCGACTTCGCGGATGTGGTGGCGATCAACAAGTACGAACGCCGCGGCGCGGAGGACGCGCTGCGCGACGTGCGCCGCCAGCTGGTGCGCAACCGGGAGGCGTTCGGGGTGGCGCCCGAGAAGATGCCGGTGTACGGCACGATCGCCTCGCGTTTCAACGACGACGGGGTGACCGCGCTCTACCAGCGGCTGCGGTCCCTGCTCCGCGAGCACGGGCTGCCGGCCGCACCGGCCGTCCTGCCCGAGGTCACCGGGATGACCTCCACGGTCTCCGCCGGTGTCGTGCCGCCGTCCCGGAACCGCTACCTGGCCGAGATCGCCGAGACCGTGCGCGGCTACCACGCCCACACCGCGCGTCAGGCCGAGACCGCGCGCCGGCGGCAGCGCCTGGCCGAGGCCCGGGAACTGGTGGCCGGGGAGGAGGCCGACACCTCCGCCCTCGACCGGCTGGCCGAGCGGGCGGAGGCGGAACTCGACGCGGAGAGCCGGGAGCTGCTGGCCGACTGGTCCGTCACCGCGGACGCCTACCGGGCCGACGAGCTCGTGGTGCGCATCCGCGACCGGGAGATCCGCACCCCGCTGTGGCGGGAGACCCTGTCGGGCAACCGGATCCCTCGCGTCGCGCTGCCGCGATACACCGACCACGGCGACCTGCTGCGCTTCCTGCGCTCGGAGAACCTGCCGGGCCGTTTCCCGTTCACCGCCGGGGTGTTCCCGTTCAAACGCGACGACGAGGACCCGACCCGGATGTTCGCCGGGGAGGGCGACCCCTTCCGCACCAACCGGCGCTTCAAGCTGCTGTCGGAGGGCCAGCCGGCGACCCGGCTGTCGACCGCGTTCGACTCGGTGACGCTGTACGGCCACGACCCCGACCCGCGCCCGGACATCTACGGCAAGGTCGGCACCTCCGGGGTGTCGATCGCCACGCTGGACGACATGAAGGCGCTGTACGACGGGTTCGACCTGTCGGCGCCGAACACCTCGGTCTCCATGACGATCAACGGACCCGCGCCGACGATCCTGGCGTTCTTCCTCAACGCCGCGATCGACCAGGCCTTCGGCCGGTTCCGTGACGAGCACGGCCGGGAGCCGTCCGAGACCGAGGCCGCGGACCTGCGTGCCAGGACCCTGGCGACCGTGCGCGGCACGGTTCAGGCCGACATCCTCAAGGAGGACCAGGGGCAGAACACCTGCATCTTCTCCACCGAGTTCTCGCTGCGGATGATGGCCGACATCCAGGAGTGGTTCATCGCCCAGCGGGTGCGCAACTTCTACTCGGTGTCGATCTCCGGTTACCACATCGCCGAGGCCGGGGCCAACCCGATCAGCCAGCTGGCCTTCACCCTGGCCAACGGCTTCACCTACGTGGAGGCGTACCTGGCGCGTGGCATGAAGATCGACGATTTCGCCCCCAACCTGTCGTTCTTCTTCTCCAACGGCATGGACCCCGAGTACGCGGTGCTGGGCAGGGTCGCGCGCCGGATCTGGGCGGTGGCCATGCGCGAGCGCTACGGGGCCGGCGAGCGGGCACAGAAGCTGAAGTACCACATCCAGACCTCGGGCCGGTCGCTGCACGCCCAGGAGATGGACTTCAACGACATCCGCACCACCCTGCAAGCGCTGATCGCGATCTACGACAACTGCAACAGCCTGCACACCAACGCCTTCGACGAGGCCGTCACCACCCCGTCGGCCGACTCGGTGCGCCGGGCGATGGCGATCCAGCTCATCATCAACCGCGAGTGGGGTCTGGCCAAGAACGACAACCCGCTGCAGGGGGCGTTCGTCGTCGACGAGCTCACCGACCTGGTTGAGGAGGCCGTGCTGGCCGAGTTCGAGCGCATCTCCGACCGGGGCGGGGTGCTGGGGGCGATGGAGACCGGCTACCAGCGCGGGAAGATCCAGGACGAGTCGATGCTGTACGAGACGCGCAAGCACGACGGCTCGCTTCCGATCATCGGTGTCAACACCTTCCGCAACCCGCGCGGCGCCGAACCGGAGCGCGCGAAGCTGGAGCTGGCCCGCGGCACCGAGGAGGAGAAGCAGTCCCAGCTGCGGAGGCTGCACGAGTTCCACCGGGCGCACGCCGACCGGGCCCCGGCGGCGCTGGCGCGGCTGCGCCAGGCGGCGATGTCGCAGGAGAACGCCTTCGAGGCGCTGATGGACGCCGCCCGGGTCTGCTCGCTCGGCCAGATCACCGACGCGCTGTTCGAGATCGGCGGACAGTACCGCCGCAACGTGTGAGACGCGGGCGGAGCACGGGCATGCGGGACGACACCGGTGCGGAGATGCGGGGCGGTGCCTACGCGGAGGTGCGGCGGGGCGGCACCAGTGTGGAGGCCGTCCCACGGGACGACACCGGGGCGGCCGTGGACGTTCCCCCGGCCGTGCGCCGGGTCGTCTCGCTCGTGCCCTCCCTCACCGAGACCGTCGCGGCGACCGCACCCGCTCTGCTCGTGGGAGCCACCGACTGGTGCAGCCACCCCCCGGGTCTCGACGTGACCAGGGTCCGCGGCACCAAGAACCCGGACCTGGAGCGGATCGGGTCCCTGCGTCCCGATGTCGTGCTCGCCAACTTCGAGGAGAACCGGGAGCCCGACATCGAGGCGCTGCGCGCCGCCGGCGTCCCGGTGTGGGTGACGGTGATTCGCACCGTCGACGAGGCACTGGCCTCGTTGCACCGCGTCCTCACCGAGGCGTGCCGGGTGCCCCGGCCGGGCTGGCTGGACGACGCCGCCTCCGCCTGGCGTCAGGTCGCCCCGGGGCGTCGCCGCCGGGCGGTCGTCCCGGTCTGGCGGCGGCCGTGGATGGTCGTCGGCCGCGACAC
The DNA here is from genome assembly GCF_014204985.1 of Streptosporangium becharense. Classification (NCBI taxonomy): domain Bacteria; kingdom Bacillati; phylum Actinomycetota; class Actinomycetes; order Streptosporangiales; family Streptosporangiaceae; genus Streptosporangium; species Streptosporangium becharense. Next base: position 790,628 of record NZ_JACHMP010000001.1, on the reverse strand, counting down.
CTTCACCGGTGACGTGCTGGCCAGGCTGGGGGTGGACAACCTCTACGGCGGTCATCCGGAGCGCTATCCGAAAGTCCCGCTCGACCGTCTGGTCGCCGCCGGGCCCGACCTCGTCGTACTACCTGACGAGCCGTACCGCTTCACCGCCGGCGACGGCCCGGAGTCCTTCCCCGGCGTCGAGGCCGCGCTGGTCAGCGGACGCCATCTGACCTGGTACGGCCCCTCGCTGGTCGAGGCTCCCGCCGTGCTGTCCGCCCAGCTGGGCCGCGCGGCCGGATAGCCCTGCGGGGGCGGCCACGGAAGGCACCGACGGAAGGCCTCTACGGAAGGCCTCTACGGAAGGCGCCGCCCGCCGTGGAAGGCGTCGTCCAAAGGCGTCGTCCAGATGCCGTCCACGGCGGGCGGCGCCTTCCACGGGCCGTCCGGTCATCCGGGAAAACATGACATGAGATGTCCTCTTTCCGGGTCACGCTGGTCGCATGAACACGACTGCCGGGAACACGGCACTGAAGGGAAAGGTCGCCCTGGTCGCCGGGGCGACGAGGGGAACCGGGCGGGGAATCGCGGTCGAGCTGGGCGCCGCGGGCGCCACCGTCTACTGCACCGGCCGGACCACCCGGGAGCGGCGCTCGGAGATGAACCGGCCGGAGACCATCGAGGAGACGGCCGAGCTCGTGACACGCGCCGGCGGGGAGGGCATCGCGGTCCGGGTGGACCACCTGGAGCCCGAGCAGGTCCGAGCCCTGGTGGAGCGGATCCGGTGCGAGCGGGGCAGACTCGACCTGCTCGTCAACGACATCTGGGGCGGCGACCCGCTCGCGGCGTGGGACACCCCGATCTGGAAGCACCCGCTGGACGATGGCCTACGCCTGCTCCGGCTGGCGGTCGACACCCACCTGATCACCAGCCACCACGCGCTGCCGCTGCTGACCGAGAACCCCGGGGGCATGGTGGTGGAGGTGACCGACGGCACCGCCGAGTACAACGCCGCCAACTACCGGGTCTCGCTCTTCTACGACCTGGCCAAGGTCTCGGTCAGCCGCCTGGCGTTCAGTCAGGCCCACGAGCTGCGTCCGCACGGCTGCGGAGCCGTCGCGCTGACCCCGGGCTGGCTCCGCTCGGAGATGATGCTGGAGCACTACGGCGTCACCGAGGAGAACTGGCGCGACGCCCTCGTCGGGGAGCCGCACTTCGTGATCTCCGAGACGCCCGCCTTCGCCGGCCGCGCGGTCGCGGCCCTGGCCGCCGACGACGACCGGCTCCGCTGGTCCGGCCAGACCCTCTCCAGCGGGCAACTCGCCAAGGTGTACGGCTTCACCGACGTCGACGGCAGCCGGCCGGACGCCTGGCGTTACCTCGACGAGGTCCAGAGCAGGGGTCTGCACGCCGACGCCACCGGTTACCGCTGACGCTCTCGTCCGCGGAGAGGCCGGCGGCCCGTCCGCGAAGGTGCCGATGCGTCGTTCGCGAGGGCGTCCCCGTCCGCGGAGAGGCCGATGCTCCGCCCACGAGGGCGTCTCCCTCCACGCGGGCCCCTCGGCGCGGGTGAGGTGGCACGCCGTCAACCGGAGCCGTAGAGGTCCCGCATGCGGGCCGCGGCCTCGGCCATGAGGGTGCGGAGGCCGTCCGGGGCGACGACCTCCGCCTCCGGGCCGAAGCGGAGAAGCTGACCGTAGGCCACCTCCGGCGACTCGACGGGAATGGCGAACGTGGCCCACCCCCGCTCGTCGGGCTCGCTCGCGGAGGCCAGAGCGTCGTCGAGGGCGGCGGGATCGGTGACGGCGGGGAGCAGACGGCGACCGGCCGGGCTGAGCCGTACGGTGACGCGCATGGTGAGCAGGGACCGGGCGAACTGGGCGGCACGCTCGCTCCAGAACGCGGCCAGGTCGAACGAACCGTCCCGGTCGAAACGCCGGCCGGTGTGGATCTCGACCTCGCCGAAGCGGTCGACCCGGTAGATCGCGGACCGGGTCGCCAGGTACCAGACGCCCGCTTTGAGCACGAGCCCGTAGGGTTCCAGCTCCCGCCTGACCGCTTCGACCGGCTCGTCCGCCCGGCTGGATCTTCGCGACCGATCCGGCTCGTCCGCCCGGCCGGGTTCCCGCCTGCGGTCCGACTCCACCGCGCCGTCCGAGCCGCCTGGACCGTCCGCGCCGTCCGCGCCGTCCGAGCCGCCCGAACTGTCCCGATCGGGCCGCCTGGACCGGTCGGGCCGGTGGTAGCGGGCGGTGACGGGGTGGTCGCCCCACACGGCCCTGGCGAGCGGGGCCAGAGCCGGCGGGGGCGGTCGCTCGCTCGCGAACCAACCGGGAGCGTCCAGGTGGAAGCGCTGCGCGGCGGTCGCCGGGGCGTCCCGCAGGCCGGGGGAGAGGGCGGCCGAGGCCTTCAGCCGGGCCGTGGCCGCCACCTCGCCCAGCCCCATCTCCTGTAGCGCCTCCGGAACGCCGGACAGGAACAACGCCTCGGCCTCGGCACGGTCGAGCCCGGTGAGGCGGGTGCGGTAGCCCTCCAGCAGCCGGTATCCTCCGCCCCGGCCGCGGTCGGCGTAGACCGGCACGCCCGCCTCCGACAGGGCCAGCACGTCCCGGTGGACGGTCCGCTCGGAGACCTCCAGTTCCCGGGCGAGCTCAGCCGCGGTCATCCCGCCCCTCGCCTGGAGCAGCAGCACCAACGACATCAACCTGGCCGCACGCACCCCTCGACCTTAGGGGCTGTTGCGAAAGGACTCGTAGTGTCTCAGGCGCGGGCAACCCGTCCCTCGCCAGTCGGTCGTCGCCTACCCGGGGAAAGGAGGCTTTTCAGCGTCCGCGGCAGTGGATACACCCGCTCTGCGGGGAACAACCGCTGGGCTTTGGTAGCGTGCCCGGTTTGTGTCAATACCGCGGCCTTGCGGACCTGGGGGGTGAGGTCGGTGAGGCTGACGATCCAGTCGTCGGTGAATGTGCGGATCAGATTGCGGCCGATGCCGACCTGGATGCTGTAGTGGTTCAGTGCCGCTCCGCGCAATGAGCGTTCCGGGTCCCACTGGACATGTACGGCTGCCTGGGTCACAGCTGCCGGATCCGCGGTCGTGAGCACGGCCTGGGACAGAGCTTCCTCCCAGCCCTGCCGGGTTATCCGCACTGCGAGAACGCGCTCTTGACCAGGTTTGCGGGCCCAGTTACTGCGATGCATGAGCCACAGGAATGAGGGCTTGATCCATGTCATCCTGTGGAATGAGAACGGCGCAACGAAGCGGCCCGCTCGCAGTGCTGCGTCGGCTATGGCAGGCGCGTATGCCTGGTAGACCACGATCGTGTCAGCATCGTAGTCTGCGCGAATCTGGTACTGGGGTGCCATGCGTTGCACCCTGTCATCCGGTGCACTCGCATCGCGAAGCCTTTTCCCCGCCCTCGGCCGGAGCGAACGCGCTGGTCATAGCCACTCGTTGATGGCTGCTACGAGGACGGTCGCCTCGTAGGGGCCGAGAGCTTGTCGTATCTGGTGGCCACGGCATGGTGCCTTTTGAGGCGGTTGATGCCGCCGAGGCCGTACCGGCGGCCGACCGGGCTTCTTGTTCTTTGACAACAGCGGCCCCAGCATGATCACGATCTATGGCTGAAGTACTACGGAGAACGCACGCTGGACACGTCCTCACCGTCACATGTGTCACCGCGGGCCTTGATGGCGGTGAGCCGGGCAGACCACTCGCGTTCGGCGATGACGAGGCCGCCCTCCAGCGTCTCGACGAGCACCGTCCGGCTCACCGACACCACCATCGGCTCACGCCGGGCCTCGGTGCCCCAGGCGCCACCGCCTCCATCGCGTACCCGACAGGCGAGGTGCACCCGATCCCCGTCAGGGAACGCGAACGCTGTCACCTCGTCGGTGCACTCCCCCCACTCCAGGAACACACACCGTGCGAGTGCCGTCTCGGCCTCAGGTGAGGCCCCGGTACCGGTGTCGTCGTACATCCAGCTCTCGGCAATGCGGAAGGACTCAGTCGGCGAGGTGAACCCCACCGGCGGCGCAGTCGGCGTGCGAAAGCGGCTGAGCTCGTCCTTGAGCTTCTTGATCAGTAGTGGTGGATAGAACGCGTTGTCCCACGTGTTCACATGGAGCCCTCCGACGAAGACGTCGACGCACAGCAGCCCCGGGTCCTGTTCGACGTGGAACTCCAAACCGAATCCGGTCCGCGACCCGAACAACATGGCGACCCCCTCGGCCCTGGCGCGACACCCATCACGGCCCAACCCTATTGATCCACTTTCGATACACGGCCCAGTCGCGTCCGTCTCGCCGCGCGGGAAGGGCCGGAAGGCGGGAGGAAGGCGGGAGGAAGGGAGAAGGGAGGCGGGGGATGGGAGAGGGGAGAAGGGAGGCGGGGGATGGGAGAGGGGAGACGGGCGGAAAGGAGACGGTCCGCGAAAAGAGCGTACGGTCCGCACGCGACCCCGCCGGGGTGGACCGGAGCGGGCATGACAGTCCCGGGACCGGTCCCGTTGCATGATCGCGGCTCTCGCCGGTAGTCTGACCGCATGCGATACCCCGTTACCCTTCAGTGGTGGCGCCGCTTCTAGGCGGCGCAGGTTTCGCATTCGCGAGCAGACAAGACGGCCGCCCGGGGAGGTGGCCTTTTCCGCGTCCGCCCCCTCTGGCGTCAGGAAAATCAAAAAGGGGCGATACTGCAGTGGAGACGAGCCGATATACCACCGCCGGCGGCATCGGGGTGGAGGTCACCACCTCCGACGTTCCCGAGACGGTGCTTGAGGACGTCGTCACGACGCTCGGCGAGCGCCGTGGGGGAGTGCTCTCCTCCGGGATGGAGTATCCCGGCCGCTACAGCAGATGGCATCTCGCCTACGTCGACCCCTGCCTGGAGATCGTGGCCAGGGGGCGTCGCATCGCCGCCCGCGCGCTGAACGCGCGGGGCAGGGTGGTGCTGCCCGCCATCGCCTCCTGCCTGCTGGCGGCGGGCAAGCCGACCGGGGAGCCGACGGCCGACCACGTCGAGGTCCACGTGGCCGAGTCCGAGGACATCCTCCCCGAGGAGATGCGCAGCCGCCGTCCCACGGTCTTCACCGCGATCCGTGAGGTCATCGCGGCGTTCAAGGGCGAGAACGAGCACCTGGGGCTCTACGGCTCCTTCGGCTACGACCTGGCCTTCCAGTTCGAGCCGATCAGGCAGGCCCTGCCGCGGGCCGCGGACCAGCGCGACCTCGTGCTGCACCTGCCCGACCGGGTGATGGTCATCGACCGGAAGCGGGAGACCAGCAAGGAGTTCCGCTACGAGTTCACCGTCGACGGCGTCTCCACCCACGGACTGCCGCGCGAGGGCGAGAGCGTGCCCCTGCCTCCGGCGCCGGCCGAGATCCCGGCCGACCCGGAGAAGGGTGCGTACGCCCAGGTGGTGGCCGCGGCCAAGGAGAAGTTCGTCCGCGGAGACCTCTTCGAGGTCGTCCCGGGCCAGGTCTTCCACGCTCCCTGCACCGACCCGGCCGGTTTCTACCGGCGCCTGCGGCAGGTCAACCCGGCGCCGTACGAGTTCCTGTTCAACCTCGGCGAGGGTGAGCACCTGGTCGGCGCCTCCCCGGAGATGTACGTCCGGGTCAGCGGCGACCGTGTCGAGACCTGCCCCATCTCCGGCACCATCGCCCGCGGCAGCACCCCGGTCGAGGACGCCGAGGCCATCCGGACCCTCCTGTCCAGCGTCAAGGAGGAGTCGGAGCTGACCATGTGCACCGACGTCGACCGCAACGACAAGTCGCGCATCTGCGTACCCGGCTCGGTTCAGGTCATCGGGCGACGCCAGATCGAGATGTACTCGCGGCTCATCCACACCGTCGACCACATCGAGGGCCGGCTCCGTCCCGGGTTCGACGCGCTCGACGCCTTCCTCACCCACATGTGGGCCGTCACCGTCACCGGTGCCCCCAAGACCTGGGCGATGCAGTTCATCGAGGATCACGAGGCCACCACCAGGCGCTGGTACGGCGGCGCGGTCGGCTACATCGGCTTCGACGGCTCGATGAACACCGGCCTGACCCTGCGCACGGCCCAGATCCGCGGCGGCGTCGCCACCGTCAGGGCCGGGGCGACGCTGCTGTTCGACTCCGACCCCGGGGCCGAGGAGCGCGAGACCGAGCTCAAGGCCAGTGCCCTGCTCGGCGCGCTCGCCTCGGTCGGCGTGCAGACGGCTGAACCGGTCGGTGTCGCGACGTCGCAGAGCGGGCCCGGCGACGGCATGAAGGTGCTGCTCGTCGACCACGAGGACTCCTTCGTCAACACCCTCGCCGACTACTTCCGCCAGCAGGGCGCCGAGGTCGTGACACTCAGGCACGGCTTCCCGATCGCGATGATCGACGAGATCGCGCCGTCGCTCGTGGTGCTGTCACCCGGCCCCGGCTGGCCGTCCGATTTCGGGCTGCCGGCTCTGGTCGAGGCGCTCTATGCCCGGAACCTGCCGGTCTTCGGCGTCTGCCTCGGCCTGCAGGGCATGGTCGAGCAGGCGGGCGGCACGCTGGAGCTGTTGTCCTACCCGGAGCACGGCAAGCGCGGCCGGGTCCGGCGGCTGGGCGACAGTGCCCTCCTCGACGGACTGCCGGAGGAGTTCACCGCCGCCCGCTACCACTCGCTCCACGCCAAGGAGCCGGGTGTCGTCGGCTTCGCCGCCACCGCGGTCACCCCGGACGGCGCGGTGATGGCGATCGAGGATGTGGACCGACGCCGTTTCGCCGTGCAGTTCCACCCCGAGTCGATCCTCACCGCCGAAGGCGGCGCCGGAGCGAGGATCATCTCCAACGTTCTCCGGCTCTGCCGCGTCCCGGCGTAGGGAGCCGGTGCTCCGGTCCCCGGGCGGGGAAGCGGTGCGGCGGATCCGGTGAAGACCTCCTCGCGGTGTGAAGCACTTCCGGGACGCCTTATCGTGACTGCCGTACCGGAAACACTTCTCGGGGGACGGCTGTGTCTGATCATCTCTGGCCTGCGCGGATTCGCTCGGAGTTCGCGCAGTGGGTGCTGGATCTGCGTGCCCACCACCCCGGGGTGGTGGCCTCGCTCGACCAGCACGTGGCCGAGGTCAGGCACGCGATCTCCTCACTCGGTGAGAAGGTCGGGCCGGTGTCGCTACTGGGCTATCTGATCGGGTTCTGGGACGGCGCCCACGAGGTCGGGTGGCGGCCCCCGCAGCCGGGACAGCCGCTGGACTTCGTGTCGCTGCGGCTGAGCGCCGTGTGCCTGATGCTGGAGCCGGTTCCCGTCCGCTGAGCCGTGCGCACGACACGCGTCCGGCCTGACCGCGTCCGGCCTGACCGTGTGCGGACGCGCCGCACGCGGTGCGGGGCACGTATGGTCGCCCGCGCGCGGTGAGGGGCGTCCACCGCGGCGGGCGCCCCTCGGTATGAGCCCGCGGTCACGGTTCCCCACGCCGGACCTCGTGCCCGAATCCGGAGGTGTTCTCACATGGGCGGAGGCGGCGGGGCCTCTCCGGGCCGCTGCTGCGCGCCGGGAGCGGTGCGTACGCCCTCGGCGGGCGGTGTGGTCTCCGGCCGGGTGGCGCCGGGGGCCCCGGCGGCCATCGCGTCCGTGCGTCCGCGGTCGTAGGCGGCCGCCTGGGTGCGGATGAGGCCGGTTTCCGCCTCGGCGCGGTCCAGCCAGCGTTCCCAGCGCTGCTGCATCGGCCGGATCATGCCGCCGCCGATTCCGATGACGAGGATGCCGGACAGGGTTGCCAGGAACGCGATCAGCACCGGTGTGGTGACCGTGGTGGCCACGTCGATCTGGTTGAGGGCGGCGATGACGCCCAGGCCGATGATGAACACCGCGGCGAGGGTGGCCAGGGTGCGACCGTAGGAGAGGCCGCCCAGGGCGCCTCCGACGATGTCCCTGACGGCGCTGGCGATGGCGGCGGCGATGACGATGATGATGATCGCCACAGCGGCTCTGGGCAGCCACGCCACCACGCCGCCGAGCAGGTCGCTGACGGGGTTGGGTCCGAAGACCGAGAAGGCGATCTGCAGTGTGATCAGCAGGACCGCGTAGTAGATGAGTTTGGCGATGAGATCCGAGGCGTCGTAGCGGCTGCGTGCCAGGGCACGGCCGACCCCGCCGCGCTCGACCAGCCGGTCGAAGCCGACTCGCTCCAGGATGGCGTTGACCGCCTTCATCAGAGCTTTGGCGACCAGCCAGCCCACGAACAGGATGACCAGGAACGCGACGAATCTGGGGACGAAGGTGACGATCGACGCCCACGCGTCGGCCAGACCCCTTCCGAAATCGATAGGAGCGGCCATGATGGCAGCCCTCCTCTTCTGATGTACGGCATCCATCCCCTTTGGGATAGTTTGTCGGCCTATCCGGCTAACTGTGCTATCTGTCTCATACCCGAATTGCAGTCGAATGCATACGCAGAGCACCGAAGGCCGATCGCGGGCCGCTGGGCAGCCGCCTCACACGGGGGGACGCTTCCCGCCCGAGGCTCGTCGTCCGTCGTCCCGTCATCCGCGGCCTGTCGAGTTCCGGGGCCGCGAGCTGTGGACCCGCCCTCCGAGGACCGTGACCCGCAGGCCGTGGGCGTGGGCGGTCGGGCACCGCGCCGGCGTCCGGCCGGACGGTCTACGATATGGCGCGACCGAGGGTGCGACGAGGGGGGACCGGGTGACGGACGACGGGGCCGAGATGCGTTTTCTGGACGACGTGACGGTGGAGCTGGTCAAGCACAGCGCCTCCGACACCGACGTGCTGTGGGCGGCGCGTGTCTCGACCGCGGGGGAGCAGTCCCTGGAGGAGGTCGGCACGGACCCCGAACGGTCCAAGGGGCTGATCAACTTCCTGATGCGCGACCGGCACGGCAGTCCTTTCGAGCACAACTCGATGACCTTCTTCGTCTCCGCGCCGATCTTCGTCTTCCGGGAGTTCCACCGTCACCGGGTCGGCTGGTCCTACAACGAGGAGAGCGGGCGCTACCGGGAGCTCCGTCCGGACTTCTACGTCCCCGGCACGGAGCGCAAGCTGGTTCAGCAGGGGCGCCCCGGCAAGTATGTCTTCGTCGAGGGCAGCCCGGAGCAGCACAAGGTCGTCACCGAGGTGATGGAGGCGTCCTACCGGCAGTCGTACGCGGCCTACCAGGAGATGCTGGAGGCCGGGATCGCCCGCGAGGTGGCCAGGGCGGTGCTGCCCGTCGGCCTGTTCTCCTCGATGTACGCCACCTGCAACGCCCGGTCGCTGATGCACTTCCTCTCCCTGCGCACCAAGAGCGAGCAGGCCAGGGTGCCGTCGTTCCCGCAGCGTGAGATCGAGATGGTGGCCGAGAAGATGGAGGCCGCCTGGGCCCGGCTGATGCCTCTCACCCACGCGGCCTTCGTGGCCTCCGGCCGGGTGGCCCCCTGAGAGCGCCGCCGGCCTGAGGGGCTGGGACAGTCCGGGGACGGCTGACGGGCATGGCGGCCCTCGTCCGCAGGCCGGCCCGGCACCGCCCGGGAGCCGTCCGAGGGGGCACCGTCACATGCCGGAGCCGGCATCCCGGGATCGGCCCGCCGTCTCGGGTACCAGCGGCCGGCCGCCGGAGACCCATTCCGTGATCGATCCGTCGTACACCCGCACCCCGGTGACCCCGGCCGAGCGCAGCGTGAGCCACACGGCCGGGGCGGAGATCGCCGCACCGCAGTAGGCGATGGCCGGTGTGCCGGTGCCGATCCCGGCCGCGGCGGCGGCCGCCCTGACCTGGGACGACGGAAGCCGTAGCCCCGAGGGGGCGAGGAGCGCGCGCATCGGCAGCCTCCTCGCCCCCGGGATGAGCCGCGGCTCCTCCGCCCAGCTGGAGTCGCGGCGGCAGTCGACGACGGGCAGACCGGCCGCCAGGTGCGCGAGCAGGTCGTCCAGGCCGGCGATGAGGGGCCCCGGCCGGTCGAGGAGCGGTGGGCGGCTCCCCACGGGCGGCGGGGGGACCGGCCCCGTCTCCACGGGGCCGCCCGATCGCAGCCAGGCGGGCCACCCGCCGTCGAGACGGAACGCCCGCTCGAAGCCGTGAGCCCGCAGCAGCCACACCAGCCGTGCCGCGGTGAACTGGTGGTTGTCGTCGTAGGCGACCACGGTGGTGCCCTCGTCGACGCCGAGGTCGGCGAGAGCGGCGGCGAGCGACGCCGGATCGGCGGCCCGGCCGGCCGGCTGAGGGTCCGGTGCCCGGGTGGAGTCGAAGCCGAGGTGGACGGCGCCGGGTACGCGCGCCCGTCGGTGCAGATCCCGTCCGGCCGGGCCGTCGCCGACGGGCCACCGTGTGTCGACGATCCGGACCGACGGTGCGCCGATCAGCCCGGCCAGCTCCTCGCATGATACGAGTAACCTCTCCACGTCGCCCCTCGCGGTCGTGGCCCCGGTCGCACCGCGGGCCGCACTGATCCCGGGAAGAAGGCTAGGCCACGTCGCGGGGGGAGGTCGAGCGGTCGCCGCGCGGGGGCCGCCGGGCCGAGGAGCCCGCCGGGTGACCCCGGACCCCGGTCGGGTGACCCGGCACGCCACGCAGGGCTCGATCGGTTCCGGACACCGGTCGGGTGACCCGGCACGCCGGTCAGGGCCCGGTCGGTTCCGGACGCCGGTCGGGCGAGTCGGGCCCCGGGCGTGACCGGCCGCGGGCGACCGGTTCCGACGCCGCTCAGGACTCGCCGTGGGCGACGTCCCGGTGGATGTGCGCCGCAGGCATCCCGCTCCGCCGGAGTCTGCGGACCGCGTCGTCGACCATCGCGGCCGGCCCGCAGATGTAGGCGTCGTGCCCGGCCCACGAGTGGAACCGCTCCATGACCTCGGTGACCCGGCCGCGCACGCCGTCGTAGTCCGGCTGGTCGGAGACGACGGGCACCACCCGCAGCCACGGGAAGGACGACTGCATGCGGATCAGGTCGGCCAGGTCGTACAGGTCACGGGCCCGGCGCGCGCCGTACAGCAGGTGGATGCCGGGACGCCGGCCCGAGCCGATCACGTGCTCCACGATGGCCTTGATCGGGGCCAGCCCGGTGCCGCCCGCCACGCACAGGATGTCGCGTGCGGAGTCGGCCGGGGTCATGGTGCCGACCGCGGGGCCGAGCATCACGGTGTCCCCGATCCGGGTGTGCTCCACCAGGGAGGTGGAGACCCATCCGCCGGGGACCGCGCGGACGTGCAGGCGGATGACCCTGTCGCCGCGCGGCGCGTTCGCGATGGAGAAGGTGCGCCACACGCGCGGCCAGCGGGCCGTCTGCACGGTGACGTACTGACCGGGCAGGTACGGCAGGTCGCGGTCGGTCCGGAGGGTGATCACCGCGATGTCCGGGGTGCGGCGTTCGTGGTCGACCACCTCCGCCAGCCACCAGGCGGGCGAGACGCCCGAGTCGGCCTCGGCCGACTCGATCATGATGTTGGCCGCGGCGGTGTACGCGGTCACCCACGCGGCCTCCGTCTCGGTGTCCCAGACCTCGGCGGCGAAGCGCCGGACCGTGGCCAGGAGCGCGTTGCCGATCGCGGTGTAGTGCTCGGCGACCACGCCGTACTTGCGGTGGTCACGGCCGAGCTGGCCGAGGAACGCGGACAGGCCCCCCGGGCTGTCCACGCTCCACACGATCCGGGTCAGCGCACGGAACAGGCGGTCGCGCTGGACGTCCATCGCCGGCGGGAACATTCCCCGCAGGTGCGGGTTCTCGGCGAACAGCCGCCCGTAGAAGTATGCCGCCGCCTTGTCCGCGACAGGCTCGATGACGGCGAAGCTTTCCTTGACGAGATGCGGATTCAATGACATCGAACGAACCCACCCTAATTGATCGGATCAGAATCCGATCACGCAGATCCACCTCCCTGACGGCTCCGGGTGACGAGTGACCAGAGGCCCCGGCCCGACTGATCTCTCGTTACGGAGTCTTCCACCACCGTGAAGGCGCCACCCGCGTTTCCCGGCAACACGGTGCGAAGTAAAACTCTGTGTAATTGGACGATTATTAAGGGTGACGTCTCCGGCCTTTCTTCGGTGGTGTGGCGGGAAGGAATCATGTTTTATTCTCGGCCCGATTCACCGGCCACGGGTTCTCCGCCGTCCCCGGGGGCGATGATCCCCCTCCGGATGGCGTCTCGCATTTCCGGCAAGAAGCCTTCTGGGCTTGGAAGCGGGATATAGATGGAATGGAAGGTATTCTTCGGAAATTTCTGGAAGGCCGGGCGGTACCGCCTGGAACGGCTGGTACCGCCTCGTGAAGTGCCGGCCCCGCGAAGTGCCGGCTCCGGGGCCGCTTCGGCCCGTCCCGGAACCACGCCGGGCCCGTCCCGGTTTCAGAAGCTCCTGGGCAGCCCGAGCACCTGGGTGGCGAGATGGTTCAGCAGGAGCTCCTCGGTGACCGGGGCGACCCTGCCGATGCGGGCGTCGGCCAGCAGCCGGGCCACCGGGTACTCCAGTGAGTAAGCCATCCCGCCGTGCGTCTGGAAGGCGTGGTCGGCCGCCTCCCAGGCCGCCTGGGAGGCGGCCAGCTTGGCGATGTTGGCCTCGGTGCCGCACGGTTCCCGCCGGTCGAACAGCCACGCGGCCTTGTACAGCATCAGCCTGGCCAGCTCGATCCTGGCCTTGACCTGGGCCAGGGGGAAGGCGATGGCCTGGTTGGCCCCGATCGGGCGGCCGAAGACCTCACGCTCCTTGGCGTACCGCACGGCCACCCGCAGTGCGACCTCGGCGCAGCCGAGGGAGGAGGCGGCCAGCAGAATGCGCTCGGGGTTGAGGATGTCCCACAGCACCGCCGAGCCCCGGTCGACCTCGCCGACCACGTTGGCCGCCGGAACCCGGAGGTCGTCCAGGAAGACCATGTTGGACGGGGTGGTGTTGGCGCCCATCTTCGGGATCGGGCGGAAGGAGAGCCGTCCGGCCGCGACCGCCTCGGGGACGTTCACCAGCAGGACCGTCAGGCCGTTGGTGCGCGGGACGGCCTCGGCGGCCGGAACGGTACGGGTGACCAGGAGCATCCAGGTGGCGCGCTGCACGCCGGTGATCCAGATCTTCTGGCCGTTGACCACGAACTCGTCGCCGTCGCGGCGGGCGAAGGTGGAGATGCCCAGGGCGTTGGAACCGGCGTCCGGCTCCGTCAGCGCGAAGCAGGTCTCCAGCTCACCGGTGGCGAGCCTGGGCAGCAGCTCGTCGCGCTGCCACGGGCTGCCGTGCCTGGCCAGGGTCAGGGCGCCGAAGCCGGGGGTGAGCACGTAGGTGAACGCCGAGCCGCTGGCGGACCCGGACGCCGACAGGGTCTCGGTGGCCACCGCGAGCTCCAGCAGGCCCTGGCCGCCCCCGCCGTACTCCTCGGGAACCGCCAGGCCGAGCCAGCCGCCCTTGGCCAGCTCCGCCCACACCTCCTCCGGCCAGCGTTTCTCGCTCTCGCACCGCTGCCAGTAGTCGAGGTCGTAGCGCGCGCAGATGCCGGCGACGCCGCGCTGGACGGCCAGCGCGCTCTCCGGGAGGGTGAAGTCCACCGTGATCAGCTCCGTTCCGGTTGCGTGCGCAATGCTAGAACGAAGTTCGGTTCGTCTCCACCCCCGGGAGGGTCAGTCCGTGCCCGCGCCGCTTCCCCCGCGGGGCCTGCGCGCGTGGTAGACGAACGCCGGCGGCAGGTTGCCCCACACCGTCCGGCCGACGACGACCTCCTCGAAGGTCGACAGGAGACGGCTGCGGAAACGCCGGGCGGGGGGCAGGCGCTTGGCGAAGCTGTAGGCGAAGGTCGTGAAGGCCGTGTGCGGGCCCATGATCGCGGTGACCGCGTCGAGCAGGCGGGTCTGCGTCTCGTCGGAGAAGGCGGCCCAGGGGAGACCGCTGACCACCGCGTCGGCCCGTTCGAGACCGCGCTCCCGCAGCAGCTCCGGCAGTTTGGCCGCGTCGCCGACCACCACGTCCACCCCCGGGTTCCGCGCCGCGAGGAACCCGGCCAGTTCGGGGTTGATCTCGACCGCCATGTGGTGCCCCCGGCCGCCCAGCCTGCGCTGGATCTCCGCGGTGAACGCGCCCGTGCCGGGGCCGAGCTCGACGATCACCGGGTCGCCCCGGTGCGGGATCGGTGAGGCGACCTCCTCGGCGAGCCGCCGCGAACTCGGCGCCACCGCTCCGACGGTCCCCGGGGACCGGATCCACTGCCGCAGGAAGAGCGCGGTGTCGTTGGTCATGCTGTGAAGAGTAAGGGGTCCGCCGGGCCCGTGGTTCAGTCAAAAGGATGATCTTCGACCGTCCTGACGGATGACCTCGCCGGGTGGCCCGGCGGCGGCCCGCCCGGACGCCTCCCGGCGCATCGGCCGCCGCGCCGTTCGCCACCCGGTCCGTGTCACGGCCCGTCACCCGCCCCGTCACGCGGCCCGCCACCCGGTCCACCGGGCCGGTCCCTCACGCGCTCCGCCGCGTTGTCCGCCACGCGACGGATCGGGAGGTCACCCCCCAGGCTGACGACCCGGGGCGTACCCCGCGGCCACGATGTGTCCCGGACCTGTCACCGGAGGAAGGACGCATCTCATGCGGGAGGCCGTCTCCCCGGCGGGCCCGGCCCGGGACCGTCCCGTCCCCGGCGGCCTGCTGTACTGCCTGCGCATCCTGACCGTGGCGCAGGCGGTCGGCCTCGTCGCCGCGGCCTCGTTCTCCGGTCACGCCGCGCAGGGTGCCGGAGCGCCGGTCGGGGCCGACGCCATGGCCGGGACGGCGGTCCACCTGATCGCGCTGCTGCAGGTCGGCGCCGCCGTGCTGGTCTGGCGGCCCGGACGGGGCGCCGGCTGGCCGGCGGCGGCCAGCGCCGGCCTGTTCCTGGCCGGCACGGGCCGGCACCCGGGCTGGGAGACGCTCGGCATCCGTCTGCCCGGCGACCTGATCCTGTTCGGGCTGAGCATGGTCGTGCTCGTCTGGGCCTGGTCGCCCGGGGCCGCCGTGCGACGCTCCTGAACCCGCGGGCGCCCGCCGCACGGCCTTCGGGCGGGGAAGCGGCGGCGGGACGCCCGCGAACGGGGAGGTGCCCGGTTCAGGCGGCTCCCCGTCCCACCGGCGCCATCGCGGGCACGCGGTGGCGCCGCCTGCCTTCTCCGTCCCTCCCCGCGGAGCTCCGTCCCTCCCCGCGGAGCTCCGTCCCTCCCCGCCGGGCCCGCCGTGCCACCCGGGATTCCGGGGACGCGGTACGGTTCACCGGCGCTTGGCGCAGGTAGGGTCGGCATCAGACACGGGAGGGAGATACACCGGTGAATCCGGAAGCATCGGGAGCCGAGCACCGAATCTGGACGGTTCCCAACGCGCTGAGCCTGGCCAGGCTCCTGGGCGTGCCGGTCTTCCTGTGGCTGGTGCTGGGGCCGAAGGCCGACGGGTGGGCCGTCGCGTTGCTGATGCTGGCAGGGTTCTCCGACTGGCTCGACGGGAAGATCGCCCGTGCGTGGAACCAGACGAGCAGGCTCGGCCGCCTGCTGGATCCGCTGGCCGACCGCCTGTACATCCTGGCCACCCTGTTCGGTCTCGCCATGCGCGAGATCATCCCCTGGTGGCTGGCGCTGGCCGTCCCGCTGCGCGACGTGATGCTGCTGGGCATCCCCGTCATCCTGCGCCGTCTCGGTTACGGCCCCGCCCTGCCCGTGCACTTCCTGGGCAAGGCGGCCACCGCCAACCTGCTCTACGCCTTCCCTCTGCTCTTCCTCGCCCACCACGCCGCCTGGTACGCCGACCCGGCCCGGATCGTCGGCTGGTCGCTCGCCATCTGGGGCACCGGCCTGTACTGGTGGTCCGGGGTCCTGTATTGGGTACAGGTGCGTCAGCTCGTAAGCGGGGCCAAACGCCTGAAGAGGTGATCTGTGAAGGCCGTCGTGATGGCGGGCGGGGAGGGGACACGGCTCCGGCCGATGACCGCGAACCAGCCCAAGCCTCTGCTGCCCGTGCTCAACCGTCCGGTCATGGAGCACGTGCTGCGCCTGCTGAAACGGCACGGCTTCACCGAGACCGTGGTCACGGTGCAGTTCCTGGCCGCCCTGGTGCGCAACTACTTCGGCGACGGCGACGAGCTCGGCATGAGCCTGCACTACGCCACCGAGGACACGCCGCTCGGCACCGCGGGCAGTGTCAAGAACGCCGCCGACAAGCTCCGCGACGACCGTTTCCTGGTCATCTCCGGCGATGCGCTGACCGACATCGACCTGACCGAGATGATCCGCTTCCACCGCGAGAACGACGCGATGGTCACCATCGGGCTCAAGCGCGTCCCCAACCCGCTGGAGTTCGGCATCGTCATCGCCGACGACCACGGCCGGGTGGAGCGTTTCCTGGAGAAGCCCACCTGGGGCCAGGTCTTCTCCGACACCGTCAACACCGGTATCTACGTGATGGAGCCCGAGGTCCTCGACGAGATCGCCGTCGGCGGGTCCGCCGACTGGTCGGGCGACGTCTTCCCGGAGCTGCTGCGGCGCGGTGCCCCCCTGTACGGCTACGTCGCCGACGGCTACTGGGAGGACGTCGGCACCCACGAGAGCTACCTCAAGGCCCAGGCCGACGTGCTGTCCGGCCGGGTCAAGATCGACGTCGACGCCTTCGAGGTCTCCCCCGGCGTCTGGGTGGCCGAGGGCGCCTCGCTCGACCCCGACGCCGTCCTGAAGGGCCCCCTCTACATCGGCGACTACTCCAAGGTGGAGGCGGGGGCCGAGCTGCGCGAGTACACCGTGCTGGGCAGCAACGCGGTGGTCAGGGCGGGCGCCTTCCTGCACCGCGCGGTCGTCCACGACAACGTCTACGTCGGCCCCGGTGCCCACCTGCGCGGCTGCGTGATCGGCAAGAACACCGACCTGATGACCGCAGCCAGGGTCGAGGAGGGCGCCGTCGTCGGCGATGAGTGCATCATCGAGGCCGAGGCCTACATCTCCTCCGGAGTCAAGATCTATCCGTTCAAGACCATCGAGGCCGGGGCGGTGATCAACACCAGTGTCATCTGGGAGCCGCGCGCTCAGCGCAGCCTGTTCGGTCCCCGCGGGGTCAGCGGCCTGGTCAACGTGGAGATCACCCCCGAGCTGTGCGTCCGGCTGGCCAGCGCCTACGCCACCACCCTGAAGAAGGGTGCCTCGGTCATCACCTCCCGCGACTCCTCCCGGGCGGCACGGGCGCTGAAACGGGCCGTGATCAGTGCCCTCAACGCCGGCGCCATCAACGTGATCGACCTGGAGGCGTCCCCGCTGCCCGTGGCGCGCTTCCACACCGCCCGGGAGAACGCCGTCGGCGGCATCGCCCTGCGCACCACCCCCGGCGACCCGCAGAGCGTCGACATCGTCTTCATGGACGAGCACGGCGCCGACCTCTCCCCGCCGGCCCAGCGCAAGCTCGACCGGGTCTTCTCCCGGCAGGAGTTCCGCCGGGCCTTCCCCGGCGAGATCGCCGAGCTCAGCTTCCCCGCCAGGGCGGTGGAGGACTACACGCGCGAGCTGCTGCGCCTGATCGACATCAGCGGCGTACGCGACGCCGACATGAAGGTCGTGGTCGACTGCGCCGGCGGCACCTCCTCACTGGTGCTGCCCAGCCTGCTGGGCCGGGTGGGCGTGGACGTGCTCACCGTCAACAACCGCCTGGACGACGCCTCGCCCACCGAGACCCTCGCCGAGCGCCGCCGTGACCTGCAGCGCCTGTCGGAGCTCGTCAGCTCCGCGCGGGCCGCCTTCGGGGTCCGCTTCGACCCGGTGGGGGAGCGGGTCGCGCTGGTGGACGAGAAGGGCCAGCTGATCAGTGAGGAACGCGCACTGCTGGTGGTGCTGGACCTGATCGCGGCGGAACGTCAGGGCGGCCGGGTGGCGCTGCCGGTCACGACCACCCGGGTGGCCGAGCAGGTCTGCAGGTTCCACGGCGTGCACGCCGAGTGGACGTCGACCGGGATCGACGCGCTCACCGCCGCGGTCAGAGGGCACGACATGATATTCGCGGCCGACGGGCGCGGCGGTTTCATCGTGCCCGAGTTCGGGCCCACGGTGGACGGCCTGGCGGTCTTCCTGCGCCTGCTGGGCCTGGTGGCCAGGACCCGCCTGTCGCTCAGCCAGATCGACGCCAGGATCCCCGAGGCCAGGCTCCTGCGCCGTACCGTGCCGACCCCTTGGGCGGCCAAGGGTGCGGTGATGCGCTCGGTCATCGAGGCGGCCGAGAGCTACCGCATCGACACCACCGACGGGGTCAGGGTCGTCGCCGAGGACGGCGGCTGGGCCCTGGTGCTCCCCGACCCGGCCGAGGCCGTCACCCACCTGTGGGCCGAGGGGGCCGACGTCGACTCGGCACAGGCCATGATCGAGCACTGGGCGCGGGTCGTCGAGGAGGCCGCCGGCGGCTGACCGCTTCCGCCGCGCCGGGAGCCGGTCATCCGATGCGACAAACACCGCGCGGCACCATGGACCGTGGACACCGCCTCCCTGTAGTTTGGTCAGCGACCGTACCCGTGGTTGAGCGTTAGCCTTGACTTTTTTGTTTCATCGCTGTATGTTGCGGCATTCGCAGTCTGAGAAAATCCCTTGAGAAGCGAAGAAGCGAGGCGCGCGCATCACCGAGCACCGTTGCCGCGTCTTCGCGGTAGGAGGCCGAGCCGATCGATGCCGAGCGTCTACTGCACGCAGTGCGGTCATGCCAACCCTGAGGATGCCCGTTTCTGCTCGCGATGCGGGTCGCCGCTGACCAGGTTCGCCGACACACCCGGAGACAGCACCTCGACCATCTCCCTGTCCGGGATCGAGGCATATGAGGCGGAGACCGGGGAGACGCTTCTCGCCGAGCGGCAGGCCGTCGAGCAGCTGCTCCCCGGCACCGCGCTGCTGGTCGCCATGCGCGGTCCGAACGCGGGCAGCCGGTTCCTGCTCGACAGCGACCTGACCACCGTGGGGCGCCACCCCGACAGCGACATCTTCCTCGACGACATCACCGTCTCGCGTCGTCACGTGGAGTTCTACCGGCGCGGTGGCGGGGTGTTCACCGTGCGCGACGTCGGCAGCCTCAACGGCACGTACGTCAACCGCGAGCGGATCGAGGAGGTCCCGCTCTACGGCGGCGACGAGGTGCAGATCGGCAAGTTCCGCCTGGTCTTCCTCACCCGCGGCGCCGCGGGAGGATGATGAGCTCGCAGGCCGCCCGTGCGCACATGAGCATCGGGGAGGTGCTCGCCCTCCTGCAGGGCGAGTTCCCCGACGTCAGCATCTCCAAGATTCGCTTCCTGGAGGGCGAGGGCTTGATAGTGCCGGAGCGCAGTCCCTCCGGTTACCGCAAGTTCACCTACGCCGACGTCGAGCGGTTGCGTTACATCCTGCGGGAACAGCGCGACCGGTACCTGCCGCTTCGCGTGATCAAGGACCGCCTCGAGGAGGCCGACCGCGAGCAGCGGCCGGTCGACCGGCCGCGGGCACTTCCCAGCGACCCGCCTCCCGAGGTGCGTCTGAGCCGGGAAGAACTGCTGGCCGCGGCGGAGATCGACGAGGAGACCCTCGCCGAGCTCGAAGACTACGGGCTGCTGGCCGCGGTGGCCCGCCACTACGACGCCGAGGCGCTGGCCGTGGCCCGCAGCGTCGGGGCCCTGGCCCCCTTCGGCCTGCGCGCCCGCCATCTGAGAGCGGTCAAGGCCGCCGCCGAGCGCGAGGCCGGTCTGGTGGAGCAGGCGGTGGCCCCGCTGCTCCGGCGCCGGGGGCCCGGCGCGATCGACCGGGCCGACGAGACGGCGCGGGAGATCTCCGGCCTGCTGCTGGAATTGCACGCCTCCCTGGTACGTTCCGGCGTTCGTGAGGCCCTGGGCCGGTGAGAGCCTGACCAGGCGCTTGTGCCCTCACGAGTGTTACGTTGAACAAAACGGTCGGAATCCAGCGAAGACGGAGCAGCCCGTGTTGCAGATGGAGGTCGTGGGCGTTCGAGTTGAGATGCCCTCCAACCAGCCGATCGTCCTGCTCAAAGAGACGCATGGGGAGCGTTACCTGCCGATCTGGATCGGCATGACGGAGGCCACGGCGATCGCCATGGCCCAGGCCGAGGAGCCGCCGCCGCGGCCGCTCACCCATGACCTGTTCCGCGACGTCCTCGACGGGCTCGGCGTCCGGTTGAGCACGGTCAACATCGTCGCGTTGCGTGACGGGATCTTCTTCGCCGATCTCGTCTTCTCCAACGGGGTCGAGGTGAGTGCGCGCCCGTCCGACTCCATCGCCTTGGCGTTGCGCACCGGCGCACGTATCTTCGCAAGTGAGGAGGTGGTCCGGGAAGCGGGGGTGATCATTCCGGATGACCAGGAGGACGAGGTGGAGAAGTTCAGGGAATTCCTTGACAACATCACACCTGAGGACTTTGGTCGCGCAGGGTAGGAATTTCGGTGCATTTACGCTTCACGACGCGCCGGGTGGGGTCGTTGACTGGGCTTGGCACCGGTCCTACGGTGCAAGTGAAACCCGCGGTCGTGCGTAAACCCCCAGATCAGGCCGCGGGATGAGAGAAAGCCGGAGGTCCGCGTGGCGGTCAGCAGCGGCGAGGGTAGAAACGCCGGCCAGGATGACCCGGAACGGCGCCAGTCGGCACGTCAGCGCGCGGGTGAAGAGGGTCTGCTGTTCGACGGGCGACCGGTGAAGGTGCCCGCCGACATCGGCTACCGCGGCCCGACGGCCTGTGCCGCGGCCGGCATCACCTACCGGCAACTCGACTACTGGGCTCGCACCGGTCTGGTCGAGCCCACCGTCCGGGCCGCTCACGGCTCCGGATCCCAGCGTCTGTACGGCTTCCGCGACATCCTGGTGCTCAAGGTCGTCAAGCGGCTCCTCGACACCGGCGTCTCCCTCCAGCAGATCCGCATCGCCGTGCAGCACCTGCGTGACCGCGGGGTCAACGACCTGGCGGAGATCACCCTGATGAGCGACGGGGTGAGCGTCTACGAGTGCACCTCCCCCGACGAGGTCATCGACCTGCTCCAGGGCGGGCAGGGCGTCTTCGGCATCGCCCTCGGCCGGGTCTGGCAGGAGGTGGAGGGCTCCCTGGCGGACATTCCCGGCGAGCGTGCGGAGCCGGCGAGCCCTTTAGAAGATCACCAGGCCGATGAGCTGGCCCGTCGTCGCAGAGCACGACGAACCGGGTAAAGTTGATTCGCCACTGACCCTGTGCGGGAGAGACCCCGGCACGATCGGGGCGCCGAAGGAGCAACCTCCCCGGAATCTCTCAGGCACCCGTACCGCACGGACGAGGCAACTCTGGAAAGCAGGTGCGCCCGCCAGGCGCGTCTCACCGACGGTGAAAGCCTCCCGGCAGGGCAGGTGAAACTCTCAGGTCGCGATGACAGAGGGGGAGATCCGGCCGTACGCCCGCGCCCAGCGCCGGTCTCCACCGCCTCGGGAGGCTTTCCATGACCGATCTGTCACCGCTCAGCGAGCTCGCCCCGCCGCCGTTCGCCGCCCGCCACATCGGGCCCGACAACGCGGGCCAGGCCCGCATGCTGGAGGCGGTCGGCTTCGCCTCCACCGCCGACCTGGCCGCGGTGGCCGTCCCGGAGGCGATCCGGACCGCCGACCGGCTGGACCTGCCCCCGGCGGCGAGCGAGGTCGAGGCCATCGCCGAACTGCGCGTCCTGGCCTCGCGCAACACCGTGCTCACCTCGATGATCGGCCTGGGCTACCACGACACGATCACTCCGGCCGTCATCCGCCGCAACCTGCTGGAGAACCCGGGCTGGTACACCGCCTACACGCCCTACCAGCCGGAGATCTCCCAGGGCCGCCTGGAGGCCCTGATCAACTTCCAGACGGTCGTCTCCGACCTGACTGCGCTCGACGTCGCCGGCGCCTCCCTGCTCGACGAGGCCACCGCCGCCGCCGAGGCCATGACCCTGGCCCGGCGGGCCGGTCGCGTCCCGTCCAACGTCTTCGTCGTCGACGCCGACGCGCTGCCGCAGACCAAGGCGGTGTTGCGCACCCGCGCCGAACCGCTCGGCATCGAGCTGCTCGAAAGCGACTTCACCGGTGAGCTCCCCGACTGCTTCGGCGTGCTCGTGCAGTACCCGGGGGCCAGCGGCAGGGTGCGCGACTTCCGCGCCATCGCCGACGCCGCCCACTCCCGCGGCGCCCAGGTGGTCGCCGCCGCCGACCTGCTCGCGCTGACCCTGCTCGCCGCGCCGGGTGAGCTCGGTGCCGACATCGCGGTCGGCTCCTCGCAGCGCTTCGGCGTCCCGCTGGGCTTCGGCGGCCCCCACGCGGCCTACATGGCCGTCCGCGACGGCCTCCAGCGGCAGATGCCCGGCCGGCTGGTCGGCGTCTCCCAGGACGCCGACGGGCACCCCGCCTACCGGCTCGCGCTGCAGACCCGTGAGCAGCACATCCGCCGGGAGAAGGCCACCAGCAACATCTGCACCGCGCAGGTGCTGCTCGCCGTGATCGCGGGCATGTACGCCGTCTACCACGGGCCCGAGGGCCTGCGCCGGATCGGCCGCCGCACCCACCGGCACGCCGTCGTGCTCGCCGAGGGCCTGCGCGAGGGCGGCGTCGAGATCGTGCACGACACCTTCTTCGACACCGTGCTCGCCAGGGTGCCGGGGCGTGCGGACGAGATCGTCGCCGCCGCCCGCGACAACGGGATCAACCTGCGCCTGGTCGACGCCGACCACGTCGGCATCACCTGCGACGAGAAGACCGAGCTCATCCACCTGGAGGAGGTCCTGGCCGCCTTCGGGGTCAGCGGCGCGGTCCTGACCGACCTCGACGCGGCCACGCACGACGCGCTGCCGCCCGCCCTGGTGCGCGTCAGCGACTACCTGACCCACCCGGTCTTCCACAACCACCGCTCCGAGACCGCCCTGCTGCGCTACCTGCGCAGGCTTCAGGACAAGGACGTCGCGCTCGACCGGTCGATGATCCCGCTGGGCTCCTGCACCATGAAGCTCAACGCGACCACCGAGATGGAGCCCATCACCTGGCCCGAGTTCGCCGGGCTTCACCCCTACGCCCCCGAGGACCAGGTCCAGGGCTACCTCGAGCTGGTCAAGGAGCTGGAGACCTGGCTGGCCGAGGTGACCGGCTACGACGCCGTCTCGATCCAGCCCAACGCCGGCTCCCAGGGTGAGTTCGCCGGTCTGCTGGCCATCCGCGCCTACCACAAGGCGCGCGGCGAGCACGGCCGCGACGTGTGCCTGATCCCCTCGTCCGCGCACGGCACCAACGCCGCCAGCGCCGTCATGGCGGGAATGCGCGTCGTCGTGGTGGCCTGCGACTCCGACGGCAACGTGGACCTCGACGACCTCACGGTCAAGATCGACAAGAACCGTGACCAGCTCGCCGCGATCATGGTGACCTACCCGTCCACGCACGGCGTGTACGAGGAGACGATCGGCCGGATCTGCGAGCTGGTCCACGAGGCCGGCGGGCAGGTGTACGTCGACGGCGCGAACCTCAACGCGCTGGTCGGCCTGGCCAAGCCGGGCGAGTTCGGGGCGGACGTCTCCCACCTCAACCTGCACAAGACCTTCTGCATCCCGCACGGCGGCGGCGGCCCCGGCGTCGGCCCCGTCGCGGTCCGCGCCCACCTGGCCGACTACCTGCCCGGCCACCCGCTGCGTGACGGCTCGGCGGTCGGCCCGGTCTCGGCCGCGCCGTACGGTTCGGCGGGCATCCTGCCCATCTCCTGGGCCTACATCCGCATGATGGGCGGCGACGGCCTGCGCGCGGCCACCGAGCAGGCCATCCTGTCGGCCAACTACCTGGCCCGCAGGCTCAGCCCGCACTACCCGGTCCTGTACACCGGCCGCGGCGGCCTGGTGGCCCACGAGTGCATCGTCGACCTGCGCCAGATCACCAAGGAGACCGGCGTGACCGTCGACGACGTGGCCAAGCGCCTCGTCGACTACGGCTTCCACGCCCCGACGATGTCCTTCCCGGTGGCCGGCACGCTGATGATCGAGCCGACCGAGAGTGAGGACCTGGCGGAGCTCGACCGGTTCTGCGACGCGATGATCGCGATCCGCGAGGAGATCGCCAAGGTCGCCTCCGGCGCGTACGACAAGGTCGACAACCCGCTGCGCAACGCCCCGCACACGGCCGCCTCCCTGCTCGCCGACGAGTGGGCCCACCCCTACACCCGGGCGGAGGCCGCCTACCCGCTGGCCTCCCTGCGTGAGAACAAGTACTGGTCGCCGGTTCGCCGCATCGACCAGGCCTACGGCGACCGCAACCTGGTGTGCTCCTGCCCGCCCCTGGCCGCCTACGAGGACTGATCCCCCATGCCCGGCGGATCGGCGGCTCCGGCCGCCGATTCGCCGGGTATGCGGGGGACGGGTGACGCCCCGAGTCGTTAGGCTCGGGGCGTCTCCTCGTCCTGGAAGGATCATGCATGCCAGAGGTGGGCACGCCTCCGTTGGAAACCGCGCGAAGACTGGCCGAGTCGGGCGACCTCGACGGCGCCGCCACGATCTTCGCTGAGCTCGTCGCCGATCCCGGCGCACCCGACCTGGCCCAGGCGGCGGTGGGCCTGGCCGTGGTCCTCCAGGAGCGCGGGGATCTGCCCGGCTCCCGCGCGGCCGCGCGCACCGCCCTGGCGACCGGTCATCCCGAGTTCGCGGCCCAGGCCGCCTGCCTGCTCGCCGGGAGCTTCGAGCGTGAGGACCTGCCGGACCAGGCCAGGGCCGCCTGGCAGGCCGCCCTCGGCACCGGCAACCCCGCCTACGTGCCGCTGGCGCACATGGCGCTCGCCAGGCTCGCCACGAGCGCGGAGGAGTCGGAGCGGTGCCTGCGCGACGCCCTGGCCACCGGTGACCCGGAGATCGCCTCCGGTGCCGCCCAGCGGCTGGCGGAGAGCCTTCTGGAGGACGGTGAGGCGGGAGCCGCGGCGGAGGTCCTGCTGGAGGCACTGTCGGTGCCGGACGTCGCCGAGGCGTCCAGGCTGCGGGTGATGCTCGGCATCGTCCACCTGGAACTGGCGTGCGCGGAGTTCTCCGGCGCCGTCGAGGAGGGCTGCGACACCGAGACCGGTGCGCTGGCCATCGAACTCCTGGCCCGCACGCTGCGGCTGCGCGGGCGGGACGAGGACGCCGAGCGGGTGTGGCGTTACGGGCTGGAGAGCCCGGACGCGGATCTCGCCGGTGAGGTCCGGCTCCGCCTGGACCGGGATCTGTGAACGCCGTCGCGGCCGGGCCCGGTGCGGACCGGGTCCGGCCGCGACGGCGCCCGGGTCCGCGCCGGGGACCGGCGGCGAGGCACCGGGTTCCCGCGACGGCGGGAGTCCGTGAGCCCTCCTGCCCGTGATCCCGCGCTTTCCGGCCGGGACGGTGATCAGTCTCGGTGGCGCAGGCGGCCGAGGGCGTAGGCGACGTTGATCGTGACGATGCCGCCCCAGGACAGCAGCAACCCGGCCCCGCCTCCGTACTCGGCGGTGATGACGGTCAACGGGATGCCCATGCCCATCGAGGCAAGCATCATCGCGATCGGAGAGCTGTCTCTGGGCGGCCGCCGGTCGGGCGGCGCTGCCCGGGAGGCGTGCATCTCCGCGCGCACGCGCTGGGTGATGGTCGCGTCGAGGCGCGAGACGAACGACTCGATGAGGGCGGTCTCGTAGTCCGGGCCGAGATCGCGCCGGGCCTCGACGGTGGCGCGCATGTCCTGCCGGATATCGTGGTGATCCTGCACGCTCCGATTGTTCAACGGAGCGTTTTTCGCCGACATCGGCCGTTAGGACGAGATGGTGCCCACCTTTGAGCCAGTGTCGCCTGCGGGCGCGTCGGTCACCGTGGAGCTCACCACGGCGCAGGGTCCGGCCGTGGCCGAGATCGACGAGGTGGCCGACCCCCGCTTCCTGCTCGTGCTCACCCACGGTTCGGCCGGGGGAGTGGACGCCCCCGATCTGCTGGCCGTGCGGGACGCGGTGCTGCGGATCGGAGGTGTGGTCGCCAGGGTGCTCCAGCCGTTCCGGGTGCGCGGTGGCCGCGCACCCGGAACGCCGGCCAGGCAGGACGAGGCGTGGGAGGCGCTGGTGGCCGGGATCCGCGAGCGGTATCCGGAGCTGCCGTTCGCGCAGGGCGGGCGGAGCAACGGGGCCAGGGTCGCCTGCCGTACGGCGTTGCGGGCCGGGGCCCGGACGGTCGTCGCACTGGCGTTCCCGCTGCACCCGCCGGGCAGGCCGGAGCGTTCCCGCGCCGGAGAACTCCGCGCGGCGGGTGTGGACGTGCTCGTCGTCAACGGGGATCGTGACCCGTTCGGCATTCCCCGGGCGGCGGACGCCGCGCGCCTGGTGGTGCTGCCGGGGGAGGGGCACGATCTCAGGAAGGACCCCGCCCGCGTGGGTGAGGTCGTCGCCGAGTGGCTCGATGTGAGGATGCGGCCGGACTCAGCGTGATGCGGCGGTCAGGAGACGCCGGCCAGTGGCCGGTGCGGTTCGATGACGGCGCCGTTGGGAAGGAGTTCACCGGTGTCCTCGAACAGCACCACGCCGTTGCAGAGCAGGCTCCAGCCCTGCTCCGGGTGGGCCGCCAGGGTGCGGGCGGCTTCGCGGTCGAGTGCGTCTGCTGACGGACAGGCCGGCTCGTGCGGGCACATCGGCGTGCCTCCGGATCTCTCGTGTCGGCTCGCCGGAGTCGGCGTCGGTGAGGGGTCGGCATCGGAGATCGGGCGAGCACCGTCACCGATGAGACTCCGTTCCCACGCGTGACGGGGACGAGCAGGTGGATGTTGACATATGGCCGTGCGGCCTCGAACGGGATGAGGCCGCACCTCAAGTGTGTGACCGATCCCACTCCCGCGACATAGCCCGTTAGGACTGTTTGCGAGCAGCGGGAGGACCAGTCCGCCGGGGCTCTATCGGGGGTGTGACCTATCACACAGCATGCCTCATGGCATGATATCCGGCCAAGCGCGACACGCCGAGCGGCGTACAAATGATCGGTCAGGACTTTCCCAGCGGGTCAGCGCCCCGCCAGCCCGGCCAGAAGGGCGTCCAGTCCCAGCTCGAAGTCGGTGTCCGCCTCCGGGGTGCCGCCGCCGCGGGAGGGGGGTCGCCAGGGCTCGTCCCCGTCGCCCGAGGGCTCGGCCCACCCCGACCGCTGCACCTCCACCGCCACCGCCCCGAAGACGTAGGCCCGCAGCGCCCGCACCGCTCCGGACGGGTCGGCGAGCCCCGCCTCGGCCAGTTGCTCGGTCTGCTCCCTGATCGCGATCGCCGCCCTCCCCTTCGGCGGTTTGGTCAGGGCCAGTGCCAGTACCCCCGGGTGCTCGCGCAGCGCGGCCCGGCTCGCCCGGCACCACGCGCGGGCGCTCTCCTGCCAACTGTCGCCGGGCTCGACGTGGACGGCGGTGACGTGCTCGGCGAGCGCGTCCATCAGGGCGTCCTTGCCCCGGGGCAGATGGTGGTAGATGGCCATCGCCTCCACCTGGAGCGCGTCACCCAGCCGGCGCATCGTCAGCCGCCGCAGCCCCTGGCTGTCGGCGATGTGCAGGGCCGCGTCGATGATGCGCTCGTGCGACAGGGGGATGGGCGGTCGTTTGGCGGGCATGCCGCCATCCTGCCATCCGTGACCTTACTGCGTAAAGGAAGGCGCGCCGGGCACCCCGCTCCCTGAGTACCGGGGGCGGGAGCGGACGGCGTAGGCTACGAGCGGTGATCTGCCGGAGCAGGCCCGGCGATCGGTGAGAAAGGGCAGACGATGGCGTTTTTCCGACCGAGTGTGAGCCGGGAGGCGGAGGTTCGCTACCACGCTGACCAGGAGGTCGGGAAGAGCTTCCCCGAGCTTCTGGGGAAGGCACGCGCCGCCGAGGCGGAGCTGCGCCGCGTACAGGCCGCCGCCGCCCCCGTGGAGGAGCTGCGGGCCGCGGGGCTGGCCTTCGACAGGGCGTTGACGGAGGCCCTGCGCGCCGCCGAGGCCAACCAGCGCGTCACCTTCGGGATCAAGTCGTACGAGGACCGGCTCCGCCGCCGCAAGGGCAGGGCCACTCCGGCGGGTGCCCGGTGGACCGCCGAGGTCAACCGGCTGCGCACCCTGCGCGAGCAGAACCGCCTGACCGGCATCGCCCGCGTCCCGCGGCCGGTCACCGCCACCGCCCGCTGACCGCGGTCCCGGCCGGCCCGCCCCGCGTGGCGGCGGGCGGGCCGGGGGCCCGCGTCCGGCCGGCATGACGACACCGGCCTTCTTCGCCGTGCCCGGCACCCGGGCGCGGCCGGCCTCTCCTCGTGTGCGGCGACCCTCGCGTGCGGTGGCGTCTACCGCCGCGTCCGTGGAGCGTTCCGCCTGCCCGCATCCCTCCGCCGCCCGGCCCGATCTCGAAGAGGTGCGGAGAGGCTGGAGAAGGGCGTACGGTCAGTCCGCGGGCGGGGCGTCGGCGGCGATGTGACGTAGCACGCGTTCGGAGATCGTGGTGAGGGTGTCGATCTCCTCGTCGGTCAGCAGGTCGACGAAGTGGCGCCGGACGGTCTCGGCGTGTCCCGGAGCGGCCGCCACGATCGCGCGCATGCCCTCGTCGGTGAGTTTGATCACGGTGCCCCGCGCGTCGCCGGGGCAGTCCTCCCGGACGATCAGCCCCCGCTGCTCCATCCGGCGCATCTGGTGGGCCAGCCGGCTGCGGTCCCAGCCGATGCCCCGCCGCAGCTCGCGGGCGCGCAGCCGCCGCCCCGGGGCTTCGGAGAGTGGCACCATCAGGCTGTAGTCGGCCGCGGACAGGCCGACCTCGTCGAGCTGCCGCCCCGTGACGGCCTCCAGTCTCCGGCGCATGTCCTGGAAGGCGCGCCACATGCGCTGTTCGCGATCGCTCAGCCACCGGGGTTCGGTCACGCCCTCATGATAACTCCGGAATGTTGACGCATCAGCTTTCGTTCGATAGACATGTTGATGCGTCAGCAAAATCTCGCGGCCCCTCCGCGGTCGGGCGGCCGTCCACGGCCGCTCCCGCGGGCGAGTGGACGCGGAAGACCCGTGAAACCCGTGAAAGAAGATCTCTCATGAGCAAGCCCGTTCTCCAGATCGTCGTTGCGAGCACCCGTCCCGGCCGGGTCGGCCTGCCGGTGGGTGAGTGGATGCTCGACGAGGCCGTCGAGCACAAGGGCTTCGAGCCCGAGCTCGTCGATCTGGCCGAGGTCGGCCTGCCGCTGCTGGACGAGCCGAACCACCCCCGGCTGCGGCGTTACGAGCACCGGCACACCAAGGACTGGAGCGCCCGCGTCGACCGCGCGGACGCGTTCGTCTTCGTGATCCCCGAGTACAACCACGGGTTCAACGCGGCCATCAAGAACGCGCTCGACTACCTCTACCAGGAGTGGCAGCACAAGCCCGTCGGCTTCGTCAGCTACGGCGGGGTGGCCGGCGGCACCCGGGCGCTGCAGATGCTCAAGCCGGTCGTCGCGGCACTGAAGATGGTTCCGCTGGTGGAGGCGGTGAACATTCCCTTCGTGCGGAACTTCCTCGACGACGAGCAGCGCCTGCGGCCCAGCGAGGCGATGACGGAGGCGGCGGCCGTGATGCTCGACGAACTCGCCCGCATGTCCGCCGCGCTACGTCCCCTGCGGGAGTCCGGCGCCGAGGGCTGAGTCCTGCAAGAGGGCACGCCGTCTCGTGGCGTGGAGATCGGCACGGTAGGGTTTAGGCAAGCCTTACCTGAGTTGGGAGGGGTTCCGTCCTGGAGGCGAACGATGACCGGCCCCTTCGAGGAGGGGAAGGCGTCCTGCCCGGTGCCGGTGAGCGCCGAGGGGCGGCACTCGCCGCGACCCGCGTCCGCCGGGGCCCCGGCGGGCCGGGAGATCGCGTGCGGGGAGGGGTCCCGGGCCGGGATCCCGGCCCGTGCCGAAAGCTTCCGGGCCGGCACGCCCGCCGCCGGGACGCCCGGCTGAGCGTGAGCGGCCGTCACCGCTCCGGGGCGTACCCGGGCCGCCGGGCAGGCTCGCCGCCCCGCCCGCCACGCCCAGCCCGGCCGCAGCCCGTCAAGGAGCCGACATGTCCGATGTAACGATCGTCCGATACCCCCTGCGTCCTCGCCTGCTCGAGGTCAGCCGGGTCCGCAGGATCACCCCGTCCACGGTCCGCGTCACCCTGACCGGAGACGAGCTGGAGGGCTTCCGGGAGGCCGCCCCCGCCGACCACGTCAAGCTCTGCTTCCCCGAGCCGGGCGCCGAGCTGCCGTCCATGCCGCGGCTCGGGCCCGACGGGCTCGAACCGCCGCCGCCCGGATCGCCCCGGCCGATCCTCCGCGACTACACCGTCCGTCACCACCGCCCGCGGGAGCGGGAGATCGACGTGGACATGGTGATCCACGGCCACGGCCCCGGCTCCTCCTGGGCCGAGCAGGCCGCGCCGGGCAAGCGCGTCGGCGTCCTCGGCCCCCGGGGGTCGGTGATGGTGCCGCTCGACTACGACTGGTACCTGCTCGGGGCCGACGAGACGGCGCTGCCCGCCCTGGCCCGCTGGCTGGAGGCGCTGCCCGCCGGGGTCACCGTCATCGCGTTCGCGGAGGTCGCCGGCGCGGAGGAGGAGCAGGAGATCGCCTCCGCCGCCGACGTCACCCTCACCTGGCTGCACCGCGGCGGCGCCGCGCCCGGCACCGCCGGCCTGCTGGAGCGGGCCGTTCGCGGCGTCACTCGGCCGCCGGGCGAGGGCTTCGCCTGGGTGGCGGGCGAGGCGGACACGCTCAAGCCGATCCGCCGCTACCTGCGCGGGGAGTTCGGGCTGCCCAAGGACCGTGTTGACGTCGACGGATACTGGAAGCGCGGCGTGGTCAACCTCGACCACCACGCGGAGGACGACGAGGACTGAACGGGGGAGGACGCCCCCCTCGCGCCGCCGCCCGCCCACCCGTACCGGCCCCGGCCCTCGCGGCGACGGGGCCGGTACGGCGAGGGCCGGACGGGCCCCGGCCGCAGGTGCCCGCCCGGCCCCTCGTGGCCGGCTCAGCTGGCCCAGTCGAGCAGCGGGCGGGTGTTGCTGGGATGGCGGAGCTTGGAGAGAGACTCCTTCTCCAGCTGGCGGATGCGCTCGCGCGTCAGGCCCAGGTGCTTGCCGATCTCGTCGAGGGTGTGCGGCTTGCCGTCGACGAGGCCGAAGCGCAGAGCCATGATCTTGGCCTCCCTGGGGGAGAGGTTGCCGAGCACGCCGCGCAGCTGCTCGCCGAGGAGCTGGCGGTCGACGACCTCCGACGCCTCGGGCGAGTCGACGTCCTCGATGAGGTCGCCGATGGTGGTCTCGCCGTCCTCGCCGATGGTGGCGTTGAGGCTGATCGGCTGACGGCTCGTGCGCAGGAGCTCCTCGATCTGGTCGGGAGTCTTGTCCAGCTCGGCCCCCAGCTCCTCCGGGGTGGGCTCGCGACCGAGCCGCTGGTGCATGTCGCGCTCGACGCGCGACAGCTTGGAGAGCATCTCCAGCACGTGCACCGGCAGCCGGATGGTGCGCGCCGAGTCGGCGAAACCCCGCTGGATGGCCTGGCGGATCCACCACATGGCGTAGGTGGAGAACTTGTAGCCCTTGGTGTAGTCGAACTTCTCCACCGCGCGGATCAGGCCCAGGTTGCCCTCCTGCACCACGTCGAGCAGCGCCATGCCCCGGTCGGTGTACTTCTTGGCGACCGAGACCACCAGACGGAGGTTGGCCTCCAGCATGTGGTCCTTGGCCCGGCGGCCGTCCTCGGCGATCCACTCCAGGTCGTCGCGCATGGCGGGGGACAGGCCGGGCTCCGACTCCAGCTTGGCCTCGGCGTACAGGCCCGCCTCGATGCGCTTGGCCAGCTCCACCTCCTGGGCGGCGGTGAGCAGGGTGCGGCGTCCGATCGACTTCAGGTAGGTGTGGACCGAGTCGCCCATCGCGGAGGACTGGTCGTCCAGGTCGAGCGTGGGCTCGGCCTCCAGGTCCTCCTCGGCGGAGGTCCACTCCTCGGCGTCGAGGCCGGCGGGGACGTCCTTGAGCTCGTCGAGGTCGCCGGGCTCGGGCTCCACCGGCGTCTCGGCCTTGGCGCTCCCGGCACCCCTGGAAGCAGCGGCGGGCGCCGCGGGCACGGTCTCCGCGGCGGCCTTGGCGCCGCCGGCCTTCCGCGCGGGTGCGGCCTTGGCCCTGCGGGTGGCGGTCTTGCGGGCGCCGGGCCTCGCGGTGAGCGGAGGCTCGTTGTCGGCCGCCAGGCTGACGCCGGCCTCGGTCAGCTCACGCAGGATCGCCCTGCCCTCGGTGGGGCTGATCTCGGCCTCGGCGAAGGCGTGACGCAGCTCCGCGAGTGAAAGGTGGCCCTGGACTCGCCCTCGGTCAAGAAGCTGCTCGAGGGTCGTCGGGGCCTCTGACGAGGTCGCCACGGCGGTTTGGGGCATGAGGACACCTCCTCCATCACGGAGTCGTCTTTTTGCAGAATTATTGGGTGGGGCGGTCTGGGGGCCGCTCAGCGCACCAGTACCAATAACCCCTTGCAAGAACTTTCTGTTCCCGACTTGACGCGGAAAATATGATGGGTGGATCGCCTTGAGGCGATCCACCCGCTCAGAGGGCCGCGAACGCGGCTACTCGCGCACCTCCAGCGGGCCCTCGATCACGGGCAGCGGGAACGGCTCCGCCTCCTCCGTGCGGTGCTCGGTCCAGTATTCGGCGACCTTCTCCGGATCGGGGTTCACCTCCTTGGACACGATGTAGTCCTCCCCGGGAGGGGTCTCCTCCGGTGCCGGCGACCACGGCTCCGGGTCCGGTTCGGTGCTTGTGGAGGGCACGGGGTCGTGCGCGGGCACGGACGCGGGTGCGGGTTCGGCGGGCTTCTCGACCGAGGGCCTCTCGACTGCGGTTCCCCGCACGCCCCCGTCCGACGCCGCGGCCGTGACGGAGATGCCGCCGGCGAGGACCACGCCGACGACCCCTGCGGAGACCAAGGTCTTGCGGGTCACCTTCATCGAGCTCGTCCCTCCTGGTTCGGCTGCCGGTTGGACGCGCGGTGACGCCCTCACGGTTCCTCGTGATGACCATAACGGAGGGCTTCGAGGTCTGGCTTGCCATTGACCAAAAGTGGTATTTCGGGCAAGACGACAAGCTTGGCGGGCGCCGCGTAGGCGGGCAGCCGCTCCTTGGCGTAGGCACGCAGCTCGGCCAGGGACGGGGGGGCCGGCGACACGATGACGGCCACCACCCGTTCGCCCCACTCGGGGTCGGGTCGCCCGACCACGACGGCGTCCGTGACGGCGGGATGCCCGGCCACGACGGCCGCCACCGCCGCGGCGACCACCTTCTCCCCACCGGTGTTGATCACGTCGTCGGCCCGGCCCAGCACGCGCAGCCGCCCGCCCTCCATCGCGCCGAGATCGGAGGTGCGGAACCATCCGCCGTCGAGCGCGGCCGCGGTGAGGTCGGGGCGGAGCCGGTAACCGGAGAACAGCATCGGCCCGGAGAGGCGGATCCGGCCGTCGCCGCCGATGCCGGCCCGCACGCCGTCCAGCGGCTCGCCGTCGTAGACGCATCCGCCGCAGGTCTCGCTCATGCCGTATGTGGTGACCACCCGGGCCCCGGCCGCCCGCGCCGCGGCCAGCAGGCCGGCCGGGGCGGCGGCCCCGCCGAGCAGGATCGTCCCGAACACCGACAGGTCCGCATGGAGTAGTCGGCGCAGCTGCGTCGGGACCAGCGAGACGTGGTCGGCGCCACTGGCGAGCACCGCCTCGGGCGAGAACCCGTCGTGCACGACCGGTTCGGTCCCGCCCAGCAGCGATCGCACCAGCACCTGGAGCCCTGAGACGTGCGAGGGCGGCAGGCAGCACAGCCAGCGCTCGCCCGGCCGTGCCCCCAGCCTGCGCAGCGAGGCCGACGCGGAGGCGCGCAGCGCGGCGGCGGAGAGCTGGACCCCCTTTGGAGCGCCGGTCGATCCGCTGGTGGCGATGACCACGGCGACCTCGGCGGGTACGCCCACGCCGTCCGCACGCCGCACCCCGTCGACGTGGGTGGGCCGCAGCGCGTCGAGCGCCGCGCGCAGCGCGGGGGCGGGCAGCGCGGGGGACAACGGCAGGACCGCGGGGCCTTCACCGCTGAGCGCCTCGCCGACCAGTCGGAACAGCTCGGGGCCGGGCGTCGAGACGACGGCGTTCAACGCCCGTGGAGCGGAAGGCCACTCCTCGTGCACAGGAATGGTCATCACAGTCGTAAGGTTAGTGCCGGAAGCCGGACAACGGCCGGGGACGACCCCGGCGCAGCGGAAGGGGCGAGGCGATCGTGGGCACGGAGCGGGTCGAGCCGGGCGCGGAGAAGCGAGTGGCGGACGGGGCGGCCCCGGAGCGGGGCGGAGCGGTCGACTGGAAGCGGTCCGGCCAGTACGAGGACATCGTCTACGAGACCGCCGAGGGCATCGCCAAGATCACGATCAACCGGCCCGAACGGCACAACGCCTTCCGCCCGACGACGCTCTTCGAGCTGCGCGACGCCTTCAACGTGGCCCAGGAGGACTCCGAGGTCGGCGTGATCATCTTCACCGGCGCCGGTGACCGGGCCTTCTGCTCCGGCGGGGACCAGAAGATCCGCGGCGACGACGGCTACGTCGACAAGTCCACCCCGCATGTGGGCCGTCTCAACGTGCTCGACCTGCAGGTCCAGATCCGCCGCTGCCCCAAGCCGGTCATCGCGATGATCGCGGGTTACGCCATCGGCGGCGGCCACGTGCTGCACGTCTGCTGTGACCTGTCCATCGCCGCCGACAACGCCGTCTTCGGCCAGACCGGCCCCAAGGTCGGCTCCTTCGACGGCGGCTACGGCTCGTGGCTGCTGGCCGAGACCGTCGGTCTGAAGCGGGCCCGTGAGATCTGGTACCTGTGCCGCCAGTACGACGCGCAGACCGCCCTCGACTGGGGCCTGGTCAACGCGGTCGTCCCGCTCGCCGAGCTGGAGGCCGAGACGGTCAGGTGGGCCAGGGAACTGCTGGAGAAGTCCCCGCTGGCGCTGCGCATGCTCAAGGGTGCGCTGAACGCCGTGACCGACGGCGCCGCGGGCATGCAGCAGTTCGCCGGCGACGCCACCCTGCTCTACTACATGAGCGAGGAGGCGCAGGAGGGTCGCGACGCCTTCAAGGAGAAGCGCGCCCCCGACTTCAGCAAGTTCCCGCGCCGCCCCTAGACCGTGGCCGGCGACGGCCGTGACCGGTACGGACCGCTCCTTCGGGTGCGGTCCGTGGCAGATGAGGCCGCCACCGCGTGTCTCACGACGGATTCCCCCTCGGGGGCGAAGTAAGGAGGCGGTGCGGTGAACCCCGCGACCGCGCTCGCGACCGTCCTGGTCGACGAGCTCGCCCGCTGCGGTCTCACGGACGTGGTGCTCGCGCCCGGCTCCCGTTCGGCCCCGCTCGCCCTCGCCGTGCACGCCGACAGCCGGATCCGGTTGCACGTGCGGGTGGACGAACGCTCGGCCTCCTTCCTGGCCGTGGGCCTCGCCCGGCGCAGCGAACGCCCCGTGGCGCTGATCTGCACCTCGGGCACCGCGGCGGCGAACTTCCACCCGGCCGTCGTCGAGGCGCACGAGTCGGGGGTGCCGCTGCTCCTGCTCACCGCGGACCGGCCCCCGGAACTGCGCGACACCGGCGCCAGCCAGACCGTCGACCAGATCAAGCTGTACGGCGCGGCCGTCCGCTGGTTCAGCGAGGTCGGCGCCCCCGAGGAGCGTCCCGGCCAGGTCGCCTACTGGCGTTCCCTGGCCTGCCGCGCCTACCAGCGCTCGCTGGGCCCGTACGACCCCGGTCCCGTCCATCTGAACATGGCCTTCCGTGAACCGCTGATCCCCGACGGCGACGACTCCTGGTGCGAGCCGATGGAGGGTGCCGCCGGCGGGCCGCGGGTCCGGGCCAGGGTGACCTCCCCACCGGTCGCGCTGCACGTGCCGCCGACCCGGCGCGGTGTGCTGGTCGTCGGCGACGGCGCGACCAACACGCGCCGGTACGTGGCCGCGGCGGGCATGGCCGGGTGGCCGGTCCTGTCGGAGCCCAATGGCGGCGCCCGCTACGGCGACCACGCGATGTCCGCCTACCACTTCCTGCTCGGCACCCCGGAGTTCGCCGACCGGCACCGCCCGGACGTGGTGGTGACGTTGGGCCGCCCCGGCCTGTCCAAGCCGCTGCTCGGCTGGCTCGGGCAGGCCGGCGAGCACATCGTGGTCGCCTCCGACCTGACCCGCTGGCCCGATCCGACCCGCTCGGCCACCCAGGTGGCGCAGGCCGTGGAGATCCCGTTCACCGCGCGCGACGACACCTGGCTCGACTCCTGGCGCCGCGCCGACGCCGCGGCCAGGGCCGCGATCGACGCGGTGCTGGACGACAGCGGCCTCAGCGAGCCCCGGGTGGCCCGCGACCTGGCCGAGGCGCTGCCCAACGGGTCGCTGCTGTTCTCCGGCTCCTCGATGCCGATCCGCGACCTGGACCAGGCCATGCGTCCGAGGAGGGGCCTGCGGATCCTCGCGAGCAGGGGTGCCGCGGGCATCGACGGGGTGGTCTCGGCCGCCATGGGCGCCGCCCTGGCCCACAACGGCCCCGCCTACGCCCTGATGGGCGACCTGACCTTCCTGCACGACCAGAACGGGCTGATCCTCGGCCCCCGTGAGCCCCGCCCCGACCTGTGCCTGGTCGTGGTGAACAACGACGGCGGGGGGATCTTCTCGCTGCTGCCCCAGGCCGCGCTGCGCGACCCCTTCGAGCGGGTCTTCGGCACCGCGCACGGGGTCGACCTGGCACACGTGGCCGCCGCCACCGGCACGCCGTACACCCTCGTGGACGAGCCGGGGCAGCTGGTCAAGGCGTTGCCGGGGGAGGGGGTACGGATCGTGGAGGTCCGCACCGAGCGGGGGGCCAACGCGGCGCTGCACGCCACGATGCGCGAGGCGGCCCACACCGCCGTCCGCGCCGTCCTGTGAGCCCGCCCCCGATCGTCCCCGGGCCGGCTCGGGGGTCCTGGGGGCCGCACTGACTGTCAGGTCCGGGGATGTGCGGGCGCGGTCGTCCGGTCACGGTGGGTGAGTACCACCCACCGTGAAGGGAAGCGTCATGCGACCTGACATCAACCTGTCCGCCCACGAGAAGGTGGCCGGCTTCGGCACCTACGCCGAAGCCCAGCAGGCCGTGGACCGTCTGTCGGACCAGCGGTTCCCCGTCGAGCACGCCATGATCGTCGGGGTCGACCTCCGGCTCGTCGAGCGGGTGCTCGGACGGCTGACCTACCTGCGGGCGGCCGGCATGGGGGCCGCCTCCGGCGCCTGGTTCGGCCTGCTGATCGGCCTCTTCTTCGGGATCTTCATGCCCGGCAGGATCTTCCTCACCCTGGCGCTGTGGGGCCTGCTCTGGGGCGCCGTGGCCGGAGCGGTCTTCGGTCTGATCGGCCACGCCATGACCGGCGGCAAACGCGACTTCCTGTCCTCCGACTCCCTGGTCGCCGGGCGTTACGACCTGCTCGTCGCCATTCCGCACGCCACCGAGGCGCGCAGGCTGCTCGACGTCGGTCTTCC
Source organism: Streptosporangium becharense (assembly GCF_014204985.1). Taxonomy (NCBI): domain Bacteria; kingdom Bacillati; phylum Actinomycetota; class Actinomycetes; order Streptosporangiales; family Streptosporangiaceae; genus Streptosporangium; species Streptosporangium becharense. Next base: position 753,285 of record NZ_JACHMP010000001.1, on the reverse strand, counting down.
CCAGCAGATGCGCCAGCAGATCTGATCCGGTGCCGCCTTCCCCGGTGGTCACCGGGGAAGGCGGCGGATCCGGGGGCGTCGGTGAGGGGGCCGTGGTCCGGGCCGGCCTGTCCGGTGGAGAGCCCGTCGCCACCCGCGAATGAGCCCTGCCGGCCCTGCCGCGTCCGGCGGGTGACGTCCTGATCGCCTCCGTCAGCGGTGGCGGGCGTCCTGCCCGGCGCCGGCCCGGACCGCGAGCCCGGCCAGCTCGACCCGGGAGCGGATGCCCAGCTTGCGGAAGACCTGCCGCAGGTGGAAGGCGACGGTGTGCTCGCTGATGAACATCTGCCCGGCGGCCTGCCGGTTCGTCAGCCCCTGGGCGACCAGGCGGCAGACGGCCTGTTCGGTCCCGGTCAGGCTGGCCCAGCCCGAGACCGGGTGCTCGGTCCTCACCCAGTGGCGGCGCCGCTCGCCCAACCGGCGGAGCCGGCCCCGCACCCGGGCGGTGTCACGGGCCGCTCCGGCGGCCCCGTAGCAGGTGAGGGCGGTGTCGAGGTTCTCGATCACCTGCTCCCGGCAGCCGGGATCGGCACCGAGAAGCACGCCGAGGTCCTCGGCGGCCGAGCCTTTGGCCCACGGGTCGGTGTGCTCACCGATCACCCGGAACAGCGCCTCGGGATCGTGCTCGCGCAAGGCGCGCGCGTGTACCGCGGCCACCGCCGGGCCGGGCAGGCCCGGGTTGCGCCAGGCGATGCCCTCGGCCGCGTCGACGACCGCGTCGGCGCGCCGCCGGTCGTCCACCGCCATCGCCACCCGTACCAGCCAGGCGGCGGCCGTCGGCTCGCCGGTGAGCGCACCGGTGTGCCGGGGCAGGGCGTCGTAGACCACGCTCAGCGAGATCATCCCGCACGCCGCGCCACCGCGGGCCTCGTCGATCCGCCCGGCCGTCAGCTCCGAGCACAGCCGCATGTACGGTGGCGCACTCCACGCCGACCTGACCGGGTCGTGCTCCAGGTAGCGCAGAGCGCCGGGGAGGTCGCCCGCGCGCAGCGACGCGGTGCCGAGCACCGACACCGCGGCGGAGGCCAGGGCCGGGGCTCCCAGGATCTCCGCGGCGGTCAGCCCGGTCTCGGCGCGTTCGATCGCGCTTCCCAGCCGGCCCGAGGCGAGGTCCAGACGGGCGAGCAGCACCGGGATCTCGGCGGCCCACACGGGCTCGCCCGCGGCCTCCTCCACGGTGCTCGCGATCGTCGTCTCCGCCTCGTCGAGCAGCCGGAGATCGGTCAGCATCGTGGCCAGCACCGCCCGCGGCTGCCGGGGGAGGCCGTCCGGGGGCAGCCGTACGGCTTCGCGGACCAGGTCCAGGCCCCGGGAGAGCCGGCCCTCGTCCCAGACGAGCAGGGCCAGGTTCGTCAGCGACTCCGGGGTGGCCCCGCCGCCCGCCGGGCCGCGCCGGGACCGGGGTCCGGCGCGGCCCGGCGGGCGGCGGGCGACCCGCTCCCGCGGCGCTGTCCGCGCCGGCACCGGGACCTGCTCGACGATCGACCGCCACAGCAGTTCGTGCCGGAAGATCAACCCGTCGGAGGTGGCGTCGAGCACGCCCGCGCTCAGGGCCTCCTCCAGCGAGGGCAGCAGCGCCGCCGGCGGCTCGCCCAGCGTCTCGGCCGCGTACGCCGGAGAGAACGAGCGCCCGAGCGCCGCCGCGGCCTCCAGGACGTGCCGGGTCCCGGTGCCCAGTTCGTCCAGGCGCCGCCGGACGGCGGTGTGCACCCGCCACGGTAGCGTCACCCCGGCCACCGCCGTCCCGGCCAGGCGCGCGGCCCCCGCCTCGACCACGACGGAGCCCTCCTCGCGCAGCCCGGTCAGGAGCGCGAGGAGCAGGAGCGGGTCGCCGCCCGCCTGGGCGACCAGCTCGGCCAGTTCCCCTTCGGGGGTCCCGGTCAGCGCGTCGGCGGCCAGCTCGGCCACCGCGTCGCCGTCCAGCGGGCGTAGCACGACCCGCCCGGCCCCCTCCTCCTCCAGCAGGTCGAACAACAGGCCCGCGTCTCCCCGCGCGCTCGTGCCGCGGCGGGCCAGCAACCACGCCACGGGCCGGTCCGCCAGCCACGACGGCAGAGTCCGCAGGACCATGAGTGTGGCCGGATCGGCCCACTGGAGGTCGTCGAGGGTCACCAGCAGCGGTCCCGCGGCGGACCTCCGCTCCAGCGAGAGCCGCACCCGCTCCGCCGGCCACAGCATCGGCCCCGGCCACCCGGCGCAGGTGCTCTCAGCGACGACCGGTGACGCCGGATCCTCCCGCAGCGCCCACAGCGGCGGTCCGGACGGGGCCGGGCGGGCCCGTCCGGACCGCCCGCTCGCGACGGCCGTCCCGCGCGCGGCCGCGGCGCCCGCGGCCTCGTCCAGCAGCAGTGTCTTCCCGATGCCCGGTCCGCCCTCGACGAGCAGCACGTTCACGGTGGCGTCGGTCACGCTCCGCAGGAGGCCGAGGACCGCGGCCCACTCATCTCCGCGGCCGTACACGGCCTGACCTCGCATATAGCGTCATACGGGGATTTTTACCCCGAGGTGTTTTCCCCCACCCGGGGCCGTCCGCGGCATACGAGACCTGGAGCCGGCACCGGTTCACCCCGGCACCCGGCGCTCCCGGGGGCGGGAGGGTTCGGACAGGATGGAGGGCGGGACGCCCGGTTGCGACCCGGGACGGCGACCGAGAGGCCCGGCTCCGGGCCGTGGCCCCGGCGGGCCCGGAGGATTCCCGCCGCCCGGTGGAACCCGCGCCGCCGGGTGGTCCGCGAGGGCGGCTCGTGCCGCAGGAGGAAGCATGGATCTGAGCACCTCGAACGAGCTCTCCGCGATCGCGGCCGAGGCCGCGCGTTCGGTGGGCGACCGGCTCCGCGAGGCGTTCAGGTCGCGCCCCGCGGTGCAGACGAAGAGTGACTTCCACGACCCGGTCACCGAGCACGACCGCGCCGCGGAGGAGACCATCCGCGAGATCCTCGGCGAACGCGTCCCGGGTAGCACCGTCATCGGCGAGGAGGGTGGTGCGGACGGGTCCGGTGAGATCCGCTGGTACGTCGACCCGATCGACGGGACCGCGAACTTCGCCGCCGGGGTGCCGTTCTTCTGCGTGTCGATCGCCGCCGCCGCCGGGGACGAACTGGTCGCGGGCGTGGTGTACGACCCGTTGCGCGACGACGAGTTCCGGGGTGACCTGGGCGGATCCTGGTGCAACGGGACGCGGTTGCGCAGCGCCGGAGCCGTGCGGGACCGGGAGGCGATGCTGCTGACCAGCTACCCCACCGCGGGTGACCTCGCCGAGGACGGGGAGACGGCGTTGCGGCACTTCGAGAGGTTCGTGACCTCGTTCGCCTCAATGCGCCGTCCCGGCAGCACCGCGCTCAAACTGGCCCACGTCGCGGGCGGCTGGGCGGACGTGGCCTACGGCAGCAGGGTGAGCCCGTGGGACGTGGCGGCGGGGGCACTGCTGATCCGGCAGGCGGGCGGGGTCTTCATCCCGCTGGGCGGGTCGCTCTTCGAGCCGGGCGGCTATGTCGCGCACGTCGCCGGGTTCGATCTGGCGGGATCGGCCGTCGGCGGCCTCGCCCTTCCCGGCGGCCCTTCCTGAGGGGCTTTCCCGGCGGCCCTTCCTGAGGGGCTTTCCCGGCGGCCCTTCCTGAGGGGCTCTCCCGACGGCCCGCGAACGGGCGCCCCCGGCGCTCCGGGAACCGGGGTCCTTCCGGCGGCCTCGCCGGGACCTCACCGGCGACCCGGCCGGGGAGGTGGGGGGAGGCGGGCGGGCACCGCGGTTCCGCCGGGAACGGCCCGTACGCCCCATATTACCCATTGATCCTGTAGGAAATGCGGGTAAAGTTGGTGTCCCGTCGTACGAAGGGAGGCGCCATGAGCCTGGAACCGGACAGGAGTCCGGACCGGGAGGGCGACAGCCTGTTCGGCACCGCCGCCGAGGCCGCGCGCTGGATCCGTTCCGCGGCCGTGGACGACGCCCGGGGCCGTCACTGGCGGGCCAATCCCGACCCCCGGGGCCGGGCGGCCATGCCCGACCACCCGCTGTCGCTGTACTCGGGGGCGGCCGGGATCGTGCTGTTCTTCCTGGAGCTGGCCGCCGTCACCGGGGACGACGGCTACCTCGACGACGCCGCCGCCGGGGCCCGCTACCTCACCGCCACCTGGCGGGAACAGGCCGACCTCTCCCTGTACCACGGGCTGGCGGGGGTGATGTTCGCGCTCGCGGAGGCCGGTTGGGCGACCGGTGAGCACGCCTTCGAGATCGAGGCGGTCGCCGTGGGCGACCACATCGTGCGCTCCGCCCGGCCGATCGGCGGAGCCCCGGGCTGGACCGGCGACCCCGCCCAGCGCGGCGACGGCGGGATCATCCTGGGGCTGCTGCACGCGGCGGGCATCCTGGGGGTGCCGGCCTACCGGGAGGTCGCCGTCGAGGCCGGCGCCCGCATCGCCGCGCTCGCGGTCCCGGGGCACCGCTTCGGCGAGGGTGCCTGCGCCGACCTGCCACTGGACGCGGTCACCCCCGGATTCCTGGCGGGCACCGCGGGCACGGCCTTCCTCCTCGCCCGGCTGCACGGCCTGACCGGTGAGCGCGACTTCCTGACCGCCTCCCGTCGCGGGGCCGACTTCGTCCGCGCGGTCAGCACGGTGACCGCACGGTGCGCGCTGGTCCCGCACCACCTCCCACAGGGCCGTGACCTGCACTACCTCGGGTTCTGCTCGGGATCGGCCGGGGTGGCCCGGATGTTCTGCGAGCTGTACCGGGTGGCGGGCGACGCCGCCGACCTCGACTGGGCCGAGCGGCTGGCCAGGGGCGTCGTCAGCAGCGGTGCCCCGGCCCGGCGGACCCGCGGCTACTGGGACTCGGCCTGCCAGTGCTGCGGCACCGCCGGGCTGCTGGAGCTGTTCGTCGGGCTCTGGTCGGTGACCGGCCGCCGCGACCACCTGGAGTTCGCGCACACCCTGGGCGAGAACCTGACCGGCCGGGCCACCCGCCACGACGGGCGGGGAGCGCGCTGGTACCAGGCGTACCGGCGCCTGCGGCCCGGCGAGGTCACCGCCGACACCGGCTACATGGTCGGCGCGGCCGGCGTCGGGGCCGCCCTGCTCCATCTCGGCGCCGCCATCCACCCGGAGCGGGCCGGACGGCTCGTCCTGCCACCCGACAACCCGTTTCCGGCCGTCCCCGTGCCGGGCGGCACGCTCCGCCACTCCTGACCGCGATGGGCACGCGTCAGCCGACCGCCGGGCCGGTCGCCACGGCGACCGGGGCCGGTCAGCGTGCCGAAGCCCGTACACCTCCCGGCAGCGTGTACGGTCGAGCATCAAGGCTTTCAGCACGTCCGGTGCCTCTGACCTGCCCTTCGACACCCGTTCCGGCCCTTCGGGCCGTCCCCGGCGGAAAAAGAGGCGGCAGCCGCCGGAATCCCCGCGCGAGAGGCCGTGAAACGACGTCGTCCCCTGGCCGTCAAGGGACGATCAAGCACGTGAACACGATTGGTGATTGTCCATGAGCGCAGCGGAAGCCCTGCCTACCCTCGGTGCCGTGTCTACCATCGAAGACTTCCTTCCCGACCCCGCCCGCTCCACCGTGGCGATCGAGCCCGCCCATCCGGGGGAGGGCCACTGGGCCGGTGCTCCGAGCGCGGTGGAGAGCGACGGGTGGATCTACCTCGCCTACCGCTTGCGCCGCCCGGTCGGCGAGGGACGCGGCTACGCCGTCGCCGTCGCCCGCTCGCGCGATGGTGAGCGGTTCGAGACCCTGCTCACGATCGGCAGGCAGGAGATGGACACCGAGTCGCTGGAGCGGCCCACCCTGGTCCGCACCCCCGAAGGACGCTGGCGGCTCTATCTCAGCTGCGCCACCCACGGCAGCAAGCACTGGCGGGTCGAGGTGCTGGAGGCCGCCGACCCGGCCGCCTTCCGCGCGGAGCACCGGCAGGTGGTCCTGCCCGGTGACCCCAAGACGGGGGTCAAGGACCCGGTGATCGTCTGGCACGACGGCCTGTGGCACCTGTGGGCCTCCTGCCACCCGTTGGCCGAGCCGGAGGATGCCGACCAGATGGTGACCGACTACGCCACCAGCGCCGACGGCGTCGAGTGGACGTGGCAGGGCACGGCGCTCAGCGGCCGTCCCGGCTGCTGGGACTCCCGGGGCACCAGGGTGGCCGCGGTCCGCTTCCTCGACGGGGAGGTGGTGGCCCTCTACGACGGGCGGGCCACCGCCGCGGAGAACTACGAGGAGAAGACCGGGGTGGCGGTCGGCGCCGACCCGGCCGTGCTGACCCCGGTCGGCACCGAGCCGGCCGCGGCCTCGCCGTACGCGGGCGGCGGCCTGCGCTACATGGACATCGTGGACCTGCCCGGCGGCGGGCGGCGGCTCTACTACGAGTACACCCGGCCCGACGGCGCCCACGAGCTCCGTACCGAGCTGCGCTGACACGGCGCCGGTGTGGTCGCGGACCGCGGTGCACGCCGCCGGCCCGCGACGGGAGGCTGACCGCGGCCGACCCGTGACGGCCGGGCGCCCGGTGCGCGGTGACCGGTCCGTCGCCGCCGGGTCGCCGGGTCAGGGCTGGGGGCGGCCGTTGCGGGCCTGGCGCTGGCCGTCGGGACGGATGCCCACCAGGCCGCCGGAGCGCTCGCGGGGGAGCAGCCAGTCGCTGAAGTCCTCGCCGGTCACCTGCTGCAGCAACGGCACGTCATCGGCGAAGTGACGCAGCAGCCGGGCCCGCTGTTCCCAGGTCAGCGGCTGGCGGGACCGGGCCCGCTGCTGGAGCCTGCGCTCCAGCGGATCGGTCAGCGTCCCGCTCATCCGCGGTGGCAGGAACCGCCCCACCGTCGCCCCGATGCGCAGCGCCCGTGACAGCACCCGGTGGCCGCGGGTGGGCTCGGGGTGGGCGGTCACGTTCTCCCGGGGAACCTCGGTGACGACACCGGTCTCGACGCCGAGGAAGCGGCAGATCCGGTCGAGGGTGTCGGCGGGACGGTCGACCAGGTCGCGGTAGCGGAAGACCAGCACCTGCTCGCGGGGGAAGTGGGCGTACAGGTGCCGCAGTTGCTCGCCGTACCTGCCCAGGGCGATGTAGTGCCAGAACGGCGCCCAGCCCGCCCTGATGCGCCGCTCCTCCTCGGCGCAGGCCCGCACCACGTCGCCGATCGGCTCCAGCCCCGCCGACCACAGGTGCGTCCAGTTGGAGTGGGCGCGCTCCACCGGGTCGCGGAGCACGACGATGAGCCTGACGTCGGGGATCAGCTTCCTGATGCGGCGGTGCGCCTGGAGGTCGTACAGGTAGAACGGTGTGGACTCGCCCCGCAGGGTGCCCGGCGGGGCGCCGGAGAACAGGTCCTCGTAGTCCTCGCGCCGCCAGATGTGTTCCCGGTAGGTCTGGGCGTCGCCCGGACCGCCCCGGGTCGGCGGCGGGCCGTCGCTGAGAAAGAACTTCGGTTCCTTCACCGCTGAGAGGAACAGGCCCGGATGGCGGGCCAGCGCGGCGTGCAGGGCGGTCGTTCCCGCCTTGGGGGCACCTATCGTGAGGAAATCCGGCAGGGGCATCGTTATTACCCTTAATCCCTACTGACAGTATCGCAAATATAATCCCTTTTCCCGCGAAGGCAAGAGCCTGGAAAAGGAGCCGGGGAGTCCACGGCTTGCGGGGATCCGTCTGTCGGTGATGGTGCCCGGTCCCGGGCACCGGCTGTCTCGCACCTTTCATGATTTTGATGGTTTTCATGCCATCTTGCGATGAAAGTTACTCTTTGTCGCCTTGTGAGGAGCCGGGGTATCTATGCCCCGTTCCCAGCCCGTTAGACGTACGGAGTTGCACCCGCGGCCGGGCGCGGGACGCCTGCCGGTGGTCGCGTCCGGTGTGCGGGGGACCGGTTGTCCCGTCCGGGTGCACAGGCGGGCGGCCGGTGGTCCCGCCGGGCGTGCGGCCGGCCGCCGGTCTCGTCGGGCGTGCGGCCGGCCGCCGGTCTCGTCGGGCGTGCGGCCGGCCGCCGGTCCCGTCGGATGCGCGGGAGGAGGACTGCGAACAGTCCCGGCGCCGAAGTGGCGGGCCGCGCGCCGGTAGCCTTTGCGGGTGCGCGAACCGTACCTGACCCCGGAAGACGTCACCGAGCACGAGATCGAGATCAAACGGTCGCGGTTCCTGTGCGCGGTCGGCCCGGCGCGTTCCGAGGAGGAGGCCAGGCGGTTCGTCGCCGGCCGCAGGAGCCTGTACGGCGACGCCACCCACAACTGCTCGGCCTATGTGATCGGCGGCGACCGCGGGATCCAGCGGGCCGACGACGACGGGGAGCCGGGCGGCACCGCGGGCACCCCGATGTTGGAGACACTGCTGCGCAGAGGGCTCTCCGACGTGGTGACCGTGGTCACCCGCTACTTCGGCGGGGTCAAGCTCGGCGCGGGCGGCCTGGTCCGCGCCTACGGCTCGTCCGTCGGCAAGACGCTGGACCTCACTCCGCTGACCGAGATGGTGCCCGCCCGGGTCATGACCGTGACGGTCGACCACATCAGGGCCGGGCGGCTGGAGAACGACCTGCGCGCCTCGCCGTACGAGGTCAGGGAGGTCGTCTACGGTGCCGAGGTCGGCTTCCGCGTCGCGGTCCGCGAGGCCGACCTGCCGACCTTCCCCGGCTGGATCGCCACGCTGACCGCCGGGCGGGCGGAGATCGAGGCGGGGGAGCCGGTCCACCTCGCAAGAGAGTGAATCCGGCCGGGAGGGGTGCGCGCCGGGCGGCGCGAGTGTGGGATGGGTCACACTTCTCTGCCGCCCGGCGTGGCCCGCCGGCCCCCGTACCCGCCCGCCGGCGACCGGAACGGGTGCCCGGCGCCTGTGCCCTTCCTGCGGCGGGGTCTCGGATCGGCCGGGTGACGTGCTGAAACGTCCGCGAGGCGGTGTCCTGCGCCGCCGCCGCGGCGCCTTCCTGGGGTTTTCCGCAGGAAGGCGCTGAGGTGTGTCCGAGACAGGCTCGACGGCGTTCCTCATACACGCCGTACCCAGCTCTCCGTAGCCTTGTCCCTATGAGTTCACCGAATGTCGACGGAATCGCCGGATGGGCGATCTCCCTTATGGAAACCCTGGGCGCGCCCGGAGCGGGGCTGGCCATCGCGCTGGAGAACCTGTTCCCGCCGCTGCCGAGCGAGGTGATCCTGCCGCTGGCCGGGTTCACCGCCAGCAAGGGCAACATGGGGCTGTTCGACGCCGTGCTCTGGACGACCCTCGGGTCGGTGGTCGGCGCGCTGGCCCTGTACGGGGTCGGGGCGCTGCTCGGCCGGGAGCGCGTGGTGGCCATCGCCTCGAAGCTGCCGCTGGTGAGCGTCGCCGACATCGAGAAGACCGAGGCGTGGTTCGCCAAGCACGGCAGGAAGACCGTCTTCTTCGGCCGGATGATCCCGATCTTCCGGAGCCTGATCTCGATCCCGGCCGGGGTCGAGCGGATGCCGGTCACCGTCTTCACCCTCCTCACCACGCTGGGCAGCCTGATCTGGAACACGGCGTTCGTGATGGCCGGATACCTGCTGGGGGAGAACTGGTCCCTGGTCGAGCAGTACATGGGCATCGTCTCCAAGTCCGTGCTCGCCATCGTCGTGCTCGCCATGGTGATCTTCGTGGTGGTCCGCCTCTCCGACAAGCGCAAGGGCAAGCACCACGCCGAGCAGTGACCACGGTGATCCGGTCCTGCCGGGCACTGGCCGGGCTCGCCCTCGGGGTGCTCTCGGCTCCGGCCGGACTGGCCTTCCTCCTCCTGGCGGGCCCCTTCACGCTGCTGCCCCGGGCCCGTCCGCGCGTGCTGGCGGGTGCGGTCCGGCTGGCCGACGCGGAGGTCCTGCGACTGCGGCTGCTCGGCGAGCAGGAGGTGTCCGGGTACGACGGCCGCCGGGCGCTGCGCTACCTGGCGTGGCGGTGGCCGGTCGGGGTCCTGGGTGCCCTGGTGCTGTTCCTGCTGGTCGCCGGGGTCGGCAGCGCCGTGCTCATCGCCTGGCACTGGCTCCGCGGTGAGCCGTTCGACGGCATGGCCGCCTCGCCGCCGCTCGCGCTCTACCTGCTGGTCGCCGGGTCCGTCCTGCTCTTCCTGGAGGTGATGGGCCTGGCCGGGCTCGCCGGTCTGGAAAGGCGGACCGCCCGGAAACTGCTCGGGCCCAGCCCCACCGAGCTGCTCGAACGCCGCGTCGCCCAGCTGGCCGAGACCCGCGCGGGCGTCGTGGCCGCCGTCGACCAGGAACGCAGGCGCATCGAGCGTGACCTGCACGACGGGGTCCAGCAGCGCCTGGTCGCGCTGGCCGTGCTGATCGGCCGCGCCCGCAGGGGCCGCTCACCCGAACTGCTCGACGACCTGCTCCACCAGGCCCACGACCAGGCCCGCCAGGCGCTGGCGGACCTGCGGGACGTGGCCTGGCGGGTCTACCCCACGGCGCTGGACTCCCTGGGGCTCAGGGACGCCGTCGCCACCGTCGCCGAGCGGGCCGGCCTGCCGGTGACGGTGCACTACGGTCTTGACGAGCGGCCCGCCCCGCAGGTGGAGACCGCGGCCTACTTCGTGGTCTGTGAGGCGGTCGCGAACGCGGCCAAGCACGGGGCGGCCGGTTCGGTCACCGTCGAGATCGTCAGGGAGGGAACGATGATCGTCGTGTGCGTCCGGGACGACGGGCGCGGTGGCGCCGATCCCGCCGGTGGCGGGCTGTCCGGCCTGGCCCGCAGGGTGGCCGCGCTGGACGGCCGCTTCCGGGTGGACAGCCCGCCGGGCGGGCCCACCGCGGTCGTCGCGGAGCTGCCGTGCGGGTGATCCTCGCCGAAGACTCCACGCTGCTGCGTGAGGGACTGGTCCGGCTGCTGGTCGAGGAGGGGTACGAGGTCCCGGCCGCGGTCGGTGACGGTGAGGCGCTCCTGGCCGCCGTGGCCGAGCACCGGCCCGACATCGTGGTCGCCGACGTACGGATGCCGCCGGCCCACACCGACGAGGGGTTGCGGGCGGCACTGGAGATCCGGCGCCGCTGGCCGGGCACAGGCGTGCTGGTCCTGTCGCAGTACGTCGAGAAGCGCTACGCCACCGAGCTGATGAGCGGCGACGTCGACGGGGTGGGATACCTGCTCAAGGACCGCGTGGCCCAGGTCACCGACTTCCTCGACGCGCTGGACCGGGTCGGGGCGGGAGGAGCGGTCTTCGATCCAGAGGTGGTGCGCCAGCTCCTGGCCCGCACCACCCACACCGACCTGCTCGCCCGGCTCACCCCACGCGAGCGTGACGTGCTCGACCGGATGGCGGAGGGCTGCACCAACGCCTCCATCGCCGAGCGGCTCGGCGTCTCCCAGAGCGCCGTCGAGAAGCACGTCAACGCCATCTTCGACAAGCTCGGCCTGCTCCACGTCACCGGTTACAGCCGGCGGGTCCTCGCCGTGCTGCGCTACCTCGGTTCCTGACGTCCCGCGGGTGACGGCGCCGGGCTCCCATGGCGGCACCCGGCCCCGGGCCTGGTCTCGGGCCAGGTCCCGGCCTTGGCCCTGGTCACCGGCCCGGGGTCCCGGCGGCGTACGGCGTTCAGCGGCCGAAGCCGCCCTCCTGGCCGTCGGTCAGGTCGCTGGGCCAGAGCCGGTAGACGTTGAGGCGCGTCTCGTAGTACTTGTCCGTCTCGCCCACCCACTGCATGCCGAGGCGCTTGGCGGTTCCGGCCCCCCGCTCGTTGTCGATCCTGACGACCGCGACGAGCTCGTGGGCGCCGATGGAGAACGCCCATCCGGCCAGCGCGCGGCCCGCCTCGACGGCGTAGCCGTTCCCCCAGACGTCCGGGGCGAGCTGCCAGCCGATCTCGATGTCCTCCTCGTCCGGCGGCAGGTACCGCAGGGACAGCCCTCCGATCACCCGCCCGTCGGAGTCGCGGACGATCGCCCAGCGGCCCAGCGGGGGTGTCAGCGTGCCTCCGGTCCGTATCCACGACTCCAACGTGGACCGCATCCCCTGCTCGTCCTCCACGCGCTTCATGGCGGGGGAGAGCCACCGGGTGACCTCGGGCGCGCCGTAGATCGCCAGGGCGTCGCGGGCGTCGTCGGGACTCCAGTCGCGGACCGTGAGACGGTCGGTGGTCAGTAGCACTGTGGTCTTCCTCTCCCTGACGAGCGAGCCGGCCGTGCGGCGTGGCGGCGAGGGAACGCCGAGCAGAAGAAAGCGACGAATTCGTGTCGGAAATGTCCGATGTGTTGCCACTGTGAGCGTACGCCCACCCGCCCGCCGGGCAACAGACGCGGATGGGCGAAGGATCGGTCACCCTCCGTGTCCGGCCCGGTGGCCGGGCCGCGGCTCAGCCCTCCAGGGCGTACTGCATCACCCGGAGCTTGGCCTGGGCCTCGGCGAGCTCGGAGGCGGGGTCGGAGTCGCCCATGATGCCGCAGCCGGCGAACAACCGGGCGTTCACCCCCTCGATCTGTGCGCAACGCAGCGCGATGCCCCACTCGCCGTCGCCCCGCGCGTCGATCCAGCCGACCGGTCCGGCGTACCCGGCCCGGTCCATGCCCTCCAGCTCGCGGATGACCTCGAGCGCCGCCTCGGTGGGTGTGCCGCCCACGGCGGCGGTCGGGTGCATGGCCGCCACCACGTCCAGAACCGAGGCGCCCGCCGACAGCCGCCCGGTCACCGGGCTGGCCAGGTGCTGGACGTTGGAGAGGACCAGCAGTTCGGGCACCTCGGGAATCTTCAGCTCCGAGCAGAGCGGGCCCAGCGCCTCCCGTACCGACTCCACCGCGCAGGTGTGCTCGTAGCGGTCCTTCTCCGAGTCGAACAGGGCGGTCCCGCGTGCCATGTCGTCGGCCCGGTCGGTGCCCCGGGGGATCGTCCCGGCCAGCACCAGCGACTCGACGGTCTCCCCGGTGCGCCGCACCAGCAGCTCGGGGGTGGCTCCGACCAGCCCCGAACACGAGAAGGTGTAACACTCCGGGTAGCGCCGGGCCAGGCGGGACAGCAGCAGGCGGACGTCGATCGGCCGCTCCGCGGTGGCGGTCAGGTCGCGGGCGAGCACGGTCTTCTCCAGCAGGCCCGACCTGATCCGGCGCACGGCGCGGGCCACGGCGTGCTCCCACTCGGGTGCGGTCAGACTGCCGTCGCCGTACCGGATCCGGCCCGGGTCGCGCAGCGGGGTGACCGTGCCGAGCCGCTGCTCACCGACGGTGGTCAACCAGGCTCGGCCGTCGCGCCGGGCGAGGATCGTCCGGGGGACGACGAGCACCGATCCCGGAGACTCGGGGTCGAAGGTGAACGAGCCGAAGGCCACGGGACCGGAACCGGGGGCCACCACGTCGTCCTCGACGAGAGCTTCGGCGAACATGGCGGACAGCCGGTCACGGGCCCAGTCGAACCGCCGGGGGCCCGGCGGGACGGCCACACGCACGGCCTCGCCCCAGCCGACGAGACCCTCCCCGTGCCGTGTCCAGGCATAGGGGGCGGTCTCGGGAAGTCGGGTGAACAGGTCGCCGGGGTCGTCAACGGGGGTGGTTCGCACCACAAGGGGACGGGTCGATCCGAGCGCTACACTCACCCCTGCCACTTTATGCGGGAAACTGAACGTGTTCGACAGTGACTCCCCGGCTGGCGCGGACGCCACGCTCCGTCAAGAAAACCAAGGCACTCGGTCAACTGGCGGCACCCCGCTGTCCTGCGGTGATACATCCGAAGCAGACATGATCCCGCTCCGGAGGTGCCATGCTGCGCACGACTGTGACCGCATTCACAGGGGTGGTGCTCACGACCGCCGCGATCACCCCCGCCGCGACGACGGACCCGCAACCGTGGCGGCCGGTGGTCATGGTCGCGGTCGGCGACTCCATCAGTGCGGGGTTCAACGCCTGCGGCTGGTACGTCCGGTGTGTCACGCGCTCCTGGTCGGCGGGCGACGATCCGTCCGTGCAGAGCCACTACATGAGGCTGCTCGACGCCGACGAGGCCGTCTACCGGAACAACGTGAACCTCGCGGTGCCCGGCGCCACCAGCGCCGGCCTCGCCGCGCAGCTGGAGAAGGCGGTGAGCCACCGTGCCGACTACGTCACGCTCCTGATCGGGGCCCAGGACGCCTGCGCGTCCGACGAACGCCGGATGACCCCGGTGGCCGTCTACCAGAAACGGGTCTCCGACGCGCTGCGGTTGTTGCGGGCCGGTCGGCCGGACGCCCGGGTGTTCGTGGCGAGCATCCCCGACATCAAGCGGCTGTGGCAGGTCGGCAAGGACAGCGTGGTGGCACGTGGTTTCTGGGCGTTCGGCCGGATCTGCCCCACCATGCTGTCGCGGCCCACCGCGACGTCCGCGGCCGACCGTGCGCGGCGCGACCGCGTGCGAGCCCGGGTCGTCGGCTACAACGCGGCCCTCGCCAGGGTCTGCGCGGCGTACGGGCCCGCCTGCAGGTTCGACGGCAACGCCCTGTTCAACCAGCGGTTCACGCTCAACCACGTCAGCAGGTGGGACTACTTCCACCCGAGCGCCGCCGGTCAGCGCCTGATCGCGCAGCGCACGTTCGACGCGGTCCGCGACTGGATCACCGGGGACGACCGGCAGCCCGCGCTCGCCTCCTGAACCCGGGCCCCGGCACGGAGGCTTCCGCACCCCGCCGGCGCCCGCCCGCGCGGGACCCGGCCACGACCGAGTGTCCCCGGAAGGCCTCCACGCCCACCGGCGGCGCCCGTACCTCTCCTCACGCGGCCGGAGCACGGGCGGGGGTACTGCTGATCAGAGCCAGCCGTTGTGCCGGGCGGTCCGGGCGGCCTCGATGCGGTTGCGGGTGCCGGTCTTGCCGATCGCGGCGGACAGGTAGTTGCGGACCGTGCTCTCCGACAGGTGCAGCCGCGACGCGATGTCGGCGACCGTCGCACCGTCCGCCGCGGCGGTGAGCACGTCCCGCTCGCGGCCGGTCAACGGGCTGGCCCCGCTGCCCAGCGCGGCGGCGGCCAGCGCGGGGTCGACGACCTTCTCGCCCGCCAGCACCCGGCGGATCGCCGCCGCCAGCTGCTCGACCGGACCGTCCTTCACCAGGAAGCCGTCCGCGCTGGCCTCCATCGCCCGGCGCAGGTAGCCGGGCCTGCCGAACGTGGTCAGGATCAGCACCCGGCAGCCGGGCAGCTCCGCGCGCAACCGGGCGGCGGCCTCCAGGCCGCTGATCCCCGGCAGCTCGATGTCGAGCAGCGCCACGTCGGGCCGTTCCCGGAGCGCGGCGGGCACGATCCCGTCGCCGGTGGCGACCGCGGCGACGACCTCGATGTCCTCCTCCAGCCCCAGCAGCAGGGCCAGCGCGCCACGCATCATGCCCTGGTCCTCGGCGAGCAGCACCCTGATCACGGCAGCGTCACCCGCAGCCGGAAGCCGTCCTCACCGCCGGCCTCCAGTGTCCCGCCGAGTGCGGCGACCCGTTCGGCCAGCCCGCGCAGGCCGTTGCCGAACGGGTGACCACCGGCTCCCCGGCCGTCGTCGCCGATCTCCAGCACCGTGCCCTCCAGCCTGATCTCGCAGGTGCGCGCGCCACTGTGGCGCACCACGTTGGTCACCCCTTCCCGTACGGCCCAGCCGAGCAGGGCATCGGCCTCCGCAGGCGGCGGCGCGGCGGGGACGGCGACCGTGACGGCGATGCCCGCGCCGGCCAGGGCCTCACGTGCCGCGGCCAGTTCGGCGGTCAGCCCACGCCCGCGGTAGCCGGTGACCACCGCCCGCACCTCGTCCAGCGCCTCCCGGCCTACGGCCTCGATGTCGGCCGCCTGCCGGGCCGCCGCCCCGGCGTCGCGGGAGGCCAGGCGGCGCACGGCCTCCGCCTTGACGACCATCACCGACAGGGTGTGCCCCAGCAGGTCGTGCAGGTCACGCGAGAAGCGGAGCCGTTCCTCGGCCACCGCGGCGCGGGCCAGTTCCCCGCGGGCCTCCCGGAGCTCGGTGATCACCGCGAACAACCTCAGGACGACGCTGACCACCAGGCCGCCGACGGCCGTTCCCCAGATGACCAGGGAGACGTCCTCCCCGCTCGCTCCCGTGTGCCACATCGCCACGGCCAGAGCGAGCGCCAGCGCCGTGAGCACCGGGTAGACGGCCCTGCCGCGCAGGACGAGCCCGCAGGCGATGGTGGCCGGCGGCGCGAGGTGGAACCAGTGCCGCCCGGTCCCGGTCAGCAGCGCGAAGGTCACCGCCAGCAGCCCGGTCAGCGCCACGGCCGCCGCGGGCCGACGGCCCCGCAGGGACAGCGCGACGCACAGGACGTAGAGGACGGCGAAAGCGGTGACCCCCAGGGCCGCCGGACCCGCCGGCGCCACGAGACCCGTGGCGAGGTCGTACGCCGGGGGACAGGCGAGCAGCAGCCACGGGTAGAAGGCGAGCTCTCCCGGCTCGTCCGGTCTTCTCACCCGGCCCCTCCCGTCACGCGGCCTGCGCCGGTCGGCGTGGCCGTCCGCGTCGGCCATACCGGGAACGCTGTCATACCGGGAAGGTTACGGAGGGGACGCCGGACCGGGTAGATCCATCGATCCGGTGTCGCCCGGGACGGATGTCACGGTCTTTCGGCCCGGCGGCCCGCCGAGCCGGGAGCTCCGGCGGAGTCCGGGCCCGGCTGCCGGCCCGGATCCCGGCCGCCGGGTCAGCAGAAGCGGCTGACGGCGTCGATCCGCCGGCCGAAGTTGACGTCGTAGGCGCGGGCGTTGTCGCCGACGTTCACCCGGCGCCGCTGCGCGGGGTTGCGGTCGATGAAGCAGCCGGGGGCGTTCGCGTAGAAGGAGTGGACGTGGCCGCGAAGGTAGGGGGGCATGTCGCGGTGACCGCCGGCGGGTGACCAGCGCCACGGCGTGCCCTGGAAGTCGCGGTGGTACCACAAGCAGATCTCCCCGCTCCCGCACTGCGCGGTCACCCGCAGGATGTCCGTGGGCGGCCCGGCGGGGACGGCGGGGGTGGGGGGATCGGCCGGGGCGGTCAAGAGGGCGGGGCCGGCCGGTGCGGCGGGGACGGCCGGGTCGGCCTGTGCCGGTGTGGTGACGCCCGTGCACAGAAGGCCGGCGGCGGTCGCCGCGGCGGCCAGCCGGGCCAGGTGCTTGCCTGTTCTCACTGTGGATCCTTCGGTCGGAGCTTGTTGCGTCCGCCCGATGGTCCCCCGAACACCATGGTCACTTCAGGTGAATGACGGATTACTCCATGTTGCCGATATCGCCCCGGTCCGGCACCCCTCCGCCCCGGTCCGGCACCCCTCCGCCCCGGTCCGGCACCCCTCCGGCCCGGTGCCGCCCTGCGGCCCGGCAGCGCCCCTGGCCCGACACGGCCCTGCGGGCCGGGGCCGCTCAGCCCGCCAGGGCGCCGAGGACCGCCGCGGTCTTGTCGGGCTCGGAGAACATCGGCCAGTGGCCGGTCGGCAGCTCGGCGAAGCTCCACTCGGGGCCGGCGAGCGCGGCGAAGAAGGGATGGCCGGCCGCGATCATCGCGTGCACCCGCTCCAGCGGGAAGGAGCAGGAGACCAGTGTCTTGGGCAGCGCGTCCACGGCGCCCGTGAGCTTCAGCGGCTGGGTCATCGCCGCGTACGGCTGCGGTGTGGCGCGGGAGGCGAACCACTCGCGCGCGGCCGCGTCCAGCCCCTCCAGGCTGGCACCGGCGCGCTCCTGCTCCTCCCAGGAGATCAACGGGTAGCCGATCCCGTCTCCCCGCTCCGCGACCCGTTCGGCGACGAAGGCGTTCCACTCGGGTTCGCCGGCGTCCAGCTGGGTCATGCCGTCGGCCAGCGGGCCGCTGTCGAGGTAGACGATCCGGGCGACGCGCTCGGGGATCCGGTCGGCCGCGCCGGTGACGGGCGCGCCCGCGCCGCTGTGCGCCACGAGGATCACCTCGCGCAGGTCCGCGTAGACGACGGTGTGGACGATGTCCTGGATGTGGGTCTCCAGGTCGACCCGGGGGCCGGCCAGGTGCACCCGGTCGCCGAGACCGGTGAGCGTGACCGGGTGGACGTCGTGCCCCGCGGCACGCAGCGGACGGGTGACCTTCTCCCAGGCCCACGCGCCGAGCCAGAAACCGGGAACCAGGACGTAGGTGCTCATTGTCATCTCTCCTCATGTCGCCTGGGTCCACCGTAGGATCGAATCCGGACAGTATCGGTCCTGATTCGGAAGGAATTCCCATGACCGTCTCCCGGGTGCTCGCCCTGCTGGAGCTGTTGCAGGCGACCCCGGGCCTGACCGGTCCGGAGCTCGCGGCGAGGCTGGAGGTGGACGAGCGCACGGTGCGGCGCTACGCGGCGCGGCTGTCGGAGCTCGGGCTCCCGGTGGAGGCGGAACGGGGTCGTTACGGCGGCTACCGGCTGTTGCCCGGCTACCGGCTGCCGCCGCTCATGCTCACCGACGACGAGGCCACGGCCGTGGTGCTCGGTCTGCTGGCCGGACGCCGGACCGGGCTGGCGGTGGGGGAGACGGCGACCGAGAGCGCGCTGGCCAAGATCCAGCGGGTGCTCCCTCGGTCGCTGCGCGAGCGCGTCGACGCGGTCTCGGAGATGCTGGGCCACACCACCGTCGCGGCCCGGAGCAGTGCCCCGAAGGCGGCGCCGCTCCTGGCCCTCGCCGGTGCCGCCCGGGACCGGATCACGGTCCGGCTGGCCTACCGCTCCTGGCGGGGCGACGACTCCGAGCGGGACCTGGACCCCTACGGGATCGTCTTCCACTCGGGACGCTGGTACGTGACCGGGCTCGACCACGCCAGCGGGGAGGTGCGGACCTTCCGCGTCGACCGGGTGGCGAGTGCGACGCCCACCGGGCGGGGGTTCGGGGAGCCGGCCGATTTCGACCCGGTGGCGCAGGTGGTGGGGTCGCTGTCGGCGGTGCCGTACCGGTACGAGGTGAAGGTCCTGCTGGACATGCCCCTACGGGAGGCGGCGGGGCGGATCCCCGCCGTGACGGCGACGTTGACCGAGACGGCCGGCGGGGTGCTGCTGGCCGCCCGCGCCGAGCGGCTGGACGGGATGGCGCAGATGCTCGCCGGGCTCGGCCGGCCGTTCACGGTGATCACCCCGGAGGAGTTGCGCGGCGAGGTCCGGGCCTTGGCCGCCCGGCTCGCCGCCTGCGCCGCGGCCGTCCCGCCCTGAGACGTCCGGCACGCCCGGCCGGATCGGGAGCGCGCCGCGACCGTCATCGGGCCGGGGCACCGGGCCGTCCCGCACCGGCGCCCCGCCCGCGTGCCCGCCCGCCGCCCCCGTCGCTCGCCGCCGCCCGCCGCCCGCCGTCACAGGGCGGGAGCCCTCCCTCCCCGGGGCGGCAGGCGCGGCACCGTGAGCCGGGGCCTCGCGGCCGGGTTGGGCGTGTGGGGCGGATGCGTGTCCAGCCGCTCCAGGGCGACCTCGATCGCCCTCTCCAACTGGGTGTCGACGCCCTTGGCGTAGTCCTGCGGGGTGATGTCGACCTCGATGTCGGGATCGGTGCCGTAGTTCTCCACCCGCCAGCCCACGTCGTCGAAGGCGAAGGAGAACTCCGGCTGGGTGGTGACCGTGCCGTCCGCCAGCCGGTGCCGGGGCCAGACGCCGATCACGCCGCCCCAGGTGCGTTTGCCGATCAGCGGGCCCAGCCCGAGCAGCTTGAAGGTGTGGCTGAAGATGTCGCCGTCGGAGCCCGCCCACTCGTTGGTGATCGCCACCATGGGGCCGCGCGGCGACTCGTCGGGGTAGGGCTCGGGCACGCCCCACCGGGGGAAGTCGTAGCCCAGGCGGCGCCGGGAGAGCTTCTGCAGCAGCAGTGCCGAGACGTGGCCGCCGCCGTTGAAGCGGACGTCGACCACCAGCGCCTCGCGGTCGTACTCGGTCAGGAAGCCGCGGTGGAACTCGGCGTAGCCCTCCGGTCCCATGTCGGGGACGTGCAGGTAGCCGATCCGGCCGCCGCTGCGCTCGTGGCAGCGGGCCCGGTTGGCCTCCACCCAGTCGCGGTAGCGGGCCGGCTGCTCGTCGCCGACGGCTCCGACGATGACGGTCCGCCTGACGTCACCGCGCATGAGCGTGAGCTCGACCTCCTGGTCGGCCTGGTTGACCAGCCGCTCGTCCGGGCTCGCGTCCCGCCCGACCGGCTGCCCGTTGACGGCCAGCACCGCGTCACCCGGCCGTACGTCCACCCCGAGGCGGTTGAGCGGGGAGGTCGCCTCCGGGTCCCACCGGTCGCCGCCGACGATCCGGGCGATCCGGTAGACGCCGTCCTCGTAGGCCCAGTCGACGCCGAGCTTGCCCTGCCGGTAGTCGGGCCGGGGCCGGTAGGCGCCGCCGCTCTCGTAGGCGTGGGAGGTGCCGAGCTCGCCGAGCAGCTCCCACAGCAGGTCGGAGAACTCTCCCCGGGTGGTCACCCGGTCCACCAGCGGCAGGTACCGCCGGTAGACGCCCTCCCAGTCGATCCCGGCCATGTCCTCGGTCCAGAAGTGCTCCCGCTGGAGCCGCCACGCCTCCCGGAACATCTGCCGCCACTCCGCCTCGGGGCGGATCGACACCTTCACCCGCGACAGGTCCACCCATCCGCTCGCGCGGCCCGGCGCGTCGTCGTCCTCGGGCTCCTCGCCCGCCTTGATCACCCGCAGCCGCCGGTCGGCCTGGTAGAGCAGGGTCGTCCCGTCCCGGCCGAGCCGGAACTCCGAGACGTCGCCGACCAGGGTCTCCTGTTTCTGCTTGGCGAAGTCGTAGACGTGCAGTGTGCCGTCGGAGGAGTCGGCGTAGTCGTCGCCCAGGCCGCCCTCGACGGGGAAGGACAGGTAGACGGCCTTGCCCTTGATCCCGGCGATGCCGTCGTAGCGGCCCTCGGGGACGGGGAAGGCGACGATCCGGTCGCAGATGCCGTCCGGGTCGACGACCACCTCGCGCGGGCCGCCGTCCTCGCCGTCCTCCCCGCCGCCGGTGTCCTCGTCGTCCTCGTCGTCCTCGTCGCCCTTGAGCGGCCGGGGCAGGGGGACGAAGGGCGAGCGGACGTCGGCGCGGAGCGCGACCGCGTAGGGCCGGGAGCCGAGCGGGAAGCCGAGGTCGAACTGGAGCTCGTCATAGACCGGGTTGAACACACGGCGGCCGATGAAGTAGAGGTAGTCGCCGGCGGGGTCGAACGCGGGGCGACCGTCCCACAGCACCGGCCGGGTGGCGGGGAACGTCTCGCCGGTCTCGGCCCGGCACAGCTTGACCGCCGTCGTCTGCGCGGTGACGGGGCAGGCGTAGGCGAGCCAGCGGCCGTCGGGCGACCAGGCGAGGTCCTCGATCGCGCCGAACCCGCTGACGTCGGCCACGGTGCCCCGCGCGGCGGTGGGCCCGCCCTCCCGCCCGTCCTCTCCCGCCGGGGCGTCCGCGCGCAGGTCGACCAGGATGAGCTCGTTGCGGTGGTTGGCCACCGCGATCAGGTCGGCCACCGGGGAGACCTCCAGCGCGGTCACACGCCCGGTGTCGAGGTGGTCGAGGCGGACCGGTTCGGTGCTCCCGTCGGCGGTGAGGATCACCAGGACCTCGCGGTCGCCGTCGTCGCTCGCCGCCGCGACGAGCCGCTCGCCGTCGTTGAGCCAGGTCAGCATCCGGTACCGCACGCCGTAGGGGGCTCCGTGCTGGCGTACGGGCCCCTCCCAGGCGGCGAAGGAGAACGCCTTGCCGTGGGTGGTGACGGCCAGAGCGCTGCCGTCGGGGCTGAGCGTGGCGCCGTCGAGGAACTCCTCGGCGGGGGCGAAGCGGCGGTTGCGCTGGGTGCGGGAACTGCGCAGCCGCACGTCGATCCGGTGTGACTCGCCGTCCTCGACCAGGTAGAGGGCCGCTCCGGCGTGGTAGACCAGCCTGCGGCCGTCGCCGGACAGGTTGCGGGCGTAGAAGTCGGCATGGTCGGAGTGCCTGCGCAGGTCGCCGCCGTCCGCGGTGCAGGAGTAGACGTTGCCGACGCCCTCGTGGTCGGAGATGAAGTGGATCCGTTCCCCGGCCCAGCAGGGCGAGGCCAGGTTGCCGGGCAGGGAGATCAGCCGCTGGAACCGCTCGCCGTCCCGGTCCTGGATCCACAGGTCGCCCACGGTGCCGCCCCGGTAGCGCTTCCACCGCGCGGGGTCGGCGGTGTTGCGGCCCAGCACGATCCTGGGGCCGTAGGAGACGGAGTTGGCCGGGCCGTACGGCAGGCGTTCGGGTACGCCGTCCGGTTCGACCCGGTGCAGCCATTTCTGGCCGGTGAAGGGCTGCCCCTCGTCACTGGCGTAGACGATCGCGCCGGCAGGGTCCCAGCCGGCGACGACGGAACGAGCCCCGTGGTAGGTGACCCGCCGGGCCGCGCCGCCGTCGGCGGGCATCACGTAGACCTCCTCCGGGCCCTCCTCGCCGCCGACGAAGGCGATCAGGTCGCCGCGTGGGGAGAAACGCGGGTACCCGGCCTCCGCCACGCCGGCGGTCAGCCGGAAGGCCCGCCCGCCGCCGGCGGGGACCATCCACAGGTCGTCCTCGGCGGCGAAGACGACCTCGTCGTCGAGGATCGTCGGGAATCGCAGATAGGCGGGCATCGTCTCACTCCATGATCGGGCGGCCGGGGTCCGCGCCGGGCGTCCGGTCATGATCGCACGCCTGCGGGGGCCGGGTGTCCCGCCGATCGCGGGTGCGCCGCCCGGTCTCCGCGTCACGGCGGAGGACGACCGCCCGCTCGATCGACAAGCTCATCGGTCATTGTCCCCCTCCCCGGCGTGGTGCCGCGCAACCCGGGTCGTGGTCGGAACCGGCGGGAGAGCGGGCGATTGCGGGGCCAATGATGTGACATGTGTGATGAAGGTGAAGAGACGGGAATGTCGAGATCGTCGTGAAAGGCCGTAAGCCAGCGCCGGGCGCGGCGTCACCCATCCGGTGACCTGGGAAACGCATGATCGGACATGCCGACGGCGCCGACGGAAAGAAGAGGTAAATCGCAGCCCTCGGAACGGATAACGATCTTCACGATTGGGCAGAACGTCGGCACACGGCTTGCGTTCCGGGGAGGTGTTGCATGGCCTGGTCGCAGGACGAGGAGCGGATGCTGCTCCAGATCGAGCGCCACCTCATCGATGAGGATCCGCGACTCGCCGCGCGGCTGGAGTCGTTCAACGAGCGCGTCCGGCGCACGGAGAACGGCCGCCGCAGGCGTGCGGACAGAAGGCCGCCCGTCAGGGGCAGGGCCATGGGAGCCCTCCGCCGCTCGACGGTCATCATCGTGTTCAGCTGGCTGCTGATCGCGGTGTTGATCGCCACGCTCTTCGTGCTGGTCCTGCGGCACGAGACGGTGGCGGCGCTCCCGTTCTGACCTCCGGCCGCACCCGCCGGGCACGGGCCGCTCCTCCGGCCGCACCCACCGGGCACGGGCCGGTCATCCGAGGGCACGGAGGAAGTCGGCGGCCACCGGGGCGGCGACCGCGCCGCCGCCGGAACCCTCCTCGACGATCACCGCGAAGGCCACGTCGTCACGGAAACCCATGAACCACGCGTGGGTCTTCAGGTCGTCCTGTGGGCCGAACTCGGCGGTGCCGGTCTTGCCCCGGGTGCCCGGCGGCAGGTTCGCCTTCTTGGCCGTGCCCCTGGTGACCACCGCGGACATCATCCGGTGGATCTGCGGCGTGACGCCCTCGGGGAGCGGTTTCGGCTCCGCCTTCTGCTTGATCGAGGTGACCAGCGTCGGCGGGCGCCAGGTGCCGTCGGCGAGGGCGGCGGCGACCGAGGCCATCACCAGCGGGCTGGCGGTGACCCGGCCCTGGCCGAACGACTCCGCGGCCAGTTCCGCGTCGCTCTGCGCCCGGGGGAAACTGCCTTCGGCGGCCGGGACGCCGATGTCGAGCGGCTGGTTGAAGCCGAACAGCTCGGCGGTGCGCAGCAGCTTGTCGGCCCCCAGCCGCCGCTCGGCGAGCGGGGCGAAGGTGGTGTTGCAGGAGTGGGCGAAGGAGTCGGAGAACGACACCTCCCCGTAGGCGGCGTGGTCGGAGTTGCGGATGGGCAGGCCGCCGACCGTGACGTTCTTGGGGCAGGTGACCCGGTCGTCGGGGGACATGCCCTCCACGAGCAGTCCCACGGCGGTGACCGCCTTCAGGGTCGAGCCGGGCGGGTAGTTGCCGTTCAATGCCCGGTCGAAACCGCCCCGGTTGTTGACCACCGCGAGGATCTCGCCGGTCGAGGGGCGGATCGCCACCAGCGCGGCGGCCTTCTTCAGGTCGCGGATCGCCGAGACACCGGCTCGCTGGACCTTCAGCTCCAGGGTGGTCCGCAGTTCCTCGCCGTCGGCGCCCTCGATCTCGCCGACGGTCTTGACGATCTTCTTGTCCGGGCCGACCAGCTGGATCCGGGTGGTGGGGATGCCGGCCAGACGCCCCTGGAAGGCGGCCTGGAGCCCGCTCTTCCCGATCGTGTCACCGGCCCGGTAGGACGGGCCGAGCTTCTCGGCCTCCTTCTTCGTGGCCTTGTCCACATAGCCGGCGATCTGCTGCACCGAGCCGCCCACGTCACCGCCGTCGATGCGCTCGCCGTCCGCCGCGGTGATCCCGGCCCGCTTCGGCCACTCGGTCTTCAACGCGAACGACGTGCCGCCGGTCAGGTCGGGATGGACGGCGGCGGGCGACCACCTGACGCGCCAGTGCCGGTCGACGACCGACAGGTCGACGGAGCCGGAGTAACTCCACTCGCCGACGTCCTTGAGCTTCAGCGTGGCGGTGTACGAGGCCCGTCCGGTGCCGTCACCGGTCTCGCGCACCCCGTCGAGCCGGACGCGGGTGCTCTCGACCGCCAAGGCCTTGCGCATGCCGTCGTACGTCGCGGCGAACGCCGGATCGGGCGTGCCCAGCTCGGCGCGCATGGCGGCCAGGTCGCCGCGTTGCCACGCCTGGACGAACCGCTGGGCCGTCTCCTGCGGGGTGCCCCTGGTGTGCAGGTACCACCACGCGCCTCCACCGGCGGCCCCCGCCACCAGCACCGCGGCCGCCGTCCCGACTGCGATCGTTCTGCCTCGCGGCACCGGATCACCCCCAGTTCTTCGTGCCCAAAGGCCGCAGCCTAGCGCGATCGAAGCGGGGTATCCGGCTAAAGGATCATTTGTCCTGGGTGCGGCTGGGGGCGTAGCTGCTCACGTACTCCTGCCCGGACAGGTCCCGGATCGCCGCCATGATCTCGTCGGTCACCCGGCGCCGGTCGCGCGCGCTGGTCTCGGAGCCGGTGAAGGTCATCGGCTTGCCGATGTGGACCTGCACCCGGCCCAGCCGGGGCACCGAGGTGCCGATCGGCAGCACCTTGTCGGTGCCGACCATCCCCACCGGCAGCACCGGCGCGCCGGTGGCCAGGGCCAGCCAGGCGACGCCGACCTTTCCCCGGTACAGGCGGCCGTCGGGGGAGCGGGTGCCCTCGGGGTAGATGCCGAACAACTCACCGCCGCGCAGCACCCGCGCGGCGGTGTCGAGCATGTCCTGGGCGGCGGTGGGGCTCTGCCGGTCGATGGCGATCTGCCCGGTGGCCCGCATCCACATCGCGGTGACGGGATTGCCGGTGAAGTACTCGGCCTTGGCGACGAAACGGACCTGGCGCCGGAGCACCAGCGGCAGGAAGGTGGAGTCGACCACCGACAGGTGGTTGGAGGCCATGATGGCCGGACCCGTCGTCGGGACGTGCTCGTGCCCGGTGACCGTGGTCGGCCAGAGCAGGTGCAGGACCGGGGCGCTGACGATCTTGGTCAGGCGATAGAGCACAGGCTCTCCTCATGAGACGGGATCACCACACTAGGTGGTGGCCCGACGGCCCAGGGTTGTGGGCACCAGTACAAGAGCGGCCCGGCTGTTTGTAGCCCTCCTCCAAAAGCGGGTCTCTCCGCCGGAGGAACCACGAAAGGTGTCCGGGGAGGCCGGAAAAGCAGACACCCCACGAGGCCGGAGCGCTCGCGGGGCGTCATGACGTTGTGGTGCCGATGTGGCGGTCGCCTCCTCGGCGAGAGGCACAACACGGCTCCAGCCGAACGGTATTCCGTGAAGGCGGTAATTTGCGGCCCGGGGGACACAAACCACATCGGCACGCTTACTCTAACCGACGCCCGCCGGTGCTTATTCCGCTTCCTCCGTCTCCGGCGTGTCAGGCGTGACCGGGAAGCGACACCGTCCCACGCCCCGGGCCGCCCCGCCTCCTCGCTTCCGCGGACTCCGGCGGGCTTCCACGGGTCTCCCCGGCCTTTCCGGGGTTTGCGGAGGTTCGCCGCGGGAGGGACGCGACCGGCGGCGGGCCTATACTCCCCATGCCTCCCCGCCGGTGAGTCCGCCCGGCGCGGGTCGGCCGACAAGACCGAAACATCAGGGGGAGTCCAGTGGAACCCATATCGACCGACCGGCTCGTCCTGCGCAGATGGCGGCCGGACGACCTGGAGCCCTTCGCGGCCATGAACGCCGACCCCGAGGTCATGGAGTACTTCCCCGCGCCGCTCACCCGGAGCGAGTCCGACGCGCTGGTCGACCAGTTCGAGGCCGACTTCGACCGGTACGGCTACAGCCGGTGGGCGCTGGAGGTGCGGGCGACAGGGGAGTTCGCCGGCTTCACCGGCCTCGCGTGGAAGACCTTCGAGGCGCCCTTCACCCCGGCGCTGGAAGTCGGCTGGCGCCTGGCCCGCTCCGCCTGGGGCCACGGCTACGCGACCGAGGCCGCCCGCGCCGCCCTCGACCACGGCTTCGGCCCCGCCGGGCAGGAGGAGATCATCTCCATGACGGCGGTGGGCAACCTGCGCTCCCGGGCGGTGATGGAACGCCTGGGGATGACCAGAGACCCGGCCGACGACTTCGACCACCCGCAGGTCGCCGAGGGCAGCCCGCTCCGGCGGCACGTGCTCTACCGCCTCCGGCGCCCCGCCGCGGGGCGGTGAGGCCGGGAGGCTTTCCGGGAACGGCGGTCACGGGGCGGTGAGGCCGGGAGGCTTTCCGGGAACGGCGGTCACGGGGCGGTGAGGCCGGGAGGCTTTCCGGGAACAGTGGAGGAATCCTCCCGGAACGGCGAGGCCGGGGTGCCTCCGAGGCCTCCGCCCGGGAGGCGGCACGGCTCCGGGGCGCCCGCCGACGGCGCCTCGGCCGGCGCCGTCAGCGGGGGGCCAGCCGCTCCTGCGCGCGGGCCCACGGTTCCTGGCCGCCCTCGGGCAGGTAGGTGACGGGCTGCTCGCTCTGCCGTACCAGGGCACGGATGTCGGAGACCACGCCCTGCGCGCGGGCCTGGACGAGCGCGTTGCCGAGGGCGGCCGCCTCCACCGGCCCGGCGACCACCGGCAGGCCGGTGGCGTCGGCGGTCATCCGGCACAGCAGCTCGTTGCGGGCCCCGCCGCCCACCACGTGCACGACCTCCACGTCCTGGCCGCTGAGGCGCACCGCGTCGCGCAGCGTGCGCCGGTAGGCCAGCGCCAGGCTCTCCAGCACGCACCGTACGGTCCGTGCCCGGTCCCGCGGGGGCCGCTGGCCGGTGCGCTCGCAGTACGCGGCGATCCGGGCCGGCATGTCACCGGGCGGCAGGAAGGCCGGGTCGTCGGGGTCGATCACCGTCTCGAACGGCGGGACCTGGGCGGCGGCGTCGAGCATTCCCGCCACGTCGGTCTCGCCCCAGGCGCGCATGCACTCCTGCAGGATCCACAGGCCCATCACGTTGCGCAGGTAACGGATGGTGCCGTCGAGGCCGCCCTCGTTGGTGAAGTTGGCCAGGCGGCTCTCCTCGGTCAGGACGGGCCCGGGGAGTTCGAGCCCGACGAGGGACCAGGTGCCGGAGGAGATGTAGGCGAACTTCCCGGTGCTCGCGGGCACGGCCACCACCGCGGAGGCGGTGTCGTGCGAGGCGACCGCGGTGACCGGGGTGGAAGCGGGCAGCCCGGTCTCCGCGGCGACGTCGGCCAGGAGCGTCCCGGCGGGCGAGCCGGGGTGCCGCAGACCGGGCAGGATCCCGGCCGGCAGGCCCAGCCGCCCGGCCAGGCCCCGGGCCCAGTCGCCGGTCCGCACGTCGTAGAGGCCGGTGGTGGAGGCGTTGGTGACCTCGGCGCCGACGGAACCGGTCAGCCAGTGGGTCAGCAGGTCCGGGATCATCAGCAGCGTCTCGGCCCGGTCGAGGCTCGGTTCGGCGAGGAGCTGGTAGACGGTGTTGAACGGCAGGAACTGCAGCCCGCCGACCTGGTAGAGCGTGTCGGCCCCCAGTTCGGCGACGGCCCGCTCCATGACCCCCTCGGTCCGCCCGTCGCGGTAGTGCACCGGGTTGCCGACGAGCCGCCCCGCGCCGTCGAGCAGGCCGTAGTCGACCGCCCAGGAGTCGATGCCGATCGAGTCGACCGGTCCCGCCTCGCGCAGCCCGTCGAGCACCCCCCGGTACAGGGCGAGGATGTCCCAGTGCAGGGTGCCGCCGACCCGGACCGGACGGTTGGCGAAGCGGTGCACCTCGGTCAGGTCGATCCGCTCACCGTCGATCCGCGCCGTCATCACCCGGCCGCTGGACGCTCCCAGGTCGACCGCCGCGTAAACACTCATTCGTCACTCACCACTCGTGGTCGGGTGGCCGCCGCAGTCCCGTCCGGTCCTTCAGCCGGTGGACTCGCGGGCGACCAGCTCGGGCTGGAACATGATCTGCCGGTGGGCGTGCTCGCCGGGGTTGCCGCACTCGTCCAGCAGCAGCTCGGTGGCGATCCGCCCGAGTTCGTAGGTCGGCTGCCGGATCGAGCTGAGTGACACCGCCGAGGCCACCGCGAAGTCGATGTCGTCGTAGCCGATCAGGGCCACGTCGCGGGGCACGCCGATCCCGGCCTGGTGCAGGCCGCGCAGCACGCCGAGGGCGAGCATGTCGTTGGCGCAGAAGACCGCCTCGGGCAGCCGCCCGGAGGCGACCAGCCGTTCGGCCGCCTCCTGGCCGGCTCGGGCGGTCATCGCGGGCGCCTGCACGGTCTCCAGCGCGGTCTCCGGATCGAGGCCCGCGGCGGCCATGGCCCGCCACGCGCCTTTCCTGCGGTCGCGGCACTGCCGGATGGTCAGCGGGCCGGTCACGTGGCAGATCCGCCGGGCGCCGCGGTCGAGCAGGTGACCGGCGGCCAGCCGGCCGCCCGCCACGTCGTCGACGGTCACCGAGCACAGGTCGGGCCGGTGCGCCGGGTGGTCGACGAGCACCACGCTGATGCCGTGCTCGCGCAGCCCGTCGAGCCGCCGCGGGTCGCCGTCCGAGGGTGTGATGAGCACGCCGCGTACCCGGTGTTCGGCGAACACACGCAGGTTGTGCTCCTCCTTGGCCGGGGAGCCGCCCGAGTTGCCGAGGATCACCGCGTAGCCGAGCTCGCTGGCGACGTCCTCCGCCCCGGCGGCCACGTCGGTGAAGAACGGGTTGCCGATGTCCATCAGCGACAGGCCGATGGTGCGGCTGTGCCCGGCGCGCAGCGTCGAGGCCGAGCCGTGCCGGACGAAGCCCAGCTCGTGGATCACGCGCCTGACGCGCTCCCGGGTCACGGGAGCGACCCGCTCCGGCCGGTTGAGCACGTTGGACACCGTGCCCGGGGACACGCCGGCGGCACGAGCGACCTCCCTGATGCTGACGCCGCTCAACCGCTGCCCCCCTCGACCCGGCACAGATTAAAACGTGTTATCCGATGTGGGCAAGACCTTACCCAAAGATGACATCCGGCCAGGTGCCCCGCTGCCTGCGAGATCGTCGTAACGCGTTGGAAACGAGAGATTCACTCCCCATTGACAAGGTCTGACCTCGCGGATTAGCGTCCGCTCAATCTTCTAAAACGTTTTTAGACCAAGGAAGGGGTGTGGCGCGGTGACTGCACCGGGCGAAGGGGAGGCGCCACTCGGGCCGCCCCCCGACGAGACCCCTCCGGTCCTGGCGCTGACCGGGGTCAGCAAGGCGTTCGGCGCCGTGCAGGCGTTGCGGGGTGTCTCCCTGCACCTGTACGCCGGGGAGGCGCACGCCCTCGCCGGAGAGAACGGCGCGGGCAAGTCCACCTTGGTGAAGACCCTGGCCGGTGTGCACCGCCCGGACACCGGGCAGGTCCTGCTGGACGGCCAGCCGGTGGAGTTCAACAGCCCCGCCGACGCCCAGCAGGCGGGTGTGGCCGTGATCTACCAGGAACCCACGATGTTCCCCGACCTGTCGGTCGCCGAGAACATCTTCATCGGCCGCCAGCCCAAGCTCGCACTCGGCCGCATCGACCGCAAGACCATGCACGAGCGCGCCGCCGAGCTGTTCAAGCGGCTCGGCGTGGCCCTCGACCCCGAGCAGCCGGCCCGCGGCCTGTCCATCGCCGACCAGCAGCTCGTGGAGATCGCCAAGGCGCTCTCCCGGGACGCCCGGGTGCTCATCATGGACGAACCCACCGCGGCGCTGTCCGGCAACGAGGTGGCCCGGCTGTTCAACGTGGTCAAGGCCCTGCGCGAGCAGGGATGCGCGCTGCTGTTCATCTCGCACCGCCTGGACGAGATCTTCGAGCTCTGCCAGCGGGTCACCACCCTGCGCGACGGCGCCTGGATCGCCAGCGAGCCGGTCCGGGGCCTGACCCACGACGACCTGATCCGCCGGATGGTCGGCCGGGACCTGGACAACCTCTATCCCAAGCAGGAGACCCAGGTCGGCGAGGTCGCGCTCAAGGTCGCCCGCCTCACCCGCGAGGGCGTGTTCACCGACGTCTCCTTCGAGGTCCGGCGCGGCGAGATCGTGGCGCTGGCCGGACTGGTCGGCGCCGGACGCAGCGAGGTCGCCCGCGCGATCTTCGGCGTGGACCGCTGGGACGCCGGGAGCGTGGAGGTCAACGGCAGGCGGCTGCCGGTCGCGTCCCCGACCGCGGCGATGTCCGCGGGCCTGGCCCTGGTCCCCGAGGACCGGCGCCAGCAGGGCCTGGTCATGGACCACTCCATCGAGCGCAACATCGGCATCACCGGCCTGAAGGCGCTGCGCCGCGGCCCGGTGATCTCCCGCACCGCGGAGCGTGACCGCGCCCGTGACTGGGCCGTCCGGCTCCAGCTCAAGTTCAACCGGCTGTCGGACGCGGTGAACGTGCTGTCCGGCGGCAACCAGCAGAAGGTCGTGCTGGGCAAGTGGCTGTCCACCGAGCCCGACGTGCTCATCATCGACGAGCCCACCCGGGGCATCGACGTGGGCACCAAGGCCGAGGTGCACCGCCTGCTGTCCCAGCTGGCCGCCGACGGTCTCGCCGTGCTGATGATCTCCTCCGACCTGCCCGAGGTGCTGGGCATGGCCGACCGGGTGCTCGTCATGCAGGAGGGGCGGATCGTCGCCGAGATCCCGCGGGAGCGGGCCACCGAGGAGAGCGTGATGACCGCAGCGACCGGGAGGGCCTCGTGATCGGCAGATGCGAGGGCCACGAGGGCCGTGAGAGCACTGTGAGCGGCGGGTACGGCACCGCGGAGGGCACCGTATGACCGCCGTCACCGCGGGACGCAGCCCCCGCAACGTGGTGGACCTGGTGTTCCGGGCCCGTGAGCTGAGCATCGTGGTGGCGTTGGCGGCCCTGGTCGCGGTCACCGCGGGCGTCAACGGCAACTTCCTGTCCGAGCAGGGCCTCAAGGACATCTTCCTGAACGCCTCCATCCTGGTGCTGCTCGCCGTCGGCCAGTCCGTCGTGGTCATCACCAGGAACATCGACCTGTCGGTCGGCTCGGTCGTCGGCCTGGTGGCCTTCACCGTCGGCGACTTCCTCGCCGCCGACCACAGCCGGGGCATCGTCTTCGCCGTCGTCCTGGGCGTCGCGCTCGGCGCGCTCTGCGGCCTGGTCAACGGCCTGCTGGTCAGCTTCGGCCGGGTCCCGGCCCTGGTGGTGACGCTCGGCACGCTGTACGTGATCCAGGGCGTCGACCACTACATCGCCCACGGCCGGCAGATCAACGCCGTCGACCTGCCCCCGGCGCTGCTGTCGCTGGGCAACGGCTCGGTCCTCGGCATCCCGTACCTGCCGCTGATCGCCGTCGTGGTGATGTTCGCCGTCGGCTACTACCTGCGTTCCTACGCCTCCGGCCGTGACTTCTACGCCATCGGCTCCAGTCCGGAGGCCGCGTCGCTGGCCGGGGTGTCCGTGCGGCGCCGCGTCATGGCGGCCTATCTCTTCAGCGGCGCGCTCGCCGGTCTGGCCGGAGTGCTCTGGCTCTCCCGGTTCGGCACCGTCGTCGCCGACGCCGCCAACGGCTGGGAGCTCCAGGTGGTCAGCGCCGTCGTCGTCGGCGGTGTGGCGATCACCGGAGGTGTCGGCACCGTGTACGGCGCGGCCCTCGGCGCGCTGCTGCTGACCACGATCACCAGCGCGCTCGTCGTGCTCAAGGTCAGCCCGTTCTGGCAGCAGGCCATCACCGGCGCGCTGCTGCTGCTGGCGATCAGCGTCGACCGGCTGCTCGCCCTGCGTGTCGCGAGAGTACTGCGAAGGAGGAACTCCCGACATGGCTCCTGACGTGAAAACCGCGCAACCCGCGGGCGGAGTGGCCGCCCTGCCCCCCGCCGGTGCGGCGGAGCGCGGCTCGTTCGGCCGCTTCCTCCGCTGGGACACGCTGGTCGGCCTGCTGCTGGTGCTCGTCTTCATCGGCGGCTCGGCGTCCTCGCCCGGCTTCGCGAGCATCGACAACCTGTCCTTCGCCCTCGGCGACCTGGGGGAGATCGCGCTGATCGCGCTGGCGATGACCATGCTGGTCGTCGCCGCCGAGGTGGACCTGTCGGTGGCCTCGGTGCTCGGCCTGTCGAGCGCGCTGGTCGGCGCCCTGTGGGACGCCGGATGGGCCATCGAGACGATCATCCCGCTGGTGGTCGTGATCGGCGCGGCCTGCGGCCTGGTCAACGGCCTGCTGGTGACCCGGCTCGGACTGCCCTCGCTGGCGGTGACGATCGGCACCCTGGCCCTCTACCGGGGCCTGGCCTACGTGGTGCTCGGGGACCGGGCCATCGCCGAGTTCCCGCAGCAGTACACCTCCCTCGCCGTGGACGACATCCCCGGCACCCCGATCCCGTACCCGGTCGCGCTGTTCATCCTGCTCGCGATCATCACCGCCGTGGTGCTGCACGCCACCGGCTTCGGCCGTTCCCTGTTCGCCATCGGCGCGCAGGAGGAGGCCGCGCTGTTCGCCGGCATCCGGGTCAAGCGCGTCAAGCTCATCCTGTTCGTGCTCTCCGGCACGGTCGCGGCCTTCGCGGGCGTGGTCTTCACGCTCCGCTACGGCAGCGCCCGCGCCGACAACGGCATGGGCCTGGAGCTGGCCGTCATCGCGGCCGTGCTGCTGGGCGGCGTCGACTTCGACGGCGGCCGGGGCACCCTCGGCGGTGTGATCGCCGGAGTGCTGCTCATCGGCCTGCTCCGCAACCTGCTCATGCTCAACGACGTGTCCACTGAGATCCAGTCGATCGTCACCGGACTGCTCCTGATCATCTCGGTGATCACCCCGCGCCTCGTCGCCGTCATAGGGCAACGACGGCGCCGTCCGTCGCCCGTTCCATCGCCCGCACCCCCCGCATCCTGAGGAAGTACTGATGTTCACCTTCTCCCGGAGGTCCGCCTCGACCACGGTCATGGCCGGCCTGCTCTCGCTCGGACTCGTCGCCTGCGGCGGCGGCACCACCAAGGACTCGGCGAGCTCGGCCGCCCCGGCCGCCCCCGCCTCCTCGGCACCGGCCACGGCCAACCCGAACGCGCCGATCAAGGAGGGCCTGAAGCTCGCCTTCCTGCCCAAGCAGATCAACAACCCGTACGAGACCATCGTCGACAAGGCGGGCATCGAGGCGGCGGCGGAGTTCAAGGGCGAGGCCAAGGAGGTCGGCCCGTCGGACGCCTCCGCCTCCTCGCAGGTGTCGTACATCAACACGCTGACCCAGCAGGGGCACGACGCGATCCTGATCGCGGCCAACGACGCCAACGCGGTGTGCGGCCCGCTCCAGCAGGCCCGCAGCAAGGGCGTCAAGATCGTCTCGTACGACTCGGACGCCTCCAAGGACTGCCGCGACATCTTCATCAACCAGGCCAACTCCGAGGAGATCGGCCGCAGCCAGGTCAAGCTGCTGTCCGAGATGATCGGCAGCAAGGGTGAGATCGCGATCCTGTCGGCGACGGCGAACGCGACGAACCAGAACACCTGGATCGAGTTCATGAAGGACGAGCTCGGCAAGCCCGAGTACAAGGACATGAAGCTCGTCAAGGTCGCCTACGGCGACGACGACGACCAGAAGTCCTTCCAGGAGACCCAGGGTCTGCTGCAGGCATACCCGAACCTCAAGGGCATCATCTCGCCCACCACGGTCGGCATCTCGGCCGCGGCCCGCTACATCTCCGGTTCCAAGTACAAGGGCAAGGTCGTGCTGACCGGCCTCGGCACCCCGAACCAGATGCGGCAGTTCGTCAAGGACGGCACGGTCGAGAAGTTCGCCCTGTGGAACCCGAAGGACCTGGGCTACCTGGCCTCCTACGCGGCCGCCGCGCTGGCCTCGGGCCAGATCACCGGCGCCGAGGGCGAGGTGCTCAAGGCGGGCAAGCTCGGCGAGCGGACCGTCGGCAAGGACGGCGAGATCATCCTCGGCCCGCCCTTCGTCTTCGACAAGGGCAACATCGACCAGTTCGACTTCTGACGGACACCCGGGCACGGCGCCTCGACCCGCGCGCCGTCCGCCCGGCCGGAACCCGCCGCCCCGCGCGGCGGCGGGTCCCGGGCACCGTGAGCACGCGCATCCCCACCGGATCAGGCAGATAGGAGGAGGGGCCGCCCCGGCCGACGCCGTGGCCGCCCCGGAGCTTCGATGAGCGACATCAAGGCCGCCCTGCGGGCGCAGGCCATCGAGACCCCGTCCTGGGCGTACGGCAACAGCGGCACCCGGTTCAAGGTGTTCGCCCAGCGGGGGGTGCCGCGGGATCCGTACGAGAAGCTGGCCGACGCCGCCCAGGTGCACGCCCACACGGGGGCCGCGCCGAGCGTGGCGCTGCACATCCCGTGGGACAAGGTCGACGACTACGCCGACCTGGCCGCGCACGCGTCGAACCTCGGTGTGCGGATCGGTGCGATCAACTCCAACGTCTTCCAGGACGACGACTACATGCTGGGCAGCGTGACCAACCCGGATCCGCGGGTGCGCCGCAAGGCGACCGACCACCTGCTGGAGTGCGTCGACATCATGGACGCCACCGGCTCCGACACCCTCAAGCTGTGGTTCTCCGACGGCACGAACTACCCCGGCCAGGACGACATCCGCTCCCGGCAGGACCGGCTGGCCGAGGCGCTGGCCGAGGTCTATGACCGGCTGGGCGACGACCAGCGGTTCCTGCTGGAGTACAAGCTCTTCGAGCCGGCCTTCTACACCACCGACGTGCCCGACTGGGGGACCGCCTACGCCCACTGCGTCAAGCTCGGTCCCAAGGCGCAGGTGGTCGTCGACACCGGCCACCACGCGCCGGGCACCAACATCGAGTTCATCGTGGCGTTCCTGCTCCGCGAGGGCAAGCTCGGCGGGTTCGACTTCAACTCCCGCTTCTACGCCGACGACGACCTGATGGCGGGGGCCGCCGACCCGTTCCAGCTGTTCCGGATCATGTTCGAGGTGATCCGCGGCGGCGGGTACACCGAGGACGTGGCGTTCATGCTGGACCAGTGCCACAACATCGAGGCGAAGATCCCCGGCCAGATCCGGTCGGTGATGAACATCCAGGAGGCCACGGCCAAGGCCCTGCTGGTCGACCGCGAGGCGCTGTCGGCCGCGCAGGCCGCCGGTGACGTGCTCGGCGCCAACGCGGTGTTCATGGACGCCTACAACACCGACGTGCGTCCGATCCTGGCGGAGGTGCGCGTCGAGCAGGGACTGGACCCCGACCCGATGGCCGCCTACGCGCGTTCGGGCTACTTCGAGAAGATCGCCGCCGAGCGCGTCGGGGGCAACCAGGCGGGCTGGGGCGCCTGAGACCCGCCCGGCATTCCGAGATCACGGTTGATTCGTTGGGGGATATTTCATGACAACTCCGGTTGAGGAGCTGTTGCGGCGGTCGCACGCGTTGGGTGCCGATCCGCGCAACACGAACTTCGCGGGTGGGAACACCTCGGCCAAGGGCACCGCGGTCGATCCGGTCACCGGCACGCCGGTGGAGCTGATGTGGGTCAAGGGCTCCGGCGGTGACCTGGGCACGCTGCGCGAGGCCGGGCTGGCGGTGCTGCGCCTGGACCGGCTGCGCGCGCTGAGCGGCGTGTACCCGGGGGTGGACCGGGAGGACGAGATGGTCGCCGCGTTCGATTTCTGCGCCTTCGGGCCCGGCGGGGCGGCGCCGTCGATCGACACCGCGATGCACGGCCTGATCCAGGCCGCGCACGTGGACCACCTGCATCCCGACGCCGGTATCGCGATCGCCACCGCGGCCGACGGTGAGGAGCTGACCACGCGGATCTTCGGCGACCGGGTGGTGTGGGTGCCGTGGCGGCGGCCCGGGTTCCAGCTGGGCCTGGACATCGCCGCGATCCAGGCGGCGCATCCGCAGGCGATCGGATGCATCCTGGGCGGGCACGGCATCACCGCCTGGGGGGAGACCTCGCAGCAGTGCCAGGCCAACTCGCTGGAGATCATCCGCACCGCGGAGGCCTACCTCGCCGAGCACGGCCGCCCGGACCCGTTCGGGCCGGTGCTGGCCGGTTATGAGCCGCTGGGCGAGCAGGAGCGGCTGGCGCGGGCCGCGGCGCTGCTGCCGGTGGTCCGCGGTCTGGCCTCCACCGACGCCGCCCAGGTGGGCCACTACACCGCCACCTTCGAGGTGCTGGACTTCCTGTCGCGGGCCGAGCATGCGCGGTTGGCCGCGCTGGGCACCTCCTGCCCGGATCATTTCCTGCGTACCAAGGTGGCGCCGCTGGTGCTGGACCTGCCGGCCACCGCCCCGCTGGAGCAGGCGATCGAGCGGTTGCGCGAGTTGCACGCCGCCTACCGGGCCGACTACGCCGCCTACTACGCCCGGCACGCCACCGCGTCCTCGCCGGCGATGCGCGGCGCGGACC
The DNA here is from genome assembly GCF_014204985.1 of Streptosporangium becharense. Taxonomy (NCBI): domain Bacteria; kingdom Bacillati; phylum Actinomycetota; class Actinomycetes; order Streptosporangiales; family Streptosporangiaceae; genus Streptosporangium; species Streptosporangium becharense. The sequence goes on along the minus strand of NZ_JACHMP010000001.1, from coordinate 716,382 downwards.
CGGCGATCGTTTTGGTGCCCGGGGTGGGCATGTTCTCCTTCGGCAAGGACAAGCAGACCGCCCGGGTGGCCGGGGAGTTCTACCTCAACGCGATCAACGTGATGCGCGGTGCCGAGGCGGTGTCGGCGTATGCGCCGATTGAGGAGGCGGAGAAGTTCCGCATCGAGTACTGGGAGCTGGAGGAGGCCAAGCTGCGCCGGATGCCGGCGCCGCGGCCGCTGGCGGCGCGGGTGGCGCTGGTCACCGGCGGCGGGTCCGGGATCGGCGCGGCCACCGCGCGCCGGTTGGCCGCGGAGGGGGCGTGCGTGGTGGTGGCCGACCGGGATGTGGCCGCCGCCGAGGCGGTGGCCGGGCAGATCGGCGCGGGTGCGCATCGGGTGGCGGACGTGGCGGTCGCGGTGGAGGTGGACGTCACCGACGAGGCGCAGGTGATCGCCGCGGTGCGGGCGGCGGTGCTGGCCTTCGGCGGGGTGGACCTGGTGGTCAACAACGCCGGGTTGTCGTTGTCGCGGTCGCTGCTGGAGACCAGTGTGGCCGACTGGGACCTGCAGCATGACGTGATGGCCCGCGGGTCGTTCCTGGTGGCGCGGGAGAGCGCCCGGGTGATGATCGAGCAGGGCATGGGCGGGGAGCTGGTGTACATCGCCTCGAAGAACGCGGTGTTCGCCGGGCCGAACAACGTGGCCTATGGGGCGGCCAAGGCCGATCAGGCGCATCAGGTGCGGTTGCTGGCCGCGGAGCTGGGCCGGTACGGGATCCGGGTCAACGGGATCAATCCGGACGGGGTGGTGCGCGGGTCGGGGATCTTCGCCTCGGGGTGGGGGGCCAACCGGGCCGCGGTGTACGGGGTGGCGGAGGAGGAGTTGGGGGAGTACTACGCGCAGCGCACGTTGTTGAAGCGGGAGGTGCTGCCCGAGCATATCGCCGGGGCGGTGTTCCAGCTGACCCAGTTGACCCAGACCACCGGGTTGCACATTCCGGTCGATGCCGGGGTGGCCGCGGCGTTCCTGCGCTGAGGACCCCCCGGGGGGTTCCGGTCCGGGGGTGGGGGCGGGGGTTCGGGGGCCGGAACGGCCACCGCGCTTCCGCGCCGAAAGGGCTCCGTCCCGGGGCTCCGTCACCCCCGGGCCCGGCCCCGGCGCCACCGCGCCGGGGGTCTCCACCCCGGGGCGGTCACGGCCCTCCCGGGCTGATTTTCCGCCGCGGTCCCGGCGCACCCCGGGGCCACCCGGGACCGCGGCCGCCACGCCCCCGCGGGGATGACCACAGGTGATCCTCACCGCGGGAAAGGCGGCCGTCCGTCATCCGGACGGCCGTCGACGACCGCGTCCCGCCGGGCGCCCGCCACCCGGGCACCCGGCGGAGACCGGGTCGCCGGGCATGAGCCGGTATCCACCGTGACCCGCGCTCCGCCCGCCGCGCTCCGGGACCGGGCGCCGAGGACAGCGCGCCGAAGACAGCGCGCCGAAGACAGCGCACCCGGCCCGTCATGTGCCCGGCATGCCGTACGCCCGGCCCATCGCGAACCTGCACCCATCCACCCGCCGCGCGCCGGCGCCGGCCCGTGGGCCGGCGGCACCGTGACACGAAACGACCTTTTCCGGGGGACCGCCCGCCGCACCGGGCGGCACACCGCGTGACGCCGCACCTCACGGCGTGACATCACGCTCAACCGCATGGCGTCGCCCACAGGGCGAAGTCACGCCACGCGGCCTTTTCGGGGGAACCGTCCCGTGGAGAGAGAAGGCCCGCCCTGCTCCTCCTCACGGGCGACCACCTGGCAGTCGACCGACACCGGCCCCCGGCCGCTCCTTCCGGCCGAGGGCCCATCCCTCCATGCCTGAGAACACCTTCGTGACCCTCGAGGAGAGACAGCACCATGAGTAACGACAGCGGCAGGGGAACCCCCTTCACCCGCAGGCGGGTTCTGCAGGCGGGTGCCCTCGCCGGAGCGGTCACCGCGACCGGTCTGGGCCTTTCCCCGAACCCGGCCGCGGCCCGGACCGGCACCCGGGCCCTCCAGGGGAACGGGAACCTCGCCGACTGGTTCGCCAACCCCGGCCGCACCGTGCGGCCCAGGTTCCGCTGGTGGTGGCCGGACGCGAAGGTCGACCCCGCCGAGATCCGGCGCGAGGTCGACCAGATCGCCGACGCCGGCTTCGGCGGCGCGGAGATCGCCGCCGTCCACCACAGCATCCGCGACAAGTCGGTCCTCGACGTGGCCGTCAACGGCTGGGGCACCCCGGCGTGGAACGCCGCCGTGGAGGCAGCCCTGGACCAGGCGGCCAGGCGCGGGATCACCATCGACATCACTCTCGGGCCGAGCTGGCCCGCGGCCGTCCCCACCATCACCCCCGACAGCCCCGCCGCCGTCAAGGAGCTCGCCTACGGCTCGGCGACCGTGGCGGCCGGCGCCGCCTACAGCGGGCCCGTCCCCGCCCCCGTCGCCGCGGCGGCCCCCGGCGTGACCGCGCAGAAACTCCTGCTCGTCCAGGCGGTCCGGGTCAACCCGGCCAACTCCACCCGGAAGGAGACCGGGCTCGACTTCGCCTCCGTCCAGGACCTCACCGCCCAGGTGACCGACGGGCGGATCGCCTGGACGGCCCCGGTCGACGGGCAGTGGCTCATCCTGTCGTACTGGGAGCGTGGCTCCGGTCAGCGTCCCGAGTCGGACCCGCACACCGACCCGCTCTCCTACGTCGTCGACCACTTCAGCCGGGCCGGCACCCAGGCGGTGATCGACTTCTGGGAGGCCAACCTGCTGACCCCGCGCATCCGCGGGCTCCTGAAGAAGTCGGGCGGTGCCCTGTTCGAGGACTCCATCGAGCTGGAGACCCACGCGCTCAACTGGACGCCGGACCTGCCCGCGGAGTTCGAGCGGCGCAGGGGCTACCCGCTCGCGCCGTACCTGCCGGTGATCGTCCGCAACAAGGAGAACCCGGTTCACAGCTACGAGGCGGAGCTGACCCGGCACGTCCGCCACGACTACTGGCAGACGGTCTCCGACCTGTTCAACGAGCACCACTTCACCATGCTGCGCGACTGGGCACACTCGATCGGGCTCCAGCTGCGTGCCCAGCCGTACGGGCTGGAGACCGACGCGATCGCCGCCGCCGCCATCCTCGACGTTCTCGAAGGGGAGTCGCTGGGGTTCAAGAACCTCGACGACTACCGAGCCCTGGCCGGCGGCCGGGACCTGGCCGGGCGGACCGTGTTGTCGTGCGAGGCCGCAGCCTACCAGGGCGGCGCCTACAACACGACGTGGGAGAAGATCCTGCGGACCATGGGCGGCGCGTACGCGGCCGGCCTGAACCAGACCTACCTGCACGGTTTCTCCTACGCCTCCGCACCCGGCGTGAACTGGCCGGGTTTCGCCGCCTTCACCCCCTACAACGGCGGCATCGGCTACTCCGAGTCGTGGGGCCCCCGCCACCCCACCTGGCGGCACGCCCGGGACGTGTCGGGCTATCTCAGCCGTATCCACCAGGTCATGCAGGCCGGCACGGCCAAGATCGACGTGGCGGTCTTCCGGCAGAAGGGCTACACCAAGACCGGCATCGGCGCGAACTGGTTCACCGCGAGCGGCATCCCGCTCGGCTGGACCCACCAGTTCGTCAGCGAGCCGCTGCTCGACCTGCCGAACGCGACCGTGTCCGGCGGCGTGCTGGCGCCTGACGGGCCCGCGTACCGGGTCGTGTTCGTCGAGGGCGACCTGTTCGCCGGCGGCGAGTGCACGCTCCCGGTGGCCGTCGCCGAGAAGCTGCTCGGCTACACCCGGGCCGGGCTGCCGCTGGTCTTCCTCGGCGACTGGTCGGCGGCCACGGTGCCCGGTGTCGCCGGGCAGGGCGAGAACGAGCGCCTGCGGGCGGTCCTCGCCGAACTGTTCACCCAGCCCAAGGTGCGGGTCGTGGCCGACAAGACGAAGGTGGGCGACGCCCTGGCGGAGCTGGGCCTGCGTCCGAACACCGTCTACGCGCAGAGCTCCACCCTGCTGCACGCCCGCCGGGTCGCCGATGGGGTCGACTACTACTACCTCTGCAACGGCAAGCACGCCGAGACGGTCAAGCCGCCGGTCGCCCCGATCGACCACGAGGTCTCCCTGGCCCGGACCACCGACGGCGCGGTGCCCTACCGGCTGGACCTGTGGACCGGCCGTGCCGAGCGGATCGCCGCCTACACCGAGGAGGACGGCCGCGTCCGTGTCAGGGTGGCGCTCCAGCCGAGCGAGGCGACCGTCATCGCGCTCGGCCGGCCCGGACTGTTCGGCGCCGGGGGCGGTCGCAGCCCGCACGTCACCTCCACCACCGCCGCCGAGGTCCGTTTCGTCGACGGCAGGCTCGTGGCGCGCGACACGCGGGCGGGCAGGTACGAGACCGTGCTGTCCAACGGCCGCACGGCCACCGTCGTCATCGACACCGTGCCCGAGCCGATGCCGCTGACCGTGTGGCGACTGGAGGCCGAAGACTGGAGGCCGGGCGCCTCGGCCACCGAGACGGCCGTGACCGTCCAGAAGCCGGTGCTCGACACCCTCAAGCCGTGGCCGCAGATCCCGGAGCTGGCGGACGCCTCGGGGGTCGGCCGCTACACCGCCGTCGTCGAGCTCGGCGCCGGGTGGACCGGCGGGCACGGAGCCTACCTGGAGCTCGGCGAGGTGTTCGACACCTGCCGGGTGACCGTCAACGGCAGGCGGCTGCCCCCCGTCGATCTGATCAACCCGGTCGTGGACCTCGGCTCCCACCTGCGCCGGGGGAGCAACACCATCGAGGTCGAGGTCGCCACCACGCTGAACAACCGCCTGCGGGTCTCCGACCCCGGTGTCTACGGCGCCGCGGCCCGGCAGAACTACGGCCTCGTCGGCCCGGTCAGGCTGGTCCCCTACGGTCAGGCCCCCCTCTCGGGGAGGTGAGGCGGAGGCGCGGAGGTCAGGCGGAGGCGCTCGCGGCCGGCTCGGCGGGCACGCCGAGCGCCTCCCCGGGCCTGCCCGGCCCGCCCGGTCCGTGCGGCCTGCTCGTGTTCGCTTCGTGCGGCCTGCCCGGCCCGTTCGGCCCGGTGACCTCCGCGGGCTCCTTCGGCTCTGAGGGTTCCGCGGGATTCGCGGGCTCCCGGGGTTCCTCGGGCTCCCGGGGATCTGCGGGCTTCGGGGGCTCGACGCGGATGGCCGTGTCGGGGGTGCGCTCGCGCACGTCGTCGCTGCGGATGGCCATCACGGCGGGCGGGCTGCCCAGGTCGCCGTACCGGGTGGCGACGGCGGCGGTGATCGCCCGGCGGGCGTCGATGATCACCTGCCTGGCCGAGCCGGGCGGGACGGGCACCGACAGGTGGCCCAGCAACGCGGCGAAACGCAGCTCCTCGGCCGCCGCGCCGCCGAGCCCGTCGCCGGTCGGCGGCAGCGGCTGATCGAGCCAGAACACCCCGCCCCGCAGCAGGCCGGTGTAGGCCACGTCGTCCTGCCCGAGCGTGCTCACCGCGTCGACCAGCAACCGCCCGAACTCCGCCAGGTCCGTGTCGGGCGGAAGATCCGTCGTGACCAGCAGCGCAACCCTCAGCGCGTCCACCATGAGCGGCCATCCCTCCTGTGAGGTGGCTCATGGTAGAGGGCGGCACCGACAGTTACCGAGTTCCCGCTGAGTCTTGAGAGGAAAGAGAGGCGATCCGAAGACCGGGACCGGCCCGCCGGTGCCGGAGGGGTGAGGGCGGCCGGTGTCAGAGGGGCCGTGGCGGGGGCAGGGTGATCCGGTCGACGGCCTCGCGGCGGCGGCGTTCGGGGCGGCGGTCGTAGCGGGCCGTGGTGGCGGGGGAGGAGTGGCCGACCAGGGCCTGGGCGGTGGCGAGGTCCACCCCGGCGTCGAGCAGCTCGCCGATGAAGGTGCGCCGGAAGTCGTGCGGGGTGCGCGGCATGGCGCCCGCCTCGGCCAGCCGCCTGGTCAGGATGTCGGCGACCGCCTGGCCCGTCATCGGCGCGGGCCCGCCGTTCCTGACCCGCAGCCGCCCGAACCGGTTGACGGGGCAGAACAACGCCCCGGCGGGCCGGCCCCGCACCGCCAGCCAGCGTTCCATCCTGCCCGCGGCCTCGGCGGTCAGGTAGACCATCCGTTCCTTGTCGCGCTTGCCCCGTACCCGTAGCGAGCGCGAGCCGGGGTCGTAGTCGGCGAGGGTCAGCGCGGCGATCTCGGCGCGGCGGCAACCGGTGGAGTAGAGCGTGGCCAGCAGGGCGGCGTCCCGCACGCCCGCGGGGGAGTCGTCGCGCTCGCAGGCGGCCAGCGCCGCGCCGACGACCTCGGCCGGGACGTGCTGACCGGCGGGCAGCCGGGTGTGCTCGACCGTCGGCAGGTCGGCGGCGCGCTGGTACTCCTCGGCGGTCATCTGCCCCAGCCGCCACGCCTCGCGCAGCACCCTGCGCAGCGCGACCAGGTGCTTGTTGATGTAGGAGGGCGACCAGCCGCGCTCGGTCATCAAGGCGCGGATGCGCACGGTGTGCTCGTAGCGGAGCAGGTGCCAGGGCTGGCCCGCGCCGGAGGCCGTCTCGTCGCCGGAGATCAGGACGGCCAGCCGGTCGAGGCAGCCCCGCATGGTGCGTCGGGACTCGGCGCTGGACAGCGAGTCGAGGTACACCCGGTAGGGATCGCGCGCGGGCTCGACGGCGGGGCCCGGCGCGGGAGGCACCGCCGGAACGGATGCTCCACCTGATACGGATGCCCCACCTGGCGTGAAAGTCCCACCTGAGGTGAAAGCCCCACCTGACGTGGGGGCCCCGTCCGGCGCGGGGGACACGGCTGGCACGGGGGACACGGCTGGCACGCTCACCGGGCAGACCTTACCGGTCCTCTGTGAATCTACACAGTAAAGGCGCGCGGTCGGGAAAAGCGATTGGTAGCCTGCCGGGATCGACGTCGAAGAGAGGACCCGCATGCCCGAGGTGCTGAGCCGGCGCGCGCTCAACCGGGCCACTCTCGACCGGCAGCTGCTGCTGTCGCGGGCGGAGGTGTCCGCGCTGGAGGCCGTCCGGCGCCTGTACGGCATGCAGGCCCAGGCGCCCGACCCGCCCTACATCGGGCTCTGGAGTCGCCTGGCCGGTTTCACTCACGAGGAGCTCGCCCGGTTGCTCACCGGACGCGAGGTCGTCCGGCTGGTGCTCATGCGTTCCACGATCCACCTGGTCGCCGCCTCCGACGCCCTGGCCATGCGTCCGCCGCTGGCGCCGATGCTGGTGCGGATCCTGCGGAACTCGCACGGGAAGGGCCTGGAGGGGGTGGATCTCGACGAGCTCGCCGCGGTCGGACGCGCACTGGTCGAGGAGCGTCCGATGACCCTCCGCGAACTGGGGGATCTGCTGCGCCAGAAGTGGCCCGAGCGCGACCCGGCGGCCCTGGCCGTCGGCGTGCGCAACACGCTGGCGCTGGTGCAGGTGCCGCCCCGGGGGATCTGGGGTGTGGGCGGGCAGCCCGCCCACACGACGATCGAGGCGTGGCTGGGCCGCCCCCAGGAGGAGGGTTGCGGCCCGGAGGACGTGATCCGCCGCTACCTGGCCGCCTACGGTCCGGCGGGTGCGATGGACGTGCAGCAGTGGTCGGGCATGACCCGCCTCGGCGAGGTCATGCGGAGGATGGACCTGCGGGTCTTCGTCACCGAGGACGGCGCCGAGGTGTTCGACCTGCCCGACGTCACGCGGCCCGATCCCGCCACCCCCGCCCCGGTGCGTTACCTCTCGGAGTACGACAACATGCTGCTGTCGTTCGCCGCCCGGACGAGGACCCGGATCATGGCGGACGAACACCGGCCCCGGGTCTTCACGGTCAACGGCATCATCAAGGCGACGGTGCTGGTGGACGGCTTCGTGCGCGGTATGTGGAAGGTGACCCGCAAGCGGGGCGAGGCGGTCCTGGAGGTCGAACTGTTCGCCCCGGTGAGCGGGACGGAGCGGGCGGAACTGGAGCGTGAGGGGGCACGTGTGCTCGACTTCGTCGCCCCCCGGGCGACGGCCCGCGACATCCGTTTCCGCGAGGCGTGACGGTCCGGGATCCGGAGTACAGGGCGGGAGGCGCATTCCAGGCCGATCTGTGGGATCGGCTGTTGCGGCGGCGGGGGACGTGGCCGGAGGCCGGTGCGGGCCGTCGTCCGCCGGTGCGGGCCGCCGTCGTGGCGGGTCGTGCCGCGGGGCGTGGCGAGTGGTGCCGGTGGGCCGCGGTCGGGGGCCGCGGGACGTTCTCCGAGGTCGCCGTTGCCCCTATCCTCTGCTGGCATGACCTTCACCGGGACCCCGAGACCGCCGTTGCGCTGGCACCACGCGGAGACGGAGCTGGAGGACTTCGCGATCGTCAGCTACCGGGTGCCCGCCGAGGCCCTGGCCCGGCTCCTGCCCGAGGGGTTCGCCCCGCTTGAGGTCACCGCGGCCGACGGTGTTCCCACGGCGCTCGTCTCCGCGGTGGCCTTCCGCGACCGGGATTTCCACTTCCGGTTCTTCCCGCCGGCGGCGATGAACTGCGGTCAGATCAACTACCGGGCGTACGTCACGGTGGAGGGCCGCCCGGGGGTCTGGTTCTTCGGCACCGCCCTCGACCATCCGCTCGTCGCGGTGCCCAAGTGGCTGTGGGGCATGCCCTGGGACCGCACGCACGTCGGCATCACCGCCGACTGGGACTCCGCACCCGCGCGCTGGCGTCTCACCGCGGACAACGCCCGCTGCGAGGCCGTCGAACTCGACGCGCCGCCCGCCCGGCTCGACGGCTTCGACGGCGAGCACGAGTGGATGCCCCTGCTCACCCATCCCACCCTGGGCTGGTACCGCCGTCGTGACGGGCGGGTCGGCACCTACAGCATCTGGCACCCGCCGATGCGTCCCCGTCATCTGGCTGCGGTGTCGGCGCGGTTCCTGCTCTTCGAGCAGCTCGGCCTGACCACGCCGGAGTCGGTGCCGCACTCGATCCTGGCGCAGCGGCGGCTGCACTTCGACATTCACACCCCGCCGCTGCCTCTTGCGTCCCGCCGCTGAGCTCCCGTACGGGGCCGGTTCCGCCGCGGCCGGATTCGAGAGGGTGAGAGCCGGTGCCGCGGCCGGATTCGGGGGCCGAGAGGCGGTACCGCGGCCGATCCGGCTCGGTGCGGGCCGGAGGACGGTGCGACCACCCGCCCGCCGGAGACGGGTCTGCGGGCCCGCCCGCCGCGGCACCGGTGTCCGGGAGTCCGTAATCGGCTCGAAGGCTCGAAAATATATGTTAACGCTATCATTCTTTTTGGCGCCAATGGCCGCAGGCGGTCCGGACTGGAGAGGGAATTTCCAGCTCACACTCCTTTTCTATTGGTGTGAGGATCGGATGCTTGACAGAAAACCTTTCATGGAAAACACTCGGGAAATCCCGGTAGGACCAGTTCGGGGCTTCCGTTCCATCCCTGCGACCTTTTTCCGCGACCCGTTTTGTTAACGCTAACAGTTCTTTCGGCGGGGTGACCGGCCGTTCGTTCACGCCACCGTCCGGCCGGTCGGACAGCCACCTCGCAGAACGAACCCCGCCCGCTCCGGAGATGCACTCCGGCCGCTCCGAAGACCCGCCCCGTCCCTTCCGGGAGTCCACGCCGTCCCCCCGACGGCCGGGCGTCCCGCGCCCGGTCGTCCACCCCCCAGGAGCAACCATGAGACGACGACGATGGGCCCTCGCCCTGTTATCCGCTCTCACCCTCGTCACCGCCACCGCCGGCCCCGCACCCGCGGCGGCCCCGATCACCACCGCGCTCTACACCGCCGACCCCGCAGCCCTGGTCGTCGGCGACACCCTGTACCTGTACACCGGTCACGACGAGGCCGCCCCCGGCGGCACCAACTTCGTCATGCGCGACTGGCACGTGTTCTCCTCCACCGACACCGCGGGCTGGACCGACCACGGCGCCAGGCTCTCGCTCGCGAACTTCCCCTGGGCCGGCGCCGACGCGTGGGCGGGCGAGGTCGAGCAGCGCAACGGCAAGTACTACTGGTACGTCTCGGTCAACGGCAACGGGCCGGGCTGGATGAACATCGGCGTCGCGGTCGGCGACAGCCCGCTCGGCCCGTTCACCGACGCCAAGGGCGGTCCGCTGATCAGCGACGCCACCCCGAACTCCTCACCCCTCAACATCGACCCCACCGTCTTCACCGACGACGACGGGCAGGCCTACATCTACTGGGGCTCCTACTACGGCCTGCGCGCCGCCAAGCTCAAGCCCGACATGATCAACCTGGACGGCCCGGTGGTCACCCCGGCGGGGGTGAGCAACTTCTGGGAGGCCCCCTGGATGTTCAAGCGGAACGGCGTCTACTACCTGGCCTACGCCGCCAACGACTCCGGGTGCTCCAACCCCGGCTACGCGTGCGTCCGCTACGCCACGGCGAGCAACCCGCTGGGCCCGTGGACCCACCGCGGCGTCGTGCTCGACCAGGTCTCCTCGACCACCAACCATCCGGCGATCATCGAGTTCAACGGCGAGTGGTACATGGTCTACCACAACGCCGCGGCCCCCGGCGGTGGTGACTTCCGCCGCTCGGTCACCGTCGACAGGCTGTACTGGAACGCCGACGGCACCATGCGGAAGGTCGTGCAGACTCAGGGACAGGGAGGCGGCCAGCCGCCCGCCGGCACCAACCACGCCGGCACCGCGACCGTCTCGACGTCGTACGTGTCCCCATGGGAGACGCTCGGCGCGGTCAACGACGGGTTCGTCCCGGCGAGTTCGGCCGACCGTTCCCACGGCGCGTACGGGAACTGGGACCGCCAGGGCACCCAGTGGATCGAGTACCGCTGGCCGTCCGCGAAGGACATCGGCCGGGTGGCGACCTACTGGTTCGACGACGACCAGGGCATCGACCTGCCCGCCTCATGCCGGGTGCAGTACTGGAACGGCTCCGCCTACGTCGACGTCCCCGGCCAGTCGGCCTGCGGGGTGGCCGCCCACACCTACAACGTCACCACCTTCACCCCGGTCTCGACCACCCGCCTCCGGCTGAACATCACCTCCAGGACCGGTCACTCCACCGGTGTCCTGGAGTGGATGGCGCTGCAAGGGATGTGATGACATGCCGATCCCCGCACGGGCCCGCCGGTCGCTGACCGCCGCCGCCACCGTCCTGCTCACCACGCTCTCCAGCGGGCTCCTCGCCACCGGGCCCCTCACCCCCGGCACCCCCGCCGCGGCCTCCGTCTCCGGTTCCGCCTCCGTATCCGCCCCTGTTCCCGGCTCAGTGCCGCGCGGCTCGGCCTCGGCGGCGCAGAACATCGCCCTCCCCACCTTCAACGGGCCGGCGATCCCCGCCCCGCCCGCGTCGTACACGCCGGGCGACATGATGCAGACCATCTACGACGCCGAGAGTTCCGGCACCGACTTCTGGATGGACCGGCTGCTCGCCCGCTCGGGCAACGACCCGGCGGGCACCTGGCTGATGAGCCGCGGACGCGCGGTCTTCATGAAGACCCACACGCCCTCGGTCATCGGCTTCGGCGGGCAGGTGGCCTACTGGGAGAGCATCAGCAACGAGAACGCCTACGCGGTGACGGTCTCGCCGGGCACCCTCACCGAGCAGCCCGCCCAGCGCTGGCAGGCACCCAGCCACTACAAGAGCGTGCACACCGGCGGCAACCTGCGGGTGAACGTCACCAAGTTCATCACCCACAACAACGTCGCCGTCACCAACCTGTCGATCACGAACACCGGGTCGTCCCCGCAGACGCTCACTCTGAAGGCGACCTCGCCCTACACCCGGACCCCGGCGGGCAACGAGCTGACCGGCATCGTGGACGCCAAGAACAAGCTCACCACGGTCTTCCCCCGCCTCGCCGGAGACGGTTTCACCGTCAGCGGCACCGACCTGACCCGCTCGGTCACCGTCGGCGCCGGGGCGACCGTGACGACCAAGGTCACCATGGGCTTCGTGACCGAGGAGATCCCGGCCTCGTTCACCGAGTACCAGTCGTACCGCTCGGCCACCCCCGCCGAGGCGTTCGCCACGCACGTGCGCGCCTACAACCGGTGGTGGGCACAGAACGCGCCCTACATCGACGTCCCCGAGCCGGCGATCAAGAAGAGCGTCTACTACCGCTGGTGGCTGATGCGCTTCAACCACCTCGACGCCGACATCCCCGGCCAGGACTACCAGTGGCCCACCTCAGTGGAGGGGGCACTGGGCTACAACAACGCCATCGCGCTGACCGTGCCGATGTTCGTCGACGAGCTCAAGTATCTGCGCGACCCCGTCTACGCCTACGGGCCGTGGGTGTCGGCGGGGGAGGTGTCGAAGAACGCCAGATACATGGACAACCCCGGCGACCCGGAGAACTGGTCCAACAGCTACACCCAGTACATCTCCGAGGCGGCCTGGCGCAGCTACCAGATCCACGGCGGCCAGCCCGCCATCGCCGCCAACCTCGCCCGCTACGCCGAGCAGGACGTCAAGGGCCAGCTCGACCACTACGACCAGGACGGCAACAACCTCATCGAGTACGACTGGGGTGCCCTGACCGGCAACGACGCCGACGCCGTCTCCTTCCACTGGCGCGCCGGACGGCTCGACCGGACCGAGTCGGCCTACGTCTACAGCAACGCCCTGGCCGCGGCCTCCGCGTACGACGCGGTCGGCGACGCCGCCAAGGCCGCCGAGATGCGGGCCATCGCCGGCGACGTGAAGAACGCCGTGGTGAACGTGCTGTGGAACCCCACCGCGAAGGTCCTTCAGCACCGGCAGGTGGCGACCAACGCCCTCGTCCCCTGGAAGGAGATCAACAACTTCTACCCGTACGCCGTGGGCCTGATGCCCAACACCGCGACCTACCGTGAGGCGCTGCGGCTGTTCGACGACGAGACCGAGTACCCGCTCTTCCCGTTCTACACCGCGAACCAGAAGGACAAGGCCGCCGCCGCGGCCGCGGGCAACCCCGGGTCGAACAACTTCTCGCAGATCAACTCGACGGTGCAGTTCCGGCTGTTCTCCTCGGCGCTGCGCAACTACCCCACGTCGTACATCACCGCCGACCACTACAAGAAGCTGCTGTACTGGAACGCCTGGGCCCAGTACGTCGGCGGCAACACCGCCTGGCCCGACTCCAACGAGTTCTGGGCCGACTGGAACGCCGGAACGAAGACCATCGGCTACCGCTCGTGGATCCACCACACCATCCTGGGCAGCAGCAATTGGACCGTCATCGAGGACGTGGCCGGCCTGCGTCCGCGCGACGACGGCAAGGTCGAACTGTCGCCGATCGACATCGGCTGGTCGCACTTCACCGCCAACAACCTGCGCTACCGCAACAGCGACCTGACCATCGTCTGGGACGACCCCGCCGACGGCGTCGCCCGTTACACCGGGGTGCCGCAGGGCTACTCCATCTACGTCAACGGCAACCGCGCCGTCACCGTCGACCGCCTCACCCGGCTCGTCTACGACCCGGCCACCGGCGCGGTGACCTTCCCCGGCACGGCCGCCACGGTCAACCACAACGTCGCGACGCCCGGCATGCGGGCCCCGACCCAGGTCGTGCAGAGCGAGGCCCGCATGGTGGACATGTTCGCCAAGGCCGGGGTCAACCTCACCACCGGGACGGCCCCCGCCAACCTCGCCCAGGGCAGGAGCGCCTCGGCGTCCCACACCGCCACCGGAACCACCACGGCCGCGGCGGTGGACGGCTTCACCATCAACGACCCCATCTGGGGGACCAAGGGTTCGGCGAACGCCCAGGACTGGTACGAGGTGAACCTCGGCTCGGCGCGGACCTTCGACGACGTGCGGCTGCACTTCCGCAACGACCGCGCGGCGGGCGGCTACGCCGAACCGGCCATGTACCAGGTCCAGTATCACGACGGGAGCACCTGGGTCACCGTCCCGGGCCAGGCCAAGAGCCCTCCGGCGCCGGTGTCCAACCACAACCGGGTGCGTTTCCCCGCGGTCACCGCCCAGCGGGTCCGCGTGCTGATGACCCACCGCACCGGCTTCAGGACCGGCCTCACCGAGATCAAGGTCTACGACTCGGAAGGCGGCCCGCCCGCGGCGGCCAACCAGGCCCCGTACGTGCTCGCCCGCAGGGACCCCGCCCACAACCAGCCGTCGCAGGTGCGCCTGCTCGGCACCGTCAAGGACGACGCGCTGCCGAACGGCACCCTGACCACCGCGTGGTCGCTGGTCAGCGGCCCGGGGCAGGCCGTCTTCACCACCCCGGGCCAGGCCGTCACGCTGGCGTCGTTCACCGCGGCGGGCACCTACACGGTGCGGTTGACCGCGTCCGACGGCGCCTCCTCGGCCACGTCGGAGGTGACCGTCACGGTCAGCCAGGGCTCCGGCGGCGCCGTCAACGTGGCGGGCTCCGCCACCCCGTCGGCGTCCTACACCTCCTCGTGGGAGTCGGTGAACGCGCTCAACGACGGGTACACCCCGAGCGGTTCCAACGACTCCGCCAACCCGCGCTGGGGCACCTGGCCGGAGACCGGCACCCAGTGGGCCGAGCTCACCTGGGCACAGCCGCAGCGCGTCGACTCCGCCGAGGTGTACTTCTTCGACGACGGCGGCGGGGTCCGGGTGCCCGCCTCGTGGAAGCTCCAGTACTGGAACGGCACGGCCTACGCGGACGTGCCCGGCGCGAGCGCGTACAACAGGGCACTGAACGCCTTCAACAAGGTCACCTTCACCGGGGTGACCACGACCCGGCTGCGCGCGGTGCTGACCAGCGGCGCCGGATCGGTCGGCCTCCTGGAATGGCGGGTCCACGCGCAGGCCCCGCAGTCGATCCGCCCGGTCCACCAGTCCACGCAGGCAGGGCAGGTGCCGACCCTGCCGGCCACCGTGACGAAGGTCTACGCCGACGGGACGCGGGCGAACGCCCCGGTCACCTGGGCTCAGATCACCCCGGCCCAGGTGGCCCAGGGCGGGTCCGGCTTCACCGTGGCCGGTGTCGTCGAAGGGGTGAGCACGACCGCCACGGCCACGGTGTGGGTGCGGACGACGAACGCGGTCAGCGTCACCTTCATCGAACCGGAGACCGTCTTCACCCGGGTCGGGGTGGCCCCGTCGCTGCCGCCGACGGTCACCGCCACCTTCAACGACGGTTCCAAGGACAACGTCACCACCACCGTGAACTGGGCGTCGATCCCCGCCTCCCAGTACGCCCAGGCGGGGACGTTCACCGTCGACGGCACGGTGCCGGGCACCTCCATCGCCGCCCGGGCGACCGTCACCGTCGGCACGACGGGAGGTGCCACCGGAGACTGAGGCCGCCCCGTAGGCCGGGCCGTCGGCTTCCGCGTCGCGGGAGCCGATGGCCGTCAGCCCCGGGCCAGGGCCTCGACGCGGGCGTGCAGGGCGTCGACGTGGGCCTCCTGCTCCGGTTTCATCAGCACGCTGCGCAGGATCCGCCCGCCGTCCGCGTCGGCGGTCACCTGGGGCACGCGCCGGGCCAGGTCGGCCGCGCCGACCCGGAGCACGCTCAGGAAGACCGGGTCGGCGGGGTCGTCCATGCCCTCGCGCATCACCCGCCGGGAGGCCGCGTCCACCTCGCTCAGCGTGGCCGCGGCGGGGAAGAAGCTCACGATGTCGAGCTCGGGCCGCTGGTAGAGGCCGAGCACCTCGGAGGACTCGATCAGGTCCGCCCAGCGGACCGCGGCCCGCCGCCCCGCCGCGAGGACCCGGCCCAGTCCCTCCGGGGTGGGCGGCAGCAGCTCGAAGGTCAGCCAGAGCGCCGCAGCGGCCGCGCCGGCCCGCGAGCACTCCAGGCTGATCTCACCCAGGTGCAGTTCGTCGGAGGTGAAGTAGGTGTAGGGCGAGTCATGCACGTAGAACCGTCCCACCGAGGGGTCGCGGAAGAGCACCGCGCCGCACCCGTACGGCTGGAGGCCGTGCTTGTGCGGGTCGACCACGACCGAGTCGGCCTCGGCGATCCCCCGCCAGGGCAGCGGGTCGATCGGCTCCGGAGTGCCGTCGGCGGCCAGCAGCGTGAAGAACCCGCCGTAGGCGGCGTCCACATGGACCCGCGCGCCGTACCGGCGGGCCAGCGCGACGATCTCGTGGACCGGGTCGACGGCGCCGAGCCCGGTGGTGCCCGCCGTGGCCACGACCGTGCCGACCCCGCCCGCGCGCAGCAGGTCCTCCAGCGCGTCCAGGTCCATCCGGCCGGCGCCGTCCACCGGGACCCGGCGGCCCTCCACGCCGAGCACCCCGCACATGCGCGCGTGCGTGTAGTGGCTTTCCGCGCTGTAGGCGACCGCCCGGCCGGGGTGGCTCTCCCGGGCGACGAACAACGCCTCCAGGTTGGCGATGGTGCCGCTGCTGGTCAGGTGACCGAGATGCTCGCCGTAGCCGAACATGGCGGCCAAGCGGGCGACGACCTCCTTCTCCATGGCCGCGGTGGCCGGGCCGCCGTCCAGGGCGTGGTTGTTCGGGTTGATCCGCATGGCCGCGACGTAGCCGACGATCGCGGCCGGATGCGGGGGCTTGAGCATCTGCCCGGCGTAGCGGGGGTGGAAGAACGGGTAGTTGTCGCGCAACCGCCCGGCCAGGCGGCCGAGCGCCTCACCCATCCGGTCGTCGCCGACGCGCAGGGAGGGGTGGACCTCGTACGGTCCGTACTCCTTCTCCCACCGCTCGATCGAGGAGATCGCCTCGCCCACCCAGTGACGCAGATCCATGCCGTCCTCCGTGGATTTCCCGGATCCGAATCGCGCGCCGGGGGTTCCCGGCGGCGCCGCCCGTATCGCGTCCTCGTCGCGTCGTCGCGTTCCCACGCGTCCTCCCGGACGGTGTTCCCATGCATCTCCCCGAACCGTGTTCCCGCACATCCTCTCCTGGACGCCGCGGGCGGCCGTTCAGCCGGTGCTGCCGGGCTCAGCCGGTTCTGCCGGGGCCCTGGCCGATCAACCCGTCGCCGAGCCCGGCCGTGAGCCGCGTCCGCACGTGCGTCGGCAGGGCACAGCCGTGGGCGACGAGCGTGTCCAGCGCGGGCAGGTCGAGCAGCACGTGCCAGTCCTGCACGTCCCGGCAGTAGGACACGTCGAGGTGGCGCAGCGACGTGAGGGCCTGCAACGGGACCAGCGACCGCACCGGGGTGTGCCTGATCGACAGGTGCTCCAGGGCGGTGAGGCCCTCGATGCCGTCCAGGCGGGTCAGCGGTGTGCGCTCCAGGTCCAGCAGCGCCAGCGTGGTGAGGGACGACACCTCCCGGGGGATGCGGTGCAGGCGCCTGGACGACAGGTCCAGGTCCGTCACTCCCTCGGGCGCCGCCAGCGCGGCCAGCAGCGGGGCGGGGGCGGGGAAGGTCACCGGCCGGGGCTGGGCGAGCACCGGCGACCGTCCCGCGGCGATCTCCTCCAGGATGCGCCACCTGTCGATGGGGGCGTTCTCGTCACCCAGCCGGACGTACCCGGCGGGCAGCCACGGCGCGAGCCGTTCGGCCACCACGGCGTCCCGGTCGTCGGTGCCGACCACCCCCGCCCACAACTCGCCGTGGTGCGCGTAGGCGTGCTCGCCCGGCACGAACAGGTCGGTCACGATGTCCCCGCCCGCGACGAGCGACCCGTCGTTGCCCGAGCAGAAGATCGCCTGTGCGCTGATGGTGCCGAGCACCAGGTGGTCGGCGGCGCTATGGATCGCCCGCGCCCGCAGGCTCCCGGCCACCGCGAGGTAGCCGTCGAAGACGTCGCCGTCGTCCAGGAGCCCGTCCACCGTCAGCGAGCCGACCACGATCAGCGGCGCGCGCAGCTCCAGCCACCCCGGCACCCGCGTGTCGCCGTACCAGATCGTGGCCTGGCGCACCGCCCAGCCGACGTCGGTGCGTTCGGCACCCGCGGGGAAGGACGGGGCCGCCCCGTCCGGGAACGACGCCAGCGCGGCCTGGGCGAACAGCAGGCCGTAGCCGGGCGGGGCGACGTGCCGCGGCCACTGTCGTGCCTGCGCCGGATCCAGGAGCCAGGATCTGATCCGGGGCAGTTCCTCCTCGATCTCACCGAAGTAGTCCAGCGCCGCCACGCCCTCCCCGGCGTGGGCTCGAAGCGCCGCCAGCGCGTCCTCCAGGCGCTCAGCGGCGGCGACAAAATGCTCATCGGTCAGATCCATGTCGATACCGTACTCATCACACCAAATCTGGTGGGCTGATCGGGGGGCGTGCCGCCCGGCGGGCGTGTCGCACCCCCCGCCGCCGGCGACTGAAGTGGATCTTCACCCCGGCCTCGGGTACCGTGCCCGAGGCCGTGGAGTGCGATCCGCCCGGCCGCAGCATGTCACCGAACACCGATGGACAGTGGAAGGATGAGAGCATGATGGCCGGAGAACGTCGGACCCTGCGGTTGCTCGTCACCGGGGGCGGAACCGGCGGCCACACCTATCCCGCGCTGACCACCGTGATGGCTCTGCGCGACTACGCCGTCGGCCGCGGGTTCGACTTCGACGTGCTCTGGGTCGGCACCGAGAGCGGCCTGGAGGCCCGCGTCTCGGCGGAACACGGCATCCCGTTCCGGGCGATCAAGGCCGGGAAGCTGCGGCGCTCACCCAACCTGCGCGAGCTGGCCACCAACGTCGCCGACATGTTCCGCGTCCCGATCGGGGTGCTGCAGGCGTTCGGCGTCGCGGCCCGTTACCGCCCCGACGTGGTCCTGTCCACCGGCGGATACGTGTGCGTGCCACTGGGCGTCGCGTCCAGGCTCCTGGGCCGCCCGCTGGTGATGCACGAGCAGATCACCGCGCTCGGCCTGGCCAACCGCATCCTGTCGCGCTTCGCCCGGCGGATCGCGCTGACCCACCCGTCCTCCATCGAGCACCTGCCCGCCGGAGCCCGGGAACGCGCCGTGGTCACCGGCAACCCGATCCGCCCCCACCTGCTGCGCGGCAACGTGGACGCGGCCCGGCGCCACTTCGGCCTCGCCCACGGCTTCCCCCTCGTCTACGTGACCGGAGGCGCCCAGGGCAGCCGGCAGATCAACACCCTGATCGAGGAGATCCTGCCCGCCCTGCTCACCCGCGCACAGGTGATCCACCAGTGCGGTCCCGACTGGATCGGACGGTTCACCGAGGCCGCCGCCGCGCTCCCCGCCGAACTGCGCGACCGCTACCGCCCGGTGGCGTACGTCGGCGGCGAACTGCCCCATGTGTTCGCCGCCGCCGACGTGGTGGTCTCCCGCAGCGGCGCGGGCACCGTCGCCGAGCTGACCGCCGTGGGCAAGGCGTCCGTGCTCATCCCGCTGGTGCCCTCCGCCGCCGACGAGCAGCGACAGAACGCCCGCTACCTCGCCGAGGCCGGCGCGGCCCGGGCGTTGCTGGACGACAAGCCCACCGCCGACCGGCTCCTGGCCGAGCTGGACCTCCTGCTCCGCGACCCGGCGACCCGCGCCGCCATGGCCGGCGCCGCCCAGTCGCTCGGCCGGGTCGACGCCGCCGACGCCCTCGCCCAGGTCCTCCTCGCCGAGGCGGAGGCCGTCAAGGCGGGGTGACTCCGGGGCTTGCCGGCGCGGGTGGACACCGCCTCGTGGGGTATGTCGCCGATCAATGTTTCAGGCTGACGTCTACGACGGGGAGTTGACGACCGGATGAGCGAACACGAGCGTTCCCGCAGGATCGCCGCACCGCCGCAGGTGGTGTTCGAGCGGGCGGGGAACCTGGACGACCTCGACCACTGGCTGCCGCAGGACCTGCACGTCCACCCCGGGGAGCCGCCCGCGGTCACGGTGCACGAGGACAGCACCGGCCAGGACGCCCGCGCGCTGCTGCGATCCCGGCCCGACCAGCTCCGGATGGAGTGGGGCACCCGCGACACCGACCGGTACGCCGGATGGTTGCAGGTGGCGGACAGCGGCGACGACGAGAGCGAGGTGACGATTCACCTGTCCTTCTTCGACGAGGGCGAGGACGGCGGCACGCCGCCCGCCGAAGCGGTCGACCGGGCTCTGGAGGAGAGCCTGGAGCGGCTGGCCGCCCAGGTGGGCCGGCACGCCGGAGGCTGAGCGAAGGTTCCTGGCCCGGGCACGGATTCCCGGCCCGGGCACGGATTCCCGGCCCGGGCGAGGGACCAAGGTCCCGGGAGGAGGGGACCTCGGGGCCGCTGGAGGCGAGCCGTACGGCACTGAGCGCGTAGTCAAAAAAAGGATCTACTTGTCCTTGTAGCAAGCAGACGGAAAAAGACGCGACAGAGCCGAAGGAGAGCCACCATGGCGACCATCGAAAGGCCCCGCATGAACGGTCAGAAAGGCGACGCCCGGGTGGGCGGCCAGGTTCGTCCGGTGACCCCCGCTCAGCCGGTCGCGGAGACCGGGCACCGGGCGGCCGGGACCCGCGCCGCGGCCCGCGTCTGGGCGGTCGCCCGCATCGCGCTCGGTTGGACCTTCCTGTGGGCCTTCCTCGACAAGACCTTCGGCTGGGGCTTCGCCACCCCCGCCGAGCGGGCCTGGATCAACGGGGGCAGCCCGACCACCGGCTTCCTGAAGGGCACCGGTGAGAACGCGCTCGGCGGGTTCTTCGGAGCCCTGGCCGGACAGGCGTGGGTCGACTGGCTCTTCATGCTCGGCCTGCTCGGGGTCGGCGGCGCGCTCATCCTCGGTGCGGGCATCCGGATCGCCGCCGTCGCGGGTGGCCTGATGCTGATGCTCATGTGGGCGGCCCAGCTCCCGCTGGACACCAACCCCTTCATGGACGACCACATCATCTACACCATCGTCCTGATCGGACTCGCTCTGACCCAGGCCGGCGACACCTTCGGGATCGGTGGCTGGTGGGGCAGGACCGCCCTGGTCCGGCGATTCCCCATCCTCAAGTGACGGCCGGTCGGCGGGGTCGCCCAGGCGGGCGGCCCCGGAGCCGGAAGCGGCGCGCCGGACGGCCGCCGGGCCCGGAGAACGACTCCCCGGACGGCGTGAAGCCCGCCCCCTGTGAGAGGGGGCGGGCTTCACGCCGTCCGGGGTCGATCAGGGTGCTGCCGTCCGGACTCGGAACGGAGACCGTCCAGGTCCGGGGTGGGTGCCGTCCGAGGCCCGGGTCCGAGGCCCCGGGGCAGGTGGCCGTCCGGGTCCGGAGGCCCGGGTCAGTGGTCGTGCGGTGCCCGGGCCGAAGGCCGTCCGGGGTTCAGGTCAGGTATTCGCGCAGGGCCCGCGACCGCGAGGGGTGGCGCAGCTTGGTCATGGTCTTCGACTCGATCTGCCGGATGCGTTCGCGGGTCACCCCGTACGCGCGGCCGATCTCCTCCAGGGTCCGGGGCCGCCCGTCGGTGAGTCCGAACCGCATCGACACCACCCCGGCCTCGCGTTCGGACAGCCCGCCGAGGACGGTGTGCAGCTCCTCCTGGAGCAGGGCCGTGGTCACCGCGTCGTCGGGGGTGATCGCCTCGGAGTCTTCGATGAGGTCGCCGAACTCGCTGTCGCCCTCGGTGCCCAGCGGGCTGTGCAGGGAGATCGGCTCGCGTCCGTACCCCTGAACCTCGATCACCCGTTCCGGCGTCATCTCCAGTTCGACCGCGAGCTCCTCCGGGGTGGGCTCACGCCCCAGGTCGGTGGACATCTGCCGGTGCACGCGGGCCAACTTGTTGATCACTTCGACCATGTGGACCGGGATGCGGATGGTCCGCGCCTGGTCGGCCAGCGCTCGGGTGATCGCCTGCTTGATCCACCAGGTGGCGTAGGTGGAGAACTTGAACCCCTTGGTGTAGTCGAACTTCTCCACCGCGCGGATCAACCCGAGGTTGCCCTCCTGGATCAGGTCCAGGAAGAGCATGCCGCGGCCGGTGTGGCGCTTGGCCAGTGACACCACCAGACGCAGGTTGGCCTCCAGCAGGTGGTCCTTGGCCCGGCGGCCGTCCTCGACGATCCACTCCAGCTCCGCGCGCACGTCCGGCGGGAGCGGGTCGCCCTCCCCGCCGAGCCGTTCGGCGGCGAACAGGCCGGCCTCGATGCGGGTGGCGAGCTCGACCTCCTGCGCGGCGTTGAGCAGGGGGATCCTGCCGATCTGCTTGAGGTAGTCCTTGACCGGGTCGACGCTCGCACCGGTGCCCGCGTCCAGGACAGCGGGCGCGTCGTCGTCATCGATCAGAATCGGCTCGCCTTCCTCGGCGACGGTTTCCACGGCGGCGGCTTCCATGGCGTTCACCCTTCCCAGGCCTGATCCGTGACAACAACCTGTGCAGTTCAACGTACGTCCCGCGAGGGTGTGCTGTGGTGCCCGGCTCGCCGCCGCGTCTCCGCGGGAGGCTGCGTACGCCCGCGGAGACGCGACGGAAGGGCCGCCGGAGGAGAACGGCGAGGCAGACACCGAAGGAGACACGGAGGGGGTGCCGCGACCGGCGAAGGGCGACCGGACCGGGACGGGCGGGACGGGTCAGACCGGGAAGTCGTTCGGGTTCACGCCGCTCGTGCTGGCGTTGCCGCCCCTGACGGGGTTGAGGGTGAGGGTCCAGATGGTCGAGGTGCTGGAGGTCGTGGTGTACCTCAACCGGTCGTCGAACCGCTGGTAGGAGGCACCGCTGGTGAACCTGCCCCTGGAGATGGAGAACCGGTAGCCGGTGGTGAAGTAGATCCGGTAGGTGCCGTCCCGGACGTCGTCGACGACGGCCCTGGACCGCGCCCGTACGTAGACGCTGATCGCCTTGGACCTGCCGCGGACCAGGGTGACGACGGCGTCCTTCGAGGTGCCGTTCTTGATCTTCAGAGTGCCCTGTCCGCCGCTGATTCCGGCGTAGAGGATCCTGCCGTTGGCCGGACGCGCGGTCGTCCCGGCGGGGGAGAGCGCGCCGGAGGCCGGGGCCGCGGCGACGGCCGGGACGGCGATCGGGGCGGCGGGGGCCGTGACCGATGCGGCGTCGGCCGGGGTGGCGGCGCCGACCAGGAGGGCGGAGGTGAGGGCCGCTCCGGCGAGCGGGCGTAAAAGAGCCATTTCCCGAATATTTCTTAAATGCGGTTGATGAGTCAATCGGTTGGGTGTTTCACGATGGTGTTTCCGCCGTGGTGCGCGTCGGCGTTGATTCGGTGGCGCAAGCGAGAGAATGTCGGGTTACAGTGCCGATGTCGGCCAGTGCCGGGTTGATTGGTCTCGGCGGCGTCGCGTTCCGGCTCGTCACTTCCGGGAGGCATCCATGTCCCTTGACTCCTTCGACCGTTATCCGCTGCTGTTCGGCCCGTCCCCGGTGCACCGGCTCGACCGGCTGAGCGCGCACCTGGGCGGCGCACAGGTGTGGGCCAAGCGCGAAGACTGCAACTCCGGCATCGCCTACGGAGGCAACAAGACCCGGAAGCTCGAATACCTCGTCGCCGACGCACTGGCGCAGGGCTGCGACACGCTGGTGTCCATCGGCGGTGTCCAGTCGAACCACACCCGCCAGGTGGCCGCGGTCGCCGCCAGGGTGGGCCTGAAATGCGTGCTCATCCAGGAGAGCTGGGTCGACTGGCCGGACTCGGTCTACGACAAGGTCGGCAACATCCTGCTCAGTCGTCTGGCCGGCGCCGACGTCCGGCTGGTCCGGGCCGGTTTCGGCATCGGGTTCAAGGAGAGCTGGGACCGCGCCGTCCAGGAGATCGAGGAACGCGGCGGCAGGCCGTACGCGATCCCGGCCGGTGCCTCCGACCACCGGCTGGGCGGCCTCGGGTTCGCGGGCTGGGCACGCGAGGTCCAGGCGCAGGAACGCGAGCTGGGCGTCTTCTTCGACACGGTCGTCGTCTGCTCGGTCACCGGCAGCACCCAGGCGGGCATGGTCGCCGGCTTCGCCGCGCTGGAGCAGGCCGGCGACCGGCCGCGCCGGGTGATCGGGATCGACGCCTCGGCCAGGCCGGCGGAGACACGGGCCCAGATCGGCAGGATCACCCGTGGCACCGCCGAGCTCATCGGCGTGCGACGGGAGATCTCCGACGAGGAGATCATGCTGGACGAGCGCTACCACGCCGGCGTCTACGGCATCCCGGGTGAGGACACCCTGGAGGCGATGCGCCTGGCCGCCCGGACCGAAGGCATGATCACCGACCCCGTCTACGAGGGCAAGTCGATGGCGGGCCTGATCGACATGGTCTCCCGGGGGGAGATTCCCGTCGGCTCGAACGTCCTGTACGCGCACCTGGGCGGCCAACCGGCGCTCAACGGGTACAGCGCCTTGTTCTCCTGACGGTGCTCTCGTTCTCCTGACGGTGCCCTCCGGTGTGCCGCACGACCATGTGAAGATCGTTCAGAGGGGGACCGCATGAGAAAAGGGAGAACCAGATGAGAGTCGTCATCGCGGGCGGACACGGGAAGATCGCCCTGCGCCTGGAGCGGCTGCTCGCCGGACGCGGCGACGAGGCGGTCGGCCTCGTCCGCAGGGCGGAGCACGAACCCGACCTGCGGGCGGCCGGCGCCACGGCGGTCCTGTGCGATCTGGAGAAGGCCGGCGCCGACGAGGTCGCCGCCCACCTGGCGGGTGCCGACGCGGTGGTCTTCGCGGCCGGGGCGGGGCCGGGCAGCGGCGTCGCCCGCAAGGACACCGTGGACCGGGCGGCGTCGGCGCTGCTGGCCGAGGCCGCCGAACGCGCCGGGGTGCGCCGCTTCGTACAGGTGTCGTCGATGGGTGCGGGAAGCCCGCCCGCGGCGGGCTCGGACGAGGTCTGGGCGGCCTACATCACGGCCAAGACCCGGGCCGAGGAAGATCTGCGTGCCCGTGACCTCGACTGGGTCATCCTGCGGCCCGGCGCGTTGACCGACGACCCCGGCACCGGCCGGGTGACCCTCGCCGTGCCGCCGCTGCCGTTCGGGAGGGTGACCCGTGACGATGTCGCCGCGGTGATCGCGGAGCTGCTGGACGCCCCCGGCGTCACCGGGGCCGTCCTGGAACTCGTCGGGGGCGAGGCCTCCGTCGCCGACGCGGTCCGGAACCTGTCCGCCGCCGGCCGCTGAAGTCGGGCGGCCTGAAGTCCGGACGATCCCGGAGTCCGGGATGGCCGCCGGAGCGGGGGCGGTCCTGTAGCTGGGGCGGCCGCCGGAGGGAGCGGTTCCGGAGCTCGGGCGGCCCCGTGGTCCATGCCACGGCCGGCGAAGGACCGGAAGGCGGGGCCGGACCCGCGCCTCGGGGACTGCGGCGAGGCCCGCCTCAGGGTTCCGGGTCGTGGTGGCCCGAGTGGCGACCCGAGCCGGTACGCCAAGGCGCGAGGGCGGCGTCGAGCTCGCGGCGGAGCCACGTCTCCAGCGCGTCCTCCCGGTGGACCGCCCAGGTGATCAGCGCACCGTTGTAGACCGACTCCACCGTACGGGCGAGCTGTTCCAGGTCGACCGGCCGTAGCTCACCCGCCGCCGCAGCGCTGACGAGCAGATCGTGGATCTCCTCACGCATCGCCTGCGCGTACTCGCGCGCCTGGAGGTGGAACTCGGGGTCGCTGAGGTCCTGGTGCAGGACGGCGAGGTGGTTGGAGAAGGCCACGGGGTCGGCGACCGGCGCGGCCAGCGCCGTCAGGTTGCCGACGAGCGTGTCGAGGAACCCGGCCCGCGCGGTGCTCTCGCGCATGTGCCCGCGCACCTGCTCGGCGTTGCCGCTGCGGAGCTCCAGCAGCAGCGCGCGCTTGGAGCCGAAACGCTGCACGAGGGTGGCCGGGGAGAGCCCGACCTCCCGGGCGACGGCCGCCAGTGTGAGCCTGGCCGGGCCGACCCGGCCGACGACCCCGGTGACCGCGGCGAAGATCTCCTCGTCACTGACGGTCCTCGGGCGTGCCATGCCCCAGATGCTAGCAATGCGGGCCGCCGGTGACGGCGACGCGGGTCGCCCGGGAGATCTCCCCCCCCCTGGGAGTTCCCGGCTCGCCGGCGTCGTACGCCGTCCCGGCAGTGAGGCGTACGCCTTCCAGCGGGTTGCGCGCCTGCTTGTCAGTGATTCGCAAGCGGCTTGCCATCGGCGCTCAATAGAGTCCCGCGTCATGATCCCCTTGAAGCCTCGGCTGGGCCTGCTCACTCCCCGGGAGCGCTGGCGCAGGGTACGGCTCCAGGCGTACTCCTGGTTGCTCACCGGTGCCTACCAGGCCGGATCTCTGCATCCGGCGGTCTGGCGGTTCGTGGCCCGTTCCTACCATCCGCTCCTCGACCGCCTCGCCGCCCGGCACGCCCAGGTGGCGTGTCAGTTCGCCGCCGTGGACGTGCCCGCCTACCGGGACTTCCTCCTCGAGCGCGGCGCCGAGCACGCGCGCCGCCTGCGGGACTTCCCCGAGACGGACAAGCACAACTACGCGAGCGTCTACGACGAGGAGAGTCGCTGCCAGGAGGGGCGGCTGCACCGTCCGGGTGTGATCGTCGACGAGTCGTCCGGGTCGAGCGGCAAGCCGTACAACTGGGTCAGGGGGCCCCGCGAACTCAGGAACATCCACCGCAACGCCGCCGGCTACATAGAACTGGTCTTCCCCGGCGAGCGGCTCTTCGTCGTCAACGCCTACTCGATGGGTGCCTGGGCCACCGGCACGACCACCGGTAACGCGATGGCCCGTATCGCCATGGTCAAGAACACCGGCCCCGACCTGGACAAGATCGTCGATACGCTGACGCACTTCGGACCCGGATACGACTACGTCGTCGCCGCCTACCCGCCGTTCCTCAAGCATCTGCGCGACCGGCTGGACGAGATCGGCTTCCCGTGGGAGAAGTATCGGCTGCGCGGCCTGGTCGGCGGGGAGGGCATGACCGAGGCGCTCCGCGACTACCTGGAACAGCGCTTCGAGGAGATCCGCTCCGGATACGGCGCGAGCGACCTGACGATCGGCATGGGCGCCGAGACCGGGTTCACGGTCTGGCTGCGCAAGCGTCTGGCGACCGACGAGCGGCTCCGGCGTGAGCTGCTCGGCGAGAACGAGCAGCGACTGCCGATGATCTTCCACTACAACCCGCTGGAGACCTTCCTGGAGGTCAACGACCGCGGCGAACTGCTGTGCACGATCAACACCAAGAGCTGTCTGCAGCCCAAGCTGCGCTACAACATCGGCGACGAGGCGCGGCTGCACTCGCTGTCCACCGTCAGGCGCCTTCTCGGCCCGGAGCTGTACCGCGAGGCCGTGACGGACGAGCGGATGAACCTGCCGTTGTTGTTCCTGTTCGGGCGCAAGGACAGCACGATCTCCTACATGGGGGCCAACCTCTACCCGCAGGACGTGGAGTACGGCCTCTACGAGGGCAACCCGCACGCCGCCCGGATCGGCCGCTTCTGCCTGTCGCTGGAGGAGCTGCCCGGTCTGGAGTACCGTCCCGTGGTCAACATCGAACTGCGTTCCGCCGATCTCAGCGAGACCGAGCGGGACGAACTCGCCGCGGCCTGCCGCCGCGGGGTGCTAGGCCACCTGGCCGGGGTCTCGCGTGACTTCGCCGAGTCGCTCAGGGAGGATCCCACCGCCGCCGACCTGCGGGTGCGGGTGTTCCCTCCGGGGGAGGGGCCGTTCGCCGGTCCGGCCACGATGAAGAACGTCTACCTGGTGAAGGACGCATGAGGACCACCGACTTCAGCAAGGCCCCGCCGCAGGGGCAGGCTACCGCCATGTTCGTCGGGGCGACCCGCTACCGGGGGCCCCTGTCGATCGTCACACTGACCTTCACCTGGTTCCGCATGGTCCGCGACATGAAACGCATGCGCGGATACTGCTGGCACACGATCTACTGGGAGTTCCCCTTCACCCTCGGCACGCTCGCCTTCTTCACCGACCGCGACGCGCTGCTGCGCTTCGCCCGCAGCCGGCACCACCGCAAGCTCATGCGCTGGGTGACCGACGGCACGAGGAACGCCACCGGCGGCTACATCCGCCTGTACAACGCCGAGCCCGGCGGCTACACCAACGGGGTGTGGCGGGCCGAGGGTGACGGCATGGCGCACATCCGGACCTTCACCCCGCTGTCCACCGAGGACGAGGGCCCCGCCGTCGTCCGCTCTGCGGCCGGAGCCACCCGCGAGGGGGACCCCGGCGCATGAGGCGTACTCCCGCGTCCGGTGCCCCTCTGCGGCTCGACCCCGTCGTCTCCCGGCGTGACCTGCGCGACTTCCTGGCCCTGACCGACCGGGTCTACGGCGCCGACCCGCGGTTCGTACCGCCGCTGCGACAGCAGGTCCGCGCCTGGCACGCGGACGGGGTGCGGCTTCACGTGCTGCGCCGCGGTGACGAGGTCGTCGGCCGCACCACACTGCACGAGGACGCGGCCCTCGACGCCAAGCTGGGACGCCCCCTGCAACTGTTCGGGCTGACCGAGTTCGTCGACGAACCGGAAGTGAGCCGGGCGTTGTTCGACGCGATCTGCGAGGCCGGGCGCTCGGCGGGGAAGAAGAGCGCGTTCGGACCGGTGTCGCTGTTGCCGAACCAGTCCGGCGGCGTCATCACCTCCGGCTTCGACGAGCGCGGCTTCATCGACAGCGCGTGGAACCACCCCCACTACCCGGCCGCCTACGAGCGGCACGGCTTCACCCGCCGCTTCGAGTCCGACACCTGGATCTGCCCGATCCCCGGCGGGCAGGTCTTCGACTTCCCCGCCGAGCGCATCGCCGCCGAGGACCTGCGGATCCACCGGGGCGACCGGCGCCGGATCGGCGAGCAGCTGCCGATCCTGCGGGAGATGCTCAACGCCGGCTTCGCCGCCCTGGGGTACTACACCGAGATCTCCGCCGGGCAGCTCGCCCGGCAGACCGAGGGACTGGCCCACCTGTTGGACGAGTCGCTGCTGCTGTACCTCACCAAGGCGGGCAGGCCGATCGCGTTCGTCCTCTGCCTGCCCGACATCTCCGAGTTCGTGACACGGGTCGGCGGCGACCTCAACCTGTTCAACCAGCTGCGGCTGCTGGCCACCCGGTCCCGCCACCGCCGCGAGGCCGTCCTCGTCGTCAAGGGCACCGTCCCCGGCGAACAGGGCCGCGGCTACATGCGCCTGCTCTCGGGCGAGTTGCTGAAGGGCCTGCGGGAGGGCGGCTACCGGGCATTGCGCAGCACGTACGTCGAACGGTCCAACCCCGGATCCGCGGCGCAGTACGTCGCCATGGGCGGCCGGCCGCTGCACGGGTACACCTTCTACGAGAGGGACCTCCGGTGAGATCGTTGTCGGCTCTCGAATCCGACTTCTGGCGTGCCCCGAGCGCGCACAACACCCAGCCCTGGGTGCTGCGTTACTCCGACGACGCCGTCGAGGTCGGCTGGGATCCGGGCCGGGTGCTCCCGGAGGGAGACCCCACCGGGCGTGACCTGCGGCTCAGCCTGGGAGCCTTCGTCGAGTGCTGCCTGGTCGTGTGCGCGGGCGCCGGGCTGCGCGTCGGCTTCCGGGTGGAGGAGGGGCCGCACCGGGTCGGCGTGCTGCACCGCGCCGGGGAGCCGTACGACACGCCCTTCACCGTCGAGGACGTGCGCCGCCGCGCGTCCGCCCGGGGCGGGTACCGGCCGGGGCGGCTCGACGCCCGCCTGGTCGAGGAACTGGCGGGCTACGGCGGTGAGCTCCGGCGGGTGCCGTGCCGGGAGCTGACCGGGCTGCTCCGCGAGGCCGACCGCGACCTGTTCGGCGACGCCCCCGTCACCGCCGAGTTGCGCCACTGGCTCCGGCTCGCCCCGAGCCACCCCCGCTACCGCCTGGACGGCCTCACCGACAGGGCACTGGCGCTGAGCCGGGCCGAGGCCCTCGGCCTGCGCGCGGCGCTGAGCCTGCTCGCCCACCCCCTGCCGCGCCGCGCCGGGCTGCCGCGGGCGCTGGCCGCGGCCTCCCGCGGCCTGCTCGATCACGATGGCGACGTGCTCGTCCTGGTGGCGCCAAAGGACTGCGGCCCCGCGGGACAGGTCACGATGGGGCGGGTCCTGATGCGGCAGTGGCTCGCCCTGTCGCGGCACGGTCACGCGACCCACCCGCTCAGCCAGATCATCGACCGTGCCGGCACCCGCGCCGCCCTGGCCCGTCTCCTCGGGGTGGACGACCCGGCGCGGCTGATGAACGTCGCCAGGGTCGGCCGCCCGGCCGGTCCCCCCACCCGCTCCGCGCGCCTTCGCTGACCGGCCGCCCGCGACCCGGGGGAACACGAGGGGGCGGCAAGGAGCGGCGGCCGAGGCGGGGAGAGAACGGACCGGGGAACCCGCCGGGGGAGTGGGGCCGGATCCGCCAGAGGACTACAACCGACTTCCAAGCGCGTGAACCTACCTTTCAAACCGGAAGGCAATTCACGCACCCCTCTGGAGACCTCTCATGCGCACCGGCATCCGCATCCTGCTGAGCACGGCCGCCGCCGCGGCCCTCACCCTCGCCGGCTCCGCGGCGGCCTCGGCCGAGTCGGCCTCCACCGTGTGGAAATGGGGCTCGATCCACTCCTCCGACCACGGAGCCCGCGCGAACGGCAAGGTGGTCGCCGCCCAGTCGGGCCTGGAGGTCCGTGGAACGCTCT
Source organism: Streptosporangium becharense (assembly GCF_014204985.1). Classification (NCBI taxonomy): domain Bacteria; kingdom Bacillati; phylum Actinomycetota; class Actinomycetes; order Streptosporangiales; family Streptosporangiaceae; genus Streptosporangium; species Streptosporangium becharense. The sequence goes on along the minus strand of NZ_JACHMP010000001.1, from coordinate 686,083 downwards.
ACGACAACGCCCGCTCCGGCTGCGGGTGGGTGCTGCTGCACTACCAGAGCTCCACCAACGGCAAGTGGCGGGCGGCGAACTACTGGAACTGCGCCAACGGGCCGGGAACGTTCCGCGAGAAGGTCGGCGGCGTGCTGCAGATCAAGGCGAAGGTCTGCCGGGGCACGTCCAAGCGGCCGACGGGGCGGTGCTCCGGCTGGCGCACCATCTACACCCAGGGCGGCTGACGTCCTGCCCCGTGCCCCGTGCCCCGTGCCCTGTGACGCCGCCGGCGACCGGGGCCGTCCGCGGCACCCACCGCCCCGGTGCCGTGCCGCGTGCCGCCGGGATGCGCATGCGGGGAGATGCGACGCCGGAATGTGTGCCACCGGGATGTGCGCCGCCGCCCCCGTGACGCGGAGCGGCGGCCGTGGCGGTACGGTTGCTCGCCGCGGGCGTCGTCGGCCCGGTGCCCCTCCCGGCACGGGCCGCCCCGCCGGGGAAGGCCCGGGTTCGCCCGGCACCCATGCCGTCGCGACGGCCGCGGCCCGTGCCCGCGGCCAGGAGGAGGTCTGATGGTCAGCTCGTTCGATGCGGAGCCGGTGCTGCGAATCCGCGCGGACATCGGGGAGGGACCCGCCTGGGACGCCGTGCGCGGGCGGCTCGTCTGGGTCGACATCACCGCGTGCGCCGTACACGTCCTCGACCCGGCCACGGGTGCCGACCAGGCCGTCGACGTGGGTGTCCACGTCGGCGCGGCGGTCCCCACCGGCGACGGTGAGCTGCTGCTGGCGGTACGGGACGGCATCGCCCGGCTGACGGCGGAGGGGACCGTCCGCATGGTCGCCGAGGTCGAGGCCGACGTGCCCGGCAACCGCATGAACGACGCCAAGTGCGATCCGGCGGGCCGGCTGTGGGCGGGCACCATGCCGTACGACTCCACCCCGGGTGTCGCGGCCCTCTACCGGTACGACGGCGCGTCCGTGGTCAGGGTCCTCGACGGGGTGAGCCTGTCCAACGGGCTCGGCTGGAGCCCCGACGGCACGGTCATGTACTACATCGACAGCCGCACCCAGCGGGTCGACGCCTACTCCTACGACGCCGCCACCGGCGACATCCGGGACCGTCGCACCGTCGTCGAGATCGACCGCGCCGACGGGACGCCCGACGGCATGACCGTCGACGACGACGGGTGCCTGTGGATCGGGCTGTGGGGCGGGGGCCGGGTCCGCCGCTACACGCCGGACGGCGTCCCCGACCGCGAGGTGCGGCTGCCGGTGACCCAGGTGACCAGCTGCGCCTTCGGCGGGCCGCGCGGGGACGTCCTCTACATCACCAGCGCCGCCCGCGGGCTCGATCCCGCCGCGCTCGGCGAGCAGCCGCTGGCCGGTTCGGTCTTCGCCGTCGAGCCGGGCGTCACCGGCCGCCCCGCGGTTCCCTTCTCCGGGTGACCCCGGCGGGCCGCGCCGCCCGCCGTCCTCGTAACACACGATCCGGGCCCTGCCCGGGGGCGGCTGAAGCCCGCCCCCGGGCAGGGCCCGGATGTCTGATAACGCGATGAAGGAGATCCCCATGAGTGACCCGTGCTTCCCCGTTCCCGAGTTGAACCTGCTCAAGGAACTGCAGGATCGGTTCCCGAAGGAGCACTACGCGGGCTGGTTCGAGCTGTTCGACCACGTCGACACCAAATATGTCAGCGGCCTCGGCCATCCGGAGTTCGCCGAGCGGCTCCTCCCCTTCGCCTACGCCACCAGCTCCGGTTCGTTCTACTGCCTGTGGCGGTGCGACGACCGGGAGGACCTGGCCACCCTGCCGGTCATCTTCTGCGGGGACGAGGGCGAGCTCTTCATCGAGGCGTCCAGCCTGTATGAGCTGTTCCGGCTGCTCGCCCTCGACCACGCGCACTTCGACGACAGCGTCAACCCCGACAACGAGGACGAGTGCACCGGAGGCCACCGGGAATACCTCGCGTGGCTGCGGGACAACTTCGGGCTGGCGGCGCCCCGGAGCGCGGCCGAGATCCACGAGGCGGCCTTCGCGCAGTACGGCCGGCCCTTCGCCGAATGGTGGATGCGGCTCTCCTCGGACTACTCCGAATCCGTCGAGGACATGCTCGAGGAACTGTCCGACCGGTGGAGCTGATGCCGCCCTGAAACGCGTACGCGGTTCATCGCCACCGATCATCCTTGACGGGTCCGCCGGCGGCTCCCCGCGCGCTGTGGAGTGGCGGTGTCGACGTCGACGCGTACCCGGGCCCCTACGGACCGGGGCGGTTCAGGAGAGCCCCGAAGCGGGCCAGGGCGGGCGGCGGCCGATCCGCGCAAGCACCTCACGGGAGCCGAATCGGCGGTCGATGCGCCGGACCGCCTCGGCCCAGTCCGCCAGCGAACGCACCCGCGACACCGCTTCGACCACGAAGGGATCGCGCCACCGCTCGGTGGCACGTCGCCACAGGACGGCGGGGTCATCGGTCAGGAGATTGCCCACGCACCCTTCGTAGACGGGCATCGCGCGCACCTCGCCGTCCGGCTCCACCTGCATCAGGGAGAAGCCGAAACGCTCGATGTGGTCCGGGTGCATCAGAAGGATGAGGTTGCTCGAGGTCGACACCGCCACCGAGGCCGGTGCGAGTGACCTGAGGCGCTCGGCGTGCTCCTGACCGGTCAGGGTGCGGAGCTCCTCGTTCGTGAGCAGTTCCGCCTCGCTGAAGCCGGGTCGGCTGGCCAGCCCAGAAGGCACCGCGGCAGCGAAATTGAGGAACCGCATCCGTGGGAACCGGGGGGCGACGGCGGTGCAGAATTCCTCTGTCTGGTGAAGGTTGCCGCGCAGGACCGAACAGTCGATGCCGAAGATCACAGGATCGCCTCCTCCGGCCGAACGCCGGGCGGACACACCGTCCAGCAGGGCGAGGGCGTTCATCGCGCGTTCGAATGAGCCGGCCCTCCCCCGTATGCGGTCGTGGACCTCGGCGTCGGCCCCGTCCACGCTGACCGTGATGCGGTGGAAGACCTGGGCCGCTTCCTCGGCGGTTTCGGGGGTGAGCGTCCATCCGCTGGTGTAGAGGCTGACCTTGATCCCCGCTCGTGCGATGTGCTCGGCGACCTCGTAGATCCCTTCGATCACCAGGGGCTCACCGCCCGCGAACTCCACCGTCTCCGGGCCGAGCGAGATGACCGCGTCGGCGACCCGCAGCATCTCGCCGTGGGACAACTGCCGGGTCGGCCGCCTGCCCGACTCGGAGTAGCAGTGGACACAGCGCAGGGGGCAGGCGTAGGTGAGGTCCCAGATGACATCGGTGGGCCGGCTGACGGAGACGCTCATGAGGACTCCTTGTCCCTTATGGATGGTCGGGGGGAATGCCGGGCGCCCGATCCCTCGTCCATCCGCTGTTCTTCGCCGGGGGACGCCGCGCGGAAGAACCCGAGCACGCGCAGCGCGACGGCGTGTCCGCCGCCGTCGGACAGCGGGTCGTGGCCCGCTCCGGAAACCTCGAGATAGGTCGTGGGCGTGCCGTGGACGTGACGGGTCTGGAGCAGCCGGTCGTGCAGGCGACGGGAATGGCTGACCGGGATGATCGGATCCCGTTCACCGTGCACGATGAGGAGCGGCAGCCGGATGCGTCCGGCCAGCCGGAGCAGGTCACGTGGACCGAGGTCGTCGTTCCGGATCTCCTCGCGACCGCCGAGCCGGTCTATCAGATTGCGGACCGGTCCCGGCCCGTCCTCGTAGAGCAGCGTCCCTGACAGGAACGGCGCGACGACCGCGGCACGGTCCCACAGGTCCGGCTCCGCGGCCGCGGCCAGCAACGCCAGGTACGCGCCGTAGCTCGCCCCGTAGAGCATGGGCCGAGGCCGGTCCGGGCCGCGCTCGGCGACCAGAGAACGGCCCAGGTGCAGGACGTCGGCCAGGTCGGGACCGCCCCAGGCGCCGTGGACGGCGTCGCGGTGGGTCGCGCCGTATCCGGTGCTTCCCCGCTGGTTGGGGGCCACCACCGCGATGTCCTCGGAGGCGAGGCGCTGGAACAACGGGTCGAATCCGAGCCGCCAGGCGGCCTCGGGGCCCCCGTGAAGCGCCACCACCAGGTGCCGGCTGCCGACCGGGTCGCCGTACACGACGGCCTCCGTGGTCCCCACCGGGGCGGGGTACTGCCGCGTCCGGGCGGCGGTCCACCGGAACCGGCGCCCGTCGCGGGGGACGAGGAGACGTGGCCGGGACGGTTCCAGAACGGTGATCACGCCCGTCGGACGGTCCGGCGTGCTGTGGATCAGTCGCAGGCCGCCGCCGGACCAGTGGGCGGTCGGATACAACTCGCCGGGGGGCAGCGCGATCTCGCTCGCCTCGTCCGCCACCAGGTCGTGGACCAGCAGGTGGGAACGGGCACGCCGGGTGACCGACAGGGCCAGGAACCGTCCGGTGGGATCCAGCGCCAGCGGGACGACGATGCCCTCGGTCTCGTTGAGCCGATCGGGGAAGACCGTCGGCCCTCGGTCGCCGGGACGGCGGACGCCGAGCCGGTGGACGCCGCCCTGCCGCGCGGCGGTGAGAAGCACTCCGCCGTGTGGCGCGGCCAGCAGCAGGTGTTCGCCGCCGGGCAAGCCGAGGGCGGTCATGTCGCCGTGCGGCAGATCCAGGACCATGGTGCCGGTTCCGGGTTCAGTGGAGACCAGCGCGAGCCTGTCACCGCTCTCATCGAGCCAGACCCCTCCGCCGACCGGGTACGGCAGCCGGATGATCCGTTCCGGCGGAGCGGCCCGACCGGACAGGCGCCACACCACGGTGTTCGCGTCCCCGTCCGTCTCCAGCACCAGGGCCGGGATCCGGGCCGTGCCGGAGAAGAGCCGGAGACCGCCTCTCCGGACGCTGATCAGCTCGACTTCTTCGACGGCCTTCCCGCTGTCCGGGCGGGAGGCGAAGGTGAGCCGCGAGCCGTACGCGCCGGACCGGCACAGCAGAAGATCACCTTCATCCGTCGAGAGCGGCACGTTCGCGGTGGTCTCGCCGTCCCGGGTGCGCACCGTCCGAAGGCGAGGCGCGAGGCCGGTGAGGTCCCACAGTTCCGGGTTCATCGAGGAATCACGGCCGTCCACGGCCAGGCAGGCGGCGTACCGTCCGGCGGGGGAGAAACGGAAGTTCAGTCTGCGGACGAACGGCCGCTCCCGCGCGCCGACCGCCGTACCCGCCCGGTTCCCCGTTGCGGAGATCATCATGCCCTGCCCCCGCGGGGGGCCCGCACATCGTCGTCCGTCTCGGCCATCCACCGGCGCGGTCCGCCGTGCCGCAGCCGGTACAGGAAGTCCAGCACTCCGGCCAGCCCGGTGTTCCAGCCCATGGAGATCTCGGCGTCGTTCTCGCCCGGCACCACCAGCAGTCCGTCGCGCCGGACGGCGCGTGCCCACAGGACTGCGGCCAGTTCCTCCGCCTGCTCGTGGTAGGCGGGCTCGCCGAGCAGGTCGGCCATGTCGAGCAGGAACTGCCCGTCACCGGCGAGGCCGTGGCAGGCGGTCGTCCCCGAGTTCAGCCGGGCGTCGTGCACGGTGACCGCGGCGCCACGGGCGGCGTCCCGGAAGCGCTGTTCTCCGGTCGCCGCATACAGGCGTACGAGGTAGGTGCCGATGCCGGAGGATCCGCTGCACCAGTGCGGCAGCTTCTCCCCGTCCAGCGGGCCCGACGCCCACCAGGCGGCCTCGCCCCGGTACTCGGCCGCCGCCACCAGGGTCTCCCCGGCGAGCACGGCGGTCTCCAGACAGTCGTCACGACCGAGTTCGATCCCGGCGGCCAGCAGGTATGCCGCGATCCCGGCGACGCCGTGGGCGAAGCCGTAGTGTTCGGCACCCGCCAGCTTGGAGGCGAAATCCACAGGGATGGGCCACGTCACCGTCTCCGGAGTCTGCCTGGCCGCTTTCAGCAGGTCGTCGGCACACGCCTCCGCCAGGTCCCGCAACCGTGTGTCGCCCGAGGCGCGCCACAGGTGCAGCAGTGCCATCCCCGTCCCGGCTGTGCCATGGCAGATGTCCGGGTTCGGCCAGGCGGTCGGCAGGTTCAGCCCCGCCTCCAGGCCGGCGGCGCGCAGACCCTCATCGCCGAGCGTGCGGCCCGCCTCGTACAGGGCCACGGAGATACCGGCCCGGCCGAAGTACAGCCCCGGCGAGGGCCGGTGCTCGCGTGCCAGCTGTCGCACCGTCCAGTTCGCGGCCTTACGCAGCCCGGCCGTCAGATCGGCGCGTGTCTCCGGCGCCAGCACGTCACTGGCCTGAGCGGGACCCACCAACGTGGCCCACAGCGCGATCACCCCGGCCGAGCCGTACTGGACGGCGCACGGATCAGCCGCCAGGGCCGAAGCCGAAGGCCACAGGTGGGTGGAGGGTGCGGTGTCCGCCCCGGGTGACATGGTGCGCAGCGAGTAGGCGAGCCCGTCATGGAGCAGACGGTCCTGCTCGGCCGCCTCCAGGCGAAAGCCCCCCGCCCGGGGGGAGGAACCGATCCGCCCCGCGTCGATCCCATCGAGAAACGCCCGCACCCGCCGCAGATCCCAGCGCTGCGCGGGATCCTTCCGCATCAGGCCCAGGACCAGCGGAGAGAGCGCGGTCGCCGTCGGGTCGCCCGCGCTCGCGACCAGTGTCACCGTTTCCACCCGCTCGTCCCAGGAGCGGGACCCGGCGGGCTGATCCTTCAGGTAGGGCGGCTGGGAGGAGGTGACCGCGGACAGCATCGTCGCCCCCAGCGCGTACAGGTCGGCTTCCACCCCGAGCGCGGGACCGTACCGCGCTGAGTCCGTCTGTTCGGGCGGCGCGAAGCCGGGAGTGTGGGCGTGGGAGACCGGAGTGCCGGGTACGGCGGCCATCTCCAGGTCGATCAGACGGCAGTCGCCGCCGGCGGTCACCATGACGTTGCCGGGCGTCAGGTCCCGCAGCACGTAGCCCCGTCCGTGGACGGTGGCGACCAGTTCGGTCAGGCGCCGCAGGACGGACAGCACGGTGTCCGGCCGATCGCGGGCCGGCCGCCCACCGTGGGCGCCGTTCGACCACACGTTCAGCACGGTGCCCTCGACGCGCTCCTGTGCCAGGAACAGGTTGTCGTCCTGCTCGAAGAGCAGCACCTTGCGTGTCGTGACACCCAGCGGTCCGAACAGGTCGAGCATGCGCGCCTCGTGGCGCATCTGGTCACGTTCGTCGCGGCCGTCGAGCCAGGCGCCCAGATGCGGGCGTGCCCGCTTGATCACCACCTGGGCGCCGGTCGTGCGATCCTCCGCCAGGAACACCCCGCCCCTGGCGCCGTGCCGGATCGCCTCGCGCACGACGAATCGGCCGGCCAGCAGGACCGCCTCTGGCGCGGTGGTCCTGACCGGGGCACGACCTGAGTCGAACGGGCAGCTCGCCCATGCCGGCGGGGAGTACCATGCTTTGCGCTCGTCGGTCTCATGGGTGCCGTCGGGTGCGACGAGCCGTGAGGCGTAGTAGCCGTCATTGTCGAGCACGCCCGGGACGGAGAACACCCCGAAGCGGTAGTGCACCAGACCGCCCGGCCGGTAGGCCCGGTCAGAGAGGATCGGCGGGCCCGGCAGGCCGTAGGTGGCCCTGTACAGCGCTTCCGCGATCTCCACGGCCGCCTCGTCGTCCGGTGGGTACACCGTGATGAACTTGCCCACCGAGCCGCGGTTCTGGTTGCGTCCCACGAGCCGGGCCAGCTCGTCCACCGTGGTGGCGTACTTGAACGGGCAGCGACGATGCCCCAGTACCCGTACCGCGCGCGCCAGCACCAGCGGTGCCGACAGCGGCGTGGCCGATATGTGGAGCTTCCAGCCCTGCGCCCGCGTGGCCGGTCCGGCCGGAGTCGCGTACGTCCACGGCGAACCGACCGTGAGCCTCCATCCCGGGACGCCCTCGGTCTGTGTGCTGTCAACGGCCAGGTGCGTGCCGCCCGTCTCGTTCGTCACGCGGCGCAACGTCGTCCGGGCGATGTCCGCCAGGACGTGACGATCCACGTGGGAGATGTCGTCCATGGCCGCAGCGAGCTCACTCACAACGCCGAGTCCCCTTCGTCCTCATCTGACATGTGCCGATGGCGAGCCATGCGTCTCATGTGGCTGCCCGGATCTCGTTCATGACCGGTTCTTCCGTGTCTTCTCCGGATGCCGATCAGGCTGCCAGCGGGGACTTATGGCGTCCTTAAGGACGTTCGCCGCCTCTGGCCGTGGCAGCCACAAGCAATCGTTAAGTGCCCGGCGCGACGCTGTCCCCACACGACGAATCCGGCGTACCGGCAGGGCCGCGACGGGGACGGCACGCCGCTCGGCCTGTGACGGGATCGGATCGGCGGCACGAGGTGCCCCCGTGCCCACGGTAGGCGGGCGGCCTCCGCACGGAAGTTCCCGCCGCGCCGGTGAGGCGGCACAGGCGGGCGCCACGCCGGGGCCGGCCACACGGACTCCGCCGGACGGACCGGCGGTTACGGAGACCGCCGCAGTATCGACGGGGGTCCCGCGACGAAAGGAGAAACGCGATGGAACTCGACATCAACGCCCTGGACATGCTTCCCGGTGAGCCGGAGGACGCTCTGTTCCCGTGCGGGGGAGGCACCTGCGTCACCCTCGCCTCCCTGATCACCACGCTCACCAATCGCTGACGCCGACGGCCGGGTCGGTCTGAGTGAGCGGGTCGATCTGAGCGGACGCTCGCGGTAGGCGAGCGGTCGAAAGGCGTGTCGCCTCGGCTACGGAGTGTTCGCCGCAGGTAGGCGGCGGCCGAGGCGACACGCGGTGAACGGCTGACCTCCGGTGATCGGAGATCGGACGCTCACTCACCGATCTTCGTGCTCGACGAGGATCTCCTTCCCGTTGCCGGATCCGTATCCCTGACGGATCCGCATCCCCGCCCCTCGGTCCATGTCCTGTGGCCGGGGGGCTCGCACCCGTGGGCCGGGGCTCGTGTTCCCCGGCCGGGGTTTGCCTCCCGGATCAGGGCTTGCGCGCGACCGCGCCGTACTGGGCCACCTGCTCGGGGGCGTCACCGATGCCGACGGCCTCGGGCCGCCACCGTGAGCACGACACCAGGCCCGGCTCCAGCAGCTCCAGACCGTCGAAGAACCGGGCGATCTCCTCGCCGGTGCGCGCCACGATCGGCGGTCGCGCGTGCTCGTTCCAGAAGCGCATCGCCTCGATGTTGGCCTCACCGCCCAGTTCCACGGTGGGGTGGGTCAGCGCCAGGTAGCTGCCGGAGGGCACCGCCGCCATCAGGCGGCGCACCACCGACTGCGCCTCGGCCACATCGAGGACGAAGTTCATGATGCCCAGCAGCATGACCGCCACCGGCCGGGTGAAGTCCAGCGTCTTCGCCGCGGCCCGCAGGATCGCCTCCGGGTCGCGGGCGTCGGCGTCGATGTAGTCGGTGACCCCCTCGGGCGTGCCGGACAGCAGGGCACGGGCGTGCAACAGCACCAGCGGGTCGTTGTCGACGTAGACGATCCGCGACTCCGGGCGTACCCGCTGGGCGACCTCATGGGTGTTGTCCACGGTGGGCAGCCCGGTGCCGATGTCGAGGAACTGGGACACGCCCGCCTCGCCGGCCAGATGACGGACCGCGCGTCCCAGGAACGCCCGGTCGGCGCGGGCCACGTGGACGATGTTGGGGAACATCCCGAAGACGCGGTCGCCGACCTCCCGGTCGGCCGGGTAGTGGTCCTTGCCGCCCAGCCAGTAGTTCCAGACCCTGGCGTTGTGGGCGATGTGCGGGTTCAGCTCGTCGGCCTCGGCAGGGGTCTGGCCGTCGTCCACGGGTCCTCCTCGGGATCGTGCGGGCGGGTCGCCCGGCGTCACCGCGCCGGGCGGCCGGAGTGCGGTTCCCGGCGAGCCGCTGGGCGGAATCACCGGAACCTCCATGATCATGTCATCTCCCCCGTCGCGACGTCGGATTCCCGTGAAACGGGACCGGCGGGCTGCGTGCCGCCGCAGCGCATGAGAATCTTGAAGACTCTGGACAACGGCGGATCACGATACGGGGAGCGGATTTGCGCGCCATCGGGGTAACGGATGCACAGACCGGCGGCCACGGCCCGGATCATCGGCAGGCGGGGCCCACGGTGGTGCGAATGCTCGTCGGCGCTCAGCTGCGGCGTCTGCGCGAGGCCCGCAACATCTCCAGTGAGGAGGCGGGGGAGGCCATCAGGGCGTCGCCGTCCAAGATCAGCCGGTTGGAACTGGGCCGGACCGGGTTCAAACGGCGTGACGTGGCCGACCTGATGACCCTCTACGGCGTCACCGAAGACGCCGAGCGCGAGGCTCTGCTCGCCCTGGTCGAGCAGGCCAACGCGCCAGGCTGGTGGCACGCCTACGCCGACGTGGTGCCCGCCTGGTCCGACGCCTACCTCGGCCTGGAGCAGGCGGCCTCGCTGATCCGCTGCTACGACGCGCAGTTCGTCCCCGAGCTGTTGCAGACCGAGGACTACGCCCGTGCCCTGATCCGGGCCGGTCACGCGGAGGCGTCCGAGGCGGAGATCGAGCGCCGCGTCGAGCTGCGCATGGGCCGCCGGCACCTGCTGCGGCGGCCCGAGCCGGTCAGCCTGTGGGTGGTCGTCGACGAGGCCGCGCTGCGCCGCCGGGTCGGCGGGACCGAGGTCATGCGTGCCCAACTCCGGCATCTCATCGAGGCCGCCGAGTTGGGCCACGTCACCGTCCAGGTCCTGCCGTTCGCCGCGGGGGCCGGTGCGGGCGCCACGGGGTCCGCCGTCATCCTGCGCTTCCCCGAGGGAGAGCTGTCCGACATCGTCTATCTGGAGCAGCCCACCGGCGCCCTCTACCTCGACAAGCCCGCCGACGTCGAGCGGCACTGGCACATCATGAACCGGCTGGGCATGGAGGCCGAGCGGCCGGATGCGACGGTCGCTGTCCTGCGCCGTGTCCTCGCGGAGACGTGAGCCGTTCCCGCGACAGCGTGGGCCGGGCCCGGGGCGAGGTGGGCCGGGCCCGGACTGAAAGGCCCCTTGTGACCTCACAAGCCCTGCACGGCTGTAGGCGTCGGTCGCTCGGCGGGACCGGCCCGCCATTCGTCGGGGAACCGGAAGAGTGCCGGTGACGGGGCAGGTGCACCACCCGCGACAGCGGCACGGCAAAACTGGCACAGCACTATAAGTGCCTCACAAGGTCCTGGTGTGACGCTGCTTCAGCACCGGAGCCACCGCGCGGTGTGGACGTCGTTCACGCGGCCGCCGCGGTGCTGATGTTGCCCGAGCGCCGCACCGGTTCCCGTCCGACGGCGACGCGCGTCCACCGTGACGCCGTCCCGCCGGACCCACCGGTCTCCGCTCGGACCGTCTCCCCCATACGTGAGGAAGGTCCACGTGAAGAAGACCGCCACGATCGCCGCACTCGCCCTGGCCACCACCCTCGCCGGCGTCGCCGCCTCGCCCGCCGCGATGGCCGCGCCGCCCCAGCCGTCGGCGGCGGACACGTCCGCCGCCGACCGGGCGGCCGCCATGGACGGCTACAAGCGTCACCTCGCCGAAGAAGTGGCGCGCCGCCTGGGCGAGCAGCGCTTCCGGGACGCGCTCATCCGCGAGCTGACCGGCGACGGCCAGGCCGACCTGGTGGCGTTGCTCGACTCGGTGCCTGGCGCGCAGGACGTCGCCGGGTACGCGCGCAACGCCAACGACGAGATCCTCAAGCTCAAGGGCGTCCAGGCAGAGGAGTCGCTGCTGCAGATCCGGATCGACCCGAAGATGGCCAAGCGGATCTCGGCGGGCGAGACGCTGGTGATGGCCACCCCGTCGAGTGAGGAGAAGACGGTCCGCACCGTCGCCGCCTTCGACGTGAACGGCCGCAGCCAGGAACTCGACGCCGTCAAGGCCCCCAAGCGTCCGGTGCTCGTGGTCGGCCTCGACGAGCAGAAGTCCGTCGAGCTGGCACAGCGCTTCGTCCGGCAGCGCCTGACCGAGGCGGGCGTCGGCGGAGCCGACCGGACGGGCACCGAGAAGCCCCAGACCCAGCCTCAATCCCAGCAGAACGAGGCCGGCAGTCTGCGACCGGTGCAGACTCTCGAAGTCGTCCGGAACATCAACGACCACGAGCCCTGGTACAAGGGCAGCCCGGAGATCTACGCCTGGGTCACGGGCTTGGGCAGTGACGGCAAGGCGCGTGTCGACCAGGTCTGGATGCCGTACATCCAGAAGGAGAACGCCACCTACTACCCGCACCAGACCCTGATCGAGTGGAACAACTTCACGTGGACCTCGCTGGACGTGGTCTTCATGGAGCATGACGACAACACGGACCTGTCCGGGCTGGCCCGCGCCGTCGTGGAGGCGGCGCTCGCCGCCAGCGGCAACGGGCAGTACATCCCGCTGGCCGACAAGATCATCGCGGCCCTGCCCGGCGACTTGACGAAGGACGACGACGACTACGTCGACTCCTACTACAACATCAGCGCCGGCAGCAGGGGCAATGTCCCGAGCGCGTCCATTCCTCCGGGCATGGGCATCTCGCTGGAGTTCAAGTGGGTTTGAGGTAGTCCCCGGCGGCCCTGGCGTGTGCCGGGGCCGCCTTGGCGTCTTCCGGCTCGCCCGGCTCCCGTCATCTCGCCTGCGACAGCGGCCGATGCCATCCGGGTGAGGACGGGTCCGGGTTCATCGCGCGGTCTCGCCAGGCCGGCAGTCCCGCTTCTCCGGCGAGCCGTGCGAGCGTGGCCAGATGCCGTACCGCCGCGTCCCGGTCCCCGATCGCGGAGGCGAGCGAGGCGAGGAACCAGTCCACGGGGCCGAGGAAGGCGATGGCGGCGCCCACTGATATCCGCCCGCTGTAGGGCAGCAGAGCCGAATAGGTGGCCGCGCACGCCCGGATGTCACCGACCGCCGCCTGCGCGGCTCCCTGGAGACAGGTATAGGTCAGCCATGACCAGTCGCGGGGAAGCGTGGGCCACCCGTCCAGGGTCAGGTCGCGTGCCTCCTCCACCCTGTTCTGCGCGCAGAGCAGCAGGACACGCAGCGCCTGGTCACCGCCGGGGTTGACACCGGCCACCGAGTCGATCAGCGCAGCCGCCTCGGTGATGCGTCCACGCTGGTACTGCAGGAGGATGCGGCCGAGGGGGACCACCGCGTTCCGGCACCACATGCCGATCCGCTCGGTCTGCCGGTCGGCCTCGGCGTAGAGGTCCTCGGCCTCGTCGTACCGGCCCGCGAGCACGAGTCGTCCCGCATGCCACAGGGTGTGCTGGAAACGCGGCCATGGCAGGGGTGTCCGGGCCAGCATGGCGTCGCAGCGTTCGGCGGCCTCGTCCGCTCTCGCCAGATCGAACTCCTCCAACCGGCGGTGGGTCAGCATCATGCATGCGGTCAGCTCGAACTCGGGCGTCTGCGTCCTCAGGGCCAGGTCTTCCAGCTCCTCGGCGATACGCAGCACCTGCCGGGGGTAGATGGCGCTGGGTATGGAGAGGTAGCGCGCGTTGAGGAGCCGCATCAGGAGATACGGGTCCTCATACCGCCGGGCGATCTCGACCGCCTCCGCCGAATAGGTGTGACAGCGGGGGTCGTCGGTCCCGTCGTAGAGTTCCTGCGCCAGACCGCCGAGCAGCCGCGCGCGTTCGGCCCCGCTGTCGCCGGGGAGCGCGCGCAGCGCCAGCTCGAACCGGTGGACCAGCCGGAGTTCCACCGCCTCGTAGGGATTGCGGAGATTCCATATGCAGGGAGCGTTGAGCGCGGTGAGAGCCCGCGCGACCAGCATGGGACGCTCTCGCCCGTCCACGCGGCCGGCGATGCGTATCGCCTGGCCGCGCACGTGTCTGGCGGCGAGGACGTCGCCCGCTTCCAGCAGCGCGTGAACCTGGTGGAGCAGTAGTCCGACGTGATCGGCGGGGTCCCCGGCGGTGGCGCCGTGGGCCTCCACCGCGCGGGACCACCACGTGGCCGCCTCGCGGTAGGCGAGGCGGAGGCTCGCCTGTTCGGCCATCGCGGCCGCCCAGCGGGCCGCCTCCCCGTACGCCGTCGGACCGGCCTCGATGGCGTGCTGGGCGATGACCGCCACGTCGACGCCCGGCCGGGTGGCGAGGACGTTCATCGTATCTCGATGGATGATCGCCTTACGCAGGGGCGGGATCTCCTGGAGGAGGGTCTCCCGCACCAGGTCGTGCGCGAAGGCCATCCGGTTCGCCACGGTCACGACCAGCCCTGATGTGACCGCCTGGTCCAGCAGGTCGTACACGGGTCCCGGCCGTACCTCGGCCACGACGTCCGCATCGAACTCTCTGCCGATCACGGCTGCCACCTGCAGGACGTCGCTCACGTGCGGGCCGGCGGCCGCGAGCCGCTGGCGGATCAGGTGGACCACCGAGTCGGGAACCGTGTTCAGCGGGCGACCCCGGGCGAGCGCCCGGATGGTCTCCCGGACGAAGAAGGGATTGCCCGCCGTGCGGTGGGTGAGCGTGTGGGCCGTCGCCTCGTCGATCTCGGTGCCCAGGCCGGCCGCGATCTCCCGGACCGCGGCCGGGTCGAGACCGTCGAGGCGGACGCGAAGCAGGTCATGGCGGGCACACCTGTTGAGCAGGGCGTCGATGCCGGAAGGCTGCGCGCTGTCCCGGTAGGCGGTCACCAGGGTGAGCGGAACGTCCTCCCCCTCCTCGACGATGAGTGCGACCACGTCGCCGATCAGCTCCAGCGTCGCCTGGTCCGCCCAGTGCAGGTCGTCCATGATGATCACAAGTGGTCGCGTCCGGGCCGCGGCGGCGAGCCATTCGGCGATCGCCCGGTGACGCCGGAGCCGCGCTCTCTCCGTCGAGCCCTCGGGTGTCTCTTCGTCGAGAAGCCCGGCCAGGGCCCGGCGGTCGGGAGCGGGGTGGACCCGCGCCAGCGTTTTGAGAACCGTGATCCACGGTCTGAGGGGAAGGGTCCGTTCGAAATGCTGGCAGCCGCTCCAGAGCACGAGGTGATCCGACTCGGCGCACCGCTCGCGGAAGGCGTCCAGGAGCCAGGTCTTGCCGATGCCCGGTTCGCCGCTCACCGCAATGGCGTTCACGGTTCCGCGGCTGAGCACGGCCTCCATCTCGGCGAGCTGAAGGTCCCGCCCGTGTGAGGGTTTCTTCTCGGCGGTGGGGGCTCGCAGGGAGGTCGCGGCTCTTGCGGCCGATGTGACCGAGACGGGTTCGGGCGGAGGGGCGAGCGACGGGTTCTGACGGAGGATGTCCTCCTCCAACGCCCGCAGATCAGGGCCGGGATCCAGCCCGATCTGGTCGGCGATGAGCCTTCTGGCCCGGCGTAGCGCTCCCAGCGCGTCGGCCTGCCGTCCGTCGCGGTAGAGCGCGAGGGTCAGCAACCACCACAGCCGCTCTCGCAGCGGGTGCTCACCGATCTCGGTTTCCAGGTCGTGGATCACCGCTTGGGGCCGGCCGAGATCCAGCAGCGCCCGCGCCCGGCGCTCGACGGCCGCCAGGCGCAGCTCACACAGGCGGTTCACCTCGGTGACCGCCCACAGCTCGCCCGCGAACTCGCCGTACGGCAGGCCGCGCCAGAGCGCCAGCGCCTCGTCGAGGAGGGCGAGCGTCCGTAGGGAGGGACCTTGCTCCGCGTCGGACACGAGCCTGCCGAACTGCAGCGCGTCGACGTCGGTCGTGGCGAGCCGGTAGCCGGGCCGTCGCGCGACGAGGAGCCGGGGGGCTGTCCGCGGGGCTCGTCCCGGCTCCAGGGAGCGGCGCAGATTCGACACGTAGACGTGAAGCGAGGCGAGGGCGGTCGCCGGGGGCGTGCCGCGGTACAGGTCGTTGATCAGCGTGTCCGTCGAGACGACCGCGCCGGCCGCGACCACGAGCCGGGCCAGGACGGCGCGCTGCCGTGGCCCGCCGAGACCGATGGAGGCGCCGGTGTCACGCACTTCGAAGGGACCGAGAACCCGGAAATCCATGCCTTCACCCTGACCACCAGTAGATACGGTGACTGTTTCATGAATTTTGCTGGACTAATATGCCTTTTAGGCTGTTCGAGGCAAATATTGTGATGCGGGTGTTGTGATCGCCGCCGGCCGAACGAGGCGTCGTTTCCTTCTCCTCTCTGTGAGAGAAGTCTCGGGTGAACCTCTTGGGGCCGGCTTGTAAACGAATGAACATTCGGTTTTGAAAGGGATTTTCCGCGCACCGATGTCGAAAAATATCGTGCGTCCACGTGAATCCCCGGAGAGAAAGGACGCTTGGGAGGCGATCACTGCCGCTGCGTGACCGCCGGTGTCCACGCGCCGGGGTGAAGCGCGCCGGGGTGAAGCGCGCCGACCTCCCCGAGACCGATCGTCACCGCTGGGATTGTGAGCTTCCGGTCGTCCCGTTCGGTCACCGGCGGCCGTGTCGGACCCGGGCGCGGTAGCGGTCGAGGACGTCCTGGCGAAGGAGGTGACCGAAGCCCGCGGCTTCGACGCGCAGGCCGAGCTCAGGCTCGGTCACGTCGAGCGCGGCGGCGGTGTCGGCCAGGTTCCAGCCGCAGGCGGCGAGCCGGGTCAGCAGATGACCGCGCCGGACCTGGTTCTCCGACAGGCGGAACGTCTTGAGGTAGGCGAGCCGGCCGGCGCCGTCGGTGATGAGTTCGCCGATGTGGTTCTCACGCCGCCGTTCGAAGGGCGGCAGGAAGCGGGACAGGCGGTAGCCGCCCATCTCGTGGACGCGCTGATACGTGTAGTCCGCGTCCAGCAGCCCGCCGGCCATGACCTGGTCGTGGAAGGCCGCCCACTCCTCCTGCTGCCGGCGGGCCTGGACGCGCAGATCGGCGAGCGAGCGCACCGTCGCGTCCACGATGCGGGCGCGGAAATCTGGCACCGGCCCGCTGAGCATCGCGTAGTGGTAGATCAACTCGCCGTACAGGTCGTGCACGAGGGTGGCGTGCAGGGCACGGTAGTCGTCGGGGTGCGGAACCACGAACGCGGCGGCGAGCGCGTCCGCGGCGTAGACCAGGACGCCGCACTGGCCGGGGTGGATCTCGAAGACGCGGAGGGCGTCGTGCAGGCCTTCGACCGCGGCGCCCGTGTACGCCTCCTCGACGCGGGGGGAGAGGCCGCGGTTGATCGCGCGGCGCGACCATTCCTCCCACGCGATCTCCGGCCCGCCGAAGTGCAGCGCCAGGTAACCCTCGAGCGCCAGGTGCAGAGGCAGGAAGCGCAGCCGGTTCCGGCCGGCCCGGCGGGCCATGCGGCGGTGGAACCGCAGCGGCATCCGGCTTGGTGCGCGGTCGCGCTCCGCCGGCCCCCGCAGCTGGGTTCCGTACGCCGCGGCGGGGGTGCCGTCGCGCGTCCAGCTCGCCACGAACCCGTGAGGGATGTAGGAGGAGTACACGGTCCGCGGATCCACCTCCACGACGCCGAACTCGGCGTCGTGGAGCCGGGCGTCGAGCCGCAGGTCCTCGATCGGCTCCCGGCGGACCAGCGGGACGAGCCGTACACCGCCCCAGGCCTGCGCGGGCCGGGTGTGCAGCCCGGTGAGAGCGAGGTCCGTCATGCGTCCTCCCGCAGGAACTCCTCGACGCGGCGTGTCAGGTGAGCGCGCAGTTCCGGGAGCCCGGTGCGTCCCTCCGCGAACTGGGCCAGCTCCACCAGCGCGACCAGGTTCTCGGCGTCGCGGATCCCGGCGGTCGGGACGGTGGGCGCCAGCCGTCGTACGTCGAAGTCGGCGGCGTCGTACACCGGGTTGAGGTGCACGACGGCGCATGTGCGGTGCGGGTCGAGCCGGGTGCGCCAGATCCGCAGCACCTCCTCCGCGAGCCCCGGCGGTGAGTTGTCCCATCCGTCGGAGACGATGACGAGGCGCCCGGGCCGGTGTTCGAGGCCGTCGAGGATACGTTCACCGAGCGGTGTCGCCCCGTACGGATGGGTGAGCAGCGCGTCCGAGCGGCCCGACAGCCACAGCGGCGTGTACTCGCGGGCCAGCGCCTCCAGAAGGAAATGGCAGGCGAGCGCGACGGCGAGCGGACGGCGGCGCTTGTGCCCCGAGCCGTACGCGGAGAAGCTGTCGTCGAGAACGGCGACCACCGTGCCCCAGCGTCCGGCCTGGTCGCCCGCGATGCGCAGGGCGGCCGTGCGCAGCGCCGCCGTCAGCTCGGCGCGGCGGCGCACGCGGTCGTCCAGAGGGAGGGCGAGCACGTATGACGCCAACCGGGTCAGCGGCATCGTGGCCAGGTCGGCCCGTACCGCGTCGGCCCCCAGGCCGCGCGCCGACTCCTGCAGGCGCAGGCGCTCCAGCCGGGTGAGCCGGGGTGCGATGCGTTCCAGGAAGGCGGCGCGTGCGATGCGGTGCTTCGCCGCGAAGCCCTCCGCCACCGTGTAGGGCAGCTTGTACAGCGCGGCCTGCTCGTAGTGGGCCCGCCGCCAGGTCTCCAGGATCGGCGTGGTGTAGGCGGCTGGCCGGTGCGGGGTGAACAGGAACGGCCCCAGCTCTCCGCCCGGCCTCAGGTGGGCGTGGCGGACCACGTCCCTGACGGCGCCGCGGTACTTCACCGCGTCGAACGCGAGGTCGGGACGGGCGGCCAGCCAGTCCCGCATGATCGCCCTGGTGCGCCGGTTGTTGACCCTGGCGCGGCGCAGCGCGCGGAACAACCCGTACACCCGGGGCGGTGGCAGCAGGGCCAGCCGCCGGGCGATCAGACGCCCCTCGACGTGACGCCGGTCCGCCTCCGCCTCCGCCGTCGTGGCCAGCAGGTTCCGGGCGATCAGTACGGCGTTGTGGTCGTTGACGTCCAGGGCGAGGGTGGCCGCGTACAGGTCGCGGTAGTTGCCCATCAGGTATCGATGCAGGAAGTCCAGCGAGAGGCTCTGCTCGTCCGCGCCGGAGTGGAACTCCCGCTGGCCGGTGGAGGTGATCGCCGCGTTCACGAACAGCAGGACGTCGTCGGCGGCGATCAGATCCGCGTTGGTCTCGATGTGAGCCTCGATCGTCGCCTCCGGGTCGATGTGCGAGGCCGGCCGGGGAATGGGGGCACGAACTGCGAATCATCGCTTTACAGGCGGGTTCCGGAAGTCGCACCGGAGTCCCGCGGCCGGCTTCGGAAGGGTAGCACCGGCATATCCCCTTCTTCCGCCCTATTTCCCGCCACCGGGCGGGCGGCGTTCCGGTCGAGCTCGGCGACCGGGCGGGTGAGGGCGGCCGAGCTCCGCGTGGAGTCCGGCAGGAACGCCGGCCGGCCCGAGCCGGCCGCCCGCCGCGCCACCGGCGGCATCCTCCTCGTGCGCGCGGGCCGGACGCGAAGGCGGTGGCCGAGCGTTCATCCGGCGGAGCATCCTCCTCGTGCGCGCGGGCGTGCGGGCCGGGCCTCAGCCCCGGTCCTCGTCCTGGAGGCGGGACGCGACGGTGCGCAGCGCCGCCAGGACGGCGCGAAGGGCCGGGCGTCGTTCGCCGTCACGGCGGTAGGCGGCGTAGACGCGGCGGGTGGGGGCGGGGGTGACGGGAAGGATCCGCACTCCTGAGGGGGCGGGCTCCCGGCCCAGGCGGGGGATGAGGGCGATGCCCAGCCCGGCGTGGACGAGGGTGAGCTGGGTGGAGTATTCGGCGGCGGTGTGGGCGATGCGAGGTTGGTGGTTGTGGGCACGCAGGGTGTCCAGGAGCCAGTCGTGGCACAGGTTTCCGGGGCCCCAGGAGATCCAGGAGTCGTCGGCGATCTCGGCGATGCCGACGGTGGCGCGACCGGCCAGGGGGTGGCCGGCGGGCAGGGCGAGGTCGGCGGTGTCTTCCAGCAAGGGCTCGGTGCCGAGGTCCCGGGGGATGGGCAGGGGCCGGTTCACCCAGTCCTGCACGATGGCGACGTCCAGGTCCGAGCGGGCGAGCAGGGGGAGGGACTGCTCGGCTTCCTGCTCGTGGATGTGGAGCCGGAGGTCCGGGTGGTGTGCGGTCAGGGCACGCATGGCATGGGGCAGCAGCCCGCGGACCGCGGTGGGAAAGGCCGCGACGGACAAGGAGCCGACGACCAGCCCCCGATGGTGTTCCAGCTCGGCGTGGGCACGATGGACGAGGGAGAGGATCTGGTCGGCCCGCTGCGCGAGCAGTTGGGCCGCGGGGGTGAGCCGCACGGTCCGGCCGTGCGGCTGGAGCACCGGCTGGCCGATCTCCTTCTCCAGCCTGGCCAGCCGCTGGGACACCGCCGAGGGAGACAGGTGCAGCAGGTCGGCGGCACGGGTGAGCGACCCCTCACGCGCCACCGCCCGCAGGGCCTCCAGTTGGTCGAGATCGAACATGGTCCGTCTCCGATCGGTCCGGCGGTCTTCCAGCCCGTGTCTTCGCCGCACGGCGGCGGGCGGCGGCCCCGCGCCGGAGCCGGGGGCCGGGCAGGGGCCCGGGGGCAGACGAGGGCCGGGCGAGGGCCCGGGGGTCAGCCGAGGGCCGGGAACAGGCTCATCTGCTCGGGGGTGAGCTCGATGTCGGCGGCGGCGAGGTTCTCCTCCAGGTGGGAGACGCGTGAGGTGCCGGGGATGGGAAGCAGGGCGGGGGAGTGGTGGAGCAGCCAGGCCAGTGACAGCTGGGCGGGGGTGGCTCCCAGGTCGCGGGCGAGCGCGGCGAGCGGGCCGCCGGCCTCCGCGTGCGCGCCGTCGGCGATGGGTTCCCAGGGGATGAAGGCGATGCCCTCGCGTGCGCAGTGGTGCAGAACCTCTTCGTAACCGCGGGCGGTGAGGTTGTACCGGTTCTGCACGCTGACGATGTCCGCTATGTCGCGGGCCTGCTTGATCTGGGCGACGGTCACCTCGGACAGCCCGATATGACGAATCTTGCCCTGGTCCTGCAGTTGCTTGAGGGCCCCGACCTGATCGGCCAGGGGCACCTGGGGATCGACACGGTGCAACTGGAACAGGTCGAGGCGCTCGACCCGCAACCGGCGCAGGCTCAGCTCGGCCTGCTGGCGCAGGTACTCCGGGCGTCCCAGGGGTTTCCACTCCGCCTGGCTGGGACGGCTCTGCCCCGCCTTGGTGGCCACCACCACGCCGTCCGGGTAGGGGTGCAGGGCCTCGGCGATGATCTCTTCGCTGATGCCCGGACCGTAGGCGTCGGCGGTGTCGATGAAGGTCACGCCCAGCTCGACCGCCCTGCGCACCACGGCGACGGCCGCTTGACGGTCCGCCGGCGGCCCCCACGCCTCCGGGCCGGTGAGCCGCATGGCACCGAAGCCGAGGCGTCTCACGGGAAGGTCCCCGCCCAGCAGAAGAGTCTCGTCGCGCCGCATCGTGCCTGCCTTCTCTCTGATCTCCGGCTCACCGTCGGTCGGACGGTCACCGGCATCCGCGTCTGTGCCTCCGCCAGGGTGCAGCATCCCGACTGAACACCACAAGCGAAAGAATCCACGCCAAAAACCACAGAATCGCTTAAAGATCAGGAGTGGGGTGGTTTTCCCTGCGAGGCCGTCGATGACGGGGGGCCGTTGCCCCGCAGCCAGGGGCTCCGCCCGACGGGACGCCTTCTCGTGAACGACGGCGGTGATCCGGACGGATCGCCGGGCGTCGGAGCCGGCGCACACGCGGAGCGCGTCGTAGCCGCCGCCACCGCCCGAGCTGCGGGTACGGGCGGTGGCGGCGGGGAGGCGTGCCGGTCTCAGCAGGTGACGGTCTTGTCGTAGCTGCCGGTGGCGTGCCGGTGGGTCATCGTCGCGCCGGGGGTGAGGCCGCGGCAGCCGCTGTCGTCACCGTTGTTGATGATGATCTTCACGTACATGTTCTTCCCGCAGTCGTTCCTGGCGCTCGCCGACCAGGAGTTGTTCACCCACCGCTTGATGCAGGCGGGTGCCGTGCCCGCCGCGGCCAGCGGGACCCCGGCCGCGGGCATGGAGGCGGCGGGCAGTCCGGCCGCGGAGCCCGGAACCCCGGCGACCGCCGCCCCGACGGAGCCGGCCGTCATCCCGGCCGCCACAGCGGTGATCGTGAGCAGGCGCTTCCACATGTGGAACCTCCCTTGTGAGGGTCGGGGAGGCATCCGGCCGCCCCGTACCAGGAAAAAACTAGGCCGGGGCGGCCCTCGCGTCGTCAGGCGCGCGGTTGGTTCCGTCTGCCGCGCCGGGTGGACGGGCCCGCTGATCGTCCACCCGGTGCGGTAGGCCGTGCGTGGTATGCCGCGGTTCGTTCCTTCGGCCGGCGGACCGGTTTCCCGGAGCCGTTCCCCGAAATTCCTGCTTATCCGGAAAAAGCATCCATACGGATAAGTTGGACAAAAAGAATGAGTGCCATAAATGTCTGCAATAAAAGATCGTCTGTACTGGCGGATCATTGTCTCGTGACGCTATGCCGGAAATTAATCACCCTGAGTTTGCGTCAATCGACTCGTCTGATCGAACAGTCGTTCGATAGGCTGATGGAAGCCTGACTCCACCGGTCGATCCCGCTTCGGTGTCCGCGGTGGTGCGTCGTCGCCGGCGGTCCGCTGCCCGGCGGGCGTCGCGCTTCACGCTCTCCGCCTCCGGGGGTCCGTCGACCGTCGTGCGGCCGGGTCTCGCGTGCACCGCCGAGAACGCGGCCCCGGCCTCTCCGGGCGAAGGGAGAGGGCCTGGGCGGGGCGAACACCACCTCCCCGGCGGGGGTGGTGAGAATGCGAAAACCCGGTAGGGGGTGAGGAAAGGGTTGCCGATACCGGCGCGGTCGTCGCGAAAGCAACGGCCCCCGCGGCCAGGCGGGGAGCCGTCGGACACTCAATGTCACGAAGAGGTCTTCATGTCTCACCGTACCGCGCCGAAGGGCGCCACCCCACCACCGGCGAAGCCGCCGTTGCTCACGCTCAGGACCCTGGTGATCCTCTTCGCCGCGGTCGGCGTCGGAATCCTGATAGGCGTCCTGTCGTACATGGGCGGCGTCCTCGCTCCACTCGCGGTCGTCGCGGGCCTGAGCGCCGCCGGTGCCGCGGTCGTCGGCCTGCACGCCTTCCTCGACTAGGTCCGGCGTCGTCCGGTCGACGGCCGGCACGGGCGAACACCTCCGGCGGATCGCCGTGCACGCCGTGCACGCCGTGCACGGCGGCCGCGGGCCCGTCGCACCCGGGGTCGCGGGGGATGCCCGGGGTGGCTTTGACGCGGGGCGTCACCGGCGGCGCCCTCTGGTGATGTGCCGGATCGGTCCTGCGGCCAAGTGTTTCGGATAATTGGGTAGGAACACCCACAAACAGCTCATCGATCCTTTCGGGGGGTACCGATGGCGACGACAGGAACCGGCAAGACGGCACGGGACGTGATGCACCAGGGCGCCGAGTGCATCGGCGAGCACGACACCCTGCGCATGGCCGCACAGATGATGCGTGACATGGGGGTCGGCGCGCTGCCGATCTGCGGGGACGACGACCGGCTCAAGGGGATCATCACCGACCGGGACATCGTGATCAAGTGCTGCGCCGAGGGCAAGGACCTCGAGCGGACCACAGCAGGCGAACTGGCCCACGGGCTGGTGTGGGTGGACGCCGGCACCAGCGTCGAGGAGGCGCTGGACAAGATGGAGGAACACCAGGTCAAGCGCCTTCCGGTGATCGAGAACCACCGCATCGTCGGCATGATCAGCGAAGCCGACCTGGCCAAGGAGCTGCCCGACAGCAAGCTCGCCGAATTCGTCCACCGCATCTACGCCCGCGCCTGACCCGCCCGGCCCGTGGGGCCTCGTGGGCAGTGCGCGGTTCGTGCGCGGACCGCACGACGGGCCCCGGTCATCCGGCCGGGGCCCGTCCGGGCTCCCGCTCCGCACCCGCACACCCCACGCCGGAGCCGAATATCCGTATGCATGGCCGAAGGCGGCCGGACGGCTGGGTCTCCTGGCCGTCGAATGTCCGTATGCATGGCCGAAGGGCCCCTTCGTGAGGGTGGGGCGGGATTCGCAGCGCAGGGAGACGTCCGAAATCCGTTAGGCTGCCGGGCGGCAAGGCCGTAGCGCAGAGGTCGTCGCGCCCGCTTGGCAAGCCGGATGACGTCGGTTCGAATCCGACCGGCCTTGCCCTCCGCCCCACCCGCAGCAGGAGAGTGATGGTGCCCGACCCGGTGGAGACCCGAGCAGGTCTTCGCACGCTGGAGCGGTGACGATGACGGAACCGGCACCCGTCCGGTGCCCGGCCATCGAGCACCCGGACGTTCCCCCGGCCGACGCGGCCGACCTCGACCTCCTGATCGCGCGGCTGGCCGCGTCGCGGCCCGTCGAGGCCGCCGAGGCGTTCCCGCTCGGCACGCTCCAGCCCGACGGCCGGGTCGACCTGTGCAAGCAGGGGCTCGGCCCGCGCGGCGCCGCCAGGATCCTGCCGGCCGCGGCGGCCTCCCCGCACGCCGTGCACCTGCTCCTGGGCACCAACGGGATCGCTTCCGAAGGCGCCCGCTCGGTCGCCGGTGCCCTGGTGGACGGGCACGGTCTCAGGACGCTCTACCTGGGCTGCAACCGGATCGACGCGGACGGCGCCGCGGCGCTCGCCGAGCGACTGGGCGACGACGACGGCGTCCGCGGCCTGTGGCTCAAGCGCAACCCGATCGGCGACGCCGGGGTCCGCGCGCTCGCCCGGATGCTGCGCCGCAACACCGCGATCCGCACCCTCGACCTGGTCAACACCGGGCTGACCCCGCAGGGCCTGCGCGCTCTCCTGGCGGTGCTGCCGGACCGGTCACACCCCGTCGAACGGCTCTTCCTCGGCGGGAACGGGCTCGGCCCGGAATCGGCTGGCCTGCTCGCCGCGCTGGTCCGCGACGCCGGCGTGCGTGAGCTCTACCTCCCGGCCAACCACCTGGGCGACACCGGCGTGGCGGCGCTGGCCGCGGTGGCCGACCCCGCCAGGCCCGTCCGGCTCGGGCTGGGAGGCAACGGCATCGGCCCCGGCGGCGTACGCGCGCTGGCGGACGCCCTCGACGGCATCGAGAGCCTGGACCTCGGCCGGCCCCCGTCGCAGCGCACCCTCGGCGCGTCCTGCAACCACACCGGTGACGCCGGCGTCGCCGCCCTGGCCGGCGCGCTCCCCGGCAGCCCGCTGCGGCGGCTCGAACTGCGCCACACCTCCTTCACCGGCCGGGGAGCGAAGACGCTGCTGGCCGCCGTCGGGGAGGGCACCCGGCTGGAGTACGTCGGGCTGGGGCCGGGCCTGCCCAGGAGGGTGAAGCGCGCTCTGGCGCAGCGCCTGCGGCCGTCCTCGCCCGCGCACCCCGACCTGCGTGCGATCGGAAGCGTGTACCGGTGACCCCACCGTTCTGCCTGCCCGGGGAGGTCCACGCCTGGCAGCGCATCCGCCGCTACGCCGTGCCCCGCTGGATGATCCGGCAGGCGACCGAGCGGCGGGCCGCCGGAGACTGGCGAGGCGCGTGCGCGGCGGCGGGGGTGGACGTCGCGTTCGATCTCGGCGACATCGCGGCCCGCTACGGCGCGCAGGCCGCCGCCGCGATCGAGGACGACCTGGTGAACCTGGTGCCCGACCTGCTGCGCTGGCACCTGCCGCGCGTGCAGTGCGGCCGCACGACGATCCGGCCGGGGGAGACCGTGCTCCTGTCGGACCTCGTCGGGGGAGCGCCGCGGGCTACGGCGGGCGAGCCGCGTCCCGTGAGCCCGGCCGGGCCGTGGTTGCACATCGCGCCGCTGGAGAGAGCCGACGGGCCGCAACGCCTGACCCTGGCGTTCGGACCCGTCGACTTACGGCAGAACCACCAGGACTGGACGGGCATGCGGCACCTGTGGGACGCGCGCCGCACCGGAGAACTGCTGGAGCGATGTGGCGGATCCACCCGGGCCCCCTTCTTCCACGCCGACGGCACGCCTCTGACGGTTGAGGAACTGCCGTCGGGTTCGAGCTCCGACCAGGCGCGGAACACGGAGTGGGTCACTCTGCTACGTGAGCGCGGGGAGATCGAAGCCGCGTGCGCGGCTGCGGGGATCAAACTGGACTTCACCCCTCCTGAGGAGAAGTGCTGGTACTCGTCGACCGTGACGGAGGTACTGGCGGTCACACCGCTGGCCATGACGCGCCTGGCCGAGGAAATGCGGCTGGCCGGGCACGGCACCGTGTTCATCCCCTATGACGGGTGTTACCGGCTGCGGGTCGAGACTGGACACGACGGGGCACGGGTACGGCTGGTGAACACGGTACGCGAGAAGACGGCCGAGTGCCTTCCCGTTCTGGCCGAGGCGCGTTGGCGGCGGCTGCCCGACCTCGACCTGCTGCGCACCGGCCGGATGGACCCGGACGCCCTGCACCCGCTGGTGCACGCCGCGTTCTTTCCCGCGGCCCCCGTCCCGTCCCAGGGACCTCCCGAGGCCGCCGAGCCGGCCCCGTTCCGGGTCCGCTGCCGGGGCGAGTGGCACCTGGTGGGGCCCGGCCCGTCCATACCGCACGACGAGGCGGAATGCCGACGTGAGCGCGCGCTGGGAGCGTTCGGCGGGGCGGTGGCCGGTTGCGTCGCCGCGAAGGACGCCTGGACGAGCGGGACGGGCCGGCTGCCGAAGGCGCTGCGCGAGCAGCGGCGGGAGCTGTTCCTGCGGGCCCAGCACGGGGACACGCCGGGGGTGTTGCGGCTGCTCGACGCCGGGTTCGACACCCGGGTCCGTGACGGGGGCCGGCGCACCCTGCTGCACGTGCTCCACCTGCTCGACCATGAGCCGCTGCTGCCCAGGCTCCTCGCGGCCGGGCTCGACCTGGAGGCGACCGACCACCACGAGCGCACGCCGTTGCACGTCGCCGTCGGCGACGGAGGGTCCGAGGCCCTGGTCAGGGCACTGCTCGACGCCGGCGCGCGCGTCGACGTGGTCGACTACGGGGGACGGTCGCTCCGGAACATGATCCACGATTACCGGCGGACGGACCTGGCCTTCCTCGCGGAAATGGTCACCCCGGGCATCGGCCGGCCCGACAGGGAGAAGAAGGACGGATGAGCACCGACCCCCTCGCCGCGGCCGACGATCTCAACGCCCTGATGCGGGCCTCGCGCACCGAGGTCAGGTCCGACCCGCAGTTGGAGGCGCTGACCCTCGCGGTCATCGCGAACCTCCCGGTCCTGCTGTGGGGCGAGCCCGGCATCGGCAAGTCGGCCGGGCTGGAACAGCTCGCCCGAGGGCTCGGCGTCCCTCTGGAGACCGTCATCGCCAGCGTGCACGAGCCGTCCGACTTCGCCGGGCTGCCGATCGTCGGCGCGGACCCCGCGGTCACCGGCGTCCCCATGGCGCCGCCCGACTGGGCGGTGCGGCTCGCCGGGGCGGGCCGCGGCCTGATCTTCTTCGACGAGCTGTCCTCGGCGCCGCCCGCGGTCCAGGCCGCGCTGCTGCGCGTCGTGCTGGAACGCCGCGTCGGCAGCCTGACCCTGCCGGAGCCGGTACGGGTCGTGGCCGCCGCGAACCCGCCGTCCAGCGCCGCCGACGGCTGGCATCTGAGCCCGCCGTTGGCCAACCGGTTCGTCCACCTCCGCTGGACGCACGACCCGCGCACGGTCGCCCGGGGCATGGCGGGGACCTGGCCGGCGGTGCCCGTCCCGAAGGTGGACCCCGCGAAGGCGTCCAGTGCGGTCGCCCGCGCCCGCGGCGTGGTCTCCGGGTTCCTCACCGCGCGTCCCGGCCTGGCGCACCACCTGCCGCCCGACGCCGAGGCGCGGGGCGGCGCCTGGCCGTCCCCGCGCACCTGGGAGATGGCACTGCGGCTGCTCGCCGCCGGATACGCCACCGGTGCGGGCCGGGAGGCGGTGTCGGCCGCCGTGGTCGGCGCGGTCGGCGACGGCGCGGGAATCGAGTTGCTGTCCTACCTCCAGGAGCTCGACCTCCCGGATCCGGACCGGGTGCTGGTGAACCCGGACGCCTTCGCCCTGCCGGAGCGCGGGGACCGGCAGCTGGCGTTCCTGACCGCCGTGGTCGCCGCCGTCCAGGGGGAGCTCACCCGCGAACGCTGGGAGGCCGGTTGGGCGGTGCTCGCCAAGGCCGTCGACGCGGGCGTGCCGGATGTGGCGGCGCGGGCGGCCACCGACCTGGCGGCGCTGCGCGACCCCGCCTGGCCGGTGCCCGCCGCCATCGACGGATTCATGGATCTGCTGCACCTGTCCGGTGCCCTGTGACGGGGCCGCGGACGGGGCTCCCCGTGGAACGGCGGCCGGAACCGCGGGCAGTGCCGTGGCCGGGGACGTGAGGGGGGACGCGGCGGAGGACGCGGCGGGGCTCGACCGCGCCAAGCTGCTGGCGGCCCGCTACCGCGCGGCCTCCGACCGGCCGTATCTGGCCTCCGCCCTGTACGCCCTCACGGTCGTGCCGAGTGGCCGGGTGCCGACCATGGGCGTCGACCGGCGCTGGCGCTGCTACGTCTCCCCGGCCTTCGTCGAGGCCACCGCGGTCCAGGAGCTCGCCGGCGTCTGGATCCACGAGGTCGCGCACCTGCTGCGCGCCCACCACGGGCGGGCCGACCGGCTCCCCGCGGCACGGCAGCGCGACCACCTGCGGGTCAACATCGCCCAGGACTGCGAGATCAACGACGACCTGATCGCCGACGGGCTGGCGCTGCCCGCAGGCCGGGTCGAACCCGGGCACTTCGGCCTGGAGACGGGCCTGCTGTTCGAGGACTACCTGCCGCGGCTGCCCGAACACCTGACCGGCTTCGACTGCGGCTCCGGGGCACACGGGCACCCGCGCGACTGGGAGGCCGGCGACGGGACGCCCGGCGTGATCCCGGTCGAGGCCGAAGCCCTGCGCCGCCACACCGCCGAGGCCATGCGAGCGCACGAGCGCAGCCGCGGGAACCTTCCGGCGGGCTGGCGGCGCTGGGCCGGGAACCTGCTGGAACCGGTCGTCGATTGGCGTACCGTCCTGGCCGGCGCGGTCCGCGAGGCCGTGGCCTGGGCGGGCGGCGCGGTCGACTACACCTACCGCCGCCCGTCGCGCCGCACGGCGGCCCTGCGCGCGGTGGTGCTGCCGAGCCTGCGCAGGCCGCTGCCGCGGGTGGCGATCGTCGTCGACACCTCCGGCTCGATGGGGGAGGACGACCTGGCGGCGGCGCTCGCGGAGGTCACCGGGGTGCTGCGTGAGGTCGGCGTCCGGGGCGACCGGGTGAGCGTGCTGGCCTGCGACGCCGACGTGCGCGCCGTGTCGCGGGTGACCTCGGCGGAGCAGGTCGAGCTCGCCGGCGGGGGCGGGACCGACATGCGCGTCGGCGTCCGCGCGGCCCTCGCCGCCCGGGACCGGCCGCACGTCGTGATCGTCCTCACCGACGGCTACACGCCCTGGCCGGAGGAGGACCCGTCCTGCCGACTGATCGGCGCGCTGATCGGCCATGCGCCTGCGGACCCGCCCCGCTGGGTCGAGACCGTGCGCATCGGCGACCGCTCCGCAAGGACCCGCTGACGGGACGCCGGGGCGGGTCGGCCGGGAGGCCCGTCGCGGGCGGCACGGGCGCGATGACAGCGGCGGTCTCCGGGCCGGACCCGGCCTTCCGGGGTGCGTCCCGACGCCCGGCCCGCGCTCAGAGAAGGTTCCCGGGCAGCAGGACGGCCGCACCCTCGACGCGGTCGGCGGCGAGGGCGGCCAGCGCCTCGTCCGCCGCGTCCAGCGGGTAGGGCGTGGTCGCCACCCGGAGCGGGTGGGCCACCGCGGCCTCCAGGAACGCCCGCCCGTCGGCCCGGGTGTTGGCGGTGACGCTGCGCAGGGTGCGTTCCTGGAACAGGTGCCGGGCGTAGTTCAGCACGGGGATGTCGGTGAGGTGGATGCCGGCCACCGCGAGGGTGCCGCCCCGGTCGAGGGCGGCCAGCGCGACCGGCACCAGCTCACCCGCCGGGGCGAACAGGATCGCGGCGTCCAGCGGTTCGGGCGGCGCGTCCGCCGCGTCGCCCGCCGAGGCCGCCCCCAGCTCCAGGGCCAGCTCGCGTGCCCTGGCAGACCGGGTGAGCACGTGCACGCTCGCGCCTCGCGCGACGGCGACCTGCGCGGTCAGGTGGGCCGAGGCGCCGAAACCGTAGACGCCCAGCCGTCCGCCGGGCGGCAGGTCGCTGCGGAGCAGGGCACGGTAGCCGATGATCCCCGCGCACAGCAGCGGCGCCAGCTTCTCGGCGGGGACCTCCTCGGGCAGCGGGTAGGCGAAGTCCCAGGGGACGGTCAGGTACTCGGCGTAGCCGCCGTCGGCATGCCAGCCGGTGTAGGTGGAGTCCGGGCAGAGGTTCTCCGCACCCCGCGCGCAGTGGCGGCAACGCCCGCAGGTGGAGCGCAGCCACGCCACGCCCACCCGGGTGCCCGGGGCCGGCCCTCCCGAGCCGGGGCCGGCGGCCACCACCCGGCCCACGACCTCGTGACCCGGTGTGGTCCGCGGGCGTCGCGGCGGCAGGTCGCCCTCCGCCAGGTGCAGATCGGTACGGCAGACGGCGCAGGCCTCCACGCGCACCAGCGCCTCGCCGGGGCCGGGCGCCGGGACGGGCACGCGGACCCGGCGCAGCGGGCGGGTCGAGACGGGCCCGGGCCGTGTGACGACCCAGGCGTCCATCTCGTCGGGGATCATGTGGCGTTGCGGATGCGGCGGCCTGTGATCTCGGAGGGGACGATCCTGACGTAGAGCGCCCGCTCACCCCCGGCCCAGGGCTGGACGCCGGAGGTCTCCATGGCCGCCCGCTCCTCGGGGGAGGAGGCGTGGTGGGCGCCGCCCCGCACGAGCACGCTCCAGCCCTCGCGGTTGGCCTCGTCGATCCGGTCGACCTGGAAGGCCACCTTGAAGTCGACCCCCTGGACGCCGGTGTGCAGGCTCTCGTCGAGCGGGCTGCCGAAGGCGGTGCGGAAGACCACCGCGTCGTCGTGCAGGACGTAGTTGACCGGCAGGATCGCCGGGCCGCCGGCGTCGTTGAAGGCGACCCGGCCCACCCCGCCGGGGGAGAGCAGCCGCAGGCACTCCTGGTCGTCGAGCTTCTCCAACCGGGGCCGGGGGCCGGGTCCGCCCTGACCGGGCGGCAGGTCCATCGTCCCGCCCAGCAGGTCGTCGACACCGGCGTCCAGGGCCGCCGCGATCCGGCTCACGGTCTCGGCGGTGGGGGAGGCCGGGGTCTCCTCCAGGTAGGCGAGGTATCCCGGGTCGATCCCGGCCCGCTCGGCGAGCTGCTCGCGGCTCAGGCCGAGTTCCTCGCGCCGCCGGATCACCCGGCGGCCCAGGTCGCCGGGGGCCGTCATGCGTCCAGTCATATGGTCCTCCTGATGAGGGGTGGTGTCGTGCCATCGTGCCGGGGCTCCCGGCCCCGGGCGCCCTGATCGTCCAGGGCCTCCCCAGCACCAGGCGAGCCTAACCCGGCCCGCCGCTCCCCGGACGATCGGAACCGGGCCCGCCCGTCCTCCGCGTGGTCACCGGCTCCCCGGTGCGCGGGACACGCCACCACGGGACCAAGGTCCTCACCGATCGGGGCCCGGCGGCCCTACGGTCAAGAACGCCCCAACCGGGAGTCTTGTCGAGGACATCACTCGTGAGACGGAGCACCACCCATGGACGTCTTGGACCTGTCGCGCTGGCAGTTCGGGATAACGACGGTCTACCACTTCCTGTTCGTCCCGTTGACGATCGGCCTGTCGGTGCTCGTCGCCGGGCTGCAGACCGCCTGGCACCGCACCGGCGATCCCAAGTACCTGCGGCTGACGAAGTTCTGGGGCCGCCTGTTCCTGATCAACTTCGCGATGGGGGTGGTGACCGGCATCGTGCAGGAGTTCCAGTTCGGGATGAACTGGAGTGACTACTCGCGTTTCGTGGGTGACGTCTTCGGGGCCCCGCTGGCGATGGAAGGGCTGATGGCCTTCTTCCTGGAGTCCACCTTCCTCGGACTGTGGATCTTCGGGTGGGAGAAGCTGCCGCCCAAGGTGCACCTGGCCACGATCTGGCTGGCCGCGATCGGCACCAACATGTCCGCCTACTTCATCCTCGCGGCCAACTCCTGGATGCAGCACCCGGTCGGCTACCGCCTCAACCCGGACACCGGCCGCGCGGAACTCACCGACATCTGGGCCGTGCTCACCAACTCCACCACCCTGGCCACCTTCCCGCACGTCCTGTTCGGCGCGTTCATCACCGCGGGCGCGTTCGTCGCCGGGGTGAGCGCCTGGCAGCTGCTCAGGAAGCGGCACGTGGAGCTGTTCCGCACCTCGGCGCGGATGGCCATGGCCGTCACCGTGGTCGCCTCGGTCGGCGTCGCCGCCTCCGGCCACTGGCAGGCGCAGATCATGACCGAGCAGCAGCCGATGAAGATGGCCGCCGCCGAGGCGCTGTGGGAGGACGAGACCTCCGCCGGGTTCTCGGTGTTCGCCGTCGGTGACGTCGAGAACGGCCGCAACCACATCAACCTGCAGATCCCCTACGGCCTGAGCCTGCTGGCCACCAACACCCTGGACGGCAAGGTCGAGGGCATCAACGACATCCAGGCCCGCTACGAGAAGCTCTACGGCCCCGGCGACTACACGCCGGTCGTCGGCCTCGCCTACTGGT
The DNA here is from genome assembly GCF_014204985.1 of Streptosporangium becharense. Lineage (NCBI taxonomy): Bacteria > Bacillati > Actinomycetota > Actinomycetes > Streptosporangiales > Streptosporangiaceae > Streptosporangium > Streptosporangium becharense. The sequence goes on along the minus strand of NZ_JACHMP010000001.1, from coordinate 653,774 downwards.
CCTTCCGTCTGATGATCGGGTTCGGGGTGCTGGCCGCGCTGCTCGCCCTGGGCGGGCTCTGGCTCACCCGCCGCGGCCGGGTCCCGGCCAACCCCTGGTTCCACCGGATCGCCATCGCCGGCATCGCCCTGCCGTTCCTCGCCAACTCGCTGGGCTGGATCTTCACCGAGATGGGCCGCCAGCCGTGGACCGTCTACGGGATCATGCGCACCGCCGCGGCCGTCTCACCCGGCGTCGACGTCGCCGAGGTCGCCATCACCCTGGTCGGCTTCACCCTCCTGTACGCGGTGCTCGCGGCGATCGAGGTCCGGCTGCTGCTGAAGTTCATCAAGATCGGTCCCGAGCAGGAGCCTGAGGCTCCCGCGCAGACCGCCGCCCCCGCCCTGTCCTACTGAGTCGTCGCCGAGGATCCCCATGGAACTCACCACCGTCTGGTTCCTGCTCATCGCCGTACTGTGGATCGGCTACTTCGTCCTGGAGGGCTTCGACTTCGGAGTGGGCATCCTGCTGCCCGTGCTGAGCCGGGACGAGACCGACCGCAAGACCGTCCTGGCGACCATCGGGCCCGTCTGGGACGGCAACGAGGTCTGGCTGCTGGTCGCCGGAGGCGCCACGTTCGCCGCCTTCCCCGAGTGGTACGCCACCCTGTTCAGCGGCTTCTACCTGCCGCTGTTCCTCATCCTCGTCGCGCTCATCCTGCGCGGTGTGGCCATCGAGTACCGCAACAAGAGCGACAGCACCCGCGGCTGGGACCGCACCATGTTCTTCGGGTCGCTGCTGCCGGCCTTCCTGTGGGGCGTGGCCTTCGCCAACATCGTCCGAGGGGTCCCGCTGGACGCCCGGCACGAGTACACCGGCACGCTGTTCACCCTGCTCAACCCCTACGCGTTGCTGGGCGGGCTGGCCACGCTCGTGTTGTTCACCCTGCACGGCGCGCTCTTCCTCGCCCTGCGCACCGACGGTGAGCTTCGGGCCCGCGCGGCCTCGCTGGCCGTGAAGCTGGCGGTGGCCGCGCTGGTCGTGGGCGGCGCGTTCCTGGCCCTGACCCAGCTGACCACCGGCAAGCCCGCCACGTGGGCGAGCGCCGGCCTGGCCGCCGCCGGGATCGCGGGCGCGCTGTTCGCCACCCTGCGGGGACGTGACGGCTGGGCGTTCACCGCCAACGCGCTGGCCATCATCGCCGTCACGGTCACCCTCTTCGGCAACCTGTGGCCCAACGTGATGCCCGCGCTCGACCCGGCCAACAGCCTGACCGTCGCCAACGCCTCCTCCACCCCGTACACGCTCACCGTGATGACCTGGGTGGCGGTCATCTTCACCCCGATCGTCCTCATCTACCAGGGCTGGACCTACTGGGTGTTCCGCCGCCGGCTGACTCGCCCCGTGCCGGAGGCGACACCGTCGCAGCCCACGCCGCCGTCGACGGCCCCCGCCACCGGCGCCGTGTGACCGTCTCACGGAGGCGGCCGGGGAGCTGTCCGCTCCCCGGCCGCCTCGTCATGTCTCCTCGGGGTCGGGCACCCGCCGCCGGCTGGTCAGCGGCGGTTGTCCTGCTGGTCCGGGTGGTCGGCCTTCATCCGGGCGGCGAGGGCCGCGACCTGCGTGCGGCGTTGCATGTTGAGCTTCGCCAGCAGGTTGGACACGTAGTTCTTCACCGTCTTCTCGGCCAGGAACAGCCGTTCCCCGATCTGGCGGTTGGTCAGGCCCTCGCCGATCAGCTCCAGGATGTGCCGCTCCTGCTCGGACAGGGTGCCGAGCGGATCCTTGCGTTCGGCCTGCTCACGCAGGCGCCGCAGCATGGTCGCGGTGGTCTCCGGGTCGAGGAGCGACTGTCCGGAGGCCACGGTGCGGACGGCGCCGACCAGGTCGGAGCCGTGGATCTGCTTCAGGACGTAACCCGACGCGCCTGCCATCACCGCGTCGAACAGCGCGTCGTCGTCGGCGAACGAGGTCAGCATCAGGCACGCCAGCCCGGGCATCCGCGAGCGGACCTCCCGGCACACGTCCACTCCGTTGCCGTCGGGCAGGCGCACGTCCAGCACCGCCACGTCGGGTTTGAGCGCGGGAATGCGGGCGATGGCCGACTCCGCGGTCCCGGCCTCGCCGATGACCTCGATGTCGTCCTCAGACTCCAGCAGGGCGGCGACGCCCCGGCGTACCACCTCGTGGTCGTCCAGCAGGAAAACGCGAATCATGCCCTGAACGCTAGTCGCTCTGCGGACCGCGCGGGTAGGGACGAACGTCCCCGCGGCGTGTCCGGCGTGTCCGGCGTGTCCGGCGTGTCCGGCGTGTCCGGCGTGTCCGGCGTGTCCGGCGTGTCCGGCGTGCCCGGTGTGGATGGTGTGGACGGTCATGACGGGAGATGGTGGGAGAGGCCGGGGACGGGAGGGCCTCACCCCATCATGCGGCGTCACCGATCCGCGGGAACGCGAGGCGCCGGCGGCGCGGGGTGAGTGGCTAGGGTCCGGGATGCGCGCGGGGGATCACCACCGGTCCGTCCCGGCCTCCCTCCGGTCCGCCCGCACCCCACGTACGAGAACGACGACCCGATCGGGAGCCCCATGTCCTGCGACGCTCACCCTCGCGGCGGTGTCTCCTCCCCGGACGACCCCGCGTCCCCTCCCGGCGAGGCCACGGCGGAGAAGCCACCCCGGGAGGGTGCCGCCCGGGACGACGTCCCCTGGGATCCGGAGACCATGCTCCGCGCCGAACCGTGGTCCCTGCTCGCCCGGATGGACCTGGCGGACCTGCCCAGGACCGGTCCAGAGGCCAGACTGGCGGCGACGGTCTACCGGACCTCCTTCGACGCCCACTCCTTCCACCCGGAGGAGCGCCGGTGGCTGCTCAGCCTGGAGGCCGCCCGCTGGGGAGCTGTGGACCTCCTCGACGCCCTGGCGGACGTCCCGGCGGAGGAGCCCCCGGCGTGGCGTCCGCTCTGGGCGACCGGGGGCCTGCTCGACGAACGGCTCCGGCTGTCGTGGCCGGAAAGCTCTCATCAGGGGACGACGGTCCACGGGGTGATCCCGGTCGAGGGCAGGCCGGCCGCCGTGGTCACCGCCTGGAACCGCGGATGGCTGCGCGACCTGGAGACCGGCGGGCGGAGCGGCGAACTGCTCATACCCGAGGGGTATTCGGTGCTGCTGAACTCGACGGCGATCACGGAGGCCGACGGCCGCCTGCTGGTCGTCGCCGACGGCTACGAGCCCACCGGGAAGATACCGACGGTGGAGGTGTGGGACGCCCTCACAGGGGAGCATTTCGGGACGATCCCAACTGGCCACGCCGGAATGGTGAAGGTGGTGGCCACCGCCGTCGTGAACGGGCGGGCGGTGGTCGCCAGCGCCGGCTGGGACGGTGATCTGGAGGTCCACGACCTGCTCACCGGCGACGAGGTCTGCCCGCCGCTGCCCGGCGCGGATGTGAACTCTCTCGAGACGGCCGTGCTCGACGGCCCTCCCGCCGCCTTCGCCGGGACGGCCGCTCTCGGCGGCGATCGTCCTGTCCTCGGCGAGACGATCGTTCCCGCCGCCTCCACCTCCGCCGCCGCCTCCACCTTCGCATCCGCATCCGCCTCCGCCGCCGGGACGGCCACGCCCGGTGACGGCTTCGTCGTCGTCACCACCGGCCGGCCGGAGAAGACCAGGCTCTGGCGGCTGCGCGCGGGGCACCCGCCGCTGCCCACGGACGAGCCGCCCGTGACCGTCTGGTCACGGGTGGCCGAGGAGACCCCGCAGGGACGGATGCGGTTGCGCGACCTCCACACCGGCGCACCCGTCGGGCCGGCGCTGCCGTTCACCTGGGCGGGCTGGGGGCTGGTCCCCACCGTCCTGCGCGGCCGGAGGGTGGCCGTCACCGGTGCCCCCGACGGGCGGGTCCGGGTCTGGGATCTTTCGGCGTACGACGGTTACGAGCCTGCGCGTGAACTCGGGTTCCCGTCCGGTGAACCGGACGGGTCCCCCGAACCGCCGGGACACCCGCTGCCCGGTCATGCGATCGAGGTGCGCGAGCTCACGGTCGTGACGGACGGCGACCGCACGACGGTGGTGAGCCGTGACAAGGACGGCGGAATGCTGACCTGGGACGCGGCGACCGGCAGGGCCGCCGGGCCGGTGGACCCGGACGCGGAGAACCGGGCCGTCCGGGTCGAACGGATCAGGGACGGCTGGGTCACCCTGCGCGATCCCCGCACCGGCCGGGAGTTCGGGCCGCCGCTCGGCCCTTTCGCCGGGATCCCCGCGGCGGCGCTCACCGAACTGGACGGCGTGCCCGTGGCGTTCACCGGTGACTGGGCCGGATCGGTGGACATGTGGGCGGTGCGCACCGGCGAGCGGCTGCCGAGGCTGGACGAGCCGACCAGCACGGTCAACGCGGTCGTCACCTGGAACCTCGACGGACGGCCCATCGCCGTGACCGGCAGCGAGGGCGTCTGCCGCATGTGGGACCTGCGTGAGCGCCACCGGCTGGACCCGCCCCTGAAAGCCTGTGAGGTGTGGGCCCTGGCCGTGACCGAACTGGGCGGCCGCACCTTGCTCGCCGCCGGCGGCTACGCGATGCCGTACGGGAAGGTGCACCTGTTCGATCTGCGCACCCGCGAGCCCGTCGGCCCGCCGGTGCATTTCCCGGAGCCCGTCCGAGCCCTGGCCTGGACCCCCCAAGGAACCCTCGCGGTCGGCTTCGGCCCCGAGGTGGCGGTCGTCCGCCCCCCGCTGCCGTAGCGGGTCGGAAGGGGGCGGTGGGTCAGAAGGAGCCGGTCCGCTCCGTGAACAGCACGGCGTCGATCCCGAGGGCCGCCGCGGCGTCGACGTTCACGGCCCGGTCGTCGAGGAAGGTGACGTCGGCGGGCTCGGCACCCAGCTCGCGCAGGACCCTCTCGAAGATCGCGGAGTCGGGCTTGGCCAGGGCGAGGCGGCAGCTGTAGAAGCGGTGGCTGAACGCCGCCGCCCACGGGGCCGCGTCGATGGCGGCGGCCAGCGGTTCGGGGGCGTTGGACAGCAGGGCGAGCCGGCGGCCGTCGCCGGCGAGCTCCTCGATCCGGCGCAGGCTCGCCGGGTTCAGGTGCGACCAGCTCGCGACGTCGGCCATGTCGAGCTCGGCGACGAGAGGGTCACCTGCGTCGAGGGCTCGGCCCAGGACATCGCTCCAGTACGCGTGGGACGCCTGGCCGCGGTCGTAGGCGTCGCGGTGCCGCCAGTAGCGCTCGCCGAAGACGGCCGGTTCCTGGCCGGCGAGCGCGGCCAGGGCGGCCACGGCCTCGGCGGGCTGCGGCAGCGAGATGACCTCGCCGTAGTCGAGGAGCAGCCACCCGGTCACCGGCCCTCCCCACGGCCGATCACGGCCGGCGGGAGCGCGGACGCGCGGGGTGACCCGGGACGTCCGCACCCACCCGGCCGGTAGGAGGCGTCATCGACGACGCGCCGTTTCGAAAGTTCCATGTGTTCATTCGATCGCATTTCATGTGCGAAAGCAAGATGGCTGCCGGGTGAGAGCCTCCGTACGGGATCAGGGGGAGACGGTGGCGATCCGCCGCCGTCTCGCCAGGAGCACCACCGCGACTCCGAACAGGCCCAGCTGCACCACCGTGCCGGCCAGGTTCTGCCAGGGCACGGAGCCCTGCTTCAGCGCCTGCTCCAGGGAGCCGTCCGCCCCGCTGATCCCGAACGCCAGGACGTTGTTGACCACATGCAGGGCGATGGGGGCCTCCAGCCCGCCGGTCCGCACGGCCAGCCAGCCCATCAGCGCGCCGAAGGCGAAGACGTCGAGAATGCCCCAGTCGATGTAGGCGTGCAGCGCGGTGAACCCGGCGGCACCCAGCAGGATGCCCGGCCAGGGGGTGCGGAAGAACGAGCCGAACGCCTGCAGCACCCAGCCCCGGAAGGCGTACTCCTCGGCGGCGGCCTGGAAGGGCACCAGCAGCACGGTGACGATCAGGACGGGCAGGAAGCGGTCCCAACCGACCCAGCCGAACAGGTCGCCCAGGTCCTCGCCGCTGACGGCGTAGGCCACAGCGACCGCGATCTGACCCAGCACCATGGCGAGCAGCGCCACCCCGGTGCACACGGCCATCCAGCGCCACCGCAGGCGGCCGGCGACGGACGAGAGCGTGCCCGGCGGGCGCCGCTGGATCCACACCGCCAGCCCGTACACCACCGGCAGCACGACGGCGATCGCCAGCAGGTTGACCGCCAGGTCCAGCACCGGATCGGCGAAGATCCGGCCGCCGGAGCCGTCGATCTCGACACCCGCCACGGTGGCCACCGCCATGCCTGCGATGACGACCACGAGACCGGCCACGATCAGTCCCGCGAAGCCCAGGAACGTGCCCAGCACCGGCCGCCACCAGGCGTGCAGGCGGGTGCGGGCCAGGTGGTCGTAACGGCTGCCCGGCGGGGCCGGCGCGACCCACGGCTCCGGTGCCGGAGCGGGCCACTGCGGCGGCTGCCCGTGGGGCGGAGCGGGCCACTGCTGCACCGGTCCCGGGTGCGGCGCCTGTCCGGGGGAGGGCGTCTGGCCGGGGTGCGGCGCCTGTCCCGGATGGGGTGCGGGCCACTGCGGCGGCTGCCCGTAGTCCGGCGGAGCCCACCGGGGTTCCTGCTCGTGCTCCGGCGGCTGCCCGTGCTCCGGCGGGGCCCACCGGGGTTCCCGCCCATGGTCCGGTGACGCCCACGGGGACGCCTGCTCCGGGTGCGGCGGGGGAGGGGTGGGCGGGTCGGAGCGCCGGTGGGGCACCGCCCCCGGCGGCTGGTCCTGCGGGACGTGCATGCTCCTCTTTCCGTTTCGTCGAGGTGTCGCCGCGGCGAGGCGGCCGACACGGTGTTCAACGACTCCGATGCTCTCCGTGATCCCGCGCGTCCTTTCGCCGGGTGCCGTCGCGGGTGATCCGGTCCGTCCGGCGCGCGGTCTGCGGAAGGGCCCGGCGCTGTGCCCGCAGCCCGCGGATGAGCGCGTCCAGCCCCAGCTCGAAGGCGCGGTCGGTGGTGGGGACGCCGGTGGCGGAGGACTCCAGGGTGGCGATGACCTCGGTGAAGGCCGGGAACTCCGCGGCGTGCGCCGCCGGGTCGAACATCGCCGGTGGGCCCGTCATGTCGAGCACGGAGCCGAGGATGAACGACTCGACGGCCGTCAGGACCACGACGATCTCCTCGTCGGGCCAGCCGTCCCGGCGCAGCGCCACGGTGAAGTCCTCGTACATGCTCAGCACGCGCGGTGCCCGGACCGGGACGGACATCAGCAGCGGGACGGATCTGGGGTGGCGGGCGAAGGCCGCCCGGTAGGAGCGGGCCCACCGCACGACGGCCTCATGCCACGGGAAGGTGTGGAAGGCCGAGCTGTCGATCGTCTCGGTGACGAGCGTGCGGACCTCCTCGACCAGCGCGGCCCGGTTCCTGACGTGGTTGTAGAGCGAGGAGGTGTGCACGCCGAGCGCGGTGGCCACCCGGCCCATGGTGACCGCGTCGCTGCCCTCGGTGTCGATGATCCGCAGAGTGGCCCTGGCGATGAGGTCGACGCTGAGCAGTGGTGTGCTGGGGCGTCCCACGGGGTTCCTTCCGCTGGTGGCGCCGGAGGGCCGGCGGTCGTGCCCGCACGCGCGGGCGGATGTAACGGGAGAGTCAATTTCACACCCGGACCTTCCCTGAGCTGCGGCTCTCACCTTACAGTCACCTAAAACCAACGACGTTGGTTTTATCGTTCATCCGGCGTTCGGCGTGACGTCGGATCCAGGCTGGAAGGACCTCATGCCTGCCGTGATGTTCACCGGGGGAACGATCTGGGGCGGTGCCGTGGTCGGGGACCTGCCCTCCCTGTATGTCGACGCCGGAGCGGTCTCGGCGCACGCACCCGCCGGACCCGGCGTCGAGGTCGTCGACCTCGACGGCGGTTTCCTGATGCCGGCCTTCGGCGACGGCCACGCCCACCCGCTGCTGGCGGGCCTGGAGGGGGTCGGGCCGCAGATCCGCGGTCGCCGGAGTGTCGGGGAGATCCAGGACGCGGTACGGGCCTGGGCGGACGAGAACCCGGAGGCGGAGTGGATCCTCGGCGGCAGCTATGACGCCACCCTGACCCCCGACGGCATGTTCGACGCCCGCTGGCTGGACGAGGCCGTGAGCGACCGGCCGGTGGTCCTGCGGGCCTGGGACTACCACACGGTGTGGTGCAACTCCCTGGCCCTGGAGAAGGCCGGGATCGACGCCGGCACCCCGGACCCGCCGGGCGGACGCATCGCCCGCCGCCCGGACGGGGCGCCGCTGGGCACCCTGATCGAGTGGGACGCCGTCGACCTGGTGACGACGGCGGCCGTCCCGTGGAGCCGGTCGCGGAAGGTCGAGGCGCTCCGGCGCGCCACGGGCGAGCTGGCCCGCCACGGGATCACCTGGGTCCAGGACGCCTGGGTCGACCCCGACGACGTGAAGACCTATCTCGCGGCCGCGGCCGAGGACGCCCTGGCCGTCCGACTGGACCTGGCGCTGCGCGCCGACCCGCACCGCTGGGCCGAGCAGCGGGGCGAGCTGTCCGCCACGCGCACCCTCCTGGAGCGGGCCGCCCCCGGTCGCCTGACGGCACGCACGGTCAAGTTCTTCGTCGACGGGATCATCGAGAACCGCACCGCGCACCTCCTCGACGCCTACACCGACCACCGCTGCACCCGGGGCCTGCCCGTCTGGGAGGACGCGGCCCTGCGCGAGGCGGCGGCCGAGGCCGACCGGCAGGGCTTCGCCCTCCACCTGCACGCCATCGGCGACGCCGGCGTGCGGTCGGCCCTCGACGCGATCGAGCACGTCGGGCGGGTCAACGGCCCCCGGGACCGCCGCCCGGTCGTGGCGCACGCCCAGCTCGTCGCCCCCGCCGACCTGGACAGGTTCGCCGCGCTCGGGGTCGTCGCCTGCTTCCAGCCGCTGTGGGCCCGCTGCGACGCCGTCATGCGGGAGCTGACGATCCCGCGCATCGGGCCGGAACGCGGCGCCGCGCAGTACCGGATCGGCTCCGTCCTGCGCTCGGGCGCCCGGGTGAGTTTCGGCAGCGACTGGCCGGTCACCTCGCCCGACGTGCTGGCCGGGATCGCCACGGCCGTGACACGGCGGGACGGCGACGGCGAACCGGCCGGGGGATGGCTGCCCGGCGAGCGGATCGACGTCGTCAGCGCGCTGTCGGCCGCCACGGCGGGGGTCGCCTACCAGGCGTTCGCCGAGGGACACCGCGGCACCCTGGCCCCCGGCTCCGACGCCGACCTGGTCTGGCTGTCCGCCGACCCGCGCGTGACGCCTCCCGAACGCCTCCACGAGATCCGGGTGCGCGGCACCTGGCTCGCCGGCCGTCGCCTCCACTGACTCCGCGCGTCCACTGACTCCGCGCGTCCACTGACTCCGCGCGTCCACTGACTCCGCGCGTCCACTGACTCCGCGTTCATCGATCCCACCCACCGATTTCGCATCCCGGCCCGTCCCCGTCGACCCCGCGTCCCCTGACTCCGCCTTCCCCGATCTCAGTCCCCAGCCCCGCGTCCCCCGATCTCAGCCCCCGATCTCAGCTCCTCGGCCCCGCGTCCCCGATCCCGTGTCCGCGGCCCCGCGTCCCCGATCCCGTGCCCGCGATGGCACACCCCCGGCCCCTGAACCCCTCCCGCACCCCCCGAAAACCCCCCGTCCCAAGGAGTTCCGCATGGTGACCGCACCGAACCACCCCGCTCCGCCACCCGGCGCGCTCCGCCGGGTGCTGGGCACGCCCACACTCGTCGTCTTCGGCCTGGCCTACATGGTGCCGCTGACCATCTTCACCACGTACGGCTCGGTCACCCAGCTGACCGAGGGGCACCTGCCCACCGCGTACCTGATGACGCTCGCGGCGATGCTGTTCACCGCGGTGAGCTACGCCGTGCTCGGGCGGGCCTTCCCGTCGGCGGGTTCGGCCTACACCTACACGCAGCGGTCGTTCGGCCCGCACCTGGGGTTCATGACCGGGTGGACGCTGATGATCGACTACCTGCTGCTGCCGATGATCAACTACATGGTGATGGGCATCTATCTCAACGCCCAGTTCCCGGCCGTGCCCACGTGGGTCTTCGTCCTGGGGGCGATCGTCGTGGTCACCGGGCTCAACGTCGTCGGCATCTCCGTGGTGCAGCGGGCCAACCTCGTCCTGGTCGGCGTGCAGATCGTCTTCGTCGTCGTCTTCCTGGCGCTGGCCCTGCGCGGCGCGGGCGACGCCCCCTCGCTCACCGCGCCGCTGTTCGACGCGGACATGCCGTGGGACGGCCTGTTCGCGGGCGCCGCCATCCTGTGCCTGTCGTACCTGGGCTTCGACGCGGTGTCCACCCTCTCGGAGGAGGCACGCGACCCGCGCCGGAGCGTGCCGAGGGCCATCGTGCTGACCACCCTGATCGGCGGACTGATCTTCACCGTCGTGTCGTACGCGGCACACCTCGTGATGCCCGACTGGCGTTCGATCACCGACCCGGACTCGGCCGCCCTCGGCATCATGACGGCCGCCGGCGGGCGATGGCTGGAGGCGTTCTTCCTCGCCGCGTACATCGCGGGCTGCGTGGCCGCCGCGACGGCGTCGCAGGTCAGCGTGGCGCGGGTGCTGTTCGCCATGGGACGCGACGGCGTCCTGCCGAAGCGGGTCTTCGGCGTGCTCAGCCCCCGCTTCGGGACACCGGTCGGCGCCACCCTGGTCGTCGCGGCGGTGTCGCTGCTGGCGCTGGTCCTCGACCTGGGCACCACCGCCTCGCTCATCAGCTTCGGAGCCCTGTTCGCCTTCTCCCTGGTCAACCTCACGGTGGTCAAGCACTTCGTGTTCGACCGGGGGCTCAGGTCCCCGCGTGACCTGCTGCTCTACGCCGTCGTGCCGGGCGTCGGCTTTGCGATGACGGCGTGGCTCTGGCTGAGCCTGTCGTGGCTCGCGCTCATCGTGGGGCTGATCTGGTTCGGCCTGGGGGTGGCCTACCTCGCCGTGCTCACCGGCGGATTCCGCAGCCGCCCGCCCCAGCTGGCCCTCGACGACTCCGGTGTGCCCGAGCCGGTGGCCGGGGCCGCCGGCCGCGGCGGGAGCGGTGAGGCGGCAGGCGCCGGATATGGCGCTCCGGCAGCCGGACCGGCCGGAAGCTGACAGCCGCCCACGCTCCGCACGTCCCCTGCGCGCCGCCTTCGACCGCCTGAGGAGCCGACCATCCTTCCGCCACCGCCTTCGACAGCCGAGGAGCCGATCATGCCTTCCCCCACCGCCTTCGACTTCTTCGACACGGCCGGCCTGCCCGCCCCCCGGGTCGGCCCCGAACAGGCCCGGGACCTGGCCCGCGAGCTGTTCGGCGTCGACGGCGCGGCCCGTGAGCTCGGCAGCCAGCAGGACGTCAACTTCCTGATCACCGAGGCCGACGGCACACGGCATGTCCTGAAGGTGTCCAACCCGGCCTTCGGCCGCCCGGAGCTGCTCGCCCAGAACGCCGCGGCGGCGCACGTCGCGGACCGGGAGCCGGGGCTGCCGGTGCCCCGGGCCCGGCCGGGTGCCGACGGGGAGACCGTCCAGTCCACGGTCGTGGACGGCCGGGAACTCCACGTCCGCCTGCTCGACCACCTCGACGGGCGGACCCTGAGCGGCGACGGCTATCTCGCCCCCTCGGTCGTCGCCGCGCTCGGGGACCTGACCGGCCGGGTCGTCCGCGCGTTGCGCGACTTCCGGCACCCGGGCACCGAGCGTGTGCTCCAGTGGGACCTGCGCCACGCGCCGCGCGTCGTGGAACTGCTCGCGGAGTACGCCGGCGGCGACGCCGACCTGGTCCGCTCCGCCGCGCGGTCGGCCGCAGAGTCGGTCGGCCGGTACGCCGGGGAGCTGCCGGTCCAGGCCGTCCACGGCGACATCACCGACGACAACGTCGTCTGCCGGACGACGCCCGCCGGCCGGCACGAGCCGGTCGGCGTCATCGACTTCGGCGACCTGACACGCAGCTGGGCCGTCGGCGACCTCGCCGTCACCTGCGCCTCGCTCCTGCGCCACCGCGGTGCCACCCCCGCGGCCGTCGTACCGGCCGTGCGGGCGTTCCACCGGGTCAGCCCGCTGTCGGAGGCCGAGGTCGAGGTGCTGTGGCCGCTCGTCGTGCTACGCGGCGCGGTCCTGACCGTCAGCGGCCGGCACCAGGCCGCCATCGACGCCGCCAACGCTTACGCGACGGCGGCCCTGGACCAGGAGTGGGAGATCTTCCGGCAGGCGACGTCCGTTCCTGCCGAGGTGATGACGCACGTGCTGCGCGACGCGCTGGGCCTTCCCGCCCGCGGGGCCGCCTGCCCGCCGCGTGAGGCGGCGCTCCTGCCCGCCCTGGAGGGCGGGAGGATCGCGACGATGGACCTCTCGGTCACCGCGGACGGACTCCACGACGGCCGCTGGACCCTCCCTGGCGCCGAACGCGAGGCCGCCGCGGCGCTGCTGCGTTCCGGCGCGGACGCGGCCGTCACCCGCCACGCCGAACGCCGCCTGACCCGTTCGCTGCGCGACAGCGCCACCCCGCCCGCCACCGTCGCCCTCGCCGTCGACGTCCACCTCGCGGGCCCGGCCGCGGTCCACGCGCCGTGGGCCGGCACGGTCGTCTCCGCCGCCGGTGACACCGTGGTGCTCCGGTCGGACGGCGTCGACCTGCTGCTGGGCGGCCTGCTTCCCGCCGCGGCCGCGGGCGGGCGGGTGGAGGCGGGTGCGCGGCTCGGAGACGTGCTCGCAGGCGTCCACGACGACGCCGTCCCGGCCGCGGGTGGCGCGTCCCGGCAAGACGGCGCCTTCGGAGAAGGGGCCGGAGAGGCCGGGGAGGGGGGTGTCCCCGGGGAGAGCGGCGTCCCCGCAGGCGGCCCGCCGGCGCCGGACGCGTTCACGCTGCGGGTGCAGCTGTCCGCCCTCGCCGGTGTCAGGCCCCCGGCGTTCGCGCAGCCGGAGCTGGCCGCCGGCTGGCAGGCGCTCTGCCCGGACCCGGCCGTCCTGCTGGGCCCGGCCGCGGCGTCCGACGGGACGTCCCCCGACGACTTGCTGCGGCGCCGGGACGCCTCCTTCGCCACCGTGCAGGAGCACTACTACGCCGACCCGCCGCGCATCGAACGCGGCTGGCGTCACCACCTGGTCGACACCGAGGGCCGCGCGTACCTCGACATGCTCAACAACGTCACCATCCTCGGCCACGGCCACCCGCGCCTGGCCGAGGCGGTCGAACGGCAGTGGCGGCTGTTGAACACCAACTCCCGCTTCCACTACGGCGCGGTCGTCGAGCTGTCGGAACGGCTCACGGCGACGCTCCCCGGGCACCTGGACACCGTCTTCCTGGTCAACAGCGGGACCGAGGCCAACGACCTGGCCCTGCGGATCGCCTGGGCGTGGACGGGCCGGCGCGACGTGGTCGCCATCCGGGAGGCGTACCACGGGTGGTCCGACGCGACCGACGCGATCTCCACCTCGGTCGCCGACAACCCGGACGCCCTGGCCACCCGTCCCGCCTGGGTGCACACCCTGCCCGCCCCCAACGCCTACCGGGGGACGCACCGCGGCGCGGACGCCGCCCGGTACGGCCCCGAGGCGGCCGGGGAGATCCGCGCGCTCACCGCGCAAGGACGCCCCCCGGCGGCCTTCATCTGCGAGCCCTACTACGGCAACGCCGGGGGGATGCCGCTGCCCGACGGCTACCTGGCGACGGTCTACGACGCGGTGCGCGAGGCCGGCGGGCTGTGCGTGGCCGACGAGGTGCAGGTCGGCTACGGGCGGCTGGGGGAGTGGTTCTGGGGGTTCGAGCAGCAGGGGGTGTTGCCGGACATCGTGACCGTCGCCAAGGCGATGGGCAACGGCCACCCGCTGGGAGCGGTCGTCACCCGGCGCGACATCGCCGAGCGGTACCGGTCGCAGGGCTACTTCTTCTCCTCCGCGGGCGGCAGCCCCGTCAGCTCCGTGGTGGGGCTGACCGTCCTGGACGCCATCCGGGACGAGGGCCTGCAGGAGAACGCCCGGACGGTCGGAGCGCACCTGCGCTCACGCCTGCTGGAGCTGGCCGAACGGTACGACCTGATCGGCGCGGTCCACGGCACCGGGCTGTACCTCGGCGTCGAGCTCGTACGCGACCGCCGCGACCTCACGCCCGCCGTGGAGGAGACCGCGGCGATCTGCGAGCGGCTGCGCGAGCTCGGCGTCATCGTCCAGCCCACCTCGGACCGGTTGTGCGTGCTGAAGATCAAGCCGCCGCTCTGCCTGACCCGGGAGAGCGCCGACTTCTTCGCCGACATGCTCGACAGGGTGCTCGCAGAGGGGTGGTGATGGATTCCGGCCCGCCTCCCCGGGGAGGCGGGCCGGAGTCTTCGCATGCCGGAGCCTTCACAGGCTGGAGCCTTGGCGGGCCGGAGTCTTCGCGGGCCGCGGTCTTCTCCGATCAGGCGCCGGCGTGACCGCGGTCGTAGCTCTCCCGCGCGTGCAGCACCTGCGCCATGTTGGCCTCCACGTGCCCGATGAGCTCCAGGAGCCTGGCGGCCGTCTCACGCCCCAGCGGGGTGAGGCGGTACTCCACCCGCGGGGGGATCGTGGCGTGGGCCTCGCGGTGAACGAACCCGTCGCGTTCCAGGGTGTGCAGGCTCTGGGCGAGCATCTTCTCGCTCACCCCGTCCACCCGGCGGCGCAGCGCGTTGAAGCGCATCGGCCCCTCGTACAGGCCGCCGAGCACCAGGATGCCCCACCGGCCGGTGACGTGTTCGAGCGTGGGCCGGGAGGGGCAGCCGCGAGCGAAGACGTCGAACGCCAGCGCGTCGATCTCGTGATCCTCCCCGGCCTCGGGGGTGCCCGTCTGCGTGTCCATCCCCTCATGCTACCTAGAGGAAAGCACTATCGATTAGTTTGTACTTTCTATTAGAAAGTGTACGGTGTGGGGGACGTCCGGCGATCCGGCCCGGACGCTCCGGGCGCCGTCGCGCCCGCGGCACCGAAGGAGAACATCGATGATCGTCATCACCGGGGCCACCGGGCAGTACGGCCGTCTCGTAGTGGAGAACCTGCTGGAGCGCGGTGTCCCGGCGGCCGACATCGCGGTCGCGGTCCGCACCCCGGCCAGGGCGGCCGACCTGGCCGGGCGGGGGGTGACGGTCCGCGAGGCCGACTACGACCGCCCCGACACCCTGGTCCCGGCGTTCGCCGGCGCCGACAGGCTGCTGCTCGTCTCCGCCAACGGGCCCGACGACCTGCGCATCGCCCAGCACCGCGCCGCCGCCGCGGCGGCGAAGGAGGCCGGGGTGGGGCTGCTGGCCTACACCTCGCTGTTCGACGCGGCCCGCAGCCCGCTGTCGCTGGCCCGCGTGCACCGGGCCAGCGAGGAGGCCGTCACCGCCACCGGCCTGCCCTCCGTGCTGCTGCGCAACGGCTGGTACACCGAGAACTACACCGCCGCCCTGGCCGGCGCCGTCGAGCGCGGCGCGATCGTCGGCTCGGCCGGCCGGGGACGCATCGCCTCCGCCGCCCGCGCCGACTTCGCCGAGGCCGCCGCCGTGGTGCTCACCGGGGACGACCACGTCGGGAAGGTCTACGAGCTCACCGGTGACACGGCGTGGAGCCTGCCGGAACTCGCCGCCGAGGTCTCCCTCCAGTCGGGCCGGGAGGTCGTCTACACCGACCTGCCCGCCGACCGGTACGCGGAGATCCTCCTCGGTGCGGGCCTGCCCGGCTTCCTGGTCGAGACCATCGTCGACGCCGACGTCCACGTCTCCCGGGGTGCGCTGGAGCCCGTCACCGGCGACCTGGCCGCGCTGCTGGGCCGGCCCGCCACCCCGCTGGCCACCTCGGTCGGCATCGCGCTCAAGGGTTGACGACCCCTGACGGAACGACCTCCTGAGAGCCCGGGGCGGGGTGGCCGGGACTCCCACAGGAGTTCGGAGCCGTCCTCGGCATCCGCGGCGACGTCCTCACCACCGGTCTTCGCGCGGTCGTTCCCCGGTTCCCGTACTCTTGATCATCATGTGTCGCGGAACCGCGCCGGAGGACGGCCGGGGGATGTCACGCCAGCGCGGCCGCCTTGCGCAGCAGCACCGACCGCTCGCGGACGTTGCGGCACAGTCGGGCGGCGAGTTCCAGTTCGGCCCGTGCCTCGGCGGTCCGGCCGAGCCGGGCGAGCAGCTCGCCGCGCACGCTCGGAAGCAGGTACGACCCCGACAGGCGGTCGGAGGCGGCCAGTTCGTCCACGATGGACAGCGCCTGCCGTGGCCCGTTCGCCATCGCGACGGCGACGGCCCGGTTGAGCTCGACGACGGGGGACGGGGCCACCCGGCCGAGCGCCTCGTAGAGGAGCACGACGCGCTCCCAGTCGGTCTCCGGCACCGAGGCCGCCGACGCGTGGCAGGCGGCGATCGCCGCCTGCAGCCCGTACGGTCCGAGGCCGTGCCCGACGGCCGTGGCCTGGTCGATCGCGGCCAGGCCACGGCGGATCGCCGACCGGTCCCACAGACGCCGGTCCTGATCCTCCAGGAGCACCGCCTCACCGTCGGGCCCGGTGCGCGCGGGGAAGCGCGCGGCCGTGAGCTCGAACAGGGCGAGCAGCCCGTGCACCTCCGGTTCGCCGGGCAGCAGCGCGGCCAGCATCCGGGCCAGCCGAACCGCCTCGTACGCCGGCTCGGGGCGTAGCAAGCGGTCGCCGGCCGTCGCCGTCGAACCCTCGGTGAAGATCACATACAGCACGCTCAGGACACCGCCGAGCCGCTGCCGCCGTTCTCCGGCCGACGGCAGCTCGAACGGCACCCCCGCCGCGGCGATCGTCTTCTTCGCCCGCGTGATCCGTGCCTGGATGGTCGGCACGGGCACGAGGAACGCCCTGGCGATCTCCTCGCTCGACAGCCCGCCGACCACGCGCAGCGTCAGGGCCACCCGTGCCTCGGGCGAGAGCACCGGATGACAGGCCACGAACATCAGCGCGAGGACGTCGTCGTCGACCCGGTCGGGATCCCACGGCAGGTCGTCCGGCCGGTCCGGCGGGGCCACCGCACCCGAGCTCGCCTCACCCTCGGCGAGCCGGCCGGCGAGCACGGCGTACCGCTCGTCGAGCGCCGATCGGCGGCGGAAGCCGTCGATGGCGCGCCGCCGCGCGGTCGCGAGCAGCCAGCCCACCGGGTTCGCCGGCGCACCCTCGCGCGACCAGGTGACGAGCGCCTCCGCCACGGCCTCCTGCGCGACGTCCTCGGCGAGCGCGAAGTCCCCGGTGTAGCGGGTCAGCGCACCGACGATCCGCGCGGACTCGATCCGCCAGACGGCCTCGACGGCCCGCCGCGCCGGCTCGGTGCCCGGCGGGCCGTCGGTGGCCGCGGGTGTCACAGCTGGCCGGTCCGCTCGCGCCACGCCCGCTCCCTGACGATCCACTCGTTGTCCTGCGGGAACTCGTCGATGCCCGGCACCCGGCGGATCTCGCACTTCGTGCCGGCGACCGCGGGCAGCCGCTTGGCCCACTCGACCGCCTCCTCCTTCGAGGCCACGTCGATCAGGTAGAAGCCGCCGAACAACTCCTTCGTCTCCCCGTACGGGCCGTCGGTGACCACCGGCGTCTCGCCGCTGAAGTCGACCACCACACCCTGGGACGGATCGTCGAGGCCCTCGGCGGCGACGAGCACGCCGGCCCGGATCATCTCCTCGTTGAAGCGGCCCATCGTCTCGAGCATCTGCTCGAAGGGCGTCTCCATCATCTTCGCGACGGACTCGTCCGTACCACGCATGATCAGCATGTACTTCGCCATCTTCGGTCTCCTCACCATCAGGGTCGCCTCTCGACCCTCTCACTCACAGGTCGAACGGGGCAGCCTCGGATCGACACGGCGGACGGCCACGGACCATATTTTTTCGTACCCGAGCGCGGTGCCGGCGCGGGGTGGATCCGGTCGGACGGACATCGGCGTCCGCGGCGACGGCCTCGGCAGCGGTCTTCGCGCGTTCGTTCCCCGGTTCCCCTACTCTTGATCATCATGTGTTCTGTAACCGCGTCGAGGGCGTGATGAGGATCGGAAAGAGCGCGGCCGTCACGGTCGTGGTCGTGTCGCTGTTGCTGGGCGGATGCGACGCCGGACCCGTGCGGAACGCGTCGCCGTCGCCGTCCTCGTCACCCGACCTGACGCCATCCCCCGAACCGTCACCCGCCTCCTCCCGGCAGACGCCGTCGGCACCCGCTGCGGGAAAGGACAGCGGCAAGCCTGACGACATCAACGGCGACGGCTTCGCGGACCTGGTTTCCACCCCTCCTCATTACGGAGAAGTACCGCTCGATGTCACGATCGTGTACGGCTCGAAAGACGGTCTCACCCCTCGGAACGGGACGGTGGTGAAAGCTGCGGACTCCGGCTCCGGCGGCTTCAGCGTCAAGGGCACGGCCGACTTCGACGGCGACAGGTTCACCGACGTGGTAATCGAGAGCACCTCGGTGGGAGGGCCCCGCCTGCTGTGGGGCGGCCCCAACGGGGTGGACCCCAACGCGAGGCCGACCGTCGTCCGGCCGCCCAGCGTCTCGATCGACTCCGATCAGGGGGTTGTGCCGGGAGATTTCGACGGCGACGGTAACGGTGACCTGGCGATGTTCGTGGCGAAAGCGCAGGGGAGTTTCAGCGACCTGGCCGTGCTGTACGGGCCGTTCACCCGAGAGGGCGTCGCACGCCGCCACACCGTCCAGCGCGGACCGGGCGACGGGGAACTCTCGGGCCTGGTCGCGGCCAGGATGGGCGGACGTCGCGCCACCGGCCTGCTCGTGCACGGCGGCGGCGACGGTGGGCAGCAGCCGTCATGGCTGTTCGGGGGCAGTCCCGCTGGGCTTTCCCATCACTCCCGCATGCTGAACCAGGGCAATGCCTCGGCGTTCGGGGATTTCGACGGTGACGGCAACGACGACGTCGTGGTCGCCGATGACGGCAGCCGCTACGACGAACCGCCGTACGATACCGAGCCGCCGGAGGTCGACGGCGTGATGACCGTCTACTTCGGCGGGGCGGGACGTGCGTCGCAGGTGTTCAAGAACGTCAGGTTCGCCCAGGGAATGGTCGTGGGAGACTTCGACGGCGATAAACGCGACGATCTCGCGATCCAACGCGGCCCCGACGGCTACGAGACCGACAGCGTCGAGGTGTTCCACGGTGGACCGACCGGGCTGCGACGCGGTGGGAAGGTGATCCGCCGGCTCGGACCGGCCAAGGGGCCGAATGGCGGGAAGACGGCACCCGAGGAGCGCCCGGCCGTACCCCGGGCGGCGGCCGACTATGACGGCGACGGACGGGACGAGCTGGCACTGGTCTGGTTCGCGCCCGACGACGAGCCCGCCTGGGAAGGCATCGGGCTGTCACGGTGGTGGATAACGGACGGTAGTCGCGATGAGAGCAGCTTCGACACCGAGGGCTCATGAGACACCGTCGCACCGGGAAGCCGCTGTCAGGCGCACCGTGTGAGTGAGACGGGCACGAACCGTTTCTTCGTGTCCGAGTGTTCTGCCCGCGCGGTGCTGCTCCGGCCGGGCGGCCAGGCGCTCGCACTCGACGATGTTCCCGACCCGGTCAGGTGCGCTCCGGCGGCCCGTCTCCGCTCCGTACTCCGGGGACGTCCCCATCCGGTGTGACGTCCGGGTGTGCGGGTGTTCACCCTGAGGGGTTGCAGGAGTTCGGGCGGTCCTCGGCGTCCGCGGCGACGTCCTCGCCACCGGTCTTCGCGCAGTCGTCTCCCGATTCCCGTACTCTTGATCATCATGTATCGCGAAACCGCGCCGAGAGCGCGATGAGCATCGGAAACATGACAGCCGTCACGGTCGTGATCGTGTCGCTGCTGTTGGGCGGATGCGACGCCGCACTCGAGCGGAACGCGTTGGCGTCTTCGTCGTTCAGCCCGTCGCCGTCACCCGCGGCGGGAAAGGGCAGCGGCAAATCCGACGACATCAACGGCGACGGCTTCGCGGATCTGGTCTTCACGAGCCCCTACTGGGAGGCGCCGCCCGATCTCACGATCGTGTACGGCTCGAAGGACGGCCTCACCCCCCGGAACCGGACGGTGGTGCACGCTGCGGACTTCGGCTTCGCACACGTCAGGAGTAGTGGCACGGCCGACCTGGACGGTGACGGCTTCGCCGACGTGGTGATCGGCGGCTACCCGGCGGCGACGCACTACGGGACCGAGTACGTGGTGTGGGGCGGCCCGAAGGGGGTGGACCCCCATGCGAGACCGACCGCCGTCCGGGCTCCCTCCGGCGTGTCCGACTTCGCTTTCGCCAATTGGCATCGGGGCGTGCCGGGGGACTTCAACGGCGACGGCAACGACGACCTGGTGATACCTGTACCGAACTCGGCCCTGAATCACGGCAATGACCTGGCCGTGCTGTACGGACCGTTCACCCGGGAGGGCGCCGCACACCATCTCGTCGTCGGGCGCGTACCGGTCTATGAGGAATTCGAGTACCTGGTCGCAGGCAGGATCGACGGCCACCGTGCCACCGACCTGCTCACGTACGGCGACGACATCTACAGCCGGAACTCGTCATGGCTGTTCGAAGCCGGTCCCGGCGGGCTGTCCGACCGACCCAGCGGCCTGGAGAAGGGCAATGCCGCGGCGTTCGGAGATTTCGACGGCGACGGCAACAGCGACGTCGTGATCACCGATGACGGCGGCCGCTACGAAGAGCCGGGGTTCGACACCGAGCCGCCGAAGACCGACGGCGTGATGACCGTCTACTACTTCGGCGGGGCGCGGCGTTCGCCGCAGGTGTTCAAGAAGGTCGGGTACGCCCGGAGGGCGGTCGTGGGGGACTTCGACGGCGACAAACGCGACGATCTCGCGATCGGCCGCGGCTCCGACAGCGTCGAGGTGTTCCACGGCGGAGCGACCGGGCTGCGACGCGGCGGGAAGGTGATCCGCCGGCTCGGACCGGCCAAGGGGCCGGACGGGGTGAAGGTGGCACCCGGACTACGCCAGGCCCTACCCCGGGCGGCGGCCGACTACGACGGCGACGGACGGGACGAACTGGCACTGGTCTGGTTCGCGCCCGCCTACCAGGCCGCCTGGAGCCGTAGCGGGCGGTCACAGTGGTGGATAACGGACGGCAGCCGTGACGAGAGCACCTTCGACACCGACGGCTGGTGAGACACCGTCGCACCGGCAAGCAATCGGGAAGCCATCGGCAAGCCGCCGGGAAGCCGCTGCCGGAGGTCGGGCCGGACCCTGCCGGGAGGCCCGGAGCGACGTCGAGGGAGCCGGAAGGATTTCTCCCCCGCCGGGACGGAATGGCAGACTTCGCGCCGGTGGCAGGCCGGGAAAGGACCGTGGATTCACGCGGTCCCGGACGTGCTGACACCTGCGATGTCCACGTACGAGTTGGGAGAGCGTGAAGATGATCGTGCGGTTGTGGCGGGCGACCGTGTTGCCGGGGATGGAGACGGAGTACGACGCCTTCGCCCGTGACGTGTCACAGCCCATGTTCGAGCAGCAGGCCGGTTTCCAAGGGGTGATCTTCTCCCGTGACGGCGATCGATGCCTGGTGACCACCCTGTGGGCCGATCACGAGAGTGCCGAGGCTCTTGCCGCGTCCCCCCTTTACGGCCGGACCGTCGAGCGCATCAGCGCTCTCCTCGGTCCCGAGACGGCGACCGAGGTCTACGAGGTTCGCGGCGGGACACTGCCCGGAGGCGAACTCTTCTAGAGGCGACCGCGCCGGGGTCGTGCCGGCGGCCGGGTCCGCCTGACCGGGGTGGCGGCCTCCGCCTCGTCATGGCAGGTCGTGCTCCGGGTCCGCCCGCGCGGACCGTACCCCCGGAGAGCGGACCAGGCGGTTCACCGCGCGAAGCGGGGCTCGCGCGGTGGCAGCCTGATCCGCCCGCCCGTCATCGGAAGGGGCGTACGGCGGGTCCCGAGTCCGGCGCGGCGGTCAGCCGTCGGCCAGGGGCAGGTAGACCCGGCCGCCGCGCTCGGCGAACTCCTTCGACTTCTCCCGCATCCCCGCGGTCAGGGCCTCGTCCGCCGCCATCCCGTTCTTCTCGGCGTAGGCCCGCACATCCTGGGTGATCTTCATCGAGCAGAAGTGCGGCCCGCACATCGAGCAGAAGTGCGCGGTCTTCGCCGGGGCGGCCGGAAGGGTCTCGTCGTGGAAGGACCGCGCGGTCTCCGGGTCGAGCGAGAGGTTGAACTGGTCCTCCCAGCGGAACTCGAAGCGGGCGTCGGAGAGCGCGTCGTCCCACGCCTGGGCCCCGGGGTGCCCCTTGGCCAGGTCGGCGGCGTGGGCTGCGATCTTGTAGGCGATCACACCCGCCTTGACGTCGTCCCGGTCGGGAAGGCCCAGGTGCTCCTTCGGGGTGACGTAACACAGCATCGCGGTGCCGTACCAGCCGATCATGGCTGCGCCGATGGCCGAGGTGATGTGGTCGTAACCGGGTGCGATGTCGGTGGTCAGCGGGCCGAGCGTGTAGAACGGCGCCTCGGAGCAGAGCTCCATCTGCAGGTCGACGTTCTCCTTGATCTTGTTCATCGGCACGTGCCCGGGTCCTTCGACCATGACCTGGCAGTCGTACTCCCACGCGACGTGCGTCAGCTCTCCCAGCGTCCGCAGCTCCGCCATCTGGGCCTCGTCGTTGGCGTCGTGGATGGAGCCGGGCCGCAGGCCGTCGCCGAGGGAGAAGGTCACGTCATAGGAGGCGAAGATCTCGCACAGCTCGCGGAAGCGCGTGTAGATGAAGTTCTCCTCGTGGTGGGCCAGGCACCAGGCCGCGAGGATGGAGCCGCCGCGGGAGACGATGCCGGTCTTCCGCCGGGCCGTCAACGGCACGTACGCCAGTCGCACGCCCGCGTGCACCGTCATGTAGTCGACGCCCTGTTCGCACTGTTCGATCACCGTGTCACGGAAGACCTCCCAGGTCAGTGCCTCCGGTCGGCCGCGGACCTTCTCCAGCGCCTGGTAGATGGGCACCGTCCCGACGGGCACGGGGGAGTTGCGCAGGATCCACTCACGGGTCTCGTGGATCCGGGAGCCCGTCGACAGGTCCATGATCGTGTCGGCGCCCCAGCGGGTGGCCCAGCGCATCTTCTCCACCTCCTCCTCGATCGAGGAGGAGACGGCCGAGTTGCCGATGTTGGCATTGATCTTCACCAGGAAGTTCCGGCCGATGATCATCGGCTCGCTCTCCGGGTGGTTCACGTTGGCGGGCAGTACGGCCCGGCCCGCGGCCAGCTCGTCCCGGACGAACTCCGCGGTGACGCCCTCGCGGACCGCGACGAACTCCATCTCCGGCGTGATCTCACCGCGTCGCGCGCGGGCCAGCTGGGTCCCGCCGCCGGCGCAACGCCATGCCTCCCGCAGTCGCGGCAGGCCACGGCTCAGGTCGGGTGTGTACGCCGGATCGGTGTAGGGCCCCGAGGTGTCGTAGAGCACGACACTCGACCCGTTGGTGAGTGAGATCTCCCGCATCGGCACCCGGATGTCCGGACGCGGGCCGTCGAGGTAGATCTTTCGGGCAGGCGAAACCATTGAACAACTCCCTACGCCGGCATTACCCGGTCAGGTTCAAGCGGTCGGTGGCTGCGTCAGCCGCCCTCTCAGCCCGGTGCCCCGGGCTCCCGCGTTCGGTCCTCCAGACATTAACCCGAGGCCGCCCTATTGCCGCAACCCGGGATCATGAGGTATTCGCGTCCGCGGTGGGACAACGGTGTGACGTCCGCGGTGGGACAGCGGAAACGGTGAACGCCCACGCCGGTGGAGCGCCGCCGGTGCCGCGGCGCCGGCGTACCGCGGCGCCGGGGCTTTGACCGGGTGACGGAAGGTGATCATGGAATAGCCGGAGTTCCCGCGGTGTTGCCGACCGATCAAAGACCCGATGCCACAAGGAGGCGGCACAATGAGGATCGGACTGATCGGAGCCGGCCATATCGGAGGCACTCTCGCCCGGCTGCTGTCCAGGGCCGGCCACGACGTGGCCGTCTCCAACTCCCGGGGGCCGGAGACCCTCCGTGACCTGGAGAAGGAACTCGGCGACGGCGCGAAGGCGGTCACCGCCGAGGAGGCCGCCGCCTTCGGGGACGTCGTGGTGGTCTCCGTCCCGCTGGGCCGCTACCGCGAGGTTCCCACCTCGGTCCGGGACGGCGCGACGGTGATCGACACCAACAACTACTACCCACAGCGTGACGGCGCCTTCCCCGAGCTGGATGCGGACCGCACGACCTCCAGCGAGCTGTTGCAGGCGCATCTGCCGCAGGCTCACGTGGTCAAGGCGTTCAACGCCATCTACTGGGAGCGGCTGCTGAACGACGGGCGGGAACCGGGTGCCGCCGATCGGCTGGCCATCCCGATCTCCGGCGACGACGAGCAGGCCAAGCGGGTGACCGCCGACCTCATCGACCAGATCGGCTTCGACCCGGTCGACGTCGGCGGACTGGCCGACGGCGGTCGTCACCACCAGCCCGGCACGCCCCTCTACGGCGCGGACCTCACCGCCTCGGCCGTCCGTGAGCGGCTGGGCCGGTAGAACGGCGCCTCCCGTCCCGGGGAACGCGTGATCGAGGTGCGGATCGGTGGGAACGTACCTGATCGAGGCGTGGACCGGTGGGAACGCGTGATCGAGGCGCGGACCGGAAGCGCTCCGATCGGGTGCCGGTCCGGGGGACGGAACGTGTCCATCCGGGACGGCGGAGCCGTCCGACACCGTCGACGGGGGCTACGTGGACGCCATCCTTACCTGATCGGCCGGTCATCCCGGGGAACCTCCGGCCGGTGTGAGCGCCGGCCGCCGGTCGGAGGCAGCCCGAGGGCGACGCCCCTGGTCCTTCCGCCGGGTGTTTCCCCTTTTCACGCGGCCTCCCGGCGCCGGGACGGGTTCCGGGGCGAAGGGACCGGACGCGCGCTCTGCCTGTTTCCGGGTGGGGGGCGAAAAGGCGGTATCAATTCGGCCGACGGTTTTCCGGAGAGGCCGGGGCGTGCGCGGAGCACCTGGAAAAGCGGGCACGGCGCTGCCGGAAAGCAAGGAAAAGCACAGTCGGGAAGCATGAAGCATGCTCAGGAAGCACGGAAGCATGTTCGGGAAGCGCGCGAACCGTACGCCCCCCGGGAAGCGCGGGAACAGCGCGACGGGGAAGCCCCCGGACGGCGCGGCCGGAAAACATGGGACCGGTCGCGTGGACGGGAGGGCGGCGCGGGCGCCGGGGCCTTCTGATATGTGAAAGGCCGACCGGCGGGAGACCGGATGTCGTTGTGTCGCTAGTGTGCCGCCTCGTACTGCTCCACCACGGCGCTCGCGATGCGTCCTCGCTCGCTGATGTTCAACCCCTGCTGTCTGGCCCACTCGCGAATTTCCGCGGCCTTCTCCCTTGTCAGAACGGTTTTGCCGCGACGGCCACGACGCTTTTCGGGGGTAACTCGGCGAGCGTTGCCGACATAGAGCTCAAGGGCGTCCCGCAGCTTCTTCGCGTTCACATCCGACAGGTCGATCTCGTAGGAGGTGCCGTCGAGTGCGAAAGTAACCGTCTCGTCCGCCCGTCCGCCGTCCAGGTCGTCAATGAGAATCTCTTGAATCTGCTTTGCCATCTCCATGCTCCTTGAGAAAGTTATGAGGCGCCCCTACGGTAGCGGACCCTGAACTTATTCGCAGAATAATGCTTCACGGGTTTCCTGTCTCCAATGTCCGTGTGGTGGTTTCGGCTCGGCACGCATCCGGGAGGGTGCGTGCCCACCGTGGCGGATGGGGGGCGGAGGAGAAAACACGGCTGTCGGAGGGGATCGAGGAGACCGAGCGCGAGGCGGAGCGGGGAGATCCGGGCGGCGGGAGCCCGGACCGGTGACCGGAGGGCCGCGGGAGACGGAGATCAGGGCCGGTGCGGGACCGGCGGCCGGGACGGAGGTAGACGGACGCCGAGGCCGCAGAAGAACAGGCACCCGGACAAGGAGTGGCTCTCACGGCCCGGGGAGACGGCTTTCAGGGGCGAAGACGGCGGCCGGAGAGCTGCTGGGTGCTGAGCACGATGAAATGGTCCTGTTCGCCCGGCACCCACGCCGCCAGTGGCAACGCCGACAGCCGGTCGATCTCTGCGGTGTCGTGGACGCCGCGGGCGTGCCCGACCGCGGTGACCGACCATCCGGCGTGCGTCCGGGGGTCGAACTCGTCGCTTTCGAAGGCCACGATGGTGTCGCGGGTGGCCGCGGCCAGTTTGGATCCCGCGTCGGTGCGTATGACGATGTCCTCACCGTCCAGGCAGAAGATGACCGGTTGTACCGCGGGGAGGGCACGGTCGGTGAAGACGATCCGCCCGATCGGCGTCGAGGACAGCAGTTCGAGGCACTCTCCACGGGAGAGCACGTCCAGTCCCGCTGAATCGACTTTCATGCCCTCCAGCTTCGCCGATCACCGGGGTCGCGCTAAGGGACGAAGGTCCCGTCCTTCCCCGCGATCAGCCCTCCCTTCCGGTCCTGGCGGAGCGGTGCCGGTGGACGACGCCCCGTGGTACGAGGGGCCGGCGACTCTCGCGGGTGTGCGGGGCCGGTGATCTCCTGCCGTGCACGGGCCGCCTCGCCGGGGGCAGGGCTGGCAGGGTGGGGTACGGGAGCCCGGGTACCGGGGGCAGACCGGAGAAGGAGCAGTCATGAGAAACAACGTGAGCCGGTCCGACACGGTCACCGGTCCGGCCGTCGGTCCGGCTGTCGCGCCGGCCGTCGGTCCGGCCGCCGGCGCGGCCATCGCATCGATCATCGCACCGGCTGCGATACAGGCCGCCGCACCGACCGCCGCACCCGCCGCGCGGGCCATGGCATCATCGCCCCCCACGCGGACCGCGCTGCTGACCGCCGCGCTCGTCACCGTCCTGGCCGGGTGCGCCGCCGATCCGCAGACCGGCGTCGCGGTCTCCCCGGGAGCCGCCGTTCCCTCCCCGAGCGCCCCGAGCGCCACCGTGTCCTCCCCGTCCTCCCCGAGTGTCGCCCCGCCCTCCCCGGGCGCCGTCATGTCACCGCGGGCCTCCGGCACCCCGGGCGGCACTCCCGACCTCGGTGCCGCGCAGGAGGTGGCCCGCGGAATCGAGGTGCCCTGGGGGCTGGCGTTCCTGCCCGAAGGTGACGCGCTCGTCGCCGAGCGTGACAGCGGCCGGGTGCTCCGGGTGCCCGCGCGCGGCGGGCAGGCCCGCGAGGTCTACCGGGTGCCGGGTGTCGCCGCGGGCGGTGAGGGCGGTCTCCTCGGTCTCGCGGTGTCACCGGACTACGCCGCCGACCGGTATGTGTACGCCTACCTCACCACCGACTCCGACAACCGGATTGTGCGCTTCCGGCTCGACGACAGAACCCCGGAGGTGCTGTTCGACGGCATCGCCAAGGCCGCCATCCACAACGGCGGCCGTATCGCGTTCGGGCCGGACGGCATGTTGTACGCCGGCACCGGGGACGCCGGGGAGGGCGACTCGTCGCAGGACCCGGCCCGGCCGAACGGGAAGATCCTGCGGCTCACCCCCGGGGGCGACCCCGCGCCGGGCAACCCCACGTCCGGCTCGCCGGTCTACAGCCTCGGTCACCGCAACGTCCAGGGGCTGGCCTGGGACGGCCGGGGGAGGCTGTTCGCCACCGAGTTCGGGCAGAACCGCCTCGACGAGGTCAACCTCATCCGGCCGGGCCGCAACTACGGCTGGCCGGAGGTCGAGGGTGGCGGCGACACCCGCGGCGGGCGGTTCACCGATCCGCTGGTGACGTGGTCCACGAGTGAGGCGTCCCCGTCCGGCGCGGCCATCGCCGGTGACACGCTGTACGTGGCGGCGCTGCGCGGAGAGCGGCTGTGGGCGGTGCCACTGCGCGACGGCGCGACCGGCGAGCCCCGCGCTGAGCTGACCGGCCGGTACGGCCGGCTGCGCACGGTCGCCGTGGCCCCGGACGGAGCGCTCTGGCTGACCACGTCCAACACCGACGGGCGTGGCGACGTGCGCGACGGCGACGACCGGATCCTGCGCTACCCGCCCCGCCGCGACGCGGACTGAGCTGCGGGCATGTCCCGCTGCAGTCCTCCGCGGCCTGACGGCCCTCCGCGTCTTTCCGTGCCCTCTGGACCCTCCGGCGTCCTCCGGGTCAGGCGTCCGCCGGCTCCTCGGCCCTGCCGGCGGCCACCAGCCGGAACCCGGTGACGAGTTCGGGCCGGATGCGGATCACGTGGTCCATGCTCCCGGCCACCCACGGGCGCAGCAGCCGCCGGTAGCGGGTGATCTCTTGCTCGTCGTGCACCACGCGGGCCGGTCCGATCACGACCACGCTCCAGCCGAGGTGGTCGTCCAGGTCGATCGCGTCCGCCTCGTAGGCGACCACGGTGTCGTGACCGCTGACCGCCGTGGTGATGGCGGCGCCCATGTGGGTGCGGATGACGATGTCCCCGTCGTCGACGATGTGGTTGACCGGGCGGACCGCCGGGAGCGCGTGCAGGGTGAACACCACCCGCCCCATCGCCGTGCCGGCGAGCAGGCGGAGCGACTCCTCTCGCGGGATCTTCTCCATCGTCCGCTCGCTCATGCCACCCCGCCCCGTTTCACGGGTTCACTCTGTCATGCCCGGCGGCACCTGCCGCTAGGGACCAAAGTCCTTGACAAGGCCGACACCATCCCCTGACTCGGCTTGTCGGGGCTCGGGGCTCGGGGCTCGGGGCTCGGGGCTCGGGGGCTCCGGATGTCGGACCGCCGGGCCGCCGTGGTCACCGGCCGCGGGCCGCCGTGGTCACCGTGACCACCCGGCCGCGAGGATCTCCGTGCCTGCCGTGTCCGTCGTGCCGGACCCGGCCATGAGGACCGCCGTGTCCGCCGTGTCCGCCGTGTCCGCCGTGTCCGCCGTGTCCGCCGTGTTCGCCGTGCCGGCCGCGGCCGCGGTGTCACGGTGCCGAAGGTCCCACACCCGAGGGCCCTGTGCCCCTGTCCCACCGGGACCGTCCCGCCGATGCTGGAAGTGACAGCTCGGGAAAGCAGGAGGTGGACGGTGTCAGGGGCTCCGCGAGGACCGGTGGCCGCGCCGCCCCCGCCGGAACTCACCGGACGGACAGGGGAGAACACCATGACGTACCCAGAAGCACGGCTCCGCATCATGGTCGGTGTCGACGACTCGGCCGCCGCGCGGGCGGCGTTGACGTGGGCCGGGCGGCACGCCCGGGTCACCGGTGCGGAGCTGGTCGTCCTGCACGCGTGGGGCGACCTGCTCGGGCGCCGGGCGCCGTACGTCTCTCCCGCGGCGCTCGCCGAGGAGACCGCCCTGCGGGCGGACGCCGAGGCCGTCGCGGCGGCGGCGGTGGCGGCGGTCGGCGAGGAGTACCCCGAGGTCCCGGTGCGTTCGCTGGTCTGCCGGGAGAGGGCCTCCCTGGCGTTGCTCCGTCATGCCGCGGAGGCCGATCTCCTGGTCCTGGGGTGCCGCCCGGTGGGCGCCGCCGCGTACACGGGCGCGACCCTGCGCTCCTGTCTCGCCCTCGCCCCCTGCCCGACGGTCGCCGTGTCCCCCGGCCATGTCGGCCGGCCGGCCGACATGGCCCCGCCGAACCCGCAGGACCCGGACGGTTCCCCGCTCGGAACGGCGCATCCGGCCTACGCGTGACCGGCCGCCGAAGCCGTTCCCCATCCCTACCCCCCACCCACAGCGCACGCCAGGAGGAAGACATGTCTTCGACGAACACCGGCCGGACGGTTCCGGATCCGTCCGAAGGCTCCCCGCCGATCGTCGTGGCGGTGGACGGCTCGGACGACGCGACCAGAGCGGTCAGGTGGGCCGCGGACGACGCCTTCCGGCGGCGGCTGCCGCTGCGGATCGTGCACGTCGTCGAACGCGGCCCGTACGACACCCCGCGCTTCGCCGTCCCCGACCTGCCGAGGATGATGGTCGAGCGCGGCCGTGAGGTGCTGCTCGAAGCCGAGCGGACGGTCCGGGCGCGCCAGCCGTCGGTCGAGGTGAGCACCGAGCTGATCGAGGGGTCGCTCACCGGCATCCTGCGCCGGGAGGCCGACGCCGCCGCCGAGACCGTACTCGGCAGCAGGGGGCTTGGCGGCTTCGCGGGGGCACTGCTCGGCTCGGTCAGCACGCACGTGGCCGGGCATGCCCACGGCCCGGTGGTCGTCGTCCGTCCCGGAGGCGAGGAGGCGCGCCGGGAGGTCGTCGTCGGCGTCGACGACTCCACCGAGTCCGAGCCCGCCCTGGCCTACGCCTTCGAGCAGGCCCGGTTGCGCGGGTGTGTCCTGCGCGCCGTCCACGCCTGGCAGTTGCCCGTGCACGCCTTCGCACCGGAGGTCGTCTACGACATGGACGAGATCCGCCGGGCACAACACGAGGTGGTCAGGGAACGCCTCCAGGCGTGGCGGGAGAAGTATCCCGGGGTGACGGTGGTGGACGACGTCCGGAGCGGGCACCCCGTCGACGCCCTCACCGACGCCTCGGGCCGGGCCGACCTGGTCGTCGTGGGCTCGCGGGGCAGGGGGTTGATCGGAGCGGCGTTGCTCGGGTCGGTCAGCCGCGGTGTCCTGCACCACGCGCGCTGCCCGGTGGCCGTGGTCCGGTCGTGACGGACGCCCGCGGCTTCGGCCGCGGGCGTCTTCGCGCCGGACCGGTGTCCCGGGGGCGTCCTGGCGGTGTCCGGGGGGCGACGCGTCCCGCCTGCCCCCTTCCGAAGCCCCGGATGCATGAAGTCCCAGGTGAACGGCCCCTCCGGCCGCTGCGGAACACGCGGGCAGGTGGTCGAATGGAGAGAGAAACCGAGGAGGTCGAGATGACAGCGCATGTGGTGGTGGGCGTTGACGGCTCACCGTCGTCGCAGCGGGCGGTCGAATGGGCCGCCGACGACGCGGCGCGGCGCGGCTGCGCGCTGAGGATCGTCCACGCGTGCGAGCCGTGGACCTACGACATCCCGCTCCAGACCCCGCCCGGGTTCCGCGACTCGGTGACCGAGCACTACCGGGAGGTGCTGGACGCCGCGACCGAGACGGCCCGCCGGCGGGTCCCGGGCCTGACGGTGGAGACCGCGCTGGAGCCGGGCCGGGCGGCCGAGGTGCTGCGACGCCAGGCCGCGGACGCCGAGCAGGTCGTGGTGGGCAGCCGCGGGCTGGGTGGGTTCACCGGGCTGCTGCTCGGCTCGGTCTCCCTCACCCTGGCCGGGCACGTGACCGTCCCGGTCGTGGTCGTCCGGGGAGAGCGGGGGCACAGGCGCGGGGAGGCCATCGGGGGAGAGCCGGAGCGGCCGCACGGGGAGGTCGTCGTCGGCTTCGACGGCTCGGCCCACTCGGCGGTGACGCTGGAGTACGCCTTCACCGAGGCCGCCCGGCGCGGTGCCCGGCTGCACGCCGTCCACACCTGGCAGATGCCCGTCGTCGGCCTGTACGCCCCCGTCTACCCGCCGTTCTCCGAGGATCTCTTCGAGGCCGGGCAGCGGGTCACGACGGACACGGTGGCCCCCTGGCGGGAGAAGTTCCCCGGGGTCGAGGTCGAGGAGACGGCGGTCTGCGGGCACCCCGTCGCCGCTCTCTGCGAGGCGTCCGACAGGGCGGACCTGGTCGTCGTCGGGTCACGGGGAATGGGCCGGCTCGGCTCGGCGGTCCTCGGCTCGGTGAGCCACGGCGTGCTGCACCACGCGCACTGCCCCGTCGCCGTGGTGCCCCCCCGGGGGTGAGGCCGGCCGGACACGCGGAATCCCGGCGCGCGGAGCCGCCCGCTCGCCGGGCCGCCGGAGTCCCGGTGCGCGGAGCAGACCATGGACCCCTCCATCGGGGACTTTCGTCGCTGACGCCCTCGTGCCCGCCGGGGGATCCTCGGGGGAGAAGGTCCTTTCCGGCTTCCTCCCCACGGCCGAGCCGGGGGTCTCCGCGCTGGAGGTATTCGATGAAGGTCAAGGATGTCATGGGCTCCGTGGCGGTCGCGGTCCGGCCGGAGACGTCGTTCATCGAGGTCGTCGACGCCATGCGGCGCTTCGAGGTCGGCGCGGTCACCGTCGTGGACGCCGACGGACGGCCCATCGGCGTGGTCTCCGAGGACGACCTGCTGCTCAAGGAGACCGAGCTGCGCATGCACGCGGGTGCCGTCTTCGCCGGTCGCAGGAAGCGCGAGGAACGCCGCAAGGCGGCGGGCACCACGGCGGGAGAGATCATGACCGCTCCCGCGATCACCGTCACGCGGGGCACTCCCGTCCGGGACGCGGCCCGGATGATGCGTCGGCACCGGATCAAGCAGCTTCCCGTGATCGACGCGGTCACCGGGCGCCTGGTCGGTGCGGTCCGCCGGAGCGACCTGCTCAAGGTCTTCGTCCGCCCCGCGACGGAGATCGACCGTGAGGTCACCGCGCTCTGCGACCGCCTGGGCGTCGACCGGAGCGAACTGGCCACCCGGGTCGAAGAAGGGGTGCTGACCCTGTCGGGCAGGGTAGGACTGCATTCGCAGAGCTCGCTTCTGGTCGCGGCCGTCCGCGGGATAGACGGCGTCCTCGACGTCGAGAACCACCTGACCCACCGATGCGACGACCTGGCCCGGGTTCAGCCTCTCGTGTCCGTGACATCCATGACGGAGGTGGAGCCATGACCACCCGAACGACCCAGGAGATCACCGCGGCGATCAGGACGGCGGTGCAGGCCGCCCGGTGGGCGCCGTCGGTGCACAACACCCAGCCATGGACCTTCGCCGTCGACGGTGACGAGATCGCCCTGCGCGCCGACAGTGAGCGGAAGCTGCGGGTCGGCGACCCCGCGGGACGCGAGCTCCTGATCAGCTGCGGCGCGGCCCTGATGAATCTGCGGCTCGCGCTGCGCAAGCTGGGGTACGAACCGCGGACGCGCGTGCTGCCCGACCCGGACCGCCCCGCCCTGCTGGCGACGGTGCGCGTGGGACCGGCCGTCACCGCCGACGAGCACACCCGGCTGCTGTACGCCGAGATCGAGCACCGCCGCACCCACCGGGCCGGGTTCACCGACCTGCCGGTGCCCGACCGGCTCGCCGACGAGCTGGTGGCGCAGGCGGGCGCCGAGGGAGCGCGCCTGACACCGGTCCGCTCCGAGGCCGCCGTCCGGGTGGTGGCCGCGCTCACCTGCGCGGCCCAGGACGCGCAGGGGGCCGACCGGCTGCTCACCCTGGAGGTGATCCGCTGGGCCCAGCCTCCCGGAAGCCCGCGCGGCGACGGCGTCCCGGCGCAGGGCTACCCTCGCGAGCCCAGAAGGACCCGCCCGCACTTCGCCCAGCGCGACTACGCGCACGGCCACCCGTGGGGCAGCGGTGCCGACCAGTTCTTCTCCACCTCCACCGGCCTGGTGGCGATCCTGACCACGGTGACGGACTCCAGGAAAGACTGGATCACCGCCGGTCAGGCGTTGCAGCGCGTGCTGCTGCACGCCTCGGCGTACGGGGTCAGCGCGGCCTTCCACACCCAGGCGCTGGAGATGTTCCACCTGCGGGAGTTCCTGCGGCAGGAGGTGTGCTCGGACGAGTACCCCCAGATGATCATGCGGCTGGGAGTGACCTTCGACCAGAGCAAGGGCGTACGGCGGCCGATCTCGGAGATCCTGGAGGAACGCTGACTCCAGATGTCGACGGAGCGTCGGCGGAGCGCCGGCACCGGGCACCGCCGGAGTATTGGCGGAGCGCCGGCACCGGACGCCGCTGGAGCGCCGACGCCGGGCACCGGTGGAACGGGGCCCACGCAGGGCCGCCGGGACCGGGCACGCGCGGACCAGACGCGGGCAGAGCAGGCGTAGAACGGCACAGAAAGGACGGCACATACGAGACGACACAGACAGGGCGGGGTCCGACAGAGCGGGCACAGGTGCGGGCAGGGCGGGTCGAAGGTCCCGCGTGCCGGTGGCCTTCGCCTCACGATCCGGTCGCCGTCGCGATGATCTCCTGGTCCCATGCACACCGACGCGGACACCATGCCGGGACTGAGCGGAACCGAGGCCGTCCGGCTGCTGGAGGAGCACGGTCCCAATGAGTTGCCGCGTTCCCGGCCGCCCACCGTGCTCGCCCGCGCGGTGCGGCAGCTCGCCGACCCGTTGTCGATCCTGTTGCTGATCGCCGGGCTGGTGACGCTGGTGGTACTGGCCGAGGTGCCCGAAGGTGTGGCGATTCTCGCGATCCTGCTGGTGAACGTGGTCATCGGGGTCAGCCAGGAGGTCAAGGCCGACCAGGCGGTCCACGCGCTGCGCACGCTCACCGCGCCGATGGCCAAGGTCAGGCGCGACGGTGTGACCCGGCGTCTCCCGGCCGCCGAGGTCGTGCCCGGTGACCTGGTCGAGGTCGCGGCCGGTGACCGGGTGCCCGCCGACGCCCGGCTGCTCCGGGCGAGTGCCCTGGCCGTCGACGAGGCCGTGCTGACGGGGGAGTCGCAGTCGGCCGACAAGCGGGCCGGAGGCGAGACCGGTCCGGGTACGCCGCTGGGCGACCGGGACGGGGAGCTGTTCTCCGGCACTCTCGTGGTCCGCGGCTCGGGGGTGGCCCTGGTGGAGCGGACCGGCGCCGAGACCGAGATGGGACGCATCGCCGGTGCCTTGGAGGGCGGGTCCAAGGGGCCGCTGGAGGCGGACCTGGCCCAGGCGTCCCGGCGGATCGGCCTGCTCGCGCTGGCAGCGGGCGTCGTCATGGTCCTGATGGGCCTGACCCGGGTCGTACGGGGCGAGGCCGCGCTGCTCGACATCGTGCTGGCCGGGGTCGCGCTGGCGATCGCCGCGGTCCCCGAGAGCCTCGCCGCCGCGGTCACCACCGCGCTGGCTCTGGGCTCCCAGCGGATGGCCGGGCTGGGGGTGATCGTCCGGCGGCTGTCGGCGATCGAGGCCCTCGGCGCCACCACCGTCGTCGCCTCCGACAAGACGGGGACGCTGACCACCGGGCGGCTCACCGTCGTCGACCGGGTGGAGGTGCCCGGCGCGGACCTGTGGCGGGCGGCGCTGCGCTGCAACGACGCCCGCGACGGGCTGGGCGACGCCGTCGACGTGGCGCTGCGGGCGGCGGCCGAGGAACACGGGGTGCGGCCGGCCGCGGGTGAGGAGCGTCTGGCCAGCCGGCCCTTCGACGCGGAGACCCGGTCCATGGCCGTGGTGACCGAGGGGCCCGTGCTCACGGTGAAGGGGGCACCGGAGGTCGTGCTGGCCCGCTGCGTGCCCGGTGAGCGGACCCGGCGGCTGGCCGAGGCCGTGGGCGACCTCACCGGGAAGGGGCTGCGGGTGCTCGCGCTGGCCGAGGGGGACACTGGTGACCTGGACGCCGGGGACCTGCGACCGCTCGGCCTGGTGGGGCTCCGCGATGAGATCAGGCCGTCGGCGCTGCGGGCGGTCGCCGACTGCCGGTCCGCCGGCATCCGGGTCATGATGGTGACCGGAGACCACGGTGACACCGCCCGGGCCGTCGCCGACGAGGTCGGCATCGAGCCCGGGCCCGTGGTCACCGGCGCGTCCCTCGACGCGGCGGGCGACGGCGACGGCAGGGCCGCGCTGTTGCGCGGGGCGACCGTCCTGGCTCGCGTGGACCCCTCCACCAAGCTCGACCTGGTCCGCACGCTGCGCGCGCACGGCGAGGTCGTCACCATGACCGGTGACGGGGTCAACGACGCGCCCGCGCTCCGCCACGCGGACGTGGGCGTGGCGATGGCGGGCGAGGAGGGGACCGACGTCGCCCGGGAGGCCGCCGCCGTCGTGGTCACCAACGGTGAGCTCGGCACCATCGTCACCGGGATCCGCGAGGGGCGCCGCCTTCACCACAACGTCGCCTCGATGATCGGCTATCTGCTGACCGGCAACCTGGCGGAGATCATTCTGGTGCTCGCCGGCCTCGTCCTCTGGCCGGAACTGG
This sequence comes from Streptosporangium becharense, assembly GCF_014204985.1. Classification (NCBI taxonomy): domain Bacteria; kingdom Bacillati; phylum Actinomycetota; class Actinomycetes; order Streptosporangiales; family Streptosporangiaceae; genus Streptosporangium; species Streptosporangium becharense. The sequence goes on along the minus strand of NZ_JACHMP010000001.1, from coordinate 618,049 downwards.
TCGTCCCGCTACTCCCTGTCCACCTGCTCTGGATCAACCTGGCGCTCGACGGCATCCCCGCCATCGCGCTCGGCGTCGACCGGCCCGCGGGAGACCCGCTGGCGCTCCGGCCGCGACACGACGGCCTGCTGTCGGGCACGGTGATCCGCAGGGTCGCGGTGCGGTCGTCGATCGTCGCCCTGCTCGTGATCGCCGCGGTCGAGGCCGCCCGGAGGATGGGCTGGAACGAGGAACAGGTCCGTACCCAGGCGGTTCTCGCGCTGGTCATGGCCCGGCTGACCCTCGCCTACGTCGTGCGGGCCCGCCGGTGGACCTTCGAGCCGGGATGGTGGCACGGCCGCGCGCTCCTGGCCGCCGTCGCCGTCACCGCCCTGCTCCAGGTGCTCGTCACCCTCGTGCCCGCGCTCGGCGCTCCGCTCGCCCTGGTGCCGCTGCCCGCGGCCGGGTGGGGAACGGCCCTGGCCGCGGCGGTCCTCACCCCGCTGCTGTGCGACCTCGCCCGGCGTCCCGGCGGCCGTGCCCCCGCCTGAGGCGGGTCCCACGGGCTCACGGCACCCTGGCCGTGCCCCCGCCTGAGGCGGGTCCCACGGGCTCGCGGCACCCCGGCCGGGGAACGCGCCGGCGGGGTCCGCGGCGGGGGCACCCGCGGGCTGCCGGATGATGGGATGAGAATCATGAACACCTGGAGGACAGCATGATCGTAGTGGGAGTCGACGGTTCGCCGGCAGGTCTGGCGGCCGCGGGCTGGGCGGCGCGGGAGGCGGGGGTGCGCGGCACATCCCTGAGGGTCGTGCACGTCATGCCGGCCTGGCCCCTGGAGACCCCGGAGGACGGCCGCTACGCCTCCGTGGCCAAGTGGATGCGCGACGGGGCCACCTCCATGGTGACGGACGCGCTGGAGCGGGCCCGCCGGGAGAACCCCCGGGTCGAGGCGGAGTCGCGGCTGCTTCCCGGCGACCCCCGGTCGGCCCTGATCGAGGCCGCCGGGGACGCGGAGCTCCTGGTGGTCGGCAGTCACGGACTGGGCGGTTTCCGCGGCATGTTGCTCGGCTCGGTCGCGCTGGGGGTGTCCGGCCAGGCCCGGTGCCCGGTGGTCGTCGTGCGCGACGTGCCCGAGCGGCCGGACGGTGAGGTGGTCGTCGGGGTCGACGGCTCCCCGGCCGGCGCGGACGCCCTCGCCTTCGCCTTCGCCGAGGCGTCGCTGCGCGGCACCGGCCTGCGGGCGATCCACGCCTGGGAGCGGCCCGGCGTGGGCGGGCCCCTTCCCCCGCCGCCCGTGGGGGAGACGGCCGAGGAGGAGCGGCGGGTGCTGGCCGAGGCCCTGGCCGGGTGGGGCGAGCGGTATCCGGACGTCAAGGTCGTCGAGCAGTCCGAGGAGGGGCACCCGGTCGACGCGCTGCGGGACGCCTCGACCCGTGCCGGGCTGCTGGTCGTGGGCTCGCGCGGACGCGGCGGCCTGGCCGGGCTGGTGCTGGGCTCGGTGAGCCACTCCATGCTCCACCACGCTGCCTGCCCGCTGGTCGTGGTGCCCCCGGCGGGGGAGGCCGGACGCTCCTGATCCGGCGGCCGGTCACGCTCCGGAGCGTCTTGCCCGCATCCCGGTTCCACGGTCGTAGAAGATCACAGAACCGGGACGCGACACCTTCCTTCCGGAGCCTCCCCCCTTTATGATCTTCAAGGCGTTCGACCCGCGTCTTTCCGACCCGCGTCTTTCCGACCCACGTCTCTCCGGCCCTCGCCGTCCGCCCTCCGCGCCGTGCTGACCGCCTCCGTCAGAAAGGGACTCCGCCGATGACCGTGACCGCCGGGCCGCAGGACTCCGCCGCCTGCCCGATAGCCCACCCTCTCGACCAGGACGCCGACGGGGTGAACCGTCCGGGCCTGTACAAGAACGAGCGGTACCACGAGATCCGGGAGACCGGCACCGGCGTCACGGAGGTCATCCGGGTGGGCGGCACCCGGGCCAAGCTGGTCACCCGCTACGACGACGTGATGCAGGTGCTCCGCGACCAGCAGAGCTTCTCGCGGGAGCGTGCCCTCGACGTCGACGACGTGGAGCTGGAGGGAACGCTTCTCGGCCTGGACCTCGACGACCACGCCGCGGTCCGGAAGGTCGTCAGGGACCGGTTCACCCGGCAGGCGGTGGAGGGCATCCGCGGCCGGGTCGAGGCCCGGGCGGCGGCGCAGCTGGCGGTGATGACCGGCCGGGGCGAACCGGCCGATCTGATCGAGGCGTTCGCGCTGCCGTTCGCCCTCGACGTCATCGGCGACATACTGGGGCTTCCGCCGGAGGATCGGGCACAGTTCCGCCGGTGGGGCGAGGCGTTCCTCGCCAGCAGTGCCCTCAGCAGACAGGAGGCGGCGGCCTCCGAGCAGGCCATGGCCGGTTACCTGGTGGGTCTCATCGAGCGCCGTCGCCGGGAGCCGACCGGTGACCTGCTGTCACAGATCGCCGCGGACGGGACGCACCTGCCCTTCGACAGGCTGATCAAGCTGCCGATCGCGCTACTGGTCGGCGGGTGGGAGACCACGGAAAGCTCCATCGGCACCTACGTCCAGGTCCTCCTCACCCACCCGTACGGGGGGTACGCGACCGCCTACCGTTACCTCACCGATCATCCCGAGGCGATCCCCGGCGCCGTCTCCGAGCTGGAGCGGATCTTCTCCACGGCGGCCGCGGACGACATGCCGCGCCGGGTGGTGCAGGACGTCGTGCTCCCCAGCGGCGCGGCCCTCGTGGCGGGCGACGTGGTGATCCCCTCGCACGACGCCGCCAACCACGATCCGAGGGTCTTCCCGGACCCGCACCGGATCGACTTCGGCCGCACCCCCAACCGGCATCTGGCGTTCGGTTACGGTGCCCACCACTGCATCGGCCGGCATCTGGGGCACATGGAGGTCGTGACGGCGATCACGCTGCTCACCCGTGAGCTGCCGGAGCTGCGTCTGGTCGTCCCGGTCGAGGAGATCCCCCGCAGGTCGGGACACGCCATCCGCGGACCGATCGAGCTGCCGGTGGCGTGGAGCTGAGGCCGCCCGGCCCGAACGCCGTCCTCACTTCTCGGGTCCTGACCTGACAGGAGTCCTCCGCCGCCTCGCGGGGTGCTCCCGCCGCCGGTCGGGGTCCTCAACCGAAAGCAAGGAACCCTTCTCGCGATGAGCGACCCCTTCGTCGACGCCTTCTTCGCCCTGCATCACGGCCTGCCCCGCCAGGCACCCGGCTCCGACGCCACCACGCGCCGGCTGCTGGAACTGGCGGGACCGCTGCCGCCCCGCCCTCGGATGCTCGACCTGGGCTGCGGCCCCGGCCGTTCGGCGCTGCTGCTTGCCGCCGAGACCGGCGGCCACGTCACGGCCGTCGACCTGCACCAGCCCTTCCTGGACGAACTGACCGCGGAGGCCCGCCGGCGCGGGCTCGCCGGCGCCGTCGAGCCCGTCAACCGTTCGATGGCCGACCTGCCCTACCCGGACGGGAGCTTCGACGTGGTCTGGGCCGAGGGCTCCGCCTACATCCTCGGCTTCGACACCGCGTTGCGGCAGTGGCGCCGGCTGCTCGCCCCCGGCGGTGTCCTGGTCCTCACCGAGTGCGAGTGGGCCACCGAAACGCCTTCGCCCGGCGCGCGGGCGTTCTGGGACCCGCAGTATCCGCTGCGGACCACCGAGCGGAACGCCGCGGCGGCCCGGGAGGCCGGCTACACCGTCGTCGCGGTCCTGCCGCTGCCCGACTCCGACTGGTTCGACGAGTACTACACCCCGCTCGCCGGACGGCTCGACGCCGCCGACCTCACCGACGAGGCGACGGCCCGGGCGGTCGCCGCGACCCGGGCGGAGATCGCGCTGCGTCACGAGCACGGCGCGGACTACCGATACACCGGTTACGTACTCCGTCCCCGGCAGGACGACGGGACGGGGGAACGGTAGAAGAAGACCCGGTGACCGTCCGCATCCGGGGCTGACGTCGTCCTGACCGCGCGGCACGCCGGCGGCAAGCCGGTGACCGTCCGTCTCCGGGGCTGACACCGCCCGCACCGCCGGCACGCGGAAACCGTTCGCCGGCGGGTGTGCCCCGGTGACGCCGGTCCGGCCGGCCTCACCGGGGCACGAGCACCTCCCGTGGCAGGGCGGGCCGCACGACCGTGCGGCCCGCCCCGGCCCCCGTGGGCCCCCGTGGTCAGCGCAGCAAAGCGACCCCGCTGTACCCGTCCACGCCGGGAAGCCCGGGGAAGCGGGGCTCGTCCGCTTCGGGGCGCCAGTCGTCGGTGGACACCAGACCGGGCTCCACGAGCTCGAACCCGTCGAAGAAACGCATGATCTGCGCGTGGGACCGCGGGGTCGCGGAGCCCGCGGAGGTCCGGCTGTACAGCTCGCGGCCCTCGCGCACCTTGTCCTCGTCCAGGTCTCCGAAGGAGAGGTGGCTGATCGCCATGCCGCTGCCGGGGGCGAGCCGGTCACGCAGGGTCGCGACGATCCGTTCGGCGGTGTCGTCCTCGGGGACGAAGTGCAGGACGGCCAGCATGAGCAGGCCCACCGGCCGGTCGAGGTCGATGTGCCCGCTGACCTGCGGATCGTCCAGGATGGCCTTGGGGTCCCGCAGGTCGCCGTTCACCACGATGGTCTGCCGGTTGTCCGCCAGCAGCGCGCGCCCGTGGACGAGCACGATCGGGTCGTTGTCGACGTAGACGACGCGGGACTCGGGAGCCACGCCCAACGCCACCTGGTGCACGTTCTCCTGCGTGGGCAGGCCGGCGCCGATGTCGAGGAACTGGCGGATTCCCGTCGACGCCAGGAAACGCACCGCCCGGCGGAGGAAACGCCGGTTGGACCTGACCCCGTCGCGCACGTTGGGCGTGAGTTCTATGATCTTCTCGGCCGCCGTCCGGTCGGAGGCGAAGTTGTCCTTGCCGCCCAGGAGGTAGTCGTAGATCCGGGCGACGCTCGGAACAGCCGGATCGATCTCCAGCGGCACGTCCTTCATGTCCATCCCACTCTCGGTGCACCAGTTGTTGATCTTAACGTAGTGGATGAGGCGGGATTTTTCCCGGAAAAAGTGAAGGCGATCACATATACCGTCCTGGCGGCAGGCGCGCGAGGGGTGGACCGGCCGGTGCGGAGAGCCGCGTCTACCGAGGGGCCGGGCGCCACCGGGGCCGCGACCGCCGTGCGTCCTCTTTCCGGAATTCACAGCGGCTTTTCCGGGGTTTACAGTGCGGCCGCCGCTCAATAGCGTGCTCGTGCGAATCCTTCGAGGAAGGGAAACCTCATGGAGCTGCTTCCGGCGGCGTTCTCGCTGGCACCTGTCATTCCCTGCGCCGATCTGAGGAAATCCGCCGAAGTGTGGGCCGCGTTGCTGGGGGCGGCTCCGACATTCGTCGACGGCGGCCGGTGGGCCCAGTTCGACCTCGCCTCCGGCCGGCTCGCGCTGTCCGGCACCGACCGGGTCTCGTCCGGCCCGAGCGTGATGGTGAAGGTGGCCGACGTGGCCGCGGCCCGTGCCCACGCGGCGGAGCTCGGACTCGACGCCGGGCCGATCGAGACGGGCCCGCACGAGGTGCGGTGCGTCGTGTCCGGCCCGGACGGGTGGGACGTGGTCTTCTACGCTCCGGGGAACCCTCCGGCGGGTGAAGCCCCGGCCTCCTGACCTCCCGGCTTCCTCGACTCCCGGCTCCTTCCGCAGCCCCGGCCCCGGTGAGTGCGATCCGGCCGGGCACGGAGGTGCGGAAGGAGTGGCGGCCGCGTCACTGGTTCGCCCGCGGCGGCTATTTCCGCAGGCCCATAAAAGAATGCCGAAAAACGGGTCTTGACCGGGGGGCGGGGGAAGATCACTCTCTCGGTGTCGAAATACGCGCGCCACGTCGATGCGGAGGGAAGCCGAAATGCCGGAGAGAACAGCGGGGGAAAACGCCGGGAAAGTCACGTCACGCCGCCGGGTGGGAGCCTGGATGGCCGCGCTGGCGCTGGCCGCGGGTGCGCCGGTTCTCGCCGCTCCGGCGGACGCCGCCGCTCAGCGGCTGGCGCCTTACACATGTAAGCAGGGTTACGTCTGGCGGGAGGCGACTGCCGGCGACCTGGTGTGCGTGACACCGGCGATCCGCTCGCAGACGGCGGCCGAGAACGCCGCCGGCCCGTCGAACCAGCAGCCCGGAAGCGTCTTCTGCAAGCAGGGCTTCGTGTGGCGGGAGACCAGGCCGTCGGACCTGGTGTGCGTCGTCCCGTCGAGCCGTACCCAGGCCAAGAGCGACAACGCCAACGCACCCTACCGGCTGGTCGATCCGGGGGCGACCCCCCAAGGCGGCGTGTCGGTCAGAACCGAGAGCCACCAACTCGGCGGCGGCGGCTACCTTTACGCCACCGGGACCGGCCTCAGCGCGAACCAGAGCGTCCGGTTCTACGCGGTCGGCATCGGCACGGTGGGCCCGTACTCCCTGGGCTCCCTCACCGCCAACGCCCAGGGCGCTTTGAGTGGCTGGAACTACGTCGCCGACATGCGCTGCCGGGCACAGCAGACCGGGCCCGCGACCATCGTCGTCCTCGACCAGGGCAGCGGCACGGTGACCACCGGGGGTATCACGTACGCCTTCTGGTGCTGATTTCCCGGGCCAGGACCGCCGGGACCGCCGGCCTCCTTCCCCGGTCCGCCTCGGACCGACGGCCTCCTCCCCTCCCGGTCCGTTTCGGATCGCCGGCCCGGCCGGATCGGGCCGGGCCGGTGCGCGCCGCCGGCCCGGCCCCGGGGCCGGGGTCAGCGGGTGAAGGCGACGCCGATCGCGTGGCTGTCCTCGTACATCCGATAGCCGGTGATCTTCGCGTCGGCGACGGTGAAGTGCAGGGCGAAGGGGTTGGTGAACGTCTTGCCGGTGGACACCACGCCGAAGCGGCTCCGCCCCGTGACCACGGCGTGCCCGCCGTCGACGACGGTGGCGTCGACGCTGAACTCCTCGGCGGGGGTGAGCTCCTTCCCGAGCAGGGTGAAGAACTCGGCGATCTCGTCCTTGGTGGACCGGGCCCCGGTCCAGGGGACGTTCGGCGCGCCGGCGACGGAGAAGTCCACCCGGTCGGCGAAGAGGTCGAGGAGGCCGGGCAGGTCCCCCTCCCCGAAGCGGGCGAAGAAGGCGTCGACGATCTCGCGGGTGGTCTGTGGTGCGGTGGTCATGTCTTGGTACCGATCTGTCGTGGGGTGGACGTGCCTGGGGGAGAGGCCGCCGGGTGACCGGCGGGAGCGCGGCCCCGCCTGGTCGTGCGGGGGCCGGGGCCCGCCGCACCGGCCGTCGGGAGGAGCACCCACCGCCGGGCCGGAGGCCATCTCCAACCGTCTGGTTGGAGTATGGCATGCCGTCCGGCAGATTCCAACCGAACGGTTGGAATCTTGTAGGCTGACCCCATGGCCTGGGACACAGCGCGGACGAAGAGGCTCCTGCTCGACGCCGCGGTCGAGGAGTTCGCCGAGCACGGACCGCAGGGTGCGCGGGTGGACCGCATCGCCGCGTGCGCCGGGGTGAACAAGGAGCGCATCTACCAGTACTTCGGCGGCAAGGGGCAGTTGTTCACCGCGGTCCTGGAAGCCGAGCTGGCCAAGGTGGCCGCGGCCGTACCGCTCACCGGGGACCGGGCCGCGGATCTCGGTGAGTACGCGGGGCGTGTCTTCGACTACCACCGTGCCCATCCGCACTTCCTCCGCCTGCTGTCCTGGGAGGGGCTGCAGGACGACGGCCGGGAGGCCGCGGTGGCCGAGGGCGAACGCAGGGCCCACTACGCGGACAAGCTCGCCGCCTTTGCCAGGGCCCAGGCCGCGGGGGAGATCACCGGTGACTTCGATCCCGCGCACCTGCTCTACGCGGTGTTCGCCCTGACCACCTGGTGGTTCTCGGCCCCGCAGGTCGTGCGCATGATGATGGGCGGCACCGCAGCCGACAGCCCGGAGGCGAGACGCGAGGCGCTGGTCCGCATGGTCCACCGCCTGACGACGGCCTGATCCGCTCGCCGCCCACCGGGCGTCGGTCACCGGGGGTTGGTCACCGGGTGTCGGTCACCGCCCGCCGGGCGCCGTCGAGGGGGCTCCGGCGGGGCGTGTGGACCTCGACCGCGAGCCGGTGGAGCCCGCGGTGGTGTCTCAGTGGCCGCCGGACAGCTGTCCGGCCAGGGCGCCGTGCAGGCGTGCGCTGGGCTCGTTGAGGCCGGTCACGGTGACCTTCTTGCCGCGGGCGGCGTACTTGGTCTGCACCGCGTCCAGCGCCGCCACCGAGGAGGCGTCCCAGATGTGGGCATCCGTCAGGTCGATGATGATCTCGTCGGGGTCGTGCGCGTAGTCGAACCGGTAGACCAGGTCGTTGCTGGAGGCGAAGAACAATTCGCCGCTGACGGCGTAGACGGCCTGCTTGCGGTCGGGGTCGACCACGACGGTGACCTCGGCCAGGTGGGCGACCCGGCGGGCGAAGACGACCATGGCGGTGACGGAACCGACGACGACGCCGATGGCCAGGTTGTGGGTGGCCACCACGACCGCCACGGTGGTGGTCATGACGACGGTCTCGCCCCAGGGCATGCGCCTGAGCGTGGCCGGGGCGACGGAGTGCCAGTCGAAGGTGGCGAACGACACCAGGATCATGACGGCGACCAGGGCGGCCATCGGGATCTGTGAGACCCAGGGGCCGAAGACGATGCACAGGATCATCAGGAAGATCCCGGCGGTGAAGGTCGACAGCCGGGTGCGGGCACCGTTCTTCACGTTGATCATCGTCTGGCCGATCATGGCGCAGCCGCCCATGCCGCCGAAGAACCCGGTGACGATGTTGGCGACGCCCTGGCCGATGGACTCACGGGTTTTGTCGGAGCGGGTGTCGGTGAGGTCGTCGACCAGCTTGGCGGTCATCAGCGACTCCATCAGCCCGACCAGCGCCAGTGCCAGAGCGTACGGCGCGATCAGGGTGAGGGTGGCCATGGTGAACGGCACGTCCGGCAGGCCGAAGGCCGGCAGCGAGGAGGGCAGGGCACCGCGGTCGCCGACCCTCGGCACGGCCAGGCCCGCGCCGAGGGTGATGGCGGTCAGGATCGCGATTGACACCAGCGGGGCGGGCACCACCGTGGTGACGCGGGGGAAGAACACCATCAGCGCCAGGCCGCCGGCCACCAGCGGGTAGACCGCCCACGGCACACCTGTGAGTTCGGGCACCTGCGCCATGAAGATCAGAATCGCCAGGGCGTTGACGAAGCCGACCATCACCGAGCGTGGCACGAACCGCATCAGCTTGGCCACGCCGAGGGCACCGAGCGCGACCTGGATGACGCCGCCGAGGATGACCGCGGCGATCAGGTAGGGCAGGCCGTGCTCGCGGGTCAGCGGTGCGACCACGAGGGCGACCGCGCCGGTGGCGGCGGAGATCATCGCGGGGCGGCCGCCGACGACGGCGATGACCACGGCCATGGTGAAGGAGGCGAAGAGTCCGACGCTGGGGTCGACGCCGGCGATGATCGAGAACGAGATCGCCTCGGGGATCAGGGCGAGGGCGACGACCAGGCCGGACAGGATCTCGGTGCGGGCGACCTTCGGCGACGACCAGGCCGGCCGGGAGACGGGCAGCAGACGGGCAGGTGAGGACGAGCGGGGCAACAGGTGTCCTTAACGCATAGACATAGGGGGTCATGGGGGCAGCCCGGCGGCGCGCGGCGACCGGGGCGTACAGGGGTGACGACGGACGGAGGAGAGGTGAGAGGGCACCTGCGACGGGACGGACGGCGGGGTCGGCGATCCCGGGCGGGCCTCGACGAGCCGCGTGCGCGGCTGCCGCCGAGCGCGCGGCTACCGGGGCGAAAGCGTCACGGCGGGCAGCAGGCGGCGGGCGAGGCGGGCATGCGCGGGCCGAAGTCCTTTACGTCGGGAGCGTCACAAGACGCACCGGTGCGCCTTGCTCGGGCCGGGCCGCGGCGCAACGCCCACGACCATCGGGGCGGACCAGCAGGAATCTCCCCGTCACCGGCAACCTTACCCTCCGCTCCCCGAGGCCGTTCTCCGCGGCGGGGGTGTTTCGACATTCACTATGGGCATATTGTCCCCATATGAGGTTCTATCGGAAAGTTTGGTGGGATCTGTTGCTGCCGGGCTGTGCCGGCCGCGGTACCGGAGCTGGGCCGGAAACCGGCGGCGGGGCGGTCCGGGACCGCCCCGGGCACGCGGGCGTCCCGGCCCGGGACGCCCGCGCCGGGTCGAGGTGAGGGAAGGGCATGCGGGACCACGCCGTGCCCTCCGGCGGCCCTGACCTGGATCCGCTGGACCGGTTGGACCAGCTCCTGATCCAGACGATGCAGGAGGTGGGGGCGGCCATAGGAATGATCTACCTGCTTCCGCCGGGCGATCAGGTGCTGCGGCTGGCGGTGCTGGGCGGGATCTCCCGGGAGTTCGCCGGCCCTTGGGAACGGGTGGCGCTGGCGGCCCCGATACCGGTGGCCGACGCGGTGCGCGAACGCCGCCTGGTATGGGTCGGCACCCAGGCGGACATGGCGAGCCGCTACCCACGGGCGGCGCTCACGCTGCCCTACCACTTCGCGCTGGCGGCCTCCCCGATCCTCACCGGCACCATCTGCTGGGGAGCCCTGGTGCTGCTGTGGCCCGGAATCCACCCGCCACGGCTCACCCCGGGGGAGGCCGGCGTCATCGGCGTCTCCTGCCGCCGCATGGGCGCCATCCTGCGGCGGGCCGCCGACAGCGGCCATCCGCTCTCACCCGAGCCGGAGCCGCACATGCTGGTCCAGCCGCGTCTGCGCACGGTGGATCCGGCCGAGGCCCTGGCCGCCGTGGACTTCGCCGAGCGTCTTCCCGAGGGGTGCTGCGCGCTGGACACGGAGGGACGGATCGTCTTCGTCACCACCACCGCCGCCGACCTGCTCGGCCGCCGCGGCGCGGACCTGCTCGGAGAACTGCCCCGCAAGGCGCTGCCGTGGCTGGACGACCTGACCTACGAGGACCGCTACCGGTCTGCGATGATCGGCCGCCGGCCCGTCTCCTTCACCGCGCTGCGTCCTCCCGACAGGTGGCTGACCTTCCGGCTCTACCCGGACGCCACCGGCATCAGCGTGCGCATCACACCGAGTGAGGCGACCGGCGACCCGGGCGGGGCGGCGGACGAGCCCGCGGCACCCGAAGGCAGACCGATCCGGGCGGGTGCGCTCTACCACCTGATGCACCTGGCCGCCACGCTCACCGAGGCCGTCAGCGTGCAGGACGTGGTCGACCTGGTCGCCGACCAGATCATGCCCGCCTACGACGCCCAGGGGCTCATCCTGTTCGTGACCGAGGGGGGCCGGCTGCGCGGCGTCGGCCAGCGCGGCTACAGCGCCGACGCACTCGACCACTTCGACAGGATCTCCCATGATCTCTCACAGTCTCCGGCGGCGCGCGCCATGATCAGCGGCGTCCCCAACTTCTTCGCCTCTCCCGAGGAGATGGAGCGGGTCGCCCCCGGCATCCCGGAACTGACCCAGAAGTGCGCCTGGGCGTTCCTGCCGCTGATCACCTCGGGCCGCCCCGTCGGCTGCTGCGTGCTCTCCTACCGCCAGCCCCATCCCTTTCCCGACGACGAGCGCGCCATCCTCACCTCGCTCGCCGGACTGATCGCCCAGGCCCTGGACCGGGCCCGTCTCTACGACGCCAAGCACCAGCTCGCCCAGGGCCTGCAGGAGGCGCTGCTGCCGCACGCCCTGCCCTCCCTCCCCGGGCTGGGGGTGGCCGCCCGCTACCGGCCCGCCACCCTGGGCATGGACATCGGCGGCGACTTCTACGACCTGCTCCGCCTGGACGACACCACCGTCGCCGCCGTCATCGGCGACGTGCAGGGACACAACGTCACCGCCGCCGCCCTCATGGGGCAGGTCCGCACCGCCGTCCACGCCTACGCCAGCGCCGGTGCGGCCCCGGGCGAGGTCCTGGCCCGGACCAACCGCCTGCTCATCGACCTCGATCCGGACCTGTTCGCCAGCTGCCTGTACGCCCACCTGGACCTGGCGCGTCACCGGGCGTACCTCACCACCGCCGGCCATCCTCCGGCGTTGCTGCGCCACCCGGACGGCCGGACCGAGGTCCTGCACATCCCGCCCGGCCCGCTCCTCGGCATCGATCCCGGTGCCGACTACCTCACCGTCGAGATCGTCCTGCCGCCCGGCGCCGTGCTGGCCCTGTACACCGACGGCCTTATCGAGACCCCCGGCGCCGATCTGGGGGAGGCCGTGGACGATCTCGCCGCCCGTCTCGGCCGGGCCCGGTACGTCTCCATGGACGACCTCGCCGACACCCTCGTCCGCCAGGTGCGGCACGCCGACTCCCGCAGCGACGACATCGCCCTGCTCCTGCTCAACCCGCGGCCGGACGGGGAAGAGCCCGCCCGGCCGGTCACCCGGTGACCCCGGGAACCCCGGAAACCCCGGAAATGCGGTACGGCCGGCGGTCGCGGCGGGTGTGCGCCGCGACCGCCGGCCAGGCCGGTCATGAGGTCAGGGGGTCACGACGGCTATCTGGTCGACGTAGTTCTCGGTGAGCCAGAGGTTGTCGTCGGGGCCGAGCGTGATGTCGAACGGCCCGGAGACGGTGGTCGGCAGCGGGTGCTCGCTGATGGTCCCGCCGGGGGTGACGCTGCCGACGATGTTGGAGATCTGCCCGACGAACCAGACGTTGTTGTCCGGCCCGATGCTGATGCCCCAGGCGAAGCCGTCGGGGTCGCTGAGCGGGTACTCGGTGAAGACGCCCGAGGTAGTGACGGAGCCGACCTTCCCGTCGGCGTCGGTGTACCACAGGTTGCCGTCCGCGCCGGCGGTGATCCCGACGGGCATCGCGGTGGAGGTCGGGGCGGTGAACTCGGTGATCGTCCCGCTGGGGGTGATCCGTCCGACGCCGTTCGCCAGCGGCTGGGTGAACCACAGGTTGCCGTCCGGGCCCGCGGTGATGCGCATGGGGTAGGAGCCGCTGGTCGGCAGGGGGTACTCGGTGATGGTGCCGGAGGTGTCGATCCGGCCGATCGCGTTGGCGTCGGACTCGACGAACCACACGGCGCCGTCCGGCCCGAGGGTGATGCCCCACGGGTAGGCGTTGGCGGTGGGCAGGGGGTATTCGGTGATGGTTCCGGAGGTGGTGATCCGCCCGATGGCGTTGCCGGTCGCCTCGGTGAACCACACGGCGCCGTCCGCGCCGGCGGTGAGGTGTGCCGGCTGGGAGTCGGTGGTGGGAAGCGTGTACTCGGTGAACAGGCCTGCGGTGGTGACCTTTCCGATCTTGTTGGCGAAGTTCTCGGCGAACCACAGGTTACCGTCCGGCCCGGCCGCGATCCCGATGGGGCTCGCCGGGAAGGTCGGGATGCCCAGCTCGCTGATCGTCGGCGCCAGCCGGGCCCCGGCGAGCCGCTGGGCCGATGCGGCCGCGGCCCTGGAGTTGCGGGGTGCGGGCGGGAACTGGCACCGGATCCGCCGGTGGTTCGGCTGGAGCTTGAGCTTGAGGCAGAGCTTCACCCAGGGCCGCACGGGTGACGGGAGATTCGGCGGGGCGGCGGACGCGGACACGGTTCCGCTCGTCGTCAGGATCAGGGCCACGATCAGCAGTGGGTACGCCAGATGTCGGGAGCGATACCGCATGGCATTCCTTTCGGCGGTACGAAGGGCAACGGGAACGCGGGCCGCATCCGGGCATCGAGGTCGGCATGCCGAAAGCCCGATATGGGTGAAAGATCGCATCCCGTCCGGCTCGCGTTGTTCAAATATCGCGTAGCCCCGTGCGGAATCGCCGACCGGTGACGTTCGCGGCCGGTCATGAGTCCGTCAATTCCCCGGCGGTCACCTCGGTCGGGATGGCAAATGTGAATGATATTTGTGGTCTTATATCCGGAATTCCCGGCGAATCGCCGGAGGTGTACTGGATCTACCGGTGCCGATCCTCCCGTGGGGGCCGCCGGTCAGGCGACCGAGTGGGAGATGGCGCCGGTGTAGGTGCCCGTGGCGGTGCCGGCCGGGATGGTGAGGACGATCGTCGGCCGCCAGGTCGTGACGGTGATGGGGATGACGGGCGTCTTGGAACCGCGGAACGCGATCACCTGCCCCGTCAGCGCGACCCGCTGCGCGGCCTCGGTCTGCCCCGGGATGCGGTTGCCGGCGCCCGACGAATCGGTGACCGGGCCCGACCAGTAGGCGGCGTTGCCCCTGGCGATGGTCCGTAGCGTGGCCCCGGAACCGGCGGTGAAGTTCGTCGCCGACACGACCGCCGTCCAGCTGCGGGTGCCCGGCCGGTTGTCCTCCACGGTCACCGCGCCGAGCGAGACGCTGACGCTGCCCCCGGGCGAGAGGAGGCCGAAGTTCGCCGCGTTCGGCACGGTGATCCACAGTCCTTCGGCGCGGTGGGAGAACGCCGTTCCCCAGGGGGGAGCGGAGTACGCAGAGGCGGTGGGGACGCCGAGTCCGAGCGCCAGGGCGAGCGCCAGGGCGGGTGCCGTCGCTGGCGGCAGGGGGGCCCGCCCGGCGAAGGGGGCCGCGGGGCTCTTCCTCATCTGATTCCTCAAAGGTGTCCTGTGGGGCTGGCGCGGGACGTCCGGTCGACGCCGGCAAGCAGATCGCAGCCTAGATCATCCAAACGGGCCCGCTTTCCCGTTCCTCGCCCGTGGACGGCAAATTCCCGGAAAAGGGCCCGGGGGTGCGGGGGAACGGTATTTTTCCCAGCTATTTCTCCTCTCGCCAGGTCATGGCGGGCGGAGACGAATAACGCCAAAAACGACCAAAAACGTGAAAAACGACCGTCGCGGGGCCGGTCGACCGGGGAATTCGCGCGGGCACCACGACGAGGGCGGAGCCGGGCGCCGGACGGCCCGGCACAGAAAGAAACAATCTGATCGCCAAGAGTTGCCAGATGCCCGTTGCGTTCGTTTCCGGCGGCCGGTCGTGGAGCAGGATGCGATCACCTGACACCCGTCCGGCAGGGGCGGGAGATTCGACGGAGGGGGTCGGCAGTGTCGAAGAGCCGTCTCGGCATCCCACTGGTAGGTGTCGCCGGCGCGATGGTGGCCATGGTCATGGCGGTGCCCGCCCATGCCGACACCTGCGCCGCGAACACCACGTGTTCCACCACGGTGACGTTCGTCGTGGCGGCGGCGGGCACCCTGACGATCACCGTGCCCGACGGCCCGGTGAACCTGGGCACCGACAACCCGGGTGACCAGATCAGCGGACAACTCGGCGCGGTCACGGTGACCGACCAGCGCGCCGCGCTCACCGCCACCTGGACGGCGTCGGTGAGCGCGGCATCCGGAGGCTTCACCACCGGCGGCGGCACCGCAGCCGAGGTCATCCCCACCAGCGCCATCAGCTACTGGTCTGGCCCGGCGACCGCCACCACCGGCACCGGCACCTTCGTCCCCGGGCAGCTCACCGTGAACGACGCGCAGACGCTGGACGAGATCCGCATCGCCTTCCGCAAGACCAGCGGCTCCGGCAACAACTCCGCCACCTGGAACCCGACCATTGTCGTCAACGTCCCCGCGCAGGCGGTGGCGGGCACCTACACCGGCACGGTGAACCACTCCGTTGCCTGACCCAGCGCTGCGCCGGCCCACCCTCGCGGCGGTGCTGTGCGTCCTCCTCCTGCACGGGACGGCCGGTGCTCCGGCCGCGGCGTCGGCGGGCCACGCCGCCGCCGCCACCGCCGCCGCGGGCGCCATCCTCGTCCACCCGGCCGGTGCCGTCAACGGTGCCGTCCCCGGCCGGGTGGCCGCCGACGGCGCCATCGGCATCCGGCTGCTGGAGATCCCGGCCAACCGCGCCGACGACCCACGCGCGCGGTACTTCATCGTCGACCACGTCAACCCCGGCACCACCTTCACCCGGCGGCTGGAGGTGCACAGCACCTCGCCGAAACCCCAGCGCGTGGAGCTGTACGCGGCCGCTGCCGACATCAAGGGCTCCCGCTTCACCTTCGCCCCGGAGCGGACCGCCAACGAGCTGAGCTCATGGATCACGCTCGACCGCGCCGCGGTCGACCTGCCCGCCCGGGGCAGCGCGCGGGTGAAGGCGACCGTCGCCGTGCCGGAGTGGGCCGGCAAGGCGGAACGGTACGCCGTCATCTGGGCACAGGTCTCCTCCGCCCAGCCGGGCCCGCAGGGCAACGTCGCCATCGTCAACCGGGTCGGGATCCGCGCCTACCTCGACGTCGGCCCCGGAGGCGAACCGGCCTCGGACTTCACGATCGGCGACGTCGTCCCCCTGCGGGCCGAGGACGGCCGGCCGCAGGTCACGGTGGCCGTCGCCAACACCGGCCACCGCGCTCTCGACATCGAGGGGCGGCTGTCGCTGTCCGGAGGACCGAGCTCCATGAGCGCCGGGCCCTTCCCGGTCTCCCGCGGCACGACCCTGGCACCCGGTGGTCGCGGAGAGGTCGTCGTGCCGCTGGGCGTGGACCTGCCGTCCGGACCGTGGAAGTTCCGGCTCACCCTGCGCAGCGGCCGGGTCGAGCACACGGAGACCGGCACCCTCACCCTCCCGGAGAAGGCCGGGGCCTGGGGCCTGCCGGCCGTGCGGGGCTTCCCGCTGACACCGGTCCTGACGGCCACCGGGTTGCTCGCCGTCGCCGTCGCGGTGGCCCTCCTGCTGGTCCTGCGTGCCCGGCGCCTCCGCACCCGGCCGGAGGTCCCCGCCGGGCACCCGCCCGACGGTTTCGCCTGACGCCCGCCGGGCACCCGCCCGGCGGTCTCGTCGCACGCCGGCCGGGTGGACGCGGCGGGGCGTCCGGCGTGCGGCTGCCCCGGGGCGGTGACACCGCCCCGGGGCACGTACGGCCCTGAGACGGACCCGCCGGGCGGGAGGGCCCGGCGGGTCCGGCGGCACTACCGGACCGTCACCACCGCCTTCGCCTGCACGGTCGTGCCCTCCACCCGGCCCGCGACGGTGAAGGTGCCGGGCTCGGCGTACCGGGAGGGATCGACGGCGTCCCAGGTCACCTTCACCGAGCTGTCCCGGGAGCCGTCGTTGTAGGTGGCCACGACGGTGGAGGGCAGCGACGGGGCCACGCCCGCGCGGGTCGCCACCGGCTCCTCGGCGATCGAGGTGACGGTCACCGCGGTGCTGGTGCGGACGTACACGGTCGCCCGCACCGGCTCGCGCAGGCCCTCGGCGAGACCGGCGACGGTGAAGCTGGTGCCCCCGGTCTTCACCTGCTCAGGTGTGACCGGCTGCCAGGTAACCCCGGCCTGGCCGCGCGCTCCGTCGGAGTAGAACGTCTCGACCGTGCGGGGGAGGGTGGGCAGCGTGCCCACCGGGGTGGGCACGTGGACGGGACGTGCCCCCTCCGGCGGTACGGCGTACACCTTCCACTCCAGCAACCCGACCGAGCCCTGGCCGGAGGTGAGCCGCATCCGCAGACGCGACGTGGTCACCTCGTCGAAGGAGACGGTGTTGTAGCGGTCGACGGCGGCGGGGTACCCGTCGGCTCCCGGCACGTCCTCGAAGGAGTCGCCGTCCCAGTACTGAATCGCGTAGGACGCGGGGACGCGCACACCGCCGCCGTCGTCGAAGAAGTAGACGTCGGCCTTGTCGACCCGCACCGGAGCCGGCCACGCCAGCTGGACCCAGTGGTCGCCCTGCTGCGGCCAGGTGCCCCAGCGGGGGTTGGCGGCGTCGTTGGAGCGCGGCGGGTCGATGCCGTCGTTGACCGCGGTGACCTTCTCCCACGGGGAGGTGTAGGAGGCGGTCGGGGCCGCGTACGCGGCGACGTTGCTCTGCGCGCCAGGGTCGCCGACGGTGACGGCGACCGTGGCGGCGGTGGAGCGCGCGCCGTCGGAGGCGGTGAGCCGCAGCCGGTACGTCCCCGCCTCGCTGAACGTGGCGATCGTGCCGGTGGCTCCGGCGGGGTCGGTGAAGAACACCTCGCCGGGGCCGTCCACGGCGCTCCACTCCGCCGTCAGCTCGGCGGAGGGCAGCCCGTCGTCCTTGACCACCGCCGTCAGGCGGACCTGGCCGGGCCGGGCGAACGTCCGGTCCTGCACGGCGAGCACGTAGGGGGCGTGGTTGGCCGCCTGCGGGGCCTCCGCCCCGGTGGAGCGGACCTGGATCTCCTTCACCCCGGTGGCGTGGCCGGGGCGGTGGGTGACCAGGACGCGCAGCTTCTGGGTGGTGACGGCGGGGAACCGCACGTGGTTGAGGTTGGCCCGCGGGTAGGCGGGCTCCTTCGCCTGGCCCGGCACGTTCTTCCAGGTCTCGCCGTCGAGGTACTGCAGGGTGTACAGGGCGGGTTCGCTGTGGCCGCCGACGGCGCGGTCGTTGCGGAAGTGCAGCCGCACGTCGTCGACCGGCTGCGGTGACCCCAGGTCGACCTCAAGCCAGTCCTGCGGCTTCCCGGAGCCCTTGCTGTCCCAGTACGGCTCGTTGACGGTGAAGCCGTCGACGGCCCCGGCGGGGTCGCCGTGGGAGGCGGCGGCGCTCCTGACGAGGTTCGGGGCACTCGAGCGCAGGTCGACGCCCGCTTTGCGGAACATGTCCTCGATCCGGTCGCCCTTCAGGGCCACCCGGGTGGGCTCCCGCATCGTGGCGCGTTCGGCGTGCACGACCGTGCCGCCCTCGACCTTCCCGGTGGCGGGGTCCCACACGGCGTGCGCCAGGCCGCTCAGGGTGACCTTCCGCCTGCCGTCGATGAAGATCGAATACCCTTCGGGGACACCCGCGTAGTGGGTCTTCCCGTCGCCCGGCCTGTCCCAGACGATGGTCAGGTCGGAGTCGCGGTACCTCAGGTTGTTGACGGTGAAGTGGTCCCAGCCGATGTCCACCGGCCACAGCTCCACCTTCGCGTCCGACCGCGGACGCAGCCCCATGACGTCCTCGATGATCGTCCAGTTGCTGCTGCCCAGGATGGTGTGGTGGATCCAGGAGCGGTAGTCGATGCTCTTGGTGGCCGGGTTCCAGTTGGCCCAGAACTCGTTGGCGTCCGGGTAGCGGACGTCGCCGCCGACGAACTGGGCCCAGGCGTTCCAGTAGAGCATCTGCTTGTACATCTGCGGGGTGATGTACGGGGAGGCGTACTCGCGCAGTGCCCTGCCGAACAGGGAGAAGTGCCGGGTGGAGTTGAGCTGGGAGAAGTTGTTGGTGCCCGGCTTGCCCTGGGCCTGCGCCTCGGCCTTGTCCTTCTGGTTGGCGGTGAAGGTCGGGAAGATCGGGTACTCGGCCGGGTCGGCCCACAGACGCAGCGCCTCGCGGTACTTCGGGTCGTCGGCGGGCACCAGGCCCACGTTGAACGGGAAGTAGTTGTTGCTCTCCTTCCACGGGATGAGGTTGCCGGTCTGCAGGTCGCGGTGCTTGAAGACCTTGGCCTCGTCGTCCCAGAGCAGGTCCAGGATGGAGTTCTTCACCTTGTCCGCGACGCCCCGCATCTCGGCGGCCTTGGCCGTCTCGCCGATCAGCTCGTAGGCCTGCGCGGCGGCCTGGGCGTTGGCGTAGACGTAGGCGCCCTCGGCCCGCTCGTTGGCCCGGTCGTAGTAGTGGAAGGAGACCGCGTCGGCGTCGTTGCCGGTCATGGCCTCCCAGTCGTACTCGATGATGCCGTTGCCGTTGGAGTCGTACGCCGCGAGCTGCCCGTACACGTCCTTCTCCGCGTACCTGGCGAGGTTGCGCAGGACGCCGGGCTGCCCGCCGTGGATCTGGTAGCTCTCCAGCGCCGCGGCCGAGATGTACTGGGTGTAGCTGTTGGACCAGTTCTCCGGGTCGCCGGGGTTGTCGGTGTACTTGGAGTTGCGCGACACCTCGCCCGCCGAGACCCACGGCCCGTAGGAGTAGACCGGGTCGCGCAGGTACTTCAGGTCCTGCACGAACATCGGCACGGTCAGCGCGATCGCGTTGTTGTAGCCGAGCGCACCCTCGACGGAGGTCGGGAACTGGAAGTCGTCACCGGGGATGTCCGCGTCGAGGTAGTTGAAGCGCATCAGCCACCAGCGGTAGTAGACGAACTTCTTGATGTTCTCGTCGGGCACGTCGATGTAGGGCAGGTTCTCCGCCCACCAGGCGTTGTAGTCCTGCAGGTGCCGCCGCAGCGCTTTCTCCGGCGAGCGGCCCTTGTACCCGTCGTACTCCTCGCGCGAGGCCGGCAGTTCCTCGGTGACGAAGCCCATCTGCACCTTGGTGCGCGCGGTCGCGCCGGGGGCGATGCTCAGCGTTCCGGTCAGTTTGCCGTCGCGGGCCTTCAGCCCGTCGCCGCTGAGCCTGGGGAAGATCGTGGTGAGCCGGTTCTTCGCGGTCACCACGCCGGTCAGTTCGCGGTCGCCGTCCGCCGACGTCGTGTACGGCGACTCCACCGTGACCGGGACGTCCCGTTGCGCGGTGCCGGTGTTGGTCACCGCCAGTGTGGTGACCGCGACGTTCTGGTGGGTGATGAACTTCTTGACCGTGACGGCCAGGCCGTCACCGGTGTACTCGCCCTTCCAGTGGCTGGGCGTCTGCAGCCGCCCGGCCACGTCCTCGCGCAGGTCCGTGCCGAGGGAGACGGTGTAGGCGTCGCGGTCGTCGACACTCTCCCAGTAGGCGACCCTGCCGCCGAAGCCGACGACGGCCGGGTCGTGCTCCTTCATGAACAGGGCCCGGCCGCGTGTCATCAGCCACGGCCCCGCCGGGTCGTCACCCGGGCGGGCGAGCATGCGGTCGATCCAGTAGGAGTCGCCGCCCTTCTCCTTCTTGTAGATCTCCTTGAGCGTGTGCCGGGGGTGATAGGCGACGGGCTCGTCGGGAACCGGGTCGCCGCCGGTGAAGGACGGCCACCCGAGCGGGTCGGGGGCGACGAGGGCGGGTGCCGCGGCGAGGGCCGGGGACGCGGGCGTGAGCAGGCCGCTCGCGAGTCCCAGCACCGTCAACGCGGACAGGAATCTACGCACATGTTCCTCCTGGTGTGCCGGAGATATCCCTGTGGGGGGTGAGATACGTCAGCGGGGACGGACGGGCCGTGTGGACGGGAGCCGGAGGGGCACGCCGGCGGGGACGCGCGGGCCGCGTCGGCCGGAGCCCGGGCCGCGGCGGCGGAGACGTGCGGGTCATGCCGGCGTGGGTTATGGCAGCGTGGGTTATGGCAGCGCGGGCTGTGCCGGCGCGGGTTATGCCAGGGGAAGCCAGACGCGCATCGTCGCGGGCCCGCGGTTTCCCCAGCGGTGGTAGGGCACGAGCCGCAGCGTGACCCGCTCGCCGTCTTCGTCCGAGAGGTCCGGGCGGTCCGGCCGGTACGGCCAGGTGTCCTCGGCGGCGGGCGTGAGGCGTGCGGTCACGTCCAGTTCGACGGCCCCGTCGGTGTGGTGCTCGGCGGGCGGGGCGGGGTCCACGGCGATCCGCGCCAGCGGCGGTTCGTCGCCCGCGGACTCGGCACAGTAGACCAGCGGGCCGCGCTCGACGGCCGCGCAGCCGCGTACCGCGTCCACCCGCCGGTCGGGGAAGGTCCAGCGGGGCTGCATCGGCAGGTCGAGGTCGATCCGGTCGCCCGGCCGCCAGTCGCCCTCGGCCGTGGCGTAACCGGGCTCGACCGGCCGCGACGTCCCCCCGTGGGAGAGGGTCGCACCCGCAGCCCAGGAGGGGACGCGCAGCGAGATGCGCGCGGCGCGGCCCTCGACGACGTGCGCGGTGACCCGGCCGGACCAGGGGTAGCCGGTCTCCAGCCGGAGCGTGAGACCGTCGTGGCGGATCTCCCCGGACGCGTGGTGGTGGACGCGCACCCCGTCGCCGTCGGCCGAGGCCAGGTAGGCGGGCAGCGAGGCGAGGGTGCGGGCGATGTTGTTCGGGCAGCACGACACGTCGAACCAGGGGGAGCGCAGACCCCCCTCGGCCGCGTGGTTGACCCCCTCGCTCGGTTCGGCCGGGACCCGGACCTGGAGCGGGTTGGCGTAGAAGAACGAGCGCCCGTCCAGCGCGGGGGAGGTGGCGATCACGTTGTACAGGGTGCGCTCGGCCAGGTCGGCGTAGCGGGCGTCCCCGGTGGCCAGCAGCAGGCGATGGCTCAGCATGACGGAGGCGATGCTGGCGCACGTCTCCGAGTACGCCCGGTCGGGCGGCAGCTCGAAGTCCTCGCCGAACGACTCGTCGGTGTGCCGCGACCCCATCCCGCCGGTCAGGTGCGTGCGCCGCGCGACGGTGCGCTCCCACTGGGTCTCGACCGCCTTCAGCAGTTCGGCGTCGCCGGTCTCCACGGCCACGTCGACCGCGCCGCTGGCCAGGTAGAGCGCTCGCACGGCGTGCCCGCGGAACACCTGGGCCTGCCGTACCGGCATGTCGTCCTGGAAGTAGGCGCGGCCGAAGGAGATCTCGCCGAGCGCCGGCAGGCCGCGCCGCTCGACGAACCGGCGGGCCATTTCCAGGTAGCGTTCGACACCGGTGGCCCGGTACAGCTCGACGAGCGCCATCTCCACGACCGGGTGCCCGCACGTTCGCGTGGAGTCCATGAAGTGGTCGCACACGTGGTCGGCCGCCCGCCGGACGACCCCGGTCAGCTCGTCCTCGCCGTGCGTCCGCAGCCGGGCGACGCCGGCCTGGATCAGGTGGCCGTAGCAGTACAGCTCATGGCCCCACTCCAGGTCGGTGTAGCGGGCCTGGCTCCAGCGGGTGCTGAGGTAGCCGTCGCTCTCCTGGGCACGGGCGACGACGGCGGCCAGCTCGGGCAGGTCGGGGTGATCGGCCCAGGCCATGGCCTCCAGCAGCTTGTAGATCTCCGAGTCGCTGAACTCCCTGCCGCGCCGGGGCCGCTCGCCGCGGAAGTTACCGATCCAGCCCTCCCGCTCCATCCATTCCCGGCAGTGGGCGATGACGACGTCGCGGTTGAGCGCCGTCCGGTCGCCCCAGAAGCCGGGGGCCAGGCGTACGGCGTCGAGACCGAGGGGGGACAGCGCACCCGAGGAGGGCATGACGGGACTAGCCACGCAGAGCTCCTGACATGAATCCGCGCACGTAGTGGCGCTGGAGGACGAGGAAGAGGATGAGGCAGGGAAGAGCCATGACCATGACCCCGGCCTGCAACATGCCGTAGTCGATGGCGCCGAAGGTCTGCTGGGTCATGCTGACCACGGCCACCGGCAGGGTGAAGCTCGCGCCGTCGTTGAGCAGGATCAGTGGCGCGAAGAAGTCGTTCCAGGACGCGAGGAAGGCGAACAGCCCGACGGTGACCAGGGCGGGCCGAACCGCGTGCAGCAGGATGCGGGCGAAGGCCCGGAAGGTACCGCAGCCGTCGACCATGGCGGCCTCCTCCAACTCGCGTGGGATCGCCTCGAAGGCGTTGCGCATCATGAACAGCGCGAACGGGAGCTGGAACATGACGAAGACCAGGCTGAGGCCGACCAGCGAGTTCTGCAGGCCGATGTGGCCGAGCAGCACGTACAGCGGGATCAGGATGGTCGCGTAGGGCACCATCAGGATCGCCAGCGTGACCAGGAACAGCAGGTTCTTGCCGGGGAAGTCGAAACGGGCGAAGGCGTAGCCGCCCAGGGCGGAGACCGTCAGCGTGCCGGCGACGGTCATCGCCGAGACCAGTGCGCTGTTGGTCAGGTATGTGCCCAGCCCTTCGCCGAAGCGCGCCATCTCCAGGTAGTTGCCGGGTTCCTCCATCGACGCCCAGCCGCTCCAGAGGAGGGGGAACAGGAACAGCACCGCCAGGGCGGACACCGTCGTGTAGTACCGCATCCCCTGCGGCCGTCCGCCTTTTCTCACTGGGACCTCCGAAGCACCCGCATCTGCAGTACGTTGAGCGCCACCAGCGCCAGCAGCAGCACCACCGAGATCGCGGCGGCCCCGCCCAGGTCGAAGCGGAAGAACGCCTCCCGGTAGACGACCATGACCATGGAGACCGTGCTGTTGTCCGGGCCGCCGTTGGTGAAGATGAAGAACTGGTCGAAGGCCAGCAGCGAGCCGGTGACGCTGAGGATGAGCATCAGGGCGATCGTCGGACGCAGCAGCGGCAACGTGATCCTGGTGAAGATCTGCCACCGGTTCGCGCCGTCCGACCTGGCCGCCTCGTAGACCTCCACCGGGATGGCCTGGAGCCCGGTGAGCAGGATCAGCATGTTGAACCCGGCGAAGCGCCACAGCACCAGGGCGATGGTGGAGAACAGCGCCGCGTCCGGGCTGCCGATCCACTTCACCGGCTCGTCGGTGATCCCCAGGGTCTGCAGGATGGGGTCGATCGGGCCGAAGTCGTTGTTCAGCATGCCGTAGAACAGCAGCGCCGCCGCGGCGAAGCCGACCGCCCCCGGCAGGAAGAAGGCGGTGCGGAAGAACCCGACGCCCGGCCTGCGCTCCTGGACGAGCAGGGCCAGGCCGAGCGCCGTCGCCGACAGCAGGACCGTGACGATCACCGTGTACTTCAGCGTGAAGAACACGGAGTCGAGGAAGAGCGGGTTGTCGGTGATCTTGGTGTAGTTGTCCGGCGCGTTGAACGTGGCCCCACCCAGCAGCGGCCAGCGGTGCAGCGACATCCAGACCACCAGGATCAGCGGCACCACGAACAGCACGCCGACGATCAGCGCCGTGGGCGTGGCGTACAGCCAGCCCTGTGCCTTCCGGCCGCGCCACCACGGTGGCGGTGACGGGGTGGAACCGCGCGCGATCTCGCGCGGTGGCCGGTCCAGCGTGACACTCATCCTGCTCCTCCTCGGCCGTCTGCTACTGCTGCAGCGACTTGTTGATGTCGGCGTTCAGCTGGGGGAGCTTGGCCGCGTCCCCGAAGACCGCCTCGCGGGCCAGGCGCAGCCACGGCCCCTGCGGGTCGTTGAAGGTCTCCCCGAAGCGGGGGGCGTACGGCGTCTGCCCCTTGGCCACCAGCGAGTTGATCAGCACCACGCGCGGGTCCGCGGACGAGTACTTGTTGCCGCTCAGGTCGGTGCGCGCCAGCACGTCCTTGTTCTTGGCCATCACCTCCACCTGGGCCTCGTCCGAGACGGTCCAGGCGAGGAACTCCCAGGCCGCGTCGGCGTGCTCGGAGGTGGCGGAGATGCCGATGGAGTCGCCGCCGACGAAGGTGGACTCGCCGCCGTCGGGGCCGGCGATCGGCGCCACACCGATCTTCATGTCCGCCGGCATCGTGCCGAGCGTGGTGGACGGCATCGGCATCACGCCGATCTCCCCCTTGGGGAAGAAACCGGTCCACGTCGGCCCCTGCTCCTCCTTGGCCGTCGGCCCGGTCACGCCCTTGGCGTACAGGTCGCGGTAGACCTTGAACACGTCGGTCATCGGGGCCTGGTCGTTGAGCGAGGCGGTGCCCTCGGCGTTCATGACCTGCCCGCCGGCGGCCCAGACCGAGGGCCAGAAGGTGAAGACGTAGCAGCCGCCGCAGTTGCCGCCGAAGAACGTGCCGTGCACCTTGCCGTCCTTGCCGAGCTTCTCGTCGACGGCGGTGGCCTGCTCGGCGAACTCCTTGAGCGTCGTGGGGCCCTTCTCCGGGTCGAGCCCGGCCTTGGCGTACAGGTCCTTGTTCCAGAACCACACCGACAGGTCCAGGGTGTGCGGCAGCGTGTGGAGCCTGCCCTCCCGGGTGCCCAGCTTCATGTGGGAGGGGGCGAGGGAGTCCTTGAAGGGGAGCTTGTTCACCCGGTCGGTGACGTCCAGGAACAGGCCCTGGGAGGTGTAGTTGGGTACGAAGATCACATCGGCGGCGAAGACGTCGGGAAGCTGCCGGGCGCCCGCGGCCGAGGCGATCCGCGGCTGGTAGTTGTCGGTGGGGATGACGGTCAGCTTGACCTGGTTCTTGTGACTGTTGTTGTAGGCCGCCACCAGTCTCTCGCTCTGCGCCTGGGTGGCGGCGCGGGTCCACATCGTGATGGTGACGCCCTGGTCGGCGGCTTTCGCGTCCTGCTGCCCTCCACCGCCGCAGGCGGTCACGGCGGCCAGTGCGAGCAGGGCGACCCCGGCCAGTCGGCGGCGGGGTGAACGTGGGGTCATAGACCTTCTCCTCCCAGCGTCTCCCCCGTGACGCGGCGAAAATAACTAAAAGGTTTTCGGAAACGTAAGGGAAACACAGGGGGGTGTCAATAGGGGTTCGGCTTGCCTAGCGGGGGGACCTCTCCTATGGTCTGCCTAGGGCCGGAGAAAAGGATTTCGAAACATGGTGAGCAGGCGGTCGCGCGCCGTGACCATCAGCGACGTCGCGTCCCTGGCCGGGGTGTCGATCGCCACCGCGTCGAAGGCGCTCAACGGCAAGGACGACGTGCGCGCCGAGACACGGCAGCGCGTCATAGCGGCGGCCGAGGAGCTGTCGTTCCGGCCCAACCCCCTGGCCAGGGGGTTGCTCTCCGGTCAGACCCGCACGGTGGGGCTGCTGACCAGCGACAGCGTGGGAAGGTTCGGCATCCCGGTGCTGCTGGGCGCCGAGGACGCCTTCGGCGCGGGGGAGATGGCGGTCATGCTGTGCGACGCCCGCGGCGACGCCATCCGGGAGCAGCACTACGTCCGCACCCTGCTGTCCAGACGCGTGGACGGGCTCATAGTGGTCGGGGAGAGCACCAACACCCGGCCCTCCATCAGCCGTGACCTGCCCATCCCCGTCGTGTACGCCTACGGGGCGTCCGACGACCCGCACGACGTGTCGTTCGTGCCCGACGACGTGGGCGGGGCGGCGCTCGCCGTGCGGCACCTGCTGGCCCTGGGACGCCGCAGGATCGCGCACGTCACCGGCCCGGCCGACTACAAGGCCGCCGCCGACCGAGCGCAGGGGCTGCACGTCGCCCTGGAGGAGGCGGGCCTCCCCCAGGCGGGCGAGACGATGTACGGCACCTGGTCGCAGCGGTGGGGACGGCACGCCGCCGAGATGCTGCTGATGGGCCGGCCCGAGGTCGACGCGGTGTTCTGCGGCAGCGACCAGATCGCCGCCGGCTTCGTCGAGGCCGTCAGGGAACAGGGACGCCGGGTGCCCGACGACATCGCGGTCATCGGCTACGACAACTGGGACGTGCTCTCCACCGAGACCCGCCCCGCCCTGACGACGGTCGACATGAACCTGGAGACGCTCGGCCGCACCGCGGCCCAGCACCTGTTCGCCGCCATGGACGGCAGAGCCACCCCCGGCGTCCACCGGCTGCCCTGCCGCCTGGTCATCCGCGACTCGACGGCCTCCTGACGGCGCGTTCGCCCGGGGCGTACGGCGTCCGTCCCCGGCCGGGGGATCGGCTCCGCCTGGTAGGGGAGGGCGGATCACCCTCTCAGGGGACGACCGGCGCCGCGCTCCCGCCTAGATTCGGGTACGAGACCGTGACCGGCGCGTGGGGCACCCGGCACGGAAGCGGACCGGGCGGGCGGCGGTCCGGCCTGCGGCGGTCCTGTCCGCGGGGGGTTCGTCCGGACGTCCTCGGTTCCGTCTCCGGAGCGGTCCGCCGCGTGGCGGTCTCGCCGACGACACCCAGGCCGGCAGGCCGTGACGGAACGGACGCGTTCATGAACGATCGGCGCGAATCGGCACCGTGGGCATGGGGCCTGCTCGGCGGGCTCACGGGTCTGCTGACGAGCCTCCCACTGACGACGCTCCTGATCTACTTCCTGGGCCCCCTCGTACTGGTGATCCTTCCCTTCGTGCTGACGGGCCTGTTCCTGCTGGTCGGGGTACCGGGTTTCCTCATGTCGTCCCAGCTCCGGCCCTTCTGGCGGGGATGGATGATCTGGACGATGGGGATGATCTGCTTGTCGGCCCTCTGGTACTGGTACCTGCAGCAGGGGTAACGCCTCGCGCGGTCACCGTGCGGGGCGGCCCACGCGACCGCTCGGTGGCGGCGTCGTCCCGCCGGTCAGCGGCCCGCGTACACGGGCAGGCCGGGAGAGGCGGGCGACGGCTCCGGGGAGGGGCCGTCCCCGGCCTCATCCACAGCCGGCCGGACGCTCACCTCGTCGCCCGGGGCGCCGGCCGGCGTCGTGAGAGCACCGAGGAGCGCGGAGGCGGCCGGCCGGGCGGACGGGTCCTTGGCCAGCGCCGCACCGACGAGCGGACGCAGCGACTCGGGCAGGCCGCTGAGATCGTGCTCCTCGGTCAGTGTGCGGTGCAGCATCCGCACGAGGTCCCGGGAGGAGCAGGCGGGCAGGCCGGTGGCGGCCCGCAGCACGATCGCCCCCCACGCGTAGACGTCGGTCGCCGCCGTCGGCTCCTCACCTCTGATCGTCTCCGGCGCCACGTACGGGGCGGCGCGCACGGGCTCCTCGGTGATCCGCACCGCGTCGCCGACGCGTTCCCGGGCGGAGCGGCCGACGCCGAAGCCGGTCACCCGCGGCCCCCGGGGCCCGAGCCGGATGTCGGAGGGTTTGAGGTCGCCGTGGACCACGCCCGCCTCGTGCAGGCCGGTCAGCGCCGCCGCCACCCCGACCGCCAACCGGCGCAGGTCGCCACCGGCGAGCCGGCGCCTCCTCCCGATCGCCCGCAGCAGCCGGGGCCCCGTGCCGAGCACCTGGAACAGGTCGGGCCCGTCGGCGAACTCGCTGACGACGTGGGGGCGGGGCCCGTCCAGCCGGGCCTGCAGGATCCGCGCGACGTAGGGGGACGCCACCCGCCGGGCGGCCGCCACCTCCTCGGCCGCAGCGGACGTCAGACACCCCCGGTGGCGGTGCAGCACCTTGACCGCGACCCGGGTCCCGTCCTCGGCGTAGCCGTCATAGACCATGCCCTGACTGCCCAGGCGCAGCCACCCGGTCAACCGGTACTCGCCCAGCCACCGCGGATCACCTGACTCGAGCGGATGGGACATACGATCATCTCCACATGTTCGGGGGCCTGGGCGACGACGCTAGGGCCCGGTACTGAGAAACCGCTTGCAGCTCATTGGAATCTCCCCGTCGCGGGCGACCGGGTGCCGCCCGCGACGGGGGGTCACGGCCGGTTCCGGCCGGCGAAGAAGTCGACGATCGTGCGGGACACGTCGATCTCCTCGCTGACCACGCCGTTCTCGTTGAGCCTCGGCACGCCCGGCCGTCCCGGCCAGCGGTGCCCTCCGCCGCGTATGATGATCAGCTCCACCGGGGCGGTCCCGCCCGACCAGGTGAGACGCCGCAGGCTGGTGCCGTCGTCGGGCACCTTGTCCGGTACGTCCTGCCTGCGTTCGTCCCCGGCGTCGGCCGCGCGGGCGAAGATCTCGGCGGTGGGCTCGGCGCCGATGCCGGCCGTGGGCCGGTCGGCGCCGGTGCCGGTGATGCTGCTTTCCGGCAGCCCGGCGAACGGGCGGACCGGGTCGCGGTCCCCGTGGATGAGCAGGAGCGGAACCGCCCCCCGCGGTTCGATCTTCGGCGGAAGCTGCCCGGCGACGGCGCCGACCCCCTTGACCAGGCCGGGCTGCTCGGCGGCGAAGCGCAGCGCCATACCGGCGCCGTTGGAGAACCCGGTGATGTAGACCCGTTCGGCGTCGGCCCCCTCGGTCGCGGCGAGGTGGCCGATGAGCTCGCGCAGGAAGCGCACGTCCCGGTCGAGCCCGGCACCGTCGTCCCATTGCCGGTCCAGCCCCTGCGGGTAGACGACGAGCATGCCCGCGGCCTCGCGGTCGAAGCGGGTCACGGCCGGCATGTCGGCCGCGTTCCCGCCGCGTCCGTGCAGGCAGATGAGCAGGGGGAGCCGGGCGGACGTCGCCTCGGGGCGATGCAGCAGGTAGGAACGGCGCGTCCCGCCCGAGCGCAGCGTGCCCTCGACGGTTCCCGCCTTCCTGACCGGCTGTTCGGCGGATGCCGCCGCGGGGGTGCGCGTTGCCGCCGCGGACGGGTTCGCCGGTGGCACGGGCTCGGCGGCGCAGCCGGACAGGACGCACGCGACCGCCACCGCCAGGGGGGCGAGGATCCGGGGCCCGTCCGTCCGTCCCGGCCGCCCCGCGCGCCTGTCCCGTCCCTCGTCTCCGCCCGGGTGGCCCCCAGCCCGCCCGTCGGCGGCACCGCGGTGATTCGACGGAGCTTTCCCCGCTCTTCGCGAAACCATGATCGTTCCTTCCGTGCGCCGGTGATGATCGCTGGGGATGCTAGGGGCGCCGGCTTCGAGACGACTTGGCGAACTCTAGGAGACGAACCCGCGTACCCCACCGCGCCGGGTCCATGTCCGCGCGTCGCCGGGCCCGTGTTCCCGCGACCGACGTGTCCCCGCCGTGTCCCCGCCGTGTCGATCCCGTGTCTCCGCAGTCGTGTCGTGCCCCGCCAGGCCGGGCCCGTGTTCCCGCAGGCCTGTCGTGTCCACCGCGCCGGGCCCGACCCGCGACCGCCCCGGACACCGCCCGTCCGGGGCGGTCGATCTCCATCGTGGGCGGCTGGTACTGTTGTCGCCCCAGCAGTGGACGTACCAAGAGGGAGGTGAGCCCCATCAACGCTGTATCAGGTCGGGTGCTCCCGCCTCACCGCCGTGCGGTCCACACGGCCTAGGTGACCGGGGAGCCCCGTCGGCATTCCGAAAGGCTCCCATGTCGCTCCATCCGGCAACGCTTCCCCACCCCCTCATCGTCACCAGGCTCCGCGCCGCCGGCTGCGTGTTCGCCGAGGACGAGGCGCGGCTGCTCGTCTCCACGGCGAGGACGCCCGCCGACCTCGCCGCCATGGTCGACCGGAGGGTCGCCGGCCTCCCGCTCGAACAGGTCCTCGGCTGGGCCGAGTTCTGTGGTCTGCGGATAACCGTGGCCCCCGGCGTGTTCGTACCCCGCCGCCGCACCGAGTTCCTCGTCCGGCAGGCCACCGCTCTCGCCCGCCGGACCGCCGGCCGCCCCCGGACCGTCGTCGATCTGTGCTGCGGCTCGGGGGCGGTGGGTGCCGCGCTGGCCGCGGCCCTGGACCGGGTCGAACTGCACGCCGTCGACATCGACCCCGCGGCGGTGCGGTGCGCCCGCCGCAACGTCGCCGCCGCGGGCGGCCGGGTGTACGAGGGCGACCTCTACCGGCCGTTGCCCGGCACGCTGCGGGGCCGCGTCGACGTCCTGGTGGCCAGCGCGCCTTATGTGCCCACTGAGGAGATCAGGCTGCTGCCGTCGGAGGCCCGCGTGCACGAGCCGCGGGTCGCGCTCGACGGCGGCACGGACGGGCTCGACGTCGTACGGCGGGTGGCCGCCGCGGCGGCACGGTGGCTGGCGCCGGGCGGTCACCTGCTGGTCGAGACGAGCGGTCGCCAGGCGGCGCCGACCGCCGACGCGGTGGCCCGCGGCGGGCTGGCCGCGCGGGTGACCGGCTCCGAGGAGCTGAACGCCACCGTCGTCATCGGGACCATGCCCGTCGGCGCCGGATCCGCCCCGGGAAGCGTCCACGACGGCTGAGCGGATCGCGTCCAGGGCGGCTGAGCGGATCGCGGACACGGCGGCACATCCGAGACCCGGAGCGTCGCGCCCGTGTGCCGTCGGGTCCGCGCGCCATCGCGTTGTCGAGCCTTTGCGCGTGGAGCCCGTGTGCTGTCGGGTCCGCGTGCTGCCGTGTCCGCGTGCTGCCGGGCCCGCGTGCCGCTGGGCCCGGGTACTGGCAGGTCAGTGTGCTGTTGTACACGCTCGGTGCGTGTCGTCGTACGTGTTCCGCGGCGCGGGTTCCGGCCCTAATGGGAAGCACGGCGCGGGCGGAGAGCGGCCGCGCGACCACGTACATCCCATCGAAAGGCAGCAACCATGCGTACGATCCGGTCACTCGCCGTCCTGACGGCGGTCCTGGGAGGACTGCAGCTGAGCCTGGCCGCTCCCGGCCACGCCGACACCTTGGTGAGCGTCACGGCCCAGAACCTGCACCTGACCGCGGATCCGGGCAAGGCCAACGACGTCACGATCGAGCCGGCGGGTGACGACGTGCAGATCACCGACACCGGCGACGTGCTCCGGGTGCAGGGCTCCGGCTGTCTCACCGTCACGGCCAACACGGTGCGGTGCCCCGGTCCCATCACGGTCGTCAACGCGACCCTGGGCGACCGTGACGACAGGCTCGTCAACAAGACCGGCATCACCACCAGGGTGAAGGGCGGTACCGGCAAGGACACCGTGGACGGCGGCTCCGGCACCGACATCTTCACCGGCGGTCCCGGCGACGACGTCTTCACCGGAAACGGCGGCGACGACACCTTTGTCGCCGACGTGCTCGCCGACGGTCGTGACACGTTCTCCGGCGGGCCGGGCACCGACCTGGCCAACTACGCCGACCGCGTCAACCCGTTGTTCGTCAGCCTCGACGGGAACGCCGACGACGGAGAGGGCAGCGAGGGCGACGACATGCGCGCCGACGTGGAGAACGTGCTGGGCGGCAAGGTGGACGACACCGTCACCGGCAACGACGCGGCGAACAAGCTCGACGGCAGGGGCGGCACCGACACCATCAGCGGCCGGGGCGGCGACGACGACCTCATCGGCGGTGGCGGCAAGGACGTCCTGAAGGGCGAGGGGGGCGACGACCGGCTGCGCGGCGTCGACGGCGGCTTCGCCGACACCCTGAACGGCGGCTCCGACACGGACACCTGCGACGCCGACGCCGCCGACACGGAGATCGATTGTGAGGTGTGAGCCGTCACCCGGGAGCTTCTCCCGGGCGGCCGCTCCACCGCCTCCCGGACGCTCGTTCCACACCCTCCCGGGGCGGCCCTACCACCGCCTCCCGGGAGGGTGTTCCACCGCGTGTGCCGCCGGCCGTCGCCGGCGGCACACGCTTTCAGCGTTCGCCGCGCAGCGCCCGCAGGAAACGCCAGAGCGCCGAACGCGGGGGCTCCTCCGCGGCGGCCTGGGAGACGGGCGTCCCGGGCTCGTCCACGGCTCCGGGACCGCCGGTCCGGACGCGGGCCTGGGCGAGCTCGAAGCGGACCGGAAGCGACCGCAGCGACCGCATGAAGGGAGACGGCCGCCACGGCAACTGGTCGGCCGGGAGGGCGAGCCGCAGATGGGCCAGCCGCTCGAACAGCCGGCTCACCGCGATGGTGGTGATGCGGGTGGCCAGCCGCTGGCCCAGGCAGCGGTGCGGCCCCGCACCCCATGCCAGGTGAGCGCGGGTGCTGCGGATGGCGCCGGGGTCCGCCGTCCCCCCGAACAGCGGGTCGCCGTGAGCGGCGGCGACGGAGACCATCACCGGATCACCGGCGGCGATGACGAACCGTCCCACCTTCACGTCGACCGTGGGGAAGCGGAAGGTCAGGTTGGCCATCGGCGGGTTGAGCAGTGCGACGCGGTTCACCGTCTCCTCGATGATCCCTTGGGACAGGCTCGCCCGTATGTCGGGGTTCGTCATCACCTCGGCGAGGGTGTTGCAGATGAGGGTCCCGGTGAAGTCGGCGACGAGGCCGGGCAGCATCAGGAGTTCGCGGGCCAGTTCCTCCAGGGTGAGGTCCGGGAGGGCCGCCAGCATGTAGGAGGGGATGTCGTCCCCGGGACGGCTCGCCTTCGCGGCGGCCAGCTCGGTCACGGCGGCGAACAGCCGCCCGGAGGCCGCCGCCGCGTCGGGGCCGGCGTCCAGCAGCCGCCAGACGTCCATCAGCACGTCGTCGCCCCGCGCGGACTCGAAGCCGAGCAGGCGGTTGGTGACCATCAGCGGGAGCGGTCGCCCGTACTGCGCGGAGAGGTCCGCCCAGCCGGTGCCGGACGTGCCCTCCGCCAGCACGTCGATGAGGTCGTCGGCGTACTTCCTGACGGCGTTCTCCAGCATCTGGGCCTGCGGGCGGGCGGGGTCCTGGAAGGGGGCGAGCGCCGCCGTCCACGCGTCGCGCAGCCGCCGCAGCGCCTGGCCGTCCCGGAACACCGAGTTGTTGACCTCGAAGGCGGGCAGTACCGGCCAGTCCGGCGGGACGCGGCCCTCCGCCCTCGCCCGCCAGTTGTCCAGGTTCTTGCTCCAGATCTCGCTCTTGTCCTGGAGGATCTGCAACACCTCGCCGTACCCGATGACCAGCCAGACCGGCATCCCGAGGAGGTCGACCGGCGCGACCGGCCCGTACTTACGGCGCAGGCGCTCGTGCACGAGAGTGGGATCGGAGTCGTAGTCCCTGCCGAGCAGCGGTTCCACGGACATGGACGACAGCGGTTCGGGGATCGATGCGGTCCACGCGTCAGGCATCAAGGGGGGCACTACCTCTCTCGTTCCGAAGTCTCGCCAAGATCGCACGGCCGCTCCGGGGCAGTCGTGTCCGAGCGTCGACGTGGAAGCCAAAAATGGCGGTTCCGTATCACTGCTCGGGCGGGAAAAGGAGAACTTTTCGGACACGGTGTCGTCGCGGGGTGACGGAAGGCGGCGAGATTCCGCTGCTGAACAGGATTCGGTCGTCCTTTATCGGTTCGCTCTCCTCTGCCCGGCCGGTAGTGGACGGGGGCTCGCAGTAACGAATCTACATTGTAAAGGAAACGAGTTCTCTCGGACTCCCGATGGCGAGGTCACACCTGGACCGGGTGCGACGCGCGGGGCGACGGCGGCCTCGCCCGCGGGGGGCGTCGCTTCAAGAAACGGTCCGCCCGAATGTGGCCGCGGGAGTCGGCGGTCCCGGCTCGCGGTGGCGGCGGTCCGGGGTGTCTCGGATTGACAGGCAAGTCGACACTTGCCTATTGTTTCGGTATGTCGGAACTGTTCCATGCGTCGGCGGCACCGGCCCGCAGGCGCATCCTGGACGCGCTCACCGAACGGGATGGCCAAACCCTGTTCGAACTCTGCGCCGGGCAGGCTCGCCGGCTCGCCGTCGTCTCACCCGGCGACACCTGCGGCACCCTCATCCGGATCGCCGGGATGCGCCGATGACCGGCGGCGCGCCGCCCGCGGCCTTCGACGACCTGTGGGCGGCGGACCGGCAGCGTCAGAACACCGCCTACGAGTCCCTGATGGAGGTGACGAGTGGCCCCGTGCCCTGGGCACATGACCGCTGGGACGAGGTGGTCGCCAACCTGGGGCACCGGGACAACCACAACCGCTCGATCGCGGCCCAGATCCTGTGCAACCTGGCCGCCAACGACCGAACCGAGCGGATCCTCGGTGACCTCGACGCACTCGTGAAGGTGACCAGGGACGAGCGTTTCGTCACCGCACGGCACAGCCTTCAGGCACTGTGGAAGATCGGCCTCGCCGGCGACGCCCAGCGCCGGGCCGTTGTCGCGGCGCTCGACCAGCGGTACCGGGAATGCGCCGCGGAGAAGAACGGAACCCTCATCCGCAACGACATCATCGAGAGCCTTCGGCGGCTCTACGACGCCGTCGGCGATCCCGAGGTCGAGGCGACCGCCCGTGCTCTGATCGAACTCGAGTCCGACCCCAAGTACCGGCGCAAGTACGCCCGATATTGGAAGTGAACCGGTGTGCCGTCAGCGTGCGGGGGAGAGGTGCAGCACCGCCCTGCTTGCGGAGAGCGACACCGCCCGGATGCCGATGCCGTTGACCGAGCTCAGGGCGCCGGGGCCGAACGTCGCCTGTGAGCGCACACCGGGGCCGGTGGCCACGACCCGTACGGAGTGCCGGTCGAAGGAGATGGACAGCCAGGTGACGCCGAACCGGGGATCGACCCAGAATCCCACCGGTTCGGCGAGGGTGAGCCTGCATTTCCCGTCGTAGCACGCGCGCAGGTCCGCTCCGGCGGTGTGGCCCGGCACGGCGGCGCCCGCCGCCGGTGCGGGACTCGACGCCGGGGCGGCGTCCGAAGCCGAAGTGGCGCTCGAACCCGGCGTGGAGAGACCCGGCCGCGTCCCGGCCGGTGCCGGGTCCGACGGCATCCGCCCGGCGCCGTCGGTCTGCGCCGCGCAGCCGGCCAGGGCGGAGATGAGCGCCAGGAGGGAGACGGTCGTCCGGACCATGGTCTTCCTTTCGTGGTTCTGCCGTGTGTCTCGAAGCGGAGACGGGCCGGCCGGGACGCGCCGGGAGGCGTACGGCGGTGCGGGTGGTCCGCCGCCGGACTCCGCCGCGTGACGGACTGTCAGAGGTAAGTATCCGAGGGTGACGGCGACTTCTCCAGCTGTTCCGCTCCTCGGCCCGCTGCCGATGGCTCGGCTTCCCGCCGGAGTCAGGTGATCGGAGCGGTGGTGGGCGTCCGCCTGCGGGAGCGGTGCAGCCATGTGTCGAGTGCCCACGCCCCGGGCCCGGCGACCGCGATCAGCAGGAACGACCAGGAGAAGAGGGCGGCCAGTTCGCCGCCGTTCTCCATCGGCCACAGGGCTCGCGGCTGGTGGACGACGAAGTAGGCGTAGGCCATCTCACCTGAGCAGATCAGGGCCACGATCCGCGTGCCGAGACCGAGGATG
This sequence comes from Streptosporangium becharense, assembly GCF_014204985.1. Lineage (NCBI taxonomy): Bacteria > Bacillati > Actinomycetota > Actinomycetes > Streptosporangiales > Streptosporangiaceae > Streptosporangium > Streptosporangium becharense. Next base: position 581,936 of record NZ_JACHMP010000001.1, on the reverse strand, counting down.
AGCAGGATCCCCCCGACGAGTTCGATCACGCCCGCATACCAGTAGGGCCAGACGCCGACGGCGACCGTGTCGGTGCCGAACAGGCCGAAGAGCTTTGCCGCGCCGTGGCAGGCGAAGAGGAACCCGACGACGATGCGGAACACGGACAGGACGTATGAGGTGGCCGACTCGGTGGATCTCATGGTGGTTCTCCTCCGTTGTGCTCCGTCCGGAACCGGGGGAACCGGCTGGCCACGACCATCATGACTCTCGGGTGTGAGGCGCGGACCTGCGCCTTATCGTTCGTTTGCGGCTCCTGACGTATTCCTTAACGGTGATTGTCCGTGGCGCCGCGACCCCCGCGTGTCACATCGACATAATTAAGTATTAAAATAACACCTGGTGTTGATATTGTCGGGTCTGTGACTGAGGCCCGATCGCCGTTGCACGCCTGCCCGTACACCGAGGAGGTCTTCTCCCTGCTCGGCAAGCGGTGGTCCGGCCTGCTGATCGATCTGCTGTTGCAGCGTCCGGCGCGGTTCAACGAGCTCGCCGCGGCCCTGCCCGAGTTGTCCAGGCGGGTGCTCAGCGACCGGCTGTCGGAGCTGCGGTCCGCCGGCATGGTGGACCGCGAGGTCGATCCGGGGCCCCCGGTAGCCGTGACGTACCGCCTGACTGAGCGGGGGCAGGGGTTGCGGCCGGCGATGGACGCCCTGCGGGTCTGGGCGGGCGCCTCCGCCGACGAGACGAGACGGCCGCTTCCGTCCCCGGCCGCGGAGGGGCGTCCCGAAGCCGGGTGATTCCCGGCCACGGGACGCCATTTTCGAAACCGGGTGGCTCACCTCCCGGCGCTCCCCGGTGCCACGGGGTTCCGACCGGGACGCGGACCCGGGGCTGAGAGGTTCGGCGGGACCCAGGGACCCAAGGACCCCGAAGGCACCCGGGGCCCTCCGGGGTTCCCGCGGGGCTTTCGGGAGGCGCGGGGGTCTAGGGGGCGGGGACGGTGTCGACCCAGGTCGTCGCGGCGGAGCGGTAGCCGTTGACCCGGTTCAGGACCTCGGAGGGAGAGACGACCTCGTTCTTGGCGTGGTAGAACCAATCGACCTGCTGGACGTAGTCGCGCGGGACCGAACTGCCGACCAGGCCGCCGTTGATGAACCAGAGGTTGAAGTTGACCGACTGCGCGGTCTCCGGGTAGTAGACGCCGCCGTGCTCGGCGAAGAGCGCGCCGTCGATGTAGTACCTGATCTGGCCGCCGGAGACCTGCAGGACCAGGTCGTGCCAGCCCGCGTAGCTCTGCCTGACCTCGGTGTGGACGTTCACCGCCTCCCAGGGCTCGTTGCGGTAGGTCTCCCACGACGTGGCGTACATGATGTTGGCGGGCTCACCCCAGCCGCCGTTGGGCAGGTACTCGAAGTCCTGCTCGCTGTAGTTCGGGTCCATGTCGAAGGCCAGGGGTGTGATCGTGAAGAAGGTCTGCACGACGTGGTCCCCGTCCGGGCCGCTCACCGGCGCGTCGGAGAACTTCACGCGGGCCGCGTACGTGCCCTCGAGGAACTTGCGCTGGTGCAGCACCTCCGACTGCTGCGTGCCGGAGGCGGTGCCGTCGGTGACGGCCTTGAGCTGCAGGGCCCTGTTCGCGCCGGAGAGCGTGGGGAAGGTGACGTTCTGCTTGGGCCAGCTCGCGCCGGGCACGCCGGGGCCGCCGCTGTTGGTACGCACCGTCCAGTTGTGCGCGGTGATGTCGGGGTCGTCCGCGTCGCTGTAGTCGAAGTCGTCGAAGACCACCCCGCCGCCTCCCGGGGTGGGGGTGATCGTCACGGTCGGGGTCGGTGACGGGTCGCCGCCGACGGGCGCGGTGCCCCAGACGAGAGTCCCGTTGTGGTAAACGGTGATCTTGGTCCAGTCACCGTACGTCGTGCGGGCGGGGCCGAAGGAGTGGTCGTCGCCCTGGTTCAGCCGCTGCCAGTCGGCGCGGTGGAAGCGCAGCTGCATGTCGCCGGTCCGGGTCCCGGCCGCCAGGCTCCCGGAGGTGAACCCCACCTCCAGGTAGCGGTCGGCGGTGGCCGTGCCGGGGGAGATCGTGCCGAAGGTCCCGGTCACCGTGGAGCAGGAGATCACCGCCCAGGAGCAGGCGAAGCGGTACTGCGGCGATCCGGAGTCGGCCTTGAAGTAGTAGCGGATCTTCACTCCGCTCAGCGCCACGGCCGAGGTGCCGTCGTTGACGAGGTCGAACCACGGCTCGGCCTGGTCGGCGGTCGCCCCGGTGGCGCTCGTCTTGTACTGCAGCCGCAGCGGTTGCGCGGCGCTGGCCGGGCCGGCGACCGCCACGCCGGTCAGTGCCAGAAGCGTGGCGGACAGCAGCCCGCCGAGTAACAGTCTGGTGCGCACTTTCGGTCCTTTCCTGAGGTGTTTCTCCGGGCCTGTGATGCGTCGCGGGGTACGGGTGCGGGCCTACGGGATGAGCGGGCCGGTCCGGACGCCCATGGCACCCAACCGGGCGAGGTGGGGGTCGAGCCGGCGGAGGAAGTCGGGGTAGTCGCCGGGCGAGCCCCAGGCCACCTCGGCGAAGGCGCACATCCGCGGCAGCGCCATGAACTCGACCAGCTCCGGCGTGGGCATGTACTCGGTCCACAGCTGGCACTGCACGCCGCGCGCCGTCCGGTCGGGGGTGAACGCGTAGGTGTCGGCAAGGGTGAGGACGCGGTCCCTGACGGTCGTGCCGCCCGGGTCGGCTGCGGGCCGGCCGCCGAAGGGCCCGGCCGAGGGGCGGTAGTCGAAGTAGGTGCGGGTGTGCGGGGCGAGGATGACCTCGTTGTCCCCACGGTCGGCCCGCTCGTCCCGCCAGATCATCACGGTCGTGCCGGGGGTGGGGTCGCGGTCGGGCTCGTCCCAGCAGACCAGCCTGCGCGAGTGTTCCGCCAGGTGGCCGGCCATCCGGCCGATGAACCACGCGCACGCGTCCTGCGGCCTCCGCAGCCCGAGCTCGGCCAGCCGCCGCCGCGCGGCGGGGCTGCGCTCCCACTCGGTGACGGGGCACTCGTCTCCGCCGACGTGCACGTATGTGCTCGGGAAGAGCTCGACGACCTCGTCCAGCACGTCCTGGCAGAACCGGATCGTGGACTCCTCCAGGTTCAGGACGTGCTCGCTGACCCCCCACTCGGACCAGACCGGGATCTCGCGGGAGGGGTCGTTGCCCAGGTGCGGGTAGGCGGCGATGGCCGCCTGGGCGTGGCCGGGCATCTCGATCTCCGGCACCACGGTGACGAAGCGTTCCGCCGCGTAGGCGACGATCTCGCGGACGTCCTCGTGCGTGTAGAACCCGCCGCGTTCCGCGCCGACCTCGGTGAGCCGGGGGTGACGTTTGATCTCCAGCCGCCAGCCCTGGTCGTCGGTCAGGTGCAGGTGCAGCACGTTGAGCTTGTGCTCGGCGAGCAGGTCGACGAGGCGCAGCACGAACGTCTTGGGCATGAAGTGCCGGGCGACGTCCAGCATCACCCCCCGCCAGGCGAAGCGCGGCCGGTCCTCGATCGTCCCGTACGGAACCGCCGGGCCGAGCTGGGAGAGGGTCCGCGCGCCGTAGAACCGGCCCGCCGGGCCCCCGGCGGTGAGCTCGATCCCGGCCGGGGAGACGTCGATGCGGTAGCCCTCCTCGTGCAGGGACGGGTCGTCGGGCATGAGCCGCAGCAGGTCCTCCCGGAACGCGACGGAGCCTCCGGCGGTGGTCATCCGGCGTGGCCGAGGAATGATCACGTTGGTCTTCCCTTCCCGGCGCCGCCGACGGGCGCCCGTGGACGGACAGGATGCGGTGCGGGCCTGTCACGGTGATGTTCGGGGTTCCGGCGCCGCTCAGCCCTTGACGGCACCGGCGATCAGCCCCGAGGTCACCCGGCGCTGCAGGATGAGGAAGATGAGCAGCACCGGGAGCATGAACAGCGTGGCGGCGGCCATGGTGGCGCCCCAGTCGGTGCCGAAGACGTTGCCGAAGGACGAGAGCCAGACGGGCAGGGTCCGGTCGTCCTGGTTCTTGATGATCAGCGCGTTGGCGAAGGCGAACTCGTTCCACGCGGTGATGAAGCCGAACAGGGAGGTCGACATCAGCCCGGGGGCCAGCAACGGCAGCACCACCCGGCGGAAGGCGGCCGTACGGCCGCACCCGTCGATCAGCGCGGCCTCCTCCAGGTCCGCGGGGATCGCGGCGAGGAACCCGCGCAGCGTCACGATCGTGAACGGCAACGTCGTCATGAAGTAGATCAGGGTGAGCATGGAGAGCCTGTCGAGCATGCCGGTGTCGCGGGCGATGATGAACATCGGCACCAGCAGCGCCTCCCAGGGCGCCATCTGCGCGACGAAGACCATCAGGATGAACGCCTTCCGGCCTCGCCAGCGCATCCGTGCCACCGCGAACGCGGCCAGCAGTGCGACCAGCAGGGCCAGCAGCACCGCGCCGGCGGTGACGGTGAGGCTGTTGCGGCAGAAGGTCCAGAAGCCGTCGGCGCGCACCGCGGTGGCGAAGTGTTCCAGGGTGGGGTGGGCGGGCCAGAAGCTCAGGGTCCGCGCCTGGATGTCCCGGGTGGGGGTGAACGCGGTCAGCACCATCCAGTAGACGGGGAAGAGCGAGACGGCCAGCACGGCCAGCGCGGCGAGGTTGAGCGGGACACGGCGCAGCCGGCGCGGCAGGCGTCCGGTGGGGGAGCCGCTGGGGGAGCCGCTGGGGGAGACGGTCAAGGCTGTTCTCCTTCGTGCCTGAGCATCCGCCGCAGGTGGGTGATCAGCAGTACGACGAGGATCAGCACGGTGAGGGTGGAGATCGCCGAGCCGAGGTCGTACTTGTGCAGCGACTGCGCCACCTGGAACGCGTACACGGGCAGGGTGGTGGTGGCCTCGCCGGGCCCGCCTCGGCTGATCGCCCAGATCTGGGTGAAGCACTTGAACACCCAGATCACCTCCAGCGAGGTGATCAGGCCGAAGAGGGGCCGCAGGATGGGGAAGGTGACGGAGGCGAAGACCTGCCGCCCGGTCGCGCCGTCGATTCGGGCCGCCTCGTACAGTTCGGCGGGGATCGTGGTCAGGGCCGCGTACAGGGTGAGCGCGGCGAACGGCACCGACTGCCAGACCACCAGGGCGACCAGGATGACGAAGGTGGAGGTGCCGTCGGCGAACCAGGTGTAATCCTGGAACGACTCCAACCCCAGGCCGGTCAGGAGCCGGTTGACCACGCCCAGCCGCGACTGGAAGAGCCACTGGAAGACGGTGGTGGCGGCGAGCGCCGGGGTCGCCCAGGTGAGCACCAGGCCGCCCATCACGGCAAGGCGCATCCCGCGGCCCAACCTGGTGATCATCAGCGCGACCGCCGTGGAGATCACCATGATCAGTGTCACGTTGACCGCGGTCCACAGCAGGGTCCGGCGCACCACGGCCCAGAACTCCGCGCCGCCGAGCACCTCCAGGTAGTTCTCCAGGCCGACGAACTCCGCGCCGCCGCGGATCAGCTCGCCGGTCCGGAAGTGCTGGAAGGAGATGACGACGCTGCGGATCAGCGGATACAGCAGCAGGTAGGCGGTGCCCACCAGGGTGGGGGCGACCAGCAGGTACGGCCACAGGCCGGTGAGCCGGGAAGGCCCGGGGCGGGGCTGTGCGGCGGGCGGCGCCGACGGTCCGGACGCGGGGGCGTCCCGGTCGTGGTCGTGCCGCCGCGCCGGTGCCTGGGAGGCGGCGGTCATGGCACTCCTCGGGGGTGAGCGGTACGGGGAGTACGGGTCGTGTGGGGAGCCCGGGTCTCGCGGGACCGGTGACGGCCCGGTCGGGCGCGGGGGTCGGTGGCGCCTTGGCCGGGTGTGGGGTTCCGCGGCGGCCCGGGTGCCGGGGAGGTCAGGAGGTGGTGTTGAGGATCCCGGTGATGCTCCGGTCCACCACGGCGGCCTCGGCCGCGGCGTCGCCGCCGGTGAGCACCCTGGTCATGTATTCCTTGATCACGTTCTTGGCCTCGACCGCCGCCCAGTTCGGGGAGTTGGGGGTGGCGTGCCCGTTGGCGGCACCCGCCGCCATCGCGGCCGTCGCCTCGTTCCCCTCCAGCACGCCGGCCAGGGACACCCGGTTGGGGACGTAGCTCATCTCCCCGGCCATGTCGGTCTGGAACTTCTCGCCCGCCAGGGCCTTGACCACCTCATAGGCGGCTTCGTGGTGCTTCGACGCCTCGGGGATGATCAGGTTGGAGCCGCCGGTGAAGACCGCCCCCGGCCGGTCGGCGGTCTTGCCGGGGATCGGGAAGAAGCCGAGCTCGCCCTTCAGTTCCGGGTTGGCCTTCTCGATGGCCACCGCGCCGCCGGGTGCGGAGACGATCTGGGCGACGTCGCCCTTGGCGAAGACGTCGACCTGCGGCGGCCTGGCCTCGTCGGAGTCCTTGGGGCCGTCGCCCAGCGCCTGCAACTTCTTGTAGAACTCCATGCCGGCCAGCGCCTGCGGCGTGCCGAACGTCCCCTTCCAGCTCCCGTCCTGGTGGACCGCGAGGTCGCCGCCCTCGTCCCAGATGAACCCGGCGAGGGTGTACCAGTTCTGCCCCGGCAGGTAGATGCCCTGGTCGCCGCCCTTGTCGAGCTTGGCGGTGATCTCCAGCCACTCGTCCCTGGTCTTGGGCGGGGCGGTGACGCCCGCCTTGGCGAAGAGGATCTTGTTGTAGACGACCACCCGGTTGGCGGCGTACCACGGGATGCCGTACTGGCGCCCGTCGATCCTCCCGGGACCGGCCAGGCCGGGCAGCCAGTCGGTGCCGCCCAGGTCGGCGACCTTGTCGGTGAGGTCCTTCACCCCGCCGCTGGCGGCGTACTCGGCGACCTGGGTGTTTCCGACCTCGATGACGTCCGGGGCGTCGTTGCTGGCCAGGGCACTGGTCACCTTCTGGCCGATGCCGTCCCACTCCTGGATCTGGATGTCGAGGACGACGTCCGGGTGGGCGGCCCGGTAGTCGGTGCGGAAGCGGTCGATCAGGGCGTCGGAGAGGCTGTCGCGCATCACCCACACGGTCAGGTTCACGGTGCCCTTCCCGGTCCCGGCCGAGCCGGGGGAGTCGGCGGAGGGGACCGGCTCGGCGGAGCCGCACGCGGTCAGGCCGGCGGTGAGCGTCAACGCTGCCGCGACGGCACGGAGGCTGTACCCCATAGCTGCTCCAGAGGTCAGATATTGGTAAGTAATTGGCCTGTTCCGTATAGGGTGTCTTTTACCAGTTGTTGCGTCAAGGCCCGTTCAGACGGGACTTATTGGTAACAAACAGGTAAGATCTTGGTAGGGTGGGGGAGTGACTCTGAACATGAGGGCCGGGCTCAAGCGCGACCGGGTGCGCGACGTCCTGCTCGACCTCGTCGCCGACATGAAACCGGGCGAGGCGATCCCGTCCGAGCGGGATCTCTGCAAGGAGCTCGGCGTCTCCCGGCCCACGGTGCGGGCGGCGATCGACGACCTGGTCAGGTCGGGGCTGCTGGTCCGCGAACACGGCCGTGGCACGTTCACCGGACCGCACCGCGTCACCCAGGCGCTGGCCTCCACCACCGGTAACTCGTTCTACGCACCCCCGGCCGAGGGCAACTGGCTCAGCCGTGTCCTGGAGTTCGGCGCGGCCCCCGCGGGTGCCAGGCTCGCCGCGCGCCTGCAGCTCTCACCCGCCGACCCGGTCCTGCGGGTCGTGCGGCTGCGGGTGGTCGACGACGAGCCCATGGCGATCGAGCGCATCCACCTGCCGCACGCCCTGGTGGACGGCCTGGTCCCGGCCGAGATGGTGTCGGGCTCGTTCTACCGCCTGCTGCGGGAACGTTTCAACGTCGATGTCCGCACCGCCGTTCAGACGATAGAGCCCACGGTCACCGACGAGACCGAGGCCGAACTGCTCGGCGTCCCCCAGTACGCCCCGGCCCTCCTTTTCGAGCGCACCACCCGCGACGCCGGCGGCCGGATCGTCGAGTTCACCCGTTCGATCTATCGCGGCGACCGCTACCGCATCACGTCCGAGCTGTCGTTCAACGCCGATTCCGGCTGACCGGGGGCTCCCGGGCCGGTGATCCGCCTCTTCCCGCCTTGCCGGCTGCCCGGACGAGTACACCCGCCGGCTCCCCCTGACGGGTGAGGGCCGGTCATCCTCGGAGCCGATGATGCCCGGTGCCGTCTCTCCTATGGTTTTCCGCGCCGTCTTTGTGCCCTCTTCCGCGCCGGAAGACGGCGGCGTCCTCCCGTTCGCCTCGGGGAGGACGGATCGTGGACAGATCGGGGAGTCATGCAGGAGCAGCAGATCGACCGTTGCCGCGCGGCGGTCGCCGCCCACCGGAAACTGGCCGAGACCGACCCGGTCCGGCACCTCCCCGAGCTGGCCGACGCGCTGACGGAGCTGGGCGGGGCACTGTGGGAGGCAGAGCAGGAGGAGGAGGCGCTGGCCGTGGCCACCGAGACCGCCGCCCTCTACAAGGGGCTGGCCGAGGTCGATCCCGGACGCTTCCTGATGCCCCGGTTCGGCTCGCTGGTCAACCTCGCGATCTCCCTGTCGACCGTGGGCAGGCTCGACGACGCCCTGGCCGCGCTCCAGTCGGCCGTGGCCCTGCACCGGCAGCTGACCGCCTCCGGCTCCACCGGGCACGCCCCCGGGTTCGCCGCCGCCCTGACCCAGGTCGGTGCGTCGCTGATCGAGGCGGACCGCTTCGAGCAGGCGTTTCCCCCGCTCGCGGAGGCCGTGAACGCCTACCGTTGTTCGACCGACCCCAACGGCTTCTCCCCGGTCGTGATCGCCGCCGCCCTGACGAACCTGGCGTTGGCGCTGTGCCACCTGGACCGGGCCGAAGAGGCGGTGCCCGAGGCCCGGGAGGCCGTCGCCATCCACAGCGAGCTCGCCCGTCACGCCCCCGGCCAGTTCATGCCGGAGCTGGCCCGTTCCCTGACCAATCTCGGCCTGGCCCTGTCCCGGCAGGGTGACACCGGGGAGGCCCTGACGGCCGCACGGAACGCGTGCAACATCCGCCGGACGCTGGCCGACGCCGACCGCGAGCGTCACCTGCCCGACCTGGCCCGTTCCCTGACCGACCTCGGCACGGCGGCCTTCGAGGCGGGCGAGCTCGACGAGGCCGCGGAGACGAGATACCACGCCGTCGTCTCCTACGACGAACTGGTCAAGGCCGGCCGGGAGGGCTTCCGGCCGGACCTCGCCGACGCCCTGGTCCGGCTGGCGCTGGTGCACCAGCAGCAGGAGAACCTGGAACAGGCGTTCCACTGCCAGCGATACGCGCTGAACATCTACCGGTCGCTCGCCGAGGACGACCCCGGCCGCTATCTGCCGATCCTGGGCGGTGTGCTGTACAACCACGCCGAGACGCACGCCGTACTCGGCCGGGCAGGCGAGGCCGTGCCCCTGCTCCAGGAGGCCGTCGTCGTCCACCGGCGGCTGTTCCTGACCCATCCGTCGCGTTATCTCCCCCTGATGGCACGGGTGCTCGACCGTCTCGCCGTCCAGCTGACCGCCACCGGTCAGCCGGGTGAGGCCGCCGCGGTCCGCAAGGAACTCGCCGCGTTCACCGCGGCCACTCCTGACGTGATCGCCACCCGGTCCTGACCCTCTCGTCCGGACGAGAGCCGCTCCCGCGTCCAGGTGCGGTCACGCTGTCTCGTGGACCACGGCCGGCAGCGGCGGGAGCGGGAGCGGCAGAAGCAGCAGCCGGTACGCGGGCCGCCGGTCCAGCCGTCCGTGGTTGCCCTGGGCCGGTGGGACGGACCCGGGTGGGGAGGCCTCGCCACGCCTGCCGGCCGGTCGTGTCAGCTTTCCGCCTGCCGCGACACCGAGACGGTGCCCCTGCCGTCGTCCTTGGCCAGCGCCCGGCCGATCACCAGGCGCTGTATCTGGTTGGTGCCCTCGAAGATCTGCATGACCTTCGCCTCGCGCATGTGGCGTTCGACGGGGAAGTCACGGGTGTAGCCGGCCCCGCCGAGCACCTGGACGGCGTCGGTGGTGACCTTCATCGCGTTGTCGGTGGCGACCAGCTTGGCGATGGACGCCTCCTTGGTGAACGGCAGGCCCCGGTCCTTGAGCCTCGCCGCGTGCAGGGTGGTGGCGCGGGCGCTTTCGACGGCCGCGGCCATGTCGGCGAGGACGAACGCCAGCCCCTGGTGGTCGATGATCTTCTTGCCGAAGGTCTCCCGCTCCCTGGCGTAGGCGAGGGCGACGTCGAGCGCTCCCTGGGCCAGGCCGGTGGCCACGGCGGCGATGCCCAGGCGCCCGGAGTCGAGCCCCCGCAGGGCGATCTTCAGACCTTCGCCCTCGGCGCCGAGGCGGCGTTCGGCGGGGACGCGGACCCCGTCCAGCCGCATGGTGGTCGTGTGCGAGGCGGTCAGGCCCATCTTCCGCTCGGGCGGGTCGGCCGTCAGCCCCGGGGCGTCGGCGGGGACGAGGAAGCAGGAGATGCCGGTCCGTTCGTCGGAGGTGCGGGCCATCACCTTGTAGAAGTCGGCGTGGCCGCCGTGCGTGGTCCAGGCCTTGGCGCCGTCGAGCACGTACTCGTCGCCGTCGCGGCGGGCCCGGGTGCGCATCGCCGCGGGGTCGGAGCCGGCGTGGGTCTCGCTGAGGCAGTACGCACCCAGCAGTTCGCCGCCGAGCATGTCGGGCAGCCAGCGTCGCCGCTGCTCCTCGGTGCCGAATTCGGCGAGGCCGAAGCAGGACAGGGCGTGCACGCTGACGCCGACGCCGACGCTGGACCACACGGCGGCGATCTCCTCGAGCACCTGCAGGTACACCTCGTAGGGCTGGCCGCCGCCGCCGTACTCCTCCGGGTAGGGCAGCCCGAGCAGCCCGGCCCGGCCCAGGGTGCGGAAGACGTCACGCGGGAAGGTCTCGGTGGCCTCGTCGTCGGCGACGCGGGGGGCGAGCTCCTTGCGGGCGAGTTCGCGGACCAGCGTGATCAGGTCGGCGGACTCCTCGGTCGGCATGACGCGGGTGGCGGGCATGGCGTTCCTCCGGCTCGTACTGTTACGAGTACCAAAGTATCAATTTCAGTACTGCGATGATATGCCCGGAGACCGCCCGATGCGGAGGCCCGCGGACAGGGGCTTGCAGGCGGTGGCCCGTGGGCGGGCCTCCGCCGTCCCGTCCGCGGGGTGGGGTCCTACTCGGAGGCCGCCCGCGTGGCGGCAGCCGGGTGCCGCCGGCGAGTCCGGTGTGGCGGCGAGGTGATCAAACGCGCGGGCGGGGGGTGCGGGGGAGTGAGGAGTAGGGGAGCAGGGCCATCTCACGGGCGTTCTTGATGGCCTGGGCGAGCCGCCGCTGCTGCCGCACGGTGACGCCGGTGACCCGGCGGCTGCGGATCTTGCCGCGGTCGGAGATGAACCGGCGCAGCAGGTCGGTGTCCTTGTAGTCGATGTAGGTGACCCCCTGCAGCGGGTTGGTCTTCCTGCGGGGGGTGCGGCGGGACTTCACGCGATCTCCTTGAGGTCGAGGACGTGGGCGAACGGGTCGTCGTAGCCGGCCCAGACGTCTGAGCCGGCCAGGGACTCCTCGGGGGTGAGGAGGCAGGAGTCGAGGAGGGAGTGGATACGGTCGCGGTCGAGGTCGGGGCCGGTGAAGACCAGGTGCTGCACGCGGTCACCCGTCACCGGGTTCCAGTCGAGGGTGGCGGCCATGCGGCGGGCGGGAGAGACCATCTCCCAGGCGGCCTCCGGCAGCGCGGCCAGCCACGGCCCGGCGTCCTCCACGGAGACGACCCCGGCCACCGCGTCCCAGGCGAGCATCCGCTCGTGCCGGTTGGCCAGCCAGAAACGGCCCCGGCTGCGGACCGAGGAGGTGACCAGCTCGTCCACGGCCTCGAACAGGCGGCCCGGGTGCAGCGGACGCAGCCGGTGCCACACCACGGTGGCGATCTCGTCGGCCTGCGCGTCGCAGGGCAGCCGGGCGGTCGCCGGGTCGACGCGCTCGGCCAGTTCCGCCGGGCACAGCGCGCCGCCGGTGACGCCGGGCAACCCGTCGGCGTCGAACACCGGCGTGACCGGGGCCAGGTGGGCGAGCACGGCGCGCGACAGTTCGGCGTCCTCCTCGTCGCCGCCGTGCAGCATCAGGCCGGTGGCGTACTCGATCTGCCGGGCCAGCACCTCGGCCAGGTAGCGGGCGTCGCCGGCCGCGGCCACCTGGCCGGTCTCGGCGAGGCGGTCGCCGCGGGTGATGTCGACCGGCATGTGCTCGGCGTCCAGCGCGGTGAGCACAGCGGTCAGCCGCAGCAGGTCGCGTGCCTCGTCGCAGTCGAGCGCCTCGGCCACCGACCGGGGCTCGACCGAGTCCCACAGGTCCACCACGAGCAGAGAGGCGGTGGCCGAGTGCCGGACCAACTCGGGCAGGAGGTCCTCGCGCACGGTGCAGGTGACGCAGCCGTGCGCGAGCCGCACGTCGGCCAGGCCGAGCACCTCGGAGGCGTCACGGACCACGCGCTCGACCCGGCCTGAGGTCACCTCGCGCAGATTGTGGTGAATCGCGATGGCGCCGGGGTGGTCGCGCAGCAGCGTTTCGACGGCGGCGGTGCGGGCGCCTGCGTGCAGCCCTGCGACGAGGACGACGGGAGTGGACACACGATCTCCTTGGCGGATGGGTCTGCGGGCGGTGCAATAATGAAAACCGTTTTCGCTATCATGGCACAACCCGCCGACGGAAAGGGACCGGCGATGGCCAGAAACGAGCTCCGCCCCGTGATCAAGCTCAGATCGAGCGCGGGCACCGGCTACACCTACGTGACCCGCAAGAACCGGCGTAACGATCCCGACCGGCTCACCCTCACCAAGTACGACCCGATCATCCGCAAGCACGTTCTCTTCAAGGAGGAACGATGAAGAAGGGCGTCCACCCCGACTACCGCCCCATCGTGTTCCGCGACCCCAGCGCGGGCTTCGCCTTCCTCACCCGCTCCACCATGACCAGCGACAAGACGATCGAGTGGGAGGACGGCAACGTCTACCCGGTGGTCGACGTCGACGTCTCCTCCGCGAGCCACCCCTTCTACACCGGCCGCAGCCGGGTGCTCGACACCGCGGGCAGGGTCGAGCGGTTCAACCAGCGCTACGGGAGGAACTGATGTCCGCCCACTGCCAGCTCACCGGCACGTCGCCGGTCTTCGGCAACAACGTCTCCCACTCCCACCGGCGCACCCGCCGCCGGTGGAACCCCAACATCCAGCACCGCCGCTACTGGCTGCCCAGCGAGAACCGCTTCGTCCGGCTCACGCTCAGCGCGAGAGCGATCAAGACCGTGGACAGGATCGGAATCGAGGCGGCCGTGGCCCGGATCCGCGGCCGGGGAGGGAAGGTCTGATGGCCAAGAAGAGCAAGATCGCGGCCAACGAGCGCAGGAAGGCCGTCGTGGCCCGGTACGCCGGCCGCAGGGCCGAGCTGAAGGAGATCATCCGTACCGGCACCTCCGAGGAGCGGGCGGCCGCCGCGCGCGAACTGGGCCGCCAGCCGCGCGACGCCAGCGCCGTCCGCGTGCGCAACCGCGACTCCGTCGACGGCCGGCCCCGCGGTCACCTGACCAGGTTCGGCCTGTCCCGCATCCGTTTCCGCGAGATGGCCCACCGGGGCGAGCTGCCCGGCGTCACGAAGGCGAGCTGGTAGCCGTGGCCGTCCCCAAGCGCAAGACGTCGCGCAGCAACACCCGCCACCGCCGCAGCCAGTGGAAGGCGACCGCCCCCGACCTGGTGCCGATCACCGTGAACGGGCGGGAACTGCTGGTGCCCCGCCGTCTCGTCCGCGCCTACCGGCGCGGCCTGGTCGTCCCCGACTGACATCCGGGGAGACGGGCCCGCGGCGGTCCGGCACGGCCACACCATGCTCTGCCGTGCCAGATCAGACCACGCCGGCCCGGTCCGCGGGAGCGGGCCGGCGTGGTCGTCACGACTCCACAACGAGGAGGAACCCATGGAACCGGCGAAGGTCGGGGCGATCTTCGACGCCACCCACGCCGAGTTCGCCCTGCTGTCCCCGCACCTGTGGGACCCGATCGGCGAGGCGAGCGTCGCAGCCGCGGGCATCGGCCCGGGTGACCGGGTGCTGGACGTGTGCTGCGGCGCCGGCGCGTCCGCCATCCCGGCGGCCGCGGCGAGCGGGGCGAGCGGCTCGGTCGACGCGATCGACCTGGCGGAGTCCCTGCTGGAGCAGGGGCGCCGCCGCGCCGCCGTCCGAGGACTGGACACCGTCCGCTTCATCCGGGCGGACGCGACCCGGTGGGTGCCCGCGGACGGCGAGCCCTACGACCTGGTGTTGTGCGTGCACGGAATCTTCTTCCTGCCCGATATGGACGCCGCCGCCGCGCGCCTCGCCGGCCTCCTGCGCCCGGGAGGCCGGTTCACCGTCACCACGTGGGCGAAAGGCGCGTTGGAGCGGTTCGGCATGGCGTTGCACGCGGCGGTCGAGCGAGAGCGCGGCACGCCGCCGGAGTCGCCGTCCAACCGCGACTCGGTCACCAGGATCGACTCCGAGGACGGCATGCACGCCTGGCTGGCCGGCCTGGGCCTGGTACGGACACGTGTCCGGCGCGTGCCGCTGACCGTGCCGCTGACCGCTGACCTGGCATGGCTCCTGGTCATCGGCAGCGGCTTCCGCGGCATGCTCGACGGGATGGAGCCGGAGGCGGTCGTCCGGGTGCGCGAGGGCCTGCTCGGGCTCCTCGACGAACGGGGGATCGACTCGGTGGACGCCACGTCACTGGTCGGAGTCGGCGTGGTGACCCGGCCGTAGGAGGCTTCCCCGGGTGTCGATCCCCGAGGCCGTCGAACGCGGTGCGCGACCGCCGACGTCTACCGTCTCCCCTCGGTGGCCCGGCTCATCCACTCCTCCAGCCCGGTCGCGTCCAGGGGCAGCTCGGCGGTGAGGGAGACCATGCCGTCCGCCGTGACCAGCAGGTCGTCCTCGATGCGGACCCCGATGCCGCGCAACTCGGGCGGGACGGTGCGGTCGTGGGCGTGGAAGTACAGGCCGGGTTCGACGGTGAGCACCATGCCGGGCGCCATCAGCGCGCCGTGGTAGGCCTCGGGGCTGGACCCGGCGCAGTCGTGCACGTCCAGCCCCAGGTGGTGGCCGATGCCGCAGACCAGGTAGCGGCGGTGGTGCTGGCCGCGCTCGGAGAGCGCCTCGTCCACCGAGACGGGCAGCAGCCCCCAGTCGTGCAGCCCCCGTGCGATGACCTCCATGGCGGTGTGGTGGAAGTCGGTGAACCGGCGGCCGGGGGCGACCTGCTCCAGGGCCGCCCGGTGTGCCCGCTCCACCAGGTCGTGCACCTGCCGCTGGGCGGGGGAGAAGGTGCCGGAGGCGGGGAAGGTCCGGGTGACGTCGGCGGTGTAGTGGCTGCGCACCTCCACGCCCATGTCGAGCAGCAGCAGCTCGTCGGGGAGCACGGGGCCGTCGCAGCGCACCCAGTGCAGGGTGGGGGCGTGCTTGCCGCTGCCTACGATGGTGGCGTAGCCGGGGCCGTTGCCGTACGCCCTGGCGTGGCGGTCGAACGTGCCCTGCAGCCAGCGCTCGCCCGGCCCCTTCACCGCCGTGGGGATCTCCGCGAGCACCGCGGCGAAACCCTCGACGGTGCGGTCCACGGCCTGGCGGAGCTGCCCGATCTCCCACTCGTCCTTGATCATGCGCAGCTCGGCCAGCACCCGGCCCAGCTCCTGCGACGGCTGCTCCCAGCCGGGGCCGGCGCACAGGGCGCCGCCGGGCGGGCCGGCGAACTCGGTCAGCGGCCGGACGTCGAGGCCCAGCGCCGCCGACCAGTCGGCCAGGGTGGGGGCCGCTCCCACCCACAGCTCGCCGTGGGCAGCGTCGTCGAAGAATCCCGGCTCGCCGGGATACGCCGGGGCGGGCATGTACAGCGTGGCGTCGCCTCCGCCGCCGAGCACGACCACGGCGTTCTCGACCGCGCAGCCGGTGAGCCAGTAGAAGTCGCTGTCGGGACGGAAGTCGTAGGCCGTGTCGTTGCTGCGCACCGGGGCCCGGCCCGCCGCCACCACGACGACCCGGCCGGGGAGCGCGGCGGCGAGCCGCACCCGGTGGCCGGCGGCGGCCTCCGCCGCGCCGGGCACCACGGGCGGGGTGCGGTCGGGCACGTCCCAGCCCTGGGCCATGTACTCGGTGAACGCGGGGATCTCGGACAGCTTCGGCAGCTTGCCGTCACTCACCGGTGATGCCTCCTCCTGTGTCGCGGACGAGCTCGGACGGCCGGGCGAAGACGCGTTCGTCGCCGACGCCGTCGTGCCGGTCCTCGTTGGTGACCCTGACCCGGGTGTCACAGGCCCGGGCGGCCGTGTCCAGTCGCAGGCCCGCGCCGACGTACATGTCGTCGAAGCGGACGGCGGCCGATGGCACCTCGTCGGTCGCCGGCCGGTCCGGGTCGTACGGCGGCGGCCACTCGGTGCGTTCGGCGAGCAGCTCTACGGTGGCAGGGAAAGGACGAAGCACGCGAATCTCCTTGAATGCCCAAGGATAGATCATTTCCCCGATGAACGGCAGTGGCCCGGCCGTCCCCGCGAAACCGGGTGACGCGTGCGTTCCCGCTCGGCGGCCCGGGCCGTCCCGTCCGGTACGCCCCTACACGCCGGGTACGCCGGCGAGCAGCAGCACGCCCCAGGCGACCGCCGCGGCGGTGATCGCGCCTGCGGTGACCTGTGCGGGCGTGTGGTGGCTCACCCGCACGCGGGCCCAGCCGATCACGGCGACCAGGACGGCACCGGCGGCGAGAGTCGGCGCGGCCGGCAGCACGTGCGCCAACACCACGGCCGCTCCGGCCGACACTCCAGTGTGGAAGCTGATCTTCCACACCAGGGTGATCGAGCCCAGCACCACGATCCACCCGAGCATCACGGCGGCGGTGACCGTCACCATGAGCGGGGCGCCCAGCAGGACGAGCAGGACCAGACCGGCCACCACCGCGGCGAGCCCGGCCAGCATCGGCCCGGTCCGGCCGGCCCGATCGACCACATGCATGGAGTCCAGGCGGCCACGGCGCACTCCGACGGCGATCACCGCCGCGGGCACGCCCGCGCACACGGCGGAGGCCAGCAGGCCCCAGGCGGCCCCCGCCCACCCGCCGGACAAGCCGCCCGCCACCACCGGCAGCGCGAGCGCGACGTACTGCGGGGCGAAGACGTCGGTCAGCATCCAGGCCGCACGACGACCACCGCCCGAAACGCGCGGGCCGGACGCGCGCTCACCGGTCAACGGTCGATCGCTCATGTCGTCCCCCTGGGAAGCGGCGCCGCACGGTGCGGTCGTCCGGGGCGGCCCGTCGATCTCCTCCGGCCCCGTCCCCGTGGGAGATCCCCATAGGAGAGGGGAAGGCACCGACGATCTTGACCAAGATCAGAAGGGTAACGTACGGGACGCGCGGAGCCGTCATCGGGGTCGCGCTCACCATCCGGAACCGTCGTCCGGTGGCCGGAGGAATCATTCACGTCCCACGGAGCGATCCGTCCCCCCAGGGCCGTCGCGGCGACCCGCCGGAGGATGCCGGGGATCGCAGAGCACGGCTCGCAGCCGGTCATGCCTGAACTGGATCCTCGGACCGGCGGCGCGCAGGACCCCGCGGTCACGGGCATCGTCGAGAAACCGCTTCCCGCGCAAGGGGAAGACACCGCGCAGCCGGAGCTGGAGGAAGAGCAGGCAGGTGCGCCAGGCGTCGGAGATCCCGACCATGGAACCGAGGGCGATGATCGTCCCCAGGCCGAGGGCGGCGGCGATCCCGGCCGCCGGGCCGTGCGCGTGGCCGTTCTGGACGCCGAGCGCCAGCCCGATGGGAACTCCGGCGGTGAGGCCGACGGCCAAGGCACGATGGCGGTCCCGGCGCCAGGAGGTGCCGGGGTCCGGCGGGGTGTCGGCGTCGGAGACGGGACGTGCGGCCGCGGTCATGAACCCGAAGGTGAATCCGGAGATCAGCCCGGCGGCGACCCCGTACGACGGGGTCTTGGTGAGACCGTAGGCGAGCCCGACCGGCAGGCCCGCCGCGAGAGCGGTCACGAGGTCGGTTCCGTCGGGACGCGGCCTCGCCCACCACGGCCGGACGCCCGAGACGACGCGGATCCTCATGGCGGCACGGCCGGCGGTGACGGCGATGACAGCGCCGGCGGGCAGGCCGGACGGGTAGCCGCTCTGGTTGCCGACGGCCATGGTCACCGCGGTGAAGAGGAACAGCCCGATCGCGGGGCTGTAGGCGAACCGCGACGGCCGCCACGGAACGCGCCGGGCCCATCGCGGGACGACCGACCGGATCGCCCTTTCCCAGCCGGGGCCGGGGTCTCTGAGTTCGGAGATCAGGGCGGCCATGAACCCGAAGAGCCCTCCCATGGCGGCCCCGTAGCCCGCGCCGAAGAGGGCACCGGTGTGCCCGGCGACGGTGTACCGGCCCACCGGGCCGAAGACCAGCGCGCCGACGCAGCTCATCAGCGCCACCCCCGCCAGGGTGTTGAGCAGACATCGTTCCCAGGCGGGCGCCCAGTGGTGCATCCGCCACCAGTCCAGGTCGCCGCGGCCCATCCGGGAGGCCAGGTAGCCCAGCCACCGCCGTGCCCGCTCCGGATCGGGGCCCGGCTCCCGGCCGGGCTCATAGGCCGTGGGGACGACGCGGCCGAGGAGGAAGTCCTCGACCTGGTCGCGGGTCCCGAAGCGGCCGGATGTCAGCAACTCACCGGCGGCGTGCGGGTCCTCGCGGACGAGGCTCAGGTTCAGCGGCGTGTCCAGCGCCCGGCTGACCTGGTCGTCGGGGCTGTGCCGCAGGCGGTCGATCAGCTTCTCCAGTTCGTCGCCGCCACGGGCCGGGGAACGCCGGAAGCCGCTCAGATACCCGATCGCGCGGTCGGGGGAGACCGGTGCCAGTTCGACCGCCACGGCACCGTGCAGGGGCAGCCCTCCGGCCTCCACCGCGGTGGCGAAGGCGTCGGTGCGGGTCAGCACCACCAGCCGGAAGGTGCGGCGCCGCCGGTTGATGTGCCGCAGTGCCTCGGCCCGCCGCGCGTCGTCCATCTCGTCGAAACCGTCCAGGAACAACGCCACCCGGCCGCCGCGCACCAGCTCGGCCGCCGCGTCGGGGCCGTACTCGGGGGCGTGCAGGAAGCCGTAGGTGGTGGCGAGCTGTCCGGCGAACCAGTCCCCGAGACTCTGGCGGCGGGGATCCCAGCCGTGGGCGGCCAGCAGGACGGGGACCGGGGTGCGCACCCGCATGCCGGCAGGAAGACCCACCCGCTGGTCCAGCGCGTCGAGCAGCATCAGGATCGCCGTCGTGGTCTTGCCGCAGCCGTAACCGCCCATCATGACGATCCGGCCGGAGCCCAGCCCGGCGTAGAGGGCGAACAACTCGTCAAGCCCTCCCTCGTGCACCAGGTCGGCTGTGGCCCGCGTATGGCCCGGCAGCGCCGCGAACCGTACCCGCCGCGCCGGATCCCCGACGGCCACCTCGACGGGGCCGATGACCGGCCGCCGTGTGCCGATCCAGCGCGGCGGGATCGGCGGCGGGATGTCCAGCCCACGCCAGGCCGCCTCCTCCTCCCACTGCGCGTGGACGTTCCGCGCCAGCGCGTCCGCCGCCCGCGACAGCGGATCGGCCGGTTCCTCCTGGTACGCCGGTCGCGGGCGGCGCCCGTCCTCGTGCGGCGGGTCGTACCGCCCGCCGCCGTGGCCCCGCGGGGTCGCCGCCGGGATCGGGGCCCCCTCCGGTTCCCCGCCCCACGCCGGGCCGGGGCCGCCCCACGCAGGGGCGGGGCCGGTTCTCTCGCCGGTGCCGTCCGGGAGACCGGCCACGTCTTCCCGCCCGGCCCGCGTCGGTACGGCGACACCGCGTGGCTCCGCGACCGTGGCCTTCAACGGCACCTTCGTGACCCTCGCGGACGAGGCGTCGGCGGCGGAGCTGACCGCGGCGCGTCCTCGCGCGTGCCTGCGGGCCTGCCACAGGGGATGAACCCTCCTGCGCCAGGCGAGAAACCTGAAGCGCTCCTCGGACGTCGCACCGGCGAGTTCGAGGACGGAGTCAGCCATGGCCTCCCGCGGAAAATAGCTGCCCTTACGCCAGTGGCCGACCGTCGAGGGAGCGACTTCCAGTGCCTGGGCCACCTCACTCTGTTTCGGCTCCCGGCCGGATCCCATGGTGAGCTTCCGTCGTGCCGCCTCCACCGCCAGATCCCAGAAGCGGTCGAAGAATTCGGCGACCTCGTCATTTTCCTCGTCTGCCTTCCGATAGGCCCTGACCATGCCTTTGTCGGCCTCCTTTAATTCGAGGTCAGGGAGCCAGGTTACATCCCTCTCCCCATGCCCGGAGGCCGACGGCGACACGTTTCCGGATTTCCGTCCGTACCCGGGGAAAACACGGGAAGGAAGTGAACGAAAGCTCGATTTCAAATTTCATTGCACCGGGCCATCGCAGGTCGCAGGCGTGAAACATTTCATTACGGCTTCCCGTTGCGGAAGGGCTTCACAGGCCCGCAGGCATGATGATCTGCTCTCCCGTGCCGCCGATCGGCGGCGCATCCCCAGTACGGATCACCCGGGGGGCGGAACGCTCCGGCTGTGCGGAACACCGGACGCGCCGGCCGGCCGGGTGGAGAGGAAAACAAATGCGAAGCAGCAGGAAAGCCAGATGGGCCGCCGCGGTGATCGCGGTCGCCGCCGTGGGCGGCGGTCTCACCGCGGCGACCTCCGGAGCGGCGCTCGCCTCCGCGACCGGGACGGCGACGGCCCCGTCGGCGGTGTCGGCCGCCCCGTGCGGCCTGAGCTACAGCGGACCGGTGGGAGGCCGGTATGACTACACCATCCGCAACTGCCACAACTACGCCGTGGAACGCAAGCTCGATCTCCGCAGGCCGATCGTCGGCTACCCGGACGGCAAGTGTCACCGCATCCCGGCCAACTCCTCCATCAGAGACTGGGTGAGCCTTCCCGACAGCGTATCGATCGCCGGTATGAAACCCTGCTAGGACCGTGATCGGGGACATTCACCGGACCGTGTAGCCACGTTGCCACGGCGGGAGGGCGTCCGCCCGGCGGATGCCCTCCCAGGGTGGCCGCGGGCACCCACGCGGCGGTGAGCGGTCCGCCCGGGGCCGTCGCGGCACAATCGTTCAAGACGCCCGCCGTCGCACCGGAGCGGAACGGTCACCGGGAGCAGGCGTCACAGGAGGTGGGTGGATGGACATCGGTTTCATCGGTCTCGGGCTCATGGGACAGCCCATGGCGCTCAACCTGGCCCGCGCGGGGGCGTCCCCCGTCGTCTGGAACCGCACCGCCGGCAGGAGCGAGCCGCTGCACGCGGCCGGCGCGGCGGTGGCGGACAGCCCCGCCGAGGTGTTCCGGCGGGCGCGCGTGGTGTTCCTCATGCTGGCCGACGACACCGCGATCGACTCCGTGCTGGAGCGCGGGACACCCCGGTTCGGGGAGCGCGTCGCGCGGCGCGTCATCGTGCACATGGGCACGACCTCGCCCGCCTACTCGTCGGGACTGGAGGCCGACGTCCTCGCCGCCGGAGGCGGTTACGTCGAGGCCCCGGTCTCGGGCTCGCGCGGCCCCGCCGAGGCCGGGCGGCTCGTGGCGATGCTGGCGGGCCGGCCCGAGACCGTCGAGGAGGTGCGTCCGCTGGTGCGGCCGATGTGCCACGAGGCGATCGTGTGCGGCCCGGTGCCCTCCGCCCTGCTGACGAAGCTGTCGGTCAACCTGTTCCTGATCACCATGGTGACCGGCCTGGCGGAGGCCGTGCACTTCGCCGACCGGCACGGTCTCGACCTGCGCCTGCTCCTGGAGGTGCTCGGCTCCGGCCCGATGGCCAGCGACGTCTCGCGCGCCAAGGCGCTCAAGCTGGTCGAACGCGACTTCACCGCCCAGGCGTCGATCGCCGACGTGCTGAAGAACAACCGGCTCATCGCCGAGGCGGCACGGGAGTCCCGCGTGGCCTCGCCGTTGCTGGACGCCTGCCACGCCCTGTTCGGCGAGACGCTCGCACTGGGGCACGGTGCGGCGGACATGGCGGCCGTCGTCCGCGCGATCGAAGCCAGGACCGAATCGGCGCGGGGGCCGCAGCGCTGACCGGTCACCCGGCCGGGACCCGCCCCGGGGGGACCGGACGTGCCGGGCCGGCCGCGGGTTCCCCCTGTCATCGCTGCCCCGCGCGGGGCATGCTGGACACGTGCCCGGCCCGGTGCCGCTCCCGCCGAGCGGCCGAACGAAGGCGGTTCCCATGACTGCGCATTCCGCGACGCTCGCCGTCGACGAGGCCGTCCGCGCCCGCCGCGAAGCCGGGCACGACGTGCTGCACCTGGGGTTCGGTGAGGCCGGGCTGCCGGTCGCGCCGGGGTTGGCCGAGGTGCTCGCCGACGCCGACCGGCGCAACGGTTACGGCCCCGTCGCCGGCTCGCCGCAGGCCCGTGCCGCCGCGGCGGGCTGGTTCACCCGCCGCGGCCTGGACACTGAGCCCGGCCAAATCCTGTTCGCCCCGGGCAGCAAGCCCCTGCTGTTCGCGTTACTGGCCGCCGCCGGCGGTGACGTGGTGCTGCCCCGCCCCTCGTGGGTCTCCTACGCCGCGCAGGCCGCCCTGCTCGGCCGGCGTGTCATCCGGGTACCCGTCCCGGAAGGGGCCGGGGGCATCCCCGATCCCGGGCGCCTGGAGCGGGCACTGCGGAGAGCGTCGGCGCGCGGCGCCCGGCCGGGTGTGCTGATCCTCACCGTCCCGGACAACCCCACCGGGACCGTCGCCCCCGCCGAGCAGATCGAGGCGGTCTGCGCGATCGCCGGCCACCACGCCCTGACGGTTGTCAGCGACGAGATTTACGCCGAACTGCACCATCACGCCCCCGTCACCGGTCCGGCACACCACCTGCCCGAACGCACCGTCGTCACCACGGGCCTGAGCAAGTCCCTGGCCCTGGGCGGATGGCGGATCGGTTACGCCCGCACCCCCTCGGGCGCCTGGGGCCGGCGCCTGCACCGGAAGCTGACCGGGGTCGCCAGCGAGATCTGGTCCAGCCTGGCCGCCCCCATGCAGGCCGTGGCCACCCATGCCCTGAGCGACCCGCCCGAGATCGTCGAGCACATCGCCGCGTCCCGCCGCCTGCACGCCCGCGTCGCCGCCGCGGCGCACGCCCGGTTGCTCGCGGCCGGAGCCCGCTGCCGCCCGCCCCAGGCCGGTTTCTACCTCTACCCGGACTTCGCCCCTCTGCGTGACGTCCTGCGCGCCCGGGGGATCACCACCGGCACCGGCCTGGCCGCCGCCCTGCTCGACCGGCACGGCATCGCCACCCTGCCCGGCAGCGCGTTCGGCGACCCCGGCACCGCCCTGACCCTCCGGGTCGCCACCAGCCTCCTGTACGGTGCCACTCCCGGGCAACGCCGGGCGGCGCTGAGCGCGGATGAACCGGAGACCCTGCCCTGGATCGCATCCGCTCTCACCCGTCTCGGTGACGAGCTGGGAGCGCTGACCGGCGAGCGGCGTTCCCACCGCCGTCCGTGACCCCCGGCTCACCCGGCGTCCGCCGCCGCAGGTGCCGGCGGCGGACAGGCACCGTGCCGTACGTCGCGTGCGGTCACTTCACGGCATCCCCGCTGCCGCCTGCGGGCAGGATCTCACCGTGACGATCCAGGTATCGGTGTGCGGTCCGCGTGACTGCACACGCGAAGAGGAGTCCGACGCCCGTGAGGTCGGCCGGTTGCTGGCGGAGCGCGGCGCGGTGGTGATCTGCGGTGGTTACACGGGGGTCATGGCCGCCGTGGCGGCCGGGGCCCGGTCGGCGGGCGGGACGGTGGTGGGCGTCCTGTCCCGCGCGGACCGGGAGCAGGCCGGCCCGGACCTCTCCATCGTGATCCCGACCGGTGCCGGGGAGGCACGCAACACCATCATCGTCAACTCGGGTGACGCTGTGATCGTCGTCGGCGGATCGTGGGGGACGCTGTCCGAGCTGGCGCTCGCGATGCGCCGCGGGCGGATCCCCGTGGTCCAGCTCGGCGGCTGGCGGATTCTCGACGGTGAGGGGCGCCCGGTCGCCGGCGTCCGGCACGTCTCCTCCCCCGAGGAGGCGTTGGCGGCCACCGGGCTCTGGCCCGGCCACGACGACTCCCCGGTGACTCCTCGCTGACCCCCGGGGCTCCTCGGTGACCGAGCCGCGGGCGTGAGGGGCGACGGCGGCGAGCGACCCGATCCAGGGTGGTGGGGGCCGAACGCGCGGCCGGTACGGCGACACGGTTGAACAATCGGTGATCTCCTGGACCGTTCACGGCATCGGGCCGGATCCGCGGTCGTTTGAAGACCCCTTTTTTTCTACGGCCTGTCCCGGCTGACCGCCAAGAACGCCGCGCTCATCGCCAACATGATGCGGCGCTGCCGGGCCTGATACGAACGCACCTGACAGTGGTCGGGGCCGGCCTCGTTCTCGGCCGTCCGAAAGCATTCCTCGATATCGGAGGCCCGGAACCGGGGCCGCTCATCAGCCCATTCCCGAGTTCGTTCCTACGACGACGCGGTTCGCTCCCTACTATTTGTCAATGACATTTTTCGGGGTCGATGGTGTCATCACCGGAACCATCGGGCCGTTCAGAATCGTCCGGTTACTGGGTGAAGGCGGCATGGGCCGGGTCTTTCTCGGGACTTCACCCGGCGGCAGACAGGTCGCGGTCAAGGTCGTCCGGCCCGAACTGGCCTCGGACCCCGGTTTCCGGCGCCGGTTCAGGGGCGAGGTCGAAGCCGCCATGGCGGTCAGCGGTGCCTTCACGACACCTGTCGTGGACGCCGACCCTGAAGGTCCGCTGCCCTGGCTGGCCACGGTGTACGTGCCGGGACCGTCGCTGCAGGCCGAGATCGACGCTCGCGGGCCGATGGCCGAGCCCGAGGTCCGGACGCTGGGGGCGAGGCTGGCCGAGGCGCTGGTGGCGATCCACCGCGCCGGGCTCATCCACCGGGATCTCAAACCGTCCAACATCCTGCTCGCCGATGACGGGCCCCGGGTCATCGATTTCGGGATCAGCCGGGCCATCGAGGGGACCGCGCTCACCGCGACCGGCGGCGTCATCGGGTCTGCCGGCTACATGTCGCCGGAGCAGGTGGCCGGGAACGAGTTGACTGCGGCCAGTGACGTGTTCGCGCTCGGCGCTGTGGTGACGTTCGCCGCGACGGGGAGACCCGCGTTCGGGACTCGGAAAGACGACCCGTACAAGTGGGAAGTCCTCCGCGCTCCGGGCCGACTGATCGCCAAGTACGAGCGGGAACTCCACGCCTTCGACTTCCCCGGCTCGGACGCCACGACCGTCAGCTGACGGACTCGTCGAGACGGACCGCGGAAACCCGAGGTTCGCCGCCCTCATCGGTGAGGTCTCCACGCGCCACGACGACGACCTACCGGGACCGGAGGCCGGTGCGCGGGCGAATCCCTCCGATCTCAACTCCGCACAAGCCCTCTAGGGTGGAAGGGGTGAGGGATCTCCGCTTGTTGCCCAAGGCCCACCTGCACGTCCACCTGGAGAGCACCGTACGGCCGCAGACCGTGCGCGAGTGGGGCGGGCCGCCCGAACCGGAGGGGCCGTTCGCGAGTTTCCGTGAGTTCGCCGACCAGCGGGCCCGGGTGCGCGAACTGCTGTGCACGCCCGAGCGGTTCCGGCGGGTGGCGCTGGAGTTCTGCCAGGACGAGGCGGCCCAGGGCACCCGCTACGCCGAGGTGACCTTCACCGCCGCCTCCCACGGTGAGCGCGTCGGGGCACTGGAGATGCCGCTGGAGGCGGTGCTGGACGGACTGGCCGAGGGCAGGCGCTACGGGATCGAGTGCCGGGTGCTGCTCGACCACTCACGCCGCCGGCCGGTGGAACGGCTGTGGCGGACGCTCAAGCTGGCGACCCGCTACGACGAGGTGATCGGCATCGGGCTGGCGGGTGACGAGAGCCACCCGCTGGCGCCGTTCGCCGAGGTGCTGGACGCGGCCAGGGACGCCGGACTGCACCTGGTGCACCACGCGGGCGAGTCGGCCGGGCCCGCCGGCATCCGCGAGGCCCTCGACCTGGGTCACGGCGAGCGGCTCGGGCACGGCATCCGGGTGCTGGACGACCCGGCGCTGGTGGCCGAGGTGCGCGAGCGTGGCGTCCCGTTGGAGGTCTGTCCCACCTCCAACGTCCTGCTCGGGCTCGTCCCCACGCTCGCCGCGCACCCGCTGCCCCGCCTGCGCGAGGCCGGGCTGGTCGTCACGATCAACACCGACGGTGAGACCGCGCTGGCCGACGAGTACGCCCGGCTGCGCGATGTCTTCGGCTTCACCGATGCCGACCTGGCCGAGCTGGCCGCGGCCGGGGCCGGGGCCTCCTTCGCCCCGCCCGCGGTGAAGGAGCAGATCACGGCGGGGGTGACCGCCTGGCTCGGCCACCCGTAGCGGTCGGTCGGTCGGTCGGGGTGAGCCGGGCAACGCTGATCTCTGTGACCCGGAGATATGTATTCTCACCGTATGGAACGCCGATCTCCGTTGATCACCCATATCTCCTGGGGCCGGACAGCAGCCGAGGGCCTCGGCGAAGGCAAGGACCTCAAGCTCCACCCCGGCGGCGGACGCCCCTGGGACTGGAACGAGACGGGGACGCGGCACGCTCCCGGCATCCAGCCCGCCGACGTTCAGGAACTGCTCGACCACGGCAGCCAGGTGATCGTTCTCTCCCGTGGAATGCAGATGGTGCTGCAGATCTGTCCCGAGACGCTGGATCTGCTGAAGGACAGAGGCGTCGAGGTCCACGTGGAGGAGACGACGGCCGCCGTCCGGCGCTACAACGCCCTCGCGGAGACCGTCGCCGTGGGTGGTTTGTTCCACTCCACATGCTGATCGGACGCGTGACGTCCCCCGCGTGACCTGAAGCATACGCGCGGCCGTCCCTCATCGCCTGCTGAGCGGCAGCCTCGTGGTGTCACAGGCCGAGGTCGGCGGGGTAGGTCAGCTCGGCGAGCAGCCGCTGGCCGGCGGTATTGGGATGGAAGTAGTCCCAGGTGCTCAGATGGGACAGCTCGAACGGATGGTTGAAGACGGCACCGCCGTCGTGGCGGCAGGCGACCTGCTCCACGCAGACCCTGGACAGCACCGCGTTGAAGTCGGCCACGCGCCGGTGCACCCGGTCGCGCCTGTCGGCGTCGGCCTGGTCGGTGGAACGCGGCCTGGCCAGCATCGACTGGCAGATGTTCAGGGTGGACCAGGCGGCGCGGGCGGCGGAACTGTCCTTGCCGGCCTCCCACAGCCGCTCGATGTCGGGGATGCTCGAGACGAAGATCGATGCGCCGGGGAGCCCGGTGGTGAGCGTCCGCATCGCCGTACGGAACCCGGCCTCGAAGTCGGCCACCGTGGTCATGCCCGCCTCCGACGAGGCGCAGGCGTCGTTGGCCCCCACCAGGATCGTGACGTAGTCGACCCCCTGCGAGACGGCTTTGCGTGCCTGCTCGGGCAGGTCGGCGACCTTGGCGCCCGACTTGCCGTCGTTGTGGGCGACGAGGGACGGGTTCACCCCCCGGGTGCGCAGGTAGTGGCTGTTCACGGTCGGGCTGGACCCGGTGGACCACGACCTGGACGGACAGTCGAGGTAGAAGCCGCAGGCGTTGAATCCGCGGGTGATGGAGTCGCCCATCGAGGCCATGGAGCCGGGGACCGGCGGGGCGTCCGCCACGGCCGTCGCCGGGACGGACGTGAGGGTCGCTGCCGCGAGGAGGGTGAGGATGCGGCGGGGGGTGGTCAAACGGGCCTCCTGAGGTTCTCCCCGGATCAGCTCTGTCGCTCAGAATGTTGGCCCACTTCACTGCCTTTACAAGGCTCCATTGCAATTCATTGACTTCCCGGTGGCATTCGCGGTCCCGGGCCGGGACGGCTCGGCGGGCCGCCGGGCAGGGGCGTGGGCGGCTCACACGCCCTGCGACTCCAGGTCCAGCAGGCGTGCCAGCCGGCTGCCCGGCTCGGCGGTCAGCGCGGCGAAGGTGCCCTGGTCGACGACCCTGCCCTCCTCCAGCAGCACGATGTGGTCGGCGCGGCGGATCGTGGCCGGGCGGTGGGCGACGACCAGCGTGACCCGGTTCTCGGCCGCCGCCGCCAGGGCCTGGGCGAGGCGGGCCTCGTTCTCGGAGTCGAGGTTGGCCACGGCCTCGTCGAGGACGAGCACGGGCGGGTCGCAGGCCAGTGCCCTGGCGACGGCCACCCGGGCCCGCTGCCCGCCGGAGAGGGTGACGCCGCGTTCGCCGACGGGCGTGGCGGGGTCGACGGTGAGCTGCGCGGCGGCCAGGGCCGGGGAGACATCGGCCGCGGGGGCGCCGAGCCGCACGTTCTCCTCGACGGTGCCGGCGAACAGGTGCACGTCCTGGGGGACTACGCCGACGTGGGCGGGTAGGTCGGCGATCCGGTCCAGGGGGGTGCCGCCGAGCAGGATGCGGCCCCCGTCGGGGTCCCAGTAGCGCAGCAGCAGGGAGACACAGGTGGACTTGCCCGCCCCGGACGGGCCGACGAGGGCGACCGTCTGCCCCGGGGAGACAGTGAAGGACACTCCGCGCAGGACCTCGGGGCCGTCGGGGGTGTAGCGGAAACGCACGTCGTCGAAGACCACGGTGAAGGGTGCGGCCGGAGGCAGCGGGTCGTCCGGTTCCTTGACGGTGGCGGGGGCGGTGACGAGGGTGTGCACGCGGTCGGTCGCCGCCCGCAGTGTGCCGTACTCCTTGAGCAGCAGGGTCACCTGGGTGGCGGGACCGAGGGATCCGGCCGCGAGGACCATCGCCAGCGGGGCGAGGGCCGGCGCCAGGTCGCCGGAGCGCACCAGCAGCGCCACAAGCAGGAGCGTGCCCGCCGCCGCGACCGCGACGAGCATGTCGATCAGGGCGGCCTCCAGCCCGCCCCGGGCGGCGCTCGCGGCCTGCGCGCGGGCCAGGGCACGCGTGCGGCCGGCCAGCAGCCGCCTGCGCCGGTCGAGCGCGCCGAAGGCGGTCAGCTCCCGTAGCCCTTGGACGGTGTCCACGATGTCGGAGGCGAGTTCGGCGGTGGCGGCGCGCATCTCGTAGCCGTGACGACGCGATCGGCGGTGCAGCCACAGCGGCAGCGTCAGCACGCACAGCGCGACGGGCAGCGAGACGGCGAGCAGCCACGGGCTGATCATGGCCGCCGCGACGGTGCCGGTGACCAGCACCGCCGCGGTGGTGAGGAGCTGGGCCAAGGTATGGGCGAAGAGCCACTCCAGCGTCTCGACGTCCGACAGTGCGGCGGTCGACAGGTCACCGGTGCGCCGCCCGAGCATCCTGGCGGGGGCGATCCTGGCGATGGCGTCGTAGACCTGCCCGCGCAGCCTGGCCAGGACGAGATAGGCCAGGTCGTGCGAGACGTAGGCCTCCCACCAGGTCGCCAGCGTCACCACGAGTACGAGCAGCGCGAGCGCGGCGGCGAGCGGGCCGAGCGGGGTGGACTGGCCCGTGGCGACGCGGCCGAGCAGCCACGCGGCGCCGGCGACGGCGGCCAGGGTGGCGACCTGGCCGATCAGGTTGGCGGCGAGGGTCGAGAGGAAGGCGCGGCGATGGCCGCCGACGGCTCCGGCGAGCCAGCGCATCGGGGAGCGGGTCACGCGGAGACCTCCTGGGCGGCGAGCAGACGGTGGTAGTGGCCGCGGGAGGCGGCCAGCGCGGCGGGGACGCCGCTCTCGGTCACGGCGCCGTCGTCCAGGACGACGATGCGGTCGGCGTCCCCGACGGTGGACAGGCGGTGGGCGATCAGCAGGCAGGTCCGGCCGCGCCGCAGCTCCGACAGGGCCTGCTCGGTCTGGCCGTCCACGTGGGAGGTGGCCTCGTCCAGCAGCAGCACGGGCGCGTCCGCCAGCAGGGCGCGGGCGATGGCCAGGCGCTGGCGTTGTCCTCCGGACAGGGTGGCGCCGCGCTCGCCCAGCGGGGTGGCGTACCCCTGGGGGAGCGCGGTGACGAAGGCGTGGGCGCAGGCCGCCCGCGCCGCGCGCTCCAGGTCGGCGTCGGAGGCGTCCGGGCGGGCCAGCCGCAGGTTGTCCGCCACGGTGCCGTGGAACAGGTAGGTGTCCTGTGCGACGACGGCGATCCCGGAGCGCAGTGTGGCCGCAGTGAACTCGCCCAGCGGCCGGCCGCCGATGGTGACGACGCCCTCGTCGGGGTCGAAGAGCCGCTGCAGCAGGGCCGCCAGCGTGGACTTGCCCGCTCCCGAGGGGCCGACCAGGGCGACGGTCTCCCCCTCCCGGACGGTGAAGGTGACGTTCCGGACGGCAGGTCGCCGCCCGCCGGGGTAGGTGAAGGTGACGCCCCGGAAGGTGATCTCCGGGTGGGCGGGGAAGGCGGTCACCGTGCCCGTGTCGTCCACCGCGGGCTTGGCCGACAGCAGCTCCTCCAGGCCGTCCACGGCGGTGACGCCCAGGTATCCGGCATGCCAGGCCGCCGACAGGTCGCGCACCGGGCGGAAGCACTCGACGGTGACCGTCAGCACCGCGAAGACGCTCCAGGCGTCCCCGGCCCCGGCCGAGGCCGCGGCCAGGACGGCGCCCGCGGTGCCCGCCTGGATGAGGAAGGTGCTGACGCCCGTCTCCACCAGGGAAATCCTGAGCTGGCTCATGGTGGTGAGATACAGCTCGTGGGCGCGGGCGGCCAGTTTCGTGCCCAGCCGCCCGGCCGCGCCGAAGGCGCGCAGCGTGGCCATGCCCTGCATGGCCTCCAAGTAGTCGGAGGCCAGGTCGGCGAAGGCCGTCCACCTGGCCCGGCCCCGGCGCAGCAGGGAGGCGTCCCACAGGCGCGGGACGACCAGCACCGCGCCGACCGCCGCCGCGAGCACGCCGGCAGCCGCGCTGTTCACCGTGAACAGCCATCCGACGAGGGTGACGGGCACACAGAAGGTGATGACGACCTGGGGGAGATACCGGCTGAAGTAGGCGTCCAGCCCTTCGACGCCGTCGACCAACGTGGTCTGCACGCGTCCCGTGCGGGCCCCGGTGAGGTAGGCCGGGCCGAGCCGGCCCAGCTGTTCCACCAGGCGGTCGCGCAGTCGGGCCCTGATCAGCGCGCCGGCCCAGGCGGCGACGGTCTGACGCGCCCACAGCAGGACGGCGCGCACGGCGACGACCGCGAACGCCCAGGCGAGCAGGGTCACGGCGGTGTCGTAGCGGCCCGCGGAGAGCTCCGTGAGCGTGGAGGCCAGCAGCAGGGCCTGGGTGACGTAGGAGGCCGAGACTGCGAGGCCCAGGGTGACGCAGGCGGCGACGGGCGCCCGCACGCTGCCCGCGAGCTGGAGGAGTCGCCGGTGGACGATCATGTGTTGTCCTTCCCGCCGCCGGCGGCGGCATCCGGGAGAGAGAAGACGTAGGCCCGGAAAAGTCTCAATCCCGACAAATCCCTATTTTTCACGCCAGCAACTTGGCGTGACACGACCGCAAATGGTAATCGTTCCCATAATGGTTTTCATCTCTAGGAGGTCTGATGAGCAGCACGGTGCTCTCCTTCCGGGCCGAGGCCGCGCTGGATCCGGGCCTGTCCGCCATGTCCACCGCTCTCCGGGCCGTGTACGCCATGTCCGCCGCTCCCGTCGGGGCGGGACGATGACGCGCGCGGGCATGGTGGCGCGCAGGGGCGTCGCCGCGGCGCTGCTGGTCATGCTGGCGGCCTGCGGGCAGCAGAACACGTCCCCGGCCGCCGCTCCGGCGAGCCTCCCGACCGGCGGAGCCGCCACCGCCACCCAGACCGCAGCCACCCCGGCGGCGGCGACCCCGGCCGCGGCCTCGCTCAGCGTCACCGATCCCGCCGGGAAGAAACTGACCCTGGACGAGGTACCCGAGCGGATCGTCTGCCTGACCGGCATCTGTGACGACATGCTCGTCGAGCTGGGCCTGACCCCCACCGCCACGACCACGCCCAAGCTGCTGACGCGGCCTGACTACCTCGGGGCCGCCGGCGCCGGGATCCCGGTGATCCCGGGAACCTTCGGCGGTGAGGACGTCGCCGCGATCGCGAAGGCCGAGCCCGACCTGGTCATCGGCCTGGCCGGGGTGCACGACCAGCTGCGGGCGGCGGTGGAGAAGTTCGCACCACTGTGGGTGGTGAAGGTGAAGAACCACGAGGACTCCATCGCCTACCTCCGCGCGCTCGCCGCGCTGACCGGGCGCGGGCAGCAGCAGGCCCAGGCCGAGGACCGCTTCCGCGGAAAGATCGCCCAAGGGCTGGCCGTCTCCCGGGAGAAGGGGCTGGACCGCGTGACCGCGCTGGCCATGTACGGCAGTTCCTCGGTGGGCGTCAACACCACCGACGACGTCCTGGGTGCCTTCCTGGACCAGTTCTTCGCCTACCCGTGGCCGAGCAAGGGCGGCGGCTTCGAGACCGCGCAGGCGTACAGCATCGAGGAGATCCTCGCCCGGGCACCGCAGGTGATCTTCGTGCAGTCGTTCGCCTTCGGCGGCGCCAAGCCGGTGACCGAGACCTACCGCGACAATCCGGTGTGGAAACGCATCCCCGCGGTCGCCGCCGGCAAGGTCTTCGAGGTGCAGCCCGAGCTGTGGGCCTCCGGGCGTGGCACCAGGGCGTTCGGCATCATCCTCGACGAGGCGATGGCGAAGGCGTCCGGGTGACGGACTCCCCGCAGCGGGGAGGCGGCCCGGCCGCGTCCCCGCACTCCGCCGTCGTGCCCCCCGCGAGCGGCGCACCCCCCGTAACCGGTACGACGACCGTACTCCCCACGACCACCGTGCCTCTTACGACTGCCGCACCCGCCGCGACCGGCGATGGCGCGGTGTCGCCGCGGGCACGCCGGACACCGGCCCTGGCCGCCCTGGCCGGTGTGCTGGCCGTCCTGGTGACGGCCGGACTGTGCCTGGGCACCCCGCTCATCGCGCCCCACCGCCTGCCCGCCGTGCTCGGTGACCCGGCGTCGCTGGAGTACGTCGTGCTCTGGGAGCTGCGCCTGCCCCGGCTGCTGATCGGGCTGCTCGGCGGGGCCGCCGTGGGCGTCGCCGGGCTCATGCTGCAGGAGTCGCTGCGCAACCCGCTCGCCGTGCCCGAACTGCTCGGGGTGTCGGCGGGCGCCGCGCTGGCGGTGGCGGCCTGCGTGGTGTGGGCGCTGCCGGTGCCCTTCGCCCTGCACCCGCTCGTCGGACTCGCCGGGGCGGTGCTCGGCGGCGCCGTGACGCTGGCCGTCGCGCGTACGGCCCGCAGTGCCCAGGGGGTGCTCCTGGTGGGGGCGGCGGTCTCGACCGCCGTCCAGGCGCTGATGCTGGCGGTGCTGGCCACGGCCGACCGGCTCCAGTACGACCTGCTCTTCCGCTACCTCGTCGGCAGCCTGAGCGGCCTGATGTGGGAACAGGCCGGCCACGCGCTTCCCTGGTTCGCCGTCGCTGTGCCCCTCGTGCTGGCCTGCGTGCCCGCGCTGGGCCTGCTGCGACTGGGCGACGAGGCGGCCGCCGCCCTCGGCGGCCGGGTCACCGCCGCCCGCCTGGGAGTGCTGGCCGTCGCCGCGCTGCTCGTCGGCTCCGTCGTGGGTCCGTGCGGCCCTGTCTCCTGGGTCGGTTTGATCGCCCCGTTGCTGGCCAGGCGGCTGCGGCCGTCCGGCGACGCCCGGGTGTGGCTGCCGTGGTCGGCGGCGCTCGGCGCGTCCGTGACCGCGGCGGCCGACCTGGCCGCCCGGCTCGCGCTCGCCCCGGTCGAGACACCGCTGGGCGCCTGGACCGCGTTCGCCGGCGTGCTCGCCGGAGCCCTCCTCTTCCGGGGCGGGAGGACGGCGTGACCGGCGCCGTGCGGAAACCGCTCATCCCGGTGGCGTTCGCCCTGGTGACGGTCCTGGCGGCCGTCGCGCATCTGCTGGCACCGGGGATCTCGCCGCGCACGCTCGTCGGGGTGCTGGACGCCGCCCCGCAGGGGCTGCAGGAGCGGATCGTCTGGGAGCTCGGCCTGCCGCGCCTGCTGACCGCCCTGCTCACCGGTGCGGGGCTGGGCGTGGCCGGATTCCTGTTGCAGGCCTCGCTGCGCAACCCGCTGGCGGCTCCCGAGTTCACCGGGGTCAACCCGGGCGCGGTCCTCGGCCTCCTCGCCGGGATGACGCTCGGTCTCTTCCCCGCCGACTCCGTGACCGGCGCGCTGGCCGCCGCCCTGCTGGGCGGGGCCGCCGGGGGAGCGCTCAGCTGGACCTTCACCGCCCGCGGCGGTGCGGATCGGCTCGTCGTGGGAGGCCTGCTGTGCTCGGCGGTGCTCGCCGGGCTCACCACCATGCTGCTGGCCTACCGGCCCGACCGTTTCGGCAACGCGCTGCGCTGGCTGATCGGGTCGGCAGAGGGCCGGGTGTGGGACCATCTGGGTTTCGTCGGCTGGTGGATCCCCGTCTGGATCGCGCTGATGTGGGGCTGCTCGGCGGTGTTCGCCGTGCTGGCCGGCGGGGACGACCACGCCAACGCGCTCGGTGTGCCTCCGCACGCCGCACGTGCACTGGCGCTCGCCGGGGCGGTCGCGCTGACGGCGGGCGCGGCCAGCCTGGCGGGCGCGGTCGCCTTCGTCGGCCTCGTCGCACCGCACGCCGCCCGATGGCTGGCCCGGGGCGGGCCGCGTGCGGGCGTCCCCGCCGCCGCGCTGGCCGGGGCCGTCGTCCTGGTCGCCGCGGACGCGCTCGCCCAACTGCTCACCCGGCTCGTCTCCGGCGGCGCGCTGGCCCAGCGTCTCGGCGTGCCGACCGGGGTGGTCACCGCGCTGACCGGCGCCGCCGTCCTGATCGCCCTCGCCAGGAAAGAGAGGACCGCATGACCGTCCAGGTACGTGACCTGACCTTCTCCTACGGCCGCGAACCGGTGCTGTCCGGTGTCGACCTGACCGTCGCCTCCGGCGAATTCGTCGCCCTCCTCGGTGTGAACGGCTGCGGCAAGAGCACCCTGCTCAAGCTGATCGCCGGACTGCTGACCCCCACGGAGGGAGTCGTCCTGCTCGACGGCATCCCGCTGAGCGGACTCTCGCGCCGGCAGATCGCCCGCCGGGTGGCCGTGCTGCACCAGAGTCTGCCTCCAGTGCCGGGGCTGACCGTGGAACAGCTCGTGCGACAGGGCCGTTATCCCGCCCGGGGCCCTCTCGGCATGCTCTGGGAACCCGACGCCGATCACCACACCGAGGAGGCCCTCGACCTGGCCGGGGTGACCCACCTGGCGGGCCGGGTGCTGGACACCCTGTCGGGTGGTGAGCGGCAGCGCGTCCGGCTGGCCCTGGCCGTGGCCCAGCGGGCCCCCGTCCTGCTCCTGGACGAACCCACCGCCCACCTCGACATCCGTCACCAGCTGGAGGTCCTCACCGTCGTACGTGAACTGCGAGCCGCGCGCGGCCTGACCGTCATCGCGGTCCTGCACGAGATCGATCACGCGGCCCGCTTCGCCGAGCGCATCGTGGCGCTGCGCGGAGGAAGAGTCCACGCCGACGGCCCGCCGGACCGGGTGGTCACCCCCAGACTGCTCGCGGAGGTGTTCGGCGTGGCCGGCAGAGTCGTCATGGACGAGCTGCACCGCAGTCCGCGCTGCCTGCCCGACCACCCCGTCGCCACGCCCGTCGCCGCGTCCGGTGGCGCGTGACGGGCGGTGGAACGTCACCCGGGACGCGTGACCCGGACGACACCGGGGACCGTGCGGGCGATCAGGCCGGCGATCCGGTCGTGCTCCTCCGTCTCACCGGTGGTCGCGCGGATCTCCGCGATGCCGTCACGGACGACGACGTCCCAGCGGGGGCCGGAGGGGAACTGCTCGCGCAGCGCGGCGATCACGTCGGAACGCAGGTCCTCGTCCGGGCGGGCCAGTGCGGCGATCAGATCCCGGCGGCTGATCATGCCCACGACGTGGTCGCCCGCCACCACGGGCAGGCTCTTGATCCGCTTGCTCACCAGCAGGTCGGTGAGTGTGGCCGCGTCGGTGGTCTCGGTGACGGTGACGACCTGCCGGGTCATGACGTCCTCGACCCGGTGGGCGGAGGAAGCCGGCCGGCTGGGGAGGGGACGCATGCTCGCGCGGGGGTCCGGGTCGAACTCGCCGCGCAGCAGATCCATCTCGCTGACGATCCCGACCAACCGGCCGGTGTCGTCCAGGACCGGCACCGCGGTGATGTCGTGCTCGTGCAGAACCCTGATCACCCGCCGCACCGTGTCGCCGGGGTGCACGGTGACCACCGGGTGTGTCATGACCTCTCTGACCAGCATGGTTACCGTGCCCTCCAGGCCGGGGTGTCGTCGACGTCCCACTCCAGTTCGTCGATCACGTCGACGACCCCGTCCACCCGGCGGGTCATCAGCACGGCGAGCTGGGCGTCGCCGCGCCGGTGCATGCGCCCGGTGAGCGTGACGATTCCCTGCGAGACGGTGGCGGTGGCGTCGTTGGGCTCGGCCCACAAGGAATGGCCGAGGATGTCCTCGCGCACCTCCTCGGCGATGTCGGCGTCGCCGCGGACGAAGACCTTCAGCAGGTCATGGCGGCTGACGATGCCCTGGAGCACCCCGTCGCGGTCGACCACGGGCAGCCGCTTGACCCCGTGCTCCTCCATCAACCTCGTCGCGGTCACGATCGAGGCGTAGGGCTGGACCGTGACCGCCGGGGCGGTCATCAGCTCCGCGGCGACGTCGCCCCGGGCCTTGTCGCGGCCGTGGTCGCCCTCCCGGGCGAGGTGGTGGCGCATCCGGGCGCGCAACGGCGGCTGGTACCCCTCGTGGTAGTAGCGTTCCTTGAACTCCTCCTTGTGCAGCAGGTCCGCCTCGGAGACGACGCCGATGACGTGCCCCTCACCGTCGACGACGGGGACCGCGCTCACCCCGTGGGCGATGAGCACCTCGGCGACGTCCTTGAACGGGGTGCTGCCGTTGACCGAGGCCACCTGCCTGGTCATGACGTCCTTGACCTTCACCTGCATCACTGAACCCCTCTCACCCGGGCCCGATCCGGCGGGACGGGCCCGCGGGCCGCCGGCCTCCCACGGGCGTGGTCCCGGCGGGGCGGGCCGCCGCCTGCCGTTCACCGGGTTCCCTTACCCCATCTCACCGCCGTCGGACGTCCCGCGGTACAGCCGGAGGTCCCGCGCACCGGGGTCTTTCGGCAGGCGGCGGGTTGACGCCCGACCTCAGTGCCATCGGGAATGACCGTCCAGGACCTCGCCTTGCGGACACCGAGCACGGTCGCGGCTCTGCCGGGGAACAGCGGCACCGGCCCGCCCGGTACGCCCGTCGCAGCTCCGGCCGCCGGAACCTGAAGATCACACTGTGTACCCGGCTCGGCTACGGGCAGACAAGCCATGCACCTCAACGGCCCCCGGTGGCCGGTGCGCAGACCGAGTGTGTGCGCGGGAAAGTCCCGTGGACCTGCCCGCGGCCAGGTCTGGCGGTGTCTAGGAGCATGGAAAGGAAACGTCATGTCCGACAACCGATCCATCACCCGCAGGCTCGCTCTGACCGCCACAGCGGGAGCCGGTGCCCTCGCGCTGCTCACCGCCTGCGGAAACAGCGACGGCACCGTGACCAAGCTCGCCGGCATGGCCGATGCCCCGGTTGCCTCCCCGACCCGGCAGCCGGGTGCGTCCTTCAACGAAGCGGACGTGATGTTCGCCCAGATGATGATCGAACACCACCGGCAGGCCGTGGAGATGGCCGACCTGGCCGAGACGCGCGCCACGAACCCCGAGGTCAAGCAACTGGCCGGCAAGATCAAGGAGGCTCAGCAGCCGGAGATCGACACCATGACGGGCTGGTTGTCAGAGTGGGGCGTGCCCGGGACGCCCGCACCGGCCGAGACGCCCTCGGAGGGGATGGGGGGCCATGGCATGCCCGGAATGATGAGCCCCGAGGACATGCGGAAGCTGGAGGCGGCCGAGGGGGCGGAGTTCGACCGCCTGTTCCTGCGGATGATGATCGACCACCACGAGGGGGCGATCAAGATGGCCAGGATCGAGCAGGAGCGGGGAACCAGTCCGGAGGCCGAGGAACTGGCCAAGATCATCGAGACTACCCAGCAGGCGGAGATCGAGCAGATGAGGAAGCTGCTCGACCGAATGTGATCCGTACTTCGGCGCGAAGCCGTGATCACGGCGCGTCTTCACCGCTGCGGGCAGTGCAGGAAGGCCGGCTGAATCCCGTACCCATCCGGGACCGGATACGTTCCATGATCGTAATTGCCGGCTCGCCGGGTCCGGGCATGGCGTGCCCGCCCCTCCAGCTGACCCCAAAAGTACTACTGGCGATAGTAGGAAGTGGGTCCTGGGTGGTACCGGAGCTGTCCGGCGCATATCAGGGTGGGCCTCTGACGTGAACGAATGGGCGGTTCGTGCCCCCGTTCCGGCGTGGAACCGGCCGCCCGTCGACGACGTCGCGGGTCCCTCTGGGAATATGAACCCCCTGGGGGTATGTTAAGCTCACAATGAGATACCCCATAGGGGTACATGTGAGAGGAGAACCTCATGTGCACGGCATGCTCATGCGGCACCGCGGACGCCGTCACCGCCCCCCAGGCCGAGGCGGTGGCCCGAGCCGCCGACGCGAACGTCTACACGGTCGGCGGGATGACCTGCGGGCACTGCGTCTCGTCGGTCTCCGCCGAGATCGGCAAGGTCGGCGGTGTCACCGGGGTCTCGGTCGACCTGCCCACCGGCGTCGTCACCGTCCGTGGCACGGGCTTCTCCACCGAGGAGATCCGCCAGGCCGTCGACCGGGCCGGTTACGTCCTGGCCGACGCCTCGCCCACCGACGCCTCGCCCGCCGGCGCCTCGTAGGGATCTCGCCCGGAGAACCGACGGTGGGCGTGCACTGGCGTGCGCGCCCACCCGCGGGGCCGGTCCGGCTTCGACGCTTGCTGTCGGAACTGCGAGGTACCGATCGGGTGTCTCGGCCTGATCCGGCGCGGAGGTCATTCCGATCGTGGGCCCGCGCCATGCGGCCGCTCGCCACCGTGGAGCCTCTCCGTATTTTCTACGACTATCCATCGTAAGATGCTGGGAGGAAGTGGCCGGGTCGTACGCGGGCGAGGGGGAAGATGAACGGTTCATCCCGCCGGTCCGCCCTGCAGGTGTCACGCTGGCTTCTCATCGCTCTGATCCTCGGCATCGCCGGGATGCACACACTGGGGCACCTGAGCCACGAACGGGGACACGGCGGCCTGGCCGCCGTCTCCGGGCATGCCTCACCTGATGATCACAAAATCCCGGAAGCCCGGCCTGTCTCCGCCCCCGTCCCGGAGACCGGCATCGAGCACCTGCTTCCCCTGCCCGGTGACCCCCTTCCCGTTCTGGATCCGACCTCCGTCTGCCTGGCGGTTCTGGCGTCGCTCCTGCTTCTCTTCCTCGGCGTGTGGTCGGCGTGGACGCGGCAGGTTCAGGACGCCCGAGCCGCCGACGCCTCACCGGTGCTGCTCGTCGCCCGCCCTCCCCCGCGAAGGACGGCGCTGCGCCTGGCCTCCCTGTCGGTTCTGCGGATATAGGCCGACCATCCGCGCGGACGGCATCTGAGATCCGTCCGCAGACGATCGGCATGCAGATACGACGAACCAGAAAGAGATCACCAGGTATGTTCGCCAACCGATCCGTTCTTCGCAGGCTCGCGCTGTCCGTCACGGCGGGAGCCGGTGCCCTCGCGCTGCTCACCGCCTGCGGCGGGGGCGATGATGCGATGACAGGCCATGCCGGCGTGTCCAGCAGTGTCCCCACGCCGACCGCGAGCCAGTCGCCGGGAGCCTCCTTCAACGACGCCGACGTCATGTTCGCGCAGATGATGATCCCGCATCATGAGCAGGCCGTGGAGATGGCCGAGCTGGCCGAGACGCGGGCCGCTGATGCGAAGGTGAAGGAGCTGGCGGCGAAGATCAAGGCCGCCCAAGACCCGGAGATCGCCACCATGACCGAGTGGCTGACCGCCTGGGGCCGGCCTGCGGTTCCGGAGGGAGGCCATGGCGGGCACGGCATGCCCGGCATGATGACCGAGGAGGACATGGTCAAGCTCCAGGCGGCCAAGGGGGCAGCGTTCGACAGGCTCTTCTGCCGGCTGATGATCGCTCACCACAAGGGGGCGATCGAGATGGCCGGGACCGAGCAGGCGCAAGGGGCCGACCCCAAGGCCAAGGAGCTCGCCAAGACCATCGAGACCGCCCAGCAGGCGGAGATCGAGCAGATGCAGGAGATCCTCGACCGGCTCTGATCCGGTAGGAAAGTCGGCGGTGTCCGAACCCGGTCCGCATCCGGACACCGCCGGCTTTCGACACCGTGGTTCACGCGCCGCGTTCGCCGAAACCCGCATCCTCTCCCGGCAGCCGCTCGGCGAGACCACCGATGACGCCGCGGAGACAAGGTCCCCGCGGCTTTCTCCCGCGCGAGTCGGCGCAGGCGCGGCTCCGGCCAGGCCTGTCGTGGCCCTCAGCTGCGGGCGGGGCGGTAGATGATGGAGAACCGGCGTCCCCGGCGGTCAGGGCGGGGTGATGCCGCCCGCACGGATGGGTCTGTTTGCGGGCGGGCAGGCCGGTCACCTGCTCGGGGTGGCGGCCGTCATCCGTGATCCCCGAGCGGATACACCCGCAGCGCGGCCTCCAACGCGACCGCCTCCTCGGGGGTCAGCCGCTCCAGGAAGTGCACCAGCGTGGCCGCCTGGTTGCCGCTGGAGGCGAGCGTGCTGCGCATCAGCTCCGCGGTGTAGGCCTCCTTGCTGGCCACCGTCTCGTAGATGTACGCCCGGCCGACCGCCTTCCTGCGGAGCAGGCCCTTCTTGTGAAGCTTGTCCATCACCGTCATGACGGTGGTATAGGCGATCTCCCGCTCACGGCGGAGGTCTTCGAGCACATCCCTGACCGACGTGGGCCGGCGGTACGACCACAGGCGCTCCATGACCGTGGACTCCAGCTCTCCCAGACCACGCATCGCATGAAACTCCCATCCACCGGTGAAATTTCAATTCTACCGACCGTCGTGGACATCGGGTCAGGTGTCGTTCCTGCCGTCGGCCGGCGAATGGCGAGCTCGTGATTCAGCCGGTCCTGATGTCATGGAATGCGCTTCCGAAAGAGTCGTTTCCATATACCCGAACCCCGTATGAGGTAGGCGGGATTGAGACAAGATGTGGGCCTGGAGGATTGCCGTGCCTGAGTCCACACCGCATTGGTCGCCTCGAGCGTGAGAAGAACCACGGACATGGCCGTCACGCGCACCCAGAGTATGCGAACCACGCGGATCAAGCGGACCACACGAGTCATGTGAACCACACAGGTCATGAATCGTCCGAGTTCGGTGGAGCCTCCACCCGCACCTGGGAGGATTCACTACTCACTCCCCGTCCTGGCCTCCTGCTGACCTGCACTGTGACGGTCGGGACCGGCCATCTGTCGGCCCTCGTCACAACGCGGCCCCGACGACTCGTACTCGTTCAAGTACCGAGGTATCGTCCCTGGTACTTTTGAGCCATGGTCAGAGGCCTGTCGGAGAAGTCACGCGCACGCCGCGAGGAGATGATCGGCGAGTTGCTCACCCTCTTCCTGGCCGAGGGTTTCGCCGCCTTCAGCGTCGAAGACCTGGCCAGGCGGCTGCGCTGCTCGAAGAGCACGCTGTACCTGGTCGCGCCGAGCAAGGAACAGATCGTGGTCACGGTCGTGCGCGCGTTCTTCAAGGGCGCCGCGGCCCGGATCGAGGCCCGGGTGGCCGTGCGCGACGCGGGGGAGCGGCTGGCCTCCTACCTGGAGGCGGTCGCCGGGGAGCTGCGACCGGCGTCTCCGGCGTTCTACGCCGACCTCGCCGCGTTCGCGCCGGCCAACGAGGTCTATCTGGACAACACCCGCATGGCGGCCGGGCGGGTGCGCGACCTGGTCGCCGAAGGGGTCGAGGCCGGGCGGCTACGCCCCGTCGACGCCTCGTTCGTGGGGGCCGCGGTGGGACAGGTGATGGCCGCCGTCCAGCGTGGCGAGATCAAGGCCGCGACCGGCCTGGACGACGCGGAGGCGTACCGGCGGCTCGCCGATCTCCTCATGACCGGCCTCACCGGCGACCGCGTCCACCGATAGGGCGACCCTCCTGGTCATCTGCAGACCGTCCGCCGGTGCCGGTCTCCAACGTCATGAGGAGCCCCGCGTTTTCCGGACGGCTTCATGAAGATTCGGGGCACCTCAGTCCCGAATACTCAGGCGGCAGCGGACGAAGTCCTGGAACCGGGGTTCCCCAGAGGTCGGATGTCCACCACACCGGGTCGACTCCGGCTGTGATCAAATTTTGAACATGGACAGGGGAGCCACGCAGAGGGTCTGCTCGGCGCCGTACTCCTCGAACGTGCTGACGGGGCGAAAGCCAAGGCGGGCGGCGAGTTTCAGCGATCGCTTGTTCGCGGTCTGGGTCACGAGCAAGACCGGCTGGTCGGGGAGTTCGTCAGCCGCAGCGCGCAACACGGCCGTCGCGGCCTCGAATGCGAACCCCACGCCCCATGCGCTGCGCCGCAGTACGTAGCCCAGTTCCAGTTCCCCGCCATCCTCGGTGACATGTCCGGGGGCCTCGGCCGACCGGCGGGCGAGCATCAACGTTCCGATAAATCGGTTCGTCGTGCTGTCCGCGATGACATAAGCGCCGGGCTTGGATGTCGCGTCGGCGATTGCTGCGTCGAAGCGCTGCTCGACGTCACTCCGAGGCCGGGGACCGCCGATGTACGCCTGAACCTCGGGATCGGTCGAAAGCTCGATGAACCCTTCACGGTCGGCATCGTGCAACGCTCTGCGAAGCAGGAGTCGCTCCGAAGAGATTTCCGCGGCGGACAGCGTGCGTGATGGGCCCATAGGCCCGAGATCATAGAACACGGGATCCTTGTCCGGGCTGCCGCTCCCGCCCGCCCCCGTGACGTCGATGCGCACCTGGCCGGCCTCCGGGACGTCGCCTACGCGGCCTACCGGTTCGTGCCTCTGACCGCCTCCCATCGCGGGGCCGGCCCCTTAGTCAAGGAGCAAGCATGGCTGCGTCTGTTCGCCGACGCCTGTCGCCTTCCCGCGCGCTTCGAGGACCGCGGCACCGGTCCGTGTCGTGCGTGCGTGCGTGTGGAAGCCGGTCATGGCCAACAACCACTGTCAGGTGTAAATATATGTATAAGTCCTATTATTAATATTTCGGCGTGATATTTATTCTATAAGTGGTCGATTGTCCGTTTATTGTCTGTCGTATTCTGGCGCGTCCGAAGTTACTTTGGGTCGCGCGGGGGAGCAGCGGGTGACCGGAAGGAAAGTGATCGTGAATGCCGGGAAGCGGAAACGCCCGCGCCTTGCTTCTCCCGGGGGGCCGAGTGGTCGACGTCACCCGCGGAGGAGGGGGACCCTGGTCCCCTCAGTTCTTGGAGTATGACGATGACCTTTCATGACATAGATTCCCGCACACCGGTGCTCGTAGGCGTCGGGCAGGCGTCCGAGCGGATCGGGGAGCCCGGATACCGGCGGCTCTCGCCCGTCGAGCTGGCCGCGGCGGCGGCCCGCGAGGCGATCGCCGACACCGGGGCGGACGCCGCGGCCGTCGCCGCGGCCGTCGACACCGTGGCGGGGGTGCGCCAGTTCGAGATCTCCACGCCCGTCGCCCGGGCCCCGCTGGGGAAGTCCACCAACTACCCCCGGTCCGTCGCCGCGAGGGTCGGAGCGCGTCCCCGCCGGGCGGTCCTCGAGGTGGCCGGCGGGCAGGCCCCCCAGCACCTGGTCAACGAGTTCGCCGCGACCATCGCGGCGGGTTCCGCGCAGGCGGTTCTGCTCTTCGGGTCCGAGGCGATCTCCACGGTGCGGCACTTCGCCAAGGCCGAGGACCGGCCCGACTTCGGGGAGACCGTCGAAGGCGACCTGGAGGACCGCGGCTACGGTCTGAAGGGGATGGCCTCCCGGCTGCACACCGCCCACGGCCTGACGGACGCGCCGAGCCAGTACGCGCTGTTCGACAACGCGCGCCGGGCCAGGCTGAAGCAGAGCCGGCAGGAGTACGCCGCCGGAATGGGAGCGCTGTTCGCCCCGTTCACCAAGGTCGCCGCGGCCAACCCGCACGCCGCCGCACCCGTCGAGCGCAGCGCCGGGGAACTGGTCACCCCCACCCCGGGCAACCGGGTCATCGCCGACCCCTACCTCCGTTACCTCGTCGCGCGGGAGAAGGTCAACCAGGGGGCCGCCGTCCTGCTGACGTCCGTGGCCACGGCCCGGCGTCTCGGCGTTCCCGAGGAGAGATGGGTCTTCCTGCACGGGCACGCCGACCTGCGCGAGCGCGCTCTGCTGGAGCGGGCCGACCTCAGCTCCGGCCCGGCCTCCGTCATGGCCGTGCGGCACGCCCTCGACGTGGCCGCCCTCGGCGTGGACGACCTGGACTTCATCGACCTGTACAGCTGTTTCCCGATCGCCGTGTCGAACATCTGCGACGGTCTCGGCCTGACCGGTGACGACCCGCGCGGCCTGACGGTCACCGGCGGCCTGCC
This sequence comes from Streptosporangium becharense, assembly GCF_014204985.1. NCBI lineage: Bacteria > Bacillati > Actinomycetota > Actinomycetes > Streptosporangiales > Streptosporangiaceae > Streptosporangium > Streptosporangium becharense. Next base: position 537,582 of record NZ_JACHMP010000001.1, on the reverse strand, counting down.
GTTCTTCGGCGGGGCGGGCAACAACTACTCGATGCACGCCATCGCCGAGGTCGTGCAGCGGCTCCGGGCACGGCCCGGCGCGTACGGGCTGGTGGGTGCCAACGGCGGGACGCTGAGCAAGTACTCGGTCGGCGTCTACTCGACCACCCCCGCCGAATGGCGCCCGGACGGCAGCGCCGCGCTCCAGGCCGAGATCGACGCCTGGCCCGCCGTCGAACAGGCCGTGCACGCCGACGGCTGGGCCACGATCGAGACCTACACCGTCAAACACCGTCGTGACGGCGGCCGGACCGGCATCGTGATCGGCAGGCTGGAGGCCGACGGGCGGCGCTTCCTGGCGACGGCGGCCGACGGGGACGAGGAGATGCTCGACCTGCTCGGCGACGGCGAGCCCGTCGGCCGCCGCGTCTACGCCCGCTCCTTCGGCTTCGGCAACCGGGTGAGCGGCAGCGACACCCGGATGGACGAGCTGTTCCCGCCCCGGCCCGCCGTGCTCCGCGACGACTACGAGCACGTGCTCGTACGCCGGGACGGGCACATCCTGGAGATCACCATCAACCGCCCGGAGAGCCGCAACAGCCTGCACCCGCCGGCCAACGACGAGCTGGACGAGGTGTTCGACGCCTTCTTCGCCGACCCCGGCCTGTGGGTCGCGATCCTCACCGGCGCCGGCGACAAGGCGTTCTCCGCGGGCGACGACCTGCTGTACTCGGCCTCGGGCAGGTCCATGTGGATACCCAGGAACGGCTTCGCCGGGCTGACCGGCCGCAGGGAGATGCGCAAGCCGGTCATCGCCGCGGTCAACGGCTTCGCCATGGGCGGAGGCTTCGAGGCCGTCCTGGCCTGTCACCTGGTGGTGGCCGACGCCACCGCGCGCTTCGCGCTGAGCGAGGCGAAGGTCGGCCTGGTCGCCGGCGCGGGCGGCCTGGTCAGGCTGCCCCGGGAGATCCCGCCGAAGCTGGCCACCGAGATGATCCTCACCGGTCGCCGCCTCCACGCGGCGGAGGCCCTGGAGCACGGCCTGGTGAACCGGGTGACCGGGGCGGGGAAGGCTTTGGAGGGTGCCCGTGAGCTCGCCTGGGAGATCCTGGAGAGTTCCCCCACCTCGGTCCGGGCCTCCCTGCAGATCATGGAGGAGACGCGGGCGATCCCGGACGTGATGGACGCCGTCACCCACCCGTCCGAGGCCGTGGACGACCTCCTGGCCAGTGAGGACCTCATCGAGGGCCTCACGGCCTTCGCCGAGAAACGCCCGCCCCGGTGGCGCAACCGCTGAGGAACGCCGGTGGCGCAACCGCTGAGGAACGGACGTCGGCGCCGCGCCCGTGCAAGCACGGGCGCGGCGCCGTGTTCAGGCAGGAGCCGTCACCGCCTGGTCAGCAGGGACGACACCTTCAGCAGGTCGCTGTCGATCCACACGTCCGAGTACTCGACCGGACGCCGGTCGTCCAGGTAGGTGACCTGCTCCAGGTAGAGCACCGGCCTGCCGGGTGCCATGCCGAGCGCCGCGGCCACCTCGCCGTCGGCCGCCTGCGCGCTGAACGTGCGCCGCCCGGTCTCGATCCGCAGGCCGTACTTGCCCTCGATGGTGGCGAACAGCGTCTCCGTCGAGAAGTCCACCTCCTCGATACCGGGGCACACGTCGACGCGGACGTAGTTGACGAACAACGCCACCGGCCCCGACGCCGTGTGGCGGCGGCGCCGGAGCAGGAACAGCGGGGTGTCCTGCGGCAGATCCAGCAGCGCCGCCACCGGCCGGGGGGCGGGGACGACGCGCTGGTCGAGCACCTCGGTGGTGAACGGTATGCCCTGCTGGGCGAAGTCCTCCGACAGGGAGTGCAGCTTCTGCGCGATGGACGGTTCGATCGCGGCCGAGGTCACGAAGGTGCCCCGGCCACGGATCTGGACGAGCAGACCCTCCGCGAGGAGGGTCTGCATCGCCCGGCGTAACGTGCCGCGGCTGACGCCGAAGGCCCCGGCCAGGTCGGGTTCCGGCGGCAGGCGGTAGTGCGGCGGCCACTCACCCGTGGCGATGCGAGCCCGGACCTGCTCGGAGATCTGGGCGTGCAGGGGCACGGGGACCTCCCTGCTGAGCCCGGGGGGCTCAGTAGGCGACGGCCGGGGCGACCTGCTCTCCGCTGACAATTGACACTCCCGCGCTCGTGCCCAGCCGGTCCGCCCCGGCCTCCAGGAGGGCGACCGCCTGGGCGTAGGACTTGATACCGCCAGAGGCCTTGACCTTGACGCCGGCCGGCACCCGCTCCTTGAGGAAGCGGATGTCCTCCGGGGTCGCGACGCCGACGGCGCCGCTGCTGGCATTCTTCACATAAGCCACTCCGGCTTCCACCGAAAGCGCCACGGCCGCCTCCCGCTCGGCCGGGGTCAGCAGGGGCAGCTCCAGCATGACCTTGATCGGCACACCGGCCGCCTTCACCACGGCGGCGATGTCGTCGCGGAAGTCGTCGAACCTGCCGCTGCGCAGCCAGCCGACCTGGACGCCGATGTCGATCTGCTCGGCGCCGAGGCGGACCAGCTCGGCGGCCTCGGCGGCCTTGCCCGCGGTGGTCATCGCGCCGACGGTCGGGAAGTCGAGCGCCGAGGCGACCGTGATGCCGGTGCCCTTGAGCACGTCGACGGCGAGGGGAACCCAGGAGCCGGCGACCATCGCGGCGTCGAACCCGTAGGTCACGCACTCCTCGCAGTGGGCGATCATCTGTTCCCTGGTGAGGCCGGTCTCGATCCGGGTGTGCTGGATGTGGCGGGCCAGTTCCGCGGGGCTGTTCACGTCTTCCTTCTCTCTACTCTGCGTTCTGTCACGGGGTGGTCTGCGGTTTCACGCGCCTTGTGCCTCCACGCGGGCGCGGTAGTAGTCGGGGACGACGACGCCGTCCTTGGCGAAGAAGCGGGTGACGTCGACGCCGCTGACCAGGCCGACGTTGCCCCACGGCTCGTACGCGCCGGTGCGCACGACGGCCTTGGCCTCCCGGGCGACCGCGCCGAGCATGTCGGTGTGCGGGCGCTCCTCGAACTCGGCGTCGCCGAAGCGCTCGCGCAGCCACGCCTCCAGCGGGGCGTTGAACTCCGGCACGTCCCCGGCGCGGACGACCCGCTCCACGATGATCTCGTTCGCGATCAGGTCGATGACCGTGCGCAGGTCGGGCAGGTCGGGGGCGACGGCGAGGTCGATGCGCTCGGCGTCCCGCGGGATCGGGAAGCCCACGTCCACGACCAGCAGCAGGTCGCCGTGGCCGAGCGAGGACAGCGCACCGGCCAGCCGCGCGTTGAGGATCCCCTGTCGTTTCATCGGTCTTCCCCTCCGGCCACGCCGGTGGCGATGGCCATGATCTTCTCTTCGGTGGCCTCCTCGCGGCTGAGCACGCCCGCCAGCCGGCCCTCGCGCATGACCGCGATCCGGTCGCAGACCCGCAGCAGCTCCGGCAGGTCGGAGGAGGACATGACGATCGCGACGCCGTCGGCGGCCAGCCCGCCGAGCAGGTCGTAGATCTCCGCCTTGGCGCCCACGTCGATGCCGCGGGTGGGCTCGTCGAGCAGGAGCAGGCGGGGGTCGATGGACAGCCAGCGGGCGATGACCGCCTTCTGCTGGTTGCCGCCGGACAGCTCGCCGATGCCCTGGACGCCCGAGGCGTGCTTGACCCGCAGCCTCCGGGCCCGTTCGGCGGCGTCACCGGCCAGGCGGCGCCGCGACAGCAGGCCGAACCGGGAGGCGCGGCCCAGCTGGAGCACGCCGATGTTGTCGGCGACGCTCATCGTGGGCAGGATGCCCTGCTGACGGCGTTCGGCGGGGACGTAGGCGACGCCGGCGCGGATGGCCTCGGCCGGCGAACGGAACGTCACCGCCTTCCCCTCGATCCTCAGCGAGCCGCCGGTGAGCGGGTCGGCGCCGAACACGCCGCGCAGCAGCTCGGTGCGTCCGCTGTCGGGCAGCCCGGCCACGCCGAGCACCTCGCCGCGCCGCACCTCGGCCGACACCCCGGCGAAGCCCCTGCCGGTCAGGCCGTCCATCCGGGCCAGGACCGGCGCGGCGGGGTCGGCCCACCGCCCCCGCTCCTCCTCGGCGAGCTCCCGGCCGACCATGGCGCCCACGACCTCGTCCGGGGTGGTCTCGGTGGTGCGCCAGGAGGCGGTGATCCGGCCGTCGCGCAGCACGTGGATGCGGTCGGCCAGGGCGAACACCTCGGGGATGCGGTGCGAGACGTACAGCAGGGCGACGCCGGAGCCGCGCAGCCGGCCCAGCAGGGTGAACAGCCGCTCCGACTCGGCGGGGGTGAGCATCGCGGTCGGCTCGTCCAGGATCAGCACCCGGCACCGGCGGGCCAGCGACCGGGCGATGACGACGAGCTGCTGGGTGGCGAGGTCGAGGCGGCCGACCGGCGTGCGCGGGTCGAGGTCTAGGTCGAGCTCGGCGAGCAGTTCGGCGGTGCGCCGCTCCAGCAGGGCCCGGGAGGGGAAGGGGCCCCGGCCGGGCTCCGTGCCGAGCAGGACGTTCTCGGCGACGGTGCGCTCCCGGCAGAGCGCCAGCTCCTGGGGGACGAGCGCCACCCGGTGGCGGGTCAGCAGCTCGGCGGGCTCGAAGCGCCGCACCTGCTCCCCGTGGATGACGACCCGCCCCTGGTCGGGAGGCTGGAGCCCGGCCAGGATCTTCATCAGCGTGGACTTCCCCGCGCCGTTCTCGCCCATCACGGCGCTCAGCTCGCCCGCGTACGCGTGCAACGTCACGTCGTCCAGCGCCCGGTTCGCCCCGAAGGACTTGCCGGCGCCCTCGACCAGGACCGCCGGTTCGGCCATGTCAGCCCTCCACCGGCACGTCGTCGACGTTGTCCTCGGTGACCAGCACGGCCCCGGTGTCCACGTCCGCGATGGGCGTGCCGTCGCGCAGGTGGTCGACGAGGAGCTTGACGGACCGGTAGCCCTGGTCGACCGGGTTCTGGCTGATGGTCATGTCGACCACGCCGCCCTTGAGGTACTCCACGGTCTGCGGGAGGACGTCGAAGCCCACCGCGTGGATCTTCCCGGTGTTGCCGGAATCCTTGATCCACTTGGCTGCGGCGGTGAAGCTGCAGCAGTCCAGGGAGGCGACGGCGACGGCGTCCTTCTGCGCGGCCATCGTGCTCTCCACGGTGTTGTACGCCTTGCTGGGCTCGTTCCCGGTGTTGACCGGGCCGACGATCTCCAGGCCGGATCCCTCCAGGCCGCGCTTGAACCCGGTGAAGCGGTCGTGCGACCAGCCGGCGCCGGTGTCCACCGAGAAGACGACGACCTTGCCCTTCTTGTCGCCGACCAGCTTGACCAGCTCGGCGGCCTCGGACTCGCCGGACTTCTCCAGGTCCTGGCCGACGAAGGCCATCTGCGCGGAACCCGGGTTGTCGGTGTTGAAGGAGATGATCGGGATGCCCGCCGCCGCGGCCTGGGCGATCACCGGCTTGAGGGCGTCGCTGCTGGCCGACGAGACGGCCAGGCCGTGGACCTGCCCCTGGTTGATGAGGGTCTGCAGCTCCGACACCTGCTGGTTGGCGTCGCCGCCGGTGGGGCCGACGATCTTGGCGTCGACGCCGAGTTCGGCGGCGGCCTTCTCCACGCCCTGACGGATGGGGGAGGCGAAGGCGAGCGACGGGTCGTGGTAGCTGAGCCGGATCACCAGCTTCTTGTTCTGCTTGACGTCGTCGCTGATGCGGGAGGCGAGCTTGAACTCGCCGCCGGAGGCCGCGTCACCGCCTGCGGCGGCCGTCCCGCCGGGGGCCTCGATCGCGCCGCATCCCGCGGCCAGCAGGACGGAGGCGGTGACGGTGGCGACGGTGAGCAGGGAACGGAACTTCTTCATGGGGGGTACTCCTCTCAGGAGCGTCTCAGGAGCGCGTACGGCGGCGCAGGAGGGTGTCCACCGCGACCGCGAGGATGATGACGGCGCCGGTCGCGACCGTCTGCCAGAAGGAGGAGATGCCGCGCAGGTTCAGCACGTTCTGCAGGACACCGATGAAGGCGACGCCGATCAGCGTGCCCCACATGGTTCCCGAACCGCCGAACAGCGCGGCGCCGCCGATGATGACGGCCGAGATGACGGTCAGCTCCATGCCGGTGCCGGTGACGCCCTGCACGTAGCTGAGGAAGGACAGGCCGAGCACCCCGGCGAAGGCGGCGAGGGTGCCCGACATGACGAAGGCGAGGATCTTGACCCGGCCCGCGTCGATCCCGCACAGCCGGGCCGCCTCCTGGCTGCCGCCGACGGCGTAGGTGTGGAAGCCGTACCGGGTGCGCGACAGGATCACCCAGCCCAGGAGCACGGTGAGGATCAGGAAGATGAGCTGCATGGGGACGACGCCGAACAGCCGTCCCTGGCCGAGGAGGGTGAACTCGGCGACGCCGGGGGTGCCGGAGCTCAGGGAGATCGGGGAGCCGTCGCTGAGCAGCAGCGCCAGCCCGCGGAAGACGCTCAGGCTGCCGAGGGTCACGATGAAGGAGGGGATGCCCAGCCCCACGGTGAGCGCCCCGTTGAGGAACCCCGCCGCGGCGCCGGACAGCACTCCCGCGAGCGCGGCGACCGTCCACGGCAGCCCGTCGCTGATGAGCAGGCCGGTGACGATGGCGCCGAGCGCGTAGATCGAGCCGACGGACAGGTCGATCTCGGCGTTGATGATCACGAAGGTGACGCCGACCGCCATGATGCCGATCTGGGCGATCTGCTGGCCGACGGTGAGGAAGTTCTGCGTGGACAGGAAGCCCGGGGCCAGGGCCGCGCCGATGAGGAGCAGCACGACCAGGGCGGACAGGGTGCCGCTCTCGCGTGCGTGCAGCAGGCGCGTCCAGCCGGAGGGGCGGGACGCCGACGCCCGCGCCTGCGGGCGGGCGTCCGATTGGAGTGCGGTCATGTCAGGCTCCTGCGAGAAGTGCGTCGACGTCGGATCGGTGGGGCAGGGCGGGGATGACCTCGGCGCGGCCGACCGCGTGCGCTCCCGCGGCGGCGGCGAACCCGACGGCCTCCGCCAGGGACGCCCCCTCGGCGATCCGCACGGCCAGGGCGGCGGTGAAGGCGTCGCCCGCGCCGGTGGTGTCGACGACCTCCGGAGCGCGGACGGGTGCGACCCGGGCCCGGATCCCGGCCTCGTCGACCAGCGCGCCGTCACCGCCCAGCGTCATCACCAGCGCGCCGCCGAAGCCGCCGGCCCGCAGCGCGTCGGCCAGGCGGTCCGGGTCGGTCTCGCCCGGGGCGTCCGCGAGGATCCGCGCCTCGCTCATGTTCGGCGTGAGGTAGTCGATCCAGCCGAACGCCTCCCGCGGCAGCGGGACGGCCGGCGCGGGGTTGAGCAGGGTCGTCGTGCCCGCCTCCCGGCCGGCGCGCAGCGCCGCGAGGGCCGTGGCCAGGGGGATCTCCAGGCTCACCACCAGCAGGTCGGCCGCGGCGATCTCGCCGGCGAAACGCTCGACGTCGCTCTCGCCGAGCTCGTCCAGGGCACCGGGGGCGACGAGAATCCGGTTCTCGCCCCCCGGCTCGACCATGATGAAACCGATCATGGTCGCACCGGTCCCGGTGCGCACGTGAGCGTGACCCACGTTCTCGGCCGCCCACAGCTGCCTGGCCTGGTCGCCGAAGGCATCGGGGCCGACGATCGTCAGGAGGTCGACATGGCCGCCGAGGCGGGCCGCGGCGATCGCCTGGTTGGATCCCTTGCCTCCGGGGCCGAGGCTGAACACGCCACCGAGCACCGTCTCCCCGGCCTCGGGGATCCGGGAGGCCGACATGGTCATGCCGACCCCGTAACTTCCCACGACTGCGATCCTCATCCGCCACCTCTTGTATATGGACATATATGAACATGAGGTTGGGGAGAAGTTAAGCCCTCGTCCCGTTCGTGTGTCAAGGGGGTAAAACGCGCATTTCCTAGCGTTCGACGGTGACACCGGGTGAAGACACGCGACCGCTCCGGCACCGGGCGGCGGGAACGCCGCGTCCCACAGGGACGCGGCGACCCGGCGCGGATGCCGGCGTGGCCGTCGGAGAGGTCGCTACCGGTCGGTGCCGGTCGGTGCCGATGGGGACGTCGGAGATGTCGGAGACGGCGGCGGAGGACACCGCCTCCGGAACGGGGGAGAGCGTGATCGAGCTGTTCCAACTGCCCAAGGCGGAGCTGCACCTGCACATCGAGGGCACCCTCGAACCGGGGCTGGCCTTCGAACTCGCGCACCGCAACCGGGTCACCCTGCCGTTCGGCTCGGTCGAGGACCTCGCCTCCCGGTACCGGTTCGAGAACCTGCGGGGGTTCCTCGACCTCTACTACACGACCATGGCCGTCCTGCGCACCGAGGACGACTTCGCCGACCTCGCCCGCGCCTACCTCGGCCGGGCGAAGGCCCAGGGTGTCCGGCACGCCGAGGTGTTCTTCGACCTCCAGGCGCACCTGCGCCGCGGCGTGCCCGCGGAAGCGGTCGTCGACGGCCTGTCGGCCGCCTTGGCCGAGGCCGAACACGACGCGGGGATCACCGGCGGGCTCATTCTGTGCTTCCTGCGGGACCTGCCGGTGGCCGACGCCGACGCGGCCCTGACCGCCGCCATGCCCCGCGTCGACCGTCTCCTCGGCGTCGGCCTGGACTCGGCGGAGCTCGGACACCCACCGGGGCCGTTCGCTCCGGTGTTCCGGCGCGCGCGTGAGGCCGGACTGCGCGCGGTCGCGCACGCGGGGGAGGAGGCGCCGGCCGCCTACATCCAGGAGGCGCTCGACACCCTGGGCGTCGAACGCGTCGACCACGGCATCCGCGCCGTCGACGACCCCCGCCTGATCGAGCGCCTCGTCACCGGCCGCGTCCCGCTGACCGTCTGCCCGCTGTCGAACGTCCGGCTCAAGACGGTCGGAAGCCTCCGGGAGCACCCGCTCCCGGAGCTGATGGACCTGGGGGTCGTCGTGACCGTCAACTCCGACGACCCCGCCTACTTCGGCGGTTACGTCGCGGACAACTTCCTGGCGCTCTCCCGGGAGGCGGGGCTGACCCTCCGGGCGGCCGAACGCCTGGCCCGCAACTCCATCGCGGCGTCGTTCGTCACCCCCGGGCGGGCGGCGTCGTTAATCGCCGAAGTGGACCGCTGGGCACACGCCGTCCGCGACCGCCCGCCGGGCCGGCCCGCCGCCGGACCGCCGTACTGATCCCGCCGGCGGGCCCGGTACGGGGTCGCTGCCCGGCCCGCCGCGTCCGGCGGACCCGGCTGATCATCGCGGGATCGTGTCCGCGCCGCCGACGCCGGCGCCCGCGGCCGGCGGTGTGGAGGAGGCGGAACCGGCCGAGTAGGCGTACGGCGGCGGCGGAACGCTGCCGTCGGCGCGCAGCCAGTCGCTCATGGTGCTGCCGCTGCTGTTCGCCCGCCGGATCGTCGCCCTGTCGTAGAAGTTGCTGCCCGTCCAGGTCAGCTTCGTGTCGCCGAAGTCCTCCGTGATCGTCTTGGCGCTCTTCACGTGGTTGCTCTCGGCGTAGACCTCGCCCCCCTTACCCAGGCCGATGAAGTAGTCGTCGACCTCCACGTAGTTGGCGAACACGTGGGCGTACCCGAACCGCACCCGCGGATGGCGGGTGTTGGACCCGTCGAACCAGTTGTGGTGGTAGGTGACGCGCAGGTAGCCCGTGTCCTGCGCGCCGTTGCCGTCGCTGTGCCCCAGCAGCATCGACTTGTCCGTGCCGACATACCGGTTGTGGGAGACGGTCACCAGGTCCGACCCGCGCTTGACGTCCACCGAGCCGTCGGCCGACGGGTGGAAGGTGTTGTGGTCGATCCACACGTGATGGGAGTAGCACTGCACGTTGATCGAGTCGTCGGCGGAACCGGTGAACGTCAGGTTCCGGATGATCACATTCTGGACGTGGGTGAACCCGTCCTTCTCGGCGGGGTCGCAGAGGTCACCGCCCCACGCGACCTCGTCGGGGCCCCAGCCGTTGACGTCGAATCCGAACCCGTTGATCGTCGCGTTCGACCCGACGCCGATGATGGTCTTGTTCGACCCGACGTCCAGCATCTTCGCGCCGTTGCCGTTGATCGTGCCCGACACCCGGACGATCCGGGGTGTGTCGTCGGCGACGGCCGCCGCCAGCTGCGCGTAGTCGCCGACGGTCACCGTCTGGCCGCCGGCGCCGCCGTTCGTGCCGGTGCGGCCGTGCCCACTCAGGGTGGCGAAGCCCACCAGTCCGGCGGCGCTGCCCTGGGAGCCGGTCGGTGTCACTGTCGGTGTCACCGTGGGTGTGACGGTGGGACCCGCCGTCGGGGAGACGGTCGGGGACGCGGTCGGGGTCGGGGATCCGGCAGGGACCAGCCGCCACTGCTTGCTCGCCGCCGAGTCGCAGGAGTTCTGCTGGACCGGTGCGCCGGCGGCCGTCGAGCCGTCCCTGGTGTTGAGGCACTTGCCGCTGCCCGCGTTGACCACCCGGTGGTTCGAGCCGGAGGCGGCCGGCTGCCAGGTCTGGGAGGCGGCGCCGGTGCAGCTCTCCTGCCGTACGGCCTTGCCCGCGGAGGCGCTCGCCCCCTCGACACCCGCGCACTTGCCGCTGTGCGCCGCCTTAAGCTGGAACCCGCCGCCGACGGCGGTCAGGTGCCAGGTCCGCGCGGCGGAACCGTCGCAGCCGGACTGGGTGAGCTGTACGCCGTCGGAGCCGCCGGCGCCGGGCACGGTCAGGCACAGGCCGCTGCCCGCGTTGACGAGCGTGTAGGCGCCGGGGGCCGGATCGGCCGCGGCGGCGGAGGCGCCGATCGCCCATCCGGAGGCGGTGAGGACGCCGGCGACGGCGATCGCGGCGGCTCTCCTGCCGAATCTGTTCTGCACAGTCGAGCTCCTTGCTGGTCCGGCAGGCCCGCGTGGACCTGCCTCCCGGATTCCCCCCAGCGAGTGCACGCCGCTCACACAGGTGAACGCACCCGTTCCAACGGATGGAATCACCATAGGAAAGCGCTTTCCTAGTGTCAACGAGCCGTGAAACTTTCAGCTTCGTACCGGGGTGGGCCGTCGTCCGAAAACGCGGACAAGCGCCACCGGAGCACTCCGGAGGGCGAGCCGATGACGGGGCGTCGGCGAGCAGTGACTCAACCGTTTGACGACCGCCGGCGCGGCGGAGGCGTCCGGCCGGCGCCCGTACCGAATGCCGCCGGCGCCGGTGCCGCCGAGGACCTCACGCCCGTGCCGGCGCTCCCGTGCTGCCCCGCGGGGTGAGCTGCGGCGCGGCGTCCTCGAAACCCGCGACGCGCTCGCCGGCGATCAGGGACATGAGCGCGCGGGCGGCGTGGCCGCCGTAGGCGGGGATGTCACGGCTCAGCGCGGTGAGCGGGGGCCTCACCACCTGGGAGAGGGGCGAGTCGTCCCAGGCGACGACGGACAGGTCGCCGGGGACGTCGAGCCGTAGTTCCTGGGCGACGGACAGCCCGGCCACGGCCATGATGTCGTTGTCGTAGACGACCGCGGACGGACGGCCCGGCGCGCTGAGCAGGCGGCGGGTGGCGCGGGCGCCCTGCTCGCCGGTGTAGTCGGTGTGCACGATGACGTGGCCGTCCAGGCCCAGCTCCTCGCACACCTCGGTGAACGCGCGGTCGCGCAGGACCGTGTGGACGAGCCTCGGCAGTCCGGCGACGCGGGCGAGGCGGCGGTGACCGAGCGCGGCGAGGTAGCGCACGGTCTCGCGCACGGCCGCGCCGTCGTCGGACCAGACCGGGGTGAGCGAGCCCGCCTCCGACGGGTGGCCGATCACGACGGCCGGCATGCGCAACGCCTGTGTCACCGCCACCCGGGGATCGGACAGGTGCAGATCGACCAGGATCGCCCCGTCGATGCGACCCTCGCCCCACCAGCGCCGGTAGAGGTCCATCTCCTCGGTGTGGTCCCTGACGACCTGGAACATCAGGGCGTACGACTGGGCGGACAGCTCGTCCTGGATACCACTGATCAGCTCCATGAAGAACGGCTCCACGCCGAGTATGCGCGCGGGCCGGCACAGGGCCAGGCCGATGGAGCGCGCGCGGGCGCCGTTCAGCGCGCGGGCGGCGCTGTTCGGGCGCCAGCCGATCTCCTCGGCGATGGCCATGATCGTCGCCCGGGTCGTCTCCGACACCCCGGGCTGGCCGTTCAGCGCGTAGGAGACCGCGACCTTCGACACGCCGGCGCGCCGGGCGATGTCCGCAATCGTCGGTCGCTTCACGAAGCCCCCTGGCTGAACCGGTTATTCGACGTGTTTCCCGCCGCGTACCTTACTACGCCCGATATGCCGGCCGCTGCCGGGGATCCGGGCCGCATGTCCGAGCAAACGGCGGGACTTCGGGTGGAGGGCGGGCGTATACGGGGAGAGCCGGGGCGGGTCAAGGAACGGTCACATCGTTAACACACCGTTGACATCGTTGTCATCCGCCTTCTAGATTCAGGCGCACTTACCCGGTTAAGTGCCCCTCCCCACCCCCCGACATCAGGAGGACACCGTGCACAGACGCCTCACGGCCACGGTGGCTGTCATCACGATCGGCCTGCTGGCCGGTGCCTGTGCGACCGGCACCGCCCCGCAGGCGGAGCAGGCCCCGGCCGGCGGCCCGGCCGACCTCACGTTCTGGATGACCGGTTCGGAAGACGACGCCCTGGTCATGCAGAAAGCCGCGGATCTCTACACCCGGAGCCACCCGAACGTGAAGATCAAGGTTTCGGCGCTGAGCTGGGACGACGGCCACGCCAAGGTCCTGGCCGCGGCCACCGGCAAGAACGGGCCCGACATCGTCTCCGGCGGCCTGTCGTGGGGCATCGAGTTCGGCGGCCTGGGCGGCATGGTCGACCTGCGCGAGCAGGGCGTCCCGGACGCGGTCAAGGGCAAGACCCAGCAGGGCGTCTGGGAGTCCATCACCTCGCCGGACGGGGCGGTCTACGGCACCCCGCTCGACATGACGGTCTACCTGACCTACTACCGCAAGGACCTGCTGGAGAAGTCCGGCCTCCAGCCGCCCAGGACCTGGCAAGAGCTCACCGCCGCCATCCGGAAGCTCCGGGCGGACGGGGTGAAGGTGCCCTACTCGATGGACTGGGGCAACATCGACTGGCTGCAGTACTTCAACTTCCTGCGCCAGGCCGGCGGCAGCCTCTACACCCCCGACTGCGAGCCCGCGCTGAACGACGACGCGGGCGTCACGGCTCTCGACTACTGGGCCGGGCTGTACACCGAGCACAAGGCGCCGACCCAGACGGCCGAGGTGCCCGCCGCGCTGGCCAACGGCGTCGCGATGGTGTCCGGCGGCAGCTGGCAGATCAAGGCCGTCGACACCGCCCAGCCGAAGATGAAGGGCAAGTGGGCCACCGCACCGCTGCCCGCCGGTCCCGCCGGTCCCGGTGCCTTCATCGGCGGCCGGATCGTCGGCGTCATGTCCCACAGCAAGTACACCGCGCAGGCCGCCGACTTCATCAAGTCCCTCTACACCCCCGAGGCGGTCAGGACCCTCACCGAGGCCGCCGCGGCGCGCGGCGTGCTGTGGATCTCGCCGTTGACGGACAACATCGCCGACCTGCCCGCCACCCCCGACCAGGTCGAGGCGATCAAGGCCGCGTTCGCCTCCGGGTACGGGCCGCCCAACTGCCCCGGCTGGGAGACCAGCCAGGCCGAGGTGACCAAGAAGCTGCAGGAGGTCGTCTACGGCAGATCCGCCGCCAGGACCGCCCTGGACGCCGCCGCCAAGATCATGGAACGGAACGCGGGCTGACCGCCGCCCCGGCCCCAGGGCCGGCCGCACGTCACCGCGCGGCCGGCCCCGACCTACCGAAAGGGGACACGATGGCCACCGCTGCCGTCGATCGCCGCAAGGGGCGTCACACCGGTCCCGGCCTCGGCTCCGCTGCCCGGCGGGTGCGACGGGACATGACGTCCTACCTGATGCTCCTGCCGTTCCTGGCGCTGTTCACGGGCTTCCTGGTCTGGCCCCTGATCAACTCCCTCTATCTGAGCCTGACCACGTTCAACGGCGTCAAGCCGCCGCGGTTCGTCGGCCTGGCCAACTTCCGGCGCCTGCTGCAGGACGAGCGTTTCCTGCACGCGCTGTCCAACACGCTGGTCTACGTGCTCGCGGCCGTGGTGCTCACCTCGGGGTTCGCGCTGGCGCTGGCGCTGGCCTTCCGGGGGCAGGGCTGGGGCGACCGCGTCATGCGGACGATCTTCTTCCTGCCCTCGGTGACGTCCACGATCGCGCTGTTCCTGATGTGGCGGTGGATCTTCGCCGCCGAGGACTACGGCCTGGCCAACACGGTGTTCGGCTGGTTCGGCGGCGACCCGGTGGCCTGGCTGGCCACCCCCTCGCTCACCGTCCCCGTCATGGTGCTGATGGCCACCTGGTCCGGGATGGGATACGCGATGGTCATCTTCGTCGCCGGCCTCAACACCATCCCCGAGGAGTACTACGAGGCGGCCAGGATCGACGGCGCCACCACCTGGCAGCAGTTCAGAGGCATCACCCTGCCGCTGCTGCGTCCCGTCACCACCTACGTCGTCGTCACCACGATGATCGCCGCCTTCCAGGTCTTCGAAGCGGTCTACATCGTCTTCCGCCAGGTCAGCAACGTCGGCGGCGTGCTCGACTCCGGGCTCATGATCGTGCCCTACCTCTACGACATGGGCTTCACCAAGTTCCAGCTCGGCTACGCCTCCGCGATCGCCTGGGCCCTGTTCCTGATCATTTTCGTCATCAGCCTGGTGCAGCTGCGCATCGGCCGTGCCATGAGGGAGCTGTGATGGTCGTTCGGACCCGGCCGCCCGCCTCCCGCACCGCCCCGGCGGCGCCCGGCGGCACCCGCGGCCGCCTCCGCGGACGCCGTTCGCGGGCGGGGTGGGCGAAGGCGCCCCTCCACCTGCTCGCGATCACCATGATCGTCCCGTTCTACTGGATGGTGATCACCGCCTTCAAGCCGGTCTCGGAGATCACCCGCAACCCGCCGTCGTTCGTCCCGGAGAGCCCGACGACCGTCGGCTACCACGACCCGCGGTGGCGTCCCGACGCGGACAACCCCGGCCACGTCGCCGGCCTGTTCCAGCGCTTCACCGAGGTCGACCTCGGCTTCTGGCGGTTCGCGGTCAACAGCGTCGTCATCGCCACGGTCATCACCGTCCTGGCCCTGCTCGCGGCCTCCCTGGCCGCCTACGTCATCACCAAGCACGACATCAGGGGCCGCAGGGTGATCTTCCTGATGATCCTCGGCTCGATGATGATCCCGTGGCAGGCCACGCTGGTCCCCAACTACCTGGTGGTGCGCAACCTCGGCTGGGTCGACAGCTACCTCGGATACATCGTCCCGGCGATTCCCAAGGCGTTCGTCGTCTTCTTCCTCGTGCAGTACCTGCGGTCGATCCCCGACGACCTCATCGAGGCGGCCCGGATCGACGGCGCGGGGGAGTGGCGCATCTGGTGGCAGGTCGTCATGCCGCTGCTGCGGCCCGCGCTCGCCGCGATGTCGATCTTCGTGATGCTCAACGAGTGGAACAACTTCCTCTGGCCGCTGATCATCGTGGAGAGCGACCAGATGGCCAACCTGCCGGTGGCGCTGGCCCGGCTCAACTCGGCCTTCACCGGAGCCCAGCACATGGGCGTGATCATGGCCGCGTCGCTGCTCGCCTCGCTGCCGACGGTCGTGTTCTTCCTGCTGTTCCAGAAGCACTTCACCCGCGGCATCGCCATGTCCGGGCTCAAGGGCTGACCCGGCCCGGACCGTACCGCCTCACCAAGGAGAACCCCACTTGAGCACCTACCGCCCGCTGCACGACGGCTGGACCCTCACCCAGGTGGACGGTGACATCGCGGGCGTGGCCGCCACCGTCCCCGGGTGCGTGCACACCGACCTGCTGGCCGCCGGGCTCATCGACGACCCCTACCTGGACGACAACGAGAACCGGCTGACCTGGATCGGCCGCACCGGCTGGGAGTACGGGACCGTCTTCACCTGGGCCGACGACGGGCACGACCGCGTCGACCTGGTCTGCGGGGGGCTCGACACGGTCGCCGCGATCGAGCTCAACGGCGTCGAGGTCGCCACCACGGCCAACCAGCACCGCTCCTACCGCTTCGCCGTGCGCGAGCTGCTGCGCGAGGGGGAGAACACGCTGCGGGTGCGTTTCACCGCCCCCTACGCATACGCCGAGGCGCGCCGGGCCGAACTGGGGGAGCGTCCGGGGGCCTACGACGAGCCGTACCAGTTCATCCGGAAGATGGCCTGCAACTTCGGCTGGGACTGGGGGCCGACGCTGGTCACCTCGGGCATCTGGCGGCCCATCGGGCTGCACTCGTGGAGCGGGGCCCGGCTGGCCGGGGTGCGTCCGCTGGTGAGCGTGGACGGGGCGGACGGCCTGGTCGAGGTGCACGTGACCGTGGAGACCACGCTCGCACACCCCGTCACGGTGACCGCCGAGGTGGCCGGGATCGGCAGCGAGGTGACGCTGGAGGCGGGCGAGCGCGACGCGGTCCTGAGGCTGCGGGTCCCCGGTCCCGACCTCTGGTGGCCGCGCGGGTACGGCGGGCAGCACCGCTACGAGCTGACCGTCCGCCTCGGCCCCGGCGCAGGGACCGGGCGGACCGGGACGGCCGGGCGGGACGAGGTGGCCGGATGGGACGGGACGACCGGGCGGGGCACGCGGACGGCGAAGACCGGGGCGGCCGAGGGGACCGGGGAGACCGGGGAGACCTGGCGCCGGTGGATCGGCTTCCGGGACGCCCGCCTGGACCGGACCGGCGACGGGTTCACGATCGTGGTCAACGACGTGCCGGTCCTGGTGCGCGGCGTCAACTGGATCCCCGACGACTGCTTCCCGGCCCGCGTCACCCGCGAGCGCCTGGCGGAGCGCTTCGGCCAGGCGGTCGACGCCAACGTCAACCTGCTGCGGGTCTGGGGCGGCGGCCTGTACGAGAGCGAGGACTTCTACGACCTGGCCGACGAGCTGGGCCTGCTCGTCTGGCAGGACTTCCCGTTCGCCTGCGCCGCCTACCCCGAGGAGGAGCCCTTCGCCTCCGAGGTGGCGGCCGAAGCCCGCGAGAACGTCGCCCGCCTGTCCTGGCGGCCCTCGCTGGTGCTGTGGTGCGGCAACAACGAGAACATCGAGGGGCACGCCGACTGGGGCTGGCGGGAGAAGCTGGACGGGCGGACCTGGGGCGGCGGCTTCTACTACGACCTGCTGCCCCGGATCGTCGCCGAGCTCGACCCCACCCGCCCCTACTGGCCGGGCAGCCCCTACTCCGGAGCCCCCGGCCTGCCGCCCAACGACCCCGCCCGCGGCACCATCCACATCTGGGACGTGTGGAACCGCGAGGACTACACCCGCTACGGCGCCTACACCCCCCGGTTCGTCGCCGAGTTCGGCTTCCAGGGCCCGCCTGCGTACGCCACCCTGCGCGGCGCGGTCAGCGGCGAGCTGGCCGCCGACGCCCCGCTGGTGCGCCACCACCAGAAGGCGATCGACGGCGACGCCAAGCTGCTGCGCGGGCTGGGCGAGCACCTGCCGCAGCCGCGCGACTTCGACGACTGGCACTACCTGACCCAGCTCAACCAGGCCCGCGCGGTGACCTTCGGCATCGAGCGCTTCCGGTCGCTGGCGCCGTACTGCGCGGGCACGATCGTCTGGCAGCTCAACGACTGCTGGCCGGTCGTCTCCTGGGCCGCGGTCGACGGCGCCGGGCGGCGCAAGCCGCTGTGGTACGCGCTGCGCCGCGTCTACGCCGACCGGCTGCTGACCGTCCAGGACGGGGTCGTGGCCCTGGTCAACGACGGCGCCGGATCCTGGAGCGGCGAGCTGGAGCTGTCCCGCCTTGCCCTGGACGGGCAGCCGCTGGCCAAGGAGGCCGTCCCGGTCGACGTGGCGCCCCGCGCGGTGCTACGCGTCCCGCTGCCCGGCGCCGTCGCCGTCCCCGGCGACCCCACCGCCGAGCTGCTCGTCGCACGGCTGGGCGAGCACCGCACCGTCCGGTTCTTCGCCGAGGACACCCGGGTGGCCTTCCCCGCCGCCGATTACCACACGCGGGTGTCCCCGGCCGGCGACGGCCTGGACGTCACCGTCACCGCCCGGACGATCCTGCGCGACCTGGCGCTCTTCCCCGACCGCCTCGACCCGGACGCCCGGGTCGACGACCTGGCGGTGACGCTGCTGCCCGGCGAGAGCGTCACCTTCCACGTCACCACGGACCGCGAGTTCGACCCGGCCGCGCTGACGGCACCCCCGGTGCTCCGCTGCGTGAACGAGGCGCGGGCGTGACCGTCCCGGCCGCGGGCATCGGCGGCGCCACGTCCGCGGGGGTCACCCGGCGTCCGGCCCGTCCAGTGACGCGGGGGTCACCCGGCGTCCGGCCCGTCCAGTCCTTCCAGCCACGACACGAGCAGCTCCGCGAAGGCGTGCGGGCGTTCCAGGTGCAGGAAGTGGCCGGTGTCCGGCCAGGTGACGACGCGCGACCCGGGCGGCGCGGGGACGGACGCCTCCCACGCGGCGGGCTCGGGCCGCGAGCGCAGGCACAGGACCGGGCGGGAGCGCCGGGCCAGATACCTCTCCGCCGCCCGGCGCGTGCCGAACGCCCCCGGGGTGAGATACAAGCCCTCGTAGCACTGGGTGAGCACATGACCGGGGGTGGCGAGCAACTGGTCCCGGATCGGGCCGGGCAGGGTGCCGAGCTGGCGTACGGCCGCGGCCGGGCCGTCGGCGCGCAGCGCCGCCCGCCGGCCGGAGAACAGGAGCTCCTCGCGGTCGTCGGCGCCGTAGGCGGGGTCGACGACCACCAGCGCGGCGACCCTGTCCGGGTGTTCCACGGCCAGCGCGGTGACGACCTGGGCGCCCATCGAGTGCCCGACCGGTATGGCGGCCGCGACGCCGAGCCGCTCCATGAGCGCCACCAGGTCGCCGGCCAGGTCGGCGGGGCGGTAGCCGTCCGGCGGCGCGGACGACCCGCCGTGGCCGCGCAGGTCGACGCCGATCACGCGGAAGCGCGGTGGCAGGGCGGCGGTCACCGGCTCCCAGGCCCGCGCGTGGCCGCCCCAGCCGTGCACGAGCAGCAGCACCGGGCGGTCGCCTCCGGCCCGGCCGCCGCCCTCCCGCGGGCCCTCGTCGGTGTAGTACAGCGTGACGTCGCCGAGTTCCGCGACCGCCATGGGCCCTCCTTGGTGGTGGGTCGGTTCGAACCTTGTCGTCAACCTGCCGTCCACCGGCCCGCGTCCCGCCGCAGGTGCTGATCGAGTCGTTGTCCGCCGAGATGGTCGCGCTCGGCCCGGAGGAAGTTTCCGGAGCCGGAGGGAACAGCGGGGCCGGGGGACGTCCCGGACCGGCGGACCCGGACCCGGAGGGAGACCGGGTCAGGGCAGGATCAGCACCTTGCCCAGGCTGGCGCGGGTCGTGCTCGCCACGATGGCGTCCCTGACGCCCTCCAGGGGGAACTCCTCCTGGACGGGGGTGGCGACGTCGCCGCGCAGCACCAGTTCGCCCGCCTCGTCCAGGGCCCGCTGGATGCTCGGGTGGTCGGCGGTGTGCACCCACGACCGCAGCATGTACAGGGCGACGCGCAGGTCGGGGCGGCGGCGCGCCAGATCGGGCGGCAGGGGGCGCCCCGACAGCAGGCCGTAGTGGACGAGGGTCCCGCGGGCGCGTGTCAGCAGCGCCAGCTGCTCGCCCTCCTCACCGCCGACCGCGTCGAAGGCGACGCCGGGCCCGCCGCCGGTCAGCCGGGTCAGCTCCGCGGGCCAGTCCGGGGCGTCCGTGCTCAGCACCGCCGACCACGGCTCCCCGGCGGACGAGACGGGCGGGGCGGGATCGGCGGGGCCGCGCACCAGCCCGACGGCGTGGACGCCCCGGCGGCGCAGCAGCCGGGCGAGGATCACGGCGATCGCCGACCGCGCCGCGTTGACCGCGACGACGGGACGGCCGAGGGGGTCGACGAACTCCTCGACCATCCGCAGGGCGGTGAGCGGGTTGATGTAGGAGAGCGCGGCCTGGGCGTCGGTCAGCTCCGGCCGCACCCGGAAACACCAGTGCGCGGCGGTGGTCTTGACCTGCTGCCAGGCTCCGGCGCTGCCGATGGGGAGCACCCGGTCGCCCGGTCTCAGCCCGGTGACGCCGGGGCCGGTGCGTTCGACCACGCCGACGCCCTCGAACCCGGGCACCAGCGGCAGGACGGTGCGCGAGCGGTAGGCGCCGGAGATGGTGACGAGGTCGGAGGGGTTGACGGTGGCGGCGGTCATCCGCACCCGCACCTCGCCCTCCTGCGGGGGAGGAGGGGTGTAGGACTCGACCTCCACCACCTCGGCCGCGGGCCCGAAGGCCCTGGCGATCGCTCGGCGCACGAAGCCACCTCCCCTTCGGGACTCTCCCGGACCACCCGGCCTCCGGCGGGCGTACGGGCTCCGCCGGTCGCAGCATAGTGTGGTCGCGGTGCCCCGCTCCACGGAGGCGGGACGTCGTCGTCCCGTTCCCGCGCGAACCGGTCGGCGACTATTCGGATAAGCTCCTCGGTTAATCGACAAATACCGAAAACATAGTGACAATTGGTTGGCCGGTTCGACGATCGGTTAGTCTGTCTCCCCGCGGCATTGCCCCCGTATGTGATGTTGTGCCGGTAAGCATCTGGTCGGCGGGGAGAAGGCCAGGTGGAACGAGTAGTGCGAAAGGACCGGGCGATGCGACTGCGGGTCCCCTTTTCCGATGTGGACATGCATGGGAATGTCCATAATGGTCGCTATGTCGCCTATGCCGAGGACGCCATCAATGAGTTCATCAGGGAGAGCGGCCTCAGCGACCAGTTCGACCCCGCCTCCTCCAGGCTCGCCTACCACGTCAAGAAGGTGGAGATCGTCTACGAGCGTCCGCTCGGCTTCGGCGAGCTCGCCGACATCACCGCGCGCGCGGCCCGCGTCGGTCGCACCAGCCTGACCTTCGAGGTGCTCGTGCACCCGGCCGAGCCCGCCGGGGCGCCGCCCGCGGTCCGCGCTCAGGTGGTGTGGGTCTGCGTCGACCCCGAGACGCGCGTCCCCTCGCCGGTGCCCGAGTCCACCGCCGCGGCGCTGCTCCTCGCCTCAAGGGCGGGCACGCCGACGTGAGGGCGGCGGGTGACTCGACGACCCCTGTCCCGGAGTCAGCGGCGGGATCCCCGCCCGCCCCGGCGCCGGTCATCGAACTGGACGGGGTGAGCGTCTCCTTCGACGGGCGGCCGGTGCTGCGGGAGGTGTCCCTGCGGCTCGCCGAGCGCCGCATCGGCGTCATCGGGCAGAACGGCTCGGGCAAGAGCACCCTCGCCCGGCTGCTCAACGGCCTGGTCCTGCCGGACGAGGGCAGCGTCCGCGTCGACGGCCTCGACACCGGCAAGGACGCCCGGCGGGTCCGCGCCAGGGTCGGGTTCGTCTTCCAGAACCCCGACAACCAGATCGTCTTCCCCATCGTCTCCGAGGACATGGCGTTCGGCCTCAAGAACCTGGGTGTCCCGAAACGGGAGATCCCCGGCCGCGTCACCGCCGCCCTCGGAGAGTTCGGCATCGGGCACCTCGCGGAGCGCCAGGCCCACCTGCTCAGCGGTGGGGAGAAGCAACTCGTCGCGCTGGCCGCGGTGATGGTCATGCGTCCCTCGGTGGTGGTCTTCGACGAGCCGACCACGCTGCTGGACCTGCGCAACCGCAACCTCATCCGGGACGCCGTCGCGCGGATGGAGCAGAGCGCGGTCATGGTGACCCACGACCTCGACCTGCTGGCGGGGTTCGACCGGGTGCTGGTCGTCCACGAGGGGCGGATCGCCTACGACGCCGACCCGGCGTCGGCCGTCGGCTGGTACCGGGAGCACTGCTCGTGAGCCTCTCCCTGTACGAACCGGGCACCACACCGCTGCACAGGCTGCGGCCCGGGGCCAAACTCGGTGCCCTGTTCGTGGTCGGCGTCGTGGTCTTCCTGGTGAGCGACCTGCGGATCCTCGCCGCGGCGGTGGCGACGGCCGCGGTGCTGCTGCTGTCGGCCCGCGTCCGGCCGAAGGTGCTGGCGAGAAGACTGTCCGGGGTGGCGGTCATGCTCGCGGTGCTGTTCGCCGCGACCGGCCTGCTCCAGGGATGGGACACCGCGCTGACCGCGTTGCTGCGGCTGGTCACGCTGATCCTGACGGCGTTCGCGGTGACGCTGACCACCCGGCCCGCCGCGCTGCTGGAACTGTTCGAGTGGCTGATCTCCCCACTGGCCCGGCTCGGCGTCGCCAACCCCGAGCGCATCAGCCTCAGCGTGTCGCTGGTGCTGCGCTTCGTCCCCGAACTGTCGCGGCGCTACCACGAGATCCGCGAGGCGCAGGCGGCACGCGGCCTGCACGCCAACCCCGTGGCGCTGCTGGTGCCGCTCATCGTCCGCACCCTGAAATCGGCCGATGACGTCGCCGACGCCATCGACGCGCGTTGTTATCCACCGCCGCGCCGCTCCCCCGGCGGCCGTGCCTGAACACCTGGAGTACCTCGTGAACGGTCGTGTGGAGAAAGGGATCACCACCCGGGACGTCGTGCTCGTCGCGCTGTTCGCGGCGTTCATCATCGCCCTGGGACTGATCCCGCCGATCACCGTCGGGATCGTCCCGGTGCCCATCACCCTGCAGACCCTCGGCGTGATGCTGGCCGGGGTGGTCCTGGGACCGGTGCGCGGGATGCTGTCCTGTGCCCTCGTCATGCTGCTCGTGGTCGTCGGCCTGCCGGTCCTGGCCGGGGGACGCGGCGGCATCGGCGTCCTGGCCGGCCCCACCGGCGGCTACGCCCTGGGGTGGATCCCCGGCGCGCTGGTCACCGGGCTGCTGGTGAAGTACTGGGCGGTGCGCCTGACCCGTCACTGGGCCCGGATCGCCGCCTACGCGCTGTCATGCGTGGTCGGCGGCATCCTGGTGGTCTACCTGCTCGGCGTCCCCTGGCTCTCCGTCGCCACCGGGGTGACGCTCGGCAAAGCGGTGGTCGGCAACCTGGTCTTCCTGCCCGGCGACCTGATCAAGGCGGTCGCCGCGGCGCTCATCGGGCACGGTGTCCACCGCTCCTACAGCATGCCGCTGAAGTAGATGAGGCGGCCGACGGCGCCGTACCCGGCGCGGGAGGATGGGCTGCGATGCCGCTGACCGAGCGGATCGTCACCTGGGCCGGACGCCGCCCCCAGGCGCCGGCGTTCACGGTGGGGGAACGGACCGTCACCTACGGGGAGCTCGCGGCGCGCGCGGCCGGCGTCGCGGCGGGGCTGCGCGCGGCCACGGGCTCCTCGGCGCGCTCCGACCTGACGAGCACGTCACTGCTGGCGCTGGGGGTGGGCAACACCCCCGAGTTCGCGGAACTCTTCGCCGGGGCCACCGCCGGAGACGGGGCGTGCGCCGTGCTCGACCCGGCGTGGCCGCGCGAGCAGGTCCGGGAGGTGCTGCTGCGGCTCCGTCCCGACCTGGTGGCCGCGGAGGCGGGCTCGGCCGTCGCCGCGGCGGCGCGCGAATGCGGGATCCCGCTGCTGGTCACGCCCGCCCCCTGTGCCGCAGGGGACGGCGAGGACGCCCCGGAGGGCGGGGAGGCCGGCGGTGGTCCGGCAGGTCCGGAGCGTGGGGAAATTGGTGCCGGCCCGGCGGACCCGGAGCGCGGGGACGTCGGCGGCGGCTCGGCGGACCCGGAAGGCGCGGACGTCGGCGACACCCCGGCCGGGACGCCCTACGCCGCGTGGCTGGCCCGGCACCGCATCGGCGCCGACCCCGCGCGCGACCTCCGCGCCGGCGACCCCGGCAGTGCGTTCCTCGTCGGATTCACCTCCGGCACGTCCGGCCCGCCCAAGGCGTTCCACCGGTCCCGGCGGTCATGGCGGGAGAGCCTTTCCCGCGCGGCCGAGGTGTTCGGCACCGGACCGGGCGACCGCGTCCTGGCGCCCGGCCCGCTCTCCCACGGACTCGGCCTGTACGCCCTGGCCGAAGCCCTCCACGAGGGGGCGGAGTTCACCACCCTCCCGCGCTTCGACGCCGCCGACGCCCACGCGGTCATCGCCGCGCGCGGCATCACCCGCCTGGTGGTCGTACCGACGATGCTGCGTGCCCTGTCCCGGGACGGGGAGGACACACCGGGGGAGGACACGCTGGGGGAGGACGGCGCCCGCTGCGCCGAGGCGGGCCCTACGGCCCGCCGTGCCGAGGCGGGCCCTGCGGCCCGCGACGGCGCGCGGCCCGCGCACACCGGTGTCACCGCCGTCGTCAGCAGCGGGGCCAAGCTCGACCCGGCCACCTTCCTGCGCGCGCGCCGCGTCTTCCCCGGCGCCCACGTGTACGAGTACTACGGCGCCTCCGAGCTGAGCTTCATCACCGTGCGGCACACACCCCCGCACGCCGAGCCGGACGAGCGGCCGGGGGTCGTCGGCCTGCCCTTCCCCGGTGTCGAACTGCGGATCGGCCCGCAGGACGGCACGGCCCCGGGCATCCCCACCGGTCCCGGAACGCCGGGAACGGTGTGGGTGCGCGGGCCGCTCACGAGCGGCGGTTACCTGTGGGGCGACGACGGCAGGGCCTTCCGGACCGAGGGCCCCTGGGCGACGGTGGGCGACCTGGGATGGCTCGACGAGCAGGGGGAGCTGCACATCGCCGGTCGCTCCGGCGGCATGGTGATCACCGGCGGGTACAACGTCTACCCCGCCGAGGTCGAGGCGGTGCTCAGAGGCGTCGACGGCGTGGAGGAGACACAGGTGCTCGGGGTGCCCGACGACTACCTCGGCAGCGTGCTGGTCGCGGTGGTCTCCGGCCCCGCGGCCGGGAGCCTCACCCACGACGACGTCGTCCGCGAGTGCGGGCGTGCTCTTCCCCGCTACAAGATTCCACGCCGGGTGTACATGGTGGGGAAGTGGCCGATGACGCGCAGCGGGAAGATCTCCCGCGTGACCCTTGAGGAGTGGATCCACCATGGTGACGGCCGGCTCGTCCGACTCCCCGCCCCGCCGGAGCCGACAGGACGCCCCCTTGCCCCATTTCCGTGACGGCCGGCGCCGTCCCGTCGTCGTGGCGGCGCTGCGCACGCCGGTCGGCCGCGCGGGCGGCGCACTGGCCGGGGTCAGGGCCGAGGATCTGCTGGCCCCCGTGCTCCGCGCCGTACTCGACGCCTCCGGAGCGCGACCGGAGGAGATCGACGACGTCGTCATCGGCAACGCGGCCGGCGGGGGCGGGAACGTGGCCCGGCTGGCCGCGCTGACGGCGGGGCTGCCGGTCGGGGTCCCGGGCGTCACCGTCGACCGGCAGTGCGGGTCCGGGCTGGAGGCCGTCATGCTGGCGGCCCGGCTCGTCGCCGCGGGTGCCGGGGACTGCTACCTGGCCGGTGGTGTGGAGAGCACCAGCACCGCCCCCTGGCGGGCGGAACGCCCGGAGCGGCCCATGGGGATGCCGCGGTTCTACGCCCGCGCGCGGTTCTCCCCCGAGTCGATCGGCGACCCGGAGATGGGGGTGGCCGCGGAGAACGTCGCCCGCGCCTACGGCATCAGCCGGGAACGGCAGGACGCCTTCGCGCTGCGCAGCCACCGGCGCGCGGTCGCGGCGGCGCAGGCGGGGAGATTCGCCGCCGAGACGGTGCCGATCACGGTGCCGGCCGGGGTTCGCCGGCGCGGGGAGCGGGTCGTGGTCGACACCGACGAGTGCCCGCGCTCCGGCACCTCGGCGGCGGCGCTCGCCGCGCTGCGTCCGGCCTTCGCCGAGGGCGGCACGGTGACGGCCGGCAACTCCTGCCCGCTGAACGACGGAGCGAGCGCCATGCTGGTGACCACGGCGGACAACGCCCGCCGCCTGGTCGAGGAGAACCGGAGAAGGGGCCGCGGGGAGGGGAGCGGCGGGACCGCGCTTCTCGGCTTCGTCGACGGCGCGTCCGCCGGTGTCGACCCGAACCTGCTCGGCATCGGACCGGTGGAGTCCACCCGCCGGTTGGTCGCCCGCAACCCCGGCCTCGTCCCGGGGGCGACCGCCGTGGAGTTCAACGAGGCGTTCGCCGCGCAGGTCCTGGCCAGCCTGGACGAGCTGGGCATCGACGAGGAGGAGGTGAACCCGGACGGCGGGGCCATCGCCCTCGGTCATCCGTACGGCGCCTCCGGCGCGATCCTGGTGACCCGCCTCTACACGCGGCTGGCCCGTGACCCCGCGCCGGTCCGGACCCGGGGGATGGCCATGCTCGGCATCGCCGGCGGCCTCGGCCTGACCGCCCTGTTCGAGCGCGTCGAGGTGTGACGCCCGGCGTCGAGGCGTGACGCCCGCGCCGAAGGACGGCGACCCGGTCCGGGCAGGGGAGCGGTTCGTGCCGGGCGGGGTGGGTGACCGCTCCTGGTCGGGCGACCGCGAGCCGCGTTTCCATCGCCCGGCCTTCCCGGACGGCGGGCGGACGCGCTTGGTAAGCGTTTTCCGTGATGCCCTAGCATGACGGCGACCATGAACGCGAAAGGGTGATCCAAGGTGTGGAAGAAGCCGCCGCCGTTCCTCACGGCGGGTATGTGCAGCGTCACCTATCGGCCGCTTCCCCCCGGCCGGATCATCCGGCTCGCCGCGGACGCCGGTCTCGGCTGCATCGAATGGGGCCAGGACGCGCACATCCCGCTCGGTGACGAGGCGCAGGCGCGACGTGTGGGAGAGGCGACCCGGGCCGCGGGACTCGACGTCTCGGCCCTGGGCTCGTACTACCGTGCGGGGACCGTCGCCGACCCCGACGAGGACAGGCTGGTGTGGGGCCGGGTCCTCGCCGCGGCGCGTGCCCTGGGGGCCCCGCGCATCCGGGTCTGGGCAGGGGACACGCCGTCGGCGGCGGTGACTCCGGCCGGCCGGCGGCGAATCCTGGACGCCCTGCGACGGTGCGTCGACAGCGCCGCGGAGGCCGGGGACATCACGGTCGCGACCGAGTTCCACGGCGACACCCTGACCGACGACGCCGGCTCGGCCCGGTCGATGCTCGACGACGTCCCCGGGCTGCGGACCTACTGGCAGCCGCCGAACGGGATGCCCCACGCCGAAGCCCTGTCCGGCCTGGGCCTGGTGCTCGACCGCGTGGACGCGGTGCACGTCTTCAGCTGGTGGCCGACGCACCGCGAGAGGTGGCCGCTCGACCACCGCGAGACGCTGTGGCGGGAGGCCCTGGGCATGGTCGCGTCGGCGCGCCGCCGGATCGACGCGTCGATCGAGTTCGTCCCGGAGGACGACCCCGCCGTCCTGCCTCGGGAGGCGGCGACCCTGCGGCGCTACCTGGACGACGCCTCCTCCGCCCTGCCCCGCCCGTGAGACCCTCCGCCCGGACGGCCCCGCGGGGCTGAAGCGTTCTCACGTGGTGAGACCGAGTGACGGCCGTCTCACCAGCCGGGAAGGCTTCGGCCCCGAGCCGTGCGCGTCGCCTTGTGCCCGCAGGACGAAGAGCCTTGTGCCCGCAGGACAAAGAACGGTGCGCATCCGTCGTCGCGCACGCCAAAGGGCGGCACCGGTCGCCTGGTCGATACTGACGGCATGGATCTCGAACGAGTCAAGCGCGAGGTGTCCTCGCTGGTCAGCCCGCATGATCCCGGCCTGGCCGTAGGAGTGTACGTCGACGGCGCCGCGGTGCTCACGGTCGCCCAGGGGGCGGCGTGCGTGGAGTTCGACGTACCGGTCGATGAGCGTACCCGGTTTGACATCGCCAGCATGAGCAAACAGTTCACGGCGGCGTGCGTGTTGCTGCTGGAGCGCGACGGGAAGCTGACGCTCGACGACGATGTGCGGGTGCACGTGCCGGAGCTGAGCTTGGAGACGCCGGTGACGTTGCGGCAGTGCCTGCAGCACACGGGCGGCCTGCCGGAGTGGTACATGCTGCAGGCGCTGACGGGTGTGCCACTGGCGGAGATGACGGAGCAGCGGCTGCTGGAGGTGCTCGCGGGCATCCGCCGGACGACGTTCGCGCCGGGCACGAATTTCTCCTACTCCAACACCGGGTATGTGCTCGCGGCGGTCGTGGTGGGCAGGGTGGCGGGTTCATCGCTGGCGGAGTTCGCCCGCCAGCGGCTCTTCGAGCCGCTGGGGATGGCGGACTCGGTGTTCCGGGACGACGCGTCGGTGCCGCTGGAGAGGCTGGCGTACGGCTACGCCAACGCGAAGGGCGAGCCACGCCGGGCCGACACCGAGGAGAGCGCGGTCGGCGACGGCGGGCTGGTGACGAGCGTGGCGGATCTGGCGCCGTGGTTCGGGTTCCTGGCGGACGGGCGGGTGCTCGGCGCCGATCTGCGCGAGCGGTTGCTGGAGCGGGGGGTGCTGGCCGACGGCACGGTCGAGCCGTACGCGCTGGGGATCTATCACGGCGAGAACTGGTTCGGCCACGCGGGTGGCATGCACGGGTACCAGTCGAACCTGCTGTATCTGCCCGATCCGGGTGTCGGCATCACGGTGCTGACCAACCAGACGGCGGTCGATCCGGTGAAGCTGTCGCACCGGCTGGCGCGGCTGCTGCTCGGCAGGGAGGAGCCGCCGAAGCCCGGACCGGGGACGCCGGCGCCGCCGGAGCGGCTGCACTGGCACGATCCGATGGGGGACGGGACGCTGACCCTCGAACCCACCGCTGAGGGCATCGCGATCAAGGACATCGGGGTGTTCACCGCCGGCGCCGACGGGCGCTGGCACGGGACGGGAGACGCCGAAGGCGCCTGGCTGGAGATCGACGGTGACCGGCTGCTGCTCCGCGTCGGCCCCATATCGCGACCCCCGGTCGCCTTCGACACCGCCGAGCCGCCCTCGGACGCGCCGATGCCCGACGGCGTCTTCCACAGCCGGGAGCTCGGCGTCGACGCCACCGTGAGCGGCGGCGAGGTGAGCATCGGCCGCGAGCTGAAGCTGCACCCGGTTCCGGCCCCGGGCGGGGCGTGGGAGGCCGGGCTGTTCACGTTCCGCATGCATGAGGGCGACCTGCTGGTGAGCGGCGGCGGCCTGCGGCGGATGCGCTTCGAGGGCACACGCGGCTGATTGTCCTGTAGGACGAGGCGGGGGCCGTCGGTTTTGGCTGCCCGGTCAGTGAACGGCAGCTGTCCTGCTCCTAGCGTCCGACTATCCCCCGCCGTACCTTTCCGAGGTGGTCCCATGGCATACGCGAAAACCGCGACCGTTGCCGTCGTACTCGCGCTCACCACCGCCTGCTCCTCTGGAGGAACCACGCCCCAAACCGACGACTCCCTGCTCTGGGCCGTCAACAACCCGCCCAACAGCCTGGACATCGCGCACGGTTTCAACAACGCCTCGACCCTCATCCAGACCGCGGTCCTCGACACAATGGTCACCCTCGACGCCCGCGGCGTCCCTGCGCCCCGGCTGGCGACGCAGTGGACGCAGCCGGACCCGGCCACCTACCTGTTCACGCTGCGCAAGGGCGTTCGCTTCGCCGACGGCACCCCGCTGACGGCCGACGACGCGGCGTTCTCCCTGCGCCGCCACCTGGATCCGAAGGTCGCCTCGCAGGCGGCCAGCTACTTCACGACGGTCAAGCAGGTCGAGGCGGTCGGCGACGACCAGGTCAAGGTCACGCTGAAGCGGCCGAACTCCGCGTTCCTCGCCATGTCGGCGATCGCCTGGCAGGTGACGCCACGTAAGCTGGCCGAGGCGCATCCCCAGGACCTGGGCAGCCCCGAGGTGGGCACGATGGGCACCGGCCCCTTCAAGGTGACGAAGTTCTCGCTCACCTCAGGCGTGGTCCTGGAGCGCAACGAGTCGTACTGGGGCCGCAAGCCCGCGCTGCGCAGGGTGGAGTTCAAGACCATCACCGACCCGGAGACGCTGCGGCTGGCGGTCAGGTCGGGCGAGGTGGACGCCACCGACGGCCTCTACGTCCGCGACGCGCGCAAGTGGACCGGCCTGCCCGGCGTCAAGACGATCTTCTACCCGGGCAACAACATCGGCTACCTGTCGCTGGCGGTCAAGACGGGCCCGCTGAAGGATCTGCACGTGCGGCGGGCCATCGCGTACGCGATCAACCGCAAGGCGGTGGCGGACCTGATGACCGCCGGTCACGGCACGCCGGCGGCGACCATGCTACCGAGCCCGCAGCTGGCGGCACTGTACGGCGACGGCCTCCCGGCCCTGCCGGCCTATCCCTACGACGTGCAGGCGGCCAAGGCCGAGCTGGCCAAGTCCGCCCACCCGCAGGGGTTCGAACTGGAGGTGCCGTACGCCAGCACCGGTGACGGCGGCACGGTCATGCAGGCCGTGGCCTCCGACCTGGCCAAGATCGGCATCAAGCTCATCCTGCAGCCGAGCCCCGTCGACCAGTACCGGGCACGGGTGATGCAGCACGACCGCCTGTCGATCCAGTACGTCAACCTGGCCTACGGCACGCCCGATCCGCTCGAGGTCCTGCCCGACATGGTCAGCCGCGCCGCGGCCGAGCCGGAGGGCTTCAACTTCTCCGGCTACGGCACCGCCGCCACCGACAAGCAGCTGGACACCCTGGCCTCGACGACCGGTCAGGAGAGAAAGGAGCAGGTCACCGCGCTGCTGACGGAGATCGCCGAACAGGTGCCGTACATCCCGCTGTTCTACACCGACCAGGCCGTCGCGCTGAACGAGAAGTTCACGGGCACGTTCACCACCTGGTCCACGGACGGCATCGCCTCGCTCCGCCCGGCGGGCCGCTGACATGGCGGTCATCAAGCGCCTGTGCGCCGCCGTACTCCTGCTCGGGGTCCTGTCCGTGCTCACCTACGGGCTGCTCGCGGTGGCGCCGGGCGGTCCCGAGCAGGTGCTGCTCGGCGGGCGCCCGTCCACGCCGGAGACCAGGGCGGCGATCCGCGAGCAGTACCACCTGGACGATCCGTTCCCGGTCCGTTACGCGCGCTGGCTGGGCGACGCGCTGCAGGGTGACTTCGGCACCTCGATCTCCTCACGCGAGCCGGTCACCACGATGATCGCCGACCGGCTGCCGGTGACCGCCGGGCTGGCGGGCTACGCGCTGGTGCTGACGGTCGTGGTGGGCGTGCCGGCCGGGCTGATCGCGGCGATGCGCCGCGGCGGCAGACTGGATCAGGGCATCACGCTGGCGTCGCTGGTGGCGTTGTCGATCCCGTCGTTCGCGCTGAGCATCCTGCTGCTGTACGGCTTCGCGGTCGCGCTGGACTGGTTCCCGGTCTTCGGCGCCGGTGACACCCCGATGGACCGTCTCGTGCATCTCACGCTGCCCGCGATCGCGCTGGCCGCCGCGCAGGCGGCGATCGTCGTCAGGCAGATGCGCGCCGCCGCACTCGACCTGGCCGCGCAGGACTTCCTGACCTTCGCCAAAGCGCGTGGCCTGCCCCGGCGACGGGTGTGGGTCAGTTACGCGCTGCGCAACGCGGCGCTGCCCGTGCTGACGGTGGGCGGGCTGCTGCTGGCGGCCAACCTGACCGGCTCGGTCTTCGTCGAGCAGGCATTCGGGCTGCACGGGCTGGGTGCGCTGCTGATCGGCGCGGTCGGCCAGAAGGACATCCCGGTGGTGCAGGCGCTGGTGCTGCTCGGCGGGGCAATCGTGATCATCGTGAACCTGCTGATCGACCTGGCCTACGTGGCCGTCGATCCCCGGGTCAGGCACAAGGCGGCTGCGGCATGAGGGCGATCCTGGTGGCCGTACTGGGCCTGGCGCTGGTGGCGGCCGTGGCCGGTTCGTGGCTGGCGCCGTACGATCCCGCCGCGCAGGATCTCGCGCTCGGCGCAACCGGCCCGAGCGCCGCGCACTGGCTCGGCACCGACGACCTGGGCCGCGACGTGCTGTCGCGGCTGCTGGCCGGCGCCGGCTCCGCGCTGATGTGGCCGGTGCTCGTCGCGGTCTGCACGATGGTGCTGAGCACGGCGCTCGGGCTGCTGGCCGGCTACCGGCTGGGCTGGGTGGACGCGCTGATGATGCGCACGGTCGACCTGGCGATCGCGATGCCGGGAATGCTCGTGCTGATCGTGGTGGTGGGCGTGCTCGGTGGCGGGTACGGCTGGGCGGTGCTGGCCATGGCGTTGCTGTTCACGCCCGGTGACATCCGGGTGATCCGCAGCCTCACCATCGCCCAGCGTGAGCTGGCCTACGTCGAGGCCGCCCGCACGCTCGGCCTGCCCGCGTCGCGGATCATGTTCCGGCATCTGCTGCCGAATCTGGCGCCCACGGTGGTGGCCAGCGCGCTGCTGAGCTTCGTGGCGGCGTTGGTGGCGCTGGCGGGCCTGTCGTTCCTGGGGATCGGGCTGCCCGCCGGCACGCCCGACTGGGGCCTGATGATCGAGGAGAACCGCGGGCTGCTGGATCTGAACCCGTGGGCCTCGATCGCACCCGCGGCTCTGATCACCGTGGTCGCGTGCGCGGCCACCCTGCTGGGCGACCGCGTGTTCGAGTCGCTGTCGAAGGGAGGACTGCGGTGAGGATCTCCGGGCTGCGCATCTCCGGATCCGGGCTCATCGTCGACGGCGTGGACCTGGAGGTCTCCAGCGGCGAGACCGTGGGCCTGGTCGGCGAGTCGGGCAGCGGCAAGTCACTCACCGCGCGGGCCGCCGCGGGCCTGCTGCCCAAGGGGCTGCGCGCCACCGGCTCGGTCACGCTCGACGGCCGGGAACTCCTCGGCACGCGTGAGCGGGTGTGGCGCTCGGTGCGCGGCACCCGGGTGAGCCTGCTCATGCAGGACCCGTTCGCCATGCTGAATCCCCTGCGTACGGCGGGTGCCCACATCGCCGAGTCGATGCGGGGGCGCCGGGACCGGGCGGAGGTGCTGCGCCGGCTGGCCGAGGTGGGCATCGACGATCCGGACGTGGCGAGGCGCCACCCGTTCCAGCTGTCGGGCGGCATGCGGCAGAGGGTGGCGCTGGCCGCCGCGCTGGCGGCGGACCCCGAGCTGCTGATCGCCGACGAGCCCACCACGGCACTGGACGCCACGACGCAGCACGAGATCCTCATGCTCATCAAGGACATCCAGCGGACGCGCGGGATGGGCGTGCTGCTGATCACCCACGATCTGCGGGTGGCCTTCGAGCTGTGCGACCGGGTGGCGGTCATGTACGCCGGGCGCATCATCGAGCAGGGGCCGGCCGCCGAGATGGGCAAGGAGCCGGCCCATCCGTACACGGCGGGACTGCTGGCCGCCGTGCCGACCGTCGAGCGGCGGCTACCCCGGCTGACCGGCATCAGGGGCAGCGTGCCCGCCGCGGCGGAGGTGAGTGACGTGTGCGCGTTCGCCGCCCGCTGCGACCAGGCGACGCCCGAGTGCGCGCACACCCGGCCGCCGCTGCGCGAGCTGCGTCCGGACCGGCTCACGGCCTGCCTGCACGAGGTGCGTCCCCGGATCCTCCCCGAGGAGGGGCCGCGGGACCGCCGCGAGATCGGCGCCGAGGAGGTGCTGCGCGTCACCGAACTGCGCAAGGCGTACGGCTCGTACGTCGCGCTGGGCGGTGTCTCCCTGCACGTCAACCGCGGCGAGAGCGTCGGTGTCGTCGGCGGTTCCGGATCGGGCAAGACCACGCTCGCCCGCTGCGTCCTGGGCCTGGTCAGGCCGGACGCGGGCACGATCGAGCTGGCCGATCCGCTTCAGCCGCGGCACCGGCTGGTGCAGTGCGTCTTCCAGGACCCGTCGACCTCGCTCAACCCGGCCCTGACGGTCGGCGCTACGCTGGCGGAGGCGGCGGCCCAGGGGCCGGCGAAGGGCGGGCTCACCGTGGCCGAACTGCTCGAGCTGGTGGGGCTGCCGGCCACGTACGCGAGCAGGCGGCCGGCCGGGCTGTCGGGTGGGGAGCGGCAGCGGGTGGCCATCGCCAGGGCGTTGTCCGTGCAGCCGGCGCTGCTGATCTGCGACGAGCCGGTGGCCTCGCTGGACGTCTCGGTCCAGGCGCATGTCCTGGAACTGCTGCGGGAGGTCGGCACCAGCATGGTGTTCATCACTCACGACCTGGCGGTGGTCAGGCAGATGGCCGACCGGCTGGTGGTGCTCTCACGCGGTGAGGTGGTGGAGAGCGGCGACACGGCTCAGGTGCTCGACGCCCCGGCGCACGACTACACGCGCAGACTTGTGGCCTCCGCACCCGCCACGCCCTGACATTCCATCTTTTCGTACCTAGCGCCCGCGACGGCGGGCAAGGGAGGCTGACGCTATGCATGACCTGCTGCTTCGTGACGGGACCGTCCACGACGGGCTCGGGGGGGCGCCGCAGCACGCCGACGTCGCGATCGCCGACGGACGCGTGGTCGCCGTCGGGCACGGCCTCGGCCCGGCCCGGCGCGTGATCGACGTCTCCGGCCTGCTCGTCAGCCCGGGGTTCGTCGACCCGCACAGCCACTCCGACACCGTGCCCTTCCTACAGGAGCCGCAGCCGTTCAAGCTGCTGCAGGGCGTGACCACCGAGATCGTGGGCAACTGCGGTTTCTCGTGCGGCCCGGCCGACCCGGAGATGAGGGGCCTGGTGCCCGCCGAACTGGCCAGCGCGTCCTTCCCCACGTTCGGCGAGTACCTGGACGCGGCCGAGGCGGCCGGGCCGAGCAACAACCTAGCCGTGCTGGTCGGGCACAACACGCTGCGCCTGGCCGCGGCGGGGATGAGCAGCGAGATCACGCCGGACCGGCTGGCGCACATGTGCGAGCTGGCCGCGCAGTCCTTCGAGGCGGGCGCGGTGGGGTTGTCGAGCGGCCTGGAGTACGTGCCGGGCGCCTACGCGGACCTGGAGGAGCTGGTCGCGCTCGCGCTGGTGGCCAAGCGCTGGGAACTGCCGTACGCCACGCACATGCGCAGCGAGAGCGAGGGCCTGGCCGACGCCCTCGACGAGGCGATCGCGGTGGCGAAGCGGGCGGGCGTCCGGCTGCAGGTCTCGCACTGCAAGGCCTCGGGACGGGCGGTGCACGGCGCCTCCGCGATGGTGCTGGACAAGCTCGCCCAGGCCCGCCGCGCGGGCGTGGACGTGCGCGCGGACGTCTATCCCTACCTCGCCTTCGGCACCGTGCTGGTCGCGGTGCTGCCTCCGGTCGCGTGCGAGGGCGGCGAGCAGGCGCTGCTCGCGCGGCTGGCCGACCCGGCCGAGCGCGCGGCGCTGCGCGCGCTCGCCGAGAGCCCGGACACCGGCACCGGCGTCGGCTTCTGGCGCGAACTGCACCCCTCGGACGTGCAGATCCTCGTCCACAACGATCCGGGCGTCGAGGGCAAGCGGCTGGCCGACTTCGGCGGCGACCCGTGGGAGGCGCTGTGCGACCTGCTCAGGTTGGACCCGCACGCAAGCGGCGTCTTCCACACCATGCACGAGCGGGACCTGGCCGCGTTCCTCGCCGACCCGCTGATCTCCATCGGCTCCGACGGCGGGCCTCCGGTCGGCCCCAACCATCCGCGGACGTTCGGCTCCTTCCCCACCTACCTCGGCACGTACGTCGAGAAGGAGGACATGCCGGAGGCGATCCGCAAGGTCAGCTCCGCCGTCGCCGCCCAGTTCGGCCTGACCGGACGCGGCTGGCTGGGGCCCGGCGCGATCGCCGACCTCTGTGTCTTCGACCCGGACACGATCGGCCACGCGGGCACCTACGAGCAGCCTGACGTGCGGCCGACCGGCGTGGAGCACGTCTTCCTGGCCGGCCGCCAGGTGATCGCCGACGGCGAGTTCACCGGCGGCAGGCACGGCCGGATGCTCAGGCGGGGCGCCCGGTGACGGCGCGCGGGCGGGTCACGCTCGGTGTGCTGATCGACAGCCTCGGCCCCGGCGTGGTGCGTCCGCTGGCGCTGCCGCACGGCCGGGAACCGCTGGTGGGAACCCCGGTCATCTACGACCCCGAAGGGCCGCAGGCCGGGCTCGACGGCGCGGTCCTGCTGGTGGCCGGCCGCCCGTCGGCCGAGATCCTGGCCCGCGCGGGCGAGAGCGGCGTGGCCGTCGTCGTGGTCAAGCCGGGCACCTGCGACGAGCAGGCGCTGGCCACCGCGGCCGAGGCGGCGGGCACGGCGCTGCTCGCCGCACCGGCCGAGCTGTCCTGGGGGCAGCTCTACACGCTCGTCGACGCCCTGCTCGCGATGGTCGCCCCGGCCGAGGACCCGGGCGCCGCGCGGGCCGCAGACCTGTTCGTGCTGGCCAACGAGGTGGCGGTCCGGGTGGGTGGCGCGGTGGCGATCGAGGATCTGGCGATGCGGGTGCTCGCCTACTCCACGGTCGAGGGCCAGCGCATCGACGAGCTGCGCAAGGAGGGCATCCTGGGCCGCCGGGTGCCCGAGCACCCGACCAACGCCGAGGAGTACGCGACCGTGCTGCGTGCCGACGGGGTGGTCTGGAGCTATGAGCCGCGCGAGTTCTACCCCCGCCTGGCCATCGCGGTCCGAGCGCACGGCGAGGCGCTCGGCACGATCTGGGTGGTGCAGGCGGAGGAGCCGCTGGCTCACGACGCCGCCGCGGTGCTCGAGGAGGCGGCCGCGGCCGCGGCGCCGCACCTGGCGCGCATCAACCTGGCCGCCGACGAGGCGCGGCGCCGGCGCGACGAGTGCCTGGGCTGGCTGCTGCGCGGTATCGGCGCGGTCGACGAGCTGGCCACCTCCTTCGGTCTGCTGCCGGGCGAACCGGTGACGGTCGTGACCCTGGGCCCCCATGCGGGCTCGGCCGACGTCTTCGCCGCGACGCACGCCGCCGACCTGCTGCGCACCGCGTTCGTGGCCTACCGGATCAGGGCCGCGACCGGCGCGGTGAACGGCCGCGCCTACGCGATCGTCGCGGCTGAGGCGTCCGCGCCGCTGCTGCGCAGGATCACCGTGGACACCCTGGCCAGGGTAAGCGAGCGGCTGGGCGGCGGCTGGCGGGCCGGCATCGGCCGTACCGCCGCCTCCGTCGCCGCCGTGCCCGTCGGCGCGCGCCAGGCGGAAGAGGCGCTGCGCGCGGTCTGCGGACCGTTCACCCAGGAGCTGGCCGGCTCGCACGAGGAGTTGTCGGCCGCGTTGTTCCTCATGGACATGGAGGCCGTGCTGCGGTCCAAACCCTCCCTGTCCGGTGAGCCGCTGGCGCTGATCGCCGCGCACGACGCCAGGCACGGCACCCACTACGTGCACAGCCTGACCGTCTGGATCGGTGCCCACTACGACGTGCCCCGCGCGGCCGAGCTGTTGTCGCTGCATCCCAACACGCTGCGGTACCGGCTGCGCAGGATCGGCGAGTTGATCGCGCTGGACGACCCGGACACGCGGCTGGTGCTCGCCCTCCAGTTGAGGCTGAGCGGCGCCACAAAGCAGGCCGGGTGAAGTTCGGCGTGGACGCCAACGCCTCGGGCTGCGCGTGCCGCGATGCTGAGGAGCATGACCGAACTTCTCACCTCCGCCCCGGCCGGGGCCGGGGTCAAGGTCCGTTCCCTTCACGGGATAGAGGCGCTGCAGCGCGCTGACCGGCTGTTGCGCGAAGTCTGGGGGACCAGACGTGGTGACGACCCGCCGATAGCCCTCGACCTGCTGTGCGCGTTCTCCCACACCGGCGGGTACGTGGGCGGCGCCTTCCTCGGCGGCGAGCTCGTCGGGGTGGCGGCGGGGTTCCTGGCGGCCGGACGAAGTCTGCACTCGCACATCACGGGCGTGGCCGCCGGGGCACGCGGGTGCGGCGTGGGTCGTGCGCTCAAGGAACACCAGCGGGCCTGGGCGGCCGAGCACGGGCTCGTCGCGGTGTCCTGGACGTTCGACCCGTTGCTGCGGCGCAACGCCTTCTTCAACCTGACCCGCCTGGGTGCCCGGGTCGTCGGCTACCTGCCCGATTTCTACGGGCCGATGAGCGACGGCATCAACGACGGCGGGCCGTCCGACCGGCTCTTCGTCACCTGGCCGACCGAGGCGGCCGCTTCCCCGCCGGTTTCGGATCACGACGGAGTGGTCGTGGTGGACGAGACGGGGGCCGTGCAGGAGGCCGGGGACGCGCCGCTGCTGCGGTGCGCGACCCCGGCGGACGTCGAGTCGCTGCGTGCGACGGACCCGGCGGCGGCCAGGCGGTGGCGGGCGGCGCTGGAGAGCGGGCTCGGCGGCGCGCTCGACAGGGGATACCGGGTCACCGGGTTCACCCGCTCCGGCTGGTACGTGCTCGCCCATGGAGGTGCCGCGTGAAGCTCGACGCCGTCGAACTGCGCGAGGTCGCGCTGCCGCTGGTCAGCCCGTTCCGTACCTCGCTCGGCACCCAGACGGTACGCACCGCGCTGCTCGTGCGAGTGCTCAGCGAGGAGGGCGAGGGCTGGGGCGAGTGCGTGGCCGAGGACGAGCCGGCGTACTGCCCCGAATACCTCGCCGGGGCCGCCGACGTGATCAAGCGGTTCATGATCCCGGCGCTGGCCCCGCTCGACCTGCACCCGGCGGCGGTCGGCCCCGCGCTGCGGCACCTACGCGGGCATCCGATGGCCAAGGCGGCCGTGGAGATGGCGGTGCTGGACTGCTGGTTGCGGGTACACCGCACGAGCCTGGCCGACCATCTGGGAGGGGTGCGGCGGCGCGTGCGCGTGGGCGTCTCGGTGGGCATCACCGAGACCGTCGACGCGCTGCTGGACACCGTGGACAAGTATCTGACCGCCGGCTACGCCAGGATCAAACTGAAGATCGAGCCCGGCTGGGACCTCGAGCCGGTCAGGGCGGTGCGCGAGACGTTCGGCGCCGGCGTGATGCTCACCGTCGACGCCAACACCGCCTACCAGCCCGGCGACCTCAGGCACCTGGCGAAACTCGACGCGTACGGGCTCGCACTGGTCGAGCAGCCCTTCGCCCCTGACGACCTGCACGCGCACGCCGCGCTCGCCGCCCGCATGGACACGCCCGTCTGCCTGGACGAGAGCATCACCAGCGCGCGCGACGCGGCCACGGCCATCCGGCAGGGCGCCTGCTCGATCATCAACATCAAGCCCGGCCGCGTCGGCGGCTATCTGGAGGCGCGCCGCATTCACGACTTGGCCCAGGCGAACGGTGTGCCGGTCTGGTGCGGCGGCATGCTGGAGACCGGCCTGGGCCGGGCCGCCAACCTGGCGCTGGCCAGTCTGCCCGGCTTCACGCTGCCGGGTGACATCTCCGCCACCGAGCGGTACTACCACCGCGACATCACCCGCCCGTTCGTGCTCGACGGCGGTGAGATGCCGGTTCCGGCCGAGCCCGGTCTCGGCGTGCTGCCCGAGGAAGCTGCTCTGGAGGCCTGCACGACGGCGGTGGAGACCGTGAGCTGCGAACTCTGAACGGCCGTTCCACGTTCTGAACGGGCTTGCGGCAAAGTTGCGTGTTCATCGAAGAGGGCGTCGATCGCAGATCATCGAGATCGCGATCGACGCCCTCGCGGTGCTCGGCCACATCGAGGAGGAGCACCTGGCGGTGCCCCGCACGGCGGTCGAGGTCGCCATGCGGGGCCCGTGTTCCCTGTGGGGGCTAGCGTCTGCCGTACAGGGCCATTCTGCTGATCATGGCGTCGGCGGCGAGGTGGTAGCAGACCGTCACGCAACCCAACACCTCCGTGGGCGTGGCGAAGGTGGCGGCGAGCGTCTTGTCGGCGATCCTGCGCACGCCCGGGATCTGCGCTCCCAGCTCGGCCGCGGGTGTGCTCGGCATGTCGATCTCCAGCTCCAGAACCTCGGGCATCTGGAGTGGTGTCAGCTCTGCGGCCCCCCGTACGGTCTCCGCCGCCGCCTCCCGGATCAGCCGCCTGGCCTCGGCCGGCGAGAGGCTGTCGGCGGCGGTGTGCCCGTGCGCGACCTTCACGGCGACCGCCCGCACGCCGGGGAAGGCCTTCTCTGCGACGCCGCAGATGACGTCGTCGCCGGTGAGCAGCCCCACCGGAACGCCGACCGCGGCGGCCTGCAGCGCGTTGACCTCGGCCTCCGACACCGGCCGGCCGTTGAGCCGCACCTCGTAGAAGTGTGAGGAGTAAGTGTGGGCGAGCACGCCCGGCGAGCCGGCGGCGGCGTGGTAGCCGAGGAACATGGCCACGTCGTGCTCGGCCGAGATGCCCTCGGCCATGCAGTCCAGCTTGGGAGTGCCGAAGATCAGCCGGGCACGCGGATCGAGCTCCTCGTGCAGCAGGTTGTCCATGGTGCCGTGGCTGTCGTTGACCAGGACGCTGTCGGCTCCGGCCGCGAACGCGCCTTCGATGGCGGCGTTGGCCTCGGCGGTCATCAGCCGCTGCGATCGCGGATACCCGTGGCCGCCGCGGGAGACCTGGTCCATGGTGGCGACGCCCGCCACGCCTTCCATGTCGATGGAGATGTAGACCCGCATCGGCTGCTCCTTTTCCTCAGATGTGATCACAGCGTGTCACTGTGGGCGGCGGCGGGCTTTGTCGCGGGGGCCGAAACCACGCCCACGCCTTTGGCCTGCCGTACCGCGGAGGGGATCACGAAAGCGGCGCCGACGGCCAGCAGGCCGAGTCCCGCGGACAGCAGGTAGGTGTCG
The DNA here is from genome assembly GCF_014204985.1 of Streptosporangium becharense. Taxonomy (NCBI): domain Bacteria; kingdom Bacillati; phylum Actinomycetota; class Actinomycetes; order Streptosporangiales; family Streptosporangiaceae; genus Streptosporangium; species Streptosporangium becharense. The sequence goes on along the minus strand of NZ_JACHMP010000001.1, from coordinate 497,289 downwards.
ACGAAGCTGCTCTCGGTGGGGACTCCCGCCACCGAGCCGGCCGCCAGCACCATGGCGCCGAGTTGCGCTCCGAAGGTGCCGCCGATGCTCTTGGCGACGAAGACCACGCCGCTGACCCCGGCCGCGCGGTCGGCGGGCACGTCGGCGGCCACGGCGTTGAGCGCGGCGGTGAGGCCGATCGACCCGCCCAGTCCCATGATCGTCACTCCGGCCACGATCTCCCACGGGGAGGAGTGCCAGAAGGCGAGCATGGCGGTGCCGGCGCAGACGAGCCCACTGCCGAGCACCAGCACGGCGCGCCGCCCGAGGAGCCTGGACATCGGCCCGACCAGCGGTGCGATCACGGTGCCCGCGACGCCCATCGGGAACATGTAGATCCCGATCCACAGGATGTCGGCACCCAGGCCGTACCCGGTCTCGACGGGCGCGGCCAGCATCATCGGCAGGGCGACCACGAGCCCGAAGGAGGCGAAGCCGAACACGAACCCCATCGTGGTCACCCCGGCCGGAGTGCGTCCGGCCAGCAGTCGCAGGTCCACGAGCGGGTCGGCGGAGCGCAGCTCGATGACCGCCCACAGTCCCAGCGTCAGCGCCGCGGCCGTGAACAGGGCGAGGGTGGCGGGAGCCGTCCAGCCCCAGCTGGAGGCGGTGGTCAGGCCCAGCATGAGCAGGGCAAGGCCGCCGCCGAGCAGCAGCCCGCCGGCCCAGTCGACGCGACCGGCGGCCGCGCGGGGCGTGGCGGGCACCACGAACCAGGCCCAGAGTGCGGCCACCAGCGCACCGGCCAGGGCCAGGATGAACAGCCACCGGTAGCCGAGAGCCGCGCTGATCGGCCCGGCGAGGATGAGGCCGAGCGCGCTGGCCAGGGCGGCGACGCCGATGACCAGGCCGTTGCCGGTGGCGGCCTGTTCGGGTTCGAGGGTGTCGCGGAACAGCCCCACGGTCAGGGGCAGCATGCCCAGCCAGACGCCCTCCACCGCCATGCCGGCGATCAGCACGGTGACGTTGGGCGCCAGGGCGGTGAGGAGGACTCCGGCGCTGGTGATCGCCATCAGCGTGAGCAGCAGCCGCCGTTTGTCGTACATGTCGGCCAGGCGGCCGACGATCGGGGTGCTGATCGCCGAGCTGATCAGCGAGCCGGTGAAGATCCAGGCGAGCGCCTCCGGCGAGGCGGCCAGTTCCCGTTGGATCAGCGGGAGCGCGGGTGAGAGGGTCATCTCCATGGTTTGGAGGACGCCGATGAACAACACCGGCGCGCCGATGATGCCGAAGCCGGATCTGGACATGGTGCTGCCTTTCAGGTGGGGTGACGTGCGGCCGCGCGTTCCCCCGAACCCGCGGCCCGGCTATGCCTGGCCGAGCACCCTGGACGTGACCAGGGATCGCGCGACGTCGACGAAGAATTCCTCGGAGCTGTCGTGGGCACCGAGTACGACGCTCTGCCCGAGCCCGGACAGCAGCGCCTTGAGCGCGCGGGCCAGACGCACGGCCTGCTCACCCGTGACGGGCGCCTTGCCGTGCTCGCGGCCGACGAACAGCGCGGCGAGGTCGGTCTCGGTCGATCGGACCGAGGCGTTGAGCCTGCCGAGCAGCTCTGGATCGTTGAGGACGAGGTCGAGAACGCGTGTCTCGAACAGTAGCTTTCCGGCGGCCTCGGGGTCGGCCGACATCCGCCAGAACTGGCGAGCGACCTCGGCCACGACCTCCTCAAGTGGCAGGTCGGGACCGAGGGGCTCGATCGATCGCAGGTCGAGGGGGCCGGCGTAGTCGTCGACCATGGCGACCATCAGGTTGTTCTTGCCGCCGAACAGAGAGTAGACCGCACCCGTCGTCAGGCCGGCAAGCTCGGCGATGTCCTCCAGCTTCGCCTTGGAACCCTCCTGCCCGACGACCTCGCGCGCCGCGTCGATCAGCGCGCGCTTGTTGGCCGCCTTGCTTTCCGCCCTGGTCAGCCGCATGTCGTCGACATCTCCTCATCTCTGGTTAGCCAAACGATAATCTGCTTTACTTCAATAATCCAGATTATCGGAAGGCTGAAAATGGATGTCGACCAGCACATGAGCCGGGTGCCGGACTACACGGCGTTCCCCACCGTGGACCAGATGCGCGCCGAGCTCGACGAGCTCGCCGCCGCCCACCCCGACCTGGTACGGCTGCGCCGCATCGGCACCTCGCGCCTGGGTGAGCCGCTGCGTGTGGCGACCATCGGCGCCGGCCGCCACAACGCCGTGATCATCGGCGGGCCGCACCCCAACGAGCCCATCGGCTCGCTCACCGTCAGCAGCCTGCTGCGTCAGCTCATCGAGGACGCCGCGCTGCGCGAGGACTTCGGCTACCGCTGGCACCTCATCCCCTGCGTCGACCCCGACGGCGCCCGGCTCAACGAGGGCTGGTACGTACGGCCGGGCGACCGCCGCGCCTACGCCGAGCACTTCTACCGCCCCGCCGAAGCCGACCAGGTCGAATGGACGTTCCCGCTGACCGGCGAGAAGTACTTCTTCGACCGCACCATGCCGGAGACCGAGGCGCTGATGCGGCTGATGGACGAGGTCGAGCCCGACTTCGTCTACTCCCTGCACAACGGCGAACTGCAAGGGGCGTTCTACTACCTCAGCAAGGACGAGCCCGCGCTCGCCGCCCGTCTGGCCGCCATCGCGACCGCCCAGGGGCTGCCCCTGCACATGGGTCCGCCGGAGGTGCCGAGCGCGGTTCCGATCGGCCCCGCCGCCTACCGGACCCCGAGGGGCGCCGAGCTGGGGGCGATCTACGGCATCGGCGGCGGCAGCGTCGACTACGCCGACCGCTTCGACGCCCTGCACCTGATCGCCGAACTGCCCTACTGGGCCGACCCCCGCATCGCCGACGAGACCCCCACCGACCAGGAGTACGGCGAGACGATCCGGGCCGCTCTCGCCGCGCAGCGTGCCCTGATCACCGAGCTGGCGCAGTCCGTGTCGGTGGTCAGGGCAGAGCTGACCGTGCGCTCACCGTTCCGTTGTGCCCTGGAGGACTTCCTCGCCTGCCACGACGAGTTCATCTCCGAGTGGGAGTCCTTCCCCGGCACCGACCGGCCCGCCACGGTCGCCGAGGCGCTCGGCAACCGGCAGCTCGTGCACATCATGCGGCTGCGATACTGCGGCACCTATCTGCGCATGCTGGACGCCGAACTCGGCGCGGGCAACCAGACCCCCGCCATCCGGGCCGAGCGAGCCCGCTTCGGCGCGCGCTTCGACGAGTGGTTCGCCGAGGCCGAAGCCGACGCGACGGCCACCCCCATCCCGATCCGCACGCTGGTCGCCGTGCAGCTCGGCGCGGCCCTGCTCGCGGCGGAGGCGGCGAAGCGGAAGCCCTGATCTGAGCGACGCCGCATCAGGTCGTCTTCTTCACGGCGACGGCCGGGACGGAACGCGAGAACGTCCGCGAAGCCTCCGACCGCAAGAAGACGGTGAACGCCGCACGCGCAGGACCGCCCCCACGTGTGCGAGCCGTCAGTCGTTCCTGAAGGGGTCGTGCTCGGCCAGCAGCTTGTCCAGCCTGGCCTGGTCGACCCGGCTGACGACACTGGCCTCCTCGTTCCGGTCCCGGACGCACTTGGCGAGCGTGAACGTCGACGTCACCACGTACAGCAGCCCCAGGCCCATGAAGGCCCGCACCCAGGCGGTCACGGGCAGGTAGGCGATCCCCAGCCCCAGGGCCGTCACCGACAGCCCGAACGAGATGACGGCCTGGATGTAGAAAGCGGTTGTCGTCGTGGTCTTCACCGGCTGTGTCATACGGGCCATCCTCGCGAGGGCCCGCCCGCGGGTCGTGAGCACGGCTACTCAGTTACCGGTGAGTATGACCACCCTGGCGTCGCCGCCGGGAGCGCAGGCCGGCCGGGGGGCGGTGCGTACGCCGGGGAAAACTGGCCCGCGCTCGCCGACGGCCCGCCCGGCGCGGGCCGACCCGGGCATACTGCACCACATGTCTCCCTTTTGAGAGAGCCCGCATGACTGATTTGGGAAAGCCCGTATGACTGACAAAACCGCTCTGGGTGACCGCATCAAGGGCTACGAGCAGCCGACCCGCATGGTGCTGCCGCGCCGCACCTTCTCCGTGGTCCGCGTGGACGGCCGCTCCTTCCACCGTTTCCTGCGGCACGCGGACAGGCCGTACGACTTCGCCGTGGTGAGCGCCATGAACGCCGTCGCCGAAGCCCTGTGCTCGGAGATGTCCGGCGCCGTGTTCGCTTTCACCCAGTCCGACGAGTGCTCGGTCCTCCTCACCGACTTCGACGCCCACGGCACTCAGCCGTGGTTCGGCGGGGTCGTGCAGAAGATCACCAGCATCGCCGCATCCGTCGCCACGGTCGCGTTCAACCGCGCGTACCGCGGCGGTCGCGATGACGCCCACGCCATGTTCGACGCCCGCGTGTTCACCATTCCCGACCCGGTCGAGGTCGCCAACTACTTCCTGTGGCGGCAACGCGACTGCGTCCGCAACAGCGTCACCATGGCCGCCCAGGCGGTGTTCTCGCACAAGCAGCTCCACGGTGTCTCCACCGGCCGGATGCAGGAGATGCTGTCGTCCCAGCACGGCATCGACTGGAACGACTACCCCGCCGCGGTGAAGCGCGGCCGGGTGTGCGTCCGCCGCACGGCGGAGGAACTCCTCACGTATGTGGACGGGCGGACCCAGCAGGAAGCCACCGCTCTCGCGGTCCGCTCCCGGTGGGTGTCCGAGGCGGCTCCGCAGTTCACCGCCGACCCGGGCGGGTGGCTCGCACAGGTCATCCCGCCGCCGCCGTCCCTGGCGCTGCCCGCGCCGGAGGAGACCGCCCACGTCTGACACGGGGTACGGCGGGGGCGATCACGGTCGCCGGCCCCGGCCCTCGCTCAGCGCGACGGTTGCAGGACCACAGGGAGCTCCTCGAGGCCGCGCACGATGACCGCGGGCTTGTACCGGATCTGCTGTCGGGATACGGCGAGGCTGATGTCCGGATACCGCCGCAACAGTGTTCGCAGCGCGGTCTTCCCTTCGAGGCGGGCGAGGGCCGCGCCGAGGCAGTGGTGGATCCCGCGACCGAAGGAGATGTGCGCGTTGTCGCCCCGGCGGATGTCGAGGGCATCCGGATCGTCGAACACCTCGGGGTCGCGGTTCGCCGCTCCCAGCGCCATGAGGATCGGCTCCCCGGCGGGGATGACGACGCCGCCGACACGCACGTCCTCTGTCGGGAAGCGGAAAATCGTGGTCGCCGTCGGGCCGTCGTATCGGAGAATCTCCTCCATCGCGCTGTCCATGAGCGGGGGGTTCTCCCGCAGGAGCCGCAGCTGGTCGGGGTGGTCGAGTAGGGCGAGCACCCCATTGCCGATCAGGTTGGCGGTGGTCTCGAAGCCGGCGCTGATCAGGCCGAAGACGTTGCCCACCAATTCGTCCTCAGTGAGCTTCCGGTCGCCGTCACGTGCGGCGATGAGCGCGGAGATCACATCGTCCGACGGGTCGGCGCGCTTGACGGTGATGATCTCACGCACATAGGCCATGAGTGACTTCGTCCCCGCGAGGGCCTCCTCGCGGCTCAGGCCGACCAGCGGGTCCATCCACTGGCGCAGTTTGCGGTGGTCGTTGCCGGGAATTCCGAGCACCTCGCCGATGACCATGATGGGCAGCGGGTAGCAGAAGACTCCCAGCAGATCGACTCTCTGGTGAGGGGCGACGTCATCGAGCAGTTGATCGGTGATTCTTTCCACGGTGTCCCGCCAGCCGGCGATTCGGCGCGCGGAGAACACTTTGGAGGCGAGTGTTCGCATTCTGGTGTGGTCCGGCGGGTCCTTGAAGAGTAGTGAGTGCCCCATCTCGGTCCCGGCCCCGTACGCCATCCCGGCGGTGTGGAAATCAGTGTTGGCCGTCTCCTGGTTCACGCTCATTCGCGGATCGTTGTACAGCGCGCGCACATCTTCATACCGGGTGACAAGCCATACGCGGACACCGGGGAACTGCACGGGATGCACCGGTCGGTGCTTCCGCAGCCAGGCGTACGTCGGGTGCGGGTCCTGGTAGAACTCCGGAGCGAAGGGCTCCACGGGTGGTCCGCTCATGCCGATCGGCGATGTGCTCACTGATGATCCTTCAATCTTCTGTCCCGAACCGCGCTTCATCTGCGGGAGAGCGGACGCTCTGCGGGCCGCCGGTGACTTCGTCTTCCGACCGGCTCACACCCTAGTTAAGCGATCTTGTAAAACCCTTGGAGTCGTCGGCGGTGACTTGAACGCGGGCGTGTGTCATCCTTCAACTGTCCGTTTGTCGATGCCGACGTGATCACGCCTTCGGCCGGACGGCTCATCGCCTCTCGCCGCCGGCAAGAGGGATCAAGGAGTTCGCAAGGACGGCGTGTCGACGGCCGGGCGCGGGTGGCGCAAAGCTCGTACGGGCTCGCTGGAGTTCCGCTCCGGCGGGCGGTCAGGCGTGGAGGCTCGGCCCGGCCTCCGTTGGCGGCTTCGGGCCGCCCGGCACCTGTGCCCGGCCGGCGTCGTCGTCCCGACGAGGGGTGCCGGCCGCTGGAGCCCGGGCCGACCTCGGCGGCGCAGGGGCGGGCGACGCCGCCGGCGCTGACGACGGCGTCGAGGACGCGGCGCCGGTGCTGAACGCGGCGCGGAGCCTGTCGGAGACCCCGGCGAGGTTGAGCTCGAAGGTGAACCCCTGCTCGAAGCGGTAGGACCTGTTGACGTCGATCGGGTCGATGCCGTTCAGCGCCTCCTTGGCCGCGCGGATCACCGCGGTGTCCTTGGCGGCGATCTCCCCGGCCACCGCCATCGCGGCGTCGTCGAGCCCGGCGCGTGGGACGACCTCGAGGACCGAGCCGTACCCGGCGAGCTGCCGGGCGGTTATGGTGCGGCCGGTGTAGTAGAGCGTGCGCAACAGATGCGGGGGGACGAGCCGGGAGAGGTGGGTGGCGGCGCCCAGGGCACCCCGGTCGACCTCGGGCACGCCGAAGTACGCGTCGTCGCTCGCCACGATGGTGTCGGCGTTGCCGACGAGGCCGACGCCCCCACCGAGACAGAAGCCCTGAACCGCCGCGACCACCGGGACGGCGCATTCGTAGATCGCCTTGAAGGCGGCGTGGCACCCGCGGTTCGCCCGCAGGAGCGCCTCGAACCCTGGTGTCCGCCGCATTTCCTTGATGTCCACTCCGGCGTTGAAGCCCCGGCCTTCGGCGCGGAGCACGACGACCCGGGTGCCGGGGGCCGCGCCGGCCTCGTCCACGGCGTCCGCCAGTTCACGCCACCCCGCCGCGGGCAGCGCGTTGACGGGCGGGAAGTCCACAGTGATCACGCGGATCCCATGGCGCTCGGTCGAGCTGACGCCCATGTGCCGCCCCCTGCCGAGGTAGTCGGTCAAATGTTTGTTAGGTAGCCTAGGACGCGTCCGGCCGCGGGAGAAGGCGTGAGCCGAATCCGCGTGGCCCGGACGTGACGCGGCCGGTGGTCGACGGAGGCGGAATGGCGTTGGAGATCGACCTGACCGGTCGTACCGTCCTGGTGACGGGAGGCGCCCGCGGCGTGGGTGCGGGGATCACCGAGTCCTTCGTCGAGGCCGGTGCCGTCGTCGAGATCTGCGGCCGCACCGAGCCCGCGCCGGGTACGCCGGGTTCCGCCGCGCCGCGCTTCAGCCGGGTCGACGTACGGGACGAGACGCAGGTCCGGCGCTGGATCGACGAGGTGGCCGGGCGGCACGGCGGCATCGATGTGGTGGTGAACAACGCCGGAGGGGCCCCCTCCGCCGACTTCGCGTCGGCGTCCCCCCGCTTCCACCGGAGAGTCACCGAGCTCAACTTCCTGTCGGCCGTGTTCGTGGCGCAGGCGGCCTTCCCCGTGGTCAGCGCGGGTGCGGGCGGGGGAGTGGTGCTGAACATCACCTCGATCAGCGCGCGGCGCCCCAGCCCCGGGACGGCCGTGTACGGCGCGGCCAAGGCCGCGCTGGAGAGCCTCACCGCGAGCCTCGCCGTGGAGTGGGCACCGAAGGTGCGGGTCAACGCGATCAGTTGCGGTCTCGTCGAGACCGAGGGGGCGGCGGGCCACTACGGTGACGCCGGGCAGATGGCCCGGGTGGCCGGGACCATCCCGCGCGGGGTGTTCGCCAGGCCCGCCGACATCGGGGCGGCCTGCGTGCTGCTCGCCTCACCGCTCGCCGTCCACATCACCGGCGCCGTGCTCAACGTCGACGGCGGCGGCGAGCGGCCGGCCTTCCTGCAGTACGCTCCGGACCCCGCGAGGCGCTGACGAGGCGGTCCCGCGTGCCGAGGCCGCGGGCGGCCGGGGAACGGGCGGGGGGAACGGGCCGGGCCGTCGCGTACGGCGGCGGTCCCGCGTGCCCGGGGCCGCGGCCTTGGACAATGGGGGCGGACACGTGCCCGGGGTGGGGTGCGGTGCTGAGAGGAGACCTCTATGGCGGTGGCCAAGTCACGCCGGGCGGAGCGGGGGAGCGAGCCGGTCAGGACCGACGGCAGCGTGGACAGGCGCGCGCAGCTCCTGGCGAGCGCGGCCGAGCTGTTCGCCGCCCAGGGGTACGCCAAGACCACGGTGCGCGACATCGGCGACAGGACGGGCATCCTGGCCGGGAGCATCTACCACCACTTCAGCTCCAAGGAGGCCATGCTCGACGAGATCCTCCGGGAGTTCCTCTCCGGGCTGCACGAGCGGTTCTCGGCCATCGAGGAACGGGAGGCCGACCCGCGCAGGGCTCTCAGCGAGCTGATCCGCACCTCGTTCGCCGCGATCCACGACACGCCGCACGCGGTGGCGGTCTACCAGAACGAGTCGGGCAACCTGGCGCACCGGGAGAGGTTCGGCTACGTCGCCGACTACAGCTCGCGCATCGAGCAGCTCTGGATCCGGGTGCTCACCGCGGGGCAGGCGTCCGGGGTGTTCCGCCGGGACATCGACGTGAAGCTGGCCTACCTGCTGATCCGCGACGCGGTCTGGTCCACGGTGCGCTGGTACCGGCCCGGCGGGCAGTTCCCGTCCGAGACCGTCGCCGACCAGTACCTCGAACTCCTCTACGGCGGCCTGCTCTGACGCACTCGGTCATGCCATCGGCGGGCCGTACGACCGGAGCGCGTCGAAGTCGGCCCGGGCTCGCTCGACGGCTTCGGGGAGGACCGCCGCTCATCGTGCTCAGCCGGGGACCTCGCGGGAACGCAGCGATCCCGGGTCGACGACCTCGCGGATCAGCCGCAGCTCCTCGGCGGTCGGCGCGCGGGTCTCGCCCGCGCCGGTCCCGTCCAGCGGGAATCCGGTGCACTCCTGAACCTGCCGCACCGTGACCCCGGGGTGGACCGACCTGATCCGCAGCCGCCCGTCGGGGCCGTAGTCCAGGACGGCGAGGTCGGTGACGACGACGCCGAGGCGGTGGAAGCGCCGGGCGGCCGGTCCGCCCGTCCGGGCCCGGTCGTTGCCCACTCCCGAGACGACGTCGACGCTTTCGACGAAGACCCTGGTGGAGTGGTTCGGCACCCAGTAGTCGGTCCGGTGGTTCACGGTGTTGCCCGGCGCGCCGCGGACGCCGATCAGCTGCCGCGACGGCCGGCGCCAGTCGCCGATGGCCGAGATGTTCTGGTTCCCGTACCGGTCGAGCTGGCTCGCACCCATCATGCTCTGGCGCCTGCCCGTCTGCAGGACGTCGAAGACACGTCGATACGGCAGCCACGCCTCGATCACCCCGCCCGCCGCCGCCGTCTGCCCGAGGGGCGGGAGCTCGCTCATCAGGAACGCCTCACCGTCGGACAGGACGAGGTCGGGGGAGTGGGTCAGGCGCGCCAGCCGGGCCCCGGCGGCGGGGACGGTCCCGACGGCGTGCGCCAGCACCTCGCCGGCGTCGCGCCAGGTGTCGGAGGCCGCGGTGACGCAGACTTCGGCTCTGGTGAACTCCATGGTCAGCCACGCCTCTCGCCGATGCCGCGGGTTCCGCGGGGACCGTCGGTTTCGCCGATGCGGCCGGCGCAGCCGGGAATACCGGCGCCGCCGGTGCCGCCGGCGTCGTGGAACCCGGCGACGGCGGCCCGGTAGTCCGCCTCGTCGCCGCGCAGGAACGACTCCTCGAAGCGTCGCCACGCGGCGGGGTCCTTCGCCGCTCCCGCGTACTCCCGCTGGAACGCCTCGTCGCGGTCGTAGTCGGGGACGCAGGAGGTGAAGTGGGCACCCCGCGGCGTCTCGACCACTCCGGTGACGTGCATCCGGCTGACCAGGAGGGACTGGACCGGGGCGTCGCGGACGAGGTCGCCGGTCGGGACGATCCGTTCGCAGCTCAGGTAGCAGCGGTCGGCCGCCATGGCGTAGAGGTCGTCGAAGTACGGGTCGGGCCCGAGGTACTGCCCGTTGCCGGCCGCGTCCGCCCGGTTGAGGTGGATCAGCGCGACGTCCATCCGCAGCGCGGGCATCGCGACGTACTCCTCGTCGTCGTACGGGGAGGAGACGGTGCGCAGGTCCGGGTTCATGGTGAGCACGTCGGAGCCGAGGCCGGCCCGGGTCGGGAGGAACGACAGCCGTTGCGCGGCGGCGCGCAGCCCGGCCACGAACATGCCCTCGTCGTACTCGGCGGTCTCGACGGCGCCGCTCTCGCGGGCCGCGCGGAAGTGCGGGTCGAGGGCGATGCTGTCGAGCGAGACGAAGCCGTAGACGAGCCTGCGGACCTTCCCGGCCGCGCAGAGCAGTCCGACGTCGGGCCCGCCCAGGCTCACCACGGTCAGGTCCGTGACATCGGTGCGCAGCAGCGCGCGGACCAGCGCCATGGGTTTGCGGCGCGAGCCCCAGCCGCCGATGCCGACGGTCGCCCCCGGCTCGATCGCCGAGGCGAAGTCCTCCAGGGACATCGTCTTGTCGCGCAACGAGATCACTCCTTTACCCCGCCCGGACCCGGTCGTTAGTATGCACCAAACAAGTGTTTGTTAGAAGGGTCTGCCGATGAGCCGGAAGGTGTGGCATCCCGCGCTCCGGACCCGGGCCACGGAGCTGTTCGGAGTCGAGTACCCCGTCGTCCAGACCGGCATGGGATACGTCTCGGACCCCCACCTGACCGCGGCCACGGCCAATGCCGGAGGGCTCGGCGTCCTCAGCGCCGCGCTGCTCTCCTACGAGCAACTGGCGGAGGCGGTCGACACCCTGCACTCGCTCACCGACCGGCCCTTCGGCGTCAACCTGCGCGCCGACCAGCCCGACGTGGTCAAACGCGCCGACCTGCTGATCCGCAAGAAGGTGAAGGTCGTCTCCTTCGCCCTCGCACCGCGCGAGGACCTCGTCAAACGGTGCAAGGACGGCGGCCTGGTCGTCATGCCCTCCGCCGGGGCCCGCCGGCACGTCGAGAAGGCGGCGGCCTGGGGTGCCGACGCGGTCGTCGTCCAGGGCGGGGAGGGCGGCGGCCACACCGGCCGGGTCCCGACCAGCCTGCTCCTGCCGCAGGCCCGCGACGCGGTCGACATCGTCATCCTGGCCGCGGGCGGCTACTTCGACGGACGCGGCCTGGTGTCGGCCCTCGCCTACGGGGCCGACGGCATCGCCATGGGCACCCGCTTCCTGCTGACGTCCGACTCGCCGGTGGCGCAGGCGGTCAAGGAGGAGTACCTCAGCAAGACCGTCGACGACACGGTGCTCACCCGGCAGATCGACGGCGTCCCCCAGCGGGTGATCCGCGGACGTGCGATCGACGAGCTCGAACGCGCCTCCGCCCCCGGGCGCCTGCTGAGGGCCGCCAGGAACGCGGTGGCCTTCCAGCGGATGTCCGGCACCCCGTGGGGCGACGTCATCAGGGAGGGACTCGCCCTGCGGAGGCGGCACCGGCTCAGCTGGAGCCAGGTGGTGATGGCGGCCAACGCTCCGATGCTGTACCGCACCGCGCTGCTGGACGGGCGTCCGGACGTCGGCGTCATGGCGACCGGGCAGGTCGTCGGCCTGATCGACGACCTGCCCAGCTGCGCGGAACTGCTCGAACGGATCACCGCCGAGGCCGTCGCCGTCCTGGAGCGGCTCGGATGCGGCGAGCGGTCCGAGGCGGGCTGACGGTTTCCGGTCGGGCTGATGGTTTTCGGTCGGGCTCAGCCCGTCGCGAGGCGCAGGTGCTCGAAGAGCCGCCTGCGCCACTCGTGCGGCTGCCCGAACAGCTGGGAGGTCGCGTGGGCCCGCTTGAACACCAGGTGCGCGTCGTGTTCCCAGGTGATCGCGATGCCGCCGTGCAGTTGGATCGTCTCCGCGGCGACCTCGTTGAGCGCGTCGGAACACCAGGCCTTCGCCGTCGCCGCACGCTCGGGCAGGTCCGGTGTGCCGCGCGCGGCCGACCACGCCGCCGCCCGGGAGATCGTGCGGGACGTCTCCACCAGCACCAGCATGTCGGCCATCCGGTGCTTGAGCGCCTGGAAGGAACCGATCGGGCGGCCGAACTGCACCCGCTGCCCGGTGTGGGCGACCGTCATGTCGAGCCCGCGCTGGGCCGCGCCGACCTGGAGCGCGGTGACGGCCACGGCCGCCACATCACGTAACCCGGCGAGCAGGGCGGCGGCGTCCGCGGCCAGGAGCCGGGCGGGGGCGGAGTCGAAGTCCACGCGGGCGAACCGCAGCGTGAGGTCCATGCCCGGGGTGGGCACCCGGTGCACGCCGTCCGCCTCCGGGGCGACCTCGTACAGCCCGACGGCGCCCTCGCCCGTGTCGCCGACGACGAGCAGGACGTCGGCCGCCGCTCCGTCGAGCACCAAGTGCGCCGAGCCCGTGAGACGGCCCTCACCCGACACGCGCACGTCGGAGCGGTCACGGTGCCAGCGTCCGTCGGCCGTCGCCCAGGCGAGCGCGGCCAGTGTCGTCCCGGCCGCCACACCCGGCAGCAACCGTGCGCAGGCCGCGTCGTCACCCGAGCGCAGGATCGCCTGCGCTCCCAGCACCCCGGAGCCGAGCAGGGGAGAGGGGGTGAGCGCGTACCCGAGCCGCTCCAGCACCACGTGGGTCTCCACCAGGGAGAACCCGGCGCCGCCGAACTCCTCGGGCACGGCCAGCGCCGCGACGCCGATCTGCTCGCAGAGGATGCCCCACAGGCCCTCGTCGTAGCCGGCGGGGCTGCCCGCCGCGCGCCGTACCGCCTCGCCGTCGCCGCGCCGGCGCAGTACTCTGCCGACGACGGCCGACAGCTCGGACTGCTCCTCGGACAGTGCGAATCTCACGGGTGCTCCTCAGGCGGTGACGGCCGCGAGCACCCGGGCCCGGTGGAAGGCCGTCGTGCCCCAGGCGGTGGTGAGAGCGCGGATCTTCGTGATCCACAGTCCGAGGTCGTACTCCTCGGTGTAGCCGATGGCCCCGTGGGTCTGGAGCGCGGTGCGGGCGGCGCGGTAGGCCGCCCGCGACACCGCCACCTTGGCGGCCGACACGTCACGTGCCGTGGTCCCGGCCTCCGCCGCGAGTGAGACCGCCGCGCCGTACACGAGGGGGCGGGCGAAGTCCAGGGCGACGCGGACGTCGGCGAGGGCATGCTTGAGCGCCTGGTACTCGCCGATGGGCCGGCCGAACTGGCGGCGTGACCCGGCGTACTCCACCGCGGCGGCCAGCACCCGTTCCCCGGCGCCGAGCAGCTGGGCCGAGCAGGCCAGCGTGGCGGCGTCGAGCGCCCGCGCGACGCGGCCGGGGTCGAGTGTCGCCAGCACCCGGCGGGGACGCACCTCAAAGAGCCTGCGGGAGCGGTCCACCGAGGCCCGCATGGCTCCGGCGGACGCGGTGCGGAGCGTGACGCCGTCGAGGAGGAGCACCTCGCCCGCGATGTCGGCGTCGAGGGCGAACGGGGTCGCCGGTGGCGCGGCGACGGTCACGATGGCCGTCCCACCCGCCAGATCCTCCAGAGGCGTCAGGTCCTCCAGAGGCGGCCCGCCGTCGAAGGCCGCGAGCAGGGCCGGGGCCAGGACCACCGACTCGACGTACGGGCCGGGCACCAGGTGGCGGCCGAGGGCCTCGAAGGCGACGACCACGTCGGCGGGTCCCGCCCCGAGGCCGCCGTGGGTCTCGGGCACGCAGAGAGCGCTCACCCCCGTCTCGGCCAGCCGCCGCCACAGTTCGAGACCGCCGGCGCCGTCGCCGTCCGCCCAGCGCCGCGAGACGGCGGGCACCCGCGCGGCGCCGAGCAGGTCGTCCAGGGAACGCGCGAACTCGCGTTGCTCGTCGCTCGGGGCGAACCTCATCGGTTTCCTCTCGGCAGGCCGAGCAGGCGCTCGGCCACGATGTTCCGCTGGATCTCGTTCGTCCCCGCGTAGATGGGCCCGGCCAGGGCGAACAGGTAGCCGTCCATCCAGTCGCCGTGCAGCTCCGCCTCCGGGCCGAGCAGGTCCAGAGCCGTCTCGTGGAGGTGCACGTCGAGCTCCGACCAGAAGATCTTGTTGACGCTTCCCTCGGCGCCGACGTCGCCGCCGGCGGCGAGCCGGGTGACGGTGGCGAAGGTGTACAGGCGGTAGGCCTGCGCGGCGATCCAGGCGTCGGCGACGCGCTCTCCCAGGGCCGGTGCCCCGCCGCCGCGTTCCCGCCACAGGCCGACGAGCCGGTCGGCCGCCGCGCGGAAACGGCCGGGCGAGCGCAGGGACAGGCCGCGCTCGTCGCCCGCGGTGCTCATGGCCACCCGCCAGCCGTCGCCCGGTTCCCCCAGCACGTCGGCGTCCGGTACGAACACGTCCGTGAAGAAGATCTCCGCGAAGCCGGGGTGGCCGTCCAGTTTGCGGATCGGGCGGACGGTGACGCCGTCCGCGTCCAGCGGGAAGAGGAAGTAGGTCAGGCCCCGGTGCCGGCCCGCCGACGGGTCGGACCGGAACAGCCCGAAGCCCCGGTGCGCGAACGCGGCCCGGGAGCTCCATGTCTTCTGGCCGTTGAGCACCCACCCGCCGCGGGTGTCGTCGCGGACCGCGGTGCTGCGCAGCGCCGCCAGGTCGCTGCCGGCCTCGGGCTCGGACCACGCCTGGGCCCAGATCTCGGCGCCGTCCGCCATCGGACGCAGATAGCGTTCCCTCTGTTCGACGGTGCCGTACCCGAAGATGATCGGAGCGAGCAGGGAGATGCCGTTCTGGGCCACCCGGGCGGGTCCTCCCGCGCGGTAGTACTCCTCCTCGAACAGGACCCATTCCAGGAGCGACGCCCCACGTCCGAGGTACTCACGCGGCCACGACACGACGGACCAGCGGTCCGCCGCGAGCGTCGCCTCCCACTCGCGGTGGGCCGCGAACCCGCGGGGGGTGTCCATGTTCGGCAGGGGCGTCCGCGGTACGTGCTCGCTCAGCCAGGCGCGGGCCTCCTGCCGGAAGACGCGTTCCCGCTCGCCGAGGTCGAGGTTCACCGGGTGGCCCCCCGTTCGCCGGGGTTCACCGACGGTCCTTCCCCGGTGGCCGGTGCCGGGGAGCACGGCGTCAACCGCATCCTCTGGCCGGACGCCCTCCCCCGGTGGCCGGGGCCGGGGTTCACCGGACGCCCTCGGCCCGCGTCGCCGAGTCGCGCATGCCGCGGGCGTCCATTCCGGCCAGCGGGTCGCCCCCCACCTCGGCGTTGTGCGCGTGGGCCGCGTGGTGCAGGCCGAAGGCCGAGTCCATCCCGGCCCGCATCCCCTGGAGGTCCTCCGCCTGGTTGATCGCCTTCTTCGTCAGCGCCAGCCCGAAGCCCGGCATCTCGGCGATCCGCCCGGCGATCGCCAGGGTCGTGCCCTCCAGTTCGTCCCGGGGCACCACGTGGTTGACCATGCCGAGCTCGTGGGCCCGCCGGGCCGTGACGCGGTCGCCGGTGTACAGGAACTCCCGGGCCGCGCGCGGGTTCATCACCCAGGGGTGGGCGAAGAACTCCACGCCGGGGATGCCCATCCGCACGACCGGGTCGGAGAAGAACGCGTCGTCGGACGCCACGATGAAGTCGCACGACCAGGCGAGCATGAGCCCGCCCGCGATGCAGGCCCCCTGCACCATGGCGATCATGGGTTTGGGGATCTCGCGCCACCGGCGGCACATGCCGAGGTAGACCTCGGACTCGCGGGCGAGGCGCCGGTCGACGCCCCGCCTGCCGGTGTGGTCCCACCAGATCACGGCTCTGCGCTCGAACGACTCGTCGGCGTCCCGTCCGGGGCTGCCAATGTCGTGCCCGGCGCAGAAGTGGCGGCCGTTCCCGGCGAGGACGATCACTTTGACCTCGTCGTCGTCGACCGCGCGGACGAACGCCGCGTCGAGCGCGTAGGTGACCTTCGAGTTCTGCGCGTTGCGGTACTCGGGCCGGTTCAGCGCGACGATCGCGACCGGCCCGCGGCGTTCGTAGGTGACCACCGGTTCCCCGGAGGGGGTCTCCGCACTGCTCATCGTCGTCTCCCGCCGATCGTCCGCCGAGTGGCGTCCAGCCCGGGTCCACCCTGCCTAACAAGCGTTTGATTTGCTATCGTGACGCGTGCGGCGGAGCGCCGCAACCCCCGACCGGCGGGACGCACACGGCAGAGGGGCTGATGTGGACCTGACGTACTCGGCGGCCGACGAGGCGTTCCGCCTCGAGATCCGGGACTGGCTGGAGACCCACCTGTCGGGCGACTTCGCCGGGCTGCGCGGGACCGGCGGGCCCGGCGGGGAGAACCAGGCGTTCGAGGAGCGGCTCGCCTGGGACCGGCACCTCGGCGCCCACGGCTGGACCTGCCTCGGCTGGCCGCCGGAGCACGGGGGACGGGGGCTGAGCCTGCCACGCCAGGTGATCTTCCACGAGGAGTACGCGCGCGCCGACGCCCCCGGCCGGGTCAACCACCTCGGCGAGAACCTGCTGGGCCCGACGCTGATCGCGTTCGGCACCGACGGGCAGCGACGCCGTTTCCTGCCGCCCATCGTCGCGGTGGAGGAGCTGTGGTGCCAGGGGTACTCCGAGCCCGGCGCGGGTTCCGACCTGGCCTCGGTGTCGGCCCGGGCCCGTCTCGACGGGGACGAGTGGGTCGTCGACGGCCAGAAGGTGTGGACGTCGCTGGCGCACCGGGCGGACTGGTGTTTCATGATCGCCCGTACCGTCCCCGGCTCCCGGCGCCACGCCGGCCTGTCGTACCTGCTCGTGCCCATGCGCCAGGACGGCGTCGAGGTGCGGCCGATCACCCAGCTGACCGGCACGGCCGAGTTCAACGAGGTGTACTTCGACGGTGCCCGCACCGGGGCGTCCATGGTCGTCGGAGCCCCCGGCGACGGCTGGCGGGTCGCCATGGGAACCCTGGGACTCGAACGCGGTGTCTCGACCGTCGGGCAGCAGATCGGATTCGCACGCGAGCTCGACGCCGTGGTGGCCCTCGCCCGGCGGACCGGCGCGATCGACGACCCGGTGATCCAGGACCGTGTCGCGCGTGCCCGGATGGGCCTGGAGGTGATGCGGCTGCACGCCCTGCGCACCCTCGCGGACGACGCCTCCACCGGCCCCGCGCAGGCGTCGGTGTCCAAACTGGTCTGGGCCACCTGGCACCGCGCTCTGGGCGAGCTCGCCATGGAGGTCGCCGGGGCGGCGTCACTGGTCGTCCAGGCCCCGCCGTACGAGCTCGACGACCTCCAGCGCCTCTACCTGCAGACCCGTGCCGACACCATCTACGGCGGCTCGAACGAGATCCAGCGCAACATCCTCGCCGAGCGGGTGCTCGGCCTGCCCAAGGAGGTCCGGCCGTGACCGCCGGGCGGACCGGTGGGCGGACCGGCGGGCCCGTCCCGGCCTACGTGCCCGGGCACGGGCTGCTGGCAGGGCGTACGACGGTGGTCACCGCGGCGGCGGGGGCGGGCATCGGCGCGGCGGTCGTGCGGCGCTGCCTGGAGGAGGGAGCCCGCGCCGTCGTCCTCGGCGACACGCACCGGCGCCGGCTCGCCGAGGCCGCGGAGGCGCTCGGGGCGGAGTTCGGGACGGACCGGGTGGCGGCCGTTCCGTGCGACGTGACCGAGGAGACCCAGGTCGGCGCGCTCCTCGACCGGGCCGAGGACTTCGGCGGGGTCGACGTGATGATCAACAATGCCGGGCTGGGCGGCACGGCCTCCGTCCTCGACATGACCGACGACCAGTGGGGCAAGGTCCTCGACGTCACGCTCACCGGGACCTTCCGCTGCGTCCGGGCCGCGGGCAACCGCATGGTGAAGGCGGGCAGGACCGGTGTGATCGTCAACAACGCCTCCGTCGCCGGGTGGCGCGCGCAACGGGGGCAGGCGCACTACGCGGCGGCCAAGGCGGGAGTCATGGCCCTGACCAGGTCCGCCGCGATGGATCTGGCCCCGCACGGGATCCGGGTGAACGCCGTCTCACCGAGCCTCGCCATGCACCCCTTCCTCGCCAAGGTCACCACCGGGGAGCTCCTCGCGGAGCTGACGGCGAAGGAGGCGTTCGGGCGGGCCGCCGAACCGTGGGAGGTCGCCAACGTCATGGTCTTCCTGGCCAGCGACTACTCCTCCTACCTCACCGGCGAGGTGGTGTCGGTGAGCAGCCAGCACCCCTGACCCGCACCCGGCCTGGATCGGCCCGCTGCCCCGTACCGGGTCCGCATCCGCCTGTTGACCCGTACCCGGCCCGCATCCGGTCCCGGCCCCTGACCAGCACCGGGACCGCACCCGGCCCTTGACCCGCATCCGCCCCCGGCTCACGAAGGAGGCCGCACATGGCCGAGGCATATCTCATCGACGCAGTCCGCACCCCCGTGTGCCGTCGCGGCGGCGGGCTCGCCGGGGTGCACTCCGCAGACCTGGGTGCCCACGTGATCAATGCGCTCGTCGGCCGGAGCGGGATCGACCCGGCCCGCGTCGACGACGTCGTCTTCGGTTGCACGGACACGATCGGCTCCCAGGCGGGCGACGTCGCCAGGACCGCGTGGCTCGCGGCCGGGTTGCCGGACCACGTGCCCGGGGTGACCGTCGACCGGCAGTGCGGCTCCAGCCAGCAGGCCGTGCACTTCGCCGCGCAGGCCGTCATGTCCGGTACGGCGGATCTCGTCGTCGCCGGCGGGGTGCAGAACATGTCGGCGATCCCCATCTCGGCCGCGATGACGGCCGGGCGGCAGTTCGGGTTCACCACCCCGTTCGCCGAGTCGAAGGGCTGGCTCGCCCGGTACGGGAACCGGGAGGTCTCCCAGTTCGGAGCGGCCGAGATGATCGCCGAGCGGTGGGGGATCAGCCGGGAGGACATGGAGGAGTTCGCTCTCCGCAGCCACCGCCGTGCCGTCGCGGCGATCGACGGGGGCCGGTTCGACGAGGAGATCGAACCGGTCGGCGGGGTCTCCGCCGACGAGGGCCCGCGCCGCGACACCAGCCTGGAGAGGATGGCCGCGCTCGCACCCCTGCGGGAGGGCGGACGCGTCACGGCGGCCGTCGCGAGCCAGATCAGCGACGGCGCGTCCGCCGTGCTGGTCGCGTCGGAACGGGCCGTCGCCGGGTTCGGCCTGACACCGCGGGCACGGCTCCACCACATCTCCGTGCGCGGCGACGACCCGGTCTGGATGCTGACCGCGCCGATCCCGGCCACCCGCCACGCACTCGGCCGGACCGGGATGTCGATCGACGACTTCGACCTCGTCGAGGTCAACGAGGCGTTCGCGTCCGTCGTGCTCGCCTGGATGAAGGAGATCGGCGCCGACCCGGACCGGGTCAACGTCAACGGCGGCGCCATCGCCCTGGGACACCCCATCGGGGCGACCGGCACCCGGCTGATGACGACGATGCTGTACGAGCTCGAACGGCGGGCAGGACGCTACGCCCTCCAGGTGATGTGCGAGGGCGGCGGCCAGGCCAACGTCACCGTCATCGAGCGGATCTGACCGCTTTCCCCCGTCCCGGCAGGTGGCCGGTGCCCGTGACGGGACGGTCTCCCGGGAGGGGCGGGTACCCGTCCGGAGGGGTCAGGTGCCTGGCCGGAAGAGCCGGATGTCCGTCCGGAGGGGGCAGGCGCCCGTCCAGAGAGCTCAGGTGCCCATCCGGAAGGCTCAGGTGCGCGTCCGGAGGGATCAGGCGTCCGTCCGGAGGGGTGCTTCGACGCGGGTGAGCCAGGCGGCGAGGAGCGTTTCGAGCTGTGCGGCCTCCTCGGTGGTGAGGTCGCCGAGGAGCCGGTGCTCGTTGCGTATGTGATCGGTGAACGCCCGGTCGATCAGGTCCTTTCCCGCGGGGGTGAGCGCGACCACCCGCCCGCGGCCGTCGTGCTCACTCGGGCGGCGGGTGACGAGCCCGTCGCGTTCGAGCCGGTCGATGCGCTTGGTCATCGCGCCGGTGGTGACCATGGTGAAGGCGGCGAGCTCTCCGGGAGCGCGTTCGAACGGCGGCCCGGCGCGCCGCAGGGTGGCGAGGACGTCGAACTCCCCCTCCCCGAGCCCGTAACGCCGGTAGACGACGCAGAGCTGCTCGGTGAGGTGCGCGGCGAGGCGGTGGAGCCGCCCGATGACGCCCTGCGGGCCGACGTCCAGGTCCGGTCGCTCGCGGGCCCAGTCCCGCTTGATGCGGGCGACGTGATCTGAGGGTTCGCTCATGATGAGAGCATAGCTTCCATGGAAGCTAATTTTCGATGGCTGGCCGTCACGGCGCTGGCGCCGGTCGCGTGGGGAGCCACCTACTTCGTCACCCACCAGTTCCTGCCTTCCGGCTACCCGCTGTACGGCGCCGCCGTCAGGGCCCTGCCCGCGGGGCTGCTACTCCTGCTCATCAGCAGGAAACGTCCCCGCGGGTCGTGGTGGTGGAAGTCCCTGGTCCTCGCAACCCTCAACATGAGCGCGTTCTTCGCGCTGATCTATCTGTCGGCCCAGTTGCTTCCGACGAGCGTCGCCTCGACGATCATGGCGACGTCGACCGTCGTGATGATGCTCCTGGCCTGGACGCTGCTGTCGGAGCGGCCACGGGTCCTGCACCTGGCCGGGGCCGGTATCGGCATCGGAGGGGTGTGCCTGATGCTGTTCACGGGCACGGCCGCCATGAGTGTCCCCGGCGTGCTCGCGTCCGTCGCGGCCATGACGATGTCGTCGTTCGGGGCCGTGCTGGCCAAGAGATGGAGCGCGGAGGTCGACGTGCTGTCGTCGACGTCGTGGCAGCTCATCGCCGGGGGAGTGATCCTGGTTCCCTTCGCCGTCGCGGCGGAGGGCCCGCCGCCGGCCCTGGACGGGGCCGCGGTCCTCGGATTCGGTTACGTCTCCTTCATCGCGACGGCCCTCGCCTTCGCGGCCTGGTTCACCGGGCTGCGGCACCTGCCGGCCGGGACGGTGGGGCTCATCGGGCTGCTGAACCCGGTGACGGGGGTGCTGCTCGGCACGGTGGTCGCGGGGGAGACGCTCACCGTGCGGCAGCTCTGCGGACTGGTGCTGGTCCTGGGCGGGATCCTGCTCGGACAGCCCGCCGCCGCCCGCCTCGTCTCGCTCGCCCGGCGCCGGGCCGTCCGCGGGCCTGGTTCCGTCCGCGGGTCTGATCCGGTCCAGGGGTCCGATTCCATCCGTCGTCCCGCGGTTCTCGCCACCTCGCCGGTCCCGGAGACGGCGCCTTCGACCGCCGAGAAGACGTGAACGATCATGGTCCGGACGATCCGCCGCGGTCCGGCCGTCGTACTCACCTCGTCGGAGAGCGACCGCCACCGGTCGTGACGGTTCCGGAGCGGTGTGGGAGCGACGGCCCGCGCGACCCCGGCGTGCCGTCGAGGCGCCTCGCGAAGGGGCGGGCCGCCTCTCGAAGGGACAGGTGTAGGAATACCGTCAATATCAGGGCCTTCGCCGTATGAATCCCATCAAGAACAGCAGAAACCCCTAAATCTGGCGATTTCCTGTTTCTAGGCCGCCCGCGACAGGGGCGGCGGAAACAAACATGTCCAGATTGAGGAGTGAGGATGGCGGACGTCATCTTCGTCGCCCTGACGATCGCGGTCTTCGCGGTCCTGGGGCTGGTCGTGAGGGCGGTGGAGCGACTGTGAGCACCGTCAACGCCACCGGGCTCGTCGTGGTCGCCGGCCTGCTGGTCTTCATGGTCGTGGCCCTGCTGTTCCCGGAGCGTTTCTGATGCCGTCGACCCTGGCGGGGATGGCGTTCGTCGTCTCCCTGCTGCTCGCGCTCGCGCTGTGCTACCGGCCGTTGGGCGACTACATGTACCGCGTCTACACCGGAACCCGGCACAACGCCGTCGAGCGGGTGATCTACCGGCTGCTCGGCGTGCGGCCCGACGGCGAACAGCGCTGGGGCGTCTACGCGCGCGGCGTGCTGGCCTTCTCGGTCGTCTCGGTCCTGTTCCTGTACGGCCTGCAGCGCCTGCAGAACCACCTGCTGCTGTCCCTCGGCATGGGGCCGGTGGAGCCCGCCCCGGCCTGGAACACGGCGATCAGCTTCGTCACCAACACCAACTGGCAGGCGTACTCCGGCGAGTCCACGATGGGCCACCTGGTGCAGACCGGTGGCCTGGCCGTGCAGAACTTCGTCTCCGCCGCCGTCGGCATGGCGGTGGCCGTCGCACTCGTCCGGGGCTTCGCCCGCACCGGGACCGACACACTGGGCAACTTCTGGGTCGACCTGGTCCGCGGCACGCTCCGCATCCTGCTGCCGATCGCGTTCGTCGCCGCGTCGGTGCTGGTGGCCGGCGGCGTGATCCAGACGTTCGCCGACCACGGCACGTGGACCACGCTGACCGGCGGTGAGCAGACGTTCACCCCAGCCGCGGCCGCCTCCCAGGAGGCGATCAAGAACCTGGGCACGAACGGCGGCGGCGTCTTCAACGCCAACGCCGCCCACCCGTTCGAGAACCCCACGTCCTGGACGAACTGGGTGGAGATCCTTCTGCTGACGGTGATCGCCTCCTGCCTGCCGCGCACGTTCGGCCGCATGGTGGGCGACAACCGGCAGGGTTACGCCATCATCGGCGTGATGGCGATCATCGCGGTCGTCAGCGTCGGCGTCACCCAGTGGGCCGAGCTGTCCGCGGGCGGCACGGTGCCGCAGGCGGTCGGGGCGGCGGTGGAGGGTCGCGAGACGCGTTTCGGCGTCTCGAACTCGGCCATGTTCGCCAGCGCCACCACCCTCACCAGCACCGGCGCGGTCGACTCCTTCCACGACTCCTACACCGCGCTCGGCGGTGGCATGCTGATCGTCAACATGCTGCTCGGCGAGGTGGCGCCCGGCGGGGTCGGCGCGGGACTGTACGGCATGCTGATCCTGGCGGTGATCACGGTGTTCGTGGCGGGCCTGATGGTCGGCCGCACCCCCGAGTACCTGGGCAAGAAGATCGGTGCCCGGGAGATCAAACTGGCCTCGCTGTACCTCCTGGTCACCCCCGCCCTGGTGCTGGTCGGCACGGCCGTGGCCATGGCCACCGAAACCGGCCGCGCGGCGATGCTGAACACCGGCCCGCACGGCCTGTCGGAGATCCTGTACGCCTACGCCAGCGCGTCCAACAACAACGGCTCGGCCTTCGCCGGGGTCAGCGTGAACACGCCCTTCCACAACACCACCCTCGGGTTGTGCATGGTCTTCGGCCGGTTCCTGCCGATCGTGCTGGTGCTGGCGCTGGCCGGATCGCTGGCCCGGCAGACGCCCGTCCCCGCCTCGGCGGGCACGCTGCCCACCCACCGGCCGCAGTTCGTCGGCCTCGTCGTCGGTGTGACGGTCATCCTGGTCGCCCTCACCTTCCTGCCGGCCCTGGCGCTCGGCCCCCTCGCGGAAGGAATCCACTAGAGATGTCAACGCACGTGCTGGAACCACCTGGCCAGGCGCCGTCACCGCAGAGGAACGGCCGGGCCGGCGGCGGTCTGCTCGACCCCGGACAGATGATCAGGTCGCTGCCGGACGCGGTCAGGAAGCTGAACCCCGTGACGATGTGGCGCAACCCGGTGATGTTCGTCGTCGAGGTCGGCGCCGCCTTCACCACCGTGCTCGCCGTCGCCGACCCGTCGTGGTTCGCCTGGGCGATCGTGGTCTGGCTCTGGCTGACAGTGATCTTCGCCAATCTCGCCGAGGCCGTGGCCGAGGGGCGTGGCAAGGCGCAGGCCGCGACGTTGCGCGCGGCCAAGCGCGACACCACCGCCCGCCGCCTCAGGAGCCGCGACGACCACGGCCGGTGGGACGAGGTCGGCGCGTCCGAACTCCGGCAGGGCGACCACGTGGTCGTCGAGGCCGGAGAGGTCATCCCGGGCGACGGCGACGTGGTCGAGGGCATCGCGTCGGTGGACGAGTCCGCCATCACCGGTGAGTCCGCTCCGGTCATCCGCGAGTCCGGCGGAGACCGCTCCGCGGTGACCGGCGGCACCAAGGTGCTGTCCGACCGGATCATCGTCCGGATCACCCAGAAACCCGGTGAGAGCTTCGTCGACCGTATGATCGCCCTGGTCGAGGGGGCGAACCGGCAGAAGACGCCGAACGAGATCGCGCTCAACATCCTGCTCGCCGCCCTGACCGTCGTCTTCCTGGTGGCCACCGCGACCATGCAGCCGCTGGCGGTCTACTCCAAGGCGGTCAACCCGGGCGTGCCGGACTCGCTCGCGCTGACCGCCGACGGCGTCAGCGGGATCGTGCTGGTCTCGCTGATCGTGTGCCTGATCCCGACCACGATCGGCGCGCTGCTGTCGGCCATCGGCATCGCCGGCATGGACCGCCTGGTGCAGCGCAACGTCCTGGCCATGTCGGGCCGCGCGGTCGAGGCCGCCGGAGACGTCTCCACGCTGCTGCTGGACAAGACCGGCACCATCACCCTGGGCAACCGGCAGGCCGCCGGGTTCGTCCCCGTCGCCGGGGTGAGCCGGGCGGAGCTGGCGGAGGCCGCGCAGTTGTCCAGTCTGGCCGACGAGACGCCCGAGGGCCGCTCCATCGTGGTCCACGCCAAGCGGGCCCACGGGTTACGCGAGCGTCGACCGGGTGAGCTGACCCACGCCGAGTGGGTGCCCTTCACCGCGCAGACCCGCATGTCCGGTGTCGACCTGGACGGCCGCCAGGTGCGCAAAGGCGCGGCGACCGCCGTGATGAAGTGGGTGCGCGACACCGGCGGCCACCCGACCGGAGAGGTCGGGCACATCGTGGACGGTGTCTCCGCCTCCGGCGGCACGCCCCTGGTGGTCGCGGAGAAGGGCCGGGTCCTCGGCGTGGTCCACCTCAAGGACGTGGTCAAGGAGGGCATGCGCGAGCGCTTCGACGAGATGCGCCGCATGGGGATACGCACCGTCATGATCACCGGTGACAACCCGCTGACCGCCAAGGCCATCGCCGACGAGGCCGGGGTGGACGGCTTCCTGGCCGAGGCCACTCCCGAGGACAAGCTCGCGCTGATCAGGAAGGAGCAGGAGGGCGGTCGCATGGTCGCGATGACCGGGGACGGCACCAACGACGCCCCGGCCCTGGCCCAGTCCGACGTCGGGGTGGCGATGAACACCGGCACCAGCGCCGCCAAGGAGGCCGGGAACATGGTCGACCTGGACTCCGACCCCACCAAGCTGATCGAGATCGTCGAGATCGGCAAGCAGTTGCTCATCACCCGGGGTGCGCTGACCACCTTCTCCATCGCCAACGACATCGCCAAGTACTTCGCGATCATCCCGGCGATGTTCACCGCGGTCTACCCCGGCCTGGACGCGCTCAACATCATGCGCCTGGCCAGCCCGCAGTCGGCGATCCTGGCCGCGGTGATCTTCAACGCCCTGGTGATCGTCGCGCTGATCCCGCTCGCGTTGCGGGGCGTCAGATACCGGCCGTCCAGCGCGTCCAAGCTGCTCAGCCGCAACCTGTACGTCTACGGCCTGGGCGGGATCATCGTCCCGTTCATCGGCATAAAGATCATCGACCTGATCGTTCAGTTCCTTCCGGGGATGTCATAAATGAACCGCATGCCCAGCTGGATTCGCCGGCACGTGGCGGCGCTGCGCGCGCTGCTCGTGCTCACGGTGGTCACCGGCGTCGTCTACCCGCTCCTGGTCACCGGCGTGGCGCAGGCACTGTTCGACGACAGGGCCGACGGCTCCGTCATCGACAAGGACGGCAAGGCGATCGGCAGTTCGCTGATCGGCCAGTCCTTCACCGACGCCGACGGCGACCCCGTCGAGAAGTACTTCCAGTCCCGCCCCTCCGCGGCCGGCGACGGCTATGACCCCACCTCGACCGGCGCCGGCAACCTGGGCCCCGAGGACGTCGTCGACACGCTGCCGGTGCCCGGCGCCAAGGATAAGGAGGGCAATCCGGACGAGGGCAGGCAGTCACTGCTCACCCGGGTCTGTGCCCGGTCCAAGGCGGTCGGGGAGCTGGAGGGCGTCAGCGGCGCCCGCCCGTACTGCACCCCGGACGGGGTGGGGGCGGTGCTCAAGGTCTTCCCCGACCGCGCCGTCAGCGTCAACCAGGCATGCCCCGCCGCCCCCTTCGTCACCGGCTACCGGGGGCTGAAGGTCGAGTGCGCCGAGCCGGGCGAGGACTACGCCGCGGGCCGGACCGTCCCCGTACGCGGGGACGCCGTCCGGGTGCGGGTGCCCGCCGACGCCGTCACGGCGAGCGGCTCCGGGCTGGACCCGCACATCTCGCCCGCCTACGCCCACCTGCAGGCGCCGCGGGTGGCCCGGGAGCGCGGGCTGCCGGTCGAGCGGGTGCGCGCGCTGATCGGCGAGCACACCACCGGCCGT
Organism: Streptosporangium becharense; assembly: GCF_014204985.1. Taxonomy (NCBI): domain Bacteria; kingdom Bacillati; phylum Actinomycetota; class Actinomycetes; order Streptosporangiales; family Streptosporangiaceae; genus Streptosporangium; species Streptosporangium becharense. The sequence continues at coordinate 470,737 of NZ_JACHMP010000001.1, read as the reverse complement.
GCCCTCGGCTTCATGGGCGAGCCCGTCGTCAACGTGCTCGAACTCAACCTCGCCCTCGACAGGGCCTGACATGCGGGGGCGACTGCGGGTCTACCTCGGGGCGGCGCCCGGGGTCGGCAAGACGTACGCGATGCTCAGCGAGGGCCGCCGCGCTCTCGCGCGCGGCCGGGACGTGGTCGTGGGCTTCGTCGAGACCCACGGCCGTGCCCGCACCGCCGACCTGCTGGAGGGCATGGAGGTCATCCCCCGTGCGACGCTCGTCCACCGGGGGACGGCCTTCACCGAGCTCGACGTGGCCGCCGTCCTGGCCCGTGCCCCCAAGGTCGCGCTGATCGACGAGCTGGCCCACACCAACGTGCCGGGTTCGAGGAACGCCAAGCGCTGGCAGGACGTCGAGGAGATCCTCGACGCCGGGATCGACGTCGTCTCCACGGTGAACATCCAGCACCTGGAGTCGCTCAACGACGTCGTCCGGCAGATCACCGGCATCCCGCAGCGCGAGACCGTGCCCGACGAGGTGGTGCGGCGGGCCGACCAGATCGAGCTGGTCGACATGTCGCCCGAGGCGTTGCGCCGGCGCATGGCGCACGGCAACGTCTACGCGCCGGAGAAGGTGGACGCGGCACTGTCGAACTACTTCCGCCTCGGCAACCTCACCGCCCTGCGCGAACTGGCCCTGCTGTGGGTGGCGGGGAAAGTCGACGAACAACTCGACCGCTACCGCGCCGAGCACGGCATCGCCGCCACATGGGAGGCGCGCGAGCGCGTGGTGGTCGCGCTCAGCGGCGGCCCGGAGGGCGACACCCTGCTCCGGCGGGCCTCCCGCATCGCGGCCCGCACCAAGGGTGCCGACCTGCTGGCGGTGCACGTCACCCCCTCAGACGGGCTGACCGGCGGCGACCCGGCCCACCTGGTCCGTCAGCGCGGCCTGGTCGAGAGCATGGGCGGCAGCTACCACCAGGTCGTCGGTGACGACATCCCGCGTGCCCTGCTCGACTTCGCCCGCGGTGTCAACGCCACCCAGCTCGTGCTCGGGGCGTCCAGGCGGGGACGCTTCGCCCAGCTCCTCCTGCGGGGCGTGGGGGTGGAGACCACCGCGCTGTCCGGCTCCATCGACGTCCACCTCGTCACGCACGAGGAGGCCAGGAAGGGCCGCACCCGGCCGGAGCGCTCCCGGGCGGCGCTCACCCGAAAGCGCCGGCTCATCGGCTGGACGGTCGCGGCGGCGGGCATGCCGCTGCTGACCGCCGCCCTGCTGCCCCTGCGGGACGCGATCTCGCTGCCCAGCGAGATCCTGCTGTTCCTGTGCCTGGTCGTCGGCGTCGCGCTCATCGGCGGCGCCCGGCCCGCGATCACCACGGCGGTGGGCGGCTCGCTGCTGATCAACTGGTTCTTCACCCCGCCGGTCGGGCGGTTCACCATCGCCGCCCCGGAGAACCTGCTGGCACTGGTCGTGTTCGTGCTGGTCGCCGCGGCGGTCAGCGCGATCGTCGACCTGGCGGCGCGGCGCACCCGGGAGGCCGTGCGCGCCCGTGCCGACGCCGAGGTGCTCTCCACACTGGCCGGGCACGTGCTGCGCGGCGAGGCCGCGCTGCCCTCGCTGATCGAACGGCTCCGCGAGACGTTCGCCCTCGACTCGGTGACCCTGCTCGAACGCGCCGGTGAACCCACGCCGGACGACCGGTCCGAGCCCGCCGCCTGGCGCATCGTCGCCACGTCGGGGGCGGCGCCGTGCACCAGCCCCGCGACCGCCGACACCGACGTGGGGATCGGCGACGACCTCGTGCTCGCCGCGCGGGGACGGCTGCTGGACGCCGGCGACCGGCGGGTGCTGGAGGCGTTCGCCGCCGAGGCCGCCGTCGCGCTGCGCCAGCAGCGCCTGCGGGAAGAGGCCGAGCAGGCCAGACCACTGGCCGAGGTAGACCGGATGCGCACCGCGCTGCTCGCCGCGGTCAGCCACGACCTGCGCACCCCGTTGTCGGCCGCCAAGGCCGCCGTCGAGAGCCTGCGCGGCCACGACATCGACTGGTCACCCGAGGACCGCGACGAGCTGCTGGCCACCGCGGACGAATCCCTGGCCCGGCTGGAGCGGCTGGTGGAGAACCTGCTCGACATGAGCCGCCTGCAGGCCGGCGTGCTGGGTCTGTCGCTCCAGCCCGTCGCCCTGGAGGAGGTCGTCCCCCGCGTCATCGACGACCTGGGACCGCTGTGGAACCGGGTCGAGGGCGACATCCCCGTCGACCTGCCGGAGATCGCCGCCGACCCGGCGCTGCTGGAACGGGTCCTGGTCAACCTGGCGACCAACGCCGTGCGCCACAACCCGCCGGATCTCAAGGTGTCGATCACGGCGAGCCGGCACGACGACGCGGTCGAGATCCGCGTCGTCGACCGTGGTCCCGGCATCCCGTCCGAGGACCACGAGCGGGTGTTCCTGCCGTTCCAGCGGCTCGGTGATCGCGACAACGGCACGGGCGTCGGCCTCGGGCTGGCGCTCTCGCGGGGGCTGACCGAGGCCATGGGCGGCACGCTCGTGCCCGAGGAGACGCCCGGCGGCGGCCTCACCATGATCATCAGAATGCCCGTCACATCCGGGGGTGACGCCATGACCGAGGAGGACGACGTCCCGGCCCCGCATGAGGGCGGAGATCACACCCCGTGAACGGTCTGATCACTTGACGCGCGTCATGACATGCGCGATAGGAAGGCATGTATGACTGATGATCGGAAACATGCCCGTCGAGGGCGGAATCACCCGCGTATCACCCGCCTGGTGAAGGTCCTGGTGGGTGCCCTGACGGTCGGGGCGGGGTTCGGCGCGCTGACCTCCCTGATCAACGCCGTCTCCCACCACTACGCGGACCTGGAGAGCCGGGCCGCCACGACCAGCGGGGTGTCGGCGATAGAGATCGTGAGCGTGCTGGTGGACTCCGGCTGGGCCTGGGCGGGAGCGGCGGTCGCCGTGGGGTGGCTGTTCACCCGCGTGGGGGAGAGTGGCCCCGCGGCACTGGCCCGAGGCGCCGCCGCGGGAGCGCTGGCCCTGCTCGCGGCCGTGGCCGCCTACAGCGTCATGGAGGTCGCCCGTAGCGGCGAACCCTTATCCTCCTGGCACCAGGAGGAGCCGCTGCTGTGGTGGGTCACCAGCGTCGTCTTCGGGGCACCCCTGGGGGTCGTGGGAGCGTGCGCAGGGCGTCCGGGAGTGATCGGCCTTCTCACGAGGTTGACCGTGCCGGTCGGCGCCGCCGTCCAGATGATCGTGCTCCCGCCCGGCAGGAATGAGGTGATCGAGGCCGTGGGGAGAACAGTCGTGTGGGTGGGGGCCGCCGCGGTCATCGCCTTCGTCGTCGTCCGCTTCCTCGGCGCGGAGCGGCGCCGGCACTCCCCGGCGGGCGTGGAGTCCCTGTAGGCGGGGCGGCCCACGCCGCCTCCACGCGAGGCCCGGGACCGGCACCGCTCATGGTCGCCTCCACGTGAGGCCCGGAACCGGCATCGCCCGTGACCGCGCCGGCCGGGGGAAGGCGACTACGGCCCCGCCTCCCTCGGCCGGTGCCTGTCACCTCGGTGCATGGGGTGCCCGTCAGTCGAAGTCGCCGTTCTTCAGGCGAAGTCGCCGTTCCTCACGCCGGTCAGGAAGGCGGTCCACTGGCCGGGGGTGAGCAGGAGGGCGGGGCCGGTGCGGTTCTTGCTGTCGCGCAGGGCCCGGTGGCCGGTGGAGAGCACCGCGACTTCGACGCAGTCGCTTCCGTCGTCACCGGAGAGGGTGGACTTACGCCACTCGGCTGTGCTGAGTTCCCGGGTCAGGTCGTCCATCGCCGTATCGTCTCCTTGATCATGTTGAGTGACTCGCGCCGGGGCAGCGCGTCCGCCCGGATCGAGTCGTATCTGAATGCGAGGTTTTTCAGGTCGTCGGGCCGGTCGCTCACCCGGTCTTCCAGACTTTGGGAGTCGATATAGGCCGCGGGATGTTTTCCCCTCGGTGGATCCGCGATGGTGAAGCTTCCCAGTAAGCCAAGCACGTTCTGCGCTGAGTAGGGAAGGATCTGTATGGATATATGCAGGTTTTCGCTGTCCTGAAGAAGGCGTTCGAACTGCCCCTTCATCACCTCGGGTCCGGCTATGGGCCGATGGAGAACACCCTCGTCCAGAATGACCCAGAGCAGTGGGGGCACGGCCCGCTTCAGGATCTCCTGCCGGTTCATCCGGGCGGTGACGTGTTCCTCGACCTGTCCGGCGGCGCTGCCCGGCCTGCGGCTCAGGATGGCCCGTGCGTAGTCCTCGGTCTGAAGCAGGCCGGGGATCATCAAACACGCCCACATGCGCAGCGCCTCCGCCTCGCGTTCGAAGTCGAGCCAGGGGCGGAACCAGCGGGGGAGCTGGGCCGCCGCGCGGTTCAGGCGGTCGAGCAGGTCCGTGAGCGCGGTGCCCGAACCCATGGCCTCGTCCATCCTGCGGGCCAGGTCCAGGGTCGGCGGGCGATGGCCGTTCTCGATCATGCTCAGCTGGCTGATCGACAGATGGATCGCGGCGCAGAGCTTTCTCTGGGTTAATCCTGCGGAAAGTCGGAGTTTGCGGAGTTCCGTACCGAATTGAATGCGCGGAGAGATTGACGGGTCCGGTTCCAGGTGGATGCTCATCCGCGGTCTCCTCTCGCCGTTTTCGGATCGGCTCCGGCCATTGTGCTGGGAGTTCTTCCGGTCGCGCGGGGAGTTCACATGATTGTGAACACAGTGTGAATACATTTCTCCGTCCCGGTCACCGGTCTTTTGTGAATCTGTGGGGGCCACGCCGAAGTCGCGGCGACGGCCCGGCCGCCGGGCCGGATGGGGTGGGAGGACCGGCCGGGGCCGGCCGGGGGAGGCGAACCGATGAGTCCGGAGACGTACAGAGAAATCCACCTGACCGGTGACCACGCGTCACCCGCACGGGCCCGGGACGAGGTCCGCCGATGGCTGGGGGAGGAGCATCCCGCCTACGAGGCCGTACGGCTGGTCGTCTCCGAGTTGGTGACCAACGCCGTCCTGCACGCCCGGTACGGGATCACGGGGCCTTCCGGGGCCGGTCCGCTGGTCCTGCGGCTGGTGGCGTACGGCGGCCTGCTGCGCGTCGAGGTCTCGGACGCGGGCCTGGCGGCCGGTGGCCCGCGCGTCCGCGCGGAACCGGCGGGTCTCCTCGCGGAGAGCGGCCGGGGGCTGGCGATCGTCGCCGCGCTGTCCGGCGGAAGCTGGGGGCACCGCTCGCACGGGCGGGAACCGGGCCGGACGGTGTGGTGCGAGGTCCCGGCACGGCCGTCGCCCCCGGAGGAATCGCCTCCTGCGGAGGCGGCTGCGGCGCACGAGCCGAGCGATGCCGTCACTCTCGCGGGAGGATCGTGCCGGTGAACTGACCGGTCCCACCCGGCCGACGCCCCGCCTCGGATCCGGGCTGTGACGTGTCGTCAGGTCAGATGGATTCGCACAGCCTGCTGAGCTCCGCGATGTCCGTGTTGATATCCGCGATCACCTGGTTGGGGTCGCCGCCTGTCATACCGGTCAAGCGGAAGTTCAGTTCCTGGAATTCGGCGGCCAGCCGACTGATCTTCGCCCCCACCGCTCCTTGCGCGTCGAGAACCGCGCCCATCAGATCACGGTACGTCTGCTGGGCCGCGGCCGCCTGGCTGCTGCGAACGGTCCCGGCGTTCCGGCGGTATGCGGTCAGCGCCGCCGCTGCCTCGTCGCAGCCGCCGGGCCGGACCGCCGGCAGCGGTGGAGGGGAAACCGGGACCGCTCGTGTGGGGCTGGGTGGTCGGGACGTGCCGGACTCAGGCGATGGCCTCGGGGGCGGCGGTGCATGCCGGGGGGTGACCGGATCCGGTGACGGTGGCCGCGGGGCCGGAGTGGGAACCACCGTGTCGGACTGAGGCGGAGGCGGGGCGGGGGTGGGAACCACCGTGTCGGACTGGGGCGGCGGAGGCGGGGCCGGTGGCATCAGGTAGGCGACCAGTGCGACCACGGCGGCGATCGCAGCCGCCAGAGCGCTCACTGCCGTCCAGTTCAGGCGCGAGCCTGCTCTTCCGCCCGCCGTCGGCGGCTGCGCTGATCCGCTTCCAGTCATGTCCTCATCGTGACCGAGCCGTCGCGCTCGGTCCAGAATGCCTCTGCCGATCTGTGAGCGCGCGTGTCCGTTACGTGCCCGATGGGGCGGTGATCAAGGGGAGTGTCGGGCACCCGGGTGGTGATGACGCGTGAAAAAAACTGCCTCCGGCACGAATTCCGTGAGCCGACTCGCCGCCAAGGGCCGAATGTGCGGCGTGCCTCGCCGCACTGAGGGCTGGGGCTTGACCGTCACACCTGTTGAAGCTCAGGGGATGTACACCTCGTAGTAGAAGCCCGCCAGATAAGGGCCACCCCCGCGGAACCAGTGACAGTAGACGAGCCCGGTGTACTGACCGTTCTGCGCAGCGTCCTCGTAGGCGAGGTCGCAGGCGGCCAGGGTCGGGTAGGGGCCCTGCAGGTACCAGTCCGGTGTCGGCCAGCCCCCGGCGGCCACGGCCGCACTGGTCTGGGTGGCGGCGAAGGCGGGTGCGGTACCAGCCAGGACACCGGCACCCAGTGCCACGGCGAGTACAGCGGAATGTAATCGGCGGATCTTCATCGGTGACTCCTCACGTTGAGAAAGGAGAACACCTTCATATGAGCACCGGCTACCCGGCTTGGGGAGATACCGGTTCTCCATATTTCGGTCGGATGGTGCGTTTGTTGAGGTTATTTCGCCCGGCCTGAACACGTGAGCGCTCCGTCGCCCTGCGCGGGCGGGGGGTTTCACGTCGGCGCCGGTCAAGGCGTCGATCAGCCGACCTTCCGAGCGGCGGTCAGCCGGGGCCGGCGAGGTCATGTCGAAGGAGAGGGCGGGATACCCTGCCTGCGGTGCCTCGAACCACGTGACCGGAGGAGTCGATGCTGGGATGACGGCAGGGCGACCGATGCCCACACAGGACGACGTGCTCGGGTACTTCGACACGCTGTCGAACTGGGGACGATGGGGCGACGACGACGAGCTCGGCACTCTGAACCACATCACCGACGACGTCCGGCTGGCGGCGGCGCGGGCCGTGCGCCACGGCAGGAGCGTGTCGTGCGCATGGGAGGTCGCCGTACCGGAGGACATGGAGCGGTCGACGACGACCTGCCCGTGCGCCGCCGACATGCCGGGTGCCGAGGACATGCCGGTGCCCGGATTCCACAACGACCGGCGCTGGGGCTTCTCGTCCGAGCGGCTCGGCGTCACGTTCCACGGCAACACCCTCACCCACGTCGACTCGCCGTGCCACATCTTCTGGGACGGCATGATGTACAACGGGCGGTCGCACTCGCTGGTCGACGCCGCGACGGGATCGGCGTGGGCGTCCGTCACGGCGGCGGCGAACGGGATCATCACGCGTGGTGTCCTGTTGGACATCGCGAGCGTGCGGGATGTGCCGTGGTTGGAGCCGGGGCAGGGGGTGTTTCCCGACGATCTCGAGGAGGCCGAGCGTCGCCAGGGTGTGCGGGTGCGATCCGGCGACGCGGTACTCCTGCGGACCGGCTATGGCCGCGTCCGGCACGAGACCGGTGCGGTCAGCGGTTTCACGCAGGCCGGCTGGCACGCGTCCTGCCTGCCGTGGCTGCATGAACGGGAGGTCGCGCTGATCGGCGCTGACACCCCCCAGGACGTTCAGCCATCGGGGTACGAAGGCGTGTTGATGCCGGTTCACGCCGTGAGCCTCGTCGCCATGGGTCTGTGGATGCTCGACAACTGCGACCTGGAGGCGTGCGCGACGACGGCTGCCGAGCTCGGCCAGTGGGACTTCCACCTCGCGGTCGCGCCGGTCCGCTTCGCCGGTACGTCCGGTAGCCCGGTCAATCCGATCGCCACGTTCTGAACGCGGTTCACGAGGTGCGACGCCATGAAGGACCCGGCCCCGCACCTGGAACTCGGCGTGATCAAGGCTCACTGGGAAAGGTTCGGTGGAATCGAGGCACGGTAAGCCCACGGTAAGACGGCAACGAGGCACCGGGCCGGCGCACCGGATCTCGGTCGGCTGCTGTCTCATCGGGATCCTCCTCTCATCCGCCATCGCTTCCCGCAGACCCATCCTGACCAGTGCCTTCACGGTGGAAAAAGCTCAATGGCCAATTGTGTAATTAATGGCCGGTAGTCTGGATTTTGTGGTATCGCGGGTGATCTGATTCCAGGTGCGGGAAGGGGGTTCTCGTGGGGGCCGACGTCACGGACCGGCTGGTCGACGCGATCAACGCCCACGACCTGGAGGCCGTGGTGCGGTGCTACAGCCCCGGAGCGGTCAACGTGACGCCGGAGATCCAGGCGGAGAACCCGGAGCAGATTGCCTCGTATCTCGAACAGGCATGGGAAGGCTTCCCGGACCTGCGCGTGGAGGTCCTGGAGAAGATCTGCGCCGGTGACGTCGTGGTGCTCCAGGCCGTGGTCACGGGCACCCACACCGGGCCCTACCTGATATGCGGGGGCGAGATGCTGGAGGGAAGCGGCCGGCGCACGGCCGTACGGTGCTGCTTGATCATCGCCGTGGAGGACGACCTCATCGTCAGCCACTCCGTCTACTTCGACCAACTGGAGGCGTACAGCCAGCTCGGCGTCCGCTTCCTCCCCCCGGCCGAACCGCCCGCCTAGGCTCGCGCGGGACCGGCGCTCCGCCCGCCCCGGCGCTGCACAACGCCGAACAGACCTGGTTCACCCGGACCGCGGCGCGGCCGGACATCGAGACGGGGCCCGCGTCCTTGACCTGGTGGCCGCCTATCAGGCCCAGAGCGGGGAAGAAAACGACACGCCGAGCATGGCGACCTTGCCGGGCGTGCCGGACCGCCGCTCAGGAGATCCGGTAGAGGTCGTCGACCTGCCTGCGGATCTCGGCGCCGGCCTCGACGACGGTGCAGCGTCCGCCGAGCTCCACCTCGACGTCGTCGACGGGGTTGGTCAGGATGATCGAACCGTGTTGCCCGTGCACGACCTCCAGCGGACGGCCGAGCCTGAGCGTCAGCAACATCGAGGCGCTCCCGCATGCCTCGTCCTCGCCCTTGCCGATGCGCGGCGCCCACAACCGCGCTCGCACCCGCCCAGCCTGCTGGTCCATCCACGCCCATACCTGGGTGAAGTCCTCCCCGGCGGGAAGCCCGGTCAGCGCGTCGATCGCGGCCGGGCTGTCCATCTCGTAGAAGCGCCAGGGCTTCGACCAGGCTGCCGGGGCCCTGAGCCACACCGTTCCGTTCGCCTCGCGGCGGCAGGCGACCGGTCCCGCCGCAGGCGTGAGCTCCCTGACCTCGGTGCCCAGCCGGTGCAGGACCTCCACCGTGGCCAGCAACGGGTGCCCGCCGAACCGGATCTCCTGATCGTAGGAGCCGTAGATGCCGACGATCCCGCGCTCGGCGTCACGGACGAAGACCGTTGCCGGGACGCCCAGGCGTACGGCGAGCTCGCGCCGCTGCTCCGCCGTCACCGATGTGCCCGGCGGTTCGAGGATCACCAGCGCCGGATTCCCGAAGGCGCCGTCCTCGTTCACGAACGCCTGAGCAAGCTGACATACAACCACAAGGACCCCCAAGACCATCGCAGCGGCGCATATCGTAGCAGCGCTTTTCTGAGGTCAGAGGGCCCGCCGCAGGTCGTACACCTCACCGCGGCCCCGGCGCCGTACCGCCATGGGAGAGTCCGCCTTCCGCGATCATCGACGCCGGGCTAGGGTGTTTTCGAACAAGTGTCCGATGTCTGTAGCGCCACGAGCCTTGAGGAAGAGTGATCGCATGGCCGAGTCCACAACCCACACCCTTGAGGTGCCCGGCTGCGTCGTCCGCTACGACGTACGGCAGGCCGAGGCGAGCACCGCGCCGACCCTGCTGATGATCGGATCGCCGATGGAGGCCGGCGGGTTCGCCTCCCTGGCCGAGCGCTTCCGGGACCGTACGGTGGTGACCTACGACCCGCGCGGGGTGGGGCGGAGCAGGCGGACCGACGGGGCCGGCGAGTCGACCCCCGACCAGCATGCGGACGACCTGCACCGGCTGATCGACGCTCTCGGCGGCGGTCCGGTGGACATCTTCGCCAGCAGCGGTGGCGCCGTCAACGCGCTGGCGCTGGTGGCCCGGCATCCGGAATCGGGGCAGGTGCGCACGCTCGTGGCGCACGAGCCGCCGGCCATCCAGGTTCTGCCGGACCGGGAGCGGGCTCTGGCCGCGGTGGCCGACATCCGCCGCACGTACGAGCGGGACGGCTTCGGACCGGCGATGGTGAAATTCATCGCGATCACCAGCCTGCGCGGAGAGGTTCCGGCCGACTTCGCCGATCGGCCCGTTCAGGACCCGGGGGCCTTCGGACTGCCGGCGGAGGACGACGGCTCCCGTGACGACGCGCTGTTCGGTCAGAACCTCACGACCTGCACGCATTACGAACACGACTTCGACGCGCTGCGTGGCGCGTCGACCCGGATCGTCATCGGGGTCGGAGCCGAGTCGGAGGAGACGATGGCCTACCGCGCAGGTGTGGCGGTCGCCGAACGGCTCGGTGTGAAACCGGTGATCTTCCCCAGCCACCACGGTGGTTTCCTCGACGGCGAGTTCGGCGTGAAGGGAGACCCGGACGCCTTCGCCGTCACGTTGCGCCAGGTCCTGGCCGAGTAGGGCCGCGGCTCACGGCGGCGTGCTTCCGGGCCGGGGAGGGAGGCCGAGCCCGATGTCGTCGGGCAGGAAGCGGATCACCGACGGCCAGGTCGCGGGGGAGCGCACCGCTGCCGCATGAGTCGTTGCGACCCGGTGCCCACGCCTGCGACCCGGCCGCCCCGGCTTCACCTGCCGATTTGAAGGTTGTCTTCCGGCCACCAGGAATTATCCGTGGATAATCAGTGAAACTCCCAAAAAGGAGTTGAAAGATAAAATTGAAGCCATGGATAACTCTGACGCCGTCGTCGGCGTGCCTGAGAAGACCGGCATCCCCTCACCGGCCGGGCCCCTCCGGATGACGGAGGATGACATCATCCGATTCGTGACCGGCCTGCCCGGTGTCGTCGCGGTCACGGCGAGCGAAGGCGACGGATCGCCCGAGGTGGCGTGGGGTGACACGTTCTTCTCCTACGACCCGGAGGGCGACCTGCCCGCCGACCGCCGGTTCCCGTTCGCCACGATCGTCACCAAGGACTACGCGGGGTTCGACACCGCCTCGAACCTCGACCGCCCCGGCGTGTTCAGACTGAACATCGCCGTCGGCCGCACCGAGTTCCAGGAGCTCGTCGGCTACCCGCCCGCCGCGCACGCCGACCACCACACGCGTTTCGACTACAGCGCCACAGACCGGCTCATGCCACATCCGGTGTACGCCGTCCAGGCATGGGTCTCGATTGTGAACCCGGGCGAGGCCACGGCCGCGCAGGCGCAGTCCCTCCTCACCCGCGCGCACGCCCGCGCCGCCCGTCGCCATCGGCCGCACCGCGCCGACCGCACGCCGCACCCGGAGAAGGCGGCCGATGATCAGCTTATGTAATCTTGGCGATATGTAAGCATTTAGACGGAAATATCGCGTCATGGCATGCCGGGTGGTTATCAGGGGAAATCCGGCTTGCATCGCTCGGCCCATGAAATAAGAATTGAATCGGCGAGGGAAGTCATCGGGCCTTAGAAAGGGGCTCTCATGATTCACCTCCGGTCTGTTCTCACCCGCACCGCCGCCATCGCCGTTCTCGGCCTGGCCGTCGTCGGCGTCCCCGCCGCCGCCAGCGCGGCCTCGGTGGGCGCCACCGCTCCTGCGGTTCAGCAGGATGCGTGCTCGACCGTCGCCGCGGTCGCCGGCCCGATCCTCGCGCTGGTCGACCTCGGCCTGATCAACCTGGACACCGCTGTGCAGATGATCGCCGACCTCACCGGGCTGCCGGTGGAGCAGGTCGTCGGCTGCCTCGGCGTCTGAGATCCGTCCCGGGTCCCGGCGGTGACGCCGTGGGAAGGGCGGGCATCCCACCGACACCGCCGGGACCCTCCGCTCGGTGAATGCCGATGAAGAAATCGGCATTCACCGAGCAATTCCAGTGAAGCTTTTTTTCCAAACTTTGAACCTGGGCGGCGTTCGGGGGAACACGAGCGACGCCGGGAAGCCTTCTTCATTCTTTCGCGGCGACGGCGACGGCATTGACGACGACGATGACCGCGATGCCAAGCCATTCGTTCGGGGCGAGCGCCTGGCCGAGGAGGAGCGTGCCGCAGAGGGCGGCCAGGACCGGGTTGACGCTCATGAACACCCCGAAGAAGCGCGCGGACACGTGACGCAGGACGACGAGGTCGGCGGCGTAGGGGACCACGGAGCTGAGGAGACCGGCCAGGCCCGCGTACAGCAGCGCGGCGCCGGTGAAGCGGCCCTGTGCGAGGAGCGCCGCGGCGACGGGAACATTGGCCAGGGCCGCGACCAGCGCGGCGGTGGCCGGCGCCTGCAGGCCGGGGAGGCGGGTGCCCACCAGCCGGTTGAGCAGGATGTAGGACGCCCAGCATCCGGCGGCGGCCAGCGCCAGTCCCAAGCCGACGTAGTCACTGGAGGGACCGGGCAGGACCAGGACGTACACCCCGATGCCCGCGCCGAGCGCGCACAGCAGGTCGCGCCTGCCCCGGGAGCCGGCGAGGGCGACGGCCAGGGGACCCAGGAACTCCAGGGTCACCGCCAGGCCCAGGCCGATGCGTTCGATCGCGACGTACAGGCACAGGTTCATCGCGGCGAAGACCGTCCCCAGCAGCAGGGTGGGCCACCACTGGGCCCAGGTGAAGCGGCGCAGCGGCGGCCGGGCGATCGGGAACAGGACCGCGGCGGCGACGAACTGCCGGACCGCGACCACACCCGCGGGGCCGATCGTGGGGAAGGCGTGTGCTCCGGCCGCCGCGCCGACCTGGTTCGCGGTCCCGCTGGCGATCATCGTCGCGATCCCGGCCAGCGGGGAGCGGCGCGTCCGCCCTTCTGGAGAGGCGGCCGTCCTCTCGCCGGGGGAGGAGGCCGCTCCCGTGCCTGGGGAGGCGACCGCCCCGGCGCCGGGGGAGAAGGCCGTCCGCACGCCGGCCTGCGGGACGGCGGCGGCCGACGGGAGGGTCGTCGGGAGGGAGGAGGGAGCACTCATGAACGCCAGTCTCACGACCCCGGCACGCGGTGAAAAATGACAGTGGTGCGGCATCTATACGATGGGCGTATGGATGCCGAGCTCCGCCATCTGCGTGCTCTGGTCGCCGTCGTCGACCACGGCACCTTCACCGATGCCGCGATCGAGCTGAAACTCTCGCAGGCGTCGGTGTCTCGCTCAGTCGCGGCGCTGGAGAACGTGCTCGGGGTACGCCTGCTGGACCGCTCGTCACGTCACGTCGCGCTCACCCCGGCCGGTGAGCGCGCTCTCGCGCACGCGCGCCGCGCCATCGCCGACGTCTCGCTGTTCCGGCGGGCCGCCGTCGGTGCCGGCGGTGAGCTGCGCGTCGGTTACGCCTGGTCGGCGCTCGGCCGGCACACCACGGACCTGCAACGCAGGTGGGCGGCCGAGCACCCTCAGCTGCCCCTGGTGCTGGTGCAGTCCAACACGCCGACCGCCGGGCTCAACGAGGGCACCTGCGAGCTGGCGGTCGTCCGTCGGTCCCTCGCCGACGTCCGTTTCGCCACCGCCCTGATCGGAACGGAGGCCCGCTACGCCGTGGTCGCCGCCGACGATCGGCTGGCCCGGCGCCGGTCGGTGCGCCTGGCCGACTTCGCCGCCCGCACCGTCGCCGTCGACAGCCAGACGGGGACGACCACCCCGGACCTGTGGCCCGCGGACGCCGCACCCGCCGCCACCCGGGCCACCCACGGCGTCGACGAATGGCTCACCCTCATCGCGGCCGGGCAGGCGGTCGGCATGACCGCCGAGGCCACCGTCGCGCAGCATCCGCGGCCCGGTGTCGTCTACCGGCGCGTCCGCGACGCACCGCCGGTCTCGGTGTGGCTGGCCTGGTGGAGGAACGATCCGCCCGCCCGCTCCGAGGCGTTCCTGCGCCTGGCACGCCGGGCCTACCAGACCGCGTAGTCGCGCAGCCGCGTGGCCTCACGGCTCTGCGGCGGCGCCGGGCGGCCCGGGGGCCGCAGAGCCGGAAGCAGCCACGCCCGGCCGGGGAGATGGGACGTCACGCGGTACCGGGGGAGGAGGGTAACCACAACCTGTCGTCACGGTAAGTAGCTGTTCATTTACTCTCTGTGGTCATGAAGAGAATCTTCCTCGTCCCCGCCCTGACGGCCGGGATCTTCGCGCTCACCACCGGTGCCGCCTACGCCTCGCAGTACATCGCCTACGAGGGCCCCGGCTTCACCGGCCGGTCCGTCCTCATCGACGCGTGCGGGCCGTCCAACATCCCCTACCACGGGTCCTACAAGTGGTACGGCGACGGCCAGTCCGGACGCATGTACAACCAGCCCAACGCGCACGGTGTGATGCACTTCCGGCTCCCCTCCAACAACAACGCCGAGCAGCGGACCCCCGTCGGCTGGCAGAGCATCTTCATCGAGTGCTGATCCCGGCCCGCAAGGGCGATGCCGGGTAGCGGCAGACCGCAAGCCCGGCACGACACCGGCCCCCACGGTGTCCTCGCACATCAGGCCCCCTCGGCGACCGCCGAGGGGGCCCTCCGCGTACCTCACACCTCATCCGGAACGCGTAGTGCATCGCTCAGAAAGCGCAGTACATGACGTGCAGGCCCACCCGGCCCAGTGTGGGATGCGCGAAAGCCCCCGGGACCGTGCCGACGACGGTGAACCCCAGCTTCTCGTACAGCCGTACCGCCGTCGTGTTGGACTCGGCCACGGCGTTGAACTGCATCCCCGCGTACCCGCGTTCCCGGGCCCAGTCCAGGGCGAAAGCGCACAGCGCGGTGCCCACTCCCCGGCCCCTGGCGTCCGCGGCGACCATGAAACTCGCGGTGGACACGTGCGACCCCGGCCCCGGACGGTTGGTCTGCATGTGCGCGGTGCCGAGGAGCCGGTCGCCGTCGACCGCGACGACCGTGCGTCCCGGCGGCGCGACCACCCACGTCCGGCGCGCCTGCGTGGAGGTCATGTCCGGGTCGTAGGTGAAGGTCTCCCGGGCCCGTACGACGTCGCGCACGATCGGCCACACCCGATCCCAGTCGTCGTCGGTGAAATCCCTGATCTCCATGGCGCAAAAGTATCGAACCATGGACAGGTATCACGAGATGATCATGCTGTGACGGATGTGGTTTTCTTCGATCTGGACGGCACCCTGGTCGATCATCGAAGCGCGGTCATGGAAACGATCGGTCAGATCGTCCGGGCCGCGCCGAACGCGACGGCTCCACCGGAGGAGCTGGTGACGCTGTGGTGGACGCTGGAGGCACGCCACATGCGGGAATACCTGACCGGTCAGTGCTCCTTCGCCGAGCACCACCGACGCAGGCTCCGTTCCTTCCTGCCGATGCTCGGCGAGCCGGTTCCGGAAAGTCCCGATCTTCTGGACGCCTGGATCGCCGAGCGCTACCTCACCGTGTTCGAGGAGTACTGGCAGTGCTATCCCGACGTCCAGCCATGTCTTGAGAGCCTGAAACGGCTTCCCCGAGGACCGCGTCTGGCTGTCCTCACCAACGGGGACCCAGGGCAGCAGCGCGCCAAGCTCGCCCGCTTCGGCCTCCTCGAATACTTCGAAGCCGTCCTGACCCCGACCGAGCTCGGCGCGGCCAAGCCCGCCGCCTACGCCGCCGCCTGCCGGTGGATGCGGACGGACCCCGCGCGGGCGGTCAACGTGGGCGACATGCTGGAGAGCGACGTGAACGAGGCCGCCCTCGCCGGGCTCACCGGCATCTGGCTGGACCGCGGTATCGACTTCGTCACCGGCGGGCCGTCGCCGACGGCGGACGAGACGGTGCTCCGCATCGAACGGCTGACCGACCTCCCCGGCCACCTGTCACGCACGAACGCCTGACCGGCGCGGAGGGACCGCATCCTGCTCCCGGCAGGCGGAGACATCCACAAGGACCCACCGGGACAGGGAATGGAGGAGGCGGAAGCGGTGGTGGACATCAACGCGGCATGTCAGGGAACCGCCGCGGCTTCCCCGTGGCCGCTCACACCGGCGGTTCCCGTTCGTCGAGACGGTAAGCGCGGAAGACGGCGAGGTCGGGGGAGACGGCGGCCAGGTCGAGCCAGGCGCGGCGGAACCGGTCGCGGGTGGCCGGCGGCGACCAGTCCGCCGGCCGCAGTTCGGCGGGCAGGAGGGGGTCGAGGTCGAGGGCCCGGGTGAACGCCTGGGCCAGTTCCAGGGCGAGGGCCGTGCGCAGGGCGGCGCCGCCGGTTCCGGCGGCGGCGGCACGCGTCCGTCGCTCCGCGGTGCCGCTGATGGTCGCGTCGAGTGCGCGGTAGGCGTCCTCGACGGGCGGGGACGGCCACAACCTCTCCGCGATGGCGCGTGGATCGTGGGTTCTGCCGAGGCGCAGGTCGTCGGTCGTCGCCACGATCAGGTCGTCGAGTGTTCCGGGGTGCACGCCCTCGGCGGCGAGCGCGTCCCGCAGGTCGTGGGGGCTGAGGTACAGGGCAGGTGCGACGGCGGCCGCACCGAGGCGCCCGAGGGCCGCGCGCAGGGAGTCGCGCCGGGCACGCCGGCTCTCGGGGATCGAGAACGAGTACAGGCGCCACCGGCTGTCCCAGGGGGCCAGTCCGGCGTCCTGCCGGTAGGCGAACGCGACGAACCGGGTGTCGTTCCGCTCCCGGCGCAGCGCCTCGGCGGACAGCCTCAGGGTTCCGCGCCGCCCGCGGCCCTCCTGGACGGCGAGGCCCGCCGTGACGAGCCTGCGGACGGCGAGGCGGACGGGCTGGTCGTCGAGGCCGACGGCCGCGGCGACGTCGTAGACGTGGCCGAGGTCCGCCACGCCGGCCGAGTCGAAGCACGCCTCGACCACCGTGCGCGGCGCGATCGGCGCGGGGGCGGTCATCGGGCGGGCTCGGCGGGTGCGATGGGGAGTTCCATGTCCGTGACCCTGCGGAAACCGTAGAGCTCGCCGAGCATGCCGACGTCCGTGGTCTTCCGCGCGACGAATCCGAGGCGTTCGTAGAGCGCCCGTGCGCGAGGGTTGGTGTCGACGACGCTCAGGCGCACCAGCCGTTTGCGGTGGCGCCGGCCGACGTCGAGGGCCCGCCGGAGCAGGAGGGTGCCGATGCCGGTGCCGCGTGCCGCGGGGCTGACGGCGACGCCGTCGAGCAGCAGTTCGTGCCTGCGGGGTGCGCGGTGCAGCGGCAGGAGGAGGGAGAGGCGCCACGGGGCGCTCCACCACGAGTAGTGCCGTGCGAGCGCCGCGTACGTCAGGTCGATCGCCGAACGGCCCGCCAGCTGGTATCCCAGCGCTCCGACGACCTCGCCGTCGCGCACGGCGCACACGAACCGGTCGGTGGTCAGCCGCGCGGCCACGAACGCCACCGCGTGCCGCCGCGGCCCGAGCGCGTGGCCGAGTTTGCCGCCGAACGCCTCCCAGTACAGGGCCGCCACCTCTTCTCGCCCCTCAGGGGGGACGCCTTCGACGATCTGCGGATCAGCATGTGTGCTCACCGCTCGATTCTATCGATTACCGTACGATCGTGAGCAATTCGATAGGTAAATCTCGGGTGAGACGCTTCGCCACGGTGATCGTGGCGGTGGTGGCGGTGCTGCTCACGGGCGGTGGCTGGGTGCTCGTCGCGAACGACTACGCGTTGCGTGAGGAGCGCGTGTCGATCCCCTTCGACGGCGGTGTGCTGGACGGGATCCTCGCGACGCCCCCGGAACCGGGTCCCCGGCCCGCGGGCCTGGTGGTCTTCGTGCACGGCGACGGGCCCGTCGACGCGACCGCCGCCGGGTTCTACCGGCCGATCTGGGAGAGCCTGGCCGCCGCCGGGTACGCCTCGCTGTCCTGGAGCAAGGCCGGCGTCGGCGCGTCCACGGGGAACTGGCTCCACCAGTCGCTCGGCGATCGTGCTCGCGAGGTCGGGGCGGCGGTGGACTGGGCCGCCCGCCGGCCGGGGATCGATCGGCGGCGCATCGGCCTGTGGGGAGCCAGCCAGGGCGGCTGGGTGGTCCCGGGCGTGGCCGCCGGACGCGACGACGTCACCTTCGTGATCGCCGCCTCGCCCGCGGTGAACTGGTTGCGCCAGGGACGCTACAACCTCCTCGCGGAGCTGGAGCACGACGGTGTGGACGCGGCCGGACGCGCCGCCGCCGTGGCGGCCGCCGACCGCACGCGTGAGCTTCTCGAACGCGGTGCCTCCTGGCGGGAGTATCGCGCCGCGACCCTTGAGACGCACCCCATGACCGAGGCCAGATGGGGGTTCGTCATGCGCAACTTCCGCGCCGACGCCACCGCCGACCTCACCGCCATGGGCCGGCGCGGCGTCCCGACCCTGCTGCTCCTGGGGGAGGACGACCGCAACGTCGACGCCGACGAGACCGAGAGGACCTACCGCGACCTGCTCGGCGACGCCCTGACCGTGCGCAGGTTCCCCGGCGCCGCCCACTCCCTGGCCCGCACGGACGTCGAGGACGACGCCGTCTGGGGGACGATCGTCGGCGTCATGGCCCCACGCCGCGTCTTCGCCGACGGATACCTGGAGGCCCAGCGTGACTTCCTCGCGCGACTGCCCGCGGACGACGGACGCGAGTGATCCCGGGGACGCGTGCCCGCGGTGCCCCCGGCGTGAGTCCCCCGTTCACGGGTAGCGCCAGCACATGCCCGATCTGCTTTCCGAATCGGCCCTGCGTGAGGCCGTCGACTTCTTCGTCCGCCTGGTCGAGGCCGCAGGTGCGATCGTCATCGTCCTCGGCGCGGGCGTGGCCTTCGTACGGTTCCTGCTGGTGGCGGTGCGGCGGAGCGCGGAGGACTTCATCGCCGTGCGCCTGCTCCTCGGACGCTTCCTGGCGCTGGGTCTGGAGTTCCAACTGGCCGGCGACGTGCTGCGCACGGCCATCGCGCCGTCCTTCCAGCAGATCGGGCAGCTGGCGGCGATCGCGGCCATCCGTACGGCGTTGAACTTCTTCCTCAACAAGGAGATCGAACGCGAGGGCCGCTCGATCCAGGACGCCCACCGTCGCCCGGCGGACCGGGAGGCGCGAACCGCCGGGGACGGCGGCCGGGACGGGGAGGGGTGACGACCGGGCGGACGTGTCGTACCGCGACCCGCCGCCCCCGGTCCCGGCCGGTGTGAGCCGGTGCGGCGGCTGATCGGCCGGGGGAAACGTCCGCGTTCGCGCGCGGCCAGGCGGCGCCTCGGCCGCGCACCGCCCGTCGAGGTAGAGACGTTCGCGTTCGCGCGGTCAGGACTCGCCGGGGACGACGCGTGCCCAGGCCGTGCCGAGGTGCTCGATCTCGACGTCGACCCGGTCGCCGGGCTGCAGGAAGACCGCCGGGGTGCGGGCGTACCCGACGCCCTTCGGGGTGCCGGTGGCGAGCAGGTCGCCGGGCTGGAGCGTGAACACCGCGGAGATCGCGGACAGGACGGCGCCCACGGAGAAGATCATGTCAGCGGTCGAGCCCTCCTGCATGACCTCGCCGTTGACGAGGGTGCGCAGCGACCAGCCCGCCGCGGGATCGCCGACCCCGGCGGCGGGCGTGATCGGGCCGAGGACTCCGCTGCCGTCGACGTTCTTGCCCAGGGTCCACTGCGTCGACCGGCGTTGTGCCCGCCGGGCGGTGATGTCGTTGAACGGCGCGTAACCGAACACCCCGGCGAGCGCGGTCTCCTCGTCGGCCCGGTGCAGCCTGCGGCCGACCACGGCGAGCAGTTCGCCCTCCCAGTCGAGCCCCGGCTCGCCCGGGGGGACGGCCACGGTGCCGCCGGACACGTTCAGCGACGCCGTCCAGCGGGCGAAGATCGCGGGGTGGTCCGGCACCTCGAACGGCCCCTCGGCGGCGTGGTCGCGGTAGTTGAGGCCGACGCACAGCACGCGGGCCGCCGGCCGGACCGGAGGCACCAGCTCCAGGGCCTCGACCGGCCGTGCCGTGCCGCCGGAGCCGGGCATGGAGGCCATCGCGGCCTCGGGGTCGTTCCAGAACGCCTCGACGTCGGCGATCGGGACCACCTCGCCGCCGGGCGTGAGGCCGCCGGCCATCGTCCGGCCGTCCTCGCGGTAGCCGACCACGCGTACCCCGGCTGCCGGGTACCCGCCGGATCGTCGGTCGGTGCGGGCCGGGTGACCGGACACGGACATGTGATTCCCCTTGTTTCTCTCGGCCCGCCGCCGGACGGCGGCGAGAAGGGCCTGACCCTTCGGGTGGTTTCTCGGCGTGAGGACGGACCGCGGGAAGAAGAGGCGTCGCGTGTCCCCGTCCTCACTCGTCGCCGGACGTCTCCGGGGCCGGCCCGTGCTGGGCGGCGCGGTGCTCGGCCAGGATGTCGGCGCCGAAGTCGTTGCCGGGGTCGCGCCACACGCAGTGCACGTGATCGGCGTCGTCCTCGGTGTTGTCGAACTCGATGAGGGTGACCGGGCCTTCGATCCGGAAGTAGTGCGGCCGTGCGATGTCGTGCGCTCCGGCCCAGACGAAGTGCAGTTCGTCGTGTCCCGCCTTCCTGATCCGGTCCATCTCGCGGCCGGCCTGGTCGGGTTTCAACCGGTTCAGGAATGCCTCGACGAGGAGGTCGAACGCCCTCTGCTGGGCCGGGTTCATCCGGGTGCGGGCCAGGCCCCGGGGGTTCCCCCGGACGTAACGCAGAGCACGGCGGTCGGCGTCGGTGATCATCGCGTCCCGTCTGCCCACCCCGTGGACGTCGGGCCACTCCTCCTCGCCGATGACCGGTACGCACCGGGTCGCGAAGTCGGGCGGCGGCACCGGGTGGATTGTGGCCCGCTCGACCTGGGCCGGGTCCAGCGCCGCGAGCAGCGAGAACCCGAGGTCCTCCTCCTCGCCGAGGATGCGGAACGGGCCGATCCCGGCCGGTTCCGAACCGAGGAGGAGGGGCGTCGCGGCCAGCCGGTCCTGTCCGGCCACGGTGAAGTTCAGCGACAGGTGGTGCCCCACCAGCCGCCAGCCCCAGTCGCTGTCGGGCTGCGGCTGGCCGAAGAAGGTGAGGAAGTAACCTTCCGGGTCGCGGAAGTGGGCGGCGACGTGCCCGAACACCGGGGCGTTGAGCTCGCGCAGCACATGCTCCAGCGACATGACCTGGACGGCCTTCGCGTACCCCTCGACGGACATGCACTGGGCGATCAGCCGGTGGGCGAGGTAGCGCTGGGCGTTCGTCATGTCGCGCAGCGGAACGCCGCGACGTCCCGACTCGGGGAGGAAGTTCCAGTGCCTGCGGTTGTCGTCGTCGAACGGGACGACGACACGTGCCCGCTGCTCGGCGTCGAACTGGTCGAACAGCGCCATCGCGGCGAACGTCACCAGGGTGACGTTGAAGTCCCCGTCCACCGGCCGGTGCGCCGGCGCGTGGTGCAGCGTCGCCTCGTCGCCGCTCATCGACCCGTCACCCGCATGGCACTCCGATCAGAAAATCACCCGGATGGTTCGGGTGTTTCAGGAATGGTGCAGTGGGGAGCCGCGAGTGTCAAGTAATCACTAGAATGGTTCGGGTGTTTTCCAAGCCGCCGGCGCGTGCCCAGCAGCTCGCCACCGACATCGAGCAGCTGGTCACAGACCGCCGCCTGAAACCGGGTGACCGGATCGCGACCATGGAGGAGCTCCGTGCCCAGACCGGCTACGGGCGTGCCACCATCGGCGAGACCGCCCGCCTGCTCTCGGAGCGGGGTTCGGTGGAGGTGCGACCCGGGCGTGGGGGAGGCCTGTTCGTCGCCCAGTCCAACCCCGTGGTGCGTCTGCGGCGCACCCTGCTGACGGTCCCCCACGGGGGCACCACGGTCTCCGACGCGATCGCCGTACGGGAGGCGCTGGAGGAGCTCATCGCGCTGGAGGCCGCCCGGCACCGCGACGAGCGCGACATCGAGGAGCTGCGGCGGCGTGTCGACGGGATGCGGCGCGCCGGTGACGACGTCGAGGCGTTCCTGAGGGCGAACTGGGCGTTGCACGAGCGCATCGCCGACATCACCCCCAACGAGCTGGCGCGTGCCGTCTACGTCGGGACGATCCGCTGCGTCGCGGATCTCGCCGTCCGGGCGGACAGCGAGGATCCCCCCGCCTCGGGCGACTACCTGGAGCGCCGCGTCGCGGTGCACGAGGAGCTGGTGGAGGCGATCGCGGCCGGTGACGAGGCACGGACGCGCGCCGCCGTCCTGGCGCACGGAGGGGACGCCGCACCACGGTGTGCCGGGCCGGAGGCGATGACGACCGGCTGACAGTGGGCTGAGTGCGGGCTGTGTGCGGTTTGTGAGCGGCGGGCCGGAGGGTGAGGTCGTCCGCGTCACCTACTCACCCGGAGGAACGCCTCGATGTCCCAACGTGTCTTCTCATCGGATCGTGCGGTGCGGCCCCGTCTGCCGCACACGGTCACGGCTTCGGCGCTGGCCGTGAGCCTGACCGTGGCCGCGGCGTTTCCGGCCGCCGCCGCGGCCACGCCGTCCGCGGCCCGCAGCGGCGCCGCCGCGACCTGGGGCGGCACCGAGGCGCAGCGCGCTCAACCGTCCTGGCTGCAGCAGCGCGCTCAGCTACAGCGGTTGGCGCGGAAGCTGGTCGCCGTTGGAGCACCCGGTGTGATCGTGCGGGTGGACGACGGCCGGGGCCGGCCGGTCGAGATCGTCGCGCAGGCCCCCTGGACCAGACGGGATCACCTGCTCAAGGCGGGGGACGAGTTCCGGATGGGGTCCAACACCAAGACCATGACGGCCACGCTCGTGCTGCAACTGGTCGCCGAGGGCAGGCTCGCCCTGACCGACCCGGTGGAGAAGTGGCTGCCGGGCAAGGTGCCCAACGGCGGGGCGATCACGTTGCGCATGCTGCTGAACCACACCAGCGGCCTGTTCGACTACACCGAGGACGCCGCGGTCCGGCCGTCGATCCTCGGCACGGATCGGCGGCGGTGGACCCCGGCGAAGCTGCTCGCCGTGGGGGTGAAGCACGACCCGCTGTTCGCGCCGGGCACGAAATGGTCGTACAGCAACACCAACTACGCCGCGATCGGCGCCGTCCTGGAGCGGGTCACCGGGACGAGCCTGGCCGATCTGGTCCGGGACCGGATCGTCCGGCCGCTCGGTCTCCACCACACCTACTACGCCACGGACTCCACCTGGCGCGGCCCCCACGCCCACGGCTACGAACCGGACGCCGCCCGCATGCCACCGGGTGTGCCGGCCGAGTTCAGACGCTTCGCCGGGGCACGCCACCACGGTCACGTGGACGTCTCCGCCAACGACCCCGGGTGGGGCGGGGCGGCCGGGGCGGTGGTGTCCACCACGCGGGACTGGTCCCGCTTCTCCACCGCGTTGCTGTCCGGCAAGCTGCTGCCCGCCGCCCAGCTGGCGCAGCTGCGCACCACCGTGCCGGTGGACCCGCGGCAGCCGGACGGGCCCGGCTACGGGCTGGGCATCCAGACCGGTACCACCCCGTGCGGCACGTTCTGGGGTCACGACGGCGGCCTCCCCGGCTACCTCACCGTCGGCGTCGCCGACCGCACCGGCGGCCGCACGGCGACCGTCCTCATCGCGACGGAGTCCTGGTCCGAGTTCGGGACCGACCCGAAGATCGCCAAGGCCGCCCAGGCGCTCCAGACCTCCGTGATCTGCGCCATGTTCGGCAAACCCGTGCCGGCCGCGGCTCACGGCGGCTGACCGGCGCGGCCAGCCTCGGGTGCGGTGACGGTCACCGACACCAGGTCCTCGGCCTCCGCCCGCGACATCACCGCACCCGCGGCGTGCGCGGCCGCGAACCCGGCGTCGCCCAGGGCGGCCGCGGCCCGTTGCGTGATCATCCGCACGTCGGCGTCGCCGGGGTCGTCCCGGCCCCGCAACACGGTGGCGGCCCCGAGCAGCCGTCCCGCCCGCTCCGGCCGGCCGCGGCGCAGCTCGATCGCGGCGGCCACGACCGCGATCGAGGCCGCGACCGGCGTATGCCAGGTCAGCGTCAGGTGCACCGCCGGGTGGTCGAGCCGGCGTACCGCCTCGTCCGGGAAACCCTCCGCGGCGTCCACCTGGGCGAGCACGCCCAGCAGTAACGCGGCCAGGTGCGGGGTCGACCGGCCGGGTGACGTCTCGGCCAGGCCGGCCCGGGCGTGTTCGCGGGCCGCCCCCGGCCGGCCGGCCCGCCACTCCAGTCGTGCCAGGCCCAGGCGCACCTGAGCCCGCGACTCCGCCGACCCGGTCCGCTCGACCTGGTCGAGCAGGTCCGTCAACCGCCGCCGCCCGCCGTCCACGTCGCCGGCCTGAGCCCGGTGCGACGCGTCCGCCACCTCGTTCTCCATCGTGTGCTCGGGCATGCCGAGTTCCCGGAAGTACCGGGTGGCCCGCTCGGCCAGCGCGGGCCCACCGGCCGGTTCGCCGGCCCGCCGCAACGCCGAACTCAGGGTGCTCAGCGTGATCGCCAGCCCCCACCGCTCGCCGAGTTCCTCGAAGCCGGCCAGCGCGCGTGGCAGCACCCGCGTCGCCTCGGTGGCGTGCCCGGTGTTCATGGCCAGCACGCCTCGCACCAGCAGAGCCAACGACCGGCTCCAGGGGTCCGCCCGCTCGTCCGGCGGACCGGGCGTGTCCGGTGCGGTTCGATCGCGTCCCGAGCCGATGGCGAATGCCAACCGGGCCATCTCCACGATGGGGTGGTCGCCGGGGGTGACGTGCTCCAGCGCCTCCCCGATCCGATCGAAGGCCGCCTCCGCCTCGTCCGGCCGGCTGACGGCCTCGGTGGTGGCGAGCGCGTGCGCGGCGACCACCAGCGCGCGGGCCCGCGGCTCGGTCGAACCGCGGGCCCGGAGCACCCGGCCGAGCAGGTCCAGCGACTCCGGCGGGTGGTCCCGCAGGAACCAGAACCAGCACAGTGCGACGCCGAACCGGACCGCCAGGTCGGCGTCGCCGGACTCGACCGCCCAGCGGATCGCGGCCGACAGGTTGTCCCGTTCCGCGGACAGGCGGACCAGCCAGCGCAGTTGGTCGGAGGTGCGCAGGTGCCGGTCCGCGGTCTCGGCCAGCCGAAGGAAGAACCCGGCGTGCCGCCCGCGTGCGACGCCGACCTCGTCGCGCCGGATCAGTTGCGCGAGGCCGTACTCCCGGATGGTCTCCAGCATGCGGTAGCGCGGTTCGAGCGGGTCGGCGGGCTCCACCGGGTGCAGCAGGGACTTGTCGACCAACGCCGCCAGCAGCTCCCGGACGTCGCCCACCCGGCCGATCGCCTCCGCCGCGTCCTCGGTGAAGGTGCCGGGCACGACCGACAACCGTTCCAGCAGCGTTCGCTCGTCGGCGTCGAGCAGGTCCCAGCTCCAGGCCACCGCGGCGCTCAGGGTCCGGTGCCGCGGCAGCGCGGTGCGGCTGCCGCCGGTGAGCAGCCGGAACCGGTCGTCCAGCCGTGCCGCGACCGTCTCGACCGGCAGGGCACGCAGCTGTGCCGCGGCCAGCTCGATCGCCAGCGGCAGGCCGTCCAGGCGGCGGCAGATCTCCACCACCGCCGTCAGCGCGCCGCCCTCCGGAGCGAAGCCCGGCCGCACCGCGGCGGCCCGGTCATGGAACAGCCGGACCGCCGCGCAGGCGCGGGCCCGCTCGGCCGTCGCCCCCGGTTCGGGCAGCTCCAGCGGGAGCACCGGGTGCAGGGTCTCGCCGTCGATCCGCAGGGGTTCCCTACCGGTGGCCAGCACCCGCAGCCCCGGGCACCGGCCGAGCAGGGTCCCGGCGAGCGTCGCGACGGCCTCGATCACGTGCTCGCAGTTGTCCAGCACCAGCACCAGGTCATCGTCCGCGAGCGTCTCCACCAGGTGGTCCAAGACCGCCTGCGGGGTGGCGGGCCGCGGCGGCACGCCCTCCTCGCGCACCCGCAACAGGTCGAGCACCACGCGGGGCACGTCGTCCGCGCCGACCGGGGCCAGCGGGACGAACCACACCCCGCCGGACGGCGTGAGCCGCCGGCCGACGGTGCCGGCCAGCCGGGTCTTGCCCGCCCCTGCGGGGCCGACCAGGGTGACCAGCCGGACCCGGCCGAGCAGTTCGACCACCCGGCGGACGTCGTCGTCGCGGCCCACGAAGCTGGTGAGCGGGATGTCCAGATTGCCGTTCGACCGGCGGGACCGGGGGAGCTCACCGCGCAACACCGCCAGGTGGGCCTGCTGGAGCTGCGGTCCGGGGTCGCTGCCGAAATCGTCCGCCAGCAGGCCGCGGATCCGCTGGTAGGCGGCCAGTGCCTCGGCGCCGCGGCCGTCGCGCGCCAGGGCCCGGATCAGCTGGGCGTGCAGCCGTTCGCGCAACGGGTGCGCGGCGGTCAGCGACTCGAGCTCGGCGACCAGGTCGAGGTCGGTACCCAGCGCCAGCTCGGCTTCGATCCGGTCCTCCAGGGCGGCCAACCGGGCCCGCTCCAGCCGTTCGGCCTCGGCGGCGGCGAACGGTGCCTCGCGCACGTCCGCCAGGGCGGGGCCGCGCCACAGGCTCAGGGCCTCGCGCAGGGTGGCGGCGGCCTCGGCGGGCCGGGACCGCGCGTGCGAGCGCCGGCCCGCGCGGGCCAGCCGCTCGAACCGGACTGCGTCGACCGCGTCCGGCTCGACGGCCAGCCGGTACCCGGCCGGGCCCGAGGTGAGCAGCCCGGGGTCGCCCAGGACGCGCCGCAGCCGGGAGACCAGCGATTGCAGCGCGTGCAGGTGGTCGGCCGGTGCCGCCTCGCCCCACAGCGCCTCGGCCAGGGTCGCCGGCCGGACGGCACGCCCGGCGTCCAGGGCCAGCCGGGCCAGCAACGCCCGCAGCCGCGCACCCCCGACCCGCGCCGGGCCGGTGGCGGTGTCCAGCGTCAGGGAACCGAGGACGCCGACGCGTACCCGTCCGCTGTCACGGCACGGCCCGATCGCATCTGCCATGGCCGGCAGTCTCTCAGATGGCGGCGAACCCCGGCCCGATCTTCCCAAGACATGTTGGGAATGTCATAATCCCAACATGTCTTGGGAAAAAGATGGCGACCTGGTGCCGCTGCGCGCGCTGGCGAACCCGCTCCGGATCCGCATCGTGTCACTGCTCACCGGCACGGCCATGTCGGCCACGGAGGTCGCGGAGGAACTGGGCATCGCCCACGCCTCGGCCAGCTACCACCTGCGCCAGCTGGCCGAGGCCGGCTTCCTGCAGCAGGTGGACGAGCGGCCGCCCCCGGGCGGCAAGGGCAGGCCCCGCCGGCTCTACCGTTACGACCCCTCCAGCGGCGCGCGGCTGGAACGCGCGGACGGCCGGCAGCTCATGCACGAGGCGCTCACCACCGACTTGGCACGACGCCTCGCCCAGACCAGGCTCCAGCGCATGTCCATGGACGCCGAGGTATGGCTGGACCGCGCCGTGTGGGAGGAGATCGTCGGGCTGATCGAGCAGGCGGTCGCGCTGGCCCACGACAAGGCCGGGCCGCCCCGTTCCGGCGACCGGGTCAAGGTGAGCATGACCGCGTTCCTGCTGGAACTCGACGACGTGCGATGACCCGCCTGCTGACGGTGTGCGCGGGACTGTGCTTCCTGTCGCTCGGACTGCTCATCCCCACGATCCCCAAGTACGTCACCGGTCCGCTCGGCCAGGGGCCGGGCCTGGTCGGCGGCTGCCTGGCGATCACGTCCGTGTGCGCCGTCCTCTTCCGCCCCCTGGCCGGCCGGATGGCCGACCGGCGCGGCCGCAGGGCGGCCGCCTGCACTGGTGCCGCGTTGCTGGCGATCACCTCCTTGGCCGTGCTCACGGCCGAGTCGCTGCCGCTGTTCCTGGCGTGCCGGGCCGTCGCAGGAGCGGGGGAGGCCCTGGCCTACGTCGGCCTGGCCGCCGCGGCCGGCGACCACGACCGTCCGGGCGCCGCGATCAACCGCTTCTCCGTCGCGGTCAACGCCGGCCTGTGGGCCGGACCGGCGCTCGCCGAGGCCGGCCATTCCGTCGCCGGTCTGCGGGCGGCGTGGGCGTTGTCCGGAGCCGTGGCCCTGGTGGCCTTCGTGGCCTGCCTGTTCCTGCCCGCGGGCCCGGCCGTCGCAGGTGATGCCGCCGGTGACGACGCCGGCGGTCCCGCCGGCACGGGGAAGGCCGGGCCGCTCGTGCACCGCGCGGGACTGCGTCCCGGGCTGGCGTACTGGGCGTCGGTGTGGGGATACACCGCCTTCAGCGCCTTCCTCCCGCTGCACGTCGCCGCGCTGGGCGGCAGCGGCAGCGGCCCGCACTTCCTCCTCTACGGCTGCGTGCTGCTCGCCGTGCGGCTCGGCGGGCAACGATGGACGAACCGGATCGGCCCCGTCAGGACGGCGACCGTGTCCCTGCTGGTCACCGCGGCCGGACTGGCCCTGCTCGTCGCCTGGCCGTCCGTGGCCGGCGCGCTGGCCGCCGCGGCGGTGATCGGTGCCGGGCAGGCACTGGGGCTTCCCGCGTTCCTCACGATGGCGGTGACCGGCCTGCCCGCCACGCAGCGCGGCTCGGCGGTGGCCACCACGACGGCGTTCTTCGACCTCGGGTTCACGACGGCCGCGCTCGCGCTGGGCGCCGTCGTGCAGTCGTCCGGCCTGGCCCACGGTTTCGCGGTCGCGGGCTGCGTGCCGGCCCTGGCGCCGCTGCTGTTCCTCTCCCTTCCTCGAAAAACCCTTCCCCGCGAGGCCCTTCCCCGCGAGGCCCGCGAGACATCGTCCCAAGGAGGCAGTCATGACCGTTCCCACCGCTGAGCTGGCCGGTTACGCCGATGTCGTCCTCGACGTCGCCGTGCCGGTCGTCGCCGGCGACCGGGTGCTGATCAACGCCGAGATCGAGCACGCCCCGCTCGCCCGCGCTCTGGCCGAGGCGGCGTACGCCCGAGGCGCCCGCTACGCCGACATCTGGTACTTCGACCCCTACGCGAAGCGGTCCCGGGTTCGGCACGCTGACACGGCCACGCTGAGCGAGGTCCCGGCCTGGCTGGACGCGCGCAACGAGGACCTGGTCCGCCACTGCGGCGTCCTGCTCAACATCCGCGGCGCCGCGGCGCCGGATCTCCTCGCCGGGCAGGACCCGGTACGGGCGGGCCTGGACCGCATGCCGTATCTCACGTCGAGGCAGCGGATGCAGCTCGGCAACCTCGTCCGCTGGGCGATGGTCCCCTGCCCGACCGCGGAATGGGCACGCGCGATCTTCGGCGAACCGGACGAGACCCGCCTGTGGGAGCACCTTCGCCCGATACTGCGCCTGGACCGGCCCGACCCCCGCGCCGCCTGGGAGCAGCGGATCACCGAGCTGCTGGGCCGCGCGGAGGTGCTGAACGGGATGCGGCTCGACGCCGTCCGGTTCGAGGGGCCCGGCACCGACCTGACCGTCGGCCTGCTCCCGGACGCGCACTGGACCGCGGCGCGCCTCGAATCCGTACGGGGGCACCGCTTCCAGGCCAACCTCCCCACCGAGGAGGTGTTCACCACCCCCGACTACCGCCGGGTGGAGGGCACCGTCCGGTCGACGCGGCCGCTCGCGCTCGACGGGAGCGTCATCCGCGACCTGGAGCTGACCTTCACCGGCGGGGTGGTGACGCAGGTGCGGGCGAGCACCGGCGCCGACGTGGTCCGCACCCACCAGGCGACCGACGCCGGCGCGGCCCGTCTGGGCGAGCTGGCCCTGGTCGACGGCTCGTCACCGGTCGGGCGATCCGGCCTCACCTTCCTGGAGACCCTGCTGGACGAGAACGCCACCTGCCACCTGGCCTGGGGTGCCGGCCTGCCCCCGGGTGTGCCCGAGCACCTGCGCGGCCGGGACGCCGCCGGGCTGGAGGCGGCCGGGGTCAACGTCTCCGGCGTGCACGTCGACTTCATGGTGGGCGGCCCCGACGTCACCGTCACGGGGATCGGGCACGACGGCGGTGAGATCGAGCTGCTCCGCGACGACGAGTGGCAGGTCTGAACCACCCCAGTGCCCCCTGACACGGCCGGGTCGCCCCCTGACACGGCCGGGTCGCCCCCGGCGCGCGGCTGGACGCGCGGAGCCCGTCCACGCCGCGCACCGGGGACGTCGAACCGGCCGATCCGTGCCGCGTCACGTTGCAGATGGATCACGTACCGTTTGGGAACGCACGCGAAGTGTTAGATCACGACGTATGGGATCTTCGCCAGAGGCCGACCAGCCCGGCCTTCCCCGCATCACCTGGAAACAGGCCATGGCGCAGGGCCTCGACACCTACGCGCGGCTCAGGAAGAAGGGCCTGCAACCGGTCGGACCGCCCGTCGCCGTCACCGAGTTCGAGCGCCGCGAGGTCAAACTGTTCGACCCCGGCAAGGCGCTCGACCTCGAACAGTACGCCGCCCGGGCGTCCGCCTGGGCGGTCGAGCGGCTCCGCTCCGACGCGGTGATCCTCGACACCGAGACGACCGGCGTGGACGTCGAACACGACCGCGTGGTCCAGGTCGCCGTCATCGACATGCGGGGCCGGGAACTCCTCGACACGCTCGTCGACCCCGGCGTGCCGATCCCGCCCCGGGCGAGCGACATCCACGGGATCACCGACCGGGACGTCGCCGGCCGCCCGGTCTTCGCGGAGATCCTCCCCCGGCTGACCGAGGCCCTGGGGAGGCGGCCCGTCGTGGTCTACAACAGCCGGTTCGACGGACCGCTGCTACGCGCCGAGGTCGCCCGCGTCCACGGGGCCGAGCACGCCGAACAGTGGACCCGGGCCAGGCCGTGGAAGTGCGCCATGACCGTCTACAGCTGGTACCGCGGGCAGTGGAACGTCGAACGGGGCGACTGGCGGTGGCACAGGCTGCCGAACGCCCGGCACGGGGCACTCGGCGACTGCCGGGCCACGCTGGCGCTGCTCCATGAGATGGCGGCAGGCCGGGCGGACCCGGACGGGGGCGGGTGAGCCGGTCGGGCGGCGGAATCGGCCAAGTTGGGCCTTCTCGGTGGCCGGTCGGCGGGTTATGCAAGAGCCGGAGAGCATGCGCGCGCCATCCCTCTCACGACCACCGCTCCGATGTGGACGAAGGATGACATGCGCCGATTATGGACAGTAATCGTACGGACGCTCTGCGTCACAGCCCTGGCCGCGACCGGGCTCACCGCGACCGCCACGACCCCCGCGGCCGCCACAACCGTCACGACCAGCGTGACCGCCACAACCGCCGCGACCAGTGTGACCGCCACGGCTACCGTGACCCCCGCGACCGCCACGGCCGAGCCGCCCCGCTGGGGGTTCGCCGTCGTCAGGAACAGCGCCAGCGGCCCCGTCGTAGACCTCAGCCGCCAGGCGGGTTCGTGGCCGGACGGGCTCAAGGTCGAGGCCACCCCGGGCGGCCCCGGCCAGGTGTTCGTGAAGTTCCCGCAGATCGGCATGGCCGCCGGGGGAGTCGCCCACGTCACGGCGATCTCCCAGTCCGCCGACTGGTGCCAGGTGCAGAACTGGTGGCAGTCGGGCGCCGACGAGATCGTGGCGGTGCAGTGCCACCGGCACGGCGTGGGCCCGATCGCCTCGTGGTTCTCCGTCACCTTCGGCCACAGTGCCCAGTACCTGCCCGCCCACCAGGCGTTCGGGTACGTGCACTGGGACGGCTCCGCCGTGGCCGCCGGGTTCAACTCCTCGGCGCCGACCGCCGTGAACACCGTCGAGCCGTGGACGGGACCGGGATCGTGGCGGGTCACCCTGCCGGGGCTCGGTTCGGCGGGCCGCGCCGGGAACATCCAGGTCACCGCGGCCGACCCGGCCGTACCGGCGCGTTGCAAGCTGGGCGGATGGAACGCGACGACGGCCGCGCAGAGCATCCTGGTGCGCTGCCACGACGCCACCGGGGCACCGTTGAACACCGGGTGGAGCCTGACCTACCACCGTGAGCGGGCCCTCATGTGGACGCCCCCGTCGTACCGCTTCGCCTACACCTTCGACAACGCCCCCGACACCCCTGGTGTCTACGTGCCGACGCCGTACCCGGTCAGCTACAACTCCCGGTCCGGGGCCGTGCAGCTCAGCAGGTACGCCCTCGCCAGGAAGCAGGTGGTCTTCGGCGACGTCAGCGGGTACCGGGACAGCGTCCAGGTCACCGCGTTCGGCTACGGCCCGGAGTTCTGCAACCTGTTCGCCCCTTGGGAGATCTCCACGGCGCTGGTGAGAATCCGGTACGTCACCTGCTACAACGGTGCCACTCAGGTCGACCATCCGGCGATGGTCACGTACGTGGCCCGTTAGCCGGTGTCACGGCGACGCCTCGCCGTTCTCGGCCGGCGTCGCCGGGACCCGCCCCGACGGCGGCTCCCGCCCGGCGCCGGAGCGTTCGGCCGCCTCCAGCCGGCACCGCAGGTGTGCCCGTTCGGGCTCGGTGCCGGCCAGGTCGAGTGCCTCCCGGTAGGCCAGGGCGGCCTCGGGGAAGCGGCCGAGCCGGTGCAGCAGGTCCGCCCGGGCGGCCGGATAGGGGTGGTGGCCGCGGAGCCCGGGCTCGCCGGCCAGGTCGTCGAGCAGGGCCAGGCCCGCTGCCGGGCCGTCGCGCATCGCCACCGCCACGGCCCGGTTCAGCGCGACGACAGGGGACGGCGCCAGCGCCTGCAGCACGTCGTAGAGCGCCACGATCTGCGGCCAGTCGGTGGTCGCGACGTCCGCGGCCTCGTCGTGCAGCGCGGCGATCGCGGCCTGCACGCTGTACGGGCCGGGCGGGCCGCCGCCCAGCGCGGCGAGCACCAGGCCGCGGCCCTCCTCGATCATCGCGCGGTCCCAGCGGCCGCGGTCCTGGTCCTCCAGCAGCACGAGGCCGCCGTCCGGGCCGGTCCGGGCGTCGCGCCTGGCGTGGACCAGCAGCATCAGGGCGAGCAGCCCGGCCACCTCCCGCTCGGCGGGCATCAGCCGGCGCAGGATGCGTGCCAGTCTGACGGCCTCCCCGGCGAGGCCGGACCGTTGCAGGTCCGCCCCCGAACTGGCCGCGTACCCCTCGGTGAAGATCGAGTACAGGACCTGGAGCACGACCGGCAGGCGCTCGGGCAACTCGTCGGCGCCGGGCACGCGGAACGGGATGCGGGCTTGGCTGATCTTCTTCTTGGCCCGCACGATCCGCTGGGCCATCGTCGCGGGCGGGACGAGGAAGGCCCGCGCCACCTCGGGTGTCGTCAGCCCGGCCAGGCAGCGCAGGGTCAGCGCCACCCGGTCGTCGGCGGCGAGGGCCGGATGAGCGCAGGTGAAGAACAGTTGCAGCCGCTCGTCGGGCAGGCCGCCGCCGGTGTCCGGAAGCGGGACGGGACCGGCCCGTTCCGCCTCCACCTGGAGGACGGCGAGCCGGGCGGCGTAGACCCGGTCCCGGCGCAGCCGGTCGACGGCCCTGCGCCGCGCCGTCGTCAGCAGCCAGGCGCCGGGCCTGGCCGGCACGCCCTCCACCGGCCAGTGCGTCAGCGCCGCCTCGATCGCCTCGGAGGCGACCTCCTCGGCCAGGTCGAGATCGCCGAAGCGGCGCACGAGGGAGGCGATCAGACGGCCGTGCTCCTCGCGGAACACCGACTCCACCACCCCGTTCTCACCGCTTCCCCCGCCGTCCGGCACCGTCAGACCCCGAAGTCGGCGACCGGCCGCACCACGACCGCGCCGCTGCCGCGTGAGCCGGGGCAGCGGGCGGCCCAGTCGAGTGCGGCGTCGAGGTCCGGGACGTCGATGACGTAGAAGCCGCCCAGCACCTCACGGGTCTCGGCGAACGGCCCGTCCGTGACGGTCCGCTCGCCCGCCGGGCCGACCCGGACCGTCGTGGCGGTGACCAGGTCCGCCAGGGATTCGCTCGACACGTGGATCCCGGCGTCCCGCACGGCCCTGTCGTAGGCCATCCAGTCCTCGGGGGTGCACTCCGCGGCCGCGCCGTTCCCGTCGATCGCACCCGCGTGGATGAGCAGCATGTACTTCATGGTCAGACCTCTCCGTATCCCGTCATGTCACCGTACGGCGCTCGCCGTACACCATGACGACGAACGGGACCCGGCCGGATCGACAGCGTCCCCGGGATTTTTTCCCGAACGGGAACGGCGGCCGGGCCCGCCCTCCGCCCGGGAGCAGGTGGGGCGGACGAGGGCGGAGGAGAGGTCACCGGTCGGCGGGCTCCGGGGTCCTGACGACGGGCTCCAGGACGAGGGCCTGACGGCCGCGGTGGACGGTGAGGTAACCCAGCCCCTCGGGCCCGGCGGCCAACCGGCGCCGGGAGCGGCGGGGCAGCCACACGAGGGCACCGGGTCGCAGGTCCAGGGTGCCGCGTTCGGTGGTGAGCCGGCCGGTGCCGTGCAGGACGTGCAGGAGGACGTCGTGGTCCAGGCCGTTGTGGGCGTCGACGGTGGCCTCGGGTGCCAGCCGGGTGATGTCGGCGTCCAGGTCGCGCTGGGGCACCTCCAGCTTCCAGGCCGTGCCGGTCGCGTCCGGGGGGACCGCGCCGGTGTCGCACAGGAGGCGGGGGAGCGGGGTGGCGGCCAGCTTGGTGATCCGGATCCGCCAGACCCCGGGGCCTCGGTCGAGATAGTCCCAGCCGTGGCCGCCGGGGTGTTCGTTCTCGAACTCGTCGCGCAGGTGCCGGGGGTCGTGGTCGTTGACCAGCACGAAGGATTCCCCGACGGCGAGGGCGCCGTAGGTCGCGAAGATCGTCGGATGCTTGTCGGGCTTGCGTAGGGAGCGTACGTCGAGCTCCTGGTCGGACATGAGGTCCCCTCTCGTCCCGCTATTTATACAAGTGGAAATTGTATAAACTCAAGTCGTGACCCCCACGGACCGGACCCGCGAGGAGGAACGCCCGGTGGACCACGTCATCGGCACGCCGTCGGCGGCGGCGCTCCCGTCGCCCGACCCGTGACCGTGCCGGCCGGGCCCCGGCGGCATGGCACAGTGGATCCCGTGAATGCCGAGCAGGGGGTCCCGCCGCCCCCGACCGGGCGCCGCCGCGAGGTGCTGGAGGTCCTGCGCGCGTCCTCCTCGGCGATGAGCATCGTCCGGATCGCCGAGCGGCTCGGCGTGCACCCGAACACGGTCCGCTTCCACCTGGACGCGCTGGCCGAGACGGGGCTCGTGGAGCGGGTGGACGCCGCCCCGGCCGGTCCGGGCCGTCCGCCGCTGGTGTTCCGGGCCAGGCGTGGCATGGACCCGTCCGGGCCGCGTAACTACCGGTTGCTGGCCGGGATCCTGGCCGGCACCCTGGCCGCGGACCCCGACCCGGTGGGCCGGGCGACCGAGGCCGGGCGGGCCTGGGGCAGGCAGCTGGCGGAGCCGCCCGCCTCACCGTCCGGGATCGGTGAGGAGGAAGCGGTCGGCCGGCTGATGAGCGTGCTGGACGACCTGGGATTCGCCCCCGAGCGCCGCCCCGCGGACGCGCGGGGGCCGATCGGACTGCGGCACTGCCCCTTCCTCGATCTCGTCGGCACCCAGGCCCGGGTGGTGTGCCCCGTCCATCTGGGCCTGATGCAGGGCGTGATGACCGCCATGGGGTCGCCGGTCACGGTGGAGCGGCTGGAACCGTTCGCCGGCCCCGACCTGTGCCTGGCGCACCTCGCCGGTGCCGGATCCCCGCCGTGACCGCCGGGTTGTCCGCGCGAACGCCCTCCGCCGGTCCGGTCCGCGTACTCCTCACCGGGCCGGGCAGCACGGCCGAGGGAGATCTCCGCACTGTCGGTGTGGCCCACGGGGATCTTCAGGCCGATCGGGCAGGGGAACAGGCTGATGCAGGGGCCCGGAGACTGCGGTCACCCTGTACGTGTCCGGCAGCGCGGATCTGTTTCCGCCGGGAGCCGGGCCGGTTCGGTGCCCGGCCGCCGCGTCCACCGGGGCTGACGGAAACACCGTCATGTTTCTCGGCGCGGACGGTGAGTCGCCGGGACGGGAACGCGCCGCGCCTGCCTATATTGCCGAAGTGGGCGTACATCGTGCCCGCAAGCGTGAGTCCAGCGGCTCGCCCCGGTGGCCGGTGCCGAGCGGTCGGAGTGAACCCGGAGTGAACATGGCCGGTGAATCGGCCCGCGATCCCAGCCCGAGAGGGAGGCGCGGGCTCCCCGAGATCGACCCTGCTCTCCGGGCCGCCGCGGCGGCGTCGGCGGGCGGCACGCTCGTCATCTGGTGGCCCGCGTTCACGCTGGGCGCCTACGACGCCGTCTTCTTCGACGCCGTGCTGGCGATCTGGGCCGTGGCCACGGCGGTGCTGCTCGCACCCCTGGTGCTGCGCACCAGGGGTGCGCTGCCCTGGGCGGGGTGGATCGCTCTGGCGTTGCCCTCGGTCTGGATCGTCCTGGCCGTCGTGGCGCCGAGGAGCCACGGGTTCCGCTACCTCCACTACTTCGAGGTGGTGCTCACCCTGGTGGGTGCGCCGGCCCTGACGTGGCTGCTGTCGAGAATCCTGCTGCCCGAATACGCCGAGCTCCCGGAGCGGTACCGGCTGCGGGCGGTAGCCGTCACGATCGCCGTCGGAGTCCTGGCCTTCCTGCTCGGCAAGTTCAACTACCTGTTCCTCACCTGCGCCGATTTCGACGTCAGCGGCAACAACACCCCTCCGGGCTGCGCGAACGGCCCGCCTTTCCACCTTCTCTGAGAGCCTGACGCCCGGGGACGGCCCATGCGGCTCCCGGCGACGACCTCCGCCGTAGGAGGCTCCCGGCAATCCCGAGCCTCGTTTCCCGAGGGGGGTCGCCTTCACCTGCGGGCATCCTTGGCCACGTCGCACTCGAATCTTGACAACCCGATGGCCCGGCCATTCCGCCCGGCGGGCGATGCTGGTCACCCGGGGATCGTGTATCACGGCTGCCGGACGGTCAGGACACTGCGGAGGAATGCATGCCGGAGCGACCGAACATCCTGGTCATCTGGGGAGACGACATCGGGATCTCGAACCTCAGCTGCTACAGCGAGGGGCTGATGGGATACCGCACCCCGAACATCGACCGGATCGCCGAGGAAGGCGCGCGGTTCACCGACTACTACGGCGAACAGAGCTGTACGGCGGGCAGGTCCGCGTTCATCACCGGCCAGAACCCCTACCGGACGGGTCTGACCAAGGTGGGCATGCCCGGCGCCGACCTCGGGCTGCGCGCCGAGGACCCGACGATCGCCACCGCGCTCAGGGCCCAGGGGTACGCGACCGGCCAGTTCGGCAAGAACCACCTCGGCGACCGGGACGAGTTCCTGCCGACGATGCACGGGTTCGACGAGTTCTTCGGCAACCTCTACCACCTCAACGCCGAGGAGGAGCCGGAGCAGGCCGACTACCCTACCGAGGAGGAGTTCCCCGGGTTCGGAGAGCGGTTCGGGCCGCGAGGGGTGATCCGCTCATGGGCCGACGGGGACGGCACCCAACGCGTCGAGGACACCGGACCGCTCACCAGGAAGCGGATGGAGACCTGCGACGAGAAGTTCCGCGACGCGGCGATCGACTTCATCCGCCGCCAGAACGAGGCCGGCACGCCTTTCTTCGTGTGGTTCAACACCACCCACATGCACTTCCGCACGTACTGCAAGCCGGAGAGCAGAGGCCGCGCCGGGCGGTGGCAGTCGGAGTACCACGACACGATGCTCGACCACGACGACCTCGTCGGGGACCTGCTGGCCGTCCTCGACGAACTCGGCGTCGCCGGGGACACGATCGTCGTGTACTCCACCGACAACGGCCCGCACATGAACACCTGGCCGGACGGTGCCATGACGCCGTTTCGGAACGAGAAGAACTCCAACTGGGAGGGCGCCTACCGCGTCCCCGCCCTCGTGCGGTGGCCGGGCAGGATCCCGGCGGGTACCGTGCTCAATGGCATCGTCAGCCACAACGACTGGTTCGTCACCCTGCTGGCCGCGGCCGGCGTGCCGGACATCGCCGACCGGCTCAGGGCGGGAACGGAGCTCGGCGGCACGGCTTTCCGGGTGCATCTGGACGGCCACAACCAGCTTCCCTACCTCACCGGCGAGGTGGACGAGAGCCCGCGCGAGCACTTCTTCTACGTCTCCGACGACGGCGACCTCACCGCGCTGCGGTTCCACAACTGGAAGCTGGTCTTCCTGGAACAGCGCGCCTCCGGAACGTTGCGCGTGTGGAGCGAGCCGTACACCCGGCTACGGGTCCCGAAGGTGTTCAACCTGCGCACCGACCCTTACGAACGCGCCGACATCACCTCCAACACCTACTACGACTGGATGATCGACCATGCCTGGCTGGTGATCCCCGCGCAGTCGTACGTCGCCGGAATGCTCTCCACGTTCGCCGACTTCCCGCCGCGCCAGGAGCCGGCGAGCTTCGGCATCGACCAGGTGATGGAAAGGCTGCGCACCGGGATGGCGAGCGCGTGAGCGGCGTCGCGCGCGCCGGCGACCACGGGTCGCGGACGCCGCGCACGTCCCGGCCCGCGGGGTCGCCCCGCGGGGCCGGTGGCCCGGTCCACCTCGACGGCGGCGTCTTCACGATGGGCTCCGACGAGCACCATCCCGAGGAGGCGCCGGCTCACGAGGTACGGGTCGACGCCTTCGCCATCGACCCGGTCGCCGTCACCAACCGTCGCTTCGCCGCGTTCGTCGCGGCGACCGGCTACGTCACCGTGGCCGAGCGGCCGCCGGACCCGGCCGAGTTCCCGGGCGTGCCCCCGGAGAGCCTGGTGCCCGGGTCGATGGTGTTCACGCCGACGTCCGGCCCGGTCGACCTCCGGCATCTCAGCCTGTGGTGGAGATGGACGCCGGGCGCGTACTGGCGCTCCCCCGAGGGGAGCGGTTCCAGCGTCGACGGCCGCCTCGACCATCCGGTGGTCCACGTCGCCTACGAGGACGCCGTCGCCTATGCGACCTGGGCCGGTGCCGCGCTGCCGACCGAGGCGCAGTGGGAGTACGCCGCCCGCGGCGGCCTTGAGGGCGCCGCGTTCACCTGGGGCGACGAGCCCCGCCCGGGGGGCCGCGTCATGGCCAACACCTGGGACGGGGACGACTTCCCCTGGCGCTCGATGGGCGAGTCCGGCTGGTCGGGGACCGCGCCGGTCGGCTCGTTCCCGCCGAACGGCTACGGGTTGTTCGACATGGCGGGCAACGTCTGGGAATGGACCGGCGATTGGTGGACCGAGCGGCATCCCGGCCGGGCCGCGTCGCCGTGCTGCGTCCCGCGCAACCCCCGCGGCGGCGACGTCGACGCCAGCTACGACACGCGACAGCCCTGGTTCCGCGTCCCCCGCAAGGTGATCAAGGGCGGATCGTACCTGTGCGCCGACACCTACTGCCTGCGGTACCGGCCCGCCGCCCGCCGGCCGCAGATGATCGACACCGGTATGAGCCACATCGGCTTCCGCTGCGTCCGGGACTCCCCGGCGTCCGGACGCGCGGAAGACACCGCGTCGTGACCGCGGGGATCCCGCTGCCGTCGTGGCGGCCGGGCATGACCCGGGACACGCTCCTGGGGTTCCTCGACGCCGCCCGTTCCGTGCCGAAGGCCGATCGGGTGGCCTACTTCGACAACGACGGCACGTTGTGGTGCGAGCGGCCGACGTACGTCCAGTTCGAGTTCTTCCTGGACGCCCTGCGCCGGCGAGCCGCGGACGACCCGCCGGTCGGTGGACGGCCCGAGTTCGCCGCGGTTCTCAGCGGTGATCCGGAGCAGGTCGGCGCGCTCGGCCTGCAACGCGTCGCGCTCGCGCTCGCCGGACTGTTCGAGGGCTTCACCCCCGAGGAGTTCACCGCCGAGGTCCGGGCCTTCATGGCGACGGCGACCCACGCCGCGCTCGGCCGGCCGATGAGCACGACCGTGTACCGGCCCATGCTGGAGCTGATCGCCGAACTCCGCCGGCTGGACTTCACCGTCGGCATCGTGACCGGAGGCGGAACCGAGTTCGTCCGCGCCGTCAGCGACGACCTCTACGGCGTGCCCGCCGAACTGGTGGTCGGCACGCTCATCGCCTACGACTTCGCACGGGACCCGGGCGGGCGTCCGGGGCTCCGCCGCACCGGGCACATCCTCGGCGCCGCCAACGAGGGACCGGCCAAGGTCGCCAACATCCAGACCCAGCTCGGGCGACGCCCGATCCTGGCCGCGGGGAACTCCGGCGGTGACCGCGAGATGCTCGAATGGGCCACCGCCGCCGACCGGCCGAGCCTGGCGCTGCTGGTCGATCACGACGACGCCGGACGCGAGTACTCCTACGCCGGCAAGGCCCAGACCCTGAGCGAGACCGAGCCCGTCACCGAGA
The DNA here is from genome assembly GCF_014204985.1 of Streptosporangium becharense. NCBI lineage: Bacteria > Bacillati > Actinomycetota > Actinomycetes > Streptosporangiales > Streptosporangiaceae > Streptosporangium > Streptosporangium becharense. The sequence continues at coordinate 430,584 of NZ_JACHMP010000001.1, read as the reverse complement.
TCGCCTCCCGCCTGGGCTGGTGCGTCGTCAGCATGGCCGACGACTGGGAAACCGTCTTCCCCCGCTGACCTGGAACGCGGCGGCAGCCGGCAGCGCCGCCCCGGATCACCGGCTGTCGCCCGGCGTGGCGTGCTCAGGCGCGGCCCGGACGTCCGGGCCGCGCCTGAGCACGCTCCGCAGGAGATCGACGCCGGTGCGGCATCTGAGCGGCATCTGATATGTCAGACCTTCCTGTTGCCGCCTTTCCGGTGACCCCGTGTGCCCGTCGCCCCGGCCCGGCCGAACGGCGACGCCGGGAGCGGTCTCGCGCGTGTTCACGGTTCTCGCATGGCGGTGAAGGCCTGCCGGACTCCGGGAAACACCGGCAGGTTCCGGGTGGCGCCGTCGTGGTAGGGGTTGGCGCGCAACACCGCCAGAACGGGCTCGTGGACGCGGGCCAGTACCAGCCGGCAGCCCAGGGCCCGCAGGTCGGCCGTGAGCTGGGCCAGGGCGTCGGCGGCGGTGGCGTCCACGTAGAACACCGCCTCCGCATCCAGGATCACACCTCGCGGATACGGCTCGCGGGCGGTCACCAGGGTCAGGATTCGCTGCCGGATCCGTCCGGCGTTGGCGAAGAACAGCGGTGCGTCGACCCGGTAGATGAGGATGTCCGGGTGGGGAGACGCGTCTTCGCCGAGATCCCGGGGAGGTTGATCGTCATCGACGACGACGATCAGGCTCTCATGCGGGCGGGCGGCGCGGCGGATCAGCTGGCCCGCAGAGAGGATCACCGCGATGAGCAGGCCGCGCAGCACGCCGAGCGCCAGCACGCCGACGACGGCCACGAGTGCGATCATGCTCTCCGCGCGCCAGCCCCGCCACAGCCGCAGCAGGCCGGTGACGTCGATGAGCCTGGGAACGCCCATCATCACGACGGCGGCCAGCACCGGAATCGGCAGCAGCGCGACCAGCGGTCCGCCGGTGAACAGGACGAACAGCACGATGCCGGCGGCGACGAGCTGGAAGAGCTGGGACTGCGCGCCGGCACCGCGCGCTGACAGGGTGCGGCTGGTGCTGGCCATCGGCGGAAACCCGCTCAGCATGCCCGCGGCCAGGCTCGCCCCGCCCAGGGCGGTGGTCTCCCGGTCAAGGGAGAATCGGCCGCCGATGTCGGTTCCCGTCTGGCGAACGGCGCTGACGGTCTCGACCGAGGCGATCAACGCCATACCCGCCGCCGGCAGGAGCAGCGCCCACAGGTCCGCCACGTTCACCCCGGGCCAGGCGAGCATGGGCAGGCCGCCGACCGCCGGGCCGACCACCGCCACGCCCCGGCCGGCCAGCCCCACCGCCGCCGAGACCGTTATGCCCAGCACGCAGACCACCAGTCCGGCGGGCAGGCCGGGCAGACAGCGCCTGAGCACGACGAGTGTGGCCAGCGCGGCCAGGCCCGTCGTCGCGGCCGGCGTCCCGGCCTGCCCCAGGTGGGTGAGGGCGTACCAGAGCTTGCCGAGCGGATCGGGAACGGGCGCCGGGATGCCCAGCAGCGGACTCACCTGCCCGGCGAGGATCTCGATGCCCACGCCGGCCAGGTAGCCGAGCATCACCGGCGCGGACAGGAAATCGGCGACGCCCTGCAACGGCAGCGCGGCCATCAGCAGACAGCAGACGCCCACCAGGAGTGACAGGGCCGCCGCCAGCGCCACCGCCCGCCCGGTCCTGCACCACGGTGAACGTCAGCAGGGCCAGTGCTGAGGAGGGGCCCACCGCCACGAATCGCGTGCCGGTCAGCAGGGCGAACACCGTCGCGGCGCCCAGGGCGGTGTACAGCCCGGTGACCGGCGGCAGCCCGGCCAGGGTGCCGTACGCGAGTCCCTGCGGCAGCAGGGTCGCCGCGGTCGCGAAGGCGGCCACGATGTCCGCGCGCACCCGGCGCGCCGAACAGCAGCGTAACTGGTCGACGAGCGGCACCACGTCCGCTGCCCGAAACCGGCGCGCATCCACACCCATCATCATGCGATCGGCGCCGGCCGCGACTCCTCGGACACGCCCGGCCGGCGTGGCGAACCCGGTTCACGTCAGGACAGCGGCCCCGCCTCGGACGCCGGCCCGGGAAGATCCGTTCCGATGGCGGAGTGGCGGGTCTCGGGATCCTTGCGGACGGTGGCGGTGATGGCCAGGCCGGTCCGCCGCGACAGCGGCCCCTCGCAGGAGAGGCCGAGTTGCAGGGCCAGGTCCCGGCCGTACAGGTCCACGGTGGCCTCGATCAGGTCGGACAGCGTGCCGGCACTGGACCGGCCGCGCCGCCAGGCGACGGCGGCCACGGTGACGGTGATCGGCAGGGCGGGCCACCACCATGCGGTCAGCGGCAGGTACAGCACCGCCCAGCCGGTCAGGCGCGCCGCCGAGGCGTAGGCCTCATGGGCGGTGCCCAGTTCGGCGCGGGCGGTGTCGGGGATGACGAGCCAGAGGCGGGGCCACGCACCGGTCAGGTCCAGGTCGTATGCCTCGTGAACGCGCTGGTCGGCGGCGCGGAGCCGGTCGGCGATCCAGGTGGGCCGTTGCGGGCGGGTCAGCCCGATCTCCTGCCGGGCGGCGATCAGGGCCGCCACCTGTGCGGCGGGCGGGGCGGGGGTGCCGGAGCGGGCGTGGTCGCGGGCCGCCGCGGCGGCGGACCTGATCTGTTCGCGGACGCGGTCGTCGGCCCTGTCCCAGCGTTTCCGCCGGATTCCGGTCAGCGGGCGGATGATCCGGTGCCGTCCTTCGGCGTTCCAGACCCGCTCGGTGAGCCGTCCCAGGCCGGCGGCGGCGAGTCCGGCCGCCGCCGCGGCGGCCAGGACGCCGGCGACGAGCAGGACGAGCGCACCGGGTGTGGCCATGGAGGGCTGGGCGGCCAGCCGGTTGACGGCGTCCCCCAGCGCGGCGGGGTTCAGGGCGTTGCGCTGCCCCAGGGTGAGGGCGATCGCCGCGCAGGTCAGATAGATCAGACCGGGCAGCACCAGCAGCGTCAGCCAGCGTTCGGCGAGTTTCTTGCCCAGTTCGCTGAGGAAGACGTTCATGTGGGTAACCGGACCAGGGCCAGCGGTTGCCCGGTCGCCGCGCACACCGGTGGTCCTCCTCGGCCGGCGTGGGTTTCCGCGCGGGCACAGGGAACACGGGCCGGGCATACCCAGGCGTGGACGACCGGGTGTCCCCGCGCGTGGGGGAGGGGCCGGAAGACGCGCGCGGACCGGGTGACCGTGCCGAATCCCGCGGCGGCCATGGCGTCGTCGATCGCGTCCAGTCGTCGGCGCAGGGTGTCGTCCGGTGCGCCGGTCCCGATCGCGGTGACGATCTGGCGCAGTATGTGGCCTGCCCCCGCTTCTTCGGTGTAGTCCCATATGTCGTCCTCCTCGAGGAGGACGCACAGGCGTTTGATCCGGTCCGCCGTGTCGGTCACCTTTTTCTTCCTTCCGTCCCCGTCATGGCTGCCTTCTGGAACACTGAGATTGCTTTTCTGCGGGGTTTTGATCACAGGGAGTGTAGATCGGCGTCGTCCGATCGACCAGGTGCGCGGTGGCCGACGCGGTTCCGTCGCCGCCCGGTCGTGGGGGCGGGTCGCCGGGCACGGTTCGTCGTCGATCAGCGATCGTGGCGGGGGCGGAGATGACTGACGGACAGGTCCCCCTGGAGAAGCTGAACGCCAGCGCGCACCTGTTTCGACGGCTGCTGGCCGAGATCCCCCTGGGGCGTCCCGAGCGGGCCATGTTCCTGTTCGACCTCGCCGAGGTGCTGAGGGCGGCGTCCGTGCACACCGGGCGGGCCGAGCCGCTGCGCGAGGCCGTCGAGCTGTACCGGCAGGCGGTCGCCGCCCTCGCTCCCGGCCATCCCGGCCGCGCGCGTTTCCTGTTCGGTCTCGGATTCGCCCTGCAGATTCTCAGCGGGCACGGCGGGCGGGCGGATCCGCTCGGGGAGGCCGTCGCGGTGCTCCGGCGGGCGGTGGACGCCACCGGTCCCGATGACTCCGAACGCGCCGTGCGGCTCTTCACCCTCGGCGCGGCCCTTCACACCCTGTTCGAGCGGACCGGGCGGGAGGAGACGCTGCACGAAGTCGTCACGGTGTACCGGGAGGCGGTGACCGCCACCGCCCCCGACTCGTCCGAGTGGGGAACCCGCCTGCTCCTCCTCGGGTCGGCCCTGCGGTTGCTGTATGAGCGCACCGGGTGGGGTGAGGTTCTGGACGAGGCGGTGGAGGTGGGGCGGCTGGCGCTCGCGGCCCTCGCCCCGGGCGATCCCGGCCGGGCCGTGAACCTGTCCGAGCTCGGGCTGTCCCTGCGGTTGTCGTATGAGCGCACCGGGTGGGGTGAGGTTCTGGACGAGGCGGTGGAGGTGGGGCGGCTGGCGCTCGCGGCCCTCGCCCCGGGCGATCCCGGCCGGGCCATGAACCTGTCCAACCTCGGGTTGTCCCTGCGGCTGCTGTATGAGCGCACCGGTCGGACGGAGGCGCTCGACGAGGCCGTCGGGCTGCACCGCGAGGCGGTCGCCGCCACCCCTTCCGGCGATCCCAAGCGCGCGGTGCGGTTGTTCAGCCTCGGTCTCGCCCTGCACGCCCTGGCCGAGCGGACCGGCCGGGACGACATGCTGGACGAAGCCCTCGACGTGGACAGGGAGGCCGCCGCCGCCACGGCCGGCAACCCCAACCGCGCCTTCTACCTCTCCGGCTTCGGACGGAACCTCTGTGCCCTGTTCGAGCGGACCGGTCAGACGGAGGCGCTCGACGAGGCCGTCGTGATGTACCGCGCGGCGGTCGCGGCCTCCTCCGAGACGTCCCACCGGGCCGCGTACCTGTCCAACCTCGGGAACGCGCTGCGCTCGTCGTATGAGCGCAGCGGGCGGGCGGAGGCGCTCGACGAGGCCGTCAGGGCGGGACGCGAGGCGGTCGCCGCCGCCCCCGGCGAGCCCGACAGCCCGCTCTACCTGTCCAATCTCGCCAACGCCCTGGTCCTGCTGTTCCTGCGTACCGGACGGACGGAGGTGTTGGACGAGGCGGTCGGGCTGCACCGTCGAGCCGTCGCCGCCGCCCCGCGTCGCGCCGAGTACGGCGGGCTGCTGTCCAACCTGGGGAACGCCCTGCGGCTTCGGTACGAGGAGGGCGGCCAGGCGGGGGTGCTGGACGAGGCGGTCGAGGCGCACCGCCGGGCCGTCGCCGTCACCGATGCCGGCCATCCGGGCCGTGCCGCTTTCCTGTGCAACCTCGCGGACACCCTGCGGCTCCTCCACGAGCGCTCGGGGGAGCCGGCGGTGCCGGCCGAGATCAGGGCGGTGCTCGCCGAGGCGACGGAGGCGGCGGCCGCTCCCGTGACGGTCCGGATCATCGCTCATCACCGGCGGGGAAAGGCCCTGATGAGGGCGGGTGACGGTGCGGAAGCGCTGGCCGCCTACGAGGAGGCGATCGCGCTGCTGCCCCGGTTGGCTCCTCGCCGGTTGAGACGCGCAGACCGTGAGCACGGCCTGGGCGAGGTGGCCGGGCTGGCCGCGGACGCGGCCGCGGCGGCGATCGAGGTGGGGCGGCCGGAGCGCGCGGTCGAACTGCTGGAGCAGGCACGCGGGGTACTGCTGGGAGAGGCCATGGCCGCGCACGGCGACCTGACGGACCTGCGGGTGCGCGCTCCGGAGCTGGCCCGGCGGTTCACGCAGTTGCGCGACGCCCTGGACGCCGCCGACCGTCCGGCTCCTGATCCCCTCTCCGAGGACGGTCCGTTCGGTGCCCTCACCGGCTCGGCGCGTGGCGACGGTGCGGGGACGGGGCCGCGGGACGTCGCCTCGGGGGACGGAATCGTGCCCGGGGCGATCTGGCAGGTCGCCGAGCGACGGCGGTCCCTGGCACGGGAATGGGAGGAGTTGCTGGCCCGGATCCGCAGCATGGAGGGCCTGGAGCGGTTCATGCTGCCGCCGTCCGTCGACCGGTTGCGGCGGCAGGCCGTCGACGGCCCGATCATCGTGGTCAACATCAGTGATCATCGATGTGACGCGCTGCTCCTCACCGCGGACGCCGGGCGTCCGGTACGCCTGGTGGAGCTGCCGCGTCTCACCCGTCCCATCGTGATCGACCAGGTCAACCGTTTCCTCGCGGCGGTCGCCGACGCGAAGGGTGGGGAGCTGGGGCGGCGTCCGGGTGCCCACGGGGAGATGAACGCGGTGCTCGGGTGGTTGTGGGACGAGATCACCGGGCCGATCCTGGAGAGCCCCGAACTGGCCGCCGCGTTCGAGGCCGGAGGCGGTGTCCGCGAGTCCGAGGCGAGGGCCGGTCTCCATGAGTCCGAGACCGTAGGCGGCGTCCATGGGTCCGGGGCCGAGGCCGGTGCCGTCGGATCCGAGGCCGGAGGCGGTGTCCGCGAGTCCGGGCAGGCCGGGATCCGGCCGCGGGTGTGGTGGTGTCCGGTGGGGGAGGCGGTGTTCCTGCCTCTGCACGCCGCCGGTCGTCACGTTCCCGCGGAAGACGGCAACGACGACGGCGGCGGGCGGACCGGCCGGCCGGCGACGGCGCTGGACCGGGTCGTCTCCTCCTACACCTCCACCGTCCGCGCGCTGGCCCACGCCCGCCGCGGCCGTACCGCCGACCTCGGCGGGCCGGCGCCCGAGGTGACCCGGGGTGCGGCGGTGGTCGTCGCCATGCCCGTCACCCCCGACGCCCCCGATCTCCCGGGTGTCCGCGCCGAGGTCGGGCGCCTGGCGCGGCTGTTGCCCGGCTCCCTGCTCCTCACCGGTGCCGGGGCCACCCGAGACGTCCTGCTGGAGGTTCTGCCGCTGTACCGGGTCGCGCATCTGGCCTGTCACGGTCTCAGCGACTGGGAGGTCCCCGCCGGCAGCCGGTTGCTGCTGCACGACCACGTCACCCGGCCGCTCACCGTCACCGCGATCTCCGGGCTCCGCCTCGCCCACGCGGAACTGGCCTACCTGTCGGCGTGCAGCACCACCCGCGTCAACCAGCGGCTGGCCGACGAGGCCGTGCACATCACCGGTGCCTTCCAGCTGGCCGGATACCGGCAGGTGATCGGTACGATGTGGCCCGTCGACGACGGGAGCGCCGCCGACCTGGCCGAGGATTTCTACGGGCGTCTCACCTGCGGCGGTGCCCGCCCGCCCCGGACCGGGGACGCCGCCGTCGCCCTGCACTGGGCCGTCCGCGCGTTACGCGAGCGGTATGCGGCCAGCCCTTCGTTGTGGGCCGCGTACGTTCACACCGGAATCTGATCATTGCAGTGAGGCCGGTACGGGTGTGCCGGACGTGTCGGAGGACGACGGGACCGTCCTTCTCGGGTGCGGGAGAGGAGAGGGATAAAACCTCCGGCGTTCGCACGGCGTCCGGAAGTCGGGGTCGCCGGCGAGTGCCTTTCCGATGAGAGTGCGCGGCCGTCTTTCGCATTCTCACCGTTGAATTCCGGTGGTGGAATTTCCCGCGCCGCCTGCCGGGTCCGGCCGGGTGACCTGCCCGGGGGCGAGGTTTTCGGCGGGCCGGTCATCGGTTTCGCGTTTCGGCGGTATCCGTAGGGCGTCACGCGGAAAAAGCAGCGGTGTCGTTTCCTCCCCGGTCGGCCGGATGATCGGGAAACAGGCCGGGCGCCGACGGGGATACCCGTCTGATGTTTTCGGGCGGTGTCTCCGGTGCGGTTTTCTCCGGTGTTCTCCGCCGGCGTCGGTCCGCCCCGTGACCGTCCCCGGGATCATGGCCGCCGGCTCCGTCCAGAGCATGACGCCCTCTCCTGACGGTAAGGCTTACCTGACCTTGACCCCCTTGTGGATCTCGTTCTAGCTTGAGCGAGCCTTACCAGAGCGAGGGGGTCGGCTTGGAACTCCACGGCAGGCACGCCCTGGTCACCGGTGGTGGCCGGGGCATCGGCGAAGCCGTCACCCGGGCGTTGACCGGCGCGGGGGCGGTCGTCTCGGTGCTCGACGTGACCGAGCCACAAGCGGTCGACGTCAGTGACGCCGCCGCCGTGGAGCACGCCGTCGACGCGGCGGAGCGGGCCAGAGGGCCGATCGACATCCTGGTCAACGTGGCGGGTGTGCTCTGCCTGGGACCGGTCGTCGAGATGGGCGACACCGACTGGGAGCGCACCTTCGCCGTCAACGCGGGCGGCGTCTTCCACACCTCCCGCGCGGTCGCGCGGCGTATGATCCCCCGCCGGAAGGGAGTCATCGTCACCGTCGGTTCCAACGCCGCCGGAGTGCCCCGTGCCCGGATGGCCGCCTATGCCGCCTCCAAGGCCGCGGCGACCATGTTCACCAAGTGCCTGGGACTGGAGCTGGCGCAGTACGGCATCCGCTGCAACGTGGTCGCCCCCGGTTCCACGGACACCGAGATGCAGCGGGCGATGTCGTCCATCGCGTCCGGCGACCCGGTCGCCGGCGCGCCGGAGCTGTTCCGCGTGGGCATCCCGCTCGGCCGGGTGGCCGATCCCGGGGACGTCGCCGAGGCGGTGCTCTTCCTGGTCTCCGACCGGGCCCGCCACATCACCCTGCACGACCTCTACGTCGACGGCGGCGCCTCGCTCGGCGTCTGACCTGCACAGAATTGGAGCACCGTGTCCCTCATCGGGGCCCACGTCGGGCTTGCTCCGGCGGGCAGTCTGCTGGCCGCCTACCGCGCCGACTCCTGTTTCGTGTTCTCCTCGGCCCGGGGTGCCCTGCTGGCCGAAGGCGCCTACTTCACCGTGTCCTCCCCGCCGCGCGACGGGGGGCTGGCGGACCTGGCCGCGCGGGTCGGCGGTTCGCTGCGGGGCGCGGCGGCGGCCGGGCACGAGCACCCCATCGTCGTGGGTGCCGTCCCGTTCTCCTCCGCCACGGACGCGTGCCTGGTCATCCCCCGGTCGGTACGGCACGCACCCACGCTCGTCCCGCCGGGACACCACCTGAGATACAAGTATCTGCTGGGGCGGGAGGAGGCCGTTCCACACCCGGAGAGCTACGTCGAAGCGGTCCGTGAGGCCATCACCCACCTGCGCTCGGGCCGTCTGGCCAAGGTGGTCCTGGCCCGTTCGCTCCGCATCCCCTTCGACGGCCGTCTCACCCCGCTGCTGGCCGCCCTGGCCCGGCACGACCCGGCCGGATACACCTTCGCGGTGCCGCTGCGCGACGGACGCGTCCTGCTCGGCGCCAGCCCCGAACTCCTCGTCTCCCGCCGAGGCCGGAATGTGGCCGCCAACCCGCTGGCCGGGTCGGCACCCAGGTCCGCCGATCCCGCCGAGGACCGCTCCCGTGCCCGGGGCCTGCTGGAGTCGGCCAAGGACCGGCACGAGCACGCCCTGGTCGTGGACGCCGTCGCCGAGTCGTTACGACCACTGTGCGGCACTCTCACGGTGCCCGCCGAACCCGTTCTGACCCGCACCGCCACGATGTGGCACCTGTCCACGACCGTCACCGGCGAACTGGCCGACCCCGGGGTCAGCTCACTCACGCTGGCAGCGGCCCTGCACCCCACCCCCGCCGTCTGCGGCGTCCCCACCGAGGCGGCCCGGCGGCTGATCGCGGAGCTGGAGCCCTTCGACCGGGACTTCTACACCGGCGTGGTCGGCTGGGAGAACGCGAGCGGCGACGGCGAGTGGGCGTTGACCATCCGCTGTGCGATCGCCGACGGTTCGGTCATCAGCCTGTTCGCCGGGGCCGGGATCGTCGCCGACTCCGACCCGGAGGCCGAGCTCGCCGAGACCACCGCCAAGTTCGGTACCGCCCTACGCGCGTTGGGACTCACACATGCCTGACTTCACCCCCTGGCCCGAGCAGGAGGCGGCCCGCTACCGGGCCCTGGGCTACTGGCGCGGCCAGACCTTCGGCGCCTGGCTGCGCGAACTGGCCGGGAAGCACGGGCCGCGGGTGGCGGTCGTCGCCGGCGACCGCGGCCTGACCTACACGGAGCTGGACCACGCCGCCGACCGGCTCGCCGCCGGGCTCAGCGGCCTGGGCCTGCGCCGGGGTGACCGCGTGGTGGTCCAGCTGCCCAACGACATCGTCTTCCTCGAAGCCGTCTTCGCGCTGTTCCGGCTGGGGGTGCTGCCGGTCTTCGCCCTGCCCGCGCACCGCGAGACCGAGATCGCCCATCTGGTCGAGCACAGCGACGCGACGGCCTACCTCACCACCCGGGAGCTGGAGGTGCCGAGCAAGGCCCGGGTGCTGCACGCCGATGCCCTGCCGTACGGAGACCCCGGCACCCAGGACGGGCCGCAACCGGGCGACGTGGCCTTCCTCCAGCTGTCAGGAGGCAGCACCGGGCTGCCCAAGCTCATTCCCCGGACCCACGACGACTACCTCTACAGCGTCCGCGCCAGCGCCGGCATCTGCGGGCTGGACACCGGCACGGTCTACCTGTGCGCGCTGCCCGCAGCGCACAACTTCCCGCTCAGTTCCCCCGGCGTGCTGGGCGTGCTGCACGCGGGCGGCCGGGTGGTGATGGCACCCCGGCCCACCCCCGACGTCGCCTTCCCGCTGATCGAGCGGGAACGGGTGACCGTCACCGCGCTGGTGCCGCCCCTGGCGCTGGTCTGGCTGCGGGCCGCGGCCCGCACCTCCCACGACCTGTCCAGCCTGCGGCTGCTCCAGGTCGGCGGGGCCAAGCTCGCCGCCGAGACCGCCCGCCAGGTCCGTCCCGTGCTCGGCTGCCGCCTGCAGCAGGTGTTCGGCATGGCCGAGGGACTGGTCAACTACACCCGCGCCGACGACCCGGACGACATCGTCGAGACCACGCAGGGCCGCCCGATCTCACCGCACGACGAACTGCTCGTCGTGGACCCCGCAGGCCGTCCGGTCGCCCCCGGCGACGTCGGAGAGCTGCTGACGCGCGGGCCGTACACCATCCGGGGCTACTACCGCGACGCCGATCCCGCCGCCTTCACCGAGGACGGCTACTACCGCACCGGCGACCTGGTGCGGCTGACACCGTCGGGTCACCTGGTCGTGGAGGGCAGGGCCAAGGACCTGATCAACCGGGGCGGGGAGAAGGTCTCACCCGAGGAGGTCGAGAGCCACCTGCTCGAACACCCGGCCGTGCTGGACGCCGCGGTCGTCGAGGTGCCCGACGCCTACCTGGGCGAGCGCACCTGCGCGTTCGTGGTCCCGAACGGGCCGCCGCCCTCGGCGGCGGAGATCAGGTCGTTCGTGCGCTCGCGCGGCCTGGCCGAGTACAAGGTGCCCGACCGGGTGGAGATCGTCGCGGCCTTCCCCTCGACCGGGGTCGGCAAGACCAGCAAGAGGGAGCTGCGCGCCGCGCTGCGCGCCGCCGTGCGAGGAGGACAGTGAGATGGCGCTGCCCGTGATCAAGCCGTACGACCTGCCCGTGGACCTTCCCGAGAACAGGACGAGCTGGCGCGTGGAGCCGGAACGCGTCGCGCTGCTCGTGCACGACATGCAGAACCACTTCCTGGCCCCGTTCGAGTCCGCGCCGATCCCGGAGGTGATCGACAACATCCTGGCGCTTCGCGAGCTCTGCGTGGCGCTGGGCATCCCGGTGCACTACTCCGCCCAGCCCGGAGGCCAGACGCCCGGCCAGCGCGGGCTGCTGACCGACTTCTGGGGGCACGGCCTGGGCGGCGAGCCGCACGCCGCGGCCATCGTGGACGCGCTCAAGCCGGGCGACCCCTCGGCCGTGCTGACCAAGTGGCGCTACAGCGCCTTCGTCCGCACCGACCTGGCCGAGCGGCTCGGATCCCGGGACCAGCTCCTGATCGTCGGCGTCTACGCCCACATAGGCGTGCAGGCCACCGCGCTGGACGCCTTCATGCGGGACATCCAGCCCTTCGTGGTGGCCGACGCCGTCGCCGACTTCTCCCCGGCCCACCACCGCGCGGCGCTGGAGTACACCGCGCAGCGCTGCGGCCAGGTGCACTCCACCAAGCGCATGGCACAGGAGCTGACGGCGGTGCGCTCTTGACCTCCTTCCCACGGCCGCAGTCCGGGCTCCTCACACCGGAGGTGTTCGGATGAGGGAGTACGTGGCCTCGCTGCTGGACGGCCCCCTGCCGGGCGACGACGACAACCTGCTCGACCACGGGCTGGACTCCGTCCGCCTGATGATGGTCGCCGACCGGCTCGGCGTGGACTTCACCGACCTGGCCGAACGTCCCACGCTGCGGGCGTGGGCGGAGCTTGCCGGTGACTGAGCTCCCCCTGACGCCCGCCGCGGAGGGCATCCGGACCGGTCAGGCCCTCGATCCGGCCAGCCCGGTCTACAACGCCGGGGAGTGCGTCGACATCGTCGGCCCGCTGGACGTGGAGCGTTTCTCCCGGGCCCTGCGGCAGGTGATCGACGACGCTCCGGCCCTGCACGTCCGGTTCCGCGACGGCGTGCAGGTCCTCTCCCCGCGGCCGTGGACGCTGCACCTGGCCGAGGTCGCCTCGGAGGCCGAGGCCGAGACCTGGATGCGGGCCGACCTGGCGACGCCGGTCGACCTGGCCGCGGGGCCGCTGTTCACCCAGGCGCTGTTCACCCTCGGCGACGAGCGTCACCTGTGGTTCCAGCGCATCCACCACATCGCCGCCGACGGCTACGCCTTCGCCCTGCTGGCCGGGCGGGTCGCCGCCGCCTACGACGGGCGTCCACCGGCCGCCGGCCCCTCCTCCCTGGAGTCCTTCGCGCGCGCGGTGGCCGAGGCCGGCGCCTACGCCGCCTCGCCCGAACGCGACGCCGACCGGGCGTTCTGGCTGCGACGGTGCGCGGACCTGCCCCCCGCCGCGCTGCTCGCCCGGCCCGCCCCCGTCTCCCGGACGACGTTGCGCCGCACCGGGAAGGTGCCCGACCTCGGGAACGGGTGGCCCGACGTGCTGATCGCCGCCACGGCCGGCTACCTGGCCAGGCAGACCGGCGCGGACGAGGTGGTGCTCGGCCTGCCGGTCATGGGCCGGCTGGGCTCGGCGGCGCTCAAGGTGCCGTGCATGGCCATGAACATGGTGCCGCTGCGGGTGCCGGTTCCCCACGACGCCACACTGGCGACCCTGACCGAGCACGTCGCCGGGGAGATCCGCGCGACCAGGCCGCACCACCGCTACCGCCACGAATGGCTCCGCCGCGACCTGGGCCTGGTCGGCGGCGAGCGGCGGCTGTTCGGCCCGGTGGTGAACATTCTGCCCTTCCGCTCCGAGCTGCGTTTCGGCCGGGCACGCGGGGTGGTGCGCAACCTGTCGGCGGGCCCGGTGGAGGACCTGTCGGTGACGGTCTCCGGGCGGAGCGGCCTGCGGGTGGACGTCGAGGCCAACCCCGGCGCGTACTCGGCGCGGGACCTCGAAGCCCACCTGGACGGCTGGCTGGGCCACCTGGACGACCTCCTCCGCGGCCGCCCGGCGCGGCACGGCAGCCCGCTGGACGGCGGCCCCCTGCCCGCGCCGGCCGTGCCCGTGGCCGAGCTGATCGCCGCGCGGGCGGCGGAACGGCCGCACGCCGTCGCCGTCGAGCACGGGGGAACCAGCCTCACCTACCGTGAGCTGCTACGACGGGCCCGGGACGTCGCCGGGCGGGTGGCGGGTGCCTGTCTGGTGGGCGTCATGCTTCCCCGTGGCCCGGAGGCGGTCACCGCGATCGTCGGCACACTGCTCGCCGGTGCCGCGTACCTGCCCCTCGACCCCGCCTGGCCGAGGGCACGCGTCGAGGCGGTGCTCCGGGACGCCGGGCCCGACGCGCTCATCACCCCCTCCGGCGTCGAGCGCCGCGGGGACACCGGACAGGGCGACGGTCGCCGCGGGGACGCGACCCCGGACGGGCTGGCGTACGTGATGTACACCTCCGGCTCCACGGGCCGCCCCAGGGGGGTGGCGGTCGGTCACGAGGCGCTGGCGCAGTTCGTCGCCGGTGCCACCGACAGGTACGGCCTGCGGTCGGAGGACCGGGTGCTGCAGTTCGCGCCTCTGCACTTCGACGCCTCCGTGGAGGAGCTGTTCCTCACCCTGTGCGCGGGGGCGACGCTGGTGGTGCGGACCGAGGAGATGGTCGAGTCGGTGGCGCGGCTGCTGCGAGCCTGCGGCGACCTGGGCGTCACCGTGCTCGACCTGCCGACCGCGTACTGGCACGAGGTGGTCCGTGCCCTGTCCGCCGGCACCGCCGTGCTTCCGGCGAGCGTGCGCACCGTGATCATCGGCGGGGAGGCGGCGCTGCCCGAGTGGGTGGCCCGCTGGCACGCCGCGGTGGGCGGCGGGGTCAGGTTGTTCAACACCTACGGTCCCACCGAGGCGACCGTGGTGGCGACCGTCGCCGAACTGCCGCCCGGCGACGACGAGGTGCCCATCGGCAGGCCGCTGCCGGGGGTGCGCGCGGCCATCGTCGACGGCGAACTGGTGCTGATGGGCGGCGGCCTGGCCAGGGGATACCTGCGCGAGCCGTTCGCCGGGCGGGCCTACCGCACGGGGGACCGGGTCCGGCTGCGGCCGGACGGGCAGCTGGTGTACCTGGGGCGGACCGACGACGAATTCAAGATCAGCGGGCATCGGGTGCACCCGGCGGAGATCGAGGCCGCGCTGCTCGGGCACCCCTCGGTACGGGAGGCCGCGGTCGTCGGCAGGACCGGCGCCGGCGGCGTCAGGTCCCTGGTCGCGCACGTCGTGACCGATCCCGGCCGATCGGAGCCGGTGAGCCCCGCCGAGTTGCGCGCGCACCTGGCCGGGCGGCTGCCCGCGGCGGTGGTCCCCGGCGCGTACGTGTACGCCGACCGCCTGCCGCGGACCGCCTCCGGGAAGGTCGACCGTTCGCTGCTCCGCGAAACCGCAGGACCGGCGCCCGAGCCGGCCGGTGACCTGACCGGGACGGTGCTGGCCGTCTGGGCGGAAGTGCTCGGCGTCACCGGCCTGTCGCCCGGCGACGACTTCTTCGCGCTGGGCGGGCAGTCGTTGCAGACCATCCAGGTGGTCAACCGGCTCGCCGCCCATCTGGGCCGGGACGTGCCCGCCACGCTGGTGTTCCGCCACCCCACCGCGGCGGAGCTGGCCCTGGCGCTCGGCGGCGGAACCCCCGGGGCGTCCGGGACCGGGACGTGGCGGGCCGACGCCGAGCTTCCGCGGGACGTGCACCCCCGGCGGACCGGGCGGGCGGGACGGGCCGGGACGCCCGGGGACGTGCTGCTCACCGGGGCCACCGGGTTCGTGGGCAGGCGCCTGCTCGCCGAACTGCTCGCGACCACGGACGCGCGGATCGTCTGCCCGGTCCGCGACCCCGGCCGGCTGCCCCGTCACCGGAGAGTGCGCGCCGTGCCCGCCGATCTGGCCGAACCGGGCTGGACCGGCGCTCTGCCGCCCGTGGACGTGATCTACCACAACGCGGCCGAGGTCAGCGTCACCCGCGCGTACTCCAGCCTGCGCGCGGTGAACGTGACCGCCACCGTGGACCTGCTCCGGCTGGGCGTGTCCTTCCACTACGTCTCCACGCTGGCCGTCGCCCCGGCCGGAGCCGTCGTGGCGGAGGAGTTCGTCGCCGCGCACGACGGCCTGCGCGACGGCTACCGGCGCAGCAAGTGGGTCTGCGAGCAGCTGGTACGGCAGGCGCTGGAGCGCGGGCTGCCCGCCGCGGTCTACCGCCTGGGCCGGGTGGTGGGCGGCCCCAACCCGAACGACCTGCTCCGGCGCATCCTGCGGGCCGGCGCGCTGGCGGGGGCCGGGCCGAAGCTGGACGTCGCCGAACCGTGGACCCCGGTGGACTACGCCGCGCGGGCGATCGCCGGGTTGTCGGCGTCCGGCGCGACCGGTGTCTTCAACCTCGCCCCGCTGCCTCCGGTCCGCCTGGACGAGGTGATCGCCGACGTTCTCGGCCTGCCCGTCGTGCCCCTTCCGGAGTGGGTCGACCGGATCAGGCACCTGGACGCGGACTCGGCCGCCCTCGCCGTCTTCTTCGACCTGAACCCCGGTCCGCCGCCGGTGCCGGGGGAGGTCAGGTGCGACCGCGGCGCCGGGTTCGAGTGCCCGCCCCTCGACCCGTCCGGCTGCCTCGGCGACCTGGGAGACCTCATCCCGGCCGGCGCACCCGGCGGTGAGACCGGACCCGCCGGGTGAGACCGCACCGATCGCCGCACCGATCACCGTCCGGGCGACGGGAGGACCGGCCGGGAGACCCCCGCACCCGGCCCGCGGTCGCCTGTCCGCTTCCGACCACCGAACACGCGAGGTACGAAGGCATGACCTCATGACCGTCACGGAGAGACCCGGAACGTCCTCCGGCCCCCCGCGCTTCTCGCCGCGCGGTGACATGGCGTTGCTGGGGCTGCTGCGGCACGCGGGAACCGGCTCCGTCGCCGCGCTCGTCCTGGTGTCGGTCCTCCAGGTCGCCGCGCCGCTGGCCGTCGCGTACGTGCTGGGAGCGTTGGCGGGCCTGCTGGTGGACGGTGCGGCGGCGACGGCCTTCGACCACGCCCTGGGGCCGCTGCTGGCCCTCGCCGTCATGATGCTGCTCACCCAGGCGTCGTCCGCGCTGGAGAAACCGCTCCGGGACCGGGTGACACGGCAGGTCGACGGTCGCGTCCGCCACCGCGTCCGCCGGATCGCGCTCGACGCGGCCACCCCCGCCGAACTCGCCGAACAGTCCGTCCAGGACGACCTGGAACTGGTGACGAAAGGGTACTCCCACCACACGGCGGGCGCCGCGGCCACGGCCCAGCTGGCGCTGTGCTTCCGCCGCGCGGCCACCGTCGCCGCGGCCGCGGCGCTGGCCGTCTTCTCGTGGTGGATCGCCCTGCCGGCGCTGGTGCTGGTGCTGGCGCAGAACGCCCTGCTGCGCCGCCAGTGGGCGGGCACCGGCGGGATACGCACCCTCGCGCTGCGGACGCAGCCGTTGCAGCGCAGAGCCGACCACCTGGCCGACACGGTCACCGGTGCCCGTGCCGCCAAGGAGATCCGTATCTTCGGCCTCGCCGGCTGGTTCGTCAGCGAGTACGAGCGCGTCGCGCTGGCCCGGTTCACGCCCCTGTGGAGCAAGCGCATGCGGGTCATGGGGGAACAGTGGATCGTGCTGGGCATGTCCGCCCTGACCGCGGTGCCGGTCTTCGTCCTGATCGCCATGGCGGCGGCACGCGGTGAGCTGACCGCCGCGGAACTGCTCTTCCACCTGCGTGTCGCGCTCCTGCTGCTGGCCGGGTCCGCGCTGGGCCTGGAACCGTTCGTGGTCGACTACGGCAAGGTGTCCGCGGCGGCGTACCGGAGGCTGCTCGACCGGTTCGGCCGTCGTGCCCCCGCGACCGTCCCCGGCGGCACGGTCGAGGCCGCACCCGCGGCGATCCGCCGCACGGACACCGTCGCGACCGCACCTCCGATGATCCGCTTCACGGATGTGGGGTTCGGCTACCCGAACGGTGACCGCCAGGTGCTCGACGGGCTGAACCTGGAGATCCGCGCCGGTGAGAAGCTGGCGATCGTCGGGCTCAACGGGGCGGGCAAGTCCACCCTCGTCCGGTTGCTCACCGGGCTGCAATCCCCGCAGCGGGGCCGGATCACCGCCGACGGCGCCGACATCGCCGCGCTCGGCCTCCCGGCCTGGTGGGCGAGGCTCGCCGTGGTGTTCCAGTCACCCGTCCGCTACCACCTGTCCGCCGAGGACAACGTGCGTCTCGGCAACGGTGCCCTGAACGATCCCGAGATCGCGGACAGGACACTGCGGGAGGCGCTCGACCAGGCGGAGGCCCGGGAACTCGTGGAGGCCCTGCCCGACGGGCTCTCGTCGGTGCTGTCGGCCGGATACCGCGGGGGCACCGACCTGTCCGGCGGGCAGTGGCAGAAGATCGCCCTGGCCAGGGCGTTCTACGCGGCCGGCAGCGGCGCGAGCGTGGTCGTGCTCGACGAGCCGACCGCGCACCTGGACGTCAAGGCCGAACTGGGGGTCTTCCGCAAGCTCATCGAGGCCACGGCGGACCGGACCCTCGTCCTCATCTCCCACCGCTTCGCCACCGTGCGGCACGCCGACCGGATCGCGGTCCTGTCCGGCGGCCGGGTCGGCGAACTGGGCACGCACGAGGAACTCCTGGCCCGGGGCGGGGACTACGCCCGCTGGTACCACCTGCAGGCCGCCCTGGTCCACGGCCGGGTCTCCTGATCGAGGAGTCAGTCATCGACACCCACAGCACCCGTACCCGCCTGGGCGTGCTCGCCGCCCTGCTGGGATTCGCCTGGCGAGCCGACCGGCGCAACGTCCTCGTCGTGGCGGTCCTCCTGCTGTCCGGCGGCGCCGTCGTGATCGCGGAGGTGTGGTTCATCCGCGACATGGTGGACGCCGCCGTGGCGGGCCGGTGGACGCGGTGCGTCACCGCCGCAGTCGCCGCGGGCCTCCTGGCGGCGTCGGCGGCCTCGATCGGCAGGGTCCAGTCCAACCTGGAACTGCAACTGGGGGAGCGGATCGGTCTGGAGGTCGACCGGCAGGTCCTCACCGCGGTGTCCGGCGTCCCGCACATCGGGCACGTCGAGAACCCCGACTACCTCGACCGCGTCGCCCTGATCCGGGCACGCAAGTCATGGCTCACCTCCGCCCTGTGGAACGTGGGCGGTGTGGCGAACACCGCGGTCGTCCTCACGCTCGGCATCGCCCTGATGCTCACCGTCCACCCGCTCTCCGCCCTCATGGTGCCGGCCGGGGTGCCGGTCCTGCTGCTGCGGGCGGCGGGCCAGCGGAAGGCGACCGCGCTGCTGGACCGGGCCACCCCGCTGACACGGCTGGAGCAGCACCTGACCGGCCTGTGCCTGTCCCCGGACGCCAACTCCGAGATCCGCATCGGAGCGGCGGGCGACGGCCTGGACGAGCGCGCCGATCGGCTCTGGTCACAGGCGTCGGCCATCGAGGCGAGAGCCGACCTGCGAACCGCGCGGTTCGCCATCGCGGGGTCGGCGATCCTGGTCGCCTCCTACACCGGTGCCCTGGCGGTCGTCGCCTGGCTCATCTCACAGGGCCGGGCGGGACTCGGCGACCTCATGATGGTGGTCATCCTGACGGCCACCCTCACCCGGTCCACGACGTCGCTGGCGGGCAGCGTGACCGCGCTGCAACGGGCGGTCGGCCTGCTGGACCGCTATCACTGGCTGCGGGACTTCGACGCGGGCCTCACCCCGGCCTCCGGCGGGGCCGCGCCGGCGACGCTGCGCTCCGGCATCACCCTGAGCGGCGTCTGTTTCCGCTACCCCGGAAGCGAGGCGGACGTGCTGCGCGACATCGACCTGACCATCCCCGCCGGGACGAGCGTGGCCGTCGTCGGCCCGCACGGGGCGGGCAAGAGCACACTGATCAAACTGCTCTGCGGGCTGTACGAACCGACCACGGGCGTGATCACCGTCGACGACCGCCCGCTGACCGCGATCGAGCCCGCCTCGTGGCAGAGCGCCGTCACGGCGGCGTTCCAGGACGGGCACCGCTTCGAACTGCGGTTGGCGGAGGCGGTGGGCATCGGGGATCTCCCCCACATGCACGACGAGTCCCGCGTCGAGGCCGCGATCCGGGCCGCGGGTGCCGAGGACGTCGTCGCGGCCACCCCGCACGGCCTGCGGACGCCGCTCGGCCGCAGCCTGGACGGGGGCGTCGACCTGTCCGGCGGGCAGTGGCAGAAACTCGCCCTGGCCAGGGCGGCGATGCGCACCCGGCCGCTGCTGGTGGTGCTCGACGAGCCCTTCGCCAGCCTGGACGCCCCGGCCGAGCGTGACCTGGTCCGCCGGTACGCCGAGACGGCCGGTCAGGTCTCGGAAACGGGTGCGATCACCGTGTTCGTGACCCACCGCCTGTCCACCGCCCGGATCGCCGACCTGATCGTGGTGGTGGAGGACGGCGGGATCACCGAGGTCGGAAAGCACGAGGATCTCGCCGCCCGGCGGGGACTCTACGCCGAGTTGCACCGAATGCAGGTCGACTCCTACGCCTGACCGGCCCACCGCAAGCTCCTACGCCTGACCGGCCCCACCAGAAGGAGGACCCGTGCCGCACGCCCCGCTCACCCGCGGCCAGCTCATGCTGTGGTGCAACAGCCTCGCCGCCCCGGAACCGGCACGCGCCGCGCTGAACCTCCGCCAGGTCGTCCCGGTCCCCGACGGCGTGGACCTGGCGGGGGTGCGGGCCGTCCTGGCGGAGTGCGTGCGCCGCCACGAGGCGCTGCGCACGACGATCCGGACCGACGAGCACGGAGACCCGCACCAGGTGATCCATCCGCCCGCCGGCCCGCCGCTGCGCGTGGTGCCCGCCGAGCCGCATGACGTGCCGTCCCGGGTCCGGGAGGTGGCGGCCGAACTGGGCCGGGTACCGGTGCGGCTGGACACCGAGTGGCCCCTGCGGGCGGCGGTGGTGACCGAGGCGGGCAGGCCGCGGACGTTGTGCCTCATGGTGCACCACATCGCCGCCGACGCCCGCACCCTGGACCTCCTCGCCACCCAGCTCGGCGACGGCCTCGCCGCCGCGGCGGCAGGCGTGACCGCCCCGCTCCCCGCCGTCCGCCAGCCCCGTGACCTCGCCGAACAGGAGCGCACGCCCGCCGAACAGGCGAGGGCCGCCGCCGCGATGACGTACTGGGCCGAGCGGCTGCGCACGATCCCGACCACGCTGTTCCCCTACCGGCCGGACCCGGCGCACCCGGGCCGGGTCCGGGTGGACCTGCGTTCCCCCGCCCTGGCGGCCGCCCTGCCCGTGGTCACCCGCGGGCTCGGCCTGCCCGCGTCGGCGGTGCTCATGGCCGCGGTGACCGCGGTGCTCATGCGGTACACCGGCAACGACCGGTGGTCGTGGACGACGGTGGTGGACAACCGTCCCACGACCGGCTACGAGTCGTCGGTGGGGTCGTTCATCCAGCTCGGTCTCGTCGACGTCGACGCGGCCGGGACGGGAGCCTTCTCCCTGCTCGCCAGGTCGTGCTGGCGTGCCCAGCTCGTCGCGGCCAGGCACAGCGGCTACGACCACGCGGAGATGCTGGAGCAGCGGGCACTGGCGACCGGGGAACGCCGTACGGCGGTCACCCTGCCGACCATCTTCAACTTCAAGCCCACCGCCCGCCGCTCGCCCGGCCGCCGGGAGGACGCGGGCACGCTCGACGGCGACCTGCTCGGCCGGACCGAGACGACCCGGGGGCCGGGGAAGGGCAAACCCGACACCACGCTGTTCGCCGTGGTCGACGAGATCACCGAGGTCGCCCTGCTGTCCTTCGACGCCGACGCCGCGATCCTGCCGGCCGACGACCTCGCCGAGCTGTTGCGGGCCGCGGAACGACTGGTGTGGCGGGCCGCGGAAGGAGACGACCCGGCACCGTCCGACCTGGGCGTCGCCGTGCGTACGACGGACTGGCTGCGCACCGCCGACGGCAGGGTGCTCGACCTCGCCGGGACCGAACGCCTGCTGCGTGAGCATCCGGGCGTCGAGGACGCCGCGGTGACCGTCGCCTCCGACGGCGCGGTCGTGGCGACGGTGCGGGCGGCGATCCCGCCGAGCGCGGTGCTGGAGCATGTCGCGTCCGCGCTGGACACGCCCGGTGTGGTGCTGCCGGACGCGGTCCGCCTCGTCGGCGGGCTCCCGGAACCTCCCGCGCGGCCGGACACCGAGGCCGAGCAGGCCCTGCTGGCGGCCCTGCGGGAGCGCGCGGGACTGGCGGGGGCCGTGCTCGGCCGTTCCTACGCCGAGCAGGGCGGCCGTGCGCGCCGGGTGCCCGCGGTGCTGGACCGGCTGGCGGAGCTGGGCTTCACCGGCGTGACGTTCCCCGACCTGCTCGGCCCCCGGCCGCTGCGGTCGGTGGCGTCCGCGCTCCGTACGACCGCGGACCGCCGCCTCCCGCACGGGGTCGACCGGCGATCCGGCACCGGCCACGCCGGCCCGCAGGCCGGCGCCGGTCGTCCGCGGGCGGCCGGGCGGGATCCGGCCCGGGAAATCCGTCAATGAGAGCGGTCGTGCGCCGTCGCGCCGTTCCGGAAGGAATTCCAGAAGATATCGGAAATCCCATGAGAACAATAACGGCGGTCGGACGTCAACTCTTGACCTTATATCGGAATTTGATGTATCAAAAACTCGTGCCACATCTGGAGTCGAAAAGGGATGGCATCAGCGGTGATAAAGTATTGATTTCCCGTCGGGCCGGTCGCGGGGAGGCCGCGTGCCACGTCATGCGGCCCGGGACGAACCGGCGGACCGATCGGCGGGTCGGCGCGTCCGGTCCGCGCACCCCGGACGCCCGCCGCAACGTGCCGGGAGGGCCCGGACACGGGGCAGTGGGTTTCCGCGGGGAACGCGGCGGAACGGAGTGCCGTGGAACGCGATGAAATCCCCGAGACCTGGCGTCTGCTGGAGCGGGTGTCCATAGCGTCGCCGGGCAACGAGGCTTTCGACGAGGCCCAGGCCATGATCTCCCGGGGAGTGGACGGCGACCTGCTCGTGGGGTTCGCCGCCCGGCACGCCCTCGCCCCGGCGCTCGCCGACCATCTGACGCGGAGCGGCACGCTGGGGAGACTCCACAACCGGGTCCAGCGCCACCTCAAGGACTCCCTGACCATCAACAGGCTGAGGATCGGGGAGCACCTGCGTGAAGCGGCCCGCATCTCGGACCGCGTGGCGGCGGCGGGCCTGCGTGTCGCCTTCACGAAGGGGGTGGCCGCGCAGGCGAGACTCTACGACGGGACCGGCGCGCGCGTCCTCGGCGACCTGGACGTGATGGTGAGCCCCGAGGACGCCCCCAAGCTGGCGCAGGTCGTCGAAGAGCTGGGCTACGCCGGCGGGAAGGTGGTGGACCCCGCGTCCCGGGAGCTGGTCGACATGCCGAGACCGGCGAAGTTGCTGTTCAAACTACGCCCCGACCACCTGCCGCACTTCTTCCGGCCGAGCGGGAACCCCTACTTCAGGTACCACATCGTCGACGTGGCCTTCAGCTTCACCTGGTTCGGGTGCCGGTGGGCCGTCGGTGTGCCGGAGGCTCTCGCGAACGCGTCGTCGCTCGCGGTGGACCACGAAGGCGGCCGGAGCCGCATCCCCGTCCTGGACCCCGTCCACGACTTCGTCTTCCACGTCCTGCACCTCTTCCGGGAGGCGTGGTGGGTGGACGACACGAACCCGTTGGCGGACGTGCGCCTCAGCCAGTTCGCCGACGTGTGGCGTGCCTGGGACCGGCTCTCGGCCGGAGAGAGGGCGGACGCGGTCGCGCTGATCCGCGACCGGGACCTCGGCCCGCCCGTGGCCTGGGTCTGCTTCCACCTCGACGAACTCTTCGGCTCGGCCGTCGTGGAGGAGATCGGGCTGCGCGGGTTCTGCTCGCCCCGCTGGCTGCGGAGCGCGGCGGACAGGAACGTCGGCGGGGCCTTCCTGTCATGGGACGGAGACATGCGTCTGCGGCTCAGAAGCAGAACCGGAGTCGAGGTCTCCCCGGCGGAGCGTCCGCCGTTCGTCTGACGAAGAGGTGACGGTGCCCGTTTCCCGGCGTTCCGCGTGCGCGTTCCGCCGGGCGTGATTGGAGAGAGAGAACATGTCCCTGGTCTCCTACTGGTCGATTGTGCCGGTCTTCCTGAAGCCCGACGCCCTGGAAGGGGAGAACAGCGTCATGCCGGGGAGGCGGGCGGCGGACTTCGCCATGTTCCTGGCGGCGGGCCTGGACGAGCCGGACCGCCTGGCCTACGACCCCTGCTTCCCGGAGTCGGCGGCCGGAGCCGGCCTGGCCAGGAGACACGTGGCGGGCGAGAGCGGCGCCTTCTCCTGGTACGAGTGGCCGCCGGCCGACGTCCCCGGCTGTCAGCGGCGCCTGGCCGAGTTGCACGCCGAGTGGGCTGGGCTCCCCTCCGTCGACGTGCCGCGCATCGTGACGCGGGCGTCCGCCGCCCTGGGCTTCGAGGTGACGCAGGTCACCGACATGATCCTCACCCTCGACGACTACATGGTCTTCTACGGCGACACCCCGCGACCGGATCTCCACCCGCGGATGCAGCGCTACCTCGTCGACCGGCCGATACGGCTCCTCATGATGTGCGGGAAGCAGCAGAACTCGGCGCTCCAGGCCATGAAGACGTATCTGAGGAGGGTCCTGGTGCACCACTCCGGGAGGTCGAGCGACGGCGGCAACCTCATCCACGTGACGAACCCCGACGCGTCGAACTACCCCGAGCTCATGCGCTTCTACCTGCGGGCGTCCGAGCAGGGGTCAGCCGCGGGCGGCTCAGGTCAGAGCGCGGTCGAACACCGCACGGTTCGCGTGGGTGAACGCGTGCTCCCGCCGGCTCCACGCGATACGCGTGCCGATGACGCCGGGATCGGCGGGCGCCGTGCCGGGCTCGGCGAGCAGTTCGCCCCAGAAGCGGGCGTTCCGTAGCTGGCGCTCCAGGACTGAGTCGACCAGGACGCCGCGCTCCACGTCGGGGAGCCGGTAGGCGTCGGCGAGGATCCGCACCTGGAGCGCCTGCCGTTCCACCGGGACGGTCTGCTTGGACGAGACGCACCACGTCCAGGCCATGTATCCGAGATCCTCGAGCGGGCTGCCCGGGGCCGCGGTGTCGAAGTCGATGAAGGCGACCGGCTCGCCCCGGCGGAAGACCGTGTTGTTCGGCCCGGCGTCGTGGTGACACACCACGGGGTGGCGGCCCGCCAGCGCGCTCCCGCGTGTCGCGTCGTGAAAGGCGCGGAGCAGCGATCCCGCGGCCGCCACCTGCCCGTCCGACCACGCGCCGAAGCGCGCGGGGACGTCTCCGGGCAGGTAGCTGAGGACATCCATGCCGTCCTCCTGCCCCAGATGGCGCGGAGCGCCGTCGAAGCCCCTGTCTCGCAGAAGCCCCAGGAGGGCCGCGACGAACGCAGAGGAGCCGTTCACCGGTCTGCGCACGGTGCCGCCGCGCAAGACGACGCCTTCGGTCATCCGTCCCCCGGTCAGCGGGATCGCCTCACCAGGTGTGCCGGCCACCGCCGCCTCCTCTTCTCGTCGTTTTTCGTCGTTTTTCGTCGTTCCGCGGGGGAGACGGCCTTCTCACCGCGGTGTCGCGCGAGCACGGAGCCGGCGCGGCCGGGACGGTTCCCGGCCCGATGATAACGCCCGGCCCGACGCCGCCCGTGCCTCCCGAAGGCGCCGGCCGTGCCTCCCGAGCCCCCGGAGAGGCCGGCCGAGCCCCGGAGACGCCGGTCGTGTCACCCGTGTCACCCGTACCGCTCCGGACGGCGACGCCGACGACGCCCCGGCCGTTACGGCTGGCCATTTATGGAGAATCATCCCGGAGAAAAACAAAACCCGGCGGAAGGCGCGGTGGGCGGCGAAGCCGGAGACGCCGGGATACGGGCCGTGGAAAGCCGGTCGGGGCGGCCGGTCGCGCGCGGGATTACCGATTCGTAGCGACTGATTACAGTTTCCGGACTCGGTTCGGGCATTGACATTAAAGGAAATCGTTTACTAGCATGCCAACCGATGCTCATAAATGGTGATGATTACCCTCGATGCAGTAGTTTACTCACACCGTCGTCGTCCCATATTCCGGATCGTGAATCCGGGATCGCATATTCCGCGCCGGCCGTCCGGCCACCCGCCGCCCCCACGCGACCGAGTGGGAACACTTGAATCCGGTGACGCACACTCCGCTGGAACTGGCAGAGGCCGTGCTGCCGACTCTGGCCGGGCACGCGGCGGAGGCCGACCGTCGTTCGGAGTTTCCACGGCGGTCGCTGGCGGCGCTGCGCGCCAACGGCCTGATGGGCCTGCTGGTGCCCCGCGAGTACGGCGGCCTCGGCGGCCGGCTGCCCGATCTGGTGGCGGTGGCGCAGCGGCTGAGCACGGCCTGCCTGTCGACCGGGCTGATCTGGGCCATGCACTGCCAGCAGGTCGCGGTGCTCGCCCGCTTCGCGAGTGCGGATCTGGCGGCCGCGCTGCTGCCCCGCATCGCCCGCGGGGAGCTGTATCTGGCCTCGGTGACCACGGAGCCGGGCAAGGGCGGGCACCTGATGACCGGGGTGGCGGCGCTGGCCGACCGGGACGGGACCCTGTTGTTCGAACGGGAGGCGCCGGTGGTCACCGGCGGCGAGTACGCCGAAGGCTTCCTCATCACCATGCGCGCCTCCGAACAGGCCCGCGACAACCAGCTGACGCTGGTCTACGCCGACCGGGCGCAGCTGGACATCACGCATCGCGGTGAGTGGGACGCCATGGGCATGCGCGGCACGCGCAGTGTGAGCATGGCGCTCAGGGCCGCGGTGCCGGATGAGCAGGTGGTGGGCGAGCCCGGCGGGTTCCGCGAGATCGCGGTCGAGGTGATGGCCCCGTACGGGCACCTGGCCTGGGCGTCGTGCTGGCTGGGGGCGGCCACGGGCGCGCTGCGCGACTTCGTGGCGCTGGTCCGCTCACCGCGGTGCCCGCCGTCGTTCGACATCCGGTCGGACCTCGTCCGCGAACGCCTGGCGCGGACAAGGATCGACCTCGAGGTGACGAGCGCCTACCTGCACCGGGTGTGCGAGGAGGTCGCGGAGCTGTCGGCGGCGTCGCAGTCGCTCGACAACCCGGCGACACAGGTCCACCTGAACACCCTCAAGGTGGTCGCGGCGGAGCACACCTTCGACGCGGTCGACCGGCTCGTCCAGCTCGCGGGGATGTCGATCGGCTACCGCCGGGGAGCGGTCATCCCGCTCGAACGGCACTTCCGCGACTTGCGGTCGGCCAGCCTGAACTACGCCGACGACCGCCTTCTCGTGGCCACCGGTGCCCTCTGCGTGCTGGACCGCGCCGTCAGGCTGGCCTGAAGGAACCGAGACGCTTCGATGACCACGACCCCGGAGGAGCCGGTGACCATGAGCACGACACCGTGGCCGGACGTTTTCGACGCGTTGCTGCGCCGGCACCTGCCGCTGCTGGGCGCCGGCACGCTGGCACCGGCGACGAGTCTTCCCGACATGGGGCTGGACTCGCTCGCCTCCGTGACCCTGCTGGTCAGCCTGGAGCAGGAGTTCGACATCATGGTCCCCGACGAACGGCTCGACCCGGACAGTTTCGCCACCGCCGGTGCCCTGTGGACGATGATCCGCGAAGTCGTCGGCGACCGCGGGCCGGCGCGCACGGGTGAGACGCCCGCCCGCCCGGCCGGCGTCGGTGAACCCGCCGGCTCCGACCGGGCCACGCCATGACGGCTGGCCACGCCATGACCGCGGACGACTCATCACAGGGCCGGCGAACCGGGCGGACGAGCCCAGGGGCCGGCGGCGACCCGCTCGCCACGACCTCGTCACAGGACTGGCGGGCCGGCTGGACCCGGCCCGATCCCGGCGGGAGCCGGACACGGGCCGCCGTCACCGTCCCCGTCTGCCCGGCCCCGACGTGGGAGGCCGCGCGCGGGCAGGCGGATCCTGAGGACCTGCAGCGGACGGTCTTCGCCTTCCTGCTGGCCGTCAACAGCGGATGCGCCGTCGTGCACACGGCGGACGGAGGCAGGGGACCGGACGGGCCGCGGGGGCAGGCCGACGTCCTGACCCTCGGCATCGAAGGGGAACGCTCCCTGCACGCCCTGGCGGAGAGCTGGACGCGCACGCCGGCGCGGCGGCACCCGGACGACCCGCTGGACCTCATGCGGCGGACGCTGCGGATCTGCGAACTGCCGGAGTTCGCGTTCCGCGTCGACCGGCACACCGGAGTCCCGCCCGCAGCCGGCCACCCGCTGTCATGTCTCGTATGGGTCGGCGACGACGGGGTCGAATGGACGCTCACCGCGCGCCGGGATATCGCCGACGAGGGGGTTCTCCGGGCGTTCGCCGGTCAGGCGGCCGCCGTGATCCGGGCCCTGGCCGACCACCCCGGAGCCTCCGCGGAGGCGACGGCCGGCCGGGTGCCCCAGCTCTTCTTCGACATCCGTCTCCTGGCCGCCGCCGGGTTCACCGAGGTCGCCGCGGCCCTGCACGCGTGGGGTGCGGCGATCGACCTGCCGGTCCGGGTACGGCGGATCGAACCCGAGGAGACACGGGCCCCCGAGCGGGAGACGGGCCGGCTGCGTCCCGCGAGCCGGGGAGCGAACCTCGTCGTCGCCGGTCCCGGCGTGGGCTGGTCGCCCGTCGTCGGGGGCCACGACGCCGGCGGGCCGGCGGGGACGCTGCCCGACGGGAGACCCGTCGCCGAGATGAACGCGAACGAGACCCGGGAGCTCTACGACGAGATCGTCGTCCGACGGCGGTATCTCCGCCACGGTCTGCGCGTCTGCGACGGGGACCACGTGGTGGACGTGGGTGCGAACATCGGGCTCTTCACTCTCTTCGCGGCGGCCGAGGCGGAGAACGTCCGGGTCACCGCCTTCGAACCCGTCTCGGCCGTCGCCGAGGCACTGCGGTCGAACATCGACCGCTACCGGGTGAACGCCACGGTGTCGGCCGTCGCGCTGGGGGAGACCCGGGGCGAGCGGACCATCACGTTCTACCCCCACTCGTCGCTGCAGTCCGGGTTCCACACCGACGCGGACGCCGACGAAGAGATCATCAAGGGGTACGCCCGGCACCGGACCGCCGCCGACGGGAGGATCACCCCGGACATGCGGGAGGACGTCGAGCGGGCTCTCGCGACCACCGTGCGGACCCGGACGACGGGGCGGCGGCTGCACCGGGTGCCGGTGATCCGCCTCTCCGACTGGATCCGTGACCGGCGGGTGGAGCGGATCCACCTGCTGAAGATCGACGCGGAACGGGCGGAGGAGGAGGTGCTCGCCGGAATCGCCGACGAGCACTGGCATCTCATCGACCAGATCGTCGCGGAGGTGCACGACGTGGGGGGACGGCTGGCCAGGATCGGCGCGACGCTCGACCGCCACGGCTTCGACACGGTCGTCGAACAGGACGCCCTGTTCACCGGGTCGGAGATCTTCATGCTGTACGCGTGGCGCCGCGGTGTCCCGCGGCGCGACGCCTCCTGGCTGGCACGCCAGGCGGACGCCGCCGCGCACTGGGCCCGGGTCTCCTCGCTGCCGCTGTACGTGACCGTGCCGCCGGGGACGACGCCCTCCGACGAGCGGCAGGTCCGGGACGCCGCGGCGGCACGCGGCCTCTCCTTCGTCGGGCCACGCCCGGCGGCCGGGCATCCGGGCCCCGCGACCGGTCGCCCGAGCCCGGCACAGGCCGGGCACGCCACCGCCACCGCCCCCACCGTCTCCGCCGCCACGGCCTCCGTCCCCACCTCCGCCCCCACCGCCTCCGCCGCGCTGGAGCTGGCCGAAGCGCTGCTGCGCACCATGACGGCGGTGGAGCGTCCCGTCACCAAAGCCGTGCTGGTGGACGCCGACAACACACTGTGGGGCGGCGTGTGCGGCGAGATCGGCCCGGAGAACGTCGACGTGGGCGGCCCCTATCGCCGGGTGCAGGAGTTCCTGCTGGCCCAGGCGCGGTCCGGGCGGGCGCTGTGCCTGTGCTCACGGAACAACCCCGAGGACGTCGCGGCCGTCTTCGCCGCCCACCCCGGCATGCCGTTGACGCTCGGCGACTTCACCCTCGTCCGCGCGGACTGGGGCCCCAAGTCGGCCACCGTGTCGGCCGTCGCCGCCGAGCTGGGCTTCGCCGCCGAGTCGCTGGTCTTCATCGACGACAGCCCGGCGGAACGTACCGAGGTGGCCCTCGCGCACCCCGCGCTGACCGTCGTCGACCTTCCGGACGACCCACACGCCTTCCCGGAGGCGCTGCACGCGACCTGGCAGCTCGACATCCCGCCCGGCACCGCCGAGGACCGGTCCCGTCTCCGGTCGTTCGCCCACGAGGCGCGGCGCCGCGAGGCAGCCGCGGCGGCCTCCACGGTCGCCGACTACCTGGCGCAGCTGGAACTCGACGTCCAGGTGACCGACGCAGAGGACGGCGAAGCGGATCGGATCAGCCAGCTGGCGGCCCGGACGACGCAGTTCAACCTCCTCCTGCGCCGGCACACCCCCGGAAGCGTGCGCCAGCTGATCGCCCGCGGAGCGGTCGCGCTGTCGGTGCGGGCACGCGATCGGTTCGGCGACTACGGCCTGGTCGGCTTCGTGTCGGCCGACCCCGACCCCGACGGCGACGGCGACGGCGACACGCTGCGGGTGCGGGACTTCTTCCTCAGCTGCCGGGCACTGGGACGCAACGTCGAGTGGCGCATGCTCCGCGCGCTGGCCGAGCGGGCGACCGCGACCGGGCTGCGCGGCATCGACCTGCACGCCGTGCCGGGACCCCGTAACCGGCCGGCCCTGGACTTCGTGCGCGCCGCCCACACGCTCCTCGCGGCCCGACCCGGCGGAGCCGCCGGACCGGTGGACGCCTCGGCCGCGTCCCGGCTGGACTGGCGGCGTGTCCAGCAGGCGGCCCCGGGCACCGCCCCCGCCCCGGCACCGCCCGGGGCACCCGACACGATGTCACCGCGTCCGCGGTGGCCCGTCTCACCGCACGCCGCCCGGGTGGCAGAGGCCGCCCACGCCGGACCGGTGTCACGGCCGGGGCCGGCGAACACCCCGTACGTGGCGGCGGAGACCGACACGGAACGCCGGATCACCGAGGTGTGGGAGGACGTTCTCGGCGTCCGGCCCATCGGCGTCCACGACGACCTGTTCAGCCTCGGGTGCGACTCCGTGACGGCGGCCCTGATCTCCACCCGGCTGCACCGGGATCATGGCATGGACGTGCCGGCCGACCGGCTGCTGGGGACCCCGACGGTCAGGGGCGTCGCGCACCTGGCCGCCGCGGGCCGGCGGCCCGCGGCGCGGCGCGGCGAACCCGCCGGCACCGGGGACGGCTCCCGCGCGGCCTCGTACGGGCAGCGGCGGATCTGGGCGGCGGAGATGATCGGCGGACGCGGCAACGCGCAGATCATCCCGCTCGTGCACCGCGTCCGCGGCCCCTTGGACCTCGACCGCCTCCGCGGGGCACTGGCGGCCGTCGTCGCCCGGCACCCGGCGCTCGCCACCGTGCTGACGGCCCGTGACGGCGTCCTGGTGCAACGGCCGTGCCCGCAGGAGTTCCGGCTGCCGGTCACGGACCTGACGGCGGTGCCCGCCCGGCAGCGGGACCGGGAGATCGAGCGCGCCTGCACCGAGTTCCTCAGCCGGGCGTTCGACTTGGAGCGGGACCTGATGCTGCGCGCTGCCGTGCTCGTCCTCGGGCCGGCGGACCACGTGCTCCTGATGGCGTTGCACCACAGCGCCGCCGACGGCTGGTCCGTCGACCTCGTCCAGCGCGACCTGACGTCGGCGTACGCCGACCCCGGCCCGCCGGCGCCGCCCGGTCCTCCGTTCTCCGACTACAGCGACCACGTGCTGCGACGGCGACGGCGCCAGGAGTTCGACGAGGCGGTCACGGCCGTCCTGGCCTCCCTGCCCGGGGCGGGGACGGCCCGCTGGGACGCCCGCGGCGGCGGGCCCGTCGATCCGCGCCACATCCGGTTCCCCCTCGGCGAACCGCTGATCCGGCGTGTCCGCACCCTGGCCCAGGGGCTCCCGGCCACCCCCTTCACCGTCTACCTCGCCGCCTACCAGCTGCTTCTCGCCGCGACCACCGGCACCGACACCGTGGTCACCGGTGTCCCCGTCGCCAACCGCGCCGATCCGGCGTTCTCCGGCACGGTGGGATTCGTCGCCAACCTGGTGCCCGTCCCGGCGCGCGTCGACTGGTCGGCCGGCATCGCGGACCACCTGACGGCGGCCGCGCACGAAACGGCCGGGGCACTGGAACACGCCGAGGTCCCCTACGGCCTGGTGGCCCGGCGGGCCCCGGCGCCGCTCTTCGACACCATGTTCACCCTGCAACCGCCGCCGGTCCACCCCCTGAGCCTCCCCGGGTGCGCGGTCACCCGGGCTGAGCCTGCGGTGTGGCCGCTTCCCTACCCGCTGATGCTCGACGTCTGGGAACACGCCGACGGCGGCACGGGCCTGCTGCGGTTCGACGCCTCCGCGGACACACCGGTCCCGGCCGGCTGGGTCGCCGAGGCGTACCCGCTCGTCCTGGAGGCGTTCTGCGCGCTGCCGGAGCTTGCGCTGCACCGCCTGCGGGCCCTGCTGCTTCCCCAGGTCAGCGAGGCCCGCGACCTCGTCCGGCAACGCCTGCGCGCCATGAGAGGGGGCGGACGGTGACAGCCGCCGACGGTTCCCCCCACACCGGAGAGGACGTCTGGGCGATCGGCCCGACGGACGAGGGCGACACCCGGCCGGTGCGGGCCCCGCAACACCGGCACCTGTCCGCCCGGCACGGGACCGGCTGCGCCGCCCCGATCCTGACCCTGCGGGTGACGGGACCGCTCGACACCGCGCGGCTGCGCTCGGCCGCCGAGCAGGTCCTGCGGCGTCATCCCGCGCTGCGCGGGCGTCTCGTCACCGGCCCGGGGGGTGCCGCGATGTGGACCGCGAAGGGCACGACGCCGGCCCCGTCCCCGGGGACGCGGCCCATCGTGAGCCTGCGACGTCACGGGGACACCAACCACCTCCTGCTGCTGCGGCCCGCCACCGGCGGCGTCGACCCGGTCGGCCTGCTGCGCGCCGCGCGGGCGATCGCCGCCGCCTACCGCTCCCCAGCCGGGGAAGCCGGGGAACCGGCGGGTGACGCCGCCGACCCCGAGACGATCGACCGGTTCCTCGCCGACCTCCTCACCGATCCCGAGGCGGCCGGAGGGCGTGCCCACTGGGAGAGCCGGCGGCCCGAGACGGCCGCCGAGGAGGTGGCGCGCGGCCTCGTCCTGCGTGCGGCGCCACCCGCCCCGCGCATCCGCGTCCCGGTGCCTCTCGACGGAGCCGCCCGCGCCGCCGTCCTCGCCCTGGCACGGACCGGCCCGGGGGTGGACGCGGTCGTCCTGACCGCCTGGCGTCTGCTGCTGACCCGGATCGCGCCGCACGAGACGGGATCGATCGCCGTCTTCGCCGAAGGGGCGGCGCGCCAGCTTCCCGGCACGGTCGGCCTCCTCGGGCGTTGCGTGCCGTTGCCCGTCCGCGGCGACGCCGGTGGATCACTCGCCGACCTGGTACGCGCCTGCCGCGCGGAGATCGACGAGGCGGGGGAGCACGCCGACTTCTTCACCCACGACGGGGAGACGGGACGGTTCACCGTCGGTTACCGCCACCTCGACGCACCGGCCGAGTTCTCCCTCGGACCGCACACCCGGGCCCGCCTCGGCACCGTGCACGCCCCGGTCGACCACGTCGCGGTCGACCTGCAGTCCCTCCTCGCCGGTGACGACCTCCGGCTGTGCCTGGAGGCCGACCCCGCAGCCCTGGACGCCGGCCTGGCACACCGTCTCGCCGGCTGGCTGGGCGACCTGCTCACCCGGACGCCCCACCTGCTCGGCGGCACACCGCAACAGGTGACCGCCACGGTGCTGGACCCCGCCGCGGCCACGGCGCGCCTCGACGGCGGCAGCCGCCCCGTGGACGGGGGCACCCTGCTCGACGTCTTCGACGAACAGGCCGGACGCACGCCGGACGCCTGCGCCGCGAGCGACGACCGCGTACGGGTCGACTACCGCACCCTGCGCGCGGCCGTCGCCGCGCTGGGCGGGCTGCTGGCCGAACGGGGCGTCGGCGCGGGGGACCGCGTCGCCGTGTGCATGAGCCGCAGAGTGCCGCTGCTGGCGGCGATCCTGGCGGTCATGCGCCGCGGGGCCCACTTCCTGCCGGTCGACCCCACCCACCCGGCGGGCCGGGTGGCCGGACTCCTCCGGGACGCGCAGCCGCGCCTCATCGTGACGGACACCGACGGCAGCGGCTGCCTCGCCCCGTCCGACCACTCGCGGGCGCTGTTGCTGGACACCCTGCCGGCGGTGACCGGCACCGACGACGCCCCGGCCGGCGTGAGGCCGGAGGACCTCGCCTACCTGATCCACACCTCCGGCTCGACGGGCCGCCCCAAAGGGGTGCCGATCACGCACGCCTCCCTCCTGAACTATCTGCGGTGGGCTTCACACCACTACGGCACCGACCGCGGCGGCGGCACCCTCGTCCACTCCTCGATCGCCGTCGACATGACGATCACCAGCCTGTTCCTGCCGCTCCTGAGCGGGGGAACGGTCACCCTGCTGCCCTCCGACGAGCCCCACGCACTGGCCGAGGCCGTGTCCCGCGCGCACGCGCTCAGCCCGCTGAAAGTCACGCCCAGCGGCCTGAGGCTCCTGACCACGCTCCTTCCCGGCCGGCGGATCGCGCACGCCGTCCGGCACCTCGTCGTGGGCGGCGAGCAGCTGACCGCCGCCGCGTTGGAAGGACTCGCCCCCGACGCGGCCGGACTCACCGTCACCAACGAGTACGGACCCACCGAGGCCACCGTCGGCTGCTGTGCCCACACCATCCGGATCGGCGACGTCGTCCCGGAGGTCGTCCCCATCGGGCGTCCCATCTGGAACACCGCGATCGAACTGCGCAACCCCGGCGGCGCCGCCGCCCTGCCCGGCACCGCCGGGGAGATCGTGGTCTCCGGGGCGGGCGTCGCGACCGGCTACCTCGATCGCCCGGAGGAGACCGCGGCCCGCTTCACGGCCGATCCGTCCGGCGGCGGGCACGCCTACCGCACCGGCGACCTGGCGGTCCTGCGCGACGACGGGACCCTGGAGATGCTCGGGCGGATCGACCGGCAGGTGAAGGTCCACGGATACCGGGTCGAGCCGGGCGAGATCGAAGGCGTCCTCACCGGTGACCCCCGCATCGCCGCCGCGGCCGTGATCCCGGTGTCCTCCCGGGAGGTGACCACCCTCAGCGCCTTCCTCGTCCCCGCCGACCCCGCCGACGGGCCGGCGCTGCCTGAGTGGGCCAGGTCGCTGGCCGGGACACGCCTGCCGTTCTACGCCCGCCCCGACACCTTCCACGTCCTGCCCGAGCTGCCGGTGCAGGGCAACGGCAAGGTCGACCGCCAGCGCCTGGCCGCGCTGTCCCGCGACACCGCCGGCGCCGGGCCGCTCGATCCGGGTGACCCGCACGTCACCACCCTCGCCCGCCTGTGGCGGCAGGTCCTCGGCTCCCCGCCGCCGGGCATGGAGGCCAACTTCTTCACCGAGGGCGGCGACTCGGTCAAGGCCGTCCTGCTGACCACCCACGCGCGGCGCGCCGGCCTGCTGCTCGGCGTGCACGACATCATGGAAGGACGCGTCTTCCGCCGCATCTGCGCGGCGGCGCGCACCGGGCGGTCCGGCGGCGGACCCGTCCGGTACGGGCCGATCCCGCTGACGCCGAACCAGGCGGGTTTCTTCGCCACCCGCCCGGCGCAGCCGCGGCGCTGGAGCCTGCGCTGGATCACCGAGACGCCCGGCGACGTCGACACCGGCCGCCTGCGGT
Organism: Streptosporangium becharense; assembly: GCF_014204985.1. NCBI lineage: Bacteria > Bacillati > Actinomycetota > Actinomycetes > Streptosporangiales > Streptosporangiaceae > Streptosporangium > Streptosporangium becharense. Next base: position 395,481 of record NZ_JACHMP010000001.1, on the reverse strand, counting down.
CGGCCCTGGAGACCACGGTCCACCGGCATCCCGCGCTGTGGTCCGTCTTCACCCACACCGGGCGGGGCTGGTCCGGCCGGCTGGTCCCGCCCGCACCGGCGCAGGTCCACGTCCTCGACCTGGCGGACACGCCGCCGGCCGCCCGCGACGGCGCCGTACGGGACTTCCTGGCACGGAGGGAACAGGAGCTCGATCTCGACTCGGCCGTCTTCCGCCTGTGCCTGATCCGGAACGACGGCACCCGCCGGGACCGCGTCGTCTGGATCGTCCACCACCTGGTGGCCGACGTGGTGTCGCTCCAGATCCTCACCGACGACCTGTGGCACGCCTACGCCCGTCCCACCGGCGACCCGGCAGGCCCGACGTCCGACGGCTACCCGGACCTACTGGACGAGGCCGGCCGCCCCGCCGTGGTCTTCCCCGCCGAGCACCGGGCGACCGGCGCGCCGCGCACCCTCGCGACCAGCCTGGACGCGTCCATCCGGGAGCTCCTGCTCGCCGCGCAACGCGCCGAGCCCCGCCGGGGCGTCGCCGCGCTCGCGGCCGCCCTGCTCACCGCGCTGGCCGACGTCCGCCCCGACCTGCCCACCGTCGTCTGCGTGGAGGGCCACGGCCGGGACCTGCCCGGCGGCGACCGGGCGTCCGTGGTGGGGTGGCTCACCACCTTCCACTCGCTGGTCGCCGACCGCGCGCTGCTGACCGACCCGCAGGCGCTCATCGCCTCCCTGCACCGCCGGCTCGGCCACGACACGCGGCGTGACGGGCCGCTTCCCCCGGTGGCGCTGAACTACCTGGGCGAGCTTCCCGGCGGCGCCGACCCCGGCCTCACGCCGGAGACCGGACCGGAGAGCGGAGCGGAGACCGGACCGGAGAGCGGGGCGGACGAACCCATCCTGTTCCCCCTGGAGGTCATCTGCTGGACACGGCCCGGCAGCCTGGAGGTGAGGTGGCGCCACTGCCCGTCCTGGGTGGCCGAGGCGACCGTCGCCCGCCTCGCGGAGGCCTTCGCTCGCCGGCTCGTCCTCATGCTCGCCGACCCCGTCCCGCCCGCACGCGGCACCGTGCGGCACCCGGGCAGCCTCGACCCCGCAGACCTGCGGCGGATCACCGCCATCTTTGAGGGATCATGACCGGACAGACCATCACCGCCCTCTACCCGGCGACGCCCGCGCAGCAGGGGTTCCTCCTCGGCACGCTCACCAGCCCGGACGACGGCCTGTTCGTCGAGCAGGCGGCCTTCCCCTTACGCGGCGTCCTCGACCTCGCCCGCCTCCGGCACGCCTGCGCCACGATGATCGCCGACCACGAGATCCTGCGCACGGGCTTCGCCTGGGACCTGGCGGCCGACCCGCAGCAGGTGGTGCTCGACCGGGCCGAGGTGACCATCGACATGGTGGACGGCACCGGGCTGGACCCCGGCCGCCAGGAGGAAAACCTCCGTGAACTCCTGCGCACGCAGCGGCGTGAACCCTTCGACCTGACCCGGCCACCGCTGCTGCGCCTGGCCGTGCACCGGCTGGCCTCCGCCCACCACCAGCTCGTGTGGACCCACCACCACGGCATCCTGGACGGCTGGGCCCACCTGATGCTCGTGCGGGAGCTGCTGCTGCGCTACAACACGGGCGCCGCGTCCGACCCGGACCCGCAGCCGTTCGGCCGCTACGCCCTCTGGCTCGCCGAGCGGCCCGGCGACCACCAGCGGGCACACTGGCGCGAACACCTCGACGGCTACGTCCCCCCGCCGCCGCTCGCGTCGCGGCCCGCTCCCGCCGAGCGGTTCGGGCAGCACGGCGTCACCCTGCCCGGCGACGAGGCCGCGGCCCTGCGCTCCTTCGCCCGCGCACGCGGCGTCACCCCCGCGGCGGCGCTCCTCGCGTGCTGGGGCGTCATCGCGGCGCGTCAGCGTGGCCGTGACGACATCGCCGTCGGCGTCACCGTCTCCGGGCGCTCCCATCCGTTTCCCGGCGCCGCGACCCTCGCCGGGCCGCTCGCGACGACCGTCCCCCTCCGCCTGGCCCGCCCGCCGCACGGCCGCGCGGGCGACTGGATCGGCCACGTCCAGGACCTGCTCGCCCGCGCCGACCGCGACAGCGCCTGCTCCACCGCCGACATCCACGCCTGGGCCGGACTGCCCGAGGACCGCGCGCTGTACGACAGCGTCGTCTCCATCGCCGACTACCCGCACCCGGACCCGGGCGACGGCCGCCCGCACCCGCCCGGCGCCCTCCGGCTCGACCCCACGGGCATCCGCTCCGACGGGGGCCGTACGCGGCACCCCCTCGTGCTCGTCGTTGAGACCTTCGCCGGTCTGCGCCTGCGCCTGGTCAACGACCGCTCCCGGGTCGACGACACCCACGCGCGTGCCACGCTGGCCTGCCTGCGCAGGATGCTGAGCCTGCTCCGGCCGGAGACCGACCCTCCGATCGCGGACCTGGCCGCGCAGACCGCCGGCCTCGCCGCCTTCGACACACGGTCACCGGAGCCCCCGCCGTCCCCGTCCCCGCAGTCCCCGCCGTCCCCGTCCCCGCAGTCCCCGCCGTCCCCGTCCCCGCAGTCCCCGCCGTCCCCGTCCCCGCAGTTCCCGCTGTCCCCGCCGTCGCCGCCGAGTCCGTCTCCCGGGCCGGCGACCGGTGCCGTCACCGGCGACGGCACGCTCCCGCAGGTCGTGACCGACGCGTTCGCCGCCGTCCTGGGACGCCCGGTGAGCGCCGACACCGACTTCCTGGCGGCCGGCGGGCACTCCCTGCTGGCCCTGCGCCTCATCGCCCGGCTGCGTGCGGCGCTCGCCGTCGACCTCACCCTCGGCGACCTGCTCAGGTCGAGCACCCCGCGGACGCTGTCCTCGCGGGTGCGGGAGCTCCTGCTGACCGACGCCGCACCCCCCGACCCGCTTCCGCCGCTGACCCCCGGCCCCGGCGAGACGGACCGGCCGTTCCCGCTGACCGGCATCCAGCAGGCGTACTGGGCCGGCCGCGACGACGGCTTCGACCTCGGCGGCGTCGACTCCCACCTGTACACCGAGGCCGACATCCCCGGCCTCGACCTCGAACGCCTCGCCGCCGTCTGGCGGGCCCTCATCGACCGCCACGCCATGCTCCGCGCCGTGATCACCGAGGACGGCAGGCAGCGGATCCTGCCGAGCGTCCCGCCCTACCGGATCCGCACCTTCGACCTGCGGACCGCGGCCGACGCCGACGCCCGGCTCGCCGGCATCCGCGAACGCCTGTCCCACGCCCGCCGCGACACCGCCGTCTGGCCGCTGTTCACCGTCGAGGCGGCCCTGCTGCCCGGTGGCGTCACCCGCCTGTTCCTGAGCTTCGACCTCCTCATCGGCGACGCGCTGAGCTGGCAGATCCTGTACCGCGAAGCCCACCGCCTCTACCGCGACCCCGGCGTCCGGCTCCCCGCCCTGCCCCTCACCTTCGCCGACTACGTGGCCCACCTGCCCGCCGTCACGGCCGGCGGCCGTTACGACCGCGACCGCCGCTACTGGCGCGGACGTCTGGCCGACCTGCCCGCGCCGCCCGCGCTGCCGGTCGTCCCGAGAATGCGGTCCGCGGCCCGCCCCCGTTTCACCCGCCTGCAGGCCACCCTGCCCGGCGCCGACCTCGGCGCGCTGCGCGACGTGGCCGCCGCCCACGGCAGCACCCTCTCGACCCTGTTGCTGGCCGCGTTCGGCGAAACCCTCGGCCGCTTCACCAACACCACCGCCTTCCTGGTCAACGTCACCGTCTACAACCGGCTCGACGTGCACCCGCGGATCAACGCCGTCGTCGGCGACTTCACCTCGACCGTGCTGACCGCCGTGGACCTGACCGGGCCCACGTTCGCCGACCGGCTGCGCACCCTGCAACGCCGGCTCTGGGACGACCTCGACCACAGCCTCTACAGCGGTGTGGAGGTGCTGCGCGACCTGCGGGAGAGGACCGCGGACTCCACCGCGGCGGCCGCACCCGTCGTGTTCACCAGCACCCTCGACCTCGAAACCCCCGCCGACGAAGCGCCGGACCCCTTTCCCGGCACCATCGGGTACGGGATCGGGCAGACCCCGCAGGTCCTGTTCGACTACCAGACCTACGAAGTGGCCGGGCGGCTGGTCGTCAACTTCGACACCGTCGCCGGGCTGCTGCCCGAAGGCTTCGTCCAGGACATGCTCGACGACCACACGGCCGGCCTGCGCGCCTTGATCGACCACGCCGACGCCCCGCAGCGTCCTCGCCTGACCGTCCCGCCGGCCCCGCCGCCGCTGCCACCGCCGCTCGGCGGCGAACGCCTGCTGCACGAGCCCTTCCTGGAACAGGCCCGCCGGCACCCCGGCAGGACCGCCGTCGTGTCCGACGGGCGGCGCGTCACCTACGCCGAACTGCGCGAACGAGCCCGGCTCCTGGCGGCCCGCATCGCGGCGGCGCACCCCGGCGGCGAGCTCGTCGCGCTGCTCTGCGAACCCGGCCCCGACCAGGCGGCCGCCGCGCTCGGCGTACTGATCGCCGGCCACGCCTTCGTGCCGGTCGATCCGGCCTGGCCACGGCAGCGGGTCCTCGAACTCCTCTCCGCCGCCGGTGCGTCGGTGGTGGTGACCCAGCGGGCGGTGGCGGCCCGTACCGGCGTCCCCGACGGCGTCCACGTGATCCTGGCCGATGAGGAGGAACACCCCGGCACCGGGCCGGCGGCGCCTGCGCATCGGCCGCGGACCGCCGGCGACCTGGCCTACGTGATCTACACCTCGGGGTCCACCGGCCGGCCCAAGGGCGTCATGATCCCCCACCGGGGAGCCCTGAACACGATCCTCGACGTCAACCAGCGGTTCGGCGTCGGCCCTGACGACACACTGCTGGCCGTTTCCCCGTTCACCTTCGACCTGGCGGTCTACGACCTGTTCGGCGCGCTCGCGGCCGGGGCCACCGTCGTCGTCCCCACCCGCGACCAGCGCACCGACCCCTCCGCCTGGATCAGGCTGGCCCGCGACGAGAACGTCACGGTGTGGAACTCGGTGCCGGTGCTGATGGAGCTCCTCCTGGACGCCCTGCCCGACGGCGACGCCCTCCCGGGGAACCTGCGCCTCTGCCTGCTCAGCGGCGACTGGATCCCGCTGGAGCTGCCCGGACGCGTCCGCGCGCGGGCCCGCGACTGCCGGGTGATCAGCCTCGGCGGCGCGACCGAAGGCTCGATCTGGTCGATCCTCCACGAGGTGGAGCACGTGGACCCCGGCTGGGCGAGCATCCCCTACGGCACCCCGATGACCGGTCAGAGCGTGGAGATCCTCGACGACCGGCTCCTGCCGTGCCCGGTGTGGACGCCGGGGCAGATCCACATCGGCGGCCACGGCACCGCGCTGGGCTACTGGGACGCCCCCGACCTCACCCGGGAGGCGTTCGTCTTCGACGGCCGCACCGGCCGGCGGCTGTACCGGACGGGCGACTGGGGGCGCCGGCGGGCGGACGGCGAACTGGAGTTCCTCGGCCGCCGCGACGCCCAGGTCAAGATCGGCGGGTACCGGGTCGAACTGCGCGAGGTCGAGGCCGCCCTGGCCGCGATCGCCGGGGTCGACCAGGCCGCGGTGGTCGTCACCGGTGAACGCGCCGACCGGCGTCTCGCGGGTTTCGTCGTCACCTCCCGCCCCGTCCCCGGCATCCGCACCGAACTCGCCCGGCTCCTGCCCGGCCACATGCTTCCCGCGACCCTCGTCGCCCTCCCGGAGCTGCCGCTCAACTCCACCAGCAAGATCGACCGGGCGGCGCTGGCCCGGACCGCCGCCGCCACCGCCGCCACCGCCGTCGCGGACGCCGGCACCACCACGGACGCCGCCACGGACCCCACGGACACCGGCACGGACGCCGCCATGCCGCCGGAGGCCGCCACTCCGGAAACCACCACGGCCGAGCCCCGGCCCCGGACCTGGGAACGGCGGCTGCTGGACGCTCTGGAAGACCTCCTCCCCGGTCGTCCCGGCCTCGACGACGACCTGCTGGCCCTGGGGCTGACCTCCGTCGACGTCATCCGCCTGGCCAACGCCGTGCAGAGACACAGCGGCCGCAGGCCCGACCTCGCCGCGTTCTACGACGCCCCGACGCTGCGCACCATCGTCGAGCAGGCCGGGCCCGCCGCCGTCCCGGCCCCCGGCGGAAGCCCGGCCACCCCCTGGACCGGCTGGACACCGCTCACCGACCCCGACGACCGGGCGGCCTTCCGCTCCACCCGGCCCGCCTACCCGCCGGCCCCGGCCACCCGCGTCCTGCCGGGCAACCCGCCGCGGCGCATGGCCGCCCGTGCCCGGCGGGCCACCCCGCGATCCTTCACCGGCGAGACGGTGCCCGCGACCGCCCTCGCCGACCTCCTCGACAGCATGCGCCGCACCGACGCCGGCGGCCGGCCCGCCTTCCTCTACCCGTCCGCGGGCGGCCTCTACGCCACCCAGGTCCACGTCCACCTGCGTCCCGGCCGGGTCGAAGGCATCACCGGCGGCCTGTACACCTACCACCCCGACGCCCACGACCTGATCCTCCAGGTCCCCGACGTCGACCTGGACACCGGCATCCACGTGGGGCCCGTCAACCGGCCGGTGGCCCGCACTGCGGCGTTCACCCTGTTCCTGACGACCGATCCCGCCGACTCCGCCCCCCTCTACGGTGCCGAGGCCGAACCCCTGGCCCTGCTCACCGCCGGTTACATGGGGCAGTTGCTCTGCCAGACCGCGGTGACCGCCGGACTGGGGCTGTGCCCGGTGCACGGGATCGACTTCGACGCGGTGCGCTGGCTGTTCCCGCACGGCGACCGCCTCGTCCTGCTGCACACCCTCCTCGGCGGCGTGCCCGCCCGGTCCGGCCCGCCGCCGGTGTTCCCGGAGGACAGCGCATGAGCGGCCACCGCCCCGGCCCGAACCCCACGGTGATCGTGGAGGCGGCACCCCTGTCCCCGGGGCAGGAGCGCCTCATCGACGCCGAGTTCGCCCTGGCCGACGGCACCTGGCCGGCCCCGGGCGACACGACGCGGCTGCGGCCGATCGACACCGGCGCCGTCCTGGTCGACGGGCCGCTGGACGCCGGGGCCCTCCAGCGTGCGGTCAGCGCGCTCGTCGTCCGGCAGTCGGCGCTGCGCACCACCTTCCGGCAGCTGCCGGACGCCACCCCGGTGCAACTCGTCGCCGCCCGCATCCCCGACCGCGTGACCCGCAGCGCGATCACCGCCCCGCCGGGCACCCCGCCCGGCGCCGGCGAACTGCTGCGCCAGCCGCCGGCCATGGACCTCGACCCCCGGCGCGGCCCCCTCTTCCGCGTCCACCTCGTCGAACTCGGCACCGACCGGCACGTCGTCCTCCTGCAGATCCACCATCTGGTGAGCGACGGCTGGTCCATCGGCGTGCTCTACCGCGAGCTGTCGGCGCTCTACGACGCCGCGGTGCTCGACCGGCCCGCCGGCCTGCCCGCGCTGCCCCGCAGCTTCGCCGACGTCTGCCGCCGGATGCGCCGCGAGCGCGGCGGCCCCGAGGAGCAGCGGCAACTGCGCTTCTGGCGGGAGCGGCTGACCGGGCCGTGGCCCGCGATGACCTTCACCGAACGTCCCGCACCACCGGCGGAGGCGCTGACGCCCGTCGACGTCGAACGGGTCCACATCCCGGCCGCGCTGGTCCGGGACCTGCGCGAGACCGCCCGCGGTGGTCTCGCGGGCCCCTTCCTCGCCGCTCTCGCGCTCGTCCTGCACCACCGGACGGCCGCCGCGGACATCCGGATCGGCATGATGATCGCAAACCGGGCACGCCCGGACGTGGAGCACCTGATCGGCTACTTCGTGAACACCGCCGTCATCCGGCTGCGGATCGACCCGGCGTCGACGGCGGCGCGACTGGTCGCGGAGGCCGGCGTCGCGGTCACCGAGGCGATCGAGCATCAGGCCCTCCCGATCCAGGACCTCCGGGAGGACCTGTGCGAACACGCCGGTCTCGGCTCGGATCCCCTGTACCAGGTGACCGTCGCGCTCAACACGATGCGTCCCGAGTCGCTCACGCTGACCGGCGCGCACTGCCAGGACATCGAGGCGGAGGACCTCGGTCCCCGGCTCGCGCCGACCGGCATCGAACAGCGCTGGGTGCTCGACGAGCGGGCAGGAGCACTGGTGGGGACGCTCACGTACAAGACCGGGACCTTCACCGAGACGGAGATCAAGGACTGCCTGGGTGACCTCGACCGCGTGCTGCGCGCGATCACCGACCCCGGCGCCACCGTTGCCGACATCATGAGATCGGCCATGTCCGGGCCGGGGGAGCACCGGTGACGGCTGGCCGTCCGGCGGCCCGGCGGACTCCGGAGACGGACGTGGCCCTGCTGATGGCCGCCTACGGCCTGGACGTCCTGCGGGCACGGCCGTTGGCCGGCGGCGTGGAGAACTCACACGTGCGGGTGGAGACGCAGGCCGGGCCGGTCGTGCTGACGGTGCTGCGCAAGAGGTCCCCGGAGTCGGCCCGGCAGTACGCCCGCCTCCTGCGGCACCTGTTCCTGACCGGTGCCCCGGTGCCGCGGATACACGCCTCACGCGACGGCGACTGGGTGACCTCCCACCTGGGGTCGCCGGCCATCGTCTGCGACTTCGTCGAAGGCCGCACGCTGCCCCGGCTTCCGCCGCCCGGCCTCGTCGAGCAGGCGGGCATGCTCCTGGGGCGGGTCCACCGCACCGCGGCCGGGTTCCGCAGCCCGCTGCGTCCGCACCTGCGCCTCGGTGACGCCGAGGCCGATCTCCTGGAATCGCTGCCGGACGGCGCCTTCAGCCGGTGGGCGACCGCCACGCTGCGGGCCACCCGGTACGCGATGGAGCACCCGGGCCCCCGCGTGCCCGTCCACGCCGACCTGTTCCCGGACAACATCATCCTCAAGGACGACGGCACCCTGGTCTTCATCGACTGGGAGGACGGCTCGCTGGACGTCCCCGAGGTGGACGTGGGGATGGCCGTGCTGGGCCTGTGCTGCCGCCGGAGCCTGTCCGTGCGGCGGGCCCGGTGCCTGCTGCGCGGCTACCGCGCCGGCCGCGAGGCCGAGCCGGACACCCGCCTGATCCGGGACGCCGCCCGTCACGCGGCGGTGATCGTCGCGCTGCGCCGCTGCCTGTGGCGGCGTGAGGGCCGCCTCCCCGCGGACCCGCTCCGTTCGCCCGCCGTCATGCACGGGATCGAGCGGTCCGTGACGGAACGCTGGCGGCAGGTCGAGCCGTGAGCGGCCGGGGGAGGGCCTCCCGCGGGCGTCCCGGCACCCGCGGAGCACCGCCCCGCCCGCCGTCGAGGCGCACCGTCCCCACCCCTGCGGCAGAGAGCGACAGCCATGCAGCGTGATGAAGTCCTCGTCATCGTCCCCCCCAACTCCAACACCGTCATCACCGGGCGGCTGCTGACCGTGACCCGGCCCGAGGAGCACAGCGACTGGTCGGACTTCCTGTGCCTGGGAGCGCTGTCCCTGGTGTCCGCCCTCAAGGAGAACGCGGCGTTGAAGCCGCTCTACGTGGACGGCACCGTCGTCGCGCTGGACGACGTGCTGCGCTACATCACCGACAACGCCGGTCGCATCCTGGCGGTCTGCCTCGGCGTGCTGACCGCCAACTACGAGGCGGGCCTGCTCATCGCGCGGCACGCCAAGGACGCCGACCCGCGCATCACCACCGTCGTCGGCAACGACCATTTCAGCGCGCTGCCGCGCACCTGCATGGACGCCGCCCCCTGCCTCGACTACGGGTTCGTCGGCAACGAGGTCGTGGGTCCCTTCACCCGCCTGATCGCGGCCCTGAGGGAGCGGGCGGAGGTGGACCCCGCGGCCTACCCGGGCCTGGTGCACCGCGACGGGGGCGGAGTGCGCGTCACGGCGCCGTACCGCGAGCCCGTCTTCGCGAACTACGACTACACCCTGGTGGACCACGGCTTCCCGCAGACCCCGCTGTACACCAAGCACTTCCAGACGCGCATCGCACCGCGAATCCGGGAGCTGCTCGGCCGGAGCGTCACCGCCGGCGTCCCCGTGGAGATCGGGCGGGGCTGCGTGAAGTTCGCGGGCGACGACGCGTGCAGCTTCTGCTCCATCCAGCCCGGTCACCTGTGGCGGAACCAGCTCTCCCCGGCGCAGGCGTGGTCCGCCCTGGAGGCCGCCTGGACGAGCGGCCACGACTACCTGTACCTGACCGCCGACGAGCTGCCGCTGACGTTCGCGACGCTGCTGTCCGGCATGTCCCGCGACGTTCCCGGCTGGTGGTCCGCCCTGTCGCCGGAGGAACGGCCCGTCCTGGTGGGCTACGGCCGCGCCGACGGCATCGCCGACGCCCGCAGGACGGCGCTGCTCACCTCGCTCGGCGTCCGCCAGATCATGATCGGTATGGACGCGGGCACACCGCTCTCCCTGGCGGCGATGAACAAGCCGGTCGGCGGACGGCGCCGCGACGTGCTGGCGGAGGCCGAGCGGCTGTACCGCCTCAACTCCGACGCCATCACCGTCGCCCGCGACCACGGCCTGCTCATCCGCGCCGGTTTCGTCGTCGGCCACCTCGGCATGACGAAGGAGCTGCTGGCGGAGAACGTGGAGCGGATCCTGGCCCTCATCACCGAGGGGGGCAGGAGCGGCGTCTTCTCCGCGGTCGACGTGGAGGTGCTGTCACCGCAGCCCGGCGCGCGTGACTACACCTATCTCACCTCTCCCGCGGCGGCCAGGCAGGCGGCCGACCGGCTGGGGCTGAGCGTCGCCGACGACCGCACCCTCACCGAGGTCGCGCGCACCTGGCTCCGGCGGGACGTCGTCTCGCCGGAGGACGCCATGCGGGACTACACCCGTGCCCTGATGCCCGACCTCACTTTCGACGACCTGGCCGGGGCCCGCGCGGCGATCCGTGCCCACGCCAAGCGGTGCGGCGTCGTCATCGGAGAGTGACCCCCACCGGCGGAGACCCCCAGGAGCCCCCATGCGACTGACCCCAGCGGAGAACGACCGGCTGCTGCTCTACCTGGCCACGCTGCTCGCCCGGGAACGACTGGCCAGAGGGGTGCGGCTGAACGTCCCCGAGGCCACGGCGATGATCGCTCATGCCGCCTGCGAGGCCGCGCGGGACGGAGCCCGGCTCGCCGAGGCCGTCGCCGCCGCCCGCGGCGTGCTCACCGTGGACGACGTCATGCCCGAGGTCCCCGGCATCCTGACCGAGGTGCAGGTCGAGGCGGTCTTCGCGGACGGCACGAAACTCATCGTCGTCACCGACCCCATCCCCGGCGCCGGTGACGCCGCCCGTGAGGCACCCGGGGCCGTCCTGCCGGCGGCCGGTCCGCGGCCGGAGCCCACCGGCCAGGTGCGCCTGAGTGTCACCAACACCTCCGGCGTGCCCGTCAGCGTCACCTCTCACTTCCACTTCTTCGAGACGAACCGGGCACTGGCCTTCGACCGCGCCGCCGCCTACGGCCACCGCCTGGCCCTGCCGGTGGGCACGACCGTCTGCTTCGACCCCGGAAGCACCCGGACCGTGGAGCTGACGCCGCTGGGCGGCGACCGCCGGGCGATCGGTTTCGCAGGACTGGTCGACGGCCCGCTCGACGCCCCGGGTGCACGGGAGGCCGCCCTGGCCCGTGCCCGTGCCGCCGGTTATCTCTTCGCACCCCAGGAAGGCACCCCATGAGCGACGCTCTCCGGTACGCGCGACTGCACGGCCCCACCACCGGCGACCGGGTCCGCCTGGCGGACACGGGGCTGGTCATCCGGGTCGAGTCCGACGCGCAGCGCTCCGGCGAGGAGTTCGTGACCGGTTACGGCAAGACCGCCCGGGACGGCATGCACCTGCAGGCCGAGCCCACCCCGGCCACCTGCGACGTGATCGTCAGCAACGTCGTCCTGATCGACCCTCTCCTCGGCGTCCGCAAGGCGTCCATCGGCATCAGGGACGGCCGCGTCCACGCCGTCGGCCGCGCCGGCAACCCCGACACCCTCGACGGCGTCGACGTCGTCGCCGGAACCGGGACCACCGTCATCGCCGGTGAAGGTCTCATCGCCACGCCCGGCGTCGTCGACACCCACGTCCACCTGGTCTCCCCGCGGATCATGAACGCCGCGCTGGCGGCCGGCGTGACCACCGTGGTCAGCCAGAACTTCGGGCCGACCTGGGGCTGCGGGGTCACCAGTCCGGTCGAGTCGCGGCACGCGTTCCGCGCCTTCGACGCCTGGCCCGTCAACATCGCCATCCTGGCCCGCGGCTCGACGTCCCACCCCGGGACCCTCGTCCGAGCCCTGGCCGAGGGGGGAGCGTCCGGGTTCAAGGTCCACGAGGACATGGGTGCGCACGCGCGTGCCCTCGACACCGCCCTGACCGTGGCCGACGAGCACGACGTCCAGGTGGCGCTGCACAGCGACACCCTCAACGAGGCCCTCTTCGTCCAGGACACCCTCGCCGTCGCCGGCGGCCGGACCCTGCACGCCTTCCACGTCGAAGGATGCGGCGGCGGCCACGCGCCGGACGTCCTGCGGCTGGCGGGGGTGCCGAACATCATCGGGTCCTCCACCAACCCCGGGCTGCCCTTCACCCGCGACACGATGGACGAGCACCTGCACATGATCGCGACGGTCCACCGGCTCGACCCCGGCGATCCAGGGGCCCTGCGGCTCGCGCACGACCGGATCCGCGCCGGGACGCTGGGGGCCGAGGACGTCCTGCACGACCTCGGAGTCATCCCGATCACCTCCTCCGACTCGCAGGCCATGGGACGGATCGGGGAAACCGTCCGCCGTACCTTCGCCGTCGCCGCCAAGATGAAGGCCGGCGACGCCGAACCCGGCGGCGACGACAACGAACGGGTGCTGCGCTACATCGCCAAGCTCACCATCAACCCGGCCCTCGCCCACGGGATGGCCCACGAGATCGGGGCGCTCACCCCCGGCCGCCTGGCCGACATCGTCCTGTGGGACCCGCGCTACTTCGGTGCCAAACCCCAGCTCGTCCTCAAGGCCGGCTATCCCGCCTACGGCGTGACCGGAGACCCCAACGCCTCCACCGAGACCAGCGAGCCCCTCGTCCTCGGACCGCAGTTCGGGGCGTACGGCGAGACGGCGGCCGACCTCTCGGTCGCCTTCGTCAGCCGGGCCGCGCACGACGGCGGCGACGGCATCCCGACGCGCCGGCGTCGCGTGGCCGTCCGCGGCACCCGCGCCGTCGGTCTGGCCGACATGATCCGCAACGACCGGCGGGGATCGGTCCGGGTGGACGCCGCCACCGGAGCCGTGACACTCGACGGTTCCCCCATCAGCTCCGTGCCCGCCGAGCGCACCCCGCTGAGCCAGCTGTACTTCCTGTGACCCGAGAACCCGTCAGTGAGCCGTGACCCGAGAACCCGTCAGCGAAGGAACGTGCATGACCCGTACCAGCCCGGCCGGTGAGATCCTCCGCAGAGGCCACGCGACGATTCCCCTCACGGCGGCGGAGGCCGGCGTTCTCGCCACGTTGCGGGCCGAGGCCGCCCGGTTCTTCACCCTGGACGAGGCGGTCAAACGCCGTCACGGCAGCGATGACTTCAACTTCGGCTTCCGCCCCTTCGGCCGCCAGTACTCGGTCAGCCCCGACCGGCCGGACATGAACGAGTCCTTCACCTACTGGGCGGACGCTCCGGGCACCGTCCCCAACGGGGAGGACATCGCGCCGTTCCTCACCGCCCTCGGCGCGTACTGGGCGGTCGCCGCCCGGGCCGCCGACGACATCCTCACCGGGCTGGCCGCCCACTACGGTCATCCGGAACCCGCGCTGGACTTCCGCGACTCCTCCTACCTGGAGGTCAACTGGTATCTCCGGGACGACGAGCGGGACCTGCTGCAGGACCGCCACGAGGACGGCCACCTGCTCACGCTGGCCAACTCGGACGGGCCCGGCCTGGAGACGGAGTCCGCCGGCCGGATGCGGCCCGTCGCGGTCCCGGACGGGCACCTGCTGGCGATGCCGGGGAGCCTGCTGACGTCGATGACCGACGGCCAGGTGCGGCCGTTGTACCACCAGGTCCGCAACCACCGGCTCCGGCGGCGCGTCACCGTGCTCTTCCTAGTCAATCCGCGGTTCGACCGGCCGGTCCGCCCGTACGTCACCGGTCGCTCGGGGGAGGTGGACATCGCCGCGATGGCGCGCACCGGCGGATCGATGTTCGGGCTGCCTCCCGCGCCGATCCTGAAAGCCTCTCCGCGGCGGTGACGGGTCCGGATTCCCGGGCGGTCGTGGTCCTCGATCCGCTTCCCCAAGCTGCGCAAGGCGGCCCGCACGATGGCCTCGGTGATGGAGGTGCTGATCGCCGCGCCGGAGTGAGGAGCCCTATGTTTTCCGGACACCGGAGTAAATGAACTCTATCAAGCCGCCGTACTGTTCGCGAGCCATTCGTCGAGCACCTCAACGGGAGGCCGGTATTCCAACGCCGAATGCAGCCTCCGAGAATTGTAGAAGCCCTCAATGTACTGAATGACAGCACGTCGCGCTTCCGCACGAGTGGCGAACGACCGGTGATGAACCAGTTCCGTCTTCAGCTTCCCGAAGAACGACTCGGCCATCGCGTTATCGAAACATACCCCGGTCCTGCCGACCGACCCCCGGATCCCATGCTTCTCGAGCACCTGGCCGAACTCGGCCGAAGTATATTGACTTCCCCGATCGGAGTGGAAGACCGCACCGGCCGGAGGCGGAACACGCCGCACAGCCATCTCGATCGCCGCACACACCAATGCCGCCGGATACCGCACATCGATCGACCATCCGATAACCGATTTGGAGAAGCAGTCGATGACCGTGGCCAAAAACAACGGTCCCTCGCCGGTGTCGATCTGCGTGATGTCGCCGACCATCTTGGCTCCGGGCACCGGCGCGGTGAAGTCCCGCCCGAGCAGGTCGGCGATCGGACCGGCCTGCGCATCGGCGACGGTGAGCCCCCGGCGCCGCTTGACCTGTACGGGTACCAGCCCCATCTGCCGCATGAGCCGGCGCACCAGCTCGTCGTCGACCGCCCGGCCCGACCGCAGCAGCTCGGCGTGCACCCGCCGGTAGCCGTAGGTGCGGCCCGAGTCGTCGAATATCTCTGCGATCCTTTCCATGAGCTCGTACCGGCGCCTTTCGGCGGCCGACGGCGGACGGTCCTTCCATTCGTAGTATCCCGAGGTGGACACGTGAAGAAGGCGGCACATCATGGCCACGGGAAAATCGGCCTCCTCCGCGAGGACGAGCGCGTACCGCTCGCTTACCGCTGCTCTTTCGCGAAGAAGGCGGCACATTTTTTTAGGAGGGCATTCTCCTGCTCCAGTTCGGCGATCCGGCGTTCCATCTCGCGGACCCGCGCCCGTTCCGCGGCGTCCCGCGCCTGCTCGGTGTTGCCGGACCGGCGGCGCTTTTCCTTGGCCACCCAGTTCCGGATGGTTTCCCGGGAGGCTCCGAAGTCTTTCGCGGCCTGCCCGATCGATATCTGATCATCCAGGACGGCTCTGACGACTTCGTCCTTGAACTCCTGGGAGTAGTTCTTTCCCGCCACGCGCTCTTTCCTTCCAGACCTGTCAGCACCCTACTGGGCACCGTGTCCGGAAGACGTGGAGCACCTCACGGCGAGTACCGCACATGGCCGGGCACCCGGCCGGGCACATGGACGGGCCCACCGCCGGGCACCCGGTCGCCGGTGAACGTCCAGCGGCAGGGCTCCAACGCCTTCCAGGCCACCCAGGCCACCACCCCTGGCGGTAGAACCCCTTTCGCCCCCGGCGACCACATGGTGCTGACGCTGGAGAACGTCACCCTCGCCGCCACCGCCGGGCTGGCCGTGCTGGCGGTGACCGAGAAGGCCGGCAGAACCAAGACCGGGGGCCTGAGCACCAGCCACGCGGCGGTGGCGCTGGCGAAGACCGCGCCACAGGAGCTCCCGGCGCCGCACAGCTTCCATCCGGACAAGGCCATGGTGAACCCCGGTGACACGCTCACGCTGAGCTGGCAGGGGTCCACCGGCTTCCGCTACGCGATCATGTACCCGGGCGCGCCGCAGTTCGTCCCCGTCTCCGGGGGCAGTTGGTCACCGCCCACCGTCCCGAAGCGGGCCACCACCTACATCCTCAGGGCCACCGACCCCACCACGCAGCAACAGCACTTCCTCACCACGACCGTTCAGGTGCGCGATCTCGAACTCGACACGCTCACCGCCACCACCGAGATCAAGACCCCCAGGGTTCAGGGGACCACGACCAACTGGGGCCTCACCATCACCGGCACAGGGGCGGAGATCTCCGACAGCTCCGGCGTGAAGGGGACGTTGACGGCCGGCAAGGCCGTGTTCGACGGCGTGCTCACCGGGTATGTGGAGGGGCCCAACAGCGGTGAGGGAGTCATCACCTTCCCCCAGGGCGGGGTGAAAGTCTGGAGCACAGGCGGTTCCAACGATCCGGGCACCCTGTACGTCAGTGGCGTCAGGACCGATTACGTGAGCGGGCCTAATGACGGTGATGGAGACATCAGGTTCCTCCCGGGCGGAATGAAAGTCTGGAGCGCACTCGGCTCCAACGATCCGGGCACCCTGTACGTCAGTGGCGTCAGGACCGATTACGTGAGCGGGCCTAATGACGGTGATGGAGACATCAGGTTCCTCCCGGGCGGAATGAAAGTCTGGAGCGCACTCGGCTCCAACGATCCGGGCACCCTGTACGTCAGCGGTATCAGGACCGATTACGTGAGCGGGCCTAATGACGGTGATGGAGACATCAGGTTCCTCCCGGGCGGAATGAAAGTCTGGAGCGCACTCGGCTCCAACGATCCGGGCACCCTGTACGCCCGCAACGTCAACGGAGTGGCCTCAGGACGGAGCACCCCTAGGTATGGCTGGAGGCCGACAGGAGGGTATTACTACGACATCACCGTCGATACCTCCGCGGCCGGGTTCACCAGCTGCCCCATTTACCTCATCGCTCTCGGAGGTGACTTTTACGGCGAGCATGACCTCCGCACCACTGCCATCTACAACGCCACTGCCACCGGCTTCAGGGTTGTCCTCAGATGGCGCGACGGCGTACCCATGACGCTCGACGAGGCCGAGCGGCTCGGCTGGCACATCGACTGGGTCGGCTACGAAACTTCCTGACTTCACCACCGCTCGGGCAAACAACCCCTGCATACGACATGGTCCCGGAGGATGCTCCGGGACCATGTCGTCGTGGAGCTGGTGCAGGTAAGGCGCGTTGATCACCAGTGCCCTGGCAAGCGCGTCGCGTCTGGCCCGCTCCAGCGGCTCGTGCGCCCCCTCACCGGACCCAGGAGGGGAGAACCGCCCCGGCCGCGACCGACGGTGATCATGGACATGGGACGCCGTCGGCCAAAAATGGCACCGGCGGCGAGCCCTCCCGGGGTGGAGGAACGGCGAAACAGCGGTGGCGGCGGTAAGCCGCTCCATCCGCGAAAGGCCTGTGCGCGGCGACGGCGGGCAGGAGTGAGCGTCAGTGCCTCGCCTGATCGACGTGGCGCGGCCGGGTGAGGGGGTTGCTCGCGGCCCTGATGTATGCCGACGACCCGCAGCCGGTGAGCGCGGCCGAAGGCGCTGTCGGGCGCCTGGGATCAGGCGATGGTGAGCGGCCCGTCGACCAGGTACGCCGCCAGCGGACCGGTCATCTGGTCCCGTGCCGGCGGATGCGAGTCCAGCCCATTGGCGTAGGTGGCGAGGTGGCCGACCTCTTCCGAGGCCGTGGAGTCGAGGTGGCCGAGCAGGTCGACCGCGCGGGACCACCCGGGAGAGGCTGTCCTGCACGCATTACCGGGCGTACAGCGAGTCGGCGAGCGTCGACTCGTCCGGGCTGCCGTCGTCGATCCGGCGGGCGACGCTCTCCGCGGCCGACATCGCGCCCTCGACCTCCACCAGCAGCCCGACCCGCTCCGACTCGGGCACCCGGTCGTCGAGCGGCACCCGCTCGACCAGCGCGCTGACCGCCCCGAGATAGCTGCCGGTCATCGCCCTCGACAAGCATCGACCTCTGGTCATCGTCGGTGGTGGCCAGACCGACCAGGATGGCCATCGACACGTGGTGCAAGGCGGTGGCCACGGCCGGCGACGGTGTCCTGCTGCCCAGCGCGCGCTGCACTCGCAGAGCGTCCAGGGCGGTGGCTCCCCGCCCACCCGGCGCGACAGTCGGGCCGGCATGCTGACCGCAGCACGCATTCCACCTTCAGCCGAACCGTTCAACCGATCACGCCAAGATCACGAAAGATCGAGGCTAACAGGCAAAGAAGGCCAGGTCGCTACCGCCAATTTCTGTACTCAGCCTCCTCGAAGGCCTGTCAAGCGGACGGATGCCTGGCATAACCGGCCTCGGGGAACATCGGTACAGCCGTCGGCGCTGAGAACGATCATGGTTGTTCGGGTCCTCCACTCGGGAAGCTGCGACGGGATCCCGAGCAACCCCGCGTAGTAATCACCACGGCCTGTGACCGGCGTTCGGTGTGGAATTCGGCGCGGGCGGCCCCGGGGTTTCCATGACCGCCCTCCGGAGCTTGTGCGTGCAAATCACAAATCGACGGCGGTGCTAAGAACGGATTTTGTTTCCAGGTCGAATGCCAAGTAATCTCGCCTCACTGACGCGTCGTGATGTTGCTCGTGCGAATTGCACATCGGTGTCACCGGTGATAGCGGCGGTTGCAAAGCGTGAGGAGATGGTGTGACCGGGCGCGAGGGGCCGGCGATGACGCCGGAGTGCACATCGAGCGGTTCGACGCGCTGATCACGGCGGCTCGGGACCCGAAGATCACCATCCGGGTCAACGTGATGGTTTCCCGTTTCATCTCCGATTCTTCGCCCTTCACCATGCGACGAAAGGTTCCCCGGATGTCAACCTCCACCGACGGATCGCAGGCGAGCGCGGCCGGTATCTACAACTACATGCTCGGCGGAACGGAAAACTCCGCCGCCGACCGGGCGGCCGTCGCCATGCTCACCTCCATGTTTCCGAGCGTGCGCGACGTCTCCCGTGCCAACCGCGGATTCCTCCTCCGGGCGGTGCGCGAAATGGCCAACGCCGGCATCACCCAGTTCTTGGACCTCGGGAGCGGTCTGCCTGTCGCCCCGAACGTCCACGACGTCGCACGCGAGATCCAGCCCGGTGCCCGGGTGGTCTACGTCGACAACGCCCCCGCGGTGGTCGCGTACAACCGGGCGACGGTCGACGGGCCCGGGGTGGTGACGATCGCCGGCGACCTCACCGACCCGAAGTCGATCCTCGACGACCCCCGGGTGCGAGCCACCCTCGACTTCGACCGGCCGATCGGCCTGATCACCGTCGCGGTCCTGCACTTCGTGCCGGAAGACGCGCGTCCTCTCCTTGCCACCCTACGCGGTGCTCTCGCGCCCGGCAGCTACCTGGCTCTGACGCATGCGTGCTCGGACACGATGCCGCCGGAAGAGGCGGCTGCCGGGCTCGCGATCTACCAGCGGACCAGCAACCCGGTGAATCTCCGCACCCGCGCCGAGATCCACGACCTGTTCGACGGGTTCGAGATCCAGGACCCCGGGGTCGTCCTGGTCGCCGACTGGCGTCCCGTCGCCGGCGACATCTACCCCGAGCGTGCCCATGAGTCTCTCGGTGGTCTTGGCAGGCTCCTGCCGTGAGCGTGGGGGCGGACACGGAAATCGGCATCGACAGCCCTTTCCGGTGCCGCCGTGGCCGCCCCTACAGTCGGAGGTAGTGGAACTCGTACTCGCCCATGTCCGAAGCGCCGGCCACCGCGCGTATCCGCCGGTTGCCGGTCGGCTCCATCGGGCCGCGACCCCGGCGGAAAGGAATCTCCATGAACCACGACCCGGCCGCACCCGGCGCCTATTCCGGAGACGACGGCGCGCAGCATGTGTCCATGTCCCCGTTCCTTCGGGACCGGCTCGACGCCGCCACCACCGCGGCCCGCGCCGAGTTGATCAGCGTCAGTGAGAAGAGGGCCGGCCTGCTGCTGTCGTGGGCGGGCATCGCCTACGGCGCGATGGTCACTCTCATCCTCACCGGCCCGGCCCGCTTCCCGGGAATCGGGCGCTTCGGCGTCATCGTGGCGCTGATCCTGCTGTCCGTGGCGGTCCTGCTGATCCTGATCACCATCCGCCCGCTGTCTGCCGAACGCGGCGGGCAGAGGATCCTCTCCTACGCCGATGAGCCCACACCCCAGGCCCTGATCGCGCGGATGAACGCCGAGACCAAGGACTATGAGCTGTTCCTGGCCACCGACGCCTTGAAGTTCGCCCGGGTCGCGCGGGCCAAACACCGCCATCTGCGCTGGTCCGTCGACCTGATCGTCACCGGCATCACGATCATGACGGTCACGGTCTTCCTGGAGCGCCTGCTCTGACAACACCGGGACGGCCCTTTGTCCGGGCTCGTTTCCCCAGTCCGGGTCCAGCCTGTATGACGGGAAGCCGGCCATGAGCCGATCTCGAAACGACGCCGACGGCCCTCCGCCCGCCGGGTCGCGCGTGGGCCTCTGCCGCCGGCGGGCGGTCTTGGACGATCCGCTTCGTCCGCGACACCGTGAAACGCCGCACCGAGGGAGGCACACATAAAATCCCGGCCCCGATGCTTTTGGAGAAACCTGGACCAGGTATTTTTGGTGCAATTTTCGGACCCAATCTTTATGTTCGCCCCGTCGTTGCAACAAAATGAGACAGATATGGTAAAACGCAAGGTCGGGAGGCATCTGAAAAGTTCAGATCCGTGAATATGGCCAACTGGGCGTGGGTACGGTGCGTATGGCTCTTACGAAACGGTGCGCGCACCGCAAACGCTGAAAAGGGGAAGCCATATGACGACGACCACGGAGCGCCCTGCACCCACCGAGGCACCCGAGCGCGAGGGCGGAGAACGGGCCCTCGGAGCGCTTCTGCTCGCCGCGCTCATGCGTCGCCGCGAGGAGGGCGAGGAGAGTGGTATCGAGCACCCGCTTCTGCTCGCGGCGCTCATGCGCCGCCGCGAAGGGGGTGAGGAGAGCATCATCGAGCACCCGCTCCTGCTCGCCGCGCTCATGCGCCGCCGCGAGGAGAGTGAGGAGAGTGGTATCGAGCACCCGCTTCTGCTCGCGGCGCTCATGCGCCGCCGGAGGCAACGCGGTCGGAGTCTGGTCGACCATCCCCTCATGCTCGCCGCGCTCATGCGCCGCCGCGAGGAGGGCGAGGAGAGCATCATCGAGCACCCGCTCCTGCTCGCCGCCCTCGCGGGCCGGTAGCGGCCACAGGCAAGGACATCGTCCCTCGGCCGCCGGCGAAACCAGCGGTTGGGGGACGGTTCACATCAACCGCAAAGGAGCACACACCGTGGTGACGGAGGACGCTGACAAACCAGCCGGACATGAGCCGGTGGAGTCATTGATCGACGACCTCATCCGCGACATATTCAGCGAGGCCGGCCAGTCCACGAAGGCCCGCGCGCGCGGCGGAGACCCCATGGCGACCCTGATCGAAACGGCCATCGCGTCGGCGCCGCGCACAACGCCGATGGCATCGATCGTCGAAAAACTCCTGGTCACCCAGGCCCTCGCGTCCGCCTTGGCCGATGCTCTGGCGCCCGCGCTGGCAGAGGCGCTGGCTCCTGAGATCATGAAGGCTTTGGAGCACTATCCCGCCGGGGAGCGAACCAGCGGTGAGACGGCCTCGGCGAGCAGGCAGGCCCAGCCAAGAGGCGGTAGAAGAAAGGCGTGAAGAACATTCATCGTGCGAGGTCTGGAACTCCTGGAAGGCCCTGCGCATGGAGGCCGTCGGCGCCATGGCGGACGCGCGCCACGGCACTCGTCCCGTCCGGGAAGGGGCCTTCGAAGAAAGGGAGCCGGCGGTTGATCCGTCGGCTCCCGTTCAGGCGGTGCTACCACCACCACCTCCTACGCCAACCGCATCCGCCGCCGCAGCCGCCCCACCTGCGACGCCAGCCGCAGCCTCCGCCCCAGCCCCAGTCGTGGTTGGTCGGGAAGAGCTTCGTGAAAGTCATGATTCCCCCTTGCCGACTTGCCGAGCCCCCTTGGTTGCGAGTCCTTCCGTACTCATCAATCCCGACATTAGCATCTAGAACATGACAAACAGCGAAATAAACTACCCCTTGCGCATGTTTTAACCCGCCATTCCCTGGGGGAGCGTAAACGCGACATCGGTAAAGCCTGACCCACCTCCACTGCACACTTCCTTCAGTTCGGGGGGCCGAGTTCACGTTCAGCACCGCATGTCGTCGAGGTCTTGGAGGCCGCGTGCCCGGAGGCGCGGCGTATTTGGACGAAGTCCGTGACGACATTGCGGCGTTCACCGCTTTCCCCGAGACCGTGTGGTGTCGAACGTGGAGCGGCACCCCTCAAGAGCGGCTGAACAAGGATCCGCCGCCTGGCCGACGTGGTGGGCATCTTCCCCAGCCGGGAGGTGATCGAGCTTGGCCGGGCATGGCCGTCATCGGCCGCCGGCGGTGACGCCGGTCAGGAGCGAAGGGGTGGACCGGACACCCGTCCCCGACCGTCAACCTACCGTCGTCGCACCGGGGTCTCCGCTGGATCGCGCCGCCACCCGCCCGGTGACATGGCGCCGGCCTGCCGGTTCAGCGGGGCAGCGGCAAGATCTCCCGCCGGGATATCCGGATCCCCAGCGGGAACAGGGACCTCATGCGGGATAGGGGTGAACCGTCGGCGAAAGCGCTACCGTCGGCGAAGGCGCTGCGGACGCCACGCGCCGCGGGAGCGGCCGGGATCCTGGCCGCCCTGCTGCTGGGCGGCGCCATGATCCTGGTGCGCAGGGCGATACCCGAGCACCCGCTCGGGGCGACCGCCTACCTCGCCGACATCTCCGGCCACAACGCCCTGCGGCTGGCGCTGATCCTGCTGCCGTTCGGAGGGGTCTTCTTCCTGTGGTTCATGGGCGCGCTGCGCGACTGCATCGGCGTGCGGGAGGACAGGTTCTTCGCGACGGTGTTCCTCGGCGCCGGCCTGCTGTATGTGGCGATCCTCTTCGTCTTCGGCGCGACGGCCAGAGCCTTCGTGGTCACGATCGACGCGATGAAGGGCACGATCCCACCGGCCGGACTGTCGCACTACGGGCGTTACCTCACGATCACCCTGCTCACCGAGTACGCACCACGCATGGCGGGCGTGTTCACGCTGACCACCACGACCATCGTGGCCCGCCTCGGCCTGTTCCCCCGCTGGCTGGTCCTGGCCGGTTACCTCGTCGGGCTGGTGCAGTTGCTGCTCGTCAGCAGGGTCGCCTGGTCGGAGATCGTCTTTCCCGTCTGGGTCATGGTCGTCGGCTTCGTGCTGCTCACCCTGCCGGCCGATCGCATCGATGCCCGGAACACGCCCGAACGATGACCTCTCTTCGCCGGTGTCGTCTCACGCCCGTACCACGGCGGGGACGTCGGAAGACTGACAGGGCTGGTCGGAGCCTTGCCCGCAAGCGGAGCCCGACTTCCGGGGAAGCCGGCCAGGCAGCCGCGGTGGTCGTGTCCGGACGGCGCCGGGCCGTTCGTCAATCCGTGAGGTCACCGAGCCAGCGCAGGGCACTCAGCGAGGGCAGGAAGCAGTACTCGCCGCCGCGTGTGACGACGAACCGCGGCAGCGAGAGCAGGCGCCGCCGTAGCGGCCGGCGGGGGATGGTGAAGTCAGCGGGGCCGTCACCGGATCCGACGATGGGATCTGCCGCGTCGCCCGCGCCGAAGAAGACGCCGTCGTTCATCCATTCGGACTGGACGAACTCGAACTGCCGCCCCAGGTGCGCGCCGATGAAGGCGAACATCAGCCCGCGGTCGGCCCCGTCGTCCTCCAGGACGCCGTCGGGCAGCGGCGGGCCGTAGACGGTGCCGCGTCTGATCATCCGGTGCAGCCTCGGCACGCCGGCCACCGCCGCGTCCCGGGGGTTGCCCCGGCGGATGTGGCTGCCGCCGGGGGTGAGGAATCCCGCCGGGTCGTCCTGCCGGTAGAGGAAGCTGTTGCGATACGGGTCGGCGTCGAGGCCGGGATCGTCGCGGTCCGGGCTGAGGGCCAGGGGTGCGCCGCTGCGCCAGCGGCCCATGATCTTCGCCGCCAGCAGTTCCTCGTCCGCCGGATCGGTGGCGTTGTCGCGCAGGTAGCGGCGGAAGGCGCCGACGCGCTGGTGGAGTTTCCTGAACGCCGCGTAGCTGCCGTTGCGTCCTAGCACCTCGGGCTGGGTGTTCTGGACGCCGCCGAGCTCGTCGGGGTAGCCGAGCACGAATTCGCCGGCCTTGAGCGGGGCCTCCAGCGTGTTGGATCCGGCGATGCCGCTGCCCTCGACGGCCGGGTGGCTGATGCCGTCGCGGTAGCCGAACGGTTCGGTCTCGGTGGGCAGCGCGTGGCAGTCCTGCCGCCAGATCGCCGTCACCCCGGGCAGTGCGTGGTAGGCCGGACGGGCACGGTCGATGGCCGCCTGCAGACGGGCGTTGTCGGGGGCGAGGGCCACCAGCACCACGTGGACGTCGGGCATGCCGAGCGGGGACTCCCAATGCTCCGGTGCGCTGTCGCCGACGTCGCCCAGCGCCGTGGCCCGCGCGGCCATGCCTTGGCGGAACTCCCAGGCGAACGTCTCCAGCGACTCCTGCGGCACTCCGAGCGCTCTGAGGCCGTGGTAGGTGAGCGCGACGCTGACCCAGGTCTCGCCCAGCGGGCTGGTCGTGTCGGCGGCCGAGGTGACCACCGCGCTGACGCGCCGCATCAGCTCCCGCCCGTGATGACGGTCGTCGACGCGGAACAGGAGGTAGGTCGCCGCGTACGGTGTCGGCCGCGGGCTGAGAACCCCGCGCTGGATGTCGTCGAGCTCCAGCTTGACCTGAGTGTCGTCGCTCACCTGAACCCCCGGGTGCTACTTCGCTGAGATGATGTTGTTCCAGAAGATGCGCAGGCTCTCGTCGATCCCGAACAGAGAGCTGAAGATCGTGGTGTCGGCGAAGATCACATCCCCGGCCCGGTCCCCGCCCGGGGGCATCCACAGGAACATGTTGAACTCGGTGTTGCCGGCCTCGGTGAACGGGTGCGGCGGCCGGGACATGTCGATCGGCTGCCGGCCCAGCACATGGACGACGTCGGGGTCGTCGGTGGTCACGGCGTAGTGGGGCAGGTGCATGTGGAAGTTGAAGCCGGACACGCCGTCCAGCCACCCCTTGGT
Organism: Streptosporangium becharense; assembly: GCF_014204985.1. Lineage (NCBI taxonomy): Bacteria > Bacillati > Actinomycetota > Actinomycetes > Streptosporangiales > Streptosporangiaceae > Streptosporangium > Streptosporangium becharense. The sequence continues at coordinate 370,379 of NZ_JACHMP010000001.1, read as the reverse complement.
GTCCAGGTCCCTGGCGATCGACAGCGGGGCGCTCCCGCCCTCCGCTGTCACCGCGGGACGCAGGCCGTAACGGTTCTCCACCGGTATGCCCAGCCCCGCCATCAGCGACCGGGTGTACCTGCCGAAGCGCTGCCGGCGGGGCACCAGCGCGTCCCCGTGATGGCGGTACTCCGCATCGCGCACCGCCAGGTCGTCCGAGGCGCCGACGTCGTGGTGCGGCCCCAGGGCCAGGCAGGTTCCCTCACGGGTGAGCCAGTCGCGCACCGCCTCGATCTCGCCGGGAGTGGCGTCCTGCCCGGTGATCATGTGGTCCAGTCCCCACACGAACAGGGTGTCGGTGTCGGCCAGCACCCGCTCGTCCAGGGGGGTGTGGAACCCGGCCTGGTCGACGCGCTGGTAGACGGGCACGACGTGCCCGGTGCTCTCCTGGACGAACTGCTGGAAGGGCAGCCAGCCCCAGAAGAACAGCTCCAGCCCGCCCGCGATGCCCTGCTGGAACCGCAGCGGATCGGACCATTTCGGGTCCTCGTAGGCCGGCCAGGCCACGCGCCGCACCTCGGTCATCGTGGAGAACCGGTCGTCGAGTTCGGCCACGTTCCTGCCGGCCTCGGCCGGATAGCTCCAGGCGACGTAGATGCTCAGCCGCCGCCGGCCGGGAGTGTACGGGCGTGGGATGTGGTGCTGGTTGTAGGTGCGCGCGGTTGGGGACGCGCTCATCTGGCTCATCTCGTCTCCGATCGGCGGCGAAGCACGCGGGTGGTGTCCCGGCCTCACTGCATCTGGTCGAGCATCTCCGACAGGGCGTTCTTGATCCGCAGCGCCTTCTTGATCTCGTCGGCGGTGACGTACGGATACTCGCCGTACTCGATGAAGCTCGGGCAGTGGTGATCGCGGACGAATCTGACGAACGCTTCGGGGTTGGTCCTCCAGTCTTCGGGGAACCCTTCGAGGTTCTCGAACGCCGTGCTGACTCCCGCTTTGGTGAACAGTGCGACGGCGTCCTCGGTGTACTTGTCGAAGTCGGTGTCGAAGATCCCCTGATACATGAACCGTGTGTCGTCGTCGAAGAGCACCCAGCGCAGGTAGTGCAGCTTCAGCGGCGCCAGGAGATACGGATCGCCCTCCAGTGCCCTGGCCAGCGTGGAGCCGTACTCGCGCATGGCGCCGGCCCGGCCGGGTTTGACGTCGGCGACGATGGTGAACCCGTAACACGCCGGAGTCTTCGGAAAGACGGGGCCGTACTTGCCCTGTTCCAGGTGGTCGGTCTCCTTGGGCAGGACGACCGCCTGCGGTCTGATCTCCATGTCGGCTTCCCCCTTTTTTTCACCCGGTCAGGGGGGAAACGGGCCGAAGGCCGCCTGACCTCAGGATTATCCCACGTCTCGATGCCGGAGAACGGGCGAGGGGGACAAGCGGGCCGGCGTGTTGACTCAACGCTTCGCCTCAGCCCGCGAGGCCATCCCGGCGAACACCCCGTAGGCGGTGACCTGCTCACCGGACAGAGACTCGACCGGCCTCTTGCCCTACCTATCGAATATCAATATATTTCTATCGTTGTTCGATCGAAGGGGAGATGATGGGGAAGCTGACAGTGCTCGCGCTGCGCGCCGTGCTCGTGGCGCTGCTCGCCGGCTCGGTGTTCGTGCAGGTGGTGATGGTGCCGTTGCTGGCCGTCGACCTGGAGGAGCTCGGCGCGGAGTTCGCGTACCTGCGCACCCCGTTCCTGGTGATCACGGTCCTGGGCGTCGTGGCGGTCCAGGTCGTCCTGGTCTGCGTGTGGCGGCTGGTGACCATGGTGCGCCGCGGAACGGTGTTCTCCCACGCCGCCTTCCGGTACGTGCACATCGTGATCGGCGCGATCGTGGCGGCCGCCGTCCTGGTGTTCGCGCTCGGCTTCATCCTGGCGCCGGGCGACCCCGTCCCCCCGGGCGTGGTCCTCCTGATAGGCGGGGGCGGCCTGGCGATCCTGGGGGTAGCGCTCGTCGTGCTCGTGCTGCGGATGCTGCTCGCCCAGGCCGTCGCGCGCGACGTCGAGGCGGCGCGGATGCGGGCCGAGCTGGAAGAGGTGATCTGATGCCGATCACCGTCGACATCGACGTGATGCTGGCCAAGCGGAAGATGTCCGTGGGTGAGCTCGCGGACCGCGTCGGGATCACCCCCGCCAACCTGGCGGTGCTCAAGAACGGTCGTGCCAAGGCGGTGCGCTTCACGACGCTCGCCGCGCTCTGTGAGGTGCTCGAGTGCCAGCCGGGAGACCTGCTGCGCTGGGAGGCCGGGGACGCCGCGGACGGGTGAGGGGCGGGCATCCCGCGGTGCCGCGAGGAGCGGAAGGGCGGGACTTCCAGGTCGGCTGGGTGGCTGGGCCGTGCCTGATGGATCGGGGGTGTGGGCTTGTCTGCCTTGCCGGGCGAGTGGTGCCCGTTTCTCCACTTCTTTCCGGTTCGCAGGTTGATTCCCACGATCCGGGCCGCCTCGCGCGTACTGAAGCCCTGATCCATGAGCCGGAAGTATTCCTCCCGCTCACGGACCAGGGCTCGTGGCCCCTGCGGTCTTCGGTCCTTCCGGATCTCGAAGTCCATCGCACCCCTTCATGCTGGGGTGTTGCGACGAACACTAGAACGGAAGATGACGGCGGGGGCTTTTGCGTATATCGGTTAGGCAGCGACCTGCGAAGTGATCGGCGCGCGGGCGGCGAAGTCCGCGACCCGGGACTGTAGATCGGCGATCTCGGGGGTGTGGTAGCGGGTCGCAGCGGACAGAAGGGTGTTGATCCTGGACGCTACGAGAGCCGACTGCAGACCGGCACTCTCCATGGCCTGGTGACCCACAGCGGCGGCTCGTTCCAGTTCACCCTCGTCGAGCAATGCGGCAGCCAGGCCGATCCGGTCCATCGCCCGCACCCGGTCGAACCCCGGCCTGCGCAGCCGTAGCGCGGCTTCAAAGTGAGGGCTGGCGGGGTGCCCGCGATGGCCAAGATGAGCGAGATCGCGGGCGCTGACGGCGCGGGCGCCGGCGTGCTCGGCAGCGTCGAAGTAAGCGACCCACTCGGGCCTATCCGTGACCTGAGCGAGAAGCTCATCGGCGTGGTCGAGGTGACGGGCAGCGTCGCGGGGCTGCCCCAGGCCCGCGTGGACGCGACCGGTCTGGGACTGCACGAGCGCCTGCACCGCTACCTGACCGTCGCGCTGGGCACGGGCTGCTGCGAGGTCAAGCAACGCGAGCGCGTCACGCAAACGACCGAAGTAGATCATCTGATGTGACATTCGGGTGACGATCTCTGCACTGCGACCGGGGATGCCCGCTTCGTTGGCGGCGTAGATGGCGTAGGACCAATATCGCTGCGCGACGGCGTAATGGCCGGCGTCGTGACTGGTCCACCCGGCAAGCGCGGCCAGGTCAGCGGTGGCGGCGAAGACACGATGGCGAAGGCCGTCCGGGACGCCAGCCTGGATACGGCGGGTGACCTCGGCGAGCTGGCCGATGATCGAGGTGCGGTACAGGGCGCCGCCGTGCGCGGACTCCAAGCGCGCGAAAACAGCGGTGACTTCCTCCAGGGCGGCGACGGTGTCGGCGCCGAAGCCACCCTGCCGGCGGCTGAGCGGACCGCCAACCGTGTCGAGCAGGTGTGAGGTGGTGGCGATCAGCGGAGTTCCGACAACGAGTTTGAGGACTTCACGGCGATCGAACATCAACAGGTCCATCCGAGTCCATCGGGCCAAGGTCTCCGCGGCGGGTTCTCTCAGCAGTGGTAGCTCGATTTTATCCAGGGGTAAAGCGACGGCCATCAAACCAAGATCACCGGGTGTCAGGGGGCGGCGTAGTTCATCGGACAGTACCTGCGCGAGCAGTTCAGGTACCGGGGGGCGGGGCTGCTCCCCGTTCAACCACCGCCGCACCCGCGTAGTGTCTGGGGAGATCTGCCGGTGTCCACGATGTTTGGCGAGCACCCCGACCCTGCGACTGACCTCCCCGAGGGATAAGCCGCTGGCTTGGACCCACGCCTGTAGTTGGAGGTTCACGGCGTTCTCGGCCATCGGTGCTCCTCAGCCGTAGTGACTCAGGATGAGATTTTCGCCACTTTCCGCGACCCTCACGCTACTGGCCCGGACCCCCGTTCGCAGCGGATTCTTTACCCGCGGCAGAGTAATTGGCTACCGGGAACGCTCTGGGGTCAGCCATCCGCGGTCTGCCGCTCTTACTCACGCTGCGCGGTCACGCAAACGGCCGTTCCCTGAAGGGTTCCTGCCATGGACACTCCCCTATCCGATCTTCATCGGATGCCTGATCCCCATCTGGACTGCCTTGATGGGGCTCGCGTGCTCGTCACCGGCGGCGGAGGGCTCGTCGGTAGCCGTATCGTGCGGCTGCTCGCCGGCGTCGGCGCCGAACCGGTGGTGCTGGACCGTATGGACGCCTACCCGTACCCGGTCCGCGACCTGTTCGGCCTGAGCGAGACGGACATGGTCCTGGGTGACGTCCGCGACGCGGCCACCGTCCGCACACTGACCACGGACGCGGACTACGTGATCCACGCCGCCGCGTACGCCGACGTGGCCGCCTGCACCAGACGGCCGGAAGTCGCGTTCGCCGCCAACGTCGCCGGCACGCAGACCGTCCTACAGGAGGTCCTGGCCGCCCCTGCGGTCAGACGGCTGGTGTTCATCTCCTCCGCGTCGGTCTACGGAGATCCGGCCCGCGCCGGCGGCGCCGCCGAGTTCACCGAAGACCAGCCCACGCATCCGATCTCGGTGTACGCCAACAGCAAGCTGTGGGGTGAGCACCAGGTCCGGCTCATGCTCACCGGCGCCGCCACCGAGTACACGGTGCTGCGGTACTTCTCCGTCTACGGCGACCCGCAGGTGCCCAAGCCGGGCTCCCACTCATGGATGGTCGCCTGCCTGGCCATGCGCGCCCACCTGGGGATGCCACTTCAGCTGAACGGCGGCGGACACCAGGTGCGGGACATGGTGCACGTGGACGACATCGCCCGCGCCACCGTGCTGGCACTGATCGCGGAGCGGGCCGCCAGCGAGACCATCAACGTCGGCAGCGGCATCGCGACGTCCGTCCGCCAGATCGCGGAACGCGTCGCCACCCACTACCCGTCGGCGCAGCTGATCGACACCCCTCGTCCGGAGGGCGACCCGCTCGGCGGTTACGCCTCGACCACCCGCAGCCAGGATCTGCTCGGCTGGCAGCCGCGCATCACCGTGGATGACGGTATCGACCGGTACGTGAACTGGCTGCAGGCCACACCGGAGGCGATTCCGCCGTGGCTCGGGGCTGGCACGGTCGCGGACGTCGCCTGACAGCCCTTATCGCTCACCCTCGGCCTCCGCCGTGGTGGTCCCGCACGGCGGAGGCGACCATCCCTGTCCCCGGCTTGACGATCACCGACATTGGGAGGGCACCTTGACCTCGCGACTGCTCAAGGACCTCGCCGCGCAGGGGCTCCTGCCGGCCCATCAGGTCATGGATCAGGCCACGCTCACCTGGATCGTCCGGCATCGCCCCGCCGTGGGAGTCCCCCCGGCCGTCCTGCCGCACCGGCCTGTCCTGCTGATGCCGGAGGTCACCTGGTTCGCGAACACGGAACTCGCCGATTCCATCCACGGCATCGGGCATGGCGCTCGTGTCTGCGTGCTCGCGTCGCTGCTCGCCCAAGAACACGAGCTGAGCCGCGTTCACACCACAGCCCTGTGCGTGGCCGCGGCGGTGCACGACTGCCGGCGGCACGACGACCACGCCGACCCCGGGCATGGAAAGCGGGCCGCTCACTGGCTCACGAGCAACGGCGACACCATCATGGCTGCGCTCGGCCAGCGCTTACCCGCGTACGCCGTGGCGTGGGCAGCTACAGCCATCGGCCTGCACGACATCTCCTACGAGGCATTCACGCCGGCGGACACCCGCGCTTACGAACGGGTCCCGCTGCTGATCGACCTGTTGAAGGGCGCCGACTGTTTGGACCGCTACCGATTGCCGTTGCAGCGCTGGTGGCCCGACCTGTCACACCTGCGTGTTCCCATCCCCGGTTGGCTCCAGCCGGTCGCCTTCGACCTCATGGCCCGCAGCGCGCAGGCCCGCCTCAACGGTGTCGCGCACCACGAAGCACTCACCCACGCCCTGCAGACCTTCACCTTCGGACAGTAGGACCACCATGTACGCCACCGAATGGGACTACGCCCACACCGACTACACCACCCCCACCGTGTGGCCCGGCCCGGCCGGACTCGTCGACAGCGAGTCCGACTGGCGCCACCACCTCCAGTTCGAGACGCCCAACGGCTGGCTGCTGGGACAGAACTCCATGCTGGCGACACTGGCCAGCGGACAGCCGATCTACCTGATGCACGTCACCCCGGCCCTGGACGCGATCCGCGCCAGCGGGCAGTTGTGCGCCTCCGCCGGCTGCCTGGTGGGGGCGCTCTACTGCGCTTTGCTCACCAAAGAGCCCGCCGGTCTGCGCCCCCACAACCTGGGCTCCTACCTGCTGGAGACCAAACCCGACACCCGCCCCCTGGTCATCGAGATCATCCCGGGTGCTCCGGTGCCCGCCAAAGGGCTCGACTACCTGCGACTGGGCGGTATCCACCTGCGTACGTACTTCACCCACCGCGGCGTCCTCACCGACGACGAGGACGCTCGTCTTCGGCAGGCGGCGGTGGCACGGATACACGCGGCGGCTGGCTTCCTCGACGTCCTGCTGGCCAACGCCTGCGGCCAGCGCACGCCGGACGCCGAGTTCATCAACCACCTCGCCTCCGCCGTACCGAACCTCCCGTTCCTGGGCTACCTGTACTTCGAGGTGGTGTCGGAGTACCTGATGCTCCACTCGACGAGCCCCGAAACCAAGGCGTCGGTACCTGTCAAACCTGTTGAGACATCAAGCCACGTTCGGTGTCTGTGCTGAGGCCGCGGCTTCGCCGACTTCAAGACCCGTCGACGGCTTGTTGATCCACACCCGGGAGGGCAGCGGAGGCGGACTCGGCCGCCGACCACGGAACCGCTCGGGATGCGCCAGGAACGCCGCGTTCAGGGTCGCTGCTCGCCGGGCCTGGATCTCGAGTGCCGAGCCGTCGTGCACCGACCCCGGGGTGTGCATCCCGATCCCGGAATGGCGGTGCTCGGTGTTGTAGTACCGGAAGAACTGCCCGCAGAAGACGTTCGCGTCCTCGATGGACCCGAACCCGCCCGGGAACGCCGGACAGAACTTGAGCGTCTTGAACTGCGCTTCGGAATACGGGTTGTCGTTGGACACACGCGGCCGGGAATGGGACTGGTCGATGCCCAGCAGCGCCAGCAGCCCGGAGACGGTGTTCGACGTCATCGCGGTGCCGCGGTCGGCGTGGATCGCCTCCGGCGCGATCCCGTCGTTGGCGGCGATCGCGTGCTCGATGAACTCCTTGGCGAGAACGCCGGTCTCGGTGGGCCAGATCTCCCACCAGATGACTTTCCGCGAGAAGATGTCGAGGATGACGTACAGCAGGTAATAGACCCCGCGCGTCGGGCCTTTCAGTTTCGTGATGTCCCATGACCACACCTGGTTCGGGCCGTCGGCGGTCAGCTCGGGTTTCTTGCGGGCCGGGTGGACGGCCTGGGCACGGCGCTCACCCGAGGTGCCGCGCATCCGCAGCAACCGGTACATGGTGGCCTGCGAGCACAGGTAGACGCCCTCGTCCAGCAGGGTGGCCCACACCTGGCCCGGGGACTTGTCGGCGAAGCGGGGCGAGTCCAGCACCGCCAGCGCCTGGGCGCGCTCCTGCTCGGTCAACTCGGCCGGGTGGTGAAACGGTCGGCGCGGCCCCAGCCGGGGCGGGGCGGGGTTGCGGTGCCGATGCAGCGTGGCCCGGGATGTGCCGAAGACCGCACATGCTCTAGCCGTACCGAGCGACTTCTCCAGATCGGGGAAGTATTCATCGAGGACCCGGTTCAGCTCTTGTCGGAGTCCGCGCTGCTTGAGATGTCCTGCAGCAGCGCGAATGCTTTTCCCGCGATGTCCAGGGCCGTTCTGGTCTTTCCGAGTTCGCCGGCGAGTTTCTCGTTGCGGGCTTCGAGCTTGGCAGCCTCGGCCTTGAGCTTCTTGTTCTCGGCCCGCAGCAGGGTCATCTCCTCGGCCTCGGCGCTGCGGGCCGGTTTTCCCGTCGAGGCGGCCAGGGTGCCGTTTTCGGCCTGCTTGCGCCAGTGCTCGATGTGGGAGTGGTACAGCCGTTCCTTGCGCAGCAGGGCGCCGCGCTCGGCGCTGCCCTCGGGCAGGGCGTCGAAGGCCGCCAGGATCCGCGCCTTGTAGGCCTTGGTGAAGGTGCGCCGCTTGGGCCGGCCCGGCTGCTGTTCGGTCACGCGACCATCCTGCCCGGTCATGGCGGTCTGGTCGGCGAGGGTCATCGTCACTGTCTTGATCGTCCTGTCTCGCCCTGCTTCACATCAGAAGGACTCATGCGTCCCCTGTCTCACAGGAGACTGACAGAGAGGGCGTACGCCGAGGTCTCCGGGGAGATGAACAACCGCCTCTACAAACGGCTGGCGTTCTCAGCCGTTGCCAGCATGGGCCGCCTGTTCAACCCGGCGCTTTTCGGCCCGGACCATAACTGGCTGGTGTACCTCATCCGGCAGGTCGAGCCCGGCTTGGCATCCAGCGTGGCCGCCTACGTGCGGCGCCGCCTGTCGCACCTGTTCGCCTGCCTCGCGCTCGCTCCTTCCCAGGACGCGGCAGCCGTGACGTTCCAGGGCTGCGACTTCAACACGCTCACCGCGATCGCACCTCACCTGCTCGGACAGGGCCTTTTCCGGGAGATGCGCAGTAGCGGACGCTACCCGCAGTTGTTCGCCGTCTTTGAGCAGTCCAAGGCCCTAGAGGTGTACAGCTACTGGGGCACCCACAAGATCCCGACTCCGTTCAACGGAACTCTCCCGAAGGGGGAGATCGGCGTTAACCCGGCGGCCTACCCGGTGGCCGGGGCACGAGTGTGGGTGGCGGAGACCTGCGAGCGGGGCCTACTCCACCCGACGGAACACCTCGACGTGGTCTTCGTTCCGCGTCTCACCGACCTGCACATGACCGCCCTGGGCAAGGCCGCTTTCTCCCGCAACCGCTGAATGACTGTGGTCCCGACCGGGCGGCGGTCCCTAAGCCCCAGCCGCCCTCACCCTCACAATCCCAACCACCTTGGAAAGGATCTCCATTGCATATCGTCCTGCTCGGCGGTGCCGGCTACCTCGGCACCGCCGCCACCCGCCACCTGACCGCTCTCGGCCACCACGTCACCGCCGTCGACGGCCTGATCTACCAGCGCGACGACGACCCTCACCGTCTGCTGCCCACCGTCACGAACTTCGTCCACGCCGATCTGCGTGACCCTGCGGCGCTACGCCGCGCGATGACCGGCGCGGACGCGGTCGTGCACCTCGGCGGCCTGGTGGGTGAACCCGCCTGCGCCGTCGATGAGCGGTTGGCCGTCGAGCTCAACTACGCCTCCCCCGTCATCGCAGCCGAGGCCGTAGCCACCGCCGGCATCGCCCACTACGTGCTGTTCTCCTCGTGCAGCGTCTACGGCAGCCGTGACGGCACTGTCGATGAGGACACCGCCCCCAACCCGCTGGGCATCTACGCCCGCACCAAGATCCTGGCCGAGCAGCGCCTGGGCACCCTGCTGGAGGGCCGCGCCGACCTGACGGTGCTGCGGCTGGCGACGGTGCACGGCCGTTCCCCGCGTCAACGCCTGGACTCGGTCGTCAACCGCATGACCGCGCAGGCCGTCGCGACCGGCCGGATCCCGCTCAACGGCGGATCGCAGCGGCGCCCGCTGGTGCATGTCACCGACGTCGCCGAGATCCTCGCCGCCGTTCTCAACACTCCCGCGGGGCAACGGACCTTCAACGTGGGCTCCGACCGGGAGAACTTCACCATCGCGGAGATCGCCGAAACCGTCGAACGGATGGTGCCCGGGTCGCGGATCGACCGCGGCCTTGAGCGGGACGAGGCGGACGCGCGTGACTACCGGACGTCCTTCGCCCGGCTCGCAGCTGCTTTCCCCGGCTCATGCCCGACCCGGCTGCGTGACGGTGTGCGTGAGATCGCCGAAGCGGTGACGGCCAAGGAACTGGGAGACCCGGACCTGCCCGAGTACGACAACTACCGGGGCTTGGTGGCCTCCCGCGACGCGGGGCACATCAGCGTGCTGCGGTCCGCCGCATGCGAACGTCTGCACGCCGAGTACATGTCCGCTGATTGGAGCGCGCAGTGACCCAGTTCATTGACACGCCGCCCCTGCCGTGGAACCGCCCGTCGATCGGGGCCGAAGAGATCGCCGAGGTCGTCGACACCCTCGCTTCCGGATGGCTGACCCACGGCCCCAAGGCGACCCGATTCGAGCAAGCTGTGCGCGACGCACTCGGCGTCGAGGACACCTTCGCGGTGTCCTCCTGCACCGCGGCCCTCCACCTCGCCGCCCTCGCCGCCGGCATCAGCCCCGGTGACGAGGTGATCACCCCGAGCCTGACCTTCTGCGCTGCCCCGAACGTGTTGACGCAGGTCGGAGCCCGACCGGTGTTCGTCGATGTTGAACCGGTCACCTTCAACGTCTGCCCGAAAGCCGCTGAAGCGGCGATCACCGACCGCACGAAGGCGATCGTCGTCATGCACTACGGCGGGCACCCCTGCGACCTACGCGCGTTCCGCAAGCTGGCCGACGAGCACGGGCTCCTGCTGATCGAGGACGCCGCCCATGCCCTGCACGCCAGCCGCGACGGGCAACGCGCCGGCAGCGTCGGTGACCTCGCGGTCTTCAGCTTCTACGCGAACAAGGTCATGACGACCGGTGAGGGCGGCATGCTGGCCGGGCGGAGCGAACTCGTCCAGCGGGCCCGCCTGCTGGGACGGCACGGCATCGACTCGTCGGTGTGGCAGCGGCACGGCACCCGCAGCACCGCCGACTACGAGGTGGTCGTCCCCGGCCTGAAGTACGTGATGCCCGACGTCACAGCAGCCATCGGCCTCCAGCAGTTCGCCAAGCTACCGGCCTTCACTGCCCGCCGCGCCGAGATCGCCGCCACCTACACTCAGGCCCTGACCGGTCTGCCCGGCCTGGCCACGCCGACCGTCCTGCCCGGCGTTGAGCACGGCTGGTTCCTCTACTCGATCTTCGTTGATCCGGACAGCGCACCGCTCACTCGCGACGAAACTGCCCACCGCCTGCTGGCCGACCATGGGATCGCGACGAGCAGGCACTTTAAGCCTGTCCACACCTTGCAGCTCTACGACGGTGCCGTCACGCACCCGCTGCCGGTCACCGAGACCGCTACGGCCCGTCAGCTCTCCCTGCCCTGCTACCCCAGCATGACCTCCCAGGACGTGGATCGAGTCGTCACCGCCATCCACGCTCTGTGGAACCGCTGACTGCGGGGGTGCCTGCTTGTGAGCTGCGCAGTTCGCAAGCAGGCACCACGCCGAATGTCATTTGAGAGACGTTACGCCGATGCGACGCTAGGGTGAACCGGGCACAACAAGACCGCCTCGCCCGTCCCTCCAGCAGGTGGCGCCGCTCTGCGCGCCGAGCGCTTCACCGTCCGGGAGACGTGATGACTCCGACGATCATCGACGTGGTGGTCCTCACCATGAACGACCGGCCCGCCGAGTTCCGACAGGCGATGGCGTCCCTCCTCGCCCAGCGGGACGTTGAGTTACGCGTGGTCATCGTGGGCAATGGGGTCGAGCCGGACCATGTGCCAGCTGGTGTGCGCACCGTTACCCTTCCCGCCAACGTAGGTATCCCTGAAGGCCGCAACGTCGGCGCTGAAGCTCTAGCCGGATCAGGCTGTGGCGAGTTCGTGTTCTTCTTCGACAACGACGCCATCTTGCCCGCCGACGACGTCCTGGCCCGGCTCGTCACCGAAGCCCGCAGCCGTCCAGAAGCCGCCTACGTGCAGCCGCGCATCGCCGACCCCGGCACCGGGGTTACCTTGCGCCGCTGGGTACCGCGGCTACGCGCCGGAGACGCCACCCGGCCCGGCACCATCACCGTCATGGCCGAGGGAGTGGTCCTCGTACGTCGTGCTGACTACGAGGCGGCTGGAGGTTGGCCCGGCCACTTCTTCCTCTTCCACGAAGGCATCGACTTGTCCTGGCGGCTGTGGGACCTGGGGCGCACCGGCTGGTACGCGCCCGACATTGTCATCAACCATCCGGCTAGTAACCCCGCCCGGCACGCCGGCTACTACCGCCTGGTCGCCCGCAACCGCGTCTGGATTGCCTACCGTCGCCTGCCCGCCCCCCTGATCCCCCTGTACCTGGCGGTCTGGACGGCGCTCAGCCTCGTCCGAATCCGCTCCCGCGCGAACCTCGCTGTCTGGTTCGCCGGTCTGCGCGAAGGCTTCAAGGGTGGGCACGGCCAGCGCCGTCCGATGTCCTGGGCCACCGTGCTGCGGTTGACCCGTGCTGGCCGCCCTCCGATCGTTTGAACGTTTTGGGAAGGCCAGGGGGATTCATGCACAGCACACCCGACGTCACGCACCTGTACACGGCCCCCGATGAGGAGCTCGTCGCGATCCTGGCGGCGGCCGACGCTGCGGACATCGCCATGCACTGCCCTGGGGGAGCCAGAGCACCGCACCTGACCCGGCCGGCATCCGGTACGTGCGAGGTGCTGCTGCTGGGGGCGCTGGGGTGCCGGTATGGGATGCTCTCCGGTGGCGCCGGCGGCCACCTGGTCCGCACCGCCGCCACTACCGTGCTCGTCGATCCCGGCCCAGCCGCCCTGGGCATGATGCTCCAGCTCACCGAGCACGGGCTGTTCTCTTGGTCGGAGCTGGACGCCATCGCGGTCACGCATCTGCATCCGGACCACTACGCAGGCCTGATCCCGTGCCTGGAGGGCATGGTCAGCTACGCGGCCACCGGCGACCGCAAACTGTTACTGGCCAACCCCACCGCAACCGAGCGGTTCGCCGCGTTCTCCCCCTACCACCTGGGCCCGGGCGGGTTGGTGGACTTGGTCACGCTCGCGCACCCGGCGACCGACGGCCGCGGCAGAACCTCGGTCAGGGTCGGCGACATCACTCTCCACGCGGTACCGGCGTTGCACACCGAGGAAGCCGGACGAACCCGCTCGGCGATCGGCCTGATCTACGAGAGCACGGCCGGGCACATCTGGTACACCTCCGACACCAACCTCACCGATGCCCTGCTGGGGCAGGTGGCGGCGATTTGCCCGACCCCGACCATGGTGATCGCCCACGCCGATGCGTCCAACATCGACCAGACACCGGGCCGAACTGAAGCCTGCCACCTGGAGACCCGGGACGTGCCTATCATCGCCGCGGCCCTACAGTCTCCCTACGTGCTCATCCAACACTACGACGCCGCCTACTCCGCCACCGAGTACCGCATCGCTCAGGCGGTGTGGCTCCAGCGGCAGCTTGACCGAAGCGACCTCCCCACGCGGGTCTTACCGTCGGCCAGCGGCCTGCGCCTGACGCTGGCTGTCGAGGGGATCATCGACTACAGCATCGTTCTGGGCAGCGACGCGGCATCCGCCGTTGCCGACTACCTCCAGAAGCAGGCACGTCTCTGAACAAATCGCCTCGTATATATCCGGCCCACGCAGCGTTGGTTAGGACGGTCTGAACTGGCCCCACCCGGACGGGGTGAATTCCAGCGATCTTCGCAACACGGGGTCAATCGACTGTTGCGACGAGCTTAGCGAAGAGCTCGGTGGGGGTCTGCCAGTCGAGGATCTTGCGGGGGCGGTTGTTGAGTTCAGCAGCGACAGCGGCCAACTGCTCGGGGCTGTGGGCGGACAGGTCGGTGCCCTTGGGGAAGTACTGGCGCAGCAGGCCGTTGGTGTTCTCGTTGGAACCACGCTGCCACGGGCTGGCCGGGTTGCAGAAGTAGACGGGGATGTCGGTGGCCGTCGTGAAGCTTTGGTAGGCGGCGTCGTAGTGCTGGATGAGCACGTAGGGAGACTGTAGGGCCGCGGCGATGATAGGCACGTCCCGGGTCTCCAGGTGGCAGGCTTCAGTTCGGCCCGGTGTCTGGTCGATGTTGGACGCATCGGCGTGGGCGATCACCATGGTCGGGGTCGGGCAAATCGCCGCCACCTGCCCCAGCAGCGCCTTGTGAGGTGCTGCTGGATGAAGTCCCGCAGCTCGGCGTTGTGGCCGATCTTGCCGTGCTTGGGCCGGGCCCGGCGCCGCTCGGCACGCCGCTGGGCGTGAAACGGCTGGTAGGCGAAGCCGCCCCTGGGCATGGGCCGCCCGGTTGCGGCGGATCTCCCGGCTCACGGTCGACGGGCTACGGCCCAGCTCGGCGGCGACGGCCCGGATGGAGGCGCCCTCACGGATCCGGTCGGCGATGTGAACGCGCTCGTTCTCGTTCAGGTATCGCGAAGAGCGGAAGGGCGGGACTTCCAGGTCGGCTGGGTGGCTGGGCCGTGCCTGATGGATCGGGGGTGTGGGCTTGCCTGCCTTGCCGGGCGAGTGGTGCCCGTTTCTCCACTTCTTTCCGGTTCGCAGGTTGATTCCCATGATCCGGGCCGCCTCGCGCGTACTGAAGCCCTGATCCATGAGCCGGAAGTATTCCTCCCGCTCACGGACCAGGGCTCGTGGCCCCTGCGGTCTTCGGTCCTTCCGGATCTCGAAGTCCATCGCACCCCTTCATGCTGGGGTGTTGCGACGAACACTAGAACGGAAGACGACGGCGGGGGCCTTCTCATGGGCTGTGCCGATAGCGGTCAGGGTGTCCGGACAAGGGAGAAGGTGACGTCGTCGAAGTCGAGGCGGGTGAAGCCGTCGGTGTAGAACCCGACCTTGCCGGAGGGGTTGTGCGTCGGGTTCTCACCCTCGATGACGAGTTCGTCGTCGACGTGGACGCTGATGGACGGGCCTCGGACGACCATCCGGAGGTTGTGAACCGTGTCCGGTCGCAGGCCCCGCTCCGCCGGCAGGACGACCTGGCGCAACGTCCGCCATTGCGAGTCGTACAGGGTCCAGGTCGGTCCCGACGCCGTGTGCCGGTAGCGGACGTAGCCGCCGGGGGTCGGGCCCTGGCGGTCGTACATGAGCAGGACGGCGCCGTCAGGCACCTGAGCGGGAGTCTTCAGCCGGTAGGTCAGCGCGTAGTCGGTGAAGGTGCGGTCGAGCAGCCCGTTGGCACCCTTGACCAGGCGGTACCAGTGGTTGCCGGTGCCGTCGTCGACGATGCTGCGGTTGGAGTCGACGGGCCAGCCGTTGCCGCCGGACTCGAAATCGGTGCGGTGCATGACGCCGTCACCCTCGCTCACGGTGACGGTGACCGTGTCGGTGAGCTTCGGGTCGGCGTTCGCGACGACCGAGACGGTGGTCTTGCCCGGCGCCAGCGCGGTGATCGATCCGGAGCCGTCGACGGTGGCGATCGAGGTGTCGCCGCTGGTGTACGTCACCGCCCGGTTCGTCGCGTTCCACGGAACCGGTTCGGCGGGGAAGGACACGGTCCTGCCCAGCGGCACGGTGAGCTCGTCGTCGGGAAGGTGGAGGCCCGTCAGCTCGATCTCGCCGGGTCCGTGCGGCAGCCCGACCTTGCCCTGGGTGCCGATCCGGCCGAACGGAACGGCCTTGAAGCCGGGAATGCGTTTGAAGACCTCGGCGTCCGCCGTCAGGGAGAAGTCTCCGGCCTTCCAGTCGACGAATCCGGGGTTCTGGTCCGCGACCCAGTTGCCGGCGTAGTTGAGCAGGTTCTTGACGTCCCGCGCACCGTGCTCGTTCACGCCGGGGCCCCTTTTGAGCTCGGGGTTCCAGACGAGGTTGTTCTCGAAGAAGTTCTTCGCGGGGTAGTAGTGGTTCTCCTCGAAGAAGGTCAGCAGTTCGGGGTACTTCCTGGCGTACGGCGTGCCGACGAACCCGTTGTTCTCCTCGAACAGCTTCTTCCAGGCCGGCATGTAGTGCTTGTCGACCGTGTTGCCCGGCTGGTCGCCCATCCACATCTCGTAGTTGTCGTAAGGGACGTGAGTGTCGACGAAGATGTTGTTCCTGGCTTTGATGCGGTCACCGGAGCCGCTCTTGATGGCGTCGTTGCCCATCCGGTAGAAGACGTTCTCGTCGATGGTCAGGCCCATCGTGAGGTTGTCGGGGTAGACGCCCTCGACGCCGGCCCGCCCTTCGCCGATGTGGTGGAAGTAGTTGCGCCGGATCACGGTGCCCCGCTCGTGCGGCGTCATGCCGGCGTTCATGTAGATGGCGCCGAGGTCCTGGAAGGTCTGGCAGATGTCGTAGATGTCGTTGTACTCGATCAGATGATCGTTCCCGTGGACGATGATGCCGGGATGCGGCGCGTCGTGGATCTCGTTGCCGCGGGCCTGGTTCCCCACGCCGTCGAACATCACGCCGGGGTTGTACGCCTTGTGGTAGTAGGCGAAGTCGTGGATGTGTGAGTTCTCCACGCGGTTGCGGCCCGGCGCCAGGGTCTTGTCGTCGCCGCCGTTGAGGACGACGCCCACGCCGCCGACGTGCCGGATGGTGGAGGACACCACGGCATGGTTGCGGCCTTTCGACTTGTCCGGAATGCCGTCATAGACGTAGCGGCCCGCCGAGTTGATGTACACGCCGCCGTCGGCGAAGTTCTGGATGTCGCTCCGCTCGATGGTGACGTCGCTGCCGCCGAGGATGACGGCGGGCAGGCTCCGCCCGTATTCCATCACCAGTTCCCGGAAGGAGACGTGTGAGGCGTTGGCGGTCCGGATCATCGGCTCCTTGAGCATGGTGACCGTGACATCGCCCTGCTTGCCGCGGAAGGCGGCGTTGGGCACCAGGTACAGCACGCCCTTCTTCCGGTCGATGTAGTACTCGCCCGGGGCGTCGAGTTCCTCCAGGAGGTTCTCGGCGAAATGGAAGTCCGGATACCAGGTCTTCATGAGACCGGACATCTCGCCGTACCGCAGGGTGATCCTCTTGGCCTGGGTGTCGATCGACGCGATCTTGTTGTACGACCATTCCCAGCTGTGACCGAAGATGCCGTCCAGCCAGATGTCCTCGGCCTGGGTCCAGTGCCGCGGCCGGTCGTGGGTGTAGCCGAACGTCCCTCCGCGATTCTGCAGGTCGGGGTCCTTCACGGTGGGGCCGGCATCGACGATCTGGCCCATCTGGACCGTGCCGCCGTTCGGCCACCGGGCGAGGGTCATGCCCTGGCCCGCCACGTACAGCTCCATGGGGGGAACGAGGCTGACGTCGTTGGCCTTCCAGTAGCCGTGGCGGCTGAGCTGCCCGTAGTCGGTGATGCCCAGGGCCGCCAGGTCGACCTGGCGGACCTTGCCGCGCGCCGGCTCGTCGACGATGCGCCGCAGCACGGCGTCGTCGGTCACCGCGGTGAAGCTGTCGTGATCCAACTGCCGTCCGCCGGTGAGTCGTGCCGTCTCACCGGGGTAGGAGCGGTAGACGATCGGCGCCTTCGCCGTACCGGAGTCCTGCTGGTCGAGGGTGAAGGACGCACTACGTTCGTAGGTCCCTTCCCGCAGGTAGACGGTCACGCCTTTGGGAGGCAGACCCCGGCGGGCCTTCAGCTTCCTGATCGCGTCCCTGGCCCCTTCGAGGGTGCGAAGGGGGCGACCTTTCGTCCCGTTGTTCGAGTCGTTCCCGTCAGGCGCGACGTAGAGCGCCGTTCCGGGGTGCCGTGACGCGGTCTCGGCCTGCGCCACGGCGGGTATCGCCGCGAAGAGAAGGCAAGCCACCAATGTGGCTCGCAGCCGTCGTTTCATGGAGACGATTCCCGCCTTTCCGGGTTGGGGGGAGGGATGAGCCATGCGGGAGGTCGCCGTTCGGCGCCTCAGCCCTTGAGGGCACCGGCCGTCGAACCGCAGGTGAGCGTTTCCGCGCTCATCGCCGCGGCGCGGAGGTGGCGGCGCCGGCTGCCGGTGGCAGGGGGGCAGGGTGGTCGGATTCGGGACTCGGTGCGAGCGGCCGCACGCGGTCCGTGCTCAGCCCTGCGAGTCCCACCACTGATCCAGCTTCGCCGCGACGTCACCGGCCGAGGCGCCGGTGAACAGGGACTGGATCCGTGTGTTCAGCTCCTCGGGGTAGCCCTGAACCGGCTGGCGCTCGCCCTGCTTGACGATCACGGACGGGGCCTCGTCGAGAATCGCTTGCCCATCGCCTCCTCGAACTGGGGGATGGTGCGGATCTTCTTGGCGTCCAGGCCGGCCTCGGCGAACGCCTTCCTGTTGTAGAAGACCAGCGACTGGATCTGCTCGCCGACGCCGACGACGTAGTGCTTGCCGCCGATGGCGTAGTCCTCGAACAGGGGTGTCCCGGCTGCCCACGCCTGGCCGGACAGGTCGACGAAGAGCTCGGCCGTCTCCGGGGTGGGCACCACGTGCTGCGCGATGTCGGGCGGGTCGCCCGTGGCCAGGTCCTGCCGCAGCTTGGCTTCGGCCTTGATCGTGCCGGTGAGCTCCAGTTGTACCGCCACCCCCGGGTTCTTGGCCTCGTAGATGTCGAACAGCTTGTTCCAGAACTGTTCGGTGAGGTTGGGGGTGATGTTGACGATCATGCGCAGCGTGGTCCTCCCGGATGCGCCGCCTGTATCGCCGCCGCACGCCGACGTCGCCGTCAACGCGACGGCCGTCGCCGCGGCCGCCAGTAATCGCCACCTGTCCATGTGCCTCTTTTTCGTTCTTCGATGGGGTCGTCGCTCTCGGATTCCCCGGTCCGTACCGGCTCGGGCCTCGCCGTCGGGCAGGGGGCGGTGGTCCGGCCACCCGTCGCCGGCGTCGGATGGCCGTCGTGTGAAGTCCTGCTCGTCGTGATGAGCCGGTGCCCCGCCGGCGATCGAAATGCCACCGGACCAGGCGTGAAAGCTGATCACTAAACGCCTATCGATAGGTGATGTTATTTCGCCTGTCTCACTAGTTCAAGAGTCATTCAGTGCGGACCTGTGCCGTGACGTCAGGCCCGCCCCCTCACCCGGTCGCCTATCCGCGCGGGGCGTACATGATGACCGCCACCCCGGCCAGGCAGATCACGGCGCCGATCACGTCCCAGCGGTCCGGGCGGAATCCGTCCACGACGATTCCCCACGCCAGGGACCCGGCGACGAACACCCCGCCGTAGGCGGCCAGGATCCGGCCGAAGTGCGCGTCCGGCTGGAAGGTGGCGGCGAACCCGTAGGCGGCCAGGGCGAGGATCCCGGCGGCGATCCACGCCGGGCCGCGGTGCTCGCGCCAGCCCTGCCACACCAGCCAGGCGCCGCCGATCTCGAACACGGCGGCCAGGGCGAACAACACCAGCGAACGGACGATCGTCATGGCTGGTAGTGCAGCACATGCCACCGGCCGGGTCGCCGCCGGGCCGCCACCGGGCCGGGGCCACGGCGCGCCGGCGCCCGTTCACGGCCGCGTCTCCGAAGGGCGAAGGTCCCCGCCGAGGCCCCGCCGGAACCCCGAGGACCTGCCGTAGCCCTGAGGCCCCGCCGGAACCCCGAGGCCCCGCCGGAACCCCGAGGCCCCGGCGGAGGCCCGGGGTCCGGGTCAGGGACGGGTGCGCGGCCGGGTACGGGCGGGCGGGAGCGGTACCGGCGTGGCTCCGGGGACGACCGTGTTGGAGACGGTGCCGACGCCCTCGACGGTGAGGGTGACGGTGTCGCCCGGCTTCAGCGGCGGCGGGTCCTGGCGGCCGCGCAGGCCCCACAGCTCGGCGAGGCAGCCGCCGTTGCCGCAGGTGCCGGAGCCGAGCACGTCGCCGGGCAGCACCCGGGTGCCCCGGGAGGCGTAGGCGACCAGTTCCTCGAACGGCCAGCCCATGTTGGACAGCAGGTCCCGGCCCACCTCGACTCCGTTGACCTCGGCGGTCAGCGCGAGCCGCAGGAAGCCGTCGGCGTCGCGGTAGGGTTCCAGCTCGTCGGCGGTGACCAGCCACGGGCCGAGGGTGGTGGCGGAGTCCTTGCCCTTGCAGGGGCCGAGGCCGACCTGCATCTCCCTGGACTGCAGGTCGCGGGCCGACCAGTCGTTGAAGATCGTGTAGCCGAAGATGTGGTCGCGGGCCTGTCCGGGGGAGAGGTCGCGGCCCTCGCGGCCGATGACCGCGGCCACCTCGAGTTCGAAGTCCAGGACGTTGGAGCCGGGCGGTACCGGGACGTCGTCGTGGGCGCCGATCATCGCGTGGGGGTTGGCGAAGTAGAAGGTCGGCGCGTCGTACCAGGCGCCGGGGACGCCCGCCGCGCCGCTCACGCTGCGCCGGACGCCCTCGACGTGTTCCTCGAAGGTGACGAAGTCGCGGACCGAGGGCGGCTCGATCGGCGGGAGCAGCCGCACCCCGGCCAGTGATACGGCCGCTCCGGTGGCCGGGACGGAACCGGTGCGGACGACGTCGAGGAGCTCGGTCCCCTCCGGGAAGGGCAGGACCGAGTCGCCGTCGACGATGCCGCAGCGGCGCAGATTCCGGTGCCGGTAGGTGGCCAGACGCATGATGCTCTCCGGAGGGCTGGGGTCAGACCGGCGGGGCGACGAACACGCCGCGGTCGACGTCGTTGAACGACTCCTTGGCGACCAGTTCGTTCATCGGGTTGGCGGTGCCCCACTGGTCGGTGACGTCGGGCTGGGAGAAGTCGTGGACGTGCGGGTGCCAGGTGTCCTCGTCCAGTTCCTCCAGCTCGGTGGTGTACTCCACGGTGTTGCCGTGCGGGTCGAGGAAGTAGGCGAAGGTGTTGTCCCCGGCGAGGTGACGGCCGGGACCCCAGATCATCCGCGTACCGGAGCGCAGCAGCCGCCCGGTGCCGTACATGTACTCGTCCAGGCCGCGCAGTTCGAAGCTGATGTGGTGCAGCGAGGCGTGCGGGCCGCGGGCGATGGCCACGCTGTGGTGCTGCGGGTTGCAGCGCATGAAGTGCATGACCCGGCCCATCCGCGGGTGGGCGAGGGTGTCGGACAGCGCGAAACCCAGGTGGGTCTCGTACCAGGTGCGGGTGGCGTCGATGTCGGGGGAGTTGAGCACGACGTGGGAGAGCCGCACCGGGACCGACTCCTTGGGCTCCAGCCTGCGGTGGACGCGGACGGCGACGTCGGCGGAGACCTCGACGGTGCGGCCGTCGAGGTCGAAGAAGCGGAAGCCGTACCCGCCGCCGGGGGTGTCGATCCTCCCCGGCTCGGAGATCAGCCGGACCCGCGCCGCGCGCAGCCGCTCGGCCAGGGCGTCGACGTCGGCGGGGGTGGCCGCGCCGAAGGCGACCAGGTCGAGCCGCTTCTCCTCGGCCTGGCGCAACCGGATGACGTACTGCTCGGGTGAGCCCTCGGCGGCCAGGAACGAGATCCCGGTGTCGGAGGCGACCTCGGTCAGGCCCCAGACGCCGGAGTAGAACTCCCGTTGCCTGGCGTGGTCGGGCACGGCCAGGTCGACGTGGCGCAGGTGGGTGATGAGACGGTCGGGCACGGCGGGTGCTCCTTACAGGTCGAAGAGGGCGGCGGCGTTGCGTCCGCGGATCGCGTCGAAGGCGTCCGGATCGAGCCCGGCGGCGCGCAGCCGGTCCACGGGGTCGGTGACGCCCATGTCGAAGGGATGGTCGGAGCCGAGCACCACCCGGGAGGGCCCGGCGACCTCGACGAGAGCGCGCAGGGCGGCGGGCTCGTAGACGAGGGAGTCGAACCAGACGCGTCGCAGGTAGGCGCTGGGCGGTTCGGCGCAGCCGCGCGCTTCGGGCCGTACCCGCCAGCCGTGGTCGGCCCGGCCCAGGTAGGTGGGCAGGTAGCCGCCGCCGTGCGCAGCCAGGACCTTCAGCGCGGGGTGGCGGTCCAGCACCCCGGAGAAGATCAGGTGGGAGAGGGCGACGGCGTTCTCGGCCGGTTGCCCGACGATGTTGGACAGGTAGAAGCGGTCCAGCCGCTCGTCCAGGGTGCACCCGAACGGGTGCAGGAAGACCACCGCGCCGGTGCGGGCCGCGTGGGCCCAGAAGGGCTCGTAGGCCCGGTCCGACAGCTCCCGGCCGGGGGCGTGCGAGGAGATCTCCACACCTTTGAGCCCCAGGCCGAGGGCGTGGTCCAGCAGCCTCACCATCAGCGGGGGGTGCTGGAGCGGGACCAGGCCGAGGCCGTGGAGCCGGTCGGGGGCCTGCGCGCAGTGCTCGGCCACGCCCTCGCCCGCCAGCCGGCAGACCTGCTCGGCGAGCTCCTCGCCGGCCCAGTAGTGGTAGTGCGAGGGCGACGGGCTGACGATCTGGACGTCCACCCCGGCGGCGTCCATGTCGGCCAGCCGCGCCGGCACCCGGGTGAGCCGGGGGACGCGCTCGCCGACCATCCGGCCGGAGACCGCCAGGGACTCGGGCCCGTTGCGGCGCGCGTCCAGCTCCCGGTGCGCGTCCAGTCCGGGCTGCCCGGCCACGGCCTGCTCGACCCGCGGCAGGATCACGTGCGCGTGCACGTCGACGGTCCGTACGGGTGCGCCGTCCGCGGGTGTGGCGTTCGGGAGCGCGATGCTCATGGGCGTTCCGTCTCTCATGGGTGCTGCGTCACCATCGCGGCGGTGCGGCCCATCAGGCCGGGCACGTCGGCGCCCGGTACGGGGTTCAGCTGCCAGTCGGCCAGTTGCAGGGACGCCTCCACCACGGCCCTGACCCGCTCGTACCGGCGGTCGGTGAAGGCGTCGAACAGCGACCGGTCGAGCCGGTCGGCGGCCAGCAGCAGTTCGGCGAGGACGGCGGCGTCCTCCAGGCACTGGGCGGCCCCCTGGGCCAGGGTGGGCGGGCAGGCGTGCGCGGCGTCACCGATCAGGACGGTGCGGCCGCGGTTCCAGGGGCGGTCCACCAGCAGCGACTCGAACCAGGTGTAGTTGATCCGGCCCGGGTCGGTGATGTCCGCGCGGATCTCGTCCCAGGTTCCGCCGTAGCCCTGCGCGAGGGCCAGCATGTGGGCGGGTTTGTCGGCGTCGGCGACCGACTCGCGGGGCCGGGCCCTCTCCACCAGGTAGGCGTACATGCTCTGCGGGCCGGTCGGGCAGTATCCGGCGATGAAGCACGGGCCGCCGTAGATCAGGTCGGTGCGTTCGACGTGCTCGGGGCGGCGGGTGTGGACGCGCCAGATGCCCATGCCGGTCGGGCGGGGGGCGACGTCGACGCCGATCATCCCGCGGACCTTCGAGCGGATGCCGTCGGCGCCGACGACCAGGTCGTAGGTGCCGGAGGTCCCGTCGGACAGCTCCGCCCGCACGCCGTCGCCGGTGTCGGTGAGGGCGTTCACGGTCAGGCCGAGCCTGATCCGGGCCCCGGCGTCGCGTACGGCGTCGGCGAGGATCGCGGCCAGCTCGGGACGGTTCATGCCGAGCGTCGCCGGCAGGTCGGGGCCGCCGGTGCGGGCGTCGGGGATCTCGGCGATGAGGTCTCCGCCGGGGGTGCGGAGCCCGAGGGAGTCGAAGGCGAAGCCCGCGGCGCCGACCCGGTCCCAGACGCCGAGGTCGCGCAGCACCCGCAGCGCGTTGCCCTGCAGCGTGATGCCCGAGCCGAGCGCGGTGAGCTCCGGCTTGATCTCCGCGATGTCCACGGCGACGCCGCCGCGGGCGAGCAGGATCGCCAGGGCCGATCCGGCGGTGCCGCCGCCGACGATGAGGACGTTCCCTACTGCTGCCATGGCGGCCTCACTTGATGGCGATGGGGTTGACGGGGGAGCCGACCGCGCCGGTGACGGGCAGCGGGGCGGCGGTCAGGAAGAACTCGTGGACGCCGTCGGCGGCGCAGTGCCCGGCGAGGGCGTCCAGGTCCCACATCTCGCCGATGAGCAGGCCGATGTGCGGGATGACCACCTGGTGCAGCGGCTGGAAGGCGTGGTCGAACTCGTTGGGCCGCACCTCGAAGCCCCAGGTGTCGGTGGCGACGGCGGCGATCTCGGTGCGGTGCAGCCAGCCGGCGGTGGTGAAGGACAGGCCGGGGGCCGGGCCGCCGGCGTAGTCGCCCCAGCCGTCGCGGCGGGCCCGGGTGAGCTGCCCGGTGCGCACGCACACGATGTCGCCGCGGCCGACCGTGACGCCGTGCGCTCGCGCGGTGGCGGTCAGGTGCTCCTCGGTGATGGCGAAGCCGTCCGGCAGTTCTCCGCCGTCCCCGACGACGCGGCCGACGTCGAGCAGGACGCCGCGGCCCGCGACGGACGCGGCCAGGTGTTCGATGCCGGTGACCAGGTCGCCGGCGGAGGTGACGACCTGGTCGGCGGGGCGGCCGTTCCAGGCCCTGCCGTGGTCGAAGATGTGGCCCAGGCCGTCCCACTGGGTGGAGCACTGCAGCGGCATGGCGATGACGTCGTCCGCGCCGCCGAATCCGTGCGGGAACCCCTGGCCGCCGTGGACGGCGTCCAGGCCGGTGTCGGTCATGGTGTGCACCGGGTTGGTGCGGCGGCGCCAGCCCTTCTGCGGCCCGTCGGCGTCGAAACGCTGGGAGAGCGAGAAGGACACGCCGTGCCGGACGAGTGCCGCGCCTTCGCGGCGCTTGGCCTCGTCGATGAAGTTGACGGTTCCCAGCACGTCGTCGTCCCCCCAGCGGCCCCAGTTGGAGCAGCGGGCGGCGGCCTCGGCGATGGCCCCCTCGGGGTCGGTGCGGTCGGGCATCACGCGTCCCCCCGCGGGACCGGCCGCGCGGACTCGGCCACGCACCGGTTGCGCTGGAGGCCCAGGCCGGTGATCGTCCCCTCCATCACGTCGCCCGGCTCCAGCAGCCGGCCCCAGTGCATGCCGTTGCCGGCCGGGCTGCCGGTGAGCACGAGATCGCCGGGGAGCAGTTCCACGGTCTGCGAGACGTAGGAGACCAGCCGCGCCACGTCGAAGATCATGTCCTTGGTGGACTCGTCCTGCATGATCTCGCCGTTGAGCCTCAACGTCACCTGCAGGTCGCCGGGGTCGGCGACGAAGGCGGACGGCACCAGGTAGGGGCCGAGCGGGGTGAACGTCGGGGCGTTCTTGGCCCGCAGCCAGTCGGTGCCGATCTCCGGCATGTCACGGCGGAACACCAGCTCGCGGGCCGTGAGGTCGTTGGCGATGGTGTAGGCGGCGACGTGGTCCGCTGCGCGCTCGACCGGCACACGGAAGGCCGGACGGCCGATCACCGCCGCCAGCTCCAGCTCCCAGTCCGGCTTGGCGCACCAGGCCGGGATCACCACGTCGTCGTAGGGGCCGGTGACCGCCGACGGCAGGCCGACGAACACGTACGGCTGGTCCTCGGCCGCGCGGCGGTCCATCATCGCCGCGACCTCGGCCCGCACCTGTTCGGCGGGGCGGCCGCCCTCGGGCTCGTGTGCCACCGCCAGGTCGATGACGTGGGTGCGGTAGTTGGCGCCGGACTGCAGGATCTGCCGGGGCTCGACCGGGGCGTGCACCCGCAGGCCGGCCGACGGCAGCCACCGGCCGTCCGCCGACCCCCCGGCGGCGTGCAGCAGCGGCAGCGCGTCGTCCCAGCGCTCCAGCAGCGTGCGGGTGGTGAGCCCGCCGTCGTCCGGCGGCGCGCCGAGCGCGGGGACGGTGCGCAAGTCCAGGACGCGATCGCCGGTGACCAGGCCGGGAAAGGCGGGGCCGTTCCCGGAGGAGAAGGTGCCGAGCGCGAACGGACCGGCCAGGGGGGGATATGTTTCCACGAGGTTTCCTCCCGGTGTGGTGGCCCTAACCCTGGGCCATCAGAGAGGATCTGGGAAATCGATTCCTCGGATTAAAATCATCCACTGCACAGATAGCGTGGGGGAACGCGTGAACCTCGCCAGCCTGGACCTCAACCTGGTCGTCGCCCTGCGAGCGCTGCTGGAGGAGCGCAACGTCACCCGGGCCGGCGCGCGGATCGGGCTCAGTCAGCCGGCGACCAGCGCCGCACTGGCCAGGCTCCGCCACCACTTCTCCGACGAGCTGCTGGTCAGGAAGGGCAACCGCTACGAGCTGACTCCTCTGGGCACCGCGTTGCAGGTGCCCGCGACGAACGCCTGCGCCATGCTGGAGCGGCTGTTCACCAGCCGGGCGGACTTCCACCCGGCCACCGAGCAGCGTGACTTCGTCCTGCTCGCCTCCGACTACGCGATCGCGGTGTTCGGCGCCGAACTCGCCCGGATCCTGCACGCCGAGGCGCCCGGCGTCCGGCTGCACTTCCGGCACGTGGACCCCGGGATCGTGGAGGCCACCGGCACGGTGCTCAGCGGCGTCGACGGCGTGCTGATGCCGCACGGCGTGATCAGCGGGTTCCCCGCGGTGGAGCTGTACCGCGACGAGTGGGTCTGCCTGGTCGCCGCCGACCACCCCGGCATCGGCGACCGCATCACCCTGGACGACCTCGCCCGGCTGCCCTGGGTGGTCTACCAGCGGACGTTCGACGCGCCGGTCACCCGGCAGCTGAGCATGCTGGGCCTGGAACCGCGGGTGGAGGTGTCCGTGCAGAACTTCCACCTGCTGCCCAACCTGGTGGCCGGAACCGGCAGGGTCGCCCTGATCCAGCGGCGCCTGGCCCGGCTGCTGCGCGGGCTCGCGCCGGTCCGCGTGCTGCCCTGCCCTTTCGAGGCCATGCCCCTCCAGGAGGCCCTGTGGTGGCATCCCGTGCACAGCCAGGACGCGGCGCACATCTGGCTGCGCGAGATGGCGGCCCGGGTGGCGAACAAGATCATTGAACCTGATGGCAGCCGGGACGCCTCGGTGTAGCCGCGTCAGTGGACTCCCGGTCCAAGCCCTGTGACGGGGTTCGAAAGGGTACGGATCATGCTGTGCACGCCCACGCCTGGAGGTGGGAGAGCGATACAACACCATCCACGTGATGGATTCACCCATCTTGATTATCTATTTGTCAAATCCAAAGGGATCCTCCAGAGTGAGGTGAGTCACAAGGGCCGGTCGCCGGGAGAAGCCTCCCCTCCTCCGGTCACTCCTCAGCTCGGATGCTTCCCGGTCACCCGTCCACGCCGCCGGCTCTGAGCCCTGACCTGCGCACGAAAGGAGACTGGTGATGAACGCGCTTCCCGCATGCTCTTCCGGTGAGGCGGATCCGCTCTCCGGAGAGCTCCTTCCGGCCACCACGGATTCCGCGGCGGGCGCCTGCTCCGGGCACGATGATCCCGTGAGCGGCGGGCGTCCGGTCACCTCACCTGCGCGCCACCGGGTGGCTCCGCACCGGATCCGTGGCAGGAGCGCCCGGACGGCCTGCCCGGAAACCGGCATGCGCGATCTCCGGATCGGCCGCTTCCGACCCGGACCCGCGGCGGGGTCCGCGCACGCGCATCCCCTGGCTGAGATCGCCGTCGTCACGGCGGGCGAAGCGGTCCACCGCATGCCTGCCGGACCGCGCCGAGTCAGGCCGGGCAGCGTCATCCTCCTGCCCGCCGGCACGCGGCACGCCTATGAGGAGCGCGATCGGCTGGAGCTGTACGGCTGTGGCCTGCGGCCCGGCCTGCTCCTGCGCGAGCTGGCCTGGATCAGGGAGGATCCGCTTCTGTGCCGGCTGTTCGGCGACGGTGACGGGCACGATGGGCCGTGCCGGGCGGAATCGGATGTTCCCCCATTCGGCCCGCGTGCAACGGTCCCGGGCCGCCGGGAGCCGGTTCTCGACCCTCGGGCGCTGGCCGACTGCGTCGCGCATCTCGACATCCTGCGCGAGCTGGCCACCGAATCCGCGACCACTCATCGCGCCGATCTCGTCGGGCGGCTCCTGTTGTTCCTCAGCGCGCTCACCCGCGCCGGGACCGGTCCGCACAGCACGGCCGAACCGGTGCTTCCCCCTGCGGTGACCGAGGTCATCCGGCTGATGAAGAGCGATCTCGGACATGGCTGGTCGCTCGGAGAACTGGCCGACGCGTCCTTCCTGACCCCGGGCTACCTGATACGCCTGTTCAAGGCGAGCGTCGGCATGCCGCCCATCGCCTACCTCACGCACCTGCGGGCCGAGACCGCGGCGATGCTGCTCACGCAGACCGACCACCCGATCTCCCGCGTCGGGCACCTGGTCGGCTGGCCGGACCAGAACCACTTCGCCCGCCGCTTCAGGGCACACTTCGGCATGAGCGCCACGAGCTTCCGCGAGAGCTGCGCCCGCTGACCCGGACGCGGGTTTGCGGAGCACCGGCACGAGGCCGCCTCTTCGAGATCCGGATCCTGAACGCTTCCCCGGCCGTCAACCGCGTCGCGTCCGCCGGCACCGCGATGCCCGTGCCGGCCTGGGCGGCATCGGCGACGTTTCAACCAGGTAGAACGGCGACCGGAGCCGGCACACACCGTAGGGAAATCCACGGGATGAATGGCTGGTATCAGAAAGTTCCGTCTTCCGCATACGGGGTCCAATGCCCACAGTGATGTGTGCCACATCCCCCGTAACTTAGCGAGGCCGCATGTCCCCGCCGGTCACCTCCCGCCAGGCAGGATTCCCCCAGCTCGTCCTGCTGCTCGTCGGCAGCTGCATGCCTGTGCTCGGCGCCGTCCTGCTGTCACCGGTTCTGCCCCGGATGAGCCAACACTTCGCCACCACACCGGGCGCCGACGTCCTGGTCCCGGTGATCCTGACCATCCCCGCGCTGTTCATCGCGCTCGGCGCGCCCTTCGCCGGCGCCATCGCCGACAGGTTCGACCGCAAGCGACTGCTGATCGTCACCATGGTCGCCTACTCGATCTTCGGCACCGCTCCCCTCTACCTGGACTCGATCCAGGCCATTTTGATCAGCCGCATGCTGGTCGGCATATGCGAAGCGGCCATCATGACATGCTGCACCACCCTGATCGCCGACTACTGGTCCGGTCCACGTCGCATCCGCTACCTGGGCCTGCAGACTCTGGTCACCACAATCGCCGCGACCGTCTTCTTCGCGCTCGGCGGCCTGCTCGGAGCCGACGGCTGGCGCACGCCCTTCTGGCTGTACGGCGCCGCCGCGCTGGCCGCGATCCCCATGGGGATCTTCCTGTGGCAGCCCGCCGTAGCACGGCACGAAACGCGGCAGCCATGGCCCTGGCGCATCATGGCCGTCCCCAGCCTGGTGACCGTGGGCGGAGGCGTCGTCTTCTACACGTTGATCGTCCAGCTCGCCTTCGTCCTGGACGGTGTGGGTGTCACCGATACCGCTGCCATCGGCGGTATCACCGCGTTGATGTCGCTGGCGACCGCCGCCGGCGCCGGGCTGTTCGCCAAGGTCGCCACTCATGGAGCGAAGGTGCTGCTCGTCGTGGAGTTCGTCCTCTCCGGGCTTGGCCTGCTCCTGATCTTCGCCACCGAGGCTGTCCCTGTGATCGTGGTGGGGTCCGTGCTCACCGGCTTCGCCACCGGTCTGCTGCTGCCGACCCTGGTCACCTGGGCGGTCAACAGGCTGCCGTTCGCGCAGCGCGGCCGCGGTACCGGCCTGTGGACCGCCGCCCTGTTCCTCGGGGAGTTCCTATCCCCCCTGCTCGTCAGCGCACTGACCGCGGCGACCGGAGGGCTCGGCACGTCGCTGGCCATCATCGGCGTGGCGACGCTGGTACTGGCCGGTCTCGTCGCCACGCTCCTGGCCGTCCCGACGTCGCCGCTCAACACCGTCCCGGCCGAATAGATACAACGACGAGCACGTCGCCCACCTGCACTCGGTGATCGAGGCCAGGCTCCCTACGGCCTCGATCGCCGGCGGATCGTCGAAGCGCTTCATGGATGCGGTCAGGGAGATCCGGAGGCTCCCTGCCGCCTTCCGTCGCCTCTCCAGCGCCATGGGGGTCAACAGTCCACCGAGACGCATCACCAGGGTTCTCGACATCCGCTGTCGGCAGGATCGTCGCCGTCGATGTCAATTCCGTGCTGCAAGAGGTTCATCTCGGCCTATCTCCATGTTCACCCGGCGGTTGATGATCCGTGCAGAGTGCGAAACCTGGCGGAAACCCCCAGATGCCGGTTTCGTGGTTATCCCTGCCGGGGCCCACGGCCCCTTTCAGCTCCGGAGGACCAGGTGCACCACCGAACACGACGCGGGAGACGGATCGCGCTCGCCCTCTGCCTCGCCGTCCCCGCCACCGTCCTGCACGTCACGACGGCGTCGACCGCCGCGTCGACCGCAGCCCCACCCGCCTGCCCGTGGATGGACACGGCCAAGTCCGCCGACGCGCGCGCACGCGCGCTGCTCGACGCCTCCACCCTGGAGCAGAAGATGCGCTGGCTGGTGGAGCAGCCCGCAGCGGAACCGCAGCGGACGGAATTCCCCGACGGCGTCGTCTATCCCGCGCAGGTCGCCTGCACCCCCACCCTCACCTACACCGACGGGCCTTTCGGGATTCGCGGCGACACCGGGGTGACCGCCTTCCCGGCGCCCATCGCACAGGCGGCGAGCTGGAACACGGCCCTGAGCACCGCCAAAGGCCGGACGCTCGCCGACGAGGCGTTCCGCAAACGACGCAACGTTCTCCTCGGCCCGAGCATCGCCGGCGGGCGCACGCCGCTCAACGGCCGCACCTCCGAGTACCTCGGCGAGGACCCCCTGCTGAGCGGCACTCTCGCCGCGGCCGAGATCCAGGGCATCCAGAAGGGCAGCCCGCAGGCCCCGGTGCTGTCCGTCCTCAAACACTTCGTCGGCAACGAACAGGAGACCGACCGCACGCTCAGCTCGTCGAACATCGACGAGAGGACGCTCCACGAGATCTACAACCTCCCCTTCGAGATCGCCGTGAGGAAAGGCTCGCCCGGCGGGGTGATGTGCGCCTACAACCAGGTCAACGGCGTCCACTCGTGCGAGAACCCGACCCTGTTGACCGATCACCTGCACAAGGAGATGGGGTTCGGCGGCTTCGTCGTCTCCGACTTCTGGGCGGTCACCTCAACCGCCCCGTCCCTGCGCGCCGGCCTCGACCAGGAACTGAACAAACCGTCCTTCTGGACACCGGAGAAGCTCAAGGCCGCGCTCGCGGCCGGTCAGATCACCGCGGTCCAGATCGACACCGCCGCCTTCCGCGTCGTGCGGGCACTGATCACCGCGGGGCTCTTCGACCGGCCCTTGCCCACCACGGCGACCGCCGACGTGTCCACACCTGCCAACCAGGCCGTGGCGCGCCAGGTGGCCGAAGAGGGCAGCGTCCTGCTGAAGAATGAGGACGCCGCCCTCCCGCTCGGTGGACGTGGGCAGACGATCGCGGTGATCGGCCCGACCGCCTCACGCAACCCGACGAACGGCGTCAGCGCGAGCACCGTCTGCTCGGCCACCTGGTTCCTGCCGCCGGGCGGGACCTACGTCGACTGTCCGGCACCCGTCGCGCCGCTCGACGCGATCACTGCACGGGCGGCCCGAGACGGCAGCCGCGTCGTCTTCGACGACGGAAGCGACCCGGCCAAGGCGGCCAGGACCGCAGCGGACGCGGACGTGGCCGTCGTCTTCGGCTACTACACCGAGGGCGAGTTCACCGACCTGGCCGACCTGTCGCTGGACGGCGACGGCGACGCGCTCATCTCGGCCGTGGCCGCGGCCAACCCGCGCACCGTCGCCGTCCTGGAGACGGGCGGGCCGGTCCTGATGCCGTGGGTGGACGAGGTCGAGGCCGTCCTGCAGGCGTGGTATCCCGGTGTCCAGCAGGGCAACGCGATCACCGCCCTGCTGTGGGGCGACGTCAACCCCTCGGGCAAGCTGCCGCAGACCTTCCCCGCCTCACTGGAAGATCTGCCGACCGCCGGATCCCCCCGGCGGTACCCCGGAGTGCTGCCCGGCGGCGGCACGGAGCGGCCCGAGGGCGACCAGAGCATCCGGCAGGTGGACTACTCCGAAGGCCTCAAGGTGGGCTACCGCTGGTACGACGACCAGGGCATCGAGCCGCTGTTCCCCTTCGGGCACGGGCTGTCGTACACCACGTTCTCCTACAGCACGCTCAGCGTCACCCCGCCTTTGCCGGACGGGCGTCGGCCGATCAAGGTCAGGTTCCAGGTGACCAACACGGGAACGCGCTCCGGTACCGAGGTGGCCCAGGTTTACCTGGGACTCCCGGCCCGGGCCGGCGAGCCGCCGCAGCGGCTGGCCGGGTGGACCCGGGTGAGCCTGGCGCCGGGCGCCTCCCGGATGGTGGAGGTCGTCCTGGACCCGGCGGCGCCGAATCGCCCGCTGTCCTACTGGGACGCGGCGGCGGACCGGTGGGTCACGCCGTCCGGACAGTACACGGTACGGATCGGCACCTCCTCGCGGGGCATCTCGCTCACCGGTACGTTCCGCATCTCCTGAGCCGGGTGACCGGGCGGCCCGGAGTTCCGGAAGCGGGTGGAGCGGCTCAGCGCCGCTCCACCCGCTTCCCGACGTCGACGAGGACCTCGCGCAGCCAGCGGTGCCCGGCGTCGGCCTGGTTGACCGTGTGGTACCAGAACGCCTCGATCACCGGCACCGCCTCGTACGGGCAGGGCAGCACCTGGAAGTCGGCCAGCCCCTCCAGGCGCCGGGCCAGCCGCTCCTGGATCAGTGCGATGCGCCGGGTGCCGGGGACGAGGAACGGCAGCGACTGGAAGTTCTCCACGACGACCTCGACCCGCGGCTCCACGCCGAGCATGGTGAGCTGCCGGGCGGCCGAGGCGATGCCCGTCGGACTGTGGAAGGTCACCGCCCACGGGAGCTCCCGCAGGTGGTCCATGGTGATGCCGCGGCGCAGTTCGGGGTGGTCCCGGTCGGCGATGATGACCCACCGGTCGGTGTAGACGTCCACCGCCGGATGGGTGGAGATGAAGCCGTGCGGCATCAGCAGCCCGTCGACCGAGCGCAGGGTGGTGTCGATGTCGTCGACCCGCGGGATGTTGATCTGCAGGAAGCGCAGGCGGACGCCGGGGGCCTCGCGCTCCAGGGTGCGCGTGAGCTCTCCGCCGATGAGGGCCAGCGCGTAGTCGGAGCTGACCAGGACGAACTCGCGGTCGGAGGTGGCCGGGTCGAAGTCGGGCTTGGCGGAGAAGACCCGGTCGACGACGTTGACCGCGAGCGCCGTGGCGTCGACGAGCGAGGCGGCGAGCGGTGTGAGCTCGAAGCCGTTGCCGACGCGCAGGAGCAGTTCGTCGTCGAAGTGTCGCCGCAGGCGGGCCAGGGCGGCGCTGGTGGCGGGCTGGCTGAGCCCGATCCGCTGACCGGCGCGGGTGACGTTGCGTTCCTCCAGCAGCGCGTGCAGCGTGACCAGCAGATTCAGGTCCAGGTCTTTCAGGCCCACAGACCCTCCCGAATTCACAGAATGAATGGGTCCGTGCAGCTTATCTGTTTCTCAAATCCATCACAGTGCTCCACAGCGAGCGCGGTCGTCTGAGAGGCGGCGGAGGCCGGTCAGCAACGTGCTTCTCATCTCACTCGGGACGTTCTCCGGGTGTGATGACATCTCTCCATCCGGAGAGAGATCAAATGATGAGGCGCCACGTTCGCCCGGGACGTCACCGGCCACTGGAAAGCCGATCCGCCACAGCTCGATCTGCTACAGCAGACCGGCTCGCACGTCGAGCGCGCGGCTGAGCGCCATCCCGGTGATCTGCAGCGACCGGACCAATGACCAGGCGTGCTCATCGTTGGGCACCACCAAGCCGAGGGCGGCGACCACACGCCCGGCCACCCGCACCGGTACGGAGATCCCGGTGGCGTTCGGGCGGATGTGACCCGGGCAGAAGGCGAATCCGTTCCGGCGTACCTCGGCGAGGGCCGTGCGCAGGGCTCGCTGGTCGGTGATCGTATGCGGGGTGTAGGTCTGCAGCGGTCCGCGCAGCACCCGGTCCCTGACGTCGGCTGGCGCATGCGCCAACAGGACCAGGCCCGCTGATGAGGCGTGCAGCGGTAGTCGCCCGCCGATCTGGGTGACGGTGACGACCGCGCCGGGTGCGATGAGTCGCTCGATGAACAGCACCTCCTCGCCATCGAGGATGCCGAGCTGCGCGGAGTGGCCGACCACGCCGTGCAGGTCGCCCATGAACTGCATCGCGGTCTCCCGCAGCGTGCGCATCGGCGAGGCCCGCTGGGCCAGCTCCCACAGCCGGTTCCCGATCCGCACCCGGCGCTGTTCGTCCCGGGCCAGCAGCCCGTGCCGGGTCAGCTCTTCCACCAGGCGGACGGCGGTGGCCAGCGGCAGCGCGGCCCTGCGGCTGATCTGGCTCACCGTCAGCACCGGCTCCTGAGGGCTGAACGCCTCAAGGATGCGCACGGCGCGTGTCAGCACCGACTCGCCGCTGGATGACCTGGCCATGTCTCACATCATCGCTGGTCACCGACCGTTCTGGCACGGCGTCGTCCATTGAATGGATGCACCGTGGAAGGGCGTCGGTAACCGGCTCATCATCGACTGCTAACCCACCCCCCGAAAGGCCGGTTAGATGCACTCTCCTCCCGCGGTGCTGCGTGCCCGCATAGACGAGGCCCCGATGTCGCGCCTGCAATGGTCAGCGATCGCCGTATGCGTCCTGCTGAACGTGCTGGACGGCTTCGACGTCCTGGTCATGTCCTTCACCTCCGCCGCGGTGTCGGCCGAGTGGTCCCTGTCGGGCTCGCAACTGGGACTGCTGCTCAGCGCGGGCCTGGTCGGAATGGCGCTGGGGTCGCTGTTGCTGGCGCCGCTGGCCGACCGGATCGGCCGACGCGCGCTGATCCTGGCCTGCCTGGGGGTGGCCGCGGCCGGGATGCTGCTCTCGGCCGTCAGCCAGAACGCCGTCCAGTTGGGCCTGCTGCGCGTCCTCACCGGCATCGGCATCGGCGGCATCCTGGCCAGCAGTAACGTCATCGCCGCCGAGTACGCCAACCGGCGCTGGCGCGGTCTGGCCGTCAGTCTCAACTCCACCGGCTACGCCGTCGGCGCCACGGCGGGCGGCGTCATCGCGGTGGCGTTGCAGGACTCCTCGGGGTGGCGGTCGGTGTTCGCCTTCGGCGGCGTCGCCACTGCTCTGCTCGTCGGCGCGGTGCTGTGGCGGCTGCCCGAATCTCTGGACTTCCTGCTCACCCAGCGCTCGCCGCGCGCGCTCGACCGGTTGAACGCCCTGCTGGCCATGATGAGCCAGCCCGCACTGGGATCGATGCCCGAGCAGTCGGCCACCGCCGAACCCGTGCCCCGGATCCGGCAGATCCTCTCCCGCACCCAGCGCCGTAACACCCTGCTGGTCTGGGCGGGCTTCTTCACCGTCATGTTCGGCTTCTACTTCGTCACGAGCTGGACCCCCAAACTGCTGGTGGAGGCCGGGATGTCGGCCACCCAGGGCATCACCGGGGGCGTGCTGCTCAACCTCGGCGGCATCTTCGGCACCACCCTGCTCGGCCTGCTGGCCGCCCGATTCGCCCTCAAACACGTACTGCTCGGCTACGCGCTCGCCACGGCGGCGCTGCTGGCCGCGTTCGTGCCCGCCACCTCGGCGTACGCCCTGGTCCTCACGCTGGGCGTACTGATCGGACTGTTCGTCAACGGCTGCGTCGCCGGCCTGTACGCCCTGACCCCCTCCATCTACCCGCCCGAGGTGCGCGCGACCGGCGTCGGCTGGGGCATCGGTGTCGGCAGGATCGGCGCGATCGTGTCCCCACTGGTGGCCGGGTGGCTGCTGGACGCCGGATGGGGACCCGGGCTGCTCTACCTGCTGGTGGCCGTGGTCCTGGTCACCGGCGGGCTGGCGGTGCGCGCCTTCCGCATCCCGACCGAGGAGAACCGATGACCTCGCTGGACCTGAGAATCGCGACGAAGACGCAGGTGGCCGATGGCGTAGTGGCCCTGACCCTGGAGCACCCGCACGGCGGGCGGCTGCCGGACTGGACGCCCGGCGCGCACATCGACCTCATCCTGCCGAACGGGTTGACCCGCCAGTACTCGCTGTGCGGCGACCGCTGGGACCCGCACACCTATCGGATCGGCGTGCTGCGCGAGCTGGACGGCCGGGGCGGATCGGCCTACGTCCACGACGTGCTGGCCGAGGGCGACACGGTCGCGATCGGCGGACCGCGCAACAACTTCCCCCTCGCGCCGTCCGAGCGGTACCTGTTCATCGCCGGCGGCATCGGCGTCACGCCGCTGCTGCCCATGATCTACCAGGCCGAACTGCTGGACGCGGACTGGCACCTGCTGTACGGCGGGCGGACCCGGGCGTCGATGGCGTTCACCGGCGAGCTGGCCCGCTACGGCGAGCGGGTCACCCTCGCCCCGCAGGACGAATGCGGTCTGCTCGACCTGCCCGATCGGCTACCGCAGGGCACCAGGGTCTACTGCTGCGGTCCTGCGGGGTTGCTGGAGGCGCTGGAGCGACGGGCCGCGGACTGGCCCGCCGGATCGCTGCGCACCGAACGGTTCGTGGCCAAGGACCTGGGCACACCCGCCCGCGACGAGCCGTTCGAGGTGGAGTTGCGCCGTTCGGGGTTGTCGGTGACGGTCGCCCCCGGCCAGTCCGTCCTGCAAGCGATCAATGATGCCGGGGTTGGCGTGCTGTCCTCCTGCCGGCACGGCCTGTGCGGCACCTGCGAGACCGGCGTGCTGGAGGGAGAGCCGGACCACCGCGACGCGCTGCTGGACGACGCCGAGCGGGCGGCTGGGGACTGCATGTTCGTCTGCGTCTCCCGCTCCCGCTCCGACCGCCTTGTCCTCGACCTGTGAAGGATCCCGCCATGACCACCCTGCCCGTGCTGGACGCAGATCCGTTCGCCCATGACGTGCTGGAAGATCCCGTACCACTGCACACCGCCCTGCTGGCGGCCGGCCCGGTGGTCCACCTGCCCCGCTACGACGTCTACGCCCTCGCCCGCCACGAGCACGTGCACGCCGCGCTGGCCGACTGGCAGAGCTTCCCGTCCGGGGCCGGGGTGGGACTGAGCAACTTCCGCCATGAGAAGCCGTGGCGCCCGCCCAGTCTGCTGCTGGAGGCCGACCCGCCCCGGCATGACGCCCCGCGTGCCGTCCTGACCAGGATTCTCGGCCCGCGAGCACTGCGCAGGCTGCGCGAGCGATGGTCCGCCGAGGCCGAGGACCTGGTGGAGAAGGTACTGGCCGAGCACGAATTCGACGCGGTCACGTCGCTCGCCGAGGCCTTCCCGCTGCGAGTGTTCCCCGACGCGGTCGGCATCCCCCGCGAGGGCCGGGAGAACCTGCTGCCCTACGGTGACCACCTCTTCAACGCCTTCGGCCCGGCCAACGACCTGGTGGCCAAGGGCGATCCCCGGGTGAGCGAGCTGACGGCCTGGGTCGACGCCCAGTGCCGGCGCGAGGTTCTGGCCGATGGCGGATTCGGCGCGCAGATCTGGGCGGCGGCGGATCGCGGCGACATCACCTGCGAGCAGGCGCCGCTGGTCGTGCGCTCCCTGTTGTCGGCCGGGGTCGACACTACCGTGCACGGCCTGGCCGCCGTGCTGTACGCCTTCGCCACCCATCCCGAGCAGTGGAGGCGACTGCGCGAGGACCCCGGCCTGGCGCGGGTCGCGTTCGACGAGGCCGTGCGCTGGCAATCGCCCGTACAGACCTTCTTCCGCACCGCGGACCGTGACGTCCCGATCGGCAATGAGATCATCCCCGAGGGCAAGAAGATCCTGATGTTCCTCGCCGCGGCCAACCGCGATCCGCGCCGCTGGGACGACCCCGACGCCTTCGACCTGTCCCGTGACCCCTCCGGGCACGTCGGCTTCGGCATGGGCATCCACCAGTGCGTCGGCCAGCACGTCGCCCGCCTGGAGGCCGAGGCACTGCTGATCGCGCTGGCACGCCGCGTCGACCGCTTCGAGCTCGCCGGGACGCCCCGGCGCCACCACAACAACACCCTGCGCGCCTGGGAATCGCTCCCCATCCGCGTCCACCTGGAACAGAGGATCCGATGACATACAAAGCTCAGGCAGTGATCGCCCGCGCCAAGGGCGGACCGGTGTCCGTCGAGACCATCCTGATACCCGCCCCGGGTCCAGGTGAGGCGGTGGTCACCGTGCAGGCGTGCGGGGTCTGCCACACCGACCTGCACTACCGCGAGGGCGGGATCAACGACGACTTCCCGTTCCTGCTCGGCCACGAGGCCGCCGGGG
The DNA here is from genome assembly GCF_014204985.1 of Streptosporangium becharense. Lineage (NCBI taxonomy): Bacteria > Bacillati > Actinomycetota > Actinomycetes > Streptosporangiales > Streptosporangiaceae > Streptosporangium > Streptosporangium becharense. The sequence continues at coordinate 332,523 of NZ_JACHMP010000001.1, read as the reverse complement.
TGGTCGAGGCGGTCGGCGAGGGCGTCACCGAGGTCGCCCCCGGCGACTTCGTGATCCTGAACTGGCGGGCGGTGTGCGGCCGGTGCCGCGCCTGCCTGCGCGGGCGCCCGTGGTACTGCTTCAACACCCACAACGCCACGCAGAAGATGACCCTGGAGGACGGCACCGAGCTGTCTGCGGCGCTGGGCATCGGTGCGTTCGCCGAGAAGACCCTGGTCGCGGCCGGACAGTGCACCAAGGTCGACCAGGCGGCGGCCGCGACGGTGGCCGGGCTGCTGGGCTGCGGGGTGATGGCGGGCATCGGCGCGGCGATCAACACCGGCGGCGTGACCCGCGGCGACAGTGTGGCCGTGATCGGCTGCGGCGGGGTCGGTGACGCGGCGATCCTGGGGGCGTCGCTGGCCGGCGCCTCGAAGATCATCGCGGTGGACGTGGACGACCGCAAGCTCGGCTGGGCCACGGACTTCGGCGCCACCCACACGGTCAACTCCCGCCAGAGCGATCCGGTGGAGGCGATCCGGGAGCTGACCGGTGGGTTCGGCGCGGACGTGGTCATCGAGGCGGTCGGCCGCCCGGAGACCTACAAGCAGGCCTTCTACGCCCGCGACCTGGCCGGGACCGTGGTGCTGGTCGGCGTGCCCACCCCGGAGATGACGCTGGAGCTGCCGCTGCTGGACGTCTTCGGCCGCGGCGGCGCGCTGAAGTCCTCCTGGTACGGCGACTGCCTGCCCAGCCGCGACTTCCCGATGCTCATCGACCTGTACCTGCAGGGCCGCCTGGATCTGGACCGGTTCGTCTCCGAGACGATCGGCCTGGGCGACGTCGAGGACGCCTTCGCCAAGATGCACCGCGGCGAGGTGCTGCGCTCGGTGGTGGTCCTGTGAGCACCGGAGCCGTCGCCGGCGGTCCTGCGGCGGGTACCCGAATCGACCGTACCGTCACCTCCGGCACCTTCAGTCTGGACGGCCAGACCTTCGACGTCGACAACAACGCCTGGGTCCTCGGCGACGACACCGAGCGCGTGGTCTTCGACGCCCGCACGACGTGGCGGCCGTCACCGAGCTGATCGCGGGCCGGAGGGGCGGTCCTCGACGCGTTCGGTGACCGGATGGTGAGCGTCCTGGTACGGCTCGGCGGCTGTCATGCCGGTGGTGTCTCCTGCTCTCGGTGTTCTCGGGTCCGCCTCAGGCGCCTTCGACGACCGGGTTCGCGGCGTCGTCCGGCTGCGGGCTCGGCGGGCCGAAGAAGGCGGGCCGCTCGGCGACCGGGTCGTCGGCGGCGTCGCGGAAGGCGCACTCGAAGTGGTGGCGTCCCGCGCCGATCTCGATCGGCCGGTCGGGCTCGGCGGGCAGGACGACCGTGGCCGTCGCCCCCGCGGGGACGGCGATCTCGACGCGGAGGCGACCGCCGGCGCGTTCCCAGCGCACCTCCGCCTTCCCGTACGGGGTCAGGTGCGTGGCGCGGGCGTGGCGCAGGCCCCCGCCGGGCACCGGACGCACCAGGATGCGCCGGTATCCGGGGGCGGCGGGGGCCAGCCCGGCGACGGTGCGGTGCAGCCAGTCGGCGACCGCGCCGAGCGCGTAGTGGTTGAAGGAGGTCATGTCGCCGGGGTTGACCGAACCGTCGGGCAGCAGGCTGTCCCAGCGCTCCCAGACCGTGGTGGCCCCCATGGTCACCGGGTAGAGCCAGGACGGGCACTCGCGCTGCATGAGCAGGTGGTAGGCGTCGTCGGGGGCACCGGCGGCGACCAGGGCGTCGCAGATCAGCGGGGTGCCGACGAAACCGGTGCCGATACGGTGGCCGCTCTCGCGGACGAGCTCGACCAGGCGCCGGCCCGCCCGGTCGCGGCGGTCGGCCCCGGCGACGAGGTCGAACCGCAGGGCGAGCGCGTAGGCGGTCTGGGAGTCGCCGACCAGGCGGCCGGAGGGCGAGACGTACTCGGCGTCGAAGGCGGCGCGCACCCGGTCGGCGAGGTCGCCGTAACGCCGACGCCCCTCCTCGTCGCCCAGCACGGCGGCGGCCCGCGACAGCAGGCGGGCCGAACGGGCCAGGTAGGCGGTGGCGACGAGGGCACGGTCGGTGCGCGCCTCGAAGGGGCGGTCCGGGGGAGCGGCGGGGTCGAGCCAGTCGCCCAGCTGGAAGCCCTCGTTCCACAGGTGGCCGTCCCCGGCACGCCCGGCGCACTGGTCCACCCAGGCCCTCATGCTCGGGTACTGCCTGCGCAGCGGCTCCGGGTCGCCGTAGCGCTCGTACAGCGTCCACGGCACGATGACGGCCGCGTCGCCCCACGCGGCGACGGGCTCGATCGGGAACAGCAGCTGGATCCACGGCACGTAGACCGGGACCGTGCCGAGCTCGGCCTGCTCGGCCGCCAGGTCGGCCAGCCAGGATCCCAGCATGCCCGCGCAGCCGTACAGGAACGCCGCGGTGGGGGCGAAGACCTGGATGTCGCCGGTCCAGCCCAGCCGCTCGTCACGCTGCGGGCAGTCGGTGGGGAGGTCGACGAAGTTGCCGCGCATGCTCCACAGCACGTTGTCGTGCAGCCGGTTCAGGGCGTCGTCGGAGCTGTCGAACCAGCCGGTCCGCTCCATGTCGGTGTGGCAGACGACCGCCCGCACGTCGGCCGGGTCCAGCTCGCCGGGCCAGCCGTCGATCTCGGCGTAGCGGAAGCCGTGGATGGTGAAACGCGGCTCCCACTCCTCGACGTCGCCGCCGCGCAAGGTGTAGGCGTCGACGGAGTGGGCGGCGCGCAGCGGCCGCACGCACAGCTCCCCGTCCTGGAGGACCTCCGCGTGGCGCAGGGTGACGGTGCGGCCCGCCTCGCCGCGGACCCGGATGCGCAACCGCCCGGCGATGTTCTGCCCGAAGTCGAGGATCGTCCGCCCGGAGGGGGAGGTGAGCACCTCGGCGGGGCCGAGTGTCTCCACCCGGCGTACCGGCTCACCGGTGGGTGCCACGAGCAGGGCCGGGTCGTGGGGCAGCGGGTCGGCGGGCAGCCAGCCGCCGTCGTCGAAGCCCGGGGCCGACCAGCCGTGGCGTTCCAGCCGGGCGTCGTGGCGTTCGCCCTCGTACAGGCCGGTGGCGGTGACGGGACCGGACGCGCAGCGCCAGTTCTCGTCGGTGACCACCAGGTCGGTCGTGCCGTCGGCGTAGGTGATCTCCAGTTGGGCGATCAGGGCGGTGCGGTCGCCGTACAGCCGGGTCCTGCCGCCCTCGAAGCCGACCTTGCCGCGGAACCAGCCGTCGGCCAGGGTGGCGCCGAGGGCGTTGCCGCCCTCGGCCAGCAGGCCGGTGACGTCGTGGGTGCGGTAGCGCAACCGGTGGGAGTAGCTGCTCCAGCCGGGGGCGAGCACGTCGTCGCCGACCACGCGGCCGTTGAGTTCGATCTCGTACAGGCCGTGCGCGGTGACGTAGAGACGGGCCCTGGACACCGGGGAACGCACGGTGAACTCGCGCCGCAGCAGCAGCGCCGGGCCGTCGGGCGGGCCCAGCAGCTCCGCCAGCGGCGCGACCGCGGCCGCCCGCCAGTCGGCCGCCTCCAGCAGCCCCGTCTCCACCCAGGACCAGGGGCTCCAGTCGCTGGCCGAGCCGTCACGTCCGTGCACGCGCACCCGTGCCCCGCGCCGCTCGCGTGAGGCCAGCGCCGTTCCCGGCCAGCCGACCAGTGCCGACTGCCCGGATTCGATCGGGCCGGTCGCGGTCCCGTCGCTGAGTTCGATCTCGTACGCCCGCTGGACCCAGCCGAGCAGGCCGGTGCCGACCGTCCACGACAGGCGCGGGGAGGGTTCGCCGATGCCCAGGGGGTGGCGGTGGTGCTCGTAGCGGGGTGCGGCGACGTTGAGGAAAGTCACGGGCGCGGTGCTCCTTGCGCTCAGCCCTTGACGGCGCCGGCGGTCATGCCGGCGACGATCTTGCGGTTGAAGAAGACGAAGGCCAGCAGCGGCGGGATGGTGATCAGGACGATGTCCATGAAGAGCAGGTTCCACTGCGTGCTGTACTGGCTCTGGAAGTTGTAGAGGGTGACCTGCACGGTGGCGTTCTCGTCGCCGGGCAGGAAGTACAACGGGTTGACGAAGTCGTTGAAGATCGCCACCGACTGGGTCAGGATCACGGTGATCGTCACCGGCTTGAGCAGCGGGAAGATCACCCTGAAGAACAGGGTGAACCCGCCGCAGCCGTCGAGCATCGCGGCCTCGTCCAGGTCGCGCGGGATGGCCGCGACGAACGCGCGGAACAGCAGCACCGCGTACGACAGGCCGAAGGCGACCTCGACCAGGATGAGCCCGGGCAGCGTCTTGAACAGTCCCAGCGCCTGCAGCAGCCAGATGGTCGGCACGACGGCGGGCGGGATGATCAGCCCGGACAGCACCAGGAAGTTGGCCAGCGCGCCGATCCTCCCGGCCCGGCGCTGCAGGACGTAGCCGGCCATCGCCGCGAACACCACGATCAGGGCCACCGACGCCACGGTGAGGATCGTGCTGTTGACATAGGCGCGCAGCAGCACGTAGTCCCGTGCCGAGATCACCTCGACGAGGTTCTCCACGACCGGCCAGCTGGTCGGCCAGGAGAAGTCCAGGTCGGCGGCCTGCTTGTCGTCCTTGACGGCCGTCAGCAGCATGAAGGAGAAGGGGACGAGGAAGACGACGGCGGCCACGACGAACGCGGCGGCCTCGGCGCTGGCCCTGCGCAGGCCTCCCACGGAGCCTCTCGCCGGACCTTTCACGGGGCGGCCTCTCACGGGGCGACCTGCCTTCTGCCCAGGAACCAGTTGAGCGGGATCACGATGGCGGTGACGACGACGAACAGCAGCACGTTGCCCGCGGTGGACAGGCCGAAGAAGCCGGCCTGGTACTGCTTGTAGATGATCGAGGCGATGACGTCGCTGGTGAAGCCGGGACCGCCGCGGGTCATCGTCCAGATGAGGTCGAACGAGCGCAGGCCCCCGATGAACGACAGGATGATCACCGAGTAGGTCGCCGGCCAGGACAGCGGCAGCGTGACGTGCCGGAACCGGTGCCAGGCGCCGCCGCCGTCCACCGCGACGGCCTGGTAGTAGTCCTGCGGGATGGACAGGATGCCGGCGATGTAGATGACGGTGGCCAGGCCCACGCCCTTCCACACGTCCACCAGCGCCACCGACAGCAGCGCGGTGCTCGCGTCGCCGAGCCAGTCCGGGCCGGAGATCCCCACCAGGGCCAGGACCTTGTCGACCAGGCCGGTGTCGGGCTTGAGCAGCACGCTGAAGGTGATGCCGACCGCGACCGTGGAGACCAGCACCGGGAAGAACACCACCGAGCGCAGGAAAGCGCGCAGCCGCAGCTTCGAGGTCAGCAGCACGCCCAGGCCCAGCCCGATCACGACCTTCAGTCCGCTGGTGACCACCGCGTAGACGACGGTGTTGCGGAAGCCGATGCTCAGGTTCTGCTCGGCCAGGAAGTCGCGGAAGTTGTCCAGGCCCACGAACTCGCTGTCGAACAGCGTCCAGCGGGTCAGCGCGAAGTAGAAGGCCATCACCGTCGGGATCAGGAAGATCACGGTGTAGACGACGGCGGCCGGCAGGTAGAGGGCGTACGGGTAGGCGGGACCGGTCCTCCGCCGGACGCCGCGGGGGTGCGCGCGCCGCGCCGGGAGGCCGGCCACCGTGGCGGCGCGGGAACCGGCCTCCCCGGTGTCCGGCCGGTGCCTGGTCACCACCCTTCGAGTCCCAGCTGCTTGGCCTGCTTGGCCACGTCCTTGTCGTACTGGGCCGCGCCTTCGGCGGGCGGGGTCAGGCCGGAGCCGACCGCGACGGTGATCTGCTCCAGGGCCGGGCCCTTGACGGGGGACAGGAACTCCAGCGCGGGCGTCGTGGCACCCTTGTCGATGTAGGCCTGCAGGTCCTTGGCCACCTGGATGGCGTCGTCCGGGAGCTCGGCACCCTCGACCCGGTACGGCCCGGCGGGCTGGACGACCTTGCCGACCGCCTCGGCCGCGGCGGGCGAGGCGACGAAGGCCAGGAACTTCTTGGCGGCCTCCAGCTTCTCGGTGCTCTTGGCGATGTAGATGCCCGGCGGCTCCCAGACGGTGGCGCCGTGCCTGGCCGGGTCGGTGCCCGGGACGCCGAAGAAGCCGATGTCGGTGGCGACCTGGGGGGTGTCCTTCAGCATGGGCGGCAGCATGGCGCTGAGCATCGGGTAGTGCGCACCCGTGCCCTCCACCAGCATCTTGAGCCCTTCCTCGGCGGTGGCCGAGCCGAAGCCCTTGTTGGCGTAGCCCTTGGTGTGCACCTCGGCCAGGTGCTCGAAGCCCGCCAGGGCGGCCGGGGTGGCGGCGAACTTCGCCTTGTTGGCCGTGTAGTCCCGCGCGAAGTCCGGCACCTGGGCCTGGACGTTGTGGAAGTCGCCGAGCACGAACAGCTGCGAGGTCCAGGTGTCCTTGAAGGTGGTGATCACCGGGGTGATCCCGGCGGCCTTGACCTTCTCGTTGTTGGCCATGAACTCGGCCCAGGTCGTGGGCGTCTTCAGGCCGAGCGTGTCGTAGACCTTGCGGTTGTACAGGATGCCGCCGCCCATGCCGGCGCCGGCCGGCACGCCGTAGACCTTGCCGCCCTGGCTGACCACCGGCAGGAAGTCCTTGTGCACGTTCGCCAGCACCGGGTCGCCGGTGAGGTCGACCATGGTCTGGGCCGGGTTGAGCGTCTGGAGCAGCGACCCGGAGTTGTACCAGAACACATCCGACATGTCGCCTGTCGAGAGCCTGGTCTTGACGATGTTGTCGCCCTCGGTGCCTCCCGGCCGCGTCTCCACCTCGACCTTGACGGTGGAGTCGGTCTTCATGAAGGCGTCGGCGAGCGCCTTGGCCCCGTCGAGGGTCAGCTTGTCCTTGTCCACGAGGAAGGACAGGGTGACCGGGCCGCCGGCGGCGGGCTCGGCCGAGCCGCCGCCGCAGGCGGTCAGCAGGAGGGACGCCGAGATCAGCGTCAGCGATGCCTTGAGTCTCACTTCATCTCCCTGGGGTTCTGCGTGGACTGGCTGGACGGCCGCAGCGGCGAAGGCCGCGCACGTGAGCCGCCGAACCCCCGAACGCCTCCCGCCGGGAGGAACCCGCACGGCGTTCCGTGCGGTCCCGACGGTGGAACGTTTTAATCGGCTGCGCGAGCCAGCAGTCCGGCACCGGATGTTTCCGGCAGGTTTCTCAGTGCTTGCAGTGGATGGTGCCCTCTGGAGGGGCAGGGCGGATAGGCCGCTATTCGCCAGTCGGTAGCACGAAATTAACCTCGGCTGGTGAGGCGGGGGAGGGGTAGGGTGCGCGCATGCATGACGATCCGGTGGCGGAGGCGGAGGGTCTGCTCTACTTCACCGACGGCTCACTCGCCTACGCCGGCCGCTACCTCCACCAAGGCTCCTTCCACACGCACACCCACAGCTTCGTCGAGGTGGCGGTGGTCACCGGTGGCGGCGCCGTCCACCACACGACGACGGGGCGGGAACCGCTGGGCCGCGGCGACGTCGTCCTGCTGCGGCCCGGCGCCTGGCACGGGTACGAGGAGTGCGACCGGCTGGAGCTGTACAACTGCTGCTTCAGCGTCGAGCTGCTGCACCGGGAGCTCGCCTGGAGCAGGGAGGACGCGCTGCTGGGATACCTGCTGTGGACCGGCCCGTACTCGATGGGCCGCAGGGGGACGCTTTCCCTCAGGCTCTCCGGCGACGCCCTGGACGCGTGTCTGACCCACCTGGACGGGCTGGAGCGGCTGCGCGCGCTTCCGGTCTCCCACCACCGCGGCGACATCATCGGCCACCTGTCGGTGTTCCTCGGCAACCTCGCGCGGGCCGCCGCGGAGACGAGGCAGGACGCCGAGGAACCGGCCGGGCCCGCGCATCCGGCCGTCGTGCGGGCGATGCGGCTGATGGAGGGCAGGGTGGCCCACGACTGGACGCTGACGGAGCTCGCCGGCCACCTGCACCTGACGCCGGGATACCTGGTGCGCCTGTTCAAGGCCGCGACCGGGCTGCCGCCGATGGCCTACCTGGCCAGGCAGCGGGTGGAGGTCGCCGCGACCCTGCTGCTGCTCGGCGAGGAGCCGATCGCCCAGATCGGCGAGCAGGTGGGCTGGGGGGATCCGAACTACTTCGCCAGGAGGTTCAAGGCCCACTTCGGAATGAACCCCTCCAGCTACCGCAGGAAGTTCACCCACAGGTCCGTCACGATATCCGGCGAGCTCCGCCGCGAACCCCGGCCTGCGGGACTGCCTTACGTGATCGGCGGGTGACCGCCTCCCTACCTGGACATGATTATGTAGATCGGTCTATTCTTCTGTCATGGCGGTCAAGGGAGATCGAACCCGGGCACGGCTGATCGACGCCGCGTGCTCGCTGGTCGAGGCGCGGGGCTACTTCGGCGCGGGGCTCAACGAGATGCTCCAGGCGGGCGGGGCCCCCCGGGGTTCGCTGTACCACCATTTCCCCGGCGGCAAGGATCAGCTGATCGCGGAGGCCCTCGCCGTCTCCGGCCGGGAGATCGAGGACCTGATCAGGAACGTGGCCGAAGGCGTCCCCGACACCGGGGCCCTGGTCGAGGCGGTGCTGGACGCGCTGGCCGACCGGATGCAGGAGGCCGGGTACGCCAAGGGCTGCCCGATCACCACGGTCGCCCTGGAGACGGCGGCCACCAACGACTCGTTGCAGCGGGTCTGCGCGGACGTCTACGACGGCTGGCAGCGGGCGCTCGTCGACCGCCTGGTCGCCGACGGCCACGCGCCGGGCCACGCCGAGGATCTGGCCTGCTCCCTGCTCGCCCTGATCGAGGGGGCACTCGTGCTGGCCCGCGCCGGACGCAGCCGGACGCCGATCGAGCGGGCACGGCGTTCGGTGAGGGCACTGCTCGGCACCTGACGGGCCGCACGGCCCCGTTCCGGCCAGTACGGGAAGACGGCCCCGGCGCGCGATCGTCGCGGTGACCGGCACCCCGTTCCGGCCGGAACGGGGAAGACCCTCGCGTCCGCCGGTTCGCCTGCGCCAAGAATATGTAGATCGATCTATTAGGAGAAGACAGTGATCGAGGAACCCCAGACCCTGGTCGCCGGTGCGACCGGACTCATCGGCCGGTGGCTGACGGCGGAACTGCTCACCCGGGGACGGCCGGTCGCGGTGACCGTCCGGGGCGGACCCGCCCGCGGCGCCGACCTGCGCGCCTGGCTGCGCGGACACGGCGTCGACGATCAGGCGCTCACCGTCGTCCCGGCCGACATCACCCGCCCCGGGCTCGGACTCACCCCGGGCGAGGAGGACCGGCTCCGTTCCGTGCGGGACGTGTTCAACGCCGCCGCGCTGTTCCGCTTCGGCCTGGGCCGCGACGAGGCCCGGCGGGCCAACGTCGACGGCGCGGTGAACGTGGTGCGCTGGGCCGGTGCCCGGCCACGCCTGCGGCGCCTGGTCCACATCTCCGGATACCGCGTCGGGGCCGAGACGCTCCCCTACCCCGCCCCCGAGGACCGGCTGGCCGAGGTGTACCGGCGTCACGGCGCGTACGAGGGGTCGAAGCGCGAGGGGGACGCGGCGGTCCGGACCGTCGCGGCGCGGGAAGGGATTCCGCTGACCGTGGTCAATCCCGCCACCGTGATCGGGCACTCGGTCACCGGTGAGGCCGGGCAGTACCTCGGGCTGGCCGACATGGTCCGGCGACTGTGGACGGGACGGCTCCCGGTGCTCGCCGGCACCCGGCGTACGTTCGTCCCTGTGGTCACCGTCGACCACCTCGCCCGCTTCCTGGCCGCCGTCCCCGAGCACGACCATGAGCCCTACCGCGCGCACTGGGTGCTGGACGACGCCACTCCCCACCTGCCCGACCTGGTCACGCTCCTGGCGCGGCACCTGGGCGTGCGCGCGCCGCGCGCGGTCGTGCCGGTCGGCCTGGTGCGACGGCTGCCCCGCGCGCTCACCGGGGTCGACCCCGAGACGCTGACCTTCCTGTCCGAAGACCGCTACGACACCTCGTCGGCCGACGCGCTGGCCGACGCCGCCGGGCTCAGCCACCCGCCGGTGGACGACGCTCTGCGCCGCTGGGCCGACCGGCTCGTCGCCGAACGGTTCGGCGACACCCGGCCGCCCCTGAGCGGAGGATTCCACCCGGTCGCCGGCGCCCCGGCCTATCTCGCCGGTGATCGCCTCTCTCCGGGGTACGTCCTGCTCCACGGCCTGCCGCTGACCGCCGAAACCTGGCAGGGCGTGCTGGGCGAGCTGGACGGCACGGCCCTGGTGGCCGACCTGCCCGGCCTCGGCCGCTCCGCCCGTTCCACGGCCGGCCCGGCGGACTGGCTCGCCGGGCTGCTCACGCCCCTGCGGACCCGGCCGGTGCTCATCGCGCACTCGGCGGCCACCGCGCCCGCCCTGCGCTACGCGCACGCCCACCCCGGACGGCTCGCCGCCCTGGTCCTCGTCTCGCCCTACTTCCTCCAGCGGCGCCCCCGCCGGCACCTGCGCACACCGGCGCTGGTCGGCCCCCTGCTGCGGACCGCGCCGGCCCGGCGGCTCGGCACGGCGCTGCTCGGCCCCGGCGTCACCGACGTCGCCGCGCTGCGCGCCGTGGACGACGCGGTCGCGCAGTTGCGGCGGCCGGGTGTCGCGCGGCGCACCGCGCGATGGCTCCACCGTGCGCAACACCCGGCCGAACGCGCCGAACTGAGGGCACTGACGGCCACCTGCCCCGTACCGGTCCACCTCGTCACCGGCGAGCGCGCCCCGCTCATCAACGGCATACCCGGCGTCCCGGTGACCGTTGTCCCCGGAGCCGGCCACCACCCGCAGCTCACCCATCCCGCGCACGTGGCCGCCGCCGCGAGGACCGGCGTCCGGACCGGCTGAGCCCGTGTCGATCTGTCTCCTGTGGGCTCGGGGTGAGGTGGCGGTGGCCGGCTCGGCGAGGTCGAAGACCTGTGGGGCGGCCTCGCCGGAGCGGAAGACGGGACTCGCCCGGATCGACCGGCGAACCGCACCGCCGGCACCGTCACGGCAGGCGGGTGTGTTCGGCTCGGCTGGTGGCGATGCGCTGAGTCGCGAGCGCGCGGGCCCGCTCGTCGTCGTGGCCGGTGAGCCGGGCGAGGATCGCCGCGAGCGGCCTGATCTGACCGTACCCGCCCCAGTGGCCCTCGGGAATCTCGGTGGGGAACACCCAGATCCGGCCGGGGTCGCGTGGCCAGGCACCGTTCTCGGCGTCCAGGATCGCCTCGGTGACGTCGGCGACGACGCCCGCCCGTTTCTCCTCGTCGAGCTGTCCCTCGGGTACGGACGGGACGACCTTGTAGCGCGGTGCCTCTGCGAGCGCTCCACCGACGTAGACGGCGGCCGGACGGTGTACGAACACCCAGGAGACGGACCTGGTCACCGGATCGGCGGGGTCGAATCCCTCGTGGCGGATCAGGATCTCGGTGATCCGGTTCACCAGGGCCGCTTCGGCTTCTTGCCGGAGCGCGCCGTCGGGGATGTACACGTCGAGCATGGGCATGGCCCGTCCTCCTGATTTTATTTTTTAAACTCAGAGCGGTGAACCTACGGAGGCTGAGTAGAGATTGTCAACTTAGGTGGGTACGATCGAGCGGTGCGGACGCAACGTATCGACCCGGTGAACTGTTCGGTGGCACGTGCCCTGGCGGTGGTGGGGGAACGCTGGTCGCTGCTGATCGTGCGTGAGGCGCTGGACGGCGCGCGCCGCTTCGGGGAGTTCCGGGCCCGCCTCGGTATCGCGAGCAACCTCCTGTCCGCCCGGCTCGACACCCTCGTGGCGGCGGGAGTGATGCGGCGCGTCCCCTACCGGGAACCGGGTGACCGGCAGCGCTTGGAGTACCGGCTCACCGACCGGGGGCTCGATCTGCGGCCCACGCTGGTCGCGTTGCTGGAATGGGGTGACAAGCACCTCGCCGACGCGCAAGGGCCGTCGGTCATCGTCCGGCACCGGCCCACCGATGACCGGACCACCTGCGGGGAGCCGGTCAGGGTCACTCTCGAATGCGCCGCGGGGCACACCCGCCTGCCGCCGGAAGCGATCTACCGTGCGCCTGGCCCGGGTGCCCGCTTCCGTGACGGCGCCTGACCGGGCGCGGATCCTCAGCGGGTCCGCCACGGGAGGACCGGGGCAGGTGGTCGTCCATGCCGGGTTCGCCGCGCCCGGACAACGTGCTCAGTCGCTGACGTACCGGTGATGGGTGGTAAGCCGTCCCTCGTCGTCCAGGATGTGGAAGGCGAGCGCGGGCGGCTGGTCGAGGTGGACGTGGTGCCCGGGGTGGGCTCGGTGCTCCCAGGGGAGCCGGAGGGTGGAGACGACTCCCGGCGCCACCAGCAGCGGCCGTCCGGCGAAGGTGGTCGCCGCCGAGGTGTGGGCGTGCCCGCACAGGAAGGCCGTGAGGTTGGGGTGGCGGTCCGCGATCGCGGCGAGCCGTTCCGCTCCGAACTGGCGGATGCCGTCGATGAAGGGGACGTGCAGCGGGACCGGCGGGTGGTGGAAGCCGACCAGGACGGGCACCCCGGCCGGGGCTCGGACCAGGATGTCCTCCAGCCACGCCAGCGTCTCGTCCGCGAGGAAGCCCTTGTCCTCGCCCGGCACGGAGGAGTCGCACAGGGCGACGACGAAGCCGGCCGCGTGGTGTGCCTGGTTGATCGGGGCCGTCGTCGCCGGCTGCCCGAGCAGATGCTGCCGGAACGCGGCGCGCTCGTCGTGGTTGCCGGGGCAGATCACGACCGGATGCCGGGAGGTCAGCAGCTGGCGGGCCTGTTCGTACTCGGCCGGTAGGGCGTTGTCGGTGATGTCACCGGTGACCAGGACGGCGTCCAGGTCGTAGGGGAGGTCCTCGAGGTAGTCCATGACAGCCCGGGTGCGCCTGATGCTGCGCTGCCCGCTGTCGATGTGGGTGTCGCTGAGGTGGGCGATCACGATCATCGGAGGGTCCCTTCGGTCCGGTGGCGGGATGTGAGCCAGGACGGCCGGACGGCGTCTGGCGGGACGTGGGGCTGCTGGAGCGGAGCGGCGCGACCGTGGGCCGGTTGGGCGGGGACGGTGTTCAGGTTGCGAGCAGGGCGGCCAGGTCGGCGGGCACGGGCATCGGCCGGGTGAGGCCGACGCGGGCGCGGCCGGTGTTGCCTTCGGGGTAACGGCCCAGAGCCGAGCCGGGCGCGGCGACGATGATCCGGATCACCTGGCCGAGGGCTTCACGCCGGTCGCGCCGGGCCACCGCCAGGGCGAACATCGCGATGTGGTTGGCCGTGTGCGGCCAGGGCCAGGGCTGCGACAGGATGTGGGCCCGTTCCAGGTGGCGCCACCGGGCGGCGAGGTCGGCGGCGGTGCGGGCGGCGGCCATCTCCGTGGCGTAGGCGGCACGCACGGCCGCCGGCATGGTGCGGCGCTTCACCGCGTGTTCTCCCCGGTCCTCATGCTCGGTGCGGTCTGTTCGTCCCGGCAGCAGGCGTCGGCGCAGCCCGGCGCGCAACCGCAGCCGGTCGCCGGTTTCCCGCCGGCGGCGGGCAGAGCGCAGTCGTCGCACTGTTCACCCTTCCACGCCTCGATACCTTCGCGTACGGCGACGGCGGCGATGACCAGGGCGGCGATCGGGTCGGCCCACGACCAGCCGAACGCGGCGTTGAGCGCCAGGCCGGCCAGCAGCACCGCCGACAGGTAGGTGCACAGCATCGTCTGGGTGGAGTCGGCCACCACGGTGGCCGAGCCGAGCTCGCGGCCGGTGCGTCGCTTGGCCGCGACCAGCAGCGGCATCACCACCACCGAGACCGCGGCCAGGGCGATGCCGGCGGGGGAGGACGCGGCTTCGCCGCCGGCCGACAGCGAGCGTACGGCGTCGATGCTCACCCAGGCGGCCAGCGCGAAGAACGAGACCGCGATCAGGCGCAGCGCCGTGCGCTCGCGATCCTCCGGGACACGGGAGCGGAACTGCCAGATGACCACGGCGGCCGAGGAGACTTCGATGAAGGAGTCCAGCCCGAAGCCGAGCAGCGCGGCCGAGGAGGCCGCGGCTCCGGCGGTGAGCGCGACGACGCCTTCGAGCAGGTTGTATCCGGCGGTGGCGTAGGCCAGGTGCAGGCTGCGCCGACCCAGCGCCGCGCGCCGCTCGGCGGTCAGGACGGGGGGCGTCATGCGATCACCGGGGGTTCGGTCGCCGGGACGGCGGGGCCGGAGACCGGGCACAGGGCGACCGCGTGGCCGGTGGCGGCCAGCAGGGCCTCGGTGGCGGCGAGCATGTCCATCAGTTCCGGGCGGGTCAGGGTGTAGAACGACTGGCGTCCCTCGGCGCGGTAGTCGACCAGGCCGCAGTCACGCAGGCACGCCAGGTGCTTGGACACCGTGGACTGGGCCAGGCCGAGCTCGGCGGTCAGGTCCACCACCCGGGCCTCACCACGCGCCAGGCGGGCCACGATGCGCAACCGGGTCTCGTCGGACAGGGAGTGGAACAGCGCGGCCGCCGGAGTGATGCCGGCGGCGATGTCGGCTTGGACGCACCGCCCGCCACTATTCATCGCCATATGGCGATGATAGTCATGCTGGGCGATTATTTTCCAGTGCCGGAAGCCGGCCTCATCCGGCGGGCCGGTCCATCAACGCTCGGCGGATGCGGGGGTGGGGGATCACGGTTCCCGGCCGGGCGTCGGTGCGGGGGTGGGCGGCAGGTGAACGGTCATGATCAGGTGGCAGGTTTCGGTGCCCGCTCCGCGGTAGGTGTGGGGGGCGTCGCCGTTGAACGTGGCGGTATGGCCGGCCCCGAGGGAGTGTTCGGTGCCGTCGACGACGAGGGTCATCCGGCCGGAGGTGACGCTGACGGTCTCGACGACCCCGGCCTGGTGGGGGTGGCTGGGGTAGTCCTCGCCGGGCTCCAGTCGCCAGCGCCACACTTCGACGGGGCCGGGGGTGGAGGTCGTCAGCATGAGCCGGGCCTCGCTGCCCCGCTCGCCGGTCCACAGGGGTGCGACGGTGTCGGCGGCGACGATGCGGACGCGGCCTTCGGGCGGTCCCTGCATGAGGTCGGACACCGAGACGCCGAGGGTGTCGGCGAGCCGGACCAGGGTGGCGAGGTTGGGGTTGCCCTGGGCTTTCTCCAGGGCGACGAGGGCCCCCTTGCTGACCTGGGCACGTCGGCCCAGCTCCTCCAGGGACAGGCCGGCGCGCTGCCGGGCCGCTCGGACGTTGTTCGCCACCGTCCGTAGGGCCGCGGTCGGTTCTGTCATGTGATCACCCTCCCACCTGGAACGGTCTGTTGCACCGACCGGTCGTTCGATTGGCCTCTTCCGGTCGTTCTGGCATACATTGTAGTCGTTTCATTGTACTTTCAGGGAGGTGCCGTGATCGCTCTGCTGCTGGCTCTGGGCAGCTCGCTCGCCTATGGATGCGCTGATTTCCTCGGCGGGCTGGGTGCGCGGAAGGCCCATGTGCTGCGCACGGTGATGGTCGCGGCTCCGGCCAGTCTGGTGGTCGAACTGCTGCTATGGCCGCTGCTGGGAGCCTCCTTCAGCGCCGGGGCGGTCGGCTGGGGTGCCGCCTCGGGTGTCGCCTCGGCCGCCGCGTTCGCCCTGCTCTACCGCACCCTGGCGATCGGTCCGATGAACGTGCTGTCGCCCGTGACCGCGCTGGTGTCCGCCGCACTGCCCGTCGGTGTGGGGCTGGTGCAGGGCGAGCACCTGGCCGCCGCCGGGCTGATCGGCCTGCCGCTCGCGCTGGTGGCGGTGGTGCTGGTCAGCGCCGGTCCCGGCGTGCGCTCAGCGCGGCCTTCGCGGGCCGCGCTGCTGCTGGCGTCCGGTGCGGGCACCGCCATCGCCCTCCAGCTCGTCTTCCTGCACCAGGCGCCGTCCGACAGCGGGGTGGCTCCGCTGATCGTGGGCCGGGCGGTCGCCTCGGCCGTCACCCTGGCCGCGGCCGGGCTGATGCACCGCAAGCTGGGCTCCGAGCGGCCCGCATACGCGCTGTCGGCGGCCGCGGGCGTGCTGGACTCGGTGGCGAACCTGCTGTTCCTGCTCGCCGCCCGCAGCGGGGACCTCACCGTCGTCGCCGTGATCACCGCCCTCTACCCGGCCGGCACGGTCCTGCTCGCCCGTGGCGTGCTCGCCGAACGCATCGGCCGTGGCCAGCTCGTCGGCCTGGGCACCGCCGCCGTCGCCGTCAGCCTCCTCGCCCTGACCTGAGCAGGCCCGTAATCCACCGCACCGCCGAACACTCAAGGAGACCAGCATGTTCATCCAGCCCTGGGACGTCGGCCTGGACGACGCCGAATGGCGGACCTGGATCGCCGAAGGCCACGATTTCGGACAGCTGAGCGTCAACGGCCTGCCCGGCCACCCGCCCATCGCCGTCCCCACCCATTTCACCTGTGACCGGGACCACCTGCTGATCCACCTCGCCCGGCCCAACCCGGTCTGGAAGGCGATCGAGCACGATCCGAACGTCATCTTCACCGTCATCGGCGACTACGCCTTCGTCCCCGGCCCCTGGCGCGCCAAGGCCGGCACCCCGCCCCACGACGGCGTCCCCACCAGCTACTACACGGCCGTCCAGTTCACCTGCCGTGCCCACATCATCGACGACCCCGAGGCCAAGGCCGAGCTGCTGCGCCGCCAGCTCGCCCACTTCCAGCCCGACGGCGACCACGCCCCGGTCGCCGTCGACCAGCCCCCCTACGGCCGGATGCTGCCCGGCATCCGCGGTCTGCGCCTGGAGGTCACCGACGTGCTGGCCAAGTTCAAATACGACGACCACAAGTCCGTCGGGCACCGCGCCGCCGTCGCCGACCACCTCACCGAACGCGGCCAGGGCCTCGACGTGTCCACCGCGCGCCAGCAGCGCCGCCGCCTGGACCGCATCGGCCTCTGGAAGTCCTGACCCGCGACCGTGCTCGTCCCCCCGCCGCGGCCACCGGATCGCTGCCGGGCCGTCCGGTGCCCGGCACGGACGAGGCCCTGGAAGCGGTGCGGATTGGCGGCATCTCACCGCCGATCGCGCTCGGCCTGCTGCTGACAGGGGCGTCCGAGCGCGCCGTTCTCGATCGGGCGGGTGAGGCGGACGGCTCACCCGCGGCGACGATCGTCCGGGTCGTCGTGCCGGTGACGACCCGGGCGATCGAAGCCCTCTGCCCACTCTTCCGGCTCGGCCCGGTGGCCGGTGCCCGGAACCGTTCCCGAACCTCCGGCCGGTCCTACGGCCGTCGCGCCACCAGGAGCAGCCGGGGGCTGCCGAACCGGAACGGCGTGCCGTCGGCGTCGCCGTACAGCTCGACGCCGGTGAACCCGGCCTCGGTGACCAGCCGGACGACCTCCGCCGCGGTGTAGACGTGCTGCACGGAGGTCCCGCGGTGCTCCTGTGTGCCCCGGCGGAAGGTGAAGGAGGTGAGCCAGCGGCTGTTCACCGCGTCGTACTCGTTGACCGAGACGGCCTCGACTCCGCCGAACGTCATCGGCGGCTCCTCCAGCGCCAGGTTCGGCAGCAGCGACTCGGCCACGAATCCGTAGTCCAGGATGAGCGTGCCTCCTGGCACGACGATCCCGGCGAGGCCCGCGAGGAACCGCTGTGTGCCGGCGTGCTCCAGGTAGCCGAAGGCGTTGCCCATGCACATCGCCGCGTCGGCCCGGACGTCGGTGGGAAGCGTGCGCATGTCGCCCCGGCGCAGGTCGAGGTCGAGCCGTTCGCCCGCGGCGACGGCGCGGGCATGGGCGACGGCCTCGGCCGAGACGTCCAGGCCGGTGACCCGGCAGCCGCGCCGGGCGAGTTCGAGGGCGTGCCGGCCGCTGCCGCAGGCCACGTCCAGCACCCGGGAACCGGGACGGAGCCCGGCCAGGCGGATGACGAAACCGACCTCGGCGGCGGTCATCTCCTCGGGTACGGCCGCGCGCCAGAAAGCGTTGGGCAGTTCAGTGAAGAAGTCCGCGTACCACGCGGACAGGGAGTCGTGCGACATTCCATGTGCTCCGGATCAGGTGCGCGGCAACCGGTGCCACGCGGACGAGAGGATCTCTGTGAGACCGGGGCACAACGAACGGGAGCGTTCACACGCACCGCGCCGGCCGTTGGAACGGCCGTCTCGTCATCCGCCCCGGAGTGACCGGGCGGTGACCATGGCATCGCCTTCTCATGATCGGCCGGGCCTGACCCGGCGGGAGCAAGTACGGCCAGCGTACGATCCACCCCGGGGCTTTTCAACGGGATAACCGGCCGTTCTCCGCCCGGGGGACGCGGTGGTGCCGGTTGTCGGTGCCCGGGTGCCTGAGCGGCCCCCGGACCGTGGCCGGATGTGCTCACCTCTGCGGGCGGGAGGCGGCACGGTGCCAGGCGGCGTCGCGCAGCAGGCGCAGCCCGTTGAGGGCGACGATGACGGTGGAGCCCTCGTGCCCGGCCACGCCGAGCGGCAGCGGCAGGTCGCCGAACAGGTCCCAGGTGACCAGGACGGCGATGAAGGCGGCGGCGATGACGAGGTTGGCGATCACGAGGCGGCGGGCGCGCCGGGCCAGCGCGAGGACGGCGGGGACGGTGCCCAGTTCGTCACGGGTGATGACCGCGTCGGCGGTGTCCAGGGCCAGGTCGGACCCGGCGCGACCCATCGCGATGCCGACGTGCGCGGTCGCCAGGGCGGGGGCGTCGTTGACGCCGTCGCCGACCAGTGCCACCCGTGCGCCGCGGCGCTGCAGGTCGGTCACGGCGCTCACCTTGTCCTCGGGAAGCAACTCGGCGCGCACGTCGTCGATGCGGGCCCGGTGCGCCAGCCGGGCGGCGGCCGGCGCGTTGTCGCCGGTCAGCAGCACGGGCGCGGCACCGGTCAGCGTGGTCAGGCGGTCGACGGTGTCGGCGGCGCCGGGACGGATCCGATCCGCCAGTGCCAGCACGCCGGCCGGTGTGCCGCCGATGCGGACCACGACAGCGGTGTACCCGCCGCTCTGCAGGCCGGCGACCACCTCGTGTGCGGTCCGGTCGCGGTCGGGGTGCAGGAGGTGGGCCGGGCCCGCCACCTCGACGAGCAGGCCGTCGACGCGGGCGCGCACGCCCCGGCCGGGCTCGGAGCCGAACTCGTCCACCGGCGCGATCGCCAGGCCGGCCGTGCGGGCGGCCTGCACCACGGCGCGGCCCAGAGGATGCTCCGACGGCTGCTCGGCGGCTGCCGCCAGCGCCAGCAGCCGCTCCTCGGTGAGGTCCGCGGCACCGGGCAGCAGGTGGATCTCGGCCAGGTGCGGACGCCCCTCGGTCAGCGTGCCGGTCTTGTCGAAGGCCACCTGGGTGACGGTGCCGAGCCGTTCCATCACGACCGCGGACTTGACCAGTACCCCGTGCCGGCCTGCGGTGGCGATCGCGGCCAGCAGCGGCGGCATGGTGGCCAGGACCACCGCGCACGGCGAGGCGACGATCATGAAGGTCATCGCGCGCAGCAGGCTGTCCCGCACGTCCACGCCCCACAGCAGCGGCAGCGTGAACAGCGCCACCGTGGCGGCGACCATGACGACGGAGTAGCGCTGCTCGACCTTCTCGATGAACAACTGTGTGCGTGCCTTGGTGGCGCTGGCCTGTTCCACCAGGGCCACGATCCGGGCGATCACGCTCTCGCCGGCCGGGCGTGTCACCCGCACGTGCAGCGCGCCGGTGCCGTTCAGGGTTCCCGCGAACACCTCGTCGCCGGCCTGCTTGTCGACCGGCAGGCCCTCGCCGGTGATGCTCGCCTGGTCGACGTCACCGTGCCCGGCGATGACGCGGCCGTCGGCCCCGATCCGCTCTCCCGGGCGTACCAGGATCACCTCGCCGACCTGCAGCGTGGACGCCTCCACCACCTCCTCCGTCATCTGGTCGCCGTCGGAGCCGATCCGGGTGGCCCGTGCGGGGGCCAGGTCCAGCAGCGCGCGTACCGAGTCGGCGGTGCGCTTGGTGGCCACAGCCTCCAGCGCGCCGGAGGTGGCGAAGATCACGATCAGCAGCGCACCGTCGAAGACCTGCCCGATCGCGGCGGCGCCGATCGCCGCGGTGACCATCAGCAGGTCCACGTCCAGTGTCCGTTCGCGTAGCGCCTGTAGCCCGGCGAGTCCCGGCTCCCAGCCGCCGGCGGCGTAGCAGGCCAGATACAGGCCCCACCACAGCCACGGCGGAGCCCCGGCCAACTGGCAGAGGCCGCCGGCGGCGAACAGCGCGGTGGCGGCCGTCGCCCAGCGCACCTCGGGCAACGACCACATGTCCGACCACCGCCAGGTCACGCCCCGCGCCGCCGGGGCGGTCGCGGTCTCGGGTCCGGGGGGCGGAGGGGTTCTCAGCTCGGTCACCGAAGCATCGTATATGCGCATTCACGCAGATACGCAAGTAGCGGGTCTCGGGGCTATGCTGTCGCCATGCACAGCTCGCTGCCCGACTTCGAGATGCCCAACGAGGAGCAGGTGCACCTGGCGGCCGAGTCGTTCCGGTTGCTGTCCGACCCCACCCGCATCAAGATCCTCTGGGCGTTGCTGCAGGGCGAGTCGTCCGTCGCCTGCCTGGCCGAGCTCGCCGACGCCGCCCCCACCGCGGTCAGCCAGCACCTGGCCAAACTCCGCCTCGCCGGGCTGGTCAAGGGTCGGCGCGAGGGCACGTTCGTCTACTACAGCGCCGCCGACGAGCACGTACGCCGGCTGCTCACCCAGGGCCTCTATCACGCCGACCACATCGACCGGGGCGACTCGTCCACCGCCCCTGGCCAGGTGAACGGCACCCACCCCGCCCGCGACGCCTCCTGAGCGCCGGAGGGCTCGGGGGAGGTCCGGGGGCGGGGATCTCTTCCTGTCGTCAGGGAGTGTTCTCGCGGCGGACCCTCATCGGCAGGATGCCATCATGTAATAAATCTACATTGTAAAGGAACTGTCCGAATTTCGAACACCACTTCCGGAAAGACCAGCAGCTGATCGACGAAGACAACCCCGAGGCGTCCGAGTAGGGTCACCCCGTCCATGCGGGTGCGCACCATTGGGAGAGGGGATCAGCCGCTCTGTGCTCGGGTGTCCAGGCCGGTGTCCACGGTCATGGTCCCGGCCGCGAGACCAGGACCATGACCCGCTGACTCGCGGGCGGGAGTCGACGAGTTCCGTAGTGGTCGGTCAGCGCAGGTTCTTCTGCATCACGTCCCACTCGGTGCCGCACAGCCCGCAGCCGGGGCCGACGAACCAGGCTTTGGCGGCGGTGTCGCCTTTGAGCTGCCACTTGAGCCAGGCGGAGCCTACCCGGCCGAACTCGCCGCCGTTCGGCTGGGAGAAGGTGCCCATGTGGCCGACGTCGAGGTTGCCCATGAAGGCGGGCAGGCCGGCGGGGAGGCGGTTCCAGTCGTCCATGGCGTTGGGGTGGGCGATGTCGTCCGGGCCGCCGATGACATAGATGATCGGGGCGTGGAGCCGGGCGAGCTGGTAGTTGTCGGAGTCGTCGAGCATGCCGCTGTTGAAGATGCCCGTGGTGGTGACCCGCGGGTCGTCGGACACCTCGTAGGCCTCGAGACCGCCACAGGACTGCCCCATCACCGCGATCTTCGTGGTGTCGATCCTGCCTCGGTACTTGCTGGTGTACCGGGTGTTCTCGGCGATGGCCCAGTCGATGGCCTCGGTGAGCATCTCGGGATCGGTCTGGCCGAAGCCGCCGGGCCGGCCGTTGGCGATGACCAGGAAGCCGTGTGAGGCGAACTCCTTGAGGATGTTCTCGAACCAGGTCCCGTCGGCGCGGCACGCCCCGTTGCCCCACACCACGATCGGGAGCTTGAGCCCGGCGGGGATCGTCTGGGGCCGGTAGATGGTGTGGTCGCGCAGCCTGATGGTGGTCTCGTAGTCGGCGGGGTAGGGGCCCGAACCGCCGACGGCGGCGTGGACGGGGCCGGCCGGCAGGTGGAGCAGAGCACCGGCCAGGACGAAGGCGGCACCTGCGGTGACCGTCCGCCGGATGAGCCGTCTGAGGTTCATGGGGTCTCCTCGATGGGGCGGGGGGTGGATCCGGGGGGAGAGGTTTCTCCGGGCGTGTCGCCCGCCGGAGCGGGGCTCTCATTGGACAGATCAGGCGTCGCCCGTAATGGAAATATAGAAAGACGAGCGGGGCCCCTCAACGGACCGGTCGTGAGACCGGTGATATCACCGATACCACCGACGATGTCTCCGCGATGGCCGGGGACGCCAGGCGGGGTCACACGGCCTGCGAGACACGCCGCTGAAATGCTGCATGTTCGTCATCGATCGTGAATATGTATGTCATCCGTAAACTGGGCTTATGACGAGTACGAGTGCGGTGACCGCCGGCCCGGGTGATGGCTCCGAGGGGGAGTTCAGGCTGCCGCGGACGCAGAGTGGCCCTCAGCCGCAGCATCTGCTCGTCACCCTGCTCGGGGACTACTGGCACGGCCGGACGGAGCATTTGCCGTCGGCCGCGCTCGTCGCGTTGCTCGGGGAGTTCGGCATCTCGCCGGCCGCCGCCCGTGCGGCGCTGAGCCGGTTGGCGCGCAGAGGCGTACTGGAGTCGTCGAGGACGGGCAGGCGGACCGGTTACGGGTTCACGAGCCGGGCGTCGGCGGCGGCGCTGCTCGACCAGGGGATGCGGCGCGTCGTGTCGTTCGGGGCCGTCTCACGTCCCTGGGACGGGCAGTGGCGCATGGTGATCTTCTCGGTGCCGGAGGAACGGCGCGACGTCCGGCACGCGGCCCGCGCGCGGCTGCGGTGGCTCGGTTTCGCGCCACTGTACGACGGTGTCTGGATCTCCCCCCGTGACGCGGGGGGAGAGGCCGCGCAGGCTCTGGCCGGACTGGGGGTGCGCAACTACGTCGTCATGACCGCGCAGGTCCTGCCGGGGGCTCCCCAGGGTGCCGCCCCGATCGAGGCGTGGGATCTCGACGAGGTCCGGTCGCGTTACGACGGGTTCGTGACCGCCTGGGGACCGTGGCTGGGGCGTGCGCGAGAAGGCGCCGTCGGCGCGGCGGAGGCCCTGGCGGCCCGTACCGAGCTCATGTACGCCTGGCTGCACTTCCCCAGCCTCGACCCCGAACTTCCCGCGGAACTGCTTGCGGCGGACTGGCCGCGCGAGCGCGCCTACGCGATCTTCGCCGAACTGTACGACTGCCTGGGGCCGCTCGCCGAGATACGCGTGCGGCAGGTGGTCGCGCGCTTCTCCCCGGAGCTGGCCCCGCTCGTCCGGCACCACACGCATCGGGGAAGGCGACCGGCCCGGCCCGCGGCGCCGTGAGACGCGGGAGGTCCCAGGCCGTCAGCCGGTCCGGTGGGAAAGTCTCCGTGATCTCCGGGGGAGCCCGGTGTGAGAAACTTTACCGATCTTGGAGTCGAGTTGTGGAGTCGTCCATGCGTCCCCGTGTCATCGCCTGCCTTCCGGTGCTGCTGCTCTCCCTGAGCGCCTGTGGGGGGAGCCCCGAGCTGAAGACCGCGCCTGCCGCTGCGGGGGCGGGGGCCCCGGCGGCGTCCGTCTCCTCGGCGCCGCCCGTGTACGGGAAGTCCGCGCCGTGGACGAACGTACAGGTGGCCTGGTCCTCACCCAAGCGAGTGTTCACCGGATCCGGCGCCGCGTGCGGCAAGATCCGGCTGCCCCAGGGCACCAAGGCGTCGATCAAAGTCGTCGCGGGTCGTGTCTCCTGCGGAACGGCTCTGCGGGTCTTCCGTACCTACTACCGCCCGAGCACTCCCAAGCAGGGCAGCGGCGCGGCCGCGGTCGTCGCCGGATGGTACTGCTCCAGCGCCTCGGCCGCGGAGGCGAGCGCCGGCGGCCGGCTCTCCACGTGCCAGAAGGGCGGGGTGAGAATCGTGGCGAACGCCGTCCGGTGACCACCGGTCGTCCGTCACCGGTGGTCACCGGACGGGTGGTGCGTCGGCCGTAGCCGGCCGGGGGAGGTGACCCGCCGACGAAGCACTACTGGGCGGGGGTCACGATCTGGATCAGGTTCCCGCAGGTGTCGTCGAAGACCGCCATGGTCACCGGCCCCGCCGTCATCGGCTCCTGCGTGAACGTCACCCCCAGCCCACGCAGCCGCTCGTACTCCGCCTGTGCGTCCGCCACCTGGAACGAGGCGGCCGGGATGCCGTCGGCGACCAGCCCATCCTTGTACGGCTTGACCGCGGGGTGCCCGTCCGGTTCCAGGAGCAGCTCCGTGCCCTCGGGGTCCTCCGGTGAGACGACCGTCAACCATCGGGCCTCGCCCATCGGGATGTCGTGTTTCTTGGCGAAGCCGAGCACCCCGGTGTAGAAGTCGAGGGCCTTCTGCTGGTCGTCCACGAACACGCTGGTGACGTAGATCTTCACGGCGCTTGTCCTTTCCTGGTGACCGGCCACCGCTCGAGGATGGCGGCCAGGGGAGTGGTGTCGAGGTGGTGGAACTTGTATCGCCCCTGCCTGCGCGTCGTGATCAGCCCGGCCTCCTCCAGCACCGCCAGATGCTGGGACACGGCCTGCCGGGTCAGGCTCAGCTGATGTCGACTCGTCAGGCGGACACAGATCTCGAACAGGGTCTGGCCGTCTTGCTCGGTCAGCTCGTCGAGAATGATCCGCCGGGTGGGGTCGGCGAGGGCCTTGAAGACATCGCCCATACGGCAATGATAGGCAAGTCTTCACTTGCCTGTCAATGCGGCGATGTCGCCTTACCGCCCCAGGGCCCGGCGTCGCATCGGCGGGGCGGGGGCGTGTTCGTCGGAGACTTCGCCCCCCTCCCCGCCGGAGGTGCGCTCCGCGCCTCCGGCGGGGAGCCGGTGAAACCACCATGATCATTAAGGGTGGATCACGCGCGGGGGAAGAAGCCGTAGTCGAGCTGCTCGGCGAGGAGGGTCATGCGTTCGACGGTGCGGGCGTTGATCAGCGGCCCGGCGTCGACGTAGCGGAAGGGGGTCGCCGTGCCGAGCCGCATCACCTCCTGCTTCGCTTCGTGATCATCCGAGATGACGAGGACGTCGCTGACCGTCGTGTCGAAGTCGGGCCTGTCGAAGGTGTTCCACCAGACGTTCTTGAAGGCGCCGACCACGCGCGTCCGGGGCAGTGCCTCGGCGATCTGCTCGGCACTGCTGACATCCCAGGGGGTGGTGAAGTCGGAGTAGTCGGCGTTGAACGGGTTGGTGATGTCGATGAGGATCTTCCCCTCCAGGGTCGGGCCGAGCCGCTCCAGCAGGGCGAGCAGGCCGTCTCGCATGAAGATCGCAGGCAGGACGATCGGCGCGGCCAGGGCCTGGTCGTAATCTCCGGCGGTCAGTGTCTTCAGGCCCAGATCGGCGACCAGTGAACGAGCCTTCTCAAGGTCACGTGAGCCGAGGGTCACCTCGTGCCCGGCCCTGGCGTACATCGCCGCCAGGCGTGAGCCCATTCGCCCCGTCCCAAGGATTCCTACCTTCATCGCTTGCTTCCTCCGGTGGTCGATGTCGTCGGCATGGTCGAGCGGAGCCGCGGCGGCGGTCCGCCTGTCCGACGCTGGAGGATGCTATATCGCAATATTTAAATATTCAATCCTGTGTTAGGGTGTGAACGTGAATCCGGATGAGCAGTGGACGGCCGCCGCGCTTCGAGCCCTGTCCAACGATGCGCGGCTGGACATCATGCGCTGGTTGAAAGATCCGACTGCGCACTTCACCCCGCAGTCCGTGGGTTCGTTCGAGGTCGAGGGGGTGTGCGCCTCGACGATCCAGGAGCGCCTGGGGCTCGCCCAGCCGACCGTGTCGGCCCATCTGCGGACGCTGCACCAGGCAGGGCTCGTCGTCCGTACCAAGGTCGGCGCATGGCAGTTCTACAAGCGTGACGAACAGGCTGTCCGGCGCCTCCTCGACACGCTTGCAGCGGAGTTGTAGCGCCGCCCGCCCGATCTCGCCGCTCCGGCCGGTCTTCCCCCGAGTCCGCGTGGGAGGGCTCCGGCCGTCCCCATCGACCCGGAGCCGCGCCGACGGGATTTCCGGCCTGCGCCGGGCTCCGGCCGCGGCGCAGGCCGGGAATCCCGGTCCCCGCCGATCGCCCCGCTGCCGGTGTCCCGCGGGTGCTCGCCGGCGTCACGGACGCCTCGGCCCGCCGCCCTTGCGGTAGAGAATGAGGAGGACGACCGCGACCAGCGGCTGGAGGATGTCGGTGGGGATCGTCCAGACGTTGTTGGGCGCCGTGTTGCCGTGCGCGGCCCACTGCATGATGTGGCCGGCGGCGTCGCCCCAGTAGAGGATGGCGACGGCGATGACCGCGGCGGTCATGAACGACCCCCTGTTCCAGATGCTCAGCAGGCCGATGGTGCCGATCGCGATGTCGGCCCACCCGACCTCCCACTGGAACGGGCTGTGCGCGAACCCGATGCTGTCGGCGATCTGCGGCGCGTACGGGCCGATGTGCGTCAGCCCGCCGAAGGCCGACAGCGCGCCGCCCCCGGCCACGAACCACAGCAGCCAGATCTCGACCACGCGGTACCGGGTGCGCCGCGCCGGCGCCCGGTCGACGAGCGTGTGCACCAGTGCGGCGGCCACCAGCCCCAGGAAGGCGACGACAACGAAGACCATGGCAGCAGGGTAGGGACAACCCCGGTGATCGGATCGCAGGTCGCGGGGCGTGTCCCGGATCAGTTGGCCGCGTGGGAGGGTCCGGATCAGGGGCTGGGAATCGGTGCTGAGCTGGAGCGGCGGGGAAGGGGCCTCCTGACGTGACCGAGGGCATGCGCGTCACGAGGCGGTGACATCCCCATGCCCCGGACGGCCTGCGGATGGGCCGGCCGCGGTCACCCGCCCGCTCCCGCTCGCTCCCGGGCGGGTGACCGCGGCTCAGCGGCGAGTGATCGG
This sequence comes from Streptosporangium becharense, assembly GCF_014204985.1. Classification (NCBI taxonomy): domain Bacteria; kingdom Bacillati; phylum Actinomycetota; class Actinomycetes; order Streptosporangiales; family Streptosporangiaceae; genus Streptosporangium; species Streptosporangium becharense. The sequence goes on along the minus strand of NZ_JACHMP010000001.1, from coordinate 305,800 downwards.
GAGCTGCAGCTCGGTGACCCAGTTCTCCTGCGGATCCGGTTCGGCCACGAGGTAGAACTCGCGACACACCTCGTCCGGCCCGTAGCCCTGTTCGGCGGTCCACTGGTGGAGCGCCTCCCAGGTGCCGCCGATGGTGGCCATCGAGCCGCGGTGGACGGTCGTCGCGGCCGATTCGACGGCCGGGAGCTCGACGACCTCGAAACCGTCCCCGGAGACGACGTCCGGGCCGACGGGGAACCCGGCGGTCACGATCACCCCGGAGCCGTCGCCGGCCGTGTCCGCCCCGTAGGTGGCGACCGACGTCGGCCCGACGTGCACGCCGGCGTCGGCGACACTGCGGTACAACCGGTCGAACAGCGGCCCGATGACCGGGGAGATGGCGGCCGGCCCGAAGCCTCCCGCGGTCGCCGTGGCGCGGGCGACGCGCAGGGGCGGCAGCGACTTGACCTCGACCGTGAGTGCGGCGAGTCGCCGGCTCTGTTCGGACATGGGTGATTCTCCTTCGAGTTGTCGAAGACGGGCATCGAGGCGGCGCAGGCACGCGGTCTCACGCTCGATCTGCGCCGCGAGCTCCGCTCGCCTGGCGGCCAGCAGCTCGTACAGCTCCTCGCCGTCGACCTCGCCGCGGACGACCCGCGTGATGGCCTCGAGCCGCAACCCGAGGTCCTTGAGCGCCAGGATGTGGTCGAGCGCGGCGAACTGCGAGTCGTCGTAGAAGCGGTACCCGCTTGACGGGTCGACCCGCGCCGGGGTCAGCAGGCCGATGCTGTCGTAGTGCCTGAGCATCCGGATCGACACTCTGCCGATCGATGCGAACTCTCCAATGGATAGCATGACGTCCCCCACGATGCCGTCTCACACAGTGTGAGGGTCAAACCCCCCACTTTCAGGCCGGTCCGAGCTGCCGGGTGATCGTCGGGTCTGTGATCGCCGTGTCGTCGGCCAGGAGGAACGCCTTCGAAAGGATCACCGACAAGGTGCCTCCGTCGTCCTCGAACGGCAGGAACATCGATCCGGCCGCGTGCCCGTTCGCCGGGACGATGCACAGGTAGGCGTCGTTGGGCTCCATCAGAATGTTCGTCGACCCTAGATGGATCTTGTATGTTTTCAGGTCACCCCGTACAAGAAGGAATCTGTCGGTCAGTTCCGTCCGGGAGGCGATCTTCAATTTCGGCAGCAGCCGCGCCAGCACCTCGCGCCGGGTCTTGGCCGTCTGCGTCAGCTCGCCGAAGCCGTGGGAGCGCCAATGGTGTTCGTGGCCGATCGGCGCCTGGTCGTCGCGGGCGACCGAGGCCACGCCCACGGCGAGGTCGGCCTCGCGGAGGATTTCCGACAGCACCAGCGGCGGCAGGTCGGCCATCGACGCCGGTTGCCCGTCGCGGTGGAAGGTGATGCCCTCGGTGGCGCACAGCATGGTGGTCTCGGCCTCGGGGGCGGGGACGATGTGCATGGCCCAGTGCGCCTGCCAGCCCGCCAGATCGCGCACCACCTCGCCCTGGTCGCCGCCGCCCCCGTAGTCCCAGTCGCCGATCGACCGGCCGGTCCAGCCGCGCTGGCCCAGCAGGGTCCGGGCTTGGCCGTAGCGCAGAATGTGACCGGCGAAACGGTTGGAGAAGGTGCCGGTCCGCTCCTCGGCGGGGGCGGCAGGTAGAGCTCGCGGAAGACCTGCTTGAACGGCTGGCGTACATCGTTCTCGAGGAGATGGTCGCGCCATGCCGCCACCTCGTCGGCGGTCGCGTGGATCGGGTACCACAGGCCTGCCACGGTATCGGGGGCAGGACGGTGGCCGGCCAGTTCCCAGCCGTCGGCGGTCTTGACCGGCAGGGCCGCCGGGCCGCCGGCGATCTGCCAGACCAGGGTGCGGGCGTAGGGGCCGGTGACGGGATGGTCGAGGAGCGGACCGGCACCTTCGCCTGAATTCTGGACAGCGGGACGATCACGTCGGGGCCGCCCTTGCGGGCCAGGACGCCGACGGCGGCGTTGGTGACGGGTTCGCAGCGGCACGTGGAGCCCATCCCGTTGCTGCCGGTGCCGCAGGTCATCGCGACGTCGGTGACGAGCGAGGTCACCCAGCGCTCGTCGATGACCTGGCAGGTCCACAGGATGCCGCGTACCACGACGATGGTGTGCTCCTTGAGGAAGACCTTGTCCCGCCACTCCTCGTCGTCATGGCGGACGACCCGGTCTCCGCCCCGGTAGGCCACCAGCCGTGTGAGCAGCTCACGGACCAGGGCGATCGCACCGGGGGTGAGCATCCGCGCGGCGTTCCTGAGCCACCGGACGCTGGGCCTGGTCGAGCGGGCGGTGTTCCAGTGGCGGAACAGCGGCAGCACCTCGACCAGGCGCGGGCCGTACTCCTCGGCCGGCATGCGGGCGAAGTGGTCGGTGTCTCCGATCGCAGCACCCGGACGCCGCGGAGTGAGATCGGGCAACACAAAGGCAGACAAACAGTGCTTTCCATGACGCGCTGACATGTTTCTTACCGACACCCCTTTAGGTCAGAGGCGAGCTCCTGGTGACGGTGCTGCAGGAAGGCGCGCTCGGTCGCGTTCTGCGTGCGGACCGCCGCCGCCTCGTAAGCCCGCGCCGCCTCCGCACCGCGGCCCAGGCGACGCAGCAGGTCGGCGCGGATGGCGTGGTACAGGTGGTAGCGGTCCATGGCCCGCTCCGCGGCCAGGGCGTCGACCAGGAGCAGCGCGGCCTGTGGCCCCTCGACCTCGGCGACGGCGACCGCGCGGTTGAGCGCCACGACAGGGTTCGGGTTCTGGGCCAGGAGCAGGTCGTACAGCTGCAGGATTTGCCGCCAGTCGGTGGCGGCGGCGTTCGGGGCGTCGCTGTGGACGGCGTTGATCGCCGCCTGGACTTGGTACGGGCCAGGGCGGCCGCGTCGCAGGCACGCCCGTACCAGGACTCGGCCCTCGGTGATGAGGTCGTGGTCCCAGCGGGTGCGGTCCTGGTCGGCCAGCGGCATCAGGTGGCCGTCCGGGCCGGTACGGGCGGCCCGCCGGGACTCGGTGAGCAGCAGGAGCGCCAGCAGCCCCAGGACCTCCGGTTCGTCGGGCATGAGCTCGGCCAGTAGCCGGGCCAGGCGGATCGCCTCGGTGCACAGGTCCTCGCGGCCCAACCGCTCGCCCGAACTGGCCGTGTGCCCCTCGGTGAAGATCAGGTAGACCACGGCCAGCACCGAGCGCAGACGCTCCGGCAGGTCGGCCTCACGGGGGAGGCGGTAAGGGATCCGAGCGTCGCGAATCTTGTTCTTGGCCCGGACCAGCCGCTGGGCCATCGTCGGCTCGGGCACCAGGAACGCGTGCGCGATCTGCGCCGTGGTGAGCCCGCCCAGCAACCGCAGCGTCAGCGCGACGCGGGCGGCGGGGGCCAGTGCCGGATGGCAGCAGATGAACAGCAGGCGCAGCTGGTCGTCGCGCACGGGCCCCTCCTCGGCCGGTTCGTCACGGGTGTTCAGCAGGACGGCCTGGGCATACCGGTCGTCGCGCGAGGCCTCCCGGCGGTGGCGGTCGACGGCCCGGTTGACGGCAGTGGTGATGATCCAGCCCGCCGGGCTCGGCGGTGCCCCTTCGACCGGCCAGCGTCGCAGCGCCGCGGCGAACGCCTCCTGGACCGCCTCCTCAGCGGTGTCGATCTCACCGAAACGGCGGACCAGGACGGCGACGGCACGGCCGTACTCCTCGCGGAAGACACGCTCGATCTCCGCGGTGGACGGGCTCGACGCGCCGGGCGTCATCGCGGCCCCCACCGGTACGGTGCCGGCGGTCGCGGGTGCGACCACCGGCGTCCGGGGAAGGCGGCCTCGCAACGGATGCACGTGTGATCCCTACGCCAGGTGGTCATCCGGCTCCCCTTGGAACGGGCGCACCTCCACCGGAAGCGTGGTCACCCGGGCGAGCTTGCCTCCCCACTCCAGTGCGGCGTCCAGGTCGGGTGCCGCGATGATGGACATGCCGCCGACGTGCTCCTTGCCCTCGGCGTACGGGCCGTCGGTGATGAGCACCTCCTCGTCGCGGACCCGCACCACGGTGGCCGTGGCCGGGTCGTGCAGCCCGCCGGCGAAGACCCACGCGCCGGCGGCCCGCAGTTCGTCGTTGAAGGCCTTCACGTTCCGCATGATCGGTTCCAGGACCTCGGGCGCGGGCGGGCCGCCGTCGGGCTGCTGGATGCTGAGCAGGTAGTGCTTCATCTTCCGGGCCTCCTTGATGTGTCGAACGTCGCGGCCGGCGTTCGCCGGCCTCTCACCCTCTATACGAACGGCCTTGCGCCGGATCGACACGGTACGCTGAGAAAGCCTGCGGGTCGTGATCATGCGCGGGTACCGCTCACGCCCCGGGGGGAGCCCCAGTGGAAGCCGAGAGCGTCGGTGATGATTGGGGCAGGGCTGCCTCGGACGTGCTGGCGGATGGCGGCTCCGCGGGCGGGAAGGGTCAGGACGCCGAGGACGTGACGTGCGTTCTGTCGCGGTCGCCGCCCTCTAACCGCTGTTGCGCGGGCTGACCGATTGGGTCACCGGCAGCCGCGTCGTACGGTGGGAGGAGGCCATGGCCGCAGTACCGGTCGGACATGTACGTGCGGTGACCGCGTACCGTTCCGCGATGACCGCGGCGGATCCGATTGTGCTCGCCGGAGACCACCTGGGCTTTCCCTGGACGGACTCGGCCGCTTTCAATGGCCGGTAGGCCGCCGACCGGCTGCTCGCCCACGGCCTTCTCCCAGGAGGCCGACCGGCTCAGCCGCCCTGGCTCAAGACCTGCTAGGAGCTTTCTAGGAGGCGGCTAGGAGTCGGCTGAAAAGGCCTTGATCTCATGGCGAGAGAGGAACGACTGGGCGGCCTGCCGACGTTGCGGAACGTCTTGTTCGTGGTGCACGTCGGCATTGCTTGAGAGCCACGGCGGAATCAACGTCCTAGTCCGGCCCAAGAAAACGCCAACCCCCCCTGCCATAGTGGTACCCATGAGGGCAAAGGCAAACAAAACCATGATGCGGTCTAACGTCAGGCGTATAGTCGCGGTGGCCGTCGTCGCCACTGCGGGAGTCGTCTGCTCGATCGCCCCGGCCGCAGCCATGGGCGAAAGTCGGGTGACTGTTTGGAATTTCAACTCGATCGGCCCCGGGGCAACCGCGGATGTCAGTAAGGACTGTCCGTCGGGGGCTCCGTACGTCGTCGGCGTGACCGCCGAAGGATCGGGCCAGGGAATGGAAAAGGAACCAGACGGCGACCCCATCGCGACCACGAGGGTCAAAATCGAAGCGATCACCTTGGCGAACTATCCGGCGAGCTCGTCCATCAAATTCTCCAACACCACCAAGGGTGATGAGAACCCGGTGGTCAAGGTCTCGATGAAGATCACCCTAGAATGCTCGAACGTTAATCCGGGAAAGTTCCCGAAGAAGATCACCGTTTTGACCGTCGCACGCACGCCGCAACCTCCCGGCGATAACAGGTACGGGCCCAGACTAACGGTGAGGACCTATTGCCCTGGTGGCACCCGCATCGACGATGGGGCCTGGGCGGAATACGACTGGAACTTCGCATACCTCGTGAACGGATCGGTGGCCTTCACGGATCGTGACGTGAGGTCGTCCTTCGACGGACATGGCGGCAAGTCCACCGAGATCAAGCAGTTCGCGGAATGCCTATTTAATTAACGCGAAGACAAAGACCTCTAAAGGGGCCCCGGCAGTGATCGCTGCAAAAGCAACGGAAATGCTGGTCAGAGCCTCGGCGGACGGTCTTCCAGGGCCAACCTTGGAAGGGCTTCTGACCTGCGTATCCGTTGGAAATTTCACCGATACTACCGGGACTTCGACCTCAAGCGCGGCCAGATGCACCCCTACCACATCCCCGGCGACCGCGGCCGGCCCGTCGTCGCCCCGCCGCTTGCCGCCGTGGTGGTGGGCCTTTCCTGAATACCGCAGATCGATGCTGTCGCCTTTGACGCTGGTGGTCTTCTCGCGGCAGCGGTCGGTGCGATGATGGTGCCATCCAAGATCAGGTGGGGTAGTCCCTGGGTTTGGGCGTGGCGCAGGCACTGGTGCAGGTCGGGTGCCTGATCGACCAGGATCTCGATGGCCTCGTCCAGGTAGCGGTAGGCGGTGGCACGGGAGATGTGGTGGTCGCGGGCCAGGGCGGTGGGGTTGGTGCGGTCGTGAAACCAGTGCAGGACCAGGACAGCTTGGCCGAAGCAGGTCAGTGCCCGGGTGTCGGCGCGGGTGCCGCGCCGACGGCGTTCGGCGGCCAGGAGGGTGGCGACATGGCGAACCAGGTCCCGGGAGACGTCGAGCGTGGCACGATAGGTGATCACGTGGAGCTTTCCGGTTGAGGATCTTGTGGTGAGACCTCTTCTGCCGGGGGCTCCACGCTCATTTCAGGGACATCGCGACCTATCCCGGTTCGTGCGCGTCAATGACGCTTGGCGGCATAACACCGCAGATGCTTGACCTGTTCTCGCTGAGATCACCTCACTCTTCACCATTCAACTTTCTCGTCATCTCGCCATGGTGAATCGTTCACCTGTCATACACCGAATCGCATTCTGGTGGCGATTGTATGCGCGATTAGAAGAGACGCCATATGAGCGTCCCGACTTGGAACGAGGAAGAATGCCTTCTACCGGTAGCAACCGTAACGGCGCCGCTTACGCGCATCGTGGAACAGCGGCCGCTACCAGCCGGTGGAACTTCGACGCGTAGGCACATACCGGCGGCGCTCTCGCGTGAGGCGAGCTGAATCGTGCGGCAGGAAGACCTGATGACTACGGCCTCGTCGGCCAGTGGATCGCACCTGCATCTTTCATCTTTCCAAACGCCCCACGACAACCAACCGGCGGAACCGGCCGCGTGGTCGCAGTTGGTCCTCACCCCATCCGGCATCATCCTCCGCCGGTTCAGACAGCCGATGTCCCGACCCCATCGGTGACCGCAACCCGCCGATCCCCGGACGGGCTTCCCCATCGCCGGTAGCCGCCGACCCTGTGTGTTCCGGCGACGCGCGGCGCATCCGGCGCATCGCACCTCAGCATCTTTGCTCGGTCCTATCCGCGAATCACGGAGCTGCGATTCTCGTGACAACTTCCCATTCCCGTGGCCCGCTGGGTCGCCCTGCCTCCTCCTGCCCTTCACCCCCCCGGTGGCGGCAGCCCGATGTGACCGACACGGCTTCCGGCAGGCCGCCAGTGGGCCGCCCGCTCGTACACGTGGAGGGACAGTGCCGGTGATCGGCAGGAAGATCCGAAGAAGGGGCAGGGTCGTGACGTCCCTGCTCGTCACCCTGTGCCTGCTTCTTCAGGTCGGCTTTCAGCCGGCGGCGAGCGCCGCGACCACGGTCACGCTGAACTTCGCGATGCCCGAGGGGTTCGATCGGGCCGAACTGACCGCGTGGGCGAACGAGTTCAACAACCGCAACGACCTCCTCAGCGAGACCATCCAGGAGGAGATCGCGGCGCATCCCGCCAACTTCCCTGGGGCGCGTGACCTGGAACCGCGCGAGTTCGACGGCGCCTTCACCGTGACGTCCACCGGCGTGTCGGTCACGGTGGAATCGGACGTGCACACCAGCAACCTGTCCTGGTGGGAGGAGGCGCTGATGTGGGTCAGCGTCACCGCCGGTGGACTCGTGTTCCGGGTGGTGTGCGTCATCGGCCTGGTCCCCGCGATGCCGGCGACTCCGAGCCTCGCCAAGGGGATTTGCGCTAGCCTGCAGGTGATCATCAGCAAGGGCATCGTCCTGTTGATCACGGTTCTCGAAGACGGGCCGGCAAGGGACTGGGCCTTCTGGGAGAGGGCGCTGGGATCCCTCATCGTCGACGCCGTCTCCGCGTTGGTCTGGGAGGTCTGGCTCGGCCCGTTCGCCATGAGCAAGGTCGAGAGCGGCTACTCGCTCAGCTCCGCCTTCGAGAAGATCCGCGACGGGTTCCTGTCGGTCGCGAACACGATCGAACGCTGGTGGGGCTCATCGGCCGGCTTCTTCAGGACGCTGGCCAATGTGGTGGGCGGACGCGGCCCCGGGACCGCGGAAAGTCTGCTCGAGCTGGCCACCGCACGAGGTTGGATGCCCCGCACGGCCAACCTGCGGGTGATGCCGATGGGCGATTCGATCACCGTGGGCTACGGAGGGATCGGCGACAGCACCGAGAAATACGTCGGTTACCGGCGCGAACTGCTGAGCGGGTTGCAGACGGCCGGCCACTCGGTGGACTTCGTCGGCTCCCAGGACTCGGGCGCGGGCTCCATCTCCGACTCCGACCACGAAGGCCACGGCGGCTGGCGGATCGACCAGATCGACGACATCGCCGAATGCACCGTACGCCGCAACCGGCCCAACGTCGTCCTGCTGCACATCGGGACCAACGACATGAACCGGAACTTCGACGTCGGGAACGCCCACCATCGGCTCGCCGCCCTGATCCGCAAGATCACCAATGCCGCTCCGGAGACCACGGTACTGGTCAGCGGGCTCGTACCGTCGCAGGACGACGCGATCAACGCGCGGATCGCCGCGTATAACTCCCGGATCCCGGACATGGCCAGGAATCTCGCCGCCGAGGGCCGGCGCGTGCGGGCCCTCAGCATGGGCGCCGTCACCGAGGCCGATCTGAGGGACAAGCTCCACCCCGGCCAGCGCGGCTACGACAAGATGGGGAGAGTCTTCCACAGCGCGATCAGCGCGGCGCTCCGTGAGCGTGTCATCGCCAGCCCGGTCGCCGGCAACCCGTCGGCGTGCCAGATGCCCCAGCCCGCCGACCCCGCCGAAGGCTGGAACGCCGTCGAGCAGATCTCCGCGGGATACGGCTACCTCCGTGACTGGGTGCGGTTCGCCGACATGGACGGTGACAACCGGGACGACTACGTGGTCCTCCAGGACCTGGGGCAGGTCCGAGCCTGGTTGAACGGCGGCGACGGCCGCAGCTGGACATGGAAGGGCGAGCTCAACGCCGGCTACGGCTACCCCCGTGACTGGGTGCGGTTCGCCGACATGGACGGCGACAACCGGGACGACTACGTGGTCCTCCAGGACCTGGGGCAGGTCCGAGCCTGGTTGAACAACGGCGTCGGCCAGAGCTGGACATGGAAGGGCGAACTCGCGGGCTATGGCTACCCGCGCGACTGGGTGCGCTTGGAGGATGTCAACGGCGACGGCCTCGACGACTACGTGGTCATCCAGGACCGCGGCGAGCTCCGGGCCTGGATCAACAACGGCCCGGGCAAGGGCTTCACGTGGCAGGGCGAGATCAACCCCGGCTACGGCTACCCCCGCGACTGGGTCCGCCTGGAGGACATCAACGCCGACAAGAAGGTCGACTACCTCGTCGTCCAGGACAACGGACAGGTCCGCGCCTGGCTCAACGACCTCGGCGGCAAGGGGTGGGTCTGGCAGGGCGCCATCATCGGCGACGTCGGAGTCGACCGGAACAACGTGAGACTCGCCGACGTCAACGGCGACCGGAAGGCCGACTACCTCGGGATCGGCCCCCTGGGCCAGATCGGCGCCTGGTTCAACGACCGCTACCCCGGTGGCCCCACCCCCGGCAACCCGGCGCCGGTCGACCCCGGCCCCCCGCCCGCCAGTCCCGGGGAGGGCTGGAACCACATCGTCCAGATCTCCGCGGGCTACAGCTATCCGCGTGACTGGGTGCGCTTCGCCGACATGAACGGCGACAACCGGGACGACTACGTCATCCTCCAGGACCTGGGCCAGGTCCGGGCCTGGCAGAACGACGGCACCGGTCAGAGCTGGACATGGAAGGGCGAACTCAACCCCGGCTACGGCTACCCCCGCGACTGGGTCCGCCTGGCCGACATGAACGGCGACAACCGGGACGACTACGTCATCCTCCAGGACCTGGGCCAGGTCCGGGCCTGGCAGAACGACGGCGACGGCCAGAGCTGGACATGGAAGGGCGAACTCAACCCGGGCTACGGCTACCCCCGTGACTGGGTGCGCTTGGAGGATGTCAACGGCGACGGCCTCGACGACTACCTGGTCCTCCAGGACGAGGGCGAGCTCCGCGCCTGGATCAACAACGGCCCCGGCAAGGGCTGGACGTGGAAGGGTGAGATCAACCCGGGCTACGGCTATCCGCGCGACTGGGTGCGCCTGGAGGACGTCAACGGCGACCGGAAGGTCGACTACCTCGTCGTCCAGGACAACGGACAGGTCCGCGCCTGGCTCAACGACCTCGGCGGCAAGGGATGGATCTGGCAGGGCCAGATCATCGGCGACGTCGGAGTCGACCGCGACAATGTGCGGCTCCACGACGTCAACGGCGACCGGAAGGCCGACTACCTCGGGATCGGCCCCCTGGGCCAGATCGGCGCCTGGTTCAACGACCGCTACCCCGGCACCCCGGACAACCCACCGCCCGCGGCCCCCATCCCACCCGACGGGTGGCCTCCGCTCTGCGTCGCCAACCGCTGCCCGTGACGCCTGCCTGAACGACCGCCAACCGGCCCGTGAGGAGGCCGACCACCTCCTCACGGGCCTCTCCGCAGCACGAAGAACGGCGAGAGGCCACGGCCCTTCCGCCCTCGCCGTCACGCCACCTGATCACGGCCCGCAATAGCGCATCTTGGACGAGGCGCATCGTTAGCGCTTGACTTTCACGCGTGGAAAACGTCATCGGAGTACCGAAATCTTCGGCCCTTGATTGCCGCGGAATACACGCGATCTGATTACCGGTCACGGCTACGACATGGCTGGCAGCCAATTGATTCCGGATCTCTGATCTTGTTCTTTAACCTCCGGATTGTTGTAGGGCGGCGAAGGTGCGGCCGCGTTTGATGGTCTTTCCCACGTCGTAGTGGGGTGCGGGGCGGCGATTGGGGATCGCGGGTGGACGTCCTGGGCCGGGCCGAGCGGGTTTGGGTGCACCGGCCGGTTGAGCGAGTGCAGGGTGCAGGTTCCGAAACCCGCGTCGGACCCGGGCGGGAGTGAGCTGGCCCCGTGCAGCCGCCTTCTCCCACGGGTGACGCAGGTCCTCGGTCAGACGGCGAGCCAGGCGCAGCTGGGTGTGAACGATGATGAGCAGCCAGGTTGTCAATCCCCTGAAAGCGTGGAGACGGTCCTATGCCACAGCGGCCCTCACCAGGGCCGATGACACTTGCCTCTTCTCGATCACCTGACGCTCGAATGTGACCGGCGGCAGCCCGTCGTTGGGGTGCCACCGGAATACGGCTGATATGGGCCGCCGAACCGCAGGGACTTCTCAGACACAGGTTTTCGGACGGCGTTTGCGCAGGCGGGCTCGCCGTCCGAGAACGCGTATGTTTCTGGACGGCGAGCGGCTGGCCTGGTAACGCCACAGGTCAGAGACCCGGCGGCCCGTTTCTGCCGTATTCGTGAACCGCCGCATATTGCATCAGATGCGAATTGGCGACGCCTTGCGCCCGATGGCTCGAACTCGACGAAGGGGCTGCTGTGTGCGCGTTTCGGCCGACTGCACTCTACCCATCCGAGCGCGGTCTGAGACAAGTGAGATGGATGGGAACCATACGCTGGCCTGGGACGCTAGACAGCCGTTCGCGTTGGATGCGAAACATTCGCATCCAACGCGAACGACGGAGAGTGACGGTGCCGAGGACGAACGACCGGCCCGGGTGCCGCTCGGCTGCAGCTGGCCGATGGGGTGGCATTGCTGCACCCCCAGGAGCAGGTGTTCGAAGCGATGGTGGACGGCTGGCGCAATCAGCAGCCGGCCAGGAATCTCGCCCTCTCGACGATCGACAAACGGACCGGCCGCCTTGGCGTCTTTCTCCGGCATGCCGAGGCATTCCCGTGGCAGCGGACGGCCCAGCACGCCGACGAATGGTTCGCCGACCTGCGCTCGGTGCACGGCTGCGCGCACTCGACGCTGCGCTCCTACCAGGACGCACTGCGTTCCTTCTGCCAGTACGTCATCGATCCGGCCTACGGCTGGGCAGAGGTCTGCCAGGAGCGCTTCGGCACGCATCCGATCCAGATCGTGCATGAGGGCAACTCCGCGACCCATGTCCAAGAAGTCGAGTCCCGGCCCAAGAAGCGGGCCTTCACCATCGATGAGCTGCAGGACTTCTTCGACTACGCCGACGAGCAGGTGACCACGGCCCGCGACCGGGGCCGCAAGGGCTGGCTGCCGGCCCCGGGACGCCACCTTGTTCAAGGTCGCCTACCGCGAGGCCCTCGGCCTGGATCCTGGCCTGGACTTCCATGGGCTGCGCCGTTCCTATGTCACCCACCTCATCGAGGCGGGCCGCGATCCGATGTTCGTCCAGTTCCAGTGCGGTCACGAGCACGCCAGCACCACGTCTCTCTACACCTGCGTCTCCTCCGACTTCCGCACCCGCACCCTGCGCCGGGCCTTGGATGAGACCCTGGCCGCCGCTCTCGAACCGCCCAGAAGGAAGACACGATGAAACGCCAGGTCAGCTACCGATGGCGGCTGTGCGAGGTCATGGCAGCCCACGGCATGTTCACCATCAGCGACCTCGTCCCACTGCTGGTCGAGCGCGGCATCGACCTGTCGGTCTCCCAGATCCACCGGCTGGCCACCGGCGTCCCGGAGCGCCTCTCACTTCCCGTTCTCGCCGCGCTCTGCGACATCTTCACCTGCACCCCGACCGACCTGATCGCCACCAAAGCCGAGAACGCCGTCGTTCGCAAGACCGCCACCGACGATGGGTCGGTCAACCTCAATGCACAGCGTCCTCCCGCCCGCAGACCGGCACCTGATGCTGTTCCAGCGGTGGCTGCGCGACACCCTCAACCAGATCACCGAACCCGATCGCCGGCAGATGGTGGCCAGATTCGCTACCTGGCGCTGCCTCCGCCGACTCCGGCGGTTCGCCGAAAAGAAACCGATCACCGAGAAGCAAACCCAGCAGGCCCGAGGTGAGATCCTGCAGGCCATTGCGTTCCTGAGCTGGATGGACCAGCGCGGCCGCACTCTCGCCACCTGCGGCCAGACCGACATCGACAGCTGGTATGCGGGTGCCTACACCGCCCGACGCCTTACCCACGCCTTCTCAGGTGGGCCATGCGGACCAAGCTCCTGCCCCGGCTGGCACTCCCGCACCACCCCACCACCAACCCCGCGCCCATCAGCCGGCAGCAGCGCCTGGCCGCCCTGCGCCGTCTCCTCGACGACGAACAGATCCCCCTGCTCACCCGGACCGCCGCCGTCATAGTGCTGCTCTATGCCCAGCCTTTGACTCGGATCCTGCGCCTGACGATCGATGATGTCCTTCATCACGACGGCCAGGTCAGCCTCCGCCTCGGGGACCCACCCACACCCGTCCCAGAGCCCTTCGCCACCCTGCTACTGGACCATCTCGGCCAGCGCCTCAACCTGACGACCGCGACCAATCAGAACTCCCGCCGGCTCTTCCCGGGCCGCCGCGGCGGCCAGCCCATGACCACCGACGCCATCGAACAACGACTGCGAACCCACCAGATCGTCACCCTCAACAGCCGGGCCGCCGCACTGCGGCACCTCGTTCTTCAGGCACCGGCACCGGTCATCGCCCGGATGCTCGGCTACACCGACCAGCAGACCAGACGCATCGCTACCGCCGCCGGCAGCCCCTGGAGCCGCTACGCCCCAGGCGACGACCACTCCCGTGACGACCACGAGCTCCACCACAGCCAAATAGGCGACAGTTGATTACGCGAGGTCGCCAGAGTGGCACCCCAGTCCGGGGGGCGTCAGGTCCGGGCCGGTGGCCAGACGCGCATCCGGCAGCCGCCGACCGGGCACAGCAGCGCCGGGTCGGCCTGGTCGACGGGGACGGCGCGGCCGGGGTCGAGGCGTCCGCCGCGGCGGGCGGTGGTCAGCGCGCAGGCGGCCTCGGAGACTCCGGCGTGCCGGACGACGGCGCGGTGCAGCCGGTCCAGGCGGGTCATGGGTCCGGCGTCGGCGGCGAGCGGCGGGGTGACGACGGGCCGGCCGCGGTCGCCGGGGATGCGGTAGGGGTGCATCTGGCCGCGCTTGAGGTCGGTCACGGCGTCACCGGGGGCCGGTCAGCTCGGCCAGGCGGGCGCGTGCGCCGGCCAGGAACCTCCAGGGTCTGGGGGGCGTCGGGCAGCTCGGTCAGCATCCGCTCATACAGCTCGACCTTGCGGCGGGCCAGGCCGATCTCCAGCATCCGGCACCGGTAGGGGTCGGTGGGCCGGTCGTTCCCGGTGAGCGGGCCGGCGGCCACTCGCCGTCCGGGCCCTCTGACCAGCGCGGACGCTCTACTTTGCGTCTGGTGACACCGGCCTGGGCGCCGGGCCCCAATGGCTGTTCCTGGGTTCCCCACCCCCGGTGGACAAGGCCTGTTCCTCCTCCAAGGCCGATTGTGCTCCGCCGCCACCGCCGGGCAAAGGAACGTTTGCCGGAGATGGGCCGCCTTGACGGCCGAACCGTCCCGGCCACGGGTCGGCAGGGGTAGGGCTCATACCGGTTGTGACAGCGACCGGGAGGTGACAGACATGCGAGCAACGCTCATGTACGGGGCGGGTGATGTGCGGATCGAGACGGTCCCGGACCCGGTGCTGCGGGAGCCGACCGACGCACTGGTACGGGTGGTGCGGGCCTGCGTCTGCGGGTCGGACCTGCACCCGTACCACACCATGCCGGCCACGACCGAGGGCACTCCGATGGGCCACGAGTTCGTCGGCGTCGTGGAGGAGACCGGCCCCGAGGTCACCACCGTGAGCAGGGGCGATCTGGTGATCGCACCGTTCGCGTGGTCGGACGGCACGTGCGAGTTCTGCCGGGAAGGCTTGCAGACCTCCTGCCTGCACGGCGGTTTCTGGGGTGCGGACGGGATCGGCGGGGGCCAGGCCGAGGCCGTCCGCGTCCCCCTGGCGGACGGGACGCTGGTCAAGGCGCCCGTCGGCGAGGACTCCGAACTCCTCCCCGGCCTGCTGACCCTGTCGGACGTGTACGGCACGGGCTATCACGCCGCCAAGAGCGCGGGCGTCGGCCCCGGCGATTCGGTCGTGGTGATCGGCGACGGCGCGGTCGGCCTGCTGGCGGTGCTGTCGGCCAGGCAGCTGGGCGCCGAGCAGATCATCCTGATGGGCCGCCACAAGGACCGTACCGGCCTGGGGGTGGAGTTCGGCGCCACCGACGTGATCGCCGAACGCGGGGACGAGGGGATCGCGAAGGTCCGCGAGCTGACCGGCGGTCACGGCGCGGCCAAAGTGCTGGAGGCGGTCGGCCACATGCCCGCCTACACCCAGGCCGTCGGCGTGGTCCGGCCCGGCGGGGTGATCTCCCGGGTCGGGGTGCCGCAGTACGACGACGCCCCGGTCGGATTCACCACCCTGTTCGGCCCGAACATCACCCTGACCGGCGGGCCGGCCCCGGCCCGCGCCTACATCGAGCGGCTGATGCCGGGTGTGCTGGACGGGACCGTCCAGCCCGGCAGGGTCTTCGACCGCACCATCGGCCTGGAGCAGGTGTCCGACGGCTACCGCGCCATGGACCGGCGCGAATCCCTCAAGGTCCTCATCCGGCCGTAGGAGCCGTACCGGGCCCGTGCCGCTGTTCTCAGGGTGCCCCGACGCTGTGGTTCGGCGCGGCGTGTCACCCACCCCGTGCGACGCCCCCGTCCGGCAGGGGGTCGGGGCGGTGATCCCCGAGTCCGCAGACCGGACCGGCGTCGTTCGTCGCGATCGGTCCTGGAGTGAGGGGGAGCAGGTGATCCGTCCACTCCGGCGGCTCCGTGGATCGGATCTGCTGGACCAGGCAGAGTACCTTCAACACTAAAGGACAACAGTAAAATTTTTTAGTATTCTCCTGATGTGTCAGATGGTCGCGCGGAGGTGGTTCGCATGTCGCTACAGATGGCCCTGCTCACTTTGATCAGTTCCGGAGGCCCGCGCAGCGGCTACGACCTCAACCGCGACTTCGAGGGCATCCTGAAGTTCGTCTGGCACGCCAAGCCCACCCAGGTCTATCCCGAGCTGCGGCGGCTGGCCGCCGAAGGACTCATCCGGGAGCAGGCCGAGGGCTCCCGGGGACGGCGCCCCTACGAGATCACCGAAGAGGGACTGCGCGTGCTCCGCGACTGGCTGACGACCACCTCGGCAGACCACTCCCAGCGCAACGAGACGGTGCTGCGCTCCTTCGCCCTGTGGCTCGTCCACCCCGAGGAGGCCCAGGCATTCCTGCGTGAGGAGATGGAGTACCACCGGGCGAGGCTGCGCGGAATGCGGGCCACGAAGAAGGGTCTCGACCCCGGCCGACCCGCTGATCGCGCGGCCCTGCTGGGTGTCGAAGCCGGAATCCGGCGGCTGGAGGCGATGGTCTCCTGGGCCGAGTGGGCGATCGACACCGTGGCGGACTGGCCCGCGGACACCGGCGACGCGCTCAGTGGGAGCGGAGCGGGCTGACGCCCGCCGCGACATCGCCCCCGGTTCCCCCCTTTTCCCTCCTCCCGGCACAGGAAGCCGCGAGCAGGCCCCGACAAGGAAGCAGAGCGACCATGAACACCGCCACCACCGCGGAGCAGACCCTCACCCTCGCCGACGGCCGGCGGATGGGATACACCGTCCTCGGTGACCCCTCCGGACGACCGTGCCTGCTCGTTCACGGCTACTCCTCCTCCCGCTGGGTGGCGGGATGGACCCTGCCCGACACTCTGCTGTACCGGCACGGCGTGCGCCTGGTCTCCGTCGACCGGCCGGGCTACGGCCGGTCGACGCCGCATCCGGACGCGGGATTCACCGCCTGGGCATGCGACGCCGCCGAACTCATCGCCCACCTCGGCTTCGGCCGCGTCGCCGTCATCGGCGTGTCCATGGGGGCCGGTCCCGCTCTGGCACTCGGCGCCGCCCATCCCGACCTCGTCACCGCCACGACCGTCCTGAGCGGTATGGCGCCGGTCGAGCCCGGAGAGCGATGGGCCCCCGCCAGCCGCGGGGACGCTCTCTACTGGCGCCTGGCCCGACGTGCTCCCCGGGTGCTGCGCCGGCTGTGCTCGCTCTCCGCCGTGATGACGGCCGCCGCCGCCCGCGGTGACACCGACAGACTCATCGCCCGTGTCCAGCGCGGTCTCCCCCCTGCCGACCGGGCGGTCTTTCGCGAACTGCTCGACGGTGCCGACAGCGGCGCGCGGGCCGCCTTCCTCGCCGACGTGCGGGAGAGCACCCGGCAGGGTGGGGCGGCCATGGCCGACGACCTGCGGCGGTACCTACGGCCCTGGGACTTCGATCCCGCCGACGTCGCCGGGCCCGTGCGCCTGTGGCACGGGCTCGACGACCCCAAGGTCCCGGTCGCGCTGGCCCGCCGGTTGGCGGACCGGCTCCCCGACGCGACGGCGACGTTCGTGCCCGGCGGCCATCTGGCTCCCTTCTCCCACCGCGACGAGATCATCGCTCCGCTGGGAGCGGCCGGGAGCCCGTCCGAGGACCGGTGAGCGGGACGCCCGGTGTCGTGGCGCGGGTCGTCGAGTCGGTGACCGCCCAGGCCCCCTGGACGGTCACCGGCGGATCAGGAGGACGACGGTTCGAGGACGAAGACCGGAATGTCGCGATCGGTCCTCTTGCGGTACTCCTCGTAGTCGGGCCAGGTCTGCACGGCCATGGCCCACCACTTCTCGCGCTCCTCGCCCTCGACGCGGCGTGCGACGTAGTCGCGGGCGACCGCGCCGTCCTGCAACGAGACGTGCGGGTCGGCCACGATGTTGTGGTACCAGAAGGGGTTCGTGGGCGCTCCTCCCTGGGAGGCGACGACGGCGTAGCGGGTGCCGTCGGTGATCCGCATCAGCGGCGTCTTACGGATCTTCCCGGATCTGGCGCCCCTGGTCGTGAGGATGACGACGGGGCGGTCCTGCAGGGTGTCGCCCTCCGCGCCGCCGGTGCGTTCGTAGAGCTCCACCTGCTCGGCAACGAAGCCGACCGGGCTGGGTTCGTACTCGCCGGTGAGTGGCATCGCGACTCCTCGGGCCGTGGGTGGTCAGTGTGCCCAGCATCGCACGGCGCCGCGGAGGGTTGTCTTCACGGCGACGGTGCCCCGGTGAGGCGGAGGCTGAGCTGCCAGAGCCGCGTTCTGACGTCCTGCCGGTAGGCGGTGGGGTGGGCACGGGCCTCCCGGGTGCGGTCGAAGAAACGGCCCGTGATGCCGGAGAGGTCGGCAGAGCCGACCAACCGCCAGGTCGCTTCGGTGCCGGCCTCAAGGGTGTCGACGCTGTGGTCGAGCGCGGCCAGCACGATTTTGGTGGGCATGTACGTGGCCGGATGCAGGCTGTTGACGGTGATGCGCTCGCCGCGTAGGCGTTCGGCCAGCTCGAACCCGGCGATGATCTGGGCGAGCTTGCTCTGCCGGTACGCCCTCACGGGGGTGTGGCCGTGTTCGAGCATGACGTCGTCGAAGTCGATCGGGTGCTGGCCGATGGAGGCGACGTTGACGATCCGGGCGTGCGGCGCGCGGCGCAGGAGCGGCAGCAGCCGCAGGGTGAGGTCGAATCCGGCGAGGTGGTTGACGGCGAAACGCAGTTCGTGGCCGTCGGCGCTGAGCCGCCGATGCTGGTCTCCCGGTCCTCCGAACCCGGTTCCGGCGTTGTTGACGAGCACGTCGAGCCGGTCGGTGACCGATGCCACCTCGCGGGCGAGGCGGCGGACCTGCGCGAGCTCGGACAGGTCCGCGCAGACGGTCACCGGCGGCGGGCAGTCGTGCCGACGGCAGACTTCCAGCGCGGCGCGGCGGAGCCTGCCGGGGTCGCGTCCGTGCAGGAGGAGACGGGTGCCGTCGGCCGCGAGCCGGTGGGCCAGGGCAAGGCCCAGCCCGTCGGTAGCACCGGTGATCATGACGGTCGGCGCCGGCGTCATTCCGGATCACCCGCGGCAGGGGCGGGCACGGGCGTCAGCGGGAGGTGCGGGACGTCAGGCGGGTCGAAGCCGAACAGCCGGCCGTAGAAACCGAGCTCGGCCTCCAGCGCGGCGGCGATGGTCGCGGGACGGCTGAAGATGTGCCCTTCACCGGCGAAGGTGAGCAGCTTGTGGGGAACCCGCTCCGCGGTCAGCGCGCGCGCCACCGCGTGCGCCTGCTCCAGCGGGACGACCGGGTCGTCCTGGCCGTGCAGCAGAAGCACCGGCCGGGTGACCGCGCCGAGGTGGGACAGGGGCGACCGGTCCAGGTAGGCGGCCCGATCCCCGGGCAGCCGCCCGATGAGCCCTTCGAGGTAGCGGGACTCGAAATCGTGCGTACGCCGCGCGAAGTTGCCGAGGTCGGCGACGCCGGCATAGGAGACTCCTCCGACGAACGGCGAGTCGGGCCGCGCCAGCGCCAGCAGCACGGTGAGCCCGCCCGCGCTGATGCCGCGGATGGCGATGCGCGACACCCTGCGGCGCTCGAGCAGGTCATGGGCGACGGCGATGCAGTCCGTGACGTCGGCGTCGCCCCACCGTCCGCGAAGTGCCGTGCGGTAGCGGCGTCCGTGACCGCTCGATCCGGTGTAGTCCACGGCGACGAAGGCGAGACCGCGGCTGGTGAAATAGGCGACCTCGCCCTGGTAGTGCTGCGGGAAGGACGCGGTGGGGCCGCCGTGAACCCACATGACGGCCGGTGGCGCGGCGTGGTCGGGCAGCCGGTGCCGCGGCGCGGTCGGCGGGTGGAAGTGCACCGGCACGTCCGCGGTGCCGGTGCGGACGGTGAGACGGCGCGGCCGTGGCGTCCAGGCGGGATCGGGCTGGGGCGGCGCCGTGAGGACGGTCCAGGCACCGGTCGCGGTGTCGACGCCGACGAGGGACGGCGCGCGGTCGTCCGCGGCGGCCACCCCGACGACGGTGTCACCGTCGGCGTCCAGCCAGGGCAGCCAGGTCGTGAACGGGCACTCGATGGGGGTCGCGGTGCCGTCCGGGGCGAGCAGGTACGGCCGGCCGCCGCCCACCACGAACGTGCGACCCTCGGGCAGGGAGACGTGGTTGCGGAAGCCCAGTTGCCACAGGGGGACACCGCACTCCCGCGGCGCCGGCCACATCGGTGCGGGCTCGCCGGCGGTGAGCGGGCGGGTGACCGGCACCGCGGCGAGGTTCCACCACCCCGACCGGTCGGTCGCAACGCACACCGTGTCGTCGTCCATCCACGACGGTGCGAGGACCGACTCCTCCGGGCCGCCCGGTCCCGCCGTCACGGCGTGGAGGGCGGGGCGCCCCTGGTCGAACGTCAGCGCCGCCGTCCGCAGCATGGTCCCGTCCCAGGGCATCCGCGGATGGTCCCAGGTCAGGAACGCGATGCGCCGTCCGTCCGGTGAGACCGCCGGGGCCGCGACGAAATCCGACCCGGTCCACAGGTCCACGACCGCACCGGATCCGTCCAGCGCGACCGCGACCAGCGCGTGCGTCACCCGGTCGCGGTGACGCTCGGCGACGCACACGATCCACCCGGTGCCGGGCAGCGCGGCCGGTTGCGCGTACCGGTCGGCCAGGCCGCTGTCCGCCGTCAGGGGAGCGGCCACGCCGTCGTCCACCCGGTACAGGCGCTGGTCGGCGAAGTCGCTGGTCACCAGGGTCTCCCCGATGACCGTCCAGCACTGCCCGCCGTACTCGTGCAGACGGGTACGGGCGTCGATCCGGTGGGGAAGCATCTCGCGTGCCGGGCCCTCGCGGTCGCGGCGGAACACGCTCATCCGGCCGGTGCCGTCGGGCGTGGTCTGGGCCCACCACACCGTGTCCCCCCGGTCGCGGACGACGACGCCGCCGTAACGGACCTGCCCCGTGGCAACGGCCGCCGCGGTGAGCGGGCTGGGCCACGCCCCCGGCGGCATGGCGGGCCGGGCCGTGCGGGGTGCGCGGGCCGGCCGGGACGCGGCGGCGTCAGCGGGCCGCGAGGGCATCGATCTCGACCCGGAAATCGGGGCTGACCAGGCCCTGGACGAACACCAGCGAGCACGCCGGCGGCCGTGAGGTGTCGATGTACCTGTCCCGTACGCGGCGGAAGGCGGCGAGGTCGGCGCGGTCGGTCAGATACACGGTCAGCTTCACCACGTCGCGCATGCCGACGCCGGCGGCGGCGAGCGCGGTGGCGAGGTTCGTGAAGACCTGGGTGATCTGCCGCTCGGCGTCGCCCGCACCCACCAGGTTCCCGTCCCGGTCCAGTGGCACCTGCCCGGACACCAGGACGCCGGGCCCGTCGTGGACGACCACATGACTGTATCCGTTGGTGGGAGGGAGCCCGTCCGGCCGGAGGTGGTGTTGTCTCATTCGTATCCGTCCTTGTTGTGTTCGCGTTGGTTTCCGGTGCGGCATCCGGCCGTGTCCGCGGCCCGCGGCATCACGGGCGTCCGGGCCGCCGCCCGCTCAGCCGGCGGCCTCGAGGCGTTCGACGCCGACCGTGCGGCAGTCCATCTCGTATTCCAGGCCGGCGACCGGGGGCCGCGCCGGATGCCACGTCACACCGCGGTGCGGTGCGAACTCCGCCACCGGGCCGGCCAGCACCGCGTGGACGTCGTGCACGGAGTAGACCTGCACGACCTGCGGCACCGCGCCGCCCACACCGAGGCCGGCCATCCGGCCGCCCAGCTGCCCGAGCACGAATCGTGCCTTCTCCAGCAGCCCTTCGCCCGTCACGTCACCCGGGGCGACGACATGGTCATGGTAGTTGCCCAGACCTTCGGGGACCTCGGCGCTGCCGGACACGACGAAGTCGGCGACCCGGCCGCCGCCGGGTTCGGCGAAGCAGAAGGCATGCAGGCTCGGCTCGCGGACCAGGCCCGGGGCCGGGCACACGTTGGTGCGGGCGACCGGGCTGTCGTCACCGTGCGGCGCGACGCCGGCCGCCGCCAGGGCGGCCACGTACCGGCTGTTGAACGCGGTGAACTCCGCTTCGGTGAACGGGGCCGGTGTCCGCAGTTCGCAGGCGCACAGCGCCGCCGCCGGCCGGCCCGCGGCCCGGATGATCTCCGTCGCCCGGCGCACCCCCTCCTCCAGCGGCATCGGCGTGGAGAACTGGATCCGGGTCAGACGGTGGCCGCTCGTCGCGACCACACCCCCGGAGTACTGCCTGACACCGCGCAGAAAGGCGTAGCCGAACGGGGTCGGCACGAGATCGAACACGACGCATCCTCACACATCAGCGGCGGCGGAAGGAGCCGTGCCCGGCCCGCCGCACCGGGTTGCCCATCAGCTTCGCATTCTCGATTCCGATGAGCTACGACAAGTTGTGGTAGGTTCATTGCGAATTTTTCGCAAGCTCAAGGGGTGTGCCGGTGCACGCGATGGAATCGGCGGCGCTCCGTTACTTCCGCGAAGTCGCCGCCACGGGTTCGGTGACGCGTGCCGGCGCGAATCTGTTCGTCGCACCCAGCGCGGTCAGCCGTCAGATCCGCCTGCTGGAAGACGACCTCGGCGTTCCGCTGTTCACCCGCGGCGCCCGCGGAATGACCCTGACCGCCGCCGGGCACCACGTCCTGGAGTTCGCGACGCACACCCGGCAGCGCGCCGCCGACCTCCGCGCGGAACTCGACGCCGACCGGCACGGTGTGCGCGGACACGTCGTCATCGCCACCGTCGAAGGGCCGCTGAGCCGATACATCCCGGACGCGCTCGCCGCGCTGGCCCCCACCCACCCCGACGTCCGCATCGACGTCCGGGTCGCCGGCTCCCACGACGTCGGCGCCGCGGTCGCGGAGGGGAGCGCGCACCTCGGGTTCGTCTTCGGGCCCCCGACACGCTCGGACATCGTCACGCTGAGAGACCAGCCGCTGCCGCTGTCCCTCATGGTCCGCCCCGGCCACCCGCTCGCCGGCAGGCCGGCATGCTCACTGCGCGACCTCGGCGATCACCCTGTCGCCCTGCCCGGACAGCACTTCGGGATCAGACAGGAGGTGGACCGCGCCTGCGCCGAGACCGGCACCCACCTCAGGATCAACTACGAGGCGAACTCGCTCGCCCTGCTGCGGGACATCGCGGTACGCACGGGGACGGCGATCTTCATGACCGCCGAGGACACCGCCCCCGAACTGGCGCGGGGGACGCTGGTCCGCGTCCCCCTCACCGACCGGCGACTGACCGCGACCCGCCTGACCCTGGTGAAAGGGCTCACCCCCTACAGCTCACCCGCCACGAGGATCGTCGGCGACGCACTGCTCGCGGCCATGAACGGCTCCCGATGAAGGCGGGGACGCGCATTCAGGAGCGCGGTCGCCTCACCCAGATCGGGCCCGGTGGGAGCGGCGGCGGGCGGTCGAGCCGCGCACGACGAGCCTGACCGGCAAGGTCGTCGACCGACCGGCCAGAGAGGCGGAGCCGCCCCGCCACGCCAGCAGGGCCTTGACGGCGGTCCGTCCCTGGGCACGCAGCGGAGCGGCCACGGTCGTCAGCGGGGGTGTCACGATCCGGGCGGGGAAGATGTCGTCGAACCCGATCACGCTGACGTCGCCGGGGACGCGGACCCCGCCGGCCTGCAGGGCGAGCACCAGGCCGATCGCGAGCTGGTCGTTGTAGGCGACGACGGCGGTCGGCGGGTCACACAGGAGCGCGTTCGCCGCTTCCCAGCCGTCGGCCAGGGTGGGGGCGAAGGGGCCCAGCCGCCGCACCCGCTGCCCCAGCTCGGCGGCGGCCTCGCGCAGGCATCGCCAGCGCATGCCGTTCGCCCAGGAGGCGTCCGGCCCCGCGACGTAGGTCAGTTTCCGATGGCCGCGTTCGTACAGGTGCTCGGCGGTCAGGCGCATGCCCCGGAGGTTGTCGTGCACGATGCTCGGCACGTCCGTCACGTGGCGGTTGAGGAGGGCCACGGGACGCTGTTTGGCCGCCACGCGGATGGCCGAGTCCGACATCCGCGTGCCTGCCAGCACGACGCCTTCGACACCGGGCAGTGCGCGTTCCAGGCTGTCACGCTCCAGCCGGTCGGACTCCTGGGCGTCGATGAGCAGCAGCACGTACCCGGCTTCGGCCGCGGCGGACTCGGCGCCGCGGATGATCTCGGCGTAGACGGGGTTGGTCACGTCGGAGACGACGAGCGCGAGCATGGAGGTACGGCCCGTCGGCGGCGCGGACGCGAGAGGATCGACCCGGTAGCCGAGCTCGGCGGCGACCCGCCGGATGCGTGCCGCGGTGTCGGCGTTGACCCGGCCCGGCCGGGAGAACGCCCGCGAGACCGTCGAGGTGGCCACGCCGGCCGCCCTGGCCACGTCGTAGATCGTGGGCGGCTTGTCAGGCCCGGGCATCGGTGCTTCCGGTCCCGGCGAGCGCGGGGACGGCGGCGGCCAGGAATTCCCGGATCGCGGACTCAAGCTGTACCGAGTCGCGGTCGAAGAGCCACTGGGCCTGCAGGCCGTTGATGAGCGCGATGGTCATCGTCGCGAGCGTCTCCGGATCACTGGCCGAGTGCAGCTCTCCGCGTTCGGCCAGGGCACGGAAGGCCATGGCGAAGAAACGGCGGAGCATGCGGTAGCGCTCGGCGTAGTAGGCGTGCGCCGGGTGGCCGGGAGAGGTGGCCTCACCCGACAGGACGCAGTGCAGCTCCATCAGCCCGGGTTGCAGCTCGTTGTCCACGATGACGGCGAGCATGCCCCGGAGGGTCTCGACGGGGTTGGAGTCCGGGTCGAGGGCGTGCGCCGATTCGAGGTACTCACTGCCGCGTTCGTCGCGCAGTTCGAGCACCGCCGCGAGCAGTTCCTCCTTGCTGGAGAAGTGGTGCAGCAGCCCGGTGTAGCTGATGCCGGCGCGCTTGGCGACATCCTTCATGGTCGCGCCGTAGAAACCGGTCTGCCCGAAGGCGTCCACGCAGGCTTCGACGATCCGTCGCCGGATCGCCGCCGTCTTGGCGTAGGGCCCCCGGCTGGTGCTCTGAGTCACGGCTTCCTCCGGCGGGAATGAAACTAGTGCCACCATTCGTGTTTCACGTTAGCGCACGACCGGCCGGAGAACTCCCCGAGGGCACGGCGACCGCGCCGCACCGGGCGACGCCGGCGGCGACCGGCGGGTCAACGGGCGGCGGCGATCTGGGCGGCCAGGTGACCGGCCCCGTAGCCGTTGTCGATGTTGACCACCGCGACGCCGGGCGTGCACGCGGTGAGCATTCCCAGCAGGGGAGCCAGCCCGCCGAAGGCGGCGCCGTACCCGACGGACGTCGGCACGGCCACCACGGGGACGGCGACCAGCCCGGCCACCACGCTGGGCAGCGCGCCGTCCATGCCGGCGGCCACCACCACGACGTGGGCGGACCGCAGCACGTCGAGCAGACCGAGTACGCGGTGGAGCCCCGCCACGCCGACGTCCACGACCAGGTCGCTCTCCCGGCCGAGGTAGCGGGCGGTCAGCTCGGCCTCGCGGGCGACGGGCAGGTCGGAGGTGCCGGCCGCCAGCACCAGCACCCGCCCGCCGGTGGGCTCGGGCGGGGCCGGTGGCCAGGCCAGCAGGCGGGCCTCCGGCTCGTGCCGGGCGTCGGGCAGCTCGGCCAGGACCGCCCGCGCGTGTTCGGGCCCGGCGCGGGTGAACAGCGTCACGGCCCGGTGCCTCCGGCGGAGCTCGGCGGCGATGGCGCGGACCTGCTCCGCGCTCTTGCCCGCGCAGTACACCGCCTCCGGGTAGCCGCGGCGGGCCGCCCGGTCGTGGTCGAGCCGGGCGAAGGACGCGGGCGGCTGCCAGTCAGCCATTGCGGACCTCCACCAGCGGCAGTGTGAAGGCACCCGACTGGATGCCGGCCAGGTCCACGGCGACCATCCGGAACCCGGCCCGCCGTACCGCCGTGAGCACCCGCTCACGCAGTTCGCCCGCCAGCCGCGGGATCTCGGTGACGGGCACCTCGATCCTGGCGACCTTGCCGTGGTGGCGCACCCGGCAGTCACCGAAGCCCAGCTCGCGTAGCGCCCGCTCGGCCCGTTCCACCTGGGCCAGCTTCTCCGGTGTGACCTCACAGAAGTGCGGGATGCGCGAGGCCAGGCAGGGGGAGGCGGGTTTGTCCGCGCAGGGCAGTTCCAGTGCGGCGGCGAGCCGGCGGACCGCCGCCTTGTCCAGGCCCGCGTCGGCGAGCGGTCGCAGCACACCGTGACCGGTGGCGGCCCGGCTTCCGGGGCGGTCGGGACGGCGCACGTCGTCGGCGTTCTCGCCGTAGGCGACCGCGGACAGCCCCAGCTCCGCCGCGGAGATCCGGGAGAACAACTCGTCCTTGCAGTGGAAACAGCGATCGGGGCCGTTGGCGCGGTAGGCGGGCAGGTCCGCCTCCCGGGTGGTCACCTCGACCACCGGCGCGCCGATGCGCGCGGCCACGCGGTGGGCGGCCGCGCGCTCGTCGGCGGCGAGACTCGGGGAGATCCCGAGGACCGCCACGACCCGGCCGGCGCCGAGCTCCCGTACGGCCAGCGCCAGGAGCACCGAGGAGTCCACGCCTCCGGAGAAGGCCACGCCGAGCCGTCCCGGCGTGCGCAGCAGCATCGCGACGCGGTCGGCGAGCTCGGCGTCAGGGCCGGTGAGTGGCGGAAGCATGCGTCCTGCGATCCATCGGGCGGCCAGGGACGAGTCCTGCCGTCCGGGCGGCCGCCACGGCGGCGTCCAGGACCGTCCGGACCGGCAGGTCCCCGCGTGCGGCGAGCCGGGCGGCGGGATCGAACTCCGGGGTGGCCTGAACGATCATGCCGTCCCGGTGCCCCACCTTGATCGGGAGCTGTTCGCCGAGCACCTCCACGTGCACCCAGCAGCGTTCCAGCGCGCTCTTGCGCACGGCCCGCTCGCGCACGCCGAGCGTGGTGGTCAGCCGGAAGACCGCATCCCGCAGCGCCGCGGCCCGGGGAACGGGCGTCAGCACGCAGAGGGTGTGGGCGGGCCGCCCCTTCTTCATCAGGATCGGCACCAGCCACGCGTCCGACGCTCCCGCCTCCAGCAGCGCGGCCAGCACACCCGGCCAGAGCCGCGGGTCCAGGTCGTCGACGTTGGCCTCCAGGACCACGGCGTCGCCCGCGACCTCGCCGCAGGGCGTTCCCACCAGTACCCGGACCACGTTGGGCCGTTGCGGCGTGTCCCTGCCGCCCGCCCCCACCCCGGTGCTCTCCAGCCGCATCGGCGGCAGGGGCGAGCACTCCCGGGCCAGCGTGGTCACCAGCGCCATCCCGGTCGGGGTGGCCAGCTCGCCCTGACCGCCGGCGACGACCTGCCAGCCCGCGGCCAGTTCCGCCACGGCGGGGACGGTGCCCGGCGCGCTCGGCGGTCACCCGCAGGCGGACGGCGCGGAGACCGGCGCGGGTCACCGGCTCCGTGGTCAGCCGCACCTCGCCCGGGACCACGGCCGCGACCGCGGCGCGGACCACGTCCAGGTCGGCGCCCGCGTCCAGCAGGGCGGCCAGGAGCATGTCGCCGGCGACCCCGGCCGAGGCGTCGATCCAGGCCAGCCTCATGCGCGCAACCGGTAGAGGACCTCGCCCGCCTGGGGCACCACCAGTGTCTCGGGGTCGGCGGCCAGCGCGTCCAGGTCCACCCCGGCCGGGTCGAGGTAGCCGAGACCGGCCCGCCGCACCACCTGCTCGGGGATCGCGGTGGCCAGGGTGACCTCGACCCGGCAGCGTTCACCGTGCCCGGCGTCCCAGGTGCCCGCGCCGCGCAGGTGGGTGGAGTGGGCCAGCACGCCCCAGTGCAGGTGCTTGAAACGGTCCCACTGCTTGGTGAAGTAGTCGCGGCAGTGGTAGCCGATCTCCTCGATCTCCGGGTGCATCGCGGAGATCGTCGTCACGTGGGGTGCGTAGAGGATGACCTCGCCGCCGTCGGCGACCACCGGCTCCAGTTTGTAGAAGCCCTTGGCCGCCGTCCACATGTCGTCGTACTTCGCCGGGATCAGCGAGACGACCCGCTTCACCGGCCTGTCCAGGTAGCGGACGTGCGCCTGCGAGGAGACCTCGGCCGCCGCCGCCCAGGCCGCCTCGGGCGTGCCGTACGCCATGGAGTGCAGCTCGTCGGAGCCGGAGCGGACCACGACACAGAACGCCAGCCGCCGGGTGGGGATGAGCGAGGAGGCCTCGTCGATGAGAGCGCGGACCGGGGTGATGCCGCGGGTGCCGATGATCTCGGAGCTGGTGATCAGCGCTCCCAGCCAGTGCGACAGGTCGATGATGTCGGCTCCGGCGACCCCGGGGAAGAAGTACTTGTTGCCGCCGGAGAAGCCGACCACCTCGTGCGGGAAGACCGGGCCGACCACCAGGGCGACGTCGTGCTCCACCACGGCCCGGTTGAGGCGCACGTCCACCTCCTGCCGCAGCAGGCCGCCGGAGAGTTCGGCGACGCGGCCGGCGCCGATCGCGCCGACGGAGGCGAAGGTGGACGGCTCCCACCACTCGTGGTTCACGGCGTGCAGCCCGGGGATGAGCTCGGTGCGGCTCATCGGGGCGTGCGTGCCCAGCGCGATCAGCACGGTCAGGCGCGAGACGCGGTCGTGCAGGGCGTCCCGGACCGCCGAGAGCAGCAGGGGGAGCGGGCAACTGCGGGTGCCGTCGGGGACCACCACGCAGACGCTGCGGCCGTCGAGATCTTCGGTGGCGAGTCGTCCGGCCACGAAGCTCCTCACCTGTCGCTCGGTGAGGACGGCTCGCGGGCCGCCGATCTGTGGGGTCATGGCGGCAGCCGACCACGCCGGGGCCCGGGGTGGCAAGTCCGTGAGGCAACTCATGGCAAACGCTTGCCGTCTCCTCCCGGCACCGCTGACCATGCCCTCCATGTCCCTTCGCCTCCATCCCGACCGGCTGCTGCCCGCGGACCCGCGGGTGCGTGCCGTCGCCCGGCGCCTCTACGCGGCCGTGGAGAAGCTGCCGATCCTGTCCCCGCACGGCCACGTGGACCCCCGGCTGCTGGTGGACGACGAGCCGTTCGGCGACCCGGCCGCTCTGCTGATCTCCCCCGACCACTACGTCACCCGGCTGCTGCACGCCTGCGGCGTCCCGCTGGGGGAGCCGGGCGTGGGCCGGGGACCGCTGCCCGAGGCCGACGCCCGCCACGCATGGCGGCGGCTCTGCGAGCACTGGGCGGTCTTCGGCGGCACACCGGTCCGGTACTGGCTGGAGGCCGAGCTCGCCGGCGTCTTCGGGGTCACCGAGCGGCCGTCGGCGGGCAGCGCCGACCGGATCTACGACCGGATCGCCGCCCGCCTGGCCGAGCCGGCCTACCGGCCGCGGGCGTTGTTCGAGCGTTTCGGCATCGAGGTGCTGGCCACCACCGACGACCCCTGTGACGACCTGGCCGCGCACCGGACGCTGGCCGCCGACCCCGGCTGGACGGCGCGGGTCGTGCCCACCTTCCGGCCCGACCGCTATCTGGAGCCCGGCCGGGAGGGCTGGGCCGGGGCGGTGGCCCGGCTGGGAGAGGTCGCCGGCACCGACACCTCCGGCTACGACGGATACCTCCGCGCGCTGGAGGCCAGGCGCCGCCACTTCATCGAGCACGGTGCCACCTCCGCCGACCACAGCCACGCCGACGTCCGCACCGACCCGCTGCCGCGGGACGAGGCCGCCCGGATCTACCGCGCCGCGCTGGCCGGCACGGCGGGCCCGGCGGAGACCACCGCGTTCCGCCGCCACATGCTGCTGGAGACGGCCCGCATGTCGGCCGAGGACGGCCTAGTCATGACGCTGCACCCGGCGGTGCGCCGCGGCCACCACACGCCCACCCACCGCCGGTACGGACCCGACACCGGCCATGACATCCCGATCCGCGCCGAGTTCACCGACGCGCTGCGTCCCCTGCTGGAGCGGTACGGCACGGCCGAGGGGTTCCAGCTGGTCCTGTTCACCCTGGACGAGACCGTCTTCTCCCGGGAGATCGCTCCGCTGGCCGGGTTCTATCCCTCGGTCTACGCGGGTGCACCGTGGTGGTTCCTGGACGCCCCCGACGCCATCCGCCGCTTCCGGCGGGCCGTCACCGAGACGGCGGGTTTCTCCCGCACCTCCGGCTTCGTCGACGACACCCGCGCCTTCTGCTCGATCCCGGCGCGGCACGACATGTCCCGCCGGCTGGACTGCGGTTTCCTGGCCGAACTCGTCGCCGAGCACCGGCTGGAGGAGGACGAGGCGGCGCGGATCGCCGTGGAGCTGGTGACGGTCAATCCGCGCAGGGCGTTCAAGCTGTGAGGCGGGACCGGCCCGCCGCCCCGGTGCGCATCCTCCATCTGGGGCTGGGCGGCTTCTTCCGCTCCCACCATGCCTGGTACACCCATCGCGCACCCGACGCCGACCGGTGGGGGATCGCCGCCTTCAGCCGCCGCAGCGGTGACCTGGCCGCCCGGCTCGCGGCCCAGGACGGGCTCTACACCCTCCTCACCCGCGCACCCGACCGCGACCGGTTCGAGGTGATCGGCTCGCTCGTCGACGCCCACCCGGGCGGCGACCATGGCGCGTGGCTGGACCACTGGCGCAGGCCCGAGCTGGCGGTGGTCACGCTCACCGTGACCGAGGCGGGCTACACGCGCCTTCCCGGCGGCGGGCTGGACACGGACCTGCCGGACGTCCGCGCCGACATCGCCGCGCTTCGCGCGGATCCCGGAGCCGCCACCGTCACCGCGGCGGGCCGGCTGCTGTCCGGGCTGGCGGTACGGCGGCGCGCCGGAGGCGGCCCCGTGGCGATCGTCTCCTGCGACAACCTGCCGGACAACGGCCGGGTGATCGCACGGGTGATCGCGGAACTGGCCGAAGAGGCCGGCGTGCCCGTGCCGGAGGTCTCCTGTGTGACCACCATGGTGGATCGGATCACGCCCTACCCCACCGAGGAGGACGTCGCCGCGGTGGCCGC
This sequence comes from Streptosporangium becharense, assembly GCF_014204985.1. Taxonomy (NCBI): domain Bacteria; kingdom Bacillati; phylum Actinomycetota; class Actinomycetes; order Streptosporangiales; family Streptosporangiaceae; genus Streptosporangium; species Streptosporangium becharense. The sequence continues at coordinate 275,124 of NZ_JACHMP010000001.1, read as the reverse complement.
CGCCACCGGCCGCTCCGACGCCGCCCCGGTGGTCGCCGAGCCCTTCTCCGAATGGGTGCTGTGCGGTGAGTTCCCGGCGGGCAGGCCCGCCTGGCAAGAGGTTGGGTGCGCGTTTCGTCGCGGATACGACGCCGTATGAGGAACGCAAGCTGTGGCTGCTCAACGGCGGGCACTCGCTGCTGGCCTACGCCGGTTCGCTGCGCGGGCACACGACCGTCGCCGAGGCCGTCGCCGACCCGGCCTGCCGTTCCTGGCTGGCGCAGTGGTGGCGGGAGGCCTCCCGCCATCTCGGGTTCGCCGAGGCGGAGCTGGCCGCCTACCGTGCCACACTGGTCGAGCGCTTCGCCAACCCCCGGATCCGGCACACGCTGGCGAAGATCGCCGAGGACGGCTCGCAGAAGCTGCCCGTTCGCGTGCTGCCCGTGCTGCGCGCCGAGCGCGAGAACGGGAGGCTGCCCGCCGGTGCCGTCCGGGTGCTCGCCGCCTGGGTGCTGCATCTGCGCGGCCGGGGCACGCCCGTGCGCGACGGGACGGCGCCGCCCGCGGCCGGGACGCTGCGCGAGGCCGCGCGCACCGTGCTCGCCGGTCTCGACCCGGCGCTCGCGCACGACGTCCCCCTGGTGGACGCGGTCGCGGCACAGGCACGGGAGTTGCGGTGAAGGGCGGCCCCTGAAGGGCGTCGCCGGCGGCCCCGACGCCGCCACGACCGGCCGCCCCCGTGTTCGCGTCCGCCGCCGAGAGGGCCGCGCTCTCCTGTCCGGTGAAGGACCCGGACCGCACCCGGCCCGGCGAGCCCGTTCTTCTCGCCGGGCCGGGCGGACGACCACGGTGATGCCTTCGCCGCCCGGTCATCCTCCGGTCACCGGAACGGCGGGACACCTCGCGGTCACGCCTGCGCGGTCACCTCGATGGCGGCGGCGGGGCAGACCGCGGCGGCCTCGCGGACCAGGGCGTGCTGGTCCGCAGCGGGCTCCGGATCGAGCAGGATGACGATGCCGTCGTCGTCGCGCTGGTCGAACACCTCAGGTGCGATCAGCACGCACTGGCCGGCGCCGCAGCACTTGTCCTCGTCGACGATGATTTTCATCCGGGATTCCTTTCTGTCAGTCCGGTGAGGCGCTGCCGCGTCACCAGCGGACCGGTACGGTGCGCAGGCCGCCGACGGCCAGTCCCTCCACGCGTTCCAGTTCCTCCGCCGGCACGGCCAGCTCCAGGGTCGGGAGCTTGCGCAGCAGCACTTCGAGTACGACCTGCAGCTCGGTGCGGGCCAGCGCCTGGCCCAGGCAGGAGTGGGCACCGGCGCCGAAGGCCAGGTGCGGGTTCGGGCTGCGGCTCAGGTCCATCTCGGCTGCGGCGTCGAAGGCGCTCTCGTCGCGGTTGGCGGCGGCCATGCTGCAGATCACCGTGGTGCCCTTGGGCAGGACCGTGCCGCTGACCTCGATCTCCTCGGTCAGATAGCGCGGCAGGCCGAAGCCCGCGTTGGCGTCGAAGCGCAGCGCCTCCTCCACCGTCGCGCGGATCAGCGACGGGTCGGCCAGCAGCCGCTCCCAGCGGGTGCGGTCGGCCAGCAGCATGGAGACCATCTTGCCGATCATGTTGGCGGTGGTCTCGTGCCCGGCGACCAGCAGCGACATGCCGGTGACCAGGAGCTGCATGTCGTCCAGCCCGCCGTCCTCGGGGCCGCCGGCCGCGATCAGCTCGCTGAGCAGGTCGTCGCCGGGCTCGGCGCGCTTGGCGGCGAGGTGGTCGGACATGTACTGGAAGAACTCGGCCAGGGCGGCGTCGATCTCGGCTTTGCCGTAGCGGGTGAGGTTGAGCAGGGCATCGGACCAGTAGGAGAACCGGTCACGGTCGGCGGCGGGCACACCGAGCATGTCGCAGATGACGTAGACCGGCAGCGGGAAGCCCAGGCTCGCCTTGAGGTCGCCGGGTGCGCCGCGCTCGACCATGTCGTCGATGAGGTCCTCGGCCATCCGGGCCATCACGGGCCGCAGGGCGGTCATGCGCTTGGCGGTGAACCACCTGCCGACCAGGCGCCGCCAGTGCTGGTGCTCCTCCCCGCTGTCGGGGATGATCGCCGCCAGGTCGCTGCTGAACAGTCCGCCGTCCTCGGTGGCCGACAGCCGGGCCGCGTCGGGTGCGTTGAGCAGCCGGGTGAAGCGCGGGTCGGCCAGCACCTGCTTGACGTCCTGGTAGCGGGTCAGCAGCGTCGCCTGGTCGCCGCTGGGCAGTGTCACGTGGGCGACCGGGCACGTGCCGCGCAGTTCGGCCCATTCCGCGGGCGGCTCCAGGGCCGCGTCGCTGGGGATCGGGTAGTTCAGGACCTGCTCGTTGACACTCATTCGGCGTCTCCTGGGTAATGGATGGCCGCCTGCCGCCCAGGCAGGCGATCGGCTGCTCCCGGGCCGTGTGCGGGCGCCGGGGTGGGGTGCTCTGTCAGGTGGTCAGGGCCTGCTGCCGCAGGAGGCGTGCCTGCTTGGGCATGTTCCAGCCGAGCACGCCGGTGACCCGGCCGTTCTCGCGGTAGAGCGCGGCGAAACGGTGCTGTTCCGGATCGCCTTCGGCGATGGTCACCTCGGCCGACGGCGACGGCAGGCCGTGAGCCTGGATCTTGACGTCGTACTGGTCGGTCCAGAAGTACGGGATCGGCGTGTACGGACGGTCGGCGCCGAGGATGTTGGCCGCCACCGCCTGGGCCTGCTCGGTGGCGTTGGTGCGGTTCTCCAGGCGCAGCCGCCTGCCGAGGCCCTCGTGGGCGAAGGAGGCCACGTCCCCGACGGCGTAGACGCCCTCGGCGGCACGGCAGCGGGAGTCGCACTCCACCCCGTCGCCCAGGCTGAGCCCGCTGTCCCGCAACCAGCCGGTCGCCGGGCGGGAGCCGACGGCCACCACGACGACGTCGGCGGGCAGGAGCTCGCCGGTGGCCAGCCGCACCCCGGTGACCCGGCCTCCGGCGCCGGTCAGGGCGTCGACCGCGACGCCCAGCCGCAGCCGGACCCCGCGCTCGGCGTGCGTCCGGGTGAGCATCGCGCCGACCACGTCACCGAGCTGGTCGCTCAGCAGGGCGGCCCCCAGTCCGGCGAGCGTGACCTGCCGGCCCATGGTGCGGACGGTGGCGGCGATCTCCGCCCCCAGCACGCCCTCACCCACGACCACGAGCCGGGTGCCGTCGCTCAGGCCGGCGCGCAGGGCGAGCGCGTCGTCCAGGCCGCGCAGCGTGTGCACGCCCGCCAGACCGTCCTGTCCCGGCAGCCGGCGGGCGGTCAGGCCGGTGGCGACGACCACGGCGTCAGCACGCAGCACCCGCCCGGTGGCGGTGGTCACCGCGCGGGCCGCCGCGTCCAGGGCGACGGCGGGCTCGCCCCGCACGAACTCGGCGTCCAGGGCCTCCAGCTGCGCCTGGCTGCGGAGCCCGGCACGGGCCGGTTCCCAGGCGCCGGCCAGGACCTGCTTCGACAGCGGTGGCCGGTCGTAGGGGAGATGGGGTTCGGCGTCCAGCAGCGTCAGGTGCCCCCGGTAGCCGTGCCGCCGCAGCGCCTCCGCCGTGCTCAGCCCGGCGGCCGACGCGCCGACGATCAGAACGCGTCCGGGCGGGGTCACGAGGCGTCGCCCGGGTGGAGGGCGGCGGCTCGGCCTGCACGTGTCCGCATGTGTCGAGATCCCTTCGTTGTTCGGCCCACACATTAGCCTACAGGTGTAAGAAAACCTACAAATGTCGTCATTCGGTATGCTCAGGTGTGGCCACCACCAGAGACAGCAACACCCCATCGGGCGACCGGCGCGTGCGCCGCACTCGATCAGCCCTGGCGCGCGCGCTGATCCGGCTGGTCGAGGAGCGGGATCTGTCCCGGGTCAGCGTCTCCGACGTCGCCGAAGGCGCCGAAGTGAGCCGCTCGGCCTTCTACGACCACTACCGGGACGTCCACGAGCTGGCCGAGGACGCCTGCACCGCGATGATCGACGGTCTGATCGAGTCCCTGCCCGCCCCCGCCCCCGACTCGGCGGATCTGCCGCAGGAGGCGATCGAGGCACTGGCGGCGTTCTTCGCCAGCCTCGCCGGGCACGCCGGGCTGTATCGCGCGCTGCTGGGGCCGCAGGGCAGCGCGCGCGTCGTCGACCACACGCGCCGCCGCATCGCCGAGGCCGTCCACGACCACATGGCCCGGGTCGACGCCGGAGATCTGCCACAGGACGTCCCGCGCGACGTCACGGCCGCGTTCATCGCCGGTGCGCTCATCGGCGTGGCCGTCGACTGGCTCCAGCGCGGGTGCCCGCAGACCCCGGCCGGGATGGCCGCGGCGACTTGGCCGCTCCTGAGCGCGCACTACCGCGTCAACGCGCGCGGCTAGGGCCGCGATCGGCCGCCGGCTCCGTGCGCGGCGTCCGGCTTCGTGATCGGCCGCCGGCTTCGTGTGCGGCGTCCGGCCCTGTGCGCGGCCCGCCGCCCGCGGACCTCGTCACGCGCATCTCAAATTAGTAATGCGATTCGATTTTCGTGCTAGCGTGACGCCGGCGCCGACTTCATGGTCTCGAGCAAGGAACTCAACCATGCCTCAACTCCTCCCCGGCTTCCTCTGGGGTGCGGCGACCGCGCCGCACCAGGTGGAAGGCAACAACGTCAACAGCGACTGGTGGGCCCTGGAGCAGCAGATGCCCGGGATGCAGCGCAGCGGCGACGCGATCGACAGCTACCATCGCTACGCCGAGGACATGCGCCTGCTGGCCGAGGCCGGTCTGAACACCTACCGCTTCGGCATCGAATGGGCCCGCGTCGAACCGTCCCCGGGACACTTCTCCCTGGCCGAGCTCGCCCACTATCGCAGGATGATCGACACCGCTCTGGAGCTGGGGCTCACGCCGGTCATCACCCTGCACCACTTCACCCACCCGCGGTGGTTCGCCGAGGCCGGGGGATGGATGGGCGACCAGGCCGTCGAGCGCTTCCGGGCCTACGTCCGGAAGGTGACGGGCATCCTCACAAGGCCCGCAAGTCCGGGGAGGTCACCGCCTACCGCCATTACTGGAAACTGTGCGTGATCGTCATGGTGCGGGACGGCCTGCTTGATGGTGCGGGCGTACTCCATCGCCTGAGTGAACACCGGTCGCGTTGCCGGGGAGCATGCGCAGGATCAAGTCGACGGCGTTCTCCGAGTGGACTCCTGGAGTCAGGACTTCCTGTAGGAGCAGGCCGCGGATCGCGGCAATGGCGACGGTGGCCATGGTCAGCGCTTCCCCGGTGTCGTGCCCTTCGCGTTCCGCGAGTGAGGCCAGCATCTTGGTCAGGTCGTCGAGCGAGTCGATGAACTCACGGAAGTCCTCCGGCCTGTACGCGGCCAGTCCTGCGACGTGGAAGAAGCCGCGGACACGCGACAACTGCTCCGGGCGGGTGTAGGTCCGCCAGATCGCCACGACGAAGTTGGCGAAGGTGCCCTGCTGGGCGGCTGCGAAAAGGGCCTCGTTGTCACGAGATCGCTGTGCCTTGAGCATGGCCGCCAGGACGCCCGAGAGTGACCCGAAGTGGTATCGCAGGAGGGCGTGGCTGGTCTCGGTCCGGGCGGCGATCTCGCGGAGCGACACCTCCGGTGAGGGAAGGGCCTCGTCGAAGGCGTCGAGGAGCCGGGCCAGGAGGCGCTCGCGTGCGTCGCCTTTGCGTTCCGTGGTTGACAGGATCACTCCCACAGTTTATCCATTGGAAAAGATTGCTGGCGGCGCCGTGTTGCTTCGTACATGGTCGCAGTCAGCTCGCGACGGCGGAGGGAACGACTCGTGGGACGTTTGCAGGTGGTCGGCGCGGCGGTCGCCGACGGGACGGGGCATGACCCCATAGACGTCGACGTCACCGTCGAAGACGGGCGGATCACCCAGCTCGGGGCCTCCAGCGACGAACCCGGCGAGCGGCTCGACGCCGGGGGACTGACGATGACGCCCGGCCTGATCGACGCGCACGTTCACCTGGGCCTGTCGAGCCCGATCCAGCCGCAGTTCTCGTTCCAGATCAGTGCCGCCGAGATCGCGGCGGACATCTTCGCCACGGCCGGCGCAGCGCTCGACGCCGGCTTCACGACCGTCCGGGACACCGGTGGGATCGACGGCGGCGTCGTCACCACGATCGCGAAGGGCAAGGTCAGGGGACCACGCGTCCTGTCGTGCGGACCTGTGCAGTGCCAGATCGGTGGGCACGGCTACTACGGAGCCGACTGGGAACCCACCGAGCTGTGGAGCGGCCATCACCTTCCGGGTCTGTGCGCACTGTCCATGATGTCGGGCAACGCGGACGAGCTGCGAGGCAACGTACGCGAGGCCTTCCGCCGCGGAGCCTCCTTCCTGAAGCTCTGTGTGACCGGGGGAGTGGTCAGCGCTCACGACCAGCTGACCGACACCCAGTTCACCGTGGAGGAGATCGCCGTCGCTGTGCAGGAAGCCGCGGCACGGAGCACTTACGTGACGGTTCACGCCCACAACAACGAGGGCATTCGGAACGCGGTCGAGGCCGGGGCGCGCTGTGTCGAGCACGGCACCGACCTCGATGAGCCCACGGCCACCTTGATGGCCACGCGCGGGGTCGCCCTTGTGCCCACGTTCGCCGTCGTCGAGCGACTGCTGCATGACCCCGCGGAAGTCGGCCTCGGCGAGTCGGTCCGCGATCGTGTGCTGGGTGTCCGTGAGCGGATGACCGAGGCGCTCGCTGCCGCCAAGGAGGCCGGAGTGCGGATCGGGCTGGGTTCCGATCTCATCGGTCCGGCTCAGGACCGCCGAGGTGAAGAGCTCAAGTTGCGCGCGGAGCTGGAGACGCCGATGGAAGCTCTCGTGGCGGCCACGAAGACCAACGCCGAGATCCTGGGCCTGTCGGACCAGGTGGGGGTCATCGCTCCCGGCATGCAGGCAGACCTTGTGCTCTGGAACGGCAACCCGCTCGAAGATCCGAAGCTCTTCGCCGACCCCGCCAACGCCGTCCTCGTCGTCCAGGCCGGACGCGTGGTGAAGGACCTGCGATGAGCGCCATGTGGCAGGGCTGCCTCGCCCACACCGACTACTTCGAGCTGCGTTCCAGCGGTGGGTACGACTACGGCGTCTGGGTCACCACGCCACCGGGCTACGACCCCGCCACGACGCCGGCGCCCGCGGTGTACGTGCTCGACGGCAATTGGGCCGTGGGCATGACGGCTCCGCTCATCATCACCCAGCTGGACCCCATGCAGCAGATCCAGCCCTATATCCAGGTCAGCGTCGGTTACGCGGGCGAGGAAGCACAGCACTGGGCACGGCTGCGCAACAGAGACCTCGTGCCACCCGGCGAGCCCATCGCCCAGGAGTTCTTGGATGCCGTGGAGAAGGGATTCCAAGCGGGTGTGATGACGCGCGAGGAAGCCGACGCCTACCTCGCCGAGTTGAGCGACACCCACGCCGATGCGTTCCTGAGCTTCCTCACCGCGGAACTGCACCCGCGGATCGAACGCGACTACGGCACAGCCGCGAGCGGTCACGGCCTTTACGGCTACTCCTACGGCGGACTTTTCAGCCTCTACACCTGGCTCTCCGGCAGCACGCTCTTCGAGAGCGTCGGAGCGGGAAGCCCCGGCGTCGTCAGTACGGACAGTCAGGTCTTCGCCCAGCTCGAAGAGATGGGGGACAGCCGGCATGCGGCCAGGCTGCACGTGACCTTCAACGTCCGAGAGCTTCTCGGCGACCTGGCCGTCTACCAGAGCATCACGAAGAACACGGCCGCCCTCCTGCACCGTCTCACCTCGCGCAGCGGAGCCGTCACCAGCGCGATCCTGGACGAAACGCACGTGACCGGCCTGCAGGCCTCGTTCCTCAGTTATCTCAGGACCTGCCGTGCCCGGTAAGCGCACGGATGTCGTGGTGATCGGGTCGGGAGTGATCGGCGCGTCGGTCGCCTTGGAACTCGCCCGCCGTGGCTGGCAGGTGACGGCGGTCGACAAGACCGGGGGAGCCGGCCACGGCTCCACGAGTGCGTCCAGCGCGGTGGTGCGGTTCAACTTCTCCACCGCCGCGGGCGTCGCCACCGCCTGGGAGGCGCACTTCGGCTGGAGGTCGTGGGCGGAGCACCTTGGCCGCGATGTCGGGCCGTTGGCTCGGTACGTACGGTGCGGGATGGCGATGCTGGACGTGGACGTGGCTCCTCGGTCGGTGTACCTGCCGCTGTTCCAGAACGCGGGTATCCCGTTCGAGGAGTGGACGAGTGCGGACCTGTCGGAGCGGATCCCGGGTATCGACGTCGGCAGGTACTGGCCACCGAAACGTATCGACGACGACGAGTTCTGGGCCGAGACCGAAACCACGCTGGGTGCCGTGTACACACCTGATGCGGGGTTCGTGAACGATCCGCAACTGGCGGCGCAGAATCTGGCCGCCGCCGCGCGGGCACACAGTGCCGAGTTCCGGTTCCATGCGTCGGTGCGCGGGATCGAACGGGCCCATGGCCGGGTCACCGCGGTGACACTCGCGGACGGGAGCAGGATCCCCTGCGGCGTGGTGGTCAACGCCGCAGGCCCATGGTCGACCCGCATCAACGAGTTGGCCTCGGTCGGATCCGACTTCACCGTGGGATGCCGGCCGTTACGGCAGGAGGTCGCGCACGTCGCGGCCCCCGTGGGGTTCGGCGCCGACAACCGCGCCGGGATCTGCGTCGCGGACATGGACCTGGGTGTCTACCTGCGCGGTGAGGCCGGCGGGGGACTGCTGGTCGGTGGTACGGAACCGGAATGCGACCCGCTGCAGTGGGTGGACGACCCGGATGCCGTCACTGCGCATGCGACGACGGCGGTGTTCCAGGCCCAGGTGACGAGGGCTGCGCGACGGCTACCGGCGTTGGAGATACCGAATCGGGCTCGCGGGGTCGTGGGAGTCTACGACGTCGCCGACGACTGGACGCCGATCTACGACCGTACGGAGCTGGACGGGTTCTACGTCGCCATGGGGACGAGCGGTAACCAGTTCAAGAACGCGCCGGTCGTCGGCAAGTTCCTCGCCGCGATCATCGAACAGACCGAGAACGGCGTAGATCACGACGAACGGCCGGTGCGATTCGTCGGCGAGCACACCGGCCTGGCCATAGACCTTTCGGCGTTCTCCCGCAAGCGTCCCCGCGGCACCGAGAACTCGGGCACAGTCCTGGGCTGATGCGCCTTCTTGGCATCTCGTCCACTGATGTCATCCGCCTGGGAGTCGTCGGCTGAATCCGTACGGTGTCGGTTGTGGCGCGTCCAGGACCGTCCGCAGTGGAGATCCACCTCATGCAGACGATGGTCGCCGACCAGCAGATCGGACCTCTGGCCGCGCCGACGTCATCGACGCCCGGGGGTGGCTGCGGCGGGTCCGTCAGCGGGATCGCACCGCCGGGCAAGCGGTGGCGAACCGTCACGGCGGGGTAGGGGTTCGGCCGCTTTCCTGTCACCGTGCGTTCACCGAGCGCACAGTGATCACAGCTAGCGTTGCGGGCTTGGATTCTCTGTGATCGGAGCAACGAGTGAACGTCGTGTCCCGGCTCCTGAAGATCTGCGGCATCATCGCGATGATCCTGGGAAGCGTCTGGTTCGTGCTGTCTTGCGGGACGTCACTTTCCGGCGACATGTGCGGCGCACGCTCCATCAGACCCGGCATGGTCTGCGTGGACGAGGCCGGACGCGAGCGCACCTACGAACAGATGATCACGGCCAAGGAAGGCGGGCCGGCGCAGATGACGGTCGGTGGGGCGATCTTCGCAGGTGGTGTGGTGCTCAACGTCCTCAGCGGAGTCATGTCGCGCCGAGCCCGAGCAGGCCGGCGGCAGGCGACGTAGGCGGGCTGAAGGCGGTCGGCCGCCCCTCGTCCCAGGGGAGCACCGCGAGGGCTTCCTCCGCACAGGCTCCGCCGGACCCGCACAGCCGGAACCCGGCGCTGTGCCCGGTTCGGAGCCCGCGGGGCGGCCGAGGGCTGGAGACACCGGCTGCGGTGGCCGGCCGCTCGCGGTGGGGGCACGGACGGCGCTGCGGCAGTCCACCGGGTGCGTTCTCGCCGGCTGTCATCGACCGAGCTTGCCCGCCCTGTCCAGCAGGTAGTGCTGTTCGGGCAGGCTCGTGGTGTGCCGGGCCGCCAGCAGGTAGTTCTCGCGCGCGGCGGTGTACTCGCCGGCCAGCTCCTGCAGGTGGGCACGCACGGCGTGGAGGCGGTGGTGCCGGGCGATCCGGGGGTCGCCGTCCAGGGTTTCCAGCAGTTCGAGCCCGGCCCTGGGGCCGCGGGTCATCGCGACCGCGACGGCGTGGTTGAGCGTGACCATCGGGTTCGGCGCGATCCGGGTGAGGATTCCGTACAGGATGCGGATCTGTTCCCAGTCGGTGTCCTCGGCCCGCGGCGCCTGGACGTGCAGCGCGGCGATCGCCGCCTGGAGCTGGTAGGGGCCGAGGGGGGATGCGGATATGGCGCCGGTGACCAGCGCGGTGCCCTCTTCGGCCATGGCGGCGTCCCACCGGCTCCGGTCCTGCTCGGCCAGTGGTATCAGGGTGCCGTCCGGGCCGGTGCGGGCCGCGCGGCGGGCGTCGGTCAGCAGCATCAGCGCCAGCAGCGCGGCGACCTCACCGTCATCCGGCAAGGACCGGTGCACCATACGGGTGAGCCGGATCGCCTCCGCGGTGAGTTCGCCGCGGTGCAGGTCGGGTCCGGAGCCGGCGGTGTAGCCCTCGTTGAAGATCAGGTAGAGCACGTGCAGGACGGCGTCCAACCGGCCGGCCCACTCCTGGGCGGTCGGCGTCTCGAACGAGGCGCCGACGGCTTTGATCCGTTGCTTGGCGCGGCTGATCCGCGGCGCCATGGTGGCCTCCGGCGTGAGGAACGCCCGTGCCACCTCGGCGGTGGTGAGGCCGCCGACGGCGCGCAGCGTGAGGGCCACCTGGGAGGCGGGCGTCAGCGCCGGGTGGCAGCACAGGAACAGTAGCGTGAGGGTGTCGTCGTGGTCGCCGACGCTTTCGTCGCCGGGAGCCGGTGCGAGGCCGGCGTCCGGCGCCTGCCGTACCGCCGCGGTGACCTCCCGGCGGCGGCGGGCCTGCTCGCTGCGTACCTGGTCGACCAGGCGGCGAGAGGCGACGGTCACCAGCCAGGACCGCGGGCTTTCCGGGACGCCCTCGGCGGGCCACCGCATCGCGGCCGCGAGCAACGCCTCCTGTACCGCGTCCTCGCACTCCTCGAACCCGCCGTACCGGTGCAGGAGCACGCCGAGGACCTGCGGCGCCTGTTCACGCAGCAGGTCCCCGAGGCGTTCGGACGCGCTCACATCTCCATCCCGGCCGAGTCCATCAGCGGCCGCAGTTCCACGCCGCCGACCTGACCGTTCGAGATCAGGGTGGCCAGTTCCACGGCGCGCTCCCGGCTCTCGCAGTCCACCACGTACTGGCCGGCGACATGGTCCGAGGTCTGCAGGTACGGGCCCTCGGTCACCGTCACCACACCGCCCCTCACCCTGATGACGGCGCTGATGGAGGGATCGGCGAGCGCGTGGGCACTGATCAGCTCCCCGGTCTGCCCGGCCGCGGCCAGGAACTCCTCGTGATCGGGCCCTTGCCCCGGCAGGCCCGCCGCGTTCAGGTAGAGATTCAGCAGGAACTTCACAGCGTGCTCAGTCTTCTGCCGTGCCTGCGTAGACCACCGGCCGCACCTCGATGCCCAGGCCCTCGACACCGGCGTCCGGAATGAGCGCGGCCAGTTCCAGGGCACGCTCCCTGCTGTCACACTCCACCAGGTAGTAGCCGCCGAGGTACTCCTTGGCCTCAAGGTAGGGCCCGTCCGTCACCGCCGGCATGCCGCCCCGGACCTTGACCACGGCGCTCCGCGACGGGGCGGCCAGCGCGACGGTGCCGATCATCTCCCCGGACTTCCTGACGGTCTCCATGAACACGCCGTGGCCGCTCATCACCTCGTTGCGCTCCTCCTCGGTCAACGCGTCCCAGATCTGCGGGTTGTTGTGCATGATCAACAAGAATTTCACGTCGTCTCCTCCGTTGCTCGGACGGCATCCCTGAGGCGCCGGTTCACCATGGAGTCGACGCCGGTACCGCATTCTTGCGGTGCCGGACCGCAAGAATCTCCCCACTGTTCCGACTACCTCCCCGAAGGGGCGCCTGACCTGGGCGTCCCGTCAAAGGTCACTTGTCGACTCCCCAAGGAGGACGCATGTCGCAGCTGTTGAGGGTGCACTGCTTCAACGTGTCGCGGGACGGATTCGGTGCCGGTGAGGGGCAGAGCCTGGAGCGGCCCTTCGGCCACGCGGCCCCCGCCCCCCTCTGGTCCTGGGCGGGCGCCACCGCCAGTTGGGTGAACCGCACTGAGCCCGGCGGCACCCGCGGCCTGGACGACTACATGACCCGGGACCACACCCGCAACATAGGAGCGGAGATCATGGGGCGTAACAAGTTCGGTCCCCAGCGTGGCCCCTGGGAGAACCACGAGTGGAAGGGATGGTGGGGAGGCAACCCGCCGTTCCGCACACCGGTCTTCGTGCTCACCCACCACGAACGCCCGTCCTTCACCCTGGCCGACACCACCTTCCACTTCCTCAACGCGACAGCGGCCGAGGCTCTGGCATGCGCGAAGCAGGCCGCGGACGGCCGGGACGTGCGCCTCGGCGGGGGAGTCGCCACCATCCGCGAGTTCGTCGAGGCCGGCCTGGTCGACACGATGCACATCGCCGTCGCGCCGGTCGACCTGGGCCGAGGCGAACGACTGTGGGGGAGCCCCACCGACCTGCTCGACCGCTTCCACCTCGAGACGGTACCGAGCCCCAGCGGAGTCACCCACCTGCTGTTCTGGAGACGCTGACCGCCCGGTGGGTGGGGTGGTGGCGGACAAGCGCGAGCCGGGGGCCAAGCCGGACGCTGAGGGCTCGGGTCGATGCGGATCATCCACCCTGAGGCCGACGAGGCTGAGATGCCGCGAGCGGAGCGTCAAGTTATAAATCTACATTGTAAAGGCGGTGCCTTGTGAAAAAATGAAAAAGTACAAAACGGACTAAAGACTCAAAAAGGAAAACAGGCGGCGGTTGCGTTATGGCCGTAAGCGGTGATGCGGCTGTCGGCCTCGGGCCGGCAGCCGCATGTCGCAGGTGGCGTCCGGATGAGGGGCCGCCGGTGGAGGCATGACGCCCAGGCCTCCCGGGCGGAATGCCGGGGGGTGTCCCGGTGCCCGGTGGTGGTGCCGTGTTCGGGGGGCGGGTCAGTTGTGGGGTTGGTCGCCGAAGAGCAGGGAATCCAGTCCTCTGCGCACGCCCGCGGTCTCGCGCACGCGGCGGATCGCCAGGAGTGTCCCGGCGACGTAGGGGGCGGGGTCGGTGCCGGGGTCGTGGCGCATGACCAGGCGTTCGCCCGGCCCTCCGAATACGATCTCGGTGGTGACCACGAAACTGGGCAGCCGGACCGAGTGGATGCGGCTTCCGGCGATCTCGGCGCCACGGGCCTCGACCGGGCCGTGCAGGTCGGCGAGTGGGAGGGCGGGGCGGGGGATGCGGACGGCGCCGAGGGTCTCGGCCAGTTCCCGGGAGGTTCCGCTGGGTACGTCGGGTTTGGTGTCGCTGGCGTAGTCGATGATCTCCCAGTGGTGCAGGTGTTCGGCGGCCAGGGCGGCGGCGCGGCGCAGAATGGTGGCCATGATGGAGAAGTTGCCGGCGGCGATCACGCCGACGTTGTGGTCGCGGGCGAGTCGGTCGAGGTCCTCGTAGTCGGTCGCGGTCAGGCCGCTGGAGCCGATCACGACGTTGACGCCGGCTTGGACGGCGGTCCAGACGTTGTCTTTGACGGCGGCGGCGCTGGTGTAGTCGACGAGGACGTCCACTGGGGCTGCCTGGAGTGCTTCGGTCACCGAGGCGTGTACCGAGCCGTCGCTGTTGGTCCCTGTGGTGTCCGCCAGTGTCTTTCCGGCCGCTGAGCGTGACACTCCGGCGGTCAGTGTCAGGTCGTCGGCTTGGTCGATGGCGGTGACGATCGGGGGTGCGGTCCATCCGGTGATACCGGCGAAGCAGACGTTGATCATGTTCTCACTGTATGGGGATCAAGTGGGTCGGCGTTGGTGGTTCCGGTGTGGATGTGGCCGTGTTGCTGGGGGTTTCGGGCTGGTCGGCAGCACGGTGTGCACGTGTCCGGGGTGGGGGTGCCCGAATGGGTGTGTGATCGGTGCGCGTGTGTGGGCTCAGCCTGACACGTGGGTGTCTGTCAACCCAGTCTGACGGCCTGTTTGAGGAAGACGATGCCGTCGATCGTGTCGAGCTGGGCCGGGTCCAGTGGGAAATAGGCGAAGTCGCGGGAGGTGCGGGGGGCGGGCTTCGTGATGGTCTGGGCCAGGCGGTGGGCGTCGATGAGGGAGTGGTCCCACGGGAGGGTGGAGAGGATGCCCTCGACGGTGTCCGGGGGCGGGGTGTCGTCGCCGGTCGTGCCGAGGGCTGAGGCCAGGAAGGCGTACCGGTCGCCCAGGCGTGTCTGGGTGATCGCTCCTGCGCTCCACCACTCCAGCAGTTGGTCGCCGAGTGGCATGAGGCTTTTGTTCCGCTGCAGGTGGAGGTTGTGGGCGAAGACCAGGGCCGGGCCGTGCTCGGCGACGGCATGTAGGTTGGCGGCCATCATCGCGTCCCGCAGGGCTGACAGTCGGGCCCACCGTGCCGGGGACGGGTCGGCCATGCAGTGGTGGTAGCGGAGCAGGCCGGTGGCGGTGCGTCCGTAGAGTGCGGCCCGTTCCCTGTCCGTCGTGCTCAGCCGTGGTGCTTGGGTGTCGAGCAGCGCCATCAGGTCGTCGGTCAGTAGTCGCAGCCGTTGTGCGTCGGTGGACTGGCCGATCGACTGGGATGGGTCCATGATCGTGGCTTCGTTGGACCATCGGTCGTCCGGTCCCAGGAGTGCGTCGAGGGTCTCCATGGTGCAGGGGAGCGGGTCGTTGAGGAGGGTGTGGAGGGCGGTGAGCGCCTGGCGTGGGCTCGCCGCCCAGTACTCCAGGGGGCCGTCGAATCCGAAGAACCGGAGTTTTTCGTCGTGTTGCTCGTTGTACGCGCGCATCCAGCGTACGAGTTCGCGGTTGGCGGGGGAGGCGCCGAAGTTGTGGCTGAAGCCGTGTCGCATGACGTCGTCGAGGGTGCCTGTTCCTGCTGTGATGTAGTCGTCCACCGTGAGGCCCTTGAGGCAGTCGCTCTCGATGGTGAACGACCGGTAGCCCTCGTGTTCGACCAGATGCCGGAAGATCTCGTTGCGTAGTTCGCCCAGTTCTTCCACGAAGTGTCTGGCTTCGCCCAGGCCGAGGAGCAGGGGTTCGGTGGGCAGTGACCGCAGGAACGCTGAGACTGCCGCGGCGTCGAGTGGCCGGGCCGTGTCCTTGATGTCCATGCCTTCAACGGTATCGTTGAACATTCGGTGTAAACTTTTTCCGGGAAATCCCGTTTTTGTCGCGATGGACTTTCAATCGGTGATGCATCCATGAGGCCGGTGGACCTGGCGCGTGAGCACGGCCTGTCCACCCAGGCGATCAGGAATTACGAGGACGCCGGCATCCTGCCTGCCGCCGAACGCACCGTTCACGGTTATCGCGCCTATACGCCGCTGCACGCGCAGGCCCTGCGCGCGTTCCTGGCTCTTGTGCCCGGGCACGGTCACCGGACGGCCGCGTCGATCATGCGGGCGGTCAACCGGGGTGCCGTCGAGGACGCGCTGCGGTTCATCGATGAGAGCCACGGTCAGCTGCTCGGTGACCGTGGCGTCCTCCGGGCCGTCGAGGCCGCGCTCGGTGATCTGGCGCCTGTGCCGCAGGAGCGCGGCGAGACGTTCATCGGTCCTCTGGCCGGGAGGCTTGGTGTCCGCCCGGCCACCCTGCGCAAGTGGGAGAAGGCAGGGTTGGTCCGGCCGCGCCGTGATCCGCGGACGGGCTATCGGGTCTACAGTGCGGCCGATGTGCGGGACGTCCTGCTGGCGCATCAGCTCAGGCGGGGTGGTTACCTGCTGGAGCAGATCGCTCCGTTGATCGCTCAGGTCCGTTTGGCCGGTGGTGTCGTCCCGCTGGAGTCGGCGCTGCGTGATTGGCGTGCTCGTCTGTCGGCCAGGAGTCGCGCCATGCTCGCGGGCGCTGCCGCGTTGGAGGCATACCTGGGCTGCCGACCGGTTTCGCCCGGGGGCGGGTCGGGTGCCGCCGTCCGTCGTTGCGGCCCTGAACTCCTGTAGCTTCCGTGGCCGGGTCGCGGTCATGACGAGGCTGGTGCTGATGTGCCGGACGTCAGAGCCGCCTGTACGATGCGGATCGCCTCGCCTGTGTCGATGCCGACGCTGGCGATCACGGCCGCGTAGTCGGCGGCGGCCCGGCGGGCCCGTTCCCGGCCCTCCTCGCCGGCGGCCGACACGAATGAGCCTGCCCGTCCGCGTGTCTCGATCAGTCCTGCCTCCTCCAGTTCCCGGTAGGCCCGGCCGACCGTGTTGACGGCCAGGCCGAGGTCGGCTGCGAGGTTGCGGATGGTCGGCAGCCGGGCGCCCACGGTCAGCGTGCGGTCCTGGATCTGCCGGGCGAGCTGGGCTCGCAGTTGTTCGAACGGCGGTACCGGCGAGGCCGCGTCGATGACGATCATCGGGTGCTCATGGCCCGTCGGGCCACCGTCGTGCTCGACGGCGTCCTGGCACGGAGTGCGATGTACGCGGCCAGGCCCAGGATCAGGTAGGCGACCGCGGCGGCGCTCAACCAGCCGGGTGCGGTGCCGAACAGCAGCACCATGGGCAGCGACCACTGTACGCTCGGCGTGGTGAGGTCGCGGGCGTCCTCGACGCGCATGATGACGTCGGCGGTCAGCGACTCCTCGTCCTCCGCCACGACCGGGTACCGCAGCAGGTGGCGCAGCTGCATGGCGTTGATGGCTGTCACGCCGAGCAGGCCGATCAGCAGGATGACGGCCAGTTGCCGCACGGTGGGGTCGGGAATGGTCAGGGCGCTTGCGGCCAGTGCCATCGCGCCGGTGAACGTGGCGACCGCGAAGACGGCGTACGGCCGGCCGAGCACGGTCCGCCAGCCGGGGTGGATCAGATGGGCGGCCCTGCGGGACAGCGTGGCGCCTGCTCGCTGGTCGACGCGTCGCACCCACCGGTCGAGCAGCGACTGTGCCAGCAGCAGTCCGGCTACCAGTGCGGTCAGGGCCAGCAGCGGTAGCGGGCGGTGCGGCTGGGAGCCGCCGAAGGCGGAAGTGGCGGCGAGCGCGCTCGCGATGATCAGTACGGCCAGGATGACCTGAGCGGCGAGGCGGGCGCGTTCCCGGACCGCCAGCCGGTTGGCCAGCAGCGGGGTGGGGCGGGTGTAGGTCAGGTCGTGCCGGGCCAGCCAGGCGCCCGCCAGTCGCAGGTCGGTCGCGCGAGCCGGCGGGTCGGTGTCCGGTAGCGGTTCGCGGGTCATAGCGCCTCCTTTGTCGCAAACTTTGTAGCAACATGGTGCGTCATGCCTTGCGACAAAGTCAACGCCCTGCGGGCTCTCGCCGTCCCGGTGGCGCGAGCCCCGCCTCGGCGGTGTCCTTTGGCGTACTCCGGCCGTTCCCCTTTGCCGCGAGGCGGTGGAGGGTGGTGGGCGGTGGCCGGGGTGGAGCGAGCTCGAGCTGAATTGATCACATGTGACTCATGGTGATTTTCTTATCACTATTGGTGGTGGTGCTGTGGTGGTGTGTGGCATGACTATGGCGGCGCGGCCTGCGCGTCATCCACGAAGCTCACCATCGCAAAGGACACAGTCATGACCTCTACAGCACCGGACGTGGTCCGGCTCAAGTTGGGACGGACGTTCGACACCATGGACGTCAACGGCGACGGCTACGTGGACTGGTCGGATTACCAGCAGCTTACTGACCGGTACATCAGTGTCTTCGGCCTCGGCAGGAACGATCCCCGGGCCGGCGGAATCCAGGCGTTCTACCAGATGTACTGGCAGGAGCTGCTCCGGCACGCGCAGCCGAACGGGCAGAGGCTCTCGAGGGATGCCTTCATCGAGGCCCACCGTCTCGCGAGCGTCGACACCAGCCGGCTCAACATCGTCGAGGGTTGCGGCCATGCGATCTTCGACTGTATGGACACCGACGGCGACAACGAGATCAGCAGGGAGGAGTTCGAGAACCTTCTGAGGAAGGTCTGGAAGATCTCCCAGCCTGACGCGATCGAGACCTTCCGCAGGCTGGATCTCGACGGGGACGGCCGCGTCTCGCGGCAGGAGTTCATCCGGGCGGCGCACGAGTACTTCTACTCGAACGACCCGGATGCACCAGGCAGCCTCCTCTTCGGGCACCTCTGACCGTATCTGCCCCACCCGGCGGGACGAGCGCCGTTGACAGCAGGCGGCACGCTGCTGTGGCGGCACGCCCGCGATCCCGTCCGGGTGGGTGCCGGAGGCCGCACGGCCGGCCGGGCACCGTCCCGCCGAACATGGCCGTCCCGCTGGGGCGGCAAGAGCCTCGCCGACGTGCGGGAGGACCCGGACGGTCCGGCTTCGGGGGCGTCGGCCATGTTCACGATCCTCTCGTAAACATTTCGCACAATTAGGCGATCGCCTTCTCGTATGAGGCTGCGCCGCGACCAGCCCAGATTGCGCCTGGTCGGCATGGACGCGGTGGGCTCGGCGATCTTCGGCCAGCCCGTCCGGCGCGGCCGGTGCGCGGGCTGGGCAGCGGCATCCATCCGCGTGACGTCGCCCATATCGCATTCGACGAGATGCAGCGGCGGGGGCAGCTGTCGGATGCCTCGCCGGACGCGCCGCAGGAGGCACCGCTTGCGGAACCAGGCGACGACGTCCGGGCCAAGCCGGCCGGAGGCGCCGGTCGCTGAGGCCGTACACCTTCAGGGTGGCACTCACTTTCTCGGCGGCCTTCTGCGAGTGCCGTTAACCACCGTGTCACCAGCCGCCAAACCTGCTCCGGGCTGGGCCGTGTGAGAGGACGAGGCGGGACAGCGGGAGGCGCAACCGCTGGCGATGATGCGGTGACTGGCCAACGAACCGATACCGGCGCGGTCGCACAGCCCCGGAGATGACGGCGGTATCTCCCTTGGCGGGCTTTTGGCGATCGCGTCGCCCGCCGTCGCATGCGGGCGGTCCCAGCCTGCGCTTTAGCTATTCCGTGTTGCTAAGTACCGGTAGTCAGTGTTACTTTGTACCGGTAGTCAGCGTCACCGAGTAGCCGAAAAGGGGTGTTCCGTGGGCAAGCAGCTGACGGAGATGCTCAAGGGAACGCTGGAGGGCATCGTCCTGGCGACCCTGTCCGACCGGGCCGCCTACGGCTACGAGATCACCGCTTGGCTGCGCGAGCAGGGCTTCTCCGACATCGCCGAGGGCACCATCTACGCGCTGCTGGTCAGGATCGAGCAGCGCGGCCTCGTCGACGTGGAGAAGGTCCCCTCCGAGAAGGGGCCGCCGCGCAAGGTGTACTCCCTGAACGTGCAGGGGCAGGCGTACCTCGAAGAATTCTGGAAGACCTGGAGCTTCCTTTCAGAACGGCTCGATCAGCTCCGCAAAGGAGGCAGATGACCATGTCCGACGCTGAAAAGGGTGGCTTCCTCGCAAAGGTGATCGGCCCCAAGCGGCGGTGGCGGGAGTACCAGGCACGCGTGAGACGGCTTCCGCCGAACCAGCGCACGGCGGTCGAAGCGATCGAGCGGTACCTGATGCACTTCGTGCCGACCGACGGCGACAGCAGTGCGTCGATGTTCGAAGACCTGGCTGACCTGTTCGAGCAGGCCGCCGCGGATGGGACACCGATCCGTGGGATCGTCGGGGACGACCCGGTGGAGTTCGCCGAGGCGTTCGTCAAGAACTACTCCGATGGCGGCTACGCCCCGGCCCGGGAGCGCAAGCGGCTGATTGCCGACATCGCGCGCTCCGCCGGCGAAGACACCGCAGAAGACGACAAGACCCTCTGATAACGACACAGCACATCACGCCCCGGGGCCGTCGACAGGGCACCGTTTTCGTCGGCTGTCCGCGCTGAGCGGCCACGGGGTCATGTACGGCCGGCTACTTCTCGCCGCGTGTCAGCGGCGGCGTCGGCCCGGTGACGGTCCGATATCGGCGCGGCCGGCGATGGTGGATGCCATGAACGGTTCGGCGACTACGCCCTCGGGGCTGCGAACCGGCCACGCCGACCTCGCTCCCGGCCCTCGTGCGTCGCCGACGGCTGCCCATGAGCGCCACGCCGAGACGGGGCTCACAAGACCGAACACTGTGGATCGAACACTGTAGGTAAGGACACTCATGATGGAACAAGGCAACCGTGGCTTCTCCGCGGCAGGGCTGCGCAGACTGCGCGAGGTGCTGGAACGGCATGTCGGGTCCGGGCGGATTCCCGGGCTGGTCGCCCTGTTCAGCCAGGGCGGTGCGACGCACGCCGAAGCGTTCGGGACGATACGCCGTGACAATGGCGCGCTGAGGCGCCGACACACCATCTTCCGGCCGGTGGCGGTCACAGCGCTGGCGGCCGGGCTGCTGGCCGGGACGACCGCACCCGCGGTGGCCACGGCGGGTGCGGCCGCCGCGGACAGCAGCGCGGCCGTGTCGAGGGCCATCGCCGGGCGCGATCGCCCGGAGCTGCAGAAGGCCGTCCAGGCGTTCATTGATGCCGGTTTCCTCGGTGTGCAGGTGCGCGTGAGCGATGAGCGGGGCGAGTGGGCCGGCAGCGCCGGGCAGCGCAAGCTGGCCGCGAGCGCGAAGCCGCCGACGAACGGGCATTTCCGGGTGGGCAGCGTCACCAAGACCTTCGTCGCGACCGTGGTGCTGCAGCTGGTGGCCGAGGGCGAGATCGGGCTGGACGCCCCGGTGGCCGGCCACCTGCCCGAGTTCGGACTGGACCGGCGAATCACGGTGCGAATGCTGCTGCAGCACACCAGCGGATTGTTCAACTACACCGGCGACCTCGACCCCGACGGGACATGGGTGCCCGGTCTCCCCGCGACGGGCAAGGAGTGGCTGGACAACCGGTTCCACTCCTACCGGCCACAGGAGCTGGTGCGGTTCGCGCTGTCCAAGCCGGCGAAGTTCGCGCCGGGGACGGACTGGAGCTACTCCAACACCAACTACACGCTGGCCAGGCTGCTGATCGAGAAGGTCACCGGCCGCTCGTTCGACGCCGAGTTGAAGCGGCGGATCCTGCGGCCGCTCGACCTGAAGGGCACCGTGGTGCCGGGCAACCGGGCACAGCTGCCCAGGCCGTACGCCCACGGTTACTTCCGCTACCAGGACGCCGGCCAGTGGAAGGTGGCCGACGTCTCCCGCCAGAACCCCTCCCTGCTGGCAGGCGCCGGTGACATGATCTCGACCACCAAGGATCTCCACACGTTCTTCTCCGCGCTGAACGGCGGCAAGCTCCTGCCGGCCGAACTGCTGGTCGAGATGCGCACGCCGCACCCGAAGAGCGACCCCCTCTACGGCCGCTACGGCCTGGGGATGTTCGTGCAGGACCTGGGCCCGGCCTGCGGCACCGTGCTCAACCACAACGGCAGCCCTCCGGCGGGCTACGCGGCGCTGATGTACAGCTCGCCCGACGGCGGCAAGACCCTGACCGCCTCGCTGACCGCCGGCGACGCC
Organism: Streptosporangium becharense; assembly: GCF_014204985.1. NCBI lineage: Bacteria > Bacillati > Actinomycetota > Actinomycetes > Streptosporangiales > Streptosporangiaceae > Streptosporangium > Streptosporangium becharense. The sequence goes on along the minus strand of NZ_JACHMP010000001.1, from coordinate 253,572 downwards.
GCACTCGACCTCACCACTTATCCGAAGCTGCTGGACGGGCTCGTCAAGGCGGCGTTCTGCGGCGGGCAGGCCGCAAGCTGACCAGGCCGTGCCGGCGGCAGTGGCCGTCGGCACGATGCCGGTGACAGCTCCGGCGCGCGCCACGACATGGCCACCGCCCGGCCGTCAGGCCCGGGGAGCACCCGAACCCCTGGGACTTTTGGCCTGAAGGCTCACCGCACACCACGCCCCCGTCCGGCACGTCCGGCGGGGTCTGTTCACGCGGCTGATGGACACGGGGGTCAGTCCCCTGGATCGACCCGACCCATCCGGCCCGACGAACGGCCCGGTGTCAGCGGCTCCACCGCTCAGAAATCCTCCGCCACGTCGTCGGTTCTGGTAGCCCCTCGCCACCCGCGGAAGGATTGACGACCATGACCGATGCCAGACTGCCAGGCGACGACGGGGCCGCGTTCATCGCGGCGGCCCGCTCGAACGACGCAGCACAGTTCGCGTTCATCACGGAGCGCTACCGGCGTGAGCTGCAGGTGCACTGCTACCGGATGCTCGCGAACTACGAGGACGCCCAGGACATGACGCAGGAGACGTTCCTGCGGGCGTGGAACAAGCGGGAGTCGTTCAAGGGCCACGCTGCGCTGCGGACCTGGCTGTACCGGATCGCGACGAACGCCTGCCTCGACTTCCTGGACAAGCGCAACGACCGCACACCCGTGCCCGCCGGGCTGCCGGACGCGGACTCGGAGGTGCGCTACCTGCAGCCCTACCCGGACCGGATGCTCCCGGAGGACCCGCAGGAGTCGGTGGTGGCGCGGGAGACGATCGAGCTGGCGTTCATCGTCGCCGTCCAGCACCTGCCGCCGCGGCAGCGGGCGGTGTTCATCCTGCGCGACGTCCTCGGCTGGCCGGCGTCGAAGGCCGCCAACGCCCTCGAGCTGACCGTCGCTTCGGTGACCAGCGCACTGCAGCGGGCGCGCGTGACGATGCGCGGGCAGGTGCCCGACCGCCGCCTCGACTGGCGGAGCCCTGCCACGCACGAGCTGTCGGATGACGAGCGCGGCGTGGTGAAGTCGTACATGGACGCCCATGAGCGCAACGACCTCGACGGGCTGATGGCCCTGCTGCGCGACGACCTGCGCTTCGCGATGCTGCCCGAGCCGGGCACCTTGACCGTCACGGCCAAGGACGCGGTGGACGGCTGGGTCTCCGGTGGGCTCTTCCAGCACGGCCACGACGACTGGCGCTGCATCGCCACGACGGTCAACCGCATGCCTGCCGCCGTGCTGTACCTCCGTACCCCCGACGACCCGGAACACCGTTTGTTCACCATCGCGGTCCTGCACATCGTCGACGGGAAGATCGCCGAGCTCACCGGATTCGACGCCACCGACAAACCATGGCTGGGCCTGCCCGCGACGTTGTGATCAGACAAGTCCCCATCGCCGACGAGTCCAGCGCACGGGCCGGCGTCACCGTCGTCCTCATCTTCAGCGAGTCGGTCAACAGCTCACTCGGAACACAAGGAAGGGCCGGGGAAAGGTTCCCTCATCGCCGAGAGTCACCGTGAGCACGCCAGGAAGGATTTCGACCTGGCCTTACGAGCCGAGCATTTGGCCCGTGCTCATCGCCTCGTCTCGTATCGGGTCAGCACCACGCCGCCGGGAAATGTCCGCGTCTCGACCAGGTTCAGGTTCACCCAGCTGTCCAGCGCGGTGAAGAACGGCGTGCCGCCGCCCACCAGGACCGGCACGGTGACCAGCGCGTACTCGTCGATCAGCCCGGCCCGCATGGCCGCCCCGGCGAGCGTCGCACCGCCGATGTCCATCGGGCCGCCGTCCTCGGCCCTGAGCCGGGCGATCTCGGCGACCGCGTCGCCGGTGACCAGGCGGGTGTTCCAGTCGACCTTGTCGATCGTCGATGAGAACACCACCTTCGGCATGTCCCGCCAGAGGCGCGCGAACTCGATCTCCGCCGGGGTAGCGTTGGGCTGCTGGTCGCCGGTCGGCCAGTGGGAGCTCATCGTTTCCCACAACTTGCGCCCGTACAGTGACAGATCGCTTGCCCGCATCTGGTCGTACCACCACTGGAACAGCTCGGCGCTCGGCGATGAGTCCGGCCCCTCCCCCCCACTCCAGCCGATGTCGTCGCCGATCGCGGCGATGTAGCCGTCCAGGGTCACGTTCATTCCGAAGATCAGTTTCCGCATCGTGCCAGCCTCTCGTGAGTCGATCTCACACGTACAGACGGGCGCGGCACGGAAACCTAATCGGTGCACCATCTGCGGTGGTCGCTTAACGCCGGATTTCTCGCGGATGTTCTTCACGGTCCTTAGAGGCGTCTGGCCTCACGCTCGGCGGCGCGGGCCTCGCGGTGGCGCCGCAGGTGCCCCAGGCCGACACCGAGGTTGTAGAGGCTGCGTGCGTGCCCGTCGGGCGATTCGACATGCCGGCGGTAAAGGGCGACGGCCTCGTTCAAGGGGACCAGGGCATCCTCGAACCGGCTGAGCGCCAGGAGGCGCCAGCCGAGGTTGTTCAGGGACGAGGCGAGCTGCGGCAGGCGCCTGGCGTCGGACGTCGCCGGAGCTCGGTGGATGCGCACGGCACGGTCGGCGAGGCCATCGTTAAGATCGGGCGTTCGTCCGCCAAGGTGCGGGAATCCGCACCACCATCGTGGCCGCCACGCTTTAAGGGGCCAATGATCTTCAACGGCCCGTCACACGGACGTCCGCAGACTCTCCCGTGGGTGCCGATGACGGAGCGGCCGGGACGGACTGTCGCATCCGATCGTCACCGGGCACGGAGTGTCGCCGAGGAGCAGGCGATGGGTTTTCAGTCATCGCCTTGAGCCGTACTCAAGTCTGGCCCTTCAGATCCGCTCCAGAAGCCCGAATCACCATGGGTGTTCTCACCGACGACAGGGAGAACGTCATGACGCAGGACACGATCGCGCTGGTCACCGGGGCGAACAAGGGCATCGGTTACGAGGTCGCCAGGCTGCTGGGCGAGGCGGGTACCGTCGTACTGGTCGGCGCCCGCTCGGCCGAACGCGGTGCCGAGGCCGTCACCCGGCTCACCGGCCTGGGGGTCGAGGCCGCCATCTGAGGCTGGACGTCACCGATCAGGCCGACATCGACGCCGCGGCCAAGTGGATCGAGACCACGTACGGCCGGTTGGACGTGCTGGTCAACAACGCGGGCGTCGAAGGTCTCCCCACGATGGTGTCCGGCCTGCTCATCGGCACGGCCATGGACCAGGGCTTCCTGGCCGCGAACCCCGGCAGCCGGGCTGGGCTGGCTCGGCCTGCTGGGCGTGACGATGATCGTCAAAGCCGCCGCCCCCCAGCTGATGCTCCCGTGCCTGGCGGCGGTGATCGAGCCTCTGCGCGACGATCTGATCACCGCGGTGGTCACCGCCACCGTCACCCGTGCCACCACCACGGACACGCCCCCGGACACCGCCGCCGTCACCCGCCTCACCGGTCAGGTCGAGACCGTCCGCGACCTGCTCTCGGCGCTCCTGCGTAGCACCCGCCAGTTCGGCGTCTCCCTGATCGCCGCCCTGGCCGGCCTCCTGCTGCTGTCCCCGGTGGCCGCCGCCATCGTCGCCGTTCCCGTGGTGGTGGCGCTGCTGGTGTTCGTGCGGTTGTTGCGCGCCCTGGTCACCCGCCAGCGCGCGTTGGTCCTGACGGCTGAGACGCTCACGGCCCGGGTCACCCCGATCCTGGCCGGTACGCGTGACGTCGCCGCCTGCGGCGCGCACCACCAGGCCCACGCCACCGTACGTGAGGCCGTCGCCGCCCAGTCGGCCGCGACCACAGCCCTGGCCCGCGCCGGGACCGGCCGCCGCCTCGTCGTCGCGCTCGGCGCGCATCTCCCGTTACTGATGTTGCTGCTCACCGCGCGCTCACTGGTCCAGGACGGCCGGTTGACCGCCGGCGAGGTCGTGGGCGCGATGACCTATCTGGCGACCGGACTTGAGCCCGCCATGCGCGCGCTCACCGGTGTCGCCGGCGGCTGGGGCGTGGCACTCGCGGTCACCCTGCGCAGGCTCTCCGAGACGACGACCACCCCCGCCGTCACCTCACCGACCAGGCCTGCCATCGTCACCCCCACCGGTTACCGTCTCCAGGCCGAAGGTCTCGGCTTCGCCTACGACGCCGGGGCCGTACCGGTCGTGCACGATCTGACCTTCACCGTCGAACCCGGCGAACATCTCGTCGTCGCGGGTCCCAGCGGCATCGGCAAGTCCACCCTGTCGCTGCTGCTGGCCGGCCTGCGCCCGCCCACCGCGGGCCGCGTACGGCTCGGCGGCGTGCCCTTGGACGAGTTGATGGTCAGGACACCGCCCAGGCGCGCGAACTCGGCCTGCCGGCCGCGCAGCCGCGCGCCGAGCGCGTCGGCCCATCTGCCGCCGCCGTCGTCGCTGACCGTCGCCGCAGGCCGCTGGGGCTCATGGTGAGGGCGAGCGAGAGCGCGCGGACCCCTGGCTGCAGCTCCATCTCCCGCAGCCCGTCGTCGATCGTCCCGCAGGCGACTCGCCCGACATGTCCGGGGAGAGGTTCCTTGGGCAGGGCCCACACCCCTGTCCTGACTCCGGTCTGCGCCGACCACATGGTGAGATGCTCCTCCAATTCCCGTGCGGACACGGACGGGACGTCCAGGAGCGCTTCGTCATGTGACATGAATGTCCTCTGTTCACTGTGGTGGTTCAGGCCCGCCAACCGCCGTCGACGGTCAGGTTGACCGCGTTCACGGCGGGGTTGTCCAGCAGGAACGCCGCCGCGTCGACCACGTCGGCCATCGCCGGGACGCGGCCGGTGAGCGTACGCTGCGCGATCGCGTCGAGCAGCGCGCCCCCGTTCGCCCAGAACGGGGTGTCGGCCACCGCGCCCGGGTGGATCGCGTTGACCCGCGTCGGCGCCAGTTCCGCCGCCAGCGTGGCCACCATGCCGACGATCCCGGCGTTGACGATGGACACGGTCGTGGAGCCGGGGTACGGCCGTTCCCGCGCGGCCCCGCCGAACAGCAGGACCGAGGCGTCCGCGGACAGGCGCGGCGCCAGCACGCGCACCACCTCGGTGTAGCCGACCAGCTTCAACGTCGTGAGACGGTTCGCCCGCTCGTGGTCGTAGTCGGCGACGGTGTTCTGGTCGCGTTCCACGGCGACCAGGGCCAGCCGGTCCACTTCGCCCACGTCGGCGAGCGCGGCGGCCAGCGTGCCCGGCTCGGCCAGGTCCAGTCCGATCCCGCGTGCGGGGATCGGCCCGTCGAGCCCGGCGGCGGCCTCGGCAGCCCCGTCGGCCCGGCGGCCGGTCAGCACGACCGCGCGGCCCCGCCGTACGAAGTGCCGCGCCAGCTCCAGCCCGATCCCGCTGGTACCCCCGACGATCAGTACGTCACCCATTCCGTCCTCCAACCTTGTCGAGGTCGAAGCTAGGAGGCGGGCTTGGGCGGAACTTGGGAGGCGCTTGCTGCCGAGCCGGAGCACGTAGTTCCAGAATCACCCAAGACCTGTGGAAACGATGGCGGCATTGCTGACACCCATTTGCCAGAGAAGGAGAGGAACGATGCAGGTCGCCTCACACCCGGACGTACCGCAGATCATGTTGCCCGGACAGGCAGCCGCGGTGCCCGGCCCGCTCGACATGACGAACATGTACCTGGCGCACTACGGCTTCCGCCGCGACCTGGGATGCCTGCTCACCGCCGTCGGCCGGGTGCGCCGCGAGGACCGCGCGCGGGTCTCGGCGCTGCGCGCGCACTTGGACTGGGTTCTGTACGCGCTGCACCACCACCACACCTCCGAGGACGAGTTCGTCTGGCTCCGGCTGCGTGAGCGTGTGCCGGAGGCGATCGACCTGATCGACGCGCTGGAGGCCGAGCACGAGGCGGCCAACCGGTGGATCCAGGAGAGCACGGACGCCTTCCGCTCGTTCGACCTCGGTCCGTCGGAGCCGGGGCGGGAGCGGCTGATGACCGCTCTACGGTCGCTGGCCGACGTTCTGGGCGCGCACCTGGCGCACGAGGAGATCGACGGGCTCCCGCTCATGATGGCCTATATCACGCCGGAGGAGGACGCCCGGATGCACCAGGTGATCCTCAGGCGGTACGGGCCGCGCGGCGTGCTCAAGCTGCTCGGCTGGATCACCTTCGCCTTGCCGGCCGATGTCGAGGAACACCTGCGCCGGACCTCGCCCGCCCGGCTGCGCCTGCTGAGTGGCCTGGTCAAGCGGCGGTGCCGGCGGCGCATGGCCTATCTGTGGGGCTGATCCCCGGCCAGGTCCGCCTTGATCATCGCGATCAGGGCGTCAGCTCCCAACATCGACATGTCCAGGTGCTCGGCCGTGGTGGCCGTGAGCGGCTCCTCGGCCGCGGCCATGTCACCGCTGTTGACCACGATCCCCAGCCGCAGCCCGCCTCCTCGGTCCAGCGCTGCCGGGCTTCGTCATAGAATGCCGTTTCCGCATCAAGGCTCGTCATCATCTGGGTGAACAGTGGGATTCCGAGCCCGCCAGGAGCTCGTGGCCGTGCGCGGGAAGATCGCCCTGTGCGGGGCCGCACGCCGCCGTCGCTGTGGCGGAGACGACCCTCAGAGCCGGGCGGGGCCAACTCCGGAGCCGATGCAGCGCTCGGCGTCCACGGTGATCCTCATGGGTCAGGAGTCCCAGGTGACGGGCAGGCTCTTCACTCCGAAGATGTCGGCGGTCTCGGGACGCAGGCCGACCTCCTCGGCCGGTACGCCCAGGCGCAGGGTGGGGAAGCGGTCGATCAGCGCGAGGAACGCGACCCGCATCTCGACGCGGGCCAGTTGCTGACCCAGGCACTGGTGGATGCCGTGGCCGAAGGCCAGGTGCCCGCCGCTCTGCCTGCGCAGGTCGAGCGTGTGGGGGTCGGGGAAGCGCTCGGGGTCGCGGTTGGCGGTGTTGAGGGACAGGATGACCGTCGTACCGGCCTCGATGGTCTGGCCGCCCAGCTCGACGTCCTCCAGTGTGACCCTGTGGAACTGCTTGGCGACGCTCAGATAGCGCAGCAGCTCCTCCACGGCCCGGTCGGCGAGTGCGGGATCGGCGCGCAGCGCGGTCAGCTGCGCCGGGTTGCGCAGCAACGCGAAGGTGCCCAGCGCCAGCATGTTCGCGGTGGTGTCGAGCCCGGCCGCCAGCAGGATCAGGGCGACACCCCGCAGCTCCTCGTCGGTCAGATCGCTGTCGGTGAGGTCGCTGAGCACGTCGTCGGTGGGGTTGGCGCGCTTGGCGGCCACCAGTTCCGCGAGGTAGTGCTGGGTCGCGGTGTAGGCCGCCATCAGGTCCTCGTCGCTCGTCTCCCCGTTCATGAACTTGTCGATGTTCTCCTGGAAGGAGCCCCGGTCCTCATACGGCACCCCCAGCAGCTCACAGATCACGATGGCGGGGATGGGCTTGGCGAACGCGGTCACCAGGTCCGCCGGCGGCCCGGCCTTCTCCATGGCGTCCAGGTGGTCGGCGGTGATCTGTTCGACGCGCTCGGTGAGCAGGCGCATCCGCCGTACGGTGAACTTGCCCACCAGCGGTTTGCGGTAGCGGCCGTGCTGGGGCTCGTCCATGAGGAGGAACTCGCCGGGCGGCGCCGGGGGGACTTCGATGTCGCCGTAGTCGATCAGCGGGTGGTGGCGCATGAGCTCCTTGCGTGAGCTGAACCGCGAGTCGGCCAGGACCGCCCTGGCCAGGTCGTATCCGGTGATCAGCCAGCCCTGGTGTCCGTCGGGGAAGGGGAGGCGGCTGATCGGGCCGTGCCGGCGGGCGTCGGTCAGCTCTGCCGGCGGGTCGAAGGGGCAGCCGGGCTGACGCGCCGTCGGCAGGGTTGTGACGGTGTGGGGGGTCTCACCCATGGCCGTTCCTCGTTTCACGATAGTACGTGTTTTATGCAGCTCGAAAGCTACGTTGCATTCAGAAAAGTGTCAATCGGCGACGAGTGTTTTCCCAGGTAAACAGCTGCAAATTGGTGCAATGACGCTGAGCTGGAATGCAACGATGCGTTGCAATGAATGGCGGGGAAGGCAATACTGGCGACATGCCAGGAGGACGACTGACCCAGCAGGACCGTCAGCGCATCGCGGCCGGGCTCGCCGACGGGCTCTCCTACGCCGAGATCGCCAGGCGGCTCGACCGGCCGACCTCGACGATCAGCCGGGAGATCGCACGCAACGGCGGCCCCGGCGGCTACCGGCCCCAGCAGGCGCACCGGGCGACGGCCCGGCGGGCACGGCGGGGCACACCGGCACCCCCGCGCGCGGCCGGACCGCCGGGCGGCGCGATGGAAGAGGAGATCATCGAGATGGCGATCAGGACGGGGCTGCCGAGGATGACGGCGCGCGTGCACCTCGACCTGCTGCTGTCCGAGGACGGCAGGCGCACCGCGGCCGAGCTGACCCGCAGGCTGAAAGTCAGCCCGGCCTCCGTCTCCGTGGCCGTGAACTACCTGGTCCAGCACGGGTATGTCCGGCGCGAGCGTGATCCGCAGCGGCGTCGCGACATCTACGTGGTCGACGACGACGCCTGGTACCACTCGATCGTGATCAGCTCGCGGCGGACGCTCGAGTCGGCGCGGGCCGCGATGGCGGCGGCGGAGACGTCCGGGCTCGACAGGCCCGTGGGGCGGCGGCTGGCCAGGGGAGGGGCGTTCCTGGAGCGGGTCAGCCTGGACATGATGGAATCGGCCGACCGCTGGCGCACCCTTCTGGCGTGACGGGGTCTCAGCCGTGTCCGGCGGCCAGGGCGAGGGGCGGCAGTGCCGTGGTGGTCGGCGCGCCGTCGCCCTGGCACCGGTCGTCGTTGCCGGAGCGTACCGATCGGGCCGGCTTCGGCCCCGGACACAGTCACGGGGCCGAAGCCGGGGGCGTCCCCCGGGACGTCACCGGGTTTGACGCGCGGCCTGGGACCCGCCGGTCTTCGCCGTGCTCTCGACCATGGGCCGGCAGGGCGGCGTCTGGAAGGCCACGCCGTCCAGGAAGTTGCCGAACGTCGGGCTGCCCCCCGCGGCCGAGACCGACTCGAAGGCGAATCGCGTGGTGGTCTGTCCCGGAGGCACGACGTACACCCCGGTGTAGTGGCCCCAGGCGGTGTTGCCGTCGGAGATGTCCGGGGAGGAGGCCCCGGTCGGGGTCTGGGCCGTGGTCGCGCCCGGGGCGCCGATGAGCACCCGCATCACGTCGGTGCCCAGGCGGCCCCGGTGATACAGCGACCAGGTCATCGGTGTTCCCGGAACGGTGGGCACGTCCTGGTAGAGCGTGGAGACCTGGTTGGCGTTGAGTTCGGCGAACTGCCGGCCGTCGGCTGCCGGGATCCCGTTCGCGCCGCTGGGCCAGAACTCCAGCTTGCGGTCGGTGGCGGTGGTGTGCCAGCCGACGGCGGGGTTGGTGGAGGCGTCGGGGATGTTCCAGTCGATCGTGGTCACGGGCGGTGTCTCGAAGCTGCCGTTGACCAGGTTGACCGGTTCGTAGGCGCAGGTGACGGTGACGGTGACCGTGGCGGTGCTGGTCCCGCAGGCGGTGGTGATGGTGTAGGTGAAGGTGTCGGTGCCGGCCAGGCCTGCGGCGGGTGTGTAGACCACGGTGTTGCCGGAGATCGTCGCGGTGCCGTTGGCGGGCTGGGTGACGCTGCTGATCGTCGGTGCGGTCGCGGTGTCGTTGGCCAGGACGGGCACGCGGACGGCGGTGTCCTGCGAAGTGGCGGCGGTGTCGTCGGCGGCCGTGGTGGGCGAGATGGACTGCCCGCTGACGATCCGGATCGGCGGGGCGGGCGTGTTGTTTCCGAGCTGGCCCGGAGCGGCCAGGACGCTGCTGATCCCGGTCGGCCGGATGGTCATGCTCCGCCCGATGGTGCCCTGCCGGACCCGGAAGGTGATGACCTTCGCGGGCGGGTCGGTCTTGGTGCCCGGCGAGGTGATCGACAGGGTGCTGCCGTTGATGACGCCGGCCCCGGACTCGCTGACCACATCGGCGTTGGCCAGCAGGGACGACAGGTCCCACCTGGTGGTGTAGGTCCTGACCAGGAGCGGCCACCGGGCCGTGCGGTGCGTCAGGGTGAGGGTGAAGGTACTGCCCGGCGCGATCTGCCCGCCCCACAGGGACGGGGAGGTGTTGACCGTGATCGACCCGTTGCCCAGCCTCATGCCGAGCACGTTCTTCCAGTAGTAGTCGACAGGGTAGGTCGTCTGTCCCCGCCGGACACACGGCGCGGCGGCGGCGCGCGTGGCGGCCTGCCGCACACCGTCGGCGGCGTGCGCGGCGCCGTCCGCCGTCGCCGGTGTCCCCGATGCGGCCAGCAACGCCGTCAGGGCACAGGCCAGCGCGGTGAGCGCGGATCTGGGTCGTCGTGACATCGACACTGAACTCCACTTCGTCGTGAGAGAGGTCTCCGTAGATCACTTCACGATGAAGTTACTCTCAGTGATCGCTCCGGTGCGTCAGGTGCCGGACCGTGTGACCTCGTGTCGCACCCGCCGCCCGCCGGTCGCTCGCCCCCGTCCCGCATTGCCCGCGATGGGGGGCGGCGTGCGCCTATCGGGGTGAAGCGGAGCACCGGCCGACTTCACGTTCCCGCGACTGCCGCGTTCCGGAAGGGGGTTCGCGAGCCCGGCTCCGAGCTGGGACGGGCCATGAAGATCAATCTCACCGCTGACGGCTGCACCATCACTCTCCCGGATCAGCAGGCCAAGCGGACTTCGGCTCGACTGTCGGCGAGCCGTGGAGCCGCCATAGACTCGGAGAGTCGGGGGACCCGGGGATCCGGGCCGGGGAGCGTCACCCGGAGGACACCATGCGGCAGACAAGACTGGCCGGAGAAACGGCGGAGTACCTCGCCGCCCGCGAGGAACTGCGCCTGGCCGAGATCGACCTCATGCGCCACCGCGAGCGGATCGCCGCCCAGCGGCGGGCGCTCCCGCAGGGGCCGCCCGTCGACGACTACGTCTTCATCGAGGGCCCCGCCGACCTCGGCGCGGGCGACGCGCCGGCCCGCGAGGTCTCACTCAGCGGGCTCTTCACCGCGCCGGACCGCCCACTGGTCGTCTACCACCTCATGTACGGCAAGCTGCAGACCGACCCGTGCCCCATGTGCACCCTGTGGATCGACGGCTTCAACGGCATCGCCCACCACATCGCCCAGAACGCCGACTTCGCCGTCGCCGCGGCCGCCGGCCTGTCCGCCCTGCGGCGGCACGCCCGCGACCGCGGCTGGGACCGGCTGCGACTGCTGAGCTGCGGCGACAGCACCTTCAAGTACGACCTCGGCAGCGAGGACGAGGACGGCGAACAAGACTCCACCATCTCCGTCTTCACCCGCGACGGCGACGGCGCGGTCCGCCACTTCTACTCCGCCCACCCCCGCATGGCCGACGACGTCGACCAGCGCGGCATCGACCTCCTCGCCCCCGTCTGGCATCTCCTCGACCTCACCCCTCACGGCCGGGGCGACTGGTTCCCCAGTCTCCGCTACTGACCTCCGGCCGCCGGCGGTGCCCGGCCGCCGGCCTGCCGGTGCGATACGGACTCATTCGCTTGCCGCCGGTGTCATGGAGATGTCCCAGAACTCGGCGTAGCGGCCGCCGCGGCGCAGCAGCTCGTCGTGGCTGCCTTCCTCCACGATCCGGCCGCCGTCGAGGAAGACGACGCGGTCGGCGCGCTGGACGGTCCGCATGCGATGGGCGACCATGACCACTGTGCGGCCCGCCATGAGGCGCTCGATGCCCTCGTGGACGGCCGCCTCGTTGACCGGGTCGAGTGCGGAGGTCACCTCGTCGAGCAGGATGACGGGGGCGTTCTTCAGCAGCGCCCGGGCGATCGAGACGCGCTGGCGTTCGCCGCCCGACAGCATGGCGCCGCCTTCGCCGACGTCTGCCTCCCAGCCGCCGGGCAGTCGCTCGATCACCTCGTCCAGCCGCGCCGCGGTCGCCGCGGCCCGCACCTCGGCGTCATCGGCGTCGGGGCGGCCGAGGCGCACGTTCTCCTCGATCGTGCCTACGAAAAGGTAGACGTCCTGGAAGACGATGGCGATCTGCGCCATCAACACCTCCGTGTCGATCGCGCGCACGTCCACACCGCCCACGCGTACCGCGCCGGCGTCCACGTCGTAGAACCGCGCGAGCAGCTGCAGCAGGGTGCTCTTGCCCGCGCCTGACGGCCCGACGACGGCGAGCCGCTGTCCTTCCGGCACGGACAGTGACACGTTGTCGAACACCGTGCGGTCGCCGTGCTTGAAGGTGACGGACTCGAACTCCAGGTCGTGGCTCACCGGCTGGATCGGCTCGGCTGCTTCCGGCAGCGGCTCGGTGCGCAGGACCGTGTCGAGCCTGTCCAGCTCGCTTCGTGCGCCGCGGAGCTTGCCGCTCATGTCCGACAGCGACAGCAGCGGGTCGGCGCAGCGGGCCGCGAGCACCAGGATCGTCAGGATCTCCGCCGCGCCGATGTTCCCGCCGAGCACGAGGTAGGCGCCCAGCGCCAGCAGCACCGTGAAGATCGCCTGCACCGTGAGCGTCAGGCCCACCGCGCCGGGCAGCGTCGCCAGCACGGTACGGCGGGACGCGCGCTGGACCTCCCGCAGCGAGTCGTCGAGCAGTGTGAAGCGTTCGCCGGTCCGGCCACCGGCCCGCAGTACCGGCTGGGCCTGGAGGAATTCAATGACCCGCCCGGTGGCCTCCTTGTCGCGTTCGTGGCGCTCGGCGTCGGCGGCGGCCGTCGAGCGCGCCGTCCATGCCTGGATGACCGCCACGACGGGTGCGGCGATCAGCGCGGCCAGGCCCAGTCGCCAGTCGAAGGCGAGCATCACGGCGACGATCGTCAGCGGAGTCACCAGAGCGGAGATGAACGGCGACAGCAGATGCGCCGCCACGCCCATCGCCTGCAGGAGGCCGCGACCGGCCATGACGGACACCTCGCCGCCCCGGCCGGCGCTGTACCAGCCGATGGGCAGCCGGGCCAGATGCTCGCCGAGCCGGTGGTACATGCCGCGCAACATCGTGGTGCCGACGCGCATGCCGGACAGATCGCTGACGTAGCGTAGTGCGGCGTAGGCCGCGACCGCGGCCCCGAACGCGATCAGCCAGGGCCCGGCGTCCGCGGGTGTGTCTGCGAGCAGGGCCCGCAGCACCGGGACCAGCAGGGCGTAGAGCAGGCCTTCGACCACCGCGGTGGTCGTCATCAGGGCCACGGTGCGACGCACCGCCCGGGCGTACTCGTCTCCGAGCACGCCCAGCAGCATTCGGATCATCGGGGCTCGTCTCCTTGCCGTACGGCACCGTGGGGTGCGATCTCGCCGGTGATCGCGGTGCGGTGGGATCGCCAGAACGCGGCGAACTTCCCGTCCTGTTCCAGCAGGTCGGCGGGCTTGCCGTGCTCGACGATCGACCCGTTCTCCAGCACCACGACGGTGTCGGCGTCGGCGACGGTCTCCAGGCGGTGGGCGATGACCAGGATCGTGCGGTCGCCGTCCAGCGTCGCCAGCGCCCGGCGCACCGCCTGCTCGGTCTGCGGGTCGGCGAAGGAGGTCGCCTCGTCGAGCACCAGAACCGGCGCGTCGGCCAGCAGCGCGCGGGCGAGTGAGACGCGCTGGGCCTCGCCGCCCGACAGTTCGGCCTCCTCCCCGAGGATCGTGTCGTATCCGCGTGGCAGCCCGAGGACGCGGTCGTGGATGCCGGCCAGCCGGGCGGCGCGGATCACCTCGTCGCGGTCGGCGCGCGGGACCGCGAGCGCGATGTTGTCCGCGACCGACGCGCGCAGCAGGCGGACGTCCTGGAAGACGAAGGAGACCGTTCGGTAGAGCTCCCGGCTGCCGATCTCGCGCAGGTCGACACCGCCCAACAGGACCGAGCCGTGGGTCGGGTCGAAGAAGCGCGGCAGCAGCCGGACCAGCGTGGACTTGCCGCTTCCCGACGGCCCGACGATCGCGGTGACCGTCCCCGGTTCGAGCACCAGGTCGATGCCGCGCAGCACCTCGCGATCGTCTTCGTAGCCGAAGCGGACGCCACGCAGCTCCACCCGGTGGCCCTGCGGCGTGACCGGCTGGGCGGGCTCGGGCAGCGCCCGCACGTCGAGCACTTCCTTGATCCGGCGGACGGCACGGCCGGCTGCCGTCATGTCGTCGAAACCGTGGCCGAGGGCTGCCACCGGGGCGGTCAGCTCCAGCCCCAGCAGCAGGAAGGGCAGCAGGTCGGCCGGGGCCAGAGAGCCGGACGTGATCAGGGCCGCACCGCCGATCAGCACGACCAGCAGCACGAACGGCGGCGACAGCGCCAGCTGCATCCCGGCGGCGACGAGGGACATGCCGCGCACCCACGTGAAGAAGATGCCGACGAAGTCGTCGGCGGCCGTGAGGAAGGCGCGGTGAGCGCGCTCGGATCCGCCGAACGCCTTGACCACCGCGATGCCCTGCACGAACTCGACGACGGAGCTCACGATCCGCCCCATGGCCGCGTCGAACTCCTCCTGCTCGCGCGCGCGGGCGGGAAGCATCAGCAGCGGGACCAGCGCGACGGCCATCGCCACCGGGATCAGCGTGATCAGCGTGAGCCACCAGTCGATCGTGAACAAGTAGACCAGCGACGCCGGCGGCACCACGAACGCGGCGACGAGCTCGCCGGGGGCGTGGGCGATGAACGGGTGCACGGCGCTCACGTCCTCCCCCACCACCTTCGCCAGCTCGCCGGTCCGGCGCCGGGAGAACCAGCCGATCGGCACGTGCCCCAGCCGCGCGGCCAACTGCCGGCGCAACGCCAGCTGCACCTGGCCGTCGAGGACATGCCCGAGGCCGGACGCCGCCGCCGTGAACAGCAGCCGGACGAACAAGCCGGCCGCACCCGTGATCACGACCATCCAGACATGGCCCCGATCGGCGGGACCGGGCGACAACAGGATGCGTCCCAGTTCGGCGACCGCCAGCAGCGGCGCCAGACCCGCGACCGCGCCGATCACCTGCAGGACGACGACGGCGGCGAAACTCCGCAGATGCGGCCGCAGCAGTCGCGTCATGGTCCGGCCCGCCGCTGGATCGGCGTCTCCATCGGCGTCTTTCGTCGGTGGCGCGGGCCGCTTTCTCGCCTGGGCGAGGTCCGTGGCGTTCATCACTCTCCCGTCTTCATCGATCTGTCCTCACGACCAGGCCCGCGGCCGGGCCGATGATCGCGTTCCGGGTCGGCTCGCCGGCTGCGTCGATCACCCCGGAGCCCTGTGATCCACGGGGGGTGATGACGTGGAACACCGACCGGCGGGCCGGAACCCGTCAGGTGGCCAGAGCCTCTCGGAGGAACTCGGCGATCTCCGCCCGCGCGGCCTTCGCCTGCGGCACCACGCCCGGCATGCTCAGGAACGCGTGCGTCGCTCCGGGGTACTCGGTGAGCCGCGCGGGCGTCCCGGCCGTCCGCAGCCGTTCGGCGTAACAGCGGCCGTGATCGGCCACCGGGTCGACGGTCGGCACCACCACGAGCGCCGGGGCCAGCCCGCCCAGGTCGTCGGCGTGAAGGGGCGACACCGTACGAGGATCCGTTCCCGGTGGAACGGCGAGCCGCTGGAACAGCCGCATCTGCGGCATGGTGAGGGTCGGGCTGTTGGCGTACCGGCGCATCGAGGCGTGGTCGAACCCCGCCGGGGTCAGGTCGACGGCGGGGTTGACCAGCACCTGCGCCCGCAGGAGCGGGCCGGACTCCCGGGCCCGGATCGCGGCCAGGGCGGCGACCATCGAGCCGGTGCTCTCGCCGAAGACGGCGGTCCGTGCCGGGTCGATTCCCCACTGCGCGGCGTGCGCCACCACGTGCTGCAGCACGTCCCAGCCGTCGTCGACGGCCGCCGACAGCGGGGTCTCCGGGTCGAGGAGGCGGTGCTCGACCGAGACGACGACCGCGGGCAGCCGCGCGGAGAGGTGGCTGTTGACCCAGTCGCTCTGCACCGCCGTGCCCACGAACCCGCCTCCGTGCACGTGCAGCACGAGCGGCAGGCCGGTCCGGCCGGCGTCCCCGCCGCCGCTTCCGGCCGAGGGCCGGTACACCCGGACCCGGAGCCCGCGGCCGGGCAGCGCGACCTCCTGCCACCGGATGGTGGCGCCGCGATCGGGAAACCCCGTGATGAGCCGCGCCAGAGGGGACGCCCGCTTACGGTTCACCGCCTCGCGGAGGGCGACCAGTTCCCCGGCCGTCATCGCCGGCCAGTCCGGCTCCCTGCCCAGGGCGTGCAGCAGCCGGATGCCCAGCGGCGGCCGCTCCGTACCGGTGACCTCGCTCATGTGTCCTCCTCGCCCGACATTTTCGCTACCTTAGGTATCGATACTAACGGTAGCGCAATACGTTATCGTGTGGGCATGACCCGAGCGACCGCATCCGCCAGACCACCCGGTCGTCCGCGTTCCGGCCTCAACGCCGTGGTCTTCGCCGCGACGCTGAGCACGGTCCACGAGCTCGGCTACGCGCGCGCCACCGTCGACCGCATCGCCGCCGCGGCCGGCGTCGCGAAGACGACGATCTACCGTCGCTGGCCCTCGAAGGGCGAGTTGATCGTGGACTGCCTGCTCGACGCGTTCGGCCCGGTGCCGCTGGAGGGTGCTAGTCGAGCCGAGCTCATGTCCTCGGCCATCCACTGGATCGCGGCGAAGATCGGCGAGCCCGGGGTGGGCGACGCGTTCGCGGGCGTGTTCAGTGACGCCGTCAGCGATCCGGCCCTGCGCGAGGTGCTGTCCACGCGGTTCCAGGACCCGTACCGGCTCGCGCTCCAGGACGCGCTCGGCGAGCCGGAGAACCGGGTCCTGTTCTTCATCGACGTCGTCGTCGGAACTTTGCTCCACCGGATGGGCATGACCGGCGAGCCGATGGTCGATGCCGACGTCGCCGCGCTGGTCGAGATGGTTGTGCCGTGCTTCGCCGACGACGGCGCTCCGACCTAGACCTGCCGCCCTGTCAGCGTGCCGCCCTGTCAGCGTGCCGCCGTGGCGCGTGGCGGTGTCAACACCTCTGGTCCCCGGCGCGTGGCCCAAGCGGTCCTGCGTGAACACGGGGTGGCGCCGGCGTCGCCCGGCGAGGTCGTCGGCTACTCCATCATGCTCGAGACGTGGATACCGGCGGATGTCACGCGGGATGTTCGCGGCCGGAGGACGGCCAGATGCCGCGTAGCGGACGCATGCCCTCCTCGACGTAGTCGGCGATGGGGCGGGTGCCGCCGTCGAGGTACCACTGCTCAAGCGCGGCGAAGTAGCCGAAGACGAGGGCGTTCGTGATCACGCGGGCCTGCGTCTCGGTCAGCTCGCCGGTCGCCGCGATCAACGGTGCGATCCGCCCGCTTGCGCGGTCGAGATTGGCGCAGACGGCCTCGCGGACCGATGGCTCGGCGAAGAAGTAACGGACCCTGCGCCACGGGCTCTTCCCAGTCTGCGGGCCTTCGCCCGTGTTTTCGGGACCGGATGTGCTCTGCGGTGCGGATTCGTAGGCGCGGACGGCTCGGAGCAGGCTGCCGACGGGATCGTCGGGGGCCAGGAAGTCCTTGAGTGCCTCCGGGCTCATCCTGTCGAACTCGTCGGCGACCACGATCCCTTCCTTGGTGCCGAAGTAGCGGTACACCGAGGACGGCGACACCTCGGCCGCGGCCGCGATCTCCTCGATCGTGACCGCGCCGAACCCTCTCTCGTCGAACAGATCGAGAGCGCGTTCCTGGATGGTGCGCATGGCCTTGAGCCGCCAGCGCTGGCGAAGCCCGCTCATGCGGTCAGAGTAGCAGGAAGCCGAACGCTGAAGCGTGTGACTGTCACATAGACATTGACTGTCTGAAATCAGAGATATTAGAGTCACTTCCTGTAGAGAGTGACTGTCTGAACGGGTGCGGCAAGCGAACGATCTCGCCCCGTCCGGGCACACACCGTCGCGGGCCCGGCAACGCCCACGGGCATTCCCCGGGCTCTCACCCATCCACTCACCTGAGGACTCATGGCATGACGACGCCGAAGCGCGGACCGCGCAACCGGACCTCACTGGCGATGATGTACGTCGGGGCGGGGCTCACCGTGATCGCCGCCCTCTTTCCGTTCGTCGACCGATCCACCACGACCGTCCTGGCGGACCACATCAAGGCGAGCTATCCGGCCTACCAGCCGGGTGCGATCGACGCCGCCGTCGCGGCGTACCTGGCGGTCCTGTCCACGATCGGGGTGATGGGACTCCTCGGCTGGGCCGGCGCGATCTGGGCGGTCCGAGCCGGTATGCGCTGGGCTCCCCGGCTGGCGGGCGGGCTGCTCGCGATCGCGATCTGCGTCGCGATCGCCGCACTGGCCGTCCGGGACACCTCCGGTGACGTCGGCCTCGCGCCGCTGCTGGGCTGGCTGCTGGTCCTTCCGTGCGTTCCCGGTCTCGTCGCGGTCGCGCTGTGGAGAAGGGCGGCATGACCGAAGGTCCCACGGAGACGTGGAGCATCGGCCGTGCCGTTGTCCGCGGGCTCGCGGCACTCAAGCGCACGATGTACCGACGAGGGCGGCCGAACGCGCTCATGCGGCTCATGAACCGGCTCGACGTCCTGGTGTACGGGGCCCGGCGGCTCTCACCGCGCCAAGGTGCCGTGTTGAAGGTGACCGGGCGCCGCAGCGGCGACATCACCTCGGTTCCGGTCGCGGTCGCGGCCTGCCGCGGCGCCGAGTTCCTCGTGTCGATGCTCGGGCCGGATGCGAACTGGGTGCTGAACGTTCAGGCCGCGGGCGGTAGGGCCGTGCTCCGCCGTCGGGGTCGCGAGACTCCGATCCTGCTCGAGGAGATCCCGCCCGAGCACCGCGCCGAGATCCTGCGCCGCTACCTCGCCGCCGCGCCTGGCGCGAGGCCGCACCTGGGGCTGGGGCCGACGGCCCCCTTGCCGGAGTTCCACCGGATCGCGCCTCGTCATCCGGTCTTCCGAATCCGTGAGTGCCCTGCGGGTGAGTAGTTTCCGGGCATGCGGCTGATCGGTCCCCGCGATCAGGACCGACTGTGACATCGTCCGGGTCGGACTTCCGACTCCCAACACGGGGATCGCCACCGCGAATCACATTGACCGTATCGCTGGGCCGGGGTTTGCACGGGGAGAAAATACTTCATCATTCTGCTTCTCTTCCGTGACATGCGCTCATATGGCGAAAGAGCGTATCGCGTCCGGGGAGATCGCCTTAAGAGCAGACCAATGGGGGAGCGGCCCCAACCACACCGACTTCAACATGATTTGATCATTTCGGTGGTGGCTGACTAGGGTTAGGCGCCTTTGTTGGGATTTTCGGATCCTGTCCGCTCGCGCTTCGGCTACGCCAACCAGAGCGGCGAGATGAGTTTCATGGACGGCCTGGGCGGCACCGAACTGCCGGACCTGTCGCTCAACGGCCGCAAGGGGCACTACCGCATCCGCCTGCACCTGGCCTGGTTTCCCTGGAAGGGCGAGGAGTACGGCACCCAGCGGCTGCTGATCATGGCGTACCCCGGACTGGGCGACAAGGTCGTCACCTACCGCAGACCGCCGAAGCGACGTTGACGAAGCCGGCGCGAAGGGCATTCGAGGGTCGTCATCCCTGGCCGGCACGCTTCAGGAGAGGACCGGCGTGCAGGCGGGCACCGATTCGCCGGTGGTGAGTCGTATACGCATACCGAAATGCACGCACAGCCGAACTGGGCTTTCAGTTTGAATGCAGGCGCACGGATGGCGAGGTCCGGCGCGAAGGTATTCGAGCCACAGGTCAACCGCGGCGTGATTCCAAGGCTCGAAGGTCGCGCAGGACGTAGCGGCGGTGTTCGATCTCCTCCTCCATCACGACGGTCAGGGCTTCGCCCACGGAGGGCGAGGGCTCGTCCCACGCGAAGGGGAGGGTGCCCGGGCAGCGGCTCCGGAGCCGCTCCTCGGTGAGGTGGTCGAGGATGTCGCGCACGAGTGCCGCCCGCTCCAGCCGGATCGAGAGGACTTCCGCGTACGCCGGGCGGGCCCCGGGGTCGAGGCCGAGCTCCCGCAGGGCCTCGGCCGGGTGGTCGCTGGGCGGGAGGGCGAGCCGGTGGTAGGGGGCCGGGGTGCCGAGGATCAGCTGCGAGGCCCACAGATCGGTGGCGAAGACGAGATGGCGAAGGGTCTCCACCAGGGACCACTCGTCATCCACCCGTTCGTGCAGGAGCGGCTCGGGGAGGCGTTCGGCCCGGGTGAGGGTGTCCGACCAGAGCGTTTCGATCGTCCGCCACGCCTCGCGATGGTCGGCGACCGTCTTCATCTGTCGTACGAGGACCCGCTCGGGATGGCGGCGGTCGAGTTCGGCCGCCACGTATCCGGTCACGTCGATGCCGTTGACGAGGAAGTTCTCGATCTCGCCGGATACGGAGACGTCGACCAGGACCGAGGAGATGATCTTGACCTGGCGCATGTCGCAGTCGCGGAACCTCGCCCCGGTGAGGTCGGCGCCGGTGAAGGAGGAGCCCCGCAGATCCCGCGCATCGAGTGACGCCATCGGATCATTATCCCGGTGGCCGCCGGTCGCGTCGAGGAAGCGCCTGCTCGCGCGTGCCGCCGGCGTGTCCCGCGAACTGGGGATACACGGGGCGACCGGGCGAAGCCACGCTGATCTGATGCGACTGAACCCGCGGACCCTCCGGCAGATCGACTCTCCCTTCGACGCGGCCTACTCGCTCCTGGAGGGACGCTGCAAGAAACGTGAACTGCTCGACCTGGCGCAGGGGGCCCCGCCGTACCCGGCCGCGCCGGCGGTGGTCGAGCACGTGGCGGCGGTCGCCCGGGAGGCGAACGGCGGGGCGTACGTGGAGATCGCCGGGTTGCCGCAGTTGCGGCAGGCGTTCGCGGACGAACTCTCCCAGGCCTACGGCGGGAGGATCAGCGAGGGGAACGTCGTGGTGACCGCCGGGTGCAACCAGGCGTTCTGCCTGATCGCGTCAGCGCTGGCGGAGGCGGGGGACGAGATCGTCCTGACGACGCCCTTCTACCCCAACCATGACATGTGGCTGCGGCTGACCGGGATCAGGCCGGTATACCTGGAGCCCGGCCCGGATCTGGTGCCGGCCGTGGAACGTGCCGAAGCGCTGGTCACCCCGCGGACACGGGCGATCGTGCTGATCACCCCGGGGAATCCGAGCGGGATGACGCTCGATCCGGAGGTGATCGCGGAGTTCGCGGAGTTCGCCGCGCGCCGGGGGATCGCCCTGATCCTGGATGAGACCTACCGGTCCTTCCGCGACACCGAGGAGCCCGCGCACAAGCTCTTCTCCGATCCCGGGTGGGACGAGACCGTGGTGAGCCTGCACAGCTTCTCCAAGGATTTCGCGCTGCCCGGTTACCGGGTGGGGGCCGTGGTCGCCTCGCCGTCGGTCAACCGCGAGGTGCTGAAGCTGCTCGACTGCGTGGCGATCTGCGCTCCGCGGATCGGGCAGGAAGCGGCCTGGGCCGGGCTGACCGGAGCCCGGCAGTGGCGGCGTGAGCGAGCCGGGGAGCTCGCCGCCAACCGTCGCGGGTTCGCCGAGGCGATGGCCGGGCGTCCCGGAGGGTTCGAACTCGTCTCCGTGGGCGGGTTCTTCGGCTGGATGCGGCATCCGTTCGCCGGGCGGCCCACCGGAGAGGTCGTCCGCGACCTCGCGATCCACCTCGACACGCTGGTCATCCCGGGGACGGCCTTCCTGCCCGGCGACCAGGGCATGATCCGGGTGAGCGTCGGCAACCTGGAGGGTGAGGCGTTCGCGGACCTCTCCGACCGGTTGGCGGCGCTGCGGGCCCTCTAAGCTGCGGGCCCTCCAAGGCGCGGACCCTCTAAGGTGCGGGCCCTCCAAGGTGCGGGCCCTCCAAGGTGCGGGCCCTCCAAGGTGCGGGCCCTCTAAGGCGCGGACCCTCTAAGGGAAGTCGATCCGCATCACGACACGCCTGGGCGTGGGCTTGGCCACCTCGCGGAACCCGGCGTCGGCGAAGATGCCGCGGCTGCCCACGTGAAGCTCACCCCAGGGGATGTCCTGCCCTTCCGCCGTCAGCATCGGGTACCCCTCGAGCGCGCGGGCCCCGCCCTTGCGCGCGAAGTCGACCGAGGCGCGGGCCAGGGCCCGGCTGACGCCCTGCCGGCGGAAGCCGGCCCTGGTGACGAAGCAGGTCACGGCCCATACGCCGGGGTCGGACGGGTCCTCCTCACGCCCCAGCCAGGGGACCTTGGTGTCCAGCAGCCGCGGATACTCGGTGCGCGGCTCGACCGCGCACCAGCCGACGGGCTCACCGTCGAGGAAGCCGACCAGGCCGCTGGTCGTGCCGGAGTCCGGTTGCCCGCAGTCGGCCTGCTGGCGCAGCCGGTGGGTGCGGTCGGCGAGGGTGTGGCTCAGCCACTGGGCGTGACGGATCTTGTAGCGCTGGCATTGGCACTTGGCGGCCTCACCGCGCTTGCCGAAGACCGTCTGCAGGTCTTCCCAGCTCACTTCGTTGGCGGGTAGAGCTACGATCATCGCCCGCGGTCCTTCCCCTCGGCCAGGGTCTCGAGGCTCAGTGTCCCGAAGCACTCTAGCGGGCCGTCTCCCGCCCCTGGCGTCCCCTAAAGCTGGGAGCCGCTTTCGGCTGGATCGTCGGCGACGATGTGCACATGTCCTCGGCTAATCGGTTCAGCTGGTTGAGTTTCGATGTCTCCTCCACCATGCCCACGGGCTGGCGCGAGGAGATCGAGAAGGTCGCCCGAAACGACCGGATCATCAAACGCCTGGTCCCGCCGCACTCCACCTCCCGGGAAGGTTCCGAGGTGGAGTCCCTGCAGATCATGACGGTCCGTGGTCCCCTCATGTGGGATCGCCTGCCATGGTTGATCGACCTCTATCAGGGTTACTTCCGTGAGCTGTACGAAGGGGCGACCGGCCAGAGGATCTACCCGACCGAGGACCGGCGGTACGCGGTCGTCATGAACGTGCAGGAAGGCACCGACCGCTACGAGTGCCATGTGGACACCAACCCGGTCGAGGCGCTGCTCTACGTCACCGATCACCCCCGGGGCACCGGCGGGGAGCTCGTGGTGGCCAACGACGAGCGGGCCCGGTCGGTCGAGGAGGTCGACGAGGACTGCTCGATCCTCTACCCGGTGGCCGGGCACCTGGTCTTCTTCGACGCGCGGCGCTTCCCGCACTACGTGCGCCGGCTGCGGGAACCGGGCTTGCGCATGGCGGTCGGTATGAACTACTACACCGACGAGTGCCCGGAGACGACGCGGCCGCAGGACCTCAACGAGTACCTGTACGGGCGGCTGTAGCCGTCATGCGAGACAAGCGCGGCCGGCTGTGGCGGGTGGCACGGTGGGGGCTGTGCCTGGTGCTGGTCCTCGCCCTCACCGGCGCGGCGCTGGCCGTGTGGGCGGTGCGCCGCGCGTTCCCGGAGTACGGGGGCACGCTGACCCTGCCGGGCCTGTCCGCTCCGGTGACCGTCCACCGCGACGGGTACGGCGTGCCGCAGATCCACGCGCGCACCGAGACGGACCTGTTCAAGGCCCAGGGGTACGTCACCGCGCAGGATCGCTTCTGGGAGATGGACTACCGCCGCCACCTCACCTCCGGCCGCCTGTCGGAGCTGTTCGGCGGCTCGCAGGTGGGCACCGACGCGTTCTTCCGCACGCTGGGCTGGCGGCAGGTGGCCGAGCAGGAGTGGCGGCTCATCTCGCCGGAGGCCCGCGGCCACCTGCAGGCCTACGCCGACGGGGTCAACGCCTGGATCGCCGACAACGGCGGCCCCGCGGCGACGGGGGACAAGAGCCTGGAGTACACGGTCCTCGGCCTGCAGAACGGCGGGTACACCGTGGCCCCGTGGGACCCGGTCGACTCCATCGCGTGGCTGAAGGCGATGGCGTGGGACCTGCGCAGCAATCTGAGCGCCGAGGTCGGACGCGCCTCCCTGCTCGCGCACGGGCTCACCCGCGAGGAGATCGCCCAGCTGTTCCCGGCCTACCCGTACGACAGGAACCGCCCGATCGTCGACGACGGCACGTCCGGGGTCACCGCCACGTCCGCGGCCGTCCCGCCGCGGCGCGTGTTGCGGGAGGCGGGTCCCGCACTGGCCGCGCTGAGGGCCCTGCCGAACCTGCCCGGCCTGCTGAGTTCGAGCGGCGCCGGGGTGGGCTCGAACTCCTGGGTGGTCGGCGGCGCGCTGACCGCTTCGGGCAAGCCGCTGCTGGCCAACGACCCGCACCTGAGCCCTTCCCAGCCGAACATCTGGTACCAGGTCGGGCTGCGCTGCGAGTGCCGGTTGAACGTCCAGGGGTTCTCTCTGGCCGGCCTGCCGGGCGTGATGATCGGGCACAACGACCGGGTCGCCTGGGGCCTGACCAACCTCGCACCCGACGTCACCGATCTCTACCTGGAGAAGATCGACGGCGACCGGTACTTCGACGGCACCGCCTGGCGTGACCTCACCATCCGGCAGGAGGTCATCACGGTGGCCGGCGGCGCCGCCGTACCCCTCACGGTGCGCTCCACCAAGCACGGGCCGCTGCTGTCGGACCGGTCGGCGGAGCTGTTCGGGATCGCGCGCCACCAGGCCGCGCCGGGCCCCACGCCCAGCCTCGACACGGAGGCTCCCGGCGTGCCCGCCGCGGCCGCTCCGGGGCCGTACGGTGTGGCGTTGCGCTGGACCGCGCTCACCCCCGGACGCACCGTCGAGGCGGTCTTCGCGCTCAACCGGGCGGCGAACTGGAAGGAGTTCCGTGCCGCGGCGGCCCTGTTCGAGGTGCCCTCCCAGAACCTGATCTATGCCGACGTGGACGGCAACATCGGCTATCAGGCCCCGGGCCGGGTGCCGGTCAGGGGCAAGGGCAACGGCCAGTGGCCGGTCCCCGGCTGGGATCCCGCCTACGACTGGACGGGCTATGTCCCGTTCGCGGAACTTCCCCGGCAGTTCAACCCGCCCGGCGGCGTGATCGTCACCGCCAACCAGGCGGTGACCGGACCGGACCGCGGCCCTTTCCTCACCGGCGACTGGTCCTACGGTTACCGCAGCCAGCGGGTGCTCGACATGATCGCCGAGCGTGCGAGCCGCGGAAAGCTCGACCTGGAGGACATGCGGGAGATGCAGTTCGACGACCGCAACGGCTTCGCGCCGGAGCTGGTGCCGTCACTGCTGGCCGCCGAGGGCGTCACGACCGCGGCGGCCCGGGCCAGGGAGCTGCTGCGGGGCTGGAACTTCCGGCAGCCCGCCGACTCGGCCGCCGCGGCCTTCTACAACGCCTCCCTGCGGCACCTGCTGCTGCGCACCTTCGACGAGGTGCCCGACGGCCAGAAGCCGGCCAGCGGCGACGGTTCGTGGGAGATCCTCCGGCCGCTGCTGGGCAAGCCGTCCTCGCCGTGGTGGGACGACAGGACGACGCCCGGGGTCGAGTCGATGAACGACATGCTCGTGGCCGCCATGGACGCGGCGGCGTCGGAGCTGACCGACCTGCTCGGAGAGGAACCGGACGAGTGGCGATGGGGTGATCTCCACACCCTGACGGTGCGGAACGCGACCTTCGGCCAGTCGGGCATCGCGCCGGTCGAGTGGCTCTTCAACCTGGCTCCGGTGGCGGCGGCAGGTGGCACGGACCTCGTCAACGCCACGGGCTGGACGCCGGAGCAGGGTTACGAGGTCGACTTCGTGCCGTCCATGCGGATGATCGTGGACATGGCGGACATGGACGGCTCGGCCTGGGTCCAGCTCTCCGGCAACTCCGGACACGCCTTCCATCCCCATTACGGGGACCAGCTGGAGCTGTGGCGCACCGGTCGTACGGCGCCGATGCCCTGGTCGGCGGAGCGGATCAGGGCCGGGGCGGAGCACACCCTGACGCTGGTCCCGTGACGGTGGTGAGCGCCGGCCCGTTCCGCACGGCGAAGGCGCCGGCCGCTCACCCGTGACGACCGGCCCGGGGCACGACCGGCCCGGCGACGAACCGGCCGGCCCCGCCGTCGATCGGAGGCGATCCCGGCCCGGGTGGGTCGTCGAACGCCGCCGTCACCGCGGCGGGGAGAAGCTACCCGATCATGCCGGGAGGACTCGGGCCGGTCCCGGATACCCGCCGCGGCGGTTCC
This sequence comes from Streptosporangium becharense, assembly GCF_014204985.1. Classification (NCBI taxonomy): domain Bacteria; kingdom Bacillati; phylum Actinomycetota; class Actinomycetes; order Streptosporangiales; family Streptosporangiaceae; genus Streptosporangium; species Streptosporangium becharense. The sequence goes on along the minus strand of NZ_JACHMP010000001.1, from coordinate 227,564 downwards.
ACTCCCGGGGATAGCCCACGGAGACCTCCATGAACGGCACTCCGTCGTGCCAGGTGGTCCTGGGGATGTGCAGGTGACCGTAGACGACCGCCGCCGCGCGGAACCGGCGATGCCAGTCCGCGGTGCGTTCCGTGCCGCACCACTGCGCGAACTGCGGGTACCGCAGGACCCTGGTCGGTTCCCGTACCAGCGGGTAGTGGTTCACCAGGACGGTGGGGATCCGGGGGTCCAGCTCCTGGAGGCGCCGCTCGGTCTCGGTGACCCGCGCCTCGCACCAGGACTCCAGGCTGGGGTACGGGTCGGGGTGCAGCAGCACCTCGTCGGTGCAGACCACGCCGGATTCGTAGGCGAGGGCCAGCGCCTCCTCCTTGGTCGACGTGCCGTCCGGGCGGAAGCTGTAGTCGTACAGCAGGAACAGCGGCGCGACCGTGACCGGCCCGCCGCTTCCCTCCCAGATCGGGTAGGGGTCCTCGGGCGTGAGGACGTCCAGCTCCCCGCACATCTTGACCAGCTCCCGGTAGCGCTCCTCGCCCCGGGCCGCCGACGGGTCGCCCGAGGTCGTCCACAGCTCGTGGTTGCCGGGAGCCCAGATCACCTTGGCGAACCTCTCGCTGAGCCGCTCCAGGGCCCACCGGATGTCGCTCATCCGCTCGGCGACGTCTCCGGCGACGATCAGCCAGTCACAGGGGGAGCTGGGGACGACGCGGTCGAGCAGCCGCCGGTTCTCCGCGTGGCTCACATGCAGGTCGCTGATCGCCAGCAGGTTGTTCACGCGGGCGTCACCCGAGCAGCAGGCGGCTGATGCCGGAGAGCCCGGCGGTCAGCTCGGCCGCGGTGCCGCCGAAGCCCAGCCGGGCGTGAGCGGTGTAGGAGTCGCCGAAGCATCTCCCGGGCACGAGCAGGACCCGTTCCTCTTCGGCGAGGCGGCGGCAGAGCCCGGTCACGTCGGGGTGGCCGGGGAACTCGATGAACGTGGTCACCCCGCCGGCCGGCGGGTAGGCCCGGACCAGATCGGGCAGCTCGCCGGCCCAGTGCAGCACGGTCTTCAGGTTGGCCCTGGCGTGCTCGCGCTGGAGCGAGACGATGCGGTCGGCGTTCCTGACCGCCTTCTCCGCGAAGAACTCCAGCACCGGCGACACGTAGAGGGCGATGTAGTCGCGCAGCACCGCCATCCTGCTCAGCAGCTCGGGCGGCGCCAGACACCATCCCACGCGCAGACCGGCCAGGCCGTAGCTCTTGGAGAAGGTGCCGAACGCGATGCACTTGCCGTACGACCCGAAGGGCAGCGGGAGGGGGTCGGCCGAGTAGGTCAGCTCGCCGAAGGCGTGGTCCCACACCAGCCAGGCGCCCGCCTCCTCGGCTATCTCGATCAGTTCCCGCTGCTGCTGCGGGGTGATGGAGACGCCGGTGGGGTTGTGCGGGAAGTTCACCACGATCATCCGGGGCCGGCTCGCCGCCAGTCGCCTGAGCGCATCCAGGTCCACGGCGAAGTCGTCGTGCCGGTTCAGCGGCCAGCGGGTGATGCGGCAGCCCATGCCGGCGGCGATGTCGTACAGCTGCTGATAGGCGGGGTCGACCACGATCACTTCGTCGCCGGGGACGAGGACGGTGTGCATCACGATGTAGATCGCCTCGCTGGAACCGTGAGTGACCATCACGGGGTCCACGTCGCCCCCCGTCCACCGGTCGGCGAGAGCTTTTCTCAAACCTCTTCCACCGAAACTCTCGCTGTCGTGGAATACCATTGGCCCGAGCTCGGAGAGCTCGAATTCACAGATGGCCGCCAGCTCACCCATGGTCAGGTCCCGCACACCACTGCTGCCAATGTCATGGTCGACGTTGTGATAGTAGCGGCGCATCCATTCTTCGAGTTCGGCGATGGCGAATTCCATGGTCTCATCCTCTCTTCATACGGCTAGCTCGCCCGTGTGAGGAGGGCCGCCCGGGTGAGTTCGGCTTTGTTTCCCACCCCGAGTTTCGTCCTGATCCGCTTGACGTAGGTGTCGACGGTGTGGGGGCTGATGCCCAGCTTGGTGGCGATCTGGCCGTGGGTCAGGCCGCGCGAGATCTGGTGGAGCACCTGCTCCTCCCGTCCGGACAGGGGCACGCCGGCCGTCTTGGGCCGGTCGGACGGGGATTGGCGGTCCTTTCCTCGCGGGAACTCCCGGTTCCCGGCGGCGACGGCCCAGACCGCGGAGACCAGGTTCTCGGCCGATTCCCGTTTGCTGATGGCGCCGCGGGCCCCGGCGCGCATGTACGGATCGAGGTCCACGTGATCGTCGTGGAGCACGAGAACACCGGCGCGTCCGGAGAGTTTCCTGATGTAGGAGAGGCCGTCGTCGGGTGACAGGGCGTTGATGTCGATCAATGCCACGTCGGCGGTCCAGGTGAGTTGTTCATCGGCGACTCTGAATGCGAGGGTCACGGTCATTCCGGCGTTTTTCAGCGTCTGTACGAGGCCGACCAGGAAAATCGGTGAATCGATGACGGCGGCGACCCTGATCATCGGAGGCTCCCATGCTTTGCTTGATCGTTCCCGTTGAATGGTGCGATGCTCCATTGGAAGGTCGCTGGTCCGGGGCGGCTCTATCACGCGTCAATCATTACTATATTCGTCGATCGATGCAACAGTCGTCACCATGGATAAAAATGTCGTGACGCCGCGTTATTTGCGGATGTCAGAGGGCTGTCAGACCTTTTCGGAAAGGCTGCTCGGTGAAATCTGTTCGTCAGGAATTTGGTCGGGGAGTTCGTTTTCCAGATGGCGCAGCCGCGGATGGAGTGCGGCGGCCGTCACGGAGAGTACGATCAGCCCGCCTGTGATCATGATGAGCAGGGCGATACCCCGGCCGGGTCCGTCGCCGATGAGCACGGTGAGACCGGGGGAGGCGACCGCGTCACGACCGACCAGCGGCTCGAAGACCCGTTCGGCCAGCACGCCCGCCGTGCAGTAGGCGATGAGCTGGGGGATCGAGATGACCATGTTCTGCAGGGCACCGACCCGGCCCAGCATCCCCGGCTCCACCTTGGCCTGCCAGATGCTCTGGTTGGTGCTGAGGAAGGCCGCGAGGGCCCCCATGAAGAGGAAGGCGGCTACGGCGATCATGGCGACGTTCGGTCGTAACGAGCCGATGACCGTGGCCGCCGCGAGCACCAGCGACAGCCCGAGAAGCCCTCGGACACGGCGTTTCGGCCCGCCCCATACGCTCACCAGCGCGCTGGAGGCGAGCATGCCGAGCCCGCCGATCGTCAGGACCAGGCCGAGCGCGTCCGACGAGGCGAAGGACAGCACGAGCGGGGTGAGCAGCAGGTCGACGAAGCCCGCGCTGAAGTTCACCGCGCCGAAGAAGATCATGAGGGCGAGCAGGCCCCGCCGGGCGGTGACATAACGCCATGCCGCCCGGAACTCCACCCGTGCCTCGTCCGCCTTCTCGCCCGGCCCCTCCTGCGGCTGCCGCGGCCTGGGGCCGGGCACACGCACGGCGAGCAGGGTGATCAGAGCCAGGCCGAAGGAAAGGCCGTCGATGAGCACGATGCCTTCGATGCCGATGACCAGCAGCAGGAAGCCCGCGGAGACCGGGGCCAGCAGCTCGCTCACCGCCAGGGCGAACATCCGCATGCCGTTGGCCCGGCCCAGATGGTTCTTGGGTGCCAGCTGTGGCACCAGCGCGCCGAAGGCGGGCCCCTCGAACGCCGACAGCAAGGACAGGCCGGCGACGGCGACGTAGACGTGCCAGATGGCGAAGGAATCGGTGAACAGCAGCAGCGCCAGGGTCAGAGTGATCGCCATGGCGCCGGTGTTGCTCAGCAGGAGAGCCCGTTTGGACCCCCACCGGTCCACGAACGACCCGGCCATCGGGGAGGCCAGGATGGCGGGCAGGAGGCCGATGGCGAAGACGGAGCCGAGCTGGATGGCCGAGCCGGTCTGCTGGTAGACGTAGACCCCGAGAGCGAAGCCGCCGAGGTTGGTGCCGATCATCGAAGCGAACTGGCCGATCCAGACCACCACGAAGGTACGCATTCCTGTCATGGCTGCCCCCTTCCTGTTCCGAGGTCCGAACCGATCGTCTCGATGACCAGGCGGTCGCCCTCGCGGTCGAAGAAATGTCCGCCCGGGATCGGAGTGAGGTCGAAACGGGCCGTGGTCTCCGCCTTCCAGCCGATCATGCGATCAGGGGGCGCCTCGGGGTCCTGCGAGCCGGCGAACGCGTGGATCGGCAGGTCGAGCGGCGTCGCGGGGCGGAAGCCGTGCGTGCTCAGCACGGTCAGGTCGGCGTCGAGCGTGCCCAGCAGGACGGCGAGCAGCTGGGGCTCGGCCAGCACTTCGGCGGGGGTGCCGCCCATCTCACGGACATAACCCTCCAGACCGTCCTCCCGGTCCTCCCACGACCAGGTCCCGTCATCCAGGCAGGGAGCGGCGCTGGCCGCCACGTAGAGCGCGCGAGGCCGGGGCAGGGCCCGCTCACGCAGCGCGTGGGCGAGGGCCCAGGCCACCCGGGCCCCCATGCTGGTGCCGTACAGCGCGAACGGCCGGGCGAACAGCGGCCCGGCGGCCGTGATGAGGTCGTCGAGCAGCGGTTTCATCCGGCGGTACGGCGGTTCGCCGAACCGGTCGGCCCGCCCGGGTAACTGGACCGCGACGATGTCGATGCCCGGGGCCGCCAGCTGGGTCCAGTGGCGGAACATGCCCGCGCCGGCGCCGCCGCTGTGGAAGCACAAGAGCTGGACGCCGCCGGGCGCCGGCCGGCCGAAGCGTTTGAGCCAGCGGCGGTCCCCGTTCAGCGCTTGGCTCTGAGGCCCGTGCACAACACCTCCAGCAGATCGGGGGAGCCTTCCAGGAAGCGGTAGTGCCGGCCCTCCAGGAGCACCGATGTCGTCTCGCCGCACGCGCTCCAGCCGCCCATGGTCGAGTACGGGATCTCGTCGTCCTCGGTCCAGCCGATCGCGGTGATCGGGCCGGGCAGCCGGAGCGGATCGGGCACCAGGTAGCGCTTGTTGACCTCGACGTCGGAGCGGAGCACCTCGACGTACAGCTCGATCAGTTCGGGGGCGGGCTTGCCTCCCAGTTCGCTGATCAGCTTCTCCAGCTCGGCGCCGAGCTCGGCGTCGTCCATCGTGAGGAAGCGGCCGGCCGGGCCGTCCTGGGGGGCGACCTCGGAGGACACGTAGAGGTTGGCCGGCGCGGGCCTGCCGGTGCGCACCAGTTCGGCCGACACCTCGTAGGCGGCCAGGGCCGAGCCGCAGTGACCGAAGAAGGCGAACGGAACGTCGAGGTAGGGTTCGAGCGCGTCCGCCATGCTCTCGGCCAGCTCCTGATAGCTGTGGTAGGTGGGCTCGGCGAAGCGCGTCTCGTGCCCGGGCAGCTCGACCGGCAGGAACTCCACGCCCTCTCGCCGCCGCGGCCACCTGCGGTACATGCTGGCCCCGCAGCCCGAGTACGGGATCAGGAAGACCCGCCCGGTCGCCGAGGCCGACGGCGTGGACGGCAGCCACTTGTCGCGCTGCCTCTGCTGGGACATGGACGTGCCTCCGGAGGTTCGTGTCAGGCGGTACCGCGGGCCGTTTTGGCGGCGATGGGCAGGTGCTTGTAGCCGGAGATGAAATTGGAGTGCATCCGGGAGGGCTCGCCCGCCGGCTCGAAGTCGGTGAACCGGGTGAGCAGCTCGGTGAACAGGATGCGCAGGGTGACCCGGGCCAGCGTGTGGCCGACGCAGTAGTGCGGGCCGATCCCGAAGGCGAGGTGCTTGTTGGGCCTGCGGCGCAGGTCGAACCGCCCGGCGTCGGGGAAGACCTCCTCGTCGCGGTTGGCCGCGCCGAGCCAGGTGACCACCGCGTCACCCGCCTTGATCTTCGTGCCGCGCACCTCGGTGTCCCTGACGGCGTACCGCATGAAGTGGCTGACCGGCGAGGCGAGACGCAGGGCCTCCTCCACCGCGGAGGGGGTGGCCGCCATGTCGGCCGCCCACGCCTCCAGCAACCCGTCGCCGATGTGCTCGGACATGACGTAGTTGGGCGAGTGGGGAGTGGTGACCACCGCGCCGAGCAGGACGCTGTAGCAGTTGGACATGACCTCCCCCGGCGACATGGTCCGCCCGTCCACCTCGGTGGTGATCAGGACGCTGATCAGGTCGTCGCCGAGGTTCCTGCGGCGCTCGTGGTAGATGTCCTGGAAGTAGGCGAACAGTTCACGGTGGGCCAGGTCGAGCGTCTCCCTGGGGCCGCCGGGCATCGCGTACTCGGGGTCGTCCGGCGCGATCGAGGCGTTGAGCAGCCGCTCCAGCCGGGGCCAGTCGGAGCGCGGCAGGCGCATCATCTCCCCGCCCACCGCGACCGGCAGCATCAGCATGGCCTGGGCGAAGTCGAACGGGCCGCCGTCGGCGAGCGGGGCGATGACTTCCAGGATCAGGTCGCGGATCAGCTCGTGCTGACGCTCGGCCGCCTTGATGGACAGGGCCTTCTGCAGGCGGGCCCGCATGATCGTGTGGCGTGGGGGATCGGTCGCCGCGATCTGCCTGCCCCCCGCCGGGTCCTCCACCCCGATGATGTTCAGCAACGTTCCCCGCTCGGAGGTGAACGTGGCCGCGTCACGCAGCACGCGGTCGGCGTCGTGGTACTTCAGCACCGACCAGAATCCGTTCCGCTCGTCGGCCTGCTGCCATTCGAGGTGTCCCAGCTCCCGCATGTCGCCCCAGCGTCCGCGGAAGCCGAGAGTGGTGTAGAGCATCGGGTCGGCCAGCCCCCCGACCGGGCATCCCGTCGCGTCGTTACCGGGTTCCCGCATTCGTTGCCTCTCTATCGGCGCCGGATGCCGCACCCCGGCGCCGCAACTCCTCCGCGAGGTCCGCGATGGTGGGCCGCAGGAACAGGGTGCGGGCCGGCAGCTTGACGTCGAAGTGATGGTGCAGTTCGGCGAGCAGTTCGGCGGCGAGCAGCGAGTGGCCGCCGAGCTCGAAGAAGTTGTCCTCAACCCCGATCGGCTCGACGTCCAGCGCGTCGCTCCAGATCGTGACCAGGAGTTCCTCGGTCGGGTCGCGCGGCTCGACGTAGTCGTTCCACACGTTGCGAGGGATCTTGGTGGGCAGCGCAGAACGATCCACTTTGCCGTTCGGGTTCAGCGGGATGTCCTGCAGCACGATGACCGCCCGCGGCACGAGGTGCGCCGGGAACACCTCCTGCAGCCGCTCCCGGAGCGTCACGCCGAACGTGCCGAAGTCGGCCGGATCCACCTGCTGCCCGACCGCCACGTAGGCGAGCAGGCTGGTGTCGCCGGCCCCGTCGGTGTAGGTCAGGGCCGCGGCCTGCTCCACCTCCGGCTGGGCCGCGAGTTCCACCTCGACGGTGCTCAGCTCGACCCGGTATCCGCGGATCTTGACCTGGCGGTCCGCCCGGCCGAGGAAGTCCAGCGTGCCGTCCTCGGACCAGCGTGCCAGGTCCCCGGTGCGATACATCCGGCTGCCGGGAGGGGCCGCCGGATCGCAGTCGGCGACGAACTTCTCGGCGGTCGCGCCGGGCCGGTTGAGGTAGCCGGTGGCGACGCCGTGGCCGCCGACCCACAGCTCGCCGACCTCGCCCGGCGGGACCGGCAGCAACCGGTCGTCGAGGACGGCGGCGGTGCTGCCGTCGATCGGCACGCCGATCGGCACCCGCGGGGCGGTGCTGATCCGGCTGGTCGTCCAGCAGGTGCTGAAGGTGGTGTTCTCGGTGGGCCCGTAGCCGTTGGTGAAGACCATGCCGGGGTAGGCGGACATGACCCGCTGCACGTGCGCGGGGGACAGGACGTCGCCGCCGGCCAGGAGATGCCGGACACCGGCCAGGCCGTCGAGGTGATGCGTGACGATCTTGTGGAACAGGCCGGTGGTGAGCCAGAGAACCGTCACTTTCTCGGCCCGGACGGTCGCCACGATCTCCTCCAGATCGGCGTGCCCGGTCGGGGCGAGGGCGAGGCGGCACCCCTTCACCAGGGGCATCCAGATCTCGAAGGTGGAGACGTCGAAACCGACCCGGGTCAGCTGCAGGAAGACGTCGTCGTCGCGGACCTCGATCCAGGTGGGCCGGTGGATCAGCCGCCAGATGGCGTGGTGGGAGACCACCACCCCCTTGGGCTCGCCGGTCGAGCCGGAGGTGTAGCAGACGTAGGCCGGTGTGTCCGGATGCAAGGGCCGACCGGCCCCGCCGGCCGGTTCCGTCCCGCCGGACTCCGCCAGGGCGGCCATGTCACGGTCCAGGGGCAGCACGTGGGCCACTTCCGGTGCGTGATCGAGGAAGTCCACGCCGACGACGGCGAACCGGGTTCGGGCGTCCCGCACGATCCGGGAACGCTGCGCGTGCGGTTCGGCGGGGTCGAGGTAGAGGTAGGCGCCGCCGGCCTTGAGGATCGCCGTCAGGGTGACGATGAGGTCCGGGGTGCGGCCGAGGACGACGGCGACCACCGCCCCTCCGCGGACCCCGGCCTCGCGCAGCCGTATCGCCAGGGCGTCGGCGGCGCGGTCGAGCTGGCGATAGGTGAGGGTGGTGCCCGCGAAGCCGACCGCGATCCGGTCCGGCGTGCGGGCGGCCTGCGCGGCCACCATCTCGTGCACGCACTGCGGGACACCCGCCGCGGGCATGGCCGTGGTCATCATCGCTGGCCGAGGGCGGTGCGGCTGGCGCTACGCGGGTTGTCATCGGACCGGTTCATGGCACTCCTTCGCGACACGCTGACCCGCCACAAAGCTATAGATTTCCCTCTCCTCGTTACCGTCCCGACTTCACGGGACATTTCCATAAACGCCGCGCAGCCTACGGTTGCCGAGTGACTGATGAGCTGAGTCGGATCGCGGCCCTGTCTCCCCAGAAGCGGGAACTGCTCGAGCGCAGGCTCGCCGAGTTGGCGACGGCACGGGCGTCGGCGCACGACGACGGGACCGGGGACCGGATCGGGCCGCGCGACCGCTCCGTGCCCACGCCGCTGGGGATCGCGCAGCAACGGGAATGGGCGGTCGAGCGCTTCCGCGGGGCCAACAACATCACCGGGGCCTTCCGGATCGAGGGAGAGCTGGATCTGGACCTGCTCAGCCTGGTCCTCACCGAGGTGGTGGAGCGGCACGAGGTGCTCAGGTCCACCTTCGACATCGACGCGGGCGGCACGCCGGTCCAGACGGTGCACGAGGCGGGCCGGGTGCCGATCCCGGTCGTCGACCTGTCCGGGCTCGCGCCGGGCGAGCAGTCCGCCGAGCTACGCCGGCGCTGCCTGGCGGAGGTCTCGCGCCGCTTCGACCCCAAGGACCCGCTACGGCTCCGGATCACCATGTTCCACTTGGCCGAGCACACCACGGTCGCCCTGTTCGCCACCGACCACGCCGCCTCGGACGCGTGGTCCCTGTCGATCATCGTCCAGGAGGTCGCGCAGCTCTACCAGGCCCGCCGCGGCCTCGGTGCGGCGCCGCCGGCGCCGCAGATCCAGTTCGGCGACTTCGCCGCCTGGCAGCGGGGCCGCCACGACGAGCAGCGGATCTCCGAGGAGGTGAAGTACTGGCGGGAGGTGATGGACGGCGTCCCCACCGGATCGGCGCTGCAGACGGACCGGCCCTACCCGGCCCGGCCCACCTTCGCCGGCGACGTGGTCTCGGTGCACCTCTCGCCCGAGCTCAGCACCGAGCTGCGCCGCTTCCTCGAACGAGAGGGCGCCTCGCTGGGCACGGTCATGCTCGCGGCCTGCTCGGTGCTGCTGCACCGGCACCTGGAGCAGGACGATCTCGTCGTCGGCTCCCTGGTCTCCGGCCGCACCCGGGTCGAGACCGAGCGGCTCATCGGCTGTTTCGCCAACCCGCTGCCGCTGCGCATGCGGCTCGGTCCCGGGCACACGCTGCGCGAGGTGGTGCGCCAGGCCCGCGACACGGTCTCCGACGCGCTCAACCATCAGGACGTGCCGTTCGACCGGCTGATCGAGGCGCTGGGCCTGGGCCGCGAGGCGTCGCAGACGTCGCTGAGCGGCATGTGGCTCAACGTGCTCACCATTCCGGACACCGTGCTGGAGCTGCCGGGACTGCGCCTCACCCCGGAGCCGATGGAGCTCGGCCTGGCCTCGGTCGACCTGACCATCGCGGTCATCCCGAAGGCCGACCGCCTGGAGCTCCAGTGGCAGTACATGACCGAGCTCTTCGACGCGGGCACCGTGGAGCTTCTGGCCGACCAGCTCCACGCGATCGTGCGTCAGATCGTCGCCGCACCGGACCGGCCGGTGGAGGCCGTGGACCTGGGCGACCCCGAGGCCACGGCTGACACGGCCGCCACGGCCGCCACGGCGGAGACGGCGGGCACGGCTGCCGCGACCGCCGCGGCGGGCATCGGAGCGGCCGTGGCACCGCCGGGCCCGACCTTCGTCGAGCACTTCCGTCAGCGGGTCGCCCTCGCCCCCTACTCGCCGGCGGTCATCTGTGACGGCGCGCCGACCAGCTACGCCGAGCTCGACCGGGAGGCCGAGCGCCTCGCCCGGCACCTCGCCGCGCGGGGCGTGGGCAAGGGCACGCGGGTCGGCATCCTGGTGGAGCGCTCGCCGCGGCTGCCCGTGGCGATCCTCGGCACCCTCATGGCGGGGGCGGCCTACGTCCCCGTGGACCCCACCTACCCGGCCGAGCGCATCGCCTTCATGCTGGCCGACGCGGAGGTCGGGGCTCTGGTCACCCAGCGGAGCCTGCCGGCCGATCCCGGCTGGGCCGAGCAGGTGGTCTACCTCGACGAGCCGCTGGACCACCCGCCGGGGGGAACCGGCGGCGAGCTGCCCGCACCCGACCCGTCCTCCCCGGCCTACGTGATCTACACCTCGGGATCGACGGGCCGGCCCAAGGGGACCGTGATCGAACACCGGTCCCTGGCGGTGTTCGCGCGTGACATCGTGGACCGGCTCGGTCTCGGTTCCGGCGACCGGTTCCTGCAGTTCGCGTCGGCCGGCTTCGACGTGCACGTCGAGGAGCTGTTCCCGACCTGGCTGGCCGGCGGCGCGGTGGTCATCCCCACCCAGCACTTCATCGGCGGGCAGGCCGACCTCGCCGATCTGATCGAGCGGGAGCGGATGACGGTCATCGAGCTGCCCACCGCCTACTGGCACGAGTGGGTTCGCGAACTCGACCGGCGCGGGCGGGACCTGCCGCCCTGCCTGCGGCTGGTGATCATCGGCGGCGAACGGGTCCTGCCGGAGCGCCTGGCCATGTGGCGGCGGCTCGGGGTGCCGTTGATGCACGTCTACGGCCTGACCGAGACCACGGTCAGCTCCACCTTCTTCCGCCTGGACCCGGCCGACCCGGACTACGACTGGCCCAACCTGCCGATCGGCACCCCGCTGCCCTCAGCCGAGCTGCACATCCTGGACAGCCGGCTGCGGCCGGTGCCCCGAGGCGGCACCGGCGAGCTGTACATCGGCGGTGTCAGCGTGGCCCGCGGCTACCTCGGCCGCCCGGGCCTGACCGCTCAGCGCTTCGTCGCCGATCCCGCACGCCCCGGTCGGCGGATGTACCGTACGGGCGACCTGATCCGGCGACGCGCCGACGGAACGCTGGAGTTCATCTCCCGCGTCGACACGCAGATCAAGATCCGCGGGTTCCGGGTGGAGCCGACGGAGATCGAGTCGACGCTGAGCGAGCACCCCGCGGTCGCCGGGACGGTCGTGACGGTCCATGAGCCGTCGCCCGGCGACCGGCGGCTGGTGGCCTACGTCGTGCGGCGCCCGGAGCCCGCGGCGAGCCACGGCGACCTGCGCCGCTTCCTGGAGCAGACGCTGCCGCCGTACATGGTGCCCTCGCTCTTCGTCGACATCGACGAGCTGCCCCTCAACCACAACGGCAAGATCGACAGAGACCGGCTGCCCGCGCCGGACGGCGGCCGGCCCGAGCTGGCCGAGGAGTTCCTCGCTCCCCGCACGCCGCTGGAGAAGCGCCTGGCCGCCATCGTGGCGGCGGTCGTCGCGGTCGACGAGATCGGGGTCAACGACAACTTCTTCGAGATCGGCGGTGACTCCATCCTGGCGATCCAGGTGGTGGCGCGGGCTCAGGAGGCCGGCATCCGGCTGGAGCCGTACGACCTGTTCGCCAATCCGACCGTCGGACTCCTGGCGCAGGTGGCCGTGGCCGGGGTCGTCGTGGACGCCGAGCAGGGTGACGTGACCGGGCCGGTCCACCTGGTGGCCGGGCAGCAGTGGTTCGCGTCGGCAGGCCTGGAGGACCCCCACCACTGGAACACCTCGGCGGTGCTGAAGTTGAGCGACCGGGTGGAGCCCGACCGGGTACGCCAGGCCGCGGAGCGGCTGGTCGTCCACCACGACGGGCTGCGGCAGCGCTTCCTGCTGGCCCGCGAGCGGACAAGGGTGCGGATCGCGCCGCGCGGCGACGCGGTCCCGGTGGACGTCCACGACCTGTCCGGCCTCGGCGAGGACGAGCGGGTCCGCCGGATGCGGGAGCTCACCGATGACATGCAGACCGGACTGGACCTGGCGGTCGGCCCGCTGCTGCGCCTGGCGCTGGTGAGGTCCGGCCCCGAGCGGCCGGACCGGCTCGTCCTGACCGTCCACCGGCTGACGGCGGACCCGGCCTCCGTGCGGATCCTTCTGGAGGATCTCGCCACCCTGCTGGCCGGTGGGGACCTTCCGGCCAAGACCACGTCCTGGCAGTCCTGGACCCGCCGGCTCAGCCGGCACGCCGGCACGCCGGCCGTCCAGTCGCAGCGGGACTACTGGTCGGCGCTGCTGGCCGAGCCCGTCGGACGCCTGCGTTACGACACGGCCGCGGAGGCCGCCGTGCCGGAGCCGGGCACGGTCTCCTCCGAGCGGACCGTGCTCGCCACGCTCGACGCCGAGGCCACCGGCGACCTGGCACGGGTCCCGCACGGGATCACGGCGGCGCTGCTGACGGCTCTCGGCCGTACCCTCAGCGCTTGGACCGGGGCCGAGCGGCACCTGGTGGACCTCGAACGGCACGACCGCGAGCCGATCTTCGACGATGTGGACCTGACCAGGACCGTGGGCTGGTTCAGCCGAATCCATCCGGTGGTGCTCGACGGCGCCTCGGCGCCGGAGGCCGCGCCGCTGGGCGGCATCGGCTGGCAGCTGCTGCACCACGGGTCCGACCCGCTGCCGGCGTCGCCGGCCGAACTCCTCTTCTCCTACGCAGGCCCGGTGGACCAGCCGATGAACCACACGGCGAGCCCACGCGGGCGGAGGCCGTATCCGGTGGAGGTGAGGGCGTCGATCGTCGCGGGCGGCCTGGTGGTCCAGTGGTGCTACAGCGAGGATCTGCACGAGAGCCAGACCATCCGGGACCTGGCCGACCGCTACCTCGCGGAGCTGCGAGAGCTGATCGGCGCGGGGCCGGCCCCGGCGGACTTCCCGCTGGCGCGCGTGGCTCCCGAGCAGTTGGAGAAGCTGATCAGCAGACTGGGTGCACCCAGCTGAGCGGGTCGGGGCGGCGGCCGTACTGGATGCCCAGCAGCTCTTCGCGCAGGCGCAGGGTGACCGGGCCGGGGCGGCCGTCGCCGACCAGCCACTGTTTGGCGACGCCGCGCACCGTGCCGACCGGAGCCATCACGGCGGCCGTGCCGCAGGCGAACGCCTCGGTCATGACGCCGCTCTCGCACTCCTTGCGCCACTGGCCGATGGAGATCCTGCCCTCCTCGGCCTCGATGCCGAGACGGGGTGCCAGCGTGAGCAGCGAGTCGCGGGTGACGCCGGGCAGCAGGGTGCCGGTGAGCGACGGGGTCATGACGCGCTCGCCGTACCCGAAGAACAGGTTCATGCCGCCCATCTCCTCCACCCACCGGCGTTCGGTGGAATCCAGCCAGACCACCTGGTCGCAGCCCTGCTCGACGGCCTGACGTGAGGCGGCGTACGCGCCGGCGTAGTTCCCGCCCGCCTTGGCGAAGCCGGTGCCGCCGGGGGCCGCGCGTGAGTAGTCCTCCGACAGCCAGACGGTCAGCGCGCGCGGGGTCCCGCCGCCGAAGTACGCGGTGGCGGGGGAGGCGATGACGCAGAACAGGTAGCTGGTGGACGGCTGGGTGAAGGCCAGGGTCCGCTGAGTGGCGATCATGAAGGGCCGCAGGTAGAGGCTTTCCCCGAAGGTGGACGGCACCCAGGCGCGGTCCTGGGAGACGAGCAGTTCCAGTGCCCGGACGAAGGTCTCGACCGGTATCTCGGGCATCTCCATGCGCCGTGCCGACCTGTTGAACCGTTCGGCGTTCGCCTCCGGCCGGAACAGGGCGATCGTCCCGTCGCTCTGGCGATAGGCCTTCATGCCCTCGAAGAACTCCTGGCCGTAGTGGAACACCAGGGTGGCCGGGTCGAGCGTGAACGACCCGTAGGGCTCCAGCCGCCCGTCATGCCAGCCGCCGGCCGCCGACCAGCGCATGGTGATCATGTGGTCGGTGAAGTGCTGCCCGAATCCCGGCGTGGCGAGGATCTCCGCTCGCTCGGCGTCCGGCAGGGGACGGTCGCTCACGCGGATATCGAAATCGATCATTGGGACACCGTCCTTGTCGCGAGGTCGTGCGGAGATCTGACGCGAGGTGGCGCAGGGCTCATCCACGGGGCCGGGAACGGCGCAGCACCCTGCAGGGCAGGGAGGCGAACCCGCGCTGGTGGGGGGAGTGCACCCGGCGGGCACCGGCCGTGTCGAGCTCGTAGTCCTCCACCAGGCGACCGATCTCGTCCAGCGCGATCTCCATCTCGAGATTGGCGAGCGCGGAACCGAGACAGTGGTGCGGGCCCAGACCGTAACTGATCATCTTCCGGGTGTCGCGGTCGAGGTCATAGCGATCCGGGTCCGGGAAAGCCCGTTCGTCGCGGTTGGCCGACGCGGGCAGGAGTGCCACGCGGGCCCCCACCGGCAGCGTGGTGCCGTGGATGGTCGTCTCGGCGGTGACCAGACGCGCGGTCATCTGGCTCGCCGAGTCGTAGCGCAGCGTCTCGCTGTACCAGTCGGCGGCGCGGCCGTCCAGGCCCTTGCGCCGGGCCTCGGGGTGGAGCCAGCCCTGGTACCAGGCGTTGCCGATCGTCTTGCCCGTGGACTCGTTGCCGGCGCCGATCATGACGAACAGGAAGCCGACGATCTGCGAGTCGGTGAGCCGGGCCCCGTCGACCTCCGCCTCGATCATGACGGAGGTCAGGTCGTCCCCGGGGTGGCGGCGCAGGTCGCCGACGAACGCGGCCAGGTAGGCGGCGAGGCGGAGGGCCGCGGCCACCGAGTTCGGGCCGCGCTCGTCCACCCCGTCCTCGCGCTGGTTCATCTGGTCGGTGTCGGCGCGGATCTGGTCCCAGTCCGCCTGCGGGATGCCGAGCATTTCGCACAGGACGTCGTTGGGCAGGGCGGCGGCGTAGTCGGCGGCGAAGTCGAAGCGGGTCAGGTCCCGCAGCGGCTCCAGCCGCTCGCGGGCCAGCTCCCGGATCCGGGGTTCCAGGGCGGCGATCCGGCGCGGGGTGAACGCGCTGGACACCAGGCCGCGGTGCACTCCGTGCGAAGGCGGGTCCATGGCCAGGAAGAAGCTGGTCTTCGGCGCGTGCGCACCCCAGAGCTCCGGCTCCAGCGAGATGCCGTACCGGTTGGAGAACAGCCCCGGGTTGCGCAGCGCGGCCTGGACGTCGGCGTGCCGGGACAGTGCCCAGAAGTCACGCTCGTCGTTGCGGTACAGCGGTGCGTGATCGCGCATCCACGCGTAGATGGGATAGGGATCCTCATGCACGCGGTAGTCGAATGGGTCATATTTCACCGCAGCTCCCGATACGCCTCTGCCAGCATCCGCGCTCCGGTCTCGACCGTCCTGTACGGCCGCGCCAGGGAGAGACGGATGTAGCGAAGACCCTCCTCGGGGTCGGCCCAGTGGAAGGGTGCGCACGGCAGCACGTGGACGCCCTTGGCCAGCATGGCCTTGTGCAGCAGGGAGGAGTCGGGGCCGTCGGCGGGCAGCCCGATCCGCGCGACGCTGATCTGCGAGGCGGGATCGGCCAGCCGCAGCCCCACCGGCTCGACGGCCTGCGCGACCACCGCCCGGTTGCGCTCCACCAGCTCCCTGGCGCGTTCGTAGCCGCCGTCACTCCAGTCGACGGCCAGTTCCCTGACCAGCTGGAGCACGACAGGCGAGGCGGCGAGCAGCGACTCGGAGAAGGCCCGCATGATGGGCAGGACCGTCCGCTCGCTGTAGGCCAGCAGCCCGATCTTGAGCTCGTGGGTGGGCCAGAGCTTTCCGGTGTCCTCGATGACGATCCAGTCCGCGCCGGCCTCGTCGAGCACCGCGTAGGTGTCGTACTGCGCCTCGCGCACCTGGCCGCGGAAGCTGGCGTCGATGATGACCGTCTGCCCGTGCCGTACGGCGTGCTCGGCGAGCGAGCGCAGGTGGCCTTCGGGCGTGATCAGACCCGTCGGGTTGTTCGGGTGGGTCACCACGATGGCGCTGACCGGAGGCCCCGGCCAGTCCTGGTCCAGCAGCGCGGCCTCCGACAACGGCACCAGCGACAGGCCGCGGGTGACCATGAGGTCGGCGATGTTGTCGAAGGTGGGATGCAGCACCGCGACGGTGGCGCCACTGGGCAGGGCCCTGGCCACGATGTCGGTCGCCAGCGTCGAGGAATAGCAGCTGAGGATCCTGCCGGTGCCCACCGGCGCGCTGTGCTGGCCGATCGCCCGCAGGAAGACCTCGTGCGCCTCATGTTCGATGTCGGGGAAGGGACGACGGCAGGCCTCGGTGAACATCTCGGGGATGCGGGCGACGATGGCGGCCTGCTTCTCGGTGAGAACCAGTCGCGCGTGGCCGTCGGTCAGGTTGAGGCCGCCGTCGAGGTCGGTCAGCGCGTCGACTTCAAGGATGGTTAGGTTGGCGAGCTGGCTCATGGGGAAACCGTAGGCTTGGGGGCCGACCCGCTACCTGTCCCATCTACTGGGGACCGTTCCGCGGCCCGGATCGCCGCCGCCACCGCCCGCAGCGGGCTGGTGAGCAGGTCGGCGACCGCCGGCCTGGTCTCGAACCGCTCCTCGCACGCCTCCAGGAGCCGGAAGGCCCGGATCGAGTCCCCGCCCAGGAGGGTGAAGGTGTCGAGCACGCTGACCGGTCCCACGTCCAGGACCCGTCCGTAGATCTCGGCCAGGGCGGCCTCTGTCTCGTCGGCCGGTGGCACGATCTCGCGGTCCCGCGGACGTGACGGGAAGCTGAGGAGGGCCTCCCGGTCGATCTTGCCGTTGACCGTCGCGGGGATGCGCGGGACCGCCACGACACGTGCGGGCACCATGTGGCCGGGGAGCGTCGCGGCCGCGTGGGCCAGGATCGCCCCGGTGTCGAGCTCCGCCTCATGGGGGACGACGAAGGCGAGGAGCCGGAGCGGTTCGCCGTGCGCGATGACCGCGCAGTCGGCGACCGCCGGATGCGCGGCGAGCACCGCCTCGACCTCCCCTGGCTCCACCCGCAGCCCCCGGATCTTGATCTGCCGGTCGATCCGGCCCAGGTGCTCCAGCACGCCGTCGTCCCGTCGGCGGCAGAGGTCGCCGGTGCGGTAGAGCCTCGATCCCGGCGGCCCGTAGGGGTCGGCGACGAAGCGCTCCGCGGTGCGTCCCGGCGCCCGCCAGTAGGCCAGGGCCAGGCCGGGGTCGCCGCCGATGTAGGCCTCGCCCGGCGTCCCGGCGGGCACGGGTTCGAGGTTCTCGTCCAGGACGAGCAGCCGGAAGTTCGCGGCCGGACGGCCCAGCGGGACGGGCCTGCCCGGAGCGTGGGGCAGGACCATGTCGGTGACGTTGCCCGCCTCCGTGGGCCCGTAGCAGTTCACCAGGGTCGCCTGCGGCAACGTGGTGTGGAAGGTGTCGCGGATGCGGGGGGTGACCGGCTCGCCGCCGCAGAAGGCCCAGCGCAGGGCCGCGGCGTGGGCGGGCCGCACCTCCTCCAGGAAGGGGGCCATCATGGTGGGTGGCAGGAAGAGGGTCGACACCGCGTGTTCCTCGACCAGCCGGGCCAGGTGGCGCGGGTCCTGGTGGCCGCCGGGACGGCAGACCACCAGCCGTCCGCCGTGGTAGAACGGCCAGAAGATCTCCCAGACGGAGACGTCGAAGCCGGGGGAGGTCTTGAATACGGCGGTGTCCCCCGGCCGGAAGGGGTAGCGCGACTGCATCCACTCCAGGTGCGTGAGCGCTCCGTCCGAGGGGTAGGCGACGCCCTTGGGCAGGCCCGTCGTCCCGGAGGTGTAGAGGATGTGCAGCAGGTCGGCGGGGGAGCCTTCCACCGTCGGGTTGCCGGCGGGCTGGGAGGCCCAGCGCGCGCGGTCGGCCCGCAGGTCGTGGACGCTCCAGGGGCCCGCGGGGATCCGGTCGCGGCAGACCGCGTCGGTCATGACGTGCAGCGGCCCGGCGTCTTCCAGCATGTAGGCCAGCCGCGCGTCCGGCAGGTCGGCGTCGAGGGGCACGTAGGCGGCGCCGGTCTTGACCGCGGCGTGGATCGCGACGATCTGGTCGACGCTCCGCTCCAGGCAGATGCCGATGCGGGTGCCCCGGCCCGCGCCGCGCTCGATCAGGAAGCGCGCGATCCGGTTGGTCTCCTCGTTCAGCTCCCGGTAGGTGAGGGTGAGGCCGTCCTCGTCCAGCACGGCGACGGCGTCCGGAGTGCGCTCGGCCTGCTCCTCCACGGGCCGGGTCAGCGGCCGGTGGAGGAGCGAGGGCAGGCTGAGGGGGACGTCGGGGCGGCCGGCCGCACCGGCCAGCAGGCGGGTGTAGGTCCGTGCCCAGCTCTCGGCGCCGGTCGCGGTCTCGACGTACAGACGCAGGCCGTCATCGGACAGCAGGACGGTCACGTCCGCGGGTTCGGCCGACCGGGTGGTGTCGCGGCCGGCGTCCATCCGGGCCACGGCGGCCCTGAGGCTGAGGGCGGGGTCCACCGGCCCCGCCGTGCCCGGCACGACCTCCTCCAGGTCGCCGCGGATCACCCGGACCTTGCGGGGGGCCGCGAGCCGGTCCGCCAGCACCGCCGCGCAGACGGTGAAGGGGGCGAGATCGTCCGTGCCGGCGGTCCTGGCCAGGCCGTCGAGCACACTGACGGTGCTCGGCGCGATGGCGATGGGTCCGACACACTTCTGCGGGGAATTCTGGCTGTCGATCAAGGTTGCTCCTCACCTCTGTCGCGACTAGTGAAGGAAGACGCCGTCGGCGGTTTCAAGGGCGGTGCCTGTCCCACGTTCACCGGACAAACTGGCTAAACCGGGGATTTGTGACTAGTTCCGGTGACTCCAGAACCCTCGCGGACGTCTATAGCTTCGTTGCGGAAGCCGCAGACGCCACCTGAGGAGCCTCGCTTGGCCGTTTCCTTCGCCTTCGAAGCCGTCCGGGAACGCGCCAGGACCGACGGTGACGCCTGCGCGGTCGAGGACATGGCGGACGGGTCGACGCTGAGTTACTCCGCGCTGATCAGCAGGGTGGAGGAGACGGCCGATCGGCTCCGGAGCGCCGGGGTGGGACCGGAACAGCCGGTCGCGGTCCTGCTCGGACGCTCGGCCGAGACGGTCGTCGCCATGCTGGCGGTGCTGGCCGTGGGCGGCGCCTACTGCCCGATCGACCCCGCCTCGCCGCCCGCCCGCCTGGAGGCGCTGGCCCGCAGGCTCGGGGCCCTGGTGACGATCTCACGCGAAGGGGTCACCTCCTCCGGAGGCCAGAAGGCGCCCGCCGCGAAGCCGTTCTCACCGGCCGCGCCGGCCTACGTGCTGCACACCTCCGGTTCGACCGGTGTGCCCAAAGGGGTCGCCATGCCCTACCGCGGGCTGGACCGGTTGATCCGCTGGCAGATCGCCGACGGCGAGCCGGGCCTGCGCACGCTGCACTTCACCGCGACCTCCTTCGACGTGACCTTCCAGGAAGTGCTGTCCACGCTCGCGACCGGCGGCTGCCTGGTCATCGCCCCCGAGGAGACCCGCCGGGACTCGCGCGCGCTCCTGGACACCATCGTGAACCGGCGGATCCAGCGGCTGTTCCTCCCCTACGTCGCCCTCCAGCTGCTGGCCGAGACCTCCGTGCGCACCGGGGTGGTACCGGACTCCCTGGAGCACGTCGTCACGGCCGGGGAACGCCTGCTGATCACACCGGCGATCCGGGACTTCTTCACCGCGCTCGGCGACTGCCGCCTCGACAACCACTTCGGGCCGACGGAGGCGCACCTGGTCACCAGCCTGACGTTGCCCGGCGACCCCGCGGCCTGGCCGGCGCTTCCCGCGATCGGCACGCCGGTGGACGGCGTGGTGTGCCGGGTCCTCGACGACCGGCTCCAGGACGTGCCCCACGGCGAGGTCGGTGAGCTGTACGTCGAGGGCGACTGCCTGGCCCGCGGCTACCACCGGGCGCCGGCGGCCACGGCGGAACGGTTCGTCGCCTCCCCGTGGGGGAGCGGGCGGATGTACCGCACCGGTGATCTCGTGCGCCGCTCCGACGACGGGACCCACCACTTCGTCGGCCGCTCCGACGACCAGCTCAAGATCCGTGGATTCCGGGTCGAACCCGGCGAGGTGGAACACGCCCTGGTCGGCCACCCCCGCGTGGTGGCCGCGGCGGTCGGGCTCCGGGAGGTGCTGGGCGGCATCTCGGTGCTGGTCGCCTACGTCCAGGCCGAGGGCCCGCTGTCACCGCGCGAGGTCATCGACCACGTCCGGGGACTGCTGCCGGAGTACATGATCCCGTCGCGGGTCGTGGCCGTCGAATCCATGCCGCGCACCACGTCCGGCAAGATCGACAGAGCGGCGCTGGCGGAGCTGCCGCTGCCCGAGCTCACGGTCGAGCCTGCAGAAGACCTCCCCCGGCTCATCACCGACCTCTGGGTCCGGGTCCTGGGCCACGACGACTTCGCGCAGGACGACGACTTCTTCGAGGTCGGCGGCGACTCGCTGCTGGCCACCTGGGTGGTCGCCGAGCTCAGCCAGGTGATCGGCCGGCCGGTCGAGCTCTCCGTCCTGCTGGACGCCAGCACGGTCGAGGACCTCGCCGCCGCACTGGGCACCGACGGCCCGGTCACCGCCGCGGAACGGCACTCCTCCCAGATCGTCACGATACGGCAGGGCCCGAGCGCACGCAGCCTCTACCTGGTGCACCCTCTCGGCGGTGAACTGCTCGGCTACCGGGAACTCGCCCGCGCCTCGCAGGCTCCGGTGCGCATCCTCGGCATCGGCTGGGCCGGGAAACCGCCGGCGTTCGGGCTCTCGCTGTCCGAGATCGCGGCAACGCACGTCGAACAGCTCCGCACGATCCAGCCCGACGGGCCCTACCTGCTGGCCGGGTGGTCCTTCGGCGGCGTCCTCGCCTACGAGATCGCGCAGCAGCTCACCGCCGCGGGCGCCGCCGTCGACTTCCTCGGCCTGCTCGACGCCAACCCGGTCATCGACCCCATCACCGGCCTGCCCATCGCCCGGACGCCGTTCCTCGGCCTGCTGGAGGAGGTCGTGGCCAGGCTGGACGACCGGGCCGGCGCCGGGCTGGAGGAGCTGACCTCGGGCGAGACCTGGATCCAGCTCATGGGAACGCCCGTCAGCGAGGGGGCCTCCAGCGACTACCTGCGTGCCGCCCTCGACACCGCGAGGGCCTGCATGGCGGCGGCGGCGGCCTACCGGCCGCGGCCCTACGCCGGTCCCGTCCACCTGTTCCAGGCGTCCGGCTCCCAGTCCTCAGGCGCAGATGCCGTGCGGCAGGCGGAGGCGGTCGCGGCGCTGCGCGAACTCTGCACCGGACCCTTCACCGTCATCCCCGTGCCGGGCGATCACTGGGGGATCATGCGAGCCGAACACGTCAGTCGGACGGCCAAGGAGCTGGACGCCGCGCTGGAACGCCAGGGGAGTGCACACAATGAATCTTGAAGCCGACCGCGCCGCCTTCGCGGAGCAGGGCTACATCGGGCCCTTCACGCTCTGGGAACCGGAGGAGATGAAGGCGTGGTGGAAGGTCCAGCGCAAGGCACTGCTGGACCCGGAGAACAACGCGCGCAAGGCCTTCGACAACCCGGTCAACTACGACAGGCATCTCGACATCCCGGGGCTGAGCTCGCTCATCACCGAGCCGGCGATCGTCCGGCGGATGCAGGCGCTCATCGGCTCGGACATCCTCTGCTGGCGCACCGAGTTCTTCCCCAAGAACCCCGGTGACACCGGCACCGGCTGGCACCAGGTCGAGACCTACGCCATCGGCGAGGCGAGCAAGGGGATGCTGGAGGCGACCGATCGCGTCCCCGGGACGCCCATGGAGCTGACCGCGTGGGTGGCCTTCACCGAGGCGACCAGGGAGAACGGCTGCATGAAGGTCATCCCGGGCAGCCACCGGCAATGGCGCTACGACGAGACCGCGCCGATGAAGTGGAACGACGCGGCCAAGGACAACTCCTTCTTCGGCTACAACTACAACGACATCAAGATCGACAAGGATTGGGACCCGGACCAGGAGCACGTCCGCCACCTGGAGATGCGGCCCGGCCAGTTCATCATCTTCACCGCCCGCTGCATCCACGGGTCCAATCCCAACACCAGCAACCGGCAGCGCATGGGTTTCGCCATCCGCACCGTCCCCACCCATGTCCGCGTCTACGGCGGCATGACGGAGTTCGAGGAGTTCGGCCACCGGTTCCAGCTCGACCGGCACGGCTGCGTGCTGGTCGCCGGCAAGGACGAGCACGGGCTCAACCGGGTGCTCGGCGAGAACTTCTGGGGCGAGCCGTTCACCCCGCTCGACCGGCTGGAGAGGACGGTCTGATGCGCACGCAGTACGTGAGCACCCTGGAGCTGGACGAGGCCCGGCTCGCCAAGGACCTGGAACAGGCCCTGACGTTCAAGTTCTCCGAGGCCTACAGCAACTACCTCATCGGCGGCCCGTGGAAGAGCGCCATGCTCTGGGCCACCGGCGGCGACGAGGGCGACGGCCTGCTCACCAACTACCAATACGACCGGCGCCCGACCTTCACCGAGTACGGGCAGCAACTGCCGTACGTCCAGGAGATCATCACGTCCGTGGCCAACACCGCCAGGCTGACCTTCGTCCGGCTGGCGGTGTTCTCCAGGAGCGTCATCGTCCCGCACCGCGACTACATCGAGCTCGCCGAGATCCCGGAGGATTCGCGCTCGGCACACCGGCTGCACATCCCGCTCGCCACCCACGAGGACTGCTACTTCAGCGAGGACAACGTGGTCTACCGGATGCGGGCCGGGGAGGTGTGGCACTTCGACGCCTCGCAGATCCACTCGGTGGCCTCCTTCTCCGGCGAGCCGCGGATCCACCTCATCTTCGACTTCGCGGACCGGCCCGAGGACGGACCGATCCTGGCCATTCCCGACGAGGGAGACGGGACGATCGACGCCGGCCGGATCGTCCACCGGCCCCCGCTTCCCGACGCGGAACGCTCGTCCCTGGCGCTGCTGTCACAAGTGCTGACCATGGACACCTTCAATGAGGTCTTCAGCATCGTCGTCAAGACGCATTTCCGGCGCGACGGAGGAGCCGGCTTCGTCTGGGACACCATGATCGACCTCGCTCGCGGCAGCGCGGACCCCGCCGTGCTCACGCACGCCACGGAGCTGCGTCAGTACTTCACATTGGATCGACCCTCAGGGAGTGGGCAAGCATGACCGCGACACTGTCCCTCAACGACCAGCTCGCCGAGAGCGCCGTCTACCACGCCTTTCGCGATCATCGGTTCTTCGCGGCCGTGGAGACGGCGGATCTGACCAAGGAGCAGGCCGCCGTCCTCATCGAGCAGTGGTGGCACCCGCTGCACTATTTCCCGACGTTCCTGGCCCGCTGCGTGGCGGTCCTGCCCGACATCGCCTCCAAGAGCGCCATCGCGCGGATCCTCAACCAGGAGGCCGGCGGCGGCCGGGTCGAGCGGGCCCACGAAGTGATCTACGCCGACTCGATGGACAAGTGCGGGTTCGACCGGGAACGGGTCACCGGGACCGAGCCGTTCGAGGAGACCGCCGCCCTGGTCGAGGGCTACCGCCGCG
Source organism: Streptosporangium becharense (assembly GCF_014204985.1). Classification (NCBI taxonomy): domain Bacteria; kingdom Bacillati; phylum Actinomycetota; class Actinomycetes; order Streptosporangiales; family Streptosporangiaceae; genus Streptosporangium; species Streptosporangium becharense. The sequence continues at coordinate 203,614 of NZ_JACHMP010000001.1, read as the reverse complement.
CCTCGGAGAAGCGGGAGAGCGCCATCGGCTTCATCTTCGCCACCGAGACCACCGACCTGCTCATGGTGTCGAGCATCGGCAAGGCCATCGCGCGGGTCACCGGCGTCACCGACAACGAGTGGGTCGCCATCCACGTCGAGCAGGAGCCGGACCACGTGGAGGAGGCGAACCACACGCTGATGGCGGACTACAGCCCCGAGCAGGCCAAGGAGGTCTTCGAGGCGGCCGACGAGATGTGGCGGCTGTGGACGCGCTTCTTCGACCGGCTCTCGACGGAGACCGGTCTCGGAGCGTGAGCCGTGCAAGACGTTCGCGCCACGTATCTTCGCTTCCCGTCATGGACGCAGCACTTCTGGACCTGGCAGACCGGTAAGGCGCTGCCCGGACAGCAGCCGTTGCTGCGTCACACGTGGGCCTCGTACCTGGCCGTGACCCTGACGCTGTTCTTCGCCGGCCTCGCGGTCTCGACCGTCGCCGTGGCCACGATGCATCCGTACTGGGTCGCCGCCCTTCTGGGCGGCTGGGTCCTCACGGTGGCCGGCGCCCGCATGATGGTCCTGGTCATCGCGCACCAGGCGTTGCACCGGCGGTTCTCGGGCCGGGCGGCCGGCGACCGGTTCTGGGGCGAGGCCGTCACGGTTCTGAGCGTCTTCCACACCTTCGGCGACTTCAAGGAGGAGCACTTCGACAACCACCACCGGCGGGAGGTCTTCGCGACCGAGGTGGACCCGCCGGTGCAGTTCCTGGCCGCCCTCGGATTCCGGCCCGGGATGTCCCGGGCCCAGCTCTGGCGGCGCGCGTGGACGGTCTTCCTCTCGCCGGTCTTCTACTGGAAGGGATTCGCCGGCCGGATCGCCAGCAACCTGCGGGGCGGCCACCTGCGGCGGGCGGTCTTCGCGCTCTGGTTCGGCTGGTGGCTGTCGCTACCGTTCTGGTTCCCCAACGGCCTGCTGGTGCTGCTGCTCGCGTTCGTCGTCCCGGTCATCGCGTTCGCCCAGCTGAGCGCGTTGCTGGACCGGCTCGGCGAGCACGAGTGGCTGGCGCCGCGCAAGGCCGAGTACGGTCACCGCTTCTACACCGCGGCCAACACCTCCGCCCGCTTCTGCGGCGGGCCCGTGCCGGCCAAGGGTGACGGGTTGTGGGCGTGGATCCGCTGGAGTGCGCTGACCCTCTGCTACCACCTGCCGTCACGGCTGCTCGTGGTCGTGGGCGACCTGCCCAACCACGACTACCACCACCGCTATCCCGCCACGCCGGACTGGACCATCGCGGCCTACGCGCGGCAGCGGGACATCGACAACGGGCCGGAAGGCCCGCCGTACCAGGAGGTGTGGGGGATGGGCCAGGCCATCGACCGCGTCTTCCGCACCTGGGAGGAGCTCCCCGCGCATGCGGTTCCACGTGGTTGACACCTTCGCGGACGAAAGCTTCGCCGGGAACCCGGCCGCGGTCGTGGTCGCGGAGGCGTTCCCGGCGGAGGCCGCGATGCAGCGGGAGGCGCACCGGATCGGCCTGCCGACGACGGCCTTCGTGGTCCCGGCCGTCGCGCCGGAGGAGTATCGGGTGCGCTGGTTCACCCCGTACAAGGAGATCAACCTCTGCGGCCACGCCACCATCGCCAGTGCCCGCCATCTGTTCGACCGGGACACCGGTCTCAAACGGCTCACCTTCGTCTCCGACAACGGTGTCCTGCGCGCCGAGCGCGACGGCGACCTGGTGGCCATCGAGCTGCAGGCGGTGCCACCGGCGCCGTGCGAGCCGCCCGCCGGGCTGCTGGAGGCGCTGGGCACCGCCGCGGCGCGCTGCGCGGTCTCCAGCGACGACATCCTGGTCGAGGTGGAATCGGCGCAGGCCGTGGCCGCCGTCCGGCCCGACTTCGCGGCGCTGGCCGCCCAGCCGTTCCGCGGTCACATCGTGACCGCGCGGGCCTCGTCCGACGTGGACTTCGTGTCGCGGACCTTCTTCCCGGCCCTCGGCGTGAACGAGGACCAGGTGTGCGTCAGCGCGCACTGCAAGCTCGCGCCGTACTGGGCCGAACGGCTGGGCCGTACCCGGCTCACCGCGCTGCAGCTCTCCCAACGTGGCGGACGTCTGGAGATGACGCTGGCCGGCGAGCGCGTGCGCGTGCTCGGTACGGCGGTGCCCCGGTAGCGGCGTGTCCGGTTCCATCCCGTTCCACAACCCGTCGAAGGAGACCCTGGCATGAACCCGTTCGACAATCCCGATGGTGCCTTCCTGGTGCTGGTCAACGACGAGGAACAGCACTCGCTCTGGCCGGGCCACCTCACCGTGCCCGCGGGCTGGCGCGTGGTCCACGGTGAGGACTCCCGTGAGGCGTGCCTGGAGTACGTGGAGCGGAACTGGACCGATCTGCGCCCGTTGAGCGCGCGCTGACATGACGGTCTGGCTGGAACGTGAACCCTCGCCCAGTGCGGCCGGACGGGTGTTCTGCCTCCCGCACGCGGGATGCGGCACCGGCGTGTTCGGCGCCTGGCCGCAGGAGCGGAACTCCGTGGAGTTCCTGCCGGTGGAGCTGCCGGGCAGGCTGAGCCGCTTCGACGACCCGATGCCTGACACGTTCCAGGACCTGGCCGACGCCATGATCACCGGCCTGTGGCCGTACCTGGATGTACCCTTCGCCCTGTTCGGGCACTGCTGGTCGGCCTACGCGGCGTACGAGGTCGCCGTCCGGCTGGAGCGGGCCGGCCGGCCTCCCGCGCGCCTGTTCGTCTCCTCGCAGCTGGCACCGCAGGACGGGCCCGTGGGGCGGATGCTGACCATGAGCGACGCCGAGCTCCGGGCAGAGCTGGAGGAGTCCATCCGGGAGCAGGGCAACACGCCGCACCCCGAGCTGGTCGCCATCTATCTCAGGATCCTCCGCGCGGACGTCGAGGTGAGCCGGCGCTACCTCGTGCCGGATCCGGTACGGCTCGCGTGCCCGATCACCGCCATCGGCTGGAGCGAGGACGCCGAGGTGAGACCCGAGGAGATGAAGGGGTGGGCCGGCTGCGGCGACACCGCCTTCCTGGTCTTCCCCGGGCGGCACCACCGGTTCCAGGACGCTCCGGCCGAGCTCCTGGAGACCCTGCAGAGCGGTTTGAGAGGGGAGTAGGGCATGGGCGACGTCGAGGACATCTACGAACTCTCACCGCTCCAACAGGGCATGCTGCTGCACAGCACGCATGACGGCGCCGCCGACATGTACCTCAGCCAGCACATGTACGAGGTGGAAGGGCCACTCGACTACCAGGCCCTGGAGCGGACCTGGAACGCCGTCCTCATGGCGCATCCCTCGCTGCGCACGTCCTTCCACTGGGAAGGGCTCGACAAGCCCCTCCAGGTCGTCCACCGGGACGTGACGCTGCCCGTGCACCGGCACGACTGGACGCACCTGGACGCCGCACAGCAGCGCGAACGCCTCGAACGGCTGCACGCCGAGGACCGGGCGGCCGGGTTCGACCTGACGGCCGCGCCGCTGCAGCGCCTCCACCTGGTCCGGCTCGGGGAGGACCGGCACAGCCTGACGTGGACCTACCACCACCTCCTGCTGGACGGCTGGTCGGTGGCGGTCGTCATGACCGAGGTCATGGCTCGCTCCGGCGGGGGGCCCACCCCACCGGACCCGCCGCCCTACCGCGACTACATCGCGTGGCTGCAGCGGCAGGACCCGGAGGCGACCAAGGACTTCTGGACGCGCACACTCGCCGGCGTCACCCCCAGCCGCCTGGCCCCGCTGCGGCCCTGGGATCCGCGGCGCGGCACCGGGGAGGTCAGCCGCCGGACGGTGGATCTGCCCGAGCGGATCGGCCGGGGGCTGAGGGAGGCGGCGGCCCGCCACCGCGTCACGTTCGGGACATTGGTGCAGGCGGCGTGGGCCGTGGTGCTGCGGCGCTACACCGGCCGCTCCGACGTCGTCTTCGGCTCCACCAGCTCCGGCAGGCCCGCCGAGCTGCCCCAGGTCGAGCGGATGGTCGGGCTGTTCGCCAACACGCTGCCGGTGCGGGTGAGCGTTCCGGACGACGGCGACGTCGGCGCGTGGCTGCGCGACATCCAGGATCGATACGCGCAGATGCGCCGGTACGAGTACACGCCGCTGGCCGACATCAAGACGTGGGCGGGTACGCCGGGCCGCGCGCTCTTCGAGAGCCTGGTCGTCCTGGAGAACGCCGCCCTGGCGGTCGGCTCCGCCGGAGCCGGGCAACCGGGGCGGCCCGCGTTCCGCCGGGACGCCCTGTACGACAAGATCAGCTTCCCGCTGACCCTGACGGTCGCGCCGCAACCGGTCTCCGAGCTGCAGGTGCTGATCCACCGCGAACGCTTCGACGAGGGCTTCGTCGACGACGTCCTGGCGCGCCTGCACGCCGTCTTCGAGGCGATGGCGAGCGCCGATCGCCTTTCGGTCGTGGTCGCGGCGGCCGGTCCCGACGCCGTCGCGCCGCTCGCCCCCGTCGCCTCCGAGGCGCCGGCCGAGCCGCTCAGCGCGGAGGCCGCGCGGCTGGAGGAGAAGGTCGCGGAGGTCTTCCGCGAGGTCCTCGGCGTGCCGGACGTCGATCCCACCGCGAGCTTCTTCGGCCTGGGGGGCGACTCCTTCGCCGCGGTCCGGGTGGTCAGCCGCATCGACGGGGCGAGCGTCGGCATGCTCGCGACCCATCCCAGCGTCCGGGGGCTGGCCCGGGCACTCCTCGATTCCGGCGGGCCGGACACGGCGCCGGACGACGAGCTGGACGAGAAGATCGCCGAGCTGGAACGCCGGCTGGCCGGCGAACGCGCGAAGCGGGCGGCGCTGAACGCCGGTCCCGTCCCGGTTCCCCGCGACGGCGCGCTGGCCTGCACCTTCCAGCAGGAGGCGGTCTGGTTCATGAACCAGTACGACCCCGCCTCGACCGTGTACCACATCCCGTTCCCGCTGCGGATCCGCGGCCGCCTGGACGTCGAGGCGCTGGAGAGGGCCCTGCAGCGCCTCGTGACGCGGCACGAGGCGCTGCGCACCAGGTTCCTGAACCAGGACGGGGTGCCGCGCCAGGTGATCGACCCGCCGCCGGCCGTACGCCTGGAGCCGATCGACCTTCCAGCCGACCACGTCGAGCGGTGGGCCGCCGACGAGTGCGCCAGGCCGTTCGACCTGGCGCAGGGGCCGGTGTTCCGGTACGCGCTGGCCCGGATCGCCCCGGACGAGCACGCGCTGGTGCTGGTCTTCCACCACATCGTGGCCGACGGCTGGTCGGCCGCCGTGCTCGGCGGCGAACTGTCGGCCCTGTACGCGGCCGGAGGCGAGGCGGACCTGGAGCCGCTGCCGGTGCAGCCGGCCGACTACGCCGCCTGGCAGCGCCGCCGGCTGCGCGGGGCCGAGCTGGAGCACCGGCTCGGCTACTGGCGGGAGACCTTGGCCGACCTGCCCGTCGTGTCCTTCCCCGCCGACCGGCCGCGTCCCGACCGGCCCACCGGCCGCGGCGACACCATCGCGCGGCAGACGCCCGACGAGTTGAGCGCCGCGGTGCGCGCCTGCGCGCGAGAACACCGGGTCTCCCTGCTGGCGGTGCTGCAGGCCGCGCTGCTGGTCGTGCTGCACCGCTACACCGGGCAGCGCGACCTGCCGATCGGTTCCATCTTCTCGGGCCGGACCCGGGCCGACATCGAGGGCCTGGTCGGATTCTTCGGCAACACCCTGGTCCTGCGGACCCCCCTCGACGGCGACCCCACCTTCGGTGAGCTGGTCCGCCGCTGCCACGACACCATCCTGAACGCCACCGCGCACCAGGACGTGCCGTTCAACCTGGTCGTCGACGCGTTGCGGCCGGAGCGGGCCGCCGGACGCAATCCGCTGTTCCAGATCGGCCTCACCCTCCTGCCGCGCGACATCGGCGCGGCCGACCTCGTGCTCGGCGAGGTGAGCATCGAGCCCATCGTCGTTCCCGAGCGCTACGCCCTCTACGACATCTCCGTCGACGTCTCGGACTCGCCCGACGGGACCCTCCCGTTGTCGGTCGAGTACTCCACCGACCTGTTCGACGCCGACCGGATCGATCGGTTCATCGACCACTACCTCACCGCGCTCGGTGAAGCCGTCGCCGCACCCGGTGCCCGCGTCGGCGACATCGAGATCCTGACGGCCGCGGAACGCGACCGGGTGCTCCGCGACACCGACCTGCTGGCGCGGCACCCGGGTGGGGGCGAGGTGGCCCTGGTCGACGGCGACGGCATCCGGTGGACGCACCGGCAGCTCGACGCGGCGGCCGGCCGGCTCGCCAACCGGCTGCGGCGGGCCGGTGTCGGCTCCGGCGACCGGGTCGCCCTCTGCCTGCCACCCGGCGCGGACCTCGTCACCGCCCTGCTGGCCGTGTGGAAGACGGGAGGGCAGGCCGTCCAGGTCGCCCCGGGAGAGCCGGTGCCCGGCCTGGTCCTGACCCATGCCGAGCATGCCGGGAGCTTCGGCTCCGCGCTCGCGCTGGACACCGAGCGGGTCTCGCTCGCCGCCGAGCCGGCCGGAGCACCCGCCGCGGCCGAGGTGCCCCACCTGCCGCCGGTCACCGAGACCGAACGCCGGCTCGCCGCCACGGTGGCCGACCTGCTCGGCGTCGAGCAGGTCGGCGTCGGCGGCGACCTCTTCGGCCTGGGCGGCAACTCGCTTCACGCCACCCGGCTCATCGCCCGCATCCGCGGTGCCTTCGGCGTCGAGGTGCCGGTCCGCGACCTGTTCGCCAACCCTTCGCTGCGAGAGCTCGCCGCCAGAATCGAGGAGGATGCGCGTGGAGTGCCGCACTGAGCGGTCGGACACCTACAGCGTTTCGATCGAGGCCCCGCCGGAGTTCGTCTGGCGGGTCGTGGCCAACGTCGAGGACTGGCCCCGGTTCTCGCCCTTCGCCCTCGCCGTGAAACGGACGTCGGAGACGACCTACGACGTCACGGGTCCGCAGGGCCCTGTCGTGCTCTCCAGCCTCTTCCACCGGGAGTTGCTCCTGCTGGACCACAGGGTGATCCTCCCGGACGGTACCGAGATCTTCATCCCGTACCGGGTCACCGCCAATCATCGGGGCAGTGAGTTGATCATGACGAACGTGAAGTCGCCGGGTGACTCCGCCGAGGAGTACGCCGAGCAGCTCCAGTGGATGCGGACCGAGCTGGACGGGGCCAAGAAGTATGTGGAGGAGCTGTACCGTGCATGAGCTCACGCTGACGCCGCAGGACGGAGCGCAGCTGGCGCCGCTGCTCACCGAGATCGCCAAGATGTACGACACCATCGAGGACGCCGAACTGATCCGGCAGGCCAGGGTGCTGGCCAGGTCCCTGCCGACACGTCTTGTGGAGTTCCTGGAGGACTTCCGCCTCGGCGAGCCCTCCGCCCTGTGCGTGCTGTCCGGCCTGGCGGTGGACGAGGAACTGCTCGGGCCCACCCCCGAGCACTGGCGCGACAGCCAGTACGGCTCGCCGTCCTTCACCCAGGAGATCTTCTTCCTGCTGTGCGCGTCCGTCCTGGGCGACGTCTTCGGCTGGGCGACCCAGCAGGACGGCCGGATCATGCACGACGTGCTCCCGATCAAGGGGCACGAGAACTACGAGATCGGCTCCAACAGCCTGCAGCACCTCTCCTGGCACACCGAGGACGCCTTCCACCCGTGCCGCGGCGACTACGTGGCGCTCATGTGCCTGAAGAATCCGGACGCGGTGGAGACGACGGTCTGCGACGCCGGCGACCTCGACTGGTCCTCGCTCGACGTCGCGGCGCTGTTCGAGCCGGAGTTCACCCAGATGCCGGACAACTCCCACCAGCCGCAGAACGCCCGGCAGTCCACCGGGGATCCGGTGGTGGACCGGCTCCGGATCCGGAGCTTCGAGCTCATCCAGTCGTGGAACGACGACCCGGTGAAGCGGCCGATCCTCTTCGGCGACAGCCTCGACCCGTACATGGCGCTCGACCCCTACCACATGAAGACCGACGGCTGGCCGGAGCGTTCGCTGCGCGCCTTCGAAGCCCTGTGCGCGGAGATCGAGGCCAAGATGCGCAGCGTCCGCCTGCGGCCGGGAGACCTGGTGTTCATCGACAACTTCCGCGCCGTGCACGGCCGTAAGTCGTTCCGGCCGCGCTACGACGGTTCGGACCGGTGGCTCAAGCGGCTCAACATCACCCGCAACCTCCGCGGCTCGCGCGGGTGGCGGCCGGCGGCCGACCACCGCGTCATCTACTGAGCGGATCTGCTCAGGGCCCGGTGATCCACCTTTCCCGAGGGTGACAGCGGCAGCGTGGCCAGCCGCTCGAACCTGGTGGGCAGCATGTGGGAGGGCAGGACCCGCGCGCACTCGGCCCGGGCCCGCCCCGGGTCGAACGTGTCATCGGCCGCGACGTAGGCCACCAGCAGCTCGCCCACGGCGTCGTCGGTCTCCAGCAGCACCGCCGCGTCCCGCACGCCGGCGCAGGAGCGCAGGACGATCTCGATCTCCGGCAGCTCGATGCGCATCCCGCGCAGCTTCACCTGGCGGTCGATCCGGCTGAGGTACTGCAACTCCCCGCCCGGCACCCGCCGGGCCAGGTCCCCGGAGCGGTAGTGGCGCACCCCGTCCACCACGACGAAGCGTTCGGCGGTCAGGTCGTCGCGGCCCAGGTAGCCCGCGGCCACGCCGGCTCCGGACACCCAGATCTCGCCCACCTCGCCGGCCGGCACCTCCGACCCGTCCGGGTCGCGCAGCGTGATGCCCAGGCTGGGCAGGGGCCTGCCGATCGGCGAGGGGTTGGCCCCGCGCAAGGTGACCGGGTCGAGTTCCTTGAAGGTCGCGTGCACGGTCGTCTCGGTGATGCCGTACATGTTGACCGCGACGGGTCCGGTGCCGGGAGGCAGTGCCGCCAGGAAGCGCGCGGTGGCGTCGAGGTCGACGGCGTCGCCGCCGAAGATGAGGTAGCGCAGCGGCAGCGGCGGGCACCCCTCGTCCTCGTGCGCCTCGGCCAGCATGCGGAAGACCGAGGGGACCTGGTTCAGCACGGTGACCCGCTCGCGGATCAGCAGGCCGATGAGCTCGCCCGGATCGAGGGAGGCGTCCTCGTCCACGACGACCACCGTGCCGCCGGTGGCCAGCGGACCCCACATCTCCCACACCGACAGGTCGAAGTTGACCGAGTGGAACAGGGCCCATCGGTCGTCCGGGCCCACGTCGAAGAGCGGCAGCGCGGCGTCGAGCAGGCTGAGCACGTTGCCGTGGGTCACCACGCAGCCCTTGGGCCGCCCGGTGGAGCCGGAGGTGTAGATCACATAGGCCGTGTCGCCCGCCTCCAGGTCCGGCGGGACGGTCGCGGGCGGGTGGCCCCGGACCGGCACGGAGTCGCCCACGACGTGGGAGATCCGGCACTCCTCGGTTATCAGGCGCAGGCGTTCGGCCGGGTAGCGTGGATCGAGCGGCACGTAGGCCGCCCCGGCCAGCATGATGCCGAGCACGGCCACCGCGACGTCGACGGATCGGGCCACACGCAGGCCGACGAGCTCGCCCCTGCTCACACCGCGACGTCTGAGCTCGGCCGCCAGGCTCCCGGCCGCGTCGGCCAGCTCGCGGTACGACAGGGTCTGCGGGCCGCAGGTGACCGCCGGCCTCTCCGGATGCTCAGCGCGGGTCGCCAGGAACAGGGCGGGCAACGATGTCATGGCTCGACGCTTTCGGTGAGGATCTCCAGGTACTCGGCCAGCAGGCCGCGGATGGTGGCCGCGGTGAACAGGTCGGTGTTGTACTCCAGCAGCACCGCGATCCGCTCCGGCGCGTCCGGCCCCGAGACCAGGCCCAGGCGCTGTCCGGCGTGCGGGATGACCACCACGTTCAGGTCGAACTTCGAGGAACGGTTGTGGGCGTTCAGCACCTCGACGTCGAGGCCGGGAACCAGCAGGGACGGCATCGGCGTGTCGAGGAAGTTGAACATCACCTGGAAAAGCGGGGTGTGGCTGAGGCTGCGCGGGGGACGCAGGCTCTCCACCAGCTTCTCGAACGGCATGTCCTGATGGGCGTAGGCTTCCAGGCAGACCTCCCGCACCCGGTCCAGCACCTCGGGGAAGCCGGGACGGCCGGAGAGGTCGACGCGCAGCAGGACCGTGTTGATGATCATCCCGAGCAGGTTCTCCAGTTCGGGACGCTGCCGGTTGGCGATGCCGCTGCCGACCACGATGTCCTCCTGCCCGCTGCGTTCGCGCAGCAGCAGGGCGAAGGCCGCGAACATCGTCATGAACAGGGTGGCGTCGTGGTCCCGGCCGTACTCGCGCAGCCGCCGGGCGAGCGACCCCTCGATGAAGAGGGTCTCCTCGCCGCCGCGTGAACCCAGCACCTCGGGGCGGGGCCGGTCGCCGGGCACCGACAGCAGCGGCGGCGCGCCGCGCAGCCGTTCCCGCCAGAAGTCGAGCAGGGATCGCAGCCGCTCGCCCTGGAAGGTCCGCCGCTGCCAGGCGGCGAAGTCGGCGTACTGGACGGGCAGCTCGGGCAGGCGGGGCGGCCGGCCGGTGGCATGGGCCTCGTAGAGCTCCAGGAAGTCGCGGAGGAACACTCCCTGGGCCCACCCGTCGTGGACCATGTGGTGCTCCACCACGACCAGGACGTGGTCATCGGCCGCCAGGCGGACCAGCGTGACCCGCAGCAGGGGCCCCTTCGCCAGGTCGAAGGGTTCCTGACCGGCTGTGAGGATGAACTCCTGGAGCAGGTCCTCACTGCCGTCGACGACGGTCAGCGGGATTCCGCGCGGTTCGCCGATCTCCTGGAAGGGCTCGCCGTCGACCTCGGGGAAGGTCGTCCGCAGGATCTCGTGCCGGACTTCGAGATCGTCCAGGGTCCTGGCGATCGCCGCCACGTCGAGCCGTCCCCGCAGGCGGAGGGCACGCGGCACGTTGTAGGTGGTGCTCTCCGGGTCGAGCTGCTGCAGGAACCAGATCCGCTCCTGGACGAACGAGAGCGGCAGCGGCCGGTCCCGCGGGGCGGGTGGCACCCGCCGGGACAGGGCCTGCGGCGCGTGGCGGATCCGGTCCGCCAGGTCGGCCAGGACAGGGGTCTCGAACACCGCCCGGAGCGGCAGGTCACGGCCGAGGACGTCGTTCACCCGCGCCAGCATCTTGGTCGCGGACAGGGAGTGTCCCCCCACCGCGAAGAAGTCGTCGGTCCTGCCGACCTCCTCCACGTCGAGCACCTCGCGCCAGATCTCCGCCAGCGCGCGCTCCTGCGGTGTGCGGAACGGCTCCTGCACGCTCGGCCGCCGCGGTGCCGTCACCCGGGGCAGCGCGCTGAGATCTATCTTGCCGTTGAGGGTGCGCGGCAGCGCGGGCAGCGGCACATACCGGGCCGGGACCATGTAGCCGGGCAGCACGGCGTGCAGCGCCGTCCGCAGTTCGTCGGCCACGCACGTCTCCGGCACCACGTAGGCGAGCAAGGACTTGCCGTCGCGCACCACGGCGGCGTCGGTGACGCCGTCCAGCCCGCGCAGCGCCGCCTCGACCTCGCCCGGCTCCACGCGGTAACCGCTCAGCTTGATCTGCCGGTCGGAGCGGGCCACGAAGACCAGCGTGCCGTCGGACAGGTGACGCACCAGGTCACCGGTGCGGTAGAGCCGCCCGCCGGGGGGGCCGAAGGGATCCGCGACGAACCGCTCGGCGGTCAGGCCGGGGCGGTTCAGGTAGCCGTGGGCCAGTCCGGCGCCGCCGAGATACAGCTCACCGGTCAGACCGGCGGGCACGGGCCGGCACGCGGTGTCGAGCACGTAGGCGCGGACCCCCGCCAGCGGCCGGCCGATGGGGACCTCGCGGCCTGGCCGATCGAGCTCGTGGGCGGTCGCGACGACGGTCGCCTCGGTGGGCCCGTAGGTGTTGACCAGCCGGACGCGTCCGCCGACCGTGGCGTGCCAGGCCGCCACCCGCTCCGGCAGCGCCTTCTCGCCGCCGATGATGACGAGCCGGACCGTGGCGGGCAGCGTCTCCGGTGTCTCCGGTGTCTCCGGTGTGTCCGGTGTGTCCAGCGCGTCGACGAGCTCGTGCCAGAACGCCGTCGGCAGGTCGAGCACGGTCACTCCCTGTGCCGCGCAGGCGGCCAGGAACGTGCCCGGGTCGGCCAGCATCCGGTCCGTGCGCAGGACCAGGCGCGCGCCACGGGTGAGGGTGGGATAGATCTCCTCGACGCTGGCGTCGAATCCGATCGAGGCGAACTGCAGCACCCGATCGTCCGGGCCGATGCCGTACAGCTCGGCGGCCTGCCGGGTGAAGGCCGACAGCGCTCGGTGCGGGACCTCCACCCCTTTCGGCGTCCCGCTCGTGCCCGAGGTGTAGACGACGTAGGCCGGGTCGTCCAGCGCGGGCGGCGGCAGCGCCGTGACCGGGCGGTTGAGGATCTCCGGCCGATCCGCGTCCAGCAGGACCAGCGGAGCGGTGACGCCCCGGAGCTTGTCGGCGAGTGCCTCCTGGCTCACCACGGCGTCCACACCGGCGTCGGCGAAGACGGCGGCGACGCGGTCGGCGGGGCTCAGCGGATCGATCGGCACGTACGCCGCGCCGGCCCGGCCGCTGGCGAGCATCGCCACGACCATGCCGGAGCCGCGTTCCAGGCAGATGCCGACCCGGCCACGGGAGCCGACGCCCTTGGCGCGCAGCAGGTGCGCGAGCCGGTTGGCGTGCTGGTCCAGCTCCAGGTAGGACAGCGACTCGCCGCCCGCCACGATGGCCGTCGCATGCGGTGAGCGGAGCGTCTGCTCCTCGACGAGCCGGGACACCGGGAGTTCGGCCTCCGGCGCGGGCCCGCCGGTGCTCCACCCGCCGAGCAGGAGGGTGCGCTCCTCGGCGCCGGCACGCGGGACCGAGCCCAGCGCGGCGCCGGGCTCGGCGACCACGGCCTCGAGCAGGGCCGTGAAGTGCCGGACGAACCGATCCGCCGCGTCCTCGTCGAAGGCGTCGGTCCGGAAGCGGAGGCAGCCGTGGATGTCGCCGTCGAGCGCGGTGAGCGACAGCTCCAGATCCATGGCGCACTCGCCCAGGCTGACCGGGAGCGACTCGGCCCGCAGCCCGCCGAACGGGCGCCGGACGCCGGCGTGACCGAGCAGCAGCGCCGGGAAGGCCGTGACGTCGGCGGCGGTCGGCTGGTTGAAGACGAACATCGTCCGGAACCGGGCCGCGTCGCGGTGCTCCTGGCGCTCCAGCGCGCCGATCACCTGGGTCCTGGTCTGGGCCAGCAGCTCGCGGAAGGTGTCGCGGGCATGACTGCGGATCGGCACCGGGTTCATGAAGTGACCGACGACGCCGGCCAGGTGAGGCTGCGTGCGGGCCGCGAAGGGGACGCCGACCGCCAGGTCGTCCTGGCCGGTGAGCCGGTGCAGCAGCGCCTGGTGGGCGGCGAGCAGGAAGACGCTGGGCGTCACCCCTTCCGCCGCCGCGCGGCGTACCAGTCCGGCGGTCAGCGGCGCGCCGATCCTGAACCTGCGGGTCCCGCCCGGACCGCTGAGCGAGGGCCGGTCCCCGCGACCCGCCTGCTCCTCCCGCCGGGACGGCACGCCGGCCGGACCGGCGTCCAGGGCGGGCAACCCGGCCGCCGGGCCACCGGTCTCCTCGCCGTACAGCGCCTCCAGTTCCCGGCCGAGGACCATCGTGGACCAGAAGTCGGTCACGATGTGATGCGCGGCGAACAGCAGCACGTGCGTGTCGTCGGTGAGCCGGTAGAGGTGCAGCCGGGCCGGCGGGCCGCAGGCGAGGTCGAACGGCCGGTTCGCGTCGGCCTCGATCCGGGCCTCCAGCTCCGCCTCCCCGAGCTCTGACACCGAGAAGGACTCCGGGGCGGCCGGCCGGACGACCGGCACGGGCTCGCCGTCCCGTTCGGCGAAGACGGTCCGCAGCGCCGGATGCCGCCGCAGGAGGCGGTCGTGGGCCCGACGCAACGCCTCCGCGTCGAGCAGCCCGTCCAGCCGGAACGCGGCCGCCGTGGTGTAGGCCGTGCTCTCCGGTTCGAGCCGGTGCAGCAACCACAGGTCCCGCTGCCCCTGCGACATCCGGGGGGTCGCCGGTGCCCCGGAGTCCCCACCGGCGACCGGCCCGCCGGCCGGTTCCGGGAGCGGGAGATCGGTGACGAGGGAGGCGACGTCGGCCAGGGAGGCGCCGCCGAGGAGGTCGCCCAGCGGGAGCCGCACCCCCAGCTCGGCCTGGACCCGCTGGGTCAGCTCCTGGGCGGCGAGTGAGTCCATGCCCAGGGCCAGCAGGGGAAGTTCGCGGGCGATGTCGGAGGCGGGCAGCCCGCAGACGGCGGCGGCCTGCTCGCGCAGGTAGGTCTCCATGTCGGCCGAGCTGCGGCCGATCTCGGGCAGCTCCCCGGCCAGCAGCAGGTCCCGGCAGACCCGCCGGCGTACCTTGCCGCTGGTGGTCTTGGGCAGGCAGCCGGCCGGGATCAGCACCACCAGCCCGATGTGCAGGCCGTGTTCCCCGGCCACCAGGGTCCTGATCGCCCGCGCCACCTCCGCGACGTCAACGTCGCCGGCGTCGCGGACGATCTCGTGCACGATCGCGGGCTCGTCGTGCTCCACGGTGAACGCCGCCCCGCAGCCCGGCCGCAGGAGGGGATGGGCCCGCTCGGCGGTGGCCTCCAGGTCCTGCGGGTAGTGGTTGCGGCCCCTGACGATGATCAGGTCCTTGAGCCGGCCCGTGATGGTCAGCTCGCCGCCGGCGAGCCTCCCCAGGTCCCCGGTCCTCAGGTACGGCCCGCCGCCGTCCGCGAGCTCGGCCTGGAACACCTCCCGGTTCTCCTCCGGCCGGTTCCAGTACCCGCCGGCCACGCTCGGCCCGCGCAACCACACCTCGCCCTCGTGCCCGGCGGGGCACGGCCTTGCGGTCACCGGATCGACGATCCGCACCTCCTGGCCGGCGCCGCCCCGCCCGCAGCCGACCGGACCCTCCCCGGAACCTTCCCCGGAGACGGGGGCGAATCCGCCGCTCACGATGAGCGTGGCCTCGGCCAGGCCGTAGCACGGGAAGAACGCCTCGGGACGGAAACCCGCGGGTGCGAACGCCTCGGCGAAGCGCGCCAGGGTGGCGCGCCGGATCGGCTCGGCCCCGTTGAAGGCCACGCGCCACGCGCTGAGGTCGAGCTGTTCCCGCTGCTCCGGCGTGGTCTTCCTGACGCACAGGTCGTAGGCGAAGTTCGGCCCGCCGCTCAACGTCAGCTCCAGCCGCGACATCGCCTCCAGCCAGCTCGCCGGACGCCGCAGGAAGTCGACCGGGGACATCAGCCACATGGGGAACCCGGCGAACAGCGGCTGCAGGAGCCCGCCGATGAGGCCCATGTCGTGGTACGGCGGCAACCAGCTCAGCCCGCGCATGGCCGCGTCGGTGCCGAAGAGCTCCTGAACGAGCCCCGAGTTGTGCAGCAGGTTGCCGTGGGTGAGCATCACACCCTTCGGCTCGGCGGTGGAGCCCGAGGTGTACTGCAGCAGGGCCAGCGCGGAGGCGTCGGCTCCAGGGCCGGCCCATTCCCCCTCGTCGTCCGGCGCGGTGTCGGTCGCGATCCAGGCCAGGTCCCCCAGGGGCAGGTCGCCGGCCAGGGGGAGCAGGGCCGCGACGGTCAGCAGCGCGGCGGGCCGCGCGTCGGCCACGATCGTCAGCAGGCGGGGCAGCGTCCGGTCCAGCCGCAGCGGGTCGGGGGGGAACGTGGGCACCGCCACCGCACCGGCGTACATGCAGCCGAGGAAGGAGGTGAGGAAGTCCTCACCGGGCGGGTAGAGGAGCAGCACCCGGTCGGCCGGGCCGACTCCGGCGCGCCGGAGCTCACCGGCGATCGCCCGGGCCCGCCGGTCCAGGTGGGCGTAGGTCACCGGCCGCTCACCGCCGGGGTGCTCACCCAGGAACACGAAGCCGACGCGCTCCGGTTGACGCCTGGCCCGCCAGCGCAGTAGCTCGGCCAGGGTGGTCGCGTCGGCGGCGGTCGGGAAGTCAGGAAGATCGCGTCGCATCGTACCTCCGGATCACGAACGTACCGAGGGCACTGCGGGCTGAGATGTCACATGAAGTGGGGCGTCGCCCCGCCGGAACGGCCTGCCTACCCTGTGGCCATGGCACACTCGCCCCGTACCCCCGATGAGGAGGCGGTCGCCGCGATCTGGCGCGATGCCCTGGGATGCCCGGATCTGGGGATCTTCGACGACTTCTTCGAGCTGGGCGGTCACTCGCTGCTCGTCCCCAAGGTCGTGGCGCGTATCCGCAAGACGCTGGGCCTCCAGATCCAGATCAAGGAGTTCTACGCCTCGCCCACGATCGCCGCGGTGGCGGCGGGAGCACGGCCGGTGCCCGGGACACGTGCCATCGGACGGCGGCCCGCGGACGCCGACCCGGTGCTCTCCTTCGAACAGGAGCGTCTCTGGCTGGAGGACCAGGTACGGCCGGGAGCGGCCTACAACGTCCACGGCCGGAGGTTGCTGACCGGCCCGCTCGACCTCCCCGCGCTGGAGGCGAGCATCCGCGCGATCCTGCTCCGCCACGAGACGCTGCGCACCCGGTTCCCGGTGGTGAACGACCGGCCGACCCAGGTCGTGGACGCGCTCGGCGACGACTGGGCCCTCGATTTCGCCGACCTCACCGGTGAGCGGGGAGACCCGCGCGAGACCGCTCATCTGCTGGCGGACCTGCAGGCGGCGACGCCCTTCGACCTGGCCACCGGCCCACTCTTCCGCTGCGCGCTGCTCCGGCTGGCCGAGACCGAGCACCTGCTCTCGGTCACGATGCACCACATCGTCTCCGACGCCTGGTCGGTCGGCCTCCTCGTCCGTGAACTGTCGGCGCTCTACGAGGCCGGCGGCGACGCCGACCGCGCCGGGCTGGCCGAACTCCCGATCCAGTACCGCGACTACGCGCTCTGGCAGCGCGAGTCCCTGAGCGGGGCGGCGCTGCGGCGGGAGGTCGGCTACTGGAGCGAGCGCCTGGCCGACCCGCCGCCCCCGCTCGCCCTGCCCACCCGCAGGAGCCTGGCCCCGCTGCGCACCTCTCCCGGCCACCACCTGGAGCTGGCTCTGCCGAAGTCGCTGACCGCGGCGATGCACGACCTGTGCCGCCGCTACGGCGTGACCATGTTCATGACGATGATGGCGGGACTGACCGCCGTCCTGTCACGCTGGTGCGGCCAGCGGGACATGGTGATCGGCGTGCCGGTGGCGGGACGCGCCGCCGAGGGCACGGACGGGCTGATCGGCTTCTTCGTCAACACCTTGCCCTTCAGGATCGACCTGTCCGGCGACCCGAGCTTCGCCGACCTCCTCGGCCGGTCCAGGCAGGTCGCGCTGGAGGGGCTGGCGCACGCGGACGCTCCCTTCGACGTCATCGTCAAGGAGCTCCAGGTCCCGCGCGACCCTCGTCGCTCCCCGCTCTTCCAGGTCCTCCTCAACATGATCGACAGCCCGGAGCCGGAACGGATCGGCGGCGTCGACGTCAAGCCGCTGGAATCGATCACGCTTCCCAGCAAGTTCGATCTCACCATGACCGCCCAGGAGGTCGACGAAGCACTCCGGATCTTCCTCGACTTCAACGCCGACCGCTACGACCCGGAGATGATGCGCACCCTGCTCACCCACCTCCAGGCCGTGCTGGAAGCCGCGGTCGCGGATCCGGGGAGGAACATCCTGGACCACCCGCTCACCGACGGCCACGACGAGCTCCCGCCCGGCGGCCCTCCGCCGGAGGAGACGGCGCCGCCCTGGCCGCGGACCGGAACGGCGGTGCGGGACGACCTGGGGGAGTGGAGCTACCCGTGGCTGGCTCAGGCGGCCGGCCGGGTCGCCGAGACACTGGCCGGACGGGCACCGGCCCACTACGGGGTGGTGCGCAGACGGTCGGCCGCGTTCGTGGCCGCGGTTCTGGGGTGCGCGGAGGCGGGCGTGCCGTTCACAGTGATCGAGGACGCCGGCTCGGTGCCCGTTCACTTCCTCGGGGTGGACACGGTGGTGGACGTGAGCCCGGCCGGCGACGCGCCGGACACCACGCTCGACCTCAGCTCGCTCATCGGCGGAGCCGGCGGTGAGCAGGAGGCGGCGGGCCGGCCCGTCCTGCCCGGACCGGCGGCCCCCCACGCCGACCTCACCCCCGGCGACCGCTTCGCCGTGCTGTCCACGCTGCCCGGCCACCTGATCTCGGCCGTCTCCAGTGCGCTGCGCGCCGGCGGGACCCTGGTGCTGCGGGAATCCGCCGGGAACCTGCCGGACTGGCTGCGGGAAGAGGAGATCACCGTCGCCTACCTGACGCCGCCGATCCTGCGAGCCCTGGCGGGCGAGCGGCTGCCCGCTCTGCGCTACGCCTTCATCGAGAACTCAGGCGACCTGCTGGCCTGCGACATCGCCACGCTGCGCCGCCTGGCACCGGGCTGCCGGGCCGTCGGCGTGCACCGCCTCGGCCGTGACGGGCGGCCCGCAGCCGCCTACCCGGTTCCGGAGGACTGGGCAGAGGAGTCCGCGCCGACGGTCGTCCCCCTGGGCACCGGCCCCGCCGTACGGCTCAGCCTCGCCGGCGGCGGGCCGGCCGCCACCGGCGAGGTCGCCGAGCTCTGCGTCGGGACCGGCCGCACCGGCGACCTCGCGCGCCGCTGGAGCGACGGCACGCTGGAATTCGTCGCCCGCAGCGGAGAGAACCCGGGCGATGATCTGAGGGACGTCGTGGCCGTCCTGCGCGAACTGCCGGAGGTCCGTGACGCGCTGGTGACCGAGCAGGTCATGGACGACGGCAGCCTCGCGCTGGTCGGCTACGTGACGGGACCCGACCCCGAGCAGGACACCGTCAAGATCACCCAGTATCTGCGCAACCGGCTGCCCGACCGTCTGATCCCCGGGCACCTGCTCCTGCTGGAGAGCCTGCCGCTAACCCCGGACGGCGGCTACGACCTCGCCGCGCTTCCCCAGCATGCCTCCGACGGCCCGCCCGCCGACACCTACGTGGCCCCCCGCACACCGATCGAGCGTCGCCTGACCGAGATCTTCGAGGAACTGCTCCAAGCCGAACGGGTCGGCGTCCACGACACCTTCTTCGAGCTGAACGGCTTCTCCCTGCTGGCCACCCAGCTCACCGCCAGGATCAGGGAGTCCTTCGTCATCGAGCTCTCCCTCCGCCAGGTCTTCGAGGCACCCACGGTGGAGGAACTGGCGCGACTGGTCCTGCGGGCTCAAGGCGAGCAGTACGGAGCGGCCGAGTTCGCCGCCCTGCTGGATGAGATCGAGACCTGATGAGCGAGCATCACGTGCCGCTGGGCGGCACCGGCTGGTTCGTGTGGCGCGACGTCGCGCTGCGCGGCGCCGGATTCCCCGCCGGGAGGTTCCTGGAGATCTGCGACGACGAGCTCGCCGCCGCCGCCGACTCCGGAGCGGGCTACGAGGAGGCCTACGCCGAGGCCGCCGAGCGCCTGTCCGCCGCCATGGGCCGGATCGCGGTGGACGGCGCCTTCCGCGAGGCGGTGGCGTGGCAGAGCCCGCAGGTGGTCCGCTTCACCCTGGACAAGGTGGCGGCGGGCGAGCCCCGCGCCACGCGCGGCGGTCGCCGCCATGAGCTGACCATCGCGACCTACCTGCAGCGTTACTGCCTCAAGAACGACACGGTGGGATTCTTCGGTCCGTTCGGCTGGGCCCGGCTGGTGCCGGAGGACACGGGGATCGTCGTGGACCCCGGGACGGGGTTCCTGTCCCGGCGCACCACCTATTTCGAGGACTGGGCGATCAGCACGCTCGCCGAGACGCTGGCCGCCCTGCCCGAGGTGTGGTTCTGGCTGCGTCCCCGGCGCGCGCTGTCGGCGTCGCTCACCGGCAGGCTGTTGCGCCGGCCGTTCGGCAGGCCGGTGACGCTGACGGTCGCGGAACTGCGGGTCCTGGCGCTGTGCGACGGACACCGGACCGTGCGGGAGATCGTCGGTGACCCGCCGGCCCCGGCCACGGTGGCGGCCCTGTTGCGGCTGCGCGAGGTCGGCGCGGTCCGGATCGACCTGTCCGGCCCGCTGGAGCCCTGGCCGGAGCGGACGCTGGCGGCACGGATCGAGGCGATCGCCGATCCGTCGGTCCGCGACCGGATCAGGCGGCCACTGGAGGAGCTGACAGCGGCGCGGGACGGTGTGGCCGCCGCCGCGGGGGACGCCGACAGGCTGATGAAGGCCCAGCGGGAGCTCGCCGACACCTTCGAGCGGCTCACCGGCCGGGAGGCCGGCCGCCGCTCGGGCGGACTGTACGCCGGCCGGACGCTGGTCTACGAGGACACCGTCCGCTCGGCCGAGGTCCAGGTGGGTTCCCGGGCGCTCGCCGCTCTGGCCGCACCGCTGGGTTTGCTGCTGGACAGTGCGCTGTGGCTCGTCAACACGGTCGGTGGCCGCTACGGTGCCCTGGCGCGTCAGATCTTCGACCGGGAGACCGCGAGGACCGGCCGCGCGGACATGCCGCTGCTCCAGCTCCTGACCTCCCTCATGCCGGAACTCGGGCAGCTCACCCTCAGCCCGGAATCGGAGATCGTCGACGAGGTGGTGGCGGAGTTCCAGGAGAAGTGGGCCAGGATCCTCAGCCTGCCGTCAGCGGACGTCCGGGAGCACCGGGTCTCGGTCGCCGGCATCGCCGATCGGGTCGCCCTCGAGTTCCCGGTGGGGTCGCCCCGGTGGAGCGGCGCCCGCTGGTTCTCCCCGGACCTCATGGTGATCGCCACCGACGCCGAAGCCCTGGCGCGCGGCGAGGCCGGCTACGTGCTCGGCGAACTGCACTGCGCGGCCAACACCATCGAGAACAGGTCCTTCGTCAGCCAGCACCCCGATCCCGGCCGGCTGCGTGAGGCGACGGCGGCCAGCCACCCGGACGGCCGGCTGCTGATCGTTCCCCGGGCGGACTCGCCGCTGACGACCTCGCGCATGTCCCGGGCCACCGAACTCATGCTGCCGGGCAACGCCTACCTGAGCATCGGGGGGGAGGCGGCCGAACCCCCGCCCGGCATCACCATGCACTCCATCCTGGACTACTCCGTGACACGAGAAGGCGAGGTCCTCGTCGTACGGCACCGCGAGGAGGACCGGACCCACCCGTTCCTGGAAGCCGCCGGAGACCTGCTGACCGCTCTGACGACCAACGCGTTCCGCCCTCTCGGCCCGTCACGGCACCGGCCGCGCGTCACCGTCGACCGGCTGGTCATGAGCCGCGAGGCCTGGACGTTCCCGGCCGCCGAGCCCACCTGGGCCGCCCTCAAGGACGAACGCTCGCGTTACGCCGCCGCGCGGCTCTGGCGATCCCGGCACGGGCTGCCCGAACGGGGCTTCATCCGGGTGCCGAGCGAGAAGAAGCCGCTGGCGGTGGACTTCCGCAGCCTGCCCATGGTGAACCTCATGGCCAAACTGATCCGTCGTACCGCCGAAGCGGGCTCCGGCGAGATCACCGTCACCGAGATGCTGCCCGACCTGGACCACCTCTGGTTGCGGGACGCCGACGGCGAGCTCTACACCGCCGAACTACGTCTGATAGCGGTCAGACCCGGTGCGTCACGTCCCCGGAACACGGGGTCGCGTGTTTCCTGACCAGCGGTGAGCACAGTCGTTATGCTTGCCGTTCATGACTGATGTGGACGAGCACGGTCGCCCCGAGCCGCCTATCGCGGGTGACGAGACGGCGACCCTCCTGGGATTCCTCGACTACCAGCGCGCGACGCTGGCGTGGAAGTGCCGGGGCCTCGACAGCGCGGGGCTGACGGCGAAGGTCGGCGCCTCGTCGATGACGCTGGGCGGGCTGCTCAAGCATCTGGCGTACGTGGAGGACGACTGGTTCTCCTACCGGTTGCACGGGCGAGACCGATCCGCGCCGTGGAACACCGTGGATTGGCGCGCCGACAAGGACTGGGAGTGGAACTCCGCCGCCGACGACTCCCCGGAGGAGTTGTTCGCGCTGTGGGAGAAGGCCGTGGACCACTCCCGCGAGGCGGTCGCCGAGGCGCTGGACGACGACGGCCTGAGCCGTCCGGCCCGACGGCCCTGGGCCGGCGGTGAGACGCCGTCCCTGCGGTGGATCGTGGTCCACATGATCGAGGAGTACGCGCGTCACAACGGTCACGCCGACCTCCTCCGGGAGTCGGTGGACGGGCAGACCGGGGAGTGACGCCCGGCGGCCCCTCATGGCGCGCAGCCTCCGGCTCCCGGTGATCGGCGACGCCTTGCGCTCCCTGCGGGGCAGCACCAGGTCCGTCCGAGAACGGGAACGGGACATCGCCCACGGCCGGCACGTATATGCCTGGGCCGGGTACCGATCCGGCCCTGACGGGTGTCCGGCCGCGTCCGCAGGGTCCTGGCCCGCCGCTCCCTTACCGGCCCAACGGAGATCACCTACTACGTCTGCTACGCGCTCGCCCGCACCCCCTTGGACGAGCCGTTCGACCTCCCGTCAGCTGTGCCCCGGCGAAGACGTGGGCGTGTGGATCACGCCTGTGCGGCGCGTTGCGCACCCGTCACGGCGGAAGTGCCGAGGTCGGACTTGGGCAGCGGCCGTCCGGCGGCAACGGCGCCGGACCAGGTCGCGGTGTCGGCGACGGCGGCGAAGTTGGAGTTGAACAGTGCCAGCAGGGTGGTGTGGACCGTCTTCGCGTCGGCGAAACCGGCCTCGTTCGCGATGTTGATCGCGCCGGTGGCGTCGGAGAGGACTTCGGCGGCCAGGCCGTGGGTCTCGGCCTCCGCGGCGGAGGCCAGCACGCAGTTGTTGGTCATGTAGCCGACGAGGGTGATGGTGTCGATCTGGCGATCCCGCAGCCAGGCGAGGAGGTCGGTGCCGGCGAACACGGTGCCGTACTGCTTGACGACCGACTTCCACTCGTCCGTGCGGCGGCTTTCGACCTCCGGGTGCAGACGGAACCCGGGCCGGGTGGGGTTGAACACGGGTGCGTCCTCGCCCATCGTGTGCTGCACCGCGACGACGGGAACACCTGCGGCGGTGGCCGCGTCGATCGCGTGCGTGATCTGCGGCAGCGACTCGGCGTGGGGCGGATACTGGATCTCCAGCGGGCCGCCGCCGAAGTATTCCTGCTGCACGTCGATGAGGATGAGTGCCCGGCGAGGGGTGGTCATGGTCTGTGCTCCTTGATCTCGTTGCCGCCGTCTTCGCAGGCGACGCATCGAGTCTGCGGGCGGTGAACCGCATTGACCATTGGCACGCGTGCAGCTTTACGATGGATTCGTGCCAACGTCCGACGATGCTCTGCGGATCGCCGTCTACGCCTTCGACGGCGTCACGATGTTCCACCTCTCTGTACCGCAACTCGTCTTCGACGAGGTCGCCCGGCAGGGCCTGGGCGACTGGGAGACGATGCTCTTCTCGGATCGCGCGGGGTCGATTCGTACCGCCGAGGGATACACACTCGGCGAGGTGCGTGGGCCTACGGCGGCTGAAGGGGCCGATGTCGTGGTCGTCCCCTCCTGGTTCGAGGACGGTCGTACTGCCGGACCGGCGCTTCGACGAGTTCTGACAAGGGCTCACAGCCGCGGCGCGACGGTCGCCGGGCTGTGCCTGGGGGCCTTCGCCGTCGCCGACGCAGGCCTGCTGTCCCGGCGCGCGGCCGTCACGCACTGGCAGGCCGTCGACATGCTCGCCGCCCGGCATCCTGATGTCGACACGGACGCCTCCGTGCTGTACATCGATCACGGTGACGTGTTGACCTCGGCCGGGACGGCGTCGGCGATCGACGCATGCCTGCACCTCGTCCGCAGCAGGCTCGGTGCGGCGGCGGCCAACCGGGTGGCTCGCAGTCTCGTGGTGGCCCCGCACCGTGAGGGCGGGCAGGCACAGTACATCGAACGGCCCCTGCCCCCGCGCTCCTGCGACGACCCGATCACCGGAGCGTTGGAGTGGGCTCTGCGGCACCTGGCGGAACCCCTCACGGTCGAGCGGCTGGCCGCCGTCGCGCACATGAGCCGGCGCACCTTCATCCGAGCGTTCCAGGCATCCACCGGCGTCACCCCGGCCGTCTGGGTCAAGCGTCAGCGCCTCGACGAGGCCCGTCGGCTGCTGGAGTCGACGGAACTGTCGATCGATCAGGTCGCCGCCACATGTGGCTTCGGCAGCAGTGTCACGCTGCGGCAGAGCTTCGCCGCGGCCTTCGACACCTCGCCGTCGGAGTACCGCCGGCGGTTCGACACCCGCACCGCAGGCAGGCGGGCCGGAGATCCGCGCCCGTAGTGCTCGAACGGCTCTGCCCTGGCCGGACTCCTCCCGTTCAGGCACCGGGGCATCGCCGAGGTGGTCGGTGAAGACCCGCACGCCGTGCCGGGCGGCCCTGAGGGTCGCGCAGGCGCCGTGCACCGGGCCTTGCTTGGATTTCGTCACGGCGGATCAGTGGCCGGCCGACCCGCTGGGCGATCCGGCGCGCCAGGGTGATCTTGCCTGAGCCCGGCGGCCCGCTCACCACCAGTAACGTGCCGTTCTTGGTGGGGCTGTGTTTCATCCGTCAGCGCGAATAGCCGGGCAGCTCAAGAAGCAGCGCGTTAGCGATCGCCATCAGACCGTCGCCTCGGCCTGCGAAGCCAAGTCCCTCAGGTGTAGCGGCGCCGAGAAATACCGGGGCGCCTAGCGCAGCGGCCAGGACCTTCTGCGCTTCTTGCCTGCGGGGGCCCAGTTTGGGCCGCTCGCCGATCAGCTGAACTGAGACGTTGCCGACCTCGAAACCGGCCGAGCGGACCAGATGGGCGGTTTCGGTCAGCAACAGGGTCGGGGAAGCGCCTTCCCACTCCGGCGTGGCGGTGTCGAAGTGGGTTCCGAGGTCGCCGAGGTCCGCCGCGGTGAGAAGCGCGTTGCATACGGCATGGACCACGACATCGCCGTCCGGTTCGCCGGCCAGCCCTACGGACTCGTCCGGCCAATCAAGTCCGGCTAGCCTCATCGGCCGGTCTTTCATGAACGGATGGATGTCCACTCCCGTCCCAATTCGCGGCATTCGAAATGAATTATTCGGGGAATCGGCAGGTGACGACACTTGAAAACCCCTCTCGTGTGGAGTGCGGTCGGCTGGAGCGCAGAGATTACATCGACCCGCATGATCACGGTCGTGCGAAGTGATGCGGCCTTTTCGGAGAACGTGCATGGTGGAAGTCACCCCGCCACAGCAAGGCGGTGCCTTCGCAGGCCAGACGGTAGGCGGTGTCGGCTTTCATACGGTCGTCCGCGCCGATGACCCGGCGGGGAGACCTCGGCTCCGCCTCACCTGGAACGACAGCGGCACACCTGCAAGGGCTCCCTGATGGCCTCCGGCGATGTGGACGCCGACGGGTTGGATCGCGGTGAACCTGCCGTCCGCCGCGACCACGGTGCCCGTGTTGAAGCCTGGAGCGCGGCCAGGCGAGGAAGCAGAGCACCTCGGCGATCTCCTCGGGCTGGGCCCCCGGCCGAGTGGCTGAGCATGGGCGGGGTCATGTCCGCGTGACGGACGCGAGGAGCGCCAGCTTGTCGGCACTGTCGGTGCCGGGGTCCGGGTGGAGGACGACGAGCGTCTGGCCTGTCGCGCCGCTGACGCCCAGTCTCTCCCGATTCAGCCACAGGCCACCGACCTGGGGGTGGTCGATGTGCTTGGGTGTGCCTTCGCACGTGTTCACGTCGTGGCGGGCCCAGAGCCTGCTGAAGCGAGGACTGGCGAGGGAGAGCTCGCCGACGAGTTCGATGAATCGGGGATCGTCCGTGTCGGTGCCGACGGACTCGCGGAAGCCGGCGACCATGCCCTGCGCGGCGTCCTCCCAGTCTGGGTAGAGGGCCTGCTCGGCGGGGTCGAGGAACACGTCCCGCAGGCGGTTGCCCCCCGCCACGAGTCGCGGCGACAGAGCGCTCGCCAGCGCGTTGGCGGCGAGGACGTCGAAGTAGCGACCCTCCACGTACGCGGGGAGCGGAAGGGTGACGACGAGCTTGGCGACGCCCGGAGGGACGCTCTCCTTCCGGGGCCGCCGTCGCCGCCGGGGTTTTCCCGCCCCGAGGCGTAGCAGGTGGGCCGTTGCGTCGTCGTCGAGCCGCAGCACGCGGGCGAGGGACTCCAGGACCTGCGCAGAGGGGTTGCGGTCGCGGCCCTGCTCCAGGCGCAGGTAGTAGTCGGCGCTGATGCCGGCGAGCATCGCGACCTCCTCCCGGCGCAGGCCCGACACGCGCCGTACGCCCACGGAGGGGATACCGGCCTGTTCAGGAGTGACGAGCTCCCGGCGGGCGCGTACGTAATCGCCGAGAAGGTTGAATTCGTCGCTCACGTCCCCACGGTAATTCGCACACCTTCGTGCGTGCCTGGTCCTGTCACCCCCAGGATCGCGGGGGCTCTGGCTCCATCAGAGGGTGAGCGGAAACCTCATTTCCGGGACGAACACCGGCGAAATCAGCCGGCGGTTCCCTTCCGTGAGCAAGGAGCTACACCATGTCAACATATTTGCTGGTACACGGGGCCTGGCACAGCGGGCAATGCTGGGAGCGGGTGGTCCCGTTGCTGGTATCGGCCGGGCATCGGGTGGTCGCGCCGTCGTTGACCGGCTTCGGCGACAAAGCGCACCTGCTCGGCCCCGAGGTAGGGCTGGACACGCACGTCGACGACATCGTCAGGCTGATCACCGCGGAGGACCTCACCGAGGTGATCCTGGTGGGCCACAGCTACGCCGGGCTGGTCATCTCGTCGGCCGCCAACCGAATCCCGGACCGGATCGCCCATCTGGTCTATCTCGACGCGATGGTCCCTGAGGACGGCGAGAGCGCGGTGGATGTGCATCCCGTGACCCAGGCCCTCATCGACCGCGCCGCGGAGGCCGAGATCGGCTGGCGGATCCCGCCGATGCCCGAGTTGCCGCCGCCCCTGGGCCTGTTCGGCGTCACCGACCCGGCGGACGTGGCGTGGTTGCGGGCGATGTTGTCGGATCAGCCGGTGCTCTGCTTGCGGCAACCGGTCCGGCTGGACAACCCGGTCGTGCGCACGATTCCGCGGACGCACATTCACTGCGTCGCCGGCGTACCGGAGGGCATCGAGCGGCGGCCCGTCCCAGCGATACAGCCCAACGGCAGCCCGGCACAGGTGTGGGAACTGGAGACGGGCCACGACTGCATGATCACCATGCCGGCCGAACTCACCGAACTGCTGCTCAAGTCGGGTAAGCGACAGTTCTTGAGGTGAGGGCGATGGATCCTCCTCGCCCCGCGCGCTCACCGCCTGCGAACTGCGTCCTCTCCCGTTCGGCAGGTCGATCACCACATACCGAAGTGCCTTCACTCACCGTGAAGGTTCCGTCGCGGGAGTGATGGGACAGTGGCCGGCCCGGATGGCGGCGGACCATACCGGACCGGATCGCCACTCCCACCGGCCGGCTAGCGCTCCTTGAGGCGCTGCGCTTCCTTGCGCACCTCGGCCTGAACCGACCGCTCGCGCTTCAGCCACTCGGGGTCCTCCGCCTTGATGGCGTCGATCTCGGCGGTGGTGAGCGGCCCGGTGATGCCGCCCCTGGCCAGGCCCGAGTTGGAGACGCCCAGCTTCACGGCGACGACCTGCCTGGGGTGCGGCCCGTTGCGCCGCAGCTCGGTCAGCCAGGCCGGCGGAGTGGCCTGCAGCGCGTTCAGCTCATCCCTGGAGACGACTCCCTCCTGGAACTCGGGGGGAGTGGCCGAAAGGAGCACACCCAGCTTCTTGGCCGCGGTCGCGGGCTTCATCGTCTGAGTGGTCTTGAGCTTGGTCATGGTGTCAAGGGTATGGCGCGAAGCCGCTTCCCCTGACATCGGTACCCTGAGGAGGTGACTGACAGGGAGTTCCGGCTGGCTTACGTGCCCGGGGTGACGCCCGCCAAATGGGCGGGCGTCTGGGCCGAGCGTGTGCCCGACGTGCCACTCACCCTGGTCTCCGTAGCCGCCGCCGAAGTGGTGAAATTCCTGCGCGACGGCGGCGCCGACGCCGGGTTCGTGCGGCTGCCCGTGGACCGCGAAGGGCTCAGCGTGATCCCTCTCTATGTCGAGACCACCGTGGTCGTGGTGCCGAAGGATCACCTGGTGGCCGCCGCCGCCGAGGTGACCGTCGCCGATCTCGCCGACGACGAGGTGTTCCGTCCGATGGACGACACCCTTGAGTGGACGGCCCTGCCGGGGCTGCCGGCTTTCACACGTCCGGACACGACGGCGGAGGCGATCGAACTGGTGGCGGCGGGGGCCGGGCTGCTGCTGGTCCCGCAGTCGCTGGCACGCCTGTATCACCGCAGGGATCTGACCTACCGGCCGGTTGTGGAGACGCCGCAGTCGCAGATCGCGCTGGCCTGGCCCACGGAGGCGACGACCGATCTGGTGGAGGACTTCATCGGCATCGTCCGTGGGCGTACGGCGAACAGCTCGCGGGGCCGTACCCCCGAGCCTGCCCCGGGGAAGGCGCGGAAGCAGCCGCGGGGTCCCGCTCCGGGCGGGTCGGGTCGCCGGGGCACGCAGGCCGGCCGGGGCAGGAAGGGCCACCGGCCCCGCTGAACCGTCGTTGGGCAGGCGGAAGCCGGGGCGGTTCAAGATCGGATGGTGCGTCGAACGGCGAAGGGTTCCGGCGCGGCGGCTGGTTCCGCGGCACGGCCTAGGATCGGGCCATGCCCTTGACCGCGAACGACGTCGACCGGTTCGAGGCCTTCAGGCCGCGCCTGGAGGCCATCGCCTACCGCCTCCTCGGCTCCGCCGGGGAGGCCGAGGACGCCGTGCAGGAGACGTTCCTGCGCTGGCAGGCCGCCGACGTCGACCGCGTCGAGGTCCTCGAGGCCTGGCTGACGAAGGTCCTCACCAACCTGTGCCTCAACCAGCTCACCTCCGCGCGGGCACGCCGCGAGACCTACGTGGGCCAGTGGCTTCCCGAGCCACTGCTCGCCGGTGACCCGATGCTCGGCCCGGCCGAAACCGCCGAGCAGCGTGAATCGGTCTCATACGCGGTCCTCACCCTCATGGAGCGCCTGTCTCCCAACGAGCGGGCGGTGTACGTGCTGCGGGAGGCGTTCGGCTACCCGCACCGGGAGATCGCCGAGATCCTCGGCATCAGCGAGGCCGCCAGCCAGCAGATCTTCCACCGCGCCAAGAAGCACGTCGCGGACGGCAAGGCCCGGACCGGGATCGACGAGGCCGCCACCCGGCGGATCATCGAGGAGTTCCTGGCGGCCGCCACCAGTGGCCGGGTCGAACCGCTCGTGCGCCTGCTCACCGAGGACGCCGTCTCGATCGCAGACGGCGGCGGGAAGGTCCCGGCCCGCGTCAAGCCGTTCGAGGGTGCCGTCGCGGTCGCGAAGTTCCTGCGGGGCCTGTTCAAACCCAGCCAGGCCAAGCACGCCGTGGTCGGTGGCGTGCCCGAGGTCTACGCCTGCACCGCCAACGGCGACCCCGCGGTCGTGGCCGTCGTGGACGGCCGGGTCGTCGGCGTCATGTGCCTGGAGGTCACAGCCGAGGGCATCGCCGCGTTCCGCAACCAGGTCAACCCCGACAAACTCGAACGCGCGACCGCGCGCTGGGCGGCCGCTGACCACGGGGAGCCCCTGTTCAACGCTTCCTGATCGCCGTGTGAGGTGCTTCACATCGCGTTCCTGTCAGGAAACGGCGGGCCGCCCGGTTCAAAGGGCGAACCCGCACAAGACAGGAG
Source organism: Streptosporangium becharense (assembly GCF_014204985.1). Taxonomy (NCBI): domain Bacteria; kingdom Bacillati; phylum Actinomycetota; class Actinomycetes; order Streptosporangiales; family Streptosporangiaceae; genus Streptosporangium; species Streptosporangium becharense. The sequence continues at coordinate 174,071 of NZ_JACHMP010000001.1, read as the reverse complement.
CCAGGGAATGCAGCACCGCATCGTCGTCCTCGGAGCCGGATACGCCGGAGCCATCGCCGCCGGCCGCCTCGCCAGGCGGCTCCGCCGCGAGGACGTCGCCATCACCCTCGTCAACGCCGAGCCCGACTTCGTCGAACGCGTCCGCATGCACCAGCTGGCGGCCGGCCAGGACCTCAGGCCCCGGCCGTTCAGCGAGATGTTCGCGGGCACCGGCGTCGGACTGAGGGTCGCGAAGGTCACCGGTGTCGACGTCGACCGCAGGACCGTCGCCGTCGTCGACGCGAACGGCGCCGGAGAACTCGTCTACGACACGCTCGTCTACGCCCTCGGCAGCGGCTGGGACACCACCCAGGGCGTTCCCGGGGTCGCCGAGCACGCCTATGAGATCGCCGGCCGTCCCGGAGCACTCCGGTTGCGCGAGCGCCTGGCCCGCCTCGACGCCGGGGAGACCGTGGTCGTCGTCGGCGGCGGACTCACCGGCTTGGAGGCCGTGACCGAGATCGCCGAGGCCCGCCCGGACCTCGACGTCGCCCTCGCAGCCCGCGGCGGTCTCGGCGACTGGCTCTCGCCCAAGGGCCGTGAGCACCTGCGGAAGGTCTTCGCCAAGCTCAGGATCACCGTGCACGAGCACACCGCCGTCACAGGTGTCGAAGCCGAGCGCGTCGCCACAGCCGACGGCAAGGCCATCCCGGCCGCGGTCACCGTGTGGACCACCGGCTTCGCGGTCCACCCGATCGCGCGGGCGACCGCCCTGAAGGTCACCGGCACCGGCCAGATCGTGGTCGACGGGACCATGCGCTCGGTCTCGCACCCGGACGTGTACGCCGTCGGCGACGCGGCCATGGTGATGGGTCCCGGCGGCAAGCCGCTGCGGATGTCGTGCGCCTCGGGAACTCCGACCGCGTGGCAGGCCGCCGACGCGATCGCGGCACGCCTGACCGGCGGGAAGATCCCGAACACAGCGATCCGCTACTTCAACCAGTGCGTCTCACTGGGCCGCAAGGAGGGCTTGATCCAGTACGTCACCGCCGACGACCGCGCCGTGCAGGCGGTCCTGACCGGACGGCTCGCCGCCGTCTACAAGGAACTGGTCTGCAAGGGCGCCGCCTGGAGCGTCGCCAACCCGACACTCGGGCTGCCGACCCGGCGCCGCCGCGTCACGCGGGAGCGGGCCGCGGCGGGTTCGGCCGTCAAGGCGCCGGCGTAGAGCACGAGGCGAAGGACGGCACCCGCACCACGACCGTCGTCACCGATGTCGGACCGGTGGAGATCACCGTGCCCGCGGGACCGGGACGCCGGCTTCAAGCCGGAGATCGTCCGTAAGCGGCGGCGGAGCGGGCTGGGAAACCAGGCGGGTCTCCACGATCGTCTCGCGGATCACCTCTCGCACCGGCCCGGTGCGCACGAGGCCGGTCAGGACTCGTCGAGGCGCCACAGCGCGGGCCGGTCGAGGCTGTCCTTCCACAGCGAGCCCAGCGCGTAGACGCCGTCGGGGCCCCGCACCAGGTCGTTCACGCTGACGTCCTGCCCGTCCCCGACGGGCAGGGGCTGCCTGGTCCAGGCTCCGCCGCGTAGCCGCCACATCATGCTCTCATCGGTGACCGCCCACAGCCCGCCCGAACCGTCGGCGACGGCGTCGATGAAGCCGCCCTCGAAGCCCTCCGCGCGGAAGGGGCCGAAGGTGCAGGTCCACTGCCCTTTCCGATGCCGGAGGGCGATCGGCCGACCGGCATCGGTGTCTTCGTTGTCCGCCTTGTCGTGGGTGCCGAATGCGCCGAAGCCGAGCACCCAGAACTCGTCCTTGCCGGTGACGGCGACCGCCTGCGGGTAGAAGGCGCCTTCCTGGGAGTCGTGGATGGCCCCGGTCGTGTCGATCCGCACGTCGAAGCGGACCTGGCCGGGGACTCCGTCGCGGATCCGCACCGCCGTCGAGCCTTCGAAGGGCAGCGCCCAGACCTCACCGCCGGTTTCGGTCATCGAGTAACGCACGTTCTCCGGCGCTTCGTCGGCCTGCTCGGTCGGGAGCTTCACGCGGGTCCAGGTGTCGCCGTCCCGGCGCACGGCGGTCGTGCCGTACGACACCCAGCCGCCGGCGGCGCCGTCGGGTCGCTGGACGGCGAGGTCGACTCGCTGCCAGGTCTCGTTCTTCCACAGTCCCACCGTCCGCTGACCGGAGGCCGGCCCGACGGCCCACAGGACGCCGTCGGTGCCGACAGCGAGAGCCTCCACGGCGGTCATGCCCTGAGGCAGCGGCACGGTCTTCCACTCGGTTCCCGACCAGCGGACCGGTAGTCTCTTCACCTTGGACTGCTCGTAGGACGGGGACAGGTGGTTGAGCGCCCACAGCGAGCCATCGGCTGCGATCACGCCGTCCGCGAGCGCGCCCTTGGAGTCGCCTTCGCCGACCAGCTTCCAGGTCGTCGGGACGGTGGTGGCACGAAACTGATCGGTAGTCCTCGGCGGTTCCGAGCAGTCGGTCTCGGCCGCCACGACCGGCGCCGCGCTCGGGCGGGCGAGCGGAACGACGCTGGGAGCGGCGGCGGGCGCGCTCGTCGTGGGCGTCGCGGTCGGCGCCGCCTGGGGACGCTCCGGCGCCGGAGTGACGCACGCGCCGCAGACCAGCGCGACTGTCAGAGCCATGGCCGATCTCATTTGCCGCATGAAGGACATCTTCCTATGCGGTGAAGCCTCGATGCGCCTTATCTCCCCAGGCGCACCTCGTTCGGCCCTACCCGCTTCGCCCTCGTGCGGGGCCGGCCTCGGCCGTGGTTCACGGCAGGAAGATCGTGCCCATGCCGAGCAGGGCACAGATACCGAGGATGCGCAGCATCGGCCACTTGAAGACGAACGTCATGACGAGCGCGACCACGGTGATCACCGCGGAGATAGGGCTGAGTGTGCCGAGCTCGGGAAGCCGGATGCTGAACGGGCCGCCTTCCCAGGTGAAGGTACGCCCGAACAGGGTGTGCTCGGCGAAGTAGAGGGCCAGGTTGGCGATGACACCGACCACCGAGGCGGTGATGCCGGTCAGGGCGGCGCTGATGGCGGTGTTGTGGCGCAGCCGCTCCACGTACGGGGCACCGAGGAAGATGAACAGGAAGCACGGCACGAACGTGACCCAGGTGGTCAGCAGCGCGCCGAGCAGTGCGCCGGCCCACGGGGCCAGGGTGCCCGGGTCGCGGTAGGCGCCGAGGAACGCGACGAACTGCACCACCATGATCAGCGGTCCCGGGGTGGTCTCGGCCAGGGCCAGGCCGCGCACCATCTCGCCGGGGGTCAGCCAGGCGTAGGTCTCCACGGCGCGCTGGGCGACGAAAGCGAGCACGGCGTAGGCGCCGCCGAAGGTGACCAGCGCCGTGCCGGAGAAGAACAAGCCCTGGGTGGTGAACACGCTGTCGGCGCCGAGCAACAGCGCCACCACGGCCACCGGCAGCCACCAGGCGACCAGGCCGACGGCGAGGATCGTGCCCGCCGAGCGCCGGCTCGGCTGGGCGTGGTGCAGGGCATCGTCGGAGATCAGTGGTGCGGGCCCGTCGTCACCGCCGTGCCCGTTGCCCTTCGTGAAGACCTGGGGAGCCAGCCGGTGCACGGTCCACCCGACGAGCGCGGCGACGGCGATGACGACGGGGAACGGCACTGCGAACAGCGCGAGCGCGGCGAAGGCGGCCACCGCGACGGCGACGAACAGCGGGTGGGTGAGGGAGCGCCTGGCGACCCGGATGACCGCCTGGGCGACGATGGCCAGCACCGCCGGGGCGATCCCGGCGAACAGCGCGGTCACCACGGTGGTGTCCTGCCAGATGACGTAGACGGCCGACAGGGCCAGCAGCGCCAGCATGCCGGGCAGGACGAACAACGTGCCGGCGACCAGGCCGCCGCGGGTGCCGTTGAGCAGCCAGCCGACGTAGATGGCCAGTTGCTGAGCCTCCGGGCCGGGCAGGAGCATGCAGTAGTTCAGGGCGTGGTTGAAACGCTGCTGGCCGATCCAGCGTTTCTCCTCCACCAGGGTGCGCTGCATGACGGCGATCTGCCCGGCCGGGCCGCCGAAGGTCTGCAACGAGATCAGGAACCAGGCGCGCACGGCTTGGCGGAACGGGATCACATCACGGGTGGCTTCGATCGTCATGACGGCCTTTCAGGGGGTGGGCAGGCGGACGGAGCGGAAGATCCGCCACAGGGTCAGGTCGTAGGCGGTCTTGGCGGCTCCGGCGATCATGAACGGCAGCGCCAGGCCGAGGGGCAGGATGAATCCGGCCAGGGCGGGCCCGGCCGGCCGGGTGAGGTAGCGGGCGGTGTTGGTGACGGCGGCGGCCGCGGTCCGCTCCTCTACGGGGACCAGGGTCATCACGTACGCCTGCCGGGTGGGCACGTCCATCTGCGACAGGCAGGCGCGCGCCAGCAGCAGCGCGATCGCGCCACCCAGGCCGGGCGCGAACGGCACGGCGGCCAGGAGCAGGTTGGACGGGATGTGGGTGAACACCATCGTGCGCAGCAGCCCGACCCGGGCCGCCACCACCGGGGCGGCCAGCAGGGACGCGGTCTGCAGTACCCCGATCACGGCGAAGGTGATGCCGATGGCCTGCGTGGTGGCGCCGTGGCGCAGGCTCAGCCAGTAGCCGATGTAGGCCTGCACCACGAAGCCTCCGGCGAGGCTGTCCACCGCGAACAGCGCGGCCAGCCGGGCCACCGGGCCGCGGGAGCGGGTCAGCATGCGGGGCCGCGGCGACCCCGGCGACACGGCGGGCGCCTCGACGCTCGCGGGCAACCGGGCGGCCAGCACCATGCCGGCCGTCCCCACGACGGCCAGGACACCGCCGAGCAGCCGCCGATCCGGCGGCAGCGCACCCAGCAGCGCACCGGCCGTCCCGGCGACGGCGGCGACCGCGTTGTACAGGCCGAAGCCGCGCACCACCTCCCGCTGCGGCCGCCCGGTGCCGGTCAGCATGACCTGCTCCAGCGTGGTGAACGGCCCGGACTCGATCACCTCGACCGACAGCGCGCCGGTCATGGCCACCACCGCCAGCAGCCACAGCGGTGCTCCGGACGCGATCGTGATCCCCGAGCAGGCCAACGCCGCGTACAGGGCGGCGTACACGCGGCGGCGGCCGGCCCGGTCGCCCCAGCGGGCCAACGCCAGGCTGGCGGCGAGGGTGCCGGCCAGGACGGCCGCCAGCAGCAGCCCCACCCCCGCAGGGGTCAGGCCGTCGAGTCGCAGGATCGCGCCGAGCTGCACGGCCGCGATGCCGTACCCGAGACCACGCAGCGCCTGGGACGTCAGCAGCAGGCCGACCACGCGGCCGGCCGGGTTCATGCCGGTTCCCGCCCCAGCAGTAGCGCACGCCGGTGGAACTCGTACAGGCCGTCGAAGATCGGGCCGGTGATCTCCAGCACCCGGGCGTCGTCGCAGACCATCGACAACCCGCGCAGGATCACATCCACGCCGCGTGCCTCCGGCGCGTCGAACCGCTCATCGTCGATGTCGGCCTCGTGCACGATTTCGGCGACCTTCCACAACACCGGATCGTCCAGTTCGTAGCGGCGCAGGATCGTCTCGAAGCTGCAGTCGTCGCCGTGATGGGACAGCTCGGCCCCGCGCATGTCGAACGGGGTCGCGTCCGCGGGCACCGCTGCGGGGTCGTCGACGAACACGAACTCCGGTTCCGGATCGATGTGGCGGCGGATCAGCCAGGCGCACGCGGCCCGGTCGATGTGCACGCCGGCGCGCGTGGCCCACCTCATCGCACGTCCTCCGTGACGACCGCCTCCGCCAGCGCCTGCACCGCGCGCTGCGCGGCCTCACGCTCTGCGGGCGGGAAGTAGTCGCGCCGGCCGATCCGGCGTAGCTCGGCCTGCAGCCGCTTGACCGTCCGGCTGCGCTCACCCGGCCGCGCCCGCGCAGCGGCCTCGGCCTGCTCGATCACCACCCGGTACTCGGCCGCCCGCGCGGTGCGCATCTCGGTGGCGACGGCCTTCTCCTGCGCCACGCTGCCGGCGACGGCCAGCCACACGGTGGAGCTGCCGCCCATCTCGCCGATCTCCTCGGCGATCCAGTCGAGCTGCTCCCGGGTCCGGGCGTCGGCGGGCAGCGCGACCAGCCCGTCACCCAGCCGCGCCACGCCGAGCCGGTCCAGCTTGCGCCAGATCGTGATCCGCAACGTCGACGGCTGGCGTGGGATGCGATACGCCAGCAGCACCCACTGCCCCGCCGTGCCCGTCATCGTCGCCTCCACGCCATACCCACCTCTAGCAAGTAACCATAGTTACAGTAACCATGGTTGCACTAACTGGACAACCGAAGGGGATGATCGCCTCACGGTGATTACGGAGCGGTTGCCTGACAACTGCCGTTCTCCGGCAAGGTAACGATCACAAGCCGGATCCGTTCCCGGTGGCGCTGTGCAGCCAGGACAGGCCGGCGGCGGAGAAGGTCGGGCGCATGGAGGGGCCGGAGGCCGAGCTGTCTCTACAACGCCCGATGAGCCGCCGGCGTCCTTCGACACTCGACGGAGCGTTCCCGCGGATCATCGGATCGCCTGGCCGACCCGGGGTGTGATCACTCGACGCAGAGGCAGGGCGGTGAGCACTGCGAACGCGGCAAGGAGGGCGCTGACCCATATCGGGCCAAGGTCACCGGCGCCGGCTCCGAGGGCCGCTGCCGCGATGGCAGGGCCACCCGCTGCGCCGATGTTGAGTGCCGCGGTCGCATATGACCCGCCCATGGTGGGGGCAGCCGCCGACTCATGGAGCACCCTGGCGATCAAGGTGCTGCCCACGGCGAAGGACAACGCGCCTTGCACGAACACGAGGATCAGCAGCGCCACCGGCTGGGCAGCGACGGTTGCCAACGTGACCCAGCCGAGCAACAGCATCGGGCTACCGATTCCGATCACGATGCCGGGGCGCCGATCCGAGAGCCGACCCGCAAGAGTGACACCGGCGAAGGACCCCGCGCCGAAGAGCACCAGCACCACCGAGACCCAGAGCTCGTCCAGGCCGGCGGTGTCAGTCACGATCGGCGCCAGGAAGGTGAAGGCAGCGAATGTGGCGGCGTTGACCAGGGCACCCAGCAGCATGACCAGGATCAGCCTGGGCGTCGCGAGCTGGGCTATCTCGGTTCGCAGAGAGGGGCCGGCCGGAGCGTCCGGTCCGGTCCCCTGGGCATGGTCCGGGATGCCTTTCACGATGCCGAAGGCGGCGGGAAGGCAGAGCAGTGCGATCGCCCAGAAGGTCGCCCGCCAGCCGAGCAGCGTTCCGAGCACCGCGCCGCCTGGAACTCCGGCAATGGTGGCCACCGTCGTGCCGGAGAGCAGCACCGCCAGCGCACGTCCCTTCTGGGCGGCTGCGACGAGCGTGGTTGCCGTACTCAGCGCGACTGCCAGAAAGCCTGCGTTGGCCAGGGCGGCGATCACGCGGGTGGACAGGAGGACCGGGAAACTCGACGTGAGGGCACCCGCGACATGGGTGAGGGCGAACACCAGCACGAAGCCCAGCAGACTGGCCCGGGCAGGCCACCGGCGTGCAAGCACGGCCATGAGTGGCGCCCCGAGGATCATTCCGACCGCGAATGCCGAGGTCAGAAGCCCGGCAGTTCCGACCGACACATCGAGGCCGGTGGCGATGTCCGGCACCAGGCCAGAGAGCATGAACTCCGAGGTGCCCATGGCGAAGACCGCCACGGCAAGCAGGTAGAGCGGGAGAGGCATCGAGGACTCCGAGGTGAGAGAACGAGAAGAAGGACATCTCGTCACCGCGGCCAGCGCCCAGGGGTGCGCGCACTTGCCCCGTTCAGCGAAGCCGCCGGGGAGTGGACGACGAACTCAGTGGTTCAGGGGGCTGACGGCGTGACCGAAAGCCCCCACCTTGGATGCCTCAGGGCTCGACATGCCACGGACACTACTCGACCCCACCGATTACCACGCAAGTGAATTCCGCCCAGAGAAGGTGTCGTTGACGCCCCGGCCCCGCAACAGCCAGGCGCTCAAGATCGACGCTGGTCAGCCACGCTGGCGTGTCACTCCTGGCGGCAGGACTGAAGGGCTGCCCAGCGTCACGTCCTGGCGCGTTCTTCGGAAGCGGCCGGACCGCAACAGGTGTTGCGACCCAGCTCGGCGTTGACCAGCGAACACCGGGTTCACGCGGTGGCCGGGTTGTAGAAGGCCGCGGCGCTGACCGAGGTGGCCGGCCAGCGCCATTGGGTCTGCTGCTGGTGCTGCATGGCGAAGTTGAGACGCTAGTCGTCCACGGCGAGGAAGAACTTCTCGTATAGTCCGGCGCCGCCGTACTGGCAGTTGACCGTCCCGCCTCCGGAGTCGGTGGGGGAGGTCACCGCAGAGCCGTCCATGCGTGGATACACGTTGGAAAAGGTCGCGGACTGAACCGTGATGGGGGTGCCCCCGAGTGTGGATCGCCCCGGCGATCCAACCTGGCCGACACCACCTGACCGCGCGTCCCGGCTGCCGGTGGGCTACCGCCTATACGGCTTTTGCCTGGATCGTGAGATCGTCGCGTTCTGATCCGTGGTGGACTAAGCCGAATGAGATTATATAAGACGCTGATGAGTGAGATGCTCGTCTACTGTTTCGTGGTCGTCCTGCTTACCGGCGCCTTCCTCGTGCTCTTCTACACGCCGAGCGACCGGGTGATCTATGACGGCTCCTACGAGCCGCTGCGCGGAGTCGAGATGAGTGCCGCTTACATCGCGGAGCTGACGACCAGGTTCGAGGTGCGTGGTGGACTGCTCATCCAGCAGTTACACCAGTGGTCATCGCTGGTTTTCCTGGCGGGAATCGTCCTGCGCGCAGTGCCTACCCGTGCGTTCCGACAGTTGCTGCCCGGGCTCGTGCTGCTGGGGACGGGCGTGCTCACCATGGTCACTGGCCATGCGCTGACCGGCGGTCTGGCTGTCGGGGAAAATCCGGCAGGGGTGCCAATTCCCTGGTTGTACGGCATACATCTGCTGCTGGGACTCACGACGGCAGCCGCCCTGGTGATTGTCTGGCGACAGACGAGAACCCGGTGGCCCAAGAGGGGCTACTTCATAATGGTCTGCCTCGGCCTCACGCTGGCGGCAGTCGTTGTCCCGTTCATCTGAAACCGTATGCCCTCGGTGACCTGCGGCAGGCACTGTGGATCACCGCCTTCTCCCATCCTGCACGGCAGGTGTCCGGCCGACGCGCAGCTCGCGCAGGTCCGGGATGTGGTTGTAGAGCGTGCCCGGGCTGACGCCCAACAGGCGGGCGATCGAGGTGATGGAGTGGACTGGGGTGGGCAGCAGGCCCCGGGTCGCCCGGATGATCTCCGGGGTGACGACAATGGCGCGGCCGCCACGTCCTCAGCGGTGCCGTCGGCGAGCCCCGGGGGCACCCCGGGGGCAGGACGGCCGGGGCGGAGCGCGTCTCTCATGGCCCAGTGCTCCCGAAACTGCGGGAGGGGCGAAGCAGCGGTGATGCGGAGCTCGGTTTCCGCGCGCGACCGGCATGAGCTGAGGTCAGAGCACCGTCGCCCGGGTGCCGTGAGGGGTGCGTATTCTCGCGGAGTGAAGATCATTCGTGGTGTGGTCGGTGTCCTCGTGCTCGGTGCGGGATTCGGCGCAGTCACCTCCCTGGTCAAGGATGTGTCCCCCATGGGCGGCTGGGCGTGGGCCGCGAAGGTCGCAGAGGTGGCGAGCCTGCTGCTGGACGCCGGCTGGGCCTGGGCGGCGCTGGCGGTGGCCGTGGGGTGGCTGGCCGGCGGGCAGGCCCGAGGGGCGGTCGCCGGTGTGCTGGCATTGGCCGCGGCCACGGCGGCGTACTACTGCACGAAGTCCGCCCTCGCGCAAGTCCCGTTGGCCTGGTCGTGGAGGTCGATGCTCTACTGGTGGTGCGCGAGCGCGCTCTTCGGGCCGCCTCTGGGCGCGGTCGGCGCGAGCATCCGACGTCCCGGAGTGATCGGCTTGCTCGCCTCGTTGACGGTGCCGGTCGGCGCGATCGTCCAGATGACCTTTATGCCGCCCCGGATCTTCCTGCTCGGGCGTCCGGCCGCGTCCTGGGCGCTGGTAATCGTATGGACGGCCGCCGCAGTGAGCATCGGTGTCATCCTCATCCGCTTCTTCGCCCTCCGCGATGCTCCGTTGGACGATCACTAGGGCCGATGTTGGCTTAGCGCACGATCCGGCACGGATACTCCTCACTCCCCTTCCCGCGCCTGGACCGCGCACCGGTGAGGTCTTCCCGCGCGGGGTGAGAGCTGGCGGCCGTCAGGTCCGGAGACGTCCGCCCGTCCCCGCCCGCAGCAGGTAGCCCAGCAGGGCGGCCGTCCCGGTCAACGCCTGGACGGTCAGGAAGGCGGTGAGGGCGGGCGGCTGGACGGCCAGCGCCACCGCCAGCGGGAGGCAGCCGAGCACCGCGATGTCCACGCCGGTCAGTCCCCAGATGAGCGGACCCGTCGGCACCGCCCCGCCGGGAGCGTCACGACCCGAAACCGAAGACAGGGCGATTTCTGATCAGCCCCTCTCCCCGGCCCTGCCGGCCCCAGCTCCGCCGGGGGGGCGGCCGGAGTACGCCAGAAACACGCCGCGTCGCCGCCCTCCGGCCGTGCCGTCATACGGGGATGCGCCACACCACGCGGCCGACCCGGATGGGTTCCCGGGCAAGGCCGCTGTCACTGTGCCGGTAGTGCTGCCCCCGACCGCCTACAACTACTCTTCGCATCGGATTAACTACCTTCAGTGGCGACGGTTTGAGTCGGGAGCCCTCTCATGCCTCTGTCCCCGGAGCGGCCCAGACCGCCACCATCCCCCGCTCCCCTGGCTCAGCCGCCCGGTCTTGCGGCCGCGGCGCCACAGACGATCCACGCTTCAGGACCGCTGCTGCGCGAGACAGTGCCCGGCCTGCCAGTCCCTGACATCCCGTCCTGAACGCCCCGGTCGGCCCGCGCACCCGCGACGGACCGGCCGAAGGCACTCCCCAGCTTTTCAGGATCGAGATCCACCGCCTTGCGACCGTGATTCTTGGCAAAGGAGTCCCCCGGTGAAACCACGCGTCCTCGCATCGCTCCTGCTCACCCTGCCGCTGCTGGTGTCAGCACCCACGCCGGCCGCCGCCCAGCCCACCCGCCGGCAGGCGGTCCAGGCCGCCCTGGACGCGATCGTCGCCGCCGGGGCCCCCGGTGCCCTGGCCGAGGTTCGCGACGAGAACGGCCGCTGGAGCGGCACCGCCGGCACCGGCAACACCCGCACCGGCGCTCCCGTCCCAGCCGACGGGCGCTGGCGCATCGGCAGCGTCACCAAGACCCTCATCGCCGCCCTGGTCCTCCAACTCGCCGGCCGGAACAGGCTCGCCCTGGACGACCCCATCGACCGGCACCTGCCCGGCCTGCTCCCCGGTGGGGATCGGATCACCGTCCGGATGCTGCTCAACCACACCAGCGGCATCGCCGACTACGCCACCACCTTCGACGACACCCCGGCCGGGCTGCGCCGCCTGGCCACCACCACCTACACCCCCCGGCAACTGATCGACATCGGCACCAGCCTGCCGCCCACCTCCGCCCCCGGCGACCGCTGGGCCTACTCCAACACCGGATATGCCGCACTCGGTCTGCTGATCGAGAAGCTCACCGGCCGGAGCCTGTCCATCGCCCTGTACACCCGCCTGCTCGCCCCGAACGCCCTGCCCGCCACCACCCTGCCCACCACCAGCCGCAATATCGCCGGAGTCCACCCCCGCGGCTACATGCGCGACGAGAACAACAACCTCGAAGACATCACCCGCTTCAACCCTTCCAACGCCTGGGCCGCCGGCGCCGTCATCTCCACCGCCGCCGACGTCAACCGCTTCTTCACCCGGTTGCTCCAGGGCCGGCTGTTCCCCGCCCACCTGCTCACCCAGATGCAACAGACCGTCCCGGTCGCCCCCGGCTTCGCCTACGGCCTGGGCCTGATGAAACTCACCCTCACCTGCGGCACAACCGTCTGGGGGCACAAGGGCCACATCCCCGGCTACGCCACCTACAGCTTCCACAACGACCGCCGCAGCATCACCGTCGCCGCCACCGCCCTGCCCGCCCCCGACGATGCCGCCGTCGACCAAGCCATGAACCATGCCCTGAACGCCGAGTTCTGCACCTGAAAGACCTGAGACCGCCGTGCCCGCGCCGGCTTGGCGCTGCCCCGCCGCTGCCCCGACGCGGTCACCGGCGGGCCATGTGCGTCCTCACGCGTGCCCGCGAAGGATCCCGGCGCCACCGGCGACACTCACCGCTGGGGTGGAGTCAGGCTGCGGCGTTTCCCGTATCATCCCCGCCGTTCGCGGGCGCGTCCTTCTGCGGACCGCCGAACAGCTCCAACTGCTCGCCGAGCGGCTCGTGCCCGGTGAGCTTCAGGCACCGGCAGCCAGCCGGCTACATCCGGGTCCGCGCGTACGCCTGCAGTGCGTCGCGGACGAACGTCGCCCCTGCGGCGTCGTCATACATGGCGGTGAAGCGGGGGTCGTCGACGTACATGTCCCCCAGGCATTTCACCATCTCGATCGAGCGCTCCCGGTCGCCCTCGGCCGTGGGGGTGCCCGGGATCCGGCTCAGCCACTGGACGTGCCGGGCAGCCAGCGACTGGGCGTGTTCCGATGTCGGAGAAACCCCGGCCTTCACTGCGGTGACCCATACGGCGACGAGGTCTTCGGCGGCCTGCTTCCAGGCCCGCTGCTGGTCAAGGGTCTTGCCGTGCCACCAGTCGTTGCTCACCTGGAACGCGCGCTCGCCCCAACGTGAGATCACCTCGTCCCTGTAGTGGTCGTTGAACCCCGCCAACATGACGTCCATCCGCGGTTCCGCCCCCGCCTGCAGGGCTTCGAGCGTGTGACGAACAGACCGGATCCGCCGTTCGATGCGGTCCCGTTCCTCCTCCAGCGCGGCGATGTGACCGCGGAGCCCGTCGCACGTGTCCACCTCGTCGGCCAGGACCTCGGCGATGGCCGACAGGCCATGCCGAGCCGGCGCATGAGCAGGATCCGCTGGAGCCGGGCGACCGCGGTGGGGTTGTAGTAACGGTATCCGTTCGCGCCGACCCGGGACGGGGCCAAGAGTCCGACGCGGTCGTAGTGACACAGGGTGCGGCTGGTGATGCCGGCCCTCGTCGCGAGTTCCTGGATCGTCCACTCCATCGTTCCAGTGTCACCCGCGGCGGAGCGTGGCGGCGATGATCTCCGAGCTGTCGGCGTGCAGGGCCTGCGCCGCCGTCTGCCCGGTCGCCGTCAGGTAGGTGTCGACCAGCCGGTTGCCCGCGGCGTACCCGGCGCCCATCGGCAGTCCCACCGGGGTGAGGCCGAAGCGCTCGGCGCTGGGGTCGCCGTGCACCCAGGCGGTGAAGTTCTGCATGCCTGTCACGTCGAGCCCGGTGAGCACCTTGCCGAAGATCTCGTCGTCGTGCAGGTGCGGCACGCCGATGCGGGTGAGGCCGAGCTCGTCGCCGTGGAGCTGGCGGGCGAAGGCGTCGGCCAGGCCCTCGGAGACGATGTGATCGCCGACCGTGACGGTCGTCGGGTCCCACACGACCCCACCCGGGCCGAACCGCAGGTTGTGGTGGAGTTCGTGCACGGCGGTGGCCTCCAGCCGCTCCACGTTCTCGGGGAAGGGCCAGAGCGTGATCACGATGTGGCCCGAGATGCCGCCGAACCCGGTCACTCCCCGGCAGGGACCCATGAAGTGCTCGTCACCCGGATCGCCGAGCACGAACAGCACGGTGATGTCCGGGGCCTCCAGCCCCGGCGTCGCCTCCAGCAGTACGGTGAGAGCGTTGTCGAAGGCGCGTTGCATCCGCTCCCAGGCCCCGGCCGCCGCCAGGGTTTCGAGCGCGTGGAGGCAACGCTCCTCGTCGCGGTCGACGGGGAACCCGGACGCTTGGAGGTGCATGGCCACCAGGTCGACCTCGCCGGGGTGGTGGCGGTACATGCCCCTGGTGGGCTCCAGCATCGAACGCAGCAGGTCAACGCGGTCCGCGACCGGGGCCAGCAGGATCCGCCTCATGGCGGAGTAAGTGTCAAGAACAGTGATCGACATGGCCCCGATGCTAGAAGTTGACGCAGCGTCAAGGTCAAACCAGCGGGCTCTTGCCGGCGTGAGGAATGAGTTCCGGGTTCCCGAGCGCCTCTCCGGGGCATTCAGGCTTCCCCAGGACTTCGCCGGTGATGGAGGAGATGGTCTGCTCGGGCACCTCCGCGCCGTAGACCGCGGCCAGGTGTGCGGAGATCTCCCCGGTGGTCAGGCCCTTGGCCGTCGGCGAGATGACCGTCTCATCGACGCCGGACAGCCGCTGCCGCTTACGGACGATCTCCGGCTCGAAGCCGGCGTCGCGGTCCCGCGGGCTCCTCCAGGTCCATCGCTTCGGATGCCTGGATCAGGCTGCTCGCCGCGCGTGTCTCCTTGATCAGCAATTGCGCCGTCGTTTGTACAGTCCCTTCCAGGGGCTGAGCGCATCGACTCCGGCCATAGGAACTCAGGGGTTGTTCGTCACCGGGGCGAGGCGGGCGAAGCCGTGGCGGTGAGCGTGGGAGAAACCGTCGCCGCACTTTTTCTTCCTTGGCCGACCGGCTGGGCAGGCGAGGCCGCGGCGAACGACGAACCGCCCCTGCCGGTCCGTCCGGCGGGGGCGGTCGTGTGGGCACCTACAGCTCGCAGTTGGTCTCGACTTCGCCGTCGCAGCGGTCGGTGTCGGCGCCGCCGTTGAGCGTGTCGTGGCCGACACTGCCGACCAGGCGGTCGTTGCCCCCGTTGCCGTTGAGCTTGTCGTCACCGAAACCGCCGAACAGGTTGTCGGCGGCGGAGCCGCCGTTGACGGTGTCGAAGCCGTTGTCGCCGGAGAGCGTGCTCGGCAGGTTCGTGTTGTTGCGGATCGAGTCGATGCCGTCCCCTGCGAACACGTCGACGCGATCAATCCCGCCGGTCGGGCACTTCGCCTCGACCCCCGACTGCGTGCAGCCGGAACCGGCCGCGACCGAGCCGAGCGTATTGCTGATGGTCGCCACGGTGCCCGCCAGGTTGAGCGTGATCTCGATCCCGTCGTCCACCGAGCTGCCGTTGACGAGGATCCTGCCACTGTCGAGCTGCGCGGTGACGGTGGCCGCCGACGCCGGTCCGGCCAGCGCCACGGCGCCGGTGAACAGGACGGTGACGAATCCCAGGGCCATACCCGCACTTCTGCGCATCCGACGACCCGTGTTGGTGCTGAACATTCCGGTTCCCTTCGATGATGTGTCGGTCCGGACCCCTGCAACACTGTGGGGCAACCTCGTCCGCTGCTCATCGCACAAAGACACACTGGCCGGGTGTAGTAATTCGTTGACTGGCGGCCTTGCCGTCCTCTATGCCGCGGAGGCCTCGCCGACGGCGAGTTCAGGGTGATGTGCCGTGGATCGCGGTTTGGTCACCCGGCCGACAAGGCGGGGTCGGCATTAATCGGTGGGGCGAGATTCGGGATGGGCGGCCAGGTGATCGCGGAGTTCGAGGTGGCGGAACTGGTAGGCGATGCCGGAGATTCTCAGCAGACCGGCGCCGTAACACCAGTCGAGGAAGCGGCCCAGGCGCCAGGGGAGAAGGCCTCGGGTGCAGAGCAGGAAGGCCAGGTAGCGCAGGCTCGCCGGGCCGCCCATGAGGGGTGCGGCGCTCAGGAGGAACAGGCTGACGGCGAGCCCGCACGTGACCGCGAGCACGGCTGGCCACTGTGCGACGAGTGTGCAGATGAGGCCGGTCGCGAGTGTGTAGATGAGCACCAACGTCAGGGCGCCTGCCGTGTCGTAGCGAATGACCGTCCTGGCGTCAGCGGCGGCCGGGGCGCCGACGGTGAGCCCAGCCGCGATGCCGATGACGAGTCCCAGCGAAACGCCGAACGATGCCCCGGTGGCCGGCCCCAGCACGAAGGCGAACACGACTCCGTAGGCGAATGCGCCCGGCAGCACGACGCGCACTCCCCAGGCAAGCCTTCTGAGGCCCTCCGCGGTCCTGAACCGGGACAGGTCGATGCGCTTGGGGGCATACCAGGGCTGCATCCAGGGCCCTGAGCCGACCATGCGCACAAAGACGACGCAGCCTACGGTGATCAGGCCGTTCGGGAGGGTCGGCTCGTCCGGGTATTTACTCCAGATCTGGACGAGGAGGAGACCCGCCATCAGGAGTCCGACAGCCCGGAAGACGAGGACGGCGACATGGCGGGGGCGGTGCCCGGCCAGGGGCCACAATTCGTGCGGCACGAGGTCGGTGGCGGATAGGGCACGTTCGGCGAACGGCGGCCGCTTCTCGTTGGCGTGCAGGTAGCCGGCCAGGACGGCGAGCCAGGCGTGCGCCTGCTCCGGTGCCGGGGCACCTCTCCCTCCTGCGGCGGTGACACGGGCGTGAACGAAGCGGCGGAGAAGGTGCTGGTGCACCTCCTCCTCGCTGGTCAGCTCGGTGAGCTCCTGAGGGTCGCGGAGGTACCGGCCACTGGCCGGGTCGCGTTCCTGATAGACGGTGGTGACCAGGGTGAGCTGCCACGGTGTACTCAGCGCCCCGGCCAGCACACCGCCACCGCTGGTCAGGGCGTCCAGCACGGGCTGCCAGCGCGCCGGATCCTCCTGGTCCGTCACCGCCTGGATGAACCGCCACGCCTTGTCGCCGGATACCCGGGTCAGCTCGATCCGGGCGGTCGCCCTCGCGCCCGCGTCGGCGTCCACGAGAGCGTCGTACTGGCCGGTCCGGCAGGTCACCACGAGGCGGGACCGGGTCAGCCCGTGCTGGTAGCCGTCCAGCGCGCGCAACACCTGGCCCGCCCGTGACGCGAATCCGGGGGAGGACGTCTCATCCATCTCGTCCAGGCCGTCGATGAACGGCAGGATTCGACCGGTCTCGACCAGCGCGCGGGCCGTCACGGGTGACAGGGCGAACGCCGCGGTCAGGTGTCCGGCGAGCCAGTCGGCCACCGGCACTCCGGTGTCCCAGCTCGCCGCCGACAGCCGGATCGGGATCGGGTCGTCCGGCGCGCGTCCAGTGAGCAGCCCGATGATGAGCTGCACCGCGAGGACCGTCTTCCCCGCCCCGGCGGGCCCCGTGACGACCACCCGTTGCGGCGCGTCCAGCCCCCGGAAGTAGGCGACGACCTCCTGCAGGCTGCCGCGCGGTGCGGCCGAGACGGGGCTGCCCTGGCGGCGGAAGGTGAACTCGACGTCGATGACCGCGCTCTCGCCCAGCAGTTGCGCTCGCTGCTTCGTCTCCGCCTGTAGTACCGCCACGGCCAACCGTCCCGACCACACCTGCAGGTCGGCGTCGGCGGCCCGCTGCGCCAGGCGCCCCTGGCGCCACGCCGCCATGGCCAGACCCGCCGACCCCAGCCCGATGACTGCGCCGACCGGGTCGACGTCGCCCTTCCACCGTGACCATGTCCACGCCACGGCTCCCACCGCGACCACCGCGCACATCGCGGCGGTCGCCTTGAACGACCATGCCCGGCCCATGGCGCCATCATCCCCCCGTGGAGGCCTCCTACAGTGGGTGTTCGTGCTTTATGGGAGATCTGCGGAAATCAGCGCACTCGACGAGGTCGTCGCGCGGGCCCGCGACGGCTTCGGGGGTGCGGTGGTGTTGCGGGGCGAGGCGGGGGCGGGCAAGACCGCCCTGCTCGATGCGGCGGCCGCGCGCGGTGGCGCGATGCGGGTGTTGCGGACCACTGGCGTCGAGTCGGAGTCCGACCTCGCGTTCGCGGCGCTGCACCAGGTGCTGTGGCCGGTGACCGGCTCGCTCGACGCGCTGCCCGAGCCGCAGCGCGTGGCTGTGAGCGCGGCCCTGGGGCTTGCCGCGGGCGGTGCCGGCGATCGGTTCCTGGTGGGGGCCGGCGTGTTCTCGCTGCTGGCCGAGGCCGCCGCGCCGGACGGGCTGATCTGCGTGGTCGACGACTTCCAGTGGGTGGACCGGGCTTCGGCCGATGCGCTGCTGTTCGCCGCCAGGCGGTTGGGGACGGAACGGATCGCGATGTTGTTCGCCGTGCGCGGGGACGCTGCTGTCAAGGGTGTGCCGCTGACGGTGGACGTGCGCGGCCTGTCCGAGTCCGCCGCGGCCGAGTTGCTGGAGTCCCGCTGCGGTGTGCCGGCCGCCCAGGTGGTACGGGAGCTCGTCACGTTGACCCGCGCGAACCCGCTCGCCCTGGGCGAGATCGCCGCTCGCCTGACGCGCGCGCAGCTCACCGGGCGTGAACCGCTGCCCGACCCGCTGCCCGGTGGTGCCCGGCTCTTCGGTGATCGGGTGGCCGCGTTGTCCGCGTCTGCTCGGCTGGTCGCCCTGGTCGCCGCCGTCGAGGCCGACCTCGACCTGGTCCTGCGCGCCACCGACCGGCTGTTCGCCGAGCAGGCGGTACGGCCCGGTGAGAGTACGGGGGCCGGGGTCGGCCGGGTGGCGTTGGCTGAGCTGGAGGAGTCCGGGTTGGCCGGGGTGTCGGGCACGAGCGTGCGCTTCCGTCATCCGCTCATCCGGTCCACGGTGCATGAGGCGGCCGCTCCCGCCGACGTCCGCCGGGTGCATGCCGTCTTGGCGGAGCTGACCGCCGGCGACCGCCGCGCCTGGCATCTGGCTGGAGCCGCCCTGGGGCAGGACGAGCGGGTCGCCGCCGCGCTGGTGACCGCCGCGGAGCGGGCACGTGACCGCGGCGGGTACGGTGCCGCCGCCACGGCCCTGGCCAGGGCCGCCGAGCTGACCCCTGAGCCGAGCGCTCGCGCCGTCCGCCTGAAGGACGCCGCCGTCGCGGCCTGGCTCGGTGGCCGGCCGGGACAGGCGGAGTCGCTGCTGGCCGAGGCGCGTGAACGGGCCGGCGGGGACGCCACCCTCGCCATGGAGATCGCCCAGCTCCGGGGCAGGTTCGAGCTGAACTCGGGCAACGCCGCCGAGGCCGTACGGATCCTGGCGGTGGGCGACACCTTGGACATGCTGGCCGACGCCGTGGAGGCGGCCTCATACGTCGGGGACACGGCGGCCATCGTCGAGCTCGGCCGGCGGGCGGCGGCGCATCCCGAGGGGTTCCTGCGGGACGTGGTGGCCGGGGTCGGCCTGACGCTGGACGGCGACGCCGCCGGGCCGGGCCTGCTGCGGCGGGCACTGGCGCGGACCGGTGAGCTGGAGGACGCGGCGGGGTACCTGTGGGCGACGGCCGCGGCCAGTGCCCTGGGCGAATCGGATCTGGCCACTGAGATGGCCAGCCGGGCCGGACAGGTGGCCAGGGTGTCGGGGATGACCGGGCAGCTGCCCGTCGTGCTGGAGTTCGTGGCGACCGCCGAGCGCATCGCCGGTCGGCTGGCGCGCAGCCAGGCCGTCTCCGAGGAGGGCCTGGCGCTGGCCCGGGAGGCCGGGTATGAGAACACGGTGGCCGCGCACCTGGCCAACCTGGCGGTGCTGGCGGCGCTGCGGGGCGAGGCGGAACCCTGCGAGCGGCAGGCCCGCGAGGCGCTGGCCATCGCCATCCCCCATCGGGTGGGACTGCGCGCGGGGGTGGCGTCGTACGCGCTGGCGATGCTCGACCTGTGCCTGGGCCGGTTCGCGGCGGCGCACGACCGTTTCACGGCCATCGCCGTGGCGGGACCGGGCGCCGGGCATCCGAGCGTGGTGTGGCGGAGCGCGCCGGACCGTATCGAGGCCGCCGTGGGCGCGGGTGACGAGGCGGGTGCGCGGGCGGCGCTGGCCGCGTACGAGCGGTGGTCGACGCATGCCGCGACGCCCGAGTCGCGCGCTCTGCTGGCCCGCTGCCGGGGCCTGGCCGACTCCTCCGAGGACGCCTTCGGCGAGGCGCTGCGGCTGCACACCAACCCCTTTGAGGCGGCCAGAACGGCTCTGCTGCTGGGTGAGCGCCTGCGCCGCGCACAGCGGCCGGGCGAGGCGCGGGCGCACCTGCGGAGGGCGTGGGAGACGTTCGAGCAGGCGGGCACACGGCCGTGGGCGAGGCGCGCGCAGGACGAGTTGCGGGCGACGGGCGAGAGCGGGCAGGCCCCGCCCGCCCCCGTGTTCGACGCGCTGACCCCGCAGGAGCTGCGCATCGCGGGCCTGGTCGCCGATGGGTTGTCGAGCAAGCAGATCGCCGCCCGGCTCTTCCTCAGCCCGCGCACGGTCGAGTACCACCTGTACAAGATCTATCCGAAGCTGGGCATCGGCTCCCGTACGGAACTGGCGCGACTAGTAGTTCTACAGAAGGCACCCGTCGCCGAAGACGACATGCTCTGAGACATGCAAAACGTGAACTTCTGGAGCGAAGAGTTCGGCGCCGAGACGGACACGCCGATCCTGCTGATCATGGGTTCGATGTCGCAGGGCATCCTGTGGCCGGACGAGTTCGTCGGCCGCCTGACCGCCGGAGGCCGCCGGGTGATCCGGTACGACCACCGTGACACCGGCATGTCGGGCACCGTCGACTTCGCGGCGGAGCCGTACACGTGGGACGACATCAAGAACGACGTCTACCGCGTGATGGACGCCCATGGCCTGGAGAGCGCGCACCTGGTCGGCCATTCGGCGGGTGGGCTGCTCGGCCAGCTCATCGCCGTGGAGCGGCCGGAGCGGGTGCGCTCGCTGACCGTCATCGCCTCCTCGCCACTCGGCGGCGGCGAGGGCCAGGTGCTCATGCGGGCCCTGACGGGGCAGCCGCAGCCGGAGGGGAGCCTGCCCGAGCCGACGCCGGAGTTCGTGGCCTTCTACCGCGCGCTGATGGCCGCCCCACCGCCGGAGGACCGGCGCGCGCGGATCGACGGCATGATCGCTGAGCAACGCGTGCTGCACGGCACCGGGCTGCCCTTCGACGAGGACGCGGCGCGCCGGCTGCAGGAGCGGATCTACGACCGGGCCCGCGACCTGTCGGCGGCGGCCAACCACCGGATGGCCGCGATGGCCGATCCCGACTTCGAGCCGGTGGGGGTGCTGGACCAGGTGAAGGTGCCCACGCTGGTCATCGAGGGCAGCCACGAGCCGGTCAAGCCGGGCCATGGTGCGATCATCGCCGAGCGGATCCCAGGTGCGCGGCTGATGATCGTGGCGGGCATGGGGCACACGCTGCCGCCCGAGGTGCACGAGGAGTTGGCCGCCGCCGTCCTCGCGCACACGGCCGGGTGACCTGCCGCGAGGGGAGTGCCGATGCCTCACCACCGGCCGGCTCGCCACGCGCGTTCCTGATCGACGACGAGCCGTTCGACGCCGAGTGCCTCACGCGACCGGCCGCCGGCGGGGTCACTCCACGGCGGCGGTGAGACGCCGCACGAACGGAAGGGAGTCCGGGAACGCGGCACTGGGCACGTCGAGGTGTCCGGTGCCGGCGTAGCAGTGGTACTCCACGTCGCTGCCCGTGGCGCTCAGATCCGCGGCGAGGCGCTCCACCGTGCCCGGGACGCAGAACTCGTCGGCGCCGCCCTCACCGAGGAACACAGGTCGGTCCAGGCGCTCGCGCGGCACCTCCAGGCCGTCGTAGTCGACGGATTCGCTGAGCCGGGCCGCCGCCTCCGCGTCGCTGATCTCACCGGAGGCCAGTTTCAGCAGCGGCTTGCCGTACAGCCCGGTGAAGGTGTCCAGCACGGTTCCGGGCTCGTGCAGGTAGCTGGTGCGCCAGGCGTTCCACAGGACGTGCCCGTTGTCGTTGAGCCAGTCGTCGGCGTCCACGGACGGGTCGTGGTAGCCGGCCGCGTGCAGGATCAACGGGGTCAGGATGCGTCCCATATCGCTGGTCTGCGAGCTGAGGGTGGACCACTCCGTCGGCGGCGCCGTCGCGACCGCACCTCGGTAGTCGAGTTCCGGGGCCACGGCCGACGCGGACGCCGCCGTGAACAGGGTCGCCAGCCCGCCTTCGGAGTGTCCCATCGCCAGCCACGTCGGCGAGCAGTCCCCGGCGATCCGCCGTGCTGCCCGCACCGCGTCGATCTGGCTGGCAGACAGGCTCGGTCCATGCAGGTACGGATGAAGCCCGGCTGTTCCCAGGCCCTCGTAATCGGTGCACACCACGGCGTATCCGGCTTCGAGGAACCTGGGGACCATGCCCAGCAGCGGGTGACCGAGCACCTGCGCCGTCGGACGCAGAGACGGCGCCGCGTCCGGGATGATTCCCGTGGTTCCGTGCGCGTAGGAGATCACCGGCCAACCACCCAGGGGTGCCGGGTCGCTCGGCAGGTACAGCAGCCCGCTGATCGGGATGTCGTGGCCGGCGTGTCCGACGCTGACATACAGGATGCGGAACCCGCGGGCCGCGCCTTGGACCAGGAACGTCTCCTCCAGCGGCTCGTGCCGCAGCACCGTCCCCCTGGGGCTCCCGCCCAGATCCTCGTGCCAGTCGTAGAACTCACCTGCCGCCGCGAAACGGTCCTCGCGCATCCTTTGATCCCCTCTCCGCCGAAGCGCCGACGAAGTTCACTGTCAGGCCCGCTGCGTGAGACCCAGGGGCTCAAGTTGCCGCACGCTCCGCCTCGCACCCGGTAACCGGCTCTCAGCTTATATGCATTCATGAATGTATGTAATGCGGTTCCAAGGTGCGGTTCACCCGTACCCTGATCCGCCCTGTTCCCGAAGTCTCCGGGGGCGGGCCCCCGTCGCTTCGCCGGCTTTCGTCAACCGCGACAGGACGACGACGAGCACCGACGGCATCCCCACTCCGCTCCACGCTCAGGCGGCGTACACGGTGGCCGGTCCTACTGCCGAGCGGGCAGGAAAGCACGGAGCAGGTCCGTGAGTTCACGACGGAGATCGGCATCGGTCTCGGGGATCATGAGGCGGCGGGCGACGGCGCCCAGCATGAACGTCCGCGCCGTGTGCCGGATGCCGACGAGCTCGGCCCGACTGAGCCCGGTGTCGGTGAACGCGGCCACCCACAGCTCGTCAAGCCGCTGCTCCGCGGCCAGCGCCATCGGCGTGTGCTCGGCCATGAAGCCGGCGTTGCCGCGGTAGTGGACCAGTATCTCGTAGCCGGCCAGCGCGGCGGGATGGGTGTAGGCCTGCACCATCGTCGTACCCCAGCCGGTGATCCGCCGGTCCAGGGAGACGTCCAGACCGGGCGCTGTGCGGTACACGGCCGCGATCTCCTCCCAAGCGTGGTTCACCACAGCGAGGTAGAGCTCCTGCGCCGAGCCGAAGTGGTGCTGGACCGCTCCGCGTGTCACGCCGGCGGTGGCAGCGATCTGAGCGGTGCTCACAGAGGCGGGGCCCACGATGTTGACGCACGCCACCGCCGCCTCGATCAGCGCCGCGCGCGTGTGAGCACGGCGCTCGACCTGGGTCCGCCGGACCTTGACCGTCGCATCCGCCATGCGTCTCCCACCCCCTGCCTTCACCGCCGCGCACGAAGGTAACCGCTCGTGTCGCGACGACTCCACTCGCCCCGCACACTCTCCCCGGGCTGCCGGGGTTCGCGAGGGACGGTCGGGACCTTCCCCGGACACCGGCGCCCGCGTCCCTTCTGTTCATGCCTGCATGCATGAATGTACAAAACCCATTGGGCGTTCGCCGTCCCGCCCG
Organism: Streptosporangium becharense; assembly: GCF_014204985.1. Classification (NCBI taxonomy): domain Bacteria; kingdom Bacillati; phylum Actinomycetota; class Actinomycetes; order Streptosporangiales; family Streptosporangiaceae; genus Streptosporangium; species Streptosporangium becharense. Next base: position 150,608 of record NZ_JACHMP010000001.1, on the reverse strand, counting down.
CCCTGCCCGGACGACCGCGTCAGGCGTGGCGTTCGCGTTCCCGCTCGTCCTGCCGACAGGGACCGCAACGTCCCCGTGAAGCGCCTCGGCTCCGGGCCGAGCTCAGATCACCCCGGAACGCCGGAGCTCGTCCACCGTGCGGGCGTCGTAGTCGAGGAACTCCTTCAGGACCCGCTCGGTGTCCTGGCTGAGGGCCGGGGCGGGACGGTCCAGCGTCGTGTCGCTGCCGGACAGCCGGAACGGGATACCCGATCCGTAGACGTCGGCCACCTCGCCGTATTCCGGGTGGGAGAGCGGGACGACTTCACCGCGGGTCAGCAGGAGCGGGTCGCGGACGGCCTCTGCGGTGCTGCGCACCGGTGCGGCGGGTACGCCGCCGGCCACGAGGCCGCTGAGCGCTTCCTCGTTGGTGCGGCTCCTGATCCAGTCGCCGATGATTGCGTGCAGTGCGTCGGCGTTCGCGACACGGGCGTCGCGGGTGGCGAAACGGTCTTCGGTCAGCAGATCCTCGCGGCCGACCGCGCGCAGGACGGAGGCGGCCAGAGCGTCGGTCGGCGCGCAGAGCGCGATCCAGCCGTTCTTGGACTCGAAGGTGCCGAAAGGCGCGAGGCGGGGCACGAGAGGACCGGTGCGCAAGGGGATGCCGACGCTTTCCAGCGCGTCGAACGGCTCGGCCGCGACGAGCGAGGTCAGCGCGCCCAGCATGGAGACGTCGACGTGCTGCCCGTGTCCGGTCGTGCGTGCCTGGAGGACCGCGGCCAGGGTGCCGATGACGGCGAAGAGGGGGGCGACGAGGTCGCCGACGGGGACGCCGAGCCGCACGGGCGGGTCGTCAGGCTGGCCGGCCGTCATCATCAGGCCGCTGAGCGCCTGGATGATCGTGTCCATGGCCTTTCCGCCGCCCTCCGGCAGGCCCTGGGCGCCGAATCCGCTGATCGAGGTGTACACCAGACGCGGATTGGTCTCGCGTAGCCGCGGGTGGTCGATGCCGAGCCGCTCGGTGACCCCTGCGCTGTAGTTCTCCACGAGCACGTCGGCGTGAGCGGCCAGTTCCTTCAGGAGGGCACGGCCCTCGTCCGTTCTCAAGTTGATCGTCAGGCTCTCCTTGCCCCGGCCTCTGAGCATCATGGACAGCGACATGTCGACCTCGTCCAGGCGGCGAAGGCGCAGTCCCTCGCGGGTGACGTAGGGCGAGTTGCCGCGGGAGGAGTCGCCTCCGGTGAGCGGGTTCTCGATCTTGATGACGCGAGCGCCGAGGCCCGCGAGCAGCAGGGTCGCGTAGGGGCCGGCCAGCGCGGTCGTCAGGTCGAGCACGATCGTGCCGTCGAGCGGTCGCGTCGACATCGCAGTCCTTCGGTCGGAGGGGCGGGATGGTGACAGTAATATCAGGCAGCTTGATATTCCGCCAGTGTCGCCGGCGTCGACCCTGGCTCGCGGCGCCCCCGAAGGGATTCCCGGTTTCGGGGATGTCGCAGGACGGTGTCGCGACGAAGCATGGATATCAAGATGCTTGACAAGCTGGAGGTGGCTTTCTTACGTTTACGGCGCGCCGAGGTGGCTCGATGTGACATTTCGGCTGCTTGTCCAGGGTGGTGCCGTTCGGATGTCCCGATCGTCGCGCGTCACCCGAGAAGATAAGGAGATCCCATGGTCGAATCCCCTCGGTGGCGCGCACGCCTGCGCGGCGCCGCCGCGGCCTTGGCCCTGCTGGGCACCGCGACCGCCTGTGGCGGCGGGGGAGGGGGAGGAGCAGGGGAGAACGCCGCCGGGAGCGACACGGTGCGGATCGACCTCACCACCAACGCGCGGTCGATCGACCCCATCTCCGGCCCGCTGCTCGTCGACAACCAGATCATCAGCCTGACCAGCGCCACGCTCTTCGCCTTCAAGAAGGGTTCGGCGACGGAGACCTCACCGGTCCTCGTGGAGAAGATGACCGCGGCCGGCGACCGGCGCACCTACACCATCAAGCTGAAGCCCGGCCTGAAATTCTCCGACGGCACACCGCTGACCGGCAAGGACGTCGTCGCGTCCCTGGAGAGGGTCAGGGACACCCCCGGCCCCAACGCCCAGGAGGCCAAGAACCTCGCCTCGGTGACCGCTCCCGAGGACGACACCGTGGTGATCGAACTGAAGCAGGCCGACACCTACTTCGACCAGCAGCTGGCGATCCCGTCCTACAGCATCATCCCGGCCGCGGCCGCCGAGGCGAAGGATTACTTCTCCAGCAATCCCGTCTTCTCCGGCGCGTACGTACCCGACGGCGACCCGACGAGCAAGAAGTTCGCCCTCGTGCGCAACGAGAACTTCGGCGGGCCCAAACCGAAGGTGAAACGGATCGAGTTCTCCGTCATCTCCGACCCGGTCACCTCGGCCACCCGGCTCAACGGCGGCGAGATCGACGTCGCCCCCATGCTCTCGGCGTCGTCGGCGCGCCAGGTCTCCGACGGCGCGGTGATCAAGAACGTCCAACGGCTCGCCAGCCTGTACCTTATCCCCAACAACCGGTCGGGCTCGCTGTTCTCCGACGTCCGGCTGCGCCAGGCCCTCGCCTGGGCCGTGGACAGGGCGGCCCTCGCCAAGGTCGCCTACGGCGACGCGGCGAAGGTCCAGTCCGGCCCGTACCCCGTACCCGCGACCTATCCGGTGCCCGTGGAGGTCTATCCGCGACAGGACGTCGCCAAGGCCCGTGAACTGCTCAAGGGCACCGCCTGCGAGAACGGGTGCACGGTGTCGGCGAGCTATTTCGCCAGCAGCACCGAGATCGAAGGCCGCGTCGCCGTCGCCCTGCAGCAGATGCTCACCCCGCTCGGCATCGAGATCAAGCCCACCCCCGTCGAGGACCAGCAGTTCATCAGCAACTCCCTGGACGGATCCTTCGAGCTCAACATCGTGGAGAGCGGCAGCTTCAACATCGCGCAGTCCTTCATCGGGGCCTTCGACACCTCCGAGACGAAGTGCATCTACGCCGGCTGCTCCAATGACAAGATGGAGGGGTACGGTCAGGAACTGCTCGGCGCGCCGCAGGACGGGGCGGCAGCGGCGTCGGAGAAGGTGCTGCGCACCTTCGAGGAGTGGACGCCGATCGTGCCCGTCACCGGGGCGGTCTTCAGCTACGGCGTCCGTGAGGGCCTGCAGGACACGGTGGTCCTCCAGCCCAGTTCCCTGTTCTGGATCGAGAGCGAATGATGAGCGGCCACACGAACTCCGCAGCCGGCCCCGTCGTCCGGGGCATCCTGCTCAACGGGCGCAGGCACCGCTATCTGTCCTGGGGCGACCCCGGCCGCCCGGTCGTCTCCCTGCTGCACGGCCGGACGGCCGTCGTCGAGACCTGGAACCGGGTCGCCGAGCGGCTCAGCGACCGGTTCCACGTGGTCGCCCTCGAACAGCGGGGACACGGCGACTCGGCATGGGCCGAAGACGGGCGCTACCACCTGATCGACTTCCTGGAGGACTACGAGACCTTCGCCGACCAGGTCATCCCGGAGCCCTACCTCCTGGTCGGCCACTCGATGGGCTCGTGCACCTCCCTGGTGTACGCCTCGCGCCGTCCCGACCGCCTCCGGGGACTCGTCCTGGAGGACGGCGGCCCTCCCGGGAAGACGGTCCGCGAGGCCGTCCGCGCCGACCATGACCGGTCGCCCGAGTCGTTCACCTCCTGGGAGGCGGCCCGCGAGCACGTCGCCCGGGAGTACCCGCACCTGCACGGTGACGATCTCGACACACGGGTCGATACGCTGGTACGGCCCGCCGACTCCGGCCGGTACACCTGGCGGTCGGACGTGCACAGGCTGCTGGGCGACTCCCACCTGGAACGCGACGAGCTGTTCGACACCGGGCAGTGGCAGGCCGTCGAGCGCCTGACCGTCCCGACCCTGTTCCTCTGGGCCGCCCGGCCGCCGTGCCTGGTGGAGCCGGAGGTGATCGACAGGATGGCGGCCATGAACCCGCGTATCACCAAGGTGGAGATCGATTCCGGGCATGGCATCCACGAGGAGGCCTTCGAGCCGTTCATGGAAGCCGTCCTCCCCTTCCTCACCGAGCGCGCCGGGCCGGGTGCCCGAGGCGACGGCCGTTGATCACCCCGGGGCGGGCCGCCCGCTCGCGGTCGTCGCCGGTGGGTAAGGTGCAACCGTGAGTCTGGAACGCAACCCCGCGCAGAGTCCGGAACCGACTCTGCGCCATGGCCTCCGCCATGTGAATCGTGTCTTCCAGCAGCTGTTGACGGAGCGGCTGGCCGCCTACGGGGTCAGCGAGGCCGAGTACGTCAGCATGTTCGCCCTCCGGAGGATCCCGAACATGTCCAACGCCGACCTGTCGCGGTGGACGGGGGTGACCGCCCAGGGCGCCAACCAGGTCCTCAAGAGCCTCATCGCCGCGGGGCTGGTCGAACGGCGGCGTTCTCCCGACCACGGCCGGATCCTCGAGGCCCGGCTCACGCGGAAGGGCGAAGAGGTGATCTTCGAGTGCGAGCGTGAGGCCAACGAGCTCGAGGCGCGGATGTGCGCGCGGCTGAGCGCGGAGGAGACCACGCTTCTGGAGTCGCTGCTCCGCCGTTGCGCCGAAGGTCTGGGCTCCCCGATCCGCGACCGGGACGAGGTTCCCCCTCGCCTGGCGCAGTCCGCCGAGGTCCCGAGCAGGGGCTGACGACCTGGACGACGGAGAAGGCCTCCACCGGTTTGCCGGTGGAGGCCTTCTTCATGGGGCGTCTCCGGCAGCCGCTAACGGAGGCGGCCGAAGTGCTCGTCGAGGAAGGCGCCGATCCGGTGCTCGGCGGGCCCGCCCCCGTCCAGGCTCAGGTTGTCGGCCCGTATCCGCAGGACCGGCAGGCCTTCGCGTTCGAGTTCGTCCAGGACGTGCGGCTCGGCGTCGGCGATGCCGACGACGGCGTCGACGCGATGCCGTCTCGCCTCGGCGACGTGCCATGCGGCCGACCAGCTCGGCATGCGCAGTTCGTCGCCCATCGTGAGGAACCGTGCGGCCAGCGACCGCAGGGGGTCGCGTCCCCTGTCGAAGTAGCGGAGGTAGCCGTCGGCGGCGAGCCCCAGGTACATGGACCAGACGAACACGGCGCCGTGGCTCTCCCCGAACGCCTGGTAGAGCCGCATGTTCTGCCAGGTGCCCCGTCCCACCCACATCACCCGGACGCGTTCGCGCGCGCAGACCGCCTCGCCCCGGTCGACCCGTCGCGCCACTTCGGCGTGCAGGTCGCGGGCGGCGTCGCGGCCCCACTCGGTGCCGCGGTGCCACTGGGGGATCATCGTCGCGGGCATGGTGTCGGCGATGCTGACGGGGGCGGGCGAGGTGGCGGCGACGAGATCGCGGATCCTGCGGTAGTACTCCTCCTGCTCGTTGACCAGGTGCAGCACCGACGTCAGGCGCTCCGGGTCGAGGCGACGGCCGGTTCTGCGTTCGATGACGGCGATGCTCTCGCGGATCTGGGCGGTCATGAGGTCGAGCCGCTCGGGCTCCAGCGTCTCCTCCCATCTGTCCGGCAGGTCGTCCCACCAGGTCAGCGGGAACTCCCGCCGGGTCTCCGCCGAGCGGTCGAAGGTGATCAGATCGGCTCCGCCGGCCTCGGCCCACTGTTCGAAGATCCCGACCAGGGCGTCCTCGCTGCGCACCGTCTGGAGGAGGGAAGGACGGGGAAGACCGCCCCAGGGTGCCTCCTCGTCCGGAACGAAGAGGGCGGCGAGGCCCTGGCTGCTGTAGGCCTCGTTGTCGGTGGGGAAGCCGTGCTCGGCGAGCGCGCGGCGGAAACGCGGGGTCGCCTGTTTGGCCGCGACGATCGACGCCCACCACTGGTTGACGACGAACGGGATGTCGAGAGCGCGCAGGATCTCCTGCGGGGTGTCGGCGTTCACCACGGCGAACGGCTCGCCCGCCGCGGCGCGGGAGCGGATCGAGGCGAACCATTCCCGCTGGTAGGCGCCGAACGTGGAGATCACCGCCAGTGACTTCCGTGACCGTCCGCCTTCCCGTCCGGTTCTCGCGGCGGAGCTCGTCGAAGGCGTGGATCGCTTGCCGGCCACCACCGCGGGGCTCTCCTGAGGAGTCGGCCGCACGCCCCCGGATTCGAGTTCGGGCAGGGTGGTCACCCGCGGGGCGGCGTCGGCGCGCAGCAGCAGAGCGCGCAGCCAGGCCGCCGCGTCGTCGAGGGGATCGGCGGCGAAGACCACGGTGTCCGCGCCGGCTCGGGAGGCCAAGGCGCGGAGCGCTTCGGCGCGCCGGATGAGGGACGCCTTGGACGTCGTGCTCGCGCGGGCGAAGTGCCGGTCGAGCAGGATCTTCCACGGGTCGGTCCCGGCGGTCTCGGCGTCAGCGCCCGCACCGGAGCCGTACCCCGCGGGCCCCTCGGTCGCGACCACGGTCAGGCCGGCCCCGGTCACCCTGTAGACGGAGTCGGGGACCTCCTCGGCGCCGACGATCACCGCCCGCGGGGACCGGCTGTCCGGAACCGTCCCCGTGGTCCCGGAAGGCTCGACCGCGGCGCGCAACTCGCGCAGGAGGGCCGCCTCGTCGAGGCGGACGCCGGTGAGGGGGGAGAGCCGGTCCCCGGCCTGGCGCAGCCGGGCGAGGGCGTAGGCGCGCGCACCGGGGCCTTCGGTCATCGGCAGGTCGAGCAGGACCAGCTCGGGGGTCTTCCGGACGTCCCGCAGTTCGGCGTACCAGCGGTGGTACGCCTGGGCGTAGCAGGCACGCAGGTGAGAGAACACGACGCAGGCCACGTCCGGGTCCTGCAGCGCGTTCTCCGCCTCGCACAGGCCGATACGGCGCGGCTCCAGGCCGCAGGCGCGGACGAGGGCCGACGGGATGTCGGCTCCGACGAGGGCGGCGATCATTGGATTCCGATCTGCTCGGGCCGTGCCCGCTCCCAGAGCGCGGCCAGGTCGGGGTGAAGGTCCTCGACGACGCGGGAATCGGTGTCGAAGACGGCGGTGAACCGGGAGCCCGGACGGTGGGCGGGCCAGACGAGCCCGGGCACGGACGGATTCCCGTCGCGGGCGAAGGCGGCCCAGGAGCCGTGCATCACCTCCACCAGACGGGCGGGCAGCGGCAGGGGGCCGTGGAAGGCCGGGGCCACCGCACGGTCGAAGACGAACGGGATCTCCAGGGCATGGCAGGAGCCGAGCCGTCCACCGAGCACGGGGGAGCGCCAGCGGAACTCGTACAGGTGGACGCTGCCGCCGCGGCGCGCGTGGGCGTCGGCGATCCGCAGGGCGGGGGCGTAGAAGTGCTGGTGGTTCAGCACCGCCTCGCTGAGCTCCACCGGATCGAGCTCGGGGCGGTGCCGGGCGTGCGCGGCGAGCAGCGCTCCGGTGAGGTCGCCGAGCGGGGAGAGGTCCTCGGGGAGGCCGTCCGGGGCACGGGTGAGCCGGCGGAGCCGGTACTCGTCCGCCGTCCAGCCCAGGATCAGCTCGAGCCCGTCGGCGCGGCCCGCATCGACCGCCTCCAGCCCGTCGAGGTCGAGTCCGGCGGGATCGCGGGTGAACAACCAGGGAAAGGTGACCGGGGTGTCCACCCCCTCCAGCAGGCCGGGGATGCCCACCAGCCCGACCAGTTCCCGCACCGGCACGGCTTGGAGTGCCGCGCGGTCGTCCGGCGCGACGCCCAGGAGGCGGCAGGCGTTGCGCGTGATCTGCCCCGCCGCCTCGTGCTCGATGAGCCGCACGCAGGTACCGGACTGCATCACCGCTCTGCGGAACAGGCCGCGGGCGGTCGGTGAGGCGACGAGGCCGTTCACCATCGCGCCGCCGGCGGACTCCCCGAAGATCGTGATGTTCTCCGGATCACCCCCGAACGCGGCGATGTTGGCGCGGACCCACCGCAGGGCCAGTTCGGCGTCCTGGAGGCCGAGGTTCGTCGTCGGGCGCCCGTCGTCCGCGCCGAACCGGCCGAAGTCGAGGAAACCCAGCGCGTGCAGGCGGTAGTTGACGCCGACGAAGACGATCCCGTCCCGGGCGAAGGCCCTCCCGTCGTACTGCGGCCAGGACGACGCACCGCTGGACAGGGCACCCCCGTGGATCCACACCATGACGGGCAGACCTGACCCGGATGCGGCCTGTTCCGGTCGCCAGACCGACAGCGTGAGGCAGCCGGCCTCGGACTGCGGCTGGTCGTCGGCGCCCATGGCGGCGTCGATCGCGTCGAACTCCTGCGGGCAGACCGGGCCGAACCGGGTGGCGTCGAGCACATCGGACCAGGCGCCGTGCGGCTGCGGGGAGCGGAACCTGCGCGTGCCCACGGGCGGCGCGGCGTAGGGGATGCCCCGGAACTCCGACCAGCCGTGGCGCCGGACGCCCCGGACGCGTCCCACGGGGAGCGTGATCTCCATGGTGGTGTCGGCCGTCATCGGGTCCCTCCGGTGGCGTCGAGTTCGTCGAGGAAGAGCGCGACCTCGCCGACCAGGCGGTCGGGGGCCTCCTCCCAGGTCATGTGCCCCTCGTCCTGCCACAGCACGGACTTGGCCAGGGGCACCGACGAGGAGGCGCGGAACGCGGCGTCCGCGGAGATGATCACATCCTGGACGCCGCTGAGGAGCAGGGTGGGCACCTCGACGGTGCGCAGCACCGCGGCCAGCGCGGCGTCGGTGGCGGCCTGCGGCCAGGGCTTGCCCTGGTTGATGCGGGCCTCCTGCGGGGTCATCTCCTTGTAGTCGGCGACGATTCCGTCGATGAGCAGGGCACGCCTGCGAGCCCGCCTCGGGTGCGTCGGCGGTCCGAACACGAGGTCTTCGACGTGCCTGCGCACCGCGGCCTCGTCGGGCCAGGCGTCGTTGATGGAGCGCCGGGCGACCGAGGAGGAGGTGTCGTTCTCGCGGTCGTGCGGGCCGGAGACCACGCCGATGTAGCCGTCGAGCCGGTGCGGGTGGCGCTCGGCCAGGTACCAGCCGACGCCTCCGCCATGGGAGCCGCCGGTGTAGTGGAACCTCTCGATGCCGAGGACGGTGGCCAGTTCGGCGATGTCGTCGGCCCACCGGGACAGCCAGCCGAGGCCCAGATCGTGCTCGACCGTGTCGGAGGGCCGGAAGCCCCGCAGGGTGACCGCGAGCACGCGGGCGTTCACGGGTGCCGACGCCAGCAGGGAGGGGTAGTTGGGCTCGGGAGGGAAACCCATCTGAGCAGTGATGATCACCCGGTCGCCGGCGCCGTACTCGGTGTAGGCCAGGGTGGTCCCGTCGGCCAGTCGCGCAGTGCGCGCCGTTCCCGGTACCTCGGGGACCACCCGCCGCCACGAGCCGGGCGGCTGGGCGATCTCCTCGGCGTACGCGGCGATCTCCGCGGCCAGGAGGCGCGGCGTGAGGTCCGGGCCGTGCCGCATGCCGTTCCACAGGACGGACTTGGCGCCCGGGGTTTCGCAGGCGGCGCGGATCTCCCCGGCGGGCCGGGCGTCGGCCGTCAGATCCGCGAGCAGCAGCGGCCGCGCGGATCCGGCGGCCTCGGCGGACGGCGCGGTGCCGAGGCCGACGACGCCGACGACGTGCCGGGGCAGGCCGGCGGCGACCTCCAGGCAGGCGGGCATGGTCAGCGGCGTGGCGACCAGGACGACCACACGCCCTCCGGCGTCCGCGATGACGTGGTTCACCGCCGCGGGGAGCGCCGGGTCGCGGTCCCGGCGGCTCTCCAGGACGAGCACGCCGGTGCCGGTCTTCCGCAGCTCGGCCGCGATCGCGTCAGGCGCCGCGGCCAGGCCCGCCTCGTCCTCGGCCGCCCGGACCAGGACGTACACGGTGTCACGAGGCCGGGTGCCCCGCGTCGATGGTGAGGGGGAGGCCGAAACGGTGGCAGTCACAGGGGGTTCCTTCTTCGAGGGGATGAGAGCGGTCCGAGCGCGCGCCGTCGTCAGGCCGTGATCGGGTGGACGGCGGCGGTCCGGCCGTCCCAGTCCATGCGGACGGCGAAGCCCGCCTCGCGCGAGATGCGTTCCAGGTAGCGCACGACGGCCTCTCCCCGGTCGCCGGTGACCGGGACGGGCCGCGCGTCGTCGTCGATCCAGCAGGGCAGGAACCCCGCGGTGACGCCGTGGGAGCCGACCCGCAGGATCGCGATTCCGGTGTTGCGGCTTTCGGGGTGGAAGGGGTACCGGGGCATCGCCGGGTCCGGGTCGAACCCGGCGAGCCTGCGGCGGCGGGCCGCCCAGGCGCGCCGTTCCGGCGAGTTGTCCGGGGACGGGCTGAGCGCGGACGTGACGGTCACGAAGTTGCCGAGCCCGTGGAAGACCGGCTTGCCCGCGTGGATCTGCACGCCCTTGAGGATGTGGGCGTGGTGTCCGAGGACGGCGTCGGCCCCGGCGTCCACCGCGGCCCTGGCCAGGTCCACCTCGTACTGGGCGATCTCCACGGGAACGTGCAGGACGCCCTTGTGCAGCGCGACGATCAGGACGTCCACGTCGCCGCGAAGAGCCTGGACATCGTCCTGGAACGCGGCCAGCGAACGGCGGTCGAGGAAGGTGCTGATCTCCATGGGCATGCCGCCGGGCCCGCCGAAGGGCTTGCCGTACACGGTGTGCACGTCCACGTAGGCGGCCCCGGCCTTTCCCGAGGTGGCCTTGGCCCCGTCCGGGCCGACGCAGTTGTAGCTGAGGACGCCCACCCGCAGGCCGCCGCGTTCGACGACGGCGGGCCGCCGCGCCGCGGCCAGGTCAGGTCCGGCTCCGGCGGTGGCGATGCCGAGGCGGTGCAGGGCCGCGAGGGTGTCGGCGACGCCCGGCGCACCCCGGTCGGCGATGTGGTTGCCCGCCAGGGTGCCGATGGTGAATCCGGCTCGGCCCAGGGCGTCGAGCCGGTCCGGGGGACAGGCGGGGGCGGCGACGTCGGTGCTCTCCTCGTGCCCGCGCAGCGTGTACGGGGTCTCGACGTGGCCGATGAGGACGTCGAAGGACCGCAGCACCTCAAGGCTCGGCTCGAAGTACGCGTCGGGACCGGGGGCGTCGAGGATCAGGTCGCCCACCGCGCCCAGGACGAGGATGTCACTGCCCATGGCTCTGCTTGCTCTCCGTGGAGGGGGCCGCGACGATGCGCGCACCCGTCTGAATATCAAGCATCTTGACATGGTGGCGGCGGGAATCCTAGCGTCGGACCACCCAGACCGTTGGAGAGGGAGGACCTGAGTGCCCACGTCAGTCGAGGAGCTCGTCCGGCTCGCCGGGACGCTCGCTCCGCCCGCGCAGGACCGCGACCGGCGCGCGTCGGTGGGCATCTGGCCCTCCGAGTACGCCGACTACGGCCGGATGAGCGCGCAGCTCCGCGCCGAGCGACCGCATGTGCTCGACCTCAGGTACGGGCCCGACCCCCGCCACATCGTGGACGTCTTCCTGCCCGCCGAGCGGCCGGAGCCGGCCCCTGTGATCGTCTTCTTCCACGGAGGCGCCCTGGAGGAGGGACACCCCCGGCGCTACGGCTTCCTCGCCCGCCCGTACGTGGACCGGGGTGCGATCTTCGTGAGCGCCGGCTACCGGCTGATCTCCGACGAGGTCGCCGAGCAGCGCCGCAAGGCCGAAGCCGACCTCGGCGCCTACGTCCACCAGGTCACCGGCGAGGCGGCGCAGGCCGTCGCCGCGTCCCGCCTGGCCGTGGCCGAGGCCGGGGTGGACGCGGCCGTCGACGCCCGGGCCGCCATCGCATGGGTCTACCACAACATCGCCGCCTTCGGCGGAGACCCCGAGCGGATCACGGTCGCCGGGCACTCCTCGGGCGCCATGGTCACGGTCGCCGCCGCCTGCGCGGACGACTGGCAGGAGGCGCACGGGGTGCCGCGCGATGTCGTCCGGACGATGGTCCCGGTCGGCGGCCGCTACGGGCTGTGGCTCGCGAACGCGATCATCGCGGGCGAACGCGTCGACGACCCGCCGCGCGTGTGGGATCTGCGTCGCGCACCCGGCAGCGTCGTGGTGTTCGGCGAGGAGGAGTACGACGGCGTCGAGGAGGAGGACCCGTCGCGGTTCGGCGACTGCGCGCTCATCGGGCGTGGTCTGCTCGGCGCGCTCAGAGAACTGAGGGAACGCCGGGGGCGAGGCGCCGACGACATCGTCGAGGTCGCGCTGAGCCCGCGCGGGCACTGGGAGACCCTGCGCTCGCTCGCCCAGGAGGACGGCCCGACGCTGCGTGCCGTCCTGGCGGCCATGGGGCTCGCCGAGGGAGGGAAGGCGTGATGGATCCCATCGTCAAGACCGAAGCGGGTGCCGTGCGCGGGGTGCGGAACCCGACCCACCTGACCTTCCGTAACATCCCGTACGCGGCGCCGCCCGTGGGACGGCTCCGCTTCGCCGCGGCCCAGCCCGCCCCGCCCTGGGCGGGGGTTCTCGACGGGACCGGGCCGGGACCTGTCGCGCCGCAGCGCTTCGAGGAGATCGATCGCCGCCTCGGGGCCGTCGAACTGCCCTCGGACGAGGCCGGCGCGCTGCACCTGACCGTGCACACCCCCGGCCTCGAAGGAAAACGGCCGGTCTTCGTCTGGATCCACGGCGGGTCCTATACCTCGGGTTCCAGCGCCTGGCGCATCTACGACGGTGCCCGGTTCGCCCGCGACGGCGTGGTCTTCGTCGGGTTCAACTACCGGCTCGGCGCCTTCGGCTTCCTCGACCTGCGCGCTCACTTCCCCGACGACGGGCTTCTCACCGCCAACCCGGCCCTCAGCGACGCGGTGCTCGCCCTGCGCTGGATCAGGGACAACATCGCGGCCTTCGGCGGAGACCCGGACTCGGTGACGATCGCGGGCGAGTCGGCGGGCGCCGGCATGGTCACCGCGCTCCTGACCTCGCCCCAGGCCCGCGGCCTGTTCCACCGGGCCGTTCCACAGTCCGGCATGAACTTCTGTATCCAGGAACCCGAACAGTCGGCGGCCATCGCCGGCAACCTCCTGCGCCGGCTCGGCGTGCGCGCCGGAGACCGGGCGGCGCTGGAGGCCGTTTCCACCGAAACCCTTCTGCAGGCGTCCGAGGACCGGGCATGCCTGCTCGACGGGGTGCCCGGCGGCCCGCACCTCGCCTGGAACATGCACCGCGACCCCGAGACGCTGCCGACAGGCGGCTACGAGCCGTTCGCCGCGGGCTCCCTGTCGCAGATCGACCTGCTCATCGGCACCACGGCCGACGAGAACAAGCTCCGGTGGCTGGCCGAGGAACCCACGGGGATCGACGAGGGCGTCGACATCGACGACCCGGAGCAGGTGCGAAGGCTCCGGGAGGTCTACCGGAAGGCGGGCCGGGCGGAGAAGGAGTGGGAGATCTCCGAGGCCATCGTCAACGACCTGAGCTATCTGGTGCCCGCGACACGCGCGGCCGAGGAGCACGCGCGCCATGGCGGCCGCACGTTCATGTACCTGTTCACCTGGCGCAGCCCGGTCCTCGACGGCAGGCTCGGCGCCTGTCACGCGCTGGAGAACGCCTTCGTCTTCGACCGGCTCCAGTCGCCCGAGTTCCACGGTCCGCGACCGCCCCAATGGCTCGCCGACGCCATCCACGGCGCCTGGATCCGCTTCGCCCGCACGGGCCGTCCCGGCCACCCCCTCCTGCCCGAGTGGCCCGAGTTCGATCCGGAGAGCCGGGCCGTCATGGAGCTCGGCGCGACCTGCCGCGTCGTGTACGACCCGAGAGGCAGAGAGTTCCGCGCCTGGCGCGACCTGCCCGCGTCGGTCTTCGGCGTGGCGTGAGCTCTCATCGGCCGGACGCCGCGCGGCGGCGAGAGGAGGAAAGTGAGAGATGACCGACTGGAGCCCCCGCGAAGAGTGGGGTCCCGTCCGCGAGGATCGGGTTCCGGGCGCCACGGGGGCCTACGCCGACGCGCGGTCCCGCTGCCCGGTGGCCCGCAGCGACGTCTTCGGGAACGCCTGGGTGGTGCTCAGCCGGGACCTGGTGAACGAGGTCGCGCTCGACACCAGGACGTTCAGCAATGTCCTGCCCCTCTTCGGTGTCCGGCGGCCGCCGCTGGAGAGCGACCCGCCCGAGCACACCCGGTACCGGCGCTGGCTCAACCCCTATTTCGGCAAGGAGCGCCTGGACGCTCTGGAGCCCCGTGTCCGCGCGGTCGCGGGGGAGATGCTGGCCGGGCTGGCCGCCGAGGGCCGGGCGGACTTCGCCGCCCGGTTCAGCCATCCGTTCCCCACGCGGGTGCTGTGCATGCTCATGGACCTGCCCGACGAGGACTGGGAGCTGATCAACGCCTGGTCGCAGAAGGTGGACAGGGCCGGCGGGCAGGAGGCGCCGGGCTCCGCCGCCCGGTCGGCGGTCGGCGCCGAACTAGAGCCCTACATGGCGGAGATCATCGCCAGGCGCCGGACCGCTCCGGGCGACGACGTGATCAGCGGGCTGTTGCAGGCGGAGACCGACGGTGTGCCCCTGCCCGAGGAGGCGGTCGTCGGCATCGTGATGCTGCTGATCTCCGCGGGCCACAACACGACCACGGGCGGGATCGGCAGCGCCGTCCTGCGGCTCGCCCGCGACCCGGAGCTGCAGGAGCGGCTGCGCGCGGATCCGTCGCTCATCCCGGCGGCGGTGGAGGAGGTGCTCCGCCTCGACGCGCCGCAGCAGGCGATGCGGCGCGTCGCGACGCGGGAGGTGGTCCTCGGCGGACGCCGGATCCGTGCGGGCGAAGGCGTCTGGCCGGTCTTCGGAGCCGCCAACCTCGATCCGGACGCCCTCGCCGATGCGGCCGAGTTCCGGCCGGACCGCAGGCCGAACCGGCATGCGGCCTTCGGCAAGGGCATCCACCTGTGCATCGGAGCTCCCCTGGCCCGGCTCCAGATGCGGGTCGTCCTGGAGGAACTTCTGGCCCGGACGTCGTCCTTCAAGGTCGCCGGGCAGGTCGAACGCCCGGACTGGCCGCGGATGGGCGTCGACCGGCTGCCGCTGCGCCTCACGCCGCGCTGACGCGGTTCCACCGGCACCATGCCGCACCATGCCCGGTGCGGCATGGTGCCGGTGGAACATCTCCACCTCGCCCGGAAGCGTGAAGTCCGAGGTACGTCGCAGCAGTTCTTCGGCTGCCGGCACGAGTTCCACCCGCGCCGTGGGAGCGGCCACCCAGGAGTGCTCGCCCCGCCCGGAGGAACTCTTCCACCGGCTCACTCGGCGTGGAAGGCGGCGACGAGCTCGCGCGTGTAGTCGTGCGCGGGAGCGTCGAAGACCTGCGCGGTGGTGCCCTGCTCGACGATGCGGCCATGCCGCATCACCGTCACGTCCTCGGTCATGTGATGCACGACGGAGATGTCATGGCTGATCAGGATGAGGGTGAGACCGCGCTCCTCGCGCAGCCGGAGCAGCAGGTTCAGGATCTGCGCCTGGACCGAGACGTCCAGGGCCGAGGTGGGCTCGTCGGCGACCAGGACGCGTGGTTCGCAGGCGAGAGCGCGGGCGATGACCACGCGCTGGCGCTGCCCGCCGCTGAGCCTGCCGGGGGAGCGTTCGGCGAGGGCGAGGCCGATGCCGACGTCCTGGAGGAGGTCGGCGGCGACGTCGCGCGCCTCCTTGCGCCGTAGCCCGCGGGCCACCGACACCGTCTCGGTCACCGCGGCCAGCGGGGTCAGCCGCGGGTTCAGCGCGCCGTAGGGGTCCTGAAAGATCATCTGCACCGAGCGCCGGACCTCGCCGTGCGGCGGGATCTCCTTCCATGGCCTGCCGAAGATCCGGACCTCCCCGCTCGTCGCGTCCCGCTCGTGCACGATCAGGCGCGCGACCGTCGACTTGCCCGATCCGCTCTCCCCGACGATGCCGAGGGAGCCGCCTTCCGGCACGCTCAGCGAGACCCCGGAGACGGCCGGGGCGGCTCCCTTGCGGTAGCGAAGGGCCACGTCCTGGAGCTGGACCGCGGGCGGCGCAGTGCGTTCACCGGGCATGGTGTGCTTCGTGTCGGTCATGCCCGCGCCACCTCCTGGGCGTGGTGGCAGGCGACGGACTGGTCCCCGAGCCGCTGCTCGAGGTCCGGTTCCGCCTGCCCGCAGATGTCGGTCGAGAAGGCGCAGCGCTCCATGAAGGAGCAGGTGCCGTCGCGCCACGCGTGGGGCTGCCGGGGTGACCCGGGGATCGCGCTGAGCGGCGCACCGCGGGGCACGAGCGCCGGATCCGCGGCCAGGAGCGCGCGCGTGTAGGGGTGGCTCGGCCGGCTCAGTACCTGGTCGGCCGGTCCCGCCTCGATGACGCGGCCCGCGTACATGACGGCCACGAAGTCGCAGGTGCGGCGGACGACCCGCATGTCGTGCGAGACGGTGACGACGGCCATGTTCCGTTCGCGCTGGACGTCCTTGACGAGGTTCAGCACCTCCCGCTGGACCGTCGCGTCGAGGGCCGTCGTGGGTTCGTCGGCGACGAGGATCCGCGGGTCGCCGGCGAGGGCGAGGGCGAGCATCACTCGCTGGCGCATTCCCCCGGAGAGCTCGTGCCCGTAGCTGCGCAAGACCCGTTCGGGATCGCGCATCCGCACCTCGCGCAGCAGTTCCAGGGACCGTGCGCGCCGGGCCGCGCGGTCATCGACGCCTTGGACGCGCAGGGTCTCGTCGAGATGGGCGGACACCCGGCGCACCGGGTTCAACCCCGAGAGAGAGGCCTGCGGCACGAATCCGATGACGCTGCGGCGCAGGTCCACCCATGCGCGAGAAGAGGCTCCGGCCAGTTCGGTGCCGCCGATGACCAGGGAGCCCGAGTCGATCGCACCGCCCACGCCGTCGAGCATGCCCACCAGCGTGCGGCACAGCAGGCTCTTGCCCGATCCGGTCTCGCCGACGATCCCCAGGGACTGCCCCGCGGAGACCGCGAGGTCGATGGGGCCGATGGCCACGGCGTCACCCACGCGGAAGCGCAGGCCGGAGGCCACGAGCAGCGGGACCGAGGACTCCGGGAGTCCGGCGGCGGTTTCGTGCGCGGTGCTCATCGGCTGCCTCCCGAGGTGCGGGATTCCTCGCGCATCAGCCCGTCGGCCAGCAGGGCGACGGCGACGGCGGTGACGATCAGGGCGGCTCCCGGGAAGACGACGACCCACCAGGCGGCGGACAGGGTGCCGCGGCCGTCGTAGATCATCGATCCCCACTCGGGTGTCGGGGGTGCGACTCCGGCACCGAGGAACGGCAGACTGGCGACGAAGCCGATGATGAGGATCGCGTCGGAGACCGCGTAGGCGCCGTTGGTCCGCAGGACCGTCGGCAGGACATGGCGGAGCACTATCCGGCTGCGGCTGTAGCCCATCAGGCGGGCTGCGACTATGTAGTCGCGCCGGCGCAGGCTGAGCGTCTCGGCCCGGGCGAGGCGCATGTAGATGGCCCATCCCACGACGAAGATCGCGATCAGGACCGGGGCGACGCCGCGCGGCAGGCCGAGCAGCTCGCGGTCGGGCCCGACGCTGACGACGATCAGCAGGATGACCAGGGCGAAGGGTACGGCGATCAGGGCGTCGCTGAGGCGCATGAGCAGCGTTCCCCACAGGGGACGCCGAGCCATGCCGACGAGGATGCCGAGGACGGAGCCGACGAGCAGGGAGAACAGCACGCCGACGATCGCGATCAGGTAGTCGACCTGGACGGCGGTGAAGGTGCGCACGAAGATGTCACGGCCGAGGGCGTCGGTGCCGAACGGGTGATCCGCCGTGGGCGGCGCGAGAACGTCCCCGGTGATCTCGTCGGAGCCGTGCCCCGCGATCATCGGGGCGAGGAAGCTCATCACGATCATGGCGACCAGCAACCCGACGCCGGCGACGGAGGAGGTGCGCGCCTTTCCGGCGCGCAGGCGCAGGCGCAGGACCCGGCGGGGACGCGTCGGAGACTTCGGGGGAGAGGCGACGGCGGCCATCATGCGGTCCTGGTCCGGGGGTCGACGACGGTGTAGAGGAGGTCGGTGAGCAGGTTGACGACGACGACGAAGATCCCGCTGAAGAGCGTGACGCCGACGATCACCGGGTAGTCCCGGGTGCTGACGGCCTCCATGATCACTTCGCCGAAGCCCGACACCCCGAACACCGACTCGACGATGACGGCCCCACCGAGGAGCACCGAGGCGCTGTAACCGACGAGGGTGATCAGCGGGAGCAGGATGTTGGGCAGGACGTGCCGGACGACGATGGCGTTACGGCGCAGGCCGCGGGCACGGGCCGCCTCGATGAACTCCTCGTCCAGGACGTCGATCGTCGAGCGCTGCACCGCGCGGGTGAGCAGGGGAATGAGCATGAAGGCCAGGACCACGCTCGGGAGCCAGGCGTAGCGGAAGTTGCCGGGCCAGCCGTCCCCCCATCCGCCCGCGGGGGCCAGACGCCAGTTCACCGCGACGATCAGCAGCGCGTAGATGCCGATGACGAAGGACGGGATCGCCAGGAGCACGACCATGATCACGCCGATCGCGTCATTGAGCCGCGGCGCGCGGCGCAGAGCGGGCAGCAGGCCGAGGGGGATCGACACCGCGAGCGCGACGGCGATCCCGCCGACCATCAGAACAACGGTCACCGGAAAGGCCTCGAGCAGGATGTCGACCACCGGGCGGTCCCGGGAGATGGAAACGCCCAGATCGAGGTGGAGGATCCCCCACAGCTGGTCGCTCGCCTGCTTGAGGAGGGACCGGTCGAGCCCGAGTTCCGCGCGCAGCTCGCGGAGGGCGTCCGGGGTCGCGTTCAGGCCGAGGATGGCCTGGGCGGGGTCGCCGGGCATCAGGCGGACGATCATGGCGGTCCCGATCACGAGCACGAGGACGACGACGATCATCTGCGTGAGGCGGGAGAGCAGTGTCCGCAGAGCGCCTCGCCCGGCGGACGCCGCTCCGGACTCGTCGGACGAGACGTCCTCGCCGGCGAGGGCGAGGTCAGCAGAGGCCATGCCACGGCTCCTTCGCCTGGCCGCGCTTCGCCTCCAGGGAGGTCATGGTCGTGGGACCTTCACGTTCACGTCTCCTGGACGCCATGGGTTCCTCCTACGGCTGTGCGGGGCGGAGCGGGGTGAGCCCCGCGCTTGCCGCTCGCGCTGTCGATCATGATGTGGCCGTGGCGGCACAGACGGCCGTTCGTCGCCCCGCGATCACCGTCTCTCGCAGTTCCCGACGATCCCGTCGAACTTGCTGACATCAGTTGATCGGATGGCGCGGTGGTGGCCGAGTGGTGAACACGATTGCCGAGCCCGTCTCCAATGTCAAGGTTCCTGATAATTACGATCACGAATCCGCTGTAACCTGTGCGAATCCTCTGCCGGCTGAATGTCGTGGCCGCTGTTCCCAGGACGGAACCGCGAGAGGATGTCTGTCGTCACGTCCTCCGCGCGGCGAGGCGTCGGCAAGCCTTCCGCGGTGTCGGCCGACTTCGGCGACTTCGGGTCGGTCGAGGCCGATGGGGCGACCCGGGCGCCAGGGACACGGCTCTCGGTGCCGCGATCCGGGCGACCCGGGACCGGGTGGGTGACCGGTCCCGTCGCCCTTTCGAGATCGGCCTGCGAATGTTGCCCGCCGGTCTCGCCGGCTTCGCCCGATGGCGCGGCGGCCCTGCGCGAAGACGCACATCCCCAGGACCGCGGGCTACTACGGGGCCCGCTGTTTCCGTCCCGGCCTCGCGGTGGCCGAAGCCTACGAGCCGGGCACGCGCTCGTGCTCCGTCGGTCGGCGACGCGCCCGGAGCGGGGCATGACGGTGTCCTGCGAAGGAGCTTCGGAGGACGCCGTCTCTCAACACGCGCTGTCAGTCAAAGCCCTGGTCCGCTCGGGACTGAGCGTGATCCAGGCTGAGGTGAGGGCGGTGCGGAAGGCGTCGACCTGTTCGGGGGAGAAGGCGGAGACCATGTGGTCTTCGAGACCGGCCGCGGCCGAGGCGTAGGCGTCGAGCAGGGCGTAGCCCTCCTCGGTGAGGTAGAGCAGCAGTTCCCGCTTGTTGTCGGGGTTGGGTGAGCGGCGGATGAGGTGACGCTGGTCGAGAGCGCGGACCATGTCGGCCATGGCCTGCGGCGTGACGAAGGAGTCGCGTGCGAGCTGGGCGGCGGTGGTGCCGTCTCGGCGTTCCAGGACCGTCAGCGCCGTGTACTGCAGCGTCGTCACGCCCGAGCCGCGCAGCATCTCGTCCAGGTGGGTCCTGATCGCCAGTTCGAGCCGTTTGACGGCGTACAGGAGCGACGGGGTCGGTCGGGACAGGTCGTTGGCCACGAACGTCAGTATCGCAGTCCCCTGATTGACAGGAAACCTGATGCTGACCCGGGCCGTCTATTGACAGGAAACCTGATGATGCAGCAGGCTGCGACATCAAGTTTCCTGATATGGGAGAGAGCGTGAGCCACCCCAATCCAGACCTCCCCCCGTCGCTGAGCCTGGACCGCCGCGGTGACATCGCGGTCCTGTCGCTGAACCGGCCGGAGAAGCGCAACGCTCTGGACGACACCACGATCGTCGCGCTCGGCGCCTTCTTCTCCGCACCGCCCGCCTGGGCGAAGGCCGCGGTGCTCGCCGCCGAGGGGGCCCACTTCTCCGCCGGCCTCGACCTCGGCGAACTCACCGAGCGCGACGCCGTCGGCGGCCTGCACCACTCGCGTATGTGGCACGAGGCGTTCGGTGAGATCACGCACGGCTCCCTGCCCGTGATCGCGATCCTGAGGGGCGCCGTCGTCGGCGGCGGCCTGGAACTGGCGACCGCCGCGCACCTGCGCGTCGCCGAGGACACGGCGTTCTTCGCGCTTCCCGAGGGCAAACGCGGCCTCTTCGTGGGCGGCGGCGCCTCGGTCCGCGTCTCCCGGCTCATCGGCGCCCAGCGGATGACCGACATGATGCTCACCGGAAGGGTTCTGTCCGCGGAAGAAGGAGAGTCCTGCGGCCTGGTCGACTATAAGGTCGCCGAAGGCGAAGGACTCGCCAAGGCCCTTGACCTCGCCACGCGCATCGCGGAGAACTCGCCGGTCACCAACTACGCCGTCCTGCACGCCCTCCCGCGCATCGCCGGCGCCGACGCCGAGACGGGGCTGCTCCTGGAATCGCTCATGGCGGCCGTGGCGCAGAGCAGCGCCGAGGCCAAGACCCGGATGCGGGACTTCCTCGACGGCCGTGCCGCGAAGGTCGATCACGCGGGAGCCGCCCGATGAGCACTGCCCCTCCTCCCGCCGAGCCGCTGTACCTGACCGACCCGCAGCAGGCGGCGCGAGCGCGCGCGGCGGATTTCATCGGCTGGCTCGCCTGCGAACGTGACGTCGCCGTGCCGACCTGGGACGACCTGTGGCGTTGGTCGACGACCGACATCGAGGACTTCTGGGAGAACGTCTGGACGTACTTCGACGTCAAGGCCCACACCCCGTACGAGACGGTTCTCGCCGACCGGCGCATGCCCGGCGCGCGCTGGTTCCCCGGCGCGACCCTCAACTACGCCGAGCACTGCTTCGGCGAACCGGAGGACGCCGACCGGATCGCCGTCGTCGGCCACTCCCAGACCCGCCCGCCCGTCGAGCTCACCTTCGGCGACCTCACCACGCAGGTCCGGCGCGTCCGCGCGGGCCTGCGGCGCCTTGGCGTCGGACGCGGCACCTGTGTCGTCGCCTACCTGCCCAACTGCCCCGAGGCCCTGATCGCCTTCCTGGCCACGGCGAGCCTCGGCGCGGTCTGGGCGAGTTGTGCCCCCGAGTTCGCGGCCCCGGCCGTGGTCGACCGCTTCGGCCAGATCGAGCCGGCCGTCCTGCTCGCCGTCGCGGGCTACACCTACGGTGAAAAGCAGATCGACCGGCGCGAGCAGGTGCAGACGATCCGGGAGGGCATCCCGTCCCTGGAGCACGTCGTGCACGTTCCCTACGGCGAACTCGACCTGGAGGACACCGTTCCGTGGGCGGAGCTGGCCGCCCCGACGGATGAGGCACTGGAGTTCGCGCCGGTGCCGTTCGACCACCCGCTGTACGTCCTGTTCTCCTCCGGCACGACCGGCAAGCCGAAGGCCATCGTGCACGGTCACGGCGGGATCCTCCTGGAACATCTGAAGAACCACGCGTTCCACTGGGACCTCGGCCCCGGAGACCGGCTGCTCTGGTTCACCACGACGGCGTGGATGATGTGGAACAGCCTCGTGTCCGCACTGCTGGTCCGCTCCTCACTCGTCATGATCGACGGCAACCCGCTCCACCCCGACCTGCGTGCGCAGTGGCGGCTCGCGGAGCAGACCGGCGCCACTCTCATGGGCGCGAGCCCCGGTTACCTCATGGCGTGCCGCAAGGAGGGCGTCCGGCCCGGCGAGGAGTTCGACCTCTCCCGCCTCCGGCAGATAGGCGTCGCCGGCAGCCCCTTCCCCGCGGAGGGCTTCAAATGGGTCGCTGAGCAGTTCGGCCCGCGTGTCCTGCTCAACGTGGGCAGCGGGGGCACCGACGTGTGCACCGGCCTCGTCCAGGGATCCCCCCTCCAGCCCGTGTGGGAGGGGGAGATGTCGGGCCCGAGTCTCGGCGTGGACGCCAAGGCGTTCGACGAGCGCGGTCGCGTGATCGTCGGCGACGTCGGGGAACTCGTCATCACCTCGCCGATGCCGTCCATGCCGGTGCGCCTGTGGGGCGACGACGACGGCCGCCGGATGCGTGAGACCTACTTCGGCGAGTACCCGGGTGTCTTCCGCTTCGGCGACTGGTGCCGCTTCTCACCTGCGGGTACCTGCGTCATCACCGGCCGGTCCGACGCCACGCTCAACCGCGGCGGCGTCCGACTCGGCACTGCCGAGTTCTACCGTGCCCTCCAGGACGTCGACGAGATCGCCGACAGCCTCGTCATCCATCTGGAGAGCAAGGATGGCGGGATGGGGGAGTTGATCCTCTTCGTCACCCTCCGCGACGGGCTCGACCTCGACGACGCGCTGCGGGCCCGCCTCGTCACACGTATCCGGGAGACACTGTCCCCCCGGCACGTGCCCGACGCCGTCATGGCCGTCCCCGCGATGCCCTACGGACGGACCGGGAAGAAGCTCGAAGTCCCCGTCAAGAAGATCCTGCTCGGCGCCGCGCCTGACGCGGTCGCCTCGGCGGGCTCCCTCATGGACGCCACGGTGCTCGACGCGTTCGCCGCCATCGCCCGTCAGCGCGCGGGGGAGGGGCGATGAGCGGGAGCGGCGTGCCGGTCGCCGTCATCGGCACCGGCGTCATCGGCGCGGGATGGGCTGCGCTGTTTCTCGCGCGCGGACTCGCGGTCACGGCCTACGACCCCGCGCCGGGCGCCGAGGAACGGCTGCGTGCCCAGATCGACCTCGCCTGGCCCGCGCTCACCCGGCTCGGGCTCGCCGACGGTGCGTCCCGCGACCGTCTCGTCTTCACCGCGACCGCCGAGGACGCCGTAGCCGGCGCCCGCTTCGTCCAGGAGAGCGGTCCTGAGCACCCGGACCTCAAACAGGGACTCCTGGCCGCGCTCGACGCGGCGGCTCCGGCGGGCGTCCCGATCGCGAGCAGTTCCTCGGGCCTGATGCCCAGCCGCCTGCAGGAGATGTGCCCCGCGCATCCCGAACGAGTGCTGGTCGGGCATCCCTTCAATCCCGCCTACCTGATCCCGCTGGTGGAGGTGGTCCCCGGTGAACGCACCGATCCCACCGTCGTCCAGCGGGCGACGGCCTTCTACTCCAGGGTCGGCAAGCAGCCGGTGCTGGTACGCCGGGAAGTCCCGGGGCATCTGACCAACCGGCTTCAGGCGGCCCTGTGGCGGGAGGCATACTCGCTCGTCGAGCGAGGCGTCGCGACCGTCGCCGACATCGACGCCGCCATCGCGCACGGTCCCGGCCTGCGCTGGGCCCTGCTCGGCCCGATGGTCAACCAGCACCTGTCGGGCGGGCCGGGCGGCATGGCGCACACCCTGAAGCACCTCGGTCCGCCCGCCCAGGCCTGGATGGACGACCTCGGTGCTCCCCGCCTGACGCCCGCGCTCGTCGACCTGCTCGTCGACGGCGTCACCGCCGAACTCGACGGCATCGACCAGGCCGCCATGGTCGCCGACCGCGACGAGCTGCTCATCGGCCTGCTGGAGGCCAAGAGCAGGCACCGTGCCCTGCCCTGATCGAGAAGGAACGATGACCTACACCTCGCGCATCGACCCGGACGCCATCGTCGCCCTTGACGTCCACACCCACATCGAGGCCGACCACCATGGTCGTCTCTCGCTCGACGCCGAGCTGATGGAGGCCTCGGCGAAGTACTTCAAGGCCGGTCAGGACCGGACTCCGACCATCGACCGCGTCGCCGCCTACTACCGGGAACGGAACATGGCCGCGGTCGTGTTCACCGTCGACGCCTCCACCGAACTCGGCCACCCCGCTCTGTCCAGCGAGGAGATCGCCCGGCAGGCGGCCGAGCACGCCGACGTCCTCATCCCCTTCGGCTCGGTCGACCCGCGCCGCGGCGAGGAGGCCATCGTCCAGGCCCGGCGGCTCGTGCAGGACTTCGGCGTCCTCGGCTTCAAGTTCCATCCCAGCCTCCAGGGCTTCACGCCGAACGACCCCGTCCACTACCCGCTCTGGCAGGCGCTGGAGGAGCTCGGCTCCGTCGCGCTCTTCCACACCGGCCAGAGCGGGATCGGCGCGGGACTGCCCGGAGGGCGGGGCATCAAGCTCCGCTACTCCGACCCGATGCTGCTCGACGACGTCGCCGCCGACTTCCCCGGCCTGACGATGATCCTCGCTCATCCGTCCGTCCCCTGGGTGGACGCCTCGATCTCCATCGCCGGTCACAAGTCCAACGTCTACCTCGACCTGTCAGGCTGGTCGCCCAGGTATTTCCCGCCCCAGCTCGTCCGCCAGGCCGCCGGCCCTCTTCGCCACAAGGTCCTCTTCGGCTCCGACTACCCCGTTCTCACCCCCGACCGCTGGATGGCCGACTTCGCCGCCCTCGACGTCAGGGAAGAGGTCAAACCGCTGATTTACAAAGAGAACGCCCTGCGCGTCCTCGGCCTGAGGCAACCGCCGAGAACATGCCCGGAACAAGCCCGTCAGGACACCGCGCAACGACGCACGGTGCCCCGGCGGGCTCAGAAAGAAGGAACTTCCCAGTGACCGAGCAGATCACCTGAGCCTTCGCAGGAGCGCCGTGGCCGCCGGTGGCGGCGACCGCGACGCCTCCGCGCAGCGTCGATCAGTTGCTTGGCAACAGAGTTGTCGCCTTGTTCCCGGCGTAGTCCTCCACAGTGGCGACGACAGAGCCGGTGGAGCTCGACATGGTCACCGTTTCGGAATCTGATCGGCGAGATGGGACGTTCGTTCCGCTGTGTCCGCCCGTACGGCGGTGCCGCGCTAAGATCGCGTCACGTGCCTTCGGATAATTTATGGCGGATTATAAGAATTGGATTAGTAGGTCTGATTCTTGCGGCGGCGGTTGCGGGACTGGTGCTCGACGACGCCTGGCTCTGGGTGGCCGTCGAATGGTCGCCGCCGGCCTATGCGGAGTTCTACGCGCGCGATGGGTTCGACACCCCGACGACTGTGGTGCTGCTCGTGGCCGCCCTGGTGAAGGCCGCGTTCCTGTGGCTGATCCTGCGTGCCCCCGCGCCGGGACCGCTGGACCGCCGGGAGAAGGCGCTGCGCCGACTGCTGTATCTGGCGGTGGCGTACACCCTCGTGCTGTGGTACCCGGTCGTGCTGCTTTCCGACGCGGTCGACGCGGCATCCCAGCTCGCGCTGTGGACCGCGATCGACGTCCTCTACCTGCTCGTCATCCGCTGGCGGTCCCGCATGTTGCGCGCGGCGGCCGGAGCGATGTTCGCGGTCGAACTGGCCGGGATGGCCGACGAACTGCTCGACGAACTCGACCTCCCAGAGCTTGGATCGGGCGGCATCGTCGGGCTGGGCTTGATGCTGGGTGGAATGGCGGCGACCGTCATCACGGTCGTCGGACAGCGGCGCGACGGCCGGTGGAGCCGCGGTACGCAGGCCGCCGGGTGGTTGTCGGTGGGCGTCTACGCGCTGGTGATCCCGCTCGACGTTCTCTTCGAAAGGATCCCCGGCGGCAATCTGGCGATGCTGGTCACGATGGACGCGGTGGGGCTCGTCAGCACCGTGTGGATCGCGGCGACCGCCCGTGAGCTGCCCGCCGAGGGCCGTCCGGCGGACCTTCCGCCCGCGCGGCGGCGCGTGATCCGCGTCGCGGTGGCGGCCGTGGCCGTACTGCCGATCATCGCACTGATCCACCCGGAGGAGACCCCGCACCTCACCTACACCGGCTGGTCGATGGACTGCTATGACCGGCCCGGCTTCGGCGACCTGAAACCCGCGGAACGCGACGCCGCGTTCCTGTGCCGGGCACGGAGCACAGATGGCGGAGTCCCGCCCATGTTCCCGGACAGCCTGTCGGACCAGGAGATCCTCGCGTCCGGGCGGGCGCTGTGCCGTACGAAGAACCGTGACGAGCAGGAGGCGATTCTGGCGCGGGCCGGGAGCGCGCGGCCCGGGTGGGGTGCGGACCCGTGGGACCTCGTCTACGTCTGCCCGGAGATCATCGGCGCGACCCATCCCGAACTGCTGCGGTCGACCGCGGAGAGAAAGGCGGCGAACACCGCCCACATCGCCGAGGAGAACGCGAAGTGCCGCGACCCGTGGCCCCGGGCGAAGGGTGTCGTCCAGGCCACGGCCAAATACTTCCTGTTCGCCGACGGCGATCACGGCTATCTGGTCCACGACCCCCAGGACGAAGCGGTCGACGAGGCGGCGGAGCAGGCGATAGACAAGGTCTACGATGACGACGCCCTCATCGGGGTGGCCGGCAGCGCGGTGCTCATCGGGCACGTCGAGGACGTCGTTGATCTGTGCCTTACGGTGAAGGCCTTCCGCACCGCGCCGCCACAGCGGACGGCCGGGTGGGATCAGGTCAACGAGGTGCCGATCGTCAGCCGCACCGGCCGGCTCACCGTGCCGGAGATGGGCGAGGGCGGAGACGTGGGCGCGGGTGCCCCGATGCCGAACCTGGCGATCGCGGGGAAGGGCCGCTACCGGCTCCGTGCCTACGTGCGGGTCGACGATGCAGGGGAGGAGCAGCACCTGGTCGTCGTGTTCCCGGGTGCGTCGAGGAAGAGGCTTGAAGTCCTAACAAAATGAGCTGAACGGCATCTTTGCAGGTCATCGGTTGTTGTTCCTGGTAGGAGGAAGGGTGAGCAGCTGCCCTGGATCGTTTCGGATGAGCTGCGGGAGCAGATCGAACCGTTGTTGCCGAAGGTACGGCGCCGCTACCGGCATCCCGGGCGTAGACGGCTCGATGACCGCAAGGCCCTGTGCGGCATCCTGTTCGTGCTCTACACCGCGATGCCCTGAGAGTTCCTGCCGCAGGAACTCGGCTTCGGCTCGGGGATGACCTGCCGGCGCCGGTTGCGCGACTGGCAGCAGGCCGGGGCCTGGGACCGGCTGCACCAGCTACCGCTGGCCGAGTTGCACGCCGGCGATGATTGGCAGCTCCCACGTGCGGGAGCTCAAGGGCGGCCCAAAACCGGCCCGAGCCCGGTCGACCGCGCCAAGACGAGCTCGAAACACCACATGATCACCGACGGCCACGGCATCCCGCTGGCCGTGCGCCTGACCAGCGGCAACCGCCATGACGTCCTGCAGTTGATACCACTGATCGAGGCGATCCCACCGGTACGCGGCAAAGTGGGCAAGCCCCGCCAACGGCCCAGCACGCTGTACGTTGGCCGGGCTTATGACCACGATTGCCATCGCCGTTCGGTGCTCACCCGCCACACCAACGATGTCTCCTCGGTGACCTTCAGCCCGGACGGCGAAACCCTCGCCACCGCCAGCAACGACAACAGCGTGAAGTTGTGGCCGACCCGCTGACCCAGTAGATCATCACCGCTTCAGCCCTACCGCCAAGATCCGCACCGACCCTCCCCGGAGGCCTGTTCCTGCGATAGCTCAGATACGCAGCGCGGAGTTGATCGTGCTGGGGCGGGACCGGCAGATGTACGGATGGGAGACCTTTGCCACCGTGCCGCTGTCACCATCGCCTTCACCGGATAGATGATCTCAGCGGCGCCGACCGGGACCGGCCGTCAGGGCCGCACGCCCGGCCGGATGCCGCCCAGTGCGGGACGGCCGCGCCAATGGCGCGGCCGTCGCTGAAACCAAGGTCCGGCGGTCAACGCAGCAGGTGGGAGCCGAAGTGGCCCCCCGCGCGTGCCCATGGAGACGTCGAGGCCGTAGACGACCTGCGCGGTGGTGGCGGGGGAGACGCCGGTGGCGGTGCCGCGCAGGATGGCGAGCATGCCGCGGCCCTCGTACTTGCCGGGGGTGCCGACGATGACCTCGGCCTTGCCGTCGCTGGTGACGTCGAGGATCGAGACGGCTTCGCCGAAGTTGTCGCCGGCGGAGTACTACGGGGACCCCAGGTCGGTGCGGGTGCTGGCCCACCGCACGACGCCGTCGCCGGTGTCGGGCTGGCGGGCGTAGCCGTGCACGGCCATCAGCTCGGCGACGGCGGTGAAGTCGTCACCAGACGCCCAGTCCGGCGCGTTGGGGTGGCGAGGCGGGCATAGCGGCGTTGGACCGCGCGCCGGTCGGCCACTCCCAGGTACGGGGCCAGGGCGTCCCAGGTGGCTCCGGCCGCTCGGGCCGCTCGGGCCGCCTCGATGAGGTCCGGCTCGATGCTGGTGGTCCAGGCCCGCACCGCCCGGGTCAGGGTCAGCGCGGCCAACGCCTCATCGGCGGTCAGCTCCTCGACTCGGCCTGGCCGAGGGACGAACTGGGCCAGCGAGGCCAGGTAGTCGGCCCAGATGTGCTCGGCCCCGGGCGGACGGAACCGAGCATGACGGGCCTCGCCCTCATCGCTACCGTGATCTTCGATCCAGCGCGCGACCTCGTGCGGGTCAGGTCAGGTCATAAGCGGGACGCACAAGACACCTCCACGTCGTCATGTTGACGACGAATATGTCGTCACATCGATGACATCGTGTCCGGCGCTTCGAAAAAGCGGCCGTGAGGTCGCTGACACTGCGATCTCCAGGGATCCCGGACTGGCGGAAAATCCAACGGGTGTGGGTCTGACCTGCATCGATAGAGCTGGTCCCGTCGTTCAGCGATCATGTTTCCCAAAGAGTCTCCGCAGGTCACTCGCCGGGCAGGTGCGCACAGGCGACTGGGCTGTCGGCGCTCGTCTTGGCCGAGCGTCATCTTCCGGCGCGGATGGACTCGGAAAGGGGAAGCAGCGCGGGACGTGACCGGCTCATCCCCTCGCCGGTGTCCGTCAGGAGGCCGTCGGTGGTGGCCAGCAGGTGGCCGTCGGGGTGGAAGGCAAGCCCCACCACCCGGCCGTGATGACCGGTGAGGAGCTCACCGACGGCCTCCCTGCTGGTGAGGTCCCACAGCTGCACCAGCGACGGTTTCTCCGGGTCGAACAGGCAGGCGCTGGCCAGCAGGCGCCCACCGGGGTGGAACGCGATCGCCTGGATGCGGCCGCGGTGCGCGATGGGCTCACCGGTAGGCAGCCGGGTGGCCGGGTCCCACAGCTGCACCTCCCACCCGCCACCGATCGCCAGCAGGTGCCCGTCGGGGTGGAACGCCAGCCCCGGTATGCCTTTGGTGTTGAATTCGTGGGCTTCACCGACGGGCTCCCCGGTGGTGGCGTCCCACCACTGCAGCAGGGAACCGTGGTCGTCTTTGTAGTCGGTCGTGGCCAGCAGACGTCCGTCGGGGTGGAGCGCCATGGAATACACATTGTGCGGGCGGTCCCCGGAAGCGTTGACGGCTTCACCGGCGTACCGTCCGGTGGCGGCCTCCCACAACCGCACCGTCCCGTCGTCACCGGCGCTGGCCAGCAGGTGACCGTCAGCACTGAAGGTCACCGTCCAGACGTACTGGCCGTGGCCGGTGAGGGGATCGCCGACGGGTTGTCCGGTGCTGGTCTCCCACAACCGCACCGTCCCGTCCTTACCGCTGCTGGCCAGCAGGTGACCCTCAGGGTGGAACGCCACGCCGTAGACGGGGCCGTCGTGACCGGTAAGGGGGTCACCAACGGGTTGTCCGGTGGTGGTCTCCCACAACCGCACCGTCCCGTCGTTGCCGGTGCTGGCCAGCAGGTGGCCGTGGGGGTGGAACGCCACCGCGTTGATGAGCCCGAGGTGTCCGCTGACCCACTCGGCATGGGCGGCCTCCCACAACGGCCGGATCTGCGCCACCTCGCCGCCGAGTTCCTCAACGACGAACGCCACCTGCTCCCAGGGGGGTAGTTCGCGGCAGCGCAACACCTCGAGCGCGAAGGTACAGCCGGCGGTGCCCCCCGCACCGAGGTGCCCGATGTTCAGGTCCCACAGCCGCACGACCGGGCCGCCGCCTGCCGAGGCTTCGTCGCGTTGAGTGGAGTCGATGGCGACGGCCAGCAGGTGGCCGTCGGGGTGGAAGGCGATCTCGTCGACGTGGCCGGTGAAGACGGTGAGAACGGACTGACCGGTCGCCAGGTCCAGCAACCGCACGACCTCGTCGTCGGCGAAGGCGAGGAGACGCCCGTCGGGGGAGAAGGCCCTCATCGTGTGGGGAAGGTCGTTGAAGAGGTCGCCGGCGGGTTGTCCGGTGGTGCTGTACAACAGCTGAGTCGGCTTCCTGTAGAAGAGACTGACGGCCAGCAGGTGGCCGTCGGGGTGAAAGACGATCTCGCGGACGTTGTTGGCGGAGATGGTGAGAACGGACTGCCTGGTCGCCAGGTCCCGCAACTGCACGCTCTGGTCGTGGACAAGGGCGAGGAGACGCCCGCCGGGGTGGAACGCCATCGCACGGACGCGGTCGCCGTCGTGGCCGGTGAGGAGGTCACCGGCGGGTTGCCCAGTGGCGCTCTCCCACAACCGCACCGTCCCGTCCTCCCCAGCACTGGCCAGCAGGTGACCATCGGGATGGAACGCCACGTCGTAGACAGAACCGTCGTGGCCGGTGAGGAGGTCACCGGCGGGCTGTCCGGTGGCGGTCTCCCACAACCGCACCGTCCCGTCCTCCCCAGCACTGGCCAGCAGGTGACCATCGGGATGGAACGCCACGTCGTAAACGAAACCGTCGTGGCCGGTGAGGAGGTCACCGGCGGGCTGTCCGGTGGCGGTCTCCCACAACCGCACCGTCCCGTCCCCGCCCGCGCTGGCCAGCAGGTGACCATCGGGATGGAACGCCACCGCATGAATCTCCTCGTCGCCGTGACCGGTGAGTTCGGCAACGCATGCCGCGTGCCGATACAGCTCCTGCAGCCGTATCCGCAACCTGTGCAGTGCGGCCTCTCCGACATGGGGCATAACGGTAGATCTAGACATGGTGGCCATAGGTATCACGGGTGGTCCACTGGCCGAGCACCGAGTGCCGGGCCGACGGTGATAGAAGTCCCCGTAGTAATCGCGGTGAATCCAACGATGTTGCCGCTGACCTGCGGAGACTCTTTGGGAAACATGACCGCGAAACGACGGGCCAAGCTCTATCAATACAGGTCAGGCCCACATCCGTTGGATTTGCCGCCAGTCCGGGACCCCCTCCACTCGGGTTCGAGGTCGATCTTGCTACTTCTGATATCGCGGTCCGGGGCTACCTTTAGCTCCGGGAAAACACTTCTGATATTGCGAGGGGCATGTGGGGGGGGCAGTACCAAGCGGTACCGCAGACGTACGCCACCGTCCACGCCGCCTACGCCGCGGCCCTCGAACGGGCCCCGCTGGACAGCGACACCCGCCGCGCCTACGACTCCCGCGTGCGGACCTTCCTCGCCTGGCTGGATGGCAGCAGCCTGGACGGCGACCCGCTCACCGACGCTCACGACCGTGACTTCGCCGTCCGCGATTACAAGACCCACATGAAGACCGTCCTGCACTGGGCATCGAACACCGTGAACGCCCACCTCACCGCCCTGGACCACTTCTTCGCCCAGCTCGGGCTCGGCCCCGCGATCGTCCGCCGCGACGATGCCCCCAAGCTCGCGCCCCGCGCCCTGGGTGCCCGCCAGCAGAAGCGGTATCTGCGCGCCGTCGAACGACGCCCCCTCGCCCGCGACCGCGCCATCGGCCGGCTGCTGTTCTACTCCGACGTCCGGATCGCCGAACTTGTCGCCCTGGACGACGACGATGTCCCCCTTTCCGCGCGCAAGGGCAAGGTCATCGTCCGCTCCGGCAAAGGCGAGACCTCACGCGAGATCCCGCTGTTGGACGGCACCGCCCGGGCCTCGGTCGCCGAGTGGCGCACCGAGCGCGCATCCTGGCCCGGCGCGGCCGACAACCCCGCGCTGCTCCTCAACCGCCGCGGTGGGCGTCTCACCACCAGGGCCGTCGATCAGCTCATCGACGAACTCGCCACCGACGCCGACATCCTCGACGAAGCAGGCGCTGTTGCCCTGTTCGCCTACATCCTGCGGCACACCCTCGCCACCAACCTGCTGCGCGCGGGCGTCGACATCGTCGTCGTCGCCGAACTTCTCGGTCACGCCCGCCTGGACACCACCCGCCGCTGCACCCTGCCCGCCCACGCCGACCTCGAAGACGCCGTCGGACGCCTCCCCACCGATCAGTAGAACGCCACTGACCTGGGCGGACTCAATCGCGTGTACCTGGTTGCACAAGTCTTACAACTCCTAACAAAATGACCTTGGCCGTATCCGTCCGTCTGGACGGTCGTTGATCTGCGCGTGAGGAAGGGTGAGCAGCCTCCGTGGATCGTCTCGGACGGCTTGTGGGAACGGATCGAGCCGCTGCTGCCGAAGACGGAGCGACGGCAGCGCTACCCCGGTCGTAAGCGGCTGGACGACCGCAAGGCCCTGTGCGGCATCCTGTTCGTGCTCTACACCGCGATCCCGTGGGAGTTCCTGCCCCAGGAACTGGGCTTCGGCTCGGGAATGACCTGCCGGCGGCGCCTGCGCGACTGGCATCACGCCGGCGTGTGGGAACGACTGCACCAGCTCCTCCTGGCCGAACTGCACGCCGCCGACAAGCTCGACTGGTCCAAGGCGGTGATCGACAGCTCTCACGTCCGGGCGCTCAAGGGCGGCCCAAAACGGGGCCGAGCCCGGTCGACCGGGGAAAGACGGGCTCCAAACACCATGTGATCGCCGACGGCAACGGCATCCCCCTCGCGATCGGCCTGACCGGCGGCAACCGCAATGACGTCACCCAGCTCATGCCGCTGCTCAAGGGCATCCCACCGGTCCGGGGCCGACGCGGGCGGCCCCGGCAACGACCGAAGACGCTGTACGCCGACCGCGGTTACGACCACGACAAGTACCGCCGCTTGGTCTGGGCCAAGGGTGTGAAGCCCGTCATCGCCCGCCGGGGAACCCCGCACGGTTCCGGGCTCGGCGTGCATCGCTGGGTGATCGAGCAGACGATCGCGCTGCTGCACTGGTTCCGCCGCCTGCGCATCCGCTGGGAGATCCGCGACGACATGCACGAGGCCTTCATGACGCCGGCCGCATCGATCATCTGCTGGCGACGCCTCACCCGCTGATCATTCTGTTAGGAGTTGTTAGTGCGCCACGAGGCGCTGCTGTTCCGAATGGAGGTGAAAGACCGTCCATCTCATCCCCGTCGTAGCGGCGAGGTGAAGCTGGAGGCAGCCTGAGCCGGGAGCCGCCGGGGAGGGTGGGAGCAGCCTCGACAAAGTCGCGTCGGCCCAGCACTACCGGATGGGCCGGGCGCGGTGAGCGAGACGGGAAGGTATACGCGAGGAACCGGTGTCGTTACGCCTCTTGACGTGTCTGCCAGCTCCAACCCGGTGGATATGGGCTGGATGGCGGTGCGTACCCACTCCCTCATCACGGAGCGGGGAACTTCGGGTCGGGTCTTAAGAGCCTGGGCCCGGAGGCCACGGTGAAGGACTACGGCGTAGCCGTGGCGATGCCGCAGGGGCAGAGCCGGGTGCCTAACCCGTCGATCGGACAGCAGTGAACGTGGGAACCATCCGTGATCACTCCCGGTCACACCTCCTCCAGAGGCGCCGACCTGGGATAGGCCCGGCGTCGGCCGAACAGACGGATGGGACGGAGCCGCCGTAGTACTCCGAGGCCGGGAGAGCCAGCCACCTGGGGAAGGGCGGCAGCGAGCCAGACAACGAAGGGACGGCAATGTCCGAAGACGCACCGGTGAACACCGGTGCCAGCGCCTGACCCGACCCGTGGTCAGCCGAGCGTGCGGTACGGAGGATGCAGACCAAGTTGCACCGTTGGGCGACCGATGACCTCGGCCGCCGGTTCGGTGACCTGTTCAACCTCGTCTACGACCCGGCGTTCTTGATGCACGCGTGGGAGCGCGTGTCCAGCAACGTCGGTGCGCGGACTCCGGGGATCGATCGGGCCACGGTGGTTCAGATCGAGACCTGGATTGGAGTCGAGGCGTTCCTGGACCAGATCCGCGACTCGCTGAAGTCAGGCGAGTTCACGCCGGTAGAGGTGCGGCAGGTGATGATCCCCAAAGCAAGCGGAAAGTTACGCAAGCTCGGGATTCCTACCGTCGCTGACCGGGTGGTTCAGGCCAGCCTCAAGTCGGTTCTCGAACCCATCTTCGAGGCGGAGTTTCTGCCGTGCTCGTATGGGTTTCGCCCCAACCGGCGCGCGCATGATGCGATAGCCGAGATCCACCATTTGGCCTCCGAACCCATCAACTATCACTGGGTTCTGGAGGCTGACATCACGGCGTGTTTCGACGAAATCGACCACACGGCGCTGATGGACCGCCTGCGGGCGAGGATCAAGGACAAGCGCGTGAACGCGCTGGTGAAGGCGTTCCTAAAGTCCGGGGTCATGACGACTGACGGAACTCGGGAGGAGACCTGGACCGGCACCCCGCAAGGCGGGATTTTATCCCCGCTGCTGGCCAACATCGCCCTGACGGCGCTGGACGAGCACTTCGCCCGGCAATGGCAGCAGGAGACGAGCACCTGGCGACAGCGGAACCGGCGCAGAACCCGAGGCCAGGGCAACTGGAGGCTCATCAGATTCGCTGATGACTTCGTCCTGATGGTGTCGGGTGACCGGCACCATGCCGAAGAACTGCGTGGAGAGGTGGCCAGTGTGCTCGCCCCACTGGGGTTGCGACTGGCACCGGACAAGACCCGCGTAGTCCACATCGACGAGGGCTTCGACTTCCTCGGGCACCACATCCGCCGCCTGCGGAAACGAGGGACCTCGAAGTACTACGTCTACACCAAACCGTCCAAGAAGGCCGTTCAGGCGGTCAAGGACAAGGTGTTGGCGAAGACCCACAGGTCAACCCGCAATCAGGATCTGGCCGAGCTGATTCTCAGCTTGAACCGGATGCTACGCGGATGGGCGAACTACTTCCGGCACGGAGTATCTAAGGCGATCTTCGGCGCTATCGATGCCTTCACCTGGGGGCGGTTGATGCGCTGGATTCGTCGCAAATACGCGGGCAAGGCCCGGCTCGGCATGGTCGAGTTCCGACGTCGCTTCTGCGATCGAGGCTGGAGGATCGCTCACCAGGGCGTCGCCTTTACCGGCGCATCCAGCGTCTCGGTGAAGCGCTACCGCTATCGCGGCGGCAACATCGCGACCCCATGGACCCCGGACCCGGCAGCTGCTGACAGCTGACCGACGGGCAAGGCACGTGGAGCGCCCGGTGCGTGGAGACGCGCACGCCGGGTGCGGCGGGCGGGCCAGGGAAACCCACCGTGAGCAATCACGGCAGGGCGCCCCGGTCCGACCCAACCCGATACCCCGTATCCCACTTCTGCCCTGGGTTGCCCAACAAGATCATTCTCATCGATAACGGCTGTCCGCCAGTTCCTCAGCCCCGAGCCCGCGCAGCGTGACCTCCCCGCGCACGGCCACGAGCTCCTGGCGGGCGGCGGCCAGGCTGCCCGCAGGGCGCCGGCCCTCATTACCGCGACCTCGGCCCGGGGCGGCGGCGGGTCGACCCGTGCCCGGTCCGGGGCGCCGTCGACGTCGTCGCGGACGGCCTGCGCGCTCCAGCGCTCCCACCCGCCGACCATCGCCTGGTAGGCGGCCGCGGCGGCCCCTTCACGCAAGTCCGCCCCGTACAGCAGGCCGGCCGTGGGCCCTGCCCCCGAGGTGTGGACACCTTGAATACCGGATGATGGAAATCCGGAGACAAGGAGTTCCACGTGGCGATGAAGTCGTACCCGCCGGAGTTCAAGGCGGACGCCGTCGCGTTGTACCTGTCTGATCCGGCGCGGACGTACGCGTCGGTGGCCCGGGACTTGGGGATCAACCGCGAGACGCTGCGCCTGTGGGTCAAGGAGGCCCGCGCGAACGGCACGGCCGGGGCGAAGAAGGCGGGCCCGGTCAAGCGGCTAGCGCGGGGCCCGCTATCGTCCGACGACGTGCTGGAAGAGGAGAACAAGCAGCTCAAGGCCCGGATCCGGGAGCTGGAGCTGGAGCTGGAGCGCGACATCCTGCGCCGGGCGGCGAAATATTTCGCCGGAGAGACGAACTGGTGAGCCGCTTCGAGTTCGTTGACGACCATCGGGACGCCTTCGGCGTGAAGCGGCTGTGCCGGATCTTGAAGGTGTCCCGCTCGGGGTTCTACCGGTGGCGCAAGGCCGCTCCAGCCCGGGCGGAGCGGGCCGCGGCCGATGCCGCGCTGGCGGAGGAGATCAAGCAGATCCACGATGCGTTCGACGGCACCTACGGCAGTCCACGCGTCACCGCTGAGCTGCGGGCCCGGGGGCGCAGGGTCAACCACAAGCGGGTCGCACGAGTGATGCGCCGTTCCGGCATCGTCGGGCTGCACCTGCGCAAGAAGGTGCGCACCACGGTGCCCGAGCCATCGCATCACAAGGTGCCCGACTTGATCCAGCGGGACTTCACCGCACCGGCCCCGAACCGGCGCTACGTCGGCGACATCACGTACCTGCCCGTCGGCGATGGCCGGTTCCTCTATCTGGCGACCGTGCTGGATCTGGGCTCACGCCGATTGGCGGGCTGGTCGATCGCCGACCACATGCGCACCAAGCTGGTGACCGACGCGCTGCGGGCCGCCGCCGCGATCCGGGGCAGCCTGGACGGCGCGATCTTCCACTCCGATCATGGAGCCCAGTACACCTCGGCCGAGTTCGCCAAGGTCTGTGCCGAACTCGGCGTACACCAATCCATGGGAGCCGTCGGCACCAGCGCCGACAACGCCGCCGCGGAGGCGTTCAACGCCAGCCTCAAACGCGAGACGCTGCAGGGCGCCAAGCGCTGGCCCTCGGCACGTGAGGCCCGCCTGGCCGTCTTCAAGTGGATCACCCGCTACAACACCCGAAGAAGACATTCCGCCCTCGGCTACCTCAGCCCGAATGACTACGAGCAGCAGACCGTCGATAGGGTGCTGCTCGCCGCATAACGATCGGTGTCCACACTTCGGGGTGAGCCCCCAAGGCCGGGTAGTTAGAGCCTGGAGCTGCGGCGCAAGAGCGTCTCACAGAGTGAACGGGGCGTGAACGAAGGAGCGGAGCTCCGGTAGAAGGGCTTTCGGCCAAGATCGCTCTTCGTGAGGAGACTCCGCTGTCCGCACAGTCTGCCATCACCCGTCGTGTCACGGTAGCCGAGGGCGTGTTCGCGCCCGGGCACCTCGGGGAGCTGACCGCGCTGATGCCGTTCGAGCTGGTCGACGCGGTGTTGGACGAGACCCGAACCGTGCAGCGCCGCCTGCGGGACCTGCCCTCACGGGTCGGCGTCTACTTCCTGCTGGCGATGTGCCTGTTCCCGGAGATCGGCTACCGGCTGGTCTGGCAGAAGCTGACGACGGGCCTGGCCGGGCTGGTGGTGGTGACACCGACCGCCAAAGCTCTGCGTGACCTGCGTCGGCGGGTCGGCAGCGTGTCGATGCGCCGATTGTTCGAGGTCGTGTCCGGGCCGTTGGCCGGGCGTCGAACACCAGGTGCGAGGTTCGGCGCCTATCGCCCGGTCTCCTTCGATGGCTGCAGCTCGCTGAAGGCCCCCGACACCGCCCGTAACCAGGCATGGCTAGGCTCGGTCGGGCACGGCGGTTACCCCCTGCTGGAGCTGATGACGCTGGTGGAGACCGGCACCCGCGCCGTGATCGGCGCGGTCTTCGGCCCGACCAGCGAGGGCGAGACGAGCTATGCCCGGCGGCTGTTGCACCTACTGACCCCGGACATGCTGGTGTTGTGGGACAAGGGCTTCGACAGCAACGACTTCCTGGCCGAGGTGAGGGCCACCGGCGCGCAGGTCCTGGGCCGGCTGCGCGGTAACCGGCGCACTCCCATCCTGCGCCGGCTTGGCGACGGCTCCTATCTGTCGGTGATCGGCGCTGTCCAGATGCGCATCATCGAGGCGCGCATCACCGTGACCTGCGCGGACGGAACCGTCTTTGTCGGCTCCTACCGGCTGGCCAGCAGCCTGGTCGACGCCGACCGCTACCCGGCCGCGGCCCTGGTCGACCTCTACCACCAGCGGTGGGAACACGAATCGGCCTACTACGCTCTCCGTCACACGATCATGAACGGCCGCGTCCTGCGCTCCGGCGACCGCCCTGGCCTGGAACAGGAGATGTGGGCCCTGCTCACGCTCTACCAACTGCTGCGCACGGTGATGGTGGACGCGGCCGAGTCCCGCCCCGGCACCGACCCCGACCGCTGCTCCTTCACCATCGCCTTCCAGACCGCCCGCGACCAAGTCCTCCAGGCCACCGGTGTGATCACCGACGGGACGGACCTGGTCGGCGCCATCGGCCACGCCACCTTGACCGCCCTGCTCCCACCGCGCCGCCCGCGCGTGAGCACCCGCAAGGTCAAGTCACCCATGTCCCGCTACAAAGAACGCCGCCCCGACGGCAGACCCGATCGCAGCCGCGCCGTCACCAGCCTCGATATCACCCTCCTCGATCCCCCGCCCACACTCCCCACCGCCTCCCGCGACGACCGGCACACCACCCCGAACAAGCGCCGCCACCACCGCGTCCTGACACTGATCCACGAACATCCCGACCGGCTCTGGCACCCCCGCGACATCGCCCTCCACCTCGGCGACATCACCCTGAACACGATGTACCGGCAGCTGTCTCGCTGGGCCGAACGCGGCCTCATCCGCAAGATCGGCCACGGCATCTACACCGCGACCACGGCTTCCCCCGGCCCCTTGCCAGCAGGCCAGAAACCCTAACTACCCGGCCTTGGGTGAGCCCCCCCTGGTTGGTCACCAGCGACCCGGCGACCCGCACCATGTCCGGCCACTGTGTGAGCACCTTCTTGGTGTTCACCTTGTTCCGGGCGATCGCCTCCAGCACTCCGTAGTCGCCAGTACTGCCGCCGGGCAGGTCGGCCCGCCAGAACCGCTGGTCGCCCAGGTCGGCGAAGCGGGGCGCGAACCGGTAGCCGAGCATGGAGAAGATCCCGAACACCATGTCGCTGTCGCTGGCCTGGTCCGTCGTGACCACCTCGGGGTTCGGCCCGGCATCCAGGTTGATCAGGCAGTCCAGGATGTAGAGGGAATCGCGGGGCGTGCCGGGCACGACCATCTGCCCGATCCCCGCCACTTGATCATTTACTGCGTTGGGCCAGGTCAGACCCCTTTTATAGCCAAAGTACTTGGGTGAGGGCCCGGCGTTGATCGTCTTGACCGGGACGACGAAGCGCAGCCCGTCCACCGAGGCCAGCAGCCCGCCGCCCCACGCCGCGACGATCGGCACCCGGCCCTGGTGCTCGATCAGGATCGCGTTGGCTGCGGCGTGCGTCTCGCCGCGGACGTAGTTCTGGTCCACGTGGGGGAGCCGGCCCCGGGTCAGCGCCTCGTCCCCGGCCTTGATCACGGGTGTCAATTCGACATTGCAGGCATCGCTGATCAGCAGCGCCACCAGCGATCTCGGCAGGTCGTTCATGCGGGTGGAGATGTCGGCCAGGTGCACGTAGGCGTCCAGGAACCCGGTCCAGGCGTGCACTTCCAGCAGTAGCTCGGGCAGGTCGATGCGGGGCAGCATGGCCTGGCAGGTCGCCCGTAGCCATGCCAGCGACTCGCTCTCGCCGAGCGCGCCGAGCTTCTCCACCGACAGCCGGGCCCGACCGCCGCCGGCCGGGGTCACCACCGAGACCAGCGCGTCCTCGCCGCTTCCTCCAGCCGGGCGGCCATCTGCTTCCAGGCCGCGTCCAGGGCCAAGACCTTGTCGTTCAGATGCTTCTGGACGGGATCGGTAAGCGACAGGGAGGCCAGCACGTCCTGGGCAATCGCCTCCCACTGCGCCCCGGCCAGCAGATGCGCGCGCGGGTCAGCCCAGCGCAGCGACGGCGAGGCGAACACATCCCTGATCGTCAGGGACCGAATCAGGTGCTCCAGCACGCACACGACGTACGCGTCACGATCCACCGCCCTTGAGGCAGGTCCGGGTTGGCATACACCGCCCGCTTCCACGACGCGGCCACCAGCGCGGCGTCGATCTCCTTGGGCAGCAGCGGCCTCTTGCTGACCTGCCGTCGCGACAGCTCCGGCAGCCGGCGTACCGCGGCCAGCGCTCGGCGCCCGCCCGGCGCCGCCGACAGCGCCTTGGACTCGCCCAGCAGCCGCAGGAACGGGCGCACGGTGTTGTACTTCTCGACCAGCGCGGCCCGCATCGCCGCCTCGCCCGCAGCGGTGCGAGACGCGATCCGCGCGGCGATCAGCGATGTTGTGGCCGCAGGTTCCCGAGCCCGCGGACGGCTTCGCTCCCCGCGTGACGATCACCCATGACAACGCGGACGGCCCCGCGGCCCCGGTCTCGACGGTGCTCCGCAGTCGATGCGGCTCCTGTGGTTGCCCCGATACGCAGCGCGGAGCTGATCGTGCCGGGACGGGACCTGCAGATGTACGAATGGGCGACCTTCACCGCCGTGCCGCTGTCATCAGCGCCTTCACCGGAAAGGTGATCTCATCAGAGATGAGACAGTCCTCGGTGACGGCCCGTCGAGGGCTGTCACCTGGAAGACCCTTGCCGGGCGTATTCCGGCCGTGCCCTCCGTCCACCCGAATTCTCGGTCTACATGGGAGGGGCCGGATCTCGCAGAGTTCGCCTTCGGTTTCGCGTTCATCTGCAGGGAGGCTCGGACTACTCGCCGATCTTCTTCGCATAGAGGGTGACCAACGTGTCAACGGACACCTTCCGGCCCGCGGCCGGGGTCTGCTTGGTGATCACCCAGTTGCGATCGGAGATCTGGAACCGGTTCCGCCCTGTGGCGTCCTTGTCGTTGAGGATGTAGAACCCGGCGGCCTGCATCGTGTCCTGTCCCTCCTGCAGGTTCATCCCGACCACGTTCGGCAGGGTCCTCCTCTCTGCTTCGACCGGCTGCTCCGCTGGCGGCGTCGGCTCCTCCTCGTCTTCTGCGGTCGGCTGCTCCGCCGGCGAGGTGGGGGCCGGCTGGGTTGCGGTGACGGTCACAACCGGCGCCGCGCTGTCCGTCCCTCCACCGCATGCGGTGAGGAACGTGAGGAGGGCGGTGGTGGCGAGAGCTTGAGACAGACGCACCGTCGGGTCCTCCGTGATGTCGGGGATGGAGTCCCTATGAGACGGTTCGCCGCCGTGGCGGGTTGACGGTGCGTCCTCATACGGACATGGGGCCCGGCTCCCCTCGGCGGGACGACCCCGGGCCCTCACGCCGCCCGCCCACCCGGCGGCCCGGGTCACCCGGTGTCGTCATGTGTTCGCCCCTCGGGATCCTCCCGACAAGAGGCTGACGGCTCCTGCCTCCGCGGGCCGTTTGCCGTCTTCCCCGTCCCACCGGCCGAAGGGGGAGAGGTTGAGGGCCGGAAGTCCCTGGCGGTCAGGTCCTCCGGCCGCTGCGCGAAACTCTGTCGGAGGGGTCGGATGGAAGGGAGAACCCAGGAGGATGACATGACAGCACACGTAACGGTGGGTGCGGACGGCTCGCCTTCCTCCCAAGCCGCGGTCGAGTGGGCCGCCGACGACGCAGTGCGGCGCGGGT
The DNA here is from genome assembly GCF_014204985.1 of Streptosporangium becharense. Classification (NCBI taxonomy): domain Bacteria; kingdom Bacillati; phylum Actinomycetota; class Actinomycetes; order Streptosporangiales; family Streptosporangiaceae; genus Streptosporangium; species Streptosporangium becharense. Next base: position 108,875 of record NZ_JACHMP010000001.1, on the reverse strand, counting down.
GCGCGCTGCGGATCGTCCACGCGTGCCCGCCGTGGATCTACGAAATGCCACTGCACACCCCGCCCGGGTTCCGCGACTCCATGACCGACCACTGCCAGAGGCTTCTGGAGGCGGCGGCTGACCTGGCCCGTGCGCACTTCCCTCAGCTGAAGGTGGAGACCGTTCTGGGGCAGGGCAAACCGGTCGACATCCTGCGGCGTGAGGCCGAGGACGCCGAACACCTCGTGCTGGGCGGCCGGGGCCTCGGTGGATTCGCCGGACTGTTGCTGGGCTCGGTCTCGCTTGCCCTGGCCGGGCACGTGACCGCTCCGGTCGTGGTCGTCAAGAAGACGCGGCACCAGACCCACGACGAGGTCGTCGTGGGGTTCGACGGCTCGTCGGGCTCGACGGCCGCCTTCGCGTACGCCTTCGAGGAGGCCGTCCTGCGCAAGGCCCGGCTGCACGCGATCCACGCCGTGCAGGCCTCCGTCCTCGGCCCGTACGCCGCGGCCTACACCTCGCTGATCGACGACACCCTGGCGGTGGAGAAGCGCCTGGCCGCCGAGACGCTCGTGCCGTGGCGGGAGCGCTACCCGCAGGTGGAGATCAAGGAGACGGTGGTCATCGGCCACCCGGTGGCCGTCCTGCGCGAGGCCTCGGAGGCAGCGGATCTGGTCGTGGTCGGCTCCCGGGGGATGGGCGGTCTCGGTTCGGCCGTGCTGGGTTCGGTCAGCCACGGCGTGCTGCACCACGCCCATTGCCCCGTCGCCGTGGTGCGTCCCAAGGGGGAGGTATGACCGACGTCCGCGACCTCGCCGTGGTCCAGGTGATGAGCCGGATCCTCGTCGCGGTCACCCCCGAGGAATCGCCCCTGCTGGCCTGGGAGATCATGCGCCGCGCGGACGTTCACCATCTGCCCGTCGTCGAGGCGGACGGCCGTTTGCGGGGTGTGCTGACCCGCGAGGACCTCACCGCCCGCTGGTCCGGCGGCCCGATCGAGCAGTCACAGGTTCCCGTTCGCGCGCTGGTGGCCGAACACCGCTGTCCGCACACCACCCCCGAGGCACGCCTGGCCGACGCCGCCGCAGTCATGATCGGTGCCGGGGTCGACGCGATCCCGGTGCTGGGAGAGGCCGGCAGGTTGGTGGGAATGGTGACCGTCACCGACGTTCTGCGCGCCGTGGCGGGTGAGATCCCCGAGCGGCGGGAGCCGCCGGAACTCATGACAGGCGTGTTCCGCCTGGTCCCGGTGCTTCCCCCGGCCCCGGCGAGATGACCGGCGTCCCGTCCCGAAGGCCGCTCCCGTACGGGCCCGCGGACGGCTCGTCACCGACTCTGAACGCGAGGCTCGCCGATGAGACGTGAAGTGGTTGTGGCGTTCGACGGATCACCTCACAGCCGTGCCGCCGTCGAGCAGGCAGCGCGGGAGACCAGGGTGCGGGGGGCGGAGCTGACCGTCTGCCACGTCTGGGACGGGCCCCACGCCGAACGCGAGGCTGCGATCACCGATCAGGAGCGTAGGCTCGCGGGTCGTACCCTGATGGACGGGGTGCAACTGGCCGAGCGGTTGCTGCCCGGCCGGCCCGTACGGTCGATCCTGGCCCGCGGGTCTCCCGGACCCGAGCTGGTCCTGTTCAGCCGGACGGCGGAGATGCTGGTGGTGGGCAGCCGGGGGCTCGGCAGGGTCGCCGGGCTGCTGCTCGGCTCGGTGAGCGCCCATGCCGTCGTCCACGCTTTCTGTCCTGTGCTGGCCGTACCGGAACGGGTCGACCCGCGGTCGCGGGCATGGCCGGCGGACGTCGTGGTGGGGGTCGACGGATCCTCCTGCTCCCTGGCCGCCCTGACGTTCGCGCTCGGATACGCCCGAAACCACCGGCTGCCGGTCCACGTGATCCACGCGAAGGCGGACGCCTTCTTGCGGCAGAGGGCGGAGGCCGAGCGGTGGGTCGCCGAGGCCATGACCCGGCTGTCCCCGAACCATCGTGACGTGGTCGTCACAATCAGCACGCCGGACGGGTCACCCGTACCCGCCCTGCTGTCCTGCGGTGAGCGGGCCCGGCTGCTGGTCGTGGGATCCCGAGGACTGGGCCGCCTCAGGGGAGGAATGCTCGGTTCGGTGAGCCAGGAGGTGCTCCGTCAGGCCCGGTGCCCGGTGGCCGTCGTCAAGCACCGAGCCGACGACCCCTCGCCTTCGCCGTATGCGCCTGTTCTCACGGCGGACCGGCCGGGGAACAGGTCGGAAGTCCGTTGACCGGCAGGTCCGGTGCCTCGGGGATCGCCTGCTCCGGTATCCGACGCCTGAGCCGATGGGATCCGTACGCGAGGAGGCACCCCTCCTGGCGTCTGGCCGCTCTCACCGCCACGGCCCTGTCGTTGCCGCTCCTGCCGGTCAGTCCCCCTCAGACGACCGCAGGCGTCATCGTGAATGCGATCGTCCTTGCAGGAGCGCTCCTCGCCTCCCGGGTTCTGAGGCGTACGGGGAGGAGGACGTCATGAACAGAACGGAGTGGTCACGGATCGAAAGAACCCTCCTGGCGCGGCTCCCAGCCCCCGCGGTCTTCACCGCGGCCGAGGTCGCGGGACTGCCCGCGCCGGTGTGCAGGCACCTTGTCGGGGCTATCGCGCCAGGCACGCCTCTGGCGTTGGCCGTCCGCCTTCGCATGCGGGGCAGCATCAGGATCGGAAGATGGCTCCCGTTCCGGGCCCGCCAGGTGCTCGTCCCGCACCGAGGGTTCGTGTGGGCGGCGCGGGTCGCTGGCCTCATCACCGGCTCGGATCACTACGCCGAAGGACGCGGCGGTATGGACTGGACAGTGGCCGGTCTGATCCCACTGGTCCACGCCGAGGGAACCGACGTCTCCCGCTCGGCCGCCGAGCGGGCGGGGGCGGAGGCGTGCTGGGTGCCGACGTCGCTGCTGCCCCGTTTCGGCGCGACATGGTCGGCCGAGGACGACACGCACATCGGCGTCAGTCACACGATCGACGGCGAGACGGTCCGGACCCGCTACGAGCTCACCGCCGACGGCCGGATCCGGTCGTTCGCGTTCGACCGGTGGGGAGACCCGGACAACACCGGATCATGGGGGCGGCACCCCTTCGGCGGCGAGATCACCGCCTGGACCACCTTCGACGGGCTCACCCTCCCCAGCGTGGGGAGAGTGGGGTGGTTCTTCGGCACCGACCGGTGGGCCGAAGGAGAGTTCTTCCGGTACCGGATCACCGGTCTTCACCCGATCACTACGCCCTTGGCCGAGGTACGGCACGGCGTCACCCGGTGTCCCGGCCCGCCGAGATCATGCCCGGAGACGTGATCGAGGTCGCGGTCGGTGACCGGGTGACCGCCAGGCCGCCGCAGCGGCCTGCGCGACCCCGGGGAACGGGCCACGCGGCTCGGAGGCGTCTTCACCGCAGAGTCCCTTCCGAAGGCGGGACCCGGCTGCGGTGGAGCGCGTCGCTGAATTAACGGCGGATGCGCCGCCCGAGCCGGAGTGCGGCGTGGCGGCGGCCTCTGGGCGGGCCGCGGGTCACCGTTCGGTTACCCGCCGCGGGAGCATCGCAAGGTTCACCACCACCACGGCGGTGACGACAACGGCCACGATCAGCACCGTGTGCGTGATGAGCGCCCAGTCGACGGAAGGGTCGTCGAAGGCGAACGGGAAGACCCGCAGAACCTGGATCAGCATGACAAGACTGATCACCGTGGTGATCAGCTCACCGGCGTGTCTCACCCACTTCGGATCGTGGACCAGGTAGATCATGTTGGCGGCGAATCCCACGATCACTGAGAGGTTGACCAGCCACAGCACTTGCCGGACGTCTTCGGTGAGGAACGGTACGGCTTGCCAGCCCGGCCGGACGTTGATGACATGCAACAGTGTCATGTCGATGACGGCGGCGATCGTGTAGCCGACCCGGCGCGTGGCGATGGCCGGCCGACCTGCCGGCATGGTGACGCCCACCTCTGCCTCCAGTGGCTCTGCGAGGATTCCCCAGAACGCGCGCGTGGCCGAGCAGAGGACACCCTAGGCGGTTCCGTCGCCCTGCTCGTCGCGTTCGACCTCGATGGACCATTCCGCGGCCAGCGCGGCCAGTGCGCCGACCGCGGTCACCACGGGAGCGGCGATGAATGCCACCACCCCGACGGTGACCGGTACCTCCAGCACGGTGTGCCCGTGAACGTTCTTCACGAAGATCCGGCGGATGTTGCCCTCGTGGATGAACTCTTTGATCTTTTCGGCGAGTTCGCCCGCGTGGACCCGTACTTCTTCCTTCGTGACGGTCATCTCATGACCTCCCTGTGCTCCCGGGTCTTCTGTCCGGCCCCCAGCATGGCCGCTGCGGCACCTCGACGACGGAGACCAAGGTCCCGACTGCGGCCGCCGATGGTCCCGCCGTGCGAACCGGCCCGCCGTATGGCTGTCGCAGAGGTCGGAAGGCCTCGGCGGCACGCGCGTCCTGCGGCTCTGCCCGGCCCCGGCGCGGTGGCGGGTCGTAGAAGGCCCGCGGTGAGGAGGCGACATGTCCGCGGTGACCGTTGATCGCCGGTGCTCATGTCGGCCGCGACGATCACCCACCCGGGGCGACCACGGGCCCCGCCGGACGGCTCCCGCCCCGCTTCCAGCGCGGGGCGGGAGCCGTCCGGTCCGGAACCGCTACCGGTCCGTTCACGCGGGAGAGTCGTCCTCGTCCCACCGGATCTCGTCGACGACATCGACCACGCCGTTGACCCGCACCGCCATATGCGCGGTGAACCGTGCCTCGCTGCGCTGTTCCATCCGGCCGGTCAGGGTCACCACACCCCGGTGCACCAAGACCTTCACCTGGGAGGTGTCAGTCCACACGGAGCGGTCCAGGATGTCCTTTTGGATCTCCTCGGTGATCGCCGCGTCCGAGCGGAGGAAGACCTTGAGCAGGTCCTGGCGGCTGACGATGCCCTGCAGGACCCCGTTCTCGTCGACGACCGGCAGGCGTTTGACGCCGCGCTCGTCCATCAGGCGCATCGCGTACACGATCGCGGACTGAGGGCGGACGGTGACGGCGGGGGAGGTCATCAGCTCGGCGGCGGTGTCACCGTGCGCCTTGGCCCTACCCCGGTCCTGCTTCCGGGCGAGCCGGTGGCGCAGCCGGGCGCGCAGCGGTGGCTGGTAGCCCTCGTGGTAGTACTGCTCCTTGAACTCTTCCTTGTGCAGCAGGTCCGCCTCGGAGACGACGCCGATGACATGGTTGCCGGCATCGACGACCGGGACCGCGCTGACACCGTGGGCGATGAGCACTTCGGCGACGTCCTTGAACGGGGTGGCGCCGCCGACGGACGTCACCTCGCGGGTCATGACCTCGCTGACCTTCACGCGCATCGTGTCCTCCTTGAGGGGTGGGGGTTCCTTCTTCATCTCACTGCGCTTCCGGTCACGCGGGCAGGGCCGGAAGTCCTGCGTCGCCGGGATGTCACGCCGCCCCGGCGGGTCCTTGGTCTCCACAGCACCCGGTCGCCGAGCCGGACGACGAGATCGTGCCCGTCGCCGGAAGGGGTCACCGTGGAGACCGGTTGTCAACTCGGTACCAACGGCCCGCGGCGCTCGCCCAACCGGGTGATCCGGCGCAGGCGGACGATGTGGCCGGCCGCGCCGTGGGAGAGGGTCACACCTCGAAGACCAGCCGGGCCAGACGGTGCTGTCGAGGATCTCGGTGAAGGAGTTGATCTCCTCCAGGTGTGCCGCTTCGCGGGTGCCGTGGCACAGCACCGCCCGGCCGCCGGTGGCCCGTACGTTGTGTACCCAGTTGGCCCGTTCCCCGAGCATCGCCACCACATAGCGCTCACCCCGGTGGTCCACGACCACCAGGAGGCAGGAGACCGGTCTGCCGGTGTGCCGGCCGGGCACCTGCAACGTCACCCGGTGACGTGGCGCCAGGATCCCGCTGGAGAACTGCACCGCCGAGACGGCGTTCATCGCTCGTGCCAGCAGATTGGGCCGCCCTGACCGGTACATCCATCTTTTGAGGCGATACAGCCCTCCGGCGATGCCTCGTGGTGTGCCCGCCTGGCTTGGTCTGCCCATCACAGCCTCGACCTCTCCTCACGGGCCGATCATCGGGGGACCGGACCCTCACCACGATGCGCGCTGTTGTGCCTGGAGGGGGAGGGCCGTTGGGCCCTCGTGAGAGGGACCAGCCTGTGTCCTGTGTTCTGTATCGGACGCGTGAGGAAGACCTGCGGCCCCGCTCAAGGCGGCGGGGGAGAGGGGCGCCGTCCTACCGCCTGTCACGACTCGTGAGCGACCGGTGTTGCCGACCAGATCCCGGCGGTGTGGGGCCGTAGGTCCCTGTCCGGTGACCGGACCGCCGGCCGACGCTGAGTTCAGAGGAGTTCGGAAGGCGGGGGTGAGGGCATGCGCACCGCATCGATCATCGCGGGGATCATCTTGGCGGTGGTGGCTTCGTGTCTGGCGGTCCTGGCCGGGCTGGCGTTCTGGCTCGGGTTGTGGGTCGGGCTGGGCGCGGGTGTCGTGCTCGCCGCCGTGGTCCTCCTGGCGGGCGGGCTGGTCTTCCAGCCCTGGCAGCACCGCTGGGGTGCCACCGACGCCGAGGTGGCCGCGGTGATGCCGGGTGATGAGGTGATCCCGGGCGCGGGTGTCACCACCCGGGCGGTCACCATCGAGGCCCGTCCGGGGCAGGTGTGGCCGTGGCTGGCACAGATCGGCTGGGGCCGGGCGGGCTGGTACAGCTATGACTGGCTCGACAACGACGGCAGGCCCAGCGCGAACCATGTCGTCGCCGACCTGCAGGATCTTCGGGTTGGTGACCGGATCCTCATGACCCCCGGCATGGGCCCGGGGTCCGCCTCCTGCACCCCGGCGCTCTGCTCGTGGCCGGGGACGAGAAGGGCGGCACATGGTGTGTGTCCCTGCGCGCGGCGGGCCAGGATCGCACCCGCCTGGTGAGCCGGTGGCGCATGGCCCCGCCTCGTTCGTCCCTGCGGAAGGTCTTCTGGTCGCTGTTCATCGACCCGGGATCGTTCCTGTGCGAACGCAGGATGCTCAAAAATCTCAGCGCCAGGATTCCCGCGGCCGCTTCCGCCTGGAATCGGCACACCCTGTCGCGGTGAACCAAGGACGAGAGCTCAGCGCGGGCCGCCGGCCAGGAAACCGGCCAGAGCGCAGGGCGGATCGTCGACCGGGAAACCGACGTGCTCCCGGGCCCGGCGTGGGTTCTCACCGTGATCGGGGCCGAAAGCCTTCCGCGGGTGGTGCTTTCGGCCCTGTGCCGGAGGGCCGGGGATGGCGACAGTGAGGAGGTGACCATGACTTCGGGCCCGGCGCGCGGCAAGAGACGACTCCGAGCGGGGAACCCACGGATCCCGCTGACGAATCGGCTGGTGATGCGGCTACTCGACTCGGCCGCGCGATCGCCGCTCGACTGTGGAATGGGCGTGCTGCGTTACACCTCGCGTACCGGCGTGCGGGTCGCCCTACCGGTGCAGGTCGCCCGTGACGACGACCGGGTCGTGGTGCTGGCCGGTGACGCCGCGAAGAAGCGCTGGTGGCGCCATTTCACTGGCCGGGCTCCGGTCGAGGTGCTGCTGGACGGCCGGTGGCACGGCGGGACGGGCGTCGTCGTGACCGGACCGGAAAGCGCCGCCGCGGAGGCATACCGGCGGGCTCATCCACGTGTCGCGCTGCCCGAGGACGCCACCTTCGTGGTGATCACCTTCCCCGGGCCGTTACCGTCGACTCTTCCCCTTCGTGGCCGGCCGCTCGCACGGGCTTGGTTCGCGACGGTCACCCTGGCGGAGTTCACCGGCTTCGCGGTACCGGCCTGCGTCGGCACCTTCACCGCCGGCATGACCTCCGCGGTCACCGTGCCGGCGCTGCTGGTCGCGGGCGCGGTCGAGGGCTGCCTGCTGGGCTGGGGGCAGGCCGCGGTGCTGAGTCACGCGCTGCCCAGGCTGCGTCGCCGCCGATGGATCGCCGCCACGGCGGGCGCCGCCGCGCTGGCCTACCTCATCGGGTTGATCCCGTCCATCTACGGGGAGTCGATGGCCGCCTGGCCGCCGGTGCCGCTCGCCATCGTGGTCGCCCTCCTCGGCACCGTCCTGCTGGCCTCCATCGGCACCGCTCAGTGGCTGGTCCTGCGCTGTCACGTACGGCACGCGGCCCGCTGGATCCCCGCGACCACTGCGGCCTGGACTGTCGGCCTCGGCATGTTCACCGGGTTCACCACGCCGCTGTGGCAGCCAGGGCAGCCCTTGGCCCTCACCGTGACCATCGGTGTCGCCGGAGGCCTGCTGATGGCGGCCACCACCTCGGCGATCACCGGTTACGCCCTGCGCCACCTCCTGCCGTAGACGACCACGGCCGGAATCACCGTTGGCTGACGGGACACCGTCGCTCCGGCTGCCTCGCTCGCTACCGGCACGGCCTGCTCGGCCCGCTGCCGGGCCGCCTCGTGGTCGGTGACCCGCTGCGTGGTCAGCCGTTCGACCTGCTGGGCGTGCTCATGCTGGCGTGCGGCCTCGGCCCGGGCCTGCGCCTGCCATGCGGCGGCGGCGTCACGCTGAGCCGCCTCCCGGGCGCCGACGGCCTCAAAGGCGCGTTGCTCACCGGCCGCGGCCGCGGCGGGCCTCCTCGGCGTGTTGTTCAGCGGCGGCCGCCTGGTCGATCAGCTGCTGGTTGGCCTGGCGCAGCTGGTCGGTGAGCGCGATCAGCTGGAAGGCCGTGCTCGCCGAGGTCGGGCAGGCCTCCGGACGGTTGCTACGCCGCGTCACCCGCCACGGCGCCCTCGGCCCGCGCCTGGGCACCGACGCCGTCAAGGTCATCGTCCGCGACCTGGCCGTCCGCGCCCGCGTGCCCGGCGGGGAAAGCTTCACCGCGCACAGCCTGCGCGCCGGCGGCGCCACCGTCGCCTACGCCGCCGGCGTCCCCGTCTCGGTCATCGCCAAGCACGGCCGCTGGGCCCTTGCCTCACCGGTGGTGCTGCGCTACATCCGCGCCGTCGACCGCTGGCGCGACAACGCCATGCGAGGCGTCGGCCTGTGAGTCCAGCCGAGCCAGGGAGCCAACCCTCACGACGAAAGCCCGCCGTCCAGCGCTGACCGCCCAGAGCACCGATCAGCCCGCGTTCCGGTGCGGCTCCGGCGGTTACAGGGAGTTACTTGCCGCTTGGCCGTGGCTTCGCGAGCACTGGGCCTGGAAGATCTGCAGCAGGCGCTGAAAGGGGCCGAACTCCGCGCCCGAGCCGCCGGACAACGCGCAGCCACCGCCCAGCAGACGATCAGTCATCTCCGCACCCCTCGGCCGCCTCCGCAGAGCGCATCGACTGAGGGCTCAAGCGATACCGCACCTCGCGAGAACTTCTCTGAGCGTCCCTGAGACGCTCACCCCCTTCCGCCACCGCGGCCATCGATGCCGGAAAACGCCTCTCCCGGCAGTGTGTCTCGCCCCGGCGTAAAAGCGCAGGTAGCGAGCCTAGGCGGACGGGAAGATCACTCATCCGGGCCGGGAGCCCTCCATCGTCGAGGGAGGCGTCACTGACGTCCCGATGACGATTCCCCCTGACAGCAGGTGACGAACTCCCAGGTCAGAGTGTCTTTCTCCTCATCACGCCTTCCCGGAAACGTCATGTGCTGTCAGCTATGCCGGCTGTCCCTGGCCGACACCGCGGCGCGCGAGGAGACCCTGGCCACCCGCACCGACCTCGAACGGGTGCGCCAACGCCACGACCAGCAGACCCGGCGCCTACCCGCCCGACTGATCCAGGCCCGGACACCGCACGAGGCCGACCAGGATCCGCTAGCCGGACTGCACGGCCGGCAAGAGGACCTCAACGCCGGTCACGCCGCCCCGCACGCCAAGACACACGACTTCCGATGGGCAGCCCCTGCGCAGGGCGCCCATCGTCGTTTCCCCCGCTGGTGACCACCATCGCACGGCGGACGGACATCACGCAGTGCCCCCTCTCGAAGGGGCATACGGTCCGTGTCGGGTGTTCTTGATCCGTACTGACGGCGGCGGGCACCTCCCGCTGACATCTCATGGCAAAACGCCAGGTCATCGGCTCGATGGGTATCGTCAGCAGGTGGCATCAGTGCCACCACGTGTCAGTGGAGCGAAGGTCTCCTCCGTACAGATCTCGCTGCCGAAACGCAGCAGGACCACGAGGTCATCGCTTACGGGCGCAGGCGGCAGACGGATGACAGGAGGCAGGCTGCGACGCGGCTTCCGCTCCGAACATGGCGTTCACCTGCGGAAATAGCCTCTGGGTGCCGCGAGGGCGCCCCTTCGACGTGGCCTATGCAAAGGACCTTGCTGACACCTTGTGGCACTCCCACTGACACCAGGTGGCATTACCCCAGGACAACTTCGCGGCAATCCGCAGCAACATGCACCTCTGCTGTCACTCCGTCTCGGAGTGTAACTTGCGGGAATTTCCATTCCCGGTACTTACTTCAGACGGAGGGAGACGCAACAGATCTTATTTTCTGATTTTTATTTTCTAGAAAATCAGAGCTGCTAGGCTGGTGGGTGTGAAAGAGTCAGGAGCGGTTACGCCGTGTAAACACTGCGGGACGCCGATCGAGCAGCGGCACGGCAGGGGGAGACCGAAGGAGTACTGCCCGCAAAGCGACTGCCAGGCCGTGGCGAAACGTGAGCGGGAGATGCGGCGGGCGACGCCGGGGCTGGAAGGGGCGTTGGCCCGCGCCGAGGAGTTCTACGAGCGCATGGAGAAGGGGATGGCCGCGGTCATCGCGCCGCTGGCGCAGGTGCTGGCCGAGGAGGTGAGCCCGGCGGGGGTGGAGGCCAAGATCAGCGCGGCGCAGGCTGAGGCGCACACGCGCGTGGCGATCGCCCGTACCGAACGAGAGCAGGCATTCGAGCAGGTACGCCTGGCACGTGAGGCGGCCGAGCACGCCCATCGTGAGCGTGAGGCGATGGCGCGTCAGGTCGAGGAGGCCCACACGGAGCGGGACACCGCGCTGGCCGACGCGGAAACCGCCCGGGAACAGGCGCTGGCCGCGTTGCACGAGGCGGCCAGCACCGAGCGGCGGGCCAGGCACGCCGAGCATGAGGCGACCCTGCGCGCGCAACGGGCCGAGGCCGCCAGGGACGCCGCGATCCGGGAGATGGCCGAACGGGTCGAGGCTGCCGAGGCACAGGCGCACCACGACCGGGAACGGGCCGCGCACGAACAGCGGCGGGCCGAACAGGCGCAGGCCGAACGCGACCGGGCGACGGAGGCGGCCGAGGCGGCCGCCGCCGCCAGGACGGAAGCCGAACGGGCCGTCGTCGCGGCGGTGGCACGCGCGGAGGCGGCCGAGGCGGAACGGGACCGCGCGCTCGCCCGCGCCGACGGTGAGGCGGCGGCCCGCTCGGCGGCGTTGGCCGAGGCTGCGGAGGCACGGGCGAGCGCGTCGCGCGCGGAGAAACAGGCGGCCGAGGTGGAGAAGCGTACGGCCCGCCACCTGGCGGCGGCCGAGGAGCGCGCCGCAGGGAAGATCGCCGAAGCACAGGAACGTGCGGCGGGCAAAGTGACCGAAGCCCTGGCCGAGCGGGACGAGGCGCGCATGCAGCTGGCCATGGAACGCGTACGCCTGTCCGACCTGCGCGAACAGCTGGACGCGCTGCGCGCCGAGGCCGACCTGCTGCGCGAGCGCGCCGTCACCGCCGAGCTGCGCGTACGGGCCACCGGGCCGGAGGCCGGGGGAGCGGCGGGATGATCACCCCGGGGCCCGGGGTGTAGGACCGCGTCGCCTCCGTACGGCTACATGGACCGCGCCTCGGACTCGCCGGCGGTGAGGAAGTGGTGTGCCGGTCGAAGGCGGAACCCGATATCGAGCACGGTGATCTGTTGGATGCGATCGATCCGGAAGAACCGGACGCCGTCGCGGAGGCGGTCCCACGCCAGCGCATACCAGACGGGGACGTTGTGGTACAGGAACTGGGCCTCGATTTCACGGTCGGTCGTGACGCCCGACTGATCTTGGTATCTGAGGGACGCGACGCGTTGGTACATGAACGCGGTGAGAAGAGCTCTGGTCACCGCCGCTTCGGGTGGGCGGTAGCCCGCGAGGACGGCAGCCGACGCCGCCTGCCCGACGAGGACGCGGTTACGGAGCGCTTTGATGCGGCGGGTCTGCGCGGGCGCGAAGGCATTGCCGACCTTCCGCATGATGGATCTCAGGTCGCCGAGCAGCAAGGGGGATCCGATCTTCTCGGCGATGTTGAGACTCAGCAGCAGCCCGAGTGCCTCCGACTCGTTGAGGTGGACCCGGCCGAGCGACCAGCCTCGCTCCAGTCGTGTGCCACCTCCGCGTCCCCGGTCGCCCTCGATCGGCATACCTGAGTGGCGCAGCGTGGCCAGGTCGCGCTGCACGGTTCGCAGGCTCACGCCGAGCTCGTCGGCGAGCTCGGCTGCGGTGGTGATGTCACGGTCGGCCAGCAGCGCCTTGAGCGCGTCGAGCCGCTGCGCTCTGCCGCGATCGGACCCTCCAGCCTCACTCATCCGCCAAATATGACAACCACTGTCGTATTTAGCAATACCGTCCCGGGAGTGGGAAACGAAAGGAGCACCATGCGCATCGCAGTAGCACCCGTGCAGAGGTCTCTGAAGGATCAGCTGTTCAACGTGGACAAGGTCGCCATGGTCGCGACCCGGCTCCAACGAGTCCAGGCGTCGTTCCGGCGTGAGGATTTCATCGACGAGGTCATGGACCGGCTCGGGGACCTCGAGCTGAAGCAGCGCATCAGGTGGATCTCCGAAGTCCTCGAGAGGCATCTGCCCGGTGACTATCGACCCGCGGTCGGCGCTCTCCTGAGGTCGCTCCCGGCACCGTGCGACCCGACGCTGTCTGATGGCGACTTCGGTGACTTCATCTACGCGGCGTACTCCGATTTCGTCGCACGACGCGGTTGCACCGACACCGACCTCGCCTACTCCCTGGACGCGCTGAAGCAGATCACCACTCGGTTCTCCGCCGAAGACGCCATCCGGACCTTCATCAACGCCTACCCCGGCCACACCATGGACACCCTGATCGGCTGGACGCGTGACGAGCATTATCACGTCCGCCGGCTCTGCAGCGAGGGAACCCGGCCGCGGTTGCCGTGGGCCCGCAGGCTCTCGGTCCCGGCGTCGGCCGCGATCCCGATCCTCGACAACCTCTTCGATGATCGCACCCGCTTTGTGACCCGCTCTGTCGCCAACCATCTCAACGACATTGCGAAGTCCGACCCGGACCTGGTCGTGGAGACGTTGCGCAGGTGGCGGACCACCGGCCGGCAGGAGCCCCGCGAGATGAACTACATCGTCCGCCACGCCACGCGCACGCTGGTCAAAGCCGGACACCGAGACACCCTGGACCTTCTCGGCGTCGATCCCGATCGACGCGTCACCGTCACCGACGTCATGATCCCACCCACGGTCCACCTCGGCGCGGTCCTCGACATCTCGATCACCGTGCATGCCGTCGAGACATCGGAGGCGATCGTCGACTACGTGGTTCATTTCGCCGGCCCCTCGGGCCGTCCCGGTGGGCGTAAGGTCTACAAGCTCAGGAGGCTCACCGTGTCGGCGGGGAACCCGGTCACCCTCGTCAAGACTCACCCACTCCGCGCAGGGATGAGCACGCGCACAATTCACCCCGGCGAGCACGCGATCGAGGTCCTTGTCAACGGCACGCCACGTGCGAGGCGAAGCTTCCAGGTCGTACAGCCCTGACCTCGTGCGGACGGAGCGCGTTTGCGGCCACGGCCCCGAGGCGCGCCACAATGAGGTGATGAGCGGTCCATCAGGGCAGGGCACGGATCAGCCGGCCGAGGCGCACGACCCATGGCTCGGCCGGGTCCTGCGCGAGGGTGCCACGCCCCGGTTGCTGACCGCGCTCGCCGAACGGCTGTCGCCGACCGACCTGCAGACGCTGCTGCTGGAGGTCTACCGGCGCCGCGCCGCCGCAGTGACACCGGGCCGCCTGCTACGGGCCTACGAGGACAACCGGTTCACCGCGCCGTCGCCGCTGGACGCCGGTGAGCTGACGCGCCTGAACGCACTCGTCCACGACCGGCTGGCCCGGCACGCCTTCACCGCTCTGGCGCTGTCGCCGCTGTGCCCGCTGGGCACCAACTCGGCCGTGGCGACCGTGGACCAGAACAAGGTGGTCACCACCGTCCGCAACACCGAGGCCGTCGCCGACGCCACCAACGTCCTGGCCCTGGAGTGCGCGGTGCGCCGCCGGCAGCTGCTGCGAGCCGACCCTCGCTCGCGAGCAAGGGTCCGGCTCGCGGCGACCCACCGGGTGGTGCGCGCCCAGGTGTTCGCCGGGCCGGGCATGACGGCGCACTTCGCGCTGCTGGGACTGTGCACCGCGGGCCGCGCCGAGAGCTCGTTCATCTTCGAGACCGCGGCCCTCACCGAACAGATCGGCGTCCACCTCGACATTCTGGACAGTGCCCGCACCCTCGGCTACCGGGTCAGGTCGGTGCGCGTGTCCGTCACCGACCTGACCGCCGGACGGCATCGCCGGACCCTGCGCGAGAGCGTCCTGGATCCGCTCACGCAGGCGTACCCCGCCACCGCGTTCGTCTTCGACGACGAGCGCGGGGCCGGACGCGGCTACTACAGCGGTGCCTGTTTCGAGATCCGCGCGACCACCCCCGCCGGAGACGACCTCAACCTCGGAGACGGGGGCTTCACCACGTGGAGCGCCGACCTCCTCAGCGACGCCAGGGAACGCCTGCTCATCAGCGGCCTCGGCCTCGAACGTCTCTGCGAGCGGTTCCGCGGGCACCCCCGGTGACCGGCGGCCGCGGTCGCGCTCTCACGGCCGCGGCGGGCGATGAGCCGGTCGATCGCGCTCTTGGAACGGGCGGGGGTCTGGTTGTCGGGTGCGGCCGGCGACGATCGCGAGCTCACCGCGGCCGAGATCAACTCTCCGCTCCCGAGCGTGTCCCTGACCGCCGGCGGCGTGGCGCGAGGCGATGTGACCGCCCGCCGTGAACCATGTTCGCGGTGGGCGGCTTGGCCTGCTCAGGAAGGGGCGGCGGGCAGGGCGGAGTACGGGTGGACCGGAATCCGCATCGGGGGCTCGGCCAGGAGGCCGATGATCTCGTCTCGGAGTTCGTCGGCCAGAGGGCTGTTCTCGTAGGCATCTTTGGCCTCCTCGGACCTGAACACCTCGACGTTCCAAAGCACGTCCGGATCTTCGTCTTCGCGAGCGATGACGAACCGGTCGGAGGCCCCCGACTTCTCCATGCCGACGGTGGCCAGTTCGAACAGCCTGTCACCCTGTCCGGGCTTGGCACGCATCTTGATGATGTACGCGGGCTGGTGCTTGAGTGTCATGCCGTCTCCAATCTCTGCCGTTTACGCCGTTCGGTGAGGACCCGCCCGGCCTTCACATCTCGGCTGGAACGTTGTTCCATGAACCAGGATGGAACATCGTTCCATCCGTGTCAAAATGGACGTATGACGACACAGAAGCCGCGGACAGGGCGGCGCGGGGACGCGCTGTCGAAGGAACGCATCGTTCGTGCCGCGGTCGAGACCCTCGATGCGGGCGGGGAGGACGCGCTGACCTTCCGAGTGCTCGCGAATCGCCTGTCGACCGGGCCTGGAGCGATCTACAACCACGTCGCCAACAAGAACGAGCTCCTGCGCGCCGCCACCGACGAGGTCATCGCTCACGTGACGACCGGCGCGGTCACCGGTCCCGAGCCTGGCGAAGCGATCCGCGCCATCATGCTCGGCGTGTTCGATGCGATCCACGCCCACCCGTGGGTCGGTGCGCAGCTCTCTCGCGAACCATGGCAAACGGCGATGCTACAGATCTTCGAGAGCGCGGGTCGTCAGCTCACAGCCCTCGGCGTCCCCGAACAAGCGCAGTTCGACGCCGCCTCCGCGCTCGTGAACTACGTTCTCGGCGTCGCGGGACAGTCCGCCGCAGGCGCCCGCGCCT
This sequence comes from Streptosporangium becharense, assembly GCF_014204985.1. Classification (NCBI taxonomy): domain Bacteria; kingdom Bacillati; phylum Actinomycetota; class Actinomycetes; order Streptosporangiales; family Streptosporangiaceae; genus Streptosporangium; species Streptosporangium becharense. Next base: position 92,953 of record NZ_JACHMP010000001.1, on the reverse strand, counting down.
TGCCAGGGGAGACCGACCGGTCCGCGTTCCTCGAAACCGTCGCCGCTCAGTGGACGACACAGTACGACGCCGCGGACTATCCGTTCGTGCATCAGGTCGCAGCCCAGCTGGCCGGGCACGACGACCGCAAGCAATTCCTCGCAGGCATCGACCTCATCCTCGCCGGAATCTCAACCCTCCGATAGGGGGTCCGTATGCTTGGTCGAAACTCGACGAACTCGCCCGTGACCCGCGGTCCTACCTAACCCGCAGTCAGCGAGCAGCTCAGCGGCCAGGCGTTCAAGGCAGGGCAGAAATCTGACCTGCGGCTCGCCCCTTTCCGTCCCCCAGCTCCGTCCCCCGGTTCGCGTGACGACCACGGATTGACAGCGGGCGGCCGGATCCAACACTCTTTCACTACATGAGTAGTGAAAGAGTGTTTCGCTGATCGAGTTCAACCTGGACCGCGGCTCGGGGGTATCGACGTACCTGCAGCTCGTTCACCAGGTCAAACAGGCGCTCCGGCTCGGTACGCTGCGGCCCGGCGACCGGTTGCCGACCGCCCGTGAGATGGTCGAGAGCCTGGCCATCAATCCCAACACCGTGCTCAAGGCGTACCGGGAACTGGAGCGCGAGGGGCTGGTCGAGGGGCGGCGAGGGATGGGCACGTTCGTCCGGCACGGCATCGCGGGGGCGACGCTCTCCGAGCACACGCGGCTGCGGCGCGGTCTGGAGGCGTGGGTGCGCGACGCCTTCGCGGCCGGACTCGATCAGGAGGACCTGCGGGCGCTGTTCACCGTGGTCCTGGCCGACGCCGCGAAGAAGGGCATGGCGTGAGTCCCGCGCTGGAGGCGACCGGGCTGGGGGCCGCTATCGCCGCACGTAGGTGTTGCGTGGCTGCTCGCTGGCGGTGCCTGCGGGCCGTGTGGCGGCGCTCGTCGGGCCCAACGGCGCGGGCAAGACCCCGCTCATGCACGCGGCCGTCGGCCTGCTGCGGCCCGCGCTGGGAAGCGTCCGCGTGGCCGGCGAGGCGGCGTTCGTGGCGCAGGACAAGCCGCTGTACGACGGCTTCACCGTCGCCGAGATGCTCACCTTCGGCCGCCGTATGAACACCCGCTGGGATGACGCCGCCGCCGACCGGCTCGCTCGGCTGGGCATCCCGCTGGAGCGGAAGGTGGGCGGCTGTCGGGCGGGCAGCGTGCGCAGGTGGTGGTCACGCTGGCGATGGCCTGCCGGCCCGACCTGCTCGTGCTGGACGAACCGCTGGCCAACCTCGATCCCCTCGCCCGCCACGACATGATGTGCTCGATCATGGCGGAGGTGGCCGGGCGGGATCTGACCGTGCTGCTGTCCTCGCACGTCGTCTCCGATCTGGAGGAGACATGCGACTGGCTGATCGTGTTGAACGGGGGTCGGCTGCAGGTCAGCGGCGACATCGAGGAGCTGCTCGACGGGCATCTCGTGCTCACCGGGCCGGATGAGGCGTCGACGGCGGGGGCGCGGGTGGTGAGCGCGAGCCGTACCGGCAGGCAGGTCAGCATGCTGGCTGAGCGTTAGGCTGGGTGGGAAGGTGCTCTCGCCGGCCGCGCAGGCGGCCCTGGGGTGTCTTGCGGCGGTGGGGCCCGCCGTACCCGAACCGTGGCGCTGGTGTGCCGCCAATGGTCCCTGCCCGTGACAGACCGCGCCCGCACAGCCGGGAGCCACGCCACGTGTGGGGAGGATCATGCGCCGGGATGAGGTGAGGCGCACGGCAGTGACCGAGCCCGTCGACCCCGATGTCGAACTCGCCGATGCGCGTCAGCGCCAGGAACTGCGCCGCTCGCACTACCGCGTGCTGGCCGTGATCGCCGCCGGAGGCGCGCTCGGCACGGGCGCCCGCTATGCGGCGGCGCTGGTGTGGCCGACCCCGGCCGGAGCGTTCCCGTGGACCACGCTGGGCGTCAACACACTGGGCTGCCTGGTGATCGGCGTGTTCCTGGTGACGCTGACCGAGGCCTGGGCCGCACCGGCCTGGCTGCGGCCGTTCTTCGCCACCGGCGTGCTCGGTGGGTTCACCACCTTTTCCACCTACTGCGTCGACATCGAGCGCCTGGTGTCGACCGGCCGGGCCGGCGCGGCGCTGAGCTATCTGGTGGCCACGGTCGTGGCCGCGCTGGCCGCGGTGACGGCCGGAGCATGGATCACCCGCCTGATCCTGGCCGCGGCAACGCGACGCAAGGCAAGGAGAACACGATGATCATGTCGGGGCGGGCGCTGCGGCTGACCGTTTTCCTCGATGACACCGACGTCTGGCATCACCGTCCGATGTTCACCGAGATCGTGCATCGCGCTCACGCCGCGGGCCTGGCCGGGGCGTCGGTCTTTCGCGGTGTGGAGGGCTTCGGCACCACCCAGATCGTGCACACCACCCGGTTGCTGTCAATGGCCGACGACCTGCCGGTCGCCGTGGTGATCATCGACACCGAGGAGCGGATCCGCGCTTTCCTGCCCCAACTGGAAGATCTGCTCATCGAAGGAGTCGCGGTGCTGGACCAGGTCGAGGTCATCCACCATCGCGGCCGGCAACAGGACGAGCAGTAAGGCGGCATAAAGGGTGAACTGGCTACTGGTACTCCTCGGTGGTGCGATCGGCGCCCCGTTGCGCTACCTGACCGACCGGGCGGTCCAAGCCCGCCACGACACGGTGTTCCCCTGGGGCACCTTCACCGTCAACGTGGTCGGCTCGCTGATCCTGGGCGCTCTGACCGGCGCCGTACTGTCCGGCGTGATCGGTCCGAACGTGCAACTGCTGGCCGGTGTCGGCTTCTGCGGGGCACTGACCACGTATTCGACGTTCTCCTACGAGACGCTGCGCCTGGCCGAGACCGGGGCACTCTTCCTCGCCGTGGCCAACGTCGTGGCCTCGGTGGTGGCCGGCCTGGGTGCGGTGTTCGTCGGCCTGGCCATCGCCCAGGCCGCCTTCGGATGACCTGATCCTCCCCGGTCACGGCGTATCCGGGCAACCTGTTCATCGGTCGCTGACTCGACCGCCAGCACATTCTCCGCAGATCGACGAAGCACCCCGCGAAGGTTCCAGCGGAACCTGTCGATTTGATCAAGGCAGTTGAGCTGAGCTGATTCTGTGTCGTCTTCTCTGTGGCGCCCCCTTCAACGGTGTCGGCGGGCTTTTGACCCACGCCGGGCCGGGCAGGTCGGGCGGAGTGGGGAAGCCGCCGTCGGCGACCGTTCGGGGTGCGCGGCGTGAGCGGCGGCCAGGACGGCGGCACGCCGGTCACGGATGGCGGCGCGGCCGTAGTACACATCCACCGGATGGTGATAGTCCACCCCCGGGTGGTAGTGCTCGTGGCTTTGTCAGGCGTAAAAGCCCTGGCAGAAGACGCGGGTGTCCTCAACGGAGCCGAAGACGGCCGGGAAGGCGGGACAGTGCTTCAGCGTCTTGAAGCTCGCCTTGAGGTGCGGGTTGTCGTTGGAGGTCTTGGGCCGGGAGTGGGACGTGGCCACGCCCAGGTCGATCAGCGACTCGGCGAGGGTCTTGGACGTCATCGAGCTACCGCGTCGGCGTGCAACGTGGGCGGTCCTGCGTCGTTGCCGTCCTTGCGCACGGTCTGACCGATGAGGTGCCGGGCCAGGCCGGCGGACTCGATCACCTGGCGGGTCTTGCCAAGCTCGGCGCGCAGCCGCTCGACCTCGGGCCCTCGCCCAAGGCCGGGTAGTTAGAGCCTGGAGCTGCGGCGCAAGAGCGTCTCACAGAGTGAACGGGGCGTGAACGAAGGAGCGGAGCTCCGGTAGAAGGGCTTTCGGCCAAGATCGCTCTTCGTGAGGAGACTCCGCTGTCCGCACAGTCTGCCATCACCCGTCGTGTCACGGTAGCCGAGGGCGTGTTCGCGCCCGGGCACCTCGGGGAGCTGACCGCGCTGATGCCGTTCGAGCTGGTCGACGCGGTGTTGGACGAGACCCGAACCGTGCAGCGCCGCCTGCGGGACCTGCCCTCACGGGTCGGCGTCTACTTCCTGCTGGCGATGTGCCTGTTCCCGGAGATCGGCTACCGGCTGGTCTGGCAGAAGCTGACGACGGGCCTGGCCGGGCTGGTGGTGGTGACACCGACCGCCAAAGCTCTGCGTGACCTGCGTCGGCGGGTCGGCAGCGTGTCGATGCGCCGATTGTTCGAGGTCGTGTCCGGGCCGTTGGCCGGGCGTCGAACACCAGGTGCGAGGTTCGGCGCCTATCGCCCGGTCTCCTTCGATGGCTGCAGCTCGCTGAAGGCCCCCGACACCGCCCGTAACCAGGCATGGCTAGGCTCGGTCGGGCACGGCGGTTACCCCCTGCTGGAGCTGATGACGCTGGTGGAGACCGGCACCCGCGCCGTGATCGGCGCGGTCTTCGGCCCGACCAGCGAGGGCGAGACGAGCTATGCCCGGCGGCTGTTGCACCTACTGACCCCGGACATGCTGGTGTTGTGGGACAAGGGCTTCGACAGCAACGACTTCCTGGCCGAGGTGAGGGCCACCGGCGCGCAGGTCCTGGGCCGGCTGCGCGGTAACCGGCGCACTCCCATCCTGCGCCGGCTTGGCGACGGCTCCTATCTGTCGGTGATCGGCGCTGTCCAGATGCGCATCATCGAGGCGCGCATCACCGTGACCTGCGCGGACGGAACCGTCTTTGTCGGCTCCTACCGGCTGGCCAGCAGCCTGGTCGACGCCGACCGCTACCCGGCCGCGGCCCTGGTCGACCTCTACCACCAGCGGTGGGAACACGAATCGGCCTACTACGCTCTCCGTCACACGATCATGAACGGCCGCGTCCTGCGCTCCGGCGACCGCCCTGGCCTGGAACAGGAGATGTGGGCCCTGCTCACGCTCTACCAACTGCTGCGCACGGTGATGGTGGACGCGGCCGAGTCCCGCCCCGGCACCGACCCCGACCGCTGCTCCTTCACCATCGCCTTCCAGACCGCCCGCGACCAAGTCCTCCAGGCCACCGGTGTGATCACCGACGGGACGGACCTGGTCGGCGCCATCGGCCACGCCACCTTGACCGCCCTGCTCCCACCGCGCCGCCCGCGCGTGAGCACCCGCAAGGTCAAGTCACCCATGTCCCGCTACAAAGAACGCCGCCCCGACGGCAGACCCGATCGCAGCCGCGCCGTCACCAGCCTCGATATCACCCTCCTCGATCCCCCGCCCACACTCCCCACCGCCTCCCGCGACGACCGGCACACCACCCCGAACAAGCGCCGCCACCACCGCGTCCTGACACTGATCCATGAACCGCCCCGACTTCGATGGAGACCTCAGGGGTTGATTCCAATGGTCTCGCTGGGCTGGTGCTGAGCGTAGTAGAGGGCTTCGTATTCCTCCGGTGGGACGTTGCCGATGGCCGAGTGCAGGCGGGTGGTGTTGAACCACTCGACCCATTCGGCGGTGGCCAGTTCCACCTCCGCCAGGGTGCGCCAGGGGCCGCGGGGTTTGATCAGCTCGGTCTTGTACAAGCCGATCTGCGACTCCATCAGCGCGTTGTCCAGCGCGTCCCCGACCGTCCCGATGGACGCGTCGATACCTGCGCCCATCAGATGGGCGGTGAAGCGGAAACCGGTGTACTGACTTCCCGCGTCCGAATGATGGATCAGGCGCGGCCCGACGGGACGCCCGGTACGGCCGCGCCGCCACAACGCCATGTCCAGGGCGTCCAGCACCAGCCCGGCACGCTTGGAGGTGGCTGCCGACCAGCCGACGATCGCGCGGGAGTAGACGTCGATGACGAAGGCGACGTAGACGATCCCGCACCAGGCATGAACGTAGGTGAAGTCGGCGACCCAGACCATGTTCGGGCGGGGCGCGGAAAAGTCCCGCTTGAGCAGGTCTGATGCCCGTTGGTGGCCGGGATCGGCTGTGGTGGTGCGGATCTTCTTTCCGCGGCGGGCCCCTGCCAGGCCCAGGGCACGCATCCGCCGCTCCACCGTGCACCGGGCCACCTGGTGGCCCTCACGCAGCAGGTGCCGCCACACCTTCCGGGCACCGTAGACGCCGTAGTTGGCGGCGTGAACCCGCCTGATGTGCCCGTCCAGCTCGGCATCGCGAACGGTGCGGGCCGAGGGCCGCCGGCTCTTGGCGGCGTAGTAGGTGCTGGGAGAGATCAACAGGCCATGCTCGGTCAGGACGCGGCAGATCGGCTCGACACCGAACACCTTGCGGTGTTCGTCGATGAAGGTCACGAGTGCGTGTGTGGCCGGTCGAGCTCGGCCGCGAAGAAAGCTGAAGCGGCTTTGAGGATCTCGTTGGCCCGGCGCAGCTCGGCGTTCTCCCGCCGCAGCCGCTTGAGCTCGGCCGATTCATCGCTGGTGGTACCCGGTCGCTGTCCTTCGTCGATCTGGGCCTGACGGATCCACTTGCGCAGCGTTTCGGCGGTGCCGATGCCGAGTTTGGCTGCGACTGCGTTGATCGCGGCCCACTCGGTCGGGTAGTCCGGGCGGACCTGCGCGACCATCCGCACCGCGCGCTTACGCAGCTCCGCCGGATAGGGGGACTTGGCTGCCATGACTCGATCCTCTCAAGAGAACAAGTCTCCATCGAAGCCGGAGCGGTTCATCCACGAACATCCCGACCGGCTCTGGCACCCCCGCGACATCGCCCTCCACCTCGGCGACATCACCCTGAACACGATGTACCGGCAGCTGTCTCGCTGGGCCGAACGCGGCCTCATCCGCAAGATCGGCCACGGCATCTACACCGCGACCACGGCTTCCCCCGGCCCCTTGCCAGCAGGCCAGAAACCCTAACTACCCGACCTCGGGCCCTCGCCCTGAAGCGTGGACGCCTTGAGTACCGGATGCTGGAGATCCGGAGACAAGGAGTTCCACATGGCGATGACGTCCTGCCCGCCGGAGTGCAAGGCGGACGCCGCCGCGGAGGCCCGCAACGCCACCCTCAAACGCGCGACGCTGCAAGGCGCCAAGCGCTGGTCCTCGGCGCATGAGGCCCGCCCGGCCGTCTTCAAGTGGATCACCCGCTACACCACCCGCAGTAGACACTCAGCCCTCGGCTACCTCAGCCCGATCGACTACGAGCAGCAGACCATCGATAGGGCACTGCTCGCCGCATGACAACCGGTGCCACACCTCGGGATGAACGCCCGCACCTGGTCCGGGCCGTCGTAGGTCAGGAAGTCGTGGCCACGGCGCAGCGCCGTGGCCGCGACGGCAATGGAGGCATCCTCCACGAGGAGATCGAAGTCGCTGGTGAACACCCCGGTCAGGCGCGGAGTCGCGGTGTCGTCGACCAGATCGAGCGTTCACCCCCACCGAACATCTCAGTCGTCGTGGGTGATGAGCATGAGTTGCCGCCACAGCAGTACCACGAACACCGCGGAACCAGCGAAGGCGAACCAGAAGGGCGCTGCGACACCGAGGCGGGTGGCCAGGACACCGCCGATCAACGAGCCGACCACCAGACCGGCGTAGACGCAGACGGTGTTGACACTGCCCACTCGACCCTGCAGTTCGCGCGGGACCGCGCGCTGGCGGACGGTGACCGAGGTCGTGCCCCATATGAAGGCGTGCGCGCCGAAGACCAGGAAGATGCCCCCGGCGATCCACGGCGAATGGGTCAGGGCCAAGCCCAGATGGGTGAAGGTTTCGATGATGAGTCCGATCCGCATCAGGACGCCGAGGCTCACCCTGCGGGTGATGGCCCCGTACAGGCCGGTGCCGATCAATCCGCCGATCCCGCCGATGGTGGTCATCAGGCCGAAGCCCAGGGCGCCGAGCCCGAGCTGTTCCTGGGTGTAGAGGACGAGAACCGACCAGGCCGCGCCGAACGTGAAGTTGAAGATCAGGACTGTGAGCGCCAGCGTGCGGACCGCCGCGTGCTGGATGGTCCAGCTGAACCCAGCGATCAATTCCCGTACGGTGTTAGGCATGAGATCGTCGGCCTGTCGGCCGTCCGGCGGCAACGTGATCCGGGAGACCAGGACGATCCCCGCCACCACCAGGAGCAGCTGGCCCGCGAACGGCCAGGTCAAGCCGAGGCCGAACAGTGCCGCGCCGATCGGCGGCCCGGCGAGCTGATTGAGCGTGATGAACCCCGTACCCAAGCGGGCGTTGGCGATAACGAGATCGTCCTTGCTGACCATCATGGGAGTCAGCGTGGCCGTCGCGTTGTCGGCGAAGACCTCGGCGATGGACCGGAGCGTGAGCGCCACCAGCGCCGTCGCCACGGTCACGGTGCCGGTCACCATGAGCGCGACAAGCGCCGCCAGCACCACGACCCGCATCGCGTTCGCGACGAGCACGATCCTGCGCCGGTCATACCGATCCGACAGCACGCCCGCATACAGGCTGAACAACAGCGGAGGCGCCCAGCCCACCAGGGCCGACAGTGAAATCATCAGCGGGTCACCAGTCAACGTCGCGATCAGCAGTGGGCCCGCCGCGGCCGCGACCCCATCACCGAGATTCGTCAGCCAGCTCGAGGCCAGCAACCACCGGAATCCTGTCCCCAGCCGGGCAGGCAGGAATCGCTCCATCACTGTGATCACGAGCGCAGCACCATACGTTTTGAGAGCATCTACGGCAACGCGTTTTCGCGTCTACGCGCTATGCGGTGCTGGGCTGTTCGTGGTCGTGGTCGTGGATCGCCCCCGTGACAGGCGGAGCCGTCAGCCGTCCTCCTCCAGGCGTACCGTGCCCGCGCTCCCGTCGATCGTGATCAGCTGCCCGGTCCTGATCCTGTGGGTGGCGTCGCGGACGCAGATGACGGCGGGGATACCGTATTCACGGGCGACGGTGGGGCCGTGCGCCACCGGTGATCCGGTCTCGGTGACCAGCCCCGCCGTCGTCAGGAACAACGGGGTCCAGCCGGGATCGGTCGTGGGGGCCACGAGGATCTCGCCCGGTTCGATGTACGCGTCGGCCGGGTCGCGGATCACCCGTGCCCTGCCGGTGGCTCGGCCGGCGGCACCCGCCATCCCCTTCAGCACCCCGTCCTCCACGGGCCCCTGCGGGGCGAGCGCCTCCACATCGGTCCCGTCCGACAGCAGGGCTCCCGGGACGGCGGGTCGCCGCAGCTCCCGCTCGTACGCCGCGCGGCGCGCCGCCACCAGACCCCGCTGGTCGGCTTTGTGGTGCACGGCGGCCTGGGCCTCGGACAGGTCGAGGAACATGATGTCGTCGGCGCGCTCCAGCAGGCTGCGAGCGGCCAGGTCGCTTCCTACGAGCAGGAGCTGGCGGCGCGCCGCCTGCAGCGCCGACAGCCAGGCGAACTTCCCGATCTCCCTGAGCCCGGTGAGCTCACGCGAGCGGCGCATCAGGAACGTCGCCAGCCGGCCGCGTACCGGTCTGCTGCGCCGTGACCGTTGCGCCAGCGTCTCGATCATTCTTTCGGCTCTCTCGGCGGCCTGGGCGAACCGCCGGTCGGGCGCCTGCTCGGGGTCGTCCACGCGCAGGTAGTTGGCGATCGTGGCGAACAGGGGAGCCGGGGCCTCCTCCCAGCGAGGCATGCCGACGTCGATCTCGGCGGCCGCGCGCATGCCGTAGGCGTCGAGGAAGCCGGCCATGCCGATGTCGGGAAGGTCCCCCGCGCGGTACCGGTCGGCGAGCTGCTCCGGCGGGGTGGTGAGGAACAGGTCACGATGGTCCCGCGCGCGCACCGCGACCCTCCAGAGCGCGAGGTCCATCTCCGTGGTCACGTTGTACGGCATCCCGCCGAGGACGGCGTCTCCGCGGCGATCGGCGCCTTCCTCGTCGGGCTCGCGCTCACCGGCGAGATCGCCGACCGGGCCCGCGCCGTCCTGACCCCGCTGCGGGATCTGTTCGCCGCGGCGTTCTTCCTGGCCATCGGCCTGTCCGTCAGCCTGTAGGAACTCCTGCCGCTGCTACCGGCCGCCTTCGCGCTGGCCGCGGTCACCGCCGTCACGAAACTGGTCACCGGTCGCTACGCCGCCTCCCGCGACGGTGTGGGAAGGCGCGGCCGGTTGCGGGCCGGGACCGCGCTCATCGCCCGTGGCGAGTTCTCCATCGTCATCATCGGCCTGCTCGGTGCCCAGTACGACAAGCTCGGCCCCCTGGTGGCCGCCTACGTCTTCGTCCTGGCCGTCGCCGGGCCCCTCATCACACGGCTCACCGGTGCCCGGCCCTCCCGCGCGCCTCTTCGGGAAAGGGCCGACGCCACCGGTTAGCGCGACCACTGCCGAACACGAGCCGAGCACCGCGGTCGCGATGACCGGACCGGCGACGGCGAACCCTCCTCACAGGAGGTAGCGCAGCCACAGGTACGGCGTGACCAGGGCGACGGTCACGACGGTGACGACGAGGCCGTACCGGGTGAACTCCCAGAAGCTGATCGGGGTGCGGTTGCGCGCGGCGATACCGACGATGACGACGTTGGCCGCGGCGCCGACCGCGGTGGCGTTGCCGCCCAGGTCGGCGCCGAAGGCCAACGCCCACCACAAAACCTGGGCGGACTCGTTGCCACCGTTCGCCTGGACCAGGTCGGCGACGATGGGGCTCATGGTGGCGACGTAAGGGATGTTGTCGACGACGGCTGACAGCCCTGCCGAGGCCCACAGCAGCACCATGGTGGTCAGCCCGAGTCGTCCCTCGGTGGCGCCCGCCGCGGCCTGGGAGACCTGCCCGATGACGCCGGTGTCGACCAGGGCGCCGACCATGACGAACAGCCCGGCGAAGAACACCAGGGTGGGCCACTCCACCTCGGCGATGGCCTGCTCGGTGGTGACCTTGGTGAGCGCCACCAGGATCCCGGCGCCGAGGAGAGCCACCACCGAGGGCTCGTAGTGCAACACCGGGTGCAGCACGAAGGCGGCCATGACCAGGGCGAGCACGGTCAGGCTCTGCCGCAGCAGCTTCCGGTCGGCGATGGCCTCGCGCTCGTCCAGCTCCATGATGTCGGCGGCCAGGTCGGGATCATAGACGAACGTCCTGCGGAACATGAGCCAGCACAATCCGATGAAGACCGCCATCAGCACGACCACCATGGGCGCCATGTGGATCAGGAAGTCGTTGAAGGACAGGCCGCCCCGGCTGGCGATGATGATGTTGGGCGGATCACCCACCAGGGTGGCGGCGCCACCGATGTTGGAGGCCATCGCCTCACTGATGAGGAACGGCACCGTGGGCAGGGCGAGCCGCTCGCACACCAGGAACGTCACCGGGGCGATCAGCAGCACGGTGGTGACGTTGTCCAGCAGCGCCGAGGCGCCCGCGGTGATGACGACCAGCAGCACCATCAGCCGGTACGGCCGCCCCCGGGCGCGTTTAGCGGCCCAGATCGCCAGGTATTCGAACACGCCGGTCTGCTTGAGCACCCCGACGATGATCATCATGCCGAGCAGCAGGAAGACGACGTTCCAGTCGATCCCGCTCTGTACGGAGAAGAACGCGGCCCCGGCGTCGGTGGCGTGGACGGCCAGCATGATCCCGGCCCCACCGAGGGCCGCGGCGACCCGGTGGACGCGCTCGGTGGCGATCAGCGTGTACGCGCCGAGGAACACGGCCACCGCGAGCCAGGCGGTGACCGTCATGGGGCGAGCAGCCGATCCAGCAGCGCCTGCAGCGTGACCGCCCCCCGCAGGTGGCCCGCATCCATGATCGCGACCAGCGGGCTGCGGGTGCGCGCCATGAGCGCCGCGATCTCCAGCACGGTGGCGTCCGGATCGGTGACCGGCAACTCGCGTGGCGCGGTGGGCAGGGCCTCGCGCACAGTCCGCCCGGCCAGGGAGCGCAGGAACGCGTCCGCGTGCGCCTCGTCCACCACCCGGGCCAGCGCCGGATCGTCCTGGCAGTAACCGGGTACGGCCAGTCGCAGTACCTGCGTGCCCGGCAGGATGTTCAAGGGCAAGCCGTCGTCGTCGATGACGATCAGGCCCGGAAGATCCTGCTCGGCGAGCAACCGCGCCGCGTCGATCACCGGAGTGTCCAGGGAAACGATCGGGAAAGTGCTGACCAGGTCGCGAGCACGCATCGGCCGGTCCTTTCGGAGTCGCTGGCACCTGCGCCGACCAGGCTTCCCGGCTCACCTGGGATCAATGTATCAACACCCGTGTCGGCCGAGCCGCAGGGCCGCCCCGCCTACTGCGGCCTGATCCGGGTTCCCACCCGCGACACGACATCCGACCATGACGCCCCGGCGGGCCGTTGCGACCTGGGGCGGCGAGCGGAACGAGCGCGCGACCGGCGGCTCGCCACGGCCCCGGCCGCTGGATGCCCCTCGGGCAGGTGCCTCACCGGCTGATCGCTCACGTTCGTTCTTCCGCGCGTAGAGAGAAGACGCCGCGCGCTGCAATATGGATGTGAGGGGCTGTGATGCGTGGAGGCGAGATGCCGAAGACGACGCCCACCACACAGGCGTGGGCACGTCCTGTAACAAACGGTGCCGATCCCGCAGGCAAAGCGGTGGTCGAGCGTCGTGCGGGCCTGCCCGTCGGCCATCCGGCAGGTCAGCGGCTCCACCGGGACCTCGTCCGGGTGCTCGATCCGGCGGTGATGGCACAGAGCGAGGATGGACTCGGGGTTCTGACAGGGTTCGGTGGCGGCCTGCCGCCGGATGCGGTGATCAGCCAGCAGGACGATCGCCGCGACCGGTCAAGCGTGGCGCGGACCGGTGAGGAGCGTGGACCAGGTGCCCATCACGTGTCGCCCCCTCAGCTCAAGGACTGTTTTCCGCGTGTGGAGCAGTCCAACGCGGCGTGGGGCCGGCAATCACCGGAACGCGCGTGAGGACGGTTTTCATGGGGCTCTCCAGACAGGAAAGGCGAAGGCTCGCCGAGATCGAGGAGCGGCTCGCGTTCGAGGATCCAGATCTCGATGCCGCGCTGGCCAGGCCGTCGGACGGGCCCGACCTCGATGTCCCGGCGACCGGCAACACACGGGTGAGGGGCTATCACGCGTGGTTTGAGACCTCTCCGACTCCATTGAAGACTCAGTGCCTGCTCGCCATCCTCGTCATCCTGGTGGTCCTGTTCGCGTTGCTGGTCCTGCTCAGCTCGGGGGAGACGCTCTGCCCTGGCGGGCCCACCGGCAGGAGTCCTTACTGCGGGACCGGCCCTGAATCGCCGGTCGTCGACACCGGACGGCTGCGGTGAGCCGTGCCGCAGGCTGCCGGCCGTGGCGCATAGGGGGTGCGGAGGTGCGTTGACGGGCGATTCTGTCGACCGCCGCGCTGTTTCTGATCGCCGGTTTCGTCCTGGGCGAGGGCGTCAGCGGGCTCATCCCGCTCGCTCCCGGGGACGCCCTGGTCGCCGTCACCATCGTGCTGTCGGTCCTGCTCCACTCCTCCACCGACATCGTGGTGGCCCGCTGGTTCGACGACGAACGCGACACTCCCGCCTGGCACGGCGCGTCAGCCGGGTACGGGCCCGGCTACGCGACAGGAAGGAGACGGGCGCCCCGGTGTAGCCTCGCCCGAGCCGCCGGTTTCTGCCTCCTGGCCCGGATCTTCGTCACCGGGGGCACCGGCACCGGCACCGATCGCGCCTCCCTTCGAGTGTTCGACCGACGTGATCGTGGTGCTGTTCGCCCCCACGCTGGTGGCGTTGACATCGCCGACACGATTGACCACGCCGAACGACTCGTCGCACCGCCCTGACTCTGCTGTCTCGACGGCGGGACCGACCGGATATGACCAGGACCCGGTCAGGCCTTCATGTGGGGTCTCCTCCCACGACGGCTTCCTGCGGGTAGTTCTTCAGGGTGATCTCGTTGTGCAGCCGCAGGCCTCTGCTGCCGAGACCGGTCAGAGTCCGGGCGATCGGCGTGGGGATACTGGTGATCACCCGGGTTCCCTGGATCAGGCCCCAGAGGTTCAGACGGGTGGCGGGGATGAGCTGCTTGGCGGCGCTGACGGCGAAGGCACGGTTGCGCCGTACGTACTCGCCGATCCGGTGTTCGTAGGCGGGGAACGCGCGGGTGTGGTCGCCTCCGGCCTCGGCCAGCTCACCGGCCAGGACGTAGGCGCCGAAGACGGCCAGGCTGGTGCTGCCGCCGACGGCGGGCCCCGGACAGTAGCCGGCGTCACCGACCAGGCTCACCCGTCCCCGGGACCAGGTGTCCATGCGCAGCTGGGTGATCGAGTCGAAGTAGAACGCCGACGCGCGGTCCATCTCCTGATCCAGCAGGCGGGGCACTTCCCAGCCCAGTCCGGCGAAGTGCCGGCGGAGGAGTTCCTTCTGCCGGTCGATGTCGCGATGGTGGTAGCCGAGTTCGGCGGCGGGGCGGAACATGAAGACCGCGCGGGCGTCGTCCATCTGTGCCCCGCTGTAGACGCCCACCACCCGGTTCACTCCCATGATTCCGTCCATGCGGTCGCGCAGGCCCAGATAGTCGGGGATGGACATGACCGCCAGGTAGGCGCCGATCCAGGTGGCGAAGCGGGATTCGGGGCCGAACACCAGGCGCCGGACGTTGGAGTGCAGTCCGTCGGCCCCGATCACCAGGTCGAACCTGCGGGCGGGGGTGTACTCGAAGGCGACGTCGATGCCGCCGGCGGTTTCGGTCATGGCGGCGATGGAGTCGCCGAACAGGTATTCCACATCGTGGCGGGTGGCGTCGTAGAAGATCTCGCTCAGATCGTCGCGCATGATCTCGACGTGCTGGTCGGACACGGCGCCTATCAGCTTGCTGACCTGTACCTTGTGGACGCGGTCGCTGTTCTCGGGGCGGATCGTGAGCCACTCGGTTCCGGTCTTCCTGGCCTGGATCGGTTCGATCAGGCCCATCCTGTCGACGATCTGCATGGCCGGGCGGAACAGGTCGACCGCATGGCCACCGGCCTTGCGCAGGGCCGGTGCCCGTTCGACCACGGTGACGGTGAAGCCGTACCGGTTGAGCCAGTAGGCCAGGACGGGACCGGCGATGCTGGCGCCCGAGATGAGAACCCGCATGGGCCGCTCCTTACTTAACGGAAGGTAAATTCCTTACTGAACGATAGGTAAGCATGCTTCACCGCCGGGTGCAAGAACTTACTTAACGGTAGATAAGGGCTATCCTCGAGCTCATGACGACGGCTCCGGACACCAGGACGCGCATCCAGGAGGTGGCGCGCGAGCTCTTCCTGAAGCAGGGCGTGCAGAACACCAGCCTCAAGCACATCGCTGATCGGCTCGGCATCACCAAACCGGCCCTGTACTACCACTTCGCGTCACGGGACGATCTACTCAAGAGCATCGTCCAGCCGTTCCTGGACGACATGGAGGCGTTCCTGACCGACCGTGAGCCCACCGGCCGGCGGCAACTGCTCGAGGAGTACTTCGACGTCATCTGGCGCCACCGTGACGTGTTCACGGTCTTCCTGCAGGCCTCGGCCACGCTGGTCGAGCTCAACCTGATGGATCGGATCTGGGAAGGACGCAAGCGACTGGTCGCGCTCCTGCTCGGCCCCGATTCCTCCACCGCCGCACAGATCCGCGCGACTGTG
This sequence comes from Streptosporangium becharense, assembly GCF_014204985.1. Taxonomy (NCBI): domain Bacteria; kingdom Bacillati; phylum Actinomycetota; class Actinomycetes; order Streptosporangiales; family Streptosporangiaceae; genus Streptosporangium; species Streptosporangium becharense. The sequence continues at coordinate 77,552 of NZ_JACHMP010000001.1, read as the reverse complement.
GCCCTCGGCGGCCTGGCGGACTGCGTGATGGAGCACGCCACCGTTCCGTTCGACGAGGTCAGGACCATCGCCGTGGAGGCCGCGCTGAACGCGCTCGCCCTCTGAGGACATGACCGGGGTCCCATGGAACCGGCCGACCGGCGCTTCCGGTGGCGCGGGTCTCGAAGACCCGGCGGGCCTGTTCGGCCGCCGGGCTGCTGTTGATCGGGCAGGAGGGCATCGCAACCGTGACGAGCCCGGCGACGCCGCGGGGATGATGGGCCCGTTTGTCGCCGACCAGCCGTTCCGGGCCGCCCGCATGTACGCCGCAGGCGTCGCCCCACGGCCTCAGCCGCAGCGGCGCCTGTCTGCTGAAAGACTCGCCGACGCCATTGGCCAGGCCACCAGCGACCTGTCCATGGCCCGTGCCGCCGCGGCGCTCGCAGAACGCGCCCGCGCCGGAAACGGCGCCGCGCAGGCCGTCAGGATCCTGGAGACCCTATGAAGTACATCCCTCACAGATCCGTCCAACCACCCACGGCCGGGATGCGTTGGTGGGTGGCCTGGCGGCAAGCGGGTCGGTCAGCCACGGCCGTTACATCGATGGCACGGCGATCGGGCAGGTCACCGGCTACCCGCAGAGCCTGACCGTGCTGACTGCCCCGCGTTTCAGCGATGACGCGGCCAGGCAGTCCGCGATCGACATGGCCGGGTATTCAGGAGGCGAGGGCGCCCAGCGCGGCCTCCACCACGGCGATCCTGACCTCGTCGAACGGGACGGCGTGCCCCATCACGCAGCCCGACAGGCCACCGAGCGCCACGGTCGTGTGGATCTGCGCAGCGCTCGAAGGGACGGGGCCGAGCAGGAGGGCGATCAGCCGCTTACGTCGTCCCCTATCCGGTTCGTCGGAGTGAGATCCGGGCCGGCGGGTACGCCGTTATGTCCACGCTGTGCGCGCAGGCCCCGTCACCGGAACAGGCCCCCGCGGACCACCGATGACCAACTGTGCGACGATGACGGGCCATGCCTGGACTGCAGCGCCCCACCCGTATCGCCGAGCTGGCCGCCGGGCCGGTGGAGTACCGCCTGGACGGCACCGGCAACGGCGCTCAGAGCACAGGCAAGGGCACCGTCCTGGTCTTCCACGGCGGTCACATGCGAGCCGGGCTGCCCCTGGGCGAGGAGGTCTTCATCCAGGCGGGCTACCGCGTCCTGGTGCCTTCGCGCCCCGGCTACGGCCGCACCCCGCCACGTACCGGGAAAGGCTCCGCCGCCGCCTTCACCGACGTCACCGCTGACCTGTGCGACCACCTCGGCATCGAGCATCTCGCCGCAGTGGTGGGCATATCCGCTGGAGGGCGAACCGCGGTCACCATGGCCGCCCGCCATCCCCACCGGGTACACCGGCTGATCCTGCAAAGCGCGGTCGCCTTCCTGCCCTGGCCCGACCGGCGGACCCGCATCGCGGCCGGCATCGCGTTCATCCCCGCCACCCAAGCGCTCACCTGGGGTGCGGTACGCCTGCTCATGCGTCTGGCACCGTCGGCCGGGCTGCGCCTGATGCTGAGCGACCTGTCGACGCACCCGGCCGCCGACGTCGTCTGCGCCCTGTCGGAGAAGGACCGGGTCACGCTTGTCGAGCTGTTCACCCTCATGCGCTCCGGGCACGGCTTCACCGCCGACCTGCGTGCCGTGCCCGACCTCACCGCCCAGGTCACCCAGCCCACCCTGATCATCGCCAGCCGGCACGACGCCTCCGTCCCGCTCGCGCATGCCGAGTCTCTGACCGCGGCCATCCCGGGCGCCCGCCTGGCCGTCAGCGAGGCCGACAGCCACTTCGTGTGGTTCAGCCCCGACTACCCGGCCATCGCCGCCCAGATCCGCGACTTCCTCACCACCGGTGACTGACCGCCCCCTGTGGTACGTGCCGGGCCCTTCACCCTCAGCGCGCCGGGTCCGGAACCGGGCGGCGGCCCCTGCGTGCGGGCAGATCACGCCGGTCTCCTGCGGCACGCCGGACCGCGAGGGACGATTCGCTTCCCCGCGTCCGTGCCTGGACGCGTGCCCCGGTCGGGCAAAGCCCCGTAGTCCCATCCTCTCCTGTCGCGTCCCTGTCGCATGGCCCTGTCACCTGCGCGGGTGCGGGATCTCCGCCAGGTCGTCCTCGTCGTAGGCGGCCTCGACGCGCAGCTCGACGATCCCCTCGACCTCCCAGGCCGCCTCGGCGAGCCGGGCGAGCTGGGAGCGCCTGGCCACCCGTCCGCCGATGCGCACCACACCGTCCTCCACGCTGATCGCCAACGACCGACAGTCCAGGCGCAGGCGCGCGACGGCCGCCGCCACCTCCGCCAGGATGACCGGTGCCCGCCTGGCGAAGATCTTCAGCAGGTCGCCCTGGTGCACGGTGCCGACGATCCTCCCGCTGACCGCGTCCACCACCGGCAACTGCTTGATCCGGTTGTCGTGCATCAGCCGGACCGCCTCCCGCACCGATGTCTCCCGGGTGACCGTCAGCGCCGGGCTGCTCATGATCCGCCCAGCGGTCATCCCGGCGGCCCTGTCCCGGTCCCGGTGTCGCCCGCGGCCCGCCGCAAGGCTCCCGCTCCGGGCGGTGCCGGTCTCCTTCAGCAGCAGGTCCTCCTCCGACACCACCCCGACGGGGACACCGTCGGCGTCGACCACGGCGACGGCGTTCACCTTGAAACGGCGCATGGTCGCCACCAGCTCGGCGAACGTCGCCTCCGGGTGAGCCGCGACGGCCACCGCACCCATGACGTCCTTCACCTTCATCGTCATGACCTGCCCCCCTGTCGTTGCGCGTGCTCTGCGACGCCCGCTTCCCGGTCAGCCTTCGGCGGCGTTCGAGGTCGCGGGGGCGGGTTCGGGCGGTCGCGGGTCCCGCGGCAGGCCCGGGACGACCGGACAGCGCGCGTGCGCGGCCACGTACCCGGCGACCGACCCCAGCACGATCTCGGCCATCGCCCCCACCCCCACCTCCCATTCTCGGCCGGGCCACCCGGAGGCGGCAGGGCGGAAGGTCCCCTCAAGCGGAGACCTTCGTACTGCTCACGCAGCCGCCTCAGTTGCGAAGACGCCTCCCACGCATCGTGATCACCCCCATGCCGGCGCCACGACGCCCGGAGGACCTTCGCCCCTGTCCGATGACACGGAGAACCGGGAAGGATGAAAGGCAGACGGCCTCCGCAGGCGGGCGTCGAGGCATCGGCCCGGCGGAGAAGAACGCGAGGTGATGACCATGACAACGCCCATCATCGTCGGCGTCGACGGCTCGGCATCGTCACTGCGGGCCGTGACCTGGGCAGCGCAGGAGGCCGCTCTACGAGACGCGCCGCTGCACATCGTGCACGCCGCGCTACGCTGGGCCCACGACGTCCCGCTCGCCCCGCAGCCCGCACACTGGGGTCCGGCCGCGGAGGCCGCCGCTCACCACCTGCTCCGCCAGGCGGCCGAACAGGCCCGCGCCGACGCCCCCGCCCCGACGGTGACCACCGAACTCCTCGACGGCGCCGCGGCCACGGCGATCGCCGCCGCGGCCGCAGACGCGCAACTGGTCGTCGTGGGCAGCCGCGGCCGTGGCGGATTCACCGGACTGCTGCTGGGCTCGGTCGGCCGTGATCTCGCCGCCCTGTCCCCATGCCCGGTGGTGATCGTCAGGGAACCAGGCGCCGACCGGGCCGAGATCGCCGTCGGCGTCACCGGGCGTCCCGGCCAGGAACCCGTGCTGCGCTTCGCCTTCGAGGAGGCCGTCCTACGCCGGGCCCCGCTACGCGCCGTGCACGCCTGGACCCACCCGGCCACCCGAGCGCCCGGCGACATGCAACCGCTCGTCTACGACATCGAGGGGATCGGCCAGGAAGAGGCACGCCTGCTGGCCGAGGTGCTCGGCGGCTGGCGGGAGAAGTTCCCCGACGTGGAGCCGGTCGAGGAGGTCGTCCACGAGCATCCCGCTCAGGCGCTCATCCGCGCCACCGAGACCGCCGCGATGGTCGTCGTCGGCGCTCCCCGCCGGGCGGGCCTCCTCGGCCTCGGATCAACCGTGCACGCCCTGCTGCACCACGCGCGCGCACCCGTCGCCGTCATCCCCCACACGATGCCGGACACGCCGCAGAGCTGAACCGAACCGCGTACCGGGCCGCCGTACCCGGCCGGAACGACGCTGCCCTGCCCGACGCGGGGCCACCAGGACAACCGAGCTCCCCGTTTTTGAGCGGTTGAAGAAGCGCTGGTCAGAGGGCTTGGCCGCACACTGTCGGCACGCCAGGCGGCCAAGGTCTTGCCGTTTCGGCAACGGAACTTGCAGCCTAGCCCGGCACTGAAGACGCTGACCTCGGCTGAACGACCAGCTTGAATCGCATGAGAAAGCAGGACTCTGATGCACGTCTCGTTACCGGAGCGAGCGGCTACATCGGTGGCGCCGTCGCCACCCGCCTCCTTCGGGCAGGTCACACCGTCACCGGCCTGACCCGGGACGCGACCAGGGCAGGCGACCTCGCCCGGCTGGGCATCCAGCCGGTGGTGGGCAGCTTGGATGATGCGAGTACGCTCACCGAGCACGCCGGCCGCGCCGACGCGGTCGTCAACGCGGCCGACAGCGACCATCGCCGAGCAGTGGAAACACTTATCGCCGCGCTGGCCGGGTCAGGCAAGCCGCTCATCCACACCAGCGGCTCCAGCATCGTGGGCGTCGGCACCGGCGCCAAGAGGCCCCTCCTGCGCGCAGGGTTCCGGCCTCTACACCAACGTGCCCGCCTACAGCGACTGGATCAACAAGACCATCCGCGCGAACAGCTGAGCCGCAGCACAGCAGGCCCGATGACGAACCGGACCTGCCCGCGGGCGGGGGTTGCCGTAGCGCGGAAAATCGGGGAATAGCCCGATTTTCCGCGAGTACTACGGCAACCCCCAGAAACCCGAGGGTTCCCAGGGGCGAGGAACCGGCGGACAGCGGTCATCGTGAGAATGATCTTGCTAAGGGCGCCGAGGGGCAGAGACGGAATGTGGGCGGAATAGCCGCCGGTCAGCGTCGCGCGAGTGCCCGTGCAGGCGGTGGAGCGGCCGATTTTGAGAGTGCGGGCGGCCTCGGTGACCGGGACGCCGTCGACGACCGTGCGGCTACCGCGGGCCTCGTGACGGCCTGGCAGGCGAGTCACCGGTCAACTCTCCGGTTGACACTCGTACCGGGTGGCGATCGCGGCGGCGCGGTCGCGCAGGGGGGTGCGCAACCACTGCGGGGCCAGAGCTTCCGCGTCCGTGGCGAGCTGCCACAGCGCCCACTCGGCGTGTCTCGGATCCTGGAAGGTCACCTCCAGACGTAGCCGGCCGTCTGAGTCGGCTTCTTCGGCGCGGACGGCCAGCGCGGTGCCCACCAGGTCCTCCCGCCGCGCCGGGTCCACCCGTACCAGCACGGTGACCTGGTCGCCGCCGGTCCGAAACCGCGTGCTGCGTTCCTGCCAGGCCCGGTCCAGATCGACCCGGTCCGGTCGCTGTGCGGGTTCGGCGAGTTCCTCGGCGGCCAAGACCCGGGACAGCCGGTAGGTGCGGTCCGCACCGGACCTCGTGGCCAACAAGTAGCCCCGGTCGCGTACGGTGACCAGGCCGATCGGGTCCACCGTGCGCCACTGCGGGGTCTGGTCCGCAGCCGCGTAGTGGATGCGCAGCTTGTGTCCGGCGAGCACCGCGCGCCGGACCTCGGCCACTACGGTGTCAGGCACCTCCTCATCGACCAGCCGGCGCGAGAGGAGGTCGGTCTCCGGGTCGATGAGCAATCGCTCGGCCGCACCGGCCGCGGTGTCCCGATAGCTTTCAGGTAGCGCGTCAACCACCTTGAGCATCGCCGAAGCGAGCGCCGAGCCGAGGCCGAACGCCTGCGCGCCACGCCGCGATCCGGCGATCAGCAGGGCGAGGGCCTCGTCGTGGTTCAGTCCGGTGAGCTCGGTCCGGAAACCGGGCAACAACGCGAAACCGCCGTGCCGGCCGCGTTCGGCGTAGACCGGGACGCCGGCTGCGGACAGCGCCTCGATGTCGCGCAGCACGGTGCGGGTGGACACCTCCAGCTCGCGGGCCAGCGCGACCGCGGACAACCGGCCGTGCTGCCGCAGCAGCAGCACCAGCGAGACCAACCGGTCGGCGCGCACACCGAAACGCTACAGGAATACACGACACAGGATGTCGTGATTTGCCGGGAGGCTTAGCGGCACGACCGAAAAGATGGCGGCTATCGAGCCGCTGGACGTACGTGTTGTCGACGAATCGAATGGAGCTGATGTGGCGATGGAGCGAACGGCGGTCAACCCGTGGACGTGGTCGGTGGAGCTGGGGTACAACCAGGGAGAGATCGTCTCCGGGCACACCCGGACCCTGTACTGCTCCGGGCAGACCGCGATGAACGGCGACGGCAAGCCCCGGCATGCCGATGACATGGCGGCGCAGTTGGCGCTGAGCCTCGACAACCTGGAGGCCGTGCTCGGCGCGGCCGGCATGTCCCTTGCGAACCTCGTCCGGCTCAACGTCTACACCACCGACGTCGATCGGCTCTTCGAGCACTACGGCGTGCTGGCGTCGCGGTTGGGTGCCGCCGGGGTGGCGCCGTCCACCACGATGCTCGGGGTGACACGGTTGGCGATCCCCGACCTGATGGTCGAACTAGAGGGGACCGCCGTCGCGTGATGCGGCCTCGCCGCCTCCGGTTTGCGCACCGTGCTGCGGCCGCCGCGCAGGCGCGGGGGCCGCAGGTCGCCGCCGGCCGGGGCGGTGGCCCGGATCCGGCCGGCGGCCCGTCATCGGTCAGGTCGACGTCCGGCCGTCGAGCGTCTCGCGCAGGATGTCGGCGTGTCCGGCGTGCTGGGCGGTCTCGGCGATGATGTGCGTCAGCACCCGGCGCACGCTGTACACCGTTCCCGGCTCGTGCCAGGGCGCCTCCGGCAGCGGGTGCGTCGCCGACAGGTCGGGGACGGAGGCGATGATCTCCTCGCTGCGGGCGGCGACCTGCTCGTAGCGCGCGATGATCCCGGCCAGCGTCTCGCCGGGCAGCATCTGGAAGTCGTTGTGGCGGTCGATCGCCCACTGCGGGAGCTCACGTGCGGTACCGGCCGCGAAGTCGGCCCAGGTGACACCGTCGGGCAGGTCGTAACGCATCGCCGACGGGCCCTCGACCACGAAGCGCATCCATCCTTCCTCCACGGACGCGACGTGCTTGATCAGCCCGCCCAGGCACAGCGCGCTGACCGTCGGGCGCTCGCCGAGTTGCTCGTCGCCGAGCCCGCGGACGGTGTTGGTCAGGGCGGATCGCACGGTCGCGAGCTGGGCGATCAGGTCGGCCCGCTCAGCGTCGAGAGCGGTGGGGGGCGTGGTCGTGGCGGTCACGGTGATCGGGTCCTTCTGGTCGTTCTCGTTGCTTGGCACGGGACCACAGTCGCAGGAGAAGCGGTCAGGTTGTGGCCGCTTCTCAGGGCAGTATCGGTGTCATGCCGAAGACGTCAGCGCGACTGCTGTCCTTGCTCTCCCTGCTCCAGGCACGCCGGGACTGGCCGGGGGCACTGCTGGCCGAGCGGTTGGAGGTCAGCCCGCGTACCGTGCGCCGCGATGTCGACCGCCTGCGCGAGCTCGGTTACCCGATATCGACCACCAAAGGTCCCGACGGGGGGTATCGGCTCGACGCCGGAACGGAGCTGCCCCCGTTGCTGTTCGACGACGAGCAGGCCGTCGCCCTGGCCATCGCACTCCAGATCGCCGCCACCACCGGTGCCGGCATCGAGGAAGCCGCGGCGCGCGCGCTGAACACCGTCCGGCAGGTCATGCCCGCACGGCTGCGCCACCGGATCGACACCGTCCGGGTCACCGCCGTCGAGCGGTCCGCGACTCGACCGGCCCCGCAGGCCGACAGCGGCGTACTCATGACGCTCAGCGCCGCCGTCCATGCCCGGGAGGTGCTGCGCTTCGACTACACCCCCGCGTCTCCGCCGGCGGTGGACGGTGACGGCGTGCAGATCCCGCCGCGCCGGGTGCAGCCCCATCATCTCGTCACCTGGGGCGGGAACTGGTATCTCGTCGCCTGGGACCTCGACCGCGAGGACTGGCGCACCTTCCGTGCCGATCGGATCACCCCGCGCACTCCCACGGGGCCCCGCTTCACCCCGCGTGAGCTGCCCGGAGGCGAGGTGGCCGCTTTCGTGGCCGGCAGGTTCCGGGGCTCCGGCGGCTCCGGCGGCTGGCCCTGCCGCGGCGAGGTGATCCTCGACCTGCCGGCCGCCGCCGTGTCCCGCCACATCTATGACGGAGTCGTCGAGGAACTCGGCCCGAACCGCTGTCGGCTCGTCCTGGGCTCGTGGTCATGGCCTGGCCTGGCCGCCATCATCGGCAGGTTCGACGCCGACATCGAGGTCGTCGGCCCGGCGGAGCTCAAGGACGCCTTCGCGCGCCTGGCCCGCCGCTACGCCGACGCCGCCACCGGGGGGCCGCGGAGGCCGTGACCCTCCTCGCCCTCGCCCGCGATCCGTTGGAGCGCCCGGGAGCCCCCGCGGCGTCACCGAGGCTGCGGCCTCCCTGCGCCTCCCGCGCGGAGCCACCGGGGCGACGGCCGGGTGACGCGTGCCGACGGCGGCGTCGTCTGGCCGGTTCCGCCCACGGGCGGCCGTCTCCGCGGGGCCTGGGTCAGCCGCGCCAGCCGTTCTCGTCCACCCCGCCGGGCACGTCCGCCTCGGGATCGTAGGGAGTGCGGGTGAAGATGAAGGTGTTGAGATCGAGGTGGCTGACCGAGCCGTCGGCCCGGCGCACCGCGCGCAGCGTCTCGCCCGCGTAGTAGCCGTCCAGCCCCAGCCAGGTCCCGTCGGCCTGGGCGGCGAACCGGGAGGCCCGGCCGGCTCCGCCGATCGGGTTGAGGGAGACCCCGCCGTCGGGCAGCAGCCGCAGCGCGTACGGGGCGGGGCCCCAGTACCACGGCCCGGTCATCTCCAGCAGGCCCGCGGTGTCGGCGACGGGCTCCCACTCGTCGGGCAGGCGCGGCTCGTGCTGGTCGAGGATGGCCAGCAGGTCGGTGAGCAGGGTGCGGCTGACCCCCGCGGTGGAGTTGGCGGTGAACAGCACGCCGACCCGGTCGGACGGGTCGGCCCACACCGTGGCCAGGAAACCGGGCATGGAACCGGTGTGGCCGGCCAGGCGGCGGCCCCCCGCGCGGGCCAGCTGCAGGCCCAGGCCGTACCCGCCGGTCCAGGCGTCGCCGTCGTCGACGGTCGCGGGTTCGCGCATCTCCGCCACGGTGGCGGGGGAGAGCACGTCCCCGGTGTCGCCGGCGACGAACGCCGCCCACCGCGCCAGGTCGGCGGGGGTGGACCACAGCTGACCGGCCGGGGCCATGGCGACCGCGTCGTGCTCGGGCTCGGGCAGCAGCACGTCCGCCCACGGGTGCACGGCGTAGCCGACGGCGTGCGGGGCACGCGGCCGGACGGTGGTGTCGCGCATGCCCAGCGGCTGCAGGATCTCCTCCCGGACCGCCTGTGCCCAGCTCATCTCCCGGTGCCGGGCGACCAGCTCGCCCAGCAGGGCGAAGCCGACGTTGGAGTAGTGGTAGCGGCGGCCGGGCCGGTGCTTGGCGGCGTCCGGGCCGAGTGAGGCGACGAGCCGTTCCACCGGCACGCCCTGGGTCCGCTCCCACCACTGGCCGGGGGACTCGGCGCTCAGGCCGGAGGTGTGCGACAGCAGCTGGGCGACGGTCACCTCGCCGATCTGCGTGCCGGGGACGTGCTTGCCGATCGGGTCGAGCAGCTCGATCCGGCCCTCGTCGCGCAGCCGCATGACCACGGTGGCCACCAGGCTCTTGGTGATGGAGCCGATCCGGTACTGGGTGGCGGTGGTGGGGGCGGCGCCGTCGACCTTGCCGCGCGAGCCGAACCAGGCGAGCTCCCCGTCGCGCACCACCGCCGCGGTCAGGGACGGCAGCCGCCCCTCGGCCTGCTCGACCGCGATCCTGCGCAGGAGCGCGCGAGCCGTACTCTCCAGAACCGGCGCCATCGAAAGACTCCTCCCCGATATCAAAAAGTGTCCCCAGGTTAGGGCCTGTGCCGCTCAAGCCTCGACAGCATCGGCGGGAGATCTCCCCGGTGCGTCACGGTCAGCCGCCGGGTCGCGCGGGTGATCGCCACATAGAGGTCGTTACCGCCCATCGGCGTCTGGGTGAGGATCTCCTCCGGTTCGACGACCACGACGGCGTCGAACTCGAGCCCCTTGGCGGCGGTGACGGTGAGGACCGCGACGGGGACGTCGAGGACGTCGCCCTCCCGCGGGAAGAGCGCGGATATCCAGGCGTGCCGGGCGTCGGGCACGATGACGGCCAGACGCCCTTCTCCGATCTCCGCCAGCTCGTCCGCCACCAGCGCCTCCAGCGCGGCGGGGCCGCCGGGGGCGTCCGGGTCGAGGCGGACGGCACGCGGCGGGCTGCCGCCGTCGCGGACCGACTCGGGGGGTTCCTGGTCCGGCGCGACCGCGCGCAGCACGTCGGCGGCCACCCGCATGATCTCCACCGGGGTGCGGTAGCTGACCAGCAGGTGCTCCTGCCGCCACCGGCCTTTGACGTACGGATCGAGCATCTCCTCCCACGAACGAGCCCCGGCCGCGGAACCGGTCTGCGCGATGTCGCCCACCACGGTCAGCGAGCGCGCCGGGATGCGGCGCATCACGGTGCGCCAGGCCATCGCCGACAGCTCCTGCGCCTCGTCGACGATGACGTGCCCGTACGCCCACCGGCGGTCGCGGCGGGCCCGTTCGGCGGTGGTGATGACCGGGCCGGTGTCGCGGTGGCGTCCGGCCAGGATGTCGGCCGCCATCATCTCGTCCTCCAGCAGGCCGGTGAACTCCAGCACGCCCCGGGCGTAGCGTTCCTCGGCCTCGCGCTCCTCCTCGGTGGCCCGCACGACATCGGCGGGAGGACCGGCGTCCTCGTCCTCGCCGAGGAGTTCGGCGGCCTCGTCCAGCAGGGGCACGTCGTCGACCGTCCACGGCGCGCCGGGCGGTCGCAGCAGCGCGGCCCGTTCCTCCTCCGACAGATCGGGGGCGGCCGAGCCGAGCGCCTCGGAGGAGGTGAGCAGGTCGGCGATCAGTTGTTCGGGGGTCAGCGACGGCCACAGCCCGTCCACCGCGTCGCGGACCGCGTCCTGCGACCACAGCGCCTTGCGGGCGTAGCGCAGGTCCTCCTCGTCCGGGGGCGAGCCGAGCTGTTCGGCCTCGTCCGCGGCGAGCGCCTTCAGGATGTCCATCATGAAGAGGCGGCGGGCCACGTTGTGCGGGTGGCGCGAGGTCCTGGCCCGGTCGCGGGCACGCACGCAGGTGTCATGGTCCACGGTGAGCGTCATCCGCTCGACCACCACCTCCACCCCGTCGCGCAGTGATGTCCGCACGGTGATCGCGACCCACAGGTCGCCGTCGGGGACGCGCTGGCGGTCGCGCAGCGCAGCGGCGACGACACCGGCCATACGCGCGTCACCCTTGACGACGGCGGTGGCCGGGGTGTCGGAGGCGGTGGCGCGCACGCCCGGGTACAGCTCGCCGAGGCTGGACAGGACCACGTCCGTCTCGCCCAGGGAGGGCAGCACCTGACCGATGTAGCGGGAGAACAGCGGGCTGGGGCCGACCACCAGGATGCCGCGCCGTTCCAGGGTGGTGCGGTGGGTGTAGAGCAGGAAGGCGGCGCGGTGCAGCGCGGCGACGGTCTTGCCGGTTCCGGGGCCGCCCTGCACCACCAGGGCACCGGCCAGGCCCGAGCGGATCACCCGGTCCTGCTCGGCCTGGATGGTGGCGACCACGTCGCTCATCCGGCCGGTGCGTTCCCGCCGCAGGGCGGCCAAGAGCGCGGCCTCGCCCACCAGTGTCCGGCGGTCGCCCTCGCTGAGGCGCTCCAGGTCGAACACCTCGTCGTCGAGGCCCACCACGGTACGTTCGCGTAGGTGCAGGTGGCGGCGGCGGACCAGCGACTCCGGGGTGGCGGGCGTGGCGGTGTAGAAGGGGCGGGCCGCGGGAGCGCGCCAGTCGGTGAGGATGATCTCCCGGTCCTCGTCGCGCAGGCCGATCCGGCCGATGTAGAGGGTCTCGCCGTCGGTGTCGTCGATCCTGCCGAAACACAGGTCGCGCTCGACGCCGAACAGTTGCGCCAGGCGGCGGGCGTGCTCGCCCGCGGCGACCTCACGCTCGACCCTCGCCTGGTGGGAGCCTCCGCTCTCGCCGCGCGCGTACTCGGCGCGCAGGGCGGCGGCGGTCTCCTTCCTGGCGGTGTCGAGACGGTCGTAGAGCCTGGTGACATGGACCTGCTCGGCCTGGAGGGGCTCAGCGAGCGCGGAATCGTGTTGACGGAGCTCCATATCTTTGATAGACTCCTGACGAGAGGTGTTTTATTTTTCGCGGGCGCTCTAGTGTAGCGTGATCTCCGCGTTCCCTCGTGCGGCATCGACGTTCCTCTTCTCGGGTGCCGTCATCCCACCGTTCGCGGTCCTGCCCGGTTTCCTCCTCCCGAAGCTGACCCGGGCCCCAAAGGGGTGCGAGCGGCGCGAGACGCCGTTCGATCACCAGATCGTCGTGTCCGACACCGGCTCCTACGGCGACCTCGTCTTCGGCCTCCTGGAACTCCTGGGGACCTCCTACCGGCCGGCGCCGGCTGCCCCGCCCCGGTCGTCCCGGCCCTGCCGGGCCACCGGAAATCGGGTGGCGCCGAATCATCCGCCGGTAGTTCACTGGGATGATCATCTACAGGGGGTCCCTCAATGATCGTGATCTCGGCCGCCTCCGGTGCGCTCGGTCGTCTCGTCGTCGACAATCTCCGTGCCCGGACAGAGGTGGTGGCGGTGGTACGCGATCTCGGACGCGCTCCCGAGGGCGTCCCAGCACGGCACGGTGACTACGACGACCCGGCGAGCCTGCGCGCGGCGTTCGACGGAGCCAGTCGTCTCCTTCTGATCTCCTCCCCGGAACTGGATCCCAGTCGCAAGACCAGGCAGCACCTGGCCGCCGTGGCCGCCGCCGAAGCAGTCGGTGTCGGCGCCATCGCCTTCACCAGCTTCCTGGGAGCCGGTACGGTCGCCACCGGCATGACCGAGGCCTACCACGCCACCGAACAGGCCATACTCGACAGCGGCCTGCCGTACACGATGCTGCGTCATCCGTTCTACAGTGACGCGTTCGTCCCGCGGATCTCCGGTGGAGAGCTCACCGGCAGCACCGGGGGCCGCGGTCTGAACACGGCATTCCGCTCGGATCTGGCCGAGGCGGCGGCGAATGTCCTGGTGGGCGAGGGGCACCTGGGCAGGGCGTACGACTTCACCGGCCCGCTGTGGAGCCATCCCGAGGTGGCCGCGGCGCTGGGAGTGACCTACCGAGAGGTGCCGGACACCGGCCCGGGCCCCATGAGCTGGATCAACGGCCTGGTGCGCGCGGGCGCGCTGGAGCAGCAGACCCCCGATCTGGAACGGGTGCTCGGCAGGCCCGCCGAGACGGTCGTCTCTCGTCTGCTGGGCCGGCGCACGCCGTAGGCCCTCGGGCGGGACGCGGGTGCCGGTGGCCAGGTGGTAGCCGATGGCCGTGCAGATCCCGCCGGGCGCCAAAGCCGTGAGTGCTCGCCGCAGTCCCGAGGCGCGTGAGGTCACCTCGACGACGACGTCGTAGCCCTGGCGGACGTCCCGGACGACGGTGGCGCCGAACGATGTGGCGATCGCGCACCGGCCGGGGTCGGAGTCGAGGTAGTGGACGGCCGCGGCTCCGTAGGCGGCCAGTGTCCTGTCGGTCGTGGTCGCGCACTTGGGGGTGAGGCCGTGGCGGCAGGGCGGGCAGCTCACACCCGCAAAGCCTCAGACTCGCCCAGCCCAGCCGCGGCCGGCACCACCTTCGTGGCCTCCTCGACCAGTCCGCTCTTGCGGCGCTCCGACAGAGCCCCCGCCGAGACTGCGAATGGGCGGCGTCATGGACCCGGTGATCATCGAACAGCTCGGCCGCGACCCGCAAACGTAAACGCGCCGCCGTCTCCTCCTTCTGCCGATGGGCCGTCCGCCAGGACCGCCTCGACACCGCGCTCGGGCGGCCTGCCCGGCCTCCTTCGATCGCGTACTCCACGCGGTGCGCGCCATCACCGTGCCAGCCGATCGCGATGGCCTTGCCGCCGTCGCGCGAGAGCTCCGACAACCGAGGTTCTTCTGTGACGTCCATCCACTGGATCTGCACCGCCAGGGTCCAGGCGCCGCAGGGGCCGACGAGGATGATCCCGTCTTCGTCACTGGGCGTCTCATCACCCTGGAAGCCGAGTCCGATCTCCTCCAGCGTGAGCGTCGTCGCGCTGCCCAGGTCCGCCGAGCCGCCGGGCTGCCGTTCGGGTCCGCGAGCACCCCTCAGGAGGCGTCCGGGGGCTGCCTGATGTCCACCCAGCCCGCCCCGGTAAATCGTTTGTCAACCTGGTTCCACCATGCCATGGTTCGTCATGGCCCGGTGGCCGGTCATCGTTGGCGATCCGGCAACCACTCCAGGAACGTTTTCATCGGAAAGGCGCTAATAAATTGACAGGCATCAAGAACATGGACGAACAGTACGCGGATATCTGCCGGAAATCCCTGGCCGAGGAGCAGGAGCGGAGCCTGTCGGCCACCGGCGGCTGGGCCCATGTCAACAAGGATCAAGTCCACAAGGATTGGCATGATCTCTACAGCGAGATGGCGAGCCGCCTAGAAGGGGCACGACCGGAGGATGACCACATCCAGTTGTTCATCGAGAGACATTTCGAGATAGCCTGCCGTTTCTACACCCCGACCAAGAATGCCTATATCGGTATGGCGATCCTCTATTCGGAGGACTCCGCCATGAAGGAATTCCATAATTCTTACCATTCCGATATGGTTGACTTTCTGGGCGATGCCATGTACGCGTACGCTCAGAAGCGACTCTGAGTCTGATCACCGCGCTCCTGGTCCTACCGCGGCCGGGGGTCGTGTCGATCCCGCCGCACCGCTCTTCGGATCCGCCTCGATCCTGCCACCTTGGTGCTTGGAGGGTGTCATATTCCTCGCTGGGCCGGTTATCGCCCATTCGTATTGTTCGACGACGGACCCGACGCCGCTCAGGTTGTGACCTGCCACCGGGCACACTGGCCCGTGCGTCCCAGGCTCGGGGCTGCTGCCCTGACCCACTGAGCGAGGGGCCAGGGCAGCTGTACGCGAACGTGTCCGCGGCCCCCCTCCCGTTCATGCAGAAGGCTCCGACTCAATCAGGCCGAGGTTCTTCCTGCGGTAGGCGCTGGAGCGCGGCCACCCACTCGACTGGCCAGGGAGTGCTGGAGACCGGAACCGCACTGTCACGGCCAGGCTCGACGTGCACGGTCACGTAGCGGCCGCTCGCAGCCCTGGTGCGAGGCCGGCCGTGCAGTTCCTCCCCCCAGATCTCGAACCGGAAGGACATCGACGCGGTCCCGAGGCACTCCAGCTCGACCACCGCGGTCACCTGCTGGCCGAAGCACAGGGGTGCCTCGAAGTCGACCTCGAAGCGGACTCTCGGCGCTCGGGGAAAGTACTGCCACAGTCCGCGAGAGCGCATAAGTTCGGCTTCGGCCGCCTCGGCATAACGGGTCACCGTGGAGTTGTGGTAGATGCCTGCGGCGTCGGTGTCGATCCATTCCACCCGCGTGCGGTGGACGCCTCGCAGTGTGTGCGTAAGCGCGGTCACCGGATCAGCGGTCACGGCGCCGCCCGCGCTTCCGGCCTGCGTGCTCATCGCTGGTGCTCCAACGAGACCGAGGCAACGTCGGCCTCGTCCTCCGCAGCGGCCGCTCGCAGGACATGACGCTGGATCTTGCCACTGGGGTTGTAGGGCAGCGACGTGACGAAGCGGATCTCGCGCGGGTACTTGTACGGTGCGAGGGTCTGTTTGACGTGGTCCTGGATCTGTCGGGCCTTGGCCGAGTCGGCTGGGATTCCATCCTTGAGGACAACGAAGGCGCACACGATCGTGCCGCGGTCAGGGTCGGGTTTGGCGACGACGGCGGATTCGAGGACGTCATCGTGGGTGTTGATGGTCGCTTCGACTTCGGGTGCGCCGATGTTGTAGCCGGAGGAGACGATCATGTCGTCGGTTCGCGCGCAGTAGTAGAAGTAGCCGTCGGCATCCCGGTAGAAGGTGTCGCCGGTGACGTTCCAGCCGTTGACGACGTAGCCGGCCTGACGATGGTCGTCGAGGTAGCGGCAGCCGACGGGGCCGATGACCGCGAGCTTGCCTTCGACGCCGGGTGGCAGTTCGTTGCCGTCGGGGTCGAGGATCGTGGCTCGGAAGCCGGGAAGCGGTTTGCCGGTGGCGCCGGGGCGGATGTCGTCTCCGGCTGCGGAGATGAAGATGTGGAGCATCTCGGTGGAGCCCATCCCGTCGATGACGCGCAACCCGATGGCGTGTTCGATCCGCTCCCAGACCGGTCGGGGGATGTGCTCGCCGGCACTCACTCCGACACGCAGGCCGCTCAGCCGGCCGATCTTGCCTGCTTTGAGGATCTGCCGGAACGCCGTCGGCGCGGTCGCCAGAACGGTGACGCCGTGCTCTTCGACAAGGTCGGCGAGCCGTGCGGGTGCGGCTCCTTCGGTGAGGAACATGCAGGCGCCCGCGCGCAGCGGGAAGACCACGAGCATGCCGAGGCCGAAGGTGAACGCCAGCGGGGCGGTGCTGGCGACGACGTCGTCGGGACGCAGCCGCAGGAGCGTCCGGCCCGCGGTGTTGTCGATGGACAGCAGGTCCCGGTGGAAGTGGGTGGTGATCTTCGGTGTGCCGGTGCTGCCGGACGTGGGGCCGAACAGGGCGACGTCGTCGGCCGCGGTCGCGACGTTGTCGAAGGCACCCGACTTCGCCGAGCAGCGGATGGTCAGGTCCTGCCCGCTGTCGGCGCCGAAGGTGACGATCTGGAGGTCGGGAGCTTCAGTGTCGCGGATGGTGCGCACGTCGTCGGCGTAGCGGTGGTCGACCAGTGCGATGGATGGTCTGGTCTTGGCGATGACGGGGCTGAGGTCGCGGACGCGCAGGGCGGCCATGGTGGTGACGGCGATGCCGCCTGCTTTGAGGATCCCGAACCAGGAGGCCACGGCCCACGGGTTGTTCGGTGAGCGCAGCAGAACCCGGTTGCCGGGTTGGAGCGCGAAGTCCTCGGTGAGGACCTGGGCCACCTGGTCGGCGCGCCGTTGCAACTCGCCGTAGGTCCACATCTCGCCGGTGTCGGTGCGGATCGCGGGCCGGTCGGGGCCGTAGGCCGCGATGGTGGCGTCGAGGATCTCACCTGCGGCGTTGAGCCGGTCGGGGTAGTTCAGGGCTTCGGTGGTGAATTCCAGGTGCGGCCACAGTTCGGCGGGCGGCAGGTGGCCACGGGCGAAGGTGTCGGTGTGGGCGGTGGGTGACAGCTGCATCGCTGGTCCTTCCGGTGGGAAGCATACGCCCTCACAAGGAGGGCGCCGGGGGGTTTCACCGTCCTGCCCGCCTCGACGATCGTGTGCAAGGACGCCGCCTGCTCAGCGTGCGGCGGTGTCGGCAGGACGGTCCGACCTGGGAGCGGCTCGGACAAGGCGCGGCGCCAGGGCGATGGTGCTGATCATCGGGAGAGGCGGGAAGTCGTGGTTGGGCTCTCAGGGCCGGTTCGTCCAGTGGCGCAGGGCCTCGTCGGCGATGTCGGCGAGGTTGACGACGATGTTGTCGGGGGTGCGGGTGGTCATCCAGGTCAGCGGCTTGTTGCGGTCGAGGTTGCATTCGACGTGGGGCATGAACGGCGGGACGAACACCCAGTCGCCTTCTTCCATGTCGATGTAGTCCTCGTACTCGGCGCCGAAGTAGATGCGGGCCCTGCCGGACAGGACGTAGCCGCCGGTCTCGGCCTCACCGTGGTGGTGGGGGACCGACCGGTATCCTGGGTCGTTGCTGACCTTGCCGAACCAGATGCGGGTCGCGGGCGTGTGCTGGGGGCTCACGCCGGAGATGCGGGAGGCGCCGTCGGACTGGCCGGTCTGCGCGGACTCCAGGCCGCCCCGGGTGACGACGGGGATGACCAGGCCGCTCTCGGTGGCGTACATGGAGTTGTCGCCGTCGAGCCGGTAGCCGAGGTCCTTGTCGGTCGGTTGCATGATGTGCTCCTGGAACGTGGTGAACGAAGAAGGGGGAACGGGCCGGCCGGTGGTCGTCCGCGCTCGGTCGGCGATGTCAGGTGGCGGGGGCTGCGCGGTTGAGGATGCGGCGGGTGCTGCGGGGCATGGAGACGCTGAAGCCGCCATCGATGGGCAGGTCGATGCCGGTGATGAAGCCGGACAGCGGACTGGCGAGGAAGACGACGGCGTGGGCGACGTCGTCGGGCTCGCCCCACCGGTCCAGGGGGACGAGGTCGAGGGCCGCGTCGCTCAGTTCGGGGTCGCGGGTGTAGGCGGTGTTGATGTCGGTGTCGATCCACGCCGGGCTGACGGAGGTGACCCGTACACCGGAGGGGCCGAGTTCGGCGGCGAGCGCCTGGGTGAGGTGGCGGATCCCGGATTTGGCTGCGCCGTAGGGAGCGATGGCGGGCCAGGGGGCGTGGACGGCGATGGAGGAGACGTTGACGATGGTGCCGGTGCGGCGCTCGGCCATGCCGCGGCCGAGCCGCTGGCAGAACAGCAGGGTGCTGGTCAGGTTGAGGTCGAAGACCTTCTGCCATCCTTCGGGCCGCACATCCATGATCGCGGCCTGGAACCTGGGGCCGCCGGCGTTGTTGACCAGGACGTCTACGGGGCCGAGGTCGTTCTCGACGCGGGTGCAGGCGGCCTCGATCTGCTCGGGCACGGTGACGTCGCAGCCGACGACGAGCGCGCGGCGGCCGAGTGCGCGGATCTGGGCGGAGACCTTGTCCAGGTCGGGAAGGGATCGTCCCAGGACGGCGACGTCGGCGCCGGCTTCGGCGAGCCGCAGTGCGCAGGCGGCGCCGATGCCGCGCGATGCCCCGGTGACCAGGGCGTTGCGCCCGGCGAGCGGTCCGGAGCTCTGGGAAGCGGTGGTTCTGGTGTTCATGGGCGTCCTTGCGGGCGGGGTCCCGGCACCCGCGCACTGGAGGCGGGTGCCGGAGTGTCCAGGTGTCCGGGGTGGGCGGGCCGGTCAGGGGCGCCAGCGGGCGTGGCGGGTGATGGTGGTGCCTTCGCGGATGAGCTGGAGGCGGGGCTTGGGGCCGTCGGTCCGGCCGGTCTGGGGCCTGCGGCTTCCGCCGCGCCAGGGCAGCGGCCAGGTGGCGCCGGGTCCGGTGTAGTCCTGTTCGGCGGCGGCGTGCAGGGTCCAGTTGGGATCGTAGAGGTGGACGCGGCCGAGCGCGCACAGGTCGGCGCGGCCGGCCAGCAGGAGGGAGTTGACGTCGTCGTAGGAGGAGATGACGCCGACGGCGATGGTAGGGATTCCGACCTTGTTGCGGATCTGGTCAGCGAACGGCGTCTGGTAGGAGCGGCCGAACGCGGGGCGCTCGTGGGGTGCGACCTGTCCGGTGGACACGTCGATGGCGGCGGCCCCGGCGTCGGCGAAGGCGCGGGCGATGTGGACGGCGTCATCACCGGTGATGCCGTCCTCGATCCAGTCGGTGGCTGAGATCCGGACGGTCATCGGCTTGTGGGCGGGCCAGACCTGCCGGATGGCGGCGAAGACCTCCAGCGGGTAGCGCAGCCGGTTGTCCAGGGAGCCGCCGTAGGCGTCGGTGCGCTGGTTGGTGACCGGGGAGATGAACGACGACAGCAGGTAGCCGTGGGCACAGTGCAGCTCCAGCAGGTCGAATCCGGCGGCGTCGGCGCGGCGGGCGGCGTCGGCGAACTGGCGGGTGATCTCGGCCATCTCCTCGACGCTCAGCTCGCGCGGCACCTGGTTGACGCCTTCGGCGTAGGGGATGGGGGAGGGGGCGACCAGCTCCCAGTTGCCGGACTCCAGGGGCTGGTCGATGCCTTCCCACATGAGGCGGGTGGAGCCCTTGCGGCCGGAGTGGCCCAGCTGCAGGCCGATCTTCGACTGGCTTTCGGCGTGGACGAAGTCGGTGACCTGCCGCCACTTGTCGGCTTGGGCGTCGGTCCAGATCCCGGCGCAGCCGGGGGTGATGCGGCCGGTGTCGGAGACGCACACCATCTCGGTCATGACCAGTCCGGCGCCGCCGAGGGCCTTGCCGCCCAGGTGGACGAGGTGGAAGTCGGACGGCATGCCGTCGACGGCCTTGTACATGTCCATCGGCGAGACCACGACCCGGTTGGCCAGGTGCAGGCCGCCGAGCCGGAAGGGGTGGAACATCGGCGGGGTCGCGGCGACGTCGCCGGGTCGCCCCTGGTGTCCGGCGAACCAGCCGTCGATGGCGGCGACGAACTCCGGGTCGCGCAGGCGCAGGTTGTCGTAGGTGATGCGGCGGCTGCGCGTCAGGATGTTGAACGCGAACTGCTCGACGTCCTGGTCCATGTACTGGCCGAGGTTCTCAAACCATTCCAGGCTGGCCTGGGCGGCGCGCTGGGTGGAGTGGACGACGGGCTTGCGCTCGTTCTCGTAGGCGGTGAGCGCGGCGTCGACGGTGGGGTGCTCGTGCAGGCAGGCGACCAGCGCGAGAGAGTCCTCCATCGCGAGCTTGGTGCCCGAGCCGATGGAGAAGTGCGCGGTGTGGGCGGCGTCGCCGAGGATGACGATGTTCTCGTGCCGCCAGCAGGCGTTGCGGACGGTGGTGAAGCTGATCCACTTGCTGTTGTTCGCGAGGATCTCCCCGCCGTCCAGCGCTTCGGCGAACAGCTCCCGGATCTTCGCGATCGACTTCTCGTCCGATTCGCCCGGGGCGTACTCGCGGGCGGCGAAGGCGTCGAAGCCCGCGGCACGCCAGACGTCCTCGTGCATCTCGGCGATGAAGGTGCTCCCTGAGGCGTCGTAGGGGTAGGCGTGGCCCTGCATGACCCCGTAGGGGGTCTCCAGGATGAAGAACTTGAACGCCTCGAAGACCTTGTCGGTGCCCAGCCACATGTACTTGCAGGCGCGCTGCTCCAGGTCGGGCCGGAACGACTCGGCGTACCGGGTGCGTACCGCGGAGTTCAGCCCGTCGGAGGCGACCACGAGGTCGTGGGACGCCGCGAGCTCGGCGACGTCGGGGGCCTCGGCCCGGAAGTGGATGGTCACGCCGAGTTCCAGGCAGCGGGCCTGGAGGATCTCCAGCAGCCGCTTGCGGCTCATCGCGGCGAACCCGTGGCCGCCGCTGGTGAGCACCCGGCCGCGGTGGTGAACGTCGATGTCGTCCCAGCGTGCGAACTCCGCACACATCTGCGCGAAGACCTGCGGGTCGGCGTGCTCGATGCCGCCGAGGGTCTCATCCGAGAAGACCACGCCGAACCCGAAGGTGTCATCGGGGGCGTTGCGCTCCCACACGGTGATCTCATGGCCGGGCTCCAGCTGCTTGGCCAGCGCCGCGAAGTACAGGCCGCCGGGCCCGCCTCCGATGACCGCTATGCGCACGATGCCTCCTGAATGACGTTGGGTCGCCCCAAAATATCGCGCATTTAAGACGACCGTTAATAAAGCGAAATATCAGTAGTCGACCTGGGCGGCCTTCGTGCCGCGGTCGGGGATGACGGCGACGCCGAGGATCTCGATCATGGCTTCGGGCTGCCAGAGCGCGGTGCAGCCGATGCCGGCCATCGCCGGGTAGACCGGCCCGGCCAGCTCGCGCCAGACCTCGCCGATCTCACGGCCGTGCGCCTGGTAGTCGGGGATGTCGGTGAGGTAGATCGTGATGCTCACCAGGTCCTCGGGTTCGCCGCCCGCCTCCCTGAGGGTGGTCAGGACGTTGCTGAACGCCTGGCGAAACTGCGCGACGATCCCGCCCTCGACGATGCGCATGTTCTTGTCCAACGCCGTCTGTCCGCCCAGGTAGAGGGTGTTGCCGTGCAGTGTGCCGTGCGAGTAGCCGCTGGGCTTGGGCAGGGACGTGGGGTTGATGGGCTGGGGCTTCACGGCTGCTCCTCGCGGGTTCGGATAGTGTATTGACAATATCTGACGATCGTGAAATATGCGATACATTCACTGCCGTCAAGGAGGCACGATCATGAAGCTGGCCACGGTGTCCGCCCCGGACGGGGTGACCCGCGCGGCCGTCCTGGACGGCGGCGTGTGGCGGGCGCTGCCCGCCCCCGACCTGTCGGCGTGGCTGCGCGGCGGCCGCGACGGCACCCCCGGGCAGGCGCTGGCCGACTGGGAGCCGGTCAACCCGCTGCCCACCCCCGGAAAGGTGATCTGCTGCGGCCTCAACTACGCCGAACACATCGCCGAGACCGGCCGCGACCTGCCCGCCCACCCGACCCTGTTCGCCAAACACGCCGACACGCTCCTCGGCCCGGACCAGGAGATCGTCGTCCCCGAGAACGCGGCGGTGGACTGGGAGGCCGAGCTCGCCGTCGTCGTCGGCGCCCCGCTGCGCCGCGCCGGCCAGGCCGAGGCCGCCGCGGCGATCGCCGGCTACACCGTCGCCAACGACATCTCCATCCGCGACTGGCAGAAGCGGACCCTCCAGTGGTTCCAGGGCAAGGCCTGGGACGCCACCACCCCCATCGGCCCGATCGTCGTCACCCCGGAGGAAGCCGATCCGGCCGCGGGCCTGGACATCTCCTGCCGCGTCAACGGCGAGGTCGTCCAGCACGCGAACACCCGCACCCTGGTGTTCGACTCACCCGCCCTGCTGGCCTACATCTCCACCTTCACCGTGCTGCGTCCCGGAGACCTCGTCCTGACCGGGACCCCCGGCGGGATCGGCGCCGCGATGGACCCGCCCCGCTTCCTCGCCGACGGCGACATCGTCGAGACGCGGATCGACGGGATCGGAACCCTGCGCAACCGCGTCCGGCTCACCCCCTCGACCTGAACTGGAGACAAACCACCATGGACCCGAACCCCACCTCGCAGATCCTCACCGCGGCCCTCACCCTCACCCCCGTCGAGGCCGAGCACGGCGACGAGGCCTACCTCGCCACCACCCAGGACTGCCCCTGGCCCAAGGCCTACGGCGGCGACCTCGTCGCCCAGGCCGCGGTCGCAGCCATCCGCTCCGCGGGCGAAGACCGCACACTGCACTCCATGCACAGCTACTTCATGCGGCCCGCCGAGATCGGCGGCGAGGTCCGCTACGAAGTCGAAAAGCTCCGCGACGGCCGCGGCTTCTCCACCCGGCAGATCCGCGCATACTCCGGCGGCAAGCTCGCCTACATCGCCCTGGCCTCCTTCCACACCGGCGAGCGCAGCGGCGAGCACCAGGCGCCGATGCCCGAAGGCCTGCCCGACCCCGAATCCCTGCCCTCCAGCGCCGAATACCTGGAGCCCGAGCAGCCTGGGACCGACGCCTGCGGTGACATGACCAAGGAGTCGAAGGCCTACTGGTCCTACGGCCGCAGCTTCGACATGCGGCACGTGCCCGGCCCGGTCTATCTGACCGTCGAAGGCGGAGCCGTCCCCCACCAGGCGATCTGGGTCAAGCCGTTCGACACGCTCCGCCCGGTCCCCGGCCTGACCGACGCCCAGCGCGACCTGGCGGCCTTGGCCTACGTATGCGACTACACCATCCTGGAGCCGGTCCTGCGACTGCTCGACCTGCCCTGGGCCACCCCCGGCCTGGTCACCGCCAGCCTCGACCACGCCATGTGGTTCCACAAGCCCGCCCTCATGGACGGCTGGCTGCTCTACGCCCAGGAAGTCGGCGCCGCCGGCGCCGGACGCGGCCTCGGCGTCGGCCGGTTCTTCACCCGCGACGGCCGGCACCTGGCGACCGTCGCCCAAGAAGGGATCATCCGGCCCCGATCGGCCTGAAGGCCAGCGGGAACTCGGCATCCTGACGGTGGTTGAATCTGCGTGACAAGGCGCATCCTGGTCAGGGAAGCGCCCGGAGACGACGAAGGACCACCGGATGGCAGACGACGACGAATTCACCGGCCGAGGCCAGACCCCCCGCGCGTTGATCGTCACCGTGTACGGCCTGTACGCGCGCGAGGTCGGCGGCTGGATGAGCGTCGCCTCCGTCATCCGGCTCCTGGGCCGGTACGGGGTCGACGCCCCCTCGGTCCGCTCTGCGGTGTTCCGGCTCAAACGGCGCGGCCTCCTGGTCTCGGAGAAGAAGGACGGCGTCGCGGGCTACGCCCTGTCGCAGGATGGCCACGCCATCCTGCGTGAAGGCGACCGCCGCATCTTCGAACGCCGCCGCGCGACTCTCGACGACGGATGGCTTCTGGCGATCTTCAGCGTGCCGGAGACCGAGCGCGACAAACGCCACCAGCTGCGCTCGCGCCTGTCGTGGCTCGGATTCGGTACTGTCTCGGCAGGTGTGTGGATCGCCCCCGCACACCTGCTCGACGAGACCAAGGACGTGCTGACCCGCCATGGGCTCGCCTCCTACGTCAATCTCTTCCAGTCCCACCACGTGGGGTTCGAGGACATCGCCGGACAAGCCCCCGCGTGGTGGGACCTCGCCCGGCTCCAAGCCCTGTACCAGGAGTTCCTCGACTGTCACGGCCCCGTCCTGGAGCGGTACAAGAACGGAGGCGAGATCGATCAGCCCGAGGCGTTCACCGACTACATCGCGGCCCTGACCGACTGGCGCCGTCTTCCCTACTCCGACCCGGGACTCGCGGTGGAGGTCCTGCCAGGCGACTGGAACGGCGTACGAGCGGCCGACACGTTCTTCGAGCTTCACGAAAGGCTGGCCAAGCCCGCGCACGAGTTCGTCGAGTCCGTACTGCGCACCCCCGCGGAGTGACCCGCTTACCGACGAATACGGCTCACCGCCCAGCCCGCACAACAGCAGCCGGGCCCTTCCTGACATTCACGCGATCACCCTGAAACGCCGCGTCATGAGCCGGAGACCGCCGATGCGTCTCGCCCTCGACCGGCCGCGCGTGATGCGGTCCTTGCGTATCCGGTCGACGCTGCGTCCGATGCGGTTTGTTGCTTACCCCAAAGCAGCGTCGGGTGGGCGAGGAGCCCGGCCGCGTCGTGTCATCTCCGCAGCGGATGAACGGTCAGCCCCGCGGGCGATGCCGGGCCTGCCCCGGCCCGTCAGAATCGGGGGCCGTGAACGCCAAGAAGATCATGTGGTCGGTGGCACTGTTCAGGGGCGGAGCGTACACGCCGGAAAAGGCCGGCCGAGTAGGCCGGCGCCTTGAGTGGATGCGGGTCATCAGCCCTTGGGAGCCGTGGTCCTCGCGCGCCGCGGGTCGGTGCGGAAGGGCCGTCGCCCCTTTCTCCCGTACGTGGTCCGCCATCGGGGAAGGCCCCCGCGGATCCCGTCCGGGTGAACGGCGGGACCGCGTGCCCACCGTCGCGCTCACGCGACGCGTGGCGATCGCTCTGACGATCGCCCTGGGGCTGGCGGGTTGTTCGGCGGACCCGGGGCCGGCCCGGGACGGAGTCTCGGCGAAGACATCGGCCGCGGTGCCGGACCGGGGATCGGGCGGGCGGGACACGGCCTCCGCACCCCGCGGCGAACCCGCGCTGCCCGACGACTTCAACGGGGACGGCATCCGCGATCTGGCCATCGGCGACACCGGAGCCGGGGCCGGCGGCGTGGCCGAGGCCGGAGCGGTGGCGGTGCTGACCGGGTTCGGGGCCGGCGCGGGCGCCGTCTCGCCTTCCCGCCTCACCTGGAACGACAGCGGCACCGAGGCGCGCCCGCAGGACTGGTTCGGCAGCGTGATGACCAGCGCGGATTTCAACGGGGACGGGTACGCGGACCTGGCGGTGGCCGCCATCGGCCGCGACGAGCCATCTGACGAGGACGTCGGCGGCGTGACGGTGACGATGGGCGGCCCTTCCGGTCTCACGGCTTCCGCCCCCGCCGCGCGGCTCGACATCCCGGCCGAGCGGCGCACCCACAAGGGCTCCCTGATGGCCTCCGGCGACGTGGACGCCGACGGGTTCCCCGACCTGATCGTCGGAGACTCGACCTGGACCTTCCATGTCGTACACGGTGGTCCCACGTTCCCCGCGGGTGCCCAGGCCTGGCCGTTCGACCTGGGGGAGGAGCGGGGCGACCTCGTCGTGGCGGACGTCACGGGCGACAAGGTGGCCGACGTCGTGACCCTCCTGGGGGACCGCGTCGAGGTCCGGGCCGGGGGCCGTGAGGGCCTGGCCGTACCCGTGGTGACGCCACTGGACCGCCGGGGTCGGGGATACCAGGTCCACCGGATCACCGTCGGCGACGTCGACACCGACGGCAAACCGGATATCGTGGTCAGCGGCCTCCGGGGCCCCGACGCCGGGAAGTACTACCGGGGGGAGATCACCGTGTTCCACGGGGGATCGGTCCGGCGCACCGTCCTGGACGGGAAGACCCCCGGGATGGAACCGTTCAAGACCCGCCCCACGGGATTCGCCAGGATGTCGACGGCGGTGACCGACATCGACGGCGACCACGACACCGACCTCGTCGTCACCCTCCCCGACAGCGACGCGTTCCTGCTCGTGCGGAGCGGACGCGGCGGTCTGACCCCTTCCACGGGCACGCTCGCGGGAGGCGGGAGAAACGAGAGCCGCACCGTCAAGCTGATCGATCTGGACGGCGACGGCCGCACGGAACTGGTCACGTCCGGCCAGGTGACGGGAAAGGTGACCGTGAGCACCTGGTCGAAGGGGTGGAAGAGCTCGCTGGAACTGGGGCCGGGGGAGAACGGCCTCAGCGGCACAGCGCCGGAGAAGGCGGTGGAAGAACCCGTCTGGGTCTTTTTCTCCTCCTGGCTCACGTTCACCGTCTGAGTCACCGGAGGCTGCCTCCGACGTCACCGGCCTGGTTCCGGGGCCGGTTCGCACACCAGGTGGCGAAGCCCCCGTCACTCGCGCGGGGAACGCCGCAGGGCCCGGCGCAAGCGGCCTTTCCTACCTCCCCGCGCGAATCGAACGCGTACGAAGGATGATCCATGTCTGCTCCCGTCGTCGCCCCGGGAACGCTCGGCCGAACGGCCGTCCTCTCCCGCCGGCACGCGTTCCCGTCCCGGCCGTCTCCCGGGCCTCGTGCCCGCGGCGCGCTGGCCACCGCGGCGGCATTGCTCGCCGTCGTCGTACTCCCCGGATGTGCGGCGGACTCCCGCCCCGCGCCGTCCCCCTCTCCGCGGGCACACGGGCTGGTGATCCCGCCGCCCCGGGAAGCGGGCTCCTTCGTCCTCGACGAGGACGGCATGTGGCCGTTCATCGAACGTGAGGAGATGATGCGCAACCGGCCGCTCATCGACGAACTCCCCGGGAACATCCCCGTGCATGACGCGGTGAACGCGCGCTACAGGGAGACCCCCGAGTCCAGGGGTGGGAAGTGGACCAGGAACATGATCTTCTACGGGTACACCATGCAGATCGGCAGCGATCGGTGGCGGCTGGCCGTCGACCACATCATCAAGAAGCTCCTGAAAGGCAAAGACCCGACCCGCAGGTTCGACGTCCCGCTGAGGTCGTCCGCCGGGCATGCCACCTGCATCGGTCTCAAGGGGCCGGGGGCGGGATCGGAGGAGGGCATCTGCGTCTGGGCGGACGAAGGTACGGTCGGGGTGATGAACAGCACGAGCATCGGCACCGCTGAACTCGGGACGGCGCTTCCCGCCTTCCACGCCGCCGTCCGGCGCTGACCACGGGCCTTCGCCGGCGTCGCGGTGATGCGCGACTGCACGGCGGGCCCGGTGCGGTGGGGCACCGGGACGGCGTGCGGGGGCAACTCGCGCCGATGGTGGCCGGCCGCGTCATCGACGGGGGCTGATCGCCCGGCAGTACGAGCAGGCGGGCTCGTACGCCACCGCGCTCAAGCCGCACGCCGGTGAGGCCGGCGGTACCGCCGTACGCGGCGTGCCGCCGCTTCACGAGGAGGTCGTCCGTCCGCAGCGGACGATGAGGGGAAAGGGGAACACCCACGCCTTTCCACTCTCAACGTATAGCGCACCGGGGGGCTTGCCACAAGACCCGGGTCGTGCCGCAGAATCGTCGGCCGAGGCCAGAAGCTGCGGAAATCGGGGGATGCGAAGTGCGTGTGTTGTTGTCGACGTATGGGTCACGCGGGGACGTCGAACCGGTGGTGGCACTCGCGGTGCGGTCGCGGGAACTCGGCGTGGAGGCGCGAGTGTGCGCGCCGCCGGACGAGGGGGTCGCGGAACCGCCGGCCGGTGTCGGCGTGACCCACGCGAGATCGTCGAGCCGGGAAAGCGCCTCGTTCACCTCAGATCGGAGCCGATGACGTGAACCCTTCGACCACCAGCGCGTTCGACCTTCCCGACCACCTGTCTCCCAAGGCCGCCCCGGCGCTGATCGCCGGCGATGAGCAGCACTTCGCGGCCATCGCGGAGAGCCTGGAGCAGGCGATCGCCGACCTGTCCGACCGCCTCGATGCCGAGCGCAGGGCACCCGGTGGCATAGGCCGGGCGGCACTGGACCGGGACCTGGAGATCCACCGGCTGACCGCTCGCCTGCGCGCGCTGCGTCGTTTCGGTCTGGACCTGTGCCTCGGGCACATGGTCAGCGCGGACGACCCCGAGCCCGTGTACGTCGGACGACTCGGTCTCACGGACAGCGCGGGTCGCCGGCTGCTGCTCGACTGGCGTTCCCCCGCGGCCGAGCCGTTCTTCGGAGCGACCCACGCCAACCCGATGGGGCTGGCGAGCCGCCGCAGGTACCGCTGGACCCGCGGCCGGGTCAGCGACTACTGGGACGAGGTGTTCACCGCGGACGGGTTCGAAGGGCATGCCGCGCTCGACGACCAGTCCGCCTTCATCGCCAGCCTGGGCGGCAACCGGTCGGGCCGGATGCGGGACGTGCTCGGCACCATCCAGGCCGACCAGGACGCCATCATCCGCGCGGGATCCCGCGGCGCTCTCGTCGTCGACGGCGGCCCGGGGACGGGGAAGACCGTCGTCGCCCTGCATCGCTCCGCCTACCTGCTCTACTCCGACCCTCGCCTCGGTCACCGCCGGGGTGGCGTGCTGTTCGTCGGTCCGCACCAACCCTACCTGGCCTACGTCGCCGACGTCCTGCCCAGCCTCGGAGAGCAGGGTGTGCGGACCTGCACCCTGCGGGACCTCGTCGCCGAGGGAGCCGCGGCGGCGGCCGAGACCGACCCGGACGTGGCTCTCCTGAAGTCGTCCGCGAGCCTGGTGAAGGCGATCGAGACAGCCGTCAGGTTCTATGAGAACCCGCCCACCAAGGGGATGACGGTCACGACCCACTGGTCCGACGTCCGGCTGAGCGCCGACGACTGGGCCGAGGCGTTCGAGGCACCGGCACCCGGTACTCCGCACAACGAGGCGCGTGACCAGATCTGGGAGGAACTGCTCACGATCCTGGTGGACAAGCACGACGACGACGTCCCGGCCGACCTGCTCCGCAGGTCGCTGCTGCAGGACAGGGAACTGCTCACGACCTTCAACCGCGCGTGGCCGCTGATCGAAGCGGCCGACCTCGTCGGAGACCTGTGGTCGGTCCCCGCCTACCTGCGGATGTGCGCTCCCTGGCTCAGCCCCGATGACGTCAGGAAGCTGCAGCGCGAAGACGCCCAGGCCTGGACGGTGTCCGACCTGCCGCTCCTGGACGCGGCACGGCAGCGGCTCGGCGACCCGGAGGCGTCGCGACGCAAGCGTCGGCATGACGCCTCCGTCGCCGCCCGGCGCGAGCGCATGGCGCGGGTCGTCGACGACCTGATCGAGGCCGACGACTCCGAAATGCTCGTGATGTCGATGCTTCGCGGTGAGGACATGCAGAACACCCTGGTCGACGAGAGCGCACTGCCCGGCACCGAACCGGACCTCCTCGCCGGTCCGTTCGCGCACATCGTCGTGGACGAGGCTCAGGAACTGACCGACGCGGAGTGGCAGATGCTGCTGCTGCGCTGCCCGTCCCGGAGCTTCACCATCGTCGGGGACCGAGCCCAGGCCAGGCACGGGTTCACCGAGTCGTGGCAGGAACGGCTCGAGCGGATCGGACTCGACCGGATCAACCTGGCCTCTCTGAGCATCAACTACCGGACGCCGGAAGAAATCATGACGGAAGCCGAACCGGTCATCCGGGCCGTGCTCCCGGACGCCAACGTGCCGACCTCCATCCGCAGCGGCGGCGTCCCCGTCGTCCACGGATCTGTTTCGGATCTGGGCTCGGTCCTCGACACCTGGCTCGCCGCGCATGCCGACGGGATCGCCTGCGTCATCGGCGATCCCACGTTCCAGGCGACGTCCCGCGTCCGGTCGCTGACCCCGGAGCTGTCCAAGGGGCTCGAGTTCGACCTGGTCGTCCTCATCGACCCGGAGGCGTTCGGCGAGGGCATCGCAGGAGCGGTCGACCGCTATGTCGCGATGACCCGGGCGACCCAGCGACTCGTCATCCTCACGAGCTCCTGACGTCGGCCGCCCGGCACAACCACCGGACGGCCCCGACCGGAACGCTACTACCGGCTGCCGAGACGGAGCAGGAGGGTCACGAAGCCCAGGATGTCCCGGTAGCCGTTGAGCCACATGTCGCGGTGGTCGCGGGCGGCGGCCAGGGCGGCGTCACCGTCGGGACCGGGATGGTCGAGCGCCCAGCGGGTGAGGGACCCGGTCCAGGACCATTCGTACTCGTCCCAGTCGGCACGCGTGCTGGTGTAGGCGTAGACGGTGGCGTAGCCGGCGTCCTCCGCCCGGTTCACCGTTCCCGCGAGGTCGGCGTACTCCTCCGGCTCCGCGCCGAGCCGGGCCAGGGTCTGCGGCGGGGGAGGCTTCTCCCAGAAGCCCTCTCCGACCAGAGCCTGCCCCGCCGGGTGCAGGTGGCGTCGTACGGCGTGCAGGGTTTCGGTCAGCCCGCCGAAGGCGTGGGTGGCGCCCACGCACAGCACGAGGTCGTACGGTTCGCCGGCGGTGAAGTCCGCAGCGGCGAGGTGGTGCAGTCGCATCCGGTCGGTCAGCCCGCGGCGGGCGGCTTCTCCGGCGGCGGAGGTGAGAGCGGCTTCGGAGACGTCCACCCCGTCCGCGGTCGCCTCCGGGTAGAGCTCCAGGGCCCGCATGGTCCACTCCGCCCCTCCGCACCCGAGGTCGAGGATGCGCGCCTCGGGCCGGAGTCGTGCCCGCCTGAGCAGTCGTTCCAGTTGTGCGTCATCGATCGGGGCGGCGATGGGGTGGTCCCGGTGGGCGATGTGGCTGATCAGTTGCCGATCCATCCCCAGGACTATGCCGGATGAGGCGATCAGGACAAAAGCCATCAGATCTTCCGGAAGTATCACGATTGGGAATGGGTCGCAGGCACACCGCCGGTGGGAGCGGTCGAGCGCCGCCGCCGAGCCTTGGACGGGGTGCCCGTCCGCACGTGGATCAGGGCAGTAGGTGGCGCACCCAGACGTTGGGCTCGACGTAGACGGCATGGTCGTGGGCGAGTGCGCAGTGCACGGGCACCAGCGCACCGGGCACCGTGACGGGGCCGTCCGTGTCGAAGGGCAGCCGGGTCCATCGGCGCCACTGCGCCAGGGAGCCGGCGACCACCATGGAGGCCGAGGCGATCGAGTCGATACGGCCGCCGGCCCTGACATGGGTGCGCAGCCACGGGTCGGCGGGCAGGCCGTCGGCCCGGGTGCGCCGGGCGTACTCGGCCATGGGGGTGGCGGGCTCGCGGTGCTTGCGGGTGGGGCGTACCGGGGCGACCACCTGGCGCAGGCCGGTGACCTGGGCGGCGTTCTTCAGCGCCGCCAGCAGCGCGCCCGCCAGGCCGGCGCGCTGCTGGTCGTGCCGGACCACGATGGCGAGCAGTCCCAGGGTGTCGGGCGGGCTGCCGTCCTGGAGGTCGGCGAAGGCCCAGGTGAGAATCTCGTCCCAGCCTCCGTCGGGCAGCTGCCCGCGTCCGGGTGCGGACAGCGCAAACGGCACCCCCCAGCCGCGTCCGACGACCGATCCACCGGCGTCGGTGGCGACCACGCCGAACTGGGGGAAGCGCTGCTGGAGTCGCGCGTGTGCGGCCCACCGGCCGGCCATGTCCTTGCCCAGGAAGGCGGGGGAAGACGGCTGGGCGATCTCCGCCTGGGCGAGGTGAGGTCGTTCGGCGATCGTGGTGACCGTCGCCGCCCGGGGTGACCGCCTCACCGGCCGGTCCGCCGGGACGACGGTGGGGGGAAGCGCGCCGCATGGCCGGGCCGGCGCGGCGGCGTGGACGAGGCGGGTCGCGGCGGGCAGATCGAGGTAGCCGTCCAGGCAGCGTTCGACCTGGCCGCCGGATTGCCCGGGGGTGCATGGGCGGGCGGTGACGAGCAGCGCGTCACGGACGGCGAGCGGGTCGGCCGCTTGGCCGAGCCGGCGCTGCAGGCTCAGCAGGAGGGCGGCGACGCCGGTGACCAGGGCGACGGCCGCGCAGGTGCCCTTACGGGCCTGGACGCCGCCACCCGGTGTGGCACCCAGGACCGCCTCGCCCAGGGCGGTGATGCCGTGCCCGCGATAGGCCGGCCCGAAGTTGCTGAAGCGGAACATGGTGCCGTCGGCGCGGTGCGCGCCGACGGCCAGCACGCCCGGGAGGACGGCCGGGGCGATGCCGCAGTGCCCGTGGTCGTTGCCCGCCGGGGCGACGATCAGTACGCCCGCGTCGAGTGCGCGGTTGACGGCGCGTTTGAGCAGCTCGTCGGCGTCGCCGGAGGCGGTGTGGTACGGGACGGTGAACTGGATGACGTCGGCTCCGGCCTCGAGAAGCTCGTCGACGGCGCGGGCGGCGTGCAGCGGATCGGGCGAGGTGTGCCCGTCGGAGGTGTCCGCCAGGGATATGCCGCGGCAGCGCGGGGCCAGGCCGGGCAGGACGCTGCCGGGCTGGCCGAACAGCACGCTGGCGGTGAAGGTGCCGTGCTCGACCAGGCCCGGGTCGTCCGCGGCGGGGGGAAGCCACCAGGGAGGGAGGACCCGCAGGTCGGCCCCCTCCAGGCAGGGGTGCGCGGTGTCCGGGGGGCCGTCGTAGAAGCCGATCGTGATGTCCGGATGGCCGTGGGTGTACTGCCACAGCTCGGTGACGCCGGCGACGGCTTCGGCGGGAAAGCGCGGACACGGCGGGATGGATCGGCCGGAATCGCTTTTGCCGGTGCGGTTCCCGTCCGGAACGGGGCCGCCCGTCGGGCAGGAGGGCGGGGACGGCGGAAGGTTCATCGGCGGCCTCGTACTGGTGCGGCGGTCGGGTGGGGAAGAGCGGGGCCGGGAGCCGGGGATCGGCCCCGCCCCTCCTGATCCGGATGGCGCGTCTTACCGGGCGGAGAGTTTCGCCTGCTCGTAGCCCGGCAGCGTGTAGGCGGCGGGATCGTTGACGTTGGCGCTGTAGGTGAGGTGGACGCGCACCCGGTCCAGGTGCTCGGCGGTGGGTGGATGAAGGCCGATGGTGGTGTACGGCGGCAGCGGATCGGGCCGGCGCACCGGGGCCGTCTGCGGGGGGAACATGGGCATGATCAGTCTCTTTCCCGGCCGGTGGATCAGGCTTCGGGCCAGCTGCGGACCGGTCCGAGGGTGACCGGCATGACGTCTTTGACGTCGACGGTGAAGCGGTAGACACGCTTGGCCCGCTTGCTGTTGTCGGGGTCGAAGAAGCGCAGCTTGACGTCCCAGCAGTCACTGTCGGGCCGGCCGTAGGGACTCTTCTCCACCTCGATGTTCTGCAGCGCCATGCCGCGTCCCAGCGCTTCGGCCAGGGTCTGGCGGGCCTGGACGGCGTTGGTGGCGGCGAAGTTGAGCGCCCGGTCGCGGGAGGTGGCGCCGAAGTTGCGCAGGTCGTAGTAGATGCGCGTGAGGAAGTCGGACACCGCGTCGGTCAGCCGGGCACGGTCGTTGTCGTTGCCGCGCTGGTTGTGCTGGGGAACCTGGCACTCCTGGGTGACGGCGTGGGCGAGACCGGCCACCGACCAGCCGTACAGGCCGCGGGTGAGGTTGATCTCGATCACCGGCACCACCTGGCCGGAGAACAGCTTCACGGTGCGTCCGGGCAGGGCGCCGGGCACCGAGACTCGGTCGACGAAGTCGACGTCGTCCTCGGTCTTGAGCTGGCGGGCGAGGAACTCGGTCAGCCGCTCGTACACCCCGGGTGCGTAGCCGCCGACCGGTTCGACGGCGTAGATCGGGGTCAGGTCCAGGTTGAGCGTCCAGATCAGCGGACGCGCCTCGGACGGGTTCTCCCGCAGGTAGTCGACCATCTGGCGGGGATCGTAGGGGTTGGCGGGCAGGCTCACTCCGTCGGCCTCGACCGGTGGCATGAGCTGTTTGAACGTGTCACGCCGGGCCTCGGTGCCGAAGTCATAGCCCAGCGTTCCCAGTGCGTACACCAGCCGCCGCGCCGCCGGTTTCCCCTGTTCGGCCGAGGTCACCACACCGGTCTGCGGAGCGGGCGCCGTCGCGGCCGGGGCCCAGGGCCGCGCCGCCGGCGTCGGCGCGGTGACCGCGGCGGGGACGAAGACGTCGTCCGCGGCGCAGTCGCAACCGCCCTGCCCGTCCGTGGCGGACTGGAGCGTGGTACCGCAGGAGAGGGTGACGGCCCGCTCGCCGGCATCGACGGCAGGAGCCGGATCCGGGGAGGAGATGGGCGCGGAGGTGGTGGTCACAGCATTCACCGCTTTCGTGATGTCGAGTGTTCCGGCCAGGTGGCGCGCGCAGGTCCCGTCCCCGAGCCGGGCCGTGTCGCAGGGGGTGGCGGACTCCAGCAGGAGTCTGCCGACGGCGCCCGGGTCGGGAGCGTCACCGCGTCGCCGTTGCAGGCTCAGCAGCAGCGCGGCCACGCCGGCCACGATCGGCGCGGCCAGGCTGGTGCCGCTCATCCGGGTGGTGCCGCCGCCGGGCACCGCGACGAGGATGTCGTGTCCTGGGGCGAGCAGGCCCTGGCGGCGGCTGCCGGGCCCGAAGTTGCTCGTCGGCAGCGGGCGCCCGGCCTCGTCGCAGGCGCCGACCGCCAGCACGCCGGGCAGTGAGGCCGGCACGTGGTCGCAGAAACAGCCGTCGTTGCCGACCGCGGCCACCACCAGCACGTTCCGTTCGCGGCATCTGTCGATGGCGCGGGTCAGCACGTCCTCCGCCTCCTCGGCGCCGGCGAGCTGCCCGCCGCTGACGTTGATCACATGGACGCCGGAGTCGGCCGCCAGCTCGATGGCGCGGGCCAGCTCCAACTGCGAGGTGCGCCGCCCCCGGGCGAACACCGGCACGCTGACCGCCCGGCAGGCGGGCGCCACGCCGGGAACCGGGCCGTCGTGCCGCCCGAACAGCACCCCGGCCACCGCCGTGCCGTGAGCGGCCGAGGTTCCCGAATCCGCATCCCCCGGCCAGGCGTGGCTCGGCTGTGTCAGCTTGCCCTCGGCGAAGACGGGGTGCCGGTCGTCGACCGGGCCGTCCACGACGGCCACCCCGATGTGATCATCGCCGGTGGTCAGGTCCCACAGCCGAGCCAGCCCCGTGACCGCTGACACCTCGCCCATCGCAACGAACTCCCGTGTGCCGGATACCGGTGTTCCCTGACGTCGAGAGGTGAGTGCCGGCGCCGACCGGCGCCGGCACTCACCCGGTCACCGACTACTCGTCGCCCTCATCGGCGAACGGGAAACGGAAGTCAGTGATCGACTGGCCGACGCCCGCGGCGTCGAGTGAGGCGGCTCCGGTGATCGTGCGCTCGACCGGGGCGGCCAGGGTGGGGATGAGCTTGTCGGACATGGTGATACGCCCTTTCCTGCTCGATGGGATCGGCGGCTGAGAGCCCACGCTGAGCCCTCAGCGGGCATGCCGGTGCACGGTGGAACGGCCCGGCCCGCCGACGGTGCACCACGGAGGGGTCGCCGTCGGGCCGTCGCCGTCTTGCCTGCGATCCGGCTGCCGCTTGAGTCTCCCGCCACCTCGGCCGAACACGCAACGTATCTTTCCGGTTACATTGAGTAACTCTATTGAAGGCTCCCAGGGTCCGCCCGAGGAGGGCGGGAAGGGCTCGCCTCCCGCGGCCCGGCCTGGAACGCGAGACCCTCGGTCCCGCCCCGGGCCGGGTCGCACCGGGCCGCCGAGGCGCCGGTCGTGCCCTACCCGAAGATTGATCCATGAACGACATGCCCGACGCCTTCTACCTGCCCGCCGGTGACGACGCCTACGAACCGACGCGTGCGACCGAAAGCCCCTGGGACGCCGAGGCTCAGCACGGTGGGCCGCCCGCCGCGCTGCTGGCGCACCTGATCGACGCCACGGCCGACCCCGGGACGCGCCTGGCCCGGATCTCGGTGGACTTCCTCGGCCCGATCCCGCGGCGCCGGGTCCGCGTCGAGGTGTCCCCGGTGAAACCGGGCCGGCAGGTCCGCCTGTCCGAAGCCCGGATGATCGTCGACGGCCGTACGGCGGTGACCGCCCGCGCCTGGCACATCGCGACCGGCCCGAAGCCGCCCGCCGACGGTGAGTCGCTCCGGCCGCCGGCGCTGCCGAACGCCGGAGCCGAGCAGCGGTACTTCCCCGGCCTGGCCGACTGGGGGTACGGCCGGGCCGTCGAGTGGCGTTTCACCCGCGGCGACTACGAGACCCTCGGCCCGGCACAGGTGTGGACGCGCGTGCGCCTCCCGCTGATCGCCGGGGAGGAGTTGACCGGCCTGGCCCGGACGCTGATCGTCGCCGACTCGGCCAACGGCCTGTCCGCGACCCTGCCGCTCGGGCAGTGGCTGTCCATCCCGCCGACCATGACCACCACTTTGCTGCGCGCACCCGAAGGCGAGTGGGTGCACATGGACTGCCGCACCCACCTGGCCGCCGACGGACTGGGACTGGCCCACGCCACCCTGTGCGACCCCGAAGGCTATCTGGGGGAGGTCGCCCAGCCGCTACTGGTCCGGCAGCGCTGAGATCCGGGACCGACGCCCGCACCACCCGCCCCCGGCGGTGAAGGGGCATGCGTCGCGTCGTCCGGCCACGCGCGGGCGGACGGCGCGACCATCCGGAACCGGGCCGTACGGCACGCCGTGAGTCCGACATTGCTGATTTTCTCTATAGTGGGAGCCGGTCAGCGGAAGGGACGCGAGGGGGGCGAGTGGAGGATGAGACGCCTGCCGTCCGCTCTCCTGACGCTCGCCCTGCTGGCCTTCGCCCTGATCGTGGTCTGGCCGCCCGGCGCTGAACGGGCCGATGCCCCGGGCCCCGGCGTGTCCCGGGTCGTGGCCGCCGGATACGACCACGCCCCGGCGGCACCCAGGTGCTCGGACCGCGAAGTCCCGGCCGCGCAACCGCCGGCCGCTCCGCGCCTGACAGCCACGTTCTCATCTCTGGCGTGCGCGGTGCACACCGCGCTCTCCTCCCATCGGCCGGACACCCCGCCCGTCCGGGCGGGGCGGCGCGGCCCACCGCCCGACCTGCACAGCCTGTCGATTCTCCGGATCTAGAAACGGCGCGGACGCGCCGCCGGCCGACCTGCGGCGTCCCCTCCTGTGATTCCTCGCCCCCGCCGGGGTGCGAGTGTTCCGCCGTTCTCTCGCGCGGCCGTCCGTCGCCGCGCCCGTTCACCTTCCGGAGACATCCATGTCCTCATCCGCCGACCGCCGGCTCATCGTAATGATCATGGTCGTCGTGGCCTGCGGGCTCGCGCTGGCCGTCCTGTCGACCAGCAACAGGAAACCGGCCGCCTCCCCGCCCGCTCCGGCCGCCTCACCCGCCGCGTCGGGACCGGCGAGGACCCCCTCGCCCCAGGAGGAGGCGCTCTCCCAGCTGGCCAGGCGCAAGGACGGCGACCCCTTCGCGGCCGGACGCCCCGACGCTCCGGTCGTCCTCATCGAGTACGCCGACTACCAGTGCCCCTTCTGCGGGCAGTTCACCCGGGACATCGAACCCGAACTGATCAAGCGATACGTGGACGCGGGGACCCTGCGCATCGAGTGGCGCAACTTCCCCATCTTCGGCAAGGAGTCCGAGGCCGCCGCCCGCGCCGCCTACGCGGCCGGTCTGCAGGGGCGGTTCCGGCAGTTCCACCGCGAGGTCTACTCGGTGGATCGCAAACGCAACAGCGGCGCCTTCGCCGACGACAAGCTGGTCGCGATGGCGCGCGAGGCGGACGTTCCCGACCTGGCGCGGTTCCGCCGGGACCTGAACTCCGAAGCCGCCCGCGACGCCGTCGTCGCCGACCAGGCGGAGGGCACGCAGATCGGTGTGCCGAGCACGCCGGCGTTCCTCGTCAACGGCCGGCCCATCCTGGGCGCCCAGCCGCTGGAGACCTTCGTCGAGACGATCGAGCAGGAGGCCGCCAAGACCGCCGGCACGGGAACCTCATGAGCGATCTCGGCTACCTGACGGCCTTCCTGGGCGGCGTGTTCGCGCTGTTCAGCCCGTGCAGCGCCTTGTTGCTGCCGTCGTTCTTCGCCTACTCCTTCACCAGCCCGCAACGCCTGTTCGGCCGCACCGCGCTGCTGTACGGCGGGCTCGCACTCACCCTTGTCCCGCTCGGCGTGGCGAGCTCGGCGGTCGGTGCCCTGCTGTACGGCCACCGGGACACGGTGGTCGCGGTGGGTGGATGGTCGATCATCGCGCTCGGCGTGGCGCAGATCCTCGGGCTGGGCTTCGCCGTCCGGCCCGCCCGGCCGGCGGGACGGCTCCGGCCCGACTCCGCGCTGTCGATCGTGGCGCTCGGCGCGGTGTACGGTCTGGCGGGATTCTGCGCCGGGCCGATCCTCGGCGGCATCCTGACGGTCGCGGCGCTGGGTGGAGCCCCGGTGTACGGCGGCGTCCTGCTGGCCGTCTACGCCTTCGGCATGGTGGTGCCGCTGTTCGGCCTCGCCCTGCTGTGGGACCGTTTCGACCTCGGGCGCCGGCGCTGGCTGCGCGGCCGGCCGTTCTCGCTCGGGCCGCTGCGCCTGCACACCAACTCCCTGCTGTCGGGTGCCTTCTTCATCGCCATCGGCACCGTCTTCCTGGTCTTCGACGGCACCTCGGCCCTGCCCGGCCTGCTC
Source organism: Streptosporangium becharense (assembly GCF_014204985.1). NCBI lineage: Bacteria > Bacillati > Actinomycetota > Actinomycetes > Streptosporangiales > Streptosporangiaceae > Streptosporangium > Streptosporangium becharense. The sequence goes on along the minus strand of NZ_JACHMP010000001.1, from coordinate 38,682 downwards.
AGCGTGGACCAGGAGTACGCCGCGGAGCGGTGGATCCGCCGGCTGGGTGCCGCCGTACCGGACGCCGCGCTGCTGAGCGCGGTCGTCATCGTGATCGTGGCGGTCCTGCTCGTACGGCACCGGAGACGTACGCGGCGCGACACTCCGTAGCGGGCGTGGCGCCCCGTGGCGGAACGGCGCGCTACGACCGCCCCCCTGGAGCCGGCGGACCGGACGCGCTTCAGTCCGCCCCGGGGTGGGTGCGGCGGGCGTAGGCGCGGGCCGCGCGGGCGCGGTCGCCGCAGCGGGTGGAGCACCAGTGCCGGCGGCCGTGCCGCAGCAGGTAGCGGCTGCAGGGGGCCGAGCCGCAGGCGGCGAGGCGTTCGGCCTCGGGGCCGGTAAGCAGGTCGGCGGCGTCGGCGGCGAGGACCGCGAGGGCGTGGTCGACGATCTGGGTGGTGGGGTGGGAGGCGGCCCGGTACAGGCCGCGGGTTGGATCCCAGTGCAGCAGGGAGGCCGCGGGGGCCCTGGTCAGTGCGTCGTTGACGGCGGCGAGCGCACTGGAGGGGGCGGGGCGCCCGTCGACCCGGGAGGCGAGCAGGGCCCGGATCTGCTCGCGCAGGGAACGCAGCTGTGCTGCGCACATCTCCTGGAGCCCGAGGTCCGCCGGAGCGAGCCCGCGCTCGACCAGCCACTGGCCAGCGGCCGCGGGCGTGCCGAGGAAGTCGAGGAACTGCCCGCCGGGCAGGGCGACGGTGCTGTTGGCGAAGTCGAGCGCGAGATGGCGCTCCGCCCCCGGCGCGGGCGGCAGGACTTCCGTCTCCGGCGAGGGCGGCGCGACGGGCTCGGCGGTCAGGGTCTCCTCCATGCCTCTCATGTTATGAGTTGCGGCCATCCGTGAGAAACGACTACCGTGTATCACGGATAAACCACTTCTCATCCGTGAGGTTTTCACCTTGGCCATCAACGCGACCGATCGGCGGATCCCCGTCCACGTCTTCGGCGGCCCGACCGCCCTCATCGAGTACGGCGGCCTGAGGTTCCTCACCGACCCCACCTTCGACGCCCCCGGTGACTACCCGGTGCCCGGTGGCCCGCTCCTGGTCAAGACCGCGCACCCCTCCATCACACCTGCCGAGCTCGGTCGCGTCGACGTCGTCCTGCTCTCCCACGACGAGCACTCCGACAACCTCGACCACTCCGGCCGGGCCCTGCTCGCCGACGTGCCCGTCACGCTCACCACTCCCGGCGGCGCAGGCCGTCTGGGCGGCACCGCGCGGGGCCTGGCGCCCTGGGAGTCGATCGAGCTGGACCGCCCCGGCGGCGGCACCGTGACCGTGACCGGCGCACCCGCCCTCCACGGCCCCGAGGAACTCGGGGCCGAGGGTGTCAAGGCGGTCACCGGAGAAGTCGTCGGCTTCGTGCTGACCGCGGCCGACCTGCCCACGGTCTACGTCAGCGGCGACAACGCCTCCCTCACCCTGGTCGAACAGATCGCCGAGCGGTTCGGGCCGGTGGACACCGCCGTCCTGTTCGCCGGGGCCCCCCGCCTGCCGATCTTCGACGGTGCCCTGCTCGTCCTCGACAGCGCCATGGCCGTCGAAGCCGCCAGAATCCTCGGTGCCCGCAGGGTGGTTGCCGTCCACTGTGACGGCTGGGCACACTTCACCGAGGGTCGAACCGAGGTGGTGGCCGCCTTCACGGCCGCCGGGATGGCCGACCGCCTGCAGGTGGACTGAGCGGCTGCCGGCCGGCCGCCGGCCCGAGTCACCGGCGACGCCCACAACGTGCTGACCGATCACATCCGGAGCAGCCTCCACCGGCGGAGCAGCGCCGTCGGCCCGTGCCCCCCGAACGGACCGGGACGCAGGCGCCTCAGCCGCCCCGCACCGGGCGGACGCGCAGGCGTGGAGGAGCGCGCGCTTCCCGCCGGCGTCGGCGGAACCCGGCGCGCAGGCTCAGCCGCGCAGGCGCCGGACTTTGAGGACGTTGTCCGTGCGGGTCGCCGGTCGCCCCTGCGGGTCGTTCTGGGTCCGCTCGTACTCCTCGCAGAGCTGCACCTCCCACTGGCCGTCCGGGAGTTCGAGCGACCGCAGGACCTCCTGCGGTGTGGGGAGGTGCACGCCCGGATGCGGGTCGCTCTCCCAGGGCGGGGGAGCCGCGTGCCCCACGATGAGCAGCGTCCCGCCCGGGGCGACGGCCGAGGCGGCGGTCCGCAGGATCCGTTCCCGCGGCATGTCCTCGTAGGAGTGCAGGAAGTGGGCGGAGACGAGGTCGAAGACACCGGTGGGGAAGGAAACCCCGAGGTCGTGCCGCTGCCAGTCGACGCGGTCGGCGACACCGGCCGCCGCCGCCTGCCGGGCCGCCCGGTCGAGGGCGACCTGGGAGATGTCGACGGCGGTGACCCGCCACCCCCGCCCGGCGAGCCAGATCGCGTCGGCTCCCTCACCGCATCCCAGGTCCAGGGCGGTGCCCGGCTCCAGTCCGGGGACCTCGCGGACCAGGATGAGGTTGGGGTTCCCGCTCCAGATCCGGTCGTTCTCGGCGTAACGGGCGTTCCAGAAGTCCTCGCCGGAGAGGTTGTCAGTCGTCATCGTGCTGTCCTCCAGTGTGTTCTCGTGAGGGGGGAGGCGCACCGGTGCGGCCGGGCGCCGGGCGTGCTCGCGGGCGTCACGTCCCGTCCGCGCCGGGTCACGTCCCGTCCGCGCCGGAGAGGGCTCGTCGGGCGGCGACGGCCAGCCGGGTCTCCTCGGCGATCAGGTCGGCGTTGATCGCGGCGCCGGCGCGGACCCCGGCGGCGGCGGCCCCGATGACCTGCTCGTTCAGGGTGGTCACGTTGCCGGCCACCCACACTCCGGGCACCCGCGTCGCGCCGGACGGGTCCGCGTCGATGCGGGTCCCGATGACGTGCCCGCCCATCTCCAGGTCGACCGCCTCCAGGCCGAGGCCGGTCAGGACGCCGGCGCGGGCGGTGAGACGCGGGGCCACCGCGAGAGCCTGACAGGGGATCACCCTGCCGTCGGCCAGGGCCACACCGGTCAACCGGTCGTCCGTCACCTCCAGTGCCGTCACCTCGCCGTCGACGACCGTGATGTCCCGTGCCTCCAGCCGTTCGAGGTCGTCGGCGCCGAGCTCGGGCGTGGTGTGCAGCAAGAGCGTCACGTCCTTGCTCAACTGCCGCCACAGCAGGGCCTGGTGCACCGCCAGCGGCCCGGTGGCCAGCACCCCGATCGCCTGGTCGCGCACCTCCCAGCCGTGGCAGTACGGGCAGTGCACCACCTCGCGGCCCCACCGCCCGGCCAGGCCGGGGATCTCGGGCAGTTCGTCGAGCAGGCCGGTGGTCACCAGCAGCCGGTCCGCCACGACGGCCGACCCGTCCTCGAGCGCGACGCGGAAGCCCCCGTCGTCCAGGCATCCGACCGTCGCGACGGTGCCCGTCGCGATCTCGCCGCCGTAACCGGTCACCTCCGCGCGACCGGCCTCCAGCAGTCGCGCGGGCGGCATCCCCTCGCGCGTCAGGTAGGTGTGGACGCCCGCCGCCGGGGCGTTGCGCGGCCGGCCGGCGTCGATCACCAGCACCGAACGGCGGGCCCGCGCCAGGGTCAGCGCACCGCTCAGTCCCGCGGCGCCGCCTCCGACGACGACCACCTCGTAGCGCCGCTCCCGGCCCGCCGGGGTGACGGTCACCGTCTGCTCCGCCTCTGCGGTCATGGGTAGTACCTCCGTTTCAGGAAGAGGATCCATGCACGTCCCGGCGGATGACAAAGTTCGTTGCCAGGACAGCAAATCGTGGGGAGGGCGGGCGACGCTCTCACCGCGGCGCCCGGTTCGCCGCCGCCGTTCTCCGGTTGATCGGTCACCGCGACCGCCTCCATGGCGAATATGCGAGCTCTCCGGCATTTTCCGCAAACTTATTTGCCGATATGGCAAACTGGCGGCATGGACGACGATCTCGACCAAGCACTCGGCGCGGTCGGCCCCCGGCTGCGCGCGCTGCGCCGGCAACGCGAGACCACGCTGGCCGACCTGTCGGCGGCGACCGGCATCTCGGTGAGCACCCTGTCGCGGTTGGAGTCCGGCGCCCGCCGCCCGACCCTCGAACTGCTGCTTCCGCTGGCCAGGGCCCACGGCGTCACACTCGACGAACTCGTCGACGCCCCGCCCACCGGAGACCCGCGCATCCACCTGCGTCCGATCGTCCGCGACGGCATGACCATGCTGCCCCTGACCCGCCGGGCCGGCGGCATCCAGGCGTACAAGCTCGTGCTCTCACCCGGCGCCCGCCCGGGAGAGCCCGACCCGCAGACCCACGAGGGCTATGAATGGCTCTACGTCCTCAACGGACGGGTGCGGCTCATCCTCGGTGAACACGACCTGGTGCTCTCACCCGGCGAGGCGGTCGAGTTCGACACCCGCGTGCCGCACTGGTTCGGCCCCGCCGACGCCGAAACGGTCGAGTTCCTCAGCCTGTTCGGCAGGCAGGGGGAACGTGCGCACCTGCGTGTCCGTCCCAAGGCGAAAGACTGACCCGGACGCCCCCGCCGGACGCCGTGCCCCGCGGGCAGGCCGGGGGAGGGGCGGGTGGTGTGAGTTTTGTCATCGGCCGGCGGTGAGGAACGCACCTGAACCGGTGATTACCGGCACTGTCCCGCGTCCGGATGACACCGGACGCTGGGATCATGACGATGTCCGATCACCTGTACGCGGTTCTCCGGCCCCGGCCGGCCGAGCGTGAGCCCGGCCCGATCCGGCGGGGAGCCGCGATGCTCCGCCGCGCCGTGCCGGCGGCGGTGCTGGGGCTGGCGCTCACGGCCGCTCCCGCGCTCGCCGGCACCGGCGACGCCCGCCCCACCGCCGCCGGAACGACGCCGACTGAGGGCACCGGCACCGGCGCCGGTCTCACCGCCGGACAGGCGGCGCCCGTCCGGCTCACGCTGCCGGAGCCCACCGGCCCGCTCCGGATCGGGACCGTGTCGCTGCACCTGGTCGACCGCTCACGGCCCGACCCGTGGGTGCCCGCCAAGACGTCCCGGGAGCTGATGGTCCAGCTGTGGTACCCGGCCGAGAAGACGACGGCGCATCCCCGGGCCCCGTGGTTGTCGCCCAAGGTGGCGCAGGCCGTCCTGTCCGGCCTCCCGGCGGGCACCGTACGCCTGCCGGTCACCCACGGGCGGGTGGGAGCGCCGGTGGACCGGAGGCGGGGGCCCCGTCCGGTGGTGCTCTTCTCGCACGGCTTCGCCGCCGACCGCGCCTCCGGCACCGCCCTGGCGGAGGACCTCGCCAGCCACGGTTACGTCGTCGCCACCGTCGACCACACCCACGACGCCGCGGCCGTGGAGTTCCCCGGCGGGCGGCTGGAGACCCATGCGGTCAGCCCGCCGCCGGACTTCGACAAGCCGGACGACCCGGTCGCCACCAAGGCGGTGGCCGTCCGGACCGCCGACACGCGTTTCGTCATGGACCAGTTGACCGCGCTCAACCGCGGACACGCCGTCGACGCCGGCCGCGGGTCTCCGCCGAGCGGGCTCCGCGGCATGCTCGACCTGTCGCGCGTCGGCATGTTCGGGCATTCGCTGGGCGGCGCCACCGCCGCCGCGACCATGCACGCGGACCCGCGGATCAAGGCCGGCGCCAACCTGGACGGCGCGATGTTCGGACCGGTCCTGCGCGCGGGACTGGACCGGCCGTTCCTGCTGGTCGGCAGCTCGGAGCACGGCCGGGACAACGACCCGGGCTGGGCGGCGCTGTGGTCCCGCCTGCGGGGCTGGCGGCTGGAGCTGCGACTGGACGGCGCGGGCCACAGCTCGTTCACCGACCTTCAGGTGCTGCTCCGGCAGCACCCGCTGGGACTGCCGCCGGAGCAGGTGAACGAGATGATCGGGAAGATCGACGGGCCGCGTTCGGTGCTGGTCCAGCGCGTCTACCTCCGCGCGTTCTTCGACCGCCACCTGCTGGGGCGGCCGGGCCGGTTGCTCGACGGGCCGTCCAAGCGCTGGCCGGAGATGCGGTTCACCCGGTAGCGCGCCGTACGCCCGGCGCCGACGGCGTCCGCGGGAGCGGTTCACGGGCACGACTGCCATGATGACGACGTGGGCGGGAGCAGGATGACGGACCGGTGGCGGCGGCGAAGCCAGGCGGAGCGCTGGGACCTGGGGACCCGGATCATGCTCTGCGGGACGTACGTGTTCGAGCCGGTGTGGAGTGCCACCATGCTCGGCCCCGAGGTGGGGGTGTTCGCACGATGGGCGATGCTGATCTGGCTCACTCTGCACGCCCTCGCCTGCGCGCTGCTCGTCCACGCGGGAATGGACCACTACCTGGGGCGCCGGCCCCGGCCGGTGAGACTGATCGCCCTCGTCTGCGGGCTCACGGTCGTGGGCGTGGTGGCCGGGGTCGCGGCCTACCCGGACGCGCAACCCGGCCATCCCGACGGTCCTGCCTCCGGTCTGGTGGTCGTCATGGCGCCCGCGTTCGTCGCCGCCGTGTCGGCGGCGGTGTCGCTCCCGGTCACCGCGGGCGTGCTGGCGGCGGCCACGGTGACGAAGTTCGCGGTGTCCCGGATTGAGGGCGCCCCCGTCTCGATCGCCCTGCCCGCCGCGATCGGCCTGTGCGGCCTCGTGGCCGCCTGGACGCTCACGTTCCGCGTCTCGACGTGGGGGGTGAAGAGCGTCTGGGAGATGGAGCACTCCGTCAGGCTGCGTGCCCGCCTCGCGGTCGCCGAGGAGCGGCTGCGCTTCGCCCGCGACCTGCACGACGTGATCGGCCGCAACCTGTCGGTGGTGGCTCTCAAGAGTGAGCTCGCCGTGCGGCTGGCCGAACGCGGCCGGTCCGGGGCGGTGGAGGAGATGCGCGAGGTGCGCAGGATCGCGGAGGAGTCGTTGACCGAGATGCGCGAGGTGGTGCGCGGATACCGCACCGCCGACCTCGACACGGAACTGGCCGGCGCCAGGGCGGTCCTCGCCTCGGCGGGGGTGCACTGCCGGGTGGTCGGTGACGGGCACGGCCTGTCCACCGAGGCGCAGAGCACCCTCGGCTGGGTGGTGCGGGAGGGCACGACGAACGTGCTGCGGCACAGCGAGGCGCGCACGTGCACGGTGTCCCTGAGCCGGTCGTCGACCGGCGGCGCCGACCGGCTGACCCTGACCATGGAGAACGACGGGGCGGCGGGCCCGGTGCCCGCCGGCGGGCACCGGCCGATCGGCAACGGTTTCCCCGGGGTGGCGGAACGGCTCGCAGCGCTCGGCGGAAGCGTCACCGCCGGATGGGAGCCGCCCGACCGGTTCCGTCTCACCGCCGAACTGCCGCTGCCCGCGACCGCCTCCGGAGGGGACCCGGTGACCGGCGTGACACCGCCGCCGCCCGTGCCCGCGGGGCCGCTCCCGGCCCAGGGGAAGACGGCGGACACCGGGCCGGGCGTGGTCCCGGAGAAGACCGCGACCACCGGGCCGCTCCCGGCCCAGGGGAGGGAGACCCGGTGAGCGGCGAGCCGATCCGGATCCTGCTCGCCGAGGACGAGCACCTCATCCGGGGTGCCTTGGCGGCGCTGCTGTCCCTCGAAGACGATCTGAGCGTGGTGGCCCAGGCGGCCACCGGCGCCGAGACGCTCGCCATGGCCCGTGTCTTCCGGCCGGACGTGGCCATGCTCGACCTGCAACTGCCCGACCTGGACGGTGTGAGCGTGGCCCGCATGCTCCACGGGGAACTGCCGGGCTGCCGCACCATGATCGTCACGAGTCACGGCCGTCCCGGGTACCTGAAACGGGCGCTCTCGGCCGGCGTACGCGGCTTCCTGCCGAAGACCGTCTCCGCCGCCGTGCTGGCCGACGTCGTGCGCACGATCCACGCCGGGGGCCGCTACGTCGACCCGCAGCTCGCCGCCGAGGCGATCGGCGCGGGCGACAGCCCGCTCACTCCACGCGAGGCCGACGTGCTGGAACTGGCCGCCGAGGGGGCTCCGGTGGAGGAGATAGCCCGCCGGGCGGCGCTGTCGCCCGGGACCGTACGGAACTATCTCTCCTCCGCGGCCGGGAAGGTCGGTGCCGCGAACCGCCACGAGGCCGCGCGCATCGCCCGGCGGTACGGCTGGATCTGACCGGGCGGCGGGTCACGCCGGGCGAGCACCCGGGGCGTCCCCGGGGCCTGGGGCACCGGTGATCACGGCCACCGCCTCGACCTCGACGAGCTGGTCGTCGTAGCCGAGCACCGTCACGCCGAGCAATGTGCTCGGGACGTCGTGCGTCCCCATGTACTCCCGGTAGACCTCCCATGCCTCGACCAGGTCGGCCTGTCGGGAGGAGGCCACGTACACGGTGGTCTTGACGACGTCGGTCAGCGACGCCCCGGCCCCCTCCAGGGCGGTGACGAGGTTGCACATCACCTGGTGCGCCTGCCCCGCGTAGTCTCCCACCGCGACCGTCCTGCCCTCCGCGTCCAGGGGGCAGGCCCCCGCGACCCAGATGGAGCGCACCGGTGCCTCGGCGACCGCCGCGTAGGCGTAGTCGACCGTCTGGGCGAGTTCCCGGTGGCGGATCAGCCGGACGCCCGTGCTCATATGTGTTCCTTCCGGATGTGGTCGAACGTGGTTCCCGAGGTTAACGGTGAGCAGCGGAACGGTTCCACCGGAAATTAAGGCCGGGCCGCGGGCCTGCGGTTCAGACCAGCAGGCGCAGCGCGGCCAGGACGGTGAGGGCCAGGGTGACCCGCTCGAACCACGTCCTGTCGATGCGGCCGACGACCGCGCGCCCGGCCGCGGCACCGGCCAGGACCGCCGGGGCGGTGAACGCGGCGAAGACGAGGGTGGCCGGGGTGATGAGACCGAGCGCGACGCTGAACGGCACCTTGAAGGCGTTGATCGACAGGAAGAACCACGCGCTGGTGCCGAGGAAGCCCAGTATCGGCAGGCCCGCCGCGAGAAGGTACAGGGCCATGATCGGCCCTGCCGCGTTGGCCGTCATGGTGGCGAAGCCGGCCAGGAGGCCCGCCAGGGCGGCCACCGGCCGATGGCGGGCGAGCGAGGCGTCCGGGCCGCGGCGGCGGTTCCACAGGTGGACGGCGGTGATCGCCAGCAGGATCCCGCCGATGAGCCGTCTCATCTGGGCGTCGTCCACCCAGCGGACGACGACGGCGCCGGCGACCACCCCGGCGGCCACCCACGGGAACAGCCGCAGCAACCGGGGCCAGTCCGCGTGGCGTCGGTAGGAGAGCACGGCGACCACGTCGCCCACGAGCAGCAGCGGCAGCAGCATGCCGGTCGACTGCTTGGTCGGCAGGACGAGGGCGAACAGGGCGATCGCCACCGTCCCGGCGCCGGAGACGCCGGTCTTGGAGAAGCCGACCAGGAACAGGGAGAGCAGTACCACCACCCACTGGGCGATGTCGAGGGAGGGCATCATCCTCGCCGGGGATCAAGTGCGGGGGCCGTGGCCACCGGTACGGGAGTCATGAGCCGACGCCGACGCGGGGTTCGACGGACGGTGACCGCCGCGTGTGGACGCCGTTCTCCAGGGTCCGGATCACGGTCGCGGTGGCGACGTGGCGGGGGAGGTTTCCCTTGTCGACCTCCTCCGCCGCGGTGTAGACGAGGCCCCACAGCACCTGCTGGATCCAGCCGGCGCTGACTTCCGGGTCGAAGACGCCCTCGCTCTGGCCGCGCCGGATGAGCACGATCACCGGATCGGGGACGGAGTCCTGGGGACAGTCGGGGTCCTCCGGTGCGGGAGCCGGGTGGTGCTCCTGAAGCATGCGCATGTCACCGAAGAGGAACCGGAGCCGGTCGCCGACCCCCAACATGGCGGCGACGAGCCTGCGCATCCCCTCCTCGGCGGGCCCCCGGTCGATCGCCGCGTCCGTCACCGCCTGCCCCAGCATCTCCAGGGAGTCGTCGATGACGGCCCTGATGAGTTCGTCGCGGTCGGGGAAGTAGCGGTGAAGGGTGCTGCGGCCGACGTCCGCGGCGCCGGCGACATCCGCGAGTGTCGCCGAGCGGTCGCGGGCGAACACGGAGGCGGCGGCGCTCAGGATGGCGCGTCGCGTCCGCCCGCGTACTCCGGACTGCGGCGATGCGGTGTTGCTCATGGCTCGCACCGTACCACTGGCCCCAAAATGCGTATTTATCCTCTCATTATGAGACGTCCGTGTTCCAAAATGGTAATGTTCGATCCCGTCCTGCTCGCAGGAGTGGGATCACGCGTACCGAAAGGGAGTGATCGTGGGATCGTTCGCGATCGTCGCCGAGGGGCTGTGCAAGCGCTACGGCGACACCCGCGCTCTGGACGGGTTCGACCTGCGGGTCCGGGAGGGCACGGTGTGCGGGCTGCTGGGCCCTAATGGTGCAGGCAAGACAACCGCCGTCCGCGTGTTCGGCACACTGCTGCGCGCCGACGGCGGCCGGGCAGAGGTGGCCGGATGCGACGTGGCCACCCAGGCGGCCCGGGTCCGCTGCCGGATCGGGCTGGCGGGCCAGCAACCGGCGGTGGACGAGATCCTCACCGGCCGGGAGAACCTGGAGATGTGGGGGCGCCTGCACCACCTCGGTGCACGGGCCGCCCGCCACCGCGCCGGAGAACTGCTGGACCGGTTCGGCCTGGCCGAGGCGGCGGGAAAACGCGTCAAACACTACTCCGGCGGCATGCGCCGCCGGCTCGACCTCGCCGCCGGCTTCATCCTGGCGCCGCGGGTGCTGTTCCTGGACGAGCCCACCACCGGGCTCGACCCGCGTAACCGCAACGAGGTGTGGCGGGTGGTCCAGGACATGGTCGCCGGTGGCACGACCGTGCTGCTCACCACCCAGTATCTGGAGGAGGCCGACCGGCTCGCCCACCAGATCGCCGTGATCGACGGCGGCCGGGTGATCGCCGACGACACTCCCGGGCGGCTCAAGTCGATGATCTCCGCGGACCGGATCGACCTGGTGCTGCGCGACGCCGCGGACCTGCCCGAGGCCGCACGCCGCACCGCCCGGGTCGCCGGGGCCGAACCCGAGATCGACCCGGACGGGCGCCGGATCAGCGTCCCGGTGAACGACCGGATCACGGCCCTGACCGAGATCGTCCAGGCGATGGCGGCGGCGGGGGTGACGGTCGAGGACGTCACGCTGCGCCGCCCCACCCTCGACGAGGTGTTCCTGCACCTGACCGGGAACCGCGCCGGGCAGGAGGCGGCCGCGTGAACGCGCTCCTCACCCCCACCGCACCCCGGACCGTCCCGGAACGGCTGGGCTGGATGCTCGCCGACGCATGGGTCATCACCCGTACCAGCCTCGTCCACTGGGTGCGCAACCCGCTGCTGATCGTCTACAGCCTGCTCTGGCCGATCATGATGGTGCTGATGCTGGGTTACGTCTTCGGCAGCGCCATGACGGTGGCCGGCGGGGGCGACTACCGGGAGTTCCTGATGCCCGGCATGTTCGGCCAGACGATGCTGTTCGGTGTCGCGGCGACGCTCACCGCCGTCTCCGTCGAGACGGCCAAGGGCGTCACCGACCGGTTCCGCTCGATGCCGATGTCGCAGTCGGGCGTCGTCCTCGGCCGCTGTCTCTGCGACATGATCAACTCTGTGCTGGAACTGGCCTTGCTGGTCGGCTGTGCCCTGGTGGTCGGCTGGACGTGGAACAACGGGCCGGCCGAGGCGCTGGCCGCGTTCGGGCTGCTGTTGCTGCTGCGCTTCGCGCTCATCTGGGTGGGGATCTACATCGGCCTGATGGTCACTCCGGAGGCCGCCGGGGTGGCGTGGATGCCGCTGTACCTGCTCGGCATGCTCGCCAACACGTTCGTCTCGCCCACGCAGATGCCCGCCTGGCTGGGGACGATCGCCGAATGGAACCCGCTGTCGGCCACGGTGGCCGCCTGCCGGGAGTTGTTCGGCAATCCCGGCCTGGGCGGCGACTCCTGGGCCGCGCAGCACTCACTGCTGATGGCGGTGGCCTGGCCGGCGCTGATCGTGCTGGTCTTCCTGCCTTTGTCGGTGCGCCGCTACCGGCGGCTGAGCCACTGACCGGGCGCTCGGTGTGAAGATCTGATACCGCCCTCCTCAGGGAAGCCACTCCTGCAGCTCGGCGAGATGCCCCAGTTCCGACTCGATGCGCTGCCTGTCGTCGGCGGTGAGCTCAAGACCGCGTAAATCGGCGGCCCACGGATCGGTGGGCTCGCCGAGGACCATGGCCAGGTCGATGAGGTGGCACAGTGCGACGGCCCGCGCGGCCACCGGCGCGTCCGCGCCGTGCCTGCGCACCGCGGACTTGAGCGCACGGAAAGCCTGCAGGTCGTCGTTCTTGAACTCACGCAGGATCCGGGCGTTGTCGAGTGCCCTGGCCAGGCCCGTCAGCTTCTTCGAGCCGCCGTACTCCAGTTCGGCCGGCTCGTCACGCTGGATGAATATGATCGAGTTCCCGGACGGATCGATCAGCGTGAACCGGGACGCCCCCGGCCGGTAGCGGGTGATCCGCGGAAGGCCCGAACTCAGCACCTTCCCGTGGACCCGGCGCATCGCCGCGACGAACGCCGCATGGTACGGCGCCACGGCGTCGACCATGACCAGGCACCCTCCGGACTCCTCCCGGGCCGGGTCCAGCCCCTTGGGGGCCGGGCCGAAGTGCAGCTGGAATCCGCTCCACTGCAGCGCCAGATAGACATAGGGCTTGCTCTGTCTGTGGGTCGCCTCGAATCCCAGCGCCTCATAGAACGCCAGAGTCTCTTCCACGGACGCGCACGGCATCAACGGCACCGTCGTCTCGTTCGGCCGAACCTCGGGCTCACTCACGTCAGTCCACCTCCCAGGCCATTCGCCGCGATGCTTGCACCCTTCGGCGAACCTCGCATATGGATCGTTCCAAGGAGCGGGCACCGCCCGGGGCCGGCTTCCACCGTGACGACGGCGCGCCGATGGCCGACGGTCACACCGGGGAACCCCCCTCCTTCACCCGGCTCCACATCCCCACCCGCACCCGCACGCCCGCAGAGGCGTGCAGGATCGGCTCGTGGCCGGGAGCGGGGAGCCCTCCGGCCCGGACGAGGTCCTGGTCGAGGCGGACCAGCCGGACGCGGCGCAGCGGCCACGGCGCGTGCTCGACCTCGGCGCAGGCCAGCCCGCCCCCGATGACCGTGAACAACCGGTAGCGTTCGGTGAGGAAGTCCGTCAGTTCGTCCCGGTCGGAGTCGGCCAGCGACGGCCCCAGTTCCACCACCGCATCGCACCGGGCACCGGGCGGGCCGGGCAGGCGGCGCCGGCAGCGGTAGCCGATCCGGTCGCCCTCGGCCCGCACCGACATGTCGGACCAGTGGTACGGCAACCGGTATCCGGCCCGGCCGCCGAGCATCGCGAAGAGGCGCCCGGCGTCCAGCGACAGGAACCACAGTCCGCCGCGTCCCCGGGCGTCCCGCACGTATGTGCGCACGTTCGTCTCGGGGAACCTCGACATCCACGGCAGCGCCGGTACGCCCGGCAGCCGCACGTCCTCCATGAGGAAGGGGGTCAGGCCGACCCAGGCCGAGCCGTCGAACTCCTCCACCGTGAGCCCGCGGGGCAGCAGCGGCTGCACCAGGGCCGCTGGGTAGCGCCAGTGCACGAAGGTCATATGGGACCACCGGTGGTACATCACCGGCCGGGTGATCCGCGGGGGTCGTGTCGTCCGCATCCCCGGCCTCTACCCGGCTGAAGGGGATCAGGCCTGGCGCGGCGGCACGCCACCGCGCCAGGCCCGCGCCGCCCGCCCGGCGGGGGCGTCTCAGGACGACGGTGTCGCCCGCACGGCGTGCAGGCAGCGGGCGGCCTGGGCACGGAAGGCGTCGGCGAGTGCGGGCGGGCCGCTGGTGAGGGTGAAGTCGGCGTCCACCGAAGTGATCATCCAGACGAGCGCGGACGGGGTCTCGGCGCCGACGTGCAGCAGGCAGTTGCGGTCGTCGACGGCCTCGACGACGCCCGTCCCCGGCCAGATCCGGTCGGCCACGGCCTGGGCGGGTTCGTGCAGGGTGACGGTCGCCTGGACCGGCCAGGCCCGCGTGGACAACCGGTGGGCCAGGTAGGTCGCGACGTCGCCGTCCGGGGGTCGCCTGGGGGCGAACCTCGGACCGGCCGGGGGACGGGGGGTCAGCCGGTCCACCCGGAAGGTGCGCCAGTCGTCGCGGTCGACGTCCCAGGCGACGAGATACCAGTGCCGGTCGAAGCTGACCAGGCTGTGCGGCTCGACGGACCGGACCGTGCCGCCGCCGCGCGGGCTGGTGTAGTCCAAGCGCAGCCGTTCGCGGCGCCGGCAGGCGTCGGCGATCGCCATCAGCGTGTCCGGGCTCACCGCCGGCCCGGCACCGCCGACCCGGACGGTCGCCGTGTGCAGCGTGTTCACCCGGTGGCGCAACCGGGACGGCAACACCTGCTCGATCTTGGCGAGCGCCCGCAGCGAGGTCTCCTCGATCCCGGCCACCGAGCCGCCCGCCGCCGTGCGGAGCCCGACCGTCACGGCGACCGCCTCGTCGTCGTCGAGCAGCAGCGGTGGGAGCGAGGCGCCGGCCCCCAACCGGTAGCCGGCGGTGCCCCGGGTGGCGTGCACCGGATAGCCGAGCTCACGCAGCCGCTCCACGTCCCTGCGGATCGTGCGCGTGGTGACGCCCAGCCGGTCGGCGAGTTCGGCGCCGGACCAGTCGCGACGGGTCTGCAGGAGCGACAGCAGTCTGAGCAGCCGTGCGGAGGTCTCCTTCATGGCGTCAAGACTGCCGGATTCTTAGGACCGAAACTGTCCTAAGGGCGGCATAGCGTCGCCTGCGTGACAGAGCAGCGACAGGGCGTCCGCCCTTTCCGGATCGACATCCCCCAGGCTCACCTCGACGACCTGGCCGCCCGGCTGGCCGGCACCCGCTGGCCCGACGAACTGCCGGGCGTCGGCTGGCGGCGGGGGGTGCCCCTGGGATACCTCAGGGAGCTCGCCGAGTACTGGCGCACCGGCTACGACTGGCGGACGCACGAGGCGGCGATCAACGAGCATCCGCAGTACCTCGCCACCGTCGACGGGCAGACCGTCCACTTCCTGCATGTGCGCTCACCCGAGCCCGACGCCACGCCTCTGGTGCTGCTGCACGGCTGGCCGGGTGGGATCACCGACTTCCTCGACGTGATCGGCCCGCTGTCGGACCCCCGGACGCACGGCGGAGACCCGGAGACCGCCTTCCACCTGGTGATCCCGTCGTTGCCCGGGTTCGGGTTCTCCACGCCGCTGGCCGGGCCGGGCATGGACGCGGCCCGGATGGCCCGGGTGCTCGTGGAGCTGATGTCCCGGCTCGGATACGAGCGGTACGGCGTCCAGGGCTACGACACCGGCGCGTGGGTCGCCCCCCGGATGGGTGCGCAGGCCCCCGACCGCGTCTGCGGTGTCCACGTCAACGCCCTGCTCACCTTCCCCGCCGGGCAGGACGGTGAAATGGACGGCCTGTCCGAGGTCGAGCGGCGCCGCTGGCAGGCGATGCAGGACTTCAACGACGGTTACCTGCAGTGCAACTCCAAACGGCCGCAGACGGTGGCGTACGCGCTGCACGACTCGCCCGTCGGTCAGCTCGCCTGGATCGTGGAGAAGTTCAAGGAGCTGACCGACCCGGCGGACGGGCTGCCCGAGGACAGCGTCGACCGCGACCGCATCCTGACCGACGTCTCGCTGTACTGGTTCACCGGCACGGCCGGGTCGGCGGCGCAGATCTACTACGAGGAGATCTCCGCGAACACCTGGGGCGAGACGGCCGCCGACCGGGACGAAGGCACGGGTGACGGCACCGCGGAAGACGCCGGGGAAAGCACCGGCGGCGGCGCCGAGGACGGCGCGGGCTGGGACGAAGGCAACGGAGGCTGGTCGGCCCTGCGCGGGACGGTGCCGACCGGCGTGCTGGTCTCGGTGCACGACGTCACCGTCCGGCGGTGGGCCGAGCGCGACCACAACGTCGTGCACTGGACCGAACTCGACAGGGGCGGCCATTTCCTCGCGATGGAGGCACCGGACCTGCTGGTCGACGACGTCCGGGAGTTCTTCCGGAAGGTGCGCTGAGGGCCGGCGCGCAGGCCGGCGCGCGGACGCGTTCTATCCGCCGCTCGTCCGTCCGGGTTTCTTCTCGACGCGACGGTCCGGGACCGGGGCACGGCCCGCGGCGTGGTCCGCGAACGCCTCGGCAGCCGCGGCGCCGTCGCCGTCGCGCAGCATCGAGACCAGGCGCCCGTGCTCGTCGGCCATCGCGTGCCAGTCTCCCTCGAAGAGGGGGTCGGCGATGGCGCGGAGCGCGCGCAGGCTCGGCTCCAGGACCTCCCACATCCGGGTCAGGAACGGGTTTCCCGCGATCTGGCTGACCCGGGTGTGGAAGGCTATGTCGGCGTCGCGGAACGCGCTGACGTCGTTGGCCGCCGTCGCCCGGTGCATCTGGCCGACGAGCTCGTCGAGTTCGCGGAGGTCGTCGTCGGTGATGCGCTCGGCGGCGAGCTGGGCGGCCAGCCGTTCGAGCGGTTCGCGCACCTGGCGGGCGTACTCGGCGTCCTGTGTGGAGATCTCGACGACGAAGTTGCCGCGTCTCGGCACGTGCATGAGCAGGCCCTCGCGGGCCAGCTGCTTGACCGCTTCACGAACCGGCGCTTGACTCACACCGAGACGACGTGCGATCTCCGACTCCACCACTCGCTCGTTCGGCGCGAGGTCGCCCTCGACGATGGCCTGGCGCAGCAACTCGTAGACCTGATCGGAGATCAGGGTGTTGCGGAACCGGTCCTTGTTGGTGGCCAGCGTGGAGGCGAAGCCACTCGCTTGCCGTGTCGATGCCATGAAATCCCCATCATGCGATGTCGCGAGCCCCGGGTCCATGATACGCGATCATCGCTTAGCAGGTATCGATGGAGACTCCAGCCGTCGGGCCAGCCAGGCGAGCTTGACGACCTCGTGGTCCGGTCCGCCGCCCTCGTGGTCGTTGAACGGGTACACGCTGATCTGCTTGCTCTCCGGGGGGAGCTCGCAGAGCGCGCCGTAGTGGTTGAACGCCGCGTACACGGTCGAGGGCGGGCAGATGCGGTCCATGAGGCCGACGGAGAAGAGCGTCGGCGCGTTGGCCCGCCGCGCGAGCGTCACGCCGTCGAAGTACGACAGGGTGCGCATGACGGTCGCCGTGTGCTCGCGATGGAGTTTCACGAACCTGGTGACCTCGACGTAGGGCGGCTGGTCGGTGAACGTGGTCGCGCGCGGGAAGTGGCAGAGGAACGGCACGTCCGGCATGACCGCCACGAGGTCGGGCACGAGCCCGGCCACCGCGAGGGCGATGCCGCCGCCCTGGCTGGTTCCGGTGACCGTGACCCTGTCCGGATCCACGGCCGGGTGTGCGCGCACCGCCTCGACGGCGCGCACCGCGTCGGTGAACACGCGGCGGTAGAAGTAGCGGTCGGGGTCGAGGACGCCGCGGGTCAGGAATCCGGGGGCCGCGATGTCACCGCTCGCGGGGTCGGGGTCGGGCGTCCCGGCTCCCTGGCCGCGGGTGTCCATGACGAAGTGCGCGTAGCCCGCGCACGCCCAGAGTCTCTTCTCGTGCGGCACGCCGCGGCCGCTGCCGTACCCCAGATACTCCACGACGGCGGGAAGGGGGCCGCTCTTGGTCGCCGGCAGGTGCAGCCATCCCTTGACGGGGTGGCCACCGAAACCCGCGAACGTGACGTCGAAGGTGTCGATCGTCGCGAGCCCGTTCGCCACCGGCTCGACCGTCGTCGCGAGGTCGAAACCGCGGCTCTCGGTGAGGGTCTTCGCCCAGAACGCGTCGAAGTCCGCCGGCTCCGGCAGGACCGGCAGGTACTGCTCGAGCTGTTCCTGGGGCAGGTCGAAATGAGCCATCGAGCGCACCAATCATCGTTTATCGATCAACTGTCGCATGGAAGCAGGGAGGCCGGATCGTTGTCAACCGGCGCCGTCCAGGTTGTAGACGCGCGAGGCGGTCGCCGTCAGCACGCGTGCGCGCTCGTCGGCCGTGAGCCCGGCGAGCCCGCGTTCGGACAGGCGCAGCGAGTCGGCCCGCGATCCCCGGGGCAGGCAGATCGGCCAGTCGGAGCCGACCACGCAACGGTCGGGGCCGAACGACTCGACCGCGTGGCCGGCCAGTTCGGCCACCCGCTTGTGCGGTACGCCGTGCTGCTGGGTGAGGAGGCCGGAGATCTTCATGATCACGTTCGGCACCCGGGCCGCGCGCCGGACCTGCTCACGCCAGCCGGAGACGTCGCCGGTCAGGAGGTTCGCCGGGTTGCCGAGGTGATCGACGATCACGGTCAGCGCGGGGTGGCGACCGGCGACCTCGGCCGCGGCCCGGAGCGCGTCCACGTGGAGGTTGAGTTCGAGCGCGGCCCCGAGGTCGGCCAGTACGGGGATGAGCGCCCGGGCCGAGGCGGGCGTGGCCTCCCACGAGGCGCCGCCCAGGCGCATCCCGTTGGGCCGGGTCTCGCCCATGAGCTCCCGGAAGCTGGACGGCGGGAGGTCCGCGTGGACGTTGAGGTTCCCGACGTACCCGAGGATCAGGTCCGGGTGACGCAGGCGCAGGTCGCGGAGGAGGAGGATCTCACCGGCGTCCCCGCGTGAGGCCTCGACCAGGATCGTCCCGCTCAGCTCCAGCCCGGCCCCGGACGCGGCCAGGTCGTCGACGGTGAACGTCGTGAAATGCGGTGAGCCGGGCCTGATCCACGGGTATCCACCGCTGGGGTCCCACAGATGGGCATGGCAGTCGATCACATGTCCTCCGTACGCCTCGCCGGTATTGACAGGCCGCTACCGGCTTACGAAGATTCTAGCCATCGGCTATCGATCAGCGATTATAGGCTAGGTGTTCCCCATGTTCATGGCAGCGAGATCCGGTGACGGCCCAGCCGAGGGAGCGGTCCGGCGGTGACGGCGCCCGACAGACCACGCGTACCGCACGTGCAGGCGACCCGCGCCTCGGCCCCGCCGCGGTGGGCCGTCCTGGAACGGGAGCTGTTCGCCGTGCTCGACCGGGCGTGGCGCGTCTTCTCCGATCGGTACACCGAGGGCGACGGCCGGCTGGTCTTCCGCGACACGCTGGGGCAGGGGCTCGACGGCCGTGACGGCGTGGACGACTTCTACGAGGCGTTCTTCAACTGGCCGACGCTCTACCTGCTCGGCGGCAGCACGGACGTCCTCACCGCGTCCCGGCGGCACTGGCGCGGGGTCACCGGCCAGCTCACCGAGATGGGCATGCTGGTGGACGGGTTCGAGCGTGGCTACGACTGGTTCCACCAGGGCGAGGGCATGCTGCTGTTCTACGGGCTCTGCCTCGCCGCCCCCGAGGATCGTGAGCTGCGCGAGCTCGCGACCCGCTTCGCCGACCTCTACCTGCCCGGCGGGCCCAACTACGACCCCGCGCACCGGATCATCCGCGCGCCGCACAACGGCGCGGGCGGGCCGCGCTGGGGTTTCAGCGACCACGACGTGTACTTCCCGTGGAGCCTCGCGCTGCGTCCGTACGGCCTGCCGCTCGACTGGATCGACGGCGTCACCTCCTTCGACGAGCTGGCCGCCGATCCGCAGCGGGCACGTGCCTACGGACGGATCATGTGGGACCGGATGGGGCGTGGCGACACGATCGTCAACCTGGCCGCCACCAGCCTCGTCACCAACGCCTACCTCCTCGGCGGCGAGCGCCGCCACGCCGACTGGGTCGTCGAGTACGTGGACGCCTGGCGCGAACGGCTGGACGGGCGCGACGTCGTGCCGGACAACGCCGGCACGCACGGCGTGGTGGGGGAGCACCTGGAGGGCCGCTGGTACGGCGGGCACTACGGCTGGTCATGGCCCCACGGGCTTGCGCCGGTCGGCACCGCCGCGATCGTCGGCGCGGTCAACGCGGTGCTGCTGACCGGCGACGAGGGCTACCTCGACCTGGCACGCAACCCGATGGACGCGGTGCTGGACCAGGCGGAGCAGCTGCGACCCGCCGACGTCACGACCATCACCAAACGCTGGAGGCCGCACCTGCGGGGCCTGGAGAACGAACCGACGCTCATGGCCCCCATGCGCCGCGACGACTCCGGCTGGTTCGACCACAACATCATGCCGACCCAGCTCCCCGTGGCGCTGTGGCAGTTCGGCAGGGCCGCGGCCGACCGGGAACGGATCGACCACCTCAGGAAGGCGTCGAGCTGGGACTGGACGGTCGTGCACACCCAGCGGACCAAGGAGGAGGCGGGACACGAGGAACCCTGGTACGAGTACCTCGCGGGCCGCAACCCCGGCTTCCCCGAACGGATGCTGCAGAGCGCCGCCGACGCCTGTGCCCAACGGCTCGAGGCGATCGAGAACGACCCGGTGGATCCCGCCGTCGGCCCCGACGCGTTCGGCATCCACGACTGGCAGAACCACAACCCGGTCGTCACGGAGGCACTCCTGCAGCTCACCACCGGATCCCCGCAGATCCTCTACAACGGCGCGCTCGCCCAGATGCACCTGCGCTACTTCGACGCCGGGCGGCGCCGCCCCGGGCTCCCCGCCGACGTGGCGGCGCTGGTCTCCGGCATCGACGCGGACCGCACGGTGGTCGAGCTGGTCAATCTCGGCACGGCTCCGCAGTCGGTCGTCGTCCAGGCCGGCACGTTCGCCGAGCACCTCGTCCACACGGTGAGCGCCGACGACCAGCCGCCCGAGCAGGCCGGCAGCCCGTACGTCAGCGTGCGGCTGCCCGGCTCGACGCAGGTGCGGCTCACGCTGACGATGACCCTGCGCGGCGCGACGCCGACCTACCGGGCACCGTGGGAGGTGACGGGATGATCACGTTGCCGCCGCTGGGACTCGGCACCGCCCCCATCGGAGGGCTGTTCCGGGAGGTGACCGAACAGGACGCGGCCGCGACGGTGGAGGCCGCCGTGCGGGAAGGCGTCACCTACTTCGACACCGCCCCGCGCTACGGCCACGGCCTGGCCGAGGAGCGGCTCGGCCGGACGGTGCGGGCCGCGGGCGTCGCCGACCCGGTGATCTCCACGAAGACCGGATGGCTGCTGCGGCCGGGGGAGAAGGTGGTCACGGACTGGACCGAGCGCGGGATCCGCGAGTCGCTGGAGTCGAGCCTGGAGCGCCTGCAACGCTCCTTTGTCGACATCCTCTACCTGCACGATCCCGATGACTACCCGGAGGAGGTGCGGCGCACCGCCTATCCGGCCGTCCGCAGGCTCCGTGACGAGGGTCTGGTGGGCGCCATCGGCTTCGGCATGAACCACAGCGGTCCGCTGGCCGCGTACGTGGCGGAGTTCGACGTGGACGTCGTGCTCATCGCGGGGCGTTTCTCCCTGCTCGACCACGACGCGCTGGGAACGCTGCTGCCGCTGTGCCGCAGAAGGGGCACCGCGGTGGTCGTGGGCGGCGTGTTCAACACCGGCCTGCTGGCCGACCCCCACCCGGGCGCCATGTTCGACTACCGCCCGGTGCCGGGGGAGGTGCTCGCCCGCGCCGAGCGCTGCCGGGCGATCTGCGCCGAGTTCGGGGTCCCGCTGTCCGCGGCGGCGATCCAGTTCCCGTTCCTGCATCCGGCCGTGCGCTCCGTCGTCGTGGGCTGCCGGTCGGCGGCCGAGGTGACGGGGAACGCGGAGTCACTGCGGCTGGAGATCCCCCCCGAGCTGTGGCACCGGCTCG
Organism: Streptosporangium becharense; assembly: GCF_014204985.1. Lineage (NCBI taxonomy): Bacteria > Bacillati > Actinomycetota > Actinomycetes > Streptosporangiales > Streptosporangiaceae > Streptosporangium > Streptosporangium becharense. The sequence continues at coordinate 17,081 of NZ_JACHMP010000001.1, read as the reverse complement.
CCGGAGCGGGTTTCGTCCCGCCGGAGCTGCTGGAGGCGTAGGAGGATCCCGCCGGGGCGAGGCGGCGCCCCGGCGGGGTCGCTCACGTCATCCGTTGCGGCCGGCCAGATACTCCTGCAGGCCGTCACCGGTCAGCGGGTAGTAGTCGGACAGCCGCCCGCCCTCGTCCAGGCGGCGGCGGGCGAACGCCTCGCGGTCCTGGTGCCGGAGGGCGTCCTCGGCCACCGCGACGGCGCTCTTCTGCGGCACGACGACCGCTCCATCCTCGTCGGCGACGATGATGTCGCCGGGCGTCACCAGGGTGCCGCCCACCCCGACCGGGACGTTGAAGGCGGAGGGGAACAGCTCCGTCTGCGACGCGTAGTGCGGCGTCACCCCGGTGCACCAGATCGGCACGCCGAGAGCGCGTACCCGTGCGGCGTCACGCACCCGCCCGTCGACGACGATGCCCGCTCCGCCGCGCAGCTTGAAGTAGCGGACGAGCATGTCGCCGAGGCAGCCGGTGAAGTGGCTCGCCTGGGCCGACACGACCAGCACGTCGCCCGGCCGGATGGACTCCAGCACCGCCCAGAGCGCGGTCTTGCGCTCGGCGTCCTCCTGCTCGGCGCCGGAGAAGACGTCCTCGCGCTGGGGCAGGAACTGCAGCGTCACGGCGCCGCCGGTGATGCGCACGTCGGGCTCCCGGTGCAGCGGCACGGGACCGTCGATGAAGGTCCGGGTGATGCCCATCTGGTGGAGCTTGGCGCAGGCGGTCGCCGCGCTCACGTCGGCGAGGGCCTCCACCATGCGGGTGGTCGGCCGGACGAAGGGCGTGGCCTGGGCCGGCCCCAGCATCACCTCGTAGGCCGCCTCCTGCGTGGTCGGCGCCCCCAGATGCCCGTGCGTTTTCATGCAGTGCCCCTCATCCAACAGCATCGATATTATCGCCTATCGATGATAGATGTAACTGCCGATCGGCAAGGGCTGTCAACCTTGAGAGGAGACTCGGGTGCCAGTGCGCTCCACCGGGTGGTTCGAAGCGGCGCGCTTCGGGATGTTCGTCCACTTCGGCCTGTACAGCCTCGCGGCCCGGCACGAATGGGTGCGCAGCCGTGAGGCGATGTCGGACGCCGACTACGACCGCTACCTGGAGCGGTTCGACCCTGACCTGTTCGACGCCGGGGAACTGGCCAGGACGGCACGGGCCGCCGGAGCGCGGTACGCGGTGCTGACGGCCAAGCACCACGACGGGTTCTGCCTCTTCGACTCGGCGCTGACCGGCTACACCTCCGCCCGGGTGGCCGGCCGGGACCTGGTCGCCGAGTTCGCCGAGGCCATGCGCGCGGAGGGCCTGCGCGTGGGCCTGTACTACTCGCTGCTCGACTGGCGCCACCCCGACTTCACCGTCGACCGGTACCACCCGCTGCGCGACAGCGTCCCGCCCGAAGCGAACGCCTCGCGGGACATGGCGCGCTACCGGGCGTACATGCAGGGGCAGGTGCGCGAGCTGCTCACCGGGTACGGCCCGATCGACCTGCTCTTCTTCGACTTCACCTATCCCTCGGCCGGTGCGGGGCTGCCGGGCAAGGGACCCGGCGACTGGGGTGCCGAGGAGCTGATGAGGTCGGTCCGCGACCTGCAACCGGAGATCATCGTCAACGACCGCCTGGGCATCCCCGGCGACTACGTGACGCCCGAGCAGTACCAGCCCGACCGGCCGGTCACCCGCGACGGCGTCGAGGTCATGTGGGAGGCGTGCCACACGCTCAACGGGTCGTGGGGGTACGACCGCGACAACCACGACTACAAGGATCCCGCCCTGCTGGTGCGGATGCTCGTCCAGTCCGTCGCGTGCGGCGGCAACCTGCTGCTCAACGTCGGGCCCACCGGGCGAGGCGCGCTGGACCCCCGGGCCAGGAAGACGATGGACGCCATCGGCGAGTGGATGTCCCTGCACGCCAGGGCCGTGCACGGAGCCGGGCCGAGCGGCTTCGAGCCGCCGCCGAACGCGCTCTACACCCGGCGTGGCGACCGTCTCTACCTGCACCTGCCGGTCTGGCCGCTCAAGCACGTGCACCTGCCGGGGCTGGCGGGGCGGGTGCGGTACGCGCAGCTGCTCCACGACGGCTCGGAGGTGCGCTTCCACCGGGTGGACGGCGGCGCGGACGAGCACAACAACCTCGCGCTGCCCGGCCAGCCTCCGGGGACGCTCACGCTGACCCTGCCCGTCGTCGCACCCGACGTGCTGCTTCCCGTCGTCGAGCTCGTGCTGCGCGACGACGCCTCCTGACGGTGCCTGACGTCACCGGTCCCGTGACGGTGCCTGACGTCACCGGTCCCGCCGCCCGATCGCCGGGCGGCGGCCGTGGCGCTGTACCGCCACAGCCGGAGGCTCCGCGCGCGTCGCTCGCGTCGGCGCGGGCGGCGGCCGATCCGTCGGGCCCGGCCCTTGCGGTCACTCACCAAATGACCCTTGAACAAGTTAGGTATGCCACATAACATCTCCTATCGATAGACGATGAACGTTAGGGCTGGTGGTCGATGGCGTTCCCGACAAGGCCATCCGTTGTCCCAGGCACCACAGGGCCGGACACCCGCTACGCGCTCGGCGTCGACGGTCTGTCGCACGACACCCCATCCGGCGGCCGCGGGCAGGCTACGCCTCGAAGCCCGGGATCCACCCCCACGACCGGTTCGGTCACAACTTGCAATGGAGCGTGTAGCGCATATGGGAAAGCTGATGCGCCGGGCGTGCGCCGCCACGGTCGCGGTCACCACGGTCGTGGTCTCGACCGCCGCCTGCGGCGGTGCCGAACCGGCGGAGGCCGGTAAGACGACCCTCCGGATCATCGTCAACATCAGCCCGAACCTGACCGAGCAGTACTGGAAGGGACTGTTCGCGAAGTACGAGCAGAGCCACCCCGGCGTCAAGGTCAACCTGGAGCTGACCGGAACGATCACGGCAACCGCGAAGCTCACTCAGGACCTCGCCGCGGGCGACCCGCCGGACATCGCCCAGCAGGTCACGCCGACCCCGGAGAACGCCGCCCTGTTCGCCGACCTCACCGACCAGGAATGGACCGGTCAGACCCCGCTGGTGGACCAGTACGCCATCAACGGCAAGCGCTACCTGGTCGGCGTCGGCCAGCAGATCCAGTCGCTCGTCTTCTACAACAAGGCGGCCTTCGCCAAGGCCGGCGTCGACGCGACGGGCATCAGGACGCTCGACCAGTTCCAGGACGCCATGGCCAAGCTGAAGGCCGCCGGCTACACGCCGCTGCAGACCGCGGGCCAGTGGGTGCCGGGCGCGCAGTTCTCCCAGATGGCGGACTCCGGTGTGCTGACCGCCGACCCCGAGTGGATCGTCAAGCGCAAGCAGAAGCAGGTCACGTTCGCCGGCAGCGACTACGTGAAGTACCTCGAGCGCCACAGGAACTGGATCGACCAGGGATACCTGGACAAGAGCGCGCTCGGCCTGACCTACTCGGACGGACAGACGGCCTTCCTCAACGGCAAGTCCGCGATGTACATCATGGGCTCCTTCTTCGTCCCCGCGGCGGACGCCGCGAAGAAGAGCGACGAGATCGGCGTGTTCAGCATGCCGACGGACGGCGCGTACCCGTCCGGTCAGTTCGGCAACATCGCCAGCCCGTACGTCGTCACCAGCGCCTCCAAGAACAAGGCGGCGGCGATCGAGTTCGTGAAGTGGCTGGTCACCGATCCCGTCGCGGTCGAGAGCCAGCTCGCCTCCGACGGCAACCTGCGCAAGGGCTTCCCCTACAAGACGTCCAGCCTCGGCACCGAGGTGCAGAAGATCCTCGACGCGGCGCCGTCCGTCATCGTCAAGGCGGGTGCGCGCCAGCCGATCGAGGGCTACCCGGCCGAGCTCAACACGCAGGTCCAGTCCCTGTACACCGGTGCCACGGCCAAGCAGGTCGCCGAGAGTCTGGACAAGTGGTGGAACTCGCAGAGCTGACGCAGCGGCGGGAGCCCCGGGAGCGGGAGCCGGGCACGCCGCGCCGGAGCCCGGCACCCGCCGGCCGGAGGCTCGCCAGGTATCGGGAGGGCGCCGTCACGTTCGGGCTCCTGGCTCCGTCCGTGCTGCTCTACACCGTGATGACCGTCGTGCCGGTGGGCGTGGCGGTCTACCTCAGCCTGACGGACTGGAACGGCTTCTCCGACGCCGTGTTCATCGGGTTCGAGAACTACCTGCACCTGTTCGACGATCCGAGCTCGTCGCGGGCCTGGTACGTCACCGCGGCCATCGCGGTCTCCGGCACCGTGCTCATGATCGGCGGCGGCCTGGTCTACGCGCTGCTGCTGAAGGAGCGCTCGCGGACGAACTCGTTCTTCCGCACCCTCGCCTACTACCCGCACGTGATCAGCGCGCTGATCCTCGGTTTCCTCTGGGCGGCGATCCTCGGCACGAACGGCGCCGTCAACAGCACGCTCCAGCGTTTCGGCATCGGGCCGATCGGTTTCCTCTTCGAGGAACAGCTCGCCCTGATCTCGCTGATCGGGGTGATCGTGTGGGCCGGCTTCGGATTCAACGTCGTGCTGTTCATCGCGGCACTCCAGACCGTCCCCGCCGAACTGCTGGAGGCCGCGGCGATCGACGGCGCGACCAGGCACCAGACCAACATGCGCGTGGTCATCCCGATGATCTCACCGGTGATCACCGTGGCGACCGTCCTCAACCTCATCGGGTTGATCAAGACCTACGACCTGGTCGTGAGCCTCACCGGCGGAGGACCCGCGGGGGCGACGCAGACCTACTCGTTCCTCATCCTCGCCCGGTCCTTCGAGGGGACGAAGGTCGGCTACGCCAACGCGCAGGCCGTGTTCCTCATGGTCGTGTGCGCGGCGCTCGCCCTGCTGGTGACCGCGGTGCGCAACCGCCAGGACCGGGCCGCGACAGGTTAGGAGCAGGTGATGGTCGTACACACGCAAACCGAACCCGGACGCCGGCGCGGCATCGTGCGCCCGGTCATGCTGACCCTGCTCTTCCTGGCCATGACCGTGCCGGTCTACCTGCTCGTGGTCAACAGCTTCAAAACGCAGGAGGACATCCTCAACAACCCCTTCTCACTGCCGGTGGGGGACCTCACGCTGGACTACCTCTGGGCCGCCGTCAACAGCCCCCAGTACAACGTCATCGGCGGCTACGGGTTCACGCTCTTCCTGGTCGTCGTGGTGGACGTCCTGTGCATCCTGCTGGCGGGACCGGCCGCCTACGTGATCGCGAGAAGCCTCAAGCGCCGCACCCAGCTGGTGCTGCTGTACTTCCTCGCGGGCACCTTCATCCCCGCCGCCGCCCTGGTGATCCCAGTGATCTACGTGCTCCGCTCGGTCGGCCTGGCCAACACCGTGACCGGCCTGGTGGCGCATGACGTGGCCTCGACGCTCCCGGTGAGCATCTTCCTGTTCGTCGGATTCATCCGCACCATCCCGGTCTCGATCGACCAGGCCGCGATGATCGACGGCGCGGGGAGGCTGCGGACCTTCTGGACGATCGTCTTCCCGCTGATGCGGCCCGCGGTGGTGACCGTGCTGATCCTCAACTCGATCGGCATCTGGAACGACTTCGTCAGCCCGCAGATCCTGCTCAGCCCGGGGTCCGGCAGGTACACGGTGACGACGGCGATCTACGCGGGGATCAGCCAGTACTCGACCGACCTGACGAAGGTGTTCCCCAACCTGCTGCTGGCGGTGGCACCGGTCGTCATCTTCTTCGTCTACATGCAGCGTCACATCATCAGCGGCCTCACGGTCGGTGCCGTCAAGGGCTGAACGGCCTCGTCAACCGATTCGTCAACCGAATGGGAGAGAACGTGTTACGGACTTTCCGGCCGATGGCGGCCGTGCTGCTCCTGACGACGGCGGGTGCGGCGACCTCCGTACCGGCGGCCGCCGAGGCGGGCGGGCACGCCGGCGGCAGGACGTACTACGTGGCCCCCTGGGGCGGGGAGTCCGCCTCCGGCCGGTCGCCCGCCGCGCCGTACCGCCGCATCCAGCAGTGCGCCGACGCCATGGCACCCGGCGACACGTGCCTGATCATGTCGGGCACCTACCGGGAGACCGTGGTACCGGCCCGTTCGGGCACCGCGAAGCGGCCCGTCACCTACCGCGCGTTCCCCGGCGCCCGGGTGACGCTGAGCGGTACGACGCGGATCAAGGGCTGGTCGAAGGTGACCGCCCGGGATGTGGCGCGCATCGCGGAGACCGACCCGTTCGCGGCGGACTCGCCGTTCAGCAGGGCGGTGGAGGCCGGCCACGTCCACAGCGCGCGCGCCGACCTCGGCTCCGACGTCACCACCGTCCAGACCTTCACCGACGGGAAGATGAACGTCGAGGCGCAGTTCCCGTACCCGGGCCTCGACCTGCTCGACCCGGTGCGGGAGTACGCCGGCCCCGGCAGCGCCGAGGCCACCATCGTCGACGACGCGCTGACCCGCCCGGCCGGGTACTGGAACGGCGCCCGGGTGCTGACGAGCTACTGGTACGTGACGGCGACGTCCACGATCAAGAACTCCGACGCGGGGTCCGTGACCCTCGACGCGGTGCCGCCCTGCGTCCGTAAGGTGGTGCCGAAGGAGACGCGGTACGCGCTCTCCGGCAAGATCGGCGAGCTCGCCCACCCCGGCACCTGGTTCTACGACCCGGCCGGCAAGCGGCTCTACCTCTACGGCGAGGACACCCCCAACCGGCACGTGATCGAGGCGAAGACCCGGTCGCTGGCCTTCGACCTGAGGAACGCGAGCCACACGACGGTCGCGGGCGTCGGCCTCTTCGCCTCGACCATCGAGACCGGCGTGGCCAGCACCGGCGTCACGATCGACGGCGTCACCGGCACGTACCTGTCCCACTACACCGACATCACCCGCGGAGGCACCGACTGCGGATCGACCGTGACCAGGGGCGTCGCCGACACCGGCATCGTCCTCAACGGCACGGACAACAAGGTCGTCAACAGCGACCTCTCGCTGAGCGCCGGCAACGGCATCGCCCTGCGCGGGCAGCGGAACACCGCGCACAACAACATGATCCACGACGTGGACTACATGGGCACCTACGCGGCGGGGGTCGCCGTGCAGGGCAACAGCCAGACGGTGACGAACAACACCATCTACCGGGTCGGCCGCAGCGGCGTCAACCTGCAGTGGGACACCGTCATCGGGGGCACGCCCGGCCCGGACCGGATCGCCTACAACGACATCTCGCTGTACGCCCGGCTGAGCCTGGACACGGCCGCGATCTACACCTGCTGCGCCGCCGACATGCTGCGGACCTCGATCGATCACAACGTCCTGCACGACGGCACCCCGCCGGCGGGCGTCACCTCGTTCGCGGTCTCCGGTGTCTACGCCGACAACGGGCAGAGCAACATCACCATCGCGAACAACGTGGGGTGGGGGAACTCCGAGGGCACCGTCATGCTCAACGGCCTGGGCAGCGGCTCGCGCGACAACCTCGTCTACAACAACACCGGCGGCATGACGATGTTCTACGTCAAGGAGCCGAACGCCTCGACCGGCACCAAGGTGTACAACAACATCGGCCCGATCCGGGGGCTGAAGGACGCCACGAACGGCGGCATGGTGCTGTCCAACAACCTGCCGGCCGACGTGGACCCGCTGTTCGCCGACCCGGCGCGGCACGACTACCGGCTGTCCGAGGCCTCGCCGGCGCGGAACGCGGCGATCCCGCTGCCCGGTGTGAACGACGGCTCGACGGACCCCGTCCCGAGCCTCGGCGCCTACCAGTACGGCGCGCCGAAGTGGGTGGCCGGCGCCACCAGGTGACGCCCGGCGGGGGGCGATCGCACCCGGGCTCCGGCTCGGGTGCGATCGCCCCCCCGCCGGCTGGGCCCCGGCCTGGACGCGATCGTGCCCCGGGCCGGGGCTGGGCGGGCGCCGGCGGCTCAGCCGGGACGCACCTCCAGGCCCAGAGCCTCGGCGATCACCACGGCCTGCTGGATGTCGACGATCGCGCCTTTCATCTCGACATTGAACGGGTCGAGGGAGGACAGCTCGCTGCCCCGCAGGTCGCAACGGGAGAGCTTGGCGCTGTGCAGCCAGGCGCCCGCCAGGTCGGCCCCGCGGAGCGTGGCGCCCTCGCAGCGCGCGCCGGTGAGGTCGGCCTCACGCAGCCGCACGTCGACGAAGGAGGCGCTGTGCAGGTCGGCCCCGGGCAGGCCGGCGAACGACCAGTCTCCGCCGCTGACCTTCAGCAGGTCGAAGGTGCAGCGGTCGAACACGCTGCCGACGAACTTGCACCTGGTGAAGGTGGCGTCGAAGAACGTGCACCGGACGAAGGTGCAGTTCAGGAACGCCGTGTCGGAGTGCGTGGAGGCATTGAAACGGACATCCTGGAAGGTGCACTCGGAGAAGACCGCACCCCGGCTCTCCGTCTCGGTCATGTCCACGCCGACGAAGGCGACCCGCTCGTGGCTCTGCCCCGACAGGTCGTCGCCGTACCAGTCTTCGGCCGCGACGGTCGAGTGCGTCTCCGGCGCGGGGCGGCCGTGCTTGCGGTCAGCCACGCGCGGACCCCACAACGCTCGCAAGGGGGCGGGGGAGCCCGGCCCGCCCGCCGCCGGGGCGGGGGTCACCGGTGAGGGCGACGGTCATGTGCTGGTGCCTTCCGTGTCGATGCCCGGCCTGCCGCCGGGAGACCGAAGCTCGGCCGACGCCACCGTAGCGTCACCCTCCGACAATCCGGCTCCGCGGCGATCGGTGACCTGGCCGGCCGTCGCCCGTGGGGCGAGGCCGTGCTCACCGTGCGGTGAGCACGGTCCGCGTCCACGGCGCCCCGCCGGTCGTGACGCACGGGGATGCTGCTTTAATCGTCACCGCGACGGAAACCAGGAAGCCGGTGTGAGTCCGGCACGGTCCCGCCACTGTGACCGGGGAGCGAACCCCACGTCGACCACTGCGCGAGCGGGAAGGTCGGGGTGAGCGCCGATCCGGGAGTCAGGAGACTGGGCCGTCGCGACGTCCGTTCGAGGCGCGTGGACACCTCAGGAGGCTCCTGTGTTCGGCATTCCCCCATCTCCCGGCGGTTCCGGCGGGCGGCGTCCCCGCCGTCCGGCCGTCGTCGGCGGCATCGTGTCGGCCGTCGCCGCCCTGCTCCTGACCGCCTGCGGCGGCGCAGGCGACCCGGGTGGCACCCGGGCGGGCGGCCCGGGAGGGGCCCGGCCGGGCGCCGCCGCGGCCGGTTTCCCGGTGACGGTGGACAACTGCGGGGTGCGCACCACCTACCGGAGGCCCCCGTCACGGGTGGTGACCATCCACCAGCACCCGGCCGAGCTGATGCTGGCCCTGGGCCTGGAGTCCTCGATGGCCGGCACGGCCTTCCCCGACTCCGAGGTGCTGGCGCAGTACCGGCAGGCGTACGAGCGCATCCCGGAGCTGTCGGCCAAGGAGCCCTCCTTCGAGACCGTGCTGGAGGCCGGGCCCGACCTGGTCTACGGCGGCTACGGCAGTGCGTTCGCGGAGAAGGAGGGCCGCTCCCGCAAGGCGTTCGCCGACGCGGGCATCGACACCCACCTCAACCTGGAGTACTGCGCGGCCGGCCGGCTGACCATGGACCACGTGCACGAGGAGATCCGCACCGTCGGGAAGATCTTCGGGGTCGCCGACCGGGCCGAACGACTCGTGCAGGACATGCAGCGGCGTGTCGACGCGGTCACCGGCAAGCTCGGCGGCGTCCGGCCGGTGCCGGTGTTCGTCTACGACAGCGGAGACAAGACGGCGTTCACCGCCGGGGGCACCGGCATCGGCCAGGAGATCATCCGCCTGGCCGGCGGCAGCAACGTCTTCGGCGACCTCGACAAGGTGTTCGGCGACGTCTCCTGGGAGCAGGTCGTCGACCGCAGGCCCGAGGTCATCGTCATCTACGACTACGGCGACCCGGGGAACGTGGCCGAGAAGAAGAGGTTCCTGCAGTCGCAGCCGGCCCTCGCCGACGTCCCCGCCGTGAAGAACCGCAGGTTCGCGGTGCTGCCGCTCACCGCGACCGTCGTCGGCGTGCGGCCCCCGCAGGCCGTGGAGGAACTGGCCGGGCAACTGCATCCCGAGCGGTTCCGGTGACCGGACCGGCGCTCCGGCGCCGCCTTCCCCGCCTCGCCGGGGGAGCCGCCCGGCGGTCCCGCCCGCCGTACGCGCTCGTCCTGGTCCTGCTGACGGCCGCCCTGCTGGTCTCGATGACGGTGGGGCTCGGCCTCGGTTCGGTGCGGGTGCCCGCCGGCGAGGTGTGGGGCGTCCTCGGCCACCGCGCCGGCCTGCCGTGGCCGTCCGAGGTCACCTGGACGCGGACACGCGAGACGATCGTCTTCGACGTGCGGGCCCCGCGCGTGCTGCTCGGCGCGGTCACCGGCGCCGGGCTGGCGGTCGTCGGCACGGCGATGCAGGCGCTGGTCCGCAACCCGCTGGCCGACCCCTACCTGCTCGGCATCTCCTCCGGTGCCTCCTTCGGCGCCGTTCTGACGATCGTCTCCGGCTTCGCGCTGTTCGGCACCCGGCCGTCCCTGTCGCTGGCGGCCTTCGCCGGTGCGCTGGCGGCGCTGTCACTGGTGTACGTGACGGCCCGGGTCGGCGGCCGGATCACCTCCGTCCACCTGGTGCTGGCCGGGGTCGCCGTCGCCTCGGTGTTCTCGGCGCTGACCAGTTTCCTGCTGCTGACGGCGGACCGGGAGAACGAGTCGCGAGAGGTGCTCTCCTGGACGCTCGGCGGGCTCGGCGGGGTGCACTGGGAGACGCTGTGGCTGCCGGCGGCCGTGCTGACGGCCGCCACCGTCGCGTTGTTCCTGCAGGGCCGGTCGCTCAACCTGCTGCTCGCCGGCGAGGAGGCCGCCGCCACCATGGGCCTGGACGTGCGCGGCTTCCGCGTCCGGATGTTCGTCCTGCTCTCGGTGGTGACCGGGGTGCTCGTCGCCGCCACCGGGCCCATCGGCTTCGTCGGGCTGATGACGCCGCACGCCGCGCGCCTCGTCGTCGGCGGCGACCACCGCCGGTTGATACCGGCCGCGGCGCTCGGCGGGGCGGCCTTCCTCGTCTGCGCCGACGTCGCCGCCCGCACGGTCACCGCCCCGCAGGAGATCCCGGTGGGCGTGCTGACCGCGCTGTGCGGCGGCCCGTTCTTCCTGTGGCTGATGCGCCGGCAGGCCCGCCGCCGTGAGGCGCACGCGGCGTGAACGACATCGACGACATGAACGGCAGGAGCGGCAAGGGCAGCAGGAACGACGCGGGCTCCACAGGCGCCCGGGACGACAGGACCGGCCCCGGCGATCCCGGCGGCGCCGATCTGCGGATCGAGGACGTCTCACTCAGCGCCGGAGCACGCAGGATCGTCCACGACCTGTCGTTGAACGCCGCCCCCGGTGAGGTGGTCGGGCTGGTCGGCCCCAACGGCAGCGGGAAGTCCACCCTGCTGCGCGCCGTGTACCGGGTGCTGCGGCCCGACACCGGGCAGGTGCTCGTCGGGGGACGCGACGCCTGGTCGCTGAGCGTCCGCGCGCTGGCCAGCGTGGTGGCCGCGGTCGTCCAGGAGCCGGGCGGCGACTTCGACCTCACCGTCCGGGAGGTCGTGGCCATGGGACGCACCCCGCACAAGCGGCTCCTCGACGGCGACACCGTCGAGGACCACCGTCTGGTGGCCGCCTCGCTGGAGGCGGTCGACGCGGCCGGTCTGGGTGACCGCCCCTACGCCCGGCTCTCCGGCGGTGAGAAGCAACGGGTGCTGATCGCCCGTGCCCTGGCCCAGCAGCCGGCGCTGCTCGTGCTCGACGAGCCGACCAACCATCTCGACGTGCGTCACCAGTTGGAGGTGCTCACGCTGCTGCGCCGCCTACCGGCCACGGCCCTGGTCGCCCTGCACGACCTCAACCTCGCCGCCTACTTCTGCGACCGGCTGTACGTGCTGGCCGACGGCGCGGTGGCCGCCTGCGGCACTCCCGCCGAGGTGCTCACCCCCTCGCTGATCGCCGGTGTGTACGGCGTCGCCAGCGAGGTGGCGGTCCATCCCCGCACCGGGGCGCCCCAGGTGACCTTCCTGCCCGAGGAGCGATGACCTGGCTTCGCCCGAGTCGGCGAACGTGGTGTCCTCAGCCCCGCAGGAGCTCCCGCGACCGCGTCGAGGGCGGCCACATCCCCGGCGGTGACGGCGGGACGCGCGTGTACGGCGTGGCCGCGGTCACCGGCGCGGTGTCGCTGCCGCGCCTCTCGCCCGCGGACCGCGTCACGACGGGGCCTGCGGGATCACCGTCTCCAGGTGAGCGCCGAGGTTCTCGTGGACGGCGTTGAGCACGGCGAGTTGCGCCGGTCCGAGGGTGCTCTCGTCGTACTCGCCGAGAAGCTCGCTGAAGTCCTTCCCGCCGTGGGCGGGGGCGTCCGTCCGGCCGAGGGCGGGAAGCGCGGTGAGCAGGAAACCGGTGTAGTCGCGTGCGAGCCGGTCGAGCTCGGCCGGTTCGTGTCCGCCGTCCGCGAGGGCGGCGAAGCGGCGTGACAGTTCTACGTAACGGGACAGATTCGGCGCGGTGGCGAGAGTCTCGTACATGGTCGTGAGCTGCTCGGTCGTCGCGGCGGGGTCGTCGGCCAGGGTGATCACGAGCAGGAGGTCCTCCCTGTCGCGGTTCAGGATCGGCGCGGGCAGCCCGGCCGCCCTGAGCGTGGCGAGGGCGGTGCCGAGCCTGGCGGGCAGTTCGGGGTCCCGGTCGTCGCGCAGCAACTGCTCCAGCGCGGACCGTTTGCGGGCGATGAGAGCCGCCTGCTCGTCGAGCTCGTCCCGCAGTTCGAAGAGCGCGTCATGCATGGCCGCCGCCTGCCCGTCGAGGAGATCCCCGATCCGGCTCAGTGGGAGACCCAGGTCGCGCATGCCGCGGATGCGCCGCAGGCGGATGAGCGCGGTCGCGTCGTAGAGGCGGTATCCGTTGGCCGCGCGGTCGGGCTCCGGAAGGAGTCCTTTGCGGTGATAGAGGCGGATCGCCTTGGGAGTGGTCCCGCAGTGCCGGGCGAGGTCACCGATCGTCAGCATGGTCAGCGGTCTTTCCTTCAGGGGCGGTCGCCCCGCTCGTCGAGCTCACGGAACGTGGCCGTGGCCGCGGCGAGCGCGGATGTGACCGCCCAGATCAGACCCAGGGTAAGCGAGGTGGTCGCGAGGGTGGAGAGATCGATCGCCATTCCCGTGGTGAAGACTGCGACGGGGCACGCGAGCGAGGTGAACATGTTCTGCACGCTGAACACGCGGCCGCGGACGTGCTCGGGAATCGCCTCCTGGGTGACCACGGCGAACACGGAGCTGAGCACACCCATCCCGGCGCCCGTGACGACCGCCCCGAGCAGGATGACCGGGTAGGAGGCGAGGGTGGCGAGGACCAGGACGCCGGCGGCGAGGAGGGCGAGGGAGCCCGTCGCCCAGGGCCGGCGACGGCTCTTCCCTCCGGCTGCCGCGTAGAGTCCCGAACCGGCGATCATGCCGGCGGCGATCGCGATGAGGATCGTGCCGAGCAGGCCGGGGGTGCCCGCGCGGCTGAAGTGGACGGGCATGATGATGCCCTGGAAACAGGCGAGGACGGCGGCGCACGCGGTGACGAACAGGATCACCGTCAGCAGCCGGCGGTCCCCGCCGAGGACGGTGAATCCCGCGCGGAGCTCGCCGAGGGCGTCCCGGAGCCCGCCGAGACGGCGTAGCCCGGCCGGTTTCGCGCCGACCGCGCGCGGGAGCAGGAGGCCGCAGACCGCCGAGACGAGGGAGACCGCCGCGATGCCCCACAGCACCGTCGCGGGCGACGCGACCGCCAGCGCGAGCCCGGCGACACCGGGACCAATGATGATCATCGCGGCGCCGGTGCCCTCGCGCACGCCGGTCACCCGTTCCAGCCCGGCACCGCTCAACCGGGCGACCTCGGGCACCATCGCCTCCCTGGCCGTCATCGCCGGGATGTCCGCCAGGGCACCGAGGACGCCCAGGACGCCGAACCAGCCGAGATCCAGGCCCCAGACCAGGTCGACGAGCGGAAGCGCGGCCACCGCGAGCGCCGACGACACGTCGCCGGTGATCGCGGCCGTCCGCCGGCTGACCCGGTCGACGACGAGGCCGCCCACGAGCCCTCCGACCACGAGGGGCAGCGCGGTCACGAGCGACACCGTGCCCGCAGCGCCCACGCTACCCAGGCGTTCCAGCGCCAGCAGCGGAAGCACGATGGCGATCAGCGAGTTGCCCAGCAGCGACAGGGCGTCCGCTGCCAGGAAGAGGAGGAGGATACGGTTCACCCGGCCAGCGTCTGACCTTGTCCCAGGGACAAGGTCAAATCCGGCCGGAGCCGGCGGTCCCGCGTGAATCCGGTGGCGGTGCCGCGTGAATGCCGCGTGAATCCGGTGGTGGCGGGCGACGGGCCGGTCGTGCGCTCAGCCGTGTCACCCGGCCGCCGGGCGGCCGTCGACGGCGAGATCGCTGAGCCGCACGACCGTGATCTCGTACTGCTCGACGCCGCGAGCCGGGCGGGCGGCCGACCGCCACCCGGGCGGGCACGGGCGGCCGCCGGTTCCCCTCGCCGGTCGGATCGCGCCACGCGTCGTCGAGGGGGTGAGCGCCGCCGGGCCGTGGCGGGTTCAGGCGGCGATGGTGGCGTGCATCTCCCACACGAGGATCTCGGCCGGCTCGGTGGCGGTGACCTTCTGGCCGCCGGTGGCGGTCAGGCGCACCGCGTCCCCGGTGGCCAGTTGCCCGGCGCCTTCGAGGGTGACCGCGCCGCGGGGGACGAACAGGTGCAGGAAGGGCGCCTCGGGCAACTGCACGCTCCGGCCGGGCTGCAGGCGGGCGGCGTGCAGCGCGGCGTAGCGGTTCTTGATGCGGATGGCGGCGGCGCCGTCGTGCTTGGCCATGCCGGAGGCGACGGGCACCAGGCCGCCGGCCAGCAACTCGCCGTCGATCTCCAGCTGCTCGTAGCCCGGGGCGATGCCGCTCTCGTCGGGCACGACCCACATCTGCACGAAGTGCACCGGCTCGTCGTGGGCGGTGCCGCCCTGGAGGCGCCAGGAGTCGTTCTTCTCCGAGTGGAGGATGCCGGTGCCGGCGCTCATCCGCTGGGCCAGGCCGGGGTAGATGACGCCGTTGTGACCTTCGGAGTCCTGGTGGACCAGGGAGCCCTGCAGCACCCAGGTGACGATCTCCATGTCGCGGTGCGGGTGGGTGTCGAAGCCGGCGCCGGGCCGCACGACGTCGTCGTTGTTGACCAGCAGCAGCCCGTGGTGGGTGTTGGCCGGGTCGTGGTGGCCGCCGAAGGAGAAGGAGTGCTTGGAGTCCAGCCAGGAGATGGCGGTGGTGAAGCGCTCGTCGGCGCGGCGGACGTCCACGGTCGGGGTCGGTGAGGTGCGCATGGGACGGGTCCTTCCAGGAAGAGGAGAAGGCGGGCCGGGTGCGGCCCTGCCGGTCGGCGTCGCCGGGCGTGCCCGCCGGCGGCGGGGCGGGTCAGGTGTTCCTGATCGCGGAGGCCTCGGAGTTCATCACGATCCTGTCGCCGACCGGGAGGCCGCCGGTCTCCGGTGCGGCGGTGAGCGCGGTCAGCGCGGTCAGCGCGGTCAGCGCGGTGAGGCCGAGGGCCGCGGGGGTCATGTCGGTTCCCTCCACAGGGAAGATGATGTGTCATTCACCGCCGTCAACCTATATGACGTGTCATTCATTCCACAAGTTCATGATGTGTCATGCACATTGGGTAGAGTGGGTCCATGGACACCCCTCGATGGCTCGACGACGACCAGCAACTCGCCTGGCGGGCCTACCTGCGGATGCAGGGGCGGCTGAGCGCCGAGCTGAACCGGCGGTTGCAGGCGGCCAGCGGCCTGTCCCTGGCCGACTACGACGTGCTGGTCCACCTCACCGACGTGCCCGGCGGCCGGTTGCGTCCCTACGAGTTGCAACGCGCACTCGACTGGGAGCAGAGCCGCCTGTCGCACCACCTGAGCAGGATGCAGCGCCGCGGCCTGGTCGAACGCCGGGAGTGCGCCGACGACGGCAGGGGCGCCTTCGTCGTGCTCACCGAGGCCGGGCGAGAGGCCATCACCGCCGCCGCCCCCGGCCACGTCGCCGCCGTCCGGCACCTGTTCTTCGACGTCCTCGGTCCCGATCAGGTCGACGCCCTGCGGCGGCTCGCCACCCAGGTCACGACCCGGCTCGACGCCGCCGGGGAGTGAGGCGCCGGTCGGCCGCGGGCTCGTATCGGGGTGCTGGGACCATCTCCCCAGGGAACAACGTTAAGGACTTTACCCAGCTCAGCACAGGTGCGCTGAGCATGGCTCAACGATCTAGATCTCAGGTTGGGGGTACTTGCCGGTAACCAGCGGTTGATCGTTCAGCTTCGCGGCTTGTGGCCGAGTATCTGTTTGATGAGCAGGTAAGCCGGTATGGCCGGTTCCCGGCGGCGCCGTCGCCAGCCGATCTGGAGCGGTTCTTCTATCTGGACGCCCCGGCGTTGGCCAAGGTGGCGGAGAAGCGCGGTCCTCACAACCCGGCTGGGGTTCGCGGTTCGATGGGGCACCGAGCGGATGCTCGGCACGTTCCTGCTTGATCCGCGGGATGTGCCGCAGGTGGCGGTGGACCACGTAAACGAGCAGATCGGTGTGGCGGACCCGTCGCGCATCAAGCTATATCCGGAGCGGGCCCAGACCAAGTGGGACCATCAGGGCGAGATCCGGGAGCTGCACCCCGGCCGGGACGCCGATCGTGAAAGCGGTCAAGGACCCGCCCACCTTGCCGGCGCGCTGCGAGCACGCCGGAGTCGAGCACATGCGCGAGCACGACGGACTGGTGAGCGGGTCGTGGCGGCGGCTGGTGTATCACAACCCGCCCCTGCCCGACGATTCGCTGGATCGCGCCGCCTGCACCTTCTGCCTGCTGGAGGCCCTGCATGGAGCGTTGCGGCAGCGTCCTTGTCCATCGGTGTGTGCTTGCTCATGACTGATGCGTACCCGGACCCTCGCAGGCGGCGACGGGGAGGGTCCGGGCCGATTATTCGGCAGGGCCGGGCGGCCCCGAGCAGTTCATGCCGACCGGCGATCTTGTGCGATCACCTCCAGGAAAGGCGGGCGTATGGCGTTAGGAGCTGT